>NZ_FRAA01000021.1 GCF_900142205.1 Reichenbachiella agariperforans
AGATCAGCTATGTGTAATCGAGTGGATGCTCTTTTGATGCATAGGTCGTAGCGGACGCTACGACCAGAGGGAGGTTTGAAATTTGAAATTGGTAGAGTATCTGTAGGTAATGAATACAAGCATTACGTTACATTTGGTCCAGCACTTGGAGTTGATTTTTCTGCTGGAACCTCACATGGCATTCATCAAAATAAGGATAATAATGAGCGGTTTGATTTCGAATCCTTAAAAGGTTGGGGAAGTTCAAGTAATTATTCAATAGGTGCAGTAGATATTTCAACGGGAAGAAATAATATCTTTAGTACTCCATTTCTTCCAAATTGGATTAGTAATAAAGCTAAACCTTCTTATTACTCAAAGGGTTTTGGTGGGTCTATTGGTTTGCCTTTAGGATACACTTATGGTTTTGATTATACATGGACTTTTTAATTTACTTTGACTATGAAATTTGGTATTAAGAATATGTTGTTTTATTTTTTACTTTTTTCAATACATGCTGTTTGTTATAGTTGTGTTAGTAAAAGTTCGTTATGTGAAGAAACTAGTAGAGCGATTAATGAAAAGATAGATGGAGTAGTAATTGATGCATCACTTAATGAGTTCAATCATGCTAAGATAATGTTGTATTCTAATGGGTATGATACATTGAGTTCTTGGCTTTTTGTAAATGAAAGATCGCACGTGTTTAGCCAATTACAAGCTGGTGATAGTATTCTCAAAAGAAAGGGTTCCTTAGATTTTTATTGGATTAGAGATGGTAATAAGAGTTATGAAAGGTTGGATTATGGATGCAATGATCATGTGAAAAAGAGAGTTGTAAACTGAGGATACTTATCTAGGCGTAGATTTAATCTACGCCTTTTGTATTTTGTTCTGTGCAGTCTTGGAGCTTTTGCAAAGCGTCTGGTTACAGGGCAAGTGATTTTGTATTTTGTTCTGGGTAGGGAGCGCATTTAGCCTTTTGCGGTACAAGGCGTAACTTTGATCCGCTCATAGGTTGCCCTGCTGTCAAAGCCAATCAAAATACTATAACCCAACTATCGATTGACTGTACTTTGATATCATAATGAGCTTGCGCAAGGTCAGGCACGTCCTTGTGCAAGAAGGGAGGTACCCTTGCGCAAGACAGAAGCCATGCTTGCGCAAGCTGCACAAAAGGTATCGGTTAACTTGTGGGGGGGTGTCATGTACTAGATCACCACCCTATGCGAGGGGCTCGTGATATATTCTGGTGAGTTCGATGACAAGAGCCTCATCCCGACCAGACAGGGTCAAGGC
>NZ_FRAA01000019.1 GCF_900142205.1 Reichenbachiella agariperforans
TTCATTGATTAACTTGTAAGCTGTTTTAATTAGATGACTAAATGGTCAGCTTACAAATAATCAACGACGCTAAAGCTAAACATACAGTCGACGTTAGACTCAATTAATGCATAAAACCATCTATTCAAAATATAAGCTTTTTGGAGGACTTGGACTACTCATCGGATTAAACCTGTTAATGAGCCCTTTAACTTATCTTCTTGTATTTGAAGCTAAGGTCAGTTCTCTCAATGAAATTATAGAAAATCAGTCAGCATTGATTTCATATTCTTTCGTTTTAGGACTTCAGTCTATCATGCTATTGCTGCTAATAACGCAATGCAAGTTTATTAGAATCTCAAAAGACCACATTACATTGTACAACCCGCTTCTTCCGCTTTTATTTAGACGATATAACTGGGAAAATTTCGACTCATATACAACGGTCATGGAACATTCTAGAGGTGGTGAACACGAAGCAATATGGCTAATCAAAAACGACAGAATCAAAGTGCGTTTTTCTAGCTTTTATTATTCAAATTATCAGAAACTCAAACGTGAAGTACCTCTCAAACGAAAGGGAAAGTACAGCGCATCCCCACTTCGTCAATTCGGCTCCATTGTTTTCGGTTTGAAAATAAAATGAGTCTAACATGGTCTGATATCCCATGGCGGTTTAGTGGTAAGTCTAGCTTTGATGCTTTCTGGCAGCACCAGAAAAATCTCCGATTTTTCACATTGGACGAAAAAGGTATGATGAATAATCGGAGATTTTTCCTACTTTGAATCCGACACTTTAAATTACACCAACGCCACAGGATATAGACAGGCGTTAGCACACATGTCACGGATCGCATATGAACCCTGAACTTTTGAAGTATTTAGTATTCGGATTTGGCTTGGGAACTGCTTTGTTTTCTGCAACCTTTGCCGATGACTTGATGAACCCGAACTTTTACCGAAAGTGCTTAACAGCTGGAATCATTTCTTTCGCCCTCGGATTAACTTTTGAACTCACCAACTTTTTTAACGTGTCTAATGGAATGACACTGCTAATTATGTCAGCTGCACTGCTGCACTTGATTCCATTTGAACTATTTAGAAGACTCTTCAAACACTACACTGGAACGAACCCCTACATAACCTCAGCCTCTAGCTCAACAGGAGGAACTCCTATCGGAGGTTTTTGGCACAAATATCCGAGGAACAGAAAAATCCAATCTTCAGATTTTGCATTTAGCTTTCTGCAAGCTCTCGTCCCAATTTTTACATTTATGCTCCTTGTATTCCTGATCAAGAATTAAGAAATACGTGTGCTAACAAGCGATATAGCGAATGGCCAACTGAGCCATTTGCAGGCTTTGATGCCAGTTTCACCGTTTCATCCCGTCCCCTGAAACTTCTGAGATATCTGCTGGCAATTCTTCTGAGGAGAGACAAGAGATTTTCTGAGCGCAGTTACTTACAAGCCTTGTGAGATATGACGGGATTTCACTACCTTTCTACTTTTTACAGACCTGTGTGGCCACTCGCCATATCTGGTCGTTAGCGTTCATATGAAAATCGGCGAGGACATTTCGGTGCTTTTAGAGAGGATTGAAGTCGAATGATATTGGCTGAAAGTGTGGTTTATCCGAAGGATTAAGTTTTGCTCGTCAGG
>NZ_FRAA01000017.1 GCF_900142205.1 Reichenbachiella agariperforans
TATACTGCTACTGTGACCAGTGAGCTTAACGGTTGCTCCATCTCGGAATCTGTCGTCGTTGGATTTGACTTTGATCAACCCAACATCGCTACTCAAACTTCTGGACTCATCAATTGTCTGGATGGTGGCGTTACACTCTCAGCAAGCTCTACTTCTGACAATGTATCTTTCTCTTGGACTGATGAAAACGGTGACATCATCGCTACTGAGGCTAACACTGTCGTATCTGAGCCTGGTAACTATACTGCTACTGTGACCAGTGAGCTTAACGGTTGCTCCATCTCGGAATCTGTAGAGGTAATTTCTTCCTGTACTGATCAAAATACTAGATCCAATTCATTACTAAACAGTATACCAGAAGTCGAAGTAAAATTGGATTACTCGATTTATCCAAATCCTTCGAGAGATCAGGTTACAGTGTCATTTAGTAGTCCCAAATCAGGGCATGCCAGTGTAGAAGTATATTCTTTGACGGGGTATTTGGTTAGTATATTAATGGATGACTATTTGGAAGCAGATACAAGACGTGAATTGGTCTTTAATAAAGGCAGAAATTTACAATCAGGAGTCTACATTTATATTATAAGATTGAATGACTATGTCATTACGGATCGTATTGTTATATCTAAGTAAATAACCACTTCAGGGAAATCATGATTCATAGAGTAAACTCGAACTTCAAAAGCCTCGGGTTACTCTATGAATTCTTTGAACATAAGACCGTTAAGTATTAATCTTCAATTTGATTAAAATAATGAATACCGAATAAACTGCTATTAAATATGTAAATACATACAAAAAAAGATTGTTTAAAATCAGCCAATTGCTATATTTGAGTCCCACCTGTATACTATTATTAGATTTAGACCAAGCTATGTATACAGTTTTCTCAATAGTTAACGAACAAATGTTGTTTAACTATGTACTCCAGTTATTTCTATCCATATCGATTTTTGCTGGGTTAGGCCGTTATGTCCTAAATACATATAACAATTATGCCTTTGGCATTTTTTCCAAAGACTATACGATCAACTTTTTTCAACCTCTTATACGAGTGTCCCCTATTTACTTTTTTTAAAGAGGCACTTAAGAATTAACAAATCCAGAATAAACGATTCCAGATTTGTTACCCAACCACACCTAGCTCCGCTAGACACGAACTTTAATTATCCCAAAGACCTGAGAAGCTTCATTGATACCCAGGACAGAGGATAACTATGTTCAAAAAACATTGAAATAGCATAGCAGCAGAAGTATTTCAAATAAGTGAAATGATGAGAAAAATAAGTTTAGTACTTGCATTATTAATTGGTTGTGTAATAGTAGGTCTTGCACAACCCGTAGGATATAATTTCCTTAAAAAAATCGAGATTGATCATTCCGTGGTTTCTGGAACAGCGGATTTAATTGATTATCCGTTTTTATTAAAAATCACTGATAATGACTTGTCACATATAGCTGAAGGCTCTGGTGGAAAAATTGAAAATGGGTTTTGTTATGACATTGTGTTTACCCTAGAAGATCAAACTACCATACTCGATTTTGACATCATAGATTATGATCCTGCTGCGGGTTCTTTGATCGCATGGGTGAAGATACCAGTCCTTTCTGCATCTGCAAACACCATGATTAATTTATACTTCGGGAATAATAGTGTCACAACAGATCCTTCTTCAGGAGCCACATGGTCTAGCGACTATCTCGCAGTGTATCAGATGGATTATACCAATGATGATGCCACTACAAATGCTCGACACATTACTACCTTCACAGGCACATCAAACTCGAGTGGAAAAGTAAATATAGGCAAAGGGTTTAATGGAACTAGCGACTATATGGTCACTCCAGTGAGTGATTTTAAAACACTCGATAATTTTTCATTCGGCCTATGGTTTAAAACAGACAATACCGATCACGCACGTCACATTATTTGGCAGGGGAACAAGGGTAATGGTTTTGGTTCAGGGAATAACCCCGGCGACAATGAACATGAGATGCACCTAAATTTTGGCAACATCAATTCAGCTGGAAGTTCAGTATCAGATGTGCTTAATTTTTTCATCGGAAATACCGATGATTCCAATTCATCAGATATTATAAGTATTCAACACAATTTCAATAATACCACTGACTGGACATATGTGGTTGTGAATATGGAAAACATGAACTCTACACCTAGTGCAGAGATGTTTGTGAACGGGGCTTCTGTAGGTACTGATACTGGCGCTCTAATTGGTGCTGGTACATATGGAATAGACAGAACGCAATGGTTACATCCTCTTCAATTAGGTGGCCCAGAAGCCATTGCAAGCTATTATGATGGCACACTTGATGTGGTTGAATTATTGAACACAGTCCAAAGCTCTGACTTAATTCAAACAAAATTCAACAACATAGATGACCCAGCAAGCTTTACGACAGTTTACCCAATGATCAATGTGAGTCCTCCATCTCATTTGTATGTACACTCCCGTGATGAAAGTAATGAATTACACTGGACGGCTTCAGACAACACATCAGCGACTTATAACATCTATCGTTCGGTAGAACCTGATTCCGCAGCCTTTGGCGCTACTCCGATTGCTACTGTCCCAGCTGGGACTACGACCTATACGGACAATAGTCTAGACAACAACACCTTTTATTTTTATTATATCAAAGCGGTAGAAAGCTCTACCGAAAGCAGCCCTACCAATGTAGATGCTTCAACTCCGCAATCGTCGATAAGTAGTTTTATTAATTTTGATGGAGTAGATGACTATTTGTCTATTAATGATTCTTCTGATTTCTTACTCCAGCCACAGATGACGCTGGAATTTTGGTTTCGTACCGAAAAAAATTCGGGACAACAATACATACTTGATCGTGTTTCTCGCACTACAAATACGCATCCGTATAATTTACTTATTAATTCAGATGAACTACTCTACAGGCGCGCTGGTGATAATACATATTATCAGATTTCAACTATCGATAAAGATACATGGTATCATCTGTCTATCACATCAGATAATGCTAGCGGAGGCGTCATTAATTTCTATTTGAACGGAATTCTTGCTACTCCATCCCCTATCCCTAGCAAGCCATTTAACCGTTTCGAAAGTACATACAGCCCTGGTGTTCTTGCAATTGGAGCTCAGGTATCTAGTCCTAGCTTGACTTACTCAAGTCATTTTGATGGTCAGATTTCTGAGTTAAGAATGTGGGATAAAATCTTGACACCCGCAGAAATAACTAATAATATGAATATCCCTCTCAAAGGTGATGAAACTGACATTAGAGCACTTTTCCACTTAGATGACATCTATAACACAACCGTTTACAATTATACGTCTGTGCTTCGCAATGCAGTAGCTGTTGGTAACCCAACAATACATAACCCTCATGTGACAGCAAACGACGATAGCGAAACCATTCAGGAAGATGTAGCCACTGAGTTCGACGTAAAGAACAATGACACTTTCTCTAATGCGACCCAAAAACCCAAAGTAAAAGTCGAAATAGTAACAGCGCCAACTCACGGCACAGCTGAGGTATTGAGTAATTACAAAATTTCTTATACTCCCGACGCAGATTATTTTGGAACGGATGTGATCGAATACCTCATCGTTGATACCACAGCTATTGGTGATATTTATCAGTTCGAAGATAAAGCTTTTGTGAACATCTCCATTACCCCTGTCAATGATATTCCTTCCTTCACTGCCGGAGCAAATCAGACCGTGACAGAAGATGCAGGAGCACAAACCGAAACCGGTTGGGCCACAGGATTGAGCACTGGGCCTTCTAATGAAAGTGGGCAGACATTGTCATTCAATGTAAGCAATACTAACACCCCCCTATTCAGTACGCAACCAGCTATTGCTCCGGACGGAACACTTACTTATACTCCTGCCAATAATGCAAATGGTACGGCCACAGTAAACGTAACCCTTGAAGATAGTGGCGGAGTTCTCAATGGAGGGGTAAATACTTCAGTCACTATCCCGTTTACCATCACGGTGAGTTCTGTAAATGACCACCCTATTTCAGCTAACAACGCTGTCAGTGTTGATGAGGACAACACCTATACTTTTACTAATGCAGACTTTGCATTTACAGATACTGATGGAGACAATTACGAATCATTTATGCTCACCTCGCTACCTGCTTCTGGGATATTAAAATACAACGGCTCTGCAGCGGCAACCTACACACATTACACAAACAGGAGTTTACTTACGTTTGAACCAACCGCAGACGAAAATGGTAGCCCCTACACGACTTTTGAATTTCAGGTGAAAGACGATGGTGGAAATGCACCAAATATTTCTTCTGGATTAGTAGGTTACTACACTTTTGATGGAGATACTGACGACTTATCTGGTAATGGGCACCATGGTACTGGTAATGGAGGGCTTTCATACACCACTGGGGTCAATGGTTATGGTATCGCAGCTTCGTTTGATGGCATAGATGACTATATTTCCTTAGGTGCCCAGAGTAACTTTTTTGCCGGTGATCCTTTTTCTGTCTCCGCTTGGGTGAAGAGCTCAAATGGTGATATGGGAATCATTGGTACCTTGGGAGATGTTGGGGACATTACCCCAGGTGAAGATGGTTGGGTACTTTCTCTAAGAAACAATCTTCAGACATGGTTTAGTACTGAAGGCAATTCTGTATTAAATCAAAGGACTACAGCCGCTCATAATTATAGTGCGGCTAGCACTAATCATATCGCATTTGTAATGGATGCCTCAGGCACTGGTAATATCTATATAAATGGGGTCAAAGGCACAACAGATTTAGCATTTCCACTAAGTTTCGATGATGCGATGGACTTAATGATTGGTGCTTCTGCGAGTTCCCCCTCTTCTAATTTTTTCAATGGAAGCATGGATAATATTAGTATTTATGAAAGAGACTTAAGATCTGCAGAAATTAGCGCGCTCTATAATCATTCCGTCAATCATAATTATAGCAGCAACTATACTATGACCGTAAATGTCAATCCAATCAACGATGCACCTTCTGATATCAGCCTCTCATCAACTTCTGTCGATGAAAATCTGGCCAGTGGCACAACCTTCGCTACGTTATCAACGACAGACCCTGATACGGGTGATACACATACTTACACTTTGGTGTCTGGTGCAGGAGACACTGATAATGCCAGTTTTCAAATTTCGGGGAGCGATCTACTGACCAATACAGTATATGATTTTGAAACCAAATCTAGCTACTCCATTCGAGTCGAAACCTCAGACGGAGCACTTTCTTATGAAGAAATCATAACGATTACTATCAATGATATAGACGAGTCCGGTTACTTTATAACCACTTGGCAAACCACTACCAATGGTGAATCTATCACCATACCAACAGAATCAGGCGAAACGTACAATTATACCGTCAACTGGGGCGATGGAGCACAAGATACCGGAGTGACTGGCGATGCTACTCACTCCTATGCGAATGCTGGCATATACACAGTTTCTATTACAGGAGATTTCCCTCAGATCTATTTTGATAATAACGGAGATAAAAACAAAATATTAACTGTTGAGCAATGGGGCGATATTGAGTGGACGAGCATGAGAAATGCATTCTCTGGTTGCAGTTTGTTAAGAGTACCCGCCACAGATGCTCCAGATTTGAGTCAGGTAACCTCTTTCAGTCAAATGTTTTATAATGCAAGCGTCTTCAATGACCCTATTAACCATTGGGATGTAAGTACCATCACCTCAATGGAGGGAATGTTTAGAGGCGCTACTTCTTTTGATCAACCATTAGATAGCTGGGATGTCAGAAATGTTATGGTTATGGTGTCTATGTTTCGGTCTGCCAGTTCTTTCGACCAACCCCTAAATAGTTGGGTAGTGGAAAGTACCACTAATATGTCAGCTATGTTCCGGCAGGCTACTTCTTTTGATCAACCATTAGATAACTGGGATGTAAGTAAGGTTACTGATATGAGTCACATGTTTAGACAGATGGGTTTCAATCAGGATATTACTGGTTGGGTAGTAGATAAAGTCACTACTATGGCCAATATGTTTGAACGAAATGGCGCTTTCAACCAGGATATCGGAAGTTGGGATGTAAGCAAAGTGACCAATATGGGAAACATGTTTTTTGTAGCGTCTGCTTTTGATCAGAGTCTTGGTGGATGGGTATTGAACCCTGGTGTAAATATTCCCCTCAATACATTTGCAGCATCAGGTATGAGTTGTGAAAGTTATTCTGCTTCACTTCAAGGCTGGGCAGCCAATACATCATCTCCAAATAATATCTCTGTGGGTATGTATGAATTAGGCTATGGATCTCATGCCATTGCCGCTCGGAGTAAATTAACTACACCAGTTGTAGATGGAGGATTGGGCTGGACGATCTCAGCAGATGAATTGTTGACCGGGTCAAATGACTGTACACCTGTGGGCAGTAAACCCTTTGTGACTACTTGGAAGACAGATAACACAGGTGACTCTGATGATGATCAAATCACTATACCAACAAATGGTGGTGGTTATAATTATTATGTACATTGGGTAGATGAAAGCGACCCATCGTCTAATGCAACAATAGGCCCTTTCACGGGAGATACAACGATAGATTTTCCTGCCGCGGGTACCTACCAAGTGACTGTCTCAGGTGATTTCCCTCAGATATATTTCAACAACACAGGAGATAAAGATAAAATTCTTACGGTGGAACAATGGGGCGATAATCAGTGGTCTTCGATGGAGTCGGCTTTTTGGGGTTGTTCTAATCTTCATGTTCCGGCAACAGACGCTCCTGATTTAAGCAGTGTAACCTCCTTGTTTGGTATGTTCAAGAGTGCTTCCGTATTTAATGAACCCATCAATCATTGGGTAGTAGACAATGTGAACAATATGGAGGGGATGTTTCAATCAGCCCGAGATTTCAATCAGCCATTAAATAATTGGAATGTAGATAATGTCCTTGATATGTCTGCAATGTTTGCATATGCGGATCATTTCAATCAGTCATTAAATGGGTGGATAGTAGACAATGTGGAAGAAATGGGAGGCATGTTTTCCAATACCCATGATTTCGATCAGCCATTAAATAATTGGAATGTAAATAATGTCGAACAAATAGGGGGAATGTTTGCAAGCGCTGAATCTTTTAACCAAGATATTCAAGATTGGGAATTGGATAATGTCATTAGCATGGCACTTATGTTTCAGGGCGCTATAACCTTTAATCAGCCATTAAATGGTTGGGATGTTAGCAATGTTACTAATATGGATCGTATGTTTCAAAACGCTGCAGCCTTTAATCAATATTTAGGCAGTTGGACCTCTGAAGCAACGGTTCGAGATGACATGTTTGATGGCTCTGGCATGGACTGTATCAATTACACTGGAACGCTGATTGGCTGGACTACCAATACTACAGCTACTAATGTTAATATGGGGTCAAACGGTCTGGAATACGGAACAAATGCCGCAAGTGCAGTGAATGAATTGGAAACTAACCGAAGTTGGGACTTCGATGACCATACGGCCTCTAGTAGTGAGTGTTTACTTTTTAACATTACGAATATTTTGGATGCCAACATTGATGAAAACGATCCTTACGTTTCTGTGGGAGCAACTATTGCTAGCGGTACTCCGATCGGAACGCTCACTTATACACTGAGTGGTGTTGATGCGGCAGCCTTTACAATCGACGACCCTGCTATAGGTGTGGTAAGAATGATTGCAAGAGACTTTGAAGGGCCTCTGGATAATGATACTGATAATATCTATGAAGTAATTATTAGAGCCACTGATGAAGATGGCAACTTCGATGAAGAAGACTGGGTGGTTGAAATTAACAATTTGAATGACAATCTACCTATTGCCGATAATGAATCTGTAACCACTGCCGAAGAGGTGAATTACACATTTTCAGCTAGTGATTTTAATAATGACTATAGTGATGCCGACAATAATACCTTTGCAGGTATCAGAATCACCTCTCTACCTAGTGCTGGAGTATTGGAAGACAATGGAACCACGCTGTTAGCCGCTGATGTCGCCGCTCCAGGCTATGTCATTGCAGATATCACTAAAGTGATATTTGTACCAGAAGCAGATGAAAGTGGTAGCCCATATACATCATTCGATTTTGATGTATATGATGGTACTTTCTATAGTGCAAGCAGCTATACGATGACGATAAATGTCACTCCATATGTACCTTCTGCAAGTTTAACTGTCGATAATTCCACTATTGCTGAAAATGCGGGCGTTGCAACTTTTACTGTTGCTCTAGATAAATCATCAAGTAGAGATGTAACTATCAGCCTCTCCTATTCTGGCACAGCCACTGGTTCTAGTTCAGATTATACTGCAGCTGTCGGAACTAATGCTACTTCTATCACTGAAATCGTTATCCCTTCTGGATCCACTACAGGCACGGTAAAAATAACGGCAGTGGATGATTCTATCGATGAAAATGATGAATCAGTAATTGTAGATATTCTGTCTGTGACCAATGGAACAGAAAATGGAGTTCAGCAAGTTACTACTACGATTACTGATGATGACGCGGCTGGGTTTACTTTATCTAAAACAACTGCTACGACTACTGAAGC
>NZ_FRAA01000016.1 GCF_900142205.1 Reichenbachiella agariperforans
GAGGTGCTGGAGAAAGACACTTTGATCGCAGAGGTTTTCAATATGAACGGCTGTGTGAACTACGATAGTTTGATAGTATCGATGTATGATTTGCCTGTGTTTAATATTGGTTCGGATACCTCCATTTGTTATGGATCTTCGATACTACTAAAGACGGGGTTTGGCTTTGATGAGGTCAATTGGTACAGCGAGGACGGAACGGTATTAGAGGAGGACAGTTGGTTTTATAATTATACGGTGGATGTATCAGATGTCTTGGTGGCAGAGGTGTATGATGTCAATCGTTGTTTGAATTACGATACGCTACAGATAGACATGGATCCTTTGCCAGATCATACGATAGGGGAGGATTTGGCTATATGTTATGGTGATTCGGCTTCACTTTCTATCACAGGTAGTTGGACTGATGTGAGTTGGTATACAGTTGGCAATCAATTGCTCCATGATCATTCAACAGAGTATAAATATAAAGTAGAGGAAACTTTAGAAATTTGGACGGAAGTCTATTCAGACAAAAGCTGTCTTCAAAGAGATACCATAGAAGTGACCTCACTCGACTTACCTGAATTTGATTTGTCAGGAGAAGCGATCTATTGCTATAGTGACAGTATCAATTTGGAAGTCGCCGTAGGTGAAGTTTTTGAATGGAGAGGCCAAGACGGCACGTTGTTATCGTCTAGCGCGAAGTGGCAAGCCCTTGCGGAAAGTTCGGATGAAATATCTCTCTATGTAGAGGACGCGAATGCGTGTCATTATTCGGATACGTTGACACTGACTGTGCATGCGCTACCTGATTTTACCATTCAGGGAGAAAGTGAAATCTGCTATGGAGACTCTACGGATGTAGAAGTGAACTATGTACTCATGGATTCTATCTCTTGGTACGATGAGACGATGCGTGTGGGAGACGATGATGCACAACTTCGTTTTTCTGCTTCGGTAGACACATGGCTCTATGCTGATCTGACGGATGTCAATCAATGCCTCAATACAGACTCACTCCTCATCGTGGTGCATGATAGGCCTGTGGCAGCTGCAGGGCCTGATTCACTGATGTGTTTTGGAACACAGATTTCTTTGGGAACGGTACAGACCGAGCCAGATTGGGCGTATACTTGGCGTCCTTCCTTGACGCTTAGTGACCCGAGTGCAACACAGCCTTTGGCTTTTCCCGAAGAAGATACGGAGTATACGCTAGAGATAGTCAATGGCGAAGGCTGTAATGCCAGAGATACGGTTATGATCCACGTCAATCCAGAGATCGTAGTAGATGCTGGAGTAGATGAGGCTATATGTCTTGGAGAGATGGTGTCCTTGGGGACATCATCCACCGCTAGCGGGAGTCAGTTTGACTATAGCTACGAATGGACGAGTGCCAATTTGAATGCGTCTTTGACGGATAGTAACCCCAAGGTTAGCCCAGATACCACCAGTACTTACTATTTAAATGTAAGCTCAGGGTACTGCCCTGAGGAGAAAGATACCATCACCATAGTGGTCAATTATGCACCAGAGATCACAGTCAGTCCGCAGCAAAGTGTAGGGGCAGACGAATCGGTAACGATCGAGGCAACAGGAGGAGTCGAGTACCTATGGTATCCAGAAGTCTCTTTGGATGATCCTACTCTCGCTGCACCCGAAGCATCTCCTTTAGAGACGGTCACTTACTCGGTAGTAGTGACGGATGTCAACGGGTGTGAAAGCACTGGAGAGGTCACGGTACTAGTGCAAAATGTCATTTTTATTCCTAACCTTTTTACACCAAATGGTGACCAAAACAATGATCAGTTCATGGTCTATGGGTCGGGGATTGCGGCATTGGAGTTTCAGGTTTTTGACCTAAACGGAAATGAGGTGTATCACACTTCGGATATAGAGGAAGCGACGACTGTCGGGTGGAATGGTAGTTATAGAGGAGAACCTCTGCCCAATGGAATGTATATCTGGACAATCAGAGGATCATTTCATGATGGGAGGTCACTCAAATTCGAAGGAAATACGAAGGGAGCAATTAGACTGTTGAGATGAGAAAGCATTTTATTTTGATATCGGTACTGGTTGTGATCGTAGGGCCTCTATGGGCTCAGCAGTCGGTGTACACGATCAATCAGTTTACACCGCTACTGATCAACCCTGCGTATGCTACGATGAATTACGATGCAGACCTGTCTTTTTTTAGAGAAGAACTGACCATCGGGCAGGGTGAATTTTTTAATACGAATAGCCTCAATGCTGATTATGTCTTTGTCGAGAAGGAAAGTGGAAGACGACTGCTTGGACTGGGATTCAATGGCCTCAGTAAAGATACGGGGACATCTGATCTACTGAAGACCTATCGAGCAGGACTCTCAGTAGCGGTACCTATCGAGCTGACCGAGGGACAGTTTTTACATTTTGGTCTCAATGCCACCTATGTCAATATCCGTACCTCTATGGATCAGTTGAGTACGGGGTCTCAGTGGATTGCATCCGAGTTTAGGTACGATCCTTCGTCTGGATTGGGCGAGAGTTTTGAGGTGCAGCAGTTGAGTTATGTCTCGCTCAGTGGAGGGCTGATTTGGGATATCCAAAAAGAAAATCGACCTTTTGCGACGTTCGGTGTGAGTGTCTGGGAGTTGAATAAACCAGAAGCATCGTTTTTTGATGAAGAGGTTCGTACGCCGATGACTTTCTGCTTTCATGGTGAGAGTGTGCTGTATGAGCGAGCAAAATTCAAGCTGACTCCTTCTTTTTATTATCAGCGAGAGGGGAGCGTCAATACCTACACCGCGATGGTTTCATCTAAGTTGTTTTTTCGCAATGACAATCCTTATGATATCATTCAGTCGGGCAACTTGGATGTGATTGCACGATATGGTTTCAACCAAGACGCATCACTGGCGGTTGTATTCAACCAACCCCACTTTTCGTTTGGATTCTCCTATAATTTTCCGTTGGGGACTCAAAACCAATACTTGCAAAACGGAATACAACTCGGAGTAACAGTCAGTAAGACGCTATGGAGACCAAGAACCAAAACCATCACGATAGAGACGGTGAGTAGCAGGAGACAGTTTGATTTTGAGCAGACGGCAGTAGTCAGAGAGCAAAAATCAGAAGTAGAGCAGATGAAATCAGAATTGGAGCAGCTAGACAAAGTCAAAACACTGCAGTTTGAACTCTCTAAGGATTTTCATTTTGCACGAGCAGAGGCACAATTGACGGCAGATAGTTATCCATTCCTCGATGATATGGTCAAACTGATGAAAGAAAACCCAGCGTGGACGCTACAGGTTATCGGCCATACGGATAACGTCGGTAGCAAGAAAGACAACTACGAGCTATCACTTCTTCGGGCCAGGGCGGTCGAGGAGTATTTGCTCAGTCATGGAATGGCAGGTGAACAGGTGACGATATTGGGTAGAGGAGATACAGAACCAATCGCCAGCAACGATACCGAAGAGGGCAAGGCCGAAAACAGGAGGGTACAGTTCCTCATTCATGCGATCAATGAGTAGTGGACTAGTCTACATATCGATGCAGTCGCCGTGCTTTCGTTTTGGGAGCATGCTACTGGTGAGCTTATGGTTCATCACGACCTCTGTCTGTGCGCAAAACCTAGAAAGCATAGGCAAAGGCGATGCGCTCACTATCTCTGGTGGGGTCAACGTCAGTCAGGTGTTTTATGCCGCCAATGGCATAGAGGATCGTAGAGATCCCTATAATTACTTTTTGTCAGGTAACTTGAACCTGAGCTTGTATGGATGGAGTGTGCCTGTGTCGTTTTCCTATTCCAATCAAAACGCTTCATTTCAGCAGCCATTTAACCAGTACGGGATGAGTCCTACCTACAAGTGGGTCACTGCACATCTGGGCTATCGGAGTATGACATTTTCTAAGTACACGCTAAACGGGCATTTGTTTTTGGGTGTAGGGGTGGAGCTGACACCCTCTGACAAGGTCAAGATCATGGCGATGTACGGGCAGTTACAGAAGGCCGTGGAACTAGATACTGCCGAAGTGGGCAATTTGCCAGCGTTTAAGCGAATGGGAGGTGGCGCGAAGGTTACACTGGGGGGAGCAGATCACTCGGTCGATTTTTCGTTCTTCAAAGCATCGGATGATCCGAATTCGGTGAAGAGCAATGTCGCAGACATTGGCTTGTTTGCCGAAGACAACTTGGTACTCGGGCTAGGTGTCAGTACCAAAATCATCAATAACCTGACCTTCAAGGGCGAGATTGCCTATAGTGCCATCAGTACCAATTCGCAATCTGAGGAGGTCAATGCAGACCATATCTACAACAAGTTTTCCTTTGCGTTTCAACCCAGAGCCTCATCGTCTTACTACAGTGCCATGAATGCTGCTATACAGTATCAGTTCAAGAAGTATGCTTTTGGGGTGGCTTATGAGCGGGTCGAGCCTGGCTACCGTACGTTGGGCGCCTACTATTTTAACAATGACCTAGAAAACATCGCGCTGACACATACTTCTCGCTGGCTCAATCAGCGGTTGAGCATCAGTGCCAGAGGAGGGCTACAGCGCAACAACCTCAACAAAACTGAGCTCAATACCATGAGCCGATGGTCTGGATCTCTCAGCATCAACTACCAAGTGTCTCCAAAGATTACGACCAATATCAATTACTCCAACTTTAGCACGGTGGTCAATTTTCGCACACCAGAGCAGCTATACAACCAAGCTACTCCCTATGATAACTTGGACACGCTCAATTATCAGCAAATCTCTCAGAACGCAGCCTTAGGCGCTAATTTCCTATTGGGGAATAGTACGGAGAGAGCTCAAAACCTGAACTGTAATTTTGCCTATCAGCAGTCGGCAGAGGAGCAAGGTGGTGAAGCGCAAAATACAGGTAGCAAGTATTACAATTTTAACTCCTCCTATAGTATCAGTTTTGTACCGAGTGCACTAGTCGTGAGTCTTTCGGGCAATGTCAACGTATCACAGGCCGTCGATACGCAAAACCTGATATATGGTCCATCCCTGTCTGCACGCAAATCCCTAGGAGATAAAAAGGCTTCTCTGACGGGCGCTTTATCCTACAACGTGTCAGAGGCCAATAACAAATTGAACAGTAGCGTACTGAATCTGCGGATAGGCGCGGGCTATGTTTTAAGAGAAAAACACCAATTCAACCTCAATGTCACGGCGATCAACCGACATACGCCACATTCTACGACACAGCAGCAGTTTAGAGAGTTTGTCGCAGAACTGGGGTACAACTTTAACTTTTCGAGTCGATGAGCAACCAGTCTAGATTCCATAGCCACCCCCGTGCTTTTCAGTTCATCCGTCAGTTATGGCAGTGGTGTCTCTTCGTGGTGCTTCTCACGGCAGGATACCATGGACAGGGGCAGACCTATCCCGTACAGGTCACTACGACACTGCTCCCTCCCTATAGCCCCGAGCTTAGTTACTATTCGTCAGCGGATGTTAACAATATGCAGGTATTTGTTCATGTACTGGAGCTGGACAGAGTAGACTATCGTGCCAAACTGCGGCTCACCATAGAAGGAGCAGGCGTTCGTCTGACCACTTTGCCATCCTATGTGCCAAACCCATTGGTACTGCAGGGAGGTGTGCCGTTGATGCTCTCAGGTTTTGACCTTCGGCATTATCTCAATCCAGACCATTTGGCATTTGAAGGGATGACCAAAGCAGACTTTATGCGCAACGGTCGTTTGCCTGAGGGCTTTTATACCTTCACGATCGAAGTGCTAGATTATACACGTGGCGTTAGGGTCTCTAATGCCTCGATGGCTACTGCATGGATTGTGCTCAACGATCCCCCACTGATCAACTTCCCTATCAATGCCGACAAAATTACGCTGTCTGAGCCGCAGTTTGTCAACTTCTCTTGGCTCGGTCGGCATTTGGCCTCTCCCAATGCCGCCTTTAGTACCGAGTATGAGTTTTCGCTCTACGAGATGCTCCCGGGACAGACCAGTCCCGATGCGGCGGTACGATCGTCCAACACCATCTACCGTACCACGACCACACAGAGTTCGCTACTCTATGGGCCAGCAGAGCCTCTGCTTGAGCCGGGTAAGAAGTATGCCTTTCGGGTACAGGCCTATGATGTGAGCGGTCGTGATCTTTTCAAAAACCAAGGCTACAGTGAGACCTATTGGTTTCAGTACGGGGACGAATGCATGCCCGTCAAGTTCCTAGCAGGAGAAGCGCTCGATGATAGCCGTATCAAGGTCACCTGGGAGTCCGAGATGTCACATACGGGGTTTACGCTACAATACCGCGAAAAGGGCAAGTCGTCATGGCATACGGAGCAGGCGTTGTTTGGTGCACAGGTCATCCCTGACTTACAGGCAAATACGGAGTACGAATATCAAGTGGCAGGCAAATGTCTCAACTATATCGGAGACTACAGCACGATACAGACCGTGAAGACCGAAGAGCGTGCCAGTGGACCCGAGGACGAAGGGACTTATGCCTGTGGAGAAGAAGGTGAAGCTTCCGACCTCAACCCAACGCCACTAGAAAAGACCCTGCGTACCCTAGATCAGTTCGAGATAGGCGGCATAGACGTCATCATACTGGAAGCCACCAAAGGCTCTGACGGCAGCTATACCGGTACGGGCTATTCTCCCTTGCCGATCTTCAAAGGCGCAGGACTCAAAGTGTCCATCGAAAATGTCATCATCAACGAAGACTACAAAGCCATCGCAGGGAAGGTCGTTACGACCTACGACGAAGAAGGCAGTTTCATATTTGGCAGTCATGACGAGCGAGAACCAGAGGGTGAGGATGTACCTAATGGTATAGAAGATCTCCCTACAGTGGTGGTCACCATACCTGTAGAGATCGCCAGTGTCACAGTAGCCGATGGCGTGGTGACCGTACTGGACGAGACAGGTACACCCGTGTCACTAGAGAGTACAGCCCTGCCAGCAGAGGGCAATACCCTTACGCTAGAAGACGCCAGTGGAGACCAATGGCTCGTAGACAGTGAAGGGAATGTACAAAAGGCAGAGCCCACTGCCGCATCGCAGGCAGCGGGTACTGCACCCGCAGCGATCGGCGCGGACGAAAACGTAGACTTTTCCATCACATTTGAGGCATATACAGAGCAGAAGTTTGGGTTTGATGATCCAAAACAGCCCTTTGACAAGACCACTACTGGCCTGTCTGCGGGCTATACCCAAAAACAAGTTCAGGAAGAAAACTACTGGGTCGCTTGGAAATCTGTCGCTACAGGACAGACCGACTGGGTCACAGCGACCCACGATGCTGGAGAGACACTACGCGCCTATGTAGGCTTCAAAACCACGACCGGAGAACTAGCCAGTCAGCCTAGCGAACAGGAGCAAAGCAAAGCCATCACCGTGCTAGGCAAGAGCAACCAGCACACAGAGACCGTGACCGCCTATGTAAAGCAAGAAGATGAGGAGGGCAATGAAACCGAAAAAACACTCGGAGTGCTACAGGTCATCAGCTATGACCAAGTAAGAGAGCGGGTCATCATCGTCCCTGTCAATGATGCCACCGTACCTGATGCCTATACCGTAGGCGAGGCACTCAACCGTATCTATAGCCAAGCCGTGGCGCACTGGGAGGTGGAGGTCAGCAGCAGCTACCAAGTGGAGGCAGAGATACTCACGCAGCTCGATGAGGGCGAGAGTGGGATACTGTCCAGCTTCCCGAGCAACATGCAGGGTTTCAACCGAGACTACAAGCGCAGCCTGGACAACTATGACAAGGACGCCTACTACCTCTTCCTGATCCCGGGATCGGACAGCGACAGAGCGGGCCTGTCCGCCGATAGGGCGGGGTTCATGCCCTTCAAGCGGCAGTTTGGCTACATCTGGACCGACAAGGCCAGCAACCAATCCACGACCATCGCTCACGAACTGGGACATGGTGCCTTCCGTCTCCGACACACCTTTAGCACAGAGAACTTCGTCGCAGGAGAGCGCACTACTGACAACCTGATGGACTATAATGGCGGCACCCAACTCTACAAACACCAGTGGGACTTTGTCCACGACCCAGAGAGCATGAACGGCTGGGCACAGGATGATGCGGAGAGTGAGTTGGATTTGTGTTTTTGGACGAAAAGCTTATTGACCTATAATAGCCTTTTTGGTGAAGATCATGTATTGAAACCCAATATGCCTATGTACAATGAGGTGAAAGATAATTTTGATAGCTATTGGGATCAATCAGCAGAACTTTTTAAAGAATATAGATTTGGAAATGATAAGGAGAATAATTTAGCCTTAATCTCGAACAGCAATTGGACAATCAGGAATGCGACTCATTATAAGAAGACTGATGAAACCTTCTTTGTGGATCTTGCTATCAAAGCTATAGTCGATAGAGCTGAAGGCGGCGTAACTTTGCACAAAGAAGGTGTTACGTTGGCAAAAATATCCTTGGAAGGAAAGGACTACAAATTAGCAGCTTATAGCAACGATCATACGATTAAACCAAATTATGTACGTGTGGATGAACTTTGTGATTTGGTTGATGATGAGAATGTACAGGTTTACAATTCCGATGGACAATCGTTTATTACCTTTTTAAAGGAAGGAGTACCAGTCTTAGTCATTCAAATTCTGACTGATGATGAAGATGATGTTGAGGTTTGGCTGAAATACATGGGGATTTTGGTTGAAGAAGAAGGAAGTTGGACATCTTTGGTTCCTCCATTTTGGGAAAATTGGAGTTGGGCTGAAGAGGATGAACAAACGGAGTTAGTAAACCAACTTCTGGATGTATCTTTGACCGATTATGTGGATTTTGTTGGATATGACAGTTCAGATCCAGCAGGGTGTTATCGCAGGGCTTCTGATATGTTAGAAACAGCGGGTTATGCAGCCATAGGGCCAGGTCATGAAGATGTTGTACAAATGACACGTGCCGATGAAAATGACGACCTCCAAGTAGAGGATAATATTGAAGACGGGATTGATTTAATAAATGAATATCTTAATGATAATATTCCTATAATGGTAGGTGTTGATTATCATGAGGGACACCCAGGGAATTTAGATGAAACAACAGACCACTGGTTGGTTATTGTAGGTAGAACAACTACAAATGGCCAAACATGTTTTCACTATTATGATGCACAAACATCACATGAATCCATTGGGACGAGTAATGATAATCAATTGTGTGAGCAGGATGATCATACATTAACAGACACCTATAGAGAAGGCACTGCTTATGAAAGAACTTATACGGTCACAATGGTAAGACCTAGCGTAGAAATAAACGATTAAATAAATGAAGGATATAATAACAATTACAGTGTTGGCTATGTACTCGTTGAGCTGTAACTCACAAAATAATTCTAGTAATGATTCCTCAGCGGTTGAAGTAGTAAATGGTTTTTATTCTTGGTATATAGAAGAAGCATATCCCAAAAGTACCAGTTATTATCAAGTACCCAGTTACAAAAAGTTGAGTGGAGCTTCTTACATTTTTGATCTTGATGAATTAAGACAACGTTTAAGTACTATTGATTTCTTTTCGCAAGAATACAGAAATAAGCTTATTGAACAACTCAATGTTTGTAATGATGAAATGCTTAAAATTAAATGGGAGTATGAGCCTGAACCAATGTTTAATATAAAGGAATGTAATTATTTATGGGGAAATCAGTGGGTTGGAGGTCAGGGAGAAAAAATTAGTGGCTATAAAATCAAAGACATTGAGACGGTCGAAGACACAATCAAATGTACTGTTCAGATTTTAATTGATGATAATGTTTCTGTTAAGTCCATAGTTAGTACAAAAAAGATTGATGGAGAGTATAAAATTATTAATATTAATTTAGATTGGTCAAGATAATCGACTCTACTGAGTGTAGGTGAGCTTTGAGTGAGACTATAGTTTCACGTAACTGCAAATAAGATGGTGGAATCGATCGCCCCTCTGGTCGTAGCGTCCGCTGAGACCTAAAATGTAGAAGGGGCCCCCGCTGGCGCGAGCTTGTAGCTCGTGCATCTTCTCAAAGAAAG
>NZ_FRAA01000014.1:0-40000 GCF_900142205.1 Reichenbachiella agariperforans
AGCTACAGCAAGCTATATCAGAGAATCCCCAAGAAAGTAGATGCGAATGCCATGCCTGTCGGCAGACAGGGCTACTATGGATGATGGAACGAGCAGGTATGAAGAACAGTAATGTTCAAAACAGGCAGTTTTGGCAGCAGCACAATAAACCTATTGAGCTTTGGAGTTCCAAAGTGATAGATCAGAAGGTAGATTACATACATCAGAACCCAGTTGAATCAGGTTTTGTATTAGAGCCAGAGCATTGGAAATATAGTAGTGCTATAGATTATGCAGGAGGAAAAGGGCTACTAGAGATAGACTATATTTGACTGTGACATGACCAAGGTACGAGCTGCAAGCTCGCACCAGCGGGGGGGTATTATTAATGGTTCCAAAGACAACCCTCCAAATGGTGCCGATGATCGTTTTAAAAAGACAATAGCCATTAATCAAGCGATTAAATAAAATCCAATTATGAAAAGAATAATATTATTATCAATTGTGTCTTTGACATCATTTTTTGTAAGTGCACAAGAAACCCCTTTGGAGTGCATGGACGGAGTCTGGACGGTCTATTACGACGATTCAAATCAGAAGGGGTTTTCACTTCGGAAAGGACATAATGTTGTTTCAATTAGCTACATTGAAGGGTCTTCTAGCTACAAACCAAGCATTACGGAATTGATTATTGGATTTTTAGACTATGACCCGAATGTTGCTGGAAAAGTAAACTACACTGATTTAAAACCAGACGGTTCTTATTATGTTGAATTTTATACAGACGAATTAAGTCAAGACAGTGTATTCACTTCTTCATATTTTACAACACCTGGCTATGAAGGTTGCGACAGTGAAGGGCTATACATCCAAGCTCGTCAAATGATGGAGTATGGTCGTTTGGAAAGACTGCCCAGCAAGGCCGTTCGTTACCTCTATGAGGCAGGCAAAGAGAGTGGACGCAATTATATCTCAGAATATCTGGACACTCAGGTCGCCCAGGTGAAAGTCGACAAATGTGTTATTTACTCTGCTCCCGATGTACCTACCAAGATGTTTATGGTTTCAGGTGACGTACCTACCATATTGGAAGAAAAAGGAGATTGGCTAAGATTTGAGTTTTTATCCACCCGGCTAGTTAACGGGTGGATAAAAAAAGGGGATGTAGAGTTTTAGGAGGCCCCGCTGGCGCAAGCTCAATGTTGTTAAGTTAAGCACCCTTCTGGTCGTAGCGTCCGCTAAGACCTAAAATATGGAAGGGCGTCCGCCCGTTGTTGGAGTTTTATAGAATGTACTTATCTTGTAGTGATGGGCAGAAAGGTATTCATACGTGATGTGTACAAAGAAATGATTCATAAAAGGGATGGCGTTTTTCAGTTGTGGCGACAACATAATCATCCCATAGAGTTGTCCACCAATGAGATGATAGATCAGCGATTGGATTATATACATTACAACCCAGTAGAGGCATGGTTTGTATATAAGCCAGAAGACTGGGTATGGAGTAGTGCCAGACAGTATGCAGGTAAAATCAGCGAACTAGCTATCAGCTATGTGTAATCGAGCGGACACTACGACCAGGGGGGCGTTAATCAAGCTATTAGGTAAATAAAATTTTAAGGATAATGAAAGTGTTAATTCTATCGTCATTTATATTTATGACATCATTTTTTGCACGAGCTCAAGAAACGCCTTTGGATTGCATGCAGGGAATTTGGATGGTATATTATGACGACCCAAGTCAAAAGGGTTTCTCCGTTCAGAAAGAGTACAGAGTGCTTTCAGTTGGCTATACTGAAGACATTGCTAACTACACCCCTAGTGTGAGGGAGTTGTTTATTGGTTTTTTGGATTATGACCCTAACGATACTGGTAGGGTTGATTATTTAGATCTAAAACCCAAAGGCCCATATTATATTGAACTTTATGCAGACGAAATGAGCCAAGATAGTGTATTTACTTCAAAGCATTTTCTTACTCCTGACTATGAAGGTTGTGACAGTGAAGGGCTATACATTCAAGCTCGCCAAATGATGGAGTATGGTCGTTTGGAAATACTGCCGAGCAAGGTCAGTGTATTGTATGACCTTACTTCTTTGTATGTAGGGGTAAAAGCTGGAGGAGAAACAATAGAAACTTTTACATTGTCGGGCAGTGCGATGAAAAATATTATTCAGGGTTATGCAGCAGGTGCTGAATTTGTAAATGTGACTTATGGCGGTGTAACCTTAACTGTACAACTAAAAAAGAGGGCAGAATGATAAAACTTAAATCTGATACTACTTACATATGGGGTAAAGGTGTGGTCTATTATAGTTTAACTCTTTTGATTATGATATTTCTTGTAAAGGTAACTCTTGTTCAAGCTCTATTTCTTTCTATGATCTCATTGATTTTTTATTTGCTTATTAACATGATTTATGCTTTTAGTTTTAATGTAGAGAGTAATACTATTGAGATAACAAATCAATTACGGCCATACTATAAGGAAGTAACCGCTTTTGAGGATATTAATAGCATCGAAGTTAAAGGGGTTATCAATAAGGGTATTACTCTTGCTATAGACTTTAAACATAAATCTAAAAAGTACTTTGCCGTAACAGGGATAAGTAAAGAAGAGCTTGAGGAGATTGTAGAGGTTTTTCGGACTTATAAGTCAGGGAATATGAATCCTAAAGAGGATGTGTAACCATTTACTCTAGAATTAGACCGCTTCTGGTCGTAGCGTCCGCTAAGACCTAAAATGTAGAAGGGCGCCTCCCTGTTCTTTCAAGTGTTCCGCAGGATTCCCGCTCGGTCGCATTTCCGAATGCGACTGAAACCTTAAGTAGGCATTTGCAATGCCGCAATTATCAAATTATCTTTCCTTATGGCCAATCGATACAAAATTAGAGACGAGTCAGGATTGTATTTTGTGACATTTACAGTAATAGGATGGGTAGATTTATTCGTTCGCAATGCCTATCGTGACTGTATAATTGACTCACTGAAGTATTGTCAAAAAGAAAAGGGATTGATTGTCCATGCTTTTGTGATTATGACGAGTCATGTGCATTTGATTGTCAGTTCAAAAGAAGGCTTTGATTTGGTAGCCACGATTCGTGATTTTAAGAAGTTTACTTCAAAGAAATTGATAGCGTTGATTAAGGAAATACCAGAAAGTAGACGTGAGTGGATGCTCAACAAGTTTGCTTACGAAGCACAACGGATCAAAAGAGGAAGTCAATACATTTTATGGAAGGAAGGTTATCATGCCAAGCAACTAGAGACAAATGCTTTTATAGATGAAAAGCTGAACTATCTTCACCAAAACCCGGTAGAGGGTGGTTTCGTGAGTCAGGCAGATGACTATGTTTATAGTAGCGCAAGAAACTATGGAGGAGAATTAGGGGTAATGGAAGTGGAGCTACTATGAAGGCATTGCAAATGCCATAAAGATGTGGTCGCATTCGGAAATGCGACCGAGCGGGATCCCAACATAGAATTAGATTACGCAACGGCAACAGATGAAGATTTAGGAAAAGCCTTGTTAAAGGCTTTTGAGTTGTCGAGTATTAAATAAGATGTCTGAAAGCCTCACAGATGCGGGGCTTTTTACTTATAAGCCAGCCTAGTTTTTACAGAAGCAAGTAAGTTATCAATGGTGTACAGGATATGCGATTTATCGGCATCAGGTAAAGTAAGACTAACCCCTCTGGTCGTAGCGGACGCTACGACCAGAGGGGTTAGTCTTACTTGATATTCCATATAAAAGTATTCCAGCAAGTTTTAAAAGAATGGAATCAATTGATATTATTGACAATTTAATTGGGCTATATACAACTAAATCAGAAGCAGAAGACGCCATTCTAGAACTAGAATTGTTGAAATCAAAGATAGAAGATGAACTGGACAAATAAATATAATAAAAGCAATTACATAAGTAGATTTATAGACTTGATACTTTTATTTATAATTTATACTATAATTCTTGAAGTTATATTGTGGACACTGTCAGATAGTCTTATATCTAGTATATTCAAAATACTAATTCCAATAATTGTGTTTACACCAAGGATATTTGGAGCTATGAAGCGTGCTAAAAGTTATATACAATCTATAACAATAGGAGAGGAATTTATTGAAATTAAATACTATCAAAATAGTACAATGAAACAAATTAATTGCAGGAAGATTGATTTAGTGATTGTTTTTTATCCCGAATTTAAAAGCAAGGGCTATTGGGAAATATATGAACATGGTAAACTCAAATTATTACAACATGAAGCTTTTTTTGATTCTGATACCGATATAATTGAATTATTTGATGCTATTTCAAAGTATATGCCAAGTGATTCAATGGTGGACAAGTCAAGAATCCACTAGGAGTAGGTGTGCCCCACCCCAATCGTCCTCGTCTGTGACGAGGATGTCATGGTAGAGCATTTGTAATGCGATAAGAAGCACAAGTAAGAATACCCTCTGGTCGTAGCGTCCGCTAAGACCTAAAATGTAGAAGGGCGTCCGCCCGTTTTTGGCGTTTTGTAGGATCTGCTTATCTTGTAGTGATGGGTAGAAAATATGCCCTGTCTGCCGACAGGCATGGATACGAGATCAGCTGTCCGCTCATCGTGTGACTTTTACGATAGTCAACTGGATAGATACCTGCCTGTCGGCAGACAGGTATTCATACGTGACGTTTACAAAGAAGTGATTCATAAAAGGAATGGAGTTTTTCAGTTGTGGCAACAACAGAATCATTCCATAGAGATGTCCACCAATGAGATGATAGATCAGCGATTGGCTTATGTACACGACAACCCAGTAGAGGCAGGGTTTGTATATAAGCCAGAAGACTGGGTATGGAGTAGTGCGAGACAGTATGCAGGTGAAATCGGCGAACTAGCTATCAGCTATGTGTAATCGAGCGGACGCTACGACCAGAGGGGTTGCCATAAAGATGTGGTCGCATTCGGAAATGCGACCGAGCGGATTTTTATGATCAACAAGTCTGAAGACTTGATTTTATTGTTTAGTTCCAAGTGGCCCTTCGGGACACTTAAAACAGCGGTACCCAGACAAAATGTCTCCTTTTTTTAGCTCCCATGGTAGATGGATCACGAATTAGATATGAGGACATGATGGCTTGCTCTATATCATGCCGACTCTCTACGGAAAGTGCCGTTTAAATAGCCTGGAGAGGGTTTTTATCGTCCGTTTTTAAACACGTGTGTTTGCTCGATCAAACACCTGTGTTCCGAGCTCCAAACACACGTGTTTAGACGGCCAAACACACGTGTTTGATTTGTCGATCACTTGTAGTCCTTTCATACCCTACTTTGTGGGACTCAATAGTGACCAATTGATGGGTATAGAGCTGTGCTTCTTGCTCGCGTATTGGATGTAGTACTGCCAGATTGTCTGTGCTATCACTCTGGTTGAAACCAAAGGAAACGATGGCCTGTTTAGCGCGTTTAAAGAGCTGTCACCATGACCGAAACCTGTGAGGTTTTGTTTCATTTCCCTCAATGACCTTGAGCTCCTGCCAGATGAGAGTGCACGCTAGACAATGTCTAAAGCCACAACCAACCACTATAACCCTCAATAAATCACCATCACTCAGTCTTACTTTCTCCTACCTTTTAGTATTTGCTCAGAACTGCGTAATATTAAGCATGCGAAAAATCATCTACCAGCTCGCCCTCATGGCAATTGTGTTTCAGACGCAGGCACAGTCGATCACCAAGTCCCTGGATCAATACATGACTCAAGTCAGAGGTGGCTCCTACGATCCCATCCCCAGCAAAATATTGAAGACCAAAGAAGTTGCCACCTTGCTGACAGAGCTGAACCGATACCAGCAGGACACCGTACCTAAGGTCAGAGCCAAGGCCTATGCGATAGCCAAGTCTGTTGGACAGCAGAGCAATCAGGCATCCATCCGATCACAAGCAGTGGGTCTCTTGACCAAAGGATTGCAAGACAAGGACAGCGGAATCATCGATGCAGTGATGGAGGGCTTGTCTGGATTTGCAGTGCAGGATTTTGCAGCACAGGACAAAGAGACGATTGGGCAGTACATTGACTCGACGGCCATTCATCTGGACACAGCACTCAAGCTGGCCGGTTGGCTTCAGCTCGGCGCATACAAAAGTGCCATTGGCCAAATCATCCAATCCGACGCCTCATTTACCGACAAATGGGCGGCCAGGCTCGCACTATGCAGGATGGGAGATCAGCAGTCCACAGCGTACCTGTTAACCAAACTCAGTCGTGCACCTATGGATGATGATTTTGTCTATGATTTTGTGCCAGGTCTGGTATATACCCGCAATCCTGAGATTTTTGAATATTTGGAAGGGATCATACAAAGTGACAAAGCCAACTGCATGTCGGCAGATCCAGATTCCAACAAAAAGATCCTCTGTGGCTATCGGGTGATGGAGTATATCGCTCCTGTGATCATAGATTTTCCTCTGCCCGTAGATGAGTTTGGTGAGCTGATGGTAGCGGATTATGAACAATCGCTACAAGAGGTCAGAGCTTGGTTAGATCAGCATGATACTTACGAGATCCGAAAGGAAGGATTTTAAGCCTCTCGCACCTTGTCCATGAGCTCCTGACGGATGCCCCAGTCTTTGGCGAGGTTGAGCATGGCGGTGGCTTCCATTTCGGTGAGGTAGCCTTTTTTGTTGTTGTCTTCCCAGACGGAGAATAGGTACTGGAGCTTTTGATCCATGGGCAGCGTGCCGATGATTTTGTTGAGGAGTTCGCGTGATCGCTCAAAGGCGGATAAGAAATCCTCTGCGATGAATGCATTGGCCCATTCGAGTTCTTTGTGTGCTGATAGCTCATCGGCAGACTCGTTTAGAATTTTCTCTTCATCCTCATCCAATCCATGGTAGTGGAAGATGAGGGACTTCAGTAGCATAAAAGCTTTTTTCTCTTCTTGGTTCATGTGAGCTAAGTCAGGTGGTGCGCCAACATTTTATGAATGCGTTAAATTATAAAAAAACTCTCGTACTAGCCTTATCTAATCAAGGAATCAATTGCTCGGTGACCCAATCTCCTAGTAGTTTTCCCTTTTGGGTGAGCGTAAGCGAGTTGTCTTCTATGTAGACGAGTTGTTCGGCGAGTAGTTGTGAGAGTTCTGCTGCTTTGGTTCGTTGCAGGTCATAATCAAGCTGTCGATGCAGTTGTTCCAGATTGATGCCTTCTGATTTTCGTATTTGTGTCAGGACAAACTCTGTGATTTTATCCTTTTGACTCAGGGTCTCTATTTCACAGGCCAGTTCGCCGTTTTTTAGTGCTTTGATGTATTTCGTGTTGTGCGACACGTTGTACTGTCGACTGTCTCCATCGTAGGAGTGCGCTGCAGGCCCTATTCCGAGATAGTGCGTGCCAGACCAGTAGGAGGAATTGTGGTGAGATCGCCAGCCAGGTTTACTGAAATTGGAGATCTCGTACTGCTCGTATCCTGCAGCAGATAGTGTCTCCATGATCAGCATGAGATGCTGCCCCGCGAGATCGTCATCCATGGGGGTTAGTTTGTTTTGTTGATGCCACTTGCCGAATACCGTGTCTTCCTCTATCGTGAGGCCATAGATGGATATATGAGGAGTGTCTAGTGATAGGGCCATTTCCAGGTCTTTTTGGAGCATGGCACGTGTTTGATTTGGGACACCAAAAATAAGGTCGATACTGATGTTTTCTATCCCGAGACCTTGTGCTTCACGTATCGATGTTATGGCCGCTGAGCTGTCATGCGAGCGGTTGAAATACTGCAATATCTCGTCATCAAAAGATTGCACACCAATGCTGAGCCTGTTGACACCTAGTGCTTTGATTTGTGTCAATTTTTCGGTTGTCAGATCATCAGGGTTGGCCTCTAAGGTGAGTTCCGCATCGGGCGCAAGCTGATAGGTCTCTCGAACCATCTCGATCAGGTCTGCGAGCTCGTGGCTGTCGAGCAGTGAGGGCGTGCCACCCCCGAAGTACAGTGTATGGATTACTGGGTCGGATAAGTAGGTTGTGCGTAGTTTCAGCTCTTTTTTCAATGCTTCTACCATTTGCTGTTTATTTTGCAGACTGGTAGAGAAGTGAAAATCACAGTAGTAGCAGGCTTGTTTGCAATAGGGAATATGGATATAAATTCCACTCACGAGATCAATGGGTTTAAAGTAGGATGCTAAAGTATAGACAAATCTATAATCTAATCGCTTTGGTGATGCTATTTGCGGCCTTGTCTCAGTGGGCGACTGCACAAAAGTATGAAGTAGTGTTACATGGCATCCCAGATCGCTTGGCAGATGCATCCTCGACCGTAGACTCTAGTGCGGTGATACAGTATACTCGACAGGTCACCCACAGACTGCAGAGAGAAGGCTATTGGCTATCGAGTATGGATAGCATCACATGGCGTGAGGGGCAGGTAGAAGCCTACTACTACCTGGGTAGTCGTTACGAGCGTGTCCTGTTCGAGCTTCGTTCGGATCAGGTCATCGAGCAGGAGAGGCGATTGTCTAGGGACAAGAACAGTGTGGCTCAGGTCAACAAACGCATCGAGGGGATTTTGTCACACTATGAAGACAATGGCTATCCCTTTGCCTCGGTAGTGATAGACTCATCCGTCGTTCGTGATCAGGCGTTGTATCTCTGGCTGGAGATTGATCCGGGTATGCTGATTCGTTTTGATTCGCTGGAGGTCGTGCCAGCGGGCGTACTAAAAGAACGTTTTGTTAGCCGCTACCTCGGTCTCAACTATGGCCACTACTACAGCGAGTCGCGTGTGCTGGATATTGGAAATAAGCTCGAAAATATACCTGCGGTTAAACTCAAGGCAATGGAAAGTACTTTTTCGCTACAGCGATCTCAGATCAAATTAGAATTAGAGCGACAGAAGGTCAACTATTTTGATGGGATACTGGGGCTCGTGCCCTCAGCTAATGGGTCTAGTCGGGTGGATATTACAGGGGAGTTGAATTTGAGCCTCAAAAACCTGTTCCAGTCTGCCAAGCAGTTTGAACTGCACTGGGAAAGATATACTACCAATTCTCAGCGGTTGGAAATCCACTATTTGCACCCGGCTTTTTTGGGCATGCCCTTGGATTTGTTTCTCGGCTATGATCAACTCAAGCAAGACACTTTGTTCTCCAATCGGTCATTAAAAGCCGCGTTTGACTATTATCCATCTGGTCGTATGAAGCTGCGCACAAGCTATGAAAACGAACTTGGCAATGAACTGAATGATGATAGTGGTGAGAGCGGAAGTTTCAAAATTGATTATTATGGTCTGTCGGGGGAGTATTGGCGGTTAGATGACAGGACTACTCCGAGGCAAGGAATCGCATTAGCTTTTGACACGCAAGTAGGGTACAAGGATATTAGGCTAGATACAGTCGCCGATGTGGAGACGACACAGTATCGCCTGAGTGCCAAGGTGCGTTACTACCAGCCCGTTCGGCGTAGATCTGTACTCCATGTCGCAGTATCTGGGGGATGGATGGAGAGTGATGTGCTGTATCTCAATGACTTGTTTCGACTCGGGGGCTTGCGGTCGATCCGCGGGTTTAATGAGAACGAATTTTATGCAGGCAGCTATGTTTATACTAATCTCGAATGGAGGTTTTACATAGAGAATAAGTCATATCTTTTGGCGTTCTATGATCAAGGATGGATGTCGTATGATATTGTTCGCGGCAGTTTCTCTGACAGGCCATCTGGAGTAGGACTGGGGATGCAGTTCGATACAGCAGGCGGTTCATTTCTCATGCTTTATGGTTTAGGTAGGAGAGAAAACCAAGGCTTTTCGTTCGATTCCTCAAAAATCCATTTTGGATACAGTGCTTTATTTTGAAAAGGATGCTTTAATTCGCTTACTTTGACAGCCAATTCTGACTTATGATTGAATCACTTCTTATCTTCTTTTGGGCGATGCTCATTTCTATGTTTTCCATCCCCACGATTATCAGCGTGGCACACAGCAAGCGGATTTTGGATCAGCCTGATTTTCGCAAGCATCATGGGGTAGATACTCCACGTTTGGGTGGGTTAGGTATTTTCGCAGGATTTATGACAGGGGTAGCTATTTTTGGTCAAATGACCATGGGTGTGCAACAACTTCTGGCTGGGAGCCTTATTATTTTTTTCGTAGGCGTCAAAGATGATATTAACGGGGTGTCCGTGTTTAAAAAATTCTTTGTGCAGGTGCTTGCTGCGGGTATTGTGTTGTTTTATGCAGATATTAGAATTTCTAGTTTTCAAGGGCTATTTGGGGTGTATGACCTGGATATAGGGCTTAGCTACGCTTTTACATTCCTCGTGATACTCTGTGTGACTAATGCCGTCAACTTGATCGATGGGATCAACGGCTTGGCAGGCACGATCGTTTTGATAATATGCTTCGCCTTTGGAATAGCATTTTATTTTTACAACCAGATGAGCTATGCTTTTGTGGCTTTTGCCTTAGCTGGAGGCATACTAGGTTTTTTGAGGTATAATTTTGGGAATGCTAAAGTCTTTATGGGAGACACAGGTGCATTGGTCAGCGGTTTTATTATTTCTATCATGGCAATTCATTTCATAGAAATGCGCCTAGTGCCTGCAGCTCCTGCTCTTACGATAGGTGTTTTGTTCATTCCGATCTTTGATACGATCCGTGTCTTTATCATTCGTGTGTACAATGGGGTGTCGCCTTTTATGCCAGATCGCAACCACATACATCATTATTTTGGCTACATGGGATTGTCTCATTCGCAGACCGTGATAACGCTTGCATTGATCAATATTGGTGTGATTGCACTGATTAGGCTCTATGCTGAACTTGGTAATACGATTTTACTTCTGTGCTTGGGAGTCTTTGCAGTTGTTTTTAGCGTAGGACTGGAGTTGCTCACCAAGAAAAAGAGAGCGCAACATGCGTAAATTGTTTTTACTGAGTATCATCTTAGGTCTGGGCTTGATGCCTAACCGACTCTCGGCGAGCGAGGGGTTCAGCGTTATCAAAGACCTTCGCTACTCGTGGAAAAACCATGAACCGAATCTAAAGATACTAGTGCCCTATCTCAGTACTTCTAGTGTTCCCGCAGTGACTTTTGACCTGAACCTAAATCAGTATATGGGAGCCGAATTGATGCTAATCGTACCGGCTAATCACTCCATTTATATTGAGGCAGCCTTGATGACTGTGACGGAGCGGCGTGATACCTTACTTTGGTCGGTGGATAGTCTACGGTCATATTATGATCAACCTTCAATCAACCTCATACTTTATAGCAAGAGTTGGGATTCACAGGGGGTGAGTTCTTGGGTGGTGCAGACGGGGGATAATGTTTTGGTAGAGACGGGCAGCGAATTGAGCGAAATATACCGGTCCAAAGGGGAGAACGATCGAATGATCTTAGCTTCTCTGACTATCCTATCATTGATGGTCATTTTTAGAACCTATCTTTATCGATTATTTCATGAGTATTTTTTAGTATCTAAATCTATTCGTGTTAGACAAAACTTTGAGCTAATCGCAGCACAGTCGCCATTATCACTGATTACGATAGGCTTTATTTTTTTGTATGCGGCTTTTCTTGCAGGAGCAGTCTTAAACCTTGGATTGAAATTAGGTGAGACCTCTCACTGGGTGGCTTATTTTGGTTTTTTACCTTCTTCAGAAGTTCAGGCTTTACTGGTTTTTGCTATCGCCTTTGGACTAATGATACTCAAGGTGCCGTTGATAGGATTGATGGCGAGGGTATTTGGATTTCAAAAGGCAATTGAAGTCCATTTTTTTGCCTATTTCCGACTATCGCTTCTTATTTCCTTCTTTGCTTTTAGCGCGAGTATAGTAGTGTTTGTGTCTTCATTGGATTTGGCCGCAGACCTGTGGTTTGTGGTCAAGCTAGTCGTACTCATCTTCTTACTTATACGGCTGGTTTTGATGTATTTAATTCTAAATAATAATTTGGGGGTCAAAAAACTGCATTTAATTTCTTACCTTTGCAGCTCAGAAATTATACCCCTGATTATTATCGTTAAAACTCTTTTAAGATAAAAATTTGTTCATAAAAGGTCAATTGGAATGAGTGAAGAATTACTGACAGAAAACAAGGCAAGGCTAAAAAAAGTGTCTAGCATTTTAGTTTCACAGCCTAAACCGAGCGATGATAAATCGCCATATGCTCAACTTGCGGAAAAATATAAGTTGAAAATTGACTTTAGGCCTTTTATTCAAATAGATCCTGTAGATGTCAAGGAGTTTAGAAAACAAAAAATTGATATCCTTGCGCATACAGCAGTTATTTTTACGAGTCGAAATGCAGTAGATCATTTTTTCAGATTAGCGACTGAGAGTAAAGTTGAAATCCCTTCTGATATGAAGTATTTCTGTATCTCAGAGCAAACAGCTAATTATCTGCAGAAATACATCGTGATTAGAAAGCGAAAAATATTTACAGGCCTGAGAACCGCTGAGGATCTTATTGAAATTCTAAAGAAGCATAGTAAAGAGAAATATATCTTTCCTTGTTCTAATATCAGAAAAGAGGATATTCCGGACTTCCTGAAAGATAACAATTACGAATACTCTGAAGCAATCATCTACAAGACAGTTGCAAGTGATCTTTCTGATTTGGATGATGTGAAGTATGATATTATTGCCTTTTTTAGCCCATCTGGTATTAATTCACTGTTGGTGAACTTTCCGAATTTTGAGCAGAACGAGACGAGGATCGCAGCGTTTGGCCCCACGACTTCAAAGGCTGTGACTGATGCAGGAATGGTGTTGGATATTCAAGCGCCACTACCTAATGCCCCGTCTATGACTGGTGCACTAGAGTTGTACATCAAAGCTGTGAATAAGGCTTAAGACATTCTATTTAGAATATGTTTACAATGGAGTAATTGTATGGGTTTTTCCTTATAATTACTCCATTGTTTTTTTTAAACCTCTCCAATGCGAAAACTGATCTGGCTATTAGGATGTTTTTGGTTGAGCGCAAGCATTGCTTTTGCTCAACAAGACCCTGTGTTCAGCCACTTTATGCTAAACGCCTCCTATGTCAACCCTAGTTTGACAACCTATGATGGTCAAGCCAGTGTAACGCTGTTGAGTCGAAATCAATGGACTGGGTACGAGCCTACATTCGAATATGAAGGAGGTGCACCTGCGACACAATTTGTTAATTTTTCTACATTGCTACAACTGGGCAAGGCTCCCTTAGCTTTAGGAGGGACGTTTATCTATGATGAGTTTGGTCCTAGAAAGGACACATACGTACAGCTGTCATTGGCTTACCATCTAGAGATGTCAAGAGGTCGGTTGAGTTTGGGTGTTAGACCTTCAGTGACCAACCGCGTGTTAGATTTTGCTCAATTAATTGCAGTAGATCCTAGTGAATTCATGGGTTTGGGTCAGGAATCACAAATGGCACCAGATTTATCCGCGGGAATGGCGTATTCTTCCAATGATTTGATGTTTGCGTTGGGAGTTGATCATTTGATCCCATCGGATTTTAATTACAGTTTTGATCCGGACGGCATCAGCGGGAACGAACAGGTCAGGGTGTATAGCCTGTTGGTTAGATATCAGTATTACTTTTCGCAGAAACTTAGATTGGAGCCCACTGTCATGGTTAAAACAAATCTGTCAGGAGTCACTTATGACGTGAATGTTCGTGCCATATATATGGAAAAAATGTGGGGAGGGGTTTCTTATAGGGATTCTGAAGCTTTAACTATTTTGCTTGGGTATTCTTTTTTGAAGGACAACTCACTTAGTATAGGCTATGCCTTTGATTATGTGGTGAATGACAGTGAGTCCAAACAAGTTACTTCCCATGAGTTGTATTTGCGATACAATCTACCCGCACTGAATTCTCGTGAGAAAAAAATCGTTAGAACACCAAGGTTTAGGTTTTAATTGATTTTTTTTCAACGTAACATTGTGATCAAGTATGTAGGAGGTGTTTTGTCTCCTTTGTGAAAATGCAATTTAAGAGCTAATAAGTGGTGTTTCTAATTTTTGAAACATTATATTTATGGTTTGAACTATGCAATATATTTTGTGTATACTTGTTAAGTTAAAGTGTGTATATAATATTTCGTGTTATGAATAAAATAGGTGTAAGAAAGATTGTATCATATCTGTTTATGCTGAGTGTGTTGATTGCAGGTCAAGGGTGTAGCTTGCTCAACGTGTTCGGAGGCGGAGGTGATAGTTATGATGATCGTGGAGAACTGATAGGTTCCATGGGTCGAGATGGCTTTGAAATGGTAAGGCCATTTGGTATGGTGGCGGTTCCTCCTGGGACTTTCCACATGGGGCAAGCAGATCAAGATGTAGCTGCAACCCAAATCAATTTCAACAAGCAAGTGACAATTGGTCCATTTTATATGGATGACACAGAGATCACAAACAATGAGTACCGACAATTCGTGGAGGATATCGTAGAAGGATCTGAAGCTGAGCTGCCTGAAGGATTTGTTGTTGCCGATTTGGTTCCTGATTCTGCTGTATGGGTTAGAGATTTTACACACCACATGGGAGATCCATTGATGGTGTACTACTGGTCTCACCCAGCATTCGACAACTATCCTGTAGTAGGGGTAGATTGGGAAGCTGCGAAGTATTTCTGCGAATGGAGAACGGAGCATCTGAATACCTACAGATCGGATAGAGGGTTGTTCCCAATGCCAAACTTTAGATTGCCTTCAGAGGCTGAATGGGAGTATGCAGCCAGAGGCGGTAGAGATATGAACAAGTACCCTTGGGGTGGTCCATATATCAGAAATCAAAAAGGGTGTCTATTGGCGAATTTCAAGCCAGGTAGAGGTAACTATTTTGATGATGGTTTTGCGTACACTTCTCCAGTAGCAACATTCTTTGCGAATGATTACGGACTATACGAAATGTCAGGTAACGTTGCTGAATGGTGTGAGGATGCATTTAATCCTGCTTCTATGCCATTGGTATGGGATTTGAATCCTACATTCTTCGATGACGATGAACCAAAAAAGGTTATTCGTGGAGGATCATGGAAGGATATTGCCTACTACTTGGAAACAGGAACTAGAACTTACGAATACAAAGATTCAACAAGAGCTTCAATTGGGTTTAGATGTGCAATGACACACCTAGGAAGATCTAGTGGGTCAGAATTTTAATCTTAATCAAACAAGAATTTAATAACCTAAAATCTTTAAAGAAATGAGCGCAAAAAAAGGTGGACTAAAAGAGCTATTATTTACCACAATAATGCCAAAAGTATATGGTATCGGTGCTGCAGTTGTAATTGTAGGTGCGATGTTTAAGATTCTTCACTTGCCAGGTGCTGGTGAGATGCTTGGAATTGGATTGACTACTGAGGCAATTATATTTTTCTTAAGTGCATTTGAGCCAAAACACCATGAAGTAGATTGGTCTAAAGTCTATCCTGAATTAGCAGATGATTATGATGGTCCTAGAGCAAAGCCTAGAGCTGTTGCTCCAGTAGCAACAGGAACTTCTGCTCAGATGGATAAGATGTTAGCGGATGCTAATGTAGGTCCAGAGTTGATTAAGAGTTTAGGTGATGGTATGAAGAATATGGCTGATTCGGCTAAGAAAATGTCAAATCTTGGAGATGCTGCATTGGCTACCAATGAGTATGCCAACAATGTAAAGTCTGCTTCTAAGTCTCTTGTTGATATGAATAAGTCTTATGCAGCTACAGCTGTGGCAGTTACTGCAATGGCAGATGCTTCAAAAGATGCCTCGGCATTCCATGCGCAAGTACAAAATGTAACTAAGAACTTGGGAGCACTTAACGCTGTGTATGAGATGGAGTTGAAAGATGCTAACAGTCACGTGAAGGCGATGAATAAGTTCTACTCGAATGTAACTTCAGCTATGGAAGGTATGGCTGAGGCAGCGAAGGATACTGAAAACTTCAGAACAGGAATGACTAAGTTGAACACAAATATCACGTCATTGAATGGCATCTATGGAAACATGCTGTCTGCCATGAGAGGTGGTGGGAATCCTGCAAAATAAATCGATCATTTAACCTAATATTTAAAAATTATGGCTGGAGGAAAACAATCCCCAAGAGACAAGATGATCGGCATGATGTACTTAGTATTGACTGCCTTACTTGCTTTGCAGGTTAGTAATAGTGTACTAGAGAAATTCATTTTTATAAATCAAGCTTTCGAAACCACTAACAAAGAAAATGTTAGCGAAAACGTAAAGAAGGTAGAGTCTATTCAAAAAGCAGTAGGTGATGCTGGGAATAGAGAGAAGGACTTAGCGGTACTCGATAAGGCCAAAAAGGTGAGAGAGGCGACTAAAACGATCATTGAGGAGTTAGATGTTTATAAAGAAGAACTGATCCAAAGAACTGGTGGTGTCGATGAAAATGGAAACTATTTGGGTCAAAAGGATATTGATGCTCCTTCCGCAATGTTTGTTAACGAGAAAAAAGGTGATGAGCTGAAGGATAATTTGAATGAGTATTCTTCTTTCCTTAGAGAAGTGACAGGAGATGATGCAATCAAAAACATAGCAAAGGACGCTAATGAAATCAGTGTTTTTAAAGATGATCCGAATCAAAATAAAAAGGGTTTTGCTGAATTGAACTTTGGTCACAGTACTCCAATGGTTGGTGCTTTGGCTTCATTGAGTCAATTGCAGTCGGATGTTATCGTTGAAGAGACTAAGGCACTAGCTACTTTAGCTCGTGAAGTGGGCGCTGAAGATTTGAAATTTGATCAAATTGTACCTATGGTTAGACCAGAGTCAAGAGTTGTAGCTGCAGGTTCAGAATATGTTGCAGATATGTTTATCGCTGCATCTTCGTCCGCTGTTAACCCTGCTATGACTTATGACGGGAATGAAGTAGAGGTTATAGATGGTATGGGTAAAGTGAAGTTTACAGCTAGAGCTTCGAGCTATGATAAAAATGGTATGTCTTTGCAGAGCTTTATTGGGGCAATCAAGGTTAAATTGCCAGGTGGCCGGGACACGACATTCACAGATACTATAGAGTATATTGTTTCTAAGCCTGTTATTCAAATTCAATCTGCTTCGGTGCAAGCGCTTTATTTGAACTGTGGTAATGAATTGACTGTAAATGTCCCAGCATTAGGTACGGCTTACAATCCAACATTCGGAACCAAAGGAGGTCAAAGTATCAAAGGGGCTAATCGCGGTGATGTAACGATAGTTCCAAAATCTGCGAATGTTACTTTGAGTGTATCTAGTGGAGGCAACCTTATTGGTACGGAATCTTTCAAGGTAAAGAGAATTCCTAAGCCAGAGATTACAGTGTATAGTGGTGGAAGAGAAGTGGATTTGAAGCGTGGTACGAAAGGAGCTCCAAGGTCTATCAAGATTCAAGCTGTTCCTGATGAAAGTTTTGCGCAATTCCTTCCAAAAGATGCTAAGTTTAGAGTTGCTGAATCAGAGATTACTTTGGTAAGATCAGGTAGAGCGGTTCAGAGCTTGAGACCAAAAGGTCCAGATGTAAACTTATCTTCACTGGCTAGTCAGGCTAGACCTGGTGATGCATTAGTAATAGAAGTAAAGAAAGTACAAAGAAGAAATTTCAAGGGTGAAGTTGAGGATTTTCCTAATTTTGGCCCTAGAATTCTAACGGTGAGAATAAATTAAACAATTAGGTTATGAAGAAAATTTGTTATGTGTTAAGCCTGGTTGTCTTCATAGTGACTTCTAATGTTGAGTTTGTATGTGCTCAAGAGAATGGAAGTACAGGATACAATCCGGATGCAATCCGACCAGTACATGAGTCTTACAAAATGTATAAGAAAACAGTTTGGAGGCGAATGGACTTAGAGGAGAAGCAGAATGCGCCTTTTTTCTCTAGAAATGGAGAGTTGTCGACGATTATCATTGAGGCAGTTAAGGCCGGTCTTCTGTTCCCTTACACCAATGATTCAGTAAATACTAGAATGTCTAAGGAGACTTTTCTAGAGAATTTGAAACTTGAGGAAGAAGGTGGAGGATTGACGGAAGAAGAAATAGCTATGGGTTTTGGTGCTGATAGTGATGATGATTTCTTTGGAGGAGGGTTCGAAGAGCAGAGCGAAGAGGAAGAGGAGATTGTTGATGCAAATGAGTTTGCACCACGGGACTTTTCAATTGCTGAGCTGAAAGAGGAGATGTATTTTGATAGAATGCGTTCTAGAATGTATTTTGATATTTTGTCTATTACAATTTTCCTTCCTGCGGATAAGAATCCAGCCATGTTTGAAAAGCCATTGGCGTCTTTTAAGTATAAAGATTTGACGGCTCTGTTTAGAAGCATGCCAGACGAAGCAATTTGGTACAATGTGCAGAATACTGCTGAGCATAAGAATATGGCGGATGCATTTGATTTGAGATTGTTTAGCTCGAACTTGACTAAGTTCTCTAACCCTGCAGATGATAGAATAGTGGACATCTATAGCAAAACACGTAGAGCTGGAATTCTTGCTTCACAACAGATCGAATATGATTTAGTCGATTTTGAAAATGAATTGTGGGAGTTTTAATACCCACATAGTTCAAACAATATTTAAAGCTTCTATTTATCAAATAGAAGCTTTTTTTATGCCCGATGAGGAGTTAGGTAAACTTGACAAGTTTTTGTCTATTGTGATTTATTTTGTTTCGTATGCTCTAAAATGAGTTTGGCTTTGGCGGTTCCTATAAGCGTATTTAGATCTGCTTCACTTGCCTCAGCTATTTTCTTAAAAGACTTATATTCCTGTAGTAATAGTGTTCTGGTTTTTTCTCCTATGCCTTTGATCTGATCGAGCTCAGAGATCACTTGACCTTTGCTCCGAAGGTCTCTGTGAAAGGTGATTGCAAACCTGTGTGCTTCATCCCTTAATTGTTGTATTAGCTTTAGAGAGATAGATTTTTTGCTAATATGTATTGGTATACTGTCTTCAGGATAGTAGATCTCTTCTAATCTTTTGGCAATTCCAATGATTGGAATTTGTCCGTAAAGGTTTAAGTCTTTAAGAGCGTCACATGCCGCGCTGAGTTGGCCTTTACCCCCATCAACTATAATGAGTTGCGGGTAGGGTAGGTTTTCTTCTTTGAGTCGTTTGTATCGCCTGAAAACAATTTCATTCATAGAACCAAAATCATCAGGACCGATAATGGTCTTAATCTTGAAATGTCTATAATCTTTTTTTGAAGGTTTGCCATTTTTGAAGCAGACCATGGAGGCAACGGGGTTGGTGCCCTGAATGTTTGAGTTATCGAAACACTCAATATGAATAGGTAATTGTGTTAGCTTTAGGTCGAGTTGTAATTGCTTAACTAGTCGTTGATCTTTGTCTTTGGAGTCTTCGGATTTACTGATAGAGTCTTTTTTCTTATATAGCGCATTTTTTAGTGATAGTTCGATTAGGGACTTTTTGTCTCCTATTTTAGGCACAACTACTTCTATTGCTTCTTGCCAAGGTTCAAACGAGATATTACTAAGCACCAGTGATGCATTACTAGTGAATTGCTCTCTCATCTGCGTACAGATGAGCTGAATGATCTCTTCTTCCGTTTCGTCAAGTTTCCTTTTGACTTCAACTGTGTGGGATATATTAATCATGCCTTGATCTACTCGCATATAGTTGACGAAAGCTTTGTTTTCTAGTGAGGTGATAGTGACCACATCGATATTGCGAATGCTCGTGTTGACAATGATTGTTTTGCTCTGAAATTTGTCTAGTAGGTCTATTTTGTTTTTGAAAAGTTGAGCCTCTTCGAATTGTAAAGATTGTGCAGCTTCATTCATCTGGGATGAGTAAACATCTTTTACGATTTTGAGGTTGCCTTTGAGGATGTGTTTGACTTCATTGATCTCTGCCATGTAAGAAGATTCGGATTGGTGTCCTTCACATGGGCCGAGACAATTCCCGATGTGGTATTCTAGACAAATCTTGAATTTTCCTGCCTTGATATTGGCATCAGATAGGGTATAGTTACAAGTTCGTATTTTATAGAGTTTGTGTATGAGGTCGAGTACATTGTTGAGAGCTTTTACGTTGGTATAAGGGCCATAGTATTCTCCTTGGCCTTGATCATGTCTTCGCGTTGAAAAAACCTTTGGAAATCGGTCGTTGGATATACAAACGAAAGGAAAGCTCTTGTCATCTTTTAGTAAGATATTGAACCGAGGTTGATTCTCCTTGATTAGGTTATTTTCTAATAGTAGGGCATCAAATTCTGAGTCTACTACTACTACCTCTATTCTTCTGATTTCACGTACTAGCTTTTGAGTTTTCATGCTAACTCCTACCTGCTTGTTGAAGTAGCTTGAGACTCTTTTTTTGATGTTTTTGGCTTTGCCTACATAAATTAGTTCATCGTGCTTGTTGAAGTATTTGTAAACACCAGGCTCATTTGGGAGGTTCTTTACGTGCTCTTTTATGGGTTGTTCTGTTTCACTCAAGGTATACCTCCTGCTTAGAATTCCATGTTTTCTAGATCGTCTTCAATGTTGTCAATGCCCACACCGAGGGAGTCAGTTTCTGTATTCACACCGTTGTAAAGGTCACAATCTAGCTCTACATTTAGTGGCTGAGAAGGCTTTCTAAAGTAGCCTTTTTCTACACCTGTGAGTGGGTCTGCGTAAACTTTGAGCATGAATTTTTCCCAGATAGGTCTTGCGGTTCTAGCACCCTGTCCCATAGCCCAGTTACGGAAATGAACATTTGGATCATCCCCACCTACCCAGGCGCCGCCCACTAGGTTGTGCGTGACACCCATAAACCAGCCATCTGAAGCATTTTGGGTCGTCCCTGTTTTGGCTCCAATATCGTTATTATTCTTGAGTGACCAAGCTAGTCCTCGTCCTGTACCCCCTTCTTCTTCTACTGCTCCTTTGAGCATGTGTAGCATAAGGTAGGCTGTTTTCTCACTAATGGCTTCTCTTCTTTTGGGGATGAAATCTTCTAGTACTACACCATTTTTGTCCTCGATGCGCGTAATGTAATAAGGCTCTGTCCATGTGCCTTGGTTGACAAAGGTAGAATAAGCACCTACTAGCTCGTAGAGAGAAACATCTCCTCCTGCTCCTAAGCAAAGTGACGGGACGGCTGCCAATGGACTTTCGATACCACAGGCATGCGCCATATCTACGGCTGCTCTAGGGCTGATTTTTTGCATAATGTTTGCCGTGATGGAGTTTACAGAGCTGGCCATGGCTTTTCGGATTGTCATTTTTTCACCAGAGTATTTCCCATCGGCATTTTGAGGTGTCCAAGTTGGGTTTCCTGGGTCATCGAGTACCCATGTAACAGGTGCATCGACTACAGGATAGCAGGGAGGATAACCCAAATCAATAGCCGCAGCGTATACGAAAGGCTTAAAAGTAGAACCTGGCTGTCGCTTGCCTTGTTTGACATGGTCATACTTGAAATATTTGTGATCGATCCCGCCAACCCATGCTTTAATATGACCAGTCTGAGGTTCCATTGCCATGAAGCCTGCCTGCAAGAATTGCTTGTAATATTTTAGCGAATCGATGAGGCTAAAGGTCGTATCAATATCTCCGTCGTATGAGAAGACGGTCATTTTTTTCGGTAGATTCAGATAGTAGTCTAACGAGTCAGAGTCAGTACCGTATTTCTTCGCTAAGCTTCTGTAGTTCGGTGTACGCTTGATTGTATTGTCGATGAAGTCTAGTATCTCATTGCCATCTTTGTCTATCCATGGGGCGTGCCCTTGGAGGTGATGGTTGAATATATATTGTAGCGTATCCATTTGTTCGTCCATGGCTTCTTTGGCATACTGTTGCATGTGTTTATCTATGGTCGTGTAGATCCGTAATCCGTCAGCGAATAGATCATAGCCATTTTCGTCACACCATGCCATGAGTTTGTTTCGGATGACAAATTTGAAGTAAGCAGGGCCTTCATCTTGGTCAGCGACGTTGAACTGTAGACCAAAATCTGAGACAACTAGGCTGTCATATGATAGCTTGTCTATTTTCCCATACTTATGCAGATTGTAAAGAACTTCGGTTCTTTTGGCACGTGCATTCTCAGGATTCCTAATTGGATTGTACCGAGTGGGAGCGTTGATGAGACTGACCAAAATAGCGGCTTCCTTATAGGTAATCTCTGAGGGTAGCTTGTTGAAAAAGGTCTCGGAGGCTACTTTAATCCCAAAAGCGTTAGATCCGTATGTGATCGTGTTAAGGTACATCGCTAGAATTTCCTCTTTGGTATAGGAGGATTCGAGTTGTATGGCAATGATCCATTCTTTGATTTTGGTGATTACTTGACCGACTTTGGTGTTGGAGTAGAGTGAGCCTTGGTTGTCTGTAGAAGTGCCGTATAGGTTTTCGGCTAGTTGCATCGTGAGTGTACTACCACCGCCTTTGAACTGGAGCGTGAGCAGACCAGATGCTGCACGAAGTAGTCCTCTGAGATCTATCCCAGCGTGTTTGGTAAACCGAATGTCCTCAGTGACGAGCAAGGTGGTAATCAACTCTTGTGATAGCTCGTTGTAGCTAACTGCTGTACGATTGTGCCTATAGTAGCTCCCTATTTTCTCTTCTCCATCAGAATAATACAGAATAGAGGAAAGGTCTTCTTCGGGTTTTTCGAGACTTTGTAAACTAGGTAAGCCGCCAAACCAACCGTTCCAGTCGTTTTTGATCGAAGAAATGACCGTGCATCCACCGACAAAAGCCGACAAAACAATGGCCCACACCACATAAATCAGAATTTTGTAGATATTCATTGTACAGGGTAATTTTTGCTATAAAATGTGAGGTAACTGTCTAACTCCTTGGTCTGATAGAAGATATTGAAATTCTCTTTTGTGATCACGAAATTATAGAATTTGCCGCTCTTATTTATTTTTTCGCTAGGCTTTTGGTCAGTAATGATGTGGTTGAAATCTACAGCCGACTTTTTATCTGGAAATTCGGAGAGTAGTATCATGGAGTGTTTACTATCCAGTATGAGGTTCCCGATTTTCACGTTGATGTTATGGTCTTGGGTGATTTGCTTGAAATAATCTGGGAGAGTATTGGACAACTCCTCATCCGTCTCATAGACGAAGACAAAGAAGTGGGGTTCATCGAATTTCCGTATAAACTTTGCTTTTGAGCTGTTTACCAAATTGATATGAAACTGTTCGGAGGCCATGACTAGTGAATCTACGTAAGGGACTAGCTCGCTTTCGGGGTATTCTTTCAAGAAGTTGTTGAGTTCGTACTCGTATGTATAGACAGACTCGCTTTTACCATGAATGATGATTTTGAGTAGGTTGGCATTGTCTATGAAGTCATTGTCGTCATATTTTTTTAGACCGTCGTTTAGCAAATCGAGGGCTAAGGTGAGACTATCCTGTTGGTAGTAGGCGTAGGCTTCTGCGTATATTTTTTGCAGTTTCTCGCCTTCTATTTGCGAGTCGGCTCTATAGTTCGGGTTAATGATAAGTTTGGCATAGATACTTTCTGGCGCTTTGTTGAGCAGTTCGTTTTTGTAGAAATTGGACTTGGGTTCATTTCCCATTTCTTGTAAAATCAGGTAAAGTAGATACCATACTTCATGCGTATACTCTGATTCTGGAAATCGTCTTAAGAGGTCTTCGAAGGTGTCTACAGAGTTCTGGTGTTCTTCTAGGTCAAAATTATAGATGTTGCCAAGGTTGTACATGGCTACCTCGATCTCTGCGAGAAGTTTGGCTTGTTCAGCCTCTGTCTTTGGTACAGTAGCGATCAATGCATTTTTGTCGATTTTGAATGCTGACTCTCCGTCTTCGTTTTGGTCTTTCCCTTTACTGTCAGGTTCATTTTTAGGAGTGGGACTTCCTTCTTCAGTTAGGTTTTCTTCATCTAAGATGGCTGGCTTAATGGACCTGCGCCAGTTGTCTTCTAGTACCCTGTCTCCCCAGATGCTTTTGAACTGCATTTTTCCACGTGAGACGGCACTTGGGTTGTAGAAGTACCAAAGGCTGCCGTCATAGTTGTCACTCCCAAAAGTATGTGTGCCAGATGTTCCGAAGGGGTTGTTGTTTTGTTGAGCGATAAGGGCTTCTTGTCTCTTTTGGCGTTTTTCTTCTTCCGCTTGTCGTTGTTTTTCTGCTTCTTCCTCTTTGACTATATAGTCGTCCAAAAACTGGCTTAGTGCTTCATCTGACATGCTGGCGAGGTGTAGTAGGCTGTCATTGATAGCAATGACATTGAGTTGGGTAACGAAATTATCCAATACCAACTGTCGTGTTTTTATGGCTTCATATTCTAGCTCATCATTGGGCAGTACACTCATGGTACTGTCGTAGTATAGTTTAGCCATTTCATACTGAGCAAGGCTGTCGTAGTAGATTTTGCCTAGCTCCCAGTAGGAGTGGGCTTTTTGTCGGTTATTGTTAGTACTAGACCGTATAGAAGCGTTGTAGTGCTCCATACCCAACGCTAAGTTGCCATGTTTCACTTCGAACTTCGCCATTTCGTAGTAGATTTTGTCTTTGTACTCGACATTCTTCCTATCCTTTAGCAACTTTCTGAAATATTTCCGAACCTTTTTGAGGTCATTCGATTTAGCGAGATTGCTCACTTGCGCCATGTTTAGTTTAGTATAGAAGGCTAGCTCATAGGGTGGGTTTTCTTTCAGTGTGGATTTATAGTAGGAGTATGCCTCAGACTCGAAACCTAGTGATTGGTAGACTTGACCTATGATGAAGTTAATACGAGCTTTTTCTTTGCGGCTGGACATGAGAGTCACCGCCTGGGTGAGGTTTTGGACCATGTTGTCTAGGTCATCTCTCTTCTGATAGTAATAACCACGGGTCAGGTAGAGATCTTTGAGATTTTTTCTGTTCAGATTTTCACGTTTGAGATAGTCAGATACTGCGATGGCATTGTTGAGTTCGTCGTTCTCGATAAAAGTACGCATCAGAGCGACCAACGCTTCATGCTTTTCATTGTCTCCTTTGCCTTTTGTATTTACGTACTTAAAGGTCTCGATAGCATTGACATAGTCTACACTATAGAATCGTGCTTTCCCAACTAATATGTAGGAATTGTCTTCCCAGTTAGAGCCTTTGTGTAGCTGGATAGCGAGTGAGGCTTTGGTGATGCAATGTTCTATCTGCTCGTTGTAGGACTGCGCTAATATGGTGTCAAACTGAGGGAAAACAGGAAGGATGAGGTTGTAGTTCCATTCGTAGCTGTCTTCTATGATGGTTTCGATCTCTTTGATGTCCTCGTTGGCAATAAAGTAAGCATTGTAGTGCGAGGTGGTGTTGTGGTAGGAATTGCTAAATACGTTGGTCTTCTCTGGAGCACAAAAATAGAGCCCTTGAGTAACAATTAGAATCAATAAAATGCTCGCTTTGTTCAATGCTTTGTATTCTTGTGGACTTTGGACACGGCGCAATTAATATAATATTGCGTTACGAAGTATCCATTAATATATAATTTTACCGCAAATAATAAGTAGAGCTAATTGGAAAACAAAAAAACCTTATCAAACCGCCTCACGACCAAGTATTTGTTGATCGTACGAAATGAGGAGAATTTTGCAGAGAAGACTACCTATACCTTTACTTATGCAAAGATCATACTTTCGATAGTTTCTATTTTTCTATTGCTATCAGTATTGAGTTTCTATCTCACTACGACGCTTCTAGAAGAAATGTTTGACCCTCGTTTTGCACAGCTCACAGCTACTCGTGATGTAATTCGTCTCACCGAAAAGGTGGATTCGCTAGAGACCGAAGTGATCATGAAGGAACAGTTTATTGATAATTTTAAGATGATCGTATCAGGAGAGGATGATGCATTTGAAAAAGTAGAAGGAACTGAGAATATAGGGTCAACTGAAATCAAAGAAATCGTGCAGTCAGAGGAAAGTATAAACCCGATCGACTCACAGTTTAGAAAAGAATTTGAAAATCGAGGGGTAGATCTACAGTCATCTGAGTCGACACTATCGCAGGAGCTACAGGAGTTTTACCTATTCAAGCCTGTCGAAGGAATAGTCTCCGATGGATTTGATCCGCATCGTGACCATATGGGAATAGACGTAGTGGCCAAACAGGACGAGCCTGTAAAGGCAGTCGCAGACGGCACGGTCGTTTTTTCATCTTGGACACAGGATTCGGGATATGTCATATCGATACAACATAGAGGCAATTTAATCTCCATGTACAAGCACAATTCGGAATTATTCAAAAAGGTTGGTAATTTTGTAACTGCTGGAGAGGTAATATCAATAATTGGTAACACTGGCGAATTAACATCAGGGCCTCATTTGCATTTTGAGCTGTGGTATGATGGTAACCCGATTGATCCAGAAGAGTTCATTAGATTTTAAACCCATCTGTTATGTTTAATAAAAAGCAAGACGTGAAAGACGAACAAGAACTAAGTAATTCGAGCAATATCATCGGTAAAGGAACTGTCCTGTCAGGTGATATAGAGACCTATGGTAACATCAGAATAGAAGGCAAGATTGTCGGAAACATGAAGACAAAGTCTAAGGCTGCCTGTGGACATTCGTCTCATATAGAAGGAAACATCTTAGCACAGAATGCCGAGATCGCAGGCCATGTTACTGGCAAAGTAGAGGTATCCGAGTTACTTATACTCAAACCATCAGCAGTCATCAATGGTGATATTATTACCAATAAGTTGATTGTTGAATCAGGTGCTACTTTCAACGGAGGCTGTAAAATGGGCGTCACCATCAAAGAAATCAGAATTGGAGACCAATCAGAAGGGCATTCGCCCATCAGAAAAGCGGAGTAAAACTCCGGGGTACAACTACCTAAGATATTCGGGGCTAGCATTTCAGATGCTAGCCTTTATTTTATTGGGGGTGTGGGGAGGATATAAACTCGATGAATGGCTCGAAATGGAATATCCCGTCTTCACGATTGTCCTTTCACTATTTGGCGTGATTGGTTCACTTGTCAATTTGATCAAAAACTTACCGAAAGAATAAAATGACAAAAGGTCTCATTCGAATTACAGTGTTTTCTTTATTTCTTGTCTTTGTACAATACGTTGCAGCGCAGATCGTGTCTGTGGATCTATTACACCCATATCTTTTGTGGATACTGGTGTTTTTTTGGGTGGTGAGTTTAGGAATGCATGTGCTGTCGCACGTTGCTCATGATGCCTTAGATATGGATATGACATTGATTTTACTCGCTGGAGTGACAGGTAGATTGCTCATTGCTATCATTGCGATGGTGACTGTAGCACTCTTTGGCGTAGAGAACAAGAGTCTATTTATTATCAATTTTGCGGCGGTCTATTTGTTTTATTTAGTGTTTGAAATCAGTAGTGTATTGTCTAACTTGCGCTCGAATTTGAAGTAAGGGTAAATGAAGAAAATTATAACCGTTTGTAAGCAGTTTAAGGTCAGTATATTAGCCATACTCATGGTAATGGCAACCTCTGCAAGCGTTTTTGCCTCAGATACCACTGAGGGTGAGGCTTTCGATCCAGGTGCCATGATTACGCATCATATTGGTGACGATTATATCTGGCATTTTTTTGATGGTCACTACGGTACGCTGTACCTTCCTGTTATTCTATACACGGATCAGGGACTTGAGATTTTCTCCTCATCTAACTTCTACGACGAACATCACAATCAGGTTGAGTACAATGGGTACAAATTGGAGCACGGTTATATTGCTGCATTAGATGGAAGCCATCCTTTAGATTTTTCGATCACCAAGAATGTTGCTTCACTTTTTATCAGTGCGTTTTTACTTCTAGTAGTATTCTTTGTGGTAGCTAAAGGGTATAAAAACCCTAAGAAGGCTCCAAAGGGTATCCAATCCTTTTTCGAGCCGATTATTATTTTCATCAGAGATGAAATTGCGATTCCAAACATTGGTGAGAAACAACATAAAAGGTTTTTGCCTTTCCTATTGACATTGTTCTTTTTTATCTGGTTCAATAACCTACTTGGCTTGATGCCTGGAGGAGCTAACTTGACAGGGAATATTTCAGTGACATTTGTATTGGCATGTATCGTGCTAATCATTACTTTGTTTAGTACCAAAAAATATTACTGGCAGCATATCTTTGCTACACCTGGAGTGCCATGGCCAGTGATGATTATCTTGATTCCTATCGAATTGGTTGGGATTTTGACAAAGCCTTTCTCCTTGATGGTCAGACTTTTCGCTAACATCACAGCAGGTCATATCATCATTTTGAGTTTATTCAGTTTGATTTTCATATTTGAGAGCATGGCCGTAGCACCTGTGAGTGTGGCTTTTGCTATCTTTATGAACTTCCTAGAGCTATTTGTTGCCTTACTTCAGGCCTATGTATTTACCTTGCTGAGTGCAATGTATTTTGGATCGGCTGTAGAAGAGGCTCACCACTAGAATTTGAATGTTTAATTTATAAATATAAATACTATGTTAGCAAGTTTGTTAATGGACATGAGTTTTGCAATAATGGGTGCTGGTATCGGTGCAGGTCTTGTTGCGATAGGCGCAGGATTAGGTATCGGTAAAATCGGTGGTTCTGCTATGGAATCAATCGCTAGGCAACCAGAAGCTGGTGGTAAGATTCAAACTGCAATGATTATTGCAGCGGCTCTTATCGAAGGTGTTGCACTTTTCGGTGTGGTAGTTTGTCTACTAATATCGTTCAAGTAAAACGAATTTAAGTCTCTCTGAATTAGTCGGAGAGACTTATCTTTCTCATGTGATGCCCCTGTATAGGGGAGTCAACAGCAATTATCGCATGTGTAGCATGTGAATTAATATTCATCAAATTAGATAATAAAGAAATGGAATTAGTTACTCCAGGTATAGGGTTGATTTTTTGGCAGACGATTACGTTCTTAATCGTGTTGGGTCTGTTGGCAGCATTTGTATGGAGACCGATCACAGATGCTTTGAGAGCACGTGAGGGGTTCATCGCTGACTCTCTAGATGCTGCGGAAAATGCCAAAAAGGACATTGCCAAGCTAAAAGAGGATAACGAATACCTACTCAAAGAAGCACGGATCGAAAGAGATAAGATTTTGGCACAGGCCAATGAAGCAGCTAAGCAAATCAAGGAGGCTGCTAAAGAAGAGACCGCTAAGATCACCGCTAAGATGACCGCAGATGCTAAAGCAGTGATTGTTTCTGAAAAGAACGCTGCCTTGACTGAGGTGAAGGATTTGGTCGCTACGCTCTCTTTAGATATCGCAGAAAAGGTGCTGAGAAAAAGCCTAGAAGATAAAAAGGCGCAAGAGTCGCTGGTTAAAGAATTAATCAAAGACATCAAAGTAAGCTAATATGTCAGAACATAGGATAGCCTCAAGGTATGCTAAGTCTCTGCTCGATCTCTCGATAGAGAAGGGCACGCTAGAAGAGGTAGCAAAGGATATGGAACAATTTGCACAACTCTGTGTCTCCAATAGAGAGTTGTTCTTGCTAATGAGAAATCCAATTGTGTCACATGGCAAAAAACTATCCATTTTAGATAAGATCTTTGAAGGAAAGGTTAATGTTTTGACACTCTCTTTTTTCAAGTTATTGACTAAAAAGAAAAGAGAAAACCATCTCCCAGAAATCGCGCGTGAGTTTACCGCAGAGTATAACGCACACAAAGGAATAGTAGAATCTAGTATTACAACGGTAGCAGCTATTTCAGAAGATATCAGAACAGAGGTGAAGGCTCTCGTGAAGAAGATCACCAGTAAAAAGGAAGTCATCTTAGTGGAGCATGTTGACGAAGCATTGATTGGTGGTTTTGTGCTAAAAATTGCAGATAGACAAATCGACGATAGCGTCAGTAGTAAATTAAGAGAGCTGAAATTGAAATTCAGCCAAAGAAATTTTGTAAGTCAAGCCTAATATAGGCCCATAATCGAAGAATAAGTAAACGTATTATACAATGGCAGATGTAAGACCAGACGAAGTATCAGCAATATTGAGAGAGCAACTCTCAGACTTCAGAACAGAAGCTGAACTCGAAGAAATTGGAACTGTACTCCAGATCGGTGACGGTGTAGCTCGTATCTACGGCTTGACCCAAGCACAATCAGGTGAGCTTTTAGAGTTCGAAGATGGCCTCAAGGCCATGGTTCTGAACCTAGAAGAAGACAATGTAGGTGCTGTACTTCTTGGTGAATCTTCTCGTGTAAGAGAAGGTGACACTGTGAAGAGAACGAAGCAAATTGCCTCTATCAAAGCAGGCGATGGCCTATGTGGTAGAGTAGTGGATACACTGGGTAACCCTATCGATGGTAAAGGACCTATATCAGGAGAACTGTTCGAGATGCCTCTCGAAAGAAAAGCTCCTGGAGTAATCTACAGGCAGCCAGTAGATGAGCCACTTCAGACAGGTATTACTTCTATTGACTCGATGATTCCGATCGGTAGAGGACAAAGAGAGTTGATCATCGGTGACCGTCAGACAGGTAAGACAGCTGTAGCGATCGATACGATCATCAACCAAAAAGAATTTTATGAAAAAGGCGAGCCTGTATTCTGTATATATGTTGCGATCGGACAGAAAGCATCTACAGTAGCGGGTATCGTGAGTGCACTAGACAAAGCAGGTGCAATGGCTTACACAGTTGTAGTCTCTGCTTCTGCAGCTGACCCAGCTCCGATGCAGTTCTTTGCTCCATTTACAGGTGCAGCGATTGGTGAGTACTTCCGTGATACGGGACGTCCAGCCTTGGTAGTATATGATGATTTGTCTAAGCAAGCAGTTGCTTACCGTGAGGTTTCTCTTCTACTAAGAAGACCTCCAGGACGTGAGGCTTATCCAGGTGATGTATTTTATCTTCACTCAAGATTGCTCGAGAGAGCTGCTAAGTTGAATGAGAATGATAACATCGCTCAGGACATGAATGATTTGCCAGAGTCGCTCAAGGGTAAAGTGAAAGGCGGTGGATCATTGACCGCACTACCGATTATCGAGACGGCTGCAGGTGACGTGTCTGCTTACATCCCGACTAACGTGATTTCTATTACTGATGGTCAGATCTTCTTGGAGACAAACCTTTTCAACTCGGGTATCAGACCTGCGATTAACGTCGGTATCTCTGTGTCTCGTGTAGGAGGATCTGCTCAGATCAAATCTATGAAGAAAGTAGCGGGTACCTTGAAATTGGATCAAGCGCAGTTTAGAGAACTAGAGGCATTTGCCAAGTTTGGGTCTGATCTGGATGCTGCTACTAAGTTGACGATCGAAAGAGGTCAGAAGAACCAAGAGATCTTGAAGCAAGCGCAGTATTCTCCGATCCCAGTAGGGGAGCAGGTAGCGATTATCTATGCTTCTACTAAAGGTTTTATGGACAAAGTGCCTGTAAACAAAGCCAGAGAGTACCAAACTGAACTGATCAACTTGATGAGAGGTCAGCACAGTGATTTGATCGCTCAGCTGGCTGCTGGTAAATTCGATGACGAGTTGACTAAGAAAGTAGGTGCTGTTGCAGCAGAAGTAGCTAAAAATTTTGAAGTAAAAAAATAAGCTGAAATGGCTAATTTGAAGGAAGTAAAGAATAGGATTCAGTCTGTCACCTCGACGCAGCAGATCACCAGTGCCATGAAAATGGTCGCAGCTGCTAAGTTGAAACGTGCACAAGATCGCATCACGCAGATGAGACCTTATTCTCAAAAGCTAACAGGGATTCTACAGAATGTATCTTCGGCATTGGATGGTGATATCGAAAATGCTTTTGGTGAAACCAGAGAGGTAGAAAACGTACTGTTGGTAGTGGTTTCTTCTGACAGAGGGTTGTGTGGTGCTTTTAACAACAACATCTTTAAAGCAGCGGTCAACTTGATCAATGATAAGTATTCGTACGAGCAAAAGCATGATGGTGTACACATTTTACCAATAGGTAAGAAGGCCTTTGAATATTTCTCAAAGCGTAAGTATAGCGTTGTGGACGACTACTATGACATGTTCCAAGATTTGACTTTTGACAAAGTAAAGAAGGCTGCTGAGTTTGCGATGGAGGAGTTTAGAGAAGGGAATTATGACAAGGTGGAGCTGGTCTTCAATGAGTTCAAAAATGTTGCCACTCAAATCGTGAGAACGGAAGAGTTTTTGCCGTTACAGTCTGTTGTGCCTAAGGATGGTGAAGCGAAAAAGAAGGATGTTGATTACTTATTCGAGCCATCGGCACAGTATGTGGTCAATGAACTCATTCCTAAATCTCTCAAGATTCAGTTTTACAAGGCAGTGTTGGAGTCGAATGCTTCAGAGCACGGTGCTCGAATGACAGCCATGGGACAAGCTACTGATAATGCTGGTGATTTGTTGAAACAGCTGAAATTGACCTACAATAGAACGCGTCAAGCAGCTATTACGAAGGAAATCTTAGAGATTGTAGGTGGGGCAGAAGCGCTCGCTAGCAATTCTTAATTCGAATAATATTGAATATATTCAAAGCCCTGATTGTTAGATCAGGGCTTTTTTTGTACCATACTTTTTATGAATGATAGGGGATGGGGAGACTTATAGCGGTTTTGAAATGGCTAACATGGCTATCGATAGATATTGGATTAGGAGCAGTAGTGTTGACCAATAGCATTGCCTACTTATTTGGAGTAGATATGGATGGCTCTATATCTGTTGCTTTGTTCGTTTGTGTATGGTTGATTTATACGTTAGATCATTTGCTTGACGCAAAAAAGCTCAAGAAAGAGCCAAGTATGGAGCGTCATGCATTTCACTATAGGAATGCATCATGGATATTCTCGGCTTGGATTATCATCGCGGTGTTTAGCTTGTTTCTCGTTTTTTTCTTACCTACTACGACCTTGTTGTATGGGGTAGTGGTTGCTGGTCTGGTGGGAGTATATATTATGTTGGCTTGGTGGCTTAGGGTGTTTGTTGCGAAGGAGTTTCTGATTGCCGTACTGTATGCTGTTGGCGTGTTTATTGGTCCATTGTCCAGAGGGTTGTCGTTGGAGCTGAAACCAACTATAGTTTTTGTTGAACTGGCACTGTTGGCATTGATCAATTTGATGTTGTTTTCGATGTACGAGCAGGAGAAGGATGCCAAAGATGGCTTTAGTTCTTGGGCGACTATTTTTGGGTCTAGCCAACTCAGATCCATCTTGAAGTTGGCATTGCTATCTTTGACGATTGTTTGGGGCTATGGCTTGACGTTGGGTGATGATATGCGATGGCTTCCTTTTCAGCTAATTATTGGTGCGATGGGAGTTTTTTTAGCTTGGCTTTACTGGAAAAGAGACTTCTTTCATGCAAATAAATCTTATCGGGTGATTGGTGATGCGGTTTTCTTTTTTCCGGTGTTGATATTTCTGCTATGAATAATTTTGATCGGATCGCTCCCATATATGATAGACTGGCTAGTTTGGTTTTTTGGGGGAACATCAATCGCGCCGCTCGGACATGGCTGGATACTATTCCAGTTGGTAGCCATGTGTTGATCATAGGAGGTGGTTCGGGTCAAGTACTTGAAGACCTATGTCTGCTTCATCTTGATTTGAAAATCACTTATATAGAATCGTCACCAAAGATGATTTACCTCGCCCAAAAACGAAGTTTAGGGAGCAATAAAGTTCATTTTGTTTGTGATCCTTTTCCTAATGCGAAGACGGATCAATTGTTCGATGTGGTAATTGTTAGTTATTTTCTGGACTTGTTTTCACAGGTAGATCTTAAAATCATGATTAGAAATATCTATGATTTGCTTTATAGTGATGGAATGTTACTTGTTACAGATTTTCATATTTATAAACGTAACTATTTCCATCAAATCATGACACGGTGCATGCATATCTTCTTTAGAGTATGTGCTGATTTACAAAGTAGGAGGTTACAGGATATTCATCAAGAGTTGCTTAATCATGGGTTTGTGCTGAAGAATAATAAGCTTTTTTTTCAACGATTTATTTTTTCAGCGACTTATTTCAAGGAAAATAACGGTTGAGCCGTTTTCATTGTTATAGCAAATAACCTACATTATTTTGTCCAAAAGGAAACCTTGTCTATGTAGAGGTGTCTATGGGGTGTAAAAGTAAGAAAAGTCAGTGCAAAGAGACATTCATAAGGAGGTGATAGCCAAATGCCAACAAGGGGATCGCGCAGCGCAATACGAATTGTATCGCCTGTACTCACATGCCATGTATAATATCTGCCGTAGGATGATTCCTGATGATGATGATGCGAAGGATCTATTACAGGAGGTTTTTATCGAGGTGTTTGGTCAGATAAAAAAATTGAACGATATCAATTTTTTTAGTGCTTGGATCAAGCGTGTGACTATTAATAAGTGTCTGAATGCTTTGAGAAAGAAAAGGCTTTTTGTGATGTCATTAGATGAAGGTATCGACCCGCCGGAGGAAGTCTTGGAAACATATGATCAGGACGTTATGGCGCATGATGTCAAGAGTATTTTACATGCCGCAGAGAACCTGGCACCTGGTGCTAGAACAGTATTCAATTTGTATCTTTTTGATGGGTATGATCATCAAGAGATTGCTGATATACTACAGATTTCAGTGTCGGCATCTAAGTCTCAGTACTGTAAGGCTAAGGCTAAAATTAGAAATATATTGATGAGTGCTAAAGATCAGAAATATGGAACGGGATGATTTGAAACGTTTTGTAGAGGAGACTCGTGGAGCATTTGATGTTCATGAGCTGGATACGGATTTATGGTCTGGTATCGAAGGAAAACTTGGAGAGGCAGAACAAAAGCACCGTGTTATGTCATGGCGTGGTGTACGGAGGTATGTTGCCGTAGTATTGGTATTAGTGGTTTCTTCGGCAGGAATCTTGGGCTGGTTGTCTGAGCCATCGAACAACTATGAAAGAACAGAGCTGACAGAAGTAGAATCTTACTATCAGAATAAAATTGACATTAAGGTTTCCAAGATCTCTGCCTTGGAAGCTGACAAGCAAATTTTGGAAGGACTTGATTTGTTGGATCAATCTTTTATGGAGCTAAAGGAAGACCTCAAAGACAATGCGGACAATGAGGAAGTAATTAACGCGATGATTTCTACCTATCAGGTCAAACTTCAGATTTTGGAACGTATACTCGACGAGTTGGAAGAGAAGAAACAAAAAATCGATGCTTAGGTATTTACGATATTGGCCCTTATGGTTGGCGATTGTTTTGACGCCTAGTTTGCTGGCGTGGGCTCAGCCAGTACAGCAGTTGACCAAAACGGTATCGAGCTCCTATGCTGTGACTAAAAATACTACAGTAGACTTGTCTAATAAATATGGACAAATATTGATTTCCACATGGAAGGAAGATTCTGTAGTCGTCAATGTCACTATTACAGCATACGAAAAGAGTAATGAAGCCATCGGTAAATTGATGGATCGTGTCATGGTGGATGTGCACTATTTCGGAGGCTTTGTGACGGTCAAAACGATTTTGGACAAGAACTCTAGTTTGCTCAAGGAGCGGTGGAATAGTCTGATGGATGATTCGAAGACACTCACCAACAAAAACAAAATTTCGATAGATTATAAAGTGACCATTCCTGAAGGCTCTACGCTGGTTTTGGAGAATAAATTCGGAGACGTTTACATCAGTGGCCGTGTGTCTAGTCCAAACATATCCATGGCACATGGAGATCTGAAGGCACATGTATTTGACGGTTTGACAAGGATGGATATGAGCTTTGGGAAGATTAATGTTAAGCAAATTGATCAGGGATTTTTAAATCTGCGTAGTGCAGATTTGGTTTTACAAACAACTGGTGATTTGGACTTGACTAGTAGTTCGTCTGTTGTCAATATCAATGAGGTAAACAACATGAAGTTAGACTCTCGAAATGACAAGGTGATCATCAATCATATTCAGATGCTGAGGGGTACTTCCAGTTTTACTGACATGAAAATAGAACGGTTAGATGGTTTTGTTAACTACCACCTCAAATATGGAGAGGTAGTTATTTCGAATGTCCAGTCTGCATTTTCTAATCTCGATATACAGTCTGATTCTGGTGATATCAATGTGACTTTTGATCCTGGGGCGTATGTGTCTATGAATATCACTGGGAGTCAAGATAACCTATACCTGTCTAAGAACTTGCTCCAACTTGATAGAACAGTCATTGATGAAAAAGATAAAATAGTTACTTTGATTGGGTCCGCAGGATTAAAAAAGGACGTGCAGAGTTCTGTCAATTTATCCAGCAATTCTGGAGATATTTTTGTTTATCTATCAGATCAAAAGGGAGTTAAATAGAATAGTATGAGTTTAAAGAGTAGACTATTAGTTGGTTGGTTACTGCTGGGAATGGTGTCTTTCGTTTTTCCATCACTGGCGCAAAGCCAAGATTATGAGCGTTCTGCTGGAGTCAGGCTAGGGAGTACATCTGCTTTGACCTTCAAAAGATTTTTGGGAGAGGAGCAAGCGATTGAATTTTTGTTGAGTGGCCGAGATCATGGCGTTCAATTGACGAGTTTATATATCAAGCATCATCAAATGTCTTTGGGCACATTTGAAAACTTCTATTTTTATGCTGGTGTAGGTGGGCATGCTGGTTATCAAAAGAATAGCGATATCACTAAAGTACGAGACCCTCAAGATTCAGAATTCTATTACTACAAGGAAGATGAGTTTGTAGAGTTAGGGGTTGATGGTTTGGTAGGCATAGAGTGGCGCATATTTAGTATTCCCTTATCGATTAGCGTGGACATCATGCCGCATCTGACTTACGTTGGATTTGCAAAGGTGAACGGTGATTTTTGGGATGGATCCCTCGGTATCAAGTATATATTCTAAAGAAGGATGAAAAGATTAATTATAATAGTTTGTATTGGGTTACTTAGCCAGCAGCTCTATGGTCAGCAAAGGATAGATAACGGTCAAGATGAAATCAAGTCACTGATTAGAAAGGGTGATAGTAACTTGACGGGGTTTGGCAGTTTGGATTTCAAGGCAGGTACGACTAAAGATGAAATGGCCATGCTCATAGGAGTACATGGAGGAGTGCTGATAGATAAGCATGTTATTTTAGGAGCGGGAGCTTATGGATGGGCTGTCAAACCCAGTTTTAGTGGTGTCTTTGAAGGAGGGGGGCAGGATGATTTAGAGTTGAATGGTGGGTATGCTGGGGTTTTGTTGGGATATAAGCTGTTCCCAAAATCCATTGTGCATGTGAGCTTTCCCGTTTTATTAGGTGGAGGGAATGTTCAGGTCATAGATCCCAACTATTTTTTTAGGTACGATGATGATACTGATTTTTCGATTGAGCAATCGAACTTTTTTGTAGCAGATGGAGCGACTCAGTTGGAGCTCAATGTCTCGCATGCTTTTAGGCTAGGGATAGGTGTTGGTTATAGATATGTCAACGGTACGAGACTGGACACCCTGACAGATGAGGATTTATCAGGGTTTTATGGAATGGTATCAGTACAGCTGGGATATTTTTAGCTGCTTTTGATTAATTCCAGGATGTCGTCGATGTATTCTCGGTTGTTGGCTAGTCTGGGCACTTTGTTTTGTCCTCCCAGTTTCCCTCTTTTTTTCATCCATTGATAGAATGTACCAGGCTCAGCTATATGAACAACTGGTATTTTAAGTGCTAGGTTTTTGTAGCGTTTGGCATCATAGTCCGAGTTGACTTCTCGAAGTTTCTGGTCAAGGATTTCAGTGAAGTACGCTAGATCTGCTGGTTTTTTATTGAACTCAATAACCCATTCGTGACTACCCTCACTTTTGTCTGTGAAATACATAGGTGCAGCGGTGAAGTTGTCTATCATAGCGCCAGTTTTTTCACATGCGTCAGAGATAGCGGTTTCAGCATTTTCTACGACTAGTTCTTCACCAAATGCGTTGATGAAATGTTTGGTTCTCCCTGCGATTTTAATGCGGTAGGGATCTAGAGATGTGAATTTGATGGTATCTCCGATGCTGTAGCGCCATAGTCCAGCGTTGGTCGTGATGAGCATGGCGTAGATTTCTCCTAATTTCACCTCCGATAGACTAATAGCCTTTGGCTCATCTTTTTGTATCTCATGATAGGGGATGAATTCGTAGTAGATGCCATAGTCTAGCATGAGTAGGAGTTCTTCCGAATCTTTTTGATCCTGTATCCCAAAAAATCCCTCAGAGGCATTGTAAGTTTCTACATAGCGCATACCACTGGAAGGAATCAGTTGTTTGAACAGGTTTCTATAAGGAGTGAACGAGACAGCTCCATGAAAGAACACTTCTAGGTTGGGCCAGATCTCTGTGATGTCTTTGGCTCCTTTCATTTCCATTAATCGCTGGAGTAGTAAAATAGTCCAGGTAGGCACTCCAGATATACTTGTTACATTTTCGTCTATAGTTGTCTCTGCTAGTTTTGCGATTTTTTCTTCCCAGTTATCCATAAGGGCAATTTCGAGCGACGGGGTTCTGATGATCTGTGCCCACATGGGGAGATTCTTCATGATGACCGCTGAGACATCTCCATAATATGAGTTGGCTTTGGGATCGAGTTCGTTGAGTTGATGACTGCCTCCTAGTGCCAGTCCTTTCCCAGAAAACATTTTGGTATCTGGGTAGTTGTTAACATAGATAGAGATGAGGTCTTTTCCTCCTTTGAAATGACAATCTTCCAATGCTTCGGCTGACACGGGGATGAACTTGCTTCGTGCGTTTGTAGTACCTGACGATTTAGCAAACCACTTTACATCTGTGGGCCAAAGCAGTTTTTCCTCTCCCTTCATTCTTCGTTCGATGTAGGGGTAGATTTTTTCATAAGTGTGCACTGAGACTTGTTCCCGGTACTGCTCTATGTTTTGTATGTCTGCAAATCCATGTTTTTTACCAAATTCAGTTTTTTTGGCGGTTTGAAGTAGCTTGCTTAAGCGCTCCTCTTGGACTTCATGCGGGTATTTCATGAAGAGCTCTATTTGATGAATGCGCTTCTTCATGACCCAGGTCATAATAGAATTTAGTATTTCCAATCTGTCTTAGATTTTTCTCTTGAGTTCAAAATGCCTACCAAGGTATACACGACGCACTTGTTCGTCAGCAGCTAGGTCTTCCGCGGTTCCTGATTTTAGCAGGTTTCCTTCGAACATGAGGTAGGCTCTATCTGTGATAGATAAAGTCTCATTCACATTGTGGTCAGTGATCAGAATCCCAATATCTTTGCTCTTCAATTGAGACACGATGCTTTGTATCTCTTCAACAGCAATCGGGTCTACTCCGGCAAAAGGTTCATCGAGTAATACAAAATGAGGATCAATAGCCAAGGCTCTTGCGATTTCGGTTCTGCGTCTTTCTCCTCCTGATAGTGACTGCCCCAGGTTCTTTCGCACTTTGGTTAAGCTGAATTCTTCTAGTAAGTACTCTACCTTTTCTTTCTGATCTTTTTTAGGGATGTTCCGCATTTCTAACACGGACATGATATTTTCTTCAACGGTCAGCTTCCGAAACACCGATGCTTCCTGAGCCAAATAACCCACCCCGAGCTTAGCGCGTTTGTACATGGGTAGCTCTGTGATATCACGGTCATCTAGGTAGATATGGCCTTCGTTGGGTTTGACTAGACCAGTGATCATGTAAAATGACGTGGTTTTGCCAGCACCATTGGGCCCCAGCAGACCAACGATCTCTCCTTGATTCACGGTGACAGAAATCCCTTTGACTACCGTTCGGCTTTTATACTTCTTAATTAAATTTTCTGCTCTCAGTTGCATGCTTGTATCTAATTGACGCTAGATCGTTTTTTGGCAATTTTAACCATAATAATTTAAATCAATGAGCTCTCATCATAAACTCTAAGGTCTTTGATCATCAGTTGCAAAGAGGTGTTTCCTCTAAAATTATTTTCTTCTATCGTATAAACCATATCAAAGGATTGACTGACAGTATCCTGATGATCATTCATCCCAAACCCAATAGCGTCAAATACTTGGCTATCTTCTTGATAAACAGCTAGCTTAAGGTGTTTTTCTTTGAGCAGACGGGCGTCGCTCTTTAGGCGGATATTTCGACTAATGAATACAGGTTGCATATTGCCTGGCCCAAAGGGACCCATTTGGTTGAGTATGCTATAGAACTTAGTAGTGATTTGATCTAGTTTGATTTCTGCATCAATCACTATTTTGAGAACCTTGTCCTCTGGGGTGATGACGGCACT
>NZ_FRAA01000014.1:45000-47662 GCF_900142205.1 Reichenbachiella agariperforans
CGTTTGAATCTGCCGGCACCATCCGGTAAGGCTAAATACTCCTGAGAGACCGATAGTGAACTAGTACCGTGAGGGAAAGGTGAAAAGTACCTTGAATAAAGGGGTGAAATAGAACCTGAAACCGCACACCTACAAGCGGTCGGAGGCACCTAGTGTGCTGACGGCGTGCCTTTTGCATAATGAGCCTACGAGTTACTCTTCACTAGCAAGGTTAAGTCATTAAGTGATGTAGCCGGAGCGAAAGCGAGTCTGAATAGGGCGTATAGTTAGTGGAGGTAGACGCGAAACCCGGTGATCTACCCATGACCAGGTTGAAGTTGCAGTAACATGCAATGGAGGACCGAACCAGTTGACGTTGAAAAGTCTTTGGATGAGTTGTGGGTAGGGGTGAAAGGCCAATCAAACCGGGAAATAGCTCGTACTCCCCGAAATGCTTTTAGGAGCAGCGTGGAGGTTAAGTCTAACGGAGGTAGAGCTACCAATAGGACTAGGGGGAGTCAAATCCTACCAAATCCTGATGAACTCCGAATGCCGTTAGATATACTCTGCAGTGAGGGCATGGGTGCTAAGGTCCATGTCCGAGAGGGAAAGAACCCAGATCTACAGTTAAGGTCCCAAAATATATACTAAGTTGAACTAAGGCGGTTCAGTTGCCGAGACAGCCAGGATGTTGGCTTGGAAGCAGCCATTCATTTAAAGAGTGCGTAACAGCTCACTGGTCGAGCGACAGAGCATCGATAATAATCGGGCATCAAGTATATTACCGAAACTTAGAATTGTAATTTATTACACTGGTAGGGGAGCATTCTAATCTGCGTTGAATGCGTGGCGTAAGCCATGCTGGAGCGTTTAGAAAAGCAAATGTAGGCATAAGTAACGATAATGCGGGTGAGAAACCCGCACACCGATAGACTAAGGTTTCCACGGCAATGCTAATCAGCCGTGGGTTAGTCAGGACCTAAGGCGAACCCGAAAGGGGTAGTCGATGGACAATGGGTTAATATTCCCATACTACCATACTCAGTGATGGGGTGACGGAGTAGTGAAAGCGCTGCGTGCTGACGGAATAGCACGTTGAAGGGTGTAGTTATAGAGACAGTAGGAAAATCCGCTGACTTTGATGAACCTGATAGTACAACAATCCTTCGGGAGCGTTGATATGCGCCTAATCAGACTTCCAAGAAAAACCTCTAAACTTATGGGTTTGGTACCTGTACCGTAAACCGACACAGGTAGTCAAGGAGAGAATCCTGAGGTGCTCGAGTGATTCATGGCTAAGGAACTAGGCAAAATCGCCCTGTAACTTCGGGAGAAGGGGCGCCCGCAGCAATGCGGGCCGCAGTGAAAAGGCCCAGGCGACTGTTTAACAAAAACACATGGCTTTGCGAAATCGAAAGATGATGTATAAGGCCTGACACCTGCCCGGTGCCGGAAGGTTAAGGGGGGGCGTTATCCTTCGGGAGAAGCGCTGAACTGAAGCCCCGGTAAACGGCGGCCGTAACTATAACGGTCCTAAGGTAGCGAAATTCCTTGTCGGGTAAGTTCCGACCTGCACGAATGGTGCAACGATCTGGGCACTGTCTCAGCCATGAGCTCGGTGAAATTGTAGTCGCGGTGAAGATGCCGCGTACCCGCAACGGGACGGAAAGACCCCATGAACCTTTACTATAGCTTCACATTGGTATTGGGTAAATGATGTGTAGGATAGCTGGGAGGCTTTGAAGCTGTGTCGCTAGGCATGGTGGAGCCATTGTTGAAATACCAGCCTTTATTTATCTGATGCCTAACCCTATATGGGGACATTGTGTGGTGGGTAGTTTGACTGGGGTGGTCGCCTCCAAAAGAGTAACGGAGGCTTTCAAAGGTACCCTCAGAACGGTTGGTAATCGTTCGTAGAGCGCAATAGCATAAGGGTGCTTGACTGTGAGGCCAACAAGCCGATCAGGTACGAAAGTAGGATATAGTGATCCGGTAGTTCCGCATGGAAGGGCTATCGCTCAAAGGATAAAAGGTACTCTGGGGATAACAGGCTGATCTCCCCCAAGAGCTCATATCGACGGGGAGGTTTGGCACCTCGATGTCGGCTCGTCACATCCTGGGGCTGGAGAAGGTCCCAAGGGTTGGGCTGTTCGCCCATTAAAGTGGCACGCGAGCTGGGTTCAGAACGTCGTGAGACAGTTCGGTCCCTATCTGTTGTGGGCGTAAGAAATTTGAGAGGCTCTGACTTTAGTACGAGAGGACCGAGTTGGACGAACCTCTAGTGTACCGGTTGTGGTGCCAACTGCACCGCCGGGTAGCTACGTTCGGTGAGGATAAGCGCTGAAAGCATCTAAGTGCGAAACCCTCCTCAAGATGAGATTTCTTTTAAAGGTCGTTATAGACGATAACGTCGATAGGCTGCAGGTGTAAAGGCAGTAATGTCAAAGCCGAGCAGTACTAATTACCTGTAAGCTTTTTATAACAGTGCAAGTTTTCTTTCTTTCATGACACAATGTCAAATCTATTATTTAGTACTTAGTACGAATATTTAGATAAATGACTTTACGATATTAAAAATGTAATAGACATAAGTCTAGAAACTAGAATGTATTAATCTAGTATTTCATTAAGACATTATGGTGACTATTGCGAGGGTGTCCACCTCTTCCCATTCCGAACAGAG
>NZ_FRAA01000013.1 GCF_900142205.1 Reichenbachiella agariperforans
CCACCTACTGTATAAACTGAAGGGAGACTAATGATTGATATACTTTTACTACCACTCATCGTCTTACTACAGCCACTACCATTAGTCGCTACTATTGTATATGTACCTATAAGTTTTTGGTTCGGCCAGCTCAAAGCCCCTCCCGTACCTGTCAAGCTTGGTAAAGCACTCCCGCCATTATATAACGTATAACTCACTCCACTTTGCGAATCACTCAAGGTAATAGTCTTTCCCGATCCACCAGAACAATAACCTCCTCCTCCCCCTACTGTATAAACTGAAAGTTGACTAGAAACAATATCAACCTCTCCATTCATTATTTTACTACAGGCACCCATAGTAGCTCTAACTGTATAAGTGCCTATTGTTGCCAAACCACTCCACATCAACGAACTTCCTGTTCCATTTTTTACATTACCTAAATCAGTTCCATTACGTCTTAACTGATAAGTAACTCCTTGTTCTGAATCACTCAAGGTAACATTCTTTCCAGAGCCAGAACAATATATTCCCCCACCACCGACAGTATAAGCCACTGGACACCCATCATCAATTGGAGGGAGAGGCAATTTCTGCGCAAAAGAATACTCACTTAATAAAACAAAGAGTAAAAAGACAAGGTACTTATAAGTAAATTTAATTTGAATTAGCATTTTAAGGTTGGTTAGAGATAGACTTCAATTGGAAATACTCATACCCATCAAGGTAGTTACCGTCTTCATCAATCACATACTGAAGTCTGTTATTAAAATCATACACAAAGTGTTTAGTTACCCCCGATGGATCAGTAATAGACGTGACACCTACTAAAGGATCATATGTATAAGTGGTAATAAAAGCCCCACCCAGAGAATTGAGTTCGCGTAATTTATCAAGTTTAATTCGCAGTTTATCTTCATTACACCCCTCTCCTTTCTCACATCTATCATTGTCTTGATCAGAAAGTTCTTTAAGCTCTTCAATCAATTGCAATGGCACATCTCCTGAAAAGCCATTTTCCACTTTCGCAATTGGGTAAGTATCATTATAACCCCAGATAAAAGAATTTACCTCTTCTGCACCAGTTAAGTATTCCGTAAGTTTCCCACCGTTATAAAACAAACTCACTTCTGGCTTAATAGAATACCCAGGATTTATAGAGTCACTATTTTCAATTGTCAAAAAATCAATTTCGGAAATAGGGTTTTCAACTTCAAGTTTCCAGTTCTTAGTTACATGGTTTGACGTATACTCTAGCATATCAGACTTTACAAGTTGCCAGCTATCACCCGTATGATTAAATAAACGTTGTTCAAGAGGTAAAGAAACTATGTTACTATTAACCATATCAGAGATCCTAGAAAAGTATTGATGATGTGAATTATTAACCAACTCAAAAGGGAAGGTAAATTCCTTTTTGAGCTTTCTATCTGGGTATTCTGTAATCTCTCTTTTTAAAAACTGTAATTTCTCATCTTCATCCGTATACTCATATCGAGAAGTTTGGACAAGTGTATCTTGATTTAAATAATTATAAACATGCTTTTCTGCTAAGTACTTATGAGATGTCGTTAACTGATACTTAAACCATTTAAATTTGTTGACATTCAGAAAATAATACCCTGAACAAAACATACTATCATCAGGGTTCGTTGTAGTCGTCTCACCGTTGTAATGATACTCACGATCAGGAACCACTTTCAATCCATACATACTAGAAAACAAAGGGCTATTCGAGTAAATATAATCTTCTTGACGTATCAAGTTTTCAGTACTATCATTTATTGTTTCATAGTACCAAATGGTTTTAGGCATACCTCGTAAGTGGCTCCTATCTAAAATAGGTGGGTGTGGGTAAAATATACCGACATCATTGTCTGGAACCCAACTAAACAATGTTTTAGTACGCCCATTGACTTCACCTTCATTACTAGACTCCTCCGTTTTGGAGACCTCCTGATACATAACACTAGCACTGCCATGAATACCTGAAGGGGGATTATTATGCAATAACAACCTAAATGGATATCTGGCCTCATCGTTATCACCTCCAGGAACACAACCTGCCTCATTTTTTCCAATAGCATATTCGGATCGATACGCATTATATTTCTCATAATGATGCCATCCTCCCCTCAATAGTTTTGCGCTAGATTTTCCCTCTTTATTCAAATATGAAAAAGACTTTTCAGACTGCTTTTTTCCTGTTTGATCATAGCTTGATATTGAACTTATTCTTAGCCCTCCTGTAAACATATGTCCATCTCCAACTAGCGGGTAATCCGCCTTAAAATCAGGAATCAAAGTAAGCTTGGCCTTTACATAATTACCTGCCCTAACTCCTGTTTTAAGCTTTAATGTTCGTTCAATTCCAGCCCCTCCATTGGCCAATGCAAATTCTGCAGAATAAGAGGTTTTAAATACTCCCTCATGAAATTCAGGCTGCTTAGAAACATCATATTTAATTTGAATATCCCCATTATCTAGTCTAAAAGCATCGGTTAAGCTCGCTGATGGAAGAATGTCATGATAAGAACTTGGTTGGTCTGGATATGACTCGCTAGGAATAGTACCAATCTCTACATCCAATCTGATCGTAGATGGCCACACAAAATCACTAACTGAATAGGTTTCCCCTTTGACTACCGTCCCATCCACTAATAAGTCGGGTCGAGAAATCGGTAAAAAATCTTCATTACTAAAACTAAAATGCTCTAAATCCATGTGATTATCACCAGAAGCTCTTAACTCGAACTCTTTAGATAAATTCATTTTATACAGATTTGCCCCTGGTTCATCAAAGTAATAGTATCTATTGCTTTCAAATTCAAACTCTGTCCATCCACCAGTTGGATAAACAATCTTCTTAAGTATCCCTGCTTGTGCCGCAACTGGGTCAACTGACCTATCAGCCCCAAATGAATTTAAAACTTGTTTCCCATGAGTAATAAATTTTGGAACATCAGAAAATCTATTGCCTGCATTATTGAAATACCCCCAGTGATCCTTATCATAACTGTCCAACTTAGGAAAAACTGTCTGATCGTATTCAAAATTGTAAACATCACCATTGCTAATAAGACTAGATAGCTTCCATCTTTCACATTTTTTTCCTGAGCAAGAAAAATATTCTGAATTATCAAACGTCACATTACGAATCTCCCTCCCATGGGTGTCTTTTATCTGAATTGATTCCAACCGTGGCACACTCGTGCCGTTTTCAACCATGGAAAAATGTACCGTCCCGACAGAAAAAGATATACTAGATATTTTCTTCGCTTGAAGAATTTTAACTTGGCTTACGGATTTATTAAACCCGTTTCCATTACTCATCGGGACAAACGACTTCCCAGGGTCTAAATGATTTACATCATGTCTGTATGATGATTTATAACCGTACGATCTAGCTATATTAATATCATATTTCAGTTCATGTACATTGTCATAGGCAATTGTTATAACATCATTTTGATCAGCAGAAGTAATAGAAGTCAAATACCAAGATGACACATAGTCTCTCTCCCCCTTATATATATTCGTAGAAATTTCTTCCTCATCAAACACATACTTAATACCTAACGGTGTTGTAGCTTCAAAACCTGTCTCAGTTCGTATTATAGAAATTGGTTCGTATGCTATTACATTGACCTCTCCATTAAGGTCGATAAAAAACTTACCCGAATAACCATTAAAATTATAGTGGTAGATATCTGGTTCTGAATCAAAAGAGTTACTCGCGCTTGAACTCATATTGTTATAATCAGAATCCTTGAATTGAAAATTCCCTATATCTTGAAACCAAGAACCAAATGGGATAAAACCTCCAACCCCATCATCTGAAGTCCCTACAACTGTACGAGAAATAACACCTCCCGCATTTAAAGACCACCCCAGTCCAACCCAAGAGCCCTTATCCTCAACTCTATTCCCACTCGAATTATAACTAATTGATATGGGCAACGAAAGCTGAGTACTTTTTATTTCGTAAAGAGGAATAGCAATGTTTGGTACACCACTCGACTCTGTTACTTGAAAATCACCATACTTGTTAAGAGCTGACACCGTAGGGTTAGGTGGGACAACATTTGAAATTCCAAGTAAATCTTCTTCTTGTCCAATTACTATTGTGACATGAAATAGGTATAGGCAAATAATTGCAATCCCTTTGATAGTTGGTTGGTTCATTATAAACATTTAGATTTCCATTTTAGAATAAAATCTCCTCGTCCATTCAACATAACTATGCGAATCGTAGAGATAAATAAGATGTAGATGGTATTCGAAACGTCAAATAAACGACAAAAATAAATACTACCTAAGTAATTATTAAATAATGTTAAAAAAATATTCTTGAACTATATACTGAACTCATCCCCTACAAACTCCAACCTACGGTAGTCTGAACAACATAGTCTGTCCCTGGAATATCTTCACCAGTAGGTTCACTGTCGTAGTTAACTGTGTAGCCTAGACCGATATAAAAATCCTTAGGCAGGTCTAGCTTCAGATCAATACTGGCATTCAATCGGTTTCGTCCTCCGTCTGAAAGACTAGGGTAATACTTGACCGAACTAACAATACTGATGTCGTCTAGTCCAAAAGCATTGTACTCCATAGATACAAACCCCTCCGTACTGGTATTGTCCTCTCCCATGACATCATCACTTAATATTTCGTTATTTAGCGCTATACCTGTGGACACATTCAAAAGCATGCGATAGGTACTAATGGGAAAATACCCTACACCCAGAGAATAGGTAGATCGAAGATCAAGCCCTTGCTCATCAGAGGTCAAGAAATCCGCTCCAGTAATAGCAAACCATGATTTGGAAAAGAACATACGAAAGTTTCCACCATAGTTTCGCCTTTTGGAATTGACTCGAACGGAATCATTGGCATCTATGGCACTCTGGACAAAATTGGCATACAGGTCTGGGTTAATTTTGGTAGACATATAGGCGGCAGTGCCTCGGAGCGTAAATTGATTGTTGTTGCTCGCTTTCGAATGGGTGAAACCACCATCGATAGAGGCATTCACCTTGTCCCAAAAACCCTTATCGATAGCATTCAAATAAATAACCTTGAGGTGAGACATATTCTCTATCTGGCCACCATCAGCATCAGTGATCGTGACGGTTTGATTCACGATGGTAATCGTGCCATCTACCTTCTTACCCCCTGCTAAGCCAATGATATACGTACCGCTGGTCGTGAGGTCTTGAACGTCTTTCCAGTCAATCGTAAAATCCGAATCAGAATAATCCGTCTCGATAACAAGAACAGCATGCTTCATGGATTTGACATCTCCCACAATAGCATCTCCATTGGTCAAAGTGACCCTATCCTGTGCTGAACCGGTTGATACAAAAAGACAAAGAATGGCAAAAAGAACTAATAGCTTTTTCATAAGGCTGGTAGTTTAAATTATCTGGTTTAATATGAGTTACAACAGAAAATTATGATATCCTCCTGTGAAAACATAGAAATCGAGAAACATTCGAGGGAATCCTCAAAAAGAGTCGGTTCAACCAACTCTAGGCTGAAAGCATCACAGGTTTAGGGGAGAATGAAATTCTCTACATACTGAATCAAGACCTTAGATCGCTAGACACTAGACCTGCCTGTCGGACAGACTGGTTTTAGACAAAAAAAGAATAAGTTTTAATCTAGATACTAAAATCTAAATACTAGTATCTCACTGAGGTGTGTAGAAGCTAAAGCGAGATGCACTAAAGTGCATAGTTTTAACTCCAACTGTGCCCCATAAAACCGTACTAAACCCTAGGGTTACGCAGGAGCATCAGACTGTGTTGTTTGGCCTTGTAGTGGTTGTAGATCAGCAAGAACTTCGGTGGCGTATGACTACCGCGGAGAACCATCTCCTGAGGCACTTCTTCACGTGCAAACAGCTCAGTCGCCAACCAAACTGCAAAAGCCGTGGCTGTAGGGTACTCCCCCACGAGATTTTTAAAGCTGTAAACGGTTTGCTGATCAAATGCGTCCAGAAATTCATGATACCATCCGTCATGACGTGCATCCCCGTTCATCCCCACCATTAGCGCGACCTCTTCTCTTGAGACGGCATGTTCTGCCAGTATCTGTGCTACCCTATCCTGCAACGTCAACTGTGTGGCAAAATTCATCTGATCCACTGCCAGTACTTGCGCCAGCGCGTGCTCTGGATCATCATCGATGACGAACATCGTCGCGCCTTCTCCTTTGACCGTCCCAGCAGTCTGGAATGCAAACAATTCTGTATCGTTAACTTCATCAGTTTTGAACCAGCCCGCCTGCAAATCCATGTTGAAATTATGATCAGATATCTCTTCTAAACCTCCTAACAACAAAGACTGTACTTTTCCTTCCTCGAACAGCATCATCGCATCCAGCAGTGCTGCCTCAAATGCCAAACCGTAGTTGACATGCGTGATATTGTAACCCGTATTTTTGGTCATCATGGCAAGGCTACCTGCAACCGCATTTGGTGTACTTTGCACAAAATTGGTAGGCGTCAGTGTCCCTTCGTCGTACTCCAATATCTGACGGAGAAACTTAAAACTATCATCTATCCCACCATTGGCAGTCCCGAGAACGATCCCGTCCTGTGTTCCTTGTCCTTGGAGTGTCATCAGACCTGCACCGACTCCCATACGTACGGCTTTATTCATCCGACGGAGCAGTGCTCTTGGGATCATCTCTATGTAACTTGGTTCTGCTGCATAGCATTTGTTTCCCGTCCAAGCGGTGACTCCTTCGGTAAACAAACGTCCGTCTACAGTATGCTGTGGCGATATGGCAGTAGCTGCTTTGATATACATTAGAGATGCTGTTTAAAAACGAGTGATGTACAATTCCCTCCAAACCCAAAAGAATTAGACAGAACCGCGTTTATCTCTTGTTGCTCTTGATATGCAGCGATAGGTAGTTCATCCAGTGGTGAAATCGGCTGCTCACAGTTGAGACTAGCGTACAACTCGCCGTGCTCCATACTCATCAAACTGTAGACTGCCTCTAACGCTCCGGCAGCTGCTAAAGTATGCCCCGTAAAACTCTTAGTAGAACTAAATGGCGGTAGATGTTCACCAAACAATTTACCCAATCCTGTGATCTCGGTCAGGTCATTGTTCTCAGTAGCCGTTCCGTGAGCATTGATATAGTCTATACCAGCAGGCTCCAGTCCTGCATGATCTAACGCTGCCTGCATACAAGCGATAACGCCCACGGCATCTTCAGAGAGTGCAGAGGCATGATAGGCGTCATTACTGTTGCCATAGCCTGAGACCGTTCCGTATATTTTTTTCCCTTTCGCGCATGCCTCAGACTCCAATACGAGATAAGCTGCTGCTTCACCTAGATTCAACCCTTTTCTATTTGCATCAAATGGCCTACATAAATCCTCTGACAGAATTTGTAGAGAGTTAAACCCATTGACCGTGAACTTAGCAAGACTATCTGCTCCCCCCACGATTACCCTATCCGCTCGACCAGATCGAATCAAGCGTGCGCCCATCATGATGGCATTGGCAGACGAAGAGCAAGCTGTGTTAATGGTATTGGTGAATCCATGAATGCGGTATTGCTCCACAATTCTCAGCGTATGCGAACAGTAGTCATAGGATTCTAAAAACGCTGTACGCTGCGCTCGATTGCTTCCATCTTCGAACACTTGATCGGTCAGTACCATTCCTCCTACTGTACTCCCTGAGATAAAACCCGTCCTAGGATGAGAAAGGGTATCGCTATCCAGACCAGCCTCCTGAATCGCCTCTTCGAAGGCTTTGAAAGCAATCAAATCCGTACGCGTCAGTCCTTTCATCTCTGGGACAGCCAAACTAGACAGCATCTCTTCATCCGACATTTTGATCTCCCCAAAAGGATGGCTCTCTGTAAATTTAGACGTGAAGTATTTGGAAGCCTTACTCAGTCCTGTCTGACCTGTGATTAGACGCTGTCGATTTTCAGCTACGTTGTTACCGATAGCTGAGATCGCTCCCCTCCCCGTAACAACTACTTTGATCATATTTTAGAAGAATTGGCGAGTATGTAGTCCGCCATGACATTGACATCCACGAGGATTTTGCGTCCATCACTCGGATTGTTGATTTTAATTCCATACTCACGCTCTAGCAACACGACCAACTCAATAGAGTCAATAGAATCCAAGCCTAGCTCAGGACCAAATAGCGGTTCGTCATCCTTGATATCCTCTGGTTTAAGATCCATCAAATTGAGGTATTGAATGATCTTTTCTTTAATCTCTATCTTCAGTGTTTCCTTATCCATAATAGTAATTTTAGAGCAGTTTTTCGATGCGCAACCTGCTCAATGTGATCGCTTGACATACCAACACAAATGCAACGATGTATACAATAATAGGAAATAGTTCTTTCCAACTTCCTCCTTTCAAAAATAAAATATAGAATCCCTCCAGACACCAATGAAGCGGAGAGATAGCTGTCAGCGTCTGCATATATCCTGGCATCACAAAGGTAGGAACCCATATCCCACCAATCGCACCGAAGATAATCACAGAAACCGCTCCTATCCCAATACACTGTTCCATCGTCTGGGAGATTGTCCCTATCATCAGCGAAAAACTAACTGCAGCTAAACTAGACAACAAAGACATCAGTACAAATGCGCTCACATTGTCAGGCAATACCAATACTGGCAAATCCAATGATGGGAAAATCAACATACTGATTCCGAATATCACAGCGATCTGCAACATGGCAACCACGACATAGACCAACATTTTCCCTACTAGCACCATCACAAAACTCGACGGCATGGTCTTCAGTCGCATAAAGCTACCATTGATGCGCTCCTTCACTACATTAGAACCTAGAGAGACCACCATAAAAAACATAGCAAAAAGCGTCCAAGCAGGCACGTTGTGTTGGGTAGAATTAGGAATAATGGCTTTGTCTGAAGTTGAAGCAGTACGCTTCACGATTTCCACCTGATTGGCTAGCATCTGGTCGATCATAGCCTCCTCATCCAAATCCTGCTCCATTAACTTGTAAACCGACCTGATCATCAGTTTGTTTTCGATCACATTAAGGTATGATGACAACATGCGCGAAATCGATTCAGAAAAATTCTCTTGCAGTACTGGATCGATGTAAAGTTCTAATTCAGGGACGCTAATGGGTCGCTTTTTTGAAGCTTCCATTACCCCTAATTCAGACATCATAGTCTCGCTGGTCTGGTTCGCCTTGCTAATCAATGCACTACTAAAATCAGCTGGTATATACAATGCTGCCAGTTGATTGTCATCGATAAGCGCTCGCTCCAGAGCCTCACTATTCAACCCATCGTCCTGCGATAGTATAAAAAATCCAGAAGCATCCATCAACTCGAATAACACCTCTCCTTGTCCCCCTTCGTCCTGATTGGAGACCAGCATACTCAGCTTGCTTTCATTGACGATCTTGTAGGCACTATCCTGTATGATCGTAATGATAAACACCAAGAGCATCGGCATCACGAACATCACCGTCAGCCCTAGTTTATCACTGAACAGGATGATCAATTCCTTTTTTATAGACGTAGTGAATTTAAACATATTAATTTCGATACTCCTCTCCAGTCAGGTTGATAAACAGCGTATGCAAATCATCCGTCCCATGTTGTGCTAACAAATCAGTCGTCATTCCCTTCGCCATCACTTTGCCATGATCTATCAGCGCCAATTCATCACAAAATTCCTGTGCTTCATTCATGTGATGGGAAGTATAGATAATGGTCGTCCCTTCTATATTAAGTTGATTCAAAAAACGAATGATAGCATGTTTACTTTGTACATCGACCCCTACAGTAGGTTCATCCAAAAACAGTATTTTCGGACTATGAATAATCCCTATTGCCAAGTTAACGCGGCGTTTCATCCCGCCAGAGAAGCTACCACATGGTTTATCAGCGACCTCTGATAGTCCTAAAATAACCAGTAACTCCTCACTTCTTTTGTTAATCTCCCCTTTGCGCATGTTATACAGCGCACCAAAGTATTCTAGATTTTGTCGGGGGGATAGCTCGCCATACAAAGCATATTCTTGAGGGACAAACCCAATGACATTTTTCAATGCTCTCCCTTCCAACTCACGCTTATCTTTTGTATAATAAGTCACAGAACCTGAAGAAGGTTCTAAAAAACCACACATGATGGAAATCAAACTTGTCTTACCAGCTCCATTTGGTCCCAGCAAGCCAAACTTCCTTCCTGCCGGAATCTTCATATTGATTTGACTCAGGCTATCCTCCATCGCTCCTGGATAGCGTTTGTGCATATCTAAGATATCGACATGTGAGATTTCTGACATTATTTTAATTTGATTTTGCTGAGCGACTCAAAAGTCGCTTTCTCTTTGTGATAGATATCTATCATCATGTCAGCTGTCTGATCAAAGTCCTTTTGCTCGGTGATCCGCCCTTTGTACACACCTGCCATTTGCACAGCGGTGCTACGCCACATATCTCCAGCAGCTGTGATATCTTCAGAGATTCGCATTAATTCATCATTGTTCAATATCCCAGCCGCCTGCTCTAAGAATGCTCCGTAGATGAAACGAAAGCCTCCTCCTCCTGTGCCTATTTCTTCCTGCATTCGTACGATCTGACCGAGATATAAACCTGCTTTTCGCACGCCTAGTTTATCGCGCCACTTACGCACTTTTCCTGCGGTATATTTGATTCCTGACACCCCAGCGATACTGCCTGGTATCCTGAGCATGTCCCGTACATTTCTTTTGATGCCGCTGATCACGGCTTTTTTGAGTCTTTCCTCGCTGATCTCTCCAAACGCCTCTGGATAATACACATGCCCACTAGGCGCCAATGCTCCTTTTGCAAAACGAACTTTGTTGAGTTCCTCGACTGTCAACCTATTGGTTCCTTCCATCACTGGATCACTCACGAGATATTCACCGTTCTCATAACCATAGATGATGAGGTTATGTGCATTGAAGTGAAATCGATATTCCTTAGGAAAGTAAGGCAGATGAAATACGCCTACCTGACAACCAACTGGCACGCCACTATCAATCAAAGCACGGAGATAATCATCCGCCGCCTCTTCTGACCTGAATTTTTTTCGTTTCACTTTGACATTCAATGCTTTGGCGGTTCGCTGAAAAATCGCCCCTGGCATAGTCCTAAACGATATCGCTGGCCCACCATTCACCTGCATGAAAGGGATGTGGATATAGAACAATCCCGACCCTATCCCAAAAGCAAGAGGCTCATTGATAAAATCTACACCATGGTGTTTGAGCAGACTGGTCGTCACACCGTTTTCACAGTGGGCGGATTGTATGTGGTTAAATTCGTTGATCACGATAGGTCAGGGGATTTTAATTCTTCGATAGTGATGTCAAAAGCCTTGGCATATTTCTCCAGCTTATGGTCACTTAGTTTTTTGAATACTGAGGGTTTGAAATGTCGCTTGATCGTGATAGCCCAAAAACCTGTATAGCCAGTTATCGTCGGCATGTCCATCAACGTCTTTTCTTTGAAGTAATAAACGGGACTTTTCTCTCCGCTCAGCACTGCCTGTTTCGCTTCCTCTATCTTTTCATTTACATCGTCCCAGGCATTGTCCAGAGCGTCCTTCTTAACATCCCATCCTTGGCTCAAGGCTGAAGTATATTTCCCATCTTCGTCTTTGGCATAGACTACTTCCCTCAGTACATTCTTGAGGGCACTTTCGTCTTGAGGGATGTCTTTTTTCTTCATCAGGTTGGGTTTTATAGTAGTATTAGCAAACAGTCAAGTAGCAGAACACATAAGAGAATCTTGAACTTTCGGGGACAGCCAAAAGAATTTTCTCTCCCTTCTTGAGCTTACCACTATTCATCAGCTCATCGACCATTAGGTAAATAGAACCTGCTCCCACATTGCCTTTGCTATCTAGGTTAGTAAACCACTTTTCCTTAGGAATACCCATCCCATTAGACTCTAGGATATCTGCGATTTTGTCCTCAAAGAAAAAACTCGACAGGTGTGGCAAAAAGTAATCCACCTCCTCCACATTTTGTCCTTTCTCTTTTAGTATTTTGATCAGGTGATTGAAACCCAGACTCACGATATTTTTGTCCAGCAGACGAGTATCTTGCTTGATAGTCAAAATCGACTCCTTCATGATATCATCTGGCGCATAGTCCATGTAACTTTTGAGCGAGCCATCTTCCATTTTTTCAGACGCCATGTACATACAGGCCTCCTCTCTGTTGGCATAGGATATACCATCGATCCACTCAACCTTTAAGCTTATACCATCAGGGGTTGGCTGGTCTTCTAGAAGAAAAGTAGCTGCACCATCAGAGAGCATCCAACGCAAAAAGTCCTTCTGAAAAGCCACCATCGGGTTCTGTTCCAGGGCTTCCAAATGACGTACTTCGTCCTCGAACTGCTCCGACCTTAATATTCGTGACAGTCTCTCCGATCCAGTCGTAATAGCCTTCTTTTTGTCGCCTACTTTGATAGACATATATGCGTATTTGAAGGCATGCATCCCAGAGCAGCATACACCCGAAGGAGATACCACCTCGATAGACTCCATTTCGGGTAGCCAGCCGTGTACCATTACAGCATGCGAAGGCATCATCTGATCAGGCGTGGATGTACCACAGGTCAACAAATCAACCTCCCTGATTTCTTCAGGGCTTTTATCAAACAGTTTCTTGATCGCTAGTGATACCATCTGCGAATTGGTATGGGTAGCTTCCCCATTCTTCTTGATCGCATAGTGTCTTCCTTTGATCTTATTATTCCTTAATACAATGGCTTTAGAACGTGATTTAGCACCATTGACGTATCCCAAATAATCTTCCATCTCCTCATTGCTGATTAGATCATTTGGTAAAAAACTTGACGTTCTTGTAATATAAACTTCCGGCATCTTCTAGTCAGTTAACCCCACAATAATACTCTTTTTTCTTTTTAATCGCCCCTAAGGTCAGTGGTCTTAAAATTAAATTAAATATCACCAATACAACTGGAGAAACCACAAACAAAGCAAAGATCAGGTAGTACTTAAATACCACCAACCACTTTCTTCTTTTTTCGGGTGTCGTTCCTTTTTTCTGGACGATATTAGCCCAAATTCTAAATAACTTCTTCGCACGCTGTTCGATGAACAGGATATTGATAGGTACTTTCACCTTGCCTAGAGACAGCAGATTTAACTGCAAATCTTCGTAGTTTCCCTTGTCCCAAGTGCGCTTTATCATCTCTCCAAACTCGTCCGCAGACATGATATCTTCGTCGTTGACTCCTGGTTTAGGGAATATACCGTAAGGCTTTGTCTTCTCTCCTTTGAGCATCCAGTGTAGGATAGACACAACACTCGCTAGGTTGTCTGATCGATCTATCAGCGGAATGTTACCCACGAGACGTGCCCCCGCAGTTTTGAGCATCGTCTTCACGCTTTCCTGCGAGTTGAGCCACATATTACGCGCTCCGATCACTGTGACTACAGGTTTACCCTTGACCAACGCTCGAAAATGATCATCCATCAGTAGAGAAGTCGTCGGGATAGACGGAGACAAAAACCAAGGCTGGTACCCCAGTACCACCAGATCATAATTCTCCTGTGAAGTCACAAAAGGGGCTACACGTCGTGGAATCTCCATAACAGACTCAGGGAATACGTCAAAAAATCTCTCGCTCGTCCATGGAAAAGCATACGGCTCGACCATCTCTATTTTGACTCGCTCTACGGATATAGCGTCAAATGGCTCGAACATTTTGTCTAAAATCTCATCAAGCTGCCCCGTCTGGGAGTAGTTGATTGCTAAAATTTTCTTCATGCAGGTTAGTTGCTATTTAGGAAGTTCTGATGACGGCATAAATTCTGAACTTTGTGCATAATTCGCGATTTGCCTGCGCAGAGACGCTGAGAGATCAGAATAATTCTCCAATATCATTTTTTTATCTTCATCCATATTGTCCTTATAACCTAGAATACCAGGACTTTTCTCTTGAACCGCGAGACGCAAAAATCGAAATTCAATATTAGCTCCATCTGCTTCTATCTCTTCTTCGAGCATGGTCGCTCCTTCTTTAAAGGCTTTCACTTTATCCGCTACTCCTTTTACGAAAGATGCCTTTTTTGTCAGTAATGCACCTGTATAAGCTCGAACCTCAGCACTTTCAGATTCTTTTTCCAGCTTAGCCAGAGCAGTGGTCACGAGCTCCATAGAATCTCCCGACAGGGCTTTGTACACGATCTTCGAATCAATACGAACTGGTGTACTAATCAACATCGAAGTAGCGAAAATAACAAGTAGAATTTTCATTGAGCTTAGATATCTGGGTTGTTTTGTTGTTCAGCTCTACGTTGTGTCTAGCTAACAAATTCTTGCAATATAATCGACAAAATAAAAATTATCGCCTCAGATCATTTTAGTTAATCTAAATTTATCGGCAAATAGTCATCATTAGACTATTGCAACACCTACGACTTATACATTTATGGACGACAGATACGATGTGATACTCATGGGGGGCGGGTTGGCTGGACTAACCCTTTCACTCCAATTACAAAAAGAAAATCCAGAGATCAACATCCTCATGCTAGAGCAGAGAAAAAGTGAAGCACCGACTGCTGCCCACAAAGTCGGTGAATCTACCGTAGAACTCGGTACCTACTACCTACGGGAGGTTCTCAACCTCAAAGACTACTTGGATGCTGAACAACTCCCCAAGCACGGTCTCAGGTTTTTCTTTTCTCCCAAACACAAAGACAACATCGAAAGACGTGCCGAACTAGGCCCAAGAAAACGCCTCCCCATCCCTAGTCACCAGTTGGACAGAGGTAGTTTCGAAAACGAACTCATCCGTCGCAGCAAACTCGGAGGCACAGAACTCAAAACAGGTGCTCGTGTCAAAGAAGTCGAATTTGGTAAAGAGTTACATACCGTTACCTACCTGTGCAACGGTGAATCACAAACAGCACAGGCACGTTGGGTCATCGATTGCACTGGTCGTGGTGCGGTACTCAAACGCCAGATGGATTTCCAAAAACCTGTCGAACACAACATCAACGCTGCATGGTTTAGAATCAAAGGAGAAATAGATGTACACCAGTGGTCCAAGAATCCAGACTGGACGGATCACCTCGAACCTGGTCTCAGACGGCTAGGCACGGTACACCTCATGGATACTGGGTACTGGCTTTGGTTCATCCCATTATCCTCTGGCAACACCAGTGTAGGAATAGTCGCTGACCCACGGTTTCATGATTTCACCGATTTCAACACAAAAGAGAAAGCCTTTGAGTGGATACGAAAAAATGAACCACAAGCATTTGAGAAAATAGGCTCACGCCAAGAGGATGTTCTGGATTTCCTATTCCTAAAGCACTACTCGCACCACAGTGGTAAAATCTACTCGGAGGATCGTTGGGCTGTAACAGGCGACTCAGGTGTATTCCTAGACCCGCTCTACTCACCTGGTACGGATTTCATCGCAATGAACAACAGTTGGATAACCGACCTAGTCACCAAAGACCTAGCTGGAGAATCCATTTTCATCCATGCAGACGTCTATGAAAAAACACACTTTGGTATTTTCGAACAATGGATACCTACCTACCTCGACAAGTATCAGCTCATGGGCAACAGCCAAATCATGATTACCAAAATCTTCTGGGACTGGGCCATCTACTGGTCCTTTTTCACACTCATCTTCACCAACAAAGGGTATACGAACCTAAGAGTCCTCAAAGCTCTTTTTGCGAGTGAAGATAGTTTGGGAAGGAAAATGGGCATTCTCAATCAGAAGGTTCAAGATTTGTTTATCGCTTGGAGACCCCATGACAAAGGAGATCTCTCAGACATCTACGTCGATCCTTTTGATCTACAGTGCCTGAGACGCTTTCACCATGGTCTCGAAATCCAACATGAAACAAAGGCGCTACTAAATCAAATCAACACCAACGTCACGCAAATAGAGTATCTAGCCGCAGAACTATTTAGACAGGTCAGTCACTATGTGCATCAGACACCATTAGATATGCCAGTAGACCCATATAGCATGGATTTGAATCAGGTCAATACCGCACCAGAAAACGGGCTACTGCCAGATGCTAATATTCGGAGAGATGTTGCGTCTATGTGGTTTTACAAAGAAGCAACTGTCTAATCATTAAGCCCAAAAACACATGAAAGCATACACTATCAGTGGTCTGGGGGCTGATGAACGCGTTTTTCAAAAATTAGACATTGGCTATGAAACGATTCATCTATCATGGATTAAACCAAAGAATAGAGAGACGTTAGGTGCTTATGCTAAACGCCTTGCTGAGCGGATAGATCAGTCCGAACCCTTTGTACTAATCGGTGTAAGTTTCGGAGGGATGATCGCTACAGAAATTTGTAATTTCCTCAAACCCCAAAAAGTCTTTCTAATATCATCCGCACAGACACGTCGTGACCTCAATACCATCTTTCGCCTAGTTGGTAGAACTGGACTTTTCCCGCTCCTACCTACTTCATTCTTCAATCCCAAACCAGAACATGTCGCCAAAATTTTCAGAATCCTGCCAAAAAACAAACCATTGCTGTTCGAAATCTTAAAAGACAGTGATAGGTCTTTTGCACAATGGGCAGTACATCAAATTGCTAATTGGAAAAACACAACCCTCCGACCTGAGATAGTCATGATACATGGGACAGATGATCTAGTGATCTCCTGTCCTAAACGTCCAGATGTACTCACACTAGAAAACACAGGGCATGCTATGATCATAGACCGAGCATCAGACATCAATTTATTGATTAAAAACGTATTGAATACGCAAGAGCATATCCTATGACAATCGTTAAGAAAAAAGCCACACGTATCGTCCTCTCCATCACTGCGCTGCTACTTCTAATTACAGTAGGGCTAGGGACATTTTTCGTTTCAAATGATCCTCCGATCCTTAACGGAGAAGTACTATATCAGATCCTCTACAAAGAAGGACGCTATCTAGATATCTACCGACCTACCCAAAATAGCTATACTAAGAGCCCCGTTCTCCTCTACTTTCACGGAGGGGCATGGGTAACAGGACGAAAAGAAGCCATCAATGTCAACCGCTATAATGACGCCATCAACAATCTACGCCAGAATGGATACACCATCATCACGCCAGAGTACACGCTCGCTGATGGAGACCAATCCCCTTTTCCTCGATGCATTATAGACGCCTATGATGCGCTACACTGGGTGAAGCAACATGCAGACGAGTACCAGCTTGACATCAACAACATAGGTCTATTCGGAGAGTCTGCTGGAGCACACATCGCCATGATGACCGCCTATAGTCAGATGGAAGATTTTGAGGTGGGAGATAGCATCCCAGCGATCCACTACGTGATCGACGTGTATGGCCCTACTGATCTAGGTTTGCTCTACGAATACCAAACGATGGATAGCCTCAACTCCGTCATGGAAAGTGTCCCAAATACCATCGTAAGAACTCTCAACCTGACCGAGCAAGTCTGTGGATTTAATCCTCGGAAAGACAGCATACGTGCACAAGACTTCATGAACACCTATTCTCCACTAAGGCGAATCGCTCAAGAAGTACCTCCGACATTGATCATCCAAGGAGATAGCGATCTGATCGTACCCTATGACCAATCCGATGCACTACGTCAAAAATTCGAAGCGTTAGAAATCGGTCATGAGTTTCACGAACTCAAAGGGGTGGGACATGCCTTTAGAGGTGCTTCAAAAAGTCAAAAGGACAGTGTGCAAAACTGGATTGTAGAATTCGTCAAACGACACTACCAGTCGTGACCAGTGGATATCTATTTTAGGAAGAAGCTACCAATAACAATATGAAGGCTCCTACCATCACCCAAAACTTATACACCGCCAACGCTGGAATGATGACCAAGTTGAGTTGCATGAGTACCATGAAAATCACCAAAATAATGGCGATGAGTTTTAATGTAGATCTAGTTTGACTGCTCATTGTAGCTGCTGTTTTTGAGGCTCAATATTAACGACAAATTAAGAAAATCCATATTCGGCTAGTTTTAATTTAGAATTAAAATTCACTACTCCCGTTTGAATCCAAAATTAAATATCTTGTCGCCATGATTCTAGATGACAAAAAAACCATCAACGCATGGTGCTCCTATGACTGGGCCAACTCGGTGTACAACCTTATCGTGACCACTGCCATATTTCCGATCTACTACGCCAATGCCACGCAGGCAGCCTTCGGTGGTGACTTGGTAACATTTTTCGGGATAGAAATAGACAGTTCAGTCCTATATTCTTATGCTATTTCCTTTTCATTTTTGATTGCGGTTATCCTTTACCCAGTCCTCTCTGGGATCGCTGACTATCGCGGTGCTAAAAAATCCTACATGCGATTCTTCACCTATTTAGGATCACTCGCTTGTATGGGACTGTTCTTCTTCGATGGTGCCAATATCGAGATCGGTATTCTACTCGCAATTACAGCGAGCATAGGCTATGCCTCATCGGTCGTATTCTACAATGCCTTCTTGCCAGAGATCGCCTCTGAGTCCAAAATGGATGCCGTGAGCGCCAAAGGGTTTTCTATGGGTTATATTGGCAGTGTACTGCTCCTCATCGTGAGTTTGGTACTGGTGCAGATGCCTGAGACTTTTGGGTTCGATGGAGCAGGTAGCGCCACCCAATTTGTTTTCCTACTAGTCGGGCTTTGGTGGTTCGGTTTTGCGCACATCGCCTTTGCGAGACTCGAAGACAGACCTACCAAAAACAAAATAACTTCGCAAGTCCTCAGTGCAGGATTTCGTGAATTACAAAAGGTATTCACCAGTCTAAAAGAACGTGCCAGTGCACTGCGTTATCTCAGTTCGTTCTTTTTTTACAGCATGGGGGTTCAGTCTGTCATGCTACTTGCCCCGCTCTTTGCAGCAAAAGAGATCGGTATGGAGTCCGTCGAGATGATCATCGTGATCTTGATCATTCAACTCGTTGCTATCGGTGGTGCTTATTTATTTGCATGGATATCCATCCTAAAAGGTAACAAAACATCGATCATGCTCGCCATCATTATCTGGATTGGGATATGTATCATGGCCTATTTGATTCAAGATAAAACGTCCTTTTATGGACTAGCTGCCGTACTTGGACTCGTCATGGGAGGTATCCAGTCCATCTCCCGATCCACCTACTCTAAATTGATCCCTGAGGGCACCAAAGACACGGCTTCCTATTTCAGTTTCTACGATGTGACTGAAAAAATCGCCATCGTACTCGGTACGCTGACCTATGGAGCCATACTGAGTCTCACGGGTACAATGCGTAATTCTATTCTGTTTATGACACTATTTTTCGGTATTGGACTTTTGATTCTGTTCTTTACTAAACTTCAGTCCAAAGAAGATTGATCTATCGCATCCTTCGATTCATTCTCAGGATAGCTATTCACATATTTTACAAGAAAGTAGCCATCAGCAGGCCGTCAGTATCCATCTCTGACGGCCCGTTGATCATCATGTCCAACCATCCCAATACACTGATGGACCCGCTGCTACTCGCGATCATTTTCAAGCAAAAGGTTGGTTTTTTGGCGAATGCCTCCATCTTCGTCCATGCGGTAGTCAACCGAGTCTTCGACTACTTCCATGTCATCCCCGTCTATCGTCAGCAAGACGTCAAAGCAGGTCAGGAGATAGACAACCAAGACAGCTTTCGCGCATGCTACGACTATTTAGAGCAAAACAATACGCTCGTCATATTCCCAGAAGGTACCAGCATACACGAACTCAAACTTCGTAAAATAAAAACTGGTGGCGTACGTATTGGATTCGGAGCAGAGGCACGCAGAGCTTTTGGGCTAGGAGTCAAAATCCTACCTGTCGGGATTTACTACAACCACCCCACGCAGTTTCGCAGTAAAGTCCATATCAATATAGGCGAACCCATCAGCCTCCAAAACTATCGCAGCGAATATCAGCAGAACGAAATAGCCACCGTACAACAGCTCACCAACGAACTGCGCATCAAGATGGAAACCCTGACAATCCATACAGAAAATGCAGAGCAAGAAGCACTATTCTACAAAATCAAGAAGCTTTACAAACCACAACTAAAAGAAGAGCTAGATGCAAAAAACGATCATAAAGACTTTGTCATCAATCAAGAAATCGCACACGCCATACGCTTCTTTCATCTCCACGTACCCACCCAATACCAAGAACTAAAGCAAAAGGTAGAAGCATTAGATGAGCTTTCTACTCAGGTTAAATCCAAGAGCAACTTTGACAAAAGCTATGTCAGACTCTGGAGTATGACTGTTCTCAAGTCGCTTTACCTCATACTGGCAAGCCCACTCTTTGTCATGGGTCTGGCCGGGAATTATCTCCCTTTTCAACTCCCCAGTTGGTTGGCGCGCAAAATATCTCAAGAGAGAGAATACCATGCCTCTATCACTATGATACTAGGCATGATCACCTTTCCGCTCTACTATACGCTACTCACTTGGATCCTGAGACACTACCTCACACTCCACTGGGAACAAGCCACACTCTGCTTTATCGCTTTTCCTTTATTTGGTATATATGCCCTGCATTATTATAAATTTGCCAAAAGGATGAGGCACTATATGAGCGTGCTGTTTAGTAGTTCCAAAAAAGAGCAACTGCGCAACCTCAAGCTTCTGAAAACAAGTGTCACACACCAACTAGACAATGCCAAACAAATGTATCTCGACAGACTAAATCACCATGACTAAAATATACCACAACCCCAGATGTCAAAAGAGTAGAAACACACTGAGCATACTCGAAGAAAGACAGGAAGACTTAGAAATCATTGAATACCTCAAAACGCCTCCGACGCACGCCGAATTATCTGAGATCATCTCTATGCTAGGAATCAAAGCAGAAGACCTGCTGAGAAAAGGAGAAAGCATCTACAAAGAACAGTACAAAAAACAACGCCATAGTGATCCAGAATGGATTGATATCATGGTCGCCAATCCCAAATTAATCGAGCGTCCCATCATCATCAAAAACGGAAAAGCTGTGATCGGTAGACCTCCAGAAAAGGTCCTTGAAATTATTTGATTCACTAAAACAAACGTAATCAAAGGCTTAGAAAATAATCACAATATTTTTAGTCTATTTTTCATTTCGACTTTGCAGTTCTCTTAAATCTTATGCTATATTTGCATCTCGTTTTTGAGGGGTAGATAAAGCCTCAAGGAAATGAGGATGATTTTTTATCCCGGAGAGGTGGGTGAGTGGCTGAAACCACATGTTTGCTAAACATGCGAACGGGTTAAACCGTTCCGGGGGTTCGAATCCCCCTCTCTCCGCAAGAAACTAAGGTCTGCTAGCTCAACTGGATAGAGCAACTGCCTTCTAAGCAGTAGGTTTCAGGTTCGAGTCCTGAGCGGATCACAAAAAATTGTCAAATTACCGGAGACAATAACAATTCGGGATGTGGCGCAGTCCGGTAGCGCACCTGGTTTGGGACCAGGGGGTCCCAGGTTCGAATCCTGGTATCCCGACTTTGAAAAGCCACTCTCTTGAGTGGCTTTTCTTTTTCAATTTTGTTTGTAGATTTCACTCCATCGGTTTTAGATTTACAAACCCATCAACACATTTCGGGATGTGGCTCAGTCCGGTAGAGTACTCGCCTGGGGGGCGAGGGGTCGCAGGTTCAAATCCTGTCATCCCGACCAAAACAAAAAGCTCAGCAAATGCTGAGCTTTTTGTTTAAATACAATTACACAATTTTCTTGGGACAGGGGCAAGAAAAGGAATCACTTCGTTATTCAAGATTCATTGTTCGAAATTCGTGATTGTTTTATAAAAAAAACAATCACGAATTTCGAGTCTTTGAGGTTAATTTGAATGATTGGAATAATGAATGTCGAGTATTGATTTTTATCCCCAGAAATACCGACTGATCCGAAGGACAGAGACTGTGTCCAACTAAGGACAAGGACTATGGTCAGTTAAGGACATAACATCTGTCCAGCCTACTGCGTCCTGATGGCATCATTGACGATGCGGATCATTGCCTTGTTGTAGGCTGATAGATACTCATCACACCCGTTGATAAAGTAGCGTCGTTTGATAATAAATGGATTAACATAGGCCAAATACACATCCGATTCCTCAGACCAAACCAATATCTTAAGCGGCAAATCAAAAGCGACTGTGGGTTCACACGCAATGAGTGCCTCCACATCCTTCATCATAAAATCCACTACATGCACTCTACCCTTAAATTCTCCCGCCCCAAGAGAATCCGCTTCAAACATACTGGTATGTATATACTTGTGATGGTTCGCGTCTAGGCTGACATGAATTTTGGAAAGTGTCTCTTCTACATCAAAGGGACTGACATAGATGGTAGGATCTTGCCCCATGGAGAGATGAGAGAGACCCAACAAAAGCGTCAAACACACTACTATTTTATTAATCGGGGACATCAATCTCCTCAAAGTACAATTATATTTTCTCAAAGCGTCGGTTAGTATATCTTCAAACAGTGAATAATACAATTCAAAATTATTCATTTTATCCACTCAACCTCAGCATAAATTCCAATTATTTTACTTTTTTCGATGAACACGGATAAATAATGGATTAAAAATCAACTCTCCCCTACTCTACCCTCTAAAACAACACCACTAAGAGAAGGCTCTAACACACGAAAGGCTGCATTATGAGTGTTTAAAACTCATAATGCAGCCTTTCGATCTCTTCGGTATACTATTATTTCGTTTCCTGACTCACTACTTCTGCCAGTAGTTTGAGTCCTTCTTTTAGATAAGGGTCTTCGGTCAATTTTTTCTGATCCTCTTCGGCAGTCGTTAGCTCTTTTCCGATCGAGCCACCTGACTCAGCCAGTGCTTCTCTATTCGTTTTACGCGCTTCATCTTCGTCGATTTCCGCTTTTCGTTCATCATAGTTGAGCGACATGACATCATCATCCTGCTGCTCCTTAAGTCTTTTCACATCCTCCTTGAGATATTGCAAATCCACATCTGTTTTCAAATCCGTCTGATAGATATCCTCAAGGTGTCTGATCAACTGTGGCGATATGCTATTGGTAGGACGATAATATGATGAGGCGATCTGATCCCAAGGCAGTGAATTAGGTCTTGAACTCTCCCCAAACTTGGCCGCTTCGAACCCAGACGGGAATCCAATATCAGGTGTCACCCCAATATTCTGTGTACTACTACCGCTCACTCTATAAAACTTCGCCAGCGTCAATTTCAGCTGCCCCATTTGCTCGGTATCATTGGGAAACATTCGGTTTAAGTCGATCAGATTCTGCACCGTTCCTTTACCAAATGAAGTCTCTCCTACGATGACCCCTCTTTTGTAATCCTGGATCGCTCCGCTAAAAATCTCTGAAGCAGAAGCAGAAAAACGGTTGATCATGACAGCCAAAGGCCCATCATATTGCACACGTATATCTTCGTCACGTTTGACATCCACTGTACCATCAGAGTTCCTCACTTGGACCACTGGTCCTTGATCGATAAATAACCCTGTGAGGTCAATGGCTTCTTTGAGCGACCCTCCACCATTGTAACGCAGATCGATCAATATCCCATCCACGTTTTGTGCTTTGAGGTCTTCGATAATCAGTTTCACATCACGTGTCGTACTTTTATAATCTTCTATCCCCTGACGGGCTTCTTCAAAATTGATGTAAAAGCTCGGTAGCGTAATCACGCCGAGGTTATACATTTTTGATCCATTATAGATCGGCATAATCTCCGACTTAGCAGACTGCTCCTCTAGCTTGATTTTGTCACGGACCAGTCTTATTTCCCTAGGAATCGCTCCTGCTGCTTCGTCGAATTTCAAGACTTGCAAACGTACCACGGTTCCTTTCTTTCCTCTAATCAGATGTACTACGTCCTGCAATCTCCAACCTATCACATCTACAAAAGCATTTTCATCCCCTTGTGCCACGCCGATGATTTTATCATCCTTGTGCAGCAACTTACTCTTGTAGGCAGGACCCCCAGCGACCACTTCGTTGACTACTGTATAGTCCATACTCTGGGTCAGCCTAGCTCCTATCCCTTCGAGCGACAAACTCATTGAGATGTTGAAATTCTCTGAAGAGATTGGTGAAAAATAATTGGTATGGGGATCATACGCACCTGAATATGCATTCATATAGAACTGAAAAACATCGTCAGAATTATACTGATTGATCCCTTTGCGGTAACGTTTGTATCTTTTGGTGAGCGACTCTACGATCTCCTCGTCCGTCTTGCCAGCTAGTTTGAGACTCAGTGCTTGACTCTTAATGATCTTTCTCCATCGTTCATTGATTTCGTCATTAGAAGACGCCCACTCTATATCATCATCGTCGATATTGAGAGATTCTTCTATTGAATAATCAAATCCAGCCGCCAAGAGGTCATCCACATAATCGATCCGTGTGTTGGCTCGCTCTCTAAAGATTCTGAATATCTGAAACGCTACATCGACATTTCCTTTTTTGATGTAATCATCAAGTTCATACTCGTACTTACTGAAGTAATCTATGTCTGCTTGCAGAAAATAAGACTTATTAAAATCGAGCGACTCTAGAAAATCATTGAAGATGACCGACGATAACGAATCATTCAGTTCCATCTTTCGGTAGTGATTCTTGCTAAGTAAGTTGTTGATGAGATAGGTCTCCTTCCAGTGCTTAGGTGCTGGCTCTAAAACCGCCAACGTATCGCCCACAGTAATGGCCTGCGAGACAAACACTTGGAATACGAATAGTAATAACAACAAACTTTTTCTATGATCCTTCAATATCATCCTGTCTAGTTTTGGATTTCGTAAATAGTAAATATGAAAATTAACAACGTAAAATACTCAGTATTTGGTTTAATTTTGGCATTTATTAACACCTCAGCAATAACCCTTCCCATATGAACAACAGACAACTCTTCTCGCAACATCTAGGCCAAACCTCTGAATTCCCATTAGGATTAGAGATAGAAAAGGCAAAAGGTCTCTACATGTACGACAAAAATGGGAAGTCCTATATGGATCTGATCTCAGGCATTGGCGTGAGTAGTATTGGCCATCGCCACCCTGCTGTCCTATCGGCCATTAGGGAGCAAACTGACAAATATCTACATCTCATGGTCTATGGTGAATTCGTCGAGGCGCCACAAGTTCAACTAGCCAAGGCACTCTGCGATACGCTACCTGACCACCTCAACAACGTTTTTCTGGTCAACTCCGGTAGTGAGGCAACGGAAGGAGCTCTCAAACTCGCCAAGCGATATACTGGGAGACCCAAAATCGTATCCTGCATCAACGCCTACCACGGATCGACTTCTGGCGCATTGGCTGCTGGAGGTAACGAGTCCCTCAAAACCCCTTTCAGGCCGCTCACGCCTGAGGTTTATCATATTGTATTTGGAGATGAAGCTTACCTAGAGACAATAGATGAGCGCACCGCAGCGGTCATCATCGAACCTATACAAGGAGAAGCAGGCGTACGAATCGCTAGTCCAGACTACTTCAAAGCGCTACGCAAACGATGTGATGAAATGGGATGTCTTCTAATCTATGACGAGGTACAATGCGGTGTAGGGCGTAGTGGCACATTCTGGGCATTCGAGCAGTTAGATGCAGCACCAGACATCCTGCTATCTGCCAAAGGACTCGGTGGTGGTATGCCTATCGGTGCATTCATCTCCTCCAAGGACATCATGCACAGCCTCACCCATGACCCCATACTGGGACACATCTCGACCTTCGGTGGACACCCAGTGAGTGCTGCCGCTGCACTCGCAACAGTTAATTTCCTCACAGAATCAAACCTAATCGAGCAAGCCTACGCTAAAGGTGAGCTTTTCAAGTCACTACTCATACACGACAAAATCAAAGAAGTACGTGGCAAAGGACTCATGCTAGCAGTAGCATTTGAATCCTTTGACTTCCTCAAAACACTCATCGATCACCTCATCGAAAAAGGTTTTCTCACCGACTGGTTTCTATTCTGTGATGATGCCATGCGTATCGCACCTCCACTCACGATAGAAAAAGGAGAAATAAAAATGGCCTGCAGTGCTATACTACAGGCCATTGATGAAGTTTCTTCGTGACTTCCTTTACAGAAGTGATTTGAGTGTTAGTGTTATGGTTTCACCATCGATCACCAGTGTTACCGTCTCTCCTGGCTGAGAGAACACATCTGACAGTTCGGCCAAGCCTAATGCTAGTGCATCTTCTCCGTTCACAGATATAATGACCGAATTGGCATCAATATCAGCTGCTGATGCAGGGCTATTGTCAAACACCTTGTGAACTAGCACCTGAGACTTATCCTTGCTCAGTTGCAACTCTATACCAGAGCAGTTGGTAGGAAAAGACTCCTCAAAGTGTTGATTTTTTTCCCAGTACATGCTCTTACTATGGTAATCATATACGATGTTGAATTTCCTCAATAGACCACTTCCCATGATACCTGCCACTTTTTTATGGTTTTGTATCCCACTCTGGGCGTGACTAAGTCCAACTGGCATATCTTCAAAACTATACCCCGCAAAGGCAAATTCCTTCACTTTTCCTCTATGGTGCTCGTACTCTTTCTCTCCGAGACCTGCTACGAGATAGATGTAGCTGTCTCCTACCTTAGATGCCAGATCATTATCTTCTACAAATGGCGTATTGAAATCTATGGTCGCCTTAGCCCCCGTGTCTACGAAAAACTCTCCTTTGACTTTTTCACCATTCTGCAGCGTCACCTCTCCTTCAATATGTGGAATGAATGACGTTAAATTGATTTTAAACTTCTTTCCCAACCCTTGGTAGCTGTATGAAGATGGATCATAAAGTTTAATTTCCATCGCATCATAATCCATCGATACTACATAATTTTTGAGCACATCGTACCCGATGATTCCATCTATGTCCTTGCCTATGCTGATTTCAAGATGAGTGAGATCTGTCTCATAAACTTGTACATTATGTATCGGTGCACCGGCTATTGTCAACTCATTGTGTTTGACGAGCTTACCACTAATCGTCCCTTCGGCACTGGTAGTCGTCGCTGTAGATCCAGAGGCCATCCCTAGTTCCTTAGCTCTTTCGATATTCAGGACAGTTAACCCATCTCCAGTATCGAAAATAAAATCTAAATCATCTGATCCATTGACCTTCACCTGAATAAAGGCATGATCACCGTATTGTTCAAATGGTATATTAGCGATGGGAGATTGCCCATATGCATTCGCAACGACCAAAATGGCGGCCACAATCAATCCTAGTTTCGTTTTCATGTTAAGTTCTTAGTTTCGGAGGCATGAAATTAGCTGCAAATCCGAACATATCAAAGCCTGCTCTTGCAATTCGAAAACGTCCAGACTGACTAGAGTCAATATCGTCGCTCGTAGGTAGCGATATTCCCTGAGTTGTCCGTGACGACCAGCTTGAGTTCTCCTATGACCACTGATTTCTCATCCGACCAAATCAAGTTACGTTTGGCATCATAGTTCATCAGCAACCATTTTCCATTCAGTTCTGCCCGTATCTCCCCTATCCCTGACATATCGTCTGTCACTAAAAACCGTAAACTATACTTCGAACGAAGCGGTTTGATCAAAGGAGCTACACTATCTGTTGCAACCGTATAATTGACCAAGTCTCTTGTCCTAAAAGTCACCGTTCCCTGCTCCCATTCGCCTCCCATATAGCTCAGAGATCCACGACTACTGACACTGTACACGGCAGATTTTTCGACATCATACTGCAAACTAGGCTTAAGCTCGATCTCCACATATTTACGCAATGGCACATCTTCGTTCCCAAACTGGAAATACTCCGCCCCTCCTTCATCAACATATTGATAACGCAAAAACAACTGATCAAACAACGCTTGGTTGCTAAAACGTACAGTACAGGTTTCTCCTTCGTACTCCGCAGCTCTATGCTTGGGAAGTTTCGCTACAAAATCGAAATACTGCATCTGATCACAGATCTCTACCGAATCAGGCATACCATAGCGCATGTCCCAGATATAATAAGCCTGGTCTAGCACATCGTAGGACATCTGCTGACGATACATGGTAGAGTCCACATAGACTTTGGCCTCACAGTAAATACGGTCTGTCAAATCCGTCTTTAACTCCAAAAAACCACGGTGTAGGTCAGCAGCAGGTTTATCAGCACTCTGAGCTAACTGATACGTTCTCAGATCATCACTCGATCCATTAATGGTAAATCGGTACTGGTTCAGGTTGCCATAGCTATCCTCCAACCGTATATCCAGATGATGGGGATTCAAATCCATCACACGCATAACTCCATCTAGATTATTAGTCTCGTAAAAAGTGAGTTCATTGCCCGCATCAACATAGTACTTGTTAAAACGTCGACCCCCCTGACTGGATCGCTTATAATTGGTATGCACCAAAATATTTCTTTGAAGATGAAACTCCATGGTCGCTATGTCTTGCTGAAAAATCAACTCATTGTCTAGTGTGAGCGTCTGATGTCTTACCCCGTTTTTGTTGCGTGCGCCATCGAGTTGGTCATAGACATAGACTTCCACTCCGATATTCCCAAACAGTGACAAGGGTTCATTGATTACTGGGTTTCCAGCTTTATCCAGCTGTACATTGAACTCAAAGCGACCAAATAAGCCGTTGACCCGTGCATGATCGTCCATGGTCACAAAAGCAACTTTAGAGACAGTCGGAGCGATGTTGTCCACGATCTCGTCAAAACCAAAATCTAATGGATCGAGTATTTTGTGTGCTTTGTCTCGGATCTCAAAATGCAGATGCGGCCCAGAGGAAGACCCGGAGTTGCCTGACTTGGCGACCTCATCGCCTTGCTTGAACGCGAACTGTCCCTTGTCAGGAAATAAATTGACATCAAAACTTTCAAGTGCATACTGTTTGTCCCTCACATAGGCAGCGATCTCAGGGCTAAAACGTTCGAGATGTGCGTATACCGTGACGGAGTTATTATGAGGATGTGCGATGTAGAGTGCATTACCATAACCACTCGTAGACACACGTACACGTTCTACATAGCCATCAGCCGCCGCATAGATCGGTAGACCCGTGATTCCGCTGGTTTTGATATCTATCCCAGAGTGAAAATGCGTCGAACGTAACTCTCCCATAGTGCCCGCTAGGTAGTTCTCTTGTTTTGGCCTAACTGGAAATATAAAATCACCTCGCTTAGGTGACTGAGCAGACACATTAATACTGGCTAATAAAAGAAGGGTAACAATACTACTTAATCTCAAAATCCATCACTTTTTCGTCCTCTAGATATGCCTCCAAACGATTGCCTATCTGGACAGGACCTACACCTTTTGGGGTTCCCGTGAAGATAAGGTCTCCTTTTTTCAAAGTAAAAAATTGCGAGACATAAGCGATAATAAAGTCTACATCGAACATCATCAGACTGGTATTGCCCTGCTGAACACTCTTACCATCTATTTTCAATCCGAAATTCAAATTATTAAGATCATACCCCTCTACGGAGCGAAATTCAGAGATCGGCGCTGAGCCATTGAACCCTTTGGCAATATCCCATGGCAGTCCCTTGCTTTTGAGTTTGGTTTGCAAATCCCGCGCAGTGAAATCAATACCAATCGCGAACTGATCGTAATACTTGTGTGCAAATTTCTCTTCGATGTTTTTGCCCACTTTGGAGATACGAATAACTACCTCCACCTCATGATGTATATCCTTGGTAAAATCTGGGTAATAGAAAGCATCGTTGTTGCGGAGCAGAGCCGAATCAGGCTTGGAAAACACAACGGGTTCGTCAGGCTTTTCATTATTTAATTCCTGAATATGCTCTACATAGTTTCTTCCTATTGCCAGTATTTTCATCCGTATATGGGGTTTGATCCAAAATGACCGCTAAGTTCAAGTAAGTGAACTGAAATGTAAAAGTAATTAGGTAGAAATATATGAAATACGGCTAAAGAAGCATACCGTACTGAATGCATATTAATTCCACCTACTCGTCTTCTAATAGTAGCGAATCTGCTTGTTTTTCACTTCCTCCTTGACCTCCTGTAGACGCTGATCAAAATCGAGTGGTTTACCATCCAGATAGTCATCAAATGACACGGTAGAAAGAAACTCCATCAACTTAGGTGGGTGTGGCGTAGACTTGCCATGATTATCCACAAATCGAAGTTTGCTCCATAGGATATTTTTGAGGTGGGTTTCGTCATCATCCGTCATGAAGTACTCCACCACTACAGAACGTTCGTCATACCACATGACTCTTGAGTGTAAATGCACCCACTCACCCATCCCTGCGGGTCTCAGGTATGATATTTGGTGATTGTACACCACCCATACCGCATCAAATGCCTGATAAATCTCAGAGTTCTGGAGTCCATACAACTTGGGTACTTGATCTTCTCGACCATTGAAATAGTAGTCAAAGTACTTGGCATTATTCAAATGTCTGAGTGGATCGCAATCCTGAAAACGAATAACAGATCTTGTCTTGGTGGTTTTCTCGTAGCGTTTGTTGGGGTCGAATTCAAACATTGTATCGATTTTTAATGATGTTCATATGGTGGGACATGTGTCCTGCTAGGATATATACGATAGCACGGCTAGAAGTTTTCTGTCCACTTGCTGTACCTGTTTTTTGGAGCTGATTTTTCGTTAGGTTCTGTATCATACTCATGTTGGCATTTCGAACTTGGATAAACTCCGTGAGTAAATCCTGAGAGGTATTGACATCATCCTCTGCCCCTATTATATAGTCATCCTGCTCGAAACCTGGTAAAGGCGTCTGATCGCCACGACTAATACACATCGCTCGATAGCCAAACACACGCTCCGTATCGATAACGTGGCGTAACAACTGTTTCATCGTCCATTTACCCTCAGCATAGGCATAGTTCCATTTTTCCTCATCCAGGGACTCATAACATTTTACCCACTCATCACGTTGATTTTTCAGTGTTTCTAAAATGTCTACTTCTTCGATCACATGATCGATATAGCCTTGATAGAAAGCTCCATATTCATCATTTGTTGGCTTAGCTATTGTCATGTTTTTTAATTTTAATCTTGGGTTTGAATTTCCTCTACTTATACCAGCTCGAATATTTCAGGTAATTGCCTGCGATGCGTTGTATCTCGGCCGTCCCTTTGTCTCCTATATCCTTGACCTTTCGTGCGGGATTACCCACATAGACAGAGCCAGGTTCTATGATGGTATTTTCTAACACGACTGCACCTGCTCCCACAATAGAGCCAGTACCTACCACTACATGATCCATCACGATTGCTCCCATACCTATCAGTACATTATCCTCCAGTGTACAACCATGCACGATGGCATTGTGACCAATAGAGACATGGTTACCGATGACAGTAGGTGCTTTGAGATAAGTGCAGTGGATCATGGCATTGTCCTGAACATTAGAGTTATGACCAATAGTGATAGAGTTTACATCACCACGTAGGACAGCATTGTACCAGATACTACAGTTGTCCCCCATCGTCACGTCTCCTATCACTACTGCAGTCTCTGCAAACCAACAATCTTTTCCCTGTTTTGGAGTCTTCCCCAGCAATTCTCTGATCAATGCCATAATAGTTTCATGTTTGAAACAAATCTATTCTTTTGACTCCTCCCATGCAAGCTTGGCCGATGGACTCGTCGCAATCCCTGGACGCAACTTTGTGTCATCCACGGGTGCAGCATAGCGCGTTTCTACAGGTAAAGTTCCCGCCCATATATCTAGTGCATAGTCTTCCTCATCATCTACTGGGGAGCCTGTCCTGATTTTGGCAGATGCCGATTCGATACTGATCTCTAGTACAGAAGTGATATCTAGCTCCTTTTGGTTCGGCTGACGCACCTCATTCCACCGTCCTTTTAGGAAATTTTCTGTAATCAAATGCAGTGCCTCGTTCTTACCCGCATCAACGACTAGCTCATTGGCGTGCCCATAAATAATAGCCGATCGGTAGTTAACCGAGTGATGAAATGCCGAGCGTGCCAACACCAGCCCATCGAGATGAGTCACACAAAAACATATGGGTGCTCCCGCCTTGGTTTGTTTGATTGCTCTGCTCTTGACCGAACCGTGGATGTATATTTTGTCCCCTGACCGAGCATAAGCCGTTGGGATCATAAAAGGCTCACCATTCATCACAAAACTAATATGACATAGAAAGCCTGCGTCGAGTATTTCATATATAGTTTCTTTGTCATAAGTAGCTCTCTTTGCACCTCTTACGACTTTGTTTTTTGCTTCTTTTGGAAACTGTGTCATCTCATTATTTTTAAATTCTTGAACAATACTAACACAACAGTGGATTATCATTGTATACCAGATTCAAACTAAAAGATGGTCCAGATATGCTACCTTGGAAAACGATCATTCGACTCACACCAGATACTCGACGGGCGGTTTACTTACAAATTGCAGATGACATCACCGCTGAAATCTCCAGTGGTAGAGTCACGCTTGGCACCAAACTCCCCAGCAGCCGACTACTAGCAGAACAACTACAACTCAATCGCAAAACAGTACAACTCGCTTATGACGAACTACTCTCTCAAGGTTGGATTGAAATCATCCCCTATAAAGGAACGTTCGTCAAAAAAAATCTCCCAATCCTAAAACCTAAACCCCTAGGGTTCATACGACCATCCAGTCCTAAATCCCCAACAACTCTAGCAGTCAAAACGCACCAAATCAATGATGGCACACCCGACTATCGTATCGCTCCAGTCACGGCTCTTTACAAGACTGCTCGATTCTTGACCGAAAGCAAGCTTAGTAAATCAGTCTTGACAGGAAGTCATTTTGCTGGTCATGTATCTCTACGACAAAACCTCGCCAAATACCTCAATGATACACGAGCACTTACTCCTACTGCAAATGATCTAATCATCACTCGCGGGAGTCAAATGTCAATATTTCTAGCTTGCTCGGTCATCCTGTCCCCTGGAGATCGGGTCATTGTCGGGCATCTCAACTATGAATCCGCCAACGAGACCATTCGATATCTAGGCGGACAACTCGTCCCAGTTAAGGTAACACGGCATGGACTAGATATAGATCAAATAGAATCTATCATAGTAACACAAAAAATCAAAGCCATCTACATCAGTCCACACCACCACTATCCTACTACTGTCACTATGCCCATCGAACATCGACTCAAACTACTCGCACTGGCACAGCACCACGGGTTTTATATATTAGAGGATGATTATGACTATGACTATCACTACGCAGGTTCGCCCATACTTCCTATCGCTAGTATAGATCAAGGACAGCAGGTTATCTATATTGGTTCATTTAGCAAAATTCTCGCTCCTTCTATTCGAATGGGGTATATGTATGCTCATCCGGACATCATTTCGCGCTGCATAACAATCAGAAAACTCATAGACAGACGAGGCGACCCCATCATCGAAAAATCTCTATCTATACTGATAGAAGACGGTGATATCCAGCGCTCCATCAAAAAAGCAGTCAAAATCTATAGAGATCGTAGAGACCTGTTTTGCAAAACACTCCAGCATAAATTCTCTGATCAAGTTTCCTTTGAAACACCAGACGGAGGGATGGCGGTCTGGGTTAAATTTCATAATCTAAAGGTCAAAACACTTAAAGAAACAACTTTAAAACAGCATCTACACCTAGATGTAGACACCTATTCCGAAGAAGATAAGTGTCGTTTAGGGTTTGCCTCCTTGAATGAAGATGAAATTGATCATCACTTGACAGTCTTACAAGATTCTATACACTGGCTAAAACATAAAAACACATAACTTCTAGACTTCAAAACATTCAGATTCATTATATTGATGCGCTATATTCTGATACAGAATCAAACAACTTAAACCTATTAAGAATACATGCAGGTAGAGCAAATCAAATGGTCTCCTAAAGACAAATGGCAATCCATATCGGACAAAAACCTAAGTGATACAGCCAACCTCGTATTTGCTATTGGTAATTTTGATCTCATCCAAGATCCAACACGCTACGATGAACTCAGAGCCAAATATCCTAATGCTGACATCATCACCTGCGGTAGTGATGGAGAGATTCTAAATGGAAAATTGGTCGATCAACAAATAATTGTATCTGCTCTCTACTTTGAGAAAACAGACATTCAGTGTGTCCAAATAGATATCAATCAAGTAAAAGACAGTTTTGATGCAGGTACACACTTGTCTGCAGATCTGGATAAAGATTTTATTACCCATCTACTTGTATTCTCAGACAGTAAAAATCTACAAAGTAGTGACTTGATGACTGGTATCCACATCAACTTAGCAAAACACGTTCCTGTAACTGGAGGATTACCCGGTATCTATCAAGATACCGACACTTCTCTTGTCGGACTAAATGGACCTCCTAAAAAAGGACAATTAATTGGCATAGGGTTCAGTGGAGAAAACCTACAAGTAGGTTATAGTATCGCACGAGGATGGACGAGTTTCGGAGCGGAAAAAACCATCACAAAGGCAGAAAACAACCGATTATACGAGATAGATCATAAGAGTGCCTACCACTTCTACCAACAATACTTAGAGCACGTAGTTGATGATGTAGACCAAGCTATTTCTCAATTCCCTTTAGGGATCAAACGAGTAGCATCAGATCCACGAATTGTAAGATCAGCCATAGAGTTACATCCTGATGGGTCTATTACCTTTTCGAGTGGCTTCTCTATTGGAGATAATATTCGGATGATGAAAACCAACATCTCTTCTCTACTCTCATCGGCACAAGAAGCCGCAAATCATAGTTTAAAGCCTTTAGACGATCAAAAAGCTGATTTTCTTTTGTTGGTAAATTGCTCTGGGAGAAGAAATGTTCTCAAGGATTGGGTTTGTGAAGAGATAGAATCTGTAAATTCGATTCTCAGCTACGAAACACCCATGATGGGATTTTATTCACATGGAGAAATATCTCCCAACCAACCTAATTCAAAAAGTGAAGTTCACAACCAATGTTTGGTATTCACAGCCTTTAGAGAAAATTAATGGATTCAAATCACTTACATCATTTACTCCAAAAACAGATCAATAAATACGCCAGCGATACCCCAATCCCAGCAGGACTCAATAATTTATTGAATGACATTAGTCAAACCTACACGAATTTTGAGCGAGATCAGGAACTTATAGAGCGTGTCATGAATGTAAGCTCGGAAGAGCTGCTAGATGCCAATCAGGAGCTTAAAAAAATCAATGAGGAGATGGATCGGTTTGTCTACAGTACTTCGCATGATCTACGTGCCCCTCTGCTCTCTATCCTTGGTCTACTCAATATCATAGAAAAGGAAAACAAACAATACGATATTCAAGGCTATCTCAAACTACTGCGCGACAGCACTGTTAACCTGGACAAGTTCATCAGTGATATCATAGACTACTCGCGAAACTCTCGACTGGATGTCGAAAAGAAGGAAGTAGATATCGGGGAGATCATCAACGAATCCTTCAAACACCTCAACTATCTACCTGGCTGCTCTACACTCCTCAAACTAGTCAATATAGACGCAAAAGAAAAATTCTACTGCGACGAACGAAGACTTACAATCATCTTTAACAACCTGATTTCAAACGCTATCAAATACCAAAACGCTAGCCTTTCGGACAGCTTCATCAACATAGAAGCCATGATAGACGAGAAAGCGATGACTGTACAGATAGAAGACAATGGCATTGGTATAGATGCCACCTATCTGCAAAAAATATTTGACATGTTTTATCGTGCAAGTCCTGATTCAAAAGGCTCTGGTCTCGGATTATACATCGTCAAAGAGGCTATTCAAAAGCTACATGGGAGTATCAGTGTGGAATCTACATTAGGTATGGGTACACGGTTTAGTGTTGTTATACCTAACCTAGAACGACATTAGGTATAAGTAAATGCTTAGTTAGAGATACAAATTCATTTTCTGGTATGGTTTTGTCTACATAGAGGCTATAAACAACACCGAAATGGATTCATTAGAGATTTTAGCTTTTGGCTGGGCACTAATTGCCCTATCGATATTTGGCTTTCAAGCCACTCGATCGCACAAAAACGAGCACGAAGATATATGGAACATCAAACAACACGAGGACAAACATTAAATCAGAACTGCTTTTAGTGCCAGTTCTCACTTTTCAAATTCTTTACCGCTCTCATCACATCCTTTTGACTGATCTGCCCAATCAGTCGACCATGATCATCCTGAACAGGAAATCTTCTAATTTTCATTTCCAAAAACATTTTAGCTGCCTCAAACACATTTGTGTCTGGGTGTATTTGCATAACATTAGTAGCCATATGATCCTCTACCTTCCCTCCTAAAATTGGTAGATTATGATACTTCCCTTTGACTACTTCTTTCAGACAATCCCCTTCAGAAATAACCCCTACGAGTTCTCCCATACTATTGACTACTGGAGCCCCCGAAATACGATTGGCAAGTAACTTCTCGACAACCTCCATAATCGATTGCTCTGGATGAAAAGTAATGAGTCTCGTAGACATGTAATCTCTAACTGATATTCTTTGCGTGTCGGTGGCAACTGGCTTCAGCATTTGCACACCACGATAGTTTTTTACCATGACAGTAGGATTTAGGTGAATGTATAAGATAACAAATAACGGCCTTAAACACAAACATAACCTTTTGAATAAAAGAAAGATAAGTCAAATTATCATAGCCAAACTATATTACAACTGCTTGGTTTCATAACTTATCATTGAACATAAGGAATCATAATGCTATCATGTGTTCGCCTAAAACCAAAAAGAGCTCTATTCGCAGTACAAACAGAGCTCTTTAAAAATCAACTAAGACATCATCAATGATGTACCATAAACTTCTTATAATCAAACTGATGTAGCTCTCCCTTGATCGATAGAAAATATATTCCTGATGGAAAATCAGAGGTTTTCAATCTAAAGGTGTCAGCACCTAATTGAACTTGTCCTTTCTCAAAAACTCTACCTGTCTGATCAAAAACCACCCATTCTAATCCTTCATTCATTTCAGAAGTAAATTTAACAGATATTTCTTGGTCTGAAGGGTTAGGATACATATTGAAATCTAGGTAAGGAACTTCCTCTCCAGTGCCGAGAACCCCATTACTAGCAGAGGCTTTTCCACTCACGAAAGCTGCACCCGCTACAGAACTTCCTGCCTTAACAATTTCAGATTGATACACTTCTTTCGTCTGTCTGTTCTGTATAAATACGATCGCTGCTAATTGATCATCATCTGCGATATTTGACAAATCCCATTGAACATTCAGTGTGGACACATCTCCATCTGCATCAGTCGGCGACCCTATCGGTAGCACTTCATTCATACCTAGATTCGTAGAAAGCTTAATATACTGTCCGGAAGCATCTGGCAACAGCTTTCGAAGTACATTCCTATGCTCCTCAACTCCTCCAATGGACTTCACAACTTTCTGCTCGATAATCGCAACGTACGCGATCAATTCTTCATCTTCTGCTATTCCTTCTGGTGTATTCACTGTAAAAGTAATAGCTCCTTGTACCTCATTCTCTGAAGCAGAAGCATCCCCTTCAATATCAATAGTAAAACCTGGATTACCCAACGAACTCAAAATCAAATCATTAGTAGTCCATGTCAATAGATTCTTTTGGTTCGGATTTCCATTTTCAAACACATCAGACCCTTCATTCCCGTCTAGGAAAGATGTTACGGCATCTACATTATACCAACTACGCCTTGCTCCTGGATCTGAGGTATTCAGTACATAAAAAGGATCTTTAACATCTGTATCAAAACTCAAATGATAAGCAATACCTAATTGATCTTCGGATAATCCCGCACTAATAAGTACATCCGATATTTCACTATCCAAACTAGCAGTTGCTGTATTATAATCATCTGCTCCTTCATCATTTGAAATGCTGTAAAACTGCTCTACAAGCACATTTTTAGAACGTTCCTGAATCGAAAAGTCATCAAAAGCAAATCCAAAAGGCTTTGTAGAAGAGCCTGTCACTGCTGTAGATGCGATTGCAAACCTAAACCGCACATTGGTCAAATCACCTTCTATACCATCCAAACTATGCCTAGCAGATGCCCAAGTCAACTGATCTGCGGCTCCTGACCACCCTGTAGAAGTCAGCGTATTGTTATTCTGTGGTTCCTGTTGTTGCCCAGGGTCTGAACCTACATTATCCCAATTGTACCACTCAAGTCCAGATTTGATTCCATTGACTCCACCATCATTATATCCGAGTACTTTCCATGAAGTACCATCATCTACACTATATTGTATCGCTACACCATCCTTAGAGTCCTCAAACTGATACAGCACATTGAAGGACACCATAGGTTTCTCCATTTCAGAAATATCAAAAGACGGGCTATACAACCATGAGTCCTCTGCTCCAAAGTAGCCAACAGATGCGTCATCACGAGTATAGAGTGTAGACCAAATATACGGACCTGAAGTAGTTGGTTTCTGTGGATCAGAACCAATTATCCCATCAAAGTCTACCGACTTCCAAACCCAACTCTTTTCTCTCAATGCCAATAGTCCTGTCGAATCATTTATTAATAGAGCATTATCCTTCAATGTCTCTGCATACCAACCATCCTCATCAGGATCAAAATTTCCAGATTCAAAAGTCTCAATATATGGCTGATCTGGGGTCACCTTTATCTTTGGCAAGATATTTACATCACGTGTCAAGGTCGTAGCACAGTTAGCGTCAGTAGCCAATGTAACAGACACTTCATAATTGCCTGGGGTATCATATTGATGCTCCACAGGTGTAAAATTAGCTTCATTGCTAAATGTTGCGTCTGTCCAAACAGTATCCGCTCCTGATTCAAACCTCAAACCTATTCGATCAATATCAGCATTGTCTAAAAGTAATTCATCAATAACGAATGTCGTAGGTTGTCCAGCAGTCACAGACTCCCAAACAAAAGCTACAGTAGGACTAATTTTAACATCCACTTGCGCTGTGCTCAACTCAGATCGACAATAGTCCATACTACTAGCCGTCACAAAATTGGTGTAGTCAGCATATAATTTGGCAACAAACTGTGCATTTCTAACCCCTACTAACTCAAACTTCTTTGATACATTTTGTCCCTCATCAGTTTCATTATACTCGTCATACAAGGGCACATCGGCTCCCCCCTCGGTCTCCCAAGCCCAATAATAAGACAACTCTCCTTCATCATAACGTGAATTCGTAGAGACAGAAGCTGAAAAATCAATACTAGGATTAACACACCCTCCGTCTACAATAAATTCAACTTCTGGCTGATCATAAAGTGTTATTACTTTTTCTACAGAATTGGAGCATCCACGCTGATCTGCATACTCATATCTCAAAACATATTCAGCACTTACACCGGTCGAAGTTACTTTAATACCTTCGGTATCATGATTCCCCCATCTAGAAGGTTCAAATGTAGCCTTAGAAATACTCCCTGATAAATTTGGTATAATAATATCATTGACGAAAAATTTACCATCATCACCTCCAATATCTACCGCGGTACCATCAACAATAAAATCTCCAAAAGAATCACAAATAGCAAATTCACTCGAAGAGTCAAAACCTGTCGTTTGAACACTGCTCAGGCTCAGTTCTGTAAGTGGATTGACCACAACCATTTCACTAACATCATTAGTACACCCTGTCCCTGGATCCGTATAAGTAAAAGTTACAGTGTGTGTGGTAGAACTCCCCCCTTCCTCTACTCCAATGACACCATTGTCATCAGTGGCAAAATGCGCTACACCTGGCAAAAAGCCTGCAGTACCATCATTATAATTCGTGATAGCTGTATTATCCGTACTCAGTGAGAAGACGCCAGAATTTGCAGGGTTAAGACCTATTACACCAATTAACTCTACCTCATCAGTACTCACACAATACTCTCCTGCCTCACTTCTTGATCCTGATTCTATGTTAGGGATATTGAGACTTAATGCAGGCAATGGATTGACACTTAGGGTAAGTTCAGTCCTCAAGTCTGTATCATACTCACTACTCTTACACCCATCTTCAGTAGCGATAATGAAGTAATTCAAGTCTACATCTGTATTGTCATCAATAGTAGGGAATGACGGATGATCATCAGCTAAAATCTCCGAGCCATCTGTGCTTTGAGAACTAGATATTAAAGCCGTCAGCCCCGTATTTGAATACCAACTATATGTCGCACCGTTGTAATCCGATGTATTTTCAATAACCAGTGTAGTGATAGTCTCTCCAGAACAATAGGAAAAGTTACCATCAGCATCTGTACCCGCGACTACTGGTGTAGTTGGTATATCATTAACCACAACTTCAAACGACGTATAAGAGCTTTCGCATCCTGCAAACCCAGAGGAATTGATATTCTCGTTAGTCAGTTGAGACACTAAATAGTGATTTTGATCAGTATTAACATTGGCAACCCTCATATTAGCATACAAAGGCGTAAAGACATTGCTTAAAGACTTTTCAGAGCGATACACATCCGCTCCATCAAAATCATCATTGATACTATTTACATCCTCTTGAATCCAATTGTATGTTCCTCCCGCGGAATTAAGAACCTGAAAATTAGGAACAATAGTACTAGCTCCATTGTCGCATAGTGCGACAGATGTCAAGTTCAAGACTGGAGCAGCAGGATTTGACAGAATATGTATTGAGATAGTCAATGGTTCACTCTCACACCCTGTAAAGTGCGGGTTATTAATATCCTGTGCCTGTGTGACATAAAAGGTATAATCCCCAGCACTCGGACTACCATCTAAACCTAATACATTCGTTGGTACAGCATCTAATATTGTAGCCGTAGTTGCGTCATTGTCTGTGGTATCTATACGAGCACTAGCTACACCTATGTCTGATAAATTTTCGTACCAAAAAAATAATTCTCCCGAAATATCCTCTCCAGTTACCCTCAAGTCAGATACAGTTGTCCCCGTACAATAGTAAAAATCAGTAATAGCAGAAGAAGCTTCTACAGGCTTGCTGGGCACATCAAACACATTAATCTTCACGGTGACCATATCTGCTTCTAAAGTCTCACATCCATCATGGATAAATTCGGAACCAACCTTCACTGTATCTATTAGTTGCGAAACAAGGAAATAAATACTACCATCACTGGCTTGTGTAGCATCTGATATACCCAACTGTGAACCCGTCACAGTGTTCGAACTCGTCCTATATCGTGGGTTGGTAGGTTTATTCATAGATCCATCTAACAAATACCATAAAAATTCAGCATTTGGGCTCCCGGTAAATGAAATCGAGAGGGCATTGAGATCTCCCTCACAAACACTCAACTCCATATCGTCCGTCGCATCTTGATCATTGGCTGTTGCTACTAGCACTGGCGCTGCTGGGTCAGGGAATACTGTAATGGTTACTTTCACTGGCTCACTTTCACATCCTGAATAACCAGAAGTTTGATTGACATTAGTAGTTTGAGTGACCCAATAAGTATACACTGTAGTATCTGTAGCAGCTGTTGTATTACTAAAACCTCCTTCAGCAATTAACTCCGATTCTTTGACCGTCACGTCATTAAATGACCCTACCGTGATCAATGTAGAACTAGGGCCAGAACCTGTACCATCATCTGTGTACCAGTTATATTTGGTATCATCTAAGCCTGGAGCAGCTATAGTACCCAAATTATCTCCATTACATAGATAGTACTCAGTCCGTCCATTGGTAAACTCTGTAGTATCTGGCTTGCTCGGAACTATATAAGAAAAGAACTCAACCTTGGTCGTATCACTATAGCTACCAGCAAATTCCGCATTACTATCTAGGTAAGTACTATCATTTTGTACATGAACAATATAGACCAATGTATCACTACCTACATCACCATCAAAACCTAAATAGGCTGGTGTAATTGTATTCGTGGTGATTCGAATCGTATCAGTTTGATCTTCATCCATGAGAAAGAAATAAGATCTCGTCGCTGATATATCATTTGTCAAAACAATATTGTCTATACTCAATGAACCATCTTGACAATACTCAAACACATATTGATTATTGCCCAATGCAGCCCCACTAGATCCAGCTCCAGACAAATTCAATGCTGGGGCAGGAGTAGTGTTATGAACAACAGTTGTGATTTTTCTTACATCAGACTCACAGCCTGTGAATCCAGATGAGTTGATATCAATGTAGTCATACTCTGTCAAGTAAAACACCTTGCTAATACCTCCATTCGGAGTAGAGGTATTGAATAGCGTTAATGAATCGAGTGTATACCCATCTGTTCCTGTGACACTACTTATTTCTCCAGACTTGTCAGGGTTGTTGTACCAAGCGACTTTGTCTCCCGTTACCTTCGCTCTAAAATCAGAAATCGTATCTCCAGCATTATATTGTAGATAGTAGGCATCATCACTGTCTAATCCTCCAATACCTGACAGGTCATTCAACAAAACAGGCAACTCTGGTGTAGAAAGCACCTCAAAATCAGCCGACGCACTAGATGTACATCCTCCAGGTGTTATTCCTGCCGATTCGTAAAACAACGTATAGTAACCATCCCCTCCCAAATTCACTGGCTTAAAGAACGTCTGGTTGTTCGTACTAGAATGAGCAGCAGTTCCATTAATCACTCTACTAGAATAATTATAGGTAGTAGATTCTGTCGACCTACCGCTATCGGTATATTTAATGATCCAAAACCCATTATTTACCGTAGAAACTCCATTGGCAGGACTACCTGTATAAACATCTACATCTACTTGAACAGTGATTTCACTTTCATCATCCTCACAATAGTATGCATCTACCCCTTCCATACTCAATGTAGGATCTGGATACAAATAAATATCTTTTTCAGCCGCAACAGATCGAGATGAACCGTCATCAGCAGATACTATATATACAAACCGTAAAGTATCTACCTCGGTACTTGAATTGGTGAAAGAAGAAGGATTCAATCTCCATTCTCCATTCGAATATGAAGGTGTTCCTGCTACAATACTTGGTCTATTATCCCCTCCTGAACTAGAAGCCCCATCATAAGACAACAATGTGGACGCTATATTACCACCAGTAGATGATGAGACTCCCCCTACAGCACCTATACTGGTATCAATACTACCATCTTTAATATAATACACCTCTAGCCCATAAAAATCAGGGTTAGCCGTATCTGTTCCATTTACATCTATACCCGATGGGTTAAAGATCACTTGCAATTCTGCTTCAGTATCTGTTTTACAAAGATTGGTTGATTGACCTAACTCAAAAACGTTAATTGTTTCGTTGACTGTAAACTCAAGAACCTCTTCGAATGTCGCATCAACTCCAGATGTCACATTTTCCCAATTGATATCTATCGTGTGTGTGCCACCTGAGGCAACACTCGGAATAAAATCTATGGATGCCGTACCTGCAGTACTTTCAAAACCACTTAAGCCATTTCCATTAAAAGAAACGTTTTGACCAGAGGGATGCACGACGGATAACTCTGTTCCTACATTATTCTCTCCAGCAAATACCGACTGTCCTTCCGAGTTAGTGACATCATCAAGAAAAGCCAATGAATACACAATAGAAGGACCTCTAGAACTAACACCATTGACAGATGTCTCTGTGATATAGAACGTGTACACCCCATTGTCATCAGAACCCGTCCAGTCTGTAATGTCTTCGGACATAAAATCTCCAACCGTAGGTGAAATACCTGTAGAAGGTACTGCAGTTGCTTGATACACATCATCAGTCAAAGACGCGTCTCTATAAATGGTGATTGTACTCCCAACTATAGATGGCTTAATTGTCAAGGGAACTGACGCACTTGGATCAGTCGTTGATCTATAAAGTGCAACATCGTCATCATTGTCACCAACAACTCCAGTTGAATTCTCCACTATAGTAACCTCACCTGTCATATCTCTTTCTATCACTACACTTGTTGACTGTAATGCATTACTTGCTACATCTTCATATACACTCGACGACTTAGCATAAGCAACAGTCAAATCCCCAATAGAGTTGAGATAACTCGCTACGGTCAATGTTAGTTTTTCACTAGAAGCAGAAACCCCTGTAACGGCATATGATGTACCCGCCTCATCTGTGACAGTAAACTCACTAGGCTCATTCGTGTCAATCGAAATATTCTCATTCAAAGTTAACGTGATGGATACTGCCCCACTCACTGTATTTGCACTTTGGATTGTAGGTTCTATACTGTCAAAATCAATACTATAATCTGCCGAAGCATCATTGGTATTGCCTGCTACATCTGTCACAGTAGCAGCATTTAAACTAATCAACACATTGCCATCAAAAGCATCCGTAGGATTAATGGATAGAGTATACTTATTCGTACCTGGTCCTGCAGTCACACTGGCAACTACTCCATTGGTCACTGTAAAGTCTCCAATAACTGGCGCTGCTGTCAATGCCTCATTAAAAGTAGCAACGACATCAAATGGATCTCCATTTTCAGGATCAGACAGTGCATCTGAGAATGAAACAGAAGGGTTTTGATTATCCAACTCTACATCAACACTAGTCGTGAAACTATTGCCCGCAGCATCTGATGCAGTAATACTTATCGTAATCGTACCGTCTTGCAATGAAGAAATATCCGCAGCAGAACTCGTCCATGCTCCAGAAGCTATCGTAGCACTCGCACTCACTGCTGTAGTTGCTGGATTAGTATCATCAAAGCTGAGCGAAACTGTTCGTCCATCTTCTATACCCGTAACTGTTCCTGATACTACCACATCTTGATCCTCCGCTCCATTGACAACATCATCTATTTCTATAGGTGTCCCAACTGTTATATTTGCTGATTTATCGAGGGTAACTGTCTCATTGTCACTGGTAGAATTACCTGCTACATCACTCACAGAGGCTGTTACTGTGATGGTTCCTTCGTCCAATCCCGATATATCAACATCACCTGTGCTCCAAGCACTACCTGATATATTCGGCAATGCAGTCACTACTGGGTTAGTACCGTCATCAAAAGTAACAGTTACGGTTCGACCTGATTCTACATCTGAGGTAGTCCCTGAAACTACAACGGTTTCAGACTCTGATAGAGAAACGACATCATCACTTTCTATTGGTGTGGTAATGGCAAGACTTATAGATTTGTCAATAGTCAAGGCAGTGGTAGCCGAATAACTATTGCCTGCTACATCTGATACACTTACCGAAACATCCACTCCTCCTTCGTCCAAAGTGGACAAATCAATCCCTGTTGCAGACCATGCTTCGGATAACACAGTAGGTGTCTCCGTGATCGTATTTGTTCCATCAGTCAATGTAATCGTCACTGTACGACCATTCTCGATATCTGTTGCTGTACCACTAATCATGAAGCTGGCTACTTCACTATTGTTGATTGTTTTTTCTGCGACAGTCGATGGAGATGAAATTTGGAGATCTCCTGATTGATCCAAAACAGCAGTCGAATGAGCATCAGTGGCATTATTCCCTGCTTGATCAGAGACTGACACATTGATGGTAATCGTTCCTTCGTCCAGTCCACTGATATCAGCATCTGTAGATGTCCATGCATTGCTGATCACTACAGCACTAGAAGTCACCTGAGCAGTACCCACATTGGCATCATCATAGGTAATACTCACAGTCTGGCCAGTCTCGACATTTCCAGTTGTTCCTGAAATAACCAAGGCACCATCTTCAGAAGAATTAATATAATTGTCCGTAGAAATAGTTGTACTAATCGACACAGTCGCTGTCTTGTCATAACTAACCGCCGTACTCGCCTCAGATGCTGCATTGCCTGCATCGTCACTGACATTGGCCGTGATGTTGATCGTCCCTTCTACCAACGCTGACGTGCTAAAATTAGCAGTAACCGACCAAGCATTAGCATTTACATTGACTGTTTCATCAAAACTATTAGTCCCATCGGAAAAAGTAACCGTCACGGTATTTCCATCTTCGACCTCAGTCGTCGTACCTGATACCACCACATCGGTAGATTCGGTAGCATTCACTACAGCATCCCCTTCTATAGACGGACTAGTCGTAATGGCAATGGTCGCCGTTTTATCAAGATCAAAATTAACATTAGCCGTATTCGTATTTCCTGACACATCAGATACTGATGCATCGATATCTATTTGCCCATCATTTAATCCACTGACATTTACATCCGTTAAAGCCCAAATATTTGGCGTTCCAGCCACGACAGTCGCATTCTTGGTAATTGAATTAGCATCCCCTACATCAGAAAATGTCACTTCTACGATTTGACCTACTTCAGCGTCTGTTGTTCCAGATACATCAATAGCTCCGCTTTCTGCAGCACTCACATTCGCCTCGAAAGTCACAATAGCCAAAGCTACACTCTTATCTAGTTCAGCACTTTGAGTAGCCTGAGTTGCAGCATTTCCTGCATTGTCACTCACATCTGCCGTAATCGTAATGGTACCAACAGCCAAAGTACTAATATCCGTAGCGGCTATACTCCAAGCATTGCTAGCTACAGTCGCATTAATAGGTCCAACTTGGCCCGTACCAGTATCATTGAAGTATACCTCTACTGTATTTCCATTTTCTACTCCCGTAGTAAAGCCACTCACAATGACATCATCAGATTCGGCATTATTGATGTAACCATCTCCTTCGATAGGTGTCGCAATACTAACAGTAGCACTCTTGTCATAGGTCAGTTGCTTACTCGCAGTAGCGGTATTACCAGCATCATCGGTGATCGATACCGATACAGTAATTAACCCTTCGAGCAACGTTGTAATATTAAGCTCTTCTCCCAAAATAGTCCATCCTGCTCCCGAACCAGCTGTAGCATCTGCATACGCCGTTACTGTGGTAGACCCATCAGAAATCTTTACCGTAATATCATCTGCGACGGTATTGACATCTGAGGTAGTTCCTGTGACTAAAACATCCTCATCCTCGGCACCATTTACAATATCATCTGATTCTACAGTGTTGATCGTAATACTGGCTAGGTTGTCGATGGTAAGTTGAGTAGAGCTAATGGTAGCACTGTTACCCGCATCGTCGGTCGCACTGGCTTGTATGTTGACTGTTCCTTCTGGATAAGCACTTAAGTCGATTTCTTCTGACACCCAAATGCCTCCAATTCCTACAGTTGCTGTTGGTGCTGGTAAAATTGGGTTTGCATTGTCTTTATCCCTCACCGTCAGCGTAATCGTTGTCCCTACAGGCAGACCTGTACTCGTCCCTCTAATCAAAACATCCGCTATTTCCCCTGTATTGATTCCGTTATCTCCTTCGAGCGTCGCATTGATTGCAATGGATGCCGTTACATCATACACAAAGTTCCGAGTCGCAGTAGTCGCTACATTACCAGCAGCATCTGTTACATCTGCTGTAACTGTTATTTCTGATTCGGTCAGTGAAGTTCCTGTGATATCAAAAGCATGACTCCAAGCCTCACTTGCGACCACCACACCTGCTGGTGTGTAATCATTCGTCCCATCAGATAGCTCCAAAGTAACTGAAGCGCCATCATTGACACCAACTGCTGTACCCTGAATCGTAATATTCGCATCGTCTTCTGTACCATTAACATAATCATCACCTTCAACAGTGCTAACCGTAATTGCCGCTTGTTTGTCCACAGAGATAGTAAGTGGAAGACTAAAATCAGTATTAGTTACATCCCCATTGACACCATCATTCGCAGTAAACACAATGGAAGCATTGTTCACTTCATCCATATTATTACTGAGCCTAGACAGATTATACGCTCCAGAACCACCACTCAGAGGAGCGATATTAGAAAACCCTGAATTCAAAGTAGTCAGATCGGCAGTTACAGTTACATCTTCTGAGACCACCACATTTAAGATTACCGTTTCTCCAATCCCATATAAATTATCCCCACCATTGTCATCTACTGCAGTAAAAACCGGAGCAGCCCCATCTATGTATTGCTTTGGTGCTTCTGCATCTGACATTTCATTCAAACTGCCACTGGTTTCCAAAATGGAACTAGTTCCTCCATCATTATAATAAACCTCCAGTCCAGAGATTCCAGTTCCCACTATTTCGTCGGATAAAAAATTCAAAGAGAGTGTAGTCCCACTAAAAGTATATACTGCTGCATCAATCATGTGTGGTACATTACTAGCATCTTCGATTACAAAATAATCATCCGTGCTACCATCAGTCAGCGATACTGATTCACCAAACACCAATTCTACCTGATCAATAGATCCATTGACATCCGTATCCTTCCAAGTGGCAGAAAGGATGATAGGTTGAGCACCATCCATTGCTTCAAAATCTGTAACATCTTCCAATACATTGGACTGTGTTGACAAATCCTGTACGTCATCACCCCCAGCAGTAAAGTCTAACTCAAATACACCAGAGCTGCCTGTATTGACAGGCGTCCATGTCAACGTGACAAACTCATCGTTGTTATCAGTATCCGTAGCGATATTAGCTACACTAGATGCAAAACCAGTGACTACATCTGTTCCAAGCATATCCGTTACAGAAAATCCTCCAAACGCATCAATCATACTGAGATCACTAATAGACTCAGAAAACCTAAGCTCCATTTTATCAGATTTCCCATCCGCATCGCTATCATAAGTGAGCGCTTCTAACAAACCAGGTCCTGCACCATCAATTGTTCCTATAAATGTCTGTAATGACGAAAGTGTGTTACCCGTGACATCAGGTACCGAAGTAGCATTTAATACAACAGAAGGTGACACTTCTGTATCATATTCATTCCAAGCAGAAGAATTTGCATCTGGATTTTCTGTGAGTTCTATAGATACTAATTCATTGTCATCATTAGCATCACCAAAACTAACATTTTGAATTTTGATAGCAGACTTGGTATAAATACCAAATATGCCTCCTCCGTCTATATTTCCAAAATCAGCAAGTACGATTTCTGAACCATCCACCGCTTCAGAAAATGTCAAATACAGATGATCAATCAACCCGTTAGTATCTTCATCTGCTGTCTCAGCAGCTATAATCATAGGAGCCGCAGCATCATCCACATTGACTGCTGTCCCAGTAATCGAAGCATTGGTACCATCTGTCACACTACCTGTGGTATTTAAATTACTATACCGTATAGTTGTAGTAGCAATGGACGTGCTATTGGATGTCGCTCCTGACACAGTCAGTTGCACATCAGTACCTGACACAGATCCGCCAGTGATAGATAACCCCTCGTCATTCGTGTCAAAACTCCAATCATTAGACTCATACGTCGAACCTGTAATATCTTCAGAGAAAGTAGCATCCACTCTATCAACCGTACCATCTTCATTGACATCTAAATATGCCGCACTAATCACTACTGGAGCTGCATTATCTATATAACTCTGTGCTACATCATCGTCAGCAAGTTCAATACTCCCAGACCGTGACCGAATATATCCACTCGCTGCTTGATCATAGGTTACCGTTAGATTAGTGATATCTGTTCTTTCGATTTCTGTAGCAAGATCAATGGTAATGGGCGAATCAAATGCCGGTCCACTTGTATCATCCCAGTCCGCATTGGTCTGGTTGATTGGAGTGCCATTATCAGCTATCACAAGACTAGGTAGTCCATCTCCTCCTCCACTAGGATCACTAATATGTACCTCTACGTTAAAGGCAACAATTACTTGATCAATTTCACCATTGTTATCCGTATCATTCCATGTAGCACTACTGATCTCTATATCTGGGAAATCAATAGTGACATCCGTAATACTCACTGTGGTAGCTACATTCGTTCCATCAGTTCCATCAAAGTCTATTCGGTAAGTCGTACCATCTACCAATGTTGGTAAATCGGTCAGTAAATCAATTGCCCGAGTCCCTCCGTTAAGCTCAGTCCCTGAGAGGTTCGCTGTATGAGGGCTACTTCCATCTGCAGTCCCTCCTGTTCTTTCAAAAGTTACGGTACCTGCAGTGATCGTTTCCGAAAGCGTGTAGCCTACTGCTGAGGTCGAAACAGTTGAAGAAGCACTCGGTAATAGTGCAGAAAAAACAGGAGCAGCTCCATCTACGGAAGTTTCTGTAGAAGCGGCGACTACATTGCCAGCAGCATCTGTGATTTGGGAAGCTACAATGTCTAAATCTGGCGTAGCGTCCGTATCAGCACTACCACTCTCACTGATCGTTAGAGTAACCTGAGTAGAATTATCTACCGTTACAGCATCAATACTGTATGACTCCCCCGAATTGGTAAAATCATCAAATCCTCCTGTATTGTCTACATCAATCGAACTGCCATCAATAGGATCATCAAATACGACAATCAATCGATCAATCTGTCCATCGCCATCGTCATCACCAGTGGTCACTGAGCTAACAGCTGGACTGGTATTGTCATTGAGACTTGCAGTGTTAAAGCCACTCTGATCCGCAACAGCGGCATTGCCACTCACATCATAGACACTACTCCCATCTGTCAAATCAATCTCTAATGTCTCTGATCCATCTGCTGTATTCGTATAACTGAAAAATATACGTACGACACTCTCTCCTCCTACTAAGGAACTCGCACTTCCTTCTACAACATTATCATTTTGTGTCACAGAAGATATTACAGGACTCACAGCCACTCCTCCACTTAGACTCGGTGAAAAATCTCCTAACTCTAAAGCACCACTACCTCCATTTGTATTATAAACGCCTTCGCTAAAAGTAACATCTGCATAACTATTG
>NZ_FRAA01000011.1 GCF_900142205.1 Reichenbachiella agariperforans
GTATGATCAATTGAGATTATGAATTCTGCTTCGTTCATAGGATCATAACTGCCAAAGTCAATATCCGCAGCTTCAATAGACAATGTTCCTTCTTGATTGATGTAAAATACCTTATCAGAATGAACTAATGGAACTGGAGCTACATCATCTATAATTTGAACTACCAACTCTTTGACTATTCTACCTCCATTATCATCTGAGGCCAACACACGAATAACATAATCACCTGGAGACATCAGAGAGGTAGACTTAGCAAAGAGTCCATTGTCCACTATTGTAAAGTACTCGTTTGAATTTTCGGAAGCTCCATCAAGCAAAGAAAAAGTCAATATATCATCTTCATCCAAATCAATAGCAGAGAAGTTGCCAACATGTATTTCATTTCCTGATGATTGATTCAAAGTGTTATCAGACAGTTCTAGGCTCATTGGTGATTGGTTCGTCTCCATGGTGTTGATCCATAGTTCAGAAACCTCTCCTTCTTCCGAAAAACCTGTAATAAATACATCAAGATCCTGATCATTACCTACATTGACCCATTGGGCCGCTCCAAAAACTATCCCAGGAATATTGGTCTGAATTTCAGTGAAAACGCCCTCATCGTTCTGATAAATTCTTGTACGTAAACCCAAGTCATTTTCTTCACCGCTCACGAGCGCATCCAAATCACCATCATGATCAAAGTCTCCCCAATCTACCGAACCAGAGGCACTACCTATCAGACCTGCATTTATATCTACAAAAACACCATCAATATTTTCATAAATTCTCGCATGGTAGTTCCAATTAATATCAGCCCCATTAAACAACAAATCTAGATCACCATCCTGATCATAGTCTCCCCAAGATTCACCACTAGAAAATACTTCAAGGAGAGTAGAAGTGTTTTCCACAAAAACCCCCTCTACGTTGGTGTAGACTTTATGAACTAGCTTATTAATCCCGTCACCTGAAATAACTAGATCTAGGTCTCCATCATTGTCATAGTCCCCCCAAGTCATCATTGCATCTGCTACGGGTTCTATTTCTGTTGGCGTTTCAGTGTATGTTCCACCGTCATTTAGATATAGTTTGGTTTCCTCTATTGTGTTATCTTCAAAGAAATTATCAAAGCCACTTATAAGAATATCCAGATCATCGTCATTGTCAATATCTCCCCAGGTTGCTCTTCCACTGCCTGTATCTCCTAACTGTTTTAGGTTAGCATCTGCTGCGACATATGTGTCTAGTCCATTGTACCGAAAGACTTCTATAAATTCCTGATTATCGTGCATCCCTGCCAATAGGATATCTCTACGTCCTAGGGTATAGGCTCCCCATTCGGCACTTCCATTTTCTATCCCAGGAAGTACCAATGCATTTTGCACAAATTCACCACCCGTATTTTCATAAATATAACTGATGGGATCAAAACCATTTAGTCCAGTCAAAAGCAAATCCATATCTAGATCATCATCATAGTCCGCCCAAGAAGCGTTGCTGAAAAAGACATTTTCGAAAAGAGTCGCTGACGCTTCATCCTTTACGAATAATGGATCTTGCTCCGGCGCTATATATGAAGTGTAAAAACTAGCAATTGGATTTGAGTAATCCTGAGATAAAAACCCAAATAGCACAAAATCCTGTATGTTATCACCATTGTAATCTGACCAGAGCGCTTCTCCATAAGTAACACCTGGTAGTTCCGTTGCTACTGCTGCGAAAGTCCCATTATTGTTTTCATATATTTTAGAAATAGAGGGCTTTTCTTCAAAATCAGGAGGACCTGCGCCAAACTCAGGCATTCCTGTCATGAGGAGATCCAAATCTCCATCATTGTCCATATCAGCCCAGTCAGCTGAACTGAATAGTACCTTGTCAATTTCAGCAGAAATATCGTTGAATACCCCATCGTCATTACGGTAGATGAAAGACTCTGCAATACCGAATGGCCAGTTGTTTAAGGATTGAGTTGAACCTGAAATCACCAGATCAGGATCTCCATCAGCATCATAATCTCCCCATAGTCCAGTACTGTACATTACGCCAGTGAGCCCAGCAACATATTCCACAAATGTTCCTTCGTCATTTTCAAAAATAGTACTGTGAATTCCGAAACTACTGGCAGCATCTCCTGTTATCAAAAGATCTAAATCTCCATCATTATCGAAATCTGCCCAATCGACTGAACCATCTTCAGATTCAGGTAGGTTGGCTTCAATATCCGTAAAAACCCCAGCATCATTTCGATAGATTACTCCTCTAATTTTTCCTAATTTTTTTACGATTACAGCTAGGTCTGGGTCGCCATCTCCATCATAGTCACCCCATTTGGCATAATGGGATTCTGTTCCTGGTAGACCCGCCCCGTCAGTAACTAAACTAAAAGCTCCGTTAATATTTTGATATAGTCTTAGATAGAAATTATCAGTACCAAAGGACTGTGATCTGCTAACAACCAAATCCAAATCACCATCACTATCGTAATCCGCAAAATCTATATTCCCTCCATTAGGACTGTAGACTCCACTGGATCTAGCCGTGAAGCTTCCATGTTCATTGACATAAAATTCTAAATATAAATAATCCAAGGGCGCAAAGGCTAGATCAGTATCTCCATCACCATCTATGTCAGCCCAGGCAGCAGTGCCTCCACCAGCCTTATCGGCCATTATAGCACTATTAGGTATATCATTATGATGCTGCCCATGGATACCGAAAAAGTGAAGAATTAATAAGGTAGTGATAATGATTTTTTGTTTCATAGCGCTCGGTTTTGATTTCATGATTTTTTGAAGGTTAATACATTAGACCATAAAAAAATCACACATATAATTGATTTAGGTATATGCTTGGTTTTCATACTGTTTGATAATCACTTATCGACTATGCAAGATTCGTCGAATCAGTATAGAGGAGCGTCTAATTATGATGCAAAACATTACAGTTTTGAAGCATTCAGTCAAGATGGACGTGATAGATAACCATCTTGTACTGGATAAACAGCATTTTTTCTCGCAACCAGAAGTCCGTCCAGACTTGAAATAATGTCTCGCCTTTCCAAGAAAGACAGGTACATTTTCTGGGAGCGGGGTGTACTGTCTGCGAGAGTTGGAGGTCAGCTGTTATAAGTCTGTATTGAAACTTTAAATGAGGGCATTATCTATGACAAGGAGGCACTCCTGAGGCAGTGGAATGAGGTTGAGTTTTTAGACTGCTTTTTGTCTCCTCTGATGGTAGACCTGTTAGGTTTGGCTTCTCTCTATAATGATCTAGCCTCTAAGTGTCTCCACCTGCTATGGGGGTATACACTTTCATCTGGCTCTTCGTCCTCTGTACTGAGCGGGTTATTGCTGGAGATATGGTAGTCTGCTCTCGTATGGCTGGATCAAGGTAAAAAGATGCGATCTTTTATCGAAAAAGCGCCCTTGGTTTTTTGACGCTACCGTTTAGCTCTTAGGTGCAAAGAGTATACACTACGCATATATTTTACTCATAAAAAAACAGCCCTCCAATCTATCTTAGACGCCATTTTTTCGGATGGGATTATGATGGTTGTGATTCTCTGCATTCAATGCCAGCTACCCCTCTTATCAATCGCATATAAGATTAACTTTTGAGTTTTAACTCCCGAATTGCATAATTCAGAGCAAAAAACCTTTTTTTTGCCTTCCTCTAGGTCTTAGAGAATTTTTATTTCAACAAAAAAACAAACACAGTGAGCAGCGAAAAACGCACCAAAATACTGGACATACTCCAATCGGGAGAGGTTGGAACCAGTGCGCTTGTAAAGGGATGGGTAAGAACCAAAAGGCAAAACAAGAATGTAGCATTCATTGCCTTGAATGACGGCTCCACCATCAATAATCTACAGCTGGTCGCGGATCCTAACCTGATCGATGAGGCGCTCCTCAAAGCCTCCACTACAGGAGCCTGCCTCGCTGCTACGGGCGAACTCGTTGCATCTCAGGGCTCTGGACAGAACGTCGAGCTCATCGTCAAAACGCTCGAAGTACTCGGTGAGGCAGATCCAGAAAAATACCCCCTACAGCCCAAGAAGCACTCGATGGAGTTTCTCCGTGAGATCGCCTACCTACGCCCCCGTACCAATACCTTCGGAGCGATATTCCGCATTCGTCATGCGATGATTTTTGCAGTGCACAACTTCTTTAACCAGAAAGGTTTTGTCAACGTGCACACGCCGATCATCACCGCATCGGATGCTGAGGGAGCTGGAGAGACATTCAAAGTCACGACCCTTGATCTCAACAATGTACCGAAGACCGAAGAAGGTGCTGTGGATCACAGCCAGGACTTCTTCGAGAAAGAAACGAACTTGACCGTATCCGGTCAGCTAGAAGGCGAACTTGCTGCGATGGCATTGGGACAGATCTATACTTTCGGACCAACTTTCCGAGCAGAGAACTCAAACACCACGCGACACCTAGCGGAGTTTTGGATGATCGAACCAGAGATGGCCTTTGCGGATCTCGATGACGATGCTGATCTCGCCGAAGAAATGCTGCAGTATCTCGTCGGCTATGCTTTGGAGCACTGTGCGGACGACTTGCAGTTTTTACACGACCGTGAAGTCGAAGAGAACAAAAACAAGAAAGAAACGGAGCGTCCAGAGTTGTACCTCTTGGACAGATTAAAGTTCGTCGTAGAAAACGATTTCGAAAGAGTCACCTACACCGAAGCGATTCAGGTACTACGCAATTCTAAGCCCAACAAAAAGAAGAAATTCAAGTACCTGATCGATGAATGGGGAGCAGACTTGCAGTCAGAGCACGAGCGCTACTTGGTCGAGAAGCACTACAAGAAGCCAGTGATTCTGACGGACTACCCTAAGGACATCAAGGCCTTCTACATGCGCCAAAACGATGACGGCAAGACCGTCGCAGCGATGGACATCCTCTTCCCAGGCATCGGGGAGATCGTAGGCGGTTCGCAGCGAGAAGAACGCCTCGACAAACTCGAGCAACGCATGGACGAGATGGGCGTGCCCAAAGAAGAACTCTGGTGGTATCTCGATACCCGCAGATTCGGTTCAGCACCTCACAGTGGGTTCGGCCTTGGCTTTGAGCGGATGATCCTCTTCGTGACAGGCATGACCAACATCAGAGACGTCATCCCGTTCCCTAGGACTCCAGGCAACGCTGAATTTTAAGCAAAAAGGACATTTTCATAAGAGTCCCCATCGGTTCAGTAACTGGTGGGGACTTTTTCATACTGAATTTTGGAAAAAGAGGAAGATACCTGAAATAATAAGTTGAGAAGACATTAAACTCTGCCTCTACTTCCTTAAACCTCGTTTCCTTGTCCAATTCAAGTAGTTCTGGTTCGCATACTATGTTAGTCCGTCAAAAAGTAAATCGTTACATTTTTTGACGAGAAATATTACGCAACTGATTTAAGGTTAGATAAATATAGAGACCCCTAACCTACTTACCCTCTCCCTCTAACATTCAGTACCACTCCGATGACAATGAGTAGCATACCGATGTAGCTCATCCAGCTATAGGTCTCCCCGAAAAGCAGGAAGCCAAATGCAATCGAATACAACAGCCCAGTATAGTTGATGATGGAGACTTTGGAAATCTCCTCCAGCTGATAGGATCGTGTCAAATAATACTGCGCAATCTGCGTAAACACCCCGACCAGCAGCAGATAAAACCAATCAGAGCCCACTGGCATTTCCCAAACAAAGTAGCTTGCGACGATTGCCATCGGAAGCGTGACCAATGGAAAATAGAGGATAATCACCAAAGGATGCTCGGTGGTCTTGAGTTTTCGCACGAAGTTGTAGGCCAATCCTGCAAAAAATGAAGCCCCCAACCCCATCGCCAGATGTAACCCAGAGATCCTGCTATCGACCCCTTGTATCACTAGCACCCCAGCAAACGATATGGCAAAATAGAGGTATTGCTTCCAACTGACTTTTTCCTTGACGATGAATACGCCCAATATCGCAGCGAACACAGGTGAGAGATATTGCATACTGGCAGCTGCGGCAAGTGGTATCTGTTGGACTAGAGAAAAAAACATCACTAAGGCTACCGCGCCAGAGGCTCCTCGCATGATCAGCACCTTCTTATTGTTTCCCCAAAATGACACCTTCTGCCGGTACAGGAAAAAACCACTTAATACCAGAGAAATCACCGAACGAAACATGATCACTTCCACAGCTGGAATATGTGAGACCTGCTTGATACAGACCTTCATCAACGAAAAGACGAATGCTGCTATGAGCATATATTGAACTCCCTTAGATATTTTCATGGGCATCAACCGAGGATAGAACCGTCCTGTATGGTGATTTTTCGGTCGGCCATTTCGGCAAGGGATTTATTATGCGTCACGATTACGAAGGCTTGACCAAATTCCTTTTGTAGCTTGAAGAAAAGACCGTGTAACTCCTCGGCATTCTTAGAGTCAAGATTCCCACTCGGCTCATCAGCAAAAATCAAAGAAGGCTTGTTGATCAAAGCACGAGCTACTGCTGCCCGCTGTAGTTCCCCTCCAGATACTTGTGCTGGTTTGTGAGATTTGCGTCCTTGTATTCCTAGCAAGTTCATGAGGTACGCCGCGTACTCATCCAGTTCCTGATTCCTCCTGCCTTGAATATAGGCAGGCATGCAAATATTTTCTAATAACGTGAACTCAGGTAGCAGATTATGAAACTGAAACACAAAACCAATTTGCGTATTTCGAAAGGATGCCAAATCCTTGGGCTTCAATCCAACTACGTTTTTGCCATTGATTTCCACCACGCCCTGATCTGGCACATCTAGTGTCCCTAGTATCTGTAGCAGCGTACTTTTTCCCGCGCCAGACGCTCCTACGATGGAGATGATTTCGCTGGTATTGACTTGTAGATCTATCCCCTTGAGGACTTCCAGATCACCGTAAGATTTGTGAATATTCTTGGCGTGGAGCATGCGTTACTTGTTAGTGGACAAATATATGTATCGCCAAGGAACTTTAGCGTATGGACATAAAAAAAGGCTATTCTATCGAACAACCCTTTTTAATCCACCTGTATTATCCCGTGTCTTTGATAATGAGACAAGAAGTAAAAAAAGAGACATCACTATGTCGAACAACCCTTCTTAATCCACCTGTATTATCCCGTGTCTTTGATAATGAGAGAAGAGTTAAAAAAAGAGTCATCGCTTTGCAACGACCCTTTTTAATCCACCTGTATTATCCCGTATCTTGGATAGATAATCAAAAGAGTTAAAAAAAGAGTCATCGCTTTGCAACGACCCTTTTTAATCCACCTGTATTATCCCGTATCTTATAAAAAGCCCCCTTTGTGACTAGTGTAATTCTTTCTAGCTAATCTCCAGATCTTGTTTGGAGTTTGTGATTTGACTTTGTTTATATCTTAACCACATTTCAAAAGTAGATGGAAACCAAGCCTAAAAAAATAGAGGATACTCGTAAAAAATATTTTAGGAGTATCAGTAATAAAAACAAGAAAAAAGATGAAAAATGAAGTCGGAAATTGCATTATTTAAACATTAATTAAAATAATACAAACAACTCTTACAAAAGAAAGATTGAAGCTATCTCACTAGACATAGAAAAGGCTTAGTCATATATAACCAAGCCTGAAAAGGTATTAAGAAAATTACCTAGCTTTTAGACGAAAATGCAGACTATCAGTCTATTCCAGATCGATAATCTTTTCTTTGATAGCATATTTTACAAGTTGAGCAGTACTCTTCATGCTCAGTTTTTGCATGATATGATTACGATGTGCGTCTACCGTACGGATAGAGATGAATAACTTATCCGCAATTTCACGGTTCGAAAGCCCTGATGCGATCTGACGCAGTACTTCGACTTCCCGCTTGCTCAGATCCTTGTTTTCCTTAGCTACTTGCTCTCCTTTGCTTTGCTTGTAGAACCCTTTGAAAATCACCTCAGAGATTTTATCTCCAAAATACTGCTCGCCCTCCATTACTTTTCGGATCGCCTCGGCTAATACTTCTTTTTTAGTATCCTTCGCCAAATATCCTGCTACCCCAGCCTTGATGGCCTCAGAAATATGATCCTGTGTCACCTCCATAGATAGAATGATAATACGAATGCCCCCATAGTCAGCTAGCACCTTCTTTGCAGTCTCTATGCCATTCATCCCTGGCATATTAATGTCCAGTAACATCACATCTGGTTTTTCTTCAGCTATTTTTTCGAGTGCTTGCTCGCCACTCTCTGCATCTCCTATGATATTAAAATCTTCATAGATGGAAAGCATGGTAATGATCCCTTCTCTTACAAGGGAATGGTCATCGACAACTAGGATATTAATTTTTGACATAGGTTTGAGGTCTTAAGTATTGAGCGGAAACCAAGATTTGATCACAGTACCCTTGCCCACGGTCGAGCTAATCTCGAAATGCCCGTTTTGCAAAGATGTTCTTTCTTTCATATTTTTAATACCATTCCAATTATTTTCTGTATCAAATCCTACTCCGTCATCCGTAACTTCTAAGATAATATTTTGATTGGTAGATTCCACTTTTATCGAGACATTACTTGCCTTGGCATATTTTACAATATTACTGGTGGCTTCTTGCGCGATACGATAGATTGCACTGGACAGATCCATATTATAATCATCAGGTATATCTATAGATGAGCTCACTTCGAAATCTCCCGCATCACTGACCTGCTCTACTAGATACTCCATAGTCTTGCGCAGACCAAACTCCTCCAGATGGCGGTTAGACATATTGCGTGACACACGCCGAACCTCCTCTAGCGTACTGGCCAATAGGTCCTCTATCTCTTCTTTTTTATGCTCGAATTCCTCCGCAGACACATCTGCCTCCAAAGAAGAAATTTTAAATTTAGTCCCGACCAAAATCTGCCCTATGCCATCATGGATATCACGAGCCATTCTACTTCGCTCATACTGCTGTGCGTTAAAAATTGACTTACTGATCTCACGCTGCTCAGTGATATCCTGTACGATTCCCATAATAGAAATGATCTTACCCTCTTCGTCATGTTTGATATTACCAGAGTTTCGTAAAATCCGTGTTTCGTTATTCGTAAGTGTCACGCGGTGCTCTATATCATAAAACTCTCGTCCACCAAATAAGATTTCGTTGAAGTAGGGTTGGTCCTGAGTATGCATCTTCTCCCTATATAGTGTCTCTATAGACTGCCGATAATCCCCCTTTTCTATCTCAAATATCTCTGCAAAACCATCCGAATAGATAAAGCGGGAAGACAATGGTTGCCACTCAAAACTACCTATTTGCGCTACCGCTTCCGCATTTTCTAATATTGCCTTGTTCTTGGCTAGTTTTTCTTCGTTTTCTTTCTTTTCGGTCACATCCAGCAGCGTACCCGATGCGCGAAGCGGTGTACCGTCAGGAGCACGGCGAATGACTTTCCCCCTTACCAACACCCACTTCCGATCCCCTGATTCACTCTTTTTGATTGGGTATTCCTGATCAAACATAGGCGTCTTTCCCTCGATATGATCCTGCATCTCTCTTTTGAGGTGATCACGCGCTGCTACACCGTCTCCCTGAAAGTAAGCAAACTCTTTGATCGCATCCTCCTGCGGCAATCCGAGTATAGAGAGACTCCTTTTATTATACACTATCGTGTTAGACATGAAATCCAAATCCCAAACGCCGAGATTAGTCCCCTCCAAAGCCAGCTCTAGTCGCTCCTTGCTCTGTACTAGCTCATGCTCGACACTTTTGCGATGACGACCCGCCTTCATCTCGTTGAGTGCACGCTCGATTACGAGCGGAAGTCTAGACATATGAGCCTTGGAGACATAGTCTGCCACTCCAGACTTAAGTGCCTCGACTGCCTTTTCCTCCCCCACATCACCTGACATGATGATGAAAGGTATATTAATATCCCCTAATAGTTCATAAGCATCCAATGCCGTACACGTCGGTAAATAATAGTCCGAGATTACCACATGGGGCAAAAAATCAAATAGCTTCTCTTTGAAGTCTTTTAGATTATTGACAATCAAATAGTCATTTTCTAAACCTGCACGATTTAGCTCAAACAATGCGAGCTCGGCATCTTCGGTAGAGCTTTCTAACAGTAGGATGTTTAATTTTTTGTAGTGCAAGGGTGTGGTTTATAAAATCAATAAGTCGGAACTAAAATTTGAGAAAAGATAATGAAGCTTTCGCCAATGCACAATATTTCTCGCCGAGAGCCACACATTACTTGATGGTTGTTGAGATTTTTGGGCTCAGATCGGATATTAGAATTTCGTTTCTTGAAAATACCATCCTATTGAAGTAGATTCGCGCCGAAGGCATCCCAAAGGGAACAAAAAACTATAGGCACATGAACATTCACGAATATCAATCTAAAGAAATATTAAAAGGATACGGTGTAACAATTCAAGAAGGTATTGTTGCTGACACTCCTGAAGCTGCTGCTGCAGCTGCCAAAGAACTAAACGCAAAGACAGGTACGGAATGGTATGTGGTCAAAGCGCAAATTCACGCTGGTGGTAGAGGCAAAGGAACCGTAAACGAAACGGGTTCTCACGGAGTAGTTTTGGCAAAAAGCCTTGACGAAGTACCTGCAAAAGCAAAAGATATCCTAAACGGAACTTTGGTGACACACCAAACTGGGCCAGAAGGAAAAACTGTCAACAAAGTCTTGATCGCACAAGATGTATACTACCCAGGAGAATCTGACCCGAAGGAATTTTATCTCAGTATCCTTCTTGACAGAGCCAAGGGATGTAATGTAATCATGGCCTCTACTGAAGGCGGTATGGATATCGAAACGGTAGCAGAAAATACTCCAGAGAAAATAATCAAAGAATGGATCGATCCAGCTGTTGGCCTACAAGGTTTCCAAGCTAGAAAAGTAGCATTTGCACTTGGTCTAGAAGGCGAAGCTTTCAAAGGCATGGTGAAATTCATCTTCTCTTTATACAAAGCGTACCTCGGTACCGACTCGTCGATGTTCGAAATCAACCCTGTGTTGAAAACATCTGACAACAAAATATTGGCTGTAGATGCGAAAGTAGATTTAGATGATAACGCACTCTTCAGACACAAAGACCTAGCCGAGCTAAGAGATCTATCAGAAGAGGATCCTGCTGAAGTAGAAGCCGCGCAATCAGGACTCAACTACGTCAAACTAGACGGTAACGTAGGCTGTATGGTCAACGGTGCAGGACTGGCGATGGCCACTATGGACATCATCAAACTATCAGGTGGAGAGCCTGCCAACTTCCTCGATGTAGGAGGGTCAGCCAACGCTCAAACTGTCGAAGCTGGTTTCCGTATCATCATGAAGGATCCAAACGTAAAGGCAATCTTGATCAACATCTTCGGTGGTATCGTGAGATGTGACAGAGTAGCTAACGGCGTAGTGGAAGCGTACAAAAACATCGGAGAAATCAATATTCCGATCATTGTAAGACTACAAGGAACCAACGCAGAAGAAGGTGCCAAAATCATCGAAGAGTCAGGCTTGAAAGTCTACTCAGCGATCGTATTGAAAGACGCTGCTGCTAAGGTGAAGGAATTGATATAATAGTACTGAGCATCTAGTATTGAGACTTTTGGTCTAAGTACTAGATGCTCAATACTATTATCTAATAATGCATGCGTAGTTCAACTGGACACCTGTCTGCAGACAGGCAGGGAATACCAGATTTCGGCTCTGGGGGTTGAGGGTTCGAGTTGTTACCTGTGTGTGCTATATTTGTAGAATGTTTTTTGTTTACATTCTTAGAAGTAAAAAAAGTGATTGGCATTATATTGGTCAAACACAGAACTTAGTGTCTAGAATTAAACAGCACAATGCTGGAAAGACAAGATCCACAAAAGGTTATAGACCGTTAGATCTTGTCTATTACGAGGTAATAAAGTCAAGAGAAGAAGCTCTGGCTAGAGAAAAGTATTTTAAATCAGGTACAGGCAGAGAATTTCTGAACCATACTGTTGATATAAAAAATGCATGCGTAGTTCAACTGGATAGAATACCAGATTTCGGCTCTGGGGGTTGAGGGTTCGAATCCTTCCGCGTGCACACTCAAAGGCTACCACATCGGTAGCCTTTGTTGTTTTAGATCCATTTTTGAAACTCATCTCTACCTCGCTGTGATAAATATGGATAAATGGTATATTTAATCTGTCTCAAAAAATCCTGCTTCAACAAAGAGTCATCTACACGATGAGGCAAAGTCAAGAGAAAAAAATCAGTCACCAATCTAAGGCGATCAAATAGCATATCATACTCCTGCGAGAGTTGTTCTTTGCGCAACACTCCTTCCAGACACAACGCTTCCACTGCTATAGAAAATTGTTCCTTTCTTATCAAAAGCAACTCTCTATAATGCCGTTCAATCTTTTCAAATCGCATCAGCTGAACAAAATCCACAAAAAAGAATCGGTACGAATAGATAACATCATACATCACTTCGGATAGCAAAAACATCTTCTGCAAAGATGCCTCTCCCACACCTACCTGATCAAACAATTCACTAAACCTATCCACCAATCTCATGTAGAGTGCGACCACTATATCATCTTTTTTCTTAAAATGATAGGTCAAATTTCCTGGGCTTATTTTCATTGATTCAGTAATCATTCGCTGACTTACCTGCGACATCCCCAACTCATTGAACATATCCAAGGCTGTATCTAATATCCGCTCCTTTGTATTGATCATTCATCAAAGATACAAAATAGTACACTTGCACTATATAATTTTAATTAGTACAATTGCACTAAAAAAAAATGAACCCATCACTAGATCGTATAGATTACTCCGACACTTTCAGGATCACTAACCACTTTGATTCTCTTTCAACCATCGCCAAGGCCATCTTTGGGTCTGGTCCCAAATGGGTCATCCTGCTATTTAAACTGAGAAACCAGATCGTTAGCTTCTTTGGGCTCAAAACAGCTAAAGCACCAAACCTAACACAAGAGCTAAAAGTAGGCTCATCCATTGGACTATTTAAAGTCTTCTCACTTTCTAATCATCAAATTATCTTAGGCGAAGATGACAGCCATCTTAACTTCCGAGTACTAATAACCAATCAAAACACCTCCTCACAAAACATAAGTGTCACCACACAAGTAGAAATCAATAACTTCTTCGGCAAAATCTACTTTACCTTCATCCGTCCGATACATCCCTTGATTGTAAAAGCACTCTTGAAAAACATAGACAAGTAGACCAATTCCCTATTACTCCTGTCCCAAATTCACACAACGTACCATCTTTCGCACTGCTTTCTTTACTTTTATCCCATGAAAAAAACAATACTATGGGGCACTATACTATGTTTGGGCGCATGGTTGGTAGCTTGTCAGTCTAACAAAAGCCCAGAAAGAGACTTTAGTGCAGCCAAAGAGCGCTTCACCACAAACTGTAGCGGCTGCCACGGCGCACAAATGGAAGCTTTCACTGATAGAAAATGGAAACACGGCAATGCGCCAGATAGCCTATTCAAAACCATCAAGTATGGATTAAGCGATTTAGGGATGCCAACTTTTGAAGCAGCTTTCACAGACGAAGAAATTAATGACTTGGTGGCTTACATCCGTACGGGGATAGAAAATACTGGACAATATGAATTTGAAGAAGAGACCGTACGATCTGACACCTTTCCTGCTACTGTAGATTTTGATCTCAAGCTTGATACAATATATAGTGGAGGTGAAGTTCCATGGGGGATGGTATTCTTGCCAAATGGAGATCTCCTAGTCACAGAGGTAAAAGGCGAGCTACTTAGAATCAATGCGAAACAAGAAAAAACAAAGATCAAAGGCGTACCTAGTACCCAACAGTTCGGGCAGGGAGGACTTATGGATATTGAACTACATCCTGATTTCGACGCTAATCAGATCTTATATATCTCCTATTCGAAAATCAAAATAGAGGGGAGCGACACCCTTGCCACTACAGCCATTGCTCGGTACAAATATGCTGGAGATAGTCTGACAGATGGGAAAGACTTGATAGTGGCAACACCCTACTCCAAAAAACCTTATCACTTTGGCTCGCGCATCGAATTTGATGCCGCGGGATATTTATTCTTCTCCGTGGGAGATAGGGGCAGCAGAGACGTCAATCCTCAAAACCTAGACAATCACTGTGGCAAAATCCACCGGATTCTGGACGATGGCAGTATTCCAGAAAACAACCCATTTGTTGGAGACTCAACTGCTGTACCTAGTATCTATTCTTATGGCCACCGCAATCCTCAAGGAATTGCTTTCAACCCACAGGATGGACTCCTTTGGGAGCACGAACACGGCCCACGTGGTGGAGATGAGCTGAACATCATCCAGGCTAGCCTAAACTACGGCTGGCCCGAAGTGTCGTATGGCATCAACTATGACGGTACGATATTCACCAGTGACACCACGCGTCAGGGGATGCAATCACCTGTACACTACTGGGTACCTTCTATTGCGCCATGTGGCATGGATTTCGTCGATAGTGATCTATACCCAGGATGGGAAGGACAGTTACTGACCGCTTCTTTGCGATTCAAATATCTAAATCTATGCAAAATCGAAGGAAAGAAAGTGGTAGAAGAAGAGCGCCTACTCCATAACATAGGACGAATACGCAATGTCAAAGTAGCGCCAGATGGCTATATCTACGTGGCAATCGAACAGCCTGGTTACATTTTCAAACTCTTACCTATCAAAAAATCGTAACACAAATCATATCAAATTATGAATAACAAAATATGGTTATTCATAATTTGATATTTTTAGTTATTACTTGATATTGTCTAACTTGTCTAGTAATAGACTTAACACCACCTCATATTACCCATAGTCTAGTAGCAAGCATCATTTTGACTGACTAGTAAAATCTAACTCATGAGGTTCTATGCTCAAATACCTACTAACCTGGATATCGTACAGCGTCATCACATCCAGTGTCTGTGCCTTTTCAAATAACTCAGACAGCCTAAACCTCATCTTAAAAAACATAAGTGGGGACTCTACTACGGTCATCTGGCTAAACGGCCTTGCTCAAGCCACATATCGTAACGATACTGATTCTGCACTATGGTACGCGGAGCATGCTTTGCATATAGCCAAACAAATTAATTACGCAATAGGAGAAGCAGAGAGTTATCGAAGAATGGGACTCATATACAAGAACCAAGGAAATTCGAATCGAGCATTGGAACTATTACTACAATCGAAGAGCATCTACCAACAGATCGGCTTAACATCAGAAATGGCTCTGTTAGACAACAACATTGGCGGTGTATATAGAAGACTCGGCCAGTACCCGCATGCACTCAGTCACTACCTAGAGTCTATCCAGGTTGCAAAATTGAGTCAAAACCAAAGATTAGAATCCATGGTGTACAATAACCTAGGGATCCTCTACAAGCATGTAGGCATGTATGATAGCGCAATGACCAACTATTATAAATCGATAGAAATTAAAAAGAAAATAGACCCCCAATCGTTGGGTTCATCCTATACTAACCTAGGGATGATCAAACTTTTGTTAAAAAACTACGAAGAAGCGGAACAGTATTTCGCCATTGCGCTAAAATTAGACCTAGAACAAAATGACGGGTGGGGAAAAGCCAATACCTATGAAAACCTTGGTATGGTACATTTAGAAAAACAACAATATGATCAAGCCCAACATTATTTCGAACAAGCCCTCGAAGGTTTTACTACAATCAAGGCTCAAAAAGATGTGGCTGTAATTCTCTCCCTTATGGGAAAAACTCAAAACAAAAGAGGTCATTATTCTGATGCGATCCCACTGCTCATAGAAGCTCAAAAAACGTTTAAAGAAACTAAATCTCCACTCGAAACATCAAGGACGTGGCATGAATTGGCTCAAAGTCAATTCGGTCTAAAACAATTTGACGAGGCGCTCATGTCCATCAAAAATGCGCTATCAATCGCTGAACAAATAGGAGCACTAAAAGAAGCCGTCCAAGCTTACGAACTTCTATATCAAATATACGGCACGCTAGAGGATGGCGAGCGGACTTATCAATATGCCCAACGGTACATCTCTATGAAAGACAGTCTTTTTAATCAAGAGCAAGTCGAATACATCGCCCTATTAGAATCACAAAATCAAATATCTAAAGTCGAACAAGAAAACCTCCTCCTCCTCAAAGAGAATCAACTACGAGATACACAATTAGAGGCTTCAAACCTTAAAATCCTAAGACAAAATGCGATACAATGGACACTCATTACTTGCCTTATTTTTGCGGTAGTGGTCGCGGGTTTCTCCTACTATTTCTACAACAGGAGAGTTAAAACAATTCAGCTACTTCAGATTCTAAATTCTGAAATCAATCAGCAAAAAGAACAAATCGCATCACAGGCCGAAGAACTCACTAAAGTCAATTCAGAAATGAAACACATGAATGGTTCACTGGAGGTTTTGGTTCAGGAACGCACTCAAAAAATAGAAACGCAAAACAAAAAACTGCGTGACTATGCCTTTGCCAATTCGCATGAAGTGCGTGCACCGCTAGCCAACCTACTAGGGCTTATCAACCTGACACAAAAAAACAACATGACTCCCGAAGATCTCCAAGTCATCCTAGACAAAGTCCATTCGCAAGCGATAGATTTAGATCACATCATCACCAAAGTCAACAAGCTACTAGAAGAAGAGAAACTCTAAACTCTACAGCATTCCCATTGGATTCTTAGCTAATTTAGCGGTCTCAACATAGTTGTCAGAACATTGAAAACTGTAAACAAAAAATATCTCTACTGGGTCATTTCCCTCGTCTTTATTGGTGGGATACTGATCTCCATATATGCTATACTGGGCGGTTTTGACAAAATCCAACTAGCACAATCGAACAATAATGTTTACAGCATCGCTGGCAAATATGTCCAAGGTCATCGCATGCATATCGAAGAAGGTAAAATCTTCAAAGAAGTGCGTGACCTGATCCAAAGCGAGAAAATAAAGGGAGAGCTCTGCATGATCGATTATGAATCTGACACACTAGAATCGGACGAGATCAACCGATTTATCGGCGTACTGCTGGACGATGAAATCACTGCGATCCCTAGTAAGTTCCAAGTCATCGCACTCACAAGTGCTAGAAGCTACAAAGCTGCGCTCACCATGCATCCGCTCGTCATGCCCAACACCGACAAGGTCAAACAAGCACTTGTAGACTATGCTGCGCTGCAACAGGACAGTCTACAAGACTTAAGCTTAGAAGTGTACTACACAGACAACTCTGTATTGGTAGAGCGATTTGCTAAATAATTATTACTGATACTGTCTTTTCTTGAACCACTTGTTGCGCAGACTAAAATTGACGGACACCTCATGCGTTGACTCATAGATCAGGTTGTTTTCTCTAGTACCATTAAACTTGCGTAAGTATGCAATGTTAACCACACTACCACTCCGCAAAGGCATACTAACTCCTCCCGTCACGCCCACTTTCCCAAAACTCACCCCCTCTATCGTCAAATAAGAGTTTTCATAGTAACCTCCTACTCGATAACTCATACGAGACATATAATTATAGGAAGATCGATCAGGTGTCACTTCCATCCCTACAGCATATCGCCAAGTATCATTGAGATCACTATCATAGCCGTCCAACCTGACCTGACTCCACTGGTTATATTCCACATCTGCCGCCAAAACGAGTTTGTCCGTATTAAGCGACAACCCAAGGCCAAATTTCTGTGGGAGCATGTAGTCATCAGTATATAGCTCCTCCTCCAAAATCACATCTGATGTACCATCACTCAAATCCGTCGCACTAATCTGAGACAGGGTAGAGCCTGACATCAAATTAGCTTGCTTATACACCGCGCCGAGATTGATGTAATATTTCTCTCTTTGAAACCGGTAGTTCAAACTATACTCTGCGTATACATCCTTGATATTAACCGAATTTTGGATATAGAACTGCTGTATATTCTGATCACTGGTCACGTATTCGGTCTGATCGATGTTCCCAAATATAAATGCCAGCTTTATCCCTACTGAAAGGTTCTTAAACAGCAACACTCCATTAGAAAAATAGAATTCATTGAGTCCTCCACTCCCTTTGTAGAGGACATCATAGGTTCCCTCCTGAAACGAATTCACATCGGTCTCATTGATATTGTACCCTACATTGCTGTAGGGGTTCAAACCCACCATACTATTCCATCGCTCATTGATTTTGAACCAAAAACTCAAACTAGACAATCCTCCATGCCCTGCACTCTCCGTAGCATCTCCTGATTCATACTGAGTAGCGGCATAGTAAAATCCGACATTCCCTATATGATTAAAATAGTTGCCCACCAGATCATTGGCGGCAGGGTTCACGGTATTGAGATAGTATGGGGATGAAAGTCCTATGGATGCAAAACCCATACCACGAGACTGCACAGAGGATGCTGGAGTCAACTCCCCCACACCAAATATGGAATAAACAGAACCAGCTCCGTTTTGCCCCCATACTTGGCTGGATAGAAATAGGAGAATCCCCCCCAACACACCTCGAATGCAATAAGTAATACCTCTACTATGATCAATCATCCTCGTCATAGGTCTCATTAGGCTCAAACTCCCATATATCATCATATCTATATGAGCCGCTCTGGCCAAGTGCTACATAGGATCTGCCGTTGATAGTGAAACCTACAGCACCAGATCTACCAGACCCCTCGAAAGCGGTTTTTTCCTCCCATACATCAGAACCTGGTGTATACTCCCATGTAGTATTCACGTTAGAACCCAAAGAGCCTACGGTGATATACGCCTTTCCACCTTGAACAAAGGCTACTGCACTTTCTCTAAGAATATCATCATAGTCATCATCTTCATCGATATCCGTCAACTGAGCCCAATCGTCTGATAACGGATCGAACTCCCAAAAATCAGATTCATATAGCCCATTGTTAGAACCTGTACACACATAGCCATAGCCATCTATCACAAAGGACACTGCACTTCGACGTTTCTCTCCTTTCAGGCTCACTACCTGTACCCACTCATCGTTCTCAGCATTGTATCGCCAAAAATCTTTCAAATGTCCTCCATCATAACCCGTACCGACATAGCCATAGCCTCCCGCTGCAAAACCAACAGCTTGATACCGTGCTGGCCCTGCAAAATCAGACACCTGAGCCCACGTATCCTTGCCGCTATCATACTCCCAAAAATCACCAAGCTCCTCATCTATTTCGTCATCATTGTAGCCTGTACCGACATAACCTTTGTCTCCGATGCTAAAAGCGACTGCTCCCGATCGACCAAGCCCTGGGAAGTCACTAACCCTTTGCCAAAAATTCTTCTCTGCATCATAAGTCCAAAAATCCGTGAGGTAGTCATCTCCATCGAATCCCAATCCCACAAAAGCTTTGTCTCCTATCACAAAGGATACTGCGCCTGATCGCCCGACACCATCGAAGGACGATCGCTTGACCCAGTTACCATCCTCTACTGTATCGTCTGTATCCGTAGTACAAGATGCAATCAGCCCTAGCAACAGTGCCAGCATCCCTATCTCTAATTTCCTTTTCATTGTTTGATTCTAATTACGTTTAACTTGATTTTGCTATTTTCATCCCCTCCATGTTGATCCCAAAGTATCAGGTGATCGACCGAACTCCTAAATGACTCGTCTTCGAACCGGAGCAGTAATCCGTCTTCATTCAGCTCAACATTGTTGGCAATTTGTTCTTCTATAAAATCGGTGATATCCAGCGTGTATTTTCTGTCATAGCCATACTCTGAGTTCACGTCCAGACTAATTGGCATCTCATAACTTCTAAGCAGATCCATGTGATCATCCACACGATTGATGGCGAGGTTTTGAAGCATGGACAATTCTTCTGGCAGTTCATTCCCTACAGCTAACTCCAGCTCTACATTATTGATAAGCAACTCATCATCTCTGGCCAATATATCTCTGATATAAGGGATGTCAATTCGGATAGCTAACCCCAACCCAGATTGGACAAAAACCCGGTCTCCAGCATCATCCGAAGAGATTTCCTCTCCGCTCAATGAAGCCAAAGTGGTTGCAGAACGATCCGCTGACAAGTGATTAAAATAATAATCACTTGTCCCCAGTTCAAACCCTAGGTATTGTTCTTCTGGGTCTTCATCCGCATAGTCGTTATAATACAAACGCAACTCAGCAGACAGACCAAAACCCAGTATGCATCCCTCAGTACTCGGGGAAATATGAACTCCTTTAAAAATTTCTTTAAAGTCATCGATCAACACTTCGTCCTCTCCCAGAAAATCAAACAACTCATGTCCACGGGTCAGGTCTAGATCTATTTCGATCGAGTCGCCTGTGTAGGGCTCTGGTCTGAAAGTATGTGTTCCTAGTAAGAATGGTGTATTCTCTGATTCCGTTTTAATTGTAAAAGATGAAAAATTGTACAACTGATCGTCATCATCTAATTCCAAATCTTCGGCTAGTTCATGTACTTCTATCTCCATATACTGCGTGGTATCCCCGAAAGAATAACCGTCATAATGCAGAATCAAACTAGCATGTGTAAAGGAAAAATCTGCCCCTGATGGGAAGTTGGTATAGGTCTCGTTCCCAACCTGGAAATATGTCTCTGCGGTCAAGCGGCCAGCCTGGTCATGATCAGCGATCCCCACTAGCAATCTAGCCGCATCACTGGTTACAATACTATCCAACTGTACGGTGGACATTTTGAGCGTCAGTGTATCCCATGAGAGTACCTCGAACGAAACATCATCAAAAAAATCTGAACCTATCTCTGTTTCACTGTCCGTGCATGACACCAGTACAGTAGCCAAAATCGCCACGCCAAATAACGCAGGTTTGACTACTGCGCATCTACTCATCCCCTTTTTCATCCGAAGCATTGTTTATGTTCAGAAAGGGAATGTCTTAAATATTTTTTTGGTTGCCCCTAATTAGGTCTTGAAAAGAAACAGAAACACAAAAGTTCTGAATATCAATGTATTACAAAGTGTTAAAAACCATTTTTAACATTTACAGGAGTCTTATGAGACAGTTTCTTCGCCTTGGATTTGCTTCTCGTAGAGGCTTTTGTAGATACCTTTTTGGGAGATCAGTGTCTGATGACTGCCTTGTTCGCGGATCGTTCCTCCATCCAAAACGATGATATTATCCGCCAACTGTGCACTGGAAACACGGTGTGATATGATCACCGTCGTTTTGTCCACCATGATTCTTTTCATACTATTCAAAATACTATTTTCCGTTTTGGTATCTACCGCAGAAAGGCAGTCATCCAAAATCAGTATCTTCGGAGATCGAGCTACAGCCCTGGCGATGGATACCCGTTGCTTTTGTCCTCCTGATAGCGTAATCCCTCGCTCACCCAAGACTGTCGCCATCCCCTCTGGAAATTTGGCAATATTCTCAGTCAAATCTGCATTGTCGGCAGCTGCTTTGATTTGCGCATCAGTCATCTGTCCATTCCCAAAAGCGATGTTGTCACGGATACTCTCCGAAAACAAAAACACGTCCTGAGGCACATAGCCTATCGCTCCCCTCACAGACTTCAAATCAAAATCCTTAATAGGCACTCCATCCAGAGACACTCCTCCAGACGTGGTATCATACATTCGACAGATCAGGTTTGCTATGGTGCTTTTGCCTGAGCCTGTCGTACCGATGATGGCAATAGAATCCCCAGATTTTACATGAAAGGAAACATCCTTCAGCGCCTCGATACCCGAATCTGGATAGGTAAAGCTCACTTTATCAAAAGTCAGCTCTCCTTTAATGTCTTGGCGAATATTTTTTTCTGACACGATATCATTTTTCACACTCAAAAACTCATTGACCCGCTTCTGAGAAGCAGCCGCGCTTTGTATAATACTCGTAATCCAGCCCAGTGAAGTCACCGGCCAGGTCAGCATATTGACATAGATGATGAACTCCGCGATATTCCCCGTAGACAATTCGCCTCTCAGTACACCTACTGACCCGATATACACCGTCAATATCGTGCTAAGCCCGATCAAACTCATAATCAACGGGAAAAACAATGCCTGCACAAAAGCCAAGCGGAGCGACTTGGTTTTGTAATCATCACTCGCCTCGGTAAATGATTTATCATAGTCCTTTTCTCTGACGAAAGATTTAATCACACGGATACCCGAAAATGCCTCTTGAACGAAAGTCGAAAGGTTAGATTGACTTCTTTGGATTTGCTCTGATCGGCGATTGATGATATTGTTGACGTAGTAAATACTAAAGGACAGAAAAGGCAGCGGAATCAGAGAATACAATGTGAGCTCCACATTGATCGAGAGCATGAAAGGAATCACAATCACGAACATCGCCGCGAGGTTGATACCATACATGATGGCTGGCCCTACATACATTCGAACTTTACTAACATCCTCGGAGATTCTGTTCATCAGGTCTCCAGTGTTATTCTTACGATAGAAACTCAGCGGCAAAGTTTGGTAGTGTTCGTATATTTCATTTTTGAGATCATACTCTATCAGTCTAGACATTACGATGATTGTCTGACGCATAAAAAACATGAATACCCCTCTCAACAGAGCTGAAGACAATATAATCGCCGCAAAAACAAAAATACTCCAAACAAAGGCGTCATAAGTATCGCTTTGCAATGAGATACCATCAAACAAATTATATACCTGAAAGCTCTCCTGAATAAGGTCAAAGGAATGACGAACGATCACCGCAGGCACCACGCCGAACAAATTGGCGATGATGATAAAAACCGTCCCCAATAGCAGATGATACTTATATTTAAACAGGTATTTATTGATATGTGCGAGCTCCTTCATTCAGCAGACTGAAAACGTTTTTGTCCAAAATGCAATATTACAACTCAAACGGCATTGTTTTTGGAAAGTTGACTGCTTATCTTAAGTCAAAACAAAAGCATAACATTAATACCATTTTCCCACGCAGATTGTGATCAAAAAACGTCTAAATTTGCGTCCGTAATTTTTAACCCATAAAAATTCGACACCAAAAATGATAGAACTAACAGAAACAATGAACGAGAAAGTGGTCTCCCTATTTTCTGAAATAGAAGACATGAATCATGAGCAGGTCGTACTCTGCCATGACAAAGAGACGGGATTGAAAGCCATCATTGCGATACACAATACCGTACTAGGGCCTGCCATGGGCGGTACACGGATGTGGAACTACGCCAGTGAACAAGAGGCCATGACTGATGCGTTGAGACTCTCTCGTGGCATGACACTCAAAAACGCTATCGCAGGGTTGAATATTGGAGGCGGGAAAGCCGTCATCATCGGTGATGCTAGCAAAATCAAAAATGAAGCACTGATGCGTCGCTTTGGCAAGTTCGTACACAGTGTCGCGGGCAAGTACTACACCGCAGAAGATGTCAACATGACGACTCGTGATATGGAATACATCCGAATGGAAACACCCTACGTCACTGGCCTACCTGAGTTCATGGGAGGAGCAGGTGATCCATCTCCATACACTGCCTATGGTGTATATATGGGTATGAAAGCGGCTGCCAAAAAAGCCTACGGCTCGGACGATCTCAGTGGCAAAAAAGTCCTCGTTCAGGGAACTGGGAATGTCGGTACACACCTGATAGACTATCTCACCAAAGAAGGGGCTAAAGTTTCGGTCTCCGATATATTCGAAGATAAAATAAAAAAAATCACCGATAGATTCGTCGTAGACATCATACCTGCTGATGAAGTAGCTCATGCCAACGTAGATATCTACGCCCCCTGTGCACTCGGTGGCACACTCAACGACACGACTATCAGCCAACTACAGTGCGATATCGTAGCAGGGGCAGCCAACAACCAGCTACTCGATGAGTTAAAACATGGCACCCAATTGCTCGAAAGAGGCATTTTGTATGCCCCAGACTTTTTAATCAACGGAGGGGGGATTACCAACGTATACTACGAATATGCTGGCAACCATAGCCGAGAACGCGTCATGAAGCAGACCGAACTCATCTATGATACGACGTGTCGAGTATTTGACCTGAGTCAACAATCAGGAAAAACACCACACGAAGCAGCAATCAAAATCGCAGAAGAAAGAATTAAATCAATAGGTAATATTAAATTGCCTTTATAAATCAATTAAACAGAGGATAGGATACAATGCTCAATAGACGTTCTTTACGTATCAAGGGAATGCAATCGATATTTGCATACCATACAACCAAAGAAGCAGACTACAACATCTGCAAGAAAAAAGCGCAAGATCAGTTTTTGCCCGATCTCAACTCCATGGAAGTCCAAGACAAAGAAGGGCTTGCTAAGGACAGAGAGGTGGTGGCTAAAACATACGATCAGATACACGAGTCAGGCATAGATAGCCTAGAAGAAGGGATCAAGCCAGAAATCATCAAAGAAGCCAAATTCTTTCTAAGAGAGTGGCAAAACAAGCAGGAGGAAAACAAACAGCACTTTCGCAAAAGAATGATCTCTGACCTATCGACTATCTACGACGACTATATCAAGCTCCTCTACCTCATCGTAGAAATAGAAGAGCTAATTAGCGCGCAGAAATCCAAAAAAGGAATAGAGCATAACAACTTCGCCAAAAACACGCTAATCAAATCACTCAAAAACTGTGAAGAGTTTCAAGTGGAAGTATCCAAAAAGAAAATCGCCTGGGACTCTGACCTCATCCGGTCATGGCACAAGGAGTTTTTGAAACCTGAAGAGTTTTATGAAGAGTATGATAACATGGCGCCTACCAAGTTCGAAGACGATCAGGAGATCTGTCTAAAGATCTACAAGGCGATCATCTTCAAAAACGAACGAGTCAATGAGTACTTCGAAGCATTAGATATAGGCTGGGAAGAGAACAAACCCATCCTAAAGAGCATGGTACTCAAAACCCTCAAATCTATAGACGAAACTGGATCAGAACCACTACTAATGGAACTATCCAAAAACTGGGACGAGGACCTCACCTTCTTGAAAGAACTCTACGACATGACCATCGACGATGAATCAGATCTAGAGGGGCTGATCAAAGAAAAATCTAAAAACTGGGAAATTGACCGTGTGGCCATCACCGACCGTATCATTCTCGAAATGGCACTATCAGAGATGACACATTTCCCATCCATCCCTGTCAAGGTTACGATCAACGAATACATCGAACTGTCAAAACAATACAGTACCCCAAAAAGTAAACAGTTTGTAAATGGATTGCTTGACGTACTTTCTGTAGATTTACAGAAGCAAGGACGCATTAAGAAAAGTGGACGTGGACTCCTAGACAATAAATAACCATGAGTAAAAATTCAAATTCATTCTTAGCATTTTTGACTGGCGCAGCAGCTGGTGCCTTATTCGGAATTCTCTACGCTCCTGACAAGGGAGAGAACACCAGAGACAAGCTTACTTATCGCCTAGACAAGTACCGAAAAAAACTTGATGAAGCCATTCAAGATTTCGTTGATGGAAAAGAGCTCTCAGCCAATGATGCCAAAACCGAAGGACAAAAAATCGTAGATGACGCCAAAGAAAAGGCCGAAAAACTATTGGATGATGTCAACGGGCTCATCAACCAAATCAAAGGCGAAGAAGTAGCATAATTCAGCACAGATTGTTAACGACTTGTTAAACCAGCAAGTGCATATTTATCAATCCAGTGTCTTTGTTACATTTGCTACCGTTATAGCGTAGTGTATATACGACTACTCTATACACAATCAGTATATGTATTAATCAAACAATTTTTAAAAAATGAGAAACATAACATTATTATCTGCTATGGTCGCTGTATTCGGACTAGCTATCGTAGGTTGTTCTAGTGCTGACCTAGAAAGCAGAGTTGCTAGACTAGAAGGTAGAGTTGCTGAACTCGAAGGACAAGGAACTGCCAACTCTAGAGCTACTGCTACTGCACAGCCAGCAACTACTGCTGCTCCAGAAGTAAAGCCTGATGGCCCATTACCAACATTCGCTTTCGCAGAAGAGAACCATGACTTTGGTAACATCAACGAAGGTGACGTAGTAGAGCATGTATTTGAGTTCGAGAACACAGGAGATGCTCCATTGATCATCTCTGATGCCAAAGGATCATGTGGATGTACTGTACCTGAGTGGCCAAAAGAGCCAATCGGAATCGGCGAAAAAGGAGTGATCAAAGTGAAATTCAATAGCCGTAAAAAGCCGGGTATCCAGAACAAAACAGTTACCATCACTGCGAACACGTTCCCTACACAAACAAGAATCAAAATCAAAGCTGACGTGACGCCTGCGCCGACCGATAGCTAATTCAAACATTCATAAGATACTTTTAGATGTTCAATCAAATATTATTGCAAATAGGTGGAGAAGGTGGCTATTCTAGCTTCATCATGCTCGGCGTTATGGCTGTGGTGTTCTTCATCTTTTTCATCCGTCCCCAGCAAAAAAAGCAGAAGGATCAGAAGAAATTTACCCAAGAGGTAAAAAAAGGTGACCAAGCGATCACTATCGGTGGTATACATGGCAAAATCGTAGAAGTAACTGATACGACTGTGACATTAGATATCGATAGAGGAACTAAAATCGTCATCGAAAAATCTTCGCTATCCATGGAGCTAAGCAAAAAAGCCAACGAAAAATAATTCATGTAAATGAGCTTATTTAGGTTTTTTGCACCTGGACTAAAAGAAAACTGGAAGGTAGTCTTACTCTCAATCTTGGGAGCGACTACCTTCTGGTTTTTTAACGCCATGAACAAAAGCTACAGCACTAGGCTGGACTATCCCATTGCGTACGAGTTCAACCAAGACAGTGTCGTCGTAGTAGATCCTCTCGTCAAAAACGTAAAAATAGTCGTGACCAGTGGTGGATGGAACCTCCTGCGCAAAACACTCCGTATCAACGCCACCCCTATACTTGTCCCCTTGGACAATCCTACAGAAATCCGTTTTCTGACCCGTTCTAGTTTAGTACCGATGATCTCTGAACAGCTCGACGGACTCAAACTCACCTATGTCGTGACGGACACCTTATTTTTCAACATCCAAGAGAAAGTTACCAAAAAATTAGCCATACAAGTAGATAGCATCAATATCCCACTCAAGGACAGCTATCGTCTAACCTCCCGCATTCGAATAGCCAACGACTCTGCAACCTTCTCTGGCCCCAAGTCCTACATGGACAGTCTCGATCAGTCAGTCTTGATACGATTCACGGACAAAAATATTGACAGCAACTTTGACGAAGAACTAGGCTACCAACTCGACAAAATTGTAAAGTCTACACAGAAGGAAACCAATGTCAAATTCGACGTGGCACGCTTCCTCTACAAAGACATCACCATCCCCATTGAGTTCCTGCATTTTCCTGAAGACTCCTCTGCGGTGGCCAGTCAATCTGATATCAAAATCTACTATACGATCAACGAAAACTTCGAAGACGAAGTAAGTGAATCGGACTTTAGCGTCACCGTAGACTATACGATGATGAATGATCGTGATTCAACCATTACCCCCATACTCATGTATGCCCACGACAAAGCACTAGATATCGTACTGGCACTAGACAAATTAAGCGTAGAGTTCCCTCCAGCATCCTTCAGATGAAAATCGTAGGCATCACCGGAGGAATAGGATCAGGCAAAAGTACTGTTTGTCGGATATTCCAAATCCTCAACATCCCCATATACGATGCGGACAGCCACGCGAAAGCACTCATGCATGAAGATACTGTAAAGCAACAGATTATAACCACATTCGGCACAGAAGCCTATCTAAACGACCAACTCAACCGTGACTATATGGCGCAGCAGGTTTTTTCAGATGGCAATAAAGTAGAGCAACTCAACAGCATCGTTCATCCAGCGCTAGCCAAACACTTCAAACAGTGGGTCAAGGAACAGTCCAGCCCCTATGTAATCAAAGAAGCTGCCATTCTGATCGAATCAGGATCTCACCAAGCCTGTGATGTAGTCGTTAATGTATCGGCTCCCATCACCCTCCGCATCCAACGCATCAAAACCCGAGACACTTTTCGAAGCGAGACGGAAATTCAAGGTATCATAGACAAGCAGCTCTCCGACGAGGAGCGCAATCAAATCGCCGATTTCACTCTCACCAATGACGAAAAATCCCTACTTATCCCACAAGTCCTTAAGCTTCATCAAGCAATCTTAGAGAAAGAATAGGCTTCAATCACACCGTCATAGCCCTGCTTTGACAGGGCTATCCCCATCGGTGAGAACCGATTTTGTTAACACCAAGTGCAATATCTATTAATGAGAAAAGAGGTAATAACGCTTTTTTTAAGAATCTAAGATCGGTCAAATATAAAGGACTACTGACCTGTGAACATAGGAAGAAACTGCTATTTAAAATCGAACTTAGATCAAGGAGTCCTAAAACACATCAGATCACTCTTCCACAAACAGCGGGAAGTACACCCGAAAGCATGATCCTTGGGATTCCTTGCTGGTCACAGTGACTTTTCCTTTGTTGAGTTCTACGAACTCACGGACCAGGTTGAGCCCTAGGCCAACTCCCTTTTCTCCATCAGTCCCCCAGCGCTTGCGCTCACCATCAAAACCAAAGAGGTTCTTCATCTTGTCTTCTGGTATCCCGATTCCATTGTCTTCTACGACGAATACCGCATAGTCTCCCTCTCGCTCTACTGTCAACGTAACCGTCCCACCTTCTGGGGTGAATTTTAGGGCATTGCTGACGAGGTTTCTAATGGTGGTGGTCGCGCTATTCACATCCACGTACACCATGTACTCGGAGTGCACCTCCTCCGTCATCGTGATATTTTTAGCATTGGCAGAGTTGCTCAGTACACGCAAAGTTGGGTTACAAATCTCCTCGGCACTAACCTCCTCAGGATCATACGGGAACACCCCCTGCTGGTTCATCGCCCAGTCTAGCAGATTGTCTAGTAGCGTGGATAGCTCGTGAGAAGAATTCTCCAAAATGCGACCGATGCGTTTCAACTCCACATAATCTCCGTCCTCTATATACAACTGAATCAACCCCGCCACACCACTAAAATTGGAGATTGGTCCGCGTAGGTCATGTGAAATAATAGAGAAAAACCTATCCTTGGTGGCATTCAGCTGAAGGACTCGTCTGTGCTGCCCTTCTATCACTTGTCGCTTACGCCTAACAACATTCGCGGCACGTACTTTCATGTGGTAGAGCTGCCACAGCACCACCACTACCACCAGCAGCAATATAACAAACACCCCACCCGCAGCGAGCAACACCCTGCTGATATAGGCTTCCTTTTGCAGGAGGTCAACTTCTTTTTGTTTAAGATCTACTTCGGCTTGTTTCAGCCCCACCTCAAACTCCGTACGAAGGTCTGCCATCTTACGCACCGTTTCTTCGTTGTTGATGCTATCACGATAGGTGATGTACTGACTTTGAAAATAATGTGCTTTTTTAAAATTGCTTTGGCTGCTGTATAGCTCCGAAAGCTGAAGACTGGCGTCTCGAATTTGTTCCTTCAAGCCTTCATTTAAACCAATAGCTAATGCACTATCTGCATAACTCAAAGCGATTCGTTCGCTTCCTCTAGAAGCTTCTATTCGAGATAAAGCAAGCTGATAGGTAGAGATTGGATCATAATCTTCAAATTCAGATAGTATGAAAATAGCTCCTTTTAAATTCCTTTCTGCTTCAATATATTGACCTTTTACTTCTTGAACCAACCCAATATTACCCCTAGCATAGGCTACTCTAGAAGGGTAATCAACTGTTTCAAAAACAATCATGCTCTCTTCAAAATATTGAATAGCCGAATCCAATTTTTTATTCAACCTATACAATTCCCCTAAATTTAATAAAGCACTAGCTAATCGGATAGAGTCATTTTTATGACGAAATATTTTTATACTCTTTTGATAATATTTGTCTGCTGTAGTAAAGTTATTTTGAATAGAATAAACATCGGCCAAATCTAAATATACTACTGCCACACCTAAATCCAATTTAATATTTGCGTAGCACTTAGCGGCTATCAAGTATTTCTCAATCGCAGTAGACAAATCGCCTTTTTTACTATGACCCATTCCTATATATCGCATTCCCAATGCTAGTTGACGATCTGAATTTATTCGCTTTGCTGTTTCCACAGCTAATTCAGCATAATATATCCGTTCATCAGGGTCGGTAGCGTAAAACGAAACCTCATTATAGTGATGACACTTTAACGTATCATTCCAATGATCATTTTCATTCAACAACTGAATGAGACTATCTGCTATGACTCTAGATTGACAATTGGCAGAAAAAGAAAAAAAGCCTGTAAGAATACAGGCTATAAGTATAACGAATACAATTTTCACCTTAAGGCCCCTTGACATCAACTCTAGGGTCCAGAGTATAAAAATCTGTCTGAATACTCGGAACATAAAAATCAATGTAATAAGTCTCTTGTTGTCCTTTTACTCCTGCAATAGTACCTGTCCACTCGTCTGCAGATGGCATAGGGTCAAACACGCCTGAATCTCCTCCTTCGTATCTAAATTCTTTAAAACTCACAGGGGTTGTTCCGTCAGCAGCTACTATGCTAAACTGAACAGTTTGACCTGTATCCCCTTGAATATCAAAATCTTCGCTCCCGCTAGGATCACCATTGTTATCAGAGAGAGTACAACAATCTGCTACAGAGTCTCCCGCACTTAGTTTTACCGTATCTACGGTCATGGTCACATCAATATCGGCCATAATAATTAGTTAATTAAGTTATAAGATTATACAATTAGTTCCTCTCGTGCTGCACGTTAATATTAAGCAAAGCCTCCCATATATAAAAGGTATCTTCTTTACGAATTGGATAAATCTGTATGACACCACTGGCCCCTATTCTATTTCAGGATTTATCTGTTTTTGGATTGTATTATTCTGTTTTTAAATCCAACGATACCCCGCCCTTACGTCGGAGCATGACGAGGCGAAGAATACAATTGCTATGAACCACTAGCGGACTAATACGAATAGCGTATCGGCGGCTCCTGCACCGAATACAATATCCTTGATCGTATAGTAGATGGTATTCTCACCTTTTCGGCGTTTCTCAAAAGAGTAGGGCAGAACGAAAGCTCCGAGCTTCTTGTAATCTTTGTAGAAATACTCAAAATCAACCTTGGCACTGAGGTCTGCATAGACGACATACTTGTACAGCAGGTAATCTGCGCGATCGATATAGAAGTCGACGAAATAGTTGTCATAGAAAGTCATCCTGATGACTACAAATTCTTGACTCCCGATGGTTTCTGTCCCCAGCCAAAACAAATCGTGTCCATCGAATTCACCTAGCTGTAGCGGCGAGCCAATCGTAGACTCTATCTCCAACAAGGCCTGTTCTTGGACTGTGAGTTCCCGAAGCGAGTCTTCCTTCCAACTTTCCAGCACTTGTCCCTCCTCACCATCAAACACCATGACGAAGCGATGATCCTTTGATACCGTCTCTTTACGTACTTTGTTGGGTCGCTTTTTGGTGATATGGTAGATTCGTGGAGTTGCAGCCCCTTCACGCTCGATCATCTCTACCTGTACCGAGCGCATAGCGGCCAGAGATTGCTCTCCCACAGCAGTTCTGTGCAGTTCCAAAACCGCATCCAAGTTCTGTGCAAACCCTGAACACACATAGCAGATACTCACCATACAAAATAAAAGTAGCTTCGAACCCATAGACCCGAAGCTACTAAAAATACTGTTAACCCTCACAGGGCTAGGCGAGTCAACTTACTGACCCATGGACTCCTCTATAATCTCCGCGATATCTTTGACCTGCATCTCGGTTTCTTTCTCTTTGTTTTTGACACCATCGGACATCATTGTCATGCAGAAAGGACACGCCGATGCAATCACCTTAGCTCCTGTACCTATCGCCTCTTCGGTACGGTCGATATTGATCTCCTTGTCTCCTTTCTCTGCGTCTTTGAACATCTGCCCTCCACCTGCTCCACAGCATAGACCTTTGGTCTTGCATCTCTTCATCTCTACCAGGTCTGCATCTAGGGACTGTAGCAGTTCACGTGGCGCTTCATAGACGCCATTGGCACGACCGAGATAGCACGAGTCATGATAGGTGATCTTCTGCCCTTTGTAGTCTCCTCCTGTGATTTTAAGCTTGCCCTCGTTGAGCATCCCTTGGAGGAAAGTCGTGTGATGTACCACTTCGTAATTACCTCCTAGATCAGGATATTCGTTTTTGATGGTATTGAAACAATGCGGGCAAGCTGTTACAATTTTCTTGATGTTGTATATATCCAGTAACTGGATATTGGACATGGCCTGCATCTGAAACAGAAACTCATTGCCTGCTCGTCTGGCAGGGTCTCCTGTACAACTTTCCTCAGGGCCGAGCACGGCATAGTTCACGCCGAGGTGATGGAGTATTTTGGTAAAAGCAACGGTGACACGCTTGTACCTATCGTCAAAGGATCCAGCACACCCTACCCAAAACAATATCTCTGGGCTTTCACCCTTGGCTTGAAGCTCCGCTACCGTCGGCACGTTTATCGTTTGATCACTCATGGTCTTATTTTTTGTCGTTTTTCAAATCATCTGCCCAGTTGAAACGGTCGCTTGGCGCGAATTTCCATGGAGCAAAATTGGTTTCTATATTAGCAAACATGGCATTCCATGATGCAGGCGAGCCAGATTCCTCCATCGCGACGTAGCGTTTCATCTCTAAGATGATCCCTAACGGGTCGATGTTGATAGGGCAAGCCTCAGTACAGGCGTTACAGCTCGTACAGGCGTTAATTTCTTCTTTGGTGATGTAGTCACCTAGCAGGCTTTTTTCAGTTCCTTCACCTTTGCCTATTTCTTCGATTCTGTCTCGCGTATCCATCATGATCTTGCGAGGGGACAGTGTCTTTCCAGTCAAGTTTGCAGGGCACTCTGACGTACAGCGTCCGCACTCCGTGCAGGTATAGGACTCCATCAAACTCTTCCAACTCAGGTCGGTCGCATCCTTCGCGCCAAACCGCCCGATCTCATCAGGACTCGCTGCAGGTGCTTCTACAGGCATCCCGAGCATCGATTTCACCTCGGTAGTCACCGCATCCATATTGTTAATTTTCCCTTTAGGATTCAAATTAGAATAATAGGTATTCGGGAAGGCCAAAAAGATATGAAGGTGCTTCGAATAGGTCACATACAGCGCGAAAGCCATAATCCCAACAATATGAAACCACCATGCTCCACGCTCGGTCAAGATCAATAAACTCGTATCGAACATCTCCATGATCGGTACGAGTGCGGATGAAATCCACAACTTACCCGTCTCATGATAGCCAGCTACTTCTCTGGCTTGCAGGACTTGATCCGCAGCATTCATTTTGAGAATAGCCATCATCAAGGTGATCTCAATGATCAGAATCAAATTGCCATCCATGGCAGGCCAACCTTTCATCTCTGGCATAGTGAAGCGCGGTACTTTGACCACATTTCTTCGGATCAAAAAAATCACACAACTCACCAAAACACCCAAAGCTAAAAATTCAAAAAAATTCATCGCTACATTGTAAAACGAACCCAAATAAGGCGCAAAGACACGATGTGTCCCGAGGAGTCCATCAATCACAAACTCCAGTACCTCTAGATTGATCACAAGAAAGCCCACATAGATGAGTAAGTGCAAAAAAGCAGGAATGGGTTTCTTGAACATTTTCTTCTGACCAAAGGCGATCAGCAACATGGTCTTCCATCTTTGGGAAGAGTTATCATTTCTATCGAGTGCCTTCCCTCGCAGGATATTGGCACGAATCTGTCGTATTCTCTTGACTATCAAATAGGTCGGAACAGCCAAGACGATCACAAAGATGATCTGAGATATCAGGGTCATAAAATTTGTTGTTTTTTCTTGTCAAATATTATCCAAAACGTTTGCAGCATTGCTAAACTTTTCTACTTTTGTGCCTCGTTAACGCGGTGATGTAGCTCAGTTGGTAGAGCATCGGACTGAAAATCCGTGAGTCGGTGGTTCGAGCCCACTCATCACCACATCATTAACAGAAGGGTTTCTTAACAGAAACCCTTTTTTTATACCATCTAAAGTACAGAAGATTTCAAACAAATAAAGTATGCGTGCATACTTTATTTGTTTCTCCCCAATCTATTTAGAATCACTCTACATCGTGGACCAATAGTCTCGGATCAGGGATCAGTCTGTAAAGTTGGGGGATAAACTCGGTAGACAGGTTCGATATTTTTATTCAAAAAAACCTCAAGGACTTATAAGAGATGGCTATTCACAAAAAACAATCATGAATTTCGAACAATGAATCTTGAATCACGAAGTGATCTACTACCTCTCCCCCAGAAATACGGATTGATTCCGAATCAGACAGATGTTGGTTTTTGCCCCAACGTCACGGTCTGATCCACCATAACGTGAAATTGGAAGAAGTAATCTAGGTTACTCATATACGCCTATCAACTACCTCTCTACCAAAAGGGGTCAGCGCCAAAGCGGCCAGTTTAAAATGCTGTTTGGCAAAAGGAAGTCCTATAATCGTGATTGCGAACAAAATCCCAAAACCTAGATGACTCAAGCAAATCCATATCCCACCTATAAAAAACCATATCACATTCATCAGTGTAGATAGACATCCAGTAGCCTGCGGTATCTCACGTACTTCGCTACCAAAGGGCCAGAGTGCCAACCCTGCCATTTTCAAAGTCTGAAACCCGAAGGGTATTCCCACTATCGTCACCATCAAAACCACACTACTCACTAAATACTCAATAGCGATAAAGACACCTCCAAAAACGAACCAAATAATATTTCCTAATGTTCTCATGACTCATTAGTGCAGAGTGGGGCTCGTTTATTACAGCAACTCCCAACCCTTTCGCTGGATGCGGTAGATATAGACCTCAAAACCCATATATGGAATTTGCTCCTGACGTTGCATACCGTTACGCTCAGCTACACGCTGTGACGGTACATTATCCGTAGCGATAATAGAAATAATCGAATTAGCCCCTAGTTGACTAAATCCGTAATCTCTGAACAGCATAGCAGCTTCAGTCGCATAGCCCTGGCCCCAGTAATCATTGAACAGCTGATAACCAATCTCCAGTTCAGTCTTGCCATGTACTGACTGTTGCAGCAACCCACATTGCCCTATCAAGTGACCTGTTTCTTTTTCGATTATGCCCTGTAGACCGTAAGTATTGTCTGCATATCGCTTGAGCTGCCGCTCCACTGCCAATCTTGCATTGTCTTCGGGTGTATCACCACCTAGATTCAAAAGGTATTTGGAATTCCCGTCTCGGAGATAAAATCCAGACCATAACTTCACATCCTCTATGGTCAAAAACCTCGTTCTTAAACGCTTCGATTCTAACCCTTCCTCATATCTATAGCTTCCCATCATCGAGCGCAGCTACAGTTGTAGTCATCCCCATAGTAGTCTTGCATCTCTGCGATCAGGGTATCTATTCCTGCTTGACCATCATAGCTTTTTTTTCCGCTTAGTGCCATGGGCTGTACAAGGCCAGGAGATTCCTCCACTTGGTATGCCAAGGACAGTTCTTTGAAAGGCGCTTCTAATTTTGCTCTTTCAGGAAACGCAACGGGTATTTTGAGGATTAACATGACTATATAACTAAACTTTGAAAGATAAAATTCATCATTTATGCTCAATAAAATAACAGATCGATCTGTAAACTGCTGCAAAGCTCTATTTTTGTTCCAAAGAAATAATATATGCAAACAGTGACTATCCCAGTACCTGCTGGAGTAAAAGGTCTCATTTTTGATCTCGACGGAACCATCATTGACTCCATGCCCCTTCACTTCAAAGCCTACAACCATAGTCTGGTACCTTGGGACATTACCTATCCTCATGATGTCTTCTTGAGTCGCGGAGGCATCCCGACGAGAGACACTATGCACATGATCGGAGAGGAAAATGGCATTACGGATTTCGATGTGGAAGCAGCACTACGGCGCAAGCGTGAATACGTAGACATCAACCTCCATGAGATCACGCTAATCGAGCCTATGATGAACATCATCCGCGCCTACCACGGCAAACTCCCCATGGCTGTAGGTACAGGTAGCAACAGGGAAACCGTCACGCGTATGTTTAAGATGTTCGGACTAGGCGACTACTTCGAACATGTCGTGACAGCCACCGATGTGAGTCAGTTCAAACCGCACCCTGAGACCTTTCTCCGATGCGCCGAACTGATCGGTATCGATCCCATAGATTGTGTAGTATATGAAGATGGAAAACCGGGCATGGTAGCTGCCGAAACTGCAGGGATGCAAGTAGTCGACGTGACCCAATATCTATAATCAGGTGCCGACTTTGATTCAACTCATCAACATACATGATATGAGGCGGCTAATCGCATGGCTTCCCTTACTCCTTGTGCCGTGTATCGGGTGGGGACAATCAACAGCAGAAGACAGCAGTACTACGGCGCTTAACTACAATCCTGACTATATCACGGATCACTTTGACCAAGTCTCTCTCAGATGGGTCACAACTCTCCAGCCAGCATACATGCTACTCCATGATGATTCGACCGGTGCGTCCATCAAGTACAAACCCAACCAGAGCATAAAAATGGGCTTTGCTTTCAGCATAGATCGTGTCCTATTCAACTTTGCTTTCAACTTACCATTTTTGAGCAAAGATGAAGAACGCTATGGAAAAACTAGCGGTATTGGCATCCAGTCCAATCTCTTTCTACGAAAGTATGTCTTTGACTTAGTCTATCAGAACTACAAAGGATTTTATATCAGCAATCCCCAAACCTACATCCCTGGATACTCCGCACGCAACTATCCACAACGCCCCGACATCAATAGCGTCAACGTGGGCGGTGCGGTAATATACATTTTCAACAATCAAAAATTTTCATACAAAGCGGCCTTTACCCAAACCGAACGACAAATCAAAAATGCAGGATCCTGGGTCACAGGAGGCTATTTCAATTACTTTTCTCTTTCCGCTGACTCGACAGTTGTACCCAGTAGACTCGTAGGCCAAGATTACAGTCACGACCTCAGACACTCTGATTTTTACACAATGGGGATCTCTGGCGGCTATGGGTATAGCCTTGTCTTTTTAAAACACATGTTCCTAACCTCTACGCTTACACTAGGATTGGGCGCTGAGGTAGAAAAAGCACATGCTACCGACCTACGAAAGGGGTATAACAAAACAACACTCGATGATTTTTTAGCACTAAAAGTAGCGTTAGGCTACAATGGCAAAAAATATATTGCAGGTATATCCGCTTTTACCACTTACACAGGGATCCTCAAAGAAGAAGACAGTTATGTCCAACGCAACATCAATAATTTCAAAATATACATCGGAATGCGTTTTGCTGAACCCAAGTTCTTGACCAAGCCTGTCAACAAAATTGATGACCTCTTCCGTTAGATATTTTTTGCCAGATATTTACTCATTCTAAAGAGTCGATTGATCGTAACAGTAGTCACCGTCAAAGTCAATCCCAGCGTGATCGGAAAATAGAAAAACCCTGCAACATTCCCTTCCACTTCGCCCATCCACATAAAGAAGGTAACCAAACTGATGAGCTGAAACTTATGTCGCTCAGCGAAGGCTTCTATGAAAAATAGAGTCGTCATTTGCTCTTTGAACCGAACGACATAGACGATGCGGTACACAACATAACGCACACCAAATATCATCAGCAATATCACGATGTAAAGCCCTGTACTAACCTGGGTCACATTGGTACTGACCTCCGCCGAGTAACCTAAACCATCACAAATCATATAGGCTAGCACATTATACACGGGATTTCCAAACACAGCCGCTAGTAACCACAATATTGCCCAAGGCTTTACTTCCGATAATTTCTTATCAAATACGTGCATCTACAGACTAATCGCATCGTAGATCTGCACCTTCGTCCAGAGCACCTTACATTGATCGATAAAATGCAGGTGAGCAGGTTCTACCTGATACTTGTCATGATCCTCTTTGGATTCAAAAGTCACGATCATCGAGTAAGTGTAAGAATTGTCCACGACTGGACGGTCTGTTCCTACTGGTGTACCGAAGTGCCCGAAATGTGCATATTCAGAAGATGCAATTAGTTTTTTGGCCTCCGTCTCAAATTGTGTTCTGACCTCTTGATTTTCTGGGTCTTTTAACCAAAATAATACGCTATGCGAAAATACGTGTGTTAGTTTTTGTTCACTCATGATTCTACTTATCTATTGATTTGCGATATTAAAACAGAAGCTAGTGCTTCGCAATTTTTTCGAAGAGAAGCTGCCTAACTAGAAAGACACATCCCATTGTACTCTAGCTCTGAGTCCATCATAGTTAGGATTGAAATCAACATTGTTCAGGAACGAAAAATCAAAGGTCAGCTTGTTTCTATGTCCCGAAAAAAACCAATTGCACCCCAGAGTCAATTCAGTCGTTTTTTCTTCCCAGGCGTCACTATAACTCACCATTGAATACCGTGCGATCAGTTCGAGCGGCTCAGGTACAAACGAGATCAACTCACTCAAAAAATACCCTGCCATCAGATAACCTCCGTACAAATCCGTCTGTACTCCATTGACCTGATCATCGATAGTCTTAATGTGATTCTCGTTCATCAGCGAAAACCCCTTGTACTTGTACATCAGTTCTACACCCAGTTGATTGATCTGATACTGTCGAGACAGTCCCGGCGAAAACCCAGGCAACTCACCACCTCCAGAACTGGAAAAGCTCGTATAGGCGCTTTGATTGGTTGCTGCAGACACTGCCAAAAAACCCTTTGACACCTGTGACCGCTCCAAATCACCAAAAGACATCTTGGCCTGTGTCCTAGAAAAATTCCATTGATAACGTGCTAGCCAGAGGTAATCGTTGCTCTCGTTGACTGCTCCCCGACCCGTACCGTTAAACACCCCGACGTGATACATGCTCGAACCAATCTGTCCATCGAATAACTCTCCCTGAATCATCGCACCGATCTGTCTATCGAATGTAAAATAGCGGTTGGCAATCGAACGATCCACAAACTGCTGTTTACCTGAAGACACGTATCGTTCCGTATTGTAATTTATTTTCCACTGACCTATTTTGACCTGTAGCCCCTTGTACTTATCTATCGTCATCACCCAGTTCATGAGATTATTAGAGGGAAAGTCGTACTCTAAATAATACTTCAAGTAAGGTTGATAGACATGCCCTCCTACTTTCAAACGGGCCCGCTGCAATGCAAACGTGCTGTTAACATTGTCTTCATCTTGGACATAAAAATCTGTCTGCTGTCCCGATATCCCCGCAAAACGAAACTGCAGTCTCCACTCCAGCGTCATGAGGTAGTTTTCTCCATAGCTCAGCTCCCACCCCTTCTCTCCATACCGAAGGTTAGGCTCTGGAACATTATCCTCTTGTGCTACCAAGGAAAGTACAGAAACCAATAGTAACATCATGAGTAAGGTCTGTTTCATCCTGTATCAGATTAGGTAGTTTCCAAAGATTATAGTACATCACTTTTAATCACCATTAGCTTTTCACGAGTCATGTCATGCATGGAGTGTGGTATGCTACCTATCCCCAGCCCTGACTTGTCTCGTCCCCCGAAAGGCATCCAATCTACCCGAAATGCCGTGTGATCGTTGACCATCACTGCGGTTGCATTCAGTTTCTTTACTGTATCTAATGCCACATCGATATGTTGAGTATATACCGATGCCTGAAAAGCATAATCGAGCGAATTGGCTCTAGCAATGGCCTCATCTCGGTTCGAATAACTGTAAAAACATACTACAGGCCCAAACACTTCGTCCGTAGAAACTCTTATGTCCTCTGGAGGGTTGAGCAAAATAGTCGGTGCATAGCAGGTATCTGATATCTTCTCACCACCACAGATTACTTTTGCACCCGCATTTTTGGCCTCCGTGACCCATTCGTGTACACGATCGACTTCCTCAGGCTTAATCAACGGCCCCACTTCGGTCTCCTCAGACACAGGGTCTCCTATTTTCAAGCTTCTAGCAAGCGTATCCATCTCGTTGACCACCTCATCCATAATAGACTCATGGACAAACACGCGCTGAACAGATACACAGACCTGACCCGCATGGTAGAAACTGCCTTTGGTAAGGCCCGTTATCATGGATTTAATATCCGTATCAGGCTCTACAATCACGGGTGCTACTCCACCATGCTCCAGAGCACAACGTGTCCCTGGTGCCAACCGAGCGCGCAAGCCCCAACCAACTTTTGCTGACCCGATAAAGGAAAAGAAATTCACCTTTGGACTCGTCACAAGCTGTTCAGCAACCTCACGATCACAAACCATCGTAGTACACCATCCTGCAGGCAACCCCGCTACGTCATAGATATCCTGCATCATCAGACAACTCAACGGCGTGGTAGAAGCAGGTTTGATAATCACAGGTGACCCTACCGCTATCGCAGGAATCGTCTGATGGACAAACAAATTGATGGGATGATTGAAAGCACTAACCGAGGCAACTACTCCAATCGGTTCTCTCATGGTGTATGCCATTCGATTGACCGATGCAGCAGTCTGTCCCATTGGCACTTCTTGTCCCCCCTGATGCCCCAAGTTCTCTATCGCCAACTTGACGCCATTGATCGCTCGATCCATCTCCACTTTTGTATCCTTGAGTGGTTTACCTCCCTCTTGCGCGGATTGAAAAACGATTTCGTCGTAGCGCTCCTCCATCAGAAAAGCTATGTCTTCTAAAATCTTGGTTCGCTCATGCTTGGCGAGCCATTGCGAACGGTCTTCATACAAGTCATGCGCTCGGTCAATGGCCTCTTGCATCTCAGCAGCAGATTTCAATGGGATTTCTTTGATCAATGACTGATCATACGGGGCGTATACTTTTAAAGTTGACATGTTACAGGTGTTTAAAAATAACTGGTTAATAATTCAATTTCGACACAAAAACCTCAAATAGAAGTTATTGCATCTATACTTTTCACGATCAAAACAGAAGTTTGTTCACTCAAAAAAATTGCTTTAATACCATGAGGTTTGAAAATTTCAAGTTAAGCATTAACCCAGAAAAGACAAATCCATCCAGATCAAATCCCCATTAACAAAACAAGTCAAAAAATGGTTAGATTTATTGTCTAAACAGCATTGATATGGAAGCAATATTGGAATTCTTCTCTCAGGTTCCTACCTGGTTTAGAGCCTCTATTCTGATAGGAGGACTAGTGATATTTTGGATACTCGAAGGAGTTCTCCCTCTTTTTCAATTTCCCTACCAAAAAATAAAACACGCTGGAACCAATCTTTTCCTCACACTCACAACGATGATCGTAGGGTTCGGGATGGCTGGGCTGTTACTCTTGGTTGCTGATTTTGTAGCTTCTCGACAGATCGGGCTGCTCTATATCTTCGACATGCCACTCTGGCTAAAAGTCATCGTAGGTATACTACTCATGGATGCAATAGGTGCCTATCTGGTACACCTAGTAGAGCACAAAGTAAAATGGATGTGGAAATTTCATCTCGTACATCATAGCGATACGACCATAGATGTGACATCTGGCCTACGACATCATCCGGGCGAGACGGTCTTCCGAGTTTCTTTCACTATTTTGGCTGTCATGATTATCGGCGCACCTATAGGGTTGGTGATGCTCTACCAAAGCTTGTCTGTTTTATTTGCTCACCTGACACATGCCAACACACCGATATTCGGACTTAAAATAGACAAAGCACTTAGTTACATTTTCGTTACACCCAACATGCACAAGGTTCACCACCATTACCAGCAGCCTTGGACAGATACTAACTATGGCAATATCTTTTCGATCTGGGACAGGTTATTCGGAACATTCATCTATGTAGAGGAGATGACACAGATACGCTACGGCATAGATACACACATGGATCCTCAGGAAAACGAAAAACTAAGCAACCTACTCGCCATACCCTTCCAAAAGTACCGCGAACCGATCAATCAGAATTCGGTTTCGACGGAAGTGTACCCAACGACACGGTCTGCCAAATCCGTAAATCCACGGTAATAGACGATGATTTCATAGTCATTTTGTGTCTGGTAAAACGACCCTTCAAACCGGTATGGATTCTCACCATCCACCCAATACATATAGTCATAAAAACCCTGCTTTAGTAGTGTCTCTGCTTGATAGGATTGCGATTGTGCATTGTAGGTCAGGCGACTGAACTGATCCTTTCTCCAATTGTTAAACGCGCCAATCACATAGATATCCTCTGGGATTTTTTGCACTGCGAGATCAAAATGCACATTGATATAGTCCGCTTGCAGATAACTCGCCGCTGCTTCATTGGTGGTGATATAAAAACTCCCATTCATATCCATGCTGTGTGAATACACCGACTGATTACGGCTTTTGTCCCTCATCACATAAGCGTCAATGCTACGAGCCCCTTTGTCTACTCGCCCGACATTCATTCCTCTAAAATTGTACACTCGGATATCGAAAAAACGGAACTCATTGCCACCACGAAAATTATTCTCAGCATTGAAGTGCCTGTATTCTAACTTAGAAGCTGCTTGATTGATACTTGTGGGTAGAAGACCCTGGACTGCATTGTCCCAGCGGTGGTTTTGGAGCAGTACGATTTTGAAATCCGACATAGGGTTATTCACCTGTAACGATGGATAAGACAATGCAAAATCAATCTGCTGATTGGTCTGTCTGTATCTGACACTTGTCGAGGAACGTAGCCCTGGATCCAGATTGACCAACTGCTCATAGACGATAAACCGTCTCGTCAAAACTACCTCATCTGGTCGGCTGTCATGATAGACCTGCACTATATAATTACCAGAGACCTTCACCTTTGGCATTTTCATCCAGTAGTTGACATAGAGCTGTAGCGTATTTTCGGAGTAGTCAAAGTCTCGAAGATCAAAAGTGTTATAATCGTACAGAAACTCGATATCATTGAGAACAGATTGTGTCCAGTCTGCATTACAATGGATAATTTTGGCTTGAAGATTGTCATACTCTTCTGTGAGCATATCGAACTGCAGCATCAACTCGGTCGTCTGCTGAAGATGAACGATAGGAGGTTGCATTTCCTGGTTACCGACATTGAGTATCGGGTAGAGCTGTACGACACCTACTGCTTTGTCATATTTTTTATTTTCATAGACTTCCCCATTTTGGGCTGCCCCATGAAAACACTGAAGGGTGAACCACAAAAACAGTACGAAATGAAGAGTAAAATGTCTTCGGTTACTAATCTGAATCATGCACCAATGATAATACGCCTTGGACTTGAAGAGGAATATTCTGAAGAAAAATTTATTTCTAGGTCGTCCTTCCAACCAAAACAGAAATGGTCGTGTCTTAAGAGCGAACCAAAAACATCCATAAGACTGCTTGAATGCCGCTAGATGAAAAACAACTGATTAAAGGCTGCCTAAAAGGTGACCGACATGCACAGGAGAGCCTGTATCAGCAGTTTGCATCGCAGATGTATGTGGTCTGTCTGCGCTATACCAAAGCTCAGCAAGAAGCAGAAGATGTGTTGCAGGAGTCGTTTATCAAAGTGTATAAACAGTTGAAGAATTTCAAAGGCAATTCGTCTCTCTTTTTTTGGATCAAAAGAATCGTCATCAACACTGCACTGAATCATCAGCGTAGCAAACTCTACCTCTACCCCATGGTGGACATAGAGGATCTGAGTCAGACGAGAACGACTCCAACCAATCTATCAGAATACAGCATGGATGAATTGCTGCAGATGATAAAAGAACTACCTCAGAGTAGTCAGGTGATTTTTAACCTATATGCGATAGAGGGATACAAACACAGAGAAATAGCAGAGATGCTAGAAATCAATGAAGGGACGTCAAAATCCCAATATGCACGAGCCAAACAGCTCCTGCAAGACAAAATGCAAGAAACGAAAAAGAACTATGGACGAGGCTGACAAATCATTCGAGCAACAGTGGGGGGCTGCCTTTGACCAAGCAGCACAAACACCGCCTAAGCACGTATGGGTGGCTATCGATGGTCAGCTCGCCCATGCAGAAGCCAACCAGTACAAGAAACGCTTAGTAGTCTACCAATGGTCCGCAGCGGCAGCCGTACTCCTTCTAATCATATCAGGTATAGGCTACTGGGGAAGAGATTGGGACAATGCAGCGATGCAAGCCCATGATCCCGCTCCAGAATCAACCCCGGCTATTCGATCAACCCCTAGCATTACACAAGCAGAAAACCCTATACCCACAGGTGTCACACGCACTGTGGGGCAACCACCCGTATTGGAACCCTTACGAGGAAAATCTAACCCAAAAGCAAGTAAGCCGATCAGCCCATCGATCCAATTGCCCCTCATAGACGAAACTATACCTAGCTCAGAAGTGAAGGCTGGTTTTAGAACACGAACAGCCCATATAAATGAAATGGTTCAGCTCACCAACATACCAGTGGAACTGGACCCTACACTAGTACCTAATGCACTACCTGTACATCTCTATGGCGTACCGAACACTGCATTTATGCAAGAAGAGTCCAAGCAGCAGCTTTGGGCTGGAGTGAGCATGTCGTCAGGCAGTTTTGACCCAGCCTTTAAATCTAGCAGTACTGCAAACCAAGCCATGTCCAGCCCTATTATGGATAGTCAAAATGAATTCACCTCTTCGGCACTTAACTCTAACGCACTCAGCAAAGCACCGCTCCAGTATGACCCTGGCTACTCCATCTCGGCTGGCCTGAACGTTGGCAAACGCCTAAAAAATAGAATCATTCTTAGTACAGGGGTTCACTACCAGTCCTTTAACACAGCCGATGCAGAGACAGTAGTGCTCCAACAGGGGGGCGATTACTATGCACTGACGGGCAGTGAGTCTGATGCTGTGCTATTGGATCAGTCTCGTATGGAAGCTGTAGATGTAGCTGAAGAAGAAGCTTCGTTGAGCAACGCATACCAATACATGAGCATCCCTGTCAAAGCGGGCTATATTCTACTGGATCAGCGATTCAATATTATCCTGAACACAGGACTGTCTTCCAATTTCTTGATTGATGCAACGCTGCGAGATCATAATAATGACCAAGCATTAAGCAACGATTTTGATACCAGTAGTAACTACGAATCGGTCTATTTCAACTTCATGACCAGTATCGAATTTGGCTATGTCGTTTTTAGGAAATATCAAATCACACTAGAACCGAACTACAATCAGGCACTAACAAATTTCACCAACTCTAATAACACAACCCAAGGCAAACCTACCAACCTGGGCATTGCCTTTGGATTAAAATACAACTTCTAAGCCCATGAAAACAAAGACCCAACAAGAACACGAGCTCCGTGAGCTCAGAAAGATCATTATCCTAGGTACACTCATTGTCATCATGCTGTCCATCCTATCACAGGGCTAAAATGCGTTTGCGCAGTAAACTACCTCGACAGGTTAACGGCCTGCGATTAAAGTCTTGACCAAGGACTGGTAGATGACAGGATCATTGAGTAATTTGAGTTCAAACCCAAGTCGATGAACTACAAACACCTTTACTCCAAGAGCCTAGATGCCATGGGGGCTAAACTGCATTTTGCATCGCACAGTCATCACCTATGGCCTGACTGTGTAATGGCTGCTCAGAACCAGTATATTTTAGATGCCTTCACATGGGCAGACGAAAAGTGGAGTAAAGCTGTAGCACCATTAGAATCCAAACTCCAAACCCAACTGGCAGACCTACTATCAATTGATTCTCCTAACCAAATTTGTTTTGCACCGAATGTACATACGCTGTTTTTTCGTTTAGTCTCTTGCTTTGACCTCACAGCACCACTGCGTATCCTGACGACCGATTCGGAGTTCTATAGCTTCTCGCGTCAAGCACAGCGTCTCGGGGAGTACGAACATATCGATATTACCGAAATCCCAACGCTGCCCTTTGCGTCCTTCAAAGAGCGAATCTTAGCCGCTATCCAAAACCGGCAGTACAACATGATCTATATCAGTCAAGTATTTTTCAACTCAGGTTTAGCAGTCCTTTTTTTGGGAGAGATCATCGAGGCATGTCCAGAGGAGACCATGATAGTCGTGGACGGTTATCATGGTTTTGGGGCAATCCCCACCGACCTATCTCTCTACCAAGACAGGATTTTCTACCTAGCAGGAGGATACAAATACTTACAATCTGGAGAAGGGGTTTGTTTCATGACCGTACCGAGAAGCGCTAATCAATATCGACCGTTGTACACTGGCTGGTTCGCAGAGTTTGATTCCCTAGATCAGCACGAGCGATCCGTCAACTATGCCCCTGATGCACGGAGGTTTCTGGGTGCTACGACTGACCCCTCAGGGCTCTACCGCATGCACAGTGTCCTAAACCTCTGGCAAGAACTCCAACTTTCGGTTTCGCAAATTCATGCCTACGTTCAGCAGTTACAAGAGTACTTCTTGTCGAAAGTCACACAGCAGGGCTTGTTTGGTCTATCAACTGACGCTCTGATTCATGTGCAAGAGAAAAGTGCGAGCTACGGACATTTCTTAACTTTTAGAACACCTGATGCACTCAGTATCCAAAACAAACTAAGACAACTAGATATCATCACAGATAGTCGGGAAGATCGATTGCGGTTTGGGTTTGGGCTATATCAGGAGACTAGTGATATAGATCAACTATTCCAGCGAATAGCTGATCAGGACTAATTCTTTTTATGGATCGTAAACTCTACTCGTCTGTTAAGTTTACGCGACTCTGCATTGGCATTACTGGCTCTAGGCTGCATCCCTCCAAACCCTTTTCCACTGATACGATCAACTGACACGCCATGATCGATCAGGTATTTCTCTACAGTCTTGACACGATCTTCACTAAGTTCCAGATTGAGCTCTGCTTTACCTTGATTATCTGTATGTCCTGATAAGAAAATCGTAATCTCAGGGTTGTATTTCATCATCTCTACGACGAGATCAAGCTCTTTTTCAGAGCCTTCAATGAGTTCGCTCTTGCCCTGTTTGAACAATACATGATCCAATGAGACCGTAGCTCCATCGATCACTGGATGTAAATAAAATGAATACAAAGTATCCTCCTTGAGTGCCTCGGTTATGTTCAGTTCCAACTCCCCCGTCATATATCGAAACGCACGCGCTTTGATATCATACTGCTCACCTTCTGGAGCATGTGCGGTATACTGCCCCATGCGATTGGTTCGACCCTTTTTCACCACATTAATCGGAGTAGTCGTGATTTCTATCTCTGCACCCACGATGACTCGGCGTGTCACCGCATCTCTCACTTCAGCTTTGATCGGGATACTTTTCTCTTCCTTTGCGATTACTCGAGCTTCTTCTTTCTCTTCTGGTGCAGCCTTTTCGATTGACATAGCGACTTGAACCTGCTTTAAATCACCGTACCCATCACTGTTCTGCGTGCTGATCAAATAGGCGTATTCCTTCTCAGTAGGCAACACAAAAGAACTTTCCCATCCTTCAGTATTTACACGAGAGCCCAAATTTACAGGTGCTGACCAGTTGAGCCAGGTATCGTCTAGCCGCTTGGACATAAAGACATCAAAACTCCCTTCTCCACCATGTCCGTTGGACGAAAAGAAAAGGGTCTTGTTATCAGAAGCTAAGTATGGGGTTATTTCTTGATTCGCGGTATTAAGTACTGAACCTAAGTTTTTGGGAGATGACCACTTCCCGTCAGACTTCAGTTGGCTGATGTACAAATCTTCAACACCATACGTTCCAAAAGACTCCATCCCAAATAACATATACCTAGCGTCATCAGAAACGCTCGCTGTAAATATTTCTCCATTATTCTTGAAATACTCTACCTCTACAGCATCAGACTCAAACCACCGTCCACTTACCCTAAAATAAGAAATCAACCCCTTATCGGTATTCAACAGAATACGTCTTTCAATATCCAAAAAGCCTATCATCTGGTTCAGGCCTGAAGTATTCAACTCATTGATATTTTCGGGTTCGGACCAGGTTCCATCTAACTGATGTTCACTCACCCAAACATCTCCTGGATCATCAATCCCTCCAACATTTCCAGGGTGATTCTTCCTCGTAAAGTACAATTGGCTTTCGTCGGGGCTCATAACTACTGATGACTCATCATAGGAACTGTTCAAGATAGGACCTAAAGAAATTTGATCACTATACACTTCTATCTGAGCCGAACTCATCAACGCATGGATCATGCCTATCACCAGAACAAAAATTTTCCTCATAATCAAATCCGTTAATCCGTAAAAATGCCATTCTCTTTCATCAATTCCAATTTAGACTCCCCGTTACAGCTTTCTGTTTTGTAATTATTCGAAGGAAATTTTGCACTTTACTATTTTATTACACTTTTTTTAGTTACTTTTATTTCGGACATATTAATTACCTATACAATACTTCTCAGAAGTCAAGTAAGCAAAATCCTGAAGCCAGTTCAGGATTTTTGTTTTTCAAGCAATTCATAGACCAAAGTGTGAATATTAGGCCTAACATTCAGTTCATATATTTTTCGATTGTCTCTAGAAGGGTAAACTCTATTAGATAGAAAGATAAACAACAACTCGTTTTCAGGATCCATCCATACAAACGTTCCCGTATACCCAGAGTGTCCATAACTTCTCGGGCTAGCTGCTTTGGCCACACTGCTTTTGATAGAGTCATAAGTGATGAGCGGCTTATCAAACCCCAACCCTCTCCGGTTATCCAAGTCACAATATTGGCATCTTGTAAATTCTTCAATCACCGAATCACTCAGATATTCTTTGCCATCATAACTGCCTCCATTTAGCCACATCTGCATCACTTTGGCGAGATCCCACGAATTACTAAACAAACCAGCGTTTCCCGATACTCCTTGCATCATAGCCGCACCTTCGTCATGCACCACTCCATGTAGAGGAGTCATTCTGAAAAAAGAATCTATTTCGGTCGGGACTATTTTATCTATAGGATAGTTATCCAAGGGTTCAAAGCCTAGTGTACTTGCCCCTATTGGGTTATAAAATGTATCGGATAGATATTGATCAAACGACAATCCACTAATTCGCTCTATCAACTCAGGAAACAAATAAAAAGACAATCCAGAATAAACATAAGCTTCTTCTTCATACAATTTGGATCGTTTGATCATACGGCGAATTTTTTTATCATAATAATCCTTGTACAAAAACAACTCCGAGCCAGGGATGCGATTTGGATAATTCTCCGAGGAGTCAGCACTAATAGTCCTTCGACGGTATCTCCCGTTTCTCCGCTGAGAGACCTGATAATATGGAATCCAGCTCTTTATACCTGCTTGATGTGCTAAGACTTTTCGCAAAGTAAGATCTCGCTTATTTGACCTTTTCAAATCAGCAAAATAATAGCCTAATGTCTGATCCAGATCAATCAGTTCCTCATCATACATTTTCATTAGAGCCAACGTCGTAGCTGTTATTTTGGTAACAGATGCCAGATCATATATGTCTGAATTAGCGACCATCCTAGTACTATCATAAGTATGAAAACCAAAGGATTGATGATAAAACACCTGCCCTCTTTGAGCCAATAATATCTGACAACCCGGAAATGCCCCTGCCTCGATCGCACCCATAGCAATCGAATCGATACCTTGATACAAAGCCAACGAGTCGATGCACAGAACCTCCGGATGTATAATTGACAATGTATCAGCGAACTCTATAGTCGGTAAATTTTGTGCGTACATCAGATTGCAATAGAAAGTCAATCCTATTAAAAAATATTTCTTCATAAATATCACTTCACTTTTTGAAAGTCAAAGTTGGCTTATAAGCCCTTGATTTTCTTACTATTCAGCTAGATTAATAAATAATATAAATGCAAGTACTATTTTTATTTATATATAGAATCCCTACATTTGCAGTCCGAAATTAGAAAATAACAACTTTATATAATGGCGAATCACAAATCGGCTTTAAAAAGAATCAGGTCCAACGAGGCTAAGAGATTAAGAAACAGATATCAGAACAAAACAACTCGTACTTTTGTAAAGAGGTTGAAAAACACTACTGATAAAGCTGAAGCGCAAGAACTACTAAAAAAGGTGATTGGAATGATTGATAAACTGTCTAAAAACAATATCATTCACAAAAACAAAGCTGCTCACCAAAAGTCTCAGTTGACAAAATTTGTCGCTGCACTTTAATTAGTTCCGCTTATCAAGACACTATAGTCCTGGCTTAACTGTCAGGACTTTTTTTGTTTACTCTTTTGTATTGATCTCAAATAAGATATCTTTAGAGACAGCAAAACATATCTCTATGGAATATCCAACCAAGCTGACCATTAAAAAATGGGCAGAAGAAGACAGGCCTAGAGAAAAATTAATTTTAAAAGGGAGAGCAGCATTATCAGATGCCGAGTTAATAGCCATCTTGATAGGCAGTGGCACGAGAAATTCCTCTGCGGTTGAGTTGGCACAGCATATACTATCGAGTGTCAACCATAACCTTAATCAGCTTGCCAAACTATCACTCAACGAACTCAAGAAATTCAATGGTATAGGGGAAGCCAAAGCCATTTCGATTATCAGCTCACTGGAGCTAGGCAGAAGGAGAAAAGAAGCCGCACCAGAGAAAAGAGCTAAAATCACCTGCTCAGAAGATTTGTTTCTACTCATGAAACCACACATGTTGGATCTCATGCATGAGGAATTTTGGGTTATATACCTCAACCGAGCCAACAAAGTAATCAAACAAGAACGAATCAGTACTGGAGGAGTCACAGGCACAGTAGTGGATAGCAAAATCATCTTTAAACATGCTCTAGAAGAACTCGCATGTTCCATTATTCTGGTACACAATCATCCATCTGGCAACCTCAATCCCAGTGAAGAAGACATTAAACTCACCAAGAAAATTCAAACTGCTGGGCATGCACTAGAAATACCTGTACTAGATCACATGATCTTTACTGATCATGATTATTTTAGCTTCTCAGATAAAGCCATGATGTAGACATGAAAAAAATTATCCCTATTGCGGTCATTTGTGTTGTTCTCATATATCTACTAAGTAACTCCCACAAGACGCCATCTCAAGATGCCTACATAGAAGAAATCAACCAAGAGCGAATTGACAAAAACCAATTCCTGAGTACCTCATCGAATTCTCCATTCTACAGCTGGGGAGACACCGTCATACAACTCAAGTACTTCCCCATAGACGAGAGCTACAAGGTCATCGCAAAGGTCTCTCTCATCGAAGAAAACCGTGTCGTCACCTTAGGCAATTCAGATGGGAGTACAAGCACCTATCGTAAATATGCCGTTCTTACTTTTGACCTCAATAACCAAACACATAGTTTACTAGTGCTCAAAAATCTAAGTGATGGAGAAGGAAAACTGTTCACAGCTTTCGCTGATGAAACCAGTGCAGAAGAAACCTATGGAGCAGGTAGGTATTTAGATTTAGAATTCAACCGAGCCCAAAGAATCACATTGGACTTCAACCTAGCCTATAACCCATACTGCAATTACAACCATGAATACTCCTGCCCACTACCTCCAAAAGAAAATTTTCTCCACACCGAAGTACGTGCAGGCGAAAAGGATTATGAAAAAGAAAATCAACTAGTCCCAGGAGTTTAACTCCGATTCAACTTGGCTTTTTCTTGCTTCAAAATCTAATTCATAGCGCTGATACGCTTCTGCATCCAGAACATCTATCAAACGAATGACCGTGCCTTCCGCATAACTTATCAAGCCCATAGATAAACACTGGTCTATATACGCCATGATGAGTTCAGGAGAATACTCATTAACCCCGATCGACTGTCGCAGGATTTCATAAGCTCGATCCTTATCATTTCCCTTCTGATTAAAGAATTTAGCTGCCTGTAAAACGCCCTTCTCGAAAAAAGGATTATTTACTCCCAATCTCCCATATAAAATTCTAGCATCTTCTACTAGACCTTTATTCTGAGCTTCAGCAGCATGCTTGAGCAAATCTTCCCCCTGCTCAAAAACCTCAGTATTATGATTCCATACAATTGGCTCTTTATCCAATGACTCTACCAACACCTCTAACTGGCTCCTTAGTGACGTCTTGGACGAATCTAATTCATTTAATTCCTTCCCTACCAAATATTGAGCAACCGACCGTTGACCAATCATAGCGTATGCCTGAGCCAAATCTGCAGTTGCCAGCGGATACGCATATTCTCTGGCAGATTCAAAATATCTCGCAGCTAACTTAGGTGCATTAAGCTCCATCGACCATTTCCCCAATAACATCTTCACATCTGGCAAAGCTTGAGATGACTTTTCGAAAGTATCATTCATCAAAACAAATGCATTGCTCACATCACCAGTAGCATATAGATTCATCGCCTTAGTGACAGATAACTCATTCCTAAAAGCATCATTCCCTGAATACTCTAAAAAAGGATCAATAACACTGAGAAAGTCAGTTGCTCTGTTTTTAGCACACACCAATCCTAAGTTTTTCAAATAGGCATAAGAAAATAAATTCAGCTGCAAACTCATCTCCTCAATCAGCCCCATACTAGCATCTACCGAATCGCGACCTACCTGATTAGCCATCCAATTCGCTTGATGATCCAACCGACCACTTTTCTGTAACATACCCTGTGACTTTCTATCTGGACTCAGTGCCCAAAATGCAAGCTTATTCGCGCTCAATACATCCTTCTGCCAAAACACGGCATTAGTGTTCTGGTTCAAATAATAATCCGCTGAATCAGATAACTGAATACGCTCATACAACAATCCAAGATTATTATTCAATGCCCAACTGTCCGGAAACTGCTCCAATCCCGCCTGATAGGTAAATACTGCGTCAAAGAACAAACTACTTTGCTCATACAAAACGCCAAGACTAGCATAAGACTGTTCTGTGGGATTCTTCTTCGTAGCACTCTCCATCCAAACCATCTTCTGCTCATCCTTTTCTAACAGCTGTGCATACATATAATTAGATCGATGATTGGTATTAGACTGAGCTAATATATTTCCATATATCGCTCCTCTCCTGTAATATTCCTTAGCAGCGTCTCGATCCCCTTGCGTGAGGTTAAAGTCTGCTACAGTATTGAAATAACCAGAGACCGCTTGGTTAAACGGAGCATAATTAGAAGCAAAGAAAAATGCAGCTACAACAATAACTCCTGCCAACTTGGAGGTAGCATACGGAAAATTATCTTCCTTAAATGCTACGCGATAGATAGGAAGTCCCTTGAGTAAAAGGGTAATGAAATTGATCAGAATATAAATAAAAAACAACCCTCCCATTCCTATATGCCCAAAGACAATCGCATCTTCTATTGCCTCTAAAGCAGGGTCATTACTCTGAATCATCAAATACAGTATTGTTCCAAATGTCACTACTGCCATCGACAAATACACCACTAACGCCAAGGGTCTGAAAGGCATAACACGGTGATAAAGTCCTTCTCTATCCCTCAAGCCCCAAACACCTAAAACACTTGACAATCCCAACAACAAATAGGGATTAAAATAATAAATATCCCAATCGATGTAATTCGAGTTTCGCATAAAGACCAAAGCGACATTCAGCAAGTATAGCAATGAAAATACGATGAAATGAAGCCCATTTCCCTTAGATACACCTTCACTAGCTGTACCTGTTGACACCACCAAAATAGCATACACTATCTCATGCCCTACGTATAGAGAAAAAACAGCAGACAGAATAATGCCAAGCCAATAACTCTGATATGCAACCTCTAAAAGTGCTGATTCATGAATAGAAAAAACGTGTATAACCGTTCCTATTAGAAAAAAAACAGCGCAGAAAAGTAAAAGGCGTCGATAAAAAGAAACTGTAGACCTAACTTCATGACAGTAGTAAGCCAAGCTTATCAATATGATACTTATAGATGAAATAATGACCTGACTAGACAACCCAAACAAGGCAACATTGCCGACTCCACTAAAAGTCACCAAAAGGATCAATAAGCCAGCACATACAATAAACCAGAAACGATTTAGAAAAGTAAAGACGGAAACACAAACCGCCAAAAGAAAATAAACTGCTAATGACCAAACAACAGTGTAGATAGAACTCAAAGACGAAAATGTACCGTGAACCTTTTGAAGCAAAACAAGCACATCGGTATTCACAGATGACTCAATTAAATTTGAGTGCTTTGAATAAACTTCCTCTGGAATCTTATTCAAAAACGCAGTAACATTCCAATCATACAACCATGACACTTGGTTGAAGTCCACAACGAATACTGCCATTATCAAACATAGGAGGCCTGAAAAGCAACCAAACAAAATAACTCTTTCTCTAAAATTCCAGCCCTTCCAAAAGAAAATCTCACTCATAGAACTAACCTAAAACCTTAGGTACTATAAAGTAGTTATCACCAGATTCAGGAGCATTTACAACTGCCTCTCCTTGTTCAAAATAGTTACTCGCACGATCCACACGTAGTTCAGAAACTTCTTCGTTTACACTAGCTAACGGAGCTACTTCACTCGTATCAATCTGATCGAGTTGCTCCACCCAATTCAATATGTCACCCAGCTGATCTCTCATCTTTTCTTCCTGCTCTGAGTTCAAGTCAAGTCTAGCTAAATCAGCTAACTTCTGAACTGTTTTAATATCTATTGCCATTATGATAATTGTTACTTGGGCTTAAATTTAACGAATGTCATTGATGAGATAGCTAATAAACGTACATAAAACAGATCCCTCCGTATTTCTGGGGGAGAGGTAGTAGATCACTTCGTGATTCAAGATTCATTGTTCGAAATTCATTATTTTTTTTCGTGAATAACCATCTCTTATAAGTCCTTGAGGTTAATTTGAATGATTGGAATAAAAAATATCGAACTTGTCTACCGAGTTTATCTCTCCAACTTTACCGACTGATCCAGTCTTTGAGCTAATATTTATGGATCAAAAAAGTATAGACGAAAAAAAACCTTGACTACACTGTAATCAAGGTTTTGATAAAAACTGGCAACGACCTACTCTCCCACGTATTACCGGAGTACCATCGGCGCTGAGGGGCTTAACTTCTCTGTTCGGAATGGGAAGAGGTGGACACCCTCGCAATAGTCACCATAATGTCTTAATGAAATACTAGATTAATACATTCTAGTTTCTAGACTTATGTCTATTACATTTTTAATATCGTAAAGTCATTTATCTAAATATTCGTACTAAGTACTAAATAATAGATTTGACATTGTGTCATGAAAGAAAGAAAACTTGCACTGTTATAAAAAGCTTACAGGTAATTAGTACTGCTCGGCTTTGACATTACTGCCTTTACACCTGCAGCCTATCAACGTTATCGTCTATAACGACCTTTAAAAGAAATCTCATCTTGAGGAGGGTTTCGCACTTAGATGCTTTCAGCGCTTATCCTCACCGAACGTAGCTACCCGGCGGTGCAGTTGGCACCACAACCGGTACACTAGAGGTTCGTCCAACTCGGTCCTCTCGTACTAAAGTCAGAGCCTCTCAAATTTCTTACGCCCACAACAGATAGGGACCGAACTGTCTCACGACGTTCTGAACCCAGCTCGCGTGCCACT
>NZ_FRAA01000001.1:0-50233 GCF_900142205.1 Reichenbachiella agariperforans
CAATTGTAAAGGTGTAGTTCAGAAAGTGTCGTCTCGCCCGTAGCATTATACACATCTCTGCTTCTTTTGAACTCCAACATAGCCAAATCCTCTTCTCCTAATATATAGTGAGATAGTCCAATCATATCATGCAGCTCCCAGTTGTCTTCACTAATCTCTGATAGATCCTTTAATTCAAAATTCAAGATCACAGCTAGTTGATTCGCTTGTTTTACATCTACCTCCAGGTCAAGCTCTAAAAGTGAGTCGGCTACTATTTTTCCTACTTTCATGGCATTGTTAATCAGCTGACTCTGGGCACGATTTACTAGAATCTTAGACCCGTTGTCCTGAAATTTCAGTGCATTTTGAACATCACCAATCGTACTGTTGAGTAATCCTGGATTTTCCTGTAGTGTTTGAATAGTTCCCCCTTCTAGTTTTTTTTCTAGATATTCATTTCTGATGATTGCGAGATAAGCATAGGCCTTTGGTATCTCTTTGCCTTTCATCAAGTACATATCATTATGAACGGCTTGATTGAGGAGTGAAAGTGCCTCTCTGTGTCTGCCTTCATTAAATGCTATTTCTCCATTGGTGAAGTCGGCACTCTGTGCGTGACTCATGCTTGCGCATGCGATTAAGAGTAGTGTATATACACCATTAGTAATTATGCTTTTCATGCTGCTAACTGTTTAAGCCTAAATATTTTGGGATAATATTTAGTTTCTATTAACAATATGTTATTAGATGTTAATAAAAGCAAAAATTAACTGTAAAAAAGCATATAAAATAATGTGATTACCTACCTATTAAGAGAATTACCTATACAATAGGTGGTTCCCTCTAAGTAAATACTTAAGATAGATTGTAAGGCTAGCAGCGATCAAAGACTCCATCCAACAGTAGTCTGTACTACATAGTCACTTGTGCTTATAGATTCAATATTGGGATCACTGTCGTAGTTGAGCGTGTACCCCATACCAATGTAGAAGTCTTTCGGTAAGTCAAATTTCACATTCACATTGAAATTCAGTCTGTTTCGTCCCCAATCGGTAATGCTAGGGAAGTAGTTGAGAGAACTAACGATACTGACATCTTTGAGTCCAAAGGCATTGAGCTCAGCATTGACAAAGCCCTCTGTAGTTGCTGTGTTATCTGTCATGGCTTCTGCTTGGTAGCGTTCGTCGTTGATCGCCGCACCTGTAGATATATTGAGATACATTTTGTGGTTTCGGATGGGATAGTAGCCCAGTCCCAAAGTGTACGTGCTTCTTAGGTCCATGAGCATTTCGTCAGATTTTAGAAAGTCAGCACCCGTAATGCCAAACCAAGAGTTGGTCAAGAAGACTCTTACATTTCCGCCATAGTTATGCCGTCTTTTTCTAACTCTGACAGAGTCATTTGCATCGATGGCATTGTCTACAAAGTTGAAGTATAGGTCGGGGTTTATTTTAGTTGATAAGTAAGAAGCGGTTCCTCTTAGGGTGAGCTGGTCATTATTTGCTGCCTTTGAGTGTGTGTATCCACCATCAATAGACAAGCTCATTCTATCCCAAAAAACCTTGCTAATGGAGTTCAAATAAACGACTTCTATAGTAGGCACTACTACAGTGATACTATCATTTCCAGTGATAGTAGCTAGACTGTCTTCTATAGATATGGTACCGGAAATGCTCTTCCCATTTCGGACTTGAATAATGTAGGTGTCATTGGTCTGAAGTCTTTTGATCGATTTCCAATCAATCTTAAAATTTGACTTGCTATATGATGTGCCATAGATTAACACTCCTTTGTCGAATGATTTAACATCACCTACTATGGTGTCGTCGTTGTTCAGTGTGAGTATGTCTTGTGCATGATTATTGAAAAATGTAAATAAGAGTATTCCTAATAGAATAAAACGCTGCATGTAAAAATTGATTTTTATTAAAATGTAAACAATAAGAGTAAGGATTGAGTGGTTGGAGGTGGGTTGGTAGGGCTAGAAACTCCAGCCAAATACCGACTGAAATACATAGTCGAATTTAGAAACATCCTCTCCAGGTTTGTTGTCGTAGTTGAGGGTCGCACTAGCACCTACGTAGAAATCCAGGGGAAGGTCGTATTTCACATTAAAATTGTATACTGTTCTAAAACGATTTTCCTTAGATAAACTAGGATAAAGTTGAAGCTTCGTGTAAAATGTGAAGTCATCATAACCATATGCATTGAGCTCTAGTTCGGCAAAGCCTTCTAAAGATTGAGAATAATCATCACCATCTTTGAATTTTTCGGTGTTGGAAGCAACCCCTACTGAAGAGTATAAAAACACGAGGTGATTTCTTACGAGTATTTTACCGATACCTACTTGATTAGTGGATCGTAAGGCTAGGTTTTGCTCATCACTCTGCAGTAGATCTGCAGCACTAGATATAAACCAGCTCTTGTTCAGGAATACTCTGATGTTGCTACCAGTATTGTTTCGTACTGTTTTGATGATCGTTGTATCTTCTTCTACTCTGTTGTCCAGTAGCTTGATATAGCCCTGTGCATTCAGTGCGGTGTTGGTATAGCTAAAATCTCCATTGATCGTAAGTTGCTTTGTGCTGCTAGCTTTGGTGATCGAGTACCCACCATCAATACTCGCTTTAACTTTATCCCAAAAACCATCTTCGGTTAACTTTAAATATACGATATCTTCTATTTTGGCAAATAATCTGGATCCCTCCACAGGTGATATTATGAGATACTGGGGGTTGTATTCATCCATGTTGATGGTTCCCTTGATGCGGTAGCGAGAGCTCAACATGATGATAAAATCCGCAGAGGTGTTGAGTCCTTTTACATTGCTCCACTCAACCTTGAAGTCGCTATCACTGTAATCAGTCTCGATGCTGAGCACCCCTAGTTCCATGCCTTTAATTTCACCAATCAACACTTGATTGTTGCTCATGGTCACCGTATCTCTATTGTGAGCCTGGATACCAAAGGATATAAATAAAAATAGTACAACTAAAAGGCTCCTCAATGCTTCAGATGTTTGTTTTCTGTAGTTTGAGGGCAAATATATTATAAATTAAGCTGATTGCGACAGGATTAGTTTAGTACACGTACCTCTATTCTTCTATTGAGTTCTCGTCCATTGACTTCATCGTCATTAGAGGCCAGAGGTTCTGTAGGGCCATAGCCTTTTGTGATTAGTCTATTGGTTGCGATCCCTTGCTTTACTAAGTATGCCTTTACCGATTCCGCTCTGGCTAGGGATAAGTCCATGTTACTCTGTAGCGTACCTGTATTGTCAGTGTGACCTCCTATTTCAACATTGAGACTTTTGTTTTTGTTGAGCATGAGATAGAGTTCTTTGAGGACAGGGTAGGACTCTTGTGTCAACTGCGCCGAATGAACATCGAAATAGATGTTTCGAAGCATGGCTTTTTCTCCCGCTCTAAATTTGCTACCAAGCATCTCCATTCGCTCATATTTTTGCTCAGATTTCTTGTCATAGAGCGTTTTAAAATCAGTTTCTTCTACGTGCTCTGGGATATCAATTCTAAAGTTTTGTTCGAATGATTTACTATGCTCTGGATGCTCAGATTTAAAAGTCTCTGTATGAGCCAGCTGGTTGCCTACATAGATGAGCCCTTTGAAATTCTCATTGGTGAAGATTTCCGTTTCGTAGTGCCCATTTTGATCGGTATGTGTTCTAAAAGTCTCGTCATCATTGTTGATTGGCTTAAGGTCAATTCGTGCATTCGCCACGGGACTACCATCTGCATTGTTAAAAACCGTTCCCTCTACCAACACTTTGCCTTGTTTGTGGAAGTAATAGATGTCAAAGCCTCCTTTGCCATGCAACCTATCAGAACTCATAAATCCTGATATGTCATCTTCATTCATCTGGAAGTTGATTTCATCATTGATTGTATTGATAGGGAAGCCCAGATTGACAGGCGTGCCCCAGCCGTAGCTGCCTTCATTCCATGTCGACATGAAAATGTCGTGCCCCCCGATAGATTCTGGATTGTTAGAGCTGAAATAGAGCGTTTTGCCATCATGTGATAAAAAGGGACTGTCTTCATCATATTGTGAATTGACTAAACCAGGCACTGCCACAGGAGATGACCAGCTTTGTCTGGCAGGATCATAGATACTTTGGTATAGATCCAAGTCGCCATTGTCTGTTTTTGAAGAGAAGTAGATAACCGTCTCCGCATCATTGATGAAAAAGTGAGATTGGATGTTGGCCGAACCTAGTCGCGAATCAAATATGATAGGTTTTGACCAGCTGTTCTTGATTGGTTGGCTGAAATATAGTTGACTCTTACCTGCTTCTGTTTTGTATAGGAACAGTCTGCCGTCATTGTTGACTACTTCAATTTTTGCATTCTTCTCGGTAAAAGTTCCTAGCGCATCAATCGAGGTGGGGGTGTCCCAAGACTCACCCGTTTTGACGCAATGAAAGACAGAATGAGTCGTCGGTTTTTTATAGTCTGTGCCTTCATGAGCATAATCTCTCGAAGAGATAAACATTAACTCACTATGCCCAGAGAAGAATGCAGGGGATAAATCATCGTATGCTGAGTTAATAGGAGAACCTAGGTTCACGACCTCAAACTCGTTAGGAGAAAGGTAAAATTCTTGCGCTTTGACAGTCTCTTTTAGTCGTTGTTTCGTCTCTACGGTGATTTCTTTGGTTTTATAGATATCTAAATCTAGAAAGGCTTGAAAATGCTTCTCAGCAATATCAAACTCATAGCGGTTGTAATGTATACGGCCTAGCCAGTAGTTATAGAACTTGTCTGTTTTTCCTTCATTGGCTTCATATTCTTTGAGAGAGTCCAAGTTTTCGCTCGTGCCTGCTGTGAGTTGGTAAGCTACATACTTGTGATACTGCACATAGTGATTGCGAGGGTAGTTGTCTAGTATGTCACTGTACAACTCTAATGCTTTGACAAAGTCTTCCTGAAAGAAATAATAATCAGCTTGCTCTATTAGTTTCTTTTTGCTCAGTTTTTTCTCAGATATACTTTGCGCAAAAGTTACTTGACTAGCCAGTAATAATATCCAAAATATATGCTTCATCTAATATCTTCTCAAATGGTTGAAAGTCAAAACTAGTGAAGACAATTTATAATCATCTGTATGAATTCTATCAAACACTAGTATTTAAGCGTATTGCTTAATGGAATTAAGAGAAAATCTTAACTCCTATCTAAGTGAAAATACACATAAATAAGGAAAGCATTCCTTGATTAAATAAATAATTACAACTATTTAGTTTAACAACCTATACTATAGCGGTTTATGACTTTTCAATAGTCGCAAGATAATCATCAAAAGTACTCAATTTATCTGCGTAAGATTTACCATCTTTCAGGTCTATGATACGGTTCGCAACAGTTTGAACAAACTCATGGTCATGAGAGGTAAATAGAATCGTACCAGGAAAGTCTTTTAGCGCGTTGTTGAGTGACTGAATCGACTCTAAGTCCAAATGGTTGGTAGGTTCGTCAAGGATCAAAACGTTGCCCTCGTTTAGCATCATTTTGGAGAGCATACATCTCACTTTTTCACCTCCAGAGAGTACACTTGCTTTTTTGAAGGTTTCCTCTCCAGAAAAAAGCATCTTGCCCAAGAACCCTCTGATGAATACTTCGTCTTTCTCCCCTGTAGAATACTCTCTCAACCAATCGATGAGATTTTCATCCGTCTTAAAAAACTCTTCGTTTTCATTCGGGAGGTAGGTGGTGGTGATCGTCTGGCCGAATTTGAAGGTGCCGCTATCAGCTTTAGCTTCTTCCATGAAGACTTTGAATAAGTTGGTGATGGCCAAACTATCGTCTGCTAGGAAAGCAATTTTGTCTCCCTTATTCACAAAGAGATCAAAGTCAGTAAACAGCGGCTTTCCAGATACCGATTTGCTCAATCCTTTTACTTCTAAGATTTGATCACCAGCTTCTCTATTTTGGTTGAATATGATGGCTGGGTATCGTCTCGATGAAGGTTGAATCTCATCAATGTTGATTTTGTCTAAGAGTTTCTTTCTCGAAGTGGCTTGTTTGGATTTGGCAGCATTGGCACTAAATCGAGCAATGAAGTCCTGCAATTCCTTTTTGCGCTCCTCGGCCTTCTTGTTGACAGAGCTACGCTGAGTCAGTGCCAACTGACTAGATTGGTACCAGAAACTATAGTTACCAGTGAATATTTTGATTGCACTGAAGTCGATATCTGCTACATGAGTACATACTGTATCCAAGAAGTGTCTATCATGCGAGACAACGATTACAGTGTTTTTGAAATCCAAAAGAAAGTCTTCTAGCCAAGAGATCGTATGAAGATCCAGGTCGTTGGTTGGCTCATCCAGAATCAAAAGATCTGGGTTGCCGAATAGTGCTTGAGCGAGTAGCACTCTTACTTTTTGGCTACCATTGAGTTCCTTGAGTTGTTGATAGTGGTCATCTTCTTTGATCCCCAGACCACTTAGCAAACTGGCTGCATCGGGTTCAGCATTCCAACCATCCATCTCTGCAAACTTCTCTTCTAGCTCTGAAGTACGAATACCATCTGCTTCGCTAAAATCAGGTTTAGCATACAGCGCATCTTTTTCCTGCATGATCGCCCATAGTTCCGTATGACCTCTCATTACCGTATTGATAACAGTCTCTTCATCAAACTCAAAGTGATTTTGTTTCAATACCGCCATGCGTTTGCCCGGATCCAATACGACGCTACCTGTATTAGGCTGTATCTCGCCAGAAAGAATCTTTAGAAAGGTAGACTTGCCCGCGCCATTGGCACCAATCACACCGTAGCAGTTGTTGCCCGTGAACTTGATGTTTACTTCGTCAAAAAGAATTCTTTTACCGTATTGGAGAGAGATGTTGTTTGCTGAAATCATAGACCTAATTATTTGAAGGCGCAAAGATAGAAGAATCATTAGTCTATCGAAACAATAGAACCATTACTTATGTACTTGGTTTGGGTTTATCTTGTTTTCTTTGGGCTATGAAAGTAGCCGTAATAGGGGGGGGAGCAGCAGGGTTCTTTGCTGCATTGTCATGCAAAGCGCATCACCCAGGTGCGACCGTAGAGATACTGGAGGCGTCAGGTAAGACGCTATCCAAAGTAAAAGTGTCTGGAGGCGGACGGTGCAATGTCACCAACGGCTGTGAATCCAATGCGGAGTTTCTCAAGCACTACCCCAGAGGGACCAAGCCTCTCAAGAAGACTTTTTCACACTTTGATAGGCAAAGTACTATCGACTGGTTCGAGTCACGAGGAGTGTCTCTCAAAACAGAGTCTGATGGACGTATGTTTCCGATTACAGATGATTCTCAAACGATTATTGATTGTCTGAGAACGCAGTGTAGTCAACTGGGAATAGTAGTAAGACAGAACCATCGAATTACACAACTGATCTCTGGTGAGGATGACTTTAGACTCGTTACAAAAGACGGTGAGACAACCTACAGCCATGTCATCGTCGCGTCTGGCGGGAGTCCCAAAAAGGAATCTTATGTTTGGCTCGAACAACTAGGCCATCATATCATAGACCCTGTGCCGTCGCTATTCACCTTTAACATCCCCAATGAACGAAAACTGATACAGCTCCCAGGGACGGGGCTATCCAAAGCAACTGTTAAGATCCAAGGAACTAAACTGGTAGTCTCTGGGCCGCTGTTGATAACTCACTGGGGGATGAGCGGGCCAGCCGTGCTAAAACTGTCGGCATGGGGTGCTCGAGCGTTGTACGATCGCCAGTATGATTTTAGCATACAGGTCAACTGGACTAGTTGGGATAACGAGGAGCAGGTCAGGGAGCAACTCCAGTCGTCTCTCGCCAGTTTTGAGAAGAAACTCGTGGTGAATGTCAACCCGTTTGAACTACCGAAGCGTCTTTGGATTTATCTATTGGATCGCGTAGAGATAGAGGAGACCAAACGATGGAACGAGCTTGGTAAAAAGGAAAGAAACCGTCTGATCAATGTACTTTGCAACGATACCTATTCAGTTCAAGGCAAAACGACCTTCAAAGAAGAGTTCGTGACCTGTGGTGGTGTGGACAATGCAGATGTAGACTTTAACACCATGAAAAGCCGAAAAGTACCGGGGCTGTATTTTGCAGGAGAAGTGCTGAATGTCGATGGGATCACTGGTGGGTTCAATTTTCAGGCAGCATGGAGTACAGGTTTCGTGGCGGGAAAATTAGGAGAGTAGCTCTTTACTAAACCCCAAGGTCTCAATCATCCGAATAAACTCTGGCTGTAGACACGCACTGACAGAGATACGTTTGTCTAGTGCATAGTGATGAAAGGAGATGTTTTTGGCATGCAGTAGCATGGTGTTCATGTTCCATTTTTCTAAGAACAGCTTGTTCTGCTTGTTGCAGCCAATGGGCCTGTCTCCGATGATGGGATGGAAGATGTGTGCCAAATGCTTTCGGATCTGATGCATGCGGCCTGTTTCGGGGTACACTTCGACCAGTGAATAGCGAGACGTCTGATGTTTGCCGAAGGGTACATCAATCTCACTACGGTCTAGCGTTCGGTAGCGTGTGATTGCTTCTTGAAGTTTTCCTTTGTCGTTCGTTAGTGCGTAATCGATACAGCCTTCATCCTCTGTGTATCCTCTGACGATTGCCCAGTAGGTTTTGGTTATTGCTAGTTTTTCAAACTCCTGTCTCACAGCTTTTAAGGCTTCTTGAGTTAAAGCGAATACCAAAGCTCCGCTGGTTTTTCTATCCAACCGGTGTGCGGGATGAACGTGTCTATTGAGCTGGTTACGTAGCTCTTGAAGCGCAAAACGGTTGGTGTTGGCCGCCATTTTGCTGCGATGCACTAGCAATCCGTGAGGTTTGTTTATGATCACATAATCTTCGTCCTGATATAGGATTTCAAGTTTCGGAGCTGTCTCTGTTTCGTTCACGGTTCGAAGTTAGGGTATATATCCTTTTCGTCGAGTCTTGCCTTTCATAGTTCTATACAAATTTATATTTTACCTCTCCAAACTAACACTGACAATTTATTATGCTTCGGTCTTTACTCTTTCTTTTTGCCCTCCAGTCAATACTATGCTTTTCTACATATGGTCAAATCCTAAATGTCAATAAAATGGATGTAACCTCTGATTCGTCGAATTACTTTTACGGTGGGTTTGATTTTTTCTTTGAGGCAGATAACAGGAGTCCGACTCCTGACGAATCGGCAAAACTATTGACGATAGAGTCAGCACTCGATGTAGCCTATGTGTCTAAGAAACATGCCTACTTCCAGAGTGGAGAACTGAACTATTATCGCGCTACTGGAGACCCCATTATCAGTACGGGGTATCTACACTTTAGAGCTAATTTTCTTCGAAAGAGAAGGCTTTCCTACGAGTTGTTCTTACAATCTTCCTTTGATGCCAGTCGTAGATTGGATTCTAGGCATTTAGCTGGAGTCGGGATTAAATATCGCTTCTTTGATTTTGATGGGTTTGAACTAGATATGGGTACGGGGATATTGAATGAGTATGAGAGATGGGAGACCTTTGATGCAGTGAGTGAAGTGGTAAACATAAATCTTTGGAAATCATCTACTTACTTAAAGTCTAATTTGGATGTGTCAGAAAGTGCTACGCTGAGTTTTATCACTTTCTATCAGGTAGGGTATGATGGGGATATAAATGCCTTCAGAAACAGAATCAGTGCCGATATACAATTGGAATTTGAGATAACGGAGCATTTTTCGTTTGTAGCTGAAGGGATGGTTCACTACGAAGATAAACCAGTCATAGATATCAATAAAACCGTATACGGGATCAGCAATGGCGTGCGCTATGTTTTTTAATTGCTGCCCGATAGCTTTTGGGGTTTAGTCTGCCTTCGTGTTCCGCTACGGCGGACGAGCTTTTTGAATTTTGGATCGAAGTGGATTGAGCGATTAGAAAGATAATAGCTTGTGAGCTAGTTCTGAAAGCGATTTATTGGTCAGAGTTGGAGTTAAAACTATGGACTTTAGTGCATCTCGCTTTAGCTTCTATCAACCTCAATAGGATACTCGTATTTAGATTTTAGTCTCTAGATAGAAATTTGATACTTTTTTGTCTATAATCTAGTGTCTAGCGATCTAAGGTCTTGATTCGGAATGTAAGAGAATTTCATTCTCCTCTAAACCTATGGTGCTTTCAGCCAATAGTGATCTAGTTAATATCCTAAATCTGTTTTTACTTTGTTTGATTTTAGTCCTAGCCCATGAGTTTTCTATAATATTGCGCCCGCAATGAAACACCTCTCTATGTTAGATAAGACCCAAGCGAACCCTGTATTATGGGCATCTTTGGGGGCAGTATTTATGGTATTTGCTTGGTCGGGATGGATTATTTTGTCCCGAGCAGGGGTTCAGTCGAGTCTAACCCCCTCAGACATCACGATGATTCGCTATGGTACGGCTACTTTGTTTGCTTTGCCGTTTTCGCTGCGCTATGATTGGAAGAAAGTTACACTGTGGAAAGCAGTAGTCGTCTCGTTAGGATGTGGATTTCCTTATACAATGTTCTCTTTTTACGGCTTGATGAGCATCAAAGCAGCCAATGCTGGTGTGATTGTCAATGGTTTGCTCCCTGTGTTTGGCGTTATTCTGGCCTTTTTAGTTTTGGGTGAACGTACGACTAAGCGTAGGTTGTTTGCTATTGGCTTGATACTAATTGCTAACCTCATTATGATGGGGCACCCTCAGGCTGTTCGGGACAATTGGTTTGGTTGGTTGATGCTGATCGGTGCGTCTCTCGTGTTCTCAAGTTATATGTTTCTTGGAAAGCGATATGGTTTTACCTCCAAAGACGCGTTAGCATTTTTGCCGATTATCAATGCCGTATTATTCCTGCCCATCTGGTGGATGTCCGATAGTGGTATATCTAGCACGCCTATAAGTACTATTGTTTTGCAAGCTGGCTATCAGGGAATACTGGTTAGTATCGTGACGTTGCTCATTACATTTTATGCGCTGAAGCACATTGGCGCCATGAATTTGTCTATCTACTTTTCATTTGTGCCGTTTGTGACGGCTATCTTGGCTTGGCCAATTCTACATGAACATTTGAGCCTTTCTGAAATCGTAGGGATTGTAGTCTGTTCCGTCGGCCTATTCTTCTATGCTAAAAAGTAGGAGAGGCCTTGTAGAGAAAGCGTAACGTTGCTTGTGATGGTTTTGTCATATAAAAAACACGCATGCCATGAATCTGGTATTACCGTTTTATTCAATACTAGATTCTATCGATTCTTTGCTGTATTTTTTTTCCTCTTTTTCACTTTTATTGATCCCGATACTGCTCACAGCTCCACTGAGAAGTGCCTGTCCCCAGTAATGAAAGATCGCGCGATAAGGATCTCTTTGCTGGAATATAGCCCCAGGTCTCACGAGGATGAATGTTGGGTTTTTATGTTTGATGACAAAGGTGTTGGCGAAGAAGGTCTTGATGCCATGGTTGATACCTTGTAGATCATTGGTCTCAGGGTTCAGAATTTGAATTTTCAAGTTGTCATAGCGCAGGAACATTTGACCTCTAGCCAGTTCATTGTCAGCGGTAATATTGAACAGTATTTGCTTAGCATATCCGTCTTTGATGTTGATATTGGCTACAGGTCGGAGCATCTTGTTCAATGCGCCCAATTGCATTTGATCGATCTGCCCGGCGAAAATAAATTTGTCGTTAGGGTCCTGCATGTCAAACATGACATTAACCTCAAAAGGTGCCGTATTCATCAGTTGTCCTGTAGCGATCAGTTGCATGGAGGCATTGGACATGCTATCTACAGTAGTGACATGAAGCAATGAGGCGTCCAAACTATTGAAACTGATTTCTCCCAATTTTTCTTTTTCAGCAGGCCGCTGTTGATAGGTAATATCGCCTTTGACCTGCAGAGTATCCAAATAGAACCAGGTGTCAATATTACGGAGTATGCTTTGTGGGAGTGCTTTGGTTTTAGTTGTTTGCAGCGGAGCAGTTTTGTCGCGGTAGACCAAGGCATTGACTCCATCGATCAGTACTTTCTCCGCATAATACTGACGTAGGCGCAGAGACCTGTCCCAATCCAAACCACTAGCAGTAATAGCATTCACACTGACGTCATACCAATTTTTTTGTATCGTCAAGTTGGCACTGTACTCCGAGGCAGTAAAATCCGAGCTGAGGTTGATCTGATTCAATGTGAGTGTGTTTTCTGGGTGCTCCATGCCGTATTGATTGATAGTCAGATGATATCCATCACCCAGCGAGAGCGATAGGTTTTCGCCACTAGCAGAGGCATATTGGCTATAATCAAAAAAACGATCCCAAGTAATCTCTCCTTGAGCATAGAATTTTTGGACTTTAAATTCTCCCTTATGAACTTCATATAGTTTCGAACTGTCTCTGAGTTCTATTTCCGTAGCTGTCGAAGAAAAGTACTTAATATCCACTAGCTCAGGAATGCTGCTGGCCCAATCACGCTGAGTTTTATTGGGCTTTTGATGATCTATAGAGATGTGTGACTGAGTCATTTGTACACTGTCTAGTACGAGCTGCTGCTTATTCACGTACGCATCGAGATCAAGCCCGACTATTTTAATCTGTGGCAAAAAGGCGGAGCTAGCACTATTTTCTTGATCAAAGTGTAAGGAGTCTACGCGTATTAGTGCATTCTTTTTGTTGAAATTCAGCTGTCCGATCACGAGTTCATCGCCATTGGTCATGATAGGCTGTAGATTTTTAACATTCAATGTCACATCATCTGCATAAAGCAAATGCTGAGCATCCAACACTGATTTTTGAGGATATTGGAAGTTAGTTAGTGTTAGAGACAACTCTGGTGTCTTTATCTTTTCAATGGCCTTCTGACCATGGTCAGAAAACGCCATGTTAGCTTTTTTTACAATGATTTTTTGAAACGCTACCTCTGTATCTGTGGACGCTAGGCCTGTATTGATAGCGTTTAGATTTACATTAAAATCTGGATGCTGGATCAATAAACTATCTCCCACCAACTTATTTTCTTCCCAAATCATCTTTTGGTTCAAACGATAGAGGGTGATAGCAGGAGTGTGACCATTTGCTTCAACCTTATTGGGCGTTTTAGTCTCCATACTGTGTAGTTCGAGATTCTCGATGATTAAATCTTGTACTCGTGTCAGCTTTAATTTACTGATTTTCAATTGATGTGCTGATTTGGGTGAGGCAAAACTGATATGTTCAGCTTGACCGAAATGGACGCGGTTGTGCGATCCCAGTGTTAGCTCTGTATAGAGATGCTTTAGGCTAAAGGTTGTAGAATCGTACCTGAATCCATTAACCTGACCATCGACGATCTCTATATATTTATTACCAAAAGCTTTCTTTTTCACGCTGTCCCTTTTGGGTTTCAGTATATCGACTTTAAACTGTGGATTATTCAAACGAATGGAATCAAAACCTAGATAATACCCTCTAGATAGGCTATCTAGGTTGATGCCTGCGATCGTTAGCTTAGAAAGGTCTCCTGATAGCGATGTATTCTGATCAGCGTAATTAACCTGCAACCCGTCTAGGATCAAACGACTAGCCCTCCGGTCTAGCTTCACCTGTCCAGCATTGATTCCGATAGATTTATTACCTATCTGTATTTGCTGCATTTCTAATTCTATGTCTTCCAATACATCATACCAAGAGTGAGAATTGCTATGCATATTGAAGTTTGACACCCATAAATTGGCTTTTTTAAAATTGAACTGATTGTTGATAGAAAACACGCCTTGGCTGAGGGTTAGTTTTTGTATACCCACCACTTTGAGATAACTATCTATCATCGCATAAATGCTGTCTGGGGACAGAGACATCTTTTCGGACTGTCTAAGCTTCTTTTCAAAAACCACATTTGGCTGTTGGAGTTGCATTTCGGTGATGAGCAACTTCTGATGAGTCAAAATATCCAAAAAGTTCAACCCTTTGAGACTAAGCAAGGGGAGGTCAATGGAAAGGAACATGTCTGACGGGCTTTCTTTCCCATTGTTCGAAATCTTGAAATTTTTAAAAACCAATGAAGAATCGAATGAACTCAATCTGAACTGGTCAAAGTGCATTGTATGGATACTATCAGGCAGGTATGCACTGTAGTCTTTAATGTTAATATCAACGTCTTCAAAGTACTTTTTACCATAGTCAAAATGATAATTACTGCTATCTATTTGGATATCATAGAGCACAATATCTACCCTTTCGGACTTCACATGTTGAAAGTTGTGGTTGTAATCATCGTTGGTTTTAACATTCAATCCCGTATTGATCAGTCTCATTTTTCCAACCTTCACTTCATCAAAAATGTTGATCAGCTCTTTGAGCAGAGAGTTGTCTTTTTTCGCCGTATCATCACTTTTAGTGTCTGTTTGATCCTTAATGTATATATGAGAATCCGTGAGTGAAAGCTCCTCCATTTCCAGATGGTTTTGGCGGTAAGCGGAGAAATAATCAACTCCCCTCAACTGTAGTCTAGGAATCATAATATTATAGATGATTTTGTCATCTAGTTTATCCAAGTAGACTCCCTCTTCATGAATAGGCTTCAATACGAGGTTTTCAAAAGTCAGTACAGAATCAGAAGTTGACAACAGAAACCGATCAAAGCTTAATTGGTGAATGCCGTCACTTAGTAGGAAATGCTGATTGCGAATTTCTAGTTCTAAACTTTCAGAGTAAAATTGCTTATTAAAATTAGATGTTGAATCTAGCAGGAAATTTCTAACTGACAAGTCAATATTGCCCATGCCTAACTGGCTAGAAGAGTGTGCTAATTCTGCATTTTCAATACTGAAAAGATCAACTCGAAGTACTTTGAGGTAATCAGAGACCTCTTTGTATAAGTTGCCTGTTTGTAAACTGAAGCTTTCGACTGGTGCATTCTTTTCTCTGATGATATGTATCCTAGGATCGATGATTCGAATATTCTCAATCATCAACTTGCGATCGATATATATACTACTGATGGACTCAAGGTCAATATGCAGGCCGGCCAATTCTAGATCATAAAGGTTGGTCAGCCCTTTGGCATAAAAGTCTTTGTTTAAATCAGGCTTTAAGAATACTTTTTCAAGTTTGATTGCCCTGTTCCATACATCGATATTGATCTCTTCAAAAGAGAGTTGATAATAACCATTCGACTCCCTTTTTACCAATTCATAAAGAATATCGCTGGAGTAATGCATTCCTAATTTTAGGACGCCCAAAAAAGCTAAAATCAATACAATGAATATAGATACCCACGTAATAATTCGTTTTTTCAGTTTAGTAAAAGGAGATGAACCCATATCGTTAGTGATGCACAAAAGTTACAGCAAAAGTAAGTTAGAATTGCCTGAGTTTAACCCAATGAGTTAAACTCAGGCAAAAGCATTTTAACGTCCCCCAGCCAAATGTGATGTTATAGGAGGGTTACGGATCACTCCGTATTTCTGGGGGAGAGGGAGTAGATCATTTCGTTATTCAAGATTCATTGTTCGAAATTCGTTATTGTTTTTTATAAAATAATCACCTATTATGAGTCTTTGAGGTAATATTTAAATGATAGGAATAATGAATATCGAATGCTCAATGTCGAATATTGATTTTTATCCCCAGAAATACCGACTAATCCAGAATTGCTCTCTACGCTAAAAAATAGGAGAGGTCCAATTGGAAATAAGCGTGGCATTTCTTCATGATTTTGCACAAAAAAAGCCTCACGCAAAGCATGAGGCTAATCATATCGTTTTGTGTAAGTGTATTATGAAGCCATAACTTCTTTGACAATCTGTGCCAATTGTTCTGGTCCTTCCAGAGGTTTTCTTACATATTTCTTTACATCAATTTTCAATTCATCTGTTTCATACTCAAGGTGGGAAGAAACAATGATGATTTTTGGCTTACTCTCTAAAGTAGAAATCGTCTCATATCCATCTAAATAAGGCATCTCAATATCCAAAAACAGAATATCTGGTTTGAGCTTTGATACACCTACAGCACCGTCGATTGCACTACTATAGGTACCCACTAGATCCATGCAATCTACTCGCTCGGCGAGTTTCTTGAATATTTCTAAATATACCAAGTCGTCATCTATCGCAATACACTTGTATTTCTCCATTATAATTAATTGATCTCTGTAATAGTTCTAAAGTAGTACCAAGTCTAACCAAAAAAACACTAGTAATGAAACGGGGCATTCAAAAACTATCAAAAAACTAATGGGAAAAATATAGACTACTTGTACTCTCACTCCTCAATATATGCCTCCTGTTGTGTGGTAGGTCTTAATAAATCATTAAATTGCAACTGTATTTCATAATAAAACACCATTTTTAATAAAAAATTTCTAAAAGAGGTCAAATGAACAAAATTCTAGCAGAAGTAAAGGAACGATTAGGCAAACCATATCATGATTTTGAGTTTTTACTCGAATGTTTGAAGGATATATTAGAGCAAAACGGAGAAGCTACCATAGCCAAGGATATTCCGTTTATCAACGATTTTCCTTTTAAGTCTGGCGAAGAAATGACCTCAAAGCATGTTCAGTTGTATTCGTTGGTGTTCCAGCTGGTGAATATGGTAGAAGTAAACGGTGCGGTGCAGAATCGACGCAGAATCGAAAACGAAAGAGAGTACCATGCTGTGCACGGTTTGTTTGCCAATAATATCCATGAGCTATTGGAAAACAAGGTGAGCGAAGCGGATATACTCAAGCAGTTGCCCGAGACTGTGGTGGAACCAGTATTGACGGCACACCCTACGGAGGCCAAAAGAGCTACTGTACTAGATCACCATAGAGACTTGTACCTATTGTTGGTCAATCGTGAAAATAGAATGTTCTCGAATAATGAGCTGCTCAATATCCGTCACAATATTAAACTGGCTCTCTATCGCATCTGGAAAACTGGTGAGATCTATCTAGAGAAGCCAGATGTGACATCCGAGCTACGCAATATCCTACACTACATGGTCAATGTCTTCCCAGAGGTTATTCCTGTTTTGGACAGAAGACTAATTCAGGCATGGTCTTCATGTGGGCTGGACAAAAAATCGCTATTAGAAAACCACAGCTTTCCAAAGATCAGCTTTGGCAACTGGGTAGGCGGTGATAGAGATGGACATCCGCTCGTCACTGATTCGGTGACTGCTGAGACCCTGCAGTCATTGCGTCTTAATGCTTTCGTCGTGATCAATAGAAAACTCACGACACTGGTCAAGCACCTTAGCTTTTCACATCACACCAAGGCGTGCAGTCAGGCGTTTCAAGATCGAATGGAGCAAATGAAAACGGAGTTGGGGGGGCATGGCCTAGAGTCGTATGAGCGCAACCACGGCGAGTGTTTTCGTCAGTTTCTCAACTTGATCATGACCAAGATGCCGATTGCGCTAGAGCGTGGACATGCTACTGAGCTGATCGAAGAAGAGGGACGTTATAGTCTGGCCAAGGATATGCTTGAGGATTTAAATCTTCTCAAAAAGGAATTGTTGGCTTTTGGTGCTGAGTCTATCGCTTACGATGATGTCAATTTGGCCATTCGTAGCTTAGAGACCTTTGGTTTTCACTTGGCCAAACTGGACATTAGACAAAACAGTGATTTCCATGACAAAGCCATCGAGCAGTTGTTAGAGGCCGCACAGATTTCAGATAACAAATTCTCTGAATGGACCGAAGAGAAACGAGTGGCTTTCTTGACCAAAGAGTTAGAATCAAGTCGTCCTTTCACGCATCAAAATGCTGATTTGGGACCAAATGCTAGTGCAGTGATCTCGTGCTATCGTGTGGTAGAAAACCATGTGAGCAAATATGGGACAGAAGGTATGGGGTCGCTGATTGTCAGTATGACTCGATCTCTGTCGGATCTACTAGCAGTGTATTTACTGGCTCGTGAAGCGGGTTTGTTGCTGAACACGGACAAAGGACTAGTGTCTAAGTTGCCAGTCGTACCGCTACTAGAAACCATAGAAGATTTGCAGAATGGACCTGAAATCCTTGAAGGATTCCTAGATCACCCATTCACCAAACGAAGCTTAGAGCATCTCAGAATAGAAAAAGGACTAGAAACCGCCAGCCAGCAAATAATGGTCGGCTATAGTGACAGTAACAAAGACGGCGGTATCATTGCTAGTCAGTGGAACCTCTACAAGGCGCAATTTATGTTGGTAGAACTCGCCGAGAAGCACTCAGTTGACCTGCTGTTCTTCCATGGCAAAGGAGGCTCTATTAGTAGAGGATCTGGACCGACGCATTATTTCATCAAGGCGCTTCCATACGGTTCTATCAAAAACAACATCCGTTTGACAGAGCAGGGAGAAACGATCGCTCAGAAATATGAGAACAAAGTCAATGCAGAGTACAACCTAGAGTTACTCGTAGCGAACTCACTCTCTAAGAGTATCAATGATAATCAGCAAGATCGTGCATACCACCCATTGGCTACTGTACTGGATCAATTGGCTGCTGGTAGCAAAGCGCATTATGAAGAACTGACACACGAAGAGGGCTTTGTGCAGTATTTTCGTCAGGCAACACCTATCGATGCGATCGAAACAAGTAAAATCGGTTCGAGACCTGCTAAACGTACTGGTGCTAATACTTTGGATGATCTGAGAGCGATTCCATGGGTGTTTTCATGGAGTCAGTCTAGATATCATATGACCAGTTGGTATGGTGTAGGCACATCGTTTACGAATCTGAAGAAGAATGCTCCCGAAGATTACAAGGCATTTAAGGAAGCCATCAAGGACGACACCTTTATCAGATACGTATTGACCAACGTCGATACTTCATTGGCTGCTACTGATGAGGAAATTATGAAAGAATACAGTGAACTGGTAGAGGATAAGTCTCTAAGAGATAAATTCTTAAACCTATTCCTGTCAGAACTGAAGTTGACGAGAGATGTACTGTTTGACCTGTTAGGCGAAGAGATGCACGACAGAAGAAAGAATCACTACTATTCTAATTTCTTAAGAGCTCCTTTGATGAAACACCTACACGAAAAGCAGATTCAGTTGTTGAAACTTTGGAGAAAGCAGAAAGGTGAAGAAAAGACAGAGGCCGCTACAGCGACGCAATTAGAGTTAATGCTTACTATCAATGCAATAGCAAGCGCCATGAGAAATACAGGTTGATCTAGAGGTCAATCCAAATAGGAAGGGAAAGGAGAATCGAAAGGTTCTCCTTTTTTTTTAGCTAAAGTTGCTAATATATGTTTTGCACTGATCCTGTTGGCCTATGAACATGATGCTATGACCTTTCAGGACGAGCCATGAATTATCCTCTTTACTGAACTTCAATTTCAATTTCTTATCAGTTGGATCTGTGTTTCTCGAAAAAAGTGCTTTAAACATGACTTTAGTGTTTTGGTCTAACTTATGGTTCAAAGATAGAAATAAAATTCAAATAATCAAACTATATATTAGAATGATGCAATTATTGAAATAATATTTACGAATACTCCTCAATAAACATGGATTAGTACAATTAAAATAGCCAGAACAAAGGTGTTTACACACTGTAGCCTTCTATATGTGCTATTGTACTTTTTTGATAAAAAATATACCCCATAGACTATTATGTCAGGTTTACCCCAGATATGTAATCCGAAATCTATTCTGATTCAAAACAACTGTGAATCAGTCGCTTTGCTTGAATGATGTCCTTTAACCTTAGCGATACATTGGTTCTTTGTTCTTTTGACTCTCCTAACGAACCCTATTGTATAAGCTGGATTTACAATCTCCACATTCTATTTGTAATGGTATTGTCATCGAACAGGTGACTGTTCTATTCGTGTGTAATGGTCTTTAGGCAATCTCTGAGGAGACAATAAGCTAAGACACCAGCGACATTCAGCAGTACAGTATGGAGAGTAGTCTGTATAGTGGGCGTAGCAAAAAACAATTCTTATTTGGTTCGGCAGATAGATTTCGAACAAAGAATCTTGGACCTTTTCCTAGAAATACAAATGGCTACCAGTATAGCCTGCTAAATCCCCGCTAGGGGAGGCAAGGAGAGGGGGTAAATACCAGTGATATAGTGCGTTACGTTTTTGAACGTTCGGCGCGCATCAACTCCGTTTTGTAGAAGGTCCAGCCCTTTATCTCGAAAGAATCTCCTACTTTGAAGCCTTTCGCTTTGGTCTGGAGCAGGTGCTGATAGGACACTCCAGCATACTCCGCAGCGCCCTTGAGCGTCGAGGCTGTTTTGATATCTCCCTCCTTGATCACGGTAAATATGTGCTTGGGTGCACTCATAGCTTTCTAGTTATTTTCATTTTTCTCATACTATTTATAGTCCGTCTCGGGGTATCGTTAGTGCTCTTTGATTGTGCTGCATTATCACGCTATACTGATTCTGATCGCGGTATTTGACCTCAAAACTATAGTGAATGGACAAACATACTATATGTTTTGGAACTAATCCATTAAGTTATTTTCATATAAAAATGAATAAACTTTATATATAAGTGCTTATTTATAAAGTTTTTGTTTTATGTTTGTCCTGTAATCAAAAAACAAAAACACTTACAGCTATGAAAAGAGTACAGCAGTTGAACCAAATGGACGAGATGATCAGACTACTAGAGAAGTTGAACGAGCAGTCCACGAAGCTAATCGAGAGGAGTACAGAGCTAGAAAATGAAGTGACTACAAGAATCAACAAGGGATAAACATCCCGACCAGACCAAAACAAAGAAGGCTACCAGTGACGGTAGCCTTCTTTGTTTTGTAGCGTGTGTAAAAAATGGGTCAGCTATGCGGTAGCTTATTCGATTCGTGGGGTTTATTCTGATACCGCTGGGCGGGTAGGGTACGAGCCAGTAGTATGGTCAGTATCAGGGAGGTTTAGATATGCTTTGACTTGATTGTAATCGGTGTAGTCTAGTTTCGTACGTGCATTGACAAACTGGGCAGGCAGGACGACTATTCGTGCGATCCAGTTGTCGGTCAGGTCAGCCCCTAATCCATCTAGGTCTACTGTACCATCTAGAAAGACACGCGCATCGTACTTGGTAAAGTCAAAGTTGTAGCTCAAGATACCGTCCGTAAAATACAGGCTCTGAGGCAGTGCTCTCCATATCTCGGTACCATCATCGGTGATTTCCCATAGGAGGTAGACCATCATCACATCCGAATCCAGCATCGTAAAATCGCTGGGCAACTCTAACACCGCGCCATAATCAGGCGCAGAAAAGGTCAGCGTGTACTCGAATGCATAGCCTTCTTCGCCATTTTCTCCGTTTGCTCCATCTTGACCAGGTATACCGGCAGGCCCCTCACAGGCCCACAACAACGAAAAAGATAGGATAGACAACAATATCAGTGTGTTTGAGATTTTCATAGTGCATAGATTTTTTCCTAAGCGATGATAAGTAAAAATGATGCCAAAGGACTGCCAGCACCTTGACAAATGCCCCATTTGACACAAATAGATAGAAGAGCAAGCCATAGGAGCTGGTCTATGGCTTGCTTAGAAGTATGGTCTCGAACCACTCAAGCCTACCATAGGATGGGAAACTACGGTCTGGGTAGGTCAATAGGCTAGGCAAAAAGATATGTCTCTTTTAGCGAAAAGTCGCCCTTGAATTGTTGATGCTACAGCACATGCTCTGCAACAATGACTTTACTCATGAAAATCCCCCTTCTAACCATCTTAAAGATCATGTCTTTGCTCATCACAAGTCTGCGCGGACCTGACCCCAGATCTGCGCGGACTTATTACCAAGCCTGCGCAGACTTGGATCAAAGTCTGGGCGGGTTTAGCTTCAAGTCTGCACAGACTTGAAATGTAATGTAGCCTTCTCTGAAAGGATAGTCAGCGAAAGCCTCATGCATTGTCTGCTAGAATTGGGGGATTCTTACCTCACCTATGGCTTGGCAGTTGTCGATTTCTCAGAATGACATCAAATGAAGCAGGTTCAGACGCTGTTTATTATGGCCTGTGTTGTGAGCGAAACAAAGTGTTGGCAAGCATGTGTATTAGATTCAAATTATAAAACTAGCAGTCTGCTGTAGAGGTCGCATTTTACTTTAGCATAAGGTCGGTAACGTTATACCACTAAAGATGTCATAACTGATCTTATGTTAACCATGCTTGAGAACCTCTGCTTTTGAAGCATAATCAGCCGTCAATTTTTCTCCTTTTGGTTGGGGTGATTTTTACTTCGCCTGGTGATTGCCCAAAGGTTTCTTTAAATACCGTGTTGAAGTAATTTGGGCTGGAAAACCCAGTCCGGTAGGCTATTTCTGAGATCGTTGCTGCTTCACTTACTAAAAGGGTATACGCCTTTTGTAGTCTAAATTCACGGATTAGAGATTTGGGGGGGGTGCTTATCAGGCTCTGGAGTTTACGATTGAGCTGACTTCTGCTCATATTCAGATTTTCGGCCAAGCTTTCGACCGTAAAACTTTCCTGGCTATAATTCTCCTCAATACTCTTTTTAATTTTCTCCAAGAATACTTTATCAGCTGAGAGTATGGAAGGATCCGGAGATTTGAATAGTGGCTGGTTTCTGAATTTCTCGATTATCAGTTTCCTATTGCCTAATAAAGTGCCGATTCGAGCTTTAAGTTCCGAGCTGTCAAATGGCTTGGTTACATAATCATCCGCGGCATTTTTCAGTCCTGTTAGTTTGCTTTTCTGATCTGCTTTTGCCGTGAGCAGAATAATGGGGATGTGATTGGTGATTTCATTTTGTTTCAGTTCTGAACATACCTGAGTTCCATCTTTTTTGGGCATCATCACGTCACAGATAATCAGATCTGGGACAATGTCTATGGCCATTTCAACTCCGATTTGCCCGTCCGGTGCTATGTGAATTTGAAACCTATCCGATAGGGTATTAGCGAGAAATGACCTCATTTCATGATTGTCTTCAATGATTAGTATGCTTTCTGCATTGGTCTCATTTTCTATGAAATTTCTGTTCAATTCCCTAGAAAATATATCGACTTCCTGCTTCTGTTTCTTTGCGTCAGGTTTTTCCGTTTGTTTATCCATCAGGTCCCTCGAGTCCCAATGGTCCTTACTAACATTAAAAGAAATGCTGAACTCTGACCCCTGGCCAATTTCGCTTTTCACCTCGATGGTTCCTCCTAAGCGCTCGACGATGACTTTCACGATGCTCAGCCCAAGACCTGAACTCGGTTGGATGTCACTTTCGGTATGATAAAACCGCTCGAATATATTAGGTAAATCCTCCTGCGAAATACCGCTGCCTGTGTCTTTCACGGTGAGATTAACGATTTCTCTTTGCTCTTCTGATAAGGAAACAACTATAGTCGCACCCATCTCTGAGAATTTGAAAGCATTAGACAGCAGGTTGATCGTAATTTTTTCCAAGCTGCCCTGATCAAACCAGCAGGAAAACTTCTCAAAAGGTGACTCAAGTTTCAATTGAATATCTCTTGTTTCTGCTAACGAAGAGAACGAACTCAGTACTCCTTTGAGAAAGGAAGGGAGGTCAGACTCTTTGACTTTCAGTGGTAAATGACCACTTTCCAGCTTAGATATATTGAGGATTTCTTCTACCAGGTTGGTCAGCCTCTTTCCATTTGAGTCTGCCAATAGCAGCTTTTGCATATGCTCAGGCTCCAGATATAGCGCTTCTTCCACCAGTTGACGAATGGGTGCGGTAATTAGGGTGAGGGGTGTTCGGATCTCATGGGAGATATTTGTGAAGAATTGATTTTTTTGAAGACTGATTTGTTCGATTTTTTCCGCTTGCTGGGTGATTAACTTTTTATCGTTTTCAAGCTGTTGATTTTTCTGATTGATGGTTTTGATGTAGTAGCGATTAGTTGAGTGGAAGAACCTGAAAATAAGAAACCATAACAAGAAAATAAATAGCGGATTGAAATTGATCTCTGTCCCTAGACTTCCTGACAATAGTAGTGATAGAAAAAATGAGGATGCGCCTAAGAGAAATATCAGATAGATATAAAACTCCTTGTGAAAGAGCATTACAGCGGAGGCAGACCAGACCATAAAGTAATATTGGTACCCCCACAATGGTCGCACAAAAGTGGATAGAACAAACACCATCGCCCAAACAATGACGTAGAAGTTGAATCGACAGAGAACGAAGTTTCTCTTGAGTAAAAAGAGATTTGCGAGCATGATCAGGCTCAATCCCAAATCAATTACAAAAGGATATTTATCAAACGATGGTACCACATTTACCACTATTCCCAGTACGGCAATGAGGACTGTAATTAAATGTCCAAAAATAAGGTACCGGATCCGACTAAAGACTGTCCAATCCGAAGCGATATCAAGTCCCGTGGGTAGAAAATATCGTATTAGTGGGCCGAACATTTCCTTTTTATCCATATAGCAAGCTTTAATGGTGACCGATTCAGTGACTGCAATATTAGACGAACCGAGGCAAGATAAACGTTCAACACCTCTAAAAGAAACGTTGATTTAATATTTGTTGATGGCATAGCAATGAAAAAGTCGTCAAGTACGCAGCGTGTCTTCAAGCCAGACAAGATCTTACTTTTTGTCTTGAAAACAGGAAGTACAACGGTAAGGGGAAGGATTTTCCGAACTAGTCGGGGAATAATGGTAGATGGACTGATTAGGAGGAAACTACCACGCCGAGTTTTTCTAAAAGCTGGGGTCGCTCCTCTAGGGCGAACTCTGCTATGGCTTTTAGCTCATGGCACGACTAAATAGTACCAAGAAAGTAGTCAAAGAAGATACATATAACCGTATCAGATTAATTTTAAATAAAATATTTAATGCTTGTCCTATTTAATTGAATTCAATCATTAAAGAATTGAAATCATATTAATAACTTAAAAACAAAAAGACATGAAAGATTTTATGATGCTTTTCCGCAGTGAACCCAATCCAAATTTTGAGCCAACACCTGACGAAATAGAGGCTGAAATCAAATTATGGATGGATTGGATCGGAGGGATCGGAGCGCAAGGAAAACTGAAGAATGCTGGTGAAGCACTAGGCTTTGAAGGCAAGACGGTGCATGCCGATGGATCTATTACAGATGGGCCTTTCGCAGAAACTAAAGAAATTGTGGGAGGGTTTACTCTGGTAACTGCTAAAGATCTAGAAGAAGCTGTCGCGCTGACCAAAGGATGCCCAGCATTAGACAATGGTGGAAAAGTAGAGGTCAGGGAAGTGATGCCAACTGGAGATATCCCTAGTGATTGATCAACAGAAACTAACTGAGATCTTTAAAACTGAGTACAGCAACCTGATTGCTGTACTCAGCAATTATTATGGTCTTAAAGATCTTCAATTAGCTGAGGACATAGTTTCAGAGACTTTTTTGAAGGCTATGAAGGCTTGGTCTCACAAGGGCATCCCTCAATACCCTCGGGCGTGGTTAAGAAAGGTGGCGCAAAACCTTTATTATGAAGACTATCGTCGTCTGAAGAACTTCAAGGATAAAATCAGCAAAGAAGTTGCTAATCGATCGGAAGAATTTGAATCCATTGAGATTACCGAAAAACTGATTGAGGATAGTCAATTGAGAATGATCTTTTTGCTGTGCCACCCAGAACTCAATCGTGAAGCACAGTTGTGCATTGCTCTTCGCATTCTATGTGGGTTTAGCACGGAAGAGATTGCCAAAGCTCTGCTATCCAATAAGGAGTCAGTCAATAAGAAACTATATCGAGCTAAAAAAACGCTACAAGGGAGAATCTCAATAGAAGAAGAATTAACTGCTTCAGATTATCAAGACCGACTTGATAATGTATTGAGAGTCATTTACCTAGTGTTCAATGAAGGCTATTACAGCAGTACGACTGAAGAGAATATTCGAAATGAGCTGTGCTGGGAAGCTATGAGACTAGGCATATTCCTATCTAATCAACGACACTTTGAGGTTGACCATGTTCAGGCTTTGATTGCTCTCATGTGTTTTCAAGCCTCCCGACTGAAGGCCCGTCAATCAGGTGGTGGCGGTGATTTACGCTATGACGAACAGGATCAATCTCAATGGGATCAGGAGCTCATACAAAAAGGGTTACAATATCTAAAAATGGCCTCAAAAGGAGAGCGGGTGTCTAAATATCATCTGGAAGCTACCATCGCCTTTTGGCATACACAGGACCAAGAAGGGAAGTGGGAGCAAATACTCATGCTTTATAACAAACTACTGACTTTAGAGTATTCATCCATTATTGCCATGAATAGATCGTATGCCTTAGCCAAAGCGCAATCTCCACATAAAGCTATTGAAGAGGCGCTTAAACTAGGGCTTCAAGACAATGTACATTACTTCTGTCTATTGGCTGAGCTGTACCGAATGGACGAAAATATAGACCTAGAAATCAATCATTTGAACAAGGCACTCAAGCTAGTCAAGAAGGAAAGTGAAACCACTTTGATTCAGAGAAAGCTTGAAATAGCGCTAAGTAAAGTTTAATCGCAGGGCGATAGCCTATAGGGTTGGATTCCTCGACGACCCTTGGATCAGTGAAATTCATTTACTGTGACACTTCAGCAACGATACTTATCCGATCCTAGTACAGCATTTTAACGCTTTGAAGAAATACATTTTCAACTTCTGAAAACCACGCTCAAAACGGACCAAGTACACTACTTGTCATACTCAATCTTAAGAATCTCCCATACAAAATCACCCATTTTGGTTTTAACTATCGCTTTATCTCCAACAGTTTTATCAAGAAGCGCTTTGGCCATTGGGGAGTCCATAGAGATATAATCTTTGTTACTTTTTAACTCTTCATAACCAACAAGACGAAAACGTTTTTGGAGACCTTTTGCTTCGTTTTTAATTTCTACCCAAGCACCAAAGTTCACTTTCCCTTCTTGGTTGGGGTGGTAGTTGATGATTTTAAAGTCATCAATGCACTTACGCAAATAAAGGAGGCGACTATCAATTTCTCTAAGACGCTTTTTGTTGTAATGGTAATCGGCATTTTCTGAACGATCTCCCAAACTTGCGGCCCATGTCACCTTAGCAGTGACGTCTGGACGTTCCACTCGCCACAAGTGATCGTGCTCTTCCCTCAGTTTTTGTAAGCCTTCGGAAGTAATCATTTGTGAGCGATTGAGTTTTGGTAGCGTTGATTCTGGGATTTTTCGCCTCATATTCAATGATCTTGTTTTGAAAACTTTCGCAAGATAATATAACGATAGATAGTTTGCTTGTGTAGAACTATCAATAGATGTGTTATAATGTAATCGTGTTATGACTAGACGTCTCTGTTAAATCAGCTTTTGGGTATGGTTTGGCATTATGAACAAGTTGAGTTCTACAAGAAAAATGGATCATTCTGGTAGTATTAGGTTAAATATAATTATCTCAACCTAGGCGCGTTGGCATGGCAAAATCCCGGGCGTGGGTTGGCTTGTGCGTTGGGCAGGTGATTATTTTGCCTAGGGTTTTTGAATACTTTTGGGCCAATGCCAAAAGTATTTGTCTGCCCGGCATGAGGGCATACTGCGAACACAGATGAAAGACGGATGACCTGTGAGCTGTACTGCCAGTAGCAAGGAGATTGCCACGTCAACAATGCTTCGCAAAGTTTCCTCGCAATGACGTGCTACTCGAGGGCTTGTTCTGTGAGCCAAACAGAGCGTTGGTCTGCAAGTGTATCACGGACAAAACCCTAATGGCTGAGAATAGCGTAGCTGAGCGATAATAGGTAATCAGCCCGGAAGTTTAAACAGCTGTGTTATATAATGGTCTGTGTTATGTTCAATCAGCTTTGGGTTTTGGGTTGGGTATTAATAGTGTGGGTTTGGCTTTTCCCTTTTTTGAAACAGTCACATCACTTCTTGGTACGCACGAGCACTCTTTTGACATTTTTGGCAGGAGGGAAGCTGGTGGGAATGGTAAATGTGTGCGGTAATAAGTGGATATAAACGTGGTTTTCAATTACTTTTATGTTAAAATGTAATATTTATGAGCACCACCTTATCAAAGCCTGTAGAAGATTTCATAGATAAGTATTGTGAAGAGAAAGGTTATAAAACAAATAAAAAGGAAATAGCACACGGTATACATTTCATAGTTACCAATTTAACCGAGAAAATCACTCTTGATTTATATCATAAAAAGGGTTCTTTAGTAGTGGGAGGTAGCCCTAAGCTAAAGTTGAGGCAGGAATTTAATGAATTAAAAAACCGAATTTCAGAAGACCCTCAAGTTTTAGAGAATATAGAAAAACTAAAAATCAAAAGCTGTGCGCAAAAATATGTCATCTTAGGAGGTGATTTACAGAATTCGGTAAAACAAAGATTGGGCGAAATTGATGGAGTGGTAACTACTATTACGGAATCACCTACTTCTAGTCAGCAATATCGTGGTAAATTGATAATGGGCAGTCAATCTTTGACAATTACCCAATTCACAAATGATACTCTTTTTCTGCAAGGTAAAGATGATTCACTGTTCAATGATGTTTGTGACGAGATAGAAAAGCTCGCTAATCCTACGGCGAATGAGGTTGCTGCTCGTTTTGTTTCTGATAGTGAACAGAATATTAAAGCCTTATCAGATACATTAACGCTTGATATACTGACTAAAGCAACTGAAAATATTAAAGAATCAATTACTTCAGAATGCTTTGACTTTTTAGAAAGCCATGATCAAAAGTGGCTAGTTGCGGCTGAATGTCTCAGACTTGCAAATATTCCCTTGCCCGAATTTTCTCCTATAGTAATGCCAGCGTCCAAGGCATTTGAGGGTTTTGCAAAAAAAACCTTGGTCAAAATTGGGCTGTTTCCTGCGAATCATTTTGACATAAAAACCGCAACTTTTGGATTTCTAAACGACAAAAACCATCCCAATCGGAAGTCAATCGAGGCAAAAGAAAGAGTAGCTGATAGCTACCTCAAGAAGTTTAGTCTTTCGCTAGACATGACTAGGAACTTCATGATGCATAGCGATGATAGTACCGCGACAAAAATAAATTCCTTTGAAGAAGCCTCGAAAAAGCTAGATGAAATATTAGCAAATATCAAAGAGCTTTTTGAATACTTCGGTAAGTCAGAATTTGGTGGATTAACCCCTTAAAATAATGATGGATAGCCAAGAAATTCTCTTAGAAATATATCAGGAATCTAGATTGCGACTGGAAAAAGAAGAATATGTAACCCAAAACTTCAAGGAAATAAGCTATGGCATACAGTTTTCAGTTCTCAAAAAAGGTGGTGCTATTGGTATTGTCAGAATTTTTAGAAACAATAAGGGAATCGTTAAATATGATTATTCACAAATAAATGATGAATCAAAAAAACAGCAAATAAAATGGATTCTTGAGGGGGAGACATCAACTGTATCTATTAATGATAGCATATCAAGTGAACAAGGTTCAAATATAGAGTACCCAAATATTGGGACAGATGAATCTGGTAAGGGAGACTATTTTGGACCCCTTGTAACTGCAAGTGTCTGGGTTAATAAAGAAATAAAAAATGTTCTGGACAGAAGTGGGATACGAGATAGTAAGAAGATAAGCGATTCTAGAATAATTGAGCTAGCCCAAATCATCAAGAAAAGTTGTAACGGAAAATTTGTTGTAATTGAAATACCTCCAGTTACTTACAACAATCTATATACGCAATTTAAAAATGAAGGCAAAAACTTAAATGTATTACTGGCATGGAGTCATGCTAAAGCAATTGAAGAACTACTAGAAAAGGTAGATTCCAAAATTGCAATATCAGACCAGTTTGCAGATGAAAAATTTATTATTAATAAGCTTCAAGACAAAGGAAAAAATATTCAATTAATACAGGAACATAAAGCAGAAAGATATACATCAGTAGCCGCAGCATCAATTTTGGCTAGAGAGAGATTCTTAGAAAAATTAAAGAAAATCAGTATCGAATATTCAATTGATTTCTCCAAGGGCGCTTCAAGTTTAGTTGTTGATCAAGCACGTGAATTTGTTGGTAAATATGGTCAAGAACAGTTGACTAACGTTGCAAAACTACACTTCAAAACAACTGAACAGGTCATATGAACCAGATTGAAAAAAGTCAAAAAGCAAATGATCTGAGGAAGAATGGAGATTTCAAAGAAGCCAAGGAGCTATACCTGGAAGTTTGGAAGGAGGGGAACGATAAATTCTCAGCTGCTGGCCTACTTCATTGTTATCGAAAGTTAGGTGAATTTGAACAATCACTTGAAATACTTGATGAAATAATTGAAAAATACTCAGATTTTAATTGGGTTAAAATTGAGTGCATATGGACAATAATTCAAGGTAAACTGTATAGGCTGCCCGAAGATGAGGATACAAATACAGTTATAACTATAGGGAATCAAATTCTAGAATTGGAGCCTGAATTCATAGCGTTAAAGACTGTTGTATTTAAAGTTCTTAAAAGTGCCAAAAAGAACAAGGATTGGAATACAATTCTAGAATGGATTGACAGAATTGATCCTGTCGAATTAGAAGATCAAAATGAAATAAAAAAAGATTGGACAGACCAAGAGCTGTGGTACTACTATAAAGTAGCAACTCTCAATAAATCTGGTAGTCATGAGGCTGCATATGAGTTGGCACTATCAGTTGTAGATAAGTTTCCTCGTAAAAAGAAGTTCTTTAAGCGAGAAATTGCAATTTCTAAGATTTCGCAAGATGAATTTAAAGAAGGTGAGAAGATTTATAGTGAACTGATAAGAAAACCAAATTCAGATTGGTGGTTATTAAATGAGTATGGAGAAATTTTGATGAAAAATGGCAAATCAGATGAGGCATTTGCCGCCTTTTGTAAGGCAGCACACAGCATAGGGCCCCTTGGTCATAAAGTCAAATTATTCAAAAAATTAGCAGATATTCTAATCGACAAAAACCAAGTTCAAAATGCACTTGCGCATTTAATATTGATAAACAAAGTGCGCGAAAGAGAGGGGTGGGGAGTTTCAAATGATATTGATATGATAATCAATGATCTTTCAGCATCTGGAGAAAAAATAGATGAAAATCTTAATGAAAAGGAATTACATAATATGTGTAAGGAAGTTTGGAAGAATAATACTCCTGACACAGAATTAGTACATGCGAAGAGAAAAAATCTGAGAGGCAAGGTGAATTTAGGAGATCCAAATAAACCATTTTGCTTTATAGCAACAAGAGATAAGGAATCATTTTTCTGTTTCAAAAGTGAGTTACCCCAATCCGTTAGTAATGGTACACTGGTTCGATTTGATCTAAAGAAGTCTTTTGACAAAAAAAAGAAAAAGGAATCATGGATAGCAATCAATATACATTATGTTAAGTAGAATCCGATCTTACGACCAGGTGGGGAGGAAAGGCAGAATAGCGGGGTGCGCGTGAGCCCTGTGGGTGGAAGCATTTTAGCATTTTTCTGTCTAGATTTTTTGTTTACTTTTTCCATTGATGAAAAAGTAAAAGCTCAGCGGCTTAAGCGTCACCGCGAACACAGATGAAAGACAGAAGACCTGTGAGCTATTCTGCCAGTAGCAAGGAGATTGCCACGTCACCAATGCTTCACAAAGGTTCCTCGCAATGACGAGGTTTATTCAAGGGCTGTGCTGTGAGCCAAACAGAGCGTTGACAAGCAAGTGTATCGCAGGCAAAATTCTTAACGCCTGAGAATGGCGTATTTGAAATCATAAACGTGCACGTCAAAGTCCAGCTTTGCTGGTTAACATAATATAGAATTATATCCAACATGATAGATTCAGTTATAGAGGTCGCATTTTACTTTAATATAAGATCAGTTATCGAACTAAAGATTCGATAACTGATCTTATATTAACCATGCCTGGCGGTCTGGTCGTAAAATGCTAATCATGTTACATAATTAATATTATGTTAAATAGAGTATTCCAAGGACTCACCTCTCGATGGATTGAAACCAATCTATGATGTCCTGTGCGAGTTCTTTTCGGCTGCTGTACAGTACGCCACAGTGATTCATATACAGTGACTTAGGATTATTGAGTTGTAGTGGTGCTCCATATAGATCTGTCACGTGATAGCCTAGCTCTTCAAAAATACAAGCTGTAGCGGCATAGTCCCAGATACAGCCACCGCCTTGTGTCACTTTGGGAATCTTAAAGAATACCGCATGCTCATGCAGTGACGCTTGGCATGCCTGTAGTACTGCACCAGCTCCGGAGATGTATCTGGTACTAGTCAGTGCCTGAGAGTGTGTGAGCTCGTCTAGCATCGTACGCAGTGCAGCGTAGCGCGGATGCTCTGCCATGACATGATCCAGACAGCATATGAGTTGATCAGGGGTTGCTTGGTTATCGAGGGTACGTTCTAAAGATGACTGTACGCCCTGTCCCCGAACTGCGACGATACGCTGGTCGGTGATTGGCTCGTGTACTACACCGATCATGGGTACACCTGTACGACTCACAAGTGCGATACTGACCGCATAGCCAGGTCTGCGTTCGGTAAACGCTAGTGTACCATCTAAGGGGTCGATACACCAGAAATAATCCTTGGTCAAGCGTGATCCATCGTCTGGCAACTCCTCGGTGAGCAACCCTAAATCATAGTGTGCGATGCTCTCCTGTAGATGGTTTAAGATCAGTGTCTGGCACTGTAGATCGACCCATGTGACGACTTCTGAAGCTTTGCTACTCATGCCCGATTTAAGTTCTACAGTGATGTCACCGTGGCTATACTGGCGGATAAAGTCTGCTGCGATAGCGGCAGCTTGTTCAGCGAGTTGTGCGAGCGTTTTAAGGTCAGCGGCTTTCATAGATGTAGACTAGGGTTTAGATGTTAGATTTTAGGCTTGTTCTTTCAACTCACTGAGGACTTGTTCGGTGATGCGCTGACTGTAGTGGTTCATCTTGTAATGGCCAGGACTCCATCCGTCTAAGAACCTGTAGAAATCTGCCCATGCATATCTATAGAGATCTGTCCATTCCTTGATAAGCAGCTGTGTGTTAAGCTTTAACTTATACTCGTTACAAGCAGTACTCAAGATCTCAAAGTAGTATGACAATAGTTCTGACTCTAGCGCTTCGCACGCTGATTCGGTCAGGCAACTGCTGAGGAAATATGCTACGTCTTTCATGCCACACCCCCGACCGATGTATTGAAAATCCACCGCTGCGACTTGCGTCCCATCTTCAGAAAAACAGAAATTGGCCAGCTTGGCATCTCCATGTACTAGTGTCTGGTACGTCGCTTGGTTGAGTCGTGTATCGATGGCTTTCGCTGCAGATTTGAGTGCTTGGTTTTGCATGACGTACCATTCGTCAGGTCTGGTATCCAGATGCCAATACGTACCTATAGGCCATAGTTCGGGCGCCTGCTCTCCCATGTGTCGCGCATGAAAATGTGCCAGCCAACTGAGGCATGTTTTGATTTCAGGTAAGGCAAGATTTGACCTACGACTAGGATATCCAGCAGTGTTTAGATCTTCTAGGATTATGAGCATCTCTCCTTCTTGTTGCCAGCTGTAGATATGCGCTGGGATTCGACTGTGTGCGTCGCAGTGCTGCGCACGTGATGCGTACCAGTTCATTTCTACTTCGTAGGATTTAAGTTTTCGCTGATGCGAAATATCTGTATTCCATCCTCTGGGATGATGGTTTTGGTCGGGCAGTTGGACGTGCTTGACCACTACACTGGGGCACTTCCCTCCTGCTAATCTACAGCGAATGATCTGACCATAACCACTCCATAGCGATTGGATCTGTTCGCTGTGAACCAAGGACTGGCTTTGGGTATGTTCTAGGATTTGTTGCTGGATATGCTCTGTCATCTACGCGGAATTGTCTTGCCTCAAAACTAAACCACTATGAACTGAAAGCACCATGGGTTTGGTGGAGAATGAAATTCTAAAGGGACAAAAACTGCTATTGAGCCTTTTTAGAATCGAAACTAACTCTCATAGGTTTCTTCTATGAGCCATCACTACTTCCAACATCTAGTGATGGTTTAAGGTGCTGTATAACTCACTGTTGTTTAGTACTATATATTCTGTTGCGTAAAGTATATTATAGCCGTGGAACATTAATCTTTACTGCCCTTCATCACATCTAAGAGATCTGCTGAAGCATATTGTGCTGCTGGAGGTAGGACACTGCTTTGATCACGCGCCAGTCAGGGTATTGTGCTTGGGTTTGTGTTTGAAATGCCTGTACCAATTCATGCGCTTTTTGGGTGGTCGTACAGAGTTCACACAATTCTTTCAACTTGCGGTCGGGTAAGATTCTGTTGATCCGTCTCATACCGGTAGGCTCGTCGGTAGCTTTTAGTTTGGCCATGGGATGTATCCCTGCCCAGGTCTGTCTACTCTTCCAGAATGGAAGATTTTCCCACCGTTTTTCCATCTGATAATAGGACGACCGCATCGGGATGAAGTCTTCAAATTCGCTAACCACTTCCTGACTATACGCTGTCAGACTATCGGTATCTCCTTTCAAATGACTGGCAATCGTTGTACCTGCTTTCAACCCAGCGTCCAAGGCCTTGTGTATCCCATAGGATGACAAAGGGTCATAGGCCGAGGCACTGTCACCTACTGCCAACCACCCGTCTCCCGTTATCTCATCCAGCACATAGGAGTTGGCCACTGCCACCTTGGGAGCATGGGACATTTGACAGTGCTGCATGCGCTTGGCCGTATGTGTTGCTAACTGTAACTGTGTCATAAAACTGTCACGGTCTTTGAGTTGTTCGTCCTTCAAGATCGTTTTATCAGTCATGAAGGCTACTACTATTTGATGATTGGGTAATAGTGCCGAATACCACCAACCATCGGGGACAGCTTCTACCAAAGTATAAGTACTATCAAAACGCTCACGGTCATTCTCAGGCTGCTGCCAATAACTGTACACACTGTGCAGGTCATCAAATAGGACTTTCTCTGCCCCCTGCCGCTTGGCAAATGAGATCGCCCTACCTGTGGCATCTACCACAAAGTCTGACTCTAATGTCAACGTCTCTCCAGTATGTCGCAGACAGGAGAGCTGCCATTGGCTATTTTCTCTCTGAGAGGAAAGAAAGGCAGTCGTTCTAAATACAGTAACTCCTTTGCGTTCAGCGATACCCAATAGCATTTTATCAAAGGCATTTCTTTCGAGATGCCAACCGCGCCCGTGTGTACTGTTCATAAAATCCTTGTAAGAGACCGTATCCGTACCCCATACTGATGCAGAACCTAACGCATCCAAATGCCCTACTGCTGTAAAATCCTCCCAAGCCTCTAGTGCCATGATCAACTGAGCAGTAGGTGGCTGGATTGTTTCTCCTACCCTAGTTTGGCTAAAATTGCTTCGCTCCAATATCGCTACATGCTCCACACCTTGCTGTAGCAATGAAATAGCGGTGGCTGCTCCTGCACAGCCACCACCAATTATTATAACCTGGAATTTCATCTACTCGTCTGGGTTTTTCTTTAGTACTTCATCTTTCTCCACAGACAGTGACGGCACCTCGTACGCCTTGATTTTACTCGTCAGACGTTCCACTTCGAATGCCCCGGGAAATGAACCTTCCTTCATCACAAAGCCGAGGTACTTCCAGCAAGTCACCATTTGTACATCGGTCTGGTTGGAGTCGTCCACAAAATCCCTCGTCCACTGCACTTGTTCTTTGGCGCCTTTCGGTGTGACGGAATAGGGACGCTGTGCAGGCCACCACCAGTAGTAGAGCGCTGCATTTTTAATCACAGGTTTGTTAGGCCCTGAAGGGTTGATGTTTTGGATAGAACATTCGTTAAAATCTGCCTGCCAAGGTTGCGCCATGTATTTGCTGAGGTCTCCTGGTTCTAGTCCAGCAGAATAATTGTTGTCAGCTCCATTGGTAAGCGATAGCTTGCCTTGCTCTAGCAGTCCTAGATCTTTTGTTTGTATCCTAAAAAGATCAGAGGCATCATAGCCGAAAGGAAGTGGCTTGTACATAGATGTATTCCTTGTAATCCAAGTGATTTCTATTCCGGGACAGAATGCACCACCTACACAGTTGTCTAGGTTGGCACGATCTAATGCAGCCCCTGCTGGCAAAGGTGTAGGTGGTGTCTTGTCCACTTTGCCATCTGCAAACTGAGTTAGGAAGAAAAACTGAGTGGCAGTCAAGCCTAGGAACTTGGATGCCGTGAAGTTGCTGATCGGATTGTCACCAGCGAGCAAAGGCATGAGTCGCGGTTGGTTCTCCGCAGGACCCTCTTCTGGGTTACCTTGTGTGCCACGCCCTCTGAGGTATTTGACCGCTAGTGAGGCAAATTTCTGTGGGTCATCTTCTAACAATGCTCTATGATTGGTCGTCCCGAGACTAGGGATCGCCGCTACGTATTGATAGAACTCTGGACGCTCTAGTATCGGCAGAATCTCCGAAAAGTAGTTCGGCACATAAGAGGTCTGGAATTCACCATTGGCAAACAGGCTTGGGTCATAGTTGAGCTCTCTGACGAAGATGTCATACATATCATCGTATAGGTTGACCTGATTGAGGATTTCGGGTGCATAAGCTGGTGGGCCTACACTGACCCATGCCGAAGCATCAACGGGGACTTCACTCCCATCGTCCATAACCAATACTGCTGTCACAGGGCCATCTGCTATGTCATCGAACCATCCTTCGTTGTTGGCATAAGCTGAGATCACGGGACCTCCTGGATTGGTCGTGCCTGAGTTGCCAAATCCTCCTAGCACGATGAGGTCTCCTGTAGCGTTGGTCTGTGCAGATCCTAAAGTACTGATAGGAAATGGCTGCAACTGTGATAAGAACGGGTAAGTGAAGGGACTCAAATCAAAGTTGCCTGACTGGCTCGGACCAGTCAGCGTAATAGGTCCAGGATCTAAAATCAAGGGTTGACGACTAGCGTCTGCCATGGTATTAGGATCATTAGAGGTGTTCAAGCTCAGGTTGAACCGCAAAGGATTGGTAGGTTTCGTGTTATCTGTAGGAATGGCCGGTGGTTGACCGGGGTTGGTAATAGCTATTGGTTCATTGGGCACGTAGGGGTTGTTGGCATTGTTGGCCTGATAGCCCAAATCATTTTTGTAGACATAAGGCGCACTAGCGGGTGATGGAACTTCTGTACCCGGGACATAAGGTCCCATACCAGACCCAGTCTGCTGCATGAACTGAAACCAACTTGATTTCTTATTGGCAATCCAAGCAGTCCATTTGATGGCTTTGATGCCATTGGTTCCCGCTGTGACCACAGTACCTTCAGCGTTTCCAGACTCGTAAGCATAGACTTGAAATTTAGCGGCCTGTCTGAGTAGCTTGTCACTGGCATCTCTAAAGTGTACGCCTGCTGGAGGCGGTGTAGAGTATTCAGTAGGTAGTGCTCCAGCAGTAGATGGTGCTATATAATAAGATTCGCTATCCCCTACTCTGGCAATACCAATCGCAGGGTGTATTTTATATTTTGTAGACATGAATGATGATGTTTAGGTTGATTAAAAACGGTATTTCGCTTTGAGAGCGGCTAGGTTCTCTGCATCTATCTCTGGGACATCTGGTTCTAGTACAGGCCCGCCTCTGAGGATAAAACTAAAGTCAGCACCTGCCACTTGGGCATTGCCATGACATCCCATACATCCGCCCATATTGAACTGCGTGTACTGCGTACCCGCTGGCAAGTGTACATTGTAAAACGGCTGCCCATCTGGTCCATAGTTGGAAGTTTGCCCTGCCTCATTGCCATTGGCAATTTGGCGTCCACCAAACTTCTGCAAGGTATAGTTGGTCTCTACGACGATATTGGCCTGATAGTAAGTAGCTGCTGGTTTATTTGCGGTATCGATGGCAGTCGTATCAAAAGGCTGATACTGAATATTGACCAACTTGTAATGACGCCAAGGTGAATTAGAGATGCCATTGGCAGCATCATACGACGCGATGGCCTGATGGGCACTTGTGTTGGCGGCTATGATTGTCTCTGGGATATCATGATAGCGGCTGTTGACACATATACCTTGTTGGCTGTTGCCAGACGAAGGCAGCCCATTGGCTGTATTGAGATAGAACAGTCTATCATCATTGTCATCACAGAAAGGCCCGTTAACAGTAGTGGTGGTGCCCGTACTAGGCGAGTCAGTATGTTTCACCTCTGGCGTGGTAGGTGTATCAAAGCCAGAAGGATTGATTACCTTTCCTTCTGCATCTTCGATGGGTTTGCCATCTGTAGTCAGTAGGTTGTCTTTTTGCTCGAATGTAGCAAATGTAAAATACGGCGCTGTAGGTGTTTTGTGAATAATGTGTAACGCTACCAGTCCCCACTGTGTATCTTCATAGTAGCATGCATCCTCTCCCTTTTTTTCATAGTAGCGCACCTTAGTCGTATGGTACTGACTGAGGGTATCCTTGGCAGTCAAGAGTCTCCATGCTGCCTTGACCATGATGGTTCCAGAAGGGAAACTCACGATGCTGTCCTCTGGGACTACTTTGTCATTGGCAATGGCATTGGAGTATCGTTGTACATCATCATAATAACTCCCTCCGTGATTGAAATAGCCTTTGCTCGTCACATAATCAAAGTGTGACCGATTGCCTTTGGCTAAAAAACGAATCAGTTGAGGAGAGGAATTAGTTGCTGTAGCTTCTGCCGGGTTGATACCCGCAAACATGAAGTTGAGTGAAATCTGTGAGGTCTCATCCAGATTGACCAATGCTGTCTGGTTAGACGCTTCCGCACATGGAGGTATAGAGTCTTTGTAGAAATACGCTGGTAATGCGTCATAGTCAAACACCAATGAGTCTCCTTGTATAAAGCTTCCGTTGGGGTAATGACTGTTCCATGGGTAGATTTCTACTTTGGAGCGGTAAGTATGCCAGACAAGCGGCTCACTTTGGTCTCCGAACAATTTAGTCGTATCAGGTGTATCTCGGGTATTGGCGAGTCCTGACTGAGGTACTGCGGGCCAGTTGAGCGCTATGAATTCGTTCCACGCGAACTCAGCGGCTTCTGACAAGCTGGCGTTAGCTGCCCCACTCGGTAAGTCAGCGGGCAACGCTGAGGAGACTGTGATCCCTGAGGGAATCTCGACCTCTTGTTCGAGTGGAGATGTTGTTGTACTGCTATTGACGCAGCTCGTCATAGCGCCTGCACATGCAGCTACGGTCAGTAGCCGCCTAGACAGTTGAGGTAAATTAATTCTAGGTAAGTTCATACATAGTTTGGTTGAAGTTTTCAGATGGTATTAGTTTAATACTACCTGTAATTTCAGCTTTCGCTCCATAAAATGTAATCCCTAAATTTAGGTATATAAGGTAACGGTTTTGTTATTCCCAAGTGACTTGTTTTCAATAAAAGCCCGAGCGATGATGCTCGGGCTAATTAACTAGGCTATGTTCACCAAGACTACCGTTTAGCTTGGCATTCGTTGAATGTAATTATTTCATAATGATTTTGGTGGTGTAACTTTCCGATCCGTGGGTCACGCGCACCCAGTAAATACCTGAAACTTTCTGTGACATTACCTCAGATATATCTACACGTCTATTTCCCAGCTCGGTAGGAGAATCATAGATAGTTCCTAGTGTTCTCCCCACTTGGTCAACCAGTTCAATACTTGTTTTAGCCTTTGATGATGCATGATACTCCATCATCAGGGACTGACCATCTGTAGGGTTTGGATACAAAATCATAGCACTCAGTGATGGATTCTGTGAGGGTACTTCTGGTTCCAACATCGTTCTTGCTCCAGGGAAAGTCAAGGTCATATCTAGACTACCCGTCGTGGACCAGTTGCCCGCATCATCACGAACCAGACTCCTTACCTTGGCAGATGCCGTTCTGATATCATCGGTCGATGCAGTCCCAGCGGTGATCAGTTGACTAGAACCCGATCTGAACTTATATACCGTTAGATCGTCAAACTCCACTTCGGTAGCGTTTGTCCTCAAGGATATGCTATTACCCGTACTGAGCGGTGTAGAATCCGTCCAAGTCGCAACAGATACATTGTCTTTGAATACCTCGATCACGCCATAGGCTGGACTATAGGTGATCTTATAGTTAGCCCAATTGTTGTCCTGCGGAAGATCCACCGTAGCTCTCGTGTAGAGGGCATTGCTCACTGTTTCATAAATTCGAACCTTGTCGTCATTGCCACTGAACCAAATGAGATATGAATTACCTCTTTGACTCAAAGTAGCATCATCAGCCATGATGTGAATACCGAACTTCCTCGGTCCTGAAGTCGATACTACTTTAGCCGAAAACTCATATAGATAAGGTAGCCCAGACGTCTGAGACAGATACGAACTCAACTTTGTGTTGTCCGCTACTACATCTGATTGAATCATTTTACCACCAGTAGCTGTCCATGTACCCGTCCCGTAGGTATAGCCAGTATAGGTTTCTTCAAAATGATCATTAAAGAAACCATTGTTTCGGTTGGCATACCACATGGCACCATATTTTTCTAGCGTCTGGTAAAATTGACGTGTGACGCCTACATTGTCCGTATCCGTGAAGTTCGCGGTAAAGTCTCCAGACTGTGTCGTACCTCCAGTTGCCGAAATAGAGGTCGTAGGTGCTACCGTATCCACTCCAGACGGTGTGCAAGTCCCCCCTATGCTGTTTTGTAATCCCAGAAGGTACGCTTCAGCAAACAAATCTCTCCAACTATCACTGAGCAACTTAGTTTCATCAGCGGTATCCACAAAGCCTATCTCGTTGAGTACACCGATCGCATTGTTGCCATTGAGTACGGCAAGGTGAAAAATGTAAGAGTCATCTTCTACAGATCTACGGTCACTCCATGATCCTTTGTCTACCATTCTGTCTTGTATTTCTCTAGAGAAGGCACTGTTGTCTGCATCCAGTGAAGTACTTCTATTGCACCAGAAGGTTTCGGTACCTGATCCACCGCCGGCGTTGCAATGAATACTGATGAAACGATCCGCTCCCCAGCTATTAGACATGGTTTTTCGTTGCGAAAGACTAATCCATCCATTGGCCGTCGATCTTGTCATGTGCACTGTCCAGTTGGAACAGCTGTTTTCGATTTGATCCTTTAATTTCAGTCCTACTGCTAGAGCTGTAGCATGTTCGGTGGCACTACGACCATCGGGGTTGGTTCCTGTAGCACTGTATCCATGACCCGGATCTATGACTACCACTTGTGCCTGCGCCATATGAATCACCGCTAAGATGATTAGTGTTAGTACTGTTGTTTTTATAGTAAAAATTGATTTCATGATATGGATTTATAGTTCTAAGTCAGCGATAAATATTTTACCCGTTTTTTCATCCGAAAAAGCGATTTTCTTTCCGTCGGGAGAGATGTCTCCCCACGTCTCTATTAGGTCGTCAGATTGTGTCAACCGTGTCTTTGATTTATCATCTGTCTTGATGAAATATAAATCCGAAGCTGAGATACTGTGTCCGTCTAGACTGATGTCTTCAAATGTCAAGATAGCTGCATTGTCAGGCATCCAGCTCGTAGCTAGCCCCATACCCAGATTCTTTCTTTCACCGCGTCCATCTACTGCATACTCATACATGTATGCTCCTTCGTGGACAATCACCGACTTTTGATCTGGAGAAAGTACTGGCTGATAAAAATCACCCTCTTCTTTGGTGATAACCCAAGGCTCACCGTCTTCTCCTCTTTTAGCTTCTAGCTTAAGTGTTTTCAAATTGATGTAGACGAGCAATTCTTCTGACTTATAAGGATTAACTTTTCGCTGTCTGAGACTAAGTGGATTTACATTCTTTAGTTCTACTTCTTCTCTAGTTTTGAGATCAAAACTTTTGACTCTAAGCTGAGTATTGCTGTGGTTGATTTGCTCTCTGAAGATTACTTGTTTGCTATCCATAGACCAATCTGCCATGTATCCAATGCCTGCACCAGAGCGAATTTGCTCGACTTTTTGATTAGACTTAAAGTCAAGAACAAAGAGCTCGTCATTGTGATGACCTGTAAATAAGAGTTTCTGCCCATCAGGAGACCAAAGCGGCGCTTGGTACTCTCCATTAGAGGTAACTGACCTCACGTTTTTCAAGTGTTGCCCATACAATTTGGCATGACTCAATAGTAACATGACGATTGCGATCATGCCTAGATTAATTTGTTTGTTCATAATGATTTTTGTTAAAAATGTAAAAAATGCATCTCACTGAAATAGAGAGATAGTTTGATTCTTTCGATGGGTTGGATTTATTGTTTGCGAATAACGTTATGGTAATCGCTAGTACATAGCTATCCCGGCTCGCTTAAATAAAGCCAGGTTGTAAACAACAGTTAAACTGCTCAGAAAGCATCCATAGACGCTACACCATACGACCTATAGATCGTGTGAGGATAGAGTACATATGGCTCTTTTGGGATACTGGTAGTTCTAACATGTAAGTATCGAACGTATCTTAGGTGTTTAGTACGATCTATTCATTACATACAACGTTTACTAACCACAAAGACGTCAATCAAAACTCAAACTAACTTCCGAATCTCCCTAAGAGAATAAATGAGTCAATCTTAAATAATCATAATACCCTAAGTATCTGAAAGTAGTAAATATTAAGCTGAGGGTAGTACAAGTGTTTCATACGCTTATTGTTTAAACTAGTGTAATTCTAAACTATGAAGTAATTGCCAATATGCAATGCGCTTTTGCACTTTTTTACAAGTACCAGCATCATTATCAATAATAAATGGCTTACATATAGGTGTTTTTGCATGTTTATGCGTTTTTATAACTATAAATATCAGCTTTAGTTATATAAAATAATTAAAACGCACTAATACACATGAACTGCGCAAACAATGTTATTAAACATTGATATCAAACATTGCCTCACACCTATCGCACTGACACTACACTAATCCACATTTTGTAGAACCCACCCCACAGTAGCCATGATTGTAGCTTCCCCTATCAACAGGCCTTATTAAGCCGCTATGCGGCTATTTGAGTCATACAGCTTCCGTTGGCACACTTTTATCACCTACTAAATCATAAATAATTCGAACACCTAAAATCTATAAAGATGAAAAAATTGAATTCAAAAGTTAAATATACAGTACTAGGTCTTATTGCAATTTTAGTAGCAGTGTCTATGTCTTCGTGTGATGACGAAACTGAGCTAGAAGTCAAACTATTTATAGAAGGCACTTGGAATGCTACCTCTGTGACAGGTGGGGTCAGTGATGATGATGGAGATGGCGTATCTGGGACGGACGAAGATCCAGACTGGTCTATCACCTTTAATGATGACTCCTACACGGTAGATGGTGATGCCATCATTGAAGGAAATGGTAGTTACACGGTAGATGGAGACAAGATTACCCTTGACCCAGAAAATGGATCTCCTACTTCATGGAAAGTAGAAGATATCAATGCTGACTACATGAGAGCCTCATACACGGACGAAGGAGATGATGGTTCTGCTACCATCGAGATCGAATTTGATAAACAATAATAGGCAAGGCTAAACCACTGTAGAACTTAGCATAAGTTTAGTTTACAGTCTCAACAATAACAATATACAAAGTAGAGTCCCCTAATTAGAGCCCCGTGACAGTTGTCATGGGGTTCATTTTGATAGTAGAGAGTAAATCCTATGAAACCACCCCACCCCCCTTTCAAAGACCATTTGACTTACCGCCAAAAACCCGCACAGGTTTACGCCAAAGCGTAGTGTAGTTTGTGAGAAAACCTGCTGTTGTTTGTGTGAAAGTCTGCCTAGGTTAGAGACAAAGTCTGCCTAGGTTCAGGAGAAAACCCGCGCGATTCGAGAGAAAGTCTGCACGGGTTTGGGACAAAGTCTGCGCAGATCTGAAGCAAAGTCTGCGCAGGTTTGAGACAAAGTCTGCACGGATTTGAGACAAAGTCTGTGCAGGTTTTGAGGGGCATGTGACTAGGCCTTATTCTCCTCATAGGGAAGCTTACAAAACAAGGATGCCGTTGTTGTATTCTTCTTGTGCCTCTTCGAGATTGCCTGTGATGCGAAGTGCCTCATCTACAAGCTGGTCGGTGCGTCCACTGGCAAGTAGTCTGGCTCCTGTCTCTTCCGTGCTGTTCTCCTCGAGTTCTTCGGGTCGGTGGATCTACCGGGCGAGTAGGATTGTGAGCAGGTAGTCGAGTCTGATCTATAAAATGACTTATAAACGGACATGAAAAAGGCCTGACAGTTTATCTATCAGGCCTTTTCGCTTTACGATTGCCTACTGGCTAAGCCTCTCCGTAGACCTGCATGGTCGATAGTGTCGGGCTGGCAGCCCCTCCTACTTGCTCTACAGTGACGGCAAAGGCATCTGCCTGTGCGATATTTTTCATAACCTGAAACGAAGCGGCATCTGCGTCGAATACCCCTGCGTCGATGGGTTGACCATCTTTAAGTGCCCAGAGTTGATATTGTTTTCCCTCTGGCAGTGCGGCGAGTGTAGATGAGTTCAAGTAGATCTCCTCCTGCTCTGGATTCCAGAACAGGACTGTCTTAGCTGACGCTGCATTAGGTGTCCCATCCAGAATAATTCGTCTAAAATCTGGGCTGTTCACCACATCAAACTGCACTTGGTTGCTGGCTAGCTCGTTCTTGACGAACTGAAAGCCCTCTGCCAGTTCTTGGTGCTGTAGGTTGAGATCAGACAGCTCTCTTTCGGCAGACTGCCACTCTCCACGATAGTACAAACTCGCCACTGCAGAGACAATTGCGATGAACACACTCGCAGCGACCATGTATCGGAGCATACTGTGATCGGTAGATTTCTTCTGTACATCTCTATGTTCCATGATGAGTTTCTTGACAGTAGCTGCAGGCGTAACTGCACGATCAAATGAAAGCATCTCCAAGATTCTCTCTAAATCCTCGTACTCGTGCTTTACTTCCTCGTCACTGGAGATAAACTTCTCTATCTCTCGCGTCTGCTCTGATGTCAACTCACCTGTGATGTAGGCCACCAGATAGCCCTCTTTTAATATTTCTTGCTTATTCAAAGTCCTTTTTCAGTTTATCCTTGATACTTAATAGACAGTTCCTCAATCGAGTTTTAACAGTTCCCAAAGGCATTTCTTCCTTTTCGCTGATCTCCGCATGAGAGTATCCCATAAAGAAATTGAGTTGAATTAGTTTTTTACACATCGCCCCTATCTCGTTGAGAACTCCCGACAAGCCGATGTAATCCTCTTGATTACCTTCGCTTTCGAACATATCTACGAACCCCGTGATGTCATCGGATTTATCCTGCACTTTAAAATCAGTAGAACGTCTCACATCGATGGCACGGTTACGTGCTATTCGATACATCCAGGTAAATAACGTTCCTTTTGATCGATCGAATTTCTCGATTTGATTCCAAATCTTCAAAAACACATCATGCAACGTCTCTTCGGCCATTTCATGATGATTCAGTGTTTTGAATATGATTCCATACAATGCACTAGAATAGTGATCGTATAGATAGTCTAGCGCCGTGGGATCTTTGTCCAATAGTCGCTTGACAAGAAGGGAATTAAAGTCTTTAGTAACCAAGTTAGATTTAGTTTATCTCATACAAGAATGCCTACAAAAGCAAAAATGATTCGCATATAAAGCGCATCGATTGTACGTTTGATACGCGAATCACTTAAAGCTAAGGGATCGCTCGTCTCTTTGCAAATTCAAAGGGTCTCCAATGACTAATTTTGTTGCTCGCGCAGGTAGGTAGCAAGTAGCTTTTCAAGTAGTTCATCCTTAGACAAGTGCATCAACTGATCTTTGAATTCTCGTTTGGTCGCTTCGTCGAGTTTGTCTCCGACGGGTTTAGATTTAGCAATTTTCCCTCCCCAAATAATCGCCTTATCTACCAATTGATCCTTGGCGCTCGGGATAGGAAGCTGGTGGAGTTGGAGTTGGAGCGTGCGTTCTATCTCTTTCATTTTGTCTATCTCCTCTGGGAAGACAAAAGTCAAACTCACGCCTTTCTTGCCCGCACGGGATGTACGGCCACTACGGTGCGTGTAGGACTCGCTCGTATCAGGCAGATGGTATTGTAGTACTACCGCTACATCATCTACATCTACTCCTCGTGCTGCCACATCCGTCGCGATTAGGAAATCAATATACCCTGCACGATACTGATCCATGACTTTGTTTCTCAATCCCTGAGGCAAATCCCCATGTATCGCCCCACTGCTCATCTTATGCGCAGACAGTTGTTTATAGAGCTTTTGTACACCTGATTTGGTACGACAAAAGATAATGACCTTTTTGCCCGTGTATTTTTTGAGGAAATGCAGTAGGACATTCATCTTCTCCTCAGCAGGCACGATGATCGCCTGGTGTTTGATATCTGTATTGGTACGCTCCGCCTCTCCTACGAGTACTTTCTTGAGCTCTTTGTGAAGGTATTTCTTAACGATATGCTGAATATCATCTGGCATGGTCGCAGAGAACAACCAAGTCGCATACTGTCGATTGGCAGTCGCCAAGATCTTATCGATATCGGTTTTGAATCCCTTCAACAGCATTTCGTCCGCTTCGTCAAACACGACCTGATTGATCGTCTCCAGATGAACCACCTGTCGCTGCACCAGATCCATGAGTCGCCCTGGGGTAGCTACGATCACATGCGAACCGTTGCTGAGGTCATGGATTTGTGCTTTGAGGGATACTCCTCCATATATGGATTCTATTTTGAGTCCCTCTATATGCTTGGCTAGTCCTGTCAGCTCCTTGCCTACCTGCTCACACAACTCTCGAGTAGGCACCAATACGACTGCCTGAACCTTGCCAATACTCGTATCGATACGCGAAAGCAAAGGAATGCCATAGGCAAAAGTCTTGCCTGTCCCCGTCGCTGATCGCCCAATAAAATCCCCCTCATGCGCCATCAACACAGGTATCGTCTGCGCCTGTATCTCGCTAGGGACTTCTATACCCTTTTCTTGTAAGGCTTTAATGATCGGTGAAGGGATATTCTCGGACGAAAAGTTATTCATAAGATGTGCTTTTTAGCGTTTCGGCAAAGCTAGGCATATAATCTATAGGGTGAGCCATAGACGTGACAATCAACATGGGCTAACCAACGGGACTTAGTGCACGCCAAGTATGCGATCCATCACCCAACTCGTATGCGCACCTGACTCTCCTAACGAAGGATGCGTGCCTTGGCCTGCGAGATGATCTCTCATATCCTGGACATGATGTAGCTGTACTGCTCCAGGGTGAGCAATCTCCAAAGCCTGTCGGCCTTCAGCAGTTTCTAACACCACAGGCTGCTCATCAAAGACCGAAAAGGAAATAGTCCCTAGACTACCATAGATTTTCACACTATCCTCGTAACCGAAAGTCCCAAAGTTCCAGCTCCCTGTACCCGTCACTGTACTCGTATGTAGCCACGAGGCGGCAAACGCATCCTTGGCTCCATACAGTCCCTGTTGGTTGAGACTAATGCCAGAAACGTCCTTCATCTCCCCTAGCAAATAGGCAAACAAATCTAATCCATGACTCGCCAAGTCGTCGAAGTACCCTCCAGGTGCTACGACAGGATCAGTACGCCAGTTGTACTCCTTGCTTTGGTCTTGGTCACTTGGCCCTTTGCTGTAGTGCCAACTGATGTGTCGAACCGTCCCTACTTTCCCCGCATCTATCCAAGATTTCACTTGTGTAAATCTCGGTAGTGACCGTCTGTAGTATGCCACGAATAAGGGCAAGCCCTTCTCCTTGAACGCTTCGACGATGGCTTTGCTTTCAGCATAACTAGGTGCTAGTGGTTTTTCGATACAACAAGGTTTGCCAGCAGCAGCTACTTTTTTAGCGTAGTGTAGATGCACATCTGGTGGAGTCGCGATATACACCGCGTCTACTTCAGGGTCGGCGATGAGCGCATCCGCATCACCATAGTAGCGTGCCACGCCATGACGCTCGGCATAGTCACGGGCTTTGTCTAGGTCTCGTCGCATGACTGCTACGATTTCGAACCCATCAGTCTGCTGATAGGCAGGACCACTTTTGACCTCTGTGACATCTCCACATCCTATGATTCCCCACTTGATGACTTTTTGCTCTTTTCCTTCTGACATTATTGTTCGTTTTTGCTATTCGCTAAAAAACAAACTTAGTGTTGAGACGATTCAAAAAGAAGCCGTTGCTCTATTTATGTTTTCATCTGTTGTTAACCTTTGGTTTCACGTGCAGCCAGTGCCGTTACTTTGTCTAGCCATTTGGCTCTTATCTCAGGAGTCGATTTATTGACTGAGCCGAAAAAAGTAGTCTTGACAGGTTTAACCCCACAGAACTCTAAAGTCCCTTTTTTGAGTTGGTGTGTAGCAGGCTGTTTCATAACCCAACGATAGTACCATTCCGGAGAGTCTCCTGTTGTGATAATTCGAGCTGTTTTTCCTTTTAGCAATTGATTGGGAAACACTTTCCCTTCTTCAAACTTAAAAGTTACACCAGGTAAGAAAGTTCTATCAATGAAGCCCTTCATCAACGCAGGGAATCCATACCACCATATCGGGTGGATCCAAACCATGTGATCGCACCATTTGATTTGCGTTATTGCGTCCTCGAGATCAGGCTCTAGCTCCTGCACCTTTTTATATCCCTGTCTTAGCTGCACATCAAAAGCCAACTCATGTAGATGGATGGTTCTTACTTCTGCGTTTTGCACTCCGTTTTCATAAGCATTTACTAGTGCAGTGCTCAATCCATTCACATCAGTATTCCCATTGATAATCAAAACTTTATTAATCATAATCTATATGTTATCTATTCGTTTTTACGTTTTAGGTCGAATGACCTATAGCAATTGTAGGTCATTCGACCTATTTTAGCAACAAAGCGATAAGAAATAAATGGGAAAGCGAGAACAAACCATCGATACGATACTACAAACGACCATGAAATTATTGGCCAGCGAAGGACTGGGAAAGCTATCTATGCGCCGTGTGGCCAACGAATCTTCAGTGAGTTTGAGCAACCTTCAGTACTACTTCAAGGACATAGAAGCCTTGCTGATTGCGGTAGTGGCTAACTACTTTGAATGGTGCGCGCAGGAAGTGCAAGACAACATCTCCAACAGCCAAGATGCTCGTTTTGAAACTTTCCTTCGCAACATCCTAACGGATCATTTGGTGGTAGGCGGAAAGACAGACCGTTGCATTATGTTTAGAGAAATATGGGCTCTTTCCTCTCGCAGTACTGCAATAGATACGGCTGTCAATCAATACTATAATGCGTATTGCAAACAGGTGGTCAGTACCTTAGCAAACTACTCCGCTCAACCAGCAGTAGTAGCGGCATTGCTACTGCCCTATGTAGAAGGTTATTCGATCATGGGCAACAGTCTGACACTAGATAAGAAACAAGTCATGGATTCACTGATAGCAGTAATCGTTGGATTGGGGTAGAAACTTAGATGGGAAAAGCAATAAATCACGTTAATCTAAACAAAAAGGGCATGTTCTCTAGTTGTGTTTACAACTAGAGAACATGCCCTTATCGATACCATTTAAACTATTGCTTTAATACCTTATAAAATCGCACACTATTGTTATCCTCTTCTACCTTAAGCAGATAGAAATTAGATGAGTGGGGCAAGGATATGTTGACGTCAGTAGTCTCAACCCATCTATGGGTGGCATATAATCTACCTGACATATCTATAACCTGTATTGTACCTGTAAATGGCTTTTCTGTCTGCAAACTGATTTGATCATGTGTGGGATTAGGATAAAACACCAATTCCTCGTTTAACGAATCTTCTGCTCCCAACACATTTGTACCATCTAGATTTGATTTGATCACCACACTACTATTGACCAGAGTGATTTCATAATTGTCCGCTGATCCTCCCGACAAAACAATCGGGTACACTGCAGATGAGGCACTGACCACCGCTGTGGAACTAATAGTTGGCAACTCTATGTCCGAGGCTGTGTCATCATATACCAATCCCTCCAATGACATAGTCAGTTCAGGAATCTCTGAATTGACTTTGACTACAACAATATTTGCTCTGATCGTCAAGGGTGCTTTGTCAATCACCAAATCCGCTGTAACCTGTGCTCCAGTATAAGGAGGAAATGCCTCCTGCGTTGCTGTTATCGTCACAGAGCCTGAAGCTTTGATCGTAGCAGTAGTTCCAATGACCGATAGGATATCACTATTAGAAGAAGTATAGTTGATGACTCCCTCACTATCACTGTTCGCTCCCAGTTCGAAAACAGGGTCTCCGTATACTTTGTCTGTCAAAGCCAAAGTTAAATTCGGCAATTCTAGTTCTTCTACTACTGCTATGATCGTGAAAGAAAAAGTCCCTTCGTCTGCATCATCACTGCTAATGGTCACCGTCTCTTCATAAGTCCCAGCCGCCGCTCCAGTCAAAGACACGGTAAAGGTGACCACTTCGTCTACTGCTACTGTCGACACAGCACTCGTCACCACATA
>NZ_FRAA01000001.1:50888-338909 GCF_900142205.1 Reichenbachiella agariperforans
AACAATGCTGTTCCACTATTACTAGCTCCTGCATAGACATTGATCTCTGGTGCTGTTATCTCAGCGGTGATTGGAAATGTAAAAGTCCCTTCGTCTGCATCATCACTGCTAATGGTCACCGTCTCTTCATAAGTCCCAGCCGCCGCTCCAGCTAAACTAACTGTAAAAGTAGCTGAACCATCTACTGCTACACTGCTGATCATGCTAGTCACCGAAAAATCGCCTGTCACCGTAATACTACTCACATTCAATACACTAGAACCTATGTTGGCTATGGTGATGTTTTCGGATAGATCTGTTCCCTCTATCACCGTCCCAAAATCCAAAGCATAACTAGTATTCCCATCCGATATTTCAGTCCCAGAACTATCATCTCCTTCGAACACTGCTATCTCTGGCTTAGTAATCACAGCCGATACAGGAAAGGTAAAAGTAGCCTCATCTGCATCATCGCTGTTGATCGTTACACTTGCACTGTAACTTCCCTCGATCACACCAGATAGATTGATCTCAAAAGTCTCCGTCTCTCCTGCTCCTACTTCGCCTGGTGCATTCTCTATACCGAAATCGCTACCTGTCACTGTGATATCACTGATAGACAATACGCTTGACCCAGTGTTTACGATCGCGATCGTCTGTATCAAATCAGTCCCCTCTACAGCAGTGCCCATATCGAGTACTTCTGTTTGATCGAAACTAAGTGCTGTACCTGTATCATCATCTCCTGCATATACACTAATCTCAGGAGTGGTGATGGCTCCCGTGATCGGGAAGGTGAATGTGGACTCATCCACATCATCACTCACGACTGTCACTGTAGCCGTATAAATCCCTACAGTAGCGCCCGAGAGTGTCAAAGTAAAAGTATCGTCATCATCTGCTGCTATTGCAGCAATGGCTGAACCTACAGTGTAGGAATTGTTGTCTACGGTAATCGAAGAAACATTCAACGCGATATTCCCTGTATTCTCGATGGTAAAAGTTGAAACCAAGTCCGAGCCGACTATAGCACTTCCCAAATCCACATGGTTGGTTTGCGCATCCTCTAGTGTCTCTTCATCAAACAATATGTCTATCTCTGGATCTGTGATGACACCTGAAACAGGAAAAGTATAGGTTCCCTCATTGGCATCATTGCTAACAATGGTCACGATCTCTTCGAAAGTACCACTGGTCGCACCACTGAGCGTCAGGGTAAAAGTTTCTGTTCCTCCTCCTGCTATATCTGTATTGCCAGTATTGATATTAGTAGTAATACTGACGCTGTAGTCAGTACCAGATACAGTCACACTACTAACAGACAGCTGTATTGCTCCTGAGTTGTGTATCGCAAAAGTAGTAACCAAGTCAGTCCCCAGTGCCTGAGATCCTAAATCTACCGTAGCAGACTGTGCATCTGCGATAGCTGTGCCAGTATTGTCCGTGCCTTCGTACACATCGATCTCCGTTTTAGCAAAAGTAATACGAGAGGTATTGTTACTGGTAGAAGTAGCAGTTGCACTAATCTTAGCACCAGCGGAGATATTTAGTCCACTGAGAACCCAATCTCCGTTAGTATCAGCTATTGCACTACCCAGCAAAGTATTGGCTTGATCACTGTTACAATCATCATCTGCTACATAGACCTCCACGACATCTCCTGATTCAGAAGTACCACTAATCGAACCTGTACCTGCCCCTTCCGTGATATTGGCAAAAACCGGAACAACCTTATTTCCATTCGCACCTGCATCTATTCTTAGTCCAATGCTATTACAGAATATGCTATTGGACCGCACGGCATTACCACTACCAGAAGTAACATATACCCCTGTAGAGTTATAAGCGATGATATTGCCTTCTCCTTCCTCACTCCCACCTACGTGGACATTGCTCCCATCAATACTAATACCTCCACTGCTGTTTCCTAGACTCAGTGTCCCATCGAGGTTAGTGCCTATGGCATTGCCGACGATAGTCGCACCAGATGTTCGTATGAGCAATCCATACGAATTATTACCGGATATGATATTACCTATTTCTGATTCTCCATTACCGATACTAGCTCCAGTTCCTCCTCGCAAATAAATTCCAGCATCATTAGCCAATTTGGCCGTGGCATCTGCATTGACACCTATATAGTTGCCATCAATAGTCACATTATTAGCATCTACCAAAATAGCGTTACCCGTATTTCCCGAGATCACGTTGCGCCCCGCCAAAGTACCATCACCGATGGTTGAGCCATTTCCATTCCTCACAAAAACAGATGTCCCTTGATTAGGGATGGATGACATACCTGTAATATCTGTCCCTATATAGTTGCCGAGCAATGTAGCATTGCCGTCTAATAAAATACTGGACAAATTACCAGAGATCAAGTTTCCTTCCCCAGCAGTAGTACCTCCTAATACATTGCCTGATGTGCCACTCGAAAATACGATAAGTGTTCCCGTATTGGCGTTAGCGGCAGTACCTGCTGCATTCGTCCCGATCTTGTTGCCTTTGATTGTATTGTTATTGGCATTGACTCGAATAGCCGTCGCATTACCACTAATGACATTGCCTTTATTGATATCTCCGATTTGCGCTTGTGTCCCTGTAATCAAAATAGTCGATTGATTAGACGCGTTAAATCCAGTGATCTCTAACCCATAAATCTGGCAACCATTTGCAGCTAAGTTAAACCCACTACCATTACTCACTTTAGCTGATCCAGTCGCTATGATTGTTATTAAATTCGTAGAAGTCCAGCCCGTAGCTGTCGTCCCATCTATGATGATGGGCTGATTGAGGGCAGGAAGAGTAGCCTCTAATGTAATCTGCTCTGTCGCGTCCAAATCAAATGATATGATATGTGGAACAGCTATGGTAGCAGAGCTATTGGCATTTGCGTTAACAATAGCTTGTCTCAAGGTTCCAGTCCCTGCTCCTACAGCAGGGTTTATACCTCCATTATCTCCCGTAGAAGTCACTACAAGTGATGGGGCGGCAGCTGGGAATAGATAGCTATCCGCCCGCGTGGCAGACCATGAAATCATGAGGCTAAAAAAAGTAAGGGAAAGTAAATATTTGGTCATAGGTTCTATTTGATTTTATGTTTTCCAATCCATGTAAGTATCTACCAAAGGCTGGCCAAGACTTACATTTCAAATAACGCATAAAACTATCTAAATCGTATCCTATTCATTAGAAATAACCTTATACAAAGCTTATACAAGGACTACTTTGCTAAGAATAATTCTGGATAAACCGTATGAGATCCGTATCCTTGTCGAGCTGTAGTTTCTTTTTTAAACGATGACGCATCACTTGTACACTGGTAGGCTTCACATTGAGCAAACTGGCTATTTCTTTGGTGGACAAATTGATTTTGATATAAGCACATATGCGCAAATCATGCGTCGTGAGTGCAGGGTATCTATTGAGCAAAAGAGATAAAAAACCAGTATGTACCTTTTCGAAGTATTCTCTAAACTGATTCCAATCTCTTTCCTTTTGGTTGTCACTCCTGAGAACCTTACGTAGCAGCTCTTCACTACCTGCTAAGCCATCAGTAGATTCTAGCCCTGCTTTGATCTGCTCGATTACTTCTCTTTTTTGGGCTACCTCCATCGCCGTGGAAAACAACTCCTTGCCAGTCTGCTCCAACTCGTCTCCCAACTTTTGAGCTCTGGCTTGCTGTCGTGTTCTTTCATTTTTTTCAATCTGGAGTGTAGCTATCGTGTGACTGTATCGCTCTACTATAATGTAGGTCAAAAATAGCATCTCCAACATCACTCCTGCTCTGAGGTAATTGAAATCTAAAAATTCATTTCCGATCAAACCAGATGTACTCAGTGAATACAAAATGATAGAGCCACACAGCGCAGACAATCCAATGAGATAGTTTCTGGCTATATGATTACCTCGTCTCCAGATGTATATTCCCATCAAAAGCATCAAACCATTGTCAAATATAGATACCAAGACACTCAGTTGAACCACCCAAACTTCTCTAACCAATAGTGACATGGCAAACAATGAGATTAAAAAACCTATGATTAACCTAATCGGTGTTATCAATCTAGGAGCAAAGGATTTCACCTCCAAAAAACCCAATGAAGACAAAGCAAAAAAGACCTGTGTCAAAAACAACATGGAAATATGTGGTACGGCATGCAGCAACTCTCCTTCAGGGTAGAAAACAAGGTCTAGACGATTACGAAAAAAGGCAAACAAAAAACTACACCAAGTGAACATTGCATAGTACAGATATATTCTTTCTTTGAGCCGGACATAGAGGATCAAAGTAAAGAGCGTAATGACTAACATAAACCCTAAGAAGAAACCGAACTTAACTACATCCTGTAGCACATATCGGTCCCTAGCATCTTGTGTATACAAGCGAACGGGAAAAGTTGCATTGTACACGGGTTGTATATTTAGAAAGTATGAATGCGGAAGCGAATCAGTTAGTAAAACAGGCAGTGTATGATAATAGGCCTTTTCCTGATTTTCATCTCTCGTTTGATCACCGACAACTCCTAGCAAAACCAATTTCCCGTCTACCTCTTCATACAAACTTATTGAGTCTAGTACTGGAAAATTAACCTGTAACGAATACCTGATAGGGTCTTTCTGTTTCTGCTGTAGCATAAATCGAAAACAGAACTGATCTGTGGAAAGACCGAAATTCATTTTGGAATTTTTGACTGGAACGAACCCTAAACTATCCGCAGCGAAATCGCCAATCGTCGTATACCTAGCCTTTTGGCTGATACTCGAAACAGCATTAATATCCCAACTCCCTTCCCCTTCTAAAACTAGTGTTTCTTGGCACACACACGGTTGTACTAAAAAAAGTACAGCTACTAATCCTGCAATAATATGTCTTCGCATTCGATGCAAAGCACCTGTAACAGCAAACAAAAAAAACTTCGTATCAATCATCAAGCCCAAATATACCTACTACCCATTTGTTGAGAAAGATAATCTAATCAGGCTACTTACTAAATTCATGAACACTGATCGTTTAAAAAAATGACCAATCAGTGTTCATGAAAGTTAGATTTACCATAGGGGGAGTGGTATTATTTAATAAATCTAAGGTTTAGATTTTTACAATACGCTCTTGGCTTACTCGGTTGTCCCCGTCGTACATCTCCAAAAGGTAAACTCCCGCTCTGACCTCTGCTATATCTAGCTCGAAGACATTGTCTCCATCAGGCATGACCGTCCACTCCTTAACGATATTTCCACTGAGGTCAATCAAACGCAGCGCTAACTCATCTTTGAGTTCGATAGGAAAGTTGACTTGAAAAAACTCCTTCGTAGGATTTGGGTACAGTCTCATGTCTTCCTTTTCGACTACCAACCTAAACGACTGACTGACCTCATGCCAACCATCCTGAGCCACTAGCGCCACAGTATCCACTCCTTCGGCAGTTCCTTTGATAAACAGATCATTGTCATCCGTGAGGACAAACTGTGCTACAGCTGATGAGTCGACTGTCATCATCAGGTCATGACCATCGGCATCTGTAAAATAATCACCGAGTGATAGAGACTCTTTGAACTCACCATCCATACTCACATAAATTTCTCCAATGGTTTTGGTAATGATAGGTCTAGTATTCGCTACTAGATCAATAGCTGTTTGTACTTTCCCCCCTTGACCATCGGTCACTGTGATCTGTAGCTGTCCTTGACCAAACTGCGTCCCCCAGAGTGTCAATAGACCATCTTCTAGTGTTCTGTTTAGATAGCCCACAGTAGCAACTTCATAACTCAACACATCCTCATCTGCATCGCTAAAATAAGTCCCTAGGTCTACGCTCACAGTATCCTCTCCAATAGCGATCAATCTAGCCTCCAAAGCCTCTTCGTGTACTGGCTCTTGGTTATACACGACCAACGCTACTGGCACGACCAAGCTATCGTAGTAGGGATCATTGGACAACAGTGTGAAATAGGACGAATACTCTCCTATTTCCATATCCATCGTAGAGATAGCCAAGTCATAACTAGCCGTAGAATCTGCCTGTAGATATGAACTATCTTTCACCATACGCATCCATGTCACGCCATCTTCAGGGATCAGTTGATACATGACCGTATCATTACCGACACTAGAGAGTTGATAGGTAGCCGATAGTTCCTCTCCTCGGTGGGATTCAAAAGCAAAACTAAAAACATCCATGTTCAGCTCGACAGAAGACCGCTGACCAGCTCCTGATAGACCGACTGTCAACACTGGCATATCAGGATCATTGGTAGACCAAGTCATTTCACCTGTATAAGTAGTAGGCTCAGTTGGGACGAACTGGATGGGAATAATCTTCGTTTCCTCGATACCGATGCGAACCGAATCGTTTGCATCATCTACCAACATAAATCCTGACACACGCTCATCCAAATCCAGAATCAATACATCCTTACCTATGTTTTGAACCTGTAGCTCGACATAAGTAGTATCATAGATTGTACTCAACCCGAAGTTTAGCTTATCTATATAGTCCCCCACTTGCGCATTGTTACCCGTGACGGTAAGTGCCAGTGGTATCTGGACCGATGGGTTTGACTGATCCGAACTATTGACCCATAAATCTGAGGTGTAGACTCCATTGTTAAGATTAGAAGAATTGAACTCAATACTTACTTCGATATTTTGACCTGGCGCTAACACAGTATCCTGCTGCGTGATAGAAAACACACTACTTGAAACCCCTGACTCAAATGCCAAAGCAGTCATCTGAGTTCCAGCATAACTAGTCGCCAAGGCTCCCAAACTTTGGGTCATCCCAGTGTTAGTATCAACCATTCTAAGTTCTGCACCGTTGGCATTGGAATAGGCGGCCATGTAAAAAGCCTTAGTTTTAAAATCATACGCCAAATCTTGACCAAACACAGCGTCAAACCCGATGTAACCAACCAGAGAAGCAGCACCTGTACGTACATCAATCTCATATAGGTTATCTTCTAAAGTATAACCATACATCTGACCCGATTCACCCATCGCGATCCCTATCATATTACTTGTCCCAAAATAACCAACGTACTCTGTCGAAAAAGTAACAGGGTCTACTAAGTACAATCCTGTCTCCGTACTCGCATACAAGCTACCTGTCACTGGGTCTTTAGTCAGCCCCGTCCAGCTACCAACCGATGGAAATTGGAAAATAGTATAACTGGTTTCTTCGATGACATCCACCAAACTAAGCCTACCCACATAATCCAATACGTACATCTGAGTACTCGATCCATATACAAACTCAGCTGCCAAAGTAGTATTATAGCCAGCAGAAATAATTTCGTTAAAATCCTCAGGATGGTTAGTTGTACTGTACCCTAGAAGGTTGAAGTCAGTGTAGGTAACAATCGAGCCATAAAAAGTCGTACCGATTGATGATTCATCCATCATTCTACTTGACACTTGATCACTACTTGTAGGCTCTCTATAAGGTGCTATCCATGGGTTATCCTTTGACTCACCTTCACTGGCTATTTCGTTTATGCTATTGAGGCGAATCGGATTCAGATTGGACTCAAAAGAAACACTAGCGGACTGAAACGAGAGAGATAGAGAATCAGACCCCGTATTAGACACCCTAAAAGTCTGATCGATACTATCGTTGACGACCAGAACTTGCGCAAGCTCTGTCACACTGACCGAAATTTGAGCTGCTGATGCACGCCCGTTCCCGATCGCTACAAACTGATACACTGGCGCATTCGCACTATTGTTATACACGGTGATCATGGTAGTGTCTACATCTATCCTTGTTGGCTTATAGAGTAACTTGAATTGGTCAGAATAATCATACGGATCGACCGATGTTGGTGCGGGCAACAACTGATAAGATGCTAACCCATCCAAATGCGCTATTGAGAACAACTCAAGATACAACTCGCCCTGACCTAACTGCCATTGGTTTTCATCAGACATAATTAGTAATTGTGAGATCACTAGATTACCCTCTTCCCATGTAAAAGCTAAATCTGTCACTTCGGTAGTCACGCCGTCTTTCTTTCTAACCAGTTTAGCACGCAATACCTCCTCTATGTCTGTGATGTTGACCGTGAGGCGTTTCGTACTGCTTCGATAAGAAACTTCATTGTTCAATGCCAAACTAGTAGCCTCATAGTATGGAAACAACAGTTCAAACTGTGTACTAGCCGAACGTATCGAGTCTACCGTTAGGATACCTAAGCTGTCGTTTTCAAACCAAACGCTTCTTTGATTGACTTGTGTAAGAAAAGTGGTATCCATCATCAAGGTGTCACTATATACCGCTATACTAGATGGAGCATCCACAAAATAGGATATCTTCAACTGGCTAACTGGGTTAATCGTATCATTGCTAGATACCGTCAGATAATCTGTATAATACCCACCCAAGTCATCCATCACATGATACACGAAAGGTATTTCTAAGGAATCTCCTGGTTGAACCAATCCACTCGTTAGCGCTGGATCGATTCGCTGCTGCGGGTGAACAAACCGTACGGCCAACCCATCTCTGACATAATCGGTATTGAATGCCACCTGTAGCCCCCGCGCTCCTGACTCATCCTCGATACCCACTGTTACATTTTCCGTAGTGCCTTGCATCTCCTCGTAGTAGAAGACAATCTCTCCCGACGCGAACAATTGTATCTGAAAAGTAAAAACTCCTGTCTGCTCATAATCAGGTACTGCATCGAACTGAACTGTCAAATGATCGTCGGTCAGTACATAATAGATGCTCCCTCCTAGATTGGGAGATAAATCTTTCCAAAAAGCAGCAATTAGTCCATTGGGTGATGCACCGCTTGGTATCTGCGCATTGACTGGATTGTTTACGTGATCATCAAAAGACAACACTCCGTTCGCACCAATCGATATACTTGATTTTCGCAATCCGTAGAAAGGAAACTCAAATGGCAAATTAATCATGACCGAAGCATCATCTTCTAAATCAACCTCTACACCTGTAGTAGTAATGTCTTGCCACAGGTAATCAGGCCCTTCGTCTTCATCACTATCCATAAAAGCATACCCAAAAATATCCACCCCAATCCCCTGGGATACAGGGTAGCCTACTCGACTATCAACCTGTCCTTTGGTAGGGATGGCCGAAAAAGATAAAGGAGTATGCTCTTCTGCTTTGAAGTTTTGCGTCAGGTGCTGTGTATGAAACGTTCCAAATTGGAACGCCAAGTCTGCCTCACCCTCATTATGAATATAAAATGACGAAGCGACCTGTCCTTGATAGTTTGCAAACAACGAAACACTATCTGGGTTTAGTCGAATAACACCTGGTGGAACTACCTCGGCGGATAGTACAACCTCCCGGTTCTGCACATCAGTGACATTTTTAATTGTAATGGTTTCGAAGTAGTGACCTATTTCATCTCCTGTAAACTGAATCAATCTTCCTGTCGTCTCAAAACCACCTGTCAAAAGGCTATCATAGTACGTGGTTTCAAAGTTCCCCAAACTGTCACCAGCGAGATAGTAATACGTCGCTCCACTCCCTTGATTGAGAATTCGTAACATAGCATCTGCAGTATATCCTATAGTCACACTACCAAAATCTAAGGTATCGACTGCTACAAGGTCTGACACGCCATCGCTGAAAACATCCAGCTGCATAGTTCTTGTGACAACTCTTGAATCTCCACTATAGGCAGTGATTCTCGCAGACTTCAGCGATTCTTCTGTCTCGTCCGAAGAGATCGTGGCAGTAATCTCGTTAGTCGCACCTCCTTCGAGGTTCTCCATGGAGTAGCTAGATAATTCCAACCAGTCGACATTGGAGTGCGCAATACCACCAGCGACATAGTTGAGCGCATTGACCACTATTTGTACCCCATCAGTAGAGCTGTCCCAGTTGTAGCCACCATAACTATCTGAAACAGGGTAAAACCCTAGATCAACCAACCTCGCATGCGGCAACTCTTTGGCTACTATGAGTGGTGTACCATCCGACCATGATGCAACCAAATCAACATCTGGTTGGAGATCATCTACCGTTGCATTATATCTAACTGAAGATATTCCACCATTGAAAGTATTGACGCCATTCATTAGCAAATGATCTGGTAAGTGTACAGTCCCCATGGAGATGTTGTCATAATTCCATAACACTTGCAGATTTTGATTGGAATAGACCGAATAGGTTTCGATCTCATCTCTCCAGCGCCCCCCCATCGAACGGTTAGAGGATTCGTACAGCGCCGAAACCACCCCTCCTCCTAAATCAACATAGTCAGCCAAAACATCACCAAGTACATCTGCGTTCTGATGACCATTTTTGTCATATAACAAAACAGCGTCATACTGTTTCATATCATCTATATCGAAGTAAAAACCATAATTAGAATTGACATAACCTACATAGCCAAAAGACTCAGAGGCGATCAAATAATCTACTACACTCTCCACTGCGGAACTATAATCAGATGAGATAACCAAAACACTCTTTCCGCCCAAGGATTGAAACCCTCCAGCTAGTTCCTCTGGAGTAACCGTGTGTGCAGCTATGGTCTTGCCGTTATTTGTCGTTTGAGCTGGAGCTTTCAATCCTCCCTCATAGACACCACTTTGAATTCTATAAGACTCAATACCCGCCGCAAGATAGCGGTACGGAACAGCCTCCTCTACCACTAGACGATAAGACAGCGCATCAGTACCGAGATTGGACAATGTCACTGATCTATCCTTCTTTTCTCCCACAGCTATCGTATCGATAACGTAGGTCTCTTCAAATTCTAAAATTGCTGAAGCAACCCCAGATGCTTTGACTGCAATTTCATATACTGCATGGGTCTTATCATTAGTAGATATAGACAACATTGCCTCTAATTCTTCGATTTCAGTAGGTGTGTAAACTACCTCTATTACTCCATACTGTTGAAACCCTACCGTATCAGTAAAGCTCACAACCTCAAAACCTGCACTACTTGAAACTGTCACCTCATCTAGTATCAAATCCTCACTACCAATATTAGTGAAGAACAAATAAGCATGACCCGTACTCCCTACTGCCACATTTTCGAAGCTCAAAGTATCATTGTTCGATTCAAATCTCGCACTAGGCAGCACGGTAAGATTAGTAGGTATATCAATCACAGGTAGATCAGGATCATTGCTGAGCACCTGTACGTTGTAGTCGTACTCCCCGAAATCTAACCCGTAGGTATCAAACGGAATAGTATTCACTTCACTAAGCGAAGGTTCTAATTCATAACTTCCATCAGATTCTACTGTTTCAATGAACCTCTCCATGATAGATGACATATCATCATTGTCCACATATCCACCACTAGCACTGGCAAACAATAGATAATAGAGTCTACTTGTACCTGACAATTCATACACGGTGTGTTCATCACTATCACTATATGTATCAAAGCTGTGGTATACAGAACCATTATTTTCTACGATAATGAGATGGTTCACTGATGGATCAGAGGTGCTATACACTCGCTTAACAAAGCCGAGATACTCCTTGCTCCCAACTCTGTAGGATAAAACTGCACCATCTACACTGCCCGAACCATCTGCTCCGAGCCCTCCATTTATACCAAAAGTTTCTAAGTCGCTATAATCTGCCGCGAAGACAAATAAACCTGGGTATTTTGCGGTAAAATAATTTTCATCTTGGAGATAATAGCTAGTTAGAATCTCACCATTAGTATAACCAATAGGCCCTCCTATGGAAGTATAAAGCCTATTACCCGTATCATACATATCTCCACCCCCATCACTAATGGAACTCCCTGTTTCTCCATTCGTGAAATCATATCGATTAGGAATCAAAGAATTGATCTCCGTATATGATTCATCTAATGCAGATAAAACGTCTTCCAAATCCGTATTTCGAGTACCAGCTGCCATCAATCGATCAATGGCTTGTGAGCTGTATGGCAGCCCTTTGATCTCCAACAAGTCCAATTCCTCCTTCGACTTAGTCGTTTGCGCAGTTCCCATATAAGTCTCAGAGGTCGATTCTACAACTACCTCAGTGCTATGTGGATCATTAAGAAATGAATAAAACAGTGAACCCAGACCGCTATTCTCTACATTGATCGCTACAGAGTCTACTTGAGACTCATATAGGGTCATGACGATCTGATCCAAATCCACAGAAATTTCTGGAGCCAATAGACCTATCACATGCACCTCTACTAATAATGAAGGTTCGACAGGATCATTAGTACCTATTGCCAACGAAGTTCTAAATGAACCTTCCTCAGTTAACAAAAGACTAAATGGAACTTTGATAGAACTATATGCTGCTACAGAATATGCTTTATTTTCAATCTCAAATCGATCGTCGAACGCATTGATCATGTCAATCTCTAGTATACCCGATCCAGTATTAGAAATTTGTAAAGAGTCTTCATAGAGATGATCCACATAGGCATCTATGGTGATAGTATTAGATAGTTCCATACGAGACTCACCAGCTATAGTCGCATTGATTTCAACTGTGGCGTTACTATCCGTTATAGCATTAGAACTAATCATCCATCTATCAGTATAGCGATTGCCTTGGTCTAATCCATACAAATCATAAAATATCGGGATAGTTGCCGTTTCACCAGCAGCTAAATAGCCAATTGGATAATTGTACATATAGGTAAAGTCTTCATAGATATCAAAGGCTACCAATTTGCCATATTGATTCATAGCCGTCCACATTTTCTCACCATCGAATGACAACCCATCGGTATTCGATACCTCCTGCCCTGCTACCTGATACAGGCGGTTTTTGTGCGAATAAGATTCCTTTTCATATACATATAAATAGCTTGATTGCTTAATATATAAGGAATTGGCTACTATCGAAAAGGCCGGATCAGTACTACTCCTACTTATCGAATAACTTAACAACTCTTCCCCCGAATCTTTATCAAACTGATACATCGTATAATTTGACTGGATCCAAAGGCCTGACTGATCTACTCCAATGTTATTATCATAATACCTACTCTGTAAATTCAGATAATCAATCCCCCCAGTTGTCAGATTGTACTTAACAATTCGACCTTCATACGCATCTTGTTCATACAAGAACGCTTCATCTGCGGCAATCGCTACCGACTGTATCGCAACGGATTCTATGGTATCCAAAACTGTTTCACTACTCAGATCGTACTTCAGTATCAAATTAGAATTTTGATCCGCTACCCATAGATGGCTGCCGTCCCATGCCAAATCCATCACCTCTTCTACAGGGCTATCTACACTGGTTTTGTAGCTCCCGATAGATGACACTTCATCCTTTTCACTTTCTGACTTTGCGTCTACCGACTGGTCTTCCAATGGGTCAAAAACTTGAGCGCTTTCCGCACTGACTAAATAATTCAAAAGGTCTTCACCGTCATTTGTAATGGTAAAGAAGACCTGTCCAGATAGAGGGTCGTCTTCATCAATATCAATCGTGGTAGTATTCACATTCAGTACCGGGGGCAGTGTCGATTTCCCTTTACCTACCAAGACTACCTTGTGGTGCGTGATCGCTTCATGGTCTGTTTGAAACAGAATAGAATCCACCCACGAACCTGAGGTTTGTGGGGAGAAAGCTACCTCAAAACTCTGAAATGCCCCAGGAGCTAAAGTCAAGGGATCAAAAGTAAAACTATACTGATCACTCGCCATATTCGCTTCGAGCAGTTCAATGTATCCAGTCCCCGAGTTTTGTATGGAGAAGCTCAATAACTCCTGCTGTCCAGGGTACAAATCACTGAAGAAGACTGTATCTACAGAAGTCAACTCGGGTTGATCCAAGGTATAAACCGATATAGGCAGTCGGTAAGTCTGCAGACTAGATACCGAAGGGTAGCTAAACGTTAAGAAACTACTATTGCCTCCCCCCACATCAGCTGCACTTAAGGTAACAGGAACTTTTGCGGTCGTGTTAGCAGCTATTGTCACACTGGGTCTATCTACACTGATCCATGAGACTTCTGGCGTAGCGATCTTGACAGTGAGGTCAAACTCACTTGTGTTGACCAAGCGCACTACGACTTCACTAGTTTCCCCTATAGTCAATTCCCTACTGACAGAAGCTGGATCGATCTGCACACTTCCAGGGCCTGCACTTCCTGTCCCCACGGCATCAAGCGCACGCGAGGCGTTGAGTCGTCCTGTCCCGAGTAGCCCCGTATAGCCAAGGTTCAAATCATAAATATCGTCCGTCGTAGACAACAGTGCTTCAGCCAGCCCTTGTCTCGTAAGTCCTGACCCAAAAGCCTTTGAAACCAATAGTGCTGCTACACCACTCACATGAGGGCAAGCCATAGACGTCCCTTGAAAAAAACCGTAGCTATTCCCAGGCAGGGTACTCAAGACACCTTGATTGCTAATATCCGTCTCCCCACCGGGCGCTGATATATCCACCCAACTACCATAGTTAGAGTACCAAGATTTTCGATCTAGATGGTTCGTAGCAGACACCATAATTACTCCATCTATATCAGCCTTATAATCAAAACTAGTACTAGAGGAGTTACCAGATGAGAAAATAACTAGACCACCCTCCAAGCCACTATCTCTACCACCAGCCTCTGAAATATAATATTGAATGGCGTCATAGACAGAACCGTCATAACTACCACCTCCCCAGCTGTTGGATGAAATCACCGACCCCATGTCTGCTGCATAAATGTAAGAAGGTGCAGGGTTATAGATAGAATTGGATCCATAGTCATCTCCTAGTCGCATCATCATGATACGTACACCATCACTCGCACTAGTACCCCCTGCTACACCTGACACCCCAATACCATTGTTGTTCTCTGCGGCGATAGTACCAGATGTATGCGTACCATGTCCGTTATAATCCATCACGCTACTCGGATCTCCTCCTGCCACTGCTGCCGCAAAATTGTACCCATAGTAGTCATCTACATATCCATTGTTGTCATTATCGATATTATCACCTGGTATCTCTCCATTGTTAGTCCAAATCCTATTCTGTAAATCTGGATGGTACAGATCTATCCCCGAATCATGCACCGATACGATGACACGAGCATCTCCTGCCTCCGTCTGCCATGCATCGAAAAGTGAAATATCTGCCGAAATCAATCCGCCAGTTTGTCCAGTATTCTCATAGTGCCACTGCTCATCGAGACGAGGATCATTGGTAGACTGAACTGCATCTTCTGCACCAGTACTGTACACCTGAATCGGCTCGACAGCAGCTACGACTTCTATCGCCCCATATGCCGCCATGAGTTCTTCTATAGAAGTCTCTGCATCAACTCTGATATCATACCAGAGATCTAAACCATAAGCTTGATGTTTGGACTCAAATTTTCCAGCATACGGGAATACTCGTCGCATTTGCTGAGCAGAAAAGCGTTGGTTGACTTGATCTAAACCCACATTCCCTACCGACAAGTATGTACCTGTTGCTTGAAAACTGTTTTGCTGATTGTTCAGCTGTAGTTGATGATTTTTTTGGAACTTAACACGGACGACTTTATTGATTAGATCCGCAGATGAACTTTGTCCTGTAACAACAAAGTAAAATGCCATACATACGATGGCCAGTAAATATTTTCTCATAAAAATTGGTTGGAAAGACGTGACAGACTTTTTTCCTTTAACGTATTAATAAATAACATCGCAAAATAGTGACTTACGACAGAGTATTAACACTTTTTAAGAATTAATCCCCCTTGAAAACTACCCTAGTTATGACAAACTATATCACCAATCTATTTACTAACTGATAATCAATTCATTAAGCCAAAAGCATTACCAAAAGCATACAATTGTCAGTAACGGTTTATAGTGCTACTCTTTCCTTAAAAAAACATCAAAATGTAACAAGCCATTTGTTTTCTAGATATAAATAAAACTACTCTAGCTCTTGCAATGCATCAAAGACCAACTGAGCCACTGCTTTGGCTCCCTCTGGTTGGAAATGGGTGTTGTCATTTTTTCCTTCTGGGTAATTAGCAAATTGCCCCTCCTGTAGATTCATAAAATAGTGATCAGTCACATACTCCATACCCTTATCACTAAATGCAGACATGGAGCGTTGATTAAGATCTATGATCAAAACTCCGTATTCCTGAGCAACCTCTATAGCAGCAGTAGGATAGTCTCCATGTACATTACTAAGGCGTCCTTCCTCCCAAGGATAATTCCGCGCTACTGGGGTAAGAACGATAGGAATGGCTCCCTTTTGCAGACTCTGACTGATGTATAGCCTGAGAAACTCTTTGTAGCCCTCTACATCAACATAGCGTTCAGTCTTTTGTTCTGCAGCATCGTTGTGACCAAACTGCATCAGTACTAAATCCCCCTTTTTTAGACCATCATATATACTACGCCACCTGCCTTCTTGAAAGAAGGTTCGCGTACTCCTACCTCCACGTGCTCGATCATCGACAATCACACTATCTGTACTGATCAGACCTTTCACCAAGGGCAAGCTATCTGCTGCAAAAAAAGGTTGAAACACCTGACCCCAGCCAGTCAGAGGGTACCGTGTCGTTATATAACCTCCTTCATAGAGGTTATAATCAGCCATTGTCGAGTCACCTATCAGGTAAACAGTTGTCACCTTTTTTTTCATTCCACCAGCTGATAGCACCATCATTATTACTACCACGAGCATGCTCTTTTTCATCTTGCCTACCATATCAATAACTATCTTCTTTTGATCAGATTTAATTCTAAACTATCCAACTAAATTAGATACCTGTAGGTATTAAGGCTATTCAATTAGCAACCATTTCCTCCCATTTCACATTAGTCATCAAAAGCTCCGCAAAATGTAGCTTAGGTATTACTTCCAAACTTCAGAGTGATTTTACTCTGACAAAAAACTAATGAAAGGAAAAGAACTTATAAAAAAGGGATTGATGAGTATGGGAGGTATTGTGGCTATTCCGGATATATTCAGCAGGTGTAGTGCTGATGATTCTAGCCATAATCCCCAGCTCCCAGCGAAACAGCTGGTTTCTTTCCTATAAAAACGCCTGCTGATCTGGCAAGAGAAAATATCATCTCCGACAGAACAGGAGTTGCCTTACTGATCAACATCACTATACAAATGATAAAAAAATCCCGATACGACTTTAGGAAACCATCGAAGAAGAACCTACACAATCTCAACAGATAGAAAAGAGAGTATCATTAGAATTCATCAACCAATCATACCTTCTTCTACTAGCTTCTTGATAACGATCTCGGTCATCTCACTTTTAAATTTGAACTCGTCTCTGATATCTAACACATAAGCTTTTAGTCGAACGCGAAAAATCGGTTTCTCATGCTTGATCTCATTGATAAAAATGACTGCAATCGGTTTGTTCATGTAGACATACTTGGAGACCTGTGCTGACTGTGTAGCAATCTCGCGCACCTTGACAGTATCTACGTGGATAGGTAGATAGATCTCTGCGACCACCTGACAGTTGGGTTCTCCAGTGTTGGCATTGGAGACAGCCTTGTTCATAATTTCGCTATTGGGGATAGATACCAAACTATCATCAGGCGTCAGTATACGAGTAGATCTGAGTCCAATCTCTACTACCTCGCCATAGTGCTCTCCTACTTCGATCTTGTCCCCAGAGTTGAAGGGTCTATCGAAGAGAATCATAATCCCTCCAAATATATTCTTCAAGATATCCTGAGAGGCAAATCCTACTGCCACACCAATCGAAGCAGAAAAAGCCAATATCGTAGCAGCTGGTGGCTGAAACACCCCCATGATAATGATAATCAAAATAATGACCCAGCCAGCGATTTTGACCACTGGAATCAAACTCTTGATCGTGATACGGTACTGCGTACTCTTCTCTGCGAACAACTCTAGAATCCGCGAGGTAAACTTGATCACAAAGTAGCCCACGACCATAATCACGACTGCCCAAAAAATCTCAGAGAACGAAATCAATTCACTGATATCGGGAGGGTTATCTACGAGTTGTTTAGTCTTTTCTTTGACGGTCTGTGTAGGTGTTTTTGTACTATCCGATTTGTTCTCAGCGATCGTATCTTTCTTAGCCTCATCTGGATAGATCACACTGTCCAGCTGCATAAAAGCAGAGTCCAACCGGGTAGTATCTTGCGCATGAGCTACTGGTGCCATGAGACACAGGAGCCATACTAGTATCAACAATCGTTTCATCATCAGTGAATTAAATTCTTGGATTTTAGCAAATTGATCATGCCTCGGTAGACGATCGGATTAATCATATAAGTGGACTTTTCTTCGAATACTACTCCATCTTCTAGCAGTGCCAACAGCATGAGCTGACAGTGCGTCTGTGGTATATTCAGTACTTCACTGATCTGTGCTACGTTCAAGCCGTCATGCAGAATCAAGACATGGAGAATGTAAACCTTTTCCATAGACAATGCCTTTAGAAACCCTAAATTAGGGTTCTTAAAAGTCCCTATGGTAATCCTGTTATCTTCGATTTTTCTCGTAGACAACAACCAGAAAATCAGCGCCATACTTACGTTGCTTTTCGCAAATGAATTGAGCGAAGAAAAGAACTCCTGCTTCAACTTATCCTGCTGCTGAGCAGATGTCAACTTCATAAACTTCTTATCATTGGACCTCTCCTCTTCTACTTCGAATTGGATGTTGTAGCCACTGATTTTATTTCTCTTCCAGACGATATTGATAATCTGATCATTGGTCAGCTCCTTTAACTCGATGATATAAGAAAAATATTGATTAATCTGTATCGTCTGACTCAGGTAGTTCCAAGTATAGATCGTACTAGTCACCACCCAAAAGATGTGCTGCCCTGTTCGACTAATCAACTGATTGAGTCCGATCAAGGCCTGAAACCCATCCACCTTCCTCAAATACATTTTCTGAATATCCTCCAACACGATGACACGTTTAGGGCCTTGATGAAAATGACTAACCAGTTCGTCCATGTTCTGGATATTTTCCAACTGGAACAAGCGACACATCATCGTGATGAAATCGTCGTGACTATACAGATTCCCTTCTAGTGCATGTCGTGAGACCGAGTGTGTAAAACCTACCTCTTTGACAGCATAGTTCATAAAGGAAGTCAAGCCGCCCCATTTCTCTCCCAAAACCACAGTTGCACCATACCTGCCTAGTTTCCAGTTTTTAAAAGCACTCTGGAGCGCTTCATACTCCATGGCACGTCCTTCGAAGAGTTCGAGATCTTCGAGTGGCTCTATCTGGTATAGTCGCTGATAGATCAATGGCAGTTTGTCCAATGCCTGCTGCGACTCGTATAAGAAATCCGAAACCTGCTTGGTCAACTCTGGCTTATTGGCAGTGAGGATAAAACGACCACTCCATTTGCTCAATTCAGCTCTAAATACCGTATAATTCACTTTGGATTTCTCCCATAGCTGCAAAGCCACCCCCTTGATTCTGTCCTGAAGCTCTTCGCGAACCTGTACCGCTTGGCGTGCTGCCTTGGCCTTGGTGATTCGCATTTTGAGCTCTCTGGTATTTTCATTGTGTGTCAGTGCGGTGAGACTATCACAAAACTGCTGAACAGCTGCCTCCAAACCATCGCTCGTTTCTGATAGTGATAGTTGTAGTTTCTCCCTGATCTCTGATAGACGTGAAGATGCCCGCTGAAAACCTTCCTCGGCAATAAGAATCACTTCCTGATCTGACTTTTCATCATCCAAAGATGCAATCGCCGACGATAGACTAAACGTAATGATGTGATCAAGATCTTTGGTCTCATCTGCAGCTGATTCCAAGACACTGAACATCTGTGTCTTGAATCGTGCCAGTTCGTTTTGAAACACCACGAGTGTCTCAAAAGTGATCAGTTCGTCAATGGATATCTGATGAAAATCATCATGCTTGAGCGGTCTATCATAGTCACCAGACTTCAGGATGATATGCTCTTCGGACAGCTCAGACACGAGCTGAGACACAGTGACTTCCAGTTTATTGATATGGCCTACTATGTTTTGACTGGAAAGCTTCTCACTGAGCTGCGGTACCAAACTCTGATCCAGCTGCTTCACAGTCTGATAATGCAGGCGCTTCAGTTCCTTGAGGATAGATTCCTGTGGCTGACCTAATCCATCCAGTGCATCTGTAATGAATTGCTGTATCTTACCTATATCAGGATCGATATATTTGGTCAATTTCTGACGCTGTGCCTCCTGGTACTGTGATAGTTCTGCGAGAGTTTTCTGTTGTAGGATGTAAATATCAAGATCGGACCTCCAATCCTCGAACACTGCATAGATCGTATTCTTCCACTCGTACTGATGTCTAGACCAACTTTCGTGAGCATCCATCAACCACCCTGCTACTTTGGTGTCCGACAGTTTCCATTTGGCATACTCCCACGTGCCTGCACGCTCGTACTCCTGCTCGAAGGCCTTTCGTCGTGCTGCAAATATCTCTGCTATAATAGCTGGGGTCGATTCACTCCATTTCTTCTTGAATGCCAACACATGATCTGTCATATGTACGGAGCTAACTGCTGCATGTGTAGCATCCAAGGCCATGGTTTCTTGCCAAGCTTTGACGGTAAGGTATTCCTTGACCATTCCGCCAAAGAAATGATCAGTCAGCCCTTCTAGATCCTCTATCAGACGTGCCCCATAGTGTCTCTGCACCAAATTACGCATTGGTATAGTATGAGACCAATAGTGAAGCGCTCGTTTCTCCTTTCGAAACAAATTAACAAAGCGTCGAGGTAGCTGACCCAAAATCAACAAGCTGCGCTTACTCATCTTTAGTAATCTCAAAAAGATAGAATCCCCGACCAACGGATAAAATCGATCTCTAGACTGCTCATCCACCTGCTGTAGAGGACAACTCTCCATTTCAATCTCCCAAGCTTCAAATAGCTTAGGATAGATTTCTGCCAATGGTTTTTTCTCAGGTAAGTCCCAAGACTGATTGATGAGTTGATGCAGCTTCTCATTGCGAGCAGCGATACGCTGATGATCATCAGTAGCTCCTTCAACCTCTTGGATTTCAGCAGCAGCAATAATAGCTAACATGTGGTCACACTCTTGACTCATCTGGTCTTCCACTAGCCCCAGATAATGCGCTTGGTATAGCGTCTCTACATGCTCATATATTTCTTCGTTCGTCAGGCTCATTATATTGGTTAAAAGTTAGCTCCTACTTTTAGGAGCACTCATCTTGTAAAGTAATCCAATCCCTTGCTTTCTCAAAAAACGAATCAAGGAATAAAATTACGATCAGACGCAAAGTGATAGCAATACGAAGGATTCTAAAATACGGATAGGTTTTGTATCATTCTTTTTTCGATTGGCTTTTTCTTAAAGCAGATTTTTAACCACAGTACAAAGTAGAAACTAGCCCTAACCGAAAATAATGAACTGAAAATATTTTTAGATGAATCTAAAATAATCTTACATTTGCCTGAACAACAGGATGAATGCTTAGTTACGCAGAAGAAAATTATTTGAAAGCCGTCTACCACTTGTCTGACTCTGGTCAGCATGCGGTCACTACCAACGCCATAGCGGATGTCCTCAAGACGAAACCCGCTTCGGTCAGTGACATGATCAAAAAGCTGAGTGACAAAGGCTATGTCTCTTACAAAAAGTACAAAGGTGCCAATGTATCCATCAAAGGTGCAAAGGCGGCGTTATTGGTGATCAGAAAACACCGCCTCTGGGAAGTATTCTTGGTAGACAAGTTGGATTTCAAATGGGATGAAGTCCATGAGATCGCTGAGCAACTAGAACATATCAAATCACCGGTACTTGTTACCAAACTGGATAAATTCCTAGGTTATCCACGTGTAGACCCTCATGGAGATCCAATTCCTGACGAAAACGGAGAAATCGTCATCGGCAAGAAAGTCCCGCTGACAGAGGTCAAAATGGGCAAACAAGTCATCGTTACAGGTGTAGAAAATTCAGAATCTGACTTTTTGGCTCATTTAGACAAAATCAATATTTCACTCGGATCTAAAATCACCATCAAAGACATCAACACCTTTGATGGTTCTATGCAGATAGACATTATAGGCTATCCCACCATTTTCATCTCTAAACAAGTAGCAGACAACCTGCTCGTTACCGAATAACATGAACAAACACCTCTACCATATCACCCTCATTCTATCGCTATTCTGCATTCTATCCTGTACTCCAAAACAGAAAGAAAAGAAGGGAAAAGTACAAATAGTCACCACGACAGGTATGATCTACGATGCGGTAATTCACATCGGTGGAGATCAAGTCGAAGCACAAGCACTCATGGGACCCGGTGTAGACCCTCATCTTTATAAAGCGACACAGGGGGATCTCCAAAAACTCCAACAAGCGGATATTGTGTTTTATAATGGACTACACCTAGAAGGTAAAATGGGGGAAGTATTCGAGAAGCTGGCACGCATCAAGAACGTGGCAGCCATCAGTGCAGATCTCTCCGATAGCCTTTTGCGCGAAAGCGAAACCTACCCAGGTACTTACGACCCTCACATTTGGTTTGATGTAGCGCTGTGGGCTGATGCTATACAAAGCATTCGTGACCAACTGATCCGCTATGACAGTGCTCATATCGACTATTATACTCAAAATGCAAACAACTATCTACAGCAGCTCGATTCCTTAGATACTGCCGTCAAATCCGAAATTGCGACCATTCCTCCTTCTCAACGTCTGCTAATCACAGCACACGATGCATTTGGGTACTTCGGGGATGCCTATGATATAGAAGTCAAAGGACTACAAGGACTCTCTACTCTATCAGAACCAGGTCTTAAGGATATTTCACAGTTGGTAAAACTGATCATAGATCGAAAAATTAAAGCAGTGTTCATCGAAACATCCGTCTCCAAAAAAGCGATCAATGCTGTTGTACAAGGTTGTAAAGAAAGTGGACATGACGTCAAAATTGGTGGTAGCCTATACTCGGATGCCATGGGCTCGTTTGGCGAATTTGAAGGCACCTACATAGGCATGGTACATACCAACGTACAAACCATCGTAAACGCACTGAAATAATGATAGTAAACGTAGAAAACCCTATACTGGAAGTGCATGATCTCACGGTCACCTACAGCCGAAAGCCTGTACTTTGGGGCGTAGACATGACGCTACCCAAAGGCTCACTCGTCGGTGTGATAGGACCCAATGGTGCCGGAAAATCAACACTTATAAAAGCCATAATGGGTTTGATTCCGCTCAGTAGTGGTTGGGTAGAACTATTCGGTAGTCCACTAGATGATGTTCGAAAGAAAGTCAGCTACGTCCCACAGAAAGAATCTGTGGATTGGGACTTCCCTGCGTCAGTACGAGATGTGGTGGTGATGGGACGCTATGCCAAAGTGGGACTATTCAAACGTCCTCGCAAAGCAGACTATGAAGCGGCAGACTATGCCATCGCTCAGGTCAAGATGACCGAGTTCGCCAACCGACAAATCAGCCAGTTATCTGGTGGTCAACAGCAGCGCGTATTCTTGGCACGTGCCTTAGCTCAAAATGCCGATCTATACTTTATGGATGAGCCTTTCGCAGGCGTGGATGCTGCCACAGAAAAAGCCATCATCGGCATCCTCAAACAAATGTCTGCACAAGGCAAAACAGTAATAGTCGTACACCACGACCTCCAGACCGTTACCAAATACTTTGACTGGGTTGTACAATTAAACACTCGACTGGTGGCCTCTGGCCCTGTTGAAGAAGTATTCACTCAAGAGCTGCTACAAGAAACCTACGGAGGTAAACTCACGATCCTATCCGATGTAGGCAACCTCCTAAGAAAGCAAGGATTCCCAACCCGAGACGTCACCTAATGGAAGATCTGATCTACTTCTTTTCGTTTCAGGATCCTAACATTCGTTATGTCGCGGCAGGTTCTGTATTGTTAGCTATCAGTTCGGCACTGGTCGGTTGCTTTACCTTTCTCAAGAAAAAAGCACTCGTAGGAGACGCCGTGGCGCACTCTGTGTTACCTGGCATTTGTTTAGCATTTTTACTCTCTGGCAATAAGAATCCCGTCGTACTCATCATCGGAGCATTCATCACAGGATGGCTAGCACTCGTACTCATTGATTTCATCACGCGATCCAGCAAAATCAAAGAAGATACTTCCATCGGTCTCATTCTATCTGTATTCTTCGGCATAGGCATCCTCTTACTCACGATGATACAGCACTCAGGCAATGCCGCTCAGACAGGCTTGGACTCTTTCCTATTCGGAAAAGCTGCTGCCTTGGTAGGTACTGATTTGGTGGTATTTAGTAGTATCAGTCTAGTATTGGTAGTAGTTGTGCTCCTCTTCTACAAAGAATTTGCACTGATTTCCTTCGACGAGGATTTTGCCAAGTCCATTGGTTTTCCCGTTAGGAGGCTAGAACTCGTACTCACTACACTGACGGTACTAGCAGTGGTCACTGGTATCCAAGCTGTCGGCGTGGTACTGATGGCTGCCATGCTCATCACGCCAGCCGCTGCGGCAAGATTCTGGACGGACAAACTGAGCGTAATGCTTGTCATTGCAGCTGTTTTCGGAGCTGTATCTGGGATCAGCGGTGCCTTCATCTCTTACACTGCGCCTGCTATGCCTACTGGTCCATGGATAGTTCTGATCGTCTCAATGCTGGCTCTGGTTTCATTTTTTATCGCGCCCAATAAGGGCATTTTCTACAAACTACTGAGGCAATACCGTATCAAGCGTAGAATCCTCAACGAAAACATTCTTAAACTATTCTACCAACTCTCTGAGATAGATGCTGATCATCAGCGTGCTAGAACCCTCACTGAACTTCAAAACAAAAGACCAATCCGTATGAAATCCCTAAAGAAAGGACTCAGACGTTTACATATCCAAGGGTATTTATCCAATAGGGATGACAAATGGAGTTTGACCGAACAGGGTAAAATCAAAGGCCGTCGTGTCGTCAAACTACACCGACTATGGGAAGTCTACCTGACAAAATATCTGCGTATCGCGCCAGATCATGTACATGAAGATGCGGATAATATTGAGCATATTCTGACGCCTGAGTTAGAACGAAGATTAGAATCCCTACTAGAATACCCAGAAAACGACCCTCACAGTTCTGCTATACCCTACGACCCTAACCTGATGAATAAATAATGGATGCGATATACATCATAACAACCGGATCATTGGTAGCCATCGCATGCGGTTTGCTTGGCTGCTTTCTCATTCTTAGGAAAATGGCCATGGTAGGTGATGCCATCTCTCATGCCGTACTGCCTGGAATCGTTCTGGCCTTCCTGATCAGCGGCAGCAGGGATTCTTTCACCATGCTATTGGGTGCAGGGGCTATTGGTGTACTCACAACTTTCCTCATCGAGTTTTTCCATAAAAAAGGAGGTTTGCAGTCAGATGCTTCCATTGGCGTGACCTTTACTTGGCTGTTTGCGCTCGGAGTTATTCTGATCTCTGTCTATGCTGGAGAAGTAGATTTGGATCAAGACTGTGTGCTCTATGGCGAAATCGCTTATGTACCTCTTGACCTATGGATAGGATCAAACGGTATAATTTATGGACCAAGATCATTGTATATCTCTGGAGTAGTCCTTGTCGTTATTATTTTATTCATCACACTAGGATACAAAGAGTTACATCTCACCACCTTTGACCCTGCCTTTGCATCAGCAATTGGTATCTCAACTAGCCTATGGCACTACCTGCTGATGAGTGCAGTGTCACTTACTACAGTCTCTTCATTCGAATCTGTCGGAGCTATTCTGGTCGTAGCGTTATTAATTGCACCACCTGCTACTGCCTATCTACTCACTGCCAATTTCAAGAAAATGTTATGGATCACTGTAGCACTGAGCATATTGACATCAGCAACAGGCTACTATCTCGCTGTATACTTAGACGGCTCTATAGCAGGTGCCATGTCTACGATGGCAGGGTTATTTTTTGCGCTAGCATTTATCTTCTCTCCTGTGGATGGACTGATCGCAAAAAGACGTAGACAGCTGTATGAGACATCAAAGAATTGAGGCTGCTATTAGATCAATATTTCTTTCCTCGTTGCTGGCAAATTGACTTTCTTTGATCTGAAGTTGTTATTCTAGTATTCTAAAAACTAAAACCATTTCAATCCCACATGCCAATCACCCGTCTCATCTTACTATTTGTGTTCCTATTGTTTGGTAAAGCGTGCTTGGCTCTCTCCCCTTCTCGCACATACAAAACTTTGCCGCAGGATCATAGGATGAAATACGAATCCATCAAAATCCCTACTCCTGATGGAGCTATATTACAAGCATGGTACTTCCCTTCTAGTAGAGGCAATCAACTGATGGTAATAAGCCATGATGGGGTAGAAAATATGGCTGCTTATTTAGAGCGTGTGAGGATTTTTGTCAATTATGGGTTCAATGTCGTTACCTATGACTATCGTGGATTTGGTGGTAGTAGTGACTTCCAAATCGACCCACTCAATTATATCTACAAAGAATTTTTTACAGACTTTGATGCAGTCATCGCTTATGTTAGTGAGCGCTTTGATCATGAAATCATCGTCTACGGCTGGGGAATCGGCGCGGGTATTGGGCTCAACCATGGATACAACAGACACCAGATCACAGGGATTATAGCAGACAACCCTTATGTGGATTTTGCTGCGCTCGGGTCAAGGTTCAAAGCCATACACTCGCCTATGAAAATCCCGAGCAGTGTGATGATACCAGAGTTCAATACAATAACAGTAGTCTCACAACCAGCCGGCAAAGACCTGAGAGGAATTTTGTATTTCCATGGTAATGAAAATTATGTATTCAAGGAAGAGGATATGCAACGGCTCTATGATCAAACTGATTTTGAATTCAAACAACTGCATGTATTCGAAAAGTCAGGACACATGGATAATTTCACGGTCAATGAATCTACCTACGCACGGATAATTTATGGATTTGTCATGAATTTCTGACTTGATTAATCTACACGTGCGCGATTTCTAAACACGAACGCCAGAGACGTCCCTACTCCTGCTCCGAAAACGTGTGATTCCCACGATGTCTGTGGATCGTTTGGCATCAGACCATAGACTAAACCTCCATACACTACCACGACGATGATAGAAATGAGGAGTGATTTTTTATCCTTACGGAAAAGACCAAACAGCATAAGAAAAAACGCTAAACTGTAGATCACCCCACTGGCTCCAATGTGAAAGAACTCTCGTCCAAAGAGCCAAACTAAAAGCCCTGTCGCCAAATAAGAGTTAACAAACACCACACGCGCTATTAGAGGGTAGAAGTGAAAGAGTACAGCTCCTAGTAATATCAGTGGTACAGTATTGGACATAATATGGTTCACATCCCCATGAACCAAAGGACTCACTAATACTCCTATCAGACCAAGTAGGTGCCTCGGATAAATACCCAAAAATCCTAAATCGTGTCCCGAGTAGAATTGGTACGTAAACAAAAGCCACATGACAAATGCCATGCGTAGTGGGATAACCGAACTACGCCTATAAGTACTTATCTTCTTCATAACAAAAAACGCTACCCTTTAGAGGATAGCGTTTATCAAATTTTTCAATAGGTCGATATTACTGCTCAAAAGTATCTGGATCTTCAATCATTCCAAGCTCCATCAATTTGGCCTCTTCGTAGCTCACAGACATATAGCCTAACACACCACCAGAAGCCTCAGCTACTTTTTTTGCCATTTCTTTGAGGCTTGCATAAAGCTTCACAGCAAAGTTATGCTCAAGTTTTGGCAGGATATGGTTGAGTTTCCTCAATTCAGTACTGATCAAATCTGTTCTAGCACTTGCATTGTCTGGCAACTCTGCCACATACTTCTCAAACTTTGCCTGAAAATCCTTGCCTACTTCTCTGTAATACTCGATCAGCTGCTCGCGCGCGCGCGCTTGCTTGCTATTAGCAATCTCTACTGCTTGCGTGATTTCTGTCTTATCGATCTTGTCGTCAGCACCAGCTATCATTACAGATACAAGAACTGGGGCATTTAATAATACCTCAATTTCATCGTCTCTCAGTGTTTTAAATTCTTCAACCATTTGGTTTTATTTAATCTTCAAAAATTCTGCTCCGAAAATAAGAGAATTAGTCCAAAGCGAAAACAAAATAATAATTATTCCCTCAAAAATATTACTGTAATGCTCTTCTAACCTGTTCTTCCACAAAGCCTTTGACCTGTTCTACATCCAGCTTCTTCGCAATGATTCGTTTGTCTTTGTCCAGAATGTACAGCATAGGTGTACTGCGTACATTATACTCTACCCTAAAATTGCTTTTGTACCCCATATCTGCATAATTCAACCAATTTAGGTCTAATTCTTGGATAAACTCCTTCCACTTCTCTGCATCGGTATCAGTACAGACTGCCACGACCTCTGCCTTACCATCCAACTGGTCATAAACCTCTTTGAGTACAGGCGTTTTCTTTTTGCAATGACCGCAGGTAGGTGAATAGAAATATAAGATAATGTAATCATCCTTGATACTGTATAAACTACTGGCTACACCAGACGTGTCCTGAAAATAAATCTGTGGAGCTATATTCCCGATTTGATTGTCACGATGAAATACCATTTCCTTTTTGAGTTCTGTAATCATTGCCTCATCAGCCCATGGAGCTTTACCTTTTAGGTAATACTCATCTGACAGATAGACGAATACTTTGTCCATTCCCATGATCTTATGGTTTTGGTATTTCTGAAACAAAGTCACCAGCAGATAGCGATACAGTTCCTCATTGTCTTGGCTACTACTCAATAGAAAATCTACTGAATGAATAACCGAATCAGGATTTTGTATCGTGACTTTGTCTAGATACTCATTGATTTTGGACTCAAATATCGGTGTACGAACGAGTCCTTCAGAGTTGAAATCAATGTTTTTGAAATAGTCATTTTTGAATGCATTGTACTGCTCCTGCTTTTCTTCTACGGTCAGTGAGTCTCCTTCAAAAGCAAAGTCAGCTCGCAATCCCATTAATTCGATCAGTTCTGCTACAAAACTATCTCCACACTGTTCTTGGAGACTGTCTCTTGATGCCAAGTTCAGATCATTTAGCTCTTGCACCCGGTCAAATATGGTAACAGAGTCTTTCTTGGTGGAGGTAGAATCCAATCGTTGCGTAAGATCACGAACATTCTGCTGATGAGCTATCATCAACTCCTGAAAATCTCTAAACTGAACATTCGACGGAGAGTCCTCTACGATCATACTACCGTATAAATCAGTACGCTTAGTAGATAATTTAAACTGCTGCTCGTCAATAATCAAATCCATATACAACGCTCCTCCATACAGAAAATACATACCTGTTTTCAGCCGTCTATCCCCTTCAAAAACAAGCCGTCCACCAGCTCCTAACTTGGCAGTATCTTGGAGGTACTTTTTGGGACCAAAGTGATTGCCCAAATAGACAACCGTATCTTCTAGACCTTCCATCACAACTTCTATCCTATACCCTTCTGTCTGCCCAAATCCATTTAAGCTTATTAATACAAACGAAAAAAACAAGCACTTTTTAATCCACATAAGTCAATAATTTATGTTCTGAATGAATGCAAAAGAACTAATTTTGATATGATATTCTGAACGAGAAGCCACTTTCTTTTTGAGGTTGATATTTTTGATCCATTTCTTACTCAGAACCCTTTCAGTATTATGATTTTCAGCAATACTTGCGTATTTTGGATCAAAATTCATTAAAACATAAAAATAAACAAACCATGAAAAATTTAATAGTAAACAAGACTCTAGTAACAAGAATGCCTGATGATGATGACACTGACAAGGACAAAAACGAAACTGGTCTTCCCGAAAAGCGCTCATAATTACTATAGCAGCATTTGAGAAATTAATTATTAGAACCCATTGCATTGAATAAATCATTAAAATCAGCAGTTTTAATTCTATTCAGTTTTTTTTATTCCTCTTCCATCTTCCCAATCAATGGTGGAAGTGGAATTGAATTACTTACACTTGATAACAAAGCTCTCCTTGATCATGTTGACAAACTTATCGATGATCAAGATTACGACTCTGCCCAATTTTATTTCAATATACTTGATTCCCGTTTTGATGAAGGAAAACTTTTAGTGGTAGATAAACTCACACAATTCTATCATCAGGCGAGAATGAACCATCATAAAGGCAACTATATGAGCTGTGTTCATTTTTCTAATGCATACACCCAACTACTAGAGATCAAAAATGAACCTCATCATGCTGAAGCTCAAGTTTACGTGTATTTAGGTTTAGCGTATTATTTTTTAGACCAGTTAGGACTATCAATAGATGCGCACTTCAATGCAATGAAGGCATATAAAGAGCGTCATGACGAATTCGGAGTTATTCTATGTTATTATAACATTGGCAAGAGCTACGACGACTTGGGGAACTTTGACAAAAGTACTCAGTATATTAATCTAGCTATTCAGGGTCTAAAAAAAGATCAAAAACATATGGACCGACTTAGCGGCTGGTACTCGTATATGGCTAGTGTTCAGTTATCTAATAAAAATACAAGAGCAGCAAAAAATTATCTTGACAGTGCGCTCACAGCGAGTAAAAAACATGAAAACACCGATTTTTTATCTAGCATACATCGGTACTATGGTAAAGTACATTACGCCGAAGGAAATGTAAAGCAAGCTATTAAGTCACTTAATCTTGCCATTAAATACGGTAAAGAGCAAAGAAGCGAAACCAGTAACATTGAAAACATGATCGCTCTGGCTAATATTTATAATAGGACAAGTAATCAAATCAAGACAATCGAGCTGTTAGAACCTTACCTCAAAGAACAACTTAGTAAAAACACGTACCAAACCCGCTTAAAGACGCTCAAAGAAGAATTGTACATGGCATACACTGATTTAGGCAAGTACAAAAAGGCGATAAACTTAGTGAGTGATTTTGAATATTTGGCAGACTCTATTCAAAAGCTTGATATGGTCAATCAGGTGCAACAGGCAGAAATTCGTGCCCATGCAGCAAACCAATCTGCTGAGAACGAACTGCTCAAAAAGAAAGACGAACTAAATCAACAAACGATCAAAACACAAAATACAATGTTGATTTCGTCTGTTATTGTATTGATACTTGTCGTAGCAATAGCGATCATCGTTTATCGAGCAGCAGTCATCAACAAGCGACTTTCCAAGAAAAATAAGGCTCAAGCGGATCGTTTGATTCAGTTAGATGCTGCCAAATCTCGTTTTTTTGCCAACATCTCTCATGACCTTCGTACCCCGATGACTCTGATTATGGGCGGTATACAGCAAGTCCTCGAAAATAAAGACGTATACCTAAACTCCCGAGCGGAAAAGCAACTAATGATTGGTCTAAAAAATGGAGAAAGAATACTTCATTTGACCAATGAAATCAACGAACTGATCAAACTAGAGGACAATAAACTCGCTATCAAGCCGAAGTATATTGACATAAATGAGGTACTTAACCTATTTGTACAAATGTTTAGTTCTATGGCAGAAATGCGAGGAGTACACCTCGCCTATTCTAGCACGATCATAGAGGGTGGTAGTATTGTTCATGTAGACCCTTTTCATTTTGAAAAAGTCCTGTTCAATTTGATTACCAACGGTCTAAAACACACCCAAGAAAAAGGATCATTGACCGTTAGCCTGAGAAAAATAGATACTTCGCTTTGTGTATCTATTCTTGACACGGGCGAAGGTATCCCCGAAGAAAACATCCCATATATATTCGACAGATATTATCAGGCACCAGAGACAACCTTCAAAACCCAAGAAGGTTTTGGTATTGGGCTAGCACTAGTCAAAGAAATTATAGATAAACACCATGCAAAAATTGAGGTCAAAAGTAGAGTTGGTATTGGGACCGAATTTATCATATACCTAAAACAGGAACGTGTAGGTATTGATCAAGTTACTAACCTATCTCAGTTACTATACAGTGACCAAAAAAGAGATTTATTCAGAGACATTGAGGATACTGTAGAAGCAAAACCTACTGTTCATATTGACAGCATACGAAACAAAAGCAAAGATGTCAAAAACAAAACTATCTTGATCGTAGAAGATCATCCAGAAGTAAGGGATTACATCTATGATATCATCTCCGAGCACTATACGGTATTGACTGCTTCAAATGGTCAACGTGCGCTTAAGATCCTAGCTAAGGAACCTGTAGACCTTATCATCACAGATCTCATGATGCCATGGTTCGATGGATTCGAATTATTGGAGCAACTTCGACAGGACGAAAAATTAAAAAAGATCCCTGCATTAGTTCTCTCAGCTAGGACTTCAGAAGAAGACAAAGAAAAAGTCTTAATGAAAGGAGTCAATGACTTCCTATCAAAGCCATTTCAACCCAAAGAACTTTTACTAAGAGTAGAAAATCTTTTAAACCAAAAAGAATGGAATAATGCCAACGAAAATGCTTTGTTCATCAATAGTCAAGAAACCATTGATGAAGTGGAAGCTTCGCTACTCAAAAAAGTAGAAAATTTAATCTTGGAAAGAATTGATGATTCCAATCTCAGCATTACTTTCTTAGCGAAAGAAATATGTGTCAGTGAAAGAAAATTTTATAGATTTATAAAAAAATTAACGAACGCTACTCCATACGAATACATCAAGGAAGTAAGGTTGCAATACGCCAACCGAATCATTAGAGAAAAAAAATTAAGCAATTCCTCAGAACTAGCTCGAATGATAGGCATGAACAATGTCAGCCACTTCAATACCCAATTCAAAAAAAGGTTTGGAAAAAAACCTACTGATCTTTTACAAAAAACCTAAAAACAGAAACAAACTTTACTATTTCAGTCGAAGTATGAGTGCTTTATTTTGCTCAAGTTAATTTTTAATTAACTTCAACTTTGATATCTTGAAATCACAATATCAACCTAACATAAGCGTCAAAATATATGCTCAATTCCACTGAGAGACGGAAGATCAATAGATTCATATTTGCAATATTGATAGGTATTGTAGTCTATTTTATACTTATCACACTACTCATACGATTCGAACAAGACAGTTCTCAGTCATCGATCACCAATTATCACCAGGCTGTGTGGTATACTGTCGTCACGCTCACCACAGTAGGCTATGGCGATATCTACCCCAACACTATTTATGGACGAGTCATCGGTTACATATTCGTACTACTTAGTGTAGGTATTTATGGTTTACTCATTGGAGAAATCACTAATCTTGTGTCCACAATTAAACAAAATAAAATGCTAGGCTACAACGGAACTGTATTCGAAAACCATGTTGTAATTATCGGCTGGAGCGACTTTGGCCAATTGGTCACCGAGCAACTTATTGGTGCAAACAAACAAGTGGCTATAGTCACAAACCAACGGACTGATATTGATTTGATTCATGAAAAATATGAGAAAAAGAATGTTTTCACACTCTATGCCGATTTCGAAAACTTTGATGCGCTCAAGAAAGTCAACATCGAAAAGTCATCGGTAACATTCGTTAATTTAAATGACGATACGGAAAAGCTAGTATTCATTTTGAATATCAAAAAAATCTATGACAATATTGAATTCGTAGTAACTTTAGAAAATGCCAATCTCAAAAACACATTTATCAATGCTGGGGTAACGAATGCCATCTCTCCTCATGAGATCTCATCCAAAATCCTGGCTAGTTATATGTTCGAACCAGATGTAGCGGCCTACACGGAGGATATCATGTCCTTTGCACACACGCCTACAGACTATGATATCAAGCAGTTCTTGGTTACCTATGACAATCCTTATCTAAACAAAAAGTATCAGCAGGCATTTGACGGGATTAAATTAGATTTCAATGGTGTACTGATCGGAATGGTTAAAAGGTCAGGAGGAAAAAGACTTTTAATCAAGAACCCACAGAAAGAATATAAAATCGAATTAGGAGATTATTTGATTATCATAGTGAACGGTAGTTCGTTCGAACTTATCCAAAAAGCATTCAATGTTCAAGAAGGTTACTTCAAAGAAACTTAATATGACCAAATTCAAACACTCCTTCACTATAATAGGATTCCTACTGATAGGTACTGCTTGTGAAAATCGTGATGTCAATGCTGGAGACGGACCTAATTTCAGTGAGATTCACGAGAACATCAATTATCATTTTGATCACACAGTCATTGATGGAGTAGAATACCATATACTCGAACGTGACAGAAATAATCCCCACGAAGGCTTTGGCTTTATGGCTCTCAATGGTAAAAAGATTCGTGACAATCAGGACTCGATCAAAGCCTACCTAAAGACGTTACTAGAACTTCAGATTATCGCTGCTGCCAAAAGACAGAATACCACCACTAAAGAAATGGAGTCACATGCAGACGAACTATTCAAGTTCTACATGAAGTCATCAAAAACCCCATTAGACATTAAACGAGAAAAGGCAGCTGAATAATCAACTGCCTTTTCTTGTTTAAAATTATTTGTACAGACTTTACAGCGAACTAAAGTGTCCTTTTAGACTCTCTAATGCTACTTTCGTATTATCATCTACATATCCACTTGCCGCGACATCCTTAGCAACCTTTACTGCGTCTATCAGCTGATCTTTTTCTTTGAAAACTTCTTCAAGGATTCCACAGTTATGAATCACACTCATCAGAATTACAATCGCTGGAGTTGGTTTTTTACCACTCTGCACGACTGCCTTTAACGTATCTCTGATTTCTTGTTCAAACGCATAGTTAGCATTATCCATTCTTTCAGACACTGGAATCCATAGCAATTTGGTAGACTCTACCTTCAAAATACCTCTCTGAACCAACAACTCTATCACATCATCCTGAATATGCTCAAAGGAGCCAACCAATTTTTTGATAGTATCAGGCAAAGTAGAACCACCACCACCTAAGGCCTTCAGTACGTTATCTAGTACCTTATTTCCTGTTCCCGTAGTGTCTTTTATTACAACTTTACCTCCGTCAAACGAGACTCTTTTGATTAAAGACAGCTCTAAGATAACAATAGCCAATATACCATGATCAATGGAATGCTCTGCCGCTGCTAATAGTCTACCTTCCTCATCATCTAAGGCAATTAGCATCAATCCTTCTGCTAAGCTTAATTTCATTTAATTTCTGTTTAATCCAATACTAAGGTGCAAATATGATAAAACCTTTTTACTATTTCATAATTTTCTCAATAGTCAATCCTTGAAATAGAATCGAGAACACCACTACAGCGTATGTTGCCGTGACAATCACATCCTTAGCCGGTATGCTGTCGGAGAGTGATAATGCCAAGGCTACCGATATACCACCTCTTAATCCTCCCCAAGTTAATATCATTATTGTTTTTCTCTCAAACTTTTTACCGAAAGATTTAAGTATAGTAATTGGAATAGAAACGCCCAAAAAACGTGCAAATAACACCACAACAATGGCTACAGGCATAATCAGAAGGTAATGATTTTGAAATGTCTGCGTAATTACGATAAACTCTAGACCGATCAAGATGAACAAAATTGCATTCAGTGCTTCATCTAGCAAATGCCAAAACTTGTAGACATATTCTCCGGTGGCATTCGCTAAATGCTCACTTCTACCCTCATTACCGATAAACAATCCCATCACTACCATACCCAATGGAGCAGACACATGGATCAGTTCAGCCAAACGACCACCAACCATTACAAGTGTCAGCGTCACCAATACTTCTAGTTCCACATGATCGTTATCTATGTAGTTGAGCAACCTAAAGCCCATATAACCAAACAAGGCACCTAACAGTAGTCCTCCAAAAACCTCAGTAGCAAACAATCCAGCAACACTGGCAACACTCACTTCACCACCATGTTCTCCACCACCTTGAGCAATCCCTAGTATCGTCAAAAAGATAACCACACCAACTCCATCATTGAAGAGGGATTCACCAGCAATCTTAATCTCTAGGCGCTTAGCCAAACCCACTTTCTTCACAAGTGACAATACCGCAATTGGATCAGTAGGCGATATCAATGCACCAAAAAGCAAACAATAGATTAAGTCTACTTCTGTCCCCATCAATGGAAAAGCGAAGTACATCAAATACCCTACAATAAATGTAGACATCAGCGTACCAAAAGTCGCTAGTATGATAACCGACCACTTTTCATTTAACAATCGACTCAAATCCACAGACAGTGCTCCCGCAAAAAGCAGGAAGTTCAGCATGACATTAAGAAGTACCTCTTTAAAATCAAACTCATGTACTATATGTTCTGCACCACTAAGTATCGATGGCATCACATACCCCAGTATGACAATACCTACAGAAGAAGCCAAGGCTATTGCCATCAACCCAATGGTTGACGGTAGCTTGAGTAAAGTAATATTAACGAGTGTAAAAACTGCTGCTAAAAAAATCAGCAAGGTGATCAGATCAAGTATCCCCATTTTAATAAAATTAAAGTAAGTGTTAAAGCTTTTCTCTTTGCAATCTTCTAATAATACAACAATCAAAAACCGCAACTAGAGCGCCAAGATACGAAGATTTCAAGCGTATTTTGAAATAAACAACATTAAATCCAGATGAGAATTTCCCCTCCAAAAAGCCGTATTATCCGTATTTATACCGATTAGACACTGTATAAAAAGTAAGTTGGATCATGTTGCAAAACCAAAGAAATACCCAATCCTACAGATAAATGTTATGCAAATAACAATTATCGATTCAAAGATTATCATTTTTGCAAAAATGTAAGTGAGTCAGATTAATTCGATTAATAATATCTCACTTTTGTTGTAATAAGAATAATTTTGCGCCAAGATGAATAGGTGATTTTGGGACTCTAAAATCCACTCAAAACAAAGTAACTAATTGAATGACAGAATCTAAAGTCAAAAATTTCGTAATTGATTTTGACAGCACTTTCACAAGAGTAGAAGCGCTAGATGTACTTTGCACACTGGCTTTTGAGAATGAAGCAGAAAAAAAAGTAGCATTGGCAGAAATTGAGCGAATAACTAATCTTGCCATGGGGGGTGATTTGTCTTTCAGGGAATCCCTAGAAAGCAGGTTGAAAATACTGAGGGCTAATAAAAATCATATTCCGTTATTAATAGACAAATTAAAAGCCCTCGTTTCCAAATCATTCATTCGAAACAAAGCATTTTTAGAAAGTAATGCTGATCGTGTTTACATTCTTTCGAACGGATTCAAGGAGTTCATCTCCCCTATCGTCAAAGAATATGGCATCAAGGAAGATCATGTCTATGCGAACACTTTTGAGTTTGACGAAAACGGGACGATCACTGGTTTTGACAAAGACAACATCCTATCACGTAGCAAAGGAAAACCAGCGTTGATAGATTCGCTTAACCTTGAAGGTGACATCTACGTCATTGGTGATGGATACAATGACTATGAAATCAGAAAAGAAGGAAAAGCCAATAGGTTCTATGCCTTCACCGAAAACGTAAAAAGACAAAACGTAATGGACTATGCTGACCACATAGCCCCATCACTCGACGAAATACTATATCATAATAATATGGAAGGAGCACTCTCATACCCTAAAAACAGAATTAAGATTCTACTACTAGAAAACATCCACAGTAAAGGTGTCAAAATAGTAGAAGAAGAGGGATATCAGGTAGAAGTTCACCCAGCAGGTTTGACTGAGGACGAACTCGTAGAAAAAATCAAAGACGTATCGATACTCGGGATCAGGTCTAAGACGATTGTCACCAAAAGAGTTTTGGACAATGCAAAACGTCTCATGTCGATTGGTGCGTTTTGTATCGGAACCAATCAGATCGATCTAACTGAGTGTACTAAGAGAGGTATTACGGTGTTCAATGCACCATACAGCAACACGAGATCTGTAGTAGAACTTGCGATTGGAGAGATGATCATGTTGATTAGAAACCTACCAGACAAAATTGCTAAAATGCATGTCGGAAAATGGGACAAATCAGCAAGCAATAGTTTTGAAGTCCGAAACAAAAAACTCGGAATTGTAGGATATGGTAATATCGGAAAACAGCTTTCGGTATTGGCTGAAGCGATGGGACTACAGGTCTATTATTACGACATAGACGAGCGTCTCCCTATTGGTAACGTGACTAAGTGCAATTCTCTCAATGAAATGCTATCACAAGTAGATATCGTGTCTCTACATGTGGATGGCAGAAAAAGTAATAAAAACATCATCGGCAAAGAGCAATTTGACGCAATGAAAGATGGGATCATCTTCATGAATCTATCTCGTGGACATGTGGTCGATATCCCTGAATTGAAAAAAGCCATAGAGTCGGGTAAAATAGCAGGTACTGCCATAGATGTGTTCCCCGAAGAGCCTTTGAGTAACAACCATGAATTCGTGTCAGAATTGAGAGGATTACCAAACGTGATTTTGACTCCACATATCGGTGGTAGTACATTAGAAGCTCAAGAAAATATCGCTGAGTTCGTGCCTAATAAGATTATTAGCTATATCAACTCTGGATCCACTACTAATAGTGTTAACTTCCCTAACTTGACACTACCTAAGCTAGAGAATGCACACCGCTTCATTCACGTTCATCACAACAAACCAGGTATCATCGCTGAGATTAACAACATCTTAGCCAAGCATGACATCAACGTCATGGGACAATACCTCAAAACCAACGAAATCATGGGGTATGTGATTACAGACATCGATAAAAAGTATGACAAGGATGTCATTAAGATCATGAAAAAGATCGAAGGGACAATCCGATTCAGAGTGTTATACTAAAAATGAAAAATCCCGTCCAAATGGACGGGATTTTTTTCTAAGGATCGTGTGGTTTAGTTAAACCTCTATAAGTAAAGATTTGAGCTATCCAAATGATTCAATCGTCCACTGTTATCTCCAAAGAGTTCCGACAAGTCGAAATGAGGCCTGATTTAGCCACCAGAGTCACCCGGTACTGTTATGATCTATAGTTTAATAAACTTATGATCCAAAGAGGTGCAAATATATCTAGTTTCCGTTCTTTTGTAATAATTTTGCGTTGTTTATAACGCATATGTCTCAACTTTATAGATGAATAAAATTTTCTTCACTCCCGGCCCATCTGCCTTGTATTTCACAGCAGAACAACACATAAAGAATGCCATCAAAAACGATATTCTTTCCATTAGCCATAGAAGCAAACAATATGTGAGTATTCACCAAGAAACGGTCGAATCTCTCAAAAAACTCCTCAACTTACCCGATGGATATCACATCGGATTCACCTCTTCTGCTACAGAAGTATGGGAAAGGATATCCGAGAATTTGATTGATCAAAACTCATACCATTTCGTAAACGGCTCATTTTCAGAGAAATTCCATCAGGCAGCTCAAGACCTTGGAAAAAATGCCATCTTGGATCAAGTAAAGCCTGGCTCCAATCATGACCTGATCGCGGCAGTCATTCCAGACAATGTAGAATTGATCGGATTAGCACAAAATGAAACCAGTACAGGAGCTATGTTACCTGTGGCTGATATAGAGGCGCTAAAGAGAAACAACCCAAACAAACTATTGGCTGTGGATTCTGTAAGTTCTCTCCCGATTACCAAATATGACTTCAGTATGCTAGATACCTTGTATTTTTCTGTACAAAAATGCTTCGGTCTTCCTTCTGGTCTAGGGGTATGGATATACAATGACAAGTGTTTGGAAAAGGCTCAAAAGCTGAAAGAAGCGGGGAAATATCACAACACCTACAATAGCCTACTTAGTATTGATAAATTTGCTCAAAAGCATCAAACAAGTTGTACGCCTAATGTTCTAAATATTTACTTGCTAGGGCAAGTTGTCAAGGACATGCTCAACAAAGGCATTGATCAAATCAGACAAGAAGCAGCCTATAAAAGTGCTTTGATTTATAACCTGTTCGATACACACGAAAAGCTTACTCCATTTGTCACTGAAAAGAAATTCAGATCCGTAACGATAGGTGTAGCCGAAGTAACCGGAGGTGCTGAGAAGCTGATGTCCGCGCTCTCTGACAAAGGAATGAACGTGGGTAGTGGCTATAGCCAGTTCAAAGGTAAGCATATCCGAATAGCCAACTTCCCTACTCATTCTAAGGAACAAATGGAAATGCTAGTCGATTCAATCAATGGGATTGATTTTTAGCATCATATTTGATAAGCCGACCGTAACAATTAATTCACCTGTACATCATACACATGGATAGTTTCAAAAAAATTTTAGTAGCACTCGATCACACCGATATAGACAAGCAATTGATCAAAGCAGCTTCATTTCTATCGACATTGGCTAAGAGTGAAGAGGTTCTCTTCATCAATGTGATTAAAAGCACAAATATCCCAGATCAGATCAAGAAGGAATTTCCTAACCTGATGGAAGATGCATTGAAGGAACGCCAAGCAGCTATTAAACTCAAAGTGGATCAATACTTTGAAAACAATAACACGAAGGTTAGAATAGAGATCAAATCAGGTCAACCAACAAAATCCATTCTAAAATATAGCGCAACCAAAAAGATAGATTTAATTATCATTGGTCGAAAAAACGAACACAAAGGGGGGGGCGTTTTAATTCACCGTATTGCACGTCGAGCGGGTTGCTCTCTACTCATTATACCTAAGGGCTTTGACAAGAAGGTCAACAAAATCCTTGTTCCAATAGACTATTCTGATCACTCGTTAGACTCTCTCAATCAGTTGATTGATCTATCAAAGGATAAGATGCCAAAAGTAAAAATGATTCCTCAAAACGTCTACCAAGTACCATCTGGGTATCATTATGCGGGCAAGACTTTCGGGGACTTTGCAAAAATCATGGAAGAAAACAGTCAAAAAGAGTACGCTGCTTTTGATGCTAAGATTGTAAAACAAGGGATGGAAATCAAACCTATCTTCACTCTAGATAGAGATGAGGACATCATCTCTACTATATATGCAACTGCAAAGAAAATTAGAGCCAACGCAATAGTCATCGGAGCTAAAGGGGTAACAAGTACTTCTGCTCTGTTTTTGGGTAGTAGTGCTGAAAAACTTATTCAACTGGACTCTGAAATCCCTCTCTTCGTCATGCGAGCTAAAGGGAAACAGAAGAATATCATTGAGTACTTACTAAAACTTTAATTAGTCTGGTTCTGTACCTCGGAAACGATCCAGAAATGCATTTATAGCCCGACATTCATCATCCGTAAAAGTATTGATTCGAGCTGTAAATGCATACAGTTTTTCATCGATCTCTTCTAAGAGCTTTAGCCCCTCATCGTTAATTTTTACATCTACGGCTCTCTTGTCTTTCTTGTTTACCTCTCGCGTTACGAGCCCCTTCCCTACCAGTTTATCTACTATTCTCGAAGCATTAGACATCCTATCAAGCAATCTTTCTATGATTAGATTGATAGTTGCTGCATTCGGATACTGCCCTCTTAATATTCTAAGCGTATTGTACTGTTGAGTAGTCAGTCCATATGGCTTAAACATATAAAATTCCTCTTGATTTAACCAGTTGCTAGTAAACATCAAATTGACAACTACCTTATCAAATTCTGACTTAAACCCCTCCTGCTTTATATCGGCTCCTAGCCCCATAACGATTCATATTTAATGTATAGACACTAAATATATATGATATGAACTAAAGTATATAAAGGAGGTGTTGATTAAATTGATACCCAAGCTAAAAAACAAGATGATTACACGAAAGAGCCTTTTTAAATATACCCCAAGAGTAGTTGCAGCCTTCATTTTGTTACAGACACTATGGTTCAAATTTGGGATAGGTGGAAACGCCGCATTAAAAGAATCAAAAATAATATTCGTCCACTTATCTCAAAGTCTATTAGACACTGGCCAGTACGAGGGGTTGTTTAGATTAGGTACCGGTATGGCAGAGTTACTAGTCTCGATAGCTCTATTCACAAGGTATGCTGGGTATGGAGCGTTATTGGGTGTGGTTATTATGCTCGGCGCAATACTCTCCCACTTACTTCTAATCGGCATCTCTATCAATGGAGATCACGGACAACTCATGGTGATGGCCGTGATCGTTCTTATCTGCTGCGTTAAGGTTGCTTTTAATGAGCGAAACAATACAGTACTAAAAAGGTTTATTTAACTACAAAACTACCTGCTCCCATTTTGTAATCTTCGGTATAGACTTCTACCAAATATTTCCCTAGATCATATTCAGAACCTTTGTCATACAAAAAAGTCAAAGACTGCGCATTTCTATCATAGAGAATATCCTTTTTCACTGTATAAAAATTCTCTCTTCCCTCGAACACAAAAGTCCCTGAACCAGTCGCTACATCAAAAATAACTTTCTTATCTGGCCCAGTAATTTTCACTAGAATACTCTTTCCTTCTATTGCAGCGACACTGTTTTCCAACACATCAAACTCAATCTTCAAATGGGTAATATGACGGTTTTTGAACTCTCCTTCACGTTCCTTACCACTACTATTTATAGCTAAAATTTTCATCCCATCTATCTTCAACTGAGATGCCTTTGCTACTTTTTCTTCAAGCGCACTTCGAGTAGTGTTGAGGTCACGTAAGGACTCATTCAGCTCATTGGCTTCATCTTTCAACTCACTGTTTTCCACCAGCAATTTCTCATTTACTGCCTTCAATCTAACGATTTCCTTATCCTGAGCCAATAGCATTTCTTTGTAACCACTTACTTTCCCCTGCAGATCATTGATCTGTCGGTATGCCTTGGTTCTAAAAGCTTTCTTCTCTTCTTCTAACTGGTTCTTTATCTGTAGTAAAGTATCGATCTCTCCCCCCAATTGGGCTATTTTGAGGATACGCGTATCTAGTTCATTACTCATAGAGTCGAGCTCATTGTAAGCTGTATCTAATTGCTGTTGAGTCAACTCATTTTGTTTCTCTAACTCCAGCGATTCTATCACTTGATGGACCAAACCGATAACTAGTGCTGCAAACACAATAATACTAAGTACAACCAAGATTCTCTTTCTACTCTGCACTTCTTGCTTCTGAGGCTGCTGCTTTTGATTTATTTCCATATTACCTAAAATTCCTATTTGTAAAATTATACCAATATCATTCTTAACCAAGACATGTTTAGAGGTAATCCTCCCAGACTACTCAAATACCAGACCAATTCACCTTTAAAAATCCACAATGTATTTACCTCGTTGTAACCTAGGGTTGAAAAACAAAAAACCCATTTGATAAGTCTCTAGTACTACGCCTTTGTCAAATTTCTTTGACAACTCGTCCCAGGCTCGTCGCATACCAGAAGACCAATTGATGTCATCGAACACCACTACACCATGATTTTGATCTACCAACCGAAACATTAACTCACTGTAAGCCAACGTCCCTTCATAAGTGTGATTCGCATCTAAAAAGATCAATCCAAAGCGGCGTTTTTGTTTTACAAAATCTCTAAGGACAACTTCTACATCCGCATGAACTAGCTCTATTCTATCCGTGAGTCCCAACTTTTTGAATAACTCGCTAGCTACGTCGATCAAAACATCATTGCGCTCGACTGTAACGATGGATTGTAATGAGGAATTACAAAGGCGAATAGTATTAACTCCAATAGAAGCTCCTAGCTCTAGTACAGTACTAAACGCATGGTAATCAATGATGCGCTGGATCAACTGGGCATGCCTGAGATCAGTAATCCCATGCTTGGCTATTTGAGACACTGTGTATTTTTTAGTCGTCAAACTCGAACCTGCACCTGACTGAGTAGGGACTTCACGATGATCAGACTGAAGCTGATGTAGGGCTGTAGTAATCTCAGAGCTGTCGGCTTTCTGAACTCCTCTGAACACTTCATTATATAGCTCAAAAACATAAGGTGCTTGGAGAGAATGCTGGTCAACACACTGCAACCAATAGATAACGTATCGTTTGACACGAAATAGTGCTGTACTTAAATCCACAAATGATAGAAAAGATTAATTGTTACGCTCAGGTACGATCATGGTAAACTCAGGAATTAGAACCTCAAGCATTTTACCATCGATAATGCGCTCCATCAAATAGGTACCATACATCTTACCAACACCACTACGAAGGTTGCAACCCGACACATAAATGTGCTCTTGCCCCGGTTCGATTGTAGGCTGTTGTCCTACTACACCCTCACCTTCTACTTCACGATCAGTATAAGAAGCATCTTTGATATGCCAGTGTCGTCTTTTGAGTTGAATCGTGTTATCACTTTCGTTTTTGATGATCACCTTATACGTAAAGACATAGTGAAACTGACGAGGACTAGAATACTTTGGTTGGTACTCAGTCTCGACACTCACTTTGATTCCTTTTGTTTTTTGGGATACCATCATATGAAATAATGAACTCAATAATGAAAATGGTCTTTTGTTGAGATTACAAGTAAATGAATTTATTTTTACTTCCAAAAAGAATGAATGTAAATATTCACGAAAGCTGGAAAGAACAACTGCAAAAAGAGTTTCAAAAGACTTATTTTCAAGAACTTACAGAGTTTGTCAAGAGTGAATATAAGAACCATAAAGTCTATCCACGACCTGCATATATTCTCAATGCGTTTGAATTTTCTCCTTTTGATACAACCAAAGTTATTATCATCGGGCAAGACCCTTACCATGGTGAAGGGCAAGCTCACGGCTTATGCTTTTCCGTCAACAGAGATGTGAAAATTCCTCCTTCATTAAGAAATATATATAAAGAAATCCATGATGATGTGGGGACGACAATACCCACTCACGGCAATCTCGAGCATTGGGCCAAACAAGGCGTACTCATGCTGAATGCCACACTGACTGTTCGAGCACACACACCAGGATCACATCAAAACAAAGGGTGGGAAACATTCACTGATGCTGTGATCCAAACCCTATCAGATCAAAAAGAGAATTTAGTATTCCTACTATGGGGAGCTTATGCACAAAAGAAAGGGGCCATTATCGACACCTCTAAACATCTCGTTCTAGAGTCAGCACACCCTTCCCCATTTGCTGCACATAGGGGATTTTTCGGTAATCGACACTTTAGCAAAACCAATCAATATCTAAAAGAAAAAGGCTTACCAGAAATCTACTGGTAAGCCTTTCGTATTTCTTTATCACTCGAGATTAATTAATTCCACTAAACAATCTTGACCAACGGATCATTCCCAACAGGTCTTCATTTGGATCAATAGACATCCAAATAAATGAAGCCTCACCCACCACGTGATCCTCCGGCACAAAACCCCAGAAACGGGAATCTTCAGAGTTATGACGATTGTCTCCCATCATGAAATAATAGTTCTGTTGAAACGTATATTCCTTGGCTACTTGCCCGTCTATGATGAGCTTGTTCTCCTGAACCTTCACATCATCTAGGCCTTCATAGTCACGAATAGTCGATCCATATGTAGCAACCCCGTCAGCATCTAACTGAACAGTCATTCCTTCTGCGGGGATAACCAACGGCCCAAAGAAATCTGCATTCCACGGAAATCTACTTGCATCTGGGAAAATACGTGGTTCTACATCATCAGATCCACGTTTTACAGGTTGTACTTTCGTAACGAAAGGCAAAGTCTCAAACTTCTTAGCATCAGATGGCTTGGCCTGAATATAATACCCTCCGTTAACAGGAGTTCTATCCCAAACACCATTCTGTTTGAATACTCGCTCGTTAATTGTCTTTTCTGTCGTAATGAAATACAAAAACTGCATTTCCTGAGGATTCTCTCCTTTCTCACCATTGATATAAACCTGTGTGTCTTTAATCTGCAAAGTATCTCCACCTATGGCTACACATCTCTTGATATAGTGTGTTTTGAGATCTACTGGGTGCTCAAATTCTGGTGGATAGTTAAACACTACTACGTCATTTCTCTCTACATCACCAAACCCAGGTAATCTAAACTGTGGTAACTGTATTGCGTCAGAGTAAGAAGAAATACCACTCAAAGGCCCCCATAGTTTTGCATGTGTCAGTGGTACCTGTAGTGGTGTTTTAGGCGTTCTAGGTCCATAGTTGATTTTGCTCACGAACAAGAAGTCACCTACCAACAATGAGTTTTCCATCGATGGAGTCGGTATCGTATAAGCTTCCATAAACGCCCAGCGAATCAAAGTAGCTGCTACTACTGCAAAGACAATGGCATCCACCCACTCTCTGACTGGTCCTTTCTTTTTCTTTTCCTTCTTTTTAAATAAGTCCTTTATATTCATCACTTGATCTGATTGAAATCTTATAATTCTAATAGGTCATTCATAGAGAATACTCCTTCCTTACCATGCAACCATTCCGCTGCTAATACTGCGCCCATGGCAAATCCCTTTCGGCTGTGCGCTACATGACTAATTTTAATTGTATCCACTTCTGATTCGTAGGTCACGTCATGTGTACCTGGTACATTTTCTATTCTCTCTGAGACAATGCCAATTTTACTTACATCGGACGTTTCTTCGTTTACCCAGCCAGTCTTCTCGGTCATTTGACTCATCATTCCCTCTGCTAAACTGATTGCTGTACCACTAGGTGCATCAAGTTTCTGCGTATGGTGAATTTCCACTATCGACGCATTGTAATCGTGCCCCTTCATGAGTTTTGCTAAATACTCGTTGAGCTTAAAGAAGATATTCACACCTAAACTATAGTTAGATGCATAAAAAAAGCCCACTTTATTCTCCTCTACTATACGCTCAACCTCCGGAAACTGATCCAACCAACCTGTACTTCCTGACACTACAGGGACACTGTTGGTCAGGCAAGTAGATATATTGTTAAACGCTGACTCTGGCGCGGTGAATTCAATCACCACATCCGTATTCTCAGGAGAGATCTCTTGTAGCACTGATGGTGAATCGATGTTAACAATCTTAGACACTTCGTGTCCTCGCTCTATCAGTATCTGTTCGATGGCTTTTCCCATCTTTCCGTATCCTACTAATCCTATCTTCATTTATTCAAATTTATAACCAAAGACATGCCGACGTTTCTTACCGTGTATTGTGTTTGGTGTTGGTATGATGGTAAAAAAGACAGTTCATCATTGATATCAAATTCTATCAAGTGAGCTGCCACATGTGCGTCTACTATTGTCAAAAGGTAATATGCTACACCAATGATGATCATAAAATCACGGTCCCGTTGAAACTTCTCAGCATTCCGCTGTAGTGAGTTCGCACTAAAAGCGGGGAACGGATTCACCGTACTCTCATCACCATCTGTCTCTGCGATCCATGCATTGCGAAAGGCATTGTAGTAATCATTGTTATACTTGATAAAATGCCCTATCATGATCGCTCCTCCGTACAGAATCGGCAATTTCCAATATTGTTTGTTATAGACTTGACCCAGTCCAGGTAAAACCGCAGCATACATAGCTGCTTTGTTTGGGTCTAATGTGGATTTGCTACGAAAACTCTCTATCCCTGCTGTTTCCAAGAATAAAGAATCTTCGTGAATAATCTGTTGATCTTGTGCGTTCAGGGTATGTACACACAAGATGAATAAAATTGAATAAAGCGATTTTTTAACCAAAGTATCAAGCATCGATAATCTCCAAGATCCTATTCAGTTCAGTCACTGAAGTAAATGGAATCTTGATTTCACCTTTATTTTTATCGTTGGCCGAAATTTTAATTTTCGTCCCGAAATGCGAAGATAGTTGATCTTGTACTTTAATTATTTCTTTACTAGGCTCTTTGTTCTCAATTTTTTCCTCAGGTTCATCAGGAAAAGACGCTTGCTTGACCAATGCTTCTACTTTCCTCACTGAGAGGTCTTCCGCTAGTATCTTTTTGAGTAAATCCAACTGAAAAACAGAATCCTCTACGCTGATCAACGCTCGTGCGTGTCCCATTGAGATTTTACCATCCCTAACTGCCGCCTGAATGTCTGGTGGAAGTTTAAGTAATCTCAGGTAGTTATTAACTGTAGACCTTTTCTTACCCACACGATCTCCCAACTCCTCTTGCTTAAGACTACAATCTGTCAATAATCGCTGATAACTGAGAGCAACCTCCATCGCATTTAGATCTTGGCGCTGAATGTTCTCAATCAACGCCATCTCTAGCATCTGCTGATCATCCGCAGTACGAATGTATGCGGGAACTTTTTTCAACCCCACTAACTTACTCGCTTGGAATCTTCGCTCACCTGAGATCAACTGAAAAGAATTGTTGTTCAGCTTTCTCAAAGTAATAGGCTGGATAATCCCTTGAACCTTGATGGACTCGGCCAGTTCTTCTAAAGCCTCTTTGTCAAAATCTGTTCTTGGCTGATAAGGGTTCACCTCGATTTGATCGAGCTGTACTTCGGAGATACTACCTACAGCAGCACTTCTCTCTCGCAATGGCTTACGTTCTCTTGGCTCCTCTACGATCCCTGCTTCTTTGCTATTAGAAGAATCATCAAGCAATGCTCCTAAACCTCTCCCTAACGCATTTCTTCTTGTTGGTTTCTTACCAGCCATCTACTTCCTATCTAAATATATTAATTCACTTCTTCTACTGCCACTTGGTTATTAGCGACGATCTCATGCGCCAAGTTCAAGTAGCTAATAGCACCTTTACTCTCCGCGTCATGAGCTATGGCTGGCAATCCAAAACTAGGTGACTCACTGAGCTTGATATTCCTAGGAATCAAGGTGTCAAACACCATAGATTTAAAATGAGTGGTCACTTCTTCTACCACTTGGTTAGACAATCTTAATCGCATGTCGTACATCGTCAATAGAATCCCTTCAATTTCCAATTCTGGATTCAGTCTTGACTGAATAATTTTGATGGTATTCAATAATTTCCCGAGACCTTCCAAAGCGAAATATTCACACTGTACAGGGATGATCACCGAATCTGATGCTGTCAAGGCATTGATAGTAATCAAACCTAAAGAAGGTGAACAGTCAATAATGATAAAGTCATAATCATCCTTGATAGGCTCCAAGGCCTGTTTCATCTTCTGCTCACGCTCATCATAATCTACTAATTCTACTTCCGCTCCTACCAAATTGATATGAGAAGGTAGTAAATCCAAGTAGTCCAAATCCGACTGAATAATACAATCGTACGGATCTACTCCGTCCACCATGCACTCATAGATACCCGCCTCTATGTTCTTAGGGTCTTCACCAATCCCCGAAGTAGCATTCGCCTGTGGATCGGCATCCACAATCAAAGTCTTGAACTCTAATGCCGCTAAACTTGCTGCTAGGTTGATTGACGAAGTGGTCTTTCCTACTCCCCCTTTTTGGTTTGCAATTGAAATGATCTTACCCATAAAGCTTGGTTTCTGTTTATTTAAGTAGTGTAGTCACCATGAGGCAAACTACTGAACGGGGCAAATATATGTTTCGTTTAATCATTTACGATATATGACCTCAGAAATTTGTCCACATTAAAATGTTGATAAATATACTGCGAATCTCAGTATCAGCGCTTTACTAAATCATTAATTCTATGAATATCTATCTAATAGCGCATTAAACACTATAGATCAATGTGTTAAATAAATTTCACTCTTTAAAGGCTTGCTCAATGAACATTTTCACAAGCTATCACATATAACTTCACTTTCTAGACAATTCCTCTAAATTCACATGTGCATAGCACTTAATATCAAAGGATTATACCTTTATTCAGTGACAATGCATCTGGATTCACATCTTGTTTCTCTACTCCTTTAAATCTCTTTACTATTTCGTCAGTGGTGAGCACCGAAGCATAGCGATTTTTCAAGCTGTTGATCGTGCCCTGCTGGAGCTCTGGCGTCACAGTCGTACAAGCATCCTCTACCATCGTGACGAGATAGCCGAGATCACAAGCATCCCGAATAGTCGTCTCCACACACTCATTGGTATACACCCCCGCTACGATGAGCTCGTTGACACGTAGATTTTGCAAGATATAGTTGAGATTGGTAGATGAGAAAACACCACTGGCTGTTTTGTTTACCACGATCTCGTCTCCTTGTGGGGCTACTTCAGGCAAAAAATCAGCTTCTTTAGAACCTGGTGCCGCCAAAAGCCCTAGCCTTTTGTGTCCATTGCTACGGTCCCTCCCATCTTGGGTCATCGCTTGTATACGGGTATGGATCACTTCTATCTTTTTATCTCTGAATGTCTTGAGTAGCCGCTGGACATTGGGTAGCACATAGCTATTGAGTGTATCAAAATAATATTCCTGTTGCTCTACTGGTATCCCCGAAGTTGCCACATCTTTAAAAACACCATAACCACGTGCTGCATCCAAATACTGGATATCGATAATCAGCAAAGCAACTTCTAGATGTTCGAGATCATTTTTACGCTGTACCGAACTATCATCTACAAGTTCATGGTAGTACTGCTTCAGGGGGTCAAGGGAATCTTCGGGACGTAGGTCTCTATCGAATTCTTTCATTTTAGAAAAAGTTAAAAGGTAGAAAGTTTAAAAGAGGAAAATAATTTTGGCTAATTAACGATCTCCCGCAATTCTTACGAGTGCATTCAGCGCTAAGTTAGCACCACTTTCGAGATGATGCCAATCGGTCCATTCGTGTGGCGAGTGGCTGATGCCATTTTTGCTCGGCACGAAAATCATGGCGATGGGTGCAATCTTGGCGACCATCTGCGCATCATGAGCCGCTCCACTCGGCATCACTTTGTAAGACATCTCTAGCTGCTGTGCTGCCTCTTCGAGATGCGACTGCATCTGGTTGTCACAAGCCACAGGATAGATCATACTGGCTTCTGTAAAATCAAAACTCAACTGCCGCCGTCTCGCAATCGCCGAAAGCGCTTTGCGACAAGCGTCTTTGAGCTCGTTCATCACCTCTAGGCTCACGTCACGTGCATCGATACTAAAATCCACTTCCCCAGGCACCGTATTGGCCGAACCTGGATAAAGCGCTACGTTCCCTATAGTAATCCGGGACGCTTCCCCACCATTTTCATCGATAATCCGCGGTATCTCATGTGCAAAATCCGCCAAACCCATAAAGGCATCTTTGCGCATCTCCATCGGGGTAGTCCCTGCATGGTTGGCTGCACCAAGCAGACGTACCTGCCACTTGAACAGCCCCGTGATGTCTGAGACGATTCCTACGGAGACATTCTCTGCATCAAGCACGGGTCCTTGCTCGATATGGAGTTCAAGATAGCTTTTGATCTCCTTTTTGGGACGAGAAGCAGACAAGGCCTGGTACGGATCGACTCCCAATTGCTGGAGCACATCCGATAGCATAATACCATCCAGATCCTGAGACTCTTCTATGATCCTAGGGTTGAGTTGCCCTGCGAAAGCTCGCGAACCGAACATACCGCCAAACCTCCCCTCCTCGTCACTAAATGCAATCACCTCTAATGGATAGGCTGTTTGGATACTCTGTTCTTTGATACACAGCAAACACTCCAGCCCTACCAGTACCCCTAGTGCTCCATCCAATGCACCTGCATTTGGTACAGTATCGATGTGCGAACCGATGACCACTGCGGGTTTATCTTGATTTGCTTCATTTTCGTAGCGCCCAATGATATTGAGTGCGGCATCTCGACGTGTAGGGATGCCATACGCCTCTAGCTTCGCCTCCAACCAATTCCTCGCCAAAAGTTCGTCGGCATTGAAAGCCATGCGATAGATTCCTCCGTCGTCCTTCTTTCCAATGGCTGCTAGCTCGTTGAAATTTGCCTTGAACCGCTCAAAATTGATTGTCAATACCATAAGTCTATGTCTTTAAATCAAGAAACCCCTCCCAAATGAATGGAAGGAGTTCTCTTATACACAAAAAATAAAATCTTTGCTCGTTTACAAATTCAACATCTTCCCATCGATGAACTGGTTTTGCAAAATTTGAAGTCCGAGGATATGATTGACCAAAGCGTCCTTCCGCACAAGCGAAACAGGGTCTTTGTCGTTTTGATACTCGGTAATGAACCGTTTGAGACGCCCTGTATCAAAGATCCCTGCATGACGCAAAGCATCTTCATTCAAGTATTCCTCGATCAACTCATTGAGCGCATTCTTTTTCTTTTCTTCGGTATGTGCAGGTGGTGACATGAAGGCAAATTTTTCTCGCTCGTACAACACGGTCGGCAAAATATCCTTCATGGCTTCACGCAGTACCCACTTCTCTGTATTTCCCTTGATGCGATAGTGTGGTGGTATCTCACGCGCCATCTCAGCCACATGATGATCTAAAAACGCCGGACGTGACTCCATAGAATTGGCCATATCTACCCTGTCACCTCCCCAGTTGAGAATCTGACATTCGAGCATGGTTTTGCTCCATGTGTATTGTGCCTTGTCCAGCACATGACGGTTGTTGAGCTGATTGGTGTCAAAACTCTGTGCAATGGTCGCTACCGGATCATAATCCTTGAGCTCCTCAATCAAATCATTGTGCAAGAGCGGACGTGCAATTTCCAAGGTATTCATCCATGGCTGAATCCATGAAGGTGTAAATCCACAAATCTCTTCCATCACAGGGTGTGAAACATGCTCCTCCGAGAGTATCGCCCCTTTGAACAGCGAATTGGTTTTCTCCATCAGTTCGCGGTAGCTATCTACCTCGTCCTGCGTATGCCCTGACCCTTCGATGTTTTGATAGCCATACTTGAGCATGTCCCGCTTGAGCTGTGGGTATCCACCAAACAATTCATCAGATCCCTCGCCCGTCACGACCACACGGTAGCCACACTCGTTGACCTTTTTACTCATCTGCCATTTCGCCACTCCTAGGGTATTGTAGAACGTACGTTCGGAGTGGTACGCCGTCTTGCGGTAATTCTCCCCATATAGATCAGCCGCTGAGAGATTGATCTGTTCCTGATCTGCTCCGACACGATCTGCCATTTCTTTGGCGATGTGAGCTTCGTCATAGTCTTTGTTGTCAAAACTAATCGTAAATGCCTGCACAGGAGACTGCTGCATCGATGACGCCAAACCGAGCATCGAACAACTGTCTATCCCTCCAGACAAATAACACCCCACGGGCACATCTGCCTCCAACCTGTGCTCTACTGCCTCGACGAGTTCTTCTTGTACACGCTGGATGTGGTACTCCGCTGACTTACCCATGTCACGATCTTGTTCTTCTGGGAAGTCCATATCCCAGTATTTGTGATCTTTGACTTCTAGGTTACCTCCTTTGCGCTCGATGATCAGCATATGTCCCGGACGCAGCGCGTGGATATCTTTGTAAGCCGTAGTACCTGGCACCATGGTCTGCATCAATTGATGCAATACTGCTTCACTGTCAAAGGCACGTGGCACCTCTGGGTGCACCATCAGTGATTTGATCTCCGACCCCCAAAACACATTGTTGTTTTGAATGTGATAGAAAAGTGGCTTGACCCCAAAACGATCACGCACCAAGACAAGGCGCTCTTCGTCCTCATCGTACATCGCAATGGCAAACTCACCGCGCAAGTGACTTACAAAATCCAATCCATATTTCTTGTACAGCGGCAAAGCTATCTCACTGTCACTCTTGGTCGTGAACTCAAAACCTTCGAGTCTCAAGTTGGTACGAATACGTTTGTAGTCGTAGAACTCCCCATTGACGGTCAAGACGTGCTTGTTTTCGTTGGCAAACAAAGGCTGTCGCCCTGTCTCCAAGTCAATGATGGACAGGCGTGCATGCCCCATTGCCAAGCCCTTTGGCTCATCAAGGTGATAGCCATAGCCATCTGGACCTCTGTGATAGAGCATTTGGGTCATTTTTTCTAAATTCTGCTGGGCAGATGATTCTAAAGCACCGGCTTTCCAATATCCTGTTATTCCACACATATTACGCTGTAGGTATTTTGTCTTTTGGGAGTTTATTAAATCGATTGAGTACGGAGATAAACAAGGCCTGCCTGATAAAGACCGCTCCGTGTGCCTGAGTAAAGTATAGGTTGTGATGGGTATCGTCCAATATCGGGTCCAACTCGTCGAGCCGTGCCAAAGGATGAAGTACCACCGCATCTTCTTTCAATTTCGTGTTTTCGTCTAGTTTGAATCGACTATCCAGTGACTTGTAGCTATCCCCCAAAAAGGCAATAGAATTCATATAGATCACATCGAGATCCTCGACTACTTCGTTGATATCATTGGTAATGTGAATTTTGATCCCCGAGGCTTCTGCTTTGACATTCAGTTCTTCGCCGAGAGGATCAGCCATCTCTGAGATGATAGAGATCTGCTTGATGTCGTCTTTGAAAAGGAGCGACATGCGCAAAAAGCTATTGACTGCACGCATACTCCCTGGCGTACCTAGAATCCCAAGGTGGATTTTCTCTTCCGGTTTCAGAACGCCCTTGAGTTGAGGTTTCCACTTGAGGATCGCAAACCAATCGGCCAGCGACTGTGTGGGATGCTCTCCCGAACCATTGCCAGCATTGATGAGTGGGACACGTAGGTTGGGCATGATTTCTTCGATCGCTGAGGTCTCGGTATGTCGCATGACCACACAATCCCCATATGCATTGAACATCTCTCCGATATCGAGCAATGACTCGCCCTTGGCCTGACCTGTACTCTTGCCATCCGAGATACTGATGATCTTGCCATCCAATCTCAATACTGCACTCTCAAAAGACAGCCTCGTCCGTGTACTTGCTTCGAAAAAGGCTGTCACGATAATTTTCCCATCAAGGGGGTGAGATTTTGCAATTTCCGTGCTCTCAAGTAGTGCCGCAAACTTGCAGATCTCCAAGACCAGTTCTTTGTCAAACTGATTTACGGAAAGGATACTCTGCCCCGTGAGTCGCTTCAATACCTCTATATTGATCGGGTCTTCTTGGAGTAGTTTTTCGGGATCGGGATTAAGACCGTCCGATGCTAAGGGGTTTTTGTCCAGTGCATTTTTTCCTGGATCAAACTTATCACTTACCATAGTTGTTTGGATTTAATATCTCTAATCAATAGCCATACTAATGCTATCACTGTCACGGTGATTCCTAGCAAAGAAGTCCCAATCAATACACTTAAAAATAGTTCAGAAAAGTTCATGGTATAGGCTTTATTCTTGAGATTTAGATTCGTTGAGTGTGTTCCATTCGAAATCGTCTGGAAACAAATAGGTACAGACCAGTACCGTCACCATAGACACAGCTGCTCCAATCAATGAGGCGGTGTACCAGCCCAATTGAAAATAAGCCACTAGGCCGATACTACTACCCAGTATCATTCCGAGCATCGCTCCTTTGGCGTTGGCTTTGCGCCAAAATAGACCCGTCACGATGGGCCAAATCGTACTCCCCACCATAGGCCCTGCAAAAAACAACACCGTAGCAAGCGTACCAATGCGTGGCATACAAAACGCCCATGCCAGAACCCCCAAGCCAATAATGATTCCTGCCGAAACTTTTCTCAGCAGCTTTTCACCAGCTTTCGGATTAATCATCTTGCGGTAAATATCTTCGGTAATAAGATCAGAGGTAGCCGCCAATAAACTGTCAATACTGGATGCGAGCGAACAAAAGAATACAGCAAATACAATCACCGCACCTGCTTGCCCCAGCACATGAGACGCCACCAACGGCCCCACCATATCCGGACTAGTGATATTGACACCCAGCGAACCACTCGTCAAAGCGATAAATCCTGCCGCAATCGGCACAGGAAACCAAAACAGACCCGATAACAAATAAGCCTTTTTTCCAATTTTTTCGCGCATAGCAAAGGCTCGACTCCACCACACGTTGCTGTGAAACACTTCCCCCAGCCCAAAAAGCAGGTTGTTAAATACGGACATGATCGCTGCAGGCATGAGTGCATTCAATAGCATGGGCTTTTCATCCAATACATTGATATATATGTGACCAAAATCAACCTGTGTCAATACACCAACACCCACGACCACTATACCAATCAAAATAATCAGAGATTGAATAAAATCCGTCCCGATCACAGCATACAAACCACCAAACAAGGTATAAACAACGCATACACCAAGGATCACTGTCATTCCCAGTTCGTACGGAATACCTGCGATGGCATTCATCAGGATCCCTCCCGCCATGCCCATACTCACCAGCCATGTAAAACCATAAAAGATACTGATAACTAGAAAGACATACCAGGTAAACTTGCCATATCGTAGACGGATAAAATCCCCACTCGTGTAGCCCGTCGGCATCAGTGCTTTGATTCGATTCGCTAAAGGCGCAAAAAGAAATAACCCAAAGGAAGCAGTGGAATAGGCAATCATACCCCATATCCCAAGCTGCAGCGCAAACTGTGGCGCGAGCATCGTGGTATTGGATGTGACCCATGTCGCCATGGCCGTGGCAGCACCAAAAGCCAACCCCACATTGCGTCCAGCGAGCATGAACCCATCCATGTTTTTGGCCTTCTTGCCCCAGTAGACACCTAAAAATATCCACAGTGCACTGAGTACGGCCAGTAGTATCCATCCCGTCTCAGGCGAAATAATAAAAGATTGATGATTCATGACGTAGAGGGTGTTGAGCGTGAACCTTTGATGATAACAACTGACGTCAGGCTAAATACAAGCAAGCCCAAGCCTGACAAAGTCAACGCTAGATTTAGCGACTGATGTTGCACTTGTACTTGCAACACATTCGACCACTCGCCCTCATTGGCTTTGACTCGGTAGTAATACTGCCCGTCCAAGAGACCAGAAACAAAACTCGCCTTGTCAGGTCCACGGTAGATGACTTTGGTTTCCTCAAACAGAGAGTCTTTGGCCTGCTCCAGCCAAAAGAACTCTGCCTCACCTGACCAATCGAGCTGTATGTACCCACTCGGTGCTACCTGTAGGGATTCCCCTACGAACTCTACTTCTTGCGCTTGGACCACACTCATCGCCCAACAGTAGATTCCCAGGGCCAGGGATAATTTTGAGACCATTATTTTTCAATTTCTTTGTCCTCTTCTTTTTTTACTTCGGGTGTTTCCTCAGGAGGTTCATCCACTATGTTGCCAAACTCATCTACATAGGCAATCATTTCGTTGAGCGTACCCCCTCCATTTTCTCTTTCCTCTAGTTTCAGCCTTTTCTCTTCCTTCTTCTTTCTTTTTTTCTCCGCTTTCTGTCTTTTGACAAATGCATTAAAGTTCTTCTTTCCCATCTCTCTCCTGTTTTAGTCCATGTATTTCGCTTCCATTCTCTACTGGCATATCCTGCGCAGGAAACGATTCTACGCACGATAGGGTCAGACATCTTAGCGATTGAATTAAAACACCAATTCCTTTTCTACAGCATAGAATGGGCATAGCAAATCCTCCTTTTTCTGAAACAGAAAAAGTGAACACACTATCCCTAGCAAGTTTTTGTTAAAAAGAAATTGATAATTGGAAGTAGGGAATCCGTCGGGTGACACACACACTGGTAGCCCCAGTTGGTTCATGACCAGATATGATCTGGTGCATTCGTGTAGCTCGACCCTGTCGATGACGGAGATATGTACTTTAAAACCTTCGATAAATATGTGGTGTCCCCATAGGCTCTGATCCAGCAGTAGCCATATGATTAACTCATCTTCTAAGATATTTAATGACAATACGAAGTTAGAATATATGTCCTACACCACAAATTATAAGCGAACTAATCTATATGTATGCCCATGCAAGGCTAATCTCATTTACATATTATACAACAATAGTACCCACCGGTAGAGGTGAAGTAAACAAAACCTGATAGATTGATGACTAATCTATCGTCATAGACAAGACTATCCCCCCTTCTGATCCTAACTAAAAAGAACCGTTTAATAAAGTGCAGTACTAATAAGAAAGTTAATGGAGTCAATGACTAACTATCTAATGGTAGAGCGTACTCTTTACACTACCAAATCGCCGAGTCGTTCACAGTCTTCCAAACTCAGCGGCTTTCGCGCTATACTATGAATCTCCTCGTTGATCAGTAACTTTTCTAATCTAGCAATCTGGTCTTCATAAGTCAAAACAACAATCTTAACGTCCTCTTTATCAAAATGATTGAGCATGGCATATTCATGCAAAAACACTTGCCCTTCGATCACTGGAATATGAACATCGAATAGGATGAGTTTTGGAAGTGTACAACCTGAACTCTTCAAATAATCAATAGCTGCCTTTCCACTCGTCACTACTGCTACATTCTCTGCCAACTGAGACTCAATAATCGCCAGCTTATGCGCATAATTGTCAGTTGCATTGTTATCTATCAACAGTGCATTCTTGCATCTATATTCTCTCATCTACTATTCTTTGACTCTAATTCTCTCCCCTACAGAAAGTGCAAAATTATCCTTTTGATTGATCCTCAACAAGTCCTGAATCGGAATGTTATATTTTTTGGATATCCCATAGAGCGTTTCGCCTGGTTCAACGACATGAAAATCCACCTCCTTAGGTTTCATCTCAAATGCGCGCCCTTCTCCGTGTATGATCAGTGTTTGCCCTAGACTCAGGCCGACATCATAGAGATCATTCCATTCTTTGATATCCTCTACCGACACCCCATACTTCTTGGAGAGTGAGTACAAGGTTTCTCCCTTTGTGACCTCATGAGTGAAATAATTTCTATCCTCGGTTTTTTTCTCTTTTCTAGGAGCTTCAGCAACTGGGGTTGGTTCTTTGTCTGGCTCAGGCTCTCCTACTTCCATAAAAGTCGGCAACTCTTCAGGAGCTTCTACTTTTTCTTCCTTTACCTCATCCACGGCATCTTCTTCTAGAGGTGTCGGTTCTTGCTCATCTACCTCTTCTTCCTGGATCGCTTTCTCTATGATTTCTTGTTCCTTCTTCTCTGCTAGTTTTTCAGCCTTTTTCTCCTCACGGATCAGTTCCTTTACTGGAATCGTCTCATCTACTGGTGCAGTAGATAGTTCGCGAATCTCTACAGGTTGATCCTTTGGTCGTCTATTTCTAAGCCACATCACACGACCTGCTTTGATAGGGTCTATGGTCATCATTCGATTCATACGAGCCAGTCGCTTTTCTTTGATCCCGAACTTTTGTGAAATCTCCCACATCGTCTCACCTGGCAGTGCAGTATAGTAATAGGTCCGCCCTCGATTACGCTTTGCCCTCAGGTAGTACACTTCTCCTTCTTGTATCGCCTCCCCAACAGTGATATCGTTGTACTTGGCCAAACGCTCAGGGTGTAAAGCTGCCTTTTCTGACAAAGACTGCACATCATCTCCTGGCTGTGCCAATATAGTCGGCAGCCCATTGATCTTAATGAAGATATTTTTCTGCGTATTCAGACCTGCACTGAGTGATGGGATCACTACGGGTGCAGCTGTGCCCCCTGTATCTGATTTTTCGCTTTTCTGTACATGATGTTTTTCTACCCCACCATTGATTTTATCAATAGACTTTAACTTACCCGTCACTGGTACAACTACGGTATAAGTTTTATCATCTGGAATTTTACTGGTTTTCAACCATTTGTTATACTGTTTAAGTTCCGTCTCGCTGACTTTGAGTTCGTCTGCAATCTTACTCAACGTTTTTCCACCACCTCGCTCATAGACGAGTAGTTTCATCCCCTGACTATGCCCTCTCTTCATCGCTTCCTCAAAAGCGATTTTGTGCGCTAAACAACGCTTCACGTACCAATGTGTCTTTCGATCTATTGTCATTCGGGTCGCTCCGAACTGTTTCTCATCGACATACTTCGCTGCACCACCACGCCCAGTCATGTGGGCGAGCAGTGTATATATCCAATTGTTGAAATAGAAATTGTGACGTTTGAAATACTTGGCTGCACCAATAGTAGAAGAAACAATATTCAATCGCTCGTCAACATTCCTATCAATGCGCAACCCTACCTCTCTACCTGTAAAATCCTTAAACTGCCAGAACCCCACTGCGTTGGCAGAGGACACTGCATCTGAAATCAATGCACTTTCCTGTACGGAGAGAAATTTAAAATCATCTGGCACGTTCTGCTCTTTAAGCGTCTTCTCTATCACAGGAAAGTATAGCCGAGCACGATCTGCCTTCAATTCAAAATATTTTTCACTCCGAGTGAGCATATCTACGTCTTCTTGAATTTCCTTTCGTGCACCTTCGGTGATCTTGAGTTTCATTCCGGCAAACTCCATCGTCGTGGGGACTTTGGGCTGATATGGCTCTTCGGCTCGGAGACCGGAACACAAAAAGAGGACTAAACAGGTGAAAAAGTATCTCATAAAACTCGTAGGATCATTAGTCCATCTCGGACTGGCATAAGTACATTTTCGACCCGATCGTCTTGATGTACATTTTGATTGAAAGCCAATAGGGCTTTGGTGTCTTTGTCCGTTGATTTCTCGTCCACTACTTTGCCACTCCAGAGGACATTGTCTGCGATGATAAACCCTCCCTGTCGCATCTTTGGCAGCACTAGGTCAAAATAAGCTTGGTAGTTAGACTTGTCGGCATCTATAAAAATTAGATCAAATACCTCGTCTATCGTCGGGATTATTTCCAGTGCATTGCCTACATGAAAATCAATCTGATCATCATAACTCGACTCGGACAAGTAGCCACGTACACGCTCCTCTAGTTCTTCATTCACATCCAGCGTAACCAACCGACCGTCGGGAGCCAACCCCTCAGCCAAACATAGCGCTGAGTATCCAGTGTATGTGCCTATCTCTAGTACTACTTTTGGTCGTATCATGTGCGAAAACATAGACAGTACCCTGCCTTGCATGTGCCCAGAGAGCATTCTAGGTCGCATTACATAGAGATGTGTTTCTCGGTCTATCTTCTCTAGAAGTGAACTAGCAGCTTGACTATGTTGCTCTGCGTATCGCTGTATTTCGTTTGCTAAAAAATCCAAATGGTTTCGATCAATAAATTGTGACAATTCTAGTCCATATCCCGCCAATTAGCAACTTACTTTTCATGATTCACATGAAGCAAAATCAAGCTTTTTAAAATAGAATAAAGGCTTATTTTTGCGCAAACAGCACAACAACCCCATGATCAAACACATCGCCATTGCAGGGAATATAGGAGCAGGCAAAACTACGCTGACCAAAATGCTTGCCAAACATTATGGATGGGAAATCCAACTCGAAGAAGTCGACAACAACCCCTATCTAGCAGATTTTTACAAAGACATGTCCCGTTGGGCATTTCATCTCCAGATATTCTTCCTAAATAGTCGGTTCAAACAGGTACAAGAGATTGCACAAATCCAAGCGCCCGTCATCCAAGACCGCACGATCTACGAAGACGCCTATATTTTTGCAAAAAGCCTCTATGACCAAGGCTACTTTGTGCAGCGCGACTATGACAACTACCTTTCCATTTTTGAATCCATGATCCAATATGTAGAGGCTCCTGACCTCCTGATCTATCTCAAATCTGACCTGGATAATCTGGTAAGAAACATAGAAAACCGAGGCAGAGACTATGAAAAAACAATCCGAATCGACTACCTACAAGAGCTCAAAACCCACTATGATACATGGATACAAAACTATGACAAAGGCAAACTGCTCATCATAGATGTCAATACGATCAATTTCGTAAAAAATCCCGAAGACTTCTCATCTATCGTATCCAAGATAGATCGTGAACTATTTGGCTTATTTAGCTAATCAATGAGTCTAAATAGAGATTATGTAAAGTCTCCCTACTATATGTAAATTACATTAACACATAACATGACCAAATCAATGAAAACCCTATTTATCTGGCTGGTATTACTAGTGAGTACGCTAGCATGCCAGCAACAAGACGTTCCACAGTCCACCTCCGAAGACGATTTTGAATATAGCACGGAGCAATTTGCAGACCTTAAAATCTACCGCTACCGCATCCCAAACTTTGATGAACTGAAGTTAAACCAGAAAAAACTCGTCTACTATCTGGCACAAGCTGGACTAAGTGGTCGTGACATTATCTACGACCAAAACTATCGTCATAATCTCACCATCAGGAAAGCCCTTGAAAATATAGTATCCAACTATACTGGAGACCGTAGTGATGCGAATTGGGCTCAACTAATGGAGTACACCAAGCGTGTTTGGTTCTCTAATGGGATACATCACCATTATTCGATGGCGAAGATTATTCCTGAATTCTCTCCCGAATATTTCGATACGTTGTTACATGCTACCAACCAAGAACTATCTAATGAGGTTCTTGATGCTATTTTTGACCCTTCGGTGGACAACAAAAAAGTAAATCTAGATGAAAGCAAAGGACTGCTATTAGGCTCTGCCACTAACTTTTATGATCCTGATGTGACAGCCGATGAAGTAGAACAATACTACAGCCAGATCATCAACAAAAACACAGACCAGCCTCTCTCCTATGGACTAAACGCTAAGCTCGTCAAAAACGAAGACGGACAGTTAGAAGAAATAGTATGGAAATCTAACGGTCTCTACGGTACCGCCATCGATCAAATCATATACTGGCTAGACAAAGCCACCACTGTAGCAGAAAACGATGCGCAGAAAAAAGCATTAGAACTCCTCATCAGCTACTACCAAACGGGGGATCTCAAAATATGGGACGACTATAATGTCGCATGGACTAGCGCGACGGAGGGAGACATTGACTACATCAACAGTTTCATAGAAGTATACAATGACCCACTAGGATACAGGGGTTCTTTCGAGTCTATCGTGCAAATCAAAGATTTCGAAGCATCGGACCGCATGCAAGTACTCTCCGACAATGCGCAATGGTTCGAAGACAACTCTCCCATCATGGACGAGCATAAAAAAAGCAATGTCGTAGGAGTCAGTTACAAGGTCGTCAATGTTGCCAGCGAATCTGGTGATGCTTCGCCTTCTACTCCCATCGGTGTAAACCTACCCAATGCCAACTGGATTAGAAGCCAACACGGCTCTAAATCCGTTAGTCTTGGCAATATCATAGATGCCTACAAAAAAGGCAGCAGCGGTGGCATGACCGAGGAATTCACCTTCTCCAAAGAAGAAGCGGCAAGAGCAGAAAAGTATGGCGTATTAGGAGACAAAATGCATACCGCCCTTCATGAAGTGATCGGACACGCATCAGGTCAAATCAACCCAGGTGTAGGTACGCCTAAAGAGACACTCAAAAACTATGCTTCTACCCTAGAAGAAGGAAGAGCAGATTTGGTCGGCTTGTATTTCATCATGGATCCAAAACTCGTAGAGCTAGGGCTAATCCCTAGCCAAGAAGTAGGTATGGAAGAATACGACAGCTACATTCGAAATGGTATGCTTGCCCAACTGAGAAGAATCGAACCAGGTGAGTCCATCGAAGAAGCCCATATGAGAAACCGCGCCTGGGTATCAAACTGGTCTTACGAACAAGGTCTAACAGACAATGTCATTGAAAAAGTAATGCGTGATAACAAAACCTATTATGTTATCCATGATTATGAAAAGCTCAGAGAGATATTTGGGCAACTACTCCGCGAGACACAGCGCATCAAATCCGAAGGGGATTACCAAGCCGCTAAAGACTTGGTAGAAAACTACGGGGTAAAAGTAGACCCTGTGATACACTCAGAAATACTAGCTCGAACCGAAAAATTGGACATAGCACCCTACGGTGGGTTTATCAATCCGCTGCTCGTACCCAACGCCGATTCGGATGGCAACATCACAGATATCACAATCGAATATCCAGAAGACTTTACAGAGCAGATGCTCTACTACGCCAAGAAGTACTCCTTCTTGTAACTAAAAAGGGCTGTCATGTAAATGACAGCCCTTTTCAATTTCTATTCAATCAACAGCTATTTCAAATCTGGCTGAGGAGTCATTCTCAAATACGGTTTTACTTCTTTATATCCTTTAGGAAACAAAGCAGGAATATCCTCTGTCTTCACTGCTGGTACTACGACACAGTCATCACCAGCCTTCCAGTTGGCTGGAGTGGCCACTTTATGATAGGCAGTCAACTGCAATGAGTCGATAACTCTCAGGAGTTCTTCGAAGTTTCTACCCGTAGAAGCTGGGTAAGTAATCATCAGCTTCACCTTCTTGCTCGGGTCGATGATAAACACCGATCTCACGGTCAATTTATCATTTGCATTCGGGTGAATCATGTCGTACAGTTCAGACACCTTTCTGTCCTCATCCGCGATAATAGGAAAGTTCACTGTCGTGTTTTGCGTCTCATTGATATCCTTGATCCATCCATGATGAGACTCCACTCCGTCTACACTTAAAGCAACTACTTTGACATTCCTTTTATCAAATTCAGCCTTGTAATTGGCTACTGCACCGAGTTCGGTCGTACATACAGGTGTGTAGTCAGCAGGGTGAGAGAATAGTACGCCCCAGCTATCGCCGAGCCATTCATGAAAATTGATTTCTCCTTCCGAAGATTGTGCCGTGAAATTTGGAGCTTCATCTCCAAGTCTTATTGTGCTCATGATATATTATGATTAAAATGGTTTAAACAATGTTATTGAATTTCTGATCGGATTCCATTTAACTGAAATCGTATTTCATCAAAAGTTTCAGGGTACTAAGAAGATTCTACGATAGAATCAACAACCACTCAGACAGCAACCATTTCGCGATGCTGTAGAGTATAGATAGGAAAAGAAATAAGTCATCTTCATCTGTATTTTCTTTTGTTACTTCTACCAACGAAGGTTAGCTATTTAGGTTTACTAAAAACACCCCTTCTATTCTCAATTCAGTGTCGACTTTCTCAATACGAGAAAAAACAAACTACTACTCAGGCGACAAAGAAGTAATTGATTAAAAATCATCAACCTATCTAAGCTAGAAAAGCCGCAAACATTCGAAACGAAACAATCTAATAATCAATAAAATACTGCCACTCAAACACATGAGATATAAAACTAGGTTTATCGGAGGTTCCTGCAAGAGCAGGCATGGTATAAAATTGGCTCACAACGATACAGACCTTTACTAAACACCATAAATCATTAGAAAGAATAGATTATAAATCCGCATGTCAAAACCCCAATTAATTCAAACCATCTTAGGCTGCCTATTAGCCATCATTATACTTTCATCCTGTCAAGACGTTCCCAATACCACGGTAGAAATTCAGTTTCAGCCCAACAATACAAGTCCTCATTATGAAGCTGTACAGATCGACCCCTCAGCGCTATTAGTCAAATCGATGGACGACCAAACGTGGCACCCCATCTCACAATCTTCCCCTGGTCACTATACAGCAATAAAACTAGAAAAAGGAGTAGAATCACTCTCTGGAGAAATTGTAATTCTCCATAAAAAACCAAAACACATTAAACTTATACTAGGCCATGAAAACACATTACTGTTAGATGATCAGGTCATCCCATTAGAAACCGTGCATGGTAATGAAGCACGAATCAAACTACAACTCTATACCGATTCAGAAGGAGAGATTAATTATAAACTGGTACTCGTATTCGATCACTATAAGCAAAACAACCCGCGTGAAGTCAATACATTTTCGGATATGTATTTGGCATCATAATCAACTAAACAAAAATAAACATTAATTCACCTGCCCGAGCCCTGCCAGCGTCATACTGGTAGGGCTTATTTTGTATAACCCAAGGTTGATTTGTCATTTATGCGATAAAACAGTTCATTCAGTTCAAAATTTAATATTGTGATAACAAATAAACACCTACATTTGTTTTCCCATCTGTAACACCCAGTTATACATTCAAAACATATCTATTTAAGCATATTATCAATTTGTATGTTAAGGAAAATACTAGCCGCAGGGTTAATTTCTGTCGTATTTGGGTCAATCATATTTTTATTCTGGCAACAGGAGTTGCAGTATGTACTCCCTACCCCTATCCCTACTGACTATACTGTGGTGCCTGTCAATCAACTACTGGATATAACCGACCAAAATATCGCTCCTCAGAGCAAACCTCGGCTCTATCATTTTTTCAAACCAGGATGCCCTTGTTCTCGCTTCAATGTCAAACATTTCAACTCCCTAAGAAAAACCTATCAGGATCAAATTGATTTCATTGTGGTAGTTCCTGAGGGAAGTGACTACTTCTCCTCAATAGAATATTTTGACGAAGGGCTACAAATCACAGAAGACAAAGGACTACTACTCGCTCATGAGTTCGGTGTATATGCTACACCCCAAGCTGTGATCGTCTCTACAGATCAAAAACTATACTACCGTGGCAACTACAACAAAGCCAGATACTGTACTGATCCAGGGAGCAACTTTGCTCAGATGGCACTAGACTCACTACTTGCTAACCGACACCCTCCAGAATTCGGACTATTGTCCACGGTATCCTATGGATGTGGGCTGTCGGATGACAACTTTAAATTATGGAAACTTTCACTTTAACCTCTTATGAATAAATCAAAACAACTAACCAAGAAGCAGGCAAATCAAATCCTACAGCCTTATCATATCAAAGCTGACAAATACATGACTCGTGTATTACTTGGTCACGCAGCTTTTGCGCTGGTAATAGCTCCATTCTATGACACTTGGATATTAGCTATCGCTGTGAGCGGTCTAGTAACAGCTGCATGGTTTGGTACTCGAGCATTGCTACCTGAGAGCAGTACCAACCGTTATTTGGCCAGTTCCATTCTGGGTGTATATGTAGCCCTATTTATATACCAAATGCATGGGTTATTTGAAATGCACTTTTTTGCTTTTATCAGTGCCGCTATCTTGATCATTTATCAAGATTGGAAAGTGCAAATTCCGTTGATTGGCTTTATCGCTTTGCACCATGGATCTTTTGCCTATGCACAGTTTTCTGGTGTACCAGACGTATATTTTACACAATTACAGTACATGGATTTACAGACATTCATATTCCATATACTACTAGCAGCTACAGTCGTTACGATTTGCGGAAAATGGAGTCATTCGTTTAGAATCAACACCTTAAATGACGCGATCACTAAACTTCAACTACGTGCATCCAACAAAAAAATGGCTGAAATGAACAAGGCACTGGGTAGAGCCCGTGCTGAACTCAAAGAAAAAAACGAGGAACTCAATATCAGCAATGAAGAGCTAAACCAAAGAAACGAAGAGCTCATCGAGACTACCAACAAGCAAATAGAAATCAACGCCAAACTCACCAACATAGATTGGAAGTTGTTTTAAAATTCTATTGACTCATAGGGCCAAGCAGCCCACTCATGTCCCTATGAGTCATTCCCTATTTTATGAGCAAACCGCACTACTCACCCATATCTCTTGGGCAAATCTGCATACCCTAAAGTATGTAGATTAAGTTCGGTCATACCCTATACCAATCAGACAGAGAGCAAAACAGGTGCAACGTTGTATGTAATATTATTTCTGTAAATAGATTTTTTTGGTAACTTGAACTTATTAATCAAATCTAAACTTCAACCATGAACTTTTTTCACCTAGGAATCAAGGATGACATCACTCCCTATATGAAAGGGAAAGTCAAGTTATCCAATCAAGTATCTATTATGTGTGCATTCATAGGCTTCTTCTATGCCTTCTTTATTTATGCACACTATGAAGCACTGGTCATTTACCCTGCTATGCTGTTTGTTATTTCCATCTCTTTATTGGCCTTAAATCATTTTGGTATGGTTCAAACCTCACGGTTTTTGGCCTCTTTTCAAATGCTAATCATGGCCTCTTTGTTTCATGCATCAATCATACAAAGTAGCGATTCATTTTTGATTCCATTCTTTTGCTCGATGCTCGCGATGACCCTTATCCCGTGGGTGCTGTATGGAATGGAAGAAAAAGTAATGTTAATCATCTCGCTAACGATATGCTACGGTCTACTATTGAGCCAAGGCTACCTCAATCAAATTCTTGAGATACCTGTAGATGTGGCTTTCTTTAGAGAAAGCTACCTCAACATCATGACCTACGCATTTGCTATTGCTATCGCTGTAGTGTTGTTGATCATGATGAAACTAGACGATAGTGAACGGTACAAACTGAAAGAAGTAGAATAAAGTATCGAGTAACCAAAAAAGGCTTTCGTGTCAGTTAACCTATATGGGCTGACATGAAAGCTTTTTTTTGGCTAACACTATCTCACATAAACCACAGTCACCCAGTATGAAATATCTATTGTGCATTATTGGATTGATATTATCTCACAATGGGACAACCCAAAACCTACCGTATGCCAAAAACATCATACAAACACTAGCCTCTGAAGAGTTTAAAGGACGCGGCTATGTAGATCATGGAGACCAAAATGCTGCTGACTATATCCAGTCACAGTTTCAATCCATAGGTCTAGTTCCTTTTGGGAAAAGCTACAGTCAACCCTTCACTACTCCCGTCAACACCTTTCCTTCAGCCATGTTCCTCTCGATCAATGGTGAAGCAAAGCAACCTGGTATAGACTTCCTCATTGATGCTGGCTCTCCGGGCATAAAAGGAGCTTTTGAGACCGTATCTATGGAGATTGATGACTTCATCCATCGAGAAAAACTCTCTACTATACTCAATAATTCCACAGGGAAATTCCTTATCATCCCAGATTACAACCCTAAAGACTACAACCCAGAGGAGCAAAAATCCATTCGTGAAGTCATCGATTTCATCAAGTACCACCCAGAAAACCCTGCCTCAGGGTCTATCAGCCTCACGACTAACAAACTCACATGGAGTGCTTCCACTGCTGTCTACGCAAAACCATCACTAATACTGAAAATAGACAGTACCACTAGCAACATCCATACTGTCAAAATAAACATCAAAAACAAGTTCATCTCCCGCTACCCAACCCAAAATGTAGTAAGTCATATCAAAGGACAGCATCCCGATTCGCTCGTCCTACTCACTGCGCATTATGACCACCTCGGTATGATGGGCAGTGAAACGATCTTCCCCGGAGCAAATGACAATGCGAGCGGTATCGCAATGCTCCTAAGCCTTGCTAAACACTACAAAGAAAATACTCCCAAATACACAACTGTTTTCATCGCTTTTGGTGGAGAGGAATTAGGATTATTAGGATCAAAACACTTTGTAGAGCATCCAATGTTCGAACTCTCCCAGATCAAATTCCTAATCAATTTTGACATCTCAGGCACTGGCGATGATGGTATACAAGTGGTCAATGGGTCTATCTACCCAGATGAATTTGATCGATTGCGAGACATCAACGAAAAAGAAGCCTTGCTCCACCAAGTCAAAATTCGCGGAGAAGCCTGTAACAGTGACCACTGCTTCTTTCATCAACAGAACGTGCCCAGTTTTTTTATCTATACGCTTGGTGGCATACAAGCATATCATGACATCTATGATCGATCTGAAACGTTACCTATGACCGCTTTCGAGGATTACTTTCAACTAATGACAGTATTTATCGATGGATTATAAAGAAGGAAATAGCAAAGTCTTATTTCGGATTATTACGTTAATATTACCTCGAGATACAGTTGTATCTGGATGCAGAAACGCCTGTATCTAAACCAAATCAAACAATGGGAAAATCACAAGACGCCAAAAAGAGCGTAAAAAAAGAGGCTACTAAAACACCAAAAGAAAAGAAGGCCGAAAAACGATTGAAAAAATCCAAGAATAGTTAACAAGCTAACTACAACATCAAAGAAAAGGGAGACTTTATAAAGCCTCCCTTTTCTTTGATCTAGTACTTCGCCATCTCAGGGTCAATCTGCTCAGCCCACGACAGGATACCTCCCTGTAGGTTGTAGAGATTACCATAGCCTTTGGCCTTGAGTGTGCGCAAGACATCCGCACTGCGATTGCCACTACGACAGTAGAGCACTACGTCCTGGTCCTTTTGGATTTGATCCAGTTGAGCCTCGATCTGGTTTTGTGGGATCAACGTGCCGCCGATATTGGCGATATCAAACTCATACGGCTCACGCACATCGATGAGTTGAAATGCTTTGTTCGTGTCTTTCCATTCCTTGAGCTGTACTGCTGTAATCTCACGCACGGGTTCTTCTTGCTCCTCGTGTCCTGAACCACAGAAGAACTCATAGTCGATCAGTTCCGTCACGGGAGCAGTATTCGGGTTTTTCCGGATCTTCATCGTCCGCGTCTCAAAAGACAACGTGTCGAACAAAAACAAACGCCCGCTAAGCGGCTCCCCTATTCCCGTGATCACTTTGATTACTTCATTGGCCTGCATGGTACCAATCATCCCTGGCAAGACACCCATCACACCGCCTTCGGCACAGCTCGGCACAAGCCCCGGAGGAGGTGGTGAAGGAAAGAGGTCTCGGTAGTGTGGTCCCCGCACACCGGTTTTGTCCACATAGTTGAACACTGACAGTTGTCCATCGAAGCGAAAGATCGAAGCATAAACGTTCACTTTGTCAAGAATCACGCAAGCGTCGTTGACCAAATACCTCGTCGCAAAATTGTCCGTACCGTCTGCGATCACATCATAATCCTTGAATATCTCCAGTGCATTGTCTGAGGTCAATGCCGTATCATGTACTGTAAATTCGATGAAGGGATTGAGTTTCTCAAGCCGTGTCTTAGCAGTGGCAGCTTTGGACTGCCCTACATCCTCGACCGTAAACAACACCTGACGTTGTAGATTCGAATCATCCACCACGTCAAAGTCCACGATCCCGATGTGTCCTACTCCCGCAGCAGCCAGATACAACAACACTGGACTACCCAAGCCACCACTGCCCACGACGAGCACCTTAGCCTCTTTGAGTTTGCGCTGTCCCTCGATGTTGAACTCCGGGATGATCAGATGGCGACTGTATCGCTCTAGTTCCGCTTTCGAAAATGTAGTCGACATATCTAGTTTGCTCCTCCTGCTATGGCTGGAATGATGCTGATTACCGTATCTGCCTCGATGGCCGTCTTTTCATTGTCCAACGACTCGATATCGTCTTCTCCTTTGTAGATTCTGATGAAACGCTTGATTTGTCCCTGTGCATCAAATATTTGCTTCTTCAAATCCGGAAACTGTGTCACCAGATCCTCAATCGCAGACAGGATGTTGTCTCCTGCCACGGCGATAGTCGCCTGATTGTCTGCAAATTTCCTTAGGGGTGTCGGTATGATTATTTCTGCCATGTTGTTATTCGTTCGTAATGATTTCCTCCTCAAACTCGTTTTGCTCATTGAGCTGCCAAGACCGTGTGTTTTGTACCACGGTCTCCGAGACAGAGGCGATGATGTATGAAAAGAAAGGCAAAGCCTGCGCCAGATCATGCACTGAAGGCTCAGCAGGATGCTTGGGGTGTGAGTGATACACTCCCAGCAATTCCTGTTTGCTTTCAATAGCATATTTTTCGGCAGCCATGTAGTCCTTTGGGTCTACTTCAAACCTTCTTCGTTGATCCCCCACTTTGGAATTTTCCAATGGGGTGTATTCTGTCACTTTTTTGGCTTCACCAGCCGACTCTCCAAAGAAAAAGCCTACGCATTCGTTGGGAAAATCTGCCAGGGCATGCCTGTGCATAGAAGCCAATATTTCGTGATCGACTATGACTTTTTTACTCATCAGAATAGTGATTTGATGATTTCGCTGTATTTCTCCGCATTGTCAGGGAAAAGTGTCACGATGACTCCCTCCTCGATCTCATTGGCTAGATCGATTGCCCCTTTGAGGTTCGCTGCAGAAGATGGACTCAGTAGAATCCCCTCCTTTTTAGCCGTCTCTTTGAGCATATCATAAGCATCATAGGTATCCACGTGCTTGATTGCATCGACCAGTGAAGTATCATAAATACCCGGCACCTTGGCCGTCTCCATGTCCTTCCATCCCTCCAATCCGTGCAATGCACCATCCGGTTGCAATCCGATCGTTTGGATGCTAGGGTCGCGTTCCTTGAGGTACTTGCTGATCCCAGTAAACGAGCCCGTAGTACCGAGTCCTGTCATGAAGTGCGTGATGCTATCTCCCAACTCCTCAAATATCTCAGGTCCTGTCCCTTCGTAGTGGGCTTTCCAGTTGTTCTCGTTGTTGTATTGATTGGCGAGAAAGTACTTGTCCGGCTCGTTATTGTACATCTCGTGCGCCTTGGCCTCCGACTCATCGGACGAACCAAACTTCGATGTATAGACGATGTTGACACCCAAGCCTTTGAGCAACTTCTTGCGTTCCCATGATGCATTCTCAGGGAGGCAAATCGTCACAGGAATCCCCAGCCGTGCACATATCGTCGCATATGCCAAGCCCGTGTTCCCACTGGAAGCATCTAGTAGCGTTTTGCCTGTACCGAGTTCACCACTCTCCAGCGCCGCTTTGATGATTTGGTAAGCGGGTCTGGTCTTGACACTCCCGCCAAACTGCATCCATTCCATTTTGGCATAGATCTTCACCTTTGGCTTAGGAGACAAATGCTGAATTTCGTACAGGGGTGTATTGCCGACATACTTGCCCAGCGTTGTGATACTTTTAAATACTTCTGATTCTTGATTGATCACCATTGTTTTAGTTTATTTCAACAAAAAAGCCTTTCCTCGAAAGGGAAAGGCTTTTAAATATTTTGATCTCTGACGAGCGTTTATTTAAATCTATACTTTCCCACAAATCACATTATGAAACGCAACAACAGCAATCTGCCATCCTCATCGCTTTCTTGAATGTGTCCATGGTACTGATTTTATTCACTTTCTTTTGTATTAAAAAGGGTTCAACGCAATGTTCCGCTATTCGATCAAAAATTGCTAGTTTTTTCGTTAGAAATTTTGGTCGAGAATCAAGAGTTAGATTCAAGAACTGATTCACTTAGCGCACAATCGTTTCGTGAGCACACGAAACAGAGCGGTAAACTTTCTCACTTTTAATTCCCCTCTCTAAGCTCTCGCTAATACGCGACTAGAAATCTCATCGCCGATCGCCAGCGACGAAGTAGCTGCGGGTGATGGTGCATTGCAGACATTGACGAAGTGCTCGTCTTCGAGAATCTGAAAATCATCCAACAGCCCTCCGTTTCGATCGCAGGCTTGCGCACGGACACCTGCCCCGCCTACTTCCAGATCAGACTCTTGGATCTCTGGGATGAGCTTTTGTAGCGCCTTGGTAAAAGCCGTCTTGGAGAACGAACGATACATCTCACCAAACCCTGTCCGCCAGTACTTGGCAGCTACTTTTTGAAAACCTGGCCATGCCAGTGTCTCTGCCAGTTCGGCTAGATTGATATCCGACTTCTTGTAGCCCTCCCTCTGAAAAGCCAAAACGGCATTGGGACCTGCCTCTACCCCTCCGTTGATCATTCGCGTAAAGTGCACACCTAGGAACGGGAAGTTCGGATCAGGCACCGGATAAATCAAATTCTTGACCAGATGCTGACTTTCCTTCTTGAGTTGGTAGTACTCGCCCCGAAAAGGCACGATCTTTAGATCGGGCTTGAGAGGCGTCATCTTGGCTACCTTGTCCGAGTACAAGCCGGCACAGTTCACGACCAACTTGCCTTCGAAATCTCCCTTGTCTGTCACGATGGTTTGTACCTGTGGTGCAGCATTGATTTTGACTACCTTGTGATTGTAGTGTATTTCTGCGCCTGCTGCGAGTAGTTTTTCCTCTAGCTTCTTACATACAGCCGTATAATCGATGATCCCAGTCTGAGGGACGTAGATCCCTTTGACACCATTGACGTGCGGCTCGTATTCTTTGAGTTGATCCTGGTCCAACCACAGCATGTTCGTCAGGCCGTTTTGTTCGCCACGCTCGTGTAGTGTAGTCAGGTACGGCACCTCAGCCTCGTCGGTAGCCACGACAATCTTGCCACACAGATCGTACTTAATTTCTTCTTTTTGACAAAAGTCCAAAAGCAAATGGTAGCCCTTGATACAATTGGTAGCTTTCAAGCTCCCTGGCTTGTAGTACAAGCCCGAATGGATCACACCACTGTTGTTGCCCGTCTGGTGCTTGGCTGGGCCTGACTCCTTTTCCAAAATAGCAATAGAGGTATTGGGAGCCTTTTCGAGGATCTTCCAAGCGCTAGCCAATCCTACGATTCCTCCGCCGATGACGATGACATCTTTCATGTGTGGTCTGATAATGTGTGATAAACTGAGGCTCGAAATTGAGCAAAGAATCAACGAAATGCAAGTATGATGCCTCCAGAACTACTCGATCTATAAGGGCACTAAAGATTACTACCCCAGAATCTGAGCTGTGTGTTCTTTGGTTTTGACTTTTCCGATGATCTCGGAGATGACACCTTGCTCGTCGATGACGAAAGTCGTACGAAATGTCCCCATGTATTTGCGACCGTACATCTGCTTCTCGCCCCAAGTACCAAATAAATCATGAACCACCTTGTCCGTATCTGCCAATAGATCGAAAGGCAACTCATGCTTATCGATGAATTTCTGATGAGACTTTTCGCTATCCGAGCTCACGCCTAATACTTCGTATCCTTTGGCCATAAGGTCTTGGTAGTTGTCCCGGAGGTTACACGATTGCGTGGTACATCCTGGTGTATTGTCTTTGGGATAGAAATAGAGTACTAACTTTTTGCCTGCATAGTCTGACAACTTAATCGTTTCGCCTTTTTGATTTACTCCTTCGAACGCCGGCGCAGCGTCTCCTACTTTCAATTCTGTCATATTAGTATCCTCTTGATATAATCACTGCTAACTCATCCGCATCTACCAGTTTGATCTTGTTGGACTGGATATCAATGAGCCCCTCAGTTTTGAAATCCGACAAAGTACGGATCACAGACTCGGGGGACGTTCCCACAATATTAGATAAATCCTCACGGGAGATCGCAAAAGATTCAGTTTCATTGCCATACTTTTTCTTAACCGACAGGAGTGCCTCTGCGACACGCTGACGAACAGAATTGTAGGCTAGATGAAGCATCTTTTCCTCCATCTCTAGAATGTTCTTAGAGAGGATTTTGATAAAACTACTGGCTACTGCTCTGTCCTTGTAGATGAGCTGCAAAAAGTCGTCCTTAGGAATAAAATATGCTTCGACGGGCTCAGTAGCCATAGCTCCTTCGCTGTGATCAGACTGGGTGATGAGGTCGTTAAATCCCAAGAACTCCTCTGCACCATATAACCCTGTGATTAATTCCTTACCATCAGAGTTGGTCTTGTAGGTTTTAACTTTACCTGACTTGATATAGATCAGATAATTTGGATAATCCCCTTGATGATAGAGGTTCATTTTTTTCTTATACTCTCGTAGCTTTTTCTCGTGTGAGAGTGCTTTGAGGCTGCTGATTTCTTTGGCATCATGAAAGAAGTCATCTAAACCCGACACACTGGTTTCATAGTCCTTTTGCATCTGGCGGGTACGATTGATCCGTGCCTCTACCGCATCGAGCAGCTCCACATCGTCATAGGGTTTAGTCAGATAGTCGTCCGCGCCTAGGTTCATTCCCTTGCGCATATCAGACTTCTCAGCTTTGGCTGTTAAAAAGATAAACGGAATGTGTGAGGTCTCAGGATTTCTCATCACAATGTGTAGCACACCATATCCATCTAATCCTGGCATCATGATATCACAGATGATCAGATCAACGGTATTGTTTTCTCTGAGCATGGTGACCCCCTGTTTACCATCAGCTGCGGTGAGAACTTCATATCCTGCGAGTTCTAGAATCTCTGCGGTGTTTTCCCGTACACTGTCATTGTCTTCGATGAGTAAAATTCTTTGCATAGTGTTATTTATTCAAAATAATGGTAAACGTCGATCCTGTTCCTTCTTCGCTCTCAAAGCGAATATCGGCTTCTAGTAAGTCCAAGTATTTCCGGACGATATTCAGCCCAAGTCCAGTCCCTTGTATATGGTGTGAATTGTGCGCTCTAAAAAACTTATCAAACAAGTGCTTTTGATCATTTTCAGGTATCCCTATCCCCTGATCGATCACAGACAGTTCTACTGTTTTATCGAGATCTGTCAGCACCACCCGAATCTGACTGCTCGAATACTTGATGGCATTAGAGATGAGATTGGTCATCACCTGTCGCAACATCAAGGGGTCTGTATTCATGATGCAGTTAGTCTCTATGGTTTCTAAAACTATGTCTTGCCCGTCCTTTGCCACTGTTGCTAGTTCATCGCTGAGTTCGTCTAAGAAAGCGACCATTTCCAGCTGAGCGAGTTCTACGCGCATTTTGCCGGCATCTATCTTTTCTAGGGAGAGAAATTCATTAAGAATACTAGTCAGCTCCGTTACATTGGACTTAATACGACCGATATGTTTGTCTCGGTTGGGTTGGGTTTCGGTAGTCGTATACTTGCCGATCAAAGAAGCAGAAGACAATATCGTGCTCAGTGGAGTTCTGAACTCATGAGAAGCCATAGACACAAAGCGGCTCTTCAGTTCGTTCAACTCTTTTTCCTTCGACAAAGCCTTATTGGCTTCCTTTTCCGCTTTGATCCTTTCTTTAACTTCCTCCTCTAGGTGTTCATTAGTCTTTTTAAGATCAGTGACAACATCCGCTAGCTCTTGGGTTCGCTCCTGTACCCGTTTTTCTAATTCTGCTGCATACTCGATGAGCTGCTCTTCGCTCCGTTTGAGCGTCAGCTCAAATTGCTTTCGTACCGTGATATCAATGATATGAGCAATCACGGCATTCTTACCGTCTATAGTGGCCGGATTAAGACTAATCTCTACGGGGAATGTAGAGCCATCCTTTCGCAGTGCTGTTAGATCTCTTCCTACTCCCATTTGTTTGGTTACAGGTGCCGAAACAAAACCCTTGTAATGCTCACGATGCTGTTTCCTGATCTCCATCGGAACAAAATCCTCGATAACCATCCCCAACATCTCATCATGATCGTAACCAAAAAGAGATTCACACTGCGGATTGGCCAAAATAATTTTACCCTCACTTACGACCAGTATTCCTTCGACACAGGAGTAGTATATTTCGCGATAGGCGTCTGAGTTGTTCACATTAATTTGAGTTTTGTCTCGACAAATCTACTTAAATGACTCTCCCAACAAAGTGACATGAATCATATTTTCTACTGATAGCAGTCCTTATGCAGAAAATAAAGCGCTAGTAATTTTGGAGACAAGACAAATCAACTAACATGGATTTCAACCCATTACATATTCTTGTCCCGATAGATTTTTCGGACACATCGCTGACAGCCATTCAGTTGGCTCACAGATGGTCCAAAAGTCTAGATGCTCATGTAACTCTGGTACATGCCTACCGCATGATCTCAGAGACCGAGGACACACGCCGGCTCAGCGCGGTAGAGCTCAAGCGCCAAATCACATCCGACTGTCAGGACAAGTACCTAGCCTTACAAGCCAAACTAGATTTCGCCATCCCAAAAGACTGGCAATTCATGCTAGAGCCTGGGTTTACTTACCATATATTAGATAAACTGACACTGTCAGACACAGGCCATATTATCCTAAATGCTGTACCAACTCACCTGTCATCACATCAATATGAAGAAATCACCTCAATGGTTCAAGCCACTAATACCCCTATCCTCTTGATTCCTGAACGATACAATTCCCCACCTGATAGTGAGGTAAACACTCCTTTATCTGTATTCACAAGAGAGGTCTTTGCTAAAAAAGCGCATACCTTCCTTCCACTAATAGCCAGTACCCCTGACAGCTTGGTTCTGATCAAATCGAATCATACTGACAGCCAACAATTCATCTCCTTATTTAGTCCAAACACTGTAAGAATCGCTAATTTTAACTGATGGAATCCCCTCGTCTATGCAATTAACCGTAGAGCAAACCTGCTACCACTGTGGAGAAGACTGTGACAATGCTTCCTACGAGCTAGAAGACAAGCATTTCTGCTGTCTGGGTTGCCAGACTGTGTACCAGCTCTTAGAAGAAAACGATCTCTGTACCTATTATGATCTCGAACGTGCTCCGGGCAATCAGCTCAAAAGCTTCTATGCCAACAAATACGGCTACTTAGACAATCAGGAGATCGCGGATCGTCTGTTGGATTTCAAATCCGAGGACTATCACAAAATCACCCTAAATATTCCCTCCATACACTGCAGCTCATGCATCTGGCTCCTCGAAAACCTGACTCGATTCGATGCAGGCATCATCCAGTCACGAATCAACTTTAGCCAGAAAAAACTCACCATAGATTACATGCCTCATAAGACCCAGCTCCCCATTATCATCGAGCGTCTATGCCAGCTGGGCTATGAACCTGAGATTACGCTAGATACACAGCAGCAGGGTACAGAGACGAGTAGCAACAAAGACACCTTTGTCAAACTAGGCATCTCAGGATTTACCTTTGGCAATATCATGCTCTTCTCCTTTCCGGAGTACTTTGGACTTCATATCTCTTCGGAATTCGTGCAGTATTTTGGGTATCTCAATCTACTGCTATCCATTCCCGTCTTGGTATACTGTGCACAGGAGTTCTTTAGCTCTGCATTTCGTGGGGTAGCCAAAAAAGTCCTCAACATCGACCTACCCATCGCCATGGGGATTCTAGCGATATTTATCCGCAGCAGCTACGAGATCCTAAGCCAGACGGGGGCAGGATACTTTGACTCCATGGCTGCTTTGGTATTCCTATTATTGATTGGCAGATGGTTTCAGGGACAGACCTACCGCAACCTATCCTTTGATCGCAACTACAAGTCTTACTTCCCACTCGCAGTGACGCTGATCAATCAGCAAGAAAAAAAGAGTGTCCTAGTAGAAACATTACAAGCCGGAGACAAAATTGAAATTCGAAACGAAGAAATCATCCCCTGTGATGCCATTCTAGTCAGTCCATCAGCTCAAATAGACTACAGTTTCGTCACAGGAGAGACTAAATCAATTGCCATTCGTGAAGGAGAAAAAATCTATGCAGGCGGACGCATCAAAGGCGTAGCTGTCAAAATGAATGTCCTCCATCCCGTATCCCAGAGCTACCTGACTCAGCTATGGAACAATGAGGTCTTTGCCAAAGAAAATCCCGACGAGGAGCACCTGATCATCAACCGTGTGAGTCGCTACTTTACGCCTACCATCCTCGGACTAGCAACCCTAGCTGGACTGGTCTGGCTCGTGATTGATAGTAGTCAGGCTATGAATGTCTTTTCTTCGGTATTGATTATCGCTTGTCCCTGCGCGCTGGCACTAGCGACTCCTTTCACACTAGGCAGTGTACTCAACGTCCTCGCCCGTCACCAGTTCTACCTCAAAGGCACAGAAGTCATCGAGCGTATCTGGCAAACCAAACACATCATATTTGACAAAACTGGCACCATTACCAACCACCAAGATCACACCATCAACTACCATGGCATGGCACTCACTGCGTATGACGAGCAGCTAATCGCTTCGCTCACCAAACACTCAACCCACCCACTCAGTCAGGCGATCTGTGCGATGTACTCCACTGTCACAGCCGTTCCAGTCACGCAGTTTGAGGAAGTCAAAGGTCAGGGACTCAAAGGACAGCTTGATGGTCACCTACTACAGATCGGTTCGGCTTCTTTGACCCTAGCACCTCATACCACCATACAACAAACACAAGTGCATATCAACATAGATGGAGTTTATAGAGGCTTCTTTTCTTTCGAAAACCAATACCGCAAAGGGCTCAAAAACCTGATAAATCAGCTCAAAGCGCACTACCAATTCAGTATCCTCTCTGGTGACAATGATGCGGAACGAACCAAACTGAGTGAAATTTTTCCTCCAGATACTGCCTTCTACTTCAGTCACTCCCCTGTAGACAAACTAGAGAAAATCAAAAACCTAGAAGCTACACAAAGCACCATCATGATCGGTGATGGACTCAACGACGCGGGTGCACTCAAAGCCAGCAGTGTTGGTCTCTCCGTCTCCGACAATATGTCCTCTTTTAGCCCGGCCAGCGACGGCATACTCTTAGGCAAAAGGCTTGTCGATCTGGATTCTTTCCTGCGGCTAATCACCCAGTCAAGAATGGTCATCATCATAGGGTTTGTGATCTCGTTTGCTTACAATATCGTAGGACTTAGTTTTGCAGTTGCAGGAATGATCACGCCTGTATTTGCTGCATTACTCATGCCGATTAGTAGTATTTCTGTCGTGGCTTTCACCACCTTAACCATCCGATGGCTCGGCCGTCGCATCTCATGAAAATCATCATCGCACTTATATTGATCAGTTTAGTAGTCGCCCTTATATTCCTATGGCTGTTCGTCTGGTCAGTCAAATCAGGACAGTACGACGACACAGACTCTCCAGCAGTAAGAATGCTCATGGATGACAAAAAACCAAAGAAAGACTGATACAGATCATTACGATCGATGAGCTATGCCTGTGCAAAGTAGATAGGCTCCTATTTATTTTGTCTCATGAACACAGCCAATAATCTCATACAAAAATACGACATCCCAGGTCCACGATACACCAGTTACCCCACAGTTCCTGCATGGAAAGAAGACCCTATAGACACAGACCTATGGAAAGCGCATGTTCGATCAGCGTTTGAAACCAATAATAGTGAGAAAGGCATCAGTCTATACATCCACCTACCCTACTGCGAAAGCTTATGCACGTACTGCGGCTGCAATACCCGCATCACTGTCAATCATAGCGTGGAGCGACCCTACATCGATACACTCTTACGCGAGTGGTCTCTTTATCTGGAAATCTTCGATGACACGCCTCAGATCGCTGAAATCCATCTGGGTGGTGGCACACCTACGTTTTTCAGTCCCGAACACTTGACCTTACTTATAGAGGGAATCACCCAAAAAGCCATCACCACTTCAGAAACATGTATGAGTTTCGAAGCTCACCCCAACAATACTACCCGCGCACACATGCAGGCACTCTATGACCTTGGTTTTCGGCGGATGAGCTTGGGGATTCAAGACTTTGATCTCGCGGTGCAAAAGATCGTACACCGTATACAATCCTACGAAACCGTAGCGTCTGTAGTAGACACTGCCCGTGAGATAGGCTACACATCCATCAATTTTGACCTGATCTACGGTCTACCTCTACAAAACAAAAACACCATCTCCGACACCTTTGATAAGGTAGCCCAGCTACATCCCGATCGCATCGCCTACTACAGCTATGCCCATGTACCTTGGGTCAAGCCCGGACAACGCAGTTTCTCAGACAAAGACCTACCCTCCGCAACAGAGAAGCGCGAACTGTATGAATTAGGCAAACGAATCTTGGCAGCTATGCAATACTACGAGATAGGAATGGATCACTTTGCACTCGCTACAGACGAGCTATACCTCGCAGCAGAGAGCGGGACACTACATCGCAACTTCATGGGCTACACTATCCATAGTAGCGACCTAGTGATAGGCTTAGGAGCCTCCTCTATTGGTGACACAGGCTCAGCCTATGCGCAAAACGTTAAAAAAGTAGAAGACTATAAGGCACTCGTATACGCTGGCAAACTCCCTGTATATAGAGGACATTTCCTGACGGACGAAGAGATAAGTATCAAGCAGCATATCTCGCGACTCATGTGTCAGTTCCAAACCAGTGCCGATACCGACGACCCTTTACGTGCATCACTCTTTCACTATGCAGAAAGCCGTCTGTCTGAACTCGTCGCTGATCAACTGATAGAAATCAAAAATGGGCAGCTGTACATCATGCCAGCGGGTCGCCCCTTTGTTCGAAATGTCTGCATGGCGTTTGACAAACACTACTGGCAGAACAACTCTGTTGAACATGTCTTCAGTCAAACCGTTTAATAGAAACAGACATCATAGAATTATCGGACGATTAATTTTCTATTCTGCCGACTTAATATGATCTTTAAAGACCACCAAAGAGGTTGGTCAAACTTTAAATCTCAAATCCTAAATAAAATGAAAAAGATATTAGTACCCTACGACTTTAGTCCATTTGCAGAATCAGCTTTGGAGTTAGCCCTTGAAATCAATGAACAGTCAAATGGGGAAATCACACTCGTTCACATCATAGAATACCCGATGGGTGACACCTTTCATGTGACGGGGGAAGTGACTTTGGATGATTCTATGGATCAGCTATTTACACTTCAGCTTATCAAGAAAGCAAAAAATGATTTACAAGAAATCCTCAATAAACACAGCGAACAGAATGTGACCTATGAGGTTTTGATGGGAAATGCCTTCAAAGGAATCGCAAGCCAAATCGAAGCTTATAGCCCCGACCTCATCGTGATGGGAACCAAAGGAGCTACAGGACTCGCTGAGATACTGGTAGGATCCAATGCTGAAAAAGTAGTGCGAACGGCTAAATGTCCAGTCGTCACTGTGCATCAGAAACATCAGGTAAAAGCGATCAACAACATAGTTTTCCCTACGGATTTGGATGTTGAAGCAGGATCAGTACTAGAGAAGTTCAAAGATTTCCAACACTTAGTGGGAGCAAAAATCCATTTGCTACATGTAGAAACACTTCACGATCCAGTCAGTGATGACATGGCCAGAGAAGCATTAGAAAAGCTAGCTAACGATCACAAACTAACCAATTTTGAAATCCACGTGACCAGAGGGATAGAAACGGATCAAGCTGTCATGAACTTTGCGCAAGAGATGAACGCAGATATGATCGCGCTAGCGACACATAGTCACAGAGGTCTACTGCATCTCTTCCTAGGTAGTGTGGCGGAAGACATCGTCAACCATAGCAAGATGCCTGTCTGGACGATGAGTCAAAAATAAGACAGAAAAAAGTCACTTTAAAAAGGATGATCAGTAAAATGGTCATCCTTTTTTTTTGGTCTTACATTTTTCACACCTACCAGAAAATGACTAATTCCATAACTAGTTGTAGTGATAAAATAACAAAAAAAACAATATGATTCTAATCATACAAAATGCTGAACCTGTGTCATTAGGCACCTAAAGAAACCAAACTAATTTAGCCACCGATCAATAAACTCAACGCTATCACATGGAACTTGAAAAATTCAGTTACGACAATAAGATCGTAAAGTATTTCACCATCGCCTCTGTCATCTTTGGTGTCATCGCCATGCTCGCAGGACTGACTGCAGCGATTCAACTATTTTATCCTGCATTCAATTTTGACTTGCAATACACGACCTTCGGTCGTGTGCGACCCCTTCATACCAATGCAGTCATATTCGGCTTCATCGGCAATGCCATGTTTGCAGGGATCTACTACTCCCTACAGCGACTCCTCAAAGCCCGGATGTTTAACGATACCTTGTCGTGGATCAACTTCTGGGGCTGGCAAGCTATTCTACTGACGGCAGCCATCACATTACCGTTAGGGATGACGAGTAGCAAAGAATATGCTGAGCTAGAATGGCCCATAGATATTGCTATCACGCTGATCTGGGTTGTGTTCGGTATTAACTTGATCGGTACGATCATCAAACGCCGTGAACGACACATGTATGTCGCTATCTGGTTCTATATCGCCACATTCGTCACGGTCGCGGTATTGCACATTGTCAATTCGGTGGCTATGCCCGTCGGTTTATTCAAAAGTTACTCTTGGTATGCTGGAGTGCAGGATGCACTCGTACAGTGGTGGTATGGGCATAACGCCGTAGCGTTTTTCCTCACGACTCCTTTCTTGGGTCTAATGTACTACTACCTACCCAAAGCAGCCAAACGACCAGTGTATTCCTATAAGCTGTCGATCATTCACTTCTGGTCGCTGATCTTTATCTACATCTGGGCGGGACCTCATCATCTGCTTTACACCTCGCTACCTGACTGGGTTCAGTCGCTCGGCACGGCCTTTTCGATCATGCTGATTGCTCCCTCTTGGGGTGGTATGCTCAATGGTCTATTGACCTTGAGAGGTGCTTGGGACAGAGTTCGCGAGGATCCTATTTTGAAATTCATGGTAGTAGCGATCACTTGCTACGGTATGGCCACTTTCGAGGGACCTATGCTTTCTCTCAAGGAAGTCAGTGCCATCGCGCACTTTACGGATTGGATCGTCGCACATGTCCATGTCGGCGCACTAGGCTGGAACGGTTTCTTGATCTTCGGTATGTTCTACTGGCTAGTTCCTAGAATGTGGGGCACCAAACTTCACTCCATCAAATTAGCCAACATTCATTTTTGGTTAGGCACATTAGGAATCATCTTCTATGCCCTACCGATGTATGTCGCAGGTATCGTGCAGAGCCTCATGTGGCAACAGTTCGATGCGGACGGTTTCTTGGTTTACAAAAACTTCCTAGAAACTGTGATCCAAATCGTCCCTCTCTACGCACTTAGAGCCGTCGGTGGAGTACTCTATCTCTCAGGTGTCTTTGTGATGATTTTCAACCTGATCAAAACAACAGGTGCAGGACAATTCATCGCTGAAGAAGAAGCAGAAGCGCCTGCTTTAGAAAAGAAAAAAATCACTGGAGGTCACTGGCACTCTGTGTGGGAGAGAAAACCAGTTTTCTTCACCGTACTAACATTGGTCGCGATTTTAATCGGTGGTGTAATTGAAATGGTACCGACTTTCTTAATCAAGTCCAACATCCCTACAATATCATCGGTCAAACCTTACACGCCACTGGAGCTGCAAGGACGTGACATCTACATCCGTGAGGGCTGCAACAACTGTCACTCGCAGATGGTCAGACCGCTGCGATTTGATACCGAGCGATATGGAGAATACTCCAAAGCGGGAGAGTTCGTCTACGATCATCCATTCCTATGGGGGTCCAAACGTACTGGCCCAGACCTTGCACGCGAAGGTGTCGGAAAGCTAAAAAAATCAGACACTTGGCACTACAACCACCTACTCGCTCCCGATGCAGTCTCTGCTGGATCTATTATGCCAGCGTACCCTTGGTTATTCGAGCAAGCCATAGACAAAGAGAGCACCGCTGCAAAGATCTCTGCACTCAGAACGGTAGGCGTTCCCTATCCTGAGGGTTTCGAAGAGACTGCCAATATAGAACTGGAAATGCAAGCCAAAACCATCGTAGCAAATCTAAAAGCAGATGGAATCGACGCGACAGGCGAAGAAGAAATCATCGCTCTGATTGCGTATTTGCAAAGATTAGGTAAAGACATCACTGTAAAACAATAAAGGAAAAGCCATGTTTAAATATTATTTCGAACAAATACATAATGTGGAAATTTGGCCCATAATTTCCCTTTCAATCTTTTTCGTATTCTTCATAGGCCTCTTATGGTGGGTGTTCAGAGTGGATCGCTCCTACATAGATGAAATGAAAAATTTACCTTTTGACGAACACTGAAAAAACCTACAGAGATGAAAATATTCAATCATACCTATAAAAAACTACCCCAAGGCAGAGCCCTAGGGATATTAAGATGGCTTCTAGTTCGGTTCGGCTCGAAGGTCAGGAATTTAAGCCCTGCAGGCTACCGCCCTGCGGTTAAACTTTTACTATGCGCGGTGCTCGTACTATGTGGGTCACTGAGTGCAAATGCACAAAGCGACACGATGGGTATCAGTTCGAACGATATGATGCTGATCATGATGAGCCTAGTACTACTGGTCGTACTGCTCGTGCTACTGGTGGCAATCGTCTTACTCAACATAATCAAGATGATGCTGAATACAGACCTAGAGAAAAAAGGTATAACCATAGACGAACCAAGCCTATGGAAACGACTTAATGACAAACTCACAGGAGCTGTACCACTAGAAGAGGAAGAGGCCATAGAACTCGATCATGACTATGACGGAATCAAAGAACTCGACAATCACCTCCCTCCTTGGTGGAAATGGCTGTTTTACATCACCATTGTATTTGCCATCGCATACATGGTCAACTATCACGTCCTTAAACTCACACCACTGCAAGATGAAGAATATGCACAGCAAGTAGCCAAAGCAGAGGCGGCAAAGTCAAGTAGCCAAGGCAGTGAAGAGCAAGCCATCGACGAGTCTAACATTAGCTTCTCCGATGATGCCGCGCTACTCACCAAAGGAAAAACCATCTACGAACGCAACTGTGTGGCCTGTCACAAAGCAGGTGGAGAAGGAGGAATCGGCCCTAACCTCACCGATGACTACTGGCTACATGGTGGCTCAGCACAGGACACATATCACACGATATCCAATGGCGTGGTGGAGAAAGGGATGATCGCATGGAAGGAAGTACTATCCCCTGCCAACATGAATGCTGTCAACTCCTACATCTACACCCTCAGAGGAACCAATCCTGCCAATGCCAAAGCACCACAGGGTGAACTATATCAAGAGGAAACAACTACGTCTGCAGCAACAGACAGTACAGCGGTAGCAGAATAGCACGATGGAAAATCACTACGAATACGAAGAAGAATACCGAAACACCATCGCCACTGTCGATGAATCTGGTAAACGTATTTGGGTCTATCCAAAAAAGCCGAAGGGCAAGTATCACAACAAGAGAATCATCGTCACGGTGATTCTCTTGTCCCTGCTTTTTAGTGGACCATTTATAACAATAGACGGGCAGCCACTGCTATTGCTCAATATATTCGAACGCAAGTTTATCATTTTCGGGCAGGCATTTTGGCCTCAGGATTTTTTCCTACTGGCTGTATTGCTCGTCACCTTCTTTGTGTTTATCATCCTATTTACCGTGGCTTTTGGGCGTGTGTGGTGTGGCTGGGCTTGTCCCCAGACACTATTCTTAGAAATGGTGTTTCGCAAGATCGAATACCTCATCGAAGGAGATGCCAACAAGCAACGCAAACTCAACCAAGCACCTTGGAACAGTACAAAAATCTTTAAAAAAGGATCGAAGCAACTGATCTTTCTACTCATCTCGCTACTGATCTCGCACACCGTCATGGCCTATTTGATCGGTGTGGATCAAGTCATAGAGATTGTCTCTCAACCACCCCTCGAGAACCTTTCTGGTTTTTTGGGTCTCCTAGCTTTTACAGGGATATTCTATTGGGTATTCGCCTTTTTTAGAGAGCAGGCCTGTGTGGCTGTATGTCCTTATGGAAGACTACAAAGTGTCCTCTTAGTCAAGGAATCTATCGTCGTGATGTATGACTGGATCAGAGGGGAACCTAGAGACAAAATCAAGAAAAAAGCAGAACAGACATCCGAAGCTGGCGACTGCATTGATTGCAAACTATGTGTACACGCCTGCCCTACTGGAATAGACATTCGCAATGGTACGCAGTTAGAGTGTGTCAACTGCACAGCCTGTATGGATGCCTGCGATGAAGTCATGCATAAGGTCGACCGACCTGAAGGGCTCATTCGCTACAGCTCACATACTGCCATCGAAACAGGACAAACGAAGCTATTTACCGCACGAGTAGCTGGATACGCTGTGATCTTGGTCGCACTGATCGGCTTCTTGTCGTTCATGCTGATCTCACGATCTGATGTGGACATCAATGCGTTGAAAGTACCTGGCACGCTATATGAAAAACTAGCTGGTGACACCATCAGCAACTTGTACAACATACAGCTGATCAACAAAACATTTGATCCCAAAGAACTACGCCTGAGCGTACTCAATTTTGAACACGCGAGTATAGAGCAAGTCGGGAGCTCCCAGATTTTGCTCAACTCAAACGAGAAGTTCTCCGGAACCTTCTTTATTAAAATACCTAAAGCAGACCTAGCAAGCACCAAATCTAAAATAGACATAGGTGTCTATGCAGACGATGAACTAATCTCTGATTTCAAAGTCAGCTTTCTAGGACCTGTAGTACTAAAGAAATAAACACCATGAACTGGGGACACAAAATCACCATTACATTCATCTTATTTGCAATCCTCATCATCACGATGGTCACCATCGCTATGAAACAGGATGTACATCTGGTCGCGCCAGATTACTATGAGGAAGAACTCGCCTATCAGGATCAGATTGACAAAATGAACAATTACAATGCACTGATGAGCAAACCGATATTTTCTAAGCAGGATGGTAAAATCATCTTATCCTTTCCTGACACCATCGAGATCATTAGTGGCGAAGTACTCTTCTTTCGCCCCGCTCACTCGGGCATGGATCAAAAATTCACCTTGAAACTGGATGACAGTGCACGACAGTATTTTACGCAAGCGGATTTTCAAAAAGGGCTATGGAAGACCAAACTAAGTTGGAAAGATCAAACGCACGATTATTTTGTAGAGAACACCATCATTCTTTGATATGTACTGGAGCGCATTGATATTGGGTTTTTTGGGCAGTATGCATTGCGTCATCATGTGTGGCCCCATCGCGCTGACACTCAAAAGCCAAAACTCGCTCAATCGCTTCGTCACCTCTCGATTGCTCTACAACCTAGGGCGTATCTCTACTTACAGCCTACTCGGTGTGGTCTTTGGGCTACTCGGACAGGGGCTCGTACTCGCTACTTACCAACAGTTCATCTCCATCCTTCTCGGTGCGATGATGCTACTGCTAGCCATTGCGCTGTACAAACGAATGGATGCAACAGGACTAGGACGACCACTCAGTCGGTTGACGCAGTGGTTTAGACGAATATTTGGACAAGCCATGAAAGGTCATCAGTTGCTCAGCAGCTACCTCACAGGGTTGATCAACGGCTTCTTGCCCTGTGGACTGGTCTATGCAGCCCTCGTCGGAGCGCTGGCGACAGGCGCACTCACCAAAGGCGCATGGTACATGATGATCTTCGGGTTAGGTACCTTCCCAGCGATGCTCATCGTATCCCTGACGGGTCAACTGATTGCACATCGCATCACTCCTCAGGTTCACAAACTCTCAGCAGGTTTTGTCATGCTCCTCGGATGTATCCTCATCCTCAGAGGCATGGAACTCAGCGTACCCTACCTCAGCCCTGTCATTGGATTTCTCTACCCTTTGGATGGTGGGATTACTGTATGTCAGTAGATGGGCGACTTAACCAAACAATGTCTAAACTCTTTACTCTTCGGAGAGGTCTGGCACTACACCAAATATCCGTGTTCCAAAGAGGTAGTGCGCGTTCCAGTAATAGGGATCGTCGATCGGGATAATCTGTACGCCCTTGGATGTGGAAGCATGAATCATCTGACCATCCGCTAAGACGAATGCCGCATGTGTCACCAGTTTGCGGGTGCTGTAGGTTTGGGTAAAGAAAATCACATCACCCGGTAGCAATTCGCTCTTGTCCAGTATGATCTCTCCAAAGCGGGCAAGAGCCTGTGCACCATGTGGGGCACTTAGTCCCAAGTCCCTAAACGTCCTGAAGATCAAACCAGAGCAATCCATGCCATCGGCAGTAGTTCCCCCGTACTGATAGGGAGTCCCCAGATAGTTTTTGGCCGTCGCGATGAACTCCTCTCGGGTATGCGTCCCACAGTCAAACGGCTTCTCATATCCACCTTTTCTAAACTGATCGATCCTGCCAAGGGCAACCGAATCAGTCAGGTTTTGCGCTATGAGTACTGACATAGCATCCTGTGCCGTGCCTATTTGAAAGCAACCCAATAAAAATACAAGGATCAGTATATTTCTCATGTGAGTCATCAATGTACAAAAAAAAGACCATGAACCTACACTTTCAAAGTGTCATTCATGGTCTCTTGTCATTGGTGTATTGCAGGTGCTTATGCAGCGGGTTCCTCATGTTTTCCATTAGACGATTTTTCAAATTTCACATGGTCCAGCCCCTGTTGTAGCAGTGCGCTTGGACGATAGACGATCTTGAATCTACGGATGTTGTTTCTCGTAACTTCATCCGCACTATCAGCAGGCGAGCTGCTGATGGAAGGATAGAGCGTACCCAACTGACCCAAATCTACTGCACGACCATTGATCAGATGATGGTTTGCTTTACGAAGAAACGCTTCCAATACGGCGATAAAAACACCGGGATGTACAACATTCAACTCTTCGATCTCTGTCAAGAGATCACGAAAATCTACTTTGTCACCTCTATCGATGGCAGCATAATACTTGACGACTCCCCCGCCAACTACTCCTGGATGGCCTTTGGGGACTATTTTGAACTTTACAGTCATAACTTTACTATTTAGATGTTAAAAAAAAATTGAGAATCGCTTAACTAACCTTAGCGCAGTTTGGACAGAGTCCTTCCCTGAGGGAGACCTAGGCAAAAGCCGACAATGCTTGTCTGGAGCTTTGCTAAGTGGGTACTTGCAAAAGGGGTGTTGCTTGGCTGGGTCGCGACAGTGTAGTGCTCGACTTGGCTGGGCATGGGCTGTGAAAAGCGCGGGTATCGAATGGCCTTTTCGATGTATCTATTAGACAATATTTCTATAACAATTTCCGATCCAAAAGCACCACACGAGACGTTAATAAAAGTTAAAAACAAACACGTGTGTTTGACGCTCCAATCACGTGTGTTTGACCGTCCGAACACACGTGATTGATCGACCGAACACGTGTCTTTGAAGCCGCAAACACACGTGATCAAAAAATCCCGCTCAAATGGCCCTAAACGCACTTTTTTGAGGGTGTTTTTTTCACTAAACCACTATGAGCTGAAAGCACCATAGGTTTAGGGGGAGAATGAAATTCTCTACATTCCGAATCAAGACCTTAGATCGCTAGACAAAAAAGCATCAAATTTTAATCTAGAGACTAAAATCTAAATACTAGTATCCTATTGAGATTGATAGAAGCTAAAGCGAGATGCACTAAAGTGCATAGTTCTAACTCCAAGTCTGACCAATAAAGAAACAATATCGAATGTCGAACAATGCATCTTGAATAATGAAGTGATCTACTATCTCTCCCCCAGAAATACAGAGTGATCCGTTGTTTATAGTATTCGGCAGGGTGACTGTAAACCAATGAATATAAAATCAGTGTCTCCGACACGGCTCGCTACAAGGCTATCTCTAAGTTTTGAAATTATTTTCCAGTGCTTATTTGTACTCTTCACTTACACGGACAACAACTAAGAACTGACTACAATCATAAACTCTGAGCGAATCAATTCTTGGTATTGTAGCCATCCTGTATTCGCAAATACTCAGTAGATAACCTTTCGGCTACCATCTGGCATCAAGAAGCTGACGTCTTCCTCTACTCGGAACTCTTTGACAGGCATTAGGTCTTCTTTCGTCCATGTTTCACCAGACCACTTCCAAAGCATCAGTACCGCATGAATATTACTGTCTGAGCCAAAAGAATATGATGAAACAGCATTTAAAACCGTACTTTGATGACTGACCGGATTCAAACCTGTCGACGTGACTACTTCTACACTATCCCAACCGCTAAGGGGGATCATCGCCAATTGATATTCGCCATTGTCAATGATGGACGCTTCATACCCTCCTACCGTCTGTGTACTACTGGTAATCTCCTGATCCAACTTCGGCAAGGCATAGTGTCCTAACCGCATGTCAATAGCCTTGTTGCTCAGGTTTCTGTCCACTCTCAGGATACCATTTGGCAGGGGCATTTCTGCCAATTGCATTTTGATACTTCCATCGGTTTCCAGTACTACATCTCGGTAGTAGATTTCGTCCTCGTACTTCCGGAATGTGTATAGTCTAAATGCCTCCCATTCTTCTTTGGCATTTTTGATCAGGTAGTTCATCGCTACTTCTCCATCTGGCCCATCCGCTTGCCATGGAAAAGCACTGTTGTACGATAGACGGTTGTAGTTTTCTGTGGACCGGAACTTTTGCCAGTCATCCGCTACTTTCTCATGACACCAAATCCGTACTTCCGAAGCACCAATGTTCGGGTAGTCCGTAATCAGCAGGTTGCTTATGTCCTGAAATTTATTGTAGACCTGATCTTTTTCGAATTCCTTTTCCCATGGACCATTATTTTCTTGGACCGTCCAGAAAGGACTGTCCTCTGGGATCAGAAGCCCCAGAAAAGCTTTTCCCATCCAGTAGACACTACCGCGACAGCTATAGTTCTGCACCGCTGGCTCAAAATGATCATAAAAACCGAGTGTAGGCACACTGTCTTTCATGAATGCTGGGTTTTGCAAAAACTGCAGCAAGACCCCAGACGAAATTCGACGCAACCAGCCTAAATTGATATCCTTACCTTCCAACTGCCCCATAAACGGAAACGGCGCGACAGACCCCATCCGATAACTGATGCTACGCCCAAACATAATCATCTCTCCATGCTCACTAAAGAGATAAGGATAGTTGTCCACCATGTCCTCGAAATTGCTAAGAAACTTCGCAGATATCTCAGGATAATACTGATTGCCAAACACTTCGCTCCACATAGAGCCATAGAGTTGAAACGCCCACATGCTATAATAGTCGTAAGCCGGGGCATCATTGTACCAACCATCGGCCCGGTAGTGCTCGAGGGATTTGTGGAGGTACTCTACGAGCAAATCTTCGTTCACATCATATCCCTGACCTTTAAAGAAACTTAGGACAAAAATATTGAAGAACTTCCAGTTGCTGGATACGGTCGGACCATCCCCATAGCTGAGCATGGTAGCCGCCAATTTGTCTTTGTCTTGCTGACTCAGTGGCTCCCAGAGTATATCCGGAGCTACGAAAAGCGACATTCCTAATGCTCCAAATTCCACCAATATCTGAGTAGGCCCTTGCTCTTCTCTCCTATGAGGAATGTATGACGCATCTGTGGAGTCTAGCAAGTTCATAATCTGATGACGGTAATACTCCGCTACTCCAAGCCCTCCTATCGTCAGCTCTGGATCGTCTTTGAGCAAAGGAGCTGCTACGAACAGCGTACGACAGAGCCCTTCGAGTTTCTCAGTTGGTACACTATTCTCATCATGGGGATAACTTTTACCAGGCAACTTCGGGAATTTCATGGGATCGTCCAGGTCATCCACATAGCTAAATGCCCCCTCTAACAAATACAAAGCTGCGTCCTTCCAATGCTGACGGGTCATACCCGTATAGGGACTTATTTCAAAATCTGGGTTCACTACATCGAACACATTCTTGCTTTGATCTTCTTGTTCTACTGCCTCTTTTTTCCCCTCACAAGAAAATATCCACATACTTGTGGCAATTAGAAATAAGACACTGACACTAATCTTTTTCAATTTCATATGTATATTTTTTCATTAGAATTATTTGATGAGCGAAACACTAAAATCCTCCGTCATAGCCCATAACCAAACATGAACCCAAGCTCAAGACAGGGCTTCTATTAGATGATAAACCCTGCGAAGATCGCTTCAAAGGGTTTAAAATTACACATTTATTTTATCCCTTTTTGGGAGTAAATAAACCCTGTAATCTTCCCTAAAAACTGAAGTCGTTAAAAATATAGTTAATCGTTAAGTTTAGGGAAATATGAAGAATAGTAAATTTACAGAGAGCCTGCTTATTAAGATTCTCAAAGAGCAAGCATCTGGCAGGAAAGTGACAGATGTTTATCGAATGGGATTAGCCAGCCTACTCAGGATCGAGTAAGAAGCGTTCTTTTGATTTGAGGTACTGAGTTCGTGCTCAAAGCTGAAAGACTTTCTGCCTTTTCCCTGATGTGCTGACAGTGTCCCTATCAATTTAGGATCTGGTATCCCTCGCCAATGGGCGTAAACGAAATATCTGTTTTACTCACTTTGTGAGGCTTTATAAGTTGAATTCTGTAGCATAAGTGAATGATTTTTTCTCATTCGTACTTCGTGAGCTTGAATTGAAAATATGATATCTGTCCCCATAATTAATCACTTCCTAATAGGTTAAAGTCTTGCAGCTTCAGACCCAAATCATCGTCTGCAGCCAGTTTTAGAAAATCTTCATGAAGATTAAACACTCTAAGTACATTAAACAAAACACCCATGGACACACTTGGTGTTCCTTTTTCGAGTAGGTATAAAGTATTTCTGGCAATACCCGCTCGTTCAGCTACTTGAATAGCTGTTAGCTTACGTCTCTTTCGAGCCAGCTTGATATTCTCCCCCAGCTGCTCCAAGACCTTTTAATGCTTTGGAAACAGTATTTGCTTCTTGCTTTTCATAACGTACTATAATAAGTACAAATAATGTATTTTATATAGTACATATTGATTTATGTGCATTTACAACACTTGAACCTATACTTCAGTAGCCAAACACATCATCTTTTACCATCTTCCTTTTCCCAAACCTACCCAAACTAAGAACCTATAAAAATCTCAAATCATGGATGAGACCACACTGCGGACGAATAAATGATTTGGACTAATTGAATACTGAAAGGCGTGAGCTTGCGAATAGTTTGAAGGTATTTGTAATGGCTTGAATCTGCGTGAAGGGATTTTATTCCAATGAACGACTCAGTTTACCAAATCATTAAGCTTTAGCCACTTTCAGAACAGTTTTCACTTCAATGTGTCAGGATTAAATCAAGTGGTTGTGATAGCCCGATTTATGCTCATTTCATGATTTTATTACTTTTTATCTTTTTTAGGTGGCACAATGACAATTCCGAATTGGAAGAATGGTCTATTCGCTATGTCATAATTTTCATAGTCTAAAGAATCATCTTGAAGCCCCACCCTTCGCGCTATGGTGATACCTCCTGAGGCCTCTAGCTGGATGAAACTTCCAATACGATAGTTTATAGTGGGGCCTACGATCACCCGAGTATAGGATAACTTATCCACCTGTTTGATCTCATTAAGAGAATTTACTCTTGAATAATTGGCGTTATAGCGCGAACCACTTACGGCCATCTGTAGTCCTACTGTGAATTTTTCAAAATAGTAATCATAAGTAATATGGCGTGGCAAGAGTATTTCAAACTTGGCATTGTCCGATTTGAAGGTGAATTGTAATGTTGGGATCAACCTAGGTAATCCATAGCTAGATGTGAGCGCAATACCACCACCATACGCAAAATGGTCAGTCTTTTCTTTTACAAAATGGAAAGTGCCATTGAGTAGAAAATCATCTCCTTCGAGTGCTGTGTTAAACGTAGTTGATAATGTAGGGTTCAGTGATACCAGCACCCTCCATTTATGCTCCAATTGATGTATCGCGGCAAAACGATAACCTATAACATGTAATTGCTGCCCTTCCAAACCCAAATTAAGGTCATTGTCTAAGAAAGGGGTTGCCAGTCTGTACTGGAGTCCATTGATCAAAATGGTCTCATTTTTGAGCGTTTTAGGAAGATTTACAAAGAAATTGTATTCATTAACTTCCACGTTCTCATTCTGTGGTGAGTCCAACACTTCAGCATTTGAAAATCTAGTATAGCTGAGTCCTGCAAGTTGAAGATTCTGTGACATAACAGTCGAGCCATTAAGTAGGAGTAATCCACATATTGCGCTCAATAGTGGTTTATAAAAGTGTTTCGGAATATTCATTTTGGTAGGGATACTTTATAAAATAATCGATAGAGCACCGGAACCAATACCAGCGTAATCACCGTGGCAAAAAGCAATCCGAATATGATGCCTATTGCGAGGGGTTTCCACATGTCACCACCACCCAGCCATAAGGGAATTAAACCCAAAGAAGTAGTAAAGGTGGTGAGTAGAATGGGGCGAAACCGTTCGTGTGCAGCAGCCAATATTGCATCGTATTGCGTTCTTTTATACTCGTCCAGTTCCAATTGAATCCGGTCAAGGAGTACGATGGCATTATTAATCACAATTCCTGATAGTGAAATGATACCCAGGAATCCGGTGAAGCTCAAATTGGTTCCAGTGATCAGCAAACCACCCACCACACCAATGATCCCAAAAGGAATGGCAAGCAGTACAATACTACTTTTTCGCAATGAGTTAAATTGCATGACAAGAAGCAGGATGATGATGAAAAATGAAATAGGCAGTTTAGCCATAACCGCACCCATTGCATCACTGCTTGCTTCTGACTCACCTCCAAGTTCAAAAACATATTCATTGCCCCACTTGTCTCGTTGCTCGTTGAGCCACATTAGCATTTCGTCAGTGACCTCAGCTGCAGTATATCCTGCCTGTAGCTGAGACTCTACCGTTATGGTTCTGTTGAGGTCTCGTCTAATAATTTTTGCTAATTGCCAATCTACACTGATGTCTGCTACCTGAGCCATCGGCACGGTCTTACCTGTTCGTTGGCTATAGATGCTTAGTCCTTCCAGGTCTTCATAGGCTACCTCAAGGCTGCCTTCCGTTCGCATCGCTATAGGAATATTGTCCTCTTCTTCACGGTATTCACCTACCGTATATCCCGACAAAGTAGTGTAAGAAGATAGTGCAACATCCTGATTGGTCAATCCATTGTAACTAAGTTTGGATGGATTGATATCGACATTAACTTTCTTAATTTTCGGACCCCAGTCGTCATCCACATTGCTAGTCCCGGCTATGGTTCGTAGTTGATTTTTCGTTTCACCAGCAATCCGGGTTAGCTTTTCTGCATCAGGGCCACTAATTCTGATTTGTATAGGGACGCTGGCTCCTCCGCCACTGGTAAGTCTTTTCACCGTAACCTTGGCATCTGGCAGATGATTAAAAGCAAATGAATTAATCCTGTCAATGACCATCTGATTGTCGTCACCAGATGATGTATTGACTAAAAGGTGCGCATAATTGGTCTGTTTTTGGTCGGGCTGATAGCCCAAATCATAAGACTTAGGGCCTTCACCAATGAAAGAAGACCAATTCCTCACACCACCAAGTCTTTCGTTGTTGATAAGCAGACTGTCCGATATAAACCTTTCTATTCGGGCGACTTGAGAATCAGTGGTTTCCAAACTTGTGCCAGTAGGTAATATGAGGTCAACGGTCACAAGATTACGCTCACTGTCAGGCATAAACACAAAGCCCAGTTTACCCATACCGATCAGTGAAAGTACCAGACATCCAAAAACTACAGATAAAATCAAAACGGGTTTAGCCAATGACCAGACGATAATTTGTTTGTAATATCTATTGAGGTTGTCGAAGAAACCGGGCTTTTGACTACTGCTATTCTGCTTGACTTTAATAAATACAATGGCCAACATAGGCACAATAGTTAACGCCATAAGCCAGGAGGAGAGCAACGTAATGGTGATCACCGAAAATAGTGGACCCATGATTTCACCCATTATGGAGTCGGCAATAAAAAAAGACAGGAATGCGGCAGAAGTAGTCAAAGAACTGGTCAATAAGGGAATCATAAGCTCTTTGCTGGAAGCGATTGCAGCATCTAGCGCATTATCTCCTCTTTCCATTTTCACCATCATCGATTCGGCCATGACGATAGCATTATCCACCAACATACCTAATGCCATGATGAGGGCGGCCAGTGAAACCTGGTTGAGACCAATGTTAAAAACACCCATCAAAAACAGTGACATCATTATAGTAGCAGGGATCAGGCTTGCTACTACAACCCCTGTTCTAAGTCCAAGGAATACCAACATAACGGCCAATACAATGACCACACTTTGAATGAGGTTAGAGATAAAATCGCTGACACTTTTAGAGACGGCATGATCCTGTGATGCAATCCTTTTTGCCGTAATTCCAATAGGAAGGGTCTGGTTGAAACTGGCCAGTAGTTGGTCGACCTCCTCACCTAATTGCACAATATTGGCTCCATCCTTTAATGAAATATGCAGGCCAATGGCCGGTTGGCCGCTCATCCTTACAATGGTTTCCCTAGGCGAGATGTAGCCTTCATAGACATTAGCTATGTCCTTCAAATAAACGGATTCCCCTTGATACCCAACCGGAATGATCATGTTCTGAATGTCCTCTATCGTTTCAAAATTTCCAGAAGGTTCCAGAATGACCCGTTCATCTTCGAAGCTGATCTGACCTGCAGGAATAATAATGTTCGTGCTTGTGATCGCATTCTTTAACTCATTGGCTGATAGTTCAATTTTTGCTAGCTCGGCATCATTGTAATCAATATATACCCTGCGCTCCAACACACCTGTAAGTTCTACTTTGGCTGCATCCCTTAACCGGATCAACACATTTCTCAACTGATCCGCATACTTCTTCAGCTCCCTGGGTTGATAACCGTCATTTTCCAGACCGATCGCAATGCCATAAGTAATCCCCAAATCCTCATCTTTTAAATCCGGGCCTTTGGTAATCCCTGAAGGCATTTCTATATTATCAATTTTTCTTCTCAGGCGATCCCAAATGGGTCTGAGCTCCGACTCGCCAATGCTCTCTTTCAGGGCAACTTTGACAATTGAAATTCCCGTTCTCGATTCGCTTTCGATATAATCTACTTCTGGAATCTCCTGTACAACTTTCTCCAATGGGTCAGTGACCAAAAGCTCCATTCTTTCCGGGCTTGCCCCGGGAAAAACTGTAACAATCCTTGCCATCCGAATCGTAAATGGAGGCATGCTGTCTCTGGGTAATGAAGCATATCCTGTGATCCCAAGAATGATGATGATCCCCAGTAACAAATAAGTAACGCGATTATTCTTGATCGCAAAAGCAGTAAGATTCATTTCATTCTTGGGTTAAAAGTGAGACCTTCATTCCATCATATAGAGTCCTTAGACCAGCCACAGCTACGATTTGATCCAGAGCCAAACCTGACCTCACGATAAAGCCTTCTGAAGTGAGCCTACCAATTTCTATTGCCTTTTTTTTCACTTCATAGACTTCATTATTTATGGGACTTAAGGCATAAACAAATTGTCCGCTTTCGTCTTCGCTCACAGCCTTGACCGGGACGATCAATTGCTTTTGCTGATTCTCATTACCAAAAGTGAACGTAACCTCAACCGGCATACCTGGCCGTAATTCATCTGTAGTGTTGGCAAGTGAAGTAATCACCGGATAGGTGCCACCAGAAGAAGTATATCCTACTTCTGTGATGACACCATCAAATTCATTTGATAGCGTAGGTATCCTAATTTTGGTAGGACTTCCCTGCTTTATCTGACTGATGTACTTTTCAGGGACTCCAGCTTGTGCTTCTATATCGCTGGCGTCTTCATTACTCATCGTAAGAATAATATGACCAGGACTAACTACCTCATTTGTTCCCACATGTACAGAAGAAACAATGCCAGACATAGGTGCAGTAATGGTGGTATAAGAAACCTGTGACCGTTGCAGATCCAAACGTTTCAGCGAGATTTCATAGGAACTTTGAGCACTGGATAGCGTACTCTTTGCCTTCTCATAATCACTCAATGAGGCATTATTGGTTTGATAAAGTTGTTTGACGCGTTCGAAGCTGGATGAGGCCGTTTCCATCTGTATTTTTGTGTTCGTTACATCTGCTTGAGCCTGCTGCAAGGCAAGTAGAACATCTGTTTGGTCTAATTGGGCAAGTAGCTGATTCTTTTTTATACGCTGACCTACGCCCACATTCAACCTGGTAATTAGGCCTCCCGTACGAAAACTCAGTTTCGTTTCCGAACCAGATTGCGTGATCCCGTTAAAGGTGCGTGTGGTTAAGCCTCCAAACGATTCTACCACTCCATACTTGATGGGTTTGACTAATTCTTTCTTTTCTTCCTCATTTGAATTCCCGCATCCTGAGAGAAGGATAAGGACCATGAGAGCCATGTATAAATATTTTACTCGTTGCATCAGTTTTGATTATTTAAGTATTGTTGAAATCGGTTATTGAAATGCTGAAGCTGATCTTCAGGCATCAGCATGATAAATGAGCCCACGTTGAATTCTAATTGAAGATGAGCCTGGATATACTGATAGATGGAAAAAGCAGCCGCTAATCTGGCTTCCAATGCTCTTTGCTGAGCATCTATCAGTTGGGTAATTGTTACCTGACCTTGTTTGTAATTTTCCTGAACCAGATCAAAGTTTTCAAGGGCACTCTCTGACGCAGATTTGCTATATCGAATATTTGTACTTGCACGCAACAAATCAAGTACGTTAGCTCTCACACCCAGCTCCAGATTCTGATCTAGAAGTGTTTGTGAATGATCCAATTGGTTCAGCCTGATTTTAGATTGTTGGATAGCTGCTTGTCTACCGAATCCATCAAAAATCGGAAATGACAATGAAATCCCTGCAAACCATGTGTTGTATTGGAGTTCAGTAACACCTAGTGCCATGGCCTGCGCATCCAACGTGGAACCAGCCCCACCTCTCGCCAAGACCTGGGAAGTCTGGGCCTGTAGGGCAATAGTAGGCGTGTATAGCAAGCGTTGATTCTGTGCGAGCTGACGATTAGCCGCATTCATATTTTCTAATAATGCTTTTTTATTGGGATTTTGACGTTGACTTTCTGCCACTAAAAAATCCGAAACCATACGTAAACTTTCTGGAGTCTTCACTACCTCAGCAATGGGGCCTTGACTAAACGCTTTAAAGAGCTCATCTTCTAGCGAAATATCCTCTACCTCAAACGCTGAATCCAAAGTATTCGCTAATAGTGTGTTCAATTGAAGTTTAGCAGTTAACAGTGTTGTTTGCGCTTCGATAACTGACTGGCTGGCAATCGCCAACTCTGTTTCCCATCGGTAGAGATCAGTGTTATTTGAGGCTCCTAGGTTTACTCTAATAGCTGCCAACTCCTTGTTTTTTCGTGTGTTCGAAAGGTTCTCTTGCTGTATCAGCACGTTGGTCTTGGCAGACAAAACATTCAAATAAGCTGTATAGGTATCAAACAGCACCCTCAAAACTTCAGCCTCCGTATTGTACTCTTGGGCTTTTTCCAGATACTTTGAAATCTTAATGGCCGCTATGGCTTTTTCTGAATAGATCAACTGGGTAAAGGTGAGACCTGCAGTCAATGATTGCTCTGGCGTATTGAATGCTGCGTTAGCCCGCTCCTCATTGATCTGAGAAGCTGTAAGACCTGACTCTAGCGATGGCAATACGCTTGATCTTGCAGATTTGACACGCACCTTACTAAGCGCTACATCCTGATAACTGATTTGAATGTTAAGGTTCTCCTCTAGGGATTTTTCGGCAATTTCTTCAAAAGAATAGGTTTTGACTGCTCCGTCATTATTTCCTATGAGGGTAGCTGTGAGAAGTACTTCAAAAGGAATAGAAATCTGGATTTTTCGTGCGGTAGCCATATTGATATGCAGACTCTCATTAGTGTCCAGCATCACGGGCATGGATGAGAGATCCGATCCTGAGACAATTCCATCAATCATTATGGCTAGTTTTCGAATGACCTGCTCTAGGTCATTTTCATCGGCCATCGACCCAAGCACGCCATAATCCACCAGTCTGGCGTTTCCCGAGAACGTTGCGATTTTTTGCTCATGGAGTTGATCAATCAGCCATCGGATCTGCGATTCGGTTTGATGTAAGAGTACAGTGAAATAGGTTGCATCTGCTTCTATAGGCACTTGATTGATGACCTGATCCATGTTGGTGCCAACAGGGATAATAGTTACTGCAGCATTTAACTGTCTAGAAAGAGAATCAATGAGATTCTTGGCTTTTTGCGCACTGACTGTAGATGCAGCTTTCTCATCCACAAAAACTACTACGCTTTTGAAATCATGAATCTTATGAAAAGCTTCTAATTCTCTATCTAAATCGCGTGTTTGCCAGATATAAGTGAAATTCGGCTTTCCTGATGTTCCACTTATATAGGGAATTTCTTGTAAATCCGGGTCGATAATTCCCAAAGCAACGACAGGTGTTGGAAGATTGCTTATCAATGACAGCCCCTTCGTACTCATGCTTCCTACAGCAATGACGAGATCAACCTGATCATCAAATTGGTGATAAGATTGTTGCGCTGACTTAATATCAGAAACACCAAAGATAGTAGCTCCCAAACTGACTTCTCTTGACGTACCTGTAGTCTGATCGATTTCCTGAATTATCTGATTTAGGATTGATGCCAGATTAGAAGATTTCTCAAAATCCGAAATCACGCCAACTTTAAATTGTTGTGCAAATACAGGAGTAATGCATACGAGCAGGACTAAACTTATTACAAACTTCATAGCTTAGATGTTTGGAGCGTTCAATTATTTGATTTTCGCCCATTCAAGGTCTGCAGATACGAATCGAGCCGTTACTTCAAGGAGAAGTTTATTCCCATCCACCTGACATGCTACGTCCAGGAGCCTTCCTCTCCTTTTGGAATATATTTTCCCAACCCATTTACCATTTTTATATTCAAGGTTGAGTACTTCGACTTCTGTATTTCTCTCTCCCTCTGCGTTGATGGGGTTTCCTATGTACCTGTCATCTACTTTGTAGATTTCTACTTGCGCTTCTTGCGTCTCCCAAGTGGCAATGATTTCATCTTGATTATTTTGAGCAAAAAGGCGAGTTGACAGGATGCATAAGGCAATTGCGAATAGTGTTTTGATCGTTTTCATGTTTGTTTGATTTTTGATTTCGATGCGAAACTATTTCTACCACCAATCACCATGAAAAAGGATTTATGAACCACGAGAATAAATGAACCAAATGGCTATTGTGTTGAACAAAGCCTTTCAATTAGCCAAATGAATCTTTCATGCGGCAAAATCATTGTTTCATTCATTTAATAATGTTTCCTTAGAAACTGAGTATATTATTGCAATGATGAGTAAAGCATTATCTAAGACAGAACGTTTCCTCAAAGTAGGACCTAACCTGCTGTGGTTCGGTATGCACGTTGCTATCAGTTTGGTACTGATCTTTCAGCGAAGTGGGGCGGAAACCATTTACTATTTGGTTACTTATGTCTTTTTTGGTACGCTGATTATTTGGTTTTTTGGATATAAGATATTCCCACAATACTTATCTAGTGAGGGGAAAATTGACAGAAGATTGGGTATGATGATTGGTGTCAATACGCTGATTCTTGTTAGTGGAATATATGCACACACTTTTATGGCCGAGGCACTAGATTTGACACAAGTAAGAGAAGATTATGCTCCCAAATCAGTCAGAATAATTTTATGGGTATTGATGGTTTTTCTGGGGATCATTTATATGGCCAGCATTCGTGTGGCACGTGTATATTATCTCAACGCTGTTCAAAAGATTGAGCATAAAGCTCAAAGAGTTGAGGCAGAACTCAAGTTGTTAAAAAGCCAGATTAGTCCACACTTCCTTTTTAATACGCTCAACAATATTTACGGGCTGGCCTATCTGAGGGATGAACGAGCTGCTGAAATGATTTCAAAGCTCTCCAAGCTACTGCGCTATTTGTTGTATGATTGTGATCAGGAGAAAGTGCTTTTATCGAAAGAAAAAGAGCTGATTGAACACTATTTAAGTATTCAGATGCTTAAGCATGAAGATGCTATGAACATAGATTTCTACCATGCTGGTATCACCAACAGCCATAGAATTGCACCGATGATCCTTATTAATTTTATTGAGAACTGTTTTAAACACTCTGATCTGGAAGGCAACCCGCAGGGATGGATCAAAATCAGTCTGGAAGTAGATAGTGGTGAACTTAATTTCCGAACAGAAAATACAATCAAGGAAGAAATGGAGGGATCTAAAATGAACCGTAAAGGAATTGGGCTTACGAATTCGTTAAAATTACTTGAGGCTAATTATCACGGGAAACACAAAATTGACATATCTCGTGAAGATAACATGTATCTGCTGGATCTAAAGATTACATTATGAAAATGAAGTGTCTTATAGTCGATGATGAAAATATTGCACGAAAAATTCTTTCGGATTATGTGAGTAAAGTCCCTGAATTGGAATTGGTGGCTGCATGTAGTTCTGCGCTCCAAGCACTCAATCATATTAAAAATGACAACATTGATGTTCTGTTTCTTGATATTCAAATGCCTGATCTTACTGGCCTTGATTTTCTGAAAATTTTACCTAAAAAACCCGCCACTATTCTTACCACCGCCTATTCTGAATACGCAGTTCAGAGTTATGAATTAGATGTGGCAGACTATTTATTAAAACCCATAGATTTCGACCGATTTTACAAGGCTGTTGCCAAAGTAATCTCTGCAAAAGACTCTAAAGTTGATAATCTCCCAAAGCCCACCTCTTCGCAGCAAACTGACAAACTATTCATCAAAGCTGATAACAAGATCATTAAGGTCTCATTTAATGACATAATTGTAATTAATGGTGATGGACCCTATGTAAAAATTATCACAAAGGATGGACGAAAAATCATGTCGCTACAGTCGATGAGTAAGCTAGTCCAAATACTTCCATCCAATTTTTTCCGAGTTCACCGATCACACATTGTGAACATAGACCATATTGATAGTATTAATGGTAATATGGTTAAGTTAAGCAGCGATCATACTGCCATACTGAGCAAGAACAAGCGAGACGAATTTCTTAAGCTGATTGATCAGCTCAATTTGTTGGGAGATTGAATCTGAACTTTCATTTCGGAGAGGTTTGTTTTGAAGTGTTTATAGGTTGTTGAGAGGGCTATTTACCGATACAAAACTTACTAAATATATTATCCAACAGGTCGTCTGTCGATATCTCTCCCGTGATCTCACCGAGGTAGTAGAGTGAGTGACGGATGTCTTGGGCGAGGAAGTCGTTGGTGATCTGGTTGTCGATCCCGCGTACTACATCGTGCAGTGCATTTTGGGTATTGACTAGCGACTGGTGGTGGCGGGCATTGGTCACGACGACATTGCCGGTCTTGAAGTTGTCCATCTGGCTCTTGGCGAAGATCATATCCTTAAGTGCAGCCACTCCTGTTTCCTGCTTGGCCGCTATGGAGATGTAGTGTTCGTTCTCCAGCAGTGCAGCAGGCTCTGATTCTACCTTGTCCCGCTTGTTGCCTACAAGGATGTAGGGCTTGTCCATCTCGATGAGCTGCTGCTCCTGTGCGAGGATCACATCGAGCCCTTCGGTCGAGAGGTCAAACAGATACATGATTAGCGAAGACTCTTTCATCTTCTGATTGGCACGCTCCACTCCGATCGCTTCGATCTGATCGGTCGTCTCTCGTAGACCCGCTGTATCGATGAAGCGGAACTTCACCCCACCGATGTTGATCTCGTCCTCTATCGTATCGCGGGTTGTCCCTGCGATATCTGACACGATGGCTTTCTCCTCTTCGAGCAGGGCATTGAGCAGTGTTGATTTGCCCGCATTGGGTTTTCCGACGATCACGACGGGCACCCCGTTTTTGATCACATTGCCGAGTTGGAAACTATCGATCAGCTTGACCAGTACCTTGTCTATGCCTTTGATCAGTTCTTTGAGTTCGTCACGGCTTGCAAACTCCACATCCTCTTCAGAAAAATCCAGTTCGAGCTCGATCATAGAGGCGAAGTGCACGAGTTTCTCGCGCAGGGCTTTGATTTCTTTGGATATCCCGCCACGCATCTGGTTGAGTGCTGCGGCATGTGATGATTCGTTTTCGGAGGCTATGAGGTCGGCTACTGCTTCGGCTTGCGCCAAATCAAAGCGACCATTAAGATACGCCCGTTGGGTAAACTCCCCCGGATTGGCCAGACGTGCGCCCTTACGGATCAGAAGTTGAATGATGCGGTTGATGATGTACTGCGACCCGTGACAGGAGATTTCCACGCTTTCTTCCTTGGTAAAGGACCGCTGATTGAGGAATAGCGACACCAACACCTCGTCGACGATCTCCTCGCCATCGAGGATGTTGCCAAAGTGGATGGTGTGAGATTTTTGCGTCAGCAAATCCTTGCCATCGAAACAAGAGGCCGTCAGGGCAATGCTCTCCGCACCAGACAGGCGAATCACTGCGATGGCACCTACTCCTGGAGGTGTAGCGAGAGCTACTATGGTATCGTTCATGTGCATGACCGCAAAGATAGAATATGGCTACCGATAATTAGACTTGAACTGAACTACTATACGCTAAAGCACAAAAAAATCACGACAACTCTAATAAAAAATTAGAATGGTCGTGATTCTGATTATAATGTCAATACGCTTGTATGCTATGTATTTGCGTCAACTAGTACTTTTGTACTTTAATGTCAACCAATAGACGACTAGAGTTGATAGCTTTTAGCTTAATCGCTCCCTTCTTACCCTCTTGTGTTTCAAAGGTCACCACTAGAGGAAAATCTAATGAACCAATGATTTCATCATCATTCTCTACAGTGAGGCTTGATAACTCAGCATCATCGATCATCGAATCAAAGACACTTACTTCAAAGCCACTATCTGAGTTGTTGATTTTGGTGGTTTTTGCATTAGGTACGGTTAAGGAGCTATATTCACCGTCTGGAGTTTCAAAATAGATAAAAGCGGAATTGTCACCGTAATAAATCAAATCAATAGCACCACCATTAGATTCATTAATATCAGAATCAAGATACATGGCTTGCTCATTTATTGAATAACTTCTCCCATAAACGTCATCACCTTCGGTTTGCGAAAATTCGAGATCTATGATCTCAACAATCGCACTGTTACCTTCAATCGTCACACTTTTTTCCAAAACATCTTGCTTTGTCCCATCAATAGCAGTCAATGTTATTGTTAAATCACCTGATTTATCTACCGTAATTCCTGTAGGCAACTCTGCAGTAGATGACTCAATACTAGTCCCCTCACTAAACTCCCATTCATAGGTGGTAGCACTTGTTGAATTATTTACTAAACTCAACTGCGCATTAGGTGCTTCTCCTTCAATTACAATATCAAAATCTGCTTTTAAAGGTTGCCCAGAATCTGACTCTTCACAGGAAGCGAATACTATAGACAATAATGCGAATGAATAAATTACTCTTTTCATATAAAATTACTTTTTTGGTTGAGCGCAATGCTACCCAAGAAATCTATGTCGTCAAAACACAAGTATAAAAAAAAGACTACTTATTCTTAGTAAAATCAAACTAGCGCTAACTAGTGGTTTATTCTCAATGAACTCCAACCGAATTGACATAACCCGTGTCTATAGGGTACAAACAGATTTAGAATCAAAATGAAAATTACTATGCAGAAAGGAAAAATATGGGTTGGGGTAATCGTCATACTCACAACACTTGTCACAGGATGTCTGGAGGAATCTGACTTTGAAAAACAACAAAAACAAAGCGACAAAGAAATCAGCAACTACTTGAAGGAAAACAACATCAATACTGAAACATCCTCTTTTGGTATCCACTACGAAAAGTTAGTCTCTGAACCCAACGGAGAAGCCCCCGCATCAGGAGACGTTATGTATGTCAAATACGTAATCGTAACGCTAGACGGAGATACTTTAGAATCCGTACAGGACGAAGCTGTACCGTTCAAATTCAACTGGAACAGTGTATTACCACAAGGAATGAACTATGGTATAGACATCCTAAAAACAGGCGAGAAAGCACGCTTCTATCTCCCATCCTATACGAGTTACAACAGCTACTCACCATCCGACAATTCGTTCAGAGCCTACACCAACTTCATCGTAGAGATGGAACTCGTAGCGACCATGGATGAGACGGATGTTCAAAATGCAGAGATAGATACGATCGAGGACTACATCGCATCAGAAGGGTTCGAAGATGTAATACCATCATCGTCTGGTCTATACTACAAGACCCTTACGCCAGGAGAAGGAGAAAGTCCGAAAAGTTACAATCAAGTGAAGCTGCACTACAAACGCAGCTATCTAGATGGTACAGTAATACAAGAAACAGAAGCAGACAAACCACTCACAGTCCAAATGAATACAAACCAGCTGGTAAAAGGATTTGAACAAGGTGTCCTACAGATGAAAAAAGGAGAAAAGGCACTGTTGATCATGCCATCTAACCTAGCCTTCGGTAGCAGTGTCCAGATCATGCCAAGCAATCTACGAGAAGAGTTATTCGAATACGGTCACATCACGACCAACGTCAAACCCTACGCACCAGTGATGTATGAGGTCGAGCTCTTGGAGATCAAGTAGAATCTAGTTGCTAGACATTAGACCTGTCTATGCTATAGGCAAAGAGCCAAGAATCAAGACTGTGTATCTTGATTCTTGGCTCTTGGCTCTTGGCTCTTTTTTCTTAACGCTGATACAATTACACCTTCGCCGCTTCTCTAAATAGCTGGGAAAATTCTTCTTTGGTAAAACTACCGAGATCACCTTCTCCGTGTCTCCGCGCAGAGACTTTGCCTTCTTCTTGTTCCTTCTCTCCTACGATCAGCATGAATGGGATTTTTTTGGTTTCCGCATCACGGATTTTTCGACCAATCTTTTCATCTCTATGATCGATGAATCCACGGATATCGTTTTCTTCCATGTATGCGTACACTTCCTCGGCATACTTGGCATATTTCTCCGAGATCGGCAATACCGCAATCTGATCTGGCGTCAACCACAGTGGGTAGTTACCACCACAGTGCTCTGTCAACACCGCTACGAATCGCTCTAGCGAACCAAATGGTGCTCTATGAAGCATCACTGGGCGGTATTTCTGGTTATCAGAGCCAGTATACTCTAGTTCGAATCGTTCTGGCAAGTTGTAATCCACCTGGATCGTACCCAGCTGCCAGCTTCTCTTCAGTGCATCTTTGACCATAAAGTCTAGCTTTGGACCATAGAATGCCGCCTCACCGTATTCGGTCACCGTCTTCAGGCCTTTTTCAGCAGCAGCTTCTTGGATCGCTGACTCTGCCTTCTCCCAATTCTCGTCTGACCCGATGTACTTGGCCTTGTTCTCTGGATCACGGAGCGAAATCTGTGCCGTATACTCCTCAAACCCTAGGGCATTGAACACATAAAGCACCAAGTCTATCACTTTCAAGAACTCTTCTTTGACCTGATCTGGTGTACAGAATATGTGTGCATCATCCTGCGTAAAACCTCTGACTCTCGTCAAACCGTGTAACTCTCCACTCTGCTCGTAGCGATACACCGTACCAAACTCCGCAAAACGTACAGGTAGGTCTTTGTATGACCTTGGCTTAGATTTGTATATCTCACAGTGGTGAGGACAGTTCATCGGTTTGAGGAAAAATTCTTCGCCTTCATTAGGGGTCTTGATCGGCTGAAACGAATCTTCCCCGTATTTTTCATAGTGACCAGATGTCACATACAATTCTTTGTTTCCGATATGCGGGGTGACCACCGGCTGATACCCGGCCTTGGTCTGCGCCCTCTTTAGAAACGACTCCAATCTCTCACGAAGCATCGCTCCCTTGGGTAACCATAGCGGCAAGCCCTGCCCTACCTTCTGAGAGAAAGTAAACAGCTCTAGCTCCTTGCCTAATTTTCTATGATCCCGTTTTTTGGCCTCTTCTAGCAACTCAAGATGTTCTTTGAGCTCTTTTTGTTTGGGAAAGGTCACCGCATAGAGACGGGTTAGTTGCTTGTTCTTTTCGTCTCCTCTCCAGTACGCACCTGCTATATTTAGAATCTTAGCCGCTTTGATAAAGCCCGTATTCGGGATGTGTGGCCCTTTACATAGATCCGTGAAATTGCCTTGCTTGTAGAATGTGATATCTCCGTCTTGCAATCCCTCGATCAATTCGAGCTTGTATTGGTCTCCCTTTTCTGTAAAGTAGGCTACTGCATCAGCCTTAGATACTTCTTCTCTGACGTACTCACTCTTGTTTCGAGCGAGTTCGAGCATCTTGTCTTCGAGTACTTTGAGGTTTTCTGAGTCAAACTCCTGATCTCCAAAATCAACATCATAGTAAAAGCCTCCTTCAATAGCAGGACCTATTCCGAGTTTCACGCCCGGGTAGAGCGCTTCGAGAGCCTCTGCCATCAAATGAGCAGATGAGTGCCAAAACGTAGACTTACCTTTATCATTTTGCCAGGTTAGCAGGTTCACCTCCGAGTCAGTGGTAATAGGACGGGTAGCATCCCACACCTCTCCATTTACTTCAGCTGCCAAGACATTTCTTGCCAAGCCTTCGCTGATACTCAATGCTACATCCAAACCGTTAGAACCTTTATCAAGCTCTTTGATACTGCCGTCTGGCAAAGTGATCTTAATTTTACTGTCACTCATCAATCCAATGTTTTCTTTAATTCTGGGGAGGCAATATCAAAAGTCGGTATCGACTCCTTGCGTTCCCTTATTTTGCGCAAATATGCAATTTTTCCATTTACTTTTCTTACTCCTTCGATGGCTTCTTGGTCGAGGGAATCAATTTCTAAAACCAGCTCATAATACTGAATCGAACTAGAGAAATACCCCTTTAGATCATACATCTCCGCTTTGTCCATCATGGCATCCCTATTCACACTATCCTGCTCCAAAATCACAGAGGCATAATGTAATACTGAATCTGCTTTATGACGCGCTTTGAAGAAGTTCACTAATTCTTTACCAGAACTAAGGTCTCCTTTATCAAGCTGCGCCTTTAGAATAGAGTTCGCCTCCAAATCCATACCTTGAGAGCGATAAATTTTGATTTTGACCGCACGAACTTCGGGAGAACTCTGATCTAAATCGACACGATCCAACCAAGAGATGGCTTCCTCTAACTCACCCTGTTCAGCATACAAACGAGCTACTTTGACAGGAATATCCAATTTGCTTTGATCCAACGACCAAGCCTGCTTATAATAAGTAAGTGCAGACAGACTATCTTTCATATGCAGATAGATGTTGGCCTTTTGATCAAACAATGTAGAGTTACTACTATTGATCAAGATTGCATTATTGATCTGATCAATCGCCAAGTCATAAGCTCCCAGTCTATTGTATATTTTGGATTTAAGGTCATACACCTCTAGTTCAGGCATGCCTTCTACTGGCGTATTCAACTGCTGAAGGGCTAGATCATATTCTCGCTGATCAAAGTAATACTCAGCCAATAAAAAACAAATATATGGTTCAGTCCCCAACTGCTCAGTGAGTTTACGAGCCACTCTCGGCGAGACTCCATCCCAATGCTTACGCTTCTCTTGCAATAGATACTGAATCACAAATTCTGCATGCAATGGCTCGTCAAGATCCAACGACAACCCCGACAATTCCAATTGTCCGATAGACAATTGATTGTACATTTCATACTTTCCGTATCTCTTCACACAAGAGGTATCCATACACAAGGATATCACTGCCCAAAAGAGTATTGTCAAAGACTTACTATTCATTATTCAAAATTATGTAGAAAAAATGGCGAAAACAGTCAAAGAGAAAGTAAGATAAAAACAGGTGATCGCATTTTTTTCAAACAGGCCTCTTGAACCTAAACCTAGGTCATTTTCAATCATCAAAAATGCCCTACACTAGGTAAATCCCCTAAGCTCTTAGGTTTACACTTAAATGATGTCGAAAAAAATAACAAGGCTTGGAAGTTGTCTTTATTCTTGGTAACATTCAAAGTTGATACAATTCAACCTGTGTTTAATTGAGAAAAAGAAACCTTGTTTTATTCAGTGACAAAGCTGAAATATCACATGTAAGGCTCCATCTTCGCGGGAGACAAAAAAAGCTTTTACTTTTTCTTTGAATAGTGCAAACAATGCATGTATTTTGATTCACTAATTGAATTCGAGCTAAAAAAAACATTATTATAAGTAAATGATTAGTTCAAATTCACCGATTATTATAGAATCAAGGCTTTTGATAAAAAATGGATCTCTTAAAAAGATATAAAAACATATACGACACCAACATCTTACTGATGTACAAAGGTGAGGTTACTTTTGACTTGGTTACCTCTATCATCGAGACTCTGGATGGTCGTATCGGGGAAATTGAAAGTGATCGATTGATCAAAAAGAAATTTTATGGTGCGGCTACAGAATGCATCCAAAACCTCTACCATCATATGGACGAAGTATCGGATGAAACCATAGACACCTATGATTCTAAGGCTGGACTGCTGATGGTGACCTCTCGTAAGAAGTTTTTCAACATCATGACGGGAAATTTCATCCCAAATGACAAAATCAATACCATCAAAGGAAAACTGGACAACATCAACTCACTGGATAAGGATGAACTCAAAAAACTGTATAAGGAAATACTCTACAACGGAGAATTTTCGGATAGAGGTACCGCAGGTCTTGGTTTTGTTGAGATCGCTAGAAAAACTGGACAAAAACTATCCTATGAATTTCATACAGTAAACGAAGATTACTCTTATTTCACCTTTCAGATTAGAGTGTCTAGAGTAAAAAAAGAAGAATTGACAGAAGCATAAGCGCTTTCGAATAAGAATAATATGAAAGAACTTTACCACGAGGAGCAGAAGATTTTGTCGGATTATGTCGGCAAGGTAAAGCAGAAGGATTTAAGCATGGACGATGCTGTGGGTATTGCTGTGCACTATAAAGACTTATTAGATCAAAGCAAAGTCATCACACGAATCAGTGATAGACTACAGAAAAAACTCGATCACGCCAACCAAAAAATTAAAAGCCAAAACTCGGAGATTCAGAAGAAGAACGTAGAATTGGAAGACACCATCAACGAGCTTGATAAAATGACTGTAGGTAAAAAAGCCTCCAGAATCATGTTTGCACTAGCTATTATTTTGTTCGTTTCAGAAGAGCAGTTTCTCGGACCTATTATTGAAGACGCTATTGATATCCCATATTTGGGATTGTTAATACTCTTGATTATTGCAATGTTTTTGAAATTCTTTGAAGGAATGCTGGAAAGTTATTTTCTAAAGCAAACTAAAAAGAAAATCTTAAGCAAAAGTTCGTTGAACAAAGACAACACCAACTTAGGAGAGAATAGTAGTCTATCCTACTCAGAAAAATAATACTACTATGATTCACCCTAATCTAAATACACCAAAATGAAAAAGGACAATCTGATTAGATCTTATGTACTGACCATAATACTTATAATCATAGGGCTATTCTTTGGTCAATTTTTAGTTCAGAACACAATCCGTGTTAATAAAAATGATGCACGACTAGTCAAGCTAGCTCAGCGCCAAGCCACCTATAGTGAAGACATTGCTAAAAACTCGATCTTAATGAGTACAGACAAAGTACTTAAGAGCGAGCGAAACTTCATCATCGCTAGACGTAGACTAAATGCCTCTATCGAACAATTCGAAAAAACACAAAAAGCACTAAAACAAGGTGATCCAGAGCTAGGTATCAGTAGAATAGAAAACTCAGACCAAGTCATTTCACTATTAGAGGAATCAGACGTTTCCTTTATAGAAGTGAGAGATGCAGCCAAAGAAATCGCCAACATTAGTTTTGATGATGACCCACAAGACAAAAACTTAATCATCGACCGAGCCTTAAATAACATTATTGACCAACAAAAAAAATACACAGAAAAAGCAAATGAAATCGCTGATGTCTACGAAATAGAAGCCAATATCAACAAAGCAGGTTCATCTTCCATGGGCTACATTATTACGGCTATTATTATTGGGGTGATATTGTTGCAAGCCTCTTTCGTATTCAGACCTGCCGTCAATCTTGCCTATAAAAACTTCATGACAGCAAACCAGGCTTTCACCAAACTCCAAAAATCAGAAGAGCAAATCAGACGCAGTGCTGAGAAACAACTAGAAGCCAATGAAAAGCTAATTCTCTCACAGCGTGCCCTAGAGCAGCGCAACAAAAAATTAAAACTCTCAGAGCAAGAAATCCTCAAAAGTTCACGAAAACAAATAGAGGTCAATGAGAAACTAATCCGCGTACAGGATGAACTAAGAAAGGCGTATGATAGAGTAAAATACTCTGAAGAACGCATGAGAAATATCGCTGAAGAACAACTAGAAGCGACCGAAAAACTCATGATCACGGAGAACCAACTCAAACAAGCCCTAGAACATGAGAAAGATAGTAGTACGGAGTTAAAAAACACCCTAAACAACCTAAAGAGTACTCAGTCTCAACTCGTCCAGTCTGAAAAAATGGCATCCCTAGGTCAGTTAACCGCAGGTATCGCCCATGAGATCAACAACCCGATCAACTTTGTATACAATGGTATTGACACCCTAAAAGTCTCTCTGGATGACCTCATGATTATCGTAAATAAATACGAAGAATTAGAAGAAACAACAGACTACAAACAAACACTAGAAGAGCTCAAAGATCTCAAAGAAGAGTACTCTTATGACGACCTGTTAGAAGACCTTAAAGAACTGGTATCAGATATCAAAAAAGGAGCTGTACGTACTATAGAAATCGTAAAAGGGCTAAGAGTCTTCTCGAGACTAGATGAAGAGGAGATGAAACCAGCCAATGTCAATGACGCTCTGGACGCCACCCTCACCCTACTCCGAAATAAAACCAAGAACATCATTGATCTAAAGAAATACTATGATGACGATATAGAGGAAATCAACTGTTTCCCTGGTCAGCTCAATCAAGTGTTTATGAATATCATCAGTAATGCGATTCAGGCCATCCCAGAAGAAAGAAAAGACGGGGAGATTCAGATATATACTGAGAACCAGGATCAGCACATCATGATCAAGATCAAAGACAATGGCGCTGGTATGTCAGAACAAGTCAAAAGAAGAATATTTGAACCTTTCTTTACGACTAAAGCAGTGGGTATTGGGACGGGACTAGGAATGTCTATTACCTTTGGAATCATAGAAAAGCATGGAGGCAACATCTATGTCAATAGTGAGGAGGGCAAAGGAACAGAATTCTCCATCCTATTACCAAAGCATCTGGCTGAAAAGAAAGGCCAAAACAAAGTCTCACAATCTCAACAAGCATAATTGATTAGGAAATAATAATGGAATCAAATCAAGAATTAGTAGCAGAGCAAAAAGCCCCAAAAAATAGAGACAAGTACACGATTCTCTATGTGGATGACGAAGAAAGTAATCTTCGTATTTTCCGCATGGCATTCAAAAGAGAATACAATGTACTCACAGCTCTGGGTGGGAACGAAGCAATAGAAATGCTACGCACCAATGATATCCAGTGCTTGATTACCGATCAAAAAATGCCTGAAATGACGGGGACAGAACTCCTAGAGCGCGTACTTCCTGAGTTTCCAGATGTTATCCGAATGATTTTGACAGGTTTTGCAGACATTGAGGCCATCGTCAAAGCAGTCAACAAATGCGGTATATATAAATATATCACCAAACCATGGGATAAAGGCGAGATGAAACTAACCATCGATAAAGCCCTAGAAGCCTACGAACTAAAAAGTGACAAAATCAACCTGATCCGTGAACTCGAAAAAGCCAACTCAAGTCTCGAAGAAAAAGTAGATCAAAGAACCAAAGAACTAGCAGAGGTCAACAAAAGACTCATGGATAGCATCAAGTATGCCATGACGATACAGAATGCTATGCTAGTATCTCCAGAACTCATCAAAGAAGCATTATCTGACTTCTTCCTCATCTTCAGACCGCTGGATATTGTAAGTGGTGACTTCTACTGGATAGCAGAAATAGAAGGCGAAGATGGCAATGCATTAACATGTATCGCAGCAGTAGACTGTACAGGACATGGAGTAGCAGGTGCGCTGATGAGTATGATTGGAGAGTCACTACTCAACCAAATCGTACACGAGCATGAAATTACTGATGTAGATGAAATTCTAGAAAACCTAAATATTGGTATCGTAGAGATACTAAACCAAGCAGAGACAGAAAACCATCACGGTATGGACGCCAGTATCCTAGTAATAGATAGAGCCAAATCTCAGGTTCTTTTCGCTGGTGCTAAACAAAACCTACTCTACACCAAAGACGGAAAAATAGAAACAGTCAAAGGTGACAGAATATCACTAGGAGGTGATACGGATCCTAACAAAAAACACACCAAGCATGTAATAGATTATATAGAAGGAGATACTTCTTTCTATATGTTTTCGGATGGTTTCCCCGATCAGTTTGGTGGCCCTAGCAACAAAAAATTCAGTGCAGCGAGACTGACCGAAGCATTGGAGAAAAATATAGATAAACCTATGGATGAACAAAAAGCCATCCTAGAACAGACATTAAACGATTGGATTGGTAATGAAAAACAAACCGATGACATTATGATCATGGGAGTCCAAGTTTAATTCAGAGTAAGCGCATAAACGAGGAGGAGTGTATGAAGATAAAGGTGATAACATTAAAAAACTGGTGTAACAAAAACATTACCCCATTGGCATGGCAAAGGATCATTATCAAAGTCTTGCCCCAACTGCGAGAGAAAGGGTTTGAATTAGATGAATTAGAAGATCCAAACAATGACCGGCTATTTCAAGAAGAAGAGTTCAAACTATTCACTGATGCACTTGATACTTTGTACAACATCAGCTTCCCAAAAGAAGTCATGGACAAAATACAATAGTGTATCCACTCCTCTATTTAATTAGCTTCTCTTGGAAGCTTTTTTTATAACCATGAAAAATAAACCTGAGAAAATATTAATTATCGCTATCTGTATCACGATATGCCTGGCACTCCCCTCCTGCTCACCCAAGCCATTTTCTAGGACGATAAGAGTAGTTAAGCCAAAAAACAGAATATTCTCACGTTACAATCATCAAAAACACGCCAACCGTAAGCGTACCAAAACTGTGCGTTACAAATCCTATTAAATCACACACTCCAACTATTCCCCATCCCTCCAACAGATTTGTCAATAATGTAGACAATAGGTTTTTAGATCCAAACTAATACAACACAGAGTTTACATTTTATTCGTCTTCTCACAGGACATGATTATTATTGCATCCTATGGATTTCAAAATCACCTCAGAATACGTTCCCACTGGCGATCAACCCAAAGCTATCGCACAACTCAAAGAAGGACTTGACAAAGGCGATCAATCCCAAGTTCTATTAGGAGTAACAGGATCTGGAAAGACCTTTACCATGGCCAACGTCATCGAACAGACCAATAGACCCGCCCTAGTCCTCTGCCACAACAAAACCCTAGCTGCCCAGCTATATGGAGAGCTAAAACAGTTCTTTCCCGAAAATGCCGTAGAATACTTCATCAGTTACTATGATTACTACCAGCCCGAGGCATTTCTCCCAACAACTGGCCTATACATAGAAAAAGACCTTAGTATTAACGAGGAAATCGAAAAACTACGCCTAGCCGCTACATCTTCCCTACTAACAGGTCGCAGGGATGTGATCGTAGTAGCCTCGGTATCCTGTATCTACGGTATCGGAAACCCTGAAGAGTTTGGAAAAAACGTCATCAAGCTAGAAGTTGGCCAGCAGATCAGTAGAAATCAATTATTATTCGCATTTGTCGACATTCTATATAGCAGATCAGAAGCAGACTTCAAACGTGGTAATTTCCGAGTCAAAGGCGATACCGTAGACATATTCATTGCCTACGGTGATTTTGCCTATCGCATCATATTTTGGGGAGATGAAATAGAAGCGATTCAGAGGATAGACCCCTATTCAGGAAAAAAACTATCAGAAGAATCCATCGTGAGTATTTTCCCTGCGAACCTCTTCGTTACAGGCAAAGACACGCTATTTCAAGCCATCAATGAAATTCAAGATGACATGATGGCGCAGGTGCAGTACTTCGAAGAAGAAGGCCGCTTTCTAGAAGCCAAACGCCTCAAAGAAAGAACTGAATTTGATATGGAGATGATGCGTGAGCTCGGCTACTGCTCTGGAGTAGAAAATTACTCTCGCTATTTCGACAGACGATCCAAAGGTTCTCGCCCCTTCTGCCTGCTCGATTATTTCCCAGATGACTTCTTGATGATCATAGACGAAAGCCACGTTACACTACCACAGATTCGCGCCATGTGGGGTGGTGACCGTTCTCGCAAAGTCAATCTCGTCGATCATGGATTCAGACTTCCATCGGCGATGGACAATAGACCACTGACTTTCGATGAATTCGAAGGCTTGGTCAATCAAACCATCTATGTCAGCGCCACCCCTAGTGACTATGAACTACGCAAATCAGAAGGAGTCGTTGTAGAACAAGTCATCCGCCCAACAGGACTATTGGATCCTATTATAGAGGTACGACCTAGTACCAATCAAGTCGATGACTTGCTGGAAGAGATTGATGAAAGAATCAAAAAGGATGAGCGAATTCTAATCACCACGCTGACCAAACGCATGGCAGAAGAGCTGACCAAATATTTTCAAGATTTAAATATTAAAACACGCTATATCCACTCCGAAGTAGACACACTTGACCGAGTAGAGATTTTGCGCGAGCTTAGACTAGGTGTTTTCGATGTATTGGTAGGCGTCAACTTACTCAGAGAAGGGCTAGATCTCCCTGAGGTATCTTTAGTTGCTATTATCGATGCAGATAAAGAAGGATTTCTCCGAAATGTAAGATCACTGGTACAGACCATAGGAAGAGCAGCACGTAACGAAAACGGTATGGTCATCATGTACGCAGACAAAGTCACAGGTTCTATGCAAGTAGCCATAGACGAAACCAATCGTAGAAGAGCAATCCAAGTGGCCTACAACACAGAACACGGCATTACGCCAACGACAGTGAAAAAGTCCAAAGAAGCAATCATGGGACAAACCTCCGTGGCAGACTCTAAAAAAGATACCAAAGGAAAATACTATGCGGGGAACGAATCTCCAGATATAGCGGCTGACCCAGTGGTAGCATACATGGATACTAAAGGTCTGGAAAAAATGATAGAACGTACAAAAAAACTCATGGAGAAGGCTGCCAAAGATTTAGACTTCATGGAAGCCGCTCGCCTCCGAGATGAAATGCAGGATTTACAGAAACTGAAAGAGACAAAAAAATAGGGCTTAAAAAAACAGTAATTTATAGATAGGCTATACCTTCCTGTATTAGCAACTTCAACCCAAAAGCAATCAAAACAATCCCTATTGTCATCCTAAGATAACGTTTCACTTTAGGGCTCAGGTACTTCTTCAGTTTTTCCGCATAGTATGCCTTGAGAGAATCAGTAAGCCATACGGTACTTAATATCCCAAAAAAATAAAACAACTCTCCTCGTGGACTGGTAAATGTAACAATCGCATAGTTAGACATAGCTGCCCAAAACGCCCATACAATTGGATTAATAGCGCCGAGCATAAAGCCCTGACCTAACAAACCAACATGTGCAAAGTTCTTCTTTTTGATGGGGGTTTCTATCTCTAACTCTTCGGAATTTTCCTTTTTGATCAGAAACACTAAACCAAAACTAATCAACAGCAAACCTCCTGCTAGTACCATCCATGGATTCGCAGTATCACCAGTCACCTTAGTCATCCCAAACCAAGTCACTGCTATAATCCCTGTATCGGCTATACCTACACCTAGCACAAAAAAAAGTGCTTTTTTGTAACCATGATCAATAGATTTTTGGATTAAAGTAAGGAAAACTGGGCCAGTAGAAACAGCCAAAATCAGTCCTGTAGATAGTCCTATAAGATATGGAGGCAAATCGTCTTTTTTTAAATTTGAGCTAAATTACGTCGTTTTCTAACAACGTCTGCCATGATTCTAATCTTTCGGATTTCAGTACACGTGGAAATTTACTTTGCCCTCCTTCCTTGCCGTTCTGTTTCATCCATTGGTAAAATTGCTGAGGAGAAACCACCGTCACAAAGATATCTTTGAGGGCAGCACTTCTCTCCACCTTATAGTCATCGTTGAGTTCCTTTAGGTGGTGGTCTAGCACCGATTTGAGTTGACTTTCGTCTATAGACTGATCCGTTCCCACATACCAATGATGTGCAAATAACCCCCCATGAGACTCCCCCGCTACTGTAAATTCCTTAACATCAATATTGAGCTGCTGAGCCGTCATTTCCATCGCACGATTCATATTGTCCATAGAAAGGTGTTCGCCACAAAGGCTCAAAAAATGCTTGGTTCTACCCGTAATAATTAGTTCGGTTTCGGCTAAATTGGTGAATTTCACTACGTCACCAATCAAGTAACGCCATGCACCCGCATTGGTACTCATCAAGAGCGCATACTCCTTATCCAATTCCACCTCATCAATTTTGTAGGTAGATGCGTCAGCCTTCACCTGACCATCCTCATCAAAATTCTCAGAAGTAAAAGGTACGAACTCGTAAAAAATTCCATTGTTCATCACGAGCTTCATAGACTCATGCGCCAGATCATCCTGAAAAGCCACAAAACCCTCAGAAGCCAAATAGGTTTCCAAATACATCAGTGGTTTGCCGAGTAGTTTTTCAAACCCCTTTTTGTAGGGTTTGAAGGAAACACCACCATGTACAAATATTTTCAAATTAGGCCAGATGTCATGGATATTATCGAGTTGGTAGTGAGCGATGATTTTTTCGATCAAAATCTGTATCCAAGCAGGCACACCTACCACCACTCCAATATCCCATGACGCAGCTTTTTCCACCATTTCATTCAGCTTCTGATTCCAATCAGGGGCTGCTGATATTTTCTTACCTGGTTTGTAAAAATGCTGAAACCAAAACGGAACCTGAGAAGTAGTAATTCCACTCAAATCACCTTCAAAATAGCGTCCATTAAATTTGAGATCGGTACTGCCGCCTACCATCAAAATCCCCTTCTCGAAGAACTCTGGTTCCAAATCATACTTAGAAATAGACAAGAGCTGACGCACACTCGTCTTACGAATGGACTTGATCATATCCGTTGTTACTGGGATATATTTAGAGGAAGCGGAGGAAGTCCCTGAACTCAGTGCATAATACTTGACCTTACCTGGCCAAGTCACACCCTTTATTCCTTGTCTACCTTTGGACCACCACTCGTCATTGATCGTCTCATAAGAGTAGATTGGCACATTGCTCTTATAATATTGATAGAACAGGTGCTCATCCTGATCTTTAAATCCATTCAGGATAGTTTTAAAATAATGATACTGACCAAAATAAGTATCCTTTGCTGTTATGAGCAGCTTACGCAACTCATTTTTTTGGAGATCCAAAGGAGAAGTATAATCCTGCTCCAAAGTCTCCCTGAGCTTAATTCCTTTCTTGAGTAGTTTACCTAAAAATGCCATAGTTAAAAAACCGCATCATGCTATAATTAGTTTTCCAAACATAGAACTATTTATATTCGTTGGTCTTCATAAGTTAATGGTTATTTTGTTAATTCACCATTACGAAATCATGAAACAACGCAGGGATGAAATCTGAAATAGCAGAGAGAATTAGGGAAATAAACGAAGAATTATCAGACAGTACAGCAAGGCTCATTGCTGTCAGTAAAACCAAGCCTAATGAAGCGATCGAAGAAGCTTACGCGATGGGTCAAAGAGCTTTTGGAGAGAACAAAGTACAGGAGTTAGTAGACAAACACGAAGCGCTACCAAAAGATATAGAATGGCATATGATCGGCCATCTTCAGCGAAACAAAGTCAAGTACATTGCTCCTTTTGTTCATCTTATACACGGTGTAGATACAGAAAAACTCCTAAAAGAAATCAATAAACAAGGCAAAAAAAATGACCGAACTCTATCTTGCCTTCTTCAAGTACACATCGCTGAGGAAGACACAAAGTTTGGGTTTGACGCAGATGAAATAACCACCATGCTAGACGCGGGCATCATGGACGAACTTCAGCATATCAAGATTTGCGGACTCATGGGGATGGCAACCCACACAGAAGATCAGGCACAGATCATAAAAGAATTTTCAGGATTAAAATCTCTACGAGATCAACTCCAACAAAACTACTCGCACGACCGCTTAGAGCTGAAAGAACTCTCCATGGGAATGAGTGGAGATTACCCTCTGGCAGTCAGCCAAGGCAGTACTTTAATCAGAGTAGGCTCAACAATCTTTGGCCAGCGCGACTATAATACTAAGTAACTAAAAAGGATCAGTCTGTAAAGTTGGGGCATAAACTCGGTAGACAGGTTCGATATTTTTATCCCAATCATTCAAATTAACCTCAAGGACTTATAAGAGATGGTTCGAAAAACAATAATGAATTTCGAACAATGAATCTTGAATCACGAAGTAATCCCCGATCGCTCCCCCAGAAATATGGAGCGATCCATGTTAAGCAGCATAAGATCAGTTATACAGGTAGTACTGTCAAAAAAAAAGCGGACATATAGCCCGCTTTCAACTTAATCGAAATATCATGTATGATTAACCGATCACTTTTACGTTAACGGCGTTCAATCCTCTTCTTCCTTCTTCTACGTCAAATTCTACTTTGTCGTTTTCTCTTACTTCGTCAACTAATCCTGAAGTGTGAACAAAAATATCATTCCCACCTTCGTCAGACTTAATGAAACCAAATCCTTTGGAATCATTGAAAAATTTAATTACTCCTTGTTGCATTATTATATTTGTTATTAATTCTAATCTAAAAGTGCATTAGCACTTACTTTTGTACTTCTTCTTTAGTAGCAACAGCTTCTACGGGCGGTTCTTCCAAAATGTTACCAAACTCATCTACATAAGCCAACATTTCGTCTAAATTTCCTCCTTTGCTGTTCTCCTTTCTCTCAAGCTTTCGTTCCTCTTTTTCCTTCTTCTTAATCCTTTTCTTCTTTTCTTTTTGGAACTTGATAAAGCTATTTTGAGATCTACTCATAGAATATTTTTAGTTGAATACTAATTACTACATGGCCTACATTTAGACCCTGCAAGAAAAAAACAAATGCTTCTAAGAAAATGTCTGGAATGTATCGAGAATTACTTGTACTAGAAGTGGTATTACTAATTTCTGACACAAAGGTAGTTCTATTATTGGTATAACCATGGGTTGGATCAACTATTCCAGATAAATACTTAGAACCAACCCAGTACAAGACAAAAAAAGCCTTGGCTTTCATTGAAAACCAAGGCTTTAATTTTGTATCAACAGGATATTAAATATTCTCAGCCAACCAAGCCCCTACTTCTGAGGTCTTGTATGCTTTTCCTTCACCAGAAATGTCCTCAGTGACAACACCTTCATTGAGTGATTTGTTGACTACATCTCTTACGGCTTGGGCTTCTTCTAGCAAATCCAAAGACTCCAACAACATCGCCGCTGAAAGCACAGTCGCTAGTGGGTTAGCGATATCTTTGCCCGCAGCCTGAGGATAAGACCCGTGGATCGGCTCAAAAACAGAAGTCTCTCTACCGACAGATGCAGAGGGCAATAGACCCATAGAACCTGTGATCACTGATGCTTCGTCCGACAGGATGTCTCCGAACATATTTTCGGTCACCATGACATCAAATTTCTTTGGCCACTGGATCAACTGCATCGCCGCATTGTCGACGAGCATGTAGTCCGTCTCAATATCTGTATATTCTTTCTCAACTCTCTGAGCGACCTCTCTCCAAAGTCTAGACGAGCTCAATACATTGGCCTTGTCCACTACAGTCACTCTCTTGCTGCGCTTGCCAGCATAGCTATAGGCCAATTTCAAGATACGCTCCACTTCCTCTACTGTGTACACACATGTATCAAAAGCTGAAGTCAAATCCTCAGATCTACCACGAGCACCAAAATAGATACCCCCGGTCAATTCTCTGATCACGACCAAATCTACATCTTGTACAATATCTCTTTTCAACGGAGACTTGTCGATCAATGAGGGGAAAGTAGCTACAGGTCTGATATTGGCATATAGTCCTAGCTTTTGTCTCATCCCCAACAATCCTTGCTCAGGTCTCACCTTCGCTGCAGGGTTGTTGTCGTACTTAGGATCACCGATCGCGCCGAACAGCACTGCATCAGAATCCAAACATACCTGGTGCGTCTCATCTGGGTATGGGTTGCCCGTCTCATCAATCGCGATCGCACCGACGAGTGCTTTTGTATAGTTGAACTGATGACCAAACTTGGTTGCTACTGCATCCATTACTTTGATCGCTTGCTCTACGATCTCTGGCCCGATACCGTCACCGGCCAATACGCCAATTTTAAATTCCATTTATTCTTAGTTTAAAATTCAATATGTAAAGGTCAAGGTTACAAATCCGCCCTCGACTATATATTATTCTCTATGATATTCAACATCTTGATGGTCGCTTTGATCGCCGCGACCGTCTGATCCGAATCCAAACCTTTGGTTTTGAATCGCTTGTCTCCCTGCCAAGTGATCGTGGTGATCACCAAAGCATCGGTCTCACCTCCTGGAGGAATCTGCACTTCATAATCCACCAACTTGGGCAATTCTTTGTTCAGTTCCTGATAGATCAAGTTCAGCGAATTCATGAACGCGTCATACTGTCCATCCCCACCCGCTGTCTTCTCATACACTTTGCCGTTGACCTCTATACTCAGAGTTGCCATGGATTTCAAACCCTGCGCAACGGAAAGTGAGTAGTTCATGATACGGATCGATGGGTCTACCACCTGCGTACCCAGTACATCCTTGATGATGAAAGGTAAATCTTCTTTGGAGATCGACTCCTTCTTATCACCCAGTTCGATGATCTTAGCGGTCACTTTTTTGGTTTCCTCCGGACTCAATTGAATCCCGAGTTCGTCCAAGTTCTTTTTGATACTGGCTTTCCCAGACATTTTACCCAAGGCATATGAGTATGTCCGTCCAAACCGCTCAGGATTAATACTGTTTTGGTACAGGTTGTCCTTGTTGTCTCCATCGGCATGAATACCACTCGTCTGTGTAAACACAAACTCCCCGATCAAGGGCTTGTTGGCTGGAATTCGTATACCCGAAAAAGACTCTACGAGCTTACAGGTCTGATACAATTTAGACTCATCCACCTTCATCTCATAACCGAGATGATCTTTGACGATACCGATCACACTCGATAGCGGCACATTGCCAGCACGCTCCCCGAGCCCATTGAGCGTCGTGTGCACACCAGTAAATCCACACTCTAAAGCAGAATACACATTGGCTACCGACAGGTCATAATCGTTGTGTGCATGAAAATCGAACTTCATATCTGGAAAATTCTTGGTCATGATGCCACAGTACTCGCTTGTCTGGATATGATTGAGCATCCCCAAAGTATCTGGGAGCATGATACGGTTGACCGCCATCTTCTCTAGTCCCTGTACCATTTCGAGTACATAGTCTGGAGAATCTTTCATACCGTTGGACCAATCCTCCAAGTATACATTGACTTTGATCCCCATCTCTTGTGCGATCGAGACCGTCTTAGCGATATCTGCTAGATGCTCCTCTAGGGTTTTCTTGAGTTGCTTTTCGCAATGCTTTCGAGAACCTTTGCATAGCAAATTAATCACATGCCCCCCTACATCCTTGATCCACTGTAGCGAGATATCTCCGTCTACAAACCCTAATATTTCTACTGCTTCGCCGTAACCATGGACATTGGCCCAATCGAGAATCATCTTCGCCGAGCGAAACTCCCCATCTGATACCCGCGCAGAAGCCACCTCTATCCTATCAACCTTGAGTTCGGCCAGTAGCATTTGTGCAACGCGCAACTTTTCCCCTTCGGTGAAAGACACCCCAGAAGTCTGCTCCCCATCACGTAGGGTGGTATCGAGAATTTCTACTTTTCTAGACATGGATACAAATTAAGCACCTAACAATACGCAAGTGCAGCGACTCATTTTGACAAAAGGAGAAATCCAAAACACCTATTGCTTTAGATTTCTCCTTCGTCGAAATGACAAAAATATTATAAAGGCAGTTCTTTGGCGAACTCTACGATCTCACCTTTGATGTTTTGTAGATAATCGATATCATCAAAACCATTGAGCATGTTGCCCTTCTTGTAACTATTGATATCAAAGCTTTCTGACTCGCCAGTAGACACAAGTGTGACTGTTTGAGCAGGAAGGTCCACTTTGATCTCAGCTTTAGGATCTGCTTCGATGGCCTTGAATATTTTGTCCAAAAACTCCGCGCTCACCTGTACAGGCAACACGCCGATATTCAAACAGTTGCCCTTGAAAATATCTGCAAAGAAACTTGAGATCACACATCTGAATCCATAATCGTACACCGACCATGCCGCGTGCTCTCTCGACGATCCTGAACCGAAGTTCTTGCCACCTACTAGGATCTGTCCTGAATAAGTCGGGTTGTTGAGAACGAAATCCTGCTTAGGACTACCGTCCGTATTGTATCTCCAGTCTCTGAACAAGTTATCACCGAACCCTACACGCTCGGTCGCTTTCAAGAATCTCGCTGGAATAATTTGGTCAGTATCCACATTTTCGATTGGCAATGGAACTGCACTACTTGTCAATATTTCGAATTTATCGTATGCCATATTTATTTACTTTGGGTGTCGGGCTACTCGCTGTACGCAAATCGCTAAACGCCTATTTTATCTTATTAATCAAGTTATACAAACTCCTTTTGACCTGATTGACTATATCAAAAAGAGCATCATAATCCTTTTCATTCAAATATTTCAAATCTTTACTCAAGAGTAAAAAATATTCTAATTCAGATGCCGACCCTTTGGCTATTACCAAATAACGAGCGAATTCTTTATCACTATCTCTTCCACAGCCTTCACTTATGTTGGATGGGAATTGAATAAGCCGCTCTTTGCATCTGACTAACTATTCCAAACTTTTCAGCTGCAGGAAACTCCAAAGTAACTCGGTAAATTTCAAGAGTCAACTCATGACCCAATTCCCATACCTTATACTTTCTATAATCTCTCACTGTATGTAGTTGCAGCGTAAAGCGAATAGCGCTAAGATTAAAGCCAATTAAGCAATCAACTCTCTCGGGTCGCTCACAACGCCGTTTACAGCAGAAGCAGCGGCAACTAGTGGGCTGGCCAATAGTGTTCTAGAGCCTGGCCCTTGTCTTCCTTCGAAGTTACGGTTGGACGTACTCACGGCGAGTTTACCCGCTGGCACTTTGTCATCATTCATCGCGAGACATGCCGAACAGCCTGGCTCTCTCAATTCGAAACCTGCTTCGGTCAAGATATCCAAAAGCCCTTCTTCTTTGATGGCAGCCTCTACCTTGTGTGAGCCTGGCACCAACCATGCCGTCACGTGATCAGCCTTTTTCTTTCCTTTGACGAGTTCGGCAAATGCACGAAAATCTTCGATTCTACCGTTGGTACAGCTACCAAGGAATACATAGTCGATTTTCTTACCGATCATCGAGTCTCCTTGGTTGAAATTCATGTATCCCAGTGACTTTTCGTAAGTAGACACACCGCCATCCAAGTCCGCTGCATTCGGGATATTCTTGCTGATACCCATACCCATACCTGGATTGGTACCATAGGTAATCATCGGCTCTATATCACTCGCATCGTAGGTGTATTCTTGATCAAACGACGCGTCTGCATCTGTCTTCAAGGTCTCCCAATAAGCCATGGCTTTGTCCCACGCAGCTCCTGATGGGGTAAACTCTCTGCCTTTGACGTATTCGAAGGTAGTTTCGTCTGGTGCAATCATACCACCACGTGCTCCCATCTCAATCGATAGGTTACATACAGTCATACGACCTTCCATGGTCATGTTTTCAAACACATCTCCAGCATATTCTACGAAGTACCCTGTAGCACCAGAAGTCGTCAGTTTAGAGATGATATAAAGGGCAACGTCTTTTGGTGACACTCCTTTTTGTAGCGTACCGTTAACGTTGATTCTCATTTTCTTTGGTTTAGGCTGCATGATACACTGCGACGAGAGCACCATCTCCACCTCCGATGTACCGATACCGAAAGCGATCGCACCGAATGCACCGTGCGTAGAAGTATGCGAGTCTCCACATACGATCGTAGCACCAGGCTGAGTGATACCATACTCAGGTCCTACCACGTGTACAATACCGTTTTTCTCATGTCCCAGACCCCAGTGAGAGATCCCGTGCTCCTTGGCGTTGGTTTCCAAAGCTTGCAGTTGGCTCGCTGACAAAGGATCCTCTACAGGCAGGTGTTGGTTGATCGTTGGTGTATTGTGATCGGCTGTTGCAAAAGTTTTCTCAGGGTGTAAAACCTTCAAACCTCTATTTTTCAACCCTAGAAAAGCAACTGGACTAGTCACTTCGTGTACCATGTGTCTATCGATAAACACAACGTCTGGTCCTCCTTCAATCTTTTTAACTACGTGCGAATCCCACACTTTGTCAAACAACGTCTTGCCCATAATTATGAATTTTTAAAATATTAAATCAAGTCATTCGATCGGATGGTCATAATAACCACCCAAAATCGAAGCGCAAAGGTAAGGTATTGTCTGTTATTTTAGAGGTTTAGTTCGAATAATGGCGGTGATTAAAGTGATAATTGAAATTTTGACAAAATAATCTTCTCGATTTAATGAATTTGACAAACGAGGTTCTCTATTGATTCGTTACAGAGCAAAAGCATACTAAAAACCTCAAGAACTCTAATTCTATAATTTTTGCTATGCTACTCGCCTGCATCTAATTCTTGGATCAGAACAAACAAACTATTCGAAAGACTCGTTACTTGATGCTTGATATTGACAGGAATATCTAACTCATCAAACTTACGCAGCAAGTATTTGGTCTCTCCCTGCTCGTACTCTACCTCCCCTTCGACTAAGACCAACTTGGTCACGTAGGGAGTTTGATGCTCGGTGAGTATTACTCCTTGCTTGAGTCCTATCCCCAATATTCTGAGGTTTTCACTTTTCTCAATGACTTTGACCACTGGTTTGTCAGATTCTAGCAATTCTGTCCAGATGGCTTGATTGACAGCTGTTTTCATAGTTACTGTGGGGATTGGGCTTGCCTCGCCTGAAACAAGCGCATGAATGTAATGTGTGCCACGTTTCGTGCTCGTTCTTTGGCAAGAATCGCCTTCTCTCCTTCGAACAGTGCGTCCAAGGTCTCGAACCACAGTTGCAACCAATGTCCAAAATGATCTTGAGAGATCGAATGATCGTATTTTTCATCAACCTCTAGGTGCGCCCGCATCGGGTTACCCTGAAACTTCTGCACATAAAACAAGTTGGTTTCCCAAAAATCAGCCAGCTTGGCTAGATGCTCTGGCCAATCCTGAATCACTCCATTAAATATCGGGCCCAACATCTCGTGTTGCCTTACTTTTCCATAGAATGTATTGACCAGTAACTCTAGGTCGGATCGAGTGGAAATATCTTGTTTTGACATGAAACAAATATAGATCAGTAGATGCCCAGAAAAAATGATCTAAATCATAACTGGAGAAGATTTTTATAGACTAAGGACAACCTTGTACAAAAATATAAGTCTGTAAAGGTGGGCTTGGGCTCGACTTCTGATCGAGAAGTAAACCTTCGCTCATTTCTCTTTCGAGGAACTAACACGTATTACAATCTAAAAGCATTCTATGAGATCAATAGAAAACAAAGTAGCCCTCATCACAGGAGGCACCAAAGGAATAGGATACGGTATCGCCGAAGCGATGCTGAAAGCAAACATGAAAGTCGCCATCACGGGCAGAACGCAAGAAGGAATCACCAACGCAATCTCTAAATTGGCTGAATATGGCGATGTAGTAGGGATCGTCGCAGATGTACGTGACGCCTCTGCCATGCGTGCAGCAGCCGATCAGGTGACCAACCAAATGGCTCAACTCGATGTAGTCATCGCCAATGCAGGTGTAGGACACTTCGGGTCAATCACCGAATTGACAGATGAGCAGTGGAACGAAACGTTGGATATTAATTTAACGGGAGTATTCAATACCGTCAGGGCGTCTATTCCAGCACTCAAAGAAACGAAGGGATACATCTTCACCATTGCGAGTTTGGCTGGCGCCAACTTCTTCGCCAAAGGCTCTGCTTACAACGCGAGCAAGTTTGGGCTGGTAGGCTTCACCCAAGCCATGATGCTAGACCTCCGTCACGAAGGCATCAATGTATCAACGATCATGCCCGGCTCTGTGGCTACCTACTTCAACAACCACACGCCTAACGAAGAGGATCATTGGAAAATACAGATCGAAGACCTTGGACAAATGGTAGTTGACATGCTAAAATTAGACCCTAGAACTCTCCCTTCCAAAATAGAAGTGAGACCAAGTCAGCCTCCAGTAAAATAGTATTGAATACTGTCTATTAAGATAAAACGCCTCATGTCAAAGTGAAACTTTACATGAGGCGTTTTTAGCTTGTATCAACAAGCCACTAATCAGCTGCTTTCGAATCAATCGAAATGAATGGCAATCTGATGGTAAGAACTGTTGCCATCCTCGTCTAGTGCCGTTATCATTAGGTAGAGATGCTCTCCCTCCTCCAACTCATCCAGATCCGATTGTGTTATCACTATATTAGCATCAGCTAATAAAGACTGTATCGTAACACTAGTCTCTCCTTCCACTTCGAACTCCTGATCAAAAATAGCTTCATCCAAAACTCTGGCATGTTCGTGATCATGTTCCTCGATCTCTTCCGCATGACCTACTTCGATATCTACATGATCTAAAGTCCCAGACTGATCTTCGATCAATCCATAAAACTGAATTGTCTCGCCTACAACAGCCTCGTACTCCTCTACTTCTTCTCCTGTAGCATCCTGAAAATGCACCAATGGCATCTGATCATTCGTAATCCAAATCTGACGTTCTATCGCTGACCCATCTGCAAAACTAGTGGAATTGCCCGTCGCATCGATAGCTTGCACTATGAAGTGATATGGACCAGCAGTGGCATCAGCATCAATATCAATCTCTACATCAATCTCTGCCGTAGCTCCTTCTACTACATAACTTTGGTCAAAAGCAAATGCTGACAATGTTCTTCCATGCGTATGATCATCAAAATCATCGTGAATGGTAATATTATAACTTGCCAGACCTTCATTATCTGAGACCTCTCCGTGCGCATGAATTTCACCGCCAGCTGCAAATTGCTCACCCGACTCAGGCTCCTCTACTTCTATCACCGGTGCAGTCACATCTGGTGTGTTGTCATCAGACTCACAGGCTACTAATGCAGCTGATACAATTATTGAAAATAATAGCTTCTTGTTCATTATTTTATGTTTGTTTAGTGATTATTTACTTCCAATAGGGACATGGAGTGAAACGGTAAAATTTCGTCCCTGCTCTGGTAGATTCAACAGTCGATATCTACTCAGATGATTCCAATATTTCTGATCCAATAGGTTATTCGCGCTCACAAAGAGGTTTGCTTCTGTAAAACCCAAAGAAATAGTCGCTCCTAAGTTTGCCCCCATAGTAAAGTACCCTTCTGTACTTCTCTCGTTTCGATCTACACGCTTTTGATCCAAAACCCATTTTCCATTAAGTCCAAAACTCATGCTACTCAGTATATACTGACCTAGCTCCCACTCATAATCTATATCCGAATACAAAGACGGTGGAGGTGTCAACGGCAGTGGTAGATAGGTATCCAGATTATAATTGTAGATATATTCTGCTGCCAGCTTCCAATGCAACGCATCGATCGGATGGTACTCTACCGCCAGCTCCGTTCCTGCAAAAAAAGTATCATGCTGTTTATACTGGTACACTTGTGTGCTCTCATAAAATGCATCTGGATCCAAATTATTGGAGAACAATGCGGAAGGCGCTAAATAAATGTAGTCCAAGAAGTACGACACATAGGGTGTCACAACCAGGCTGAAATTAGATCGCAAATAGCTCAAACTAACATCTGTTTGAATTCCTCTCTCAGAGCTTAAGTTTTCATCTCCAATTTCATGTCTAAAAGTACCATGATGTATCCCGTTGATACTCATCTCTGTGGCGGTGGGCACCTTGTAACTCGTCCCTACATTCAGTTTCGCATTGAACTGCATCGTAGGATAGTAGGACACCCCCAAAGAAGCCGAATAATTTAGAAACGACTTGTCTATCGCAGCGTTCCTCTCATAGTATCGATCGACATCTTGGTTTGTGTCATAGATGGGCTGTCGGTAGCTGTCAATGTTACGATTGGCATAGTCTAGGCGCAGGCCTCCCGTCAGGGTCAACTGATCATACCAACTATGCTCCTCATAGATATATGCTCCCAGAGACGAAGACTTAAAATCAGGAATCAAATGCTCAAAACCACCTTTTCGATTGATTTGGTATTGCCCCTGCACACCGAATATTCTACTATGATTAGGACGCTTGTGCAAAAAATATCGTCCGTTGAGCGTAAAGGTCTGTAGTGCCAAACGCAGCGCCAAATCATCATCCCCTATCACAACTTGCCCCGTATGAGGATTGGAAATCTCTTTCCTTAAGTTGTACTGATAGCCCAGATCCAACTCTAACCAATTCTGTCCCAACAGCACGTTAGTATTGGATATTACCTTGAAGTGGTTGGTCTCCTGCCGTGGTTTGTCCCTATCACGACGGTCACCATCTGGCTCTAGCAATGTAGCATTGGGTATACCCACTGCTCCAGCAAACAGTCCGACTTCCTGATTGAAATTGCTAATCGTCAATGTAGAATAACCCCAGCTCTTTTTGACACCTGTCATGAGACTAAAGTCACGTTCTCTTCCAGCGGTATTCTTGAGATGCTCGTCATAGATCGGGTAAATCGTACCGTTATAATTGAAAGACTCTGCAGGTACACGATAGTCTCCAAAATCTTGTGTACTAAATCGTAAACCATATACCCAGTCACGGTGCTTTCCTTTGACATTAGTCGACGTACCGACCAGGTGATTGTTGGTCTTGTACATCATCTGAAAAGCACCTTCTACCCCTTCCTGCTGAGGAATAGGTGGTGGCAAAATATTGATCACACCGCCTAGCCCATCAGAACCATACATCAATGAACTAGGCCCTTTGATCACTTCTACGCGACCTGGCGCAAACATATCTATCTCCAACCCATGATCACCGCCCCATTGTTGCCCTTCTTGTTTGATTCCATGATCATTGACAATGACGCGATTAAAACTCATGCCTCGAATGACCGGTTTGGCTATCCCTACCCCAGTATTGATCGTACTCACTCCTGGTAGGTTTTCTAGTGAATTGACGAAAGAACCTTCTCTGTTTTTTAATAGATATTCTGTATCCAGTATTTCCATAGATAGTGTCTGCTCTTTAGGGCCAGTCTTGTAATAATTAGACTCCACGACCAATTCACTGAGTTCCAAAGACGTCTCTTCCAGTTTCACTACCAATAGTTTAGGTAGTTCATCTGCTCGTACCAACAACGAAACTGCCTTGTAACCTACGTAGCTAAAATGTACATGATAATTGGCACGCCGCACTTGAGCAAACGCAAAGTTCCCATCCACATCGGTAATCATGCCTACTTCCAGTTCATGGATTTGTACTGTAGCACCAGGCAGTCCTTCTCCACTTTTAGCATCCACAACTCGTCCCCTAAAATCACCTTGTGCCCACACGGTTTGCGTAAAGGTCAAACCTAAAGCGAGCCAAAAAATGTATTTCATGTAGACAGATTTATTGATTGCAGGATTTACAAACACCATTCAAGATCATATTTGACTCCTGAATCAAATAACCAGGTATAGTCACCGTAGGCACGGTGTAATCCGACAGGCAATCTACATGACCACAACTGCTACATTTGAAATGCACATGATCATGATGGTGTGCAGCAGGCGCACATGAATGACCACAGATGCCATAGCGTGCAATCCCTGAGTCATCTGGAATTTTATGTACGACACCCTTCTCTATGAAAGAATTCAAAGTACGAAAGAGCGTCACACGATCATAGCTTGTCAACTCATCCTCGAGATATCGAGAAGTCAAGGCATGTCCTCTAGATTTAAACAATTGGAGCACATCTAGCCGGCAGTCCGTCACCCGCAATTGGTGATCCTTTAGTAGTTTCTTAAGCGCTGAATACTTTAGCATGGTGGCAAAACTACAATAACTGCAATGATGTTGCAAACATGAAAATACATTTATTCAAAATCTTTTTTGAAACACTACCCAGTACTATCTTGCGTGCTCATTAACCAGCTTTGCCCAAAGACTGATTACTTTCATTCGAACAAAAGACGATTAGGTTGCTCTTTGATAAAACCTAATGACACAACGCACATTACGGGTAAACGCTATGTTTTCAACGATTTCAGCTATATTAAAAAGGCCTACTATTGGGTTAAAGCTCAGTTTAATTCCTATCCTATTTTTACTTTTATCTCTCATCAACTACGCTACCATATCGTACTTTAGAGGGCTACAAGTTGATGACACGATAGTTGTCGATGTAGCAGGCAGACAACGTATGCTATCTCAGCGCATCGCATTTTATAGCCAGCTGGTAGCGCAAGGTGATCGCAGCGCTATTGAAAACCTACGCAGTAGCCTGACCCTCTGTGATCAATCTCTAACGATTCTCAAAGAAGGCGGTCAAGCCCCTGGTCACCCAAAAGGCAACACCCTACCTCCTACCACACGCCAGTCTATGGAGAGCTGGGAGCGTACCGAAAAACTATGGAAGAGCTACCACACACATGCAAGCAAACTGTTAAAAACCAATATTAACAATAACGAAACCAGTAGTGCCGCCCATGCCATCGCTAATGATGCCACCCCGATGCTCAAGCAATTCAACCTTTTGGTACAAGCTTACGTTGCGGAAAGCCGAGACAAACAGAGCACACTTGATTTGATTCAATATCTGTTAATTGCTATCAACTTGGTAATTATCGGTTTGGCAGTCTATTTCAACGACCGCAAGGTATCCAACCCTCTGAAGCGAATATTAGATATTGTACAGACACTATCAAGAGGCGAACTCAACCATACAACTCCCCATTCGGGCAAAGACGAACTCTCTCTGGCCTTATACAATCTACACGTGCTCGACCAAAATCTCCACAAAGCCTCCTCGTTTGCCAAGTCGCTCGAAGAAGGTAATTTGGACACAGAATACTCCATACTCAGCAGCGAAGATGAATTAGGCAAGTCACTCATCACCTTACAGTCTAAGCTAAAAAGAACAGTTGATGAATTCGAGCATGTCGTCAACCGTGCAGGACTAGAAGGAGACCTCAACAACCGCATAGAAATTAACGAAAAGCAAGGCGCATGGAAAAACATCAGTGCCTCCATCAACCAACTCCTCCAAAGTATCCAAACCCCTATCAAGGACATCAAAAGCATCGTAGACGCATTCGCCTCTGGGGATCTCAGATTCGAATACAACGGAGAAGCCAAAGGAGACCTCAAAGCACTGGTAAACAGCCTAAACCACGCCATCACGAATCTGCATCTCATGATGACAGAGGTACGAGGCACCAGTAAAGTAGTCAATGATTATACCACAGACATCCTAGGCCATGGTAGTGAAATGAACATGTCTTATGGGGAAATATCCTCTGCTATCGGAGAGATGAATCAAGGGGCTCAAAATCAGCTCCTAAAAATCGAAGAATCATCCAGTACCATAGAAAACATCAAACGGTCTATCGACCACATGGGAAAACTCTCACATGCAATCGATCTATCCGCGACCAATGGCGTAGAAAGCAGTGCAAAAGGAAGACAAAAAGTAGACGAACTGATCAAAATCATAGATACTGCGGCACAGTCTGCCACACAGGTCAAAGATTCTATGGACGTACTAAGCAACCAGTCCAAAGAGATCGAACGAGTACTGGGTATCATCACAGAAATCGCTTCTCAGACCAATCTCCTCGCATTGAACGCTGCAATAGAAGCTGCACAAGCTGGTGAATCAGGCAGAGGCTTTGCAGTAGTCGCCGAAGAAATTCGAAAACTAGCAGAAGGAGCCCGAAAATCAGTCAACGAGATATCAGACCTAGTCTCTGCGGTACAAAATGACACCACTGCTGCGCAAGACCTGATGGTCATGATGAACAAGAATGTAAAGACAGGGGTCAAAGCTTCGGTAGAAGTAGCAAAGGCTTTTGAGACACTATCCGATGCATCCAAGGAGACATCCATCAATTCCAAGGAGATCCTAGATACAGCTCAGAACCAAAGCCACAACATCAACTTCATGGTCAGCAGCAATGAGAACGTCATCATCATCGCTGAGGAAAGTGCTGCAGGGTCTGAACAAATCGCTAGTTCTGCCGCCCAACTCTCTGCAGGCATGGAGACATTCATGAGCAAAACACAATTCTGTAGAGATAAAGCAGGAGAACTCAAAACAACCATAGAACAGTTCAAGCTCCTAGATCAAAATTAACCCACAGCCCCATATGATAACCATACAGACACAACCAAGATTACTCTTTCAAAAAAGATCAACTTTCAGAAATCACTACTCAAAACAACCCTTTTGTAGAATTATACAAAGTGCTGTACGCATACCTTCAAAAATTCACAAAAAACAAACCACCTTTCTACTTTTTTTGTAAAATTCAGCCTCTACCTATTTTTTAATATGTCATATTTATGACATATTAAAAATCCTGATATATCCTTACAGAAGCATTCGAGATTTAAAGCAGCCCTGAGAAAGCTAAACCTGTAACTTTAAATTTTCAATATATATATATATTTAATGAAAAACCCCAACCAACCTCTGCTTTTGCAAGGCATTTGTAGGCTCGCTACAGCCATAACTTTATTTACAACCCTAGTCTCATGTAATACCGAATCAGACGACTATTTTCAGGATAGCATAGTCTTTTTCTTAGGAGATACCTACAATGGATTTTATTATAAACACAGCCCAGGAGACACTATTGTTTTTGAGGTAGAGCAAAAAGTATCCTCAGTCAAATATATTGACATGAGCCTGATCAGAAACGAGAATAACACGAACCAATACACTCAACAACGCGGTGAACTTATGCACTTTGAATCCTACTACCCTGTAGGCAAAAAGAGAGGTGACACCTACCAACTTCTTTTCCCCATACCTGCGGATATCCCACTAACCCAAATGAAACAATACGATGTAATAAATGTTGATATCGTTAGTGGACATTCCAGTTCCTCGGGTGAGATTATCAACTTAGGAAAGATCAGAAACAAGTCTGAAGTCCCTATGGTTTCCTGGTCGAATATAAGCCCTGTCAACTACTATAATAACCTAGAGTTCGGGGAGACACTAAAGGCGCTGCTTGTTGTCCAAAATGGGGTTATCGTTGAAAAAAATGTAATCGTCTTTAATCATGACTATAGCCATTATTCTAACAATGAATTTTATCATGACGAAGATCGCTACTATGACACTTTACATTATGAAAACAATCTAGATAACACACTAATGTCTGATACCACTGTCATAGAACTACCGATAAATAGTTCCTTCACCAATGACCCTACTACAGAAATTTATCAAGGCATTAATATTGAATTGACTTTTCAAGAAGGATACACCTGGTTCTACTCACTCAATATTGGAAATGTCTCAGCGCCTAACTGATCGAAAATTGAATTTAAAAACCACTTTATCCCTAATACTGTTTTCCTGCCTAAGCACATTTGCCCATGCACAGAAAAAGCACAGTGTACATATCGTCGAAAACGATGCGTACCAAACACCGCTCTATGGTGCAACCCTCTATCTGAAAGAGTTAGAGAAAGGAGGTGTTAGCAATATCTCTGGGCACATCTCTACCAAGGACATCCCTGACGGCAGCTACCACTGTCGGGTTAGTTTCCTAGGCTATGTCACCCTGGAGCAAGAGATCGCATTTCCGCTTGGTGAAGACCTAACCCTCGTCATGACTCCAGACACTCAGGAACTACAAGACGTAATAGTAGAAGAATCCGCCATCACATCCGTGCAGATGCAACAAGCCAAACTCAGCACCATCAATATCTCGGAGATGAACCTGATCAATGTCCCCAGAATGCTGGGAGAGCCTGATCTAATCCGTATGATTCAAAACCTACCAGGAGTCAAAACAGAAACGGATTTCACAGGTGGTTTCTTTGTCAGAGGTGGTCGCAATGATCAAAACCTGATTCTGCTGGATGGTGTCCCCGTCTACAACCCTTGGCACTTGTTTGGCTTGTTTAGTGCATTTAATACCGAAGCGATCGATCGGGTCGAATTGACCAAAGGCATCTTCCCTGCGCAATATGGTAGCCGCCTCAGCAGTGTTCTGGATATCGAACTGCAAAAAGGAGATACGAGAAACGGCGCGGGCTACCTCACCATCAGCCCGATTAGTGCCTCTTTCTCCTATGGCAAACCCATCAATCAAAAAACCTCGGTCTTGGTTAGCGGTAGACGCACTTATCTTGACCCTATATTTTGGATATCCGACCCCATCTTATCAACGCCTACAGACCAATACAAAAACCGCTACAATTTTTTCGATTTTAATCTAAAGGTAGTTCACAAATTCACTCCAGAGACTAGAATCGAAACCGGGGTCTTCTATGGCAATGATCAACTGGTAGCGAACAACTATTACACCCCTGATGATGACCCCTACTCACAAAGCCAATTACCAGATGGGGCAACAACCTCCTCTGACAACAATATCAAATATGGCTGGAGAAACGTCACTGGATCAGTCAAACTAGTAAAGGAGAACGAACACATCAAATCTACTTCTCACTTCTTTACCAGTTGGTACCTAGCGGACAATCAATACTACTATAATGATGAAAATTTCATCTACAGGACTGAAAGCAACCAAATAGTGACACGAGAATTGTTTGACCAGCATTTCACGCAGGATTTCACAGACTATGGTACCCAACAAGACTTGACCTTTTTTCTATCCGATCAGCTATCGATCTCAACGGGCGCACAATGGCTCTACCACTCCTTTACCGAGAGTAAGATCAACAAGGAACAACAATATGGCTTCAATGGAAACCAATCTGACTACAAAGACGGAAATCCTACCATTGAATTGATTCTGAACAATATCAGCGGTGATACTGCGGTCACCAATAGCCACGAAATCAGCACCTATTTGAGTGCTACCTACGCTATTGGAAAGCTATCCATCTATCCTGGCCTGCGCTATCAGTATTTTTCAGATGGGCATTACAGCCATTTACTCCCACGTCTCAACATCAACTATCAGCTCACCCAGTCGCTCATGTTTAGCGCTGGCTATGGGCACTTCTCCCAATACCTACAGAGTTTGAGCCTGGACTTTATGCGTATCCCCGCGGACCGGTGGTTTTGGAGTAACGACAACCGTCCTCCCGCCCTTGGTAAGACTTTCACGGTAGGCGTTGGCTATCAAATCCCAAAAGTGGGATTATTCAGTATAGAAGGGTACTACAAAACACAAACAGGGCTACTCAATTTTAGCATTGAGCAGCAGTCAAAGGCACTTGACACCAATGGTTTGATCCCTGAGTTCACCAGAGAGACGATTAGCGGAACGGGAGAAGCCTACGGCGTAGAGTTCATGCTCAACAAAACCAAAGGAGACATCACTGGATGGCTAGGTTACACACTCTCATGGGCCTACAATACCTTTGAGGAAATCAATCACGGAAACCCGTTCCCGTCGAGAGTGGACAAGCGGCACGACATACAGGCCTTCGTCAATTGGGACTTTGCTAAAAACTGGAGTCTCGGTGCATTATTCAATTACAAAACAGGGCAGCCCCTCACCTTCTCGACGCAAAACTATCTAAACAACCCCGATCCGCTGGGAATCGGAGATCAAGCAGGTGATATTCAAGTCACGACCTCATACAATAACTTTAGGTTACCCGCCTATCATCGACTCGACCTCAATTTGACTTGGAAAAATCGAAGATTCTTCAAACACCGTACAGAAGTTTCCCTCAACATCATCAACGCATACAATCAATTCAATGTACTGACAATCATGCCGAGCACATCTTTAGAAGCCCTACCAAACGGTAAATTTAGGGCTTTCCCCAAGAACAAATACATCAGTCAGATGCCTATCATGCCAGTCATTAGTTTAAGAATCGGATTAGGAAAAGATCAAAAATGGAAAGACTAAGAAAAACCATAGCTCCACTATTCATTCTCGCAGGGACTATATGGAGCTGTCAGTCCGAGGCAATCATCGACTCTAAACAGCCCTCAGTGTTGCATATTGAAGCTGTATTTTTTGCTAGCGAATCACTGCCAACCATCACAGTTGGGCAAAGCGTCAACCTACCAGGTCAAGACATGATTCTACTGGATAGTTCGGATTTTATGCTAGATAATGCAGAGGTAAGGTTAACATGGAACGGCAAGCCAATCCCTACCCGACAAATTGGCCAAGGGCTGTATCAAGGTGTTTCAGAAGCAATTGTTTCACAAGGGGATGTATTCAATATTATAGTCACACATGACAATCGAACGGCTCAAGCTACGGCCATCGTACCCACTATTGACGAGAAAAATATTACCTCTAGCATAACGGACACGGTGACCTTAGACGAAAGTAGGCTAACCAAAACCATCCCTTCCGATACTGCATCTGACGGATATACCCACATAGATAGTACGATTTGGGCAGGATCTGCAAGAGTACAATCGACACTACCACAAGTGCCAGATTTTACTTATGCTGCCTCATATTCTACACGGGAACTTACCTTGTTTGATAGCGACTGGAATGTTCATATCCCATCTTGGTTTCAAAGCGACTTATTCACCTATAATAACTATGACAAGTACTATTTGGGAGAAAATTATTATGGGTTTGATCAGCTCGTTATCAACAATACAAATTTTGTCATTGCTCAAAGTGAAGAGGATTTCGAGAATGGGCATATGTCAGTTGAAATCAACTATGAAATCATCATCCCAGAACCTATTTATGCTGACTATTATCAGCTATACAGCACTGAGATTCTCCCTATCACCGTCACCAATGTAGAAAATGGTGTAGGGCTATTCATAGGAGCCGTTAAGATAACCCAGAGTAAAAACCAAGAAATCAATATTCTCAGAGGTAAAGAGTATGACCCAGAAGATGAGAATCACTACTACTAAGCTGGCTACATCTCATAACACAAAAAAGGTCTACTGATATCTCAGTAGACCTTTTTTGTAAGCAACGATGTGATGCCATTCCTATTTTACTTCTCGTCTTCTAGGCGCTCTTGCAGCTCTCCTTCGACATCAGTCAGGTTCACTGTCTCGAACCCTACCAATTTCAAGTCTATGCCTCTGGTCTTGCTACTAATCTTAAAATCATCGATCACCTCCATGACATCCCAATGTATATCCTGCGTTCTAGTAGCGTCTATGATCAATTCACTATCGTTAGGGATCATACCAAACGTCTTGATAAAACTCGCTTTGTTGAGGAAAGTCACATTGTCAGAAAGCACAATCTTGATCGGCTCACCAGGCTTCACTTGATTCGGGTTGAAATGATAAGGCGTTTTGAAATTATTCCAAAGAATAAACATAATCGCAACCGCTAGCCCTAGACCTATTCCAATCAAAAGATCCGTAAACACCAAGCCTAGAATCGTAACTATATAGGAATAGAATTGCGCATTGCCCGTCTTGTACATTTGCTTAAACATCGCTGGCTTGACAAGCTTATACCCTACGATCAACAGTACTGCAGCCAAACTCGCTAACGGAATCAGGTTCAACACATGCGGTATCCCCACGACACATATCAATAGAAAAAATCCATGCATGATCGCAGACAGCTTGGTTTTACCACCAGACTGCACATTAGCAGAACTCCTTACGATCACTTGCGTAACTGGCAACCCACCAATCAAACCAGAAATAGAATTACCGATACCTTGTGCTATTAACTCGCGGTTCGTAGGAGTAACTCGACGATCTGGATCTATCTTATCCGCTGCCTCTACACTTAATAATGTCTCCAAACTCGCTACAATCGCAATAGTCAAAGCCACAATATATATTTTCTTTTCGCCTATCATACTCCAATTTGGTGTGGTGAATAAACCTAGAAACTCATCAAAAGACTTTGACTCAGGTATATTGACGACATGTTCTCCGTGTAACGAAAAGAAAGGGATTCCATCAAATACCACATTAAGCGCAATACCCGTCGCTACTACTACTAATGGTCCATTCACGAATTTGGTAAAGCTCAGGTTCTTCATGAAAGGTCTATCCCAGAGTATCAAAATAGCTAAACCTAAAAAACCAATAACAACCGCGCCCGGTGTTAAGTTATTTAGGGCATAAAGGATTTCACTAAAGGTGTTGTGACCATCGGGTTGAAAAAAGTCCAAATCACCTTCTGGATCCAAATCATACCCTACAAGATGAGGAATTTGTTTTAGGATGATAATCACACCTATCCCCGACAGCATCCCTTTGATAACTGAGGATGGTAAGTAATAACCAATCACCCCAGCTTTGGCTATACCTAAGAGTACCTGCATTACACCTGCAATCACTACTGCTAAGAGGAAATTTTCGAAACTACCTAGATCTGTAATGGCGTTGAGTACGATTACAGCCAGACCTGCAGCTGGACCACTGACACCCAGACTCGATCCACTGATCGTCCCTACGACGATCCCGCCGACGATACCCGCTATGACTCCCGCAAACAAAGGAGCTCCAGAGGCCAAGGCTATCCCAAGACATAAAGGTACTGCAACTAAAAATACAACTAAACTGGCGGGTAAATCACTGCCAATATGTGCCAGAAATCCTGACTTTTTTGAATGGTTCATTAAAGTAAAAGGTTGTTTTGCTATCCAAAGCAAGTTAAAAATCAATTGATCAATATAAACAGGTGCTTATATGACTACATCAGCCTATAGACTGGGCGTCTGGAGGTGGGCTGATCACGGTATGAAAATGCTGTGATAGATAGAATAGATATCTACCTTCCGCTTGATCAATGCTTAAATATTGATTGGGTAGGATAAAGCTACAGTTGAGTAACTTATCCAGCTTAATCTTTTCTTTTACTTCTTCCTCACTTTTCTCTTCACTTTCCTTTTCTTCTAAATCTGAACTCTCAATCACCACACGATCATCGTTAGTAGTCAAATACGGCACGACGGTTTTGACCATAAAAAGGCAACAAAACCCAATGAGTATGATTTGTACTTGATATGAAATAGAATTTTTACTCACAAATAGAAAATGATCCAATAGTTACTTTTTTGTAACTCTAAACAACTGCATTAGGTTACATCGTCAAATGTAGTCAAACATTCACCACATTGACAATACGTAATTTCGCTTAACTTTTAATAACCTAACCAGTCTCTTTAGTATCCACTTTAGAAAGCGCAGAAACAAAAAGGACTGCCAATGTTAAGTCATTGGCAGTCCTTAAGTTTAGAATATTTTTATCGTTTAGAATTCTACGATCACAAACTCTGTCCGACGATTGGCTTTTCTACCCTCTTCTGTAGCATTGTCCTCTATCGGCGAGGACTCACCATATCCTTTGGATCTTAGTCTCTCCTGTTCTACACCTGCCAGCACCATATAAGCTACCACTGCATCTGCTCTGGCTTGGGACAGTTTGAGGTTCAGCTCATCAGACCCAACATTATCAGTGTACCCACCTACCTCGATGACCATAGTGCCATTGTCTTTGAGCAACTGTACTGCCTTGTTGAGTTCGACATAAGAGATCGGTTTCAATTCTGCTCTACCTGACTCGAAGAAAATATTGTTCAAGACCACTTTCGTCCCTTTCTCAATAGGTTCGAGCAAGATATCCTTGGTGATCTCAGCATAACTCGCGTCATCTGGTAGGTCAAAGCTCTGAGAATAAAAGAAGTAGCCATCCTTGGTAGCCGATACGCTATAGCTACGACCTGCTGGCAATACGATCAAGTATTCACCTGTTTCATCATTACTCTTATTTAGCGCAATCAGCTCTCCTGTGACCATATCCTCCACTAGTACCACTGCGCCTATTGGAGCGGACGTGTTCGCGTTAGACACGATACCCTGAACTACCATAGACGGTTTTGGTTTCAGGTGATCTGGCAACTCCATCTCAAATATATCATAGTTGGCCGCATCTAGACGAGACGAAGCAAAGTACCCCATACCAGAAGCAGAGATACTAAAGTTGGTATCATCACCTGATGAATTAATAGGTGCACCTACATTGATAGGAACCCCCCACTTACCATTGTCAAATAAGCTATAAAAAATATCTGATTCTCCATATCCAGGATGTCCCTCTGTCGCATAGTAAAGCGACTTACCGTCAGAGGCCAAATATGGACTCTTGTCACTCAACGGCGTATTGACCGTACTTCCTAGGTTAGATGGAATCCCCCACTCTCCGTACTGATTGAGAGAAGTGACATACAAGTCTGACTCACCATATCCACCATCTCGGGTAGAAGAGAATATGATTCGTGTACCATCCGAACTAATAGTCGGTTGAGAATCCCACGCGCCGCTATTCACGACGTTACCCATATTTTTAGGTTCTGACCATTGACCTGACTCTAAATACGCAATATAGAGGTCGCACCCTCCGATACTCTCATCCGTACCACATCGTACATAAACCATGGTTTGTCCATCACCTGTAAATGAAGACCCAAAATCATCTGACATAGAATTGATAGGCTCTGGCATAAGCACTGGCTTCTGCCATACATCATTCTCATAGCTAGAGTAGTATACATCTTCACCATAGTTCGTCAACCTAGTACTGTCCTTGATATAATCAAATCCCCCCTGACGAACACTCGTAAAATACAGTCGCGTTCCTGTTGGGTTGACCTGCGGTGTATAATCGTGCAGGCTACTATTGACATTCGCTAATGGAAGCGGCTGATCATCGCTATTTTTAGACGCACGAATCTCAGGACTTCTTTTGGCATACTCAATCCTATTCCTTGCTAAATGTAGCGTAGCAACGCCCTTAGGATCTTTAGGTAGGTTATCATAAAATTTCTGATAATAATCCTCTGCTTTACGCAAGTCATCCAAATCTAAATAGGCATTACCTATGTAGCTATAGACCCACGGGTTGTAGTCAGGGTTGATATTTTCCAGTCGCTTGAGACAGTAGATCGCACGCTCTGGGTTGCCATCATTGACAAAAGCCATCCCCGCATAGTACCATGAGTTCTCATGACTGCTTCTATACTTCAGTGCTTCCTGAAACTGATCGACTGCACCTTTGTAGTCTCCTGCTTTATACGCTTTCACGCCATTTTTATAGGCAGATTTAAACGCTTCGTCCAGACTGGTAGTCTGTGCCATAGCACCCGACACCAATAGAAAGCTAAATATGAATAGATAGTAACTGATTGTTTGTTTCATTCTAATTGTGTTAATTCAAGTTAAAGTTAGAAGATTTGATGTAAAAAAGAAGGTTATCTGACTTGAACTCTATTTTATCATCATTCATCGAAGTTCACCCCTCATTGATCGAATGAGACAAAAGCTAATTAAAACTGGCATCATGCTTGTAATAATCTCAGCAACAACATAACCCAAACAGGAGTCTCCAATACTCACAATGCTAAACACTTACTGAGATGAAACACCATGAAAACAGCCCCATCAAAAACTTATTCACTACTGGCACTCCCATTAAAACCTTGTTTAATCTCATCCATCCTATTCACAAAAGCTTCCCTCGACAACAAATAGAATTCAACATCTCACACTTTCTACGTAGACCCATCGCCAACATGTACAGTATGGTTTTTGAGATTGGAATTAACCTAGATAAGAAAAATGATCTCCAGCGAGATTTGAATATTCTAAAATCACTCAACAAAGAACTAAGCAAGTCTATCCAGAAAATTGAAGAGCTATTAAAAAACGATGAAATAGAAAATCTAAAAGAAGACGAAAAATATCTAAAATCCATATCACTCAGTATGCTGATGTGAATAAACTACCCCAAGGCAGAGTCATCAGTATATCAAAATGGCATCTAGTTCAATTCAACCCAAAGAGAAGAGAACCAACAGGTTATTATCACACGATCAAACAAAAACTTTAGGACCCGACTTTAGCAAATCTTGAAACTCAGAAGGACCGTCGACTATTTCCTTTCTATAATTATCCAACTCATCCTTCGTTTCAGCTGATAATAGATCTACTACTTCATCAAGTACAGGTCCAGAAATCATATATGGAAACTCCGAAAACACCAACTGGTCACCTTGGCAACTAGCATAAATCTGACACTCAGCCAATTCATTAACGTCTCTTCTACTCACCAGACACTTTTCTATCCATTTCATAGGATCATATTCCTCCTGCGCCACCAAATGCGCTCTATGTGCATAGAAATCCACGTGCTGTTGAAAATAGTTCATCAGATTAGCCAAAGATGACTTGGACAACATCGACTTCATACTGTCTGCACAGCCCAAACACACAGCGTACTCAAATATCGTAGAATAGGCTTCATAGCTTCCATAGGGCTTCAATGCCTTTTCGATCAAATAAGGAACATCCCCTTCATACAGTTTCATCTCACACTGAATACACTTCTGAAATGGACCTCCAGTATAATCACAGTGAAAGACCTTAGGGATATCGATTGTTTTCTGCTCCATATTCATAGTTGCAATTTAACCGAAGAACTGAGTATTTTGGCTCTAAATATAGGAGACTTTGAACCTAGTGTGTCATTGTTGTTTTTTCTAGATTATAGACAACCGTTTTATACCATACGGTAGACTAATCAAATTATTCCCTATCGCACTGATTAATCAACTTACTCATTCCACTTTGTGAGATTCGTTTCATGTGAAGAGCTTCATGGCTAATTACTCTTCAATCAAACGACATAAGCCCTTTTTATAACGTAAAGATTTAACCACCCCAACAATACATAACTAACTGAAAATGAATACATAAAAAAGACTCGAGTTAAAGCACCTCCTTTGTCTTTGATAAAAGAGATTTGATAAATACCATTTTATAAATATTCATACTACTTTTAAATTAATTACTGTATTCCAAACCAAACTGATCACCTAATCCTAGATGTTAAAGCGCCTTACCATCAGCACTCTGGCTCTGTTTACCAGCCTAGCCTCTTTTGCACAATCAGCAAATTTCACAACCGATTTATCAAATAACGAAAGCTGTGGGGCTACATCAGTCAACTTCTCAGTTGATGACGACACAGACATCACTGATTACAGCTGGGATTTCGGAAATGGAGAACCAGTCTCTACTAGTGCTACCGCAGGAACTACCTATCTAGAACCAGGAAACTACACAGTAACCTTAACGATCAATGGAGGGGCTGAATCAAGCCAACAAGAAATTATTATCTATGCCAAGCCAGAACCTGAATTCATAGTTGATGGAGGTGATGATTCAGGGTGTATCAGTTCAACTTTAGATGTTTCGTTCGACTACACAGGTGCAGTTCCTCCAGTAAATGGAGGAGAAATTGTAGCTTGGGACTGGTCATTTGGGGATGCAAAAGATCCCATTAGGCTATATGCTAGTGAGGGCAACAATGGAGACATTACTTATACCTATAGTGGGTATGGTTCTTTCAACGTAGTAGTCGGTGTACTTGATGCAAATGGGTGTACAGCATCCTACGTACTACCCAACGCAGTTAGTATTTATCCAGAACCAACATCAGGTTTCACCTATAGTTATGACGAAGGATGCAGCTTTCCGTTGGACGTACAGCTCACCAACTCCTCCACAGACCCCACCTCCAGCATCAACTTATTCCTCTGGACTGTCACTGACCTTAGTAACTCAACTGTAATAGAAACAAGCACAGATGAAAACCCTATCATCACTCTTCCCACTGCAAAAGATTATGACATTAGCCTAGAAGTCACAAATAGCCCTGGTTCATGTAGCAATGAAAGTAATCAAACACTCAGTTTTGAAAACAATGTTGCTGTTTTCGTCTCAGACAAATCTGAAGTATGTGTTGGAGAAGACATTCAGTTCACCAGCACTGTTACAGATGGACTAGGAGGCACTCCTGGCATCTATCATTGGGATTTCGGAGATGGCAATACCGCATCAGAACCCAACCCTGTATACGCCTACAGCGACGACACAGGCAGTCCATACACCGTTGCTCTAACTGTCACATTTAGCAATGGCTGTCAAGAAACAACTGCACAAGAAGACCTAATCATAGTAAATAACATAGGTGAGCCTGTAGTGAGTGTCAGCAAAGAGGAACTCTGTGATCGAGAAGAGATTACTATCTCAACTAACACCATTGGCACTAAATACTACTGGGATTTTGACTATGATGGCACTACACCTGATTTTGACACAGGTACATCGACAGGTACTGTCACACACTCTTACCTTTCGGAAGGACTATATGATATCCTAGTACAAGTGCAAACTGCTGAGGGATGTCAAAACCAAGGAATATTCTCCTCAATTCTAGTAGAGTTCCCTAAACCTGCCATAGAAGTCTCCGAAGGCCACTATGGCTGTGTCGGTGATCTTGCTAGTTTCGACGCAAGCGGCTCAACGAACACACTTCCTACTGGCAGTAACACTATAGTGAGTTATAGTTGGGACTTTCAGAACGATGGAACGATAGACCAAACAGGTTCTAGTCCTCTAGCAGAAGACATCCCTTTTAATGAGGAAGGTAAATTCGACGTAGCACTAACTATAGAAACCTCCGATGGATGTACTAACACCATCGTATACCAAGATGCAGTAGAACGGGGCTATGTTCCGACTGCTACTTTCACTTCTTCCAAGAATACAGAATGTGTAGACACAGCTATCAGCTTTAACAGTACCTCCTCACGCAACGATATCGGTACACAACCTATTGATAGTGTAATTTGGGATTTTGGGGACGGCACTATCGTCAGTGGAAATCCGCTAGAAGACCCCAGCCTTAACAACCCCTCTCATGCCTACTCAGATGATACGGAAGATGGATCACCATCTGGAGGTTACACAGTATCACTTACTGCCTTTAGTGATGGTTGCCCTTCTAATGTCGCTACAGATGTCATCAATATCACTTATCCTGTTGCACGATTTGAGTATCCAGATTTAGGTCAATGCTTTGCTGCCAGTGATATTGTATTCACGGCACTAGATGGTGCTAATTTGAGTGAAGGAGTAGATGAATACCGTTGGGATTTTGGAGATGGCAGTCTAGAACCTGGACCAGACAACACAGCCTTTACCGTTGGAAGTGACCCTAGTACGACACACCAATTCACCAAAAGAGGCAACTACACCATTGTCCTTTATGTCAAAAACAATACCAGTGGATGCATAGACACTTATTCATCTGTCATACCCGTAACTTTTGCGATCCCTAACTTCACTACATCAGACTTGATCGTATGCTATGACGCTGATGAAGTGCAGTTTGTCAACCGATCCGTCTCCATAGCTGCTACGCCTAGTTATAGCTGGGACTTTGGGGCTGACGCTACTCCGGCCACTTACGATGGCGCTACCCCACCTGTTGTTATTTATTCCTCTCCTGGACTAAAGACCGTGACATTATCCATGAATGAAAACAATGGGTGCCCTGTAAAAGTAGCTACCCAAACAGACTATATTGATGTCCGTGGTCCGATCACGGACTTCTCAATTGTTTCGGACAATGCCGACCCCAATGTTCAGTGCTTAGACCCAGAAGAAAGCCTCACGTTCACCAGCAACAGTACTGCCAATGGCAATACAAATATAAGCTGGGAGTGGGATTTTGATGAAGGAGCCAATCCTCCAACAGTCAGTACTGACAACCAAGACCCGATAGAGGTTAGTTACGCTACTACAGGATTAAAAACGATCTCTTTGACCGTCACCGATGATGCTGGCTGTGTAGATACAGAGATTAAAACAGATGAAATAGCCATTCCAAACCCTAATGCAAACTTCGGTATAGGGAGTGAAAACAAATGTATCACTGAGAGCATTACCATCACTGATCAATCCAACACCAGTGGACTAAGTAATATAAGCGACTGGGAATGGGATTTCGGAGATGGTGCTACGCCAGCGACTTTCTCTGGTCAAAACCCTGGATCAGTGGTCTATGCTACAATCGGTACAAAAACCATAACCCTCACCATCACCAATGAGGACGGATGTATGGATATATCCACACAAGATCTTGAAATCTATGAGGCTAATGCTTCTTTTCCTGCTGTCACAGAGACGGGCTGTGCTCCATTAGAAGTTACTTTTGAAGACACGTCCGTAGACGCTGTTTCCTGGCTGTGGGATTTCGGAGATCAATTCAATTCTACCTCCACAGAGCAAAACCCTACCTTTATCTACATCTATCCTGGCACCTATGACGTCACACTGACGACTGTCAGTGCTGGTGGTTGTCAAATTACCGTCACTGAGACGGCAGTAGTGACAGTAGATGGCCCTCAGTATGACGATTTTAGCTATATACTAGATCAAGTGTGTATCAATGAGGATGACAATCAATATCCCGAAGCGACATTTACCATAACTGGCCTTAGCGACACCAAGTCTCTGCGTTTGGATTTCGGGGACGGGACAGTTGTTTATGAAGAAGAGTTTACAGATGCAATGAATCCAAATAGTGGCAATCCAGTAGTCGTCACACATCAATATGAGACCTTTGGAACTTTCAAACCAAAGCTAACCATCGCAGATGATCCAGCAAGTCCAGATGCATGTGGTGCTTTCGTATACGTACCTGAAGTACCGGAACTCATCATCAGTCATGATACAGAACCTGTTTTCACCTCCAACTCCGTACAAAACGAAACATGCCAAAATGTAGCAATTCAATTTCAAGACAAAACGCAAACGGACGGTGGATTAATCGATGATCGCTATGCGATTACAGACTGGTTATGGGATTTTGGTGACGGGACAACCTCTACCGATAAAAACCCTAGTCACAGCTACGCCTCTACTGGTACTTATCAAGTCTCTTTGACACTCACTACCGAACTCGGTTGTGATGGCACGACCACTCAATCTATCGAGATCGTCGGCGCACTGAGTGACGACACGCCTGGCACTAGTACAGAGATATGCGCAGGAGAAACGCCTACACTTGATGCTAATACCCCAACAGGAGGTGAAACAAGCATAGCTTATCAATACCTCTGGCAAGTCAGTTCCAATCAAAGTACTTGGTCTGATGCTCCTGGCATCAATGATGGAGAAGACTACACGATCACCGCTAGCAATCCTACTGCTACCACGACCAAATACTATCAGCGCATCACTACGTCTCTCAATTGTACAGCTGTATCAGGCATGTTCACAGTGGTTACTGATCCGAGCACTTTATCTGGAATATTGTCTTCGGATCAAAACGAATGTTATGGCAACAATACTTTCCGACTGGTCTTAGAAGCCTACAGAGGAGAGATTTTGGATTGGGAGTCGGATACCAATGCAGACTTTAGTACGGCTACTTCCCTTGGTATCACTTCAGACAGTTACACTTACAGTGACCTAACTGGCACTACTTATTTCCGTGTATCCGTTCAAAGTGGGGTTTGCGAACAAGAATACTCCAACACTGCTACTATCACCGTCCAAGATGAAATAACAGGAAATGTAATTGACCCAGATATTGCTGAATGCTCGGACACAGATCCAGGCACACTCACCGCTACTGCTGTAGCAGGTGGAGCAGGATCTGGCACTTACTCCTACCAATGGCAAAGCAGTTCGGATGACAGCAATTTCTCTGATATAAGTGGAGCGACCAGTGAGAGTTATGCACCTGGTATTCTCACTAGTACCACCTACTTTAGACGAATAGCTACCTCTACAGGCACGAGCACATGTAGTGTAACTAGTGAAAGTTTAGAAATCAACATCACCCAAGCACCCAAAACTGACCTCACAGTACTTGCCCCAGCGGTATGTGACGATGAAGACGCTGTAATTACCATTCAAAATTCAGAATCTAGCTATACCTATGAAGTACTCAACACGAGCGATGCAGTCGTCGGTACGGGTACTGGAAATGGCAGTGACCTCAACATCACAGTCGCAGAAGCTGACTTACCTGATGGGGAGACCCAATTTGATTTTGTGATCCAAGTCACCAATGGGATATGTGTTCGCGACTTCCCGAGCAATACACTAGACATCAATGCTGTACCTGATTTAGATCTAATAGTGACACAATTCGGAGATGTCTGTAACGGTAACGACGGTCAAGTCACTATCGCATCAGCAGAAGACGGCTATACCTATGAAATCCAAAACACAGATCAGAGCAACAAGGTAGTAGCTACTGGCACTGGTGACGGCACTGACCTCTTACTCACCATCCCATCTAGCGAACTACCTAGTTCTGGCACATTCAACTACCAAGTTACCGTACAAAATGGCGCTTGTGGAAAAGTTCTAAACACCACTGGGTCATTTGACATCATCCCTACTCCTGACAATAGTCTAGCAGTATCCGACCCTACGATTTGTGAAGAAACACTCCCTACTACAGTCGACATCATTGTCTCTAATGCGGTAAGTGGCGTAAGCTACCAGCTTCGTGAAGACTTAGGAGATATTAATGTAGGTGCAGCACAAGAAGGCACTGACGGAGACTTGACATTTAACATCACAGCACCAAGTGTAACGACTCTTTACAACGTACTCGCTACCTCGACCTCCACAGATGGAACTCCCGCCCTATGCGACGGTATCGAACTCACCAATAAATCCAAAGTCACCATCATCCCAACGCCAGCGATCGACCTGACCGTAAGTGACCCTACTATCTGCGAAGGAGATGATGCCACTGTCAACTTGGACAACTCTGAGGTAGATGTACTATACACCATCAGACTAGAAGATGACACGGATGCTACAGGTACTACCACGCAAGTCAATGGTACAGGAGGTACGGTCAGTTTCACTGTCAGTACCACTACAGACCAAGTCTACGAAGTAGTCGCACAATCTACCCTAACTGGTGATGCTGGTTTATGTGCGGAATTTGTCCTCACAGATCAAGCCACTGTGACGGTACGTCCTACGCCCGAGACTGACGCCACCCTAGTCGTCAATGATTTCGAGTATTGCGAAGAAGAAGTAACTGTAGCAGCATCTGTTCCAGACCTAATATTTACCGTTACGGATTCAGAACTCAACGTCAACTATAGCATCAAAGAACAAGGATCCGCTAGCTACATTGAAGCAGATGTTCCTGGTAATGGAGGAATTCTTACCTTTTCGGGCATTCCTGCTCCTAGTACGACAACTATATATGAAGTATACGCGCGTGACAATGATGCGGCCGATAGTGGTCTTTGTCCCTATTACCTCTTAGAAGATACTGGCGTAGCAACTGTCGCACCTATCCCTAGCCAAAAAACAGTCAGCGATCCGGTAATATGTATTGGTGATGCTGGAGAGATCATCCTCAGTGATTCTGAGCTAAATGTATCCTATCAATTGGCTTTAGCTGATGGTTCTTTGGTCGGACTACCTGTAGCTGGTACGGGCTCGGATATTACTTTTTCGATATCCATCGTAAACAATACAACCTTCTATGTCGCTGCAACCTCTACCCTAGTTTTAGGTTGTGAAACTGTGATCATGTCCGACAATGCAGATGCAGTGGTCATCCCTATCCCTGATGCCAGCGTAGATTTTACAGCTTCAGACGCTGAGGTATGCGAAGGGCAAGAAATCACCTTCACGATAGCTACAGAAGATGACGTCACCTATCAAGCCAAAAAGAATGGTGTAGCACTAGGAACACCTATCTCTGGAGATGGCACACCGCTGACTTTCACAGACACACCGGCAGCCTCCGCAGTCTATACAGTAGAAGCTACGCCTAGTACGCAAAACTCTCTCTCGGCTGATTGTGCGACTATCCAGTTGTCCCAATCCATTGGAATTATAGTAGTAGGACCGATCGCATTTGATCAGCAACCTACTGACCAGACCCTATGCTCTGGCACAGCTACTTCCTTTGTATCCCAAGTCTCTAACAACGGAGACGGTGGCGCACCCGAATTACAATGGCAAGTCAGTACAGACAACGTCACTTATACAGACCTTAGTGATGGTGCGGTATATACTGGGACACAAACAGAAAACCTATCGATACTAAACACGACAGGACTAGATGGCAACTACTACCAACTCATTGCCAGTATCGGTTCGTGTGAGGAAAATTCTGACCCAGCCCAACTCAATCTAGGTACGATACCGGATTTGGCGGGGTTTGCCTTATCGGTCGACGACTTGTGTTTGGGAGAAGAAGCAGAAGTAACTGTCACTGGGCTTTCGGACGGAATCTATGACTTCACCTATGACATCACAATCTCTAACACCGTAAGTGATGAAACAGTAGAAAATATAACTGTGACAGGAGGAACTGCGAATTTCAATGTATCAGCCGACTTGATCACCAACGATGGAAACAACTCCTTCTTTATCACCCAAGTTGACTACAGTACTGGGCAAGGTTGTGGTTCGGTAGCTACCGCAGAAGATAACTTCATTGTCTTCCCACTCCCAGATGTGACTGGACTCAGTGTCGTAGCAGATGATATCTGCGCTGGTAATGACGCAGTAGTGGATGTATTTGGCAATCTCGTGGACGGCTCTTACACCTTCACTTACGATTTATCGGGTGCTAACACCGCTACTGGACTTACGGCAGATGTAGCTACGATTGGTGGAGAAGACACTTTTACCATCCCGAGTACCAGCTTGAGTAGCAGTGGTGCAACCGTGATTTCTATCACCAAAGTACAATACGTTACTGATGAGCAATGTGCGACCACAGCAGTTAATGCCAATACTCAACTGACCGTAATCAGTGCACCTGATGGAGCTACCCCGACGCTAGATGACTTAACTGTATGTGAGGGAAACAGTGGACAACTAACCTTGCACAATTCACAAACCAATGTCAGCTATCAACTAAGAGATTCTGATGGTGACGATGTAGGCTTGCCCCTTCAAGGTAACGGTGGTGATATATTCTTTACCATCACTCCTACGAGTAATAGCAACTACAGTGTGTTCGCTAGTTCATCTGTGGTTACTAACTGTACTGGCGTAGTACTGGCGGATCTAGCTACTGTCACGGTGATTTCAACACCTACCGCAGACTTAGAAGTAGTAGGCGATACGCCGATCGCATGCTTCGGAGATGAAGCTTCGATCACAATCAAGGATACAGAAGTCGGCGTGAGTTATCAGCTCCGTGCCAATGGCATAGCTGTCGATGGATTTGTATTGGTCGGTGATGGCACAGATCAGTCTTATGCAGGCGTACCTTCCAAATCAGCCGTTTACTCCGTACTAGCGACTCCAACCACTCAAGACAGTGATGCCAACAATTGTAACAGTATCCAATTATTGGATTTGGTGACTATCCAAGTCGATGGCCCTATCGTCATCAATGCTCAGCCCGACGATGTAACAATTTGCTCTTCGAGTCAAAAAGTAGCCTTCACTACAGATATAGACAATCAGGGTGATGGAGGAACTCCAAATTACCAATGGCAATCCAGTGCTAACAATACGACATTCAACAATATATCAAATGGTGCGGTATACGCTGGTGTAAATACCCAAACCCTGCAAGTGCTCAACAATACAGGGCTTGACCAGAGATACTACAGACTTAAAATCACCACTGCGCAGTGTGAGTTATATACTGATGCAGCACTGTTAAGTATTACTGCATTGCCAGACACAGATGATCTAGCACTCACCACCACTGATGTGTGTGCAGGAGAAGATTTGGTGGTAGATTTCACGAGCAACCAACTCGCCGACCAATCTTATCAATTCACTTACACAATCACTGGCAGCAACTATTTTGGACCTACTGAAGCCATCGTTTCGGTAACTAGCGGCAATGGGTCAGGTTCTTTCACAGTTCCTAGCGAGCAAATCAGTGACATAGGCACTACAGTCGTCACAGTCACAAAAGTAGATTATGAATCCGGCCAAGCTTGTAGTGTATTCGGGCTCTCTGCCGCCTCTACATTTGAAATAGAAGCAAATCCAAATACGCAAAACCTATCTATTGACGGTACCGATATTTGTTATGGTTCGGATGGAGAAATCGTGTTCAATGGTCGTTTGGCAGACGGCAATTACCAAGTCATTTATAACCTCTCAGGGGCTAATACGGCAAGCGATCAAACTACTACTCTCACGATGAGTAGCAGAACAGGTACGGCTTACATCCCAGCAAATCAATTAACCAATAGTGGCAGTACCGATTTCGAATTAACCAACATACGCTATGCCTCCGGCAAACAATGTAATGTCACAGCGGAAGATGAAACAGACTTTATCGTCTTAGAAAACCCAGTATTATCTGGCGAAACGCTAACTTCACCTCAAGTATGTATCGGTGAATCCGTCAGCATCACTTTGACCAACTATCAAACAGGCTTTAATTACTATATCCAACGCGATGCGGATGGAGTCAGCGTAAGTGATTCGCTATCTAGTACAGATGCTATAGCGAGCGAACTGATATTTGACTTATCCCCTACTCCCATGGTTACTGGTACTTATAACCTTATAGCTTATGCCTTGGGAGCAAATCAAGCCTGTACCAGCGTCGAGCTTTCTAGCACGAACATAACCATAGTACCTGTACCAGTGACCAATACCATCACTGTGAGTACTTCTGATGCTCAAATATGTGCAGGTGAAGATGTAACGGTCAACTTAGACAATGCCGATGCTTCAGTATCCTATCAGCTCCAAGCCAATGCAGTCAATATAGCAGGAGCAGTCATTCAAGGAGTATCAGGGTCGCAGAACTTCCCTATCCAATCACCTACGAGCACGACAAATTACCGTGTCACCGCTACGCCTTATGTAGGTGGATCAACCACTTGTGATACCGAACTACTCACTAGCAGTACAGCTGTAGTCGTAGAAGGGCCTATCACATTTGACGTACAACCTATGGACGCAACGATCTGTGATGGATCTCCAGTTCAATTCACGACGCAAGTCACAAACCCTAGTGGTACAACGACCTACCAGTGGCAAGAAGACAACGGAGGTGGCTATGCGGATCTCTCTGAGGCAGGTGTCTATCAAAATGTGACATCACAGGTACTAACCATCACGAATGTAACTGGTTTGACTACTAATCAATATAGGTTAAAAGTAACTACTGCTGAATGTGAGAGCTACTCGAATGAAGTGACACTCACTGTAATGTCTACACCAGATGTATCAGGCATCACTCTGTCTAGTGATGATGTTTGTCAAGGACAAGATGCCACTGTATCTCTAACGGCCAGCAATCTATTGGATGGAACGTACAGCTTAGAATACACCATCACGCCTACTTCATCAGGCACACCTGCCACTTATAACACTACTGTTACACTTGCTTCTGGCGATGCTGGAACGGGAGACTTCATTGTAGATGCATCATTGATAGCAGATGTAGACGAATACACTATTGATTTCACCGAAATCAGCTTAGGGGGTACATGTGCCGATGATCCTGGCGTACAATCCACCTTCAATGTATCCGCTAATCCTGACCTAACGATATTCGACATTACCATAGATAACATCTGTCCAGGTTCAGATGCAGAAGTGAATATTTCAGGTAGCAGTTTAGCCGCTGGTACATATACCGTTTCTTATGATTTGACAAGTGCCAACACTGCATCACTATCTTCCATAGCGACAATAGACGGGTCAGGTGATGGGTCATTTGATATACTTAGTGCCAACTTAGGCACCAATGGAACAACAGTCGTCACAATAACTGACGTAGCTGTCGATAATGCACTAGCTTGCAACACAGCAGTTGGTACTGTATCTGCATCCTTCTTAATCGTACCAGACCCTAGCATATCTAGTCAGATCCTCTCTGATCCGCTATTCTGCGAGGATGACAATACAGTCAATATCACGATGACCAACTCACAAAACAATGTGAGTTATCAACTGAGAGACAACACTACTGACACCCCAACAGGTTCTGCACAAACAGGTAATGGAGGTAAACTTAACTTCAACAGTATTGCAGTAGGTACTACAGATGTTGCTTTCAATATACTCGCTACACCAATATTGGATACTACACCTACCTATTGTGGCAATACTTTGGAAATATCAGACCTCTCTAATGCCACGGTGATAGCTAACCCAAGTGATGCCTTGACGGTGACCGCTGATGCAACGGATGTATGCGCAGGGGATCTCGTCACCATCACCGTTGCGAATACGGAAACAGATGTCCGCTATGAACTCTATGATAACAGCGGCACTCCTATTGCCGGTCAAATCTTTATTGGTGACGGGACAAGCAAAACCTTTACCAATCGACCAGACGCTACCATCACTTATGTCGTCAAAGCCACACCAAACATACTAGATAGTAACAATGCTAGTTGTGGTGAAACGACCCTGACTGACATGGCCACTGTACAAGTCGACAAATTAGAAATCACCACACAACCGCAAGATCAGTACACATGTAATGCAGGTGCTACCCTATCCGTCGTAGCGACCAATGAAGGGACTACCAGCATAGACTACCAATGGTATAGAGGCAGTACGGCTCTGAGCGACGGTGTGGATTTCACGGGGGCTAACACTGCTGATTTGGTAATTAGTGATGCATCAGCATGGAATGAACAAAACTTCCATGTGAACCTATCTACGACTACAGGATGTGATTTGGACTCGGACGAAATTACGTTATATGCACGCAATGCACCTATAACCTCTAATCTGAACCTATCGACTAGCAATATATGTCTAGGTTCAAGAGAAACAGTACAGGTGTCAAGTGACCTCTCCGCTGGCGTTTATGAATTCACCTACAACATCAGTGGTGCCAACGTTAGCACTGGTAATACAGAAAATGTCATCATCAATGGGCAGGGCAAAGGAAATCTATATGTCCTCAGCGGAAAACTCACCAGCTCTGGTAACACCAGTATTACAGTTACGGAAATAGACTTCACCTTAGGTATGGGCTGCTCAGTTTCAGGACTATCAGCCACCTCCGCATTTATCATTGAAGACCTACCTAACGAAACAGGACTAAATCTAACCGTAGACAACATCTGTTTGGAAGAAAATGGGCAAGTAGACATCACCAGTTCTCTCGTAGATGCAGACTACTTCTTTGATTACACGCTCACTGGTGCCAATACTGGCAGCTACTCAGGAGAAGTCACGATCAACAGCGGAGATGGTTCGGGGGATGTTGACATCCCTGCCAGTCAACTCACCAATGCGGGTACTACAACCGTCACCGTCACTGCCATTCGATTCGAATCAGGGCAGTCTTGTGAAGCAACAGGTACAAATCTGGCACAAACCTCTTTCGATGTTGAAGCCAACCCTATAATCTCCCAAATGGTCATTCAAGTGGCTAATATCTGTGAAGGGCAAGATGCTTTAATCAATATCACAAGCACACTACCAGCAGGAAACTACAATTTTACCTATGTCACTTACGGAGCAAATGCCGCTGCAGGAACACAACTCGTGACCATTGCTTCGGACGGGTCAGGTAGCTTCACGGTAGCAACTGATGACATCCCTGTACCTGGTGCAATGACTTTCGCCATAACAGCTGTTGCCAATAGCACAGGAAACGCTTGTAATATGAATAACCTCAGTATAGCTGATAAATTCATCATCGAAGACCTACCTAACATCACGAACCTAGCGATGATCACTCAAAACACTTGTGAAGGCGAGCCTGTAGACCTAATCTTCACGAGCAACTTAGTCGATGGCACTTACGAATTGACTTACGAGCTATATGGCGCCAATACAAAAGCTGAAAGCGCGATCGTGGGTCAAGTCACCTCTGGCACAGGCAATGTGCAAGTCACCCTCCCAGAGACCTTTGTGCAAAACCCAGGGTTGACAACCATTTCTTTATCTAACCTGAAGTTCACGGACGGACAACAATGTGGACTACCTCTGGATGTTCAGGCGACTTTGGAAGTCTTAGAAAAACCACATCCTCAAGATTTCCAAATATCTATTGACAATGTGTGTGAAGGAGTCGATGCAACCGTCACTGGTACATCGACAACTCTAGCAGATGGCAGCTATTTGATCCAATACAATCTTGTAGGACCTGATGGTACATCCTCTCAGTCACAGGCTATCACAGTAAATAGCGGTACGACTACTTTTAGTATCGATCAAACCTTGCTAACGGCTACTGGGAGTTACGCTGTAAACTTGACTGAAATCACCTACAGCACTGATCTAAGCTGTACCGAGGATCAAGTATCCACTTCTACTTCATTTTCAGTGAATAATCTACCTGATGTCTCCAATGTCGCTCTAGACATAGAAAGTCCTATATGTAGAGCCAATGCACCGATACTCACAATCACAGGACTGGAAGCTAGTACGCAGTATACCATCAGCTATGACAACAATGGTACAACGGCTACACAGGAAGTCACTACTAGTTCAACTGGAACAGCAGCACTAACTACCAATAGCCTAACGCAGGATGGCAACTACGAAGTACTATCAGTTGCATACAAAGATGATGACACCAACTGTGCTTCGGATGTAAATATGACACCTGTGTTAGCAGATGTGGGATGTAATCCGATCAGTCAAGACGCTACTGTGTCAGGTCTAGAAGATAATTTAACAGTATTCACCGAAAACGATTTCTACTTCGAAGACCCAGACAACGATGCATTCCAAGGAGTCGTCATCACGAGCCTACCTGTAAAGGGTGCTCTTTTCTATTCGGCCAATCCCGTCACACAATCAGACGTAGTGACTAGCACAGCTTATCCAAATAGAAACCTATTCAGATATCTACCTAGCTTTGATGGTAACGGTCAGCCATTTGACTTCTTTACCTTCAAGGTTAAAGACAACTCTGGAGATACAGACACCGAACTGAGTATCGACAACTATACCATGAAAATCGACATCCTCAAAGTAGAAGATGCGCCTGAAGTGGAAGACATTGATTTATCTACCGATGAAGAAGTAACACTGACTTTCGCAGAGAGCAATTTCCTAGATGGTTTCTTTGATCAAGAAAACGAACCCCTGCAAACTATACGCTTCGAATCTCTTCCTCTCGCTACAGAAGGCTTCCTATTGTGGAATACAGATACTGTACTCGTGGATCAAGAGTATGCTATAGCCGAAGCAGCCAACCTCACATTCGTTCCTGCTACCAATTTCAGTGGGGATTTGAGTTTCGAATGGAATGGCTCTGATGGAGACTTATTCGCAACGAGTGCTGCTGATATCAACATCACGGTCAACCCGATCAACGATGCACCTATCGCGCAGGATGATGCCTTCAATACCAACGGTACCAACCTCGTAGCAGGTAGAGTCTCTGTCAACGACACTGATCCAGAAGGTGACCCTATGAGCTATACCGCTACCTCACAACCAACCGACGGTGTGTTGATTTTCAATACAGATGGCTCCTTTACCTACCAGCCTAACTCTGGTTTCAATGGTATCGACACCTTTACATACCAAGTCTGTGACACACCAGCCAAACCACTGATCTCACTTTGTGATGATGCGACGGTTACGATCTCAGTCACCGCAGTACTACTCGACTCTGATGATGACGGTATATTGGATATCATCGAAGTAGGCTCAGACCCCTCCAACCCAATAGATACAGACGGTGACGGATCTCCAGACTACCTCGACAAAGACGCTGACAATGATGGCATTGCTGATTTCTTCGAATACAAAAACACGGATTTTGGCATCAGTGGTCGTGTACATGCTACCAACAATGTCTTGATCCCTCTCGATAGCGATGGAGATGGACAGCCAGACTATTTAGATACCGATTCGGACAATGATGGCGTACTCGATATGATCGAAAGTGGCAACATCCTTCCCTCCGGACAGGATTTGGATGGCAATGGCATTGATGATGTATATGACACGCCTGATGGTACATTCACCAACTCGCTGTCTCGTGATCCTCGAGATACCGATGGAGACGGTGTCCGTGACTATGTAGATACTGATGATGATAACGACACCATCCCTACCCTACTTGAAGACCCTGATGGAGACGGTAACGCGACCAATGATGATACAGATGGAAATGGCATACCCAACTATCTAGACAATGACGATGACGGAGACAATGTACCGACCATGATCGAAGATGTAGACGGAGATGGCAACCCTACAGACGATGACACAGATCAAGACGGACTAGTCAACTACCTCGACAATGACGATGATGGTGACTGGGTACTAACCATCAACGAAGACATCAACACGACTGGTAGGCTAGAATTGGCCAGCTACGAATGGTTCGATACCGATGGAGTCACATGGTTACAGGCTGATGGTGACCCTACCAATGATGACACAGATGCTGACGGCATCCCTAACTATCTCGATAGTGACGATGATGGTGACGGGCTATCCACTAGAGAGGAAGATGTCAATGGCAACCAAAACCCTCAGGATGATGATGAAGATAAGGATACCAAACCTAACTACCTCGATTCATCTAATGATGAAGATGGTGATGGCACGCCTGATATCGAAGAGTGTGACCAAACAGGTGATGCAGGAGCAGGACTCACCTGCGACTGTGATGGAGATGGTATACCTAACTTCCTCGATGCGTATGACGACTGTGATGGACCTCTTTTGGTAATACCAAACGTATTTACCCCGAATGGCGATGGATCGAATGATACCTGGAGAATACCACTCATCGATGACCCACTCTATGCACGAAACAAAGTGCAGGTATTCAACAGGTGGGGAACGAAAGTATATGAAGGCACCGACTATGACAATGTCAATGTGGTGTGGAATGGTACTGCCAATACTGGTTTAGTACCTTATGGAAAGGAGTTGCCTGACGGTACCTATTTCTATTACCTCACGATCGAGGGTGAAGATGAACAATTGTCGGGCTATGTAGTGATTAAAAGATAATGAGAAAGCAACCATCAAATATCGTTTTACGAGTAGCCTTATTCCTGTTGATGATCATGGCGTCTGGAGCTGTCTTTGCGCAGCAGCAAGGCATGTACACGCAGTATATGTTCAATGGCCTAGCGCTCAACCCTGCCTATGCAGGGAGTCATGAAACACTCAGCCTAACAGCACTCACCCGCCACCAATGGGTGGGACTAGATGGCGCACCAAATACGCAGACGTTCTCCGCGCACGCACCTCTCAAAAAAGATCAAATCGCCATGGGACTGCAAGTGTACAATGACAACATCGGCGTATCACAGACCTTCTCAACATTCGTGTCAGCGGCGTACCGAATCAATTTTGAAAAAGCCACGCTCTCACTGGGGCTACAACTTGGGTTTTCGAGTTTCAAATCAGATGTCACCTCACTCAACCCAGTCTTTGACCTCAATGATGTGGCGCTGAGTGAAAATGTCAGAGAACCTTTCAAACCCAATATTGGTACAGGGGCTTACTATTATTCGGATCGATACTACATAGGTTTTTCCCTCCCGACGCTTCTCAACTCGACCATCAATACCTTCGAGATAGATGACTCGAACTTGACCTACAAAAGCGGAGAAGCCAAACGTCACATGTTCTTGACAGGAGGTTACTTGTTTGACCTAGGAACACATTTCAAAATCAAACCCAGTGCATTAATCAAGTATGTATCAGGTGCCCCCATGCAGTTTGATATCAATGCCAACTTGCTGATCGACGAGGTAATTTGGGTCGGAGCATCCTACCGCATTAACGAAAGCATCGCATTTCTACTAGAACTAAACCTGACAGATGACCTGAGGTTCGGATATGCCTATGACTACACCCTCAACGACCTCAGCAATGTCAGTTCGGGCACACACGAGATCATGCTCAACTACCGCGTAGAATTTAAGAAAAACAACGTCACCTCTCCTAGATATTTCTAAACTATGAATCCATTGATTAAATATAGTCTGGTTCTATTTCTTTCAATCTTTAGTGTATTTGTCACGCAAGCTCAGTACGCCAAAATCACCTATACGGGGATGAAAAGTGAGAAAAAAGGAGATGTAGAAATGGCCAATGGCTCTTACATTGCTGCCATCAAATATTACAAATATGCGCTAGAGGAAGATTCCACGAATACGTCGGCCATGTTGAAGTTGGCACGTAGTTATCGCAAAATCAACGATAATATCTCAGCAGAACCTGTGTTTAGTCAATACCTGTCTCATGTGGATTTAAACAAAGTAGCGAGTGCCATGGATTCATCTAAGCTGGTGATCTCGGATTCACTCAAAGCAGCAGTACTCTATGCCTACATCGAGGCACTGGCCAGTAATAAAAAATACGACGAAGCATCCTACTGGTATGAAGTCTATCAAGGATTAGATCATGCCAACCCAGAACAATTCGCTCGACTCAGTGCCTATGCAGATGTACATGATTTCAGCAAGGATCAGAAGTATTATCAAATCGCCAACCTGACCAAAAACAACAATCGAAACGATTTCGGACCAGCATACTACAAGGAAGGCTTCCTGTTCATCTCTGACATGAATGAAAAAGTCGTCATTCGGAGTAAAACCAAGAAAAACCGATCCAACTACTTTGACATCTACTTCACACAAAAGAGACCTGACGGTGGGTTTGAAAAAGCAGTATTGTTCAGCAAAAAGACAAGCAGCAAATACCACGAAGGACCTGTCAGTACCTTTGAAAATGGGTCTATGATTGCACTGACGAGAAATGCCGTCGAGAAGAAAAACAAAGCAGTAAGAGGCAAAAGTGAAGTAGAGTCTCTTAATATCTACTTTGCAGAAATCGAGGACGACAAGATTCAAAACATCAGGCCCTTTCCATACAATAGTCCCGACTACAACAGTGCTCACCCTGCTGTAGCAGAAGACGGTTCCTTCATGATATACTCCTCAGATCAGCCCGACGGCTATGGACACGCAGACCTATACATCACCTACAAAACGGCTAACGGATGGTCAGAACCCAAAAACATGGGGCCTCAGATCAACACGACTGAGCGTGATGTATTTCCATCTCTCAATGGAAACGTTCTTTATTTCGCCTCCAATGGCAGACCTGGACTGGGTGGACTGGATATCTACAAAACCATACTCAACGGAAATACGCCTGGCCCCATCAAAAATGTAGGCGCACCCGTCAATTCCAATAAGGATGATTTTGGGATGATCACCCGTACAGGCAAAGAAGGCTACTTCGTGTCCAACCGGCGCAACGAACTCAATGATGTCATCTATAGCTACGAATACACCAAAAAGAATGACGACAAACTGATCGCATACGTCTACGCAGTGGATACCACTCAAGTAAATGACTCTACAAGTTTGGCAGATTCTACCAACTATAAAGTTCTATCCAATGCATCCATCAATGTCGTAGACACACGAAACAACCAATACCTAGCACCGATAGAGGTTCGAAACGACTCCTTCGTCTATGTATTAGATACGGGTGTAGAATACTCCGTACTAGCCGCCAAACAAAACTACTTCACCAACCAAGTCACCTACCTGTCTGGTAACGAACTGAACGGCGAACTCTTTTGGCCTGTTCCGCTGGACTCGATGCAGGTCGGCAAATCTATGGTACTAAAAGACATTCTCTACGATTTTGACAAGGCAACATTAAGAGACTCCTCTAAGTTTCAGCTCAACTACCTCATCGTAATGTTGCAAGACAACCCTACGATGAAAGCGGAACTCCACTCCCATACCGATACCCGAGGCAATGAAAACTACAACATGCGCCTCTCCAAACGTAGAGCCAAATCAGTAGTCGACTACATGGTCAATGCTGGTATCCGTGAGGACAGACTCGTACCTGTAGGTATGGGAGAATCAGAACCCATCGTGGATTGCCAAGACGACTGTAGCGAAGACGACCATCAGCTGAACCGGCGAACCGAACTACTGGTCACGGAACTGTAACCTTGGGCTATAGGGTTGGTCTATAATATCCGCTCTATGCGGCTATGATCCCTCTCCGGTATATCCTACTACCACTAGACAAATAACCTGAGGTCGATTAATAATTGAATACTGAACACTAAGCCCAATTTCCTAAGCAAGCCTACAATAATCAGCCCCATTCTCGTTAATATTGTCGGTGCTTATTGCCTAGCTGCAGTAGCCACTTTGATTTAAACAGTCGCTATGAGAAAAGTATTACCCCTACTGATCGTATTGATCAGCTTATCTACTCTATCCTTCGCACAAGAGACTCCCGAAGAAGATCCATTCGCAGACTACTCCTATCTATGGGAGGATACCAAAAAGGACAAAAAGAAAAAGAAGAAAAAAAACAAGGAAACAAATACTGCCGAGCAAGTTGCACCTGCAGCGGCTGTGGTAGCTGACACCACCAAAGTCAAACCTGAAACTATCACCGTAGACTCCCTTTCTCAAACAGCGGTAGCGGACAGCCTGGCCTCAGAAGAGCTCATCATCCCTACAGACACTGTAGTGCAGGACAGCTACATATTTGTAGACTCCACGACTTTAGAAGAAGGCCCTACTACCGAAGAACTCGCAGCACTAGAAGCACAGCAAGCAGCGCAAGACTCTACAAAACAAGCGCAAAAAGCAGCCAAACGCGAAGAAAGAAAGGACAAAGACAAGGACAAAGAACCTGCCGAAGACTTCCGTGCAGGGCTTCCCCCTGTCAACAATGGCTCTGCCATCAACGGAGGCTTCACCTACACCGTCATCGATGGAAAATCCTATGCAGGGCTAGTATTAGCTCCAGAGCTTAGCCTCGGCAAAGTCGGCGTGGGTCTGGATGTACCTATTCTCTATGGGATTGATGACCAGAGCATCCGTACGGAGATGTACGAAGATGGTGTCGGGGCACTCAGACTCCTGAGCTACGTCCGATACGGACAACAAAAAGTAGACCCTGTCTACGTCAAAGTCGGCTCTCTCCCCGGCACGATGATCGGATATGGGGGGTTGGTCAACAACTACTCCAACAGCATCAGTTACGAAAAGCGTAAAATCGGACTCCACTATGACATCAACGTCAAAGGGCTCGCCGGCATAGAAGGCATGTATAGCGATTTTGACCCTAGCTCTTTCAACCTTTTTGCCGTCAGACCCTATGTGAGACCACTCAGTTGGACTTTCGTGCCTATAGTTCGCAGTTTGGAGATAGGAGCTACCTACCTATCCGATCATGACCAGACTCATCTGCTAGGTACTGGAGACACCAACGCGACCTATGCTTTCACCAAGGATGGTATCAGCGCATTCAATGTAGACGCAGGACTGACACTCCTCCGTGTCCCTTTCATCCAGATCGACCTATTTGCCAACTACTCGAAGCTCAACGTCAGCACCCCGGCGTTGTTAGATTCGATCGATGCACAACAGACTGCTGGTGAGCTCACCATGCCTTCAGACGAGTTCACAGATGGATCGGGTATCAGTGCAGGTTTCAACTTCCGGTTTCACTTCATCGCGGACTTGTTGAGTACCGACCTCCGAATCGAGCGACTCTCCTACTCGGACTACTACCTTCCACAGTTCTTTGATACCTCCTATGAGATAGACAAGGATGGGAAACTACTCTCCCTCGCCTCAGTCGAAAAAATGCAAGGCATCTATGGCAGCATCACAGGCCATATCCTTCAGAAAGTAAACATTGGCGGGAGCCTTTTGCTCCCAGATCATATCGGCGAAGCGGCCCCAGCTGTCGTCACTTTGACCGCTGATGTAGACCGCTTGTTTGACAAAGTCTCTATTCATGCCAAGTACTTCAAAGGAGGACTGACAGAACTAAATGACGCCTTTACCTTAGACGAAAGGTCACTGGCCAAAGTACGATTCGTCTATCATCTCAACCGCTTTATCGTGGCAGGTGTCGATTACTTCTATACCTTTACACCTACAGAGAATGGGTACGAGACCACACAGTATATTTCTCCCTACTTTGGTTTGAGTATCCAGTTTTGATCGATAGATATAAAGTAAAACATGACAAATAACGATATCCTGCGTAGAGTACGCTATGCCCTAGACCTCAATGATGCGCAAATGGTCGCCATTTTTGGACTAAACGAGCAGGTAGTGACCAGAGCGCAGGTAAAAGCCTGGCTCACCAAGAATGAAGAACCCGGGTTCGTAGAACTACCCGACCGTGACTTGTCCAACTTCCTAGATGGCTTGATCACAGACAAGAGAGGCAAAAAAGAAGGTGCAAAACCGGTCACCACCACTCGCCTCAACAACAACATCATCTTTAGGAAGCTCCGCATCGCCATGAACCTCGACGAAGCGGCCACCCTAGCGCTGTACGAACTAGCGGATATGCCCATCAGCAGGCACGAACTCAGTGCATTCTTTCGCAATCCCAAACAACCCCAGTACCGCTCGTGTCAGGATCAGTTCCTGCGCAACTTCCTCAATGGCCTACAGATCAAACTCCGTGCAGAGGAAAAACTCAAACAAAGGCTGAAGAAAACGAATTAGTTTATGAACCATTTGGGTCAACCTTATTAGAGGATTTCATGTATAAGGCTGTTAGACAGATCCAATAAGACAAGAGCCATGACTGAGTTTTGGGAAGAGAATTTTATCGAAAAGCAGGAAATGTGGGGCTTTGAGCCTTCCTATTCGGCAGTATTAACCAAAGACTTTTTTATTAACAAAGCCATTAAGAACATCCTTATCCCAGGGATAGGCTATGGGCGAAATGCTCAAGTATTCAAAAACAGCGGGATAGACGTCACGGGCATAGAAGTCTCCAAAACCGCCATCGAAATGGCTAAAAAGCACTATGGCTCATCCATGAACATCTATCACGGCAGTGTGTCCGACATGCCTTTTGATAACACCCAATATGATGGAATCTTTTGCTATGCCTTGATCCATCTATTGGACAGCAAGGACAGAGAAAAGCTAGTACAAGACTGCTACCACCAGCTATCAGAGGGTGGCTATATGGTTTTCACGGTGATTTCAAAAGAAGCCCCGACCTACGGCAAAGGCACACGCATTGGTCAGGATAGATATGAACTACACCAAGGGGCTAAGATATACTTCTATGACAAAGAATCAATCCATAGAGAATTTGACAAAGTGGGACTATTTGAGATCACAGAGATTTCCGAAAACCAACCCTTCTATCTGATCAAGTGCCAAAAGGCATCTGTCTCCGCTCAATGATTGATTAGTCTACTTCTCCGCTCGCCGATGGGGATAGCCTGGTCTATCGCCAGGCTATGACGGGTAGAATAGAGTGGTTGAACACTTTGCATATAGACCCAAGCCTACCAAACCAAAAGTACCGTCATTGCCCGACTAGGACGAGGCACGAGGACGCAGATCGGTACAATCCCCCCACTACAAGCTGTTCAGCAGTTACTCACCCTGCAAAACCCAACAACGGGCGAACGCCCTTCTACATTTTGGGTCTTAGGATCGCTCGCGCTTAACCTAAGACCAGAAGGGGGTGACCTACATACAACTAGTCACTCCTCTCAAACCTACTAACCAATACCTCCGTCACTTCGAGCGAGCACAGCGACGAGAAGTCTGGCTCGGTCTCCTACTGCTCCATACTGTTGAAAAAAACACCTTTTGGCATGGAATTCCCTAGACGAAGCTCTGCCCCACGAGTTTATTCTCGGTGGATGTGCAAGCCGATCTGTCGATGGATACGCAGGGAACGATCTTCTTCCCTACGCCAGTATGAGATCCCAGTCCCTGCAGTACTCCCCGAAAATCCCGGCACAGACCAGTCCACATAGAATCCTGCGTACCTGATATACCCATTGTCTACTGTATCGACCGCAAAGGGAATCACTTGTATAGAGTCTATTTTGGCAGGATGCCTATAGTAGTCTTGGTAGTGCTGCACCAGAACCGATCTGCCCGACTGTATAGTATCTGCGAAGGGCAAATACATGGCATCTACCGAGTAGGCGTTCGCAGATTTTTCGGGGATTCGGTCTATTACATTGGTTTCATTCAGTGCGTTGTATGCTTCCAGTTCCCATGGGATGGTGATGGCTTCCACCTCGGCTTTTGCGACACTATGCACCACTAATGGGGATGGGGCCTCTACCTGATGCAGGTACCCAAAAGCCTCCGCCAGCAGGGTCAAATGCTGGGCACTGTCTCGTTTCCATACGTTGAAGTACTTGCCTCTATACACATCCGAACTGTCCAGCACCTTGGTAAACAAACCTATCTCGATGACCCTGTCCTCGAAAACGAGCGTATCGATCAGCGCTCTCGTGTATGTTTTGACATCTTCTCGACCAAATATCTCTTCGTAGTATACTTTTATATTGTCCCTAGTTGTAATCAACGGGTTGTACTCTGCCATGAGCATGGCCTCTTTGTCATAGAGATTACTGATCTTTGCAAATGATTTGGTCTTGGCGGCTTCTATCATTTTTTGGCTGTTTTGCAGGAGCTGCTCTTCTATCAAAACATTCGCTCCCTCTTCTTCAGGGAGCCGACTTTCTGTGTCGATACAGGACGCGAGTACAACAGCAAGCACGGCGCAATACAGGTATGATTTCATCACTAGGTGGTTTGGGTGGGTATCGATTTCATTTTCAGATACAAAATAAGAAAAACATCTGGCTTCCCCCCTTCTGCACATCAAAAAAAGTGCGTTTAAACGCATTTAGAAGGGGGTAAATCAAACACGTGTGTTCCGGCTCGCAAACACGTGTGTTCGGAGCATCAAACACGTGTGTTCGGAGCGTCAAAGACACGTGTTTGGAGCGTCAAAGACACGTGTTTGAATTTAAGGCATTTTACCCGCATGAAACAATAGCATAATTCGGGTAAAAAAAGGAGAATGGTTGGTTGGGATAAGACTGATCATCAAAAAGCTGGTACCCCTTGACCTGTCTCAAAGCAATCCTTGCTTGTACTAAAAAAGCTGTAAAAAAACCTACAGTACGTTGACCTCAGGTAGGATCTCGATCCCGAATTTGGACTGGACGGAGGCTTGGATCTCCATCGCTAGATCATAGAGGGCTTGCCCACTACCTCCTCCGTGGTTGACGAGTACGAGGGCTTGTTTGTCATGTACACCGATCGCACCGATTCGCTTGCCCTTCCAGCCTGCTTGCTCGATGAGCCATCCTGCGGGGACTTTCACTTGCCCATCAGGCTGAGGGTAGCCAGGGATTTCGTAGTGGTCTTTGAGTTGCTCATATTGCGCACTAGCGATCACCGGGTTCTTAAAAAAGCTCCCTGAGTTGCCGATCACTTTTGGGTCGGGTAGTTTGGACTGACGGATCGCTATGACCGCATCACTCACGTCACGTATCGTCGGGTTGGCAATCCCACGCTCGGTCAGGGTCTCATTGATGGCGCCATAGCTCGTATTGAGCTGGGCATTTCGGGAGAGCACCAAAGTCACCGAGGTGATGATGTATTTGCCTTTCAACTCCTTCTTGAACACACTCTCACGGTACCCGAACTGACATTCGTCAGCGGCAAAGGTTCTGGTCTCTAAGTGCGCTCTATCCAGTGCGGTCAGTGAGCCGAACACGTCTTTGATCTCTACACCATACGCGCCGATATTCTGCATCGGCGCAGCACCTACAGTCCCAGGGATCAGCGACAGGTTCTCTATCCCTCCCCAGCCTTGTGCGATACTGTGCAGCACAAACGCGTGCCACACCTCTCCACTGGCGACTTGTACTCGAACCTCCGTATCGCTTTCTTCCAGCACCGTCACGCCCTTGAGGGCATTCTTGATCACGAGTGTTTTCACATCCTGTGTCAACAAGATATTCGAGCCACCGCCAAGGACATAAGGCTCTACTCCTGTCTCCCTAGCCCATTCCAGTGCTTCTTTTAGTTCGGACTCAGTAGTCACCTCGGCGAAGTACTGCGCCACCACATCTAGCCCAAAAGTATTGTAAGGTTTGAGAGAAACATCGGTTTGAATCAATGACATAGAATCGAATTATGATTGGAACTTGGAGTAAAGGCTGCAATTTATCAAAGCCCTGATGATATCCCTTTATTTTGATCCAAAAAACTCCTCAAAACCGACCACCGAAGCACTTAGTTTTAGTAGATTTGTAGGATTTTAAAAAGTGGAAATGAGCGAAGAAAACAAAACACCTAAAGGAGACTACTCGGCAAGTAATATTACCGTCCTCGAAGGACTAGAAGCAGTAAGAAAACGACCTGCCATGTACATCGGTGATGTCGGAATCAAAGGGCTTCACCACATGATCTGGGAGGTAGTAGACAACTCTATCGATGAAGCACTCGCAGGACACTGTGACACCATCAACGTCACCATCAAACCAGACAACTCTATCCTCGTCACTGACAATGGACGAGGCATCCCTACCGACTACCACGAAAAAGAAAAGAAATCAGCCCTAGAGGTCGTCATGACTGTCCTTCACGCAGGAGGTAAGTTCGACAAGGACACCTATAAAGTATCAGGCGGTCTGCATGGTGTCGGTGTATCCTGTGTCAACGCACTCTCTACCAAACTAGAAGTGACCGTACACCGCAAGGGAAAAATCTACCAACAAGAATATGGTATCGGTATCCCAAAATACGACGTAAAAGAAATCGGGACGACAGACATCACAGGTACGCACGTACAGTTCTGGCCTGACACGAGTATTTTCACCGTCAGTGAGTACAAATACGAAACAGTCGCTACACGACTCAGAGAGTTGTCCTTCCTCAATGCAGGAATCACCGTCAACCTAACGGACGAAAGAGAAATCGAAGAGGATGGGAACTTCAAAAGCGAAATATTTCACTCAGAAGGTGGGCTTGTAGAGTTCGTCGAGTACCTAGATAGCTCTAGAGAAAAACTAATCCCTACACCTATCTATATGGAGGGAGAAAAAGGAGACATCCCAGTGCAAGTAGCCCTGACCTACAACACCTCCTATACGGAAAATGTAGTCTCCTACGTCAACAACATCAACACCATCGAAGGAGGTACCCACGTCGCAGGTTTTAGACGAGCACTGACCCGTACTTTGAAAGCCTACGCGGACAAGTCTGGCATGCTAGACAAAGTGAAAGTCGACATCACTGGCGATGACTTTAGAGAAGGGCTAACCGCTATCATCTCGATCAAAGTAGCTGAGCCTCAGTTCGAAGGACAGACCAAAACAAAACTAGGTAACTCGGACGCAGTAGGCGCAGTAGACACCAGTGTCAGCGAAATCCTCAACAACTTCCTAGAAGAAAACCCGAAAGAAGCCAAAATGATCGTGCAAAAGGTAATCCTAGCCGCACAAGCTAGAAACGCCGCTAGAAAAGCACGTGAAATGGTACAGCGTAAAAACGTACTATCAGGCACAGGACTTCCTGGGAAACTAGCCGATTGTTCGGAAAGAGACCCTAGCAAATGTGAGTTATACCTCGTAGAGGGAGACTCTGCAGGTGGATCAGCCAAACAAGGGCGTGATAGAAAATTCCAAGCGATCCTACCGCTAAGAGGTAAAATCCTCAACGTAGAAAAAGCCCAAGAGCACAGAATCTACGACAATGAAGAGATCAAAAACATGATCACCGCACTAGGTGTCAAATTCGGTACCGATGATGACCCAAAGGCACTGAACATGGAAAAACTCAGATACCACAAAATCATCATCATGACGGATGCGGATATCGACGGTAGTCACATTCGTACGTTGATCTTGACCTTCTTCTTTAGGTACATGAGGTCATTGATCGACAATGGGTACCTCTATATCGCCCTCCCTCCTCTTTACTTGTTGAAAAAAGGAAAGAAAGAGCGCTACGCTTGGTCTGAAGAAGACCGTGCGAGAGTAACCATGGAATTAGCAGGAGATGGCAAAGAAGACTCTGTAGGTGTACAACGATACAAAGGTCTCGGTGAGATGAACCCAGAGCAACTATGGACGACTACTATGAATCCTGAATTCAGGAGTTTGAAGCAAGTAACTGTAGATTCGGCAGCAGAGGCAGATCACCTCTTCTCTGTACTGATGGGTGATGAAGTAGCACCACGTCGTGATTTCATCGAGAAAAATGCTAAATATGCGAATGTAGACGTGTAATAGAGCTCATCGCATCATTTCAAAAGAGGTATCTTATTATTTAAGATACCTCTTTTCTTTTGAGGCTAAAAATCAAACTTAGCCAGCCCAATATCATAAGCACCCCTCCAATAGGCGTTACAGCTCCTAAAAACTTAATCCCCGTCACACTAAGCACATACAGCGATCCGCTAAAAAACACTACCCCTAACACGAATAGCCACGCCGATCGCACCAGCCACTTGGTCTCATACTGCATGGTGAGTACCCCTAGAACAAGTAAAGCAATCGCATGCATGCCCTGATAGCGAACCGCAGTCTCGAATATTTCGACGGTATCATATTGCATCAATACTCCCTTCAATCCATGCGCCCCGAATGCCCCTATAGCCACCGTCAAAAGAGCCATAATAGCCCCACTTCGTATTATTTTAGTATCCATTTTTCAAGCGATTAATTCGCCACAATGTTAGTACTTTAATTTTAGGCTAAAAAGGAAGATACTACTTAGACCTTACCCTTATAACTAAGTGAAATAACCCAAATTCAGATTTAAGCATATAACTTATAGGATAACACTTCGATTCACGTCACCTTTGAACATCAGATTATCATAACTATCTATGTATTTGAAACAGATTGCAGCGGCTATAGTATTAAGTATTCTGAGCTTAGGTTCTTTCGCTCAATCCTTGCGAATTGCTGCTGCATCAAGCATGGTAGACTTCTTAGAAGAAATCAAACCCAAGTTTGAAGCTACCCATCCACAAAGCCTTGAAATCATCACTAACAGTTCGGGCACACTCGCCAACCAGATAAAAAACGGGGCTCCTTTTGATATTTTTCTATCGGCCGACCAAAAGTACACCTCCCTATTACATCAAGAAGGTTTTGGTGTATCCGCACCTGTAATCTTTGCTTACAATAAATTAATCTTATACACCAAAAAGGATATTCCCGCAGATCAAATACATGATTATTTGGCTGGTACAGAATGTACAAATATTGGTATAGCGCAACCTGACCTAGCTCCTTTTGGCAATGCGGCAAGGAAATATCTAACACAAATAAAAGTACTAGATGATATATCAAACAAACTGATATACGGTCAAAACATATCTATAGTCAACCAGTATATCTACACCCATTCAGTAGATGCTGCGTTCACTTCTCTATCATCTAAAAACAAACTGTCATCCAAAGTGGCCTGTTGTTGGATTGAGCTATCCTCTGAGACTGCCCCAGCACTCCCTCAGTCTGCTTTGATTATCAATGACAACACGCGTGATTTTCTTGACTACTTGCGAAACGATAATAATGCCAAGTCTATCATTCAAAAATATGGCTATTTAAATAACTAAACGTACATGAAATTTAAAACAAAAAAATAGTGACACTGTGAAATATATCAGCAGTATGTACGTAATTATCTTATATAATACAGCAGTATATATTGTATTTTCAATAAACTTGCGGTTAAAAGTGATTCAACTCACTTTAATCCTAACTTTAGACAACAAACAAAAGACCGAATGGATACATCCTTACGATCTAAAAATATGTCGATCTCCACTTGCCTTCACAAAGGTAAGTATCAAATCTACATACCCAAAGCCAACCCCACCCTACCTGTATCACTTCATTTTTTAATTCTAGATTAAAAAGTAAAACACTGATACAAACACTTGAATATCCCCTGTATAGTATTTATTTCTATAAACGTAATAGTTGCTGCTAGTCGCAGCTACCTAATACTAGATGGAACCAAAATATAAAAACAACCCTGTCAAGGCATTACAGTTTGTCAAAAAGAATATGACCCCAATACATTTAGCACACCATATGAAACAGTTTCTACTCGCATCCATCTTGTGCATTACGACCGCTTCCCTTCTCGCTCAAACAGGTCCTGCCGGACTAGGAACTACCGACGGCAGCTCGACACTCGAGCTATGGCTCAGAGCAGATCAAGGAATCTCTACGATTGACAACAAAGTACAGACCTGGTCTGACTGGAGTGGAAACGGGCGAGACATGACGCAAACCAACGCAACCCGAAGACCCTCCTTCAATACTGCAGCTGTGGATATCAACGAACACCCCACTGTAGATTTTGTTGCTTCGTCCAATAGTTACATGCAAGGAGCTAGCACACAAGATTTTTTCGGACTATCTGGTGATGACCCTACCCAGACTGGAGATGTGTTTGTGATTTTCAAACAACCTTCTACCAACTCTGGCTATGTCATGCAATTTCCTAGAACAACAGGGAATGCGTCCTTTTTCACACTCCTTTCCAACGGTGGAGACGGTACCCCTGCTGACAACAACAAACTAAATGATGTACAAGTATTTGTTCGAAATAGCGCAGGAGGATTTGATGTACAGTCTTCTCACAATGATCCTACCCAAGACAATATCTTTACTGTCAACAACTTTCACCTGGCTAGAATGGGCTTTGACCCATCAACCAATGATTTTTGGCTCTACAACAATGATGAACTCATCAACTCAGAAACTACTGCCAACACCATCTCATACGACGGAGAAACTGGAAATGGGCCTTCAAGATTAGGAAGTTCAGGCTCAGGCAGTTATTATGACGGAGAAATAGCAGAAGTTTTTCTCTTCAGCGAAAGACTAGACGACACAAAATATATCATCGTACAAAACTATCTGAATGCAAGATATGGGTTGGCCACTGCCAACGATTTCTATGCAGGTGATCTAGAAGTCAACTCCGAGCACACCTACGGTGTTTTTGGTATAGGGAAAGCTACAGGAGCTACAGCGCTCTCTACATCGACTAGTGAAGGGCTTCAGCTGACTGCAAACAGCGGATTGGACGATGGCGACTATGTATTTGCAGGACACAAGACCATAAACAATGCCCTACTGGAATCTGACATAGCTGGTATAGGAGGTGCATCTCCTGCAAGAATGCAACGTGTGTGGTACATCGACCAAACGGACACAGGTACTCCGCTCACAGTAGACATTACTTTTAACTTGGATGAAGCAGGGATACCTGATGTCGCGTTGGCAAATGCCTCCAACTATAAACTCATCTCTCGATCTACTGCCAACTCGGGGAACTGGTCAGATGCAGGCGGTACCGTATCTATCGATGATGTCAATAATACTATTTCCTTCTCAGGAGTTACGCTGACAGACGACTTCTATACCGTAGCAACAGAAGACAATACATTGAGCCCCTTGGGCGATGTGCAACAAACCTGGTATTCCTTTCAAACAGGGGCTTGGGGTGACCCAAACTCTTGGACTCTAGACGGAGCGACTACTCCCTTATTTGACAACCCTAACAATGAAGTACCTGGGTCTGCAGACAAGGTCATCATCACAGCAGGTCGTACGATCTCCATGTACCAACAAGATGGCTCCACAATCTTAGACAATGTAAGCGTACAATCGCTCGCTTTGCGCTCATCAGGTAGACTAAACCTCTTAACTTCCACAGGTAATAATTTCACAACAATCTCTGGCGCAGGGACTTTATCTCTACAAGGGTCTCCTAATGTAGACAACAGTGCTTTTTTGGAGAACCTACCTGAAGGTGATTACTCAGCATTCGCTGATCAACTACTCGGAGGAACGATCACCCTTAACACAGCGTCGACGGGTATACCTTTCCTACTAAACCAAGATCTCAGTACAGGAATCATCACAGACCCAAATGGTGCTGTTTCTAGAAGCTTGACTATTAACATGGACAACAGTACAGATTTAGTCATCTTGCAAAGAGACCTCTATCTCACACGAAACCTCAACCTCACACAAGGTCAATTGCAAATCCATAGAAACAACGGAGAGACATACACAGACGTGAGCTTCTCTGATGCCAATCTAACGATCGATGTAGTCAACAACGTATCGATAGCAGCCAGTGCCTCTCTCACAACAGGAGATGCCAATCAGCGTCACCAATTCAATAGTTATGGAAACTTCTCCATCAATGGCCCGGCAAACTTCACCCAACGTACCTCTGCCAACTTGACAAGTACTGCCACGGACGGAATTGTAGACCTCAACTTTCTCAACACGGAGAAAGATCAGTTGCTGACTTGCAACGCTATCGCGAATTTCTACCGAATCAAAATTGACAAGGAATCGGCTGCACATACCTTGAGCATAACAGCCAGTGCAGACGGCAACTTCAACCTCTACGGTAGAGCAAACTACAGCGTTGACAGTGACCTCAGCTATGGAGGCACCAACAACAATGCCTTTGCCTTGGTCACAGGGACGGCCAAATTGGGATCGAATGTGAACTTCACGCTAAATCAAGGAGGCAACTACTCCATCTCTTCTTCCGCTCAACTATGGGTAGATGGTGCAGAAATCATCAAAACAAGTGGTTCGGCACTCGTGCCCTACGGCCAGTTCAAGATTTCGGCAGGGATAGCAGAATTTTTGGTACAGAGTGGGATTACCATCCGTGATGCTGGTGGCATAGAAGTCACTGGGGGAACATTGTATGCCAATCAAATCCGGACATCTATACAAGCCTCAGACGACATAGGTAGCTATACGCAAAGTGGCGGACATGTATATGTCAATGGAGGAAGTGGCACAGGCCCGAGTGGTACATTCGGAGGTGGCACACAACCTGACTATTTCGTCTTCTGTCTACCCGAAGCAGCCAATGTATTCAGAATGTCGGGAGGTACACTCGAAATCCAAAGATCCAACTACAATACCACCAGCTCTACAGGCACAGCCAATGACGAGGATGCAACTGACGATCTCGGAGGCGGTATATTCATCAACTCAGCGCCCCAAAACATCGAAGTAACTGGTGGTACGGTCATCATGAATATGGACAATACCGTTCCTTTCAAGGTAGTATCCAAAGCCCCATTCTATGATGTCATCATGACCAACTCAGGAGGTGGTGCCATCAATGATGCCGACGGCAACACCACCGTCAACGTCAAAACTACCGACGACAATATCGTTTTCCTAGCTGGAGGACAATCAGGGGACGGCTCAGGAGCAGATGTCATCATGCAAGCTCAGCCACTTGTCGTGCTCAACGACCTCACCATTGGGGACGGTACCAATCCAGTGAGATTTGATCACTTGGGACAAGACGTCACCATAGGCAGGAATTTCACCATAAGTGAAAATGCAGAATATTATTTTGGGGTTGGACTATTGCCTATTGATTTACCTGGAGGTAACGCTTCTGTACCAGCAAGTCATCAGAATACTACAACCTTCAACTCTAGTATCAGTGGCTCGCTCGTAGTTAGTAATCTAATAGATGATGGAGAACCTAATAATGAGCAGTTGTTTCATAACGTAGTGATCAACAAAGAGGAGGATGCCGTTCTTACTCTGGTTGCCCCAAATAAAGTAAGCGGAAATTTAAATGCTTTCAGAATACCCGAACTAGGATCAATAAGAGTTGAATCTGGGACATTTAGTCAAGGGATACAAAGTATGCGTTTTTATGGTGATGTATATAATGCCAGTACTTTGGGAGTGTTCGAATCAGGAGTAACACCAAACAACGCTCTTCTTAAATTCAGAGCGAATGACTTCACTATCAATACAGAGCCAGGAGCCGTTTTCGGAAACTTCCGATTAAATTCTGGAACAGGCATAGTCACCTTAGACAATGATGTAACCATCAAACGTCTTCAATACCAATACGGTAGGTTAAACATTGGCTCTAATAAACTGATCGTTGAAGAATTAGATTTAGCAGTTAGTACCAACCAAGCCGACTATAGTAGTTGTGCTGGATGTTTATCTGTAGAAGACATGATCATCACCAATGGAAAAGCGTCCGATGGAGGTTTATCCTTAAGAATCACTGAGGTGGCAAATCCAGCCGGTGCGGTAGGAAACAACATCAATGGAAATGCAACCTTAGACGCTCTGGATGATGATGATTTCTTGTTTCCCCTTGGTATTGGGACAAGTGGCGATGCTTCTTCCAAATACACCCCTGTCCTACTCAGCCTATCCTCTATTGGAGACCTAGGCGAAGACGGTGAGGCGTATATTACCATCAACCCTGTACAAGGAGAACTCAAAACAACAGACATCTCTACTGGAGAAGGTTTAACCTACTACTGGAGAATACGCACCGAAGGTTTTGATGCAGCACCAACATTGGATTATGTTCAATTTTTTGGAAACAATGATGACGACCCTTCTGCTGGAGCAAACTTAGCTAGCTACGTATCTGGTAAAGTAGAAGACGGAGGAGATTATACAAGAAGTTCTGAAACTCATACTGTAGTAACTCCCTCTAACCCAGCTTTTGAAAATACAGACTATTCCATCTTATTTGATGGTGATGGGTCTGGATTCACTTTGACAAACACCAATTTCACAGCAGGTGATGCCGCTCGTTTCATTGGCTCTCCAGACATCTTCTACACAAAACTTAATTCACGTAGAAACTGGAACGACCAAACCAAATGGACACACAATGCGGATGGATCAGGTGGCGGTAATAACGGTTACCCACAGGCGGGTGACATAGCTGTCATCCAAAGCTATGGCAATGCCAACCAGAACCACTGGGTCAATGCAAATGTAGACATAGAGATTGCCGAATTGAGATACGATGCCTCTGCAGGTGGTTATCCTCCTAGACTCTGGGTCACAAAAAATGATGCTGACCTTAACCTAGGACTTGTATCCGGTGAAGGCGACTTGTACCTTGAAGTAACAGCAGCTAACTCTCCACAGTTTACTGGAGAAACCGATCTAGGGACTTGGTCTGATGAACCAAATAGTAGTTTCACTTACCAAGTAACTAGTAACAACAACACCGTAAACATGATGAGCAATGTCGAGGTGTATCCAAGGCTAAGAATAGAAGCTGAAGGAGGTACGAACCGTGTACTTCAAACGTCCATCCCCATCACCATCAAGCAAGATGTAAGAATAGACCGTGGCTCAAATTGGAGGCTAAATCATGACACCCATATTCAAGGTGATTTAAGAATCTCATGGCAAGACAATAGTGGCTGTTCTGTCGAAATCGGTGACGACAGAGAGGTTACAATCACTTTAGATAGTGATTTGAAACTTGAAAATGGAAATGGATCAGGTGCAGCCAGCTTCACTGTAGAAAACAACAACCTCAATAGCTATCGACACACCATATTACTAGCAGGAAATGTTGAAATTGAAACAGGGTTAACAGGTAGTTCTTCCTTGAACCTATACAATGGAACGGGCACAAACAACAACGCTATACTTGAGTTTACTGGCAGTGAGTCTAAAACCTTAATTAACAATTCATCAGCATCTGTCACTCCTAATTTGTACAGAATGGTGATGAACAAAGGCACGGATAATACGTCCAGCTTCGCTGTAAACAATACGGTAACCTTCCCACTTCCCTCTGAAATCGGTGAACAACCAATTGAAATAGTGAATGGAACGCTCATCTTAGACGATTCGGGTATCGACATCACACTGACAGATGCCTCTACCGGAGATTTCAACCTCCCCAACCTATCAAACCCAGACGCATCCTCAGGATCGGGTGGATTAGAAATCAAAAATGGTCTACTAAAAATAGAAGGAGACGATACTGGGCTCATCCTTGACGGGAGTTTGATACTCAGCGGTGGTAGTTTAGACATGAATACTGGAGTAGGCAATGGCAACAACTACATAGAGTACTCTGCAAGTAATAATGCATCAATAGAAGTCAACAATGCAGCATCTACACTACAAGTAGGTTCACAAATTCGACGTGGGTTCTTCTCAGAGGCAGGTATTCTAGACCTGACCATTACAGATGGTACCGTAAGTATAGGGGCAGGAACAAAAGGAGACTACCGAAGAGGAATGCTCGAAGTAATAAATACTGGTAGTAACTTAACCTTCACGGGGGGACAATTGATTTTTGTCAACCAAAACGGCGCGACAGCCAACAGTGCACTCAAAGCCTCTTTGCTTCTGGAGCCTGACACCTACGACTTGACTGGTTCTACTATTTTGATTGATTTGCTCGAAAACACCAACAGCAACTTCAGCATCAACAGTAATATTCCTTTGTATAATCTTACCCTACAAAGCACCATCGGTTCTGAGAGTGAAGTCATACAATTGAAAACAAGAGATTTGACTATCGAAGGGGATCTGACTCTTTCTTCTGATGTCGAGTTCAGAAGTAACAACTTAGACTTGACACTGTACAGTAACATGACGATCAATGACAATGCAGTGTATACCGCGGGAATCAACAAAACGACCTTTGACGTAGACGCAGGCACTGTGACCCTGGGAGGAACTAATTCAAGTACCATTGAATTTTATGATTTTGAGAAGACAGGTACAGGTACACTATCCTTGGAGACAAGTATTGAAATCTCTGGAGCAACCTTTGATCTCTCAGAAGGCACTCTGGCGGACAATGACAACACCATTGATTTCATAGGACAAAGTATGGTAAACAATGGCATACATACCTCGAACAGTAACTTAGTGGACTCAGGCATACGGTTCAAACGCACGAATAGTGAGCAGACGCTATCCACCTCAGGTGAGGGTGTTTTTGGAAACCTGACCATCAGCAATGAAAATGGAGTCGCCTTGCCCGATGCGAATCAAGATTTCCAAATCAACAACAACTTGACGTTGGATGAAGGAATTTTTGACATTGGCCCTGCCCTCTTGCTATTTACCTCGACGGGTACGATCACCAATGGCGAAGGCAATGGCGCTAGTCTTTTGGATTTTGGCGAACAGAATCAAATTCAGACCAACAGTTCTATCATTGACTTTGGTATGGAAAAAGAATTTGCAGCCAATTCGACCACCAACTTCGTATTCCCAGTCGGTGAAGGCAATCGATACACACCTGTAATAGTGGATTTTGCTGGAGGGAATTCTGGATCTACGCTAGGCAAACTTAGAATTCGACCAAGAAACGCAGTGGCACCTATCATGCTCAGCGAAGAACAATCGATACAAGACGCCATCTTGCAGTACCACTGGTTGATCAATGCAACAGACTTGACCGACTTCAATGCCAACATCATCGCCAGCTACGACGATGACGTGATCGGTACAGATTCCGAGGACACATACAGAGGTGCTAGAGCTATATTCACAGATCCCAACTTGGCGGTACAGAACCCTTTCCCTGACTCAGATGGAGACGGCATGATCGAATCAGACCCAGATCCAGATGACAATGTGGATGATGCCTTGAATACGATCACTTTCCCGATTGCTACTGAAACAGACTTCTCTGGCGAGTACTTTGCGGGAGACCCTGCCACGATACCAGACGCATTCGAAGCTTTGATCTTTGATGCCAACGGTGCTACCTCAGGCAACCACAACGTCGCTGAAAACTACTTTTATGACCAGAACAGCGACGGCATATACAACGGCACAGACGTCAGACAAACCGACTTGAATGCGGTGATAGGTGGAGCCATAGAAATCGCTTCAGGCAAAACATTGGTGCTAAACACCAACAACATCAGTTTCAGTAGATTGATCCTTCCTGTTGATGGAATACTAGAAATCGATGGAACTAATGGACACATTCTTGGTCAAGTCAGTGGTTCTGGAACCATACGTATTAATAGTGACGGTACCACCGCGGCTCTTCCTGCAGGTGACTACCTCAACTTCTTTGACTGCACAGGTGGTGCCTTGGAGTATGGTGGATCCGGAGACTACACCATCATGGTAGAAACCAATGAAGTAAGACAACTGACGTTGAATGGGTCAGGAACCAAAACTTTCGTATCCAACAGTGATATCAACATCTGTGAAAACCTCATTGTAAACGAAGGAATACTCAACCTTGCAGACGACAAAGAATTCACTGTAGGAGAAGATTTCATTCTCAACGATGGTACAGTCAACATGGCTTCTGATGCAGTATTCGAAGTGAATGGTGATGTAAATTTGGTCGCTGGCACCCTAACAACCGCTAATGACAGCTACTTTGATCTTTATGGAGATTTAAGCCAAAGTACTACCAACATCACCACGAGTACTGGGGGGACATCTACTGTTTCTTTCTTAGGATCTACTACTCAAACCATCACTGGAGACTTTAGCATATTCAATGTAGTCATCAACAATTCCGCAGCTGGAAATGCAATTGTGCTGACAGGTGGAACGACACTGCAAATCAACGGAAACTTGAGTCTCGTAGATGGAATCATAGTCACAGACAACACCGTATTCAAGTCAGGAGTATTTAGCATTGACAACATCCTTTCCTTTAGTACTTCAGCGACATATACAGGAGGAAGTGCCATCAGTCACGTAGATGGAGTGGTCAAAAAAATAAACCTACTGGCCAACTCTAGCTTCACCTTCCCAACAGGAGACAATGGAATTTTTGCTCCAACAGTTGTCAACGAAGACGCTACAGGTGGGTCGGACTGGACCGCACGCTATGTCAACATCGACCCCACAGGATTCTTGAGCAACAACGTATCCAACATCGGAACGACCGAAGTATCTATAAATGAGTTTTGGGTAGTACACTCTTCAGCAGTCCAAAGCGCTACTATAGGTATGACATATGGACCTCAGTCCGACGTATTGATCCCGACAGAAACTACGGTAGTATCCATTTTGGACAATATCGGAGGAGGCAATGGCGTGGATAATGACGACACTTGGGCTGACATGGGACGTGGAGGACTATCCTCAGGAGCAAGTACGAGTGCTGGGACAATCACGGCCAATACGAAGAACAACACATCCTTAAGCTTTTACACTCTAGGAGGACAAACTGCAGATGCACTACCTGTTGAACTGATTAGTTTTGATGCTGAATTAATTACTAAAAGTGTTAAAATCAACTGGACTACAGCCTCTGAATTGAACAACGACAGATTCGAAATCGAACGGTCAGCAGACGGCGAGTCATTTGAATACATTGGTCAAGTAGCAGGTAACGGAACCATCAATGAAGAAATCCAGTACAGTTATATAGACGAGCAGCCTTATTTCGGTGTAGCTTATTACAGGCTGATACAAATTGACTATGATGGAACTGAAACAATCTATGGCCCAGTCAAAATCGATAATGATCAGTTCAAACAAGGCATAGACGTAGTGTTATATCCTAACCCTACCCCTTCTGATCAGATCAATATTAGATTGAACTCTGGAGATGAAAACAGCAAAATTGCTATTACCATTTTCAACACAACAGGGCACATGGTATACCAGCAGATATATGACGCGCAACTTGGACAACAAAACATCGAAATCAAACCTCATGGTCATCTCGAAACAGGACTATATCATGTCAGAGTCCAACAAAAAAATCAACAGGTGATGAAAAAACTCATCGTTAAATAATCAAAAAGGCGGCCTTATGAAAAGGTCGCCTTTTTTTTGCACTGATCCAGACAGGCTTATTTAAATCAACTTTTCTATCTTCGCCATCTCATGGAAGAATTTTGGCACCCCCTACTTCTCAGTGGCAAACTGGCGATCTACACCACTGCTATTCTTTTCCTCGTCATCGCACCCATACTATACGTCCTCTCGATGTATCATTTTACAGGAAAAAAACTCATCAAAGCCATCGTGGCACTACCGTTGATACTTCCTCCTTCTGTTCTAGGCTTTTACCTTTTACTAGCATTTAGTCCATCAGGAATCCTAGGACAAGCTTGGAATCAAGTATTCAATACACGACTTGCATTCAGTTTTCAGGGTATCCTCATCGCCTCGGTTATTTTTAGTTTCCCTTTTATGATCAACCCGATTCTTTCCGCCATAGAAGGGCTCCCCATCACTCTGACCCAAGCCTCATACTCACTAGGAAAATCCCGTTGGCATACATTCGTCCGAGTACTCCTGCCCAACGTCAAACCATCTATTCTGTCAGCATGTGTTTTGACTTTTGCACATACAATAGGTGAGTTTGGTGTGATCCTAATGATCGGTGGCAACATCCCCAAAGAAACCCGAGTCGCCTCCATGGCTATCTACCACCAATTAGAAATGATGAACTATGATATCGCAAATCAATATGCGATCATCTTAGTCATTTTTTCATTTGTGGTACTCTTGGGACTCCAGTTATTACAAAAGAACCCTACACGTCCCATTCTATGTTAGTCACCGAAATCAGTCTCCAGTTCGAGCAGTTCTCAACTCCTATTTCGTTCACACTAAAACCCGGCAACACACTCGGACTGTTTGGTAAATCAGGTGTAGGCAAAAGTTCGCTACTACATGCCATCGCTGGTCTCAATCATAGATTTGAGGGAAAAATCAGCTTCAACGACATGATATGGGATCAAAACAATAAACATCTCGCTCCTCAGATCAGAAGCATCGGACTGGTATTTCAAGACTATGCTCTCTTCCCTAATATGACTGTGGAACAAAACCTGCGTTATGCTCAAGGTATAGATCAAGTAGAATTGAAAGAAATCATCGACATGTTAGAGATCCATTCTCTACTGGGTAAATCTACAAACCATCTATCCGGCGGACAAAAGCAACGTGTTGCCATCGGCCGAGCACTTGCCTACAACCCTGACATACTTTTACTCGACGAGCCTTTCTCTGCACTAGATATCAGCGTCAAACAAAAAATCAGTTCCTTCTTGAAAAATTATTTTATCCTAAAAAACAAACACGTCATACTATCGAGTCACATTCGCGAAGACCTACGTTTTTTTACAGAGGATATCTTGGAGATAAAAGAGGACGAATAGTTTACATTCCTCTCTTCCGTACACCAAATCGATACTGAATACCCGTCATTAAAAATCGCTGTGAATCTGACACACCATATTCTCCACGCAGCATCCAATGCTTATTGATCTGTAGATTAAAGCCAAACTGAAATGTAATGGTCTGAATCAAATCTTTTCGAATGAAATAGTCAATTTCTGTAGAAAAAAGTCCACTATCGTCTACGGTCGTTTTAATAGTATTTAAAGCCAGATTTTCTGCCTTGAGCTTGGCAATCTCATCGGCATTGGCAATCGGATTGGCACTCAACACATCAATTTCATCTTGATTGGTTTCTATTTTGTCCTCAACACGGGTATCAAAACTCTCTTGCAAACCAGGAAACACTTCATCAAAATTGATAGAACCATTATTCCCTTTAGAACCAATAAAATTGCGGTACATGATACCTGCATAAGGAGCGACAAACAAATCACGGTTATTTTTATTGAGGAAAAAACGATGTCCTGCACGCGCAGAGAGCGTCAAGTATCCGACTTGATTTTCAAGCAATTCAGTATCTGTTCGGGAGATATTGACATCTGTACTCAAGAAATAACCTTCCCAGCCAAATATAAAAGTAGTACCTATACCGTATGCCAATGCATCGAATTCTACACTTGAAGAAAACTCAGGCAACTGCAAAATGGTTTCACCGACTGAATTTTTCCATGTTGGCTGCAAGCTCACATCGGTACCACCTGTAACAGTTGACAGCAAAGCGTACACATTTACAAATGGAAGTATCCAAGCATCCGCTCTATAGTTCAGTCCATTTGTAGTGGCGTTTACACTGGTAAAATTGAGTGTTTCTGTGTTTACAATTCCGCTTAAGTCCTGTCCACCTATTGTCAAACCAAACTCCGTGATCGCTAAATCCATGTAGGCATTGACATAATTGACATTGAGTCCAAATGGCAACTGCAACTGATCTGCAAAACCTCTATCCTGTGCCTTTTGACCCCAGATCGGGAGCACGTATGGGTATTTAGTAGAATCTGCCGTAATAGACTGTGCCTGCACATCAAACATAAAAAGGCTAAGGCATACCAATGAGGTAAGTACAAGTAGGATTGGTTTAATATTCATGATCACTTCTATAAATTTCATGATAATCTAATGGCTAGCCTCCATATTCACAACTTTGAATCCATTGATTTGGTATTCCATTACATAATCGTCCATCACATAACCTCCACCAATATCTACGACTACTTCTTCTATGATCACAAAGCCTAATTTCTCATAAGCACTGATTGACGCAATATTGTCTTTGTTCACAGTCAGACGGATAATTGATACAGAGCCTTCACGAGCCTGTTCTTTCAAAAAAGCCAACACTTCTCTAGCTAAACCTTTACCTCTATGATCAGCGTAGATATAGAGTTTACTTAGAAAAAGTTTTGTTCTATCTGTCTTAAATGTAAAATAGCCTAATAACTCCTCACTGTCCTGAATCAGATAGTATTGATACCCCTCCGACTGCTGCGCTAACATCGCCTCCAAACTCGAAAACTTCCCCAACATATAATCCACTTGCGACTGACCTATGATAGCTGGAAAGTACTCGTTCCATATCTCAGCTGCCAAATCCACTACATCTTGTAGCGCATCTACTGACTCAGCTCGTACCCATTGAACTTTACTCATTTTGGATTGATAGTTAGTAGATGCAATATTATGCTAGTGATATATATTTTCCTGTTAACAGCTCGTGAAATTAATTGAAATAAAAAATAACTTTATTTGTTGTAACAAATAAAGTTATTAAACGGTATACTTAATCAGGTAATCAAAAAGATAGGCCGAACTAAAAACAGAAAAATTATGAAAACGATATTTCACGCAGCAGAGGACAGAGGACATGCTAATCATGGATGGTTGGATGCGCATCATTCATTTAGTTTTGCAGGATTCTACAACCCTGAGCGCACCAACTTCGGCGCACTGCGGGTGCTCAATGATGATATAGTGGCAGCAGGCAAGGGATTTGGCTCTCACCCGCACGACAACATGGAAATCATCACGATACCGCTCACGGGAGAGTTAGAACATAAAGACAACATGGGAAACCAGTCTGTCATCAAATCGGGAGACGTGCAAGTCATGAGTGCAGGTACAGGTGTGTACCATAGCGAATACAACCCTAGTGAAGCAGATGAAGTCAATTTGCTCCAAATTTGGGTCTTCCCTAATAAAAAGAATGTCACACCTCGGTATCAGCAGATTACATTGGGTAAGCAAACACACAACGAACTACACCAGATTCTATCTCCTAGCTCAGATGACGATGGGGTATGGATTCATCAAAATGCGTGGTTTCATCTCGGTCGAATAGATCAAGGACACAGCGTAGACTATTCATTGAAAGACAGCCAAAATAATGGCGTATATACAATGATCCTAGAAGGTGAAGTGGAGATCAATGATCAAAAGCTAGGTACTAAAGATGCGATTGGAATTTGGGAAGCAGCTGATTTTGAAGTAACAGCCAAAACTGACGCTCGAATTTTACTGATCGAAGTGCCTCTAAAATTTTGAATTGAATAAGCCAAGACTGTGGGAGAGTTCTCTCCCACAGTCTTGGCTTATTATCACTACAGGATGATACCAAAGCTAAAACCATTCAGTTCGGGTCCTCTATTCTCTGCAAAGACATTGTTCAAGTCATAGTTCATAAACACGTCCATCCCTCTGAACCCAGCGCGTACGCGAACACCATAGCGGAAGTTGTTGAGGTAATAATTACTCTTTTGCTTATCCTTTTGCTTGTCACCATTCTCTTCATAAATGAACTTCGTCCAGCTATCGATGCGATATCCTACATAGCCCCCTGCTCCTATTCTAAAACCGCTTTGCCCGTAGCGTTTAAACGGACCGGTGTTTAGACTGTTGTCTTCATGTCCGAAATCCAACATTGGCACGAGATTTAGATTGATAAAGGTCGCTGCTAACTTACTCTTTCGGCCAACCACGGTATTATCTTCCACGAACATCGTTTCGTCAGGTCCCTTAGAAATTCGAACGTTGGTATTGTCCAACTTCCAGTTGTACCACGAGATATTCCCTCCCCAATTGAGCATCAGTGGCCCACTAATATGCGTGGTGTTAGTATGTCCCAAAGCCACATACCACGAGCCCCAAGGCTTGACGGTGTACAAAGCACCATTGGCATCTGGAAACTTCCCTTTTTCGATCCAGTTGTTCATCCCGAACTCGATCTCAAAACTTCCTTTGGTTCGTCGGTCATCCTTTTCACCATTCCAAAAGTCGAAATCAAAATCATTGTCATTGTCATCGTCATCGTCCCATTCGGTTTCCTGCCAGTCTTCATCTGAGTCGGACGAACTACTCTCTCCGTAGTAGACCAATCCACCATCACTATTCGTCGAAACAGTGTCTTGTGTGTAGTGTGTGCCTACAGAATCTATCATAACAATCTCTTCCACTCCCGTGGCAGTACTATCTAAATTTAGGTTCAAGTCACGGATAATCTGATTGATATCAAGTTTCTCCAAGCGTTTCAAATCCTCCTGACTCTGCGCGATTATAATCATCCTGCTGTTCTTACCGAACTCCACTACCACCGTATCCTTTGACGTGCTACTATCCGTCGCATAAACTGTCTGCACAAGACATAGCAATCCCATGACGATTATGTTTGTAATTGTTTTCATACTTCTAACTATTTAAGTTTTTGACGTTGTTCTCGTTGTGAAGCGAAGGGGTCGTTGAGAACACGATCCTTAGCATCTCGGATATCTGCCCAGACATCCGATGGATCAAATGTTCTGGCTTGATCCAATATTTTTTTGATCTTGGGTGTATGTGTAGTATCTACCACATGAGCTACCAGTGTTTGAGTCGCTGGTCCTCTCTTATAGACTACCTTCACTGCGACTGGCTCTTTCTCTTCTATATCTAATGCTGGTAGTACTACCGGAATTTCTAAAGCCTCTTCCGCTAGCAAGGCTTCTGGCGATGCTGCTGTTGCCCCCTTGGCCGCCATAGCAGGGGTCGTTATTTGAGCAGCCCATCTTCTTATTTTTACTAATCTAGGTTGGATCGTGGTGGGCTGCGGTATATACTGAGTCATGGATACTTTCTTTGGCGTCACCTGCTCCAGATTATGCTCAAAAGCAATATAGTTTTGGGATTCCCAAACACCATAACCCCATAAGCTACCGATCACCAATACTGCTACTGCCACGCGCCATATCACTATCCCTCGTTTTGGTGTGGCAGACGGGTGGTCTAACATCATTTCCAGTTTGGACCAATTATCGTCACTTGGCAATGACGCTTTGGTAGACAATCTCGACTTGAATATATCATCTATCTTGTTAACTCCCATTGTCTTGTCGTTTAAATGCTACATACTTCTCATGGTCTTCTATCTTAGCCTGAAGCCATTTTCTGGCGCGGCTCAGTTGAGACTTAGAGGTATTGACTGATATCCCAAGTAGAGCTGATATATCTTGATGCGTATAGCCCTCGATGGCATACATGTTGAACACCGTTCTATACCCCTGAGGCAACTCCTGAACCATCGCAAGTAGGTCATCTGACTCCAGAGCATCTGAGACAGTCAGATGATCTATCTCATGCTCGGCATCTACTATATCTACCTCCATATAGAGTGCCTTATTTTTGCGAATCCATTCTAGGCAAGTGTTGACCATGATTCGACGTATCCAGCCCTGCAAACTACCCGACAACTTGAACTGATCTATTTTCTCAAACACCTTCATAAACCCGATCAACATGAGCTCTTCTGCTGTGCTATCATCCGCGAGATACCTTCTACAGACGGTCAGCATCACACTCGATTCTTTCTCATAGAGATACCGTTGCGCTTTGGCATCACGTCTTTTACACCGTTTTACTAGCTCTAAGTCACTATATGTTGATTTGGTTTCGCTTCTCATGATCTTATCAATCATATACAAGATGGAGATCTATAAAAAAGGGTTGCATTGAGCTTGAAAATTAATCAATAAAAAACCCGAACCATATATGATTCGGGTTGTCTACCTTTTGTTATCCTAGATTAGTCGTCATCTGCATCACGGATTTTACTCACTCCACTTTCGTGAATATCGATTGACTCAGGTGAACCTTTGTAGCGAATATTACTAATCCCCGACGCACTTGCTTCGATGCTTTCGCGTGCATAAACTTTGGCCGATGAAGCACCTCCTGCTTCAATATTTACCTCTTTGGCTCGGAAATTATACGCCCTCAGGTTAGACGCTCCCGACAAATCTACTCCCAAATAATCTGCAGTGCCTGACAGCTCCAATACAGCTGCACCAGACATATCCGCTTCTAATTCTTTAACCTGCACCCGAAGATCACAACTAGAAGCTCCCGACACATCTACTTCAAATTCGTTCAGTTCAAAATTATCTACCTGAACTTTACACAGTCCACCAACCTCGAGTCTGTTTATGTTCGGCATGGTGATGTACAATTCCAGTCTATCATCATCTTTCAAGTCCTGCATCAAGCTCCAATCCTTGTTATCCAACCCCACTTCCAGTACTTGATCAAACTGCTTGACCTGCACCTGCTTTTTCAACTGATCTGATCCTTTGATTACGACTTTGTAGGTATCATTCTCTTCGATAAACACCCTGTAAATCCCATCGATCTCTATTTCATTAAAATCTTTAAGATCAAACACCAAGGATTCTTCATCCTCGCCGATTGGAGTTACAGATTCTAGTCTCTCCTCCGAAGAGTCGCTTTCATCCATTTCTTCCTCCTCTACTTTCTCCTTTTCGCAAGTGATACAGGTTAGTCCCTCATCGGTAAACATCCACTGAGTATCATCGTCGATATGGTACCGGTTGTAATCCGATCTACCCAGACGAAATGGGAGAATTTCCCTCATATAACGCTCCATCACGAAAGCTTTCCCTTCTGGAATGTAAAGAATCAAGTCCACGGCCTGCCCTCTAAATTTAGCTCCCTCTTTGAATTGAAAATTTGCATCAAAAATCAGGTTGTTCCCAAACTGACTTACCTCGTAAGCTACCATTTGTGCATTTTCGATCGCATTGCTTCTGCTGCTTCCACGAGACTCTTTGATTACAATAAGCTGCACTAGCGAATCTTCTCCTCCTCTCAATACGAGATCAGGTTTTTTCATCTCCTTCATATCATCGAGTCCTAACTTTAAGATCAAAGGCTCATCATCAGTCAACTTATATTCACGTGTCTCTTTGTACTGTCCTTCGCTATGGAAACTAGCAATGACATTAGGTACAGTCACAATAGCCACTATCAAGCCTATGAACCACACGCCCAACGCAGACCACCCAATCGCTGAACTAATCACGAGGCGTTTCACAATCAGAGATATGCCCAAAAGCGTAATCATTAGCACGGGAACTATAGCCAGAATAAACATTGATACAAAAGCCCACAGAGAAAAGCTCTGAGGTATAATCTCGACAGGAATAGCCCCCAATGACAAGAACTCTACCTGAGAACTAATCAAACCTAAAGCTATCCCGATGGTAGCGAACAAAGCTATGATCGTCACCATACCTACAAGTGTGACCAGTATACCTACAGCGATTCGTACGATATCAACAAGCAACTTTGAAATAGGCCCTATCAACTTACCTAGCATCCTAAAAACCTCTGCGATAACACGAAACGGAAAAAGCAGTATCTTGGCAACGGTACTTTCTTCGCCCTCTTTGGTTTTCAAACCTCTCGTTACACTTTGCTGAATATTCGACAAAGTGACTGGCTCTCCTTGCATTTGCATCTTTTCGGTGATCGTCTTAGCGACTGGCGTGATCATCCACAGAATGATATAAAGCACTAAGCCTGACCCTCCGAGAAATATTGAAACGACAAATAACAGACGAACCACTGTCACATCTATCCCAAAGTAAGCCGCTATACCCGATGCGATCCCTCCCAAAACTTGGTTTTCTGGATCCCTAAACATCTTCTTGACACTCTCTTGGTCGCCTAAATCAGTAGAGACAGGTATCACCATCCATAGGACGATGTAAGCCAAAAACACTGCTCCACTAAATCCTAAAATGAAGACATTAAGTAGCATGGCAAGCATCACTAAACGAATCCATAAAGGGTCAATCGAGAAATAATAAGCAATTCCTGCTGCTACACCGCCGAGTACTTTGCGTCTGTCATCACGGTAGAGCGTTTTCTTCCCAAAATCGTCAGTTTTTTCCTTAGAGCCAGTCTTTGATGCAGATTCAGTTTCTTCTGCTGCCTCTTGCTTGTCAGTAGCTTCCTCATCTCCGTACTCCACCGCATCGAAATCTGCAATTGTACCCATGGTCTGTATCAAACCACTGACATCTTCCAGTGTGATGACCTGTTTGCCATCACTGAGTTTGCTCAAAAATATCTCCGCAATACGACTCTCGATATCAGAGATGATCTCCGAACTATCATCGTAGGTAGAAAAGTACCGATTGATTGATTCCAAATAGGTTTTCAGGTTGAGGTAGCCATCCTCTTCGATGTGAAATATAATTCCACTGATGTTTATACTGATATTTTTTTTCATTGCCATATTATTTTATCCGACCGACAGTCATGATATTCAGGTTATGTTTGATAGATATGCTCATGATGCTTGACTGGAAATCTTCTTGGTAGAAGCCACGAGCTGCTTCCAGGTAGCGTCGAGAGTTTTTGCAAAATCCTCTCCTACCGTGGTAATCGTATAATATTTCCGAGGCGGCCCTGACTTGGACTCCACCCATTTGTACTCAACCAATCCCGCCTTTCTGAGCCGTGTCAGCAACGGATACAAAGTCCCTTCCACCACCATGATCTTAGCAGAAGTCAATTCTTCCAACATATCCGAAGCGTATACCTCTCCGCGCGAAATAATCTTCAGCACGCAATACTCGAGGATACCCTTTCTCATTTGGACTTGTGTATTTTCAATTTTCATATGCCTATAGTTAACTTCTATCCGAGTAAATCCATCACCACAAAAGCGACGATCATGAACAGAACAATTACCAATGAAATCATAATTTCTACTTTTCAACTCCGCCCTACGAGATGGCAGATTTAGTTTAGTTAGTTAATGGTTACGGAAAAGTACCTTGCATAGCCAAGTACTAGGTGGTAATTTTCTATTTTTATTCACTTTTCTACAAATAATCCCACGTTATCTAAAGAAAAATCAAAAGTGTTCGGTCAGATTATTAACTTTTTCTTTCCAAAATAGAATTTCAAATGACCAATCGTATCACGGATCAAGGCAATGTTTTTACCTTTGTAAGGTTATTTCTTAAAGTTCGAATTTGAAATATTTAATACTCGCCATTACGTTTTGGCTCTTTTACTTCAGCGTCTGTGCTCAGACCAACACGCCCAAATACAGTAATGAGTTTTTGGCGATCGGTGTAGATGCTCGTGCCTTAGCGATGAGTGGTGCTTTCACCAGTGTAACCGACGATGTATCATCAGGCTACTGGAACCCATCAGGGCTCAACCACCAAGTGGACAAATACAGCGCATCACTGATGCATGCCCAATATTTCGCTGGGATCGCTAACTATGACTATGCGGCCTTTTCGACGCGCATAGATGATGTCAGTGTCCTCGGTATCTCTGCCATCCGCCTCGGAATAGATGACATCCCTGACACGCGCTACCTCTATGATGCCAATGGTGCACTCAACTATGACAACATCAAATTCTTTTCCTCTGCTGACTATGCATTTTTGTTCTCCTATGCGAGAAAACTAAAAATCCTCGGCGGACTAGAGAGCGGGATTAATGCCAAAATCATCTACCGCAGTGCAGGGAGCTTTGCTACAGCGTGGGGCTATGGCCTTGATATTGGATTCCAAAAAACAATCAACAAGCTCAAAATCGGTCTGATGCTCCGTGACATCACAGGCACTTATAATACTTGGAGTCACAACACCTCTCTAATCGCCGATATCTACACCCAAACGGGCAATGCTATCCCAGAAAACTCTATTGAGATCACACTACCCCGCATGATCCTCGGTGGCAGTTATCACGTAAGTATTATTGAGCGTTTCAGTATTTTGATGTCTATAGATGTAGAAGCCACACTCGATGGCAAGCGAAACACACTCATCAAATCAGATCAGGTTTCACTTGACCCTCGGGCTGGACTAGAAATCGGGTATGTCGATAAGTTCTTCCTACGCGTAGGTGCTGGGCAATTTCAGGAAATACAGGATTTTGACCGTAGCTATCAGACCGTCTTCCAGCCCAACTTCGGTGTGGGAGTCAAGCTCAGCCAGTTCAGTATCGACTATGCACTGACAGACATTGGAGATCAGGCAGAGTCCCCCTATTCCCATGTATTATCCCTAAAAGCGAGTTTCAATGATAAGAAGTAAACACGCCATACTCTCTCTTCTCCTTTGGGTCTGTTCCCTTACGGTGCTGGCACAGCCCTATGGCAATGAATGGATCAATTTTAACCAGAGCTATTTTAGGATACCCATCGCCGAAAACGGCATCTATCAAATCACAAGAACCGAACTATCTGCTGCGGGGGTTCCAGTAGGAAGCCTCGACCCTAGAAAACTTCAGATTTTTCACCAAGGACAGGAAATCGCCATCTATGTCTCGGGAGAAAATGATGGCGTACTGAACTCCAACGATTTCGTGGCATTCTATGCAGAAAAAAATGATGGTACTACAGACACACCACTATACGTAGCTCCAGATGCTCAACCACACACGTACTATAACCTGTATAGTGATAGTTCTGCCTATTTCCTCACCTACCGTTTGGATCTCAATTTTGGAAAACGAATGACCTCTTTCTCCGAAAACAACATCGATGGACTCACCGCCGAAAACTACTACGTAGCAGAACTACTCGAAGTGTACGGTAGCAATTACTTTGAAGGCATCAGTTACGGTTTTTCAAACAAAACATTGCGAGGAAGTTATGACTATTATGAAGGTTGGACAGGGCCATTTGTCTCTACCAACCAAACAACCAGTCGTACACTCACAGGTCTGACCAACACAGTACAATCCGACTACACTCCTAACATCGAGCTACAACTCACCGCTGGCAACAACAACTCACACAGTGTAGAAATCTATGTAGGCTCAAGTGCCAGCTCACTTCGTCTCATCGAAACAGCAGTGTTCAACCATGACGAAAATTTCACCATCCAAGAAGACCTCCAATGGACAGATATATCCTCTACCGGTGAACTCATGGTACAAGCCATACCCCGTGGAGTCAATGGCAATAGTGACCGAGTCTCTATCGCTTACATCAAAGTAAAATATAGCAAAGCATTTAACTTAGGTGGCAGCTCAGACCACTACTTGAATCTAAAAACCAGTACAGGTGAAAAGTCCTACATCAGCCTACAAAACACCCCTAGCAACAACCTACTGTATGACATCACTGACACCGCTACGCCAACCCGCATTGGTATCAATGAATTCGTGTCAGAGTTCAACGCTATCGTAGACAATACCAATACGAGCCGCACACTCTACACACAGTCTGGATACAAACCCATCTCCGAAATCAAAACGGTGAATTTTCAGCAGATCACACCATCCAGCTACAACTATCTCATCGTGAGTCACCCAGACCTACGTGCCAACACCTCCGACAATGCTGGAGATCAAGTCGAAGCATACGCCAACTACCGCTCGTCTACAGCTGGCGGAGGGCACACAGTCTTGACTATTGATATCGATCAGGTATACAACCAATTCAACTATGGCAACCCTTCTCCACTAGGTATCAAACGTTTCTGCCAATACATGTATGACAATGGCTCGCCAGAATTCCTCTTCCTAATCGGAAAAAGTACTAGTATCACATCCAAATACTACCGACAAAACCCAAATACAACGACTATTAAACATTTCGTTCCCACCTTCGGCTATCCAGGAGGAGATGATGAATTTTCTTCTGGCTTTGATGGAGGTGATGGCTACCCTACGCTAGCAACTGGCCGTATCAATGCGACCGAACCAGACCACATTCGAGACTACCTCAACAAAGTCATCGAAAAAGATGCGACACCTTTCAACACACTGAGACTGAAAAATTTGGTTCATCTCAGTGGTGGCAACTCGGAGCAAGAGCTAAACACCTTCAAGAACTACATTGATGGCTTTGCCAGTCAAGCAGCAGACGTCATCCTAGGTGGAGAGTCTTCTCAGATTTCCAAAAACAGCAACACCAGCGTCGAACTCATTAATATCTCCGATGAAGTCAACGATGGCGTATCGATGATTACTTTCTTTGGTCACTCCAGTGGCACCATCACCGATATAGAGATTGGGCTAGTCTCTGACCCATCATTTGGCTATGCCAATAAGGGGAAATACCCTACCATGCTAGTCAATGGTTGTCTTGCAGGAGATTTTTTGGGGCAAAGTGAATCTTTCGGTGTAGACTGGATACTCACACCTGATCTAGGCGCGACAGCCTTCATTGCTCATAGTTACAACGCATTCCCTTCAGACCTTAAACGCTTTACTGAGCTATTCTACACCTATGCATTCAACGATGAGATGACTAATAGTCTCGGCGTAGGGCAAATCAAACAAGCAGCTGCCAAAGCTTTCATCAGTCAATACGGCAATTCCAATAGCAACATTGCTCAGGTGCAATTAGAAAACCTACAAGGCGATCCAGCTGTAAAGGTTTTTGGCGCAGACAAAGCTGACTATTCAGTATCCGAAGATCTGATCGAAATCAGTTCATTTAACAACGAACAACTGATCGCTACAGTAGACTCATTTAAAATGGATATCAACATCAAGAATTTCGGTATCTATGACAACACCCCCATGGCTATACAAGTCGTCCGTACATTAGCAGACGGTTCCACGATCACCTATGGACCGCTCGTTTTCGATCCTGTCTTAAGAGAGGAAGTGATTTCTTTTGTGATAGATAATCAGATCACCAATGCTTCGGGACAAAACTCTTTGCGTGTGGTAGTAGACCCATTCAATGCAGTAGCAGAACTCGATGAAACCAACAATTCCGCTACCGTAGATCTATTTCTCACCAATGGTAGCACACTCAACCTACTACCCTCAGATTACAGCATACAATCAGAAGCAAACACTCATTTTTTCTTCCAGTCAAGCAACCTCTTTTCTACAGCGCGCTCTTATGACTTTCAGATCGATACTGTCAAAACGTTCAATAGCCCATATCTAAGTAGTCAGTCGCTAAATGCTAAAGTCATCGCACAACTTAACTTTGACCTGAACAGCAAAGGAGTCATTCCAGACAAAACGGTATTCTATTGGCGAACACGCTATACAGACCCATTGCCAGACGAAAACGATGAGTGGGTCGTATCCTCATTTAGCTACGATGCATCATCCACACAAGAAGGCTGGGCACAACATAGCCATGACCAACTGGAAGAATCAAACAGCACTGGGCTTACGCTGGACACCAGCAATGGCATCTGGGATTTTATCACGACCTCCCTAGACTTAGATGTGCAGACCTACGGCTCCAACCATCCCACGGAGACCTACTCTGACACCAAAGTCCTGCTTTCTGGGCGAAACTATTTTGTATCCAACTCTACCTTAACCAACGGACATTGCCAAAACAACACGATCAACTTTCTAGCTTTTCAGCGTCAGTCTAGTGCACCTTTTAGTCCATACACCTTCACGACCCCCGCTGAGCTAAACCCTCTGATCTGTGGACTATTACCCCAGTATATTTTTAATTTCAATGCAGGCAATTTTAGTAGTGGCTCAATCACACCCATCGATTATCTCAACGAACTCAGTACGGGAGATAAAGTTTTGATCTTCTCATTGGGAGATTTTGACTACTCGATCTGGACAGACGAATTCAAAACTGCTTTGGAAGCATTCGGCATCCAGCGTGCCACGATGGACAACCTCGTCATGGGTGATCCATTTATCTTTCTCGGAAGTAAAAACACAGGTACACCAGCGACTGAAGTAGTTGCTAGTTCTACCCCGACGAACGAAACAACTCTGTTCTTAAACGAGGATGTAATCGGCAGCTATGACTCAGGAGAAATCTCTACCAATAAAATCGGCCCAGCACGTACTTGGCAAAATGCTTCACTACAAGTTGCCCCTTCGAGCAACCCAAGTGACGATATCACCCAGATCAATATCATTGGAATAGATGCTATAGGTAATGAAGTTCGACTGGGCGGAAACCAAACAGATATGACCTATGATTTAAGTTTCATAGATGCGTCTACCTACCCTTACATTCGACTTTCGTTAGCATTATCTGACCCTGTCATGTTCTCTCCTGCCCAACTACAAGCCTGGCAAGTAAACTACGAAAGCGTGCCAGAAGGCGTACTCCTAACCCACAACCCTATCAATCAAGAAATAGAGTTACAAGAGGGGCAGGAACAAACCTCTTCCTACACTTTTTGGAACATCTCTTCCAAGAACTATATAGACTCCCTACTGGTCAATTATAAATTTTTGAACAGCACACTTAATAGGGCTTTTGAAGACACAATACGTATCGCAGCTCTTAATACTGGCGACTCAGTACAGTTCGATATTCCGCTCAAAACACTAGACAATACCGGAACCAGTGACCTAGTATTAGAAGTCAACAAAGCAGATCAATACGAGCAATACACTACTAACAATAGTTTGAGAATCGCCGAGTTCATGTCAGTAAGTGGAGATGAATACAACCCTATCTTAGACGTTCTTTTTGATGGCATCAAAATAATGGATGGAGACATAGTTTCGCCCACAGCCAGAATCAACATCACGATGACTGACGAAAACGAATACTTACTCAAGGAAGACACGCTAGGGATGAACTTCTACCTCAAACAACCCTGCGAGGACTGTGACTATGTACGCATCCCCTTTAGCGACCCACAGGTCACCTGGCAGGCGGCCTCAGAAGACACAGACTTCTCCATAGACTACAGCCCAAACACGTTAGAAGATGGCATGCACAGTCTCCGCGTACAAGTCACCGATGCATCAGGTAACGAATCAGGTGTAGCACCCTATGAAATCAATTTTGAGGTTATTAACGAATCAAGCATCACCAACTTCTACCCCTATCCAAACCCATTCTCTACCCAGACCCGATTTGTCTTTACACTAACTGGGTCTAAAATACCTGAGGATCTCAAAATTCAAATCATGACCGTAAGTGGGCGTATAGTCAGGGAAATCTTTATGGACGAACTCGGTAGTATTAGAATAGGCAACAACTTGTCTGAGTATGCATGGGATGGTAGAGATAACTATGGCGACCAACTTGCCAATGGAGTCTATCTCTATCGCGTCATGATCAAAAACCCTGGAGAAGAGTTCAAACACCGTGATACCGCAGGAGACAAAGGCTTCAAGAATGGTTTTGGCAAAATGTATATCCTTAGATAAGTAGTAAAAATACCTACTGTCTTTAAATAGTTATTTCCTTTTTCATTCCACCCCGTCACAACTTGATGCTCGTCATCACGTAAGTATAGCTAAGCATACTTTAATTAAATCAATCCCCTATGGAAACGAATAATTTCGATACACTATCAGAAGCCATGAATGCATTGACAAAAGATGGGTTCACCGAAGACTTCAAAGCTGGCAAAGAACATATAGTAGGATTATACTCTAAAAATGAATACCACCCTTCACAACTCAAGATCATCAAATCCTTCCGCTTTGAAGGTATGACCAACCCATCGGATCAAGCCAATTTATATGCGATCATTGCCGACGATCAGTCCAAAGGTACGCTCACACTGAGCTATAGTGCAGAAAGTGATCAAAACGAAGAACTGATCAAGCAAATCCCTATGAGTCAAGAATAATTCCTTATCCTCCATTTACATTTTAGGCTATTTCCAAATCTCAACACTAGACTTTTGGTTAGCGAATGATTAGCTTTGCCGAAATTCAAAAGCGCACAAGACTATGTTTGATAATTTAAGCGGGAAGTTAGATAAAGCATTCAAAAACCTCAAAGGACAAGGACAGATCTCTGAGATCAACGTTGCAACTACCGTCAAAGAAATTAGACGTGCACTTATAGATGCCGATGTTAATTTTAAGGTAGCTAAAAATGTAACTGACACGATCAAAGAAAAAGCTTTAGGACAAGACGTTCTCACTGCAGTTTCTCCTGGCCAGTTACTCACCAAGATCGTATCTGACGAACTCACACTCCTCATGGGAGGATCTAAAGAGGACATCAATCTCAAAGGTGAGCCAAACATCATACTCATTTCTGGTCTACAGGGATCTGGTAAAACTACTTTTACTGGAAAGCTCGCCAACCACCTCAAAAGCCAACGTAACATACTTCTAGTCGCCTGTGACATCTATCGCCCCGCGGCAATCGATCAGCTCAAAGTTCTCGGTGAGCAAATCGGTGTAGATGTCTACGCAGAACCTGAAAATAAAGACGCACTCAAAATCGCTAAAAATGCGATCAAGTACGCCAAAGAAAACAACAAAAAAACCATCATCGTCGATACCGCTGGTCGCCTGGCAGTAGATGAGCAGATGATGCAAGAAATCGAGTCTCTCAAAAAGAACCTCAACCCTGCAGAAACACTTTTCGTCGTGGATGCCATGACAGGTCAGGATGCCGTTAATACCGCTAAGACCTTCAACGAAAGATTGAATTTCGATGGAGTCGTCCTTACCAAAATGGATGGTGACACACGTGGGGGGGCAGCCCTGTCGATCCGTACGGTGGTAGATAAGCCTATCAAGTTCATCTCTCATGGTGAAAAGATGGAAGCACTTGACATATTCCATCCAGAACGTATGGCAAGTAGAATCCTCGGTATGGGTGATGTTGTGTCCTTGGTAGAAAAGGCACAGCAAAATTTCGACGAAGAGGAGGCCAAAAGAATTCAAAAGAAGATCCGAAAAAACAACTTCGGGTTTGATGATTTCCTCTCTCAACTAGAGCAAATCAAAAAGATGGGTAACCTCAAAGACCTTATGGGTATGATCCCTGGAGTAGGCAAAGCCATCAAAGATGTAGACATTGATGACGATTCGCTCAAACCTATAGAAGCAATCATCAAATCAATGACTATCAACGAAAGAGAAAACCCAGACGTAATCAATGGTAGCCGTAAAAAGCGAATTGCTAACGGTAGTGGGACCTCCATCCAAGAGGTCAACCAACTCCTAAAGCAGTTTGACCAGATGCGTAAAATGATGAAGACCATGAACAAAATGGGTGGAGCCAAGCGTATGATGTCTGGAATGAATATGTTCGGAAAATAAGTGAAAGACCTCCACGGACAGGCGATATTGGACTTTTACAAAAAAGCTCCTGAAAAGCCTCTAATGCTACACAATTCCTACGGAGAACCAGAAGAAATGCCTATAGAGGTGTTCTTCAGAGAGAACGAAGACTTTAGTGAATTAGAAAACCTTGCTATCACACACTGCCGAGGTAGTATTCTCGACGTAGGAGCTGCTGCTGGTGCGCATGCGCTATTCATGCAAGCACTCGACATAGATGTCACAGCGATTGACAACTCTCCCGGTTGCATAGACACCATGCACATGTCGGGGATGAAAAAACTCATCAAAGAAGACTTCTGGAAACATAAACAAAAGTACGACACATTGTTCATCCTCATGAACGGACTAGGTTTGGCAGGAACTTTAGAAGGCTTGGATGCATTTCTACTCCACTGCAAATCACTATTAAATGAGCATGGACAGATTCTTATAGACTCGTCAGACATTTCCTATCTATATGAAGATGGCTTGCCTAAACCTGAAGGGTACTATGGTAATATCCGCTACCAATATGAGTACGATGGAAAATTAGGCGATTGGTTTGATTGGGTATATGTAGATCAAGAGAAATTCAAAGAGGTGGTAGCTTCTCTCGGGATGGAAATAGAAATACTATTGACAGACGAAAATGATCAGTACCTCGCTAGGATTTACTGAGTCTGATCCGTTAGTCTTTTGGTCAACTTTCTAAAGCGCATCACATGTGCCACTGCCGCCAAAGCCAGCCCTACGGATAACCCGACCCACACTCCAGTACTTTTCATCCCCAGGACAAAAGCACATACATATCCAAACGGAATGGCAATCCCCCAGTAAGCAATCAGCGTAACAATAGTGGGTATTTTCACATCTCCTAAACCACGAAGCACACCCAAGCCCACTGTTTGTATCCCGTCTGATATCTGATAGAACGCTACCACCACGAGTAACCCAGAAGCCAAAGCGATTACTTTTTCGTTATCAACATACAACTCCGGCAATGCAAATCTACCCACCACGAAAGTGAACGAATAGACAGCCATCAGTACTATCGTCATCACAAAACACGTCACACCAGCAGTACGAAGGTTAAGATAATCCTTTCTCCCCAACTGATTCCCTACACGAATAGAGGCTGCTGCTGCTATACCTGTAGCAGTCATATAGGTGATCGCTGACAAATTCATCGCTATCTGATGAGCCGCCAAGGGAATCGCCCCTAACCACCCAATCATAATCACCGAGGCGCTAAATGCCCCGATCTCAAACACAAATTGCAGACCTGTTGGCACGCCTATCTTTAGAATTTTCTTGATAGTATCCCACGCTATAGTCACCTGACCATACACCGCTCTATAACGAACGAACTTTGGATACAACAGCACAAAACCTCCCATCGCAAACACCATGATCACGCGTGAAATCAATGTGGATACAGCCGCTCCCAGCATCCCCATAGGTTCAAAGCCCCAGTGTCCGAAAATCAATACCCAGTTGAGCAGTACGTTGAGTACGTTACTAGCGACAGAGATATACATCGCTTGCTTGGTCATGGAAAGTCCCTCTGCGAATTGTCGAAATGCTTGAAAGAGCATCAAAGGCAATAGCCCCAATGCAAGTACTTTAAAAAATGGAATAGCTCCTTCCAACACCCCCTCTTCTTGCCCCAGATAGGGAAAAATGATCACAGCTCCTAAACAGAGTAGTACCAAAACCACTCCTATGAACACACTCACGACCAAGCCGTTTTTCAAATAGCCGCTCGCAGCTCGCTTGTCATTCGCTCCATCTGCTGTCGCCACCAAAGGAGTCATACCGTAAGATGCACCTATCCCGAAAAGCATGAATAACGTAAAGACACTAATTGCCAACGACACTGACGCCAAGGGTACAGCTCCCAGCTGCCCCACCATCACACTATCCGCTACGGAGACCATGATGTGTCCGAGCTGACTTAGTACTACGGGGTATGCTAGAGAAAAATTCTTCTGATAGTGTTCTTTTAGGGTCATTGGCTTCTCATCGTGAGTTTAATATCATGTGGACTTTCAGTAACCCTGCCATACTGAGGCTGTCCGTAATCTCACCTGACATCACCATACCGACTGCCTCAGCCAATGACACCTTCTTAATCGCTAAGTCTTCCGTATCATCAAAAGCTGTTTCGCCTAACTCCAACCCTCTGGCAAGAAATATAAACCCCTCCTCGTCTGTCACAGAATTGGAGGTATGAATTCGAGATATGCTCTGCCAATCACTAGCTGTCAAACCTGTTTCTTCCTTAAGCTCACGCTTGGCACTATCTAAAACACCCTCATCCAAAGGCCCTCCCCCCATTGGGATCTCCCAAGAGTATTCATCCAATGTATATCTATACTGTCCTACCAGCCATGTATTCCCCTCATCATCAATTGGCACGATGGCTATGGCACGATTTTTAAAATGTACTTTACCATAAATTCCTTCTCCACCATTGGGGTTCAAAACTTGATGCTCTTCTACAGTGATCCAAGGATTGTTATAGACCTCCTTTTCACTTAATGTTGTCCAGGGATTTTTCATAGTCATAAAAAAAGGCGCCTTTTAAGCGCCTTTTGAATTAAAATATTTTTACTATCAGTGTTGTTCCGTATCTCCGTGAGCATCTCCAGGCGCTGGGTGTGCATATGAGTGGATGGTCTTTTCTGTCACAGAAAGCAATAAGGCTGAAGCGATAAAAACCATGTGAATCACAATCTCCACATATATACCTTCATTACCTTCTACTGCTGCAATATCCCTATAATCCACAAACTTCTTCAAAAGCTGAACTCCAGAAATAGAAGCCAACGAAGTAGCTAATTTAATCTTCAACATACCTGCATCGAGACCTTCCAGCCAGAGCGGTTTATCCTCATGCATTTCCACATCGATCTTACTTGTAAAGATCGAGTATCCACCAATTGAAACCATGATAACCAAATTCATCACCATTGAGATATCTACCAAACTTAATACGCTCAGCATTACTTTAGTCTCTGTTTCCCCTCCTAATACCTGATGATACAAGTGAGCGAGTTCTGTAAAAAAAGTAAAAAGGTAAAGTACTGCACCGATGATCAGACCACCATAAAGCGGGGCTTGCACCCATCTACTCCAAAATATAATCCCTTCAAATGTGTTTTCGAACCAACCAAAAGCTTTAATCTTTCGTGCCATAGTTTCTTATTGTTGATTATCTGTTTTCAATATAAGGCTAAAATAAAGACTAATTTCCCTTTTTCAACAAAAGACGGACTTAATTTATCTTAGATTTCAATTCCCCATCCCAGAACAAAATACTAGTCTCTACAAACCACTTTTGTCCCAACAATCAAATCATGTAGTCCTTTTTTATCCTTTCGGAAATAGATCATAAAGAAACCTCCAAATAACAAAGCAAGTGACAGGAACTTCATCAATACCCTATAAATCGCTTGAAAAAGGTTTAACCGTTCCTCAGAATCAGTCTCTACGATTAGTTTACTGTAGCGTTTGCCTAACGTCCCTTGCCATACACTGCTCTCCATGACCGCATGGTATAGACAGATCACCCCAAAAGAACTCCAATAGAAAATAGTATTATTAGCGATCCACAAAGACATCGGCCATAGTAGCAACACTAACACGGTAAGGTCAATATTATAAGCGAATAGTCTCTGAGAAAAATTAGCTGAAAGGTTTGGCATAGAATTAATTAGAGATTCAAAAACAAGGTTTAACCCAATACTAGAGAGACAAATTTACTTGAATAGAGTCTGCTTATTCTCTATCTTTCCTATAAACAAACTGAACAAAGCATGAAAATCGTAAAAATCCTCATTCAAACGGTAGTGATACTATTGCTACTTGTCGCTCTTGTCGGTTGGCTACTCCCTAGCGAAATGGCCATCTCTAGAAAAACCAACATAGATGCGCCTGCCTCACAAATATATGAAGTCGTCAACAATCTGAAAGTCTCTCAGGAATGGTCTCCATGGTACAAAATCGATCCAGACAGTACCGTTTATACTTTCGAAGGCCCTGAAAGTGGTATCGGAGCAAAAATGAGTTGGACCAGCAACAACCCAGAAATAGGTAATGGCTCACAAAAAATCATAGAAAGCAACAAACCTACGCTTGTTAAATATGAAATGACATTTGAAGGATTTGAAAAACCAAGCTATGCCTCATTTATCATAGTAGAATCAGGCGGACAAAGCCAGGTAGAATGGAACTACGAAGGAGATGTTGGAGTAAACCCTTTCTACCACTACATGACTCTAATGATGGATGGCATGCTCGGCCCATACTATGAGCAAGGACTACAAGATCTCAAAACTATGGTAGAAAACATGCCAGACATCAATGAAGAATCGGACATGGAGATGCAAACCGAAATGGATTCTATGACAGTCAATGAGTAGAACCAATAGATTTTTCTTAACACTAAATTTCTGCGCTAAAAGTCCAAAGGTTTGAACCTATTCGTCAAACCTATAAATGATCTTCGCAGCAATGTAAATCCAACAGGCTAAGTCCTGTCTTTCATAGCAATATCACCCCTGCATCAGTCAGTTGAGCAATATCACCTCTGCATCAGTCAGTTGAGCGATATCATATTGCCCAACTGACTGTTTGCTTACTAAAAGCTGCATACTTATTTCAATTTTTCTATCAAAGCAACTACTGCATCCTCTTTGCTAGTCGCTACGGTCTCTTTGAACTCACCGTTCTCTACGATCGCGAAAGACGGTAGGTTGGCTACACTTCCTTTTGCTCTTGCGTCAGGGTTGTTCTCTGCATTGATATTCAAGAATGTCACATCTTGGAACCTCTCGTCTTTGGCTAATCTTTTGTACTTTGGGTTGAAAAGCTTACAAGAGCCACACCAATCCGCATAGTACTTGATCACAACTTTAGGATTCGATGCGAGTTGTTGTGCTAATTCCTGATCTGTTACTTCTATTACTTCCATGTCTATTATTGTTTCGTATTTCAATTATTAATTTCATTGCAATTTTACGGCAATGTTCCAGCGAATGGTTTTGATTTGCATAAAATAATTTGATTGTCCAATTGACAGTATTGATATGAATTTGAAAAGCTTTGTTAAGGTAGGAAATATATCTAATCTCAGTGATGCACGCTACTGTGCGGGTTTTGGTGTGGACATGATCGGTTTCAATTTGGATCCTCAAAATGATAACCCTGTAGCATTAGAAACCGCACAAGAAATCATGGGCTGGGTCGCGGGTGTAGACTTAGTGATGGAATATGGCAACCTACCTTTGGCTCAGATTCGTGAAACACATCAAAATATAGGCACAGGCTACCTACAGGTCAACTCGGTAGAAGTCGCACAAGCGCTCGCCACGGATACCAAAGTCATCTTAAAAATTCATATCGACGATGCTAATGATCTAACAGCCTTTACTTCCGAAGCAGATGGTCTTTCTGAGGACATTGCCTACTTACTCATCGATTGTCAAGATGAGTCTTTATACTTGGATATAGATCAAGCCATATCAGAACTAGAGCTGACCATCCCTACCCTCAAAGCCTTTGACGTCACAGCAGACAATGTTTTGGCCAAACCGGCATTCTATCATGGCATAGCTCTCTCTGGAAGCCATGAAGAAAAGCCAGGTTTCAAAGACTATGATGAACTAGCGGATATTTTGGAGGTATTGGAAATCGAAGATTAACAATATAAACTGTGGCAGGCAAGAACAAGCACATCAAACACCTCATCGGCAGATCCAAATCTGCTTTTCAAGAGGTGCAAAAACTAAACGTGTCCTTGCCATCACTCAAGCGCAAAAGACACCCCGCCACTCAGTGTCTCAACTGCCAGTTGGCATTTGATATTGAGACCAACTACTGCCCTCGCTGTGGTCAGGAAAACAACCATAGCAAACTCTCGTTTTGGAGGATCATCACAGACTTCCTACACAATTATTTTTCGTTTGATTCTCGATTTGGCCATAGTCTACTTCCCTTTTTCTTCAACCCTGGCGCACTTACCAACTACTATACAGAAGGCAAACGAGCAGCCTACATCAATCCGATTCGGCTTTATCTGATCGTGAGTTTGTTGTTTTTCTTTGTGTTTAGTATGATGGGACGTGGATTCATCTCCAAGGCACAAAAACGACTAGACGAAACCAATCAAACCACGATAGACTCAGTATCGATGGATCTTAGTCAGATCATTAGTATCAAATGGGATTCGATAGAGCATGCCAGAAAAGATTCTATTGCACACATGATGGCGCAAGACACCACTCTGAACCCAAAAGATATCAGTGTACCAGACGACTTTCTCTCCGCCTCCAATGGACAAATCTACATTTCGCTACGAAAAGATCGCAACCTCTCTGCCTTACAAATCATGGACTCGCTAGATACCCATGGGTTATCAGCATTTGAGAGAAAACTTGTACTACAGGCTATCAAAACGGATCAGATGCCTAAGGACATACTTATGAATCAAATCTTGCAAAACCTCCCCATCATGATGATGGTCTTACTTCCCCTATTGGCCTTAATACTAAAGTTGTTTTACCTCAAAAAAGACATCTACTATTTTTCACATTTGATTCATTTGATCCACTTACATAGCTTTACCTATTTCGTCTTTGGCATTGGAGCTATTTTGGTACTAAACCATGACTCTTTACAGTTGTCCTATGCTAAAATATGGCCAATCTGTTTCATTCTGGTGACAATCTATGCTACACTATCTTTTAGGAAAGTCTATGCAGAAGGATGGATACGTACACTGATCAAGTATCTATCAATTGGACTCATATACTTATTCATTCTGGTCTTCGCGAGTCTAACGGAGCTACTCTTGACCGTATTCAATATCTAAATGAATGTCCATGGATATAAATCAGTTATTTCAAGCTCGCTTTAATAAATCTACAGGTAAGGAGATCGCACAGTACATCTTGGTTCATCCAGATCAAATGTCTACGTTGACTAAGCATTTTCTGGGCAAGAATGCTAGAGCATGTCAAAATGCAGCCTGGGTACTATCTACTCTCAACGATATGGATTCTAACCTGATACTTCCCTATCTGGGTACCTTTATCGATCACCTAGATAAGTCTCCTATAGATGCAGTCAAACGAAACACACTCCGGATTTTACAGTTTCAAGACATCCCAGAGGAATATCAAGGAAAACTTGTAGATCACTGTTTTCACTACCTCACGGATCAAAAACAAGCCATCGCCGTACATGCTTTTGCGATGACGGTCTTGGCTAATCTGTGTGTGATATATCCTGATCTCAAAAACGAATTGCGTTTGGTTGTTGAGGATTTGATGCGGTTCGGCTCGGCAGCCATTCAATCGAGAGGAAAAAAAGTCCTAAAATTAATCAGTCAGTAAAACATGTAGCCAAAAATTAATCTATCACCTTTGACGGTGACAACTGAAAAGCAACTCTAAAGTTAGCTCCGCCTGTCTTGGCGTCTTCATACCACACACGTCCGCCCATCATCTCTACGTAGCGTTTCACCAGTGACAGACCTAGACCAGCCGAACTCTCTCCAGCCGTAGGTCTTGACCTTAGCTTGGTGAATTTTTTAAAAAGCATATTCACATCCTCTTCAACAATCCCTGGCCCTTCATCGATCACACTGATTACCAACATATTGTCTTCGTTGGTAGATACCACATGTATTTTCTTGTTCTCAGGAGAGAACTTAATCGCATTAGAAATCAAATTCTCCAATATTAGCGTCAAATAAATTTCATCCAAATCACATAAAGCGTTCTCCGTATGGTCTTCAAATAACAACACGATGTTCTTGGCCTTAGCCCCTTCCTTGATTGGTTGAATAATATTACGGATAATCGATACTGTATTGACAGGTACCAATTGAATATTCAAATCACTTTGACCCGCTGCGTCCATCTCTAAGACACGGTTTACAAGGTTTTGTGCGTTGACAGATGACCGCTCTATGAGCTGTACAAACAGCTTTTTCTGTTCAAGGTCTATGTCTTGATTGATAAACTTGGCCAGACTCTGAATGTTTGACAATGGACTTTTTAGATCATGCGCTAGTACACGAATGATATTATCCTTCTCTCCGACCACTTTTTCCAATTCAATCGATTGTAGCAAAATAGTTTCCTTCTGTTCTTTAAGCTCCTTATTGTTTCGTTCTAGTACTTCCAGCGCCTTGGCTTGGATAGATTCAAACACAAATGCAATGAATAGTACGATCAATAATAAACCTGGAAGAACAGAGATATACCACTCTACACGGAGTTCTGGATTGTATTCTACGGGCAGTTCCACTCCTATATAAGCCTTATAGCCAAACCAAAGCATGGCTAGAAACGATATTGCACCCCATATAATCCCTGAGGACTTGTTGACTACTAAAAGAGCCAATACAGGTATGGATATGATCCATGGATATATCGCTGACCAAACACCACCAGAATAGTAGGTTAGAATCACAATAGCTACTGCACCAATAAGTACATAAACATTACCTAATAATACGATAGACACCTTGGTTTTAGCGTACAAGGGCAGTAACAAAAAACCAATGACATTGAACAACATCAAGTAGACACCACGCTCATAACCAAAGATGACACTCATCCAGATATACGAAGACGAAAAAAAACTCGTCAACAAACAGGCGCGCACAAACAGGCGAGCTCTTCGCAAAACGTTAGGATTCTCAAAATGTACAGGATGGATGAAGAAATCAATTGCTGATTCGATCTTCATTACTTTATTTAGTTTTCTCGTCCCGAATATATCCATAATTATTAATCTAAAAGCTGCTTTTGGAATACAATCCAAGGACAAACTGGCTAACTACCTGGCTATCATGTAAGAAACAATAGCACTCACGTATATCCAAACACCCAATCCTATCCCCAGATATACCGTCCTTCTCAATATGTGCTGCTCTGCATACCAGACGATCAAGGGAAGTGAAAGTGAAATCAGTGCCTCGCAAACAATCACATAGATCGGAGCATTAAGAATCATGGCCGTATTGTTATTATACCACCACCATCCTGCGCCGCTAGCGAGGTGCTCATATAGCGGAATGTACATTCCTCCAGCGATACAGAGTACAATAGACGCTATCCATATATTATATTTCTGTGTGAGTAACACACCAATAAAACTCAGTTGTACCAATACATTTGCCCAAGCAAAAGGCATGTAGGCCGGCGAACTCCATATCATCCACTCTCCCTTAGGATACACCAAACTGTGAATCGTATGTACCAAATAATCATCCGTCACCAGTTCCAATACCCCAGCGATGGTTCCTAGTATAATCAACCTCTTGATGAGGTAGTTTTTGGTGAGCAACGTATAGCCCCAGTAGAACATGTAGAGACCATAGGTGATAATACTAGCCGTCACAGGACCCAAATCCACCCACGAACTCCCATAAGACCATACAAGTAAAATGATCGAGGATGAAATAATCAAAAAAGTAGTCTTAGCATCTAAGCCCGGATAGTTGTTTGCTTTCATGTTAGTACTCATTCTTAGTCAGTTAAATTAATTAGTTGTTTTGGTTAGGTCTATTTTAGTCTTCAAGTTTCCAGTTTTTCTTAAGACTCGGTGGGATGAAAAAATGAACCTTCTTTCCCTTGTTATAATACTTGATAATCCCCTCCAATAGTAACCTATTAAAAGGAGCAGATATACGTTGGACGACCTCTATGTTAGCGACATTGCTCAAATGCCCTACAATGAACTGCGTCAGTCTGAGTACCAGTTTGTCACGGAGATCAATTTCATTTTTTACTCCGATACACTCTCCTAGATCAATCCCCGATGCTTTGGAGAAATCTGCCAGAAAATATTCGGTCAGATACGCAGGTACATCATCGAAGAGTTTCATCGGGATCATTTCGTGCATGAACAAGGTGCAGGCATTGTTAAGAGCTTTGCCCGCTTCGGACTCACAGGCCTGATGTTCAAGTATCTTAGTCGCCAACCCAAATCCCTGTTCGTAGGTATCGGGCAGTAACTGCTCGTCTATACCCATCAGGTATCCTACGACCTTCCAAGTATGCATATAGGCATTACACTGGATGGGTGTTAGGTCTGCATTGAGGTGTTTGAGTCCAGACAATATCACAGGTCCAAAGGACATGAGCGTTCCTGCTAGATCTTCTTGATTGATAGGCTCGCCCAAAGTTTCGGCATCCCAACCGCGTCTCTTAATGAAATAGCGAATCGCTGCATGAATCAGTCTTACCTTTTGTATGGTCACTAGTCCTTTGCCATCAGGCAACAGCCCACCAGGCGAAAGCACATTGACCACCATCTGAGCCGTCTCCATCAGTCGTCTGGCTAGCGGATCTACATCTCCGTTGTGCGTGAGCAGTCTCCCCGTATCGAAGAGTACTTGCGCACCATTGGCACAAGTATAGCACATCGGCAGAGAGCTCACATTGAGCAACATGAACACCTCCGGGCCGTAAGTAGCGAATAGCTCCTCTCCGATCAGGACCTGTTGCATATCTGCCCATTCGGGCAAAACACTACTCTTTTCAAAATAACGAGTCAAAGTATCTGCCAGATCCCCATCCAAATCACAAAAGGTATGCGCATCAAAACTGTCATTCTGCACAAGCAACGCAAATATCTGATTGATCTGAGCTTCATACCCAGAATCTATAATCTCTCGTACCGTATTGTCTGCTAGAGGATCCGTATGAGACCTAAATCCCTCTAAGCTATCCGTGTCCAAACACGACAAGTCAAATGCCATATCATTCATATTAGTCTAACTCCCAACCCGTGAATATAATCTCGAATGGTTTTGAGATACAAGTTTATCCCCCTCTGTTTCTTAGTTATTTTAGTTTTCCTCCAATACTTATACTAAATCCTTGATCAGGTATAAACACAGCTTCACTCCCAATAGAGACTTCAAACGAAACCGGGGCAAACTCTTTTCATTCAGAAAATACACTAGCATTTTTTGCGTATCCCTTTTAGTACTGGGGTTTTTGTTGGATATTTATTCCAGACATTTTAACTCCCCCTATTGAAGTTCAACAATCAAAATTTTGGTTCACCACGGGCAACTCGTTCTCGCTTAGTAAAGCGAGTTCCATTCATCCTATCCCTGATTGCCACAGTCCTTTTGATATTTGATTTTGGGTTTGACCAATCCTCCGAGATCGCTGCGGATTTATTGTGGTTCTATACCTTTACACTAATAATAACAGTAGCATCTATGGTCTATCGCTATATCTCAGCTACTGATCGACCTCCAGCCAAAGTATGGCCTTATGACGGAGTTCTCATAGTTTTCTTGCTTACCATCTTAGCCAACTTTCTTTTGGGTTTACACATGATAGGTCTCAATACCGTAGAATGGTTTGTACTCTCTATTTTGGTATCCCTAGTTCGAGAGTTTTCCGCCCTGAGAATTGATTTCAAGGTACAACACTTCAACCCAGCGCAGTTATTTATCATCAGTTTCGTGGTAATTGTACTGCTGGGGATGGTTATGCTCTTGTTGCCCAACGCTACCCATGATGGCATATCCGTTATCGATGCACTGTTCACTGCTACCAGTGCAGTCTGTGTGACAGGCCTGATTGTTGTAGATACGGGAAGCTATTTCACGCATTTTGGACAGTTCGTCATCATCGGCCTGATACAGATCGGCGGGCTGGGTATCATGACATTCACGAGTTACTTCAGTTACTTCTTTAGAGGCAGCTCTAGTTACGAAACCCAACTCCTACTTCGAGACATGACCAATTCGGAGAAAATCGCTGAGGTATTTAACACCTTGAAAAAAATTATTCTCATCACCGTCCTTATCGAACTACTTGGTGCAGTGTTTATTTTCATCAGTTTGGATAGTACAGTGATCCCTTCACTATCACAGCAGATTTTCTTCTCGGTTTTTCACTCTATATCAGCCTTCTGCAATGCGGGGTTCTCTACACTAGCCAGTAGCCTCTACGACATAGACTATCGATACAACTACCCTATGCATCTGTCTATTGCCATGTTGTTCATTCTAGGTGGAATTGGTTTTCCCATTATATTCAACCTGTATAAATACCTCAAGCATCTAGTCATCCATCGCCTAATGCATCTAGGAGATAAAGAAAAAATGATCTTTAATCCATGGATGATCAATCTCAATACACGAATAGTTGTCATCACGACCTTATTGCTAATCGTGACGGGTACGATTGTTTTCTATGGATTTGAATACAACAACACGCTGAAGGAACACCAAGGGCTGGGAAAATTAGTCACTGCATTCTTTGGCGCAGTGACACCACGAACGGCAGGTTTCAACTCCGTAGACATGACCGCCATGCACTTCTCCACGATCTTATTTACCTTCATGCTGATGTGGATAGGTGCATCACCTGGCTCTACTGGTGGCGGCATCAAAACCAGTACCATCGCCATCGCTACACTCAACTACCTAAGTATAGCCAAAGGAAAAAACAGAATTGAACTATTCAACCGAGAGATCGCGGAGATTTCGGTACGTAGAGCATTTGCCCTGATCTCTCTCTCACTAGTCGTGATAGGTACAGCCATCGTACTAATGGCTGCTTTTGATCCCGACCAGCATTTGCTAGGACTCGGGTTTGAGTGTTTCTCAGCCTATAGTACAGTCGGCCTTAGTCTTGGAATCACGGCGAGTTTGTCTACGGCAAGTAAATTTGTGCTGATCGCGACGATGTTCATCGGCAGAGTCAGTATGCTGACGCTACTCATCGCTATCATGAGAAAAATCAAACATTTGAACTACCGCTATCCTACAGAGGAAATTCTGATCAACTAATCAACACCAATTATGAAATATGTAATTATCGGTTTAGGCGTATTTGGGGCATCCCTAGCCAAAAAACTCACCGAATCAGGCAATGAAGTCATCGGTGTGGACAATATCATGAGCAAGGTCGATGCACTGCGCGAAGCGATCACCCACACCATCTGCCTGGATAGTACTGACCCACAAGCCGTCACCAATCTACCGCTCGCAGACACTGATGTCGTCATCGTATGCATCGGAGAAAATGAAGGAGCCAACATCATGACGACTGCACTAATGAAGAAAATGAAAGCCAAACGCCTCATTAGCCGTGCAGTCTCTCTGCTACACGAGACAGTACTAGAAGCCATGGGTGTGGATGAGATTGTACACCCTGAAGAAGAAACAGCCAACCGGTGGTCCAAAAAACTGAACATTACGGGAGTTGTAGATTCGTTTCAGCTCACAGGGGATCACAACATCATTGAGGCAACTGTACCTACTCAGTATGTTAGCAAAAGCCTTCAAGAACTCAACCTACAAGAAAAGTACAATGTAGTCGTACTGACCACTATGCGTGTGACAGAAGAGAAAAATGACTTAGGAAGTATTAAAAAAACTGGAGAGATCAACAAGGTCGCTAACGCCAATACCATCCTAAACAAACATGACATACTCGTACTATATGGCAATATGTCCGACATCCGAAAACTACTAGAGGATGGAGAGTAACCTATCAATTGACAATGAATCTTGGCATAGCAAAAGGTCCATCCAGAATTTTAACTAGCTTTGTGCTACCTATGAGAAACCCGATTGGTATACTACTCACCTTCATATTCATTACACAGGCACTCGTGCCCAATATGGATATATGCTGTGAGTTGGAAAAATTACCAGCACTCATCAGTCACTATCAAGAACACAAAGCCTATGACGGAGATTCCTTTGTAGCATTTCTGATCGAAGACTACCTCAGCGACGAGGAAGAAGGACATCACGATGAAGCACAGGACAATGACCTTCCCTTTCATGGGCAGCACCAATGTCAACACGCTCCACTGTTCTGCACCATCGAGCAGCAGTTTAGCATTAGCGAGCTGAGTGCTATTGAACGCACACAATACACTTCCTACGATCAAAATATCGCTTCTGAATACAGCGAAGCACCCTTTCAACCACCTAAGCTCGGCTAAGCAAACGCTGTGTGATTTGATTTTGACATGAAGCCACCGTGCAGCTCATGGGACAAGACTATGGCTTTTTCCATGGTACTATCACGTACCTGTTAGTCTCCTTATACTTTATCCACAGCATCACACCTTGAGCTGAATAGAGAAACTCTATCACCTCAATCATCAATAGTTATATTTGACCTTTTGGGCATACATATATACATACTGTATTCCACCGGTCACTGGGCTATTGCTCCATAACATATTTCTTAAAAAAATCCGGGTGGATTCACATTCATCTCGGAATAAACATGAATCAATATGCTTGATAAAATCATTCGATTTTCGATCGACAACAAGCTGATCATAGGGCTACTGACGCTAGGCCTGGTCATCTGGGGGGGCTACTCGCTCAGCCAGTTACCGATAGACGCAGTCCCCGACATCACCAATAACCAAGTACAGGTCATCACCGCATCCCCTTCCCTCGCCGCAGAGGAAGTGGAGCGTTTGATCACCTTTCCGATTGAAATTACCATGGCGACTATTCCCGAGATCGAGGAGATACGCTCTTTCTCACGTTTTGGACTGTCTGTAGTGACCATCGTGTTCAAAGAAGACATAGACGTCTACTGGGCAAGACAACAGGTCAGCGAACGCATGTCCGAAGTGGAGTCGCAAATCCCGCCAGGGGTCGGCAGACCGCACCTCGGTCCTATCACCACGGGACTAGGCGAAATCTACCAATATGTCGTAGGTACAGCACCAGGCTATGAAAACCAATATGATGCACGCGAACTTCGCAGTATCCAAGACTGGATCATACGCCGGCAGTTGTTGGGCACACCAGGTGTAGCAGATGTCAGCAGTTTCGGTGGCTACCTCAAACAATATGAAATCGCCATAGACCCAGATCGCCTTCATGCCATGAAGGTATCAGTGGGAGAAATATTCGAGGCACTATCTGCCAACAACGAAAATACAGGCGGGGCATATATCGAGAAGAACAATAAAGCACTTTTTATCCGAAGCGAAGGGCTGGTCGGTAGCTTAGAAGACATCAACAACATCCTCATCAAGAACAATGCTGACGGCATCCCTGTACTGATCAGAGATGTCGGTACGGCACAGTTAGGCAGTGCCGTACGCTACGGCGCTACCACCCGAAACGGTAAAGGAGAAGTCGTCAGTGCCATCGTCATGATGCTCAAAGGCGAAAACTCAGCAGAGGTGATCAAAAACGTCAAAACAAAGATCAATCAAATCCGAAAATCACTACCCGAAGGCGTCACCATCGAACCTTTCTTGGATCGAACCAAACTAGTAGAAAATGCCATCGGTACCGTCACCAAAAACTTAACAGAGGGTGCCCTCATTGTCATTTTCGTATTACTACTTTTACTCGGAAACCTACGTGCGGGACTCATAGTCGCATCGGTCATACCGCTGGCTTTGCTATTCGCTTTTAGCATGATGCATGTCTTTGGCGTATCAGGCAACCTGATGAGTCTGGGGGCGATAGATTTTGGGCTGATCGTAGATGGAGCAGTCATCATCGTAGAGGCAACACTGCATCATTTGGGTCTCCTCAAATGGTCTCGCCGCTTGACGCAAAAGGAAATGGACGAAGAGGTCTACCAGTCCGCCAGCAAAATCAGAAGTTCGGCCGCTTTCGGTGAGATCATTATTCTGATCGTATATCTGCCCATACTCGCACTAGTCGGTACAGAAGGCAAAATGTTTGGTCCCATGGCACAGACAGTCAGTTTTGCCATCTTAGGTGCCTTCATCCTTTCGCTCACCTATGTACCGATGGCGTCTGCCCTCTTCCTCAACAAAGACACCCGTCACAAACGCAACATCTCCGATAAGATCATTGAGAAGATTCAAAACCTATACGATCCCATGATTCGATGGTGCATGACGCATCGAATCATTATCCTCAGTATGACACTGGTGCTATTTCTGGTTGCTTTATTTACTTTTTCCCGAATGGGAGGAGAATTCATCCCTACCCTAGAAGAAGGGGATTTTGCAGTCGAGACTCGGGTCGTCACGGGAAGTTCGCTACAGAACACCATAGATGCCACGACTCAGGCCGAGACGATCCTATTAGATCAGTTCCCCGAAGTAGAACAAGTGGTCGCTAAAATCGGCGCAGGAGAAATCCCTACAGACCCTATGCCTGTAGAAGCTGCCGATCTGATGATAATACTCAAGGACAAAAGTGAATGGGTCTCAGCGGACAACCGCGAAGAGCTCGCCAACCTCATGTCTGAAGCGCTAGAGGTAATCCCGGGTGTCAACTTTGGTTTTCAGCAACCCATACAGATGCGGTTCAATGAACTAATGACAGGTGTACGTCAAGATGTCGCGATCAAAATCTACGGCGAAAATCTCGATGACCTCTCTGACTATGCTAACCAGATCGGTCAGCTGGCTACAGAGGTAGAAGGTGCGGTAGATTTGTACATAGAAGAAGTCACAGGTGTTCCTCAAATCGTCATTGATTACAAACGAGATCAGCTGGCCAAATATGGCATGAGCATTCAGGAGGTCAACCGAACCGTGCAGGCGGCCTTTGCAGGTGCAGGGGCTGGTATGGTGTATGAGGGAGAGAAACGGTTCGAGCTGGTAGTACGACTAGACAAAACTAACCGTGAGGATTTGCAAGATGTCCAAAACCTCTACATCTCTCGCAACGATGGGCATCAAATCCCACTGCGGCAAGTCGCCAACGTATCGATCCAAGATGGCCCCTACCAGATACAGCGAGACAACACCCGACGGAGGATCATCGTCGCATTCAACGTCCGAAACCGTGACGTGGAAAGTATCGTGACAGAGATCAAACAAAAAATCGAAGAACAGATCGTCCTTGCGCCAGGTTATACTGTCACCTATGGGGGACAGTTCGAGAACTTGGTAGAGGCACGCCAGCGACTTCTCGTAGCTGTACCTCTTGCACTACTGCTCATTTTTGTCCTGTTATACTTCACCTTCCGATCGGTCAAACAAGGCTTGCTGATTTTCACAGCCATTCCACTATCGGCTATTGGAGGGATATTCGCGCTATATCTAAGAGATATGCCTTTTAGTATCTCTGCCGGCGTGGGTTTTATTGCACTATTCGGTGTGGCAGTACTCAATGGGATTGTTCTCATCGCTGAGTTTAATCAATTGAAAAACAGGGGAGTTATAGACCTCTTTGAGCGGGTGTATCGAGGGACAAAAGTCCGTCTACGCCCAGTCCTACTGACTGCAGCAGTGGCGTCACTCGGCTTCCTGCCGATGGCACTATCCCAGTCCTCAGGGGCTGAGGTGCAAAAGCCTCTCGCTACGGTAGTTATCGGTGGTCTCATCACTGCTACACTATTGACACTCGTGGTGCTGCCGATACTCTACTACTACTTCGAACGCAAAACTTTGAATTCTAAATCTGAGCATGATGCATAAAGAAAAAGATATAAAACGGATTCTTATCCCTAGCGCACATACTGTACTGATTGTCATTACACTATGGATGAGCCAAACCGTGACCTGGGCGCAGACAACGGAGGCGAACACCTACCATCAGCTAGACGAAGCGGTACAAACCGCCATAGCCAACAACCCTACGCTCAAAGCTGCTGATCTACAGATCGAACAACAGCGGGCTTTACAAAATAGCAGTTGGGATATACCCAAAACAGAGGTATCGTGGACCCATGGACAGTACAACAGCATCCAAAGCGATGACAATCAGTTCAACGTGAGTCAGCGGATAGAATTCCCGAGTGTATATGCGCACCAAAATAAGTTGGCCAAGGCGCAGGTAGAGGGACGCGAACAGATGCGTATCGCTACGCAAAACGAGCTAATACAGCAGGTCAAGTCCAATTGGTATGCACTGTGGCTGGCGATGAGCAAAGCGGAACTACTGCATCAGCAAGACAGCATCTATCAGCGCTATGTACACGCTGCTACACTACGCTACGAAACGGGAGAAAGCAACCTGCTCGAAAAAGCTACCGCCGAATCCCAAGTAGCGGAGATCCATGTCATGATAGACCAGAACCAATCGGATATTTCGATTTTGCAGACCCAACTCCGGACACTGCTCAATATACAGGATGCTACTATACAGCCGCTGGGCAAGTTAGAACGTCGCGCAAACAAGATCACACCCGAGTCCAGCGACATCACACAGAACCCTACCCTCGCCTGGTTCAAGCAGCAGATGCAAATCGCTGCCCGTGAGAAGTCCGTGCAGAAAGCACAACTGCTGCCTGATATCACACTGGGCTATTTCAATCAGTCACTGATAGGTACGGGGCGCACGTTGCAGGGTGGTCAGACCAACTATACAGCGAGTGATCGCTTCGATGGGTTCAGTGTAGGTTTGGCCATCCCTATATTCAGTTCTAAATCCCAAATCGCGCAGGTCAAAGCAGCCGAAATGAAGCAACAGACTACTGCTGCCCAGCTAGAGGCACAGACCCATGCGCTGCAAGGACAGCTGGAAGCACTCCTACAGCAGTACCAAAAGTACCGCGCTAGTCTCGACTACTATGGTCAGAACGCACTACCGCAGTCTGATCTTATTTTGGCGCAAGCCCAAAAAGGATTCGAGAGTGGCAGCATAGGCTACATCGAGTACATACAGGGCCTCAATACCGCCCTCAATATCAAGTTTAATTATCTAGAAACGCTGAATCTATTCAACCAGACCTTGATTCAAATCGAATGGATCTCAGGCGTACAATAACATACAGATCATGAAAAACACATTCATAAAAACAATATCCGCCATACTCTTCCTCCTACCAGCCCTACAATATGGCTGCACTGTACCGAATTCTCAGGAAGAGGAACATGGACATGATGAACACGAAGAAGCCATAGAGCTCACCACAGCGCAGTTCGAACGTGCCCATATCGTCACGGGAAAAATCGAAAAGCGCAACATCGGTTCGGAACTAAAAGTCAATGGAATCATCGATGTACCCCCACAGTCCAATATCTCGATCAATATGCCCTATGGCGGTTTCGTCAAATACACCGACATGCTACCGGGTACTGCCGTCAAGAAAGGACAGTTTTTGGTATCCATAGAGAACCCAGAGTTCATCCAGTTTCAGCAGGAATATCTGGAAAGCCTGGCCAATCGTGCGTACCTCGACGAAGAATACAAACGCCAAGAGCATCTCTACAACGAGAAAGTGGCATCCGCCAAAAGCTATCAGCAAGCCAAAAGCCTATACCTCGCCAACGAGGCAAAGCTTAAAACCATGGAAGCTAGATTGAAAATGATAGGCATCAACCCTAAGAAAGTAGAAGGCGGTAAAATCTCTGAGGCCGTGAACCTCTATGCGCCTGTCAGTGGATCTATACGAGAGGTCTACACCAATGTAGGCAAATACATCGGTCCGCAGGACGTGATCATGGACATCACCAACTCTGACGATCTGCACGTCGAGCTCACCGTCTACGAAAATGACATTCCCAAAATCAAAACAGGACAGCGTATCCGTTTTGCACTCAGTAATGACCCCACCAATTGGCGCGAAGCAGAGGTCTTCCTCGTGGGGACGAGTGTCCGAGAAAATCGCTCCGTCACCGTACATGGGCACCTCCAGTACCACGATACCGACACTGTGGATCAGTCAGGTCTCGTGCCTGGCATGTATATCTCCGCGCGTATCGAGACGGCTATGCATGAAGTGTGGGCTTTGCCTGAAGAAGCGATTGTACGCTTTGGTGGCCAATACTTCGTCTTTGCAGCACTCGGCGAAAAGCAAGAGAATGGGCAAACAGTCCACCAGTATGAGATGCTAGAGATCGAAAAAGGCGAAACAGAAGATGGCTATAGCCATGTGACACTGATAGATGATACCCAAGAGATCAGTGCGCTAACGTTAGTTAAGCAGGGAGCCTTCACCTTACTGGCCAAATCGAAAAATACTGAGTCTGGACATCACCATTAACCTGAATTATGCAATTCAGTAGTTAAATATTAAAAGAAGAATAGGTAATAGGTAAATAGTATCTGACGCTCAGTTCCAAAGAAAACCCAAACCTACTAACTATTCTTCTTTTTTCCGATCTACCGAATCAGACAGGCTATTAACTCCGATGAAGCTATGCATCATTCGGGATGAAGAAAGCATTATTCATGTTGTTAGGGAAGATTACAAAATACCCTGAGTTAGAACGAAAAGTAGATAAAGCCTTAAAAACTGTACAACTGAAGAGGCTATTAAAGTATGTATGTGACGTGAGTGTTATTTCTATTCCCACTTGATGAAAAAAATGTGGTATCGTGACCAAATATCAAACAGGTATTTCTAAATTAAATAAGGATTACCATCATCCAAATTAACCTAATAAACAGAGGGGAAATTCTATGAAACGGAGCATGCTTGACAATTTCATTTTTTCATTTCCCGTCCAACTATTTGCCCAATATTTCAAATCGCATCAAATTCTCCTCATTGCATGGGTACTGTTATTTCTATTTATCACAGGCTCCTCTGGCAATGTCATGGGCATTCCCTATGTTTTTTTAGACCCTGAATACCTCCATGAAGTCAGTTTTTGGAGTTTCTTCATCGTTGGTATTGGGTTTGGCATATTGACAGTTTCTTTTCACATTACAGGCTATATTCTTCATGCCAACAAGTACCGTTTTGTCGGTTTGCTCAAAAAACCCTTTAGCAATTTTTCAGTCAACAACAGTGTCATTCCACTCTGTATTTTGACACTGTACACGGTTGCGATCTGTATTTTTCAGTCAAAAGACGAACACAATACAGGGTTTACCATTTTCACCTTTTTGGCGGGATTCTATCTAGGGTTGATTCTCATCACTGCGCTACTCTATGGGTACTTTAGGCTGACCAATAAGAACATCTACGCCTACATCACTCGAAAGCTAAATGCAAGGCTGAAGCTAATCAAGCTGAGCCGTATCAATATACTCGACCGACTATCCAACCGAAAAAAGCGCAAAGTCACCTCCTTCATCGGGCTAAACCTCAGGATACACGATACCAAGGAGCTGTATCAATTCCCCAACAAAAAGATCATCACTCGGGTGTTTGATCAAAACCACCTCAACTCAGTTATATTGGTAGTCATCCTGACGGGCCTTATTCTTCTGATGGGACGTGGTATAGATTATAGTATTTTTCAATTGCCAGCTGCAGCTAGTCTGATGGTACTCTTCGGGATGATCACCATGGCAGTGGGTGCACTCGCCTACTGGACTAAAGAGTGGCTCGTAGCTGCATTTTTCGGGGTATATATCATATTTAACATTCTCTTTACTACAGGGATCATTCTAGACTATCATGAAGCGTTTGGGCTCAACTATGACACGGTGCCTGCGAACTACACCATCTCTAATCTTTACCAACAATCTACCGACAGCATCATCGCGCACGACAAGCGTAAAATGATTCAGGTATTGAATCAATGGAAGCAGAAACAAAAAACAGACGACCCGGTTGCGGTGTTCGTATGCGTGAGCGGTGGTGGTTCGCGGTCTGCACTATGGGCACATGCAGTACTAGGGCAGATCGACCAGCGGATGAAAAAGCCCCTCATGGATCAGACCGTACTGATCACGGGTGCATCAGGCGGTATGGTGGGTGCATCTTTCTACCGAGAGCTCTCTTATCAGCGTCAACTAGGTCTCATCTCAGATCCCAACAGCGACATCTATCTGGATCAGATCGCCCGTGACAACCTCAACCCTATGATTTTCAACTTGGTCGTCAATGACCTTTTTCTCCACAATCCTCGATTTGCGTATGCTGGACACATATATTCTAAGGACAGAGGTTTCGCTTTTGAGCAACAGCTCCATACCAATACGAATTTCGTGATGGATAAAAAACTTAGCGACTATGGCGCACTAGAAGCTCAAGCCAAAATCCCCATGATACTATTCGGTTCTACGGTCATGAACGATGGGCGAAAACTATACATCTCAGATTTCAACACCGCCTTTATGAACACCAGCCCGAGGCGCAAAACAGGCATCAACGAACCGATCATAGATGTGATAGATTTTCAGCGCTTCTTCCAGAATCAGGGTGCTAAAGACATCCGATATACGAGTGCACTGCGCATGAATGCATCGTTCCCTTACATCACCCCCAGCATCTCTCTCCCCTCCGATCCTACTATCAAAGTCATGGATGCGGGTGTCACGGACAACTTTGGCGTGACGGATGCGGTGCGTTTCATCTATGCCTTCAAAGATTGGTTGGCGGAGAACACTTCATCCGTGGTATTGATTACCATCAGGGATACCAAGCGTGTGCAAGTCATCGAACCACAGTCTCATCAATCCATCTTTGACAAGGTCAGTAACCCCATCAGCAGTGTCTACAACAACTTGGCGAACTTTCAGGACGTCAACAATGCCTACAAACTAGAATACATGAAATCATGGTATCCTGACAGCATTCATCAATTCGTACTAGAGTATGATATGTACGAGGACTATAGAGAAGAAAATGATCACAAAGGCGTGTCTACAAAGGACTCGACCAAAGCCAAACGTCCCTCACTCAACTGGCACCTGACCGAAAAGGAAAAGAAATCCTTGATCCGAAACGTACAGTCTAAAAGCAAGCAATCTACGATTCATGATCTGGTAGATAGGCTGAGCCAAGGAGGTAATAACCATCATCAATAGCTAATCTCCCACAGACTGGCATTGTTGGCACTAGACCCTACAATAAAGTGGTCACTGTTGTTTACGAAACTCACATCGTTAATATTACCGAGTTCCTTGACGATATGTTCTTGCTGTCCTTCAAGAGACCATATCCTGACAGTCTGATCAGATGAACCTGTGATGATGTGTTTCCCATCCGGGGAAAATGAAACCGTATTCACTGCTGATTCGTGTCCCTTGTATTTTACATGTTTTTGATCAGACAGCCTCCACACACGCACTGTTTTGTCTCTGGAACTTGTCGCAACGAATTTACCATTCGGTGAGAACGCCACATCCGTAACCCAGTTGATATGCGAATCCAAAGATAGTTTTTCATGCCCTGTCAAGTCCCAGAGCTTAGCAGATTGATCCGCTGATCCGGAGATGATACGATCTCCTTTGGGTGAAAAGGCCAGTGAGGTAATTACCCCCCTATGCCCCTCAAATACTTGCAGCAATTTCCCTTTGATATCAAATAATCGGATTTTATAATCGAATGACCCTGTAGCAATCATCGTACCGTCTGGGGAAAAGGCTGCGGTACTCACATGATCGGTATGCCCTTTGAATTCACTGAGTACTTTGCCATTCAGATCCCAAAGTTTGGCAGTCTTGTCCCACGATCCAGTGAGAAAATGGCGGTTGTTGGGAGCTATCGCCACGCAGGTAATCCAGTCGTCGTGCCCTTTGAACTCATGGATCACCTCTCCATTTATATCCCATAGCCAAGCACTTGTTTGCCAAGCACGAGTCATTATTTTTCGTCCATCAGGTGATACTGCCACACATTCGACCTCCTTAGGTGTACTGTATTTGTGTACTAGATGTGGTGTCTTTCGTCTAACCGTAGGTGCGACTTTGGGGTTCTCGATTGCGTCGATACGTTGTAGGACTTCAGACTGGTAAAGTCCATTAGGATACAGTTCGTAATACACTTTGTAACCCACCAAAGAGCCGTCTGTAGTCGCTTTCTTCCAAGCTTGCTCATCTTTGACGCTATCTTGAATCTGCTGAGCCTGTTTGACATATTGCCCAGTTGGGTGCGCATTTAAATAGATCATGACCATAGCGGCATCACGTTGCACACGTACACTATCCCACATCAGCTGATCACTGAGACTATCGATAAAGTGTGCCGCTTCTATTTTGTGTAGTCCCTGTGGGTAGTCTTTTTTATATTGAAGAAAATGCTCGTAGCTGTGCTTACGGTATGCCTGCTGCCAAGCCAAATGATCAGCCATGTTTTCGTCATTCATTCGTTTGACAAGAACCACGCCTGTGATCAGTAGAGCCAAACCAATGATACTCGCAGCAGCTATCAAATAAGATTTCCACCGAATGGTTTTACGCGGTGGTCCTGCCAGTTCCTCTAATTCACGAACGAGTATTTGAAATGCCTTATCATTGTCATCTGTCCAATCACCTAAATGAAACAAATGCCTTGTAATCAAGGAATCAGGCGGTGTTGTAGCATCAAATGCCACGGCTAGCAGTTGCTTACGATCATAGGCTTCTTGCACCTCTCGATGAACAACGTCATCAGACACAGAGGCTTCCGACCAGATCACTATTTGCGCTTTGGCGTACTTTCGTGCTTCGTCTCGACTCTCACCATCCATGACTTGCTCATACCACACTGACCAACCCACAGAACGAATCGCCTGCCCTAGTCGGCGTGCCAGTAACTTATCTTCACGCGAATAGCTGATAAATATATCACTCATGATGTGCTGCTAGACTTTACTCCCAAAGGGGCATTAAATAACTCCGAAAATACCCCAAAGCTAATATTAGATATATACCACTCACTAATCGAGTGTAACCTCCTCTAGTGCTTTGAGGTGATGTATATGTTCGTCGATGATGTCGATCTGATAAGTGATTTGTTCCACGTACTTCACCAATTGTTTCTCCATTTTTTCAACTTCCTTTTTGTAAGTCTTTCCTTTGGCTCTTCCGTAGTTCTTTTCTATCTCATTGAACTCTGCACACTCTTCATGGATGAAAGCCAAAAACTCCTTCGTTGTGTAGTCTTTTTCCAGTTTTTCGATATCTGACAATGTCGCTTTCGCTTCATCATCTTGGTTAGCATCATATTTGTCACGAACGGTCTTGTGTAGTACCGAATCATAGTGATGTATGGTTTTGACTAGTTTGATGGTGTTACGACGGTGCTGACCATTGTGACAGTATTCACGCATGCCTTCATAAGTTTCTAAAACAATGGCTTCCTTGTCCCAAATGATGGTGAGGCTATCGACCGTAGCTACGATATTGTTTTGTGCCTGTACTAGGCCCGTCCAAAGTGTAATAGCAAGTAGAGTTAGTATGGTTTTCTTCATATTAGTTATAGTAGTAAGTTAAAATCTACGCAATGGTTTCTTCAACAAAACTCATTGATTTAATGCATGTTAGCTTCTTATCAGGTTTGTTTGTTTCTATTTTAGGATAAACTTAAATTGATTCAGAGTAAGAAACAAAGGCACTATTCAATATTACTAAAATCAAGAAAGGGACATCCCATACATTTTGCATCCGGTAATCTCTCTAAGACAAGTATTTTGTACCTAGTAATAGCACAGTAATACGCTTAACAACCTGAAATTGAACACATAGTAGATTTCAACACTCAAGAGACATAAAAAAAGCTTGAGTGTTACTCAAGCTTTTCAATTTCATCAATCTTAGAACCTTATTTACGGCGTTCTCTACTGCCTCTGCCACGGGATCCACCACCACCGTGCCCACCACGAGAATGGCCTCCACCGCCTTTGAATCCACCTCCGCCACCACGGAAGTCACGTCTACCACCTCCTGGACGTCTGCGTTGACCGCTAGACTCAGCGACTCCTCCTTCAGTCACACTAATGGCTCTGTCGTCAAACTCAAAACCCTTAAACTTATCTGTAAAGCTAGAAGACTCTGATTTTCCAATTTCTACGATTGTCTTTTTCTTCTGAAGATCGATGTTTCCAACCTCACCTTTTTGCATGCCCGTCACCTCGATGATGATGTTCATGATATCCATTTTACCGATATTGTCAATCTTACCAATGTTAATCGTAAAGTTGTTGAAACCTGATCTAGCTCTACCACCCGTGCTTTCTCCTCTATCGTCCGACTTAGAAACACTCATGTCATTGAGATCACTGTTGTCGTTGAGATGCATGTTTTTCAACTCCATCGTCAACAATTTGTCGATCAAGTCCTCTTTAGATAGTCCCTCTAAATTCTTGTTTACAATTGCCTTGAGTTCTTCGGTGACCGTATGGTCTACATTTTGTTCCACGAGCTTTTGCGCCCATAAATCTACGCGCATGTTAGCGATCTCACTACCTGAAGGCACCATAACTCTTTCGAATTCAATGCCTAGGGATTTCTGAATCTGATCAAGTCTGCGCTTTTCTCCTTTAGATACGATGGCAATAGATATCCCCTTCTTGCCTGCTCTCGCTGTACGACCACTCCTGTGTGTATAAAACTCTGTTTCGTCTGGTAGTTTGTGATGAATCACGTGCGTGACATCATTCACATCTATCCCTCTCGCCGCTACATCTGTTGCGATCAAAAGTTTTACTCTGCGCTCTTTGAACTTCTTCATCACCATGTCGCGCTGGTTCTGACTTAGATCTCCGTGCAATGCTTCTGCCCTATAGCCCACTCTACTCAGTTCATCAGCCATTTTTTGGGTATCAATTTTAGTCCTACAAAACAATACACCAAAGATATCCGGTTCCATGTCTACCAATCTTTTGATTGCTTCGACTTTATCGGACTGTCTTACCACCATATACTGGTGCTCGATATTTTTATTTACCTCTACACCACTCTTTACTGATATCTCATGTGGCTCGTGCATGTAGTTTTTGACCATCGTGCGAATGGCTTTGGGCATAGTAGCCGAAAACAACCAAGTCGTCTTCTCGTCTGGCGTTGATTTGAGGATCACATCAAGTTCCTCTTTGAACCCCATGTTGAGCATCTCATCTGCCTCATCCAATACGAGGTAGCGGAGGTGCTTTACGTCCAGTACTTTTCTATTGATCAAGTCTACCAAGCGACCTGGAGTCGCTACCACAATCTGTGGTTTGCTCTTAAGTTCCTTGATTTGATTCATGATAGGTGCGCCACCATAGACACACGCTACCTTCAGTTTCTTGCTATATTTTGCGAAAGACTTGAGTCCTTCTGCGATTTGCTGTGCTAGTTCTCTTGTTGGAGACAAAACGATACCCTGACAAACGTTGGTATCCTCCTCTGTCAATTCTAATAATGGCAGTCCAAAGGCAGCAGTTTTACCTGTACCTGTCTGTGCCAGACCTATAAAATCCGCCTGTGATGAAAGTAAAAATGGGATGGCTTCTTGCTGAATCTCGGTAGGAGTGCTAATTCCTAATTCAGTTAGTGCTTGAAGAATTTTTTCATCAAGACCTAATTCCTTGAAAGTATTCAATATGTATTTGTTAAATGAGGCGCAAAGGTACAAAACATAGCGCTAGTAATCTAACTATCTGCTAGTTATATACAACTCTCTGTCACTGAACCCCATTCATAAAATCTCATGAACCTGTACAGCTCTTCGAATAAGAAGAGGGTATTCTATGAGCATCCCAAAAGTGGAATAAATCAACGATAAAAAACTTCAATAGAGGCAAGTTATTTTATTGATAACCTATTATTTATAGAACACCGATATTTATCACATAATTAGTTTCACTCTGATTTTGTTTCGTGTTTTTTTGGTAGATTAAACGTTCAGTATTGTTGTTGATTCGAGAAAAAACAAAACCAGATGGAAATGAGAGGGTTACATTTAACCGACTATAAAATACAGTCAAAAGCGGTATACCGTTCCCTCCTACTTGGTCATACAGCCATTGCATTTTTATTGTTGCTCACAGATATTTTCGTCGATCTTAAATCAGGGCCACTATGGCTCTACTCAGGTTACTTTGTCCTATGCTGTAGCGCTACAATACATGGCTATCGTAGTGATGAGCAAATCAAGTCAACTAGAGCCTTGACGCCATTTCTTATACTGGTGATGATCGAGCTTACATTTTTTAATTATCCTGCTTCTTATAACACAATTGTGTTTTGGATGTGTTTTGTTCCTTTGGTAGCGCTTATTGCACAAGGTATTCGTGCCTCACAATTATGGGTTGTTATCGTATTCTTGAGTTATGTTGGCAACTCATTTTATATCCATTGGATCGCAGGTGAGGCTTATGCCATAGAGGTGTATATCATACCCACTACTATTGGAGGAATCATATTTTTCTCTGGACTATTAATCTCCATATATGTGCTATACAATTTGTTAGGTTATGCGTATAAATCCTCCGTCGAAAAAAATGAAGAGCTCATAGCTCTCAAAAATAATCTTCAAGCTAAGACTACTATTTTGGAGGACTATCACGCAGCGATGATGGATTTGACAAGAAAAAACTTAGAAAAAAAGGGCAACACCGTTATGATCGAAGAAGTTTGTCAAGTGCTTAACCGATTATTGAATTTGAGTCGAGTAAGTATTTGGTTCTATAATCTAGACAAAACAAAGCTTCAAAGGCAGTTTCTATTAGACAATGGAAAAGTGTATCGAGAAGAAGTCAGTTTAGCTGTCATTGACTCTCCAAAATACTTTTATGCACTAGAGCATAAGCCATTCATCACAGCCCCACTAGCACAAACCCATGAAGACACATCTGAGTTAACCAAAGGGTACCTCAAACCTCACAATATAAAATCCATGCTAGACTGCCCGATCTATGAGGACAGATCGGTCATAGGTGTGATCTGCTGTGAAAACAAAAAGTATGTAAGAAATTGGAGTGCAGAAGATGCCCTGATCGTACAATCACTCGGGGATTATTTATCAACTCAATACAAAAACGAGCAAATACTTCAACTCATGAATCAGCTCAAAACACAAAACATAGCATTACATGAGCAACGGGATGAAATCTCTAGTATGAACAAAGAGCTACACACCCTGAACCAAAAACTAATCGAAACGAATGGTTCCTTAGAGTCTACCGTCACACAACGAACACAAGAATTAATTACTCAAAATAATCAACTAAAAGAGTATGCCTTTGTCAACTCTCATATGCTCCGCGCTCCACTGTCCAACATACTGGGGCTATCTAATCTCATCAAATTAAACCCCGCCTTTTCTAAAGACCCTGAGCTTATACATGCCCTCTATCAATCTACAAAAAACTTGGATGAGATCGTTCGAAAAATCAGTGCAACCCTCGAAGACGGCAGCAACCTTACCCGAAAAGACATAGACTACATCATCAACGAGCAGTTTAAAAAATCCGACACAGATTAACTATTTGACCTTTAGTCAGCTATCATCATTTAAGTTTCTAATAATCAGGAGGCAATACAGATTAAACCCAGCATTTTTGCGTTGAATAGAAAAGTGTCCCAATGATTAGAAGATTCAAACACGTAATCTCCACCCTCATTATTCCCCTTGTTTGCTGCATATGCTTCACTCAGGCAAGCTATGCACAGACTCCCCGTCCTATGAAAGTAAACCTAGAGAACATTAGCGATCCCCGCATCAAAGACAGTTTCATGAAGGTAATGGAAAAATACTTTCCATTACACACCTATGAGGTCACGCTAAAGCAAAAGCCCATCAAAACCTCTACGATGCAGGCTCAGCCAGTCATTACTTTTGGAGGGTTGTTCACGGGAGTGAAGCGCTACCGCATCAAACTGGCCTACTATGTACGTGATAGCGAAAACATCAAAGTATCCGAATTGCCCGATGATGTTCTTACAGGCTGGTTTGCCCATGAGCTAGGTCACGTCATGGACTATGCCCCCTACTCCAACTGGCAGATGATTGGGTATGGATTTAAGTACGTCTTCTCTAAAAAATTCAGAAAGCAGGTAGAATACAAAGCAGACTACATCGCGATCGATTATGGTTTTCACAAAGAGATCGTAGCGTCCAAGCGTTTCATTCTAAACAATGACATGTTGGAAGACGACTACAAGGACAAAATCAGTACCTACTACATGTCCATCGAGGAAGTCAGAATGTGTGTAGAGAACAAAACACCGATCGAACCAACGGTAGAGTTATAATGAGGGCACAGTCAGTTTTGACTCGACGAACTGAATCATAGACTGCATTTTTTCCTCAGACATTACTTTTGGTGTCTTCAGTTGCCCTCCTTTTTGCTTGGTGATTTCTAAGTAATCGTAATACAACTCTTTATTGATTACTTTCACATTGATCCCTGAGAGGGCTTTGGATCGAGCGACAGCATAATTCTTGTTGGCATCTTTTAGTTTCTCATCTAACTGATTAGCAAATTGAAGCGCCTCTACGTTTTGATCTGTGACGATCACCCACTGATGAATATAATCTCCACTTTCATTCTTGATGGCTCCTACAGCATACTCGTTGACGCGGACGTTCATTGAGGAAGAAACAGAAAGAATCGCTTCGTCCATTTTCTCCTCCGAAAGCTGAGAACCTACGACATTGAGAAAGAACTTGGTACGCCCCGTAATCTTGATTTCTATGGGGTCTAAGCTGGTAAATTTAATCGTGTCTCCTATCACATAGCGCCATGCGCCTGCACAGCTACTCACGATCAATACATAGTCTTGATCTAGCTCTACCTCATCTAAGGTGTGAGACACAGGTTTTTCTAGTAGTTCACCATACTCATTGACACCACCTGCACCGAAAGGTACGAACTCATAGAAATAGCCGTGTGATAGTGCTAACTCCATATCCATCGCACCAGGTCTGGCAGTATAGGAGAAAAAACCCTCAGAAGCCAAATAGGTATCCATGATAGTTATCGGCTGGCCAGATATTGCTTCGAAATCCTTTCTGTAGGTCTCAAAAGCCACACCACCACTCGCATACACCGTCAAGTTGGGCCATATCTCGTGAATATGCTTCAGTCCATGCTTTCGGATCACGGTTTGCAACATGAGAAGCACCCATGACGGGATACCTGCGATCACGCCGATATTCCAATTGGGCGCCTCTTCGGCGATGCGCCCGATGCGCTCATCCCAGTCACTGATCGCTGCGATCTCTTTGCCTGGACGGTAAAACATCCCATACCAATCTGGAAAATTGCTCACATTGATTCCGCTGATTTCACCTTCCAGATGCCCTTCTTCGTGCCGTTTTAAATCCGCACTACTACTCAGCATCAGTATTTCACTCTCAAAGAGATGTTCTGGAAAATCAAAATTAGGAATCGCTTTGACCATGCTGGTACCTACATCTCTCATACTCTGTATAAAATCAGATGTAATCGGGATACGTTTGCTGGACTTGCCTGTCGTACCGCTACTGAGTGCAAAGAAGTCTGGTTTTCCCGGCCAGGTGATATCTGGGTACTTCTGCTGCTGGCCCCACCAGTCCTCGTGCATCTGATGATAGTCATAGATAGGTACAGTCTGCTGATAGACTGCTATGAGATCTTCCGCTTCTAGCAAGGTGGTGAATCCATAATACTTACCAAAAGCCGTATCCTTAGCCTTGTGCATGAGTTTTCGCAATTCTTCTTCCTGCAGTTCAGCGGCTGACTTTCCAGTCTGAAAAGTCAACTTCTGATTCAGTTCTATTCCATTCTTGATTAGGGTACCTATTAGAGACATCGTTCGTACAGTTAGTTCATAGATTTATCAACATGGCTGGATTGAAAGTAGCAGTTCATTACATCGTCACAGCTAATACAGGTTTATCTACGTGATTGATAAAATCTTCGGTATCACTACCGTATATCAACCGAGCAATTCCCGAATCTCCTTCAGAAATACTAGCCACCACATCGATATGCCACGCTTCGACAAAAGCCTGAACTTGCTCTACTTTCTGGCCACTTTCTATTACATGAACTTTGTAGTCTGTAAAGCCATGAGCCCGTGCAAAATCCTCTAATCTATCCGAGATACTTTTGTGAAGCAAGTCATGCGGTTCAGTGACATGCGCGATGTGCACATTCATACGCATGACCTCTGCAAACTCCCGAATGCGCGCAATACTCTCTGTACGATAATCTCTGATCCCTATCAAGACCAGCAATTCACCGCCAAGCGAAATCTTCTGATTGTCTTTGATGACCAAAGTGGGAATATCTGCAATCCGCATAGTTCGGGTAGCATGGTTTCCTTTGAACCACTCCGCTATGGAGGTTTCTCCACTACTCCCCATGACGATCAAATCAGCGGGATGTTCTTCGAGGTGTTCCTCTAGCCCTTCATTATAGCTTCCAAAAGCGAGAAAAGATTTCACCTCTACTGATGCTGTATCAAGCTGCTCGGTCAACAGCTTGAGCTCTCCTTTCATTTTCCGGATCAACTCAGACATGAAGTGCTCTTCTTCATTAATCTCTTGTTGTTTGACAACTAAGTCTGCCTTGGGCAACACCCCTACAGGGGCGGGTTCATGGATAACATGCAAAAGACTAATGTGCGCTCCAGTGCGGTTCGCTATATCCAGAGCTACCAACAGGCCAGCTTTGGACTCAGGTGTAAAATCAATCGGAACTAATATGTTCATGCTTTTGTGTGTTATGTAGTGATAGGATTAGTGAAATGACATTGGTGAAGGTTACTTCTCCTGAAAATTGTAAGCCTCTCGCGTCTCTTGCAGTTCGCTGATCAGTATGCGCGACTCAGCCAGCTGACTCTCGAACAGAAACTTGATAAACACATCTAACTCGTTATCTTTGGACTGTAAGACTTCCTGATACATCTCGATGAGTTCATCTTCTCTTTGGATACAAAAACCAAGAATCTCACCCTCGTCTCGTTGCAAAAAGATATGTTCAGCTTCTATCGCTATTTTCTCCCAAGCAGCCTTCAATCTATCTTTGACACCCATGGTATGCTCCTCAAAATCTACATCTACGAGCTTGCCAATATCCGTTAGGAACTTGGACTTACGCTCAGCCAATACTTTCATTTGGTTGGTCATCGGTTCATTGTGTATGCGTGAAGAAGCCTTTTCATAAATCTCCTTGGCAAGCAAGAGTTTATCGATCAAGTTTTGCAATTCAGGTGTTAGCGCTTTCATATATGAATAATCTTTTGGTGATACAAATAAAGGTGCTCGTTGCACCTACTAGTCTGTATGCCAATAAGCATGCCTATGCCAACATGAGCTCCTCTGGCTACTTCTAACCATCTATGCGTAGCATACCGAGTCAGATTCTCCACAATTCGCACCTCTAATTGTAGACATTTATTCACACCTCCTTTTTCAATCTCCCCAAAAACAATGACCAAACAAAGACTGAGACAGACAAACCATAGGCTAACCAAAGCGGCATGATTATTTGACGCTCTACCATGACTTTTATGTTTCATCTAAACAATACAATCATGGCTAAGCATCACGGATCATCTATCATGAACAACGAACAGTATGAGGCACTCCGAGACAAAGGAATGAGTAAAGAAAAGGCAGCTCGCATCGCCAACACACCCGATAGCGGCACAAAAGGAGGACATGCCTCCAAATACGAAAAACGAACTAAGAAAGAACTCTACGACCAAGCCAAGAAAATAGGAATCGAGGGACGATCCAAAATGAACAAACAGCAGCTCATCGCTGCACTACGAGAAGAATAAGCTCAGATAGTAAGTAGTATTAGGTCAGTGTCACATCTTCTACTTCTTTGTCGTCCAACTCATCTTTTAGTTCGGAAGAAGAGGCAAGACCCAGCTCATCACTCAATATATAATACTTCAGGTCTCCAAAACTGTTATCAGTGATCTATTCATCCAGATCTTCTCCAGTACTGCTTCGTCATCTTGATCAAACTCAAAAGCTACGGTCTGCTCATAAGACACATCGATAGAGGTACCATCTAAGATATCTTCCAGATCACAACTACTACAGTAATTATATTTAACAGGCCTACTAGTTACGTTCAAATTAAAAGCACCTTCTCAATCTTTAAAAAAATCATATTTCAGACCTGAAAAGAACACCTTGTCTTTCGATATTGTTGTAAGCCTCACTCCATTATTTAAAAATACCCTATATATTGGGATATAAATATGCAATCCATGTCCGACCAAAAAACAGAGCAACTCATAGAGCAAGCCAAGCAAGTGGCTCGTCACGCCTACTCTCCTTATAGCCGTTTCAAAGTGGGCGCAGCGTTGATGGATCAGTACGGTAATATATACAGTGGGTGCAATGTCGAGAATATTTCATTCCCCTGTGTGATATGTGCAGAGACGAGTGCTATCGCTCAGGCCGTATCGAGTGCCGGATCAGCAATGAAAATAGATACGCTAGTGATCTATACGCCGACCGCTTCGATCACTTCACCATGCGGAAACTGTCGTCAGGTCATCCACGAATTCAGTACGTCTGCGACGAAAGTGATCTGCGTATGTAACGAATCAGTTCAGCTCACGCTGTGCATCGAGGAGCTACTCCCCCATGCCACCAACATAAGCTTAGATAAATAGTCTAGGCAGTAACGGTCTTTACGCCCAGCGATCGCATCATCCTAAAATGATCTAAGATCGCAGCTACGAAAGTCCTCTTAGTATGATATGGAATACCATATTTTTCGGCTGTATCTGAGACGATCACTGACAGCTTCTTATAGTGTATATGACAGACATTAGGCAACAGATGGTGCTCGACTTGATAGTTTAACCCACCAATAAACCATGAAAACAATCGGCTATTCGGTGCATAGTTACTAGTAGTTGCCAACTGATGTACAGACCAGTCATCATGAATCATTCCCTCTTCGTCAGGCATAGGAAAATCCGAACTCGGCATCACATGAGCAGTCTGAAACACGATAGAAATAAACAACCCCGTCATAAAGTGCATCGCTAAAAATGCTACGATAATCAACCATGGTGCCAATGGCACTACAATCAATGGAATAATCAATGAATAGGAATAATACATCACCTTAAGTAATACTGTTTTAAACAACTGCTTTTTAGCCTCGTGTTTTTCAGTAAAAAAGCCCATTTTCTTATAACGAGGGATACGAACAAAATCCTTAACCGTCACCCAGATCAAAGTCAAAAATCCATAAAAAAACCAAACATAAATATGCTGGAACTTATGAACGGAATGATATTTTGTATTAGGTGAAAACCTTAGAAAGAAAGGCATGTTGATGTCGTCATCTGCGCCTTCTATATTCGTATAAGTGTGGTGAAGCACATTGTGCTGAATCTTCCATACGGCCGCATTGGCTCCTATGAGATTGATAGAATATCCGATCCACTTATTGATACTGTTTTTGTTAGAGTATGAACCATGGAGCGCATCGTGCATGACCCCCATACCTATACCGGTCATCCCGAGTCCACTAATCATATACATCCCGAATAGCATCCATGGAGTAGTGACCAAACCTACGTTCATGATGATTAATGGGATAAAGAATAAAGAAATCATAAATACCGTCTTGAATACCATCTTGCGATTGGCATATCTACTAGTATCTTGATCTGAAAAATATTCCCTGATTTTACTTCTGAGCTCATTAGAGAAGTCAGCGTGCGAGGTGGTTTTGGAAAACTTAAGATGCTTGATATACTTGTTATTTAGGATGATATCTACCGCTCATTAGCGTGCTTTTAAAGATGCCATCATGATTAAATATTAACTACTTTATAGGAAGGTTACTACATACGTAGCACGGCAAGCTACTCCTAATCAACCGTAGGACAAGCCATACCCTAGGATATAATGTTAACTCAGTGAATTATCATCATATATTGATAGCTAATCATACAATAACACAAATACAGATACTTAGAAGTCAAACAACTACTATATTTTCGATTTAGGAATACAACTTTGCCTTAGTCAAAAAAACAGAGTCGTATTACACCACTTCCATAGATTTTCCTTTCAGGGTTTCCTACCTTCGCGACTTAGTTAATACACGATATGATTTCAGTAGACGCAGTTGGGGTTGAGTTCAGTGGCACCACCCTATTTAACAACATCAATTTCAACATCAACCCCGACGACCGCATTGCCCTCATGGGCAAAAATGGAGCAGGCAAGTCTACCCTTCTCAAAATTATTGCTGGCAAAGACAAACCCACCCATGGCAAAATCTCTGCCCCCAAAGAAGCCATCATAGCCTACCTCCCACAGCACCTATTGATAGAAGATGACTGTACGGTATTCGAAGAGGCAACCAAAGCATTCTCTGAGATCGTGGAGATGAAAAAACAACTCGACGACTACTCGCTACAACTGGAGACACGTACTGATTATGAATCAGAAGCATACAGCAAAATCATAGAAAAAGTCTCCGAGCTCAGTGAAAAATACTACAGCATAGAAGAAGTCAATGTAGATGCTGAAGTAGAACTAACCCTACTCGGACTAGGGTTCGAAAGAGCAGATTTTACCCGACCAGCCAGCGAGTTTAGTGGAGGGTGGCGTATGCGTATTGAACTCGCCAAGATACTCCTCAAAAAACCAGACCTCATCTTACTCGATGAGCCAACCAATCACCTCGATATTGAATCTGTACAATGGCTCGAAGACTTCCTCAAAAACGGATCAAATGCTGTCATGGTGATCAGTCACGACAAGACCTTCGTGGACAATCTGACCAACCGCACTATAGAGCTAACGGGTGGGCGTATCTATGACTACAAAACCAATTACTCCCACTATCTAGAACTACGCCAAGAACGCCGCGAACAACAGCAAAAGCAATTCGATGATCAGGCGAAACAAATTGCCGACATCCAGCAATTTATAGACCGATTCAAAGGCACATATTCTAAGACACTGTCTGTCCAGTCACGAGTCAAGATGCTCGAAAAGATGGAGATCGTAGAAGTGGATGAAGTAGACACCTCAGCACTCAACCTTAAGTTCCCTCCTGCGCCTAGATCAGGTAACTATCCAGTCATAGTCGATGGACTTAGCAAAAGCTACGGGGCCCATACGGTATTCAAAGATGTGTCTCTGACCATAGCCCGAGGCGAAAAAGTAGCCTTCGTTGGAAAAAACGGACAAGGTAAATCTACACTGATCAAAGCCATCATGGGCGAAATCAAACATGAGGGAGACCTCCAACTTGGGCATAACAGCCTCGTAGGCTACTTTGCGCAGAATCAGGCCGCACTACTGGATGAGAAACTATCGATATTCGAGACCATAGATGAAATCGCGAAAGGTGATGTACGTTCCAAGATCAAAGACATCCTAGGCGCTTTTATGTTCAGTGGTGAAGCCATAGACAAAAAAGTCAAAGTACTCTCTGGAGGAGAACGTACACGACTGGCCATGATCAAACTACTCCTCCAACCCGTCAATCTCCTCATACTTGATGAGCCGACCAACCACCTCGATATCAAAACCAAGGATATTCTCAAAGATGCACTCAAGGCCTTTGAAGGAACTATTATTTTGGTATCTCACGACAGGGATTTCTTAGATGGTCTCGCATCCAAGATTTTTGAATTTGGAAATCAGAGAGTCAAAGAACACTTCGAAGACATCAATGGCTTTTTGAGAAACAAGAAAATCGAAAACCTAAAAGAAATTGAGCGCAAAACGATTTAAGTCTATTTTTCAGAGCTCCAATCAAGTCTATAAACAGGCTTAAATCCCACCAATATTCAGAATAACATCTGTTTTAGGAAGAGAAACATTAACCTTTGAAGGAGTCAAATCTGCAGACTTATCGTTATCGTCTTCTAACAAAAAAATAGCAGAAAAACATATCATTATATTGGCTAGCATCAAGAGGATCGGAAGTTTCATTTGTTTCATCGCATTGAAAAGCTCAAGGTAATAGTACGACTCTATTTATTCATACTTTTACCATTTACGAACCCACCAACCTCATTGGATTTTATAAACCTTAAGTTTTTTAACTATTATTTAATCTCTCCCCATTTCTAAGCCCTATCCTCTACCATTTCTGAAGTTTATAGACTTTTTTCACCTCATCACCTCATAAAAAAGCAACTCGTACGTTGACTATATATATCTTACACGCTTTCACAAGTCAATTATCATAAACATCTAACAATCTTACTGTTAAAATATAATGGCTTAATAATTAAGTAATTTGACAGAGATTTGAAGTATCACTTTACGATTTTTGGATTGAACTTTTTTTCAGAGTAAAAGAAAGTGAATAACTTTAATTTCGATTTCCAGAAGGGAGATCATTTAACCTATTTTTTTAATCTAACCCCTTTTAACTATGAAGCAACTTTTCATGGTTCTATTGGTATGTTTTCTGACCAAGCAGGTTGGCTATGCTCAAGAATTAGATCTGGGTAGTAGTGAGTCATCTGGTATTAGCTCAGGAAATCTATTGATAGAAATCACAGGAACGCCATTCGCTAGCAGTTCCTTATTGAGTTTTGGCGAATTCAGAGCCAAGTATGTTGTCTCAGATCAAATCATTGTCCGAGTGGGCATGTATATGGATCTGAACAACAATCAGACAAAACCCGACTATGTCACTGACTACAGCACCTACAGGGTTACACCTGGTGTGGAGATTCAGCTCAGTAGCACTGGTGGGTTTCGTTCTTATGTTGCAATAGATGCTATCGTTGGGCAAAAATTTGCCAATGTAAAAACAACGACTGGCTCCTCTGTAACAGGCACAACGCAAATCCCTAACGGTAACAACTACTCTTTCAGTCAAGGTTCGCGTGGCTACTTCGAAGCAGGTGCTGCTTTATCTGTAGGTGCTGACTACCATTTTGGTTCTCGTTTTTATGTAGGTATGGAGGCTGGATTTACGGTCAAGACTACCATGTATGACGAGATTCAAGTAGATGGAGCGCCCTACCAAGACGGCATCACCTACAACAGCGGAGATTTGCTCATTAGCAACTCACTGCGATTTGGCTTTATTCTATTATAACCTAAAATTCCTAATCGATGAAAAAATTAAACTTTAAGCTTAGAGAGTTCGGGCTTAGGTTGTTGGTCTTTGGCATAACTATGCTCAGTATCAATGCAACAATAGCCCAGACTTTTACGACAGATACGCCTCCCACAGTGGAAGTGAAATATGCCGGAGAATCCGACACCTATACCTATCAAGGAACTGGCTTTGATCCAGGCACTACATTTATAGTATATCATGGAACGCTTAGTGAAAACACTGTCTTGGGCACCAGTACAACGCAAGACGCTGATACTGACATAGTGTTTAACTGGCCTGATGGTGACATGAATATCAACGTGTCAATCGGCGCATTCTCTGGTAGTGACTTTGATGCGGATCCATATACTGAAATCGTAGCAGGGTCATCGTCATTGTTCGATATTGACAAGTCAACACTCGATATAACAGATGTAGAAGACGATCTCGGAGGGTCAATATCTACCGCATATCCTGGGGACGAAATCAAGGTAAATGGCACACTATTGAATATTGACCTTAGTAACTACAACTATGCGGTATCAGTAGGTGATGGTACCAACGAGTATTTGCTCGAAAACCTAAACACTGACGACATTGACAATACCGCTGGAGTCAAAACTTTTGAAGTCACAGGCAATATCCCTACAGGTATTGAATATGATTTAGATGAAGTAACGCTCTATGCTTATGAAAAGAGTGCTACCACACCACTGTTAGGCTTGAATCTATCTAACGATTTTTCACTTTCTGGATCTACTGATGATTTTGATGTAGAAGGTGGGGAAGAAGATGTCGCTACAGGAGTTCTTTTTGATAAAGACGAAGAAAGAAGCATCACATCAGAAGCTATGTATATAGATTCCGAAAACGGCACTATTACGTTGAGTTTAGCTAGAGGTCAAAACCTTATCAGTCCAGCAGGGACCGATTTGGTGATCGAGTATAGCACCAATGGATCAACCTATAGTGAGCTTTCTAGTATCACGATGAACGAGTTGACAGCTATCGGTAGTGGTCATACGACAGTAGAATTAACTTCTTTGCCAGCTGGGATTGCTAGCAACACTACACAGTTTAGAGTCAGACAAGAGGGCAACAATGGTCTCAACCTTGACACATGGTACTTAGTAGACATGAATATCTCAATTGAGTCTAATATAATTAGCCAGAGTAGATTTAATCTCGATCCTCAGACTTTAAATATACCAAGACCTAACATCACGATTGATGCTATAGCTACTACACCAATCTATCCGATGACTGAACTGACTCAGACTTGGACTATTGATAATGGAGCATTCCCAGCAGCTACAGAAGCAAAATTAATGCTTTCAAGAACCGGAGATGAGGAATATGATTTAGTCCTAGCAGACATTACAGACATTACTTCTGGCACTGTCACCTTCGAAGCACCGATACTGCAAGCAGGCTTTTATGGTACCTACATTGCTGTAAATGGTGAAAAGTACAATTCTTCGCTCACTATGGACGGTTTAGGACTTACGATAGATGACATCAGCTTTACTGACCCGATTACGATAGCAGGTGCTGATTATGGTTTTCCTGGAAGTAGTGTAACGGTAGATTTCACTGTATCAGGTGTACCGGGTGCAGGTGCAGAGCTCATGCTAAGCGTCTATGACAATGATGAGATGGAGTATTACATGATAGGTGCTAACTCTACCGTGGTAGAAGGTGCAGGGACTATTACCGCAACCCTACCTCAAGATTTTGACTATGGTACTACACCGTCACTTGAAATCAGTATTACTACAGGGGTTTTCAATAACTCTTCGACAAGCCAAACACTGCTAAATGAAAGCTGGTCTGGCAGTGAAGGTCCTTCAAGTTTAACATTCGAGGGTATCGAAACGTATAATAATGCCGAAACATCCATGGTATCAAGTAGCCAAAGAAGTATAACTACCGAAGCTTTTGATATGAGGTATGGAGGTTCGCTTCAATTCTATTTTACAAATTCTGTATTTACATCCCCTTTTGATGTAATGATAGAAGCCTCTACCGATGGAAGCAACTGGGAAGAAATTGAATCTAAAGCGATTAGCGCTAGTGGTTACGACAATACGGGCTTGATCACCTTACCAAATCACCTTTGGTCAGAGACTACTTCCTTAAGGTTTGTGTACAACAAGAATGGAGAGTCTGGATATCAGGAGAACATAGTTGAAGTTTACTATGCGCTTGTATACTCGGCAACCTTTATGGAAACTTCTAATACTACTTCTGTATTCAACCTACTAAGACCATCACTGGATGTGGAAGAGTTGGACCACTCCTCGTTCTCTTTAGGGGAAACAATAACAATCAACTACAACGCACAGAATTTCCCAACAGGAACTGAGTATGCTGCAGTTTTAGAACAAGGAGATGCATACTATGTACTCGGAACTAGCAATGGACAAAATGCTTCAAGCATTAATGCTGTCATGCCTAGTCTGATTCCATTAGACCGAGAAGAAGCAACACCTGATTATGACATTGTGGTTTACCCATACTCCCCTACTACTGCTGGAGGAGACTTCTTAAAAGGAGAAACAATCACTTTGGAAGAAATGAATCAGTTCGTATCGGTAATGGGAGTAAATGGTACTGTAGATTATCAAGATATAGAATTCACTAGCTCTGGTGAGCGTTTTGTCGTCACTGAAGCATTCGATCTATCAGGAGGAGAATCGGCTACCTTATCATTTAACTTTAGTAGCTATACAGGTCTAGATATTCATACAAACAAAAACATAGTACCAAGGCTAGAAGCATCTACTGATGGATCTACTTTCCAAGTGATCCCTGTCTATGAACTAGAAGACGGAGAAGATCAAATCTATGATGACGGTTTACTGTACTTGTCACAAGGTTATGCTGTGGAAATTCCTTCAGCATTTTTAACAACTTCTACGAGCTTCCGATTTGTGCAACCCTTGAATCTAGGTACTAATCAGAATGGATGGGAAATTTCAAACCTAGCTATTAAACTAGATTTAGGCAATGCACTTGATGACTACCTCTACACTACGGTAAACAATCCTATCGATATTGATATTAATGGACCAAGTTTATCACATTATGAGTGGTCTCTAACTGATCTAGATGATGCAGTATTCAATGGTGAAGAGTTTGATTACGACTGGAACACGAATGAAAACATCACTAACCCTGACTTGTTCCCTAGTGGTACGACTTTCATTTTTACAATGGACGAAACTGACCCAGAAACGAATGAAAACATCATATTAGGAACAACGACTTCCTTGGGTACTTCTACAGGAACAGTTCCTAGCTATGTAGAAAACGGCAGCTACGATGTTTTCATGTCTGCGATGGTTACAGTGGATGGAGTAGACTATTACCTCTACGAAGACGAAACTGTAGGAAGCCTTGAAGTCTTCTTAAGAGCTGTTAGAACTACTTTTGTTTTTGACGAAAACGACGTATTCTATGCGGGTAACTCTGCGACATTCAGCATTGAAATCGAAAACGATGAAAGTAATACTGCAGGCATAGACGGATTATTCGCCAACCTATTGGTTATTGATTATGATGGAAATGATGATCTATTATTAGCCACTCAAGAAGGGGTAGATAACATTACTGTTGACCTCCCTCCTTACTTACGTGGTGGCAACTATGAATTTCAAGTTATGCTCACTGAGGGTGCTTCATTTGGAGAAGCAGGGGACTTAGCTAATTTTGATGACGCAGCTGACCCTATGTCTATTGGTGGAGACTATTATAATAGTGGAAACTTTCAAACAGTCATAGAAACAAGAGATTTCTATGAGTCTAACTTCTCGTATAACACTAATAGAACATTTTCTTGGAACTATGAATTTGATCCTGTAACTGCAGCAAGTAGTTCAAGTAACGAAAGAATGGCTTTCCAGTATTCTAAAGATGGAGGTAATTCATGGTCTACGTACACTTATTTTAATGGACCAAATACTAGTAGTTATTCTCCCAACTTGAACTACTTCATTGATGGGACTTATAATAGTCCAGCAGGTACTTATAATGAAAGGGTTAGGTTCAGATGGATAATTTATGATCCAAATGAAAGTTACATTCCTACGTCACAAGGCAGTACCTTAAAGTTGAGTAATGTAGAAATTGCTAGCTACGCTTCCAGCATGGAAACTAGCACTTATTATTTCCCTACAGGTGCAGAAATCAGAGACGAGATTTCTTTTGATAATGACTTTGGCAGAGGTTTGATTTCAACTAAGGAGTTTAAAGCTGGTGATCTTGAAAGGTTTGAGTTAGTTTCTTTTGATTTAAGCTTTGAAGAAGTACTCAATAACATGGCATCTAATCAAGTCCTTGTTTTTGAATACTCTATTGATGGTGGTTCTACTTATACTGAGGTTTCTTCTTTCCCCAATCAAAATATCTATGATGACCTATTTGATGGTGAAGAAGAAAAATTAGATAATGAAACTTTTGAGTTTGTTGTCACTAACGAGATGAAGTCAAATGACGTAAAATTCAGGTTCAGACAAGAAGAAAGGAACGATATCGACGTGTCTATTGGATTCCTTGAGTTCTTACCAGCTAAGATTCTTCCATTCGACTATATCAGTGACGATCAAACGATTGCAGAGCAAGCACTTTTGGTAACAGCTATCGCTTCGGAAGAGGCTTGTCATGAAAGTGAAGTAACGCTGAGTTACGAAGTTCGTGGTAAATTTGGCGCGGAAAATATAGTAACTGTTAACTTTAAAGATGGAGATGGCAGTACAACTGCTTTGAGTGGCTATGAGTTCAGCATCGTAGAAGGAACTGGTGACATTAGTTTCAATCTCCCATCAGACATATTAAGTTCTGGAGATAATAATGCGTTCTTACTATTTAACCTTGAGGCTGAGGATAACACCTACGAAGACATCGATGAAGATTTCGAAGTGACAGGTGTCTACTCTGATTTCAATTTAGAGGTAGTTGCTCCTATCCTATTAGATACAGATTTTACAATTGAGGATCAATTGCTATGTGATACACAAGATATCATGGTGACTATTGATGATGTTCAAAACTACTTTACTTATCAATTGATCAATAAAGAGGATGGTAGTACCCTAGGTGCCCCATTGACTTACGATCCAGAAGTAGATGAAACTGAAATTAATATCGGTGCATTGACAGACCCTATAGAAATAGGATTGATGATAACTTCTGCTTCTTCTACAGGTACAGAGTGTAATACAATCACATCAATCTATGAAGATGAACTAGTAGTACGACCTAGTTATGTTCTATATAGAAGCCGTGATTATGGCGACAATTATATAGTCAGTGCAACTGGAAACTCAGAAACAATCTGCGAAGGAAGTTCTAGAGTAGAATTAGCGGCAGGTAGAATCTCTAGCAATAGTACTTCTGTGTCTATGACTTCTAGTGTTGAGTGGTTTAGAGATAATATCAACACGCCTGTAAGCACGAGTACATACCTTACATCATTCTCTCAATCTGGAGAGTACTTTGCAAGAGTAAAAGATGGAGATTGTATCTATACTACCGAAACTATCACGATCACAGTGATCGAAAGTCCAGAAAGACCAACCGTAACTGTAGTAAGTGGTGACCTAATTGCCTGTGAAGGTAGCATAGAAGTAGTACTAGAAGCTCCAGAAGGTTTTACTCAATACGAGTGGAGCGGTGGATCAATCAATGGACAAGGCTCTAGAACTGTGACAGTAACAGAAGCAGGATCATACAGTGTAAGAGTTTCAAACCAACCTGCAGGTTTAGGTTGTGCAAGTCCATATTCTCAACAAGTCATTGTAGAGGACGTTGCTTTACCAGAATTCACAACAAAAAACAGTACATCAACTTCTACTAGCTATAATATCTATGAAGGAGATACTAAATACAGTTGTGAAAACTATACTCTATACTTCTTTGAAAACAATTCATATGGAAATGATGGAACTGTTGTAATCTACCAAGATGGGACAGAGATTGCTAGAACACATAATAACTACTACGTAATCAATACATCTGGTATTTACCGTGCTGAATGGATTAGTGATGATTTAGATATCTCATGTACTACGTCTACTGGTGAATTTGAGATCATTCTATTTGATGAAATAGATGTTACTCCGGTATTAACCGCTGATGGTTCTCTCGAAGTATGTGAAGGTGAGTCTATCACTCTATCAACTACAAGTGACGCTCCACATTTCACTTGGTATAGAAATGGTAGTGTAATCAATAGTTCAGAAGGAGGGGCTAATACGATTACGGTCACCCAAGAAGGACGTTATCAAGTGATGGCACACGCTACTGATGAAGTGACATGTAGTGCTAGTGATTTATCAAATGTGATAGAAGTAAAAATAAACTATCTACCAGCTACTAACATCTCTTTTGGTAATGAGAAAACAGATTGTACGACTGGTGACGTCACTGTAGATGTATACAACACAGATGCAAACCTTAGCTATCAACTAACAGATAGAGAAACAGGTCAAAATGTAGGAGCTGCATTCTCAGGAAGTTCTTCAGGAACGGTTAACGTAACACTTTCAGGTCTAGTTGAACGTACATATTTGGGTGTAGAGGTTAGCTATACAGATGGTTCAGGCTGTTCGGATAAAGCTGATTATGTTGACAATATCATACCAAATAGTGTAATGTTAGAAATAGAAGGCAACACATTAATGGCCACTATTTCTGGTAGTTACTTGGAATATTCATGGTATAGAAATGATGTATTATTGAGAAATGCTACAGGTACTTCTCTATCTATAACTGATGCCGCTTCATATACCATAGAAGTCCTATTCGAAGGTGGTTGTACACTTACTTCCAATTCTGTAGATTTAGCACCTAGTGCTCCAGCTCCAGAAGAAAGCGGTAGACTCAGTGTCAATACAACTACCTTCCCTAATCCAACGACTGGTGATCAACTCAATGTGGAAGTACTAGGTACCAACTTCGGAACCTATACTGTTAGCATCATGAGTATGTCAGGGCAAGTAATGGTCTATGAAGAATTGGATAAAAACGTAGAAGAGTTTACAAAAACTATTTCTGTTAGTCACCTTCAGAGAGGCTTGTATAACCTACAAATCAAGAAAGGTGATGAATTAGAAAACATCAGAATTCTTAAAAACTAAGTAATCATGAAAAAAGCAATAAATTATATAATCGTACTTGGGATGGCTGCATTAGCCTTCTCATGTACCGATCCTGAGGAATTTACCGCTGCTAAAAACAAGCCCTACGGTGATTGGGAAGTTCAGCAGTACTATGTTGACGGTCAAAATAATGGCAACTCTATCCTGGAGAGATTTACATTGGAAAGAGATGGTTCTTTCTTATTAGAAGACGAAAATGGAGTTCTTTTCTATGGAACATGGGAGTCGACTGACACTAGCCTTACATTAACAGAGGCAGGTGAAAGCACTCAAATTTTTCAATTTGAAATCGTATTTTTAGGTCCTGAAAAAATGCAACTTTTACAAAGCATTGAAGGGTTAGACTTAGAAATCAGATATCTAATGAACTGGCAAAATGCAGATGAATATTAATCTCATCTAGTCATAAACACTATTATATGAAAAGCGGTGATCTAAAAAGGTCATCGCTTTTTTTTATTCCTCGACAAATGTCCCTTACTTTGATATCATTCTGTTCTATGACCTAGAGAAGTTAACCAAAACCGAAAAATATAATCCACCACAGATTATTTGGATAATTCCTAGACTATGAAAAAACACTTACTTGTTAGTTTGTTTTCGCTCTTGATCAGTACTGGTACTGTGAACGCACAACTTAGAGTGGACAGGGTCATTCCTCCCTCCTTCAATGCTGCGGCGATTATCAAATACTGCGATCACCCTGTAGGAATCAAATATGGCGTCCCTAAAATTAAAATCCCTATTCAGACCCTCATCAAAGACGACTTATTTGTACCCATCAGCCTCAACTATCACACGATAGGTATCAAAGTAGAAGAAGAAGCTACATGGGCAGGGCTAGGCTGGCATCTCGAAGCTGGTGGTACAATAACCCGACTGATCAGAGGCGAAAACGATCTCGCCCTAGCTGACAAAGCATCTAATAGTAAAGCATTGGGTTACCCCTTCGAACATATCAAACCTTGTTTTGACGACTGTCAAGAAAATGAAAATGATGACTTCCACGAAAAGGTATGCGCTGGTGAGATTGACTCAGATCCAGACATATTCTTCTTCAACATTCTAGGCATGAAAGGGAAATTCCTTTTGACTCCTGATCATGACAGTACGACCCAGATTCTCAAAATAGAACTTGTCCGTCCAAGACAGATGACTGCTGAGTTTTACATGGCCGACAACTATTGGAAGATATCTGACCAAATGGGCTATCAATACATCTTCAAACAGAAAGAAATTACTAAATCAATCAGTACTTATTTGGACTATAAGTTCGAAACTGAGTCTACAGATTTTGATTTCAACAGTCAAACAGCTACTACGTCGTGGCACATGAGTAAGATCATCTCTCCCAGTGGAGTGGAAGCAACATTCAAATATGATGTAAACATAGACGGTGTGTCCAAATACCTCAGCAATAGCGCTTATCACAAAATGAACATCAACGACGAAGAACTTTGGGATGTACACTATAGTTCCTATTGTTTTCCAGACAGTATCGAAAACGTTCGTGTCACCTCAGAGTACCTTCATTCAGATGTATACTTGGAGTCTATCACTCTAGGTGACTATGTCGCGCACTTTAGTAAATCGGAACAAGATGGTATCAGATCCTCAAGCACCACTGGAGCTGGCACCAATCATTTCATCCAAGCAGTTGCTCCTAACTACAGACGACAACAACTTGACAAGCTAGAAATCCTCCAAGGGGGAAACTCTATTACTTCAGCTGATTTCAAATTCTCAAAATTCAAATCTTATGAAGTAGTAGACAACCCTATACTTAATCACCGATTGAAATTGGACAGTATGCTACTCACTAAACATGGAGAGACAAAGCACATGGGGTTTGAGTACGTCGAAAAATATGGTCTCCCCTCAAAAGAAAGTCATGCTAGAGATCTATGGGGTTACTATAATGGAGAAGATAAAGTGACCAATATCACACCCTCAGACTACTTTAATTATTCTCAACCTGAAAAACTACTGCAAGAAGAAGGCAAGACCAAGCATTATTCAATAGATCATATCAAGGAAGGAGTCATAGCTAAAATAGATTTCGGAGGAGGAAAGGACAGAACCTATCAATTTGATCATCAGGAGTTTTTTGACATAGATCTAGAGATTACAGACCACTTCACGAATAACATGAAGGAGAGTAATTTTAACTCACATATCAAGCCTTTCATCTTTGGAGGACTCAGAGTTTCAGAGATCGTCGAATCATACCCCAAAGAAAAAATATACAAAGACTTCTTCTACACGATCAATCGTCAAGAATCTGGAAAACTAATTATCACCCATTACAGTCATGAGCACCACGGATATGGGCATACTACCTCTGGCAATCATGGAGTCAAATACCCAAAGGTACGCATCAAGACAGGTAAGCTCTTTAATGGCCACAAATTTTAGACTATGAAAAAGAAAATCACAACGTTCATCATTGGGTTGGTAGCAGCAATAAGCCATGGCTTGTCAGCTCAGGATATAACAGGAGTATTTTTTGACCCCAGAGATGGACAAGAATATGAAACCGTATTCATCGAACTACAATTAGAAGGTGGCGCATCAGTAGTCAAAGAATGGCTTGGTCAAAATCTAAACTACCCCATGGAAGGCGCTTTCTGTTACAAAAACTATGAGGAATACTGCGATACCTTTGGGCGTTTATACAACTGGAAAGCTGCATTAGAAGCATGCCCTGCAGGATGGCATCTACCAGATGATGTGGAGATTGGTAGTTTGACGAGTAAGCATGGAGGTAGTAAATCTGCCGGAGCGACCTTCAAAGAAGGTGGTGAAAGCGGGCTCAATCTACTAATGGCTGGTTTTGGTGAAGCAAACGGCACGTTCATCGACGTAGGGGTTAATGGCTACTACTGGAAGAGGGCAAACAAAGAGGATCGTACCCCAGGGCTATTGACCATACATAATGGTGTCGACTACTTCACGGACGACAGCATCGATGGCACCCACCGAAACAGTATTCGTTGTGTAAGAGACTAATTAGTTAGACGAGGATATGGAACACGACCATTCACATCATGATAGTGAAACAAATATCAAGTGGGCATTCTTCCTCAATATTTCCTTCACCATTTTTGAGTTCATTGGTGGGTTTTATGTCAATAGTATCGCCATCGTTTCGGATGCAGTGCATGACCTAGGAGATAGTCTCTCCTTAGGGCTATCTTGGTATCTCGACAAAAAATCCAAACAAGAGGCAAACTCTCAGTTCAGCTTTGGTTATTCCCGCTTTTCGCTCTTGGGCGCTTTGATCAACTCACTGGTATTGATCGGGGGATCTATCTATGTGGTATCAGAAGCTGTAAATCGCCTGATCAACCCAGAGCCTTCGGATGCCAATGGCATGATAGTCTTTGGTATCATAGGTGTACTGGTCAATGGATATGCGGCGTACAAATTAAGCAGCGGAAAATCCCTCAATGAAAAAGTACTCTCGTGGCATTTGATAGAAGATGTGCTCGGCTGGGCTACGGTTTTGGTAGTGGCTATTATACTCAAATTCTACCAAAACCTATACCTCGACCCTGCCCTGTCTCTACTCATCACCGCCTTCATTCTATGGAATGTCATCAAGAGACTCAAACAAACACTTGTTGTTTTCCTACAAGGAACGCCTGTAGATATTTCTCTCACAGAGATAGAAGAAAAACTATGTAACGTAAGCCATGTAACTTCACTACATCACTGTCATTTTTGGTCTCTCAATGGTGAAGACCATGTCTTTACTGCACATATCAAATTAGAGACGATTAGCGACTTATCTGCCTTGCTAGAGGTAAAAAAAGAGATTAGAGCTACTTTAAGTCCCTATCATTTCGAGCACTGCACGATAGAAGTAGAGCTAGACAAAGAGACCTGTAGATTAGAAATTGAATAAGAAAGCCTCATAAACACACAAGGGTTGCTAAATTAGCAACCCTTGTGTGTTAAATATCACAATACTTAAATTACAGCTTCGCAGCAGTTTTAACCTTTTCAATAGCTGTCTTACCATTTTGAGCTTGCTTTTCTACTGTTTTATTCAGTATATCTTTGGCTTCTTCTAATTTGCTAGTGGCAGCTTGTTCTAAACTCTTCTTCATAGAATCGATCTCTTTGGTGAGTTTCTTTCTAGATTTTGCACCGTCTCTTGGGGCGGTTAAATATCCTGCAGCCAATCCTGCTCCTGCCCCTACTACTAATGCGATTGTGGTTTTTATTAAAGTATTCATTGTTTATTTATTTAAGGTGTTAAAATGATCGCTCTACAATACATAGAAACGATTATGATTAAAATGAGTTTAACAATTATGAAATATTAACTATTGTGAGAAAAGGCAGTCATCATCCAATGGTTCTTTTCAGTCTGTTTGACAAAACCTTTGATCATGTCTTCTGTACCACTATCCCCATGGTTGATTGCCATTTCGATGACACTAAACATGTGCTCCAGTAGGATTTCATAATCTTTGATAATTTCTCCTACCATTTCCATTGCGGTGAGATCTGTACCAGACTCTTTGATTTCGGAGGTTTCGAGATATTCGCGCATTGTACTGAGCGGTGTTTGATTGAACACTCGAATACGTTCTGCGACATCATCGATTGCGACTTTGGCATCATTGTATTGCTGCTCGAACTTTTCATGGACATCAAAGAAGTCTGCTCCCTTGACATTCCAGTGAAAATTTCTAAGTTTCTGATAATGTACGCTAAAGTTGGCAAGTAGTCGATTCATAACCTCTACCAACTCCGCTGTCTCTAGTTTGGTATACCCCAACCTAGCATGTGACTTTCTATCTTTTGATATTTTCGTCTTGGATAACTCTAATGTATTGTTGCTCATAATTTCTGTGTTTAGTTCTTCGCTTATTTACTTGCGAATTGCATTCCAGAAATCCGAACAGCTCTCAAGAGATCTAATCTAGCTATCGTCTTGTATTATGTGTAGAATACCTCCTGTATCTGGGGAAGACTCTCTACACTCACCACAACTATCAACAGTTGAAGGTTACATAGAAGGTAGTCCCCACTCCTAGCTCACTGTTGATAGAAATAACTCCTTGGTGACTATGAACAATATTTTGAACAGTAGTCAAACCAAGACCTGTACCTTCTTTTTTGCCTGTAAAAAATGGCTCAAAGAGATGATTTATGCTTTTTTGGTCTATACCCTTACCATTGTCAGTAATGGTCAAAATTGCCTTACCCTTTTCGAGAATAGTTGTGACTGTCAAAACCCCCACTTCAGGCTTCATTGCCTCGATCGCATTGATGAACAGATTCAGTATCGCCACATTGAGTTGATCAGCATCTAATGGAAAATCAGGAATGGCAGCTTCATAACTTTCCTCCAGTGTCATACTCTGCAGGTTAAGCCTATCTCTGACCAAATCTAGGGTATCCGATACGATACGATTGAGTGATTGATTGACGAGTTGTAGTTCTTTAGGTTTAGAGGAATTAAGTAAATCCGAAATGAGCTTGCCAATACGGTCAGTATTTCTAGAGATAATATTAAAATAAAGTTCAGCATCTTCCACTACTTCCTCTGGAATCTCATCCTTCAACTGCTCTAAGGCCAAAGACAGGTTGGTTAAAGGATTTCTAACCTCATGGGCAATGGTACGCGCTAGTTTGCCCGTCATTGACAGCTTCTCAGCCCGTAGGAGTTCTAGATCAGCCTGTTTACGTTTAGTCATGTCCCTAATGACACCTATATAGTTTTGCTGATCTGTGTCCAAATCAATAATAGAAACACTATTCATTGTACAATAACGCTTGTACTGATTTCTATCTAACAATACCGTTTCATACTCCTCACGTCTACCATTCTGCTCCAGCTCGGCCTTTAATGCCAAGAAATCAGCTTGATCTTCAAATAGCATATCCAATGACATTCGAGACAATTCTATACTACTATAACCATAGGCCTGAATCAAAGCCTCATTGGCATCTACAAAAAAGAAATCATGATTGACAAAAAAGATCGCATCTATAGACTCTTCGAATAGTCGTTGGTATTTGTTTTCCCTTGACTTTACTGCCTTTATTGCCTCTTTTTCATCTGTAATATCCTGCAAAGTCATCGTACAGCCATCTCCTAACTTTACGATGGACATCTGGTACCACCTGTTACTAGACTCATCCACGACTTGTTGTTCGAAGGTCGTACTCTTACCGCTAAGAACCACATCAATGAGTCTATCCACTATTCCATATTTTTGATACAATGGCAGGACACTGATCAACCGCTCCCCCATCACGTCATCAGATTCTAAATCAAGCAATTCCTCTGCTACGTCGTTGATAAACAGCCACTCAAAATCAATGATATCTCCTCGATCATTTCTAATTGAATCAAATGACATGATCCCATCAAAGGCACTATCCAGTATACTTTTGAGTATTTCCTCAGTCGAACTATTGGTTTCATTCTTGAAATTTTCGAGCATAGATATGGATTAAGAATATTAGAATCTAAAGTTCATTAAAACTTTGGTCAAATATAATTCAAGCAAAACAACTGATTCACAGTTGTTTTGGATCGGAATAGATTTCCTATTGCATAATAGGATTAAAATCTCACGCTTAGTGAAATGCTGTTTATAATATTGATTATCTACTTTTTAACTTTAGCTCCTGAACTAAGCAATTCAGGCTTAATTATCAATATTGTACAACGTCAGCTTATTGTAGAGAGTCTTGCGATCTATATCTAGCAGTTCAGCGGTTTTAGACTTATTGTTATTGGTTTTCTTCAAGACTTCTAGAATCGCACTCTTCTCTGCATGCTCTACTACTGCCCTAAGACTGGTTGGCAATGTCCCATTAAAATCGACATCTATGTTGCCACTGGATACTGGTTCAGGGCTCATCAGCTCCACAGGCAAACAGTCATCATTGACTTTATCAGACTGGCAGAGTAAAACAGCCCGTTTGACGACATTGCTAAGTTCTCGTAGATTCCCATGCCAGTGGTGTGCTTTGAGCATCGCCATAGCGCCTTTGTCGAATCCCATCACTTGTTTATCTAGTTGTTCATTCGCTGCACCCAAAAAATGCTCGGCAAACATCGGTATGTCATCCGTGCGCTCTCGGAGTGGAGATAGTTCGATCACAAATTCGTTGACTCGATGATACAGGTCCTCTCTGAAATTACCCTCCGAAACTGCCTTTTTCAAATTCTCGTTAGTCGCTACCAGTACCCTGACATCTACAGGAATATCCTTCGCACCACCTACCCGACGTACATATCGCTCCTGTAGTACTCGGAGTAGTTTGACCTGGTTGTCATAACTGAGGTTACCCAGTTCGTCCAAAAATAAGGTTCCCCCCTCAGCCAATTCGAAGCACCCTTTTTTGTCATTGATTGCCCCCGTAAAAGCCCCTTTGATGTGCCCGAACAGTTCACTGCCCGCCAACTCGTCTGGCAAAGCGCCACAGTCCACCGCTATGAAAGGCTGATCCGCTCGCTTGCTGTTATAATGAATAGACTTGGCTACATATTCTTTACCTGTCCCTGTCTCACCCAGAATAATCACAGACATGTCCGTCGGTGCGATCAACTCGATATGCTTTTGTACAACCTGCGCATGTCGTGATTTTCCCACGACATATTGATTAGGAGCCGTGGCTTTTGTAGTAGAAGTTTTAACTGGTTTGGTCGAATTAGGTGATTTGGCTTCTTGCTTGAGTGCGTTTTTGACAATCATCAAAATCTCCTCAGGGTAGAGCGGTTTGGTTACATACTCATAGGCCCCTTTTTTCAGAGCCTCTACCGCTATTCTCACATCAGAGTACCCCGTGATGATAATCACTTGAGTCTTCGCATTAATGATTTTGATCTTCTGCAGGATCTCTAACCCGTTGTAGTCTGGTAGTTTAAAATCACAAATCACCAAATCAAATGTCTGCTCCTTCAGCTTTTTGATTCCTTCTTCTCCATTCGCTGCAGTATCTGTTTCGAAACCATTTTTGGCAAAAAAATTCTTTAAAAGCAGGCAAATATCTGCTTCATCATCCACTATCAAAATTCTCTTCATCGATATGCTATTCGTTTATGCGTTGACCGCATCTATAATCTGTTTCTTTGTAAATGGCTTTTTGATGAAATGATCTATGTTCATCTCTGCAGCTCGCCGTGTCTCCACCACACCATCATAGGCGCTAATAATGACCACTTTAGCTCCCACAGATGCATTCCTAATATCATCTACCAAGTCAAACCCCGTTCCATCAGGCAGGTTCAAATCCAGGAAATAAACTTCATACGCATGCGCTTGGATCATGTTCTTGGCTTTGGTAATACGATCTGCATAATCTACCGATATCCCCTTCTTTTTTAAAAACATGGACACCATCAAACCTATATCTTCCTCATCGTCTACTATCAATACATTCATACACCTAAAGGTAATAGGAATGCCAGAGGGATGCAATTATGAGTTGAATCGAACATGACTAAACTTGAGTACTGCCACGAAAACCGTCCCTCCAATTGCATTGCCTACGGTAGCCCAAAACTGAAATTTGAGATAATCCATAAAAGTAATATCCTCACTGGTAATCATCCCTGAGAACACCTCGATAGACCCAACGATACAATGATGCAGTCCCGCCATACCAATGATAGACGTCACCATCCCGATCATCAGAATTCTACTAATCGTCTCCTGAGAGGAAGTCACCAGCCAACCCAGTAGCCCCATCATCCAGCCTGCCAGCAAAGCACTGAGTAATATCACCTCCCAGTGGTAGTCAGTCATCTCATGGGCTAGATGGTAAAATACTGACTCATCGATAAAACCTACCGCAGGCCCTATTTTGGCGATCATAAAACTAAATATAAATCCTCCAATCAGGTTACCTGAATACACCAGCCCCCAAAGTTTGAAGATGAATTTCAATTTAATCGAACCATTCAAAACGGGCAATATCGCCAGTGCAGTATGCTCCGTAAACAGCTCCGACCGACCAATGATCACAAAGATGAACCCAAGTGGATAACACAATGCCAACATGATTTTGAGCACCTCTGGGCTCACCAAATCCCCAAACAGGGTAAATATCGTCCCCATGAATAGGACACTAAAGCCTATCTCTAGTCCAGCAGTAAACGCCGACATGAATAGTCCTGAGTTGGAGCGATTAAACTCCTTCATACTCATATCTATCTGCTCCTCCAATATCTGTTTGACCTCTTTGGGTCTCCCCGGTTCGGCCTCTTCTGTGGGGCGAAACTTTCTACTAAATAGATTCATCGCTTTTTACTTTTTAGGTGATTGAAAAAGACCTTTGTAAGATAATACCGTATCCCTATTTCATTTCGCTAAAGCCATTTCTTTCTTTTGAAATACACGATCATGGTAACGGATAGCATGATCATGACACCCCAAAATACGGGATAAGCATATCTGTAGTTGAGTTCTGGGAAGTACTTAAAATTCATTCCATATACTCCAACCATGAATGTCAGCGGAATAAATATAACCGAATAGATCGTGAGGAGTCTCATGATCTCATTCAGTTTGTTAGACATATTGGTATGGTAGACACTGAGCTGTTCGTTGAGTAGCTCGCGATAGGTCTCTATCGACTCTGTTGCTATGGTCACGTGATCAAATAGGTCCTTGAGGAAGTTCTTGTTTTCCTTGTCAACAAACTCTGATTTGTCAAATTGAAACACTGCCTCGCGCACTGGACGAATGACCTTTCGTAGATAATTGACTTGCTTCTTATAGTAGTTGATTTGCTCCAAAATCTCCTTTTTGGGATTGACCAAAACTTCTTGATCAATCTCTTCGATACGTACCCCAAACTGCTCAATAGAGTAGATATAATTATCCACAATTGTATCGATGAGGGCATACGCAAGATAGCCAATCGTCCGAGCACGTATTCTTGTCATCTCCTGACGTATGCGGTCCCGGACAGAGTCCAGCACATCCCCTTCTACCTCCTGAAAGGTAAAGAGGTAGTTCTCTCCTAGCACCATACTAAACTGCTCTGATGTCGTGACATCCTGATGCTCGTCATAGCGTATCATCCGTAGTACCAAATACAAGTGTCCATTGTAAATCTCGCATTTCGGTCGCTGTGAAGTATCCAAAATATCCTCTAGCATTAGTGGGTCTAGATTCAACTGTTTACCAACCTGCTCTACCACTTTTTCGTCGTGGAGTCCGTCGATGTTTATCCAGTTTTTTTGATTGAGATTCATTCGCTCAAACACCTTGTCGATTTCGTCTAGTTCATATTCATGATATGATTCGGTATCATATTGGATCATTCGTATGATGGGGTGCTCCATTTTCTGCTCTCCGACGAATATCAGTGAGCCAGGTGCTGTAGAGTTCATTGGACTGGTTGATATAGCGGCTCGTGTTTTTTTCATCTTTTCTATTCAGAGGTCAAAAGTTTATTTCTTGTGGAGGGAGATTACCCTTTATTTCATCCAATAAGCGCCCGCATACTGATATGCCAACCCGATCACAATGGATAAGCCAAAACTCAATAAAGTTCCGATCAAGATATATTCCGTGAGTTTCCTGTCCTTGGCACGTGACAGATCGCTAAAACGAAACACCGACTTGGCAGCTATCAAGAGACCTATCGCCTGCCACTGATCTAGGATGATAAACCCAAAGACGAATAACCGCTCTAGTATCCCGATGTATTTGCCTGCCTCTGCGAGAGAATCCGTCGCGTCATCCTCATCTAATGACCAGCGACTCATCACCTGTTTCATCACCACAGAGACGACCGACGTGAGCATGAGCAATGCCAGCACCAGCAGCAATAAGTGAGTAGAATATACTTCAGTCCAATTGATCTGAACAGGATAGTATGCAAGTACGGTTGCTGCAATGACCGTCAGGTGTGCCAACTGATCCCATACAAATAACCATCGATGGTTCACGTGGTTCATCAATCGTAGCTTGGCCACATCGATCAGCCCATGACTCCCTCCGATAATCAATAGCACTGGCCAATAATCCATCTGCAGCAGCACAGCTAATGCCACGATATGCACCGCTAGATGTATATATAGATATCGAGACTTGTGCCCTTTGGCGATTTTATCGAGCACCCATGCATTCGGTTGGCATACAAAATCTCCTATGACGTGGGCGATCAAGAGTTGAAGTGCAAATACAATCATAGTTGGCTAAGTTTGGATTGATAATACGCATTGAGCTGCATGATCTCTTCGAATCCTCCTCGTTTGAGTGCCTCGCTCACACTACTCTGGGATTTTCCTAAGCGCTCTGCTATCTCAATCTGATTCTTATCAGTGTGCGTCAATACTGTCGTCACCACTCCTGCTACGGTAGCACTCCAGTGGTTGGCAGTCAACAGTGCCAGACTCAGCATCAAATTGATCGGTTCGTTCAGCACATCATGGCTGGAGCGAATAGCGAGTGTCTGTTTTTTCAGAGACTCAAAACACTCCCCCGATCGTACAAAAGCTGTCCCATTAGATTCTGTGATTTTATCGGCTGTGTGGTCTTGATCCCCTAGCCCTATCGCCATACGTACGTCATGTGCTTTGCTCTGCCTGACACTGGCCTTGATATGAATAGCCGCTAAAAGTGCCTGCTCGGGGGGTAAAATAAGCTGAAAGCTATCTCCTCTATATATCTCCCACTGCTGTGGAGATCGTCCATAATGAGTCAATGCTGATTTGAGTGGGATAAGCCATTCTGAAGCATCTCCTGCTCGGGAGTTAATAATATCACCAGTGATGACCGCCTTTGTGCTTTTCATATCCTAAAGATATCGGATTATAAACCGATACCCAAATATATCGGATATAGAGCCGATATTAACCCATATCGGATATAGAGCCGATATTAATACCAACTAACCTTGCAGCACGCTTTGTAAGAACAACTTATAATGAGATTGGCAAAAGCTAAAACAACATACACTAAAGCGATTATTGTCAACCATTATTAGGGGATCATAAATTGATCATGCTGGCTTGACAGCAAAACTGAAACGGAGATACTCCCAAGCAAAGGTTACTTGGCCATCCAGAGCTATTTCGAAATTCATCCTTTCTTGAAGTTCTTTCACTTTAGAAGTGGTCACGGTAAACCGCAGAGCATCCAGCTCTTTTTCATAGTCATAGGCACCCCAAACATCATACTTTCTATTCAAGATCACCTCCCACGTACTAGAGTCCGACGGTATCGTGTACAAGGCATAATCCCCCGCTGGTAGTGACTGCCCCTCAATCTGAAGGGCTTTATCAGTAGAGAATACAGTGGCCTCATTCGCTCCTGTTCTCCATATTTTGTTATACTTGACCAAGTCACCCCAGATGTCTCTGTCCTTGACGCCTGGTTGACTATAGGTGATATACACATGCGTATCCCCTAACATCTGATCCGCACGAGCAGGCGGTGAAGGTCTATTACTCGCCTCCTTTTTATAATGCTGAAAATCTGCAGAATCGGCCGATACATAATTCCTTGAATATTCCTGCCTATGACAACTGGCTCCCCACACCAAAATCATCGTCATCATCACCATCATTCCTATCTTCTTCTCTGTCTTCATCTGTTCCCTGTACAATGTTGCTTTTTCAATCTTACGAAGATTATGAAAAATATGTTTAAACATACATTTCAAACCATCTATAAATAATCATTTTAAGTAACTAACATACATTTGACCTAATCTATCATGAGTTGATCGCTTCATACTACTGTATAAGGAATAGCCATATCACTAGATTAAGTATCAGAGTTCAAGTCCATCAATCCACTCAGTCACATTTGCAGAAGCGTATCCGTAGAACTGGTTAGTACGCTAGGTGAAGGCTAAAATCGACATTCTTCTCTGATTCGTTTTTGTCGATGATTACAATCCCCTGTTCGTACAGATCCAAAGTATAATTCACCTCTGGATCTTTCTTGATTATCTCCCAGGCTTCTTTCATTTCGTCACTCCAGTTGATATCATCAAAAATGAATATAGCTGGCGAACTCACGTTAGATTTTAGTTGCTCAAAATACTCAAGAGTAGGTTTTTTCTTGTGATTACCGTCTATAAATAGGATGTTAAAATTGACGTTCTCTTTTAAAAGTTCAGGGAATGTCTTATCATATAATCCTTGTTTTACTTCAAATTTAGAAGCAGGTACGATACTGGAAAATTGTTTAGACGAAATAGTGCACAACTGAGGAAGGCCCTCCATGGTCACAAATTTACTTGCCTCCTTATGCTTCATTGCCTCAAGGATATAAGATCCAGACACACCTAGGTTTGTACCGATCTCTAGGCAAATAGGTGCACTCGTATTTTTAATGATAAAGTACAAAAACTCGCACCATCTTTTACTCGACGGAGCATTTTTGCAAATTTCCATTACTCGTGCGGTCTTATCAATACCAAATATATCGTAGGACACTTCCGTTTTGTCATCAAAAAGTGTGCTTCTGTAATTTTCACAATGTTCAAATGCACTCTGATCTTCATGGTCAATCTTCCTGTACTTGACAGTTAAAAAGGAAGTCAAAACTTTCTCCAAAGTTTGATTTTGGTGCTTTGCTATCCTTCTCAATTCAGCCTTTTGATTTAGTCTTCTGGAAACAATCAAAAAGTGCTTTTTAATTCTTTTTACGGTCATATTGTTTTGTACTCACTTATATTTTCAAGCCTAGAAATCATGGTGCTTCGTGATCCTGACATAATCGTCTAAACTAATATAATTCAATATGAAATTAACCTTTCAAGAAGGTGTTTTATTCGTAATTATCATAAATCACCAGTGTCCCTAGCGCGCTTTTGTAAAGCGTGCCGATTTCCCATAATATTTGCAATTCGATGGAGAAGAATTTAGATTCATTGTATAATCGGACAAATACAAGGCACATGAACTGGGAAGCTGTACTTTGTGACGATGGTCGGCAGGATTGTTTGACTAAGTCAATCGAAGCTTTGGTGAGTTTTTAGATACGCCTTTCAACTCCACGGCGCTAAATGTTCCATCATCCCTTCCCCATGATTCTTTGGCGGTGTGCTTTGCCCCATTTGTACAGTTCCTCTATGGCAGGATTAAGGGTTTTGCCATAGTCCGTGAGTGAGTACTCTACGACTACTGGGATGGAGTCGTAGACGGTACGTTTGACCAGTTGGTTCATCTCTAGTTCTCTGAGCTCTTTGGATAGCATCCTGTCAGTGATTTTTGGGATTTCTTTGGACATCTCACCAAAGCGTTTGTTTCCAAATGTCAATGAAATGATAATGGGCAACTTCCATTTTCCACTCAACACATACAACGCATCCTGTACAGGCTGTATAATCCCCACACAGCCACTGTGTGTTTTTTCCTGAGGCTTTACTGATTGATTATCAGCCTCTTTTATCTTTTTAGCTTCCATAAATCAAAAATTAATGAAACAAACTATAACAAAGTATAGTACTATAACCCTGTACACTACTTACTAAAGTATAGTAAAATTAACTAAGTTTGCTCAAAAATCATAAAACAACTACGATGAGTTTAATAGAAGACCTACAGTGGCGATATGCTACTAAAAAAATGAACGGGAATACCGTACCAAAAGAAAAACTGGACTACATACTGGAGGCCGCTAGACTAGCACCCTCTTCGTCAGGATTGCAACCCTATCAAGTATTCGTGATATCTAACAAAGCCCTACAGGAGAAAATAAAAACTGTCGCATGGGATCAGAGTCAAATCATCGATGCTTCGCATGTTCTGGTGTTTGCCGCATGGGATGGATATACAGAAGAAAAAATCAAATCGGTTTTCGACAAAACGCTAGACGAAAGAGGGCTACCGCATGAGACCATGGACGACTATCGAAAGAATATCTGGGGACTATACGAGCCGCTAGGTCAAGCGTGGCAAGCGCAACATGCTGCTAAACAAGCTTACATATCTTTTGGGCTGGCAATCGCTGCTGCTGCTGAACAAAAAGTAGACGCCACACCTATGGAAGGTTTCTTGCCTCCTAAAGTAGATGAACTGCTGGAGTTAGATAAGCTAGGGTTGAAAAGCGCATTGATCCTCGCGCTGGGCTATAGAGATGAAGAAAATGACTGGCTGGTCAATATGAAAAAAGTTCGAACAGCGAAAGAAGATTTCGTTACAGAACTCAAATAACAACAGTATTAGTACAATGATCTTCCCATGATCATGCTAATCAAAGCTCTTTGTATCCCCATACAAGGAGCTTTTTTTATGAATAAAGACCTCTAATCACTGCTGGATAATCTCTATGACCAGTTCTTTGGTGAGTTTTCGGCCGTTGGCTTGGGTCTTGATGTCTCCGAAGGCAAAGCGAAAATCACAGCCTTCCTTCCAGCGACTACAGCCATAGGCTGTTTGTCCTTTGATGAGTGTTCCCTTCTTACATTTGGGACAAGGAGGCATGGCTTCCTCTTTGGGTTTCAGAGACACAGGTGCTTTGTTTTCGAAAGTCAATTCGAACGTATCGGTGAGTTTGATGATGCCATCTACTTTCTCTCCCTCTAGTACAAATCCTTTAAGTTTAGTTGTCGCTTTCTTCTCTACCAGTCGCTGCAACTGCTTTTCTGTCAGCTTTTTGTCCAGATACTTAAACGGCAGTCTCAAATCACACCCCGCCTTGAAAGCACTACAGCCATAAAACTGCTTGCCTTTGAGGATGAGTCCCTGCTTACATTTGGGGCAAGTCATCCCCACCAGACCTGTCTTCGCTGCAGCAGCCGTTGTTTTTTTCTGTGCTTTAGCCTCTGACTCAGTAGCGAGTCGAGGCTTACCTGTCTCCATGCGCACTTCATACACCAGTTCATCCACCATCTTTTTCATGTTGATGATGAACTGACCCGCACTATACTCGCCTTGTTCAATTTCCTTGAGTTGCTTCTCCCATAGACCTGTGAGCTCGGCGGATTTGAGAAGTTCGTTTTGAATCGTATCGATCAGCTGGATGCCCATTACGGTTGGTACGACTTGCTTCTTTCGACGCTCGGTGTACTTGCGCCGAAACAGTGTCTCTATGATATTGGCACGCGTCGAGGGACGCCCGATCCCGTTGGCCTTCATCAGATCACGGAGCTCATCATCCTCCACCTGCTTGCCCGCTGTCTCCATAGCTCTTAGTAATGAGGCTTCCGTATAATTCTTCGGTGGTTTGGTCGTCTTCTCAATAAAAGAAGGCTCGTGTGGTCCCTGCTCCCCTTGTTCAAACGTCGGCAGGATGCTTTCTTCCTCCTCTTCTTTTCCGTCCTCGTCCTCCTTGCTTTTTTTCTCCTTTGGAAACAATACACGCCAACCTTCTTCTAATATCTCTTTTCCTCTCGCCACAAAAGTGACCTTTTCGACCGCTGCATCGACCTGAGTCTTGGCTACTTTACAGTCCGGATAGAAAACCGCTATAAATCGACGGACGATGATGTCATAGACTTTCTGCTGATCTGCACTCAGCGGTTTCTCTTCGCCCGTAGGAATGATGGCGTGGTGATCGGTGACTTTATTGTCATTGAAAACCTTGGGAGACTTGCGTATCTTATGCCCTATGAGTGAACCCGTGTACTGCGCGTAATTCGTGAGCCCCTGCAGAATCCCCGTGATCTTAGGATACATGTCGTTGGGTAAAAAAGTTGTATCGACCCTCGGATAGGTCACCACTTTCATCTCGTAGAGGGACTGCACCATCTTCAGCGTAGATTCTGCTGTAAAGCCAAACTTGCTATTGCAATAGACTTGCACACTCGTCAGATCAAAAAGCTTGGGGGCATACTCCTTACCGTCTTTTCGCTCGATGGCAGTGATCTGTAGGTCCTTGCCACTGATCTGGTTCAGGAGCTTCTCACCATCTTCCTTAGTATGAAACTTACCTGTCGTGTTGTTAAACTTGGTCTCCCGGTAGACTGTCTGTAACTCCCAGTAAGGCTTGGGCTGGAAGTTTTCAATTTCATAGTGGCGATTCACTAGCATGGCGAGAGTAGGCGTCTGTACCCGGCCGATGGACAGTACTTGTTTGAACCCTCCATACTTGAGCGTATAGAGTCGCGTGGCATTCATACCCAAGAGCCAGTCCCCTATCGCACGCGAACTGCCTGCATAGTAGAGATTATCAAATTCCTCCGCGGGCTTGAGTTGCTCAAAGCCTGCGCGAATCGCCTCTGTCGTTAGTGACGAGATCCATAGCCGCTGCACCTCTCCTTCGAACTGCGCCTCCTTGATCACCCATCGTTGGATTAACTCTCCTTCTTGCCCTGCATCACCACAGTTGATCACAGTATCTGCCTTGTCCAGCAGTTGTTTGATCACCCTAAACTGTTTCTTAACTCCCGTATCATCCATCACTTTGGTCTCGAATCGCTCTGGCAACATCGGTAATGTATTCAAGTCCCAACGCTTCCAGTGGGGTTTGTAATCCTCCGGGGGATACAGCGTGCAGAAGTGCCCAAAAGTCCATGTCACCTGATAGCCATTTCCTTCGAAATAGCCCTCGTGGCGATCCTTTGCACCGATCACATGAGCGATCTCTCTGGCGACACTTGGTTTCTCAGCGATACAGACTTTCATAGGCAGGGGATCAATTTAGTAGGGTTATCATAAGACAGCAAAGACATCAAGCGCAGCATTTTTTATACTTCTTGCCACTACCACAGAGACAAGGATCGTTTCGAGAAATCTTCTTTGTCAGGTCTACGGCTTGCGGGTTTATTTTACCTTCGAGGTAAAACCATTGCGTGCCTTCTTTGAGGAACACCGAACGCTCATGGTGCACCTGTTCGATTCCTTTGGCATCTCTAAAATGCGCTTTGAACTCCACTACGCCGCGACTATCCATGACCCGACCATGTTCTACACTAATGATCTCCAGCTTTGTCCAATGGTTGGACTCGGACCACTGACGGATGTCATCGACTTGATACTGCGACCGAGTACGCGAATGAGTCGTTGCTACGAGGTATTCTGCGGAACCTATACTATAGGCACTGTAACGCGATCGCATCAACGCCAGTGCTGTAGGAGCAGATTGGTCAGAGATGATGGGGTCGCAACATTCGCTAAATAGCTTTCTCGAACAGCACGGGCAATGGGTCATTTTCTTCGGGGTTATAGAAACAAATCGATCACAAATATACCTAGACCTTAGGTAAAACAGGATGAATACAGGTTTACCTTGGAATCAAAATTCTAGGTTATCAGACTCTAAATTTTATCTATATCCTTACGTGAGGTTTAAATAAGTAAAACAAATCAATATCCAACTATCTAAAATAAGGTCTGTGTGCCACAGACCTTTGAGCAACATCCTTCGAAACTAACCGCTATTGATCAACATCTTACTTTTTTCATTTCATTCCTCCCAACCCATAGAGGAACGAGGCGTAACTCAAGTGTGTGAGTAAAAAGCGCTTGTCTGCGATCCATGGAGGCGTAAAAATCGGTTTGTTGATCAAGCCCATCTCAGAGAGCTGATGCAAAGCTGGTAAGTCTGAGATGTCAAGTTTGCCAGCAAACAGTAAATCCAAATACTCCCATTTACCTTTGCGTACTACATCTCGGAGAAACTTGTGTACCGTAATGAAGCCTTCCAGGTAGACGATATCCTTGGTGAAAGGTGCTCCACCCGTCACTACTCCTCCACGAAAGACGCGCTTGGCACTTTCAAATGACTGATCAGGGTTATCGATCGTCTCCAAAAAGTACCGATACACCTCCATAAAATCTGCACCATCAATGGCCATCTGTATCCCTATCACACGGTCGGACAATCGTCTCACACGGTCCAAATCAATCGATCCAGTAATAAACTCCGCAAACACTGCCAGACCTTCTTGGGTCTTGGTCGTCCCTGGGTGCCCTTCTCCTAATATTTTCAGCGGTTGCATGTGGCCGTTGAGGGAGGTCGCTACATGCACGAACAGTTCATGATGAATCAACTGTTCGATATCCTTGTCCGTGAAGTGGGCACTGGGACGAATACTTACTCTTCTCCTACCTGCGAGGGCATTAGAGGCGAGGCTAGCATCCATCACGATCTCTGGTGCCATGTCTCCAAACTTATCTGCCACGACGCGCTTCATCTCGTCCGCTAAATCCTCAGCTGAAAAGTGCGCTTCCAGTGGTGCACCCAAATCCACACCTTTGACTCGGTCAAACATCGTCTCAAAATGCTGCGCCAACTCCAAAGTCGTATGACCGATATTCTTCAACGGGGTTGAAGGCTGCCCATAAAGTAGCTCGGAATACTTGTAAAAATCTGATGTACCTCGGCTACTCAGTAGCAAAGCACTATACTCGACCTTGTCAGCTATCTTGGCAGCCCATCGATGCGTCTGAATGCTCGGATCGATCAATTCGCGGATCGCCTTGATCTGCGCCAATACCGCTGCTGGATCGTAATGATCATAGCTCACTACAGGTAGACGCGTGGCTTTGGCTTTGAAAAACTGATCTTTCACCTCCTGATCCCAGGCTATATTACGGAGAATGCGCACCGAACTAGAAGCGGCCTGCAACTGATCACTGATCTCAATGATACGTTTCTTGTCTGATTCCATGGTATTCAAATTACGAAAGGCTACAGTCCTCAGAGGTCAACGGTCATACCGATATCACACCTACCAATCCATTGCTCCTTCATTAATCGGAACATAGATAGTTTCTAAAATCAATATTTTGATCTATCGAACTTAAAAAATTCTGTGATTATTTTAACATACTTATACCAGACCTCTACTTAACACACCAAACGAATAAGACAGCACCTACTTGGCTTGCTTATGCGACCCGTCACAGTTCGGCATTCTTTTGGATAGTCCACATACACAGTCATTGAGACCAAATCCATTGAGAATGCGCTGGGTGTATTTGTCAACACGTGTTTCTCGTGTTTTGGACTGCTTGGCTGCCGAAAAGTAAAGATTGTAGGCCCTTTGGCGTCCTGGTGTTAATGCTTCGAATGCTTCTTTGAGCGCAGCATTGTTCTTCAGTTTGTTTTCAAACTCTTCAGGTAGGTCTAGCGGTTCTTTCTTGCGTGGTGCTACTTTTAGTCCAGCTCTTTCCACTTCTACTGCTTCGTAGATATAGGCTTTCAAAGTAGCCTCTTGCTCCAAAATCTCGTCCAGCGTACTAAACCGAATCTGACGACCAGACTGGACATTCTCCGTCTGCTGTACCAGTATGCCCTCAGCATCCTGCAACAGTGCTCCCTTAAAGAAATTGAGCGCACAGTACTCCTTAAATCCGTGGATCAAAACGACATTACTCCCTTTCCCACCAACAGGGATCGTATAGCAAGGCACCCTCCACTTCAGCTCCTCGGTCAACCCACAGTCCAGCACGATCCTGCGCAACTGCTCCAGTTCTTTATGCCACTGCTTGGCCTCCCCATAAAACGCATCTACCTCGGGATTCATTCTATTCTTTTTTGATAACAAAAATTATAATCACTTGCATATACTATGTACCCTCATAGGGAATAACAAACCCTATGGTTCTTTTTGATCTGCATAAATATAGCAAGCCATCTCGGCACTGTCAACTTCTTTGATCACTGGATAAGAATAGTAGTATACTGCTGTTTTCCTTTATCATCAGCCTTACGGGTTCCAGAGTATATGCTACACTCCCCCTTCCTTACATCACCTGTTTGTCATCTAGAAAATCACTGAGGTCATCGAATATCTCCTCTACTTCTATCTTTTTGAGCTCATAGAGTTCGTCATGTTTGACATTGTTGCTGTAGTGATTCCAGTGCTTGGTAGCCTTTTTGATGACACGATGGGTGATATCAAAATCTTTGTGATCCAACAGATCCTTGGCAATCATCGATACCTTAAAATTACCAAATAGATAAAGCTTGAAAAGCGCTACATAGTATTCGCTGACGTCAAAGCCTTCTAATACAGATAGCAACTCTCCTACTTGATTTTGATTCTCCTTGTCTTTGATCGCCTCAAAGACTGCTGCTAGTCCTCCTTCATTATCCTCCATCAGCCCCAGCGTACGGGCTGCCATGTAGCGTGATTCTGGGTTGGCATTTTTGAGTAGTACGATCATGGCCTCCAACACCTCTTGGGTACCGATTCGAGCGAGCGAATCTGATACTTCGTATGCCTTGTCTCCGAGATCCCCAGAGAGCTTATCTATCATTGCTCCTATATCCATGATTTGTATGTCGTAATCAAATGCCAAAACTAGCACAAGTTGATAAAGTAGCAAGCATTACTGTTCTCGAAAGAAGCGCTAAGCTTAAATCTTCTCGCTGAAAAGATTTGCCAGTTGCCATCGTCTCTCCTAGATTTGCTCTCGTCAGGATAGAATCAACCCACAACACTATAACTACCTGACAAACAACACCTGCCATAATCCCTAGCATACTTTGGCCACTGGTCGTTTTGTATGTGTTTGACATTAAGTTCATAAACCAAATCGTGAGGAATATCTTGAGATTCGTAAAGGTCATCGTGTTATGTCTAGGTATTGGGTTAACCGCTCAGGACACGTTTGCCCATGATGCTACAGGTAAAGATACTCTTGGCCGCATCACACCAACTTATCTGCTCGTAGATACTGCTGCTGATTTGCCAATAGATACTGTAGTGAAGATGTTCGCAGAGGGGAAATTCCAACCAGTGAATCGCGAAATAATCAACCTACCTATCAAAGACTCTGTGGTTTGGCTCGCCTTTAGACGTCCCTTAACTGACCAAGCCCGCCAGTACCTCAGTCCTGGCAGTGAGTCTACCATCTGGAGAGCTACCTTATACACTCTAGATACTGTGGGTCAATACCAACCCTATTTTCACTTTGATCATCTTAGAAGTGATACACGACCCGATGGTCTGCCATTCCGAACTGTAGCCATCCCGCTACCAGACAAGCTCAACGATGACTTGCTACTACTACGCCTAGCTGCACGCAGACACCGCAACTATATCCTAAAGACTGGGGATCTCTCTACGATGAGTCATTACCAACTGCACAAGGACACGATTCCATTGATATTCATCGGTTTCATGTTATGTATATTCATCTACAACGTATTTCTGTTCCTATCCACTCGCGATATTGTATTCCTACCCTACCTACTCTACTTACTGTTTGTAACCTATGCTGTTCCGTTTCATAATGGGTACGTTCTCTTCAGTGAGGAGTGGATGTGGCAGGGCAACCCTTTCTATACCGTTTGGACAGGCATTGGCTACCTCACAGGCGCCATATTCGCGATTCTCTATTTGGATCTCAAAAACACCGCCCCACGGTTTCGGGTATGGATCATACTACTCACTTTCATTTTGGTCGTGATCGTTCCATTACTAGATGTATCCAGATGGTTTCATGTGGGTATCATGGCCAAAATCGTCTCTACAACCTCATTAGTATTCAATCTTAGTCTCTGGTTTTCGGGATTGTATGTATGGATCAAAGGGCGCATCGAACATGCACATTATTATGTTTTGGGTTGGCTATTTGCCATAGCTGGCATGGTACTTTTCATTTTATCCACCAACGGCATCATCCCTTATACTGATTTCGTAGAGCAGTCATTCTTTTATGGTTTTGCTATCGAAGCGGTGTTGTTTGCATTTGCGCTTGGTGACAGAATGAATGTCCTCAAGAAGGAGAAACGTGCGTTGGAGGTAGAATATCTAGACTACACCAAAGAACAAAACTGGCTACTGGCACAGCAATCCTTCATGAACTCTCACCTACTGAGAGCACCACTATCACGTATTTTAGGATTGCTAAACTTGCTCAAATTCACGCATAGCAAAGAAGAGAGTGATCTCTACATCGAACACATCGAGCGTTCCACGGTAGAGATGGACGGGATTGCCAAAAAAATGTCTGTCATGCTAGAAAAGGAAGGCTACATGAACCAATACGAAACAGAGTTTAACGAAGTAAGGAAGAGCATATACGAGGGCAATGAAGAGGAACAGGGCGATGGCAGTCAGCAGCATAACGAATCCTAAATCACAAGGATGAGTAGAACAATTCTTGTCCAGAAGAGAGCTACGAACTTTCCATTGACTATTTGTATTCAAGTAAAGCGTCAGATCGTCTGATCCACAAAAATTTCTCTCCTACAACATCACACCAGCTCTGCTACGGACTCTTCTTTGCCCTCAGGTATAGCGGTAACGTTCGACTCTGTATTCTGACCCTGCTTTTTGTTCAGGTTTCGATAGGCCAACCATGCCAGTGCAGACAGCCCTATCCAAAACAGATCTATGAACAACACCTGATCAGCACCTTCTCTCCAAGAAATCCATATCCACTGCCCCGAACTGATGCCATTAGCGATCGGTACCAATAGTCCTATCAGACTACCAGACAGCAAACAATACTTGTTCGTAAAGCCTATGTCGCGCTTGATGATAAATAAGACCGACGCGAACAACCAAGTCAGGAAGTAAACCGAATAGATAAAGGGCTTCCCATAGCCATCAAAAAGTTTGACTGCTACAAAGGTAAAAGCCGTCACTGGAAACATACTGAGGCATATCGCCATGTAGATCTGAGCCACCCATAGATTAAATTTTCGTTTGCGTTCAGGAATACTCTGCTTCTTGCGCGCTACTAGCCATATCATGATCCCAGAGATGATGACAAAACAGGACACGATTCCCAAGAAAAAAGAGACAATCCTCAGCGCATAGCCTCCATAGTCGCCATAGTGCAGTCGATAGAGCCAGTTCTTGACTCCATCCATATAGCTCGCAGCGACTAGAGGACTTTGCTCCTCGATCACCTCTCCAGTAGCTACCTGATAGATACGCTTGCCAGGCCCGGTGAATTTCACATTTCTATTCATCTCCCCTTCTACTGCGACATGCATGGTCGAATCACCATAGTTGAATATGTGCATGTGGTTAACATCAAATCCTGCCCAGTCCTGGCTTGTTTCGCGCACCATGTCGTTGAAACTAAACGAACTACTGAGCGGCTGATAGCTGTATTCGAAGGTAGGCTCACCATACCCTAGATCTGCATAAAACTGCTTTTGATCCCCATCGTAAAGCACAAAAATACTCGGCGCGATCAAAAGCGCTTTGATCATAAAGAATGCACCGGTGACCGCATATACAAACTGAAACGGGAGTCCCAAAGTCCCCAAAGCAGTATGTGCATCTGTCCACATGGCTTTGAGCTTCGCCCATGGACGAAACAGGAAGAAATTGCTCACGATCTTGTCCCAGTGCACGAGTATCCCTGTGATGATCGCAAAGAGGAAAAACAGTGCCGTAAAACCTGACAAATAATACCCTACTGGGTAAGGTATCTGTGCCATAAAATGCAAACGATAGAGAAACTCCCCTAGCGAATAGGAGCTCGCATAGCTAGCCGTCTCTGTAGTTTTCATATCTAAATAAAAAAACGCACGAGCCTTGTCCGCTCCGCTCGCCAACGAATCATGAGAGGCACTGAGGCTCACGCCTATTCTTCGCTCCAGATAGTGCTTGCTAATCGATACATCTCTACCGTGTAGGTTGTAATGCTGTGACAAGGAGTCCATCGCCGCATCGAGATCCATATCGATACGCTCGGTCTGCTCTACGGTATGCCCTCGCTCCCAGTTGACGATATCGTCTCGAAAGAATGAAAATGAACCCGCAAAAAAGATCACAAAGAGCAGTACACTTATGACGATACCACTGACGGTATGGAGGTGAAAAAGGATGTTGTAGACGCGATTACTCATAGTGCAGTTTCGACAGTAAAATAGATTTTATTCACATAAACGAGGATAGAGAAGAACCCCGTTAGCAAGAGATAGATTCCCCAGGTCTTCCACCCATTTCGTCCCAGAAAAGCGATGATCATCAGTGCGACCCACAGGATAAACCCCGTATAGGTCGAGGTAATCAGGACTGTTCCTTTGTCCAGCCAAGTGGCCAAAGCCAAATGAACAGCGGTCGTTAATAAATACCCACCGAGGATGGCTGCTGTGATCTTAGCCATGCGCTGATGGATAGCTTTGGTCAGGTGTTTTGGGTTTGCAGGCATATTAGAAAGTGATTTCGATCAGAAGAGAAACAAGTGCTACCACAGCGAGACTGCGGTAGCCTATAATACGAAGTGGTGTCAAGAGGACGATTAAACTACCTACGGTCATCAACGTGACTAAAAAGAACAACACGCCCGCTACCGCACCCCAGTGCGCTATCGCAGGGAATATCGCCGTGATAAGACATATAGCTCCTAGCGACTTAGCCGGCTGCTGTTTCATATACATCCATCGCTCCACCCGCAGGGTACGTGATGGGTAAGCGCGCTCCGAGGTTTGATAGAAAAAATAAAACCCAATAGCTACCAATATAACCGTCAATGTCACCATAGTCCTTGTGTGATTAGTTCTGAATACTGTAGGTCACACAGTTCCATACGAACTGATAGTCTTCTCCTCTAAACGTACCTGGCACTTCTTCCTTGGTCGTCGTTTCGATAATGTACTGGGTACCCTCCCATGGGAGATCAAACGAGACCAAACCCGCTTCATCAGTGTGCAGCGTCTTGCTCCACTGATCTGCGACGAAAACAGTCAGTTCATTTTTAGCCAAAGGCTCTCCCTGAAACAATACACGCAGGGTCACCGCATCATCAGCTGACGCGACACGCTGAACTGTAATACCTGTTTCATTTTGTGCAACTGTATCTGTATCCTTTTTACCTACTTGGATATTGGCTATACCATGGTAGTGGGTTTTAAAGATCCCAAAATCATATTTGGTATAATCGATCACATCGATGTTGGCATTGTCCATGATCACCGTGTGTGTTCCTTTAGATTTGGGGGTATATTTGGCGAGATAGTAATCTTCGGTAGCGGTTACTTCCAAGGGGATTTTGTTTCCCTTGGGGTCGACGACCCACAACTCAAAATCTTTGACACGCTCAAAGGCATCTTCCCCTATCTTCTCTTTCACCCCGTAGGTGTACTCCCCAAAGTAGACTTTGATTTCCTGTTCTTGATTGGCAGTACCTGTCGCATTGGTTTCGATCCAGAGGTAGTGTGCAAAAGCAGTCGATGAGACCACTAGCAATAGTGCTAAACTTAATATTTTCTTCATCTGTATATACTAATTTGTCTGGGTAGTTAGCCCAACAGGCCATCGCCCTATGATTAAAATAAGATTGCCCTGACCGAAATCAGGACAACCTACTATTCATGGAATATGTATTGTCTTAGTAAAGCAAGTTGATCGATTTGGCATAGTTGCCATCTATCTCGGCCCCCTTCACTGCGGTAGCTGTCTCAGGATCTATTTCATAGATATAAGCCTCGGTTGATGTTTCGGTCTTATAATTACACACGTTGATGTACACTCTGCCATCATGTACCATGTGAGCGACTCCCCATCCGCCACCATTGGCTGGGATATCATCTATGGGTGTTACGGTCTGGTTTTCTAAATCCGCTACGGCTAGATAGCAAATGGGGGTTTCTGGATAGACGCCAAAACTTGCTCCATAATAGATTGGGTTGGTAGAGTCTTCTTTGATCATTTTGACAATCATTTTGCCATTACCAGCATAGAAGGCTTGGTTGATTTTGAACCCACCACTAGCCTCTTCGAAGTTGAAGAAGTAGCTGTCATCAAACGCTGTCTCACCGTTTTGGATTCTCAAGAAGCCTGATGGATTAGAAGGTACAGGTTTGAAATATGAAGCTGATCCAGAAGTTGAAAACGAGTAGATGTCACCGTTTTCTGTTTCCATAATAGCATTTTCGCCAGAATACAATCCAATATCAGAGGTGCGGTCATCCGTAGCGATGTTTAGCAACTCCATCTCTGGGTAAGAATAGATCGCCACACGGGCTTGATTAGAGTTAGGAGTAGAGAATGCTGGAGCCTCTTCTAACTCACCTGCTCCCATGAGGTAATAGGAGATATAGAGTTTGTTCTTTTGTCTAATCATACCTGTAGGCCAAGCGACTAGCCCCTCTTCCTGACGCTCGTCTATTTTGGTATTGAACCTGCTGATGATAGACATGGTATTTAAATCAATCGTATAGAAAACTCTATCCTCAAACCCAGCACGTGTCACACCTGCTACCAACGCTGTGTTCTCATCTATCTCAGCGATACCATATACGCCGAGTTCGGTGATGAATGAACCTACATCTGTCAGTACACTATCTATCATTCGATAGCCAGTCGTCATGTTATCACTCGTATATCCACTGGCCAAAAGCGTGTTACCTACTTGATAAAACGACATCCAAGCAGGCTGTTCGACACCTCGTCCTACTGGAGAGATCGTACCCGACATCAAATCATCCGCTCCTACTAATATATCAGTACCAGACTCTGCCTCGATCCCCACGATCAAGTGTGACGTAGTGGCCGAACCTCCATCATCATCTAAACAAGAAGTCAAAACGATGGTTGCGCTGAGAATCCCAGCTGCTATATTCAAAAATTGCTTTTTCATGATCTATTTCTAATAATTAATTTTTGCTAATAAAGTATCTGAGTTTTAGGTTGAAGGCTCTACCAGGGTTTTGCTGGTTGAAATTATCGTAGACTTTGGCATCAAACATATTCGAAACCAAAAACGATACATTGTACCTCCCGTTCTTGAGCGAATAGGTCAATTGTAAATCATTAGTCAGTCGTGATTGGATCACTGACTTGTCCTGAGATGCCAGACTCTCCCACTTGAGATAAAAGTCATGCACATAACGGTTGATATTGGTGATGGTCAACTGATCTTCCAAACCTAGAAGATTCGAAATGCTATAACTCAGGATTAGATTGCTATAGATATATGGCTCGTTGGGCAAACGGTCACCATACAATCCAGACGCCTTATCACTGTTTCGTAGATCCAAGTATGTACCCCCAAAACCTATAGAGAACTGGTCTCGAATCGCATAGCGCAAGGCCAAGTCTATGCCTCGGGCTAGGACACTTTTGTCATTGACATAGGTGCTGCGGTTCAGCTTAGGCTCGAATCGTATGTAGTTTTCACTATCTCTCACAAAGGCATTCAGCTCGAACATATATTGGTTCTGTCGCTGAGAAATAGAATTGAAGCGTATGCCGACATTGTAGTTGTTGCTAGACTCAGGCTCCAGAGACGGGTTTGGGATGACATTGAGTCCATCACCATACATCTCATAGGACTCAGGAAATCGAAATGCTTTTTCAAAAGAAGCTTTCACCTGAAAGTTATCATTGACGAAAAAGGTAGACGCCAAGCCATAACCTAATCTATTTTCTTTGGTCTCGAAAAACTCCGTTTCCTCTCCATCATAGCTAGCAATATTACTCTGGATCAAATAGTCATAGTTTTTGGCAAACAAAGTGGTACTCAAGCGATCCGCCAGCATCGTATGGGTATAGCCTAAACCTGTCACTTGTTTGTTGACTATGTTGGGATTACTAAATTGGGTATTGTTCTGTGGTTGAAAATCATCACGCCCCTGTAGTTCCATTCTATTGATCGAATAGTTCACGGACAGATTGTGATTGGAGCTAATGGCATATTCTGCATTGGCATTTGCCAAAAAATTAGTCCTGTTGAGATAAAAGTGCGTTTTTCGTCCCAGCTCCCCTGTCGTCACATGCACATCTGGTCTATAGTCCCCAAACCAATCGTATTGGTTCGAACTCGTGTCTACATACTCTTCGTTCGCATCTAGATACACGGCATATCCACGTACGTTTAGGTCTTTGACAAACAAGTCTTTTTTGCGATAGGACAAGTTGAATATCTTAATATCAGACTGTGTCTCTGCTTCCCCCACTGGGTAAGCAGAAGTGCCTGTTGCGTAGGGGTTTTGCTGTAGTTCTTTATAGTTACCAGACAAAACCACGCCTACCATCAGTTCATCTGCATACGACTTATTCATCACCCCTACTTCTGCCCATACCATTTGTGAAGAGTAAGCATCATGAAACCGCTTTACTTCGGTAGTCTCTTCGTCTAAATTACCTGTTTCGGTGTTTAAGATATTGATATCTATCGGGTAGTCATTATCTGAGTGGTTGTAGAAAGATTTAACCCTAAAGGTCAATCCTGTTTTTTTATCATGCCATTGACCATTGAGTGCCCCCGTCTGCGTATTGAATGATCCATAGGAGAACGATGCATCTAGATAACTCATCGCTCGGGTATCAGTCACTATGTTGATCGCTCCACCCAAAGCATCCGAAGACAAATGAATCGGAACAGCTCCTTTGTATATCTCTATTGTACTGATCAGGTTGGCAGGAAAATTATTGAGACTCAAAGAAGAGCCGAAATAGTCCATCGGTACGCCGTTGATAAATGTCCGTACTCTATTGCCTGAGAGGCCATTCAGTGAAAGGTTAAAATTAGAGCCCATCCCTCCGTTTTGTCGGATGTTGATTCCTGACACGCGGTTAAGAATTTGATTGACATCAGCACTAGAATTTTTCAATGCTTTCGCTTCTACCACTGAAACGGCATACGCTTGCTCTCGTACTTGCGTCGCTTCAGATTTACCAACTATAGTAATCTCCTCTAGGCTGGTCGAACTAGCCTCTAGGTCGATATGGACTTGATGGGATTGTCCCGCTTTGACGAGGAGTTCTACAAACTGCTCCTCAAAACCAATAGCAGATATCTTAAGCTTTTGACGACCTGAAGGAGCTGAGTCAATACGATATACCCCTTCAAAATTCGCTGCAGATCCTAGGCCAGTCCCTACGATCATGACGGTAGCTCCAGGTACTGCCTCACCCTCACTATCTTTGACCACACCATGGATCGACTGTGCTTGCACATGTAGCGTTAGAACCAGACAACTGGCAAATAGTAGGACTGACTTATACATTACCTTTATTTAGACTCGATTAAAATAAGGTGCAAATGTATGCCTGACTCTCCCTAAAGCACAATCCCTAGGAGTAGTGAATTTTAACCACACAAAATCGCCTACCCAGTTTCAACTGAATAGGCGACCGATACGTCCTAGAGAACTAAAGCAGGGCTAAAAAGTCTCTGAATAAAAAGTAGGTTGTCAGGTTGGGACACTTCGAGTGTCATCTATTGTAACACCTTTGGTGACAACTCCTCACCTAGCCCAGAACAAGCCCCTACTGCAAGCGAATGTTTTTAAACTGAGCGCATGATTTTTATTAGATCCGATTGTGTGATACAATCAGGCTTTTTGATTCTACCATCCTCCATAGTGATCACCTCATTCCTAGGCTATGGATAACCCCACCAGTGCGAGATCCGCATCGTTGGGTAAGCGAACTTAGATTCATTGTATTCCATATAATCCCAAAAAAAAGAAGCCTTCACGGAGAAACCATCAATTACCATGATACAATAACGGCATCATTGTTTGGCAAGCTTCCCTATGAGAACAATAAGGTCTAGTCACATGCCCCTCAAAACCTGCGCAGACTTAGCCTCAAATCCGTGCAGACTTTGCTTCAGATCTGCGCAGACTTTCTCTCAAATCCGCGCAGACTTTGTCCCAAACCCGCGCAGACTTACTCTCGAACCACGCGGGTTTTCTCCTGAACCTGGACAGACTTTCTCTCTAACCTAGACAGACTTTCGCACAAACAACAGCATGTTTTCTCACAAACTACACTACGCTTTGACGTAAACCTGCGCGGTTTTTTGGCGGTAAGTCAAATGATCTTTGAAAAGGGTAGTCCATTAACGAGGTTACTTAAAGTAACCTCGTTAATGGACAGTCGAAGTACCCAATCAACCCACCACCGATATCGTGCTATGGCCGGCTGCATTTAGGTCTAGGACGATCTGAGTGGTGATGCGCTCTTTGAGTTGCTCTACGTGGGAAATGACGCCTATACTACAGGCGGATTTGTATTGAAGTTGCTCTAGCACGGTCAGGACGGTTTCCAAGGTATTTTGATCCAAGGTACCAAATCCTTCGTCGATGAACAGGCTCTCTATCTTGACATTCTTGCTGGCCATCTCTGACAACCCAAGTGCTAGGGACAAACTGACGATAAATGATTCTCCTCCGGACAGTGTAGATACGGATCGCTCGGTATCGCCTTGCCACTGGTCTCGGATATAGATGTCTTCTTTGTTGGTATCATTGGCGTCTTTGATCAGCACATAACGATCACTCAGTGTACTCAGATGTCTATTGGCTAGGAAGATGAGATGCTGCAGTGTCAAGTTCTGTGCGAAGGTGCTAAATACCTTGCCATCTGCCGATCCGATCAATTCGGATAGCTTTTTCCATCTGGCAAACACCGTCTGCTGGGTTTTGATCTCAGCTCGAAGCGTTTGATTCTTGGATTCGTTTTTCTCATGATCCGCTAACTTGAATTCTATCTCGTTGATTCTTTTGAGCAGTGCTTCTTGGGCGGTATTCAGCGCTTCTATCATGGCTATAACAGCCTCATGGTCATAACCATTGGGTAACTGGGCAGTTTGGCTCTCAATCGACTGGGATAGGCGAACAATCTCTGCCTGGATCGTTTCTCTTTTGCGATCTAGCGTGCGGTCTTTCTCTTCGATCTCCTCGACCCGAGAGGGAGACAACAGGCACTGACGCAGCTGCTCAATAGACTCTAAGTTGAGCTGTTGGACGACTCGAGAGAGCGCTGTGGTAGTCGTATCGAGCCGTAGCTGCTTGTCTTTTAGTTCCTCCTCTCGTGTTGAGAGAGAGGTGCTCAATGCCTGAATACTCTCCGATAAGCGCGCATTCTCTATTTTGGTATCGTTGAGCTGGGTTTTGGTATCGTCCATGGCTTGAGCCAAGGCCGCTTGTTCTTGCTCTGGATCTTTGGTACCGAAGGCTTCACTTCTCTGTTTCTGCTTTAGTTCCAACTGCTTCTTTTGGGCTGTCTGTACTTCTGCTTTCTTAGTAATATGGGTATTACTCTCTGCAATGGATTTGGTAACTAAATCTTCCTCTTTTGCTATCGTTTGTAGTTCGGACTGGATCTGCTGTAGCTTAGCCTGATTTTCTTCATACTGGCGGGTGGCTTCCTTGAGCTTATCTAAGTTCGCACTGCCAACAATCTCACTGTATGATGCAACTTCAGCCTTGTAGAGATCAGCGGCTTGTTTGGCCTTCAGTGCTGCAGATCGAACGGTGGCCATGGCCATGTGGTCTTGTTGCTTCTTCTCCTGCTGGATCAATCCCTGGAGCTCCTCCTCCGCCTCGTGAAGTAGCAGCTGCGCATCTGATACAAAGGCAGTCCTCGCTAGCGCTGCTAGGTCTACCGACGTGTCTACTGCCAAACAAAGAGATTCGAGTTCGTCCATCATGCTTTCATAGGCTGATGCCAATGAGGCTTGCTTGTCTTTCGCCTCGGCGAGTTTCTCTTGGGTAGACTTGATAGCCGTTTGTTTTTGGATCAACGCTGTACTGATCGTCTCCAAGTCCAGCTTGGCACGCGTCAACTCTTCGGCAGTCTTGCTGACCGAATGGGTATAGTGTGTGACGAATGGATGCTGCTCAGAGCCACACAATGGACAGGGTTGATGTTCAACCAATGCTTCTCTATCCTCTTCGTATTTCGCTTCTAACTGCTGGCGTTGATGCCTGATTTCCAACTCTTCAACAGTTAGTCCTTTAACCTCCTGTTCATGGCTTAATCGATCCACCGATTCCTTTAAATTCTCAAGAGCCAATGTGTCTGAAGCTATTTTAGCAGTGACTTGCTCTAGCTCTACTTGATCTGATTGGATGTGTTTTGCCTTTTGGTGCAGTTCCTTATACGCATTGAATCTATGTCCTAGTTCTTTAACCTGATTACGCTGTTTCTCGACCTGTGCAGGAATATTGTTTGCCCCTTGATATCCAGCCGTCAATTCGTCGATATAGTGCAGGATCTCATCTGGCTTCTTCAGTTCCTTGACAGCCTTGGATAGGTCCTGGTCGTTGAGCAGAAGTTGATCTCTCAATCGATGGCAATCACCCGTTAAATCTTGTGCCTGTTTATATTGCTTCTCCAGGCCAGACAAGGCACCTGACAATCCTTTTAATCCTTCGTTTTCAGACAGGTACAGCGCACAGTCGGCCTTTGATGTTGTCATGGCATCTTTTCTCTCCTGCAGTTGAGACAGTTCCAAAGTCTGCTCGTCCAACTTGGCTTTCAACTCAGCTAATTCAGTAGATTGATTGGTAAGCAACCGACCTTCTTCGGCTATTTCAATATCCCATCGCCTGACTTGCTCCCATATTGGCTTTTGGGCGTCCCGCTCTTTTTCTTTGGTGGATAGTGCTAGAGCGAGCTGTTGGATATCGATCTGTAACTGATCCATTGCCTTTTGCTGCGTACGCTTCTGTTCGGCATCTCGATCAAGCCCATGAGTCATCTGCGTCGTATCCTTAACCAAGGATTCATATTGACCCATTAGTTCCTGATACACAGCTACTTTACGGTGCTGATGTAGAAGTTGCTTTTCCTCCGATTCAAAAGCCAAGATTTGCTGTTGCACCTCTTCCTTTTCCTGTTGTTTTTGCGTCAAGGACTGTTGATCCCTTTGGATGAGTTCAAACAGCTGCTTGGATTGGGTAGATTGGGCGAGTTGCTGCGCGTTGGCTTTCCTTTCTTCCTCCTTGGCCTTACTTTCTTCTTTTAATTCTTCTAGTTGGTCTTCTGACAAAAGCTCAATTAACTCCACTCCTTTTTCTAGCAATTCAAGCTTGTCTTTCTCCCGTCTTTGCTTGTCATAGGCAGCTATGCCGATCTCGCGGTATATGGTGGTGCCTGTGATGTTCTCTAGCAGTTTGCCCCGCTCATCTTTACTGGCTTTTAGAAACTTGGCAAACTCACCCTGTGCGAGCAGCGAAGACTTGAGGAACTGCTCGAACCCCAGCCCTATGATCTGTTCATTGTGTCTAGGCACTTCGCTCTTTTTCAGATCATAAAACTCACCCGTCGCTACATCGGCCAGGGTCATTTCATAATCGGCAAGGTTGCCGCGCTTATTGATTCTAATCGACCATGCCGATCGGTATTCCTTTTCATCGACGCTGTATTCTACCTCTGCATAACTGTCAGTGGTGTTTCGCGTGCAGATCGCGCCACTTTGTACCAAGAGGGTTTTAGAGACTTTCAGTGTTCTGGGAACTTGATTGTACAGCGCCAGACAGATGGCATCCAGCAAGGTAGTCTTGCCAGCACCGGTAGGGCCAGTAATCGCAAAGATGCCATTCTCTGACAGTGGTCCCGACGCAAAATCCACCTCATGTTCCCCCTTGAGGGAGTTCAGGTTTTTAAGTCTCAGCTTATTGATCTTCATTCTTTGCCTCGTTCATTTCTTTCAACAATTCATTAAATGATTCCTTGTACTCCTCGTGCTCCTCTGCTGGCACATTGGCCAGCCTTTTCTCAAAGACTTCCTGCGGTTTGAGATCTTCCAGTAGCTTGTTTTGTTGGAAAAAGTCTCCAGTATCTCCTTTTCCCTTTTTGACCGAAAAACGGTACTTGAGTACTTCGACCTGAAACGTACTCTCTGACATAAAGGCTTCAAAATCCATCCTCAGTTGGGGTGAGTGCTCCTCCTCCACAATCTCGACCTCTGCCCAATCCACCAGATTGGACTTGGATTCATACTGCAGTAGCGCTTTTTGTAGTTCTGCAAAAGTGCCTTTGAATTTCACCAGTTTGCGAGCAGGGTGAAGTGGGATGATTTCTTCTATGGTCAGCTTTTCGTTGACTAGGTTCAATAGCACGACACTTTTCTGGTCCTTTCGCTCCGAGAAACTTAGAGGAAGTGGAGATCCCGAGTACCGAATCATCTCATTTTTGCCGATCACCTGTGGCTTGTGAATATGCCCCAAGGCTGTATAATCAAATGATTGGGGAAATTCATTGGCATTGACCGCCCCTAGATTACCGATATTGATGTCTCTTTCGCTGTCTGAGGTAGTCGCCCCATGAGCAAAAAGGTGCCCCATACCTATGCAGGGCTTGGTGTCGTCATGCAACAGCGCCTCAATCGTATCATAGAACTGCACCAAGCCATTCTTTACTGACTTTTCACTATCCGATGCATCTTGCCCCGCTACACTCTTTCGGACATCCTTGTCCCTGAGATATGGGATGGCTGCCACATTCAGAACATGCTGGCCATCCTTGTCCAAGACTCGGACGATCATGTCGCTCAAGGACTCGGTCACTCCACCAATCGTCGTAACATTGACCATCTTCAGCACTTCTTTGGGTGCATTCAGAGTAGAGATGGAATCGTGGTTTCCTCCAGTGACGATGGTATGTCTACAACAGGTATTGAGCAGTCGCTTGATGAAATTGTAGTACAACTCTTGCGCTCTATTGGATGGAGACGGCACATCGAAGATATCGCCAGAGATCAACAGTAGCTCTACCTTATTCTCCTCTATCACCCCAATCATCTCATCCAGCATGTATTCAAACTCCTCGTATCGGTCTTGGCCGTAGAGTTTTTGTCCAATGTGCCAATCAGAAGTATGCAGGATTCTCATTCGTGTGTGTTTGGAGAGTAAAAAATCAACGCTCTATTCATCAAGCGAAGACGATCAAAATTAGGGATAATTTGATTCTACTCGAGATTTAAACCATGAATATCGAATGATTTTATAGCACAGCAACCAACCGGCGGAGGAAATTAGGCGCTCCCATCCTAATTAGCATCTCCATAAATAAAGAAGGTGTGCTCTGACGATCCAGAGCACACCCATTACATGTAGCTAGCGACTACAGTTCAACTTAAATTATCTTATACTACAACTATTCTGCTGCTACAGTACTGTTGTTGATGATAGGCCAAACACCCGGACTGGGTACGCTCACGCCTTTGTTTTCTCCTCTGTCGCTGTCTCCCCCATAGTAGTACACAGGCCAGCCTTTGAAGGTAAGTTGCATCTCACCGAACACTTCGATTTCCCCAAAGTCCGCCGCGTCCATCGCTGCAGGGAGTTGGTCTACCGTCACATGGTATATAGGCCAAGAGCCGTCGTTGCTGAAGTCCTCGTTGGTGAAAGTATTGGTGTCTTTGCTGTCGTTGTTGAATGCATACAACGTTTTGCCCCAAGCACTGGTGAAGTAAGTCGTTTCGCCTTCTCCCTCAGTGTAGTCCTCTAGATAGTTTTTGCCATCCGCACCGATGAGCTGTCCTTTGGCTAGCATGATGCTGTAGTCTTTCATCACATACCATACCCCCCCTAGTCCTTGGCCTGAGGTATTGCCTACTGCGTCTATCACACCATCACCCGATTCGGAGTGATAGTATAGCGGCCATCCTTTGTAGGTCGTGATCATGTCGCCATCCTGCTCGATGTTTTCAAAGTCCTCAGCATCGAGTCCTTCACCTACTTCGATCTCAGCGGTATAAAACACAGGCCATGAATCAGCACATCCTCCTGTACAGTTTCTAGTACCCGCCACATCTTTGGCGAGATAGTACAGCACATGCCCCTCAGCATCAGTCAGTAATTCTCCTAATGCATCATCCGTACTCAACATTATGGTCGTTTCTACTATTACTTCCTCAGCCGCTGCTAGGTCGGTAGTAGCCACAGGCCACACACCCGGTGCAGGTACACTCACGCCTTTGGTATCACCTCGGTCTGTATCCTGACCAAAGTAGTACAACGGCCATCCTTTGTAAGTCAACTGACTCTCACCGAATACATCGATTGATCCAAAATCATCTGCATTAATAGAAGACACGACTGCTTCGATCTCTTTGGTATAAACTGGCCATACACCATCATTGGAAAAATCACTCGCCGTAAAATTATTGGTATCCTTGGTGTCATTCGTGAATATATAGAGTGCGCGACCGCTTGCATTGACAAAATAAGATGTGGCACCCTCTCCCTCTACATACTCCGAGGTATAGTTCTTGCCATCGACTCCTACGAGTTGTGTATTGGCTAGCATAATGGTATAGTCAGGCTTGGCTACATGAAATGCAGATCCAGCACCATCACCAGCAGTACTACCAGCTGTTTCGATCACACCATCACCAGATGGAGAAAAATAATACAGTGGCCACCCTTTGTAGGTTGTCTGTTTCTCCCCATTGCTATGGGTAATACTGCTAAAATCAGTCGCTTCTAATCCCGTGCCAATCTCTGCATCTTCAGCATAGTATATTGGCCAAGCATCAAGACATCCGTCCAAACAAGCACTAGTACCTGCTACATCTTTGGCAAAAACATACAACGTGACGCCATTGGCATCTGTCAAAATTTCGCCCAAAGCAGCGTCATTAGACAATTGAATCTTGGCACTGGCCGATAAGTCTGGCTCCTCTGTATTGTCATCACTACTACACGAAGTGACAAAGACCATGGCTGCCAATGCCAGCATAAGCCTAAGACTAAATTGATTTACTACATTCTTCATTGTTCTTTACTTTAAGTTTAAATAATAAGGTTTTGTTTAATTTTTTGGACACACCTATGACCCTGACACATCCAGAAAATTCTCTGGACGCATCAGGCATGGGTCATTATTGGTATAAAAGAGTGTTTTAGTTTACCTGAAAAGTTCTTGAGATATTGAAACCAAAGTGAATTTCACCCTCAAAGAAGTCGTTGGTGGTTTGTGTGATAAAGCTACTCGGTACCATCGCAGTAGCATTGGTAAACTGGAGTTGAAAAACATGCCCTCCAGTCTCTATGTCAAAACCAATAGCCAAGGCATTGGTCGTTGTATTGTTGAGTGGTTCGAACTGATAATAGTACTCTACACATAGGGCCACACGCTGAGAGAATTTGACACGTCCACCGACACCCATTGCTAAGATGTCATTGGTATCATCCTCTTCACCTATCAAGTTGCGATGCACCCAGGTAGGCATGATCTGAAACGACAGCTTCTCATACTTTCGCGCAATCAGCAACTGATGTGTAAAGGACAGTTTGTCTGTGAACGCCAGATCATTTTCGGGATCCTTTAGCGTCTTGATCGCCATAGAGCTCAGCCACGTCGCAGATATAGGCATGCTCCCCTTGCCCGTCGACTGACGTAGCACACGATACTTCGCAAAGCCATCATAGGTCTTTTCGAACGAGTTTCGTCCCAATCCTACGTACAACCTATCCGTCACGGCATACTCTAACCCGATTCGTATCTGTGCATAGTCCAGTCCGAAGAGCTCATAAAACCCTCCATCAATGGTTCCGAAACGATGCGAAATCATAAAATCCATGACACCTTTCTTACGTGTCTCAATCGAGTGACCATTGATCAGTCTCGTACCTTTGAAAGTAGCCTCTACCAGCATCTTTTGATCTGCTTGCTCCGCTTCCAAACTAGCCAGCAAATCATCCTGAGCCCAAAGTGCTGAAGAATAAGCCAGCACGATGATTCCTGCGAATATTTTCTTGATCATCATCTTATCGTGCGAATTTGAATGAAGCCTTTACATCGACAAACTCCGCAATGTTCTTGATCACCAGTGTAGGAATCTCAATATCATGCTCCGCCACCGATATTTCAAAAGCCGTTTTCGCTTCAATAGTCGAGGCTGTCACCTTGAACTCTACCCTGGTTTTGAGCGGTTTCTTGACACCATGGATTTCCATCTCTCCATCAGCTTCCGCAGTATAGGTTCCTGTTTTGGTCAGGTCTAGGTTAGCATAGTCCGTTATCTTGCCCTTAAATGTTGCCTTAGGATATTTCTCAGACTCTAGATAGTTCTCGTTGAAATGCTCTTCCATCAAGCTCTTGTCAAAGTGAAAGCCTTTGATAAACATAGATACCGCTAGGGTTCCTTTTTCCAAATCTATGGCTCCCAATACTTCCTTGTTGACCGCTTCGATATCTTCCATTGGCGCTTCCGAAAAGAAGGAAGCAACCCCTGCGCGATCAATTAAGGTATTTTGTGCCATGGCTTGAGTCATAGCAAACAACGCGATAACAAATAGTAACATTTTTGATTTCATAGGGTATTATTTAAGTTTATGTAAATAGGTTTTTGTTAGTTTCTAGTTGTCCAGTGCCCCATCATCTACCCAACAGGCTATTTGATCTATCTGTGTCTGCGACAGGGTATACCCTTTGGGCATGGATCCGTTGGCCGTCCTGGATTTGATACTGCTGGCTCTGGCTTGAATGGTTTCGAATGATCTAAAATCAGGAAAGACACTTCCGTTGTGACAACCCGAAATCGCACAACTATTCTCTATGATTCCCCGAATCGTGCTGTTATAACTCACGCCAGACAGAATCTCTATACTTTGACTGATTTCACACCCTAGCTGATCCGCAACCACTACAGTATGCATTCCTTTTTCTAGACCGGAAAACACATGATCCGCCTGTGCACTACCATTGTCCAAAGTGTACGCATAAGGTTCTTCCCCACCAGATGCCACGATTTCAATACTTCCATTGCTGCTACCACACCCTGCATCATTGGTTTTCACCTCATCAAGATTAACGCCACCAAGATTGGGCACTATCACGTTTAGTTCCGCAGTACAGTCATTGACATCAGTCACTTCTACTGCATATACACCCGCTTGGACGTTAGCGAACACACCATCGACGTTGGTACCAACCCCAGAGTCAAAACTATATGGGGACTCACCACCAGTTGCTGCTAGCGTAAAACCACCATTGGCAGCACCGCACCCTGTACCCTGTGTTTCTAGTAGCTCCACGACAACTGGAGATAATGAACAGTCTATTGTAGGAGTCATTTGATCCCATGTACACGACATGGTACTGGCAAGCAATCCAACATAGACTGTGATAAAAAGTAAATTTCTAATCATGGCTTATTTTTTCTTTAGTTTAGATATTAGGTCATTACAAATTGTATTATTATGTAATCTGAAATTTGTCAGAAAACGCACTATTACAACATTACATTTTTCACATATTACAAATCCCTTTACAACTATTCATTCACAAATAAAGGCTGAGACACACTCCTGTGACTAGTACTATTCCGCCGAATCTGATAACTTTTCCGACACGATAAATCTTGGGTCGAGAGATTATTTAGTAGATGCTTCATTGACCAAGTGTTACTTGTTCTCTACCCAGAGAGTCCACTCAATAAAAAAAGGGTGACTCAACTAGTCACCCTTCAAATTCATACTTAAATGAATTTGACCTAACCTAACCGTATTCTTATACCTTTTTCTCTTCTGTTAATTGATCAACTATATCTCCATGAGATTATGCATTCTCAGTAATCCCCACCCTCCAATTTTTGGTTTAAAAGATCGACCTACCCGCAGACTGCTATCAACAAGTAGCCGATCTTTTTCACTCTATTTGTGCGCATTTGACTTTAACAAAAGTAGTTCACCAGTAAGCTATCACACTGACACAAAACCGCCAAAACCATCTATTTACCCAACTAATTCTATCACAAAACCGACACATGGATGGAGAGATAAAAAAGCGTGACTCAAAAGCCACGCCTAGACATGTGTAAAGTGTAAATGCAGAATCCTAATTCTCTTTGACGATTTTATGTGACACTATTCTTTTGTCATCTTGGACAATTAACAAATAAACACCCTGACCTAACCCACTTACATCAAGTTCCAACGCAGTACCCTTTTGTGCGGAGAGTACTTGGTGACCATTTAAATCCATCACATACACTGTGACTTCCTTCAATGACTTCACTTTTAGGATATCATGAACTGGGTTTGGATAAAAACTCCATGCTACCTCTTCGCTAGTACTTAATACTTCCTCCGCCTCTACAGTCACTGTCACAAGCCAATCTTGAATGGTAACCCCATCTTCTGCCGTCAC
>NZ_FRAA01000001.1:340802-1200600 GCF_900142205.1 Reichenbachiella agariperforans
ACTTCGATAGCTACGGTATGATCCGTTGTATTGATAGTAGCTGCTCCTGTTTGATCTGTTAGTACAAAAGTTAGCACTTCAGTGGCGATACTATGAATAGTAATTGCAACAATTTCAGAATCAGAGAATTCTCCATCGCTTACCAATACCTCCACCGAATGACCTCCAGCTTGTTCAGAAGAAGCTGTCCAGCTCAAAACGCCTGTAGAAGCATCTATGTTCATTCCTTTATCTTCGGAATTCGAGTCAATAGAATAGACCAATGTATTAGCTGGTAGGTCAACATCCAAAGCACTAGCCGTAAAAGACAGTTCTTCTCCTACTCTACCTGTCTGCGCCCCAATAGCCGTCAATTCCGGTGCTTCATTCACATCTGTGAGCGCAACAGTGACCTCTTGCTCTACAACTCTAGCTGGCTCTCCACTATCACTAACCTCGACTGTCAAAATGAATGAGGGACTGGTTTCAAAATCAAGGACTGAGGAAGTATTGACTGTTATAGACCCTTCGTTGCTGATAACAAACGCTCCGCCAGTATCCCCTCCAATAATTGCATAAGTCAATGTCTGGAAGCTATCTTCGTCTGAAGCCGTCACGGTAGCTACTTCTGTTCCTTCGCTGGCATTTTCTTGCAAGTCATTGATCTCTACATTAGATACGAATGGTGCAAATTCATTAACATCATTCACCACGATCGTCACGGTTTCGATCGTCTCCAGTGCACCTATACCTTTATCTGTAATCCTTACTTGAAGCTCTACCTCTTGGATACTTTCATAATCCAAACTAAACGCCCCAACAGCATCGCCATTACCTCCTAGGGTTATCTCTCCTGTTTCAGAATCCAAAGATACAAGCCCTTCCTCACTGACAGATATGATCTCAAACGAGTCTATACCATCCGTATCATCTGACTCCAAAGTACCGATAACTGACCCTAAAAGAGAATTCTCGTCTATATCAAATTCCGTAGCAAGCAAGCTGGGGAATTGATTGACAAATACGAATACCTCTACTGAGATTATCGTTGACAAACTCCCATCGCTCACTTCTACTTCCAAATCGTAACGCGGGGTATTTTCTACATTAATTTGACTAGCGTCTATGACAGCAGCTACTCCAGTATTCGGTCCTACAGCGAATGCACCTTCTTCGTTTCCTGACAGAATCGTATAAGTCAATACATCATTTTCTGGATCAGCGGCCAACACAGTTCCCAACACATGTCCATTTTGCACAAAGGCACTCATGTTCAAGCGCAAGTCATCTGCAATCGGTGCTTCGTTGACATCTGTCAAATTGATCGTGATAATTTCTTCGTTAAATAATTCTCCAATCCCATCATCTGTCACCCTCACTCGAAGGTCAAAAGATGACTGGGTTTCAAAGTCTAATACAGATTGATCCGCTACTTGTAATTCTCCATCCGTATCTATCGAGAACACATCCCTACCGCTACCTCCTACGATTGAGAATAAAAGCTCATTCTCATCATCATCAGTCGCCTGCACTACAGCTACTACTGTGCCATTTGCAGTATTTTCTTCCAAACTAAAAAACTGTTGAGCGATGACAGGAGGCGTATTCGTGAATGATGAGATACCCACTGTAGCACTCCCTGAACGTGTCGGGTTACCATTGTCCGTGACCACTACGGTCAACGAATAATCTGTATCGGTCACAAGATTGCCATTGTCAGCAACCGTCAACACGCCTGTCGTTTCGTCTATTCCAAAAATAGAATCGTCATTCCCTACGGTAATGGCAAAGGTATGCGACTGATCAGCGTCTTCATCAGCAAAATCAATGGTTCCAATTACTAAACCATTTGGGCTGACATCACTAATATTAAAACTGACATCACTGACCTCTGGTGACTCGTTGACATCATTTAGGTTGATAGTCACCTTCGCACTACTCGCAAGTGGGAGTTCTAGGTCTTGATCTGTGACTTCTATCTCTAGGACGAAAACGGATTGCTCCTCAAAATTTAATTGCTCTGACGCATTGACTGTGATTTCACCTGTCGAACTCATCTCAAAGGCAGCCCCTGTATTGCCACCAATTATCGTAAAATCCATACCGTCATCGTCGGTAGCGACTACTTGTATAACTACCGTACCATTCGCTGAATTTTCATCCAATGTGATCTCCTGATCTGCTATTACTGGAAATTCATTGTCTACTATATTTATCGTAACGATACCTGTAGAAGTCAACGCTCCTGGCCCTTGGTCTGCCGCCTGTATGGTCAGTTCAAAACTGGTAGTAGCTGATGCTTGTAGAACAGTTTCGTCAATAACAGTTATTCCGCCAGTAACTTCATCGATAGCAAAGATTCCTTCTTCATTACCTGCAGTAATACTATATAGCTGTTTATGTCCTTCTTCATCACTGGCAATCACCGTTTCTACTAAACTGCCGTTGGTACTAAAGCGGCTCATCGACACCTCAGCATCTTCTACAGTAGCTGCGGTATTGGATCCATCATTGATCTGAATAGTAAACGTCCCTTCTTCATCGATACCATTCCAAAGCTGTAATTTATAATCTGTATTAGGTTCAACATCCATCGTGAACGTACCCTCTCCCTCACAAATATCCAGTGATTCTCCACCACATGTTTCATATCCGTCGATTTGTATGGATTCTGCCACTACCAATGGACCGTCTGCATCAGTATCTGTCAACGCCACCGTAACAGACACCTCTACATTAGTACCCGAATTGAATCGATACCATACGTCGTTTATAGTACCGTACTGATCACATTCTTGGGTTTGAGTAAAAGCGGTCGCATGCGCATTGGTTCCATTTGTAGGCGTTCCCGTTCCTTCTGCAAATACCGTAAGCACTTCTGCTCCTGAGCAGTTGTCATTGGCTGGAGGTGGGGTGGTGGGCACACTTGATGTGATTAAATCAAACTCACCTTTAGCGTCTCCATACCCATCCACTAACACAAAGTATTCTTCGTCTAATATGGAATTGAAACTTAGCCTAGCTAAATAGCCATCACCTCCACATTCGGCTTGCTCTCCATCCTCATTTCCTGCCAAACATACCAGACCTGTAGTACAAGATCCTGTATACACGCTCAAACTCGTATCATCAAAATCATATTTATCTCCTGTGCAGGTGTTTAATGTAATGGTTTCGCCATTTCCCACCAATTTATACCAGACGCCAACCGATATCCCTCCATTTTCGCCATCATTATCATTTCGCACTTCGTTATTACCACAACTTGAAGCCACCGCTGCATCGTTGGAGGCAAAAGTCGTATTGCCAGACACGGTCTCTCCTATGGTGACTGTGATAGCATCTGAGCAGAAGTCGTTGCTTGGCACGACATTCACCGTGACGATCCAATCCTGCGTCGTGGTTCCATCCTCGGCAGTGACAGTAATGGTAACAGGATCGGTAAAGTCTACCACCTCCTCATTAGCCGGTGAAGTAGTTGCTCCAGGAGAAAGCGTCATCAAAGGTTGCAAAACACTTACATCCGTGTTTTGAGGAAGTACAATCCTCAAGGTATGGTTGGTAGTATTTACTGATGCAGACTTATTGAAGTTCAGCATTGCCAAACTAAGAATATCTGTTTCGCTGGAGCAAAACTGCCCATCATCTCCGATAGTCCAGCCATGGTCGTCGATCAAGGCCTGTCTGGCCTCTGCTCCTTTGCAAAAAGTGATGTCCTCTGCGTCCAAGGACACGTTATCATGGACTTCTTGAGCAGACCAAGCCATAAGTGCCTTATCATAATTTTGAGGGGACAGCCCTGAGTTAGAAAACATTTCACCCATATCTGTAACTGCACCGATTTCCCAAGAACTTAGGTCACTATTGAAAACTGTTGCATTTTTGAACATCTGGGATAGATTAGTAACCTTACTTACATCCCATTGAGAGATATCTTGGTTAAAGGCCTGCGCATTAGAAAACATGTCTCTCATATCCGTGACATTACCTGTTTGCCAACCGCTAATGTCTTGGTTGAAATTTTCTGCACCAGAAAACATCAAAAACATATTCGTTGCTTCATTTACTTGCCAGTTGTCTACGTTTCCATTAAACGCTGTAGCATTTCTAAATGTACTTTCAAAAGTAGTCACCTGACTTACATCCCAGTCACTAAGGTTGCTGTCGAAGGTACTAGCATTATCAAACATAGATGACATATTGGTGACACTACTCACATCCCAATCACTAAGATCACTGTCAAAAATACTGGTATTCTCGAACATAGATGACATATTCGTAGCACTACCCACATTCCAGAGACTCAGATCGCTATTGAAAACACTCGTTCCAAAAAACATCCGTGACATATTGATAACCTGACTGACATCCCAGTTACTTAGATCCTCATTGAAATTTTCAGCATTTTCAAACATTCTGGACATATTGGTGACACTACTCACATCCCAGTCCCTTAGATGACCGTCAAAAACACTGGCATTCTCGAACATAGATGACATGTTGGTAACACTACCCACATTCCAGAGACTCAGGTCGCTATTAAAAACACTCGTCCCAAAAAACATTCGTGACATATTGATAACCTGACTGACATCCCAGTTATTAAGGTCCTCACTGAAACTTTCAGCATTCTCAAACATTCTGGACATATTGGTAACCTTACTGACGTCCCATGCACTGAGATCACCATTAAAATTCGTTGCTTGAAAAAACATTTGGCTCATATCATCTACCTGACTCAGGTCAGGTAGATCTGTGGTACTAAAATCAGCACCTGGCCATTCATTAAAACTTTGATAAAAGCTTTCCCATACAATATCTCCCCATTGCAAAACATCCAGCAGCTGATCCTTGGGGTAGTTGCCAGTCAAATGAGAGAAACCTCCAAAAACCTCAAGGGTGTACGTTCCTGTTTCTGAGAAAACAGTACTGAAATCGCCATCTTCAGACCGATGGCTACCAAAGTCTGTTACATTTCCTTCATCATCTTTCCAGATATAACTAAAATCATACAGAAGATCGTCATTGAGCCCAATCGTAATATCTTCTTCTGCTGTCACAGACCATGAGGTGATAAATGGGCGCTGACTAGTAACACTCATACTGACTGTCCAATCCTGTAAAGTTGATCCATCTTCGGCTGTAATCGTATAAGTCACAGCATTGGTAAAATCTTGCAAGACACCACTTTCAGGATCGCTTATTGCTCCTTCTGACAATGTCAATACAGGCAACAAAGTGGTAACATCCACCTCTGAAAGCACCCCAAGTTCTATCGTATGATTACTATAGTCGATCATTGCTTCATCTACCTGACCTTCAGAGAGTTTAAAAGAAAGAATGTTAGTAGCTTGATCACAGGTTCCACCATCTGTGATCGTCCAATTAAAATCTTTGACAAGCCTTTCTCTTGCTACTTCAGCCTCCGTGCTACAGACTTCAATATTTCCTATACCAAAATCGACTCCCCTCTTTACCTCCTGTGCTGCCCAACTGATTAATATATCATCATAAGTAGCGGTTGAGATAGAAGTACTATTAAAAGTACCATTAAACCTTGATGCATTACTGATGTCCCATTGGCTTAAGCCATGTCCCTCAAATTTATTGGCACCATTAAACGAATTCCCGAAATTATCGACCCCTGTGAGATCCCATGAACTTAAATCAGAATTGAAGGAACGAGCACTCTGAAAAGCCTCATTAAATTTATTGACATGACTAACATCCCAGTGGTTAAGATCTCCATTGAAACTACCTGATTGCCGAAAAATTCTAAAAAAGCTCACCCCATCACTACTCAAAATGGGGGCGTCAATAGCAGAGAATGTACTTCCTCCCCAATTCGCAAAGGTTTGATCGAAACTCCCCCAGACAATATCCCCCCATTGATTTACATCCACCAATTGGCTCTTGGAGTAGCCTGTAAGATGAGGGAATGCACCTGCTATATACAACTCAACAGTATCAGGTTCAGTAAGTCCAAAAGCAGAGAAGTCACCCGCCGAAAACACGGTAGCAAAATCACCATCTACCGACTGGTGTGCACCGTCAGATATAGTGTCCCCCTCATGCACCCATGCATAGGTAAAATCATAGGTAAAATTCGTATTCAGTGCAATGGTCACACTTTCATCAATGGCACTCAGTTTCCATGATGAGACAAATGGTTGAAAATCTTCTTGAGCCAATAGCGGTTGAAAAAGCATGAGACTCAGGACAATAGATAGAAATGAATTTTTCATAGCTGTCTGTATAATTTTAGATGAATTATTATCTTTCATCAAACTTTTGAGAGATGTACTTTGTAGTTGACAAGTGTCAAATACAAAGAAAAGTCAAGAGAGAATCCTTCTTTATTCGTGAACACATATCGGAAAAGGGTGACTCACTGAGTCACCCAAACCTAAGGCCTACTTTGGCCTAACCTAACCGTGTTGTGGAACTTGAATTTATCTTTTAGCACTTCAGTACATAGCGTACAAGAAATGTATGCTACATCAATTTTCCCTTTGAAAGTTTAACTATTGTAAAATTACACCGAAACAGTACTGGTCGGTTAGTACAAAACCGACCATTTCTTAAACAATTCCGACACTTTAATTGGCTTTGAGTTAGATCATTTCAGAAAGCGCTATGGTTTTTGCGACTGGCTCATACCTAGATTGGTTTTGCAAAAAATCTGATGGAGATAATCCAAACTCTTTTTTAAAACATTTAGAAAAATAGGAAGGGTTTGAGAACCCCATTTTAAAAGCAATTTCTGTGATATTGTAATCATGGTGACCAAGGATTAACTCCTTGGCACGGTGTAGCCTTACCGAACTGATCAGTTGATTAGGGGATTTATTGGTAATCGCCTTGAGTTTTCGTTGCAACTGACGCTCACTAACACCTACTTCTCTACACAACATTTCTACACCAAAGCATTCATTACTTATATTTTCTTCAATGCTCTCTAGAACATTCTCCAAGAATGACCCTCTTCTATCTAAATTACTCGCCTTAAAATCAACATGATATTTATCAGCACTCGTATTATCCTTCACGTCAAATAACAGCATTTTTTCACCTAACACAGTCTCAAACACCGATGTATGTGGAACGAAATTCAATCCCGCACCTGACAGTAAATGTTTCACTGTTTGTGTGATCAATATTTGATTAGGTTGGGTGTGCTTTAGAATCTCATTGACCAACAGTTCTGTTTCATCACGAACGAAATGTACTTGATCTACGGCACCCTCTAGAATATGAATCCCTATAGCCAATTCGAGTGCTAACCCTTTCACTGCATTTTGTAAATCTAAGCTACAATGCACCGCTTTATTCGGCCCTTCGAAAGCCGCAATGAATACACCCTGATCGAATTGAATAATACTGCCACGATGCTGCCCTACAAATTGGCCTACGATCTCTTGATGACTCATGTCATCTGATGGGATAACCCGTCCAGTCAAAATGGTGAGAAGTCTTTTTTGATAGCTTACCTTTGGTATGACATGCGTCACAAATGCTCGTATTTCTTCCAATACCTCTTCGGTATTGCCTGCCCAAAATAGATGGTCACTCCCCTCAAATTCTACGAAAATCGAATCCTCTATGCGATCAGCAATGAATCTTCCCTCTTCTATTTTGACATCTACATCATGGGTGCGTTGCATAAGTAACGTAGGTACTTTGATCGAACCCAAGATATCCACAATATCCACCTCTGTATTCATTTTGGTCAATACCATAGCCGCACTCGGGCTAGCCCCAGATCTAAAATAATTAGCCAGCCAATCCATAAAAACCCGATCATTGGCTAACGAAGGAGCAAGAGACTCTAGTCTCATTTCTCCACTTCCCCAGCTGTTTTCGATCATCTCATAGACTTTCTGTCGTTCTTCATCTGTGGGTGCCCAAGGATAGTCAGGAGAGTACCTTCGTTTAGCAAACGCACCAAATGTGATCAAGGATATTGTTCTGTTAGGATAGGTCGCTGCAAACAATGCCGACACAGAACCACCCTCTGAATGTCCAAACAACACTGCTTTGGGAGAGCCTACTGCATCCATCACGGCTCTGATATCATCCATTCGTTCCTCGATGGTTGATAACTCTACGATACGATCTGACAGACCCGTACCACGCTTATCAAACAAAATGAGTCTAGCAAACTTGCCCACTTCCTCAAAGAAATGAACCAACTCTGGGCATGCCCACATCCAGTCTATATTGGATACCCATCCAGGAATGTATACCAAATCGATGGGACCAGATCCATATACCTGATAAGCTATATTGATATGACCGCTTTTAGTGTATTGCGTTGCTGGTTTCATCGGTTCAATCATTTTGTGTACAACGATCAAATATCAAAACTAGTATGGGTAGGCAATATCTAGTACTCCTCAGATGCATAGGAGCATTTTTTGGCTCGGTCATTTTTCTCGGTATTTATGGTTTGACTATTGTATAACTGCTGCTACAAAAGTACTTGCCTAGATGCTCGCTAACCAGTAGACACGGGTAAACGGAATATACAATGAGTGAACGACTCTAAAACACGGTCAAACGATCCATAAATGGTTTCCTATATACCTTACCAATAGGCAACGGGCTGCCGTTGACAAAAACCACACTGTGCTCGATGCGATCGATTTTCCTCAAATTCACTAGAAAGGTCTTATGAATACGACAATACCCCTGATCACCGAGAATATCCTCTACATTCTTTAGCGTCTGAGACACCACATACTTGTCTTCTTCTGTATAAAAAATCGAATAGTTGTCTGATGCCTCTACATAGATGACCTGATTAAAGTCAAGTGGAACGATGGCATTATTGTTCCGAACGAATAGATTGAGCTGCTCCGTATTAGGTTTGCTCACGGGTTCAATTTGCACTTTGGCTAGTGCCATATCCACCGCCACTTGGATATCCTCATCTTTGAAGGGTTTGACTATATACCCAGATGGGCTAGCATTTTTTGCCCGGGTGATTGTTGTCTTATCATATAGCGATGAAATAAATATGAATGGTACCGCTCTCTTTTGACGAATGAGCTGCGCCAATTGAATCCCATCTTTGTCTCCTTTGATTTTGATATCCAACAGCACAAGGCTCACCTCTTTTTGATCCAAAACTGCCAAAGCCTGATCCGCCGAATCACAAATACCCACGACCTCATGACCCATTTGCTCCAAGTAGATCGCTATGTCATCTGCAATAATAGGTTGATCCTCTACTATCATTATTTGTCGTTTTTTATCCATGCTTAGAATGTTAGTCTAAAGGTTGTTCCCTTCTCATGTTGCATCGTGATCGTCCCTCCCAGCCCTCTAGAGATGGACCTTACAATCCTATAGCCATAAGACTTCAATAGATCATCTGGTGAAGCTATACCCACACCATCGTCCGAGACTTCTAGTTCATGAATCTCCTCTACTTTTCGGAGAGATAGAGAAACCACCCCTTGTTTGGTATCAGGAAAAGCATATTTTAAGGCATTGGACACGAGCTCGTTGATAATCAAACCAATCTGAATAGTGGTATCGATTGACAAGTCCACCATCTCTATCTTACTTGAAAACCTCACTCTCTCCTCAGACACATCGTAGGATTGAAACAAAGTGTTGGCAAGCTCGTGAAGATATTCCTTGACATTTACCTGAGACAGATTTTCGGATTGATACAGCTTCTCGTGAACCAATGCCATGGATTGTACTCTATTCCTACCTTCTAACACAGCCTTCTTGGCCAGCTCGTCATTCAGATATTTGGACTGGATATTGAGTAAACTACTCACCACTTGTAAATTATTCTTGACTCGATGATGAATCTCTCGCAGCAGGACTTCACGCTCATCCAAAGCCTCAGATATTGTCTTATTTTTCTTTTGAAGTATGGACTTGGCCTTTTGACTCAATCGGTAGTAGCGATAGATCACAAAGGTAAAAATCAAAGTAATCAGCAACCCAGCTATCGTTACATACTTCATCAACCGCTGCTGATCTAGTTGGGCGTTGACCGACAGCAATTCGGATTGCTTTTGAAACTCCAGTGAGTCACGCTCTTGCTCGAACGTATAATTAAGCTCCAAAGTGGTCAGTTGCTCCGTCATGCCTTCATTGAATAGCTCAGTATTGAGTTCAAACGTTATCTCCAAATAATGTAAGGCTTGATCAGAAGCACCTTTAGATTTGTACAACTCAAATAGCGACTCGGCTAAACTCATTTTGGAGGTTTTTAAATCATACTCTTCTGCCAGCTCATATCCCTCTTTCCATTTTTGCTCGGCAAGGTCGTATTGTCCCTGCTTAAAATAGATTTGTCCCATAGAATACAAAGATTGACAAACGCCCTCTGGGATATGACAAACTACAGACCAGTCATAGCTAATTTTCAAGTACTGAAGTGCCTCATCCAACCTGCCCAACTCAAGGTAGGTATGCCCTATATTTATTGCTGGATATGGCAATCTACATGACTCGCCCAGCGAATCCAACAATCTGTAAGACTGCAAACTATAGTTCAACGCTTCTGGATAATTTTCAAGACTCATATGAATCAACCCAATGTTGCCCAGCGTAGATGCTTGGTCCATCAAAACGCCCATGTACTCTTGTATGTCGAGCGTTTGCTGGTAATAATTCAGCGCTTTGTCATAGTTTTTTTGACGAAAATAAAGGGTACCAATACTATTAAGCACGTTGGAAACACCAATAGTATCGCCTAAGGCACGTCTTATTTTAAGAGCCTCTAAGTGGCTCTCCAATGCTTTGGGATATCTACTCATGACTCTATACACTTTACCTACGTCATTTAGGATAATAGCTCTCCAAGCAGAATCGTATACGAATCCATTGACAACCAAAGAACTATCATAGTAATCCAAAGCATACTCGAATTGTCCTGAATTATGATAATTTAAACCCAACAAATAAAAAGCTCTTCTTTTAGCCGCTTGATCGTTGATCTTTTTTGCTATGGACAATGCCTCTTGGGATGCCCAGATAGAGGAATCATTGCTTTGATAAAAATACGCATAAGAGAGGTCATTAAGAATCTGCACCTTAGATGTGTCCTCTTTGTGGAGAGAAAGCGCATGTCGCAGACTATCTATGTTTTCGTTTGACCTAGCATCATTTGTCATCACGAACATCGTGACAACCAAATGCCAGAATAAAGCAGTATTTCTCATAACTATGCATTCATTTGTCGCCCCACAATTACTCGAAAGGCTAATTAAACAACGTATTCAAAGAGCTGTGATCTGACATATGCTATCATGACAACCCCACACCTATATTTAGGCTAAAATAGATATAGCATTTTATATACAATGGCCTTTGGTCACAAAATGAATACAATAATATCCAGTAGGATTTACCTCCATAAAAAACATGATCACTTTCGTTTCCTCCCACCTCTGTTTCACTACTCTTGCCCATAGTTGTTGTCTTTTGTACACCAGACTGTGTACTTTCGCAGCTTCATAGCTAAGCGAACAATATGTCTTTTGACCCCTATCAGATAGACCTTCCCATCACGGAGGTCATAGCTCCTACCCGACAGCATCTTGCACAGGAAAACACACTCATCGTGCACGCACCTCCCGGAGCTGGCAAGAGTACTTTGCTACCCTTAGCACTACTAGAAGAGAACTGGCTCAATGGCAAAAAGATCATCATGCTAGAGCCCCGGCGACTCGCTGCACGATCCATTGCCGTACGTATGTCGGAGTTGATCGGTGAGCCAGTCGGCAAAACCGTCGGGTATCGCATTCGCTTTGACACCAAGGTCAGTGAGCACACCCAAATAGAAGTCGTCACCGAAGGCATCCTCACACGCATGCTTCATAGTGACAATGCCATTGAAGATGTAGCACTAGTGATCTTTGACGAATTTCACGAACGTAACCTACATGCAGATGTAGCACTCGCTCTGTGCCGGGAGGCCCAAAGCATCCTCCGCCCTGATCTCAAGCTCATGATCATGTCCGCTACGCTGAACACCACTGAACTGACGGCACTACTCAAAGCGCCGCTCATAGAAAGCAAGGGACGCCAATATCCAGTCGACGTATTTTATGAAGACCAGCAGGACGAATGGATGATGGCAGAGATCGCTGCACGTATCATCAGTAAGGCCACCAAAAAACACGATGGAGATGTCTTAGCATTTTTCCCTGGTCAGGGAGAGATTATTAAATGTGAAGAGGTCCTGCGCAAGGACATGCATGATTTTGCCATCCACCCACTCTATGGCTCCTTGCCACATGGCAAACAAATGGCAGCCATTCTGCCCAACCGAGACGGCAAACGCAAAATCGTCCTAGCGACCTCCATCGCAGAGACGAGTTTGACTATCGAGGGGATCAAGATCGTCGTAGATACAGGTTTTGGGCGTACATCCAAGTTTGACATCAAATCGGGCCTATCCAAACTAGAAACCGTACAAATCAGCCAAGACTCAGCTGACCAGCGAGCTGGACGTGCTGGACGTCTCAGTCCAGGGGTCTGCTACCGGCTATGGAGCAAAGCCACACAAGACCGGTTGCAAAAACACCTGACACCAGAGATCATGGAAGCCGATCTCGCCAGTCTCGTACTCGACATGGCGCAGTGGGGTATCAGCAACGTCCAAGAAATGACCTGGCTCACTCCTCCCCCCAATGCCGCTGTGCTACAGGCACGAGAGCTACTACACCAACTCGGAGCACTCGACAACAACAAGATCACACCACATGGGCAACGTCTGCATCAACTTCCCTGTCACCCGAGGATTGCTCATATGCTACGCATGGCTGAAGAGCAAGACCTCATCGCACTCGCCTCTGATATCGCGGCACTACTTGACGAACGTGACCCCCTCGGCAAAGAAGCCGGTACAGACATCAACGAGCGAATCGAAGTACTCCGAAGATTGAGACGTGACAATCGACTCGGACGGAAATTTGCACGAATAGAGAAAGTAGCTCAACAATACAGACAACTCTTTTCGCTCGACGCAGAAAACGACAGCCACGATCCTTATGAAACAGGCATACTGTTGTCATACGCCTATCCCGAGCGCATCGCCTATGCTCGACCGGGCAACAATGCTCAGTTTCAACTTTCCAATGGTAAATATGCCATGCTCGGACACCGTGATGATCTCGCCAACGAACCTTGGTTGGCCATCGCACACATGGACGCACGTGACGGGATGGGAAAAATATTCATGGCCTCTCCGCTCAACCCTCGTGACCTGATGCCTATGGTCGAAGAGAAAGAAATCATCACATGGGATACACGGCAAGGCGGATTAATAGCCTCACTAGACATGCGTATCGGTAGCATCACCCTGCGCTCTACCCCGCTATCAAATCCCGACGAATCAAGACTTGTAGAGGCAATCTGCGATACTCTCAAAAAAGAAGGCGAGCGCCTATTGAACTGGGAAGAAAACGTGACCCAGTGGCAAAACCGCGTACTCAGCCTCAGACAATGGAATCCTAACCAAGGATGGCCTGATGTTAGTACTCCTACGCTACTCGCGACTAACCATGAATGGCTAGCCCCCTATCTTGAAGGAATTAAAAAACCAGAAGCCCTTAAAAAGATTGATTTGAAATCAGTACTGCAGCATTCGCTAGCTTATGACCTACAGGGCAAGCTAGATGCGCTCGCTCCCGTAAAAACCAATGTGCCAAGTGGCTCACATATCAAATTAAACTATGCTGCTGATGGCAGTGCACCGATACTGGCCGTTCGCCTACAGGAAGTATTCGGACTAGTCGACACGCCTAAAATCAATGAGGGAAAAACCAGTGTCTTAATGCACCTTTTGTCTCCTGGCTACAAACCAGTGCAAATCACAAGTGACCTCAATAGCTTCTGGAACAATGCCTACTTTGAGGTACGAAAAGACCTCAGAGGACGCTATCCGAAACACGTATGGCCAGAAGACCCTTGGCAAGAACAAGCCATCAGCGGTGTAAAACGAAAGAAATAGACACTATAAATCCTCAGGCAAGTATTTGACCATTAATGCATCGTATTCTTCTGGAAAATAGGCTTTCAAAACAGCGACATAATAATTGTGCGGTTTGTGTTGATAAAACATAGGAGGCCTTTCGTAATATGATTCATCCACAAAATAACCTTCTGAATCTCTAACAGCTGTTTCGGCCAACGAATCGTAAGACGCTGCTACCCATTCTTTGTACATCCTGGGATAGGCAAACGGATGTAGCGTAATCAGTTGCCCCGTCTGAAAATAGTTGATATCATCTACATAAGGAGGGAATACAATATCTCCTAAATCTTTGGCCAGTCGTTCGCTTGCTGACACACTCATGGATTGAACCCTATTAGTCGCGAACCCTTCAAATGTCTGAACGAATGCGCTTTTCAACAATAGCCCTGTATCAAAACCATTTTCATCCTCTAATAGAGAAAGAATTCCTCTTTTTGACAATGCCTTTTCTTCCATATAGTTCATAGGTAGTTTAGGCACTGGATCAGCTGGATTGATCACACGCATACTCCAGCCTGTCTCGGCATATTTCTCATTATATGCCTGCGCAAACCGTTTGTTTCCCACCATGGGATTAGCAAATGAATAATTCTTGAATTGGTTTCTGGAGGAGATGGTTTCCTTAGGTAGACCATCTAGGTATGCCAACAGCAAGGCAGACAAAGCACCTCCCTGACTATGTCCAGTTAGATAAATATCGAAGATCCCCTGCCTGTTGAGTGACCGTATCTGTTCTAAGACAGATGCATGCAAATATCCCAATCCGAGCATATACCCTGAATGTACCGCAGCTCCCTCAACATTAGACACCACATAGTTGAAAGGTTCGTTCTTTATTTTGATATCCCCAGCAGCAGGGATCATGGCAGAGGTAAAATTCGCCAACCAGCTTTTTTGATCAGCAGTTGATCCCCTAAAGCAAATTACACCATGATTACCATTGGTGTAGACCTGATACTTGTTATCCATCCCAAAAACACCAGACGTAAAGATTTTTTCATACCCCGAAGGAATAATCACCGTATCACTATCGTAGAGTTCGAGGTAGGTAAAACTATTGCACAGCGCAATGAAATCTTTAGCTTCCTGTGCTTTGAATCCTGGATACATCTGAGCATAAAGAGGTAGGCTAAATACTAGAGACAGGAAAAATGCTATAGGTTTGCGCATACAAGTATGGAATGAATTGTTTACATACCCTTAGAAAAAACCATACCAAATTCGCAAACCTGTGTTAGTTAAATATTCTTCAGAGAGAAAGACTTAATGTATACCGTGCATCATCTTTCGCATCAAAGGAGCCAATACAAAGGCCAAAGCAGCACCACTGAGTACTACGAAAGCAATACTCTCGAACCCATCGGTATAGATTTGTAGTGAGACCAAAGGGTCAGCATCTTCGGCAGCTCCTCCCACAGCCAGCAGTTTACCCACTGCTCCGACGATTCTAAACGCAAAGGCAGAAGACAAGAACCATACGCCCATCATGAATCCCACGACTTTCTTGGGAGACAACTCCGTGACCTTAGACAAACCTACGGGCGACATAAATAACTCTCCCGTCGAGAACAGTAAATAGCCCAGCAATAAAAACCACATCGGTACTTTACCCAACTCATCTGCGAAACTGCCACTCCAGGCAAAAACAGCAAATCCTCCCCCTAAAAGCAACAGACCGAAGGCAAACTTGAATGGTGTGACAGGATTGGCTTTAATTTTGGACAACCTGACCCATATCCATGAAAATGGAACTGCCAAAGCTATAATATACAACGCAGTGATGGAGTTGGCCTGTGAGGCATTGATCCCTACCATGTTCACATTGCGAAGTGCAAATAATGTCAACGTACTTCCCGACAATTCATATCCACCCCAAAACATCGTCATAAACATCGTGAGCAGTACGATCACGAGTAGCTTTTCTTTCTCAGGCCTACTGACCTGAGCCATCGTACTAAAGATCACTCCCAGTATCACGATCAATATCGCATAAAATATATATTCGACAATCTGTCCTTCATAGTGAAAAGTACCCAACAGTGGCAAGGTCATTTCTCCATAGTACATGATCACAGCAATCATAGGTACCAGTACTGTAGCGATGATCGGGACCCAATGTTTAATATGTAAACCTGCAACTGACTTGCTCAGATAAGCCTCATCCGGTGCATAACCATGTGATCCAAACACGCCAGTCTTCAAGCCAGACTGAAATACAATCACACCTGCTAACATACCGATACCTGCCGCACCGAAACCATAGTGCCAACCATAGGCCATCCCTAACCAACCACATAGAAGCGGTGCGACGAATGCCCCTAGATTGATCCCCATATAGAAGATCGTAAAACCTGAGTCCCTACGTTTATCTCCTTCTGTATAGAGTGCTCCGACAAAAGATGAGATATTTGGTTTGAAGAGACCATTGCCTACGATCAACAAAGCCAAGGCCAAGAAAAAGCAGATTTGATTATCAAAGGCTAGAACGAAATGTCCCAGTGCCATCGCTATACCACCTAGCAATATCGCTCTACGGTAGCCCAACAGGCGATCAGCCAACATACCTCCGATCACAGGCGTTGCATACACGAGTGCCCCATAGGCCGCATAGATCGTAGACGCGATCGCATCACGTTCGACCAATGATCGGTAAACCTCCTCGGTCATATAGACCATCAGCAGTGCACGCATGCCGTAGAAACTAAATCGCTCCCATAGTTCTGCAAAAAAAAGGTAAAACAACCCTTTTGGATGCCCCATCAGCTGGGGAGTTTCATGTGCATTCGCCTCGTTCATCGTCATAATCATTTTTTGGTTTGCTAATATATACAATCAAGTCTGATGGTTAGACATTGTACATATAGTTCTTATTATTTCACATATTCCCTTCCTCAAAAAAGGAAAGATTACAGCTATCAATCTAAAGTGGCGTGCATACAAAATCTGATCAGGAAATGTACGACCACAAACCCGCGGGGACTTGAATGTAAACCTGCGCGGGTTTACCGTCAAATCTGCGCAGGTCTGAGTGTAAACCTGCGCAGGCTTTAGCTCAAACCCGCGCAGGTTATGGACACCCATAACAATGGTCCTGAAAAGGATATAATGATGGTATAAACAGAATAACCTAACAACAAAAAAGGCAAAGAATACCTCTTCACCTTTTTTGTTGTTATAAATCAAGAGCACTATTGAATGCCGCTTTCTTCGATCATCTGACCACTGAGTGTACCTGTCAATGAGATAAACTCTACACGTCGGTTCTCCGCTTTACCTGCTGATGTAGCATTGGTCGCGATAGGTTTAGACTCTCCCCATCCTTGGGTATATAGCCTTGCTTCAGAGATACCAAACTTAATCAAGGCATCCTTGATCGCCTCAGAGCGTCTCTCTGACAAGGATTGATTGGACTCCTCTGTTCCGTCACTATCCGTGTGTCCATCGATTCGGAATACCAAATCTGGATGTTCCTTCATCAAGGTAGCAATTCTATTCACTACGATAAATGACTCAGGCTTAAGTGTTGTCTTTCCAATATCAAACTGGATTCCCCTGGTGACAAATTTACCATTGGTAACAATCTGCTCATACAAGTTCAGCGCATCATCATCCAATGGACTGATTTCACATCCATTGCTATCAGAGATATTGACAGTGTATTTACCCAAGATCAAGTTTTGAATATCCTGCGTCGTTGCGCCATTGCTCCACTCATACTGATAAGGCTCTACCCCACCATAGACTGAGATAAAGATGGCTCCACTCTGATCCCCACAACACTTGACATTGTGAACCGAGTCGATCTTCATTCTCAGTTCATCAGGTTGGTTCACGAAAGCATTGATGGTGTTCAAACATCCATTGGCATCTGTCACCATCACAGAGTAGTTGTCCGCTTTGACCCCCAAGATATCCTCTGTAACTGCTCCATTGCTCCACGCATAAGCGTAAGGTTCTACCCCTCCACTTACGTCTATTTTCACCTCTCCAGTCTCATCATCAAAACACTTCACATCTTTGACATCCGTCAAATTGGACACAAACAGAGTAGGCTGTTCGATGGTGGCTTCTAGGTGATTGACACAACCGTTGGCTTGCGTGATCTTCAGTTCATAATGCCCCGCTACCAAACCTGTAATGTCTGCCGTTTTCTCACCATTGCTCCATTCAAAATCATAGGGCCCGACACCCTCCAGTGCTGTGACATATATAGATCCTGTACTATCTCCGTGACACTGTATATCGGTAATCGCATCAATCGTATGTATCAACTTGACAGGTTGCTCTATAGTTGTTTTGATCACCGATGAACAACCATTTGCATCCGTCACAGTGACATCATAATCTCCCGCCAAAGCATCTTGAAGATACGGTGTATTCACGCCATTGTCCCAGTGATAGGTATAGGGTTCTACACCTCCTTTTACTGCTACACTGGCATAACCCGTTTCATCTCCATAACAGTTAACATTAGATACAGAGTCTATGCGCAATACTAGTAGCTGAGGTTCTTCAACTTTTGCGGTCAACTTCTGGATACAACCATTGGCATCCTTGACATTGACACTGTACTCGTCGGCGATTACATTGACCAGGTCTTCAGTGTGCGCACCATTGCTCCAAGCGTATTGGTATGGCGTAACACCTCCACTGACTGTAATATCTACCAAGCCCTTCTCATCGTCTTTGCAAAGATTGTTTTGTATGGTATCCAGTGCCAACACCAGCTGTGCGGGCTGTAGCACCTGCGCTTGAATCTCTCCGACACATCCTTTGGCATCCGTGACGGCTAGTGAATATTGCCCTGCTACCACTTTTTTCAAATCTTGGCTGGTCTCACCACTACTCCATTTGTAGTTGAATGGTGCTGATCCTCCTTGGACGTCTATGCTAACGTTACCCTTTTGGTCTCCAAAACATGCGACATTGTCAATCGAAGCTATGCTCACCTTCATTTCTTCTGGTTCGGCGATCGTCGCTTCTAAAGTCTGTTGACAACCTAAAGAATCACGAATAATAACGTCATATACACCTGCGGAAAGATTTGATATATCCTGGATGCTATCTCCGTTGCTCCAGCTATAGGTATAGCTTCCAAACCCACCATACACATCTAGTGACACAGAGCCTTTTTTCTCTCCGAAGCAACTGTTGTCAACCACTTCTGTGATTTTAGCAACTAAAGCTGGTGGTTCGGAAATGACCGTACTCAATCCAACGACACAACCGTTGGCATCATAAATCTTGACAGAGTACTCTCCTGCGATTACTTCTGTAAGGTTCTGGGTTTTCTCTCCATTGCTCCAGCTGTATCTATAGGGCTCCACACCACCTAACACCTCGATCCTGACAGCCCCTTTATTATCTCCGTGACATTTGACGTTTTCTACGTCAACTATTTTAGCCACTAATTCATTAGGCTGAGCTATCTCTATGGTTTTAGATTTCTCACATCCATTCCGATCTGTTACCACAAAATCATAGCTACCAGCGGGGATATTCTTCAAATCTTGGCTAGTTGCACCATGGCTCCAGCTATAGGTATAAGGCTCCTGCCCTCCAGTGATCGTGAGTGCCACCGAACCTGTCTCAGCTCCGTAGCATAGTACATTCTTGACATCATCTACGATGATATTGATAGGCACTGGTTCAGATATTTTAGAAGTCACTACCTCCCTGTGATTGTTGGCATCAATGACAGTCAAGGCATAGTCCCCTGCCGGTACATTGGACAAATTCTGGATACTATCCCCATGATTCCACTCGAATCTATAGGGTCTCACTCCCCCTGTCACGTTGACATTGATAGCTCCAGTACTTTCTCCACTACAGGCAATATTGACCACCGACAAAATAGATAATTTCAATGCTGGTGGCTGCTTCACATTCATATTGAGTGATGCTTGGCACCCTTGATTATCAACAATATTCACGGAATAATTACCCGCTTGTATTTTTGAAATATCTTGAGTCTTAGCTCCATTACTCCAACTGTATACATAAGGTGCTACACCGCCTGTCACGTTGATATCTATGGCACCACTGCTGATTCCATAATTCATCACATTCGTCACACTTACAATTTGAGCATTCAGTTTTTCTGGTTCAGTAATCGTCACAGAGATGTGTGAGTCTGTACACCCGTTGGCATCCGTGATTTGAACTGAATAGGTTCCTTGCGGCACATTGGTCAAGTCTTGAGATACCGCCCCATTGCTCCATTGGTATGCATAAGGTGTAACTCCACCATTGACAGTGATGTTTATATTACCATCATACCCTCCAAAACAAGACACATTGGTAGACTCTACCAATGCACTAGTCAACAGCATCGGTTCTGTAATCTCAGTCGCTAACTCCTGAATACATCCATTGGCATCCGTTATTTTGACAGAGTACTTCCCTGCAGATAGGTTGGAAAGATTTTGTGTAATCGCTCCGTTGCTCCATGCGAATACATAAGGCTGAATTCCTCCTCTGACATTGAGTGTAATGGCTCCCTCGTCATCTCCATTACATTTGATATGCTCTACTGACAACAAACTAGCTAAAAATGGCTTAGGTTGTTTCACTTCTGTAGATGCAGTCTTGGTACAACCATGCGCATCGGTCACGGTCAGTGTGTATTTGCCTGCACCTAAACCCGAAATATCCTCTGTGGTTTCTCCATTGCTCCAGCTATAATCGTATGGAGCTACACCACCTTTGACAGATACTTGGATCAACCCCGTATTGTCGCCATTACAAAGTACGTGTCCAACTGTATCCAATTTCATCAGCAATACCTCAGGCTCTTTGATTTGCGCCTGTAGTACATTTTTACATCCGTTTCCTTCTGAGATTTCAACAGAATAATTACCTGCAGAAACCCCTACAAGATCCTGAGTAGTCGCTCCATTATTCCAGCTGTACACATACGGCCCTACTCCCCCAATAATAGAAATGTCTATTGCACCACTGTTATCGCCATGGCAACTTAAATCAGTGACTTCATTGACTGTATAAATCACTTCGGACGGCTGTCTAATGGTTGAATTAATCAATTCTGTACATCCGTTGGCATCTGTCACTGTCAACTTATAAGTTCCCGCAGGAATATTGGTGATATCTTGAGATGAAGCGCCATTGCTCCAAGTATAGGTGTAAGGCTGAACCCCTCCGCTAACGCGAACGTTGATAGCACCCGTACTCTGTCCAAAACATTTGACATGGACCTCAGACTCTAAGATGGCAATAAATCTAGATGGCTGAGAAATCATCACATCTTTGATATCAGAACAGCCATTGGCATCTGTAACCACTACAGAGTATTGGCCAGCTTTGAGACCTTTGATATCCTGTGTCACAGCTTCATTGCTCCACATATATTTGTATGGTGCTACTCCACCTTGAACAGTAAGATCGATGGCACCACTGGACTCACCATAACACAGTATGTTAGTCACATCGATACCAACTTCCAACAATGGCTTCTCTTCGACATAAGCAGACAGTTCATCGGTACAACCATTGCTATCTATGATTTCGACCTTGTATTCACCCGCCTTCAAATCCGTCACATCTTGTGATGTAGCTCCTGTACTCCAGCGGTACTTGTAAGGTGTTTCACCACCCGATACATCAATATTAATTTCACCATTGCTCTCCCCAAAACACAAGTTATCTACCGTTCCAGATAGAGACGATATTAACTTGGTTGGTGAGGTTAGCTCTTTGGCGTATTTGACCTGACAGCCATTGGCATCTGTGATAGTCACAGAATAATCTCCTGCTTTTAAGTTCGCTATGTTTTGAGTAGAGTCTCCCGTGTTCCAGAGGTATTTATAGGGCAGTTCCCCTCCTGATATGTTTAAATTGATCTGACCTGTATTGTTGCCAAAACAATCAATATTCTTTACTTCCCCTTCTCTAACTACAAGCAACTCAGGTTGAGTCAGTTTTGTTTTCACGGATTTAATGCATCCATTGGCATCTGTGACAGTTACCTGATAGTCACCTGTCTTCACGCCACTTATATTTTGGGTTTTAGCTCCATTGCTCCATTCGAATTGATATGGAGTCGCTCCACCAGTGACAGTAATATCAACAGAACCTGAAGCATCATCGTAGCATAGGATATCAACTGTATTTTCTATATTGACAATCAATTCATCGGGTTGAGTAATAGAAGCAGACAATTCCAACTGACACCTATTGGCATCCATGATAGTCACAGAATAATCTCCTGCTTGCACGTCTATGATATCTTGTGAAATCATACCATTTCCCCAGTGATATTTGTAAGGTTCTACCCCACCTTTCACTTCAATATCAATCTCTCCTCTATTCTCTCCATTACAAAGAATGTTCTTTACAGAAACAACAGACGCTTCAAACAACTCAGGTTGTCTAAGCACAGTATCAATTTCAATCTTGTGATTGTTGGCATCCGTAATGACCACTGAGTATTTCCCTGCTTTCAGCCCACTAATATCTTCTGTAGTACTCCCGTTGTTCCACAAAAATGAATATGGCTTCACTCCACCGTAAACATAGATGGATACCTCCCCTGATTCATCTCCATTACACTTGATATCGACTGCCTTATCGATTCTAGCATTTAGGGCGGATGGTTGACCTATCGTTACATTGATGATTTTGCTACAACCCGTAGCATCAGAGACCCTCACATTGTAGTTACCAGAGTTCAGTCCTTCTACATCTTGTGTCAAACTACCGTTATTCCACTTGTACTTATACGGCGCTACACCGCCTGTCACATCTATATCGATTGCACCATCAAGACCTCCGTAGTAAGATACGTCACTAGAAGACACCAATGTCACTAGCAGGTTTTCTGGCTGGGTGATCTCTACAGACACACTCTCTTTACAGCCATTTTTATCACTTACTTCTACGGCGTATGATCCTGCTTTCACTCCAGCTATATCCTGTGTTTCGGCACCCGTATTCCATTTGTAATCATAAGGGAATACCCCTCCATCTACTTTGACATTGATAGACCCCCCATTATCGCCATAGCACCTTACATTGTTGATTCGGTCAAAACCAATAGTCAACAATTCTGGCTCTAGGACTTTCGTCGTAGATACTTCTGTACATCCCTGCGAATCTTTAACAAGCACTTCATACTCTCCGGCTTTCAGATCCTTTAGATCTTCTGTAGATGCTCCGTTACTCCAACTATAAGTATAAGGAGGACTACCCCCTTGTACAGATATATCTACCTCTCCTGTTTGATCTCCATTACATAATATATTCTTCACATCGTCAATCGACCTGACGATGAGCGGTTTTTCATCTATAAAGCCCCTGACTATTTCTTGACAGTTGTTAGCGTCTGTCACCAACACTGAATACTCACCCGAAATAACTCCCTTGAGATCTTGTGTCTTCGCGCCATTGCTCCAGTTGTAGGTATAGGGCGCTACTCCCCCTTCTACCTCAATATCAATTTCTCCCTGATTGTAGCCGTAGCACAGAATATCCTTTACTTCGACTATTCTCGGCAACATTTTTTGCGGTTGCTTTACCACGACTGTCAGCGTATCACTACAGCTAAAGTTGTCATAAACGGCTACTTTATACTCTCCTGCTTCGAGTGCTGCCACATCTTGTGTGGTGCTCCCATTGCTCCAGAAATACTGATAAGGTGGGAACCCTCCCTCTGCAGAAATGTTGATAGCTCCCTTTGCCTCCCCATGACAAACGTTATCAGTAACTGCCTCTAAAGAAACAATGATTTTTGGCGATTGTGTAATAATAATCCCGACCCCCTTCTTTTTTGGAGGAGGGTCTTGTTCCTGTGCATATAGACTGGATATACCAAAAAGCAAAAAAACAATAAGTAGTAAATGGTTCTTAGTTCTCATGATGCTGCTGCTGATCAATAATTAGAAAGTGAGACATCCGGTGTAGTAACAAAATATTGACTACATCCAGTATTTTGTATAAATATTTAAACAATATGTCAGCAAATATACTCCAGAGCCATGCCTAATAATATTGGTATATCCCCCTATATTCTATCTAAGAGGTTTACTTAGTGACAGTAAATAAACTGTTTCAAAACACCCCAAAAACACCCCTTCCGCACTAATAATTAATGTACAAGCCATATACCTCTCGATAAAACACACCTACTATAGTACCCTTAATCAGAATCCATTTTAAGCCTTCGAAATTAAATATTTCAGCATGGTACTACACTGTAGATTACCGTTCAAAATTTGATATAAAATCATATGCGTAACAAACAACGTTTTATATAAAATACAATGAACGAAAAGCACAAAACAAACCTTACGTTTCCTTCTCGAACACTAACGATCACACGGGAATCGACTCTATCAGCTCGACTAGAGGTCTATGTAACACTCTATCACCACACCCGACGAGCCACAGATGCTATCCAAACCCAACATCAGAATATTGCCGAGAACAATATTGTAAACAAGTCATATTGTAGTTGAAATGTCTTTAGGAATAAGCAAGTAGTCTTATGGAGGATAGACAAATCCTCCTAACTTCGTACAGGAAACTATTGACATCCCTTATGAGTGATCTACTACAGCAGCCCATCAACCCTCGTTTCATCGAAGCACTTCCTGCCGATCCCATTGCAGCGAACTATCCACGACAGGTACATGGGGCATGCTATTCACGTGTAGAGACCAAAGCGCCTAGTCATCCTGAGATGATACACTATTCTCAGGTATTATTAGAAGAGTGGGGATTGAATATAGCCGATCAAGAGGAGTTTCTTCGAGTGGTGAGCGGTGCAAAGCCCTATCAGGATTTCATCCCCTATGCTATGTGCTATGGCGGGCATCAGTTTGGGCACTGGGCAGGACAACTCGGTGATGGTCGAGCCATCAATATAGCCGACATCCTAATCCATAATCAGCCCATGCAACTACAGCTGAAAGGTTCAGGACCAACACCTTACTCTAGAACTGCGGATGGTTTTGCGGTACTCCGGTCATCGATTAGAGAATATCTGTGTAGTGAAGCGATGCATCATTTGGGTGTCCCGACTACACGTGCCTTGTCTCTGGTCAAAACGGGTGATCTCGTCATGCGAGACATGCTCTACAACGGTAACCCTGCACAAGAGCAAGGAGCAGTCGTCTGCCGTACTGCACCTTCTTTTATCCGTTTTGGAAGCTTTCAGATATTTGCTTCACGAGGCGAGACAGAAGTCCTAAGACAGTTGGTCGATCACACCATAGAACAACACTTTCCTCATCTGGGTACTCCTTCTAAAGAAACCTACTTGGCGTTTTTCCAAGAAGTAGTGACCCGTACCAAAGACATGATCGTGCATTGGCAGAGAGTGGGTTTCGTACATGGAGTCATGAACACGGACAACCTATCGGTCCTCGGTCTCACAATAGACTATGGCCCATACGGATGGCTGGAAGACTATAACCCTAGCTGGACACCCAATACGACTGATGCACAGCAGAGCCGCTACCGATTTGGCAATCAACCCAACATCGCCGTATGGAATCTCATGCAGCTCGCCAATGCACTCTATCCGTTGATCGACGAAGCAGAGCCGCTACAGGAAATTTTAGACGGATACAAAGATGCTTACCTGACGGACTATCACCAGATGATGTGTGCTAAGATTGGGCTGGATCAAACAGAGAAAGTAGAAGAGACAATAATCACTCGCTTGACACAGTTGCTTGGTCAGTCGGAGCAAGATATGACTTTGTTTTTCAGAGAATTATCAGCCATTGATTCGAGTGACTGGACTACCTTTTGGCAAATGCTAGAACGAACCAGTTATATGAAAGCCCATGAGATGACTCCACTGCACACACAATGGGAGTCGTGGCATGCTAGTTATCGTGATTTGCTCCTAGCCGAAAACCAAGAGTCAAATGCTCGTCGTAAAAAAATGAATGCAGTCAATCCAAAATACGTCCTGCGCAACTACATGGCACAGCTCGCTATCGATGCAGCAGAGCAGGGAGACTATACGCTGGTAAACGAACTCTACCAAATGCTACGCCAACCCTACAACGAACAACCCCAGTATGAAAAGTGGTACACCAAACGCCCCGAATGGGCACGACATAAGGTCGGTTGTTCGATGCTTTCTTGTAGTTCATGAATGGTCGATGTGATGGGTAATGAGCCTCTGAAAGCAAGTATTTTACATCTTATCTGTTAGTATGCTGATCGTATCATATTATTGCATCGACGAATAATAACGGTCAATCCAATGATACAAAGCAAGGTAAAGTTGTCACATATCTCTATAGATGAGCTACTCGAAGAAGTGTGCGACGAATATCCAGACGCTAGCTATGATTACAAAAAACATCTGGTACAAATCAGTGAAGCCAATCACACCGTAGGATACATTCGTATACCACTGCATCTGTCAATAGATTCGTCACTTACCATCGCAGACGAAGAAACTACCGTACTGTATCTGACCATTGAATCTGGTAATGCTGCGATATGCATTATGCAAGGAACGCATCAAGTATTTCATACAACTTTCTCGTCTTACATGACTCGCAAGAAGCAAGGTTTCAGTCAGATCAAATACCTAAATAAGAAGGGAAAATCCAGAGCTGGTTCTAGAGTTCGATTGGCTTCCACCCTAGATTTTTTCGAAAACATCAATGCGACACTAACAGATTTGCTAGAGACTTTCGAAGTGGAGCGCATAGCCCTAGACTGCAACAAGACGCTGATACCTTATCTATACCAATCCTCGGTTGCTTGCCCTTTTGACAAAAAAGACACACGCCTGTATAAGATTCCGTTGCATATCCCTCAGTCCAATTTCACCAACCTGAAATCCACCATCAAAAAACTAGAGTCCCCAGTATTGTTTTGTAATGAAGCCTCGCAGACATCTCTCGAATATTTTTTTGGAGGTTTAAACTAAACTTGCTCAAAATAGATGTTGCAACATCTATTGAACTCAGTATTTCTTCGTAGTTTTATACCAAACTAAAAACACAACTACTATGAATTCAAAAATTAGTCTAGTACTCGCCATCGTAGCGACTGTCATCATGACATCATGCGGAGACAAAAAATCAAGTACTGAAACCACTACTACGGAAGAAGCATCCACAGCTGTAGCAGCTTCTTATACAGTAGACAAAGCAGCTTCTACAGTGGCCTGGTCAGGAGAAGTCGCCGGCGTATATGGTCACAACGGTGTAATCGAAATCGCAGAAGGCACCATCACTACAGCAGGAGACAGCATCTCTGGTGGTACGGTTGTAATCGACATGACGACTATCCAGCCATTAGACTCTGCATCTTACTCTGAGGAGCATCCTGCATCTGATTTGGTGGCTCATTTATCTACTGAAGATTTCTTCAAGGTTGAAGAAAATCCTACTTCTACATTCGTGATCAAAAGCCAAGAAGGCAGCGAGCTAGTCGGTGATTTGACTGTAAGAGGGATCACCAAAGAAGAAAAAGCGACAATCAAATCACTAGTAGTAACACCAGAAGGGTTGACTGCATCAGCTGAGTTGGTATTTGACCGTCAGGACTATGAGGTGAGCTGGGTTCACTACATGGAGGATATGATCCTATCAGACGACATCACCATCAAGTTGGATATCGTGGCTAAGCCATAATCCAACCACATAATAAACAATATGAAAACCGATCCTTTGGATCGGTTTTTTTGTTTGGGAGTATAAAACAAAAAAATCCCTAACCTATGCAGGTTAGGGATTGATTCTTGACATCTAATGTCTGCTTAATATTTGACAGGAACAGCTACGACTGTCTTGTCCCAAGCGAGTCTCATTACTGCGGACTTACCATCTAAATCTTCGAACTGAATCGAGAAAGCCTCGACTTCTTTTGACAGTTTACTCGATGGAACTTTAACTCTCAAGACCTCATATTTCTCTTGATAGCCAGCAGTGCCCCAGTAATCCAAATCCGTACTGACAATGATCGTCCACTCTTTAGCTCCAGGGATGGTAAACAGAGAGTAAGTCCCGGCTGCTAGTTTTTCACCTCCTATTGTGATGTCTTGGTAGGCCTTGAGTTCGGCTGCTTCATTGGCACCTGTTCTCCATACTTTGTCGTATGCTACTACATTACCAAAGACCTCACGACCTTTCTTTTGTGGTCTACTGTAGTAAACCTTGGCAACCGCTTTGTCATCTCCCGAGCGATCATGAGCAAAGTTATCTGGCAGATATGCCACGTCCATCGGACTCTTGTCTATTGATCTGAAAGATTGTGCTGACGCGACTGATACAGTTGCGCTTAGAAGTACTAAAGAAAATAATAAGTTTTTCATTGTGATTGTTATTTGTGATAAAGATTACTGCTTATGCAGTCTGAATTGTAACGGGAATTAATTCAAGGAAGTTGTATTAGTCACAAGCTTTCCAAGAACACATAAACATAACACAAATTAACATAAAACATTCTAAGTGGTATTTCGTGTAAAGAGTCTATGCAACAGCAGATCAAATCAGAACTCACCAAGCAACTCATCATCGACAGTGCATTCAAACTGTTTTATGAGAATGGGGTCAAAACAACTAGCATTGATCAAATCATGAAAGCTAGCAAGCTATCCAAAGGAGCCTTTTACCATCATTACAAAAACAAAAAGGAGTTAGGACTGGAAGTCATCGGATTAAAAATACAGAAACGAGTCTATGAAGGAATGATACGTCCATTGTATGAAACAGGCCATGCACTCAAAATACTAGAATCCACCTTTATGAACCGTATAAAGTCATTTCCTTTCTATGACAAACAACATGGGTGCCCCATGAACAACCTCATCAATGAAATAGGAGATCATGAGTCTGCCTATCAGTCTGCCCTCAAAAACATCATAGAACAATGGAAAGCAGCACTTGTTGATTTGATCGAAAGAGGCAAAAAAGAAAATGAAATCAATAAAAATGTCTCGAGTCAAGCCGTAGCAGTGTATTTGATCAGTGCATTTGAAGGCATACGAGGCATTCGAAAACTATATAACAATGACACCATACTGGAGGAGTACATTACTGGCCTCTCCATCTATTTCAAACATCTAGAAAGCTAATTTTTTTACCTAAAAACATTCATAACAGAATGTTTTATAAAACAACAAGAATAATGAATAGAAACAGAAGAGAATTTGCCAAGAAAACCGCCCTTTTCGGCTTGGCTAGTGCGGTCATTCCACAGGTAGGTTTAGCCTCCAACAGCCCTAAAAACAAGACCCGATTTGCTTCAGAAACCAGACCTAAAGTACTATTTTTTGATGTCAACGAAACATTGCTTGATCTTACAGCCATGAAAAAAAGTGTCGGCAAAGCACTCGGAGACAGAAGTGACTTACTGCCGCTTTGGTTTACGACGATGTTGCAGTATTCTTTAGTCTCTACGGTAGGTAGACAATACAATGACTTTGGTTTGATTGGTGCAGCTGCATTGCAAATGGTAGCAGCTAACCACGACATCAGCATATCTGAAAGTGAAGCAAAAGAAGCCATCCTGACTCCTATCCGGTCTCTACCAGCCCATACGGAAGTGAAAGCGGCCTTGAAACAATTGAAAGATGCAGGCTACAAACTGGTCTCCTTTACCAACTCGTCCAACAAAGGAGTCTCCACTCAGTTTCAAAATGCTGGACTTACGGAGTTCTTTGAAGAGCGATTGAGTGTCGAGGACATAGGGAAATTCAAGCCACATGCGGACGCTTATGATTGGGCTGCTCGAAAAATGGGAGTAAAACCCGAAGAATGTATGTTAATCGCCGCGCACGGCTGGGATATAGCTGGTGCACTCTGGGCCAACTGGAGAGGTGCATTCATCGGTAGACCCGGAGCACAGTTGTATCCATTGGCTCCCAAACCCGAAATCGCAGTATCAAATCTAACCTTAGTAGCACAACAATTAGTCGCTTTAAAATAGTAATACAAACATGACAAAAATCAAATTCTACATGCTAAGCGCATACATCCTTTTATTAGCTAGTTGCTCGAATTCCAAAAAAAATGAGCAATCACAAACAGTGAAGACCGAAGAAATGGATAACATCGAAGAAAAAAGTACAGAAAGACCTTTGGAAAAGGTTCTAAACGCGCGTAAAGAGAACTTCCTCAAAAACGCCGACGAGACGAAAAAGAAAATGAGTGCTGCGGGTTTAGCATCTATAGAAGAAAGTAAGATCACCGAAAATGCACTACAAGTAGGTGATACCGCCATCAATTTCGAATTACCCAATGCATCGGGCAACTCCATCACGCTCTACGACAAACTACAGGATGGTCCTGTCATATTGATGTGGTACCGTGGTGGATGGTGCCCTTATTGCAATTTGACGCTACGTCATATGCAAGAATCACTACCTGAGTTCAAGAAATACGGTGCAGACCTATTCGCAATATCTCCACAACTACCCGACAGTTCAATTACTACCAAAGAAAAAAACGAACTGGAGTTTGAAGTACTAAGTGATGTGGGCAATCACGTAGCAGGCCAGTACAAAGTCGTGTATAAACTGACTGAAGCACTCGCCAACAAGTACGAAAATGGATTTGGACTGAGTACTTACAACGGGGATCAGAGTGGAGAACTACCCATAGCCGCTACCTACATCATCGGACAAGACAAAGTAATCAAGTATGCCTTTCTCGATGCAGACTACAGAAACAGAGCAGAGCCTCAGGATCTCATCGAAATATTAAAAGGAATGTAATGAGAAGGATCATAGACCAAATACTCAACATCTTTGTAATCTTAGCCATGGCATTTTTTGCCATGCCTAAGTTACTCGGCAAACCCAGAAGCATCGCAGGGTTTGAACAATTCGAAAAGGTATTGCAGAGTTAGGAATGGCATCTATGATACTCGTTTTCGCGATCAACAAGAACAAGAATCTCGGGAAGATAGCTTATGCGTTCTTGCTCATCACCATGATCACAGCCTTGGCTCTAGAATTCTTCGTCAGACCCGAGCCTAAAAACATGCTCGTCATCCTTGCAATTATATTGACATCCATCTCAGGTTACAAACTAAATCTTACAAAATGAACACCATGCAATTAGACAACAAAGTCATCATCGTCACGGGATCCTCTCGTGGAATAGGCAAAGAGACCGCTTTGCTTTTGGCTGCCCATGGCGCCAAAGTAGTCATCAACCATTCCAACAGTGAAGCTGATGCTCAAGCGACCGTAGATGAGATCTCCCAACTAGGAGGCACTGCGCTAGCCATCAAAGCTGACGTGAGCCAAAGAGAAGAGGCTGCCCTCCTATTTGACGGTACGATAGCAGTCTATGGCCAAGTAGATGTACTGGTAAACAACGCTGGCGTCATGGTCTCCAAAAAGCTAAAAGACAACACACAAGAGGATTTCAACAGGCAGTTTGATGTCAACGTCAGAGGAATCTTCAATATGCTCCAAGAGGCTGACAGTAAATTGGCTGACCATGGCAACATCATCAATTTTTCGTCTAGTACCGTGAAGTTGATGTTCCCAACTTACGCACTATACTCTGCATCCAAAGCGGCAGTTGAGCAAATGACACGTGTGTTTTCGAAGGAAATAGGCAGAGGTATTTCTGTCAATGCATTGGCGCCTGGAGCCACAGAGACCGAGCTATTCATGACCGGGAAATCACAAGAAACTATGGACAAACTCAGCGCCATGAATGCCTTTAATCGATTGGCAAAACCAATAGATATCGCAAGAGTCGTATTGTTCTTGGCGAGCGATGCGTCCAAATGGATTTCGGGTCAAGTGATTGGTGCCAATGGTGCTTTGGTCTAAAAGAGCCATTTTTATCACTCTTAGAGATAGCAGCTAATAAACAATTGATATGGCGTTGATTTGGCTTGTGTGCCACACGTTAAGGAAGAGGAATTTGCTATGCTGAAAGGTATATATGGTGAGAGTCGGCACCTTGGAAACTTTTCTTCCTCTTTTAGGGATCCTATCAAGAAAACAGATATGAACGAATAATAACTAACCCTATACGAATATGTTTTTAAACCCGACACTTATTCAAAGCTCGGGAATCTAAATAAGGGAAATCGTAATTTTATACATACTATAATTCACGATTTTAAACCAACCTTATCATGAAACAAATAAGACAAACCCTATTGTCCATTTTGATGTGCTTTGCGATATACACGTCCCATGCACAAAAATCAACAAGCCATGTCCAATACTGTGGACAAGATTTACTCAACAACTGGATGGAGATTGAAAACTCCGACTTTAGCCAACAACTAAAAAAGCAGAACGAAGATATTGAGCTTCGGATGAATGAAAGTGCACGAATGGCCATGACAACTAGTGCAGTCAATGGAATTTATCATATCCCCGTTGTGTTTCACTTTATAGTTAGCCAAGCCACACTAAGCCAACTCCCAAACGGGCCTGGGTGGACTGATGAATACCGAATGTACAAGGCATTCTATGATGGTGGTGCTAGCGCCAGTAGCAACCGGCTCTTGGATCAACTAGCGAGAATCAATACAGAATTTTCGGATGCCAACATCTCTTTTTGTAGTGCACAGCTTGCCCCACAGACTTTCCCATGGCAGCAGATAACTGATCCCTCCACTGGAACTGTCTTTGAAACAGCTGGTGCGACCTATACGGTTGACAATACGCTAGCACATATGAACGGAATGATCAGTGCACAAGCCATACAGTTGGAGCAGGCATTGCCCTTCAACCAGGCCAACGAACCTCAATACCTAAATGTATACGTTACCGAAACTACCGCTTTGGGAAATCAAACAGTGGGCGGCTATGCTCTCCCCGGCGGGATTGATGGTAACGGGATTTATGTATCCCAATTTTTGTTCGGTGACAATACAGGCAACAACCCCAACTATTTTTTGCCTGCAAGTGTATCTCCTCAATACGAACAAGGCAAGACTGCGGTACATGAGGTCGGCCATTGGCTTTCTTTATGGCACACCTTTGCCACTGATGGCGCATGTACCAATCTAACTTTACCACCACACCTTATGCCTCATGGAGACTTTGTCGTGGATACTCCTCCACAAAGGAATCCTTCCCTCCAGTGCAGCACGACCAATATGATCTCATGTACGAGCACGCTAGTTCCGGGTAACAACCACATGGATTATACAACCGATAATTGTAAAGTACCTAATGGTTCGGTGATGCCCTTTACATTAGGACAAATTCAGCGGATGCACCTATACCTTGATGATTTTTTGGAAAACATACATTCACATACCAACAGACTCTTGACAGGTATTGAGAAGAATGGATGTGTGAATAGCCCTATTCCCTTTACAGCGGAATTTGAAATCGACAGTAACATATTATGTGAAGCCCAATCTATACAAGTAGAAGGGTTAGATATAGCCCTTCTACCTGCAGGTCACAGTCTACAGTGGCGTCTGACGCTCACAGATGGTACGACCACACACCATGTCCCCTCGGCGAGTACGTACAACACAGGTGCTATTAACACCTCATTTCCGACTTTAGGCATGGGACAAGGTACCTTTACTATGAGCTCGGAAATGATCATCACCGATCCGAGTAGTGCCACCACGACGATTTCCTACCAACTGAATGACCCTATATTAATAGAAGATTGTACCGCTTCGGCACAAAAGTATACCCGTAGCTATGAATACCCTGAAGGAGACTTGGACAATATGTCCATCGTTACCACACACGCAGGAGATGGCTATATCGTATCAGGTAGCAACAGGAACTTGACTACCGACATTAGCTCAACGATTGTATTACGGGCAGATTTGTTTGGCAATATCCTCTGGGAACGAACTTTCGACAACAATGGTCAAAACATCAGAGGGTTGGACATCATCCGAAACAACAGTACCACCGATACATATATCATTGCAGGGGCTGTAGAAAGTGCCGCAGGCAACGACGACATACTGGTCATGGAGATCGATGAATCGGGTAATCCTACATCTGTAGCAGGTAATCCTTTTTCTATCAACATCTCCTCAGGCCCAACACAAAACAGTTCCGCTGCTTTCGAAATCATCAATACTGTAGATGGAGGTTTTGCACTAGCAGGCTATGTGGGTGCAGGGTTAGAATTTGCAGACGCCAAAGAGCAATTGATTGTCAAATTGAATCAAAACTTTTCTGTTGCATGGTCAGAACGATACGACTACTCTAACAACAGTCCTAGTGACCTAGATGTGGCCAATTCGATTTTAGAAATCCCTAATTATAACGGGACTGGCGTCAATGCTTATTTTCTAGGTGGATCAAGGAACAGGATGACACTTTCGGGTCTTCAACATAGCAATACATCTATGTTACTCACAGACAACGTAACTACTCGTACAGTCGTCTGGAATGATACTTGGCAAGGTAACGAGCGAGATTTCGCATATGATGCACTTTATGACGCTAACCAAAATGTAATCTATCAGTCTTCTTTCAATAGTGAAAAACATGGAAATGTAATCGCTATGTTAGACCCTACAAATGGCAATATATTGGGTTGGTACGATAGTAAATTGAGTAATATAGAAGAGTATTTAGGAACACAACTCTTAGAAAATGCTGCAGGTGATTCTTTAGTTTTAACTGGTTATGCCCACTGGGATGGTTTCCAACCAACTGCAGACCGAATAGATAAGCTCACTTTTACAAATCAAACGGCAGGTAGATTCAATGTAAACATGTTTGATACTCATCTTGACAATGTATGGCACAACCAAAACATCTACGGCTTTGACAGCCACAGTGATGCCTATGCTTTTCCTAAAAGTACAACCTTGAGCCCCAATGGAGGATATATGATTGTAGTAGGTGGTAGAGACAATGATTTCCCTGATCATACCAATAAGCTAACCTTCATCAAGATCAATACAGACTTAATGACTGCATGTCAAGCGAATGAAGAAACTGAAGCATTAGACGGATATACACTAAGAACAACACTACCAGTAATCACCCATACAGCTAATAATAGTGCTGTAAACCTCGCAAATGGCTCCAATACTTTGGCGACAGAGTTTCCTTGTGCGACTTACTGTGATGGAGGGTTGATCAATACGACAGAGGTGATTTGCGGTAGCAATCCAGTTGTGTCATTAAATATCGATCCTGCCTACCCGATTCAGAACACCAACATGGTCTGGTCTCCTGCCAACTTGGTCACTCCTACCAACGACCCTCGCATATTTGAGACAGTAGCCCTGACAGAACCTCAGGTTATCACACTACAAGGCTTTTCAACTCAAGGTGGATGTTTGATTTACGAACAGACTTTTAATATTTCATTCGCTGCTGGTAATGACTTACATTATACGGATTGTGCAGGAGTAACAAGTATTGAGCTATGCCAACTGTTACCCTCTTTAGATGCTGGATCGACAGATGGCATTTGGTATGTAGGCACTGTAAGCGCAAGCACTGAGCTTAATAGCACAAATTATCCTGCTCCAGCTAGTTGGCCACCTACTACTTACCCATACGTGTCAGGACAAAATACGGGCTGTAACGCTAGTCCCTCTATAGGTATTGATGCTACTCCTACTACATTAGTTTATCAAGTAATAGATCCAGTGACTGGGTGTATTGATGAATCTATATTAACAATAGACACGGACGCCAATAGTATAGATCCTAATTTCGACCCAGCGACAAGTACCAGCCCATATTTGTATTGGGATTTTAGATCTCAGCTTCCAGATGATGATTTTGGGCAGTATATCTTTACTTGTAGTCCTAACGACATTGATTTTATACCTGTAGACCAAAGGTCATCTATTGGCCACAATTGGAAGTTTGATGAACAGAACTCTAACCTACAAACTTTCAGTACTAGCGTAAACCCACAATTCAGTATCAATAACATTGTCTACGGTGCAATTTTGCCTAATGCTAATGCTGAAGCTATCGACGTAGAACATACACTTACCTCTCTATGTGGTGAAGACACGACAGTAGCAGCACTAATAATAGTACCTGAGATAGATCCTAGCATAGTGATCGATCCCCTCTCCGATTGTAGTCATAATTTGACGGTAACAGATAACGTATTTGACATCAGAGATTTTATCCTTTCTAACCCAGATTTTTCTAGCTTAACAGGTATACCGAGTATTGATGCCTTTGCTTCCATCATATGGAGTGATGCCAATGGTATCGTAATCGGGTCTGGTCAAACCTATCAGGCCACAGCGGACGGTACTTATACTGCTACGATCACTTATTTTGGCGGGTCGTGTACAGCGTCTGTATCGGCAACTGTCACAGGTACAAATACATTTACGCTCAATGACATCAGTATAGATGGATGTGATATCGGCAATGGTACGGGGGTATTTGATCTAGCTGCAACGCAAGGTGCTATTAGTTCCTTATCTGGGCTGACCTTTACGTGGTGGGAAGATGCTATTCAAACTATTCAAATCAATACGTCTACACCATACATAGGCCCAGCGGGTACAGTATACGCTGTAGCTAGCTCTCCAGATGGCTGCCAAAGCATGGCTACCGTTTCGTTGAATCTAAAAGACGCACCGATACTAATAGTGAATGGTGAAACGGAATTGTGTGCCGGAGATCTCTTAGAACTCCAAGCTACTGCCGATGGTGGAGTACCACCTTATTCGATTGACTGGGTATACAACAACGGCAATAACACCCACACTGGCAATGTACTACAAGTAACCAGCTCTGTAGGTGTGAGCAGCTATCAAGTGACCGTCACAGATGCCAATGGGTGCTCCACGACACAGACCATAGATGTCCGTGCGACCTCCTGTTGTCCTATCCAGAAAGACGAGGACTATTTTCAAATTACTGATTACCAATCAGGCAACCATCTCGTCACTAATGGTGATTACAAAATTTGGCCAGACAAAGTATATATTGGCCCTGGACTCACAGTAGTCGTATCAGGCAAAGAAAGTGTTCTGGATATCACTAATTGTGATGTAGTCTTTGGGGAATGTGCCAAAATAGAAGTAAGAAACGGTGCAAGGATAATCGCAAACAATGCTGTACTGAGACCCTGTGATGAAATGCAAACGTGGCAAGGTGTAGAGTTCATCTTCGAAGAAAAGTCTGCCCCTACTGGTAGTTTTACCGAATCAACCTTTATCAATGCTACGACAGGCATTGGCATCAGACGAGCAAACCAAATAGACACTGGTATCCCTGTGGAAGTTGAGATCACAAACAATTTGTTCTTAAACAACAAGACAGGCGTTCAAATAGCTAATGACTATTTCGAGGGGGCTATTACTGGAAATACCTTTAAGATAGAAAAGCAAGTAGCTGAGCTCCACTACTGTGATGAGAAAGAACCTAATAGTTCACCATCGGTCAACTTTGGTGGGATCAAGCTCATTAGTAATGAATACTTGAACTATTCGGTTAGAAATCACAACGTCATCGCACAAAACGATTTTGTAAAAGGAATAAACCTTATTTCCGAAGAAAGTAAACTGATCCAGTTCGATGGTATTCATATGATCGGTACGGTAGGAACCAGTATTTCATTCAATCAATTCACCAACAATGATCGCAGTGTCATCATGCTCCGTGTCATTGATGTAACAGTAGAAAACAATAGCATGGAAGTCACCCGTAGGTCCAATGCAGATTTAGGCACCTATCAAATCAGCTTTGACGGTGTGGGCAATTACGATTTCAATGCTTTGATCCAAAACAATGAAATACTGAACTCAGCAGAACTGCTGTACGAAAGCAATGCCACCAACAGCAATGGAAATTTCGTAGGTACAGGAGCCATCTATGCATCTAAGGGTGGTAAAGTCCAAATTGAGTCCAACAAAATAATCGGGTATGAGATTGGCATATTCATAGACAATCACAAGTCTGCTGGTATCCTGAGTCGTATCGTCAACAATGACATACAGACACACACCTACGGTATCTATCAGCGTGATGCACGCTGGACTACTGAGATTTACACGTCATTCATTGGCTGTAACACGATAGACATGTTGCTCAACGTACCTGGAAATACCCTCTCATCTGGTGTGGTTGGATATTACTTGGACTATACTTCCACAACAGTCACCTCTACTAATCCGGCCTCTAATAGTAAGATTATCTCCAACGTGTTTTTATTCGGCAACTGTATCAAAAACACTACTTCGGCAGTCAAATTGGTACACACTAACCCTGCCCCTAGCTCTTCATCTACGCTACCACTCATGATTCGAATGGAGAACAACTACCTCTACAACTATAGGTACGCGGGATTAGACATCACGGATTTTCATGGCACGGTACAGCAAAACAATAGCTTCATTAGCAACCAACCACAAGCAGTAGCAGACATTCACTCCAACCGAGTGATTCCTCTGGTGATTCCAAACAATCAATTACCTATTGTCTCTAAACTAAGTCACTTTGGAATAGATAATGCACCTACAGCTGGTGGCAATGGCACTGTGTATGCTACACACATTGATTATCCTTCGGTCACCAGCTGTGGCAACCAAGACGCGGGCAGTAGCTTGAAAAAGAGTTTCATCGACTATTGTGAAAACGAGAATTGGGCTGATAAGCCTAAAGCAGCTATTGCTGAACAGCATGGCAATACGGTAAGCCTGAATGATGACTACCAAGAAATACTGCTAAGGCAAGCTGAAGAATCACTAGACCAAGTCGTATCAACCACTTTCGAAATGGTAAATACACTCACTGACGAATCAGATCAATCCAGACTCGTAGACTTTGTGAATCAGCATAACTGGCTTTCTCATCAAGACAACCAATGGCTTACCTACTATCGTCTAGCCAATCAGTCCAACTATGAGCAAGCTCAGGTACAGCTTGCCTCAATGATCGCTATAGACGAACAAGATAGACAGCACCTCTTTATTGAAAGCTTACTAATTGGTAAACTGTTGGACCGTGAAGCTGATCATTTTGGAATCTCTGAAATGGTAACCCTGCAGAATATCGGTAACACAGATACAAAATGGAGTACCTTAGCCAATGCGCTGTTACATAGTCAAGGAGATGATAATCACTATTCATACCCTAGTACTGCTAGAACCACTACCTACTCAGATACGGAAGTGTATAATTTGGATATGAATGCACTGAGTGTATATCCGAACCCGGCCAATGACCAAATCAATGTACTGGTCACAATGACCGAATCACTAGATACTGGCATATTCAAAATATATGACATCAGTGGCAGTGAGGTGCATAGCGTCACCGTCGATCTATTGTCCAATGTATCGGTCACCGTCGATATCTCTCAGCTACCTGCTGGTATCTACTTGATCAAATTAGACAACCACTCCGATAAACATCTGACTCAGAAGTTTATCAAAAAATAAACATCTCTTTACTTTAAGCTATAACCATAAAGGCACCACTCGGATCATATCGAGTGGTGCCTTTTTTACATATTCCCAGTTACTAATTACCCCCTGAAATAAAAAGAGTAGCGCGAGATCCTGTCTAATAAAGTATATCTACTCAAGGAAACATTAAGTCCATAGCCTACCTATCCAATGGGGCTTGAAGCCCCATCCCAACCCTTCGTTGTGATCAGATACCTCTAAAGCTATTGCCGACCAGCGAGCCTTTCGTCGTGGAAACGGGTATTTGATACTAAGAGGCAAACTGGTATGGGAAGAAGATTCCTATTAGAGTTGTAATTCTTATTCAATGCTTCATTATCAAAAATGTCTACTTTTAAAAAAATTCATGCTTGAAAAGCCCTTCAGCATCCTCTTAAAGTAGCTCACTGATATCTCCATGCGCCCGACGGTTCTACACTTCGAAGTGTCAAGGGGGGGCGTCTATGAATGATAACCGACACTTTTAATCATATACCCATAATTTAAGATTGCACTTTACGAATTCACTGAAGTTGATATATGGACATACATGTAGCGAAGTTGCTAAACCTCTGATTTCTGATTTTGCACCCTGATGAGGACATGGTTTAGATTGGAGATAATACTGATTGAGGACAAAGCCAAAAAGGTAAGTTTACCTCTTCCTTTTTGTTAAGTAGCAAACACCCAAAGGTAAGTTTACCTCCAGCTATAGATAAACTTACCTTTGGGTCACGGTAAAGGTACATTTGCGTTGTGGTAAACTTAAGTTTTCCAAACAGTACCTGTACCTTAGATTTTTAAGAGAAAAGCCAGGTATATCCCGTTTGATCGCATTTCGGAATGCTACCGAGTGAGACAGATAGCATGTACCTAACAATTCGGTATGATTAGCAAATATTAACACCTGAATTTAATGACAATCGCTCTGACATGCCATCATGTATGCATGATGACATACAACAATTCAATAAGAGAAATAGATACGCTTAGCCCATTACAGTGACAATATCTAATCGATTAGGTGTTTCGTAGTGTTCGGGTTTGTTCCTAACGTCACCGGGAAAGAATCCTCAGCGCTAAACCCCAATCACAACCCATATCACTCCAGTGACGCCATGTTTTCCATGAAGGCTTTTTTGTACACCCGTCCGATGGGGACCGTATGCGCACCAGAGAGCTGCACCTTGTTGTGAGACACCTTTCTGACGTGCTTGAGGTGCACCACAAAGGATTTGTGTACTTGGCAAAAACTGTCATCCAGTGTTTCGAGCCAATGTCGCAAAGGGTAGCCACTCAGGTGCTTGGTATCCTCTCCTACTATCTCCGTATAGTCTGCGTCAGACTTGATCAGTACGATATCATCTAGCGACATGCGAATGAGCTCATGCCCGGACTTAATCACTATGGATCGTTCGTCCTTTTCCTCCTCTACATGCCGTGTGCTAGCAGGAGCAATCTTAGCTACTGCTTGGTTGAACCTATCCGCAGAAAAGGGTTTGAGCAAATAATCGATCACCTGATACTCATAACTCTCCAAAGCGTAATCAGGAAAAGCCGTAGTAAGGATCACCGGAGGATGGTCGGCCTGAGACTTCAAAAACTCCAACCCTGACATCTTAGGCAAATGGATATCCAAAAAGATCAAGTCTATTTTAGACTTTTGCATAAAATCCATCAGCGACACTGCGTCCGAAAAGGTCGCCTTTAGACTCAAACCAGGGTGATCCCCTATAAACTTGCTGAGGATGCGCTGCGCTGGCGGCTGATCCTCTACTATCACACATTCAAGCATAATCTGACTGTTTTAACTTTAGCTGCAACCGTACTTCGAACGCATTGCCCTGATCATGGATCTCCAAGCGGTGACTATCCGGATAGACCAGTCCCAATTGCTTCTTGACATTGGACAAACCAATACCATGAGCCAAATTTTCCGTATTGGTATGGGGCAAATAACTATTGATACATACGAAATTCAAAATACCCTCTGCACTCACCTCCATACGCACATGGATATAAATCTTGTCGGACTGACTGGATGTAGAGTGTTTGAATGCATTTTCTACAAACACAATCAGTATCAACGGAGCAATCATGAACCCCTCATGATCCACCTCGGATGTGAATGACACTTCCCCCCTATGCTCGATCCGCAGTTCGTTGAGCGCCATGTAGTCCTGGAGGTGCTTGACCTCTTGTATCAGATTGACCTGCTCCGAATTGCACTCATACAGCATATAGCGGAGCACCGACGACAGCTCCAAGATAATCGAAGGAGTCTTGGGCGAATTCTCTATGGCGTAGGCATACAGGTTGTTGAGGTTATTGAATAAAAAATGGGGATTGATCTGTGACTTAAGGAACTGTAGCTCGTTTTCCTGTGCCAAGGATCGCAGTTCCTCTACCTCCTTTTGCTTCTTGATAAAATCCCACGCCAACTTAAAAGCCACAAAGATGACCATGATCGGCAGAGTCTCACTCAAGGTGAATACCAACCCAGGAAAATACGTACCCCGAGTATCTGGAAAGTAGAGCTGCTCCAAGCCATACTCATCGACCAAGATCACCAATACAATCACCGTCACCACTGCTGCGACAAACAGCAGCATGCGGTTGCGATAGTAGAGCTTCGGCAGCAATACATAGTTGATCACCATAACCGCTACCATGTAGTTGGCAAAGAATGCAATCTTGTATGGCTCTATCGCAAAAGTGTAATCCTGCACATACGAAAAGAAGAAAAGCAGTACAAGCATGACAGCCAACTGGTAGAGTATTTCTCTGCGTGTCCATTTATTCATCTTCAAAACAAGTCATATAATTCTATTCTGTCTTCACATCAATCACAATTTTCTCAGCCTGACACAAACACATGTCGTTCACCGTAATTTTTCGGTTGTTGACAGAAACTAACTTTCAAATATGTAGAAAAAATACATTTTTGCTATTCATAATTAGTCTAAATAAATAAAAGCTACTTAACATTAAATTCTACTGAGTACAAATCATTATCTATGAAAATATTAATCCTTAGCATCACGTTGATTTTAGTTTCTTTCCTCGCCAATGCGCAGGAATACTATATATCAGGTGTAGTCACCAATGAGCAAGGAGAAAACATCCCTGGGGTAAACGTGATTATTAAAGGGAGCACGAATGGGGTATCTACAGATGCTGAGGGGAAGTTCAAGGTTAAAATCCCAGGAGGAAAGCGTATTCTGCTTTTCAGAGGAGTCGGACTCAAAACGCAAGAAATGCTGGTGGATCATTCCTTCAGATCCAAGCAAGTGAACATCCAGATGGAAGACAGCGCTACTGAGTTAGATGCCATACAGGTAGTAGCCGAATCGGAATCTTTCCTAGTAGAAAAAAAAGGCTTTAGTGTGGATGCTATCGAAACGCAGAAAATCAAATCTCAAAGCCTAGAAATAAACAATGTACTGGGGAGAACCGCAGGGGTGCGTGTCAGGAAATCTGGAGGTGTCGGTGCAGACTTCAACTATTCCCTAGATGGGTTGTCTGGCAATGCCATTCGCTTTTTTATAGACGGTGTTCCGATGGACTATTTTGGATCGTCCTATTCTATCAACAATATCCCCATTACACTAATAGAACGAATAGATATATACAAAGGTGTAGTGCCCGTAGCACTAGGGTCAGATGCCTTAGGTGGAGCGATCAACTTGGTCACGAATCAAGAAGTCTCCAACTACGTTTCTGCCTCTTATTCATTTGGCTCATTCAACACCCATCAAGCAACACTAAATGGGCAGTGGAGGACTGATTCTGGTCTCACCACCCGACTTTCTACCTTTTACACCTATTCTGACAACAACTATAAGGTATGGGGTGAAGGCGTTTTTTATGGTGATGAAGATACAGGCAAAGCCATCTATTTTACCGAAGATGATCCGGCCGAAAGATTCAATGACGATTTTCAAACTGCCACTGTCAAGTTTGACGTAGGCTTCACGCAGAAACAATGGGCCGACCAGTTGTTTGTCAGCATATTGACCTCCGATCAGAAAAAGGGAGTACAAACAGGGCAAACCATGGGACATGTCTATGGTGAAATGCGCAACAATGAACAGGTACTGATGCCCAGCATCACCTATCAAAAGAAGGATTTATTTACCAATGGATTAGATGTTAATGCATTTGCTGGATATTCATACATAGAAGGCACTACGGTAGACACCACCACCAACCGATATGACTGGCGGGGAAAAGTAATTGGGAACAATCCCTCTGGAGGGGAGATAGGACGAGGCGGCAGTAAATCCTTATTTACCATCAAGGATAAGTCATATATCATGCGATTCAATACGACTTATCAATTGCCTTTAGGTTTTAGACTGGGATTTAATTACCTGTACACCAGCACAAACCGTACAGGAAACGACCCTTTTTCACCCTCCTATCGAATTCCTTATCTGGAGCCACAAAAAATCGGTTCTCATTTTGCGGGCTTGTCACTAGAGACATCTAAGTTCAATGACAAGCTTCACGCCAATGTATTTCTCAAAAAGTATGCTTTCAAGTCTACTATCAATGATTTGGTCTACACGACTGAGTATGAAATAATAGAACATAAAAATGATATATCCAATTGGGGTGGTGGCTTTGCAGCTTCCTATCTGATCCAGCCAAACCTGTTAATCAAATCCTCCATAGAACAAGCTACCCGATTGCCCAGCGCTACAGAGGCGCTAGGTGATGGGGTTACCATTGAAAACAATCCTTCGATAAGGCCTGAGCAAACCTTCAATGCCAATATAGGAGCTGTACTGGGCAGGTATGAGCTGGGTGCTCGACATGGGGTAAAAATAGCGGTAAGCACATTTTACAGAGATGTAACTGACAAACTGAAACTACTGGTAGAGGGAGGCCAGGAACAAGGACAGTACGAAAACATAAACAAGGTGAAAGGATCAGGTGCTGAGATAGATATTGTCTACGATTTTGATCAAAAACTAAAGCTTAATCTAAACGGAACCTATCTAAACTTCAGAAACAACCAGAAGACAGACGAGCATGGCAGGGAAAACATCGTCTATGGCGACCGACTTAGAAATGACCCCTACCTCATGGCCAATGCAGGGCTGGAATATAATGTAATGAACCTTATTCAAAAGAATAGCCGGTTTTTTGCCTATCTGCAGTCCAGCTATGTGCACGAGTTCTTCCTTAACTGGCCTAGCCTAGGAAGCAGAAACAACAAGAGTATTATCCCTTCACAACTCGTCTGTGACGCAGGTGTTGGGTACACTTTCCCTTCCGAGAAAGTGACTCTGGCTCTGGATGTATCCAACCTATTCAATGAACAGGTTTATGACAACTTCTTGCTTCAAAAACCTGGAAGGGCATTTTTCTTAAAAATCAATTATCAAATTATAAAATAAATTAAGTCTATAATTATGTATAAAAATAAACTTACAAAACAATTCTTCATTTGCACCCTTTTAGCAGCTGGTTTAACACTCGCCTCTTGTGACGATGAAGTAGATGAAGTAAAAGGACCAGAAAACACCAAATATACCGTAGGAGCCGATGTAGATGGCGAAGGCTACTATACCACTACCGACGACCTCATGACTGGTACCATATCGATAGTTGGGAGTGGATCCGAAGGCTGGGCCAACCTATCAGTGAGCGTGGATGGGTACATGTATATCCTTAACAACACAGAAGGTCTGACTGAAAAATATGAACTGACGGCCACTGGCCCTGTTTTGGTAGATGAGATTTCCAACTCAGCTTTGACTGCTGGCGGTTTCTTCCGCTATATTCAATCGATCAATGATAGTGAACTATTCCTGTCAACCAACCCAAATGATGAAGGCTCAGTTCCATATGCTATCATAGACTTAGAGACTTTCTCTGCTACCAGCAAAGGATACCTTGAGATGCCCACTATCAACGATAAAAGCAACCTATGGGTGAACGCCGTTGTGCAAGGAGGTTCAATGTATTTCGGGTCACTATATGGAGATGCAGCGACTTGGGGACAGTTGGCAGATTCATTGGTTACCGTAAAATACGACTACCCTTCTTTAACCAATCCTGAGATACTCGTATCGACTGCATCTGCGGGCATGACCGCTGGTTACCGTACCAACGGGTCATTCGTGACAGAAAATGGTGATATCTACCAATACAACATCACTGGTTCTCTGTGGTATGGCCATGATGAAGTAGCCGATAAGCCATCTGTATTCGTCAGAATCAAAGATGGAGACTATGACGACTATGTACTAGATATCTCTGCCGAGTTCGATGAGCCTATCGCCATCTGGAATGCTTGGTATGCTGGCGATGGCATAGCGTATGCTAACGTTACTCGCGTAGGTGATTTGGCTGAATGGGGTGACCTTTCTCAAAACACTGGTACATTAGTAGAAATCAACTTGGAAACCAAGTCGGTGACGGAGTTGAACTTACCAAAAGCATCTTTTGTCAATATCTTCTCTTTGGATTGTGTCACTGACGGTAAATTCTACATTCCTGTAAGTATGACTGGAGGAGACGCCAACATCTACGAAATCAACAGAGGCGGTGGGGCAGATGGATTCACAAAAGGAGCTAAACTTGACGGTAGCAATGTATTTGTCAATGCGCTGTTTAGAAACTTCTAAGCAACCAGATTTAAAACAACCTATTCCAAACCACTGATTGTAATCACACGGCTCATCACGAGCTGTGTGATTTGTTTGGTTCATAAACTGTCAGTACTCCTACCTATGAAAAAACCACTCAAAAAACTCATCCTCCAACTCCACCTCTGGATCGGTCTGCTCACAGGTCTTGTCGTCTTCATCGAAGGAGTCACAGGAGCGATCTATGTTTTTTCGGGTGAGATCACCGAATGGGTGGATGCGGACAAACACCGAATACCTGGAGAACCAGGAGTAGCCTACATGCCTGCTAGCGAACTGCAAGCCCTAGCGCAAGAAGCCATCGAAGAAAAAGACGCTTCTCTGCTGCGCTTTTTCATAACCAACGACCCCAAATCCTCCATCGCCTTCACTTTTCGCAAGCTCAACCCCGATGCGCTGTTTTATCACGACTATATGGAGACTTACAAAACAGTCTACCTCAACCCCTACACCGGAAAAGTCCTAAAAGTAGAAAACACCAAATGGGAGTTTTTCAACATGATCATGTGGCTACACATGACCCTCCTACTCAACTACAGCCTTGGAGGTACGATCGTGGCGTGGGGCGTACTGGGCTTTGTACTGCTTATCGTCTCGGGTCTCATACTCTGGTGGCCCAACAACAAAACAGTACGCAAAAAACGATTGACCTTCCTCTGGAAACCTGAATTCGGATGGAAAAGAAAAAACTTTGACCTCCATGCCGTCTTGGGCTTCTACATCATCGCATTGGCCTTGATCATATCCATCTCTGGGCTCTTTTACTCCTTTCACTTCGTGAGTGACAGCCTCCGATGGATCGCCAACGGTGGCCAAACCATCAAGCGTCCGTTTCCCACAACCGCCGAGGTGATCCCCAGCTCCGACATGCAACCGATCGATATTGCCTTCCAAGCATCCCTCCTCAAAACGCCCAACGCAGACTCCTATGTAGTCAAACTACCCCGAAAACCAGAATTCCCCTATGTCGTAAGAGCCTACATGTCTAAAGATGTCTACTACCACCGCGTGGTACACTACTACGACGGCCAAACTGGAGGCCTACTCCAAACAGACACCAGAGAAGACCTCACCAACGGCGAACACTACAGCAACATGAACTACGACATACACGTCGGTAGCATAGGCGGCCTACCCACCAAGATCCTCGCCTTCCTCGCCTGCCTGATCATCGCCAGCCTACCCGTCACAGGCTTTCTGATTTGGAGAAACAAGAGTTACAAGATCTAAGCAAACCTTATAGTTTGTCTAAACCCAGTAGTGGCCCGCCTGACTCGTGAGCATACTCAAGCCAAAAGACGCTCGACCCAAAAAGCTGTAGATCTGAGTTCGATTAATAATCACTATAAATCATCTATTATCTGCTTTATTCAGTGTTTTGAAAATTATACTGTTTGAGCGATAGCGAGTTTATGACTTTCTGGCCCTTTTGCTTCCTTTTTTGGCAATGAAAAAGAAGCGTTTACCTGCCGGAAGCATGGCTTGTCTGACTTGAAGACAAAGTAGGATTGTAGCATTACAGAAAAGGTTTTAATGAAATTTAAAACCGAACTCAGGTTGTAGCTTACCCAAGTGAACACTCTTCCTACAATACCCCTTACTCATCCAAGATGGATAAATAAGCCTTTGTGCTTTAACTCGATTGGGCTATCTTTCTGACTTAATCAAAGCTTAGGACGTCACCTGTAGCATCGTTACTTCAACCAATTATTACCTATGAACTATTCTAGCTCTTTGCTTTTTCAGCAAACACTGACAGGGAGTATTTCCCGATCAAGTGATCGCCGCATTCCCCATGCAAATGGAAGATTGCTTGACCTCCACATAGGTTTATCAACCGATTGAATCCTGTCAACTGACAAGATGTAATGGATCTCAGACCCAGCAAGAGGTAGCACGTCTTGCCTCACTGCCTCTGGTACTACAAAATTCTGCATACAATGAGCAAAGCCCTTTTTACCTTATTCACCCTAGCCATATTCTCCTTGTCTTGTTCCCAAAAACAAAGCGCACAACTGGAACCGATCACCTCCTCTCAAGATTCATTGACAATGGAGGAAATCCGTGGACGATGGAAAAAGTCGCTCTACCAAACTCCCGACTCGGTAAAGGCAGCAGCTGAAGAAATGTTGCAGTTCGCTCAAGCAAAAGGCATCAGATCAGGCATCATCGCTGGCAACAACATGACGGCCGTCTACTACTCAAAAAGCGGAGATGATAAGCAAGCACTTGAAATCTATGATGAAAATTTGACACTGAATCAAGGAGATCTCAAAGGAGAAGCCAACATTTATAACAATATGGGGAATTGCTACCTCCGGTTGGGTGATTTTGATTTGGCACTAGAGGCTCAAATCAAAGGGCTAAAGGCTGAAGAAGCCAGAGACAATACGGAAGGCATTGCGATCTCTCATCTCAACATATCAGGTGTGTACGCGCATCTCAAAAATGATGACAAGACGCTAGAAAGCGCCATGAAGGCCTACGACATGGCGCAGAAGCATAGCATAGAGCCTGTCATCATGCAGAGTGCTTTTCAGATTGCTGAGCTTCGGATCAAGCAAGGAAATGATTCTTTGGGAATGGTCTATGCCGATACGGTGATCCGCTCGGCCCAAAGACTAGGCTCGAGTTTTGGGGTACACAAAGGCATGTCTGTGCAGGCCAAAGCCCTTGCCAAACAAGGCAAATTGCCTGAAGCACTGGCCGTAATCAGAGAGGTCAAATCATACTATCTCTCCAAGGATGTCAAAAATGAGGTGCTCCTCCAATCCGTATCTGAAATCGAGTTTCTAAACATGATGGAGCGATACCATGAATCTGAAATATTGATCTCCAAAGCCCTCAACCTGGCTCAGCAACTAGGAGAAAAAGAGCAACTGGCCAGCCTCTACTACACCCTATCGATGATTCATCAGCACCGAAACAATGCTATAGCAGCACTGGAAGATTTCAAGCGGTATCACAGCTATAAGGACAGTCTGCTCAATTCCGAAAAAGTAAAGGCGATCGAGGATATGGCGATCAAATACGAAACAGAAAAAAAAGAAGCAGAAATAGCCACGCTCTCTCAGCAGGCGGCTATTCAAGCGCTGGAATTGAAACAAAAAAACCTTGCAATCCTTATTGGCTTGGTCGTTTTCACCCTGGTGATCGTCATTGCCTACTTTGTATACCGAGAGCGGTCACTCAAGAAGGAACGCGCACAAACCGAGCTAGAACAGCGCTTCCTTCGCTCCCAGCTCAATCCTCATTTCATCTTCAATGCACTGATGGCCATTCAGAATTTCATGTTGAAAAATGACGGGCCAACAGCCGCAATGTACCTCACCAAGTTCTCCAAACTCATGCGAGAGATTTTGGAGAGTTCGAGACAAGAGTTCATACCTCTGGCCTCTGAAGTAGAACTGATCACCAACTATCTCGACATACACAAAATGCGCCTAAATGATGCCTTTGCATACAGTATTGAGATTGATGAGGCGGTAGATCCTGAGACCGACACCATCCCTCCGATGTTCGTACAGCCCTTTGTTGAAAATGCCATCGAACACGGCATAGCAGACAAAAAGAATGGAGGACAGATCGACCTTCGGTTCAAAAAATATGACGAGCACATTGCGATAGAAATCACGGACAACGGAAAAGGACTCATCAAGAAGACCCATTCAGGACATAATTCACTGGCTTCTACCATCATTCAGGAGCGAATGACCCTCTTCAACAAATCCCTGAAAACCAAAATCCAATTGGTACTGGGCGACATCAAAAATGACCAAGGAGAAATTGAGGGTACGAGAGTAGAATTGAAGGTTCCTTTCAGTTACATTTAAATAAGCTAGTGAAAAAACAATTATGCGCGTAGTTCTGGTAGATAACAATGATGTCCAATCTAAAGACCTTATTATCAATGTATGCTCCTTAGGCAGAAGTAGTCGGTGAAGCAGACGGAGTACAGTCAGGGATTGCCTGCCTCAAGGCGAACAAACCTGACCTCCTACTTTTGGATGTAGAAATGGAAGACGGTACAGGCTATGCCACTTCACCGCAAATAACAGGTGAAGTATATGCAGCAGATATGACACCTCCTACCAACACCAACTTGACTACAGCGGTAGTGCGCAAGCCAAAAACATCTTCTGGCAAGTGGCTGGTGAATTAGTGTTAGGTACGATATCACATTTCGAAGATGTCATCCTGTCTATGACAGGGATTACCCTACAAACTGGGACAACACTGAATGGGCGTGCCCTCGCGCAGACAGCTGTTATCCTAGATGCCAATACGGTAACAAAACCGTAATTACATTCAAATTATTTCAATGACAAAAAGCCATCCTTCATATCGAAGGATGGCTTTTTGTCTAAAATCTAGTTGCTAATATCTAATTACTCAACATGGGATATATGTAATCCTTCTTGATTCATGTGTAACGCATCCGATGTCAGAGCGAGCGACCTTTACATCATAGCAAATTAGTTATTCATTTAAAGAAAATGAAGATGTCAACTACAGTTATCCCTACCGAAAAAACTCCTTCAAACGGCGTTTCTACAGCCAACAAAACCACAATGAAAGGACTGGTCTATAACGGCCCAAGCAAGATAGAGTGGAAAAAGGTGCCTAAGCCAAAAATTGGCAAACCAACAGATGCCCTCCTCAAAATAATCAAAACTACGATATGTGGAACAGATTTAGGCATCCTACACGGCAAGACTCCCTCTGTAAAGCCTGGTACTACACTAGGTCATGAAGGTATCGGTATAGTCGAAAGTGTAGGAACCTCAGTTAGTAAATTCAAGAAGGGTGATCATGTCATTATTTCTTGTATTACTTCTGACGGTACTTGCGAGTATTGTAAAAAGCAAATGTATGGACACTGTGAAGACGGTGGCTGGATCTTGGGCAACCTCATCAATGGTACACAAGCTGAGCATGTACGCATACCCCATGCAGACAATAGCCTGTATGCCGTACCCGAAGGAGTAGACGAAGAAGCGGCTGTCATGCTGAGTGATATCCTGCCTACGGGTCATGAGATGGGTGTAATCAATGGTTGTGTAAAACCAGGTGATACAATCGCGATCATAGGAGCTGGACCGATTGGAATGTCAGCACTACTCACTGCTCAATTCTATTCCCCTGCCAAAATATATATGGTAGATCTGGACGCCAATCGTCTGCAGCTGGCTAAGAAATTGGGGGCTACTCATACCATCAATTCGGGAGAAGAAGATGCCATCAAAAAGATCATGTCAGAGACCAAAGATGGTGTAGACGTAGCTATCGAAGCAGTAGGTGCTCCTGCGACCTTTGACATCTGTCAAGGGATCGTTCGACCAGGCGGACATGTGGCCAATATCGGGGTGCACGGTCACAGTGTAGACTTGCAGATTCAAGACTTGTGGATTAGAAATATCACCCTCACCATGGGACTGGTCAATACCAATACGACACCTATGCTGATGAAAACAGTGGAGTCAGGAAAAATCAAACCGGAAGAGCTAATCACCCACCGATTCAAACTGGACGAAATATTGGAAGCCTATGAGGTCTTTGGTAATGCTGCCAAAGAAAAGGCATTGAAAATAATCTTATCAAACTAATGAAAAACATGTTGGGTTCTTCATTCACATCGCATCATTTAATAGATGATATGACTACATGGGAACCAATGTTGTGGGCAGGAACTCAAAACCCTACCCATTTTTTTAGAAAACAAACTTAAAGTGAGTTATAGGTAATTCACTCCTCTTTTGAAGTAACACTAGAGCGGTGGAACAATGTAAATAACGAAGGATATGGAAAATAAGAATATGAACGAAATAAAGGGCTTATTAACAATGGGTCAATGGAAGAGCTTATTGATAGTAGCAGGTGTAATCATCGTACTCTTCATATTTAAACCATGGGTTCAAATAGGTGCTGGAGAAAGAGGGGTTTTACAGAATTTTGGTGCAGTACAAGATGTTGTATTGGGTGAAGGCATCCACTTCAAAATACCTGTAGTACAAACAGTAAACGTAATGGATGTAAAAATTCAAAAAGCCAATACTGATGCAGAATCTTCATCCTCTGACCTCCAGGATGTAGATTTATCTATAGCACTCAATTATCACATCATACCCGAAAAAGCCAATCTTGTGTATCAAACGATTGGCGTACAATACAAAGAACGGATCATTGACCCTGCCATTCAAGAAGTCATGAAAGCTGTGTCAGCCAGGTATACTGCTGAAGAGTTGATTACAAAAAGACCGGCAGTGAGTACAGAGATGCAGGAGTCACTCAAACAAAGATTACTAGCTTCCAACATATCAGTAGATGCATTTTCGATTATCAATTTTAGATTTTCTGCCACTTTTACTGAAGCGATTGAAGCCAAACAAACTGCTGAGCAAAATGCCTTAAAAGCAAAGAGAGATCTGGATAGAATCAGAGTAGAAGCAGAACAAACCATTGCTGCTGCCACAGCAGAAGCAGAGGCACTGCGTTTACAGAAAATGAATATTTCACCAGACCTCATTGAGCTCAGAAAGATCGAGGCAAACCTCCAAGCCATAGAAAAGTGGAATGGAATTTTACCTCAAGTAACAGGTGCTGGTGCTATACCTTTTATCGGTGTGGGTGATGTCAATGACAACCAAATACAAGGCTAGAAACCAGCCTAACCTTTGCCATACAATCAGTGTTGAGTCTAGCGGTTCAACACTGATTTTGTTGGTCAAATAATAAACCCATCCTACTTGTACCATGTTCATAGATTATTATAAAACGCTGGGGATCGATCAGAAAGCCACACAGGATGACATCAAAAAGGCCTATCGAAAGTTAGCCAGGAAGTTTCACCCTGATTTGAATCCCAACAATGCAGACGCAAAGTTAAATTTCCAGCAAATCAATGAAGCCAATAGCGTTTTGAGTGATCTGGATAAACGCAAGAAATACGACCAGTACGGAAAAGATTGGGAACACGCTGATGAATTTGAAAAAGCCAAACGAACTCAGTCAGCCAATCAAAGACAAAATAGCACCTCACAAAACCGAGGTGACTATTCTGATTTCTTTGAATCCATGTTTGGAGGAGCTGCATCTGGACAAGGACGACAAGTCAAATATAGAGGTGAAGACTTCCAAACAACCCTGCAGCTATCACTGATAGATGCATACAAAACACATCAACAGAACTTAACTGTAAATAGGAAAACCATAAGAATCACCATTCCCGCGGGCATCGAAAATGGGCAAACCATCAAAATCAAGAATCATGGTGGTGCTGGAATCAACGGAGGTCCCAATGGCGACTTATACATTAGCTTTTCTATTGCGAGTCATCCTGACTTCAAACGCCTAGGCAATGATCTATATACCACCAAAACACTGGATTTGTACACAGCTATCCTAGGTGGTGAACTGATGATAGATACGCTGGACGGCAGAGTAAAATTGAAAGTGAAGCCTGAAACCCAGAATGGGGAAAAGGTCAAACTGAAAGGAAAAGGCTTTCCTGTTTACAAAAAGGAAGCTGCGTATGGTGATTTATTTTTATCCTATGACATCAAGATCCCGACGGGTCTTACAGACAAACAGAAGGAATTATTTACTGAATTATCCAAGGCTTAAAAACAGGGATCATGCCACGAGAAGATTTAATTGCACTAGAGGAGATTTGTACTCATCATAACATTGCTACCTCCTTCATTCATTCCCTACATCGGACGGGATTGATCGAATTGATCACGATTAATGATGCCTTGTTTATAGATCACAAACAACTTCCCTATTTGGAAAAGTACATTGACTTTCATTACAAACTTGATATCAATGTGGAAGGAATAGAAAGTATCAGTCATCTACTTCATAACATATACACACTCCAACAAGAAGTAAACAAAATCAAGAACAGGCTTCAATTTTATGAGCCTGAAACATAGCATAGTCAATACAAGGTGCTATTCATAGTGGGTATTTCCATCGAAATAAACCTCATCGTCAATGGCCAGATTTCATCAAAAAAACGGGATCCTCAGTAGTCCTGTAACAAGAGTTTATTCTACACACATAGATCATATTTTCATGTTTACATTAAAGAAAGAAGGTGTTCTCCTTGACAAAACGGACTTTGAATTTGAAAACGAAGGCGTCTTAAATCCTGCGGTCATTCAGGAAGGCGATACGGTCCATGTTTTTTATCGTGCTGTGCGTAAGGGCAACCATTCTACGATAGGCTATTGTAAGCTTAATGGGCCTCTTGAGGTATTGCAGCGCAATGAGACGCCCTTATTAGCACCACATCTAGAATATGAATCGCAAGGCATCGAAGACCCAAGAATTGTCAAAATAGATGATCTCTATTACATGAGCTTTACAGCCTATGATGGGGTCAATGCCATGGGTTGCCTTGCGACTTCTGCTGATCTGGTCAATTTTGATAGACAAGGCATCATAGTGCCACAGTTCACCTATGAGGATTTTCATCGCATGGCCGAATGCAACCTGCATCTCAACGAAAAATACAAGCGCCTACACCTCCAAAACAATGTGGATAGTAGAAATAGAAAAAAGATCCTGCTATCGGATAAAAACGTGGTTTTCTTCCCTAGGAAGATCAATGGAAGATTCTTTTTCTTCCATCGTATCAAACCAGATATTCAGATAGCATCGGTCGAAAACATCGGTGGTTTGACCAAAGCTTACTGGCAAGATTATCTCATGCAGTTTGACCAACATATTCTGATAACTCCCAAATACGAACATGAGATCAGTTATGTAGGCGGAGGTTGCCCACCTATCGAGACAGAGGCAGGTTGGTTGGTCATCTATCATGGAGTACGTGATTCAGTTGAGGGATATGTCTATTGTGCCTGTACTTCTTTGTTGGATTTGAATGACCCAACCATTGAGTTGGCTAGACTTCCCTACCCTTTGTTTCAACCTGATGTATCGTGGGAATTAAAAGGAGAAGTAAATAGTGTGGTTTTCCCTACGGGTACAGCCCTCTTTGATGACAAATTGTACATCTACTATGGTGCGGCAGACACACGAATAGCCGTCGCATCAGTCAGCTTGACCGAATTGATCACCGAGTTACTCAATCATCAGATATGAGCCATAATGAAATACTTGTTATCTCTTCATTCCCGCCTAGGAAATGTGGGATAGCCACCTATAGCCAAGATTTAATACATGCCTTAGAGGATAAATTCTCAGGCGGATTTAAGGTGAGGGTTTGTGCACTGCAAAACAAAGATGTCTATTTGGACTACCCCAACAAGGTAAATCATGTATTAAAAACATGGATTAAAGAAGATTACATCCGATTGGCAGAAACCATTAATCTTGACAAAAACATCAAGATCATATATCTGCAACATGAATTTGGGCTGTATGGTGGTGAGTTAGGAGAGCATCTCGTGGATCTATTAGAAAGGCTCAATGCACCGGTCATCACGACATTTCATACCATTTTGGCCTATCCCTCCCCTGAGAGAAAAGCAGTAGTACAACAGATTACCGAGCTATCAAGTCAAGTCATCGTGATGACCAAGCTCTCTGCGGAGATCCTAAAATCAGCCTATCAAATATCTGGAGACAAAATCAATGTAATCCCTCATGGCACACATCTGATCCACCCACACAAACAAGTCAAACGAGAAGATGTGCCCTTCCCTGAAAACACCATTTTGGCCACTTTTGGACTCATAAGTGAGGGGAAATGCATCGAAACGGCAATAGAAGCATTGCCACAAGTCATTGACCATTTCCCCAGCGTACTTTATCTGATCATCGGCAAAACCCATCCAGAGGTACTGGAATATGAAGGTGAAAAGTACCGAGAATTTCTACAAGAGAAAGTTCAGGAACTGAAAATAGAAAAGCATGTCCTGTTTGTCAACAAATACCTTTCTCTCCCCATCCTACTAGAATACCTCGAACGTACAGACATCTATCTATTCACTTCTAAGGATCCAGAACAAGCGGTAAGCGGGACTTTGGCATATGCCATGTCAGCCGGCTGTCCGGTTATCTCCACTCCTATTCCACATGCCTTGGAGCTCTTGGATGGAGCTGGGATTAACTTTGATTTTCAGAATTCAAAACAATTGGCCGAAGCAGCCATTCTGATGCTGTCCAATCCAAACATGATGGCCGATATGCGCATGAATGCCTTGCACAAGATCAGTCCAACTGCTTGGCAGAACTCCGCTATTTCTCACATGGAACTGGCCAAATCAGTATTGCAAGCAGATAAATTCGAACCCAATTACAGATACCCGTTGATCTCCACAGAGCATGTCAAAAGAATGACCACTGAATTTGGGATGCTTCAATTCTCAAAAGTCGCTGAGCCAGATATTACTACAGGATACACCATTGATGACAATGCCAGAGCTTTGATTGCGTTGACCAAGAACTTTGGATTGACAGGCAACTTTGATGATTTGCATTTGATCAACACCTATTTAGAGTTTATTCTTTTTTGTCAGCGACACGATGGCACCTTTTTGAATTATGTAACTATCGAACAAGAGTTTTCTGATCAAAACAAAGGCGAAAATCTAGAAGATGCCAATGGCAGGGCGATTTGGGCCTTAGGAGAGTTTCTTTCTTTAAGACACATCATCAGTCTACATTTACAAGCCAAAGTAGAGGAAGCCTTCCAAAAATCACTCCCTCTGATCAATAAGCTGCACTCTCCAAGAGCCATTGCCTTCTGTATCAAAGGGCTTTATTACCATTACCAATTGAAGAAGGATCCAGAAACACTGGAGCTCATCACCAAACTGGCAGACAATCTCATTTCAAAATACCGTGGCGTATCTAATGAAAACTGGAAATGGTACGAACCCTACTTGACCTATGCCAATGCCGTATTGCCAGAGGCCATGCTACTGGCTGCCAAATGCACCAATAGTGATCTATACAAAGAGACAGCCAAAGAGTCTCTTGACTTTCTTTTGTCAACTACTCAGGTAGATGGTCAGTTCTCTGTGATTTCCAACATTGGCAGACATTACGAGGGCCAGGTTAAAAAGAAATTTGGAGAGCAACCGATCGAAATTGCCTACACTGTATTGGCATTAGAGACCTTTTATGATGAGTACCATGATGTCAACTACCTGACTCAGATGAGGACAGCATTCAATTGGTTTTTGGGCGAAAACCATCTCCACCAAATCATATATAATCCATGTACCAGTGGGTGTTATGATGGGTTGGAGGAGTATCATGTCAATCTCAACCAAGGAGCAGAATCGACAATCAGCTATTTGCTGGCCAGATTGACGCTTGAAAAGTACGATTGATAATAGCATTAAACTTCACACTAACTCTAAAAATTACCACGATGATCAGATTAATGAGAGACCTTCCAGACAATGTACTGGGAGTTTTAGCGGCTGAAAAAAATTACGGGAGAAGATTACGAAAAGATTTTGATTCCTGCTCTGGAAGAAAAACTAAAATCGCACCACAGAATCAGGATGTTGTACCACCTGAAGAGTGACTTTACAGGATTTGAATTGAGTGCGCTGTGGGACGATGCTAAGTTAGGAATGAAACATCTAACAGAGTGGGAACGAATCGCCTTGGTTTCGGATCACGAAATGGTCAATTCCTTCGTGATGTTTTTTAGCCATTTGGTCAAAGCGGACATCAAGCTTTTTAGAGATTCCGAACTGTCCCAAGCCAAGAAATGGATTGTTAAAAATTGAACCATATCATGAAAAGAATCTTAACACTCACAGTCGAAATGGATCAATTAGTTCTCAATAAGTGGGATATATGCAAATCCTCTTCCTTATTGTATAACACATCCGACCTCTAGTATGGGGATCTTTGTCTTCTAGTTCTGAATGGAACTAAATGCGTCAACCACGAATAAAATTTGATTGAAAAATTCTGAGTAGATGCCAATGAAAACTATAGAAGAACATACAACAGTGGTATATATCACTTGTTATGATGGGTTCTTCTTTACCAAAAAACTAACCCAAGAACAAGTAAATATTCCACCAAGAAATAACTAACACTGAAATGAAAAAGAACATGGGAAGAGCAGACCGAAATATCAGATTACTGATGGCTGTCAGTATCGCTGTATTGTACCTGATCAATGTGATCACAGGTACGTTGGCTTTGATATTATTACTAGTCATAGGCATTCTAATCGCCACAAGTTTCTTTCAAATCTGTCCACTCTACCTACCATTTGGGATCAGTACGAAGAAGAAATTGGAAGAGTGAGAATTCGTGAATACAGAGAAGAAGCTGCTATGAGTGAATGTCGATATTGCAAAGAAATTCTATGAAGTCATCAAATATTCAAATGAAACAAATTAGATATATGAAAACCCAAATAGAGCCGAAAGAGGATATAATGATCATCATAACCAAGATTCACCGTGAATTTCCTGAGCTATCTAAATACATCATTGAAATGCCTCTAAACGATGCTAAAAACGAAGCAGTGATAGTTAAAAACCTTGAAAGTTACTATGACTCTTTGGTGGATCTTGTAGACAAGTATGCCAAAACGCATCAGGGAACAGTAGAGATTCCTAGATCATAGTTGGTGATCATCAGGAAAATATAAGGTAAGAAAAGACTAATTAAACGAATATAGAAGATATGAAAATTCAATTCAATACCGATAAAACTATCAATGGAGATGAGAGAAATGAAAATCACTTTACGTCCATTATAGCCGAAGCACTAAAAAGATTTCAATCTCATATTACAAGAATTGAAGTGCATCTCTCAGATGAAAATGGTAAAAAAGAAGGCTTGCATGACATGCAATGTAAACTGGAAGCCAGAATCGAAGGCAGGCAACCGATAGCCGTCACTTGTCAGGCCAACACGATCGAATTGGCTGTAAATGGTGCGATCGACAAACTCAAATCATCTTTAGAAACCATTTTAGGGCGTCTACAAAATCACTAAGCCAGTGATATGAAAAGGCCAAGTATTAAAAACTGAACACACATGAACACACAAAAGAACTTAGGCATATGGATGGATCATTCCTCTGCTGACTTGATAGATATAGATACCAAGAAAAACGATCACTCTATCGCATCTCAATTCAATTTTGATACAAAAGAAGAAGCATTGACTAGAAGTGAAAAGGGCATGCACAACAAACGACAACAAATGCATCAAGCCTATTACAAGGAAATCTCCGAGCAGATTTTGAACTACGATCATGTACTCTTATTGGGTCCAACCAATGCAAAATCAGAATTGCATAACTACTTAAATTTAGATCTACATTTTAAGGACATAAAAATAGATATTGAGTCAACGGACGATTGCACTACAGTTAATGATCTAGTCATGAGCCTTGATGTGACATCCTTCGATTGTACGGACATCGGCACGACCAGTCAAGTAGCCCTTTCAGTTACTGATCTCAGTGGAAACACCACCACAGAAACAGCCGATGTGACGGTAGTAGATATAACAGAACCAACAGTTAATACACAAAATATTACAATCGTGTTAGATGGAAGTGGAAATGCATCTATTACTCCTGCGGATATTGACAATGGATCCAGTGATAATTGCACAGCTGTATCTAACCTAATACTTAGTCTGGATGTAACCACTTTTGATATCAATGATCTGGGCAAAACACCGTAATCTTGACTGTAACAGACGCCAATAGCAATAACAATACGAGTACTGCAACCGTCACTATTTCTGAAAAAGAGCAACAGAACGTAACCTTTACTGGTATAGCGGACAAAGTGTTTGGGGATTCAAATTTCAACATCGTTGCATCGGTCGATAGTGGATTAGCCTTGGACTATGCCGTGACAGGTCCTGCCACCCTATCGGGAAATGTAGTTACTATAGATGGTTAGGCACTGTAGAAGTGACGGTAAGCCAAACAGGGAATAGCAACTACCATGCGGTGTCAGACGCGATTCGTTTCGATGTAGTAGAAAAGCAAGCTCAGACCATTGTGTGTTACTGACATTCCTGATTTGACCTACGGGGCACTTGATCAAAGCATGACTGCCACGGCATCCTCTGGATTATCGGTGGACTTCCATGTGATATCAGGCCCTGCCGTACTGAATGGAAGTACACTATCGATTACAGGCACTGGCACGGTAGTAGTCGAAGCGACTCAAGCCGGCGATACAGACTTCCTCGCAGCTGTAGCCCAGCAGAGTTTTGTGGTAAGCAAAGCTCCATTGAGCGTCACAGCAGATGACCTGTCCATCACTTATATTAACATTTACTTACGCGGGGTTAGTAAATGGCGAAAGCGGAAATGATTTATTATCTGAACCAACCATTACCACAACAACAAACAACACCAGTGATGCGGGAACTTACCCTATCACGCTTTCAGGTGGTGCTTCAGATAATTACGACATTTCGCTACAGGATGGTACCTTGACAATCAACAAGGTAGACCAGGTTATCAGTATAGATCAGATTGATGACAAGGCGCCAACGGATGTAGACTTTGACGTGGTGGCATCTATGACCTCTGGCTTGACGCTCACCTATGACATCTCTGGCCCTGCGACCATCACTGGGACGACCATTAGCCTCCATGGCACCCATGGTACCGTGACACTCACTGTGACACAGGCAGGAGACATCAATCACAACGCGGCATCTGAAAGCATAACGTTTGAGGTACAAGTCATAACAGACGTAACCACTTTTGACACGGCTATACGCATCTACCCCAATCCAGCGGTCCACGAATTGGTGATCACGGGAGCAGAGCACAGTGCGGTGAAAATGTTCTCCTTGGACGGAAAACTCGTAAAACAAGTGACCCTGAGCCATCAAAAACTGAATATCGGAGATCTGGAGAATGGCACCTATCTGGTGGAAATTAGCCAAGGGCAAGAACGAGCAGTGAGAAAAGTAGTGAAGGTGAACTAAGGCGCGTGTGCTACCGCACATGCAAAGGCGACTCCTCTGGGGTCGCCTTTATTATTTCCAGATCTCGATATACTCGCTAGTCATAAAACAAGGAAAATCAGTAGCGTCTTGGAGTAACCAGTAAGCGTAATCATAGCACCAAGGTTAATGTAATATGAATACTAAACTAATCAAAAAGAACCAAGACTATGGGAGCCAATAGACACTAGACTTTAAACAAAAAAACCATAAGTCAACAGCCAATTACTCTTCCATTGAAAACTTAATCTCTACACGTCTATTTTGTGCTCTTGACTCATCGTCGGTATTCTCCACTAAGGGTTGTGTCTCTCCCTTTCCCTTATATGCCATCTGCCAAGGGTCGGCTCCCAGTTTTTCTAGGAGTTCATAAATAGATCTGGCTCGTTTCACTGAGAGCCTATGATTGAAGGGGTTCGATCCTGTATCATCTGTATGTCCTATAATCTCCAGATTCAACATAGGATTGCTATTGAGTTCCACCACCACTTGTACCAAAAAGTCTCTCACCTCTGGACTCAAAATAGGTTCAGTACTCCCAAACTCAAATTCTGGATGTAGTATCACCAGCTCTGAGGTGTCCACTTCAGGCATGTACGGCGTATTCATACTACTAGAGTCAATAGCCACATCTTCAGATTTGGTAGTATCATTGATAAGTGTGTCGTATTCTGTACTAGAGGGTTTAGGCAGTGGAGGACGATATCTCGGTGGCTTTGCTTTGTTTCCTCTTTTAGATTTATACCGAAGAGGTTTCTTCAAGGATATTCCCAGTTCAAACACACTGTTGTATCCAACCCCAGAACTAAGAGGCAGTTCGTAACTTGCTCCGACAGCAAAACTAGGGCTGTCCCATGTGACACCCACCATCAATCCTCTGCGATAGATATACTTCAAAGAGGTTGCCAAGGTGTGTCCACGCAAATCACGCCTCATCCGCTCCAAGTTATAAACGCCAGTACCTCCTACGCTCCATAGTGTTTGGGGACTGGCGTGCCGGAGCATCATGTCAAGGAAAAACCCCACTTGCCGATTTTGATAGATGCGCTTAGTTCCCTCAAACACGATCAAAACAGGTAGCTTAGAATTATCTAGCGAGCTAGACGTCTCTGATGCACGAGTAATATTGTAGAAAGCCACTCCAGCTTGATCTTTTAGTCCTCTTCTTTTGTCATTAGACTGCCAGTGTATGCCCCAGTTGACCGTTAGGTAATTGGTATTAAACAGCGACTCGTACTCACCCAAACTCAAAGACGGGTCAAAACCAAAATCATCAACATATTGGCTCCCTGTAGTTAGTTTTCCAGTTTGGATTCCTCTATGGAAATAATCCATGGAGACACCCGTACTCATGAAAGAATACCTGCTCAAGGGAATATTGAGTCCATAGCCCACACTTACCGAATTGGTCTTGAAGATACCTTCCAAACCTTCGTTGTGATCTGATACCTCTAAAGCAATGGAAGACCAGCGAACTTTTCGTCGTGGAAACGGGTATTTAACACTCAGGTACGAGCTATTGATCTCCACATCTGGCATACTCTGCTGGTTGCGATGCAGTAGACTGACTTGTACATTGTTATCAGAGGCAATATAGGCGGGATTTACTCTAAAAGGGGCAAACTGGTATAGGGAGAAGTTATCCAACTGCCCCATCGCATGAAATACTATTAAAGTTAAAAAAAGAATGAGTAAAGTTTTGAATTGTATCATCTGGCCAAGTGAATAACTCCTGATTCTACACCATTTAAATAGATGGGGTTCCCGTCTTCATACGTACCGCTTACCCCCCAAAAGAACACCCCAGATGGAAGAGGCTTACCCCTGTATTTACCATCCCATCCATACTTTGTCAAAGTAACTAAATCATTAGAAGCAAAAACAACCACTCCATTTTTAGTCCATATTTTAAAGGATACATCGATAATCGATTCAAGACCATAGATCAACAAATGATCATTGGAATGGTCTCCATTGGGTGTAAATAGGTTTGGAAGATGGGCAGTAGTTTCTACCCATACCTGTACCTGTTTAGCCAAGGTAATGCAGCCATATTGATCAACCGCCTCCACTGTATATCGAGTATTTTGTTCTGGACTGGCAAAGGGAGACATCCCATACGGATCAGACAAGCCTTCTTCAGGTGTCCAGTTATATTGATAGCTAGAATCTCCTTCGATTTTGAGCGTCACACCTTCCCCTCTCCTCACACGATAGACCGTGTCAGAAAGATCAAAAGATGGCCTACCCAATCGTACATTGATAATGCCTAAAATCTCCATACCGGACACAGATCGATACACGACATTGATCAAGTCATCTTCGTTGGCTAGATAGTTCAACTGTAGATCACTAGACAAGTAGCCTTTATGCTCTGATACCCAAAAAACAGTGTCACTACAAAATGACGGGTCAAACATATCTTCAAAATCAAAACCAATTACTTGTCCATCACATACTATAGTGTCCCTTTCTTGTGTAAAACCAGACACATCTATCTTGTAGCTATTTACATTATTTGAATAGGTCAATTCCGAATAACCTGAAGGAGGAAAAATGGTCTGTGTACTGAGTTGATTGCGATCATCAGGCGGGTACTGTATTGGTAGATCTACTGTACCAGTATCATTGAAAGAAACAAATAACTCATCGATGGCTGTAATATCACCAGCTAGGACTGCCGAATAAAGGTTGCTCTCCCCTCCATAAATAAACCCTGGCAAAGTATATGTCCCCATTAGGTTAGCGGTAGCTACATACCGAGGGTCACGATCATAAAAAGCCACAGGAGTCCCTACATTAATCGTGTCATACCCGTTATTGGACAAAGAAAAAAGAACCAACAACGTGTCAGCACTACTACATAAAACTTCCTCTATATAAGGTGATCCCTCCATGGTGGGATCGAATACTTTCAGGTTAAAGACATTGCTCTGATCTTCACAGGCACCGTTGATAGCCGTCAACGAGATTTCATATTCTCCGGGTTCTTCAAAATAGAAATGAAGATCCTTCAGATCTGAAGTAGTGTCTGGCAGGCTAGGGTTAGTACTATCGAAGTTTTGATGACTGATAGTCCATTTGTAGGAAGTAGCGTTGTAAGAACGATTGGTGAATCGTACAGAGTCTGTCATTAGCGCATGGGGTTGCTTAGAAGCTATGACTCGTATGTCTGGATAAAACCTTGCATCTACTCCACACCCTACCCTTACATATCTAGAAAAAGAAGCAAGGCATGTGCTATCACTGGCATCCCAAGCTTGTACAGTTACTTTGAAGTCCCCTTCATTTGGAAATGTATATCTAAGATCCGCTAGCGTAGAGACCAAGCCTACTCTAGGATCTGTCTCCTTCCATATAAAATCTGATGGTGTGACAAACCATCGATAGTTCGTAGTGTTCCCCATGGTATTACTTTGGAACAGTACCTCTTCATTAGGGATGGGGTACTGCCGATCCATGTAAAAATTAATATGCCTCACATCTGTACATGGCGACTGTAGTACAGATGTCGTCCTACCCGTCACGGATAAAGTTGGATAACTGCTATCAAGGGTAAAATGCATGCGCTCTTTCTGACCCAAAGAGAAATCCAATGGACAAGAAGAATAATCCATAAAATTGGTACTCATATCGAGTGTGTCAATAAAAAATGTATTGTTACTGTAATTGGACAAAGTATCGGTGTGACATGAGTTATCATTACAGCCCCCAGTACTCTTATCAGGGGGCGTGTCGCACACCATATCCCCATCCAACAAACAGTCATCATTCTTGCAGTTCCTACCTTCCCAAGTATGAAAAAGACCTAAATAATGACCTATCTCGTGAGCCACTAAACTAGTAGTCAGGGAGGTAACCACCACACCTGCACCATTGGCATACCCACCTACTCCAGATCGCGTCCACCAAGATCTACCAGTATAGTCCGCCAAGGCCTCTCCTTCTATACTATTGACTAGCCAAATATTCAAATATTTCGATTGATCCCAGTGTGAATGATTAACTAAGTCTGTATCCTCTAAATCCATATCCATATTAGTATAATCCGTCGGGATATGGTTTATACCCGTGGTAGCTCCACCATCAGGAGCAGTTCTTGCTAAATCAAAAATGATTTCCATATCCGCACCACCATTGGTTTCGAATTGCCCCTTGTTGGAATATGCATCGTTAAGTTGAACAATTGCTTCTTCAACTTCAGCCACTGACGGTACTGATGGACTAATTACATGAAATACCAAAGGAATGGTTTTTACCTCGGCGGGAGCATTCAACGAAGTAGCTTTGGTAGCTTGCCAAGCTGAGAATTGTGAGGCCAGTTCAATTCTTTGATTTGAAGTCAAAGGTTTTGTGACTTTGCATAGCATACTTTCGATGGATACTTGAGCATGAACCTGTATACAGAGAAGTACTAGAAGAATATAACTGAATAAAATTTTCATGTATCGACTATTACAAGTCTACTAAGAATTGATTGAATTGTACTCGGTCTGAAATTAATTTTAATATCTAGCTATCAACTTACAAACAACTGACCTAATCTTGAATCTCAATTTTTTGACTATCACTGTGTCCACCGTACACCGGAGCGTACATGCTTTGGATCGTGGCTATCCCTCCATTATAGACTCCTGCATGATTAACTCTCAACTCATAGCTAAGTACATAGGTTCCCTTATTAAGCATATCAAAGAAAAAGTGTGTCCCCGTATCACGAGTCATTTGGTAATAGGAAATTCCTTCTTGCCACTGGTAGCCTGACAATACATCGACAGGCTCTAAACCAGAAGCTCTCTGATCCTTGAGGTGTACAAACTCCGCATCGCGATCTGTCTTGACGACCAATCGTACCGTGAGCAGATCACCTACATGGAGCTGTACCGAATCGCTCAGTGCCACGAGCCTTGTTCCTTTGAGTGTCTGCTGGTTCAAGAGTACCTGCTTATCTATCGTCCAAGACTCGGTAGAGGATTGGACCGCATCTATGTCCTCGAAGTATTGCCAATACATCGCTCCCCAAGCCGTGGTAGAGTCTGCATTGTTCAATTCTATTTGTGCCATACTTTGATCCATCTCATCAGGACTCCACTTGACCTCATAATGCCCTGCTGCTTGTTCAGTGATTCCCTCTCTCCTGTCTAGTACTTTACCTCCGATGGACACAGTCACTTGAGAGCCTTCGGGGCGTATCGTGGATTGATTGAGTAGCAAGGCATAGATCGCATCTGTAGTTGCCTTGGTAGTGGGCCAACTCTGCGTCTGCTTGTGACGGAGCAGCCACAGTCTCATTCCAATCAGTCGTTCATCCTCAGGCATCAAAGTCTCAAAGAGCTCAATGAGGAGTGCTTGCGTTTCTATAGGCGATTGATACCAGTTCCACCCGTCTACATTTTCTTTCCAATACACGCCAAACTCCTCACTAGAGGTACTGAACTCTGCGATAGACTCAACCATCTCCAGAGCCTTGACCTGCTGACCGTCACGGTATAGCACTAGTGCCAGCATCGCTTTTTGGTAGAGGGAATAGTCAAGCCACTGCTCAGCGGCTTGACCTAGGTAATAGTGGTAAGCCTTATCTGCATTGGGTTCCATATTGATGCTATCGTAGAAGCTCCGGGCATACATGGCCTGAATCTGCTGAAAGCCAACCCCTGTGGAGCGCATGTGAGCCACTGAATCCGAACGATCACCCGCTTGTTTTTGCAACAGTTGATAATCTCGACGTAGCTGATCCTCTATATAGCCTATTGCTGCAGATAGAGAGGTGTTCCATTCCTTGCGCATAGGGATACCGATAGCAGCCAAGTGCCCAAACCCCGCAACGATATGCTGTGTGATCGTGCGGTTGGTCTGGCCCCCGCCGAACCACGGAAACCCGCCATTGTGCTCTTGCATGTCAAAGAGTCTGTCTAGGGCTTGGGTAGACGCTTCTTCCATTTTGATTCCATCGAATAGGCTAGCCATACGTTGGTGTTTTTCATCTTCGGATTGAGCATCAGACAGCCAAGGACTCTCTTCGATCAAGATAGACTTCAGTTCATTGTTTTGATAAAGACTACTGATACTTTCCCCTGTCGCTTTCCATTCATCAAAAACCGCTTTAATACTGGAGTTCGTCTGTAGGATGTGTGCTCCCAGCTCGTTGGCATAGTAGCGTGCAAAAGTCTGCTCGGCGCACTCATGAGGAAACTCCATCAAATAAGGTAAGGACTGGATTGCAAACCACACCGGGTCTTCGGTCAATTCAAAAGACAGCTGATGATGCTGTAGTGTAGTAGACGTTGTATTCTTGAGTGTAGTCAGCTCAAAACTACGTGATTCATGACCATTGACCCATACGGGCAAAGTCTCCGTAATCAATTGGCGATTGGACAAAACAGGCAGCACGTCACTCTCTCCATCCGAAAACTCATCCGTCTTCGCGACGATCTTGTATTGTACGACATCCACATCTTTGGGCACTTGGATCGTCCAAGACACCACGGTGCTCTCATTGGGGCCCATCACAAAGGGTTGTGTCCGGACAGTGTTGCCAAAGGGCTGATCTACAGCACTACCACTGACGGGATCGATCAGGAGAAGACTAGCCTTACCTTCCATAGGTTGGGTGGTTCGATTGACGATCTTACTTTGAAGGGTAATCTCATCACCAGTTCGCAAAAATCGGGGTGGGTTTGGGATAACCATCAGGTCCTTTTGGGTGATGGCACGCAAGGTGCGTAAACCATGGCGCAGTTTCTTGTCGTGTGCCAAGAGCTGCAGCTTCCACTGCGTCAAGGATTCGGGTGAGGTAAATACTACTTTATACTCGCCCTTGCGATTGGCTGTGATATGAGGATAAAAGAAAGCGGTTTCTTTCAAATTGGTTCTAACCTTGACTTGGGCCATCTCCTCGGCCAACTTGTCTTGACCCGATTGCGTGGTGATGAGTATGATCCCATTCGCGGCACGTGCCCCGTAGAGGCTCGTCGCTGCATCTCCCTGGAGTACGTCCATGGATAGAATATCCTGAGGTGAGAGTTGCATCTGATCCACCATCACGCCATCGACTATGTAGAGAGGATTGGCACTACCTGATAGGCTCGATGCTCCTCGTATTTTGACCTTCGTTAGGTCAAACATGAGATCAGTAGCTCCGTCTATTTCCTCTTCTGGTGCCTCCGAAAACACGATATCTTCGATTACTATTTCTTCTGTGACCTCTACACCAGCTACCGATCCAGTCAGGGATTGCTTTGCTACAGAACTATAGCCAACAACCACAACCTCTTCCAGTCGAGACACATCGGGTACAAGGCTGACTTCCATTCGGTTAAACTCTCCTATTTCTACTTGCTGATGGAGGTAGCCTATGAAAGACACTTGGATCGTTTGTCCTTTTTTGACCGCTAGCTCAAACACCCCCTCCATGTCGGTGACCGTGCCTTTGTTGGTACCTACGATCACGATCGTTGCGCCCGGTATCGCTTCGTTTGACTCTCCAGTCACCAAGCCATGTATGATCCCCTTCTCTAAGGTTGAATCGTACTGCACCTTGAGATCGTTCGTTGCAGTTTGTTCATAGGCTTTGATGGATTCGAGATAGCGCTTTTGGGCATTTTGTGGGTTTCGGAGGCTTAGGCCAAAGGTCTTGAGTTCCTGATACCTTTGGTAGTATGGCACATAGACCTGACGGACTAGGTTGTTGCTGCGCAAGTAGTTGGTATTGAACCCTGGACTATGTATGTAGAAGTAGCCATGGTACCTGTAGGGCTGACTCTCACTAAAAAAGCGCCAAGTATGAGGCTGAAACTCGTCTAATGAGACGTCATACATACTTGCCAGCAATTCTGCGTTGGCCTTTTTACCATTCACTCCACTGATCGAAAAGCTCCAAGTCTCCTCTGCTCCCGGTACTAGACGATCACGAAAAGACTCAGTACGGATATCTAACTTAGTAGGGGTTTTGGTCTGGATAGGTATCGCAACATTGCCAGACTCAAAACTGTTGTGGAAGGCATAAGTATAGTACAAGTCCACCGAACCTTCGAGCGACTTGGGTAGCCTAATTTTGACGGTCTTGATCTCGTCATGCAGCGGTACGAGGATGGGCTCTTGGACTTGGTTCCCCACCTTGAGGTGAAGACTCACCGTCATGTCCTCTGCGGCTGTACCTAGGGTCACAGACACTTCCTCCCCTGCCTCATAGTTTTTTTGGTCTAGATCGATGGTGAATAGCTGATAATCCGATACTTGGTGGGACGCTTCATCGAAAACCGTCATTCTCTGAATGTCTCTAACGAGGAGTCCAGAGGCTTCTTTGACCTCTGCCTCGATCAGGTAACTGCCCGTCTCCCATGTACTCATGTCTCCGAATTTAACGGTATCTGATTGTGCAGTCTGTAGTGTCGTGCTATACATCAGTTCCCCTTTTTGACTCCTATCAAAAGTGCTATACAAATCATAAGGATACCATTTCACAAATGTAAGGCTATCCATGATGGGACGATCCGGGATGGCCCATGGTGCAGGACGCAACACCTGATTCGGCAATTGCTCTTTATACACACGCAGCGATACCATGGCTTCTTTGGCTTGTTCGTTGAGATCGGTGACATGCATACGCAGGTAGTTTTGGTCATTGGAGCGATCGTAGCGTGCATTGCTCAGGATACTGATCAGATGCTGGTGATAGCCACATTGTACGGTGCGTGTTGCACTGCGGGTTTCTCCGTTGATGTCTATCACGTCTACATTGATCTGATAACTGGCGATAGGCAACTTATCTCTATCCTCGTCCATTTGCGCCAAGAAAGAGAGGGAAAACTGCCCCTTTGCATCCGTTTGAGACGATCCAGTAGCGACTACTTCTGATGAACCAGTACTCTGATAATCGTAAGAATGCCCCCACCATCCCAGATATTTCAATTGCCGTGAGACTCGGTAGTCTACCCGTGCGTCTGAAATAGGACTGCCCGCAAATGCCGTAGCTACCCCATCCACTGTGATGCTGTCTCCGATGACACAGCTACTATCAAGTTGATCTAGGCTCACCTTGAATCGTGGACGCTTGTACTCCTCTACCGAGATTGTATACTCGATGTATTCGAAATCATCCATTTGTTCATCGTAGAGCTTGCTGTCTGCATCTATACCGTCCTCTACATAGAGGGTGTATTCTCCTAGACTACAGCCTTTGGGCAAAACAATCTCTCCGGAGAAAGAACCATATTCATTGGTTTTGAGGGTGAGGTACTCCCCCACCTCTTCATAGTTGATGTCCTCTAGGTAGACGTCTACCCATTCGTTTTGGACCAGTTCCTTCTTCTCTCCTTTCTGCTTCATCAATACCCCCTTGAAGTAGATCGTCTGTCCTGGGCGGTAGATGCTACGGTCAGTCATGAGAACTGGTCGTACGATCAACTCCTGTTCTCCATCATTGGTCGTCTGGTACTGTTCTGAGATATAGACCTGATCAAAATGTGCAGTATCTGCTTGATAGCTCACCTCAAAGTGGAACTGATAGTCCTTACCAAAGGACTTAGCCACGAATATCCCTTGGTCATCTGTAGACAAACGCATACTCTTGCTCTCTGAGGTCGCTTGGGGTGTAACCTCAACTGTAGCTCCTGATGCGGGAGCTCCTGTCAGCCTGTTGACCACTTGAAACCGGTTATCATTGAGTCGAACGAGAGACAGATCAGTGACCTGCACGTGCCCGTAGGCCATAGATTTTCGTAAGGTATCTCCTTGGGTTTCTACCCAGAGCAGATAGTATCCTCCTTTTAATTGGGGTAGTGGGAGCTCTGTACTATGCTCTTTGAAGTCTAGATCATTGATCAGTGCGAAGGACTCTTCATGAAGCACTTTTCTATTCACTAACTTATCCCACACGAGTTGGGTGCTCATACCACTGATCTCAAATGGAAAATCTTGGTCTACAGCATAGATTCGTAGGCGCAGCGAGTCAATATTGGTATAGCTAACCGCTACCTTAGATTTACGATCAATGGGGAGATATTCTTCTGTTTGAACCGAAAGAGACAAGGCATCAATTTTGTTGAGCAATGGCCCGCACTGTCGGGCACCAATGGACTCAGGATAGTCCTGAACAGCTTGCTGACAGATGGTTCTTGCTGTTCGAAATGCCTCAGGATACTGCCCTTTGGTGTGGTAGTTTGTGCCTTGATCAAAATACCACTTGGCCAGTCTATAATCAATCAGTGTCACGAACTCACTGTCTTGGTACTGCTGGCGTAGAGACTGGAGCTTTTCTAGAAACTCTTCGGTACGGTTATTCTCTTCCTTAGTCTGATCATATAAAACAGTCAAGCGCTGCAGCGCAACATCCAAATACGCTCCAATTTGATCTCGCTGTAAGTGATAAGCACCAAGCTCCTCCATGAGTTGCAGCGCCTTGTAGGGCATAGTCTGGTGATCCTCTGGTGCACTGTTGGCGATGGATTGGTCAAACACCCGACCACTGATGGATGTCAGTTTGCGCCAAGCCGAGGGCAAATAGTAGTCATCCTGCAAATAACACGCGATGGCACGCTGAGCGATGAAATCATACGCACTAGGACGTAGTACCTCTGCGTTCTCCTCTTCGTCTACGAACATCGACAGGGTCGACATGGGTGTCTCTTGTAGCCTAGCCCTATGCGATAGCGCTGCACGATGATGCTCCTGGATCACCTGATGCATCCTAGCGATCGTCCATATATGGTAATCTTCGGACAGGACATCAGTCTCTACGCGATCGCTCATAGACCAACGATTGTTGCGCAAGTATTCGTTATAGTATTCAGCCATATAGCTATGCAAGAGAGCCTGTTGGACTCCCTCTGTCTCTTGTATCGCTTGTTTCATTTTCATAAAAAGCTCATCCTGCCCCTGCTCATCAAGGAGTAGCATGAACTTACACTGGTAGAGTGTAGCTTTGACTTGCTGAGCGGGGTTATTGGCTGCTACCGAGAGCGTGTATATAGAATCCACCCACACTGCAGCGCTACTGGGTAGCCCTTTGAGCTCGGCTTGGTAGACTTGCTTCCATAGATCGAAGTACGCTTGATCGATGGATTGGGCTTGAACCGCAGTATAACCTGACCATGATATAATAAGTATCAGTAATGTCTTTAAGTGGTTGGCACGCTTTATATTCATAAGGCTGGTAGAATTTAAAGTAATGTCACTAAACTAATCAAAAAGAACCAAGACTATGAGATATTAGTAATGAGACAGGACTATCGCGTCATTACTTTTACTGGTCAAAGGAATCCTCTAACGGTAAGTACAAATACCCTTCGCATCGAACCAACCAGAACCTCTTACTATTTCACAATAACAACCTCTCTTTTCCATGACATTTTTGAGTCTTGGTGTTTCATTCCTACTACTTAGAAACTATACTTGCGAGACATAATTAACCCTACAAATAATGCCATTAAAATCATCGCATTTAGTGCTGTTTTTAATCCTCCTGTCTACCCAATTATTTGCAAACCCGCATACGATACAGTACCTCAAGAAGGACGCTTCTCTGCATGAGATCAAACAACTACATGAAGACCAGTGGATAGATTATACAGAGCCTGTCTATGAAGGAACTGCCAATGGCATTTACTGGTTTAGGATAGAAATTCCCGCATCAACGGAATCTCATATAGTCACCATTCCCGAATCTCATATCACTAGAGCATCACTCTATCAGGGGAAAGACGAGATTCTGCCCTTAGCTGACACACGCTATAGGAGCTTCTCGATCGCCCCTTCTCCTAGCGCAACCACTTACTACCTGAGGGTCAACTGTCGATTGGAAGCCAGAATCCCGCTACAAATAGAGCCATCAATGCGCTATCATAGATCCGAACAATATGAATTCCTAAGCATGGGGGTCTATTACGGAGTGGTCATTTGTGTGGTCTTTATCAATCTCATCTCCTTCATTATCTTCGGAAACAAGGGGTATATTCAATACCTATTCATGCCCATCGGTATGTCCATCAATTCTGTGTACAAAGACGGCATTTTTGCGCTTCTGTTTGGTTCTATTGGTCTCAATGAATACATTGAACCCACCCTCAACAGTATTTTGGCGATCACTTGTGTCTTTTGTATTGAGAGCTACCTCAGTATCAACCGACACTATCCCCGATTGTATCGAATCGGCATTGCTTTTGTCGTCCTGTCACAGTTGCTCAATATTGGCGTACTCCTGACACATGGGGCTTTCTCCCTCTATGTCTCCACCGACTTGGCTATTCTGTTGGCATTAGACACATTCTGGCTATCAGGCTTTTTGCTTTGGAGGAAAACGAAAACCATAGAGTCTGGCTGGTTTTCCGTGGCGTATGGCATACCGCTCTTTGTAGCGCATGGATACTATCTGAGTCCCTACTTCGGCTTAGACTTTATGAATATATCATTTATGTGGTACAAGGTCGGGTCTGTATTCGAAATGGCGATTTTCACCTACGCCATTATGTTTCAATCCAAAAAGATAGCCTTGAAAAACCAAGAGATGAGACAAACGATCGTGGACTATACCAATCAGCTCAACAAGCTACATGACAAGCCCAATGAGAAGGAAGCGCAAACCTTAGAACTCATCAAGCGCTACCGGTTCACGCTCAAAGAGGTAGAAGTTCTCCAGGATATAGCAGACGGGTGCACCAACAAAGAAATCGCGGACAAACACTTCATCAGTCAGAATACAGTCAAGTACCACATCAGGCACATCTTCGAAAAACTGAATGTAAACAACCGCAAAGAAGCTGGAAACAAACTCATGCATCCCGCTGATGAACCCTCAACAACGACTCAAATTTAACCCTCTCATAATAAGACAATTACCCGAACGGGTGGGAAAAACCACCCCCTCCTTTTTTGTCGTTGACCTAGCCATTGCGATAGCTTGCTGCACAGTTAAACAAACAGCAAATTTCAATGGTCACAATGTACAAACACTCCACCCTGTGTAAAATTAAGTTCTTTGATAACCTACGTCGTTTTCTCTTGATGCTCGCCATCCTGTCGATGGTCTCAGTATCCTATGCCCAAAACCAATCACCAGTATTCACCTCTACACCTGTTATTGAAACAAATGACAATGTAGCATATTCATACACTGCCTTTACTTCCGACTCTGACCGTGATAGGGTAACAGTAACTGCGACAACTAAACCCAGCTGGTTAACATTAACCAATATTGATGCTGAGGTAACCACCTTGGCAGGCTCAGGTAGTACAGGAAGCGAAGATGGTCACGGCACTAGCGCCAGTTTTAATAACCCTTCTGGAATGGCGATAGATGCATCAGGGAATATTTACGTCACTGATGCCAATACAATAAGAAAAATAAGCCCCAGCGGTGATGTCACCACACTAGCAGGCTCAGCAGTTGCTGGAGATACCGATGGCAATGGTGTAAACGCTACGTTTAATCTTCCAAAGGGGCTAGCCATAGATGCCATAGGTAACATATATGTAGCAGACACTTATAATTTCAAAATCAGAAAAATAAGCCCTAGTGGAGACGTAACTACATTAGCAGGATCAGGAAATGTGGCGAGTATTGACGGTAGTGGAGTGAGTGCTAGTTTCAATTATCCAGCTGCATTAGCTGTAGATGCTACAGGCAATGTTTATGTAGCTGATGATGGTGGGCTAAAAATACGTAAGATCACCCCCGGCGGAGAGGTAACGACCTTCGCAGGCTCTGGAGTCAATGAAAGTGTTGATGGCAATGGACTGAATGCTAGTTTTATAAGCCCCCGTGGATTGACCATAGACGCTGCTGGCAACCTATATGTTACAAGTATTTATGGTCATGCGGTGCGTAAGATAACTCCTGATGGAGACGTGACAACACTAGCAGGATCAGGAACTGCAGGCAATACAGATGACAATGGAACCAGTGCAAGCTTCAATGAGCCAGTAGGAATTGCTGTAGACGGTTCGGGCAATCTATATGTGGCTGACACCAAAAACCATAAAATACGCAAGATCAGCACCGATGGTGATGTAACGACCTTGGCAGGCTCAGGAAACCCGGGCAGTACGGATGAGAATGGAGTTAATGCAAGTTTCAATACCCCAGTTACAGTAGCTGTAGGTCAGAATGGCCATTTGTATGTGTCTGATTTGATGAATAAGAAAATTAGACAGATTAGTAACAAAACAGTACTTGCAGGAGATGCAACAGATCAAATAGGAGATCACAATGTAACACTTACTGCTAGTGACGGTAAGGGAGGAACAGCCACACAGTCTTTTGTACTAAAAGTCGCTAAAGGTAGGACTATCGGTACGGGCAATATTCTGTACGTCAACAAAAATGCAAGTGGTGGTGATGAAAGAGGCAGTTCGTGGATCAATGCCGTTCCTGAATTGGCCGATGCTCTCGTATGGGCCAAAGACAACTACGATGATGCTTGGGCTACTACCCCATTGAAAATATATGTAGCCACAGGGACTTACAAGCCCCTGTATAGCCCTGAGGATGGAGACAACTTCGGTACCGACCAAGGGCGTAACAATAGCTTCTCTATGGTCAAAAATGTCCAGTTGTATGGCGGTTTTGATCCAGCAAACGGAATTGAAGACTTAACTGACACACGTATCCTCCCCTCCTCTGACGAAGCAGTAGGGACGATATTGAGTGGTGATATTGGGACTGCAGATGATGCTACCGACAACACCTACAACGTACTCGTGAGTGCCGGAGATGTAGGTACCGCTAGCCTAGATGGGTTTAGCATCACGGATGGATATGCCAATGATTACTCTGACATTTATGTCAATGGTAAGCAGATATTCAAATGCTCTGGTGCAGGAGTCTACAACTCGGTCTCTTCACCCACTTATAAACATGTAACACTACACAACAACAGCTGTACAGAATCTGGTGGAGGGATGTTTAGTTACATGTCTTCACCAGCTCTTCAATTGGTTATTCTAAAAAACAACCAAGCCAAAGATGGCGGGGGAATAACAAACCAAGAGAGTTCTTCTCCTACGCTTTTGAATGTCTCCATTCAAAGCAACAATGCGAGTGAAAATGGTAGCGGAATGTACAATGTAGATGAATCTGAACCTACGCTTACCAATGTTTCTATTGTAGGCAATGAGGCTTCTGTTAGCAGTGAGGAAGTACCCAGTTGTGTATCTCAAAACTCCTCTCTAACGCTAAACAACTGCATCATTTGGGATGTGGTCACTGGAGATTACACAGCTCAGAACAGCCTAATCAAAGGAACTAGCGATACCTCTAATGGTAACCTAGATGCTACTGACTTGACTGATACGGACATCTTTACTGATCCTGCCAACGGGGACTATAGTCTTAAAAGCACCAGTATAGCCGTAAACTCAGGAAGCAATACCTTATACACCGACGCTGGTGGGGACTTAGCCAATGATGTGGACATAGCAGGAAACGCACGTCTCTATGATGGCATACCTAGTACAGATATCATTGATATGGGAGCTTATGAATACCTCGACAACATCGACCCTGTCTTCACCTCTACAACTACAGCCAGTTTCATAGAGAACGAAACAGGTACAGCCTACACCGTGACTGCTACTGATGCAAACACGATTACCTATAGTCTCGGTTCTGGCAATGACGAAGCACTATTCGATATAGTAGGTAGCACGGGAGTTGTAACCTTCAAGGCTGCTCCTGACTTTGAGAGCCCTGCGGATGCAGATGAGGACAATGCTTATCTCATCAACGTGATTGCGAGTGATGGAGTGAATGCCGCAAACCAAAACGTAACCATCACTGTCACTGATGTGGATGATACCGATCCTGTATTCACTTCAGCTACTGCTGTCAACTTTGCAGAGAATGAAACAGGTACAGCCTACACCGTGACTGCCACTGATGCAAACACCGTTACCTATAGCCTCGGTTCTAGCAATGACGAAGCACTCTTCGATATAGTAGGTAGCACGGGAGTTGTAACCTTCAAGGCTGCTCCTGACTTTGAGAACCCTGCGGATGCGGATGAGGACAATGCTTATCTCATCAACGTGATTGCGAGTGATGGAGTGAATACCGCAAACCAGAACGTGACCATCACTGTCACTGATGTGGATGATACCGATCCTGTATTCAGTTCAACTACTGCTGTCAACTTTGCAGAGAATGAAACAGGTACAGCTTACACCGTGACTGCCACTGATGCAAACACGATTACCTATAGCCTCGGTTCTGGCAATGACGAATCCATATTTAATATAATTTCAACTTCAGGGGTAGTCACTTTCAAGACTGCTCCTGACTTTGAGAACCCTGCGGATACGGATGAGGATAATGACTATGTCATCAATGTAATTGCTAGTGATGGAGTGAATATCGTAAACCAGAACGTGACCATCACTGTCACTGATGTGGATGATACCGATCCTGTATTCACCTCTGCAACTACAGCCAGTTTCATAGAGAACGAAACAGGTACAGCCTACACCGTGACTGCCACTGATGCGAACACGATTACCTATAGCCTCGGTTCTGGCAATGACGAAGCATTATTCGACATAGTAGGTAGCACGGGAGTTGTAACCTTCAAGGCTGCTCCTGACTTTGAGAGCCCTGCGGATACAGATGAGGACAATGCTTATCTCATCAATGTAATTGCGAGTGATGGTACGAACACAGCAAACCAAAACGTGACCATCACTGTCACTGATGTGGATGATACCAATCCTGTATTCACCTCTGCAACTACAGCCAGTTTCATAGAGAACGAAACAGGTACAGCTTACACCGTGACTGCTACTGATGCAAACACAGTTACCTATAGCCTTGGTTCTGGCAATGACGAAGCACTCTTCGATATAGTAGGTAGCACGGGAGTTGTAACCTTCAAGGCTGCTCCTGACTTTGAGAGCCCTGCGGATACAGATGAGGACAATGCTTATCTCATCAATGTGATTGCAAGTGATGGAGTGAATACCGCAAACCAAAACGTGACCATCACTGTCACTGATGTGGATGATACCGATCCTGTATTCACCTCTGCAACTACAGCCAGTTTCATAGAGAATGAAACAGGTACAGCCTACACCGTGACTGTCACTGATGCAAACACGATTACCTATAGCCTCGGTTCTGGCAATGACGAAGCACTATTCGATATAGTAGGTAGCACGGGAGTTGTAACCTTCAAGGCTGCTCCTGACTTTGAGAGCCCTGCGGATACGGATGAAAACAATGATTATGTAATCAATGTGATTGCAAGTGATGGAGTGAATACCTCAAACCAAAACGTGACCATCACTGTCACTGATGTGGATGATACCTACCCTGTCTTCACTTCGGCTACTGCTGTCAACTTTGCAGAGAATGAAACAGGTACAGCCTACACCGTGACTGTCACTGATGCAAACACGGTTACCTTTAGCCTCGGTTCTGGCAATGACGAAGCACTATTCGATATAGTGGGTAGCACGGGAGTTGTAACCTTCAAGGCTGCTCCTGACTTTGAGAGCCCTGCAGATACGGATGAGGACAATGACTATGTCATCAACGTGATTGCGAGTGATGGAGTGAATACCGTAAACCAAAACGTGACCATCACTGTCACTGATGTGGATGAAGTAGATGAGGTGATTACAAGTACTCCTAGCAACGAACTACAGCTAACGGAGATCATGCTGTATCCTAACCCTACCAGTCATCAGTTAAACATTGATTTGTCTAACTATAGTGGCAGTGAGCTATCTGTACGCATCACAAACGTATCTGGCGCACAATATTTCCTTCAAGAAAACATCAGCGCACAGGGCTTGGTGGTCAATGTAGAAGACTATGCGTCGGGCATCTACTTAGTGATGCTAACAACCAATAACAGTATAGTAACGAAGCGAGTGATTGTGAATCCATAATCATCTCCCCTCCTTCATTAACTAGAACAAACTAAAAAGGGAGTCCACATTATGTGGACTCCCTTTTTAGTTTGTTTCCTCTCTCCCATGTCCTTGCCTGACATGAGAATCCACTAGTGGCAAATGATAAACCCATCATCCTGCTAAACGTGAAAGATACCTCAATCTTACATCTGGATACGACAGTAGTGGTAGTGATAATCGTGGCATGACTAAACCCTTGGAGAGATTTTTGTATCATGGTTTCTATGCAATAGTCCTGTCAAGAGACTATCTATATGTTTGTATTTCAGTCACTTTTGATTATATTTCATCAAGCATTACTTGAAAGACCAACCTCCATGCCTAAACCAACCCGCTTAGATGGCACGATCTATTGTATTCGATTCTTTTGTAATACAACATACCCCCCAAACATCTCAGGTCAAAAGATGCCTAGTATCACAACTACTACCATCGGTGATTATACCCTGAGTTATCCTATACATCATCCCCCTTAGCTAGACTGTATGTAAGAACCCTTTTTAAACCCAGCAGCTTGAGAAATGGTTTCTTTTACAATATAAACAATACAACAATGGCTATAAATTATTCGCTATACGCTAACCACCTCACCAATTCAGAAGACTCTATATGGCGGTGGTTCAAAACCAAAAGACAAAAACACTAGATGAACTCATAGATCGTATGATCGGTAGAGGGAGTACCGTTACCAAAGCAGAAGCCCTCGCCGTATTAGAGGAATATCAGGCATCTGTACAGGAGGCATTAGAAGAGGGCTATAGTATATCCACTCCACTTTTGAGAATATCACCGTCGATTCAAGGTGTATTTACTGATCCTCAAGACAACTTTGATAGGAGTCGACATATCTTAAGGCTCAATGTCACCTCTGGTAGTAGAATCTCCCAAATATCTAATGTACTAAAAGTAGAGAAGGTAACAGCCAAAGCGCCTCAACCTACACCTGTTGACTTTACAGATGTCGTAACGACTTCTAACGAAACCCTAAGCCCAGGCGGAGTAGGTGTACTCACAGGTAGTCGACTCAAAGTCAATCAAGAGGACACTCAGCAGGGTATATTCATCATAGGAGCAGATGGCACAGAGACTCGTGTGACGACTTATATCCGAAACATGCCCAGCAATCTGATTTTTATGATACCTGACACACTGACGGCAGGTATCTATCAAATAGATATTCGTACGATATTCCAAAAGAGCAAAACCATACGGAGTGGTACACTCTCTACTGACTTAACAGTACAGTAAAGCTTGGTTATCATTCGGATTAAAGTAACTGACAATGATACACTACAGACTTTTGCCTTAGAAGGCACTGAACATTAGTCTTAGAAGGCTTAGAACTATAGCCTACTAAGGAGTGATCGTGTAGTCTTAGAAGGATAAACTCTAGATGCATCATTGACCAGTCCATTATACTACACAGCCCCTATGAAAGTACTTTCATAGGGGCTGTTTTATTATATTCCTTTCTAAGACTATGCAGATGGTATGATACCCATCTAAAATCTACCTACTAACAATCAAGTGTCTAACCTTAATTGTCCTGTAGCTGTTTTAGGATTTCATAAGACCTAAGCCTTGCCTGATGGTCATAGATATGAGAGACCACCATCAGTTCATCTATGGCTGTATCTGTTACGAACTGAGAGATAGAAGCCTCTACTTCATCTGGACTACCTATGAATGAATAGGTCAAGAACTGCTGCAATGCCTGATCAAACTCTGGAGGTAGTACAAAGTCTTTGTCTGGTGGCTGCAGTGGACTTCTGTTTTGGGTCAGTATACCCATGAATATCTTTCGCATCGATGTAGCTAATAGATGCGCTTCTTCGCTCGTATCTGCTGCTGTGACATTGACACAGGCGATGGCATAGGGTTCTTTGCAAACTGATGAGGGCTTAAAGGTACTGCGGTATATATCCAGTGCCTGATGCAGTTGTACTGGTGAGAAGTGACTAGCAAAGGCATACGGCAAGCCCAGTGAAGCAGCAATGTGCGCACTAGACGTACTAGACCCCAGTATCCACATCGGTATATCTAGCCCCTCTCCTGGTATGGCGCGTACACGGCCATGTTCGTTATCGGCAGAAAAATAGTTCTGTAACTCACGCACTGACGTAGGGAACTTGTAGGCTGCCTGATCGTCTCGCTGTAGTGCTGCAGCAGTATGCTGATCCGTGCCAGGGGCACGCCCCAGCCCTAAGTCTATCCGTCCTGGATAGAGAGATGCCAAAGTCCCAAACTGCTCTGCCACCATCAGTGGCGAATGGTTGGGGAGCATGATCCCCCCAGAACCCACACGTATCGTAGAGGTCGCTCCAGCTACATCACCGATCAGCACCGAAGTAGCTGAGCTGGCTATACTGGGCATGTTGTGATGCTCGGCCAGCCAGTAGCGCTGATAGCCCAGTCGCTCAACATGCTGTGCCAGATCACGGCTATTCCGAAAAGAATCCGAAGGAGTGTATCCTTCACATATTACTGCCAGATCCAAAACGGATAAGGGTATTTGCTTAAAATCTTTGTTCATTTACTCGAATGGCTTACTACACTTATATTCATCCTAACGGGTGTCAAGGCGACTCCTAATCTATTCCTCAATTAGAAACTCGGATGATCCAAAAAGGTTATGTAAAATTGAGTCCGAAGCAGTGATTTCGTATGCTATAGATGCTTACATAAAAGCAAAGCTTAAGCTTTGGTCAATCTCACCACTGAAAAATCTCTATCTACCCACTCGTCTGCCTTACTCTTGACACGCTCTTGATGATCCAGTATATCTATGATCTCAAAATCGGTCTGCTCTACCAGCGTCTTCACATCATGATTGTCATAGAGTGTAAACCTATCTGCTACAAAGGGCAATTGATCCATGAATTGTTTTTGTGCATAACCAATAGAGAGTATTCCATTGGGCTTGAGCACCCGGTATAGCTCCTCTAAGAATCCCACAGGATCACCCCAAAAGTAGAGCGTATTCACTGTCAGTATTCTATCTACGCTATGGTCTGCCAATGGAATGATTGCTCCGTCATAGCACTCAAACGCTATGTCAGAAGACTCAATCAAAGCAGCATGCATACGACACGCCTCCTCATGCATCGTCTCAGATATCTCCACTCCTATATAGGATAACCCATGTGCCTGCTCCAGTATCGTCGACAGATGGGCACAGTTGCCATGCCCTATCTCCAACACATAATTATTCTCTGTGATCTCCAAAGACTCTATCGTGGTAGTAATCATGCCCGCATTGGTCTCGTTCATCATTGCTGCCATCTTGATACCATTCTCTCCCTGTGGACAACTGAGCTGTCTTTCTATTTCGGCTAGTTCCTCTGGTGTCGATTCTTGACTCATCTTAGGTGGGTTTAGATTTGTGTTTTCACCTCTAAGATAAATTAGATTTATGAATACTAGAGCCTGAATAATGCATTAGGCAGAGCAATCACATTCAAACCAATATCTAGAAAACCCTCCAAGGGTTTAGCAATAAAATCAAGGCTATCATTCATACCCGTACGGTTCATTATAAATACCTAATCCTTGGAGGGGCTCAGTATTTATAATACATAGCCCCCTTTCAAGGTCTATCGAACCCAACAACCTGTGTTCGACTAATTATTGTTGTATTGGTTATCTGAGCCTGTTATCAGCATACTTCTGCCCTAGACAGAATGTCATTTCGACGATAGGAGAAATCTATGCGATAGTACCTTAGATTTCTCCACTGCGCTGCAAAATAACAAAAAGGCTTTAATACTGCTATTGAGTTCTTTGTTAGAACCGAACTCAGGTCAATAGAGTATGAGCGTATTGGCAATCATAAATTAGTAACAACCCCTAGAAGGGATACCTCAACAAAACCCCATAGCCTACCACTCACACTCAGATATTCTGAGAGAGCATCTTCTCGATGGCATCTAGGTTGTTTCGGTCTTCTATCAGCTTTGAGGTTCTGGGTTCGATTTTCAGTGCCATTCGTAGTACCTCTTGCGCTTTATCCTTTTGATCATGCGCGATCAATGCTTCGGCAAAGAAGCGTGCATTGGCAGGATCTTGGGGTGATTGGCTGTAGGCAGTCTCTAAGAGACGTAGTGCTTCGTCTTCCGAGGGCCAAGAGAGTACAAAGGGGATTTGAGGCAACTTGAGGTGCATAATCCCGAGGATACGCTGTGCGCCCGACTCAGCAAATTGATCATCCATCTCGATAACCTCTTCGGCGAGTGCTTTGATCTCATCTGATACTCCTTCTTGGGCAGCCGTCATCACGCCTACGGTATTGCCCCAGCGACCCAGATTGGTCATGTAGTAGTATTTCACCCCCACATCAGAGGCATATCGATGGATGTATTCTCTACCCAAGTCTACCGCTACCTTGTAAGTCTCTAGTTTTTTCTTTTCGCTCAATCGCGTAAAGCTCCCCTTGAACTCGTAGGCACGGAGTAGTGCCGCAACGGTCTCAGGTGTCTGATCCGCACGTTTGTAATATTTAATGGCACGATTGATCATTCGCTTGCGTGCCACTAGCCCCTGAGCACTATCTCCACGGTCTGCAAAGTAACGTTCCGCTTTTTCGTAATCCGACTGTGCCTGTGCAGGCCATATAGTCGTGATGATAACGAAAGTCAGTATAATGAATGGTCTAAGCTGTTTCATAGAAGTTACTTTTTAGTGATTTTGGATATAATGGATTGCCCCCATTGCTCTATCCGTTCGAATATCGGGTGGCTATTCTTCTCTTCAGAGTCTCCCAGTAGCAAAGCCACAGGCTTTAGCTCCGTGTAGTATGAGCAGACGACTTTGAGTATCGCCACCATAGGCAAGAACAGTATCATCCCAGGGATACCCCAAAGCAAACCGCCAGCGATCAATGATAGTATAGAAAAGAAAGCGTTGATGTTCAAGTTGCCCCCTACGATTTTAGGATTCAAGAAGTTCCCCTCTAAGAACTGAACAAACCAAAACATGGCTACCACACCGATCGCATACCAATAGCTATCATAAGTGATCAACGCAAACAGTGTTGGGATCAGTCCACCTACGACAGTACCTACATAAGGTATGATGGCCAGTAGTGCCGCTAAGAAGCCAAAGAACAGCGCATACTCAATACCGATGAGCCACAGCCCGAGACTATTGAGCCCTCCCAGCACCAGTACTAGCGTCAGCATAGAAGTAAGGTACTTCTGCCCGATCTCCTGCACTTCCTTCAGCATCTCCCCAAAAGCAGGTTGATCCTCCTTTGGATTGAAATGGATCAAAGCTTTGGTTAAGTGCTTATGATAGAGCAGAATTAGAAAGGAATAGATGAAAGTCAGTACAAGATAGGTGAACAACGTACTCGTCACGCCTATGGTATCCGACACGATCAACAGACCACTGTCCGAAAACAGTTGGGTGATCTGCTCATTGATCATCTGAGAGTCAATGGGTGGGATGATACTAACCTTTTCATTGAGGAATACAATGACTTTGTCCATCACCTCTTGTAGGCGTGCTAGAAAGCCTGAGTATTCTTTGACGATAGATACGATTTGTGCAGAAAATAGAAACAGAACCCCCAATACGACAATGGTCACGCTGGCCATTGTCCAAATGACAGACCAGATCAACGCGATGTTTCGCTTCGTTAGCCATTTGACCAGTGGGTAGAGAATGAAAGCCACCAGCATGGCAAAAACCACGGGGATCAAAATAGACTTAGCCGCAAACAGCATATATATACTGAGCAGCACCGTGGCAAGGACAAAAAACAGCTTCTTGAATGATAAGGTCATGAAATGAGGTTTGAGTATACACTAGTCAGCAGACCTTCATGGTCTACCGACTAACAAGATACACCCAAAACCACGCCATGCGCCAATTGTAGTCTAGGATAAGAATTCAAGACCATTTCGACTCTCAATCCGTCCCCTTTCCTACACACCTGTTGATTTTATGACACAGTTTGACCTGCATCAGTCATCGCCCAGCTGTTGTGCTAGGCCAGTGCCTTTTGAATCAACGCCAGATCTTCATCTAAGTAGTCCAGCTCCAACGCCATCGCATGCCCCTTTTCCGTCATCTTACCCCACGTCTTCTGTACGATATCGATGAGTTTAGCCTCATCGTGTTTCGCTCCAAACGCATGGAAGTAGTACTTCAAAAAGACCAAGCACACAACATCTTCCAGTTTTTTGGACTCATCATCCGTCTTGAGCTTCTTTTTATTGACCAGTTCTACGACCTGATCAATAGAGTTAGAAGAGAACCCCTGCTTTTCCATCATTTCGGAGAGCAATTCTCCATGGTATATTTTGAGCATCGTCCTCCATTTGAGATACCCCTTTCTATCCATGGGATAATCACTGCGTGGGATGTGCCATCTTTTGATATGCTGCCCTCTAGCGGCTATTTGTAATTCTGGAGAAGCATATGCCTCATACACTTGGAGCATATCGGTCATTCGTTGGCCATATATCAACTCTTTAGGAATGAGTTGACCATCTACTGCCTCCATATTTGGGTCTTGTGTATTGACCTCATCTATTTGTGCAAAGATTGTTTTCAGTTTATCTATCATACGTCATATTCTTTCGTGTTCTATAACTCCTGTGTTTTCCTGTCAATTATCAGTTTACACCCTAACATAATTACGTAGTTGATATAGCTTTTTATACATTTAATACGTAGTTTTGTTCCAATATCAGAATTTAATACGTATTGTTACGTAATAACATTAAAATCATGGAGAAAATAATTGTAATCGGTAACGGCATGGTGGGCTACAAGTTTTGTGAAAAACTAAGAGCCAAAGCTGACAAGAACAAATTTGAGATCACAGTTTTTGGAGAAGAACCTCATGCAGCTTATGACAGAGTGCATTTGAGCGAGTACTTTACCAATCCCTCTGTATCACATCTCGAAATGGCTCCAAGGTCTTGGTACGAAGAAAACGACATTAACCTGATCTCAGGCGAAATGATCAACGCCATAGACCGAAACAACAAAACCGTGACCTCACACAAAGGTACACAGTTGCCCTACGACAAACTCATCCTTGCTACTGGATCGAGCGCTTTCGTCCCTCCTATCAAAGGGGTTGAAAAAGAAGGGGTATTTGTCTACCGAACGATCGAAGATCTCGACGCAATTATAGAATATAGTAAGAAGACCAAAAAAGCTGCAGTCATGGGTGGTGGTCTACTGGGGCTAGAGGCTGCAAAAGCCATGATGGACCTCAAACAAGAAACACACGTAATCGAATTTGCCCCACGTCTAATGCCGAGACAGTTAGACAATGCAGGTTCTGATGCCCTACTCACCAAAATGCAAGAACTAGGCATCAAATTACACTTAAATAAAAACACAAGAAATATAGCTGGAGAAGGTCAAATGACGGGCATGGAGTTCGCCGATGATTCTAATCTAGATGTAGAAATGCTCGTAATCTCTGCCGGTATCAAACCGAGAGACGAGTTGGCCACTCAGTGTGGTCTGGCTGTAGGACAAAGAGGAGGAATCGTAGTGAACGATCTGTTGCAAACAGATGACACGGACATTTTCGCGATTGGTGAGTGTGCTTTGCACAAGAACTTCATTTATGGATTAGTAGCGCCTGGGTACGAAATGGCAGATGTCGTGGTAAACCAACTCATAGGTGGTGAAGAAAAAAGCTTCAAAAGCTATGACATGTCTACCAAACTAAAGTTGATCGGTGTAGATGTGGCGAGTTTTGGCAATGCCCTATGTGAAAACGAAGATCATAAGCCTATAGTCTTTGAAGACAAACACACAGGTATCTACAAAAGAATCAACATCTCTGAAGATGGTAAACGTCTACTCGGTGGTATCCTCGTCGGCGAAGCAGAGGCGTACAACATGCTACTCCAGGTCACCCTCAACGGGATGGCGCTCCCTCCTAACCCTGAGGATCTAATCCTAGGTAGTCGAGGTGGTGAAGAGACCAAGATGGAACTACCAGATAGTGCCCAGGTTTGTTCGTGTGAGAATGTCACCAAAGGCGATATATGCCAAGCAGTCATCGACAATGAGTTAGAAGATATCGAGCAAGTCAAAACGTGCACCAAGGCGGGCACTGGCTGTGGCGCTTGTAACCCTATCGTCAAAGACATCTTCAACGAGCAATTGGCCAAGATGGGAAAAACCGTCAAAAACGTCATCTGCGAACACTTTGACTACAGTAGACAGGAGATTCTAGACATCATCAAAATCAAGAAGATTCAAGACTACAACCAGCTGCTCAATGATCACGGTACGGGTGATGGATGTGAAACTTGTCGTCCATTGGTCGCTTCACTCCTAGCCAGTACATGGAACGAGATGATCCTCGATAAAGGAAAAGATTCGCTACAGGACACCAATGACAAGTACCTAGCCAATATCCAAAAAGGTGGGTCGTACTCTGTAGTACCTAGAATACCAGGTGGAGAGATCACACCAGACAAATTGATCGTGATAGGTCAGGTAGCTAAAAAATATGACCTCTACACCAAAGTAACTGGTGGACAGAGAATCGACTTATTCGGTGCGCAGATTCATCAGTTGCCAGATATCTGGGAGGAGTTGATCAACGCAGGATTCGAAAGTGGCCATGCCTATGGCAAGTCACTACGTACAGTCAAAAGTTGTGTTGGGTCTACATGGTGTAGATACGGTCTACACGACTCTGTATCCTTCTCTATCGAGGTGGAAGAACGGTACAGAGGACTCAGGTCTCCCCACAAACTCAAAGGAGGTGTATCAGGCTGTAGAAGAGAATGTGCCGAAGCGCAAAGTAAAGATTTCGGTATCATCGCTACCGAAGAAGGCTGGAACCTATACGTATGTGGAAACGGTGGATCTAATCCACAGCACGCACAGCTATTGGCTGGAGATATTGATTCAGAAACATGCCTCAAGTACATCGACAGATTCCTCATGTTCTACATCAAAACTGCTGAACCGCTCAACAGGACAGCCACATGGCTCAACAAACTAGACGGAGGACTCGACTATCTCATAGATGTGGTCGTCAACGATTCTTTGGGCATAGCTGCTGACCTAGAAAAGGAAATGGAGTTCATGGTAGACACCTACAAATGTGAATGGAAGGAAGTAGTGAACAATCCAGAATTGAGAAAACGATTTACGCACTTTGTCAATACAGAGATTCCTGATCCCACCATGAAATTCGAAGACATGAGAGGGCAGAAAAAACCAGTAGAATGGGGTGCTTGATCCTAGCCCCTATTGACCCTTTTTTCAACCCATAAAGCACACAACCATGACAGAAGTAACAGCAGAATATAAAACAGTAAAGTCAGAAGAAGTAAAAGTCTGGCACAAGGCCGCATCAGTAGATGCATTCCCTACAGACGGCGGTGCAGCCATAGAATACAAAGGACTACAAGTCGCCATTTTCAATTTTAGCCGTAGAGGTGAATGGTACGCCAGTCAAAACCTATGCCCACACAAAAAGCAAATGATTTTATCAAGAGGTATGTTAGGCTCTGAGGGACAAGAACCTAAGGTTGCTTGCCCGTTTCACAAGAAAACATTTAGCCTCAAAACTGGGGTTAATTTGAATGGAAGCGAATGCGACCTAGCTACCTACCCCGTCAAAGTGGAAGAGGGGTATGTTTACGTAGGATTTTCGCAGTAAGCTGCGTAATTTCACCTAATATTGCACTTTAGACTTTAAATACTTGAGAAGTACCAGAACATTGCAACAACTAGGTTATTCAGGCCTAGCTTCATTTATTGGTGTAGTAGCTGCTATACTGGCGGGACAGTATTATATATTAAATTTCAGCCAAGAGAAAAGCGGGCTCATCAACCATGAAATCATCTTTATAGTCCTAATACTGGCACTAATTGCCTCTTTGTTTTTCGCGCTACTCTATCCCCGATACCAACGCATATACGCTTCGTATAAGGATCTCATCCAATCAGAAGATAGTGCAAAATCAATGGCTTCTCAGTTATCAAAACTCTATGATGAGTTAGGTAAATCTTATCAAGACCTGGAAGCAGTAAATCATCAGCCTGCCGAACTGAGTATTCTACTAAAACTAGATATCGATGGCAACATCCTTCAAACCTCAGACAAATTCAGAGAGATTTTGCTATTGGACACTGAAACTGTCCCAGCCAATTTCTATAGTTGGTTAGAGCAGCACACCTATCGCGAAGATTTCATAGAACAATTGAAATCCTTGGCCAAGGAACGAAAATCTTGGAATGGTGAAATCAAAGCGACCAATGATGAAGGTGATTTCGTTTGGTTCGATCTAGTTGTTCAGCCTGTTCCTCTCAACAAGGAAAAGAGTCAATTTGGGCTCCTAGTGATCGGTACAGACATCAGTAATACGATAGAAGCCAAACAACGCTCTAGAGAGATCAACCTCGAACTCGTCAACAAACGTGTGAAAGAACAACAATACAGATCTGTATTAATTCTCGAAGGACAAGAGGAAGAAAGGAAACGAATCGCACAAGAAATCCATGACGGCATAGGCCAGATGCTAACAGGGCTAAAACTGAATCTAGAAGGAATTACTACCTCTAGTTCACCACACATGAGACAGCGCATGAGTGACACCAAACATCTCATGAAAAGTATCATCAAAGAGGTCAGACGGGTGTCCTTCAACCTTGCTCCAAGTAGTTTGGTGGATTTTGGGATCGTCCCAGCTCTCAAGAAGATCAGCCAAGAAACCACCTCCCTAACCAGTACAGAGGTGGTATTCGAAAACAAAACAGGCTTTATCAACAGACTAGATGGCACGATAGAAACCAACCTCTATCGCATCATTCAAGAAGCCGTCAACAATGGAATCAAGTACGCCAAAGCCGATCAAATAAAAATCACTTTGGAGCACACGATCAACCAACTAACCGTCAACATAGAAGACAACGGAAAAGGGTTCGATATAAAGAAGTTAGAAAACGTAGGCCACTTTGGCGCCTCAGGCCATGGGATATTCAACATGAAAGAACGTGCTGCATACATCAATGCCAAATTAGATATTGACACCAAAATTGGACAAGGTACATCTATCACCATTAGTTTACCTTTAACGTAATCCACCTATGAGTAAGATTAAAGTAATATTAGCCGACGATCATGTCATTGTTAGAAATGGAATCAAAATCCTGCTCGAAAGCAACGGTGATGTAGATGTGATTGCGGAAGCATCCAACGGAGAGGAAGCATTAGAAAAAGTAAGATTACTTAAACCAGACATATTGATTTCGGACATCCGAATGCCCATCATGAATGGTATAGAAGCAACGGCTCGCCTCAAAGAGTTTTCTCCCAATACCAAGGCACTCATCCTATCCATGCATGACGATGAAGAATACATTATCAAATCCATCGAAAGCGGTGCTTCAGGATACTTACTAAAAGACACCACCAAAGAAGAGTTTTCAAAAGCACTACACGCCATCCTAGATGGACAAAAGTATTTTAGCGGAGATATCTCTAACATTCTAGTCAACTCTTACCTAAACATAAAAGATGGCAAACCTGTCAGCACCTCTTCCCAGTCTGGCGTCATAGATTACCATATTACCAAACGTGAAAAGCAAATTCTACAACTCGTCTACGAAGGCAATAGCAACAAAGAAATTGCGGACAAACTAGGAAAAAGTGTTAGAACCGTAGAAACACATCGTTTCAATATCATGAAAAAGCTAAGTGTATCTAACATCACCGAACTACTGAGAAAAATAGATGCAGAGCCATACATAACCCAGTAAAGAGTTACTCCTGAAAGTATTCCTAGCCATTATGTTTATCGTAATGGCTTTTTTTATGTCATTTGACATAAAACACTACGTAGTTGTAAACATATTTTATACGTATTAATACTTATTTTAAAAATGTAATTATGTATATTTGTACGTATAAAAGAGGGAGTCATTAATCACTTCCTTCTATGAAACAGTAACTACTTATTCAAATTCATATGAGTTCTACTTTCACTAGCAGAAATATCACCAAAGCGAAAACTACTTGTTCATATTGTGGAGTCGGGTGTGGTATGGAAGTAAGCATAGACAAGAAAGGTAAAATAGAACTCGAAGGTATCGAGGACCATCCTGTCAACCGGGGAATGCTATGTTCGAAAGGGCGAAACTTGAACTATGTCGTTCAAGATCAATCTGACAGACTGCTACACCCTGAGATGAGATGGTCCAAGAACCACCCTTTGCAAAAAGTAGACTGGGACACGGCAATAGACCGTGCCGCAGCTGTTTTCAAAACATTCATAGAGAAACATGGGCCTGACTCAGTTGGTTTCTACGTATCTGGCCAGTGCCTAACCGAGGAGTACTACCTCGTAAACAAGCTAACCAAAGGTTATATAGGTACTAACAACGTAGACACCAACTCTCGACTCTGCATGAGTTCGGCAGTGATGGGATATGTCAAGACACTAGGTGAAGACTCAGTACCTATCTCCTACGAGGATATAGAGATCGCAGACACCTTCTTGATTGCTGGAGCAAATCCTGCATGGTGTCACCCCATCCTATTCAGACGAATAGAGCAACACAAAGAAAAGAACCCAGACACCAAAATCATTGTCATCGATCCACGAGTCACAGACTCTTGTTCCTTGGCAGATCTTCACTTACAACTACGACCAGGCACTGACATCACACTGCTCCAAGCAATCGGTAGAGTATTGATTGAAAATGGCAACATTGATTTGGACTTCATCCAAAATCATGCAGATGGTTTTGAAGCATACAAGGGCGAAGTATTCAACACGACGTTAGAGGATGCAGCACTGATATGCGATGTACCTGTAGATGACATCAAACTAGCAGCGCAGTATATCGGGAATGCCAAAGCCTATCTATCGATGTGGACGATGGGACTAAACCAAAGTACACAGGGCGTCAACAACAACCTAGCACTCATCAATCTCAACCTCATCACAGGACACATTGGCAAGCCAGGCTCAGGCCCTTTTTCTCTCACAGGTCAACCCAATGCCATGGGAGGACGAGAAGTAGGCGGTATGGCCTCTCTCCTAGCCGCTCATAGAAAACAAGCGAGCCCTGAAGACAGACAAGAAGTCGCTGATTTTTGGGGTGTAGATTCTGTTCCTGACAAACCTGGATTAACCGCCACACAGATGTTTGACGCACTGGACTCTGGCGAGCTCAAAGCCATCTGGATTATCTGCACCAACCCTTCGGTGAGCATGCCAGATGCCACACTAGTGGACAGAGCGATGAAAAAAGCCAAATTTGTCATCGTACAAGACATTTCGAGAAAGTCAGATACAGTGAAATATGCCGATCTAGTACTCCCCGCAGCAGGATGGTTGGAAAAAGAAGGTACCATGACCAACTCGGAGCGTAGAATCTCCTACCTGCCCAAAATGGTTGATGCACCTGGAGAGGCACTCCCTGACAATGAAATCCTACTTCGTTTTGCCAAGAAGATGGGATACAAAGGATTTGATTTTGAAAACACGGAGGTAATCTACCGTGAGCATTGTGCACTCACCAAAGGAACGAACATTGACATCTCTGGGCTCAACTACGACCGTCTAAAGAAAGAAGGATCTGTACAGTGGCCAGTACCTAGCGAAGGACATCAAGGGACTCCACGACTATTCGAAGACAAACAATTTTACACGCCCAACAAAAAGGCACAGATACTTACCACTGGCGTATCCAACGACGCAGACATGCTTTCTGAGGATTTCCCACTCATATTAACCACTGGCCGAATCAGAGATCAGTGGCACACCATGACGAGAACAGGCAAAGTCAGTAAACTCAACAAGCATATTGCCAAGCCTTATCTAGAGATTCATCCGAAAGATGCTGAAAAACGGGACATCACAGAAGGAACTCCCGTCGTAGTAACAGGTAGTCGCGGTGAAGTCAAAGTCACTGCTACGCTAACCGAAAAGATAAAACGTGGAGTCGTATTCCTACCTATGCACTGGGGCAAAATTCTCAATAGTGATTTTGGTCGAGCCAACAACCTAACCAACAAAGCATTTGACCCTATCTCAAAGCAACCTGGATTTAAGTATTCAGCAGTCCAAGTAGAGAAATTCGTCAAGGAAAAACAAAAAATCGTGATCGTCGGTGCAGGAGCAGCAACTTACCGCTTTCTCAACACCTACCGATCACTCAACGAAGAAGATGAAATCCATGTTTTCTCGAAAGAGGAATACCCATTCTATAACAGAGTACTCCTACCAGAGTACATCAACCAGCACAAGCAATGGGAAGATTTGTTAAAATTCAAGTACGGTGAACTCGAAGAGCTCAACGTCCACCTACATACCTCATGTAGCATTGACAAGATCAACCGAGAAGATAAAACAGTAATCGATCAGTTCGGTACAGAGCATGACTATGACATCCTGATCATGGCGACTGGTTCAAGAGCATTCGTGCCACCTAACGTACCTATAGATAAGCCTGGTCTCTTCACCATGAGAGATAGAAAAAGTGCTGATGATCTCAAAGCATTCACAGGCAACCAAGGACATGTCATCATAGTAGGCGGTGGATTACTCGGGTTAGAACTCGCCTCTGCGCTACGCGAAATAGACATTGAAGTATCTATCATCCAGTTATCTGCCAGACTGATGGAGAGACAGCTAGACCCTATGGCTAGCACATTGCTGCGTGACCTTATGGAAGACATGGGCGTCAACGTCTACACCAATGATGAAGTACAGGGACTCCGTTCTTTCGAAACAGAAAAACGCGTAGAAGCTGACCTCAAAAGTGGCAAAACCCTACATGGCAATGCTGTAGTATTTGCCATCGGCACACGTCCCAACTCAGAGATGGGGCGTGAAATCGGTCTCGAATGTGGACGTGGGATTTTGGTCAACGACTACTTACAGACCTCAGACCCTACGATCTATGCCATGGGTGAGATTGCGGAGTTTAACCGCACACTAAATGGTACTACCGCAGCAGCAGAGGACATGGCTGATATCTCCGCTCGACATATTTCGGGCAACCTCACCGCGATGTATCAGGGCACAGTATCTATGAATATCTTGAAATTTCCCGATTTGGATCTCTGCTCTATCGGTATGCCCGACCCTCCTCCTAGCATGAAAGATTTCGAAGAGATTCTATTCATAGATAAGTCTCAGAAGTACTACAAAAAGTGCATCATTCACAACGACAAGCTGGTCGGGGCGATATTGATGGGAGACAAATCTGAATTCGCTGAGTTCAAAGAACTCATCGAAAACAATGTAGAACTTTCCGATAAACGCAAAGAGCTGTTGCGTTCTGGTGATGCTGGAGAACCTATGCTCGGTAGTTTGGTCTGCTCATGCAACAATGTAGGGACTGGCAACCTCTCCTCTGCTATAGAAGGCGGATCTAGCACACTCATTGATGTATGTCAAGCGACAGGTGCAGGACTGGGGTGCGGCAGCTGCAAAGGTGAAATCCAACAAATGATCAAAGCACATCAAGCCAAAAAAATAGAAGAAACTATAGAAGTGTAAAAAAATTGTCAAACCCTGTTCGAAGTGAATCTGCCATTTTGTGTCCTCAAAAAGAATTCACTTCGTTCAGAATGACATTTGAAATTACTTTATACTTTTGAGAAAACATTGAATAGTTAACTGCAATGAAGAAAAAGGATTTGGTTAGGGTATTTGTGAAGGGGGGAGTTCTGTCGACAGGTGATTTCCTAAAAATCATCAACACCGCACAAAAGTTAGGTAGTGAACATATCCATCTGGGCTCTCGTCAAGACATACTTTTCCCTGTCAAGGAACAGTACAAAGACAACCTCGATGAGACCTTTGAACAAATCCAGACGGAGTACCAAATCAATGAATTTACCCACCAAAACATTCTTAGTTCATACGTGGCATTAGACATCATGCCGCATCGGGTTTGGCTAGTCCCTCACGTATTTCACTACATTCTAGACAGTATACAAGTCAAATCCCCCTACAGAATCAACATCGTAGATCCACTGCAAAGCATGGTCCCACTGTTTACAGGGAACATAAATTTCATTGCCACCAAACAGGATAACTACTGGTATCTATATCTACGATTTAAAACAACCAATAATGAGCCCATTGCTTATTCTAAAATCATCTATGGCTATGAACTACATAAAGTAGTAACTCTGATCTCTGAGATGAAAGTCGAGGAAAACCAGTTGAGTGCTGAGGATATATTCGAAGCAATCGACCAACTGGACCTCACCAAACAGAATGTAGTAGAAGAACTACAATATCCAAAAGCATACTTCCCCTACTACGAAGGACTGAACCGTGAACCTGGCGGCACTTATTGGTTAGGACTCTACTGGAGGAATAACAAATTCTCCATTAATATCCTAAGAGATATCTGTCAGCGTTGCCTCGACACAAACGTGGGCCGTGTGAGCCTGACTCCATGGAAAGCCTTTATCATCCAAGGGATACGTGCGGAGCATATCATCGGCTGGGAAAAACTCATGGGTAAGTCTGGCATGAATCTACGGCACTCATCACTAGAACTCAACTGGCACTTACCTGTGATGCATGAGGAGTGCCTGCAACTAAAGAACAGCCTTGTCAGAGCACTAGATCAACAAGATATCAGTACATCAGGTCTGACTTTTTCGATCAAACCAAACGACGATATACACCTATTTACTTCCGTGGTAATAGAGTTTGATGAAGCACAAAATATCAACGACAGACTATACAACATCCTATACTCCACGGATTTTAATCCAAATGCTGGCGAATATCAAACCTATGTAGCAGGTGCTACACGAGAGGTACTTCCCGCACTACTTATCGAACTGAGTCACCTCTACTACGAACAACTCGAAGAGCTACCTGTCAAGAAGAATACCAAGACCTCTGATTCAAAAGGCAAGCAATCAGTGAAACATCAGTGTAGTAGCTGTATGACTATCTATGACGAAACCTATGGGGATGATGCTGCAGATATTGCTGAAGGCACACACTTTGAGGATTTGCCAGAAAGTTATCTATGTCCAACCTGTGGAGATAGAAAATCAAGCTATCAGAGACTGTAGATAGACTCTAAAATATGCGAAGCAAAAAAATTCACTCATCACTAGACAAGTCCTGCTGTACAAACCAATCCATATAAGAGGCAACAGCAGTAAAGGCATCAAACTCACCTTTATCTAATCTAGTGAAGTAGGCTACCATCTGTCCCTGAACTTTGGGATGTTTGAGAAGAAAAGCCTTCATACCATCTTGCACAGTTGTTCGAAAGAATATTTCGCGCTGTGCTCCTCTAAGTTGAGCCAAACGACCGCTTTTCATCCATTTGAGATGCCGCTGTTCTATATCGGCATATACTTCTTTGATCCCAGAATGCGCTATGGCAGAGCAGACCATCACCATCGGTGAATCCCCCTCTTCCTGAGTTGGCAGATAATGTAAAGCTTCGATCAACTGCCTTTTGGTGAGTTCTGCAGCATGAATAAGCTCTCCATCGCATTTATTAACCGCTATGCCGTTCGCCATCTCCATTACTCCTTTTTTTATCCCCTGTAGTTCATCCCCAGCGGCAGGTTGTGCAAGGAGCAAAAAGTAATCGACCATATTTCGAACGACGAATTCTGACTGCCCTACTCCCACCGTCTCTATGATGATGTAATCAAACCCCGCCGCTTCACAGAGCAAAATACTTTTGTATGTGCTGGGATTAACACCACCTGCATAACTCAAAGAGGCACTCGGACGGATATAAACATCTGGATGTACCGTCAGGGATAGCATACGTGTCTTATCCCCCAAAATACTACCGCCGCTCTCTGGACTACTCGGGTCTACAGCCAAAATAGCCAATCTATGCCCAGCATCTATGACCTCCCGTCCAAAAGCTTCTATAAAGGTACTCTTTCCTACTCCAGGCGCCCCTGTGATCCCTAACCGTACTGCTGACATATCCTTCATGGAGAGTTGGGACAAAATATCGTTGGCTAATTTCTCATCCTGAGTGACCTTACTCTCTACGATAGATATGGCTCGAGAGAGTGCGTTTCTGTCACCCTCTCGGATCGCTCCCACATAATATGATGCCGTCTTTCTTTTCATCTCTCGAAATTTAGTCTTAAAGTTAAACTTCCACTCGTACTACAATGACCATTGCTTAGTAGATTATTTTTTCTTCTCCATGGAATCATTATGTTTATAGCTTGAATACTATTGTTCATCGAGAAAAAAACAAGTCAGCACGTTTATTTACATCTTATCCCTAATTTTACAGTTGTTGGTTACTATTGTCGCTGAAGACATATCAACAAACGATCATAACCTTAATCAAATCTAGAATGTTCAAAAAATTCTGGCTCGACACCATTTATGCCTTAGCCTTTATCCTAGTCCTAGCGTTCATCGTTACGCAAGCCTTCGCTTTCAAAATCTTTGACGTGTTTGATCCTATAGGAGATGCCTTCAAAGACATGGAGAGTACAGACATTGTGTTTTCGCAACTACGAGAAGACCCACTAGCAGAAGAAGATTTGATTCTGGTCAACATTGGTAATCTTAACCGTCAAGGGATCGCTGACTTGGTCAACATTATCAATGCAGCAGAGCCAAGAGTTATTGGCATGGATATGTTTTTTCCAGAACTAAAACCTGACACCCTTGGGGATTTAGCTTTGTCCTATGCTTTTTCCCAAGTAGAAAACCTAGTCTTGGTGAGTAAGCTCGAACAGCCTAACGATAACAACACGTTTGACTCACTGGCACTATCTCATGAAATTTTTAGTCAGTATGGAGAATCCGCCTTTGCCAACTTCATAACAGGTGCTGCGGATCAAGATGACATCAAAGTATGTAGAACATTCGCTCCGAAAGAATATGCCAATGATGAGCTACAATACGCCCTATCTGTAAAACTGTCCTACTATATGGACTCAGTCAAGACCATGAACTTCCTCGAGCGTAACAAAGAAGTAGAAGTCATCAACTACCGAGGCAACATCTTTGATTATGGCGCAACGGAAGCACCCATAACTTACTTTGCACTGGATTGGTATCAAGTGTACGATGGACAGTTTGCTCCAGAACTCATCAAAGACAAATGCGTTCTCTTTTGCTTCTTGGGCAGTGAACTCGGAGACCGAAAGGCATTGGAGGACAAATATTTTACACCGCTTAACGCCAACTATGCAGGTAAAGGACATGCAGATATGTTTGGAGGAGTCGTTCATGCCAATGCCATGTCTATGATACTCTCAGAGGACTATGTGGATCAACTAGGTGATAACATCACCTACATTATAGCCATCATTTTACTCTACATCAATGTTGTATTGTTTGTCTTCATTTATAAAGTCATGCCAAAATGGTATGATGGATTAACTAAACTTATACAATTAATAGAAGCTTCTACGTTATTCACTTTAGGATTGATACTGTTTAATAGCTATAGCTTTAAGGTCGATACGACTTGGATGATATTAGGAGTACTAATCGCCGGAGATGCATTAGAAGTGTACTTCGGAGTTGTTAAAAATCTTTTCACAAAAGAAGGACGAAAGGAATTAACACAAGTAAAGAAATTGTAAATTTGAAAATTCATTAATACATTATATCATGAGAAACAAACTAATATTTTCAACTCTTTTGATATTCTTGCTAGTCAATACCAGCTTCGGACAAGGATTCGTATTTAGAGTATTAGCCAGTAAGGGTGCCAATCAAGTAAAAAAGGCCAGTGGAGAGACTACCCCTCTCAAAACAGGGGCAACACTGATGAGTGGTGATGAGCTGATTGCAGCAAATGGTGCTTACATAGGATTGATGCACAAAACAGGTAGAACCATAGAAGTAAGAAACTCTGGTGTTACTAAAATCACAGACTTAGAATCCAAATTAGCCAAATCACAAAGCGATGTAGCAAACAAATACGCGCAATTCGTGATGAATAAAATGAACGAAGACGATGGTGATGTCAATAGCAACTATCGTCAAAACATGAAAGCAACTGGTGCGGTCACTAGAGCAGCTAGTGACGGATCACTGAAAGTCATGTTACCAAGTTCTGTCGACATTCTAAACCCAAATGCCATCATAAGATGGACTCAGGCTCCAGATGTAGAAAACCCACAGTATGTGGTTAGCATCAAGAATATTTTTGATGAAGAAATCTACAAAGCAGAAACGGAAGACACTAGTCTAGCAATCAACTTTGATGATGAAAACCTATCAAGTGAAAGACTGGTTATTCTGAGCGTAAAGGTGAAAGATCAAATGGATTTGGTATCTGGAGACTATGGAATCAAAAGAATCTCTGCTGATGACGCTTCGGCTATCAATGAAAATTTAGAAGCTTTAAAATCTGCAGTTCCAGATGATTCACCGCTTAATAAGCTCATCTTCGCATCGTTCTATGAAGAAAACAATCTTATCTTGGATGCTTTGACACAGTACGAAGAAGCAATTGAATTGTCCCCAGAAGTTGATGACTTCAAGATGATTTATGATGACTTCTTAATCAAAAACGGATTACAATAAGACACAAGAGAAAAATTAATGAATTGAACCGCATCTTATGATGCGGTTTTTTTTGCTCTTTTCTTATTGTGGATTACATTTAATTAGTAATTCGTTACTCCAGCTAAAATATGACAGTCATGGCAAGAAACATTTGTTTTCTATTCTCAGCACTTTTAGTGCTATCTATTGATTCCTTTGGTCAAACCTTTGAATTTAGAGTGCTTGCCAACAAAGGAGCGAATAAAGTTCAAAAAGTAGGAACAGGTGAACCCGTATTCCTCAGAACTGGTGTCAAACTCGATGATGGAGACCAAATCACCGTTGGTGCCAATCCCTATGTCGGGTTAATGCATAAGTCTGGTCAAACACTGGAAGTAAAGTCTCCTGGAACTATGACCGTAGATGAACTACTCAGTAAACTAGCGGGCACAGACAATGAATCATCTAACAGATATGCGAAATACGTCCTCAAAAAAGCTGATGGAAGTACGGATGTTAATGGAAACTTCAAAGAGGCGGTCCATAGAGCCAATAGTACTGCCATATCACTCATGATCCCTCAGTCTGTACAGATATTCAATCCCGAAATTATACTTAGATGGAATTCAGTAAGTGACAGTGCATACTACTACATCACGATCAAAAACATCTTCGATGAAGAAATCTACACTGCAGAAACAGACAAAACACACTTATTCATCAACTTCAATGACGAAAACCTCATGCAAGAGGAACTCATCACGATCAAAGTAACAGTCAAAGGAAACGAAGAACTCTTCTCTCCTAATTACGGAATAGAAAGGCTTCCTGCACCAGAACATGCCAAAGTGCAACGAGAACTTGACGAGGTAAAAGCCGACATCCCATTTGATTCACCGTTGAACAAATTGATTCTAGCTTCATTCTACGAAGAGAAAGGGTTATTATTGGATGCGATCACTCAATACGAAGAGATCATAGAAGGGTCTCCTGATGTAGATGATTTCCAAACCTTATATGGACAATTTTTGATCAATAATGGTCTCAGCAAACTCTAATAGGTTTAGGCAAATTTTCTAACCCCCTGAGCTGGTATATAATAATTGAGCTTGGGCTACCCTACCGTCCCTGCTAAAAGGTACAATACAGCCATCCGGACTGCTACGCCATTCTCCACCTGATCTAAAATTATCGAATGGTGAGAATCTGCGACATCACTCGTCAGTTCTACTCCCCTATTGATAGGACCTGGATGCATGATTACTATTTCCTTATTCAGGCTATCAAGCAACTGCTTGTTCACTCCAAAATATAAGGAATACTCTCTCAAAGATGGAAAATATTTAATCTGCTGGCGTTCCAGCTGTATCCTCAACACGTTGGCGATATCACACCATGCCAAAGCCTCTCTCACGTCTGACACGATCTTCACTCCAAACGAAGACAGATACTTAGGAATCAAAGTAGCTGGCCCACATATCATTACATTTGCACCCAATTTTTGCAATGCAAAAATATTGGACAGTGCGACTCTAGAGTGAATAATATCCCCGATGATAGCAACGTTTTTCCCTTCTAAGTCACCTACTCGCTCACGCATAGAATATGCGTCCAATAGTGCCTGTGTAGGGTGCTCATGTGTACCGTCACCGGCATTGACAATATTAGCACTGATATGATTGGCTAAGAAATGAGGTGCTCCAGGTGAACTATGTCGCATCACGATCATATCCACTTTCATTGCCAAAATATTATTAACCGTATCGAGCAAGGTTTCACCTTTCTTGACAGAGCTCCCTGAGGAAGAGAAGTTTATTACGTCGGCAGACAATCTCTTTTCTGCCAGCTCGAAAGACAACTTCGTCCGCGTCGAATTCTCAAAGAAAACATTAGCGATCGTAATATCTCTCAGGGAGGGCACTTTTTTGATCGGTCGATTGATGACATCCTTGAAATTATCGGCAGTCTCAAATATCAAATGGATATCTTCCTTTGTCAGATCCTTGATACCCAATAAATGTTTACTACTTAAATGACTCATTATTTAGACTTATCGATCAACCAAATTTTATCTTCTTTCTTTCCCTGTTCGGTGAGTTCTACGAGTACTTTTTGAGAAAACACCGTATTCACCTGCTTGCCTACATAAGTAGCCTCCACAGGGATATCTCTACTGTATATTCTATCTATTAATGTCAAAAATTCTACTTTGGCAGGTCTCCCAAAAGCACTCATTGCATCCATCGCAGACTTCACTGATCGCCCAGTGTACAATACATCATCGATCAGTATGACTTTCTTGTCTTCGATGATAAATGGAATCTTGGTTTCGTTAGGCGTGAGGGGCTCATCACGTCTTCTAAAATCATCTCTATAAAAAGTAATATCTAAGTAACCGAGTTCAATGGGTCTCTTGATAATCTCTTCTAATTTAGATTTGATTCGCTCAGCGAAGAAAACCCCCTTAGGCTGCAAACCAATCAAAACCGTGTTTTCGAATAAGAAATGATTCTCAATAAGTTGATGACAAAGGCGAGAGATGGTGATACTTAAGTGTTTCTTATTAAGTAGAAGTCGTTTCTGCATGTGCTTGAAATTAGGCAAATATAGAGAGTCCACTTACATTTTGAAAAGCATTTAGCTGATAAGATTTGTGCTATTCCATATCGTACTCTACCTTATTGATATAGAATACCTTTCGATTGAGCTGAACGTTATCATCATGCTTGTTCTTTATTTTTTGCATTCCATAAGCATAAAAAGACTGTCCATACCACCATTTAATTCCTTGCATACCGGTAATATTTTCGCGCACCTCATCGGTCTTGTATTTCAATTTGATATCATTGATCGTTTTACCTTCTAGTACGCTGTCCCCTTGGATTAATTTTGTTTTTAGTGAGTTGTCAAAAGCATACATCAAGACAATATCATTCGGCCTTACACTGACTTGTACGTTTTCTCTCAAAGGAAATATAAGTACATCATTGATTTCAAAACTATTGTCCCATAAAATCTCACCATCCTTGTTGAACGCTACCACTATAGCATGCGTATAATTGTACCCTAACAGTTTTGGCTGTGCATAAGTGGGCTGCTGTCCTGTCTGATTGTAAGGATTATTCATACTACCCTGCACACTGGTTGTACTCGAATACTTAGGATAATAGGCCTCTCCTATCAAAATATACTCATCACCCCGTTTAACAATATCGTGTACCATCAAACGATAGTTTAGTTTTAAATTCTTACCATTCCCCCTCTTTTTCTCTATTTTCTTTTTCATTTTCTCCTCACGCCTATCTGTCAGATAGGAAAAGAAATTATCCAAATCACCATAACTATAATACTTGATAAACTCTTGTTCTCCATACACGAGTTTGGAGACATAAAGCCCTCTGGATACATCCGAATGGCGCGCAGCATAAGTCCCTGCGATATACTGAACACCTCCTTCAAAATTAGTTGGCACACCATCGATGAGGCTTTTTTCATATTCTGTCTGAATGGTACTAGTATGAAGTGTTCGTCCTTCGCTCGAAAAAATCTTGAGAGACACTGTCACATTCTTTTTGTAAGATTTCTCGTTCAAAACGACGGTGAATATTTCCTCTTCGTCATTGACTATGATATCGACAATCTTGCTTTGATTGTTATACACACCTGGTAGCACTTTGGCTTTATCTCCATTCAGTTCGTAGAAAAGTACTACAGGGCGGTTATTGGATTCTCCACCGAAAATGAGAGAGTGCTGAATCACCTCAAAATGTGAAAGGTTCATTGGCAAAACAGTATTGATATGGTAATCCGACAGTGCTCCATTCTCCTTATCCACCTTGATCACATATAGTTCTTCGAGATTGTATTCGTGATCCGTAAACAGTAAAAAGAATGATTCACCGTTAAAGTCGTGCCCTATAAAGTTCATACCATACTCCACATTGACATCAACATGCCAGTTTTCATTGAGTGCAGTGTCTAGATAGTATAATCCCCACGCAAATCCAGTTTGCGTACGAATATTCGTCTGACGCACCAAAAGCAACCCCTCGTCATCTGCCTGTACTGTTTCAAAACTCCGGTCTTGATTACTCACCTCATATTCCAGTCGGAGGGGCTGGGATATAAATGAATCATCTTCTTCGATGTCTTGCCCTAAAACTATTCCCTGACACCAGCACAGCAACACTACCGATAGACCCCATATTTTACTCATATTATGCATCTCCTAGTTTTAGAATGACATCAAATTCCTCTTTTTTGACTGGTTGTACAGATAACCGAGAATTATGAATAAGTACCATCTCCTCGAGACGTTGATCATTTTTGATTTGATCCAAAGAGACTGGATGAACTAAAGGTTTGACTGGGACTAAATCGACCACTACCCATCGATCATCGTCAGTCGTAGGGTCTGAGTAGAATTCTTTGACAACCTGAGCAATACCAACTACCGATTTTTCATTTACACTATGGTAAAACAGCACCTGATCATCGACTTTCATCGCCATCATTTGCTTGCGTGCCGCATAATTGCGTACACCGTCCCAATGATCTTTTCCTAAATTGACGAAATCGTCCCAAGAATATGTATTCGGTTCTGTCTTGACTAACCAATAGTTCATAATCACATCGTTCTAACTGTCCTACTGGTATGAAGTTGCTAAAAAAACCGCAATTAGAAAAGTGATTCAGGGACAACCGAAGCTATTTGTTGGGAATATAGATAAGCTCGCACATCTCCTCTATATTTAGCATGTCTTGAGCCAAGTCCCTCATCTGATCTGCCGTCACTTGGTCTACTTTCGCGAAAACAGACTCCAAGGATTCTATCTTGTTGAAATTCAATATACTTTTAGCCATCATCAGCATATAGTGCTGGTTGTTCTCTTCCGAGATGGCCAATTGACCTTTGATCTGATCCTTGGCTACTTGCAGCTGCCTTACGCCGAGGGTTTCGTTCTTAAGCCTGTCAAACTCACGCTTGACGATATCCAAGGACTTCTTGACCTTCCTAGGTTCTGTCGCATAAAAAAGCGAAAACAATCCTGTATCCGAAAAAGTCATAAAATTGCTCTCTGCATGGTACACCAAACCGTATTTTTCTCGAAGAGAAAGGTTTAGTTTAGAAGTCATGCTCTGCCCCCCCAGTATATTATTAAGCACAAAAAATGGGACTCTATTTTTTGAATGAATATCAAAAGCCCTAGATCCCAAAGCAATATGCGCTTGCGTGATATCACGTTTTTCGGATAGCTGCTGTGCATTATACCCATTGACTACTACACGAGTACGTTCACGAGTAACTTCTGGAACTGGCTCTAAGTATTTGGTCACTGACTTGAGCAAATCAGCCATCGAATAACTCCCCATCGAAGATAGAACAATGCGCGAGGTGTCCATATTCTCATCCAAAAACGAGTGAAAGTCCTGAGACTGAAAACGCCTGACACTTTCTTTGGTTCCTAAAATGTTATCTCCCAATGTGTGTCCTTTAAACACCAATGAATCCAACTGATCCTGTATGGCATCCTCTGGATCGTCCAGATACATCGACATTTCTTCTAGGATCACTTGACGCTCCTTCTCGACCTGAGTCTCTGGAAAGATTGAATTAAAAGTAATGTCACTCAGCAGCTCTACCGATTTATCGAGATGCTTGTCCAGAATGGTCGCATAGAAGCAGATTTTCTCTTTGGTCGTATAAGCATTAAGCTCTCCCCCCAGAGATTCTAGTCGATTGATAATATGATACGCTTTACGCTTTTTAGTCCCTTTGAACGCCATGTGCTCCCAGAAATGAGCAATCCCTTGCTGTCCCTCTTTCTCATCCCTACTCCCTATATCGAGCATGATGGCACAGTGCGACACTTTGGTGTGAGGTACTTGCTTATGTACTATTCGGATTTTATTGGGTAGTTCTATCAGTTCGTAATCCACGTATCGATTTTCTTAAATTTTTAAGGAGGCAAAATTAGCTAAAATAAGTTACCCGAAACAGGGTATCGACTTGTGGGATTATATTCCGTTTTGTATCCAAAAGACTTTATTAACAATTAATTTTACCTCACAACATTTAACAATACTCAGATGAAATACCTCCCCATAAGCAAAGATCTGTTTTTAAAAAACAGAGCCAAATTCAGCAAAAGGTTAAAACCTAGTTCAGTAGCCGTCTTAAATTCTAGCGATATAATGCCTACCACGGCAGACGGCACCCTACCTTTCAAGCAAGACGCTAACATCTTCTACCTATCTGGGATCGATCAGGAGGAGTCTATCTTGCTCATAGCACCTGACTTCCCTAACGAGAACATGAGAGAGATCCTATTTCTTCGCAGAACCAACGAAGAAATCGCTATTTGGGAAGGCCACAAATACACCAAAGAAGAAGCACAGGAAGCATCAGGCATCAAGAATATCATGTGGTTGGATTCTTTTGAAAGTACATTCAACACCATTCTCGCGGAGACCGAAAACATCTACCTAGACAGCAACGAGCACATCCGTAATGCCTCAGCTGTAGAGACACGTAGCATGCGATTCAACAAATGGTGCCAGTCGCTGTACTCACTGCATCGCTATGAACGCATCGCTCCTATCCTCACAGACCTCAGATGTATCAAAGAACCCGAAGAGATCAAACAACTACAACACGCCTGTGATATCACCGAAAAAGGGTTTCGAAGAATATTAGAGTTCACCAAACCAGGTGTTTGGGAGTATGAAATCGAGGCAGAATACATTTATGAATTTCTCAAAAATAGAGCAACAGGGTTTGGATACGAACCCATCATCGCATCAGGCGCTAACTCCTGTGTATTACACTATGTCGAGAACAACAAGCAGTGCAAAGATGGTGATTTAATCCTCTTCGATGTAGGTGCAGAATATGCCAATTATAATGCCGACATGTCCAGAACTATTCCTGTCAACGGTCAGTTCACCAAACGGCAAAAAGATGTCTACAATGCAGTACTAAGAGTCAAAAATGCAGCAACCGAAATGCTAATCCCAGGTAATGCAATCCCTGAATACCACAAAGAGGTTGGCAAAATCATGGAGAGCGAATTACTAGCACTCGGGCTACTTCGCAAAGTCGATATAGAAAAGCAGGATCCGAACAGTCCAGCATACAGAAAATATTTCATGCATGGCACTTCACATCATTTGGGAATCAACGTCCATGATGTCGCTAGTATCTACAAAAAATTCGAACCCGGCATGGTGCTCACAGTAGAACCTGGTATTTACATACGCGAAGAAGGAATCGGTATCCGTCTAGAGGACAACATTGTGATCACTGAATCAGGACAGAAAAACCTCATGAAAAACATCCCAATTCACGCCGAAGAGATAGAAAGTCTAATGAATAACTAAGGAATCTAGGTCGAGTACTTGCAGTCCTCGACCATATCATTGTATCTTCAAGGTTTATAATTTTATAACAAATCACTAACCATTATGACTTTTGAAGTTAAACATCAAGACAGCTATTCTAGAGGAGAATTACTTTTACGTTCCTTTTTTGGAATGATTTACATTGGGTTTCCTCATGCATTCATTCTGTTGTTTTTAGGGCTATGGGGTCAAATTTTAAGTTTTATCACTTTTTGGGTGATCCTATTTACGGGCAGTTATCCTGAATCATTTTTTGAATACCAACTCAAACTCATCAAATGGAGTACCCGAGTCAATCTCAGGCTATATAACATGGCTGATGGCTATCCTTCATTTGGTTTAGAATCCGAAGACGAGGCTTTCCAACTAGAAGTACCTTATTCAGAGACTACAAGTAGAAGCTCTGTTTTGGTTCGTTTTTTATTTGGCTGGCTATATGTAGTATTACCACACATATTTATACTCATATTCAGATCCTACGCCACTATGTTTCTTATGTTCTTAGCCTTCTTCTCGGTTTTGTTTACGGGCAACTACCCAGAGTCGTGGTTTAGGTTCAACGTAGGTACCCTGAGATGGGGTATTCGTATCAACCTCTATTTGAGCTACATGACTGACACTTACCCTCCATTCTCAGGTAAATAACAGTATGGAATATCACGAATTAGAACAACCAGACAATCTTTCCAAAAAGGAAAAAGAAGATGCTATGGGAGCCTATTTGATGATGTTTGCGGCAATGGGAGCTGGCCTCCCCTTGCCTATTATCAATCTAATAGCTGCGGTGATCTATTACTTTGTGCAGCAAAAGAACTCTCGCTTCGTTAAGTTTCATAGCATGCAATCTCTATTCAGTCAGCTTCCTACTACACTGATCAATGCTGGAGCACTTTATTGGACCTTGCAGATTTTCTTTTTCAAGGATTTAGAGATTTCCGATCCATACATAGGCTACCTCATCATGGCTGGGATTTTAAACATTCTATATTTCATATTCAGTATTATAGGTGCGGTCAAAGCACGAAAAGGACATATGTACTACTTCTTGTTTTTTGGAAAACTCTGCTATCATCAGGTCTATAAAATCACGAATACTTCTGAAAATAATACTGTCCGCAATCAACCTCCTATGTGATGTCAGGAAAAATTTGGAAAGAACTCCTCATACTACTAGCGATATTCGGTCTGATCTGGATAGCCTTTTCCTACTACAACTATGAGATAGATGCCAACCCCTTTGCGATCAAAGCAGAGACAGAACAGGAAATGGCGGACTTTATGAATGAGTACATGCTCCAAGATTTCGAAACAATTAATCAGGCACCACTAGACTCAGTCCTCGGAGTGATCATGACTAGACTCACGACTCATATGGATACAGTATCCTACGACTATCAGATTCACGTCATCCGAGACAGTCAGATCAATGCCTTCACATCCCTCAATGGTAATATTTACATTTTCACAGGATTGATAGAAGAGCTTGGGTCTGCAGAAGAACTGGCTGTAATTCTAGCACATGAAATCGGTCACGCAGAGCAAAAGCACGTCATTGAGAAGATAGCCAAAACTATAGGTATGGAAGCATTTTTTTCTATTGCCACTGGAGGTGACGCAGTGCTCATGTCAGAGTTGACTAAACTAGGAATCTCTACAGCATTTGATCGAAAAAATGAAGAAGCAGCGGATGATTTTGCACTAGAGCTAGCCAAAAAAAGCAAAATCAATCCACGTCGATTAGGACAGTTTTTTATCCGTCTCAAAAGAAAGAATAGTACGGCACTTGACGATTTAGAATTTATCCGAACCCATCCACTGGATAGTGATAGAATACAAAAATCGTCTGATTACAAAACGCCCAATTCCTTCAAAGAGAAACCACTTAACATAGATTGGGATCAAGTCCAACAAATGCTTCCATGAATAACCTAGTTTAAAATTCAGCATCACGCTGAAAGGACATTTTCTCCTTCGTCACGGGATGCAAAAATTCTATCGTCTCAGCATGGAGGTACAAGCGATCCGCACGCTGCCCATAAAGATCGTCTCCCACCATGGGCACATTGAGCCCTAAAGGGTGTGCTGCATGTACACGCAACTGATGTGTACGCCCTGTTATCGGATAGAAATAAATACGCGTGAGCCCGTCTTTTCGATCCAGTACTTTCCATTTAGTCTGAGCTGGCTTGCCATGGGTATAGCATACCAACTGCCTTGGTCTATCTTCTAGATCTACTCGCAATGGTAAATCGATCGTCCCCTCGTCCTTTTCCACTATCCCCTTAAGTACCGAGAGGTATCGTTTCTTGATCGTATGCGTAAGAAACTGCTCCTGCAGTGCCTTATGTGCATCTTTGGTCTTAGCGATGAGCATCAGCCCAGAAGTAGCTCTGTCTAGCCGATGTACCATCACAGGCCCTGTCATATTCGGGAATCGCTCGGTCATACGCTCCGATACCGAGTCAGAACTATTTCGACCTGGCACGGAGAGCAAATCAGCAGGTTTGTGTATTACAGCCATCACTTCATCTTCATAGATGACGTCAATTTCCTTTTCTTTGGTAGATAAATATTTGATCGGGCTTTCATCTAAGGTCATACCATCTAACATGTGTGTGAGGATAGGTTCGCATTTCCCCTTGCACGACGGATAAAAAAAGCCGTGCTTTCGAATCTCTGAATTCGGCGACTGTCCCCACCAAAACTCTGCCATGGCGAGCGGTTGCATGTCATGTTTGAAAGCATATTGTAGCATCTTAGGCAGCGCACACTCGCCAGCACCAGACGGTGGTACTTGCAAAGGTGTCTCCACGAATATATCCATCAGGCTCTTGGTCTCTCCCTCTATATTGAGAAACTGATACTGATCAAAAATCTCTTGCTGTAGATCGTAAGAGCGTTGCTTTCGTGCTTTTTTAAGTTTATTGATCTCGGACTCAAACGCCGCTAACTCAGCACGGCGTGTTTCGAGCCTTTGCTTCCAGCTTCGGTTCAGATCCTTCTGACCAAAATGCATCTGACTACTTTCATGATTGAGTTGTTTTTCGAGTAGCTCGAAAGCGTCTGCATCCAGTGTCTCTTGTCCTTCTAGTCTTTTGGTTTTCCGTGCTTGTTTGGCAGCCTTCACTTCCGCTTTCTTCGCAGCGATTTCCTCGGCTGCTTGTTGCTCTTCGGCGGACAGCATTGATTTGCATGCCAAATAATCCGGTAACTTCTCCAATGCCCAGACTTGTTCATTGATCGCCATGATTTCCTTTTCGCCCTTGCGGTAAAAACTATCCATCTCCAAAATATCAACTACGGGCGGCACGAACCCCTTATGTAAATTGACTCCAGCCAGCTTTCCCGAAAAAGCAGTCAAATAACCAACCTCCCCAGCTTGATTTCGTACCAGTAACACGCCAAACATCTTACCAACATTGGGTGCATCGACATACGCATCGAACCCAAAATCATGTTTCCATTCGCGTTGTTCTTTGAGATGTGTCTGCAACGCTTCGACCGCCAACAAACAGAGTGGGTGCGGTTCGTAATAAAATGGAAACGTAAATCGCTCGGGCAATGTATAACCATCTATAGGTACCTGAAATCGCTTAAAACAACCTCCTCCCGTTTTTTCTGCTATAGACTCCTCACGCATACCCTGTTGATCTGAAAATTTTAAAAACACAAAGCTACGATGCTTTTGCGTGCTATATTTATCACGATGAAAAACTTATCTTGAAACAGATCGGTATTTCAGTCCTCTGTCTTGAATGCGAGTGATCACTGCATGTTCGAGCGCGCGTCAAGCTGGTACACTCAACAAAGAGAGGAAACCCTCAGTAGACTTTCTCTCTTGTTCACACTGAGGACACATTAGTCAGTCACTACTTTCGTAGTACTGGTACTCCTTGCTGCATGTTCTCAAAGTTTAAACACTTACTCATTTGGCAGCACAATTGAGCATCCATTGGATACCGTACCGATCCGTACAGCTTCCAAAATAATCTCCCCAAAACATCTCTGCCAGTGGCATAGTGATCACACCATCTGATGCTAGTTTAGAGAATAGCGCATCGGTCTCTTCTCTACTATCCATCTGAATACTGATATGCACATTGTTCCCCTTGTTCAATTTGAACCCCATAGAGGCAGGGGCATCACATCCCATCAAACTATGCCCTCCAAGTATGGGTAGTTCGACGTGCATGATCAAATCCTTGTCAGACTCAGGGATAGCTGGCATATCGTCCGAAGGAGGAATATCGCCAAACCGTGAAAACCCATCCCCAGCGAACTCTCCGCCAAAAATGGTTTTGTAATAGTTAAATACTTCTTCAGTCTGATCCGAGAAATTCAAATAGGTGTTTACGCTTGCCATGGTTGTTTATTTAAGGTGAATATTTTTTTTACATCTAAACGTACAATTTTTCTACATGGCTGCTGATGAAAGCTAATTCTTCCGCCGAAAGTTTTACATCTATGGCTTTAGCGTTTTGAATGGCTTGTTCCGCATTTCGCGCACCCGCTAGTGCTATGGTGATACCGGGTCTTTCGATCGTCCATCGTAGCACCAACTGTGAGAGTGAGGCATTCTTTTCGTCAGCGATTGGTTTGATCTTATTCAGAAAATCATTGGTCTTTTGGAGAAAATCAGGTTGAAAATGCGGATGGTTCGCACGATGATCTCCTTCTTGAAACTTATAGTCAGGTGTAATCTTACCTGTCAACAAACCACGCTCCATCGGACTATAAGCCAACACTGATTTGTTTTGTTCGATACAGAACGGTACAGTCTCATCCTCTACTCCACGGTTCACCATACTAAACGGAATCTGGTTAGATACCAAAGACACCGCTTGCTCCGCCTGCGTCATTTGTGCTACATCATAGTTGCATACGCCCGCTTGTCGCACTTTTCCCTGCTGAATCAACTGTGCCACTGCTTCGAATGACTCATCAATAGGCGTGGTACTATCCGCCCAGTGGATCTGATAAAGGTCAATATAATCCGTCCCCAGTCTTTTGAGACTGTTTTCACACTCGGCGATGATACTTTCTTTCCCTGAATATTTGTAAATGGCTATGTCCTTGCCTTCATTGTCTTGACTATCGAAATAGTGTTCGCCTTTGTTCAAGTCCCATCTTAATCCGAATTTAGTAAGTATCTGAACCTGATCCCGAGGCAAATCTTTGATGGCCTCTCCTACGATCTCCTCACTCGTTCCCTGACCATAAATCGGAGCAGTATCTATAGAAGTCATCCCATGATCATAGGCGGCTCTGATAGCTGCTACAGCTTCTGATCTTTCGGTATGTCCCCACATCCATCCTCCAGCTGCCCATGCACCGAAAGTAATCGCTGATACCTCTAAGTCTGACTCTCCTAATTTTCTAAACTCCATGATGTATTTTATTTTTTTGATTTCTACGTCGAAGATAATGAAGGGTTATAGGATTAGAAAAGACAATTTGATGAAACGTAAAACAAGCGATGACAATGGACATTTGTATCAAACGCACAGGGTAGAATTTTCTTTGCAACACACAAGCCATAGGTCTCACCTATCTTAGTATATCTGCGCAAACAGCACACGACTATGAATCAAAAACAGTTTATTCAACTCCCATATCTAATCCTACTAATCACCACCCTCTGTCAATGTCAATCCAAACCAAAAGGCGATTCGAAAAGTGAAGAACCGAGTTATCAAGCACTAAGTGAGACCGAAAATCAAACTTGGATCTATGAGAACTTGTCTAGCGTCATGCAGCCACACACTTTCTCTGCTACCAATGGCTTAGCCTTGCCTTACAGGATATTCGTCCCTTCGGATCTAAAACCTGATGAGCAGCTCCCTTTGCTTATTCACCTACATGGCAGAGGTGAACGAGGCACTGACAACACCCCCAAGACGTACAATAACATCCCACTGTTCAACGGGCCAAATGCCATCGTATCGCCCAATATGCAACACCGCTACCGCTGCATAGTCCTCGTCCCCCAGTGCTCCAACAAAACCACCAACGAAGAATGGGCCAAGTGGGTCGGTAACACTCCTGAAACCCCCTTCGAGGGATTGGAAAAAGACGGCAGCTACACCATGAACGAAACACCCTCTGAATCAGGTGCTGCCGCACTAGAACTCATAGACACGACGATCACTCAGTATCATATTGACACTGCGCGTGTCTACTTAACAGGCTTATCCATGGGAGCATTTGGCACCTGGGAGTTTATCGCAAGACGCCCAGATTTATTTGCTGCGGCGGTTCCTATGGCGGGTTATTCTGACCCTAGTCAGGTTGAGCGAATCAAACACATTCCTGTCTGGATATTTCATGGAGACATAGACCAATACAACCCCGTCGCAGGTTCACGCAACATGCACCAACTCCTGGCGGAGACAGGTGCAGATGTCCGATACACAGAATATACAGGTCTGGGACACGGAGAAACTTTCCAAAAAGCCTGGACCAACGACATGCTCATTCCTTGGATGTTTAACCAACGAAAGACTGAATGACATGAGACAGTAGCTTATTATACGTTCCCCTATCGCGACATCAAACAAATCTATTGGGTGATCTTCTCTAGTCTATAGATGTGCTTTATCTTCGCAGCAAAACACAATAGCTACATGATTGCACTTATTTCTCCTGCCAAGACTCTCGATTTTGAAACAAAAACTGTTGGTGAACATACTTTTCCCCGTTTCCCAAAAGAAACCAAGGAATTGGTATCTGTACTCCAACAACAGTCAAGTGCAGACCTAAAGTCACTCATGAGCATCAGTGAAAACATCGCTGATCTCAACGTCGGTCGCTACAAAGGATTCAAAGCCACCCACAATGAAAAAAATGCCAAAACCTGTCTCCATGCCTTCAAAGGTGATGTCTACCTCGGGCTAGAAGCAGAAACCTTAGACCACAAAGCATTAGATTTTTCTCAGCAGCATTTACGTATCTTGTCTGGACTCTATGGGCTACTGAGGCCTCTAGATTTGATACAACCCTACCGACTGGAGATGGGAACGCGATTGGTATTCGATCAACACAAAAATCTATATAGCTACTGGGACGACAAAATCGTCAAAATGCTACACAAAGACCTCAAAGCGCAGGACGACAATGTAGTGATCAACCTAGCCTCCAACGAATACTTCAAGGCAGTCGACAGAAAAAGCCTCAAAGCACAAGTGATAGATACGGAGTTCAAGGATCACAAAAATGGTCAGTACAAACTCATCTCATTTTTTGCAAAGAGAGCGCGTGGACTCATGGCACGCTACATCATCGATCACCAGATTACTAACGTAGAAGATCTCAAGGCTTTTGACTATGATGGCTACTTCTTCGATCCCAAAGACTCTACAGATACCAAATTGGCTTTCAAGAGAGGGTAAAAACGAAGGGGGCAAATAATTAGGTAATATTCTACCTTGAAATAGACTTGAAATTTTGAATTACAATTTAACTTCTAATTGATATAGTCAACTTTATCAACGAACCCTAACCAATCCCTTCGCGTAATCTAACCGAACAAACTGTACCTATATGAAACTATACACCAGTCTACCTTCTAAGCTTAAACCATTTTTCAAAGCTGAATTAGTCCAATACACGGACGCATATATTACTGAAAATCTACAGCAGGCATGGACGCACCTAGAGCGAGCGCATATCCTAGGACAAAAGTATCCTTATGCACATTCGCTCGTGCACTGGAAGATGTTATGCTTTGGATTCAAAATCAAAAGTGCAAAAGAAGTAATCGGTCAAATCCCTCGACTCTTAGTAGGTGGAATCAAATCCTTCGTCGGCAAAGTACCTGTAGGTAATCCTGGTGGCGCCAATGTCCCCCCGATGAAACCCTTTCCGATTGCGTCTGATATACAAGCCATCTTTGTTCAGGCAGGAATCACTTCGGACTGACACTATCCATAAACCAACTACCTACTCTCCTGGCATTACTTTGAGATCAGACAAGTGACTCACATCAGCATTTTTTACAATTTCATATTTTCCGTCGCTATACCGCAGTTGATAGAGACACAGGTTAGCATGAGGAAAATCCTCAGATCGTGACAGTGGCAATCCCATCATCCAACAGAGCTGTATCCGCATGGCTCGACCGTGGGTAGCAATCAAAACATTCTCTTCCTCTCCTGCGAGCACCTGATCCATCGCGAGACGCTGCCTCTCACACACTTCGATAGGCGTATCTCCTCCCCCTACGCGGTGCTCAAGGTTTCCTTTGCCCCACTCGGCCAGCCCTGCGAGATACAGTTCATGACGCAACTCATCATAGGGCAGTCCCTCGTGAGACCCCCAGCTGATTTCATCAAAACCAGATAACTTCTCGAACGGTAGCCCCATCTCAATAAACCCCTGTACAGACTGCATGGTGCGCTTGAGCGATGAAGTGTAGACCTTCTCAAAAGGAACGTTTTTGTACGCTTCGAAAAACAACGCTGCCTGCTGTCTACCCAGTGCATTTAGATCCGAATCCACCCCTCTGCCCTGTACTCTTTTTTGTTTGTTGAAATCCGTCTCTCCATGACGGATGATATATATATTTTTGCTTTTCAATCGAAATGTGATTTTGTTTGTGACCGCACGAAATTAAGGGAAAAAAGAAGGAATATATGTTCAATGAAATCTTTACACTGGAAGCCATTAATGATTTATCCCAAAACACCCTCTTAGAACATATCGGCATACAGTTTACAGAGATCGGGACAGACTACCTCAAAGCAACTATGCCTGTCGACTCGCGTACCTATCAACCCATGGGGCTACTACATGGCGGTGCATCTGTCGTACTCGCCGAATCCCTCGGCAGTGTAGCAGCGCAAATGACCATCGACCCTCATGAGCAGTACTGCGTAGGACTAGACATCAATGCCAACCATATCAAAAGTGTCCGAGAAGGCGTAGTAGAAGGTATCGCAACCCCACTACACCGTGGTAAAAAAACGCAGGTATGGGAAATCAAAATATACAATGAGAAGAAGGAATTGGTATGTGTGAGCCGCATTACCATGGCGATTTTAGATAGAAAAAAGTGATGAATTCTCAGCATAAAACAGCGCAACTAACAGCTAGTCGCACCTTTGAAGCCAACCTGATGGCTTTCTTTAACTGTGCGATCAAAACAGATACTCCTATTGCGATCTGGCGAAAACCTACAGAAGAACTAATCCAAGGGTGCTGTCAAGTTAGCGATAGCGAGCTTAACATAGAGGATTTGGAGAATGCACCGCAGGGCTTCATGGTTAGCCCCTTTGCGCCATCAGACGAACCAAGACCCAACTACATCCTCTCTGATATCTCGATCAACGAAAAAGACAATGCATTCAAAATACATCCTACGTTACAGCATCAGGATCAGTCACTAGAAACCTTCTTTGAGGCTTACCTAGAGACGAAAGAACAGCAGTCATTTGACTTTAGAGATTATCTGCACAAAGCGCCAGAAGTAAGATACGACAGGCAAGCTTTCATTGATCTAGTCCAACAATGCCAAGATGCCATCAACAATGGACAGTATCAAAAAATCGTCCCCTCACGAAGAGAAGGATACAGCTATTCGAACAATTTTCACCCAGTCAAAGAGCTATTCAAACTCTGTAAGGCTTACAAAAACGCATTCGTATCTATCGTCTATACACCGCAGTATGGTCTTTGGCTAGGTGCTACACCAGAGCTATTGATCGAGACGCAAAACGAAATATTCCGTACAGTATCGCTTGCAGGGACACAGGGTGTTCCAGATGATTTCGAGCTATCCAGGGCGGCTTGGAGACAAAAAGAAATCGAAGAACAAGCACTGGTGAGTCGCTACATCATCAACTGTTTCAAGAAAATCAGACTTAGAGAATACCTAGAGATAGGACCAAAAACTGTCAAAGCAGGCAACCTCATTCATCTCAAAACTAGTTTTGAAGTGAACATGAAGGAGACCAATTTTCCAGAACTGGCGAGCACCATGCTCCAACTACTGCACCCGACCTCTGCCGTATGTGGCATGCCTATGATCCCTGCGGCGAACTTCCTCGCCGAGCACGAGGGCTATGACCGAGAGTGCTTTAGTGGCTACCTCGGCCCAGTCAACCATGGCGGCACCACCTCTCTGTATGTAAACCTACGCTGTACCAAACTGTACAAAGATGGTGGAATCATCTATGCCGGCGCAGGCGTAACAGAAGAAAGCATTCCTGAACTCGAATGGAACGAAACCGAAATCAAGTTCAGAACGCTGCTCAACATATTCGAAAACCTGTAATGGATCTGCAATCTACCTTTGATATCCCCGAGCTATGCCATCAGTATGGCGTACAGCATGCAGTCATTTCTCCAGGCTCTAGAAACGCCGCCCTTACCATTGCTTTCGCACGACATCCTGAGATCCAGTGCTACAGTGTGCCCGACGAACGATCAGCAGCTTTCATCGCACTAGGACTTTCACTCAAAACCCACCAACCCACCGTACTGATCTGCACCTCAGGCTCTGCAGGGCTCAACTATGCCCCTGCTGTAGCAGAAGCGTATTTCAACCAAGTGCCGCTGTTGATACTCACAGCGGATAGACCCGCGGACCTCATCGGCAAACGCGATGGACAGACCATCTACCAGCAATCACTCTACGGATCGCACGCCAAAGCCTATTTTGATTTTCCGTCATTCGACGAAAATCTAGAGACTACACATACATGCATCCATCAGGCATTACAGGCATGTACGTCTGATGCTTCAGGCCCCGTTCAGGTCAACGTTCCGTTCAAAGAACCTTTCTACCCAGAGCAGAACAAAACCTACCAAGCGACTAATGGACTCCAAGCAGTAGTACAAGCCGATTCTTCTTCAACTTGGGACAAATCGCTACTCAATCAGCTCACCCACTACTCCAAAATCCTCATCATTGCAGGACAGGGCCACAAAGAGGAAAAACTGATCACGACGCTGAACCAGCTCAGCACAAAACACAATATCCCCGTGATCGCCGACGTGATCTCCAACTGCCATGAGGTAGCGCAAGCCATTCAGCACCAAGACCTATTCCTGATCAACCGTGATCCATCGCTACAGCCAGACCTGATCATCAGTTTTGGACTATCAGTAATCTCTAAGAATCTCAAGCTGTTTTTACGCGGATGTAAAAACCTAACACACTGGCACATCACACCAAACCAAGATGCAGCTGACACCTACGATCATCTCTCTGAGGTCATTGCTATTGATACCTTGGCATTTATATCCGAATGGCTCAACACCCAACAGGAAGCAAAAGCAGCCCAGCAACAATTTTTTACCGAATGGCAAAATGCGAACCAATCTGCGCAAGCACTCATCAGCGACATCAATCCCCGAGATTGGACAGAGACGACTATCTACAAGACAATGCTAGAACATATCCCCGCTCATACCGACCTGCACCTCGCCAATAGCATGGCCGTGCGCTATGCCAATACTTTGGCAGTCAAAAACCAGCTCGCGATATACTGCAACCGGGGCACCAGCGGAATAGATGGCTCTAACAGTACGGCAGTAGGCACCTGCCTCGCCTCCGGCACCAACACCCTCCTGCTGACAGGAGATGTCGCTTTCCTCTACGACAGAAATGCCTTTTGGCACAATCATCTGCCAGACAACCTGCACATCGTCGTATTCAACAACAACGGTGGAGGCATCTTTCGCATGATCGACGGACCAGCCGCTCAGCCAGAACTAAAAACCTTCTTCGAAACAGATCAGCGTTCTAGTGCATCACATGTGGCACATGAGTTTGGTTTCCGATACCTAACGGCTCATTCGTGGGAGGATTTGGACACCAGCTGGGATACGTTCTTTGATTTCAGCCAAGGCCGAATACTACTCGAAGTATTCAGTGATGCCGAAGAAAACAAACGCGCCTACAAACAATTATTCAAAAAAATGAAGGATTTATCCTCCAGACATTAGTTTTGAGACTTTAAAACAAATACGACATGAGTACTTTCAACTGGGAAACCATAAAAGAATATACGGATATCAAATTCGATTTTTTCGAAGGTATCGCTAAGATCACGATCAATCGTCCAGAGGTCTACAATGCCTTTAGACCCGAGACCAACTTCGAAATGCTAGACGCCATGGATATCGCGCGAGAAAGAGCCGATGTACGTGTGGTAGTGTTCACAGGAGCTGGAGACAAAGCATTCTGCTCGGGTGGAGACCAAAACGTCAAAGGAGTCGGTGGCTACATCAGCGAAAACGGTGTACCTCGTCTCAACGTCCTAGACCTCCACAAGTCTATTCGCTCACTGCCTAAGCCTGTCATCGCCATGGTCAATGGCTATGCCATCGGCGGAGGACACGTACTACACGTGGTATGTGACATCACCATCGCATCGGACAATGCCAAATTTGGACAGACTGGTCCTAAAGTAGGTAGCTTCGATGCTGGATTTGGCTCGTCTTACCTAGCCAGACACGTAGGCCAGAAAAAGGCACGTGAAATCTGGTTCCTCTGCGAACAGTACACTGCCAAAGAAGCCGAAGACATGGGCATGGTCAACAAAGTCGTATCCCTAGACAAACTAGAAGAAACAACGGTAGACTGGTGCAGAACGATGATGAAACGCAGCCCGATGGCACTACGAATGATCAAGCGCGGACTAAATGCCGAGCTAGATGGTCAGCGTGGACTCATGGAATTTGCCGGAGACGCGACACTCATGTACTACCTCATGGAAGAGGCTCAAGAAGGCAAAAATGCTTTCTTGGAAAAAAGAGACCCTGACTTTGACAAATACCCTAAGTTCCCGTAAACTGTAGTATGCACAGACTATTGATAGGAGTATTAATGATCACCCTGGCTTTCGGTTGCGCACCGGCTAGGGTGATTGATTTTGTCAACGAAGAGATGGACTTTAGCAACTACCGCAGCTACCGTCTCATCAATTTCCAATCCGACAACAAGTCCTATTCGGCAGAAGGAACAGCCTTTTTCAATCAGATCGAACAAGAGATTCGGCTCAACATGCAAGTCAAGGAGTTTGCCGAACAGAAAAAAGATGCAGACCTCATCGTCCGCTACGAAATCATGTCAACCGTCACTGCCGAGACGCAGGGCAACACCAACTACTATGACCCATACTACTACTACAGTCCACCGCCACGCACAGTACACTACACGGAGGGACTCCTACTGATCGAGTTTCGGGATGCCAAAAAGAAAAAACTCGTCTGGCAAGCTAGCCTCGACCTCAAATACAGCCGCAAAGAGACCCCAGAGATGACGCTCAAAAAAACGATCGATCGTATCTTCCAAACCTACCCCTACAAAGCTGGATCTAACGAGAAGCTTTCAGAAGACACCAACCGATAGCCAGTGGCTCGGATGACTTAGTGGAAGGTTTTGTTGAGTTCGTCAATGGTTCAGGTGACCTAGTGGAACAATCTGTTGAGTTCGTCAATGGTTCAGGTGACTTAGTGGAACTATCTGTTGACTTAGCCAATGGTTCGGGGGACTTAGTGGAACAATCTGTTGAGTTCGTCAATGGTTCGGGAGCACAAGACTGTATCAAGCCCCTCCCCTTAACAGAACCGTTCGAAACAGGACTTTCCGTGCATCAGCCTTCCTCAGCTCATGCTGAACATCTGCAATTAGCCCCATTTTGACATACTCGTCTGCCCGTAGCATGACGATCATTTGATCTCGCTGTGACTCTGGTAAACTGTTTTTTTGCTCGAACACCCACTTTGTGATTTCCTCCAGCGACAGCAGCTTTCCGTCCGAGGAGATTCGTGCTTCGACTCCTAAAGCTGCGTTTTTAGGATAACCTATAGTCAGTTCCCTAATCAACGACTTTTGCTCGACCTTAGTCACCGCTCTGGCCTCTGGTGGCTGTACGACGAGTTGATCATCCTTGGCTTTGATAGTCGCCGTGACCATAAAGAAAAACAACAACAGAAACACGATATCAGGCAGAGAGGCAGTAGAAATTTCTGATTTAGAGACATTCTTGGTTTTGAACTTTTTCATCTTCAATGCGCTTTAGAGTGATTTAGAATTAGACTATTATTTGATTGCCAGTGCATCTGGCTCGGCTATCGATATATTCATCGGGATACCTTCTTTGCCTTTCTCGTATAGGATACGCTGCTCCAGCGCCGACTGATCCAGTGCCCGATAGGCTGACGCACTCATCCCGACTCGGTCGCCATAGATGGTGTAGTATGACTCCTTGACTTCATCTAGCAACGTGATGAACATCTTGTAATCCGTCCCTCGATCTGTCTTGATAGACACCACGGCATCTTGAGGAGACTCAGCGAAGTGATCACTATGGGATTCGTTGAGGATAAAATTGATCAACTCAGACTGTAGACCAGACAGGTCTCCGCGCACTTCGTTTTCTATAAGGTACTGGTTCTTCGAATTGACATAAATGTTGAACACATTCCTATCCTTGATTTTGATCGTCGTAGGATCATCTACCTCTGGTGGCAGTTTGAGCATCAACCCTTTTTCTTGGAGAATGGTCGTGCTGACCAAAAAGAAAATCAAGAGCAGAAAAGCAATATCTGCCATCGATCCAGTATTGATACTTTCGAGTTTAAGTTTGTTCGATCTCATGGGCTTTTTGTATTTACAATCCCACGATGACCTAATAGTCACAACGATGACAGCTATTTTTCATCTATCATACTGGTGTGACCGATAAGAAAACAGGTTACTTTCTTTCCAACCGTCTAAATCCAATGTAAATCAATACACTACAAAGGGTTAAGCCTATGATGGCGGGGATCAATATTGATTTCCCAGATTCTCCTGCATTTTGAATACTCCAAACCATTTTTCCGGTAGCCATCAGTACTACGACAGCTATCCCCATGGGCAAGCTCCGTTTCCAAAAGGCCAACCCTAATGCGATAAATGAAATGGGGATCGTCAAGGTCATTAACCACTTGCTCAGGTTCCACGCTCCATAGAGGTATTCTTTTTCAAAAGCTAAAAATGCTACCACACTGTCCTCTACGGTTTCGGGTTTGGGAAACCAAAACATACTCGTAAACAAAGCAAATAGTGAAATAGCCATGCCCGCATAACTTTTGTTGAAAGCGGCATAACAAAACGGCAGCAAAAACAGCGGTCTTAGATACCAACTCCATTGATTGTGATGTCTTTCAAAGACCCATTCAAAAAACGGCTCGTTGGTCATCGACACCACGATGAATACAATCGTAAAAACGAAGAATATGGCGCCTATTCCTTTATCTAATTGTCTATTGATCATAGGTCTCTTTATCTATGCGAGTATAATGATACAACATCTACTACAACAAAAGAAACCTCCTATAATCCCCTCCGCTCACCGATGGGGATAGCCCGGTCTATCGCCGGGCTATGACGTGATTTTATGGCCTTTGAAATGCCAAAAAGGCTTCAGTTGCAGTGAGTAATATAACTGGGCAGGAAGAGAAAGGCTCCAAAAGAATATACCATATGTTTTTAGTTTCTCATTATCGTAACACTCTCTCCGCAGGCCAACGCCGCATTCTCAGATGATATTCCTTGAGCATTAATTACTCCTTCAGTAAAAGAATCACCTAACCGAATGGTTACCACACTAGAGCTACTCCCAGAAACAATTTCAATATCACCAGAGATCACCTCCCAATCTATACTTGGATCAGTAAGATTTGTAAAGTACTCATACTCAATTATTTCCCCTATACTTAGATCAGAATTTCTTTGAATACAGCAAGCTGTACCTGTAAAATTAGGATCATACACCTCCGTATTCGCACAGGTATCAGGAGCATCATCCTCTAAGCTAACTGTGTTATCATCGCTATCCGAACAAGAGAAAGTTAACGCACCAATAAAAAAAAGAACTATTCTAAAATTTTTCATCATTATATGTTTTTAAGAATTATATACTACTGTAACGTCACAGTGAATCCTTACTTGTTAAAAATATGATTAAAAATAGTTAATAATAATCGATGTTGCATGGTTTTGCCCCACTAACTCCCCAGTCTTAGCGGAAGTTAAAACCTCTCCGCTCACCGATGGGTGATAGCTCGGTCTATCGCCGGGCTATGACGTGATTTTATGGTCTTTGAAATGCCAGAGGTTTCAGCTAATCAAACCTCGACTACCAAAGGTCGCACTTACAAGCTCGATAGCTATATCAGTCAGCTTACCCATGCCAATTGCTACCAACTTACCTTGAAGAACTTCAAACCAATTTTTCTTGTTAAGTTTTTTTTTTTTAAAAAAGTACTTTCAAGTCTTCAAATCCATCAAAAACATCATACCATTAATGTAAGCAGATACAGAATCATAAGAGGCCGCAAGTTTAACAAAACCATCACCTTCTAAATCTTTACCAATTTGATATGATTCTTCATATGACAACCCTATTCCGTAATCTCCAAGAAGCTCAGAAATTTCATAGAATTTACCATCAAACTTTCTTTCATATAGAGCTAGTAATACTTGAATCTTTTTTTCTGAGAACTTCATTCTTGCAGTATAGTTTTTTTTAATATCGAGAACACCTCACAAAGCACACACTGCACTTCATGTTCACTTAAAACTGGTTATTTTTAGGATACGCCCAATCCATTTAGTGAAAATTTATTTTCCCCAAGCCTCATTCTCAACTAGACGGTGCGCTCAAAAGCAAATCCGACCAATCTAGGATACTTGGAGGGACGAAACATGGGTGCTTTAGCAATAAGGTTAATCAATACCACTTACTTATCCCGCGCTCATTGCCGAGGTATCTTCGGCTACCGAGATACCTGTTGGTATTAGACTCGTCATAGAACTCAGATGCTGGATCGACGGAGCTGACCCGAACATTTCGGGAGGCATGTACGAAAGTGCTATCTCCCATCCACAGCCCTACATGCGTCACACGCTGCTGGGTGGTATCGGTAGCTGCTCTACCAAAAAACATCAAGTCTCCCTTGGCTAGCCCTTCGAATTTCAATGCTGGATCGACTACCTGTCCTGCATGTATCTGCTGTGAAGCGTCTCTCGGGATCACATAGCCATTCATGAGATAGGCTGTTTTGGTAAATCCCGAACAATCGACTCCTTTGGCCGACGTGCCTCCCCAGAGATAGGGTGTTCCTAACAGATCCAGCGCATAACCCATCACACCATCACCTGTAGCAGACACATTTTCCTTCCATGTCTTAAAATCCGTTACTTCTGACTGACGAACGTACCCCAATCTCCCATCAGGAAATACCACCTCTACATGATCACCTGACTGTTGTCTAGCTACCAATCGATCACCGAGCACCACGTCTGAGACTATAGCAGACTCCTCTGCATCGGCATAGACATTGCCATAGTTGTGTAGGTATATAACTTGGGGACTTTTGCTCCATCGGAGCTGCTCCGAGGCAGTCATGAGCTGAACGCCTCCATGATCTACCCAAGAGATATAGCCATCAGGCGTCTGTACCAGATACCACTCTCCGGTACGCTTCAGTACCTTGAGCGTCATCCCTAAGAGCGCCTGAGTCGCCAGCTCTGCCGAATGTCGTGCTTCGGAGCGGATATTACAGACCGAGTTGTTGACGAGCGCATAGGCCATCTCTCCCACCGAACTATCAGGCAGCGTGATCGCCTGATTATCCACACGAATCTCTTGCAGCAACAACTGCTCTTCTAGAACCTCCAACGCCGCAGGCTGATTGGTCTCTCCTATGATCTTCACCTGCCCCTTGTCGTACAGCAGCGAGATGTCATACACCGCCACACGTTTGTCGGGGGCGTATGTCACGCGAATACTGTCGTTGATTTCTTCTAATCTACCGATCTGTCTCCAACTGTCGGTATGACATCCTGACCAGACCAAGGTCAATAGTATGGCAATAGGCCATGTGGTTTTGAGTAGCTTCATAGCCGCTAAACTAAACAATTTGGGCATAAATAGGCAGGGCTTGAATATCTACACAAAACATTGGTTTCGAATCCTTGGGTTCTTAGTTTTGCTCAAATTTTAAAACATCAATGGCAGTACAAAAACCTTCGATCCCAAGAGGTACTAGAGATTTCGGACCCGCACAGATGGTCAAACGAAACTACATCTTCAACACCATCAAGGCAGTCTATCAGAAATACGGATTTGCCCAGTTGGAAACCCCGACGATGGAAAACCTATCGGTACTCACTGGCAAGTATGGCGATGAAGGCGACCAACTGCTATTCAAAGTACTCAACTCCGGAGACTATCTCTCCAAAACCACAGAAGCAGACTACCAGGCAGGCAGCAAATCCTTCCTAACCAAAGTCGCTGAAAAGGGGCTTAGGTATGACCTCACGGTTCCTTTTGCACGCTATGTGGTCATGCACCGAAACGACATCTCGTTTCCTTTCAAGCGTTTTCAGATACAACCTGTCTGGAGAGCCGATCGCCCACAGAAAGGCCGATACCGCGAGTTCTATCAGTGTGACGCGGATGTCGTCGGTACGGATTCCTTGCTCTGCGAAGCGGAGATCATCATGATGATCAACGAAGTGTTCGAGGGATTGAAATTGAAAAACTTTACCATCAAGTTCAACAACCGAAAAGTACTCACCGCCATCACCGAAGTAATCGGCGCACCGGGAAAAGAAACCGAATTTTGTGTCGCGATAGACAAGCTGGACAAAATCGGGAAAGAAAAAGTCATCGAAGAACTCGTAGCAGGTGGATTCTCAGCGGACAACCTCCAGCAGATCGACCCGATCTTTGATGGCAGCAAAACCATCGCAGAGAACTTGGTATTCCTCAAATCATACTTTGCCTCCAACGAGATCGGACAAAAGGGAATCCAAGAAATCGAAGAGATTCTCTCCTATCTAGACGCATACCCAATCAAAGATACGCATCTCGAACTAGATCTCACGCTGGCTCGTGGACTGTCCTACTACACGGGTAGTATCTTCGAAGTAAAAGCCAACGACGTAAAAATCGGCAGCATCTGCGGAGGTGGACGCTATGACAATCTCACTGGTGTATTTGGACTATCAGATATGTCAGGCGTAGGTATATCGTTTGGTGTGGATCGCATCTATGACGTACTCGAAGAACTCGATCTATACCCAGAAACCCACGCTTCTTCGCTACAGGTGATGATAGCTAATTTCGGTTCAGAGACTACTGCACCAGGCATCACACTCATGAATGCACTCAGAGCACTGGATATCAACACAGAGCTTTATCCTGACAATGCAAAGATGAAAAAGCAGATGACCTATGCCAACAACAAAGGCGTACCCTATGTCGTTGTAATCGGTTCGGAAGAAATCGCCAATGAAACCTACGCGCTAAAAAACATGGTCACAGGCGAACAAGAGTCACTCAAAATGAATGATCTTATTTCTAAAATCAAGAATAGTCACTAGATTGAGAATCGATCAAAAAGGCTGCTGCACTTGAACCATTCACAACACATCAAATCACTCATTAGTATACTCCTGCTTGGGTTTTGTACACTGACAGTACAGGCACAGCATACGAGTGTACAGGGTAGATTTTCGGTAGATTACACCCATGGATGCACTGGCTGGCAGGTCAACGTCACGATCAATGATCCAGCAGGTGAGTTCGAGAGCCCTACCTTTTGGTACACGGGTTTTGACGATAACGAACCTGCTAACCCTAGTACGAGTCACATCTACAACACGTCGGGAACGTACTACATAGCGATGCTCATCAACAATACCGACCCGCCTTATGAAGGCAATCAATTGGACTCTATCCTCGTAAAAGTACATGAGCCACATGAACCCACTTTCGTCATTCACAACTGTGACGAACACAAAGTCAGAGTAGAAATCACGGACGACTACTACGATAGCTACACGGTCAACTTCACGACTACAGACAGCGAGAGCGTAGCACCTAATTCGCTCTCTAACGAATATGACTATGGCACGCAAGGAGACTACCGCATAGATGTACAGGGTCAGTTCACAGACGGAGCATCCAACTGTACTGTCATCAACAGAGGTTTTACATCTATCGACCAAATCATCAATCCAGTCATCACATCACTAGAAACCCTCCAAAACGGCCGTACAGATGGCAGTATACAAATGGCGCATACGCTAGGTGACAACTCGTTCTACTATCTATTTCAATCCATAGACGGTAGCGATGCGTTTGATTCGCTTAGCAATGCGAGTGGTGCAGAGACGCTAATCAACAGCATCAACACCACCAGTAGCTATAGCTGTTATCAGATCAATACTTATGACGCCTGCAACGACCTCACCCTACAGTCCAACATCCTTTGTTCCGTGGATTTCAATGTAGAATCTAGCGACGGTGGCAACCTGTTACTTTGGGATACCGACGAAACGCAAGCCACTCACTACAACCTCATCCGAAACAACAGTCTACTCACAGAAATCAACGACACTTCAATCAAGAACTTCACCGACACTGCAGTCATCTGCAAACAAGAATACGCCTACAACGTCCAAGCTGTTTTTGACCAAGGGTCATCCACAGCACTAGACACGGCCATATTCGCCTCTCAATCTGGCGAGCTTCCTCCGATCACCACCAATCCTAGCTCCACCATTTCTACAGACAATGAAGTTGTCCTCAACTGGACAGCACCTAACCCTGGAGAGATCCCGTTTCGCCGCTACATTGTTGAAAAAAACATCAACAACAGATACTGGCGCTATGTCGACGCTACCGAAGACACGACCTACACCGATGCTGAAGCGGATTTCATTGGTCTACACTCCTATCGCATCTCCTATGATGATGACTGTGGCAACACTGCAACCCCTTCTCCCTTTACGAACCCCATCATATTGACACAGACCAGCGCCAGAGGAAAAGTCGTGACTTATCAATGGAACAAATATGAAATCTGGGAACAAGGCATCCGAAATTACACCCTCGAACGCATCGATACCGCTGGCAGAGTATTAGAAGAGTTCCCAGTACTAAGTGGGAGAACCAAAGAAATCGAATTTGGCATCAATGATTTGGACGACAAATTCATCCGCGTTCGCGCTGAATCTCTGGATGATGAAACGCTGTACTCCTACTCCAATGTGATAGAGACTCAACTGAAGACACAGATGTTTCTACCCAAAGCCTTCACTCCTGATGGTGACAACCTCAACGATCGATTCATCGCAGAGGGCCCTGCTGTTTTCAATTTCAGAATGGAAATCTACAACCGCTGGGGCAACAGAATATACGAGACGAGCGACTTGGTCAATGGCTGGGACGGAATGATCAACGGAGAGAAAGCCCGAGAAGGCACCTACGTGTACAAAATATACTATGAAGATGGAGCGGGAAAACGATACGACCAAACGGGCTCACTCCTATTATTACGCCACGGATAAACAAAAAATCTATGTTTGACATGATGAAAATGATGGGCAAAGTCAAAGAGATGCAGTCCAAAATGAAAGAAGTACAAGCCGAACTCGCCCAAATAGAGGTAGAAGGCGAATCAGGTGCTGGTCTGGTCAAAGCACTCGTCAACGGACAAAAAAAACTCATCAAAGTAGACATAGATGAGTCCCTAGTCAATACCGCAGAAAAAGAAGTCCTCCAAGACCTGATCGTAGCAGCAGTCAACAAAGCCACTGACGAAGCAGATATCAAAGCCAAGGAGTACATGAAAGAACATACAGAAGGACTCATGCCTAACATCCCTGGTTTCGATCTAGGCAACATGTTCAATGCATAAAACAGCAGTCGTCATACTCAATTACAACGGTGTAGACTTCCTCAGACAGTTTCTACCAGGCGTCATCGCCAACAGCCCGGATGCAGATGTGATCGTAGCAGACAATTGTTCGACCGACACTTCGCTAGACTACCTTCGTACTGAGTATCCTGAACTTCGCCTTATTGTTTTTGAAGAAAATTATGGTTTTACAGGTGGGTATAACCGAGCCATAGCACAGATCACTCATGAATACAGCGTACTGCTCAACTCTGACATAGAGGTCACTCCGAACTGGATCACCCCGATCATTACCTTTATGGATCAACATCCAGAAGTAGCCGCCTGTCAGCCCAAAATCAAAGCTTTTCACGACAAGGATAAATTTGAGTACGCAGGTGCAGCCGGAGGTTTCATAGACAGTCTAGGCTACCCCTATTGTAGAGGCCGAGTCTTTGACACCTTAGAGACAGATACTGGACAATACGACCAAACTATGGAAACCTTTTGGGCAACTGGTGCGGCGATGTTCGTCCGAACAGCCGATTACAAAAACATAGGAGGACTCGACGAGGAATTCTTTGCTCACATGGAAGAAATCGACCTATGCTGGAGACTACAACGCAGCGGACGAAAAGTCTACTGCATCCCTCAGAGTGTGGTCTATCATGTGGGTGGCGGTACACTTTCCAAAATCAACCCACGAAAAACCTACCTCAACTTCCGCAACAACCTCTCCATGATCCTCAAAAATGAAAGTCTGGACAATCTCATTTGGAAACTACCTGTGAGACTCGGTCTAGACTGGTTGTCAGCCATCAAGTTCTGGAAAGACGATTCCTTTGGTCATTTCCTAGCTGTACTCAAAGCACATAGAGACTTCTTTTGGCGCATACCTCTTAACCTAAAAAAGCGGAAGCAGATTAAAAACAAGACACTCTCCATACAACCAACGATACCTTTCGTTCCATTTCGATATTTCATCAAAAAACAACAGACATTTCAAGAGCTATAAAAAAAGGGTGAGCCACATGACTCACCCTTCGTAGTTCGATAATCCTAAGATCATTTAGATCACTTCTTCGGAAGTCTCTACCAGTATATCTTCGATTTCATCGAATACAGGTGCTAACAGGTCCAACAAGGATTCGGAAGTACCATCGCTGTACACTACGAAAATATCAATTTCTTCATCTGTGGTAATATCCAACTCCAAATCACCTACGAAACTACCCTCAGCATAGAGTTTAACGTCGATATAGTCATTGATCCTCTCTCCCTCAGCAGCTTCTATTCCTGCTAAATCAATATCCCCTTTGATTTCCACGGTTCTGTAACCTATCGCTCCATCTACTTTCGTTGCTTCTAGTTTCAAAGAAGATTTGAAATCAACTGACAAATCCACATACGTCAACACTTCATCGTCTTTTGCAATAGATACGCTCACGCTAGAACTTTTCTCAGCACTATCGTCTACATCTACTTTATAAGTGAAAGGCTTCAAAAACAAGTCTAAGCTAATCTTGTTTGCAGCGAATACTTGGCCATACTCTATTTCTAAATCTACAGACGCGACTACTTCATTGTCTATTTTCAAAGCAGCATCGATAGCTGATAACTCTTCCTCGCTCTGCTGAAGATCGTACACAAACAAACTTGCATTGTTGGTCGTAGATCCTTCCGCTGGGAATCTAAACTCAATAAAATCTACCGTCTCGTCTTCTATTTCGAAATAGCCCTCCGTATCATTCCATACATATATACCTAAGCTCTCTTCGAAAGAAAAGTCCTCCTCTTCCTCAGGTGACACATCTTTCAGTCTACGTGCCTTTGGAGCAAATGCTTTACCCAGTCCTTTTATATCACTGATCATTGCAGTCACATCGACTGGTGACTGCCCCTGACGCATAAATTCAACTGACTCATCGGTTTCTAATAAAAAATCCGCCATGCTCATGACTGCTTCTACTCCTTCTGATTCCACCATATCAATCACATCACTCTCCATGTCCTGCGACATATTCGTGATCACTGCTTGTGCTTCTTCTTGGCTCAGGTCTCCACTTTTTTCTTCTTCCGTACAGGCAGATGCTATCAATAATACTGCTACTAAGGGATACAAAAACTTCTTCATTTCTATTCTTTTTTAAGGTTGATAAGGTTATACTTTTAATTCAATTTAATGCCACATCACCTATGGGCTATGGCATTCGGTTTATTAACTCCCCAAGTATATTGATATTGCCCTCGGATCACTTATATATCTTCAGACAAATACATATATTTGCCAGCCATTACCCATATCAAACACTAATATTATTAATTATGAAATTTAAGCCAGGGGTACTTACCGGAGACGAGGTTACCGAATTATTGAAGTATGCGAATGAGAACAATTTTGCATTGCCAGCAGCCAACGTAATTGGTAGCAGCTCGATCAATGCAGTATTGGAAACCGCAAGAGATCTAGAATCTCCAGTGATGGTACAGTTCTCAAATGGAGGCGCTGCCTTCAATGCAGGAAAAGGATTATCTAACGACGGCCAAAAAGCAGCGATCGCAGGTGCGGTAGCTGGTGCTCACCATGTCCACATGATGGCTGAAGCATACGGTGTAACTGTCATCTTGAACACAGATCACTGTGCCAAGAAATTATTGCCATGGATCGACGGTATGTTAGATGCAGGAGAAGAGTTTTATGCTAAAACAGGCAAGTCTCTTTTCAGTTCGCACATGATCGATTTGTCTGAAGAGCCTATCGAAGAAAACATCGAAACATGTAAAAAGTACCTAGAAAGAATGTCTAAAATGGACATGACGCTAGAGATTGAATTGGGTATCACAGGTGGTGAAGAAGATGGTGTAGACAACTCTGACGTAGATGAGTCTAAACTATACACACAACCAGAAGAAGTAGCGTATGCATACGAAGAGCTTGGTAAAGTGAGTGATAAATTCACTATTGCTGCAGCATTTGGTAACGTGCATGGAGTATACAAACCTGGTAACGTCAAGTTGACACCAAAAATCTTGAAAAATTCTCAAGACTTCATTCAAAAGAAATACGGAACAGGTGAAAACCCAGTAAACTTCGTATTCCACGGTGGATCAGGGTCATCTAGAGAAGAAATCAGAGAAGCGATTTCTTATGGCGCGATCAAAATGAATATTGATACAGATCTACAGTGGTCATACTGGGATGGTATCAGAAAATACTACGAAAACAAGAAAGACTACTTGCAAGGACAAATTGGTAACCCAGAGGGAGCCGATGCGCCAAACAAGAAAGCTTACGATCCAAGAGTTTGGACTAGAGCTGCCGAGCAGTCTATGGTGTCTAGACTTAAAAGTGCTTTCGAAGATCTAAACAACGTAGGTACTAACAAATAATAGTACCTTACGAAGACACGAAAAGGGGACTCATTCGAGCCCCCTTTTTTATTCCCTAAACCATAAGTGGGTTTTATCTTCTGTTCGCAATAATTCTTCAATGAAAGGCAAAAAGCTCTTGCGAGTTCAGAGGCTAATCATCATCTTTGCCACCCATTTTTCAATTCAAATCATTATCCATGGAAATCAAAGCAAAACTTTTAGAGAAATACGATACAGCCACTTTCGGAGCGAGTGGATTCAAGAAAAGAGAATTTGTAGTAGAATATGCTGAGAACCCGCAATACCCTGAATTTGTCAAATTTGAATTGATTCAAGACAAATGTGAGCAACTCGATGCATTCAACATCGGACAAGAACTCAATGTAGCCTTTAATCTAAAAGGTAGAAAATGGACTAATCCTCAAGGTCAAGTAGTGTACTTCAACTCTCTACAAGCATGGAGAATCTCTGCAGCCAATGACGTATCTGGCGGCAACCCAGCTCCACAAGCAGGTAACGGTGCCTCAGAATCACTTGCAGAACCAGAATGGCTCAATAACAGCAATGATTCCAATGCTGACGACCTACCGTTCTAATTAGATATTGACCACCATTGCCTAAACACTAGGCAATGGTTACACACTCAGTTATACTCTATCACATGCATTACCCTGAAAAGAAAAAATAGACTTTTTTTCTAACATTGTATAGTCACATCTAATCCTCTCATTTTCTTACAATTACTACCCAAACGCTATAGTGAGTATTCAATAATCTACTTGGTCTACTCCCACCGTATCATTCCATAATTGGCATTTTATATCTATATTCAAAACTGATCATTGAAAGTATTGATTTTAAAAAACAGCTATCTTTGTAGCCTAATTATTTAGTAGATGGAAGAAAACTTCAAAAAACGCAATGAAGATAAGGATCTCATCAAGAGATACGAACTGCATAAGGAGAACAAGGAAGCGTTTTACTTTTCGACCGATGAATACGAACAAATCGTTCATCATTATATAGAGCACTCTAAGTTCAGAAAAGCACTCAAAGCACTCAGTTTTGCAATGGATCAACATCCATACGCTGCTGAATTCATGATCCTCAAAGCCCAAACCTATTCGAGCCTAGAGGAGTACGGATTAGCCATCAAACTACTGGATGATGCTTCTAATCTCAACCCTGGCGATGGCGACATCCACCTGATTAAAGGCAACGTACAGATCATGCAGGGCAAGCATGAAGAGGCTCTCGAGAGTTTCCATACTGCACTACAATACACCCAAGAAAAAGATGAAATTCACTTTTCGATCGGACTGGCCTATCAAAATATCTCAGACTTCAAAAGTGCTATCAAGTACTTTAAGATGTCCTTAGAAGAAAACCTAAACAATGAATCTGCGCTCTACGAACTAGCATACTGTCTAGATGTACTGGGAGAACTAGACACAAGTGTCACCTACTACAAGGAATTCATAGACAAAGACCCCTATTCGGAATATGCGTGGTACAACCTCGGTATTATCTATAATAAGTTAGAAAAATACGAAGAGTCCATCAACGCATACGAATACTGTATCGCCATCGATGACAAATACAGTTCGGCATACTACAACATGGGCAACTCGTTCATGATGCTGAAAAAAAACGAGCAGGCGCTAGATGCATTCAAAACGACTATCGAGCTGGAAGGACCTACGCCTGAAATCTATTTCAGTATCGGATCTGTCTATGAAAACATGGAACAGTATGATCTAGCAATCCGCTACTATCGCAAAGCGACTAAACTAGATCAGTTCTATGACGAGGCATGGTACTGCACAGGTATTTGTCTCGGACATCAAGACAAATGGTATGAGGCAGTACATTTTTTCAACAAAGCACTCAAACTAGGCATAGAAAATCCCGACTACTGGACAGCTCTTGCCAAGGCAGAGTTCAAAGTCGGTAATACCATATCCAGTATTGACGCCTATGACGAGGCTAGTCAACTAAGTCCTAACAACCCAGACATCTGGAAAGACTGGTCTAAAATCTACTTTGAACAAGGAGATATGGAGCGCGCGATAGGTGTGATTACAGATGGGATTAATGAAATCCCTGATGATGCTTCACTCTATTACTTGTGTGTCGTATACTATATCGAAAGTGGCAAATACAAAACAGCATTTAACTTCCTAGAAAAAGGCTTGTACCTCGACTATGAAGGACACACCTTGCTTTATGATTACTTTCCCAACCTAGAGACTCAAAAAGCACTGTACAAAATAATCCAACAGTATAAATAACAGATTAGCACCCACTGAAATCATTCGTACTTTCGCTTTGCTTCTATGAGAGAAATCAATTTATTTGCAAGTCGAAAAGAGACCAGTGAGTATAGGAATTTTTGAATTATTTGAATGAATTACAACATAGAGAATCTACCAAGTAGAACAGTAAAACCAAGAGAACAAGGATTTACAATGGTCATGGACAAAGGGCTGAGCTCTCGTCAAGCCGAAGACATGATCGAAACCTCTGGGGATCATATTGATATAGTAAAACTAGGTTGGGCAACTTCATACGTCACTTCTAATCTGGACAAGAAATTAGCAGTCTACCGTGAAGCTGGCATCCCAGTCTATCTGGGAGGAACGTTATTCGAAGCGTTCATCATGAGAAATCAATTTGATGAATACCGTAGAGTATTAGACAAATACAACTTGAGCCATGCTGAAGTATCTGATGGATCACTGGTCATGGATCATGACAAAAAATGTGAATACATCAGAACACTCACAGATCAAGTCACTGTCCTATCTGAAGTAGGATCCAAAGATGCCGAAGAAATCATTCCTCCATACAAATGGATAGAGTTGATGCAGAAAGAACTAGACGCAGGAGCATGGAAAGTAATCGGAGAGGCTCGCGAAGGTGGGAATGTTGGGCTATTTCGCTCCACTGGAGAAGTGAGATCTGGATTGGTTCAGGAAATTTTGACAAAAATCCCGATGGAAAAAGTACTTTGGGAAGCGCCACAAAAAGAACAGCAAGTATGGTTCATCAAGCTCCTCGGATCTAATGTTAATTTGGGTAATATCGCTCCTAACGAGGTGATCCCATTAGAAACCATCCGATTAGGTTTGAGGGGTGACACATTTGATCACTTCTTGAAAGCTGAAAGCAAATAAGCTACTACTGTAGCAAGCCCATACATGAAATCACTGAAAGACTATTTACTACTTTTCCTCAAAGGTATAGGAATGGGTAGTGCAGACGTAGTACCAGGCGTATCTGGCGGTACGATTGCATTTATTACAGGGATATACGAAGAGCTATTGGCTTCCATTAGCTCTTTTGATATCACGGCGTTCAAACTACTCGCTCAATTCAAACTCAAAGCATTCTGGCAACATATCAATGGTGCCTTTTTGTTTCCTTTGTTGTTAGGAATATTAGTTAGTGTATTCACCTTAGCTAAGGTGATTTCTCACGTATTAGAAATATACCCAATACAGTTGTGGTCATTTTTCTTTGGTCTTGTAATCATTTCATCTATTTCAGTAGCCAAAGAAATCACTAAATGGAATATAGGGGTACTATTATCATGCTTAGCAGGTATTGCAATAGCTTTCTTCATCACTATTGTGACACCAGCCACCACACCAAACGGGCTATGGTTTATATTTATCAGTGGTGCAATTGCAATATGTGCCATGATTTTACCTGGTATTTCCGGCAGTTTTATACTACTTATTTTAGGTAAATACACCTATATATTCAAAGCGCTCAATGAATTTGATATAACTATAATTCTTGTATTTGCAATAGGATGTATCACTGGGCTTTTTTCTTTTTCCAGAGCCATTTCATGGTTTCTAAAGAAGTTCCACAACTATGCCATCGCCCTTTTAGCAGGCTTTATGATTGGATCTCTGAACAAGATATGGCCTTGGAAAAAAGCCATTCGATTCGAATGGATCAAAGGTGAACAAGTCCCTGTGTTGGAGCAAAACATCCTGCCTACCCAGTATCTATCTGAGACTGGACATCAACCAATGATTATCCAAGCTATTCTCTTTGGTACACTGGGCTTTATGATTGTCATCGTGATCGAAAAAATAGCCCTCATTGTCAAATCCAACGCTTCCAAAAAACAGTCTTAATGAAACTATTCGGTCTAATCGGGAAAACGCTTCATTATTCCTTTTCCAAAAACTACTTCACTGAAAAGTACCAAAAAGAAAACATTCCCAATTGCGAATACGAACTTTTCGAATTGGAGCAAATCAATGAATTCCCTAAGCTACTTGCTCAGCATACCGGTACGCTATCTGGGCTCAACGTTACAATCCCATATAAGCTAGAGGTCATGCAGTACCTGGACGAAATAGATAGTCATGCAGCGGCCATACAAGCAGTCAATACGATTAAGTTCATGCCTGATGGCAAACTAAAAGGGTACAACACCGACTATTACGGGTTCAAATCTTCTATTGAGGATTGGGACTTAAAGGGCAAAAAAGCACTCGTGCTCGGCACAGGTGGCGCATCCAAGGCGATTAAGAAAGCACTGGAAGATTTGAATATTCCATACCTCATGGTTTCACGTACGGCCAGCACGGACTGTATATCGTACGACCAACTATCGGAAACACCAGAAACCCTAAAAGAGCATCACCTCATCATCAATACTACACCACTAGGCACCTATCCAGATGTAAGTGACAAGGCCAACCTCCCCTACCAGTCCTTGACACCCGAACATCGGTTATTCGATCTGGTCTACAACCCTGAAACCACAGCCTTTATGCAAGAAGGACTCAATGCAGGTGCTCTAGTAAAAAACGGCTATAAAATGCTAGTCGGTCAGGCCGAGAAAGCTTGGGAGATTTGGAATCAGTAAACCTTCTGATTTATATTGAAACAGTAAGAGTGTCCTCAAAAATGGCAGAAACAGTAAATACAACTGCTTAATTCAATAATCGTTTTCTAAATCGATCTATAAAAGTTTTTTCTTCATTCACGATCCCACCGTGTGCTTCTGCCACCTCATCAAGTAAATCGAGAAATTGTTCGTAGTGCTCCCGCACGTCATAGCGATCAAACACCTCCATGGCTTCTTCGAATACCTCATCGGCATCTGTGTCCATCTCACGCTCTACAACAAAGGACAACTCCAACTCCTGTGCCCAAGTGTGGTCATCTATTACTTTACGGATCACGGCGAGTTCTTCATCTTGAACTATACCGTCACTTTTCGCTACGGCATATAGAATTTTCCCAAATGTATCTAGGAGTTCTGTGGGCAATTGGATCATAAATGGCTGCTTTGTGTCATGAGTAAATATAACAGGATTCTTAAAACGACTGAACTAGTCCATAGATGATTTTACCACTGTCTTTGATTCCTTCTTTTATGACTTAGAATAAGACAATTTTGATAAAGCAATAGATCTAACGTGAGTTAAACTCGGGTTAAAAGAAAATTTCCTCGGCAGCCTTAAAAGTATTGGCATGAGCTGCCACGATATCTGACAAACGATGCGAATATCCTCCACCCATTGCTACTGCTACAGGCACGCCAAACTCACAACACTGCTCGAACACGAACTCATCTCGCCTGCGACATCCCTCACGACTCATTGCCAGTCTCCCTAACTTATCCGTAGCGATCACATCTACACCACTCAAATAAAAGATCATCTGAGGACTGACGGTTCGGATCAAATCTGGCAAAACATCCTCTAGCACACGCAGGTAAGCCTCATCATCGGTCTGATCTGGCAAACCTATATCAAGATCAGATCTTTCCTTTTGGAGTGGGTAGTTGTGCTCACAATGTATGCTAAAAGTAAACACCCGTGACTCATGCTCAAATATTTTGGCTGTCCCATTGCCTTGATGAACATCCAAATCTACGATCAGAATTTGATCCACTGCACCGGCATGTAGTAGCTCGTTAGAAGCGATGGCAATATCGTTGAAGATGCAAAAACCTTCTCCTCTATCGGCATAGGCATGATGTGTTCCTCCAGCGATATTGAGGGAGACCCCTTCTTGCATTGCGTGATAGGCACATTGTAGGGTTCCATGCGAGATATGCCTGCCCCGCTCTACTAAACTGGGGTGAAACGGAAACCCCGTATTACGTATCTCCTTTTTACTTAGCGTCCCTGCTTTCAGTTTGTGCCAATAGTCGACAGTATGCGTTCTGAGGATCTGTTCTTCAGTCAGTCTCTTGGGATGGAAAAAATCCCTTTGGGTTAGCGTCCCTTCATAGAGCAACTGCTGTGGCAGCAAGTCATATTTCTCCATCGGGAAACGATGTCCCTCGGGCAATTGATCATAGCGATATATGGGGCTAAATGCGACTTTCATTTTTAAAGTTTCGTCAGACCTGCAAATCAACAGAAAAAGAAAGTGAAAAATTACTAAATCACCCCTTGTGCAAAACGCACGCAAGGCAACCTCAACTATTAGGTTCTCAAATCTATATCATCTCACCAATTGATTTTCTAACACCATCAGGTCGACACGGTTGGCATTCCAGGTTTCGCTCAAGCTATCTGGCACATACACAAACGAATAAGTAAATGAACCCAAGATCAAATCTTCATCTCCATCCTGATCTACATCTCCCGCATCCATGACAAGCCATCGACCTGTATCAGCTTGCGTAAAAGTCTGGGCTTCAAAAACAAACTGATCTGAATTTTGATTCTCTAGATACACAAATGACTGCAAAGGCGTAGTAGCGTAATCTGGAAACGTTGCTACCACTGCCATATCCATATCTCCATCTTGATCAAAGTCTCTAACAGTCAACCGTGTGGCACCATGAATCGGCCTAAAGTATGCTTCTGAAAATTGGTTATGCCCATCGTTGAGAAAGACCCTCACACCATGGTAGGGCTTGAGCACTACGGAGTAGTCAGCATTGTCTCCATTGACAGTGATGATGTCCTGATCGCCATCGCCATCATAGTCTACCATTTCAAACCAACTGCTACCATACACCGGACTAAAACCAATCACCTGCTCCCTACGAAAACTAAGTCTTTCCTCTTGATACAAGATAAAAACACCCTCTCTCCCCTGTGACGCCATGAAAACCAAATCCTCTAATCCATCACCGTTCATATCCTCAGCCACTACCCGAACCACTCCCGGCATGGCGTATAATGTTTCTTTTTGGTATCCCGTATCTCCTTTTGTGAGCAATGAGAGTTCTCCTGTCAAGTGACCAAATTCACTGATTATGATTTCATCCTGACCATCTTGATTGAGATCTCGGATCAAAGTATGTACAGGTCTATGCAATCCATCAGCAATTACTTCGTGCTGGCCATCCACTATGCTATAGACTTGCCCAGACTTCAACTCGGATGGATTCAAAATCCCTATCAGCGTCGCATACTGACGAGCTGCACCTCCATGATACGCCGTAAGCGCATTTCCAAAACTGCTAATCTTAACGGTAGTTCTGCTCGGATAATCATAGGTCACTAGTTGCCCAGACAGGTTGGCTGTCATGATTTTTCCTTGTTGCTCATCGAAGGCCAAAAAAGCAGTAAAAGCACCACCCGAATCATCCAGTGCAATCGGCTCTGGCACAAACTGATCCAAAGACACTTCTACTTCATCACTAGTGGCCGACAAAGAATCAGGTGCTAAACTTATGATATACTCCTTGAGCTGCGACCAATCCTCTACGGACATCATCGGTTGACTTGGATAGTGACCTGTTTTCATCACAGCCTCCATCTGTCGAAAAGACAAACCCTGATATGGGCTGTAAGTGCTATCTCGCATCCCCATCTTCGCCCCCATCTCAGGCAGCACATTGTCTCTCCAGATGTGCTTTGGGAGATCGTCTATCGATGGCAGTGCATGACACGAGCCGCAGTAGGTAACATACTGGTTGGCGAATTTTTCTGATTGAGAAAACTGGCAGGAAGAGACAAAAAATAAAACAACCGCAACGGATATAGCTCCGACCAACAGGCTTGAAATTCTAGACATGTGATAGTTTCAAATAAGTGGATAAGAAGCACCAAGTTAAGCGCAACTGGTGTGTTTTCCAATCCCATCAAGTGAGCGGTTTCCTTAAATAATTTCTATCCTTCCAAACCCATAATTCATCAACTATTTGCTCCCATTCGTCATCTATTGAAATAAGCTTAAAGATTAATAAATAGTATTGTTCAACAGAAAGACTAAAACACGAATACATGAACAAACTAATACTCCCCATCATCGTCGCATTACTCGTGATTGCAGGCTGCAAGCACTCCACCGAAAAATCGATCGTAGAAGAACCCCGAGGCGCGGACAACATCGCCTACCAGTGGGGCAAAATAGCACTAGAGGCTACTGCCAATGATACCGACATGTTCAAACCACGTCCTACGATCACCAGTCGTTTTCTAGGGCTGATTTTCACATCCATGTTCGATGCATGGACACGCTATGATCAAAAAGCCACTCCCGTCTACCTCACAGGTATAGAACGTCGACCTATGGACGAGTTAACTTTAGAAAACAAAGAAATCGCCATTAGCTATGCTGCCTACCGGGCCATGTCGGAGTACTACTACTCTGACTCGACCATGTATCGTAACTTTATGACATCCATGGGACTAGACCCTAATGATGAGTCCCTAGACCCCAGCACACCCGTAGGCATTGGAAACCTAGCGGCCAAAGCAGTAATAGCTGCTCGCCATAACGACGGTTCTAACCAATACGGAGAACAGTCAGGAGCATCCAAACAACCCTACTACGACTACACCGAGTATCAGCCCATCAATACCGTAGACAACAACGTGGAACTCAACAGATGGCAGCCCAAGTACTTCTCTGACAAGGAAGGTAAGAAATTTGCTCCGGGCTGTCTGACACCCTACTGGCAATTGGTAAAGCCTCTGATGCTTGATTCTGCCAGTCAATTTAGACCAGGGCCTCCTCCTATGGTTGGCTCTGAGCAGCTAGCCGCTGAAGTCAAAGAGGTTGTAGACCTACAAGCCAACCTCACCGACGAAAACCGTGCCTTGGTAGAATTCATGCGTGACGGTCCCAAATCCGTGCAGCAGGCAGGACACTGGTTGCTCTTTGCGCAGCAAGTCTCCATCCGTGACCAACACACGTTGGATGACGATATCAAGATGTACTTTTATGTGGAATCAGTAGCCATGGATGGTTTCATCGCATGTTGGGATTCAAAAATGTACTATGATTTCGCAAGACCTTTCGCACTGGTACACGACTACTACCAAGACGAAACCATCAAAGCATGGGGAGGACCAGAAGTTGGAATGACCGAAATGAAAGGCCAAGAATGGAGACCTTACTCACCGAACAGCTTCTTATGTCCTCCATTCCCAAGCTACGTATCTGGGCACAGTACCATCAGTGGTGGATGTGCAGAGGCATTGCGTTTATTCACAGGCAGTGATGAATTTGGTTCGTCAGTAGATTTGGTTCCTGGCATCATGACCGAGCCCGACAATCTTGGCGACACAGTCACGCTTCATTTCCCCACCTTTACCAAAGCAGGCGAAATGGCTGGCATCTCCCGTGTCATGGGAGGCTACCACATCCAAGCAGACAACATCGAAGGGCTCAATCTCGGCAGAAACATCGCCCGTGACATCTACAAAAAATTCCAAATCTTGATCGGAGAAGAAAAGCCTGAAACCCTAGCTAACAGCGAAATATAATCCCCACAATCACACCTAATCTTAGATAAAAACTGTCTTTGTCTTAATATGTGATATTGTATATCAAGACAAAGACAGTTTTTTAATGTCCATTATTTAGATCAAGTGATTCAAGCAATAAGTGTGCGTGTATCTCTCTTAACAAATAAAATCGCACACACCTCAATAATATAATTTCATATTGAGCTTTATACCTAAATGAATTCAGAATAAACCTACCTTAGAGCAGACGCACTAGACTATCCCAACTCAGTGACATAACGCTACTAAAAAATACGTCCCTCTATTAAACATTCGTACAGCTAAATCATCTAAGCTTTAAAATCGTGTAAAACAAAATCAATTAGATATGAAACGAATGAAAAAATGGAGTCTAATAGTAGTAGCAATGTCTGGACTGATGTATGCCTGTGATAGAGAAGATCAGCTAGAAATAGACAATGATGAAGAACTAGAAGCCACATCTGAAATACTGGACGCAGAAGGCAGTTCGGACGAAGATGTAGCTCTACTCGATGTAACACTACAGAACCTCAGTTCGTCAGCCTCTGCGCGTACCAAGGAACTATGTGCAGCTATCAGTGTGGACTCAGTAGCTCAGGTTATCACACTAGATTTTGGCGAGGGATGCGTCGGTCCCTATGGGCGAACCCGATCTGGTCAGTTGATTATTACGTTTGGAGGTGAATTCGATGATGATCTGGCCAACCGTATCATCACCTATGACAACTATACAGTAAACGATCGACAAATTACTGGCAGTATTGAGCTACGAAATATCAACAAATCCGAAGCTGGCAACTACACTTGGACTAGAACACTTAAAGATTATACGGTAACCTATGCCAACGGGCAATCCAAGACTATCAATGGGTCAACGACCCGAGAACTCATTGAAGGATACGGCGACCATGACATTTCAAACAATGTGGTACTCGTAACTGGAAACTATGAAACCACTACTACCTTTGGGACTAGCTATACCTATACTATTGTAGAGCCCGTCAGACTGGACTATCCGTGCTGGACTACAGGAGGTATGCTCAGAATCAGTGGTGTAGTAGAAATCTCTCGAGATAATGCCAACAGAGTTCGCAACAAGATGATAGATTACGGAGATGAATGTGATAACAACTACACAGTCGTTATCAACAGTGAGCGAATTACTGTAGGATCATAAACTAGGAAACAATACCAGTGTGTTGTAAATAGCACACTGGTATTATCGATTCATTGTATCTTTAGCTAGCGTGCAGACGGACGAAAAACTAATTTTATCACTGATTCAAAGCAAAGACCAAAAACGAGAAGGCTTTCGTCTATTGGTTCAGTCTTATGAAAAACCACTCTACAGCGTAATCCGAAAGATGATCATCGACCATGACGAGACGGCGGATCTGCTGCAAGATACTTTCATTAAGATTTGGGAGAAGCTAGATAGTTTCAAGGGAGATGCTCAATTTTACACTTGGGTGTATCGCATAGCAATCAATCACTGTCTACAGCATTTGAAAAAGCAGAAAAGAAGAAGGATGTGGAGTACTGGGTATGAAGAGGAGAAAATAGCACAACTCCAAGCCACTCCATCCATTAGCGGTGATGAAATACAACTCAAATTACAAAAAGCAATTCTTAAATTGCCAGACAAACAACGGTTAGTTTTCAATCTCAAATACTATGAAGACATGAGTTACGATCAAATAGCTAGGATTACAAACACCACTAGCGGCGCACTGAGAGCCACTTATCATCATGCAGTCAAAAAAATAGAGAAGATGATCCAAATGGATACTTAAGCATAGCCAGAGATGAACAACAAAAAGAAAATATCACTGAACGACCTAGACAAAAAGAAACCCCTAGAGGCTCCTGAAGGCTTCTTTGATTCCTTCAGTAAAACACTAGAGAATCACATCGACCAACTTGAGTCAGACAAAAAAACCAGAAGATTACTGAGTAGACCATACTGGGTAGGTATTGCAGCTACGATCTCACTACTACTGATCATATCACTGATCTACTGGACACCTAGGCGACAGCAGCCTATGATGGCCAACTATCTGGATGAAATCAGCTCACAAGAAATTGCCTACTACCTAGAGTTATCGGATTTGGATATAGAGACCTTACTAGTCGAGGTAGATGCCAACCTACTAGCTACCACCGAAGACAATGAACTCATGAGCATGGATCCGTTCAGCGAGGAAGAAATGAATTTGATAATGGAGCAATATGAAGACGTATTTTAAAACACTCACGATCACAGGACTACTCTGGATGACACAGACAGCGTTAGCCCAAAACAAGACCGCCATAGACAAAATAGAAAGTGCTAAAATTGCGCTGATCACCGATCGACTGGATTTATCTCCTGAGCAAGCAGAAAAATTCTGGCCTCTCTACAATGAGTACAGCAACAAAAAAATGGAACTCAGACAAGAGTACCGCAGATTCAGAGCTAATTCTCAGGGAGGACAACTCAGCGAGGAAGAAAGTAAAAGAGCCCTTGAGCGAGGACAAAAACTCAAAGAGCGTCAACTCCAAATCGAGAGAAACTATAGCGAGCGCCTCCTTACAGTCATCACCAATCGTCAGCTACTACAGCTAAGGGCAGCCGAGGACGACTTTAGGAAAATGCTACTGCAGCGCCTAGAACAACGCTCATCACAGATGGAAAGACGCGAGATGATGCAGCAAAGAATGGGCAGAAAAGCCAACAACTAAACTAGAATTCAGAGAATATGAAATTTACGACGCGTATCAAATTGACCCTTTGTGTTATTTATCAGTCTTGAATGTTCATGATTTAGAGTACCTTTTCATATTCCCTACTACTCTACCCGTCTTTGTCCGAGGTTCGAAATATATTAACAACAGAAATAAGCTTCCCAAAACAACACTCCATGAAACTCATCAACATCTTCATATATACAGGTCTCTGCATGACCATCTATAGCTGCTCACCAAAGCAGATAGAAAATCACACCTCTGAACATCTCAAAATCTACCCGCTAACAGCAAACACCTATATCCATGAGTCCTATCTACAAACTCAGGATTTTGGCAATGTGGCCTGTAACGGACTCATCTATATGGACGAAAATGAAGCTATTATCTTCGACACGCCCACCACGGATTCTGCAACCATCGAATTACTACACTGGATCACAGTGCAAAACAACCGAGCTGTAGAGGCCGTCATTGTGAGTCATTTTCATTCGGACTGCCTGGGAGGTTTGGACATTGTTCATGCAGCAAACATCCCCTCCTATGCCAACCAACATACTATCACACTCGCTAAGGAGTCAAATAAGACTTTACCACAAAATGGTTTTGAAAATCGCCTCACGACTACAGTCGGGGATGTGGAAATCCAAAGTGAATTCTTCGGAGAAGGACACACAGCAGACAACATCGTGAGCACTATCGTTTCGGAAAGTGTGCTTTTTGGTGGATGCCTCATCAAAGAGACCGGTGCGACAGAGGGATACGTAGGTGATGGGAATGTCCAAACATGGTCAGGCACTGTTCGTGAAGTCAGACAAAAATATGGCAACATCCAACATGTAGTTCCTGGTCATGGACAAGCAGGCAATGCTCAATTGCTCGACTACACGATTGAGTTGTTCAGCTCATACGAGCAGACTGATTCACTTTAGCCTAAAGTTAGATTCTAGCCTTCTCCCCTTACCGTTTGGATCAGCATCGAAATCAAAATGACTCCAGCACAACCTATCAAGTTGAACCACAGATAACCGATATCAGTCGTAAGAAATAGCGTAATCACCAAAGTCTGTGAAACAATAGCTGCCCAAAAAACCGCAGTACCCTGTACATACTTAACGAAGAACGCTACTAGAAAAAGCCCTAAAATATTCCCATAAAAAATAGAACCTAGAATATTAACCATTTCGATCAAGTTTTCGGACTGATGTGCCATGAAAGCAAAACCGATTGCCATAAATCCCCAAAGTGCAGTTAGCAGTTTGGAGGCCATGACATACTGCCCATCCGTGGCATTGGGATTGATGACGTTCTTATAGAAGTCAACTGTGGTAGTGGATGCGAGGGCATTCAGTTCGCCAGAGGTAGACGACATGGCTGCTGAGAATATCACAGCAATCAATAGTCCTATCAAGCCTTCAGGTAGATAATTCAAGATAAAAGTCAAGAATACGTAATCCGAATCTTTGGTTTTGATCGAAGCATCGTGACGACCTATCAAATCTCGGACTTCCTGTCGGTTGGCCTCCAGTTCTTGTGTGGCGGTCTGTAGCTGTTCTTTTGCATTCGTCAAATCACCTGACTGACTAAATGCTATGGCGGCTGCTTTTCGCTGTTCGGAGAGTTGCTCGTGTTTGGCAAGTACTTCTGCCGTCACGCCAGGAACTTTTGCTTCCAGTTCCGTGATCGAATTCTCGTTGAAGTGGACTGGCGAGGGATAGAAAATATAAAACACATAGAGCATCGCTCCCGTGAGCAGAATGAAAAACTGCATTGGGATTTTCATCACAGCGTTGAACATCAACCCCATCTTACTCTCCGCAGTATTTTTCCCTCCCAAATAACGCTGGACCTGAGACTGATCCGTCCCAAAATACGACAAGGCTAAGAACAACCCGCCTAGGATTCCTGACCAAACTGTATAGCGCTTTTCAAAATCAAAAGAAAAATCCACCGCATTCAGCTTGTCCAAGCTCCCAGCAATCTCCAGTGCCCCCGAAAATGACACAAAAGGACTGAGATAATACATGATAAAGCCAAACGCCACCACCATACCTGTCAAAATCACCGCCATCTGATGTTTCTGCGTAATACTAACCGCCTTGGTTCCACCACTCACTGTATAGATGATAACGAGTATCCCTACCAGCAGAATCGTGTAAGTCAGATCCCAGTGGAGTATAGTGGATAGAATAATCGCAGGAGCATAGATAGTAATCCCTGCTGCTAGCCCTCGCTGCACCAAAAACAAAAATGCACCCAACAGTCGGGTTTTGTTATCAAAGCGAGACTCTAGATACTCATAGGCTGTGTAGACCTTCAGGCGATAATAGATGGGGATAAAAACAAATGCGACAATCACCAAAGCGATCGGTAAACCAAAATAATTTTGAACGAAAGCCATACCACTCTCATAGGCCTGACCCGGTGTAGAGATGAATGTAATTGCACTGGCCTGTGTCGCCATCACGGACAAACCTATCGTCCCCCATTTCATACTATTGCCTCCCAGCAGATAGTCCTGCATATTGTTCGTGCCCAGCGTCTTATAGACTCCATAGCCAACAATCAACCCCAGCGTACCAAATAGCACCAATAAATCTAATGTACTCATACGAACGCCTGACTAAACCAATACAACAATAGAATGATCACAAAAAGAGTTGCAATCACAAACCCATACATCTGCCGCCATGTCTGAAAAAATGGAGGCTTTTCTTCTTGTTCGTTCATCCTCACTCTTATTTACCGATAGAAATCATATTGGTATAGATGCGATAAGCACCTGGGACACCTGCTGGCAACTCTCTAAACCAAGAGTAACCTGTATAGATATAATACCCTTTGCCATATTGGGTCACCAAAAGCCCTCCGTCTTTTGGTGTTTCTCCTGGGTCATTGGCTGATAAAATCGCTTCGAAGTGATCATCCCACTCATTAGGAAAATAAAGCCCCCGCTCCTGCGTCCAATTGTCAAAATCCTTCTCAGTGATTACATTGGGACTGTTGAGCAACTCATGCCGTGGTTTAAGAAATCGTACCTCTGCCTCTTCTACCGATACTCTGTCTCTTGACAGTTTGAGTGGATAGGGTGCAATATCTTCTGTCACCAAACGGTGAGAAGTATTGTACTGCACGATAAGTGTCCCACCGTTGTTGACGTAGGACATCAATGTTTTATTCTGAAACTTGAGACTTTCCTGAGTGTTAAAAGCTCGAATCCCGACGATCACCGCATCGTAGGCAGTCAGTTGGTTTAGTGTTAATTTACTCGCATCTAACACATCTACTTTGTAACCTATTTGAGCTAAACTCGCCGGGATATCATCTCCAGCTCCCTCGATATAACCTATCAGGTTCCCCTTCTTTTTCAAGTCCAGATTAACCACTTTGGTCACCGCATCTGGAAAGAGCGTCTGCTTCGGAATATGATCATAGTTGATCCGTTCCAATGCATAACTATAATCCTGACCTGATACACTAGCAACTGCCTGTATCACTCCTTCTGAAGCATTGGCAGGAGGTGTGATCACAAAACTAAAAATTGACTCTTGATCCTTCACCTCCAGTGCAAATTTCTGAGACTTAGGCTTAGCTTTCCAGCCTGCTGGCAACTCTAACCTGAGCTTACCTTTTACATCTCCTGTACCTGCGATGACCTTGACTTGAATTTCCTTTTCCGCTCCATTAGCAAACACAGCCACAGGATCCATCATATTGGTAAATATAGGAGTCGTAATCACCACAGGCTCATATACTTCTCCATCCACAGGATCGCTTTTCTTATATACGACTGGAAATTTATAGTCTAAATAAGTCTCTCCTATCTTGATCGTAAAAACAACCTGAAGTGCCGGATCATTCTCAGGTTTTCCAATCAAATTTTCGTCAGACACTTTATACATCCCGAGAGTCCCTTTTTCTTTCAACCAATAGGGTTGAGAATAGTCTATACCACTTTTGAGCTGGTAGTTCTTGTCCATATTGATCGGACGGTTGTGATGCATTTGCTGTCTCACTTCGAAGGACTGAATCCCGACGATATCGATCGAATTGAGCTCTATATCGGCATCTGAGCGATTGATTGCCTCTATGCTGACCTTCAATGAGTCTCCTGGATTATATGTTTCCACATCTGCTTTAGCTTCTAAGTATAAACCTGCACATGCCTTGATCAAATCCTTTATCTCCTGTCCTTTCACCTCGACCCAATACTTATCATCTACGTCTGAAAGCGCATTGTATGCCGCCACCAAATCAGAAATAATCAGCGTCGGGTTAGCTGCATCATAATGCATGAGCGCATTATCAATGTGATATCCCACTTTGTCTCCACCTGTGACTCTAGTCCAAGTCTGATCTACACCTTCTAACAAGTCTAACGATGCAGAATCTCCTGCTACATGTAGAAAATACTCCATAGATACCCCACGAGAACCTGTCGTACCAAACCCCTGACTCTTGTGCATGCTGCGACTCTCTGCCGCTATCTCTGTGTAAGATTTGCCCAGCATCGGGTTGTACCCTCCCAAATCTGCTGAGAGTAATCCTTCTGGGTGAAACTGACCATCCGCTCCTCTAAAAAAATACGGATGAGTATTGAACACCAATCGCTTCGCCTGCCATGTACCAAATTTTTGAGCAGACTCAGGGTAGGCATTGGGATCAGCTGCCAATGAAAAAGCCTCTCTCGCTAAAATCGCCGAAGCAGTGTGATGTCCATGTCCACCACGACCGTCTTCTGGAAATCTCGTAATCACCACATCTGGTTTATGCTGTCTAAACACACGCACAAAATCTGACAATACCTGATCTCTATCCCAGATGTTAAACGTCTCTTCTGGAGTCTTAGAATAGCCAAAATCATTGGCTCGACTAAAATATTGTTGTCCTCCATCAGTTCTCCTCGCTGCGAGTAATTCTTGCGTACGAATCACCCCTAAAGACTCTCGAATTTCTGAACCTACTAAGTTTTGTCCTCCATCACCACGTGTAGCAGACAGATAGGCTGTATTAAAGTGCTTTTCATTGGCTAGATAGGTAATCAATCGTGTGTTTTCATCATCAGGGTGTGCCGCCACATAGAGTGCAGATCCCAGCACATTCAACTTTTGCAAGCGATGTAGTATCTCTGCAGAAGTGGGTTGTTTAGGTTTTTGAGAAAAGACGAAATGAGAAGTGCTTAGGACAAGCAAAAAGGCAATCAGACGTGTCAATTTCATAAAGCAATAATTCAGCAATATCAGTTTGTTATAAAACGAAAGCTAAATTAACGACGAATAATGGTTTGAGTTGGTTTTAAAGAAAAAAACCTGGTTCCGATCTCTCAGAACCAGGCAGTAGTTAACCTACTTTAACCTAACCTTATCTTAATTACATAGGTAAACATGAACTGTGTTTTATAGCCAAAACTGATAGATCGCAACCATACGACACTCTCATCAGTTCAAATATCTCTTTATAAAAATGCTTTTGATTGGTTGAGTACAAATGACTCAATTAAGTCTTGAAATTAGCTCAAATAGAGACACTTATCAAAACCGCTATATGGAAATTTACTTAATCATAGTAAATTCTACAAGAAATATAAAATATTATATAAATAGTTCTAGTTATTGCTTTGTAAACTGAATATAGAAGGTCTTGTCATCCACTGAACCTACTAGAAAATATATACCACTAGGCAAATGAGCTACATTGATAAGCATCGGTCCATCATGCTGCATCAACTCATAATCCATTGACTGTCCTAATGAGTTATATAAATAATGCAGTACAGCCTCCCCCTCAGTGCTGTCTACATATAATTGAGACTTGGCTGGTACAGGATACACTACAATACTGCTACGTGCATCGTCGCTAACGGTCAGTATATGTTTTACTTCATAGATAGCCTCTAACGTGTCCACACATCCCTCATTACTTCCCACTATTACTGACATGGCATAATCCCCAATATCAAAAAATGTATAATTCAATGTATCTACCTGATCCACCCAGTCTCCATCTATGTACCACTGATAACTAGCTATCGTCGCATCAGGACTAACGGTGAACTGCGCATGTTGCCCTTCTTCTATATATAAAAATGCTGGAGTCATGTCCAACTCTGGGTCAAATGCTTTGAGTCTAACCTCAAGTTCCACCGCATTGCTCTCATGATAGTCTGTAATATTGGTAACATAGAATGAAGTGTCAGTCAAAACAGGTCCTAACATCGCATCTTTCCCTTTGGCTATTAGCATTGTTAGTTCTTCATCTGCATAAAATGCAAAATACTCTCCATAGATGGGTGACGAGTAAACCAGATCATGACGACATACTCTTTTTAAAGTCTGCTCATTGATCCCGGGCTGAGTACTGGTAGCAAATATCACTGTCTCTTCTGTCAGATTAACACATCCGTTTTCGCTCGTCGCTTCTAGACTAATTTGCATTTGAGTTAGGTCTGACACATTCTCTACGATACTGCTCGCTGTCCCAACCTCTTGATTGTCCACTCGCCAAAGGACATTTTCTGCATGAATACTAGCATCTATAGCCAGTAACATTTCGCTAGAAGACAAGTCAGTCGTATCGGGTTGATAGGTGAATTTAGCTCTTACTGGGTCTACTGTGATACTAACTGGCACTCTGACACTTTCATTCTCAGTAGCGACAGACGTCACGTAATAGGTTTGATCTGTATAAAGGATCGGTGTATTCCATACTTCTCCTTCGAACAACATCACACTACTACTCTGCGTAGCATAGACGCGAATTGGTACCGAGTTACTCGCTGATATTTCTGCACTTTCTCCTGAGCAGACTAAGCCATCAGAGACTACAGGGGCTTCTCCTCTCTCTTTCACCTCATACGACACTATCTCCGATGCTGAACATCCTAATTCAGTCTCTACATTCAGAGACACGGCGTAGCTACCAATCTCATCAAACGTTGTATAAGGGTTTTTTGCAGAAGAAAAATAACCATTAGAAAAAGCCCAAGACCAACTTACGGCCGTTAGACTCTGATCTATAAATTGCACCCGATTGGATTCGTTATCACCCAAATAGTAGATCTCTGGATCCGCTCTAAATTCTACTTTGGGATTGAAAATCTCAAAATACATCTTGTACATATCCGAACTGTACCCCTTTACTATCTCCTGATAGTATAGTACCGAATCTTTTGCGAATCCATCCAAACTAAGGTCAGCCCCCTCTTTGATCAGTTGTGTCCCTGCTACATCAGCGTATATTCTAAATTCTTCGTCATTGTCTAGAGCTATCTCCTGATTTTCACACGTCAGTTGAGACCAGTTCAATGCTGGCTGCTGGAGAAATAAGTTATACTTAACTTTGGCCTTCTCTAGGTTTGCCACCAGTTCATCATGCGAACTCCCAAACACAATGGCATAAGCGACTTTTTCAGACATATGTGCACCCAAAGTATCTATATGTGCCGTTAACATCTGCGCCACATTGTTTCCCTGTTCTCCACCTGCAGTATCTTTGATAGTGGTCATAAAATCATACTTCAAGGAATCTGTGAATAAGTCCGGAATGTCAATGGAATCAAAAGCAGCGTTATTCAAGTCGATCGCATGAAACACAGGTGACTGAGTGGAGAGTAACCCCATCCCCACCATGACCTCTCCATCCTCGTTAGAGTTTGTGTATCCCATTCCGTTTTCGTCATCCCAGTAGGAAAAATTAGCTTGGGCATCTTCGATATTAAAATCAGCGTAAAACCCAAAACACACCGAATCCTTCAATTGATCTGTAGTATTGGTTAATCGATATTCGTGAATCACAAAATCCCTGTTTACCTCATCATCCCACAGTAGCACCTCTTGCTCCACCAGTATCCCCAAAGGTCTAGTAGATAGACTGTCTGTAAACGAACCTCTCGCATAGGCATCCATATCTGACCTGTCATAAGGCTTAATATCTATCAGGGACTTGAAATCTAAATCTCTAGTAAGCGTGCTAAAGTCATGAATAATATTGTCTGATACCGAATCTGGATGCGTTCCTATCGCTATTCCCATAAAAGCTGCAACCTGCAATTGATCATAAAACAAACCATCTCCATCCCTGTACACATCAGTAGCATAGCATAAGTTAGCATTCGAAGCGATCGTTTGCTGGATGTTAGAATTCTGTAATTCTACATAAGCTGGTGCCGTCTCCAGATGAAAATATTCGTAATCCTCATAACCCTCTGCATCGCTATAGTTCATCCGAAAACTCAATAGACTATCAGCTGGAGCATTCTTAGACAGAACAACTTTTATGGATACATCCAATAGACTATCACCTTCGTAGAGGCTTCCTAAAACGATCTCATCATTCAGAATCTGCGCATAAGACGCAGCACTTTGCACAGAAACCTTGGCTGATGTCAACGCACGTAGGTGGTTGACATAGCTGAGCATAACATCTACTGTATCTCCTGCATATATTGTATCTCCGTGCTTCGCAGTATAGCGCATATCAAAAGATCGCATAGCAGCCACTCCCTTTTCAGAAACAGCTCTTAGCACATTGAGTCGCCCCTTGCCCAGCTTCCCATAGTAGTCCATGTTGCTCCCAACGGCGTACACATCATCAGTGGTCATTCGGATTTGCTCCATGATTTGAATTGCTGACATGGATGGAAAAACTGATTTGACCAAAGCAGCAGTAGCAGCTACAGCGGGTGAAGAAAATGATGATCCTGAATTGTAGAAGTACTCATCATTGATATTGGTCGACAGAATAGATTGGCCTGGTGACATCAGATCTACATAGTAACTCCACGTTGCTTGTTCAAATTTCTCATCACTACTGTTGCTCATCGCTACAGACAAAACATGGTCATAGCTTGCTGGAAAAAAATTCAACTCTGCCTCTGTATTGCCTGCTGCAGCGACCACCACCATATCCTGCTCCAGTACCGCATAGTTAATGATAGACTGTGCGATTTCGGATCGAAAGGTAGGATTGCCCCACGACAGGTTGATCACATCACACCCCATGTCGGCAGCATAAACAATCGTCTCATACGAACCACTAAAAGCTCCATCTGACGAACGAGCAAGCTTGAGTGGCAAGAATTTGCTATTGTACGCTATGCCTGCTATTCCTATTTCATTGTTAGGTACTGCGGATATTACCCCAGCTACATTACTCCCGTGAGAGTTGCTCTCACGAGCAGCATAACTCGGATCATTGTCATAGTCTCCCATGTCCCACCCAGTATAGTCATCTATGTAACCATTGCCATCATCATCCTCGCCATTGATTGGGTCTCCCTCATTGTGATACAGATTCCCGACTAAGTCTTCGTGATCCAAATCAAACCCTGTATCACTCACACCTATGAGGATATCACTACTCCCTTTGGTAATATCCCACGCCGCATACGCTTGAATCAAACCTAGCGAATTTTGATCTCCAATCCTTTCATCGTTAGGAACGAGAAGAATCTCAAACTCAGGTTCAGGTTCTACAGCAACTACATTGTCATAGGCTTTCAATGCTCGAATCAGTCCGTCTTCTTCTCCTTGATTCACTGTAAGCTTATAGATTCCTTTTAGGTATCTACTTTCTTCATGGTGGGTTCTTGCTTGGGCTAGTGATGACGTAGACTGTAGAGAACGAACCGTTTTCACACTTTTATTACTCGATAGATCACTAACTACCAAAATATTATTTGTAGAACGAGCAGCGCTATTTCCGGTCTGACTTTCGTCAAGCTTAATGTAGACAACAGTCTCCTGTGCAAAAGCTATCCCCTGCTGAATGAAAAGCAAACAGATAATACCTACCGCACATTTAATCCCCCACGAAAAATTGATCTTACTATAGCTCATCCGAAAACATTCTATTCTAGAAACGGACTTTATAAAGCCCTATTTCCCTACCATCCAAGTTATTGATAAATAATGAATACAAAGGTCTCAAGATTCTACCACATTGAACTGACAATATGTCCTGTTTTTCTATCTTTGCGTTTGGAAATAATTAGTACAAGCACAGCTTAAAAGTAAATCGAGAGAATGAAAGGACTCATAAGTGATTTAGACATTCTAAATGGAACAGAGCAAGAACAAGAAGAAGTTCGTGTATCTATAGAGGAAGGCAATACGGGCAAGAAAAAGCTGTATATAGAGAGTTATGGCTGTCAGATGAATTTCTCAGACAGTGAGATCGTATCTTCTATCATGAAAGAACAAGGGTACACCACTACGTCTTCCCTAGAAGATGCCGACGTGACATTCCTCAACACCTGTTCGATCAGAGAAAAAGCTGAGCAAACGGTACGTAACAGACTTAACCACATCAATGCAGCCAAAAAGAGGCGTCCAGAGATGGTCATCGGTGTATTGGGGTGCATGGCCGAGCGTTTGAAATCTAAATTTCTAGAGGAAGAAAAAATAGTAGACTTAGTTGTAGGCCCTGATGCCTACCGCGACTTACCCAACCTGTTAGGCGAAGTAGAGTCTGGTCAAAAAGCAGTCAACACTTTTCTCTCCCGAGAAGAAACCTATGCAGACATCAGCCCTGTCCGACTAAACTCCAACGGGGTGACGGCATTCATCTCCATCATGCGTGGCTGTGACAACATGTGCTCATTTTGTGTAGTGCCCTTTACTAGAGGACGAGAAAGAAGTCGTGACCCGTTCTCTATAGTCAAAGAAGCTCAGGATCTATTCGACAAAGGCTTTAAAGAAGTCACCCTACTCGGGCAAAATGTCGATTCATACAAATGGTCGGCAGAACAAAACAATAAAGCCAAACTCGAAAAGTCTGATATACAAGAAGTGATCAACTTCGCCAACCTACTCGAAATGGTTGCTAAAGTAGACCCAAAACTCCGTGTCAGATTCTCAACTTCTCACCCAAAGGATATCACGGACGAAGTATTGCATACGATGAAAGCACACGACAACATCTGCAAATACATCCATCTCCCCGTACAAAGCGGTAACTCTAGAATTCTCGATATGATGAACCGCACCTATGATAGAGCGTGGTATATCAACAGAGTGGACAAAATCAAAGAAATCCTAGGTGAAGACTGTGGACTATCTAGTGACATGATCACAGGATTCTGCAGCGAAACAGAAGAAGAGCATCAGGATACGCTCTCGCTCATGAGGTATGTCAAGTATGACCTGTCTTATATGTTCTTCTACTCTGAAAGACCTGGCACTCTCGCTGAGAAAAAATACGAAGATGACATCCCATTGGACATCAAGAAAAGGCGTCTAAACGAGATCATCGAACTACAAAACGAGTGCTCTAGAGAAACCAACCGTCGAGATGTAGGCAAAGAATTCGAAGTACTCATCGAGGGGACTTCCAAAAAATCTGAAGAACAACTCTTCGGACGTACAACAACTAATAAAGTAGTGATTTTCGATAAAGGGAATCATAAAAAAGGTGAATACGTCACAGTCAAAATCAACGACAGTACGACAGGAACTCTTTTTGGAACTTTAATCGAAAACTAACAATCAGCCTTGAAAGAATCTGACATTCAATCTATTAAGCAGCGTTTTGGCATCATAGGTAATTCTCACCTGCTCAACCAAGCCATCAATGTAGCAGCGCAAGTTGCAGCTACAGACATGAGTGTATTGATCACCGGAGAAAGTGGTAGTGGAAAAGAGTCTTTCTCCAAGATCATCCATTCGCTGAGCAAGCGAAAACATGGTCAATTCATCGCCATCAACTGCGGAGCAATCCCAGAAGGGACGATAGACTCTGAGCTATTTGGCCATGAGAAAGGGTCTTTTACTGGCGCGCATGAAGCCAGAAAGGGCTACTTCGAAGTGACCGACGGAGGGACTATATTCTTAGACGAAATTGGTGAAATGCCAGTCAGTACTCAAGCCAGGCTACTTAGAGTACTAGAAAATGGCGAATTCCTAAAAGTAGGCTCATCCAAAGTTCTCAAAACCAACGTACGAGTCATTGCTGCCACCAATGTAAACTTGCTAGGTGCTGTTCAAAACCGTAAGTTCAGAGAAGACCTCTACTACAGATTGAATACCGTACCTATATATGTACCACCTCTAAGAGAACGCGGTGCAGACATAGAGTTACTGTTTAGGAAATTTGCATTCGATTTTGGCGAGCAGTATCACGTCGAGCCAATCAAACTGACAGACAATGCCAAACAGCTCGTCAACAAGTTTAGATTCCCTGGCAACATCCGACAACTTAAAAATATTGTGGAACAAATCTCAGTACTGGAGATGGACAGAACACTAGATGCTCCCAAGCTAGCTACCTACCTCCCTACTGACAATTCCTACCTCCCTGCTCCTATAGAAAAGAAAGAGTCTAGTGGGCAAGACGGAGGTTTTTCTGAAAGAGACATCTTATATAAGATTCTTTTCGAGATGAAAAAAGATGTGACAGAATTAAAGAAGTTGATCCATGACATGCTCAACGACGAAAATTCTAACACCGAAATCCTCAAAGAGCACAAAACTCTATTTCAAAATCTAGAAATAGTAGACAACAAATACCAAAGCAAACCAGAAAGCTCGCGAAACGACGAACCTCTATTAATATCTCCTTCTTCTAATAATGTTTCGACATACGAGTTGGATAAAATTGAAGATATTGCGCACGAAACGGAAGATGACGATTCGCTCTCTATCGAGAAAAAAGAGAAAGAACTCATCATCAAGGCTTTGAGAAAAAATAAAAACAAAAGAAAATACGCAGCACTCGATCTGGGCATATCCGAACGAACCCTCTACAGAAAAATCAAACAGTATGAATTGGAAGATTAACCTAATGATCCTTTTGCTAGGCTGCACACTGAGTACTTCTTGTGGAGTCTACTCCTTCACAGGTGCATCTATCTCGGCAGATGTCAAGACTATTTCTATCCCAACGTTCTACAACAATGCCCCGCTAGGTCCGTCCAACATGAGTATTACTTTCACAGAAAGTGTCCGGGATTACTTTCTACAAAACACCAACCTGGTACTTGTAGATAACGATGGTGACCTACAGTTAGAAGGAGCCATCTCCAATTATACACTCACCCCCGTAGCAGTCACAGCAGCTCAAGACGACAGTAATATCGATCTAACCAGCCTCACTAGGATCACGATATATGTAGATGCAGTCTACGTCAACACCAAGGATGACACCTATGATTTTGACAAGACCTTTTCGTTCTTCATAGACTTTGATCAAAACGCCCAAGATTTGTCAGCCAACGAGGAAGAATTCGTGGAAGAAATCTTTGATCAAATCATATTGGATATATTTAACAGCTCTGTTGCGAATTGGTAAATTTTATTAACTTTAGCGTTTAGCATAAACCACACACACCTTTGAATAAGCAGAAGTTTATTGAGTTAGTAGGAGCCGCAGATCAAGCATCTGAGTTAGAGATAAAAGCACTGGAAAAACTAGTTCAACAATATCCGTTTTTTCAAAATGGTCATGTTGTACTAGCCAAGGCTAGCAAAGCGAAAAAACTCCCTTCTACCCCCAAAAGAATGAGTACTGCAGCCGTTTATGCCACCAATCGTGCAGTCTTCAAACAATACCTACTAGCAACTAGCACAAGAAAAACCAATGCTAAACCTAGTCCTACTAAGGTACAGCAGACAACCAAGGCAGCTCCTTCTCCGAGTACACCTCAAGCACCCACCCCTGCAACAGGTAATTTGGATAAATTCATAGAAGAGGTCTATTCCAATCTGGAAAACTGGAAATCCAGTCGAGAAAGCTACTTAGAATATGAAAAAAATCACCCTGAGGAGATTGTTATTAAGCCAGTTGATAAAAAGATAGAGGTAGAAAAAGAGGAAGAGGTCGATGTAAGTGATACAGTTGAACAAGACATCTATGAACAGCTCAAAAAGCAAGTTGCAGATGAAGTAAATGCCGAAGAAGCAAAAGCAACACCTATCTCTCGAGACGCTGACCAACCTATCACTGAGAACAATGATGACGAAGATGCATTCAAAAAAGAGCTAGAATCTATCGAAGCACAAGTCGATGCAAAGGTTGAAGAAGTAAAGAAAAGCACACAAGATACCCCAGCAGAAAGCGAAGAAGAAAATCCAGAAGCAAAAATTCCTAAAGAAGAAAAAACCCCTTCTGCACCATCTCCCGTCGAGCCAGAAAAGATTATACCCGAGAGTAGTTATCAGTCTTCAAGTAAAAGCGCTGATGTATCGGATGGTCCCGATATCGAAGAGATCGATGCTAATTTCGAAGCTTTAGAGAACGAAATAGCACAATCTGCTCCCGAAGAAAAAAAGGAAGAAGTTGAGGACATAGAAGACTCTAAAAAACAGTCTGTTAAGGAAGAAAAAATAACAGAAAAAACAGAAGAGGTCCCTACCCCTACTACCATTATTCCAGATGATGAATCTGACACACCTGTAGTAGATGAGTCTGTCGTAGAACTGGAACCAGAAATGGTCTATAATTTCAATAGTCCAATCCCTGTCCCGCAAGAAGCCCCAGAAAACCTCAGCAAAAAGACCATCAAGGAGACTAAAAAAGAAGAAAACCTCATCTCCAGCGAAGAACTCTCACAAATCGTAGACAAGGTCAGTGAAGAGGTAGAAGCAGAAGAAAATAAATCCAGTCAACCCAATGAAATTTCGTCAGAAGTATCTGAAAAGATAGAAGCGGAAATTGAAGCAGTTGTGCCTCACGTCGAAGAGCATGAAGAAGAAGCAAGTACAGTTGACACACCTAAAAAAACAAAAAAAGAAAGCAAAGCCAAAATAGAAGACCCTAGTGAGGATGAAATAGCTGAAAGTGAAAACCTAGAGCTAACGCCTGAACCTACGGACGAAGATCTAGAAAACATCAACCAAGAAAGAAGCAGTCTAAAACTAGTACCTGGCGCATCACGAGGAGATAAAAAATTCCGTCTGGCTATCCTAAAACGTCCACACAACTTCACAAAGCCAAAGCGTGAAGAAGGTATTGAGACCAAACAAGAGAAAGAGCCTGCTGCTGAAGAAAAACTAGAGACTAAAAAACCAGTTACAAAAAAAGTAACCAAGACCAAAGAACCAACCGCTAAGAAAAAAACAGCTACTGAAACAAAGAAGCCTGCTACCAAAAAAGCGACCTCCACTGCAAAGAAAACAACAACAAAAAAGGCCGCTACCACCAAGAAAACCACGACTAAAAAAACAGAGAAATCTACCGATACAGATGACACAGATGACAAAAAGAAATCATCACTCAAAAGCTCTCCAAAATTCAGAGTATCGGCCTCTATCAAGACATCAAAAAAACTAACCTCCGAAAAACCTAAATCGAAGAAAAAAACAAACGAGGACTCAGAAGAGGATAAAAAAAAAACGACTAAAATAAATAAGGAAAAGGCTCCAAAAGATACCCAAAATTCTATCATAGATTCCTTTATAGAGTCTAATCCTAGCATCAAAGTATCTAAAGGAGCGAAAAGCCTCCCAGAAAACACTGAAGACCTCTCCTCGAAAAGCACCGCTTTCCCTGAAGAAGTCATCACCGAAAACCTTGCTGCAATATTAACTGCACAAGGAAAAACACTAAGAGCCATTGAGATCTATCAGAAATTAATTTTGAAAAATCCTCAAAAAAAGGCTTACTTTGCGTCTCAAATTGAAAAACTAAATAAATTATAAATGTTTGCAACTATCATTACATTGATTGTCATCGTAGCAATCGTCCTTATCTTGGTCATCCTAGCACAGAACTCTAAAGGCGGTGGATTGACAAGTCAGTTTGGTGGATCTGGCACTTCTCAATTGATGGGTGTAAAGAAAACAGGTGACTTATTAGAAAAAATGACATGGTCATTGGCCATCGCACTTATCGTATTGACTATGTCCACCAAATTCTTGATTGGCTCTGCCAACGAGAGCGGTGAGTTCGTCAGCCCAAACATCGAAAGTGCACAAGACAAAGCCATTTCTCCGAGCTTGAATATGGAAGAGGAAGCTCCAACAGCGACTGAAGAATTACCAGCAATCGAAGAGGCTACAGAAGAAGCCGAATAAACCTCGAACAGCTAAAAAAGGCCTTGAAGTCCTGACATATTTGTCAGGACTTTTTTTGTACCCACTGCAATGCTGTCACATTAGTCAACCTACTCCCTCTCTCTTGCCCATCACCCCGCTATTTTGTCAGTCTTTTCACTGTCAAAATCGATTGGCACAAGAAATGATATAGCTCTGGTAGATTTATAACTTTCAAAAAATCATAAACGATAAGTAAAATGTCAAAAGTAAACTTTAAGCCAAACGAAGACCGCATCTTGGTTGAATCTGCTGCTGCAGAAGAGAAAACTGCTTCAGGAATTATCATTCCAGACACTGCCAAAGAAAAACCACAAGAAGGTATTGTTGTAGCTGTTGGTGAAGGAACAGACGACAAGCCTGTTACTGTAAAAGTAGGAGATAAAGTACTTTATGGTAAATACTCTGGAACAGAGGTTTCTTTAGAAGGTAGTGACTACCTCATCATGAGAAACTCTGACGTATTCGGAACACTTTAATCATTTTTTTCAATCTAGATTTTTAATACATAGAATAATGGCAAAGGATATATTTTTCAACACTGACGCTAGAGACAAACTAAAAAAAGGAGTTGATCTACTAGCAGACGCTGTAAAAGTAACATTAGGCCCTAAGGGTAGAAATGTAATACTTGATAAGAAATTTGGCGCACCGACAGTGACCAAAGATGGCGTATCAGTAGCCAAAGAAATCGAACTAAGTGAGCCAATCGAAAACATGGGCGCACAGCTCGTGAAAGAAGTGGCTTCTAAAACTGCTGACGATGCAGGTGATGGTACAACTACCGCTACTGTATTGACTCAGGCACTTTTCGGTCACGGGATCAAAAACGTAGCTGCAGGTGCTAACCCGATGGATCTCAAAAGAGGAATCGATAAAGCAGTAGCTACTGTCGTAGAAAACCTCAAAAAACAATCTAAAGAAATCAAAGGCTCTGAAGAAATCGCTCAAGTAGCCACTGTATCTGCTAACAACGATGCTGAAATCGGTCAAATGATCGCCAATGCAATGGACAAAGTAGGTAAAGATGGTGTCATCACCGTCGAGGAAGCCAAAGGAACTGAGACCGAAGTTAAAACTGTAGAAGGTATGCAGTTTGACAGAGGATATCTTTCTCCTTACTTTGTGACTAACACAGAGAAAATGGAAACTGAGCTAGAGAATCCTTACATCTTGATCTACGACAAGAAAGTCTCTACGATGAAGGAATTGCTCCCTGTACTCGAAGCTACATCTCAGCAAGGACGTCCACTATTGATCATCGCAGAAGATGTAGATGGTGAGGCTCTAGCGACATTGGTAGTCAACAAAATCAGAGGTTCTCTCAAAGTAGCTGCTGTCAAAGCACCTGGCTTTGGTGACAGAAGAAAAGCTATGTTAGAAGACATCGCAATTTTGACTGGTGGTACTGTCATCTCTGAAGAAAGAGGATACAATCTAGAAAACGCTACTTTGGAGTACCTAGGTACTGCTGAGAAAATCAACATTGATAAGGATAACACGACTATCGTAAACGGTGCAGGTGCTGCAGCGGATATCGAAGCACGTGTCAACCAAATCAAGCAGCAGATGGAAAACACTTCGTCTGACTATGACAAGGAAAAACTACAAGAGCGTCTAGCCAAATTGGCAGGTGGTGTAGCGATTCTTTACATCGGTGCTGCTACTGAGGTAGAGATGAAAGAGAAGAAAGACAGAGTAGACGATGCACTACACGCTACTAGAGCTGCTGTACAAGAAGGTATCGTAGCAGGTGGTGGTGTTGCACTGATCAGAGCGATCGCATCACTAGATGGATTGACTTTGGAAAACGAAGATCAAAACACAGGTGTCAATATCGTAAGACTAGCAATCGAATCTCCATTGAGAACGATCGTGAGCAATGCAGGTGGCGAGCCTTCTGTAGTCGTCAACAAAGTAAGAGAAGGTAAAGGTGACTATGGTTACAACGCTAGAACAGACGTCTATGAAGAGATGTTCAAAGCAGGTATCATCGACCCTACCAAAGTGACTCGACTGGCACTAGAGAATGCGGCTTCTATCGCAGCGCTACTATTGACTACTGAAGCAGCAGTAGCAGACAAGCCTGAAGAAGGTGGTGCTCCAGCTATGCCTCCTATGGGCGGCGGCATGGGCGGCATGATGTAATATCAACAGCCTTTTCGTCCGACAGGTTAGTACGGACATCTAGTTATATATCAAAGCTCAGACATTCAATTGTCTGAGCTTTTTTTTGTACCAATGAGCAACCCTACGATATGCGCTAACAGTACCAAATGATTTTCGAGAAGCTAGGTTATAATCGTCATACGCTGAAACGACAATGGAGCTATCAGCGAACCCCCTTACGGTAAGAGTTGGGAGCACTCTACAGACTGCCCGACTTCAAGAATACCCCGACGCTAAATCGAGGTATTAAATGGAATAGATTTCTATTCGACGCAGAGCGCAGGGAAACTTCTTCCGTCGTAGCGTGAACACGAAGGAGAGTTAACCCCAACAGGCTATCTCCTACAATTAAAATCGATAACTTAAAGCGACAGTGGTATGAAACCATAACCCTACACTATAGTCATCTACAGTGTCTTCCTCAAAGGTCGTCAACCATATAGCGCCTAATCCTCCTGATACATCTAGCCCCCATCTTTCTCTATAAACTCTTTTCATTCCCCAGGTAGGCATAGCAGTAATCGCATAAAAATGATCATCATTAGCCAGCCCAAAATCTTTCATCATCGTAATGAATTCAAATTGAGCATATCTAGCTTCTGTCCTGAGTGAGAAATAATTACCACTATTGTAACCTATATTTCTCCCTGTCCTCATTCGCTTTTCTAGGTTATAATAAAACCTTGGTTCTAACATCATTTGGTAGCCCTTCATATTCATTGACTTGATAAATATCGTATGCTCGTAAGCGGCTTGCGTCATCAAAGTCCAGCGCTTGGCTATTTTAAATTCGCTCTGAAGCCCGATTTGAAAAAGTATCCCTGTGTATCCGATCATGACATGGTTGACATGGCGTGTCACCATAGCCACTGTGTCGGACTGTGCCATGGAGGAAAAGCTTAAAAGAAACAATGTGGCCACTACTGTTAGTACCTTCTTCATCTTAGTTGGTGTTTAGGTTGTTAAAATACGGTTTACTATATATCATTATCTCGCTGCTTCAAAACAATAGAAACGCAAGTGTGAACTGGCAAATACCCTACCCTTCTCTCCATTCTCTCCAGGCAATACGGCTACTCCGTCGGACTTCCACCAGGACTCGGACTCAGGGTCTGGATCGCCCAGCCTCCATATCAACTCTCCTGTCAGGCCATCTACAGCATATAGACTAGCATCTCCTCGGTCCTTCCAATACACCACACCATTGAGCTCCTGCATATCACTGGCTCCTCCTCCCGAAGGACGAACCCACAGCTGCTGACCCGTCTCAGGGTCCAGACCATAGGCATAGGTCTCATCTCCCAGTTGCTGTGACATCACCAGTACAGAGTTGACGAGTATCATGCTGAATGCCCCCTGATCGTAGTGGTTCTGCCACACGACATCTCCAGTATAGAGGTCGAAAGCGATCACCTCGTCACGAATATTGAATAGTATCAAACGGTCTTCATAGATCATCGGCACTTCATCCACCAGTGCCTGTACCTCTGTAGCCACCAGTGCCTTGCTATAGACATACTCTTTTGCGTCCATGTCGTATAGTGCCATGTATAGATTGCCATAGTGAGTAGGAAACTCTGTCCCTGGTTCCAATTGATATTCCGAAAAAGGGATAAGCATGTACTGAACTGCATCCTCTCCTTCAAAAACAAGAGGATTGTCTACAAAACCTAAATGATTGTTAGGGCTTAGCCTAATGCTATCCGTCTCCGGAACTAGGTAGATTTCATGATCCGTACTATACACATCTCCCTCATATACCGCACAGTACCTACCATAGTAGGGGGCTTCCATAGGAAACTGCGCATAATAGTACTTATCACCATACACAAACACATCTCCTGCCCATGACCCTGGACGGTTCTGTGACCAAACAGTCTCTCCCGAGTTGAGATCAATGGCATAAAAATTATCAGCATTGTACCCATTATACTCCTTCTCTATCCAAAGATTCGAAACTTTCCCTGAACCTCTTAACTGATTTAACCACCAGTAATTATTGGGTTCCTCCCATTCCCAAACCTTCTTACCTTCGTCAATCGTCAATGCCCAGAGCGCCCAAGAGCCATCCAAATCTGATTCGCTCGATGGAGTGATAACCAAATTATCATGAAGTATGGGAGATAAAAAAGAACCAACATTCTCCTTAATATCTTCATACAAATTAACCCTCCAAATAGGACTCTTCTCGATCACCACACCTTCTTCATTGACGACCTCTCGTGGAGCAGATTGCTCCTTGTCAAACAAGGAACAACCTGCTAAAATCACTAGAAGGCAGAATGAATTAAATATTACCCCTAAAAAACGCATCATATCCTCTTTCACCATCTAAAGCTCCTCGCAATATTGCTCTACTCTCTTCATGCTCTCCCATTTCCATGTGATTAACACCTGGGGCTCTGACAATATCCGTATTGGATTTTGTCCACTGAGAGTCTTTTCCTGTTTGTGTGTTCTTATTTAGCAATCCATCGTTTGCAATCAAAGGACGAGCATATATCGGCTGTCTGGTCTCAACCCAGCAACTTTCATCATAAATCGGTGCTTCTCTCATCACTCTCCGCTGTGGACCATAATCAAAGTCATCGCATATATTTTCTCTAACGGTTCTGTAACCAACTACCTCGGGGGGACCATAAGAGTCTATCAGCTTATTCCAATCCGCTTCCATACCTGAGTTCAGATAGTTATATCCCTCCTTCCATGCGTCAGCAATACTTTCTTTTTTCTTGCAATATGTAATACAAAATCTACCTGGTTCCCAAGAATCTGCGACAGCATCAAAAGAAGTTTTCAAAGCATTGTACTCGCCTAAATATGAATTATCATTCTTACCTGAACTGATTGCAGATGAAGCAATCCGAACATGAGCAGGTGAATCTTCATCGCCATAAACGACCACTTTGGGTTTACTACTAGTAAATCCTTTAATGCTAGTCATGTATGAACTCCCTACTGCCAAATCACTGTTATTAGGTGTTAATGCTTTTAGATTAAGTGATGAGGTAATAGAGCCTCCATAACCTAACATCTTCAGTAAGGGTTCAATACCGATTGTTAATAGTGCTATTTTAGCAGGAACATTAAAATGACGATGTATAAACTTCTCCGCTTTCAATAAAGCCGGTGCATCATCTACTGCCTTTTCTCCTTTCCTTAGAATTTCTTCTACCTTTTGAAAATGAGTATCCGCAGTACCACTTTTTAGATTATTGACAATTTTAGCCCCATCTAGCGGTGCGCCAAAGGTTATTGCACCTCCAAAATTATTACTCTGTCTTTTCTCCAGCTCTCTGATGGCGACTCCACCCATACTGTGCCCAATCATTATCTTTCTACTATTGGCTGTAGATCTGCTTTTAAGATCATTGGCAAAAGCAGATACATTCGAGTCATTAAAACTCTTTCTGGAATGAACCCTACCAGGAAAGGATTGAGATTGCTTGTACCAAAATGATGCGTCACTACCTAAACCATGTACCCATTCGATTTTCCTTTGGGCAAAACAAGATGTTATGGTAATAAAAACTATAAATACTAATATAAAATATTTCATGGTTGATTTAGTTTAGGGTTTCGATTTCGACATTATCATAAAAGTAGTCCGTAGTTGATATGTATTCTCGACTTTCTGCTTCGAGATACTTTTTAGCAGAGTACCTTTTTGAAGTAAGGCTGGTAGATGAATCTGAATCAATGGTGTAGAAATAAGTCAACTTATCGACTACTTCCCCTTCAAAATTGTAGCCAGTCTCACTCACCATCACACCATAGTCCTCATTGAAGAGTATCTCGTTGTAGGCCACTTCATATTTGCTATCAATCTCACGAAGACTTGCTACATCTCCTGCATCTAGCCTATCTGGCATTCTTGCCAAAACGACACCATTACCCTGATTACTAATGGTGTTGGCTTCTGAAGCAATCAAGCCTAAGGTAATCGAACCGACCTTGTGCGCTTCACTATACCTAGACAATATATAATCTCGCAAAGACATCTCAGAGCCTCGATACTCGATTTCGTCCACAAAGCTCGGTTTTGCAACCTTACTACCTAGCAATTCCATCTTATCATCATACGCATTGATTTGGCCGTCAAACATTTTGACCATCGCAACTTTGGAAAAGCCCTCTTTATCAGCAAACAAATCATTGCCTTCTATAGTCGCTTTAACCTTTTTAGTCGCATAACCTACTGAGAAATCTTCATATACTTCATAGTAAAACTTTTTACGACTCACATACGGCATATTATTTTCTCCAAAGAACTCATCTTCTTGACCATTAGTATATGAATTATGAGAGACTGACTCAACATCGTAATTCATTCTAACTATAGGCTTCTTTGAACTTAAAGTGGGGAATTCCACTTTACTACTTGAATTGGATTTCCCCTGTTCCTCATCGAGAAAAGATTCAGTGGGACTACATGAAAACGATAGCAACAATACTACCCCTCCCATCAAACTTAACGGTTTGTACATGGTTTAAAATTTGATTGGTAAAAATTTGATTGGTAAAAATTTGTTTTAAATACAGCATAAATATGCCTTAAACGAAGTTACAAATAAAAATGACTGAAACAAACACATCTATAAAATCTAACGGTTTTATATCAAATAGACGTTTTTAGCCCAACGCTAGAACAGACGTCTATGAAGAAATGTTCAAAGCAGGTATCATTGACCCTACCAAAGTGACTCGACTGGCACTAGAGAATGCGGCTTCTATCGCAGCGCTACTATTGACTACTGAAGCTGCAGTAGCAGACAAGCCTGAAGAAGGTGGTGCTCCAGCTATGCCTCCTATGGGCGGCATGATGTAATATCAACAGCCTTTTCGTCCGACAGGTTAGTACGGACATCTAGTTATATATCAAAGCTCAGACAGTCAATTGTCTGAGCTTTTTTTGTCACTACCCTAGCATATCTCTGCCCGTAACATTAGAAACTATAGTTTCTATAATGATAGTCAGTTCACACCATCTACGTCTTAACACCTAGATCTACCAAGTCAAAGTTCAACATAAGTAGATTCTTAATTTTAGATTCCAAAAATCATCTCAGCTACTCACCACCCCACCCTAGTACGCTCAAAGCATATCGCTTTCTAAAAAAGCACTCCCATTCCACAGCGACCCCACAGCAGTAAATCATTCGATCCAGCCTAGCTCCACTTCTATTCTCCCAAACCTATTAAGCATTTATACCTAGAAAAAATTACACTTTAAATCGGATTGATTACGGCCTCTACCTGTATCAATTTTGGAACATCAAAAACCAATAGACAAATGAGCACCACTCAAAAACTAATCTTCCTTATTTCTCTTTCCTTATTCGGGTCTCACTTCACTAGTGCGCAAGATCAAAACTTCACGCTACAGGCCGAGTACCGACTAAACCCGCTATACTCCCATGGCTACCGTATTCCTATGACAGAAGGGAGAACCGCAGAGGGCTACATTGGTCAACGTACCCGTGTGATCATGAACTATGAAAAAGCAGGTGATATGAGTTCCCAAATCATCCTGCAAGATCTCCGAGCGTGGGGTACATATAAAAACAATGGTCAAGCAGGAAACCTCAGTATATTTAGGGCTTGGTTTGAAAAACAAATCGTTCCTAACCTATCTGTCAAACTAGGGAGACAAGGATTTATATATGGTGACCAATACATCCTCGGTGGGCTCAACTGGGGAGGAAATATGGCACATGATGCTGCTCTCGTCAAATACGAAAAGAAAGGGTTCAAAGCGCACCTTGCCCTCGCATACAACTCAACTGGGTTCACCTTAGAGCATGTTCGTTACACCTATCAAAACCACAAAAACATGCAGTTTCTGTGGTTACAAAAAAACACAGACAAGCTTTCAGCAGCCTTTGTATTCCTCAACAGAGGACTCGAAGAGCCAGATGGTAGCCTAGAAATACGCTACGATCAAACAACAGGTGTCAACGTAGGTTATCAAATAACTGAAAAATTAAACCTTAAGGGGATTTACTATCACCAATTCGGACAAGATACGCTCGGATCTAGCAAAAAAGTAAATGCCTTTTTCTATTCTGCACAAGCCAAGTTCAAACCTAACAAAAACATACAGTTCACCCTCGGTACAGATGTCGTATCGGGTACCTCTACTGCTGATGCTGCCAATCCTAACTATGGAGAGCGCAATGATTTCGACATTCTATTCGGTCTGAGACATGGGCACTTTGGCTACTTAGATTACTTCTACACCAAGTTATGGCCTGTTTCTGGTCTGGAAGACTATTATTTAAAATCTAATTTCAAAACGGGTCAACGATCAAGTTTAGATGTAGATGTACACGGTTTTTTCAGCCAAGCCAAAATCTCTAACGAAACGAATACAGGTACACTCGATGACTATTATGGTACAGAGTTAGATCTCAGATGGCATTATAAGCAAAGCGACAACACCAAAGTCTCTTTAGGGTTTAGCCACATGTGGGTCACAGACACCTACCTAAGTTACTATGATACAGATAGCGAAGATGGTTCGTCAACTATCTATGCCGTCATCACGGTGAAACCGACCTTCTTGAACAAGTCTTTTTAACCAGTCTCAGCTAAAACAAACACACTATGAACTTTCTAACAAATCTCAAAGTATCCACCCGGGTGTTATCGGTATTCGCTATCATCATTGCGCTATACATCTCTAACATCTTCTACAATACGTACAGCCTTTCGTTGATTCGTGGCAACATCGAAGCGATCTACCAGGATTGGTTGGTCAGTATCAACTACCTATTACAGTCAGACCGTGATGGATACCAAGCACGACTAGAATTCAGTGAAATCTTAGCCAACTTCTCAGACGAAGGAAGCAATTCGTACAAATTAGATGACAAATTTGTCGAAGTAGATGAAAACATCCATCAGCTAAACGAGCGCTTTCAAAATTTCAAATCGATATATATAACAGCGACAGGCAAGAGTGACTTAGTACAGTTTCAATCTTTCGAGTTTCAGTACAGCAAACTCGTCAACCATACTGCACAAATCCGAAACAGCCTCAAAGCAGGTGACTTGGCACAAGCCAAATACATCTACTTCGAAGATTTCGCAAAAGCATTTGACACACTACGACTCGCGATCGATGAACTCACAGAAATTAGTGAAAAAGAAGCCGCACAGCACTTTAACCAAAGTATTGATCGATCTGAACAAATACGTCAGATAGCATTTATCTTCTTTGGGGTTTTGATGGTATTCATGATATTGTCAAGCATCGTGCTGACACGTAGTATTGTCAAACAACTCGGGTGTGAACCCACCGAAGCAGCTGACATAGCGCGTAACCTATCAGAAGGAAACCTCAACATCACATTTGATGATCGAAACGAGGGACTCTACGCCGATCTCAAAGTCATGGTAGAACAGCTTCGCAAAATCATCACAGAAGTCGTTTCTTCTGCGAAGAATGTCTCCTCTGCCAGCGAGCAATTGACCAATATATCTATAGGCCTATCCCAAGGAGCCAATGAGCAGGCAGCATCTGCTGAAGAAATCAACTCCTCTATGGATATGATGACCGAATCGACCGTCAACAACAGTGACAATGCCCGTGAGACAGAACGAATCGCTGACACAGCCTCTGCCAGCGTCAATAACGCGTCGCAAGCCGTCGGTGACACAGTCAAAAGCATGAACTCTATTGCAGAGAAAATCACCATCATCGGTGAGATTGCCAGACAAACCAACATCCTCGCACTTAATGCTGCTGTAGAAGCCGCTCGTGCGGGAGAACAAGGAAAAGGATTCGCAGTAGTTGCTGCAGAAGTACGAAAACTAGCGGAGCACTCCCAAAAAGCCGCAGCAGATATCGATGACCTCTCTAGATCCAGTGTATCTGTAGCAGAAAAATCAGGCACGCTACTCCATGACCTAGTACCTGAAATCAACAAAACTGCCAGTCTAGTGAAGCAAATCGCTGAAAGCTCGCTCGAACAAAACGAATCGTCTAAGCAAATCAACAGTGCTATCCAGCAGCTCAACGACATCATACAAAGCAACTCTGCCAGTGCAGAGGAGATGGCCAGTGGATCAGAAGAACTGTCGAATCAAGCCGAAACACTCAAAGAACTGGTGTCCTTCTTTCAGGTGGACAGCTAAAAAGTAATTGTCTTCAAATTTGTTTTAGTTATGTAGCCCTCGTTCCTCAAAAGAACGGGGGCACTTTTCGTTCAGCCCTTGCTATCATCGTAGAATACCGATGTATACCCAAGATAGTTTTGTCTGTTTTTTTCTCCACATCCTGACAATTCACCCCTCCTTATTTTCATCATACTAGCATTTTTCGCTAACATTGATCTCGTATACACATCCCAAAAATTCGACAAAAATGAAAAACATATCAGTGATCGGCGCGGGCACCATGGGCAACGGGATTGCACATGTTTTTGCTCAAAATGGATTCAAAGTCACACTCATAGACATCTCTGAATCTGCACTACAACGCGGGCTATCTACGATAGAAAAAAACCTAGACAGACTCCTCGCCAAAGAGAAAATCACCGAGGCAATCAAACTAACCACCTTGACCAATATTACCACCTCTACTCACCTAGCTGATGGAGTACGTCAAGCTGATTTAGTGGTAGAAGCCGCCACCGAAAACCAACAGGTCAAACTAGACCTATTCAAACAAATCGATCAAGCTGCTCCCGCCAAAGCTATCTTAGCATCCAATACATCCTCCATCTCTATCACTCAGATCGCAGCTGCTACTCAGAGACCCAGTCAAGTGATCGGCATGCACTTCATGAACCCCGTACCTATTATGCAGCTCATAGAAGTGATCAGAGGTTATAGCACCAGTGATGAAACGACTCAGGTCATCATGATTCTATCACAGCAGCTAGGCAAATCACCCGTGGAAGTCAATGACTACCCAGGCTTTGTGGCCAACCGTATCCTCATGCCGATGATCAACGAAGCAATCATCTCGTTGCACGAAGGAGTCGCTGGCGTAGAAGAGATCGATACGGTCATGAAGCTCGGTATGGCGCACCCTATGGGGCCTTTGCAGTTAGCAGACTTCATCGGACTAGACGTCTGCCTTTCCATTCTCAAAGTCTTGGAAAGTGGTTTTGGGAATCCCAAATACGCCCCCTGCCCTCTCCTAACCAACATGGTAACCGCAGGCATGCTAGGTACTAAATCAGGCGAAGGTTTCTATACCTATACACCTGGATCAAAAGAATTAACAGTTTCAGCAAGGTTTAAAAAGTAAGATGGCAAAGGCAAAAAAAGCGAGTACAGCGAAATCAAAAAAAGGTAACGAAGGAGGCAACCAACCTTTCGTCATCCTCATCATATTGGTACTGATAGGTATATCGATATACGGACTACAGCACTTTTCTACCGTCTCGAATTTCGAACCCATCACTCTGGACTGGAAGTACACGCAAAAAAACGAGCCGACCACCACCACATCAACGAAAAACAAGCCAAGAGAAGTCAAAAAAGAAAGTGGACAAACAAAACCTAGTGAGAGAAAGTCAGAAAAAAAAGAAGCTACTCCGCCCCCTATTCCATCGAAGACTGAAAAGGAACAACCCGTAGAAACCGTACAGCCCAACGAGGACTTGCCGACCTATACCAATACAGATCAGTACTACTTCTCTCGTAGTTTTGATTTTGCATGGCCTAGCTATACACAGGATGATCAAATCATCGAACACGAGTTCTATACGCTCAAATACAACGAAAAGACAGAGCAAGCAGACTGGGTAGCCTACAAGTTGACCGCCGCTAATCTAAAAAATGCACGCTTCAAACGAAAAGACAACTTCAGAGCAGACCCTGCTGTGCAGACCAAATCTGCTCACCCAGATGACTACAAAGGCAGCGGTTATGACCGAGGGCATCTAGCACCAGCCGCCGATTTCACTTGGGACGAAAATGCGCTAAGCGAGACCTTCTACATGAGCAACATGAGCCCACAGGCACCGGGATTCAACCGAGGGATTTGGAAAAAACTCGAAGAGCATGTGAGAGACTGGGCGATGGACAACCAAGAGGTTTTTGTAGTGACTGGACCGATCTATACAGAAAAAGGCAGCAAGATTGGCAAAAACAAAGTCGTTATCCCTGACGGCTACTACAAGGTAATCCTAGAACTCAACGGCAATGAGGTCAAAGCGATAGCTTTCCTCATGGAAAATGAAAAATCCAGCATCGGTCTATACGAATACGCGATGAGTATAGATGATCTGGAGAAGAAAACAGGAATGGATTTCTTTCCATCCATCCCAGATGATCTAGAGGATCAAATCGAAAGTCAATACAACTACGCTGCGTGGTAATATTGATTCAGCTTCTCAAAAAAGAAAAGCTTTCCAAATACCGTTGACTGCCAACTTTATAGAAAAAAGAAAACTCTCCTCTTCTTCAATTCCAAAATGACTAGGTTGTTTCACCTTAAATCATTGATTTAGCATGAATAACCTACATTTTGGCAGGATGCTAAAGGTTATTGACAGGATTATAAACACCGTTATAAGTTATATTGCAAGAAGTACTTGTGTTTCATTACCCAAGTAGCCACTACTTCCTCATGGAAAGGTCAGAAAGCTAAACTTTCTGGAGTGAATCATTTGGAAATGGGTGACCATGAAAAAACGGAAGAATTGATGCGAACTATTTTTAACGGAACTAAATATAATGCCTTTTTTAGAACAGACCCTAGGTAACATAAAATCAACAAGAGTAACAAGCAGCTGATGCTGCTTGTTACTCTTGTTGATTTTGACTAGCTGTATAGAAGACAGGAATGAAAAACCCTATCAAGAGTTTGATACCAATGGGATTTTAATTGCTCAGACCCCTTTGTGGAGTTACAATTCTTACGCAGGAACTGGAGGGTCAAAAATCACTCCAGAGTACTATGATGGGAACATCATGTTGCCAGGCTCAGATTCTTTGGGACGTGATGTGATCAACGCTTTGGATATTGATACTGGAGAGAAGGTTTGGAGTTGGGATGAAGGCTTGATACAAGGAGGATCATTTAATATGTATGAATATAAAATCTCAATAAAAGATAACATTTGGATTTTCCAACACAGTCGTTTCTTTCATGCCCTAGATGTACAGTCTGGAGAGACGCTTTGGCGAAAAGAGTTAGATGGTGCCTTAGCTATGGGAGTTCAAATTTTGGGAGACAAATATTACACAATATTTGAATTTATGGAAAATGATACAATTACCCATCCGACCTTGATAGCAGGAGACATCCTGACTGGAGAGTATGAGAAAATCGTAGAAATTCCATTGGATCAAATTCAATTCTTTAGCTTTTTTTATGGCGTTTCTGCTGCTCCCAGGGTATATAAGGAAAATGGAGATGTATTCTCCTTTATGGCATTCACTGGCAATGTAGATTTATACACCAATCAGAGTTTACATCATGTCATGTCTTATAATGTGACTCAAGGTGAAATTCATTTTGATAAAACAAGAGTAGACCCAGACACCATGAATCTTCCGTTTAGCCAACGACCCGTTATGTATAAAGAGGTAATGGTGATCAACCCCTCGGGAAAATTGTATGGGATAGATAAAAATACGGGAAAGGTACTATGGAAAAGAGATGGGTTCGGTGATGATGGCAGTGGCGTATTTACTTATGCTTTGTACAAAGATTTGATTTTAGCTGTTAATAATATTGGAGGTACTCAAAGAGTGATGGCTATGGATCCAGAGACAGGTAGGACCGTGTGGCAAGACTTAGGCAGAGGAGGTTCTGCAGAATCTGTGCATTTTTTGAATGACGTGTTATACTTCAGCAGTAGAGGAGACGGCCATGTCTATGCCTATGACACCCATGATGGGAGATTGTTGTGGGATTTAACACCGCCAAGTGGAGGAGGGCGTTTTTTTAGAGGTTATGGTGGATTTAGAGTCGTACCAGGAGAAGAAGATGAAAAAGGAAAAGTAATTGCGACAACTAGTAAAAACACCTATTGTTATGAAGCAGAGAGATGATATGAAAAAGAAGGCATTTAAGTTGATACTCATCATTGTGCTATTTGTCCCATTGGCCGCTCGTGGGCAAGCGTATGTAGGTGGAGGATACATGACCTCTACTAATTCAGACTCCCATGATGTCAAAGGTGTAGAGGTTGTCATACAGTCAAAGTATCAGATCAAAGATTCGCGATTCGCTATCATGCCTAGCGTGAATATGGGCTTGCTTTATGAGTACGTCAACAAAGAGTACTTAGAATCCTATACGACTACCTTGAGCATAGCCGCCAATGGGTCTTTTGACATCATACAGAGCAAGTGGGTCATTTTTTCACTCTTTGCAGGACCCGTGATACGCTGGGAGCATACTTTCGAACCAGGGTCTGAATCAACTTTTAATGAGTATGAAGCCAGAGCAAATAAATCACATGAGTGGGGTTATGAGTTGGGAGTTACCTTGGATGTTCGAATATCAGATAAAATATCTACTCGTCTGATTCCATTCGCTGTACAAAGGACGCTCAAGGAGCAGTCATCGTTACTTCATCAAACAAGTTATTTGACTTTGATGATAGGAATCAATAACACTAAAAAGAATTAAGATGTTTTTAAGAATAGTATTAATAGGGTCGTTGGTCACCATGCTATCCATCAGTCAGACAAAAGCGCAAGTGTTTTTTGGAGCTGGGTATACACATGTCAAGTTTTCGGATAGGGAAACAGATGCATCGGGAGGATTAACCATTGCTACACATTATCACCACCAAGTAGAAGATTCAAAACTGGGGTGGCAAGTCGCTCTCAATGTCGGCATGATGTATGAGCAATTTCAAGACGAAGCTTTTCCTTACCAGAGCTATTTTAGCGATTTGGATATTATACCGTCCCTAACCTACCGTCTGATCCATAGAGATAAAATAAACCTCTATGCTTCTGCTGGTCCTTTCTTGTCTTGGACAGTAGGTATTCGAGACGGTAATCTAGATCACCCTTTATCTCATATAGACGAATGGCGTGCAGGGATAGATGTAGGCTTAGGGTTTGACTATGCCCTATTTGAGAAACTACAATTAAAAATAATGCCTTTTACCTTCCAGTATGGAAACAACAATTATCAGCAGTATTCTAGCGTATTGTATATCCGATTATAAGATTCGGAGCACTTCTATTATGGAACCGTCCAAAAAGTATTTGGAAGTACCATATGTATACATCATGAAATCGAGATGAATTCACCCCCTTCCTTTTCCTTGCCCATAGCAAACGAGAAAGAAGGGTTTTGATTTAATTACAATACTTAGTTATTGCAGCCTCTGCTTCCTTGATGTTCAGGTTTTGAGCTTGTTTAAAATCCTTACAAGCTGCAGTTTTTTTATTTTCCTGCATATTGAGTGCTCCTCTGTAAAGGTAGGCTTCACCATATTCCTTGTTCAGATTGATCGCATTGTTATAGGCAGTTTTTGCCTTCTCGAATTCCCCCATGTGATGGCTAGATCGTCCCACCCAGAAAAAACCTTCCGCCAAATCATCCTTTAGTTTGATTGCAGACTCAGCAAAGAAAAATGATTGTTCATAATTCCCTTCTCTATAAAAATGCTTAGCCAAACTGAGCATAGCTGAGGTATTCTTCTTGTCCAACTCCAATACCTGCTTGAAATCTACCAAAGCCTTGTCATACTGCTTTAGCTCTTCATAAGAGCGCCCTCTATTGTAGATAGACTTCACGTGTGACGGGTGGAGTTCCAGATACTCATTGTACGACTTGATAGCCGCTTTGTAATCCTTGCTCAGGTACAAATTATCACCCTTATTTTTATCCTCAGCTTCACAGCTGATCAATAGTGCCAGAGCCATCACATATAACAAATTCTTCATATTTCAATATTTTGCTGCAAAGCTAAATGCTTTTGCTTAAGATTCAACTAGCTCGGTATAGATTAGCCTTTTTTAATCACCGTAACACGGATGGTGACCACCTGAGTAGACTCCTGAGGATCATTTGAGTAAATATATACCGTCTTGTTCTGTCCTCCTCTCATACCACTGGTATCGAGCGTCAACTTCATAGAGGCCGACTTCCCTGACTTAATCGTGTAGTCGTCTAACTCCGCTACTAGGCAAGCACATGAACTCTCCACTTTTCGTACATCTAGCATACCAGCCCCCGTATTCACTAGCGTGTATTCCACTTCTACAGTTTGCCCTTCATTGACCCTTCCAGCATTGTTTAGTTTATCATCTATAGACAGCTTAGGTGCTTTTGCCTTTTCTCCATCCGTCATCGGTGCAAAATACTCCCTGACTGATGCACGCACATTAAAGTTCTTCTGCCCTTCGTCCTCTTCGTCTGTGTAGATGGCAATTCCATAATTTTTAGATCCCAGAGCATCCTTCTCTTTATTTGGGTCATAGGTGAGCATTACGTTTGCCTTTTCTTTTGGAGCCAATGCCAACGTATCAAAAGTCACAACCACAGCTGCAGGCCCATCATACTGATCCAAAAACCGAACAGTATCCTCACTATCGTTGTACATCTCGATGTAAGCCACTGACTCCTTCTCTGTCGTGATACGGCCTAGATTAATATTCGTATTTTGAACACGTAGTGCTCCCATTTTGATAGGCAGTTCTTCTTCTAGGGTCTTCTTTCGTGGGATCACCGTTCCTTTGATATAGACATAAGTACTACCTGCTCCTGAGCTATTGATACGAAGAGATTTACTAAAACTCCCAGGTCTGTTTCGCGGATTGTACTGTGCTCGTACAAAGCCTCGATCTCCTGGTGCAACGGGCTCGCGTGTCCAATCTGGCGTAGTACAGCCACATGAGGCCTTGACATAGGTAATCGTAATCGAGTCTTCTCCTACATTCTCGAACTCAAACTCATGCATGACTGGACCATCTTCCTCTTTTACCTGTCCAAAATCATAGGTCGTCTCTATAAACTTTAGCTTATCTTGAGCAACAGCCTGATTTACACCTAAGACAGACATCATACCTATACACAGCGTCAAATAACGCATCATTATCTTCTTATTCATAGGATTCAAAATTAAGGATATTATTGATTCTGCATGAGTGGAATCGGACAATTCACGTGTCATTTCAAATGAGATTCCTCAAAAGAACGGATCAGCCTGTAAAGTTGGGGGATAAACACGGTAGACAGGTTCGATATTTTTTATTCCAATCATTCAAATTAACCTCAAAGACTTATAAGAGATGGTTATTCACGAAAAACAAAAATGAATTTCGAACAATGAATCTTGGAATCACGAAGTAACCCTCGATCTCTCCCCAGAAATACGGATTGATCCAAAAGAACAACATACTACAAAAATCCAGACTCTACTAACTAAACAATATTGTCTACATATATAAAAAAAGCCCTGACTTCCGATGATAGTCAGGGCTTTGGTTCCTCAGAACTAGGTATTATTTTTTCCCTTTGTTCTTTCTTGATTCTTCGCCTGCTTTGAGTGCTTCGTCTAGTTTCTGCTGAAACTTAGATTTCTTCTTGTTGACGTTTTTCTTTCTATTTTCGTCCATCACCACTTTGATCTTATCCTCGTCGACGAGTTTTCTAAATAGCGCTGTCTGACCAAATGACACGAGGTTAGACACGAAGTAGTAGAATGTCAAACCTGCAGAGTAACTGTTCAGGAAGAACAAGAACATAATCGGCATCATATACTGCATACTCTTCATAGGCCCTTGCATCTGTGTATTCATTTGGCTATTGGTCCATGTCACTGCTAGGGTAGATACAGTCATCAGGAGTGTAAACAAACTGACGTGATCTCCATAAAATGGTATCGTGAAAGGCAAATCCCACACACTATCATAAGTAGACAAATCGTGCGCCCATAGGAACGCCTCCTGCCTCAGCTCAATCGAGTTAGGAAAGAAGTTGAACATCGCCAGTAGGAAGGGAAACTGTAGCAACATAGGAATACATCCACTCAGTGGGTTGACCCCTGCTTTTTGGTACAGAGCCATCGTCTCCTGCTGCGTCTTTTGCGCATCGCCACCTGCTTTTTCGTTCTTCTCTTTGATCGCATCCATTTCAGGCTTCAAGACCTTCATCTTGGCCATAGACATGTGTGACTTATAAGTCAGTGGAGCGAGTATCAGTCGAATGATAAACACCAACAGAATAATGATAACCCCATAATTAGAGATATACTGCTCTAGGAAGTTAAATACTGGAATGATCAAAAACTTATTGACGAACCTGAACAGCTTCCATCCTAGATCCACGTTCTCTTCATAGCCTTCGGTGACCTTTTTAGTAATAGCGTAATCGTTCGGCCCATAGTAGTAAGTAAACTTACCTTTGCCAGTTTTGAGATCTCCTACAGGGAGTATAACCTCCGCCTTGGCAGTTTTGACAATGGTACTATCATCCTCATCATTAACAACTGTAGATAGCACTGCAGAACTAAACTGATTATCAGCTATTAATCCTGCGTTAAAGAACTTTTGCTTGATAGAGAACCACTTTACCGGCTTAGCGACAGACTCACTCTCTAGATCATCACCAGAACCGACATTGTCCACCCCTTCCGAAATCGGCATGTAATTAATGGTCGTTTTCTGTCTTGATTCTTTGAGAGTGTTTTCCTGACGCTTGATATTGTCTACCCAGTTCATCTGGACATCTTGGTTATCCACTACTCCATCCAATCCTACTAGATTGATTTCGTACTTTACTTGGTACCCCTTGTTTGGCAAGCTATATTTTTGCTCTACGTATCTGTTGTCATCAAATGCCATACGAAAACGAAGGATCGTCGTATCTCCTTTGACCTCCTTGGCACTAGCGTAGTACAACTCAGATATATTGACTGGTTTATAGTTGCTAAGCAAAATCAGATTAGTCGCGCTACTCTTCGCATCGAAGAGAATCAACGGCTGATCATCGTAAGTCTTGTACTTCTTTAGTTCCGCCTGCTGTACTGTCGCACCTTTAGAGGACAGCTGTAGCTTCAGCACTTCATTCTCTAACACGAATTGTTCTTCGCTACCATTGGCAAATCCTGCAAAGAGACCATACCGCTCTTTTTGGATGACAGTGGCCAAAGAGTCTGCTTCTTCATCTACAGGTACTGCTACATCACCCTGTACACCACTCATAGCTATCGTATCTGGGGCTGCTGTAGTGGTGGACGCTTCTTCCTGAGTCGGAGCAGGAGTCTCTGGAGCGAAAAATTGAAAGTAAACAGTCATGAGGGCTACCATCACGACCATTCCTATTATCTGTTTCTTATCCATTTATAATTATTATAACTAATATCTGATATTATCTCTCTGTTGATGTCAATTCTCTTTTGTAAAGCAATGCTGCCTTGACAAATTTGACAAAAAGTGGGTGTGGGTTCAATACAGTACTCTTGAGCTCAGGGTGAAACTGCGAACCAACGAACCATCTATGATCCTTCAGTTCTACGATCTCTACTAGGCCTGTTTTAGGATTGACCCCTGATGCGATCATCCCATGCTTTTCGAATTCCTCCAAGTACTTGTTATTGAACTCATATCTATGTCTATGTCGCTCGGAGATTTTGGTTTGACCATACGTTTGGTAAGCCTTAGTTCCTTTTTTGATCTGGCAGTCATAGGCACCTAATCTCATGGTACCACCCATCTCAGTTAAGTTCTTTTGATCTTCCATCAAATCAATGATGGCATTTTCAGTCTCGCCATTCATTTCTCTAGAGTGTGCAGATTCCAGCTTGAGGACATTTCGTGCGAACTCTACTGTCGCACACTGCATCCCAAGGCAAATTCCGAAAAATGGGATATTGTTTTCTCTGACATATTTGATTGATTCGATCTTCCCTTCTATACCACGCTCACCAAAACCTGGTGCAACTAAAAGGCCATGCACATTACTCAGCAGTTTCTTAGCGTTTGTACTATCAATTTCTTCGGACGAAATCCAAGTCACATTGACTTTACACTCATTGGCTGCTCCAGCGTGTACAAATGCCTCGCTAATCGACTTGTAGGCATCCTGCAACTCCACATATTTACCCACCAAGGCAAGCTTGATCTCGTCAGTGGGGTTTTTGAGTCTGCCCAAAAATTCTTTCCAATGCTCTAGGCCTGGCTCTTTCTTATAGGAGAACTTCATTCTAGAGAGTACACGCTCGTCTAGTTTCTCTTTTCTCATCAGCAATGGCACATCGTAGATCGACTCTGCATCCATCGCTTCTATCACACAGTTGTGTGGTACGTTACAGAATAGTGCGATTTTCTTTCTTAGATCTTGCGGCAATTTGTGTTCACTACGGCATACCAAAATATCTGGCTGTATCCCTGCCTCTAGCAGTTGTTTGACGGAGTGCTGGGTAGGCTTAGTTTTCAACTCACCCGCTGCATTCAAAAACGGAATCAACGTCAAGTGAATGTTGAGTGCATTGGTAGGTCCCAACTCGAACCTAGCCTGGCGAACGGCCTCTATAAATGGCAGTGACTCGATATCCCCTACACATCCACCTAGCTCTGTAATCACAAAGTCGAACTGATCCGTCTCGCCTAGTTTATAGATACTATTTTTGATTTCGTCCGTGATATGTGGAACGACCTGTACAGTCTTGCCTAAAAATTCACCTTCTCGCTCCTTCTTGATCACGTTGTAGTAGATTCTACCAGTGGTAACATTGTTGGCCTGAGAGGTCGGTACGTTCAAAAAACGCTCGTAGTGACCCAAATCCAAATCTGTCTCAGCACCATCATCTGTCACATAGCATTCGCCATGTTCGTATGGATTGAGTGTCCCTGGATCGACGTTGATATAAGGATCAAACTTTTGAATAGTGACAGAAAAACCTCTGGCTTGTAAAAGCTTGGCTAATGAAGCCGAAATAATTCCTTTCCCTAAAGATGATGTTACTCCGCCCGTAACGAAAATATACTTTGTAGATGTCATTGAGATGTGATTTCGAACCTGATGTTACGGGGCACAAATTTAGGTCAATAGTATGAATTACAAAGGTTGGCCTCACTTATTATTTCCCAATCACCTTTGAACCTACCTGACGGCACATTAAGTCCCTAATGCTCTTGACCCTAGGCAGGGAAATTATTTTAAATTCAAATTACTTGGTGATTTCAATGCGATTACCTTCTGGATCCAATACCACACTTTCATAATATCCATCACCTGTAGTTCTAGGCTCTCCTACTACAGTGTATCCATCTATTCTCAATTGCTCAGTCAACTGATCGACAGTCTCTTTGCCTCCCACTGATAAAGCCAAATGAGCCCAGCCCAACCTTTCACCAATATAATCTCCTTTCACATCCTCTCGTGACATCAGCTCTAGTCGAGCCCCCTCTGGCCAACTCAAAAAATAGGAAGAGAAGCCCTTTGTTGTATTGACATATTTTTGATTAGAAGTAGCACCAAAGTATTGTTCATAAAACAGTCTCGTTTTCTCTAAATCCTTTACCCAAATAGCTACATGCTCTACTTTTATCATTATTTCAATGTTTGATGAGACGAGATTCGATTGATTAACGACGATAGAGCAGCTAGGTTTTAACCTCTACATTATGATTTGATCAAAAAACATCAAGCGAACGCAGGCAAACTCTTCCGTTTCGTCTTTAGTTTTGACCTTGAATACAAACCCAATGCAAAGTGGAGCAATACAGTCTTTCTGAATTCAATCTTTTTGTCAAAAAAACACTGAGCCAACAACTCGCCCCCTCCTACTGGATCGTGGCAGAAATCGGCGAGATGAATATTGCACAGAAAGGTCATTGCTACATGGATTTGGTAGAAAAGGAAAACAACTTCATCAAAGCCAAAATGCGAGCGACCGTTTGGTCATATGCCTTTGCCAGCATCCACAATCAGTTTCTCCATATCGCAGGCACTCCGCTTAAAAAAGGCATGCAAATCCTCCTCAATGCCAGTTTTGAATTCCATGAAGTGTACGGCGTTAGCCTCAACATCAAAGACATAGACCCGAATTTCACACTTGGGGAGCGAGAAAGAAAGAAACGAGAGACACTCCTACAGTTGGAGCAGGACGGCATCATCGATCTCAATCGATCACTAGTACTGCCCCAAGTGCCACAGCGCATTGCGATCATCAGTTCGGAGACCGCCGCAGGCTATGGTGACTTCCTGAGTCAGATCAACAACAACGCCTATGGGTATCGTGCCGAACTCAGGTTATTTCATGCAGTAATGCAGGGAGATCAGGCGGTTGCTTCTATCATCGATGGTTTGCATCGAATCTATGAGATAGAGGATCAAATCGATGCGGTGGTGCTTATTCGAGGTGGTGGTGCCCAGACAGATTTGGATTGCTTTGATGATTATGATCTCTGCGCACATATTGCTCAGTTTCCGCTCCCAATCATCACGGGCATTGGGCATGAGCGTGACCAAACTCTCGCAGACCGTGTCGCCAACGTCAACCTAAAGACACCAACAGCCGTCGCAGAATTCATCATCAGCGGAATGATGGAGTTCGAGTCGTCAGTCAATGGCTTTTTTGATCAAATAGCAGGATTGGCTAGTCAGCAGATCAAATCCTCTCAGGAGAGACTTATCCAAACCTCGCATATCATTGACCTCAAAGCCCAACAAGTCATCCAACGTGCAGAACATCAACTTGACATGCTGTCTCAGGTGCTTTACCGAAGACCCCTCGAGATCATTCGGAATCAGACACAGCAACTCACCGCATTAGATAAACTACTACATGCGCACGACCCTCAGGAAGTGCTCAAAAAAGGATACAGTATCACCAAAATCAATGGACAGGTACTCAATGCAAAAGATCAACTCAAAGCTGGTGATCACTTGGAGACCTACAGCTACGGTAAAGAAATTAGAAGTACAATCACAGAAGTTAACACCCTAGAGCAATAAACATCATGGCAAAGAAGAAACTGAGTTCCTACAACGAGGCATACGAAGAATTGCAAACCATCTCCGCCAAACTGGAATCGGGAGAAGCAGATATAGATCAACTCACTGTCCTAGTCAAACGCGCCAAGGAACTCGTAAAGTTCTGTCAGGACAAGTTGCGGGCGACAGAAAGTGAGCTGTCTGAGACCGAAAAGTCTTCATAAGAAAACATTAAAACAAAAGAGGTCAGATAATCTGACCTCTTTTGTTTTAATGTTATGCTGAAAGCAGGGCTGATTTGAATAAGTAGTCCACGACCCACTCGTTTAATTCTCTTTGCCCTTCTGTGTCCAGAGACTTCATAGCTTTTCTATATTCCTTGTCAAAAAGCTCCTGACTGAAACTTACTCGATCTAATATCAACTTGTAATAATTCAAATAAGACTGGTTCATTGTTTCTTTAGTTTAACGCTGCTTGTTTGCGAGCGCAAGAAATAAAGAAACAACAAGTTTTAACTTTTCACCGAGTTAAGGTTTTGTAAAACCTCTTGTCCCTGATAAACTTAAGTTAACCTAGCCATCACGCGACAGTATCATAGATCATCGAAAAGGTCCCGCTCCATCGCATAGATCACCAGACCTGCCACATTTTTGCATCCTGTCTTTTCGAGCAGGTTACGCTTATGAGCATCTACGGTACGCATTCCTATAAATAACTCATCGGATATTTCTGCATTCGAGTACTCCTTACATATTAGGTGCAACACTTCCTTTTCACGGGAGGTCAGTGGGATCTCTCGGGTCAGTCGCTTTTTGGGATCAGGCTTAGCCGCAGTATCTCGTACGATGATGTCTGTCACTTCTTGTGCATAGTAGATATTTCCATCCATGACGCGCGTAATAGCGGTATTCAGTTCATCCTCTGTACAGTTCTTGAGTAGATAACCATTGGCACCAGCTCGCATCATTTGTTTGATATGGTGATTTTCGTTGAGCATGGTTAGGGCTATGATTTTGACCTTTTCATCTTTAGATCGGATCTGGGTTGTCATTTCTATCCCATTGAGCACAGGCATGGCGATATCCGCGATGATGAGATCAGGGTGGTATTGCTGCTGTTTCTCGACGGCATCCTGACCATCGTCAGATTCTGCCACGATCTCATAGGTATCATTGTATTCAAGGAAGGTTTTGATCCCTTCTCTTATCATTTTATGATCATCGACCAATAAGATCCTTAATTTCGGTTCGGTCATCTTGATTTTCGGTTTGGTATGGTACTTCTACTAATATATGTGTGCCCTTGCCCACAGCACTGTCTACTTCTAACTTGCCTCCCAGAGCAGTCGCTCTATTGGACATATTGTTAAGACCAAAGCCTTTGGCAGGGTCGAGTACATCACTTTCAAATCCTATGCCATTGTCATCAATAGTTAGAATAAGCATACTCTGGTGTCTCATGAGCTGAATAGTCGCTTCCTTAGCCTGGGCATACTTCATAATATTGGTGATCGCTTCTTGTGTGATACGATAGAGGCACAGCGCCACGTCCTCAGGTAGACCATCGCTACCTAGGTTATGTTGGAAATCAAATTTTGTACTCGTCGTAGGTCTAATATTATCTATCATCGCAGCAACAGCCGCCACATAACCATAATCTTGAATCGTCTTTGGCATCAGTTTATGACTCAGACTGCGAGTTTCAGCGATCGCTTCATTTACAGAACCAGAAGCTGACTCTATATATGCCTGCGCCTTAGGATTCATAAGTTTACGCTTGGCATGCTGGAGATTAAGATGGGCAGTAGTCAGTATCTGCTGTAGGTTGTCATGTATTTCTCTAGAGAAATAACGTCGTTCTCTATCCTCGGTCGCCAGTGTAGCGGCCATGACTTTCTCATGACTTTCGACTCGATCAGTGATGTCTATGATACACCCCTCGAGTGAGGCTTCTCCATGACTATTCTCTTGCACTGTCCCTTGTTCCCAGAGCCATTTTGTTTTACCCTGCAAATCAACAATTCTGTAGTTGACCTTATAGGATGATCCCTTCTTTAATTGACGGTTGATTTCCATCCATATAAAATCCCTATCGTTAGGATGAATCAATTCAGCAAAGGATCTTTTAAATTCTGGTGCCAAAAACTGACTCGCCTCATATCCCGTCAACTCCTCTACATAGGGACTGATATATACCATCGTCCAAGACTGATCCATGGCACACCGAAATACGACACCCGGTATATTATGCACCAAAGACTGGTAGCGTCTATTGGTTTCGACGATTTGCTGAGATTGTTGGACGATGTCCTGTTCCAGAGAGTTTCTATAGATGATTTTGGTAAGGATGGAGCCAATAGCACAGGCAAAAGACTGTAAAACAGACAAGGTAGCCTCACCCCAGTCGCGCTCCTCTTCCATAGAGTTTAAACTCAAAGTCCCCCACAGATTCTCTCGAACAAAAATCGGAAAAACCACCCCTGATTTACCTCCTGTCAATTCTAAGTGACGGCTGATCTCTAGATCCGCAGTACTCTTTTTGAATGCATAAGACTTACCAGCCTTGAGCAGTTCAAATATCTGAGCAAATGCTGCTAGAGGTTTATTCGTGTTTTGCGCTAAGCGTTTTTGGCTATAGACTTTCATCCAATGATGTTTGACAGACAAAACCATCTCCTTGCCTGGTGTCAGGCTTACCTCTGCGACAAAAACATCTCCATCGAATGCTTGCCCAATATGCTGCAAAGAGCGATCTAGTGCTTCTTCGAAATTTTGATTGATGATCAATTCGTTGATCGCTTTGGAAACTCCTATCAGTACGCAATCATTGTATTCTCGAGCTGTCTGCATGATCTATGGACTTTAATTATTGAAATTAACACAAAAAACTAGGCAAGGAAATAGAATACGGCAGTTTCCGCAAAAAGAAAAAGGGAAGCCATATATGGTATATGGACTTCCCTTCAAATCAATTTGTTTCGTTCAAGAAACAAATCAGCTATAAACGTAGAACCTCATTGCATAAAAAAGACCAGAGGACAAAAGGCAAGCCTCCTATCACTCTGGTCAAAACCAACCTAACCTATCTTTAAGTTTTCTCACTGCTGACTCTCGCTCTTGGGTTATAGTTGATAAAAGAGTCTTAAGACAGTAGATGATTCTAAAAACTGAGGAGCCTCCTTCTGCACTTATCCGCCTTCACTGACTCCTCAATAACAAAAACCAACCTATGATCTTTGGTACAAACCAACCCATACGAGTCGGCTAAAATCTAATCCAATCCGTAGTACTGACTATAGCTGGCCTAGATTCTGTATCCTTGTTAGGGATTTAAAAAATAAGGGGCACTTCTACTACGACCAACTTCACTACCCCTTCCTATTCCAAAAACCTAACCTATATTTTCAATGCCATCTCGATGATGACTCGTGTATCTCTTTTGATTACAATGCAAAGATGCGACCAGATACACTCCCAGATAAGCGTAAAATGCCTACTTTGTCAAAATAGGTGAAATGCCTAAGTGTAGATGAGGACAGGAATAGCAGTGTGTTTTGAAACAGAATATCACCGATATCTTACAGGTGACAAATATTTAAGAGGGTTTAAATCAAATCACATACAAAGGGATAAACCAACAAAATTAAGTTTATTTACACTTGTGATGATGTCACTTTCACTTAAACAAATCACGTGATTCCACCTATGAAAAATCACATATACTTATGGGTATGTCTCATTACTGTAACCTTTTCCCACTTCTCCGCTGTGGGTCAAAGCGCGAGAAAAATCGCCAACAAGGCTAGACCCTCCTATTTAGAAATTGGGCTTGGGCTTGATTACTCTACATACAGAGATTTCGCTACATCACCTCTCGTGTACCGTGGGCTTGCCCAAAACATTTCTCTCCATTACCAAAGAATGGATAAAGTACGTGAGACAAGGTTTGGAGGAGACTATTACCATAGCAACACTTACGCTTCGTTGGTCAAAAATGAAGTAGCTGTCGCAGCAGTCACAACTTTGACCTTCAATTTCTCGAAACTCTATCAGATCAAAAGCATCTCATCTGATAAATGGAGCTACAAAGCAGGAGGAATGGCTCTTTTCACAGGCAACCTTAGAGCCAACCCTACCCTTCAAAATGCTACCTACGGCTATGAGATATTTTTCAACCTATTGGGCTCTGCCAAAATAACGAGAGACCTTTCTAGACAAACAGAAAAAAGTAGAAAATTCCTCTTCATCAAGTACAAACTAAAACCCCGAGACAAAAACCTGTCATTCCAGTTGAATGTAGGCTTGCTCAATCACAATATCAGAAATGGTTATACTTACATCAACCAAGAGAGCTTGTTGAATAGTGGAAATTTCCTCTTTGCAGATTATGAAATCAATTCCTTCTCTGGTTTTAGAATGAGTTCTGCTTTAGAATACACACATTTCCTCGCCAATAAAAATGCACTGAAGTTCTCATACGTCTGGGACGCATATACGACGGGTGGGGAAGAAAATCAGTTCGAAGCGTCCCACCATAACCTGAAAATCGCACTCCTATTCGGTCTAAAAAAATAATCAAGAATGAAACATACACTATTGGTATTCATCGGCACACTAGCGCTGAGTGCTTGTGAGCAAATATTCTTTGAGGATGTACTCTCCGAAGAGGATCCCTATGTACAGTTTGACTACCTCTGGAATGAAGTGGACAAGCGGTATTCATTCTTTGAGGTTAAAAACATAGACTGGGATGATTCATACGACAGGCATCATGCGATGATTTATGATGAGATATCAGATGACTCATTGTTTCAGGTGATGGGCAGTATGATGTCTGAGCTCAAAGACGATCACACCAACTTATTTTCTAGCACTAATGTATCTTTTTTTGGTGTCCGGTATCATAAAGTGGACAACTACGAGTCCCGAATCGTCATCGATCATTATATAGGCAGTGACTACCATTCGTCTGGACCATTCCAGCACGACTTTATCAATGCGGACAAAGTACCTGCTGGAAAATCAATAGGTTACATCCGGTTTGGTTCTTTTACAGGCACTGTCAGTGCGGTCAATTTGAATTATATAATGAACCGATACAAAAGCACAGATGGTTTGATTCTCGACCTTAGAGAGAACGGTGGCGGGGCAGTACGTGATGTATTCAAAATCCTAGCCCGGTTTATAGATGAAGAAACAGTGGTTTACAAATCCAGAATCAGAAATGGCAAAGACCATGACGACTTCTCTGCTTTTGAAGAAGCCGTCGCTGAGCCATACACAGGACCTAAATACACCAACAAACCTGTGGTTTTCCTCGTCGATCGTGGCACCTACAGTGCAGGATCATTCACTTCGCTATCTACCAAAGCTATCCCTAACGTCACGCTCATGGGCGATAGTACTGGTGGTGGACTAGGCATGCCTAACGGCGGCCAACTCCCTAACGGATGGAACTACAGGTTCTCTGTCACACAAGCAGTCACTGTAGATCAAGCGGATAGATTCGATGCTGGACTGGAAGATGAAATAAACCAAGAGAACTTTGAATCAGGTGTACCTCCAGACGTATATGTACTCCTAGACTGGACTGATCTGACCAGAGATGAAATCCTAGATCGTGCCATTTTCGAAATCACTAACTAAGATAAAATATTTACAAAAAAGGGTGGGTCAACTCGTAGGTGGGTCACCCCTATTTTTTGCTTACCCAATCGTTGTTACAGATATAAAAACGCCAAGGCAGCAAAGCATCTTCTCCTGCATAGTCTACACCCACTCTAGTAGATGCTACTATACTAGTACCGACTATATCGGGAGCATCCTCAATCCATATATCGTTTTCACCTGTCAGTCGCGCAGTGTTCATCTCCATGGTTATCCCCATAGCCTTGGATAATTTCCCCGGACCATTAGATGTCTTAGTTTTGGGGTGTCGATCAGACCAATCTCCATCCAGTGGCTCTACCGCTCTGATCAAAACAGCATCCGCCTTTCCCGCTACATTCGTCACGACATTGAACAAGTGATGGATTCCATAGCATAGGTACACATAAGCGCACCCTCCCTCTCTATACATGACCTCCGTCCGTGGCGTACGTTTACCATTGCTCGCATGACAGGCCTTATCATCATATCCACGATAGGCCTCCGTCTCTACTATCTTGCCTTTTCTGGCCGCTCCATTTTGCCTCGTAACAAGGGTCTTTCCGAGTAATTCTTTGGCTATTTGCACTACATCATCACGGAGATAAAAAGATTTGGGTAGAAGGAAATCGTTGTTTGTCATATTTAGTGAACCAGTCGGGCATTATCCCGTATATTCGATCAGTAATTTAAAACAATCAAATAAAGGTTTACCATGAAAAAAATGAAACTCATTACGCTAGCAATCGCTGGATTATTATTTATCGGAGCACAAACCACAATGGCTCAGATCGTTACTCCACAACCTAGCCCTGCAGGATCTGTTAGCTCCACAGTTGGCTTGACGGATATCGAAATCAGCTACTTCAGACCACAGATGAAAGGCAGAAAAATATTTGGAGAAGGTGCTGACTACCTTTTACCCTACGGTCAAAGATGGAGAGCAGGGGCTAACTCTGGCACCATCATTACATTTAGCAGTGATGTACAAGTAGCAGGCACCAATGTACCAGCAGGTGAGTACATCTTATTTTTAGCGCCTGGTGCTAAAGAATGGGAAGTAATCCTATATTCAGACAAATCTATCGGTGCGAATGTAGGCGGAATCGAAGATGACAAGATCGTCGTAAAAGCTTCTATAGCTGCTACAAAACTTACTGAAACAGTAAAGACCTTGACCTACCAAATCACGGACCTAGGAGCTGATAGCCAAACGGCTAACATCCAAATGTCATGGGAAAACACAGCGTTGAATATCCCAGTAGCAGTATCGTTCGACGAGCAAGTAATGGCTGCTATCTCTAAAAACACAGTAGTTGATCCAGCTAACTTGATGACCGCTGCTCGTTACTACCTTAGCACAGGCAAAGACCTAGATCAAGCCTTGACTTGGGCCAACACATACTTGGAGACAGGAGAAAACAGCAAGCAATTTTGGAATGTCCATGTAAAGGCTCAAATCCTAGCAAAAAAAGGTGACAAGAAAGGTGCCATCAAAACGGCAAAGCAGTCTCTCGAACTAGCAAAAGCATCTCCCAATGGTGATTTTGGATACGTCAAAAGAAACGAAGCGCTTATTGCTTCTCTGAAGTAACATAAAACGCTAAATCAAAAAGGTCATCACTTCTATATCATTTGAAGTGATGACCTTTTTTTGTGCATAGTCACGAGCACCTTTTCCTTACAATACTATCTATCTTTGCGTCATGCTAAGTGACTATCCTCAGATCCCCATCGACCCGCACACCTTTGCTGGTATGACCTTTCGTGTTCGTTATCCTAAAATCCTGAACGACGTGCTCGCCAGCAATCTTTATCCGGACACCCTCTCTCAACGGCTCGAAAAACTCAAAACCTCTCTAGAGACGCTAACCATTACCCGTATTCACGAGCACAATCCACTCTGGGAGACATTCTATCAGCAGTACGAAGGACAGTTGCTGCCCTCCCTTCCCTTCTTCGATGCAGAGGTATATTTGTTTGCCTATATCCTGCATTTGGTAGACTATGACTCCTTGGGTATCGATCCTTTTTCACAGATCAAAGCACAAGACCTCAATCAAAACGTAGCAGCATTAGCCCCTAACCTATTGGCATCCCAGACCTGGGATACACAGGATTTTGTACTGCACAGCCTACACGGCAACAAGTCCGATCTTAGTCAGTTGAAGTCTGGCTCAGAACTCGACATTAAGCTACTGCTAGACGATAGAGCTGCGCTAGTCCACGACTGTGAGGCAGCCACCCATGTCGATGTGGTATTGGACAATGCTGGCATGGAGCTGTTCAGTGACCTACTGCTCGTCAATCACCTCGTAGAACGATACGGGCATGAAGTCAAACTACACTTCAAATCCGCCCCTATTTTCGTGTCCGATGTGATACGCGAAGACATTGGTGCTTTGCTAGATACCCTACTCGAAAACAAAGCAGGAGCTTTTGCCCAGAGTCTACAAAACAAAATAGACCGACAGCAGATCATCCTGCAGCACCATCCGATATGGACGAGCCCTACGCACTATACCCAACTCCCAGAGGGGCTGATCACCCCCCACGCATTACTCCTATCCAAAGGAGACGCCAACTATCGCCGATTCTTCGAAGACCGCGTCATCCCTCCCACACAGCCTTCCGCTCCACTATGTAGCTACCTGACGCATCCGACCTACTGCATCCGCACGCTCAAGTCCGATATACAGACAGGGCTATCGGCTTCACAGTCGGAACTACTCGACCTCCAAGAACCCGACTGGAAAGTCAGTGGCAAAAATGCCGTGATTCAAATGCTCCATTAAAATCACCGTGCGCCTAACGCAAAGTAAGTGATTGAGTGTCCACTGGTATCAACTGTATTGTATTATTACAGAAGTTGACAGGTTAGACAGGTGAACCACAATTATTTCGTTTATATCACCACCAATCCAAACAAGTCATCTCTATATGTAGGAATGACCAATGATTTGATGATTAGAATAGATCAGCACTATGAGAACCGAGAAAACCAGTCGTCTTTCGCCAAAAGGTACTACTGTCATCGTTTGGTTCATTGGGAGCGGTACCAATATGTAAACCACGCCATCGAAAGAGAAAAAGAAATCAAGAAATGACGCAGAGCCAAAAAGGAAGTTTTGATTGCCACCACCAATCCTAAATGGCGATTCCTCAATGAAGAAATTCAGGAGTGAATTGATGATCCCTACAGATCGTAAAGGCTAGACTCGATTAGATTCCTCCTACGTCGGAATGACAAACGAGGGAGGTTATGAGCTACCACAGAGGTGATAGATACCACGGTAGCTTGTCATTTTCTCAAAAAAAGTAAGGAACTCAAAGCAATAGCATTTTATTTCACAATCGAAACACTAGTTTTGCCTTTACGTTGCAAGGTTTGACACCTAGAGAGAATATGAACAAATCGTTTTTTGACAAAATATCCGCGGCACACAACGTGCCCAAGGCCCTACCGGGCGAGAAGGAAATAGACCAGTTTATCGTCAGATTGCTGCAGTTTCTGTTTCCCGAGCTCAACAACATCCGCTTCAAGACCGAAACAGAAATAGACGCGGAGTACAAAGCCATCCAACAGCTCTTCGAAGACCTCCTCCTCAAAACCGAGGCTTGCGAAAAAAGCTTTGCACTCAGCTCGTGCCAGCTGTTCTTCAGCGAGCTGGAAAACATCTACGACCTGTGTATCGAAGATGCAGAAGCCATCCTCAGCGGTGACCCTGCAGCCATAGACCGCAAGGAAGTGATCCGTACCTACCCTGGATTTTTCGCGATAGCGATCTACCGCATTGCGCACGTGATGCTGGGACTAGACATCCCCTACTTGCCACGGATATTCACCGAATACGCCCATGTGCGTACCTCGATTGACATCCACCCAAAAGCCAAGATCGGACGTAAGTTCTGCATCGATCACGGGACTGGAGTAGTGGTCGGCGAGACCTGTATCATCGGCAGCAATGTCAAGGTATATCAGGGCGTGACCCTAGGTGCCATGAGTGTACGCAAAGAGATGGCGCTCACCAAACGACACCCTACCATCGGTGACAATGTCGTCATCTATGCCGGAGCAACGATCCTCGGCGGTCGTACCGTCATAGGTGCCAACAGCATCATCGGCGGCAATGTCTGGCTGACGAGTAGCGTCGAGCCCAACAGCCGCGTGTACTACGCGCACGAGTCGCAGTTGATCAAAGCCTCGGTATAAATGCAGATCTCGAACCCAACCCGTTTGTGATCTGTTCGTTCAAAACCAATTTAGAAAGCAAAAACTTATGTCAGCTCAAAATATCAGTGATTTAATCGGCAACACACCCCTCGTCAGAGTACTGCTCCCTGAGATCCCCGATCACGTAGAGATCTACGGCAAACTAGAGGGCAACAACCCGGGAGGGAGTGTCAAAGATCGTCCGGCCTTTTTCATGATCAACGAGGCTCTCAAACGCGGCGAAATCACCCGTGAGACCAAACTCGTCGAGGCGACCAGTGGCAACACCGGTATCGCACTGGCCATGGTCGCGGCATCCTTTGACATGGATATCACCCTCGTGATGCCCGAAAACTCCACACAGGAGCGCATCGATACGATGACCGCCTATGGCGCCAAAGTAGTCCTGACCCCAGAAGAAGGAACCATCGAACTCTCTCGTACCATCGCAGACGAAATGGTGGAGAAAGAAGGATACGTCATGCTCAACCAGTTCGCCAATGACGACAACTACCATGCCCACTACAACACGACAGGGCCCGAAATATGGAAAGACACCGAAGGAAAAGTGACTCACTTTGTCTCCAGCATGGGCACGACGGGTACCATCATGGGCAACTCCATGTACCTCAAGGAGCAAAACAAGGACATTCAGATCATAGGCGTACAGCCACAGGAAGGCGACAGTATCCCGGGCATCCGCAAATGGTCTCCGGAGTTTCTCCCAGAGATTTATGACGATGCACGTGTCGACGAGATTCTCTACGTGAGCAAAGAACAAGCAGTCATCATGACCAAGCGTCTGGCCAAAGAAACGGGCATACTCGCAGGTATGAGTAGCGGTGGTGCGATGCACTCTGCCGTAGCACTCGCCAAAACCCTCACCGAGCCTGCTACGATCGTCTCGATCATCTGTGACCGTGGCGATCGCTATTTGAGTTCTGGACTGTTCTCGGACTAAGGATGAACCTCCAATCCTTCGATAGCCTTGCTTCAGGATTTGCTAGTACGGAGCGAATGCCTGTACTCTTCGTCGGGCATGGCAACCCCATGAACGCCATCCTAGAGAATGAAACCACCGCCAACTGGCGAAAGATGGCCGAGGGCATACAGCCCAAAGCCATCCTCTGCATCTCCGCCCACTGGCAGACACGCGGCACCTTGGTGACCATGGCTCCCAAACCACAGACTATCCATGATTTCGGGGGATTCCCAAAGGAGCTATTCGAGGTGCAGTACCCCGCTCCTGGAGCCCCAGAGGCAGCTCACCTGCTCATTCAGCAAGTCAAAACGCATACCGTAGAGGAGGATCACGAATGGGGTCTCGATCACGGTACCTGGTCCGTGCTCGTCAAGATGTTTCCAAAGGCAGACGTCCCTGTATTTCAGCTCAGTCTGGATCACCACATGTCGCCAGCCGCTCACTATGCCCTAGGCGAGGAATTGAAAGCGCTACGACACAAAGGCATCCTGATCGTAGGGAGCGGCAACAGCATTCATAATTTGCGTCAAGCCAGATGGAACTCAGATCAACCCTACGACTGGGCGCTAGCATTTGACTCGCGCATCAAAAGCATGATCGAAAACCAAGACCATCAGTCTTTGATCCACTATGCCAATCTTGGCACAGAAGCGCTACTATCCATCCCTACCAACGAGCATTACCTCCCCATGCTCTATACCTTGGCGCTACGAGATGCACAGGATCAGTTGACATTCTTCAACGAAACCATCGAGATGAGTGCCATTGGCATGCGATCCTTTGTCTTGGCATAATCACGCGATGGACTCACTATGAAGCGTACACTTCCCATTCCTCTCAAAATATTCTAGAGCCAACCCTTGGTGGTACCGATCATCTTCTCTATTTTCGAAAACATTCTTAGACTGGAGATATAATCCAAACAGTCATCGAATATTCCACCCACTATCCCAAAACTAATTTAGATTTCATTGTAGTATTGATTTCCAACACGATATGGGTCAATAGTATCGAGACTAAACAGATTGTTTAGTAACTATTGTCTAAATTAAAAGCAGTATAGACTACAACATGGGAAAAATGATGCATGAAAGATGGTTTGGCCTAAGCATAAAGCTGACGCTTATTTTACTTCTCGCAGTACTCTCCGTGAGTGCGCAGCAACACAACGAGTACAAATTCCGAAACATTGGCGGTCTGTCCGACAACAACGTCACGGCAATCTTTGAAGACCATCAGGGCTATATCTGGATCGGAACACGAAATGGACTCAACCGGTACAACGGTCTCAAATATGACTTATTTGAACCCATCAAAAACGATAGCCTAAGCCTCAAACACCCCTACATCAACTACATTGATGAGACCAGTGATGGTGACCTGTGGATTGCTCATGGAGGAGGTGTCAGTCGCTACAACAGAGCGCATCACAACTTCACTAACTTCACTCCTGACCCTAACGATCCCTACAGTATTTCTAATTGGTATGCTTCACACGTGTTTTGTGATTCGAAAGACCAAGTATGGGTAGCCAACAATGGTATAGACGTACTAGATGCCAAAACCAACAAACTAATAGGTCGTCACCTAGATGGTGAAGACATTCAATTCATTTTTGAAGATTCAAAAAACAGGATGTGGTTTGTAGGTGCCAATGCATTCATGATGAATACAGATGGAAAAATCCAGGAAGTCATACATGACGAAATCAACCTCAACATCAAAAGTGCAAGCGAAGATATCTACGGTAACATTTGGCTCGGCAGCTGGGCCAAAGGGCTTTACAAGCTTACCGATTCAGGAAACAACTTTACCACCAAGCATTACACACCAAAACCAGACGAAAATTCCCTACACCTGATTCGAATATTGGATATCATGAGTGACAAAGAGGGCAACCTCTGGATAGGAATGGAAAACGGTGGTCTAGACATCCTTGATATCCAGTCAGAGCAGTTTACCCATCTCAAGCCTGACCCATCCAATGCATCAAGCATTCACTCGAACTCCATTTGGTCCATCATACAAGACAGCAATGAACGTGTGTGGATAGGTAGTTTTGACAAAGGTTTGGATTTAATGGACCCCTATCAAAAAGCATTTACTAAAGTGATCGATGACAAAAGCACATTGACCAAAAGTACCGTCAACACCTTTGCCGAAGATTCAAAAGGCAACCTATGGATAGGCGCGGATGGCTATGGCATGGATTACTTTGATATCTCGACTAACACATTGACTCATTTCGAACATGACCCGAATGATCCGAATAGCCTACCTAATAATGCCATCCTGAAGCTAATAGTAGATGACTATGACAATGTCCTCATTGGTACATGGGCTGGAGGCTTAACCTACTATGATACAAAAAAGAAGAAATTCACCACCTACCTCAACAACCCGATTGACTCACAGTCAATAAGCGGTGACAATATATTTTCATTAATCAAAGATAATCTGCACCCAGACCACTTTTGGATTGGCACATGGGGTACTGGATTAGACTACTTCAACCTATCCACTGGTACTTTTAAACACTTTACTTCTCAGGATGAGACTGCCACAAATATTAGTAGATACATCCGTGCCATGCAAACCGATTCTAATGGCAATTTATGGTTAGGTACGAGCAACGGTGTTCACTATCTTGTTTTGGATCGCTCCCAAAGCTCCTATACCTCCACAGGCTATATCAATAACCCTGAAGACCCGAATAGTTTAAGTGAAAATGCGGTTTCAAATATCCTACTCACTAAAGAAGGAAAACTTTGGGTAGGTACAGAGAATCGAGGCATTAACCTTTTCATTCCAGAAAGTGGTTCTTTTAGAATCTTTGATAAAGAAAGTGGTCTCCCGAGCAATGCCATCAAATCTATGGAAGTAGACAGGGAAGGCAATCTATGGATCAGTTCTGGCAATGGCCTAACAAAAACTACGCTCATCGGTCAAGGCGAAGAAGCAAAAATTCAAATGAGTTCCTACGACAAAGGAGACGGTCTTCAGGGCAACTTCTTTAATATGGGAGCCTCTATCACAACCTCATGGGGCGAGATGTTTTTTGGAGGTAGCGATGGGTTCAACCGCTTCTATCCAGACCAAATTAAGAAAAACCCAATTATACCAGAAGTTACCTTCACAGACTTTAAGGTATTCAACAAATCTGTCGTACCATCGGATGAAGACGGAGCAATATTGAATAAAAACATTTCCGAAGCAGAAGAGATCCATCTCGACTATACACACAACATCTTCTCTATTGAGTTTATCGCACTCAACTACACCCGCCCTGAAAAAAACAGCTACGCCTACCTTATGGAAGGCATAGACGAAGACTGGAACTACATAGACAACCAAACCTCAGCGACTTACACTACCCTACCTGCAGGCACCTACACCTTTCATGTCAAAGCCTCTAATAACGACAAGGTATGGAACGAAGAAGGTACCTCGGTCATCATTACCGTCACTCCTCCATGGTGGGAAACCCTATGGTTTAGACTGCTTGTGATCGTATCCATCGCTGCAGGGATAACCTATTATGTGAGATATAAAAAACAACAAACCAAACTTCAGAAAGCAGAACTACAGGCCAAGTTAGACGAGGCAGTAGCTGAGGTAAAAAATCGAAATGCAGGCCTAAGAGCGCAAAACGAAAACCTAAACAGCTCTATAGACGATACGAACTATGTGATTCGTGAGGCAGTAGAGTCGGGTAACTTCAGTGCTCGCATTGACACAAGTAGCAAAGAAGGACAATGGAGAGATTTCAGTGAGTCGATCAACAACCTGTTTGATGTAGTGGCCTCTCCTATCAACGCCATCAATGCCATCGCACAATCCATGGCAGATGGAGACCTAGCCAAACGACTAGACGAAGATGCCAAAGGAGAAATCCTCAGTTTGACCAAGAATTTTAACCTAGCCCTAAATAATCTCAACGACCTCCTACATCAGATCACCCAAAGTGCCAACATGATTGAGTTATCCTCATCAGAAATGCTCAGTTCTAGTGAAGAGATGACGCGAAACACCGAAGAGATCGCCTCTGCCATCTCTCAAATGAGTAATGGGGCTCAGACTCAAGTATCCAAGGTCGATGAGTCATCCACTATCGTAGAAAGCATACGTTTAGCAGCAGATGCTATGGCTGAAAAGTCGGAAAGCATCAACAAAGTAGCCTACGAAGGAAACAAGAGAAGTGAGAAGGGTAAAATCATGGTAGACAATGTGTCTGAAAGCATGTCTGAAATTTCTGACTATTCTAGTCAGACCAATCAATCCATGAATGTACTCAAGGAGCGATCCGTTGAGATTCATCGTGTATTAGGGGTGATTTCCAACATCGCCAATCAAACCAACCTTCTTGCCCTCAATGCAGCGATAGAAGCAGCACAAGCTGGAGATGCAGGCAGAGGCTTTGCCGTAGTAGCTGATGAAATTCGAAAACTAGCAGAGAGCTCTAAATCATCTACCAAAGAAATCGAAAAGCTAATCGATGATGTTCAAAATGATACCATCCAAGCGGCAAACCTGATGGATATCATGAGCGGGAGTGTCAAAAAAGGTGTTACTGCCTCTAAAGAAGTCTCTATCGTTTTTCAAGATATCAGTCAAGCCTCTAACGAGACCTTGAGTTATTCGGAGGAAATATTGAAAGCTACCAAAGAGCAGACGGACAACATCAACCAGATCGTGCAAACCATAGAAAATGTGGTCGTGATCGCAGAGCAAACAGCTGCTGGAACCGAGGAAGTCGCGGCAAGTGCCAATGAACTTGTCTCTGGGATGACCAACTACAACGACAAATCCCACAAACTCAGTGAAATAGCTAAACTTTTACGATCTGAGGTCAGTAAATTCCTACTCAAAGATCGAAACAACAACGAAACGGACAATATAGAATCATGAGGCAATGATTAACGCAACAGGTCTACTGTGTGTGCTGAGTAGACCTGTTGCGTTAATCATTGAGGCTTAAAGCCATCCACCATCGACTGTACAACCTTAGGTGTCAACTCAAACAAGATATGCGATACCAAAGGTATATCTGAATAATAGCAGGAAAAATCATAGTCAGAAGGACGTAGATCATCCTCTATGGTCTGCAATGGAAACTGAAACCATTGTAATCCTATATGACGCAAAAATGCCTCTCCGTTCGTTTCATCAAATAAGCCTGCTAAATAGAAATCATGCCTATCAGCTGTCAATTGGACTACATCCTTGTAAGACATCCCCAGCCAAGTCACAGTTTCATGGATATCTCGCATATACTCCTGAATAACCCTTAACGCTACCTCTTCACTATAGTGTTCCTGTACTTTAGCCCCTAGTAACAACCCTAGGTAGATACGTAACTCACAGATCACACGAGACCGCAAGGCTACAGGAATAGGTCTTTTCTCAAACACATCGTTTAGATACAGCTGAGTTTGTTCTTCAAACAAACCTTTCCATTCCGTACCCTTCGTCTCAATACTTATTGTTTCGTTCAACATAAGTCTTTCCTTAATTTTTCTCTACTCATAACCCAACAAAAACGTCATTATTATCATGCGCTCTTGATGGTTTTTTTCAACTTCACTAGTTCAGGTCGACTGCTACCCTGCAAAACTAACAGCTATTAAACTGCTATCAATCGGTTAATTGCCGATTTATCGATATAGGCATTCCTCCTAAAAGCATGATGCTTTACACTAAAGACTGAAAGACAAGAGACAAATATGAAGAACGTCAATGGTTTTAAGAATGTAAAAAAATTTGGCTTAATAGCCTCTCAGGTGTCAGCAGCAAACTACACTGACACCTGAAAAAACACTACTAGCACTATTAATATGACGCTTATCTATTTACTTTCTTTGCGTATATCACGAGCGCAGCAGCGATAATGATGACATTCTTCATGATATACTGACCGACGATACTAAAACCGAAAGGAGGACGATCAAAAACCACTTCAGGAAATAAAACCACCGGAGACAATGTCCCCAACATATGAAGAAGAAGTGCCAATACCACCCACTTGGACTGGATACGGCACAGAAGCAGTAGCCCCATGAGCACTTCGATACTCGCCAAGCCCCAGAGCAATCCTTGTTTATCCAATAGATGAAAGGTCAATATATCCATGGTATCAGCAGCGAGTACCTCTGCAGGGCTCAAACCTGAAGGAAATTTCAATGCACCGAACCATACATACACCAACCCTATCGACGACTCCAGCAGCATCATACCATAGCGCTCGGACAAGTCCGATAGTCTTAAATCAATTTGGTTAGATAGTTCTTTTACCGACATAGTTTTAATTTTCTTATCCAATTATACTTTCTTTATCTTCTGATAAAATCAGGAAAGGATGAAACAAAGGGTTTGCTGGATGAACCCACTTATTTAATTGACCAAGGAAGTATGCGTTGTTTAATAGTAGATGATGATCCGTTGATCTGTGACTTGTTGCAGCATTTCTGTTCCAAAACGGATGACATTACGCATATCACCACGACCAACAGCGGTTTTGAGTCCGTCAACCTAATTTCACAAAACAGTTTTGATCTAGTTTTGCTCGACTATGATCTACCTGATATGACGGGCAAAGAAATCCTCCAACTGATCAACCCCGCCACAGCTGTAGTAATGATCACCTCCAACAAAGATTTTGCCTCCGAGTCTTATGACTATGATCAGGTTGTAGATTACCTAGTCAAACCCATCGAGTTTACCCGCTTTTTCAAGGCTATCCAAAAAGTCAAAAAGCACCAAACACCCGCAACATCAGATTCGCAACTATTCATCAAAGACGGCAATAAACTCATCAAAGTAGATATGACAGAGGTTCGTTATATCAAATCTGCTGGCAACTATGCAGAACTCCATTTAGGACATAAAAAAATCATGACACTCATGACCCTAAAAGAGATGGAGCAAAAACTCCCTAATTTCTTTCAGCGGGTACACCGATCATGCATTGTCAACATCAAGCATATCGACTCCATCGCTCACAACGACATCCATGTCGGAGGTGAAGAAATCGCCATCAGTAGCAGTTACGAAAAGGATCTCATGAATAAAATCAGTTTACTGAGTTAGTCAGCAACTCGACACGGTAACAGCACAGATAATAGCGTAGGTGATTGACCACCAATGCAAGTCTCTCGTCTGACATCTCCACTACTGACATCAACATCGCCTCTGATAACCCGCTAAGGTTCTGTTTTTTGACATGCGTCACGAGCTTATGATGTATGGCTTCCCACCCTTTTTGATTCTGGGTACGGTAAGCTTCCGTGATTCGCAGGATGTAGGTTTCAAACTCTTGAGTGAGTAGTGTCAAAAAACGATCGATCAACACTGGCTCATTATCATACTGAGCATAACTAGAAGCCAACTCTGGCAGGCCGTATATTGTCTCACCTAAGCGGGTATACACCATATCTAGTAGCTGGTCAAGATCGATGGGTTTCTGTATTGCCCACGGACTCAAACACATCATTCGCTCCATTTCAAAAGCTGACAACAAGACGACAGGCGTGTCAGGGTACTGCTGCCTCAGCTGGGCTATATCATCATCCAAAGCATGACTACCCAGCATCATATCACTAAGTACCAAGGCCGGATGAGATGCTTTCATTTCCTCCAGTGCACTCGCTATACTAGTGACCTGTACTACTGATAGGTCTGGCCTGTCTAGTGCAGATTTGACCAGTAGCAAGGCTGACTCATCATCTTCTAGATGCAGTACCGTATAAACTCCATCCAACTGTGGTAGCATAGACACAACGAGTTCTTCAGATGAAACTGAACTGTCACTCTCTACCTGTGACATAGGGATTAGCACCTCGAAAGTAGAACCTTCTCCTAATTCAGACCGTACCCGCAATTCCCCTCCAAACAAATCCAGCAGATGCTTGACGATGGACAGTCCCAAACCAAAGCCCTCGCTACGTTGCGTTCCTACCCCATCCTCTCGGTAAAACCTATCCTGAATACGCTTCAAATTCTCTAACTGTATACCTACCCCACTATCCGAAACAGCGACCTTAAGTGCCCCATCCGTATATTCTGCTACCAAGCGAACAGATCCCTCTTCGGTGTATTTAATTGCATTGACCACCAGATTGGTCACGATCTGCTTGATCCGCAGTGAATCAGTCATATAATATTGCCCATGCAGTGATTCGTCAACCATCAGTTCAAAAGCAAGCTTTTTATTGAGTGCATCATATTGATAACTAGCATAGATATCATCCAGTATCTCAGCAATATTCTGTGAACTCATTTTGACAGACACCTTACCCTCCATGAGTTTTTGGTGATCCAAAACATCATACATCAGATCTGACAGATTAGAAGCACTCCGTCTAAGTGAATCCACAATCGGTTCTTGCTCGGGACGAGGATTGTTCTTTTTTAGTAATTGGGACAGACCCAAAATCGCATTGAGAGGAGTCCGGAGCTCATGACTCATGTTTTGCAAAAACTCATCTCGCGCAGTGATCGCTTGCTTTTCGCTTTCCAAAGCCATTTTCAGTTCCTGAACTTGTCGATCTATTCTTTCTCTCATCTGACCAAAAGAACGGGCCAGTACACCTATTTCATCCTTCCTCGTTTCGGGTAAAAGTATACGAGTCGATCTGGACAACCCCACTCGCTCATAACCAGTGATGGCAGCAGTCACCTCTCCTATTCGGCGAGTCAGCAATCGCATCAACAAGACAAAGAACAACAATAACACCACACATATACCACACAAAATCTGGAGCGAATGCGTCCGTACCAAATGTGCACTAGCAAAAAGATCTGCACGCTCCATGAGTGTAATCAAATAAATTTCCTGACCTCTGGCATAGGCCAATTTTTCCACATTGTATAGATAACTCACCCCCTCTTTATCTCTCATGAAAGAAAAATCAGGTGCCGCAGCAATCAAATGCCAAGTATTGAGATTAAAATCATTTCGAAGCGAATGTCCAGTCCCTAATTGCTCGCCAAAACACTTGCCCTTCTCTGGTGCAAAAAGGTATTCGTCCTGTCGGTTCGTAATGAGCAGCTGAGTCCCTGTAGCCATCAGTCCTTCGAGTTTATGATAGTAGCTGGTCAGGTCTACATTGATCACGAGCAACGCCTGTAGCTCTCCCATATCGTTATATATTTTTCCCACAGCTCTAAGTGTCGGCGTATGTGGCACGCTAACTACTCCAAACTCTTCATTGAGATTGATCTCTGAGAAGTAATACTGCCCCCTACCTGTACTCATGGCTCCTTGATAATAACTCGTTCGTCCCTTGTACTGTAGCAAACTATCTGCTATCTGCTGAGCCAGTTTACCAGATTTATCATAACGTATAATTTCTTTGCCATCATTTTCCACATCGAGTAATCTGACCTGAAAGTAATTCGATTTGTTGGTCAGTAGCACGTGAAAGAGCTGCTGGATATTCTCTAAATTCGTTTGACTAGGTACTTCAATATAGCTACTGACTAAGGGGTTCTCTGTCATGACTGCTATATCATTTGAAACAACCCTTAACAGGTCATAAAAATTTTCCTTGGCCAGAGTAGAAGTGTGCTGAATTCGCTCCTGATTATGTGACACGATTACTTTGGAGGCTTCTTGATAGAGAAAGTAACCCGACACGAAAATCGCCAAAATAGTCAAGCCCATAAAGACTAACCCTACCCTGCTAACGAGCGAATTCCAGAAAGGTACTTTGATTTGTTTCATCTATCGGCTAGGTCATTTCTCAATCCTTGAAGTACTCCTCTTCTGCGCTCTCCAGCTCACTACTCTCAGAGGTAGATAATTTCTCTAAGAACTCTACCATGTTGATTTCCTTCTCCAAACTCAGGTTTTTTCTGAGGCGATACCGAGCGGTCTCCACGCCACGCACGGATATATTGAGAATAGCAGCAATTTCCTTGTTAGTAAGGTTCATCCGCACAAAACCGCATAGGCGTATCTCCTTTTGCGACAAGTTAGGGTAGTTGTTTTTAAGCTCTTTGAAAAAATCCTGATGCACGCGCTCAAAATTGGTATCGAATACGTTGAGATGCTCTTCATCTTGGAGATTGAGGTTGATCTTTCGGGTGAGGGAACGAATGATTTCTTTGTTACTCGCAATTTTGATCTTACCCCGGAGTTCTTTGAGTTCCTCTGCCATCTCGGTGAGAAGTTCCCGTTTTTTAAGCAGTAAAATTGTATAATTGGCGAGTTCCTTACTCTTATAGATCAAATCCTCTTCGAGTAGCTTTTTATCATTCTCTACGAGTACCATTTCCTTCTCCAACTTGATATTCGCTATCTCCAGTTCGAGCGCCGCTTTCATTTTTTTGGCTTCATGTCGGGTTCTTTGCAGTTTTCGTCTCACTACCCCACGCACCAGTACCGCCGCAATCAACGCCAAAACCATGAATATAAGCCGTGCCCAGGTCGTCTGATACCACAACGGCAATATCTCAAAAACAAACTGTGCCTCTTTTGCCTTTTCCCCGAGCGGGGTGCGAGATTGAACTCTAAATTTATACTTCCCTGATTTCAGATAGCTATACTCTTTAGTCGATCCAGTAGTCCATTCTGACCAGTTTTTATCCATCTGCTCTAACCGATACCGGTATTGCACATCCTTTTGCGCACTGAACTGAGACGTGGCATAGGAGATCAATAGTGTACTCGTACTATTGGGTAAATGCAGGATATCACCCGCACCATTCGGCAAAGGACAATACACCAAACTATCCGTATCGTCCTTGTATATGATCTGGGTGAAGTGTGTAGCTCCCACAATAGGAGTACTCACGCCCCCTAGATCAAAAGAGAACATACCGTCATTCGTCCCGACCAGAACCTGATTTTGTTCAAGAGGCATGATATACTCCATGCTCTTCATATAACTCCCCTTTAGGGACAAGAAAAGATCCATGTGCAGGGTCGGTGATTTTTCATCGTTCATGAAATATCCCATTTGATCATCCTGGACAAACCACGTCTTGTCCCCCTCCTTAAAGACCTTCCGAATCAATCGCTCTTTGGTCAAAGTTTTGGTTAAGAATTCGTGAGACACAAACTTGTTTTGCTTGTCATTGTAAACAAACACGCCTTCTACTGTAGTAAAAACCGTGTCCTCCCCCCAAATATGAACATTGTTGTTGTAAACCGACGGTAGACCATTTTGATCTGTGTATTTTTCTAAAGAGACTGTTCGCTGATAGCCATCATCTATTTTAATCTTGTAAACACCCTGATAACCATGACACACCCAATAGGTATTAGGTGCATTCGTTGGAAGAATATCTCTACCCGAAATTTCAAACCCTTCTACTTTATTCCTAAATACGAAGTGCCCTGTAGCAGTATACTCCATGACATACAAGCCATCATAGGCGCATGCTAGATACAGGTTTTCTTTGCCATTCACAGGAATAACACGCCATATGCCCTTGGTCCCTTCGACATGGTAGAGCGACTGACCATCAGAGACCAAGACTCCCCGATCATGACTAATCAGCAACTGATTTTCATAGACATGCAGCGACCAAGCCTGTGCTTCCATATCATCCTCGAGCTTAAAATCTCGATGTATCAGCGTCTGATCATCTTTGGTGAGTCCAGCAGAGTAAACCCCTTGATTGGTGGCGATATAGAATTTCTCTTTGTACATGGTGGCATCATAGACCGCTGCATCATCAAATATCTTAGAGATGGGTGACGAAATCTCTATACAATCTATTCCTGAGTTGAGTAATGCCCAGATATTACCATCTCTGGTTTGAAACAAGTCTAAAACCGTCTGATCCTGTAGATTGTCAAAAGAAATCATTTTCGAATCATCCACATGATAATCATAGGACTTTACCATACTATTAATCGTCCCAATATAGTACTGTCCTTCGGTAGACTTAATTGCACAAAAAACTTGATCACTAGACCCATTCTCAAAATAACTCTTATGATGTACAGCAGTACCTTCTTGAATATCGATCAGGTAAGAATTACCCTCTCTCGTATAGGCTATCAGTTGATTAGCCTGCCACCCTGGTAGCAAACCACTAATCTCCTCTGCTTTAAACTGATTAGCCTCTACCAGATTTTCCATCTCCATGGACTTCAGAGACACTCGTTTGATTCCCCATGCATCCACAGCATACAGTCTATCGTTGACCACACTGATCTGCTCGAAACGACCCTCGGCGGGCAAGGTTACCGCTTGCTTTTCCTTGATTGCTATGATCCGTTTGAAACTCCTAAAAACGATAAAGTCATTGTTTTCAGTAACCTGCCATATATCATCAAAACTCTGATCTTCTTTTCTGAGTACATGAGTTAGAGATTCGTATCGGTATCGACCATATCGATCCTGATCGATCCTACCGATCTCGTTGTACCCACCGACATAGACATAACCATCTGAGGCATAATATAAACCACGCACTGTCGAACCGTTGGGCAGTTTAACCAGTGTCCAGTCTTCGCCATCATAGATCACCATACCGTCATTGTTACCAAAATAAAGCACACCATCAGCATCCTCCGCCATACACCAAAACTGCGAATCTGAAGAAAAATCAGTTTTGCCATAATGTATCACCCGAGACTTCCCTTTGATGAGCCATTTTTTAGCAGCAGTATCCTCACGATCGGCCCACTGTGTGTCTGCATGCAACGGAATAACATGCAAAACGAATAACAAAAAACAACCTATCGCCCTAATAATCATTCAAACCAATTTTAACCTAAACTACTGACTCACTGAATCATAACTATAAATGAAGTACTAATAAAGTAGTGCATCCGACGGTATGATGTATTTTTTATGTGGTTGACATTGCCAATGTAATTCATATCACAACATACATTTGAATCTGTCAAGTGATTTAATCGCTTTGGCAACATAATTATTACAAAGTAATTAGAAAATATCCGAATTATGAAAGACTTCTACTCGCAAGGCAATACGTCATGCACCAACCCTAATGTGCAAATTCAAAACACCCATTCCTTTCGATTTACCCTCCTCCTCTTACTATTGGCATTTTGCTATACAAGCAGTACTGCACAATACCTAAAAGCAGATGGCAAACGTATCGTAGATGAGAATGACCAAGAAATCATACTCAGAGGTATAGGGCTAGGCGGATGGATGCTCCAAGAAGGGTACATGCTACGAACTAGTGGTGCACAGCACGAGATAGAAGCCAAAATCACTGATCTAGTTGGTGAAGATAAAAAAGAGGTATTCTACGATGCATGGCTTCAAAACCACTGTACCAAAAGGGATATTGACTCCATGGCATCATGGGGCTACAACTCTGTGAGATTGCCTATGCATTACAAACTTTTCACTCCACCGATCGAAGAAGAACCTGTGGCAGGACAAATCACCTGGAACGAAAAAGGTTTTGACATGGTCGATGACCTAGTTTCTTGGGTCAAAGCCAACGACATGTACTTGATCTTAGATCTACACGCGGCTCCTGGTGGACAAGGCGAAAACGCTGACATCAGTGATTACGACCCTAGCAAACCCTCCCTATGGGAAAGTACAGCCAACCAAGACAAGATGGTAGCCCTGTGGAAAAAACTAGCAGAACGCTATGCCGATGAACCGAACATAGGAGCCTATGACATCATCAACGAACCCAACTGGGGATTTGAAAACCATGAATCAGACCTAAACGGCTGTGCAGAGAGCAAAAATACCGCCCTTTGGAATATACAAAAAAGAGTCACAGAGGCCATCAGAGAGGTGGATCAAAACCACATGATCATCATAGAAGGCAACTGCTGGGGAAATAACTACAATGGTCTCCCCACACTATGGGACAACAACCTTGCGATCAGTTTTCACAAATACTGGAATGGCAATGATCAAGGCTCCATCCAAGGCATGCTCAACATGCGAAACAACCGCAATGCTCCAATCTGGCTTGGCGAAACTGGCGAAAATTCTAATGCATGGTTTACTGATGCCATAGATCTATTCGAAACCAACGACATGGGCTGGTCATGGTGGCCACTCAAGAAAATGGGAGGCAATAACCCACTACAAGTAGAAGTAAAACAAGGCTACCAAGACATCCTCAACTATTGGTCTGGCAGTGCAGGCAAACCGTCAGAAGAAGGTGCCTACGCATCGCTCATGGAGCTAGCCGAAGGGCTCAAAGTAGAAAACAATGTCTACCACCCTGATGTAGTAGATGCCATGATTCGCCAACCTCATAGTGACGAAACGATACCATTCAAGGACAACTCCTTATCAAAAACTGCAGCGACAAGAATCTATGCCGTAGACTATGATCTAGGCCGAGAAGGATTTGCCTACCACGATGCAGAGTACACGAACGAAACAGGCAATGCCGGAGGTCTAACATGGAACCAAGGCTATGCCTATCGAAACGACGGAGTAGACATACAAGAGAGCCAAGACAGCGAGTCTAACGGGTACAACATTGGTTGGACAGAAGATGGCGAGTGGCTAGTGTATACATTAGATGTAGACTCTAGTGGTGTTTACCAAATCGACCTTCGTTACGCCTCTGGATCTGACAACAGTGCATTCAGTATTCACATCGATGACAGCAACCAAACAGGCACGGTATCACTACCCAATTCTGGTGGATATACGGTATGGGACGTCTATAGCACAGATGATGTCGTACTCTATGAAGGGACACAAAAACTAAAATTGATGATAGAAAAAGGAGGCTTCAATTTGAGCTACCTTGAATTCACTTTAAAAAAAAAGTTAAGTGACGTCTTATGCCAAGCTAAATCTGGCTACACCTCTGAGAACGGAGACCTTATATACCTATCGGTAAACAAAACGGTAGACGCATCTACAATCAGCGATGCGTCTGCCTTTACTCTACAGGCAGGAGAAACAGCGATTACGCCTACAGCAGTCATGATAGACTCAGACAATAACCGTCAACTCGTGTTAGAAGTAAATGGCAACTTCAACGATGCTACCACCCTTAGCCTAGACTATACTGGAGATGACATACTAGCTACAGATGGAACCAGCCTGTCAACATTCGAAGCGCTCCACATCACCAACAACCTGCCCCTACATATTCTACTCCCTGCCAAAATAGAAGCCGAAGACTACTACTACAACAATGGACTAGAACATGAGACGACCACCGATACAGGCGGTGGCGAGAACCTAGGCTACACCAACACAGGTGACTATCTAGACTACCACATCGCAGTATCTGCTACAGACACCTACAGAGTAGAAGCACGAATAGCCAGTGGAGGCAGTGCAGGCAAGTTGGCTTTCGAGCAGCTCGACGATTCAGGTCAAGTACTAAACAGTGAAACCATCGACGTACCTGTCACAGGTGACTGGCAGACATGGCAAACCATCAGTCTCAAAATGACACTAAATGAAGGTCGTGGCACACTACGTATCAAAGTCATCCAACCAGAATTCAACATGAACTGGTTCAATTTCTCAGCATACGTACTATCTACAGAAGCTAACCTAGATCAGAACCCAGTCTTGATCTACCCCAACCCTAGCCAAGACACCTTGCACATTAGATGGAACGGTTTTGACAAAATCGCTTCCCTCAAAATCGTAAACATAAATGGTAGCGTAGTGCTAGAACAGAAAAAAATGAAAGTAGAAGAGTTCGAAGCATTCGATATCAGCACACTAAAATCTGGACACTACATACTAGAAATCAAGTCTGGAAAAGAAATCAGAAGAGAAAAATTCATTAAAAACTAGGTATCAATTAACACTCCTGATATCTTGACCAGATGAGAAAAATAATATTATCTACTGTGATGACCTATCTGGTCATCACAGTTTTTGCCCAGGAGCATCAAACGCTCACCTATTACCAAAACGACTCCATCCAATTAGAGATGGATCTCTTCCTACCCGAAACATCCAATATCTCAAAACACCCCTTGGTGCTATTCGTACATGGTGGTGGTTTTTCAGGAGGCAATAGAACAGGAGGACAATCCTATTGCCGATACCTTGCCCAGCATGGATATGCAGCAGCTACCATTTCTTACACTTTATACATGCGCGGAAAGAATTTCAGTTGTGGTGGAGTGACCTCAGAAAAAGTCAAAGCCATGCAATATGCCGCCAACGATCTGTGGTCTGCAACAGCCTATCTCATAGATCATGCAGATCAATTGGCTATCGATACTAAAAAAATATTCGTCACCGGTAGCAGTGCTGGTGCTGAGACTGTTCTCCATGCCCAATACTGGAACAGATCAGTCATGGGGTGGTCTGGTGATCCATTACCCAAAGGGTTTAAATATAAAGGTCTAATATCTGGAGCAGGTGCTATTATGGATCTCAACATGATCCAAAAAGACAACCTAATCCCAATGATGTTGTTTCATGGTAGCAATGACAGAACTGTACCCTACGGGACGGCAGCACATCACTATTGTCCAACCGACGCTACAGGTTGGCTTATGTTTTTCGGATCTCACTCGATCTACGAACACATCAACTCACTAGGCGCTACCAGTCAACTCTACACCTACTGCGGAGGAGGACACGAACTCAGTGCTGAGTTATTCAAACGTGACTTTGATCTATCTCTCGATTTTTTGAACCAAGTCCTATCGAATCAAAAAAGCCAAAAACACATCATTATCAAAACTGACAAACCAAACACAGGAGCCGCCACCTTATGTGACTAACCTTCACTCCTGTTAAATCTCTAAAAGAGGCTTAAACATTGATATGTTTAAGCCTCTTTTTTTGAACTAGCCTTACCACTAAAATAGACACGCTCCCCCTTTCCAAAATCATTGCCACCTCAATAATTCTAGTCTCATACACAACACAAATTCCTTGCTCTAAATAAGAAATCGAAACAGAAGCATACATCCATAAAATCCGAACCCAATCAGTACTAAATCACTACTCCAAAACAGCATTACACGTGTTTTTTACGTCTAAAAAAACATCTATAAAATAGCGAAAAAACCCACAACACCTACTGATAAAAAAACATATATATAACTGTAAAACAACTAATTAAAACAGATGAAGTAGTAAAAACGTGGGTGTGAAAAATAGCGATGTATTTTAAGCGTAGATCAAAATTAAAATATGATTAATTGAAAAAATACTTTTGATACTATATGAAAGTAAATGTGCTGCAATAGCACATGAATCAATTGAATTATTAAAGACTAAAGTATGAAACTACAAACTCTACAATTATGGAAGAGGTCTGTACGACCTCTGATGATTTTGAGCCTGTCGTTGCTCTGGAGCTTTGCTCAAGCACAGGACACAACGGTGAAAGGTCAAGTGAAAGATGAAACTGGCGAAACACTACCAGGGGTATCGATTTTGATCAAAGGAACAACCAAAGGAACCGTTACTGATCTCGATGGCAACTATAGTATCACGGTATCAGATCAAAACGCAGTATTAAGCTTTTCATTTATTGGTTACATCACACAAGAAGTAGCTGTAGGCAGCCGATCTACAGTAGACGTCTCTTTACAAGCAGACATTCAGTCTCTAGAAGAAGTGGTCGTGGTAGGATACGGTGCACAAAAGAAAAGTGTCGTCACAGGCGCGATCTCTAGTGTCAAAGCCAAAGATCTAGAATCACAGCCTATCAGTCGAGTAGAACAAGCCCTTCAGGGTAGAACCTCAGGGATAACTGTAGCTTCTACTTCTGGACAGCCTGGAGCCTCATCGACTATTCGTATTAGAGGTTTCACGTCTACCAATGATGACGCCAACAATCCGCTTTGGGTAGTTGATGGTGTGGTCATTGACAATGGAGGGATTGGGTACTTAAACCAATCAGACATTGCCTCTATCGAAGTATTGAAAGATGCTGCATCTCAAGCAATCTACGGTACAAGAGGTGCATCAGGTGTTATTTTGGTAACAACCAAAAAAGGACAAGAAGGTAGAACCAAAGTGAGCTACAATGGCTTCTATGGGACCTCTGCACCAGCACGCAGACTTAGCTTGACCAACGCCACAGAGTATGCTACTTTGATGAACGAATCTGCTATCGCTGCAGGCCAACCGATCCCATACAGTGACCCACAGTCACTCGGAGAAGGTACAGATTGGCAAGATCAAATCTTCAACGACGATGCGAGAAGACAAAACCACGAACTAAGTATCAGTGGTGGTAATGCAGCTTCTACCTATTATGTCTCATTGGGATATTGGGATCAAGAAGGGATTGTCGTCTCGGATATCTCCAACTATGAAAGATTCAACGTCCGTGTCAATTCACAGCACAAAATAAAAGACAGAATAACAATAGGACAGAATCTTAGCTATGCTAAAGACAAATCAATAGGATTAGGTAACACCAACAGTGAATTCGGTGGACCGCTCAGTTCAGCAATCAACTTGGACCCTATTACTCCAGCAGTAGAAACAGACCCTACTGTGGCTAGTCAAGCCCCATACAACAACGAAGGCGTACTCACGGATGCCAATGGCAATCCATACGGTATCTCTACCATTGTTGGTCAAGAGCTCACCAACCCACTAGCATATACCCAGACAAGACTTGGCAACTTCAGCTGGAGTGACAATGTCGTCGGAAATGTATTTGCAGAAGTTGAACTCATCAAAGGATTGAAAATCAAATCTAATGTAGGAGCTAAAATCGCATTCTGGGGAGATGAAAATTTCACTCCTGTATTCTACCTAAACTCTTCGGTAAAGAACGTCACCAACTCCATGAGCCGTTCAATGAATAGACGTATCGACTACAACCTAGAGAACACTATCTCATATGGAAGAACTGTCGGAGAGCACACTTTCAATGTTCTATTGGGACAAGGAGCCTACCAAGAGAATTTCACCAGAAACGTCAACGTAACATATCGAGACATCCCTGCTACCAATTTTGATGATGCCTCTATGAACTTCAGTGTACCTAATGACCAAATCACTGGTGGTGGTTCAGAAGGTCAACTACACACAGTTAGCTCACTATTCGCCAGAGTGAATTACAACTATGGAGAGAAATACCTACTGACAGGTGTCGTCAGACGAGATGGATCATCTAGATTCGGTGAAAACAACAAATACGGTTTCTTTCCATCCGTATCAGCAGGATGGGTACTCTCTAGAGAGTCATTCTGGCCATCAAATGATGTGGTCAACTTCTTCAAACTCAGAGCAGGATACGGTATTGTAGGTAATGACAATATTGGAGACTTCTCCTATCTATCGACAGTAGGTGGTGGTAGAAACTACGCATTCGGTACCAGTGGTACATATGTAAACGGTGTCAGTCCAAACAAACCTGCCAACCCAGATTTGAAATGGGAAGAGACAAGCCAATTAAATATTGGATTCGAAGCGACTATCATTTCAAACCTCAACTTGACTGTAGAATGGTACAATAAACAAACCAATGGCATCCTGATGGGCAATCCAATCCCTGGATACGTTGGTGCTATCGAAAACCCTGCAGCTAACTTGGCTGACATGAAAAATACAGGTGTTGAAGTAGAACTTGGATACAGTATGAACCTTGGTGAGTTGCAGTTAAACTTCAACGGTAATGTTTCTTATCTCCAAAACGAAGTAGTAAGTCTCGGTGCAGGTAGAGAATATCTCGAAGGGGGGAGCACATTCCAAGCAAGTGCCTACCCGATCACACGTACAGCAGTAGGCCATGCCCTCAATTCATTTTATGGATTTAAACAACAAGGGATATTCCAAACTGCTGAAGATGTACAAAACCATACGAGTTCTGATGGCACAGTGATACAACCAGACGCTAAGCCTGGTGATTTCATCTGGAAAGACAACAACGACGATGGTCAAATCACAGAAGAAGATCGTGACTTTATAGGTAACCCTACTCCAGACTGGACTTACGGATTAACTATCGGAGGGAAATACAAAAATTTCGACTTCTCTATTTTCACTCAAGGCGTTGCAGGAAACGAAATTTTCCAAGGCCTCAGAAGACTAGATGTTGCGAATGCAAACTTCGAATCTAGCGCACTAAATAGATGGACTGGGCCAGGGTCTACAAACGACTATCCTAGACTAGTAAATGGTGACCCGAACAAAAATTTCACCAATCCATCTGACTTTTATCTAGAAGACGGTTCATACTTTAGACTCAAAACTATACAAATCGGATATTCACTACCGAGTTCGATTTTGGACAAAGTCAGTATAGATAGATTGAGATTCTACATCACAGCCGAAAACCTATTCACATTCACAAACTACACAGGATATGACCCTGAAATAGGCGGCGGTACCATGAGTATTGATAGAGGTATCTATCCACAAGCAAGATCATTTATGGCTGGTATCAATTTGAACTTTTAGTAAACTCAAAAATTAAGCAAAATGAAATTCATACATATAAAATATACCCTAATGCTAGTGAGCCTACTAATAGTAAGCTCATGTAGCGACAGTTTCATTGAGGTCGAACCTCGCGGAACAGAGCTGGAAGACAACTACTACCGAAACGCAGAAGAAGCACTAGCAGGACTAGTCGCAGTGTACGACCAAGTAGGTGGCATGTCCAATGGGCTGATCAACAAATTTATCGCAACTAACTCTGCATCTGATGACCACTATGCTGGTGGTGGGAGTGCCAATGATGTCACGGGCATACAAGTATGGTCTAACTATACACTAGATCCTGCTACTGGTCCACAAGGAGACCTCTGGAACAGAGGTTACTCAGGAATTTTCAGAGCCAACTCTATTTTGGGACATCTTCCAGATGTAGATATGGATGATAATTTGAGAGCTAGATACGTAGCAGAAGCAAAGTTCCTAAGAGCATACTTCTACTTTGATCTTGTTAGATTTTTTGAAAACATCCCATTGATCATTTCATCAGATCTAGGAGACTTCAAAAACATCCCACAAGTAGACCCATCTGAAGTATATACTCAGGTCATAGAAGACCTAATCGCAGCAATACCTGACCTACCTGCAACTGTACCCGTCGCAACTGAAGGTGGTAGAGCTACCGAAGGCGCAGCGAGAGCACTATTAGGCAAGGTATACCTATGGCAAGAAGATTTCGCTAAAGCTGCAGAGCAATTTGCAGAAGTAAACGGCACACCAGGTGGAACAAGTCAGTTTGGCTATAGCCTTCTCCCCAACTTTGGAGACCTATGGATATTCAGCAACAAACATCACAGTGAATCAATCTTTTCTGTAAACCACACGAGTGAAGGACAATGGGGAGACTGGGGATGTATCGCATGTGCTGAAGGCAACTGGCTAAACATCATGATCAACCCACGAGGGTACACTGCCATAGATGCATCTGCTCCTGATTATGTATCAGGGTGGAGTTTCAATCCAGTAACACCTAGCCTCGAAGCAGCCATGACAGGTGATCCACGCTATAGTGAGACTATCGCAGATCTACAAACCATGGAGGATAATGGTCTAGTTACCTACGAAAAAGGATACCAAAACACAGGGTTCTTTATCGAAAAATTCACTTCGAGACAAGAAAACGTAGCAACAGGTGGGAATATGGAAGGCAACTTTGAGCAAAACCTATATGACATACGTCTAGCTGACACCTATCTATTGGAAGCAGAGGCACTCGTTAGAGATGGCTCCAATACCGCCAGAGCACAAGCACTACTAGATGCAGTACGCGCTAGAGTAGGTCTCGCTTCTACGCCGGCTACTTTCGAAACCATCAAGGCAGAAAGAAGACTAGAACTTGCAGGCGAAGGACACAGATGGTTTGATCTCGTTAGATGGGGAGATGCTGCTACAGTATTGGCCAGTAGAGGTTTCGTCGCAGGCAAACACGAAATCCTACCAATCCCACTCTTCGAAACACAAGACACGGCCATAGAGCAGAACTTAGAATACGGAGGGACTAAATAATCAATTATTATTTTGATCTAAATAAGCATAAGATGAAAAACATAATAAAGAACATAAGTAACTGGGGTACCATCGCGTTGTTCGCTTCTGTGACAATGGTAGCATGTACACCAGACTCAGAAGATCTGTCCTTGGGTAAAAAACCCGAAGCTAGCTTCACCATAGAGCCAATAGAAGGTAAAAACAACAAATATCTACTCAGCAACACAACAGATGGTGGATTCGCCTACTATTGGGACAAGGGGAATGGGACCTTCGAAGAAGGCATGGAAAATGATACTGTTTACCTACCATGGGTCGGAGAATATGATATCTCTCTACGTGTACTGACCCCAGGGGGATATGACGAAACCACCGAGTCTGTGACAGTAGATACCGCTGACCCAAATGCTTGTTCAGGTTTCCTTTCACTCTTAACAGATTGCTCTAGCAAAACTTGGATTTTGGCTCAGCCAGAAGGTGGAGCGCTCCTAGTCGGTCCATCTGACGGAAGTACATGGTGGACTAATAGTGCCGCAGATGTAATGGCTGCAGATCGTGTATGTCTATTTGACAATGAATACACTTTCCATGCTCAAGGAGATTTTGTCTTTGACAACCAAGGTACTTTTAGAGTAGATGACGAAGGTGGTGCTGCTTGGCCTGCAGAGATGGGACTCGATATCGGATGTTATGATATGGATCAGATTCCTGACCAATTCCAAGCATGGGGTTCTGGCAATCACAAATTCTCCTTGACTGATACGCACTTGACAGTGGTAGGCAATGGTGCACATATTGCCCTTTACAAAGTAGGTTCATCAGGATCGATCACTACTCCTGAAGCCAGCGTGTCTTACGAGATCGTATCACTCACTGCTGACAAAATGGTGATCAAAAAGTACTTCGATTGGGGAGGATGGGTATTTACCCTCAAACCAAAAGAATAATTATCTAAAAATAGGGGTCGGTAATCCACTGACCCCTTTCCTTTTTCGCTTACAACTCAATAAGATTATGAAACTGCTTTCTATTCCATTCCTGTTTTTCCTTTTTGCATCCTGCCAAACGGAAGACAGTAGCAATGGCCCACAGTATCACACGCCCCCTACCCCTACTATTACGACTACTTACTCATTCTCCGAAACACCTATCTGGCAGGAAGAATTTGACTATACTGGAGCGCCTGACCCTACCAAATGGGGCTATGACCTAGGAGGAAACGGCTGGGGGAACAACGAACTACAACACTACACCGACCAACCCGAAAACGCATCGGTTGCAGACGGTCTACTGACCATCACGGCGATCAAAGAAAAAACTGAAAACAGCGATTACTCCTCTGCTCGACTGGTCACTAGAGACAAAGGGGACTTCTTATACGGACGCTTCGAGATCGCGGCTAAACTCCCCGCAGGCAAAGGTACTTGGCCTGCCATCTGGATGCTACCTACAGACTGGGTCTATGGTAGCTGGCCCAAATCTGGAGAAATAGATATCATGGAACATGTAGGCTATGACCAAAACCGAGTTCACATCACCGTACATACAGAAGCATACAATCATTCCATAGGTACACAAGTTGGAAAAAACAAAGTCATAGAGGGTGTAAGTGACTCTTTTCACCTTTACCGCGTAGACTGGACACCTGAGAGCATTAAAGGGTACATCGATGATCTTCAGATTTTCGATTTCCCTAACGAGAATAAAGGTTCTGCCACTTGGCCCTTTGATCAAAAGTTTCACTTCCTACTCAATATCGCCGTAGGCGGAGACTGGGGTGGCGCAGAAGGAATAGACGAAACCATCTACCCTGTCGAGATGGTGGTAGATTATGTGAGAGTGTACGAACTCATCGAAACAGAAGTAGAAGAATAATTACAATATCAAACAATGAAAAAAATCATCATATCAGTTTTGGCTGCCACAACGGTCATCATAGGTTTCTCATTTTTCACTACGAAAAAAAGTCAGAAAGAAATCACTAAAATAGAACGTGTAGAAAAACTACTCTCCCAAATGACTCTAGAAGAAAAAGTAGGTCAAATGGCACAGGTAACACTAGACGTCATCACAGAGGGAGACAACGAATTTTCCAGTTACGAACCCCTGAAACTATCAGATGAATTGGTCAACAAAGCCATTCTCGAATACCACGTAGGTTCAGTACTCAACACTGCCAACAACAGAGCCCGTAGCACCGAAAAATGGCACGAAGTAGTGAGCCAACTGCAAGAAGTAGCTACCACACAGACTCGCCTCAAAATCCCAGTGATCTATGGAATCGATGCGATTCACGGAACTACCTACACAGCTGGAGCGACATTGTTTCCACAGGAGATTGCACAGGCAGCGACTTTCAACAGAGAACTGGTCAGACGAGGAGCAGAAATCTGTGCTTATGAGACACGTGCTTCTGCTATTCCATGGACCTTCTCCCCTGTTCTGGATATGGGTAGAGACCCTCGGTTTCCACGAATCTGGGAAGGTTTCGGCGAAGATGTCTACTTGACTTCAGAGATGGGTGTACAGATGATCAAAGGTTATGAAGGCGAAGACAATGACATCAGTAACCCGCTGCATGTAGCTTCTTGTCTAAAACACTTCCTCGGCTACTCTGTACCTCTATCAGGTAAAGACCGCACACCGGCTTTCATCCCTGAAATCGAGCTTAGAGAACGACACATCCCAGCATTCAAAGCGGCGCTAGATGCTGGTGCCCACACGGTCATGATCAACTCTGGACTCATCAACGGCACACCTGTACATGCCAACTACGATATACTCACTAAACTGCTCAAAGAAGAACTTGGGTTCGACGGTGTAGCTGTCACCGATTGGGCGGACATTGACAACCTCTACACACGAGACAAAGTAGCTGCTACACCAAAAGAAGCCGTAAAAATCGCCATCAATGCAGGTATCGACATGGCCATGATACCCTACAGTTTTGACTTCTGTGAAGACCTAGTTGAGTTGGTCCATGAAGGCGAAGTACCTATGTCTAGAATCGATGATGCTGTCAGACGTATCCTAAATCTCAAACACCAATTGGGTCTGTTCGATACACCTGTCACCCACTACAAAGACTATGATAAATTTGGCAGTAAAGAATTCGAAACAGCAGCCTACAATGCCGCTGCAGAAGCCATCACTTTATTGAAAAATCAAGAAGCGACCCTCCCACTCAAAAAAGGAGCAAAACTACTCGTCACAGGCCCTAATGCGAACAGTATGAGAAGCCTCAACGGCGGGTGGTCATACTCGTGGCAAGGTGAGAAAGTGGAAGAATTCGCGGCACAATACAACACCATATTAGAAGCGATCCAAAACTTCAACGGCAAGAAAAATGTAACCCACGTCGCTGGCGTATCTTATGTAGAAACTGGAAAATACTGGGAAGAAACAACGGACATACCAGCAGCAGTACAGGCAGCCGAAAAAGTAGACTACATCGTACTATGCCTAGGAGAAAACAGCTACACTGAAAAACCTGGAGACCTACATGACTTGAAAATCTCACAGAATCAAATCGATTTAGCACTAGCTCTCGTCAAAACAGATAAACCCGTCATCCTCGTCCTCAACGAAGGCCGTCCAAGGTTGATCAAAAATTTCGCTAAGGATATGAATGCCATCGTACAGACCTACCTCCCAGGCAATTTTGGAGGAGATGCACTCGCGGACATCCTATTCGGTAAAGTCAACCCAAGTGGAAAACTACCCTACACCTACCCGATGTATGCCAACACACTCGTGACCTATGATCACAAGCCATCTGAGGAACAAGACAAAATGGAAGGCATGTACGACTATGAATCTGATTTTGCAGTACAGTTCCCATTCGGGTACGGACTCAGCTATACGACATTCGAGTACAGTGACCTGACTGTGAGTAGTACGAGTCTCAGTGCTACGGACGAACTCACGATCTCTGTCAAAGTCACCAATACGGGCAAAGTAACAGGTAAAGAAGTGGTACAACTCTACATCTCTGACTTGGTCGCATCGATCAGCCCAGATATGAAAAGGCTCAGAGGATTTGAGAAGATCAATTTAAAGGCTGGTGAGTCCAAAACAGTCCGCTTTACCATCACGGGTAGCGATATCGCATTTGTGACGTCTGACCTGCAGTGGACAGTAGAAAAAGGAGATTTTGCAATCAACATCGGTGGACAATCAGACAAGTTTGAGATCACCGAAACCAAGAAATTTGGTCAGTCTGGTCAAATGCTTTAATAGTTTATTATAGTAATCATGAAGCCATCTCAGTAGTCATGCACTGAGATGGCTAATTGCATCATACCAGACAACATTACGATTTAGAAGACTGCCTCTACCCTTTTTATCTTGATTAGAGGGCTAGATAAAATGGGATGTTTGCTGAGGCAGTCTCTTTTTTTACTCTTAAAAAAATGATATGAACCGTATTCTACTCGCTACACTGCTAACCTTGATGGTTTGGTCTGCTCAAAGTCAAAAAAGAGGTATGGCCTATGGTCACCATTCAGCAGAAGACATGGAGATTCTCGCGCCCCATGTCAACTGGTGGTACAACTGGTCAGAAACGCCAGACGCCAAAGTAGCCAGTAGCTTTACGAACCTCGGGTTTGAATTCGTCCCCATGACATGGAATGGAAACTATGACGAAACGAAACTACGCACCTTCCTCTCCGACCATCCCGAGACCAAGTATCTCTTGGCCTTCAACGAACCCAACTTCCTAGAGCAAGCCAACATAACCCCTACAGAAGTAGCTGCACTCTGGCCAGAACTGGAAGCTATCGCTGACGACTTCAACCTTGAAATCGTCGGCCCAGCAGTCAATTTTTGTGGTGAATGTATCTCCGAGAATGGCACCACCTACACCGATCCTGTAGCGTATCTAGATGACTTCTTTGCAGCATGTACGGACTGTAGAGTCGATCACATCGCAGTACACACCTATGTCAATACCATCGGTGCACTAGAGTGGTACATCGGTCTATTCGAAAAATACAACAAACCCATCTGGCTCACCGAGTTTGCAGGATGGGAAGAAAATGGCGTCATCAACAATACCAACGACCAAATCAGCTTTATGAAAAGTGCGTTGGAGTTCCTAGACAATGAACCGAGCATTTTCAGATATGCATGGTTCATCGGTAGAACCAGTGGCGGCATCAACGCCTACCCTTACATAGACCTCTTAGGTACCAATGGACAACTGACAGCACTCGGGGAGACCTATACCGCCGCACCCAAGATCAGAGACACAAACAAAGTAGTAGATATACCTGCAGTGATCTATGCTGAGGACTACAACACCATGGAAGGTATCTCACTAGAAAAAACAAGTGATGAAACGGGAGACAAAATTGTGGGATATATCGATGCAAATGATTGGCTAGAATACAAAATCAACGTCAGCGAGACTCGTGACTACCCTATATATTTTAGAGTAGCCGCTACCCAAAACAGCTCATTAGAGGTTCTCATAGATGGACAAAGTGAACTCACGCAATCTTTCACGACCACAGGTGGTTGGCAAAACTGGTCGACTTTCGACAACACGCTACCTCTCACTACGGGTGAACATACACTAAAGCTTTTGGCTAAGAGCGGTGGTTTCAATCTCAACTGGGTCGGCATAGATGCAGAAGCCATCATACCCGAACTGCCTTTAGCAGTGAATAATGATAAAGAAATGACACTATACCCTAATCCTACACAGGGTACAGTCAACCTACACAGTACGACACAGATCACCAAAATAGAGCTATTCACACTAACTGGAAAAACACGCTACAAAAAGGCTTTTGCATCCCAAAACATCACACTTGACCTCCATACCCTGCCTTCAGGGATATACTTCATGCAAGTCACTGACCAAAACCAGCAACGAATAACAAGAAGAATTTCTATCAAGAACTAGATCTCAGAAAAAGAGCACTAGTTAGAAGTAATTTCCTTAGCGTCTGTGATTTTTTCTTGCGCTTCCTCTCTGTCCTCTTGATCTGTCGTTTCGGTAGCAGATACCGCATGGTTGGACGGATTGAGCACCACTTCGATACATATCGGAAAGTGGTCTGAGTGAAAATTAGGCAAGCGCTTGATACCAGCTACTTTAAAGTCTGTGCTCAAAAACAGATGATCTAATGGCCACCTCAACAAAGGATAATGTGCATGGAAGGTATTGAAAAAACCTCGCCCCATTCTCGGATCTAAAAGTTCGCTGACTCTAATAAACAAACGCGTCGTATGTGACCATGCCACATCATTGAGATCTCCCGCTACGATGACTGGCATGTCACTTTCGCGAGACTCTCGACCTACCATGACCAATTCCGCATCTCGCTGAATCGAAGTACTGTTTTCCGATGGAGATGGCGGTTTAGGATGTACCCCAAAGAACTTAACCAACTGTCCATTTTTTAACTCAAAAATGATATGTACCGAGGGTACATTTTCTTCGATCAAGTATTTAATTGTCCCCTCTTTGATCGTCACCTTGCTATACAACAACAGGCCGTAGGTATTGTCCAAGGGCTCTAGCATGCGATGTGGAAACAACTGATTCATATCTTCACGAATCGCCTCCTCCCACGCATGACTTGCTTCCACCAGCATCAGAATGTCAGGATCCTCACCTTTCACCATCTCTATCAACCCTTTATAATCATCATTGCTCATGAGTACATTGGCAGATATTATCTTCAGTCGTTCGTGTGTTTGATTATCTATATCTGCATCCGGAACTTTCCTAGCAGCCCACCGTGTATAAGGATAAATAATCCATAGACGATAGAGTAAAGTCAAACATAAAGCGGCAAACGCTAAGTAATGATAACCCGGATTACTAAGTGGGAAACAAACTAGGAGCAGCAAGATGACCACATTAATCACCGTAAACTGCGCATAGGGAAAATCAAAAAATCTAACTGTCCAATGCTCATAAGTCAACAATGGAATCAAATTAACCATCACCATTACCCCCACCAGAACTACCATCACTATTTCCATATCTATCTATTCGTATGATGAGGATAGTTCGCCTCACTTTGTTGACACTATTTTTAGCCTCGCAACACGAGGTATACCAAATAAGCTAAATACACAAGAACGAACACAAAACCCATAAAGCGACCAATCCGCGCTTTGCCACCAATCACAATAGCCGTGATGAGCAAGGTACTAGACGCAATCACCATCAGGATATCAGAGTTAGAAACCACATCAAAGGGTAGCGGCCTGATAACCGAACTCAACCCTAAAATCCATAAGAGATTAAAAATACTAGATCCTACCACATTACCCACAGCAAGATCAGCCTGCCCTTTTCGGGCAGCCATCGCTGAAGTTACCAGTTCGGGCAATGAAGTACCAATAGCCACCACCGTCAGCCCGATAAACGTCTCACTCAGACCAAAGAGCAACGACAATTCAAAAGCACCATCTACGACCCATTTACCTCCCAAAAACAACGCTAAAGATCCCGCAACTACATATATGATTGATTTGGCACGTGGCAATAAGTTCTCATCCACCTCTGACTCTGGCTCTGGCTTATCACTAGGATTTTTGGACACCACATAGATATAGGTCATGAATAGCCCAAAAAAGAACAATAAAATCACCCCATCATAGCGACTCAGGGTTAACCCCTCCACATCTACGAACAAGTCTGCATTAGCCAGGAAACCTACCATCACAGTGGCAAACAGAGAAATTGGAATCTCAGTAAAATAAATACTCTTCTGTATAGGTAGTGGCTTAATGAGTGCTGCTACACCCAAAATTAACAGCACATTAGCGATATTGCTACCCAGTACATTTCCGATAGCCAACTCAGAACTCCCGTCAAAACTAGCGAGTAAGTTGACAATCAACTCAGGCATACTCGTACCAAACGACACGATGGTCAGTCCAATTACCAATTCTGGTATATGATTTCTTTTGGCGATAGCCGAGGCACCCTCGACGAGATAATCCGCTCCCTTGATGAGCAGTACAAATCCAACAATAAACAGGACGTATACCATAGGTGATTTAGGTTAGTAGATGGTTAATAAGCCCTAAAACTAAGCAATATTTCTAGGTTTGAATTTCCTAATCCCGAAAATTATATTGTGATTATAATGATAAATTGGATAGATCTAGGAATCACCTCAGGTTTTATGGTCAATTCCAAATAAAGTGTATTTTTGAGATGAAGCAGAGCGATCTATTCACTCTTCAATCAGCAAATCAGGTCTCGATGACCTGCCCTCCTCCTGTAGTATCCCAGCCAAAAACTCATATTGTATATTGAGCCATTAGTTATTCAAAAACATGAAAAAACTTTTCCTAATTATTATGTGGGTGTCTCTATTGGGATGGGATGCCAAAAGTCAAACTACCGAAGCTTGGTCACAAATCAATTACGAGGATCTAACACCTCAGATTATGTCCACACTCAACGATGAGATTGCCAAAATGAATCTGGATTTCATCCTTTTCAACTTTTATAAGCATACAGAAGCCCCACTCTACCCTGTCGAGTTCCTGAGGCAAGGTGTCGATATCACTACACTGGGGGGCTTAGAGTTTATCATTTTCAATCCCGATGGCAGCATCAACGAAAAACGGTATAAATATTACTCCGACGAGCTACTGATTTCTACGCCACTCGAAATGATCATGACGATGCAAGAAAAAACCAAAAACCACGAGCTCAATTACCTCACCAAAATAGAGCTTTCATCTGGAGAGGCCAGCTATCGTGCAATCACAGCCGATTCCACCTTCGTATTTAATGAACGGATGGAATACCTCCATGCATTGGCTGTCCAAAAAGCGCTATAAACAGAAAGAATCTTCTCTTATTCTATCTGACTTAGGAGGAACTCTCAGGTTTGAATATTTTGGCATCTGCAACAAAGGTTCCAAAAGGTACCAGAGACGCCCCGAGCGCCAAAACAGATATTTTGAAACTCCACTTATGAATCATAATGTTCTGAAAGCAAAAGAGTAGATAAAGAATAAACAACCAGCCATGAGCCATACCTACTACATAGTTGGGTTCGGGTATGCCCAGCATGTACTTCATAGGCATAGTAATGCCAAACAACAAGTAACTGATCCCTTCTAATATGGCCAAAAGTCTCAGTCTCCCGATAGGTGATTTGATGTTCATCTTAAGAATAAATTGCTGTGAATACTAGAAATACTACACTCAGTTACTGTTCTACTTTTGCTTCGTCTGTACCAAATACAATGTGATCACCAGCGCGCATTTTTTTCCTACGACGGGTTTCCACTTCACCATTGACGGTCACTTCTCCCTCATCGATACGAACCTTAGCCTCTCCTCCTGTAGCAACCCACCCGAGTGCTTTAATAAGGTTATTAAGCTCTATATATTCTTCGTCTGCTTTTAATTTGAATAGTTCCATTACTGTGGGAATGATGCGACTGCAAATTAGAACACGCAATGTGGAGTGACAAAGTATTAGGTATAAAGTATTGGGCTTTGTAGCGTCAATCTGTAAAGTTTTTGGGAGCAAAACTGAAAATGACTAGAATATATAGCCGCTCCATCCAACCCAACACCTCCGTCACTTCGGGCGAGCCCAGCTACGAGAAGTCTGATTTAGTCTTCTACTGCCCACAGCGAAAACTAGCTCCTACACACATGACTAATTAGCCTCAACGAGAAACAATACCATCCAGCCAAAGCCCAAACCAGCAACTTCACTTGCCCTGTCTAAGCTATACTACCGCTGTGTTTCCAAAAGATGACTCAACTATCGCATTATTCTCACAATAATAAATAACATTGTAGCTTAACAAAAATCAGTAATTCACTACAGAATCAACCCTATGAAAAAACAACTTCTACTCCTAGCCTCAACCTTACTCTCAATAAATTGTTACTCACAGATCATCTTTGAAAATGGGTATTACATTAACAACTTGGATCAAAAAATTGTTTGCCAAATTAAAAACAATGACTGGAGAAACAACCCAACCAAATTCGAATACAGATTATCGGAGGGCGATGAAATTAAAATGGGAATTATTGACTCCATTCAAGAGTTTTCTATTGGGAACAACTCAAAATACATCAGACGAACAATTGATATTGACAGATCTAGTGATAATGTCATTTATTTGAGTAATGAGAAAAAACCAATCTTCAACGAAGAAACACTTTTCTTAAAAGTACTCTTTGAGGGTAAATCAAATCTATACGAATACGTTGATGGGAATTTAAGAAGATATTTTTACTCTACAGAAGAACACTCAAATACCCAGCAATTAGTCTACAAACAATTTAAGAATAAGGAAAATAAAATAGAGGAAAATAATAGGTATAAACAACAATTATGGAATGACTTAAAATGTCCTTCCTTTGAAATGAGAAGGTTCGAAAATATTGATTACAAAAAAAATGATCTAGTAAAAATTTTTAAAGCTCATAGCCTTTGTCATAACTCTGAGATGATTGATTTAGAACAGAAAGAAAAAAGAGATCTGTTTAACCTTACTCCAAAAGTCCATCTAAACAACTCTTCCCTAACTTTAAAAAACTCTGTTGCAGACTATGAATATACTGATTTTGGACATAAAACAAATTTCGGATTTGGCGTAGAGGCAGAATTCATCCTCCCTTTTAATAAAAACAAATGGAGTATTTCAATAGAGCCCACCTATCAATACTATAGTGCCAAAAAATCAACCGAAGCAACTGTTTCTAGAAGAGATGTAACTCTTATAAAAGAAATAGACTACAGCTCTGTTGAAATCCCTATTAGTTTAAGATATTATCTTTTTCTTAATGAAAATTCAAAACTATTTATCAACGCTTCAATCATAGAGGACATAACCTCATCATCTTCTGTCAGTTCTATTAGGAATGATGGTTCAAACGAATACAAGTTAGATATTGATACGCAAAGAAATTGGGCTTTCGGCTTGGGTTACAAATACAACGATAAATACAGTTTAGAGATTAGATATCAAACAAGACGAGAAGTGTTAAAAGAATACGTTTTCTGGAGTTCTGATTATAGAACACTAGCGGTAGTTATTGGTTACACCTTATTCTAAACAATCAGCTTCTGCACCAAAAACCCCAATCTATCGCATTTTTAAATGCGACAGGTTCTCCTAATCACAACTTAAATCTTACCAGAAAGGACTCTACCGTTAATCAACGGTAGAGTCCTTTCATTACAGTATTCTCCTAAAAAAACCAAAGTTTGATGGCCATGCCCGATACTGCTACGATGAGGAAGTAGCGAATCCATTTGTCTCCTTTGGCGACACTCCATTGGCTGGCAGCCCAACCACCGATAGCAGTCCCACAACCCAGTGTCAGCCCGATGATCCAGTCAATCTGACCTTCCCACACGAATACCACCAATGAAAAGAAGGTGTACACGAGTGCCACGAAAACCTTGATGCTATTGACCTTGACCAGCTTCATCTTGTTGACCATGCTCAGGGTGGCCATGATGATAAATCCTATCCCCGCATGAATGAACCCACCGTAGATTCCAATAAAAAAGAAGAGTACGACACTAGTGATTCGCTTGGACAGAGACATGTCTTCCTCTAGGTTCTCACGTGGTTTGGCCGTACCGAATATCGTCATCAACAAAACCACAACCATCACCACCGCGAGGATTTGGTTAAACAACTCTTCCTCGATATCGATGGCAACTTTTGCACCGATCACTGCACCGATCAGTGAACTAATCGAGAGCCATATCGCAAAAGGAAAGGCAGAGACGCCCTTGCTCGAAAAACCGCGTACAGCGAAGATATTTTGCATGAATATGCCGACACGGTTGGTTCCATTGGCAACTGAGGGAGGCAGCCCCATAAAGATCAGCACAGGTAATGTCAGCAGCGATCCTCCTCCTGCCACGACATTGATAAACCCACACAACAACCCTACTCCAAACACTGGTAGATAGTGATAATACTCCATATTTATACTGATTTGACTTCTAATACATCTTTACACTCTTCCAAAAGATCCAGTTGGGACTTGCCCAACACGGGATGGACAAAATCACGTGCTATCTCTACCAAAGGCACCAAAGTAAATCGTCTGTTTTGGATCTGAGGGTGAGGAATTACCAGATTGCTTTGGTTGATCACCTCCTTGTCGTAGTACAACACATCAATATCTATGAGCCTAGTCCCCCATCGTTCGTAGCGGACACGTCCGAGTTCTTTTTCGATCGTAAGACAAATACGCAGGACCTCTACCGGTACACAATCCGTCTCCACCTTTAGCACCTGATTGAGAAAATCCTCCTGATCCTCCTTGCCCCAAGCCGACGTACGATAAATCGACGAAGCTGTAATAACCTGTCCGATTTCGTTACTAATACGACCAAATGCTTGTTGCAAATTGGTTTCCTTTTCGCCCATATTGGTACCTAACAGCAGGAAGCAAACACTCATGAATTATTTTTTTGTATTTTTAAACGTGTGAAGTTGAATAGCTTTGCAATATCCCCCAAATTAATCGTAACATAATCGTATGACTTTTTTAAAATCTGTATTCTCCACGCTCGTCGGGCTGCTTATTTTCAGCTTTGTGATCGGCTTTTTCTTCTTTGTCACCATTGCGGGCCTCATCGCGATCAGCTCTGACGAAGCGCCCGAAATCACCCCTAACTCCGTCTTGACGCTGAATCTCAGTGGATTCATCCACGAGCGCGTGGCGGAGGACCCATTCAAGGATCTATTTCCTGAATCTGCTGACAACAAACTCGCGCTACTCGAAACCATCGAGACCATCGCTCGTGCCAAAACCGACGACAACATCAAAGGCATCTACCTTCGTCATGGAGGAATAGGTGGCGGCTACTCGGCGCTACACGAGATACGTGCCGCTTTGGAAGATTTCAAATCCAGTGGAAAATTTATCTACAGCTACGCAGAGTACATGCCTGAGGCCAATTACTACGTCGCGTCAGTCGCAGACGAGATCTACCTCAACCCCGCCGGTGGCATGGAATTCAACGGCTTGTCGGCCAACGTCTCTTTCTTCAAAGGACTATTAGACAAACTCGATATCGAGGCACAGATCTTCCGTGTAGGTACCTACAAAAGCGCCGTGGAACCTTTTTTCCGAAAAGACCTCAGTGAAGCCAACCGGGAGCAGATGACCTCATTCATCAACGACATCTACGACAATTACCTCCTCAATGTGAGTGAGACTCGTGGGATCGCACTGGACAAACTACGTGGAATATCGGATCAGATGCTTGCTCGTGAGCCAGAGGATGCACTCGAACTCGGCCTCATCACCACCGTAGATTACGAAAACGGTATTAAAGACAAAATGAGAGAAGCGCTCGGTTTGGAGAAAGACGAGGACATCCAATCAATCAACCTGCAGGCATATGCCAAATCCAACTCACCTACCTACTCCTCCAACAAAGTGGCGGTCATCGTCGCAGAGGGTGAAATCGTATCGGGCAAAGGAGACACCGAAACGGTAGGCTCTGACAAATTCGTCAAAGCCATCCGAGATGCGCGCAAAAGCGACCGTGTCAAAGCAGTCGTCATACGCATCAACTCCCCTGGAGGATCGGCACTCGCTTCTGATGTGATGTGGAACGAAATCATGCTCACCAAAGCTGTAAAGCCTGTCATCGCTAGCATGTCTACGGTAGCAGCTTCGGGCGGATACTACATGGCCATGCCCTGCGACACGATCGTCGCTCAGCCTATGACCATCACTGGATCGATCGGTATCTTCGGGATGATCCCCAATATGGGCGGCTTCCTCGAAAACAAACTCGGCATCACCAATGACGGTGTGAGTACGGGAGAGTTTTCCAACCTATACCGTGTATCAAGCGCACTCAATGAAGGCGAAAAAGCCATCATCCAAAACATGGTAGAAAGCGGCTATGAGTCCTTTACCTCCAAAGCAGCTCAAGGCCGAAACATGAGCATCGAAGATCTCAAGGCTGTAGCATCCGGTAGAGTATGGACAGGTGCACAGGCCAAAGAAAACGGATTGGTCGACGTACTCGGTAGCTACAACGACGCAGTAGAACTCGCCGCAAATGCTGCCAATCTCGACGGAGACTACATGATATCCTACTACCCTGCCCTCAAGACCAAGTGGGAGGAAGTCCTCGGCAGCATGGCCAACGAAGCGGAAGCCAGAATCATGAAAAACAAGTATGGCACCATGGCCGAATATGTCGAAAAAGTAAAAGAACTAGAATCTTACAAAGGTATTCAGGCGAGAATGCCATTTGAAATAGAAATTAAATAGTTTTACGGCTCAATTAGATTATAACCCCTCTGGGGTCAAGCATAAATATTCGATTCAATGATTATAAGAAACGATTGGACTAGAGAAGAAATCACGGAGATATACAACACGCCTGTCATGGACTTGATCTACCGCGCGGCGACCGTGCACAGAGCCTACCATGACCCCAACGAAGTGCAAGTATGTACGCTACTCTCTGTCAAAACGGGTGGATGCCCCGAAGACTGTGCCTATTGTCCACAAGCAGCGCGATATCATACAGATGTCAAAGTAGAGAAGCTCATGGACGTAGACAAAGTCATCAAAGCTGCGGCTGATGCCAAAGAAGCAGGAAGTACTAGATTCTGTATGGGTGCTGCCTGGAGAGAAGTTCGCGACAACAGAGATTTTGACAAAGTCCTCGAAATGGTCAAAGGTGTCAACACCATGGGTATGGAAGTATGCTGTACTCTCGGCATGCTGACCGAAGACCAAGCAGAGAAACTCAAAGACGCTGGCCTGTATGCCTACAATCACAACCTAGATACCTCAGAGGAACACTACGAAGAGATCATCTCTACCCGTACCTATGACGACAGGTTAGATACCCTCAACAACGTGAGAAAGGCCAAAATATCAGTTTGTTCTGGCGGGATCATCGGATTGGGAGAAAACCACGACGACAGAGTCGGTATGCTACACACCCTCGCAACACTCGTCGAGCATCCTGAATCTGTCCCTGTCAATGCACTGGTACCTGTAGAAGGAACTCCACTCGAAGATCAGCCGAGAGTATCGATCTGGGAGATGATTCGAATGATCGCTACGGCACGCATCATCATGCCAAACGCCATGGTACGATTATCTGCAGGACGTGTACGTATGACTGTCGAAGAGCAAGCAATGTGCTTCCTTGCAGGAGCTAATTCTATCTTCGCTGGAGACAAACTACTCACTACGCCAAACCCAGAAGAGGACTTAGACAAGCAGATGTTCCAAACACTGAATTTAAAGCCAAGAGCTTCATTCAAAGATCAAGAACCAGCAGTAGAATTCAAGCAAATTCCTGAGCAACAAGAGGCATAAGACCTCTTGTACTACATACAAAACCAAAAAAGGTCAGCGTTTGCTGACCTTTTTTGGTTTTGTATTGCTTCCTCTCTTACTTTCTTCGGGCCACCCTGTATTTCTAGGAGAGGTAGTAAATCACTTCGTTATTCAAAATTCATTGTTCGAAATTCGCTATTGCTTTTTTATAAAATAATCACCTATTATGAGTCTTTGAGGTAATATTTAAATGATTGGAATAACGAATCTCGAATGCTCAATGTCGAATATTGATTCTTATCCCCAGAAATACCTACTGATCCCTTTCTTCATCGATTATGACTTACTGACTAACAGTAGTTCTAGACGTTTGATTTCTCTCATCAGGGCGTTCTTATCTAGCTGATTCCAGTTCCAAACCTTAATCATGGAGGCCATAATTCCCGAGCCGAACATAGCAGCCCCCCACCGTATCATCTCTCGGATATCATCTGTATTGACGAACTGATAAATGGAATAAAACATAAGAGTAGTAAAAAGAAATGTCACAACCATAAACAAAATGTTCAACCAACGTAGTTTGCCGATATACAAGCCTGACAACATCTCAGGCAAGGATTGCTCATGCAGGTTGTCGTAATAAGCAGTCTCTTCTTTCGAAAGTGCTTTTTTAATCATGTCATCAATTTCTTTATTTTGATCTTTCATCGCATTAATGTTTTAGAAGTTCTTTTAATTTTTCTCTAGTGTGATAAAGCCTCGACTTAACCGTCCCCTTGGGTATCCCCAAAATGTTTGAAATACTTTGGATGGAATGAGACTCCATATAATACAGCGTCATAATCAGTTTGCTCTCTGCAGGTAGTGTCGCCATCATCTGCTCTAGGCGACACAGTGATTGCTCAGTAGTGTCTTCAAAACTGCCAACACTGTCAGCAGTATCAGAATCATGATTTCTATAACATCCATCTGTCTCTCGATTGTTTAATTCTATATTCACCTTTTGTTTTCTCAACCAATCGATAGATCGTCTATCCACGATGGTTCTAATCCACGATCCAAAATTGGAGACATCCTCCAACTTGTGCAGATGACCAATCAACCACTGCCATACATCCTGCACGATGTCTTGAGACTGCTCACGGTTGCCAGTTCGGATAAAGGACTGATAGATCAAATTCTCATGCCACCTGACAACCAATTGTTCAAAAGCCTCCTGGTCTCCGTTTCGTACTTGCATCACCAACAATTCATCCAGTATTTGAGCCTTTCTTTTGATCATTTGCTATTAAGTCGTAGTAATATCTCTATGGTTCAATGATTTTAAAGAAATATTTTAAAGATTCTCATTTAATCAAAACCATACGATCACAAAAAACGCAAGCCCTGACCTAGAGTCTATCTCTACATCAGGGCTTGCGTTCTACATCCTAAGTCTTGGTTCTGGAGTCTTGGTTCTGGAGTCTTGGTTCTGGAGTCTTGGTTCTAGAACTTCACTACTTCCCAATATACCTCTTTCGGTTCGTTGTTTTGATCGAAAAGCAAAGGATAGTCTTTGCGATCTGGTACTGGAAAGTGATCCAACCAACTGTACTGATCTGATACATTCCAGAAAGTCACAGAGGACAGCTTCTCTTTGTTCTCTCTAAAGACACGAAATATCATATCGTATTGAACGATCTGTTTTTGTTTCAATTCGTCCGTAAAGGTATCATCATCATCGGCACGTTTGTCACGTGGAGCGTGCTCTTTAGGGTAAATTGATACATCTAGCTCCGTGATTTGCACTTGCAATCCCATACCTGTAAAACGATCAATAGTCGCTCTCAAAGTAGACTCACTTGGTTCGTACACCGACCAGTGTCCCTGAATACCTACCCCATCGATCGGCACACCTGCTTCTTGCAATCCCTTGACCATCTTATAAATCTTCTCTCGTTTGACTGGGTTGATCACCTCATAGTCGTTGTAAAACAACTGTACATCTGGATCTGCCGCTCTAGCGAACTCGAATGCCTTAGCGATGAACTCCTCTCCACAGATCTGGTACCATTTGGAGTCTCTGTAAAACACATCAGACTGATCAGAGATGGCTTCATTGACCACATCCCATGCATAGATCACGTCCTTGTAGCGCGTCACCACGTCGGTGATGTGTCGCTCCAGTCGCTCGTACAACACCTCTTTACTCACGTCATTGCCCAGCGAATCCACGAACAACCAGTCTGGTGCTTGATTGTGCCAGAGCAAAGCGTGTCCACGTAGCTTCATATTATTGGCCTTAGCAAATGCTGCTATCTCATCAGCAGGTGCCCAATTGTACTTATCTTCCTTCGGGTGGATCGGCCCTGACTTCATCACGTTCTCAGGTGTCATGCTCACGAAGTTGTCCTTGATCAACTGCGCTTGTTTGCCCTTGAGTGCCCTAGGAGACACGGCTACCCCTATCGGGAAATAGTCCTTGTAATAGGTACTCAACCCCAAATCTTCACTTACTTCCGATTGTTTGTCCTGACTCGGACTACACGCCAACAGCAGTGCCGACACTACTAGTATTTTCAAATCTACTTTCATCATATTCTATTGTTACACCCCACTAAATGCACTAAAACCACCATCTACTGGCAACACCACTCCAGTCACAAAAGTAGCAGACTCGGAGCACAAAAACTGAACTGCCCCGTTCAATTCTGTAATCTCACCAAACCGTCCCATAGGCGTCTTGGCTATCACTTTTTCGCTGCGGTCTGTGAGGCTTCCGTCTTCGTTGAGCAGCAATTTTCTATTTTGATCCCCGATAAAAAAGCCTGGTGCGATGGCGTTGACACGTACTTTGTCTCCATAGCGTCTCGCCATCTCAGCAGCCATCCATTGGGTGAAGGAATTGACACCTGTCTTGGCTACCGAGTAGCTCATCACTCGCGTGATAGCCGTATAAGTCGCCATGGATGAGATATTGATGATCGAACCAGCGCCTTGCGCCGCGATAGCTTCTCCAAAGATCAAACTTGGATAGATTGAGCCCTTGAGATTGACGTCCATCGCATAGTCGATTTCGCCCAAGTCTAGATCAAAGATCTGCTGATCCTCCTTTTGGGTCGCTCCGGGGACATTACCCCCAGCTGCATTGATGAGTACATCTATCCGACCAAACTGATCCATGATCTGCTGCTTGGCGGATTGAAGACTTTCCGTATTCATGACATCACAGGAGATACCTACTACATCTGAGTTTATAGGGGTAAGTTGCGCCACCTGCGCCTCCAATTTATCCTGACTCCTACTAATGAGTACCACCTTGGCTCCCTCTTGAGCAAAATGCTGCGCCATACTACCTCCTAGCACTCCCGAGCCTCCGGTAATGACCACCACTTTGTCTTGTACACTAAAATTTGTCATTGAATATTAATTATGAGTTGGGTTATCGGATGCCATATTCCCCTATTGTTAACCCGCTTATTTTCTAACATAATCAGTCAATAGTGGTGATAATAAAATGAACACCGCACTAGTCTCTAATTCAGAAGTAACCCAATATCGCTCCCTATAACTTTTTACCTACTTAAATCTCAACAAAGAAAGCACTTATCACCAACTCACGCAACCGATTGCGTAGATTAATTACTATATTTCCACTTTGACGTAAATACAAGAACAACACATTCAAATACGCAGCATTGACTAAAGAAGCACTTTATAAACTCATCACTGTTTCACTTCCCATTGTACTCCTACTCCTACTAGAAGGAGCTTTAAGAATTACTGGATATGGTCAGAATTATGCACTATTCAACCAAGTGAGTATAGAAGGAAGACCTGACTACCTAGAGATGAATCCTGCAATTGCCAAAAAATACTTTAAAGACAAAGGCTTTCACTCAGACAATCAATTTGACTTATTTCTCAAAACTAAAACAGACAGTACATACAGGGTATTTGTACAGGGTGCTTCGACGACTGTAGGATTCCCTTATTATCACGGAGGGGCATTTCCTAGAATGCTCAAACATAGATTGTCTCAGACCTTTCCTGAAAAGAACATAGAAGTCGTCAATACGGGCATCACTGCTGTAAACTCCTATACACTGTGGGATCTAACCGATCGAATCATAGATCAAAAGCCAGACTTGATCATCATCTATGCTGGTCACAATGAATACTACGGCGCTTTAGGAACTGGATCATCCAGATCACTGGGTCGCCAACCTACCTTGGTCAGAACTTATCTATACCTGAAAGATTTTCGCTTTTTTCAGTTACTAGAGAATACCATGTCAAGCCTCATAAACCATGAAGCCAACCCTTCCAAAATAGGCGAAACAACCCTCATGGAAGTGATGGCAAAAGAACAGCGCATCCCACTCCAATCCGAAAGCTACCAAACAGGCATAGATCAATTCGAAAGCAACATGGACAGGATACTAGCCAAATACAAGAAAAATAATATCCCTGTCATCCTCTCCACTCTCGTATCCAATGAAAAAGACATCAAACCCTTTATTAGTGACAGTCTGGAAAATGAAGAGGAGCTGATCCATGACCTTAAAAACTCAAGCCTATCTGCTGCCACCAAAAAAGCACAAAACAACGCACTGGCTGCTTATTTACTTGGGCAATATTATCTCGAATACCATATAGATTCAGCACAGAAGTACCTCCACCTAGCCAAAGAATTAGACCTTTTGAGGTTTCGTGCTCCTGACGATATCAACCGTACAATCCTTCGTTTAGGACAAAAGCACGATTACCCGCTAGTCGATATGGAAAAAGTATTTCTGACACATTCTCCCAAGAAAGTCATCGGCGATGAACTGATGATGGAACATGTCCATCCTAATGTCCAAGGCTACTTCCTGATGGCAGACGCCTTCTATGAAAAAATGAAAAAGTTGAATCATGTGAGTAACAATTGGCCAACCTACATCAGTTACGATGAAGCGATTTTGGATCTCCCAATCACAGCGATTGACTCAATCAAGGGAAAATACGTGACCGATAATCTAAAGAAATCATGGCCGTACAATCTAAAAATGGCGGGATCCCGTGCCCTGATGCCCTATTCTTTAGAAAATGCATCTTATGAAGAGAAAATGGTACTGAATCTAATCAACAATCGATCAACATGGAAAGAGGCCATGACACAATCCTACGAAATGTACAAGCGGAAGGGTGATTACAAACAAGCACTCAAAGTAGCCCAATCATTGATTTTGGAATATCCTGAAACAGCTAAATTGTATCGCTCCGCGGGTGAAATGTGTATAAAGCTCAACCAGCCAGACAAAGCCAATTACTACTTTCAGAAGTATGCTTTTCTGTCAGATCACCAAGGTCTTTCGATATCCTTCTGACTGAATAGATGATTTCGTGTATAAAAATGAGAATTTCCTTTCTTCTTTTTCAGTATATGATTGCTCCCTGTCAATCTCTGAAAAAAGGATACAGGGACGAGAAAAAAATAAAAGATGACAAACATGGTCACATAGTTCATGACCACTCCTAAATAGCGAGAGAAGATCAGCCAAACTCTACCAATTACAAGGGTTAATCTTTTAGAAATCAAGGCTAAAGTCAACAAACCAATTGACAAATACACCAACCAACCAATCTCCAACCACAGCGAAGCAACAAGCGATGCTAAAGCGAGTACTACGATAGTTTCCAGTGCTGTTTCCCTATTCATCAAAACAATGTATAAATGAATGGCGCCAATGCAGTACCACTGGCAAAAAAAATCAGAACCCCGAACAACAAGAAAATAATAAAGAGCGGCACTAGCCACCACTTTTTTCTTTCCTTGAGAAAGAGGAAGAACTCTCTAATAAACTCCATCTATTTTTCGATTATATAATTTTCCAACACCAATATATCCATACCAGATTTCTCAAAACAACGAAACGCATCCTCTGGGGAATTGACGATGGGTTCATCTTTGATATTAAAACTCGTATTGATCAGTACGCCCGTGCCCGTCAATTGCTTGAATGACTGAACCAAGCGCCAAAACGCAGGGTTTAATTCTTTTTTCACCACTTGAACCCTCGCTGAAAAATCGACATGCGTGACAGCAGGCAGGCTCGACTTTCTCAATTTACGCTTTTCCTCCAAACTATATTCATAAAAATCTTTCGGCAGGACTTCCCTCAATGACTCTTTGACCATGCTGGTAAAAAGCATATAGTAAGAGTGTTTGCTAAGATCAAAATACGCCTCATAATCCTCCTCGCATACCACTGGGGCAAACGGTCGAAAACCTTCTCTGAACTTGATTTTCATATTCAGATTGTACTGCATATCTGGGTCAGTAGCATCTGCCAAAATACTTCTGTTGCCCAAAGCTCTAGGGCCAAATTCGGTTCTACCTCTAAACCAACCCACGACTTTCTTATCTGCGATGTATTGTGCGGTGACTTTGGTAAGCTCTTCCGTACGCTCAAAATATTGGTATTTGTATTGATGCTTTCGCAAAAGTCGTTCGATGTACTGATTGCTATACCGAGACCCTAGATAGACATCAAAAGGCTTCTCTGATCCATGAAAGCATCTATCCTTGCTGAGATACGATGCAGCCAATGCCGCACCCAAAGCCCCGCCAGCATCCCCAGCAGCTGGCTGCACATAGATATCATCAAAAACCTTCTCTGCAAACAAAACCGAATTAGCCACGCAGTTCAGTGCTACCCCTCCTGCCAAACAGAGATTGCTTTCGCCTGTTTCTTGTTTTACATGCTTCATCAACTTGAGCAACACTTCTTCTGTGACCTTTTGTGCAGCCATAGCCAAATCAGCATGGGTTTGATCCAACGCTTCTTCTGGCAACCTTCTTTTCACCCCGAACAGCTTTTGCCATTTTTTCGGGTTCACCATTCGCAAACCCACGGAATATTCAAAATAAGCGCTATTCAATTTGATCGAGCCGTCAGGTTTGATATCTACTAGATTTTCTCGAATGAGATGGATAAAATCCAACACACGCTCTGAGTTAGGATTTCCATAAGGAGCCAGCCCCATCATTTTGTACTCACCAGCATTCACCTCGAAACCCAAGAAATAGGTAAATGAAGAATAAAGCAAACCTACAGAATCAGGAAAATGCAGCTCTCCTCGCACCTCAACACCCCTTTCTCCACATGCGACACCATAGGAAGTCGTCACCCATTCGCCTACACCATCTACAGTCAGATAGGCGCTTCGATCAAATGGAGAAGTATAAAAAGCACTAGCGGCATGTGAGAGATGATGCTCCGAAAAATGAATCGGTATCTTGATTGTTTTGGTTTGGGCCAATGCCTTAAGCCGTTTTCTAATGACCTGCTTCATGAAAAGCTTTTCCTTGAGCCATACAGGCATTGCCATGGCAAAAGACCTGAAACCTCTGGGAGCAAAAGCGTAGTAGGTTTCCAACAGTCTTTCAAACTTCAAATAAGGTTTGTCATAAAAGACGATTTGATCAATATCATCGACAACAAGCCCTGCTTCGTGAAGACAATAGGCTATAGCCTGCTCAGGAAAAGATGCATCATTCTTAATTCTAGAAAACCTCTCTTCCTGAGCTGCATACAGTACTTTTCCGTCCTGTACTATAGCAGCAGCCGAATCATGATAATACGCAGAAATGCCTAAAATTTTCATTTCACTATTCAGCCTGCGGTGTGATGATTCGATAGTTTCCACTCAAATGCATCACGCTAAACAAGTAAAGCAGTCCATCGAAATAAGGATCAAAATAACCGTCTTCATAGGGTTCAAGTTTGGCATTCCATACTTCATCGACAAACTGCCATCCTTTGCCATGCGTGGCAGCCAAAGAAGCCGCTCCAGCAGTAGACACCAATCCCAATGAATGTCTTAGCTTTTCATAGCCTCCAGCCTGAAGAATCCATTCTGGAGTTGTCCCGTCTATATTATACTGATCGACATAGGTCTCTAAGCCTTGGCAATACAGAAAATCTTGGATACGATTGGCATACAGCTGTTGCCACTCGGCATCCTTAGCATACCAGCTGTAGTCCATCGCGATATTCATCGGTACGCGCCATGAATCATATCGAAATGCATCCCCCATTTTGCCACGGCTATGTGGCGCACCACTGAATTCGGAATAGTCAGGCGTCAAACCCGTTTTGGGATGCGTGGCTCTGTGCAGAAAAATACGCGATGTATCTGCACAAGCGCTATAAAACGTCTCATGACCATCGTTAGCATACTCAGCCCACACCTCAAAAAACGCCGGCAGATGATAGGAAGGATCAGTCCAGTCATATCCACCCTCATGAGGTACAAAATTGATTTGCTTATGCTCTACATTGAGGACGTTTTTGACTCCCTCTGTACCGTCTTTGCTCCACATCGCATCAAGAATTCTTCTTGCCTCTCCATAGTAATCTATGCCTGTTTCATTCCCCCATTGGTTGGAGGCGAAAAGCAGCGCAGTGACAAAGTAGAGTTCTCCATCCGAGGCTGAGCCTTCTGCGTTGTGCTTTCCCGTTAAGGGGTCGACACTCCACGCAAAGTAAGCATCTCTGACTCCTCCTTGATGCTGCATGTATTTGGTCGTCCAGCGCCACAGTTTATCAAAGACTTCCTTCTTGTCCAATTGCACGGCCACCATGAGTCCATACGAGAGCCCTTCAGTTCGTGCGTCCTTGTTTTTCAAATCCGACACATAGGCCAAAGAGTCCTCTACCTCAAAATATACACGATTCGGCCCTTCGAACGTGTCATAGTAAGCCTTCTCCAACTTGGCATCTATCTCCGCTTGCGAATACCCCGCCTCCAAAAAGAGATTGCGGTATTTACCCGTTTCCGAAGCTCCTTTGGTCCAAGGCTTCATCTCCCCCCGTGGATCGCTTACTCCCTTTTCACAATCCTTCGGTGCATTCACGCACCCAACCAGCAAGACTAGGGCTAGTATCAGTTTATAATTTTTAAGATCTTTCATGTCTTACCTATTTACTTCTTCACAGATTCAGGAGCACCTAAATAGCTAGCTGTATCCACGCCCTTCTTATACAAAGTGATTTTCTCCAATACCATTCCTGGATCGAGCATATAATACTTCAGCGTATGTTGACCTGCTGACAACTTTTGTTGCATGACAGACTGCTTCATGAGGTTATCTGTCACGGCATTGTTCCACCAGTCAGGATAGGTCCAGTCAGCCGCTTTGGCGTTTTCATGAAGATTCATTACCTGTAGCTTTCCCCCGTCGATGGAAATGGCATAGATCAACCCTTCGTCTTTTTGAAAATTTAGCGTTGGCGAAAACCATGTTTGCAAATCGAAAGTACCTGAATCTAATAGCACGATTTGATATTCCAAATAAGGCGTATTTTTCCCGGGTTCTTTCGTGGATGCCGTGACAGGTAGAGTCGTCACGGCCGAACCTGTGCGCCCCAAATTAGGGATCAACTCCCATGAAATACCCTTGACTTCTTTTTTACGCTGAAAGCTCGTTGCCTCCATGCTTACAATCCCTCTATTTTCCACGAATCCAGACGCTTTATTTGGCATATTGATACGTAATGGCACTTTGATCGTAAAACTCTGACTAGAAGTGCTTGATAGCAAAATCTCCCCTTCAGTCTGTCCAGCAGGGACTTTTTCCCAATCCACACTGACAAATATTTTCTCTTCATATTGAACAGATCCCTCTGTAGAGGAGAGTTTTATCCAATCATTTTTCGCTTCAAGTTTATAGTTGAGGTTTTTAGCCCCTGTATTGAAAACCTCTAAATAATAACGCTGATCATTGAGCGGATCAAAGGTCGAAAAACTATGACTATTCACCCCTCTGGCATTTCGTCCAGAACTACCTTCCCCATACTCTAAGACATAGCCCAATCCTGCACGAGTAGGCACTTGGATATAAGAAACCTCCGGCATTTTATTGACCTTCGGGTCAAACCAACTGACATGTCCCATGTGGGTTTGCTCCATGATGTGGTTCCACTTACCGTTCGCAAATTCGTTGTGCTGCTGGAGAAGGTCCGCATCTTTGAAGAAGAGTGCTTTTGTGTGGTCAGCATAATAGTTGGTCGAAGCTCTATTCTGTGTACGATACAGTTTATTTTTGGCAGCTGCCACATACATCTCATTCATGTTGGCGCATGCTTCTACAGGATACAAAACCAGTTGGTAAAAAGCATCTTGTGCTTCCTTTGGTAGTTTAGCCTTGATGCGCTGAGCTTTGATTAGCAATTCATTGTAATCCTCCACGACGGTTTCCGCTTCTCTAAAATTGGTTAGGCTATAAGTATCATGTGCTAACAACTCAGGTTTTCTCCTTGCATTGTATTTGGTATAGCGTGCTAAAATTTCTCCGATTTCCTTGGCATATTGCCCACCAAACTGAGCATCTGCCCATTGTGTATAGTACCCAGGTAGATCATTTGCTTTGATAGCTGTAGGATCCCAAGCATAATCCAAAAAGAAGTTGATCGGCAAATCCATCGGTTTCAAATCCCCCACATTGACCAACCAAATCTCATCTACACCATATTCATAAGTCAGTCGCATCTGCTCCCACACATGCTCTATCTGCACAGTATTGAGCCACTTGTAGCTCCTAGGCCCACCTACAAAATCAAAGTGGTAATACATGCCATATCCTCCTTTTCTAGGCTTGGCATCTAACGCTGGGAGTACTCTCACTTGTCCCCAATTGTCATCACAAAGCAATAGGGTCACATCATCTGGCACACGCATCCCTTTGTCATAGTACTCCTGCACTTCTTTGTACAAGGCCCAAACTTGTGGTGTTTCTTCAGCTGGCTTGCCTGTGACCTCTGCGATGATTTTACGCTGGTCGTTGACTATTTTTTCCAATAGTTCGATGTTAGTCCCTTCTCCCATGGCTTCATCACCATCCCCACGCATAGCGAGCGTCACGACTTTTTCTTGTCCTTGGGTGCGTACCATACCATCTCTCCAAAACTTTTGAAGATTTTCAGGGTTGGCATCATAGTTCCAAGCCCCCTCACCATAGCGATTCCATTCCACGTGGGCACGCATCAATGGTTCGTGGTGAGAAGTGGATAACACGATCCCCATTTCATTGGCCAATGGTGCACTCAAAGAATCATCATCCCACAATGATTTGCCCCACATAGCAGGCCACAGGTAGTTTCCTTTCATCCTCAGGATCAACTCAAAGACTTTCTCATAGAAATCATGGTTGATTCCTCCAAATCTCTCTCTCGCCCACCCTGACAATGCAGGATCTTCGTCATTGAGAAATATCCCTCTATATTTCACTTTGGGCTCGCCAGTGGTGTGTACGCCCGTTTTTACATATACATTCTCCCGAGACTGGATCGGCGCATCTGCCCACCAGTACCAAGGCGAAACGCCCATAGACTCGGACAATTCAAACATGCCGAATATCGTCCCTCTCTTGTCACTACCTACGATCACCAGCGCATTGTCGACTCCCTCCATAGGCTGCTTGACAGGTAGGATTAAAAACTGTTCCCATTTACCTTTGAGGTCTGAAATATCAATCTTCCCATTGGCTATCAACTGATCAATTAGCGTACTTTTCCCTACAGTACCTACTATCACAGCGTTTTTTGAGGTCAGCTCATCCCCAATGGTCAATTCGGCTGCTTGTCCAGAGACATGACTCAAATCTTTTTGAAACAATCCCGCAATTTTCAACACACCCGCATGATCAGAACTACTGACTAGGATAGTGGCTGGTGTTCCCTTCATGATGAGGGGAAAATGATTTTTCCCCTTTTGGGTGGTTAAGAACGATGCCTCGGGAAATGGTGTGTCAGTTGGGATGACGTTCACCTTATCAAAGTCATCGTTGCTTGCCATTTGAATGGCCCTAGCGTCCGAAGAAACAATTAACAATAGCGTAAATACACTAAAAAAGAGATTGGTCAGAAAGGTTTGATATTTTGTAATAGTAGTCATTTATCTTTCAATTAAATGGGTAATTTATTTCCACAGTCATTATCACTTCACAATATGCCACTTTTGATTGTCTTCCTAAACATAAGACGTCATCATTTTACCAGCTATCAAATATTAACAAAACACCCTCCTGAGACTTTAAATAAGAAATCAGGAGGGTGAAACACTATTTACTATTATTTATTTTATTCATACCCAGGGTTTTGGTAGTTATCCTTATATGCTTCATCTCCATCCATCCTGTCCAGCTGTCCTTGTGGTATTGGGCGCAAATACATGTAAGGCTCAATCTCTCGATTTACAGTTGCAGGAGTATCTCCTACAGTTGGCGATATCTGATAGGTTCCAGCATACTCTTCCCACTTCTGGGTACGTGCTAGATCAAACCAACGATACCCCTCCCCGAAGTATTCACGAGAACGCTCATCCAGAATATAGTTAATATCAATAGTCGCTGGAGTAGCAGCTTGCATAGCAGCACTATTATCCTCGATTCTCTCCATATCCTGAGACACATCATATCTCCACATACCTGCACGCCCTCTAATCACATTGATCAATTGTCTCGCCGTGTATATTCCTGATGCACCTTTGACAGCCGCTTCAGCAGCCACAAAATACAATTCAGAAAATTTCAAGATGTTATAAGGACGCGATGAGGATACTTTGTCATCATTGTAATCTTTTCCTTGACGATAGGGACCCAATTTCCAAAGCCCAGGAAAAACACCTCTGGAAATCTTATCTATTGGTACCACAAAATCAGCCCGTCCAGGTAAATAACCTGCCTCTGTTCCATCATTGTATGTGTCATCATAGAGAATCCCTCCTGGATCACTCGGAATAAATGAAAGCACAGGCTCATTGGGTGCTATTGGTAAAAAATTAGCTCCATAGAGTTCGGTCTCAGTGCGACTAGTGTTGTAGTTCCAAGTAGCACGATACACACTGGTGAATGTACCATCAAATCGAGAATCAGTCGTCTTATCTGCAAATGTATTGGTAAAGACACCAATTGAAGGAGCCATACGTGACCACTGACGGCTATACGCCTGCCCAGCTTGTACAGTTCTAAAGAATGCATCCACAGGACTCCAAGTCGCGGGGTCAGAACTTGCTTTGGTTATATGGAAATAACATGTTACCATCCAAACAGACTGATTCTGTGCATCACCACCATTCCAGCCAGTTACGTTACCCTCATTGTATTTGGCACTATACTCTGTATGATCAGCCCATAGCATGATTTCACTATTGCGATCGTTCTGAGCTAAGTTGACATCATAATATGTAGGTTGCAACGAATATGGCCCAGGATTGTCAATACCTGCTGTCGCTACATCATACGCTAATTGATAATACTGCGTAGCAGACATACCATCAGGATCTGTTCGATCTGTCTCGGGATACGTAGGGATGTTATTAGGATTCTCTAACCACCACGCATAGGTCAAATAGGCTTTAGACAAAATGAGTCTTGCTACGTTTTTGGTCACCCCTCCTATCACACGTGGGTTATCAGGCAAATCCTCTACTGCTTGTTCCAAATCTGGAAACACTCCTCTGGTATAAACCTCAGGCACTGTATTTCTCACAGATTTAAGACTAGGAGCTGTATTAAATTCCAATTCTCCACCTCCCAAATCTAAAGGAACACCACCAAAGGTTTGAACCAATAGAGCGTAACCATAAGCTCGAAAGAACCTTGCTTCGGCAATTAACTCATCAGGCATGGCAGCTTCTGTGCCATTGGCTATGATTGCACTGGCGGAGTTGATCGCCGAATAAGACTCGTTCCATAGCACATCAAAACGGCTATTTTGAGCATCAGGAATCCCTAAACCAGACAAATCGGCCGCCTGAAAATTCCCATCGGCCTGTGAACCATAAGTGTACTCATCCGTACCCGTTTCGGTAGCGTTATAATAATATGGCTGTCCGTAAACTCTTCTCAGATTAGCATAAAGTCCCGTCAAACCACCCACAACTCCTTCTTCTGTTTTGAAAAAGCCTGGCTCAAATCGTTCACGAGTAGTCTCTTCCAGAATGTCGTTGCACCCTGCGGTCAAAAGCAAGCCTAAAAAGGCTACTAATATTGTTTTATTAAATCTTTGCATGATTACAATCGTTAAAATGTCAGATTAATTCCGAGTAAATACGTGCGTGTAGCAGGAGCATTTGTACCAATAACTGGCAATCGCTCCTGAATATCAGTCGTCACTGCTTGATTTTCGTCCCCATAGGAGTTAGACTCAGGATCCATGCCTGATTCCTTATGGTATGGCGAGAACATCACCAATGGATTCTGTGCTGTAGCATACACTCTCAATTTGCTAATACCCGCTTTATCAAGCCAGTTACCTCCAAAATTATAACCCAAAGAGATCGTTCTAATCTTCAGATACGATGCGTCAAAGTAGGCTAAAGTACTACCATATTTGGGGTTATCCCCAGCGGTTAACCCTCCAGGTCTTGGATATTTAGCATCCGTATTTTCAGGTGTCCAGTAGTCCACATCCACGTTGTTGTGGCGACCACTCAATAGATTGAGATAACTGGATGTACCGTATAACGTGGAGATCACTGTACCTCCCTTTTTAAAAGCTCCAACGATGCTCAAGTCAATCCCTTTGTAAGACAAACGTGTATTAAAACCACCTTGCCAATCAGGATTAAAATTAAGGACCTGTCTGTCTTCAGCACCAATAGGTCTCACTGGAGTGCCATCTGAATTGTATTCCCCAGTGTACTCAACTTTAACCATCCCTGGATTGCCTCCTGGCTCTAGGATATCCATATGTTCATCTCCTTCTTGCCAAAGACCTGTCCTTTTGTAATCATATATTACATTGATCGGCTGACCTACAAACCACCAGTTACCTACATTTTCTTCTTGTCCAGAAGTCAAAGACACCAGCTCATTTCGATTGGCATAAAGGTTGAAACCTGCTTCCCATGTAAAACCATCCAGGTTGTCGATAATTACACCACTTAGAGATAGTTCAATCCCTTTATTCTCTGTCTCTCCTACGTTAGACACAAAACTTCCTACCCCCGCTGTACTTGGCAAATCAACACTTAGCAGAATATCTTTTGTATGTTGTTTGTAGTATTCAACTGTACCATTCAATCGTCCCTGAAACAATCCAAAATCTAAACCGAAATTCCAAGTTTGTGTGTACTCCCATCCTAAGTCCGTATTAGGCAACTCAGACAAAATATAACCTGTCGAATAACTTTCATCACCATTGTCACCAAAGTTATAGAACCGAGTACCTAATCTACCAAGTGTAGAATACGGGTCTATCGCCTGATTAGATGTTTCACCATATCCTACTCTTAGTTTCAGCATATTGATCTGAGAAACCCCTTGCATAAATGACTCATTAGCAATATTCCAACCCGCAGAGACAGCTGGATAAGTATGCCATTTATTACCTGGCGAGAGCCTCGACGAACCGTCTGATCTCAAAGTGGCACTAAGCATATAACGATTATCATAGGCATACATCAGACGCCCCATCCATGATCTCAACCCCCAAACGGAGTAATTTTGCTCGTCAGGGTTAATAATTATTTCCCCCTCAGCATAGCCAAGGTTATAATACTGAAAATGATCAGCAGGTAAGTCATTTGCTACGATTCGTGAGCTATTGTATTTTTCTTGTTGATTAGAATACAGAGCAAGAATATTTAATGAATGCTTCTCTGCAAATGTACGATCATAAGAAAGAATATTTTCCACAACCCAACTAGTGGTCACTGCACTACTAATAGATGCAGATGAAGGCGCATTAGGGTCCGAGGCACTGGTCACACCAATCCCCGTAAAACTTCCTCCCTGTGAATTGCGATAGTTCATCCCTAAGTTCAAGCGATATTTCAATCCTTTCACCCAAGGAGCCTCTACTTCCCCATATATGTTATTATACGTACCAAAAGTTTTGGTTTCGCTCAACCACACATCCTGTGCATCTTCGATGGATTCCTTTGTCCATACTTTATAGATATCTTGTGAAGCCTGTGAGGCTCTTTTCAAGTTTCCTTGATCATCATAGGGGCTAGACAATGGCGAAGAACCCAACGCATCGGCCACTCCTACTTGATTCCCCTCAGTTACACCATAACTGTTGTTAGACGTTAACCCGAAGCGAAAATACTCACCGACATTCTGATCTACAGCTGCACGCAACGAAAAGCGAGAATATTGATTAGTCGGCACGACTCCTTCATCCTTGTAGTAGCCCAAACCAAAGGAATAATTTCCAGTTTCAGAACCTTTGGCAACACTCACATCATGGCTCATTACTTTACCTGTTTGGTATAGCAAATCCTGCCAATCTGTATTGATATCATCAAATTCGTCTGAAGAGTTAGGATAAGTTGCCCCTCTGCCTAATTCGTCTACGGTGCGAATTGCCTCTGCTCTCATAGCCGCAAACTCCGGTCCATCCATCATCGGATAGTCTGAGAACAAAGTTTTCACACCATGAAAAGCATTATATGAAACGACCGCTTCTTGCCCTTTCCTACCTCTTTTGGTCGTTACGAGAATCACCCCATTAGCACCTCTAGAGCCGTAAATAGCCGTAGCAGAAGCATCTTTGAGAATATCGACACTCTTGATACTATTCGGGTCAATATCACTAATAGATCCAGCAAATGGTATTCCATCCAATACGACCAATGGATCATTACTAGCAGACAACGATCTTGTACCTCTAATTCTAATTTGCATCGTCGCTCCTGGTCTAGAAGAAGTCTGCGTCATGTCAACACCCGGCAATCGTCCTTGCAAGGCGTCTGTGATGTTAGCTGACGGAACCTCCCTCATTTCATCTCCGCCAATAGAAGCAACGGATCCAGTTACTGCTTCTTTCCTCTGAACAGCACCATAACCTACAACCACCACCTCTTCCAGCGCCTGAACATCTAGAGGCAAACTTACATCCACAACGGACCGACCATTTACACTGACCTCTTGCTTCAAATACCCAATAAAACTATAAATTAATGTAGCATCAGCAGGAACACTAATACTATACGCACCGTCAAAATCGGTGACAACTCCTGTCGCTGTTCCTTTAACTAGGATACTCACCCCAGGTAGTGGTTCTCCACTTCCCTCTTCAACGACTTTACCGCTTATTTTAACATCCTGCGCCACAGCGACTAGACTGCCAAAAACAAGCAAACAACTGATTGCATAAAATTTAAGCAATCGATAAGAATAGTTACTTAGTCTTGTAATCATGATTCATATAATAAAGTTTGATTTAAGTTTTACCCAAAACACACCAAAAGACCATATAAATGACTCAGTCACTATTTAATTCATACCATGCCATCACAATGCTCCCATAGTCCTTGGGAATATTCAAATGTATGGAGAATTTTAATTACACGCAATCGATTGCATAATATTTCATATAACCAATGTAAATTGTGATAAATAAAAAGTCAACCTACCTTTAGCCTATAAAAAGGACTAAGCAAGGACAGCTAAGAATGAAAAAAAGTAAAGAGGTTACCATATACGACATAGCTAGTGCGCTCAATGTCTCTCCTTCGACCGTATCTAGAGCCCTCAAAAAACACAAAAGCATAGGCAAGGAAACCATCAAAAAAGTAGAAAAGAAGGCAACACAAATGGGCTACCGTCCTAATAGAGTAGCAGCCAATCTACGTACGCAAAAAACGAACACCATAGGCGTCATTGTTCCTCGTGTAGACCGACCATTTATCTCTACGCTCATCAGTGGCATAGAGTCAGAAGCGAAAGCGAAAGGTTATCATGTCATATTCACCCAATCACACGACAAAATCAAACTAGAAAAGGAAAATGCAAAACTACTTTTCAACTACCGTGTAGATGGCATCATCGTATCTCTCGCTATGGAAACAAACAATTACGATCATTTCCTACCCTTCAAAGACAAAGACATCCCACTAGTATTCGTGGATAGAGTCACCGAAAGCCTAGATACTGATCTCGTCGTAATAGACAATACGCAGTCTGCTCAGATCGCAACCCAGCACCTCATCGACCAAGGCTGCAAACGCATCGCTCATCTCGCTGGAGCACAGCACCGAAACGTCTACCTCAATCGACGAAAAGGCTATGAAAAAGCACTCTTAGAAAACGGATTCATTGTAGAGAAAAAGCGCATTATAGAACTAAAACAACTCTCAGCAGAAGAGGGTTATCAATCCGCCAAAACACTACTCAAACAAAACCCTCGCCCTGACGGAATCTTCACAGCTAACGATACCACAGCTGTTAGTGTCATCCAGTGCGCCAAAGAGCTGGGGATCAAAATCCCAGAAGAACTCGCCGTAGTAGGATTCAACAATGACCCTATCTCTACTATCATCGACCCTGCACTATCCACCATCAATCATCCTGCTCGGGAAATGGGAGAAATAGCAGCTAGACAACTGCTTAGCGACAAAAAAGATTCTATAATAGAATCCTCCAACATCATCAAACTCAAGACTGAGCTGATTCAAAGAGCCTCTAGTACGAGAATCGAAAAATAACTTATTTCACCTTAATGAACAGTGCATATCATATCACCGAATGGACAACTAGACTATCAAAAGTTGGCAAAACAATTACATTTAGGAAATAAAACAGATGTACTCATCTCTACTCTTCTTGAAAGTGATGCCGTTGAAAAATGTTTTCAGGTGTGATTTTGACAGAGTAATTTCCACGTTTATTGCTAACATCTACCTCCATGTCATTAAAGCCGAATACATAAATATTGAACTCTACATTAAGGTCCACTACATGGGTAAAGGCCTTTTTTAACAAGCCCCAGTGGCTTCTCACTTGATCGCGTTCATCTGAGTCGAGTTTAGATACATGCTCTTGAATACTATTTGCAGAGATGTATGATTCTTTCAATTCCACCTTTACTTTACCCAAATCCGAATGCGATAGCTGGAGTGCTTGTGAATACAGATGATTGGCTAATAACTCATGGTTTTTGAGAGACAACAGCGCAGATTTTATCGAGTCATTCTCAATGTCTTCATAAGGGAATTCTCTTCGTATCCACTCATCTGACACCTCTATGACTGAAAATAATAATGTATCATAAATCGCCAAACTATAGATACTAATAGGCACCATGACCATCGTAAACGTCTGATGTTCTGTGATATGCTTTACAGACACATCTACATCCCTACCAATTTCAATATCCTTTCTTTTGATTTTGCTTACATCAACTTCGTGACGTCTCTCCTGCTCGACGAACTGATCTATAAATGGCTTAGAGTTCGCCAGTTTATGAATCATATTTTCGATTTCATCTACATGATTCTCTATGAGGTATTGCTGCATTGTTTCGCCCACTTCAATCTCAGCCTCCGCATGTGTTTTAATCTGCCCCACGGAATCTAAAGATACTAACACACAAAATAGCAGACCAAAGAGAACACAGGTTAAGTTATTGGTCATATTTACGAGTTGTACTTTTACCTTACTAAGGTACTAATAATTGCCTTTTTTCTAAATCACTACAAAGACAATACTTATGTTTTACAAATGGATTCCCAGCATGCACTTGGCTTTATCGCCAGTCAATTGCTCAGTAATTAGTACAGACTGTTCGGACATCTTTTTGCCTATCATACCACGCATAAACTGCAAAAAAGACACCCCTTCTGTAGATGAATTGTTCGATGGTATGATTTGATTGACCATGTTTTTAGAAATAAAATATACTTCCGTCACACCAGACACTTCCAAAGTCTTTACATCAGGAATACCATTATCTACTAGGTTAAAGGTCTCCTTATCACCGCTAAGCATTTTCAATTTTTGATTGTCATCAAAGTAGTAAATACTCTGATTGACTCCACTGTACTCAACGGTCTTGTTTTGGGTATCAAGTATAGCTATTGACAAATCAAATGAAGGCAACAAATCTGCAGCATCGGCGAACTTCGTTTTTACTCTGGACAGAACTTGTTTTAGGATCAAGGATGTTTCTACTTCTGTACCTTTATAGACAATCTCTGAAAGCACCATGCTTACATAAGATTTCAGTGCAATAGAAAGTCCTTTGGCTTCATTGGCATTAAAAAAAGCCACTGTAGTTTTTTGATTTTTCTCTCCAAACCAAAAACCATATGGGTTTTCAACATTGTTATCATAGATGATAAAACTATCATCTATGAGTGCTTTCAAATCCTCTGAACTTGGTAAAATCGTATTATTCAATCGAATGACTGAATCTGCTATATCATCACCTTTGGGCTTAACAGCCTCTTCTTCACGTTTTTTTAGTGCTTTATCAAACTCTGCCTTAAGCTGGTCTCTATCCCACGGCTTAACAAGATACTTATCCAACCCAAACTCATTCACTGCACGGATAATCGCTCCAATATCACTAAAACCTGTCATAATCATCCTGACAATATCAGGATACTTAGGTACAACCTGTGCTAGCAAGTCAACTCCAGACATACGTGGCATCTGCTGGTCCGTAATTACCAAATCCACCTTCTGTTCTTTAAGCATTTCTAGCGCTTCCATCCCATTATCTACGGTAAGGACATTATAATCACGTTTGAATGCGTGTTGAAAAATCCTAAGATTCACTGGTTCATCATCCACGTACAGTACTGTGTATTTTTTGACTGCCTCCTTCTTTTGCGGACGTTGTAATATCAATTCCATATCTCTTCTCTAGCCTAACTTAATTGTCCTTCGAGCACTCGCTCCCCTAGCTCTAATTTTTTTGGTAATCTAATAATAAATGTCGTACCCTTACCCACTTCACTTTCTACTTTGATTGTACCATTATGCTTTTCTATAATACCATGTGAGATAGACAGACCAAGGCCTGTTCCTTTACCAATGTCTTTGGTGGTAAAAAATGGATCAAATATCTTTTCTCTCACCTCTTCGGTCATTCCTGTCCCATTATCTTGAATACTAATTTCGATGGCGTTCTCGTCTATATCTTTGGTAGAGATGGTTATCTCTCCATCATCGCCTTCCAAGGCATCTAGTGCATTGTTGACAAGGTTAACAAAAACCTGATTTAGCTGCCCTGGGAAACACTGAATTTGAGGAATATTTTCATCCAGGTTTTGTACAATCTTAGCCTTATTTTTATACTTATTTTTAAGAATCAATAATGCAGATGAAAAGCTTTCGTTAATATCTGCATCTTTCACCTCTGCCTCATCATGCCTAGAGAATGATCGTAAGCCATTGACGATTTCGGTAATTCTAGATATTCCGTAGTTGACGTCTGCCAGGAGTTCTTCACTTCCGTTTTGTAGTTCGATCAACCCTTCTTCATCTTCCTGCAAGATCGTACGGTATTTCTTAATCTCATCTATATTATCTAGTGCTATCACTTTCTGATAATTCTCAATATAGTTTTTGATCTCTTCAAAGTTCCTCAGTAATGATTGTGCACCACTGGACACAAAGTTAATTGGGTTATTAATCTCATGAGCAATCCCTGCTGTCAATAGACCCAGTGAAGACATTTTCTCTGCTTGCACCAAATGTACCTGAGTATTCTTAATCTCCTTATTGGCTTTCTCCAATTCTTCTCTCGTCGACTGTTCTTTTTTCAGTAAAACCTTCAGGTTCACATGTGCCTTTTTGAGTTTGTTATTCATCGCAAGCATCGCCTCAGAACTCTTCTTAAGTTGAATATTTCGATTCAAAATAGTTTTTTGCTGCTCTGCCAAATTACGATTCTGTTCCTTAATGGTCTTACCTGTATTGTAAGTTCTAAAAAAAGCAATTGCCAAAATGGACAATATCACAACAGAGCCAATGATCACTATATACTGCAACAACTTAGCCTGTTTAGACTGCTTCGCTTCAAATTCTATCTGCTGCTGAAGTATCTGGCTTTCCTTCTGTAGAATATCTCGCTCTTTCTGACGCTCGGCTTCAGCGAGTCTCGTCATTTCTGCTTCTAGCTGTAGTCGCTCCAGCTGCTCTTGATTGAGTTTAGCTGTAGCAGCTTGTTCCACAAGCAACATGTCTTGTCGAGCCTTTTGCGCTTCTAATTCAATTTGCTGTAATTCAGCCTCTTGCAACTTACTGCGCTGCTCTATCAACTGTAGCTCTTTGAGTTTTTGCTCTGACCTGAGTCTTTCCCTTTCTTTAGCCAATTTTTGATTTTCAGAACTCGATATTTCTGCACGCGCCTCTTGCTCATAACTCTCTGCTAGATTCTCTTTAGATACAGACACCTTTGACCTTCTACTTTCCACTTCTCCTACTTGCAGTTTTACATCATTATATAGTTTTTGATAGTCTTCATACTGGCTATCCATTCCACGCTTTTTGTAGTTCTGAACGTAGATTTCATAGGTTGATAACAAGACAGACTTTATATTTTTACTTACTGCTATCTCCTCTGCTTTAGTTAGGGCGTTGATAGCTATCTTATATTCGCCTTTATCATTGGCGATCTTGGCCTTTAGATTATAGTAGCGTGCCACATCTTCAGAACGACGCAACTTTTCACTTCTTTGAATTGCCTCATCTACCACAGACATTGCTCTTTGGTACTCATTACTTTGTGCCAGTGCAATGGCTTGATTATCTAAATACTCTATCTTGTTTTGATTTTTCTGTACAGCGATATTGGCATATTTCAATCCACTTTTTACCTCACCAGCCTTTATATATTGCCCCGCCAAGAGATCAGCTGCTTCAGCTATTTGTCTATCATTTCCGCGATCTTTTATCCTTTCATAAAAGGACAACCCATATTTTAGTGCTTGTGGTGTGTTTCCTAAGATCTGATACTGATTAAAGAGTTGCTCCTGTGCCCTGCCTACATAAGAATAGAGCTTGTCACTCAAAGCCATTTTCAATAGGCGTTCGTAGGTATCTATGGCCTTTGTCGTTTGATTTGACTCTACATAGTTCATCCCTAGAGCCTCTAAGGCATTTGCCTTTCCTTGCTTTACTCCCAATTTATCATAGATCACCGATACTTGATAGTAATAATCACTGGCCTTATTATAAGCACCCATACTGGAGTAAGTGCTCGCTAGATTATAATAACCTTTGGCCAAATGCTCTTGATTACCCGTTCGCTTGGCACTCAATACAATGCTTAAGAAGTAGTTAATGGATTTTTTGTAATCTCTACGAGACTGATATATCTCACCTAGAATAGTTTTGAATTCAAATATGAGGCTTTCATCGTTGATGGACTCTGCCTGATCCAGACCAAGCAAACCATAGCCTAAGGCACCTTCTAAGTTCCCTCTCTTCTTATTGTAGTTGGTTTTTTCTAACAATGACTCTGCCTCATTTTTAGAAACTTCCTGAGCCATTAAAATAGAAGACGACAATAACAACGTAACCAATAAAAGAAAAATTGAACTCGGTTTTCTCATAACTTGTTAATGACCTCATCAATCCCTAATCAATCAAGATTGATGGGCGAAAATACTAACATTGAACAATTTGATTTTATTAAATTTCTAATATTTTCTTAAAAACATCAGCTATACACAATATGCTCAAAATATCAACACGAGCACATCTCTTTTAGATCAAAATCGGCTTTTTTTCGATTAACAACCAGTAATTACAGATGAATAAAACTACATAAAGCAATGAATCATAAAATGATCAATTTGGACTCAGCCTATAATTATGATTATAATATGTATTTGTTCTTCTAGTTATCTTTCGATAGGCTACATTCGCAAAATTTTGTTCATTGAATTCATTTTTTAGCGAGGACAACTGGGTCGGCTGGGTCGATGCATTGTCAGAAAATCATTATGTGGTCATCGATCATATATTGCCCAAACAGATTCTTTTGGATCTAAAAACAAGTTTTGACGAAAGAGTAGAAGCCGAAGCGTTGCGTAAAGCTGCGATCGGTACTTTGAATCAAAAACAAGTCGACCGCAGTGTGCGTGGCGATGAAATCCTGTGGCTCGATAAAGACATGGCGGATCAGCGTATCCATACTTTTTTCGATCTCGCGGATGAAATCAAACAAAACTTAAACAGGTACTGCTACCTTAGCCTCTCAGGCTATGAATTTCACTTTGCACACTACCCTGAGGGAGCTTTCTATAAGCGTCATCTAGACCAGTTTCAAGGGAGAAACAACCGCCTCATATCGATGATCCTATACCTCAATGAGGAATGGCACCCAGCATACGGCGGTCAACTCAAACTCTTCCTAGATGGAGGCAAAGAAGAAACGATAATGCCGACTTTTGGCCGTATGGTCATGTTCAAGAGCGATGTGCTAGAGCATGAGGTGATGATTACCCATCATGATCGCTACAGCATCACTGGATGGATGCTCTATCAACCTGTCGGTTTGAGTTTCCTAGAGACGAGCTGAATCTATCTCTTTTTCTTGTTTTGGTTCTTGTCGCCTCGGGTTCGAGGCTTTTTGTGCTTGGAGGCAAGCTTACGTTTGTAAGAGCCTCCGAGGTTTACCTTCTGGTTTTTTTCTAGCTTTTCGGCATCCTCCACTACCTCCTTAGGCTTGGTATTGCGGTTATAGTTACTCTCTCGTACCCGTGTACGTTCCTCAGGGATCAACTGATCAGTCACCTCTACCTCCTCTGGAAAATCTAGCAACGGAATTTTGTAATCCATCAATGATTCAATCGCTTCCTTTTGCGCTTCTTCCTTCTCTGTAAAAAACAGTATCGTCTTCCCTTGCTCTGCAGCTCGCCCTGTCCTACCAATTCGATGCATGTAGTTTTCGGGATAGCTCGGTACGTCATAGTTGATGACATGCGATATCTTATCTAAGTCCAAACCTCTGGCAATCACATCTGTAGCAATCAGGATGCGCTTGCTACCTTCGTCAAACTCCTGCACCGAGCGTAAACGATAATTCTGCGTCTTATTAGAATGAATGATACATACCGATGACCCGTAGGCTTCCTCTACCAAATCAAAGAGCCGATCTGCCAATTTTTTGTGAGACACAAAGACCAAGACTTTATGAAAGGTTTGGTGATCTGAAATCAGGTCATTGAGCAGTCTAGCTTTCGTGAGAAAGTTCTTGACTGGATAGGCCGTCTGTTGAATATTTTCTAACGGAGTACCACTGACCGCTATAGCGATGCGCTCTGGCGTAGTGAAATAATCTTCGATCAAGTCATCCACATCATCGGTCATCGTCGCTGAGAACATGATATTCTGTCGCTTGTTGGGCAACAACTCGAAGAGGTTGGTGAGTTGCGTGCGAAATCCTAAATCCAACATCACATCCACTTCGTCTATCACCACTTTGTTCAAATCCCTAGGCTGTAGCGAACGATCTACGATCAAATCATATAGGCGACCAGGTGTAGCAACGATTACATCCTGCCCATCGGCCAGTGCTGCCCGCTGTAGTTTGATATTAGACTCCCCAAATACTCCCAAAACCCTTAGCGTCATGTAGGCCGAATAAGACTTGACCTGCTCAACTACCTGCACCACTAGTTCACGAGTAGGCACCAATATTAAAATACGTGGATTCTTCTCCTTGGAGAATTTGAGCTGCTGTAGCAGCGGCAGCATATAAGCAAAGGTCTTACCTGTACCTGTCTGCGATATCCCAATCACATCTGATCCTGATGAGATGACCGGAAAAGCTTCCTGCTGTATCGGGGTAGGTGTATCGAAACCCAAGTCTTCGATGGCACGAAGCATGGCTTTGTTGAGATTGAGCGCTGCGAATGTATTCATGTAATAAGGATTTTCGCAAAACTAGAGATCATGACTCTCACCAATACCATACATAGAGTACTTTTTAGAAAAAGTAACTAAAGCCAAGTTTAGCAAAGAATGGCGTACCTGGCGTAAAGTGAATCTCCTCCACTGGCGCAGGTTCATCTTCTAAGCGTGACTCAGTCAGGAACTGCGTCTCCTTCCACTCTTGGTTGAGGAGGTTTTCTACAGTCAAACTTACCTGATATTTGGGCTGAGTATAGTTAACAACCGCATCCATGATGAAGTAGCCCTCAGCGATCACGCTGCGATCTTCATTGGCTGCTCGATCACCGAGATAGCGGTAGCGAACACTCCCATTCCATCCCTGTTCAAAATCGAAACTCAGCCCCCCTATACTCGTGAATACTGGCGCCAACGGTATATACTGTGCAGCTTCGGGTTCGTCTATCGATCGTGCTTTGGTGTAGTTCAAATCCACATCCGCAAACAACCATGAGGTCAGTTCCGCACGTACTGATAAGTCTACCCCCTTACGGTTCGTTTTTCCTCCTGCTTCGACCACTCCTTCGTCACCTACATAAACAAATTCCTGATCCAAGTCCAGATTCCAAGTCGTCAGATTGATAGCCAGCCACGAAGCGGGCTTATAAAACATACCAATATCCTGACCATAGGCCTTCGGCAATATTTCCTCACCACTCTGTGCCACAACCACACGTGTGTCATTAGAGTGAAACCCTGTACCTGCCTTCACAAAAAAGCTCAGGTTAGGAGATAGCTGATAGTTTAGTCGAGCCTTTGGACTCCAGGTTCCCTTATCCTCTGTGCGATCAGTCGCATCCAACCTATTGGCATAATTAAAAAACAAGTGATCATAGCGCAACTCCGCATCCAGTACCAACTGTGGCAAAAGTGCTATGGACTCCCCTATGTAAGCACTCACGTTACTCTGATTCACATCACCTCGTGCAATATCAGACAGTACCTCCTGACGATCTTTGGTGCGTGACAGACGGATATCATCCACATGATCATAGCGCATAGTTGCGCCAGCTTTGGACTGCAGTTGGATAGACCCGAGATAATCGCTTCGTTTGTATTCACTTTTGTATCCGATAATATCTCTCGTTTCGCTTTGGGTGATTTGATCTCCATTGACGGGATCATTGAGGAAGAAGGTAAAATTGGACACTAGATTAAAATCATATCGACTATAGTACAGCTGATTGCTCCATGTCGCTCCTTTTAAGTCCTGCACCAACTGTAGATTCAAGTTAGTTCTAGCGGTTTCTCCCCCCTCAGTATCATCTATCGCGCCATATCTAGTGATTTGCCCACTCTCCACAGCCCTCACTGGGATTTGACCAGAAGCTGTCCATTTGCTATAAAAAGTGGATGCAGTCGCTGTAAACAAAGTGTTTGGGTTCCACTGACTCTTGTATTTAGCCATGACGTTGTACCGCCTAAACCCCTGACTACTCTCAAAATAGCCATCTGAACCGAACACCTCTCCTGCTACGAACAATTGATCATCTTCGTCACTTTCTGGAGTCCCCAAAAGATTGAACATTCCGACCGTCCTAAATGTACCATACTGTCCTCCTTCTACTTTGATCGTGTTGTGATCGACTGCATCTCGCGTCTTGAACGACACATAACCCGCCGTGGTAAAATCACCATACTCTGCATAATGAGGTCCTTTGTTGAAATCAACACGCTGTATTGTCTCCGGAATGAGAAAATGCAAATCTGAATAGCCCTGCCCATGTGCATGGGATGGCATATTGACAGGCATACCATCTACCGATATAGAAATATCTGTACCATGATCTATATCGAACCCTCTCAAAAATATCTGTTCTGCCTTACCACCTCCGGCATGCTGTCCTATGAACAATCCTGGTACATAACGCAAAATCTCTTGCGAATTATTGATCGGACGCACCGCTAGATCATACTGTGAAAGGCTATGGATAATCTCCGTATCATCAGGTGTAATCACAACATTAGATAAGCTAATACTGCTGGGCTGCATCGTGATCACGAGCGGATCGTTTGTCTGATCCACTAAGGCGACCTGCTGCATTTCATATCCTATGAATGACACGGTCAGATACTTCGCTTCATCACTGATTTTGATTTTGAACTTCCCGAAAGGGTCTGTGACGACTCCCTCACCTAAATCACTGAGGATTGTCGCTCCTGGTAGTGCTTTGCCTTTCTCGTCTCTAACCGTACCATTGTACAACTGGTCAGAAGCTAAAGCCTCTACAGTAGCCAATAGATAGATTACTACTAGAAGGATATATGTCCGTTTCGTCATGGTGCAAAAATACTATAGGTTGGCTATTTGATTATCGATTTTATGTGTGAGCTGAGGCCCCAGTTCAAAAGACGCTTCTCTCGCTTCTTTTAGATAGGTTTCTGCTTCAGTTTTTCCATAAGCGGAATATATAACACCTATATGGTATAGGGTTTTGATTATAAATAATAGTTCCATGGAAGATCAAGCCTGCTGTAGCAAAGCTATCTATGCATCAAAATAGACTCTAAGAACCTGAGTTCGATTAATGAAGGATATAAATCATCTTCTTAATTCAAGGTTTTTGAAAATTACACTGTCTGAGCGATAGCGAGTTTATAATTTTCTAGCCTTTTTGCTTCCTTTTTTGGCAATGAAAAAAGAAGCGTTTACCTACCGGAAGCATGGCCTGTCTGGTTTGAAGACAAAGTACAATTGATGCATTTCAGAAACGGTTTTAATGAAAGTTAAAATCGAACGCAGGTGACTAGCTTTAGTGAAGTGTGTAAAAGCCGTCTCCAAACACATCAGAGACGGCTACAGCTATGTCTGCTGCGATACGTGTATCTCCAGCGATAATCTCACTGTTCAGACCCGTCTGAGCTGCTGTGACTACCCCGTAGGCAATCGCCTGTCCATCTCTGAAAAATACTTGAATCACCTGATCCTCGACATTGTCAGCATCCGAATCGATGTTGACCTCATACATGACATCATCATCAAACGATGGTGTCGTTCCTGGAGCAGTTAGACCCGCTACATGGCATACGAACACATAGCTGTCTGCGTAAGCAGGACACTCGAATGCACAGTAGTCTGTGATATCACTCACTGTGCTACCGCTCTCTAAACTACAGTACTGAATTACTAGACACTCAATCTGGCTATAGGGCATACAGCGTTTAGACAAAAGAGACTTTACCTTTTGTCTAGCGATTAAATCGTTTTGATTTATCATCACAGCGGTGCTATGTATAGCATAACAACCCTCTAATACCTACTCAGCTTAACTCTTTAGGAATCCGATGCCCATTTCAATTTGCTAAAACGATAAGAAAGCGTCAGATAATACCGCACGGAGTTGCGCTGATAAGTGTTCGCCGAGGCAAAAGTATCAGACTGATCTACGACACTGTTTCGTTCCCAACTATGTAGCAAATCAGCAAACTTCATACTCACACTTAATTTATCATCAAGCAGTTTTTGTCTCATCACAAAGTCAGCAAAATAGTAGGGTTCGTTGTAGCCTTGAGCGGTGAGTTGTTGAGAAAAATAATTCATAGTGAGCTGTGTCGAAAAACCCATGGGCAATTGATACTCCAGACTCGACTTACTAGAAAAGTTAGTACCTCTCCTCCTTAGTTGTTCTTGCATACTGTTGTAGGTGGTATAGGCTGCATTAGAGAGGTTCATGCTTGTATTGATTCTCAGTTGCTCAATAGGACGAAAATTAGCAATCAACTCCCATCCCAAAGATGCTGCTGCGTCCACATTGGTGTAGGTAAAATTGACAATTTCGTTTTCGTCTTCAAAGCGGTATCGAATATCTGCATCCTTCACCTGCTTATAATAAACACTATTGCTCAAGTACACTTGATCGCCATTCCATGTCTTGTCATGGCTCAATTCCAAAGCGTTAATAGATTGTGGCTTCAGGTAAGGGTTTCCATAGCTAATCGCTGTAGGACTATAGTAGGTCACGAAAGGGTTAAGTCTATAGTAGTTCGGCGCTTTATTCTTCGTGGAGTAATTGAATGACAGACTCTGGCTTTCATCCATTTGGTAAGCCAGCTGTATGCTTGGCATCAAACGCCAATATTGATTCAAATAACTTTCTTCTATCCCTACCGCTTGTGGATCGAGCGAGGTATGTTCTGCGCGCACACCTAGGCTATAACTCAGCGATTCTAATCCTACCACTGTTCCATTGAATTGACCATAAGTTGTCCATACTTTTTCAGCATAGATGTATTGGTTGGATCGATTGGTATCTTTCTCCCACCCGTTGTTTTCGTGATATGTAGAATAGTCGTAGATACGCTCTGAATTGCGTAACCAATACGCTGCACCTATTTCTACTCTATAGTTATCCCCTAAACCATGTTCGTAATCCACTGAGTATCTTTGACGGATATCCCCAGTCATTTTATCATTGATCTGATCCAATCGACTGACTTCCCTAAAACTCCCATCAGCGTTGAATGTACTGTCCAAAAACACGAACTCATCATCCTTGTCACTATAGCCATATTTCACTCTAGCGCGCAGCTCGCTCTTCCCTTCTCTAAAGGCCTGTTTGAACAAGAAATTCCCCCAAAACCAGTGCCTTTGGTCCTCTCCCTTTCTAGATCGGTCGAGTGTTCTATCCAAAACCTCATCATTAGTATACTCTACATCGAACTCCTTTTCAGGATTGAAATTATTAATCCCAGATGAGGCATTTAACTGAATCAAATTATCCTCATTCATCCTGTATTGAGTCTTGAAATGATAGTACTGATTATACATATCATTGCGACCAGCGTAGTATTGATCTTGCTGTGTTGTATCTTCACTATAACTAGTTCTGTAGCTATCACCATTATCCAAACGACTGTCCCACTTCTGGCTAGTACCGCCCCCTATTTCAAACTGATTGTTTCTCCACTTTCCATTCGCATTGGCTCTTTTGTAGTTGTCATTACCTACTCCTAAGGCTGCGTTGGCAAAAGTCCCTTGTCTGTTTCCTTTTTTCAGCACGACATTGATCACGCTCTCTCCATTCTTCACATCGTATTTGGCAGATGGAGTACTAATCACTTCGATAGACTCTATTTCACTCGCTGGAATTTGCTCCAAAATATTGGCCACATCAGACTCCACGCCATCTATAAAAATGGCCACTTGCCTCCCTCTAAAAGAAACCTCATCATCTATCCCGACGGATGTCGAAGGGATGTTTTGAAGCATATCGAGGGCATTGCTGGACTCGGAGGCTGGAGAAGCGCCTACATTGAACGCTTTCACGCCTGGTCTAACCTCTACATCATATTTTCTAGATTCGATCACTACCTCCTCCATTCGTTTCACATCTGACTGCAATACTACCTGCCCCAGGTTCAAATCAGTACTCAAATCTTGATTGTTCAACAACATGGTCTTGTATCCTATATAGGACAACCGTATATGATATTTGCCCGCAGGGACAGTCATCCTATAGTTGCCGTCATAGTCTGACACAGTACCACTGACTATGGAAGAATCTGCTAGCGCTAATACGGCAATATTAGAGAATGGAACACCTAGCCCTTCTTCATCAATAGTCTGGCCTGAGAGCTGTATCTTACTTTGGGAAAACGAGAGATTACCGACTAGCAAAGCGAATACAACTAGCCCGAATTTTAGAATCGTAAAAAATTTCATAGAATCAGATTTTATTTGCCAGAGCAAAGCAAATTTCATACCTATATAAAAGACTTAAAACATACCAACAACAATATCAATCAATAGTTCAACAAAAGTAAGGCATCCAAACCTAACACTGCCCCGTCAAATCAATTCCCGACCCTTCCTGCGCGCAGCATAGCTTCAATGAAGTAGTAATCAGCATATGTCAACGGAACGTCTACTTCACTATTAGCTGGTAGATGCCCCACGCAATGCTCAATCAGGAAATTACCATTGGCACCCAAGTCTGCTAGGTAGTTGGTAGACAGGCTGGTCAACATTTCATTAGCTAGCGCATTGTAGCCCTGACCAGGTGAATAGCTGTCTAACTCCAAAAGTGCTGAAGCCATAATCGCTGCTGAGGAAGCATCGCGCGGCGCATCAGAAGCAGCATCAAAATCCCAAACTGGAACCTTATCCACTGGTAGATTGGGGTGGTTCATCACGAACTTTGCAATCTTGTTGGCTTGATCAAGGTATATCGTATCCCCAGTTGCTCTAAACATAACAGTATAACCATACAGACCCCATGCCTGGCCTCTCGCCCAAGCTGAATCATCGCTCAAACCTTGTGCAGTTTTCTTCTCTTGGACTCCACTACCATCTGGGGCATAGTTAACCACGTGATAGCTACTGTTGTCTTCTCTGAAGTGATTGGCTAGTGTAGTATTCGCATGAGTCACAGCTATGTCATAATAGCTACTATCCCCTGTCTCCTCGGTCGCCCAAAACAACAACTCAAGATTCATCATGTTGTCGATGATCACGATGTAGTCATCGGCCCCTGAGTCCCAGGACCGAATACAACCTACCTCTGGAGAAAAACGGCTAGACAGGGATTTGGCACTATTGATCAATACCTCCTTATAGTCAGCGCTAGAATTCAACCGATTGGCATTCCCAAAACTACAAAACATCATAAACCCTAAATCATGCGTACCTGTGTTGAACTGTTCCTTCTCAAGAAGGCCAAGCATGCGGTTTGCCTCGTTGAACAATACAGTATCTCCATCGATTTCATACAAATACAACAGTGTACCTGGATAAAAGCCACTACACCACCACTCCGAATTACTGGTGGTCAACTTGTCTTTTTCGAAGGATCTAGGAAAATCTTCCTTCTCCAAAGTACTCATCATGTTTTTGTAATGACTAGAGGCTAATTCGGCAGGTGTCATGGTCGTGGCACTTCCCACTAACGTTGTTTGTTTCTCTTGTCTCTTGCAAGCCACTAAAGCAGCCATTGCCAATATTAGTATCAATCTATTCATGCTATTTCTTAGTTATATTTCCCACTCCAATACCTGTACCATCTGTGCTGCAGCCTCTGCCATTCCTTCCCCATCTACTTGCATCACATCTTGCAAAAACAAATGTAACTCTTGATTTTGCAACCACAAACTGGGATCTAAAGTCGGCTCCCAGGCTGGATAACCACTTTCGGTCAAATCCTGTAATTTCCATTGACCAAGGTCAGCCATAGGCGCACGAGCAATCGACACTTTATTTCCTCTCTCTGCATCTCTAAAAACAACCGTGGCATACTCATCATCCATAACGATTTGTGGTCTGGAGATCGGAATAAATTTCGTCCCAGTACCAGATAAGCTAAAGGTCTCATTTCTAAATCCCAAATCATGAGTATACCAGACGTCATCACGGTGATAAACAACATGGTACTGAGGCACATCACTTCCTACCGACCTCCAGTAGCTTACGATGGCGGGATTCCCCTGCGGGTCAGTAGCCATGGATGTCTGATTGATCAGTTCGCTATTCTGAGGAATGGGATGAATCAACTCTGCACTAGTCTGTGTGATAGGCAAATCATATCCTGTTCCATCTGATTTTTGCCAAGTAAGCCCTCCGTCTGTAGATTGTGCATAGTTCATGTCATGGTTGCTCGCCACATCAGGACTTTCTCGCCATACCCATGAGACATGAATTGACCCATCCTGCCCTACACATGCTTGCCAATAGGCATTTCTTTGCCCTTCTCCACTAATCAGATTCTCTTGCAGCCTTGTCCATTGGGCATCTGCCAAAACGTAACGGTTGATAATCAAATTGCCATCTCCCGACCCTCCATCTCTGTAAAAGAAAAGCAAGTCCCCACTAGGCATGGCATAAAACTCTGGATAAGACACGACCTCCTCTTTCTGATCCAACATGGACAACTCATCACCGAACTCCAGCTTTTCAGGTGCTGTGGATTTGATATATCTCAGTTTGGAGTTATGATGATCCCAGCTCACATGAAGATAGCCCTCACCATCCACGATCAGACTGATGGAATTGTGCGCATCCGATGTATTGCCCTTGTAACGCGTGGTTTTCAGTTCCCAATCATCAGTTCCCAGCCGCCTCTTCCCTATCACCATGTGACTCTCGGCATCATAGTAGCTGATGTATTGGTAGCCCTTGAAACTATATAGAGAATTTTTCCTAAACACAGGCGTATTGATCGAGTTACTTGCCCAGCCTTCTCCAACGGGCACTATTTTCGTATTGGGTACGCACGACCATGATACGAGCATCAGTAGTACGATTAACGTCAGTATACCCATTCTCTCCCCGCTTGTTTGTCGTCGAACATAGGGACGCTCCATGTCTTTCACTTTCATGTATACAATACTACATTATCAGTTTATTTCTTGGTAATAAATTTAGATAAGTCTTGATACCATTTCTTAATAAAGACACTACTCTGCCTCTACTAGTTCTTCAACCTTTCGGCTGACTACAGGTCTATTTTTAGGCATTGAGTTATGTTGTGCTTTCTGCTCAGTAGCTCTTCCGGCCTTCCTCTTTTTTCCCAGCCATATCCATAGCCCTGTGATAGGTAAACCGGCAGAAATCCGTGCCGCAAAAAAGGCCAATATCAGCCCCACATGGATGTCATCATTCATGGCTCTGAACTGCTGTCCAGCACTTTCTCTTTTAGTGTGAATGTATATGCTGCTGTAGAAAATGCGGATACTTCGTTTTTTTTGGATTGGCTATGAAACCCCACTCCAGAAATCAACAAAGTATGCTGACCAACTGGTCACATGGCTAATCAGGCAATTACCTTCCGTGTCTGCCGATGCTCCATAGGATGTCTCTTTGATCCCGACACTGATACCGAATAGCGGTTTCCCTTTTTCGTTACTAATGGTTCTTTGTAGATTGTTTGTTTTGGTTTGGGCACTGACGCCATGAGTCGCCATGGTCATGATAGATGGTAGGGAGACAATTTGTTTCATTCGTCGCTATTTACACTTATTCCAAACAACACAAAAATGAATACATGTCATGGGGTAGGCAATCGCTAGGAATAGTGAATTACACCTGAACTGGTCGTGCTTTCGGAGATACTGATACCAACAGCTCCTGTCTTATCAGAGCAATATCGGATTAACCTCAGGTTAGAACGCAGAGATGTCATCCTGATCTCTATTTGGCTGCACTTAGAATTGAAGCACAAACCGTTGCTGCGCACACCTGTGCAGCCTATCTTTGGATCATGGGCAAATACGTCACGCTAAAGCAACTAGCCAAACAACTCAATCTCTCGCACACTACGGTATCGAGAGCGCTACGAAACCACCCCCGTATCAGTGAAGTGACAAAACAAAAAGTACAGCAACTCGCCGATGAACTGGGCTATGTACAAAACCCTAATGCACAAATGATGAACCAAGGCAAGTCACGCTTCATCGGCATCATCATCCCTGACATCACCATCTTCTTTTATGCCAAAATCATCGAAACCCTACAGATCATACTGGCAGATGCAGGCTATACACTTTTGCTATTCAACACGCAGGAGAACGAAGCAGAGGAACAAAAGGCCGTACAAGCCTGCATCGAACGGCGTGTAGAGGGTGTCCTCGCTGCGATCAGTGTAGAGACTAAACAGCATAGTCATTTCGAGTCCCTACTCAAACATGAAATCCCTTTGGTGTTTTTCGATAGGGTTCTCAACTTTTTGCCCGTGCCCAAAATCATCGCCGATGACTACCGTGCCTCCTACCAAACCACCCAACACCTACTCGATAAGGGCTGCCGATGCATCGCCCACGTCACTGCCAGCATCCACCTCAACAACAGCAACAACCGCCTCTATGGCTACATGGATGCGATCAAGGATCACGGCAGTACGATAGACGAACAACTGATTCACTACTATGAAATGAATCCGCAAAGCATAGAGACCTTTTTGAACAAGACGCTGAAAAAATATCCGCAACTGGATGGCGTGACAGTATTCAACGACTATGTCGCCAACAACGTAGTAAACGTACTCCTAAAACTCGGCAAGAAAATCCCAGAAGAAGTCTCCGTCTTTGGCTTCTCCGACGAACCCATCGCCTCCTACATGCACCCGCAGCTCTCTACCGTACAGCAGATCGCTCCCAAAATGGCGACTCTCGCCACACAAAAACTCCTATCCATACTCCTACAAGAGGACACACTCACCTCTGAAAAGATCGTGATTCATCAGGACTTGATCCTCAGAGAGACAACTAGGGCTTAGTTTGGGCTGTATCAGGCAAGTAGTTTGCTTGATCATACATTATAGGTTCTTCTACCATAAGGCGGGTGAGGAAGGGAGCTTGGTGTTAAGCTACTTATCATCGAGCAGACGCTCTACTTTATAAAAGGGTCTTAGCGGACGCTACGACCAGAGGAGTCAGAGGGGCGGCATACACACTGTTAAATTCGTTGAGCTCAAGGGGCATCTACGTATAATATGGATTTCAGACTTCTATAGTTACACCTCTTTTGATCTGTCTGCGCAGACTTTGTCCCAAACCTACCGAAGCTTTACCAAAAAACTACTGATACTTTGCCACAAACCTGCTGTGACTTTATGCTAAACCTGTACAGGTTTGCTAGAAAACCCGTGCAGACTTTGCTCCGAACCCGCGCAGACTTTAGATCAAACCTGCGCAGACTTTGCTCTGAACCTGCGCAGACTTTAGGTCAAACCCGTGCAGACTTTGAGACGAACCTGCACGGGTTTTTGAAAAGACAAAAACAGCCCCTTTCTGCAGCCTACAGGGCAGTATTTAGCATCACGGTTTCCTTCCCGATGGCATCAGGAGCAAATCCGAAGACTCGGAGACGTCAAGAATAAATCCCGACACACTTCACTGAATAGCCCCCGGTATCTAGGTATATATAGGCTGTACTTTGATATTAGAAACCCGCTTGCTTGTATCTATCAGGGCTAAGGGGTATTCTTGGGGATATCAATGACTAACATAGTGTTGATACCAATATTGTATATACGCAATTGCGTATAGCGAAATGTTAGCTTGCATTATCTGCCAAATGGAAAATTATACTGCAAAATTCAAACATATAGCTCCAACCTTCATTTACGTTGCTTTTGGAACTACCATTGCTACCTTACTATTCCGATGGGTATTTACAATAAACTCTGAAATTTTACCTATTAAAGAAGACATCTTTAATATCTGGCTACCCTTAATTCTGCCTTGGATTCCTATAACAATATGGCTTAGACCAAAGCTAAGGATACTAAAATTTAAAGATCCTGATAGGCTTAGCATGTTATACCAGATGATTGCTTGGGGAACAATGGTAGCAATGATGATTGTCTCTAATGGTTACTTGAAAACCGCAACTGGAAAATTAGTGGAATTGAATTCAATTGAGCAATCAACAAACTTAGATACTCGGTTTTTAAAACTTAAAAAAATTGAACTTAATAGGGAATTGGGGAGTGCTCACACTGACTTCAGAGCTAGTGGAAAATACAATCAGTATCTAAATTTTGACTCCTATTTTGTTTATCCCTTTACGGCAAAAGACTCAAATGGAAAATATAAATACTGGTATGGTGTTAAGATAAATGACCAAATAAGTAATAAAATTGAACCCGAAGAAAAAGAACGCAAGTATCAAGCGTTCTTTCAACAAGCAATCAAGAATTTTGAAGTATATAAGTTTTCAGAACCTGATTATTTTGAAGTACTACCTCATTCCGATGATCGAGAAGGGTTTTTAAATGCTGTAATGCATCAAGAACAGTTTGTAAGTTCTGAACCTATAATAATAGAACCAAAAGACGGACTCTACTCAAGTAGAAATGGCAAGAAATTCGAATGGATTTTTGGCTCTTTTGGTATTGGATTTAGTGTATTCTTGTTTGCTTTAATTTTTCCTAAATATCATGCTCCCGAACACAAGCGCCAATTAAAAGGGATTAAACCTCAATCGGACGACCTGATTGATATGCTTAAGTTCTTAATCCCTAAAGATGAACATTACGCAACGTCAATCATTCTCGATCTAAACATCCTGATCTTCCTGTTGATGATATTTTCAGGTGTTCATATTATTTCTCCAAATGGCTTGGAGCTTCTTGAATGGGGTGCAAATCGCAGAGCAGAAACCACCGGTGGGGATTGGTGGAGACTTATTTCAAGCATGTTTTTACATGGTGGTATTATGCATTTATTTCTCAATATCTATGGACTTGTAATTGCAGCACTATTTATCGAACCCATTTTTGGTCGAACAAAGTATTTTATCCTATATTTTGTATCAGGAATATGCGGAAGTTTGGCAAGCATCTATTGGTATGAAAACACTATCAGCGTTGGTGCATCTGGAGCAATTTTTGGCTTGTATGGCGCAATATTGGGACTATTACTGACAAGTGCATTTCCGAAAGATGGAAAGAAAGGGATTTTAATGTTTATAGGCCCGTATGTTGGAATTAACTTACTATTCGGTTTAACTGGAGGAATTGATAATGCAGCCCATATTGGTGGGTTAATCTCTGGAGCAGTTCTTGGAATAATCTTGTACGTTTCGGATAAAAATACACAAGCTAATCGAGTAGACGGCTGACGGTCAAATGACCGCCAGTGCGCCTCTCACACCACCCAGCGTACGGTTCTTCCCGTATCAAGTACGAGACAGGCTGTACTGGGCGGTTCATCCAATCAGACTTTCTGTCTTGTCTTCCTAAATGAAGGCTATCCCAATATTGGGATTCCTACACGAATTCAGGCGTGATTAAATCGCCTACCCGTTGCAGAATGGGGTTCGGTCAACACCTCACTGCATCCAACCTTGCGACTTGCTAACGATTCGGGCTACGAACCCGCTCATAAGGGACTTTCACCCTCTGGAACTTTCGTGTTAACTTTGTTAACACATGCACATACTGGACACACACAAATACTGAAACGCCATAAGCGAACAGAGCTATTTGCAAAAGGAAATGCAATCCATTAGATTAGGTAAAGTTTAAAAAGGTTCAGCTTACGGCGTTTAGCTAGCCGTTAGCCACAAGTAAAAAATCAATGGACAAAGAAAGATTAGAAGACAAACAGAAAGCCTACAATGATAGATTCGTTAGGTGGCAACAGCTTACAACAGCACAGATTTCATTTACCAACAATCTCGTTCTGGGGTTTAACCTTGGCTTCTTAGGGTTCTTTGTAACACAATCTGGACTGGCTTTTAGCTGTGTTTGTTGGATATTCACTTTGCAAGTGTTCGCACTTCTAAGTTTAACAACCTCATTTTTCACTGGAATATTATTGGTAATTAACAGACTTAACGATTTCAGAAAAACAACTCAACTCGTAAAATATCGAAAAAAACAATTTGAAATTGAACACAATTTAAACACGTCATCTAACATTGAAACAGTGAAATCCACAATAGCAATGTTAAAGACTGAAGCAAATAGGCTTGGTAAAATAACTTGGATTCTATTGAATTGGCAAATTTGGACGTTTTTGATAGGCGCAATATTAGGGGTAGTTTTCATCGCAATAGCTAATAATCAATGTGGCTAATCGAGTAGTCGGCTGACGGTCAAATAACCGCCAGTGCGCCTCTCACACCACCAGATCCTTTCTTCGTCAGGACAGGCCAAGCGGTTCTCAATCCCTACCCTACAGGCCGGCTCCTCGCTAAATCGGCAGGTTTCGAACAATGAATCTTGACTAACGAAATGATCCACTACCTCTCCCCCAGAAATACAGGGTGATCCGTAAAACGGGCTGTAAAAATACAGATAGTCATATAAAAAGAAAAGCTGCTCATCCCGTCCGGATCAGCAGCTTAAGCATGATTATGAAAGACTAAATTACTATTCTATTTTGGTGGAGCTTTTCAGCTCTGTGATTAACTACTCGCGATGTTGTTTTCATTAATTACAATACAAGAATAGCGGCTTTCGTTGATTTGCTAAAGCTGTTTTCGGTGAACTGCATTATTATTCAGGTGAACTTCATCATTATACAGGAGAGTGTAAAAGAATAGGGTTTTGATTTCCCACCTTATAACCTGAGTATGATTGAGAAATATTGTTTTTAAGGCTTCTGAATAAAACTACACGTCATTTAGCATCTAATATGATCTTCTCTCAAACGCATATACTGACGAATATCTGCGCTTTACTGGTGTTCATGCTATTGATAACGTCAATTGATTTTGTTTGCTCACTTATAGCTCATTTTTAAAATCGAACTCAGGTTTAACCACTGATATTTTCATATTGATTTGATCCGTGGTTGCTTCTAGATGAACGGGAAGCAGTGCATTGACGAGCTCTTCATCATGTGGGTACTCCACTTTGATGTAGTTAGCGGTGAAGCCATGCATCATGCCGTCTTTGATATCTCCCTCTAATAGTACCTCTGCATACTTTCCTTCCTGACTCTGGTAGAAAGCTCTTTTCTTTTTCTCTGAAAGGACACGTAGCATCTTGGAGCGCTCCTGTCGCTCTGGGTAGGGAACAGGATTCTCCATGGTGATGGCCTGTGTGTTGTCACGCTCGGAATAAGTGAATACGTGCAAGTAAGAAACTTCTAGCTCGTTGATGAAGTTGTAAGTGTCCAGAAAGTCGTCATGCGTCTCTCCAGGAAAGCCTGTAATGACATCCACACCGATACAGCAGTCTGGCATCAGGGCTTTGATCTTGGCGACACGCTCTACATAGAGCTCGCGCAAGTAGCGTCGATTCATCAGCTTCAGTATCTTATTACTGCCCGATTGTAGTGGGATATGAAAGTGTGGAACGAAACGTTTGCTCTGCGCCACAAATTCGATGATTGAGTTGCTGAGCAGGTTGGGTTCTATCGAAGAGATTCTGAAACGTTCGATACCTTCTACTTCGTCCAGTGCTTTGACCAGATCGAGGAAGTTCTCTCTGCGTTTTCCATTCTGTATCCCGAAATCTCCTATATTGACCCCTGTCAGTACCACTTCTTTGACGCCAGATGCCGCGATTTCTTGGGCAGATTCGATGATGTTGGCGATGGTATCGCTACGACTCTTGCCTCTCGCGAGTGGTATGGTACAAAAGGCACATCCATAGTTGCAGCCATCTTGTACTTTGAGGAAAGTTCGGGTTCTGTCGGCCTTAGAGTAGGCATTGTTGAACTCAGTTGCATTAGAAATCTCCGAAGCACAGACGATCGTTTCTTTGTTTTTTTCGAATGCTTTGAGGTGTTCGAGTAGTTTGAATTTCTCAGCAGCGCCTAGTACCGCATCTACGCCTTTGATCTCCGCGATTTCTTGTGGTTTCAACTGCGCAAAACAACCGATGATCACGACGAATGATTCGGGAGAGATTTTCTTGGCGCTTTTTACGATCTGCTTGCACTTCTTGTCTGCATTCTCAGTGACAGAGCAAGTGTTGATAACAAATATGTCAGGCTGTGCTTCGAAAGCTACTTTTTCATAGCCTTCTTCTTCAAAGAGTCTGCTGATAGCAGAGGTCTCCGAGAAGTTTAGTTTGCAACCCAAAGTGTAAAATGCGACCTTTTTCATTTCTAGGAAATTTCCTGCAAAACTAATCAAATAACATTTCTTCTGTAATAAAATAGTACAGTATGCAACCCATGGTCGTAGTTGATTGTCTCTCAAATAAACATAAACTAATCATGAAGAAAATATTGACAATACTGTTCGCCGGATTTTGTATCGTGACGACCGCTTGTGCACAAGATGAAGAAACCAGAACGTTGAATGCTTTTCAAGGCCTGAGTGTAGGAGAATCCATTCGTGTGACACTGATCGAAGGAGATAAAAACGAAGCAGTCATCACGACGACCAATGTCGACACAGACAAGGTACTTACTGAGATCAATGGAGGGGATTTGAGGATACACATGGAGAGTGGGTCCTACACCAACAATACCGTAGAGGTAGTACTGACGTATACGCAAGCCTTAGATAAAATTAAAGTCAGCTCGTCTGGGCGTATCTCTGGCAAGGGGACTGTCCGATCCAAAGAACTCTACCTCAAAGCGAGTAGTTCAGGACGCATGGAGTTGGATGTGGATGTGGAACAACTCAAAATAGATGTATCGAGTAGCGGTAAAATCAGCTTGTCGGGACAAACCAAGACACAGGTCATAGATGCGAGTTCATCGGGCAAGTACCATGCGTTCGGTGTGGACTCGGAAGGGGTACGTGTCGACGTGAGTTCGTCAGGGAAGGTAGAAGTATCAGTAGGCAAAGAGTTACGCGCAGATGCCAGTAGCAGCGGAAAAGTAGTCTACCGAGGCAGTCCAGATAAAGTCCTAGCAGATACCTCCAGCAGTGGCAGTGTCAGGAGAGATTAAGAGAAAATGAAATTTCAAGAAAAGCCCAGTTTAGACTGGGCTTTTCTTGGCTAAACACTGGGCATACAGCTTAGCTTGTTTTAGTTTTATCCCAAAAATAAAACAATATGTCCAAGCCCTTGATTTTAGTCTCCAATGATGATGGTATCACCTCTAGTGGTATTCGAAAGCTCATCGAACTTATGTCTACTTTAGGTGAAGTAGTCGTGGTAGCACCTGATAAACCTCAGTCTGGAATGGGGCATGCAATCACCGTAGGAGATACACTTAGATTGGTGAAATCAGATTTGTTTGGGGATATTTTAGCCTATGAATGTTCGGGGACTCCCGCAGATTGTATCAAGCTAGCGAAACGAGAAGTTTTGAAAGATCGAAAAGTAGACTTGGTCGTCAGTGGTATCAACCATGGGTCGAACACCAGTATCAGTGTACTCTACTCGGGGACCATGTCCGCAGCGATAGAAGGAGCAATAGAGGGTGGGCCTGCGATAGGCTTTTCGCTATGCGACTTTAGTGCGGATGCAGACTTTTCTCATGTAGACGAGTATGTGCTCAAAATCACACGTAATGTCCTTGAGCATGGTTTGCCTACAGGGATAGCACTGAATGTAAATTTCCCTCCCAAACAGAATGAGAACCTCAAAGGGATCAAGATTTGCCGTCAGGCCAATGCTCGATGGGAGGAAGAGTTCGACAAGCGTATCGATCCACACGGTCGCAACTATTACTGGATGGTGGGCAACTTTATCAACCATGATAAAGGAGAGGACAATGACGAGTGGGCTATTTCGGACAATTACGTTTCGGTCGTCCCATGTCAATTTGATCTGACGGGCTATCATGCCATCGCCACGCTCAACGAGCAGTGGGACATCTAAGCATCTCATTATTATAGTAGAACTCTCGTTTTGAGAATCAACCGCTACACTTTGTGCCATGAAGTGTGGCGGTAGACCACATAGCTCCTAGCCTCTCTTATAGTAGCAGCAGGTTGGGCGATACGGGGCATTATCATTCTTACAAGTTTGGTTTTCAGCGGATTGCCTGTTTGATTAAATTTTCTATGTATGTCATATAATAGGTATTTGGTGTAGCGCGTATTTCTCTTGGCATAGTGTTTGGCAAAGTGATGACATGAATAAAAATGTGAAATCAAAAATGAATACTATGAAAAGGTTAATAGCAACATTGTTAATTCCTGTAGTCGTACTAAGTGCATGTACAGAGGACGAGTCTTCAAATGACATGGATAACAATACACCACCGACAGTACCTAGCGAGTCTACCATGGCTCCAGATTTAGACGCTTTTGATGAAGAGTCCTCAGAAGAGGGACGAGTAGCCGCCATAGGCAACTGGGGCTATGCAGCACTAATGTGGGGGTATATACAAGCATACTTTATCAGCATTTGGTGATCCCAGTGACGGCTTTTAAAGCTACCGTAGGAACAGAAGCTTATTTTGACGAAGAAACCGAGCTTTGGGTATGGGAGAAGAATTTCGATATTCCTGCACAAAGCGATTATCAGGTCAAATTGACGGCTGATGTAGATGGAAATGATGTAGACTGGAAAGGGTATATCTCACACGGTACTGAAATCGATGAGTTCATGTGGTTCGAAGGTGAGTCAACAGTCAATGGAGAGTCTGGTAGCTGGATGCTATACGAAAGCCCAGAGAATCCAAATGTATGGTTGACGAGCGACTGGACAGATGAGGATAACGAAACGGTGGCAGATGCTACATTCACTGTGATGAAAGAAGGTGATAACGAAGGGAGCTGGATCAAATTCGAAGCAGATGCTACTGCTGAGTTGGATAGAACCGTAACGATATTTGATGCCAGCATGGATAACGAAGTGACGATCATGTGGAGTCAGGCAGAGGTTAATGGTCAGGTAATGAGTGAAGCACACTTTGATGATACAGCCTACCACTGTTGGGATGCCAACTTGATGGATACGACCTGCGAATAGAAGATTGTCTTGACAGATAATAAAATACCAAAGCCTCGATGGAGTAATCTATCGAGGCTTTGTATTGTGAGTCACACCCTATTCTGGGCTCTTGTCGTATCTCAAAACACCCTCGTTTTGCAAAGAATGTATCTCTAATCCCACTCGATCTCAAAAAAACACCGGAGCATAACCCCCGGTGCGAATAATCAAATGGCAACATCCTCTTCTTTTCGTTTGCCTTTTCGGCTGGCGAGTATCTGGTTGTATTTGTCGATCAGGGTGTTAAGTTGCTTGACCGTGGAGCCATAGGGTTCTTCACCATTCTTGATCACATGGTAACTGGCGATCAAATCCCGTAGGCGATAGTAGAGTGGCTGTATGCGCACCCGCAGCAGGTCGCGCATACTCACAGGCACTGCTGTTTGCCTCCGTACGGTTGAGGAACAGCTCATTGAACTGTTCGTTGGCTTCAGCCAGTTGTGTCAGCCCTGACACCATCAGATTGATCCCTCCCTAATACTGATCACTTAATAGCCCCGTTGATTCGCGTCTCCATACTTGCAGCACAGTAGCACCCTTCAGCGGCGCTGTGATTTTCTGATGCGGCGCTAGGATTTTAAGGAGCGGTTTCATCATTTTCATCAACGGTTTTATGATTACTTATTGGTCGTTTGTCATTTCCCTAACTTTCGGCCTGATAATGACTGGTCATTTAATACTTCAGCAATGCTCGGGCCACTAGAGTTGTCATCATTATCCCTGATTTTGTACCAGTTGACCTTATAGAAAGGTAGTGAGATACCCACGGCATAACAAATGCCTCAGAAAATTGCAGTCGCATTTCTGAATGCGACCGAGCTAGATTTAGGTACCTGTGTCTGATGACTGCCCGTGGCATTTATCATCGATGTATCTATCTTTGGCGATATGCAGCAGGAGTATGCCATCATCGATATCGAGACCACAGGTCGCAGTGCCAAAGGGCAAAAGGTCACTGAGATCGCCATTATCATCCACGATGGAGAGAAAGTCATAGACGAATACCAGACACTAGTCAACCCTGAGACCTCCATCCCCTACTCGATCACGCAGCTCACAGGCATATACGACGAGATGGTCATGCACTCCCCTAAGTTCTATGAGATTGCCAAACGCGTCTACGAGATGACCGAGGGGCGCACATTCGTGGCGCACAATGTCGCCTTTGACTATGGTGTACTCAAAGGTGAGTTTGCCAGTCTCGGTGGTGATTTTGAGCGCAATAAACTATGCACGGTCAAACTGTCGCGAAAGCTCCTCCCTGGGCATGCCTCGTACAGTCTGGGCAAGCTATGTACGGATTTGGGGATCCCAATCAATGGCCGCCACCGGGCCTATGGCGATGCAGAAGCTACTGCCAAACTCATGGACATCCTACTCAGCAAGGCCGAAGCGATGGGCGTAGAAGACCTGAGTACCGAGTCCCTCGCCAACCTCCCCAAAATCCCTCCGCTGCTGGCTCTGAGTACCTACACAAAACTCCCGACCGAGACAGGAGTCTACTACATCTACAATGACCAGCAGGCACTCGTCTATGTGGGCAAAGCCAACAACATCCGTCAGCGCATGCTGTCCCACTTCAACGACAAGAGCCGCAAAGAACGATCGATGTTCGCAGTGACCGCCGACATCCAATACCAGATCACGGGTAGCGAATTGATCGCACTCCTGCACGAGTCGGACGAAATCAAAAAGCACCAGCCACAGTTTAACCATGCGCTGAAACAAACCCGCATCACCCACGGGCTCTACGCCTACGAGACCCAATCTGGACTAATACAACTCAGCATCGGCAAACTACAGGTCGGTAGCATGGCAATCATGACCTACGGCAAATTATCACAAGCAAAATCCTATTTGGAAAACGCCGTAATGAACTACCAGCTATGCCCCAAATACTGTGGGCTGGAAAAAACAAATGGCCCCTGTTTTGCCTCCCACATCAAAAAATGCAACGGCGTCTGCTGCAACAAAGAATCGATAGAAGACTACAACGCTCGCGTCGAAGAGATGCTCAGCGACATTATGATACGTCAGGAAGATTTTTTCATCCAAGAACCCGGCAGGTCGGATGACGAAATCGCAATCGTACAGATCAAACAAGGCGAGTATATCGGATACGGTTATGTCCCCGCTGCTAATCAAAATGAGGCACACGAGGGGTACGAGACTTTCATCACCCCCAAGACCAACACGCCCGATGCACAGCGCATCATTTTGGGATACCTCAAGAAGTCCAAAAGCAAAACACCAGAAAAGGAGATCAAATAATACCACAAACAGACGACCTATCCTGTATACACCTCAGGTTATCAATCCAGTCCTACATCGCTACATTTCCAACCCAAATATTACATTGACGTCATCAGCACGATAGAAGAATTGATTCCACTATTTAGCACACTTCTTATCCCTTTTCAAGATGAGATATTAATCCAAAAAACCAACCATAAAGGTTGACAACTCTGCCATAGTCAGGCAGGTATGCACTAGAGCGAAATACTATTTCTTTCTAAATCAGTCTGACCGACAACACCAAAGCATAAAGAACGCCAACGAACTATAGATCAACACATTAAACACCTACATAAAACTCACTTAAAACCCGCGGGAGTTTCTATCTAAACCTGCGCGGGATTCAATCCAAACCTGCGGGGGTTTCCTCCCAAACCTGCGCGGGGTTCAATCCAGACCTGCGGGGGTTTTCGCTCAAACCTGCGCAGGTTTGGAATCACACTTGAGGACAGGGAATAAATGACCTCATATATACTAGGTGAAATTACTCTTTTCCAACCTTAGACATATGCTATATCAAACCTGCTACATTTGGTTAAGCTGTATCTGACCTTTAGTTCATAGGAAGTCTAAATCGCATTCACTATCCTGCTTGTTCTTTTGCTCCGTAGGGATGCCATCGGTCCATGATTCGGGTTGAAAATCAAATTGATGCTCCGCTTGTTCTAACGAAACAAAACAGAATACCTTTGCGGCTATGTCAGCAACGAACAAAGATCAAAAAGCCATCCTCAGCAAACTCGGTATCGCACAGCTCAACCCGATGCAGGAGCAGGCACATGAGGCCATCAGTACTGGGTCAGAGGTTATACTACTCTCTCCTACAGGGACAGGCAAAACCTTGGCCTTTTTGCTCCCGATCATTGCACAGCTCGACCCGAACAGCGACCAGATACAAGTCTTGATTTTGGTTCCATCCCGAGAACTCGCCATTCAGATCGAGCAGGTGATACGGGAGATAGGTAGCGGATTCAAAACCAACGCCATCTATGGCGGCAGATCGGGATCGAAGGATCGTATCGAGCTCAAACATGCCCCGGCGATACTGGTAGGCACGCCAGGACGTGTGGCGGACCACATCCGAAGAGAAAACATCGATACCGATAGCATTCAGACGCTGGTACTGGATGAGTTTGACAAGTCACTGGAGGTAGGATTCGAAAGCGAAATGACAGAGATCGTTTCTGCCCTGCCCTATCTCACCAAAAAAGTACTGACATCCGCCACACAAAAAGGCGAAATACCTGCTTTCGTAGGGCTTCAAAATCCCCAAACGATTAGCTTCCTCGGAGAATCCAAAAGCCTGTTAACCCTCAAGGTGCTGTCGTCTCCTAGCAGAAACAAACTAGACTCACTGCTACAACTGCTAGGGCATGTAGGAGACAAAAATGGCATCCTGTTCTGCAGCCTAAAAGACACCATACAGACCGTAAGCAACTTTCTCCATCAACAAGATATCGGACATGAATGCTTCTATGGTGGATTAGAACAAATCGACAGAGAGCGCGCACTTATCAAGTTTAGAAATGGCACGAGCCGTCTATTGGTAGCTACAGATCTCGCTGCACGAGGGATCGATGTGCCAGAGTTGGATTTCATCATCCACTACGAACTACCTGTGAAGCAAGAGGAATTCACCCACCGCAATGGGCGTACGGCACGGATGCACAGTGACGGCACAGCCTACATCCTCAAATGGGAGAATGAGTCCTTACCAGATTTCGTTCAGGATGCAGAAGATTTTAGTATTACTTCTCGCTCCAATCCTGTCTCCAGCATGTGGGAGACACTCTACATCTCAGGTGGGAGAAAAGACAAAATATCCAAAGGCGATATCGCAGGATTATTCTTCAAACAAGGAGAACTAAAAAAGGATGAGCTGGGCACGATAGAATTGAAACAAGATTGTGCATTCGTAGCAGTCCCGAGGAACAAAGTACGTCAGCTTACCAAGCAGCTCAATAACACCAAACTAAAAACCAAGAAAGTACGCATTACGCTTTTGGAGTAGCGTCTATCAGCTTCTGGTTCGTCTACGCAGCTTGGTGATTCGATCTCGATAGTATGCCTCCAGTTCTTCTACGAAAGCCATAGGATCGGTATAACTGATCCATATCTGATAGAGATGTTGAGCTTTCGCGCTATCTAGCTGCTCTTCGAGACGGGTCTTTTCGCGCTGCAACAAGGTTAAGGTCGATAGAGGCTGCTTTAGAACTGGTACTCGCTCCGCTGCGACAGGTACTTCACCTCCCATGACAAAGGCATGAAACGCCTGCAACTCCTTCAAATCTCCTGATTGATAGATGGCTATCAACTGCGTAGTAAGCTCCGTCGCGACATCTGTGGCATCCTCACGCATGGCATACTTGTCTGGATGTACCTGTAGCATGGCTTCTCTATAGAGCCGTTTGTATTCCTGATGCTGTACAGGGAGCATTTCTTTCTTGCTATTCTCAGATCTAACTAACCCCTGCGGCGCAGCATAATTCTTCCCTTTCCGCTTTTGCGCCAACCGCTTTTCTTTCTTGGCTAGCTTCTGTTGCTTGTAAAGCACCGTCAGCTCCTGCTCCTCGATCAGTAATTCTCCCAGCCTCTGGCGCAGCATAGCTTCGAAACTGACCGTCTTCCCTTCTACCTCATCCAAAACGGCCTTTAAGGATTGGATTTCCTGCTGAAGCAGTCTGATCTGAGCATCGTCAGACGATTCATGGACTAATGGTAGATTCATAGGACTACAAACAGGGATAATGCACACAAAGAAACACTACTACCCTTACATTAGATAGTAATTAACTCCACTAAGACCAAAAAAAGCTCATACCAAATCGGTATGAGCTTTTAAGTTTTAACTAAAAGTTTTTTAGAATTTCCCTGAAAGGATTACCCTAAAGCAATTTGCTTCATAGACGTCATTGCTTTACGCAATCTTGATCCTACTTTCTCGATATCGTGTGATCTCAACTTCTCATTGATCTGGATCAAAGTCACGTTATCTACTTGACCATCTACCGTATCGTTGTAATCCATACCGATGATGTCCGTCTCTACTGACTTCATGAAGTCTCCCAATAGTGGCTTACACGCGTGATCGAATAGGTAACATCCATACTCCGCAGTATCAGAGATCACTCTGTTCATCTCGAACAATTTTTTTCTAGCGATCGTGTTGGCGATCAATGGCGTCTCATGCAGTGACTCGTAGTATGCAGACTCACCTTTGATTCCTGCTTCAGTCATGGTCTCATAAGCCAACTCTACACCTGCTCTCACCATAGCAACCATCAATAGACCTTTGTCATAGAACTCTTGCTCAGTGATCTCTACGTCCGCAGCTGCGGTTTTCTCGAAATTGGTCTCACCTGTCAAAGCTCTCCAGTTCAATAGGTTCTTGTCATCCTCAGACCAATCTTTCATCATCGTAGAAGAAAACTCACCTGACATGATATCGTCTTGGTGCTTTTGGAATAGCGGTCTCATGATGTCTTTCAACTCCTCAGAGATCTCAAAACACTTGATTTTGGCTGGGTTAGACAATCTATCTACCATACCAGACACGCCACCGTGCTTGAGTGATTCGGTGATCACTTCCCATCCGTATTGGATGAATTTAGATGCCCAACCAGCGTCTACACCTTTCTCAGTCATCTTGTCAAAGCATAGGATAGATCCAGTCTGCAACAGACCACAAAGGATCGTCTGCTCGCCCATCAAATCAGATTTTACTTCTGCGACGAATGATGATTTCAAACATCCCGCTCTGTGTCCACCAGTTGCAGCAGCATACGCTTTGGCATACGCCCAACCTTTACCTTCTGGATCGTTTTCTGGGTGCACTGCGATCAATGTCGGTACACCAAATCCTCTTTGGTATTCGTGTCTTACTTCTGATCCAGGAGACTTAGGTGCCACCATGATCACGGTGATATCTTCTCTGATAATTGTACCTTCTTCCACGATGTTGAACCCGTGAGAGTATGAAAGCGCAGAACCTTTTTTCATCAATGGCATCACAGCCTTCACCACAGCGGTGTGCTGCTTGTCTGGTGTCAAGTTGATCACCAAATCAGCCGTAGGGATCAAGTCATCATACGTACCAACTGTAAATCCTGCTTCAGAAGTATTGACGAAAGAAGCTCTCTTCTCATCGATCGCTGCTTGACGCAATGCATAAGAGATATCCAATCCAGAATCTCTCATATTGAGGCCTTGGTTGAGGCCTTGTGCACCAGCACCTACGATGACAATTTTCTTCCCTTTCAAAGCCTCAACGCCATCGTTGAACTCCGAACCATCCATGAATTCACATACGCCGAGCTGATTGAGTTGCTCTCTAAGCGGTAGTGTGTTGAAATAATTTCCCATTTATCTAATGTTTTTATAATGCTATCAAATATCGATAACACAAAGGTGTATCATCCGATTTGTATCCTTATGGTGATAATGAGAAAAGTTTAGGTACTTTTCAACGATTCCTCTCGGTAGGCATTGGGAGTCTGCCCGGTAAACTTCTTGAAAAATTTACTAAAATAGGACTGATCCTTGAAACCCAACTGCATAGATATCTCTGAGACAGACAAATCTGAATGCTTCAAAAGACGCTTAATTTCAAGCACTTGCTTGTCAAAAACCAATTCCTTAGAAGTCTTACCCGTCAACTCTTTCACCGTATGTGTAAGGTGATTTTCTGTTACATTCAGTTCCTCAGCATACTGTTTGATACTGAGATTCAACTGGTATTTTTCCTCGATCAACTCACGAAAACGCTTGACCATGAGATGACCTTTCCCTTTTTCGATGGCACGTTGCTCTCGTGGATAGAGGCGTTCGCAGGTATTGAGGATCAGATCGAGTAGGGAGTTGGCAAACTCCCGGCTCTTCTCCTCTTCCATGACCTTAGCCCCTTGCCGAAAAAGCCCCTTAAGAAACTGCGTATCACTCTCCTCTGCCAAAAGCAAGGGAGGGTTCTCTTGTTTGAGATTGAAAAAGAAGGGAAACTCAAGCAGCTTGTTCTTGTTGCTGCGGTCTAGGAGATAAAACTCAGCGGTAAAGAGAAAAATATAGCCATCGACATCCTTGGATAACTCCAACTTATGTGTCTGTCCCGGACTCAGAAAAAACACACAAGGAGGCTTGATCTCGTACTCGTTGCTATCGATCACATGAATCCCTGAGCCCTGTGTCAAGAACAGTACTTCAAAAAAATCATGACGGTGCGGATACTGCACCTCAAAGTGGCGATTGGCATCAAACACCTCTACCTGAAAGGGCAAAGCTGAACCCGCCACGGGCTTGAACTTATCCAAACTGTATATCGGTATGCCTTTGTGCTCCGCCATACTAGGGGCTACTGTTCTTTAAAATCGATTGACACGGAGTTGATGCAGTATCTCAAACCTGTGGGCTCTGGCCCATCAGTAAAGACGTGCCCCAGATGTCCACCGCAGTTGGTACACGTGACTTCAGTACGTGTCATGCCATGAGAGGTATCGAGGTGATTGGTCACCTTGGTTTTATCAGCAGGTTGAAAAAAGCTCGGCCATCCACAGCCCGCATCGAATTTGGTATCTGAGGCAAACAATTCTTCTCCACATCCTGCACAGACATATTTACCATCCTTATCAAAGTCCCAATACTCCCCAGTAAATGGACGCTCCGTTCCCTTCTCTCTCAAGACGCGAAACTGCTCCTCGGTGAGTTGATCCTTCCATTGACTTTCTGTTTTTTTCATGGTGTGTTCTTTTTGGTTACCCTCTTGAGATACGAAACAAAAGGCATCCCAGATACAATCAGCTATAAAAACTCTTCTCTTTCTTCTTGATGAACAGCTGCCTGAAGCTATTGCCTGTAAAAGCACCCAAAGCTCCTGCTACCGCACCTAAAAGCCCCGTAGCAATAATCAGCATATTCACATCATCGACTGGAAATAGTGCAACGATTTTCAGCGACATAATAGAATCAACCTCTACATCTTCCTTCCATGCCATGACCATCCAAAGCAGTCCTCCACCTAAAAAACCACTCAGGAATGCGTTAAAATTACTCCCTGGCAAAAAGAAAGCGACTACACCTGCCACCAAAACCAAACACCACCATGGCATGATCAATGACAAGAATAAACTGAATGTACCAATACAGATAAGTCTTAATAAAAACCTCATGATTATTCTGATTTTAGGGTTTGTGTAAATACAACATTTGGGTTCACTTCTTTCTCAGAGCGTAAAAAATTCAGAGGATAATACTTCCCTGTTGCCCATTTTTCGATCATTTCAGCATAGGCAGGGTTCCCAGGGTTTCCAGACTGACTACCCGGATATACACCCCAGGCCCGTACTTGGCCAGGATCCAGCTCTACCACCATTCGCCATGATGGACCATGCGTAGCACTCGCAGCGTTCACAATATTCCTATTACCACCGATCGCTATATTCTCAACAGAGAATGGTGCTAGTTTCAAGATGTGGTTGGCAGTCGTACCTTTATATAAGTACCAATCTGCACGATCCAGTTCGTTGTCTTTTTTCCACTGCTCTATCTCGTTCACTGCTATCTCGAATGTTTGATTAATCAAATCCATAGCAGACTCCTTCTTTTCAGTTTCTTGCACATCGAAGTACTTATTGTACGGGTCAGTGTTCATCAAATGAATGGTATTGAATACATGCGGCTTCATCAACGCTACCTCTCGATCCACAAACTCATCCCAGATCAATGGATAGAGCGCATTCCACCATGCCTCATAATAACTCGCCGACTGCACTTTGGGATCATTGAAATAATCCCACCTCCTGAGAATCGTATAAGCACCTTTGGCAGCTAGAGACAGATTAGCCGTATCAAGACTATCCAGCATCAGTGGCAAACTTTCCGAAGCACGGTAGTTGTAGTTATCATTCTGAAGTTTCATCATATCACCTACCTCTATGCCACTCATCAGTGAGAGTCGGTCGTTGATACGTCGGTTGCGATAGAACTCATAGTTGTAATCATAGACATAATAAGGATATGTAGAATCTACTGGGTGTTGGTTGGCTGAACTCAAAAAGCCTTGTTCGGGATTAAGTGCAAATGCTTTCTGCTCATGCGGAATGTAGGTCGCCCACTCTTGACGCGAATCACGCCCATCCATCAGGAATTTACCTTGCTCCTCCCACTTGACCGGAAACTTACCATTGATCCACATCGCGATATCTCCCGACGCAGATGCAAAAGCAAAATTCTGTGCAGGGGACTCGAAATACTCCAGAGCCGCTGTATATTCTTGATAGTTTTTAGCACGGTTCAGCAGATAGAAGGTGTTCACTTCGACCGTCTCTTCATGTGCTGTCCATTTCATCGCAAAGTTGACTTCTTCGCCATTGCCCATAAAGTTATGATCATAAACGACAGGCCCGTAGTGTGTATAGACGATGGTATCGTATAAGGTTTCTCCGTTCCTCACTTTGATTTCCTCTACAATCTTCTCCGTTTTCAACCATTTATGATCATAGCGGTACTCCTCTCTCCTATCATTCCTAAACTCGATCTGATACCAATCCACTACATCACGCTTGGCATTGGTCACGCCCCATGCGATAGAGTCATTAAACCCAACAATCACGCCAGGTGCTCCTGGTATCGTAGCTCCAAAAGTATTGATGCCTGGTGCACTGAGTTGATTGACATACCAAATAGACGGTAGGTTCAGCGCCAAATCAGGCTCATTGGCCAACATGGCTCTACCATTAGCCGCTTTCTGGGGAGATACAACGAAATTATTCGAGCCATTGCTCGGGTCTGGCTTTTCGATCGTCTCTTGGGTAAGTACTAGTGGAAATGTCACATCAGGCTTTTCTACCGCTATCGGTTCAAAATCCCATGGTGTACCGCTAGGGATCACTGGATCTACTGTCGCAAATGACTCAGGAAACAGCAGTTCGAAATCTTCTCTCCCAAACAATTTCAGGGCATTAGTATTTTCTAAATCAGCCTCCCCAGATGCCAGCATATCAGCCATATATTTTAGGAGCAAACAAGATTTCAGTTTGGTCCAAGGCTCAGGCTTATAATCTAGCAGTTTATACTCTATCGGGTAGTCTTCATAGCTCAGGGAGTTGATCCAATAATTGACGCCATCGGCATAGGCCTGCATCATATTATCAACCTTTGGATACTCTTTGAGCAGTTCCAAAGAACGCTTAGCACCATATTTGAGTCCCTTCCGTCTATTCTTCTTATCAAAATCTATGGCCTTTTCGCCAATAATTTCCGAGATACGCCCTTCGGTAGCCATCACCTGAAACTCCATCTGCCACAGCCTGTGATAGGCAGTGATATAACCTTGAGCAAAATAAAGGTCATAGTCATTCTTGGCAAATATGTGAGGAATCACCTGCTCATCGAATTTCAGAATAACGTTTTCTTTCAGTTGTTTTGCCTTGAGTTGCTCTGGGAGACCTATTCTTTCCTTTTCCCCATTCATCCAAAAACCAGTAAACGGGCTAATAAACTTTCCCAGCGGCGGAATATCTCCTTGTTTAAAATTGACATAAGAAATGAACATGATTGTCAAAATCATGGCCACAAGAAACCTGAATACTTTCATATTGGATGGGTATAAAATTGAAGGGTCTAAGATAAGTGAGATGCAACAGGCAGACAAAAAGTGATCTCAATAAGTTGCAAATAATCTGAAGGAACTCGCTACTCTAATTATAGAGTATTGATTAAATTTCATTTTCAATTCGAGACAACACGCAACTATTAGGAGATTTTGGGCAAATATTCAATCAAAGAACTGGAGAGATTATCGGGTATCAAGGCGCATACGATTCGGATTTGGGAGAAGCGCTACCAACTCATCGTCCCCTCACGATCCAAAACGAACATCCGCTCTTACAGTGATGGTCAGCTCAAAAAACTGCTCAATGTCTCTTCCTTGATCAACCTAGGTTATAAAATATCCAAGATCAGCGAAATGTCTGACGCAGACGTGTTAGGTATTCTGGAAGAAAATGAAAAAAAATCAGATGTTCGTTCTTCTCAAGAACTAACCATGTATCGATTGATCGAGCCTTCTATTAGTTTTGATGAAGTCGCCTTGGACAAGCAAATCCAACAGATCATAGCACAAACCAATTTGCAGGATGCTTTTTCTGAATTCTTCTTCCCGCTACTCAACCGTATCGGTTTCCTATGGCGCGCCAACAAGGTATCTCCCGCACACGAACACTTCCTCTCCAACAAACTCATGGGACTACTACACAGTGCTATGCCCGCGTCACAGTCTGTTACATCTTCAGAGAATTATTTACTGTTTTTACCCGAATGGGAAGAACATGAAATACTGCTATTGTTCTGCAACTACGTACTCCGCACTAACGGTATAGCAACGGTGTACCTAGGCAGAAGAGTTCCAATCGCAAACCTGAATGAAACCATAGCAGACATAAAACCCAGTAAGCTGATCACTATTATCACCACACCTAACTATGAAAAAGATATCAAAAAGTACCTTAAAGCAATCTCACACTTAGAAAACAGTCCACAGGTGATCGCTGGAGGCAGTCAAAACTATAGCCAAGTCCTTAAGGACTTTTCTACTATGAGCTGGGTCAACAGTACACAAGAACTACTTTCCCACATATATTAATGTTTAACTTTTTTTCATTTTAATTAAACAAAAAGTAAATTAGAGCCATGAAACACACTTCACCATATCACGCTACTGTTTTAGGATCTGGCTTCTCAGGGATGGCGGCAGCTTCTAGCCTAGCGAAACATGGCTTGAATGTTGATGTTTTTGAGAAGAATAGTGGCCCTGGTGGGCGCAGCAGCTTGTACCACGAGGCAGGGTTCACCTTTGACAAAGGGCCAAGTTGGTACTGGATGCCAGATGTCATGGAAAGGTTTTTCAATCGCTTTGACAAATCTACATCTGACTACTTTCAGCTTAAAAAACTCGACCCAGGGTTTCGCATCTATTTTGGCAAAGGAGAGTCTATAGACATACCTGATACACTAGAGAAACAAAAGGCTCTTTTTGAATCCCTAGAATCTGGTAGTGGAGTCAAACTAGAAAAATTTCTAGCAGAATGTAAGATCAAGTACGATGTAGGCATCAACGATCTGGTCTACAAGCCGGCCTATTCTCTGCTAGAGTTCATGTCGTTTGATACCATCTACAAGATGATCAAGATGAATGCACTACAGTCTATTCACAAATACGTCCGTAGCATCTTCAAGCACCCATACATTCTATCGTTACTGGAATTCCCTGTGCTATTCTTAGGTGGGACTGCCAAAACAACTCCCTCACTCTACAGCCTAATGAACTACAGCTGTCTATCGCAGGGCACTTATTATCCCATGGGTGGCTTCTACCAACTATCTGATGCCATGTACCAGCTGGCACAAACCCAAGGAGTCAATTTTCACTTTAACGCTCCAGTCGAACAGCTTTCTATCCAAGACAAAAAGATCAACCAAGTCACCAATGGCCAAAACTATCCTACTGACGGATTAGTATCATCTATAGACTACCACTACTTCGAGCAGGTGCTGATGAAGAACCAAGCAAACTATAGTGAAGCCTACTGGGGTCAGCGAGTCATGTCTCCATCTGCACTAATATTTTACATAGGAGTCAAGGGAAAAGTAAAAAACCTGATCCATCACAATCTATTCTTTGACGAAGATTTTGATCATCACGCCAAAGACATCTATCAAACTCCACAGTGGCCCGAAAAGCCACTCTTCTATGTCTGTTGCCCAAGTAAAACGGACGACACTGTCGCACCAGCGGGTGACGAAAACCTATTTGTACTGATGCCACTAGCCACAGATATAGAAGATACCGAAGAGATTCGTTCTCGGTATTTTGATAAAATCATGGGGCGATTAGAAAATATCATTGGGGATAAAATAGTTGATAGAATAGTAGTCAAAAAGAGCTACTGCATCAACGATTTCAAAGCAGAATACAATTCATACAAAGGCAATGCCTATGGATTGGCTAATACGCTGATGCAGAGTGCCATGTTTAAACCGACAATGAAAAGCAAAAAGATCAAGAATCTATTCCACTGTGGTCAATTGACTGTACCTGGGCCAGGTGTCCCCCCTGCCATCATTTCTGGTCAAGTTGCTGCTGCTCAGTTAATGTCTCACTTTAACCACGACTCGTATGAAAAGTATCTTTGATGATATATCCTTCCGATCCAGTAAAACCATCACGAGAAGCTATAGTACCAGCTTTTCGATGGGTATTTACTTTTTGCATCGCAGTATTCACGATGCGATTTATTCTATTTATGGATTTGTCCGACTGGCAGACGAAATCGTGGATTCCTTTCATGGCTATGACAAAGAAGCGATGTTGCAGCAGATTCGTAAGGAAACACAAGCCGCCATTGATCAAAAAATCAGCATCAACCCCGTGCTTAACGCCTTTCAACATACAGTGCATAACTATCAGATCGAATGGAAATTGATAGATCTGTTCTTGAAAAGCATGGAAGCTGATCTGATTGAAGACAAACACAATCTCCAGTCCTTTGAGGCCTATATCCTCGGGTCAGCAGAGGTGGTTGGCCTCATGTGTCTGCGTGTATTCACCAATGGTAACAGTACGATGTACGAGCATCTAAAGCCTGCTGCGATGAAACTCGGATCGGCTTTTCAAAAGGTTAATTTTCTCCGAGACCTAAAAGCTGACTACCAAGATCTCGGGCGATCGTACTTCCCTGATGTCGACATGAGTCAACTTCAGGACTGTGAAAAAGAAAAAATAGAGCAAAGCATTCTAGCAGATTTCGACGATGCTCTGATAGGTATCAAACAACTACCTAGCAACTCTAAACTCGGAGTGTACCTAGCTTACATTTACTACAAGCAATTGTTTATTAAAATAGCCAAACTCCCTGCCAACCGTATCATGAACGAAAGAGTACGTATATCTAATGGATACAAAGTCCGCCTGATGCTTAACTCTATTTTCAAGTATCAAATGAATATCATCTAACTCAACCTTTTAATCCAAAAACTCATCCTTAAATTTGCGTCAAAAGCACTCCTCATGGAAGAAGTAGTATTAGTAGATCATCTTGACAATGAAATCGGTACAGCAGAAAAACTCACTGCTCACCGTGATGGTTCATTGCATCGTGCATTCTCTATTTTCTTGTTTAACTCCAAAGGTGAAATGCTGCTACAGAAACGGGCGGCAGGCAAATACCATTCTGCAAACCTGTGGTCCAACAGCTGCTGCAGTCATCCTCGACCTGCTGAAAACTTGGCAGATGCTGCACATAGACGAATGCGGGAAGAATTAGGAATCACCACGGATCTGAAATGGCTACTGAGCTTTCAGTACAAAATTGATTTTGACAATGGGCTAATCGAGCACGAGCTAGACCATGTATTCGTAGGACAGACGGATCAGCCTATGCTCCTCAACCCCGACGAAGTATCAGAGATCAAATACATCAATCCAGAACAACTCAAAAAGGATATCGCTGTACATCCAGACCAATACACTTTTTGGTTCAAGGAACTGGTCGATCGTGTATTAGACAACTATCAACCTTCTATACTATGATGTGGATCAATATACTGGTCATGCTGCTAACCACTGTCATGATGGAAGGAGTCGCGTGGGTTTCGCACAAGTACCTCATGCACGGCCTCCTATGGAGACTTCACCGTGATCATCACGACAAAAAATCAAAAGGCTGGTTCGAAGAGAACGATTTCTTCTTCCTGATTTTTGCAATCCCAGGCATAGCCTTGACATACCTCGGTTTCCATACGATGGCGACTAGTGTCGTCTTTTGGGTAGGTGCTGGGATTACACTGTATGGCTTTTTGTATTTCTCTATACACGACATTTTTATCCATCAGCGTTTCAAATGGCTCTCCAAATCCAATCACCCCTATTTTCAAGCGATCAGACGAGCACACAAAGTACATCACAAGCATCTAGGCAAGGAAGATGGAGAGTGCTTTGGCATGCTTTACGTTCCCAAAAAGTACTTTAAGCAGTACCAAAAGAAAACGGACTAATGGATCGATTCACCTATTTGATTATCGATCTCGGGGCTTTGACAGTTCCTTTTCTATTCAGTTTTCATCCTAAACTGAGATTTGATCGGGAGCTCAAATATTACCTCCCTGCGATGTTTATAGTAGCCATACCATTTTTGGTGTGGGATCAATATTTCACGAGCATTGGTATCTGGGGATTCAACCCTGATTATCTAAGTGGGCTATATATTGGACAATTACCGATCGAAGAAATATTGTTTTTCCTATGTATCCCCTACGCCTGCGTATTTAGTTACCATTGTTTTATCGTCGGAAAATTCAATAAGATATCTAGCCAATCGGCCAGTATGATTATTATGGCGATCTGTGTAGTACTAGTAATCATATTACTCTTTCATTTCGGGAAATACTACACCACCTCCACATTCGTCCTGCTGGTTGGGAGTTTAATCTACCTGACATTCGTACGAAGAGCCGAATACATCAAAGACATCCTATTTGCCTATACCTTCCTACAAGTCCCCTTCTTTATCACCAATGGTCTACTAACAGGATCATGGATAGATGAGGCCATCGTCTGGTACAACGACACAGAAAATATAGGCTACAGGATCGCGACTATACCGTTCGAAGACACCTTCTACGGCATGTTACTTATTCTTTGGAACATTGCACTCTATGAGTGGATCAAAAAACGCTATTCGAAAACCTCTACGATAGGTTGACCCGTTGCACCACTCGGTAGACCTATATTGAGCAGCATAGAGATCGTCGGAGCTATATCCGTGATCGGATGGTAATCGTAGGTTTTCCCCTTGTGTACTCCCCATCCATAAAACAACATCGGTACATGCGTATCATAGCTATAATGAGAACCGTGTGTCGTCCCTGTATTTTCACCATTAGGATCACCGTCTATCCAACCAGAATTAATAATTAAAAGGATATCTCCTGACCTGTGCTGATTGTACCCAGCTGCTAACATGGATACATCATAATTATTACCAGAATAGTTACTGATATCATCACCATCATAGACAGCATTGATTCCGTCCGTTTTTTTCAGAAGTGAAATCAAATATGCTTTAACATCCGACACTGTAAGACTACTTTCTCCTATCAAGTCGTGATTCAAAAATAACTGCTCATTGCTGACACTTTCTATCAAACTATCTATCCCGAAGGCTTCATTCAGCTTGGCATTAAGCACTTCACGTGCCGAACGCTCACCCCAATAATCTGCAGGCATGTGCTTTTCCTTCATCGCCTCTGGGATCGGAGCTACCGCATGATCAGCCGTCAAAAACACCGTCCACTGCCCCTTGCCTACTTTCTCATCCAAAGCCTGAAACAAAGATTCTAGATCACGATCCAAGCGAACATAGGTATCTTCTACCTCTTTAGAGTACGGTCCAAAAGTATGGCCTACATAATCTGTTGACGAAAAACTCACTGCGAGAAAATCCGTCACTTCATCCTGTCCTAGCCCTTCACTCTCCAAACTGGCTTTAGCAAACTCCGCTAAGATAGTATTGCCCCAAGGAGTAGACTTAATCAAGCTCCTTGGCTTGCTATATGCTTTCAAATCATAAGGAAAAGTCGCCTCATTTTTTCCAGCAAAAGGACGCTCTCCAGCTCTATTATCATCACCAGACTCGACATATTTCTCTATTGGGAAGAAAGTCTCCCAAGCCCCCTGCATATAACTATCTGCTAGGCCTTGCTTGTTGAACTTTTTGACCCATTTAGGCAAAGCCTCCTTATAATAAGAGCTCGTCATGAACTCACCCGTCTGGGTATCATACCAATAAGCAGCATCTGGTTGATGTCCCGCTGGCAGTACCGCTCCTCTATCCTTGATTGACATGCCTATGATTTTGGCTCTCTCTTGATAAAATAGCGCCAGCTCATCCGTGACAGTTGTAGTTTGTAGATTGACAGGTGATATTTTACCTGTCTCTGCTGATCCTCCTACCTGTGTCATCGTCTCATCTTCTACACAGTACCTATATCGTTTCTCCTCCTTGTCATACCAGTCGTTAGCGATAATTCCGTGGACTCGGGGAGTCGTCCCAGTATAAACCGAAGCATGACCAGGCGCCGTCTTGGTAGGGATATAATTGAAGTGGGCATTTTTCACCTCAAACCCATCGTTCATGAGGCGCTTGAATCCACCCTCACTATAATGATCATAAAACCTGTAGAGGTACTCCTCACGCATCTGATCCACGACTATACCTACTACCAATTTAGGACGTTTGACGCCCTCCTGACTCACTCCAACAAAGCCTGAAAAAAGGCCTACTATCACTAAAATTATCCTATTCATTTTATCATTTTTTAAGGATTTCAAGTTAAATCAAACATTGACATTCGATGTTAACTGTGAATTAAATTTTTAAAATTAATTTTGCGGAAAATTAACAATTTGAATCTCTCTACAAGTCTCATCCCCCAAACAATATTTGAAAGTGTCACTGAGTCGGCATCCGAACTATCAGTCGATACCTATGTAATAGGTGGTTTCGTCAGGGATATATTGCTCAAACGCCCATCCAAAGACATAGATATCGTCTGTGTGGGTAGTGGGATTGCACTTGCCAAAACGACTGCCAAAAAACTAGGTACAAAACGAGTCACCACCTACAAGAACTTTGGTACGGCCATGATCAAGTATGAAGAGCATGAAGTAGAGTTCGTAGGTGCACGAAAAGAGTCCTACAGACAAGAATCTCGTAAACCAACGGTAGAAGACGGCACGCTAGAAGATGACCAGAACCGCCGAGACTTCACGATCAATGCTTTAGCCATCAGTCTCAGTTCCAACAACTATGGCGAGCTGATCGACCCTTTTGATGGAGTCAAAGATCTGAAACGAAAAATCATTCGTACGCCACTAGAGCCTAGTATCACCTTTTCAGATGACCCCCTACGCATGATGCGCGCGATTCGATTTGCTAGCCAGCTCAACTTCGATATCGATCCAGACACCTTCGACGCGATCATCAACCAAGCAGACCGCATCAAAATCGTATCGAAAGAAAGAATCATCGTCGAACTCAATAAAATTATCTTATCCAAAACACCTAGTTACGGATTCAAGCTGCTGTTTCAATGTGGACTGCTCAAGCTTATCTTTCCTGAGATGACAGACCTCTACGGCGTAGAAACACGTGAAGGCAAATCACACAAGGACAACTTCTATCACACCCTACAAGTCCTAGACAACATCTCCGAAAACACAGATGATTTGTACCTCAGGTGGGCAGCCATCCTACATGATATCGCCAAACCACCTACCAAACGATTCAACAAAAAAGTTGGCTGGACCTTTCATGGTCATGAAGATCGTGGAGCTCGAATGACTCCTAAAATTTTCAAGCATCTCAAACTACCCCTCAACGACAAGATGAAGTATGTCCAAAAGCTAGTAAGACTACACCTCAGACCTATCGCCCTTGTCAAAAAAGAAATTACCGATTCGGCAGTGAGGAGATTGCTATTCGAGGCTGGCGATGATGTGGACGATCTCATGACACTCTGCAAGGCAGACATCACCACCAAGAACCCTAATAAAGTTCAACGCTATTTACAAAACTTCAAAGTCGTAGAGCAAAAGCTCAAAGACATAGAGGAACAAGATCAAGTCAGAAACTTCCAGCCTCCAGTGACTGGAGAGGAAATCATGGAGATATTTAACCTAAAGCCCTCTCGTATCGTTGGGGATATCAAAAATGAAATCCGTGAGGCTATTTTAGAAGGTACTATCCAAAATGACAAAAAGGAGGCACTGAATTTGATGTACACCATCGCCAAAGAAAAGGGTTTGGAGAAGTCATAAGTTCAGCACTACTTTGCCCACCACTTTAAAATCCAGAATATGAAAAGATATATCGCCATATTAACGCTAGCACTGTTCGCTGGTATTAGCATCCATGCAAACGCTCAGGAAAAAACAGAGCAACCAAAAGATTCTCTCACCTATGCAGACATGCAAATGAGAAAATACTACAGCATCTACCAGTTGGCCAATCAGTTCAACGATCCGAATGTAGCGAGAATGGCTCTCTACGAAATGCTCATGCTCACAGCCAACCAGCCTGCGATACTTGATTCTCTAGCGATCAACTACTACTCGATGAACCAGTTTGCATCCGCTGCATTGGTCTCTCAGGAGAACTTAAAAATCAATCCAGACAATCAAACTGCACTAGAAATCGCAGCACTATCGTTTCAAAACCTCGGGGTGATGACCAAAGCGCTCGACAACTACGAGACGCTTTTCCTCAAAAACAACAACACCAATACACTCTACCAGATGGCTTTCTTGCAGTTTCAACTCAAGCGCTTCAAAGAATCAAAAACATCCACAGAACTACTACTCCAGCGCAAAGACGTAGATGAGATCAAATTGAGATTCAATAAAGTAGACAAAACCCAACAAGAAGTCTCCATGCGTGCTGCGGTACTCAACCTACAAGGACTCATCGCAAAAGAAACTGGAGACAACGAAAAAGCCAAACAACTCTACCTAGATGCACTCAATGCTGCACCAGGATTCGAACTAGCTCAAGTAAATCTCAGAGAATTGAAAAAACCAGTAGGAGAATAACAACTGGCAAAAATCTTTTAACAGCCTCTATAAAGCGTCAATAATTGCTTTGTAGAGGCTTTTTTCATAGCACAATGTATAACTCACTACTATTAATCGACTAGGAACATAATCAATCAACACGTTTCTTCCACCCATTATCTAAGGATAACTTTCAATATCTCTGCCACCTGCTCTAATTTGGTGTATCTTGTGCATACAATTCATTATCTGTAGATATTAATCATACACTTCGCACGTTCATAGCGAACAAAAGGCTCTTCTTTTAATTCGTCCTTTCTGATTATTGATACACTGGTTGTCAACTTCATGCCTGACAACTCGCAAGTAGCATTTATTACACATCTAATCACACAGTCTCTCTCATTTCATTAGTGATGTTGGACTTCAATCAAAAAAGAGTATCCTATGGTATTATCGAAAATGGGCGTTATTGGAACTTCCAAAAAAGAAGACGAAAGGCGTGTCCCGATTCATCCAGAACATTTAAACAGACTTCCAGAAAACATTCGCAAAAAGCTCATTTTCGAAAAAGGTTATGGCAAACCGTTCAACATCGATGATGAAGTCATTGCTAAGCAAACAGGTGGTATTGCATCCCGGTCAGAGATTTTATCAGACATTGGATCTGTCATTATAGCTAAGCCTATTTTAGCAGATTTGAAAGAGTTAAAAGAAGGGGGACTTATATGGGGATACCCCCACTGTGCTCAACAAATGCAGATTACCCAGACTGCCATTGATAGAAAACTAACCCTAATTGCCTTTGAGGATATGTTTGTTTGGACCCCAAATGGGGCGATGGGCAGACATACATTTTATAAGAATAACGAAATGGCCGGTTACTGTGCCGTCATCCATGCGCTACAACTCAAAGGCATAGATGGTCACTATGGCAACCAACGAAAAGTGATCATCTTCAGCTTTGGTGCGGTAAGCCGAGGTGCAATATATGCCCTGAAAGCCCATGGGTTTAGAGACATTACCATTTGTATTCAAAGGCCTGACCATGAAGTCCGTGAGGAAGTACTGGATGTCAACTATGCCCGTATCCAAAAAGGAGGGCATGGTGAGCCTAGACTAAAAGTTGTCGAACATGATGGATCCGAGCGCCCTCTTCTGGATCTAATCAATGAATCAGAAATCATCATCAACGGCACTTATCAAGATACGGATGACCCCATTGATTTTGTCATTGAAGAAGAGAAAGAAAGCTTAAGGGTAGGTACGCTAATCATCGACGTGAGTTGTGATGAAGGTATGGGCTTTTATTTTGCTAAACCGACCACCTTTAGTGCTCCCATGTTTTCAGTAGATCGCATAGACTATTATGCAGTAGATCACACGCCGAGTTACTTCTGGGAAAGTGCCTCGAGATCCATATCCGCCGCCCTCATAGTACACCTAGAATCGGTGATCAATGGTAGACTAGGCTGGGAACAAAACCCAACAATCAAAAACGCAATCAACATAGATCAAGGAACAGTGGTAAAAGATGCCATCCTTAGATTTCAAAACCGTCAAATGGACTACCCTCACCTTGTGAACTAGCCCAATCTATGGGTAAGCTTTGGGCTGGTACAGAATGAATAAAAAGAAATTCAAAAGAAGACATCAATACAAAGCTTACCCATCATATACCATCATCCACTGATTTGGTACCCATAGACCTCTTCTAAAATATTTGGTTCAGACCTTACTTATCCCTTTTAGCTCTAATCATACTATGCGCTATAGTGAGGTCAATCTCATAGTCCTCATGATGAAAAATGCGTGAGATCGCACCTGATTCGATCAGGTCTTGAGGCGCACCACAGACCACTGGCTGATTAAAATCCATCAACCATAACTCATCCGCAAAACGTATCGATAGATCCAGTTCATGGGTTGACACCAGTATTCCCTTATTCGTCTGTGCTTTGATCTGTGCAAACAAACTAAACATATCCAATCTATTCACGATATCCAGATGTGCTGTAGGTTCATCCATTAGGATAAAATCCGTATCCTGTGCCAATGCTCGCGCCACCATGGCTTTCTGAAACTGACCATCACTCAAAGTACCTAATTTGGCATTCTCTATATAATTGACCTTGCACAGATCGATAGATTCCTCAATTTTGGCTCTATCCTCCAACTCCTCCTTTCCAATCCAGTTAGTGTACGGAAACCTACCTAACGCAACCAACTCACGCACATTCATGTTGGACATCCCAATCTTGTCTGTCGTGATAATACCGATTTTCCGAGCGAGTTCGCGACGATCTACCACCTTGATCGATTCTTCACCGATTGCCACCTCTCCTGAAAGCGGCTCTTGTAGACCAGCCAAGGTTCGTAGCAACGTACTCTTCCCTACTCCATTTTGTCCAATCAAACACACGAGCTTACCAGGTCGCAATGCCAAATTGACATCAGACGCAATGCATTTTTTATCATATCCGATAGATAGACCAGTAGTATGTAGCGTTTCCATCAGAAGCTATTTTGTAGATTTTTCTTTTTGACAATCAACCAAATCACCAAGGGTCCCCCAAGTAGAGAAGTGATGGCATTGAGTGGCAGAGACTGGGGCAGACCTGGCAAACGTGACACCAAATCGCAGATCAATAACACTACCGCACCGAGTATTCCAGCATAGGGTATCAGCTGGCGATGATCTGCCGTATCCAAAATCATCCGAGCAATATGAGGACCAGCCAATCCAATAAAAGCAATCGGACCACAATAGGCAGTAATGGCCCCAGCCAATAAAGCCGTCACCGTGATAATCGCATATTTGGAGAGCTCCAGGTTGAGCCCCGCATTTTTGGCATAGGTATTTCCGATAAGGTAGATATTGAGAGGTTTGATCAAAAATACAGACCCTATCCATCCCAGTATCAAAATTGGTAGTAACAACCTCAGTTCGCTCATCGTGACACTACCCAAATCCCCAAAAGTCCAGAGCAAATAAGATTGTATATCCTCAGGATTACTAAAAAACTGCATCACGCTGACCAATGCCCCCGTCGCACTGCTAAACATCAAACCGATGATAAGCAAGGAAGTATAATCAGCTACCTTGGTCGAGAAATAAATCACCACCAAAAACACCAAAAAAGAACCCAAAATAGCACCAAACGTCAACGATATATCAGAACCAAATGACCAGCCTACCAATGAAAAAAAAGTCCCGCCCAATACAACTACCGCCACTCCTAAACTAGCACCAGAGCTAATGCCAAGTACAAATGGTCCCGCCAGTGGATTACGAAAAAAGGTCTGCATGAACAAGCCACTGAGACTCAAAGAAGCACCTGCAGCAACTGCTGCAATCGCTCTGGGCAATCGATAGTTCACCACAATGTTCTGCCAAACCATCTGATCCTCAGCTGGCGAAAAGAGTATCTCTATCAAGTCTTGCACTGGTATCCATACCGACCCTACGATGATGTTAAGGATGAACAGTACGACGCAGAGTAGGCCCAGAAAAAGCTTAGATTTTAGCACTTGTTTGATTTCTTCTCTTGATAATCAAACAAAGCTAATCGAAACGAGATAGTGCACAAGGGATAAGTACAATTCACAAGCCTACTATTGAAGCTGCTGATAATAGTACAACTCATAGTCAGGCAATAGTTCGGGGTGAAGAATCTTCACGTGATCTGCTAGCAAAAGGTGTGGCTGAGCATTGCCAGACTCGAAATAGTCATTACCTCCACGCTCAGACGTACGACGGGTGTAGCCATAGATATTTCCGTCTGTATAGGCCTTAAAACCCGCATAGCGCTCGTCTGCATTCTTCATAGCTTCTAGGGATTTGTAATCCGCCACTCCGATCCAGTACTGTGCCTCGTAGGCCTTGGCATACACTGCCTCAAAATCAAGATTCAGCCAACCACTTGCCTCGGTATCTGACCAGAGATACTCCCCTCCTGCCTCTTGGATCATTAGCCCGTTATAGTTATTGCCACTAGGCATGAACCAACTCCCTCCATAGAGACTACCAGAAAAAACCGTCGGTCGCTGCTCTGTCTGCACCAGTGCCAACAACGAATCATAAGCGGTTGCTACTTTATCGAAGTATGCCTCAGCTTCTTTATCCTTTCCAGTCAGATGACCAATGAATTTGATCCATTCAGCTCGTCCGAGAATGGTAGGCTCCATATAGTCAGGCGTCATCACGACCGTTTGCCCGAGTTCCTCCAGCTTATTAAGTTGACGGTTTTCGCTTCCAGAGCTAAATGCCAAGATCACATCAGACTGCAAACTCAAGATACGTTCTACATCTAGCTGTCCTTCATTCCCAACTTCTAAGGTCTGTTCATTGGCTACCTGCTGATTGATCTGTTCTGAGTAGATGTACTGGGTATCAGCAAACCCCACGAGGCGATCTTCAACACCCAATATCTCTAGAAAAGCCAAGTGCGTTGTAGAATTCGATACAATCCGTTGCACTGGATAAGGTACCATGATATAGGCAGATTCATCAATACCTGCTGGTATTACTCCATCATAGAGCAAATAGGCAATTTCCTCATCACTCCCATTCCACGGTTTATTGATACGGATTATTTTGTACCCTTCATGCTCCTCTACCGAAAAGCGTTCTGCATAGCTAACGCCAGTGGGTTCTTCGGCAGCTTTTGAATTAGTAGTAGTCTCACAGCCCCAAAACAGGGTAATGACTAAGAATAGGCTCAGTTGTCTCATAAGCCCGCAAGCTCGGACTTTTCTACTAAAAAAGAAAAGATGCTTGAGAGTAGTCTATCCTAACCTTGAATTTCCCTCACTACACCCGTGCAAAAGGACAATGACGATGATTAATTATTCACTTTATTAAACTGCTCTTTCTTACGGATTTTGATCAAGGAGTCAAACTTCCGCTTGATTGACAAGTTATTTTCAATCAAATCGTTAATCACTTTGTATGGAATAGACATTAGCCCCAGGTCAGTATGCGCAATAACGGTCCCCTCGTTTGCTGTATTATTGAGCAACTCCATCTCTCCAAAAAGCTCCCCTTTCTTGGCCGTACCTACATGAGTACGTTCCTCTCCATCTTGCTCGACATAGATAGCTACCTCACCCATTATAATCAAGTGTACATGATCTGAAAGTTCTCCCTGCTGTACAATAACCTCCCCTTGGCCGTAAGAGTTATAATTTGATTTCTTAATCATACTCTTTAGATCGACGACAGTTAGTCCCGAAAACACTGGTGAATTCAATATCAACTTAGACTTAGACAAAAGGAAAGCCTCTTTATCAAACTCTTCAAAAGGCCAAGGTTTACTGTAAGATACTGGGTTAGGAAGTTTCACGCTATTTCGTTTCGCTCCGTACCATATCTTCGTATATAGTTCGTCTTTGATGAGTTCAGATTCCCAAAAATCATCGATAAAATACAACACTTCGTACTCTACCTTGTGATTATCAAAATTGACAGTCTTTACCTCATAGGGTGGCTCTTTACGAATATTGGCAGTATTCTGAATTATCTCTTCTATGATACCTTTAACCTTATTAGGTGGCACTTCATTGTTAAATGCTACACGCACACTCTCAGCGTGAAATTTATTGGGTCGAGAGTAATTCAAGAACACCTGCTTTCCAAGGTATGAGTTTGGGACAGTGATCATATCATTCTGACGATTGACGATACGGATAGCACGCCAGTTTATCTCCACAATCTTGCCATAATGACTATCGATTTGTATCCAATCCCCTGTTGCAAAGGGCTTTTCATAGATCAGTGATATTCCAGCAAATAGATTACCCAAAGTATCCTGCAATGCCAATCCCAGTACCAATGAGGTCACCCCTAATGCTGTAATTAAACTCCCCAAATCAGAACCCCAGATTTCAGATGCTATGACTGCAAAACCAATAGCAATCACTATCATCCGCATGATCTGCTGCAAAAGCTTTGGCACACGTGCTTTTCTATCATCTTCAATATCAGAATCCGTAAAGAATATTTGATTGATAAAGTTGATAAACAAATACAAGCCTATAATCCACAACAGGGTTTCGTATAGCTTTAAAAACACTACTGGAATCTCGTAAGGTATTATTTTGACGAGCACCAAGTAAACTGTCAATAGAGGTAAAAAAACATTTTTGAGCAGACGCACCGTCTGTGCCGAAGGATGATCAGCACGTTTAAGTCGGTGATTAATCTCACTCAGGAGTATGGCGAGTACAGGATATAAAGTAGCTATCAATATCCCCCAAAAAGTTACACTGTCCTTATTCATTTGTTATATCTCTATTGATAGCCCGTACTACATTCCACACTTTGATCCCTTCTAGTCCTTTTACGCCCTGCTTCTCCTCCATTTCATAGATATCTACTAGGTTTTCATAGATCGACTCACTCACCAAGATCTCATCTTTCTCGGCAAAATCAGATAAAAAATTAGCCGTATTAACTGCCTCACCCCACACATCATATTTGAGTTTCTTTCGGCCTACTATTCCTGCAAACACATCACCAGAATTGACTGCTACAGCCAATCCCAACTTCAACTCATTGGTATCACTGTACTGCCTGACGATACGTCTCATTTCCAATGCAAAATTTACTATAGTCGTATTGTGATCTAGCTTAGGTGTTTCCACCCCGCTCACTGCAAGATAGTTATCTCCTATAGTCGTCACCTTTTCGATATCATACTGTGTCCCTAATGAATCAAAGGATTCCACTAGGTCATTGAGAATCTTGATCGACTCATGTGGCGGTCGTTCTCGGGACAACGCTGTAAAACCAGTAATATCCGCATAAAGTACAGTAACATTGCTCTGTCGGATAATCAAATCTTGTTCGCCAGCTTTCCATCTTTCTGTAAAAAGATCCGGCATCAGGTTCGATACCAACGTATCAAAACGGTTGGTCAACCGAGTCAATTTCTTGTCATAATCTCGAACGCTATCTGCGATCGTATTAAAAGACTTGGCAAGCACCTCATATTCATCAAATGTCTGAATCTTAACTTTTGCAGTTAGATCGCCTTCACTAATTCTTCTAGCACTTTCGATCAACTTAAAAATTGGTCGTGTAAACAGCGATGACGACAACATACCAATGGCGGTAAATAAGATAATCGCTACGACGAGTATAATGATCACAAACTGTCTATACCGATGCAGTTCACTCAAACCTTCTGACTCATCCTGCTCTGCAATGATGGCCCAATGCAGCCCAAACTTCTCAAATGGAGCATAAGAACTCAGGACATCTTCTCCCATGAAGTTCTCTACAATCTTGTGATTGGTGACCCCAGATAACGCTTCTCTACTCGCTTCTGTATTAATATTTTGAAAGAAAACTGAAGTACCAAATCGCTCGATCATTTTGATCTGAGTATCCGAATCTTTAACCTTTCTAATCGTCTTTAGGTACTTGGCCGAGTCTTCCAAAAGCATGCGTGCATCATTTCTCATCAAATAATCCGAGCCTACTAAGTATATCTCCCCTGTCTTACCTAAACCATCATCTTCCCAATCCTCACCAGCGCTCATGATCTGGTTGACACGGCTAATGGGCATCTGTAGTGCTATAATCCCTACAAAATCATCCTCACTATAGACAGGAGCTGCTACAAAAGAAGACGGAGTACCCAATGAGGGACGGTACAATTCAAAATCCACAAATTTACCTCCATGTATATCCTTATTGTCCAGTATCTCCTGAACCAAATGCCCTAGGTTACTAGAACTATATGGACCTTCCTTGAGATTCGTTGCAAAATCGGGTTCTTTCTTAACGGTATAGACTACATTTCCTTCTGTGTCCATGAGTAACACATCATAGAATTTCATCTCCGACATAAAATTCTTCAGACGATTGTGTACCGTAGCGGCTATTCTATCATAGTCTAATATGGAGGTTACTCTATCCATCTTCTCTTTCTGCCCCGTTGGATATGGATTGTTTGCGATATACTGGTACTGCAAGTACTTCCCAACAGGCTGTTTTGGCACATAAAGTTTCTTGCTACGATAGATTTCTATGTTCGCTTCGAGCTGATCCAAATAGTCATCATAGTATGCATCTAATTTTCTCTCTTGGCTTCTCGTAAGTCTCACGCTATTGAGATCTTCGAACGCAGGTCCCAAGTCACGTAAGCAGACCGAAACAATCGAATCCTTACTGATATACTCTACTTGATCTTTGATACTAGCAAAGTACCCATCGATGTGATACTCACGACTGGTTCTTAGTGAGGTCAATTGATCATACACTCCTGCTACAATAGCATTTTTGGCTTTGTTATAGCTAAAGAGCGAAACTATCAGGGTACTGACTATACTTACGAGTACGACAATTACGGTAAGTTTGGATTGTATACTGATCGAAACCAACCCACGATAATTCTTTGGCAGCATTTGTTAAAATTTGGTTAGAAATATGAGTTAGCACTCAGACTACCAAATTAGCACAAAAAGTGAATAATGAAGATGCGAATGAAAGGAAATAGCGGATACAAAAACCAAAACCCGGCTTCACCGGGTTTTGGGCTGAGTTGGTCAAGAACCAATCTCTTCCTTGTCGATCGAACCGTGCCGATCCTATAGTTAAATATAACGATTTAGTATTTAATATTTTACAATCGAGTTCTGTTTTTTCTTAATGCATGCGACTCATTTCGTATAGAATTCATCAAGAACTCCCCACAAAAATAGCGATCACAATCACCAAGATAGAACTACCTCATCAGAGCCAACATCAGAGCCAAACTAGAGCCTGCTAACACTTGAGAAACAATCTCACTATAGCGATTGTTAAAATTGATACAAGTGAAAATATTCTTCATCTAAACTTCTCACTATCAACGCTGAAGAAATCTAACACAGACGCTTCATGAAATTTCATAAAAATATTAATTCACAGCTGTTGTTTAATAAATATTTTGCTCCTACTTTTGCATCGCAATTGAGGGATTTAGTACTCAAAAGCACTACCAGGAGCGGTAGTTCAGTTGGTTAGAATGTCTGCCTGTCACGCAGAAGGTCGCGAGTTCGAGTCTCGTCCGTTCCGCAAAAGCTTGTTAGTTTACTGACAAGCTTTTTTATTCAAGTAATGAATCATTACGCATTCACATCGTACAATTCATTTTCATTACTTTGAATAATAAATTAAAACTACCAGGAGCGGTAGTTCAGTTGGTTAGAATGTCTGCCTGTCACGCAGAAGGTCGCGAGTTCGAGTCTCGTCCGTTCCGCAAAAGCTTGTTAGTTTACACTGACAAGCTTTTTTTATACCCCATACTTTAGAAACACGATTCATGGCTGTTTTTATAACTTTGAAGGTAGTTTAACATAATTTGAGACTTTGGCTATTGCCAAAGAGGGGTAATATGTTAAATTTGCAGTCATTTTATTATTGATCAAGATCTATAAAGCGTAGTATATTAATGGATTTATTTGAAAAATTTTCGACAGACATGGGGCCACTTGGCCAGCACTCAGACATGGATAATACTAATTATTACATGTTTCCAAAGCTGGAAGGACCTATCTCTCCGCGCATGCAGTTCAGAGGAAAGGAAGTATTGACATGGAGTTTGAATAACTACCTAGGTCTTGCCAACCATCCTGAAGTAAGAGAGGCTGACACAAAAGCCACACAAGAATGGGGTCTAGCTTACCCAATGGGTGCTAGAATGATGACGGGCAACACTGAACATCATGAAAAGTTTGAAAATGATCTAGCAGAATTCGTACAAAAAGAATCTTGCATGCTCTTGAACTTTGGCTACCAAGGCATCATGTCTGCTATCGACGCGATCGTAGGCCGTAAAGATGTAGTCGTATACGATGCTGAATGTCATGCATGTATCATAGACGGTCTTAGACTCCATGTAGGCAAGCGTTTTGTCTATCTCCACAATGACATGGAAAGCCTAGAAAAACAACTCGTTAGAGCTGAAAAACTAGCAAACGAAAATGGAGGTGGAGTTCTCGTAATCACTGAAGGCGTCTTTGGGATGTCTGGCAGCATGGGCAACCTCAAAGGAGTGGTCGAACTCAAAAAGAAATTCCAATTCAGACTATTAATCGACGATGCGCACGGCTTTGGTACTATGGGTACGACAGGTGCAGGTACTGGTGAAGAGCAGGGAGTACAAGATGGAATTGATTTGTATTTCTCAACTTTCGCCAAGTCTATGGCTAGCATCGGTGCTTTCATCGCAGGTGATGAGAAAGTAATTGAGTTCTTGAAATACAACGTTAGATCACAAATCTTTGCTAAATCACTTCCCATGCCATTAGTGCTTGGAAACCAAAAACGTCTAGATTTACTCAAGTCTAGTCCTGAATTAAAGGACAAGCTTTGGACAATTGTCAATGCCATGCAAAAAGGTCTCAAAGAAAAAGGCTTCAACATTGGCAAAACACAGTCTCCAGTAACTCCGGTATTGTTAAATGGTGTATGGCAGGAAGCGGCCAATATGATCACTGATCTAAGAAACAACTACAATATCTTCTGTTCTATGATAGTGTACCCTGTGGTTCCTAAGGGCGTTATTATGCTCAGAATCATCCCAACTGCAGCACATAGCTTAGACGATGTAAAAGAAACAATCACTGTTTTCGAGGAGATCAAAAAGAAACTCGATGATGGCGTTTATCAAAACGAAGAAGTAGGCCAGTTGGTCTAAGGTAATTTCTACAAAAAACACACTCTATGATGTGTATTTAATGTTTTTTGATATAAATTGCCCCCCTTGTATAATATTCAATAACCTTAAATTATAAAACAATATGGACAGATTTAATGAAATAAAGGACTTGATCTTAGGATTAGAAGGTGATTTCGACAAATTCTATGACAAAAAGAATCAAGCAGCTGGTACGAGAGTAAGAAAAGGCATGCAAGATTTAAAAAACCTTGCTCAAGAGATCAGAATTGAAGTTCAGAACATCAAGAACGAAGGTTAATTTGATCTATCCTGTAAGGAAATAAAAAAAGGAGTGATGTACATCACTCCTTTTTTTATAGGTCAATTTCTAACCATTCCTTTTTATAACTACAACTTCTTCCCAGCAGCTGCTAACATCGTATATAGACTATCACTAGATGTTACGAGAGGAAGTCTCAGTACATTTTCTGATATAACCTTCATACTATGCAAGAGAGCCTTCACTCCTGTTGGATTTCCTTCTACAAATAGCAGACCTAATACCTCTACCATAATCGTATTCACTTCCTGTGCCTGTTCCAAATTACCCGCCAGCATCTCATTTACCAAATCAGAGGTCTGACGAGGCATAGCATTAGCAATTACAGAAATCACTCCATGCCCTCCTGCTTCCATAAACGGAATAATCAAATCATCATCACCAGAGGTTAATAGAAAATCTTCAGGCATAGCTTCTGCGATCTGCTTACACTGCTCTACATGCGTACCAGAAGCTTCTTTAATTCCAATAATATTAGGATGCTTTGCTAGTTCTAAAACAGTAGACACTTCTAAATTGACGCCTGTACGTTTAGGGACATTGTATAGAATAATAGGCTTGCTCGCGACGTTAGCTATTGCTTCGAAATGCGCCTTCAACCCTTCTTGACTCGGACGGTTATAGTAAGGGCATACTACTAGAAATGCATCTACATTTTCGGTAAATTCTTGATACTGCTTCACCAAAGCACGCGTATCGTTACCTCCGAGACCATAGACTACCGGAAGGTTCTTGGCGTTCTTTGATTTCACAAAACGCAATACCTCTATCTTTTCCGCCTCACTGAGTGTAGGGGATTCCGCAGTAGTTCCCATCACGACGAGGTAATCTACCCCTCCTTCTGATACATGACTGACCAGTGACGCCAACGCGTCAAAGTCTACATTTTCATCCTTATCAAAAGGCGTAACCAATGCAACCCCTGTACCCTTAAATCTACTATTCATTTCTTACATTTTTTATATAATGATGTACCTGACGGAGCAATGCTCCAAAATCATTTCCATCATGATTAATCATCATTTCAAAATAATCACTCTCACCTTCAGCAAACACCCCTACTCGACATGAAGCCTTAGCGGTCGCCATGAGGTTGCGTGTATATTGGTTCAACCCTTTGTCTAAAGTGATCAAATAATCAAAGGGAGTTTCGTTGAAAGACCGAACTTCAGATTTTTTCCACTTACCACTGGATCCCAGATCTCTATCACTAAAAAATGGATAATCAAAACTATCCGCCTTCTTCACTTTCGGGATATAGGTGATCACCTTGACCGATTTACCCTCAGCCTCCAGTTCCTTGACCCAGTCATTGACCAATTCATGATTTTTTTCGGTCGTGTAGGTGTATAAAATCCCCAATTGCTTTGCCTCTAGATAGCTCATAGAGCCTTGCTTTGCCTTATGCTTCAGTGCAAATTTGGTTTTCCATTTGACTAGGTATTTTCCAATCATATTCCGTTTGTTAACATCTCTTCAAAGTCACTTTCAGAAATGATTTTAATCCCTAATTTATTTGCTTTCTCTAGTTTGGCGGGACCCATTTTATCTCCTGCCAAGAGGTAATCTAACTTGGCAGAAATAGATGACACTACCTTCCCTCCATTATCTTTAATCATATCCTTGAGTTCGTCTCTGCTGTGGCGCTCAAATACACCTGATATCACAAACCCCTTCCCTCCTAACTGGTCACTACTGGTCTCGAACTGCTTTGCATCTACTTCCATCTGAAGCCCAGCGGTTTTTAACCGACTGATAAGCAACTGATTTTCTTCCTTCTCAAAATAACTAATCAAACTCCTCGCTATACGTTCGCCAATCTCAGGGACTTCTATCAGTTGCTCAAATGTAGCTCCCATCAGCGCATCGATATGCTTAAAATGTATAGCCAACTTCTCTGCTACCGTCTTCCCTACGAACCGAATACCCAAACCAAAAAGCAGCAACTCAAAAGGAGCTTGCTTGGATGCTTCGATACCCTTGAGTAGGTTCTGAACACTGAGTTCTTTAAAGCCCTCTAATTCGATAATCTGATCATAGGTCAAATCATAGAGATCAGCTACATTGTGCAGATAGCCCTTTTCGTAGAGCAGTTTGATCGTCTGCTCTCCTAAGGAATCTATATCCATGGCCTTGCGATGAATAAAGTGTTCAATCATCCCTTTGATTTGCGGTGGACACGCGTCTATATTTGGGCAGTAGTGATTGGCCTCTCCTTCGTAGCGCACCAGTTCTGTACCACATTCGGGACAATTTTTAATGTACTCAAACGGTAGCAATGAACTATCTCGCTGCGTCAAGTCAACACCGGTCACTTTGGGAATAATCTCTCCCCCCTTTTCTACAAAGACGTAATCTCCTACACGTAAATCCTGTCGAGCAATCTCATTGGCATTGTGTAACGAAGCACGCTTGACAGTCGTCCCTGCTAACAGCACAGGTTCTAACTCCGCCACAGGCGTAATCGACCCTGTACGACCGACTTGATACACTACGTTATTGAGTTTCGTCAACGCACTCTCTGCTTTATACTTATAGGATATCGCCCATCTTGGATTTTTAGCCGTATAGCCCAGTTCATTTTGTTGATCTAGGCTGTTGACCTTGATTACGATCCCATCCGTATCCACATCGAGTTCGTGGCGCTTATGCTCCCACTTTTCGATATAGGCGATGACATCTTCTATATTCTCACACTTGAGGTAGGTCTGCGAGACGTGAAACCCCCACTGCTCTAGCTGATGGATAGATGCCTCATGCGACTGCACCGAATTTTCTTCCCCTAGTAGACTGTACAAGTAACAATCCAACCTACGGGCTGCAACGATGGATGAATCTTGCATTTTCAAAGTCCCAGAAGCAGTATTTCTAGGGTTGGCAAGTTTCTCTTCGCCCGCTGCTTCTTTTTGCTCGTTGAGCAGTGCGAACATCGTACTGGGCATAAACACCTCTCCTCGTACTTCGAACTCTTCTGGTATCTGGTCTCCGGTTATGCGAAGAGGAATAGAACGAATCGTACGCGCATTCGCCGTGATATCATCTCCACGGGTGCCGTCTCCGCGAGTAGCTGCCTGTACTAAAACACCATCTCGATAAGTCAAACTAATCGCTACCCCATCAAATTTTAGTTCGCAAAAATACTCATACGGTGAGCCTCCAAGTCCTTTCTCGACACGCTTGTCAAAATCACGCAGTTCGTCCGCCGAATAAGTATTCGCTAGTGACAGCATGCGATGTTTATGAATCACAGTATCAAAATCTTTGGTAATCGTCCCTCCTACGCGCTGAGTAGGAGAATCATTTTTCTTGAGTTCGGGAAACTCATTTTCCAAGGCTGCCAGTTGCTCCATCATTTGATCAAACTCATAATCAGACACATCCGACCTACTCTCCTGATAATACTGATGATTATACAGGTCGATTTGCTCTGTGAGCCTTTTTATCTCTATGGTAGCCTCTTCTCTATTCATTGATTTTTAGTCTCCAACAGCGGTCACAAATTTATAAATAGTTTGGAAGTTCAAGCCGAATCTGTTCAATATTGAAATGGTATTTTAAAATTTTAACTAATTCGGTGTTAACTGTTAATTAATGCCCCTCGTTTCTCTAAATTTGCCTCCGCATTAAAACACAAAGGAATTGTCTAATATTTTAGCCATAGCAGGAAGACCAAACGTCGGCAAGTCTACACTTTTTAACCGACTGGTAGAACAAAAAAAAGCCATCATGGATGATGAAAGTGGGGTAACTCGCGACCGTCACTACGGCTTTGGTCAGTGGACAGGAAAATACTTTACCGTCATAGATACTGGTGGATATGTCATGGGATCTGACGACATATTCGAAGAGCAGATTCGTGAGCAGGTCAAACTAGCACTCGACGAAGCTTCTGTCATCCTATTCATGGTGGACTGCAAAGATGGCCTGACAGATATGGACATGGATTTTGCCAACATCCTACGGGAGCTTAAAAAGCCCGTTTATGTAGTGGCCAACAAAGCTGACAACCAGACGCTAGATCTACAGTCTGCAGAGTTTTACGGTTTGGGACTGGAAAGTGAAATATACCCTGTATCCTCTGCAAGTGGCTCTGGCACAGGAGACCTCCTTGACAAAGTCGTGGAGCACTTCCAAGACGATGATCTAGAAAATCCTGAAGAAGGAATTCCAAGAATCTCTATTTTGGGAAGACCCAATGCGGGAAAATCGTCATTCCTCAATGCGCTATTAGGCAAAGATCGATCTATAGTTACCGACATAGCTGGTACGACGAGAGATGCCATCCATACTCGCTACAAATTATACGGGAAGGATTTTATCCTCACCGATACGGCAGGGATTCGAAAGAAAAGCAAAGTAAGAGAAGACATAGAATTCTACTCTGTACTGCGTGCGATACAGTCGCTTCAGGACAGTGATGTATGCGTCATTATGATTGATGCGACTCGTGGTTTCGAAGCGCAAGACATGAGTATCATTGCACTCGCGGATAAGTACAAAAAAGGCATCATGATCATGGTCAACAAGTGGGACCTGATCGAAAACAAAGAGAGTAATACTGCAGAACATTTTAGGAAAGAAATACTCGAGAAGCTAGGCAATCCACTATCCTATATTCCGATAATTTTCACCTCGGTCACTACCAAGCAGCGTATCTTCCAGGCGATAGAACTAGCGATAGAGGTCTATGACAACCGTACCAGACGTATCCCTACTTCTGAGCTGAATGAAGCCTTGCTGCCAGAGATCGACAGGAACCCACCGCCAGCGCTCAAAGGAAAATATATCAAGATCAAGTATATCACGCAGCTCCCAACCAGAACTCCATCATTTGCGTTCTTCTGCAACCTACCGCAGTACATCAAGGAACCTTATGAAAGATTTTTACTCAACAAATTGAGAGGCTACTTCAACTTTCAGGGAGTGCCAGTCAAAATTTATTTCCGTAAAAAGTAATTGTCAGACGAAAAGCATAGAACAGCCTTTGCACGGCACCTACCAGAAGGTGCCGTAGACTATGTCATGGGACTCTGGAAGGAACTCAAATTCCATTTTAAAATCACACCCAACCGACAAACAAAATATGGAGATTATCGCTATGATCCCAATACAAGGAAACATAGCATATCTGTCAATGGCACACTAAACATTTATGCCTTCCTCATCACTTACATCCATGAGGTAGCGCACAAAACAAACTACGACCTACACCAAAACCGTGTAGACCCACACGGCAAAGAATGGAAACATCAGTTCAAAAAACTCATGATCCCTATGCTCAGAGAGGAGATCTTTCCGATGGATATCCTAGCTCCTCTTGCCCGTCACATGAAGAATCCAAAGGCAACTAGCGTATCAGATCCTGAGTTATTCAAAGCACTAAGAAAGTATGACAAACCGTCTACTGATGTATTCTTAAGCGACATTGAGACGGGGCACAAGTTCCTATTCAGAAAGAAAATCTATCTGAAGGTACAACAAAAAAGAACCCGCGTACTCTGTGAAGCCATTGACACAGGCAAACAGTATCTCATCTCTAGCAGCGCTCCCGTACAGCAGTTCAAGAATAGCAAGTAGAGCAATATATCTCCCAAATCGGGTGTAATCCAGTAATTCCCATTTGTTTCCAGAATTGCGTTTTATTTTTACGGAGATGAAGATTTTGATCATAGAAGACGAACCCGAACTATCCAACTTTGACTCCCCCAAAAACCAGACTCAAGTTAATAAGGTAGATGAGCATGAGACATAAGCACAAAGTGTCTACAACCTAGTTAGGTTGCGGGGTTTTGATATAAGTCTAAAATGATTTTGATATATATCTAAATAATTTTAGACTTATATCATTTTAACTTTAGATATATATCTTTTTATCGTAAGGTAATGTGGAGTCAAACAGCATCACGTTATATGTACACCCTCTTGTGCCCAATTACTAACCTGAGTTCGATTCTAAATAACAGTTGCCCTGAAGGTCAAAGCTATTTTAGCACCCCCTAAGGTTTATGTGCTATCACGGAATAAACTATAAGACAAAATCACATTGCAAAAACCTTGAAGCAGGTAGGTCTGATGACTCAAAGATTAATCGAACTCAGATTCTAAGTCATTGTGGTTTAACCAATGCGAATTCATATCCATTACATGGATTGAATAGACGATAGATCACCAGTCCTTCTTGTATCGGCCAGAGAGAGATATAGACTTCTCCACCACCGAATAGCTCATTGGTCAAGGTTCTTAAATTTTGCTCGTCGGTTGCATCGACTTCTGTGGGATTGCTATAGTGAAACTCCTCATTCAAGATCACATGGATATAGTTACCCGCAACAGTAGCAGTCTCATAACCTCGGTAGTGGGTTTGTTCCACGCCATTTTCATCCTCGAATATAATCCCAAAAGCATAGTCGATTTCTGCTGAGTCCAGTCCATAATCAAACAAAATCCAATTGGCCTCAGGGTACAACTGACCAATCGTCAAATCCTCTCCCGTCAAGGAAAACCCCGTACTATCTCCAGCATAAAACACATTAATAGAGTAGGGGGAGTCAGGCTCTGGCTCGAAGGTCAGTCCTCCAGAATTGAATAGCGTATGACGCAACTCAACGGCTCCTACGTCGGGTATACTCGCAGAATAGACAGGCGCTGCTCTCATATCTGATACACAGTACAAGTCTCCACTCTCACTGTAGTTCTCTAATTTGATCTGATCAATGTTATAATTTTTTCCTCCTAGGGTAAAAGTGATAGGCTCACTCAGTACTAGCCCTTCATTGGCAAAAGTGTAAGCTACAGTCTGATCGATAGCAACCCAACTAGCCGATGTAATCGTACGACTCTCCACGCCTAGCGCAGCACCATCCACAGAAATGATGCGTTTGACTAAATCTATCTCCCAATAGAGTGATACATCTTCTCCAGTCAGGTACAATTGCTGCAGCGTCTGCGTCCCAAAAGGCTGATTGTACAATTCGTACGCTTCCATGTTCCCTGAGGCTTCACGAGAGAGTGCGTCGGCCGCATTAGCAGCAGCAGGCTCAAGGGTGATAACAGTAGTCTCTCCTACCGCATCCGACTTGCTATACAGTAGCAGATTACCGTCTTGTTCGTCTAGATAAAAGAACTCAAACTCTGCTCCAAACGTCGATTGATCCTGCTCAAAGAGGTAATGAAAAACAGCATACGTCTCAAAGGTCAGTTGTACCGCCAGCTGCACATCGACTCGATAGGGGATCGTCTGGTCTAGCAGCGCCCCTCCATCGGCAGACACATCCGACTGTATACGTACCTCGTCCTCATCAAAATCTAATAGGATGTAATAAGCCCCTGCATCAGGTACAGGCTGGTAGTGTAATACCCATCCATGCTCAGGCGCCATGAGTTTCTCTTTCAGATCGGATATCGCCTCTTCGCGACGGGTATCCGCAGAGTCCAGTTTAGCTCCATCGTCTCCTGTACAGCCTAGTATCACCAGCCAACCTAACATCGATAGGTATCGTAAGCTCTTCCTCATCATAGTCGTGATTGGAGTTCTGCTCTCAATTCATCTAGGTCTATTCCCGTTACTTTGAGATAGTGATCCTTGATCGAAGTGAGCTTTTCTAAAATTTTCTTTTTTCCTGCATTATCGAGTTCGCACTGTGCCGTGACACAGCTCGTGTCTTGATCTATATAGTTCGCAAAGAAATCCGCATCAAACACATAGAAAGCTACCATCTCAGCAAAGTCCTCATTGACCGAACTCGTTGCATAAGGAGAGACAAAGCCTCGTTGTAATGCCTCTTCGTCAGTCAGGTTGTACCATGACCCAGCACTAGAATACCCCTCAGGAGATATATTTTCAAATCCAGATGGGAGTTTAAACTCCTGATGAATGATGTGGGCAAATTCATGGTAGGTCACTTGCAACTGCAGTTTGAGCCATTCGGGATCACTCAAATCATAGCCGTTGACATTTGTATAGGTAATTCGTGCACCTGCATCTGCTGTCCCCAGCGTGACTGTACCGTCACCATTATAAATCAGCCCTCCTAAAAAAATCAACTCTGCTGGAACATATCGGCGAAAGAAATCCTCCCCATTCTCTACGGCTAGATAAGGAGCTATCCAATAATCATCCACAAAATCTAACATAGGACGCACCATTTCTAGCTTAGGAGGAGCTACATTTTGTCCTGGCTCCACATAGTTATCGACATACTTGTAACGCACCGCTATGTTATACTCATCCGTAAAATGCTCATCGATATACACATCTAATGCAGAGGTGGGTTCATCTACTTCCTTTTCTTTTTCATTCAAAGACTCATCTTCGAAACAGGAAACCAGAGTAAGGATGAGTAAAATCATCACCACACCATGCCAATACTTACTGTCTATCACGGTCTGTTTCATATCATCTAGGGTTAGCTTCTAAACCGCCGACATCCTGTGCCGACTGTGGTATTTGCAATATTTTGCGTGGATCATCTGCTGTGAGCGTAGCACTCCCCGAGTCACCATACTGGTGCGTCACTTCCATACCAAAGCGTTTGATATCAAACCACCGCATGCCCTGTGCGATAAATTCCTTTCTGCGTTCTATGAGCAAATAATTAAGTAATATCAACTGATTCGTAAAACTCGGCTCGTTATCCGCGCCAAAGAAAGTACGCAAACGATCCAAGGTCAGTGTCAGGTCTGCTACCCCAGAATACCGCCTATCCGTGAGCAGCTGAAAATCAGCTAGAGCATCTGTCAGATTACCAGAATAAATGTTCGCTTCTATCCTATTGAACAGCACTTCTTCTCCTCTAAACATAACCCCTATGTGGTAAGGAGTACCCGTATTGGAGTTCAAACTACTGCGTTCGAAGAGGCTTTCGTATCGTAGTGGAAACAAAGCATTGAGTCCTTTGACAAAGGCAGGATTCTCCCGTTCGTCAGTCGCACCAAAAGGATTGGACGCAAATAACTGCCCGTAATAGTTCTCTTCGATTCCAAAGGCAAAATCAGTTCTCTGCATCAATGATATCTTACGCATCAGTAGCAAATTAGCTGGTTCATCGACTCCAGAATACAACTGTGGATATCCGTCTATAGACGATTTAGCTGCTTGATATTCCGTAGAGTTAAAATCCCGTATGTAAGCTTGTGGGTTGTCTCCTAACAACTGATTGCTATACTGTAGTGATCGTATTCTATCACCTTTATAGAGATAAAACCGACTAGCAAACGCTAAGGCTGCATTTTGATTAAAATGATATTTGCCCGAATTACTATAGAAGGAATCATCCAGCTTTTCTAACCCCTCTACCAAATCATCCTCTATTCTACTGTAGACACGTGACACAGATAGTCGCTCATACTCCGCTAGGAAAGTGGTTTCTGGCTTGGTGACATAGGGTATACCCAAGGCAGAAGTAGACGTTTCGTAATGCTCTCCAAACATATTAACGAGCATAAAATGGCCATAAGCCCGCGTCAATAGAGCCTCTGCTTCCACAGCTAGTTTCTTGGCTTGATCTTCGTCAGAATCTACTGGAAGTTCATCCAACACCGCCAACACTTCGTTGGCATGGGCTATCGCTGCATAAGTTTCGTACCAGAAATAATCAGGTGTATCCTGTTCGTCAGGACTGGTATTCACATCCTCCCAAGCATACATCTGAGCATGAGCAGGCCTGATAGTCGTCCCGAAAGTATAAGTAAAATCATCCGTCATCCAGTCCGTAAAAGTAGGGCTAGCTACCGAGTAGGCATTGGTCAATAACTGCTGCGCCTTGTCTAGATCATTCAACTCTACACGGTTGTCAGGATTCACATCTAAGAAATCATTGCACCCTGCGAATACCAGTACGACAACCCATATGTAACGATATGTCTTATAGTTCCCCATTACAGTCCGATATTGAGTGAAAAGGTGATCATTTTAGGCTGTGGCAGTGCGACTCCCCCACTACTAAAGAACTCAGGATCTTGTCCATTGAGCCTATCGTCCGAATAGAGGAGCGCAAGGTTCTGTCCCTCGACGCTGAGGCTAGCATTGCGCAGTTTTGCTTTTTGTACCCATTGTTCTGGCACTTGATAGGATAGCCTTACACTTTTGAGTCGTATATAGTCTCCATTGACGATACGAAGGTTGCTTTGGTTGTAGAGCGAATAGGCCTGCACATCCGAACCAATATTGACCTGTCTAGAAGTCAGGATCACCGGCACATTGGTTTTGTCTTCGTCCCCAGTTGTGACCCACCTATCACGTAGCTCCCCTGGTAGAGACACAAAATCATTATAACTCGATCTAAACGAATCATTGAGACGGATTTTATAATCAAACTTGTAAGACAAGAGTACATTGAGCGTAAAGCCTTTGTATTGGAAAGTGTTTGCAAAACCTCCTCCTCCTCTCGGTTCTGATGGCCCCTCGTATTGCAAAATACCCGCAAGATCATCTCTCTCCTGCAAGTCTATCTCTACGACTACCTCATCGTTGGAGCCATAGAAAGTCGGTACGCCATTGCTAGTCAATCCTGCAAATCTCGTCGAAAACAACCCTCGACGAGGACCTCCCAAAACAGCCGTTCCGTTTTGATCCAAAGCATCTGCCAGACGGGGGCCATAGTCTAGGTTCGTGATGCGGTCACGAGTATAGCCGATATTGAAGTTGGTACGCCAACTGAAAGAGTTTCGCTGAAAATTGATCGTATTCAAGGTCACCTCAAAACCATGCGCCTCCATATCAGCAAAGTTGCCATACTTCAGTGACTGTCCGCCTACACCACTCGTCAACACTTGTCCAATCAAATCAAAGGACTGTCTAAAGTAATAATCCACCGAAGTAGTCACACGACTTTCCCAAAATCCCATATCCATCCCTACGTTAAACTCCTTTAGCTTTTCCCATGTCAAATCTGCATTGCTCAGATCTTCTATGTAGAGATATGGCTCTACATCCGAAGGACGAATCGTCACATCAGACTGCAGATTAAGTATGGCACTAGCATCTGGCGGTAGATTACCCGAAAGACCGTAGGTGGCTCTTAATTTGAGTTGATCGACAAATTCCAAACGCCCCATGAATCGCTCTTGATCGATATTCCAAGCTGCACTTACATTCCAAGTCGGCAGATAACGAGCCGATTGGCTTTTGCCCAGTTGATTCGAACCATCATAGCGCCCGGTGAAGTTGGCGATATACTTGCCCTTATAGGCATAGCCCCCATTGATAAACACCCCCACGAAGCGATCTTTATTAGACTCGAAAGTGTTGATATCAATGTTTTGCAGATTAAAAAACTCTACAATATTCGGGTCAGTCACCACCACGCCTCCACTTTCGTATATCACACCCATGGCTGTAGAACTCCGCTCATCCCTATCCGAATACCTCACTTCTGTTCCCCCGAGTACATTAATGGAGTGATCCAACCCTATGTCTTTGGACCAGTTGGCACTGAATCGGCTAAAGAAAGACAGCAAATCCGTCTGGTCTAGATAGTTGAATCCACCCTGTGGCAAAACCACCACGGGATTTAACCCAGGATTATCTGGATCGCTAAATAGCAAATTGTTAGCATCTTGAAAAAACTGCGTATCATTGGCGCGGTAGGCTTCTGCCTGATTAGATCGCTCATGCACAGTATGGTCACGTTTCGTGTTGGCATAGCGCACCTGAAAAACACCGTTGATGGATAGGTTTTTGACAGGGGTAAATTCAAAATTAGCCTGTGTCGATACATCTAGGACATTGATATCGATAAAATTATATCGGAGTTCCTCTAGGATATTGAAAGGCGCATAGTTGCGACGAAAATACTCCAGATCACCATTCTCATCGTAGGGACGCATCGACCGACTGGTATTCAGTGCAAAGCTCAGTGGGTTAATATCAAAATCACGTGTATAGGTTCCTGAGATCGGATCAAACTCACGGTTACTAGTTCCAGGAGCTTCTTGTTCTCTATAGCTTCCTGTGAGTTTCAGTCCAAAATTAAACTTATCCGACACAAAATAGTTATTGCGCGCAGTGGCAGTCAAACGCTGCACCTGATCAGCAATGGTCTGCCCATCATCCTGCAAAAAGCTAATCGAATAGTAATTGGTTGATTTTTCTGTTCCTGAGGTAAAACTCAAAGAATGCTGCTGCTGTAATCCAAAATCATTGAACAATACATCGAACCAATCTGTATTGGCATTTTCGTACTGATTTAGAAACTGTTCATTAAGCCCCCCACCAGCGCCCCATGGGATCTCTTTCTGGTTTATCAAAACAAAATGCTTGCCCAGTGCACCGTAAGTCTGAGCCTTAGCAGCCGTAGTGATATCTATCAATCCTTTGCTATGCATTTCGCGGTAGACAGACATCTCTTCTGCCGAATTGAGTAGATTGAATTGGCTGTAGGTAGGCCGTAATTTTACCGAGAAGTTACCCGTATAGTTAACTTGAAGCGCACCGCTACGCCCTTTTTTGGTGGTGATGACAATCACGCCATTGGCGGCACGAGCACCATAGATGGCAGTAGCCGAAGCATCCTTTAGAATCTGGTAGGACTCTATATCACTAGGATTGATATTGGCGATGGACGAACTGATCAGGGTATTGGCATTTCCAGAGATGAAATCGTCCGTATTAACCTCTGAGAGATCTTCGAGGATCACACCATCTACCACATAGAGCGGCTGGTTGTTGCCATTGATGGATGAATTACCACGAATTCTGATTTTTGGGGAAGTCCCGAAAGTCCCCGAGACATTGTCTACAGTCACCCCTGCTACACGTCCTTCAAGCATACGACTGGCATCTGCTACCCCCTCTAGTTTCACATCATCCATTTCCAGTCTAGCTGCTGCTCCCGTAAAGAGTTTGCGATCTACCACCTGAAACCCGTTGACCACCACCTCATCGAGCTGATCAGCATCCTCCACCATCGTGATCTGTAGCGGCTGACTATTTGTTACGGTGAGTTGCTGCTGTTTCATACCGAGCATACGCACGACGATCACATCACCTGCCACAGCCTGAAACCGGAAGTTCCCTTCCAAATCTGTCACTGCACCTATAGCTGTATTTTGTACTTGGATAGAAACCCCTATCAGCGGCTCTCCTTTTTCATCCAAAACCTGTCCCTGTACGGTAACTGGGCTTTGTGCAAAAGCAGCCATGCTACTCAGGATGAGTAACATGGCTGCTAACACTTTATTTATGTTTTTTTGCAAGAATATTGAATCAATTAGTCGTCCGATCGCTTAAATTTAAAAACCCAATCAAATGTTGCCACTGTGAATATTCTATTGAGCTCATCGATCACATCCTGATTCGTAGGATCAGCTTCATATTGTTCAAAAAGATCATCCAGATAAGCATTAGCACCATCTGCACTACCGTAATCAGCAACCAATTCTTCCTGAATAGCATTACTCATAAAAGTATTTGATGACTCAAAGCTAATCCATAGCTGATCGGTTTTATCTTTTACTACATCCCACTCCAAAGGATCGTCTTCGTCCTCATATGTGAGCGTCAAAATTTCCTCTTCAGATTCCCACGTTCCTTCGGCGTTATCACTAGGATTACCACTGGTATAAGACACCTTTTCAACAAAACTTTTGTTCTTCTTAAGTTCTAATGTCCACTTATCTATCTCTAGGTTTGATAGCGTCACTATCCTGCCTTCATTGTAAGAATATGCGTCAGGAAAACCTTCATAAGTAGTCGCTTCTAACTCCCATACTCCTACAGTATGTGGTGCTGGCTCCTCATCTTCTTTACAAGAAAATAGCACTGCTACCAGAGCAATGATTAATAATTTATGGTACAGATTTTTCATAAGCGTTCTAGTTTTTAAGATAGACAATAGAATTCATAAAGACTAGATAAACTTTGCTGCTTGACTTTTCTCACAGTCCATTGGATTATTTAGCTTTATCAGTTGTAAAATATACTCAAAAGCTACTTTATCAAACGATTTTAACATTTTTCAATCAAATACTTCAAATGAAAGGAAAAGCCCTTCTCTATCTGGTAGCCCTCGCGATGCTTTGGAGCTGCAGCGCATCCAAAACTGACAAAACCGATCTATACACTTACCGCATAGACCATATCTGGATCAATAGCTATACTGCCCCCTGCGCTAGTATCGGCAGACCCGAATGTTACATGACGCAAGTGGCAGATGGAGATTTATCAATGGATGAATGGACAGTTTTTTATCACGATGTGGATGGATTCAAATTCGAAGATGGGTATCTCTATCAGCTCAAAGTAAGAGTCGATTTTAGCGACACCTCTTCAACATCTAAAGACTACATCAAGTACACTCTGTTAGAAATAGAGCAAAGATTGAGAGACTATAGTTTGGATTTAGGAGAGCACTGGGACATTACTATGCTGGAGGGGGATTCTATCAACCTTCCAGTAGGACAAAAGCAACCGTACATCAAGTTCAATACGATCGGTGAGATGGTGATAGGGCACTCCAGTTGCAACAGTTTTTCTGGACCATACACATTAGATATGATCAACAAAATCAAAATAGGGCCAATAGTAAGTACTCGAAAAATGTGTCCTGATTTGAGTATAGAGACTTCACTCCTAGCTCAGTTTGGTCAGATCACTGAATACAGTGTCAAGGACAGCATCCTCTACCTCAAAGACTCCAACGGAAAAGTTAGAATCACTGGAAAGAGTATATAATAGAATATTCATGAACCTATAAGATTTAAAAACCTTATAGGTTCATGAAGCCTGCCCTTTCTGGCTAAAACTCGATTCTGACCTTCATCCGTAGTGCCCACCCCTGCGGCGCATTAGGTCGCTCTAGGTAGCTGATTCGCTTGACCACATCTAAGCGCATAAATTTAAATATATTAGATACCCCAATACTCGCCTCCATATAGGGGTCGCGTGTCAAAGCATAAGTGGCTTGTTCTCCATCTGCATGACGTGGATATGGTGCTAGGTCGTCGTGCAAGTCTGGGTTATTCACGTCGCTAAGCGATCCCCAGAGCATTTTGTAGCCTATGATCGAGCGAAGCTTTAGTTTCTTGATCAACGGCACTTTGTTTAAAATATAGCCATTGAAGAAATGCGTCACCTGAAAATTGAACTGCTGATCACTGACGAACTCTAAATAGTTCATCATGTTGAAAGCATAGGTGAGATAGGAATAGGATTGATTGCCCCGTGGCAAAGTCAATAGTGGATAAGGCACCTTTCCCCAAAGCTGGGTATAGCCTACGTTGACATCTGTAAACCCAAATGGAGACACATAAAAACGCTTCGATACGTTGACCTGAAATCTATCGTAGGAGTAATCTGCATCGAACACCCCTTTAAATCCATGCCAATACTTGAACTGAACAACTGGATACTCATTCGGGATAGAAACCATACCTGTCCGACCCTGATAGAATTTCTCATTGGGACCAAAACGAAGACCTGCTGTCAACTCAGTGACTTCTATCTCTTGGGCTTTACGTTCATCCTCGTCTTTGATGGTCGTATCTATCACACCTGGCTCAAAACTAAGCACGCCACCTGGACGCAGGTTTTCAATACTTCCACCTATAGAATAAGAAAAACCATATTTCAATCTACGTCCAAAACTCATCCCCATACGCTCGGTATAGATCATCTTGTCATTGACCCCTCGGCGAAAAGAGCTAAACGCATTCGCGTCCAACGAGTACTGTAGATTTTCGCCTGGGTTCATGAGGTCATTGGCATAATAGACTCGGATATGATCGAGTCTACTTTCAGTAAAATAATGTGACACGACACCTGCATACTTCCAAGCCTCATCTTTTAGTCCATAGGCTCCATAACCTTCTATCTGCCAGCGACGGCTAAACTTTTCGGTCGTCATACCACCAAACCGAAACCGTGTCCCCTCGATTTGATTCCAAGACACAAAAGCACCTACAGGCCCAATAGACCATTTGTTAAAATCTTGATATCCGATCACGAGCAAAGTCATTATGTTCATAAGCCGCTTAAAAGCAGGCAATTCTTCTACTTCCTCATTGAGTGCATATACTCCTTTCTCTGACTTGGACAACTCCATATGCCGTGCACCATCCCAAAACTCATCAGATTGGTCACCTACCAGATTCACTTCCTTGACTAGTTCATTGCCCGTATAGATTGTATCAACGCGCTGTTGATTATAGATTAGATCATTATAAGACACTGTCCGCCGACCAAATATACCAAGCCCATTACCGTCGATTACACTAAAATCCATACTCACTTCATCAGTTTTAAGTACATATGCATCATACTCGTTCTTTTTGAACTCCTGCTTGATAAACATATCCTCTACAAAGTTGAGGTTGATATCATCCGCTATGCGCATATCTATCTTTTTGACCGCATAGGCCGAATCAGTCGTAATAAACACATTGCCAATAAATGCCAAACTGTTTTTGTTCCGAGGTTGAAAAGATAGTTTGAATAGCTTTTCATCGTTTTCGACCAATGTATCTGCAATATAAAACTGGTAAGTCAGTGGTGCCAGACTAGAAATGGGACTCACAAAACGCTGAGAGAGTATGCTCATGTTGTTGTCGTAGATATCGACATCCTGATAGAGCTTGTCTAGGATATAAGAGATTCCCTGATTGTCAAAATAATCTTCGAATCCAGTCAATTTGGTTCCGAGGCGATATTCTACCTCACGTTCAGGGTTCTTTCGATAGTACACCTGCGAACTTGTCTCACGCAAGAAAATAGGCAGGTAAGTTTTGCCATTGATATCTGAAGTATCTACATAATCGAATACCACCTGAAAATCACGCATGATTCGCTTTTCTTTGAAGTCCTCAGGAATATTATTAAAATCGAATTCTACCTTTTCATACTTGTTGTATTCATAGTAGTCTAGACTCTCCATACGATTTTTCTCCTTGTTGTCTATGACCTTCTGTATGATGGTCACCGCAGGATTTTCTTTGTTTCGATAACGTAACTTTTTGCTACTAATCGTTACAGCCTCGAGTTCTAAACTCCCTTCGGTCAACTGAAAATCAATCTTCTGAGAAGCACCCAAAGTCACAGGTCTTAACTGTGGATCATAACCTATATAGGATGCCTTGAGCGAGGTAGTGGCTTGGTCAGATTCGATGTAAAAAATCCCATCACTATTGGATGTAGTTCCTATTGTAGTGCCTTCAAAAGAGATATTGACAAAGGGTAACACCTCTCCAGTCTCAGCATCGGTGACTACTCCCCTAATCCTCGTGACATTCTGAGCAGATGCCGCGAGTGATAGTATCATCCCAATGATAAAAACTGTGATATAGGTTAGTCTCAAATTTATTATTTTTTTGCTCCTCATATATACAAACCACTCGCACCCAAAGAGGGAACCCACCTAGTCTGTCATGAATTATGCAACAGGTCTTATGTACGGATTGTTTCGACACAAAGACACATCTTATGCGAAATTGGTGTCTTTTATTTTATAAAAACTTATTTGCATCCAGAATTTATTGATCTCTTCTCAAAAATATCAGCTATTGATCTGGCCTAGTCGGACATTGTCAGTTTTCTTTTTACTTTCGCCTGACTAACAAACTAACTTGACACTTACATCTACACATAGCCTCTTTGACCTACAAAACGAAAAGCACTTTGAAACTGTGTTCAAATCGTTTTTTCAGCCACTGTGTAGGTTTGCCTTCCAATATGTTAAAGATAGTGATACAGCCGAAGAAATCGTACAGGAGACTTTCACAACGCTATGGCACAGAGCCCATGATATAGAAATCAAGACCTCTGTCAAGTCATATCTGTATGGGGCAGTACGAAACGCATCCCTCAACCATCTCAAGCATCAAAAGGTCGTACAGGCTCATCAGGACTATGTCATGCGTGATTCTGAGGCCGACCAACAGGATTTTTTAGAACTGGATGAGCTACAGGAGAAAATCAATAAGGCCATACAACAGATGCCAGAAAAGTGTCGAAAGATATTCGAGCTCAGTCGCTTCGAGGAAAAGAAATACAAAGAGATCGCTGAAGAACTCAACCTGTCAATCAAGACAGTAGAGACCCAGATGAGCCGCGCGCTGAAAATCATGAGAGAAGCACTGGGTCAGTATCTCTCCAGTTGGATAATGTGGATGATATATTTAGGACAAAAATTTTTGTAAGGGTAAAATGAAGGCTAGTTGTCAAATCTATAGATGAGCAAGGAGAAAGGACATATCGTGAGTGAAGAAATGCTGTACCGTTACTGGGCAAATGACCTCAGTAAAACAGACAGGGATGTAGTAAGCCAATGGGCACTAACATCCCCTAGCAATCAGCGTCAATTAGATGAGGCTGAGGTTTTCTATCTGGATATGAAAGCCCTAGCTACCTTAGATGATAAAAACACTGCGCAAACAGACAAAGCCTGGGAAAAATTTAAATCCCAAAACCTACTCTCTAAAAAGCCTCCACACAAAAAGCATCAACCACTACCTACTCAATACCTGAAATATGCTGCGGGACTTTTGCTCCTACTCATGGCAGGCTGGTGGTATATCAGCTCAGACAGTAAACAACTAGAGATAGCGACTCTAGAAGACACACAAGAACTTCAACTAGCGGATGGATCTAACATCACACTAAACCAGCACAGTAAGCTCTCTTATCCTGAGACCTTCGGAGATTCTGAACGCAAAGTTTCTCTCAAAGGAGAGGCCTATTTTCAAGTGGCTGCCAATAAGGCACAGCCCTTTGTCATTACTCTCAATCAAGCACAGGTCACAGTCATAGGAACAGCCTTTAACATAGACGCAACCTCAGCGGATCACATATCCGTCAGTGTAGATGAAGGAACCGTACGCTTCTCTACAATCTCAGAAGAAGTATTATTGCACGCTGGGGAGAGTGGCTCGCTAGACCTCTACGCAAAATCACTCACCAAACTGGCAGTTCCCGAAACACCTACTCATAACTTCTGGAGGACCAAAAGCCTTTCGTTCCAAAACACACCACTGGATCAAGTCGCTACTGCACTACATGACAGCTATGGATTGAACATCCAGCTCAGTAATCCAGCGCTAGCCACATGCAGCATTACGGTTCACTTCGAAAACGAAGAACTAGATAATATTCTCGATATTATCTCCAGTACCTTAGACCTAAAAGTCACCAAAACCGAACAATCCTACTACCTATCTGGCGATGGCTGTCACTAAATACCTTCTTGTCCTTTTATTTATAATAGGTTTGGGCGACCTATCTATCGGACAGTCCAGAGAACCTATCACCATAGAGTTCGAGCAAACGCCACTCCGAGAGGCGCTGCAAGCCATCGACGCACTCCCTCAGGTCAAACTATCCTACAATCCTACTGCACTGCCATCTGGCACGGTAATTAATCAAAGCTTCGTACAGGTCAGCATTGACGAAATCCTACAAACCTTACTCGGCGACCAATACGAACTCAAACACATCGGTGACTACATCATCATCCAAAAGACCAGCAAACAAAAAGAAAAACACACCTATAAAATCAAAGGAGACATCAAAGATGCCGAAACTGGAGAAAAGCTAACAAACGTCACCATCTACGAGATCAATACGCTAGACGCTACGCTCTCCGATGAAAAAGGAGAATTTGAACTAGAAGTCAATGCCAAAACAGAACTTGCCACTTTTGCGATTAGTCGCAAAAACTACCAAGACACCATCGTCCAGCTCAGTGATCTGCAAACCTTACAGAGTGACCTAACACTCTCTCCTAACACGCTCTCCACTCCTGACGATGCGGATACAGATAGACTAGCTATAGAATTCAACCGACTCGTTCGGTTCTTTACCAGTAAGAAAAATAGAAAAAACACCGAAAACGTCACAGAAACACAGGATCGCTACTTCCAATTTTCGCTCATACCTGCAGTCGGCACCAACATGAGCATGGGAGGACAGGTACGGCACAAGCTTTCATTCAACCTACTCGCAGGCTACTCCTATGGACTGGACGAAGGGTTTGAACTCGGTGGCGTGTACAACATCAACCGACACAATGTATCAGGTGCACAAATCGCTGGTTTTGGCAATACGGTTGGCGGTAGTGCTTCTGGTTTTCAGATGGCAGGATTCATCAATACCAGCCGAGACTATGGGCAAATCGCACAGATCGCTGGCTTCACCAACATCGTCACAGATAGTTTATCAGGCTTTCAGCTATCTGGGTTCTCCAATATCTCAGGCAAACTGGACGGAGCACAGATTTCAGGTTTCTCCAATGTTGCCAAAGGCCGAGTAGATGGATTCCAACTGGCAGGATTTAGCAACCACAGCCGCAGCGTAGATGGTATGCAACTCTCAGGAGTCATTAACACCACTAACGAGCTCGAAGGTGTGCAATTAGCAGGACTAATCAACGTCACCAAGATCCTAAATGGCACACAAATTAGCGTCATCAACTACGCAGACAGTGTCGCATCTGGCATCCAACTGGGACTCATCAACATCGTCAAGAAGAATGGCTATATCGAAGCTGGTATCGAACACAGCGACCTCTTCCCTGTAGGATTTACGGTTCGCTCTGGCATTCACAAGTTCTACAATGTATTCTCCGTCAACACGCAGTTTAGGGACAAAAGACTTTGGGCTGGTGGTTTTGGTTTTGGGTCTCAACTCTCCCTCTACAAAAACCTATTCGCCACCGTAGAGGCACGTGCTCACTACCTCGGAAAATGGGAAAACCCTATAGAAACCTTCAACCTACTGACTCGCCTACACATCAACCTCGGCTATCAACTACTCAACAATCTGTCCATCACTGGTGGTCCAGTGATCAACATATACATCGCCGAAGAAACAGGAGAAGGCACAGGTCAGTATGGCTATGATATCGCACAGTCTCCATTCTACAACGAGATCGAAGAAGGTCAGTCCGTACAGCTCTGGCTAGGCTATGAATTTGCTATTCGGTTTTAGAGGGTGTTTTTAGTTATTGAGCTGTTGATAACAGATACATATAGAGATACATATTTCTACTAGCTATGATTTTTGCTACTCTAACAAGCTTCCAGATCACTTTCTTCGATAAGAATCTGACAATTATTTCACTCCGCTTACAGCTAACTTATTTAATTGCAGCAAGCACTTCATTGTTATAGTTTTCAATCAATTCTCCTCTAAATTCATTTACAAAATTATGATGTTGAGTTTGCACCTCTAACATTTTAGTTATCAGACGATTAATTGTAGAGTATCTAGACAATTTGAGTTCTTCATCAGTTAGTCCCCCACCCTCTAAGGTGAACAATATATCATGTAAAACCTGTCTACTAAAATATGTATATGTCCTCAATGTCACCAAGTCACAGTAGTTCATCCAGTCATTATCATCAAATTCAATTTCATTCAAAACCTCTATTCCAATTTCTTCAAAACGCTGGATTGCTTCATCCGAAGTTTTAAGCTCCTTTTCAATATTATCAATTCGATGTAACAATCTAAGATCGACTTTTTCAAAAACTGCCGTTACCCCCCAAAACCTATTTCTAGCGTCATTCATGAAGAACCTCTCTATACTAGACATAGTATCTGATTCCGTTCTATAGGATTTAAAAAAAATCCCTTCCAAGCTTATAGCATCCACTTCAAAGTATAATTCTTCGATCGGGTTGCCTCGACTGATCTGTATGAGTTCGGGCTTATTTATAAAATCATACACATGCTGAAATTCATGAATAATTATCCCTTCAACAAGTAATGGAAAAGGATCATACGCATCAATAAGAAATCTTCCAAAGCTAAAATTGATCTCTCCACCTTCTAAAATATCCGCAGAAGCACATCCAGAAATCCCGTAGTTTAAATTCTCGTCGAATACTACTGAAACCTCTCCCTTTCGAATCTTTTCTAATGTAAAACTGAATGATCGGACAACATACTCGCTTCCAGGCTTAGTCCTATTGATTTTGCTTTCGAGAGACAGCAAAATATGATTGATTTTCATAAAACCATTATTCTGATGTTCGACACTAGAATAACAGCTAAATACATGTGTTAAAAAGAGGAAAAGGCACAATAGTAATCTGAGCATAGCGATAGTTGGTGATTGGTTTAAATCTCGTTTACAAATTAGGAAATATCTTCGACTACCAAGGTAAGCTCCCCATTAAGTATATTATAAATCAAAATTGTATTGAGGCTCAATCCGTGATTTTAAAATGCAAACACAGACAGCTACCTACAGAAAAAAATTGGGTAAAGCGTTTAAATAATCAAATTTAGACGTGTTTACTCATGCTAGATAATAAACATGAATAAGTAATACCAAGTGATAATCACCAAAAAAAATGAAAAGGGTAGAGTATGTCAGCTTTTCGATGCTTGACAAGGATGTCAAGCCAATCAATTAATTGCTTAGACAATAGGCTTTTGAATTGAAAAGCATGCGCCAATTGAATATCCCAAAAATAATTATCTCCGCCATGAGGCAGACGAAACAACCAAGGGATCTGAACAGAGACTAGATACTCTGTAGGGGTAGTGTGTGTAAAACGACTATGAACAAAATGAGAAGTATACTCGCCTGACTCATGAGAATTGAAATTGTAAAAATCCTGGGATTGATAAAAACACACCGATACCATCACCACGACATATAGAGCCAAAAGCAAAGTAACAGGTAGTATTTTTTTTGTGTTCCTCAATTTCAGAATCAGCTTATACAAAAGATTAATTGATTAACATGGAGTGGTGGCTTTACTCGAAAAAACTCGCGTATGAATCACAAAACCAACTATAACCAATAGCAAGCCAATTATGTTCGTAATTGTGGTGAAATACCCAACAAACAACACCAACATTCCTGACAACAATTTTCGTTCTGTGTAGTTAACCAACTCCATCGCGGATAGGCTCTGAATATTACGAGAATACTTATACAACTCTTTATCAATATCCAGTTGTGCAATTACTATCCATACTACCGAAATTTTCAAAATCAATAGCCCCATTGTATTAATGACTGGATGATGAAACATATCCAATGGTAAAAACAAAAAATACAAGTCTGGTGCTATGGCATATATCACCGTCATGATTCCAAAAACAGAAAAAATAGCCCAATACCAACCTCCTATCCGTTTGAGTCTATTGTAGCGTGCCACGTCTTCGATATTTCTGGTTTCTAATTTTACAGAAATCATTTTTCTGAATTGTGACCAAAATACCATGAGCCAAGTTGTGACCACCATAAAAGCGAGTAAATACATTTGCAAAGTGGGATCTGTCATACATTATTAATTTAAGTGAAACATATAATTAGATTCGCAATCTAAAAAAATCATTGACTACCTACTCTAAAGTAGATCAAACAAAAATACGCCCTAGATACTTCCTATAGTTTAAATCGGTCGGTAAATAAACCTGACCTTTCACAGGTTAAACCCGCATTATTCATTAGGATACTTGAAAGGAGGACTTAGATTATTGATTTGAGAGAAAATCCCGTCCATCCACGGTCTTTTTTTAACTAGCAATGAGATTTTCAACAGCTTCTTGTTGGTATGATTTACCGTCCACGCTCCTAATGCAAAGCAATAGGATTTGAGTGTTTTTAAGGTGGCTCGATTGTGGTGGTTGAGGGCAAAGGTTTCTTGCATGAAGAGTTTGCAACTGCTACTGTCAGTGGTATTACCAGGTCTGAGCCAAGCATTGGCCACCATTCTGGTTTGCCCCACAAAAGCCATCAAAGGATGATGTGAGTTCCTTCCTCGTTTGTTAGGGTTGTAGCCTTTGGCACTACCTTGTTGATCTCTATACCGAGTGATCACAGTGCTGTCAAAATCTACTGTTATATTGTCTACCCCAATTTGATCGAAAAACCAGTTTTGAAGAACAGGGAAAACTTCCGTATTTCTCTTCTGTGAAAACTTTCCAAAAAAACGACTATATGTGCTTTGAGATGGCATTTGATTCAATCCGAAAATCGATTGTAAAACACTATCATACCTGAGCCAATCACAATGAATATAACGACTCGCGCCAGTCCAAATACTCAGCCAAAATGAAGTGACAATATCAGCTGGCGCATAGCCACGGTTAGACCCAGAGGCGCTGGTAAATCAAGACTACCTAGATAATCCTTAATACCTGTCTGATCTAAAAACCTTTTCATCAAGCTCATCCCTCCATAAGGAGTGACTGGCTTGTCTGAATATTCTATTGGAAGATTAACCATTTGGGTGTAGTTTGATCTACCTAAAATTCTCCCAAAACGAACTCCTTTCAAACTTTTAAACACTATCTCTATTTCCTATTGAATAATCAGGGTTAATAGAGTTTGGACTTTCCTTGGAGCTGAACGTCAGTAATAACTTATAATCTATTGTATCTCCAATACCACCACAGAAGCAGGAGGAAGCGTCAACTCAACATTTCCCTCTTTCACCTTAAAGTCTTTAAATTCTTCTGGTGCTACATGACTAGGTATTTCAAAAGTATTGTGATCCTGAATTTTTCCAGATGCCAATACTTCACCTGATATTTGAGACTTCTTGACTCCACTAAAAGGCACTCTTATCTTGTATGATTGACTCGCATCGATATTGACAATTGACAGGTGTTTCTTTCCATCCAAATCCTCAGAAGCAGAGGCTGAAATAGCGGGTAGTTCTGCATCACCCTTTACGTAACTTGTGTTATTGATTTCCAGAGGCATAAGCGTCGCATCATGATGTACAGTATACATCCTCATCACGTGATAGGTGGGCGTTAGAATCATTTTCTCTTCATCCGTCAGGATCACCGCCTGTAACACATTAACAGCCTGAGCTAAGTTGGCCATCTTCACTCTATTGGCATGGTTGTTAAATATGTTTAGTGTCATACCTGCAATCATCGCGTCACGCATTGTATTTTGCTGAAAGAGGAAACCTGGATTGGTTCCTTCTTCTACATCATACCATCCACCCCATTCATCCACTACTAGGTCGATCTTTCCTTCTGGGTCATACTTGTCCATTACTTCTATATGCTTGGTCACGAGTTCTTCCATCTCATAGGCTCGCTGCATAGTGATGAAATACTGCTCCTCCGAAAACTCTGAAGCAGACCCTTTGTTGTCCCAATCAATTACCGAATAATGATGCAAGGCAATCCCATCAATCAATCGAGCTGGTATTTTCTTCATCAAAGTTTCTGTCCAGTCATAGTCTCCACTGCTGGCACCAGAGGCAATTTTTTGAATCCCTTCGTTACTGGTCCATCCACCCATATAGGTGGCGTATTGTCGGTATACATTGGCATAATAATCAGCCGTCATATTACCCCCACAGCCCCAGGCTTCATTGCCTACACCCCAGTATTTGACATTCCAAGCATCTTCTCTCCCATTCTCTCTTCTCAGATCAGACATAGGACTTACTCCGTCATTATTGACATATTGCATCCAGTCAGCAAACTCCTGCACAGTTCCGCTACCTACGTTTCCAGACAAATAAGGTGCTGTCCCCAATAGCTCACACATATTCAAAAACTCATGCGTACCGAAACTATTGTCCTCGGTCACATCTCCCCACCAACGATTGACAATGGTTGGTCGCTCTTCTTTAGGTCCTATACCATCCTTCCAATGATAGGTGTCTGCAAAACAACCTCCCGGCCAACGCAAGTTTGGAATTTGAAGCTCTTTGAGTGCTGCTACTATATCATTTCTGACTCCATCGGTATTGGGGATTTTCGTTTCTTTATCCCCAACATAAAAACCGTCGTAAATACATCTACCCAAATGCTCTGCAAAATGTCCATAGATATGTTTGCTAATCACTGGGCCTTTTGATTCTGTATCAATTTTTATGCTTACTTCTTTTTGAGCAAACACTGCTAATGACAAGCCACAGCCCGCTATTATTAATCCTATCCTTCTCATCATATGTTTATTTTTCTATTAATTCGATCGTACTATCACTCTAGAAACATTTATCATTGTTTTGTTAGACAACTTCAATAGGTAGATACCTTCGTCCAAATCGAGTTCAAGACTAGTATCTTGAATCAGCCCGCCATACGTTTCTTTATAAAGCAATTGCCCTCCCAAATCAAAAATTGAGACTTGATCAAAGGAATCATTGCTGCGGATATTCAGAGTATTTGTGGTAGGGTTTGGATAAATCAATGTGCCTCTAGCTGCATGTGTTCCTACACTCAATACCTTATCAAGGTAAATCGCAACCAAAACAGACACTACATTCATCCCATCACTCACCTGTACAGTGAGTTCGTGAACAGGAGTCTCTTCTCGATCCAGTTGAAATGGATTGTTGAGTAAGATTTCGCCACTTTCCTGATTCATCCCGAATATCGCTAGGTGATTACCAGCAGTAATCTTATAACTGAGCGCTGCTCCCTCAGGATCTATGGCAGATACAGTACCAACTACCACACCTCCAAGGGCATTTTCGGCCAAATGAAATGTATGGTTTTCCACTTCTGGCACTTTATTCAGCTCACTATCTATCTGGATTTTTTCTATTCCAAAGGCTCTTGCTGTAGCTCCAGTTTCGGCAGCCAAGGTTCCTGGAAAATAGGACAGCGTGGCATAATCAAAAATGGAAACTTGTTTATCCAATTCAAAAACCAAAACGGTAGGATCTCCTTCCTTGACCGTCACACGATTGATCCCTACTCCGTTATCTGCAAAAACCCTAAAGTCCGCCTTGTCCAATGTCCCTGAATCAATGCTCTGATCAAAAGTCACTTCTAGCACATTCAAATCAACCAAACTGGCTTGAACAAATTCTAGCGCCTTGAGCTCTGCATCCCCTTCGTGAAGTTCGTAGACCGCACCATCATTGACCTTCTTTAGGGGTATATTAAATTCCTTCCATTTCTCTCCAAACTTAACCTCTACCCGATAGTCTCCATAGTAAGCATCAAAATTGATCGTTTCTGCCCCTCCCAAAATATAATCAAAGTTAGTCGCCCATAGCTCTTGGGTGAGATATAGCAAAGTATCAGCTGCCAATTTGGGGGTATGATCTGCAGTGAAAAAACCTGTATTTTCCCTCCAGGCACCCGCATCGCTCAATCCCCAGCTAATCATACCATTGATCGAGGGATGTGAAAAAGCCACCGTGGCTACTTTGATAAAATCTTCGGCCTGTTGCGCTTCAGTCAAATCTCCACCATAGTCATATTCGGTCAATCTCATGGGAAGGCCTACTTCTGCTATCTTGTTGACTTGCGTCACAAAATCGTTGATATCCGGACGACAGCAATCCCAAAAATGTGCTTGTAATCCAACACCTGTTACCGGAGCTCCCTTATCTATCATGTCGTTTATTAGGGTCACATATTCATCCGCATCGCCCCATCCAAACTCTACATTGTAATCATTGACATAGAGTTCAGCATCTGGGTCAGCCTCTCGTGCCCAGATAAAGCTCTTCCAATTGAGGGAATCTCCGTACAACTCTTGTGTATAGGTGGCATGTAGTGGTTCATTTATCACATCATATTCTTTGATCACGCCTTTGTATTTGGTGACTTCACGCTTGATCCGATCTTCACATTCGTCATACACGGCTTGTGCAGCCCCCAAATTGGTCACCCACTGTGGCATGGCATGATTATCTCCTTCAGCACCTCCCCATAGCAAGGTGTGAGCCCTCAATTCCCAACCTACACTTTGGGTCCATTCTACCGCATGATCAAAATTGGTATAGTCTGGGCCATTGCCATATGGGTCTATTCCGCTCCATTTGAATGAGTTCCCCGACACTCCATAGTTGAAATACTTGTACATAGCGGCTTTCATCCATTGAGTTTCGGTTGGCACATCCGTATCTATATCTCCTTCATAGAAGTCAAACGACATCCCAAACGGGTATTCATGCTTGGCCATTCGAACCTTCACTTCGCCCGTATAGGCTTGACCATTTATATCATATATTTCAATCCCAAACTCGCCACGTCTTAAAGTATCTATGCGCTCCTGCGCTTGATCATACCACTCTTCTGTGGATTGTGACTGTACCTGATGGGCAAACAACAAAACAAAAAAAAGCCACAAGGTACCTAGGACTCTAGTTTTTGATAAAATCTTAGTATTCATTAGTCTAATCTAGTTTTGGTTTGCTATGCATACATGTCCTATTATTAAATAAAGACCTCCTCAGTAAAATCTACCCCTTTCTTTACCTACTTTTTCATTCCATACTATTGCAGTAGTACCTTCCACGCACCACTATCCGATTTCAGAAAGTAAATTCCTGGATTGGTGGTATCGAAAGAAATGGATGTGATCCCTGTGATATCATTGAACCCCGTCTTTCTGACTGGGATCTGATTACCTTGTAAGTCATAGGCGAAGAACTGCTCCCCCATCGAGGTATTGGTGATATATACCTCGTGAGAATGGCTTGGTACCGGGTAAACATTATGTTTCACTTTGACACTAAGTCCATTGCCATTAAAGTACTTCTCTGCTAATGCAAATGCATCTCTCCCGATCCTTCCTCCCATCATTCTTCCAGACAGGTCGTCAGCTGGTGGATGGATACCACCCCAAATTCGGGACAAGCTACATTGATCGGATGCATCGCGATAGGTCGCCCATTGCAAAACTACATCTTGACTTGGTCCCTCTTCAAACACCAAAAATTTATTCTTTTTGGCTGTAAATTCTCCCATCCCTCCTGGGAAATAGTCACTTCCTGTCAAGCGCGTAAGCACTTCAGCTGCGGCTCTGGAATACGTCGAATGACCCGACACATACCCCGCAAAAGGAGGTGTCACGAATGATGGGCGTTGATAAGGCCACCAATTCTCAGCAAGAATCCAATCCACTCTAGCCTCATCCTTCTCTGGATCATCGATGTAATCATGCCCCTTCCAAGCAAAAAGTTTAATTTTTCCTACATGTTGGTTTTCATGACCTGCCAACGGGTCTCCTACTTTGACTACTTCGATATACCCCTCTATCAACGGTATACCGTCCGAATGGTAGTTGTCAAGAGATGGGTCAGTGCATTGTCCCTGATCTGCCATATAGCGGATAGCCGAGATCGGTCGTATAAAATCATACCACCCTTTGACTCCCCAAGAGGCTATAGCTGCATCATGCATAGCACCTCCTAGCGTGAAATAAGCCTTTACATCCCACTCCAACGGATTAATTACTCCATCCTGCCCCTTGAACTTTCGCTCAAAATCAGGATGATCATGTACATAGTTTAGTATAGTAAACCAATGACCAGGTGGTGTTTCAGAGTCTGGCCCATCGGCCCAAAACTCTGCTAAAACTCTGGCATAATCTCCTCTAGCTACTATTTGGGGTTGATACGCTTGTCCCGTGACAGGATTCACTGATCGCCCCTGACCAATATCTCCACCTTCAAATAAATCATAAAAACCTTCGTAATCAGACAGCTCTGAAGGCAGGTCATGAAAGTCGACACTACCAATGCCTCGTGGAGAAATATCCCACATCACGCCATCACTGGGGTCTAGGTGTGAACTCCAAATAGCGACCAACGAGAAGTTCCACTTGTACACATCTACATCTGAAGAAGCCATTTTAGCCTGATTGATCTTGGGTGGCGTGCCTGGATCGTGATATACAATGTATTCATTGCCATTACGACTATAATGAGTGGCGCTTTCTTCCCTAAGGCTAAATGGTTTCACATTGCCCCACTCAGGACTCAGAAAAGAAGGTGTATTACCTGATATCGGATTACCAGCCTGATCGATGAACACCTGAAACTGTAGTGGCTGCCATCGATTCGGGTTTTCTATAGTAGGGTTGCCTGGCAAAACAGGTACCAGCGGAGCATTGACAGGTTGGTAGTATTCGTTGGAGTATTGATTGCTTTCATTCGCACCATCAATTAAGCCATATTCTATCATGGATTGAGCAATGAAATTGCCCAAAGCCGCTGGATCTCCTCCTCTATAATCCGAGAAGTTGTTGTAGGGGTCATAGCCCAAGAGAAGCATTAGTTCATCAAACCTATCTTGAGTGACTTTCTGATTAGGTGAATGCCTAAACCTATAAGTCAAAAGTCGATAAGCCGCATAACTGATCGCTATATCTAAGGCTTCTCCTTTTTCTATCAATGACTCAAACCCATCAAAACTATTGTTATAGTTATATAATTGTTTTCCAATCAAATAAGGGTCTGCCCCACCACTGATAATAGCCCAGGCATCATACATCACTATGCTTGCATGAAAAAGGTTCCTTGCATGGACAGTAGGTCTGGCGAAATCCACACGAATAGCCGACAACAAAGCCTCATTCCACAGACGAGCAACAGAGACATCATAATCCACCTCGTCCGATACTATGGCTACATCCAGTGCTATCTCTTGACTGTAGCATTTTCCCTTTTCGGTCACTGCTACTTGTCCATACTGTCCTATACCCCATTGTACAGTGATCGATTCGGTACCCTGACCATGTAGAATATGTCCGTTACTTACTGTCCATTGATAGTCATTACCCTGCACTTTGGGATAAGAGTATGTGAATGTACTCAAAGGACCTACTAACACTCGCCCACTAATGGGGTTTGATTTTAAATACTCACATGATCCATCATCAAAAGTTGCGGTCACCTCATAATTACACGAATTAGGATCTGTGCAACCTGATATTTTATCACTTGATAAGCTCAGCGTTTGATAACCTATTCCTTCGGTCACGTGGATAAAAGAATTAACTGGAACATCATCATACCTGTCAATGATACCTGATGTCCAAGCAATGACCACCTCATCAATTGACTCAATATTTGCAAGACCAAAATGTACTGGTATTTGATTTTGCATCATTAGTCCTGCACCCTGATAGTAACGTTTGTACATCTTACCTCCAGCCTGTAAAGTCACCAATGTACCGATAGCATCTCGATTAGACTTAACCCCCTCTAGGTCAATCTTTACCCAATTTTGTCCCCCTTCATTGCCCCCTGAGATCACTTGGTTTTCATAAAACCCTAATGCGCCTGCAGTTCGTCCTATCAATACATCCAAATCACCATCATTATCATAGTCAAATACCGTCAAGCCATTTGAAATAGAACTCTTTCCAAAAGCACTTTGCTCGGAATGATCCAAAAACATCATCCTCCCCGTCTCCAGTGTGTTTTCATAGTATCTGTCCTGATCATTGTTATAGTATCCATTAGCCACTACCAAATCCATGTCTAGATCATGATCAAAATCTGCAAATCCGCACCCCCAGCCCCAGCCAGTCAAAAACACATCAACCTCTTTAGATACATTTTGAAATACCCCTCCACTGTTGCGAAACAGGGAACTTTCGTTAATATTAGTCACATATAAATCCAAGGAGCCATCATTGTCATAGTCTGCATAGGCGACTCCCATACCGTCCATAAACTTGTCAGACACACCGTACGCTTCGGCTTGATCTACAAAATACCCTGTCCCATCATTAACATACAGTTCATTGCTCGCTCCAAAATCATTGGCAATGTAAAAATCCTGATGACCATCCTCATTTACATCTAGCGGAATAGCCGTCCAGGCAGAGCGCCCACTATCCTTAACACCCGCTTCCTCTGACACTTCAGTAAAAGAAGTACCCCCGTTGTTTCTATACAATTTGCCCCTGCAACTGGACACGGTAATCACCCCAGAAACATATAAATCAAGAAAAGAATCGTTGTTATAATCAAACCAGAGACCTACGACATTGATACATTCATTTGTATCAATGATGCCCATCTCAGTCGTGACGTCAGTAAACGTTCCGTCCCCATTATTTAAGTACAGTTCTAGATAGATAGAGTTCGTTAGGAACAAATCGGCATAGCCGTCATTGTTAAAATCTCCCCATGAAGCTCCCATTTTTTCACCAAATGGATGTGGGCTTTGGGGTCTGTTTACAGAATAATCATGGGTACTTTGAATACCCGACTGTGTTGTTACATTAGTAAATGTACCGTCATTATTGTTTTGAAAAAGCTGACTGGAAGCGGGGTTTTGCCCATCCCAACGGGTCACAGCAAACACATCTAAGTCTCCATCATTGTCATAATCGGCTACTGCTACTCCATTATTATTAGATACCTCCGATAGCTTGCTCTGAAGACCTATTTCTTTGAATTGCTGTGCCTGAAGAACTGATCTACCAGCCAAAAACAAAAAAAGTAAAGTTATAAAACACTTTAGGTTAGTTTTCTTCCATATTGTCCATCTCATCTTTCTCAATCATGCCGTGAGATGAAGACACATTTCACCCCTTAAAGACTATAAAGACTTGAACATCAAAAAGTATCCCTTCGTTTGGATTTTTTTTACTTATCCCAATACCGGTGTGCCCAAGCAATCCATGTACTCCAATTGGGCCCTGTGGAATGCCCTCCTGCATGTTGACGAAAGGCAATTTCACCGTTGATCAACGGAAAGCCTAAAACTGGAAAATCATTTGTTCCCAATCCTTTTGCGCCAAGCAATTGATAAACTGGTTGAGCATGTACACCTGCCAAAAACATCCCTTTGGCATCAACCCATTGTCCTTCTATGAAGTGAGAGCCCGCACTGATAAAAACTGGTCTTGGAGCGCAAAGCGTGATCAATTCATGTGCATCTACTGGCAAGTCATCGATTGTTAGTGAACTTGCGTACTTGATGAAATTGCCACAAAACCAGTGATACTCACTCGAAGATGCTAAATTTTCTACCTGTTCGCCGAAATTTCTTCGCATGATAGATGCTCCACCTTCCCCAGAAGACCCAATAAAACCCAATGAAATACGAGCATCAAATGCCATCGTGACTAAAGCTGCTTTTCCGTACCTTGATGTTCCTTCTATGGCTATTTTTTTTTGATCCACATCAGCATCTTTCTCAAAATAGTCTAATGCGCGACTCGCTCCCCAAGCCCATGCTCTGAGCACACCCCACTCCTCTGGTGCGCGAGCAGCACCTTTATTGACTAACCCTATGATGCCTGACTTTAGTCCAGCTCCATGATCAGCTTGAATACTAGATGGTACCAGGATCGCATAACCCCATCCTTGTGACAAGAGTTGTTGCTTCCACAAGGGCTCATATGCGGACATGAAATAATTGGGTTCTGGTGCTCTCTTGCCAAAGGGCCAATTGATAAAACCAAACTCCATCACCACTGGCACTGGACCTGTTGCCTCCTTAGGCGTGCCCACTACCAATTCTATTTCAACTTTTATTTCGGGGAAGGCAGAATTGTCTACTATCCCAAGCATTGTTTTTTCTTGAACAGGAAATGATCCTACTATGGTATCTTTCACAGATTTGACCACCCAGTTGACTTTAGGCAAGGTCTCGGGTAGTCTCCCATATACTTCTGATTCAAAATCATTCACGATTTCGGATCGTCGCTTTGCCCACCAATCTTTCTGGTTTGTCACCTTCTTGCCATCAGAAAACATCAATGGGTTAGGTAAACTATAAGATCGTACGTTAGACTCATCAGTATTGGCTGCATTGGCAGCTAAAGGATCACCAGATGGGCCAGGTCTATTCTCGATCTCAATGGATAAAGACTTCTTCATCTCCTGAAAATCCAGATAAGAGTAACGATTGATACTGTCTCTGTCTGCTTGAGCAAACTGTGCTTGCACCGCATGAACACCTCCGCCAATTACGCAAAGTAACATTAGTAAAACCACTATTTGATTTTGTCTCCTGATCATATTCTTATACAGTTAATCCTCTAATCTACTTTTATTCTATATAATATGTGATTTACTATTTGCTAAACATCCAATAATCAAAAAACATAATATCACTAGATGCTTTTCCTTTGAATACAAAGTATAAATCATGCTTACCATTGACATCTTTGACATCCAAAGACCGCAATGCCCAACGGTCATCCCCTCCAGTCATTGGCACTTCTATCTCGCCAATCAGCTTTCCGTCTAGTGCATCGAGCCTTACTTCCATTGTCACCCCTCCATTGTGCGTAGTGCCCACCCGTACAGTGAAACGACCAGCTCCTTCCTTTCGGAAATCTACATTTCTGACCTTGGTATAAGCCTCATTCTTTTTGGCGGTGATGAATACGCCTACTACATCATTTTCGTATGACTTCACCCCTTCAGACCAAGCGATGGTTTCTGCTTCATTTTTCATGTAGGGATTGATCGTACTCAAGGCTTCTTCCACACCCTTGGTCATATCCATCTGAATGATGTCCCCGTTCTTCTTGAATTTCATCTCTTCGACACAAACCGAACGGGTAAAGCCTCCTCCTCCCGGAAGTGCCCCATTGTGATAAAAAAAGTAGGTTTTTCCTTTGAAATCAATGACGGCCGGATGGTTGGTAAAAGCCGCTCCCTGAGTAGGCATCACCACTCCTTGATATTCCAACGGACCTGTAGGATTATTGCTCGTCGAATAGCCTATATGCTCTGAGATAGGACCTGCCGCAAAAATCAAATAATACAAATTTCCTCGCTTGTACATCCAAGGCCCTTCTTCGTAGGTTGTAGGTCTTCTCGGATCTTCTTTGCTGCGTTTCCCAAAGGATTCAATGGTATTCGGAAACTGAGCAATCTCACCTTCATATGAAATCATGTCTTCATTGAGCTTGACATAGTAGCACACTGGGTTACCCCAATAGAGATAGGCTTGGCCATCGTCATCGATAAAGACCGCAGGATCTATATCTGCCATTCTTTCTGAGATCATAGGTTTACCTAATGGGTCTCTGAAAGGTCCATAAGGACTATCTGCCACAGCTACCCCTATCCCATTCATACCGCTACGAGTCGTAATGGGTACATACATGTAAAACTTGCCATTCCGCTCAATGGCCGCTGGTGCCCAGGCGTTCATCTTGGCCCAGTCGAATGCAGTATAGTCCAGCACTGCACCATGATCTGTCCAATTGACCATGTCCTCTGATGTGTATAACCGCCAATCGTCCATGGTAAACCAGGTGGAGTTGTCCTCATCGTGACTGGTGTATAGATAGACTTTGCCATTATAGACCATGGGCGCAGGATCTGCGGTATAGTTGGTTTGGATGATGGGGTTTTGAGCCAATCCAATCACTGGCATTGAGAAGTAAAAAAATAAAACGAACCTATTCACTTTCATAAGGTTTAATTTGATTAAAACTATTGGGTCAACACAAAACCGCCCTTGCTTTGCATGGTAATAGTGATCATACCATTTCGAGCGACTTTCACTTCCTTCAAGTAAGTTTTTCCATCCTCGTCATCCCCGTATAGTTTGACCATTTGGCCTGCCAACATAGGCACTTCCAGCTTTAGTTTCTTTTCGGATGATTCTGCATTTACCCCTGCTACATACCATTTGCCTTTTGACTTTCTGGCCAGAACGCTGTACTTGCCCGGGTAGCCATCTACAAACACTGTAGCATCCCAGGTAGTTGGCAGTGCTCTCATAAAGTCCAATTCGAAGGCTGGTACAGCCTCCAAATTGTTAGGCGTAAGAGCAAACATCTGCACGGGATTCTGGAACAATACGCTGGTTGCCAATTGGAAAGCATCGGTGGTCAATCTTTCCTGTCCTTCCTTATTTCCTTTGTTGAGGAAATCATTGAGCACGACACCCCCAAATTCCATACTCGCCACGGCATTACGCATAAACGGATGCAAGGAGGCATAAAAGGCTTCCTTCTCCCTCACGTCCTGCACGAAGACCAGCATCTCTGAGGCCAGCACCGCTTCACTTCCTACAAAATTGGGATACATCTTTTCCCAGCCACGTGGTAGTGTCGCACCATGGAAGACGATCATCAAACCATACTCATTGGCGTCAGACAGTATATCCTCATAGAGCCGCATCGTTTCTTGCTTGTCTCCTCCGAAGAAATCCACCTTCAATCCCTTCACTCCAGCTTCTTTGAGCCACTTCATCTCCTTCTTTCTGGCTATAGTGCTGTTCATCTTATTGAGTGGGGTCATGAAAGCATCATTGGCAGCTCCATTGGAATTGTACCAAAGAAAAACCCCTACACCTTTGGAATCGGCATAGTCGATCAACTTCTCCATGCGCTCATAGCCGATGTTCTTGTCCCACCAAGCATCGATCAGGATGTATTCGAAATCCATCGCTGCTGCCAGATCGATATACTTCACCTGGTCTTCATAGTTCATGCTATTGTCCTGCCAGATGATCCAGCTCCAAGTACTTCGACCCATCTGATAACCCATCGAAGCTTCATACAAAGGCTCCACCACATCATAAGGAATGGTCGTCTCTACAATCGGCTTTAGCGACTCCCCTACCGTAATAGTCCTCCATGGCGTGACACCCGGCAGGCCAATCTGTGCACCGCTACTACCAAAACCGTTGTTCTGTTCTGGATTAGGATATTCCACGGTATATAGACCGTCGTGGTAAGCACTCAAATGTGAGGCACAATACTGGCTACTCACACCTGTCTCGGACACTAGCACCCAGCCTTCATCTCCTACCCTAAACAAGCCAGGGAATACATAACCTTCCCTAGCATTGGTTTGATCCATGGGCACATCCGTCTGATAGCCACTTTCGTAACTCGGCGAAGTACGGGCAAAACCAGCCATTGGTCCCATCATATAGGATAGAAATGCCGTGGTTTGAGATGGAAACTTAAAACCCGTGGCTTCACTTTCTACTACCGTAACCACTGTTTTGTCCCAAGTGGGTAACTCATACCTAAAGGCGATATCATGGTTGCTGACCTGAAAAAGCACGGACAGTTGCTTGCCCTCTGAATTGGCCATCATGTATTTTAGGATATTGGCCTCATAGTTGACCTCCGACTGCTTGATCGTCTCCAGGCTATAAGTCTGGCTCGCTTCACCCGTAGAAGCCCCCACAAAACTCATGTCTGATGTAAAATCACCTTCGTTGGTTGTCAAGCCTAATGGTGAAGCCTCCAACATAGAGCTACCACCATAGTTAACAGAGTAGCTTGCTTGCCCCTTGTCAATAGAAACACTAACGGTCACGCGCCCATCTGGACTAGACACAGTTTGTTTCTGTTGAGCAAAAAGTGATGATGTAAAAATTAACAGTAGAATAGTAATTGCCAGTCTCATTATATGTGTTTGATATGATGTTTGTCGAAATTTTATTTCTTCATAAATGCGTGACTAACAGTTGAATCAGGAAGATGTGTAGAAAACATCCTTTTCATACAGATTCAATTTGAATATTAATAGTGTCACACCATACAGATAAAGACCAATAATTAGTTTTTTATCCCATTATGTGAAGCATTAATCCCCATCCTCCCAATACAGATTACTGTCATGATCCAATTTTAAAGGAGGAAGGAGACTAGCTAAAACAAGAGGCTAGACTTATACTTTGAGGTCTAGACTAAATAAACTCGTTCACTGTCAACCAATGGATAAAAGCATCGAACCATTTGTTACTGGTGCGATCTGGATTCCCCAGCCCAAAACCATGACCACCGTTCTGATACAGATGAAACTCAACAGGTATGCCTGCATCGTACCAAGATTTGACAACCCCAAACTGCCCCCTAAACAAAAAATCGTCTGTGGCAATGGCGTTGAACATTGGCGGTGCATTTTCTGGTACTTCTACCTCACCCATTCCTCCATAGATAGGGCCAATGAACGCCAGCTTCATTGTTTTAGAATTCAAAGTAGAGTGCATAGTCAATCCTGCTCCGGCAGAGAAACCGATCATACCAATTCGATCAGTATTCACTCCCCATTCCTCGGCTCTATCCACTATCATAGCATAAGCAGCCTCCGCATCTTCCAGCTGATCAGAAAGGTCGCGACGAGGCAGTTCTGAAGCGGTTTCTTTAGAATCATCGGTCATTGGACCTCTCGGACGGTTCATCCATGCGGTGAAGTCCTCTAACTTGTCAGGCGTAGGGTGCAATCTGTATTTCAATACAAACGCAGCAATCCCCTGATCAGCCAATGCTTGAGCTACCTCCCAGCCTTCATTGCCTAACGACAACCAACGAAAGCCACCCCCTGGTGTCACGATTACCGCTGTCCCATTGGCCTTGTCGGGATCGGGCAAGAAAGGCGTGAGTGTAGCTTTGGTAATGTTTCGGGCCATTGGGTCGCCCCACTGCTTAAACCAAGTCTCTGATGCAGGTTGGTCTTCCACACCTCCAGTGTTCAGTGGTATGGCATTGGAGTCTTTAGGTGCATCCAGAGGGTAAATCGTTCCATCCTGAGCTCCTACAAAAAAAGGAATTAATAGTGATAGGCTCAAGAACAATGTCCTGAGCAAGTAATTAGTCAATCTGTTCATAATCATTAAGTTTTAAAAAGTGGATAATATTTTAATAAGCTGTCTCTTTCAATTAATCAATGACCGGAATCAAAGAAACCACAAAACCTCCCCTCCTTAGCATCTTGATATCAAGTGAATCTGAACGGTCCACTACCAAATATTTAGTCGAAAGCTTTTTGTCATGTACGCCATCCGCGATCAAAGTCAATTTGTATTGGGTATCTGCGGCAAGGAAGTCTAGGGACAATGTCTGTTTCTTGGATTTATCCTCTCCATTGATTCCACCGATGTACCAGTTTTCTTCTTTTTTCCGAGCGATTGTTACATCTCTCCCAGGAAATCCATCTAGCAGCTTGGTTTCATCCCATGCCACGGGCAGATCACTAAGAAAATCCTTAGCCTCAAAAGGTAAAGATTGATAACCATCCGGTCTGTCTGCCAGATGCTGAAAGGCCGACTCAAACAATACTCCTAGTGCCTGCTCATGTCCATAGGAGGTAATGTGGGGATGCTGCGAGTTGGTAAAAGTGACGGGCGTGTAATCCATCGAGCCTACCACATTTCTGGTGAATGGAAGAATGGTATTATGAACAGGTGCTTCATAGGTGAAATCGGGAACATTATTGTACCATTCAGCTCCTCTCACCCCTTCGTAAGTCATCAGGTGAGGATAAGTTCTCTGCCAACCTCTTGGTACCAGACAGCCATGAAAGTACACCATGATTTCATACTCTGCGGCATCTTCAATAATATCCAGATAATAGTTGATCATGTCTTGTTTCTCACTTTCGAAGAAGTCAACTTTCACCCCTACTATCCCTTTCTCCTTCAATTTCTTGAATTCTGCTACCCGGTTTTCATGCGTAAGCATACGATCTTTTGGTGTAGCTGCTACCCAGGTATGATCCCCGCCAGAGTTGTACCAGATCAGTGGTTTCACTCCCTTGGAATGAATATACTCCAGTGCATCATCCAGATCACCGCCGTTAATCATGGCATCCCACTCCCAGTCGAGCAAGGTGTAGGGCCAACCCATCTGGGCTGCCAAATCTGCAAATTCGGTTACTACTTGATAATCTTTGGTTCCATGGTTATTTGACCAATAGTTCCAGGAGACAAGACCTGGCTTGATCCAGTCTGTATTCTCTAATTTATTGGGTTCAGATACGTCTTCCACCAAGGTTGATTCCACAATATCTGCCAGACTCCCGATGATGATCACTCTCCACGGCGAATGCCAGGATTCGGATATGACTGGTTCAGGTTGGCCTTGTCCCCTGCCGTTCCAATCATCAGGAAAGGAGAGTTTGTATTCGTTTTTGTTTTGATAATTGGTCAGTTTAGTCCCGCAATAATCCCGACCCAAATCGGCTTCATGCAGCAAATAAAAACAAGCACTATCGGGAGATTGAAACAGTGCCGGATAAGCCCAGTCCTGCTGCTCCTCTGAGGCGACAGTACTGCGATAATAACCTTCATTGGCAGGATTGAATTTTTGAAGCCACCTTCTCGTACTATCAGGAATCGTGTAGGCAGTCATTTCTTCCTTCACGGTAAGGTCTCCGTCAATTTCAGGGATCACATACCGAAAGGTTATACCATCATTATAGGCCCTGATGACCACATTCAATGGAGACTTATCTGGGAGCTGAAATTGAACCGTCACTTCTTTCGCTACATTCTGGCGATGGGCCTTTTTTCCATGGAGCATTTTGTAATCATCCCTCACTTCCCGAACCTTGCCCGATTTAACCCAACGAAGGCCTTTTGAGAAATCAGTTTTATCTGTAATCAAGCCTAAATCAATTCTTGGTAGAATTTCCGTTCTAGCCCCAGCGGTCATGTGCTCCACACGCAAAAACCATCGTCCCTGATCCTCCAAATCTTTCCAAAGACCAACCGTATTTTTCTGGTTGGGAGATTTAAGTTCTAGTCGCTGTGAACGCACATTAGCTACTATGATAGACGAAATGAAAAAGACTAAGACAATTCTTTTCATTTGTTCTTGAGATTACTCTTCGCCAATTCTTCTGCTGCATTGGCGAGAAAAATGTACCAGGCACCCCCGTCGATGATACACTCATTTTCCCCCCAGAAAAACGGCCAATCGTCTTTATTTTCCAGATAATCCGGCTTTAGAAAAATAAGTCCAGGCACTACCCCTCCAGCTATAGTCGAGAAATCCGCTCTGTTGCTTCCATAGGCTACTTTCTTAGATTTGTTACCGACCGCATTTACGAATGACAAGTTGGAATATGGGTGACAACCAAAAATGTAATTCAGTCCGCTGTACACATCCTCTATATCCACAATGTCAGGATAGGATTTTAGAATTCGATAATTGGTAATAGACCAATTGATGGCAACCGAACTACCGCCCCATCCCCTCTTGGCAATCGGAACTCCATAGGGATTATCAGCATTTTCTTTGTCTGTATTTTCCTTATACTTCACCACATACCCTCGTAGCTTAGACTTATATGCTTCGTCCATATAGGGCAATGCCAGCAAAGCATAATCGATGTTGCGCTCCAAGGATTCATCCAAAACCTTCCAGATATTATCCAAAAAGCCCTTTTTATATTGTTCTTCTCCAGTCGTAAGGAAGAGCTGCATCATAGCAATCATATCGCTGCCCCGTCCCCATCTGGACATCACATGACCAGGTGCTTTTGCGTTTTCGTTGGCTTCTTCAAATAGACGCTTGGCGATATTGATACATTTATCTGCCAACTCATCATTGTAGCCTTTCAGTGCCCGACTCGCAGCTGCCAGTGCACCAGCCGCTCGGTAGTCCAGGAAAGAACTTCTGTTGGTGAATGCCCAACGATCATCCAGCGTACCACTCGACAAGCCATCAGATTCATAAGGCTTCAGTGATGGATTATAGGACAAATTATCCGTCTCGGTAGAGGCGTCTCCCAGGTGGTGGTATTGATGTAAATTGGGCACGACTATCCCTCTGACCGGATGGCCAATATTTTCTACCTGAGCGACAAGGTTCAACACACCATGTTCAATTTGCTGAAGGATATCCGGCTGCCCATCAGGTCGATGAATATCTACATATTGTGTTTTTTGATCTATGTAGGTTTCATCTCTGTCTATGCCAAATGTCTCCCAAGATTCTACAAAACTGGCAATCACCAGCACATGTCTAAATGTCTGGATATCATAATCACCAGCATCAAACCACCCTCCCACTGACATACCGGGGATACGCTCCAAAGGCTTGTACTTTGTATCTGTGGTAGCACCCTGTTCATAGCCATCAAAGTGTTTGTGATTGAGTGGTGCCTGTAGACAGTCGTCAGCAAATGGTTTTCCGTGCCAGGTACGATAGGCCTCATTTACTTCCATGTGATCCATTTGAATAGGGAAAAACACGTCCATTGTAGGATGCCATACTTTAGAGTAAATATCATTGGCAATCTGAAAGGAATTTGTTTTGTAATCTCCGTATTGGATATAATAAATACCTGTTTCTTGTATGGAGCTAAAGTCCAGTTGAGCATAATTGTATCTCAAATATTTCCCCCAAGGCTTCACATCAGCCTTCAGTTTCTCTACGAACTCACCTTCTTCATTTAACTGAAAGATGGAGGCAGTTTTCAAGGGTTGATCGTTCTTGTCCAATTCTACAACAGCGACTTTCTCCTGACTAGGCATATAGCCCACCTGAGAGAAACCAATCACCGGCTCTCTTAGCCAATCAGTTATAGTGTTGGGCTCTACATACCAAGAAAGAACCTCCCCTGTTTTGTTGGCAGGAAGAATGCTTCGGACCACATACCATCCGTTTTGTCCCAAGTTGCGCCCGTCAAAAAGCATAATTTCATCTTCAGATTGAATTTTCACTCTGCGCTCTGGATTTTCAGGCGCGAGAATGAGATTTTTACCAGACTCTAAGGGTAGTGGTACGATGTATTCGTCCCTTCCACGATCGTCAAATGTATTGTGACCGGCAAACTGGGGAATTTTTTGACTAGAAGATTTAGTGAGTGTGTTACTTGCCGGATACCTAGGAAAGATGCCAGGCTTTCCATCAATCAAATAGTTGCTCTCAAAATAGGAAGAAGGTAAAAACTCCATATTAAATCCTGCCTTCCCTTCTAACTCTTTTGGCACAGGCTGATCCAAGACAACGGATATTACAAAGCCCTTTCCTTTTGGGGTCACTTTCAGTCTAGAATCGAAATCGTAAGCCTCATACCTGAGCTTAACCTCGATGGTCTTATTGGTCTTGTCCACTGTTCGGTTGATCATCTTTGGGATCAAGTCCCACTGCTCAGGTGTGTGATGCAGTCGAACCGCACCACCAGTAGCCGTTCTCACCTCATGGTGAATGAGTTCGATACCCGCCGTTTTCTCATCAAAAAACTCTCCATTGTACTCGTTAGAAAACACCAACACATTCAAACCTCTAGATTCAAAATAATCCGAGTCGTTTAGAATCAAGGTTTGTGCTGTTGTCACCTGTGCGAAAGCAAGAATGAATGAGGACATTAGGATCATCCGAGTCACTTTTACTCTTTTAATAAAAGGTGAGCATGCTGTCTTTAGTCTTTGCATATACTTTTTGTTTATCTAGGTTTCTCTCTTGTAGCCATGGATTAAATAAGTTCAACCTCCACTACTTTCAAATCTGCTTTGTCCGAACTGTTGCCATAAAACAACTGATAGGTTCCAGGCATTACATCCATTTTCTCGGTTGATCTATTATAAAACTCAAATGCAGAAGCATCCAGATCTATTTCTAACTTCGTCTCTTTGCCAGCCTCCAAGCCGACACGTTCAAAGCCTCTCAGCGTCTTCAACGGGCCATCCTCATCGCCTTTTTTCCTTACATAGAGCTGAAAAATCTCAGTTCCTTCACGATCACCTGTGTTCTTAATCGGCACATTGATTTGAAGGCTTTCCCCAGCATTAATGCTTTCACTGCTCAGCTGAGCAGTGCCGATTTCAAATTGGGTGTAGCTTAAACCATAGCCAAATGGAAACAAGGCATCATCCATGAAGCGATAAGTCTTGCCTTGCATGTCGTAATCTTCGATATCACCTAACTGATCCGAACGCTTGTAGAAGGTCACCGGTAGTTTGCCGGAAGGATTGTAATCTCCAAACAACACATCAGCCACCGCTTGACCGCCTGACTCACCTGCATACCAGGCCTGTAGAATCGCATCGCAGCTTTCGGTCTCAGGAGTAAGCGCCATGGCCGATCCCGAGCAGTTAACAAAAATGACCGTCTTACCAGCATCTTTGAGTGCCTGTAAACATCTGCGCTGGACAGAAGGAAGTTCAATATTTGTTCTATCTCCCCCTTTAAATCCTGGATAAGAAACAGGCATCTCCTCGCCTTCCAGCAAAGTGGACAAACCACCCACGAAAACCACTACTTCTGTACCCTTCAGCTTGTTGATCAACTGTGCAAAATCTATATCTACTTCACGTCCAAAGTCAAACTCCAAATTGGCCTGCCAGCTGTTGAGCTGAGCATAACGGATTTCTATATTATACGTTTGACCCGCTTCCACAGTATAAGAAACCCTTCCCGGCAGTGTTCTCCAGTTGTGAGATTTGAACAAAGTCGAATCGTTAACCACCAGTTCAAAAGCGCCTGTAGCTCCACACTTGAAAACAATTTCTTCAGAAACTGATGGTGTAAATGTGGTCTCATACTTCCCAGAGAAGCCTTCCAATTTCACTCCTGACGCAAATTCGTGCTGACCAGCAGTGGTCAGTTTCATTGGGTTGGTGATCTGCTTACTGATTACAGCCTCGCCTGTACGGTCAGGATTGTTCCAGTAGGTGGCCTTGAATCCCTGCTTCCCTTCAAATTGGATTTGAGAAAAATAACTGACTGTGACTTTGTCTTCTACAAGGTCGACTGCCTGATCATGCATCACAGCCCCTTCTGCCAGTTTGGATTTGATACCATCCAGGATGGTAATGGTACGGACAGGTGTTCCGTTATAGTTACCCCACAGCATCGGTTCATTGTCCGCATTAGGGCCAATGACAGCTAACTGATTGATCGATTTACTTAGCGGTAAAATGTCATTTTTATTCTGAAGCAAGGTCATAGATTTTTGTGCCATCTCCAGCGCGAGATGTCTGTGTGCTTCACTGTTTAAGATAGAAGGAGGTATTTGCGTGTAAGGCACCAACTCGTCAGGATCCATTTCCCCTAATTCGAATCGCCCCATCAACACACGTTTCAAACGCACATCGATCTCTTCTTCTTTTAGTAGTCCTTGTTCTACGGCTTGCGGAATCAGCTTGTAGTTATGCTTGTCCCACTGACACTCGACATCCGTACCAGCTAGCACTGCTTTGGCCGCTGCATGAACGGCGTCCGGTGAGACATTGTGCGTGGTATAAAAATCCTGAACCGCACCACAGTCGCCCACGACCAGATGCTCATAATCCCACTCTTCTCTCAGTGTGGTTTGGAGCAGGTGATCACTACCACAGCAGGGTTCACCATCTAATCTTTGATAAGCGCACATCACCTGCCGTACGTCTGCTTCTTGTACTAGTGCCTTGAAGGCTGGCAGATAGGTTTCCCATAAATCTCTTGGGTCTACATTGTCCAGGTTCAGTTCATGACGGCTCCATTCTGGTCCAGAATGGACCGCATAGTGCTTAGCGCAAGCGAGTAGCTTGCGGTACTTGGCATCTTCAGGCCCCTGAAGCCCCTTGACCACTTGCACCCCCATGCGAGAAGTGAGGAAGGGATCTTCGCCATAGGTTTCCTGACCTCTGCCCCATCTGGGATCACGAAAGATGTTCACATTTGGCGTCCATACCGACAAGCTCAGAAAACGCTTGTTTTCATTTCCCGCAGCGATCCACTCGTTGTACTTGGCACGCCCTTCGTCTGATACTGCATCGAATATATGATAGAGCAACTCATCATCAAAAGAGGCCGCCATCCCTATCGGTTCTGGAAAAACTGTGACATTGTCATTATTCGCATAACCATGAAGTGCTTCACTCCACCAATTAAACTTTTTAATACCCAATCTGGGTATAGCCTCAGAAATATCGCACATCAGTGCCGCTTTTTCCTCGAGGGTCATTCGAGAAATGAGATCGTCGGCACGTTCATCAAAACTCAGGTCTGGATTTTGATAATCAGGTTTGCTTTCCTGACAGGCACCAGCCCATAATACGGCTGATAGGAGAACAAATAGAGTAGCGTAGTTTAGTCTTTTCATCATGTTTTAATCAATGCAGATTAACGAACAAAGGAGGGTCACGAACATAAGTCCAGAACCCTCCAATTTTTTCAGGTTGAGAACTACCGATTAGGGCAGAGTAGTGTTGCCTGATGTGGCATACAAACCAATCATGGCACCTGTAAATCCACCAGCTACATTGGTAGACAGTATATCTCCAGAGACTGCTGCACCCAGGTCTTGAAAATCTTCACCATCCAGCGCATAACTGAATATATAATCGTCTCCTTCAGCACTTACCTTGAGTTGTATCGACTTTTTCAAATCAATACTCGTACTAGCAATCACCTTAGAGCTAGTCTCACGATCTCTCCTTCTGCCTTTGGTCTCTGTACGCTCCAAAACCAGCATATAATCTCCTCCTTTTTTGGTCACACCAAACACATAATTCGAGCCTTCGTTTTGGTAACAAGTAAGTCCAGCCAAATCCTTCTCTGACTGAGGCTTGTACTTCATCTCTGTTGTAAAAGTGAAAGCCTTGTGCATTTGTCTGTGAAACAAGGTTGATGTAGGCTTGAGCTCTTTGATGTTGGTATCAAATGGATCAATGGACAGACCTTTTTTTCCTGTAGAAATAAATTCCTCCCTCGGACCTCTCAATCCAATCCATCTGTAGTCCAATTGATCAGAAGTAAAATCTTCGGTATAAGTGAAATTTCCATTAGGGAAAAAGCCATCCTTTCCTGTTTTGTTCTCCACTCCGGCAGGCATAGCCAATGTAGGTTCCATTGGCACCAAACCATTCTCGAATACCGGGAACGTACCAGACCAGTCTACAGGTAGGATGAAAGTCTCGCGCCCCGTATTTACCCGGTCTTCTTCATTGGGACGAATACCCAAGAATACGCCATAATATTTTCCATCAGGCCCTAATACCAAATCGGCATGCCCCGCCCAATCCACGTTGTTTTTTCTGTCCTTTGGGAAATGTCTTTGCGTCAAGATCGGGTTACTAGGAGCTGGCACGTATGGACCTTTGGGGCTATCGCTAATAAATACTACTTCGCTATGCCAGTCTCCTGTACCACCTTCTGCGCACATCAGGTAGTACTTCCCGTTTTTCTTGTAAATGTGCGGTGCTTCGATCCAGATGGGTTTCTTGGCCAAATCAACACCACCATTGACGATGATTTGATCCGTACCTTTGATTATCTGGTCCTTTTCCACATCGTATTCCCAAACCTTTATCACACGATGACCACCGTAGAGTTCCTTCCCTGGATCAGGAGCATCATTGTGCACGACATAGGCCTTGCCATCATCATCGAAGAAAATCGAAGGATCGATCCCCGCAAAATCCAGCTTGTAGGGGTCGCTCCATCCCTCTTTCGGATCTTTGGTTTTCACGACGAAATTCCCCAAAGTACCTGGCAGTTTTGTACTCCCAGCAAATGCAGTGGTGATCATATAAAACGTATCGTTATTTTCATTGTAAGTGATCCCAGGTGCATATACCCCCATACTGATACCAGTATCATGAACATCTAACTGCGATGTACGATCCAACACATGCCCCAACTGAGTCCAGTTGACCAAATCATTGGAATGAAAAATCGGTACTCCGGGAAACATCGCAAAGGATGAAACCACCATGTAGTAATCATCTCCCTTTCTGGTAATCGCCGGGTCAGGGTAGCAGCCCTGTAAAATAGGATTATAAAACTCACCAGATTCCAATGGATTTTCATTGTAAACCTTATCGTTCCCTACATATTCTACTTTAGAAAACACCGGGCTGGCTAGTTTGCCTTGTTTGTCTCCTGTTCCACCCATGGCTGTCATCGAGCATAGCACCAGACAAGCCGCCAATATTCTAACTTTCACTTGATTCATCTATTTATTAATTTTTGTATTCAATAATTTATTTCAGTCTAGTAACAAGAGCATTTGATACGCATACCGCCTGCCCAGTTTTCGATACCCTTCTGCCGAAAAATGAAGGCCATCCTCTACTGCCTCACAGTCTTCGGAAGAAATAATGTGTGCATTTGGGATCAACTCTGGCAGAGTACCAACGATGGCGTTCATGCTCGCGCATTTACCTCCTTGCTCTGCACTTACCATTTCGCCAGCCAATAGTGGTGTTTCTTTTGGATCTAGGTTCAGCTCCGATAGTAGGTTGTCATAAACGTCCCTCACCTTGCTAGGCCAACTTTTATCCCCAGTATTGGATTCTCCCTGATGAAGCAAAATGCCTTTGATCACCCCGTCTTTTTGGGCCAGTTGAGCCATCTCGACCAATCGACCGTAGGGGTTGTTGTCATATTCTTTGGCCATATTCTTGAGCCAATCCGGCGACTCAGCAATGTAACTGCTATAATTTTCTTTGTCAAAAAGCTCAATTTTGCAACCACCCACTGAGACATTGATCACCCCAACTTTGATGCTATCCGGAAGGTTTTTGATCAAAGTACGTCCGAAATAATCTGTAGGGGTCAAGCCCGTTTTGCAGCGGCACAGAGTGGCGATCGGGCAGGGTACCATTCTCCCATGGTTCGACCGAATTCCGGACAATCCACCGCTGACATCACCTGAAACCTCTCGTTGACAAGGGTATCCTGGGCTTCATACCTTGCATGACCTTCCATGTTGGACTGACCAAATGCCAGAAAGATGTAGAAGTTTGGATCTTGAGCAGCCAAAAATCCGCTATTGAACAGCATCAAGATCAAAACCCATTTTGTTTTCATTATTATTTTCATTTGTCTATCTGATCTGAGATTTGGAAATAATCGAAGTTGACTACCCCTCCTTTTTCTTTAGTCGCATAATTGAACAACCCGAATCGGTAGCCCATAAAATGCGGTAGGGTGTAGGCCATTTTCAAAGTCCCTCCTATTGGCTTCCAGTTTTTTCCATCCAAACTGTAGAAAAACTGCGCTTCGTCTTTTCTGTCGAGAAAGTTGGCAATCGCCTTTAGATACACTTGATCCTGATCGAGTTTCACTCGTTCTTTCTCTTCCGGCAACTCACCGAATACACCTTCCATCACCAGGTACTTTTGTCCCTTTTCGTATTTGACGCCTACCCAACCGTATTTTTTCTGTAGAAGGATAAGTCCGCTGCGATCCCTTTCCTTCATTTTGGACACATCGATAGCCGTACTACCCGTACAAACAGGGCCAATGGTCCGCTGCGTCAATATGTTTCGGGAATTCAATATATCCTGATCAACACGACCTGTGGTCAAGCTTAGGTATCCCTTCTTTCCATTGATCTTCCAATTGTCATTGTCCGGATTGTGGTTCCATTGCCAAACCAAAGGCAAATCTGCATCTCCCTTCTTTCGCTTGAAGTCATCAGAAGCTACTATACCAGGGATCAAACTCTTATTTGCTGGTAAGTCCAATTCCATAGGAACCTTGCCATTTTCTCCCAATACCGGCCAGCCTTCTTTCCACTCGACTGGTACCAAATAAGGAATACGCCCTACGGCTCCATTGTCCCTAAATAAGAATGAAAACCATCGTCCATCTGGTGTATCAATCAAACCTCCCTGAGCCACTCCTTTGTCTTGGAGTGCAACCCTTCCTTCCCATGGATCCGTGATTTTATCAGCTCTATGAATGATAACGGTTCTCACACCTCCTTTGGGCCAGGCAATGTTGAAGAGGTAATATTTGCCATCGACCTTAAAAAGCTGCGATCCTTCAGCAGGGAGCATGATCGGATCTTTGATCGGTGCATGTGCATTTTCAATCAGAACTCTTTCCGTGCCCGGCACCACACCGCTTAGATCAGGTTTGATTTCTGCTATCTTCAATTCCCCTCCTCCCCAAATTAGATACATCTTACCATCATCGTCGATAAAGAAGGAATTGTCATGCAAAGAAGGTTTGAACGAATGCCGCCTCCATGGCTCATTCTCAATATCTGAAGTCGAAAAAATGAAGGTTTTGCCAGCAGTGGCTGAAAAAGTAGATAGGTAATAAAGTCCATCTACATGTCGCAAACAACTGGCCCATGAGCCTCTTCCATACATATTCTCTCCATTTTCGAGATTGGTAGCATCTATGTCCGCCAGTGTATCGTAGGCGTAGCTAACGAGTTCCCAATTGACCAGGTCCGTTGATTTCATGATAGGTACACCAGGACTCATATGCATGGTAGTACTACTCATGTAATACGTTTCTCCCACTCGTATCATAGATACATCAGGCACATCGGCATGTATCAAAGGATTTATTGCTCGATCTTGGGCACCGACAAGAGATGTAATAAACAAGTGAATGAGAACAAGTCTTATAGATTTCATTTAGCTGCTTTTAAATTGTAGGTTTTACCTGGCTCAGTTGTCAGGTCGTATTCATATATCTTCTTCAATTCCAAACCTTTAAAGTTGGCCTCCTTAGCAATCAAAGGTTTTTTGATATTAGGTTGCTGGTAAAAAGGGTTGCTGTTCTTACCTGTCGCTTCTTCTAGTCCATCCCCAACGAGCGGATAATAAGATCTAACTCGGCAGCCCCCTCCCAATTGAGAAGTAATTTTAACTTCTTTCGCTAAACTGCTTTCCCACTTGATATCCACTTCAAAACCACCTCTAGCTCTTAAACCTCTTACTTCACCTTGACTCCAATCGTCTGGTAAGGCTGGCAAAACATGCAAAGCACCGTCATGACTCTGCAATAGCATCTCTGCTATCCCTGCGGTACAACCAAAATTGCCATCGATCTGAAATGGTGGATGTGCATCGAAGAGATTAGGGTAAGTTCCTCCTTGTTCGCCCTGGGCTTGTACCGATGGACTCAACTGATCTTTGATGAGTTTCATCGCATGGTTTCCATCCAAAAGACGAGCCCATAAATTCACTTTCCAGCCCATCGACCAACCCGTCGATTCATCTCCTCTGGCTACCAGTGAAGTCCTCGCTGCGTCAAAGAGTTTAGGAGTCTTATAGGGTGAAATCTGGTTAGATGGGTATAAACCATATAAATGAGACACATGACGGTGATGATCTTCTGGATTGTCCCAGTCATACATCCATTCTTGTAGCTGTCCCCATTTCCCTATTTGCATCGGGGGCAGCTCCTCAAGCCTCTTGTTCAACTCAACAACCAATGCCTTGTCTGTGCCTAAAATATCGGCTGCCTGCGCCGTGCGGCTAAACAAATCAAATATCAACTGGTTGTCCATGGTGGTGCCTGCTGATACCGATGCTCTATGATCTGAATAGGGAGCGTTTTCCGGAGATATTGATGGCACGATGACTTGCCGCCCCTTGTCCGGGTCTTTGACCATAAAGTCCTGATAGAAAAGGCAAGCCTCTCTCACCACCGGATAGACAGACGTTAAGAAAGCTCTGTCACCCGAATAATCGTACTTGTCGAACAAATGCTGTGACAACCAGGCACCTCCCATCGGCCACATACCCCAAAATGCTCCATCAACAGGGCCCGTTATCCGCCAAATATCTGTATTGTGATGAGCTACCCAACCTCTGGCTCCATACATGTCTTGGGCCGTCTTCCTTCCGGTGTAGGACAAATCCTTCACCATCTCCACCAAAGGTTCATTCAAAGTCGGGAGATTGGTGATTTCAGAAGGCCAATAGTTCATCTCCGTATTGATATTGATCGTGTACTTGCTATCCCATGCTGGCTTTAGTTGGTCGTTCCATATCCCTTGCAGATTAGCTGGCTGACCACCAGGTCTGGAGGAGGAGATCAATAAATATCGCCCAAACTGGAAATAAAGGGCAGCAAGCTGTGGGTCATTTCCACTGGAAAAATCGACGATTCTTTGATCTGTAGTATTGTATGCAGAATCCGTATTGCCCAAATCCAATGTTACCCGACGAAATAGCTTCTGATAGTCAGCAATATGATCTAGCAATAATTGGTCAAAGCCTTTTTCAACTGCGGCTTGCAGAGATTTTGCCGCTTTTTCTGAAGCATCTCCATTTAGGTCATCGTAGCGTTCAAAGTTGGAAGCTATAGAAATGTAAATGGTGGCCGCATTGGCCTTTTCCACTTCGATTTTTTGATGCTCAGTCTTTACTGTGCCTCCATCTGCTTCGATTTGTATTTGGAGCTCAAAATTCACTTGTCCTTGAACACCCTCATGGTCACTGCCACGGGCAGAAAGTACAAGACCATTGCTACCCAATGTTGACACATCAAACTCCCCGGGTCGATCCAGATTGGCCGAAAAACTCAACTCGTCAGCTTGGTCCGCCGATAACTGTACTGCCATCACCTGATCAGGATAGGACGAAAAGACCTGAGTTTGATACCCAATTCCATTTTTGGTGTATCTCGTTGTTGTGATTGCCCTATCCAAATCAAGTTCGCGGTAGTAGTTCTGATAAGCTTCATCATCACCAAAATCCAACCTTAAATTACCGGCAGTCTGATAGGACATTCCATTTTTCCCACTAAAGAAAGTTTGATTGATGAGCTGCTGGGCTTCTTCGTATTGCTCTTCGAATATAAGCTCACGTACACGATTCAAAGATTCCTTTGCCGCGGGATTATCATTGCGGTGGGGACCTCCTGCATAAATGGTATTTTCATTGAGCTGGATCAATTCCTGCCCAGGTCGTCCATAGACCATTGCCCCTAATCGACCATTGCCCACAGGCAAGGCTTCTACCCAGCGCTCTGCAGGCTCGTCATACCACAGCTTCAATTCAACTGTATCCTGACTTTGTCGATCCGCACAAGACAAAAACCCAAAAATACTGGTCAAAAAAATCACCAGTAAAGAGATACCATTTCTCATATTTCAACCGTTTTGTTATTCAAAGCGAACCCAATCCACTTTCGCTTCTCCCTTTTTCACAACCAACTTCAAATTCTGCAATCCGGAGGTTGTTGTTTTTAATTCTTCTTCGGCTTCCTGCCAATCACCATCACCAGAAACTTTGACAATAGCCAATAGCGCATCTGAAGTGGTTCTAATTTCTAAAACAGCACCCTTGCTGCTATGTGCTTTGATCTGAACAGCCTTCAGTGTTTTCGAAAAATCGACACTGTTGTACTGCACCCAAGACCCTTTACCAGACAAGTTCAAATACCAACCCTGGAATGTGTCCGTGGAATCATTGAAACTGATACTGGCATCCTCACTTTTACTGGAATATCTATCGATCTGTATTTTATCACTAGCTATAGTAATGCCAATTCCTCTAAGGGTAGGCGTCACTTTTCTGATCTTTCCATCAGGTTCAAAAAACAAGCTATCCGCCATGATCGATCGGCTCTTGTCAAATTGGGGTGAAAGTTCATTGTGATGGTAAAACAGCAAGTACTGTCCTTTGTAATTGATGATAGAATGATGGTTGGTCCAGCAACCTGTAGGCGACTCATCCATGATCACGCCCTGCACGGTAAATGGCCCCAAGGGAGAATCACCCGTTGCATATTCTAAGCGTTCGGTCTTGTTCTCTACATGTGGATAGGTCAGGTAATAAACCCCATTGCGTTTGATCATATAAGGGCCTTCTTTGTGTCCCTTTTGAGGAAGGTCTCCCAAAACAGTAGGTTCAGCTGCCAGCTCCAGCATATTTTCCTTGAGCGGAGCACCATAGATTTGGCTTCTCGACCAGTAGAGATAGGCCTGACCGTCATCGTCTATGAACACATTCGGGTCTATTCCTTTGATACCTTCAATCGGGTTTTCTTCTGGAACATAAGGGCCCTCTGGTGAATCGGCTACCGCCACACCTACCGTAAAACCACCCTCACCTTCAGCCGCATCCTTTTTCTTTGTGGGGAAGTAAAAGTAATATTTACCATTTCGCTCGATGCAATCGGGAGCCCACATGCTATAGCCTTTAGGATCAGCCCAGGCTACATTCTCCTGACTTACGATCATGCCATGATCTGTCCAATTGGTCAGGTCAGCAGATGAAAACACATGATAGTCTTCCATACAGAACCAACCTACACGCCCCTTGCCTTCCTCGGCCAGAATATCATGGGATGGAAACACATATACCTTATCACCAAACACACGTGCAGAAGGATCAGCAGTAAACTGATCCTGTATCAATGGGTTTTGAGCATTCAACTGCCCCAGTAGCAACATAGCCATTGCACCGAGAATACACCTCCCTCTCTTCACTTTCATATTTCTCTTTTCTATTATTTCTGATATAAGTCAATGATCTCTTGTACTACAGCTTTGGGTTGGTTTTCTCTATCGAAGAGCAAAGGGTAATCGGTACGTCCTTTGATTGGCCAATTGTTTTTCCATGAATGGTCGTCGGTCACCCCCCACAGTGTTACTCGGTCTATTTTGTCTTCATGCTTCAAAAACAGCTTGTACAGGTCCAGGTATCGCTGGTCGAATTTCTTCTGTACTTTTTTTGGCAAACCGTCCGGATATGGATTCATTCTTTCCTCATAGCTGACATTGGTCGAAACATCCGCACCCATATCACCCCACGGCGATGGAAGAACAGTTATGTCCAGTTCTGTGATACTCACCTTCAATCCCAATTCTGAAAAAGCCAAAATACTCTTCTCAAATTCATCTAATGAGGGATAATCCAGACCCAAGTGCCCCTGCATGCCAATGCCATGAATCGGAATCCCTGCTTCTTGTAAACTCTTGACCATGGCCACTACCCCAGCTCTACGGCCCGGGTTACTCATGGAATAGTCATTGTAGTAAAGCTCAGCCTCAGGATCTGCCTCGTGGGCAAACTGGAAGGCCAGTTTGATAAAGTCTTCTCCAATGATTTTGTAGAATTTACTCTCGCGCCAAGACCCGTCATCTTCTATCGCTTCGTTGACCACATCCCAGGTATCAATACGACCTTTGTATCGACCAACCACTGTATAGATATGATCCCTCATTCGGCGGATCATTTCTTCTCTGGACACTTGATTGCCATCATCATCAGTAAAAAACCATTTGGGCGCCTGCGAATGCCAAACCAAGGTATGCCCTGTAATAAACATGTCATTTTGCTCTCCAAAATCCACGAAGGCATCTGCCCAATTGAAGTTAAACTCTCCCTTTTTGCGCTGAAGCCAGCCGCTTTTCATCGTATTGCCGGATACAATAGCATTGAAATGTTCTGTAATAATATTTTGAATAGTGGTGTCATTACCTACTATCGTCTGAGGGACATTGAGCGCTGCGCCCGTATAAAATTTGTCCCCGATCCCGTCCTTGAAAGATGTGATTTTTTGTGCTTGGGAAAAAAAAGGTATTAAAATGAATAGTAGTGCAGAATAACTCAAAGTAGTTATTCGATTATAGTCTAGGGTCAAAAGATGCCTTAAAACTGGATTTGCACTATATCTTGATACATTATTTTGCTTCTCAGCAAGAGTAAATTTATTTGATGTCATTCCATAATCAGTTTACGTCTATCTAAGTGAAAGACCTTTTTCGACTTAAATACCCCTTCGGATATAAGAAAGTTTAAAAGGGGCAAATGCATGCCCCTTTCATTTGTATTTTCGATCAGAGAATTATTGAACCACAATACGCTGTGAATCTTCAAACCCTTGACCACTCACCTTTAAGATATAGATCCCCTTAGGCAAGTTAGTCTGCAACTGATGCGTCATGGCTCCTGCCAGCCTTTCTACCAGTATTTGTTTGCCATCGATGCTGAAGATTTTCAGATCAAAATCCTCCTCTGTACCTAATGAGATATTCAGATTACCGTTGATGGTCGGATTAGGATACACCGACAGAGATTTCTGAAGTGATTCCGTCTGCTGATCAATGCGACGAGCGCTCGATCCCAGATAGTTGAATTTGAAGAGCTGACATCCTGTACCGTAGTGATCCCAAAGCTGCATAGACTCTGATCCGTCCATCACACAGTTCGGCACATCCCAGCCTTTGTTATTATCGATAGAGGATAGGATACGATAGTAGCCGTTACCTGCATCTTGTACCGTCCAGGCCTGGGCTGTGTTGCCATAGTTGTCCCATAGTCGGATATCGGTACCATTAGAGGTAGATGCACTCGCCAGGTCTACACATCTATCAGAGCTACTCGCCGCAGATATGAATCTCCAATTGCCGTTGCCTGCATCGATGGCAATCCACTGCTGGGCAATCGCACCATTACGTCCAAAAGGTCTCAGCACTGCTCCATTTGAATCATCACCATATTGCAGGTCCAATACCAGGTTAGCATCGTTAGAAAATTCGATTTCATAGATACCATTATTGACCAACGCCACTGGATTTGGATTAGGGTTGGAACAAGACTGTGGCAACATATAATTATTCTCACCAAACTCCCTGAACCAATGCTTCACAGGAGCTGCGCAGGCCTGCCAATCTCCTCCATAGGCAGTTGCTCCATTGGGATCTCCATGGTCCAGTAGGTTGTCCGGTGCCAGTACATTCCAAGACACGTTCCCGGAATTGTAGAGGATATTATTAAGATTGGCTCCAAAGCCATTGCCTCCGGCTGTTCCAGTAGTCGCGGTCCCAAAGGTTCCATAGCCCGCTGGAGCCCAGTCGGTCTCCGTCACGATGATAGGCGCGATATCTGCGATAGGCTTTACATTGGTATCCCAACCAGCCTGGAAATCGGAGTAATTGCGCACACCTCCCCAGTACCCTGGATAAATGTGTACAGCATAGCCGATGTCTCCTCCAGTAATCGGATAGTTAACATAGCCCTGATAGTGTGACTGCCAACCTGTACCAGGAATCCAAAGCATATTGTTAGCTCCATTGTTTCGGATCAGATTCACGATGGGCTGAAAGAAATTTTTTAAAGCAGCAAAATGCTCATTGCCCGTAGATCCCCAGTTGCCATTCGTTCCTAAAATCTGAACTGGCTCATTCGCCAATTCGAACATCACATGATCTGCATTCTTCAAAGCCGGGTGCTGAGATAAATAGGTCCACACCTGGATTAGGTAATTGTGATAGGCATCCCCTACCGCAATATGCTCAGGGCAAACTCCAGGAGGCCGTAGTACCACGTACAAACCTCTCTGCGCCGCATGATTAATCAGTGGTACGATCACCTGATCGGTGTAGGTCACCAAACGATTGAAATCGAATCGCGAGATGTCGTTCTCTGGAATCGGTGCACCTGGTGTATTAGTCCAATAGGGGTCAAGGTGCAGGCGAATGTAATTCAAGTACCACCCGTCGGAGGTATCTGTCAAACGATCCATCACTGCATTGTTGTAGTTCAGACAACCCTGTACATCATAGTTGTCCCAGGTGCAGTACTGAGAACTGGAACCATACTGGCATCCATTGAACCAAGGGCTGGGTGTAATAGCGACCCCATGAAGGCTTACATTATTCCCACAATTGTCGACAAGATTTCTTCCATCCACATGAAGTGGTGGCAAAGGCATTCCGGGCCAGGCCTTCAAAACCGAAGGCAATAACCCGATCATTAAAATGAATAGTAATAGTCTTACATTTTTCATAGCATATAAATATTTGTTAGTTACATATTGATTTAGTTTTTGACAATAGAATGGTATTAACAGCCATTTGCCTGTCACATTCTAGGTTAGAACCAATCAACCTTCCAAACACATGAGCAATGAAATACCTCAAGTAAGCAAGCGAACCAAATAGTTCAACTAGTTAACCAAGAATTTCAATACTACTCCAACTTCCATATGACCTTCAATAAACACGGTCAACCTAGTCAAAACAGTAATTGCACAAAACGGTATAAATTATCTCTCCAAACAGGCCAGGTGTGCCCACCTGGGTATTCGTAGTATTTGTATTGTATTCCGATCTGATCAAATTCTTTCATCATCATTTGGCAATTGTCATAAGCGATGTCATCTTGACCGCCCATGGCAACCCAGAAGTTCTTCAGATTGCCATTGATTTGATCACTATTTTCTTTCATGAATTCATATTGCGAATTGGCCAATTCCTCCTGCATGCCCTGAATCCATCCTGAGCTAAAAACGCCCGGGCTAGAGAAAAAATCCGTGTTCTGAACACCGCTATACAGCGTATGGATACCGCCCATAGACAAGCCTGCCATGGCGCGTCCCTCAGCATCGGGTACTGCTCGAAATTCTTCCTCCACCAAAGGAACGATCACTTGCTTCAATTCTGCCTCGAATTGTTTCAATGCAGCTTCGTCAAAACCTCTGCCCGGCATATTGGCATCCGGCATCACTACCAGCATCGGTTTTGCTTTTCCTTCAGCGATCAGGTTGTCGAGGATCAAATCTGTCTTGCCTTGCATGACCCATCCTCGCTCGTCTTCACCACCCCCGTGCAGAATATAGAGAACAGGGTAATCTTCTTCTGACTCATCATATCCTGGAGGGGTATAAACATACATTTCCCTCCAGCTCCTGGTCACGGGAGAGAAATACTTCTTCCTGCGGATTTCTCCATGAGGCACATCCTTCAAAGCATAATAGTCTCCTCCAGCAAATGGAACTTCTATCCCACTAGCCATCCTACCCATACCATAGAAGGTCTCGCTAGCAGGGTCTGCAACAGCTACTCCGTCAATCAAAAGCGAGTAATAATGAAAGCCCGGCCCGATAGAGTCAGTCGTCACTGACCAAAAACCTTCTTCGTCCTTGATCATATCATATTTACCGCTCAGGTCTACCTGTACTTGTTGTGCATCTGGCGCCTTTGTTCTAAAAATCACGCGATGATCTGGTAATACCTGCGGATAAGCATTCGACCCTATATTGGTTTCGGCTGGCATTCCCAGTACACTGTATTGGTTGAACTTGCTTTTGTCCAAAGGCTTGAAAAGCAATTGAGAAAACTTGTAAAGGTCATTTTTCCAAACCTTAAAATCATGTCCGCCTGGCTCGATATAAAAAATGTGAGGAACCTTGTGCTTGTTGAGATAATCACTAGTTCGCTTACTAAAAGGCATCAGACCATCTGCATCCCCACATGAAACCCACAGCAGATTCAAACTTTTGGCTTTCTCTGGTTCTGGCAACAGCTCTGAGGGTGCTTTGGTGTTTGGAGCAGAAGAAAAGCCTCCAACCCATGCAAATTGATCTATGTTTCCCAATCCAAAATTGAGTGATTGTCCACCACCCATAGACAGACCTGCCACTGCGCGGTGTTCCCTATCCTTGTAGACTTTATAATTTTTTTGGACATAGGGGTTCAGATCATTGAGCAAATCTTTTTCGAAGGTAGAAAAGGCCTGTACCTTCAGGCTATCAAAAATATTACCCACTGCACGATCATCCTTCATCGCACGACCATTGGGCAATATCACGATCATTGGTTCCAGTTTCCCTTCTGCATAGAGATTGTCTAGAATGATTTGTGGCGTACCATTCTTGTACCATTCCCATTCGTCTCCACCGATTCCATGCAACAGATAGAGTACTGGGTATTTTTTCTTCTTAGAATAGCCTGGAGGTGTATAAACCAAAGCCCTGCGTGTATTCCCAACTGTCTTGGATTCGTAAGTGATCGTATCAATATCACCATGTGAAATATCCGCTTGATACTGATCAAACCCTTCTGGTGCCAGGTTTTCATAGTTTTGGGCATGGATCAACATGTAGCTGAAACAAACGCTCAATACGGTCAGTGTTAGTTTTTTCATAATCCGTGTTAGTTCAAATCTTATTATCTCACTATTAGTTTTTGGGTTTGCATTCCCTCAGATGTTGCTAGTTTCAGGATGTAAACTCCTGCTTTCAGGTTCAATACATCTTTCCATTTTCGAGTTGACATATCTGTTTGAATGTAAACTTCTTGCCCATTCATATTGAGCACAGTGACAGAGGCTATGCCCACCTCACTTGTAATGAGAAGCTCCGTACCTGATGTAATTGGGTTAGGATATATATTCAAACTATTCATCCCTTGCTCAGCATCCAAGACATACTCCTCCGGGTCATAATCCTTGATATAGTGTAATCGAAATTGCTGACACAATTCTCCGCTGTATTCAGTCAACTGAACGGGACTATCGCCACTCATGTCACAGTTTTCTACATCTACCCCTCTATATTCTTCTATTGCGGCTTTGGAAATAATCTGATGATACCCATTACCCAGATCCACCACTTTCCAATAAGAAGTAGGAGCATTGGCATCCTCCCCTAGAGTCATATGACTACCGGCCTCAATGCTGCCGCCCTCCAAGGCCAAAGGTCTGCCAGAATAGCTAGACAGAGGAATAAACTGCCAGTACTCATCTGTACTAATCACACGCCAACGTTGGTTATCTGCGGCTTTTCTGCTCTCGGGATATACCTTGTATGTACCGTTTTCCTGTTTTACACTCAGCACTTTTAGCGCATTGGACCTAAATTCAATTTCATAGATTTCATCACTATGATCAGTAGGTATGTAGGGATAGAAAGTTTCCTTTAAATTCAATCGGAATGTTTGGCAAGCCCCATCTACGAACTCTTGAACCTGCAAAGCCCTAGAACCATCCAAATTACAATCTTCTACTCCCCAGCTCTCCATACCATCAGACAGAGCTGCTGCTTTGGTTCTGAACTGTACCAGTCCATCTCCCAGATCAGTTAGCTCCCATAGCGCATGATCACCTCCCCCCTCACCGAGGACCAAAGCTGTACCCACGCTCGTCTCAGCACCTTGCAATACGATCACTCTATCTGATTCACTGGACATGGATATAAAACTCCAATACCCCTCTTCGTCTATCTGAGCTCGCCAGCGTTGACTGTTACTATTGTTTCTTTGGGCAGGAACAAGAGCGGCACCATTCGTATCCTGACCATTCGCCAACTCGACTACTTGAGAAGCATCAGCCCCTAGCTCGATTTCATATACGGCATCATGGTAGCGATCACAGTGATCAGGCTCTTCTGTGGCATACTCTTGAAACCAATTGTAGACAGGTAGAGCACAAGCCTCCAGATCCTCATTATACGCAATCCCTCTGTCTACATAGCCACTATCAATCAAGTTTTCTGGGGACAGTAGATTCCAGCTTACATTGCCCGATTCATCTGCCAGTGCTTTGAAGTTGGCACCAAAGCCCCATTCTCCAGCGGTTCCCGTCACACCGCCTTTGCCCCAGACGGGATATTCTTCCGGAGCCCAATCAATCTCGGTAATGGCAATGGGGGCAAAATCTGCCACAGGCTTAATGTTTTCATTCCAGTTGTCTCTAAAAATAGTTGGGTCATTGTTGTCCTGTCCCCAATAGCCCGGGTAGATGTGTACGGCATAGGCGATGTTGTTACCTTCTATCGGGTTATTGGCAAAGCCCTTGTAGTGCGACTGATAGCCTGAACCAGGAATCCAAAGGACATTATTGGCACCTTTCTCTCTGATCATATCCACTATTGGCTGAAAAAACAACTTGAGTGCATCGAAATGTGACTGGGTGTTGCTACCATATTCTCCATTGGTACCTTTGATGTGAACTGGCTCGTTGGCCAATTCGAACATGACATTGTCTGCATTACGTAGATCAGGATGGTCTGCCAAATGTCTCCATACCGTTTTGAGGTAATCATGATATGCATCCCCTACAGCTATTTCATGTGGGCATACGCCGGGTGGACGTAAGATGACGTACATACCTCGGGATTGGGCATGTTGGATCAGGGGTACGATGACATTGTCCACTGCCGAGACAAAGCGATCAAAATCAAAGGCAGAAATATCATTTTCACCCTCTGTAGCTTGACCAGGTGTATTGCTCCAGTAGGGATCGATATGCAGGCGCACATAGTTGAGGTGCCATCCTTCCTCCGCGTTGGTAAATTTATCCATCACTGCGGTATTGTAATCCAGACATCCTTGGACATCATAATTTTCCCAGCGACAGTCTCCCTGGGCGCACCCATTGAACCAGGGACTGGGAGTCATGGCTACACCATGTAGCAAAACCTGATTGCCGCACGGGTCTTGTAGGTAGCGGCCATTCACCTGAAGTGGTGGAGTCGCATCATCTGGCATGGCTATGATCCTAAACCCATATCCACATAAAATGAATATAAAAATAACAACTAAACGATAATACATATTGGAAGATTTAAACCTGCATATTGTACACAGCATTTACACGCATGATCTAATTAGCAACACAGATGAAATAGTCATTGAATCCTTTTGAATACCTCAAATCATATCAAACAAAATCAGATTTCGTAAATAACGGTTTTTATACTGTGATTTTTTTGATTAATAAAATCAACCCACAAACTGCATACACTAATCAGTAGATAAGCGTATGCAGCCATGGATTAAAAAACTAAATATGAATTACTATTTTATTACATCCCTTCCAACCCATCAGCAAAAGCTGAATAGGCAGGTTTTCTATCCAAGTCCGAATACCACAGACCCTGTATAGCATCTGTATCAAACGCACTTGAAACACTTACACCATAGCGCTGGGCTGCAGGCACATGCTCGGCGTACATATCCAAAACGTATTTGTACATATCAGCCTGTTCCATCATCAGCTCATAACTTACTTCTGCATCACCGAGACCAACGGAGAGATCAGAGATTCTGACCAGCTTTCCTGTCTCTGCCAGCATCTGTAGCATTTCTACAATGCTCTCCTTGTTAGAGGTCACTGAGATATTCATTTGTGCGCTAATACCATCTACCGTAGCACCCTGCTCTTCGATATAAGCAACATAATCGATCAAGCCCTGACACTTGTCAAGATTAGAAGCCATGTTGCTTTCAGTGATAAACAGCTTGTCACCTTCATTGCCATATTCTCTGGCCCAGTTAAATGCCTTCACAGCATAGTCCTTGCCCAGATAGTCTTGCCAATAGAACTCTCCAGCTGGCACTTCTTCTCCTCCGCCTTTCAGGTCGCTAGGGTTGTTATCATCCATCGGATTGCTGACGACATCCCAGGCCATCACATTTTCCTTGGAGACTTCCATCACTCCTGCGATGTATGTCTCCATCGCGTAACTCAAAGTATCGTTCTTTTCCTCTGGAGTTAACTCAATGACTTGCTCACCACCACCTTCTTCGTTGTACCACCTTACCTCTATGTTGTCAAAGTAGTAGCTTGTGGCAGTACTACCCAAATTGAAAGCTATAGTATTACACTCCGAGGTCTCTGCAGAAATTGTAATTTGAACGTTGACAGAAGTCCACTCTGTAGTAGCATTGATAGCCCCGAAAAAATCCCAGTGTTTGTAAGCTCCTGGTGCCGTCTGCGCCTGAGTCGCCATAGTAGCTGCTGCATCAGCACGGACATCCATGGTCAATTGCAACTGCTGTCCTTCTTCTGTAGGAGTACCGAAGTTAAAAAACAATTGAGACTCCCAATCGTTTTCTCGAACCGCTGAGTTGGTCACAACCAAAGCTCTACCACTTCCTTCTGCTCCTTCTCCACTAGCTGTAAAAGACAAAGCCGCAGCAGCCTCATCATTGCTTTGATAGTTAGAAGCATCGTCTGTTTCAAAATCGTTTCCAGACAACAAACCCCAAGTAGGGCCTCCACCACCCTCTTCATTGAATTTATCTACAACTATATTGTCAAAGTAATAGCTGGTAGCCGTATTACCTAGATTTAAAGCAATGGTATTACATTCAGAAGTTTCGGCTGTAACCGTGATCTCTACTTCAATTGAAGTCCATTCGGTAGTAGCATTAATAGCCCCAAAGAAATCCCAATGCTTATACCCCCCTGGTGCTGTTTGGGCTTGAGTCGCCATAGTAGCGGCAGCATCCGCCCGTACATCCATCCTTAGACGATACACATCTCCTTCTTCTGTCGGCGTCTCAAAAGTCACAAATAATTGCGACTCCCAATCATTCTCACGAACAGCCGAATTTGTGACAACTAGCGCTCGACCACTTCCACCTGCACCTTCTCCATCCGCAGTAAAAGACAAAGCTGCAGCAGTTGCATCGTTACTTTGATAGCCAATAGCATCATCTGTTTCAAAATCCAGATTTACTTGTTCTTCCCATTCAGGGCCTCCAGAAGCAGGGATGATAGTTGGTGCTATAGTTGCATTCAGATAGGTCGAATTTTGATTGTTATTAGCAACCAAACCACCCCCATGAACTGACAAACCTACTCCGGTAGACGTTTCTACGAAACTCTCTAGATCTGTAGTTACAGAGCTACCATCTGCCTGCACAATCGTACCATGACTAATGCCGACTGCCTCTATTTCGGTAAAGTTGCTGTTGACCAAGCGAGAGTTGACACCTTGCCCCATATAGTTGGACAAGTCAACTTTTGTGCCCAATAGTAACCCCTCAGCTTTGTAAGCTGTCAGTTCATTATAAGCATTGATTGCTTCTTGTTGCTCCACACTAACAGGCTTTTCGACAACATAGGCCAAATCAGTATAATCGGCACAGGATGTTGCGCCAACAATTAGCGCAAGCATCCATACCATTTTATATGTATTTTTCATGTCCTTCATTTTCATAGTTTGCACATTAATTCACTATTGGCGTAAAAAGTTCTATGTCCACACCACGATTTCTGATGACCAAAGTATCTATAGTACTATAGTGCACAGTCTCCGTATCTATTACACCTGCGTCCTGATAATCAATCTCTACATCATACCCAACTTCGTAGTTTAGATACAAACCATCTCGATCCTGATCACCCCAGCTTTTAACTTCACCATCCTCTACGAACTGTCCAGTGCCTGTTGCCACAAAATTATATACTCTTACAGAGTCATTGACCTGATAAGTATCATTCAACGCAGACACAGTGATGTTAAGATCATCATCCACAGTCAGGTTCATTTCCAGATTAAGATTCTGTCCTTCCTTATTCTGATAATCCAAAGGAAAATGAACTTCGGTCATGGAGCGAGTAGTCAATTGCCATACCGCATCATCCTCAACATACTGCTGATGACGAACTTCTGTAGTGTTGACACCATCTTTGGTGACTTCATCAACACCTCTCCTTAGGTAGTATCCATGCCATGGATTGATGTACTTGATCGCATACAAGATGAAATCTTTGGGCTGTACACTCCAATCACCCGCTACAGCTGGTCTTGGGTTTTCTACCTGAGGAACACCTGATAGAATAGAATCAGCTGCGGTCACATTGGACATTTGCACAGGGATCACGTAGGTGTTTCGAATCGCCTCCGGATCAGCAAAGAAAGCCTCTGTCAATTGCACCTCAACTCCACCTGTCAACTCCCCTTTCTTGATGACGATTTGATCATCAGAAAGAGAATAATAGGTAGTTGGCATGATCAACAGATCTGTACCATTATCGAATTGTAGATCCTGTGCATAATTATTATCAACAGAGATATCTACAGTCACATCATGCGGGTTGCTATATACACCACCTGTGGTGGCCATGATCTTGCATTTCCACTCATTGTCTAGTGTCGTATCAAATATATCATCCCCTAATACAATAGTCCTGACAGGATATTGATAGGAAAAATATACCGACTGATACTCAAAGTCATTAAACTCCCAGTCCTTGTTGTGACAAGAGGTCAATCCAACCAGTGCAGTACTAAATAATATTAAAAATATCTTTTTCATAATTCTTTTCTTTTATTGAATTACCATCCCATATTTTGCTCTAAAGCACCATACTTGAGCATTTCATTGAAAGGCACCGGACCATAGATCATATAATCATCGAACACCCTATTTTCTACAGAAATAACTTGGTGATTTCCATTTTCGATGCGTACACCTAGTGCAGCCTCTGTCAAATCCTCTTCCCATCTACGCAAATCCCAAAAACGGAAACCTTCAAAGCATAACTCTAATCTTCTTTCGTTCTTGATCAATTCGCGCATATCTTCGGTACTACCTTGAGCCAGTGTCAGGTAAGGGTCAGTTCCTGCTGTACCCAATCCTGCTCTTTGGCGAATCGCCGAGATCACATCTACTGCAGAGTAAGCGTTGCCTCCTGTACCGGTAGGCCCAAATGCTTCGTTGGCTGCTTCTGCATAGATGAGGTAAATTTCTGTATAGCGAATATGAGGATCCAGGTGCGCTTGTCCATTGGTCGCATTTGGATCCAAATTCACATCACTTCTGAGCAGTTTGCGCAAATAGTAACCTGTTCGAGTAGCATTTTCACTTTGGTTTAAGCCGTCATTGGTATCACCGTCAACAGCTGTATTAACGACACCTCCACTAGCACCAAAAGTATCTCCATTCACAATGATGAACTGGCGCAACCTCGGGTCTCTGCCGGTATAAGGATCCGATGGATCAAAACCGCTCGAAGGATCCGTGATTGGGTATCCATTGTCCATAGGGAAAGCATCTACCAGGTTTTGGGTAGGATTGACAAGTCCATTTCCAAACAAAGTTGGAGGGTAGTTGTCTGCTTCCAAATCGCTGTTCACATCTGCAATACTGGTTCTCCATAGTATTTCATCAGGGTTGACTCCCCCTCCTACGTCTGAGATGCTGACATCATCAAACCAAGTCACTCCATCAGCTGCTAAACCAGCCACTCCACCATTTAGATCAATGACTTCTGCTGCATAAGCAGCCGCATCCGCCCACGTCGTACTGTTATTGGCACTGAATGCAGGACTAGTCGCCATGAGTGCCGCCTGTGCACGCACCGCACGAACGATTCGTCCAGAGATCAACAGTCGGGCATCATCCCCAAACACTCTTTCATAGTCTGGTACTCCTGCTCCTTCTGCCACGTACTTCTCTGGAATTAGGGACTCATCACCAATATTGGTATAGTCATCGGGCAACAAAGCTAAAGCTGCCTCAGAATCAGCGTAGAACTGCTGCATACACTGCTCGAAAGTAGCTCTAGGCACATTAAACTCTGAAGACAAATTTTTAGATCCCAAAACAATAGGTACACCTAAGAGTTCACCTCCATTGCTCATGCCTCCATGTGCTTGAAGCAAATAGTACATAAACAAAGCTCTAAGCCCATAGATTTCGCCCGTGATCCGATCCTGAAACATCTCATTGACGACAGGCGTCTCAGAGAATTTCACAGAATCCACCGTTTCCAACATCAAGTTGAGGTATTGGATGGCCGCTCTAGAATTAGACCATTGCTCCATTGGGTTGTTGTTGGCTGCCCACTGGCCTGTCCCCAAAGCATAGAAATTATCATCTTGGTCATTGGAAACGGCATTGTCAGTAGCCATGTCACTCAGGTCATTGCCGATGGTGGGTATCCGTCCATAGCCGTTTTGAAGCAAACCATGAGCAAACCGAGGCTCATTGAATCCCTCTTCCAGCCCACGGTTGTTTTCGATCGCAGGCTCTATCAGGTCATCACATCCTACTAGGACAAAGATGATAGCTAGATATATTAATATATTCTTATTCATTTCTTTCAATTTTTGTCCTACTTAAAACATTGCTCTTAGTCCCAAATTGTAGAATCTGGTTTGTGGCGCACTGCCAATATTCATTTCCAGAATCTCACGATTAGGAGAGATAGTCAATAGGTTGGCTCCATTGACATAGATACCGAGCTCTCGAATAAAGCTGTCAGGCCCTCCCAATAGGCTTTCAGGAAAATCGTAAGAAATCTGCACTCTAGACAAGTCAAAGCGATCAGTACTATACATCCAGAAATCAGAGTTTCTGAAATTATTGGCACCATTCAATGTCGTCAAACGAGGAAATGTCGCCGAGTTCTGCGTGTCCTCTGTCCATCTTCCTCGAACTTCTTCAGAGTATTTGTCCTGACCATTGACCCAGAAATAATTGTTGTTCTTCATCCCATAAGCACCAGAGCGGTATGTTCCCAATGCGAAGAATGTGAAGTTTTTGTAATTGGCCGTGAGGTTAAAACCCATCGTCAAAGGAGCACCCGACCAACCCGCTCTACCCAAGTAAACTTCGTCCTGCGCATTGATGATTCCGTCATTGTTTTGATCCTTGTACTTGAGATCACCTGGTTGTACTTCACCCAATGCGATTTGATCTGGTGAATTTTGAATATCTGTAGCATCTGCAAAGAAGCCTAGATTTTCCAACCCCCAAATTGCGTCCAAAGGTTGTCCCTGTCTGTTTTGGTAAGCGTCCTCATACATCTCCGCGCGCTGGCTTGCTTCGGTAGTATAATAGATCCCTGACACACCTAAAGATAGTGCTAGCTCTCCCACATTTTGGTTCAGTCTTAGGTTAAAATCAACCCCCATCCGATCATCATTGTTGTAGTTCGTATATGGAACAAATGACCCACTAGGGTAGCCATTGGAAACAAAATAACTAGGAAACAGCACATTGTTTTGGACAGCAATACCAGATGTCTGACTGGCAAAAAACGACCCCTCAAAAACTATGGCATTGTCAAAAAGTGCAAAATCAAGACCCAAGCTCAACTCTCTTCTTTGTGGATAATCCAAATTAGGGTTAGATCCTCTTCGAGAGTCTGTACTTTGGTTAGAAAAACCATCCTTCCAAGTCACCCATGCTCCATCGGTCTGGTTATAAACTTGCTGATATAGATAGTAATCAGATGCGTCATCTTCATTATTTACATTTTGAATATCCAGATCAGTATTTAGAATACCACCCGAAACACTTAGTTTCAAATTGCTAAGAAAAGATACATCCTTCAGAAAAGCCTCCTCGCTCAAACACCATCCTAGCGTAGCTGTAGGAGAAATACTCTGACGGTTGTCCTCTGGTAACTTGGCCGAATGCACCAAAGCCCCATCAAAATCTACATAATATTTATGTTTGAAATTGTACCCTAAATGCAGACCTAGGTTCGCATTGCTAGGTTTGTGATAGAGTGCTGAGATAGAACGTTGAAATCCATATGCAAGCAACATTCCTGAGAAGTTGTGCTTGTTGTCAAAGGTTCTCTGATAATCTAAGTGTGCATTAAAAGACAGGGTCTGCGTGTACCAACTATCCGTTATGTCCTGTGATCCAGAACTGGCGTCATTGCCATACTTTGTCAATGATGCAATCCTATTGTCTCCTGCATAGCTCGTCCAAGAGGGTTGATAAACAGCATATTCATTGTTAAAAGCGACATTGTAAGTAGAATTATAATCCACACCAAATGTCGTACTCAAAGACAACCCCTGTACCACAGCACCCAAATCTGCATTGGCACCAGCATTGAACTGAAACTGTCTGCTATTGTAGTTATTCGTTCCACCAGCATAAATCGCACCAATCGGGGTGGACTGCTGCAGCTGTGTACCTCCTAGCAAATATTGGCCGTTTATGATATTCTGGCTCGCACCTACCAAATCAAGAGACGCTTGGTCGTTTGCTTCTATCCTGTCAATCGGTACTAAGGGAGTATATCGATTGGGTGTTAACGTATCTGCGGCACCCCAATAATCCGTATTAGACCCTATGCCATTGTAAAAAACCACAGCAGCATCAACCTTGGCAGTCAGCCAATTGGCAATATTCATATCTACATTGCCTCGAATGTTGAAACGCTTGTCATGGTTTTCAGTCGCTCCTCCAAAATTGAGCGGTGTACCTGTACGGTAAAAACCCATGTTGGTATAATACTGTGTTTTTTCATTGCCACCTTCGATCTCTACGGTAGCATCATAGCGACTGTATGCCTTCTGAACATAGTCTGTAGAATAATAATCCACATCAGGATACCTATATGGATCTGTACCCTGTGCAGAATAATAAATCTGCTCCTGGGAATATAATTCATCCAAACCATCATTGACACGTGCCTCATTAAATAAGTCCATGTACTCAGCAGACCCTAGGTAACGTGGGTAAGCTTTAGGAACATGAACTCCAGCGTTGGTTCTCACAGTAATCTCCTGTCCATGAATCTTGCCACGCTTGGTTGTAATGAGTACAACACCTCTGGCGCCCATGCTACCATACAATGCGACTGCAGATACCCCTTTGAGAAACGTGACTTGGGCTACTTCTGTAGGCAAGACACTACCAATATCGCGAGGCACTCCATCTATCAAGGTGAGGTAATCCGTTTGCCCCCAAAGGTTGCCGTTGAATCCCCCTACAAAAGCCTCCATATTATCTAACGGATTAGTAATGTAGTTTTTGTCCAAAATAGATGGCATATCTACAAAAGACACATCATGACTAAGGTCTTTTTCGCCAACTTGACGAAACGCCACTTCTACAGGATAACCGTCCGAGCCTGGCAACAAAACCACTTCCTTGTTGGCCACAGTATCTGCAGAAGCTATGAGTTTGTCTGCTTCACCATTGTTATCCTTGTATAAATCTATGTCCACACCACTTTGAGCCCTTATAGGTACAATACTGGCGGTCAATTCTGTATTCATGGTATTTTGTGCCTGTAGCAAAGCCGGAAAGAAGCCCCACACAGCACATAGCACCATTGCTATTTTCATATAATTCATGATTGTTTCACTTTAAAGTTATAAGTACTTGAACCATGTGTATTACCACCCTGGATTTTGATTGAGCTCTGGATAGATACTCACATCAGCCACTTTGAGCGGAAGCCAATAGTGTTTCTCCGTGAAATTCCTTTCTAGGATTACATTTTCTACCAGATTGACCACACGATTTTGAGAAGGATCATCTGTGTCCTCTACAGTAGGCATACCTGCTGCAGGGCGATCAAAAGAAAGTGCAGTTTTAAGCGTATAAGGCTCTTCGATCAACAGCAACCATCTGCGCAAGTCATTGAACCTGTGTCTCTCAAACGCCAATTCCACTGCTCGCTCTCGACGTACTTCTTCGAGAAAATCCTCCGCTGAACCCAAAAATTGTCCATCGACCTCTCCTACACCAGCACGATCACGAATCTTGTTGATAGCATCCACTGCAGTCAAACTAGCTCCAGGTGCCTGACCCGTAGCAGATCCATAACCCATCGTCGCTGCTTCGGCATACATGATGTAGATGTCTGCCAAACGCATGTAGGGTACATTGATGTTCAAGGCCTGACCGTAAGATTGTCCATTGTCAAAGTTATTGACCGTGATAGGAACAAACTTATAATTCAGGTACCCTGTACGACTCCCAGTCCTGGCATCTCGGTAATTACCCCCCGAGTACAAGTTGGCATAGCGAAGTTCCTCTTGGCCATTCGTAGAACCTTGTACCACCTGAACACCATCATAAATAATATCATGATAGAAACGTGGATCTCTGTCTCTCCAAGGGAACTGAGGGTCATACCCTGATGCTGCATCCATCTGGCTGACATCATCAGGCAGCGGCAAACCATTGGCCATCCCGTAAAAGTTGACATAGTTGGCTGTTGGCAAAAACTTGACATCACCACCAGCCAAAATCGCTGGGGTATACTGGGTAGCGGTACCATACGTAGAGTTGTGTGCATCGAGATATGGAGACCTAAAAATCGCCTCATCAGCTCCCGGATAGGCCCAATTTTGACCCGCAGTATAAAACAGAGAACTGTAGTCCTCAAAATTGACCAAGGAATATGGAGCTTCTCCACTCTCACTCAATTCGATCAATTCAGCAAAAGCTACAGCAGCACGTTGACAATAGTCTGCGTTATAAGTTCTACTGCCAGTCGATTCGAAATTCATCAATGGGCTACCCGCCCAAAGTAAATTTTTACCCAAATAACCTAGTGCCATGATCTTGTTAATACGCAAATCATTCTTTCCCGAAGTACTACTACCTGCTACTGTTTCATCCCAATGCACTGGAAGTAAATCAGCAGCCATTCTCAAATCAGCTGCCGCTTTTTCGGCACATTCTTGATAGCTCAAGCGTGGCAAACGAAGCTGCTCATCAGCTGGCAGCAATGCATCTACATAAGGAAGTCCACCAAAGTACTGGATCAACTGAAAATGAAACCACCCTCTAAAAAACAACAACTGCCCTTCGATTAGATCTCGCTCTTCCTGCGTCGCATCGGTCATCAAATCCATATTCGCCAATCCCAGATTAGCCTTACGAATTCCTATCCATGCTAGCGGCCAAAGTCCTTTGAACATTCTAGCATCATTATTATCTACGTTTTCATATGGCGTAAATGCTCCTGTTCTATCCATCCATCCAGCATTCCAGCCATCAAATTCAGACTGCCAGCCCCAGAAGTCACCGTTTTCTATTTTCGTTCCAAAATGGAAATTTTGTGCTGTAGATTGTATTTCATCATCTCCCCAATTGAAAGAATTCGTCCAATACCTGTTGGTAAAATTGGGCACACAATGATATAGTTCCTCTGTGAACCCCTGAAAATTGGTAAAATTCTTAAATGCAACTTCAGAAGATAAAACTGCTTCTGGAGTTCTTTCCAAATATTCCTCACAAGAAAACCCTGCAAGCAGGCCAACCATTAAGGCTGTATGCTTAAATAAGCTCTTTATATATTTTTTCATCAGAATCAAATTTTAGAATGTGAGATTAAGTCCTAGGTTGACCCGTTTGACAGTAGGATAAGCTCCTTGTGCTGCCCAACCATTACCGGCAAAGTTTGACTCACGGTCATCTGGCATTTTGGTCCATAACAATAGGTTGTTGCCATTGACATATACACGCATACTGCTGAGTCCTATTTTGTTGATCCAATCAGTACTGAATCGATATGCGATCTCAGCATTTTTCAAACGCAAATAAGAACCATCATACATGTAACGGCTACCCGTGTTGTAATTAGGTGTACTCAGCCATCTTGGCATAGGTTGATCAGCATTGGTATTGTCTTCAGACCAGTAGCTACCTTCCTCATATACCCTATTGAGCTGACCAGACAAACTGGTAAAGACCACCTGACGAGTTACATTCGTCACACCATAAAACTGTACAAATGCACTCAAGCCTTTCCACTCAAACCCTACGGTCGTACTGTAAGTATTCTGTGGAGTACCCGAAAACCCAAAAGGGGCTGCATCTTGTGCTGTGATAATTCCATCTGCATTGTAATCCAGTATGTTACGATTGCCTGGTATCTTCGCCTGATCATTGTTGTCATGTGGCGTACTCGCATACAGTTCATCCCAAGTATCATAGTAGTCTGCACTGATATGCGTACGTGCCTGCCCCAATTGGTATCCAGCCTGTTTTTGATACTCTGGCAACAACTCCGGATCATCACGATTAATGATTTCATCTTTGGCATGTGTCATATTCATGCTGGCCCACACTCTCAGGGAGTTTGTTATGTTTTTCTCAATATTGAGTACTACTTCATACCCCTGAGTTTGCATCTCACCGAGGTTAGCTACTGGTGGGGAAGCCCCAAAATAGAAAGGTACTGCACGACCATCACCTATCAGGATGTCCTCTCGTCTATCACGAAAAACATCCACACTACCACTGATCAGTCCTTTGAAGAAACCAAAATCCACACCCGCATTGTATTTGTAAACAGTTTCCCAACGTACAGAAGGGTTGCCTAACTCTGTCTGTCTGTACCATGTGTATGGGCTATACTCACCTGTTACACCTGCAGTTCCTAACTGAGACTCATACTGATAGTTCCAAGTATCTGCAAAAAGAAATCTACCCGCTACCTGATCATCACCTACTTCACCATAGGAAGCTCTGAGTTTTAATACGTCCAAAAATGGAATTCCCTTCATAAAATTCTCCTCAGACAACATCCAGTTGACCCCTCCTGATGAGAAAAAAGCAAAACGATAATCCACTCCAAACTTCTCAGATCCATTGTAGGCACCATTATACTCTATCGAATACTTCCCATCATAGTTGTAGGTCGCACGAAACACCCAATCTTCTCTATATCTTGGGATTTGGCTACCCAGCACATCCTCTTGTCTACTCATGAGTCCCATCAGACCGACATTGTGCTTCTCGGCGATAGTCTTGTCATAGTTCAATCTCAACTGATAATAAAGACGGCGCTGTGACTCCCAGTCGGCCACTGATCCTCCTGTAGGAGACCATGACGCTCCTTGATCATAAAAATCGAAACGGGTAGCTGCATCAAAGTTTTGTCCATAAAGGGTTTGACCTGTTTGAGGATTGATCCACTTCTCTTGGACAGCATTGTATTGATCATTTACCCCTCTGTCTATTTCGACAAATTGATTATCAACAGCCAGCGTACCTGTAAATTTCAGTCCCTTGAGTACAAAGTCTAAATCCTGCTCTAGGGAAAAATTGGTTGACATCTGTGCTCTTGTCGTATATTGTACACCAGACAAGGCCAAGATTCTTACCGAATTGAGTCCACCTTGCACATTTGGCTCATAAAATCCCCATGTCCCGTCCGAGTATCTAGGAATGAAAGCATCGGGCGCATTACCATAGGCAGCTATCCAAAATGGGTATTCATTTCCACCACCCCATGGGGTTTTTCTTACGCCATAGGTACCACTCAGGTTAGTAGAGAGTTTGGTCGTAGGCGTCAATTGAAAATCCAGGTTGCTACGGAAATTGAGTCTGTTGTAGCTATACCCTGGATCATAGCCACGGTTGTTGTTCGCATCTTTCATCAAATCACCTTCATTTTGGTAATCAATGCTCGCAAAGTATTTGGTAATTTCAGTACCCCCTCTGATACCTATGTTCGCATTGTAGGCCATGGCATAGTCTTTAAACAACTCATTCTGCCAGTCTACATTTGGATAGCGTTCAGCTTCGGCTGCATCTGCTGGATATCTATATTTGTCCACAGTAGATTGAGGTATCATAAAGTCCCAACTACCAGGATTGTTTGACAATTCGTTTTCGATGGCCTGGTTTCTTACCCTAATGGCACTATACGAATCCAATGTCCCCGGTAGTTTGGAAACGATTTTAGCGGTTGTATTTACCCTAGCCGTAATCTCCGCTTTTCCTTCTCTACCTCGTTTGGTCGTTACAATAACTACACCATTAGCCCCTCTAGAGCCAAAAACCGCTGTTGCAGAAGCATCTTTCAGTACAGAAATATTTTCGACAGAACCTACGTCCATCGTGTTGAAATATTCAGGTCTCTCTACCCCATCGACCAAAATCAGAGGTTGAGAACCATTCCAGCTACTAACTCCACGAATCACGATTTGAGGGTTTTCATCTCCTGGCATCCCTGTACTCGCAGTAGTGATCACACCAGGCAAGTTACCTGTCAAGGCGGTACTTACATTGGGCACGCCAGCAACTCGCTCCAGTACAGCGGCATCTGTCTGAGAAACAGCGCCAACTACGGTCTCTTTTTTCTGTTCGCCATACCCCACTATGACCACCTCTTCTAGAGAGGTGACATCTAGCTTCATGACAACATCAATCACAGCTTGGTCCCCTACTAGAGCTTCTTGAGCGATGTAGCCTATAAAACTAAAATATAATACAGACTCTTTTGAAGGTACATTGATTCGAAAATTCCCATCGATATCAGTGACCGTTCCTACTGTTGATCCTTTGATTACAACGTTTACTCCAGGCAAACCAGTACCGTCGTCTTCTGATCTTACAGTACCTGTCACGACCAAATCCTGCTCGTAAAAAGACTCTGTTACTTGTGCTTTGGTACCCGCGGCATCCTCTACATGAATCGTTTCATTGATTCTTCTAAAATTCAACTGAGCCTCCTTGGCTAAGTATCGTAGACACTCGCCTAGTGTAACTTGGGACATTTCTGACTTGACCGAACGACTCACAGCTAACTGTCGATCATAGTGAAAATTGAGCCCTGTTTGCTCACTGATGGTCGTAAAGGTCTCTTCCAAATTGCCTTCCTCCATCTGTATCGTCACGTATATATCCTCTATGCTCTTGATGGCCTTTCCGTCCCATGCATTTGCACTCGACATTAGTCCGCATAAAAGATATAAACCAATAAATATCGCCCTACATCGAAGAGGGATTACTAGTAATTTTGCTTTCATAAATTTACTTTCATTAGTTCATAATAGTTCATGTTTGATTGCTTCACGCCTAGGAATTATAGTCATACAACTCCCATCGGCTACCCTGTTGCTAACTCGTATTCTTCATTTAATAAATCGTTACTTTTTTATCCACTATTCTATATTTAAAATGATCAGGGTAGCTCAAAGCCTCCAATATATAGGCTAATGATTTCCCCCTAAACTTCCCGTGATACCGCCAATTAGAATTAATAGCTGCATCAGGTGCTACTTCTATAGTTACCCCATACCATCTTTCTAACCTAACGGTTAGACTAGTCAGAGATTCATGATTACATACCAACACACCTTCTTTCCAGGCGATCTGTTGATCAAAATCAAATGCCGATATTGTTGTTTTATGATTACTGTTGTCAAAAATGACCATGTGACCTGGTGTGAGTTTTAACTCACTATCAGTATTTTTCACATTGACAGCACCTTTCACCAGCGCAATTTTTGTTTCGGTATTATTAGAATAGGAATTGACATTGAATTGAGTACCTAAAACTGTGGTTTTTGTTTTATCCGCCACTACGACGAATGGAGATTTAGGATCATGAACTACATCGAAGAAAGCTTCGCCATCTAAAAACACCTGTCTTAAATTCTCCTGTCCAAAAACCTTCGAGTACTTTAAGGTAGAACCTGCATTTAATACAACCTTACTTCCATCAGGCAGTGCAAAGGTGAGTTTTTGACCATTCAGGGTTGACTTTTCTACTTGAACACCTTTATTGTCAGTCAATTGACGAGACGAGTCCATCCACACCACAGATGAGATAACAAAAGCCAATACAAACAACACAACCGTAGCTGCAATCAGATAAGTGCTGGACAGGTGACGACCAGACTTTTTAGGATTATTCAAACCATTCGGTCTTAGCGAATTCCATGCTTCTTCTACATCGTGATCAGTAACACGGTGAGTTTCAAAAGAGAGTTGAGAAAGCAGGTTTTCCATCTCCCACATTTTATCTGCTTTGTGCTTACCTGTGTTGTTTTTGCTATTTGTCTTCATATCATTCTTAAAATGACTTTTGCCAGCTCAAAGCATTCAACATTTTCAATCGAACTTCTTGAGTCTAATGATAAAAAGACCTGTTGCTACAAAACTGACCCCACTACACAAAAGAAATTAAGACGCTACCAATGACAATTTGTACTTTTCTGTCTCTTGTTGCTGCTTCAACTCTACTGCAAGACGAGCAGTTGCTTTGTAAACCAACTTATAAACTGCTCTGGTGGTAATTCCCATCACCGTGGCGATTTCTGCAAAACTTTGATCTCCATAAAACCTCAGGTATAGTGCTTCCTTTTGACGATGTGGTAAAAGATTCAGCAATTGAACAACTCTTGCAGCATCTTCTTGTTTAATCACCCCCTTCAGATACTGATTCTCTACAGAAACATCCAAAAGAAACTTATGATTGAGTCCTGAAATCTCAACCATTAAAGGTTTTCTCTTCGATTCTCTCAAAATCATCCTCCGAACCGACGCTAACAAATACCCACGTATATTGTTGTTAGCCCCTAACCTCTCACGAGACTCCCACAGCTTAGCAAAGAGCTGCTGAACACAGTCCTTTACTTCATCTTCTTCATTGTTAAATTTCAAGCCATAGTTTATCAAAATAGGATAATTTTCACGAAACATGAGTTCATACGCACTCTCGTCCCCCTTTTTGAAAGCTTCCCACATCTCAGAGTCATTGCTCAATTTTTTCTCGATCATAATCATGCTGCTTTAGTAAAGTAAATTTGTTGGCTCGTTTGTTTCTTTTGTAGACAAACGCCATCACAAAACCTCGCTATTACAAATGATGATTGGGATGTTGACAGAAAAGCATCGATTACCTTCTTCGATTGCTTACTTGAGAGATCACCTATTTCAACAGGTGAATTACCTTCAGGCTTAGAAATACCTGTAGAGAAGTGGAGTACTAATCGAGACGGTTTAGCTGCTATATTTTCCGATCCCGCAAATCGAATACCCGATAGAAATTTAGTCATATGCCTTCAAATCATTTGCAACTGACCTGAAGCACATTGAAAGCTATACTTCATAATACCTAGGTTCAGTGAAAATCAAAGGTATCTCCTACTGCTCCTGAGGCTTTTCCGATACGTTACATATGCTTTCTACTTAGTTACATCGTGCGCCATAATCCATGTATAAGTGAGTACTGGCATAGATTGGATTAAGTACGTCTTCTAGAAGTACAGCAAAAGCCTACTATAACTGATCGTTGCCTTCACTCCTATCGAGGGCAACGATCAACTCAAAACTACTCTGCAAAACCATCCTCGGTCATTCCAAAAGCACTCCTGTCCCTCACAAACGACCGCAACAATGACAAAACCGTATCTGGAAATAAGAAAAATCACACAACCGCAGCAGATAATGACAAAGCCGCTAAAGAAAATCATACCACCGCATAGACAGCCGAGTCTGTTCAATAAACTGTGTCTTTATATTTTTTTCTTTTCAAGAATCATTCTTAAATCTTGGGTCTAATCTCTAAAGCCTAGTAGCCATCATAGAACCGTCTCAGGTGAGTCCGCACTTGACTGTAGATTGGTTTGGTAAACTCCACAAAGAGATCCTGCGGTGGTGGAGGCATCAGCATCTTGGCATTGCAGATCGCAAGTTGGTCACGGCTCAGTGCGCGCTCATCGCCGTTGAAGCTACCCCATTCGTTGAACCACACGAACTCTCCTCCGAAATCCTCTTTCGTCAAAATTGTCCGTGCATATCCATCTTGGACTGACATACGCAGACGTCCAGCAGATAGCACTTCCATTTTGCGTATCGTTAGCTTGGCAGAGACGGTGTTGTACACCTTCTTGGTCGTACCATCATCCAGCTGTACCGTACCCACTACGACACTGTCTCGCTCGACTTTCTCGACACGCTCTAGTGTCCGCGTATCTCCTACCCTAAAGTCTACAAAATTCATCGTCAAGACCTGATGCGGCTTCTCTAATCTCACTCGACGCGCTTCGTTCGGTGTATAAAAGCGGATAAATTCATCGCTTTCGATCTCACGAAACACCTTCACCACCTGATCATAAAAGAAGTCGCCGCTGAGCTGATACGCCTGCGACTGCACGGGCTGCAACTGTACCAATACCGTCAGTATCGACAGATTGTAGGCTTCTTCTATTTTCTGTCTCACATCCTCGTATCCAGGCTGATATTTGTTTGCCATCTGAAAATAGGCATAGGCCTCTTTGGCACGCTGCCTACTCCCTGCACGTAACTCTTTCAATCCCGCCTCATACTGCTCTCCCGCAGCGGCTAGTTTCACATGCGCCAGTTGCTGATAATAACTCGTCGGGTTAGGGATCACCCGCAGTGCTCCTGGTGATCGCTTGATCTCATCATACATGTGGTTGAGCTTCTCCAGCGGATAAATCGATTCGGTATTCTGAAAATCTGGACTGACCGTTTTGGCGCGTGCAACCTGTGCCAGCAGCTCTTCTACAGCTAACGGATATGCGACCTTTAGCGCCTCTTTGGTCTTTTTGTGATCAGCATTTTTGCGTAGTTTATCAGCTGACTTGATCACTGCTTGATAGTAGTCTCCCTGTTCGTAGAGTTTTTTGGCTGATCCACATGCTGATACTAGCATTGTGATTATGAGGAAATACAGTAGTGTTTTACGTCTCGTTTTCATAGTCAATTTGTTAGTGAGGTCATGTCCAAAACGATAGCGGTCTCCTATCGGATCATCTCAGTCTCTAGAAATAACCTTGCCAAACCTAGCACCATTTTATACAATCAGCAAGGCAGTATTCTTCAGTTCCTGCCATGCCTGTCCATGGATCAAACGATCGATGGACTGACCAAAATCTCTTTCGTACTCCTGTCTCAGGGTAGCAAACGTAATTTTCTCTTTGGATGCCAAGGACATACGGTTCAAAAATGCATGAAGCCACTTGCCTTCCGTTTCTTCGGCGGTCACATCTATGCTATGTGATTTAAGCTCCACGGACAGTCTCGCTCTCACGGTAATCTTTCCTTTTTTTCTCTTCTCATAGAAACTCAAAACAGGAACAGCCGCCAGCCACACCACCCTAGATGAGTCACTGATATACGTCCCTGGGTTGTCCGCCAAAGCCTGCTCGATATAGTGTGCTGGGATACTGCTCCCCGGCACCTCAAAATCAAACCACTCCTGCAAGTCATAATCAAAGCAGATCCCATGCATGTAGTTGAAAAGTGACTTCTTCAATCCCTCGCTGTATTGGACATGATCAGCACCCGATGTATCGACATGCTGCAGATCATTGTTAGCAAATCCCTCGAACACGGGTCCTACGCGCTCCACCCCAAAGGACTCTGGCTCTAACCCCGCAGGAGCATGTGCCGTCATCGCAAACTGATGCCAAAAACCTGACTGAATCACACCATGCATAAACAGCTGACGCACCATCTCCAGCGAATCTATCGTCTCCTGATCGGTCTGCGTAGGAAAACCGTACATCAGATAGGCATGCACCATGATCCCCGACTGGGTAAAATTCTCTGCAACCTGAGCGACTTGCTCGACCGTCACCCCTTTCTTCATCTTCTCTAGCAGACGATCGGAGGCTACTTCTAATCCTCCTGATACAGCAATACAGCCAGAGGTCTTCAACAGACGACATAGGTCGGGTGTAAAACGGCTCTCAAAGCGAATGTTCGTCCACCAGGTCACGACCAACTTTCGGCGCAGTATCTCTAGTGCTAACTCCCGCATCAGTGCAGGAGGCGCAGCTTCGTCTACGAAGTGAAAGCCCGTTTCGCCAGTCTGCTCCATTTGTTCCTCCATTCGGTCACACAAAATCGAAGCACTGACAGGTTCATAGTTCTTGATATAATCTAGCGAGATATCGCAAAAGCTGCACTTTTTCCAATAGCATCCATGTGCCATAGTCAGCTTGTTCCACCGGCCATCACTCCAAAGACGATGCATCGGGTTCGCTACCTCTAGGACAGATAAGTACCGATCGATGGGCAGGTCACTATAGTCTGGCGTACCCGTCTGACCAAAAGACACATCACCTTGTTTGCTCCCGTTGTGATAGACGACTTTTCCCTCCACGAGAGAGAAAGTTCTTTTGAGGTCTTCCAATTTTCTATCCCCAAAGAGATGCCCCATCAGGTGATGAATCGGTCGTTCTCCATCATCTAATGTGATGAAATCAATAGCAGCAAACACACGCGGATCGGAGACCGACCGCAGCTCAGTATTGGGATACCCTCCGCCCATGACGACATGGACACCTGGGTGATTGGCCTTGATATATTGTCCACAGCGCAGTGCGCCGTACAGATTCCCTGGAAAGGGCACGGATAGACAGACCATATTGGGTCGAGCATGCTGAATTTTCTCCTCCAAAAGCGCCATCAATATTCCATCAATGAAAGAAGGCTCCTGAGACAAAGCCTCCGCCATCTCATCGAACGAAGAAGCCGACATCCCCAGTCGCTCCGCGTATCGACTAAACCCAAAGTGCGGATCCACAGCCTCTTTGATGAAATCCGCCAGATCCTCTAAGTACAAGGTTGCCAAATGCCGCGCTTTGTCCTGCACGCCCATGTTGCCAAAGGCCCATTCTAAGTCCGCCAACTGATCAAAACGGCTCGCCTCTGGTAGAAACTCACGCTCGGCTACCGAATAAGCCAGCGTGGGATTCTTGTGCTGTAGCATACGGATCACGGGGTGCACCGTGGCGATATACTCCTCGCGCAATTGATAAATCCGCATGGCATTGTCACTCACCTTATCCAATAGTCCCTCAGCCTCCACTGCGTCAAACATCGCTCTCAATCCTGCCTTAGAGAACAAACGCAGGATCACTTCGATCCCCAAGTCTACTTGATAAGACGCTACCTGTTGGGTATTGAGATATCCTTTGAGATAGCAGGTGCCAGGATAGGGCGTATTGAGCTGGGTAAAAGGAGGGGTAATAAGAAGCACCTTGGGATTTGACATCCGCAAATCTCCACTTGTTTGGGGATTAAATCAAAAAATGGTTAGGGAATGTTCCGCTAGCGGTCTAATGTGCTTATTTTCGCTACTTCTAGTGAATACAAAGCAACAATCATGAGCATACCAAACGCAAAAACAGTCAGTTTTTCGAAGACTACCATTACCGAATTGATGATTCCTTCTTATGCCAATTTTGGAGGGAAAATCCATGGAGGGATTCTCTTGTCTTTGATTGATAAAGTGGCCTATGCCTGCGCCAGCAAGCATGCCGCCAACTACTGTGTCACGGTATCGGTAGACAATGTGGACTTTCTAGAACCGGTAGAAGTAGGTGATCTGGTACACCTCAGAGCCTCTGTCGTCCATGTCGGTAACTCTTCCCTCGTAGTAGGCATCAGCGTCATTGCCGAAAACGTCAAAGAAGGCTCGGTCAAGAAGACCAACAACTCCTACGTCACCATGGTCGCCAAAGGTGACGATGACAAACCAACACAGGTCCCCGCTTTAATTCTAGAATCCCAAGAAGAAGTCCGGTTGTTTCTTGAAGCCATCAAGAGAAAGGAACTCAAGAAAGACTTCCGCAGCAAAATCAAAGAAGTATCCGCAGTGATCATGGATCAAGCACATGAGGAACTCCTCGAACATGAAAGATGTATCTTGGATTTGAAGAACTTTACTTTGTAAATCTTCAAAAAATCAACTTGATGATTATGTCTGACTCATCTGTCCATGTGTAAACCCAGATGATGCCATAAAACATCATATGCATAAAGTAAAGCTACCACCGCTTAGATCTCTCCTATCGTCGAGATGACAGAAGCGGTCTAATACACCTACTGGATTGTCTTGAGTATTGGTTCTTTAAATCACCCCTCCGTCTCTGGAAAGACGATCGTGCGGTTGCCCGTCACGATGATGCGGTGGTCTAGGTGGAACTTCACGGCCTTGGAGAGCACCTTTCGTTCGATCTCTGAGCCAATCTGCGTCAACCCTGCGGGCGAACTGGCATGAGAGACACGCTCTACATCCTGCTCGATGATGGGGCCCTCGTCTAGGTCATCTGTCGCGTAGTGAGCCGTCGCTCCGATCATCTTCACACCTCGTTCGTAGGCACGTTTATAGGGATTGGCACCTTGAAAAGCAGGCAAAAAGGCATGATGAATGTTGATGATTTTCTCTTTGAATGAATTGATAAAGTCAGAGGACAAGATGCGCATGAAACGCGCCATCACCACCAACTCTGTGTTGTGTGCCTTGAGCAGTTTTTTCATCTCTCCCTGTTGCATCACCCAGTTGTCTGCTGTGACAGGCAGATGATGAAAAGGAATATTGAATTGATCCGCCACGTACTTGACCGTCTCGTGGTTACTGATGATGAGGGGGATGTTGCAGTGCAGTTTGCCCTCGCTGTGTTTTTCCAGTAGGTCAAACAAACAGTGACTGGTCTTAGAAGCTAAAATCGCTACGTTAGCCTTGTCCACAGAGTAATACACCCTCCAGTCCAACTTCAAGGGCTCGGCGACCTGACGAAACTTCTCGGAGAGCTCTTCTCTGGACATCACTAGGTCTTTGGCATCCAGACTCACCCGCATGAAATACGCATCCTCGATGTTGTCCGTGAACTGCTGACAGGTTAGGATGTTGAATCCCTCGTCGTAAAAAAATGTAGTGACCTTGGCGATGATCCCTTTGCTATCCTCGCACTGGATCAGAAATGTAATTCTATTCTCAGACATTGATCTCTGTTAATGTCGGGTTTGTTGTTGCCTCGAAAATAATAGAAAATAATGAAGAAAGGCTTTTGAGACAAGATGTTTGATGGAAGAATGAATCGATATCCTGTCTCTCAGGATCATCATGAAGTCTCACTCCCTCTGCCTCCCTTCAAGAGGCCTAGGAAATGTCCGATACCGTATCGTAGAAACTCTACTCCGCATACTCCGCGCGATGCGGTCTCAAGTTGTCTCTCACGGTGATCATGTCGCTCTCATCGATGATCATGTAGGCCACTACATAGGCATCATTGACGACTTCTGTCCCTGCTTCGTGTAGCGTCATGTTCCACTTGGCTGCATATTCTTTGAGATGGATGGCGTGGTGCTCTGCCATCCCTTTGGCATCTCCCCCACGCATGTCCCAGATCATCTTTACTTTCTTCACTTAGTCTTTGAGTTTGTCTTTGAATACTTTTCTAAACTTCTCCACCTTGGGCTTGATCACGAAGTTGCAATAGGGCTGTGAACCGTTAAGGTTGTAATAGTTCTGGTGGTAGTCTTCTGCCACGTAGAACTTGTCAAAAGCCGTGATCTCTGTCACGATCGGGTCGTTGAACGCGCCAGAGGCGTTGAGTTCCTTCTTGTACTTCTCAGCCAATGCCTTTTGCTCGTCGCTGTGATAGAACACCACCGAACGATACTGCGTCCCGACATCATTGCCTTGGCGGTTGAGCGTCGTGGGGTCATGCGTCTTCCAAAACACCTCTAGCAACTCGTCGAACGAAATCACTGCTGGATCATAAGTGATCTGCAGCACCTCCGCATGGCCAGTCGTACCCGTACATACTTCTTTGTAAGTAGGGTCTAGCGTCTGTCCGCCAGAGTAGCCTGACTCCACTTTACTCACTCCCTTCAAATCCTGAAAAATAGCTTCTGTACACCAGAAACATCCATTCCCAAACGTTGCTACATCCATTTCTTTGGCTTCTAATTGTTTACTCGGCAAAATTGCACTGATAATTATTGATAAAAAAACTAATCCCTTCATGTCTTTACTTTTAAACCTTACTGATCCATAACCCTCCCACCGTACTTTTAATTCCCCAACCCGCGCGCAATACGACGATAGGTGCTTGGTCTCCTTCATCTGACCAGACGAACGGGAGCCGATCCTCTACATACGAAACAATGTCTCCAATAGATTTGATCTCTCCGATGATTTCACGACTGATTCAGAAAAAATACCGGTGAAGTGATCATGCATGATATGTTCATCTTCGCAATTGCCATTGAAATACAAGTAGGTGTTAACTGTTGCCATAATTTCATTCTAAAATCTTCTAATGATTGTCCCTCTTCTAGCGCAGGCTTTCAGCTTGTGCAGCCAACACAGTTCGGAGATGAAAGATATTGAATCTTTATTTCAACCCTCGCTATGCTCCCCGTCATGACCCGGCGTGAGACCGGGTTATCCCCATGGGTGAGCACCGTGGTGGCGCAACAGCTCCTCTGCTCATAGTGGGGGATTGCGCCGAGCGGCGTCCTCGTACCTCGTCCTGGTCGGGCAATGACGGTGATGTTGTGTTTTGATAATGGTAGGCTCGGGTCAAGTCTCCCATTGCGCCCAAAAAGGCTAAACGCGTGATATGGGGAGAATACCAACAACGAGCGGATGCTTCCTCATTTTAGGTCTTAGCGGATGCCAAGACCAGAGGAGGTGCTACTAGCCTATGTCCAGACGTGGTATTTTACAGTATACCTCTTTTGCCTGATTTATATAAATGCAAATAATCTCAACTTTATAAAGTGATCAAAAATAAAATATTCGATTGAGTAGCTACGACCATTTATGCTGATTGCACAGGTGAAATCCGAAAAGCCCATTATTAAATAGAGTAGGAAATTTTAAATTAAAACAAAATGAGTAATTCAATTAATGTAACAAAATGCGATAACGAATTGATTCTTATTGCTTACCAGTGGGGAGCTAGTTTTGAACTCGCTAGAATATTAAGTGGTAATTATAATTCTCTAGATGTGACCTTGGACATAGAAGCTGGGGCATATCAAGGGGGTGTCATTGTCAATGGTGTCAACCATCCAATTCCTCCTTCAACCCATTATTTATATCTACAACCAGGAGAATACACATTGGTTGCTATTGGAATTGATTGGGGTGGGCCACAAGAATTTAGTTTTACATTCAACGGAGAAACGTATGCTCTACCCCAAAACAAGAATCCAACGCCTGATTCTGGAGTAGTTTGGACTCCCTCTCCTATTTCTTTTACGATTCCAGCATCATAAAAACAATGTTGCCTCCCTCAAAAGTCACGCGTTGTGCCCAAAAAGGCTAAACGCGTGATATGGGGTGAATACCAAAAACGGGCGGACACTTCCTCATTTTAGGTCTTAGCGGATGCCAAGACCAAAGGAGGATTCCGTTTAATACATTTTTAAACCATTGAAATGGTTGGATCGGCATTCTTGCTGATGTCTCCACGAATAAATTCATGGGCTATGATATATCCTATCATGTTTGGTATTGCACACCATAGCCCATGGTTTAAACCGTGGGCTATCAAGGGCATTCCAATATACCTTCAATGGTTTTAACCATTTCCTCGCTGGGGAGTGTAAGCGCACCTTTTTTCAAGAATCATGGTCTGGATGGTCGTTTTCTACAGTTTTCTATCATCCTAGCTTTCTGGAAGGCAGATTTGACCGTCAGCCGTCTACTCGATTAGGTGTTTCTTTCATCTAGAGGTAATTACCCACAACGTCCGACTATCATCCGTAAGCAGGATTTTTCAAATTTCTTTAAAAGTATCGGATAGCACCAGCCTTTGCAAATAGCTCAGTAAGCTTATGGATGATAGTATTTGTTGGCATGCGTTTTCACTTATCAAATTTGATTATACCAATGTCATCGGCAGTTATCCGATGAAGCTTGTCCTTCTTACCCATCTTGTACAAGAATTTAGAAACTATTTCAAAGGATTGAAGACAAACTAACCAGTCTTCATTTATTTTATCGATGAGCAAGTTCAGGTCTCTCGGTTCAGTTAATATCAAATCGTTTTTGAATAAATGCGATTTTTCTAAAGTCGAATTAACAGCACTTTCTATCATCTGAAGAATTAGGACTCCTTTGAAATCTGCCTCTAATTCATTGCTGATGAAAACACCTTTGTAGTTATAATCTTCGCAGAAATCAATAATGGTATTTATATCAAGATGTCCTCCAATTTTGTTCCTTACATGCTTCCACTTACCAGTTCTTCTTCGTAGATCTTTTAAATGAGTATTCAAATTTGAATTGAGATGAGTTGAGACATTCTTGTACTTAAAAATGTTATCTGCCAAAGACCAATAACCTTCGAATAAAGAGATTATGTCGACTAAGTTATAAGCGATCTCTCCCTTTTTTGTAATAGATTCTTTTGATGATGAATCCGTGAAATTGATAGAATTAATTCTTTGAATATCGTCATTAATCTTCACCGACTTAAAGTGCAAGTACAAAAGTTTGGTTTGAAGTGCACTGACTTCTGTTATTACAAAATCATCCATATTTAAGGCTCGGTTAATTGACTCGTTCCAGGCAGCTCAAAGGCTAATTTTTTGTTTACTTGAAGTAAAGTTGAGTCGATGTTCGCCTCAATAAAACTTCCAAGAAGTGTGTCTCCCGAAATACCAGCAAAGTATGTTGATTCGATCCAGTTACCTTTTTCATCTAGTTCGCTTTGATACCAAACAACTCCATGGTTGTTTGGAAATATCTCTCCGTAAAATGCTCTCTTCTTGGCTATGAGTTCACCGTCTTCCCAATTGTAGAGTTCACCCGGCAATCCATATCGAAGTTGTTCATGTGATTGCTTCATTGACCCATCTGAAGGACTGTGTATGTAAATTGAGATGTTTGCATCACACATGGTACATTGACGACCCGTTAAGATCAGATAAGGAATCTTGGTTTTAGTAGGAAGTTGAGCCACAAATTCAAGTTCGTAGAGGTTCGTGAGGAATTCGGTTCCATCATCAAATATGACACTTGCACTGTCCGTTCCAGTTACTTGAAATTCGTTCGGGTTCTGCTGCTCAATAGAAGTTGGTTGATGAATTGACGAATAGAGCTTAAGAGAAGCAAACAAAAGAGTTGCTCCTCCAAGAATTCCAAAGAAAGCTATGAGAATTATTCGTTTCATGGTGCTTTATGCATGCCAACATTTCGCTATACGCAATTGCGTATATATTATTGGTTCAAGCTAATCTAGTGGGTTTTTAATGTTTTTCATAGCGTTATGAGCAACATGTGTATAAAGCTCCCTAGTGCCTGCCGTGTCGGGACAATGCTTTTCGTTTCAGTGGTTTTCAGTCACTCTGCGGAAGGCCTAAAACAACAGACAGCCAAGCTGCACACTATTCATTTTACACGCTTAAAAACCACGGCTACCGACACCTCGTCAATCATTGATTTTCTCAAGAATACCTTTTTCCCAGCGTAGCGACAAGCAAGCGGGTCTTTAAGATCAAAGTACAACTTATATATACCCATATCTAGGTAGTGGGTCAAAAGCTTTCATCTTTCAGATCGCTTTGAGGAGAGTAATACAGGTTCGGGTTTCTGCTTGCGCAAGCAGAAGGCCCACCTTGGGCAAGCAGACCGTTGCGCTTGCCCAAGCACAGGCTTCCCCTTGCGCAAGGGGAAGGCCGACCTTGCGCAAGGCCAAACCGCCGCTTGAAGTGTTCCCAGTCTTCGGGTTCCTACTATTCAACTTATATGCCTTCATCGCACATTGTCTTCAAGCCAGTCAGGCCATGCTTACGGCAGGTAAACGCTTCTTTTTTCATGGCCAAAAAAGGACGCAAAAAGGCTAGAGACCAATAAACTCGCTACCGCTCAGACAGTATAATTTTCGATAACCTAGAATAAAGCAGATAGAAGATGATTTATAGTACTGATTAGTCGAACTCAGGTTCATAAGTCTTAGCGGGTGTTAAGACCAGTGGAGTTTATGGAGCATAAAAAAACCTCGCAGGAGCTGCGAGGTTTTCTTTGACGTTTAGTGATGGTTAGTGGATCACTAGTTTCTTCATATACACCTGAGCGGCGGATTTGGCCTGTAGCCAATATACACCTGCGTGCACCTCGCTCACATCTACTTCGATCGTTTGGCTGTGATAGAATCGGCTGTAGATCAGCTGACCAGACATCTGGTACAGGTTCAGTTGATAGTAGTCTTCTGCATAATCCGCCGGCAGGGTTATCGTCACCATGTCTGCTGCGGGGTTTGGGTAGATGCGCATCTGGTCATCTATGCTGGCAGTCGCCCCGAGTACGGCGCTCACATTGGAGATGTCTGCGGCAGTCCGTGCATAGACTTCATATCCGTCCGAGCTCTCCCCTACATAGCCTGTCAGGTCAAAGGTCCCCGCAGGGATGGCTGTCCCGACTAGGTCATGGGTCGTGGTTCCTATTTTGAAAGTGATCTGTAGATCGCCATCTGTCAGGGTGTACTCCCCTTGGCCAAAATCACCTGACTCTGCGATAGATACACCGCTGAGATGGATCAGTTCGGACTCATAGTCCTCACCTATCTCGGCGATAGATATCTCCTGCGGGTCGGGCAGGGTGTTGTCGGTATTGAGCACGGTGATGCTCACATCGTTTCCTTCGAGCTCGAAGAGTCCGTTGTAATCCAACGCCTCGCCTTGCACCACTACGCTATCCCCTACCGTCAGCGGAGCGGACAGGTCACCCGTGAGGCTCCTCACGACTAGTCCTGCTGTGCCATCGTAGACGACACGGTTGTGCTCGCTGTTGTTTTCACCACCGATCACGATTCCTTTTATTTTGGCAGACTGCCCCTCCGATTTGAGCCTCACTTCAGCGATGGATTCAAAAGGCACTTCTGGTTCGGCTACTTTGATCAGATCATCCACGCCGTTGACGAAAAGCTGGTAGTCCGAAAAGTACTGCCCTATGAAGCCCTGAATATCATAGCTACCCGATGGGATCGTCTCCCCCACCAAAGGATGAAGGTCATTGCCGATTCGGAATATCAAGCTACCCGTGTCATCAGAGATCGTAAAGTTGCCATAGGCAAACTCGTCCCCCGCTTCATTAAATGTGACATTGCGAATGATGACAGGTTCTGATTCATACGCCTCTCCGATCTCAGCGATGGTCACCTCCTGATAAGTCGGCAAATCCACGTTCTGATTCAAAACATCAATCACAATGGGGCTACCGTCTATCTCTAAGAGTGAATTGTAATCAGTCAGTGGACCGCTCACCGTCACTTCGTCACCTAGCACCAAGTTTTCCGATTCGTTACCCGCATCAAAACTCCTGACGACCAAACCAGCCGTACCATCATAGATGAATTTGTTGTCGGCGCTATTGGTTCCAGCACTGATCACGATACCCGTCACATAGACGATTTCACCTTCGTCTTTTTGACGCGCCTCAGCGATGGAGATCAACTCCTGTGTGCCTTCCGATCCAGTCACCTCAAACGAATAGGTATCGCCATCCGTGGTATGTGTCACCGTGGCACTGGCCTCTTCGTCTTCACTGCCCGGTTCGTATTTGACCGAAACGTTAAACGACTGCTCACTCTCTCCATCAGATGCCAGTGTCAGTGTCTGCGCATAATCTGTCCCATTGGATGACAAAGAGAATGGCGCTGCTACTGCTACGCTGACATCTCCCGTGAGATTGTATGCCTTCAGCGTATAGGACTGAACCAAAGAAGACCCGAGAGCCACTTTGCCAAAGTCAGGGTTGAAATTGTTTTGGTCCACGATTAGGTTAGGATCGGTGGCCGAGCCGAATATAGCTGCTACCCACTCTGGGTGATCCACAAATGGGTTTCTGTTCTCTTGATAGCCATAGGCACCTTCGTGTCTCTCCTGCTCGTAGGTATCGACAGGGTCAGCTTCGTGCCATCGAATGAGGGTATAGAGCACACCCAGCTCAGGATCTGACGATCCACTCGCTCTATCGACCAACTCTAGATCCAAGACATCACTCTCGTAGCGAGTCGCCATATAAAACAGGATACGTGCCACATCGCCTTTGATCTCGTCGCGTGGCTCCCAAAAGTCCGAATCGGTGTAAGTATCCGGCGCTTCTCCTTCTGCATTTTCGTCTGTATGCTCGACGTTGCTAAAGTCCTTGTTGCTTTTGGAGGTATTCACTGTAGCGTCCGAAGGTCTCAGGTTGTGCACATCGGTGTACGCAGTATCTGCTTCGTCAGGAAACCCGTGGGATTTGGGCCAGGTATGCTCCCTGTTCCAAAAATCAGGTTGGTTGTTAGACGCGAAGTTGCTTTTCGGGATCGAGTTGTTCTTGTAGAACAAAATGATATTGTCAGAATTGTCAGGATCTTCATCCAAATCCGGAAGGATCGTATCCCTAAAATCTGCGTAGGTCTTGACGGTATGCCCTCTGATGATCTGGTGTAGCTGCAGCTTCAATTCTTCTCCAGTCAACCCATCTGTACCAGTGTAGTAATCAGTCGGAATTTGTCCCCAAGCGACTTGAACCAAGGCGCAAAACAGGATTGCTAATGTTGTGATTTTTTTCATTGGGTCTGAAATAAGAAAGACTGCCCATGGCTGGGCAGTCTTTTATGGTTTTCATTATTTATTCTTTACTCAGCTACTTCTACTAAAGTAGTACCATCATAAACAAACCTAACATCGTACTCACCATCACCTGGTTCCCAAGTATGATAAGTCATCAAAAATGGTTGATCAACATCAGGGTTAGGATACAAAACAAGCGTATACTCGATTACCGCCTCTATAATCTGGTCATTAGACCACAGACTTAAATCAAAGTTTTTATAGCTATTCATACTCGCTGCACCTTCTGAGTTTCTATCTTCCCATAATGCTGCCATAGAGATATAATCAGCATCACTAAATTCATGTTTGATAGTTGGGTCTACTACCCACTCATCTACTAAACCGAATTTAAGACTCTCCTCTATGCGTCCCCATGCACCATCTTGATAGATGTAATAATCTCCACGTACATTAGTAGATCCACTATAGTACTTGTACATAATGATAATTTCATCCATGTCTTGAGCATATGGATATTTTGACGCTAAATAAGTTGGCAAATAATTATCAGGATGAGTACCAGAATCAAAGTTATCGTATCTACCAGGTTGTCCACTCGCCTCTCCCATAGAATTATAATCAACTGAAGTCAATGAATAAACTCCTTCATTTAAACTCCATGATCCTCCTGAGTACGTATAGTAGCTTGTATAGCTAACTGGCTCCTCGACTACCTCTACAGTAGCGCTAGTAGTCCCTTCAACTAGCACTTCACCGACTTCCCAAGAAGGGTCATCTAATACTGTTGTATTGTCATAGACAAAAGCAACATACACAGTACTCTCATCATATGTCGAAATATCGATAGTAGACCAAACTTCTTCGGACCAGCTATTTCCTGCAGGCCAAACATCAACGACTAAGTCTGTCCATGTTGCAGATGCAACGTCCGCTCCATCAAAATCAGTTGAAATTTTCACGCCTAGTACAGAAGCAGGATCAATACCTGTTCCTAAATAGTTAATCACTTGATGAAATTGAAGTTCGCTACCAGTGACCCCTGAGAGATCTATGGCAGGAGAGATCAACCAATCATTAACTTCTTGTGTACTTCCGCTATATGCGGACATAATAGCACATCCATTGAAAAAGGTGTTATATTCCCATACCAAGTCATCATTTAATAATGATATGGCATTAAATGCATCTATATTATCAGCGAACCCTTCTGAATAAATAGTATTTAAACCTGCTGCATCCAAATCGACGATTGGATCTTGTCCTGCATAACTGTAACTCACTGCATACACATCACCTTCAGACGGATCTTGAACTTCATTTTCAAGAATCGATACAAGGCTTTCATCTAAATCATACGCTGGTGATAAAAAACCTGCAACAGCAGCCTCTTCACTAACAACTTCTAATTCCTCACTACCAATCCAAAGTGTCTCAGCTCCTGTATAACTACTTACCTCGCTTTGACCTCCTTCAACTTCAAAAGTTACTTCTGCAACAGATCCCTTTGCTAAATACACAAATTCTGAAGCTAGTATCTCAGGGATCAATCTTCCTGCTTGCTCGATATCTTCAAACAAAAGATTAGTAGCTACCAAAGAGTCTTTATCTGGTTTTGATTCGAAATACTCATAATCAGAATCATCCAGCGTATAAGCAACGGTTTTCTCTAAAACCAACTCTCCTTCTTCAATTCCTAACTCATTGTAGGTATCTTCCATTGGATCACAAGAGAAGCATGCAATTGAGATAAGGAATACAAAAATTTTATATATGTTTTTCATTACTAAAGTTCTTTATATCAATTAAAAATTAAACTTAAGCGTAGCAGTCCATGTTCTTCCTAAACCATAGAATACAGTCGCCCCCGATGCCTGCTGATTACTATCGCTTGCATCAGAAATATATTCTGTGTCTAATAGGTTATTCACATTACCAATCACTTTAGCATCAATTTTATCGCCGACTTTAAAAGAGTAAACTAAGTTCAAGTCAACAGTTGAATAATCAGGGGCTTTCCAAGATTGAACAATATCTCCGTTACCATCAGTAATACTATTTGTTCTAGACGTAATACTGTAGTCAGAATATAGATTACCGAAATAGTTATAAGCAACACCGAATTTCAATGACTTGATCAGCTCATAACTAAGATTACCAGAAAAAGTAGTTTGAGCAGAGTTTCCAACTTTCAGATCTTTAATAAATAAACCACTAACAGAAGCACCTTCAACAATATCACCTGTATTTTGATCTCTAACGATTGTAGAATCGACATCACTTGCCCAAACCCAATCACCTAATGAAGCCATACCTCTGATTTCTAATCTTGGGGTAGGCTGATAACGAAAATCAACTTCTATACCTTGGTGAAGAGCATCTACACCCAAGATATTAGCATATCCCAAGACAGTTGTTTCACCATCTCCTACTGGAACCTCGTCTCCATTTTCATCTAAATCATACAATGGAACTGAAGATGTATAGGCTTTATCCAACCAAGAGGTTCTATAAAGGTTCACATTGACATTCAACTGCTCACTTCTATAACCATAGCCAATCTCATAACTCAATACTTTTTCATTTTCAGCATCTTCATTAATAGTACTAATGTCATTACTTCTTTCGCTATTAAATACTGCATCAAAAATTGGTGCCTTTGAGAAATAACCCAAGTTACCAAATACATTATGGTGATCTGTCAAATTGAAATTAGCTCCACCTTTCACTTGGTAACCAATAAAATTGTAACTATCTGATTTCTTATCAGTATACATCATCTCATCATGCGCATAAGACGTATTGGATAATGATGCATTAACAAAAGCAGTCAATTTATTCAGTTCATATTCTCCCTGGACGAACACACCCTGCCATCCAACTAAACCTTCATAATTCTTATTATATTTCCCCCCTGTAGATATTGCAGTTTCCTCTCCTGTCAAGTTATCATCTGACAACACATATTCTGCACCTAACAAATCAGTTACTTCATAATAATGAATACCAGTATATTGACGCAGATCGATACCTGCCATCAAGTCTAAATTCTGATTCACTTCTTTAGTATAAGTACTTAACAAGCCGTACCATTTATGGTTGTTTACTGAAGATGCTATATAGCTACCAGCTTCACCATCTCCATTAACATTTGCGGCAAAGGCAGAGTTATAGTCATACTGACCATTTACGATATCAACAGCATCTCCACCATCTCTACGTCCTCCACCGACACCATACGAGGCATACACAGAAGTCGATAATTCAGAAGTCTCATTTATTGTCCAATAATGATTCAATGAAAATTGTGGTTTATGATAATAATTGTAACTTCTATTATAAACCTCTCCATTCAAATACCCCCAATCAGCATTATACTTTAGTCCTTCAGGATTTGATTTCCATTCATCTATCTTTTGTTTGGTAGATCTTTGACCATGTGTTTGAGGAGCACCAAACCCAGTTAAACTAATCGTGTGATTTTTACCAATCATTTTACTAAGGTTGAAAAAGTAGTTGTATGCTTCGAATTGCAATCCTGTAGCCCAACCTTCACCTGTTGTCTTAGAGGCATAAATAGTAGATGCCCATCCATTATCCATTAAGCCTGTAGAAACTGATAATCCGATAGTTTCATACCCATTATTACCGATACCAACGGTCAGTGTTCCTCCTGCCTCAGTATCAGCAGCTTTAGTGACAATATTGATTGTTCCACCAATAGATGGCACAGCTACCTTTGAAGCCCCTAGACCTCTTTGTACTTGTACATCACTAGCCACTGCCGTTAAACCTGCCCAGTTAGACCAATAAACGGCTCCATTTTCCATATCATTAACAGGAATACCGTTAATCATAACCGCAACGTTCTCCGATTCAAACCCTCGGATATTAATCCTTGCATCTCCAAATCCACCCCCTTGCTTTGTAGCATAAACTCCTGGAGTAGACTTTAGCAACTCAGGGAACTCTTGATTACTGGCGGTCTCTTCTATTTGCAATGAAGATAATCTAGAAACAGCTACAGGAGTTTTTCTATCAACAGCTACAGATGCAAGAACCATTACTTCTTCCAATCCAACAGAAGAAGATTTAAGTTCTACTGGATCGATTGTCAATGATGAACTGTTCAGCTCAATCGTTTTCGTCTGCTCTGTATACCCCACAAAGTTGAACAGCAAAGTGTAAGTACCGTAATCTAAATTGTTTAGAACGTAGTTCCCTTCAACATCTGCTACAGCACCAATACTGGTACCTTGAATCGTGACCGTAGCACCTATCAATGCTTCGCCTGATTCCTTGTCTATCATCTGGCCCTTAATGCCCCCTGTTTGAGCCCAAGCTGTCATGGACGATAAACATAAAAGTAGTAAAAGTGTTTTCCTCATAATTTTTGAATAGTTGTAAATAGTTTAATTGTCCGCAATTTAGCACTTTCTCTTTCGCTGATTGATCACATTTAAGCCCTAATCACACTTGACCGCAATTTTACAGACACTAACCTGATAAAACGCAACCACTAGATTAAGTACTTGTTAACATTCTCTCTCTAACAATTAACAAGTACTTAACTTTTAATTCGTCTAGGGTATGTGTATTTTTGGGACGCTAAACAGTTGATCAAAAAGTGTATTACATCATAACAGACGAACTCCTCCAACAAAGCTTCGAAAAAGATAAGAATGTCATTCTAAAAGCTGCTCAAGAAGTGCACTTTGACGAGTTGGCGAACTTGATCATCAAGAAAACTATCGAGAAGTATGGGGCACTGTTCAACCCTCTAGGATTAGTAGACGACACTTTCCAAAAGATCATCGACTACAACTATCACAACACGACAGAAATCAAAGGAATCTACGACAACCTCTGTGTCACCTATAGATATAAGAACTGTGACAACCAATTGGAGATCATCTGGGATGGAACTAGTCAGGAAGAGAAATATGCTACCGAGTGGACAGAGACGCTACTAAGCTGGATAGATGATTTAACCTATAACCCCTCATTCGTCAAAGCTATACTACAACTGACCGTATTCAATGATGGCAGTAGAAATCTAACCTTTGTTAGAAACGCCATTAAGGCAATCATCAATGATCACTTTGAAATCAAAATATTGACGAGAAAAGGCGTGAAAAAAGTAGTGGTTTATCAGAAGAAACTAAAGAAGGCTTCTTAAACCTCAGTATATAATCTCAAAACCGTTGTAAGAAGGATCATAGGCAATCTGCTTGGTCAATACTTCGTTTACTTCTGCCAAGTCGGATCCTGTATCACACCACGCAACCAACTGCTCTATTGAAGAGTCTTCCCCATGTGCCTCGATCTCTACACGACCATCAGCCAGGTTTTTAACCCACCCCCTAATACCTAGAGAGATTGCGACTTCTAAAGTGGAAGCTCTAAAAAACACCCCCTGAACTTTGCCAGATACGAGGATTGATTTACCTATTTGCATAACCATAACTGTTTACTATCTGTAATCAATGGACGATCCCACATTCCTTGCACATTTTTCTTTTTCCGATAGGCCGCTTTTTGGGTGGTCTTTTATGCCCAAAGTAAGAAGGGTCAGAATACTGAGGCTTCTCCATTTCTTTGGCTTGTTTCTTATACTTCTTTCTGTTCTTCTTCATCAGCTCCTCGTACTCTTCGAGTGCTTGATCCTCTCTTCTCCTAAAAGCTTTTTTGGAAGCCTTCTTTCGGTTAGAGAACTGAGCCTCGGACGATGACCTAGAGTTATCCTCTGAGTCACGTGACGTTTGGGCTTTCGCCTCCATTGACATTAAGAGCAGCAACACTATTCCAGTCGAAATCAGTAAACGCATATCCTGTAGTTTTTATCCCAGCAAAGTAACAAAAATTAGACCTATTCTCACGGCTCTCTCATTTAGGTTTTGGAAGTAAGGCTAATGACAGACACTCTACCTTATACTAACGATCCATTTCTCTTTATTCCCAAACACACTATACTTGCCTACTCAATCTTCAAACTCTAACACACTACTTAATACATGAAACCTACACTATTGATACTGGCTGCCGGTAGAGGCAGTAGATTTGGCGGAGCTAAGCAAGTCACCCCTATGGGGCCAAGTGGAGAGACGATCATGGAGTATAGCATCTATGACGCCCTCAACAATGGGTTTGACCAAGTCGTACTGGTCATCAACAAGGATGTGGAACAAGAAACCATGAACTTGATAGAAAACATACCCGACCTCCAAACACGTATTTCCTATGCCTATCAAGACTTATACATAGACATGATTCCACACCATGTGCAATCTGCCCGTACCAAACCATGGGGAACTGCACATGCGATCATGAGTGCTGGTGATTATATCAAAGGGAATTTTGCGATGATCAATGCGGACGACTACTATGGTGCAGATGCTTTCAAAACCATGGCTGAGTTCCTCCAGACTCATCAAGAAAATCAACAGTACAGCATGGTAGGTTATGACCTACACAACACGCTATCGCTTAATGGCACAGTATCGCGAGGCATCTCCATCAGTGACCAAGAAGGCAAACTGGCCTCAATCAAAGAAACCCATGGGATACATGAAAAAGACGGAAAAATAGTCGCGCAAGCTGAGGACGGTTCAGAATTCGAAATCACCGAAGGCTTGGCTTCTATGAACTTCTGGGGATTTCAAAACAATCTATTTGAAGAAATGAAAAACCAATTTGAGACCTTCCTGCATGAGACCAATGACCTCACCAAAGATGAGTTTCAGATTCCTACTGTCATCGATCAGATGATCAAAAAAGGAATGATAGAAGTGTCCGTACTGCACTCATCAGCCAAATGGTTTGGTGTGACCTACAAAGAGGATAAAGATTTTGCTGCATCATCCATCCAACAGTATGTCAAAGAAGGCTACTACCCTTCTCCACTTTGGGGGTAATAAAAAATGGTTATCTATTCTTTCAGAATTTCTATACTGATGAGGGTAGATAACCATTCTATTTTTTCTATTGACGAAAGGTCGTGCGAGCGAAGCGGTTAAAACCGCCCGATTTTCATAGTCAAAGTATAATTCAACTCGTCGAACTCATCATTGGCAGTACCTATCAATCTCAAGTCCTGCGTAAAACGCTTGGATACTGCAAAATTGAGTCTAAAACATCTGGCCAAGTTTAACTCTACAGCAGCTCCAGGCTCTACATACCAAAACACATCCTGATCGACAATCTCTGAACTCTCTCCACTATAGACACTAGGCACATACCCGAGCCAACCTGCTCCCGCTGACACAGGAAATGTCAAATGAATGACCTGATTAGAGAACAGAATAGGTTCTAAGAGAAAACCTCCATAGCCACCTAACAAAGACAGATCATCCATAGCCAAACTAGGCAGATCATCATATTCATTGGTCGGAATCACTCCCCAAAGATCCACTCCGAATGCCAACGCACGATTGATCACCCAAGCTCCGCGAGCACCTGCCATGGTGAGTGACTCGTCGTTGAACGAAGATATTTTGATCCCCAATGCTCCATATCCACCTCCATGATGTCCTGATCCAGATATGGTTCTGATATCACTATGTTTTTTCTCTTTTGGTTTTGCAGGTTGTGGTTCGGGTTCACTTACTGGCTGAGGCTGAGGATCCACTGCTTGATAGTACTTGACTACTATAGCGTCCTGCTTGCTCGAGTCTCGGTTCAAAGTGTCCACAGATACCACCACGGCATCAGGCAGAGGTTCTTCTACCGCTACTGTATCAGTAGTGATTTGCTGAAAAGCAAAAACAGGAAAAGATAAAAAGACTAAAAGAGCAAGCGTTGCTACGGAATAATAATTTTTCATTAGATAGATTTTTTTGGCTAAAATCAGGGTAAAGACATCTCTCCAACGAATAGGTTTCCAGTCTTCGTACTATTTTATATTTTTTCTCTAGAATATTAGTAAACTGAAAAAACTCGACTAGTTTTGCAGCGGCAAATCGATACGACCAGCTCCTGTCGAACTCCCCCAGGGCCGGAAGGCAGCAAGGGTAGATAGTCGTAGCGGTGCGATGTTGGTTTGCCATTTTTCTTTTCTTTCAGATTACACCCCTTCCTTCTGAAATGCACATCATCAAAATCAAAGGCAAAGCAAAAATCCCAGATTATATCCAACTGAGAGATGATGATTTTGTACTAATTGCCTATTTTCGTGCAGATCGTCCACTCAAAAAATTAGAGAAATACGGACTAGAAGGTAAGGAAAACGAATTACAGAAAATCATCGAACACCTCCCCTTCGGAAAGATTCAACCTTTAAACATCTAATGCATGGAACTCAATAGTCGCCCAGTTGTAGAAGTCAGTGAAACCGACATTTATCAAGAAAGCCACACCGTGCTCAGCGACATTAGTTTCAAAATAGAAAAAGGGGAATTTGTGTACCTAATCGGACGAACAGGTAGTGGTAAGTCATCTCTACTCAAAACCCTCTATGCTGACCTTGCTTTCCACAAAGGAGCCATCGAAGTAGCAGGGTATGACTTGACCAAAATCAAGAGTAAAAACATCCCCTATCTCCGTCGAAAAATCGGCATTATCTTCCAGGACTTCCAGTTGTTTCCAGATCGTACAGTTACTGAGAATCTAACTTTCGTCATGAGGGCCACTGGATGGAAAGACAGAACAAAAATGAAAGGTAGGCTGGCTGAAGTTTTGATGCGGGTCGGTCTCGGTGCTGCGGCAGAAAAAATGCCTCACCAGCTATCAGGAGGAGAACAACAACGGGTAGTAATCGCCAGAGCCCTGATCAACGAACCCTTGATCCTATTTGCGGATGAGCCTACCGGAAACCTAGACCCAGAAGTATCTAGCGGTATATTCGGTCTATTCAAGGAAATAAACCGAAGTGGAACATCTGTCCTCATGGCTACTCACAATCACAAATTCATCGAAGATCACCCTGCTCGTGTGTTGAAGTGTGACGAAGGAAAACTACTCGACTCTGCTGAGCATGAGTTCGAACTTAGCGGACATTATTAGTCCCCCCTTAGTCTACTTCTATATTTCCATAGCTGTTGGATAGCGTCACCACTCCCCCTTTTCCATTCCCTATTTTACCACGATACTCAGCCTTATTATCTGAGTTATTTCTATAATTGAGAGAAATCAGTGCGTTGGAATAGTCTATATCTCCATACTTGACGAAAGCCTCAAAACTACCATTAGCTCCCTCCTCGAACTCCAGTTCTATACTACTAAATTTACTCTGTACATTTACTTTCTTGAAGCTCTTAGCAATCTTTTCTATTTGGAAACTTGGCACATAAGCGGCCTCCATATCCAGTTCTATCCCTACATAACCCACTCGCAGATCGGAATACCCTATATAGCCCTTAATACCATTTACTTGATCGATCTCGAGCTGACCATACTTACTCACCAATTCCATCGTCTTCACACGGCCTATTCCCACCTCACTAAACCCTTGCTCAAATTTCACAATCCCTAGTTGTTCGAAATTTACTTCTGAATACTTTACCTCTATATTACCTGTTTTGACATATTCAAAATTTCCTTCTCCAAATGATACTTTTATATCACTTTCACCATTGAGTCGCTCAGCTTTGATATTACCATAAGAGATACGCAATTTCGCATCACCATCGAGATTCGCCAGATATGCATCACCAAAACTATTTTTAAGATCGAGAGGGTTCACCTTAGGCATACTCACTGTATAATTTATTTCAAAATCCTCATTGTTTCGATTGTTAATATTCCCTTCTATATCTGTTTTGAACGCTATAACGCTACCACTCTCGGAGATGTCCACGTTGATCCTATCGAGGAGTTCCATCGCACGTTCGTCTGTCTTGCGTCTAGCAATCACCTCTACCAATACATCGATCTCTTGTCCCTCGGTCGTATTGATATGAACTCTACCAAAACTGTTCTCGATTTTGAGTTGCACAAATGACTTGACCTCATACACTTTGTGTACACTTTTCTTTTTCTCAACATTACTTTTGGCCATCACTGGCAGCACTATTACAGTGAGTAATAGACCAAAAAATGTATTATATATTAATTGCTTCATTTTCTTCGTATTTGATTAATTGATCCAAAATCTTCAATTGCTTATTTAGAATTTCGACTCTCAGCTGAAGGTTGCGAATCATCGCATTGATCACTTTTTCATTATTCTGATTCTGTGCCAGATCCATTTTCAGTTCTTGGTACATCTGATCCAAATCATCCAAATCATGCAGCAATTGATCATCAACTATATCAGTCTGCTTCATGACTATTATTATTTCTGCTCGGCGCTCAGCGATGAGTTGTGAATAGTAACGCTCGACACGCTCAATATCCTCTGACGGTTCCTCTTCCACCGCTACTATCTCCTCTGAAACACCACTTGTCCAATAACGTTCAGACAGCAACCCTATGCTCAGACAGACGAATACCACCGCTGCGACTTTCCAAAGCCACATATAGCGGTCAGACTGCTTTGACTTAATCTCAGAACCATCCAGTTTACCCGCTATCCCTCTCCATAAAGCCTCACTCGGCTCCAAGTCATCAAACTCGTCGCGTTGCTCTCGAATAAAATCTTCTAGCTTATCTTTCATAGTTATACATATTTTTGAGCAATTCACGTAGCTTAACTTTTGCGCGATTCAACTGCGATTTACTCGTAGACTCAGTAATATTCAGAATCGATGCTACTTCTTTGTGATCATATCCCTCGAACATATAGAGTGTAAACACAATACGAAACCCATCTGGCAACTCCGCTACAGCTGCTTTGACCTGATTCACTTCCAACGTATCGTAACTCACAGGCTCTTCGATCCATTCCTCCTCATTTTGATCATTGATATCCATGAGTTCCTTTCGCCGTTTTAATACATTCAGTGCCCCGTTGATGACTATGCGTTTCAACCAAGAACCAAATGAGGCATCTCCCCGAAACTGATCTATGCTACCAAATGCCTTGACAAAAGCCTCTTGCACCACATCCTCAGCCTCCATCTGATCATAGACGATCCTGTAGCTCGTATTCAACATAGCCTTAGCATATAGCTGGTATAGCTCGAACTGCGCCGTTCGATCTTGCCGTCTTACTGCCTCCACCAGTTCAAAATGGATATCCTTATGATTAGTTACTTGCTCCAAAAAGTTTCGAAATTCTACACCAATGACTACCAATTAAAAGAAGGGTTGCATTCATTTTGATAAAAATATTATTTCTCTCCCAATTTTAATGAAATTACGTAGTGAGGTAATTTTATACTAATTTGAGAGACATCAAACCTTATTGCTAGACACCATGAGAAATAAATTCATCGCAGTATCATTCCTAACTCTAGTCGCCATAGGTATTGGCGCTTACTACTACATCAATACACTTTGGATATTGGTTCTCGTCCTACCGGTTATTCTACTTGGCATTTCCGATTTATTCCAAAAGAAACACACGCTACGAAGAAACTTCCCTGTACTCGGAGTTGCACGATATATCATGGAGGATTTGCGTCCAAAAATCTATCAATACTTTATTGAATCTGAGACTGACGGCACTCCAATCAACCGTATGTACAGATCCATAGTCTACCAGCGCGCCAAAGGCGCATTATCCACCAATCCTTTTGGAACCAAACTAGATGTCTATAGCGTCGGGTATGAATGGGCCAACCACTCCATCATGCCTTTGGATCACAAAGATTTAGATCCACACCCACGTACTCTAGTCGGTGGACCTGACTGCACACAACCCTATAGTGCCAGTATATTCAATGTATCAGCGATGAGCTTTGGCTCGCTAAGTAACAGAGCCATTTTGGCACTCAATGGCGGTGCACAGAAAGGCGGCTTTGCACACAATACGGGAGAAGGTAGCATTAGCCCTCACCATCTCAAACATGGAGGCGATTTGATATGGCAAATTGGGACGGGTTATTTCGGATGTAGAAACGCCGATGGTACGTTCAGCCCAGAACTATACAAGGAAAAAGCAGCCCTAGCATCTGTCAAGATGATAGAATTAAAAGTCTCTCAAGGTGCAAAACCAGGACACGGAGGTATACTCCCCGCAGAAAAAAACACGCCTGAAATCGCTGCGATACGTGGCGTGGAAGTTCACACACGTGTAGACTCTCCTCCAGGACACAAATCTTACTCCACCCCGTTAGAGATGATGGAATTCATCAAACAATTAAGAGAACTCGCTGATGGAAAACCGATAGGTTTCAAACTATGCATTGGAAACAAACTGGAATTCATTGACCTCTGTATCGCGATGCAGCAGACAGGTGTCAAGCCTGACTTTATCACCGTAGATGGTGGAGAAGGAGGAACGGGTGCTGCACCACTAGAATTCTCCAACAGCATCGGTATGCCACTCAAAGACGGACTAGCTTTCGTAAACGACACACTCCGCGGATATGGCCTACGAAAGGACATCAAACTCTTTGCCTCTGGAAAGATCCTAACGGGTTTCCACATGTTCAGGCTCTTTGCATTGGGCGCAGATGCCTGCTACAGTGCTCGTGGCATGATGCTCTCACTAGGCTGCATCCAAGCACTAGAATGCCACAGCAACAATTGCCCAACGGGTATTGCCACACAAAAGAAAGACCTCATCCAAGGGCTTGACGTACCTGACAAGATCAATCGAGTCGCCAAATTTCATAACGAAACTGTTCACAGTTTCGTGGAGTTCATGGGAGCTACAGGCATTAAATCAGCCAATAAAATCAAACGCCACCATGTCTATCGTAGGGTCAGTGAAGATAAGATCATGACCTACGCAGAAATATATCCACAAGTCAAGGCTGGTGAGTTCGCCTAAGTTGCTTTAACTTTGAGCCATCAGTTCATAACAGGACTGATGGCAGCATTGAAAGAAAGAAATTACTGCGTGTACAGATTGGCACGAGATGTGCAAGTACAGATCAATCAGCAATAATATTTCTTATGAAATCAGTAAAAAAACCCATCAAATTCATCCTTAGCTTCTTGGTCTATATACTATTCCTTAGCTTTCTTGGATGTCAAAAAAACGTACTAACCTTTAACCCTTTCGAGAAACAATCTCGATTTGCTAGAGGCAATTAGAAAGGAGCGGAATCATCAGAAGACTCATCATCGTTGGCCTTGGACTGAAAAGTCATGGTGCTCGGTGATGAATCAAAACTGGCAGCTCCATCCGAAGGAAATCCTCCGCCATAGTCTCCTCCCATCAGATTACCATCAAGGTTGGCAAACTTGGTAAAACGACCGATAAATTTCAGTTTTACATTCTCTAGTGAACCATTTCTGTGTTTGGCGATGATAACCTCTCCCGTGCCTGCGGTAGGTAATCCATCCTCATCCTCAGTGATATCGTAGTACTCCGGACGGTACAGGAACATCACCATATCAGCATCCTGCTCGATAGATCCAGATTCTCTCAGATCCGATAGCATTGGACGTTTATCTCCTCCTCTAGTCTCCACCGCTCTACTCAGCTGAGAGAGGGCAAGCACAGGTACATTCAATTCTTTAGCGATCCCTTTGAGTGCCCTAGAAATAGATGCTATCTCCTGTTCACGGTTACCTCCGCCACCACCACTCTTGGAGGTATCACCAGACATCAACTGCAAATAGTCAATCACCACGAGTTTGATATCATGCTGGGCTTTTAACCTTCTACATTTTGCCCTCAACTCCAATATACTAAGCCCCGGTGTATCATCGATAAATATAGGTGCCTCGGTCAGTTTAGCTGTTTTATGAACGAGTTGCTCCCACTCATGATCGGCGAGATTTCCTTTCTTAATTTTATCACTTTCGAGTTCTGCCTCAGCAGAGATGAGACGATTGACGAGCTGAATTGCCGACATCTCCAGTGAGAATATCGCTACAGCTTCACCAAAATCTACAGCAGCATTTCGCATACACGACACCACAAATGCGGTCTTGCCCATACCAGGACGTGCTGCGATAATCACCAAATCCGAAGGCTGCCACCCAGCCGTAACACGATCTAGATCAGACATTCCTGTAGGTACTCCCGTGAGTCCATCCTTCTGATCCTTTCGCGCTTCGATCTCGAGGATCGCATCATGCATCAACTGCTGCATGCCCGCATAGTTCTTTTTGATATGGGATTCTGAAATCTCAAATAAGGACTGCTCAGTCTTATCCAGCAGCTCAAATACATCCTGTGTATCCTCGAAAGCATCCGTCTGGATTTGAGAAGAAATCCGAATTAGCTCACGTTTGATGGATTGCTCGGTAATGATACGAGCATGATATTCGATATTCGCAGCAGAGTTGACTCTAGTAGTGAGTTCGGCCAATTGATAGGCTCCCCCTGCGATCTCCAAAGTTCCGTTTTTTCGGAGCTGTGCCGTGACTGTCATCAGATCTACAGGCTCAGACTTATTAAACAGCTGCACGATGGCTTCATAGATATGTGTATGCGCCTCTTTGTAGAAACTCTCAGGCTTGAGAATATCAATAACTGCCGTCAGCGCATCCTTCTCCAGCATGAGCGCACCCAGTACCGTCTCCTCTAAGTCAACAGCCTGTGGCGGCACCTTCCCTAACTGAACCGATAGTTCATGGATTCCATTTTTTGTACGCTTAGCACCACGACCTGTATTGCTTCTATTCCCTGTTGCAGCCTCTGACCCTTTTGTATCCATCGAATGAGATTTCACCTTTAATTTATGACGGGCAAACCTACACAAATGCTTGCTAGATATCTTTGACTTACTATGACGATTAATAACAATTTATCCACCTTAACGCCGTAATTTTACCTCATCATCAATATCTACTCGGACATCTAAACTGAATCGAAACTTATATTTGTACGCCTCAGTATTTGTCTTATTTTTGGATATCACAGAATTAGTAGCATGAACAGTAACTTCAACAACATACACATTATCGCGATTGGCGGAGCAGTCATGAGCAGCCTAGGCATAGCCTTGAAAAAATCAGGTGCGAAAGTCACAGGATCAGATGACAAAATCTATGACCCTGCGCTATCTAATCTTCAACAAAACAACCTCCTACCTGCTGAAGGATGGGATGAAGCCAACATCCACAAAGACCTGGATACTGTCATCGTCGGCATGCATGCCAAAGCAGACAATCCTGAACTCAAAAAGGCTCAGGATTTGGGACTCACCATACTATCCTACCCTGAGTTCATCAGATCACAAAGCGAACACAAACAGCGCATCGTGATCGCTGGCAGCCATGGAAAAACTACCATCACCGGGATGATTGTGCATGTACTCAACTACCTCAACAAGCCATGTGACTACCTCCTAGGTGCCAAAATCAAAGGCATAGACAATACCATACAACTATCCAATGCCCCGATTATCGTTATAGAAGGGGATGAATATTTCACATCTCCACTAGATCAGTCTCCAAAATTCTTAAAATATGATCATCATATCGCACTCATCAGTGGTACAGAATGGGATCATATCAATGTCTACCCTACAGCAGATAGCTACATCGAGCAGTTCGAACTACTCGCAGACAGCTCTCCTAAAGCTGGCTCACTACTGTACTGCGAGGATGATCGTATGGCGATGATCATTGGTAGCAAAGAAAGAGATGACGTTCGGGCGATTCCATACAAAACACCGAAATACAAAGTCAAAAATGGCCAATTCATTTTGGACGGTGAGCATCCGCTCAAAGTATTCGGAAAGCACAATATGCAAAACCTAGAAGGTGCAAGAAAGCTACTAGACTTGTTAGGCGTGACCGATCAGCAGTTCTATGAAGCGATTCAAAGCTACGAGGGAGCTGAGAAAAGAAACAATCTGGTCCAGGCCAACGACAGCTCTGCCATCTATTCGGATTTCGCGCATGCGCCATCCAAAGTAAAAGCGACTGTGCATGCAGTCAACGAATTACACCCCGATCGCAAACTCACCGCTTGTTTTGAGCTCCACACCTTTAGCAGTCTCAACAAAGAATATCTCCCCAACTACGCAGACAAGATGAAATATGCGGACACGGCCATCGTCTATTACAACAAAGCTACTTTGGAAGCAAAAGGAGACACAGTCTTAAGTACAGATGAACTCAAAGCCTTTTTCAACGAGAAAAATCTTTTGGTTTTCACAGATAGTGACGAACTAAAAAACTATCTAAACAAGCAAAACTGGAAGAATCATGACCTGCTCATGATGAGCTCTGGCAACTTCGGCGGCCTCAACTTATCCGAACTAGCAGACAACCTACTGAGCTAACCAACAGACAGCAATTATGAATTTAAAATTAAAGAACCCGTTGGCCATATTCGATCTGGAGACAACGGGCACCAGTGTTTCACAAGACCGCATCTTGGAGATATCAATTGTCAAGATCCTCCCAGACAATGAGCAAATCATCAAAACACTAAGAATCAATCCTGAAATCCCCATTCCTATAGAGTCCAGTTTGATACACGGCATCTACGACAAAGACGTCAAAGATGCACCAACTTTCAAATCAGTCGCCAAGGAGTTCGAAGCATTCCTAGCAGGAGCAGATTTAGGAGGCTTCAATTGCCTCAAATTTGACATACCACTTTTGGTCGAAGAGTTTTTGCGAGCGGGGGTGGATTTTGACACCTCAAACAGAAAGTTTGTGGATGCGCAAAAGATTTTTCATATGATGGAAAAGCGAACACTTAGCGCAGCCTACAAGTTCTACTGCGATCAAGAGCTAGAAGGCGCACATGGTGCAGAAGCGGACACACTCGCTACAGCAGCCGTCATCAAGGCACAAGTCGAACGATACAATGGGCAAGAGGTAGTAGATGCACTAGGTAAAAAACTCGGTATCGTTGAAAATAATATGGACAGTCTTCACAACATCACCGCGTCTAACATGGTGGATCTAGCAGGCCGTTTTGTATTCAACAATGACGGTGTAGAAGTGTTCAACTTTGGTAAACACCGCAATCGCCCCGTCGAAGAGGTACTACGTGCAGAATCAGGCTACTATGACTGGATGATGAAGGGCGACTTCCCTCAAGATACCAAACGAAAACTCACACAAATCAAACTGCGCGGTTTCAACGCGCGGTAAGATTCCCAAAAAGAGGGAAGTTGTTTTGAAACCACCTCCCTCTTTCTCATTATCGTCACACTCCGACAACTCCTATATCGCATCAGTGAATGACGATTGATAAGATGATACAAATCATGAATAAACGATAAAACTTCGCGTCCACAAAGTGGTGAGATAAGCGTGATTTGCTAACTTTATATCCGATTAGAAGCTCCTCATTTAGCTTCAGAAAACACAATAAATCCGAATTCACTTTGTCCCAATCACCACACTCAAAACATCCAAATCCAGCACACGGATACCTCACCCAATCATCACCTATACCCTCCCGCCCATGGAAGACATGATATTTTACGATAGGCTGCAATTTGCATTCACTATCACTTTTCACTACCTATTTCCTCAGTTGACCATGGGGCTATCTCTCATCATCGTCTACTTCAAGTGGCAGTATCTGCGTACCAAGACCGAACAATACAACGACGCAGCACGCTTCTTTATGAAAATCTTCGCCATCAATTTCACCATGGGAGTCGTAACAGGCATCCCGATGGAGTTTCAGTTCGGGACTAACTGGGCCAAGTTCTCCGAGCTGACTGGAGGCATCATCGGACAGACACTTGCTATGGAAGGAACTTTCTCCTTCTTCCTAGAATCTTCTTTTTTGGCATTATTCATTTTCGGAGAGAAACTGATGGGACAAAAACTACACTTACTGACAGGCTTTCTCGTCTTCTTAGGGTCTTGGGCAAGTGGCTACTTCATCCTTGCGACCAATGCATGGATGCAACACCCCGTAGGCTATGAGGTGCTCGCCAATGGCAAGTTCGTTCTTGAAAACTTCTCTGCACTGTTTAGCAATCCTTGGCTATTGCCAGCCTTTCTGCACAACCAGATGGCCTCTGTCGTGACCTCATCCTTCGTCGTAGCGAGTATCGGAGCATTCTACCTACTCAGTAAAACAGAAGAAGAATACGGCAAACTATTCCTCAAGACAGGCGTCATATTCGGACTGACATCAAGTCTGTTAGTCGCCTTTCCTACTGGCGACTGGAATGCCAAGAATGTCGTCAAATATCAACCCGCAGCCTTTGCTGCTATGGAAGGAATCTTCGAGACCGAAGAAGGTGGTGCGGAGATCGTTCTCATAGGTCAACCGAATATGGTAGAAAAGAAACTCGACAACAAAATAGCCGTCCCTAACATTCTCAGTTTCCTCACCTATCAAGAGTGGGACAAAGAGATCAAAGGCATGGAGGAGTTCGACAAGGAAGAACTCCCCGACAATATCCCCGCACTCTACTACTCCTACCATATGATGGTCGGACTGGGTACTATATTCATAGGTGTGATGGCTCTAGCCGCCTTTCTCCTATGGCGCAAAAAACTTTACAGTTTTGCACCGCTACTCTGGGTGATCATGTTCTTATTCCCTTTTCCATATATCGCCAATATCACTGGGTGGTACGTTGCAGAACTAGGTAGGCAACCCTATCTCGTCTACGGACTCTTACGAACCGTAGAGGGGATTTCTCCTACTGTATCCTCTGGCAACACGCTGTTTACCTTGCTAGGTTTTGTCGGGCTGTATATGCTGCTCGGTCTCCTATTTTTACTCCTCGTCGGAAAAGCGATCCACGCTGGTCCTAAACCTATAAAACACTAATCATGGAGATTTTCTGGTATATCATCATTGCGATCGTTCTTTCAATTTTTTTCATACTCGATGGGTATGATTTCGGGACGGGTATTATACATCTATTCTTTGCCAAAGAAGAAAAAGACAAGGTAGTAATAGCCAAAGCAGCGGGACTATTTTGGGATTCGAATGAGGTGTGGCTCGTCGCAGGAGGCGGACTGCTCTTCATGGCATTTCCTACATTCTATGCCTCGGTTTTCAGTGGTTTTTATTTACCGCTGATTCTCGTACTATGGTTCATTATCTTTCGAGCGATTGGGCTAGAACTGCGAGGGCAATTCGACTACCCGATATGGAAGAGCATCTGGGACAAATCCTTCGGGATATCGAGTCTACTCATGGCGCTGTTCTTCGGTGTAGGACTAGGTAATATCGTCCGTGGTGTCAACCTCGGCGGAGTAGAGAATGGCGTCTCGACCTACGAAGCACACTACTTTTTTCTCCCATTATGGAACAGCAGCTTTAGTCCCTCTGGTACACACCCTGGTGTGATCGACTGGTTCACTATTATCATCGGCATCATTGCTGTGGTCACGCTGGCGATACATGGTGCGAACTGGATACGTCTCAAGACCAACTCGTCTATCAACGAGAAACTCAAAAGCATCGTCTCACGCCTGACCTGGGTACTGATTGCACTCACCATATTCTCATTAGCAGTATGGCATGTCATCAACCCACGCCCCTTTGGCAACTTCGCTGACAACCCTATGTTTCTGATATTTCCACTACTGTATCTGGCAGGGATCGCAGGGCAATTCTTCGCTCCTACCTACTGGTGGAAATTCTGCAGCTCGTCGATGATCATCGTAGGGGGTATTACTTCCTCTTTGGCCTCTATATTTCCCGTGATCCTACCTTCTACCAATACACTCAATGACTCGCTCACCATCTACAACACGACTACTTCAGCCTATGGGCTATCAGTCGCCGCGGGCTGGATGATCATCGGGATCATCCTATTGGCCGTATACACCATCGTCCAAAAGAAACTACTGGGAGGAAAAATCGATGACATGGACTATGGACATTGATCACAAAGGAATCTACAAGCATTAGCCATCAGAGACCTATCCTTGACAGGTATCTGCCTACACCATTGCTTGCCATGTGTCACTTTCAACCTTATTACTTTCCAACTCTCCTATGACAGAGACCTCTATCTCACTACTCAGCATCATCTGTGGCATCATCGGCGCACATTCGCTGTGCTACTTAATGCCTCGCTACGACTTTGGACTGACGGGCAATAGCATCGCTGGGGTATTTGGCAGTATCTTCCTGATCAAGTCGCTGGGTAGACTGGGCTTTGACCCCTTATCGATCATGGCTAGCGGGACAGTTCATACGGGGCTATTGACACTCAATCTCGTGGTTTCTTTTTTAGGTGGATGCCTAGTCATAGTGATCGCTTTTGGGATCAAAAAAAAGATGAACCAGTAGGCAACCTAACCATCTAACGACATTATTATCAGAGTTAACCCTTAATCAACAAGGTTTGGTAACGATCGGTAGGACTTTGAAACTGCATAATATACTTTCCGTTGACCTGATACTGCAGACACTGGCTGATCTGAACCTGCACCCCTTCAGTAGTCTCTGATACTACACAAACTTGATTGCCGCTCAAAGAGAATACAGTCACATTCAACACCCACCAACAAATCCTTGCCAAGTAACACCTCCAGTGGTAGGATTAGGATAAATCAAATATGGACTACCTACATCCCTTCGATCAACTCTGACTACAGGACTATATTCAAAGACTCCATCATAATCCTCCTGTCTCAACCGAAAATAGACTCGTTCTGCGTGACTCTCGCATTCACACTGGTAGACTTACATGTGTGATATTGTTCCTTGTCCTGATACAAATCCTATATCACTGTAATTGCCCCCATCATAACTCATTTCGAAATCTCCAATACACGACAAAAGACAACCATACCCCTCCTACGAAAAATAATAGTCCCTTCATTCCCGTTACACCTTCCCCTTTCTATTCTACATTATAAATAATGTAAACAACTGTTAATGTCACAATGGACAACAATACGACTACCTTCTTATATCTTCGCGGCATGCCTACCGCTGCTGAATCAAAACTCATTGACGAATTAAACAATGGAGAAGTCCATGCACTCAACCAATTGTTTGACGAGCACTTTGCTGCTATGATACGCTGCGCTTATACCCTGACCAAAAACAAAGAAGTCTCCGAAGAGCTCACTCAGGATGTATTTATCTCCATCTGGAACAAACGAGGCAGCTTCCATATAGAAGGGAGTTTCAGACCCTATCTCGTCCAAGCGGTACGCTACCGCTGCTACACCTATTTCAAACGAGGCATGAACCAAGAAACCATAGAGATCGATCATCTAACTGATCCAGCTTCCAGCCACACAGCAGACATGGCCATACACTCATCCGATCTCAAGGAAGGCATAGCACTAGCTCTCTCCGCTCTACCAGACAAGACCAAAGCAGTCTTCCTGATGAGTCGAGAAGACGAGCTCTCCTATCAAGAGATCGCTCAGCACCTAGACATCTCCCTCAAAACGGTAGAATACCACATGGGCAAAGCCCTAAAAACACTCAAAAGGAACCTTACCAGCATGGGTTTTTTCACTCTATTATTTGCGATGCTATTCCTATAGTTTACTTATCAATGTCTTGAATCTTGCTTCTAGGCTCTTGGTTATAAAAATCTTGACTCTTTTTTCACCTTTTCACTAGGGTAGTCTCCTGATCAGGTTACTGATATATGAAAACCATATACTATTGACCCCATGCAGGATCATCATTGGCAACTGATCGCCAAACAACTTAAAGGAGAACTGACTCCCTCAGAACAACAAGAGTGGCAGGATTGGCTCGATAAAAGCGAGACCAACCAGACCCAATACGAACAAGCCAAAGTGCTATGGCAAACAAAGAGTGCGGATAGCAAGCTGAGAGATGCGGAGTTTCTACAGCACATCCAGTCTGACTCAGCGCAAGTCTGGCAGGGCATCCTATCTCAGATCGATACACCGCAGCGCCAGCACACAAGCTATGCATGGATCTACAAAGTGGCCGCTATGTTAGCAGTAACGCTAGGTCTGGCATGGACAGTTCTGCGGCATAACACAGACCTACTCACTGGCCAAACACACTTTGAGACGACTAATTTCACAGACTCCACTTACCTTCCTGACAGTACACATGTATGGCTCAACAAGCACACAACGATTTCTTATGGAGATTTCAGTGGAGAGACGAGAGAGGTTACCCTAGACGGAGAAGCTTTCTTTGAGGTCACTCGGGACGAACAAAAACCTTTCATTGTCAAGACCAACCACGCACAGATCCAAGTACTTGGCACTTCGTTTAATATCAACTCTCATGGAGACCTAAGGAATGAGAGTCTAACGGTGGCCAGCGGAAAAGTAGCCTACTCGACACTGAAGAAACCCGACCAAAGCATAGAGCTAGTCAAGAATGAACATGCAATCTTGACTTCTCATACACTTCTACCAGTCAAAACCAGTATGGACCCCAACTTCCTAGCCTGGAAATCTGGTATTCTTCTCTTCGAAAATAACGACCTAGACTATGTTCAAAAAATGCTTAGTGACTACTATGATCTAGAAATCATCATCACAGATGAAGACATATTAAGCAAAAGACTAACCGCAACCTTCGAAAGAATGACAGCCGAAGAATCCATACAAGTGATCTGCAATCTGTACGGTCTCCAAAAAACACAACAAAATAATACCATCACACTAGCCAAAAAATAACACTATCGCATGTTTTTCAAATCGAATAATCAATTAACACTATCCGTTAGAGTCATCAGTATGTGCTTATGCCTACTGGGTATGAGTCTAAGCCACATAGCCCTGAGCCAAGCAGATGATATAGGACAGCTTACTGTCTCTATAGACCGCTCACGCCAGACAGTAGGTACTGTACTACATGAGCTCATCGCAAACACGGACATGAATGTAGCCTACGAAGAAAGTACGCTGGACATGCAGCGTACTGTCAAGCTGTCCTATACAGAAAAACTGGATATAACTGAGGTCATGGATGCCATAGCTGATGCGACAGGTACAGACTATCAAATCGTCGGAAAACAAATTCTCATTCTGAAAAAAGAGAAGACGTCACGCACAGTTAATCCAACCAAATACACGCTAAGTGGACAAGTGTCCGACGCACAGACTGGAGAAGATCTAATAGGTGCGACCATACGGATCGTAGGACAAACCCTCGGTGTGGTGACCAACGTCTATGGCTTCTATTCACTGACTCTACCAGAGGGAACCTATCAGGTTAGTTGTAGTTTCGTGGGCTTCCAAGAACAGGTTGTCACCATTGATCTCTCCTCCAACCAAACGCAAAAATTCGAACTATCAGAGAATGAAGAAGTTTTGGAAGAGGTCGTCGTATTAGCCAGCAGAGAAGAGGATATCAATATCACCTCTACCGAAATGGGAGCTGATGAGGTGAGTATCGATGTGGCAAAAAAACTACCTGCGCTATTCGGTGAGGTAGACATCATCAAGACGATCCAACTACTCCCAGGTGTCAAAGTAGTCGGTGAAGGGGGGTCAGGCTTCTATGTACGAGGGGGCAATGTCGATCAAAACCTAGTCCTACTAGACGAGGCGCCTATCTACAACGCCTCGCACCTCTTGGGTTTCTTTTCGGCATTTAACCCTGAAGCGGTCAAGGACATGAAGCTCTATAAAGGAGCCATCCCCGCACAATACGGTGGGCGTCTGTCCTCTGTGCTAGACATTCGGATGAAAGATGGAAACTCAAAACGATGGACAGCAGCAGGAGGTATCGGCACCATGATGACTCGACTAGGTGTGGAAGGTCCTATTACACCTAAAGGCTCTATCATGGTCGCAGGCAGGAGATCCTACCTAGACACCTTTGCCAAAGTGTCCAATTGGGTACAAGGCAAGGAAATAAACAGTAGTCAGCAGTTCTATTTCTATGATCTCAACGCCAAAGCCAACTACCGTATCAATGACAACAACCGATTGTTTGCATCAGGTTATTTTGGTAGAGATGTCATCGCTACGGATATCGGTAGTGATATGAATATCAATGTAGACTGGGGAAACTCTACTGCCATGATGAGATGGAACCACCTCTTCAGTCCTCGGCTTTTTTCTAACTTGACCTACTACTATAGTAACTATGACTATGCCCTCAAGTTCGATCAAGAAGTCTCCGAGTTTCTATGGGATTCTGATTTGCAAGAACATAGTGTAAAATTGGACTTTGGCGCCTATCTAAACCCCAACAACACATTGAAATTTGGTATACAGACCATACAGCACGCCATCGCTCCAGGCAATATCGAAACCTACGAAGCAGATGGTACCAAAGACACGCACAATCTTCAAAAGAACAAGTCCTATGAGTCGGCAGCATATATCAGCAATGAACAGGTCGTCAGCAAAAAAATCAAACTGGACTATGGACTCAGACTCTCCAATTTTCAAAACGTAGGACCTCAGGAAGTCTATACCCTTGATGAAAACTACGAGATCTCGGATACGGTACAGCATAACAAAGGCGCCTACAACAGCTACTGGAACCTTGAGCCGCGGATAGCTGCTCGCTATCAAATCAACAGCTCTAGCTCGTTTAAGGCGAGCTACAACCGTACATCACAATATATACAGTTGGCCTCTAACGGTAACTTCTCCTCTCCCTTCGATATTTGGTTTTCGAGCACAGAGCAGATCAAACCACAGTTGGCAGACCAATTCTCCATAGGCTACTTCAAAAACTTCAAGCAAAACACCTACGAGGCATCCATCGAGGTATACTACAAAGACCTCCAAAACTCTATTGATTTTAAGGATCACGCAGAATTGCTCTTCAACGAAAACCTGGAAGGCGAACTCAGAGTTGGAGATGCGAGAGCCTATGGTGTAGAGTTTTTGCTCCGAAAAAATGTAGGCAAGTTGACTGGTTGGATAGGCTATACGCTATCCAAAGCGGAGAAGAAGATACCCACGATCAACGAGGGCAACTGGTACAATGCCAAATTTGACAAACCGCATGATCTCTCTATCGTAGGTGTGTACGATATCACGCCCTACATATCCATAGGTGGTAGCTTTGTCTACTCTACAGGGGGCGCAGTGACCTTCCCAACCGGTCGCTACTACTACGGTGGTGCTGCAGTACCTGTCTACTCCGAACGAAACGGTGAGCGTCTACCCGATTACCATAGATTGGATGCATCTGTGACTTTGAAGAGTAAAAAGAATGATAACAGACGGTTTCAATCAGAATGGGTATTTAGTGTCTACAACCTATACAATAGGAAAAATGCCTTCACGATCAGTTTCAAACAAGAAGCAGACAACCCTACCGTAACCTATGCAGAAAAGAGTGCCATATTCGGAATCATTCCTTCATTAACCTACAACGTTAGATTTTAATCCCATGAGCAATATCAAAAACACAATCATAGCACTAGCACTGGCATGTACCATGACGTCATGTTTCTACGACAGAATAGATTTAGACTTGAATGCGGAGAATCCCAAACTGGCCGTAGAGGCGTGGATCACAGACCTGGACGAACCACAGTACATAGAACTGAGCCGTACGGTCAACTACCTCGGTGAACAAGAGATAGATCATGTCACTGATGCCATAGTAACCCTAAATGATGAAGTAGAAGATATACAGCTGGTTCAGCAAGAAGATGGCAAATACTACCTATCCGAGGATTGGCAACCAAGACTAGGCAACTACTACACACTCACTATCCTCCTAGATGGAGAGACCTACACCGCGAGAGAACAGATGCGTGTATGCCCACAGATCGAAAACCCCTTTGCAGAAATAGTGGATTTCGAAAGCATATTTGATGACGAGACCTACGATGAGGATACTTATCGGATCACCTTCAGTTTCCAAGACTCTCTAGGCTTAGGTGACGGATACTACCTCGTAGATTATCTAAAGGGATCCCTTGCCGGAGACAGTATCAGCAATGGTGACACCACACATGATCGCTTTTTTGATGGAGAATATCAACTGGATGTGAGCGTCACTTCGTCAGATAGACCTTTCTTTCTTCATGATGAAGCTGTCCTTGAGATCTATTCCATTAGTAAGGAGGCAACCCTCTTTATTTACGACTTAGAGGCAGAAGCTTTCGGAGATGTCGATCCATTTGCAGGCCCTCCTGCCAACCTACGCACCAACATTAGCAATGGAGCTGTGGGTTATTTCATGATTGGAGGAGCTCACAGGGTAATTGTTCCCGTAGAGGAGTCTGAAGAAGACACTACTCTATAAAAAAAGACCTTAGCTGCTAGGTAAATAGCTAGCAGCTAAGGTCTTTACTAAACTACCATGGATCGATGCACCATGGTTTTAGACAGTTGTCTATTGTAAAAATCTAAATACCCCTTACTTATTATGCACATGCACATCCATTTGTGGGAATGGAATATTGAGTCCCTGTGCATTGAATGAATTGTAGACGTTTTCGTTCATTTCAAAAAAAACGTTCCAATAGTCACCTGACTCTACCCAGACACGCAGCTTCAGGTTGACCGAGCTATCGCCGAGTGAGTCCAGCATCACCTGCGGTGCAAGACCTTCTTCTTGGATAATACGGGTATCCGCATTCGCTAGCCCGAGGAGCACCTCACGGCCCTTGTCTACGCTATCACCATACCCTATCCCATAGGCAAAATCAATCCTACGACGAGGCTCAGTAGAGAAATTGGTCATCGAGCCAGTAGCTAGTCCACCGTTGGGGATGATGATCGTTTTATTATCTGGCGTCTTTAGGATGGTATTGAAGATCTGAATCTCCTTGACTGTACCCATGTAGCCTTGCGCATCGATAAAGTCTCCCACTCTATATGGTTTGAATAGCAAAATCATGACTCCCCCTGCAAAATTCTGCAAGGTACCCGACAGTGCCAGACCAATGGCAACACCCGCTGCACCTAACAGTGCAATGAAAGAAGTCATTTCCACTCCCACCATACCGAGCACACTGATAATCAGCATAATCCGTAAAACGATACGTAAAAAACTCTTGATAAAGGTTTTTAATGACGGATCCAAGTCACGCTTGTCCATGAGAGAGGATAAAGCAGACACTAGAGCTTTGATCACCCATGATCCGATGATCAATACAAGAATAGCACCCACTAACTTAGGCGCATAATTCACACCTAATTCGTATAGTTGTGAAATGGATTTTTCTACATCCATATTTTCAATATCCATATTGTAGATTGTTTTGGTTCAAAAAAAAGAGACTCCTAAGAGCCTCTGTAATTTCTACCTTTTTTCGATCACTGGCAAAATCAATCCGCCAATATCTGAACCGTTCGTTGTTTCATGGTTTCCAAATCCGAATAGCCCATAGTCACGGCGATATATTCTTCTCCTTTTTGGATCACGATGGCAGGAAAGCCACGCACCCCCAACTGCTGTGAGCGGATAAAATCCTGATAAACCAGTCGCTTGTACCCCTCTGATTCAAACAGTGGCTCAAATGCCAAGTAGTCTATTTCTAGTTCGGTACAGGCGCGTTCCAAAACCACTGGATCCAGTATATTTTGGTTCTCAGCGTAGAACATCTCCTGTAGTAACTTATAAAACTCCCACTCCTTGTCTGGTGCGATATCTCGCACCACTCTCACTGCACGAGCGGGAGGCTCTGTATCATACTCAAAAGCATCCCTCTCGAAAAAACTATAATCAAAAGGCTGACCGGAGGCTTCATGTACATGCTCCCAGTGTGTACGGAGCATGTTTCTAAACTCCTCATTCCACTCTTCTCCACCACCTGGACGCAAACCTCCCAAGACCAACTCGAACGACAGTTTATCGCTAAACTCCTCTATCAGAGCATCCAAATGATTGGCTACACCCCAACACCACGAACACATCGGGTCGCCAAAATATAACAGTTTGGGCTTATCTATTGGGTTTTGAATTATAGTAGCTGATGGGTTTGTTGTTTGAGAAGGCACCTCGCAGACACCATCTTCACACTTCAATTCACTCATTATTCCTCCTTTTTTAGATTTAATCAATTCAAACCATGAATTGTTCCTTGCGCTTGTAATAATTTAGCTAACACAACAACTAAACGTAAAAAACGCATAGATGTCCATTCTTCAGACAAAAAATCTCACAAAACATTTTGGTTCTAGAACTGCGGTCAACCAACTGAGCCTAGAGATCAGTTCCGGACAGGTGTTCGGTCTGCTCGGCCCCAACGGCAGTGGCAAGACTACTACCTTAGCGATGATCCTAGGCGTACTCCAACCCAGCGCAGGCGAGTTCTCTTGGTTTGGCCAGCAACCCAGCGCTACATCTAGACAAAAGATAGGCGCTATCCTAGAACAACCCAGTTTCTACCCCTATCTCACAGCGGTGGAGAACCTAAAAGCTGTCGCTCAAATCAAAAACTGTAGCGATGACCGTATCAACATCGTTCTAGAAACCGTCGGACTTCTCCCGCGAAAGCACGACAAATTCCAGACCTACTCGCTCGGGATGAAGCAACGCCTCGCTATCGCGTCGGCACTCCTCGCAGACCCAGAAGTCCTTATCCTCGACGAACCGACCAATGGTCTCGACCCAGCGGGCATCGTAGAGATTCGTGAGATTATCCAAAAAATCGCCGACTCAGGCAAGACCATCGTCCTAGCCAGCCACTTGCTCTCTGAGGTACAAAAGGTCTGTAGTCATTTTGGGATACTCAAAGAAGGTAAACTCCTCCACCAAGGCAGCATACAGCAGATCGAAGGAGAGAAAATCACCATAGAGGTAGGTGCTGACGATATGACACAACTCGAAGAGGTACTCCGCAACATCAAAGGTGTCCTGGCAATCAATCGTGACGGCTCGTTCTACCGACTAGAAGTCGAGCATGAGGTCTCTACCAGCTATATTATGCAGCACCTGCAGGAGCACCACATCACGCCCACACACATCCTGCGCAAACAAGGAAACCTAGAACAAGAATTTTTAAAAATACTCGCCAGTCATGCTTAATCTCATCAAACTCGAATGGATCAAAAACAAATCCAACATGACCTTTTGGATACTGCTACTGATCTACATAGGTGCTACCTACGTCATACTATCTACAGGATCCATCCTGATGAATGCTAGTTATGAGTTCACTTCCAATCAGGAGATTCAGGATTTTCCGCAGATCACGATCTATGAGTTCCCTGGCATCTGGCACAACATGAGCTATATTGGGTCATTTGTACGTCTGCTACTCGCCGTTATTATCATCTTTAATATTAGCAACGAAGTGACGTTTCGTACCCTGCGCCAAAACATCATTGATGGGTTGAGCCCAGCACGTTTTCTAGTATCCAAACTCATCCTGATCACTGCCCTCGCGACGATAGCTACTATCGCACTATTCCTGATTAGTCTATATTTTGGATTCCAATACTCTGAGAACCAGACCGAGCTTATTTTTTCTAAACTCAGTTTTGTGGGGGCATACTTCATCGAGATTTTCGGTTACTTGTGCTTTGCGATGGCTGCTTCTTTTTGGATCAAAAAATCAGTCATGAGCGTCATGTTTGTCTTGGCTTACAGCATCATTTTCGAACCGTTCTTTGGCTGGGTATTTCTAGATGGAGAGGGGCTATTGATACAGCTGCTCCCTATTAATGCACTGGATAACCTGATCCAAAGCCCTATCAACCTGCTCAACCCAGAAGAAGTCCAAACCTATATCAGTATGACAGAATTGAACTATGCTGTAGCGTGGATTTTAGCATTCATTGGTATTTCATACTTATTGCTCACCAAAAGAGACTGGTAACATTTAGGAACGGTTCTTACGTTTAAACTCACATAATAAAAACACATTATCATGAAACATATACTCACTACCCTCCTGTGTCTCAGCATCGGGCTGATGGCTCAGGCACAAACCGAATCAATCATACAGGTAACAGGTCAATCAGAAGTAGCGACCAATCCGCAAATAGCCGTGTTCACCTACCGAATCTCTGCCAATGAAAAGAACTATGACACTGCTGTAGAAACCATGAATACGAGAGTCAACAGTCTCATCGGTCAACTCAAAAAATCGGGCTTTAAAGAAGAGGAAATCAAAACGTCACAGTTCAACATCCGAGAAAGCAAAATCTACAACCAAGGAAAAGTCAGTGGTGAAGAATACATCGCGAGTCAAACCCTAGTTGTCAAATTCGCCTATGATGTCAAAAAACTTCTGAATGTGCTCAACACCACGACAGCAAAAGCGTCTGCACCAAACCTCTCGATTTCCTTCGAGTTATCAGAGGCACAAAAAGAACTCACCAGAACCGTACTCCTCAAAGCAGCAATGAAAGACGCACTCGAACAAGCGGAAATACTGTCTCTACAAGCAGGCTATGAAATCAAAGGGGTAAAGGAGATCAGTCATTATGCAAACAATGCACAACCCATGGCCAAAACAATGGAGTTTGATATGGTGAGAAGCATGGCAGACAGCAACACCTCCAGCTACCAACCCTCAGACATGGTGGTCACAGATCAAGTCTCCGTTACTTACATTATCGTAAAGAAGTCTTAAATCTGAATTCTATGATTCTATAGCATCACTTGGGATCATCCAGTATCCGTACTACTACATTGTTGGTGACCGGATAACTGACACAAGATAAGATCATGTTTTGGGCGACTTCTGACTCGTCTAGGACATGATCTTTTGGCATATACACTTCGCCAGATTCACATACTGCCTTGCAGCCCCCGCAGATACCATCTTTGCAGACATAGGGCAGATCCAGCCCCTCATCCAATGCTGCATTTAAGATACTTCGGTTGGCTTTTACCGTAATCATATTCGTGGCACCTCCATGAATCAGTCGAATATCTCGATTCTGAACCAAAGCCCCCTTAGCCCGTACCTCATGTATGGATACCTGCTGGCTATAGCGTTCAATAAAAATATTAGAACGAGGCACTCCAGACATGAGCAAACCTGCCTCTGCTTCTATCATCATACCAGAGGGGCCGCAGATATAACAATAGGTATGTCCAAAAGGGAATTTAGGGACAAGTTTTAGCAACTCAGGGACTTGCCCTCGTTCTACTCGGCCCTTTCGATAGGACTGCTTTGTCCCAGGATCTTCCAGAATATGTACCAGATTCAATCGATCCTTAAAATCAAACTTGAGATCCTTCAGTTCCTCATTGTAGATAATAGACTCTTCGTCGCGATTACCATAAAACAACGAGACAATACTCTTTGGTTCCAGATTTAAAACAGTCTTTAGAATAGACATGAGTGGTGCGATTCCACTCCCCCCTCCAAACAAAAGTATATGGCGTTTGTTCTCAGGATCAGGAGTAACAGTGAATTCTCCCTGCGGATGCAGCACTTTGATCCTATTTCCTACCTTGACCGTCTCAAACAATTGGCTAGACACATCTCCATCGTTCAACCTCTTGACCGTGATACTCAATTCTTCCTCTATACCTGGAGCACTATTGAGAGAAAAACACCTGCGCTCCATCTGACCACCTATTTCCACTAGAGCAGTCAAGTACTGTCCTGCCGAATACTTCAGCTTCCAGAACAGCGGTTGTTTGAAAAAAACAGTTATTGCATCATGGGTCTCTTGTACCACACGTTCCACTTTCAACTTTGATATCTTCTCCATTTCTTTCTATATAAAAAGATCGATTCCTACACTAAGGATAATCATTTATCATTAGAATAAGAACCGATCCTCACCTTCATTGGTGAATTTCCCTCATGTCATTTGAACAAATCTTACACTTGCATAAAGGCCAACATGACAACTGTGTAAGCTATTAACATGATAACAATTTTAGTTTTGGCTTTATCCATAATGAAAAGTTTAAGTGAATAGTTCGGTATACTTTAATGACTTTTTCGATCATCTATTGAATACAAAGGTAACCGTGGGCAGGTCTGGAAAGAAGAGATATAAACAGACAACAGCCTGCTTTTTGTCATAAAATAAAATTCCTCAAAAACCAGCGCTGAATTGCACCACGAATTACGAATTCTCCCAAAACAAAGGGACAATTCATCAACCTCACTAAACTGCACCAAAACACCTTTGGGCTTTTAGCTCATTGCCTTGATACTCTATCAAAAAGCCCTATCTTTGCAGCACTTATCAAGAAAGATCGAGGGACTGGGCCCGAAGACATCTTGGCAACATATCCATAGCCGCAATATTGGATGTTGTGCCAACTCCCATTCTAGATGCGAATATCTGGATATAAGATAGGTATTCATCGAACGATATTTTTCTAGGTAAGTAGTTGATTAAACTATAGATATGAACATTAGAGATATTCTCAAGAGCAGAATATTGATATTGGATGGAGCCATGGGGACCATGATTCAGCGGTATCAATTGGAAGAAAAAGACTTCAGAAACGAAGAACTAAAAGATCATCCCGTCCCTCTCAAAGGCAACAATGATTTGCTATCCATCACCCGGCCAGACATCATCAAAGCCATCTGCTCTGCCTATCTCGAAGCTGGTGCAGACATCATAGAGACCAACACCTTTGGGAGTACATGGGTGGCACAGGCTGATTATCAGCTAGAAGACTGGGTCTACCGTATCAACTACGAATCTGCCAAAATCGCCAAAGAAGTAACCGATGAATTCACAGCCAAAGACCCCAGCAAACCACGCTTTGTCGTAGGATCTATGGGACCTACCAACCGGCTGGCATCTATGTCTCCAGACGTAAATAATCCAGGGTTTAGAGCCATCACTTACGATCAATTGTTGGAGGCATTTACCGAGCAGGCCAAGGCTCTACTTGACGGAGGTGCAGACCTCCTACTCGTGGAAACCATCACCGACACCCTCAACTCCAAAGCAGCACTGATGGCTATCGACCGCATAGCCGAAGCGCGCGGCATCAAGATACCGATCATGGTATCAGGTACAATCACTGATGCAAGTGGTAGAATCCTATCAGGCCAAAACACAGAGGCCTTTTTGATCTCTGTATCACACTTAGACCTCCTCAGTGTAGGTCTCAACTGTGCACTCGGTGCGAGAGAATTGAAACCTTACCTCAGTACGCTATCAAGTAAGTCAACCTTCAACATCAGCGCACACCCTAACGCCGGACTACCCAACGAGTTTGGAGAGTATGATGAAACGCCTGAGGACATGGTCGATCAGATCAAAGAGTTCCTCGACGATGGACTGATCAACATCATCGGAGGCTGCTGTGGCACGACTCCTGAGCACATCAAGGCCATCGCAGAACTGGCTGCTAAATATGAACCGAGACTACTAACTCAGTGATAACCCAGCTCTTTAGTCAAAACCTAGAGCCGTTTCAAAAAAAAGAATAAATCCATGGCATTGGGGACACCCAAAGACCATCGACTAAATAAAAATATATGGACTTAATCATTCATCCCGATTACCCTGGCAAGTACCAATACAAGTGGCACGAATACGAGCCGATGAAACTCAGCGGATTAGAACCCCTAGTCGTTACACCTGACATGAACTTCATCAACGTCGGCGAGCGTACCAATGTAACAGGCTCTAGGATGTTTCTTCGTCTCATCAAAGAAGAGAAATTCGAAGAAGCACTCGCTGTAGCACGCAACCAAGTCGAAGGAGGCGCGCAGATCATCGATGTAAACATGGATGAAGGGATGCTCGAAGGAGCTGAAACCATGACCAACTTCCTCAACCTGATGGCTTCTGAGCCAGATATTGCACGAGTACCGGTCATGATTGATTCGTCCAAGTGGGAAATCATCGAAGCGGGACTAAAATGTACCCAAGGTAAGTCTGTAGTCAACTCTATCAGTCTCAAGGTCGGCGAAGAAGAATTCATCCGACAGGCCAAACTTGTCAAGCAGTACGGAGCAGCCGTAATCGTCATGGCCTTTGACGAAGATGGACAAGCCGACAACTATGAGCGTCGCGTCGAGATCGTCAAGCGATCTTATGAACTGATGGTTGGTCCAAAGATTAATTTCAAGCCAGAAGACATCATCTTTGACCTCAACATCTTCCCTGTCGCTACAGGGATGGAAGAGCACAGGCAAAACGCCATGGACTTCTTTAAAGCGACACGTTGGGTAAGAGAAAACCTCCCTGCTGCACACGTCAGCGGTGGGGTGAGTAATGTCTCGTTCTCTTTTCGAGGCAACAACCCCGTACGTGAAGCCATGCATTCTGCATTTCTCTATCACGCCATCGGTCAAGGCATGGACATGGGGATCGTTAACCCTGCCATGTTGGAGATATACGACGACATCCCGAAAGATCTGCTAGAACATGTCGAGGACGTATTACTTGACCGCAGAGATGACGCGACGGAGCGTTTATTAGACTTTGCAGAGTCCTTTATCGGTGCAGAAAAGAAAGAAAAGAAAAACGACGAATGGCGTTCTTTGCCAGTGGGCAAAAGAATCGAACACGCCCTTGTCAAAGGAATCGTGGAATTCATCGATGAGGATACCGAAGAAGCTCGCCAGTCGCTAGACAAGCCCCTACACGTCATCGAAGGTCCACTCATGGACGGCATGAATGTCGTAGGCGACCTGTTCGGCGAAGGAAAAATGTTCTTGCCTCAAGTAGTCAAAAGTGCCAGAGTTATGAAAAAGGCAGTGGCCTATTTGACTCCCTACCTCGAAGCAGAAAAAGCAGAAGGCGATGCTAAAAATGCCGGGACTGTCCTACTCGCTACTGTCAAAGGCGATGTACACGATATTGGCAAAAACATCGTCGGAGTAGTCATGGCCTGCAACAACTACGAGATCATAGACATGGGCGTCATGGTCCCCAACGAAAAGATCCTCGCCAAAGCCAAAGAAGTCAATGCAGACATCATAGGCCTAAGTGGACTCATCACTCCGTCACTAGACGAAATGGTTGATTTTGCGAAGCTCCTCGAAAAAGAGGGCGCTAGCTACCCATTACTGATCGGTGGTGCGACTACTTCGCGTATTCACACAGCTGTCAAAGTAGACCCGTGCTATAGTGGCCCGGTGATCCACGTCCTCGATGCGTCACGGAGTGTACCTGTCGCAGGTGATCTCCTTAGCGGAAAGAAAGAGGCCTTTGTCGCCAAAACCAAACAAGAATACCTCGAAGCACGAGAAAATCATGCGGGGAGGACCAAGGATAAAAACTACATCAAGTGGCCAGAGGCGAAAGCCAATCACTTTCAGATTGACTGGGAGACCACTCCTATCACCGAGCCCAAGTTCATCGGCAACAAGACCTTCAACAACTATCCATTAGAAGAAATCAGAAAGTTCATCGACTGGACACCCTTCTTCCAGACGTGGATGCTCAAAGGCAAGTATCCTAAAATCCTACAAGACGAGGTGATCGGTACCGAGGCAACCAAGCTCTACGAAGATGCCAACAAGATGCTCGATGATGTGATCGCCAAAAGAAGCCTACAGGCCAACGGCGTGATCGGTATCTACCCAGCGATCAACACAAACGGAGATGACATAGAAATATCAGATCGCGAAGGAAAAGCAGTCACCACTTTCCACTTTTTGCGTCAGCAAGGGAAGAAAGGAAAGAACATCGCCAATCTATCGCTGGCTGATTTTGTAGCGCCGAAAGCTTCAGGTCGCCAAGATTACATGGGGGGCTTTGCCGTCACCACAGGTATCGGGATCGAAAAACTCATCGAGCAGTTCGAGAAAGATCATGACGACTACAATGTCATCATGATCAAAGCTGTAGCGGATCGATTGGCAGAGGCATTTGCCGAACTGATGCACGCCAAAGTCAGAAAAGAACTGTGGGCCTATGCCCCAGATGAATCGCTCGAAAACGATGCGCTGATCTCAGAAAAATACAAAGGCATACGTCCTGCACCTGGCTACCCTGCCTGTCCAGACCATACCGAAAAGCCTATTCTATTTGATCTGCTCAATGCAGAAAAAGAAACAGGTATCATCCTGACTGAGTCTAACGCCATGTACCCAGCTTCATCCGTGAGTGGATTCTATTTCGCCAACGAGCATTCGAAATACTTCGGATTGGGGAAAATCGAAAAAGATCAAGTAAAAGACTATGCCGCGAGAAAAGGGATGACGCTAGAGGAAGCAGAAAAATGGCTGTCGCCAAATCTCGCTTATGATGCCTAGTTTTGCCCTATTACCTATTAAAGAATAACGATTAACAAACAACCTATGAAGGTTACCGAACATATTAAAAACGCCAACGGGAAGACACTCTTTTCACTTGAGATCATCCCTCCCAAAAAAGGCGAAAACGTACAGACCATATTCAATCACCTCGATCCTTTGATGGAGTTCAATCCACCGTTTATCGACGTGACCTACCACCGAGAAGAATACGTCTACAAAAAGCATCCGAGCGGGCTACTAGAAAAGAAAACAACCCGCAAGCGTCCAGGCACAGTAGGCATCTGTGCAGCGATCCGTCATCGCTATGATGTAGATCCAGTGCCGCATATCATATGTGGTGGTTTCTCTAAGGAAGAAACCGAAAACGCGCTAATCGATCTAGATTTCTTGGGGATAGACAATGTCCTTTTGCTACGTGGAGACGCTATCAAATCCGAAGGGAAATTCATCCCTCAGAAAGATGGCAACAACTATGCGATCGACCTACTACATCAGGTCGATGGACTCAACAAAGGAGTCTACCTTGACGACAGTTTGGACGATCCTACACCGACTGATTTTTGTATTGGTGTAGCGGGTTATCCTGAGAAACACTTCGAAGCACCCAACCTAGAAATGGATCTTGACTTCTTGAAACAGAAAGTAGAAGCGGGTGCAGAATACATCGTGACTCAGATGTTCTTTGACAATGAGAAATACTTTGAGTTTGTAGATCATTGCCGTGAGATGGGGATCAATGTACCAATTATCCCAGGGCTTAAGCCCATTGCTACGAAAGCCCAATCCACCATACTACCGAGTATTTTTCACATCGACCTGCCTGTAGAACTAAGTGAAGCACTGCAGCAATGCAAGGACAATAAACAAGCAAAAGAAATAGGGATAGAATGGGGTATCAAACAATCCAAAGAGCTCATGGAGCGAGGTGTACCTGTACTCCACTATTACTCGATGGGCAAATCAACGAGTGTCCAAAAAATAGCTGAGGCAGTTTTTTAGCATAAAACACTAGCTCCTCATGAAAGGTACATCGATCTACTAGCAGACCGCAGTCTCTAGCAAGGTCAGTGTACCTTTTTTTGAATCCATCTTCGCTTCTATTCCTATTGGAAGTGTACTATTGTCATCGATATGTCCAATCGGTAGCCCATAAATCACTGGCACGTTCAACTCGCCCAAACGATCCATTAGCACTTTGGTGAGCGTCACGTAGTGATCATCATCTACTCCACCAGATTTAGCCCTGCAGCTCGCAAACACGCCTAATACCACGCCAGCACACGCATCCAGCTTACCACTGTTCAGCAACTGGGTCAACATCCGATCCACGTGATAAAGGGACTCTCCTACCTCTTCCAGAAAGACGATTTTGTTTGTGTAGTCCACATCATACGGCGTGCCCAGCATGGAACATACGATACTCAGATTCCCTCCTATCAGCTGCCCCTTCGCTACTCCATCTACCAAACGCATGTACTGGTAGGATTCGGCTGACTTTTCTTCCCAAGTCAGTGGTCGCTTGATGACCGCACGATCACCCGCCATCAATACCCGCTGCGCATCGGTAGTGGTATGGATAGAAAATTCAGAAGAAGCTACTGGCCCATGAAAACACACCAAACCGGTCTGTTGATAGATGGCGTAATGCAACGCTGTAATATCACTAAACCCCAACAAGACCTTAGGATTCCTTTTGATCAAATCATAATCAAGCATCTGTAACAGTCTACCCGTTCCATATCCGCCACGCGCACAGACTATACCGTCCACGTCAGGATTGCCAAACATCTCATGAAGGTCATCGACACGTTGCTGATCAGTCCCCGCAACAAAACCCGTTCTCACATTGTAGTTCTTAGATTTGACGACCTTAAAGCCTAGTGCCTTCATGTTGGCTTCAGCCTTAGCTTCCGCATCCCCGACTAAAGCACTCCCTGGCGTGACCAATCCAACGGTATCCCCCACTGCCAAGGCTTTAGGCTTAATGATGGGCAACTCACCCTGCTGAGACCTGGCTTCTACACTTTGGTAAGGCAACACACTCGCTCCAGCCAACACTGCAGAACGCCCTATAAACTTTCTTCGATTCATACGATTTTGGATATTGTCCTTTTGGTTCTACCTGTAATTTTAACCTGAATTATGCAATTCAGTAGTTAATCGTTAAAAAGAAGAGGGTGAAAAAGCAATAATCAATGTGCTAAGCAGCATCTTACTAAACATAAGAAAAAGGATACCATGGCAGATAGAAGACGGTATTACACCTACCTACTCTCCACAATCAAACAGAAGCGGCTTTTAACGGGACTTTTAAAAGAGATTATGTTAACGAACACTGCCTAGACAATCTTCTCCATGATCAGATACAAAACTGAGTCCAGTTTTTAAGCGGAAAGAGCAAAAATAATGGCTAAGTAGTAGCGCCTAAAACAAAGCATGCTCATCTAGTTGGCATTTTAAAATGGCGAGTACCCCGTCAAACCAACGTAGCCTCTAGCGCAGCTATATACGCAATGCTCCACTTCGTCAACACAGCCTACCATCTTATGCCCATATGCAGGGAAATCGGAACGTTCTAAAAAAGCACATCAGAAGATGATCCTGCAGTGTTTTGTCCTCCAAATGGTATCCTACTCTCCTCTCCTCCGCTATACCCTCCCACCAGCAAAGGCAGGGTAAAGTCGACACTACAGTACTAAGCACATCGAATCACCTTACTTGATATACTTTTGATATATATCTAAATTGATTTAGATATATATCTTTTTTACTTTACATATATATCTTTTTATATTTAGATATATATCTAAATGGTAGAACCACCTGTAGTGTCAAGCCACAAGACAGGTGGTTCATACACGCCCCTGCTGTCACCCATAAAGGTTGTGCCTAATAGGATCATATGGACGCCCATTCATTGCATATTTCATCAAGCTTTTTCTCTGTGGCAGAGACCTAAACAATAGATGCCCCTACCCGTCATCTGTCAAGCGGTAGTTTTTGATTTTGAACTCCTCTGCAAAGCCTAGTTTGAGATAGAGCCCTTTGCCCATCTCAGAGGCTTGCAGTGTGACGTATTGGCTCTTGTCCTCTGTAGCGAGGTGGAGCAACTGGTTCATCAGTTGGTTTGCTAATCCCTTTCGCCTACCCGCTGGTGCTATGCCCATGGCATGGATTCCTGTCACCTCTCCGGTCTGATAAGTGATCGCCGTACCTATGGCTTGGGTTTGATAGTGGGCGATGTAGTAATTGATCTCAACATGCGTATGCATGATTAAATCAGGGTGGATTTCATACCCAAAAGCAGCGAAAAAGAGCTTGCTCCATGTGATCGCCTCTTCTCTCGTCGAGACCCGCGTGATTTTCAAATCGATTTGTTCTTCATAGGGCTCATGCAGTTTCAGAGACATCCCCGTTTGCTCAAAAAGTTTGACAAAGCCATTTTGCGTTAATAGTTGCTCCGAATCACTGCCATAGATATCCCAATAGGGCACAATGAGATTGGGGGATTCAGCGAAAACATGTTCTTTGGCTAGCTCTAGTGATTCCTGATCCAAATCATCATGAAACCACAGTCGATTGGGCCACTGCAAATCGTCACATGCTACATAATTGAACCTTGACGAAGAAACAAAGCTGCTTTTGAAACGTCCCGCCTCTGTCCACAAAGAAGTCAGGTTATGTATATTTTGATAGATTATCTTAGTCTTGTTTTTCATGTCCAATTGATTAAAAAGATCCCTCCTATCATGGCTAGCACACCCGCTATTCGTTGGAGGGTCATGGGTTCGACGGGTAGATTGAGCCATCCAAAATGCCCTGCCACCACGGCGAAGAGCAATTGTCCACACAGCCCAAAAGAGATCATGGTCGATACGCCTAGTTTAGGGATCGTGTAATAATACAAGCTGATCCCCACCACACTAAAAAAACCTCCTGTACACCATAAATAAACGGGTACATCTTTCAGTTGATGGACGGTAGGGAATGTCCTGACGCTACACAGCACCATGACTATCGCAAAAATACTACTACTCAAAAAGGCCACCACGGAGGCCAACAACGGGTGCTTGAGCAATACGCCCAAATGCGCATTCAAGCCACCTTGGGCCGCTAAAAACACCCCTCCAACACAGGCTAAAAGTGATAATGTATATTGATTCATGCTGCAATGATGAGGGATTCAATCACCAATTGCATTTACATAGGTTGATGTCGCTACTTTTTTAGTGCTTTTCTAATTCTACTGAGTTGTGTAGGAGTGATCCCGAGGTGGGAGGCGATATGATGCTGCGCAATGCGCTTATCCAACAGAGGATGTTTTTCGAGCAGTTTCAAATACCGCTCACTGGCATTTTCCATGACGATGGAAATCTCTCGTTGCTCCTTGTCTATGATCCAGTTCTGCTCGATATAGGCGATGTAAAAGCGCTTAATGTCTTCATTCTCCTCCATCAACTGCTTATAAGCCCCGAAGTTAAAATTGATCAATACAGCATCCTCTAAAGCATCTATGGCGATGTAGGAAGGCGCCTGCAGGAGTAACGACACCTTGGAGGCAGGAAAGCTATGCTCTAGAAAGATATTTTTGGTGTAAATATTACCTTGGCTATCTGCGGCAAAGGTTCGCATGATACCCTTGCAGATGAAGTGAATATTCTTGGCCGTCTGCCCAGCGCTGAGGATGGTTTCTCCCTTTTTGACGGATTGAAATCGTATGATCTCCCGAATGCGTGACCATGACTCTTCTGATAACTTAGAATAGCTGTTAAAAGCATCCTTGAGTGCTAAAATGTATTTCTCCTCTACAGTTTCCATCTGTACGTATGCTATCTTGTATACCTATGTGTATACTAAGGTACAAGATTAGTAGTCGCTGGTGAGGAAATCAACCACTTCTAATTAAAACGAGGTTAATAAAACTTAGCGTAAAGCCAAGGTCTTCCCTCGCTGGTAGTAAGGAAGACCTTGGTTGTACTTTTATTTCTTGTAAAACTTGCGGAAGCTCTCTCCATCCTGAGTAGAGATGACTACCAGGTACATGCCTTGTTTTAGGGAGGACACGTCTATCTTCTCGATAGGTGAAACTACTTGGTAGTGGAGCATTGTTTTCCCATTCAGGTCCACAACTCTGATCTGCTCGGCCTGATAGATCAGCGATGGAGACAGGTTCAGTTCGTCGTGTGCTGGATTAGGGTATAGCATAGCGAGCTGATCTGTATTTGGGATGCTGAGTATATTGGCGTCTAATTGTATCGTGTTGCTATAAGCGGATGTGCCTTCAATGTTATACGCTGCGACTCGATAGGCATAGCTATTGCCCGCATTGATGGTCTCGTCCACATAGCGATTGACATCAATGGTTGTTTTGGCGATCTCTTCGAAACTGTCATCACCATGGCTTCTTTCTATGATAAAACCATCTTCGAAATCACTGTTGTCTTCCCATGTCAACTCTACTTTAGCAGTGCTTAATCTAGTCCCGACTAGTGCTGTAGAGGCTTCAGGAACAGCTACCTCAGAAGGCTCCACGCTAAAGTTGGTATCATTCACATTGAAAAACACATTGTCAACAGCCTTGACCATAATCCGTGCTTTGGATGTAGCTAGATTGGGGAGTCTGATGATTTCAGAGCCATCATTGGCCGTGCTTTGCACCAAGGTCACATCAAAATTCTCTCCTCCATCGATCGAGTATAGGATGGATACATTCTGACAGTTGACAGGTGCGTTGTTCGTATTGGCGACATCCCATTCCAGCTTGACATTGCTAAATCCAGCATAGCTAGGCTCGGTAAAGGCTGAAGTCACCTCAAAAGGCCCTGCCACATCAGTAGACGAAAAGGATATTAGTTCATTAGTCACCCCGCCTAGATTGTCTCTGACAGTCACCACAAAATTCAAATCTCTTGTTTTGAAAGGCAGCACCTCTACATTGGAACTAAGGTCACCAGCCAGCACCTCCTCTATTTGAGGGAAGTACCGCAAACTTTCGAGACTTGGCGGAAAACTTCTAAACAAAGGGCCATCACCTTCAAACGCAGAAGCTAACTGTTCATCTTGCAGAGCCAATATCGCATCTATAAATTCTGGTGTAGCGTTAGGATTTTCTTCCAGCTCTTCTCTCGTCAACAGCGGACCAAAATCATGGTCTTTCAAATACTCTTGCTTTAATGTTTGATCAAATTGCTCCCAACAGTAAGTCAGGGTATTGTCATCAGTATCCTCTCCATTTGCTTCTAATGCAAAGGGCGTATTGATGGGTATAACAAAGCCTCCCTCTGGTATTTGTACTGTGGGTGGCGTATTGCCTGTCTCTACCTGCGTGGCACATGATGCGATCTCCTCATTGATATAGCGCAATATTTGCGTTGAAGATATGGCATGGAAATAATCTCCCGTTTCTGACAAAGGCACAATATCAGCATCTCCGCAGAACCCCGCATAACTCATGATGGTACTGCCGCTACCCAGCTCATAAGCATCCCGTATGGTAAACGAAGAGGCTTCAGCAACAGAACTGGTACCACTACATCTACCAGACCAGCTATGAAGTGCCTCAAAGAGATGTCCTATTTCGTGCCCTACATAGAGAGAAGCATAAGAAACACCAAGGTTCTTTGTGAAACTGCTAAAATCAGCCATGGCGGCAGCCTTAAACTGTCTACATACATGTCCAGCTGATGCTTGAGCGCCAAGTCCCTTACCTGTTGAGGTGAACAGAAAGCCCAAATCGTAATTATCAAAACCGATTACTTCATCCAGGTGTTCTTGATTGAAGACTCTTAACTGCTGAGTAACTTTAGGAATATCTTTATAGGGGTCAGATCCGGCTGAGTAAACAAGCTGGTCATTGTCGGCGATTAACTCAAAGGTAACCGCCAGCTCTTTTTCGAATATTGCAGTGATAAAATCTAAGGTCGTCACGATTGCTTCAATAGTCTTTACTTTACCGCCGTAGAGGGAGGTGTATCCGCTCTCTGCCGCTATCGCTATTCGGTACTTTTTCATTTGCTTTCCGATAGCCACTTTCTTGAAAACATCATTGCTTAATACTCTTGAGCTTGGTGAGTTTTCAAGTGAAGAGTTCTCTAGTTCTTCAACAATAAAATCACTATAGTGGTTAGCGTTTAGATATTCATTTTTATAATAACTCACATAGCTTGTACTCTCAAAACTCTCCGGCTCTATCACCACAGTCCCCTCTTGGGTAAAGACAATGCCAGTCATCCCGGCAGAGGTGATCGTAAATCGCACGCGCTCGCCTTTGGAGCTGACGCCTTTGAAGGTTTTGATCTCGGGATATTTTCCCTGTAGACCTTTGGACATTAGGTTTGATGACTGAACGGTAAATACCATCTCTTTACCATGGGGATCCAGAAAGGAAATTTGAGACTCACCTTTTCTAGATGCTTGTCTCAAAAACGGATCTAACACGGACTTATTCAGTTCACTTCTATGAATTTGAATTCCCGCCCATTTAGACTCAAGCTTTGTGTTACCACTAGATTGATTCCATACGGAAGTATTTTGGGCACTTAGGATTTGGGGTATGAGACAGGTGAAAAAAAGGAAATATTTTATCGTTTCGTACTTCATTGACTTTATAGTATTAATTCAAATGACAATTCGTGTAAAATAACGACCTCTCTGATAACCAACAGCGTATTATTCCGCCAATTCATATAACAAACCCGACGTTATTCTGTATCAAAACGTCCGTATCTAGTCAAACCAGTAAGATCAAAGGCGTAGCATTTACACGGTTAGTACAGTGGCATAAAAAGTTGAGTTTCTTCAAAATGCATCATCAGAAAGCTACACATATGACCATAGACTTTCCGCCATCAATGACGTAAGAAAGAAACCAATACCTAGAAGTGTAAGAATGGTCAGTTGGTATTTCTGGGGATAAAAATCAATATTCGACATTGAGCATTCGAGATTCATTATTCCAATCATTTAAATATTACCTCAAAGACGCACAATAGGTGATTATTTTATATGAAAAACAATCACGAATTTCGAACAATGAATCTTGAATAACGAAGTGATCTACTACCTCTCCCCCAGAAATACGGAGTGATCCGCAAGACGTGTAAGGCGAGTTTTTCTCACCCATTACACAACAAAAAAGGTCAGTAGATACTGACCTTTTTTGTTTCTATACATTATTTCACACAAGTAACTACCCGTCAAATCCCTAGTTCATACAGGATGATTCATCTTAAATAACCGCAAGACGAATCACTACCAATGGTATATTGGAAAAATCCTACCAAATATGGTAAGATTTTGCTCAAGGTCACTCTGCTTGCAAAGCTACGTTGCAAGTTCTACACCCAATATCTCAAACGTACTACAACTATCTTAGCTACCTATGTGCTTCTTGACCACATCTACTAAGTCATCCGCCGTAAAAGGCTTCACAATATAATCAGATGCTCCTAGCTCTATCCCTTCATTGATCACTGATTGCTGCCCCACAGCACTCACCATGATCACTTTAGACTCTAGACCTTCGTCCATCAATACTCTCAATATGTCCGTACCAATCATATCTGGAAGAATATTGTCAAGCGTGATAAGATCAGGCTTCAACTCCATCGCTAGATCGATCGCAGTCTCTCCATTCGGAGCTTCCCCTACTATTTCGAATCCTTCGTTAGATAATGCATCCTTGATTAGTGTGCGCATGTACATAGAGTCGTCTACTACTAATATTCTCTTGCTCATAAGCTCAATATTTATTTATTTTCTTTTTGTAAATTCTTGTTCTAACATCATAAGTATCAAATATCTGTTTGCCACCATCTGGCATGATATCATAATACCCTATTACCAAGTAACCACCCTCGTTCAAACAATCATTGAACAAGTTTAGCACTTTTAATTTCAAAGTCTCGTCAAAATATATCATTACATTTCGACAAAATATTATATCAAATTTTTCACGAACATGATCTTGTACCAAGTTGTGTTTTCTGAAAGTAATATGTCTTTTATAATCCTGTCGGATCACGGCATCTTTCTCTTTGAACTCGAAAAAATCATCCATTTTCCGTTTTGGATAAAATTCCAGAAATGGCTTTAGATATTGTTTCATAATCAAGAGTGAATACACCCCGTTCTTTGCTTTATTCAGTGCTGCATCACTCAAATCGGTTGCTAGCGATTTGGTCTTGTAAAGCATCCCTTTTTCATCTAAAACCATACTCATGGTGTACACTTCCTCTCCGGTAGAACATCCCGCATGCCAGATTTTGAGTTGAGACTTATTTTTGAACTTGTCCAAAATATTATCTCTAATCATGATCCATGCATCTGGATTTCTAAACAGCTCAGTCAGATTGACCAATAAGTCATCTATCCCATCTAAGAAAAACTGTTTATCCTTCAATATCCGAGACCATAACTCCAGCATAGATCCAATCTTATGTTTCATCATGAGTCGAACGATACTTCGTTTGAAGGATTTTTTTTCATAGTTTGTAAAATCCAAACCGTATCTATTCTTCATCGCCTGCATCAAAGCATTCAACTCTTCATCGGATATACTTTCTACCACGGGCTACAGGTTAGTTTACAGTTTGTACTATTGAATAAATTATAACGAGGCAAATTCTTTCGATTTTTCACTCTTAGAAAACTCAGAGATCAAATCCATGAACCTGTCCTGGAAGAGCCACACAAACTCTGTGAATATGTTCAATTCGGGAACGTGATACACAGTCCTCAAAATATTGGTAGAGCTATGATCTACAGATTCGGTATCGATGTGTCCGTTGGCCTCCTCGGCTTTCATAGTCGTCAGAATCGGCACATTGCCATAGACTTCCAGATTGAGATAGTTGGCCAACTGTGTCACTACAGAGCCTGCTACCATGTTGTCAATCTCCGTCATGAACTCCAACTTCATCAACCTACTCTGAGAGTTGTTGGCTTCCATGATATCTGGAGGCAAACACTTGGTTTGAATTTTGAGAACATCTTCTTCAGAAAAAATGAGGTGACAAAACCCTTTCAAGTCTCCCACTAGCTCCGTCTTTAATAAATAAAGCTTATGGTCTTCTTTGTTCGTATACTGATTGACACCCTTTACACTGGGTACTCCCATTTCTACGCTTTTCATCACCACCGGACTGCCTACCATCATCTCTAAGGACAACGCTCCTTTGGCAAGCCCCAGCTTCATCAGCCTTTCTGCTATACCTTTTTCATTTTCAGTCAAATCGCTAAACATCCTGTTTATGGTTTTTGTAAAACATTAATTCATTGTTGCATTTTGAGTCATTGTCTTGAATAACAACTCTGTAATGGCTCCCACATCTACGATTAGGCACACCTTCCCATTGCCTAATATAGTCGTACCACTCAATAATTTAACTCTATCAAGCGGTCGAGCCAATGATTTTTCTAAAATCTCCTTTTGTTGCAACAGTTTGTCTACTACGAGTCCAACTAATTTACCCATATATGAGACAACTATCACATCCAAAACTGCATTATCTTCCAATTGATCGAAACTGCGATGCAGCGCTCCTGTCTCAGACAGGTCGGTCAATTGTTTGGTATTGAGAAAATCCTTCAAAAATACGACTGATATCGTATCCTCCAGATAATTGGCCATCAGACCATCTCCTATTTTATGTATTTCATCTTTCGGCAGAGAGATCACTGCGTCCGTATACGTCAATGGCACGGCGTATTCATGATGATTAATCTCAAAAAGCAGTGCTCCTTTGAGTGCCATTGACGAAGGCAGAATCAAACTAATCGTCGACCCTTTGCCAACCTCTGTAGATACCGACAGCTGTCCTCCGATCGACTCAGTAGCCTTTTTGACGACATCCATCCCTACACCTCTACCAGATATTTCTGTAATCTTCTCCGCATTAGAAAACCCAGGCTCGAAGATATACATAATGATCTCTTTCTCACTAAGCTTATCAGCTATCTCCTTGCTCACGAGCCCCTTCTCAATCGCTTTCTTTTTGATAATAGCTGCATCTATGCCATTGCCATCATCACTGACTTCTATCACGACGTTGTCCCGCTCGTAGCGTCCATTCAAAGTCACTGTGCCTGCTGCAATTTTACCTTTTGATTTTCTCTTTTCCTCCCCTTCTATCCCGTGACTCACGGCATTTCTCACGAGGTGTATCATGGCATCACTCATGATTTTAAGGATATTTCTATCGATCTCTACGTCTGCCCCTTTGATAACTAGGTCCACCTGCTTGTTTTCGATATGTGCCACGTCGCGCACGATACGGTGAAACTTATTGAACAGAAAACCGACCTGCACCATGCGAGCATTCATCACACTGTATTGCAAATCTGACGAGATCCGCTGCAGTCCTTCAAACTCAGACGCTCGACTGCCATTCTGGCTACTAATACTGATTAGACGATCACGCTCGATGGTCAACTGCCCCACGAGATTCATGAGCTCATCCATCTTCTTGACAGGAATCTGAATTACATCAGTAAAAGTAATGCTAGGTTGCTCGTCAGGTTGCGCCTTACTTTCAGCATTTTCATTATCTTTATCGGATTCAGAAGAAGGAGAAGACTCCGTAGATCCTGATTCTATAGCAGTAGAATGTTCCACTGGATCTGGAGCCTTCTTCTCTTCCTGATTATTTTCTTGAATGGGTGCTTGGGTCACGTTTTTCATGATCACACCCAGTTTGGTCTTTATTCCCAAATAGCTCACCTTGGCTCCAGACTTTAGAGCATCGATGAGCGCTCCTAGCTTGTCATTGGCCGTAAATAAACTTTCGAACAGCTCTCTGTTCAGCGTCATATCACCGCTTTTCACCGCTCCCATGACATCTTCCATGATATGAGATAGCTTAGCGATATCATCAAAGCCCATGCCCATGGCATTCCCTTTGATGGTATGGGTGATTCTGAAAATAGAATCTATGGCACCCTGATTGCCGTGATCTTTTTCTAAGTCAGTAAATAACTTATTAAGTTCCTCAAAGCTCTCTGTGGCTTCTTGATGAAATAAATCGCGATATTGTTGTTCCTTCGAATCCAAGTTTCTTCTGTTTATAAGCTATTCACTAAAAAACCTCCTATTTCCTTGATGTCAACCGATCGATCGACAACCTTTTGCTCTACAGCCGCCTTAGGCATTCCGTAGATCACGCATGACTTTTCGCTCTGAGCTATGGTAAACCCACCGTACTTTTTGATTTCCTTCATCCCTAGCATCCCATCTTTCCCCATCCCAGTCAAGATCACTCCGATACTTTTGTCTTTATAGGCTTCAGCTACCGACAGCATCAGGGCATTGATAGAGGGGTTATTATACTCTGGGAAGACCTTGTCGGTAAAATCAATCACTACACCTCCTCCGCGTTTTTTAGTCACTATCATATTAGACTCTCCTGGTGCCACGATGATCGTTCCTGCTTTTGGGCGCATATTGGCCTGTCCTACTTCTATCTTGAGAGGTGACATCCCATTGAGTCGCTTGACAAACGAGGGTATAAAATTAGGCGGCATGTGCTGACAAATCAACACGGGGACATTAAGGTTGCCCGGCAAGGAGTTGATCACCTTCTCAATGGCACTAGGCCCTCCTGTCGAAGCGCCAATGACGATCACATCATACTTCCGCTTATCACTAAATGTATGCTCATAGGTATTAACCTTGGCATGTGGATTAGGAATAGCACCCGCATTGGCTCGCTTGGCACTTTTTATCTTTTGTAGCAGTTCTACTTCTATATTTCGAAGTTTAGAATTCCCTTTTTGTGGCTTGTTTAGGTAGTCTACTGCTCCTAAATCCAAGGCATCAAATATGGGTTGCAAATTGGTATTACCTATCGAGCTCAGGATAATGATGGGCAGAGGAGATTCTTCCATGATGCGTTTGACCGCATATAGGCCATCATACTCTCCCATATTCATATCTAGCAATAAGACATCAGGTTTTAACTCTGCAACCTTAAGCGCAGCATCTTTGCCATCTACGGCAGTTCCTACTACCTCGACGCTACCACTTTCGCTCAATATGTCAGAGATTAAAAGTCTCATAAATCCTGAATCATCCGCTACTACTACTCGAATCTTATTCAATGTCATTCGGTTTAGGCTTGCCCAACTAAAGATTGGGAAATAATACTTACTTCGTCTTCTTGAACGAGCTCTGCTATATCTATAAAAATGATCATATCCTCGCTGGTATTAATGATCCCCTTGATATAGGTCTCATCTAATGAGGTATTTCGCAACAGTCCAGACGAACTGACAATATCATCACCAGACACTTTGACTGACAGAGGTACTTCATCTACCAAAATCCCTGCTTTAAAGTCTTTATTTTGAATCACTAATATGAATTCTTTCAGTTCTTCAGAGGTCTCTATCCCGAACTTTAGTCCAAGGTCTAAGACCACCATCACTGTACCACGGACATTGCTAATCCCTTTGATAAAATTAGGAGCATGTGGAATTTTAGAAACCTTAGGCGTATGGACAACCTCTTTGATTCTATCGATTTCAATGGCATACTTTTCCCCACCCATCTTGAACACGATCAATTGGACACTCTTGCCTGCATAGCTCTTGATCTCCTGATCAAATTTGGCTTTCAGTCTCTTCTTTGCTTGATACTCCTCTTCAGTCAGATACTTAACTGTCCCGATTTTCTGACGAAGTAAATCTATCCCTTGTGCCTGTGGAGGTTTTGCTAAACGCTGCTCTCTCTCTATAGAAACGACACCCGGAACTATGTCTACTGGTGATTCCTGCTTTTCGTCAACCACTGTTGGAGCTACAGACTGAGTCTCTTTTTTTGTCTCAGTTTGAGGAACTTCAGGTTGTTTGACCGGCTTTTTCACATCTTTTTTGACGGAGCTTACTTTTTTAGCCGACACCTTTTCTTTGGCAGACTCAGTCTTTTTAACAGGAGTCTTGACAGCCTTGGGTGTAGTTTTAGCCTTTATCTTTTCATTTACTTTTGATTTAGAAGCTGCCTTTTTCGCTTTAGCCTTTGGCTTAGCTGCGGACTTAACTGTCGGTTTAGCCACAGTTTCTTCTCCCTTCTTCTCAGAAGGAATCAATGTATCTTTCTTTAAGTTCTTCCCTAGTGGCATGGCTGCTAGTTCTTGGTTAATTTTAAGATTTCTTTAGCAAACTGACGATAGTCCTCAGCTCCATTGGAGTTAGGCGAATAGCTCAACACACTCTCACCAAATGATGGTGCTTCGCTTACTCTAACATTACTTCTGATTTTACTCTCAAAGAGATTCAAATCATAATTTTCTTCAATATAATCGTAAATCTCTCTACTAAGATTTCTCCGTCCATCTACCATCACGGGTAATAAACCGAGTATCTCCAACTTGTCGTTAAGTACCTCCTTGATCCGAGCAACACTGCTAACAATCTGATCGAGTCCCTGAAGGCTTAATACCTCCATCTGTAGGGGTACAATCACCCTTTCGGTAGCCGTTAGTGCATTGACTGTCAGTAATGACAAAGACGGTGGGCAATCTATCACTATATAGTCATAGTCTGCTTCTACCTCTTCTAGTGCCTTTTTCAAAACAGATTCTCGCTGCTCGATACTGGCTATATTGATCTCAACATCTGCCAAACTCATATCTGAGGGCGCAACAGACAGCCCTTCACGCTCCTGCAATATATCTGCTATTTTAGCTTCCTGCATCATCACATCAGCCATCGTCAATTCAGGAGCAGTCACTCCTAACCAATAACTCAAATTCCCTTGGGGGTCTAGGTCAATCAATAGCACTTTTTTCTTCGTCTGTGCCAGTGCACATCCCAAGTTCACTGAAGTAGTGGTCTTGCCTGTTCCTCCTTTTTGATTGATGACTGTAATTATCATGGTTAGCCGTTAATACTTACTCAATTTATTTTTCATCCCTTCTGTGATCTCACGAGAAATCCCCATTGTACCTATCACCTTCCCGTCAACATCCATTAGCGGCACTTTGGTATTTGTCACATAGATTATTTCGCCACTTGGCAAACGGTTCTCACTGATGTCATTTTCTACTCCCTTACCTGATTTTATGATCTTTTGCTCATGCTCAAACCATGCCTGAGCTAAATCCTTATCATAATAATCAAAATCAGATTTACCTATGACCTCATCCTTATCATTCAGCCCGACTAATTTGGCGACAGTCTTACTCGCACGAATAAATTTACTATTCAAATCCTTGAAATAAATCGCATCAGGCATATACTCTAGTAGCGAATCCAGCAACGATTTCTCCTTTTGATAAGCCGCTTCCTTCTCTTTTAACTCTTGTGCTTGTTTATCAAACTTAATCTCTGAAGCTTTCAACTCCGTGACATCCCTAGTAATACCAAACGTCCCAACAATATTACCATCCAGATCTATCAAAGGCATCTTGGTGGTAGAGCCATAAGAGACTTTACCGTCATGCATATCTTCTTTTTGGATTTGATTGAGCAATGGTTGACCTGTTTGAATGATTTTTTGTTCATCATCATAGGCTTGTTTAGCATGCTCTCCAAAGTAATCAAAATCACTCTTGCCTACTAACCCCTTCGGGTCATCTAACCCAAACTGCTTAGCATGAGACACACTATTTCTGATAAACTTGCTATCAAGATCCTTGAAATAAATGGTGTCAGGCATATAATTCAGTAAAGCATCAAGGAGATACTTCTCTTTTTCATAGGCCTCTTTCATCTTAAAGATTGCCGTATTTTCAGTGGCTGTACCAGACAACTTCACCATACTGATGCCATCTTTTAGCTTCTCTGCAATCTCTGATAGTTTCAGAGACTTCTCATTGTAAGTCTCCATACCTGATGACAGCTCGGTCGCTGAACTTGCCACCTCCTCTGTACCCGCAGCAGTTTGCTCTGCAATCACAACGACACCTTCTATTATCGAGACTACATTGTTTATCCCTTCAGTCTGACTCTTAGCTGAGTTCAATATTTCTTCAGAATAGCTCAAGGTAGAGTTTGAGGAATCCAATATCTCGGTAAACACACTCGCTGCTTCTTTAGAGGTTTCTTCCCCACTCTGAACACTACTAATCATCACCTCGATTACTTTGGTCGCCTCTAGTGTATCCGCCTGAACATCGGTAACTAGTTTTTCAATCTCCTGTGCTGATTTCCTTGAACCTTCGGCTAGTTTCCTAATCTCTTCTGCAACCACAGCAAAACCTCTACCTGCATCTCCAGCCTGAGCTGCCTCAATCGCTGCATTCAAGGCCAAAAGATTGGTCTGAGATGCGATATCAGTTATCACACCCAACACTCTTGCGATTTCCTTAGATCGGTCAGCCAGCACCTTGATCGAATCATTGGTCTGACTAGAAAAAGCTGAGATATCTCCCATGTTGTACATCACACGGTTGACCATTTCCTTACCTTTTTCGCTGCTGATTAATCCCGCTTTAGCTGCTTCATTAATCGTTTCAGCTTTTTGCCCCATCTCATTCGATGATGTCAAAATTGCCTCAATCAGATTAGATGACTCATCTACCTTGGACACTTGAGTCTGTGCTCCGTGGCTCATTTGCGATATCGCTGAAGCGATCTCTCGCGTATTGGTACTCATCTCCTCACTAGACCCCCTCATTTCCGCTGATGACTCTTCTACAAAAATGGCACTCTGTGCAATCTGATGCATCAATCCATCTAGATTCTCCATGGCCAAGTTCATGTTATCAGCCATTTTTTTGATATCTCCTTTTGCAGCATCTGAATAGCGCAAGGTTAAATCTCCTGCGGCCATCGCTCCCAAAAGACGGTTAAATCTCATGAGTGGTTTGTAGAATGACTCTATCAGATTATTGACTCTTTCGCCAAGTCCTGACCAAGCACCTACTTTAGTTTCAGTATTGATTCTAGCAGACAGATTCCCCTCTTCGCCTGCTTCATAAATAACTGTATTAATATCTTCCAAAGCTTCACGAAGATTGCCACGCATCATCAATAAAGCATGCCCCAGTTCATCTTTTTCACCAGAGGGCGTATACTCTCTATCCAAGTCTCCCTGTCCGATCGCCTTGGCAAAATCGGTCTTATCTCTCAGGTCATATATTAGCTTATTCATGAGAGACTGCATCTGACTCAGTTCATTATTTTTCTCATCGATCTCTAAGTCACTACTATCCAACTGCCCCACAGATAAATTTTGTAAGACACGGTGGGTTCGTTCTATCGCTACTGTGATCTGATTCGAATAATTATAAACAATGTAAGTCAGCAGAATCATCCCCAATATCCCGACGATAATTGTGTTTCTGAGCGTAGATACAAATGATGCGGTAATCGCAGTATAGGGCACTACTGTCACAACAAACCACGGCTCTTCAGATCTGCCTATATTTAGTGCTGACAGTGCTACGTATATTTTATCTCCCAACACCTCATCATATACCGTAAATGAGGCAAAGTCTGAGTCTTGAATTAGATCTGACATGCGAAAATCTAATGATTGATTAATAGGGAGATCGTCAATATTAGTATTGATCAATGAATCCTGAGGGTACGACACCAATGTACCATCATAAGCTGCCAAAAAGGTATATCCTCCTTCAAAACCATTCAATTGAGACATTTCCTTAAATTCATTCAAAGACATGTCAGAGCCTATCATCCCCATGTAGTTACCCATATCATCAACAATAGGTACAATAGGAGAAGTACCCAATATCAAATCATTAGAGTTTACATCATAGGAGTCATAAGTATACGGGGGTGATATGGTCTCCTTCTTTTTGATTTTGGTATCGAGGTACAAACTCCCCTGATCATCACCGTCCAGATTCAACATAGTGATCGTGGTATTTCTCTGACCATTTTCCAAATAACATGTGGTACGCTCTCTACCATAAGGTTTTGTCCAAGTGGTATCTATGGCTGTTAATTCCCAGCTTAGCCAAGTCGACTCATAGAGTGGGTATTCTTCCAATACACTAAACATCAAGTCCTCTTGAAGTACTTTTCGTTCGTCAGCAGGTCGAGTAGCATAAGACTCAATGATAACTGCCATCGCTCTAATAGAAGACATCACATCATTTAGCTGAGCCTTGATCTCGTTGGATTTCTCCTTGGCCACTGAGTTAAGAAGCTGTTCAGCATCATGAATAGACTTCTCTCTCATGTTGTACCCTACGTATGTCAAGGTCACTGCATAAATCCCTATCGCAACACCGAGTACGAGGAATATTAGTTTCCCCCGAATGTTCATGTCTTTTAACATATAATCTATTATTTCTCTCCTAAATCTTCATTTTTCATTATGTCAAGCATATCAATCCAAACCACAATTTTTTGATTGCGTCTTATGATACCTTTAACATAATTCAATCCAAGTGTCGACTGATTGATGATATTGGTGGCCTGCGTAATTTCACTCTCCTTTACCATCATAGTATTAGGTACAGCCTGCACACTAATCGCAAATTTCAAATCCTCGCTCTTCATGACCAGTACAAACTTTCCTTCCGTCCTTTCATGCTTCAGCCCGAATCGGAGGGCCAAATCAATGATTGCCAGAACATTCCCTCTTACATTCGCTACCCCCTTGACAAAATCAGGTACCTGAGGCACGGGTGCTATCGTAGGGCATGGCACGACCTCCTTGATTTGATCAATCGAAACCGCGTACTCTTCATCTCCCACGCTAAAGGCAACCAACATATAAGTCTCCTCATGTTCGGTAATATCTCGCCCCTGACCATCATCATTCATCTCTTTCACAGCCTGAGCAGTGTCATTGATCAATTTTAGCCTTTCGTCATCCGACAGTGCTCGTTTTGCAGACACTTGACTCTCACTTTGGGTAGCTATTTCGTTGCTCATTTTGTCAGATTGATATTAATACTTCTTGATTTAAATTCCTTGCTGCTTAAATTTTCAAACCTATCACGCTCCTATACCCATAGTCTGAGAACATCTTAGACTGCATGCCAAATGGCAGCTTGTGCACCTCACTCAACAGCATCTTCAATGCGCCTGCGTCTTCTCGTTGTTCATTCGTTTCTTCGAGAATATTGACGGGTACGATGTACAGTGCTTTGATATTCTCGCCAGACACCGTATTGACATCATACTCTATGTCCTTACCAGGCACCATCACTTCCTGATTACCTGCCAGAGTCTTAAACTCATTTCTATCATTGAGAAAAAACACATCATGATAAGCAGCAGAATGCGTCAGCTTGTCCTGTTTCTTATCATATACATTCACTGCTATCTCTAGTGGACAAGTTGTCTCAGTCTTTTGTCCCAAAAACCTCACATATATTCTAGTGGAGAGCTTCTTGAGAATCAAATCTGATTTAGTACAATTCTCTTTGTAGATAATCTCAGTCAGCATAGCACTCACGAAAGAATTGAGTGCTAAAGCCTCTCTGGTATGGGTCTTCGAAAAAAACGAGGCAATAACCAATTGATCATTACACTCTCCAAACCAATATCCATTTTGATTGACACGGTTCTTATCATAGACGATAAAAGCATCTTCTGTATATAGCTTGAGTTCATGCTGGTTAGGCAACATAGAGTCCTTCAGGCTCAGGAGATAATTAATTCCTCCATCCATAAATTCGGACTTCTTGGTCTTTGACTCTTTTACCAGGCTATTGATATCATTTTTGAGTTGCTTAGACTCGCTAGTTTCCACCAGAGACATGGTTGACTCGAGCAGGTCAATTCCTGTATCTTGACTTTTGACAGCAGGCCGCGGTTTCTTTGCCACAGCTTTTTCTGCTAGACGCTCTTCTTTTTTCTCAAAGGCTACATCGATTTCTTTACGGAGCGTTTCGGGATCCCATGGTTTTTTCAAAAATCGGTGTAGCCCTACTTTTTTCTTCACTTCACTGATATCCTCTTCATCACTAAACCCCGTCATGATCATCCGTATAATATCAGGGTACATCGGTACGATTTTCAACAATAAATCAGACCCGTTCATACGAGGCATACACTGATCCGTCATAATCAAATCGACTGTATTCTGTGATAGCACTTGCTGTGCCTCGAACGCATCGATAGCCGTTAAGACATGATAAAACTTACCAAAGTTCCTATTGAATACACGCAGATTCACTTCTTCATCATCCACATACAGTACTGTATACTTCTTATCTACGTCCGTTTTATATGATTTATTCAACAAGTCCTCCACGTTGTATATTTAGTCTTAGATAAATTGGTTTGTTCCTCGTTCTTTTTTGAGCTGTATTTTTTTCGGCAAGTTGACCGTAAACACTGTTCCTTTACCCTCAGTACTATCTACCGAAATTGTCCCTCCATGCTTATCAATAATACTATAAGTAATCGACAGACCTAAACCTGTACCCTTACCCACAGGCTTAGTTGTATAAAACGGATCGAAAATCTTCTTGCGTACATCCTCAGGAATACCTTTCCCGTCGTCTTGCACTTGAATCTGTACCGTGTCCGCATCTTTATCAATGGTACGAATCGTTATCGTCCCTTTGAAGTCAATCGCATCAGCAGCATTACCGATTAGGTTGACCAGCGCTTGATTGAGTTGCCCAGGAAGACATTTTATGGCCTTTAGCCCATGATCAAAATCTTTGAGAATCTTAGCCTTCTTCTTATACTTTGGCTTTAGAATCAGCAGGGCATTATCAATAATAGTCCCTACCTCTGCTTCTTTAACCTCATGTTCGTCTTGACGAGAGAAGATCCTAAGGCCATTGACGATCTCAGTAATACGGTTGGTACCGTAACTTACATCATCGATGGACTCCTCTGTCAACGTTCGAAGCTCCTCGTACTCTTTGTCATCATCACGAATAGACTTGTAGAGCTTTTTAACATCTTCTATCGTAGGCTGCTCACATACCGTGCGGTAGTTCTGAATGAACAATTGATATTTCTCAAAATTCTCTTTGATGGAGTTAACCCCGTTGGACACGAAGTTGACAGGGTTGTTGATTTCATGCGCAATACCTGCTGTAAGCTGTCCCAGTGAAGCCATCTTCTCAGAATGCAACACCATGGCTTGTGCGTCCTCTAGTTTGTCATATATCTGCTCCAATTCGGTCTGACTGCTTGTTTTTTGTTTTTCACCTAGGCGACCTTTGAGCTCTCCATTTTGCGCAACTACTTTATCATAGGCCTCCTTAAAGACCTTCTTCATTTCCTTGCTCTTGTTATTGAGGAGATTGAGTTTTTGATAAAGACTCTGACTCTGAACCCTACAATCTTTTAAATCTTCGTTGAGTTCGCTAATCTGTTGTCCGTATTGGCTTTGTAGTTTCTTCTTTTCACTTTCGAGGGATTGAAGTGTTTTTAGTTTACTGAAAGCCACAAAAGCTCCTACAATAAGGAGGGCAAAACAAACGATGGCAAAAACCAGATATACATTGGAGGATGCAGCCTGATCTTTAAGGCTATTGATTTCCTCACGGGAGATGGTCTGCCCTATGGTGTCCGAATAGACAAACAAGGCAACTAATAACAACGGTAGATAATGCTTACTCTTCACAATATTTTTCTTTTCTTAAATATAGCAGTAGAAAGAAAAACACACACTAGAAAGTCTAAAGTTTAACTAGCCTGTTTCAGAGATTGTTTGATTTTGAATACCCCAATGAAATTAAATGGATGCTGATAATGCTGACTCATCTCTTTGCCAGTTTCCAGTATTTTCTCATTGTTTTTTTCGTAATACCAATTAAAAGTCACTTTTCTATTTTCATTCTCTAGCGAAATCAACTTTTTGACTAGAATATAGATATAGGTAGTAGACCCAGTCATGTTCTTCAATCCGAAGTTTACGACGATCTCTTTCTTATTGGCACTTTCAAATTCATGTAAAAGACTAAATATATGTCCATAAAAGCTCAGCGGATCATCTGGTGTCGACACTCCCGTAATCTCTAACAGTCCTTTGGCAGGGCTGAATTCGATCGAAGGCGTTGATCCTGTGGCTCTAATGAAATATCCATCCATATTTTTGGTGGGGGTTGGTAGGTATCCCTACTGTGAAACATTCTATTCTACTGCTGTTACAAATGTAGAAAACTAATGTTCTGGATACAACTGGCTATTCTACCTAATTTAGGTATTAAGAAATTCTCGTAAAACTGGTACTAATGCAGTTCTCAACCTGTGGTATATCAAAAATCCTTAACTGACTCTTTAAGAATTCGAATCGTTAAGATAAAATAGCAGTGCTCTGCACTGACAGGGTCAAAATAATACTCGTACTCGGTCCCTGTCTTCTTCTTGATATCGATAAAACCAAGGCCAGCCCCCCCCACATCAGAGATACTCCCTTCGGCCATCGCCTGTTTGTGCATTTCTCTTAACCCATCTTTATCTAACGCATTGATTTTATCCAAAGTATCACGCAACCTAATCGTGTTCTCAGTAGAGATTTGGTTACCAGTGGTGACATAATACTCGTCTTCATTGTGTCCGATCAAGAAAATACCATCCTTTGCCAAACCCTGCTCAAGACTATTGGATGCATAATCTGCTGTACTATCCGCATGTTTACAGATGTTTTGAAGCGCTTCGATCATCACATGATAGACACGTTTGGTTGTCTGTTTGCTCTCCTGACGTTCGATCATACTCTCCTCCATCATATCTGTGATACCATCGATAGTAGACTGAGTCACTTTGCCCAAATAGACAATGTTGGCTGCAGATTCTTGCATGAGATCCTGAAATGCAATTATATTTTTCAGGTGATTGAGCTGGGTTGCTTGCTTACTTCTGTTTCTATTTTTCCTCATATCTACGAAAAAAAGGGTGGCGATGAATTTGACCTCAATATTAAAATAAAACTATTTCAGTTCGAAATAATACCATCAACATTAATTTCTAATTTACTCAGATCATTCATGGCATTGATTAATGACACCTTTTGAAACCTACGTAAATCACTAACTGATATCTTCGTTGGGTGCAGTATTTTCTCGTTGATCAGCTGAGTGCGACGTATTCCTGACAGTAGAGGAGTCTCTGGGGTCAACCATCTATTCCCATCATAAAACGCCAAATTGGCAAAATAACTATCTGTCAACATCCCATCTTTAACTATGATAATATCATCTGCTTCACCTCTTTTTTCGAACAAAGTGGATAGCGCACTGCGATCTACATACTTATAAGTATAATCTATCTCATCCCCCTCGACCAACCGTAAAGATTGAATAGTGGGTCGGTGATAAACGATAAACTCTACATACACCTCACTTTCGTCATACAACACTCTACACTTATGCTGGTTACAATCAGGAATCTCTGGAAGCAACTTACCCAAATCATGAATATGCGCCTGTGGATAAAAGTGAGCAAAGGTTCTGTTCACACGCTGTTGATGCAAATCTAACAGTTCTGGTTTACCTCCTTGATAATTAATACTTTCAATAAACTGGGACATACACTTTATCTATCATTTCCTGGTATTCGGCACTAGCATCACTGAGAGAATGAATCCCTCCTCCACTCTTGTAAACCCATTTACCACGTTCATTTTGAATAAAGCGAATCATGACTCCACTGTCAAAATTCTCCCCATCAAAATACCCCATTACCCCTGTATAAAAACCTCGGTCGTACCCTTCCACCTCTTCTATGATTTTCAACGTCCTGGCTTTAGGAGCTCCGCTGATCGATCCCGCGGGTAAAAGTGAAAAAATAATCTCTCCCATTCGCTCCAAATAATCCGTGGGCAACTGACCTGTAATCTTAGAACTGGCCTGTAGAAGATGCTTATGATTGGTCCTGATCTCATCTAAATAGCGAAACTGCTCCACCCGCACGTTCGACGCATGAATACTCATGTCGTTGCGAATGAGGTCAACAATCGTAGCGTGCTCAGCGAGCTCTTTCTTGCTATTCAGCAAAACATCTCGGGCATGTGGCAAATCTGCATCAATCGTCCCCTTCATAGGAAAAGAAGATATTTGTCCCTCGTAAATCTGTACAAATATCTCAGGCGAAAAAACCACAAACTCATCGCGACACCACAGTCGATAGCGGGCATTGCTACGAAAAAACACATCTTGTAGACTACAATCTCCCTGCACAGGCGTAGGGCAAGTCAAATTGAGCAGGTAACTATTGCCTTGTGTCAGTTCGTGATGGACTCGGTTGTATTTTTCCTCATATGCTGCGAAAGACATCGGACTCCTCTCTAGCTGCGTAGACACATCTCTGCGATCACTCCCCTGCGCATTGCCATGGCCGTTGATCTGATACATGATCTGTGTCGGATCGATCTCTTCTGTGGTCAGTACTAGATTATTCTGCCCTTTGAAGTCAGAAATAAACAAGAATGGAGTACGCGCAGATGCCAATTCATTGATCCGAGCGATTGCCTCGGTTTTACTTCGCATCGAGTTTTGATTTTTGACGCGTCATCCGGTACCACGTCCTTTTGACAAAGCCCCAAAAAAACGCAAATTGGCCAAACAAAAAACCATAAAAAAGAAGGATACCCAAGTAAACAGGAAGGATAAAAATGTAGTATAAAATAGTAAACAGAAACTCATACTGATCCGAACTGGTAATCATACCCATAATGGGTTTTCTCAAAAACATCACAGAAAACCCCGTACAAGCAAAAACTAGAAGTACCACTACTACTTGCCAAGCATTTTTCAGCTTCCACCTCGCTTGCAACTTATCCAAAAAACCCATTTACTGCAGTTTATCCATATACTTGTCCTTGCTCTTGATTTTAGGAGACTTCTTGTCCAAAACGAGAAACTGCTCCCAAAAATCATTAACTGGCACCCCTGCCACCACCTTGACAGGCTCCTTGCTAACGGGATGAATAAAATCCAACGAACGCGCATGCAGGTTGATACTGGCATCTGGGTTGGCTCTAGCAAACCCATATTTCAAATCGCCCCGGATCGGGCAGTCCATACTAGCCAACTGTACGCGAATCTGGTGAGGCCTCCCTGTCTGCGGTTGTACTTCTAACAGATAATGGTCATTGAGCCCTCCTAAGACTTTGTACTTGAGTTCAGCTCTTTGCGAGCCTTCTACTTCTTTGTCAAACGCCTCAGTCTTGTTTTTGGCGGGATCTTTCTTGAGCCAGTGTACAAGTTTATCCTCTTTCTTCGGTGGTCTATTTTTCACAATCGCCCAATACACCTTTTTGATCTTCCGGTCTTTGAAGAGTTTGTTCATGCGCTCCAGACTCTTAGATGTTCGAGCGAATACCACCAAACCACTGACCGGCCTATCTAATCGATGAACCGTCCCTAAAAATACCGCTCCAGGCTTATTATACTTTTCTTTTACATAGTCCTTACAGTAGTCCAAGAGCGGTTTGTCTCCTGTCTTGTCCCCCTGGACAAGGATACCTGGCCTTTTATCTACGATGAGCAGGTGATTGTCTTCATATACTGAGTAAAACGGCTTTTGCATGATAGTAAGTTAATGTGTGAACAAAGATAAACTTAAAACTCACTGGTAAAATGAAAGTCAATGTCAGGAAAATTATCCTGCACCATCTGCAACCATGCCTTGGACTCAGCCATAAAGACCAACTGGCCATCCTTGTCCTTCGCGATATGTCTATATTTTGACTTGATAAATTCGTCCAATTTTTTCTTATCCTTGCTCGTAAACCAGCATGCTTTGAATAAATTCATCTGAGCAAAACGGCACGACGCACCATACTCATGGAGCAATCTGTGCTGAATCACCTCAAACTGTAGAGCGCCTACCGTACCGACGGCTTTTCTAGCTCCCATCTCGTAGGTGAATAGCTGTGCCACTCCCTCATCCATGAGCTGCTTTAGCCCTTTTTCGAGTTGCTTGGTCTTCATCGCATCGGTATTAATAACTTCACGAAATATCTCTGGAGAGAAACTCGGGATACCTTTGTACATCCCCTTCTCTCCCTCACTCAGCGTGTCGCCAATCTTGAGATTACCCGTATCGTAGAGTCCTACGATATCACCAGGCCATGCCTCATCGATGATTTCCTTACTCTGCGCCATAAATGCCGTCGCATTGGAGAATCTAAATTTCTTATCCAACCTCGTATGGTAGTAAGTACTTCCTCTCTGAAAAGTCCCCGCACATACTCTCACAAAGGCAATACGGTTTCTGTGTTTGGGATCCATGTTGGCGTGAATCTTAAAGATAAACCCTGAAAACTTGGACTCCTCTGGTTCGATGACACGCTCATCTGTTTCCCGTTTCATCGGGTTGGGTGCGATATCGATAAAACAGTCCAGCAGCTCCTGTACTCCAAAATTATTGACCGCACTGCCAAAGAACACAGGGGCTACCTCACCGCTACGGTAGGTCTCTATCTCAAACTCTGGGTATCCACCATCTACTAATTCTACATCTTCACGCAGCGTCTTGGCATAGTTCTCACCGATCAACTCATCCAGTTTAGGATCATTGAGATCCGTGATACTGATATCATTGTCGGTATCGAGTTTTTGCTTACTAGCCGTAAACAGCTTCAATTTCTTTTCATACAAGCTATAAACCCCCTTAAAGGTCTTGCCCATACTGATCGGCCAACTAAGTGGCCTCACCTTTATCCCGAGTTTTTCTTCGATTTCATCGAGCAAATCGTATGGATCTTGCCCCTCACGATCCAATTTATTGATAAACACCATGACAGGCGTGTTTCGCATACGGCAAACTTCCATGAGCTTTTCAGTCTGAATCTCCACCCCCTTAACACAGTCCACGACCAGCACTACGCTATCTACCGCCGTAAGCGTACGATAAGTATCCTCCGCAAAATCCTGGTGACCAGGTGTATCCAACAGGTTGATTTTGCGACCCTTATACTCAAACCCCATCACAGAAGTCGCTACAGAGATACCTCTCTGCTTCTCTATCTCCATAAAATCAGAAGTGGCGTGTCTATCGATCTTATTAGACTTGACCGCCCCAGCCGTTTTGATCGCTCCCCCGAACAGCAACAGCTTTTCCGTCAAAGTAGTTTTACCTGCATCAGGGTGACTGATGATGCCAAATGTCCGTCTCTTCTTTATTTCTTCCTGTATTGTCATGGATTCACTTCAAAATGAGGCGCAAAGATAGTATGCCATTTTGAAGTTGTGAAAGGATGTTGACAACTACCTCCAAAATGATCTTCCTTGAGTCTAATTGTTACTCCAAAAACTTCTTTCGATTGTATGATATTCTTTATTTTACCCATCCAAACAAGAAACACAACCCTATGACTACCACATTGATTCGATTAATCCTATCCGCAATTGCTGTTCTGATCTGTGCCTACATCTTACCTGGCGCTCACGTAGATGGCTTTTGGACTGCTCTCGTAGTAGCTGGCGTGCTGGCTGTCGTCAACATCCTTTTCAAACCAATTTTGGTGATATTGACCATCCCTGTGACCATCGTGACACTCGGGCTCTTCCTGCTCGTCATCAACACACTTATGATCATGCTCGTCAGTGCACTCGTCCCCGGGTTCACGGTAGATGGCTTTTGGTGGTCCTTTTTGTTCAGCTTAATACTCTCATTGATCAACTCACTATTGGGAGGATTGAACAACAACGAATAGCATGTCGTGCTGGACAGATTACCTCTCTAAGTCCAGCACTACTTTCAAATTGAACCGTACGACATTTTTTAAATCCATGGGCAAATCTCTTGGCTTTTGTAGAAGCCTGCGGTTATCAATGGCACGGATTTGATCAATCAATACATCAGAATCAGTATCTAATCCTGACAGTACAGTAGGTACACGTACCCTAAGCACTTTCGCATCATCGACGAGGTGAGTAGTCATCGGGCAAACGAGCGTACTCAAATGCACCTCGTTGAGCAGGTTGAACTGTACAATCAGAACTGGCCTCACCTTGCCTGGCTCAGTGCTTCTCAGTGGATTGAGGTCTGTCAACCAGATTTCGAAAGGTCTCGGCATCCTCAACCCAACAAGAAGCCATCATCCTCCAACTCCTCTAGCTCACGCAACACCTCAGCAGAGCTCGCATATACCGCCTGCGACTCCTGTAGCAAATCCTGCCGCATCAATCTGCGTTTTTGGAACTGACTGTAAAACTTTAGAGCCTCATTGATGTACTTGTTTCTTTTCTTGTTGATTTGAGAGATAATCTCCTCGGTCTCCGAAAAAACACTTTCGTCCAGTTTGCGTGATAAGTTTTTCATGTCGATATTCTTTATTTAAATACACTAAAAGCATACACTGTAATTCCTCCTGTGTCGAGATTTCTTTATCGGTGACTCACATGTTGTCACACTTTTCAGCCACCTAAGTTTACAATTCGGCAGACATCTTCTCACTTCGCCGGTCACATTTATGACAATGTGTCACTTCTGTCAGTCAAACTTGAATTGGCACAGCTGTTGTTGAAAGCAGAGTATCAATTAGAAAAAGAATTTAGAAGCGATAAATTAAAATTAGATCATGGGAAAAATAATCGGAATCGATTTAGGAACTACCAACTCTTGTGTCGCTGTAATGGAAGGTAACGAGCCAGTTGTCATCCCTAACAGTGAAGGAAAGAGAACAACTCCTTCTATCGTTGCATTTTTGGACGGTGGAAAAGGCGAAAGAAAAGTAGGTGACCCTGCCAAAAGACAGGCCATCACTAACCCTGAGAATACCATTAGCTCAGTCAAAAGGTTCATGGGTAAGAAGTTTGGTGAAATCTCTGAGGAAGCCAAAACTGTATCTTACAAAATAGAAAGTGGAAACAATGACACGATCAGAGTAGCGATCGGTGACAGAAAATATACCGCTCAAGAGCTATCTGCAGTAATCCTTCAGAAAATGAAGTCTACTGCTGAGGATTATTTGGGTACAGAAGTAAAAGAGGCAGTCATCACTGTCCCTGCATACTTCAACGACGCAGAACGTCAGGCAACCAAAGAAGCTGGTGCTATCGCGGGCTTGGAAGTTAAGAGAATCATCAATGAGCCTACTGCTGCGGCATTGGCTTACGGTCTCGATAAGAAAAACGCTGACATGAAAATCGCAGTGTTTGACCTTGGAGGGGGTACATTCGATATCTCTATCCTAGAGCTCGGTGACGGTGTATTCGAAGTGAAATCTACTAACGGTGATGTACACCTTGGAGGAGACAACTTCGATACAGTAATCATCGACTGGTTGGCTGCTGAATTTCAAAACGACGAAGGATTGGATTTGAAAAAAGATCCAATGGCGCTACAGCGTTTGAAAGAAGCTGCTGAGAAAGCAAAAATCGAATTATCAAGCAGTACTTCTACAGAGATCAACTTGCCATACATCATGCCAGTAGATGGTGTACCGAAGCACTTGGTTAGAACTTTGAGCAGATCTAAGTTCGAGCAGTTAGCTGACTCATTGGTCAAAAGATCAATGGATCCTGTAAAGAAAGCTTTGGCTGACTCTGGTCTTTCTCTATCTGAGATCGATGAAGTAATCTTGGTAGGTGGATCAACTCGTATTCCAATCATTCAGGAAGAAGTAGAAAAGTTCTTTGGCAAAAAGCCATCTAAAGGTGTCAACCCTGACGAAGTAGTAGCTATCGGTGCTGCGATCCAAGGTGGTGTCTTGACAGGTGAAGTTAAAGATGTATTACTCCTAGACGTGACCCCACTTTCTTTAGGTATCGAAACCATGGGCGGTGTATTCACCAAGTTGATCGATGCGAACACAACGATCCCTACTAAGAAGTCTGAGGTATTCTCTACAGCAGCTGACAACCAGCCATCTGTAGAAATCCACGTACTCCAAGGTGAGCGTCCAATGGCTAAAGACAACAGAAGCCTAGGTAGATTCCACTTAGATGGTATTCCTCCAGCACAAAGAGGTATTCCACAGATCGAGGTGACTTTCGACATAGATGCTAACGGGATCATGCACGTGACATCTAAAGACAAAGGATCTAACAAAGAACAAAGTATCCGTATCGAAGCTTCATCTGGATTGACAGACGAGGAAATCGAAAAGATGAGACAAGAGGCTGAAGCAAACGCTGAGTCTGACAAAGCAGAGAAAGAGAAAATCGAAAAAGTAAATGCTGCCGATTCGATGATCTTCCAAACTGAAAAGCAGTTGAAAGAATTTGGCGATAAGCTGTCTGATGACAACAAAGCCAAAATCAACGCAGCGCTTGAAAAGTTGAAAGAGGCACACAAAAGCGGTGACCTAGCAGCTATCGACACTGCCCTAGAGGAAATCAATGCCGCATGGCAGGGAGCTTCTCAGGAAATGTACCAGGATACGCAAGACGGCGCAGCAGGTGCTGCCGGTGGAGCGCAACCAGGTCCTGACGCTGGTGCAGATGCTGACTCTGATGTCTCTGACGTAGAATTCGAAGAAGTAGAAGATAAAAAGTAATATGATTAGATACTAGACACTAGTATCTAATTCAAGAATTGAAGCCTTTCTGGGAAACCAGAAAGGCTTTTTTTATGCCCCCTAACTACATTCAACCTCCTTTTTTTATAAAAAAATTATTTTTTTATACCGTTATGTGTAATTGTTATTTTTTTTATACATATTTGCTCATCAAGTAACTAAAAATCAAGTAGATGAAAGTTTTAAAAGCAGCATTTGTAGCATTCGCATTATTGACATTAGTATCAGCATGTAGCCAAGAAGAAGAGCTAGTATTACCAACTTTGGATTTCCAAGAAACGGAGACAGTGGGTGATAGAGAAGATGGAAAAACTCCACCTTTAGGAGACTAAGACAGAACTCATATAAATCAAAAAATGGATTAAAGATGATTTCTATGGCAACTATGTCAAGTATAAATTATCTTTAATCCATGAAGAAATTCCTAGTAGTCACACTCATCACCATTCTATCTGGGGCAACCGTATTCTACTTCTTATCGTCTGACCGAAAAAGCATCCCACAGGACATCAAGCCTTCTATAGAAAAAATGACCAACGGGGAGTATGACTCAGCTATCATATTGGCAAAAAAAATTCTAACCTTTTCTAAAAATGATAAAAACAAATTCTTAGCACTGAGTATCATTGGGTACAGTTTTTATGAAAAAAGAGAAGCCGATTCATCCTTCCACTATTACACAAAGGCGCTTTCTATCAAAAACATAAACAATACAGAAAGAGCCAATGCTCTCAACATGGTCGGGGTTATCTTTCAACACAAACAAACTCACCCTTCGGCCATCAAGTATTTTCAACAGGCCATTAACCTCTATGAAACTGGAAACAACAAGAAGCTCCCTATAGCCTACTACAACCTAGCATATAGTCAAAGTCAAACAGACAACATTGCCTGTATAGATTCTTATTATAAGGCACTAGAGTATGCCTCCAAGTTTGAAGACAAGAGATATGAAGCCTATTGTTTGTCAGATTTGGGTAATCTTATGTTAGAAACCAGCAATTACGAAGCAGCTACAGAGTACTTTCACGAATCATTGGATAACGAGTACACTAAGAATCACGTCCGGTCTAGAGCCATTGCTCTCCAAGGGCTCGGAGAAGCAGAATATGCTTCTAAAGACTATGACAGTGCTAAATTACATGCATTGGAAGCACTCAAGATAAAAACCGAGCGCAGTTATGATGACCTACTGTTTACCTCCTATTTCTTGCTAGGTAGGATATATCGCAACACAGGCGACCTGAATGAAGCAGAGAATAATCTAAAAAGAGCAGTAATCTACTACCCTCATAATGAAAGAAACAAGCAAGCGGTAAATGTATTTAAAGAACTGAGTGATGTTCAGCTACAACTAGGCAAAATACAACAGAGCGAATATCATAATCAGTTGCACTTCGAAGAACTCGAAAGGATATTGGATGAAAAGAAAAAATCCTACAATATGAGTAAAGTGACCATATAAATAATCACTTTACTCACAACACCACAGTTTCAATCCTCTTGAAACTGTAAATAATCTTTGAACTGATAGGCTAGACTTGCAGCACCTACTATCGCTGCCCCTTGAGTCCCCAGTTGAGAACGCATAAGTTTCACTTTGCCTTTGTACATACCGAGGAGGTTTTTTTCCAAATGCTTGCGTGTCGGATCTAAAATCAATCCATCTGCCAAAGCAAGTCCTCCAAATAAAAATATAGCCTCAGGGTTCACAACTGCTACCAAATTAGCCAACTGCCTACCCAAAACCTTTCCTGTAATACGAAAAGCCTTTTGTGCCAAAGCATCCCCAGCATTCGCTGCTGTAGCTATATCTCTAGAATATAAGTCATCAAATGCCACCCCTCTCAAAACACTAGGTGTAGTATACTTTGCTAATAGCTCCATCATGGTTCGTTTAATCCCCGTAGCAGACACATAAGTCTCTAAACAGCCTTTCCTACCGCAGTTGCAATCTCTACCCCCACTGCCCTTGATCAATACATGACCATACTCGGCTGCCAGACTATCACTTCCTATTAGCAAGTTACCAGAAGAGACTATTCCGCTACCCAAGCCAGTCCCTAAAGTAATCATGACAAAGTCTTTCATCCCTTTGGCTCCACCGAAAACCTTCTCTCCCATGGCTGTGGCATTGGCATCATTACTCAAAACCACCGGCACGTCAAAATACTGACTCATCTTTTCTACTAACGGCAGGTCACCACTCCAAGGTAGGTTGGAGGCTCCTGTGATCATTCCCGTATAATAATTACCACCTGGTGCACCTACTCCAACTCCTTCGAGTTGACAATCAGGATACTGAACCAACATCTGCTGAATAGCTTCCACTATTTGACTTACAAAATGATCAAACGTCTCTCCGCCCGTGTCAATTTTATCTTCACATAGTAAATTCCCACTGTTATCGACGAGACCGAACTTTGTTCCTGTCCCCCCGATATCAATCCCTACAATCACACTTTCCATCTTTTTTAATCCAGATTAAGCTTAGTCATTATTTTAAACAAGGCAACCGTGCCTACTATCGCTACCATGGTCAGGATGACCCCTTGTATCATATTGCCATACACATACCCACCTATGGCAAACAATGAAGAATATATCACTGTACAGCCAATAAATATGAGTAGAACCTGCCTTGGCATCTGCCAGGTTATCCCTTCATTTTCATCACAGGGTTTACCTTCTTGGGCCGCTTCTTCTACTACTTTTTTCCATCCTGGCCCACCTGGACGAGTGAGCTTATAGAACGCTCTCAATGTTTCTTTGTCTTCTGGAGGTGTCAAAAGCGCAGTAGCCAACCATGTCACCGTCACTACACCAGTCGTAATCAATATCTTCATCGTCATCCCATCGAGTAATGAAGTAGCTACCGTAGCATCATCTACCACCAAAGTCAATACCACTGCCATGACTGTAGCGACCACCATAGCGACGATTTCCGTCAAGGCATTAATTCTCCACCAGAACCATCTCAAAAGATATATGGCACCTGATCCGGCACCAGAAAGGAGGAGAATATTAAAGGCATCTGTAGCATTATCTAGGATAGTTAAAGACAACGTACCTGCAAAAAACATCAGCACTACAGTTGTCATTCGCCCCATGGCTACCATTTGCTTTTCACTCGCATCTGGCTTGACAAATCGCTTATAAAAATCATTGACAAAATAAGATGAACCCCAGTTCAAATGAGTCCCTATCGTCGACATGTAGGCCGCAATAATAGATGCAACCACCAAACCTAACCAACCCGACCCGAGTTTGGACAACATCACAGGGTAAGCTATATCATCTTTGAGATAGGTAGGGTCTATATTCGGAAACTCCGCCTGAATAGAAGCCATATCTGGATAGATAATGATCGAAGCAAGTGCTACGATAATCCATGGCCAAGGTCGCAGCGCATAGTGCGCAAAATTGAATAGCAAGGTCGCACCAACAGCATTTTTTTCGTCTTTGGCTGAGAGCATACGCTGGGCGATGTAACCTCCCCCACCTGGCTCAGCGCCTGGGTACCACACTGCCCACCACTGCACAGCGATCGGAAATAACAACAACGGCACCCATACCGACGGATCAGTAAAATCTGGTACTACGCTCAGTTTTGACTGTACTGCTGGATGAGTAATCAATTTAGTCAACCCTCCAACTTCTGGCTGACTCAACGCCACATACGCTGCATATACAGCTCCAAACATCGCTATACCATACTGGAAAAAATCGGCCCAAACGACCCCTTTGATCCCGCCCAAGGCTGAATAGATCACTACTACAATAGAAGCTCCCACTACGACAACCCATGGATCAAGACCAAGCATGACTCCACCGATCTTGATCGCTGCTAAAGTCACAGACCCCATAATCAAGCAGTTGAAAAACACGCCTAAATAGATCGCTCTAAAGCCTCGAAGAAAAGAAGCCTTCTTGCCTCCATATCGGATTTCATAAAATTCTAAATCCGTACTCACAGCAGATTTTCTCCACAGACGGGCATAGATAAACACAGTCACCATACCAGTAATCAAAAAGGCCCACCAGGCCCAGTTTTTGACTACACCATTTTCGCGAACAAAACCTGTCACTAGATTGGGCGTATCTGCCGAAAACGTACAAGCCACCATCGAGATACCCAACAACCACCACGGCATACCTCTACCTCCAAGGAAAAATTCGCTAGAACTCTGCCCAGCTGATCTAGATGCCTGCCATCCTATCCCTAAAACTATCAGGAAGAAAATCCCGATAATAACCCAATCTATTGTCTCTAATAACATATGAATTCTATTCGATTATAAAAATTAACCAACTCAAACCTAAGCAATACAAGTGGATAGAGAAGTAAACACTTCCCAACAATTATTACATAAAGTGATGTCGAACAAAACCTTCTACAGCCTCGTATTCGGCTAGCCCGAGTTCGTCATACTCATAGGCAGTCTGCCTATTTCTGTCCTCAGAACGCTGCCAAAACTCTCTATCGTCCTCTCCTTGGAATACCACTCCATCTTTTTGGGACTGGTGTCTCCAGATCGCTACACGTTTTTTGAGTAGTTCCTCTGGGCTAATCGGTACAGCCATTTCTATCTCATCGATAGGAAACTCATGCCACGCCCCTCTATAGAGCCACATCCAACAGTCCTTCATAAACTTCTCTGTTTTCAACTGATCGACTGCCGCAAAAATCCCTTTGAGACAAACCTCGTGCGTCCCGTGTGGGTCAGCCAAATCTCCTGCTGCATAGATTTGATGCGGTTTGATCTCCTCTATGAGGTCCTTGATAATTTGTACATCTGCAGTACCTAGTGGATTTTTCTCTACTTTGCCCGTCTCATAAAATGGCAAATCCAAGTAATGCACTTGACTATCAGGAATACCGTAATAACGACAAGCACTGATGGCTTCTCCTCTTCGAATCAAACCTTTGATCTTCCGTACTTCTACAGGAAGCACCTCTTTGTTAGCGCCAGCTTTGATCTGTTTGAACAGCTTATCAAAGACTTTATCATCCGCTTTTTCTCCTGCCGCATACTCATAGAGATTTTTGGCAAATTCCGCAAAACGGTAAGTCTCATGGTCTGCCACTGCGATATTACCTGAGGTCTGATAAGCTACATGTACTTCGTGCCCCTGATCTACGAGTCTCAGGAATGTGCCTCCCATAGAGATCACATCATCGTCTGGATGCGGAGAGAAAATAATAATACGCTTTTTAGCTGGATTGGCACGCTCTGGTCTGTGACTATCGTCTGCATTTGGTTTACCCCCAGGCCACCCTGTGATAGTGTGCTGAAAATGATTGAACATCTTAATGTTAACCGCATACGAACCTCCCTCTCCTAAGATATCTGACATACTGTTGTCATTGTAATGACGGTCAGTCAATTTCAAGATAGGCTTATTCACTTTTTGACTCAACCACACCACAGCCTTACGCTTCAAGGCATCCGTCCATTCGCATTCGCCCACGAGCCACGGTGTCTGTATACGTGTCAACTGCTGTGAAGCAGACTCATCCATCACAAAAGACACATCGCTATGCTCTTGTAAGAAAGTAGCAGGCACATTGCTAGACATTTCGCCCTCCACGGTCTTTTTGACAATCTCAGCCTTCTTCATTCCCCATGCTAGGATCACGACTCTTTTTGCTTTGAGGATCGTACCGACTCCCATCGTGACTGCCTTGGTAGGCACATCTGCCATGCTATCAAATGCAAAAGCATTGTCTTGGATCGTCAAGTGATCTAGGGTAATCATTCGAGTGGTAGAGTTGATCTTAGATCCAGGTTCATTAAACCCAATATGTCCCGTACGGCCTATTCCTAGGAGCTGAAAATCTAGTCCACCATAGCTTTCGATCTTTTCCTCGTACTGTGTACACGCCTCAGACATGAACTCGAAGGGTGCTTTCCCATCAGGGATATTAATGTTTTCGGGAAGAATATCTACATGATCGAAGAGGTGATGATGCATAAAATAGATATAACTCTGCACGTCCTCTTTGGCCAATCCATAGTACTCGTCGAGATTGAATGACACGACGTTCCTAAAGCTAAGCCCTTCTTCCTTGTGCAACCTGATCAGTTCTTTGTAGACTTTGATGGGAGAAGATCCAGTGGCCAGTCCTAATACACATTTTTCATTTTTTTCTGTTTTGTAACGGATCAATGCTGCTATCTCGTGTGCTACAATGACAGATGCTTCTTCTGCATCTGTGAATACTTCTGAATGAATTTTTTCAAACTTGGTGGACTCTAGAGTACTCCACTCCTTTCTACTGATACGTTTCATCTTAGGCTTTGCTTCTAATGTATTCATGGCTATTCAAACTATCTAAATGTAAGAAAAACAGACCAGATATAAGTCGACAATTTTGACTAACTATTGACACAAACACTTGGATCTGGCCTTGTTTTACTAATTCAAACTCAAAAAGTATTTAATCGCAGGGCGATAGCCCTTTGGATTTAATTGCTTGGTTAAAACTAATTCTACTCCTCCACTTGCTAAAAGATATTAGCTGAAGTGAGTGCTACTGAAGCTAAACAGCAACGTATGCAATATAGACTAAATTTCATTTTGTGTGCGGACACACAGTTAAATTTAATCAAAAAAAGAGCCATGCATGCATGGCTCTTCATTTCAAATACTAAAAGCATTGAACAATAAACAGGGGTGTTTTAATTAATATCCCACCAAAGTGATGTTCCACCTGTATCAGGTCCACCTAGTGCTTGTATGCCTGACGCAACACCATCAGGATTAGTCGTCAACTCAGTTGCTGAAAAGTTGATTCTTTTGATTTGTGCATCCGTATCGATTTTTCCATCGCTGTAGTTCACTACATTAGGGAATTTCTTTGGGTATCCCGTTCTTCTGAACTCAGACCACGCCTCTTGTCCATCAGGAAACATCGCAATCCACTTCTGCGTGATCACCTTCTCTAAGAGCTGATCTTCAGTAGCAGTAGCATCCCAAGCAATCGTCGCTGTACTAAGGTTAGGGTCTCCCGCCAATACACTATTGTCAGCGTTGTAGGCATCTACAAACGGAGCAGGTATGCTAACTGCATCTACCATGTAGGTATCCGCCCCACCAGCACCATGCTGTGCAAATGACAAAGCAATACCAGCCTCATAGTTAGCCTGTGCAGTACCTGCACCTGCCCATCCTTTGAGGGCTGCTTCAGCTTTCAAGAAAGCCACCTCTGCTGCTGTCATCAACTGCACTCCACCAAGAGTAGATATTGCTGAATGACCTACATATGTATCTTTAGATGCTATCTCTATTCCGCTTCTAACTCCCTTAAAGCCTCCTGCTAAAGTAGCATCCGTAGATGGAGCAAAGTAAACTTCTAGACGTGGGTCATTGTATCCACTCAATACTGACTCCATTTCAGCACTCATACGTGTATCGCCCCATGCACCACTGAGTGTATTGAGTGGGTGATCACCTGCACTAGGAGACAATGTAAAGTTCGCACCATTGCTATCAAGTAAACCTACAGCATCTGTCAAAGCCTCTTCTCCAACTGTCTTAGCATAAGCTGGATCAACTCCAGACATACGAATCGCTAATCTCAGTTTCAAAGAGTTAGCAAACTTCAGCCAGTTGTTGACATCACCGCCATACACCAAGTCAAACTTGGCAAAGCCTACAAAATCGGTATAACCTTTTAATACAGTAATCGCCTCATCCAAATCTGCGACAAACTGCTTGTACACCTCCTCCTGCGAGTCATACATCGCTGGAGACTGACCATATTGTGAGTAAATAACTGGACCAAAAACATCAGACACGCGGTGCATTGCCTCTACACGTATGATCTTGCCCCATGCTACAAACTGAGGAAACTCATCACCAGCAGTCTCATCCATAGTTGCCAATGGATACATTACGCTTTCGTATGCAGAAGACCAAATGAAACCATTCCATCCATCTACTAGACCGTAAGTATTGTTGTTAATGTTTCCTGCAAACGGTGTAGGTGGTGCCAAATACCCACTATAAATATCTGCATTCAAGTTCTGCTGCAACTGCGTCACCCAAGCTGGTGTAATCACATAAATATTCTGAGTAGCCTGTACAATTCTACCCCCGATGTGATTGAAATCTTGCGTCAATGCCTCATTGGATATCCCATAGGGATTGGTATTGATCTCTTCGAAATTATCAGTACAACCTTGTATAGCAACTGTCATGATAGAGGCAGTTGCTAAAGCAAGCATTGATTTATATATCTTATTTATTTTCATGATTTAAATTTTATCGTGAACAGTAATTATAGTGTCAAAGACAGGTTGAAACCGATGCTTCTCGTAGATGGCAAACCAAAAACATGAACACCTTGTAGTCCTGTACCTGTAGACATAGACACGTCTGGATCGAACGGCGCATCATTCTTTAGGAAGAACAAGTTTCTACCGATCAATGAAAGCTTCGCTGTCTTGATTGGACCCAACTTTTCCATCACAGTAGACGGAAGCGAATATCCTATCGACATCTCTCTCAACCTAATATTAGTAGCACTGTACACATACTGCTCCGTGATACCTGCTCTACCTCCGACAGTTGTATAGAACTCTTGCGCTGGCAACAATCCTGAATATGCCGTACCATCTGCATATACTGCTTTCATATCTACACCACCTGCATCACGTGCGTCACCAGTTGCTTTAGATACACCATAAAGGTCATTCATCGCTTCGGTGATCGACATTACTTCACCACCTATCCGAGCATCAACCAAGAAACCAAGCGAAATCCCTTTGTAATTAAAGTTGTTATTCCATCCCCACATGTAATCAGGGTTAGGATTACCAACATAATCTAGTCCCCCTTCTTGTACCTGTGGACGGCCATCTGCATCTACGATTATTACGCCATCTTCATTTCTAGCGAATTTCTGTCCGTAGATATCACCAAACTGCGATCCCTCGGTAAGCATCATTGCATAACTATTCACTCCAGGAGCTGTCAACTGTAGTCTACCGTCTTCTAGCTCACTAGGTAGCGCCTTCACTTCGTTGATATTCTTCGTAAAATTCAATGTAGAAGTCCAAGTGAAGTTCTCCGTAGAAACTGGTACTACTGTCAAAGCAGCTTCAACACCTTTGTTTACGATCTCACCACCATTGATATAGAAGAAACCTCCACCCTTACTAGCTGGTGCTACGATAGGAATTCTTTGGTTCTCAGTCACGGTGTTGTAGTATGCTACATCTAAACTAACTCTTTGGTCTAAAACAGAAACCTCAGCACCTACTTCGAACGAGTTTTGCATTTCAGGATTCAAAGTCTGTCCTGGTTCTACTCTACTCGTAGGAGTCGTTACCGTACCATAAGGGATAATCGAGTTGAAAGAGCCAGATGTCAAATCATACGCATTCACTGCATTACCTACTTGAGCAAAAGATGCTCTTACCTTTAAAAGGTCTACAGAAGATATGTCCACCATCTCAGAGATCACAGCAGTCAAACCTACAGATGGATAGAAGAAATCTGTATCAGGCAAAGTAGAAGACCAATCGTTTCGACCTGTCACGTCTAGGAACAACATACCGTTGTAGCCTAAGTTCAAACTACCGAACACTGATTGCAACTGCGAATGGCTACCTCCTTCGTTGAACAAAGCTGTTCCTCCAATGGCTATGTTTTGAATGTTAAAAGTATTGGCATAAAACAACCCTTCAATACCTTCGTTTCGAATATCGTCTCCTCCTTTCGAATCGAAAAACTGCGTTTTCACTTCGCTATCCGTGATACTCGTACCCACTGTCGCAGATACACTGAATTTCTCGAATGTCTTGTTGTACATCAACAAAGCATCTCCATACATCTGCGTAGCTTCTGCATTTTGCTGTACATATCGACCATTGATATCTGACAATGTCGCTTGAGTAGATGCGTGAACTCGTTGTTCGTATCTATCCACAGACTTGTCGATATTACCTCTCACACGGAAAGTCAAACCTTCTACGATCTTCAATGTCGCTCCGATGTTACCGATTACTCTGTTTCGAGAGTCTTCGTTTTGGTTTCTATTTAGAATCCAATATGGGTTTTGTTGCACATCAATGTTGTTGACCCAATTTTGCGTATTGAAGTTCCTATTGGCATCAAAGGTCTCATAATTGTTTTTATACTCATCAAAATCCAACCCTCTTGGGAAGAAGTATAACCCAGTCAATGGGTTGAAGTACATTCCTGAGTTTGCTCTATTGTTAGTGCTTTGCGTAATCAAGCTTACACCACCATCCATTTTCAAGCGATCTTGCCAGAGACTCAAAGACTCTTTGAAAGTCACATTATGCTTTTGCAATTCGTTGCTAGGAATAATCCCTTTAGAATCCGTATTTGCATAAGAGAAATAGGTTTGTGCCATCTCGTTACCACCAGCAACAGAGACCGTATTAATCCATGTTTTGCCATTGTCAAAAAAGTCACTTACATGATCCTTAGCATCTACAGATCCTCCCCAGCTATCCAAAGCTCCAGCAGAAGTCTGTCCATAATTGAACTGCATCTCAGGCATCATCAATACTGACTCTGAAGTAAAATTAGATGAAGCAGAGACTGACACTTTTCCTGCTTTTCCTCTTTTGGTCGTGATCAAGATCACACCATTCGCTGCTTGGCTACCATATAGTGCTGCTGCAGATGCTCCTTTCAGTACGTTGATGCTTTCGATATCCTCAGGATTAATGTTAGCAACACCGTCACCACCATCTCTACCTGCTCCACCAGTACCGGCAGATCCAGCTACACCGAAGTTTTGTCCCCAGACATCACTAGGCTGTGAGGGAGAAAAGTTGTTCATAGGCACACCATCGATCACATACAACACAGAGTTATTTCTTGTAGAAGAGTTACCTCTAAGTACTACTCTCGTAGATCCACCTACACCTGAGCCACTTCTATTGACAAACACACCGGCAGCCTTACCTGTCAATGAGTTCATAAAGTTGGCATCTTTGACTTTCGTCAACTCTTCACCGTCTACTTCTTGTGCAGCATAGGTCAATGACTTCTTGTCTCTCGATATACCGAGAGCCGTCACCACCACTTCGTCCAACTGCTCTACATCTGGCTCCATCCCTAGATCTAGCACCGTCTTAGCTCCTACTGGCTGTTCAGCTGTGAGATAGCCAATGAAAGAAAACACCAAGACATCCAAATCAGACACTTCTACACTATAAGCACCTTCGATGTCTGTCACTGTACCATTAGAAGATCCCTTCACTAGCACATTTACTCCTGGTAGGGCTGCTCCATCTGCCGAGTCAGTTACTTTACCAGATACCGTACGAGTCTGAGCCTGCACGAACAGCGTCGTGCAAAGAGCTAAACTCAATATGAGTATTCTTTTAATCATAGAATTAATATTTAGTTATTAGTAATCGTTTTTTGATTTTAACATCTTAATGATCGTTACTAAATCGTGAAGCGAATAATATATTAGCTCAGTGGAGAGAATTCTCCTCCGAACGTCACCTACCCACTCCTATCTCCATCAAAAGGGTGTTTTTTCGCCGTTGGTCTACAGAATGACTCGGTACAGCGATATGAAATGCATAGCAGATTTTAAGTAATTATTATACATATATAAACATCGTTTCGAACCATAATTTTCTAAATTGGCATTCTCATACACATACCTATTGGACAAACAATCGCTCACTATGCCAGCATATTTGGGATTCCTCAAAAAACCTTTTATTCAACATTCGTTGTTTTGGGGTGCCTACTTCTGCATCAACTGGCTGAGGTGGGGTAGTTACTTTGATGACTATACCTATTCGTTTGAGTCTAACCTAGTGGAGTTTCCCTTGCACCTAGCCATCGTTTACTTTAATATCTACTTTTTGATGCCCCGACTGATCCCGAAACGCGTGTTTTGGTACATCATACTCTTGGCTCTATCGATCTTAGGTATCGTCATCATTCGGATTATCCTCAACTACTTTCTGGTCACGACAGACATCTACAAAGAATCGAATCTCGAACACACAGATCTATTCGACTTCAACTATGTCTTAGCTGCCTACATCGGACAGGTCTATGTTGTCGCAATCGCCATGGCAGTCAAAATGACCATAGACTGGATAGCCTATAAGAACAAAGCCAGCGAACTGGTCAAAACAAACCTCGAAACAGAACTTGCCTTTTTGAAATCCCAAATACAGCCTCATTTCTTCTTTAATACGCTGAACAACCTGTATTCACTCACCCTAGACAAGTCAGACAAAGCACCCTACACGGTACTGAAACTCTCCGAACTGATGAGTTATGTGATCTATGATGCCAAACAAAAAAGAGTACCCCTGATCAATGAAGTTCAACATATCCAGAACTATCTGGATTTGGAAATGCTACGCTACGGCGACCGATTAGAGATAGATCTCGCCATATCTGGAGACATAGAGGGCAAAGTGATCCCTCCCGTCCTTCTACTCCCATTTATAGAAAATAGCTTTAAACACGGCACCAAAGTAGATAGCGAACTCATCCCGATAGATATTTCCTTGGATGTGACTGATAATATACTGACCTTTTCGACCGAAAATCTAAAACCAGATGAGATCCTGCTAGACAATGGTCTAGAGACGCACAAACATGGTGTAGGAATGACCAACACCAAACGTCGGCTCAATCTGGTCTATGGCCACACCCACAGCCTCGAGGTAATGGAGACCGCTGACAAGTACAAGGTAATATTAACTATACCTATCGATTAGTATATGAGTATAAAGTGTTTGATAATCGACGATGAGCCACTGGCTATCAATGTCATCAAGAATTTCTTGGTCAATTTTAAGAACTTCGAGCTATTGGGCACTTGCCCTGATGCGGTCGAGGGGTTTAATTTCCTCTCTAAGCACGAGGTAGATGTGATATTTTTGGACATCAACATGCCCAAAATCAGTGGACTAGATTTCCTCAAAAGCTTGAATAAACCTCCGATGATTGTCATCACCACGGCGTACCGCGAGTATGCAGTAGAGAGCTTCGAACTGGACGTGGTAGATTACTTGGTCAAGCCCTTTGCCTTACAACGGTTTATGAAGACTGTCAATCGTATAGAATCCAGACTGGAAGAAAAAAACATCAACCGGACAGAACCTACAAACTCTGCAGAGACAGAAAGACCCCACGTATTCTTCAAAGTGGACAAGAAGATGATCAAAGTCTACCTAGATGAAATACTCTATATCGAAAGTCTCAAAGACTATATCCGAATCAAAACCTTTGATCAGAGCCTAATCAACCACAACAACCTAGTGAGTGTAGCAGAACTACTGCCCGCAGATGAATTTGTACGTATACATCGCTCCTACATCATCGCCATCAAAAAAGTCAAAGTCATCGATGGCAACCAAGTCGAGGTAGGAGACAAACTCCTACCGATCGGCCGCAACTATCAAAAGGACATCAAGGATCTACTACTGGGAACCTAAATCACCTGTTATCAGTTTGCCGTTCAGTTTGTACCAAACTACGCCTTAAGGATTCAGAAGCTGGATACCCAATCCCCACGTAACATACGCCAAGGTAAGCTCTCATTTTGGACAAAAAATAAGCGCTGTGAGTCTCCATTCTCACAGCGCTGCTAACCTCAACTCTAACTCTAATAAGTAATCTTTAGTTCTGTACTGAGCTCTTGCTCTGGGTCATCTCTACCAGCTCACTGACTGGAGCGATCACCTGTAGCTCTACACGTCCATCTTGTATCTTCGCCTGTTCGAGATGTGACACAGCCTGCTTGTACCATTTCTTGGGAGCTTTTTTACCGCTATCGATATAGTCTATTGCGACTAGCGCATCTTCGGACAGCAATTTCAGGTTAGTCGAATGCTCCTTGGCCTGAGCCAAAATCGGTGATACTTTGATCGCTGCTTGCAATGCATCATCATTCCCCACCCACAGTTTTAACTGTGCCATCATAGCTTTAGAATCAACCTTACCACGCTGATAGTCTTCTACCTGATAGGCAAAATCCCTTGCAGCCATCGCATCAGCTAGAGTTGCATCAGCAAGCTTGGTATAGGGATCGAACACATCATACATGAACCCACCTGCGTTTCGCGTATAGCCCTTCATAGGTTCCAATACGTCTACAATCACACGAACTGGTTCTATAGCACGTGAATTCGCAAGGTTTCGGAGAATCTTCTCCTGTGCAGAGATATGTTGTAGACCATAGTGCTCTAGGACCAACGACAGCTTGTTCATCCGCGAGTACATACTACGTACATCTCTGGTATCCACAGGCGACCAATACCGCTCCGCAAGTGCTGCCATTCTAGGCCACACTCTAGTATCTATGGTCAGTGGTGTCACCAACTCACTCCACATGGTCGCTTCTCCCCCCATAATATTTGCTTTCATCTCCTCATCTAATTCATACCCAAAATAAGGATCAACACGGTAATAATCTTCAGCATTGTACATCAGATCAATGTAATAACCATTGGACAAAACAGACTTGAATCCCTGACGTGCAGCATTAAACAATGTCGTCGTATCAGCCAAACTCTGCCCTCCACCTCTCCATGAGTGAATTACGGTCTCTTTGGAGATTCCGTCTGTATGAATCTCATCCCATCCCATCATATATCTATCATGTTTTTTGAGTATCTCGAACAGGTGCTGGTTAAAGTAGGTCTGTAGATCGTGGTTAGAATGCATATCATGCGCCTTCATAAAGGCCTGAATCTCCTCATTTTCATCCCAGTGTTTCCCTTCATTTTCATCTCCACCGATGTGAAAATAAGGGTCTGGAAATATAGAAATCACCTCTCCAAACAACTGATCCAAGAAAGTATAGGTCTCATCTATGATAGGATTCAAAGTAGGGTCAAACACTCCTGCATTTCGGGACAAGTAATAGGTCGTATCCTTACTACCCAACTCTGGGTAAGCCTTCAACAGTGCAGATGCATGCCCAGGCACGTCGATCTCAGGCATCACACGAATCCCACGGTCAGCAGCATACTGAATGATATCCTTCAACTCTGCAACAGTATAGTACTGCCCATCAGAGCTGACTTCATTCAGTCTCGGAAACAACTTTGACTCGATTCTATAGCCATGGTCATCACAGAGGTGAAAGTGCAGTACGTTGAGTTTGACCGCTTCCATACCGTCGATATTTCTCTTGATCACATCTACGGGATGAAAATGCCTCGACGCATCTATCATCAATCCCCTCCACTGAAAACGTGCATCATCCACGATTTCCACAGCCGGTAAATAATACCCCACTTTGTCCACAGAGATAAGCTGAAACAAAGTCTGCAAACCTCTCACCACTCCAATATCTGTTTCTGCCTTGAGAACAACACCAGATGCTGAGACGCTTATCTGATGACTTTCATCCTCCCCTAACTCTACTTGCCCTATACGGTCTACTTGTATCTGCAAATCAGCGCTACGACTCGTATCAGCCGCTGTAATGATATTTTGATCAAGAAAAAGTCCCGTACGGTTCGTGAGTCGTTCTATATATCTGGTACTCGCTTTGCACAGCCTCGGACTCGTGAGTTCAGTCATTCCCAGTACAAAACCTTCTGTTAGCCTAAATTTCCCATCCTTCATTTCAATCTGTTTCGGCCATGGCATCAAATTCTCCAAACCGTTGATGTTTTGCGCGGAAGTGAATGTAGCACAGAGACTAAAAACAACCAGATATAAATATTTCATCTTACTAAATTTTGATCTTTCATATTACAAGTCCGATCTCGATGACCACAAGGGATCAAAGAGGTCTTAATCATAACCACAAGATAAAAGTATACCCGAGTTAAAAGGTGGAGAAATATATTAGCTAAGGAGGGTATTTCTAACGCTAAATGGCAAGTCCGCCAAACAACTCATTTCTATGAATTAATTACTCATTCCCCCATGATTTCACAACTGTAGACACACGCACTACACCATAAAATAAGAATTACTATGCTTTAGTCAATCGTACCACCAAACAGCAGATAGCCCCCTACAGACAACAAAAAGAAAGAATTTATCTTTTTTTAACTTTACTTGTAATAAACCCCTGCTCTATCGCACTTATAGGGCATAGCAATCAAATGAACTCAATTAAACGCCAATCGAATACTCCATGATAGAAGTAAAAGACATACACAAGTCTTACAAAATGGGACAAAACTCCCTAAAAGTCTTGAAAGGAATCAACCTCAACATCAACGAAGGAGAGCTAGTTGCCATCATGGGATCCTCTGGATCAGGGAAGTCTACGCTACTCAATATACTCGGTATGCTGGACGAAGCAGAAACAGGTGAGTATATCCTAGACGGAGTTTTGATCAAAAACCTAAACGAGACCAAAGCGGCACACTATAGAAACAAATTCCTAGGGTTTGTGTTTCAATCCTTCAACCTCATCAACTACAAGACTGCTGCAGAAAATGTAGCACTCCCACTCTACTATCAAAAAACCAACCGAAAAGAGCGGCAAGAGAAAGCACTTGCCTACCTCCAAAAAGTAGGATTAGGAGAATGGGCAGGACACTTACCTAGCGAGATGTCTGGTGGACAAAAACAACGAGTCGCCATCGCCAGAGCACTAGCTGCAGCGCCGAAAGTACTCCTAGCTGATGAGCCTACTGGAGCACTCGATACCAAGACCTCCTACGAAGTAATGGACCTCATCCAGCAGATCAACGACGAAGGAAAAACCATCCTCATCGTAACACACGAAGAGGATATCGCCAACATGTGCAAACGCATCGTTCGGCTCAAAGATGGTGTCATCATCGAAGATGTCAAAGTAGAACAAGTTAGAGCCGCACAGTATGTTCAATAGAGACCGCTGGCAGGAAATCTTCCAGACGATTTCCAAAAATAAACTCAGAACCTTCTTGTCTGGCTTTACTGTTGCACTGGGTATTTTCATTTTTGTAATTTTATTTGGGTTAGGTAATGGACTTAAAAATACTTTCGAATCGTTTTTCCTCAATGACGCCACCAACCTTATCTGGGTATATCGAGGCAGGACATCCATGCCCTACAAGGGATTTAAATCCAACAGGCAAATCGAATTTAAAAATGATGACATAGCAGACATCAAATATAATTTCGGTATGTACATGGACTACATATCACCTGGTATAAATAGAAATCAGAAAATAAAATACAAAAACGAATACAACAACTATAGTATCCAAGCCATAGCACCTGGCTATCAATTCGCAGAGAAAGTCTATCTCATGGAAGGCCGTTTTATCAATGAGGACGATACCCAAAACCAAGAAAAATATACAGTCATCGGTCGACTCGTTAGAGACGATTTGTTTGGGAAGAAAAGTCCATTAGGTGAATATGTAGATGTAGGAGGCAGTATGTTCAAAGTCATCGGTGTATTCCAAGACGATGGTGGAGACAATGAGGAGCGTAGAATTTACATCCCTTACACTACAAGACAACTCATGGACAAGAATACTGACAAACTAGATCAGTTCGTAATCGGGTTCAAGCCAGAAATTGGGTATACCGGAGCAATGATGTTCGAAGAGAAACTACGGCAGTTCCTCAAAGACAAGCATCAAATCCATCCAGATGATAGGCGTGGTATTTTCATTCGAAACGTGGCAGACAACCTACAGCAAAACCAGCAATTTGCTAGCGTATTGCAGATCATCGTAACCTTCGTCGGGTTAGGCACACTCATGGCAGGGATCATTGGTATCAGTAACATTATGGTCTTTGTAGTGAAGGAACGTACCAAAGAACTAGGTATCCGAAAAGCACTCGGAGCGACACCTCGATCCGTTATCGCGATGATCCTACAGGAGTCTATCTTCATCACGACGATAGCAGGATACATAGGACTTTTTGCTGGGATTTTGATTCTCAACTCCCTAGGTGTGACACTAGAGGATTACTTTATCAAAAACCCTTATATCGACATGCAAACAGGGATATTTGCTACAGTCATACTGATCATATTCGGTGCAATAGCAGGCTATATCCCAGCTCGTCGCGCAGCCCGAATCAAACCAATTGTAGCACTTAGAGACGAATAAGATGAAACTTTTATTTAGCAGAGATACTTGGCAAGAGATATTCGGCTCTATCCGAAAAAACAAAGGACGTACCGTCATCACGGTCATCGGCGTACTATGGGGGATTTTCATCTATATCACCCTATCAGGGGCTGCCAAAGGGCTCAACAACGGGTTTACGCTAGAATTTCAGGATATGGCCACTAACAGTATGTTCGTCTGGTCCAACCAAACCAGCGTCCCTTATGCAGGATTCAAAACAGGCCGTAGACCACAGTTCAAAATCTCGGATGTAGAACAGCTCAAAACCAAAATCCCACAGATCGAATTTATAGCACCACGAAATGTCAAAGGCATGTGGGATGGTTCTCCTGCCAAAGTAGTCTATGGACAAAAAGACGGAAGCTATAACGTGTATGGAGACTTCCCTTCATTGGTGAAAATTGCAGCCAAGAAGATATTCGATGGAGGACGCTTCCTCAATGAAGAAGACATCAACCTCAGTAGAAAAGTCTGTGTGATCGGAGAACGAACCCAAACAGACCTCTTTGACAAAGAAGATGATCCGCTGGGTAAATACATTCGTGTAGACGGTAGTTACTTCAAAGTAATCGGTGTACACAAATTCGAGCCAGGCGGTGGATTTGAGTCAGATAGTGACATCTATATCCCATTTACCACTTTCCGAAAGCTCTACAACTCCGGCGAAAACGTTGGATGGTTTGCCATCGCAGCTTATGATGACGCGAATGTGACACAGGTAGAAGCGGATGTCAAAAATACACTCAAGAAAATACACCAAATCGCACCAGAAGATGACAGAGCATTAGGGTCGTTTAACCTCGGAGAGATGTTCAACCGCATCATGGGCTTTGCCAATGGCATGACCTTTCTCTCGCTGGTCGTGGGAGTTGCTACCATCCTAGCGGGCGTCATCGGGATCGGTAATATCCTTTTGATTTCGGTCAAAGAAAGAACCAAAGAACTCGGCATACGCCGTGCACTCGGTGCGACTCCTGGAGAAGTCCGCGGATTGATACTACTGGAATCAGTATTCCTCACTCTAGTCGCTGGAATGATGGGAATCGTCCTCGGCGCATTTGTTCTCTTTGGGATCAATGCAGCCACACAGGGACTCGAATTCCCCTACTCCAACCCTACAGTTCCTATTTCATTTGTTTTGGGAGCCTTAGCCATCATGGTAGTACTAGGTACACTGATTGGTCTGATCCCAGCACAGCGTGCTGTCAGTATCAAGCCCATAGATGCACTCAGAGAAGAATAACGAATTAGACATTAGACAAGACAAAAAAGCTTAAACCTCATAATTATATCAACAATGAAAAAAGTATTGAAATACCTTGCGATCGTAATAGCCCTGGGCGGGGTTGCCTTTGCGACGAACTTCTTTATCCAATCCAATAGCAAGACTGCAGAAACGTTCGAAACCGAAACCGCCTTTATCGCTACGATTCAAAATGAATCCGTCGCAACTGGAAAAGTCATCCCTGAGCAAGAGGTAGAAATCAAACCCCAACTATCTGGAATCGTCGACAAAGTCTATGTCAAGGAAGGAACGGTCATTAAGACAGGTGAGCTAATCGCTAAAATCAAAGTAGTCCCTAATGAGGCCAGTCTCAATAGCGCTGAAGGTAGAGTCAAAAATGCTCAAATCGTCTTGAAGAATGCCAAAATAGATTTTGAGCGAAATCAAAAGCTCTACGAGAAAGGCATCATTGCGGATCAAGCCTACAACGTATCAGAACTCAATCATTCACAAGCCATCCAGGAACTGGAAAATGCCAGAAATGATCTCAAGATCATCAAGGAAGGAACTGCTGGAGGTGGAGCTACCAATACATTGATTCGAGCAACCGTACCGGGTACTATTTTGGAAATCCCTATAGAAGAAGGAGACCAAGTGATCGAAAGCAATAACTTCAATGAAGGAACCACCATCGCAACGATCGCGGATTTAACCAAAATGATTTTTGAGGGGAAAGTAGACGAAGCGGATGTGAGTAAACTCAAAATGGACATGCCTTTGGTTATCAGCCTAGCTGCGATCAAGGACAAGACTTTTGATGCTAAACTCAGGTTTATCGCACCCAAAGGAACCGAAGAATCTGGCACAGTGCAGTTCACGATAGAAGCAGACGTCTTTCTAGACGAAGGGTTCTTCATCCGTGCAGGATACAGTGCGAATGCCACCATGGTGCTCGACTCACGAGACAGTGTGCTTTCTATCAAAGAGGTGCTCTTACAGTTTGACAAAGAGACCAATGACCCTTATGTAGAAATAGAAACTGCGGATCAGGTATTCGAACGTAAAGACGTAGAACTAGGTCTCTCCGATGGTATCAATGTAGAAATACTCTCAGGTGTAACAGACAAAGACAAAATCAAAGTCTGGAACAAAACCGAACCCGTCAAAAGAGACAGCCAATACGCCAACGATTAAATAGTACACTAAAAGAATTGCAATGAAAATAAGAATCATCATAGCATCACTGGGTCTATTCATCAGTGCTACGAGCTTTGCTCAGGTCAAAAAATGGACCTTAGAAGAGTGCGTCAACTATGCACTAGAGAACAATATATCTATCCAACAAAGCCTGTTAGACGCGCAATCAGCAGAGTATAATAAAAAAGGGGCTGTCGGCAACTTTCTCCCCTCTGTCAATGCGAATGCCAGTCACTCTTGGAACATAGGTTTGAACCAAGACATCACGACGGGTATCTTGGTGAATCAAACCACGCAAAACACAGCTCTGGGCGCATCAGTCGGTGTAGATATTTTCAGGGGGCTCAACAACCTGAATCAACTCCACAAGGCCAATCTTCAGATCCTCGCCAATCAGTACCAAATAGATGGCATGAAGGATGACATCTCTCTGATGGTTGCCAATGCTTTTTTACAGATTTTGTTCAACAAAGAATCTCTAAAAGTAGCTCAGTCGCAGCATCAACTAAACCTCTCTGAGCTGGAACGTACCAGTTCCTTGATAGAGAACGGACAACTACCAGAGGGGGAAATATATGATCTGGAAGCAAATGCAGCCAGTCTAGAACAACAAATCGTCGTGGCACAAAACAATGTACGCCTATCGACCATTTCTCTTGCGCAGCTTTTGTTAATCTCGGATTACGACAACTTTGAAATCGCATCAGATGATTACGACATTCCAGCCTCTGCCATACTGGACACCAATCCAGGTGAGATATACATGAAAGCACTCCAGATTAGAAACGAAGTGAAAATCTCGGAAACCAATGTAGAGATCGCCGAGAAAGACTATGACTTGTCTGTCGGTGGCGCAATGCCTACACTATCAGCATTTTATAGTTTCAACACCCGGGCGAGCAACAGAGGTATCGTGACAGGTTCTGAAATAGACCCTGACAATCCTACGCAAGTAATTGGAGTAGTTGATAATAGTGATCGTGATAATGTAGTCGCACCAAACTATAATGTCATTACTGGAAGTGCAGATCCATTGTACGACCAATTCAAGTTCAACAAAGGGCATTCGTTTGGTCTACAACTGAACATACCGATTTTCAACGGGTTTAGTAACCATGTCAATATGCAGCGAAACCGTATCAACCTAGAGAAAGCGAAACTTAACCTAGAAAACACGAAAATCGACCTAGAGAGCAACGTATATCAAGCATACAATGACGCTACCGCAGCAGCCAAAGCCTATACCGCTGCAGACAAAACGCAAACAGCTCGCCAACAAGCCTACAACTATGCAGAAGAGCGATATGGTGTAGGCGTGATCAACACGTTTGAATTCACACAGACAAAGCAAGCACTAGAAGCGGCACAGTCCGAGGTAGTACGTGCCAAATTCGACTACATATTCAAACTCAAAGTGTTAGAATTTTATTTCGGAATTCCAATCACTGAATAGTCAATATCTATTCGGACAAAAAAGGTACTAGAGGAGCACAAAGCACTTTAGTACCTTTTTTAATTTATATACGTTGTATTAGAGCAAGATATCTTTAGGATATTCAATGAAGAGGATTATATTAGAATAGAAAATCGATTATCTCGTATATTCGCCACATATTAAAAATAACATCATAATACACGTGAGAAATTCTCTTTGCATTATCACCTTACTTCTAATTCACTTTGTCTCTTTTGGTCAAAACATCAATCAGGCAGAAGTGGCGCGTATCAACCAAACACTGGAGAAAGGTAGAAATAGCTTTGCACAGGGCAACTACAGCTGGGCACTGAGTCTGGCTCAGCAAGCCGAATCACGTGCGGACAAAATCGAAAACGTGCAACTCTCCTGGGAAGCGCAAAATCTACGTGGCGAGATATACCTCATGCAAAGACAGTATGACAAAACTGTAAACCTGTTCCTAGATATGGCTATATCTGGAGAGAAAAGACAGAATTATTCTATCTCGGCAAACGCATATTTTTCATTAGCCAATACTTTCTCAGCAATTAGTGCCTTTGACAAAGCGACAGAATACTACGAAAAAGCCTATACCCAATTCGAAAAAATAGACTATGAACTAGGGATGATAGAAATATCCCTAGCTGCTGGATACAACCATATTCGTGCCCATCAACTCACCGCCGCTGAAAGTGATTTTAAAAACCTACTAGCACTCGCTCTCAAAGACAGCATTAGCTATTTCGAGTATGAAGCCTATGACGGATTGATTGAAATTTATGATGCATTAAACCAACCACAAAAAGGTAGCGAGTATGCCCTAGCCTATTTTGACCTTATTAAGAGTGAAGGTAACACTCCTACTATTGGACTAGTAGCCTATCACCTATCGATATTTTATGAAAAAATGGGAGAAACTTCTAAAGCAGAAGAATTCTTAGAAGTCGCGATCAAAAGGAATCCAAAGCAAGCCAAAGCATACCGGTCAAAAACCATCAAGTTTAAGCTCCCCTCCAAAACATCAGAAACAGAACTAAACAAGGCACAACTCTATGCACAAAAACTAGAAGCCAATGCGCTAAATAAAATCAAAGCCAAAGAGCAAAAGGAATCCAAATCAGAATCAAGCGTCTTACAAAATGTCCATAAACAGGAAAAACAACAACTTTCAGACCTTGCTCACAACCTATTGTTAGGGACTAAAATTTTAGATCATTCGGCAATCGAAACAGAATACACGCATCAGGATCTACTGATCGCACATCACGAATATGAAAACCGTGAAAGGCAAGCAGAACTAGCTCGCTACAAACTAGAGTCTGAACGAAACCGACTAGCCAAAGAAAATGAAGAAAGTAAAAGAAAAATAGCCGAAGAGGAAAAAGTCATTCTTGAACAGGAGTTAAAAATCCATAGCCAACAACGACTCTATTATGTCACCCTACTCATCGCAGTAGTGATCGTGATTGTCATACTCAGTATAGAGTATGTCAGAGTACGCAAATTGAACAAAATGCTCGCTAAACAGCAAGTGACCATTGCCGAAAGTAACATACAACTACAAGCAAGTAACAACGACATCAAACGAACCAACAGCTACCTTCAGCAGGCACAAGATGACTTGACAAAAGGTTTCCAAAAGGAAAAGAAAATCAGGCAAGAACTCGAGAAAGCTCACCAGGATCTGAAAGAAACACACAACAGCTTGATCCAAGCAGAAAAAATGTCTGCACTCGGTATGCTCACAGCTGGTATCGCTCACGAACTCAAAAATCCAATCAACTTCATCTCCAATGGTGTACTGTTGATAGAAGAAAATGCTGAAGAACTCTTCAAGCATGTCAGTGTACAAAATGAAGAAATCGACGAAATAAGATCTGATATCAAAGAGCTGATCAAAGACACCAAATTCGGTACAACTAGGATTCATGAGATCGTAGAAGGTCTACGCGTCTACTCACGAAAAGACGATGTAACTTTCCAAAAAGCAGATATCGTTCAAGTCATGAACGCTGCCTTACTCATCCTAAAACCCAAGTACAAGCACAAGGCAGAAATCGTTAAGAAGTTCGACGAAAACATACCTGAAATAGATTGTTTCCAAGGAGAAATCAATCAGGTATTCATCAATATCATCGGTAACGGTGTAGATGCACTCGATAAGTATGGCACCATCACCATTACGATCAAGCAAGTGGAGGACACACATGTGAGAATCATTATCCAAGATGACGGTAGCGGTATCCCAGATGACGTAAAAGAGAAGATGTTTAGCCCATTATTCACCACCAAAACACAAAGTGAAGGTACAGGGCTAGGTTTATCCATCACGGCTGATCTGATCAAAAAGCATCATGGAAAGCTTCAGTTAAAAACCAAAGTCGGACTAGGTACAGCCTTCATTATCACCCTACCAATCAGACAACTGATCTAACACAATTTCAGGTTCACAAATAGTCTGTTTATCCGCTAAATATTAGTATCATAAACTTGATAATGAATGCACCTACACCATATATTTGATAGGTGATACCTTCAAAAATAAAAAATGCACTCGAAAACTCAGAGCTAATCCGTTCTGTCATCAACACCCAAAAAAATGGTCTAAACTGGAGCGAATACAATAGAACCGTATTTACGCATATAGCGAAGAGGATAAACTACAAAGTAACGAGTCAAGTAATCAACAATCCAGTACTGGTAGAAAACCAATGGCTCATAGGAGAAAATGAGCTCAATAGGCTCTTTCATACCGAGTCTCTCAAATCTTTTGAGGATATGATAGACTACCTCAAAAGCATCCCAAAGTATCGTACATTCAACTGGATCAGTGGTAAAACCCTGCAAACCTACTGGACTAAACCCTCTACACCCAAAGATAAAAAACTCAATACCCTCCTATGCTTCTTAGAGGTAGAAATAGAAGAGTGGGATGAATGGAAAAAAGAGCGTTCAGAACTACTTCCACATACCAGTCAAAACCCCAGCCAAGTGTTATTAAAGAAAAATTACCTCGGGAATTACTTCCGGTATTACCAAAAATCCAAATTCGGTGACACCATCGCAAAAGTTCCTTTTCGAATCTACGAAAATAACCTTGGAACAGTGGTAGCCGAGAGCAAAACCATCGGGCACAGTTATAAAAGCAAGCATATCGAAATCAGAGACAGTGCTATCTACATTTTGATGGAGAATCTCAACTGGGACGAAAACGAATACTTGATATTCAACATCGGAATTGCTCCATTCCCCCAGATACTCATGGGGTCATCCTCATCACTCAACAACAAGAAACAAGCCATCTCCAAAAAGAATATTCTACTTCGAGTGGGTGAAAACTTTGACTTTAATGAGATTAGTCACCATGAGATATCCACTCACTCAGACATTGATCCGGAACAAGCAGAAGGGCGTATTTTAGACTATTTTAAACGCAACAAAGACAACTACATATCATCCGAACTAGTGTCTAATCTAGATGATCTTAGATAATATTAAGACTTGATGAATTACGTCTTCACGGCATAATGATGCCTTGTCTTTTGGAATTATCACTAAGCCAAAAAAAGTATTATTGATCAAAGGTAGAATCTCTTCTACCTTTGATCAATAGAAGTTTATTGTACTTCGAACGTCAGTGTTCGACTATCACTATTGGTATTCTCATTGATTACCTCCCCGATATACTGAATCGCATCTTTCGAGACTAAAGTGGTAGGAATATCAAATGTATAAGCGATGGTATCCGTATCATAGTATTCCGAATATGCCGCATCTGCAAACGTATTGGTCTGCTCTAGTACCAACGTCGTACCTCCATCTACTGACGAATACATGTTGATGGTGGCTATCTCCACATCTGACCAAAAGTTAAATGTAAAACTAACCTGTCCACCTACTACAGGAGCATCCCCTACAAAGGTATAATCTGCTGCCACAGGCACAGAACCTAAGCTCTCTTCTATCAACTCATCGATCTTGGCCTCAGGTTTCTCATAACAGGATGTTACCAAAGCCGTCAGTGCCACAGCCATAAGTACGTTATATATCTTTTTCATAATAAATTTCTTTAGTCATTAAATTATTGATCTCTCCACATCTGATCAGCAAACGAATTAAAGGCTGCTGTCACGCTTGCGTTATTTCTACTATACTCATCTGGTGGGTACAATGCACGCTGAGGAAACTCTCCCTCTGGCACCTCGCTATCTTGAATCTCCACAGGGGGAGCCAAAAAATTAGGGTAGACATCAGTATCATAGCCCATTCTTCTCATATCTACCCACGTCTCTGGGCTCAAGAACAATGCTATATACTTCTCCTTCATGATTAACGCCATCGTCAAATTAGCCGCCCCTACAGAGACACTGGCATCCGCCAAATATGATGATCCATCTACTCCAAGTTTTTCCATAGTAGCACTAATCCCTTCGAGGTAAGCACTATAAGCATTCACATTATCATTCTTAATCAAGTATGCTTCTGCTTCAATAAATTTCAACTCTGCATATCCCATCACTGTCACAGGCGCATCCACGGTCGTGTTATACGATGTTTCACTAAGGTTGGTATTACCCAGCTGCGTCCCGTCCAATGACGTCCCTACCAAAGTAGTAAATGATGGGTCATTTGGCGTAGTTAACACTCTCAACCTAGGGTCTTCAGTAATCGTAGTAAATGGAAAATTCACTCCATTCATCTCGTCGATAAAATAGGCTCCAGGATAGATCGTTATATTCCCTGTATTGTTAGCCAATACAGGTGTCAAATGCCATGGATTCTTGTTGACATCATTATAAATCAATTCGAAATCATCATCATTGGAGTCAAAACCACTATTAATCGCTGACAAAGCCTCGTCAGCGGCTGCTGTCGCCCCTTTGTTAGTCAAATGAATTGCATATCTAGCCTTCAAGGAATAAGCCAGCTTAATCCATTTAGCAATATCTCCTTCGTATACTAAATCTTCACTTCCGATTTCAACACCTTCTACTGCAGGAGTAGACAAGTTGACTAATGCACTGGTCAATAGTTCATCAATAGCCACATAAAGATCCTCTTGCGAATCGTAAGCTGGCTGTGGATTTGTAAAACCAGAAAGAGCTTCAGAGTATGGAGCATTCTCCCATGTATCAGTAACCATTCCTACGGTTTGTGCCATCAAAACCTGAGCGACTCCAGCGTAGTGAGGCACCCCTTCTTCAGTAGCTTGTTTGACTACTTGATCCATGTTCAGCAATGACACCAAATACGCTTCTGTCCATGATCCTGGTAGTGAAAATGGCTCATGATCAGAGGCTCCACCACCATACATCTGCTGTGTCACTTGGCTAGTCGTAAAACTAACTTGATACTGCAAACTTGCTGCAGACTCTATACCTACTGGCAGCAAAGATTCTAACGACACTGAAGTTACAGCATTAGGGTTGTCATTGAACCCATTGCCTACAAAATCGTCACAAGCACTTGCACCAAATATGATACAAAGAGCTAGCGCTATATTTTTATATATTTTATTTCTCATCTCAATTAAAATTTAAGATTTAATGTCACCAAATAGCTTTTCGTACCCGGTACAGTCATACCCGTAAAGCCTACTATATTGCTACCCGAACCAAAGTAATTTGACTCTGGATCATATCCTTTGTAAGGAGTATTCACAAAAAGATTATTTCCTGTAAAAGTGATTCTCGCACTCGTCAAGCCTACCTTATTGATCAAAGTAGAAGGAAGCTGATACCCGAGCGTCACTGTCCTCAGGCGTAACCAAGATGCATCCTGCAGCGTATTTTCTCCCACATACGCTAACCAACTCGCTCTGTATGTATTACCGCCATCATCTAATCTTGCTACGATATCATTGTCTTCGTAAACTGGCGACTCTGCTGTACCTACGTTTTTAACTCCAGCAAAAATCACGTCCTCGAACCTTCTCTCGGTATCTTTCCAAATCCCGTTTCTTTGACCATTGATCAGTGCCATATCCATTACATCACCCCCTTTGCGCCATTCAAGCAACGCTGAGAGTGAGATTCCTTTGTAGGAGATACGGTTGTTCCACCCTGCAATAAAATCTGGTATGGCATTCCCGATTTTAGAAATCGCCAATGCACCTGTTTCGGGATCAGTTGCTCTTTGTGGAAAACCATCCGAGCCTATAATCACTTGGCCATCTTCGGTTCTTGCCATGGTATTACCATACAAATCCCCCACTTTTCCTCCTGGTACTAGCTTGTAAATAATTTCCGATTTACCCTCATTGTACACCTCGATTTCGTCTATACCATCAGCGACAGATATCACGGTAGCTTCATTTTTAGACCAGTTCATATTCATATCCCAAGTGAAAGCTGATGTCTTGATGACTTCCGCATTCAACATCAGTTCTATCCCCTTATTTTCTATTTCACCCGCATTAGTGGTATATCTAGACAAACCGGTAGAATTAGACAATGGCACATTCGTAATCATATTCGTACTATTTTGGACATAATATGTTGCATCGAGTGACAATCTGTTATTGATAAAGCGTAGATCTGTACCAATCTCGAAGGACGTAGTAGTCTCTGGTTTTAGGTTTACATCTCCAGCGACTGAACTCTTTCGGAAGCCATTGGCACCATCAAATGGAAAACCAGAGGCACCACTATAAGTAAAGCCAATGAGATGAGGCGCTGCATCCTTTCCTACCTGAGCCCAACTCGCACGTACTTTACCATAGCTCAAGATTTGATTGCTCGATAAGAACTCACTAAATATCAGTCCTAAATTCACCGCAGGATAAAAATAGCTGTTGTTTTCTTCTGACAATGAAGACGAGATATCGTTTCTCCCTGTCACTCCGAGATAGACGATTCCTTTATAGTTTGCCTTTGCATCAAAGAAAAAACCTACTTGTCTGTATTGGCTCTTGTTATCGCTACCAAAAAGATTAGATGTATTGTCTATATCATTAAAATCAGAGAACAAAAAGCCCTCTCCTCTTCTAGTAGTAGAGCGAGAATTAATATCAATCACCTGCTGCCCTAGCGTCAAACTAGCGTTTAAATCTTCTGTGAGATCAACTGTTGCCGTCAACAAAAAGTTAGAATTGATCTCCCGTCTACCGATATTGGCATCTACGATAAAGCCACCGGTCTGTGAAGTCCCATCTAGCCCTGGAGGCATAAATCTATTTCGGTTATCATTGTACTGATCAAGCCCTATCGTATAGTCTGCTGACAACCATGGGGTGATCTTATAGTTGAACCCTACGTTCCCAGATATTCTATTGACATCATCGGTATACTTGGCATACTTCGCTAAGTACAGTGGGTTATCGATGATCCCATCTGAATAATCCTTCATAGAACCATCCGGGTTTATATAATCCGTTACGTCAAAACTGTTGGTCATATAACTCATGGAACTCATGATGGACTTGTCTCCTGAAAGTGCTTTGTTTCCTCCAGAATTAGTATAGCTGATTGCAGATCTTATGGTCAATTTATCAGAAGCAGTAATATCACCCCTCAATCTAAAAGTAGTTCTAGCCCAGTCACTTTCAGGTGTGATACCCGACTGATCTAACCGTCCTATAGATGTAAAAAAGCGAGCCTGCTCCGTACCACCCTGTGCACTGATATTGTACTCCTGACGTCTTCCAGTCTCAAAGAAGTTTTCGATGTTATCATATATTTCTGTTCCTTCTCTAACTTTTGGTCCCTGAGTCTGAAACCTCAATGGAGAACCATCGCTATTAAATCTCAATCGTCCATATCGACCTTCTCTATACTTCTCTTGTAATTCTGGACGGTTACCCAATACATCCCATCCTTGAGTTGCACTGAAATTAACAACTGTTTTCCCTGCTTTACCCGATTTAGTCGTGATGATAATAGCACCGTTCGCAGCTCTCACTCCATAGAGGGCTGCTGCTGCTGCACCTTTGAGTACATTGAGTGATTCTATATCGTTAGGATTGATATCAGCCATTCTGTTCGTGCTTGACCCCTGCTCTGCAGAGTTAGCTGCATTACTACCAGACGATGGCAATATATCAGGTACATCCGTCGCATTGCTCATAACGATCCCATCTACTACGATCAATGGTTGGTTGTTGGCGCTAGGGTTTAATGAAGTAATTCCTCGAATAATAATACTCGATCCACTTCCCGGCTGTCCACTCGAGCTATTGATCTGTACCCCAGCAACTCTACCCTGTAGTGCATTCACTACATTAGATTGCTGCGATTCCATCAATTCTTTTGAGTCCAACTGTTGAACAGCATACCCCAGAGCCTTCTTCTTTTGTTCTACGCCAAAAGCTGTCACCACGACTTCATCTAAGCTCTTTACGTCTGTTACCATAGTAATATCTACTACAGAACGACCACCAACCTCTACAGATTGATTTTCATATCCGATAAAAGAAAACATAAGAGAAGGACTGTCTCCATCTACACTTATCTTATACTCTCCGTTCAAATCAGTAATAGTACCCTGAGTGGTACCTGCTATCACAACACTCACTCCTGGAAGTGGGTCATTCAGTTCGCCGAATACTTTCCCGCTAACGGTCTGCTGAGCATACGCTCCCGAGACCACCACCGCGAAAAACAGCGTTAATAAAGTAAAAACTCTTAACATAGGTAAAACGTTTTTTGGTTCTAGAAAATTTCAATTAATCAATTTTACCCAAGTCAATCTCTATAAAAAAACGGTCAACAATGATAAATAAGAACACTTAAAACATTGATTAACAGTATTATAAAAAGGTCATATATTTGACCGCTCTAATATCAATGGTCAAGTGTAAGAAATAAGAATTATCACCCCATAGTTACCACAGTGTCAAATGCCATAACACAGGCTTTACAATGGGTTAATCACTGAAAAAACAAGTGTTTTCACCAGCCATTTAAATATCAGTCATTTGTTAACCTGAGTTCGATTACAACTTTCATTAAACCCTTGTCGGAAATGCATCAATCACACTTTGTCTTCAAGCCAGATAGACCATACCTCCGGTAGATAAATAGCCCCCTCTTCTTTCATTGTCAATGAAAGAAGCTAAAAGGCTAGAGAACCTATAAACGCGCTACCGTGTAAACAGTATAATTTTCAATCCCCTTGAATAAAGTATATAGAGCATGATTCATTTTTAATCGAACTCAGGTTATTAGAATCAAAGGCTAAACGATAACGACCGAGATAAGAATTCACGACTCAAAAAATAGATTAAGAAACACCAGACTCTAAAAGGGTCAACGTATGGTTAGAAGCATCCAACTCTGCCTCTATCCCAAAAGGAAGGGTAGCATTATCTGCAATATGACCAAAAGGCAATCCATACATTACAGGTATTCCTAAATCTTCGAGTCTATCCTCTAGCACCTCTCTGAGGGATATAGAGCTAGGATAGCTCTGATCCTCTTCTTCATAGTCACAGTCATTGAAGATACCCAAAGCAATACCCCTCGCCTTTTCTAATTTCCCTGACTGTAACAGCTGAGTTAGCATACGGTCTACTCGATAAGAGGACTCTCCGATCTCTTCTATGAATACAATCTTGTCAGTGAAATCAATGTCATGGGGTGTACCTATCAAAGAAACGACTAAGCTAAGGTTACCACCAATCAACTTGCCTCTAGCACTACCCGGTGTAATCGTATAAGTATCATAAGTAGCTCCTTTCTCTTCCCAAGTCTTCGGTCGAGCGATCACAGTCCCTTTCGTCTTGTTCATCAACACCTCATTGAAGCCATCTGTAGTAAAGTCCGTAAAATTAGATGCACCAACAGGACCATGAAAACAAACTAATCCCGTCTGCTGATAAATACCATAAAGTAAGGCTGTGATATCACTATACCCGATCAGCACCTTGGGATTCGCCTTGATGATCGAATAGTCTATCTCGCTCAACAAGCGTCCCGTACCATAGCCTCCACGTGCACAGACGATCCCATCGACCTGATCGTTGGCAAACATCGCATGTATATCTGCCAAACGTTGCTCATCCGTGCCAGCCAAAAACCCTCTCTTTACTCGAATGTTATCAGAATAGACAGCTTTAAAACCCAGTCGATCAATATTCTCCAGGGTCTTTTCGAAAGCAGATCGGCTCACGGCACTTGCAGGGGTGATTAAACCTATCGTATCTCCTAGTTTCAGCGCCTTGGGCTTGATCACCTCGGGAGAAGCGATGGTCCTATGATTCGAGGAAAAAGCCTGCTGGATTCCCAGTGCTCCCATGGCTACAGTAAGACTGGATTTTTGAATGAAATTTCTTCTTTTCATGGTATGATGATTTAACTGTTAATTATTTATGCTGTCTTCATGCGTTCTAACAACAAGAGTAATCAAGTCATTGAAATCATAAAAATGAAAAGAAAAAACACTAACCAACAACTAACAAGCTGTAAAAGAGAATATTAAAAAAGTCAAACCAAAAAACTACTTCACTTCAAATCTTGAAGTCTCAGAAATAGCGTTTCCAGCTTTATCAACCCCTTCTATCTGAATTTCAAAGATTCCTGTCACATTGGAGGTAAAAAACTCTACCGTCGCATTGGAGCTATCTGTATAGATCAAAGGGTTCCAATATAACATATCATTAAACATTGGCGCTTTCTCAGTAGGCAAAGCAGTGGTCACTATCTCTGACTCAGGTTGTACCTCAGATAGACTCAGTGATTCTCCTACTGGCTCGGTATCGCCACCGTCGTGCTCATAGGTAACTATCGAAATAATCCCATCGAACATCACATCCCCTATAAAGAAGCGTTTGTTCATCACATCGATTCTTTCCACCAGATAAGGCGAAAGCTTGAGAACGTCTTCTGCAGTAGAAGATGCTCCGTCCAGCAGCACCATCGTCTCTACGTCCAATTTATCAGAAAATGGGAGATCAACTATTCGCATGTTAAATGCGAACTTGTTTTCATTTTTACTCACCCCCACCTGGTATACTAGTTCGATGAACGTATCACGCATCGAAGGAAAACGTGTATAGTCTGCTAACACGTAAGAAATCATTTCATCTACTACAGGGTATGGTCGGGTGGCCGATGGCACAGTATCCACCACATAGTAAGCATTTTCGATTTGATTGGCGATAGACCGCTGTGCCACCTGCTCAATACGTATCGTATCGAAAACCAGTGGCATAACTGACAAGGGAGCATAAGCTTCATTGTACTCTTGATAAATCGTAGCTTGATAATCACCCGTTGGATCATTAAGTACTCTCACCACTCCTTTTTCATTAGCGAAATCGGGATTATACTTCAAGAAAAATACACCTGAGTCTGATACTGAAGTAGCATCTATCTCCATATCCGAAGACTGAAACGACAGAGCTACATTAACGTTTTTGTCTACCAGTTTGCTACTAGATGTCACGACTCCTTGCACGACACCAGACCTATACTCTGGCAGATACTTGACCATTTGGATAGAGTCACTTTCAATATCTACGGATCGAGACAGCCACATCATTCTATCAAGCAAATCACCCGATAGCGCATCCGAAGACAAGGATAAACCCCGATACTTCATCGGAACTATTCGGTATGCTGCACTAGACTCGGGCTGGTCATAGCCATATACTTTCTTTACTGATACGGACAGCGTACTGCCTACTGGATAGTCTAATACTCTAGTCACCTTCTCTTTTTTTGACATCTGTGGGAGTACTACTTGACTAATCGCTTCTCGCTTTCCATTCCAGAAAACGCGCGTATTCTGAACAGCACCGCCCACCAAGAGTTTGACAGTCAGCTTGCCTGCTGGCAAGTCTGCTGATACCAAGAGGGTATTAGTATTGAGCGTGGTTGGCATACCCTGTATCTTTCCAGTCTGATCCCAAATCTCCAAGTACCCCAACTGGTTGCTCAAATCTGAGGTACTGGTCACCTGTACTTGATAATCCCCAGTCAAAGGATCTCTTTCAACACTCAAGCCTGTACACGAATTACATGGCTTAGGTAAATCAATGAACCGAAAAGCGGATTCTGTTTCTATAGCCAGTTGGTAGTCAACTACAGACGTGGCGTCAAGCGTCACTTCTGCAAAACCATAAGCATCCCACTCCACATCAACAACCTTCTCTCCCCCCTTAGCAAGGATACGTGCTTTGGGCTGCTGGGCTCTACCATATTGATCTTTGATATGAAGCAGCACATTTGCTTCTTTCCCCTGAGGCCAAAATCCTCCTTCAACCTCAAAATTCACATCATAGATTACTTCTTCTTCATAGACTCCATTTTGATAGGTCTTGTATGGATTCACAATCGTCACGGACTGACTGTAGTAGGAATTAAAATTCCGCATCCATCGCGTATAAGCGACCAATTGATAGCGACCCGTCACTAAATCCGTAGAGAGGAAAATTTTACCAGCTCCTCTTCCTTGCTTCTGGGCTATTTTCGTCTGATGTACGGGATTTCCTTCCTCATCCAATAACTCCACATACAGCAATGAACTCAACCCGGACAACTGTCCTGTCACTTGGCTCGTAGTGTACGATGAAAAGTATAGTGCCTCACCTACGATTAGATCCGTGGCATTGAGATGAAGATAAACCTGCTCTTCTATATTTTGCTGAGCATATCCTGTCAGGCTAATGCATAATAGCAAAAGGTATGTTAAAATTCTCTTCATTGATCCCAAAAATCTGGTTTATCCAAAGTCCCGTGTTTACGGCAATCACTACAAGTACTCGTTATAATAATAGCAGTGTCTGGCGATGGAAAAGTCAACTGATACACCTCATAAGAAAAACCCAGTCCAGAGTATTTTGGAAGTTCTTCCACAGCTACCGAATCAGCTACCCGATCATAGATACAATTGTATGGCTGAATCGGCGAAAAACCCTGATCTCTAAATGACCCTGCTCGAAATACTCGGGAATCGGTACTCACACCGGCTACTTCGAAATAGCCTAAAATTGGGTAAGACGCATCACTCACATGACTCATATTGCCTAACACTGTACCTTTTTGTTTGTCAAAAAAGCTACCTGCCGATTCATTGTTTTCCTTCAAATTCTTATAGTACTGATAGGCTCCTGGAGTGATAGAAAACTGATCCACAATGAGCGAGAAAGTATAACGTAGTTGAGCCTCATTATCCTCGATGTAAACGATAGGGAATTCTGACAATCTATTTTCCACTTGCCCACTGGTCGTCTCAGCTATCAGCTCATTTGACTCCAAAAACCTATAACATGTACCAATATATGTTTCACGAAGTTCCAATACTTCCTCTGCCGCTAACCATTCATAACTTGAAGGATAGGGCACCTTGACCTCATAGTCCTCTCTATACTCATACCGATAGCTAGAGAATTCCTCTGAATTGTTATGATTATCCACCATAAATTGAACTCCTTTTAATTGACTCTCGTCTACTTGCGAATTCTGTTCTAGATACCTACCATAAATACTATCGATAGGCACTGGGCTAGGCAAAAACTCTTCACTTGACACAAAGCGATTGCCATCATTCAACTCTACATGCAAGATATAGCTATGTCCAGGCACTCCTGCATATTCCAAATCTGACTCGTACACTCCAGCCTCTACTTCTGTATATGCGTACTGCATCCCTCCGACTTCTTCCACTGATACCGTGGCACCTGACACGTTCGTTGCCTGCTCACCATCTAGCGCATACGATATACTCAATCTCACCGTATGATGCTCGGAAACATTCGTAAGTACAGCATCTACTACCATCACTTCATCTGTCTCTCTCACTTCGAAATCATAAGGTTCGACGCAGGCATCAAAACCGAGCAGAAATAGCGCGATATACAATAGTCTCTTCATGATCTTAGAAAGTAAAATTATAAGTAATCGTAGGAATCGGAGATGGAAAAACCGTCATCTTATAGCCCTTGACCTCTCCATCTTCTACTCTAAAGAAAGTAGAATAAACATTGTCACGACCTAGGAGGTTGTACACCGAAAATGACCAATAGGAATGTGCCAGTTTCTTAATCTTATGATTGCCTTCTATGTTAATTCCCAGATCCACACGGAAGTAGTCTGGTATTCTGTACGAGTTTCGATCAGAATACAAGAGGTTTTCAGAACCTTGAAAGGTGTATTTCCCTGTAGGGTAAGTCGTCGGTACTCCCGTCGCGTAGACGAAGTTGACCGTCATCGTCAGTCTACGGGTAAATTTATAATTCGTCACAGAGTTAAGATAATGCGGTTTGTCATACCCTGTCGGAAAGAACTCTCCACCATTGATAATCTCATCTGGAAAATCCCCATCAAGCTGGATCAACGATCGCGAATAGGTGTAATTAATCCAGCCCGTCAGCCAACCCGAGCTCTTTTTGAGTGACAACTCTATACCATAAGACTTACCCGTGCCTTGCAATAGGTCTGTCTCTATATGTTTATTGAACTGTAAATCCGCTCCTACTTTAAAATCCAATAGGTTCTGAATATGCTTATAATATACCTCTGCAGACATCTCTAGCGCATGTTTTCCATAGATATTGCGATAGTAACCTAGAGAAACCTGATCTGATATCTGTGGTTTGATATAAGGACCTGACAACCGCCACATATCAGTCGGAGCAATAGACGAAGAGTTGAGCAACAGATGGATATTCTGGCGGGTACGGTTATAACTCGCCTTGACTGAACTCGTCTCTGTCAATGAATACCTAGACGATAATCTATACTCCGGTCCTATATAGGTCTTCACGATTTCATTCTTTCCATACGTATCAGTACCAATGACATAATTCTGATCGATGGGTTGATTCGGCGCATACTCATTCACCTCTCCAGGGCCTAATACAGCGAACATTGACAACCGAACCCCTCCCTCTACAGACAGCTTATCTGTGGGGCTATAAAGTGCAGAGGCATAAGGAGCCAGTTCTACACCTTGCTCATCAGGAACTCGATCTTTGTCTACTAGCGACTCGCTACCAGTGGGAGATTTGATACCTGGTGTCACAGAAGTATGCTTGACCTGCATCCCGAATTTATAATTCAATTTTTCGTTGACATAGTAGTCAAACTTAGCTGACAAGTGGTTTTCCTTTACCCCATAATCAATACGAAACGCCTGCGTCGGCAATACATCGTACCCAATATCGTAATCATACTGCGACATCCCTGCCTGAAAATCCGCCTGCAACTTATCATTAAATACATGACGCCAGTTGGCAGTCAACAGCTTGTTAGAATAGGAAAAATCCGTGTAGGACAAAAGCGTATCTGAGGACAGCTGAAATCTATCCTTGCTATAATATCCACTAACTGAGACCGAGTTTTTATCATTGATCTCATAATCCAGTTTTCCTACCAGATCATAGAAAGACACATCATTATTCTTCAGTGGGGAGTTCTTGATTTTGTTGAGTACATAGTCCGAATAGGTTGCTCGCCCTCCTACCATGAAGGTCGGGCCATTTTTGAAGGTTGGACCTTCTACCATGAGTTTAGAAGTCACAGGTCCTATTCCACCCGAACCAGAGTATTTTTCCTTGTTCGGCTCTTTTGATTTGATATCAAATACGGAAGAAAGTCTACCTCCATACTCCGCAGGAATTGCACTCTTGTACAAATTCATCCCTGAGAGGGCATCTGCATTGAAGACCGAGAAGAACCCAAAAAAGTGATTGGTATTATATACAGGCGTACCATCGAACAAGAACAAGTTCTGATCTGCTTTACCTCCCCGTATATTTATACCCGCCGAGCCTTCACCCAAAAACTGCACACCAGCTGTCGTAGTAGCGACTCTAACCAAATCCTTCTCTCCTAGCAGCGCAGGTACGATTTTCATATTCTCTGGACTGATTTTAGTCAATCCCATCTGAGGACTCTTCGTATTGGCCTCCCGTTCGGCACTGACCACCACCGAGTTAAGTGCAATCACATCTACGGCCATATCCACATCCAGTCGTCCATCCGAATACATCATTAAACGTCTATGCGTATTTTTCATATTCACAGACTGAATAAGCAAAGTACGTTTACCATTCGGTACATTGAGTGAATAAAAGCCTTCCGCGTCTGTAGTCGTCCCAATGAATGGACTCTCTATATAGACATAAGCATCCTGTACCGGTGTACCATTACCAGACTCTCTCACATACCCTGCCAGCGTACTACGTTTACCTTTTTCGTACAATTTTCTATTCCCTACGTCTAATAGAGTCTCCTCTAGACTCAAGTCCTGACCAGACTGCTCGCGACTAAACACAACGTCCTCATCCTCTGGCACTACTTCTTGTTTGGAATTGATAGACTGTACAAAAACAGGTTCTGTGACAATCTCTTGATTGTTGAGCAACACGATCTGGTTGCCCATGATATAAAAAGTAAGAACAGTATTAACCAACACTTGATCCAACTGTGGAACAATTGGCTGACTGTAATCTACCTTAGAACTCACATAGATACCGTTCAGCCACTCGCTACGATAGGAAAATTCATAATCAGTGTGCGACTCTATCTCGGCTAATACCATATCCAGTCTTACAGAGTCCGGAGTCTGTGCTGCACCTAACTGTGCAACTGCCAGAAAGAGGATTAATATCAAGTATCTCATAAGGCAGGCATGAATTTTTCACAAAATTGAAGTACATACACAAATCCCGATTCGTTATGACGGTTTAGGTTCGTTATACCTTGACTTCTGATATAAGATTTGATTTCTTTTTTATGGTCTGGAAACAATTCGTAAAAGGTCTTTCTTCCTCTGTATTTATGATAAACACTACCCAGTTGCAAGTACAGCACATCCTGAGTTTCATACTCTATTCCTTGAGACGCAACTCGTTTAATTTTTATTCGCTTTACCAAAGCACGGGCTTGCCCCCCTTCATAAAGCAATTCATAAAAACCACCCGGAAGAATCTCATTAGCATCTAGCCGAATAAATTCTGCTCCGTGAATACTAAAAGAACCGATAGCTTGCTGATTAGGCTTGAGAGGTTGATAACTAGATCGATAAATCCCACTATTCTCGACGATAAGAATATCCTCGTAGGTATTGTACAACATACGGATATCTTGAAAGAACTCATCTGATATATGCACGCTCCCCTCCTCCCAGACAGGGCTCAAAAAGAACTGGTGCTCTTTAATGCTTTGAGGTTGAATATGATAATAAGCACCAACTGCAATGGGTGTATTTTTGAGCGCTATAGTTTCTTGATACCAAGCTTCTAAATCTCCACCTAGGTCTAAAATAGACACATCTACTTGCGCATGCAAGCCATTAGATAGAAGCATCTCCAACGAGAGAAAGACACCATACAATATTCTTTTAAACATGCTGTGTTTTATTCAAAATTGAAATCAAATTTCAATGAATAGAGGGATACGTAAGTTATGAAATATATGATATGGGTCAAGTAGATTTCTAATTTTAACAACATAAAATTAGAAGATCTCACTACGAATGAGCGAATCATTGAAAATCAATCTAACAAAAAGGTTTTTTGCTAAGAATTAACACTCTCCCTACATGAGTTGTTTAGTGCATCCGATCAGATCGCACCTCCAGTTTTTGAATAATTTCGGCTTCTTTCTCCAGAATCTCAGCCCATCGTGTCATCGTATATTCCTCACCTTTATATTTTTTGGCTAGATCCAAAAAGGTATGATAATGACCTGCCTCGGATATCATCAGTTCATAGTAGAACTTGGATAGGTCTTCATCTCCTATATTCTTCCACAACAGCTTGAACCGCTCACAGCTACGAGCTTCGATCAGGGCGTTGAGCAGGAGCTTTTCTACCAGCTGTTCGTCTCTGCTACCTCCGCTTTTCGAAATCTTGCTAATGGCTGCCACATACTCGTCGTTTCTTTTCCGTCCCAACGTGATCCCTCGGGCTTTCATTTTTTCTAGCACACGCTCGAAATGCCCCCACTCCTCAGCAACCAAATCCGTCATCACTTCCACCAGCTCTGTACGCTCAGGATAGGTCACGATCAATGATATGCCAGACGAAGCAGCCTTTTGCTCGCAGTAGGCATGATCAATCAATATCTCAGCAAGATCCATTTCGGATACGTTGGCCCATCGTGGGTCAGTTGGTAGGTTGAGTCCTAAAGTTGTCTTGTCCATACAGATAGTGGGATATAGGGTTGCTCTCTAAGTGAAGGTGTATTGTGTATTGTGTATTGTGTATTGTGTATTGTGTATTGTGTTAATCAAAAAACATCCAGCGTACGCCTAAATCTATGGCTCTACGCTGACCGGGGTAATATGGAGAAGTGAAATACCCCGAATCTCTGGCTTGATTCAAATAGATCCAGTTGAAGAAGAAAGTTAGGTCATTGGCCTTCATCACAAAAAATAAATCCGCTGTAAAGTATGACGGCATCTCAAAATCGTCTTGCAAAAAAAACTGCTGGGTGATCGGGTCATAAGCCTTCGCAAAATAGGCCGACTGCCATCTTAGATCAAACCCTATTTCAAACTGCATGAAGTCATTGAAGACAATATTCTCATAATACACTTTCCCAAAATAGTTCCAATCGGGCATCCGCATCGCATTCGCTCCGTCGCCCGATACATTATTCCAGACCAGACGGTTGTCTAGATGAATATGCTTCCACAGCGTAAGGTTTGCCTTGGCGGTATACTTATTGATAAATATAGGGCTACTGGACTGATTGGGCATCTTGTCATAATCAAAATACACATACTCATCCACCGTGCTGATATCAACCGACGGCTCCAGGTACAAAAACGGCAGTGCGTAGAACAGTGATCCCTGAATACTATTCGCTAACGTAGAATTAAAACTGTTACTCCATTCGTAGTGATTACCAAAATACCGCTCCGTCATGAATGCTGGTTCATACAAACTACTCGTATAACTGGCGCGCAAGAAATTGTTCTCGAAGAAGCCTTTGAAATAATAGTTCCCTTCATCCATTGCCTCTATCTCACCTCCTACCAAGTATTTATCCGTGAGATGAATTTTCATATCCCCACCTAGATAGTTTTCATACTCTCCCGTAAAGGGCTCGATATAGCGATACTTGAAACTCATATCTCGACGCTTGACATAGGCAGAATAAAATATCCGGTCAGCTACTCTTCCTTTGATTCCCGCTTCGATCTTGGTCTCTATCATATTAGAAGCATCCTCAGTAGAGTCTGTCCGAATCAGAATTTGATCATAGTATCCGTCAGTAATAGATTGGGTCAGTGGAGTGTCTGTGTATTGATTATTGGTATTGGTTCGCTCTATAGTATTGTACAGCTCAAAAAATGGCTTGAGAGAATACTGATGGTACAAAAACAAACGTCCACGTTTATCAAAGCTTTGTGAGTTCTGTAGGTAGATATTGGCATCCTGATACTCATAGTACTCCTTCACAGGCGTATCCTCAGTAATCCCTCCTGTCTCTAGGATCACCTGATCGTTGGTATAGGCATGAAACATAGCGTGATACTTTCTATTCTTGCTGCGGTAGAAAGCATAAAAATCTGCGGCGGTTGATTTGACTTGGTTTTCACGAATGGACGAAGTGCCTATTTGCTTCTCCGAAGACACATGGTAGATATCGAACCCTACATTCCACTGAGGGTTAATATTTCTAGAAAAACTAAAATCCACCATAGAGCGCCCCTTACCCCCTATGGCAACATGAAGGTTGATAAACGGAGACTTACTATCATAGTATTTGAAATCCTCCACCTTCTTAACGTAGGGCTCAAAGGCAGAAAATCCAGTTGTACTCCCGATCGTAGTAGGGATCTGATAGTAGACTGGCTTTAGTGCCGTACCATTGTTGCCTAGGGACTGATAGTCTATAGCCGAAGTACGGTGCAGCTCGAAGTTTTCCATATTATGAATCGAACTATCCATGATATGGTAAAGTGTATCACTGTGTTTGAGATCACCGATCGTGATATATCGTGTAGAAGTCGGCCCATACACCAGCTTGGTCGAGTCATCGATGATTTGAGCCATCGTACCCCACGAGATGATGCTTAACAATAAGAATAATGAGATTTTCTTGGCTGCCACTCCGTAGTTTCTGTTCTAAAAAAGCAAATTTATAAACAAGGATTCAAAGGTATCACGATCCGCTACAAATTCTGATCCATCGGTTGAATAATATACATTTTTAACTTCCTCGTCATTCATACTATCTAATTCCAAAAACGCAACCACGACCTCAGAATGACAAAAAACCAAGGTTTTATCTCGCCAAAATTTAAAATCTGGGACAGAGCCAGAAAAAGTAAACAACACCACATCTATAGCTTTCAAACCTTTCAGTGCTTCAAATCTCCCTCCTACAGGCCAATAACTTTCCTCCCAATAAGGCTGCACTACATCCATCGTCAAAATAGCCAAATGATGTCTCACCTCATTGTAGAGTTTCTGTTTTGGGATCACAAAACAATCCTCCTCGGGGAACATCGCTACAGACTCTGACATGGCTATCACTGGATTATTGGTATAAGCATAAGCAGCGCCCAAATTAGTTGGAGTAGTGATCTGATCAAAATACTCCGCATCTGCCATAGGTTCTATAGACAATGCTCGATACTTAGCGGCACGTTTATCCACCAGCAGAGCGCCCTGGTGATCATACCGCCTCAGCATAATCTGTACAAAGGACCAGACAGGCACTGATCGATGATCCTCACTACTCAGTACCGCTATCGTCGGCAACTCGAACTCCACAGACTTCCATACACCCGTTTCAAACTGTCGCTTACGCCAAAACGCAAAAAAAGCAGTCATCCCCACCAGCGGGGCTAAAAGTATCTTGGAGATTGAGATCATGACTGCAAAAGTATTCATAAAGGTGATCAAAAAACCCTAGATTTGAACGCTATGTTTCAATACAACAGACCACAATGAAAATCAGTCAAGTAATCGATACCCTCAACCAATGGGCGCCTCCCGCCTACCAAGAATCCTATGACAACTCACGGCTAATCGTGGGAGACCCAAACACAGAACTCACCGGCGTACTCATCTCCCTAGACTGCATCGAAACTGTAGTCGAAGAAGCGATACGCAAAGGGTGCAACCTGATCGTATCGCATCACCCGATCGTATTCAAAGGACTCAAAAGCTTTACTGGCAAAGACTACGTCGAGCGCACCGTCATCAAAGCCATCAAACACGACATAGCTCTATTTAGTATACACACCAACCTCGACAACATCCCCTCAGGTGTCAACCGAAAAATAGCAGACACCATCGGTCTAACCGATTGCAAAATATTAGCTCCTAAAAACCAGACACTGATCAAGCTAACGACCTATATTCCTAGTGACGATACGGATGCTGTACTAGAAGCGGTCCACGCCGCAGGTGCTGGACAGATTGGCAACTACGAACATTGTAGTTTTTCGGTAGAGGGCACAGGGAGCTACCGTGCTACCGAAGGGGCTACACCACATCTCGGAACAGTCGGAGAAAAACATCAGGAAAAGGAAAACCGCGTGGAAGTCATCCTTCCTAGTCATCGACAAAATAAGGTGATTCAAGCCTTGAAAAAAGCTCATCCCTATGAAGAAGTAGCCTACGATCTCATTACATTGGAGAACACCAACCATGAAGTGGGCGCCGGAATGATCGGCTACCTAGTCAAACCTATGCCAACATTGGACTTTCTTCAACACCTAAAAGACCAGTTCAACCTATCGGTGATCAAACACACCACCATCCACACCGATACCATACAAAAAGTTGCGCTCTGTGGTGGCGCAGGTAGCTTCCTCCTCAATACTGCCAAAGCGAGTGGCTCAGATATATTTATCACTGGGGATTTTAAGTATCACGAATTTTTCGATGCAGAGAATTCAATCATCATTGCAGACATCGGACACTATGAAAGTGAAGTGTTTACAAAAGAATTAATATATGATCATTTAACCGAAAAAATACCTAATATTGCAGTCAATTTCTCCGAGGAGAATACAAATCCGGTTAATTACTTTTAGAAAATTCATGGAAAGTACTGTAGCGCAAAAGCTTGAAGCTCTCACTAAATTACAATCAATAGATTCAGAACTAGACGAAATCATCAAAGTCCGTGGGGCATTGCCAGAAGAGGTAATGGATCTGGAAGATGAAGTCGCTGGGTACGAAACCAGAGTGGGCAACCACAACAGTGCTATTGAGGAACTAGAGTTGTCTATTACTAACAACAAAACTGCCATCAAGGATTCAGAAAAACTGATCCAAAAATACGAGGAGCAGCAGATGAATGTTAGAAACAATAGAGAATACGACGCAATCACCAAAGAGGTAGAATTGCAACAGTTGGAGATTCAAATTCTCGAAAAAAGAATCAAAGAGGCTCACGCCAAAATGGATGCTAAAAACGAGGAAATCATTGATACCAAAAACATTCTAGAAGAAAGAAAGAAGGATCTCGACAACAAAAAAGGAGAACTCGACAACATCACCTCTGAAAGTGAAGAAGAGGAAAAGAAACTTCTAAAAGGACGAGAAAAAGCATCTGACAAAATCGATGAGCGTCTATTGACTTCATACAACAAGATCAGAAAAAACGTTAGAAATGGCCTAGCTGTAGTACCTGTCAAAAGAGGTGCCTGTGGCGGATGTTTCAACGTAGTGCCTCCGCAAAAGCAAGCTGAGATCAGAGAGAAAAAGAAACTGATCGTATGTGAGCACTGTGGTAGAGTATTGGCAGATGTAGAAGAGGTAGAAGAAGTAGAAGAGAAAAAGCCAACCAGAACAAGAAGAACTGCAGCTAAGAAAAAAGCTTAACTTGAGCTATACTGTTGGAAATATCAAAAAATATAAGGTGAGTCGTACTCACCTTTTTTTGTTTTTACTCAGCCTTACTTTCTTATCTCTCGACTCCCACGCTCAAAAATCTATAGACAGCTACCCACGTGTCTACTCAGCCTATCAGGATATACTCAAACTAAAAATAGAATCGGGCCGAAAGAAACTAAAACAAATCATCCCCAGCCACGAAGAACTAGGACACTACCACTACACGAAAAGTTTGGCAGATGCCTTAGAGATACTCATCACCGAAGACCCAGACCTATACAATCGGTACGATGATAGCGAAGAAGATCACTTAGACGGATTAAAAGCCCTAGACGGTGACGATCCTTACAAACGCTTCTACTCCGCTGAGATCAAAGTACACTGGGCACTCGTCAAGACGATGTTTCAGGAAGAAATGCGTGCAGGGTGGGCACTCCGTAGCGCTTACCTAGAGATCAATGACAACATCGAACAATTCCCCGATTTTGTACACAACAACAAAACACTCGGCACACTGCACGTACTCTTCGCTGTAGTCCCAGAGAGCTACCACTGGATACTTCGCTACTTCGGCCTACGTGCCAATGTCATCGAAGGCTGGGAAGAACTAAGTAACATCACCTTTCAAAACCCTTACTGGCTAGAAACTAGCTTATCCAAGTGCCTTATTGCAATCAATATCATCAACAAGGAAAAGGTGACAATGGATCTGATAGATGAGATCCGCAGACACAACAAGGACAACCTAGCCGTCAGCTATCTATACAATGTAGCGCTCGTCAAATATGCTAAAAGCGAAGAAGCTCTCCCAGCACTGACTAAGCTAACCTTCGTAGGAGACAGCTACTACCCCATCACCAACATCTACTACAAGCTCGGCGAGATCTATCTACAAAAACAGCAATACGCCCTAGCTAGACTCAACTACGCACGCTTCCTCAATATGCACAAAGGAGAAAACTACATCAAAGACACTTGGTTCAAAATCTTCCTGACCTACTGGCTAGAGGGGCAAAAGAAAAATGCAGAACTACACTGGGACAAAGCCAAAAAAGCGGGAAGGTCTCTCGTCGCTGCAGACAAAAATGCAACAGACTACCTCTCCAATGACCGCTACCCAAACCCTGAACTATATAAGGCACGACTGGCCATCGATGGCGGATACTTTAGTATGGCACAGCGTACACTCGATCGGATTAAACAAGAAAGTATCAAAAATAAGAAGGACGAAGTAGAGTACTTCTACAGGTATGGCAGACTGTATGACAAACAGGGTGATTCAGAAGGAGCTTTGTTCAACTACCTCAATGTCATCAAAAAATCAGGAAATGAGAACTGGTATTTTGCACCCTCAGCCTGCCTACAAACTGGATACATCTATGAAGCACGAGCGGATTACGAAAAAGCAAAATACTATTTCAAGAAAGCCCAATCCTACAACAAGCACAAGTACAAGGACGGGATCGACTACCAAGCAAAGGCAGCTTTACTATTGATTCAAGACAAAAAGTAGCAGTTCAAAAGACTAGGAACCACACAGTCGTAAAAAACCACACATATCAGGATAGTTAACTACGATGATGCCATGGCGTCATTCGTGTTCAACTAAAGATAACGGCTGCACAGTTATCATTCAGAATCAGGGCGTAAAAAAAGCCTTGACAGTTAACTATCAAGGCTTTTAGTAGTAAGCTTAATGCTTGCTTATTTTTCTTCTGACTTGTCTTCAGTCTTTTTTGCTGCTGTTTTTTTAGCCGCTGGCTTTTTCTTAGCTACTGGCTTCTTTTCTTCAGTCTCCTCTGCTTTTTCAGTAGTTTTCTTAGCGGCAGGTTTCTTAGCTGCTGCTTTCTTAGGCTTTTCTTCTACAGTTGTTGTTTCAGCAGTTTCTGCCTTCACCTCTTCTACTTTCTCAGCTTTTTTAGCTTTCGGTTTAGATGCAGATTTAGCAAAATCCTCTTTGATTGCATCCACATCCACAGCCTTAATCACTGGTTTGCTATTCAATCTCTGGATGTTAGCTACTTTCTGTTTTGCAACAACCTTATTTCTTCTTCCTTTTCTTTTTAGTCTAGTTACAGCCATTTTTCGCTATCAATAATTTTTTGGAGGTGCAAATGTATACTATACAAACTCCTAATCAAAGAAATAACCAGAAACATCCACCTGTATTTGGACTTTTTTACCCCTCTTTAAATAGCGTCCCAACGTATCTTAGGGTTGAACAACAAAACAGCACACTTCCATGCCGAATTTTAAATCTATTCTCACAGATTATTTCCAAGATTGATCGGTCAACATTTAAAAACACTAGATCAATCTACAGCTCAAGGAAAACAATATCAAAAAGGTGTAATTTTTGACATACTCTACGAGAATACCGATCTAACTAAACTCCCACAGCTCAAAGAAGCAATTAATAGTTAATTGCGCTGTTGCACAAATATCAAAAACATCAAACTAAGCATCAAAAGCTAGCCAAGGCTGGTTTCAAAAACTCAAAATAGCATAGCATTTTCAATTGACCTAAGAATTTAAAAAATTGGATGATCATCTTTCTCGAACTAGTGCATAAGAAAAATCACATAGACGTTGGTCAAAATTTACTCGCGAAACAGATACTATTTTTAAAATTTGATTGCATAACTGTATCAGATGAATAGACTTATCATATTCTACATGCATCTAACTTCCAGACATTGTTACACTCAAAAAAAGACCAGCATTACGCTGGCCTTCGTCGCAGATAGCAGCATCCGCTTGAATGAAACACAAATTTGACTACTCTTCGTGTGTCATTCCTTCATTATTGCTGATTGATCGTATCGATCTTGTGTATTAAGAACTAGCACTCCCCGATCCACCGATCGAGAAGTGCACAAACTGACCAAGTATTAGCTATTGACAGCTACTACCAAGAACTTAGAGATCTTCCAGAACTCTTGATAATCCAAGATTCTGATGTACTTCACATGGTCACCTTCTTTGACCAGCTCATAAGAGCTGGCAGGGTGCTCCGAGATGAGTTCTGCTTCGTCAGCGTCTATGGCGAGACTCTTGACGGTACGAATATCTATCTCCTCAAATTTTTCCTGAGGCATATCTTGTCTCAGTGCGGTGGTTTTGCCCAAGCCAAGGAATCCCCCTTCTTTGGTCACGAGACCTTCTTCTTCTAGGATTTTTTTGGTCCCTATCGCCAAGTAGGCCGTGTTCAGTCTATCCTCCTGCTGGTTGATAGCACTCATCTGATCTTGGATCGTAGAGTCTTGGTTGACTACTTTGGTCTCTAGGCTCGCCAAGTCGGTAGAGAGCTCTATGATTTTGACATCCTTCTCTTTCAGGTTGTCTCTGAGAGCGATCAACGACTCTTGCCTTTCTTTCAAATCAGCAGACAGTTGTCCTACTTTGTTTTGAAAAGACTTGAGGTTAAAATTCGCTTTGTCCAATCTATCTGCAAGACTCGCCACCTTATCGTTGGTCTCGAGTATCAGGCTATCGATGAGACTCATGTCTCTCATCATCTGCATCTGGTCTTGCTTGGTCACTTCACCTACAGCAGTCTGTGTGATGAGGTTTTCTCTGTCCTTGATCGTCTCGATCTTAGACTCTACGTTGTACATGATGTCTATGATCTCGTTGTATGCAGAATCTCTGCTCTGCAGTTTCTCTTCCAGTCTTATAGACTTCTCAGACAAACGACCTTTCTCCTCTTCCATCGTGAAGAACAACGCCGCAAGCCCCACCGTCACGACGAGCGCACTGACGAATAATGTGATTTTAATGGTTCTATCTTTCATGATTATTAAATTTTAGGTTCTTATTTTCTATTTATGGTTAACAAATTCCACTTTGGAATTTTGATTGATTTAGTGTTTCTCATTTGATAACAAATCCTCACAGGGGTGTAAAACCCAACAGGCTATCACGCTGCGATTAAAAAGCCACCTTGATCCCCAGTCCAGGATCCAATGCCATAAAAGCATCTCCATCCGTGGCTACTTCGACGAAGGGTTTGAAATCCAAACTAACTGCGATGGGGACGTTTTGAATTTTGTATTCTATCCCAAATATCCCATCCACCCCGAGACCAAACTCGGAGGATTCGCGGCGATAGATACCCTCATTGTCCACCACGTCTGACTGAGTGGCTATATGTCCCCCCACACCATAGTACCAATTGAGTCCGCGGACGTCAAAGGCTGAGGCATAGCGCTCGTAGAGTACAGTCGCCGAAAATGCATTCGGATAAAACCCGATGATCCCTTCTATCGCCGTAGATCGTTTCGTAAAATGTTTGATCGTCAGCCCAGAAGTCCCAATGCCACGCACCCCGACGGCAGTCTGGTAGTCGTAGCGTGAACGCATGTTCTGAGCGTACAGTGTGCCTGTCATCATAAGCAAGCCAGTCAAGGTCATTATCAGATATTTCATGATTTCAAATCTGTTTGCCTCTAGTCTTCCAAGAGACATACCAAATCAAAATAGCGCTGATTACCAGATAGTTACACGACTATAGGATTGTAATTTTTCTCAATATGAGAAATTAGCTTTGGAAGTGGGAATTAGTTTTCCTTGAGCAGACGGTATATGGTGGACTGTCCTATGTCCAGTTTGTCCGCTACGAGTTTGATATTGTCGTCGTTCTGTTTGAGGTAGAGTCGGATGATTTTGAGCTGGTACTCCTTCATCGTCAGGTCTTCTGAGAGTACGTCCGTGACCACATCGCGTTGTGCAAAAGTAATGTCATCGGGTACGATCTCCGAGCCATCCGCCATCACCATCGCCAATTCTACGATGGCTTTGAGCTCACGTATGTTGCCGGGATAGGAATAATTGAGCAGTTTCTGCTGCGCCTCTTTAGTAAAACTCTTATTGGCTTGCTTGTTCTCTTTGGCAAAAGACTCAGCAAAATGCTTGGCAAGGATCAATACATCCTTCTCACGCTCTCTAAGAGGAGGCAACTCGATAGGAAGACCAAAAAGTCGATAGTAAAGATCTTCTCTGAAATTGCCATTCTTCACCTCCTCCTGCAAATTTCGGTGTGTGGCGACTAGGACACGGCTATTGACTTTCACGGTTTGCGTCCCACCTACTCGAGTGATTTCTTTCTCCTGAAGGGCACGGAGTAGTTTGGCCTGTAGCGAAATATCCATCTCTCCGATCTCATCCAAAAAAATCGTCCCACCATGCGCCTGTTCGAACTTGCCTATGCGCTGACCCATTGCGCCTGTGAAGGCTCCTTTTTCATGACCGAATAGTTCACTCTCCACGAGATCTTTAGGGATCGCACTCATGTTGACAGGCACAAATGGTTTTTTGCTGAGCGGACTGTTGTAATGAATCGCTTTGGCCACTACTTCCTTGCCCGTCCCAGTCTCTCCAGAGATCATGACAGTCAGGTTGGTCGATACAGCCTTTTCGATGAGCTTAAAGACGCGCTTGACCCCCTTGCTCTGCCCGATAATACTAGACTGAAAATCATACTTGCGCTCTACCTCTTCTTGCAAGGTCTCAACACGCTGCACGAGTTCTCTGTTCTTGCCTAGCTGGTTCATCACATGGATCAACCGATCCCTGATGTCTTCGCTCTTGGTCAGGTAGTCGTAGGCCCCACGTTTGAGTAGGCTCACAGCAGTTTCAATATCCTGCTGCTCTGAGATAATGACAATCTCTATGTTGGGATCAAAAGCCTTGATCTTGTCGAATAACTCCGTACCCGAGTAATCTGGCAAGCGGAAATCGAGGGTAATCAAATCAGGTTTCTGTTTGAGCTGATCGAGCAGCGACTTGCCATCTGTAAAGGGCGTCACCTCATGATCAGGGTTGAGACTCAGGGTGTGCACTAATAATTTGCTATACCACACATCATCCTCTACTACAAATACCTTCATGGGCTTATCTCTCATTGCGCTTGTTGTGTTTGGTGTAAATATAGGCGAAGCGACGCAATCACTGAAAACGTAGATTGACGGATTTCTTTATAATCTTCTGCCGAGATAGCGACTCCCTGACGTGCAGTGAGCTCGGTCTCTTTCATCAATGTAACCAACTGTGTCAACCGAAAGTGACGTGCCGGAGCGATGATCTTGTGCAGCACATCAGCAGCTTCTTCCCAGTTTTCCCGCTGCAGGGCTTGATCGAGTAGATCAAGATTGGTTTCGGTACTCTGGATGAAAGTCTCTACCATATCCATGACAAAAGCCTCATCTCCCATTCGGCTCAGCCCCTCCAACGAAAACATGGGGTGGTCGTCAGGTGTACGATCTTCTTTGCTCTCAATATTGGTTTGATCCAGTTCTCCTGCCATCGTAGCTAGCAAATCCTCGGGAGTAAATGGTTTTCTCAGCACATGGTCTATACCTGCGTCTTTCGCTTTTAGGATATCCTGATCCGATATGGTGGCGGTAAGTCCGATGATAGGTATGGTTGCATTCTCGATAGACGAAGCGCGCAACTTAACGGCTAACTCTGGGCCATTCATTTTTGGCATCCGAAAATCAAGTAGCAGCATATCATAGCGTTCTTTGGTCAAATAGTTATAGGCTATTTGACCATCCTCCGCTTCTTGGTATGTGATCCCGTGCTCATCTAGTATAGTGGTCAAAAGCCTACGGTTAAACAACTCATCATCGGCGATCAACACATGCGTTCCTGACCAGTCACGAAACGCTACGGTATCTGTTGTACCTGATGCTTCGACGGGAAGATCTATAGGTTGGTATGGTATCTGGATATTGAAAACCGTACCCTTTCCCACTTTGCTCTCTAGGGATATCATCCCCTGCTGCATATCTATCAACTTCTTGGTAATAGATAGACCTAAACCTGTCCCTTTTTGGTTATCTCCCTGGCTGACTTGCTCGAACTCTTCGAATATCTGTTGCTGTCTATCCGTGGGTATGCCAATACCCGTATCAGTCACAGACAGTTGTAACACCACCGCTGACTCTTTTTCAACAGTAGTCGCCTCTACCAGTACACTCCCCTGCTCTGTAAATTTGATACTGTTGTAAATCAGATTTAGCAAAATCTGCTTCAAGCGAAACGGATCACCTGTCAATCCGCTGGGCATTTCTCCTATTTTGAGTTCCAAAACCAACCCTTTTTCATGGGCTTTTTGTTCGAGGAGCTGTACTGCGTCTTGTATTACCTCAATAGGCTTAAAAGCAACCTCCTCCAGCTTGATTTTACCTGACTGGAGTTTGGTAAAGTCCAGTACGTCATTGACGATATGAAGCAGATGTTTAGAAGATTTATCAATGATGGCTACCTGATCTTTTTGCTTGTGGCTTAGCTTAGACTTTAATAGTAAGTTCGAAAAACCCGCGATAGCATTCATGGGTGTCCGTATCTCATGGCTCATATTGGCCAAGAATTGCTCTTTGTCCTGCGCAGTCTGCAGCGCACTCTCTCTGGCAGCACTCAGTGCATCCTGATAGCTGCGCGTCCTCAGCACATAGATGATAAGTACTGTCAGGGTAATCAATAGCACCACTGCCGCCATGACGGTAAATATCGTCACGTAGCGATTGGTAAATTCCGCTCTATCCTTAGCATACGTAGCACGGGTCTTGATCTGCTCCACTTGCCATGACTCCATCTCAGCGATGAGCAACACGATCTGTCTATCGATATCGAGATGATCTTGGTAGAGTGTATATTCTCTTATCTTCTGATTGTAGGCGCGTTTCTGTGCTGACCGTGAAATTGAATCCAACTGAGAGTTTACCTCTGTCCAGACTTCTTCGGCACGATTATCAACAGTCCTGACCGTATCGACCGCCACAGTATCTTCTTGATTTCGTTTGCCCAGTAGCTTCTGAAAAAAGCCCATCTTCTTGGTCTGAACGACTACATTGACCTGAGCGGGTTCAGCAGGCTCTACTTTCTTTTTCTCACCAATCTTATGGATATGCTGAATCGTCTCCTCTACTGTTTCCATACCCAGTTCTGTCGCCTGATTAAGCAAGGTGACTTTATTAAGTATGAGTTTTTCGAGTGAATCGATATAATCATCAAACGCCGCATGTTCGTTTCTGATTTTGATCTCTCCAAGGAGTGCAATCGCATGCGCTGTACTTTCTTCAAACTCTAGCATATAGGTAGAGTCCTCGTAGAAAACATACCCTTCAATGGCATTCTCCATCCGCTCCAGTTCATTGGATACTTGCCCCAGTGTGATCAAATCTACGTTAGGCTCGACCTCCCTCTCAAGAGTGATGATGATATTATTGAGATTGAGATAGGCAAAATAGCCGACCACCGCAGCCCCTAAAGTCAGGAAAAGCAGTGAGGCACTTAGGAAATATGGGAACAGGGTTTTCTTCAATTCACAAATATAGAGAAGCAATATAGCAGATGACTAAAAATCACAAAACAGCAGTCACTTTTGTTCAAATACTTTACGGAGTTTCCCCTTATATGTTGATGTCGTCCGAGTTTGACAATTCTAAATTGAGCAGTCTTCCGAAAAAATCTCTCTCCACGCATGAAGTAGTAATGATGTAGCAAAAACAGCCAACGCTATGAAATAGTGTTGTTTCTCACTCTCATCATTCATTCACAAATCACTAAGCATCAAAGGAATGATGAATTTTTGTAGTGGTGATTTCTTTTGAATAGTACTCGGATAAATAAACATTGGTTATGGGTTTACAGCATGAGCCCATAACTAATTACTAAAACATCAAATTATGAAAGACAGTACTAAGACTAAAGTCAAACACTATCTCACCTACCTGTGCCTACTGGTGAGTTTTACTACCGTGAAGGCACAGAACCTACTCTGGTCGGACGAGTTCGACGGGACGACGCTAGACCAAAACATCTGGAGCTACGCCATCGGTGATGGATCAGCGGAAGGCATCCCCGGATGGGGCAACCAAGAGCTACAGACCTACACCGATCAAAACACCAGTGTATCCAACGGAATCCTCTCGATTACTGCGAGACGCGAAAACGTCAACGGCAAAGAATTCACGTCCGCACGACTACTCACCAAAGACAAGCTAAGCGTCAAATACGGAATGATCGAAGCAAGTATCAAACTGCCCGACATGAACAATGGGCTATGGCCTGCCTTTTGGATGCTCGGAGATGCCAATCGCTGGCCCTTCACGGGAGAGATTGACATCATGGAAGCGGGCTTCAATGCGCTCTCTACAGACTGCAATGATGTAGCAAAAGCCAACGTGTTCTGGAGAGCAGAAGACGCTGGAGTGACAGGAAACCTTCAATACGGCAATGAAGAGGCATTCAAATATGACGCGAGCATCGAAGCGGGCAAGCAGCTAAACGACGATTTTTTCGTCTACCGAGCGCATTGGACACCTGACTCTCTCACTACACTCATCCTCCAAACGGATGCTCAAGGTGAACCGATAGAGTCTACAGCCAAAGTCATATTCAGTATCCCCAATACACCTACCTTTCAAAACGAGTTCTTCTCGGGAGACAACTTCTACATACTCCTCAATCTAGCCGTCGGCGGATGGCTACCTTTTGACCCCAGCAACGGAGAAAACACTGCCGCCAATGTCAGCGCCCTCCCCAACCCTGGCTCAGAGTCCAGCATGCAAATCGACTATGTCCGCGTCTATGACATTTCTGGACAGGGTCAGGTTACGCTAGGCAACGTAGAGGCTGACCTACTCCCTGCTCAGGGCTTTGGCATTTATGACGAGACGCACAGTACACCTCGCTCGCTTGGTTTCGGGGTAGACTCGGAAATATTCACTTGGGAAGCCGAAGTAGCGCCATCGCTCACTATCCAGACGGTCGCCAGTATCTACGGAGATTCTGCTTATAGTATCACCTTCCCTGCCAATCAGTGGGCAGGACTGGGATTCAACAGCTCCGATGTGCTCAACTTCACCAACTATAGCAACGGCTCGCTGCGATTCAAATTCAAAACTTCGTCACAAGAGCCCTTTCGCATCTCTGCGGAAAGCGCCAATGGAAGTGCAGGCATTGACTTTCTCAGTGGGGAAGAAAAATATGGATTGGTCCGTGATGGCCAGTGGCACGATGTAGAGATTCCACTTTCACTGCTGATCACCAACTTCCAACAAGTCTACATGCCGCTGATCATTGGCAATGTGGAGTTCAACGAGCCGAGTACGAACCTCACGATAGAGATCGACGAGATCCACTACTCCTCTGAACCCTCCACCCAAGTCACCAAAGTCGTACCTGCCTTAGGAGACTATGGTTTGTTTACCGAATCAGCCGTAGCGGACGAGCTCGACCTAGGTACCGAAGGTGAGCTGTTCGTGTGGGGCGAAACACTCATCGCAGGGACTCCTCAGACATTCGATGGGCAAGCAGCGCTCAGCTACACACACAACAACAAGGGCTGGTTTGGCTTTGCATTTACCGCCAACGAACTGCACGACTTGTCGGCATTTCAGGGAGGCTACTTACACCTCGCCATGAAATCCTCTGCCACCGAAACGCTGGAAATGAGAATCAATGTCGGACTACAGGAAGACGTGATCTATTTCGAAGCGGGCAGTGATCCCTATGGATTTGCCAGAGATGGGCAATGGCACGAAATAGAGATTCCATTGGCGGATTTCGAAAGTGTCAACTTCGCCAATGTCCTACAACTACTCAGTATCAGTGGCGCGGGCAACATCAGCGATATTGCCATTGCAGATGTGTACTACAAATATGATGGATCGAACACCGCTCCTACCGCTGTAATATCCACAAATCAAACCTCAGGCAATGCCCCATTGGCTGTACAGTTCAGCGGAGCAGGATCGACTGATACCGATGGAGACCCATTGAGCTACTCTTGGGATTTTGGAGATGGACATGGCGCAACAACAGCTTCTACTTCTCACTCCTATACAGCTACCGGCAGCTATACCGCCAGCCTGACAGTCTCAGACGGCAGCTTGACCCATACCGCATCGGTAGAAATCACCGTCACAGAAGCCTCTGTCTGCGCTGGCAGTACGCCTCTGCCTGCGCTGATACAAGCAGAGGACTACAACTCAACCAGTGGTACAGACACAGAGGCTACATCTGACACCGACGGTGGACTCAATGTCGGATGGATAGACCAAGGGGATTGGATGGACTATATCCTAGATGTCCCGAATGCGGGTAATTACACTATCGACCTACGTATCGCTGGTGATGGTACAGCGGCTAAATCTATCGACCTACTGATCGATGGCAACAGTACTGCGACTGTCAACTTTAATGGTACAGGTGGATGGCAAAACTGGACCACTGTGAACAGTACGATCACGCTCAATGCAGGATGTCAGACACTCAGACTCTCCGCAGCGACTGGCGGATTTAACATCAACTGGATCGACATACAGTCGGATGTTTTCACGCCTGTAGTGACCAGCCTCTCCGTGTCTCCATCCAGTGCCAACCTAGTCCTAGGACAAACACAGGTCTACACAGCACAAGCTTTTGATCAAAACGGTGATGCCATGTCTGCCAACATCAATTGGTCCGCAAACGGTGGTACTATCGATCAAAATGGCACCTACACCGCGACAGCCGAGGGCAACTTCACCATTAGTGCACAGGCAGGGTCGATCACAACCACTGCTCCTGTACTGGTCACACCAAGCAGTACAGGCCTAGCAATACCGGGCAGTATCGAAGCTGAAGACTACAGCGATGCTTCAGGTATTCAAACCGAGACAACCACTGACGCAGGAGGCGGCATCAACGTCGGCTATATCGATGCAGGAGACTGGCTAGACTATGAAGTCAACGTGACTGCATCAGGCAACTACACCGTAGCATTTAGAGTGGCAGCAGCTGGCGCTGGGCAAAAAACCTTTGACATACAATCCAATAGTTCTACTCTGACCAACGTCACCTTCACCGCCACAGGAGGCTGGCAAGCATGGACGACCGTGACTTCATCAGTCAGTCTTTCGGCAGGCAGTCAAACACTGCGCTTAGCAGCGACTTCAAGTGGTTTCAACATCAACAGAATGGATTTTAGCCTGGACGAAGCTCCTGTACTGACCACTATCACGGTCTTACCAAACAATGCGACAATAGACGAAGGACAGACACAGCAGTACAGTGCACAAGGATATGACCAAAATGGTGACCCTATCGCTGCTAGCTATACATGGTCTGCCTCAGGTGGTAGCATCAACAGTAGTGGGCTGTATACGGCCAGCAGCGCGGGCAACTATGTCATCACAGCCACCAGTGGCAGCATCAGCGCCAACACCAACCTCACGGTCAATAGTACAGCCACTGGGTGTACAGGAGGACCTAGCAATGGGGATTATACCTATAGTATCACAGGTGGCAATACACCCGCTTTAACTTTTGAACCTGGGTATGCGGGAGTCGGTGCCTCACTGGCGATCCTCTACTACGGCACAAACCCAACGGGTCCCTACCCTGGCTATGGCGTATCTCCCAATACGCCACTGACGCTATCCAATGTGAGCGAAGAGCAAACGGTCTACTTCTACTACACATACAGTGTACCCGAAGGGGGCGAAAGGAACACAGCCGCCAACCCACACAGTTTCGTAGTAGGCAGTAGCTGCTCTGGTGCCAGAACGATTAACTCCCCTGCTATAACTCAGGAAAAACAGGCGTTCACACTATACCCTAATCCTACCACCCATCACCTACAAGTGAACCAATCAGGTATGGACATAGAGTGGATGGAAATCTTGGACTTGACAGGCAAGAGCTACCAGCAGCTACAGTGGACCCCTGCCAGCAATGGGATCACTCTTGACCTGAGCCATCTGCCCAATGGAGTCTACATGCTAAGACTGCATACGGCACAAAAGAGCTATACACAACGCTTTATCAAACAGTAACAGCCCAAAAACTAGATTTGTACATTTAGTTTCGGACACAAACAAAAAGCCACTGATGAGATTCATCAGTGGCTTTTGCTTTCTAAAACTATATGACTAATTACTATTTCTTAAGGCTGTTTTTGCGCCATCATTTCTCCATACATGCTCGTTTTTAAGCTTTCGGAGATGACTTGAAATTCACTATCCAAATCAGGGATGATCTTCTTTTTGGCTTTCAGCTTTTTATCTTCTAGGACATATACTTTACCCTTGGTTCTATAAGTCAAATCTTTGACGGTTTCTCTATACATCCCATCAAGGCACTCAATCACCAGAGTATAACTCACCGCATTGGGCATCCCATCTAGTTCATGCTCTTGTGTCGCCTTGATTCGGATTTTATTCTCCGCTTCTAGACTATAAATTTTATGTTCAGATCCAGAAAATCTATTGTCTACAAAGGCCTGTGCTTTTCTATACAACTCTACTTTATCGCCTTCTACTCTGACGATCTTTTGATGAATGTACTTGCCGCTCTCCAAGGTTAGTTGTGCTGTCGCTTGAAAACTAGCCATCACAACAAGAATGAATATGATTCTTTTCATAACTAATTTCTTTTGTTACAAAACTAGATCAAGTCGCAATTCTTAACTACCTGATAAATACCTATTTATACTTTTACGGTTTTTGCTTAAAATGTAGTACAATACACCTACAACACTACCAGTCAGCTTATTATAAAAAAATCCCCTAACGCCAGAGGAGCTAGGGGATTTTTAAAATCTTATAAGAGAGGTACTTTAGCCCTCCATCTCTTCTAGTTCCTTTCCTTTGGTCTCTTTCACGTACTTGATCACAAAGAAGATCGATATGATCGCTCCGAGCGTGTACAAGCTATACGCAAAGGCCAAACCGGCTGATCCCAAAATCATCGGGAATGTCAGTGTCACTAGGAAGTTAGACACCCACTGCGCGATACCTGCAATCGCCAGACCCAATCCACGGATTTGGTTCGGAAACATCTCACCAAGCATCACCCACATCACAGGTCCCCACGAGAAGTTGAAAAAGATCACGTAGAGATTGGCAGCTATCAGTGCCAATACACCCATCGAATCGCTGAGTGCTAGCGTTTCATTGCCTGTCACTGGGTCTGCTACCAATGATCCTGATGCAAATGCCACCACGACCAAAATAAGCGTGATACTCATCCCTATCGATCCGATGACCAAAATAGGTTTTCTACCCATCTTGTCTACCAGCAACAAGGAAGCTACTACCGCACCGATACTGAGTGCGCCAGATACCACGTTGATCAATAGCGCATCATTCTCTCCAAAACCAACCGCCTGCCATAGGATAGATCCGTAGTAGAATACCACGTTGATCCCGACGAACTGCTGAAAACTGGCGAGCCCTATCCCTATCCATACGATAGGCTTGATTCTACCCAATGTCTTGTCGTACAAATCAGACAAACGCGGCTTGTGATGATCTTTGGCTAAAGAAGATTCGATTTCATCCACTTTGGGCTGTCCCATACCTGCACCATAGAGCGTATCCATGACCTTGAGCGCTTTCTCATTCTTTTGCTTAGCCACGAGATATCGTGGACTCTCTGGGATGAAAAACAAGGAAATCAAAAAGATCGCTGCTGGGAACAATTCCATCCAGAACATCCATCTCCATGTTTCAAAATCCATCCAAAGGATATTGATGGCCGAACCAGAAATATCTGCCAAAATATAGTTGCTAAGGAAAGACAAAAATAGCCCCGTTATAATCGCCACTTGCTGCACCGTCGCCAAAGCCCCTCTGAAGCGTGCCGGTGCAATCTCCGCAATGTAAGCAGGTGCCATCACAGACGCCGCCCCGACTGCTAGTCCACCGATGATTCTGTAAACGATAAATTCTGGAGAAACCGTCGCAATCCCCGATCCCCATGCAGAGATGATAAAAAATACAGCCGCCACGATAAGCATCGTACGTCGACCATAGGCATCTGCCAGCTTACCTGCAAAGAAGGCTCCTACTGCACAGCCCAACAGCATAGAAGCTACATTGAATCCACTGCCAACATCCTCCGCTTCAAACGCAACCTCCAGCCCATGCACGGTACCGTTAATCACTCCGCTATCAAACCCAAAGAGGAATCCCCCCAAAGTCGCTACTAGCGTAATCCCTATCACATAGAGATTGTTTACTTTTTCTTCTGTTTTCAAAATTGTTATAGTTTTAGTCTTTAGTAATTGTTGCTGCAATGCTACAAAATGAAGCACAAAAAAGGGGTAGACTTATGTTAAATCTACCCCTGTTATTTCTATCAATATTATCTTATATACTGATTGATGATGTTTTCGAAGAGCTCCTGCTGACCACTTCTTAACTTAGGCTCGCCTCCTTCGTGTGCGATCTTGGCCAACGTCTCGAAATCCATCTTACCTGACTCGAACTCCTTGCCCTGGATCGTGTTGAATGAGCTGTATCTCGCTTTTCTCAAGTTAGAGTACTGTGAGTTGGTCAAGATATCGTCTGCGATCATCAGTGCTCTTGCGAAGATGTCCATACCACCGATGTGCGCATAAAAGATATCCTCTAGATCAGTAGAGTTTCTACGCGTCTTCGCGTCGAAGTTCACCCCTCCACCTTGTAGGCCACCGTTCTCTAAGATCACGAGCATTGCCTCAGTCACTTCGGTGATGTCGTTCGGGAACTGATCCGTATCCCATCCATTTTGGTAATCTCCTCTGTTCGCATCAATACTACCGAGCATCCCTGCATCTGCAGCAGTCTGTAGTTCGTGCGTGAACGTGTGCTGCGCCAAAGTCGCGTGATTCACCTCGATATTGATTTTGAAATCATTTTCTAATCCGTGCTCCTTCAAGAAACCAATCACTGTCGCCGAATCAAAATCATACTGATGCTTAGATGGCTCAGCGGGCTTAGGCTCGATGAAGAAATTCCCTTTGAAGCCTTGCTTGCGTGCATAGTCTCTCGCCATGGTCAAGAACCTACCCATGTGCTCTTGCTCCTTCTTCATGTTCGTATTGAGCAAAGACATATAGCCTTCTCTACCTCCCCAGAACACGTAGTTTTCACCACCCAGTTTGATCGTCGCATCGATGGCATTTTTAACCTGTGCACCAGCGTACGCTACGATATCAAAATCAGGATTCGTAGAGGCTCCGTTCATGTAACGTGGGTTTGAGAATGCGTTCGCAGTACCCCAAAGCAACTTAACCCCTGACTCAGCTTGCTTCAACTTGGCGTAATCTGTGATCGCATCTAGACGCTCACCCGACTCCTTCAAAGAGGCTCCCTCGTCTACCAAATCCACATCGTGAAAACAGTAGTATGGTGCTCCGATCTTCGTAAAGAATTCGAAAGCAGCATCCATTTTGTCTTTTGCTCTCTCTACTGCATCCGCTTTCGCATCCCAAGGAAATACTTTCGTACCCGGGCCAAATGGATCTCCACCCGTCCCACAGAACGTGTGCCAGTATGCGATCGCAAACCTGAAGTGCTCCTTCATGGTTTTGCCTGCTACGACTTTGTTTTCGTCATAGTATTTGAATGCCATCGGGTTGTCAGAATCCCTGCCTTCATATTTTATTTTGCCTATTCCGCTGAAGAACTCTTTGTCTCCAGTCACGATTTTTGCGTCATCTGCCATGTCTGTATCTGTTTTTCTATTTTAGTAAATTCTGTAATTCTTCTTTCCAAATCTTGTACCCTGCCTTATATGGTGCAGGATCTTGTGCCGCTTTGTAGGTTTTGATCGTATCCATTTTGGCGAATGCCACCTCGACATTCTCATACACACCCGCCGCTACTCCTGATGCCTTGGCAGCACCCACAGCACCTGTCGCCTCCAGCATCTGTATCTCACAGTCTAGGACACTCGCGATCGTCGTAGAGAAGATTTCGGACTGAAACAAGTTGTCATTGCCGACCTTCATCACACGCACATCCATGCCCATGTCCTGCATCACTTCCATCCCGTAGATGAACGAATAAGCAATCCCCTCCAAGGCCGCTCTGAAAAAGTGTGCCTGTCCGTGACGGTTGAACTGTAGGTTGGATATATGTGCACCCGGATTTTGATTTTCCAAGACACGCTCTGCGCCATTGCCGAAAGGAATGATACGCAAGCCGTCCGAATTGATCGCGATCTCAGAAGCCATCTCTTCCATCTGTGGATACGAGATGCCGTTGGTAGCAATCATCTGCTTCACATAGCTGTATTGTATCCCTGCCCCGTTGATACACAGCAAGACGCCCACGCGTGGGTTGTCTTGGGTGTGATTCACGTGCGCAAATGAATTAACTCTCGTCTGTGGATCGATGGCTGGCTTGTCTACCACACCGTACACCACACCAGACGTACCCCCTGTCGCAGCTACCTCTCCGGGGTTGAATACATTGAGGGACAAAGCATTGTTGGGCTGATCGCCTGCTCTGTACCCGACAGGTATGCCAGCCGTCAATCCTAAGAATGCCGCCGCTGCCTCCGTGAGCTGCCCTTGATCGCCTATAGAAGGTACGATCTCTGGGATCACACTGGCGTCTATGCCGTAGTGATCCAATAGGAAGCTTGCTATTTTTTCTTCTTTGAAGTCCCAAAGCATCCCCTCCGACAAGCCCGAAACCGTAGTGGTCGCCTGGCCCGTCATCTTGAGTGCGATGAAGTCTCCTGGGAGCATCATCTTGTGCACTTTGGCAAATATCTCTGGTTCGTTGTCCTTGACCCATTTGAGTTTGGACGCGGTGAAGTTGCCCGGTGAGTTGAGCAATCGCTCTAGACACTTGCTCTCTCCGATCTCTTGGTAGGCTTGATTGCCTATCGCTACCGCACGGCTGTCACACCAGATGATGGAGGGTCGCAGTGGTGCATCGTCTTCGTCCACGAGCACGAGCCCATGCATCTGATAGGAGATGCCTATTCCTTTGATTTGAGTAGTATCGATCGCATTAGAAGCAAGAAGCTTCTGCGTCACTTTCTGGATGTTGTTCCACCAGACGAGGGGCTCTTGCTCTGCCCAGCCCGCCTCGTGCGAAATGATATCCATCTCCACCTCTGGATACTGCGTCAACGCTACCGTCTTGCCACTATCCACTTCTACCAAGGCGGCCTTTACCGAAGAACTACCCAAGTCATATCCTAATAAATACATCGCGTCTATTTAGTCTTTGTCATTGAAAAAGTCGAGCTGTGCTCATACACTGGCCCAACTAGACAACAAAGAAAGACTTGTTTGTATCGGAATGATAAAAAACAGCTACTTCAACAACTCTTCAATTCACTTCAATACTACGTCAGGCAGAGAATAAGATGGAGATAAAAAGTATGGCTTTGTGCGCATCAATCATATCACACTGTGGAGCGTGTTTAGGCTTTTTTGATGCAATGCGTGACTATTGCAGAGAATATACAATACTCACCGAGTAAAACCTACTCAACAGGCAACATGCTCTTTTTCATAGGAGGAGGAGTAAAATATCTAAACTACTTAAGTGTTTTCAACGACCCGATATGCTGTGGGGCGTATGTTATGTAGTTTGTTTCTGTACGAATATGAGTCGAATCTGGGATTCGACTCATATTTTTTGATTTACAATGAGGCGCACCACAGAATCGGCGGGACTTCCAAAAGCTGTGCAGCCTCTTTAGCTCTGAACCGCCCTGCAGTCATATCGATTGTTATCACTCTTTTAAAATGTCTTCACAGCATTTTTTAAACTTCTTCCCGCTTCCGCAAAAGCAGAAATCATTTCTACCTATCCCATCAACATAGTTACCAAGTTTCGGTTCGTAATATTCTACTAATGACATGTAGTAATCACGATCAAAATGCTGTGCAAATTCTCCGTCTATCATTACTTTATCAGACCCGCTTAGTTTATTTAAACCATTTTTAAGAAAGAATGATAGATAGGAAAGTTCTCCATCTGCAAGGACGTACTTTGAGTTGTAAGTTCTGCTTGATATGTATTCACAAAATATGTCTGGAGTTCTTAAATATTTAGTAAATATTTCAAGTTGAAAAATTGAAATTGCTATGGGCGTTATTTCTTCTTTTTCATAGAAAATGTTGGAGTGAATGCTTATTGAGGCATAGTTGTCCAAGACAACACAAACCGTTAATATCTTATCATAATTCTCTGGCTGTAGAACAGCTTGATTTGAGTCATCAACTAAAATACACTGATTACTCAGTATAGGTTCATAAGCCTTCATGGACTGCTGATAAGCGTCTGAAACAGATTTTTTGAAATCAGTTTTAACTGATTCCACATTTCCCTGTTTTGACGACTGTGTTAGCTTTTTGGACTTAATTTGAAAGACTATTAGCGTAGTATTGTGAACAACGCATACATCTAAATCAGTAATTGTTTTTGTTTTATTCTTTTTGACCAACACGTTGCTAAAGACATTACTACCTCCAAAAACGTTGGTTAACAGTTGATGTACTATGTTTTCAGCAGCTTTTCCTCTATTCTTTGTTGCTATTTTTTTGTCATATTCTTTATCCCGCTTCATCCAATAGAATGGACTTTCATAAATAGCTTCAGATAATAGGTAAGGAATCGGAATTACGTAACGATCACCAAAGTCTATGACGGGTTTTTGATTGAAAAAATTGATGTCGCCAATATTTTTAAAGTCCTTGTTCTCCTCCGATTTCATATCCCATGAAAAGGTGTCCAATACAATCTGAAATTGTGGAAATCTATCGAACACGTAGTTCTTCTTGTGAATTATGAAGGGCTCATCTACACCTTTATAATCCTTATTGTATTTAAAATTTAGACAAGATTTAATGTAAACATACAGATGCAGAAGTGTTTCCACATCAAAGCTGAAATGCTCTTTTATCCATTTTCTGTCTTCAGCGTACTTTAAGGTTGAGAATAAGGCATACTGATAATCATAGACTCCTCCACTAGAATAAAAAATAGTCTCTTGAAGTGAAGCTGAACTTGTCATCCGATTCTCTAGTTCTTCAATAAAGTTTTCGCTTTTCGGATCAATCGCAGGAAATTCTTCAAATAGCGCCCAATGGAGCTTATTCATAAGGTTCTCTAACTCCGTAGCTGCCTCGGTTACATTAAGAGCTTCGGTATTTGAGTTGCTGATATTTTTCACCCAATAACCGAATAGGTGCCCAAGTTCATTTGTATCTAGTAGTTCTCTTGGGTTTCTTGTGTCAAGCTCATCAACGTAACAGTTTAGATTCCTGTCTACTAAAAGCATTAACACATCAAAATAATTGGAATAGCGAGAAAAGGTCTCAATTTGAGTTAGGATAGATTCTTTTTTATTCAATACTGAAAGGTCTGGGTGATAACAACCGAGTAAAGTTCACTCCGCAGTTTATACTTGTTATGATTGATTTCCTCAAGAATACCTCTTTCCTGTCATTGCGACAAACATCTATTTGCCAAATAATAGCCACCCCGTGAATAATACCCAGAACTAGGTATAGCCAATGGACCCACAGGTAGGCATGAGGTCATTGCCAAAGCAATATGATTCATACTTCCACTTTTAGCTGTCTTTAGTTCAGGCTCGAAGTAAGCTTACATGAAGGTTCATGTAAGGCAAGGTCAACCCCATGCTTGCGCAAGGTGAGGACTCTGCTTGCACAAGCTGAAGCCGGTGCTTGCGCAAGGCAAGAACTCATGTTGCACTGGCACCACCAAAGGATACATTTAGCCCTTTTCGATGCAGTGCGTGACCACTCTCCTCTATCAACAAAACCTATATTAAGACCTATGATCACCATCCCTTAACCTACCAAAGAAAAGAAAACACCATTGGGCATTATTCATTTTAGCTTTGAGGGAGGGAAAATCAGATCAGAAACAAAAGCTGTTTGAGCCCTGGCACAAAAGACAATCATCATGCAGCAGACAGCAGGGCGAGTTTCTTTTGTTTCCTGATTTGCGCTTTCGAAATGCGTTAAGAAATGAATGCAGCCCTTGATTTCTTTGCTTACTTTCTTCATCAAGGAAGAAAGTAAGGCCAAGCCGGCGAGGCGAATGTCAGCACACCACCTAAGCATAATGCATTACCTATGCAACGGGCAAGATACCCTTCCTGCGATCTAGGATCATTATACCTTAACCTACCACCAGATAGTCTGAGCGTTTTTCAAACAAAGCTATTTTGTTTTTCTATCTTCGCTCGTCAAAAATCACTCCTATGATTCAAATCAAGCTTACAGCACGTACATTTTTCGTTTTACTCATCTTATCTCCCATACTTTTTTTCTCCTGTGGTAGCGATGATGGTGATGATTCGATGACACCAGACACAGCCATCGAGGTTAACTTAGATATCAATCTAATACTGCGTTTGGTCAACGAATACCGTAGCGCAGGTGCGACCTGTGGCACGAGTGAGAAAGACGCTGTCTCCGCACTAGCTTGGAGTGATGAACTCGCAAATGCCGCACTAGACCATGCCAATGACATGCAGCAAAATGATTACTTTAGCCATACTTCACAAGACGGACGCACATTTCCCCAGAGGGCTACATCAGCTGGCTTTGAAGGCAGTCCTGTAGGTGAGAATATCGCGAATGGTTATCGATCAGAAGATACCGTGATGCAAGGATGGATGGACAGTACTGGTCATTGCGAAAACATCATGGGAGACCGTGCGACACACATCGGTATTGCCAAATCTACCGAAGGGTTTTACTGGGTAATGGTGTTAGGCAGAGAGTAAATTGATCAAGAGAATTTTTAAACCCCAATCCCAACTGAGTGCAATTTGTAAACATCTCTTCCTATCATACACCAACTTTTCCTCCTAGGACGTAGATCGCTTAACCTACAGCCAGAGAAGGTTTTTAGCCACCATACCATTACCTATAGCCATTACAACCCCTCTTCTTTTTCTATTCTATGGTACACATTGGGATTGTGTTTCTCCATGTAAAATTCAGGATTAGGTAACTCCGTAAAGCCAAACTTTTTATAAAGCCACTCAGCCGTATTGGTCAATAAAATCCACCGTCTGAGTCCCTGAAGATTTGGGTGTCCCATAACTGCCTCTATCAACCATTTACTTAACCCATTCCCTCTGTACTCTTTGAGGACATAAACATCGCCTAAATAAGCAATGGTAGAATAATCTGAAATTATTCGGGCATAGCCTATTTGTTTATTTTGATGGTAAAGTCCAAAATTCAAAGAGTTTTCAATAGATATCTGTAAAGTATTTAGAGGGATCCCATTGCTCCAGTCCGTTTCATTTGCAAGGAATCGGTGAATACTAGAAATGTCCAGTTTATCCTTATCAGTTGAAATAGTGTATTCGTTTTTATGTGTTTCTATAATTTCCAATTCTGTTTTTTTCATTACTCCCAATGTCCCACTTACCTCTAAGCGCAACTTAGCATATAAATACAAAACACCCACCTCTACCTGCTCTACTAACAGTAGTACATTACTGTGAAACCTATCAACTATTTCAGGACGACTCAGTGACGATTATCTAAACCAAAAAAAGTAGTCCAATTGGACGAACCATTTGAACTACTTTTTATTTCAACCCCAGCATTGCCCTTCCGCGCTACAACTGAGGAGGACACTCTATACTTCTACTAATCCTATACTGATGGGGTACATGAAAAAGCATAAGTCGCCTGACCATCTTCAATGATCGAGCATGCCAATCCTAGCGCACCTCCCGTACCTAACATCAGTATGTATCCAGTACCTTCGGGAGACTTAAACTGCAGTACATACATCGCAGGATTATAGGTATACTTCTGTACTTTGCTCAACTTGCCTGAAGAAAACGCATAAAAAACCTCACCTAAAGAGTTGACAGATAATACCAAATCCCCATCATTAGGTCCTCCGGACAAATAATAATCACCGGCAAAATTCTGCAACGATACAGGGTTAAAGGCATTCGACCCTATGACATTAGTACCAGCTAGTTTCCCTGAAACACTCGTCAAAACCCCATTGTCAAAACCACGATCAAACTTAAGTGTATCCCCATTCGGAAAAGTCAAAGTACTGAATTCAAAAGAATACGTAGGACCAAAATCATCCGTCACTGATTTTTCCCCATCCATAGAATACGAAATAGTCACTCCAGTCTCATCTCCAGATAAACCCGCGGTTTGGTTAGTATCTATAGTCAAGAATGCGCCCTCCTCGGCTCCTTCCAAAATATAGTATCCCGTATAGCTAGACAGATCAGGGTTAGCTACTCCCAACGACTTAGAATTTACATTCTTTTTAATATTTTGCTCAATCCAAGCCGCACCTTGAACTGCCGTGCCATTATAAGTCCCCGAACAACTAGCAACTCCTTCATATATAGGTGCCGACAAAGCGTTGGTAAATACTTGGTCATCCATGAGCGTCACTATATTCAGTGTTGTGTGGATATCGAATTCTTTATTTTCAATAGCCAGACTGAATTCCATAAAATAGTCAAACCCATCCAACGATTTCGAATGAAGAGGTGTCACCTTAGTCGGTACATATACACTAGTACCATCCTCTAACAATACAGTTGCATGACTATCGATCGCTTGCCCCGCGATTAACGGCCCCTCTACTAGAGCATAATTGGACAACTGAATACCATTCTCCAACTGTACATCCTGCAAGATCCATTTGGTACTGGCAGGGAAAGCACCATATTCATGATCCATCCAGGTCGTCCCCTCGACTTCTACTATTTCGTCTCCTATGATTATCGTTCCACTAGCGACTAGATTAGTCAGCGAATAGTAATAGTTATTCTTCTTTAAAGGAGGTAGCTTCTCATTTTTGTACACCTCCTTTATACCTGTCCCCCAGACGAGCAATGGAGGCCCTACCTGATTGACCTGTATATCTATGGTACATGCCGTACCATCTTTCGTTTGGAAAGTCGCCCGAACATTCATATTCGTGGGATCATTTTGTGGAGCATTCATCGAAATAGTCGCCTCATCTATAGCCAAGTTGACACTCCATGGTTTAGACAAATCAGACTCTGCCCAATCCGTAGGACATGATGCATTAAATTCATAGCATTCATAATGTTTTTTGGCGTTTATATCTGCAACAGAGATTTGAATCAGACCATAAGTTTCCATTCTAGTGGCATTCACCTCAAAGCCAAATTTTCGCTTGCCGAACTTATCCTGCAAAGTACCAATATGCCACCACCATTCAGTAGAAGCTTCTACATGAGCATATTGATCCTTAGGAAGTTGAATGGCTGGCACTTGAATTTTTTGTTTTGTTTTCATCTTGTGTATACTTTTTAATCCTCTCCTACTCTATTTTGGATTTTCAGACCTCTCCTCTTAGACTACAATGACCGGCACTACTCCATCGAGCAATATGCTTTCGGTCACAATTCAAAAGTGCCTGTTATCTTTGAAGCCTTGATACCTCCAAATAATGATTTACCTCAATACCTCCTTTTGCTAAAATAGGTAACACATATACCGTATCGGTCTGACAAAAACTATGATTAAAAACTCCTATAGCGTACTTTTCATACACTGACGATTCTTATACTTTTTAAAATCTCTACATAGAATCTTATAGATATGTCTGCCAAATCACCATAGCGTATAAAACGCTACTACCAAAAAGTAGTGTATTAACCTTCCATCGGTGAGTAATAAATAACTAAAAAAACAACACCTTTTTATTTCGCAATCGTAATAAGAATCGTGTGTAGCGTAGCGTACCTGATGACCCCAAAACATCCATAAGCCCAGTAGACGTCTACTCCACACATCAAAACAACCCTATCAAAACCTAAACGAAACATGTATCATTTCGAAAAGTGAGTCATGCAGCTGTAACAACTCGTACTGCTGGTTGATTCCTTTTTGAGTTAACAACAATATGTTATGAAAATTAATTTAAAAAACTACTTAGAAGAGCGTGATCGTATGCAGGCTTTTCAATCCGTAGAGGGGCCAACTCTCACGATCTCTAGAAACTTTGGTTGTGATGAAGAGGCTGTCATCCAGTCACTCATCACCAAGCTGAACCAGCTCCAAGGTGAGGGACTCAAACCCCATCCCTGGCAGTACATCGACAAAGAAATTCTAGAAGAATCTGCCCATGAACTAGGCATCAAAGCCATAGATGTAGATCACCGAGTACGCTTGCATCATTCTGCCATTGTCAATGAATTGCTTTCTGGTTTCACTCATCACTATCGATTGCCAGATCAAGTGATCATCAATAAGGTCAAAGAGATCATCACGACCTATGCCCAAAAAGGCAACGTTATCATCGTAGGACGCGGAGGGATAGGTGTGACTCGCTCTATAAAAAACAGTCTACATATCAAGTTGACTGCTCCGCTAGCGCATCGCGTAGCGATCGTTTCGAAAGCGAAAAGAATCAGCGCTACCGAAGCAAAAGAACTCATCCAGCGCATGGACAATGACAGAAAAGCTTGGGCGGAGCATTTGGTAGAGCACGAGATAGACAACAGTATCTTTGATTTGACCTTCAATATGGAAACAGCCACTGTAGACGAAATCACAGATCTGATCATCTCTCTTCTACAAAAAAGGGGCTTGGTCTCTCCGCATTCATCGATTGCAAAAGCGGTGTAAGAAATGTAACACAAAACGCAAAGAGGTTTTTAAGTCCATGGACTTGAAACCTCTTTTTTGTACACGACGATCAGTCCCAGCTTGCTTTGAGATCAAAAACCTGATCCCCTTTGGCCATCGAGCTTAGAATTTCGACTTTCATATTGACACAGCCACAGATCTCACCTGCCCGCTCGATCCATCCTGCGATACGGTGCTCTATCAACTCACTATTGACGGGTAGCTGGGTACATCTCACCAAGATGCCGTTGTTCGAACTCTCTTTGATTTCCAGTTGGCTAGGGTTGTAAAAAGTCGTTAGTATTCTGGGGGCACGCTTGAGAATAAAACTCGGTGTACTCACCATCACGAAGACTTTGTATATCCCTGTCAAGCCTGTCTCAGCACTGTATCGACCTACCTCCCACGAACCTCTCAAAGGATCTGAATATGCCAAGTTACACAACGCTTCGAGTGGTTTGAGTAGTGCGTCTTCGATGTTGTACCATGACGAATTGGATACGTTACCCAGAAGCTCAGATGTTTGTTGAGGCAACTTAGACACCCATTGCTTATATTTCCCTTCATGCTTGCTAGATACAAAATCATCGATCCCTCTCAGCATTATTCCTCTTACCTCCATGTACTTTGTATAATTCCGTATTCGTCGCAATTTGTACAAAGATGATTTCAAATAAAAATTGGAGTAAAAAGAAGTTTCAGACGATGAGATATAGAAAAAGAGAATTGAATAAATAACCAACTACTAATCAACAAGTTAATACTAAAAAGTACAGCCCGATCGATTAAGTTATCTATTTGGCGTTCAGCTCCAAATCAAAAAAAGAAAGCCCTGACTTCCAAATCGGAAAACCAGGGCTTGATATTTCACCAAAGGAATCTATCCCTTATGCGTTCTCTGCTTTTGTTTCACCAGAATTCATGATCGCTGTCTGTCTCTTGATAGAGTTGTTGTGGATCATTTCGTAGAGATCATGTACGAACTGCTCTTGGAGCAACAAGTCCTTCCCTTTTTTCACTCTATTCTCCATGATTTCCTCATATCTACCGACCTGTAAGATCGTGATATTGTGCTCCTTCTTGTGCATCGCGATCTCTTCAGCCACTTGCATTCTTTGTGCCAATACTTCCAACAGTTCATTGTCTATCTTGTCGATCTTCTCTCTAAGATTTTTCAATCTCAATTCGAAATCCACATCTTCAGAATTCGCTTCTCTGATGATCAATCTATCCAAGATACCTGCCAATGTCTTTGGTGTGATCTGCTGTTTAGCATCACTGAGTGCATTGTCTGGATCGATATGCGTCTCTATCATTACACCGTCCATTTGCATATCAAATGCCTTCTGTGACACTGGTTCGATCAACGCTCTGTTACCTGCGATGTGACTAGGATCACAAATAATAGGTAGATTAGGAATGATTCTCTTCAACTCGATCGGAATCTCCCATGTCGGGTCATTTCTATACTGCGAACCACTCTTTGCAGAGAATCCTCTATGAATACCTCCTAATTTGGTAATACCCGCTTGGTTAATACGCTCCAACGCACCGATCCACAATTGCAAATCTGGATTGATTGGATTCTTAACCAATACAGGCACATCATGACCTTTCAGTGCGTCTGCTACTTCCTGAACAGAAAACGGGTTCACCGTTGTTCTTGCTCCTACCCATAGGATGTCTACGTTGAATTTCAACGCCAACTCTACGTGTTCAGCATTCGCTACTTCTACTGCGGTCAAAAGACCCGTTTCAGCTTTTGCTTTCTCTAGCCATTTCAAGCCCACTACACCGATACCTTCAAATGCTCCTGGTCTTGTTCTTGGTTTCCAAATACCCGCTCTCAATACCTGAATATTGGTATTTGCTTTGATCTGACGAGCAGTTTCTAAAACCTGCTCTTCGCTCTCTGCGCTACATGGTCCACCGATAATCAAAGGGGCGTTCAACCCTTCAATCCAGTTTTCCAAAGGCGACAATGTCAAATTAACTTTCATGTCTTTAAATAATAATAATAATGAGTTATACTACTTCTTCTTTAATGGGGCTGTCAGTCCTCTTCTTGCTATCAATACCCTTCAAAACCCTACGGATTTCATTGGCATTATCCATGCAAGAGATCATGGCATCCTCTTCTCCTTCATCCAACAGCGTCTTAAACGCCGCTAAATTATCAATATATGCACCCAACGCCTTGCTGATGTGCTTTTTATTCTGTTTAAATATAGGCGCCCACATCTGCGGCGAACTCTTGGCCAACCTCACCGTAGAGGCAAATCCACTCCCCGCGAGGTTAAATATATTCGCCTCATTCTTCTCAATCTCCAAGACCGTCTGCCCAAGGATAAAAGAGCTAATGTGCGATATGTGTGACACATACGCAATGTGCAAATCATGCGACTGACTATCCATCTCGATGATATGCATCCCAAGATTCAGCAAACATGACTTGGCCAGCTCATAACATGACCTTTGAGACTTCTCTGCATCACAGATAATCCCCGTTTTACCATCGAAGAGTGACGAAAACGCCGCTTCTGGCCCAGAATTCTCAGTCCCTGCAATAGGGTGTGCCGCTACAAAACTCTTTCTATTCTCATGTCCTTCTACCACCTGACATATTTGTTCTTTGGTAGACCCGAGATCCATCACTGTCGTCCCCTCATCAATCGCATCGAGCATAGCTGGTAGCAGTTTGGTCATCCCATCTACAGGGATTGCCAAAATAACAAGATCGGCACGTTGGATCGCTTGCTGGTAGACGACTGTCTCATCTACTAGACCCAACTCCACCGCTTTCGCACAGTTGCTATCGCTGAGATCCACCCCCAGCACTAAGTCTGCAAAACCTACTTCTTTAAGTCGCTTACCCACCGATCCTCCGATCAGTCCTAAACCTATTATTGATACGATCATGCTTTTACCGTTTCTAATCTCCCCAATACTGTACGCAATACATCCTGCGTAGAGCAAAGAGATATTCTTATATATCCTTCGCCATTCGAACCAAAAATTGTTCCCGGCGTGATGAACACATACTTGTTTTGCAGTATCTCATCGACAAACTCCTCGCTCTGTCTCCCCTCAGGAATCCTAGCCCATAGAAACATACCCGACTGCTGTTCGTCATGCTGACATTCTAATATATCAAGCAACTGCTCTGCCAACAGACGCCTCTGCTGATACTCTTTATTGATGGATTCAAACCACTCTTTTGGAAGGCTCAGTGCTTTAACCGCTGCATCCTGTACAGGTCTAAACATCCCAGAGTCCACGTTGGATTTTACTCTCAAAATCGCATCGATGTACTCCTGTCGTCCACTGACCATCCCTACTCTCCAGCCTGCCATATTAAAAGCCTTACTCATAGAGTTTAGTTCCAAGCAATTCTCCTTGCTCCCCGGGATAGACAACAAACTCAATGGGTTGTCATTGAGGATAAAACTATATGGATTGTCATTGATGACCAATATTTCATTTTGATTGGCAAACTCTGCCAAGCCTGCCAAAATTTCTTTGTTCGCCTTTTTCCCTGTAGGCATATTGGGATAGTTCACCCACATCATCTTGGCTGCCTTGATCACTGCTGCATCGATCTGATCAAACTGTGGTACCCATCCATTTTCTTCTTTCAGGTCGTAGAACACTACTTTAGCCCCCATCATTTCTGCTGCTGTTTTATAGGCAGGATACCCTGGATTAGGAATCAAAACCGTATCCCCAGCATTCAAGAAGGCCATAGAGATGTACATCACTCCTTCTTTGGAACCCAACAAGGGTAAAATCTCCGAAACGGGGTTCAACTCCACGTCATAATGACTTTGGTAGAAGGCAGCTATCGCCTCTCTCAACTCGGGAATCGAGCGATAAGACTGATAGGCGTGATTCGTCGCATCACTGGCACTCCTCACCAACTCCTCAGCTACCTCTGGCGCTGGGGGCAAGTCAGGACTACCGATCCCCAAATTGATCACGTCCTTTCCGTCCGCGACCATGGCCCTGATTTCATCCAATTTCTTAGAGAAATAGTACTCCTTTACATCCGCTATTCTATCTGCTACCTTTATCATATTCAGGCATTACTCCTTTTTTGTATTCACCATGTATTTTAATCAATTCCGCACTTTTCTCAATGGCTTTGAGGGCAGATTGATAGTCTTTGTAATCCTCCCACACCACATCCACATTGAATGCGTATCGGTATGGCTGGCCTAAAACAGGCATAGACTGAATCTTCGTCATATTGATCTTGTGCTCTTTGAACGCCACCAGCACATCAGACAACCGACCCGGGTCGTGCTTGGTCATGATCCTCAAAGAAGCCTTCTCTGGTTCAGCCGTATGACCATTCATACGACTCTTCATGATCAAAAATCTTGTGTAATTAAGCTTATTCGTCTCTATATTCTCATGGAGTACTTCCATACCGAATAACTCAGCGGCCTTTTTACTGGCTATCGCTGCAGCATTCGTCAGCTGAGACTCTTTGATCAACCGCACACTATCGGCGGTATCTTCATATTCTGTCAATTTGATCTGAGGATGCAAAGCCAAAAAATCCGCACACTGCAATAGCGCCATAGGATGAGAGAACACCTGATTGAGTTCTTCCACTTTAGCTCCAGGATTCACGATGAGGTTCATTTCTATCCTGATGTAAACCTCTCCTACTACCTCTAGATCGTACTCATTGATCAATGCATAGTTGGGCAAAATGCTCCCAGCGATCGTATTCTCTATAGCCATCACGCCATAATCCAACTCTTTGGCCTGTATCGATTTGGCCAGCGACCTGAAGTCGTTGAATGGACGCAGTTCCAAATCTTCTCTTGCGAAATATTTGGCCGCTGCCTGATCATGAAACGATCCTAATACACCCTGAATTCCAACCTCCATTTAATCATGTTTATATCAAAAAAAAACCCCGAACACATCCGAGGTTTTTATATTTCTTGTTTACACAAAAGAACTATTCTTTCACCCCTGATGCTTTTGCATAGTAATAAAAATAAAAGTAGTTCCAATATGCTCTTGAGTTCTTCATAGTCTTTATTGATGCCCCAAATTTGAAAATTCATTAGATAACATCAAAGAAAACCCATGAAAATATTTACACATTTTCAAAATTCCAATTAATGACTATGAATAATTGCAATAATTTCAACTTTTATCATGGCAATCCTTTTCTTTGCAACCTTTTACAGTGAAAAGACATTTAAGTAGTACGAGTGAATAGATATATCTTATTGATCATTATGGTTTGGGTAAGCATCAGCAGTCATGATGCTACAGCGCAGGGAATCATCCAGCGTGATGGTTTAGCCAATATGGACAAGGGTGCTGAGGCGATGTACGATGGCAACTACCAAACTGCCGACCTCCTGTTTCGCGAAGCGTTAAATCAACTAGGCAAGCTACCTAGCGAAATGGCTTACTACTTTGGCCGCAACTCCTACCACCTCAAAAAGTACAAACAAGCCATCAACTGGCTCACCAAATACGTCCAACTCAAAGGAACTTCTGGCCAATACTACGACCAAGCCGTGCTCTATCTAGACAGAGCCAACAATGCCTACCGACTCATCAAAGAACAACAAGTCCAAGAAACCGAAAATCAATTGACTACTGACGGGTACTATGACTGCCCCTCAGACTACGTCATGTGTCCAATTTGTCATGGCAGTGGTGTGCTTATCAAACCTGGTAATTTCGGTTCGGTCTACCAGACATGCCCCTACTCTGGACTCACTGGCAAACTCACCTGCGAACAATACAACCAATACCTCATGGGCGAACTAGGCATGGAAATGCGGGACGAGTAAAAGCTAAGGCTGTTTTCGATCAAAGGCTCTAATTACTCCCAGTTTATCCCTCAAGGCATTCTGCGAGCTATCCAAATCCAACACATCAAATAACCATTCTACAGCGTCGCTAATCAGTGTATTAGGATAAAACTGATCTCTTGCGTGATGAACATACTTTAGCATTTTGAACCCATCAAACCATTGGTAAAAACGTCGTTCGAAGAGTGCATGATTCGTGGCATGTACTTTTATCTCCTTCATCTTATCCATAAACTCGACTTTGTACACGAACGAACGAATAGAATTTGGCAATGAATCGTAAAAACTACCCCACTCCGACTCAGTCATCTCATAGCAAGACGACACTTGCTCCAAAAATTGCTTGAGATCTAAAAATGTCTGAGGAGCATAGGTCATATAGTGCTCCAAACGATCTTCCATCCAATCACCTATCGCTTTGCCTGTCCCAAAAGGTACACGGTCTGACACCCGAGCAGAAGGGTAAATCGTCGTGGTATTCAAGTTATAAAAACCACCTAAAGGAATAATTTTATGAAGAAAATAGAAATCTTCACCCGCTTTGCGACGGTTCATCCCACCCTGCTTCATGTAAACAGATGATCGGGCAGCCATGCTAGAACCTATCGTCTGAAAGGCATATGGAAACCCTGCAAATCGCAAAGCATCTATATAGTAACGTAAATGCAGTTCGTAATTGATAATTCCTTCATACTGCATTTGATCTAGGTCACCAGACATCGGGTGTTCATAGTGGATAGAGCAACCGTTGACTTTGGGGTCAGAAAACAAGTGAAGCACTTCCTCCAATAGATTAGGTTCACAAACGCTATCCGCATCAAAACACAGAATCACGCCATCCTTATCTATCATATCAAATGCCCGTGCCGCTTCGTCCATACCGATTTTACGAGCCAGTCCGACACCAGCATGTTTAGCAGGCAGCTCATTATTGATTATAAAGTGGTAATTGTGTTTTCGGTTAACAGACCATTGACAGGCTTCATTATAACTCTTGTGGTTCAGTTCTTTCACCTGATCGCTAGCCTTGGCAGATGCGTTGACCATGACGATAACAGACACTGCCGCACTGCATGCACAGTCCTCCAAGGCCGCTAACGATCTTATCAAATCAGGTTCGTTGTGTGCAGGTAGCACGACTATAATTTCGGGATTCTCTGCATGCCAGTCCACGTCAAGGCAGCGTTCGGGATACGCATAGCGCGTAAGGTAAATATGACTCAAGACAGCTGGTTTAAGGTGCGAGACGCTTGGTCACCCATTGCCCGTCGACGAGCGAATACACGATACGGTCGTGCAGCCTGCTGGGTCTTCCTTGCCAAAACTCCACTTCAGTAGGTATCAATATATAACCACCCCAGAAATCAGGTCTTTTTAGTTCTTCAGTCTCGAACCTTTGTTTCACATTCTCTACACGCTTCTTTAAGAATGCCCGATCTGGAATCTCTTGGCTTTGTGGAGAAGCCCACGCACCTAACTGACTCCCTTCTGGCCGTTCGAAATAGTAGGCATCAGACACCTCAGCAGACACCTTCTCGACCCTGCCTTTAAGACGGATTTGGCGTTCTCTGGTACGCCAGTAAAAAGTCATCGATGCAAATGGATGTTTAGCCAGCTGCTGGGCTTTCTTGCTCTCGTAGTTTGTGTAAAACGTAAAACCATCCTCCGCAAAAAACTTCAGCAAAACCACCCGCCCTTCAGGGCAATTGTCCTCAGCCAGAGTGGACAGCACACATGCGTTTACCTCACTCCCTTCACTTTTCATGGCATCCTTGAACCAAAGTTCAAATTGATCAATGGGACTGTCCAAAACGCTGGTTTTAGAAAGCTCTTCCACCCCATAATCTTTTCGTATTCCTTGTATATTTCCTTCTCCCATCTTTCTATTTCAATGTTGTGCAAATATGAATTAAATCATTAACTATGTGCAAAATTGGAGGCAATAGTTCGTCCTCCTAGCGTCACTCCAAACGAATAATCACATGCAATTACGCCTACCTCTAGTCTACGACAGTTCACCTGAATGGGTCAAAATAGTGCTAGATAATTTCGATGAATTCCTGCAAGACCATGCTGACTGTGAACGAAAGGCTTCCGCAATGGCAATGAGTTTTGTAGCAAAATTTCCAGATCGGCTAGAGATCATCCCAGAGCTAATCGATACAGCAGTAGAGGAGCTCGAGCATTTTAGGTCAGTCTATGAAATCATGGAAAAGCGAGGCATCCAGCTACGCCACGAAATCCGCGAAGACCTCTACATGAAAAAGCTGATCAAAAACTGCCGAAGCGGTAGAGAAGAACGCTTTCTGGATAGACTGTTATTAGCCTCTGTCGTAGAAAACCGAGGGGCTGAACGCTTTAAGCTGGTCTATGAACACCTAGAGCCAGGGGAACTCAAAAAATTCTACCAGGATCTCTGGGCCTCCGAGGCAAAACATGGTGAGGTATTCGTCAAATTGGCTCTCAACTATTTCAAAGAAGACGAAGTGTTTGATCGTCTGACAGAAATTAATGAAATTGAAGGGAAGATTATGGCAGACATGCCCTTGACACCCGCACTGCATTAGCCTATGGATTATTTTCACTCAAAAAGAACCTTCCAGCCAGAAAAAGGAGATTTACTGATCTCAGAACCTTACTTGCCCGACCCGAATTTTGAACGAACTGTGATTCTGATTTGCTCTCATGGTACAGAGGGAAGTTTTGGTTTTGTACTCAACAAGGAAGCCAACCTGAGATTTGATGAAGCCATCCTTGAAGCGCAGGGTTTTGAAGAAAAACTCTACGTCGGCGGCCCTGTGCAGCAAGACACGCTTCATTTCATCCACAGATCTACAGATGAAACCCTTGGTGGACAAGATATTGGCGGGGGGCTATATTGGAGTGGTGACTATGATCGACTAATGGAAATGATCAAGGTGGGCATCATAGACCCTACCGATTTCAGATTCTTTGTAGGTTACTCAGGCTGGGACGCTGGCCAATTAGAAGAAGAACTAGAAGCAAAATCGTGGATCGTGCACAAAGGAGCCAATGCCAAACAGATTTTAGACACAGACACCAAAGAACTTTGGAAAGTATCGATGAGCGAACTCGGAGGAAAATTCAAAATGTTCGCAAACTACCCTACTGACCCAAAAATGAACTAATATTGATTTTTGCTAAATTGCAATAAGAGAAACCGATAGTTATGACTGATAAAAAAGACCTAGCTGCGCAAGATGCTGAGAAAGCATTGAAGCCAGATGCCGTTCAGCCCGAGGCTGAATCCAAACAAACCGATGACAAAACACAACTATCTAGTGACGAAGTAGATGTGCCACCAGTAGAGGACTCTACTGCGACTACAGAGCTGCCCACAAGTGAAGCTGAAGCTGAATCTACTCCCTCAACTGCACATACTGAGTCTACAGAGGAGTCTAACCCCGCTACTCTGTCAAACGAGGAAGCTAAGATCGAGGACAATGATGATTCGGATGATGATCACAAAGATCATGACGAACTCAATGAAGACCAGCATGACGATGAGGTAGATTACTCCTCCATGTCCAAAGAAGAATTACTGGATCAGATCGCTGAAATATCCAAATCTGACGAGGGGTTCAAAAAGGGAAAGAAAATACAAGCCATTCGTGCCTCCTACGATGTAATTTTTGACAAAGAGAAAGAAGCCGCACTATCTCGTTTCATCCAAGACGGAGGCGAAGAAGATGATTTCGATTACAAACTTGATGAAACAAGCGAAAATTTCGAAGCATACCATAAAATACTCAGAGAAAAGCGTTACAAAAACGCCAAAGAACTCGAAAAACAAAAAGAGAACAACCTCAAACTTAAAAACGATCTATTAGAGCGTCTGAGACTATTCATAGACGATGACGAGAACACCGCCAGCATCAACGAGCTACGAAAACTCCAAGATGAATGGAAATCCATAGGCCCAGTTCATCCTCAGCACAACAAAACACTGTGGGCGAATTACAACGCACTTTTGGACCTCTTCTACGATCATCGCAGCATCTACTTCGAACTAAAAGAACTCGACAAGAAGAAAAATCTGGGAATGAAATTAGAGTTATGCGATCAAGCAGAAGCATTAGCTCAAAATGAAAACCTCAATGAAGCGATCAAACGTCTCAACGAACTGCATGAGGAGTACAAACATATCGGCCCCATCCCAAAAGAGGTACAAGAAGAAACTTGGCAAAGATTCAAGTCCGCTTCGGATGAAATCTATCAGAAAAGAAAAGAATACTACGGTCATCTGAAAGAAGAGTTCAAAGAAAACTTCAGCAAAAAATCAACGCTCGCAGATCAAATCCAAGAGTACGCAGAATTTAGTGCTGAAAAAATCGGTGAGTGGAATGCTAAAACCAAAGAGCTACTAGCACTCCAAAAAGAGTGGGATGCCACTGGTAGCATGCCCAAAGAGCAGGCCAAGCAAATCAATAAAAAATTCTGGGGAGCCTTTAAGGCTTTCTTCCGCAACAAGTCCGCATTTTTCAAGACTTTGGATTCTCAGCGAGGAGAAAACCTAGAGATCAAGCAAAAACTAGTCGACCAAGCGGTAGAACTAGCCAGCAAAGATGATGACTGGGAAAATACGGCTAACAAACTAAAGGATTTACAAAAGGAATGGAAAGACATCGGTCCAGTTCCTGAAAAGCAAAGAGAGTCTATATACAAGTCTTTCAAGAAAGCCTGTGACACCTTCTTTAACAAACGCAGAGATCACAACAAAATCAAAGAATCATCCTATGATGATAATTTGGTCAAAAAGGAAGCTATCATCAAACAGCTAGAAGAACTCGCACATGTCGATGATCTAGATCCAGAAAAAGTCTACGAACTACAAGACGAATACAATGCACTAGGTTTCGTCCCTAAGAAGGCCATCAAGAGTATTCAGAACAAGTACCAAACGGCGCTAAAAGCAGTAGTCAACAATGCTAAAAATTTCGAAGAAGACGAGCTAGACGAACTAAAGTCACTCATCAGCATTCACAAAATCAAAGCTGGCCCTCACGGGGATCAAAAACTGCAGCGAAAAGAGTACTCGTTGAAGAGAAAAATCCAGAATCTAGAGAGCGATGTATCGACTTGGAAAAATAATTTGGGATTCTTCGCCAACTCTAAAAATGCGGAAAAGATGCTCAAAGAATTCGAACAAAAGATCCAAGATGCTGAAAATCAATTGATAGAATTAAAGGAAGAATTAAAGCTAATCACCTACGCAGGATAGGCTATCAATACGGTTTATAAAAGTCTCTGAAAATTTTATCAGAGATACTTGCATGAGAAAAATTCTACGTTAATTTTGCACTCGCAATTGACCAAAAGAGGTCAAGAAAATAGAATCACGGTTCTTTTTTTACGCAAGTTTATTGCCTCCTTAGCTCAGTTGGTAGAGCACCTCACTTGTAATGAGGCGGTCGTTGGTTCGAGTCCGACAGGGGGCTCTCGAAATTTAAAAGCCTTTGTAAATAATGAATTTACAAAGGCTTTTTCTTTTTAAGTTTAACGCAAAATCACATTAACCTCTTTAACTAAATCATCTAAACTATTAGCAAGTGCTTTGAGCTGCTCCAGGTCATTGGTTAAATCCGTACTAGTCCCCATTTCCTTTTCCAAAATCGCAATTAGCCCTAAGATATTAGACAAGGGAGCTCTCAATATATGTGCATTGTCATAGGCATAGTCATATAGTGTTTGATTCTTCTTTTTGAGTTCAAGCGTCTTGGCTTCTATGATACTTTCTAGATTATTCTTGGTGGTTTCTATATGCTTTCGTTGTTCAAGCAACATTTTCCGCTTATCATTCAGTTCTTGGGTCAACCTATCGATTTGCCCATTATATTGATAGTAGGTTATGCGTTCCTGTTCCATATCTTTCTTGACATACACAATACAAATTGCTACAAAAACAACATTGATCAAGAAATCCATATACATGGAAATGCTAGTCAATTCTGCTTCCTCAATCGGCTTATTATAATAGGTACTCAAAACCAGAGTGAGCAGGCATAATATCACCGCAGCAGGGATTTTGTACACCCTTGGCAAAACAGCTATCAACATGACTAATATTGTGAAATATGCTGTACTAAAAGCCCCATACACGCCCCCTTGCGTCCCCCAAAACAGGACGTATATCGCAACCAAGAATCCACAGTAAACAAATACTGCATACGCCATCAGTCTCTTTCTCGTTTGCATCCAAATACAAAACAGCGTAACCCCAAGCAACACTATATTGAGAGATAAGCTTAACATATCAAAACTCAAAAATGTAACCCTAAGAATGTTAATCAAAAAACATAAAACTGATATCTTCAAGAGCCTTGAAAAAAACAAATAAGCACTAGGTGTCTGATATCGATCTTGAATGTTCATCGTTTCCCTATTCTTTCTTGTCTTTCTTGCCCTGAATACGAAGTAAAGATTTCACCAGACTTGTACCTGATTTCTTAAGTAGTTTACCATACTCTCCTTCAAAATTCGACCGCATAATTTGATTGTTCATTTCATCAACAGACGGGGAAATTTGCATGCTGGTCAACTCAAGGTATTGTTCTATTGCGCTATTTTGCCTGTTCAATTGCTCCTTCCTATTTTGCACATTTTGAGTTAGTGACTGATTCAGTGCCAACAATTCCTTTTCTTGTTCTATGAGTTTCACGTTCTCTTTTCTGATCTCAGCCATCTTCTTATGCAATACATTTTTAATTTCCCACTGATCCTTTCGCTCGGCATTGTGCTGAAATGAAAAATAAACCATACCAATTGTAACTAGAACTACAAGAATCTGATACTTGAATATAGAGTTCCCTTGATCTCCTACGATTATTGAAATAAAATCTTGCTGAAACTCCCACAAGTATATCGCGACCAACAGGCACACTAGGGTAAAAACGACTATATAAACATGATGACGTCCTGATGTTATAATAGCTCCTACAATAACAGATGCTACCATCCCCGTCTCTACCACTCCCGTCACCCCACCATTCACCAACCAAAGGTATGAGTTGGCCAATGAAAAAACCACACCAAAAAACATAGCGACCCCTTTTCGATAACCAATAACCCATACATAAATCAAAGTCCCTAGGTATACCGTAAATAATACGGACTGACCCACAAGGTTTCCCGTATCAATCACTCCCATAGACAACTGGTACATCGAATACATGGATCGAAGCAATGCAATCATACATACCCCTATGAGTAGTTTTCTCTCAAAGACATATTTGTTTAGTTGGTCATTACTCATCTAGTAGGTTGTGGTTTCAGTTACTTTTTCTGGGTAACAGTATCAATATAATCATGGTGAGTTGCTATTCCTAAAGCAAAAACACTTTTAGCAAGAATCTAATCACTATATATCTACCTCTTTACTAGAAAAGTTAGTAACTGACACGAACTATTCCAAACGAGATAAGAACGCCATCGTATCCACACCATCTGCATAATCCTCCAGACTCGGCAATTGTGCCTGACCGAATGGAATATACTCTTGCCCTACGACGCATTGTATTTTTGATTCGTGTGCTTGGAGATAGCGTTCCAACTCTGCATGACTCTCATAGTACTGATAATAGAGTACAGATATAGGAGACACGAGTTCTTCACTCTCTCGTACTAGCAAAAACTCATTGTCTAGGTGTGGCTCTCGGTTGACCAGATAGATGGATTTGTTGTAGTCATAGTTGTTTCGGTACTTGTGATGATCTCCCACTGCCGCATAACCAGCAAATGCATCTAATAGCTGGGGCAGTTCATAGCCTTTTGGAACAAGTATTTTAGAGACATTTCTACAGCCCAGACCATAGTAGCGAAACACGTCTTCACCCAATGCCTCTAGTTCTGTCTGAGTTTCCTTACCTGTGATGACTGCCAGCGAAGTGCGGTTTGCGCGAATGACATTAGGTTTGTCTTTAAAATAATGCTTGAAATACCGCGCCGTATTGTCACTACCTGTAGCGATGTACGCCTCCGCATCGTTGAGGCGTTCCACGACAGAAATATACGCATCGACTCGTGGGTCCAGTTTGACCAACTCCGCAATGATATAAGTCACCAAAAAAGTATCCTGAGAACTAGGTTTGATAAGCAAATGGTGTCCAGCGATCAAAACCGATAGCATATCATGAAAGCCCACCAAAGGGATATTACCAGCAGCGATCACCCCTACCCTTTTGGCTCTGGTATGTGACAAGTCATAGGATGAGACCCACTTTTCTAAAGAAGATTGCTCTAAGAAAGACTGAATACCTTGCAAGGCAAAATCAACACTCTCCTCTGTAAACCAACTGTTTTGGTTGCGAGCCGATAGCGCTAGCTCTGTCCGCTGTTCCTTGCTCAGTTTTGACAGTATCTTCCCTAAACCCACAAATAATTTTACTCTCTCCTCTAAAAACATATTTTATAAAATCCGTATACCTAAACTAATGCCAGAAACACTTTGGCAGGCAAAATTAATCTTTATTTTTGCACACTTAATTTTTAGGATAATTAAAGTAAACTAAAATGGCAATTATTATTACCGATGAATGCATCAACTGCGGAGCTTGCGAGCCAGAATGCCCCAATACTGCTATCTATGAAGGTGGTGTAGAATGGGACTGGGCTGGAGGAACGAGCCTAACCGAAGTGGAGCTAGAAGACGGGACTCAGGTAGATGCCAAAGAAGCACAAGAGCCTGTGTCTGAAGATTTGTATTACATCGTCCCTGGGAAATGTACTGAGTGTAACGGATTTCACGAAGAACCCCAGTGTGCGGCTGTCTGTCCGGTAGATTGCTGTGTCGATGATCCAGATTACGAAGAAGAAGAAGAAGAGCTACTCGCTAAGAAAGCTTGGCTTCACAACGAATAATAGCTATCGAAAGATACAATCAAAAAGCTACGCCAACCGCGTAGCTTTTTTTATATCCAATGTTCTCTTAATAGCCCATCTCTATAGCTGAGATAGAAATTAGGGATCAGTCGGTATTTCTGGGGATAAAAATCAATATTCGACATTGAGCATTCGAGATTCATTACTCCAATCATTTAAATATTACCTCAAAGACGTATAATAGGTGATTGTTTTATAAAAAAAACAATCGCGAATTTCGATTAATGAATCTTGAATAACGAAGTATGATCTACTACCTCTCCCCCAGAAATACAGGGTGATCCGAAATTAGATATTCGACACTCCTACTACGCTATCATGATCTGTACATGGGGTACAGATTGCTCACACAAAAAACAACGTAGTAATATTCGCCCATCTTCTGACTTAATCTAATAGCTAAGACAGGCTATGCGCTAAGTTGTATAGATTGCAGCATCATCTGATTTTGGCAGGAGTCTTCCAACGCTATGATTACAGATGTGCTGAATATGAACGAGACAATAGTACTAACATCGGCCTGACTTAAAGGGCTGATACATTAAAGTAATTCAAAGCATAAACCATGTTTGTATGACCCTCGAAGAACAGATCAAAGCTTCAGAAACGCACATATTCAAAGCCGTATTCCCTAACACGACCAACCACTACGACACACTATTCGGTGGTACTGCCATGAAACTCATGGATGAAGTCGCCTTCATCACCGCGACACGTTTTTCCAGACAACGAATGGTGACCGTCAGCAGTGACCGTATCGATTTTTCTCAACCCATACAGGTCGGTACTCTCATGGAGCTAGTAGGCAACGTCTCCCATGTTGGCAATACGAGCATGAAAGTCCGTGTCGATATATTCGTAGAGCAGATGTACAAAAACGAGCGAGAAAAAGCCATCAGTGGAGAATTCACTTTCGTCGCTATCGATGAGGATAAAAAGCCAGTTAGCATTCTGAAAAACGAATAAAGTCTGTGTCATAGTATGACACAGACTTTATTCGTTTTTAATTACTATGAAGCAATAGATTCAACTCCTTGTATGATTTCACCACTTTAGTCTCATAGGAATATGCCTGCAAGATCAACCGCGCAGCACCTCTTATCACTATATTATCGGATATGACCGTCACTCTTTCTATTTGAGACACATGTTTATTCATGCACTTGACCCATCTTTTTTGAGCATTTAACTCAAAACCAGACATCTCTGTACAGTCCCACACCAGTGTCATCTTATGGTCAACGTCTCTTTTTTCAAATTCACGCTCCCAAAATGAGCATGCTTTTTCACTGGCTTCCTCAGTAAACTTGTTTTTAAATTTAAACAACAAACAATTTTCCTGATATTCATGAAAAATCTTTGTTTCCATCTCTTCTGATTGGTACCTCATCCCTTCTTTTAGTTATTCTATCTGCAAGAATACCGACTTCATTTGAGATGAATTCAAATTACTCGTTGAAACAACTATTATACCCGTTGAATAGATAACTTCTTTCGTTTACTGCAAAAGCACATCTCCAAATACACCTTTAACCTCGATTATGCATTAGAATAAAGATTTTGGTATGGAACTAAATTCACCAAAATGGTTAACCTTCCGATTGAGTATTCAAGCAAGCCAGTCACTCCTTTCATAGACATGAGTTTGATGAAACGATTCATTGATCAAACAGGGATAAGAGAGAAGCTCGACGAACTGGATGTACCTGCTCTGGGTTCTAATCGTGGTTATGACCCAAAGCATATTATTGAGCGTTTCTGGTTAAGTATTTGGGGTGGGGCGAGTCTATATGTTTATTGTGATTGGCTTAGAAGCGATGAAGTACTACAATCCAATAAACGCGGGCGTAATTCCCACCACCCATTGATGGCTTTTGTAAGCCAGACTCGTAGGATGGCCAATATCTGACTCAGGCCGGGGAATACCGAAGAGATCATGTCTTATCTAGAAGAAGAGCAGCTTAATATCCTTGTCAAGAAAAAAGTAGATATCCGGCCAAGTGCAGCAGGTAACAAATGATCACCGTCAGCAGTGACCGTATCGATTTTTCTCACCCCATATAGGTCGGTACTCTCATGGAGCTAGTAGGCAACGTCTCCCATGTTGGCAATACGAGTATGAAAGTCCGTGTCGATATATTCGTAGAGCAGATGTACAAAAACGAGCGAGAAAAAGCCATCAGTGGAGAATTCACTTTCGTCGCTATCGATGAGGATAAAAAGCCAGTTAGCATTCTGAAAAACAAAAAAAAAACGGTCTCACTATCGCGAGACCGTTTCAGGGTGTAAGATTGAACATTGTGTTTGTCTGTTAAATGAAAATCTATACTTCGTTACTACTTATGCTGCTGTCGTAGTAGATGCATCCAAAACCGCAGTTCTTTCAAAATCTAGGTTTCTCATGAGTCTCTTCAACCTTGGACCCGGACGAAACCGTATTCTAGCGTTTTTGATATTACTGACTCTAAAATCCTCCTGTGACTCTACTCCATCACTGTTCAAGGTCATAAAGAAGGTACCCAGGTTGCTAAGCCTGACCTGTCTACCATGGACGAGTTGCATCTCTATTACCTCTATTAAAGTGGCCAATGTACCTACCACCGAGCCATAATTGAGATTAGACACTTTGCTAATAATGCTGGCCAATTCTTCGAAATTGACATCATCGCCATTGATGATTCTTGCATAAAACTTTTTGGGGAGCGTAAGATCCCTTGGATCAACGCGCTCAGTTACTTTATATGTTACTGACATAATTGAAAATATTTAAAAGATTAAAAAATTATTTGATTTGTAATCCTAACTGAGCGCTCTGTGGGACACACTTGACTATCAGCAAGTTTGATACCAAAAACTAGTTCCAAAACGCTAAAATTTGTTAAAAGAACACAGACCTTTACTTAGGCTTTCGCTCTCCCTAAAAGCGGCACAGGTAGACTAGCGTTACCTTCCTCATGTGCGAACGTTACCTCCAGTCGTAGGTAACGTTATGGTCACTCCCTGTCAACGGTACAATTGCTCCCTAGCAACGGTACCCTCACCCAAGGGTACTAGAGGCTACCCCCCTACAATACCGTACTCCTGATCCTAACCTAACAGTAGTTTTGCCTGATGGTAACGGTACGCCAGAGACAATGCAAAACTACCAGGATACGAGTGTCCTAACCTGTCTATCCCCTACCGATCGCCATACCAAGCCAACTAATCGTCCTGTGACCTATAGAGACCACAGCCCGATAGACTACCCCACCATCCCATGGACAAAGACTTCTACAAACGCTTTCATTTTGATAATGATGCGCTCACCTATGGCACGGGCTTGTAGTACGCTTGGACGATTGTCTAGGCACTTGAATACTTCGTCCCTGAGGGGCTCTTGCTCGCTGTAAATGTAAGCATCGATTAATGCTTGAAATTGTCTCTTGTCCAGATCCTCTTCCTCACAAAGTTTCTCTAAGGCCAATACCTTTTGATCCGTCCAGAACTTCTCAAATTCATCTGGTATATTGTCTACATCCTTGATTTTCGGCAAGTTCTCTTCTACGAACTTCTCAATCAGTTCCCGCTTGCTTCGGAGAGTGATTTCTCCAGTGATCATGTCTATGATGGCCTTCTTTTGTTTAGCGGCTTCTTTTGTATCAGTTAGTTTCAATCCGGCTAACAACTTCAAGATATAAGCGACATTGATTTCATCTCGATGGATTAACTCCAGTTCAAAATCAATGTCTTCTAGGATAGATGCCTTTTCCTTTTGATGGTCACTCTTCACCTTGTCGTAAAGATCTAGATACTTACTCTTGTAATCCTCAAAGGTCTGCTCGTCGATGGGCAAGTCATCCCAACTAAAATCTGTGAATGCTCCCAATACATTCTTGGCTCTCATCAAAGCTCTGAAGGCTTGTACAAAAGCCATTTCTTCCTCTTCACTAGGCAAGTCATCTACACTCTCGACGGTGGGCACTATGGATATAAGTCTTTCATATGCTTCGTCAAACTTCTCAGCAATGACCCCATAATCCGGCAATAATATCTCCTCTCTAGCATCTTTGTTACTGAACAGCGCAATGGCATCATCAGTCGATTTCTTGAGGTTACGAAAGCTTAGAATATTACCCTGAGACTTCTGCTCATTTAGTATCCTGTTCGTTCGTGAGAAGGCCTGTATGAGACCGTGATGTTTGAGGTGCTTGTCTACATACAGCGTATTGACTTTCTTGGCATCAAAGCCAGTCAATAGCATGTTGACCACTAACACAATATCCAATCGATCCTTGTCTTGGAAGTTAATTTTCTCGCGTTCTTTTAGTCGCTTAGACAGATCCTTGAAATAGTTCTCAAACTGTTGGCTATCCTTGGTAGAAAAACTGGTATTGTACATCTGATTGTAATCGCCGATGTAAGACTCCAACTTGTCCCGAGTATGACTGGACTTATAAGCAACCTGTGGTTCTGCAGCCAGTAGGCTATCATCAGGTAAATACCCCATAGCTTCTGAATCTTCTTCATTGGCTCCATAGGTAAAGATGGTCGCGATGCGTAGGTCATGTTCTCCAGCGGTTTTCTTTTGCTGAAATATATCATAGTAAGCCATCACACTATCTATACTACTGACAGCAAAAATGGCAGAGTAATCCTTTCGATGAGTCTTTAGGTCATGGTAGGCAATGATGTAATCCACTATCTTTTCTAGTCGCTTGGGGGATTCTAGCACTTCTTTTTTATCAATATCCTCGACTTCTATGTCGATGAAGGTATTGCCTTTTTGTTTGTACTTACCTACGTACTCTATGCCAAATTTCAAGACATTCTGATCACGGATGGCATCTGTGATGACATACCGATGGAGACATGAACCAAACAGGTCTTTGGTGGTACGTTTACCTAATTCATTCTTGGAGGCATTGTCTGCAAAAATGGGCGTCCCTGTAAACCCAAACAACTGGCTGTTTCTAAAAAACGTGGTGATCGTCTGATGTGTGTCACCAAACTGGCTCCTGTGACATTCGTCAAAAATGAACACCATGCGCTGGTCTCGTAGATGCGCCATCCCTGCTTCGTATCGTTTCTTAGCAACGGCGTTGTTTAGCTTTTGTATAGTGGTCAGGATGAGTTTTTTATCGTCCTTGAACTGCTTGACCAAAGAGCTGGTATTGTTGGTCACATCTACACTGTCCTTCTTAAAGCTATTGAATTCCTTCATGGTCTGATAGTCCAGATCCTTTCTGTCTACGACAAAGACCACTTTATGTACATCAGGTAAATCCATGATGATTTGACTGGCCTTGAATGAAGTCAGGGTCTTTCCTGATCCAGTCGTATGCCAGATGTATCCATTGTCTTTGCCTGAATGCACTTGCCTGACTATTGCTTCCGCAGCATAAAACTGGTAGGGTCTCAATACCATCAGTATTTTGTGTGCTTCACTATGCACCACATATTGGGAGATCATGTGTCCCAAGTGGTCGGTATTCAAAAAATCAGTCGCAAAGGCACTGAGTTCAGTGATCTTTTGGTTGTTCTCCTTGGCCCAAAATATGGTCTGCTTGAAGGTAAGGGTAGAGATCGGATTGTTAGCGTAGTACTTGGTATTGACTCCATTGCTGATCACAAAGAGTTGCACATACTGGAACAGCCCATGGTTAGTCCAGAATGAATGTCTCTGATAGCGATTGATTTGATTGAATGCCTCTTTGAGTTCTAGTCCTCTTCGCTTGAGTTCGATCTGTACAAGCGGGAGACCATTGATTAGAATAGTGACATCATAGCGGTTCTTAAAACTGCCCTCTTGCGCGATTTGATTGGTAACTTGATACAGATTATTACTCCAGTACTCATTGTCAAAGAAGCGTACATAGACGCTCTCTCCATCGTCCTTGGTAAGCTGAAATCTATCTCTTAGGGTCTTTGCTTTCTCGAAGATGTTGCCCTTGCCAAGGTGATTGAGGATGGCACCAAATTCCTTATCAGTAAAAGAGGTTTGATTAAACTTCTCTAGCTGACTTTTTAGATTAGCTAGGAGCATTTCCTCGTCTTGAATGATCACACGATCATAACCAAGATCAGTCAATTGCTTGACCAGGTTGTTTTCTAATATGGCTTCAGGTTGGGCTGTCATTTCCAAAGAGTTGTTTTATCCCAGTCTTTTAAAAATCCCAGCTTATGAATTTGAATGGTGGGGTTTTCTTGGATCAATTTAATAATCTTTGATTTCACTTGATGATTTGGAGTGACCTTATCACAAAGATAAATCATGGTTGATATGATGAGAAAAGGTCTTTTCGTTTGTAGTGGATCAAGTGGCTTGTCAAACCAATTACCTTTGGGGTTACGAATGGATTCTACAGGTCTCTTGACCATGTTTCTACTCCAGAGTCTGGAATGATGCGCTATAATATTACGAACGTATACGATTGCTTCCAGCCAACTGGAAAGCTCATTGTGAAGGTTTAAACCTAAGCCATTGGCGATTTTTGCTTTCTCTGGCAAGTGATGACCCAATGACTTGTAGATTTTTGACAAGGTACCCAAGGATGCTATTTCAAGCAACTTCCATGATTCAGGATCGTCATTGGGAAAACGCCTCTTATGATCGACAATGAAAACCTCTTGACTATATCCAAATTCTTTCATCAAGCTCGTGAGGTTTTTGGCATGAATAATCGTATTGGGAAACAAGTTGGCGTCCTGATACCATAGCGAACCATAAGACAGCGATAGATGATAAATCATCTGAGTACGAAGAGCAATTTCTATTCTTTCGATGGCATCAAATAATATTAATCTCAAATGCCGATCAAAATTATATCGATCGATCACGTCTTCGAAATAACTATTAGGATGAAATTTGTGTTTAGAGAAATCAAGCTGCATGTCCCACCAGTAGCCTTTGAGGCGATAGTAGCTGATATTTGCTAAGAAATGTGAGGCTGTGATCTCATTCCTAAAAAGCATCCCTCTGCTTTTGAGAAGTTGGATTTGGTTTGCTATGGTGTAGGGCTCTTTATGAGCCATAGCTAGATAAAAAAAATGACCCGCGAGCAGTTCTTATGGTATGCAACACGGGTTCTGTTGATGCAAATATATACGGCATATATGTATTTTGTGTTGGAAAATGAAAAAATATAGTCTGCATGGCTTCAGGTTGGTGCGACATAGTCTAGTTCCAAAGAGGTTCATTTTGCCAATCTAACATTTTTCCAGTTTTATCTGAAGGGATGCCTAAATACCGTATCGGCACACCTTGATATTTTTTAAAAAGTGCTACTAACTTGTTTTTAAAATGGTTGCTCGGGTTGGCATTTTTCATTAAATATTGAATGACACATAAAGCATAAAATGTTCTTGAATTATTATTGAATTGAGCATCTAACCAAGGCAACCTTGGCTTTTTCAAGATGTCCGGCTTAATGGCAAAGTTTCTATTCCACAACCTGGAATGATGTGCGCATATATTTCTCATATAGGTCAATGCGTGTAACCAAGAAGTAAATACCTTATGAGGAAGCTTGAAAAAATCAGCAACGCCTTGTTTGTCACTATTGTTTTTTAATCCATCATACACTCTGGACAGTTCTCCGATAGTCAACAGTTCCAAACACATCCAAGCAGGAGGATTGGCTGGCGAGCTATAAGTATCCATGTAATGTTTGATAAACACTTCTGGATGTTTGGCCGATCGTGCTTTTGAGACGATCTTTTGTAAGTCATTGAATGGATCGATAGTAAACTTATTTTTCACCTGAAAGGCAGGTTTGAATATGCGTTGATCATCTTGCCAATGTGCATTCTTATACTTCATAGAGAGGACAGAGATCAATTGTGTCCTTATAGCTATTTCTATCCTTTCGATACAATCAAACACCAACAAGCGAAGCTCTCTATCAAATGTATAAGTATCAAGTATGTTGTCAAACGTGGTGCCCGGATTGAATTGATCCTTGTCTTTTTGATAAGGGAGAAAAAATACACTTAATCGGTAATAACTTATTTGCTGAAAGTAGCTCGTCGCTTTATGATCATCGTCAACAATCAATCCACGGCTTTTGATAAGATTTAGCTGCTCCTCATAGGACAATGGAACCTTTGCGTATTTTTTCTTACCCATCACACAAAGGCTTATAAACGAAAAAACCTCCCAAGTGTGCATCAGAGAGAGGCAAGGAAGGTATATTATCTTTAAAAGACACGCCCTGGGACGCTGATCTGACGGGTAGCGCGGCGTGTACTGTTGAGGCAAATATATACGGCATATATGTATTTTGTGTTGGAAAATGAAAAAATATAGTTTGCATGGCTTCTGGTTGGTGCGACATTTAACTTGACTTTAGTTCAAATCTCATATTCACAGCTTACTTTTTTATGCGAACATCTTTCTAGACAGTTTGAAGATAAGTGATGTTTTAAAGAGTTTTAAGAAATACTGATTTTTTCGATATCAGACAGTGGGACTTTGCATGCAAGGGCCAAGTTGCTCAGCTTAGTGACAACTTCCTCAATCATATTATTCCTCTCGGATTCGTCGAACAGTTTTACTTTCTCCTCTGTCTTTTCAAAGGATAGAATGTTCTGAGAGTATGGCCAATAAAAGGTCTCCTTAAATCCGCTTTGGAATATGTCTATTTTTGAGCACCTACTCTTTATCAAATCCCTATCCCAGAAATCTTTCTGAGCATGAATACCATAGATGGTAGGTTGAGTCCAGATTTTAGATTGTCCTTCCAGTTTTATCCGAATGCCTCCCCAATCTTTATATGATATGCTAAGTCCCTTCCAGTTTTGATCCAGTTGATCATCTACAATAATTTCCCAACCCTCCTTCAACGTCTCACTCAAAAGTGATTTCACACCTAGTAGAAATGAATGGATGGCATCAATTTCTACATTAATCAAACTAGACTCTATGGCTTTAGCAGACAAGTAGTCATTAGCAATCAATTCTTTAATTTCCTTTTCCATTTGACTATCGCTTAATTGGTTGGTGAGTTTCTTAATCAATAATATGTATTGTTTGATGGATTCACGTAAGATGGGCTGATCTGCAGCTTCTTTCATGCACTTCTCTAGCCATCCAGTGATCGAATGGTGGTAAGAGATACAATGATAGTCTTGCTCCTCTATCAATTCGCCTTTACTATCTTCAGAGGCTCCTTTGCCATCAAGCGTGAGATAATATACTTTGTTGGATTCCTTGTTGTGATTGACGTATCGGAGTATTTGAGCCTCTTGGTCTCCAGCGTATATCTTATTCTCTATGGAAATTGAATTTCCCTTTGAGTCGGATATGTAGATGTCTATTCTTCCACCTGATTGGTTTACTGTATTTCTAGCTCCTATATGTTTTTCTATAGTCAACTGGGCAGATTCCAACTGCAGGTCGCCCTGATAATCTATCTCCTCCAAGAATAGTGATAAGAAGGTGGTATTGAATAAATGACTTCCTTTAGGATTGAGTAATTCACCCAAAAAGGCTGAATGCGTTTCATTTTCTTTAGACTCCATCTTGAGAATAGAGAAGACATTGAAATTTTCCCCACGGAGTGTTGCTAGCTCAGTTTGCCGTAACCTGATTCGTTTGGTACTTGCTAATAATGATTTAATTCCTTCCATAGTTTCTACACAAACATCCCCTGCAGCAGCCCCTTCTTAAAGGTCTGCGTATGGGTGATTTGATGGTTTACGGTTTCTATCTTTTGGTCTAGGCTGCTGAGATAGGTGGCGATTTTTTGTTGTTCTTCAAGACAAGGAAAAGGAATCATAAATTCATTAATCTGTTTTGCACTAATATGTGGAATTCCAGAACTTGTATTTACCACATCAACGTACTTATGAAATCTTGAAGAAAATATGTGCTGATAGATGTATTCTAAACTTGCCGTTTCCTTTGTCCTGATTCTAGCTACTCTTTGAATTAATATAGAGCCTTCATCTCTCTTACTTATTATGGCGCAATTCTTTCCAACTTTTGAGCCATCCATTCCCAAAACTAAGTCTCCAGTTTTTAGAACATATTTATCAAGTTTATCTATCGAACCAATAAAATACTTATCAATTTCAACACTGTGCCTGACAAAGCCCTCAGTAATATTTATGCCTCTTAAGATAGGAGTCCCAATCTTTTCGTCAACCATTTCAGGACCTTTGATTGCAATACCAGAAATTAATTCAATATGTTTCCCAATCCCAATTTCCTCCCAATCTGGGTAGTTGTTTCCATTGTAATCTTTGAATCGGATCTCCTGAGCAAAGAGCTTTTGCATGACGCCTTTTTTGTATTGCGCTAGGAGGGACTTCTTGCGAGTGAGCTGCTGAATCTTCTCATCTACAGCTGTTAGGAACGAAGCGATTTTTTGCTGTTCGGGGAGGGTCGTTGTCTTAATCAATACAGAGCTGAGAGAATCTTGACCAACATTATATCTGGTACTACCTCCACTCTTCGTTGTTATTTCCTTTCTAGCTGGAGAAGTTTTAAGGAGATAATTCATGAATAAAGGATCGTAATCAAGTTTCCCTTTACCCCTTATTACAAATCCTCCAAAGACTGCACTTTGATTTTTATCGATATAAATATTCGCCTGCCCTACTTCTTCTCTTGTTTCAGAACTTCTTTGAAATAGAACATCACCATATCCAACTTCATTCTTTTTAAATTCCTTTTCAGACACTTCTACTGACCCTATTATGCTGTCATAGGTAATAGGCGTTTCATTAATTATATCAAGAACGTTTATGAATTTAACTCCACTTCCATACTTATCCTTGTCAGAGTTTAATCCGTTCTTAAATGTGAATAATTCACCCAGAAGTAAATTATTCCACTCCCCCTCAAACTCCTTAAACCTAAGTTTAGGAATCAGACTCACCTCTTTTTTATTTGCTACTGCTTCCATCTCAAAAAGGGGTTTCTATACCTAGTTGTTTACAATAGTCAGCGATGGTTCCATCGGTAGACAGCATGTCTTTTTCCAGTGATTTCAGCTCATTGGCGACAGCCGCCAAGTCAACAGGTTCTTCTTCCTCAAAGGTGTCCACATAGCGAGGGATGTTGAGGTTGTAGTCATTTTCTCGTACTTCGTCTATCAGTGCGATATGACTGTATTTGTCTTCTTCTTTTCTCTCACGGTAGGTCTCTACCAGTTTAGAGATATCCTCATCGCGGAGTACGTTCTGTGTTTTTATTTTTTCGAAATGCTGACTGGCATCTATGAAGAGGATGTTGTCGCTGGCTGCACGTAGTTTCTTGAGTACGAGAATACAGGTAGGGATACTGGTGCCGTAGAAGATATTAGCGGGTAAGCCGATCACAGCATCCAGATAGTTTTTGTCCTCGATCAGGTACTGGCGAATGTGTCCCTCGGCTCCACCCCGGAAGAGCACACCATGAGGTAGTACACAAGCCATCGTGCCTTGCTCATCTAGCTGATGTACCATGTGCTGTACAAAGGCAAAATCTGCCTTGCTACTGGGTGCTAGCTTGCCATAAGCTGCAAATCGATCATCACTCATAAACAGCGGACTGGCACTCCAGTCGGCAGAGAATGGAGGATTAGCCACTATCGCCTCGAATCTTTCATCTAGATGCTGAGGATGCTCTAGTGTGTCTTCATTCTTGACATCAAACTTGCGGTAGTGTACATCGTGCATGATCATGTTCATGCGACAAAGGTTATAGGTCGTAGGATTGCTCTCCTGTCCATAGAACTTGCTCACCTCTTTGACTTCCTTCGCTACACGTAGTAGCAGCGATCCTGATCCACATGTGGGGTCATATACACTCTTGAGTTTGTCTTTGCCTGTAGATACGATCTTAGCGAGTACTTTACTGACTTCCTGAGGCGTATAGAATTCACCTGCTTTCTTACCTGCACCACTGGCAAATTTACCAATGAGGTATTCATACGCATCTCCCAGCACATCACTCTTAATGTCATCCAGTCGAAAGTCCACTTCATCCAGATGTGCCATCACTTTGACGATCAGGTCATTCTTTTGATTTTCTGTTTTGCCCAGTTTGCTACTGGTCAGGTCCAGGTCTTCGAATAGGTTGCTAAACTCCTCTTCGCTTGCTGCACCCATGGTGCTTTGTTGGATATGGATGAGTGTAGCAGTCAAGTCATCTAAGATGAATTTGCTTTTACCTTCGGCATTACCTCTTTTAGCGAGTTCACTGAATAGCTCGGAGGGTTCTAGGAAGTATCCTAGTGTCTCTACGGCTTCTACTCGTATAGCAGCCAAGTAGGTTTGACCCTCTGTAGTCTTCGCGTCTATGTCTTCGTATTTGATGCCGTCTGGTTCGAGAATCACATTGGCATAGCTATGCATCTTGGTGCTGAGGTACTTGAAAAATATAAAGCCCAGTATATAATCTCGAAAGTCATCTGCTCCCATCTTTCCTCGCAGGGTATCTGCAATCTTCCAAAGTTGTTGTTCGAGATGTTGTTTTTGTGTCATCTATGAATAGATCCTAAAGTATAATAGCTTGAAAATGAAAAAAGCACCCCGAGTCCAATATCTGAATCTCAAAATGCTGGCTCAATTTGATTAAAAATGGTTTGGTATGCAAGGGAATGGATTGATATGGTTTGGCTGAGATGGTAAAGAATTCATGTGGGGATTGGTGCAAACCACTGCCGCTGATATCACTGTTTCGGATCAGTCGGTATTTCTGGGGATAAAAATCAATATTCGACATTGAGCATTCGAGATTCATTATTCCAATCATTTAAATATTACCTCAAAGACGCATAATAGGTGATTGTTTTATAAAAAAAACAATCACGAATTTCGAACAATGAATCTTGAATAACGAAGTGATCTACTAACTCTCCCCCAGAAATACAAGGTGATCCACTGTTTCCAGCCTGTTACAATTCAGCGTCCGATCGATCTCACAGTCTGCCTATCGAAGCATTCCAACCCATTAAATTAAAAAGAGACTACCCTTTTGAGGTAGCCTCCATATAAGAATGAAGCCTTGTAGGTTTCATTAAGTACCTAATTAATGTTCTACAAAGAAGTCATAAACAACGACCTCTCCATAGTTGTTAGAGCTGCCTGTGTCACTACCTTCTTTCTCTGCATTACTCTGCGTATAGTTACCAATTTTGAAGTATGCATCGTCATAGCTTCTGTTCATAACGTAAGAATTACTACCATCTTTTACAAGATAGCTAGAGGCATTGCCACTCGCAAAGAACAATCCATAGGACACTCCTAGAGAGAGGCTTCTTTGTCAAGCGACGAAACGATGTGTTATTCGGAAAGACTATGCTTAGTTTAGACTGGAGTATTGCGAAGGGTATCATAGCCCTTGCTCAAGTCAAATACACCTTATGATTTACGAAACTCCTTGATACTTACGTTGAGTTGATGATCCTTGCATGGACCATAGCAATCTGATGATAACTCATAGTAGGGCAATACTTCGCTAGATATCACGATGAAATCCATGAAATCTACCTTTTCTGCTATGTCCGAGTCAAACTCACCATAAAACACGATCGGTTCTGCGCGATTGGGCTCAGAGTAAAATTCAAAAATACCTGTTTCTTTCTTGAAGATCAGTTGGTCATCTGCATCATAGAAATGGACTTCAAAGTTCAGCTTGGCTCCCATGTCCTTTCCAATGATGGCCAAATCCCCTGTGACCAAATAACTCCCCGCTCGCTTAACTGCTATCTCGGTATTGGTCATCGTCCACTCCACCTCCGTTGAGCCCACGGGGTAGTTCATATCATTGTTAAACTTGAAGTACAAGCAGTTACCTGGCTCGCAGTAGTTTTTCAAGTTATAACCATTGTTTTCATAGTCTGTCTGACCATAGGTTATCCCTACAGTCAAAAGACCTAAACATAATAAAAAGATTGTTCTCATAATAGGTTATTTTTCTCATCCCAAATTAGAGAAATACCAACCCGATGTAAAGCCTTATTTTTATGTTTCTTCGCAGCTAAAAAACTTAAAATCTATAGGTTACGCCTCCTTTGATTTGAATTCCTCTCTGCGGATAGTACAGATACCTAGAGTAGGATTTGCCTATGGTATTGTCGGATGAGATGAACGCCCCGAGTCGCTTCTGTATCTGGTAGTGTAGACTAATATCCAGACGGTTGATTGGGTCCAAAGATACATCTACGTCATTGATCCCATCGTAAGCGGTGATCCCAGCCAGCAATCCATACTGCCACTGTAAGGTCAGCTTATCTACAAATAGATGCTCTCCCTTGACAAAAAGCTCCGAGGTGGGCAAATGATAGGGGGTATCAATTTTCCCTCCAGCGTAATTGTTAAAAGTATAAGCCAACTCTATGTTATGCTCGTCATTGATAAAATACTGCGAACTCACTCCAATCGAAAACAGCTTAGTCACACCTGTATCATAGATTACATCGATGTACTGCTGATCGATCTGGTTGTTGACATACATCGGGAGGTTACGCATGCTTTTGATCCCTACGTTCAGTCTAGCATACCACTTATCAGTCACATCTCCCCTGACACCTAGATTGACATCTACTTTGTTATCTGTATTTTCCACTATGGTTTGTGGATTGAGATATGGAATATCTGTAGAAAAATCATATAGCGTATTGAATTTGTATCCCCCATCCAGTGTAACATAGGCTTCATACTGATCCGTCAATGGGTAAGAAGCACTGACATAAGGAAATATTTTCAAATTCTTCATGTCCTGCGCATCATCACTCTGCAGGTTGACACTTAGCCCTGCATCCAGATCAATCCCTCCAAACTCAATATTATAGTAAGGTTTAGCGCGAAAGTGACTTCTACCCTGAGGAGACGCCGTGTTATAACTAGACATATTCAGCACTGCATCCAAATGAAACTGCTCCGAATAGATCGCATGACCGCTTACATCCATCGTGTTTTCGGTATTTTCATAATTGTCGAAGAATCCTCGATAACCTACGTTGAGACTATACTCCCAGTCATCATTTAGGTTGTTGTCCTCTAATCCCAGCGTAGCACTGAAGAACCTATTTCTCTTCTTGATATCTTGGCGGCTAATCACAGCCCCATCAGCGTACCCATAGTAGTAGTTGGCGTCTGTCTTGTAGGACACGATAGCGTTGGTCTTGACTCGTTTCCATACTTTGGTGCCATACACACTGATTTCATTGAGTGCCGAGGCACTGTTTTCCTTGTCTACCTCCCCTGTCTTATAGGACAAATGTTTGTAGTTCAGTCCTATATTTTGATTGGGATCACCTGGGGAAACTAGCGACAGATCGACCAATGGAGACAGGTAGTTTCCTATCCCCGCTTTGAGGTACTGATGGTATTCTGATTCCTTCTTTTGGACTGAGGTTTTCGCGGACTTGAAAGTCTGTGGTTCGTCTGCTAGATCATACTCGAACACGGTAAACTCTCCCGGATTGACAGGCTCGTACGTCTGCGGCTCAGGTTTCCATTTGATAAACTCATAGAGCTTGGTTTCCTTCTCCAACTCTATCTGTCTATCTTTCTCTATGACAATTTCAGCATCCTGCACATCGCCATCTTCATCTTGAGCCACTGCAGTACCCGCAACTAACATCAAGGTCACCCAAAGTATATTTTTCAAATTTGACTTCATGATTTGATTAGTTGTTTTCATTATTCTCCTCACTTATCTTCTTCAATTTGCTCTCCGCTCTGAATTTGATCTCATCTATGGTAGAATGCGTGATCAATGAATTCAGCGTGGCTTTCGCCTGGAACACCTCATCGGTATCGATGTATATATCTGCCATCAAAAGGAACGCTTCACTCTGCCAATATTCATAATTCTTAAAATTGTTCGTCAAGATGAACAGACTCTCAAGTGCCTTTTCATAATCCTGGTAGAGATAATAAATCTTACTGATATAAAGATAGGCTTCTGCTCCACGCTCGTCAGGGGAGTTACCCACTAGTGGTAGTAGATATACGAGAGCGTCTTCATAGTTTTCGAGATGGTACTGGGACTTTCCTACGATCAAGTTGGCATTAGCCTCTACCAGTACGCTCGTCCTTGCATTGCTCAGCAAGGCGGTACCATAGTAGATCGCCGAATCATACTGATCCACTCTGTAGAAATTCTCCATCAGTCCAGTTGCTGCCTGAATCATATTTTTAGACGAAGTAGATGCGTTCATCATCTCATGGAAGTACACATTTGACACGACTACATTCCCCTTCTCAGCTTCTATAGTTGCGATGCGGTGGAGCACCTTGCTATACTTCGAAAAATCCTTCTCCTGCTCTATTTCATAAAACTGGCTGAGTGACTTATCATATTCGTCTATTCTGTAGTAGGAGTCTGCGATCAGATACTTAGCCGTTACCACGAGTGAACTCTTCTTGTATGTCTTGATAAAATCTTGCAAGCCACTAATCGCTAACGTGTACTGCTGGTTGTAGTAATGTGCCTGAGCTGTCTCAAACTCAATATTCTCCAAAGCTTCACTATTCGGATTAGCCGATTTGTAGCGGGACAAGTAAGTCTCGAAATCCTTAAACTCCCCTTGGTTGCTTTTCTGCTGCAGTCCCAAGAGGGCGCTATTGGCCGTCTCGTGTCTTGGAAACCGATCTAGAATCTCCTTATAATTCGTAATACTAGAAGCAGTATTGCCTTTGTTGTCATAGGCTACTGCCTGATCTAGCAGCGCAAAAGGCACATGAGGACTACTCGGGAACTTAAACATGAATTTTCGGTAAGACTCGATAGCTTCGGTCATATCTCCTTGTTCAAATTCTATTTTGGCAATTTGAAAATGCGCATGATCGAGTTTAGGAGAGTTAGGCACTTCGGCGATCAGCTTCTTAAAATATCGCGTTGCTTCGGCATCTTTATCAATGTATCGGTTCAACAATCCGATCTGAAAATAGATTTCCCCTAATCGTTTGTCTCCCGCTTGCTCGGCTTGCTTATAATAAGTTATGCCTTTCGAATAATTCTTCAAAGCGAAATTACAGTCACCCAAACGCATGTAAACATCCGAGATGTATTTTGCATTCAGATCCTTGGTATAGTTCTTCTCGAATGCTTCGAAGGACACCTTTGCATCCTCGTATTCTTTCATGTTAAAATAGGCATAACCCTTACCGTATAGTGATTTTTTGTAAATCTCTGATCCGTCATTGGTGACACTACGATAGTAAAACAATGCCTCCTCATCTCGCTCCAATACCGCCAAGCTCTCCCCTGTCCAGTAGTAAGCATTTTGAGTAATAGATCGATCCAAATTATGAATCAATGACTTTTTGAATACCTCAATCGCTAGTTCGAACTTCTTATCATTAAACAACGACATTGCCTTCAGGAAAGAAACACGCTGATAGGTTCTTTTCATCTGGGTAGTCAATACATCTCGGCTTTCGATGTAGTTGATCGCTAGGTCATAGTTATCAGTTAACGCATAGGCCATACTCAGCATCTCTCCTGACAAATCTTTGTACTTTCCGTTCGGGAATTGATCCGCATATTCATCGACGACCTCTATGACTCTTGAATAATTGGGCACCTGCATCAGTGCCTTCGTTAGTTGGTAGTAGGCATCTTCTTTCAGTCTTGTGTCGTATTTGGTCGTATTCTCAAAAGACGTGATGGTAAACGGTATATTGGCCGTCTGCAAATACAACACCCCCAAATAATAAGAAGCATAAGCACCTACAGTATCATCTGCGACCGCTGATCTCTTGAGTTGCTCCTCGGCCAACTTCGTATTACCCAGCTTGTAGTTGGAGTAGCCCGCTTTGTAGTAGTTCACCTCATTGCGAGAACGGCTATAGGCGTTAAACAACTTGGTGTATTCGTCAGATGCTTTGTTGTATTTGCCTAATGCATAATGTGCATCCGCATAGAAATTCACGATCATTTGGCTCGTTTTGGCCGTGCCACGATCATCCACCATACGGATCAGTTCCTTGTACTGCTTGGTGCTATAGAGTGCTGACATATACAGCTCGAAAGCAGATACGCCAAACTCCTCTGACTCGAATCCTCTTTCGAGGTACTCATACGATTGTTTGATTTTTCCTCCGTGATACAAAATATAGCCCTGAAAATAGGCTGCATCCTTTTCATAGCTAGTAAAGCTATTATCCAACTGCGCAAATGAAGCCATCGCTTTGTTATTCTCTCCTGTACTGAAGAATGCATAGCCTTTCTTGAACATGAGTTCGGGAGAGGTATTATTTTGATTCTTTTCATAGCTGCGAATCGCCTCTTGGTATTCTCCTCGATCAAAGTAGTAGTTACCTAGATCGACATAGGCACTCTTCGCATAGTGGTTATATGGGTAGTCTTCTACGAATTTTTGGATCAGGTATTCTCCATCGTCCTGCCCTGCACGTACGGCACACGATGCGATAAAATAGTCCACATCCTCTCGATAAACCTTCGCCGTGATTTTGGCAAACTCCAAGCGCGCCGCTACATAGGCATTTTTTTGGTAGAGCAGCTTAGCATGCCGAAAACGTGCGTCCTGATCTAACTCTTGCGCCTGTGCCGCTACCTGTGTCAGGAGCAACAGCGTGATTATAAAACCTTTGAATAGAATATGTGGAGTATGTATGATGGTCCTCAAGTCTCAATAGTAATTTAGGATACTAACTAGCAGTATGAATAATACAATAAATTTAAGCCCTAGGAATCAATGTAAGAGCGAAAAAACCAATTCTTTCATGATCTCCCCTTCGGACTGTGAAGGATAGTCGATTCCTTTCGATTTCATATCAGCGATCTTGACATATTTGATATTGTCGATCACCTTAGATAACGGATAGTTCTTAGCTGCCATAATGTACTCTTTCACGAAAAATGGATGAACACCCAATAAAGATGCCAAATGTTTGTCCGACTTATTCTGTGAATGATGAATCAACAGCAACTTATTAAAAAACGCAAATACATTGGCAATGATCGGAATCAACGGATTTGATTTCGGGTCGGACTTGAAATAATGTATAATTTCATTGGCCTTCATCACGTTTCGGTAGGACAGTGCTTTTTGGAGTTCAAACACATTATATTCCTTACTGATTCCGATATTCTTATAAACATGATCAGCCGTAATCAACGCCTCATTCGGAATATTGATCAGCATCTTGTCTATCTCGTTGGAGATTCTGGTAAGGTTGTTCCCTATGTTCTCTGTGATCAGAAAGAGTGCCTTTTGATCTATCTTCTTGCCTTTGTCCTTGACATAACCTTCTATCCAGGCAGGCAATTGGTTGTCATACATTTTGGATGAGTCCATCACCACAGCGTGCTTCACGAAAGCTTTGGTGATCTTCTTGCGCTTGTCGAGGGACTTATACTTATAGGCCAACACCAATATGGTCGACGGCTGTGGATTTTCGAGATAGTTGGTAAAGAACTTCTCCCCCATCTCCTTATCCAATCCCGCCAACTCTTGCGCCTCCTTGACGATGATTACCTTTCGTTCTGCCATCATCGGATAGCCTTTCGCATGATTGATGATATTGGGGATATCAGAGTCCTTGCCGTAGACCACTATTTGGTTGAACCCTCGCATGCTTTCATCCATCGCGTTGGCCTCTATATAGTCTACGATTTGATCGATAAAAAAAGACTCTTCGCCCTGCAGAAGGTACACAGGAGCGTATTGTCCAGCTTTTAGATTCTTTAATATTTCTGGGAATTGTGCCACTTCGATGTGTTAGGATTAAAACAGCACAAATAAATGAATTTTGGCTTACTTATCGCAGAAAAGAAGCATCAGATTTCGATCAACTAACACTAGGGCGACATCTCACCCTAACATTAGGGTCAGTCTGTTAACTTGGGGGATAAACTCGGTAGACAGGTTCGATATTTTTTATTCCAATCATTCAAATTAACTTCAAGGACCTATAAGAGATGGTTATTCACGAAAAACAATAATGAATTTCGAACAATGAATCTTGAATCACGGATTGATCCTAACTTTACCGACTGATCCGAAATTACCGCCAACTCCACCACCTAAAAACAAAAAACCTCTGAAAATCAATAGATTAACAGAGGTTTTTGTACCAGAGGCGGGACTTGAACCCGCACGACCAGAAGGTCACAAGATTTTAAGTCTTGCGTGTCTACCGATTCCACCACTCCGGCAGGATCATGATGTAGTGCTGTACCAGAGACTAAAGTTAAGAACTGCTTGGATACAAAAAAAGTGTATGCGCGATGCTATTGCACCTTCTCACTCACATACACTCTCACACTCAATTGAGCGAAAGACGGGGTTCGAACCCGCGACCTCCACCTTGGCAAGGTGGCGCTCTACCAGCTGAGCTACTTTCACTTGTTAGTCCGTTTGACTAAATTCGAGTGCAAAGATAGAAAGCAATTCGACATATTCAAGTCTTGACTTGCAAAAAAAGAAAAGAATTTTCTAAGCTATTGATTATCTGATTTTTCCGATTGAAACTTTTTTCACCCTCAACAATAGCACCTTTGGATTGCCCCCAAAACCAGCACTCACCACACTACTCATGGTCTCAGGATTTAAAAACATTGTCTCCCCCATCTTGACTACTATCAAAGACGCGGATTGCGACAACATCCGCCTCAGCGGTTTTCTCTCCGAGACAATAAAAATCGCACTTCAAGACCGTCTTCTTGCCTTTGACCTCTACCACACGAGCACGCAGCTCCACGGTATCATTGTTGGAAGTAGGCCTCAGATACTTGACAGATAAGGTTCCTGTAGCGTAACGATACTCTGGCAAGGAACCGAGCGCTCTCCCCTCTTGGCGATACGCATACGCCATGGCCGTACACATACAGTGACAATCAACGAGCGTGGCTATCACTCCTCCGTTCATCAATTCAGACCACCCGTGATATTTCTCCTCCGAATCCCACCTACAAACGGATTCTTCTCCCTCCCAATAGCTCTTGACATGCAGCCCTTGATCGTTGTTGATCCCACAGCCGAAGCATACATTTTCGGGCATGTAATCCTGAAAATATTTTTTTTCAATTAGTTCACTCATTATTAATGTTGGGTTATCAGTTTTTGCTAATTTAAGCATCCATACAAAACAAATGGCTATGAGAAGGAGATACATTGGATGGATGACGGGTTGCATTGTCCTATTGGCAGTTAGTAGCAGTACAGCACAGGATACTGTCATAGATGAGGATGACTACAATTCCAACCAGCAGCACACTTCTAATGGCTGGGATCTGATTGGCCAAGAGCAATTCGAAGATGCGCTCTCGCAGTTTGATCTAGCGATAGATAGCTACGATGGCAATGCTGACAGTTTCGTTGGTCGTGCCAATGCACTACTACGAATCGACCGATTCAGCGAGGCGCAAAAAGACATAGAGACCGCACTATTGCTGGCACCAGATCAAGCAGACATGTTCTATTTAGCAGGAAATATCTATTTCAAGATGGAGTATTTCGAACTAGCCGCACGCAACTATAGTAGTGCCATCCGTGCCAACGACACCTCTGACATACCTGTTGATCTGATCAACTGCTACTACAACCGTGGCAATGCCTACTTCTCGGCGGGCATGTATCGCTCTGCTATCAACGACTTTTCTCGGGTCATTGATGCGAATGAAGATAGCTTTATCGCCTACCACAACCGCGCACTTGCGTATAAGAACAGGGAGGAATACGACATGGCTTGCCAAGACTTCTACAAAGCGCAAGAACTCGGTAGCAAAATGTCCCAAAAATACATAGACAGATACTGCCCATGACCACTAAAAAAGAGATTAGCGAGAAGAAAAAGCAAAGCAAGAAAAACAGTCATATCTCCAAATCAAAGGACACTTCCGAAACAAAAAAAGCAGACAACACCTCTGACAAGGATGATGAAACGACACAGTTAGGACTCCCTGATATAGATCTAAAAAAATTTATGGGCTGTGGTGGCTAACTAACCCGAAACATAGGTTCTTTTGACACGCTGACTGATACTGGTCAGAATCTCATAAGGAATGGTACCTACCCAACTGGCCAAGTCCTGAATGGTAGGACTCTCGCCGAAGACGACCACTTCGTCTCCAGTCTTGATCTCTACGGCAGACACATCTAGCATGGTCATATCCATGCATACATTCCCAATCGTAGGCACCCACTGCCCTGCGATGGACATCTTACCTACCCCGTTACCAAAGGCACGTGCATAGCCATCCGCATAACCTATAGGCACAATCGCTATTTTCATATCCCGCTTCGCAAACCCAAGCCGTCCATAGCCGACAGATTCCCCTTCTTTGATGTGCTTCACCTGAGATACGTGTGCTTTGAGCGTACTGACTATACTTAGCTTTTGCTCCTCCGACATCACAGGATCAAATCCATACAATCCTATCCCTAAGCGCACCATATCAAAATGAAAAGCTTTGTAATTGTCTATCCCAGCCGTGTTGACCAAATGCCGCAGCGGTTTGTACCAAAGCGCTTTCATCACCAGGTCACTCATCTCCTCAAAGACTCGTCCCTGCTTCAAGGTAAAGTCGCGATGGCGTGGATCTTCACTCCCAGCCAAATGGCTAAAGATACTCTTTACTTTGATCCTCTTGTGCAGTTTCAGTACCTCGACGAGACGCTTGAGCTCTTCAGATTTAAAACCTAAGCGATTCATCCCTGTTTCCAGCTTGATGTGAATAGCTGGGACTTGCTCCTCCCCTTCGAAGAAGTCATTAAAATCAAACAACTGCTCTAAGGAATAAATCTCAGGCTCTAGATTATACTCCTTCAAAAACCGAAATGAATCAGGTGATGCATTCATGATCATAATCGGAAGATGAATCCCACTCTTACGAAGCTCCACAGCCTCGTCCGTATACGCCACACCGAGATAATCTACCTTGTGAAACTGTAACAGGTTAGCAATCTCAAAATTACCTCCACCGTAAGCAAATGCCTTTACCATCACCATCAACTTGACCTCTGGTCTCAGCCTCGCCCGGTAGTAGTTCAAGTTATTGGTGAGAGACTCCATGTTGATCTCCATGATCGTACCATGGGCTTTGTACTCTAGTCTCTCTACCACTCGCTCGAACTGAAAATCCCTTGCTCCTTTCACCAGTACAATCTCATCCTGCACCTGAAAATCAGATGACAAAAACGCATCTGTACTCGCAAAAAACTCTGCCTGCGTATGAAACAACCCTCTCGCCTCGGAGATTTCTGTTCCCACACCAATCAAACGATGAATGTTCAAATTGCGCATCAGGTCATCGATGCGTTGGTACAGTGCATCTGATGATAGACCCGTTTGATAAAGGTCTGACAGGATCACAGTTTTCTTACTTTTTTGATTTTGGCGATGGAGAAAATCTAACGCAACTTCTAGTCCATACAGGTCATTGTTGTAAGTGTCATCGATCACATAGGATCTGTTCACTGCTTGTTTCATCTCAAGCCTCATCTTCACCGACGACAAGGTATCGAGTCGCGTCTGTATCATCTCCACGCCGAACCCCATCACATGTAGTACTGCTGCACATTGGAGTGAATTCTCTATCGAAGCTGGATCAGAGAATTTAAGACGCAAGGAGAGTATTTGCTCTCCTATAATCATCTCAACCACTCCTTTTTCTTGACGCTCAACGGTCCATGGAATCAACTCTGTATCAGCCGAAAATACGGATTCAAGTGCTTGTTCGATTTCAGGATACGCAGCACTGTAAATCACCTTTTGACAACCAGCGAAGAGCTGCGCCTTTTCATTAGCCTTCTGCTGGAGAGATTCAAAACCAGCATTATGCGCCTCACCGATATTGGTAAATACGCCTAGTGTGGGTTTGATCATCGGTTCTAAACGAGCCATCTCTCCACGCTCAGATATTCCCGCCTCGAAGATTCCCAGATTGTGCTGATCCGACATCTGCCACACCGACAGAGGCACTCCGAGCTGTGAGTTATAACTCTTTGGGCTTTTGACGATCTTAAATTTATAATCCAGCAGCTGCGCCAGCCATTCCTTGACGATCGTCTTGCCATTGCTGCCTGTGATTCCTATCACAGGATAGGTAAAAAGCAACCTATGATACGTCACGATCCATTGCATCACACTGAGCGAATGGCGCACCTCCAGTATGTTCACATCATCGGGTAGTTTGATTTCCTTCTCTACCACAAAGCAACGCACCCCTTTGTCGTAGGCTTCTTGCACAAACTCATGCCCATCATGGTTGATCCCCTCAATCGCAAAAAACAACACACCAGAGCGAATAGAAATATTACGGGTATCGGTCACGAGCTCCTTAATTTCGGCATCTCTGGACAGTTTAGTGATTTTACCCTTCCCTATTTTTTCTAACTCTGTGAACTTCATATACACTGCTAATTGATGATCTGAATGACGTTATTTACCGTCCCAATTTAATTGTAATTATTCAATATCTGACGACCAAAATTTCACAATGTTTTTGTTTCCCGTTTCGCATTTTGGAGTAAATTGCAAGATTGATTCGATATGAATCCAGTATCAATTTAATGTGATTGTCGGTAGATGAAAGTCTCTCCTAACGAACCTTTTCAACTTATATACACCCTATTTGATCACCAGTATCTAGGCTATCTTTTCGAATCCTTTGTGATTCAGAAGGATACGGAGGGACGCTTGACTTTTGCTCATCAGAATATCTCTGCTATGAACGCTGCGGAGTTCGCCGATGGACTAGACGAGGCAGACTATGAGCTCATCAAACAAATGGACTCTATGCAAGCCGACACTGTCGTCAAACACTTTGAAAAGAAGAGAATAAAACCTGACGATTACTTCCTCAAAGTCTTTGACCCAAAGAATGGAGACCAAACCAAACAAGATGAGATACGGGCTTATGTAGAGAGGAGAAGGGCGAAAATCATGCCGCTCATAAAGGGCAAGAGACTCTTTGAGATGGGAAATGATGGTGAGCCAGCTTGGAAAGAAATCGAGGTACTTGAGGATGAGGCTTCCGTATTGTTTCACTTCAGACGAAACGAGGAGAACACGCATTACTTCCCGACAATAAAACATCGAGACGAAAAGATAGAGTTTCAGTACAAAGGAGCATACATCCTCTGCAATGACCCTGCGTTTATCGTCATTGAAAACAAGCTATATAGTTTTCAAAAAAACGTAGATGCCAACAAGCTAAAGCCTTTCCTCAACAAGAAATTCATAGCCGTCCCTAAAAAAATAGAGGACAGCTACTATCGAAAATTCGTCGCACCGTTGGTTGCATCTTTTGATGTCTATGCCAAGGGGTTTGACATCAAAACAGAGCATCATGACTTGAAGCCGACGCTATACTTCTCCGAACTCGCCAGTACAAATGGCCAATCTATGGAGCTCTTCGGCTCTAATGGAAACGCCAATACCGATCTGCTCCAAGAGAGTAAAATCCTATTTGAACTCAAGTTCAAATATGGGAACCACAGTTACAAAGCAGATCACTTCAAAGAAGTCAATGTGCATGTGGAGAGTGAAGATGACGACTATACCTTCTACCGTATCCGCCGAAATATCACGCAAGAAAAGAAATACCTCAAGTTCCTCGAAGAATCAGGGCTAGCACTAAGATCCTCTCAAGTGACAGTTCCTCTGGGTAAAGCTTTCTCATGGATAGAAGACACCAAAAAATTCCTACAAGATGCTGGCATCTCGCTGGTACAAAATGGAAAAAGCATCAAGCGATATTTCATAGGCAAGTCGGAGATGACACTGGAAATCAAAGAGAATATCGACTGGTTTGACATCCACGCGATAGTCAAATTCGGTGAATTTGAAATCCCATTCAAAGTCATCCGTAACTACATACTAAAGAATATCAAGGAAATCGAACTACCTAACGGTGAGATTGCGGTGATCCCCGATGCATGGTTCGAACAATATGCAGAGCTCATGGCCTTCAGTGATGAAGGAAATGCCGAAGAGCTACAACTACAAAAGCATCACATCTCTCTAGTCAAAGAGCTGACTGAATCCAATCTAGCTCAGATCAACCTTAAAGGCAAACTCTTAAAATTACAGGACTTTGATAAGATCGATGACTTTGAGATTCCACAGGGGTTCATGGGAGATCTGAGACCTTATCAAAAAGCCGGATACAACTGGATGCGCTTCTTACGATCTTATAGTCTGGGAGGCTGTCTAGCCGATGATATGGGTTTAGGTAAAACCGTACAGACACTAGCTCTCCTACAGTCAGTGCACAGTGAAGAAGAGGCTGGCACCAGCCTTCTGGTCATGCCTACCTCTCTGATATACAACTGGGAGAAAGAAGCCGAGAAATTCACTCCTAAACTTAAAATCCTCAACTATACTGGAGGAAAAAGAGAAAAAAACATCAAGGGTTTTTCTAAGTATGACCTGGTACTGACCTCTTATGGAATCATTCGGCAAGATATCGATCTCCTCAAAGAGTTTCATTTCAACTACATCATATTGGACGAATCTCAAGTCATCAAAAACCCTGATTCGATCATATCTAAGAGCATCAGAGAGCTCTACTCGTCTAACAAACTGATCCTGACAGGTACACCGATAGAGAACACCACCATGGATCTTTGGTCTCAACTGTCCTTTGTCAATCCAGGCCTACTGGGAACCAAATCATTCTTCAAGAAGCAGTATCAACTTCCTATCGAAAAGAAGAAAGACGAAGCGAGTACCAAAAAGCTGTATTCGATCATCAAACCGTTTCTGCTAAGACGAAACAAATCGCAGGTCGCCACTGACCTACCCGAAAAAATTGAAAATGTACGCTACAGCACCATGAGTGCAGAACAAGAAGAAGCCTATGAAAAAGTAAAATCTGCCTACCGTGACAAAATCATGAAGGAGATCGACGCAGGTGGTCTGGGCAAGTCTCAGTTTATGATCCTGCAGGGACTTACCAAACTAAGGCAAATCGCCAATCACCCGCTCCTAGCAGATGAAACCTACGAGGGGGAATCTGGCAAACTAGAAGACATCAGCTACATGCTAGAAAATGCCATAAAGAAGGATCAAAAGATACTGGTATTCTCACAGTTTGTGAAGCATCTCAAAATCGTATCCAAGTACCTAGATGGACAAAAGATACAATATACCTACCTAGATGGTACGACCAAGGATAGACAAGGCCAAGTGGAGAAGTTCCAAAACGACCCTACGATACAGGTATTCCTGATCTCCCTCAAAGCAGGCGGGCTAGGCCTCAATCTGACACAGGCCGAGTATGTATTCCTATTAGACCCCTGGTGGAATCCTGCCATCGAAGCACAAGCCATAGACCGTGCGCACCGCATCGGTCAGAAAAACAAAGTATTCACTTACCGATTCATCACCAAAAACACCGTAGAAGAGAAAATAATGCACCTCCAGCAGTCCAAAAAACAACTGGCAGCAGACTTGATCACAACAGAAGAGAGTTTCGTAAAGAACCTATCCAAAGACGACTTAGTAGGCTTATTAGATTAAACAACTCTCTAATTCAACGCCTAATTATGGATTGAAATTGAATCAATAAAACCGTGACCAAAGGACGAAATATTCTAGACAAAATGACCTAGTAGTTAGACCTCATTAAAAAATGTAGACTATTAATTAGAAAAAGCCATTGCAAAAATGAAAGAACTGGCGTTCTTGATACGCTTAGAAGGATAAATCCCCTGCGCTACCGTGATATATTTATAGGCTTTACGTAAATCTTCGTTATTGTAAGCCCGAAGGCTTTGGTTGTAATAATGCAGACCAGCAAGTTCCTTCATACCTACTTCATTATCTATCACAGTTACTTGTTTGGGTGACCCCATGCTGAAATCGCTTGATACACCAGACATGGCCAACTTTTCATTGATTCGCTGTGCATCGCTTAGTACGATTTGCTTTCTTTCCTTGATCTCCTCTTTATCCGAAGCAAAACCATTCAACGGATCGGTGGCCTCCATCATAAACTCCCTACCCCCAGATTCTACCATCAAGTACACATGATAGTCCGTCTCGACCACACGGTAATGATAACCGAGATCATCAAGAAACAAAGCCAACAGCGCAGACCCCGTCACACAATCATACTTACCAGACGGGCGAAATATCTCACTGAACAACACCTGCTGCTCATAGCTTTTCAAAAACTTACGGTGCACTTTGTAAAACATGAATTTCAAAAAAGCCTCATCAGACTTCATCGACTCATCCTTCTCTCTTAGTTTGCTCAACATATCAAGGTAGGTCGCTTCGAAACTCACGAACTCTTCATGAGAAAAGCTATCAAAATCGTCACGTATAAATAGTGCCAGCTTCGTATCACCCGTCGGGACTACAGCCATCATCATTTCTACTCTCAGGAGCAAAAAGACTAATAGTATCGGTATGGTTTTAAAAACTGTTTTCATCTATTTTCGAATGGAATCTAACTCAATATAGTCAATGTTAATTTAATGTTACCACAATGTTAACCGTATTAACACACTAAATCTATACGCAAAACACCTAATTAGAGTTAAAAAATGAGCTTTTTAACCAAAACGCACTGCAAAACCCTATATCCAACTTGCTAATTCTTAAAGATACATTAACTTCTGCTTACAGATTTTGCAACGTTTCAATCCCAAAACAACATGACATCTAGCTCCATCCAAACTCTTTTTGATTCCCAAAAAAACAAAGCTACGGCACTACGAAGCGCTCCCATCAGCGAACGAAAAGCACAACTCTCCAAACTCAAAAGGTGGATACTAGACAACAAGTCACGCATCTATGAGGCACTATACCAAGACCTGCACAAACCACAACTAGAAGCAGATATTTCCGAAATATTTCCCGTCATGGCTGAAATCAGCCATACACTCCAGCACCTTAGCGAATGGACAAGAGAGCGACGAGTCAGCTCAGGACTAACCTACATCGGCACGCAAGGAAAAATCAAATATGAACCTAAGGGACGCTGCTTAATCATCGCACCATGGAACTACCCCTTTCAGTTAACGGTAGGTCCCTTGGTGAGCTGTCTAGCTGCGGGCAATACCGCCATCCTAAAACCCTCCGAAAACACCCCTACCACCTCGCGGCTCATCTCCGAAATGGTACGTGAGCTCTTTGACCCTAGCTGGGTCACCGTCGTGGAAGGAGCTATTGACGAAACACAGACCTTGCTATCGCTACCCTTTGATCACATATTCTTTACGGGCAGCACACCTGTAGGGAAGATCGTGATGGCAGCAGCTGCAAAGCACCTCACCTCAGTGACCCTAGAATTAGGCGGGAAATCTCCCGTAATCATCGATGAGTCGGCCAACGTAGACGATGCAGCAAAAAAAATCATCTGGGGACGCTTCACCAACAACGGACAAACCTGCATCGCCCCCGATTACCTATTTGTACATCACACTCAGTTGAAAAATTTCTTAGCTTCTGCCAAAAAACACATCAGAAAACTCTTTGATCCCTCTTCCGTGGGAATGCGTCAATCCTCTGGCTATGCCCGTATCGTCAATCCACGACACACACAGCGCATCATAGACCTCATGGAATCAGCACTACAAGAAGGAGCTAAAATCGCTATAGGCGGCACATATGATCTAGAAAGTCGCTTTATAGAACCCACTCTACTGGTCGATATACCTGCTGACGCATCGATCTGGAAAGAAGAAATATTCGGACCAGTCATGCCTATACAATCCTATGATAGTCTAGAAAACGTCATCGAACACATCCGTGCAAATGACAAACCGCTGTCCCTCTATTTGTTCTCCAAGGATCGACGCACGCAAGAGAGAGTCACGCAAGAGACCACCGCTGGCTCTATGGTCATCAATGATGTAGTACTCCAGTACGCTCATCCCAACCTCCCCTTCGGAGGGGTCAATCAAAGCGGTATAGGCAAAGCTCATGGACACTATGGTTTCCTAGAATTCACCAACCAAAAGTCCGTGCTCAAACAACGTGTAGGCTTCACCAACGCCATGCTCTTCTATCCACCAATCGGGAATTTCAAAAAAAAGGTGCTGGATTTTATGACCAGGTATTTCTAGAATCCTCAAAAGCAACATGTAACCCAGGCGAATCACAACCGAAAAAGAAATCTAAAACCATAAAACAACTACTACAGGTTTTGACCTGAATTCAATGCCGTTTAGTTAAGCTCCTGTATCCGTTTTTTCATCACCCTCAGTTGCTACTCTCATCTCTGACAAGGTTTTCCCTCCTTTGATACCAAAATCCAAAGTTCGGATAGGGAATGGAATAGAAATATCGTTTTTATCAAAAGCTACTTTGATGGCCTTGATGGCTCTAGTCTTCATCACCAAATAACCTGGACCAGCTGGAAACTCGATCCAAAATCGAATATTGAAATTGATAGAGCTGCCCCCAAACTCTTCATAGTCAAAGAACATTTGATCCTTATGAATAACTCCGTCCATCGAATTGAACACTTCGAGTACAATCTCTTCTACTTTATCCAAATCCTCTGCGTAAGACACTCCCACAGATAAATCAATTCTTCTTTTCTTCATTACAGAAAAATTCGTAATCGGGTTAGCCAGAACTTCTTTGTTAGGCACATAGGTCTCTTGCCCAGTAAAAGACTCAATGATCGTCACCCTCAAATTTGTCCCCTTGACAGTCCCAGTGATACCATTAATCTCCACAATGTCTCCAATAAGATAGGGCGTACGAAATGCCAATATAATCCCTGACACAAAATTGGCAGCTATGTCTTGAAAGGCAAACCCTAACGCCAGACCAATCACCCCTACCCCAGCGAGCAGTGAGGTCACCGCCGTTTGCAATTTTAATATCCCGAGGATAATAAACAACCCCAGCCCCATCACAGTATAATAAATGATAGTCGAAAACAAGCTCTCCAATGCCTTGTTTGTAGAAGTTTTCTCAAACAACCTAGAGAATACTTTTCTGGCCAATCGTGCCAGTACCAAGAAGAATAGAAAGACAATTAGTGCCATTGCCATATTAGGCAACATCGAGATAAATGCATCGTACCATGACTCTAACTTTCCTATTATTGTTTCGAGCGGTTTATCGAGTTTAATTTCTTCCATGACGAGATAGTTTGTAGTTGATATGGAATTGAAATTAGTAAGACTCCTGTCAAAGTCCTAACGGATAGTAAGGAAAGACGTCTCCTTTGCCGTACACCATTTGACCTGCTGGTAGGTATATAAAACCATCTACCTTCGCCAAGGTCGCCAAATCTCCCGAGCCGTTACCCTGCACAGGAGTCGCGCGACACTGTCCTCCCTCATGGCTTACCGATACTTGCAAAAAATATCCCAAATCAGGCTTGAATACAAAATTTTCCATTAACACTGCGGTTAGTCCTAAATTAGGTACTCCCGCTTGCTGATGAATCCATGGCAGACAATAGACCTGAAAACACATCAACGTAGATATCGGATTGCCTGGAAAAGCAAATACAGCTTTCTCTCCATAACTACCAAACCAAAACGGTTTCCCAGGTCTCTGCGCCACACGATGAAATTCCTTCTGCACACCGAGTGACTCCAGTACTTCGGGCAAATAATCCGCTTTCCCTTTCGATACCCCACCACTCAGCAGCAGCACATCATGCGCCTCTAAGAGGCCCGGCAGTTCTCTTACCAGTTCCTCCACACGATCATTGAGATGAAATGCCTGACAGGCTATGCCTTGACGCATCAAGCTCGCCACGATCATCGTCACATTAGACTTTCGTATTTGATAAGCTTGAGGCGTATCACCAACTTCTACCAATTCATCTCCTGTGGATACAACAGCTACTTTGGGCAAACGTCTCACTGTCACCTGCTCCTGCCCTACAGTGGCTAGAATCGCTACGATACCTGTATGAATTTGAGCCCCTGACTCTACGAGAACCTCTCCTGTCTGCTGATCCGAACCCTGCTGGTGTACATTTTTGAATCGAAACACTTCTTCGTCACTGATATGCGCCCACTTCCCGTCGCTCTTATCTTCAAACGTTACGTCCTCGTATCGTACGATCACATCACAACTCGCATCCAGCATTGCTCCTGTCATGATCTCCAAACATTCTCCGGGGTTAGAAACAGCCCGACTCTCTTCACCAGCATATTGGGTACCGACGACCTTAAAGTTTCTTTCTCCTCGCTTGAAATCCTCATAACGTATCGCAACCCCATCCATCGTCACGCGATGAAAAGGAGGAAAATCTCTATCTGCTACCACCGGCTGAGCCAATACGCGACCGATACTCTCATGCAATAGCACACGCTCTTCGCCCCACTCTGGAGCTTGTGCGTGGATAATATTTCTAGCTTCTTCGACACTAATCATCCAATGATCTTATAATTTTGAATTTAAAATTAACACATCTGAACACATTGCAATCATGGAAAAGTCAGGACTTTCACATATCGATGACAACAATGCCCCCGCTATGGTCAATGTGGGAGAAAAAAAAGTGACCCGCCGCAGCGCTACCGCGCGATCCATCGTCGTAGTATCAGACGAAATCCTAGCTCTCATCGAGGATGGTGACATCCAGTCCAAAAAAGGTCCAGTGTTTCATACTGCCATTATTGCAGGCACGATGGCTGCCAAAAAAACAGGAGAATTGATCCCCCTATGTCACCCTATCGGCATGGATGGCTGTGACATAGAAATCAAAGTTGATCACAAAGAGATCGTCATACGGTGTACCTGCAGCGTCACTGCCAAAACAGGTATAGAGATGGAAGCATTAACTGGAGCGAGTATAGCAGCCCTCACCATCTATGACATGTGTAAGGCCATGTCACACGACATAGTCATCCGCGAGACGCGATTAATCGCCAAAACAGGAGGCAAAAAGGATTTTCATCATGAGTAAAAAACACCAAAAGCACGCCAAAATCACCAAACCAAACTACGGTCAGTTTGCGCGACAGGAGTTAGCTATATTGGGCACTCCATGCGGAGAAATCAAAAAAATAAGCCAAACCATCAGCGAAGCTCTCGCAGATCAATACAGCATTGCCTATGTCGATGCAGATCACAAGAGCGCAGATGACAGTACTCTCACTGGCACATCGCTTGACCATGGCAATGAACTAGAGTACGTTGACAAGATCAATTTCCATAGATTTGACACACGATCTGCCATGAACCCGTGGCTTTTCCGTCCCTACTTCAATGACCAAGAGTTAGTAATCGTCAACGGCAATCACTTCGAAGCATCACAACAAATTGTCGTAATCGACTCCCGAAAATCGCTCGAAAAAAAGCTACACAAGCTAACGAACGTCGTACTCATTCTGCTGCCGGAAGGAGAATCTATCATTCCTGATTACCTCCGTCATCATATAGAAAACATCGACCAAATCCCAAACTACCTCATCAACGACCTGAGTCAGCTGACGCAGTGGATAGACCAACAACTAAAACAGTCGATCGCTCCTCTCAATGGGTTAGTCCTCGCCGGAGGAAAAAGTGAGCGCATGCAAAAAGATAAATCCCAAATCAACTACCACGGGAAAAGTCAAAAAACACACATGCTCGACCTACTTTCCGATGCTACGCAAAAAGCATTTTTCGCGATCCGAGAAGATCAAGCAGAAGAGAAGGACAGTATCAAGGATACTTTTACAGGACTAGGGCCTTATGGAGCCATTTTATCGGCATTTAGACATGACCCGAATGCTGCATGGCTCGTGACAGCATGTGACCAACCCTTTCTCACTCATGAAGTCATCGATCTATTGATCAAAAAAAGAAATCCGTCAAAGGTCGCTACTGCATTTTATAACCCTGATACGGATTTTCCTGAACCCCTCATCACCATCTGGGAGCCCAAATCTTACCCTTACTTACTGCAGTTCCTGAGTCAGGGATATTCATGCCCCAGAAAAGTCCTCATCAATACGGACATTGAACTCGTGCATCTGGATGATCCTTCTGTACTTAGAAATGTAAATACCCCTGACGAGTACGAGGCAGCAATTAAAGAGATAAAGTAACGAACTAAGGGTGTGCAGCTACCCAGACATCCCCATCTTCGAACACTTCGCGTTTCCAAATGGGGACGGTCTTTTTGAGTTCGTCGATGATGAACTCGCAGGCTTGAAATGCATCCTTTCGGTGTGGAGTAGATACAGCGATCACGACAGCCTCCTCGCCGATCTCTACGATACCGACGCGATGCACTATCGCATAGCTGAGGATATCCCATTGCTCAACGGCTCGATCAGCGATCTTCTGTAGTTCTTTGACCGCCATGGGCTCGTAGGCTTCAAAATCCAACTTTATAACCTTTTTACCAGCCGTCTGGTTACGTGTCGTCCCGATAAACACATTGATCGCACCCGCACCACTCTCTTTGACATAGTCTATAAGCTCACTTGTTCTTATGGTTTTAGAAGTTATCTCTATCATATCATCCACCGCTTACAGGAGGTATTATCGCCAATTCATCACCCTGTGATACGACATAGCTATCTTCCACATATTCTTCATTGACTGCCAGGAGTACCGACGGTAGCTTTTCCAATCCGTCATACTGCTGTTTGAGACGAGCTACTACGCCTGCGACTGACTCTCCATCAGTCACTTCTAGCACGACAGACCGAGCCTTGATGATATCACGTGCTATCCCAAAAGCTAAAACTGATATTTCCATCCTATTGATTTTAAACCCAAAGATAAACGCTCTGACAGGAGATATATCACAGACATTACATAAAGTCAAGAAAAAGCACCCATCTGTTCTATCAAGGCCAAAGAAGCAGTAGTTTTGAAGATGAAATTGAGAATATTGAATGATTCAATCCGGCTCAGGTTAAGCCAAACAGAGGTTGACATTTTCGGAGAGAAAGGATGTGTATCGGCTGAAATCGCCTTTGGTACCAATCGATTAAAATACACCGTAGCTGCACTGGCAGACACAAAAGATGTCACCGCTAACTTTGCCAACAACGAAATCATCGTAGGCATTCCTAGCGAGATGGCAGACAAATGGATGGATCCTACAGAGGTTGGGTTTGAAAACAAAGACCAAAGCCAAATGCGCGTTTTGGTAGAGAAGGATTTTCAATGCCTGCACAAAAGACCGGGTGAGGATGAATCGGACAGTTTCCCCAACCCTCAAGCAACCCACAACAAAACGAAGTGAACCAAGACAAGCAAACGATATTGACAGACAAATGGGGTAGGCAAATGGACTACCTCCGCATCGCCGTGACCGATCGCTGCAATCTGAGATGCTTCTACTGCATGCCTGCCGAAGGGATACAATACCTCCCAAAAAAAGAACTCATGAGCTACGAAGAAATCCTTCGTGTCACACAAAATCTAGCAGAACTGGGTGTCAAAAAGATCAGAATCACTGGCGGAGAACCTTTCCTCCGAAAGGACCTCATGCAGTTGCTCCGAAAAATCACAGAAATAGATGGCATCACCTCACTCAATCTCACCACCAACGGAGTACTAACCTACCCTCATCTCAAAGAACTCAAAGAGATCGGAATCGATCACATCAACCTAAGTTTGGACAGCTTGGACAAGCAGAATTTCTTTGCTATCACGAGACGTGACGAGTATAACAAAGTGATGCAAACGCTAGATGGCTTGCTAGATCATGGGATCAAAACCAAAATCAACATGGTGGTCATGAATGGACGCAATGAACATGAAATCCAAGCCATGGCCAAACTAACCAAGAACAAAAATATCTCGGTACGCTTTATCGAAGAGATGCCCTTCAACGGGTCTGACGATCAAAATGCTAAAATATTCTCTGCTCAAGACATACTGGACGAACTAAAACACCACTACCCTGCTCTACAGAAGATCGCGCAAGAACCAAATTCACCCTCTACTGCTTATCAAATCCCTGACTATGCTGGGAGTTTAGGTATCATAGCGGCATATACCCGTAGCTTCTGCGGTACATGCAATCGTATCAGACTTACCGCCACTGGCAGCATCAAAAACTGTCTATATGACGAAGGTGTGTTAGATGTAAAAGGTATATTGAGAACTGGCATCTCTGACGAAGCACTCAAAGAGACTTTCATTCAGACCGTGCAACGCAAGGAGGTCAATGGATTCGTAGCAGAAATAAACCGACAAAAAAACACTCAAATCACTGAGTCCATGTCTACGATTGGTGGGTGATTCAGCTTAAAAAACGTTTCTAATAGAGATAATCCCTTCTTCATCGAGTGCAACAAATTTCTTGTCTTCGTATCGATAAAACATAACCCCGATCACTAGAACAGTAGAGGCATTTTGTGCGATAGGCCCTGTCTCTAATAACCGCAACTGGGCAGTCATAGGCTCGGTAGATGTCTGCAATATCGGCAACATAGGCGACTGAAAACTCCCCTTTTTACTATCTGCTTTGGGAGAAAGCATCTCTATACTATCTGTTTTGATCAAAAAATCGGATACAGATACCAGACGAGCCGATATCTTAAAGTTAGTAGCCTGCTTAGGTACTTTGATGTCATTGATAGGAATAAAAGCAGGTACATGAAAAATCGCATGACCTTTATGTGCTCCTGATTTGACACAGAACTTGGTTTTCACCAAAGCATCAAAACTAGATTCCTCATTGAAATCATAACCTCTCAAATCATCCACAATGTCAGCAAGCGAATACTTACTGGTATTGTCTAGAGAAGAATTGATTTTAGATGCCAAACGTTTCGCACTGAGGTTAGTGGTCATAGAAGCTAACTCCTTACCAATCCCACGGTGTATCGATTCGCTAATGTGTGTCGCTACGGCAAACTTATTTTTAAAAACTGAACTTATCTCTGAAGCGGTGTTGAGTGGTTTGGGACTGGTGGCAGTAGGTATACTGCCCATGCCTTCGGTATAAAAATAAGTGCTTCGTAGTTCTAAGTTTGTTGCCATAGCTGTGGATATAAAAATTGATACTGATTCGTTATTTCAGACATTGAATTTTAAAATCATGGTGAATATAAAAAATTAATTCAACAACACACAACGAAACACCTTAATATCAGCACCTTATACGCATTTACACTTAGCAATTTACGAGAAAACACTACGCACAATTTTCTAACTGCGAAACAGCAATTCGATAATTGTTACTTAACCACATTACTGATACCGCTTTCTCAACTCATCAGCCACCTTAGCCACACCTGTACTTGCCTTCTCTTCCACACAATAGAGCATAGAATCCTTGGGTAGCTCAGGCATTTTAGGATCTATGACATACTTGGGGATTCCTGCCCTCGTGTAGCTCATCAAACTGGCTGCTGGATACACCACCAACGAAGTACCCACCACCAGAAGAATATCTGCCCTCCGCACCTCTGCTATCGCCACATCCATCATCGGTACCATCTCCCCAAACCAAACGATGTGTGGTCTCAACTGTGACCCTTTGGGACAAAGGTCTCCAGACTTAAGCTCCCAACCCTCTAGCTCGAACACGATACTTTCATCGACACTACTCCTAACCTTGGACAGTTCACCGTGGAGATGAATGACCCGAGACGACCCTGCACGCTCATGTAAGCCATCTACATTTTGTGTCACGATCGTCACCTCAAAATCCTTCTCCAACTCCGCCAATGCGAAATGGCCCAGATTTGGCTGTACAGCCATTGCCTGCTTTCTTCTCTGGTTATAAAAATCCATAACTAACTCCTGATTAGCTGCCCATCCTTGTGGAGATGCCACCTCCATTACGTCATGCCCTTCCCACAATCCATCCGAATCTCGAAATGTACGAATACCGCTCTCCACACTGATCCCTGCACCTGTCAATACCACTACTCGTTTCATATTTTAAAACTTTACGTTGATAGAAAATAAAGATATTCATTAGTATTTTTAATGATGTGCATCATGCTATTCATCTCCGTTTTATTTTAGTCTTGCATTAGACGTTTCACCACAACCAAAGAACCACATGTCCAACGCCGTATTCATCTCCACCATCGAAGCTAATTCGGGTAAATCCCTCATTTCACTAGGGTTAATGGAGCTCCTGCTAAAGAAAACACAGAAAATAGGCTATTTCAAACCCATCATCAAAGGGAACCCAAATCGAAAAGATCATCATACCCAACTAATTCTAGACTATTTTACGTTGAATCAAAATTATGAAGACACTTACGTTTTCACGGGCAATCAGGTCAACAAGATGCTCGGAGATAGCCAGTTCGATCTAGTCATAGACCAAATTCTAGACCACTACAAAAAGCTCGAAAAACAGTACGATTTCATCTTGATAGAAGGAACTGATTTCGTGGGAGAGAACATCGCTTTTGAGTTTGAACTCAATGCCGCCATCGCTAAAAACTTGGGTAGTCCCATCTTGATCGTCGCTACAGGACAAAACAAAACACCTGAAGAGGCCGCCAGTACGCTCAAATTTGCACTAGACTCCTTCGAGGAAGAAGAGACAGAGGTCATAGGCGCAATTCTCAATAGAGTCGAGGAAGAAAAAATTCAAGACTATAAAACGAACCTAAAGAAAAAACTGGGAGGTACGGGTAAAAACAAAGAATTAGCTGTCATCCCCAACAATGACATTCTGAGTAGCCCTAGTGTAGCCGAAATCGCCGAGGAATTGAACGCCAAAGTACTCTTCGGAGAGGAACTCCTCCACCAAAAGATCGTCCATCGCTACTCAGTTGCTGGCATGACCTTGGCCAATTACTTGACATTCTTGACAGAAAACTGTGCCGTAGTAGCCTCTGCCGATAGAGCCGAGATCATCATGGGGTCACTACAGGCTCATCAGTCGACAACATACCCTAACCTATCCGCAATCATACTCACGGGGGGGTTCGATCTGCCCGAACCGATATACAAACTACTGAAAGGGCTGACAGCAACCATCCCTATACTCAAGGTCACACCAAACACGTTCCAAACAACCATCAACCTAAACAACGTCAAGTCCAACCTATCGATGGATAACCCCAACAAGATAGCATTGGCACTCAAGTATTTTGACCAGCAGATCGACGCGACCAACCTTGAGAATAAAATCATAGGGGTGAAACCAAGAGGCATGACGCCAAAAATGTTTAAATACAACCTGAACCAAACTGCGCTCGCTCAAAAGATGCATATCGTCCTGCCCGAAGGCAATGACGACCGTATCCTCAAGGCAGCCGAACAACTCCAAGCGATGAAGCTAGTCAACCTCACACTACTCTACAGAAACCCAGATGAGGTCACCCAAAAAATCCAAGACTTAGGACTAGATATCGACCTAGATGAAATCAACATCGTAGCACCCGCCCAATCACCAAACTTCAACAAATACGTCTCGCAACTCTATGAATACCGCAAAGAAAAAGGTATCACCATGGAAATCGCCGAAGACTTGATGAATGACGTTTCCTATTTCGGCACCATGATGGTTCAGCAAGGAGACGCAGACGGTATGGTATCCGGTGCGGTCAACACCACACAGCATACGATACGCCCAGCCTTACAATTCGTCAAAACCAAGCCTGGGATTAAAGTCGTCTCTTCGGTGTTCTTCATGTGTCTGGACAACCGCGTACTTGTCTATGGCGACTGTGCAGTCAACCCTAACCCCACAGCCGAGCAACTCGCAGAGATCGCCGTCTCCTCTGCCTATACAGCCATGGCATTCGGGGTAGAAGCACGTGTAGCAATGCTCTCCTACTCGTCTGGCGCATCAGGCAAAGGAGAAGAAGTGGAGAAAGTCCGAAAAGCCACTGCACTAGCTAAGGAACTTGCACCCGAACTCATGATAGAAGGTCCTATACAATATGATGCAGCTGTTGATCCAGAAGTGGGTAAGAAGAAAATGCCCAACTCTCAGGTCGCTGGACAAGCCACCGTTTTGATCTTCCCAGACCTCAACACCGGAAACAATACATACAAAGCTGTACAGCGCGAAACAGGAGCCATCGCCATTGGACCAGTTCTACAAGGCCTCAATAAGCCCGTCAATGACCTCAGTAGAGGTTGTACGGTAGAAGACATCGTCAATACAGTGGTCATTACAGCGATTCAATCACAAAAGAAATAACACATAGAGATGAAAATATTGGTTTTAAATTCGGGTAGTTCTTCGCTCAAGTATCAGTTGTTTGACATGCCAGCAGGCACTGTCCTTTGTGCTGGGCTAGTAGAAAAAATAGGTGAAACAGAAGGGAACCTCAGCTTTGAATATGGCACGCAAACCGTAACCGTGAACATGCCTTTCGAAGATCACAAAGTAGCACTCAACAAAGTCTCAGAACTTCTCATGAACCCCGACTATAAACTCATCCAATCTTCAGATGAGATCGCTGCGGTCGGTCATAGAGTTGTGCATGGAGGGGAGCATTTCACCGCCAGTACCCTCATCGACGAATCAGTCAAAGCTGAGATCAAAGAACTCTTTTCGCTCGCTCCCCTTCACAACCCTGCTAACCTTCAGGGGATAGAAGTTGCCGAAACAGTATTTAGCTCCGCCAAGCAGTATGCTATTTTCGACACGGCATTTCACACTACCTTGCCCGAAGAAGCCTACCGTTTTGCCATCCCAGAAGAGCTCTATCAAAAATACGGTACGCGCGTCTATGGTTTTCATGGCACATCACACCGGTATGTCTCCAACAAAGCGATCGATTACTTGGGATTGAAAAACAAAGACAGCAAAATCATCACCATTCATCTCGGAAATGGATGTAGCATATCGGCCATCAAAAATGGAAAAAGCATAGACACATCTATGGGACTTGGCCCATTATCTGGGCTCATCATGGGTACGCGCTCTGGTGACATTGATCCATCGGTAATCTTCTATTTGCTAGAGCAGGGGTACGAAATCGAACAAATCAAAACACTGCTCAACAAACAAAGCGGCATGAAGGGACTCACAGGAGACAATGACCTCCGCAACATCAACACCAGAGCCAAAGATGGTGATGAAGCAGCTCTACTAGCACTAAAAATGTATGCCTACCGAATAAAGAAATACATCGGTTCTTACATGACCATCCTCGGAGGATTGGATGCCATCGTGTTCACTGCAGGGGTTGGAGAAAATGATGCTGTAACGCGAAAGATGTGCTGTAGTAATCTGGAACACTTTGGTATCGACATAGATGATACCCTCAATGAAACTAGAAAACCTGGCTTACGTGAAATTCAAAAAGGAAAAGTAAAAATACTCATCATCCCTACTGACGAGGAGTACGAAATTGCTAGACAGAGTTACCATTTAACCCAAGGAAACAACCCGAATTAAATCTTATTTTTATCAGCATTTCACACTGCATCAAACAGTTTCTTTTTATATTCATATAAAAAAGCTATGACACATTTTAGGACTGAATTATTCATAGACGAGAACCCAGATAAAATTAAATACAATTCTCAAATCTTGTCTATTGGGTCTGGGTTTACCAAAGCGCTAGCGGACCCACTTTCCAAATACAACTTTAACATCACTAACAACCCATACGGTACTATATATAACCCTATCTCTATATTTAACCTTATAGAACAAACGACCAAAAATGGAGAGATCAACGAAGATTTAATCACCGAAAACGAAGGTTATTGGAATCATTTCAATTTTCACCCTAAGGCTAACTTTTCATCCAAGTCCGAGTTAATTAACAGCCTACAAGAACGTGTAGAAACTACCCATGAGTATCTAAAAAAAACAGACTATCTAATCATCACCCTTGGATCAGCATTCGTATACAAACTAGACAGTACCAACAAGGTGATCGCCAACTGCCACCGTGCAGAATCCAATTTATTCACCAAAGACCTACTGACACCTCAGGCAATTGTAGATGGTTTCAGACGAATCTATAGCTCGCTAAACCATGTCAAAAACATCATCCTTGTCGTGAGCCCAGTGCAGCACACCCGTGATTCGTTGACGCTCAATGCTGTGAGCAAATCGGTACTACGCTTGGCCTGTCACATGATCATGAGTGAGTTTGCCTATGTCAAATATTTCCCTGCTTATGAATTCCTATTGAGTGACCTGAGAGACTATCAGTTCTATGAAAAAGATCTCATCCATCCGAATGAACTTGCAACGGATTACATCTTCAAAAAATTCGTAGAGAGCTACTTAGACCCATCGCTCAAAGATGATATTCTTTGTATCGAGAACTTACTGAGCGAGACGCATCATGCGCCCTACAACCCGCAAAGCAAAGACTACCAAAAAAGTCTAAGAGAAGCCATGAGCAGAATCGATGGTCTTACAGAGAAGATGGACTTATCCGAACTCATGACAGACCTAAAAAGCCGCATTGCTTAGGAATACAAATTACTGCTGCACAAGAAAGGGCTTTGAGAACAATCTCAAAGCCCTTTCTTGTACCAAAACGAGGCAACCTAAAAACTCACCTCGCTTCTATTTCATTCAGTTACTCATAACAATAGACTATCTAAAGATCACACGATGAACCGATTTCATCTCAGCCGCTCTTAATTCAATAAAATAAACTCCTGGAGGGTTACCTGACAGGTCTATACTAACCTGACGCATGCCGTACTGCTCCGTAGCATAGACTATTTTCCCCATCAGATCGACCACTCGGAGGCTTACTGATTCTTCCGTCTCTTGTTTGAGTTCAATAGTGAGTTGTCCACTAGTAGGGTTAGGATACGTTATCATTTCGAGCTCCTCCGCTTCCGTTTGTTTTGACCTTCCCAGTTCTACAGGGTCTTCTGGGTACACTTTGCACTGCTTGTATCGGAAATATAACACGCGCGTTTGTACCGGATCTCCCACTTCAAATGTGAGTTTATAGCGCTGACCCAATGCAAAACCACCGAACAGGCTATTGAGAGATATACTCGTTGGTGGAGCCCCCACCTGCCAACCAGTACTAGCCAATAGACCTGTAGTTGTATAGCTAGCGTTAACCTCCTGTACACTTATGCGGTATTGATTCGCAGACTGGGTACCACTCGTATTGAGGAGGAGGCTGTTATACTGACAGCGCTCATGCAGGGTATAAAACTTTATACCTCCGCCCAATATGCCTACACTCTCAATTACAGTCGTAGTATGATCAAGACTGGCGTCAATGGTAGCATCTTTGATTTCGAACCACCAGTATTCTGGATGGTAGCCAGTACCCACGACCAGTTTGAGCAAATAGAGTTTTCCTCTCTGAAACCCTGGTCCATAAGACCCCGTCAGATTGATTGTATTGGCCTGACCGGATAACCAGGGCGAACTATAGGTACTACTACTGACCCAATTATCAAGGTCAAATTCCGATATCTCATAAGACCAAATACTCTCACAGGAGCTAGCGTTCGCATCAAAAAGCACTGGATCATTCACGTCCAACTGAGCTATATCGATCGTCCAACCAGTACCTGTAGAAGTTGCAGACCTACTACTGAGCATGTCTACAAATTGTCCATCGGGAGTTGGCTGGTCTATGCCCTCTATAAAGCGTACGTTGTTGCTATAAGCATCAGTATTCCAAGCCCCCCAAACTATAAACTTGCTTCTTCTCTTAGCCACTACCTGATAGTAGGCACCTGGCTCTATGACAAGATCAAAATAGGCAAATATCTCTCCGCCACCACTACCGTATTCGATGGTAGGAGTAGTCATGATTTGCGTTTTAGTCCCTACGAGGTTACCCATACAGTCATAACTCTGACGATACACCTCTAGATACATCTGTAGCTTGAGACTACCCTTGGTAGTACTATAGCGAAACTGAGCTTGACTCACACCGCATTGAGGACGATAAAAATAACGGTTTGACTCATCAGGCCGAGCAAAAGAGTCAAATTCTGTCAAGTTGACCAGATTCAGCTCCTGTGCAAAAACAGGAATGTAATCAGGAACTGTACACGACTGTGCATCTACCTGATACCTCACGATGGCCAGTAATAGGACCACCATAAGACTTCTCATTGTTAAGTTGATCTTTTTCATAATACAAGTGATTTATTTACTGTCTACTCTATTTTTATCGCGGATTTTCGACTTCCTCCTTGATTTCACTTGTAGATCAACTCATACCCCATTTTGTTACCTCTTTTAGGGGAAGAACTATCGTCTCCACCTAAAAGTCAGGAGCTTTCTCCTCACCTCAGGAAGGGGTTAAAAAAGTCTAAGAGAAGCCATGAGCAGAATCGATAGTCTCACGGAGAAGATGGACTTATCCGAACTCATGACAGACCTAAAAAGCCGCATCGCTTAACGAACGAGAACAGGAACTTCACAAAAAAGGCTTTGAAAAATTTCAAAGCCTTTTTTTATCCCTCTGTTGATGCTATTGCATGATCTGGGTTAAAAATCAAATCTTGCACTGAAAATGCCGTTGATACCTGGTGCACTGATACCCGACGAATAGGTACGGTAATGGTGATCAAGAATATTCTCTAAGGCAGCAGTCACGACTAGTTTTGGTGTCAGGTGATAGGACGAGCGCAAATTAAGCGTGTACCATCCCAAAGATCCATCGCTCGTGTACAAGTAATCCTTGTCCTGCTCCGAAGGCGCTAAGTCATCCCATGCTCTATTGCCCTGAAACTTGGTATAAAACTCAAGCCTAAGTCGCTCTCTCTGGTAGGTCAGTGATACATTTCCAAACAATGGTGTCGTGTGACGTAGCGGAATACGTTCCACTTGATCTTCACCAAAACTCTCACTGAGTCTCGCCGACAGCAAAAAATGCTGTGTCATCGCATAGTCTAACCCTGCCGAGAAGCCCCATATATAAGCTTTACCCACATTGACCAAGGCAGCCATTCGGTAGGTTTCTCCATCATAGTAGACAGAGTCCATGCCGTTGTATGAATAATCACGCCTGACCATCGCATCCCTTAATTGGGTATAAAACAGCCCTCCCATTAATATCAACTTCTCTCCTAGGTTCCAGGTCACATTCGTTTCGTAGTTGTAGGTATATTCTGGTTTTAGGTCTTCGTTGGGCACTACGACCACATCACCCGAATCAAATACCTTTCCAGCATCATCAAGGTTAGGCGCCCTGAACCCCGTAGAAAATAACACGTCCCACTTGAGCTGTGGCGTGACCTGAATCGCTAATCCCGCTGTACCACTCAACGCAGCATTGCGCTGATCGATATCCTCGAATGGCAGACTAAAAAAGGAAGTAGAGTTAAATTTTGCTCTCAAACCCACATCAGAATAGCGTCCTCCCACTGTCAAATGCACCCAATCACGCAAGGCATATTTGTAGGACAGGTATGCCGCCCAGGTATTCATACTGCCTCCACCGTCAGGATAGCGTGTCGAAAGTGGACTCATTTCCCCAGTTACAATATCCTCTTTTTGAGCCGTAGACTCGGCATCATTGTACACCCATTCGAGACCATAGTATAGGTTACTATAGTCAGATATTCTTTTCTCCAGATCTAGGTTAGCTGCATAGGTCTTTACGCGCTCCGTCCTGTGATTTAATCCATTCGAGCCTACGCTACGGTTGTGACGAGACTCTTCCACACGCTGTGTGGACAAAGTTAATTTGGCATGGCTGTAGAACCAGTTCTCTGTATCATTGCTAAAGGTCAACGCATGGAGCATAAAGTCCTGAGGGCCATAGTACCATTCAGCATTCTTGAGTGAGCCATCAGACTGTGGCTGTATCAGTCGATCATACCTAGGGATGTCTGTAGACCCTGTGAGATAAAAGCTGTAAGCTAGCTCAGAAGATTTATTGATTCTCAAAGCAGCCTTATTCATGACATTGAACTGACTATATCCTGAGAATCGCTGGAGGTTTACGTCATCATTCTTCACCTCCTCATCCACTCCTTCTTTTCGGATGACATAGCTTTCTCGCTTACCAAAATCAGGATGATCCTTAGGGTGTACTGCTCCTGCTCTGAGGTCATCAAAATCACTCACCGTCACTCCTGTGAAATTCGAAAATCGTTTGTTTCGGATGGAAACATTAAGGTGGGCTGTTTTTTCATGATTAGCTGTCGAATAGCGCAACATACTGCCACCAGACACCTTCCAGCCATCATCCTTAGCGAACCCTGCTTTTTTGGTATAAAATGACATCACCCCGCCCAGTGCATCACTCCCATACATGGATGAACTAGGCCCATAGATCACCTCCGTAGAAGCCATCATATTCGGGTCTAACATGATCACGTTTTGCAGGTTGCCACTACGATAGATGGCATTGTTCAGACGAATACCGTCGAGTACAATCAATAGAGAATTGGCAGCAAAGCCTCGAATCATGGGACTGCCCCCTCCTAACTGACTCTTTTGCACGAAAACTTGACCACTCTGATCCAGCATATCTGCCGCAGTCTGAGGGTTGGCAAATTCAACTTCTTGGTGAGATATAGATAAGAGTTCATTAGGCACCTGATTGCGACCCTCTCCCCACCGGTTGGCTGATATGACGACTTCATTGATCTGTCGGATTTTTTCATCCATCAGGACATGAATAGATTCACCCTCACCTCCAGGCAAATCAATGGTCTTCCCATAAAACTGCGTATGTTGGAGAACAAGTTGACCAGCCGTCCCAGTAGGCAACCTAATCACCCCGTCAGTATTACTGACGCCTAGAAGTACTTCCTCTTGCATAGCAATGGCTCCTTCGATAGGCAATAGCGTATTAGCATCCTTGATAATGAGCTCTTGCCCGTATGTGTAGATAGATACCCATGACAAGCCTATAACAAGAATAAAAAATTTGATTCGGGAAAATGCTTTATTCATGAAGCAAATTAAACCAATATTCCCCAGAGCAATCCCCCCTACTATGGGGCTACTTTGTCGAATTCTGTCCAGCCAAGCGCAGCAGCACCTAGCACGGCAGCATTTTTATCCATCAAAGACGATGGGCGCAAATCAACCATGTTTTTGAAGGGCTTGAACATCTTCTCTTCCATGTAGTGCTTTGCAGGGTCTAGGAGATACTCTCCCGCCTTCACCAATCCTCCGAACAAGAAGATTGTCTTTGGACTCGTATGCAAAACGGTATCTGCCAATTTTTGTCCGAGAATTTTCCCTGTATATTCAAATGCCTTGATGGCGATATAATCATGATTCTTGGCTGCATCGGTGATTACCTTCCCATCGATTTGGTTATAAGGCACATCACGCAGTACACTAGGTCGTGTGTAGTCAGCCATGAGTTTAGACACGGTACGCTTGATGCCCGTAGCGGACACATAGGTCTCCAAACACCCTTTGCGACCACATGCACAGTGACGACCATCAGGGTTGACACTGACGTGACCAATCTCACCTGCCATTCCAGAGTAGCCATAGACGAGTTTACCATCTACTACGATCCCACTACCCAGTCCAGTACCGAGTGTAAAGAGAACGAAATCTTTCATCCCCTTTGCTCCACCAAATAGCATCTCTCCCAGTGCTGCCGCATTGGCATCATTGGTCAAGGCTACTGGAATCTTGAATTTCTCTTGAAACAACTCTCTAAACTCGACGATCTCGCCCCAGTTGAGATTAGGTGCATGCTCGATCGTTCCCTTGTAGTAGTTGCCATTGGGTGCCCCTACGCCCGCTCCGATCACCTGGTTATCGGCAATCAAATGACTGATATGGGTTTCCAATAGAGACAAAAAAGCATTGATATCAGCGTCAGCTTGGGTAGGAAAGTGTCCTTCATCTTTTACATTCCCTTCTCTATCCACTAACCCAAATTTGGTATTTGTGCCTCCAATATCAATTCCTAGTACGTATTCAGCCATTTTATCCCTATTTTTAGCCGCCAAAAATAGAACACCAACAAGACAAAAGGAACTATGGTGCTACTTTTTAAATCCCTATCTTTAAAATAATGCCTGTCATATCACGATCTCCATACGGCAACTTTTTTTCATGGTTCAGAAATGGCCATCTAGAGACGATATACCCCAGTGTATTCAGAAAAATCAAAGGGCTACCCTACGAAAGAGAGCGCATCGACACGCCAGATGGTGACTTTCTGGATTTGGACTGGGTACAGACGGGCTCTAACAAACTCATCATCGTATCGCACGGACTAGAAGGCAACACTACCCGGCACTACATCAAGAGCTGCGTCAGGTATTTTCATCAGAAAGGATACGATGTGCTCGCATGGAACTACCGATCCTGTAGCGGAGAGATCAACCGCACACTACGCCTCTACCATCATGGCGTCACCGATGATCTGGAGACGGTCATCCAGCATACCATCTCCACACGACGCTACAAAAGAATAGGACTCGTCGGCTACTCCATGGGAGGCAGCACTACCCTAAAATACTTGGGAGAAAACGGTGTCAACGTCCCCAAACACATCGTAGCAGCGGCAGTATTTTCTGTCCCCTGCAATCTCTGGGATAGTGCCCACCAGTTAACATTCAGAAAGAACACCTTCTACCGTAAGCGATTCCTCAAAAAACTCATTCAAAAAGTAAAACAAAAGCATGCACAGTTCCCTGACGCAGTAAATATTTCTGCGATTGATAGGATTAAGTCATTTGGGCTATTCGATGAACGCTACACGGCTCCCTTGCATGGGTTTCGCAATGCACGCCACTTCTACAGCACCTCCTCTTCGGATCTACACTACCACAGCATTACCGTCCCGTCTCTAATCGTCAATGCGCTCAATGATCCGCTGCTAGGCGAAAAATGTTATCCCTACGAAACTTGTCAAAACAGCAAAACACTGACCCTAGAAACACCCCGGTGCGGAGGACATGTAGGGTTTGGCCTGAGAGGAAAAAATTATAGTTGGATGGATCAAAGAGCCTTCGAGTACATCGACCGCTACATGCAAGAGTGGTCACTACACTGATCAGTGATCACTACGCCTCTATAGACTTCAATACCATTGGATTGCAGCAATGATTAAAATTCTCTACGCTACCAACGTCAAGATTCTAGATTATTAGAACCTTGACAAGCCAGCCAAAAAAGCTAGGGTTTTAACTCCAAAAGTTTATTGAGTATATAAAGGCACCAAGGTCACACCAAGCGTCATCTGATTGGATAACGTCGGTTCTCTAGAGTAGAATGACTCAACACCTCCGCTGGTGCGAACTCAATGTCGTTAAGTTAAACGCATACGCTCCGTTGGGTCATCCCGACGGGGGAGGGATCTTTGCCATTCTGAAAGGATTTGTGCTTTAGTGTATAGATTTCACCTATCGTCGAAATGACAGAAATCTAACCTTTATGACATTGGGTGTAAGTGCACCTTTTTTCAATAATCATTGTCTGAATGGTCGTTCCCTACAGTTTTCTACCTTCCTAGCATTACAGAAAGTCGTTTCCTACAGTTTTCTATCATCCTAGCATTCTGGGAGGCTGTTTTCTACAGTTTTCTGCATTCCTAGCGTTCTGGAAGATCATTTTCTACAGTTTTCTGCATTCCTAGCACTCAGGAAGGCTGTATTTTTGGAGATTCCCCGTTCCCGTCATGCTTTTGGGCATCCTTTTGTTAGCCATCCAGCCATGCTTTGAATGCTGCGACGCGCTCGCGAGATACGATGAGTTCATTGTTGTCCCAGTGCGGCAAGACGATCTTGAGCCGACTGTTCGAGTAAGAGACGATGTCTCGAATGGCTTTCATCTGTACGATGAATTTGCGATTGACTCGAAAGAAAACACTTGGATCAAGTAGCTCGGTCAGTTGATCCAGTGTGAAGTCAATGATGAATTTTTTCCCCTCCTCGTGCTGCAAATAGGTACTCCCCTCCTCACTGTAGAGGCAGGCGATGGCATCCGTCGGGATCGTCTTGATGTGCTCTCCGATCTTGACGACAAAGCGCTCCTTGTAGGACTTGGCTGGTGCTCCCAGCATCTGCTGGAGCTGTGACACATCGATCATTGGATTGGCGGCTTTGCTGAGGTGCTCAAACTTGTCCAGAGCCCGCTCCAGTTTCTCCAAGACAATGGGCTTGAGCAGATAGTCGATACTGTTGACCTCAAAGGCCTTGATGGCATACTGGTCATAGGCAGTGGTGAAAATCACCGGGCAATCAACACTCACCTGTTCGAAGATCTCGAAGCTAGACCCATCGGCCAGATGAATATCAAAGAACAGTAAATCAGGGCTCTGGTTGGATCGCAACCAAGCCGCAGCAGACTTGACGGTATCCAACACTTCCAATACCCTAAGGTCGGGCTGGAGCTCTCCGAGCAGTCTCGCCAAACGGTCCGCAGCGATCCCCTCGTCTTCTACGATGAGTACATTCATGAGGTCTCTAGTTTGATGATGGGTACCTCGACGGTGAACTGGCTTTGATCGGTCGTGACTTTGACTTCACGGTCGCTGAGATAGCTGTAGCGCGAAGTGATGTTTTTCAGTCCTAGTCCCGTCGAATCGGGCTTTTCTTGCTGTATCGGATTCAGGCTATTGGACACGAGGACAGAGTCTGAGCGATAGTCTATCTGTATCGACAAGGGCCTTTCTTTGGAGATCTCGTTGTGCTTGATACAGTTCTCTACAAGCATCTGTAGCGCCAGCGGAGGCACATGATCTTGGCCAGCCATTTGATCCATACCGGTAATGGTCACGGCAAAGTTCTTCCCAAAGCGGATCTCGTTGAGATAGACAAACGACTGGGTGAACGCCAGTTCGTCCGAGAGCGGCACCAATTCCTGATTTTGGCTTTGGAGTACATAGCGGTAGACATCCGACAGCTTATGGATGAAGTCCACCGCCTTTTGCTGGTCATCGTAGACCAATGAAGTCAGGGCATTGAGACTGTTGAACAGGAAGTGCGGATTGACCTGGCTCTTGAGGGTTTCTAGTTTGGACGTAGCGTTTTCCGTATTCAGTTTCTCGTTTTGCACCGCTGCATCTCGCCACGACACGAAAAAACCACGCGCATGAAAGAACATCGAGATAAACAAGGCAATAGAAACCGTCGTAATGATACTCCCCTTGAGGTGTCCACCGTACAGCATCTCCCAAAAGTCCTTGTGCATCAAGTACGCTACGATGACATAGTTCATCACAAAAACGACAAACACCGTATAGAGAATCATCAGGATCAACGAGGCGATAGTTCGCTCGACAGGTTTGTGCAACCAATCAAGGTATCGTCCCAGACCATCTACCAACAAGCTGTTGCCTACCGAGAGTGCGATCCAATAGAGGTACGACACCAATACCGAAAGAGCAAACTGACCATAGTCCCCCTCACTGATGCACTGCGGGCAAAAAAAGTAGGAGATTACCAAACTCCCGATGATCGGAATCACCACAAGCATTCGTACCTGTCTCTTCCATTTGTCTCTGCGGGAGACACATCCGCCATTTTCATTCGTCATATCAAACAAATCTAATCATCAATCTCGTTAGATAACAAGAGTTAAGAATCAAGGCTTGAGACCACTAGACCTTAGACCGAACAGGCTTCCCCATTTTTGTCTAAAATCTAAGGCCTAAATACCAATTGCTAACAAAGGTTATTCTGCTCCGTTACACTTACTGGTCCACTCTTCGAGCCCATAGCTGCCCCAGGTCGGCGCGAGTGGATTGCTTGGCGCTTGCGTATCAAACATCTCCAGTGACTTCATGATCAACTGACAGGATTGACCCAGTGGCTGTCCAAAAAACTCCGCTGTACCCATTTGCATCTGCCCCATAAACAGTACTGCCCTTGGGTTATTAGGATCCAATTGCATGGCTTTGGTAAACAAGCCGTAAATCTTCGGAGACAGCGTCTGCCCTCTCGTACCAGGGTCCACGCCTATTTTGATCATGTAGATGAATCCCTCCATGGCCTTGATCTCCGAATTGTTTGCACTGAGACCATCCGCCTTGGACAAACTCACCAATGCCTCGTCCAGTACCTTGTCCTGCACCTGTGCATCCTTGATGCGAAATGCCTTGAACACCTGCGACAAAGACGCATAGTAGTAGGGTTCCCATTTGTCCTTTTCGGCATCCCCTATCCGGGAAAAAGTATTCGTGAGTCGGTCTAGGTCTGCTGTAGACGCAGCGGTGTAGATGGACTGGATATTGTCCAGCATGGCTTTTTCGTACTTTCCATTGTCAGCTGATACTGTGAGGGAACAAATTGCGAGTAATAGTGTGAATATCGTTTTCATGATTTCGAATGTTTTAGTTTTTAATGAAGTGTGATGGTAATATTTTGATCGGTCGCTACCTCGAATTGCGCATCTGCGAAACTCGGAGGGCCATAAGAGCCCTTGGCGTCATTGGAGAAACCATAGGGTTCGGCAGGGATCCCAAACACCCAAGTGTCCAGTTCGCCGTTGGCATTTTCGTCATGGTAGATGCTGACCGCATAGACGCCAGCTTCTACAGGGTCAAAGACCAGTGTCAGTTCATCGTTTCCCGTTACCTTTTGAGAAACGTAGACTCCTTCTTTGAGGAAACTCGATTCGCTGACATACAGGCTTGCTCTGATCTCCCCCGTATTGGCTTTGATATTTTTGACCACTACGGTCACTTGGTGTTTGTTGCCTCCTGCCTGAGCAGTCCAGGTCAACAAACACATGGCGATAAGAAATAGTTTTTTCATGATTTGTAAGATTTAAGTTGATTTATAAATATTCTAGTTGGTTGGTTTTCTTGTCTTTGGTCAGGGAGATAAACACGCCCACGAAGAAGAAGCGCTTGGCCTGCTGGCCTATCGCTTGCGAATCGTACACTCCGCTAGCATCTGGCGTGTCGGCATAGTCATAGCCGAAGACATTGTCTCTGCCGAGCAGATTGGTCGCAGATGCATAGAGGATGACATGGGGTCGGTACAAAAAGGCAAAGTTGAAACTCAAATTGGCATAGTACTTCGTTTTCTGATTGTTGAATTCATCCTCGTTGGGGTCGTTGTACGGGCGACCACTGTTGAAGTCCCACGTCGCACCAATCTGCGTACGGATCACAGGAATGAAATGCTTGTACACCACTGACACATTGTGCATCGCCGCAAACTCCGGTCGCACTTGCTGAGGATAGTTGCGGTAGTCTCGCTTGCTGTCTATGAAGGAGTACGATACCCAGTAGTCTGCATTCTTGATCGTTTTGGCATCCCTAAAGAATAAGTCGATCCCGCGCGCATAGCCCTCCCCCGAATTGGTGTAGGTCGTCGGGTTGTAAATATCATCCGCATCGTACCTCACCAAATCCTCATAGGTCTTGTAGTACAGCTCCCCGCGGAAGGTGAAACCTTCTTTGATGCGCTGGTAGCTGAGGATGTAGTGATCCGCCTGCTCTGGCAGGATGTAATCCTGCGCGGCGAGCATCAGGTCACGCTGCGGCAACTGATGAAACTGCCCAAAAGCTGCGGAGACCTGCGAGTATTCACCTGTCTTGTAAGCCATCGAGACACGCGGTGACCACTGCCCCTCCTCAAACACCGAGTAGTGCGCATAGCGGAGACCTGCACGCAGCGTTAGTGCCTGTGTCAGGAAATAGTCCCCTTCTACAAACCCCGCCAGTTGTGTATTGTCATAGGCACGATCAAACGCTGAGTTGTCCACCAATCGGGTATCCTCCTTTTCGTCCGCGCGGATCATCTCCCCTCCTGCTTTGAGGGACAAACTCCCGATGTCCGTGGTATAGTAGCTCTTGGCATGCACTGCCTTATTTTGCCCCTCTACCCGGATGGCATTGTAGTCGGTATCTTGGTGGTATAGACCATAGGATACCCCAAAGTAAGCCATGCCTGCATCCCCAAGACCTTTCTTGTAAGTCGCATTGAGATAAGTATTGTCGTTTTGGACTTTGGTATCGTCTCCCGCGGGGTTGTTGATGCTGGGGATGATGGCATGAAATCCACTGCGGTCATAGTTGGCATAGACCTTCAGCATGTCTTGTTTGTTGATCTTCTGTCGAAGCATAAACGTGCCATTGGCTGACGTGAAACCATCCTTCCAATCGTACGTCTGCTTGACGAGGTTCATGTAGGGGTCCAGGTTCATGTATTCTATCTTGGCATACACCGACCCCTGATCCCAACGCTGCGTATGGGCTACAGCTCCTCCTACCGACATCAGACTGATATCGGTAATCGTCTCATCGGCCAGATCCAGCGAATTGAGTGAAAGCACAGAAGACAGCGCCTGCCCATACTCCGCAGAGTAGCCCCCAGTACTGAAGAATGTCCCTTTGAATAAAAACGGATCGAATCGCCCCCGGCTAGGGACGTTGCTCGGTGTAGTGGTGTAGAAGTTGCTCACCCAGATCCCATCGACAAAGGCCTGCGTCTCGTTGGCTGTACCTCCTCGGACAAAGAGACGTCCCGTCTCCCCATTGGTAGTCGTCCCGGGCAGCATATTGAGTGCGCCCGAAACATCCGCCCCCGCACCAGCAGTCATCGCAATATCCAGCGGTTTGAGTACGGTAGCCTTTTGCTCATCACTCGCCTCAAAACTCCCTGCCGTGATGGTGACACCTGAGAGGCGGTTGACTTCCTCTTTGAGACGAATGTCTAAGCGATGTGACTCGCCCATCGTCAGTACCTCCTCGTGGGTCTTGTACCCGATGAAACTAGCGACCAAAGTCTGCTCGCCTACCTCATATGTGCGAAACGAGAACCGGCCCTCTATGTCCGTCGTAGTGCCATCATAGCTCCCCATGATGTAGACACTCACGCCCGGCAATGGCTCGCCATCCGTGTCATGTACCTGTCCCGTGATCTGTCCCAAAAGGATGGGAATACAGAGTAGATTAAATAATGCGGTTAGAATTGAATTTTTCATTCGGTTTGTTTGATTTTGATAGCTCAAACATCGAATGACAGGCAATGATTACATAATGGAAATGGGTGAGTTGTAGGATTTTGAGAATGAACTGTGAAAGAAACTGAATGAACCGGAATCGTGTTTCATACATTTTACCTCCTGAGCACAGGACCAAACACAGAGACTGGCCTCTGCCACTTATCTAGTAGACCGCTGATCTATGACGCCCAGCATCAGCTGACTGCCCTGTGCCCTTTGTAGCGCATCCCGATGTTGTACATCACATTCCCCGCAAGGGTACAGAGAAACATCGCCGTACCGACTGGCACCAAGTCATCGGCGTGGAACAGTGCGATAACACTACCTACTAGAAACCCCAAAACAAACCTAGAAATCCCTATCGCAGCATTGGCCGACGAACTCACCTTGGGGTTGTGATTCAAGATGACCGCTGTGCCATTGCCAAACACCAACCCAAGACTACCGATAAAAAGCACGACACCTCCGAACACTCCCCAAAACGAAGGTTCGTCCAGGCGGACAGACACGAATAGAATCACGCCCGCCACCAACTGCAACAGCATCCCCGCACGCAGAATGTATCTCGGACGATAGTACTTGAGCAACTGCGTATTGACAAAAGACAACATGACATTCAAAATGATGTTGGCGGCAAACAAATACGGAAAGTAATCCGGATCAACCGCGAAGAAATCCAAATAGATAAAGGATGCACTGGTGATGAAAACATACATTCCAGACATGGACAGGCTAATCGAGAACAAGAATATAATCGATTGGCGGTCTTCAAAGAAGCTCTTGTACTTGTCAAACAACTGCCGTGTCGTGAGTCTCCGCGTGATCAAGGCTTGATCCCTAGATTCGGATACAAAAACCGAGAAGACCAGAAACAGCACACATGAAAAACCAAACAGAAAGTAAAAGACCGACTCCCAACCAAAATGACTGATCAAAACAGCGCCTAACACAGGAGCAATCAATGGTGCAAGCATCATCATCATACTGGTAATGGTCACCAGCCGAGCGACATGCTTGCCTTCGTACCAGTCACTGATGAAGACATTGGAGGTGACTGTGGCAAAACCTCCACCAAATGCCTGCAAGACCCGCAGCACCAAGATCACCTCAATCGAAGTACTGACAGAGATCAGCAAAGACGAAAGCCCATACAGCCCTATTCCTAGCAGAGCCACGGTCTTGCGACCAAACGAATCAGACAGCGGCCCTCCTATAAAGTTCCCGATGGCAAACCCTAGAAAATACAGCGTAATCGTAAGCTCAATGACGCTGAGATGCACGCCAAACACCTCTGCCATCATCGGCATAGCGGCTAGGTAAGTATCTATAGCAAACGGCGATAGTGTCACCAGACTGGCCAACAAAATCGTAATCAGGAATGACTCCTTAGGTATTTTCCAACTTCTCATTCTTATTCGACGGGTTCAAATCGGCCTGTACAGACCATGGGGGTTGTGTCTCGTCTCTCTCATCATGCAGGTCGCAATGATATCGCATTTGGACACTAGGTCAAACCACTTTTCCACCAGTGGCAATACAAGTATCACTCCTTATCGTTATACTCTATCCAGATCAGAAGGTTTGGTCACATATGCTACCTGCTCTTTCGATGATAAATAGTGGACACTATCCCCATAAGAAACACCTGCTATTGAGCAATATAAATCTCTATTTCTTTTTCATCTGAGCGAATCCTTTCACAAATAAAATTCTCAATTTAGTATGCACGCATAATATATTTCATATATATTTGATATTGTTATGCATGCATAACAGACCACAAAAAACCGAACATCATAAAGTTAAAGCATATGGAAGCCCAAACAGCAAAAAGATCTATCAAAGGCGGAGAGTTCCTCATCAGAGAAACTGCCGCTGCAGATATTTTCATTCCTTCGGAGTTCACCGAAGAGCAAAAGATGATGGCGCAGGCCACCAAGGATTTTATCGACAAAGAAATTCAGCCAGTTCGTGAGAAGATCGAAAAGCAAGAAGGCAACATCGTACCTGACCTGATGACCAAAGCGGGTGAGCTCGGCCTACTGGGTGTATCCATCCCCGAAGAGTATGGCGGGCTGGGCATGAACTTCAACACCTCCATGCTGATCGCAGACATCATCGGCGAGACGGGTTCGTTTTCGACGACCTACGGAGCTCACACAGGGATCGGCACACTCCCTATACTCTACTACGGTACCGAAGAACAAAAGAAAAAGTACCTCCCCCTCATCTCATCGGGCGAGTGGAAATCTTGCTACTGCCTCACGGAACCAGACGCTGGATCAGATGCCAACTCTGGCAAAACCAAAGCAACACTATCTGATGACGGCAAGCACTACCTCATCAACGGACAAAAAATGTGGATCTCCAATGCGGGATTTGCAGATCTATTCATCGTCTTTGCGAAGATCGATGATGACAAAAAACTCACGGCTTTCATAGTCGAAAAGACATTTGGTGGGATCACGATGAACGACGAAGAAGTGAAGTTGGGAATCAAGGGGTCATCGACCCGCCAAGTTTTTTTCAACGACTGCAAAGTCCCCGTAGAAAACATGCTCTCTGACCGAGAAAACGGTTTCAAAATCGCGGTAAACATCCTCAACATCGGCCGAATCAAACTCGGTGCGGGTGTACTCGGAGGGTGCAAGGAAGTAGCAAACTACTCGGTCAACTATGCCAACGAAAGAAAGCAGTTCAACACGGCGATCTCTAGCTTTGGCGCTATCAAGCACAAGCTCGCAGAGATGGCCATCCAAACTTGGGTCACCGAAGCGGCCTCCTACCGTGCGGGTCAAAACATCGACGACTGCATCGCGGATCTGATCGCCGACGGCATGGAAGACGGACAGGCCAAACTCAAGAGTTTTGAGCAGTTCTCCATCGAGTGCGCCATCATCAAAATCATCGGATCAGAAGCCCTCGACTATGTAGTCGATCAAGGCGTACAGATCTACGGTGGCATGGGGTTCTCAGAAGACGCGCCTATGGCACGTGCCTACCGAGATGCACGGATCACACGCATCTACGAAGGTACCAACGAGATCAACCGCATGCTCATGGTCGGTATGATCCTCAAGCGCGCGATGAAAGGCGAGCTCAACATCATGGAACCTGCCATGGCAGTCGCCAAAGAATTGACTGCAGTGCCGTCATTCGACATGCCAGATATGTCCAAGCCCTTTGCCGAAGAAAAAGAAGTCCTCAAGCGACTCAAGAAATCCGTGCTCATGGTAGCGGGTAAGGCTGCACAGACTTTTGGCCCTGCATTTGAGACAGAGCAAGAGATCATGATGAATGTAGCGGATATGATGATTCAGATCTACGCTGCTGAGTCCGCTGTACTACGCGCGGAGAAGCTCGTGTCTATCCAAGGAGCCGAAGCGAGCAAACTGCAAATCAATGCAGCGAAAGTATACCTCTATGATGCAGCAGACAAAATCAACAAAGCAGGCAAGGATGCCATCGCATCGTTCACCACTGGAGACGAACAAAAGGTCATGCTGATGGGATTGAAACGATTCACCAAGACAAACCCCGTCAACGTGAAAGCACTCCGACGTGAGATTGCCGATCAAATGATCGCCGAAAACAAATACACTCTTTGATTAAACCAATTAATTAACCCAAAATTGATTGTTTGGTTTAGCCCTTTGCGTCTACGATGCGAAGGGCTTTTTTTATTATCAATCGAAACCTTCCTTTGCCACCCAAAGTTTGTGCACAATAGCACTTTGGCATCAACTTGCAATAAACGTAATTAAAAGAACAGAACTGCGCAAACCACTGACTGCCAATTTATTTATAGCACGAGTTGTGCTTTTTTGTATTCTGTTCGTGAACCGTAGAAATGATATTCAATGTTGATTAATTTTGAGAATATGGCAGACATTGATTCCCTCTTTTTCTTGAATAGCCAGCATCAATAGTTCTTTGCAAGATTTATGAAAACGGTTTTTTCTTAAAATTATATATAAAATCTAGTCTTTGATTAGCTTCCCTGTACTTCTATTTTGCTCACAAATAATGCTATATATATATAGCCCCTGCCCTAGTTCATTTATTTTTATTTCTTCACCTTTATTGGTACTTAAAGATATTATTTTTTCACCCCTAATATCATATAATTCAAACAATGCCTGATTACATTTATTGGGGAAGTTTACAAATAGGCTTTCCTTGGCGGGATTAGGATATACGGTTAAGACTCCTTGAGGTGTTTTGTCTATTATTGCTAATAAAACATCCTCTGAGTAATAGAATTTTGCTTCACGATATTTTTCCAATTCGTTACTAAAGTATTCATTGCTTGTAATTTTATGATGGAAGGCAACAAAGTTAGAGTATGATGAAGGCAAGGTTATTTCATCTTTCGCGATTGAGAAGTCAAAACTAAAAACGTTTTTCTTACTTGTCGTATCATTGTCAAAGTATATATTGGTAATTGAGTTCAAAAAATTATGTGAATCCAAGCCATAGATATGCTTCACTTCCATTATCCAATCGTTGTTGGTCCTATCCCATTTATATTCGCTTATTTCAAGTACATTCCAATTATTGGTTTCGTAGACCGTTTCTTCTTTGGTAGTCGGTATATATTGGGCCGATTCATTATTCCATCTTGCAAAGACCATCTTTTTCAAATGCCCTAAATCATATTCGTATTGAGTGGTGCCAAACTTCTCCCAGTCCTGTGCATTTTTTTGTTTGATATACGTTGTATCAGCTAGAATATTACCTTCTTCATCATAATTGTATACTTTCCTATCTCTCAACACCCACTCATCCGAATCGGTATATTTAGTATAGGATGTATCAACTTGTAACAAGCCGTTTGAATTGTAGTACTTTGTCGTTTTTTCTATCTGCAACCATTCTTCCGAGTCAATTAGCCATTTACTATTTATAATTTCTGCTAAATCGCCCTTGTCAGTATAGGCATAATCTATCCTCTTTTTCGACTTTGAAATAAGATGGTTTTCATAGCATATGATCTTATTTAGCTCATTATATCTTTTTGTTTCCTTTACTACAATTTTCCATTCGTTATCAACATTATCCCATCTGGATTTTTCAACTACGGTGTCTCTATAATTGTTGTACAAGAAGGATTCTTTAAAACTTTTCTTATCCCACTCTCCTGTTAATTCATTTTTACTATATGAAATAATACTATCTAAACTTAGTTTTGCTCCGCTAGTTGTATATTCATTTAATTGATTGGTATTGGACGCGTTAAAATAGTTAGTATCATCGTTTTTAATTTCAGATGAAATATCTGATTTAGGAGTTGTTCCACTGTTTGAAATTTGGCTAAATGCCAAAAAAGGAGTCATCAAACTAGCTAGTGTAAAAATTATATACTTAAGCATGTCTTAAATTATTAATTTGATTTACACAAAAGTATGTTTTGCATGGAATAGTAAAGTTGCCTCAGGATAACTTAGTCCGATAATTTTCTCTAAAAAAAAATTTCTTTTCCTTACTGTATTGCTGCGGTGTCATATTTAAGTAATTAGCTATGTACTTGTCTTGCGTATCTTTCAAAATCCGATTGGCCCTTTCTACTGTTTCATAAAAAAGAGAAAAGCGTTTTGACGGGTTTCGATTTTGCAATACGATCATTCTGTTTTCACGATCGAGAAGAATTCTTTCATAAACTTTAAACATGAGGTAGCTAATTTCCTGATTCTTTTGCACTAGCATTTCCATATCACTCTTTTCAATGGAAATGATTTCAACTTCGGTTATTGCTTCATGAACTTCAATGGATGGAGAACCTACTATGTAACTTTTAAGATTATTAAAGCCCAGTCCTTTAGGAGTAATATTGACGGTCTTAGATTCACCTTCATCGAAAATATATTGGTGTACAACACCCTTAACAACAATGTTTGCCTTAGTTTCAATCTCTCCTATTTTTAAAATAGATTCCCCTTTTTTGTAAGAGCGCTTAATGAAATATATGCTTATTTCCTCAAATGTTTCTTTCGCAAGGTGACAAGCTGAATTAAAAAACGTAAACAATATTTCCTTGTCAGATCTACTAAGGTCATTCATCCTATTCATGTTTTAAAGGCTCTTTCGGCATGAAGCTCAACGTTTAGTATATGAATAATAGCCGATTGTATGTGTGCCCAGTATGTGCATGTTTTAACAAAGTTAACACGAAAGTTCCAGAGGCTATAACCCAAAATTGATTGTTTGGTTTAGCCCTTTGTGTCTACGATGCGAAGGGCTTTTTTATGACCCTTCGAAACCTTCCTTTGCCCAAAGTTTGTGCACAATGACTGATAGCGTTTGGCTAGGTAAAACGATGAAGTCAACCTACCGCAATCAAACAACACTAAAAAATGGTCTCACGAGCAGGAAATATACGACTCCAAACCCGCGCAGGTTTGAGGCTAAACCTGCAGGGGTTTGAGGCTAAATCTGCGGGGGTTTGAAAAGAAAGCCGCGCAGGTTTGAGGCTAAACCTGCGGGGAGTTGAGAGGGAAGTCCAGCAGGTTTACATCCAAAACCGTAGGAAATATCTCAGAATAACCGTTAGCTCTCCCAAAAAAGATACTGTATTCTAAACGAGGAAGACCTCATAAACCTGTAGTTGCATATCCTATGTAGCAAAAAAAGAAAATCGGTACTCTTCACAAAAGCATGGAAGGTGAGTGGAATTACAGGTAGCGTTTAGTATATGGCACGTGTCTCTGAACTTTTCAAATATCTACTACAGTATCGATTTTATTCTTCGGCTTCAAGTAACTAAGAAGAGGCATACGCTATATCGTTTGTTAGCGGTATTCAAGCTATTAATGTAGTGGCGTTCTTGCTAAAAGCATGGGGCTCAATCAATGCTTTAGACTATTCTGGAATGCTTTAATCATTTCCAATGCGGATTTATGAGATCTACCTGCAGCCCTCTCAAAATCTGAAGGTACATCGTTCACTCCATTTCTGATCCCTTCATAAATTCCAGCTATAACAGTACCAATAAAATCTCCGAGTTCAGCTTTTCTTTCTTCTAAATAGTCTTCGATCGGAATGGAATGGAATTTGAGTTTTGTACCAAAGACTTGATTCATTAAGTCGGCTAATTGTGCCTGTGTGATAGGTTCGCCTACTAGATTGTATGTTTGGCCATTGTGTTCGTGATTGAGCAACATTTGTGCATAGGCATACCCCAGTTCACCTCTGCTTGTGTAAGCGCATTTGCCTTCTCCCGCACAGTTTCGAATCTCGCCTTCTTTGATGTAGTTGTCAAGATATTCAAGGTCGGGTTCTATGTAAATGCCATTTCTGCCTATTACCCACTGCAATCCTGATTCCCGTACATCTTGTTCTGTCTGGCGATTACTCTGCACCACGGGACTAAATGCCGTGTTTTCTTCGGCTCCCACTATGCTGGTGTACACGATTTTCTGCACGCCATTTAGCTTCGCTGCTTCAATGACATTTCTGTGCTGCTGAATTCTTTGGTCCGGAGCATCCATGCCAGAGAGTAACATAACTCTGTCTACACCTTGCAACGCCTGATCAAATTCGCTTCGGTCGTTGTAGTCGCCCTTTCTGACTTCTATCCCCAGGTGTGTGGCCTTGGCTGGTGTTCGGGCAATCCCGATCACATTTTCACTACCTATTTCTTTTACTAGTTGTCTTACAATGGCTGACCCCAATTGGCCGCTTGCTGATGTTACTGCTATTTTCATTTTATTCCTTTTTGTTTTAAAACTATTTATGCTTTGCCTACTCCTCTTTTCTTTCGAAATGCAATCAACGCTTCTTTTATAAACGGAATTCGCATTACAAAGCCAACGCCAACAATTACGGCATAGAGAATCCAGGTTTTATCTAATATGGCTACATGCAAAAGACTCAAAAAAATAGCTGCATACGCCATACTTTGAAGTTGTTTCCATTTTGCCTTTAGCCATTTCATTGATTTTCTATTGGACGTAAAAAGCAATGGTATTAATATCAAAACAGCAATAAACCCAACGATGTAGTTGAATTGAGTAAATGTTTCGAGAACCCCTTCAGTCCAAATGAAAATGATAAAGTGAAGTAAACTCCAAACGGCCGTTGCAATCCCCATGGATTGCCTTACGAACAGATTATTAACCCCGAAGAGTATGAAAAAGGGTGTACAGGTCAGAACTGCCGTCATCCATCTGATGGCAAACTCACCAGAAATATGATACAGCATTTCTACACTATCGCCTTCAACTGGTGAGATAGCTAAGCCATTGCTGAATTCAACGTTCACCAGGCTCAAAAGCGGAATCAATGGCAATGTGGCCAAGAGGGCAACAATCCACCAACCGTAATTTCTCTTAAGGACCCCCATCATTTACTGGCTTTCAATTCAATCAACTCTTTTTCAAGTTGCTCAGCTTTGGCCTTAAACTTTTCCATCGCCTTTTTTAGCTGACCTATTTTAGTGAAAGCTTCCTCATCCTGAATGGCCTGGTAGGAAACCTGCCCCTCTTTTTCTTTGAATTTTGATTTACTGCCACACGTTGGGCAAATCGTTACTTGACTCATTTTTTTACTTTTTTATAGTTATTACAACCGCCTTACCTTCAAATTTGGGTTGTAGCTGATAGATTGCATTTTGACTGACTACATTTAGAAAAACTTGTGTTTCTACCATGTCTGCATTGTCTACATACACCATTGTGTTTTCATGAAAATTATTCTCAAGCATTTGAAACAACGGCAAGTACAAACTTTTCCAACCATCCAACAGCAATAAATCTACTGGCTCAGAATGATTTTTTAAGGTCTCCAACGCATCGCCAATTCTAACTTCAATTAGCTCACTTACACCCGCATCCTTGAAGTTCTTTATTGCCTTTAGGGCTTTGGATTCAATCAATTCAGTAGTGATGACATGACCTCCAGTTGCCATGACACCCTGAGCTAAGAACAGAGTAGAGATCCCAAATGAAGTCCCAAACTCAACAATGTTCCTGAGTTTGTTTTGCTCGATAAGTTGCACTAAATCTTTTCCCTGCTCTTTGGAAATAGAAAGAGCTACATCTTTGAAGTCCACGGGCTGCATTGGTCTGAAAACACCCTTAGCCAGACTTTTTATGATTTTGAGGTGATCGTACTTCTTCTCGTCATATAGATGAGAGATGGTTTCTTGTATTTGTTCTTCGATGATCATAGATACTTGAATATAAATGGGGACTACCAGATGCAAGTAGTCCCCTTTGATTTCTGATTTTTTGGAATAAGTCTAAAACTTCCCGTTTTCGTTTTTCCACTCTGTTTTCGGGGGGATCGGAGCGATCACGTCCCAGTGCTCCACGATTTGTCCATTTTCCAGTCTAAATAGGTCATAAAACGCAGTGGGTTCACATTGCCCAAACTTGCCCTCACTCATCGTTAAGACAAAGTTCCCTTCACCCAGCACTTTATGCACTTTAGTGAATTCCATAACCAACCCTTGCTCTGCAAAATACTTCATGGCTGCCCCAAATCCTTCCAAACCATCTGCAATCTCAGGGTTGTGCTGGATATATTGCTCTGGATTGATATATGTGGTCAGTTTGTCCATTTCATGATTGATGATGACTTTCTCCACAAATCCCTTCACAATTTTCTTGTTGGCTTTTGTTTTTTTCAGGTCATTGATCTCCGTAACTCCATCAAACTGCGTTCTTCCGCTGGGGTTCACAGGTGTAGTCGCTGTGAGGTTATCCCAGTGCTCTACGATGAGCCCGTCTTCAAAGCGGAATACATCAAATCCAGCTTTAGGACCAAAGAAATCATATTCGGTATGTGTAAATACATAATCCCCATCCTCAAAAGCGCGAATCACATTTGCTTTGAAACCGCCTGCTGGGGCATGGTGCATGACTTCTCCAAATCCTTGCAAACCATCTCCAACAGCTAAATTGTGTTGGATGTATTTGTTCGGGTTAATGTAAGATATTGGCGTTGGGTCACCAGTATTGAAACTGTTCAACAGCGCCACTACTTTCTCTTTATTTGAAAGGTCTTTATTGACTGATTGTGCTGTTGCAAAACCAGACAAGACAAATGATAATATGATTATTGATAAATATTTCATGATTGTTAATTTTTAGTTGTTTGGTAAATGATTTAGAACCAGTCAGCACCAGTATCTCCAGGGAAGAACGCATCAGTACCTGACAATAAAAGCCCCCCTTCTTTATAGTTGGTGAACAGCAGTTCCAGTTCTTCTATAACTTCTTGATTGGAGGATGCCGTTCCTCCTACTGAAAGGCTTTGCGTTCCTTTGATAAGACCCTGCGCTTGTTGTAGATAGTCTATATTTTCGTCGAGTACAGTCCCTACGTCCGAACGAGACCCATTGTGTCCTACAAATACATGATTGTAATCTGAAAAATTGCTTTTCAGTTCATTTAATCCAGCTACCCAATTATCAATTTCATCTTCTGAGTCTTTTGGTGTGTATTCTCGCAAATAGGGATGTGAGAGATTGTAAATAAGATCTCCTGCAAAGACTATTTTGTGCTCCTCATTATAGAAATAGCCATTTTCTCCTGTTTCGGCATTTGAAACTTTGTCAAACGTGAATTCCAGACCTCCAATGGTTTGAGTTTCCGTAACACCTATTACGCTTTTTGAATAGAGTGCCGCAAAGTCATCAGTGGCATTCAACTGAGTAGCAACCGCACTTTCTGCATAGAAGTCAAGAGCTGTAAAGCTTCCTGCTCCACCATAGTGGTCTCCATGATTGTGGGTGATTATTACCGAAGCAGACTTACTGATTGCATCTGCATAAGCCTCCAGTTCCGCTGCAAAAGCGGGTGCCGGCCCTAGGTCTACCAGAACTATCGCATTCTCGGTCTCCACGATGGTTACGGTGTACGGTGCATCACCGAAATCAATTGTGTGGTATCTCACCGTGTTTTCGGTAATTACATTCACCACACCAGTTGTAATTAATGCACTGGATGGTGCATCTCCAAAGTCTACAACATTTGGTTGTGAACTGTCATCTTCACTGCAGGCAATCAATAGACTCGCTACAAATGCTACTAGAAAAATTGTTTTTAAGGACTTCATCATTTCTTTGTTTTGATTTAGAATAATTAATAATGCAAAGCTCTTATGCGGGCATTGCACTATCGCAATCAAAATGATGATGAAAATAATAAAAGTGTAACCAGCACTAAATTTGCTCTCGAAACTTGAGTGGGGTAGTATTCGTGTTTTTCTTGAAAAATTTGATCATGTTGGCCGGCTCATCGAATCCAGCTTTGTAGCATATTTCCTTTATGGATAAGGAGGTGGATAGCAAGTAACGTTTGATCTCCATCGTGACAAAATCATCTATAAAGGCTTTGACCGTTTTCCCGGTTATTTTTTTCACTATGTCATTGAGAAACTTGTAGGAAACAAACATCTCTGAGGCGTATACTCTTGAATTCCTTGTATTTACATACTCTTTTTCAAGCCTATTTTTAAATGTACTGAAGATCTCCAACCAGTGTATTTTGACGCCACTTATGTCCTGGGTTTCTTTTGCTCTCTCAGCTTTGAGAAATAAGATATGCAGCCATGCGCGTAGCATTTCTGATTTGGCGAAGTGGTTGGGCAGTAGGTATTCATCATGAAGTCGATAGGCAATATCCACAAAGCTATCCTCCCCCATTTCGTTTTGATGAATGGTGGGTGATTCAATATGGTAATTGAATAACCGGTTTAGTTTGAAGCTGTCGGAGAAGAAGTAGTACTTTTCCATAAAAGAGCCGCTGAATATCATGCAAATGCCTTCGGCATCAGCTAACTCCCGAGTAAAATGATGTACCTGATTTTTAGCAATAAAGAGTGCACTCCCCTCCGTCAGAGTGAATGATTTGAAATCGACAATGTGCGTATACTTGTTCTTGGTAAGAATCAATATCAGGAAGAATTCTATTCTATGCGCAGCATAAGGATCATGGTATTTCGATTGTATCAACTTCTCAGCTAGTTGAGAAAAATTGACCACCTCAATATCAATGCTTTCGTTCTTTTTAAAGAACACCTTAGGGATTTCCGTTTCCACGTCCTTGTTTATACTGACTATCGCCTATACATCATTCGTACTTATTGTAAGGCGGATTGTTTCGGTTGCAATATAATGCTATCCCTTGTGGGCTTACATCCAAAACCGTAGGAAATATCTCAGAATAACCGTTAGCTCCCCCCAAAGAAGCTCTGTGCTCTAAACAAGAAAGACCTCAGAAACCTGTAGTTACATTGCCTAGGCAGCCCAAAAGGAGGATTGGCATGTTTTCATGGCAAGCAGATGACATTGCGTGGAACGATCAGATATGGCGATGTGACTCTGCGGTATTCTACCGCTTCCCGAGTCGAGTGAATCGGCGGAGCATGTTATGGCATTGATGGGGTCACACAGCTATGGGCATTGTTATCCTTCTTTTCAATCAACAAATGTTTCTTTGATTGCTTGTTTGACTTCTGAGATTTCTTTATCAGAAAGCTTGTCATAGGATTTGATAATTCTTTGCTTGTCGATCGTTCTGATTTGATCGAGTACAACCCAACCTTATTTCTTGTTTTGGTAAACTTGGATTCTTGTTGGGTAAAATACTTAACTAAACACAAAAACGGTTCGAGTTCACACAAGAACCGCTATTGCTTTTATACATTGTTACCTGCTGTCATTTTTTTTTGAAAACATCTTTATATTATTCTGTAAATGTGGTTTTTGTCAGTTCTAGGCTGCCATTCCACAGGTCTTTTTGAAAATGCTTGTTGTAAGAATCAACAGATGTTTTAACCACTTTACTGTCTGAGAAATAAATTCCTTTTAAGTCTTTGTATTTCTCAGAATACGCAAGGTTTGCTAAATTTTTTCCTGCTTGCGCTGGTGTATGGATATTGCTTTTGAATAAGGTCAATACAGGAAAGATATTTTTCCACAAAAATCGCATGACAGGTGTGTAAGTTCTTGCAAGTCCTGTACCTGGTGTTAATCCTGGGTCGTAAGCATTTACCCTGATATTTGTTTTTTTTAATCGCTCTTGTAATTCGTATGTCGTCATTATGTTGCACAACTTTGACGTGGAATACCTTCTTTGTCCAACTATGTTAGGCTTTTCGGTAGTTTCTTTTGGGTAAGCAAGTTCTTGGGCACTTGTATAAATAGGAGGTTCTATGGGTGTTTTTAATGCTGGGTCGTGAGTCTCACTAGATGTGAATGTTATATGGCCGTTATTTTTCATGAAGGGCAGTAATTGCATTGTCAAGGCAAATGCACCTAAATGATTTACACCAAATGTCTGTTCAAATCCGTCTGTGGTATATTGCGTTTCGCCAATATTCTGTACGCCTGCATTGTTTATCAAAATAGAAATGGATAATTCTTTTTCTCTTGATAATTTCTCCGAGAATTCACGGATAGATTGTAATGAAGCCAAATCCAATTCCAAAGACGTTAGGTTTTTATGACCTGTTTTGTCCCTTATCTTTTCAATCACTTCTTTTCCTGCTTTTATATTTCTGGCAGGAATAATAATTTGTTCGTTTTTGGCAGTTTGAGCCATTCGTAAGGCACACTCATAACCAATACCGCTTGTTGCACCTGTAATAATTATTGAATCCATATTTTTTTGCTTTTTATTTAAATGATGAAGCAAAGTTCAGCGCTTCAAAAGCAAAAACATTTGCCATTTGGCAAATAATGAATTCATGTATATTTAATTCATTTTAAAGGTTACATGGAATTCGTGCCGAAAGCCTTCGGTGCTCATTTCAGATGCTTTTTCTAATTCTACTTAGTGATGATTGTGTGATCCCCAAGTAGGATGCAAGATAGGAAAGCGGAATTCTGTTGGCTAAATTCGGAAACTTTTCAAGAAAATTTAGATACCGTGTAGTAGCATCCTCGGCTAACATTGGGCTTAGTTTATTTACTTTATCAACCAATGCTTTTTCGGTTATTTTATTGATAATACTGTCCCATTGAATGATAGTAGCTGATAAATCATTAAGTGATTCTGTAGAAAATACAAGCAGTGTACAATCTGTTACAGCCTGTACATATTCCGAAGATGGGATTTTTTGATTGAAGCTGTATATGTCCACTACAAAATTGTTTTCATCAACAAAGTATTTGGTAATTTCATCTCCTTCGCTGTTGTAGTAACAAACTCGAAAGATGCCTTCTTCTATGAATGCTACTTGTCTTGGAATTTTCCCTGCTTCAGAAAAGTAATTGCCTTTTTTCAACTCCAATACCTGTGCTTTTCTCTTTATCAAGTCAAGTTGCTGTTGATTTAGCTGCCCAAATTCCAACAGATAGTTTATTAATTTGTCCATAGTCACAAAGATTGTCATTGCATTTTATTCGGAATTTGTCAAATGGCAAAAAGGGTTGATTGATTTTGGTTTTGCTTCATTTGGATGGGTTCTCTGGTTGCAGATAACGTTTAGTACATGAGAAGTAGGCGATTTCGAAGCACTTAACTTTCGATTAAGTACAAAGTTTTATACGATCCTAAAGCGTGATTTTCTATATACATTGTTAGCTGTAGTGGTTTTCGGTTGGCTGTTGGTTTAGTTAAAGGATTGCCTGAATTCCAGGGGGGAAAGGTTTGTTTTTGTCTTGAAAAGCTTGCTAAATGATTGAGCGTGTTCAAAGCCCAGTTCATAGGCAATTTCGCTCACCGTAAAATTTGTCGTAGACAGCTTTTCTTTGGCTTTTTCAATGAGTTTACTGTGTATGTAGTGCTGGGCACTTTGCCCAATCAAAGAACGTAAAAGGTCGCTTAAATAACTTGATGAAATATTGAGCTGTTCAGCAAGAGACTGTACGGTCGGAATCCCTTGAGTTAAGGTTTTATTATTGTTGAAGTAATCATCTAAAATTTCTTCCAACTTCTGTAGCAAGTCGTTGTTTACTACTTTTCGGGTGATGAATTGTCTTTTGTAATAGCGGTTGCTATAATTCAATAATAGTTCTATCTGTGAGATGATTACATCTTGGCTAAAATCATCAATTCTACTTCGTAATTCCTCATCAATTATTTTGAATATTGAGAATATAGTCTCTTTCTCCCTGTCTGAAACATGTAATGCCTCGTTGGTTGCATATCCAAAAAAACCAAATTGCTTGATTTTATTTGCCAATGGATAGCTTAACAAAAAGTCAGGATGAATGAGTAATAAAAAACCAGTACTCGGTTGGTGATTCAATTCAAAAACTTGATTTGGTGCGGTGTATACCAATCCGCCTTCGCCAAAGTCATAATAATGTTGTCCATATTTAGCTTGTCCGCAAAGGGTTGATTTATACGATATTTTGTAGAAGTTAAGGATATAAGTATTTCCTAATTCTTCTGGTAAAATTTTGATGTCCTTAATGTCTGTGAAACTTATCATCGGGTGCAACGGCTTTGGTAAGCCAAGCACCCGATGCAAGTCGGATAAAGATTGAAATACTTGAAAATTGTTTTTCCCTTTTTTCATATTATGAATTTACAAAATATTTGGCTGGCATTCTACCAAGGACATTACCCTGTTTTTGGGTTATATTCTTCACTAATGAATTTCCCTGTCGGCCCATCTTCGTCAATTGTGGCATATTTTGCAATGCGAGGCTGTTCTGATTTACCTAATAAATCTACAAATGCTTGGGTAACTCTCACCACACCATACAAGTTTGGTGTTGAACACAGTTTGCAATTGGTCAATGGTTGTACTCAATGCTTGTTGTGGCATTCCCCCATTAATACCTGCATTGTTTATAAGTGCGTCCAACACATCTGTCTTTTTACCTAATTCGATTCTTGCTTTACCCACCGAAGCGGTATCGTTTACATCTAAATGAATAGATTCGGCATTTGTTAACCCTTTATTTTTCCGTTTTTCTATGGCAAGATTTCCTCTTTCAATGCTACGACTACCTATATAAACATAATACCCTTGTTGCAATAGTTGTCTAGCTGTTTCAAATCCAATACTTTTATTGGCTCCTGTAATTAGTGCTTTTTTCATTGCTTATAAACTGCTGCGAATTCCTTGACAAAATCTGTCATTTTCACCTTGCCTAAGTCTGGTTTGTTTTTATAAAAATCTTCGTATAAAATGCCACTTCCTTGTGCGGCTTGCATTTCTATAAAACCTTTAGCAACCCACTCATTCATCCCTGACGCCAGTACACCACGCAGTAACTCTTCAGCCGGTACAGTTTGCCATTTCAAATCTGGGTTTCCTATGGCTTCTCCTAAAATTGTAGCTACCTCATTGGGTGAAACTTCATCACTTGCTATATAGCGAGAGTTTCTGCCATCAAAAGGTTTCTCCATTTCTTCTACAATAGCATCTGCAATATCTAATGGTGAAACCCATGGCTCTTTTTTGTCGCCACCATAACTTTGCATAATAGCTCCATTGGTCTTGATACTTTCCATAAACCTGAAAAGGTTAGGATAAAATGCAACAGGTCGCATAAATTTGATGGACACATCAGTAGGCAATTGATTCATTATGTCCTCAACACCATTATAAACAGAAAGGCTGCCAATACCTTGGTTAGTATGTGCCCCGACACTACTCAAATGCACCACTTTTTTTACACCTGCCTGTTTGACGGCTTGCTTATACTTGCTGGCAATTTTGCTGAATTCAGTAGGGAAATCTATGTTTTTGTCAAAGATGTTACCTATGGCATCCCAGGCTATCATCAAGTAAACAACATCAGCATCTTTAAATGTTGTACTTAAAAAATCAACATCCTGCATACTGCCGATTGCTGCTTTTGCCCCAAGAGTTTCGATTTCTTTTTGTCTATCGGTTTTACTGCTAATAACGGTTACCGAATGCCCGATTTTTACTAAACTTTTTGTTAATGGTTTCCCAATACGGCCCAATGAGCCTGTCAATACTATTTTCATATCTCTCTTTTAAATTTTGAAATACAAAAGTCGTATGGCTGGTTTTGCGAAATGTGTTCTAAATGAGGGTTTGTGTAGTCAAAATGAGAATGGAATCAAATATTTATATAGGTTATTGAATTCGGGTTGTTTTTGTTGCCATTACAGGTATCGCCTGTCTATGTCACGTGGCGCTTAAGTGATTTAATGTTTCGGATACAAAGTAGGGAAAATCTCCTATTTTCCGCATATCCTTTTCACCCTCATGTGGAAAATAGGAGATTTTCCCGGGCTAGCAGAAAGCAGCAAAGTTTACCTCACCGCTAAGTCGCCATGGGATATAGACCATGTTACAGTTCTTTTTTATACGTCAATACTGATCGTCACTTTGCCGCCAAGACCTTTTTCAACAATATCATAGAGAGTCTTGAGTGTTAAGTTACTTCCGTCGTTTTCAACTCTTGAAATGTAGGTTCTTTTCTTGTCAACGAGTTCTCCTAGTTGTTCTTGAGTCAGATGTTTGTCTTCTCGGGCTTTTCTTAAAAGCAGTCCAACAGAGAAACTTGAGGCTTCTCGTTCCAACTGGTCACGTCTTGTTGTTCCTTCGACTCCATAGACGTCATCTTTGATTGATTTCCACGATTTAGTTTCCATGATTCTTCGGTTTATCGTTGTAATAGTCTGACTTCAATTTAAGTGCTTTTTGTATTTCGTTCTTAGGTGTCTTTTGGGTCTTCTTCTGAAATCCATTTAATAGAATCACCAATTTTCCCTTGTCGAAGAAGCAAAATACTCGCCAAATGTTTGAGCCCAGCTTAATTCTTGCTTCATAAAGACCGTCTGTATTTTCAAGATACTTGAGGTATTGGTTTGGTATTCGTTCCAGAGTTTCAATAGCCTCAATTATTTTGAAGACTTTATCTTGAACCTTAATTGGCTGGCTCTTAAGAAAGTCCTCAAAGTAATGTTTGTATGCTATTACTTCTCTGATTTTGTTCACACGACAAATGTAACTTAAAAGTTACTAATCAGCAAAATAGTCATGAACTGTAACGGTTTAGTATAACCGTCAGTTACGGGTTAAATTAGGTAGTGTAAAGTAAACTCTGTCTGTTTTTTTTATTCATTAGGTTTATGGTCTAAATCTAATGGTAATCTATCCCCAAATTTAATCGCTAGTTGTTGTACTGTCAAACTCCAGTTTTGTAATGGTGATGTCCATTTCTTTTCAATGTTTCTAGTGGCCAAGTAAACCAACTTTTGGAGTGCCATGTCAGAGGTAAATGAAGGATGAACCGCCCAGTACGAGAACCGTACGCTGGGTGGTGTGAGAGGCGCACTGGCGGTCATTTGACCGTCAGCCGTCTACTCGATTGGAGCACGTTATTTCTAATTGAGTTGTGCGATTCTCCAAATAGAAGTTGCTTGTCTTGCCATCCATTTTTGATGTTCGGCAATTCTTTCTGGATTCCACTCACTATTCTCGTTTGCGACTCTCAGTGTAAGGAAAAATTCACTTTCTTGATATTTAGCTTTCTTGGTCAAGAAGTCAGCATTCCCCAGGTCACGATTGACACTTTTATTTAAGATGGTCATATTGCCAAGTCTATAAACAAATTGATCATGATCTCTGTCTTCAATGTTATCCCAACCTTCTTGGATTGATTCTGGCATTATATGTTCCAGATTATATGAATCACTCTCAAAATCGTAGGCATTATTTGAAACATGTTTTTCAATTTCAAATAAAATATATCTAACAACTCGTTTATTTCTAGCTTGAGTAGTTCTAAGTTCTTTTTCTGAAAAATCAGCCCTGAATCTATCATCAGAAACATACAATGTTCCTAGAGCGATTATTAAATCTTGTAAAGTGTTTTTTGAATTAGTTGAAAGTTCAACGGCCAATCTGTTATAAACTCTTTCTTGCTCGTTTGTAGCAAGATTACCTATGATATTATATCTAAATGAAATAACACAACATGATCTCAATAAGGATGTAAAATCTGCTTCGGAAAATTTCTTATACCCAGATAGAAGAAGTGGATAAAGTTGACGAACATTAAACATCCGAAGTGTTTTGATATATTTCTTTTGTTCATTAGTCCACAATGCATCCTCACCACTCGGTAATGCAGCAAAAATGTGAGCACTACTTTCAAGATCTCGCATCAAACTAAACACTTCACCTTTGGATGAAATACTTTCTCTTATTCGTTTAAACAACTCTGAATGCCTAACAAACTTATTCTGACTATTCCAATAAGTTCTCAGAAAGTCTGGTAGGCTATCGCTACCAATTAAGCCAACAAGTCTCTCCCAACGATTATCAAGTTCAGTCATCTCACGTTCATCAGAACCGTTATTATGAACAACTGCAAATAAGTAGTTTTTCAATAAATCTGTTGATGAGAGTTTTACTCCTCTGGCATTCAGTGTTTCGAATACTTTATACGCATTCAACTCATCATTGACGGTAATCACTGTGAAGAATAATTTATCAGAAAGTGAGTCAATATATTGGGCGAGCACATCACCTCTTCTATTGCTAGAAAATTTATGTTTTACAGCATTAAAAAACCAATCGTAGGCTTTTCTCATCAAATGTTCTGTTGCCTTAAGGTTTCTTTTTGGAGCAGCCTCCAAAGGCACTAGGTATGTTTGATAAAGATTGTTATTATTCCTATTCAGGTTGAGTTTACTTTTTGGAATTAGGGTTACAGGATCCAAATAACCTATAAAAGTACCGCGAAGTTGATCGAGTCGCTGTTGATTCTTTTCTGGTTCTAAGCCATCTTCTATTAGTTTCTTTAGATTTCCTAAAAATGCTAAAACTAAAATACTTAAAGTAGTAAGTCGTTGTTGACCATCAATTACATCAAAATTCTTACTATCCTTCGATTGCAATACAAGATATCCCATGTAGTGTTCCTCTTCTCCACCTTCTTCGAATAGTCCTTCAATATCTTGCCAAAGATCATCCCATTCTGTTGGTGTCCAACTATAGTCTCTTTGAAATCTCGGAACAGAATAAATGAGACCGTTTCCGACCAATTGTCTATATGTTCGATTTGATGTATCTAAGTTCATGGAGTAAAGTTACGCACCCAAATACTCAAGTGCTAATTAGTTGCAGCTATGTGCTCCAACATTTGTGCACTGTGCACTTTATATCTGCTATGTCTTTTATACTGTTCTTTATTTTTCTACGTAGTGACAGCTCTCAATAGGGCGAATAGCCCACAGGGTAGAGATGACTGCACACTTCGAAGATAGTGATAGTCTAGTGACCAAACAACAATCCTAGGATGATACCTACTTGCTCCAAAACCTGACAGAGGGGCTATTCGGATTCCGAGTAATGCCTCAGGCGAAGGGTTCAAAGCTTATTTCGCGCTTCCCTTGATCGTGTACTTATTTCTCGAACTTATGCTGTGGGAAGCCGACTGCTGATCGGCTTGGTGAGGCCAAACTAGTATTTCCCGTCGATATTTCCCAAGGCTACAGGCAAATCCCTTCGAATAGCACAAAACGCGATGAGATGGGTGCTAGATTTTGGATTGGGAGGGGGATGAGACCTGAGCTGTCCAAACTAAGCTTAGTTCGGCTCCCATGTTGCCTTACCTCAGGGTCAAGGTAAGCTTAGGTTCACCCTGTAGTAAGCTTAGGTTGGGGCTCTGGTAAGCTTACCTTCAGGCTCAGGTAAGCTAAGCTTTTGTTCAAAGCGCATAAAGCCTGCTCAAATGCCTTTTTAGAAGGTTTTTGAGTTGTTAGCATTTCGTATTTTCTTATTTCTCTAGTTTCATATGTAAAGTCGGATAAGGTTTTCCTGATGAATCTAACTCTGAACGTTCATATGTTTTAAATCCAAACTTCTCATAAAATCCAACAGCCTGTTTATTATCTTCATTCACGTCAACTTTTGTGACTTTATGTTCTTCGATTGAATATTCTAAAAGTACTTTCCCGATACCATTTCCTCTTACATCTGGATGTATAAATAGCATTTCAAGATTACCATCAGCAACGCCACTAAAACCTATTATTTCTTCTTTTTCGTTCCTGACACATCTCAAGTCAACCGCATCAAGGTATGTGTTTAAAATCAAGGGTTTGAAATATTCAATATCCTCCTCTTTCAAAAAATCATGAGTTGCTCTAACTGAGGCTTCCCAAACATTTACAACTTCCTGATATTCTTCTTTTCTGATGTTATCAATTTTGTATTGTATCATTCTTATTCTCCTTCTATTTTGTTGGTATTGGGACCCTCCCCAAGAAGTGTTGTGCACGAATCATCAATAGCGATGATGTCAGTTTTGAGGAACTGGCCGGTATCATCAGCAATGTTTAGTATCAGACCATGAAACGGTCTCACTGCTGTGAGACCGTTTTTCGTTAGAGGGCATTTAGCCTGAGTGTCTACCATGTGCCCTATCGTTTGTTAGAGACTTTTACTTTTTCTCTCTTTGATAGTAGGTGATTATGCTTGCTTTCGCTATAGTATTGCTCCATAGATAGTATCCTACTATTGCCGGATTTGTGTTTTCATCTAAGCCTAGCTTTGCTGTTTTTAAGGCATATACGGTAATTACATATTTATGTAGTCCATGACCTTCGGGTGGGCAAGGACCGCCATATCCTTTAGCTCCATAATTGGTGATACTTTGAATAGCATTTTTTGGCGCAAGGTCGGCCGAGACATTTCCAGCATTACTAACTAATTCGTTTATATCCGACGGGATATCAAACATTACCCAATGCCACCACCCACTTCCTGTTGGAGCATCTGGATCATACATCGTCACGGCAAAGCTTTGAGTTCCTGCAGGAGCATTCTTCCATGTTAATTGAGGCGACTCGTTCTTGCCTACACAACCAAAACCATTAAACTCTTCTGTTAAAGTTGCTTGTCCTCCAAGATTCTGACTTGTCAAAGTAAATGTTGATTGGCTAAATGACACTTGAGTGATGATGCCAAAGGCAACCGATAAGATTATCTTTTTCATAATTGTATATTTTAAATTCGTGGACAAATATCATTTCTAATTCAACAGTGCCGTTAGTTGAGCTGGCTCAAAAAGTATTGCTAAAAGCTCAATCCAATTGATATTGCTTTGGAGTCATTCCGTACTTGGATTTGAAGGCTTGAATAAAGTTGGTCAGTGAGTCATAGCCAACTTGTAAATAAATATCGGTGGGTCTTTTCCCCTCGCTTTTAAGTAACAAGGCGGCATATTCTAACCTTCTTTCCTGAAACCATTTACTTGGAGAAGTATGAAATTGTCTCTCAAATGTTCGCTTAAAAGTAGATATACTCATGTTGCACAAGAAGGCGAGTTCATTGATTGTTAGTCGGTTGAGTTTGTTGTTTTCTACTATTTCCTGAAAGTGATGTTCATGTTCGTTTGTACTAATTACGAATGAAGAGAGTAATTCCACCCCCTCCTTATCAATCAGATACAGCATGAGCTCCTCAAACTTCACTTGTAGAACTTTATCCCTGTGAACAGAAGATAGGTTGACTAGGTGAGCAAGACTCTTAGCAAAAGATCGTAGGTAATCATCATATTTAATGGATTGAACTGATTTCCTTTCTGTCATCTTGGATAGCACAATTGAGTATTTCCTTATAAAGCGTAGCAGAGCTTCATCCGTGAAAAAGAAAAGAATGCTTCTATACCTTTTCAGCGTATCGGTAAATTTCTCCGTCATAAGGCACTTACCTGACTTCATTAAAAGGAATTCGCTATTCGAAATGGCACTAAATTTCGTATCTGAGTAAACCTCTTTATTCCCTTCGGTCAGGAAACTGAAGGTATTCATAGATAGGTTTACTTGCTGTTTGGTCGATTCTTGCTCCACTTGGTAATCGAAGGCTACAACGCTTGAGCCTTTATTGATAATTAATTGTTCTGGAAGGGAGATTGTTTTCAAGGTGCAATTGTCTCTAACGACCATGTATGAGGCGTGTGCTCTCACTCTGTGGACAGCACTAAAATAGTGAAGTCTGCCGGTGCTTCCAAAGTTTGTAGAATGTAGTGCGTTCTGAAGTGAAAAATCCCGCGAGCTGAAGTCTGCAAACAACTCAAAACTTTCTCGGCGGCAGACGAAACGGTCGAGTTCTAATGCAGTTTGTAGAAAGCACGAAGCACATGCCTCATACAGTTTGTTATGTTCCTCTTTTCACCTTTTCGTATTTGATCGTTATGCCGTTAAAACTATCTTCTTGTTCATAAACAGTTGCCATGGAATCGTACTTAATCAAGATTGTTCTAGAGTTCAACCAATGTGGTTCGACATAAATCAGCCCATACTTACTGATCTCAGCGTTACCGTGTCCACTATCGGCGGTAAAAATGTTGCCAGCTTCGTTACGAAGTTCTTGGTTAGCCTGTAGAATACTAATTTGTGTGGAGAAATCCGTGGTTGCCCCACAATCACGTTCAAATACCACAATCTTCCACCCTTTTTTAGGGGATTCAATGGTTCTTGAAATTCTGTTCCCACACATATCTGGAAATGTTGAGAAAATAATGATTAGGAAGATGATTACAAAAACTCCAATTATTCCTCCGAGTATTCCAACTATCCTAAATGTTGTTTTCATGGTGGTTATTCGAGTTGCAGTAGTGGAACATAACAACCGGATATGTGACATGGTGTCACATATCCGGATTATATTTTTTAATTATTTTCTTCTCAAAGCATTCTCCATCAATGAACTTGATCGAGAATGCTTTGAACTATACTAGAAAGTAAAATAGGGTAATAGATCGAAAGTGACAAGACGAACAAGGCGCTGATCGCTCCAAAAACCTGACGGAGGAGCTATTCGGGTTTCGAGTAGTGCGTCAGGTGAATAGATGCTTATCTCGCGCTTCCCTTGACCGTGTATTTCTTGACTATGCTAGGCTCGTCTACAGATTTGGATGTAGGGGCAATATTGGCACTTCTTCGTGTCATCGGTTTGGGTAAAATTGACGGAGGTGTTGAAAATCTCGGTTAGCAGGCCTTCTAAGACCTCACGAAACTCCTCCTCTACCTCCTGGTAGTTCATGATTGTTCGTGCTTTGCGATCTGTACCTTTCTTTTGTCGGATCTGTCCATCAAAATCCCGCTGATAGAGGTCCTTGCTGTTGTACATCAGCGGCTGTATCGGCAACTGCGAATCTGGATGATTCTCTTTGTAGAGCATGGCATAGTAGAATAGCTGAAAAACTGCCTTGTTTCTATTGGCAGAGTCGCCATCTATCAGCTCAGGGATGCCACTAAAGTCTCGCTCGTCCCGACCCGATTTATAATCCACGATTCGGATGTGCTGGTTCTTTTGATCCACCCGATCGATCACACCTTTGAGGGCTACTTTGGCACTGCCCTCCATTGTCTCTATCGGGTAGTCGACTAGGTAGTCTGTGGACTCCAGTGCCAATATATCGAATGGCGCATAGCGTCCATCTGCTCGCAATATCTCCACGACGAATTTCTTGACTACTTCGAGTACAATCAACTGTCTCCCTATGGTACGCTGCCCCTCTCCGACTTCCAGTTTATGAAACACAAAAGAACTTTTGACAGCTGTCTCTATTTCATTCTCCAGTGTCGCGATGGTATCGGTCGTGAGCTCCGTTGTACCCTCATAGAGGTACTCCATGGCGGTATGCAGCAGGTTGCCCAGGAGTGACGGATCTATATCCTCTTTGATCTCCTTAGGCTCGTAGATCTCCTCGATGTATTTGAAATAAAACTTTAAACTGCAATCGATGTAGGTGTTCAGCGCAGAGGGTGAAAGCCGCCTTGGGTTTTCACTCCCCAATAGATACCTCTTGAGCTGCACCAGCGCTTCACCTTCCTTGGTTTTAGTAATCTCGTGCGCAGGTTCGGCCTGCACATGTGTCATCACGGATGCTTCGGCGAACTGGATCGCTGACTCATGTTTCAACTGCTGGATGTACCGACTGAGTTCTCCATTTTTGTTGAACTCCGTGATGTTGTTGTAGGTTACCCATAGGTTCTCTGTACTGTGTAGCAAGCGGTAAAACAAATAGGCCTGCATGGCGTCCTGATGCTCGGTCGTCGGGAGGTCAAATGCCTTTCGGATGTTGTAGGGCACAAAGGACGACTGGCTCGAATCCTTGGGCCAAGAGCCCTCGTTCATCCCCAGTATGAGTACGTTGGTAAAGCTCAGGTTACGCGTCTCCAGTATCCCCATGACCTGCAAGCCCCCATCGATCTCTCCCGTGAAGGGGAGCTTGATCGTGTTGCCGAGCTTCTTGAACAAACGCAGAAGAGACACCATCTGCAGTGCTACCTGATACTGCTCAGAGGCCTGCGCCAGTCGCTTGAATGTCGCATGCAGTGCCACTGCCACAGACTTGTCCAACTCCTGTAGTTGGCTCATGTCTAAGCCATGGATATAATCCACCAGTATCTGTAAGAACTCATTGGTCTCATCGGTAGGCCGAAGCAGTTGGCTCAGTACGGGCAGCAATACCTCCACTTCCTGAAGGCTGAAATAGAAGCGGTTGTTCTCTGTGCTGTGCGCTACGAAAGCATCTACTGAGGCCTTGTCTATCCCCAGCAGGTCATTGAATGCCAAGATCGACAGGATTTCTTTGTAGTTGAGCTGTCGGTTCTGATGGTGGGTCAGGCTTAGTTTTAGTGCTATGATCTTTTGCATCAAGATATAGAAGCGCGCATGACCGATAGACCAGCCCATGGTCACATTGACTTTGCTCACAGACGCTGGCAGCTTATCCAGCAGATTGGGCAGATAAGACTCGTCAGCCAAGATGACTAGCGTGTCTTTGAGTCCCTCGGGGCTGGCGGCTAGTTCATCTAGCTTTTGATTGGCAGCCATGATCTGCCCCATCTTCAAAGGTGCTGAGACCAACTCGATTCGTTTGTCTGGACTGTTGAGCTGTTCGATCACATCCCTTTTGATAGATGGCCCCAACACATCATCCTGACCGTACGCTCTAAAAAACAGTCCTGCTTCTTGAAACTCGTTTTGGTAGTAGTATTGGTCGATCTCCCAGAAGATATCGCTGTTACCTCCCGCCAAACATCCCTTGATGATTTGCTCTTCAGCTTTGGTGAGGGCGTTGAAGCCTGCGAACCAGACTTGACGCTGCTCTAGCACATCATTTTGTTCGCAAAAGTCTCGAAACAACCGTCCCTTGTAGATCAGGTTTTGTTCCGCCAGCAGTTCGTTAAACTGCACATACAGCCGATCGAGAATAGACCAAGTCTTGATAAACTCCGTCTGCTTCTTGTCCGGCTCTGGCAGGAACCCTTGCCAAAAGCCTTGTATGATTTTTTTGTCTTCCTCGGAGAGAAACTGGAAGGAGTCGTCCAGCTCCTTTTGGGATTTGATGACGCTAAAAATATGCTCCGTCTCTACGAGGTAATTGTCTATGTCATTGAAATCCTTGAGAATCATCTCACCCCACGGCAAAAACGCATCGAAGGGTTCAGCACTCGGCACGAGGATTTTGTAGGCTTTGTAGAGGATGAAACTGAGTTGTAGTTCGTCGGCTAGCTTCTTGTCCTGCTGCTCCTCTACGAAGGACTCAAAGGAAGTGATGACTGGAGACCAAACCGGCTTGTCATAGTATTCTGCCAGATAGCTCGCAAAATACAGCCCGGCACGTTTGTTAGGAAAAATCACATGCAGCGCGCCACAGTTTTCTTCAAACTGCTCCTTGCAGCGCAACGCTAATGATTGGAGAAATCTGGTTGGGTGGCTCACGCTATGCCTATTTATCTTCTAACTCGTCCATCTGCTCGAATACGTCTATGCATATCCAAGCATCCGTCGCGGCATAACTGATCTGGGCATCCGTCAACGTTTCGTTTTCCCAGTTGGAGACCTGCTGCCCCTTAGAGATGCGTCCGTCCATGAACATCCCAGCAAAGTTGCGTGCACCGATGCTTTCGAACCCTAGCTGTCTCGCCTTCTCGTTGAGATCGACAAACCCACGGGGTTTAAACTCCTTGATTTTTTTCAAATCCTTGATATCATCACGAATCCCTATACCCGCGATCGTGATGTTTGGATTCTCAAAAATATCGATAATCTCCTGCGGCAGCCCCGTCTGTAGCAGACGGATCAAATAGACTTTATCAGGCGTGGCAAGCTGTAGGAGCGCTACAGGGTGCACTTGCCCTTTTTTGAAAGCAGGCTTGGTCTCGGTATCGAACCCCAACAGGTCATATTGGCTGAGGTACTCAGCAGCTTCTTTTACATCATCTGGGTGATTGATGATGATGCTTTCGCCCTCATATTTGATGAGTGGCAGATCATTTACTTCTTGCTTTGTTATTTTTCTTACTTCCATCAATCTTCTTTTTTGGTCAGTCTGCGAATCTTAATATTCAGGTATCCAAACAGCACGGTCATCAATGGGCTAATGATGTTAAAAAAACAGTAAGGTGCAAACGTGAGTGTACCCACACCCAAAACGGATGAGTGATAGGCTCCACAAGTATTCCATGGAATCAGTACAGAAGTCACTGTCCCCGAGTCTTCCAATGTCCTACTCAAATTTTCTGGCGCTAGGCCTTTGTCTTTGTATATATCAGCATACATCCGTCCTGGCACGACGATCGCCAGATACTGATCCGATGCGGTAACGTTGAAGAACACACATGTCCCCGCCGTAGAGGCGATCAACGACCCTGTAGAGTTGACCACTGAGATGATGGCACGTGCGATGCGTCTCAGCATGCCGCTGCTCTCCATCACACCACCAAATACCATGGCACTGATGATCAACCAAATCGTATTGAGCATACCATACATACCGCCAGAACTCAGCAGTTCGTTGACCATCTCATGTGAGGTCGTGACCCCTACTGACCCATAGAGGGCTTTCATACTGCCGACGAACATCACTTTCCAGCTGGCGCCATCATAGCTTGATACTTCAGCGACTATATTGGGTTGAAAGATGAGTGCAAACACAATCCCCAACAAAGCTCCAATCAACAGAGCAGGCAAGGCAGGAACCTTGCGAACAATCATGAATATCACCAGTGCAGGCACGATGAAGAGTTCCCATGAGATGTAAAATTTTTCTTGGATGGCACTCAGTACAGAAGCGGTTCCTAAATCACCTGATGCCGAATCAAAAGTAAATCCCCACACCAAAAACACAATCAAAGTGATCACTATGGACGGTACCGTCGTGTAAGCCATATAACGGATATGCGTAAACAAATCTGTACCCGCCATGGCTGGTGCGAGATTGGTAGTATCCGATAGCGGTGACATTTTGTCTCCAAAGTAAGCCCCTGACAAAATCGCTCCTGCCACCAAACCTTCGTGAATCCCCATCGTCTGCCCGATCCCTATCAAAGCAATACCGACAGTCGCCGAAGTAGTCCACGAGCTACCAGTCGCCATGGACACGATCGCACACACCACACAGGCCGCAAACAGGAATATCGTAGGATTTAATATCAACAAGCCATAATAGATCATCGCTGGTACGATACCACTGATCAACCAACTCCCTGCCAACGAACCTATCATGAGTAAAATAAGAATCGAGGGCATGGCCGAATGGATACTTTTGGTAATCCCCCCAAGGATTTCGTCCCAATTAAAACCTAGTCGAATAGCCATCAGTGAAGCCACTGCCGCAGAAAGAATGAGTACAATCTGATTGGATCCGTCCAGAGCGGCATCACCAAAAACCGCCACATTGATGGTTAGAAATATAATCAGAAATAGGATGGGTATAAATGCCTCCAGTAGGCTGGCTTCTCGTTTCTCTCTTACCATCTAATCGTTACTCATACTAAAAAATCGGAAGATAGCGATTTTTTACCTTTGCTGTCAAGCAAAAGCAGGCTATCTCTCGGATTACTTTGTTTTCCTGCGTTTCATCTCTCTTTTGACCAACCGAAACTCACGACTGCTCTGCCCTGCGATAGAGGTGTTCTCTGCTGCTCTGCGCATGAGGTACGGCAGCACTTTCTTCACAGGACCATAAGGCACGTACTTGGCTACATTGTATTGAAAATGTGCCAGTGTGTAGGACAGATTGTCGCTCATCCCATAGAGCTGTGCATAAAAAACCCTCGGATCGTCCTTGGCTAAGTTATGATCAGCCATCAGTTCGGTGAGGTATTTAGAACTTTGCTCGTTGTGCGTGCCTGCACAGAGGTAGATATTATCGATGTGCTCCACACAATACGCCAAAGCCTCGTCGTAGGCTTGATCGGTAGCTGCCTTGCTCGGCTGTATGGGGTCATCATAGCCTTTTTCCTCGGCACGCTCACGCTCCTTTTCCATGTATGCGCCACGGACGAGCTTTGCACCTATTTTGAATCCCTCAGTCTTCGCTACCTCATGTATGGCTTTCAGATTAGCCAACGAAGCTTTCTTATACATCTGATAGGTATTGAAAATATAGACCTTGTCTTGATTATATCGGCGCATCATGTCATTGACGATCTCATCTATAGGCTCCTGAATCCAAGACTCTTCCGCATCAATAAAGAGGTACTTACCACTCTTCACCGCAAAGCTACAGATCTCATCCACCCGCGTTAGAAACTGCTGCCAACGCTGCTCCTCTTTGGTATCGAAAGCTTTGCCTTGCTGACGCTTGACCAATAGCGAGAAGGATACGAATCCTGTCAATTTCATGACACCCGTAGGAATGTGTGTCGACTGGTTCGAGAGGCGCAACGACTGGATGATCTCCTCTTTGTTTTGATCAAAAACAGATTCTTTACTCTCCCCCTCTACAGAGTAATCTAAAATGGTATGAATATTCGACGCGCCAAGCTTCTCTACGGTCTTCATAGAATCCTTCAAAGATTCGCCTCCACAGAACTGTGCAAATATGGTCTTCTTGATAAAAAACTTGATGGGTAGATGAATACCTAGCGCCACCTGGGTCAACCAAATCCCTGTCTTGGCAATCACAGGACTATTCATGGTTGAAAATAGAAAATACATCCGCTTTAGATCAAAGTTACTCTTGTCACCAAAGGCAATTTCCGTATCGTCAAAACGGAGCTCATCTTTTACATTCATACTATCATTTTTGGGTATCCAAATATAATAGTAGATATCAATATTCAGTATAGGGTCTGGAAGGTAAAAAGAAGAAGATCACACCAACGGCTCTTTATGGATGGGAATGGTTGCGCGCAGTAGCATCTCAAAAAAAATCATGTAAACATTGATTCAAAGCGGTTTACTTTCGTAGTAACCTAAAAACAAGAATTATTACAAGTATATGACATCAAAAACATCCTCGTTCTTACTCCTCCTCGTCCTTGTCTATTTCTCCGCATGCACGTCCAGTGATCAGTCAGCCTCTTCAGTATTTTCTCTCGAAGTAACAGGTCTGTCAAACGATGCACTGCTCTACCAAGTAACCAATCCGGTGCAGCAGCAACGTGCGCTTGTCGATACACTCCTAGTAGGACAAGGAACTAGTGTACTCAAAAACTACGACCTCCCTCCACACTATTATATCCTAGAGGCTGGAGACTTACAGATTCCAATCTTGGCAGACTCAGGCCAGCACATCAAAGTCCAAATCTCTGGATCAAACTATGCTGTAGCAGGATCAGAGGACACTGATCAGTACGAAGCATACGAGCAATTCCGAAAATCAATACTCCAAAAAACAGTCTACCCTGTCCGGGAGCAACTCTACGCACTCCGTGATCAAAACAACCCCGCAGATGCCGACTTGATCGAAAAACTAGGCCGTCAACAACTGCATGCTGAACAAGCCTATCGCGACACCTTAGTCCATGCCGTTCGAAAAATGGGTACATCTCTCGCGATCTATCCATCTACTATCCGATGGACCAATGACCAAGACATCCCTTTCTACGACAGTATTGCGGCTGCCTTTGCTACCAAGTACCCCAACTCAACTATAGCATCCTATGTCACCGAAACGGTAGAAAAAATGAAACGCATCGCCATCGGCAGTCCAGCGAAAGATATACTCGCACAGGACACAACTGGCACTACTATCTCTCTGCATTCCTCCAAAAAGACCTACACACTGATAGATTTTTGGGCAAGCTGGTGTTCGCCATGTCGCACAGAGAACCCTACTTTACAAAAGCTCTACAGCCAGTACAAAGACCAGGGCTTTGAAATCTACGGCGTAGCGATGGAGCACAACAAGAAGGCGTGGGTCAAAGCGCTCGACAAAGACAACCGCAACTGGATCAACGTCTCCAATATCAAAGGCTACCAAACGCAAAGCAGCCAAGACTACTCAGTCACGGCACTACCCAAAAACTTCCTAATCAACCAAGAAGGCATCATCCTCGCCAAGGACATCCATGGTGAAGACTTGGTAACAAAAATCGCATCCCTATTCGGAGATTCAGAATAGTTAAAATCTCCTAATATATGGAATCGCTAACCTTTGAGAATAGTCGAGTGTTTGGTTTACCGACACAAACTGATGAATACTATTTTGAATTTCATTATTACACACCTATTATTGTACACAATAACGTACTAAATATAAAAATCATGTTAATAGCTACATTATCAGATTTTAGAAAAAACATAAAACACTACGTGGATAGTGTCATTGATAATTTTGAAACTTTGATTATAAATCGAGGCAAAGACAGTGGGATCGTCGTTATGTCACTGGACGAATATAATTCCTTGTGTGCGACGCAACATGAAATGTCATCCGTTACCAATAAGAAGCGACTGGATTCAGCAATTGAAAAATTAAAAAGTAAAGATTCCTTTGAAAAAGACCTCTTGTCCTAATGAAATTCATTTTCGTAGACGAATCTTGGGAAGACTATTTGTATTGGCAGAAAACGAACAAAAAATACGTCAAGAAAATAAATGATTTACTAAAAGCTATTTCTCGTGAGCCTTATACTGGAATTGGGAAACCAGAGCCACTAAAACATAATTTTCAAGGGTTTTGGTCAAGACGCATTGATGGTGAGCATAGACTCATATATCAAGTGAAAGATGATGAAATTCATATAGCCAAGTGTAGGTTTCATTATGATTAAATGGCTAACTGCTACAACCCTTTTTCAATACAGGACCAAAAAAAAAGCCACCCGTCTGGGTGGCTCAAAACTTAGACTAATTACTATATATCATTTGATGAGCACTACACTCGCTCTAGCTCCTAACTGTATTCCTTCGCTACTGACATCTGTCTTTCCGTTGCTCCACGTTACCTCATACCCTACTGCATCGTAGGGAAGAGTTACGGGTTTTGCAGATAGATTATGATAGACGATGGCTTTCTCTTCTTCGTAGTTTCTTTCAAAAGCCAATACCGCGTTATCTTCTGTCTCCACTTTCTTGATATCCCCTTTTGAGAATAAATCAGTCTCCTTTAGTGCTATCAGTTCCTTGTACACCGAGTAGATCGACTGGGAATCCTTCTGCTGTATATAAGCTGGCGTGACCGTCTTCTCTGTGCTATACGCTGGCGTCATCCATGTCGTACGGTAGCTATCTTTGGCTTTCACATCCCACAGCATAGGCTCTCGGATGTTCTCGTCTGGCTTCATCCCTAGCATCCCTAGTTCCTCGCCATAGTAGATATAGGGTGTACCCGGTAGTGTCATCAAGATCGCTGCAGAAAGTTTAATCTTCTCCTTATCTCCTCCCAACACAGAACCCACGCGGTTTTGGTCATGATTGCTCAAGAAACTCGCTTCAATGAAATCCTTGTTGTAGTTCTTGAACCATGGTAGCGACTCGTTGATCACATCTGCGACATGTACATCTGCATTCATTTCATAGCCATGACCAGCGATCTGTGCGGCTTTTTGTTCTCCTTCATTAATCGACTCTAGGATACTAAAAGCACGGTCAAAGTTGAACAGAGAAGTAAAGCCTGCTGCATAAGGCGAGGCATTTTTGGCATCTGACCAAACTTCCCCGATGAGATAGACATCTGGGTTGGCCTTTTCCATTTCGGACTTAAATTCCTTCCAAAACGCATGGCTATCCTCCGCTCTATCGTCTGGATAAATATGCTTTGCTGCGTCCAGTCTAAAGCCATCTACACCAATCTCTTCCAACCAAAACTTACCTGCATCATAAAACTCCTTGCGAACCGCAGGGTTATCGTAGTTGAAGTCTGGCATCCCTCCGTAGAAGAATCCATAATAATGCTCCGAAACGGTATCCTCCTCCGTAACGGGGTGCCATTGGCGAATATTATCAGAGTCAAAAGAAGTCTCTTTCTTGGCGATCTGTTCTGCGATAGAATCCTTGTCAGCCCACACATAGTAGTCTCTATACTTGGCATCCTTTCCTGTTTTGGAATCCAAAAACCACGGGTGCTCGGACGAACTGTGATTGATCACAAAATCCATCACCACGCGAATGTCTCTTGCGTGTGCTTCTTTGATAAAAACCTTAAAATCCTCCATCGTCCCGTAATCTGGATGTATTCCTACATAGTCTATCACGTCATACTTGTGATAGCTCGGCGAAGGTGACATAGGCATGAGCCATATCGCATTGACCCCAAGGTCGTCTAGATAATCCAGCTTGGCAGTCATCCCTGGGATGTCTCCGATCCCATCACCATTAGAGTCGGCAAAGGACTGCACAAATATTTCGTAGAATACTGCGTTGTTGTAGTCTTCTTTTTGCTTCATGGTCTCTGGCATTTTCTGATCCGTTTGTTGACAAGAAAATAAGAGAATTAGAGCAGAAAGACCAATATTGATTGCGGATTGAAATTTCATCATGATAGATTTTGGCTTATGGATTTATTGTACAATGACTTTACGCTGTAGCACATGTGTACCCTGCGACACCCGTAGTGTGTACACTCCGCTACGAATCTGCTGCACAGGGATAGAAAGATCTTGCACCTGCCCGCTGCCTGCTAACGCTGTCCTGCCTAAGATATCGATAAGTGACCAGTTGACCGCTGACTGATTCCAGCCTGACGATCCTAAGTCCACTTTGAATTGGTTGCTCGATGGGTTTGGATACACCTCCATCCCTTCGTTACCCACGCTTGCTACACCTAATACCACATCGATATCCGGTGTATGTAGTTTGTGATCGGTATAGATGTGATACTCTCCTGGATCAAAGATCAATTCAATATTGAGATTATCTATCTCTAGTTCGTCTCCCGTAAAAAAATCGTACCACGTACCTGTATGCTGGAACTCCGGAGCGATAGACTGAGATTTCAATCCATAATTAGTCAGGATCACCACACTCGTATCGGCGTTCGACAGGTGAATGGCCTTAAGTTCTCCATCTGGCTGCCAAGTAAAGTCTCCATCTGCAAAGACATGATAACGATCCTTGAGTGCCAGTACTTCCTTGTAAGTTTGATAGACACTCGCTTTATTGGCCTCTTCTAGATATTCCCAATGAGCAGGTTTTCTACCTGTCCTGCCGTTTTCTTCGATCGAGATGTCATAACCATACTCGCCCCACTGCCACAGCATCTTTGGCCCAGGGATATTGAAGAAAAACGTCGCTGACATTTTGAGTCTATCTGCCGCGCTTTTCAAGTCACGTGTACTGTAGTTGCCATCACTGCTACCATAGGTTAGCATATCAAACATCTGGCGCTCCTCGTCATGACTCTCCATGTAAGCAATCACATGATTGTCTTGCCAGCCCCGTGTGCCAGCATAAGCCCATTCTACTGACTTACCACTGGCATAGCCCAGATTCGCCTCTTTAAAGTCTCCATGACTATTGCCCCAAAGCATCATGCCATAGTCTGCAAGAATGGTCTCTTCGTCATTGTCACCAAAGTGCTCTAGGATCACATAGGCATCCGGCGAATGCGCCCAAATCTGGTCAGCCATTCGCTTCAAAATCGCGATGCGGCTATCGTCCTTGTTGCCCCACTTGGCTACATCATCTCCAGAATCCACTTGCGTAAAGCCTTTGGATAGGTCAAATCGATAGCCATCAAAATGAAACTCCTTGATCCAATAGTGATTGATCGAGTCCAACCATGTCTGCGTATAACTGCTTTCATGGTTGATATCAGCAAATACGTTGTAAGGATGCTTTGGTACCCTGTTGAACCATGGATTCTCATCCGTCGGTGCAAAGGCATCATAGTCAAAGTACATCTGTGCATAGGGTGATGGGATATCGTTTTGATTCATCACCATATCTAGTATGACCGCCATGCCTCTACCGTGTGCTTCGTCGATAAATTCCTTTAGGTCATTTTTTGTACCGTAGGCTTTATCTACAGCGAACATAAACGTCGGGTTGTAGCCCCAGCTATCATTCCCATTGAACTCCATGATCGGCATCAGTTCGATGGTATTGACACCTAAACCTTGGATATAATCCAGTGTATCGATGAGTGCTTGGTAGTTCATGTTTTCCTCTCCAAGAAAATCTCGAACCAATAACTCATAGATAATCAAATCTTCTTTGTCGGGCTGCTCGAAGTTGCTATCAGTCCATACATACTCACTCTGCCCTGTCTCCAAGACCGCTACCCTGTTTTCATACCAGTTGTCATGCATCGCCCCCGCTGGATAATCTATCAGATCGGGATAGGAATCATCAATGATCCAGACATCATCTGGATCCAAAATCATGTCTGCATAAGGATCGGCTATCCAAATCGTTTCATCTACCAAATACTGAAAGCCATAGGCTTTACCAGCTGTGAGGCCATCCACTTCGAGCCAAAAATGCTCTCCGTCTTTCTTCATCAGAAAGGCTGCATCTACTTGCCAGTCGGTGAACTCTCCCACCACGTAAACTGAACTTTTGAGGGGCGCCCATACCGACAAGGTTACTTTATCTGTAGCAGCGTGATAGTTGATCCCGTCGACTATTCCTGTAGGTCTTTCTTGCTCGACAGTCACCCCACGAACCGTGTAGGTAAATTCATCTGCAGACTGGTCTGTTCCATTGTCAGCCATGACGGTCACTCTATGAGTACCACTAGCTAGAGCGGTCAAATCATAAGTCAACTCGGTAGCACTGGGTACAGTCGTTTCAGTTACTCCATCTACTTTTAGCGTAAGTGTAGCAGCGGCACTGGCAGAAGCTGCCACGGATATCGTCTCTCCTGCATCCACTAGCAGTGTACTCGTATTGGGCGTAGTTATTTTGACTACAAACTGATTAGAGACAATCTCTATAGCATAGTCTGGCGTTTGGCCATTGGCCCAGTCACGGCCTTTGAGCAAAAAGCCCATTTCTTCTATCTCGCTGGCTTCTTTGCCAAAGAAAGTGGTAGGCGTCAGCGTAATCGTGTACTCGTTGGCATCTGAATCAGATCTGGTCATTAGTGCATCACTCTGATCATCGGTAGCAGGATTGACATTGGTCGGTGCATCGGCATCTGCGGTGGCATTCTCTACCCAAGCCCATAGCCATATATCATCAGTATAGTCCGCCAGTGGCGTCCCCGTCACATCGACGGTCAAGGTCATCGGTTGGTCGGCAATAGGTATCGCAGGATCGGTAGTAAACTGTCCATAACACCAAGTGGTCATGCACATCAGAAAGACTAGGAGCCGAATCTTCATAGAAATGTTTTTTTAATAATTGTATAGTTGTAATGAGAACTAAGAACTATTGACAAAGACTTAGTTATAAGTGGGGTAAGACAGGCATCAGCCTACTAAAAGCAAAAAACTACCTCAGGACGAATCCTGAGGTAGTCTCAATAAACTATTCTTCGTTTTTAGTCATCGTATAGGTCAAGCCTTCCAAATCGAACTGTAGCGTGTAGCTGCCTGCTTCGGTTACAGAGATGTTCGCTCCACCTGCATCCAGCGTACCATCCGCTTCGTCATCTCCATAGTCAGAGACCCATTCATCGTTGGCTCTAATTTTGAGGCCTCCTACTACTAAATCAACTGTGATTTCCCACACTTTGAGTTGGCCGTTGTAGATCAAGTCAGTATCGTTATCCCATCCACCTGGAGTGGCATCACCTATAATACCCCAATCATCAACTTTGGTCATCTCAATAGTCATACCTTCAGTATCTACTTTAAAAGCATATACGCCTGCCGCTACTGAGTAATCTCCACCTGATGCATCAAGATCACCAGTGTACCCAGTACCTGCAGCAGTCAATGTACCACCCCAAGCAGTAGGTGACCAATCAGCTTGAGGAGTAACCTTAAAACTGACATCTCCAGTAGGATTAGCTGCGTCGATGACACGAATGATTCCTTCGTATACTGCGTCAAAGTCATACGAGTACAACCTCCCGTTTTCTGCACCTGGAGACCAACCTTGATACGCCCCTGGCACGTAGATCGCTGGGTAGTCTATGATAACCTCATAAGGCGTCACCGTTCTCACTACATCAGACGATGCGATCGCTGACTCATCTACGCCATTGATCTGAGACACGACTCTAATATAGATATCGATCTCCTCTCCTGTCACTGCACCCAATAGGATCGCAGCGTCGTTGATCTGCTTGACCGTCACACTAGCGGTCAACTCTTCAGTAGTTATCAGATTGGTTGCTGTACTGAAATCGGAGTTTATATCCATTTTCAAGACATAGCCTACTGCCACGGCTTGACCATAGTCAGCAGCCGTCCAATTAAATACTTCGAATACGTCACCAGACGTCTCCATACTAAGATCAGCTGACCCTGTCGCTGCATTCTCTATCATCGGTGCTTCAGAATTTTCACCAGATAGATCTACTACTTTTTTAGCCTCTTCTTGTTCACATCCTGTCACCAGCCCTAAGCCAACCAACAGTGTCAATGTGATGTATATAAAATTTTTCATCTTATTTCTTTTTAGTCTTTGATTGATAATAAAGAATAGCATGAGCGTGCCAGCCGAACTGACACGTCCACTTCTTTACTGCGGATAACCATCGTTTTGCTCCAAATTCGGGTTGGCATTGAGGTCATTGGACGGGATAGGAAAAAGGTCTCTATAAGCATCAGTGGCTACACCAGACTGAACGTTTCCTTTCCACTCCCAGTGTTCTGTACCGTCAGTAAACTCGCCGAAACGAATCAAATCAGTACGTCTGTGTCCTTCCCAGTATAGCTCTCTAGATCGCTCATCCAAAAGGAAATCCAAATCCATATCTGCAGCAGTGATAGAGCCTACACCGGCTCTCGTTCTGAGTTCATTGACATAGCCTACCGCGGTCCCCATGTCTCCACCTCCGCCTCTTACGACGATCTCTGCGTACATCAAATACGCATCTCCCAATCTAAATACTGGCAAATCAGTACTCACAAAAGTAGGGTGTGCATTAGGCGCTTCTCCTCCATCCGAACTGATATTCTTGAACTTGGTCACACCGATCCCTTGGGTGAAAGTACCTACGTTGGTGATGTCCCACTCCCAGCTCGCTGGATCGTAGTAGAACATTCCTCTTTTGTCCGTGATGGCTGTAAACTCAGGGTCAGCCGTCGAAAAATCTGACTCTGATACGCCAAATTTCTCTACCATGTCTTGAATGGCACGAATACCACCCCATCCACCATCGATTCCGTTGAGCGGCATATCGCCACCTACAGATGCGTGGAGAAGAAAAGTCATCCCACCGTACTGCTGTGTATTCTGTCCATCAAAAGCAATCGGGAAGATAATCTCGTTGCTCAGGTTGTTATCCGCACGAAACAAGTTCTCATATACAGGTTCCAAACTGTAACCTCCACCGATGATCTTCTCTACATAAGTCAGTGCATCGCTATTTCTCTCTGTACCAGTGTACACTTCGGCATTCAAATACAGTTTAGCCAACAGCATCCATACTGCACCTTGATCAGCACGTGCATACTCATTGTTACCTACTGCAGTGATTTTAGACTCTATGTCTAATAATTCTGTCTCGATATAATCGAACAAATCTGCTCTCAAAATTCGCTCTGGAAAGAAAGCGCCTGGCAGATCCTCTTCGGTCACGAAAGGCACATTGCCAAACATATCGATCGCATGCCAATAAGAAAATGCTCTGATAAATCTCGCTTCTTCTTTGTATGCTTCTAAGTCCGTCTTGAACGTCCCTGACGCATCTCCTATGGCTGCATCTACATTTCTAATGAATTCATTACTGATGGTCACAGTATAGAATATCCTAGAGTACATCGCTGCAATAAATGTATCATTAGGTGCCCAAGTCTGCCAGTGAAAATTCTTGATCGTAGCATCATCCCATGCCATGATCGCTTCATCCGTAGACAACTGCTGCAAACTCCAATACTGGCGAATGTAGTTACCAAATCCCTCGTCGATCCCAGAGATATCTGGATCTCCTCCACCGTTACCTAGTTGACCACTGAGAGCATAACTGGCATACAACTTGGCCAATGCCTCTTTGTACGCTTCTTCACTGTCAAACACGTTGTTTGGCGTATTGACATCTGGATCGATCGGACTGACATCTAGGTCATTCACACATCCACCCAATAGTATGCTTACGAAAAGCACTACTGTATATATTATTTTAGATTCTTTCATCTCTTTGTCTTTTAAATCGATTCTTAGAAATTAAGATTTAGACCTACCATGTAGGTTCTTGGTCTTGGATAGAGATTGTTATCTATTCCTCCTGATACTTCTGGATCCAATCCTGTATAGTCTGTGATCACAAATGCGTTTTGGACAGTAAAGGATATTCTACCATTGACTTTGTCCGTGAAGAACTTCTCAAAGCTGTACCCCAAGGTGATGTTATCCATTCTGAAGAAGGAAGCATTCTCTAGGTAGAAATCTGACCAATACTGTGCCGTCATAAACTGCGTCTTCTCTACATCAGTCAAGATGTTGGCGTTGTAGCCTGCTTGGTTGTAGAGGTTTTGGTAGATACCAAGATTAGACGCGTTGTTATTGTACACGTAGTTATTCAAGTTCAACCTTCCCGAAAACGAGAAGTCAAATCCTTTGTAGTTAACACGAGAAGAAATCCCTATCAAATACTCTGGTGCTGGATTTTGGAGGTAATACTTGTTCAGGTTATCCCCTGACACATTTCCGCCATTTCCTGTCTTGTCAACATACAATCCTTCGATAGGCATGCCGTTCTGATCATAGATCTGCTCGAACATGTAGAAAGTATTGATCGGTCTACCCACTGAGTTGATTTGAATATTGTTATTCTCACCACCACTGATACCACCTGTAGGTGCTCCAGTATAGGACGGATCATCCACGAGTGTCATCTTGGTGATCTCGTTCTCATTATATGTCAGGTTACCAGATAGCTCCCATGTCAAGTCTGGTGTAGAAATAATCGCACCTGTCAAGGCTACTTCCACCCCTTGGTTGACCAAAGAACCGACGTTAGTCACTAGGAAGTTGTTGAAGTTAGTCCCTGCCGCAATCGGAATTTCGTTGATCAGATCCTCAGTCTCTCTGTGGTACACATCCACCGAACCACTGATTCGGCCATCTAGGAACCCAAAGTCCAATCCGATGTTTTGCGTGGTAGTCGTTTCCCATTTGATATTGGCATCATAAGCGTTTGGTCGCTGCGTAGGATAAAAGCTATTGCCAAACTGATAGTATGCCCCTGTCTGACTACCCGTATATGTTGGGATATATGGATAGTAGGTATCCCCAATATCCTGCTGACCTGTCTGTCCCCAGCCCACTCTTAGTTTCAAAGTCTCCAAGGCATCTACATCTCTCAAGAAGCTCTCTTCTTTGATCTGCCATGCAAAAGCTACTGATGGGAAAAGCCCCCATCGGTTGTCTTCACCGAATCTTGACGAACCATCTTGTCTGACCGTACCCGTCAAAAGATAACGACCTTTGAAAGTATAGTTCAGTCTACCAAAGAAAGAGATCAAATAGTATTCATTCTTATAATCATCTCTGTTGGCTCCTTCAAAAACACCATCAGTCATGGCAACAGGTCTGTTGCTACTAAAGCCCTCGTTGTAGAAATGCTGGTAAGAGTACCCGCCGGTCAGATCAATCTTACTATCAATAGACTCTAGCCCTTTGTTATAGTTGAGATAGAAATCTAACAAAGAGTTCTCCTTTGTTTGCTCGTATTTTTTCACCTGATTGCTAGGCTCTCTGTATGACCATGACGCCAAGGTATCCATTACATCATGCCCTACGGAGTTAAAATAGTCATACCCTACGTTGACAGTGGCTTTCAATCCATCCACAAATGGCAATCTGTACTCCGCTTTACCACCTAAGATCATTCTTTTACCTGTCGCCTTGTTGTCACGATACTCTAGCTGCGCCACTGGATTGCTCGTTGCAATCGTGATGGGTAAGCTATTGATATCATTCGGGTCAGTCGTCCAAGCGGTGTATCCGCCATAGCGCGTATTTCCGTTTTTGATCGGTTGCGTGGGATCGAACTGTACCGCTGCACCAATCGCGTCTGGGTTGGAAAAATCATTTTCGATGATGGATCCTTTGGCATTTATAGACAGTTTCAAGTTATCGTTGAGCAATGATGGCGTCAACAATACGTTCAAACTGGTTCTTTCCATATTGTTCTTCTTGAGTATACCGTCTTGATTGGTATATCCCACAGACACTCTATATGGCAATATCTCACCTCCTCCAGATACACTTAGGTTGTGATCTGTAGAAATCGCATTTTGATAGATTTCGTCTTGCCAATTCGTGTTAGCAGTACCTAGCGTATTATCCGCTACGTCCGTCAATCCATGATTAGTGATTCTATCTTGGATCAATGCTCTGTATTCGTCACCGCTGTAGACATCTAGCGTCTTAACTGGTACACCGATCGATACATTGCCATTGTAGCTGAACTTGAGTTTGTCTCCTCCACCTGACTTAGTAGTGATGATAATCACACCATTAGAAGCTCTAGACCCATAGATAGCGGTCGCAGAAGCATCTTTGAGTACTGTGAAAGTTTCGATATCATTAGGGTTGATGGTCGCGAGTGGGTTGGCCATTCCAGATATACCAGAACTCTCTAGCGGCATACCATCTACTACGATCAACGGATCGTTGTTGGCTCTCAGAGAAGATCCACCACGAATTCTAATAGTAGAACCTGTCCCCGCAGCACCACCTCCAGTAGTGACCACTACACCAGGCACTTTACCTACGATTAGCTCTTGTGGTGTAGAGATTGCTCCTTTGTTGAAGTCCTTACTACCCAGTGCCACGATAGAACCTGTAGCATCCTTCTTCTCTACTTCTCCATATCCTATTACGACGATTTCATTGAGTGCAGATACATCATAGTCCATGGATACATCTATGTTCGATCTCGATCCAACAGTAGTCTCCTTAGATTGGTATCCCACAAAAGAAAATACGAGAACTGTTTCATCCGAAGGAATAGAGATGGAATATCTCCCATCAAAATCGGATACAGTACCAGTTTGCGTCCCCTGAATCAAGACATTGACACCCGGGAGGGCATCTCCTAACTCAGCATCTTTAATTACTCCAGTGACGACCTTGGTTTGTGCATAGACTTGTATCGCTGTAGTCAGCAGCAATGCGCCTAAAACCAATAGTCCCCTGAAATTAAACAGGTAATAGTTTTTCATAACCTTTGATTTTAAAATAATTAAGTTTTTCAATAATTGTACTATTCTAAGTCTGCTTTTAAAGAATACTTATCCTTTCTTAGAAATCGACACTTATCTCACTTATGGCATTATTAAAAAATTCTTAACAAAAGATTAGGTTATTACTAATCATGAAGGGCGGGAGATAGTCTTTCTTCACACATGCTTCACTTTAGTCAACATCCAATTATAGCGATAATATTTTATCAAACAAGAGTTTTCAATGTCCTGAACAGCACTTTTTCGTCCGAAACCGAAACCGCAAACGTTTGCGGTGAAAAAATATTTTCAACAATTTTTACGAATTTTTCAAAAACACCCTTTTTCAGTACACATCTCTTGGACATACAAAACTAATAAGCGTAAATTGTACTTTTTACACAACCACATATTCAATACTAACTACATCTAGTCCAAACCTGGATGCCCAACAATTGATAATTGAACATTCTCTGATATTATTGTGATTTAAACTATACCATGAAACAGTCAGCCGTCACTATAAAGGATCTAGCCAAAGAACTGGGCATATCGCCCTCTACTGTTTCGAGAGCACTCAAAGATCATCCAGACATCAGCCCTGAAACAAAGCGCCTAGTCAATGCACTGGCCGAAAAGCTCGACTATGAACCCAATACCATAGCCATGAGTCTCAGGAGCAAACGCACCAATACGATAGGTGTCATCATTCCTGAAATCGTACACTTCTTCTTTTCGACCGTAATCTCAGGTATAGAAGAGGTCGCATATAAGAAAGGCTATACAGTTATGTTTTGTCAATCCAATGAAGATTATGAGAAAGAAGTGATCGATACCAAGGCATTATTGGCCCACCGAGTAGACGGACTGCTAATCTCCTATTCTAAGGAAACGACCAATTTTGACCACTTTCGTGAAATACAACGAAAGAATATCCCATTGGTGTTTTTTGACAGAGTTCCCACCGACGAGCTCCACTGTAGCACCATCACCATCAATGATTTCGAAAGTGCAGAGTCGGCGGTAGATCACCTCGTGATAGAAAATCACCTAAGAATTGCACATCTAGCAGGTCCACAAAACCTCAACATCAGCAAGCAGCGTCTGGCAGGGTACAAACGAGGCATAGAGAAACATAAACTCTACTTTGAAGAAGGCTATGTTCAGTATTGTGGCAAGGGGGATTTTGAAGAAGGATACCGCTGTACCAACGAACTGTTAAAACTATCCGAACGCCCCAACGCAATCTTCGCCAACAATGACGTGGCAGCCTATGGTGCCATGAAAGCCATCAAAGATGCAGGACTCAAAATCCCCGAAGATATCGCGATCATGGGGTTTAGCAACTGGCAATTCGCCTCGCTCACCGAACCACAACTGACCTCTATCGCCCAGCCAGGAATAGAAATGGGTAAAGCCGCAGCGCGTCGATTGATACTCGAACTAGAGGCCAAAGACGAAGACTTACCTCCTGTGGATCAAGTCCTAAAGACCGACATCATCGTCCGTGGCTCTACACGATCGACTCAGAAGTAGACTTCCTTTTCCTCTCCTTCTACCAAGTAATATTCTCATCGATGAACTGTATCAATCCATCTGCCATGATCTGCTGCTCCTCGATCGAGGGATGACCGCTTGTATTTTTGAAAGGCTGAAAATAAGTATAGATATTTTCGTCCTGAAGCGCATCAACAGCACTTTCTACAACACCAGGCCATTTCGATCCTTCTTGAGTTGCATCCATATTACCCAGCATACAAATGATACTTGCACTAGGGTAGTGTCCTCTGATCTGAGACACAAAACCCTGATACGCCTGAGTCAGATATTCGTCTGTCGGAGCAGTATCACCAAAATTGGTTTTGAACTCCTCTCGCTCTGGCATATTCACCAACCAAGAGTCATTTTGTAGCAAATTAATCACGACCAAATCGGGGGTATACAGTGAAAAATCCCATGAACTACTTGGATCCTCTGGATTGATTCTATCATAAATCTCAGGCATAATCATAGGGAACCAACTAATCGTTATCCCTATACCGCTCTTACAAATCGTATGACGCTCAGCATCATAATGCCTAGCGGTAATCGCCGCATAGCTCAAGTAGTGATTGGTGAAAATACTATCCGAACGATCCTTCCCAGAGAAATCGTCTACAGCATACCCCGCTGTAATCGAGTTACCGTAAAACTCAATTTTCTTTTTCTCTTCCCTCGATTTAGGCAACACCTTCGCATCCCCCTCTATTTTGAGACCATAAAAGATCGTCTTCCCTCTGTCCCATTCTGTCCTTTTGAACAACTCAACGCTATGTTTCCCTCCAGACAGACCTGACGCCAACTGATAATACTTTTTGGTCGTATCAGGTCTCAAAACATACATACTGTCTTCATCAATAATGACATTGTAATAATTATCCCCTCTCTCATCCTGCATCAATGCAGAGATAGATTCTCCTTCAAAATCCAACTTAATCGAAGTACCTGACCAATATAAATCGGCAGCAACTCCGCTGGTGCTATCAATCCTTCCAGAGTAATCTATCTCCCCATCAGAAAAATCCAATACAGTAGGCTGTGGATCAGAACAGGCTGACAAAGTAGTTATACTGATGAGAAATAATAATGCTTTCCACTGATTCATGATGTGACGTTTTATTCTAATAATAATTCGATAAATCTAGTGCAAAAAGAGATGTCCAATCGATTCAAATCTGGAATTACCCTTGATTTAACATCTCCTTAGCTTAGATATATTCAAAATAATTCGCTTTTCACCGCAAACGGTTGCAAACGATAATTTCGCATGAAAACTGTGATATAACAGTCAAAAAACCACTTAAACCCCTACCCTCTGCATGCAACACCTTGCAATACACATAGGCTATTTCTAGCTTTACCTTGCTTTTAAAGATTACTATTCCCTTCTTGAAATCAACACTTGTCTGCTTTTGTTAACCCTATAGACTCATGATTATAAACAAAAGCGAGAAGCGGGCTCTATCACGGAGCGCAGCATTGGGCAGTCTGACTAACTATCAAACTACTGAATGTGGGCTCGTAGGTAAGACGGATCAAGAACTGTTCGAAGTACAGGTCTACTCTGCCTCTACCATCAGAGTTAGAATCACGCAAAACGATGAGTTCAACGAACTCAAGTATAGTGTCGTGAGCCAAGCACAATCCTCATTGCATCAAATCAAGGAAGAAACCGATACGATCACAGTATCCACTTCACTTATTTCGCTTGAAATCAGCAAAGCTCCTTTACGTTTCCGGTTTCTTGACAGGGAAGGAAATGTCCTCAACGAGGACGATACTGCTTTTGGTACTTCGTGGCAAGGAGAGCAAGTCACTACATACAAAAAATTACAAGCTGAGGAGAAATTCATAGGCTTAGGAGAAAAGACCGGGCCACTAAACAAACGCGGCTGGGGCTTCCAAAACTGGAATACAGATCACTTCGGCTATGGCACAGAGGCAGATCCGATCTACTGTTCCGTCCCTTTTTATATAGGTGTACACAGCGGACGATCCTACGGTATCTTCCTAAACAATTCCTTCAAGACTCATTTCAATTTCGGCGCATCCAACAATAGATTTTCCAGTTTTTCGGCAGACGCAGGAGATATGGACTACTTTTTCATCCATGATGACAGTGTAACCCAGATTGTATCTGCATACAGTACGCTGACTGGCAAAATGACTTTGCCGCCCAAATGGTCGCTAGGCTACCAACAGTGCCGCTACAGCTACTATCCTGACAAGGAGGTGCTCAGTACTGCCCAGAACTTTCGAGACAAAGAAATCCCTGCAGATGTCATCGTACTGGATATCCATTACATGGAGAAGTACAAAATATTCACTTGGGACGGTGAAAGATTTCCCGATCCAGAGAGTATGATTCTCAAACTGAAAAGCTTGGGTTTTGAAGTAGTCGTGATGTGTGATCCTGGGATCAAAATCGAAAAAGGATATGAAGCTTACGAGAATGGACTAGAACAAGACCTCTTCATCAAATACCCTGACGGCACCAACTACGAAGGACAGGTATGGCCTGGATGGTGTCACTTTCCTGATTTCACGAGCCAAAAAGCGAGAGACTGGTGGCAAAACCAGCTCAAAACCTATACAGCACTTGGCATAGAAGGCTACTGGAACGACATGAACGAAATCGCCACTTGGGGGCAAACATTACCTGAGTTGATCGAATTTGATTTTGATGGTGACAGTGCCAGTACGCGCAATGCCCGCAACGTCTACGGGATGCTCATGGCCAAAAGTACTTTCGAGGGTACCAAAGAAAACTTAAATGGCAAGCGCCCCTTTAACCTGACTCGTGCGGGTTTCGCAGGAATACAGCGCTATGCTGCCGTCTGGACAGGTGACAATGTCGCCTCAGACGAACACATGCTGCTAGGCATGCGCATGCTCAATAGCATGGGACTATCTGGGATTCCTTTTGCAGGATTCGATACAGGGGGATTCGTAGGCAATGCCACCGAAGAACTCTTTGCTCGGTGGATCTCCATGGGAGCCTTCACGCCATTCTTCAGAGGACACTCTAACGTCAACACCAGAGACAGCGAGCCATGGGCATATGGCGAACATACGGAGGAAATCTCCAGAAACTACATCAATCTACGATACAGACTGATGCCCTATCTCTACGCCATGTTCTACGAAGCATCTGAGAGCGGTATTCCGATCAATCGATCACTCGCTATGGATTATACACATGACGAGAAAGTCTACGATCAAGCTTATGAAAACGAATTCCTTTTTGGAGATTCCATCTTGGTAGCCCCTGTTTCTAGTCAAAAAGTAATTGAAAAAATTTACCTCCCAGAAGGGAAATGGTACGACCTATTCACAGACAGCTGCTACGAAGGAGGCAAAGAAACCATCGTAGAGTGCCCTATCGAAAAACTACCTGTTTTCGCCAAGGAATCTGCGATAATCCCGATGCAATCCAAAGTCAGTACCACCAAAGAAACACCTCATGAGCAACTAGAAATCCACCTCTATAATGGCGAAGCAGACAACAGTTTTGTATACTATGAGGACGATGGCACGAGCTATGATTTTGAAGGCGGAGGGTTTCATCAACGAACCATGCATTTTAGCCCAAAACAAAAGACGCTGACGCTAACCCAAACAAAAGGAGATTATAAGTCCGTATTTTCAAAGGCTAGAATATACTTCCATGGATATGACATGAAAGAATTGAATACCCTAAAAACTGGCCAAGAAGACTACCGATTCATTCACCCTTTGACAGATTTTGATCCATTGGGGGATAGCATTAGTGACTATTATATACCGAAACTACCTTACACAGACATAAATCTAGGGATCAATGAAATCAAAATATCATGGTCTTGACCTGATCAATAGTTTTTAAATTAAGCATAGAAAACAGAACAAATACTACCAAGAAGAATGAGTGGGGCTAAGGAAAAAGTCAAACTGCCCAGTAAAATTCAACAGGTTATACTTTTTTGAAATAAATAAACAATGAGAAGAATCGCTATTATCGCATTGCTAGCAGGGTTATTTGCTTGCCAGCCAGAGCAGAAAAACCCCTTGACAGAGGTAAGCTCTCCTAACGACAACACCAAGATCACTTTCTATCTGACCGAAGAAGGTAAGCCTGCCTACTACTCCAGCTACCAAAACAAGTCTGTCATAGATAGCTCTGCACTTGGTTTCATTCTAGGCGATAGCATGGCCATCAACGAAGGGTTAACCATCCTGTCTACCAGTACCAATACATTTGACGACACTTGGGAGCAACCATGGGGCGAACAGCGACTCATCCGAAACAACTATAACGAACTCACGATCAACCTCCAAAACCCAGAAGGGCTAAAACTGAACGTTATCTTCAGAGCATTTGACGAAGGAATCGCGATGAGATACGAGTTCCCAAGTCAAGACGCACTCAAGGAATTCAAAGTGATGGACGAACTCACAGAGTTCAACATGTCAGACGACCATAGTGCATGGTGGATTCCTGCCTATGCAGGCAACCGCTACGAATACATCTATACCAATTCTCCCATCAGCGAGATCGAGAGAGTGCACACCCCCTTTACACTAGAGACGACCAACGATCTCTACCTACACCTCCATGAGGCGGCGCTATACGATTATCCTAGTATGGTGATCAAAAACCAAGGCGACAATTCTCTCAAGTGTGACTTGGTTCCTTACAGCAAAACCAACCCTGTCAAAGCTTATTTGAAAGCTCCATTCTCAACACCATGGAGAACTGTTCAAATCGGTGAGCAACCAGGAGACCTCATGACCAACTACATGATCCTCAACCTAAACGAGCCAAACAAACTAGGTGATGTATCGTGGGTAGAACCAGGCAAATACGTCGGCGTATGGTGGGAGATGTTCATCAACGTAGGGACTTGGCACCAGGGACCAAAACATGCAGCCAACACAGAGAATGTCAAGAAATACATCGATTTCGCAGCGGCCAATGGATTCAAAGGCGTACTCGTCGAAGGCTGGAATTACGGATGGGATGGCAACTGGATGGGTGGCGGTACCAAATTTGAATTCACCAAACCCTACCCTGACTATGACGTAGACGCGTTGAGCAAATACGCCGCAGACCGTGGTGTCTACATCATCGGTCACCACGAGACAGGTGCCGATATCGAAAACTACGAAGAGCAACTCGATGATGCCTACAACTTCCTCAACAAATACGGCATGAAAGCCGTCAAAACGGGTTATGTAGAAAATGGTGACACCTTACCAAAAACAGGTATCTACCACCACGGGCAGTACTTCGTCAACCACTTTCAGCGTGTGATCGATATGGGAGTAAAGTACAAAACCATGATCGTGGCACATGAGCCCATCAAAGCGACAGGAAAAAGAAGAACTTATCCTAACATGGTCTCCCGAGAAGGTGCCAGAGGTCAGGAATACAATGCTATGGGCGGTAATCCTACAAGCCACGTGACGGTACTACCCTTCACTAGACTACTCGCGGGACCGATGGACTACACACCAGGTGTTTTCGATCTAGAAGTAGCAACGACTTCTGAGCAAGTACAAAGTACGATAGGCAAGGAACTAGCACTCTACACTGTGATCTACGCTCCGATGCAAATGGCCAACGATCTACCAAAAAACTATGAGGGTCATCCAGCATTCCAGTACATCAAAGATGTCGTCACAGACTGGGAAACCACCAAAGTACTAAATGGCAAAATCGGTGCTTACGTAACCGTAGCGAGACAAGAAAGAAACGGAGACAGATGGTTCCTCGGATCGATCACCAACGAAGAAGGTAGAGACTTAGACATCTCTTTTGCCTTCCTAGACCCGAATACGACCTACACAGCGACTATTTATGGAGATGCGGCAGATACGCACTACCAGACCAATCCGTCAGCTTATGAAATCAAAGAAATGGAAGTAACTTCTACTTCAAACCTGACGCTCACTTTGGCACCAGGTGGAGGAGCAGCGATCAGTTTAGTTCCTAAAAAGTAATACCCCGATCTTGGATAAGGATTGGACGTTGAATACAGTACTATTAATCATTGGTTAGTTTTCAACGTCCAATCACCAAGATTTCTTTATACCTGCTGAGTCATGGCTCAGCAACTTTTGTTTAGCAGATTGAGACACCAGACATGAAGACCAAGATTAACTACATTATAGCCTTATTCGTTTTGCTGGCAGCATGCCAACAAAACTCTAGCTCTACTACAGACTCATCAACTCCTACCAAAGACACTACAGTCACCTTCCCAGAACGTGCCGCTGCTATGGCAGTCTATGAGGTCAACATCAGACAAGCCACACCAGAAGGAACGATCCAAGCATTTGCGCAGCATTTGCCTCGTCTCAAAGAACTCGGAGTAGAAATGCTCTGGATCATGCCCGTTCAACCCATCAGCCTTAAAAACCGAAAAGGGACACTGGGGAGCTACTATGCCATCGCCGATTATAGTGCCATCAATCCAGAATTTGGCAGTTTGGCAGATTTCAAATCCCTCGTCCAACAAGCGCATGACATGGGTATGGTCGTCATCCTCGACTGGGTACCCAACCACACTGGATGGGATCATCCATGGATCACAACACATCCTGAATACTACGCCAAAGACAGCCTAGGTAACATCACCTACGAAGCAGACTGGACAGATATCGCACTGTTAGACCACCGCAATCCTGGCACGCGAAGATCTATGATAGAGGAAATGGCATTTTGGATCAAAGAAGCTGATATCGATGGCTTCCGTTGTGACCATGCTGCACATGAAATCCCGCTTTACTTCTGGGAAGAGGCTACTGATCAACTCAACTCAATGAAAGACCTCTTTTGGCTGGCCGAATGGGATGAACCACGTCTACACCGCATGTTCCATGCCTCCTACTCGTGGGAACTACTACACCTAACTGAAGATGTAGCTAAGGGGCATAAAACTGCCGATGACATAGCCGACTTTATAAAAAAAGACCAAGCCAAATATGGTCGCAAGGCATTTCGTATGACCATCACGACCAACCATGACGAAAACTCGTGGGCAGGCACAGTCTTCGAACGCTATGGTGAAGGACACAAAGCCTTTGCTACATTCATCTTCTCAGCCTATGGCTTCCCCATGATCTACAATGGACAGGAAGTAGGTTTAGACAAACGCCTTGAATTTTTCGAGAAAGACAGTATCGACTGGACTGATCCAAAAGGACTCAGTCGTTTCTACAAACAACTCCTCTCGCTCAAGAAAGACAATCCAGCCCTCTGGAATGGAGGTTTTGGTGCACCACCTGAGCGCATCAACGCCGACGAAAACATTTATGCTTTCAAAAGAATCAAAGATGGCAATCAAGTTATCGGGATCATCAACATGAGCGATCAATCACAAAGCCTACAGCTCACCGACGAAGGTGTATATGGTGACTATGCAGACTACTTCACGGGCACGAACTATACGCTATCATCAGAAACACTAACGCTCGACCCTTGGCAATACCTGATCTTCACTAATTGAATCAAGCATGACGAAAGACGAAAAATTATCTAAGCCTAAGTTGTCCTTTTGGGACGTATGGAATCTAAGCTTTGGCTTTTTGGGAATCCAAATGGGGTTTGCATTGCAAAACGCCAATGCCAGTCGTATCCTTCAGATTTTTGGAGCAGACGTGCACGAACTCTCCTGGTTTTGGATCGTAGCACCCCTCACTGGTTTGATCGTTCAGCCCATCGTCGGTCACTACAGCGACCGTACATGGACCAAACTGGGGCGTAGGAAACCGTTTTTCTTGACAGGTGCACTACTAGCAGCCTTTGGTCTGATCTTTCTTCCCAATGCCGGTATGCTTACCGCTCTGTTGCCTGCGCTATGGGTAGGTGCTGGGATGCTGATGATTATGGATGCTTCATTCAATATTGCGATGGAGCCATTTCGTGCACTGGTGGCAGATATGATGCCCTCCGATCAACGAACGCTCGGCTTTAGCATACAGACTGTACTCATTGGTATCGGAGCAGTCGTCGGCTCTTGGCTACCTTATGCCATGACCAACTGGTTCGGTGTGAGTAATGCTACTGCTGCAGGAGAAGTTCCTATGAACCTGCTTATCTCCTTTGTGATCGGTGCGATCGTATTGGTAGGCAGCATACTCGTCACCATCTTCACCACTAGAGAATATTCACCAGAGGAACTGGATCAATTCGCCTCAGACGAGGAAATCACAGCAGAAGAAAGCGAAGGACTGATGAGTATCTTCACCGACTTTAAGAAAATGCCCACTGTCATGCGGCAGTTGAGTTCCGTTCAGTTCTTCTCTTGGTTCGGGCTATTTGGGCTCTGGGTGTATGCCACACCTGCCGTTGCGCATCACATCTACGGGTTGCCTTTAGGCGACTCTAGTTCTATTCAGTATCAAAATGCAGGCGACTGGGTAGGGATACTATTCGGAGTTTACAACGGTATTTCTGCCATTTATGCTTTCTTCCTCCCAGCGATTGCCAATAAGGTAGGACGCGTCAAAACACACGCCATCTCACTGCTCATCGGTGCTGCGGGTTTCCTATTTATCTATTTTGCTCCGAACGAGAACTGGCTCATACTAGCCATGATCGGTATCGGTGTAGCGTGGGCGAGTATCTTAGCCATGCCTTATGCCATATTGATTGGGTCTATCCCCGCCAAAAAAATGGGCGTATACATCGGGATATTCAACTTTTTCATTGTACTACCTCAGATATTAAACGCACTTATCGGCGGCCCTATGGTCAAGTATATTTATGGTGGCAATCCAGTCTTTGCACTGCTCACCTCTGGGATTTCATTCATCATCGCCGCAGCACTTTGCCTCCGCGTAAAAGATGTATAACTCCATTTCATATAAACTTATTAACAAAAAAGACTGTCTATTGGGCAGTCTTTTTTGTTAATAAACGATTGTTAGCTAACTCATATATAGGCCTCCACCCAGCCTTATCACAATTGCTATCCCCCACTATATAACTTCGTTGGTCTCCAATTCTTGAGACCAACTCCCTTTTAACAAAAGACTCTTTTACTCTCACATACGACGGAGACCAAATGGTTATTCATCCATTAGTTCTATTGTTGAATTAGGTCTCACCTAGGAAGCAAACACCCAATCCAAATCATCTAATCAGACGACCTACGTCATGTTTTTGGATTAGACAGCTATCTACATTTGCTATAAGTAATTCAAGAAAAGGAATTACGATTCACTCAAAAAAAACCGCTCTTATGAAATTAACAACAATCATTTTCGCTGTGATAGCCTTACTAGCTGGACAAACCCAGCTGAAACTTAACAAGGAAAAAAGTTCCATCACCATCTTCGGTACATCTACCGTACATGACTGGGAATCCACAGTCAATACATTCGACATCAGGGGAGACAAGGATGGCAATAGCATCAAGAACCTAAAAGTAACCATGGTTACCAAATCCATCAAAAGTGGAAAATCAATCATGGATGGAAAAACCTATGATGCACTACTAGAAGAGGATCACCCTCAGATCACACTACAAGCTGATCAACTCACGATTTCAGATGGAAAAGTTACTGGCTCTGGCAAACTAGCCTTGGCAGGACAAACCAAAACAATCGCTATCAGTGGAAAAGTAATCTCTGACAACAACAGTCAAATCCATATACAAGGAGCCAATAAAATAGACATGACGCAGTATGGCATAGAGCCGCCAACTGCCATGTTCGGCTCACTGATCACCGGAGATGAAGTAACCATCAAATACGACATCAAATTTCAATACTAATAAACCTATTAATTCCAATATCATGAAAAATCATAAAATCAGCATCATGCTCAGTTTTGCGCTCATGTTCATCACTGGGCTTACATTCTCACAGCGCAACGACTTGCAGTATTATAGATACAACGACCAACGTGGAATCAATGTATTCGAGACCAGCAAGGATGACACAGTTCAATTTGACGGAATCAAAGTCCGTGTGGGTGGTGACTTCAACCTTCAATTCCAAGGTTTAAGCCAAACCAATTCAGGTGATTCTTTGACTGAACTATCTAACAATTTCAATTTGCCAAGTGCCAATCTAAACCTAGATGTACAGTTGGATGATGGGTTGAGATTGCACATGCGTACATACCTATCTTCAAGACACCACACAGAAGCCTATGTCAAAGGAGGCTATATTCAAATCGATAAATTAGACTTTGTTAAACCAGGTTTCTTAGAAGGTGTAATGCAATACACCACAATCAAAGTTGGTATGGACGACATCAACTACGGAGACACGCACTTCCGAAGATCAGACAATGCCAATACTATTTTCAATCCTTTTGTAGGCAACTATTTGATGGATGCATTCACTACAGAGCCTTTTGCTGAAGTTACAGTACAGAATGCAGGTTTCTTAGGTGTGGTAGGGTTCACTAATGGTCGCTTAAATCAAAGTCCGACCCCTGGAGATGATGGATTCGTATTCTATGGAAAAGTAGGCTATGACAAACAAATGAGTGACGATCTACGATTCAGATTGACCGGATCATTATATACTAGTTCTGACAAAAGCACCAGAGACTACATATATGGAGGTGATCGAGCAGGTGCTAACTACTTCAAAGTACTAGACGGTGGAGATTTTGCAGGCCGTGTCAATCCTGGGTTTGGGTATCAGACCGCTATACAAATCAACCCATTCGTTAAGTTCAAAGGCTTTGAATTCTTTGGTGTATATGAACTCGCTAACAATGGCAACAGTGACATAGGAGGCAACTACACACAACTGGGCGCTGAAGCACTATATAGATTTGGAGGCAAAGAGCAGTTCTATGCTGCGGGTAGATATAACAGTGTGACAGGAAACAAAACAGATGCTGCATTAGATGAAGAAATCGCAAGATTCAACATCGGTGGTGGATGGTTCATGACACAGAATGTAATGGCTAAACTAGAATATGTCAATCAAACATACGATGGTGCAGCTTATGACGGTACACTATATCAAGGAGCTGAGTTCAATGGCATTGTACTAGAAGCTACGATAGCATTCTAAACTAAATCACTACAAAAAACTAAGGCAGCTCTATGGAGCTGCCTTTTTTATATCCTAACCACAAGAGGCTAAAAAAAACCTTTAATATTTACGTCCAAACACTTCGCTAACAATCACGGCACGACGTAGACCGTCTTCATCTTGGAGCATTTCGCGAATCGCATCTCCTTCATCTCCTTCATCTTCTCGGATTTCATAATTCTCGGCGCGACGATTCTTGTCAATGATATCTGCTATTTTCTCTCTTGGTTTTGTCCTTTCCTCCTTGTACACATAGTCTTCCAACACTGGTTCTGGAGTTGGGTCATATTCTGTCTCTATGTCATCGCTATAGCCCACAGGAGTCACAGGCTCAGTAGTCTTTGGTGTCCCAAAACTCTCCCCCGTAATTTGCTTGAATAAATCTTCGAAAGTGGGCTGTGACTGAGTTGTCTGCTGACTACCCGAACCCGTATCATCCGTGGATGATTCAGCAGTCGTTTGGTCTTGCTTTTTTTTCTTCAGTACACGCGATATGATATAGATCACGGCGAGTACGATGTAATACAAAATATTAGAATCATCCATGAATCAAATCTAAGGAATTATTTTAAATTTGTCGATTCTGAATTTCCGAAAACCACATGCAATTAACCAAATTAGAGATTAAAGGCTTCAAAAGTTTTGGTGACCGAGTTGTCATTAATTTTGATGAAGGGATCACTGGAATCGTAGGTCCAAATGGCTGTGGAAAATCCAATGTAGTAGACTCTATCAGGTGGGTACTCGGGGAGCAAAAAGTCAAATCACTGCGCTCCGAAAAGATGGAAAACATCATCTTCAACGGGACCAAAAACAGAAAAGCAACACAACTCGCGGAAGTTTCTCTTTCGTTCAAAAACACCAAAAACCTCCTCCCTACCGAATACTCTAATGTCACTATTACCCGACGATACTATCGATCTGGTGAGAGCGAATATCAGCTCAATGGGGTGACCTGCCGACTCAAAGACATTACAAGCCTATTTCTCGATACAGGAATCGCATCGAACAGCTATGCGATTATCGAACTAGGCATGGTCGACAACATTCTCAATGACAAAGACAACTCACGAAGAGGTCTTTTTGAGGAGGCTGCAGGGATTTCAAAATTTAAAATCCGAAAAAAGGAAACCATGCGAAAGCTTGGTGACACGGATGCAGACCTAGAAAGAGTCGAGGATTTACTCTATGAGATAGACAAAAACCTCAAATCACTAGAGCGTCAGGCCAAACAAGCACAGAAATACTACCAAATCAAGGAAGACTATAAAGGCTACAGCGTCGAGCTAGCCAAACAAACTGTCCAGTTGCAAAAGTCTAAACTGAACGAGCTCAATACGGCGATTCAGTCCTGCAATGACCTAAAGATTAGTCTCAACAAACAACTATCCGAACGAGAAGCACAACTAGAACAAGCCAAGACTGAACTAATCAGTAAGGAAAAACTACTCGCTACACGTCAAAAAACTCTCAACGAACACGTACAAAAAATCAGAAGCTACGAGAGCGAAAAGAAAATCAAGAATGAGCGACTAAGGTTTCTCAATGACAAAAGCGACAATCTAAAAGACCTCATAGAGCAGGACCGAAAGAGTAGCGAGCGTGCTGCATTTTCAGTATCTAGCTTAGAAAACGAAAAGCAGAGTGCAGAAAAAATCCTCAGCGAGACCAATCACCGTCTCAATGACCTGCAAACCCAATATGAGCAGGAGAAAGAAAAGAATACCGAGATAAAAGCACAAGCAGAAGAACTCAATAACAATTTTTCGCTCAAAAAAGAAGAAGTCTATCAGCTAACCAAATCTCTGGAAATCAAAAACATCCAGATGAGTTCTCTCAAACAAGAGCTAGAAAAAGCAGCCAACGACAGTAGTTCTAGGTCCGAAAATCTCCGTGACTTTGAGCAAAGTATCACCGAAGTAGAAACGGAGAAGAAAAAGAAACAAGAAGAATACGACTACCTCAAATCAAAAGATGAGGAACTCAAAAACCGCATCAAACATTCGGAAAAGACAGTAGAAGTCATCCGAGAGGAATTGCAGCAAGTCAATAGAAAACTGGATTCGTCTCAAAACGAATACAACCTAACCAAGTCCTTAGTGGACAATCTGGAAGGCTTTCCCGAGGCGATCAAATTCCTAAAGAAAGAAAAAGGATGGAGCAAAAATGCCCCCCTACTATCCGATGTACTGACCTGCCCTGAAGAGTACCGCATCACAGTAGAAAACTATCTGGAGCCCTTCATGAACTACTACATTGTAGAAACCGAAGCAGAAGCGTTCAAAGCCATTAATATCCTCAGTGATGCAGCGAAGGGCAAAGCACATTTCTTTATCCTTGACAGATTCGACAACTTCCGCCCTACCCAATCTGAGCTACTACATGATGCCGTACCCGCTACCGAAGTGGTAGAATACGATCAGAAGTACAAAAAACTAATTGGCCACATCCTAGACAATGTTTACATCACCAACAACGAAACAGGTCAAGTTGACAACAAAAATGCTGTTCTGATCACCAAAAGTGGAAAGGTAATCAACAGACAATACAGTGTGTCAGGTGGATCGATAGGACTGTTCGAAGGCAAGAAAATAGGTCGGGCTAAAAATCTCGAAAAACTATCCGTCACGATCAAGAAGTTGACACAAAAGCTCGATGAGGTCAAGCAAAATCTAAAAGAAAAAGTTGCCGACATAGAACGTCTCAGAGAGAACAACTACGAACAAGACCTAGAAACTGTACTACATGACCTCAACAAGGTCAATGAAGAATATATCTCGCTAACCACGAAACAAGAGCAGTTCTCCAAATTGCTCTCAGAGAATGCGATGAAGAGTGAAGACATCTTGGAGCAGATCAACATCCTACAAGATGAAATCGCTGAGATAGAACCCAAACAAACCTCAGAGCAACAAGTCCTCTCAGAACTAGAACTCAAGAACCGTTCGTTCAAAGAAGAGATTGCTACATTCAACGATCAGTTGAACGAAAAATCATCCGCTTTCAACCAAGAGAACCTACTCTTTCACCAGCAGCAAAACAAAGTATCCAGCATAGCACAAGAGATCTCTCACAAAGCCTCCAACCTACAAGCTGCCAAAGAAAGAATCGAAAAAAACCAAAGTGACCTCAAACAAACCGATGAGGAAATCAGACAACTCATCGAAAAGTCCGACTCTAACGACGACCAACTCATCGAGATGTATGAGGAGAAAGAAAGCATCGAAGTGGGGGTTACAGAAGCTGAGAAGGCCTACTACGGTGAGCGTGAAAAAATAGATGAGGTAGAAAAAGGTTCTCGTGAGGTACAACGAACGCGTGAATCTAACGACGAGCAACTCATGAGCATCCAAGGTCAGCTCAACGAAACTCGTCTGGAATTGAGTGGTATAAAGGAACGTCTCTCAGTAGAATTCAATGTAGACATAGACCAACTGCTGATCGACAAGGGAGATGAAGATGATAAAAATGAACGATATGAGGGATTCGACGAAGAGGAATTAAAAGACACGGTCAAAAAACTGAAGAACAAACTAGATGGCATGGGACCTATCAACCCGATGGCTATGGAAGCCTACGAGGAGATCAAAGAGCGTCACGACTTCATCACTGCGCAGCGCGAAGACCTCTTCAAAGCCAAAGAATCACTAATCTCTACCATAGAGGAAATCAACAGTGTAGCCAAAGAGACCTTTACAGAAGCTTTTGAAAACATCAAAGCGAATTTCATCCGGGTATTTAGATCTCTATTTACAGACGAAGATCAATGTGACCTATTCCTCTCCGATCCCGACAATCCACTAGAATCTTCTATTGAGATCATCGCTAAGCCAAAAGGCAAGCGTCCCTTATCCATCAACCAACTTTCTGGGGGAGAAAAAACCCTAACCGCTACTTCCCTGCTCTTCGCGATCTACCTGCTAAAACCCGCTCCTTTCTGTATATTCGATGAGGTCGATGCGCCACTAGATGATGCGAATATTGACAAGTTCAACAATATCATCCGTGACTTCTCCAACGAGTCGCAGTTCATCATCGTGACACACAACAAACGCACCATGTCTACGACTGACGTCATCTATGGTGTCACCATGGTGGAGCAGGGTGTCTCCAGAGTCGTTCCCGTGGATTTGAAAGAGTTGGTTTAGTCTCTACTACAAAGATTCGGAAAACATCACTTTGTAACGCTGCCTTAGTTGTTTGTGTTCTGCCTTCTTACCCATAGCCTTGCATAGTTCGCTCAGCAATTCATAGTGTGATCTATCATGGATCTCAAAATTACCGCTGTGCTTCATAAAATGATAACTCAAATACATTGCTTGCTCTGAGTCAATGTTACGAACCAAATTACTGACTAGTCTCAGTTCTTCCGAATAGGAATAAGTCCAGCGATTGAAAAAGCGATCAAACTCCCCTGATTTTTTAGTCAATGCCACTTGCCACAGTACCTGACCTATCATTTGGCTTAGATAACTATTATTAGGATAAATAGACTTCAACTGCAAAGCAGCATATAGTGCCTTATCAAAAGATTTTGCCTTATACAGTGAATGTACATTTTCGAACAAAGAAGGTTCGCTAAATATTGCTAGACTATCTCCAACTTCACACCTCTTACCCCCGTCCTCAACATCCTCCGCGATCAACTGTTTCAGTGCTACTATTCGTTTCTCATTAAACGGGTGTGTACTAACCTTACCAACCTCAAACAATCCAGAACCTAGATGATCAGGCTCTCTAGCATACACGCTCAAGTCCCCTTTGAGCCAATCTATTTGTAAAGGATATTCTTCAAAGTACAAATCGTCTAAAAGTCTGTCTCCTAACAGTATACCTCCGTTTGAGCCAATACCCAATAATTCAATCAGTTCTAGAGGTGCAGTCTTGTTTGCGCAAGTCTCCTTATATATCAAATAACCTAACGAATCTGCTGCCAATTCTTGCTCACGATACTTTTGGCCATCTCATAAAATTCTTCTCTTAAATCTGTCAAAACAAGAGTGTACACATCATATTTCAATAGTGACTTTCGATACGCTTTTTGGAGATTTTGAATCTCCACTTTGATACGCTCTATGTTTTTAATAGAGGTCAATACATGATCTAGTTCTATATGTGCTAACTCATGTGCGATCACAAATGCCAACTCCTCCTCAGTAGTCAACTGTGCCAATAAACCATTGTTGAGAACCACTGAGCCTTGACCTGGGCTAAATGCATTGACCTCTGAATCCCAAGCAATCAAAACTCCCATTGTAAATACCTCTAGTTTGGCATTACTTGCTAGTTCTCTCATCACTTGGTTGGCATATCGACTAATGGTATCTGACGCATAAAAGCTTCCTTTCTCTGCCATATCAATCAGATACAAATTGAGCTCCATGTTGACATCAAGTATTCTTTTGGAATACATGTCATCATATTCCCCCATCGTACCCCCCTCTCTACTCCCAAAAATCTCCTTAGCACAATCAGCAACACAAATTTCCTTCAATACATAAGTCGAGTCATACTGTGCATGACTATAAAAAGTAACAGCCATCATAATGATGGCTGTTACTATATAAATTTTCAATTTCACTTGTTCGATCAATCCAATCCAATCATTATAAATGGTCCCCAAAAAATCGGGTCTTTGTATTCCTCTTTTATCTCCTGCTTCGCAAAGATGAAAGACTCACGTTTATCCCCCGTCTCTAACCACTTGTTATAAAACTTAACCATAAGCTTCTGCGTGGCTTCATCAGACACCTTGAACAGTGACATAATAATCGTACGAGCTCCTGCTACCAAGAAAGCTCTTTGAAGACCATATACACCCTCTCCGGCCTCTATCTCTCCTAACCCAGTCTCACAGGCTGACAAGACCACAAGATCAGTCTTATCTAAGGTCAGGTTCATTGCCTCATAAGCCGTAAGTATCCCATCATCTACGTTGAAATTAGAGGTGGTCTCATTAAGTACATCACCAGCACCAGCCATCAATAGCCCGGTTTTTAACAATGGGTTTTGTGCCGCAGCATTTTCGTTCATAGCGATATCCTCAGCAGACAAGTCCGCATTAGGTGCGAAGAATCCATGCGTCGCTACGTGAAAAATCCTAGGATTATCCATATTCTTAACCGCTTGTTCGGTCGCCTCATCTTGTATGTAGTCTTCTGTAATCCAGCCATCACTTCTCAGCATATCCTTTAACCCTTCAATTTCTTTGGCCGTACCTACTAAGCGATCAACCACATCAGGGTTGCCACCACGCATAGAAGCTCTACCCGTCCACTCTCCTGGAGGGGTTGCGACATAGTATTGTGGATCTCCAAACATCGTAGCAGTATTAGCCTGCTGTGTCAGTCGTGTGGTCACTTTGTCTAGGTATAAATCTTTCGTATTACTAACCAAGACAATATTCGACCTGTCCAGCACATAGGACCCATCCTCTAATTTTATAGCTTCTAGATTGATCTGATTGTACACACCATCTGCTGATAAGTAAATACTACCTGGGTTACCCACTACGTCCTGTATTGGTTTCCAGAAATTTTCATAAGACTTTGGATCGTCTACACGGTACTTGATGCTGTTTCGATAGTATTTTAAATACTTGGACTCCAAATCTTTTCCGTTCTTGAGTAGAATCAACCCTGGGGCACTTTTCTTACCTTCATTTTTCACATACAAGACTGCATACATGATAGAGTCCGTAGAAAAGGTATGATCAAACACCCTGAAACGAATCATTTCTAAAGCTACTTCGTTAGGTCCCAAAGCATTTTTTACATCACCCCATGTCACTACCTTCTTATCAAAACTTGAACTAAAATCTTCAGATTTCTCACTGAGTTGTACCTCCAAGTCCTCTACCTGTCCGAGTAGTACTTGTCCATCTATGCCAGCTTGCATCAGCTGTTCTGTACTCATGGAAAGCACCTTTGTCAACAAATCCTTTTTGGCTTCCCAATCTTTATAAATTGCCTTAAGCTCTTCGTCATTAGAAGTTAAAATTCGTTGACGAATCTTAATTGACGAACTGAGTAACAACGCCTTTGTTAGTAGGGCGTTATTGTACAGGTTGCCGATCATGTCACCATTTTTTCTATTGTAGTTAATGACCAAAGTGTTATAAAACTCAAAATCGGATTTAATAGTATTCCAAAACTTAGCCTTCTCTCTTTCACTCAATGCAGGAAAATACTCCTTGATAAAAGTCGAATAGTTCGCCAGTACTTCTTCCAAAGCGCCTTGTGCTTTTTTCACATCACCTTGCATGAAATAAGTCTTGGACAGCTTAGACTGCACTTTGACATACTCCGGGTGATTGTTATTAAAGAATTTGACATAAAGCTTCTTAGCTGACTCGTAATAGTCTTCTGCCTTGCCATACTCCCTTTTACTATAGTGAATATCCCCTTTGAGAATATTGATTGCAGCGGCATTAATATTGTTTCGTGCACCTATTTTTTTGCTCCATATAGATTCAGCCTCATCCAAGAACGAGAATGCCTCGTTGTAACGAGCATCAGCGATATATACAACTGCCAGATTTTTCAAAATCGTGGCATAAATCGGGTTTGAAGCCCCTAATTTTCTACCTATGATCTTCTCTGCTCTCAAGAACAACTCTTCTACTTCGTCAGTAGGCTCGTTGTTATAGAACTTAACAAGTGCGAGTTCTGATACAGCACGTGCTACATCGATATGAGATCTACCAAACTGTTTCTCTCTAATCTCAATAACCTTTTCTAAGATATCAATGGCTGTCTCATAGTCCCCTACGAGCGTATTGATGTTGGCAAGTGTCATCAAACTTGGTGTCACTTTAGAAGATTCAGTACCAAAGATATTAGTCGTAATATCATTTGCTCTTTGAGCGAGTTGCTCCGCTACAGTATAATCTCCAAGGATCATTTTGACACGAGCTTTCAAGATCAATGGATCATTGAGATGTCTAGAGTCGTCTCCAAATCGCGTTTGTTTTTTCTTAAGGTCCTGTTCGATGAGCTTTTGGGCCTCTCTATACCTACCGATATCCAAATACACTTCTGAAAGCTCATCTTCAATCTCAATACCAGAAGTCTCCACGGTACGCACACCATGTTTTTGTAAAGTCTCTGACTTGTTGATATTGTCCTCCGCATCATCATACTCTCCTTTAATCGCAAGTAAAGTAGCATGCGTAATCAAAGACTGAGCATAATACGATTGTGAGAACTCAGTATCTGAATTTTTCAAAATTGCCAATGCAATGTCAATATTCTTCTCTGCATCCTCATACTCACCAATCTTATACTGCAGGTTAGCAATCTTATCTAATTCCAACGCATACTTTGGGTCTTGATCGTCATACTTACGTCTAGATGCCTCCAACGCAATATCCAATATTTCTGAAGCTTTGTCATACTGATCATTCTCCTCATAGAAGATTGCCTGATGATCAAGAATATCTACATAATCTAAATGTCCTTCTGTGATTTCTTTTTTGACGATTTCGTCCCAGCTCGTATTATAGATTTCCAGTGCTTCATCAAATTTCTCTGTGTAGTCAACATAGAAGTTTGCCAAGTGCACTTTGGATAGGTTGTACTCTGGGGATTCCTTTCCATACAGGACTTCTTTGATATCTAGAATTTTTTTCAGATATACGTGCGAGTTATCTACTCTACCGTTGATTACAGCAATCTTATTGGCAAAAACCAAAAGCTCTATTCTTTTCGGATGAAATGGAGGAATGAGAGACTCTCCACTCAAAATCTTATCCACATCACGTTCTAGACCTACATCCTTGCCCCCCATAAGTACATCATACTCTAAGGTCTCTAGCATCAGACGATACATACTATTCTTACCATAGTCCTGTTTGATGGTCTTAGTAAATAACTCCTCTTGGGTTCTTAGTTTACCCTTGTTTCCATCTTTAATGTAACTTTTGATGAGACGCTCTTGAATCATCACCGTGACATAGTGCGAACGCGCATACTTACGAATCGTATTGAAATATGCTTTTTCATACAAGTCTACAACGGTCCCTATCTCCAAGCCATTTTCTTCCAACAGGTAGGTATTCCAAAATTGGTTTTCGGAATACAAAATATCTGCTCTGCCTAAATTTTTCTTAATCCATTGATCTGCATAAACAAAAGAAGAATCAGCACTGAGGTAGTTACCCATTTTTCGGTAAGCGTTCCCCTTAAATATCATCATGCGGGCAAGCTCACGCTTACGTTCTCTCACTACTTTTCGCCTACCGTCTTCGTCCAATGATCTCTTGAGATAAAACGGCATACGCTCATCAATCAAAGACAAGGCTGCCGTATAAAACCCTCTCCCTACCAAAATCTGCGCTTCCAAAACATCCATACTGGCTTCCAAATCAGGATCCATTCCCGCTCCATCCAGAATAACCCTCGCCTGATCTAGATATGTTTTAGCTATCACGTAGTTACCATACTGTATCATCACATCAGTGGCTTCCTTAAGCAATAACGCATGTACCTCACTATGAGCTCCATTGATAGTCACACTCAACTCCAGTCCCTTGGATACCGAATTTTGAATATTATCAAGCTTACCCAATGCCACATCGTACATAGCCTCCTTTATTAGGGCAATCGGCATAAAGTCATTGTTAGCTCCTAATTTCTTAGTGGATTTACTCTTTATTTTTTCGATTTCAGAACGAGCAGATTCGTATTGACCTAACTCATAGGCCTCATCCGCTTTCTCTAACTTCTTATCATATTTGGTTTGTGCTCCTGCTACGAATACCACCGATAGCAGTAGTACGGTCAGGTAGGTTTTTGTTAGTTTCATTTGTTGTTGTTCTTGTTCAACGTTATTTAGCGTGCAATTCTCAAAAATATGCACATGGCATCAATTTACCAACGAGCAATGACACCAATGATTGTATTTTAAACTGGGTCTACATCAAAATATAAACGCAGTGAATTAAATTCTTTCTTCTTCTTTAAGTCTATGCTCAATCGATACACCAATTCTTTAACCTTTTGTATACTTACCCCTTTCTTCTCCACCTTGAGAAACACTTCCTCAATATATAGATTTCGGATGCGGCCTATTACTGGCGTCTGAGGACCAAGAACTCGTTTCTTCCCTAATTCGGCCATCAATGTAGCCACATAAGCCATCGCTGCCTGTTGTAAAACATGCTGCTCTTTATGTTTCAACACGATTTTGATCATCCGATAAAAAGGCGGGTAATTAAAGCTAGACCGCTCAAGAATCTCCTGTTGGAAGAACCCTTTATAATCCCCTCTCAAAATCAACTGCAGAAGTCCTCCCTCCGGTTCTCCCGTTTGAATCACGACCAATCCTTTGTCATCCTTTCGTCCGGCACGTCCACTTACCTGCGTAATCAACTGAAAGGCACGTTCGTGAGATCGAAAATCGGGAAAGTGAACGATGCGATCATAATCAAACACCCCCACCAATGACACATTATCAAAGTCTAACCCTTTGCTCAGCATTTGTGTCCCAACTAGGATATCCGTCTCCCCATTCTCAAAACGATCAATAATGTTTTGATAAGCATACTTGCTACGTGTCGTATCTTGATCCATACGCTGGATGTGTGCCTCAGGAAGTAAAATCTTGAGATCCTCCTCGATCTTCTCTGTCCCCACGCCTACGGTGCGAATAGCCGTAGAACCACAGGCCTCACAGGTAGCAGGCACAGCATCTTTAAATCCACAATAGTGGCACACCAGATGGTTCGAGTGCATGTGATAGGTCAAGCTCACATCACAACTCTGGCACTTGGGCACGTGATTACAATCATTGCAGATCAGGTAAGGCGAATAACCTCTTCGATTCTGAAAAAGAATCACTTGCTCCTTTCGCTCCAATGCTTGAGTGATTTCATCGATCAACTCAGGTGTAAAATCACCTTGCATACGCTTGTTCTTTCGAGAGGTCAAAATATTGGCAAGCTTGAACTTCGGTAAACTCCCTGAGCCAAATCGCTCCAATAGTTCCACCAAGTGGTATTTGCCATCCAGCGCATTTTGATAGCTATCCAACGAAGGGGTAGCTGTCCCTAGCAGTACATTGGCCTGATGCAGATTCGCCAACCAAATGGCGGTATCTCTAGCGTGATATCTCGGCGCAGGGTCATACTGTTTGAAAGAAGACTCATGTTCCTCATCGATGATAATCAAATTGAGCTCCTGAAAAGGCAGAAAAACCGACGAACGAACACCTGCTACCAAATTCACCTTACCCTCGTTGACCTGATTCCAAATCTCCACCCGCTCATTGTCCGAGTATTTAGAATGGTAAATTCCCAGCTCACTACCGAACACTTTGTGCAGTCTAGCTACGATCTGGGTAGTCAGTGCGATCTCAGGCAACAGATAGAGCACCTGACCTCCACTCTCTATGGCCTGTTTGATGAGCTCAATATAAATCTCAGTTTTCCCACTCCCCGTGACTCCATGAAGCAGCACTGGCTTATTGGCCTGAAAACCTTCAGTAATCTCTGACAAAGCAGCCAACTGCCCCTCCGAAAGCGCCCCTTCATGACTGGATCGTCCCACACTAGAATCTAATCTCGACACGATCACTTCATGCTCATGAAAAATTTCATTCTTGCAGAGTGTTTTCAGTGCGGAAGCTGATACACCTGCCTCAGTCAATACAGACTTGTCTACTGATACAGTGCTGCGCTGATTGCCATCCATCCCAATCTGACTAAGATACTTCAGTAGTACATCGAGCTGTTTTGGACGTTTTTCTAGGTCAGCAAAAAGCGCTTGGAGTTCTTGCTCAGCATCAAGATATTTATCATCCAATACGATTATTCGTTTCCGCTTAGGCTTGTACTTGTCTTTGACTTGTTCATAGAGTAGAATTCGCCCTTTTTGGATCAAATCCTTGAGTACAGGATGTATCATTTTGATTCCTAAAACAGCAGCTACATCCTCGTATGACAAGCGATCATTCGTCTCTAACGCATCCAGTATTTTGTTTTCCTGATCAGAAAAAACAACATCATCTGTGGAAGTAAAATCTGGATTGAGCTGAATAAATGACTCGCTGTTAAGTTTGAGTCCACTAGGCAACCCAGCATTGAGCACTTCTCCGACCGTACACATATAATACTCTGCCATCCATGAAAACAACTTCAGTTGGTAATCATTAACCGATGGGTTAGTATCTAAGCACTCTATGATTAGCTTGGCCTCATACACTTTAGGAGCATGGGTATGTACGGCTGACACGATGCCTGTATATATCTTTTTTCGCCCGAATTGAACGATGACGCGACAGCCTGGCACGAGATAATCCTGCATGGCTCTGGGAACTCTATAAGTATAGGTGCCAGGTAGCGGAATAGGGATAATGACATCAGCAAAATAGGTGACAAAATCCTGCTGATCTTCTTCGTTTGAACTATTTATTTCTAGCTGACTCAAACAGCTTAGCTATGAATTTCTTTCAGTGCTTCATAATTAGAAGTCACGATCTTTTCGATTTCAGCCTCTCCGATGGCTGTGGATAAGAACAACGTCTCATACTGTGATGGTGCCAAATACACTCCACGTTCGAGCATTGCATTGAAATACTTCCCAAACACCTCCAAATCACTAGATTTAGCCGTTTCAAAATCCTTCACTGATTGATCCGTAAAGAAAATGCTAAACATAGAGCCCACAGCATTGATGCTATAATTGAGCCCGAGCTTGTCCATATTGGATTTGAAACCTGCTACGATTTTTTGCTGTGTACTTTCTAGCTGCTGGTATAGCGATCGGTTCTCGTTGAGAAAGCGAAGCATCTGGAGACCAGCAGCCATCGCTACAGGGTTGCCCGAAAGCGTCCCGGCCTGATATACTGGACCTTTGGGAGAAACCATGTCCATGATTTCTGTTTTCCCTCCATAAGCGCCTACTGGCATTCCACCACCGATGATCTTACCCAGAGTCGTCATATCAGGAGTCACACCATATAATTCCTGTGCGCCACCTGGAGCTAACCTAAATCCTGTCATCACTTCGTCAAATATGAGGACGATTCCTTCTTCATCACATAGCTGCCTCATCGCTTGAAGATAGCCATCCACAGGCGTGACACAGCCCATATTTCCCGCTACAGGCTCTAGGATAATCGCTGCAACCTCGTCTTTGTTCTCGGCGACTGTAGCCTTCAGTGCTTCCATATCATTGTAAGCGACCGTCAAGGTATCCTGAGCCGTACCACGTGTCACTCCAGGACTATCTGGTTCGCCCATAGTAGCGGCCCCACTCCCTGCCGCAATCAAAAATGAATCTCCGTGTCCATGATAACAACCTTCGAATTTTATGATTTTATCTCGTTTGGTATAACCACGTGCCACGCGAATCGCAGACATAGTCGCTTCAGTACCAGAGTTAACCATTCGCACTTTTTCGATGGACGGCACCATACTACAAATCAGCTCAGCCATCTCTACCTCCGCATAAGTTGGTGTTCCAAATGACAAGGATTTAGTAACTGCCTCTTTGACTGCATCAGATATAAGCGTATTACCATGACCCAAAATCATAGGCCCCCAACTATTGATGAGATCTATATACTGATTGCCATCTAAATCTGTCATATACGCACCAGAAGCAGACTCCATAAAGATGGGCTCTCCCCCTACTGCTCTAAATGCCCTCACTGGAGAGTTCACTCCTCCTGGTATTGTTGATTGTGCTTGTGCAAATACGCTTTTACTCTTCCCTTTTTCCATCACTTGGCTTATTTACTATTCTGAGTTCCGACTCACTAAACTGCGTCACCGGAACGTACTGATTATAATTTTTTGTATCATATAACACGCCCATAAAAATCTGTCCTGGCACGAAACCTTCTTCAACTGTGCCCTGCTGAAAATAATTGCCATATTTGATCATCAGATCGCCCACTAGGGTCATCAGGTCATACCCAATCATCACATTCTGGCTAGGCAGTTTCTTATATCGACTCATGTAATTTCTCCTGAAATCCATATAGGCCGGTTTCGTCATTTCTTCAAACATAGGGTCTATGTAGTACACGCCTAAACGCTCCATTTCTTCCAGTGTCAAAGTCTCCGAATCACGCCATTCGCCACGTCCAATAATTTTGGTACTATCTGCTCTAATCTCTAATGCACTGATATAGTTAGAAGCAATCAAAGTCTCCGATGACGCTACATAGATATGACCTATACTGTCTGGAGCTATTCTAAAGAATTCCTCATAATAATCAATTACGTCCTTCTCTTTGATAGATCTTCGCTGTTTGATTATGCGCGTGGGGTCGTCATTCAATATAGAATCCTTTTGCCCTTCACTGTATCTACGTTCATATTTTGCGGTGAGCAAATCATAGGTCGCTCTCACTGTCGTATCTCGAACAGGCTCCAGCATCACTACTTCGAACCCATGCTCCATGATACGCTGCGCATAAGTATAGGCACTCAGCGAATCTCTTTTGTTGTCTTCATAGAAGATCATCGCATTCTTATTGCTCACACTATCGATCGCTATCTGAGCGGCCGTCAATGCTCTGGCCTCTATACTGGAATTGAACAGAAAAGAAAATGGATTGCTACCGATCACCTCCGTACTGGTAGATAGCGGATTGATCATGTTAATTTTATTTTGGAAGCTAAAATCAGCTACTAGTTTACTAGGCATAGGAAATAATGGCCCAATGATCAAATCCATTCCTTTCATCTCTGGCATCATCAGTAGCTTAGCCGTCTCAGCAGAGTCTCTCCTCGTATCATAGGCTAACAGTTCTACTCGCTTGCCATCTTGGTTGAGTCTATCCGCAGCCTCTCTCATGCCATGAAACAAATCCATGACGAACCTGTTGCGAACGGTACGTCGCGGATTATCCAAACCATCAAACATGAACGGCAACAGCACCGCTACTTGATAAGTATCTTTAAGCTGGCTCTCTCCTATGTCAGGTCTCCCAAATTCTGTTGGGTTTAGCTCAAATTTTTCAACAACGCCATATAGGAGCGCATTGTTTCTGAAGGACACGGGTTTGGATGCAATGCGTGTCGCAAGTGCTTTAGCCACAAGCTCATCGTTAGGAAACTGATAATGCAGAATTTCTAACTGCTCTACACTGTCAATTTTAGCCAACTGCTGCGACATAAGTTTTGCCCCTTCAGGCAAACCAGATTTTTTGGCGTAGAGTACACCATTGGCTAAGTCATCTTCTTGAAAGTAAACCTCCGATAACCAGTAATTAACATCTGATTGATTTGACCAACTAGGATATTTCTGCGACATCTGTAGCCACATGGATTTGGCCGTATAAAGCTCCCCCGCCTCATAGGCAGACAAAGCATAGTAGAACGAAGCATAAATTTTGTACGCGCTGGATTTAGGGTTAGCAGACACCTTGCGAAAATACTCCATCGCAAAAGTATAATCTCCAGCCTGAAAGTACTCTTTTGCTTTGAGATAGGTAGCTTCATCCTCTTGAGCTACAGCAGAAAAATACGAGAAAACTATAAGGGATAAAAAAGCAAAGCCAAACTTTATAAGTTGCATCAAGCCGGTGGGTTATTTGTGAAAATAAAACGGCTTAAAACTATAAAATTTGGCTTTCGCAATCTATCAAATGCGGTAAATTATTTTACCACATCTACTTTCATCATGTTCGTTTTGGACTGCCAGTGTAGTGGCATAGCCGCAGTAGTCACGTAAGTATCTCCTGTTGCCAAATGTCCTTTTTCTTTCAATATCGCTACTAGATCATCGAATGTCTCATCGATAGGTTTCTGCGCATCATAGTAGTATACTTTGATACCCCACACTAGATTCAGTGAGTGCAATACTCTCTTATCATCCGTGAAGATATAGATATCAGCCTCAGGTCTGTTTTTTGCTAAACTCAATCCTGTGTAACCTGACTTGGTCATACCGATGATCGCTTTAGCACCTACAGCTCTACTCAGCCTACATGCCGAGCTCACCAACAGGCTACTAGCACCTAAATCCGTTCTACCTGACTCTTCCCATGGCTTGTTGAACACGGCATCAGATGCTTTCTCTATCGCAGAGATACACTTCGCCATGCTACGTACAGACTCTACAGGAAATTTACCAGATGCTGACTCTGCAGACAGCATCACAGTATCCGCTCCATCAAAGATCGAATTAGCCACATCATTGGCTTCTGCTCTTGTAGGTCTAGGGTTATCAGTCATACTTTCTAGCATCTGAGTCGCCACGATCACAGGCTTGCCTAGGTTATTACATTTTTTAACAATGCTCTTTTGGATAGGAGGTACATCTTCCATCTGAACTTCCACCCCGAGATCACCTCTCGCTACCATGATCGCATCTGTTGCCTCGATGATCTCATCGATATCTGCTACAGCCTCTGGTTTTTCGATTTTGGCGATGATCTTAGTCGTCTTTCCTTTGCTTGCTATAATCTCACGAAGCTCTTCGATATCCTTCGCATTTCTTACGAATGAGAGCGCTACCCAGTCCACATCGTGTTCCAGACCGAACTCTAGATCCTCTCTATCCTTCTCAGTCAATGACGGAGATGAAATAGCCGTATCTGGTAGGTTAATTCCTTTTCGCGATTTCAAAATCCCACCATGAATCACCTTGGTCACTACTTCCGACCCATTAGTAGACACAACCTCTACTTGAAGATTACCATCATCAATCAAAATAAAATCACCCTCAGATACATCTGTAGCAAGTGGCTTGTACGTCGTACTCACCTTATCACTAGTACCCACGATATCCTCGGTAATGATAGTCAAGGTCTGACCAGAAACAATTTCTGCTCCTCCATTCTCCATCTCACCAATTCTAATCTTAGGACCTTGTAAATCCTGAAGTTTACAAACATTAGTTCCCAACTCTTCGTTGACCTCATTGATCGTATTGATTCTCTCCAAATGATCTTGGTGAGTGCCATGTGAAAAGTTCAATCTAAAAACATCCGCTCCTGCATGAATGAGTTTCTTGATCGTTTCTTTGTCTTCACTCGCTGGCCCTAAAGTAGCGATGATTTTTGCCCTTTTTGATTGCATCAATTACTGTTTAGTTAAAATAAAAAACTCTCCTTTTCCTTAATTTTATTGACGTCTAACTTGACCAAGGAATCTATTTTAGCTGCATTCCTCAGCTGGGTAAAGACAGTACTTAAATCCGAAGCTTCTTCAAACTCCTCTATCTTCAATAAGTAGTCAAAAGTTCCAAGTGACGGAACAAGTAGTTTTTGGGTCCCTGTTGGTCCGGGAATCAGGACATTCGACAATAGAGCGTATCGCAACAGATCGTCTTCAAACTGATAGTTAGATACACGAATCACACCTTGATTTTTCATCTCTATTTCTAAATCCGATTCCTTTTTCAATACGATCCCAAGTGCTTGATTAACAGCCCATGAAACCGTATATTCTTTGGATTTTGAAATTATTCCTATCAAGTGAAAGTCGTAACGATAATCTGTTCTCAACTTTAGCTTTTTCACTCTGGACATAATTGAGATTCAAAAGTGTTAACAATTTCAACAATATCAAACTTTCGTTGAAGATATTAATATTAGAATAAGCTTTTATTGATAATCCGTACACTGAAGCATCTAGCCCTCCATAAAAACTACGTAAACATACCTAGTTCAACGACTCGCTATTTTGGTTCTCCTAAGGGCAGTTTAACCAACTGAATGGCCAATAGAGAAAGTAAACAATACGTAGAAAAATAGAAGAATCCACTGAGCAGTTCAGCCTCGATAAAACCGTTCGATTGTGAAGACAAAAACGCCATAAAAACCCCAACAACAAAGACATCTGCCATGGACCATTTACCTATCGCATGGACTAGTTTGAATAGTTTAATTTTCAGTCCAAATTGCTTAACCAGCAAGACAGAAACAACTACTACACCCTTGACTATAGGCACGACAATACTGAATAATAAAATCAACATCGCTACAAAACGATTGTTACTACTATACAACGTATCAATGGTTTGCAAAACACTCTGTGATTGGTCAAGAAAATAGGTCTTACCTAATATAGGTAGTTCGGTAGATACAGTAATGTTCAACATCGGAAAAGTGAGCCCTGGATAGAGTATAACCAAAGAGACAATGGTAAGGAAAAGAGCTACTATATTTCTTGCGAGCATATGAATCGGGCTACGTTTATAACCACAATAATAACTAATATAAGAATAATCCTAGTGTGATCTGACAGGAATCAATAAGCCCTAATTTCGTTCCAGAAATTGGGAATATTTACTTAATATTAAGTTCAACCAGCAATCTATCAACCTAAACCAAACAACTCGAATGGAGAAATATGATGTCTGTGTAATTGGAGGAGGGCCAGCAGGATACGCTGCGGCTATGAGAGCTGTAGATTTCAAAAAAAAGGTACTTCTAATAGAAAAAAATAAAATAGGTGGTGCAGGAATACAAAATGGTGCACTGTCTAGTAAAACATGGTGGGAGTTATCCAGAGAAGCCTACGCTCTTCGGGTACATTGCAAATCCACCAACGTCCCTAGTCCCGACCACAATTTTCAGATTCTCAAATCAGAAGTAGACAAAGCTGTAGGCAAACGCCGCGACCTTCTCGAGCATCACATGCACAACATCAACCTCAACAGTCAAGGGGAGTATTTCCACTATGTACAAGGAATCGGAAAAGTGGTCGGCAATACGGTCGTATCTATCAAAAAACTAGAAGGAGAAGATATAGAAATCGAGGCAGACAATATCATACTCGCCACTGGTAGTCGACCTAGAAAACTCGACAACATACCCATAGATGAAGAAACTATTCTGACCAGTGATGGTATCGAAAACCTAAAAAGCTTCCCTAAAAGTATCGTAATCGTCGGTGCGGGAGTGATTGGATGTGAGTTTGCTACCATCTTCTCCAACTTTGGACAGACCAAAGTTCACATGATAGACAAAGGAAACCGGATTCTTCCCTTTGAAGATTCGGACATTGTTGACATCATAGAAAGCAACCTGGAGAGCAAAGAAGTACTCATACATCGCAACTCTCAGCTCGTGGACATGAAAATTGAAAACGGCATGGTGGTCTACACACTGGAGTACAACAATGGGTCCAGAGAAATCTTCCATGTAGAAAAAGCACTCGTATCAGTAGGCCGAGTTCCTAACTACGAAAATCTAATCTCTGGGTCGGTCAAAATCAACAAAGACAACAAGGGCATCATCGATGACCTTACCCAAACCTCCATCCCAAACATCTTCGCTGTAGGTGATATAACTGCTGATATCGCATTGGTAAACGTAGGAGAGCTAGAAGGCCGCTATGCCATCGAAAAAATATTTGGAGAACCTGAACGACCGCTCATCTACGAAAACATCTCTACGATCATGTTCTTAGCACCTGAAGTCGCAGGCGTAGGTCTCAATGAGGTCAAAGCCCGCGAACTAGGGATATCCTACAAGGTCGTTTGTTTAGATTATAGCTGTATATCACGCGCTATTGCAATGAGAAATACTGATGGGTTCATGAAAATTATTGTATCTAACGATGAAGAAATGAGGGTACTAGGTATGCGAGTAGTCGGCGAACACGCCTCTAGCTCTATCGAAGCAGTTGCGCTATTAATATCCATGGGAAAAGGTATCGGGGAGTTGGCAGAACTGATCCACCCTCATCCCTCTATCATAGAAGGTATCCAAGAGTGCGTACGTATGCTACTCAATAAATCCATGCTCAAACCAGGCGTCCTCCGCCAAGCGATGCGCTGCGCCAGTTACCACAATGGAGAATTGAAAAACGTAGAATTCATTTAACACATTTACCATGTGTGTTAAAACAAAAGGGGCTGAATTCAAGAATTCAGCCCCTTTTGTTTATTATTTTGTTAATTCCTACACCCTATTAATTTTGATCTGAAAAGTAAAATAAGAATATTCACTATTGACCTTATCAAACTTATAATTGAGTTTCTCTCCTGTCTTACGAGCCAACTGTATGAGCCCCAGCCCTGCCGTACCTTTATCCGAAAACTGACCATTACTCAATGTTTCCTTGTACAACGCTCTCAATCCATCTTTATCCGTCGTATTGACCTCATCGATTTTGGCTTTTAGGTCGTAAGTATTTTTTGTAGGAATAAAATTACCCGTAAGGATATTATAATATTTTTCTTTAGCTAAAACAGTAATCAATCCAGATTTAGCATCATGCTCTGACACCCCTTCGAACTGCCCCTTGATCTCATCCATATGATGATAGAGATTATGAACCACTTCTACAGCCGCGCTATAAAACAGCTTTTGCACCTTCTTGTCAGACTCTACCTGAGCGACCTTTCTATCCAAAGTTTCTATCACAGAAGTCACCAAGTCGAAAGTAATAGCTCCCTTATACATCAATAGGATATTCTCATTATATATCTTATTGTATAAATCGAAATCATTAACATCCTTGACCTGCTTACTTGACTTAGTCTCTTTATTTGCCTGATCGATCATTTCTGTCTTTTTGGTTTGTTCCTCTTTCCATTCATCAAACGCACCTAATATCTGTTTTGATAGTTGATTCATAATCGAATGAAAGCAAATCCCACTTTCCTTTAAAAGTACAAAAATATAATATTATTCTCTAAATAATCAAAAAGTTTAAAAAAGCAGAGACAGATACTTCATAGTAGTTTCAAAATTTGACTTAATTACAAATCTTCCTTGACATAATACATATCTTTAGACCGTGATAAAGAGTCCAAACATAATCTGGCTAACTGCCTTCCTTATTGCGTATTCCTTTTTGTCGAGCGGGTCAGACCTATCTTGGGAGACTTTTCAGAAAAACGAACAGGGCGAAATCACGATCTACTACCGGAATACTGACCCCTTCTTAATCGTTCACGAAAATGGCACGTTACGCGGGCTCGAGTACGAGATGCTGGTAGGATTCAAATACTACCTTCAGAATAAATACGGTTATAATCTTAAATTAAATTGGAAGAAAAAAAACAACTTCAGAGAAATCTATGCCTACATCCGAGACAGCTCGCAGATAGGTGACCTGGGGCTAGACATCATCTCCAAAATCCCTGAAAGAGAAAAAGAAGTGAAGTTTTCAGTCCCCTATTTCCCTGACATACAAGTATTCATTACCAATCGAAAAGCTCCCACCCTCACCTCTAGAAAAGACTTCTCTACGCTGTTCAGTGAATATCAAGGCATAGCAGTACCAGCTACTACCTATGATATCTATCTGAGAGAGCTACGTGACAAACATAATGTGGACTTTAACATCACTCATATCAACTCCAGCAATGACATCATCCAGACTATTGCTACCAATGCAAACACCTTTGGTTACGTAGATTTACCGAGTTACATCTTGGCTCTCAATAAAAACCAAAATATCAAAAGACAAAATCTTTTATCAAAAAAAGGGTTTGGCTATTGCCTCATTTTTAATATAAATAGTGACTGGCATACCCCATTCAATGAATACCTAGCTAGTGAGGAATTTGAGATCCTAAAAACCAAAGGGATACGAAAGTACTTGGGTGATGATGTCAACCAGCTAATCCACTCTATCGCAGAAGGCGAAAATGAGGACGTAGTACTATTGCAAGAAGAGAAAAAATTCATAAATCATGAATTGGATGAAAAAGAAAAACAAGCCGCAGAGCAAAATCACGTACAAAACATCCTACTCATATCTATAGTTCTGGTTCTCACCATCGCATATTTCCTCTACAATAGCAATCGTGTAAAATCTAAAGCAAATGAGATTCTAACCAAACACCGCCAGATGATAGAGCAACAAAACATATTACTCTCACGGCGAAATGAAGAACTCGTTAGTCGAGATGAAGAAAAAAACAACTTCATCCACATCCTCTCCCATGACTTGAGAGCACCGATCAATAATATCACAGGGCTATCTCAAATCCTGACAATGAGTAAAGAAGACCTCAATGCGGATCAACTGCGAATGATCGAACATATCGCTACCGAGTCCAGTCGTCTCAATAAAATGGTCACACGCATACTAGATATTGAAAAAATAGAATCGAAAACTTCCGAACAGTTCGAACGGATTAACTTGAGTCAGATTCTACTCCATGTCATAGGTAACTATCAAACCCAAGCGTTATCCAAAAAAATTGAAATCGTCACTGATTTGGCGAATGAAATAGCAGTCTTGGGAGACGAACAATACCTATTCCATGTATTTGAAAACCTTCTATCTAATGCCATTAAATTTTCACCGCACGGCAAAAAAGTATATGTAAACCTAGTTGCGCAAAACCACCTAGCCATTGCGAACATTTCAGATGAAGGCCCCGGTATGACCGCTTCGGATCAGCAGAATATGTTTAAAAAATTCCAAGTACTGACTGCAAAAGCAACCGCAGGCGAACGATCCACAGGTCTTGGCCTCTCCATAGTGGATAAGTACATTGGTCTTCTCGGAGGAGAACTAAGTTGCGACTCTGAACCCAATAAGGGCACTACATTTACAGTTAAGTTGAGTCTAGTATAAACCGCTTCTAAAGGCTAAACTAGACCACTCATTAGACCCATTTTCGACAAAAATGAACATAAAAAAAACGAAGGACATGAGTCCCTCGCTTTACATTATATCAATTTTAAAATCTACGCTCGCTTTACTCGTCTCGTGTAAAACCAGAATTTCATCCTATAAACTATCGTAAACAACACCGGTACAATGATCAGCGTCAAGAATGTCGCTACGATCAAACCAAAGATCACCGTCCAAGCCAATGGTCCCCAGAAGATCACATTGTCTCCTCCCATGTAGATATGAGGATTGAACTCCGTAAACAATGCAAAGAAGTCAATATTGAGTCCTATGGCCAATGGCACCAACCCAAGCACGGTCGTGATGGCAGTCAACAATACAGGGCGCAACCTCGCTTTCCCACCTTTGACTACTGCCTTCTTCACTTCAGCTTTGGAGAGATATTCTTCCTTCGGCATGTTCAGCTCGTCCTTTCTCCTATCGATGAGCAGCTGTGTATAATCAAGTAGCACTACGCCATTGTTCACCACGATACCTGCGAGAGAGATGATCCCCATCATGGTCATCATGATCACAAATGACCACCCCGTGATGATCAATCCTCCAAACACGCCTATGAAACTCAAAAAGATGGCAACCATAATGATCGCTGGCTTGGAAACACCCCCGAATTGGAAAATCAAAATCAGCATAATCAATCCGAGCCCTGTAAAGAACGCCCCCACCAAGAAGGTCATTTGCTTGTTTTGCTCCTCGAGCTGTCCTGTATAGTCTATGCGTACCCCCTCAGGCAGCTCAGTGAAACTCGCCATTTCATCACGAATCTCTGACACGATCGCACCAGCATCAGTAAAGCCCGGCTTCAACCCAGAATATACCGTCACCACACGACGCGTATCTCTACGCTTGATCGCACTGAAAGCAGAGGTATTGCGATGCGAAGCTATGGTCGATAGCGGCACTTCTTTCAACTGTCCCGAAGACTGATCTCTGAAGATGATGTTCTGATTGAACAACGCACTCGTATTGTATCTCAAATCCTCGTTGAAGCGCACATTGATATCATAGTCATCGCCGTATTTCTTGTAGACACCAGCCTTCTCGCCGAACAATGATCGTCTCAACTGACTCCCTACTTGGCCTACTGCCACGCCCAATTCTCCAGCTTTTTTACGATCTACATCTACGACCATCGAAGGCTTGTCCTTGTTTACGTCAATTTTGAGTTCTTCTATCCCATCGATATTTTTCTCATTGATGAAATTCCTCATTTTCTCTGCAGTGACGATCAGCTCATCATAGTCCTTGCCATCTATCTCGATATTGATCGGGTATCCTGCAGGTGGGCCAGAGGCCTCTTTCTCTACAGAGATAGCTACTCCAGGGTAGACCCCTGTCAATCCTGCTTGGACCTTCTGTCTCAACTCCTCCGTATCTTTGCCTCGGCGGTACTTGTACTCACGCATCGAAGCGGTGATTTTGCCACGGTGAGGCATCTCTGCCGCTGAACCACCGTCGGTCTGTGGATTTCCTGCTCCTTCGCCCACCTGAGAGACTGCAGACTCCACTAGGAAATTGTCCCCATTTTCATCCAAGTACTCCTCGGCATTGAGGATAGAGTACATCTTCTCTTCTATCTCTTTGGTGATCTGGTTCGTCTTTTCGATCGCTGTACCCTGAGGATACTCGATGTAGACGATGATCTGGTTCGGCACATTGTCCGGGAAGAACTCAATTTTGGTTCTCCCTCCTCCTACTGACATCCCAAAAAACACGAACGAAGCAATGAGCAAAATAAAAGTTGCTCCGAAGTACCAGTATACATTGTTTCCTCTTACCGCTTTGAGCAGTTGCTTTTCGTAGAAATTCTCGAATTTGACCAACGCACTTCTCTGAAACTTATTCGCCAATCGCTTGATCGCATATTTGTAGACCCAAAACAATATCGCCGTGAATATCATCAGCGTACCCAAGCCACGCGCATCACCTCCCACGATCATGATGAATGTACCAAACCCAACCAGAATAATCGTCAAGCGAATGAGGCTCTTGAGGCTCAATTCTTTGTCGCCTATTTCCATAAACTTGGAAACCAACATGGAGTTCATGAATACCGCCACAAATAGGGACGAGCCCAACACGACCGACAAGGTAATCGGGAAGTACTTCATAAACTGCCCAAATATCCCAGGCCACAGTCCGAGCGGAACAAAAGCCGCCACCGTAGTAGCAGTAGATATGATGATCGGAAAGGCAATCTCTCCAATACCCACTTTGGTCGCTTGGATTCGAGACATCCCTTCTTCTTCCATCAGACGGTAGACGTTTTCGACTACCACGATCCCGTTATCAACAAGCATCCCTAGTCCCATGATGAGACCAAAAAGTATCATCGTATTGAGTGTGTAACCCATGAGATTGAGGATCATGAACGACATGAACATCGACATAGGGATCGCAAACCCGACAAACAAGGCATTGCGAAAACCTAAGAAGAACATCAGTACAACAACCACTAGTAGAATACCAAATATGATGTTGTTGACCAGGTCCTCTACTTGATTGAGCGTACGAGGGGCCGAATCGTTCGACACAGTGACCGTCAAGTCATGTGGAAAGTAATTTTCCCGTGCATCTTGGAGTATCAATTTGATTTCGTCTGCTGCGTGAATCATGTTTTTTCCTGCACGCTTTTTGACATCTAGCATCACTACGCTGTGACCAAATTCACGAGCATATGTCGTTTTATCTTCTTCTTTAAAACTGACTTTGGCCACATCTTTTAGGTACACGGGTGAGTTCTTCTCCGTCTTCACGACGAAGTTTTCCAACTCCATAGGGTTGTCGATTTCACCAATGATGCGAATGGTACGGCGCTGACCACTGGTTTTGATATTCCCGGCAGAGAGCGTCATGTTTCCATTTCGAATAGTATTGAGTACATCATCGAAACTCACCTTGGCAGCCATCATTTTGAAAATATCGACCGCTACTTCTACTTCTTTCTCTTGTGCCCCACGGATATCTACCCCTTTGATCTCGGGCAAATTTTCGATCTCATCCTCGAGGTATTCACCATACTCCTTGAGTCGATCTACTGGATAGTCTCCAGAGATGTTGATATTCATGATTGCCACTTCCTCTGAGAGGTTCAGGTCAAACACATTCGGTTCTACCTTGGCATCATTGAACAGCGGCCAGTCTTCGTTGGCCTTCTCTCCATCAACTTTGTCCTTGACCTTTTGCTTGGCCAACTCCACGGTGATCTCCTCATCAAACTCCACAGTGATGATCGAATAATCCTCTTGTGAGGTAGAGATGATCTCCACCACATTGCTGATGTTTTTCAATTCATCCTCCAGAGGATCAGTAATCAGCCGCTCTATATCTTCGGCAGTATTTCCCGGATAGGGAGTACTGATATATATCTTGGTCTCGATGATCTCTGGAAAATCCTCCCGTGGCATGTCGAAATACGCCGACAAGCCGATGAAAAAGAATATCCCAATCATCACATAGATCACTGATGGATTATCGATGGACCATGAGGCCAACCGAAACTCTTTGTTCTTATTATTGACTTGATTATCCATCTACTATCTTGTTAGAATTTTAACTTTCTGGCCGTCTTTCACACTTCTAGCTCCTTCTTGGATGATATTTTCACCTGCCTTGATTCCAGATAAGATTTCCACATCGTCTCCTTGTGTCTTTCCTGTAGTGATGATTCTCTTTTGCGCTACGGCTACATTTTCTTTGGTGATATCGGTAGCCACGTAGACGTACTGTTCTCCTTCGGCATTTTCAGAAATCACGCTCTGTGCAATCAAAATAGCTTCTGGACTAGAGTAATCATTGATACGTACCTGAGCCGTCATGTTTGGCTTGATACTTTTCTTGTCATTGGGCACAGGGATCTCCACGTTGAACGAGCGGTTGTTTGGGTTGATAAAATTCCCTGTCTGCTTCACGGTTGACTCTACAGTCTCATCCAGTACCGGGAAGTAGACGATCACTTTGGTCCCTGAGTGTATGCTCGCAATGAAGTTTTCGGGCACTGGTACCTCGATACGCATCTCGGAGAGGTTGATGATTCTGAACACCTCCGAACCTGGCCCCGTCGGAGCGACCACTGTTCCTTCGTCCTTGATCACGTCATCGATAAGTCCCGAAAACGGCGCAGTGATTCTAAATTTCCCCAATTGGCTTTGCATCTGCTCCACCGATTTTTTCTGCGCCTCATAGTTAGACTCAGCTTGTAGGTACTGGATCTCCGTCCCGATTTTTTGTTCCCATAGTCTCTTTTGTCTTTCGTAGGTCGTTCTGGAGAGCTCCAGTTGCGTCTTCATCTGTTGCAACTGACTCGCTGCTCCCCCATTGTCGATCGTCGCAAGCAACTGCCCTTTTTTGACAGACTGTCCTTCTTCGACGTAGACTTTGAGCAGCACTCCTGACACTTCAGGGTAGATCAATACGTTCTTCTTGGTCGCGACATCTCCACGTAACTCCACATAGTGCACGAACTCCTGCTGCTTGGCTTGGAGTGTAGTGATGAGCGAGTACTTCTCCTCAGACTGCCCCATGATCGCCTCGTCCAACAACGCAATCTCCGCTTCGATTTCTTTTTGCTTCAGAGACAATTCGTTCTTCCTTTCTCTGATTTTTTCTACGTCAGCATCTTCTATCAGATCGCTGACCGATTGGTTCTTGCCACATCCCACGACTAGGAACAGGACCGTTAGTATTAGTACAGTATTCTTCATTTTTGATTTTTTATATGGATCGTTCATCGGTTGTTATAGCAGTACTCCGTATGCTTTTTGTAATTCTACTTTGGATATCAATGCCTCATAGACAGCATTGTAAAAATTGGTTTGTGCTTCTTTGTATTCTCGATCTGCATCGATCACTTCGATGTTGGACCCTACACCTTCTTCGTATTTGATCTTTGCTACGTCATAGACTTCTCGGGCGAGATCCATATTTTCACGTTGTGCTTCGATGTTCTCTACTTGCTTGCGGTAATTGGCCTCTGCCTGTTCGATCTCATAGTCGATATTGTACTGTAGCAACTCAAACTGATTGGTGATTTGCCGTGCTGCCAATTGCTTTTGCTGCACTTGTCGACGCTTCATCATGCCGTCAAAAACGGGCATACTAAACCGAAGCCCTACTGCGCCCGCGCCAAACCACTGGTCCGTAAACACTCCACTAAACTCTGTATTCCCTGTATTGCGACCGTAGCTGGCAAAGAGATCAACTTTGGGATAGTATTGTGCTCTGACGTTCTTGATATCTAGTTCATTCAAATCTTGACGCACATTGAGCTGAGCATACTCGATCCGGTGATCGTACGAAAAGTCATTGGCTAGACTGAAGTCAAAAAAGTTGATACTCTGAATATCATCTGTCAACTCTACGGTAGCATTGGAGGGCAAGCCCATCTGAAATTTGAGCAAAGACTCGGTCAAATGCACCACTGCCTCATAGTTGTCCAACTCTACTTTCAAGTTGTTGTACTGCACCTTGACACGACTCACGTCTATCTTCTCTGCCATACCACTTTCGTACAGCAAGCGCGTATCATTGAGTAGAGAGTCTACCCGGGCAAAGTTGCTTTTGACAAGTTCGAAACGCTCCCGGTTGACCAACACACCAAAGTAGGCCTTGGACACTGCTTCTGCTACATCGATGTTGTTCTTGATGTTGTCTTTTTTGGAAAGCTCTGTAAAGGTCTTGGCAGCCTCCAGTCCGACGATAAACGAACCATCAAAAATCATCTGAGTCGCCGACAAACCAAAAGTAGAGGTGTAATCAATCCCAAACTCCGTGGCAATCGTAGCATTAGGATCTGCCGTAGGATCAAAAGTATTCGCTGGCAAGACCATCTCCTGAATCTTGTAGTTGTACGTAAAATCCGCATTGGCATTGACCTGTGGCAAGCCTGTCGAGACGATCTCGTCGACCTGCCGCTCTGCGATCTCCATATCCAACCTCGCATTTTTTGCAGTTTGGTTATTGAGAATAGCAAAATTGACCGCTTCTTCCAGCGAGAAGCTCGTTTGTTGTTCTTGGCCATATCCAGCAGTAGATAGCAGCCACATCATCAGTACTAGTGTGACACTTGTTCGTTTATTCCTATTCATTATTTATGGTGTTATTCAATTCTTCGTATACATCGTATCCTTTTCTGGTCAGCATCCCTCTGACAAAATGCTCCAACAGCTCCATTTGCAGCTCTATAAATTCATACTTCTCCGTCGAAAAAATCTTCGGATCAAAAGTCATCTCAATTGTCTCTATTCGATAGGTCGCCAGGATATCTGCCTTGATCTCCTCTCTAAACAATCCCTCCTTCTTGCCTCGCTCAATGGTACACAGCACCGTCCTTTTGATGAAGTCGTTCTTAAAACTCAACCACTTTTCCCAAGCCTGAGGATGAAATTTCCTCAGATCAAACAGTACCGTCGGGTTCACCTCTGCAATATTCTTGCGCAAGCATTTCGAAAAACGAAGTATCTCATCGATAGCATTCTCTGCATCACGCATCACCTCTCCAAACTCCTTCTTCTCCTTTTCGATGTGTTGTTCCACTCCCATCATCACTATCTGATCCTTGTCTTTAAAGTTCTGATAGATTGTCTTTTTGGATATAGACAACTCCCTGGCAATATCATCCATCGATACGCTCCTAATCCCGTATCTACTAAACAGCTGTCCCGCTGTTTCCTTTATCTTATCGTGAATCTTACAAATCATTTTGGCAAAGAAACCTAGGAAACTACTGACTTCCTAAAAGTTTCCTGAGTTTCTACGGTGTGATTTGATTTAGGGTTCGGTTATTCCATTATTTTTTCATTAAACTTGAAAATGCCCATTTCCATTTACTCACATGCCTCTGGGGCACAATTAGAATACCAGACTTTTGGCACTGGAAACCAGACACTTATATGCTTTCATGGTTTTGGAGAAAATACGGACAGCTTTGCCTGCTTAGAAGAGCACCTACCCAATCACACCCTGGTCTCCATCCGCCTCTTTTATCATGGAGGCAGTCGTCGTTCTCCCTATGCACCGGGACGCCTACGCACTCCCGAGTGGAAAGAACTATTCGCAGACTTTCTCAGCGAACTGCAGATTGACCGATTCTCTCTTCTCGCCTATTCGATGGGCGGCCGATTTGCACTGGCGACATTATCCAGCTTCGTCTCGCGAGTCGAGCAGGTAATCCTCGTCGCAGCAGACGGCCTTGTCAAACGCTTCTCCTACCAACTCGCCACTGCACCCTTGATCTGCCGGCTCTTTCGGTATTGGATGTCGCACCCCACGTCCTTTTTCTGGATGATGAATCGCCTCGAAGCAACCGGCATCCTCAACCCTTCTCTTTTCAAATTTGCTCGTACACAACTGCAATCTGCGACACACCGTACCCTCGTCTACCACACATGGACAGCCTTCAAATATTTTGGCATGTCACAAAAGGAATTGCTCCAACTCATCCATAGCCAATCGCTACCAATCACCTTCATTTTCGGAACAAAAGACAGGATCATAGCTCCTCAGGCACATCATAGATTCTTGGCCCAAATCCCGCAAAACCACACACACATCCTTCCCTACGGCCACCACAAACTCGTACAGAACGCCACTCCTCTCATCCAAGACCTTCTGCACCACGACCATAACGCCCCCCACCACCTACCCTCTGGTGATTAGAGCCTACAAGTGCCAAACCACCGTCTTCAAATATTCAACAGCCATCACTCCATAAATTCCCTAAATACTTCTATTTTTGCGGCTTATTAAAGTCCTTCCATAGATGATTTCAATATTCAAGAAAAATGACTCCACCTACTACCTCGTAGGTTCACAATCTCAACTATCATCCACTGACATAGAAAAGCTCAATTGGCTTTTTGGTGAAGCGACGCACTTGGAGGTGGATTCCATCTCAGGCTCATTCATCGGACCGAGAAAAGAAATGCTCACTCCATGGAGCACCAACGCCGTAGAAATCACCCAAAACATGGGTATAGAAGGCATCTATCGTATCGAGGAATTTTTCACCGGAGGGAATTTTGACCCCATGCTGAACCAGAAATACGACACATTAGATCAGTCGACTTTCATCATCAGCAAGGACGCAGAAGACATCCTAGAGATTGACGACATCTCCGCCTACAACCAAGCCGAAGGACTAGCACTGAGCGACGAAGAAGTCACCTACTTGGAAGGAGTAGCGACCGATCTCGAACGCAAACTAACGGACAGTGAAGTATTTGGCTTTTCACAAGTCAACTCTGAGCACTGCCGTCACAAGATATTCAATGGCAAGTTCATCATCGATGGGGAAGAAAAAGAAGACACCCTCTTCAAACTCATCAAGAAAACATCTGCTGCCACTCCAGGCAAAATCGTATCGGCGTACAAGGACAACGTTGCATTCATAGAAGGACCGAGAGTACAGCAATTCGCTCCCAAGACACAAAACAAACCTGACTACTTCGAGACCAAGGATTTTGATTCGGTCATTTCGCTCAAAGCGGAAACCCACAATTTCCCAACGACCGTAGAACCCTTCAACGGTGCTGCCACCGGATCGGGAGGAGAGATCAGAGACCGTATGGCGGGTGGACAAGGCAGCATCCCGCTCGCAGGCACAGCCGTCTACATGACATCCTACCCAAGACTCGACGGCAAGAAGCCTTGGGAAAACAACATACAAGCCAGAGACTGGCTCTACCAGACTCCTCTAGAGATACTCATCAAAGCATCCAACGGCGCGAGTGATTTCGGTAACAAATTTGGTCAGCCAGTCATCTGTGGTAGTGTTTTGACCTTTGAGCACGAAGAAAACAACGAAACGCAAGGTTTTGACAAGGTCATCATGATGGCTGGAGGTGTAGGTTATGGCAAGAAAGAAAGCGCCCAAAAGAAAGAAGTACTGACAGGTGACAAAATCGTCATCATGGGAGGTGACAACTACCGCATCGGCATGGGAGGTAGTGCTGTATCTTCGGTCACTACGGGAGAGTTTGCCAATGCGATCGAGCTCAACGCCATCCAACGTTCCAACCCTGAAATGCAGAAAAGAGTCTCCAACGCCATCCGTGCGATGGTCGAGGGTGACGACAACCCAATACACTCTGTACATGACCATGGAGCAGGAGGTCACCTCAACTGTCTATCTGAACTCGTCGAAGATTCGGGAGGAAAAATAGACATCAACAAACTCCCTGTGGGCGACCCTACCCTTTCGGACAAGGAAATCATCGGAAACGAATCACAGGAGAGAATGGGACTCGCACTTCCTGCATCTGCCATCCCAAAACTCAAAGAAATCTCTGCTCGCGAAAGAGCTCCTTTCTTCGAAGTAGGAGAAGCTACCGGAGACATGCAGTTCACCTTTGCTCGTGAAGGAAAAGAAAAAGCAGCAGTCAATTGGGGACTGGACAAAATGTTTGGCTCTTCGCCAAAAACTATCTTAGAGGACAAAACGCTCAACAAAAAGTACAAAGCGGTCACAGCAAGCAATGAAACCTTCGAATCGGACCTCAACCATCTCCTACAACTCGAAGCAGTAGCATGTAAGGACTGGTTGACCAACAAAGTAGATCGATCCGTCACAGGACGCGTCGCTACACAGCAAACCTGTGGAGAGATCCAACTCCCTCTCAACAACGTGGCAGTCATGGCGATGGATTTTGCCAGCAACAAAGGGATCGCAACTTCTATAGGACACGCTCCCGTAGCAGCCATCTGTGATCCTGTCAAAGGCTCTCAATTGGCCATCACCAAAGCATTGACCAACCTGGTATTCGCACCACAGACACATGGGTTTGAAGGAATATCCCTGAGCGCCAACTGGATGTGGCCTACCAAGACCGAAGGAGAAAAAACAAGGCTATACAATGCGGTCAAAGCTGTCAGCGACTATGCCATTGCACTGGGAATCAACATCCCTACAGGAAAGGACTCCTTATCAATGACACAAAAGTATAGCGATGGCAAAACAGTGGACTCGCCAGGTACTGTCATTATTTCCAGCGTAGCAGAAGTCAGCGACATCAACTTGACAGTCACTCCAGACATCAAAGAGATTCCTAATACTTCATTGATTTACGTCCCCTTATCCGACAATAAATTCTCATTAGACGGCTCTAGTTATGCTCAAACCAAAAACTCGCTAGGCAACACTCCAGCAGGTTCACCCGAACCCACACACTTCATCAAGACCTTTGCAACTATACAGCAGTTGATCAAAGAAAATCACGTTTTGGCAGGTCATGATGTATCTGCAGGTGGGCTAATCACAACCTTATTAGAAATGCATTTCCCTGCAATATGCAGTGGAGCAACGGTAGACTTGTCCTCATTTGATCAATCGATGAGCCAAGTCCTATTTAGTGAAAGTCCTGCAGTAGTACTACAAGTGCGAGACATTGAAGAAGCAGCAATTTCTGCCTCAGGTCTTGACTACATCACACTCGGGCAGATCAATCACGAACGCAGCTTCATTGTCAAATCAGATGCAGAAGAAATTCACCTAAACATCGACGAGCTACGAGACACTTGGATGAGAACTTCGTACCTGCTAGACACCCATCAAACAAAGCCTTACTTAGCCAAAGACCGCTTTGACAACTATGAGGTACAGCCCCTCATCTACAATTTTCCTGAAAACTTTAAAGGACAACTTACAGACCTTGGTTTAGATCAACATAGAAAAACGTCTAGCGGTATCAAAGCAGCCATCATTAGAGAGAAGGGTGTCAACGGAGATAGAGAAATGGCATACGCCCTACATCTTGCAGGTTTTGATGTCAAAGACGTACACATGACCGATTTGATGACTGGCAGAGACGATCTCTCAGATGTCAGCATGATCGTATTTGTAGGAGGGTTTTCCAACTCCGACGTACTAGGATCGGCCAAAGGCTGGGCTGGAGTATTTCTACACAACGAGAAAGCCAACAAAGCACTCAAGAATTTTTATGCACGACCAGACACGATGAGCCTCGGCGTATGCAACGGGTGTCAGCTAATGATGGAGCTTGGACTAATTTTCCCTGAAATGGAAAACCATCCTAAAATGCAGCACAATGAATCGGGTAAATTCGAATCGACCTTCCTATCCGTCAATATCCCAGACAATGACTCCATCATGCTTGGCAACCTGTCTGGCAGCAGTCTCGGTATTGCAGTAGCACATGGGGAAGGAAAGTTTGAGCTGCCACTCGCAGAAAACGAATACAGTACCTGTCTCAAATACAACTACAGCGCCTACCCTGCCAACCCAAATGGGTCAGACTATGATGTGGCTGGTATCTACTCCAAAGACGGCAGACATCTCGCAATGATGCCTCACTTAGAACGATCGATTTTCTCATGGAACTGGGCACACTACCCTTTAGATAGAAAGGATCAAGTGACTCCATGGATTCAAGCTTTCATGAATGCAAAAGATTGGATATCAAAGCATAACTAAAAAAGAGTAAAAATTAAGGTGAATTTTATCAATGAAAGTTTGATTTATTGAAACTAAATTCTACTTTTGTACTCCCAAATCAAGGGGCAAATGATTGGTCTATGGTGTAACTGGCAACACGTCTGGTTTTGGTCCAGAAGAGTCTAGGTTCGAGCCCTAGTAGACCAACAGAAAAATCCCGGCTCTAATGCCGGGATTTTTTTAATACTAAACACCAGAAAATGTCATCATCAGTCAAACTCTTTGCAGGTATTGGATCAGATGCCCTCGCCCAAAAAATCGCAAAGCACTACGGTCAAGATTTAGGCAAATCCACCTCAAGAAAATTTAGTGACGGAGAACTTTATTACAGCTTTGATGAATCTATTAGAGGTTGTGACGTTTTTCTAATTCAGTCTACTAACGGGCCATCTGACAACATCATCGAGCTATTACTGATGATAGATGCTGCCAAAAGAGCAAGTGCTAAAACTATCAACTTGGTTGTTCCCTACTACGGCTATGCTCGTCAAGACCGAAAGGACAAACCAAGAGTATCCATCGCAGCGAAGCTTATGGCCAATTTGGTTCAAGCAGCTGGCGCGACTAGACTGATGACATGTGATCTTCATGCGGATCAAATCCAAGGATTTTTTGACATCCCAGTAGACCACCTCATCGCAGGTATGATCTTCGTACCATACATCAACAACTTAAATCTTGACAATCTCATTTTTGCCGCTCCTGACGTAGGAAGCACAAAAAGAGTGAGAGAGTTTGCCAAGTTCTTCAAGGCTGATATGGTCGTATGTGACAAACACAGAAAAAGAGCCAATGAAGTGGCCTCTATGCAAGTGATAGGTGATGTCACAGACAAGAATGTAATCCTAGTCGATGACATCATCGATACAGCAGGTACTTTGACCAAAGCTGCAAATCTTCTCAAGGAGAAAGGTGCTAAATCAGTCAGAGCTTTTTGTACACACCCTATCCTGTCTGGCAGTGCCTATGAAAATGTAGACAATTCTTCTCTAGAAGAACTGGTGGTAACTGACAGTATTCCTTTAAAAGGAAGCTCAGACAAAATACATGTGGCCAGTATGGCTCCTTTGTTTGCTGACGCAATCAAAAGAATCCATGGACACGAATCTATTAGCAAATTATTTGAACAATAAATATATAATTATGAAAACGATTGAGATTATAGGGTATAAAAGAGCAAATCTCGGCAAAGCTGACTCTAAAAAATTACGCAACGAAGGAATGGTTCCATGTGTAGTTTATGGTGAAGGTGAGCAGACCCATTTTTATGCTCCAGCTATACTTTTCAGAGAATTGGTTTATACCTCTGAGGCTCACTTTGTAAAAGTGAACGTAGAAGGTACTGAGTATGACGCAATCATGCAAGATCTTCAATTCCACCCAGTAAGTGAAACACTACTACATGTAGACTTCCTAAAGTGGACAGCAGGTACAACCATTAAAATGGATATCCCAGTACATATCACTGGTCAATCTCCAGCAGTTCAAAACGGTGGTACTTTGATCATAAAGAGAAGAACTCTTTCTATCAAATCTTTGCCTAAAAACATGCCTGAGCACATTGATGTTGACATCAGTAAGCTTGAATTCGGTAAAGCAGTTAAAGTGGGTGACTTGACTCCTGAAAACTACGAAATCCAAGATGCGCCGCAAGCATCTATCGCAGTAGCTGAAATCCCAAGAGCACTTAGAGGTAAATCTGCAAGTGAGCTTAACGAAGGTGAAGAAGGTGAAGAGGAAACTACTGAAGCATAATTCAAACTTCATTTTAAAAATACCAAATCCTGTTCCTCACCGAACAGGATTTTTTTTACACCATTGACTAAATTACAGGTTCAAAGAAAAATTAATCTACTCTGATACATGAAATACTTAATCGTCGGACTAGGCAACATCGGCCCAGAATATGAATTAACCAGACACAACATCGGTTTTCTAGTACTGGACAAACTTGCTGATGACAAAGGCACCACCTTCGAGCATCTCAAACTAGCCAACAAAACAGAGATTAAACATAAGGGACGAACGATCCACCTCATTAAACCGACGACCTACATGAACCTGAGTGGCAAAGCGGTCAACTACTGGATGCAGGAACTAAAGATACCCAAAGAAAACGTCCTCGTTATACTAGACGACCTAGCACTACCCTACGGCAACCTACGCATGCGCCTAAAGGGCAGCAATGCAGGTCACAATGGCCTTAAAAGCATAGATGACTCTACAGGTGGTAACAACTATGCTCGTCTCAAATTTGGTATTGGAGATAATTTCCACAAAGGCCAACAAGCAGACTATGTACTATCAAATTTCTCTAAAGATGAAATGATAGACCTACCACTCAAAATTGACAAAGCTGCAGACATGGCCTTATCATTCTGCACGATTGGAGCCCAGAAAACGATGAATGAATTTAATGATTAAACTGCGTAACCACATATTCCGAACTGTTTTACCGAATAATTAAATTAAATATTAAAAAAGTACAGATCAAGATTTGACAATTCGGATTTAAGGACATACTTTCATGCACTTAAATCAAAACTTATTACCAATGAAAATTTTGAAGAACGTTAATTTATTAATTATTGCATTTGTCTTCACACTAGCAGCAGCATCTTGTGAATCAAAAAGTAGCTCAACAGAAACTGCAGAAGTAACTGAAGAGGAAGTAGAAGTAGTAGAAACTACTCCTGAAGAAACCATGGAAGCTGACTCTACAGTTGTAGAAATGGAAGCTGACTCTTTGGCTACAGAAGAGGCTGACAGCCTTGTTGCAGAATAATCAAAAAAACAGGACAGATATCTGTCTCCGATAAACAAAAAGGACTCGCTAGCGAGTCCTTTTTGTTTATCGAGTATTTTAAATCTACCGGTGTTATAAAACATCAAATTAATTTGCTATTTTTGCCCTCTCATTTTTAAGATGAACGTAGTTTGCGTTTGTTTAAACACACAATTTGAATGATTCTATTTTCTTCTCAAGGAATATTCAATCTGGGTACCAATCCAATAAATTTTAGCGAATGAAATTATCAGAATTTAAGTTTGACCTGCCTCCAGGACTACTAGCCCTATACCCTACCGAAAATCGTGATGAAGCCAGAATGATGGTGATTCATAAAGACTCTGGTAAAATAGAGCACAAAGTCTTCACTGACTTCATTGATTACTTCAACGAAGGAGACAGCATCATAATTAATGACACAAAAGTTTTTCCCGCAAGACTATACGGAAACAAAGAAAAGACTGGCGCTAAAATCGAAGTATTTCTACTAAGAGAACTCAATAAAGAGCTACACCTATGGGATGTACTGGTAGATCCTGCTCGAAAAATCAGAGTTGGAAACAAGCTATACTTTGGTGAAGGAGACCTAGTGGCAGAAGTCATTGACAACACTACTTCTAGAGGTAGAACCATTCGTTTCTTATTTGACGGTACAGATGAGGAATTTTACAAAACGATCGACGAGTTAGGAGAAACTCCTTTACCTAAAGAGATCGCACGTAAGACAGAGCCTGAAGATCGTGAAAGATTCCAAACAATCTATGCGGACAAAGTCGGCGCAGTGGCTGCACCTACTGCAGGAGCTCACTTCACTATGCAAGTTCTCAAACGACTCGAACTAGCTGGCGTAGACGTCAACCCTATCACCCTACATTTAGGTTTGGGAACGTTCAGACCCGTCGATGTGGAAGACCTCACAAAGCACAAAATGGATTCTGAAAACTTCATAGTACCAGAGGCCACAGCGGACATCGTCAATAATGTACTGGACACGAAAAAGAACGTTTGTGCTATTGGTACAACGGTACTACGTGCACTAGAATCATCGGTATCAGCCAGCGACAGATTAAAGGCCAATGAGGGATGGACGGACAAATTCATATTCCCTCCATACGAACCGAAAATTGTTAAGTCTTTGTTGACCAATTTTCATCTCCCAGAATCAACGTTATTGATGAATGCAGCAGCATTTGGTGGATATGATTTAATCATGGATGCTTATCAAGTAGCGATCAAAGAGAAATACAGGTTCTTTAGTTATGGTGATGCCATGCTAATTATCTAATAACAGTGTAAAAACTTTATAAAAGCTCCAGCTATTAGTTTGGAGCTTTTTTTTGTTCATTTGCCACTCATGAGCTTACTAAAACATGCCATCATCGTAGCAGGAGGTATCGGCAGCCGTATGCAGGCCAGTACACCTAAGCAGTTTCTTCTCCTTGAAGATCGTCCAGTACTAATGCACACACTTGAAGCATTCTACAGCTATGACTCTAGCATAACACTAACAGTAGTACTACCTAAGGAGCATGTGACATACTGGCAACAACTCATTGACACACATCGTTTTACCATCCCTCATCAGATCACTCATGGAGGGCGCTCACGGTTCGAATCTGTCCGAAACGGACTCTCGGTGATTGACTCAAAAGGACTCGTAGCAGTGCATGACGGAGCAAGACCGCTCATCTCATCAGCGGTGATCGCACGAACGTTTGATCAAGCAGAAAAACATGGAAATGCTACAGCAGCAGTAGCTATAAAAGATTCTCTCCGACGAGTAAGTACTAATCAAAACCATGCAGTAGACCGATCCGAATATGTATCCATTCAAACTCCTCAGACTTTCAATATTTCATTGATCAAGGCCGCTTTCGCTCATGCCTCTCATGACCAATTTACCGATGACGCAAGTGTACTGGAGCACTATGGAGAGACAATCAATCTGGTTGAAGGAGATTACGCTAATCTCAAGATCACGACTCCAGAAGATATTTGGATAGCAGAAGCAATACTAAAGAGTAGAAAAAAATAATGCCTAATCGTGAGATCAGGCATTCAATTCTTATATCAGAAACGTAGGTACTGTATCAGTACTCGTCCTCATTAAAAAAGAAATCTTCTTTTGTAGGGTAATCAGGCCATATCTCCTCAATATTTTCAAATGGCTGACCATCATCCTCTAATTCTTGTAAATTCTCAACAACTTCCAAAGGAGCTCCCGATCTGATAGAGTAATCAATCAATTCATCTTTTGAAGCTGGCCAAGGAGCATCTTCCAAATACGACGCTAATTCTAATGTCCAATACATATTAAATCCCTTGTTTTAGTGGTTTCTTAATTTGTCTGCAAAAATATATTTTTAAACGACATTTCAAACAATACTGAAAAATATAAACAACTATATTTCTTTTAATATACACTAGACATCAAAAAAACACAAGAGTCACCTTAACAAAATACGAATGTATAATCTGAGACTAAGCTTCTTTGATCTTCTCTTGAATTTCCTTCAGAATTTCACGTTTGGTCGTCACCTTATCTTGTTGCGTCTGAAGTTTAGCCTCCAACATATCTACAAAAGACCCTTTGTTGATATGCATCTTCTCCAAATTCTCCTGAAACGAACTCAGCTCTGTTTCATCCCTTCTCAATAGGTCTCTGATCACTTTTTGTAGTGCGTGAAGTTTATCTTTATCTTCCTTGGATTTAAAATCCTTGACCTTCTTTTTGGTGAGTTGTAGAACAAACTGACGTTCTTGTATAGCACGAGAAAGCTTTAAATACTGATCATGTATCTCGCTATTATCCTTGCGAGATAGAGGACCACACTTTTTCCATTCTTGACCTAGCTGTTTCACTTTAGCAACCTGATCTGCACGCAAACTTTCGTGCAAAACCTCTTCCATCTGCTTGATCACCTCCTGACGCTGTGCCAGACTCTCTTTTTTACTCTTAGATTTATTTTTGGATTGCTCTTTTTGCACAGATCTCTTTTGATCGAAATACTGCTGACAAAGTTCCCAATATTGATCGTTCAGCGCTTTGAACTCCGCCTCTGGCACTCTACCTATCTCCTTCCATTCGGACTGAAGAGATTTGACAACACTCAATGAGGAGGAGAAATCCTTCGCTTTAATAAAGCCCTCTATCTTGGCAATAATGGCTTTGTATTCGACAACTCTAGCGTTGAGTAGGTCTTTTTTGTCTTCGTCAAAGGCGTTTCTTTTTTCAAAAAAAGCATCCATCCCTGCCTTAAACTTAGACTCTAACTCCTCCTTAACTTCTTCTCCTGGACTACCCGTTTTTATCCATCTCGACTTGAGACCTTTGATTTGCTCAAAAGCCTCATCTATATCGTTATTCTCTAAAATGGCATCCAACTCTAGCAGGAGTGCTGTTTTAATATCCGTATTCTTTTGACGGTTTTGGGCAACATAATCCTCCAGCAGATTGACATTAAGATCGATCTTCTCTTGCAAGCTCACATAATCACCCAAACCAGCATGCGTTGGTAACTGATCTTTAATATTGAGCAGGCTAGATAGAAATGAGCCTTTGTTGTTTGAAGTATTTATCTTGTTTTCGACTTCCGAAAACTTATTTAAGAGCTTTTCAAAACTAGCCACGTATTGTGCGACTACTGACACTGCATCATCATCTGACACTGCTTTTAACTCCAACTGCTTAAAATCCCCAGCGGCATCTCTATAAAGTATGCCATCTGCGATATGTCCAAAAGGTATTTCCACCGTACTAAAAGAATATTAAAATTGGCTGCAATTTAGCCATTCAAGCCCAAGACAGAATTATTTTCGCCATATTTGTCGAAAATAATTGATACAATGAGTGACGAAAAAGTAATCTTTTCAATGGCTGGGGTATCCAAAATCTACCCTCCACAAAAACAAGTTCTAAAGAATATCTACCTCTCCTTTTTCTATGGTGCCAAAATCGGCGTTTTGGGTCTGAACGGATCAGGAAAATCGTCATTATTGAGAATCATTGCTGGAGTTGACACAGAATACCAAGGCGAAGTTGTGTTTTCAGATGGCTATTCCATCGGCCTCCTCGAACAAGAACCTAAGTTGGATCCTAAAAAGACGGTCAAGGAAATTGTGCAAGAAGGAGTACAAGAAACCATGGATTTACTCGCAAAGTTCGAAGAAATCAACTTAAAATTTGCTGATCCTGAAATACTCGATAACCCAGACGCCATGGATAAACTCATGGCTGATCAAGCCACTGTTCAAGAAAAATTAGACAATCTCAACGCATGGGAGCTAGACAGCAAACTAGATCGCGCTATGGATGCGCTACGCACTCCTCCCGCAGATGCACTGATAGAAAACCTATCGGGTGGAGAAAAAAGAAGAGTCGCTCTATGTCGCCTACTACTCCAAGAGCCCGATGTATTGCTCCTAGATGAACCTACCAACCACCTCGATGCAGAGTCAGTACACTGGTTAGAACAACACCTCACACAGTACAAAGGAACTGTCATCGCAGTGACGCATGATAGATACTTCCTTGATAATGTCGCAGGATGGATACTCGAACTCGACCGTGGAGAAGGTATCCCATGGAAGGGAAACTACTCTTCATGGCTAGAGCAAAAACAAAAACGACTCGAAAAAGAAGAGAAGACTGAATCAAAACGTCAGAAGACGCTACAACGCGAGCTCGAATGGGTACGCATGGCACCAAAAGGTCGTCAAGCCAAAGCCAAAGCAAGATTGAATGCCTATGATAAATTGGCTGGTCAAGACGCAGCAGAACGAGAATCTAAGCTAGAGTTATTCATTCCCGCTGGTGAAAGACTAGGTTCCAAAGTCATAGAAGTAGAAGGCGTTTCCAAGTCATTTGGAGACAAACTATTGTACGAAAACCTCACTTTTTCTCTCCCACAAGGGGGAATCGTTGGTATCGTTGGTCCCAATGGAGCTGGTAAAACGACGCTTTTCAACATGATTACGGGCAAAGAAAAGCCTGATACTGGAACCTTCGACATAGGATCGACGGTACAAATTGCCTATGTAGATCAAGAGCACGATCATCTAGACCCAAACAAAACGGTATGGGAAACTATCTCAGAAGGTAATGAACTGATTGATCTTGGCGGTAGACAAATCAACTCGCGCGCTTATGTAAGCAAGTTCAACTTCGGAGGAGGAGATCAAGGTAAAAAAGTAGGCGATCTATCCGGAGGAGAACGTAACCGCGTACACCTCGCTATGACACTCAAAGAAGGAGCAAACCTGTTGCTACTGGATGAACCTACCAACGACCTGGATGTCAATACTCTCCGAGCACTCGAAGAAGGCTTGGATAACTTTGCAGGATGTGCAGTGATCATCAGTCACGACAGATGGTTCTTGGACAGAGTATGTACACATACACTAGCCTTCGAAGGAGATAGCCAAGTAGTATATTTTGAGGGTAGCTTCTCTGACTATGAAGAGGCCAAAATCAAGCGCCTAGGTAATGCAGAGCCTAAGCGTATCAAATACAAAAAACTTCAGTAGCGATAAAACGCATACTGGTTAAGAGCAGAGATCAATTATGCTCTCTGCTCTTAACTGTTCTTTCTTCCCAAGACTCCCGCTCTTCCTTAAGCTTTTCGATTTCTTTGGTGTCCAAATTGAGCTGTAGCAGGTCAATAGCATCTGGCTGTCCCGCATCCACCCAGCAGGTGTACCATATATCCCCTACCATTTTGATACTCGCCCGCATCTGTCGCTCGACCATTCCATTCAGCCTTTGATGATACAGTTTCGAGTAGTGCTTCGAATACACTTTGACCGATCTATTGCCACGCTCTTCATAGGAGTACTTCTTGCTCTCCGATACATCTGTCGTTAATTCCCTTTCAAATCCTAATACCGAATCCAACGCCAGATGCGCCTGAGAGACTCCATCCCAAACATAACTATTCACATCATCTACATAGACTGCCCTACCGACAAAAAAATCATACTCTTCATCATACAGTTCTGGCAATCGGGATTCCCAAAACCCATGAATCCCGTACTGTCCAGTCAACTGCCCATTGTAATTTTCAGTGGTATGAAGTGGTACATTAGAATCCGCTATGTAATGACCTATATCTGCCGAATAGCGTAAAATGTGTTCTAAATTTCTCTCTTCAAATGCACGAGTCAACTGCCATTTCATAAACGAAATATGCCAAGGGACAATGCCATAAGCTTGCAAAGTATCCTCCGTAAACATCGCCACGGCACTATCCCATCGATGCGGCAAAATAGACAAAGCATCCTCTCCGTATACATCCAAATCAATATAGTGACGTGGCGCTTCTTCCTTGATGGCGTAGCGTCTCTCGTCGGGATTGACAGCATTTTCAGTCATATAGACTATGTGTCGCTTATAAAAATCAATTAAATCTGGGGGGAGGGTAAATACAGCTAGTCGATTGATCTTGCGGTGCGCATGAAAACCCCAATAGTAGCTTCCTGTACTCGTCAAGGATGAACAAAACAAAAACAGGCCAAGAATCCATTTTCTATACATCAGTGCAGTGAGTTGGTTGGTTGAATAACTCCTCCTCGGGACAAGCTCCCAAGGCATTAACTTTCTAATCGATCCATTATCCCTGCGGTTAGCAGAGCTAATAGACTTAACAGGTTATGCCCTGCGATTAAAAATAACCCTTTTGACAGAAATCACACCCGATGCTCACCTATTTTTTAAAGAGAAACCTGTAACATTGAGCATGATTCTTAACAGAGTAGCCGCACTCCTCTTCGTATGTATATCTGTCACCTCCTGTGTGACCATGAAACAAAACCTCAAGAGTAAAAAAATTACCAAAAGCATCCTTGAAGACGAAGTGTTACAGGATCATTTTACAGGTTTTGTCCTCCACGACCCTGAAGCCAACGAAAACCTCATAGAACTAAATGCTGATAAATTCTTCACACCAGCCTCCAATACCAAACTGATCACCTTCTATGGCGGACTAATGGCCTTAGGCGATTCTATTCCTGGACTGATCTACGAAACAAGAAACGATACCCTCTTTTTTACAGGAACTGGCGACCCCACTTTTTTGAATCCTGACTTCAACAACCAAGTTGCGTTTGACTTCATCAGCAACTCACCGCTACACCTAGCTTATGTAACCCCTAATTTCAAAGATGATATTCATGCACCTGGTTGGACTTGGGAAGATTATGAATATTACTTTCAGGCAGAACGCAGTGGATTTCCTGTTTATGCCAACGAAGTGCATTTCATCTATGACACTTTGCGCCACGAATTTGACATTCTCCCTCGGTTCTTCGAAGATCAGGTTCAGCTCTATGAGACTTTCGAAAAGACTTACTCACATGCCAGAAACCTCCATGCCAACATCTTTCATTTCGCTCCTGATACGGCTCGATCAGCTTACAAAAACCGAATTCCATTTCAAACCTCTGACGAACTCACACTTGCCCTACTACAAGACACCCTCCACCGCAAGGTACACTTGGCTCAAAACTTTGAATTTGAGTACCCTCAAACCATCTACTCTATAGAATCGAACGACATCTATGCACTAATGCTCAAACGTAGCGACAACTTCATCGCCGAACAATTGCAGTATCTCGCCACGAGCGAACTAAAAATCGAAATGAATTCCACAGCTTTTCGCAACCAGCTGCTCCTAAGAGAACTCTACCCCTATAGAGAACAACTCGTTTGGAAGGATGGGTCTGGCCTATCTCGATACAACCTAGTCACCCCTCAGTTTATGATCAGTCTAATGAAACTGATCTTAGCAGAAATCACGATTGACAGATTCAAATCCCTACTACCTACAGGTGGCACAGATGGCACGATTAAAGGCTGGTACAAGCCCGAAGAAGGTCAACCTCCTTATATTTATGCTAAGACGGGAACGCTCAGCAACAATCACAACCTCACTGGAATTATCCATACCCAATCTGGAAAAGACCTCCTTTTCACCTTCATGAACAACAATTACCGAGGCAGCTCATATCCCGTCAAATCCGAAATGCAAAAAATTCTAAAGCATATTCACGAGACCTACTAGCTCGACCACTCATCATGCCAATTTACCTTTTTTACAAATAGTTGGTTGCATATACAACCATCCCCATCTACTTTCGTATTCCATTCGAAGATGAGCAAAAACATGCATCCATTAGACGAGTCATTGTTACCTTGGATTGGCAAAACCACCAAGGCATTGGATCATTTCATTACCGAAATGTTTGCCAGTTGTGGTATCCAGCTAACCAAGGCACAATTCATCTTGCTACGCGTCCTTGCCAAACACGAGGGCATCAAGCAAAATGACCTAGCAAGCTTTGCGAGTCGAGAGAAAACTACACTGGCGCGGTTACTCACGACTATGGAGAAAAAAAATCTCGTCTACCGAAAAGGTTCTGACACGGACAAAAGAACCAATTTGGTATTCATTTCACCACAAGGAAAAGAAGAACTAGACAAGGCCATACCTGCATTGGTAGAGTCACTCCAGCTGATACAGTCTGGCATCACAAAAAAAGAATTATCTATAACATTAGGGGTATTACAAAGGATTAGAAAAAACATCAACGCGGATGAATTTTCTAATCCTTGCAAGCATTAAATCATGAACAGAAAAGTTACAATTGTATTAGGGATCGCACTAATCGCAGCAGGTATCTTCGGGTACAAAAAAATCTCCAACATTGAAAAGGATGAAAAGAAGCCTGCCGAAAAAGCACTCTCCACCATTTTTACCGAGACGGTAAAAAACCAGTCCGAGTCAATCAACATCACCGAAAGTGGTAGACTCACCGCCAAAAACAAAGCAGACATCTATGCCGAAGTACAAGGAGTGATGCAAACCACAGGGAAGGAATTCAAAGCAGGTGTGCAGTTCAGTAAAGGACAAGTCCTCGTCAAAATAAAGAGCAGTGACTCCTATGCCAATCTTCAAGCACAGAAAAGTGTCCTCCAAAATTTGGTCACTAGCATTCTGCCAGATCTGAGACTAGACTATCCAGAATCTTTCGAGAGATGGAACCAATACGTCATCAACTTTGACATAGACAAACCCATCCCTGCACTGCCAGAGACAGCTTCTGACAAAGAAAAATACTTTATCACTGGCAAAAACATCTATACCACCTACTACAACACCAAAAATCTAGAAATCGTCCAGAGCAAATACAACATCCGCGCACCATATAGTGGTGTAGTCACTGAGGCTCTCGTACGTCCAGGCACTGTCATCCGCACAGGACAAAAACTCGGTGAGTTCATCGATCCGTCAGTGTACGAACTAGAAATCGCAATTAGTCATTCGATGATTTCCTCATTAGCTCCAGGCCAAAATGTTATGGTTTCATCCCCAGGATCTGACCAAGCATGGGTAGGAAAAGTCGCCCGTATCAACGGCAAAGTAGACGCAACTACCCAAACGGTTCTCGTATTCATCGACGTGAAGGGAGAAGGGCTCAAAGAGGGGCTCTACCTCGAAGCGCACATCGAGGGACAAAAAGTCGATCAAGTCTACGAGCTAGACAGCAAGCTACTCGTAGGAGGAAACAAAATATACACCGTAGTAGACAACAAACTCAAACTCGTCTCCATTCAGGTCATCCACAAGACGCAAGAGACCGTCATCGTATCTGGCCTGACTGATGGGACAGAGATCGTATCCAAACTGGTACCAGGTGCCTACGAGGGCATGGAAGTCAAAGTGTACAGCGAAAAAAAGCAGTAAACCATGCAGAAAATTATTGATCATTTCATCAAGTATCCAGTCGCTGGCTGGATCATAGTCATCGCGTTTGTCTTTTTGGGACTAACGGGGCTATTCAACCTCAAGTCTTCCTTTTTTCCCTTGGTGGAAAGCCGAGACATCACGGTCAGCGTGACCTACCCTGGAGCCTCTCCTCAAGAGATGGAAGAAGGAATCGTTCTCAAGATCGAAGACAATATCCGTGGACTAGTAGGTATTGATAGGTTCACTTCTACCTCCTCCGAAAACAGTGCCAGCATCTACGTCGAAGTGCTCAAAGGATACGACATAGATGCCGTACTCGCAGATGTCAAAAATGCCGTCGATCGTATCCCTTCTTTCCCTGTCGGGATGGAGCCCCCCGTAGTATCCAAAGGGATATTCATCACAGAGGTAATCTCGATGACCCTCAGCGGGGACAACGTCCCGTTAACTTCTCTCAAATCCATGGCACGAGATGTCGAGACAGACCTCAAAAACATCCCTGGAATCTCACAAGTAGATATCATCGGCTATCCCGAAGAAGAGATTGAAATTGCACTGAGCGAAGACAAACTAAGAGCCTATGACTTGACCTTCGAAGATGTGGCACGTGCCATCTCCTCGACCAACATCCTAGTCACGGGTGGTACCATCAAGACCCCTACAGAGGAATACTTGATCCGAGTCAGCAACCGCGCATACTACGGTGACGAACTGGATCACCTGATCGTCAAAGCCAGTGACAATGGTAACCTCATCCGTCTGCGCGACATAGCTATTGTGCGTGACCGCTGGTCTGAGACGCCTGACAGGCTGTTTTACAACGGAAAACAGGCCGTTCGCCTACGGACAGATGCGACCATCTCCGAAGACTTGATCGATGTAGCAGAGAAAACCAAGACCTACATCACCGAATTCAACGCGACACATGACAATGTCCAACTGGACATCATCCGTGACTCTTCCATCACAGTACTCCAACGCTCACAGCTACTGCTCGAAAACGGCGTAGTGGGGATGCTACTTGTCCTCTTTTTCTTAGCGATCTTCTTAAAACCAAGACTCGCTTTTTGGGTGGCCTTTGGTTTGCCGATTGCATTCTTGGGGATGTTTATGTTTGCTTCATTTGCTGGAGTGACGATCAACGTCCTGTCGCTCTTTGGGATGATCATCGTGATCGGTATCCTCGTTGATGACGGGATCGTGATCGCTGAAAACATCTACTATCACCACGAACGAGGACTCAGCCCAATACAAGCAGCAGTAGTCGGTACACGCGAAGTATTCCCAGCGATCATCTCGGCGATTCTGACGACATTGGTAGCCTTCTCGACCTTCTTCTTTTTGGAGGGACGTATCGGAGAGTTCTTTGGAGAGGTCGCAACCATCGTGATCTTGACGCTAAGTATCTCACTAGTAGAGGCACTCATCATCCTGCCTTCACACGTAGCACACTCCAAGGCCCTGTCCAAAGAGCAAAAGACCTACGCGTTCAACCGCTATGCTGAGAAAGGCATGAATTGGTTCAGGGACAAAGCCTATGTCCCGTTCTTAGAGTTCTTTTTGCATCACAAACTCCTAGGATTTGCCATCCCAATATTCATGCTGGCACTGACAATAGGATCAATGAACGCTGGAATCATTCGTACGACTTTCTTTCCTCAGATAGCCAGTGATCGAGTCACCATCTCACTCACCATGCCACAGGGGACTCATGAGTCCATCACAGACTCGATTATTACAGAAATCGAACGAATCACCTGGGAAGTAAGTGAGCGCTTTGATCAGAAACAAGACAAGGATGCAATCGAAAATATCATCCGAAGAATTGGCCCTGGCACATCCAAAGCCACACTGTACATCCACCTCCTCCCTGGTGAAGAACGGATGTTTCCATCCTATGAACTCTCTACAGCGGTCAGCGAAGCAGTAGGTGAAATTCATAGTGCAGAAAGCGTGGTGTACAGTTCGGGGGGTAACTTCGGCGGACTACCGATCTCAATCTCCCTACTCAGTGACAACATCGAAGAGCTCAAAGGAGCCAAAGCGGATCTCAAGGAATACATGAAAGAAAATGCACTCCTCAAAGATATCCAAGACAATGATCCACAGGGTATCAAGGAGATCAAAATCACACTCAAGGATCGCGCCTATGCCATGGGCTTCAGGCTCGACGATGTGATTGGTCAAGTTCGTAATGGCTTCTTTGGCTACCAAGCCCAGAGATTTCAGCGGCGTAGAGACGAAATCAAAGTCTGGGTACGCTACGACGAGGAAGAACGCTCCTCGATCAAAAACTTAGACGACATGCGTATCGTGAGTTCACAAGGAGACCGTGTACCACTCAGCGAAATTGTGAATTATGAAATCGCTCGTGGTGAGATCTCTATCAATCACCTCAACGGGAAACGTGAAATACGCGTCGATGCGGATTTCAAAGACCCGAAGACGAGTGCAACTGAGGTCATGGCTACCATCAAGGAAGACATGCTTCCTATACTCAAAGCCAAATACCCCAACGTCTCGCCGATATTTGAAGGACAAAATCGTGAAGCAAACAAGACACAGACTTCTGCGGCACAAGTCATTCCGATTATCTTTTTCTCCATCTTCCTGATCATTGCCTTTACGTTCCGGTCGTTTAGCCAGCCCCTCTTGCTGTTGCTAATGATCCCGTTTAGTCTGATCGGTGTAGCTTGGGGACACTGGATACATGAGTTCCCGATCAATATGCTGTCCTTCCTCGGTATCATCGCATTGATCGGTATAGTCGTCAACGACGGTTTGGTACTCATCGGCAAGATGAACAGTAACTTGAAAGAAGGCATGAACTACAACGATGCGCTAATCGAAGCGGGCAAGTCAAGGTTCCGGGCCATCTTTTTGACATCCATCACGACAGTAGCTGGTTTAGCTCCATTGATTTTTGAGACGAGTCGTCAGGCACAGTTTCTGATCCCAATGGCCATAGCCATCGCCTACGGTATCGTCATGGCGACTGTGCTGACGCTGGTCATGCTACCACTCATGCTCGCTACAGGCAATGACGTCAAAGTCTATTGGCTATGGCTATGGCATGGCAAGAAGCCAACCCAAGAAGAAGTAGAACGTGCAGTAAAAGAATTAGAAGTAGAAAACGGTGAACACGGTCATGAATAAATACATCATCATAGCAATCTTGAGTCTGGGGTCCATGGCCTCAGCCCTGGGACAAGAAGTACTAAGTAAATCCGATGCGGTATCCATCGCCTTGGAAAACAACTTTGACATCCGAGCAGCCACAATCGACCAAGAGGTCGCCGAAAACAACGCCAGTTTGCTCAACAGTGGCTACCTGCCGACAGTCAATGGCTCTGCTGCTGGAAACTATTCGGTATCCAACTCCAACCTGTCCTACAGCTCCGGAGCAGACACCACGATCAATGGAGCAAACAGCTACGGTGCGAATGCTCAAGTACAGCTCAACTACACGGTGTTTGATGGTATGGGTAGATTGTACGATTACAAAATCCTACAAGTCAACTACCAACTCAGCGAGCTACAGGCACGCGCTGTGATGGAAAACACGTTGATCAACCTATTTACGGGATACTATGAGATCGCACGCCTCACCGAAAACGAGCTCAATCAAAAGCAAACGTTGGACATCTCTCGTGACCGCTTGCAGCGCGCCAAGTACAGTTATGACTATGGTCAAAACACCAATCTGGATGTACTCAATGCCGAGGTGGATTACAACACAGATAGTATCAGTTACTTGACGATCCAGCAGCAGCTCCGCAACGAAAAGCGAAACCTCAACTTGATGATGGGGCGAGACGTGAGCGTGGAATTTGAGGTAGATACCACGTTGGTATTTGACGGCCTCTTGTACAACACCCTAGCAGAAAATGCACAAGCATACAACGCTACTTTACTGCAAGAAAGAAGCCGCCTCACCAGTAGCCATTATGGTATCCGGACGGCTCAATCTGCCATCATTCCAAAAATCGGAATCAACGGATCCTACGGATACAACTACAACCACAATGCACCCGGCAACTTCCTCAGCGAGATCAACTCGACCACAGGTACGGTAGGTGCCTCTCTATCCTGGAACATCTTCGATGGAGGGAAATCCAATATCCAGCGACAAAACAGTAGACTCGCCTATGAAAACCAACAAGTCACGCTCGAAAAAGCAGAGCTGACCCTCGAGACGCAGTTGCAAAACGCCTGGACAATCTACCAGACGGCACTCTTCGTCATGCAGGCTGAAGCCAAAAACCTGCAAACCAACGAGCGCAACTTTGACCGATCTCAAGAGCAATACCAACTCGGACAGATCACCTCGATTGAATTTAGACAGGCGCAGTTCAACCTGCTCAACGCCAACCTCAACTACAACCAAGCCAAGTACAGCGCCAAACAGGCGGAGCTCGCACTCTTACAACTGAGCGGCACTTTGCTACAAGCTAGCTTCTAAGTAGACATTGGTCAGGAGGAATCTGTCGTCGGTCGATCTCATCAACCCACGACGGATTCCTTCGTATGACTAGTCAGGTCAAAAAAATCATGCAAAAAAAGCTTGAAGAAAGAATCGTATTGTTTTCACTCTGGTTATTGATGTTTTCATCTAGTAGCCAGTTCTTCATCATGTCACCCATCCTCTCACAGATCGGGGAACAACTCACTATTCCAGAACAATGGCTAGGAACACTGATCACGGCCTACGCCATATCACTTGCTATCATGGCGTTAATGATCGGACCGATATCAGACCGCTACGGAAGACGGAAAATACTACTAGTTGGCTGTGGAAGTTCAGCCATAGTTCTCTTACTTCACCCATTGGCCTATAACTACTATAGCCTACTTACCCTCCGAATTCTAGCTGGACTCGCTGGAGGTGTTCTCGCAGGTAGTTGTGTCGCTTATGTAGGAGATTATTTCAGTATCGGACGTAGAGGTTGGGCCAATGGTATCGTAGCAACAGGTAGTGCTGCTGGACAAATCATAGGTATCCCAATGGGAACACTGCTCTCAGGCTGGATAGGTTTTTACGCTCCCTTCCAGTTTTTTGGCGTAATGATCGCCATAGCCTTTGTAGTCATTCTAATCAAACTACCACAACCCATTCTACCCAATCAAAACTGCAAAACAGGAGTATTTCAGGCCAGTCGAGACTACCTCAAACTACTCCGTGAACCTGGAGTTAAAAGCATTGCCATGGGCTACATTTTGTCCTTTTTCAGTATCTCAATTTTCATTGTCTACTTCCCTACTTGGCTAGAAAATTCTTTCCGAATCGATAACTATGAAATCGCCATACTGTTCCTGATCGGCGGTATAGCGACTGTTTTGGCAGGCCCAATTTCTGGCCGACTCTCGGACAAGCGTGGACGTGGGCAGATCATCGTTCTCACCAACCTCATATTGGCTATTGCACTACCAATATCCGTTTTCGTTCTCAATCAGCACTATGTATTTTACCCAGTTGTATTTTTCGTAATTATGGTATTTATCGTAGCGCGTCGTGTTCCCTTTCAGACTTTGGCTGGAGACATCGTCCAAGATCAACATCGAGGTAGGATGATGAGTCTAACGCTCTCTATTGGTCAGATAGGAATGGCTTTGGGTTCTGGGCTTGCTGGACTAGTATATACTCAGATAGGTTTTATTGGAAATGCTGTCTTTGCAGCCATAGCCTGCTTCACCATGGCTATCATTATACAGCGTTATTTCCCAGACTATCAAACCAAAAGAAAAATAGCCAATAGCCGCTTATCCTAAAACACCGAAGACTTACAACTAATTCACTAAAGATCTACAAGCTAGACTTGTAACTCTCCTCATACTCTTTCCATGGAGTCTCCTTGTACTCGTCTTCTCCATAGTAGTGGATGATCTTATCAAACACAGGTGCTTCTAAATAACCAGGCACAGGGGACAACATCCTAAATTCCTCATCCATGAAGACAACAGTCGGGTAACTCATTTTTCCATTCAACAATGAATAGGCTAGCTCGTGGATACCATTTCGACCACTATCCACCCATTTAAAAGTATGATCATTGAACTCAATATTCTCCTTTTGTTCTGCATTGAGCTTCACAGGATAATATTTATCATTGAGATATTTGGCAATTTCTGGATGATTAAATGTGGCCTTGTCCATTTTCTTACACCACCCACACCAATCCGTGTACACATCGATAAAGATTTTCTTAGGCTCTTTTTTATTCAGTGCGACAGCCTCTTCAAAAGAATACCACTTTACCTCCTCCTCTTTTTGATCTGCTACTTTCATCACAAAAGCAGAACTCAACAAAGCCATCAATATCAACGAACCGAGTATAACCGTATATTTTTTCATCATAGCATATTTATCACCCTCACAAAGGTATGAAATTCATCTCAATAGATAGCGTACATAATCAGGGAGCTAAAAGTTTCAAACAGGGCAGTTTTTTGTAAATCAACAAGGATATCTTAAATTGACAGATATAACCTTATATCATGGAAAACTGCAATAAATGTGAAAAGCGAGCAGTGCTCAAATGCAGAGGCTGTGGGCGTATGTGGTGCAAAAATTGTCATGCCGAAGTAGGAAAACCTGGACTATTTGCGGGCAAGTGTGGCGTATGCGAAGGGATAGTCGTGAGACTAGAGCATGTCTAATCACCCGCCCACTAACTCCTTTAGATTAAAAATGAGACTCTCCCAGAGATCTTGTAGTTCCTGCTCGTCATCCATTTCTGAAAAGTCCGTCACGCGAATAAAAACCTCCTGCGTCAGCTCATTCATATCTATCTTGAACTCCACATAATTAGGTTCCTCGTCATCAGATATAAACTCAAAACAAACCTGACTATTGGTACGATGAGAGATCATTCGAGCTTTACTCTCTTCACCATCCCAGATAAAAGTAAACACCTTATCTTCGTCGATATTGACATCATCGGCAAACCACTGTGCCAGACCACTAGCGGAAGACATATAAGGATACAGCATTTTTTTCGATGCTTTTATTTCATACTCTCCTATGTACTTGAATTTACTCATAATCAGATCGATATAAAGACACTGTTAATTTTTCCCGTAAGCTAATCCATTTTTTTTCTAATCAGCCATGGTTAAATCAACAATAATAATAACTTTGCACCTCCAAAATCAATGGCGAGGTAGCTCAGTTGGTTAGAGCGCAGGATTCATAACCCTGAGGTCACGGGTTCAACTCCCGTCTTCGCTACAATTTTTAACCCTTGTATTCTTGTAATATAAGGGTTTTTGTTTTTTTAGAAAGACTTTTTAAGCTTTTAATTAGCACGCCCAAATCATCAAATTCTACCGAATATTATCCGATAACACACGGTGATATTTCTCAAAAAAAATAGATTTGTAGGGCAAAGATCAAATCCAGAAATCCTCATATCATGGCAGATTACAATCACTCCGAGATAGAAAACAAATGGCAGAAGTATTGGCAAGACCAAAAATCATTTGAAGCCCACGTCGACACCTCCAAACCGAAGTTCTATGCACTCGATATGTTCCCTTACCCTTCTGGAGCTGGACTACACGTCGGTCACCCATTAGGCTATATCGCTTCGGACATCATCTCTAGATACAAGCGCAACAAAGGCTTCAACGTACTGCACCCCATGGGATTCGATGCCTTTGGATTGCCTGCGGAGCAGTATGCCATCCAAACCGGACAGCGCCCTGCCATCACTACCGAAGAAAACATCGCGCGCTACAAAGAGCAACTCAAGAACATTGGCTTTTCTTTCGATTGGAGCAAAGAAGTACGTACATGTGACGCAGATTACTACAAATGGACACAGTGGATATTCATCCAGCTATTCAATGCATGGTACGACCAAAGCCAACAAAAAGCTCGGCCGATAGACGATCTCGTAGCGATCTTTGCGTCAGAAGGCAACGAGTCTGTCCAAGCAGCCTGCGACGAGGACACGGTGTCCTTCACTGCGGCAGAGTGGAAAGGCTACTCTGAAAAAGAACAACAAGAAACCCTACTCAAGTATCGCCTCACCTACCTATCCGAAACTTCTGTCAACTGGTGTGCAGAGCTCGGTACCGTACTGTCCAACGACGAGGTGAAAGACGGCTTCTCAGAACGCGGCGGACACCCAGTCGTCAAGAAACTAATGAAGCAGTGGAGCATGCGCATCACTGCCTTCGCTGAGAGACTACTCGACGGCCTAGATCAACTCGACTGGTCTGAGCCACTCAAAGAAATGCAGCGCAACTGGATTGGGAAATCACAGGGTGCTGAGATGACCATGGATATCGAAGGCCATGATGACAAGATCACGGTATTCACGACACGTATCGACACGGTCTATGGAGTCAGTTTTTTGGTACTCGCACCAGAACTGGATCTTATCAAGAAAATCACAACGGACGAACAAAGAGCAGAGGTAGAAGCCTATGTAGAAGTCGCCAAAAACATCTCCGAGCGTGACCGCATGACCAATGTCAAGAAAGTGTCGGGCGCATTCACGGGAGCGTATGCGATCAATCCATTCAGCGGAGAGAAAATCCCCGTATGGATCGCAGACTATGTACTGGCAGGCTATGGCACAGGTGCTGTAATGGCCGTACCAGGCGGTGACCAAAGAGATTATGACTTTGCGAAGCATTTTGACCTCCCTATCCTACCTGTCTACGAAGGCATGGATGTGAGCAAAGAAGCTGACGCAACCAAAGAAGGCAAAATCATCAACGAAGGCATACTCAAGGGACTGACCTTTCAAGAAGCAACCGACAAAGCCACTGCCTTTCTCGAAGAAAAAGGCATCGGATCAGGCAAGATCAACTACCGCATCCGCAACGCCATCTTCGCAAGACAAAGATACTGGGGCGAGCCTGTACCCGTGTACTTCAAGGACGGCATCCCCTACCCTGTAGCCACAGAAGATCTACCGATCGTACTGCCCGAAATCGACAAATACCTGCCTACTGAGGATGGTGATCCACCACTCGCTAGAGCAGAAAACTATACCTATACACCGAAAGGAGAAAACACAGCCTATCCGCTAGAACTCAGCACCATGCCGGGCTGGGCGGGATCAAGCTGGTACTGGTATCGCTACATGGATGCCAACAACAGTGATGCATTCGTAGACAATGACGTACAAAAATACTGGAAGGATGTAGACCTCTACATCGGTGGTACCGAGCACGCTACGGGGCACTTGCTGTACTCTCGATTCTGGAACAAGTTCTTGTTTGACATGGGATTCGTACAGGAAGAAGAGCCCTTCAAAAAACTCGTCAACCAAGGCATGATCCAAGGGCGATCCAACTTCGTCTATCGCGTAAAAGGCACGAACCAATTCGTCTCCCTCAACAAGCAAAGTGAGTACGATTGTACACCGATGCACGTGGATGTAAGCCTCGTAGACAATGACGTATTGGATACGGATGGCTTCAAAGCATGGAGACCTGATTTGGCGGATGCCGAATTCATACTCGAGGACGGCAAGTATGTCTGCGGCTATGAGGTAGAAAAGATGTCCAAGTCCAAGTACAACGTCGTGAATCCAGACGATATCATCGAGAAGTACGGTGCGGACACACTTCGTATGTACGAGATGTTCCTCGGGCCGCTGGAGCAGTTCAAACCATGGAACACGCACGGGATCGATGGCGTATCGAAGTTCCTCCGCAAGGCATGGAGACTCTTCCATGACGAACAAAACGAATGGAACGTATCGGACGACAAAGCCACGCCTGAGGAACTCAAAATCCTACACAAGGCAATCAAAAAAATCGAGGAAGACATCAACAACCTCTCCCTCAACACGTCGGTGAGTACGCTCATGATAGCCGTCAATGACTTGACCGCTCTCAAGTGCAACAAACGTGAAATCCTGGAGAGCTTGACCGTTATTCTGTCGCCTTTCGCTCCGCACATCAGTGAGGAACTCTGGGAGAAACTCGGACATAGCGAAGGCATCAATCAAGTGGCATTCCCTGCTTTCGACGAAAGTCTACTGGTAGAGAATAGCCACGAATACCCAGTATCCATCAATGGCAAGGTGAGAACGAAAATCAGCTACCCAGTAGATATGGACAAAGGTGAGATAGAGAAATCCGTCTTGGCCGATGAGACAGTAGTCAAATGGACTGAGGGCAAAGCACCCAAGAAGGTGATCATCGTCCCTAAGCGAATCATCAACATCGTGCTGTAGAGACACGGAAAAAACATAACCGAAAAGGGAGAGCCGCTCACAAGTGGCTCTCCCTTTTTGCATCCAGTACCCCATCCCAAAATAGCACTACACAAACACTTCAGAATGGTATATTGATACACCTTAGCAGGGAACGTCTACCCATACCGTATTAGAAGATGTTCTAATACCGAAAAAGTAAGTATTAGTCGTCACCGCCTGATGACACTTATGATCAGGGGTTTCAAATATTTGCCCGTTAACGGTCTCTTTCCCAAAGAATGGTTTTGCTGCCTCTGAGACAAATGGCATCCCTAGAATTAAAACGACTAATACAAGTGATGAAAATCTTCTTTTTAATGAATACATATTACGTTGGTTTTAGTTAATAATGAAACAAACTAAAACAATGACTTATAGCTAATTACACGCATTGAATATTCGTCCAATTTCAACTACTATTTACCTATCATGAATGTATATCCGACTTGAATCTAAAAGCAACTTTCTAAAAAAGAACACTCGTCATTAACTCCAAACCTTAGGATAGTTTAGTTCCCTATGGCGTCAAGAGCAACTCCTAAAGTCCAGAAACCTTCCTGCAGGCTACAGGAACAAATCCGAAGACTCAGAAACCTTCCTGCAGGCTACAGGAGCAAATCCGAGGACTCGGAAACCTTCTCGCAGGCTGCAGGAACAAATCCGATGACTCGGAAACCTTCTCGCAGGCTGCAGGAACAAATCCGAAGACTCGGAAACCTTCTCGCAGGCTGCAGGAACAAATCCGAAGACTCGGAAACCTTCTCGCAAGCTACAGGAGCAAATCCGAGGACTCGGAAACCTTCTCGCAGGCTGCAGGAAGGTTTTTAGTGTTGCTTGCGATACGCCAGGCCCAATTCTAGCCCTCGCAGTTCAGCCAGGCCTTTCATCCTACCGATGCAGGTATAGCCGGGATAGGTATCTTTCCACAAATCATCCATCATCTGAAACCCGTGATCGGGTCGCATCGGCAAACTCACCTGCCGACGCTGCATGATGTCCAGCAGTCCGTCCACCACCGCGACCATATCGGTATCGGCATAGAGATGCTCCCCTTCTTCGAAGTTACCCTCCGAATCTCTGGCAGTATTGCGCAAGTGTACGAAATGAATGTGTGCCGAAAAGCGGGTCAACATCCCCAAGACATCATTGTCTGCCCGTACACCAAGCGAACCCGTACAAAAGCATAGTCCGTTAGCAGGGGAAGGAGCGAATGACAAGATATCCGCCAAATCCTGCTCTGTACTCACGATCCGAGGCAGCCCCAGCACCGAATACGGCGGGTCATCTGGATGGATGGCCATTTGGATACCGCAGGCTTCTGCCGTAGGGATCACGGCACGGAGGAAGTGCGCCAAGTTCTCCTTGAGCTGTTTCTCATCGATGTTTTCGTAGGATTGGAGAGCGGTGAGGATACCCTCGGGGGTAAAAGCCTCTTTGCTCCCCGGCAGCCCCAGCAGCATGTTATCAAACAGTCTTTTCTTTTGATCCTCGGACATACGTCCAAATTTCTCCTGCGCTTGTTCTTTGTCTGCTACCGAATACTCCTCCGCTGCACCCGGTCGCTGAAGCAACAGCCAATCTACGATGACAAAGTCCGTCCATTCGAACCGCAAGGTACGCGTACCGTCTGGGCGCACATGAAACGGATCGGTTCTGAGCCAATCCAGTATCGGCATGAAGTTGTACGTCACGACCTCTATCCCGCAGCGACTCAAATTCTCTAAACTCGTTTTGTAATGGCTGATATGTAGCGCACAGTCTTCTGAGCGCGTCTTGATCGCTTCACTCACGGGCAGGCTCTCTACTACAGTCCAGATCATCCCCTCGGCAGCCACTATAGCCTTTCGCTCCTCGATTGCTTCCACAGTCCACACCTCTCCCACGGGGATCTGGTGCAGCGCCGTGACCACTCCACTACAGCCTGCCTGTCTGATATCTCTGAGGCTGACCGGGTCTCCAGGACCAAACCACCTCATGGTTTGTTTCATCAAATACATGTTTCTTCTCGGTTACCACTGAGGCTTGATGCCCGGTGCATATGGAAATCTCAAACGCTTGTAATGTGCCAACGACCCCTTTGGCGTCTCTATCTCCGCAGGAAACGGTCGATTGGAAATCGTCTGAAAGTACAGCAAACTTGCATCTTTCCACCATACAGCTTCTTTCTCATGTATGGTCAGGAGCATCTGCACCTCCTCGAAGCGCCGCGCATCGACCTTCCCTTCTAGGCTTTCCCATTGGGACGCAAAACGTCTCACTTCATCGACACCACTTTGATAGTGTAATCCCATTTCGTCCCAAAGCGTCCTGCCCGATTGCATTTCATAGTCCCACGAGACATGGTGAAACCATAGCAGGTATTCTTCAGGGCAGGATTTCAGATTGCCAAACTTCTTGGCGATAGACTTCTGGTACTGAAGCACAGCCCCGCTTCCTTTTGCCGTACGGTCAAACCCTATCCCAAAACTATCTGCACGATGATAATAGACTGGATTCCACTCAGGTCTACCCAGTTCACTCACCCAAGGTCCAGGCCCGTAGTGGTGACCAGTCGCCATGAGGTGATGCAGCCCCAGTGGCGTCATGTAATTGACCGCCGCTTCACGCGAATGCATCATGATGTCCTTGATGGTCGCATGTACCTGTGGGTCGTGATCGAAAGCCATCGCGATCCATTCGTCCGCAATAGCATCGGCACCCAAATCTGGATTCCATGCCAACCGCCCAAAGGCGTACCAGTTGGACTGTCCAAACAAATGCCCCGTCCAGTTGCGGTCTGTGCCGATATTGGCCACACCAGCGATGACACTATGCTCCTGCTCGTTCGACTGCCCCTCTATCACTTCGCTAACAGTCGCTTTCTTGATCCCGATCTGCGCATCCAAACACTCCTCATAGTAGGTCCCTAGGTACACAAGCTGCGTCGCTTGTCCCAGATACTCCTGCGTGATCTGAAACTCCATCGCGAGCCGTGTCTCCTTCATCGCGCTAAACAGCGGATGAAAAGGTTCTCTAGGTTGAAAATCTATCGCACCGTTTTTGACCTGAATCGACACATTGTCATCGAACTGCCCATCCAGCGGCACGAACTGATCATTGGCCTGCATGTGGCGATCGACGGGATTCTCTTCGCTGTAGACAAAGGCTCTCCAGATCACCTGTCCCCCATGAGGCGCGAGAGCCTTGGCGAGCATATTGGCCCCTTCGGCATGGTTGCGATGATAGTCGTGCGGGCCAGGCTGCCCTTCTGAATTGGCTTTGACCAAGAATCCACCAAAGTCTGGGACGTAACTGTAAATCTCCTTTGCTTTGTCAGCCCACCAAGCCGCTACCCCTGGGTCGAGCGGGTCGGAAGTCGCCAACCCACCGATTTCGCTTGGCGCGCTAAATCGCGCCGTGAGGTACATCTTGATACCATAGGGTCTCAGCAGATCCGCCAAGGCCTTTACCTTCTCTAGGTACATGGGAGTCAAAATCAAGGCATTCGAATTGACATTGACAGGTACCATGGCATTGATACCAATCGAGGCGTTGGCACGCGCATACTCTGCATAGATGGGGTCGAGGTAGTCCGGCAACCTATGCCAATCCCAAATTGCAAACCCGGCATAGCCACGCTCCGAACTGCGATCCAAGTTGTCCCAGTGGTTGAGCATACGGGTCTCGATGCGTGGATACTCCACAACATCCAAGCCCACCAGCGACTGCTCAGTCTGGATCAGTCGGAGCAGGTGAAACGTACCGTAGTACAGTCCTATATCCGTATTGGCAGTCAAGAGCAAAAAGGATTTTCCCTCTCGCTGCACTGAGCGAAGCAAAAACCCCTCTGCTCCGATTTGTTCTTTGATTCCCGCATCGATCCCGAGTCCTTTCACCAGCGAATGATCCGTTTTGCAGACCTGAAGCGAATGCTCCAACCCCTCAGTAGCAACCAACTCCTGCTGGTACATGCTCGTTAGTCCGTTTGTCAACTCCTCGTGGATCAGTAGTCCCGTCTCGCTACTCGTATGTACCTCGAAGTGATCGACGGTCTGTAGATATTCGGTCAACACAGCCTCCTGGCTAATGGGAGTATATCTGAGCCACAGCCCGTGTCCATCCTCCGCAGTGGCTACATAACTCCAAAGAACCAAATAGATCAATAGTATTTTTTTCATATGCTTCATAGTCATCCTTATATAAAAACGTCGAACATAAATCACGCTTACGCTCCCTATCACCAACAAAAGAATAACAATGCAACAAGAAACACAATCGATTGCGTAAATAATATAATAGCACTCTCGTCGCAAGAACCTAGAAACCAATTCTCCCATTACGCTCTAGATCAGCGCAACTCAGTCCCTTCCCAATCCATGAGATTTTTCACTCGTATCATATTACTTTGACGGAAAGAATTCTTAATCTTGCAACCGCTTTGCCCACGTGCTGAAATTGGTAGACAGGCTAGATTCAGGTTCTAGTGTTCGTATGGACGTGAAGGTTCGACTCCTTTCGTGGGCACCAAATACCCCACTGTAACATGACTACAGTGGGGTATTGTTTTTTATAGAGTTTATTCTTTACAAGATGTAGGTCTATTGACCACATAATGATGGCTCTCACTATACTCTTCATCTATGAAAATTATCTCATTCCTACAATATTTGATATTTTAGCCAAAACATCTGATACATGAATTACTACTACCATCCCAACCCTACATCAGACGCTATTCTCAGTGGAGAGGAGTCCGCTCATGCCATCAAGGTATTGAGGAAAAAGGTAGGCGATCAGATTCATATCATGGATGGAGTGGGAGGTAAATATGTTGCAGAAATCACTGAGGCTAATTTCAGGAAGTGTGGATTCCGTATCGTGGAAGAGGAGCATTTGGCTCGATCGCATGCGCAGGTGCATATCGCTATTGCTCCTACTAAAAACATAGACAGACTGGAGTGGTTCGTAGAAAAGGCTTGCGAGTTGGGAACGGCTCAGATATCTATTTTACTCACCAAAAGAACCGAGCGCAAGAAGATGAATCTAGAACGTCTTGAAAAGAAAGCGATTAGCGCGATGAAGCAGTCAAAGAATTTTTGGAAATGTCAGATAGGAGAGTTGACAAACTATGGTAATTTCATCAATAGTTCGTCTCTCCAAACACCGCAGCGCTTCATCGCCTATGTAGAGACGGGCCAAGAAGTCGCCCTGCACAAACTCATCAAACCCAACATAGACACGCTCATTATGATCGGGCCTGAGGGGGACTTCACACCCGAAGAGGTGCAGGCTGCAGAAGCAAAAGGAGCCACCGCCATCCATCTCGGGAATAGCATCCTGCGCACAGAGACGGCAGGTATCATTGCTGCTCATACCTTCAACCTAGCCAACGAACTGTAATCCCCTCCTCCTAATAGATAATAGACTATGCGTGGATTTCTATCGGCATTTAGCTTATCATCCATTAGCTTTGCGACTCAATTTTTAATTCTATTAAGATGAAAGCAGAAATTCAAACTTCTAAAGGAGTCATGAAATTAGAGTTCTTCGAAAAGGACGCTCCAAATACAGTTAAAAACTTCACTGATCTAGCTAAAAAAGGCTACTACGATGGATTGACATTTCACCGTGTGATCCCAAATTTTGTCATCCAAGGCGGATGCCCTGATGGCACGGGTGCTGGCGGACCTGGTTACCAAATCGACTGTGAATTAGATGGTGAAAATCAGTACCACGACAGAGGTGTGCTATCTATGGCACATGCTGGAAGAAACACAGGTGGCTCTCAGTTTTTCATCTGTCACAGCAGAGATAATACGGCACACTTAGACAGAAACCACACCGTGTTCGGTAAAGTAGTCGAAGGGTTAGATGTGATCGACGCGATCAAAGAAGGCGATGTGATGGACAAAGTAGTCGTTACCGAAGACTAGTCTCATTCGGATTCTTTTCTAATGATGTGGACAAGCTCATCAGGATTCTCTTTTGATGTATATCCCAATCGGCTAACTTAGTACCGACATCAAAAGATAACCATGAAGAATCTAAAAAGCATATCACTTGGATTTTTGCTGGCAGGTATGGCCTGCCAGCAAAACCCTAAATCTGAAACTACCTCCTCAGATAATTCAACCCCTCTACTCACCAAAGTTTGGGAATCTGATACGCTACTCACCACCAGCGAATCGGTGATCTACCATCCTGAATTAGATGTACTATTCGTATCCTGTATCGGCAACACCCCTCCTGACAACATAGATGGGGACGGTTTCATCGCACAAGTGTCTCCCGAAAACGGTGAAATTCTGAATCTAAAATGGATAAAAGGCCTCTCTGCTCCCAAAGGCATGGGAATAGTAGGCAACAGCCTCTTTGTGGCAGATATCAGTCAAGTCGTCGAAATCGATATCGCTCAGTCCAAAATCATCGGCAGTTACCTTGTCGATGGAGCCAAATTCCTCAATGACATCACGGTCACCGCCGACAGTACGGTATTGATATCTGACTCAGGTACCAACCAAATCTCTCAGATCAAAAACGGCAGGCTCTCACTTTACAAAGAGGGCGAACCACTAGCTGGGCCTAATGGACTACTGGTCGATGGAGACGACCTATACATCGCTTCCTTTGGAGGGAGTGGCGCATTCATCCAAATGGACAGAGTCACGCAGCAATCCACAGTTTTGGTTGATTCGATCAGCGGTGGAGATGGTGTTGTTGCTTTTGAGGATAACTTTGTCGTATCGACTTGGGCTGGAGAAATCTATCACGTGACCCGAGACGGAACAAAAACACTACTACAAGATACCCGAGAGGCAAAAATCAATGCTGCAGACATTTGGTATAGTCCAGAAAAAGAACTGCTGTTAGTACCAACATTTTTCGCAAATAGCGTAACAGCTTACAAAATCGAAAAGTAATCTTCTGATGCTAGATTTTAGATGATAGGCTCTAGAATTGACCTTGAGGCTAAAATCTAGCACTTATACCAAACTGAGGCTAATAGTTCAGCTCTTTGCTTTGGACGTTGCGAAACATACCTTCTGATTCGTAAAATTTGCCACGCTCGACCATACCGATATATTCGGTCTCTCCTACTCGCCTTTCGTAGACATACGCCTTGTCCAGGTAATCCAGCGAATACACATCGAACCCCATAGAAACATCCGAGTCTCTCACTACTAGGACATCAAATAGCATCCCTGTATGAGTCTGATAGTTTTGATCCAGATAGAAATACAGAATATGCCCCTCCTCCGAGACGGGATCGATTTCATGCTCGGTGATCATTTTGGTACTATGGTTTTCGAATCGAATTTTCCTCCAGATAAAATATGGAGACCCTTTGCTGGTCAGTAGCTTCCACTTGTACCAGTAGGTCACTTCTATATCCTCATAGCGAAAATTAACCTTGCGATAGTAGAACAGATTGAGCGAATCAATATAATATGCCACGAGTATCAGCCCGATCAACAGGAAGAAGACTAAGCCTCCCAGTAGAAGGCCATCACTCACTTCATTTAGAATGATTTCGGCGAATTGCATGGTTGTGATTCTATTATAAGAGAACAAATATCGTCTTCATTTCTGACAAAGAACAGAAATGATTTAGAAGGCATTCAAATAAGACATTTTATCAAAAAATAAAGGCCTTGATATTCGTTAAAGATAGACAAGTCCATACTTTTGTTCAAACGAAAAACGCATATGGAATCAGGTGTACATACCACAAAAGAAAAAGCCTTATCTCTTAACCTAAATGAGTCCATCTACGGTTCTCTAGCAGAAATCGGTGCAGGACAAGAGGTCGCTTCCAACTTTTTCAAAGCGGGTGGCGCATCTGGCACTATTGCAAAGACTATGTCGGCCTATGACATGGAATTTTCGGATGCCATCTACGGTGCTACTGAGCGATATGTATGCGAAGAAAAACTCATGAAAATGATCGAAAAAGAGTACGGACTGCTTTCGGTTCGACTCACCAAACGAGCTGAAAACAGCAAGTTTTTTGCGTTTGCAAACACAATCGAAACGATCAACTTCAAAAAAACCAACCAAGGACACGGATGGCTCGGTGTACGGTTCCAGCTAGAACCTAATGCTCCCTACAATGACATTATCATTCACGTGGTACTTAAAGACCCAGAAACCATCTGGCAACAAGAAGTACTGGGTAAAATAGGAGTCAATCTCATCTACGCGTGTTTTAATCACCATACCAATGCGGATCGCATGATGGTCTCCATCGTAGACAACATCAGCGAAGGCAGAGTGGAGATCGACTACTTCAAAGTCTCAGGTCCTAGTTTTAAAAACATCGACAACCGCCTGATGAGTCTAAAACTTGTCAAGTATGGATTGACGCACGCCGCGATGTTTGACAAGCGAGGCAACAACCAACAACCTTCCACTTTCCTCTACAAAAAGAACATATGCGTACTTAGGGGGTACTTCAGACCCGTCACAGTGGTCAGTGAGGACATGATAGAGTCGGCTATTACACAGTTTAAATTAGACCCCACACTGGATCACGAAAAGCTACTGATCACAACTGAGCTCACACTCAATGACCTAACCCATGATGGTAAAGTAGACGAACAAGACTTCCTCGATAGAGTAGAATTACTCAATTCGCTAGATCACAACGTACTCATCTCTAACTATTCAGAACACTACAAACTAGCCGCCTATCTCTACCAGTTCACCAAAGGCAAGCGCATGTCCTTCGTAGTAGGTACAGAAAATCTACGCAAGATGTTCGACGAATCCTACTACCAGAACCTACAAGGTGGGCTATTAGAATCTTTTAGTCGACTCTTTGGCTCTAATGTCAAGCTGCTCATCTACCCTACTCTCTACCAAGGAAAAATAGAGACGTCTATCAATTTTACACCTCCAAAACATCTTGAGCACCTCTACCTCTACCTGAAGGAGAATAACTTCATTGAGGACATAGTTACTGCCAAGCGTGACATCCAACACATCCAAACCATCGAGGTGCTCCAAAAAATCAAAAGCCAAGACATGAGCTGGGAAGAAAATGTCCCACCCAAAGTCGCCGAACTCATCAAGGAACACGGTATGTTTGGCTATCAGAGCAAATAATCAAACGGATATCACACCGTACATCACGAATATTTCACGGATGATAGTTTTTCATATATCTTCGTGATTTACAAATACAACACAAATGGCCGCAAGAGGAAATTTCAGCAACAGATTGGGTTTTATATTAGCAGCAGCAGGATCCGCAGTGGGTCTTGGTAATATATGGAAGTTCCCATTCGAGGTAGAAGCTGGAGGCGGTGCAGCATTTGTTGTGGTCTATTTGATTTTCTGTTTCACCCTTTGCTTTCCTGTACTAGTCACAGAGATCGCCATTGGCAGAAAGACAGAGAAAAACCCTGCAGGAGCATTTGTCGCTTTGGGATTCCCAAAATGGAAATATCTCGGTGTACTCGGGATCATCAGTGGGATCATCATCCTATCCTTCTACAACGTCGTAGCTGGCTGGGCATTTGGTTACTTTATCGAAATGGCTCAGGGCAATTTTGACATTGGCAATCAGTTCTCCGACTACATCACCAATATATGGAGAATAGCAGTATACGCGATCCTATTCATGGGAGCTACCGCACTCATCGTATCCAAAGGTGTCTCGGGTGGGATAGAAAAAGCTGCTAAGATATTGATGCCTACGCTGATCTTAATGATCCTCGGGATACTGGCATACTCTTTCACACTCCCCAATGCCATGACAGGTATCAAGTACTACCTAGTCCCCGAGTTTTCGGAACTCAACCTGCGCGTAGTAGGTGGTGCGCTGAGACAAGCATTCTTTTCCCTATCACTCGGTATGGGTGCATTGATCACCTATGGCAGTTACCTATCCAAGAAAGAAAACATCGTGTCTTCAGCTGCTTCCATCACGCTTTTTGACGTAGGGATAGCCTTTTTTGCAGGTCTTATGTTGTTTCCATTGGTGGCTTATAGTACCGGTGGAGACATGAGCAACATACAAGGAGGTGCAGGATTAATATTCGTTACACTACCTGGTGTCTTCGAATCTTTAGGACCCGTACTAGGCATAGTGATCGGTTCATTATTCTTTTTGCTACTTTCATTTGCAGCACTGACTTCTACAGTCTCACTGCTAGAGGTACCTGTATCTTACATTGTAGATGAATACAAAGCCAATAGAAACACTGCGGTCATCATCATGGCTGTCATCATATTCATAGCAGGTATCCCCTCACTATTAGGCAACGGTTACAGCGATATGCTGACTAATTTCATAACCTATGTCGGAGCAGATAACCCGACAGACTTTATGACATTCTTAGGTCAGCTGGCTGATATATTCTTGCTCCTTGGAGGATTCTTAATCGTAACCTTTGCTGCCTATGTCTGGAAGAAAGCCAATCTTCATGAAGAACTCGCTCAAGGACATGAAGGCTACCACCAGTCTTGGGTTAAAACCTTTATCAATATCACGGTGAGCTACCTATGTCCAGCCTTACTAGGTATGCTATTCGTACTAGTCGTTCTCAACAACTTCTTTGGTATCGATATCATCAACTAATATAAGTTTTAAAGAACACCGCTTCACACATTACTCTGATTTGACTTAGATGGAAAATCAGAGCCCCAATTTTCTGCTAGGAAAACAACATTTAGTTGGTTAACTCTATAGAAACAACCATATAGAAGCTGGATTACCAATCAACTACACAAAGACTACCCCACCATATCACCTATTAACCTGAGTCGATTTCAACCTTCATTAACCCCTTGTCGGAAATGCATCAATCATACTTTGTCTTCAAGCCAGATAGACCATGTCTCCGGTAGATAAATACCCCCTCTTTTTCATTATCAATGAAAGAAGCTAAAAGGCTAGAAACCTATAAACGCGCTACCGCTCAAACAGTATAATTTTCAAACCCCTTGAATAAAGTATATAGAGCATGATTCATTTTTAATCGAACTCAGGTTAAAAGGTAGATGAGCATGAGACATAAGCACAAAGTGTATTAAACCTCGTTAGGTTGTAGCATTTTGATATATATCTAAACCATTTTAGATATAAATCTTTTTAAGTTTAGATATATACTGTTTTATATTTAGATATATATCTTTTTGTTGTAAGATGCTGTGGAGTCATACAGCATCACCTTACATCTATACCCTCTTGTGCCCAATTACTAACCTGAGTTAGATGCTAAATAACAGTTGCCTTGAAGGTCAAGGCTATCTTAGCAACCTCTCCAAGAGTTTATAATGGCAGACAAAAAAGCATCAAATTTTTATCTAAATACTAGTATCCTATTGAGGTTGGTAGAAGCTAAAGCGAGATGCTCTAAAGTGCATCGTTTTAACGCCTACTGTGACCAATAAACCATAAGACAAAACCACATTCAAGACCTTGATGGGGGATAGCCTGATTACTCAGGTTATTAAAAAGAGTTACGATTACCCCCTGCACTTCATTGTGCTTTTACGAAGTGGGGGATGATCGAGTCAGAAAGATAGGCCATACCTCAGGAATCAACACCCGAATCCTACTCCTGCTCAACTAGTCCTTCTGCTTTGACCAATGTATGAGCCCAGCGTTCTATCCAATCAGCGCTGCGGCATATCTAAACAGCTCCTCCGTTTAAGGTACGCTTTTCTAACCAATGTCAATTATATTAGCCTAATCAAACTACCTGAGAATGAAAATCATCGAATGCCCACGTGATGCCATGCAAGGCTTGCATGGATTTGTCCCTACCGAACAGAAAATAGAATATATCAACCAACTCTTACGTGTGGGTTTTGACACCATTGATTTTGGGAGTTTTGTCTCTCCCAGGGCTATCCCTCAGATGCGAGACACCAAAGAAGTGCTAAGTTCACTAGACCTCAAGCACACCAAAACCAAATTGCTCGCTATCATCGCCAATACCAGAGGAGCGCATGAGGCAGCAGAATTCGATACGGTTGACTACTTAGGCTTCCCGCTATCTCTATCAGAGACGTTTCAGCAACGCAATACCAAAAAAAGCATAGCCCAAGCACTAGAAGAACTGACGATCATCCAAGACATCTGCAAAGAACATAACAAAACACTTGTAACCTACCTATCGATGGGTTTTGGCAACCCCTATGGAGACTCTTATGAAGCAAGTGATGTTATAGATATGATCGAGAAACTCAAAAAACTAGACGTACAGATCATCTCTCTTGCCGATACGGTAGGGCTCGCTACGCCAGAACTGATCAAAACGACGTTTCGTGCCGTGACGGAGCAGTTTCCTGATACGGAGTTTGGGGCACACTTGCACTCAGATCTGGATTCGGCAATCGATAAAGTAGAGGCTGCATACAAAGCGGGGTGCACTCGGTTCGATGGTGCAATCAATGGTTTCGGAGGTTGCCCGATGGCAGAAGACAAGCTAGTCGGCAACATCGCTACCGAAACTATACTCGCTTATTTCGAAGACAAAGGCGTATCCGTCAACTATGACGGCAAAGCCATTAACCAAGCCATCAACATGGCTCCAGGTCTCTTCCTAGGTAAATGATCAAATCCGCTGGATTAGACGGTATTGTTTACCCGGCAAGGATTCAATTAAACCAGAAAACTCCAGGTTCAAAAGCATCGTCACGACTTGATTGATCGTTAGCTGTGTCTTCCAACACAATTCATCAAGATGTACTCCTTTCTTAAATTCGCTTAACACTGTGAGTATACGCTGCTCCTCTGACGTAAAAGTTGACAAATCAAGCACTGCCTTAGGTTTTTCTTTATCTCCAGGAGTCCAATTCATATTATACTCGATATCCCTGATATCCGTGTAGATCAATGCCCTTTGGGCTCGTAGCAAGGCATTGCATCCCTCAGAGTAGGTACTACCTAATTCCCCTGGCACAGCAAACACCTCACGATTGTATGAGTAAGCAATGTTTGCAGAGATCAATGCGCCACCTTTCGCTGCGGCCTCTACTACGATCAAGGCGTCACACATCCCAGCGATGATGCGATTGCGGGCAGGAAAATGATGCGGATCTGGCTTAGTCCCTGGTGGATGCTCTGTCAATAGCCCCCCATTTACTTGCATATCATTGGCAACACCTTTGTGCGCTGCGGGGTAAATCATATCTAATCCTCCTGCCAATACACCTATGGTTGACAGGTCACTTTTCAAGGCAGCTTTATGAGCAGCTATATCTATCCCGTAGGCCAGTCCGCTTAAAATCAGTGCATCATGTGCTTTCAATCCCTCTACGATTCTGGCAGTAGTCTGGCGTCCATATTGGGTAGCATTCCGTGTTCCGACTATACCAATTATTTTTCTTTGATTGTAATTCTGAGTTCCCTTATAGTATAGTACCAAAGGCGCATCATTCACCATTTTCAGTTTATCGGGATAGGCAGGGTGATAGTAGGGAATTATTTGAATGGCTTGCTTTTCACAGGCTGCTACACACTTTTCTGCAGCTGATAATGCTTCCTTATTAAGCAACATTTCAGCGACTTTGGGTCCTATTCCAGGTATCTTGAGTAAGCGACCTTTAGGCAAATTAAAAACAGCCTGCGCCGATCCACAATAACTAACAAGTTGCTTCGCCAGCACATCACCAACACCTGTGGTCAGCTTAAGCGCTAGTATATATACATAATCTTTTTCCACTTACTTCGAATACATTAATGTTCAAACACATTATGGTTTGGGCACAGTGATTCACTGTGCTCTTTGTGAAGCATCAAACTTCACCCATAACTATTCTAATAATTAATTTTTCTGTAAGCCGTCTTTTAGCTGAGAGAGGAATTGACGAATTCCCTTTAGTGATTCTATCATTTCTATTTTGTCAGTTGCTGCACTGACATCACTTTTGATAAAATCCCGTGCACCGTGCAGTGTATATCCTTTGACCTTTACCAAATGATATATTAGCTTGATCTTCTTAATGTCATCAATCGTAAACTGCCTGTTCCCTTTGCGGTTCTTCTTCGGACTAATGATATCAAACTCGGTTTCCCAAAACCTAATCAAGGAAGTAGCCACACCTAAGTCATCAGCGACTTCTCCGATGGTGTAGTATCTTTTTTCTATTTGTTTCTCTTTGTAAGGCACAGTTTTCAGTTGTCAATATAGGTAATTAAACCTGAATCTTCAATCTTCAATTTGCTTTCAGGAAAATCTTTTTCGGTCAAACTTTTCACCAATTTAATGGCACGATTATTCAAATCAAACTTAGGTCCTCCAGCGCCTGGCTGATAAATAGGTATGAGCTGACCTTGTATAAATCGACCTGTACCATCCGTCTGAATTTTGACTATGGGCGCTACCCCCTTCACACCACTTAGATTAAACCTACCATAGGTACAAAAGTTACCCATACTGTAAATAATAAATCGATTTTTGTATAAATCTACTGCTCGTGTCACATGAGGGCCATGTCCAAAGATCACATCTGCTCCTTCGTCTATCATCATCCGGGCAAACTCATACACATTGCCCCTATCCTCGCCATAATAGTACTCAGAGGTGCGTGTTACATGCTGATGTTCTTTACCTTCTGCTCCCGCATGAAAAGAAACAATCACCACATCCACCATAGAATCCAACTGAGCCACCAGTTTCCTCGCTTGTTCGTGATGATGGATCAATATCGTACCTTTATTGGGAGAGAAGGCCACCATCCCATACTTCATCCCATCGCGCTCAAAGATAGTATATGGTGCATTTATTAGCCCTGCATAATTGATCCCCAAAGTATCCAACGAACGCATAGTACTCTGGCGACCTGCGTCCCCAAAATCTCCTGCATGGTTATTCGCCAGACTCACTACATCAAACCCAGCATCCGTGAGATTAGAAAGCATAGAAACTGGCGATCGAAACAGATAACAAACCTTAGGGTTATTACACTTCTTTTGATCTCCACCTTCATCCAAAATAACGCCTTCTAAATTACCAAAAGTCACGTCAGCTTGCTGCAAGGTGTCAGACACTTCAGACCATAGATCTCTACCGTTATTCGGTGGTAGATAGCCCTTCTCTGGAAAATTAGTCCCCATCATAATATCCCCTACACCTATGATCGTCAACGTATCCTTCAGTACACGATGGATTTCAACATCAACCTCTTCGTCTAATGACATAAGGGTATCTTGCTGCGCGGTGATGTAATAAACGGGTTCTTGAACCACCGTATCCATCACTACGGTATCTTGAGGTACAGTCATGTCCGACTGTGGCATATGACGCTGAGTCTTACACCCTGCGAGCCACATCGCCAAAACACCTACCACCAAGATTTTCTTCATGATTCAAAATTATACCGCAATTCGAAAAGAGTCGACATGTCAACGGTCAAGTTTTCCACAATAGCCAATAAAAAACCCTGACACTTACAGCACCAGGGTTCAATAACTTGAATCATACAACGCTTAATAAGAACCCAAAGCTTGGTTCTCTATCGCAGCTAACCGGAGAATCTCTTCGTATTCTGCAGCATTCAAATCCTTATAAAAGAAGTGAACTGGATTAATCTTCTTTCCATCTTTACTCACTTCATAGTGCAAGTGTGGCGCAGTAGACTTTCCTGAATCTCCCACATAACCTATACACTCACCTCTTTTAACTTTCTGTCCTTTCTCTACATTGAATTTGCTCATGTGTGCATATTTAGTCACATAACCATATCCATGATCGATCTCTATTTGCTTCCCATACCCACCAAAACTAGAATGGACTCGGCTTACCACTCCATCGCCAGTCGTATAAATAGGCGTCCCTTTGGGTGCTGAAAAATCCACTCCCCAGTGCATCTTTCTCGTTTTCAATATAGGATCGGTTCTATACCCAAAACCTGATGAAAAACGCTTTAATTCTTTATTTGACACAGGTTGTATCGCTGGTAGCGAAGCAAAGAACGCTTCCTTGTTACTAGCCATTTCTATGAGTTCATCGTAAGACTTGGTCTGGATGTACATCTGTTTTTTGAGCTTATCTATTTTGGTATATGCCTCCAACAATAAATCTTCTCTCTCTAGCCCCTTTTCCGAAACTTCTTTGTATCGATCAGTTCCACCCACACCCGCATTTCGGATAGAAGAAGGAATCGGCTCAGCTTCGAAAATCACACGATAAACGTTATCATCACGCTCTTGTAGGGAAGTCAGCATTTGTGACGCATCTGCCATCTCGTCCTGCAAGCGCTCATAGTAATAGACCAACTCCTCGTTCTCCTTCTCTAACTGTGCTACTACAGGGGATTTAAAATACTTATTGTAGACAATAAACATCCCTACGGACAACATCACCGAAAGTGATAAAAATCCTAGCGCATTTAATATGATATCCCAGGTGGACACCTTGACACGTTCATATTTGCATGATTCCGTGTCGTAATAGTATTTTATTCTAGCCATATTAAATCAGAATATCTAACTTTGTGCTTCGTTTTTGATTGGTAGTCAATATTTTCGCTTACGGCTTAAATGATTCGTAAATATAACCGCAATTTAATACAATTTTAAAACTAAAAGAAAATCAGCCTTTACAAGGTCTGATCGAGGAAAAGCATAGATGGAGTCGAAAGAGATTAGACAGCGTTTTTTAGAATTTTTTAAGAGAAAACAACATGAAATAGTTGCCTCTGCCCCCCTAGTCATACACAATGACCCTACCTTGATGTTTACCAATGCGGGGATGAATCAGTTCAAAGATTTCTTTTTGGGCAATGCAGACCCCTCCTCAAAACGTATCGCAGACACCCAAAAATGTCTGCGTGTCTCTGGCAAACATAATGATCTCGAAGAAGTAGGACTCGATACCTATCATCATACAATGTTCGAGATGCTGGGTAACTGGTCTTTTGGTGACTACTTCAAAAAAGAAGCAATCGAATGGGCATGGGAATTATTGACAGAAGAGTTTCAGCTCCCGAAAGACCGACTCTATGCATCAGTATTTGGAGGAGACGAAGGAGACAATATGCCTTTGGATCAAGATGCCTTAGACCTCTGGAAAAGCATCATCCCTGAAGACCGAATTGTCTACGGCAACAAAAAAGACAACTTCTGGGAAATGGGAGAAACAGGGCCTTGTGGTCCTTGTTCCGAAATTCACATTGACTTACGTCCTGAAACAGAAGTGGAAAAAATCCCTGGAAAAGACTTGGTCAATATGGATCACCCTCAGGTGGTAGAAATATGGAATCTGGTCTTTATGCAGTTTAACCGCATGGCCAATGGGTCGCTGGTCAAACTACCTGCACAACATGTCGATACAGGAATGGGTTTTGAGCGTCTCGCAATGGCCATCCAAAAAAAGACCTCCAACTATGACACAGATGTCTTCTCTCCGCTGATCAATTTCATCGCAAACAAAGCAAGTGTAGACTATGGCAAAGACGAAAAAACAGACATCGCGCTACGCGTGATTTCGGATCACATTCGTGCGATTGCCTTCACAATAGCAGATGGCCAGCTCCCCTCTAACAACAAAGCTGGATATGTCATCCGACGTATATTAAGAAGAGCCGTACGTTATGGTTATACCTTCTTGGACTTCAAAGAACCGTTCCTATATCAATTGCTCCCTGTACTGGCAGGTCAGTTCGATGGTGTGTTTCCTGAGTTAATCTCTCAGCAGGATTTCATTGCTAAGGTGATTAGAGAAGAAGAAACTTCTTTCCTCCGAACGCTGGACAAGGGGCTCACTAAGCTAGACGTCATCACAAAACAAGCGGAATCAGGCAGCAAGATTATAGAAGGGAAAATAGTTTTCGAACTATACGACACCTATGGGTTTCCATTTGACCTTACCTCCCTGATCGCCAGAGAGAATGGACTAAGTGTGGACGAAGAAGGATTCAAAAACGAAATGCAGGTACAGAAGAGCCGCTCTAAAAAAGACGCTGCTACTGCAAAAGGTGACTGGATAGAAATAAAACACATAGATGAGGTGACCTTCCTAGGGTATGACGCTGTGACCTCTTCCGCTCAGATATCAAAGTACAGAGAAGTAGAAGAGAAAGGCAAAACACTCTACCACATCGTACTAGACCAAACACCATTCTATGCTGAGAGTGGCGGACAAATAGGTGATACAGGATATCTAGCAGATGGCAACCAAAAGACGACCATCATAGACACCAAAAAAGAAAACAATTTGATCATCCACTTTGCGAAGGAGCTACCCAAAAACCTCGAAGCGAATTTCAAAGCAGTAGTCAACGTAAGCAAACGTCGATTGACCGAAAACAACCACAGTGCAACCCACCTACTACATGCTGCACTGAGACAGGTATTGGGCACACATGTACAACAAAAAGGGTCTTTGGTCAATGACAAAACCTTGCGATTTGATTTCTCGCATTTCTCTAAAATGACAGATGAAGAAATCCTCGAAGTAGAGAAAATCGTGAACCAAAAAATCAGAGAAAATATTCAGCTCAATGAGCAACGCAACGTACCAATTGAGGAAGCCAAAAACCTCGGTGCAATGGCGCTCTTTGGAGAGAAATATGGGGATTTTGTTCGTGTCATTACATTTGACAAAAACTACTCCGTAGAACTCTGCGGGGGTACACATGTGCCTGCCACGGGCAACATTGGGCAATTCAAGATCATCTCTGAAGGATCCGTAGCTGCTGGTGTACGCCGTATCGAAGCACTCACTGCAGAAGCTGCTGAAAACTACCAACTCAAGCAAAACGAAGTATTACAACAAGTCAACGAACTACTCAACAACCCTAAAGACACCGTCAAGGCAATCGAGGCATTGGTAAAAGAGAAACTCGAACTGACCAAAGAGATCGAAGAAGTCAACCTTGAAAAAGGCAAACAGCAGAAAATCCTACTACAGCAAAAAGTTCAGGCTGTCAATGGATTCAACCTTCTCATAGAACAAGCGGAGCTACCCAATGCAGATGCACTTAAAAAATTAGCTTTCGAATTTAAAAATGAAGTAGAGAACCTTATCATGGTTATTGCTGCTAATATTGCGGGCAAGCCGCAGATAGCCGTGATGATTTCGGACAATCTCGTCAAAGAGCATGCACTTCATGCAGGCAATATGGTGAGAGAGCTTGCCAAGGAAATCAAAGGCGGTGGTGGTGGTCAGCCATTTTTCGCAACTGCTGGTGGCAAGGAAATCAATGGGCTGCCACAGGCTGTGACCAAAGCAAAAGAATTAATCGAAAGTATGACCAGTCATTCATAAGGTTTGAAAGAAAAATCATCTAAATACGAATTAGTAGTAGGTCTAGAAGTACACGTACAACTCGCCACAGAAAGCAAGCTGTTCGCTTCGGACAAAAACAGTTTTGGGGATGCTCCCAACACCAACGTGAGTCCAATTACATTGGCTCATCCTGGTACGCTCCCAAAACCTAATAAAAAAGCCATAGAGTACGCTATCAAAATGGGGCTGGCCTGCAATTGCGAGATTGCCAAGGTGACTAGTTTTGATCGCAAAAACTACTTCTATCCAGACCTACCTAAAGGCTATCAAACCACTCAGGACAACCAGCCCATCTGTATCGGTGGCTACTTGGATGTAAAAAGCGGTGAAAGCATGAGACGCATTGACTTCAACAGGATACATGTAGAAGAGGACGCAGGCAAATCAATGCATGATGCAGCGCACCAAGGCACGCTGTTGGATTACAATCGTGCTGGAACGCCACTCATAGAAATGGTCACAGAGCCCGTCATCAGTACAGCCGAAGAGGCTGGCAACCTCATCACCGAAATCCGAAGAATAGTCAGATTCTTAGGCGTTGGAGATGGCAATATGGAAGAAGGATCACTCAGGTGTGATGCCAACATTTCTCTCCGACCAAAAGGAACACAAACGCTAGGACAGAAAGTAGAAATCAAGAACATGAATTCTATCCGAAACGTACAGAGAGCCATCCAGCATGAGGTCACGAGACAATCGCACCTTTTGGATCAGGGAAAAACGATCAAACAAGAGACCAGAGGTTTTGACGATGCGACGGGCAAAACTACCTCACAACGTAGCAAGGAAGAAGCAAATGACTACCGCTACTTCCCATGTCCCGACCTATTACCTATCAAGATATCTGATAGCTATCTCACAGAGATCAAGGCTATGATGCCAAAACTCCCCGCTGAGATTGTCAAAGAACTGCAAGAAAAATTTAATCTAACAGAGTATGATGCTGACATCATCGCAGAGAGCGAAGATCGTGCGGACTATTTCTTTCATACTGCCAAAATCTGTTCTCATTACAAAAAGATCGCGAACTGGATGATAGGTCCTATCCAAAACTACTTAGCAGAACACAACCAGAGTTTAGCCCAATTCAGTATTACTCCTGAAAAACTCCACGACTTGATCGATTTGGTAGAAAGTGGAAAACTGAACTACAGCACGGCCTCCACCAAGGTTTTTCTAGATATGATTGCCAATCCTGACAAATCGGCCAGCGAAACTGCCAAAGACCTAGCGCTCTTTCAGGACAATGACGAGTCTGGACTTCAAAAAATAGTGGATGAAGTACTTGAGGGTATGCCCGACAAGGTCGCAGCATTCAAGAAAGGTAAAAAAGGACTGATGGGGCTATTCGTAGGAGAAGTCATGAAAAAGTCTCGTGGCAAAGCCAATCCACAGATCACAACTAAACTACTCAACGAAACGCTCAGCAAGTAACAAACCCTTTTCACATCACTACGTTGTGAAAGTAAAAAAACACACAATGAAAAACACGTTTTATACAGTACTCATTAGCCTAGTCATATTTTCATGTTCGGAGAAGAAAGAAGGTGCCAGCATCTCTGGCACTTACGAAAATCCGATTACTGATGAATTAGTCAAATTAGAACTTATCAAAAACAATGAATTAGCCGTTATAGATTCATTCTACATAGATAAATCTGGAAAATTCTCTAGTACTGTCCTCTTAGATGAGCCCTCATTTTTGCGTTTAAACTTCTACAACAAGCACATCGTGAATATGGTGCTAGACAATGATGACGAAGTAACCCTCCTCAAATCGGAAGATGACATAGATCAACCCTACCGAATCAAAGGATCAAAAGATACTGACTACATCTACATCCTCACCGACTTGAAAAAGGTTTTTGAAAATAAAATCCAAGGTCTCAATGAGGAATTCATGACTGCTCGCAACGAAAATGACATAGAAGCACTAGAAGCTATCAAGGCTGAATTCATGGAAATGCAAGCAGCCAGCACGCAAGATATCAAAAAAGAAATATGGAAGATGGACAACTCGATCGCTGGACTCCTAGCAACCTCTTTCTTGGACGAGGAAAATGAGTTTAGCTTCCTAGATAGCCTAGCGAAAAAATACAACGAACAACTGCCTAACTCGAGCTATACCATCAGCCTACAAAATCGTGTCAATGACATGAGAAACTTGGCTATCGGGTCAGAAGCACCTGAAATAAGCCTACCAAATCCAGATGGAGACATTGTTAAGTTGAGCTCTTTTAGAGGCAACTACGTCATGATAGACTTTTGGGCTGCATGGTGTAGACCTTGTAGAATGGAAAACCCTAATGTACTCAGAATGTACAATACCTATCATGACAAAGGGTTTGAAATCCTAGGTGTTTCTCTGGATAGAAAAAAGGATGCTTGGGTAGAAGCCATAGAAAAAGATCAATTGCCTTGGGCACACGTTTCGGATCTGAAATACTTTCAGTCAGAAGCTGCAGCTACCTACCAAATCAACGCCATACCAGCCACCTTTTTGATAGGTCCTGATGGCAAAATAGTGGCTAAAAACCTACGAGGACCAGCACTAGAAGCCAAGCTGAAGGAAATCTTCGGATAAGTTAGGCAGGGCTTACAAGAACATTTGCTGCAAAGCAGACCATAGCTGTTTCCTATATTCTACGGAGGCAGCTATGGTTGATAAATCATGCGCCATCACCACTTTTTGGTTTCCCTTTACTCCCATTTGATAAGGAGACAATACGCCCAATTCATGTGCCGCTGTAAAAGCAATCACATACTGATGTACCGGGGGCTGCTCCAGAGGAAACGTTCGTACATTTCTACTATCGACTCCATCCCATGTCAGTTTAACTGCCCCTAATATTTTGGTCAAATAGTCCTTTTGCACTGCGAGCATTTCCTCCCCATTTGGGTTTTCAAACAGGATCAGCACCTTATTGATTGGTGCTTGATAGGAAGGTTTGGGATCACTGACCTGTGGTACTGCTTCTACTTTAGAAGCAGATGGCTGCTGAATAGGGGATTTGGTCGCTGCTACTTCATTCACGGCAGAAGACATCTCCACAGGATCAATCTGATACAAGGTCTCATTGATCAGATATTTTAAAAATTCCTGACTTTCACTCATCGAAAAATATAGCTTTTAGTTCGTTAGCTTCTTGTGGTTTCATACGATTGGCTAGCACCAGTCTCATTTGTCGTCTGCGCAATGCTCCTTCATAATGTGATTTTTCCACCGCAGTTTCTGGCGTCACTTCTGGCACACGCCTCGGTTTCCCAGCATCATCCACCGCCACGAAGGTGTAGTAGGCAGAGTTACTCTGCTTCAGTTTTCCATTCGGAATATCCTCAGCAGTTACTTCGATAAAAACCTCCATCGACGAGTTAAATGCACGTGTCACTTTGGCCTTGAGTGTCACTACCTCACCCAGTGCGATGGGCTGAGCGAAAGACACATTATCCACCGAAGCAGTCACTACAATACTACGAGAATGACGCTGCGCGCATACTGCAGATGCAATATCCATCATGTGCAGGAGTCTACCTCCCATCAGATTATTTAGGGTATTGGTGTCGTTAGGTAGTACGAGTTCGGTCATTACGACCTCCGATTCGTTGGGTGTTTTGTGGGTTGCTGTTGTCATTTTAATTTTTCCATCCATTGTCACCAAGTAGCGGGACAAATGCGAAATTATTGAATTCTTCCTGTACTATCTGCTGTTCACTGATTTTAGATATACGAAGCATCTTTTGGGATTTCAAATCCCCTACAGGAATAATCAATTTACCGCCTACTTTGAGCTGCTTTACCAAAGGATCAATCGCCCGTATAGGTGCTCCAGCCGTAACAATAATTCCATCGTAGGGGCCTAATTGAGGATAGCCATTGGACCCATCTCCCACCAAAAAATGTGCATGATACCCCATTTTCCCAAGCATCTGCTTGGCAAGCATAGAGAGCTTTTCTTTGTACTCGATCGTCACTACATCTGCTCCCAATTCTAGCAGAATACAACACTGATACCCCGAGCCTGTTCCTACCTCTAATATCTTAGCCCCAGGTTTGACATCTAACAAATCACTCTGAAATGCGACGGTATAAGGCTGAGAAATGGTCTGTCCTTCAGCGATAGGAAATGCCTTGTCTTGGTAGGCATGACTATCAAATATCTCATCGAAGAAAACATGACGAGGCACTGTCCCTATGGCTTCTAAAACTCCTTCATTCACGATTCCCTTTTCTCGTAATATTCTCACGAGAGAGCGACGCATTCCTTTATGTTTATAACTATCCTTTACCCCCATATTGAATTTCAAAAATAGGGCAATATTTAACAACTGATCCCCTCAGCAAAACATATTTTTGCTAACATTACAATCTCAAAAAACTAAGCGTCAAGCCTCATGTTTACAGGAATAATCGAAACCCTTGGTAAGGTCATAGCGATCGAAAAAGAAGGTAGCAACCTGCACTTCACACTGGAAAGTCCGCTGAGCCACGAACTCAAAATCGATCAAAGTGTAGCTCATAATGGTGTCTGCCTGACAGTCGTTAAAATGGGCAACGGTACGCACACGGTCACTGCAGTAGATGAAACGTTAAAAAAAACTAACCTGAAGCAGTTAGAAATAGGACATGAAGTCAACCTCGAAAGGTGCATGATCGCCAATGGTCGATTCGACGGTCATGTAGTTCAAGGACACGTAGACCAAACCGCTGTTTGCACAGCAAAAACAACACTAGATGGCAGCTGGATTTTTGACTTTGAGTATGATGCAGCCCTAGGAAATGTAACGGTAGAAAAAGGTTCGATATGTATCAATGGTGTGAGTTTAACCTGTTTTAAATCAGGAACAAACACCTTCTCAGTGACCATTATCCCCTACACGATGGAGCACACAGACTTTAAACAACTCGAATCAGGCGATGAAGTAAACCTAGAGTTCGATATAATTGGAAAATATGTTTCTAAACTTTTAAATAACCGCTAAATTAACTGTTTGGTAAATCTAACCCCTAAGTAGAATGGCATTAAAGTGCATGGTAGTTGATGATGATGAGTTAGCAAGACTAATGATTCGAAAGTATGTGGAGAAGACTGATTTCTTAGAGCTAACGCATGAGTTATCCAGTGGTATCGAAGCATCCAACATCCTGTTGCAAAAGGACAACCCTGATGTAGACATCATCTTCTTAGACGTGGAAATGCCTGAAATGTCAGGAATAGAACTGATGGAATCACTGACCTCAGACTATCAAGTAATCATGATTACTTCGGCTGAAAAATATGCCGTTCGTGCGTTCGAAAAAAATGCTACCGACTATCTGGTCAAGCCGTTCAGCTACGGTCGTTTCCTCAAAGCGGCCGTCAAAGCCAACGAAACACTCGAAAATCAACGCAAAAAAGCAGAGACGTTTCATGAACTCTATGTTAAGTCTGACTCTAGAATCTACAAAATCTGGTTGGAAAACATCCTCTTCATAGAAGCCATGGCAGACTACGTCATCTTCAATACGGTCAAGGGCAAACATATCGTTCACCATACGATGAAAGGTATCGAGAAAAAACTGCCCGGCAGTATGTTTGGGCGCGTGCACCGATCCTACATCATTAACTTTGACAAGGTCGAATACTTTGAAGACATGAATGTAGTGATCAACGACAAGTACATCCCAGTGGGAGTCTCCTATCGTGAAAAAGTATTCGATCGGCTAAACATGCTATAAGTACGACAATGGATTGCAGCTTTTCCAAAGTTTATCTTTTATCTACTTAGCTAGAAAACAACTTTGGAAAAATTAGTGATCGTTTTAATACAACTATCCTGATCCATAGCTCGACCCTATATCATCTCAGTGACATGTGCTATGTCACCACTGTACTTGCTGCACTTAACGCCAAAAGTCTCCAAAAAGTCAACACCTTCGTCACTAGTTAAACCTTTATATTCCGCATAAGATTTAAGATAAATGACTTCTTTGATCCCCATAGAAAAAATAATGCGGGCACATGAGAGACATGGAGACAGCGTCACGTAAAGTGTAGATCCTTCTACGGAAGCCTTATTTTTTACAGCATACAGAATGGCATTTTGCTCGGCATGAATCGCCAGCGAGCAGCTGCCTTTCGAGTCTCTGGCACACCCTTCTCCTGCGAACTCTTCATCACAGTTGTGCGTACCCGATGGAGGCCCATTGTAACCTATAGAAATGATCCGTGTATCCTTGACCAGTACTGCACCAACATGACGTTTGATACAATGAGATCGCTTGGCTAGATTCACTGCCAATTCCATAAAAATATCCTCAAAAGCCGGCTTATCCATTTCTCTATTCTTTTACCCATGGCTAAATTAATGAACCCACGGCATTATCCATGACCTATTCGTAAAAGGGTCTCTATATTAAATGAAACAAACTCCATCGTTCCAACAATTCAAATTGCACTTAACCAATTAATAGTATCACTTTACATTACCGACTGCAAACAACTGAGTTAAAATAAATTAAAACAGCTATATCAATTTTATCTATCAGAGAAGTTATACTAAATCTATCGAGAGAAAGTTGTTTTAATAAATGAGAATAAAGTACTAATTTGCCTCAGATTAATCATCTCAAAACTTCATAAATATCCCATGAGCGATATCAGCATACCACTCCCTATAGACTACTCATACCTGTATGAAATCAGTGACAATGACCGAGATTTCATCAAAGACATGTTGGACACGATTGTAAAAAACACCCCTGGAAATCTGGACGAAATCGGTGCAGCAGAACAAGGTCAAAAATGGAACGAACTAGCACGCTCAGTGCACAAACTAAAGCCTTCGCTTCTATTGCTAAACATTGCTTCCTTGACAGACTTGGTCAAGTCACTGGAAAGCAACGCTAAATCACAAGCAGCCCCAGCAACCATAAAAAAACAGATCGCAGAACTCAAGGAATTCTGCGATCTGTTGGTATCCGAAATCAAGAAAGACATCGCTTCGGACGATTATTAATTTTTATTCCCACTCGATAGTAGCAGGTGGTTTCGAACTGATATCGTAGACCACTCTGTTCACTCCCTTGACGCGGTTGATGATATCATTAGACACTTTGGCTAAGAAATCATAAGGCAGGTGACACCAGTCTGCTGTCATACCATCCACACTAGCAACTGCTCTGAGTGCAACTACACTTTCGTAAGTCCTCTCATCACCCATCACACCTACTGACTGCACAGGTAGCAACATCGCTCCTGCTTGCCACACCTCATCGTACAACCCTGCGTCTTTCAATCCCTTGATAAAGAAATGATCTACCTCTTGCAGCACTCTTACTTTCTCTGCAGTGACATCTCCCAGAATTCTAATACCAAGACCTGGTCCTGGGAAAGGATGACGCCCTAAAATGCTCTCGTCTATTTCCAAGGTTCTACCTACTCGTCTTACCTCGTCCTTGAAGAGGGTATTGAGTGGCTCTACCACTTTCATTTTCATTTTCTCAGGCAGACCACCGACGTTGTGGTGAGACTTGATCGTAACAGAAGGTCCATTAACAGATACCGACTCGATCACATCTGGATAGATCGTTCCTTGACCTAGCCATTTTACATTCTGAATCGCATGTGCCTCCTTATCGAACACCTCGATAAACACACGACCTATTGCTTTTCTTTTGTCCTCTGGATCAGTCAGCCCAGCAAGTGCCGCGTAAAACTCCTGAGAAGCATTGACGCCTTTGACATTGAGTCCCATCCCCTTGTATGACTCTAAGACATCTTCATATTCGTTCTTTCTGAGTAGACCATTGTCGACGAAAATACAGTGAAGGTTCTTGCCGATGGCCTTATGGATGAGCATGGCTGCTACAGATGAATCAACACCTCCAGAAAGACCTAACACGACCTGATCATCTCCTAGTCTCTCTTTCAACCCCTCGACTGTCGCCTCTACAAAGATGTCTGGTGTCCAGTCCTGACTACATTCACAGATGTGAACCACAAAATTCCTTAAAAGTTTCTTTCCATCATCCGAATGCGTCACTTCGGGATGAAACTGTATCCCCCACATCGGGTGTTCAGTACTCTGGAAGGCAGCAACTCGGACAGAATCTGTACTAGCGATCACCTTTAATCCTGCTGGCACTTCTAAAATGGTATCGCCGTGAGACATCCACACCTGCGAACCGATGTTTACTTCTTTCATCAACTCACTGTGTTGATCCACTTGCGATAGGTTAGCACGTCCATATTCTCTAATTTCCGAGGGTAAAATCTCTCCCCCTAACTTATGTGCAATGAGTTGTGCACCATAGCATACACCTAAGATCGGTACTTTTCCTACCAAGGCATCTAGATCAATATCTGGATTTTCTTCTTGCCTTACCGAGCAAGGACTACCAGACAAAATAAGCCCTTTGACATTGTCGTCAAAAGCTGGTATTTTACTAAAAGGGTGGATTTCGCAATATACATTTAGCTCTCTGACGCGTCTAGCGATCAATTGTGTGTACTGAGAACCAAAGTCGAGAATGATGATCTTTTCTGCCATGCGCAAAATTAACACCACATAGCATTCGCACAACCTTTTTCTAAAATAGATTTCAACAAAACGTGAATTGAACAGACTTATTCTATAGGTAGAAAAATCAGAAGCGCTCTAAAGAATACTTGATATATAGGTTGAATGCAGGGACACTCTTGTCAAAAGTACGACCATAGCCTGGGATAGAAAACACATCCAATGGTGCTTGATCATCATAATCTACCATCACACGCAACCTGACATGAAAACCTGTGTACAGACCTTTCCATATTCGTCGTTCAGAACTCATCACAATTTCTGTCCAAAAAGCCGAAACCTCCTGTCGTTCGAACGGCAGTACAAACGGATCATAAAGCCCTGACGCACTCTCTATCACTGCTTCTCCACTATCCGAATAAGTTGAGTTGCCATAGCGAACACTGAAGACAAAGTTGTTCTTAGGGTTCATATCGATTTTGTATCCCAACCCTACTCGGTAATAGCTCCCTTCTGACACATAGTTAGCATTGACATAGGCTCCTCTTGGCTCTAAACGTGCCATACCATACTCGCCTATGAGCACCAGCTTGTTCCAAAATTCTAGCTGCACTCCTCCTTCATATTTCGTCTCACTCTCCATGAACAAGCCAGTCGCTAACTTACCATAATCCACCAATATAGAAGCAGAAGACAGAACAGGCATACGCGTACTATCAGATGCACCCGTTGATTGCGCTGCCCCTCGATGAGTCACCACGCCCAAAAACAGAATCAGACTAAAAATATATGTATATCGATGATTCAAAATCAAAACAATCAGATGTTTTACAATTTAACTGTAGACTATCAAACGTATGTGTCATATTCCTCTCATCAAAACCATAGGTTTCGATCAATACATTGCTGTACTCGTCTGTTACGATATTCTTAGAATACCTATAAATATCCAAATCATAGAACTCCCCATCAATCTCTACTGATAGCAAAGAAAAATCACTATTCATATCTAAGGGGACAGACCAAAAAACAGCACTATCCGTATAATATAAAGTTCGATTATTGGCTTTATTGGTAATAGATGAGACCAGCAAGTCACCGCTATTTATAGTCGTTTGGACTGATGTCCATTTCTTTTTGGAAACATTCATGATCGAATCTTGTTGATCAAAATAGGCATAATCCAAATTAACAAGACGACGTTCCTCTAACAATTCATCACGAGTAGCTATCAATGAATCATCCCCCTGACTGATCAACTGATTCAACACAGCAATACTATCTGTCAAGACACTTGCACTATCTGCAAAGTGAGTCAAAGTATCTGTCAATACTTCTATAGAATCAGCCACTATTTCCAGCGTATCCTCCACCTGCACTAAACTATCGATGTTGTAAAAGACTAGATCAATAGTAGGATCTCTTTCCACTAAATCACTTTCCTTTTCGCAGGATACTATCGCCAAAAATCCTAGACTGAGACCTAGTACCAGCCCGACATGTTTTACAAAAAATCGACTCATTTCCATTCTTCGCAAACTTAATCCATTAGCCATATTAAATCACTTTAGACTTAGACTTCTTTAGTTGACGAGAAAAATTATCTCTTTAAATATATGGTCAAAAGATAACAGCGGACTAATTCATATTTCCACTTATCTTGCGGCGATGGTCAAAGTATTCGTATTAGTATTCTTTTGTTGCTTCTATGTCGGTCAACTCCATTCTCAAAATATGGTCATCAACCCTAGTTTTGAGGAGATATGGGACTGCCCATATACCATGGATCAACTGAAGTATGTCAAGTCTTGGTTTCCTTTCGGGACGGCAGACCCCTCTCCAGATTTTTTCCACGGATGTGCCAGTGATGGTTTCATGGGAGTCCCAAACAACATGTTCGGAGAGCAAACAGCACACTCTGGCGAGTCCTACGTCGGGATGATCTGCTACCTCACCTCTCGTAGTGGTCGTGGCTGGAAAGTCCCTGCCAACCATAGAGAATATGTCATGGTGCAGCTAACCAAGCCTCTCGTCGCGGGCAATGAATACTACGGTGAATTCTGGGTCAATCTAGTAGACGCCTGCGAATTCTCTATCAACAACATCGGCATGTACTTCACCAAAGACATGCCTAACTTTGACTGGCAGACCATGAACTTCCATCACTACAAAGCTCAAATAAACAGTGACCCAGACCAACAACTAGATGATAACGAGGAGTGGACGAAGGTCTCTGGCACCTTCACTGCCAAGGGAGGCGAACTGGCACTGACACTAGGCACCTTCCTACCCGACTCTTCCCTAGAGACCAAGCGTACCAAACGAAAATTCATCACAGGTCGCGACAAGAACCTACCCAAACATCTCCAACCCATGATCGCTTACTATCTCATCGATGACATCATCGTCAGACCAGTAGATCCTACCGAGCCGATATTCCCTGAAACTGTAGCTATGCAGCCTATTGATATCGAATATTATGGACCCGCTGAAGTTGGTATGAAATTTACTTTACAGAATATCTACTTCGAATTTGAGAAAGCCACACTACTGCGTAGTTCACTCCTAGAACTAAACAAGCTAAAAGACTATCTGGTAAAACACCCCCATATCAAAATCCAAATCGAAGGACATACGGACAATGTGGGGTCTCGTGAGATCAATCAAAAACTATCGACCGAAAGAGCCAAATCCGTAGTAGAATTCCTGATTGCCAATGGCATCAGTGATTTTCGCCTAGAGTACATCGGACATGGTAGCTCCTACCCCATCGTCCCCAACGACACACCACAAAACCGTGCACTCAATCGCCGGGTCGAATTTTCTATCTTGGAGAACTAAATCATCCTCTGAGCAAATCCACGAGACATTAACTCTCTAATAAGGCAATCAATCACCTCAACTCAAGGGATCGGGGAACTCTTCTGCGAGCTAAACCCTACAGGCTATTCTACGATAAAAAAAGCGCTGAACTGGAAGATTCACTTTCCGGTTCAGCGCTTTTTTGATACCCGACAGTCGACAACTATCACAGGCATTCTCTAAAACCTATTAGGCATCCATAGCAACATTAGCCATCACGTAGTACCTCGGATCGTCTACATCAGAGATGATAATCTCCTCTAGTTTTGGATTGGCCTTCGTCAGAATATTCTTACAATCTGCACTAAGGTGTTTCAATTTCAGCGACTTACCCGCTTCCTCATATTTATTAACAATCGTCTGGATCGCTTCTACCCCCGAATGATCCGATACTTTAGAGTCGATAAAGTCAATTTCTACTTGGTCTGGGTCTTCCTTGACTGTAAACTTCGCATTGAATGCCGTTACAGATCCGAAAAACAATGGTCCCCATATCTCATACACTTTGGTGCCGTCTTCTTTCATGGTCTTGCGCGCACGAATTTTCGTCGCATTTTGCCATGCAAACACCAGTGCCGATACAATCACTCCACATACTACTGCGATCGCTAAGTCAAACACTACGGTCACACCTGACACCAGTATTAGTACAAAAGCATCCGCCAATGGAATCTTGTGCAGGATTCTGAAACTAGACCAAGCAAAAGTCCCAATCACTACCATAAACATCACTCCGACCAAGGCCGCAATAGGAATCTGCTCTATATAAGGAGAGAAAAACAAAATGAACGATAACAACATCAGCGCTGCAACTACACCTGATAGTCGCCCTCTACCCCCTGAGTTCACATTGATCATGGACTGACCGATCATGGCACATCCACCCATTCCTCCGAAGAAACCGTTCAGCAGGTTCGCTCCTCCTTGTGCGATACATTCTCTATTGCTACTACCTCTCGTCTCTGTGATTTCATCGATCAGGGTCAGTGTCATCAGAGACTCTATCAAGCCAATAGCCGCCAAAATCAATGCATAAGGAAATATAAACACCAAAGTATCCCAAGTCAACGGTACCTGTGGAATCAAAAAGGATGGCAAACCACCTTCTATTCCTTCACCTCCATTCGCAACGATAAAGGTCTTCACTGTCGCAGTATCTACTCCTCCGAATACCGCCACTAGCGTGACTACTACGATTGCTACCAATCCTGCTGGTACTTTAGAGGTGAGTTTGGGAAGCCCAAACATGATTCCCATGGTCAAAGCGACTAAACCTAGCATAACCAATAAATCTGACCCTGCCAGCCATTCGCCACCAGATTTGAACATCCCAAGCTGAGATAAGAAGATCACGATTGCCAAACCATTGACAAAACCAAGCATCACAGGATGTGGAATCAAACGAACAAACTTACCGAGTTTGAATACACCAGCAGCCACCTGCATGAGTCCCATCAAAATCAGCGTCGCAAACAAATACTGCACTCCACCATTCTCCACACCAGGCATCAGCTCATTACCCTCAGCGACCAACGCCACCATCACGACTGCCAAAGCTCCTGTGGCTCCCGAAATCATCCCTGGTCTACCACCAAATATAGCAGTCACTAACCCCATCATAAAGGCACCATAAAGACCTATCAATGGATCAATCCCTGCCACAAAGGCAAAGGCTACTGCCTCTGGCACCAAAGCCAAAGCCACAGTGATCCCAGACAAAACATCATTCTTAGCGTTTTTAGATTTCTTCTTGATCAATTCAATCATAACAATCGTGTATTTCTAAAATGGAGCGCAAACTTAGTCAGCATACCCATCAAACACAGATATTATTATGAAATATCAAATAATTAGGAATTTTACCGATAAAATCATACAACAAGCTAAGGCCAAACCGCGCCTCTTAACAGGCAGTAATAAATCTCAAAATCGACCACCATTGTAGATTTCAAATCTCTATTCTGGAACTTTTTGAAAGTGTGGCTATGTTTGCGCCCGATTAATCATCAGCACAATTGAGTCAATAGCATAGTTATGTCAGATAAAAGAGTAGTAGTCACAGGAATGGGAGCTGTCACACCCCTAGGTAATGATGTTAAAACCTTTTGGGAGAATGCCGTAAATGGTGTCAGTGGTGCAGCCCGTATCACCCGTTTCAATCCCGAAAAATTCAAAACACAGTTCGCTTGTGAGGTCAAAGATTTTGATCCCAAACTACGGCTCGAACGCAACGAAATCAAACGAACCGATCTATATACCCAATTCGGGATAGATGCTGCGGCACAAGCCATCGATGACGCAGGTTTTGAATTTGATAAAATGGATCCGTTTGATGTGGGCGTCATCTGGGGTACAGGACAGGGTGGTCTCGAAACCCTCGAAAAAGAGGTTCAAAACTATACTACCAACGGGTTCGAACCAAGGTTCAACCCCTTCCTCATCCCTAAAATGCTCGGGAATATGGCAGGAGGCATGATCGCACTCAAATACGGATACATGGGCATCAACTTCTCTACCGTGTCGGCATGTGCTACATCCAACACGTCAATCATGGATGCCATGAACTATATCAAGCTCGGCAAAGCCAAAATCATCGTCACAGGTGGTTCGGAAGCACCCGTGACTGAAGCATCCATTGGCGGGTTCAGTGCGATGAAAGCACTATCCACCAGAAATGACAACCCAGAATCCGCTTCTAGACCCTATGATCCAGATCGTGATGGTTTTGTCATGGGTGAAGGAGGTGGCGCACTCGTACTCGAAGACTATGAACATGCCAAAGCACGTGGAGCGCATATCTATGCCGAACTAGTTGGTTCATCTATGACTAATGATGCCTACCACATGACAGCCACACACCCAGAAGGATTAGGTGCCTATCAAGCGATGAAACTTGCCCTAAACGAAGGCCATATCAATCCGTCCGAAGTAGACTATATCAATACCCACTCGACCTCCACGCCCGTCGGTGATATCAGTGAGCCTCAGGCAATTCGCAGGTTAATGGAAGGTCAAACCAACAACGCATCCATCAGCGGTACCAAATCGATGACAGGCCACCTGCTCGGCGCAGCAGGCGTAGTAGAAGCGATTCTATCGATCAACAGTATCATTCACAACATCATTCCTCCTACTATCAATACCGAATCCATAGACCCAGTCATAGGCGATGATTTAGATATCGTCATCAAAGAAGCCCGCGAAAAAGAAGTAAAAATAGCCATGAGTAACACTTTTGGTTTCGGAGGACACAACGGGATCGCTCTGTTTAGAGAATTAAAATAAAGCAATCAAGTAAATCAAAAGGCTCCAACTTTCTAGTTGAAGCCTTTTGATTATCTCAACTGAACACGTTGTATTTGCACAACAGTTTCTGTACTGAGCTTAAGCAAATAAGTTCCTTTGGCCTGCTGCCCCATATCAAACTCGACTTTATCTCCTACTCTTCGATAAACTACCTCAATAGTTTTACCCATAATATCTACTACTTCAAAATTTACAAAGTTACCGTCCAAAGGCAACTGGACTGTAAAGAGCCCACTATTCGGGTTGGGATAAACCAATACATTGCCTACTTCGACATTTGGCAACACAGTGATCACATCAAAACGCTCTGTTGTTCCATCAAAATCTGTCTGAGACAGTCGATAATAAGCCGTCCCTTCTCCTCTGCTTAGATCTCTATAGAGATACTCATTTGGTTGATTAGTGGTGCCGTTTCCACTTACAGTAGCTATTCGCATCCAGACGGTTTCATTCTTTAATTTTTCTATAGTGAAATAGTCATTTTCAATTTCACTCACCGTAACCCATTTCAATAAGTTGTACCCATTCTCGTAAGTACCCTCCCAACTACGTAAAACCACTGGCAATGGACCTTCTTCTGATTCAATTACACCATTGGATGCTCCTCCTTGATAGGCAGGGTTTTCGGGGGTGTCATTCCCTTGCTCCGCTGATCCCGAAGCAGGCTCTGTCCCATTAATCCCTCCAGCCCCTTGACTATTGTCTGAGCTAAAATTAGAAGCAGGCACAGATCCAGAGAAAATAGACACCCCTTTTCCACCACCACCTCCTCCACCGTGTGGAAGCGTATAAGTAGATGACTGTCCCTCACCCCCTTTGGCTTCTGTGACCAAAGAACAAGAAAGTGCCCATGTATTAACTTGAAATAGCAATGTACCACCTGCACCTGCACCAGGAGCACCTTCCCAACCTGCGTCTACGCTTGGATATGGGAATCCTTCTCCATTTGCTGTAATAGACACTCCTGAACCACAAGGAACAGAAACTGTATTGGCCTGAATCATTATGATCCCACCACCATCTCCACCTTCTTCAGAATCCCCACCAGCTGAGTTGTCTTGTTGGCCACCACCTCCGCCTCCTCCCATAAATATACGACTGGCGGTAACATAGTCGCTCAAATCAACTCCACCATATCCTCCTGCACCGGTACCTGCGTCTCCAGCGGGATCATCGTAACATCCAGCTGCATTGTCACTTTCGTTATAACCTGGGCCACCTGCCCCACCAGCGGTAAAATTACCACCACCACCACCACCAGAGTTGTGCTTATTACCACCACCTCCACCGTTGGCCATTTTAGCTCGCGCCCCTTCATAGGCTGTATTGCTATTTAAATAGACCCCCTCCCCTTTTCGACCATATTGACCGTCATTCGTACGATATACAGAGGCCTCACAATTCCCATTAGATTCATTGCTCGGATTCAAATCACCTCCTCTAAAACCTGCTCCATCAAGATTTATATTATGGTTTAGTGTGAATGTACCTGTGACTTTTATTGCAAAAACTCCCCCGATAATTCCATTCCATTCCAGAGCTGTCAGATCATCTGTAGTAGAAAAATTTTCGAATGAAGGGAAAGAAATAACCTGTACCAATGAGTTAGCACCAGTATTATAGGTATTGGACAGTGTACTAGTCAATACTATTTCATTCGTCCCCATATCTACAGATGCGATAGTCGCTTTTTCATAGAGCCCTGCACTAGCTATGGTGCTTATATCTCCAAAAGAAGGATTATTCCCCGTATTACCCCCGATTACGTCATCCTGCATTTGCATAATGATCAACTGTTCTCCTACCGCAAAATCATCATTAGTCACGTCTGCATCAGAAATAGTAAGTATCGTACCCGAGACGTCAGTAACACGAGCGTAAGCATTAATTACTTCTTGCGCTTCTATTTCCCCTCCTAGAACCACCAACAGTAGAATCAGACCAAAACAAACACTATATTTCATACCAACTAGTTTATACATCTTGCAAATTAAACAATACACCATAAAATAATGTAAATCAGACGGGATCACCGTCACTAGATACCTTGTATAGGTAGGATAGTAACCTGTACTAACCAAACAAATCACAGTTCTAGACATTCATTCCTCCACCCTTTTTAATTAGATTTGATTTTTCGTCAAAATCTAATTAAAAATATAGATCGATTGAAACCTCCCCTCATGAACAAGCAACTGGAAAACCTGATCAGCGCATTCCTGTTGTTTTTAACCAGTCTCGGTATTGGCCTTTTGGGATTTTCGTGGATCGAAGACCTCAACTTTGTCAATGCCCTCTACATGACCATCATCACTGTGGGGACTGTTGGCTTCACAGAGGTAAAAGAACTCAGCCAGGAGGGGCGAATCTTTACTTCTATCTACATTCTATTAAATCTGGGGCTATTCGCCTATGTAGTATCCGTTTTGTCTAGTTATTTTTTCGAAGGAAAGCTCAAAACAATTTTTAAAAGCTATAAATCAAGTATGGAAATCAGCAAACTAAGCGGGCATGTAATCGTGTGTGGTTTTGGCCGAAATGGTGGCCGTGCCTGTGAAGAGCTTCAAAAAAGTGGTAGAGAATTCGTGATCATCGAAAAAGATCCTGAGATGAAAGACATCATCCCCGAGAATATGAAATGGTACATCGGTGATGCGACTCAAGATGACAACCTGAAAGATATCGGGATAGAAAAGGCCTCCACGATCATCATCACTACCCCCGACGATGCTTCCAACGTCTTCATCACACTAACAGCTCGTCACCTCAACGAAAAAATTAAAATTATCGTCCGTTCGACCAACGTGGAAACCGAACAAAAACTCTATCGAGCGGGAGCTGACAAAGTCGTCATGCCCGACATGCTAGGTGGCATGTTCATGGCGCAACTCGTGACCAAACCTATCGTCATCGAGTTTCTAGACCTACTCAACGGTGTCTCAGGTACCAGCTACCATCTAGAAGAAGTAGGCTATGACCAACTCAAATCCCAGTATCAAGACAAAACACTCCGAGAACTAAACATCCCAGCTATAACTGGAGCTATTGTCTTAGGCGTCAAAGACAACATCAAAGGACTGATCCCAGGACCTTCTGCGGATACATTCATCGGTCACGATGATCATCTTATCGTCCTAGGTTCAGAGACCACTCTCCAAAAATTCATGAAAGAATATACACTGACCAAAAACAAACTTTAGCCATTATCTATAACATCCAACCCAAAAATCTCAGCAACTGGAACTATTTTTATTTTGAGATTATCCTTATCCTCATTAGAGGAAAGATATAATTTCGTATCGTCTGATAGCTTCAGGTAGGCGGCATAGCTTTCCTTTCTGATTGTAGAGCCAACATTCACTCGAGTATAGATATACTGGCTAGTCTGGAGTCTATTGATATAGATTTTCACTGCGCGATCATATTTTATCCATTCGCCGAACTTGATATAAAATACTGAATGAAAATTTCTATAACGACGAGATGCTGTATCGAACTCCACACCACTATGTGTCGTCAGAATTACTCCACCGATTAGCAATAGTATCGGCGACCAATACACAGCACCGAAGAGTAATAAAACAGCCATAAAAAGCAATAGCCCTCCCAGTATTTGAAAATGAGCAGGGAATAAATTGTCCGACTTGATCTTAATAAGATGATTCATATCAGATCAAAGATAGTATCTAAAAATTACGATCTCTCTTAGTCAATGATGGTTATCTTTGTCGTAAGATTCCATTTATAGAACAAGCATATTAAATTGATATTATGGCCGCAGCTTCTACATCACCACGTGTCTTAAATAAAGCAAAACTCAAGACTGAGATCAGTTTTGCCATCGTGCATCTCCTACCATTAGGTGCGCTATATACTGGCGCTACTACCTTTGACTGGATCGTTTGCGCTTTCCTATACTTCTTTCGTATGTTTTGGGTCACGGGAGGGTATCACCGGTATTTTGCCCACCGATCATACAAAACCTCACGTTTTTTCCAATTCATCATTGCATTCATGGCCCAGACTTCTGCCCAAAAAGGCGCCCTCTGGTGGGCTGGACATCACCGTGTACACCACAGAACTAGTGACACTTATGATGATCCACATTCAATGAAACATTATGGGTTTTGGTATTCGCACGTGGGTTGGATCGTGGGGCCGGATTACAAAGAGACAGATTACAAAATCATCGCTGACTACTCCAAATACCCTGAGCTCGTCTGGCTCAACAAGTACTATCTCGTACCTCCTTTTGTACTGGCGGTGATCGTCATGATGCTGGGTGGAATCGTCAATGGTGGTAGCATCATGACAATGTTTACCACCGCAGGGTTTTCTAGTCTGTTCGTTGGATTTTTCTTAAGTACTGTACTACTGTACCATGGCACGTTTAGCATCAACTCTATCATGCACAAATTCGGAAAGCAGCGCTATGAATCCAATGACGAATCTAAGAACAATTTGATTTTAGCCTTGGTCACTCTGGGTGAGGGCTGGCACAACAACCACCACTACTACGAAGTAGCTGCACGTCAGGGATTCTTCTGGTGGGAAATCGACATTACCTACTATATCCTCAGAGCGTTAGCATTCTTTGGTATTGTATGGGATCTGAGAGGGGTTCCTGATCACATCAAATACTCCAAAAACAAGGAAGAAGCACGTGAGCTAGCCAAGCAAGCAAAACAATAGCAGTGCCCACAGAAGTAATTTATAAATAACAAAAGCGCCCAATACCGATGACGGTATTGGGCGCTTTTGCTTTAACATAGCAACTTGATCTAAATACTAATCTCCTTGGACTCCTGATGTTGAAGCGCAGTATCCTTATTTCTCTTTTCTTGAATTGAGGTTACCCAGATTTTAAACTCTCGGTGGGCTGCCTTGCTAAACTTCTTGGCTTGCTTGTCTACTTTCTTTGCACCTTTCTTAACAGCTTTTCCAGTCTTTTTCATCACAGGTTTCACTTCCTTCTCGACTTTCTTGTAGCCCTTTTTGGTTTCGTCACCGATCTTCTTTCCTGTCTTTCGAAGATCCTTTTTCATCCTATCCAAATCCACACGACTGTGTTCTTGTTTAGACTCGGCAGCCATAATGGGGTTGAAAAACACTAACCCACCCATGAGCCACATCAAATACGCTAACTTCTTCATAACTATTCCTCTTTTGATGATACATAAATTTAGGACTCATACAGTTCGATAGGCAAGCCGTCAGGGTCACTCGTGAAAGTAAAACGCTTGACGGTGTATTCGTCCACACGGATAGTTTCAACAATCAAGCCATAATTCACCAAGCGCTGTACTTCTGCTTCAATATCCTCCACCACAAATGCCAAATGTCTCAAACCAGCTGCTTCAGGACGTGAAGGACGAGCCGGTGGATTAGGGAAGGAAAATAATTCGATGATGTACTGCCCGTTCAACGCCAAATCCAGCTTATAAGAATTACGTACCTCCCGGTAGACTTCTTGGATGATCTCTAGTCCGAGTACACGAACATAAAAATCCTTAGACATCTCATAATCAGAGCAGATAATGGCAATGTGATGTATCGATTTCATAAACCTAAAACTAGTACAAGCTAGAGTCAACAAGGAAAATAGCACACTGTTTTTCTTTCTTAACCAAACTACGTATCTCCACAATATTTACTATTTCCCTCTGTAATTCTCAAGCTAAAAAAGCGCTGAAAATATTTTCAGTTCAAAACACAACTATCCTCTTTCCTTTTCGATAAATTCATCCAATTTATTTTGAATGATGGAACGATGATTCATCCAAAAACAGAGCTAAAACACATCAATGATGTAGTCGGATACGGGGTATTCGCTACACAATTCATCCCAGAAGGGACGATCGTATATGTCAAGGACAGCCTAGAGCTAGAAATCACGCCTATGGACTACCTGACTCATACACCCGAAATGAAAACAGTGATAGACAAGTACTCCTACATCGACGAGTCTGGCAACAAAATCGTCAGCTGGGACTTTGCCAAGTATGTCAACCACTGCTGCAACTGTAACACCATGAGTACAGGGTACGGATTTGAGATAGCCATCCGAGATATCAAAAAAGGAGAACAAATCACCGACGAATACGGGATATTCAACATCGATGAGGAAATGGATTTGGTCTGTCACGAACACTCCTGCCGGCGCAAAATCGCCTTGGATGACTTTGACAACTACTACCAGCAATGGGACATCAAAATCCAAAAATCACTAACCCAATTGTTAGAAGTCTACCAGCCACTCATGGGGTTCGTTACACCACAGACCCGCACGCAACTAGATGCCTACTTTGCCGATCCCCAGCAATACAAATCGGTGTACTCACTAAAATACCACGGAACAAATGGAGCAAAACAAAAAACAAAAAAGCTTCCCCGAAAAAAGAAAGCTACTCTACCGCTAGACTTAATCGCCCATGCACCATTGGCCAACACAAAATAGTCCCGTTCGCTATAACGAAAAGCCCTCTATTATTACAGAGGGCTTTTTCTACATCTTAGTCTAACCACCTATTCGTAGTAATGCTGATACTCCGTCGGCATAGCATCTAGAGATCGGATTTGTATTCCTTTGTAAAAGACCTCTGCAGCTTCACTTTGCAATTGGATTCTTCCTTTGACAAGAGGGATTGGTTTTCCGTCCACCATTTGGCGTGAGTGATCTAGTATCATCACCACTTCACCATTGACTATGTGTAGACTCTTCCCCTCATAGCAGATGAGATCCAATGTATTCCACTCTCCTGTCGGTCGCTCAAAATTAGCACTGCGCATACAATAGCCTTTGATCGATTGATCTTGACCAAAAGATAAAAAAGGCTGACTATCGTCAGCCACTGGACTCATGATTCCCTCGGGCAAATAGGCACGGATATCTATAGCCGAATTGGCTTGGCTCCAATAGTCTCCCATATGTCCTTCCATAATTTGAAACTCCTGAGACAGCATCCATGACCGCCAATATTCCGCACCCATAGGCCCCACCGAATGATACAGAATACCCGCATCCTTCAGTAGATGTTCTCTCGGAGGCCAGACTTGCTCGCCCCATCTAAACTCCACCTTCAGATGGTAGTTGTCATAGCTATTCTTTGTGATCACACAGCCATAGTACTCACCACTCACATGTAGCACAGGCTCACCCTCTTCTTCTATCACCCGAAACACATCATAACCTTCGGGATTCAATCCCACGGGTGCTACCTCTACACTATCTGCATCTAGCGGTATCGAACCGTTATAGCCATAATGGTGCTTGTAGCTAAGATAGGTGTCCCACTGGCTCATCTCTGTATCCAGGAGAGACTCCCATTTTGGTTCTTGGCATGATAAGGTCAAACATGCTATGATCAAACATGATATTTTAAATGAAGTGTTCAAAAAGAGTACTCGGTTCATGGTCTTGCGTTTTCTGTTCCTGTAAACATAACCGAGAAGCATAAAGGAGAGAAACCCCTGCACAAAAAAAAAGGGTTCGGTAGTACCGAACCCTTCTAAACTTACTGCTAATCTAACTTATGAGTTACTCATTTCATCAAACTTTTGCTTGATATCTTCTTTAGTTTCTTTCAGTTCACTGGCCATATTATCATAGGCTCTATTGACATCAGATTTGACTTCATTCCAGTTGTCCTTTGAAGAACTTTTAACTTCAGCCAAAGCATCAGACACATCCTTTTTCTTGGCTTCTAAGTTGTCAACCGCTTCTTCGAAGTTTCTTTCTACAGGACCTTCATCGATATTCATTTTATCTTTTAGATCATCTATTGAGTCGTCGATATCTTCCTCCATAGACTCTAACTTTTCGACTAGTTCCTCTCTCTGTTGTTCAAAGTCATCTGACAGGTCATTTTCTGTCATGTCGTTGCTATTCTCTTTCTGCGTCTTGCCTGTACATGAAGCAAGAGCAAGCATAGCAACTAATACAAGTGACAAAAGTGATACTGGGGTATGATTGATTTTTAAAGTTTTCATGTTTGTTATTTTTTGATTTGTCTACTGTAGTTCGAAAAAACGTGCCAACCATCCCAAACGTCATTCAAACGGCTTTTCATACCAGCTGCTGAGGCTACCGAGCTACATACTGTAGACTCATCTCTACAATATGTAGTCTACAACTCACTTCTGATCTATTGTTAAGAATAGGTACGGTTTTTTCATGATATACATCAAAATCAACACCTCCACGAAACCCATGCACCATGAGAGCAACGAAAAAATACTTTAACAGATCATTTGTAGAAGCAAACCTAAGACTGTTTCGTGCGAAACTGGATAAGGGATTTCCACTCACAGCGTTTTATAAAAAAGGGAATGGCATCAAAACCATATTGAACCACACGGGTCGGTTTACAGATTTCAAAGGCGTATTCTTCATCGTAGATTATAGAAACACGCCCATACTGGCTAGCGAATCCAAACATGTAATTCAGGATATTCAAAATCTCGTCCGCGGACGTAGAGTCAAAGACAGAAAATATCTCAAAAAACTATCGCAAAAGTATGGCTACAGTACCCTACTGGCTGGACAGGAATACATGAAAGACATGCATGTTAACTGGATAGAACTCCCTGATCAGGCAGAACGCATCCTGCTCAGAAAGTTCTTAAAACCAGAGGTGGTCATCAAGGCCTAACCTCCATTATCTATTGGCTAGTTTAAATGTGATCGGTAGTACCATTCTGACACTTACTGCTTTCCCACGTTGCTTGCCAGGGTTCCAGTCGGGTGCCTCTTGGACTATTCTAGCCGCTTCTTCATCACATCCTCCGCCTATGCCTTTAACTACTTTGACGTCACTGATCTGCCCCGTGCTATTGACGACAAACTGCACAAAGACTCTACCCTGTACATTGTTTAGACTGGCAGTTCTAGGGTACTTGACATTTTCTCCTACGTATTGATAAAATGCTGCCATACCACCCACTGGCTCGGGCTTGTCCTCTACGATCAAAAATATCTCCTCCGCGACCTCTTCCTCTGGCTCTTCTTCAACGAACTCTATCTCCTCAACTACCATATCTTCTGTCGTTTCCACGTCCATGTTGACCTTGACCTCTTCTAGTATGACTTCATCTGGAACCTCCACTATGACTGGTTGTTGCACCACTTGCTCTGGAGGTGGAGGTGGGGCTTGCTGCGTCTGTGGTATTTCTAACACCTCTTCAAAATCCGCCTTTTCCATCACCAACTCATCAACAATAGCTGTGTCTTCAAACTTCCACTGAAAGGCCAAGTTCACAGCAAACAGCGCCACAGCCAACCCGATAAAAAAGAACATGCGACTCTGCCCTCTTAGCTTATCGGCCCGTTCTTGCTTCCATTGGATGAGTTCATCATAATCTTGCTGCTTAAGCACCAAAGGCTGTGCTGCTATTGGTTTCGGATTGTTTTCTTTAGGTCTATTCGTATTAGCAGCCATCAATTCAGCTTTCCAGAGCTGAGTGACTGTCGCATTATTTTCTATTGCTTTCATGACTTTGTGGGTTGCGTTCTGTTTTTCTTTTAGACACCTAAATTGGCCATTATCTCTTCCAAAAAGAATGACGCTATCCCCATCAAATCATGATTTACATCATCTAAATGCACACCCACAAACAAAAAAAGCCGACCCGAAAGTCAGCTTTTGTATCTTGATCGCTTAGCGATAATTAACTCACCGAGATCAACTCAATATCGAATATCAACGCTGCGAAAGGAGGAATATCCTGTCCCGCTCCTCTGTCTCCATAAGCCAGGTTATAAGGAATATAAAGTTTCCACTTGTCCCCTGGTACCATTAGCTGTAGCGCTTCGGTCCACCCTGCAATCACTCCCCCTACTGGGAAAGTTGCAGGCTGTCCACGCTGCACCGAACTATCGAATACTTGTCCGTTGATCAACTGACCTGTATAATGTGTCGTCACTTGGCTAGCCGCCGTAGGCTTAGTACCCGCTGCGTCTCCAGACTCGATGATCTCGTACTGTAGACCACTCGCTAAAGTCACTACACCCTCTTTTGCACTATTTTCTTTGAGAAACGCCTCTCCTTCATCTTTCACACCAGCGTGTGCATTTGCCTTGAGTTCGCCGATTTTCTTCTGGAGTACTTCGTTGATCTCTTCTGGAGAGATGGCACTCTGTCCCGCGAAAGAATCCGACAGTCCACTCATGAATGCATCTATATCAAATGCCTTATCAAAACCTTCACTCGCAAAGTTTTGTCCTACACTCTGACCTAGTCCGTAACTGAACTTTTGGTCTTCGCTATTTAATTCTACCATTGTCATAATTATTTAGCTCGCAAAGGTAAAAATTATTACCAGACCTTTTTTGATTATCTAATGATATGACATAAAGTGGCTATAACTTTAAGACTCAACCTTCATTTCATGTCCTATATAATTTCTTAACTCTAGTTTTGTTACCTTGGCTTTCATATGTCTATGAGATTACAACGCCTTCTACCCATATTCATACTATTCATCGCAACCGGATTGCAAAGTAGCTACTCGCAACAGTCCGTATTAATGAAGGCTTTCGAAGAAAGAATCGAAAGTCTCCCCTATCAAATTCAAATTGATACCCTTCTTAGCACAAGTCTTCTACCAGTATCCGATTCTTTGCCAGGAGCCATTGTTTTAGCAAAGAGAGCACTTGAAATCAGTTTAAAAAATCATTATATAATTGGATCAGCTATTAGCTATCAATATCTAGGCAATGCTCAGTTTTTAGAAGATCAATTTGATCGTGCTCTAATCAATCTCGAAGCAGGTATAAAAATCTATGATTCGCTAAAGGATACCAAAGGAGTCATGAATTGTCAAAAATCAATGGGCTCCGTCTACATGAAAATGGGCAACTATGACGAAGCAATAAAGCGATATCTGATCGCTATGAAAATAGCAGAGCAACTATTAGGCAAGGATACTACAGCTGAAATATACGGGCACATAGGCACTGCACTAAACTACCAAAGAAAGTATGATCAAGCCATCTCCTACTTAGAAACAGCTCTATCAAAAAACCCTCCTTTGTCCATAAAACATAAGATTCTCAACAGCCTCGGCATCTCTATAAAACACACTGGAGATTTCAAAAAAGCTGAAGAGTACTATCTAGAAAGTGCGCGAATATGTGTCGAAACACAAACTGATATGTGCGAAGTATATGCATACAATAGCCTAGTATCTCTATACAGAGAAATAGATCAACCCAAAGCAATTCAGTATGCACACAAGATCATAGACCAATTAGAAAACGTAAAAAGAAATAAAGAAATACTCGTATCAGTATACAATAACCTAGGAGCCATATATATGGATCAACTCAAGTATGATCAAACCATCTTCTATTTAAAGAAAGCGCTAGCCCTGTCCAAAGAAACCCACCAAGGAAACAGATATATCATACATGCCAACCTCTCCTTTGCCTACGAAGACACCAAGCAGTACAAACTCGCACTGGAGCACATCACCACCTACTGGCAATTTAAAGACAGCTTGCTATCAGTGGAAAAAAGTAAACTAGTGGAAGAGTATCTCACTAAATTTCAAGTCGAAAAAAAAGAAAAAGAAATCATGCTTCTCAAAAAAGACAAAGAGTTGCAAGAGGCTAAGCTCGCCAACAACAAAGCAGAACTACACAAACAGGCATTGATCAGAAACACCTCCATAGCGAGCTCCATCCTCATCATTACGGTGATGTTCGTAATGTTCGTATTCTACAGACAGAAAACAAAGGACAAAGAACTACTCGCTCAACAAGCAAAAGAAGTCGCAAAACAAAAAAAGCTAGAGCTGATTCGTACACATGAGATCAAAACTATCCAAGCGAGCATAGAGGGTCAAGAACACGAACGGCAAAGAATCGCAAAAGAACTCCATGATGGGATCGCTGGCTCATTAGCTAGCATTAAGCTGAGCCTTTCACAACTGACAGACAAGTACGGTGCGAGTAAACCATTGAAGAAAATCATCACAAACCTAAACGACACCTATGAAGAAGTACGTACGATCTCGCACCATCTAACACCCCCTCGTATTACCAATACGTCGTTCATTGAACTGATAGACAACTATCTCAAAGAACTATCTGCTTTGTGCAAGATACACATAGGGACACACTACTATCCAAAAGACAAAATAGACCAGCTACCAGAGCATATTAAATCAGAGATCTACCGAATCCTCCAAGAGCTCATCACCAATATAATCAAGCACTCCCAAGCCAAACACATTGAGATCAACTTCACCATTACAGATGGACGACTCAGCTTGTTAGTCGAGGACAACGGCGTTGGGTTCAACACCCAGACCACTACCACTGGAATAGGACTGAGAAACATTGTATCCAGAGTAGAATTACTCCATGGTGAGATTGATATTGACTCCTATCTCGGACGGGGAACCATCCTCAATATTGCTATCCCCATCTCAGGATAAGAAAACGCTCCTCCGAGTACTGCTCTAGCAGCCTCCTCATATGCTCCCTAAGGATAGAGCAAAAACTACTACATAAAAAATCCCCCTCAGACCAATAGCCCGAAGGGGATTCCTGCCATTAGGCAGATGCATCTCGCTATGACAATTATTGAGACCGTATTTTTAAACGAGATTTAACACCTTTTAGTTAAATCTCGATCTTCGCACCGAGCACTTTCAGAAACTCTCGGATGAAAGCAGGGTGCGCGGGCCATGCAGGTGAGGTCACGAGGTTGCCATCGACATAGGCACCATCGACAGGGATGTCCTGAAACTCCCCTCCTGCTAGTGTCACCTCTGGCCCCACCGCTGGATAGGCAGTCAGCTTGCGTCCCGAGACCACTCCTGCGGCAGTGAGTATTTGTATCCCGTGACAGATGGCCGCCACGGGCTTGTCCGCTTCGAAAAACTCTTGGACGATCTCGATCACACGGTCGTTGAGCCGGAGGTACTCTGGTGCTCTGCCTCCCGCTATCACCAGTCCCTCATAGTCCGACGTACTGACTGCATCAAAATCATAGTTCAGTGCGAAGTTGTGTCCAGGCTTCTCGGTATAGGTCTGATCTCCTTCGAAATCATGGATGGCCGTCTTGACGATATCGCCTTTCTTCTTGTCAGGACACACGGTGTGCACCTCGTACCCGACCATTTCGAGCATTTGAAAGGGTACCATCGTTTCGTAATCCTCTGTAAAATCTCCTGTTAGGAATAGTAACTTCTTCATGTCATTGGTTTTTTAGTGAATAAATATTTGTGCATCCGTCGACCCTTAATAGAGAGAACGGACGCTACATTTCCTTACGAATCAAAAGCAAGGGAAGATGAACTTTTGCCCTCCTATTCGAAGACAATGTCTAGCTTTTCCATCACGGCTGACGAGTCGGATTTCAAGTAGCCCCTGACAGAGTCATCTGCATTGATTTCGATTAGTCCGTAGTTGAGTGCATAGACGATATCCCCCTCTCTGTGCCGGTTGGGTTCCTGACGCTCGTCACTCCAGCCATGCGTCAGCGAGCTAGAGGTGATGTCATAAACCTTGCGTCCGTTGTAGTCCAGTTTGGACATCTCCCCGATGTGTCGGTCACCGGTGAGGAATATCGGCTTCTTCACCTCATACTTCACGAGCATTTCGAGCATCTTGGTTCTGTCCTGAGGAAAATTGGCCCACTTCTCGAAGATGTGCTCCTCGGGCAAGAACTGTATCCCCGAGGCAAACAAATGCACATCTGCAGTGGACTGAGCCAGTTCATTTTCGAGCCACGCCCACTGTGCCTCACCGAGGATAGCTCCTTCGGGGTTGGGCACGATGGTGTCGTTGACCAAGGACATCTCGTCTCTGAAGTAGCGCGTATCCAACAGCAGCACTTTTACCTGCATAGCCGAATCCCCTAGCGTATACGTCCCATAGACGCCTTCACGGGTTCTGCGTACGTCATCGACCGGCACATCCAAAAAGTCAAGCAATTCCTGCTGACTCCCCACTTTGGCTTCATACTCCTTGCCTGCATTGTTTTTGCCAAAATCATGGTCGTCCCACGTCCCGATCACGGTCGTGGCAGCTCTCAGCGCCTGATAGCCAGGGTTCATCTTTTGCTTTTGGTACTTGGCGCGCATGGTGTCCATGTTGTCGGTATCGCCATAGATATTGTCACCGAGCCATATCCAGACATCGGGAGACTCTGCTAGGATATCATCCCATAAAGGCTGAGGTTTGTTTTGGTTGCTGCACGAGCCAAACGCGATTTTTATGCTTGTTTTAGGAGTGGCTTCTTCAGTCGAAACCTCCTGAGACTCGTGAGACGTAGGTGCCGTACAGGCCGCCATGATTCCCAAGAGAATCATCGATAGGTACTTTTTCATGTGTTGCGTTTTGTATCCCACAATGATACCATTCGAATAAAAAGTATATGTGAAGAAACCATGAAGCCTATGTTGATATAGGAGTCAAACATTAAAATATGAATCATAAAAAGCCTGCATTCGGTGCTAACAATGAGCAAGAGGGATGAGCAACAAAGACCTAATGCAAGAAACCGTAAAGCCCTGACGCTACTGCCTCATTCGGACGCTCGCATTGATTTCAGAAAGGGCGTAGCGCATCTTGATTGCCAAATCACTAGTTTTGCGGGCTAAAGAGACATACCATGGCCAAAGCGCAAAGTGAGACGGGGAACACACCTCCCAATGAAGACGGAGCTACTCCTAAATTAAGTCCTGAACAGATCGATCAGTGCATCGCTGCTTTGGAATCACTCAACAGCGACACCAGCCAGATCTTTGACATCCCCAAAGACAAACGCCTCTCTCTGCTCAAAGCCGCTGGCCTACTCTCCCGCCCCAGCAAAGAAGAACTCGCTCAACGCAAGAAGGAAGCGAAGAAACGCATCAAAAAGAAAATCGCTGCGCAGGACAAACAGTCTCGCAATGCCACAGGCATACGCTCGGCACGTGAAGCATCCGTCTTCGTCGCACCGACCATGATCGCACTCACAGGGGCCGAAGCAGAAAAAGAAGTCCTCCTCGCTTCTCCTCGCCAGTGCTACGTCTGCAAGGAAGAGTACCACCGACTGCACCACTTCTACGACACGATGTGCAAGAGCTGTGGAGATTTCAACTATGCCAAGCGTTTTCAGACGGCGGACATGACTGGGCAGGTCGCACTCGTGACTGGTTCACGCCTCAAAATCGGCTACCACATCACGCTGCTCATGCTCAGAGCAGGTGCTACGGTGATCGCCACGACGAGATTTCCCGTCGACTCGGCACTCCGCTATGCCAAAGAACCCGACTTTGAGCAGTGGGGACACCGCCTCAAAATACACGGCCTAGACCTGCGCCACATTCCTAGTGTGGAGATCTTCTGCAACTTCATCGAGCAACAGTACGACCGCCTGGATGTCCTCATCAACAATGCCGCTCAGACGGTGAGACGTCCCTCGGGCTTCTACAAACACCTCATGCCCAACGAAGGCCGCAGCACGACTGAGCTCCCTCCATTTGCTCAGGAGCTGCTGCATGATCACGATGCGTGCCTTGACGAACTGCGCCAACTGAGTGCAGGCTTTGCCGAAGGGCAAGGCAAAAACCTACCCGTCACTTGGCACGGCAAACAACTCGGGATCGGACTCAGTGCCTCGGCACAACTGTCGCAGATCCCCTACAGCATCGACAATTCACTGACTGCCGAAGAGGTATTCCCTGACGGGAAACTGGACGCAGACCTCCAGCAGGTCGATCTGCGCAAAACCAACAGCTGGCGACTCAAACTCGGCGAAATCCACACCAACGAAATGCTAGAAGTGCAGCTGGTCAACTCCGTCGCGCCTTTCGTGCTCTGCAACCGCCTCGTCAACCTGATGAAAAAAGACGACACAGGCATGAAGCACATCATCAACGTCTCGGCGATGGAGGGCAAGTTTCACCAGTTTCACAAAGAGGACCGTCACCCCCATACCAACATGGCCAAGGCTGCCCTCAACATGATGACGCTGACTTGCGCCTCGGACTTTGCCAAGTACGGCATCTATACCAACGCCGTGGATACAGGCTGGGTGACCGACGAGGATCCCGCCGAACTGGCCCGCAAGAAAGAAGAGGAGCACGACTTCCAGCCGCCACTCGATATCGTGGACGGTGCTGCGCGGGTACTCGATCCGCTATTCGATGGGATCAACACTGGCAAACACTGGTGCGGCAAGTTCCTCAAGGACTACAAACCGACCTCTTGGTAAAGAAACCCCTACAGAAAAGCGTATCGCTCCAAAACCAAGACACATACACCCAAAGAAAAACCAAGCCAATACGACAACAGAATCATACCATCAATCCCCTAACTCGTGCTCCCAATCACCTACACACTCACCCAATCGACACAATGGATCGAAACACTCCATCGCCAGTTGCCCTCTACCTTGGCCGACAATACCCTCACGCTGCTCCCTGAGGTAGGCACTGGTACGATCAGGGTATTTGAGATCCAACCAGGCCTCTATGTCACCTACATCGATGTGCAGCTCAACCAACCCGTCCAGCTCCATCGCGTCCCTGCCTCATCCAACGATCACTTCATCGTCAATTTTCATATCTCACAAACCTCCATCCTCAAAGAAACCGAACACAACTCCTACCAACTCGGACTGAGCAACCAGAGTGTTTTGCTCTCTTCCGCTATGACACAGGCCAAACTGAGCCTCCCTACGCACCAGCCCATCCATGTATTCAACATTACGTTTTCGAAAGCCTGGTTTGAGACCAACCTCCAAGAAAACAACAGTACGCTGAGCCACCTGCTCTCCCAAGAGGTCGGGATCTACCTCTTCGAAAACCTCGACTATACCCTGAGTCAGACCATCGCAGGCTTCCGCGCCCAGCCGGAGCAATTCAGCAAGATCAATTTGTTTGCCCGCGTACTACAGATCCTCTCTCACTTCTTTGACAAAGTCGAAAACCGAGCCCATACACAGTCCAAATCCATAGCCCCCACAGACCTCAAAGCACTGATGGCCGTACGACACGCGCTAGAACAAAACTGGGACACCCCACAGTCCAACGAGACCCTGGCCTCCTCGGCAGGAATGAGTCTCTCCAAATTCAAAGGGCTATTCAAACAAGTCTTTGGCATCACACCCTACCAATACCACCTCCAGTACAAACTCGACAAAGCCAAAGAAATGCTCCTCCAACAACAACACAGCATCTCCGAAGTGGGGTACCTCATCGGCTACAGCAACCTGAGCCAGTTTTCGAAGGCCTTCAAAAAATACCACGGCCAGTTGCCACGGGAGATCCTCGGTGCCTAAACCCACCCCATCGCTGCGGTCATCGCATGATTGACCGATTGGGGCAGGGCTCTGGCTTTTGGGGATAGTATGATGCGACGGAGGGTGGTTTATTTGTGCACACAATCAAAAACCAAAACATGCAAGCAACAATCAAAAACCTCCTGACACCTACGTCATTGTTCCTCACTTTTGTACTCACACTGGCCATACCGCTGGTGAGCGTAGCACAACAAGGCTTTTATTTCGGGACGGGCTTCAACACCTACATGACCCACGAAGAAGTCCGAAGCAGTGACGGGCAGTATGACTTTTCGCACAGCACCCAATCCAAAAACGACGGTTTTCTCTCACAATCCCTCGGAGACTATGGAGTCGGTCTCTCCTTGGGCTTTCGAAAAAACATCAACGCTCCCAGTGGGAAAAACATCCTCACACTGGATGCCCAATACTACTACAACTACCAAAACGTCACCCTAGACAATGATTTTGATGCCTTCCGCATCAAGACCACAGCCCACTACAACCACGGCTATCGCCTTGCTCTGGGACACCACTTTGGGATGATCCACCCCTACCTCATCATCCAGGGCATCTACCAAAACATCTCCCCCTACAACAGCAGCATCGACAATGACGGCATCATCTACGACGTGGATGACGATGGCACCATCCTCGACACCACCCTCAAAACCAAAGGAGACAGTTTTAGCACCGAGGTGTTCAGCTTCATCGGTGGATTCGGGATCGAAGTACCCGTACACCCCAAGTGGACAGTCAATGTCGAATACATCCCCATGAAACACGTCGAGTACGGCCTCCGCTCGGTCAGCAACCCCGACAACTACTTCGCCAACGGCCTAGTCATCAACCAACTCCATGTAGGGTTTAGGTACTTCCTATACGACCCTTTCGGGAAATAACGCCCCCACCCACAGACCTGCCCCGCAGTTCGGTCGGTATGTTTGAGGGCAAAAATCAATGTTCGACATGGAGCATTCAGTATTCCAATCACTTAGACATTACGGAACCATTTTTTGTCCTTTCGACCACTCTATGCTACGCGTCATTCCCTTTGCTCGGCAAGGGAATCCGCGGGGAGTGAACGCCGTAGTTGTAGGACAACTGTACTGCTCATGGCGGGGATTGCGCCGATCTGCGCCCTCGTCCTCGTCGGACAGTGACGGTCGGTGTGTATTTTGGCAATGGCAGGCTCGAGTCAAGTCTCGCAGTGCACCCAAAAAAACTGCACGTACGACAGAGAGAGAATACCAAAAACGAGCGGACACCCTCCTCTATTGTAGGTCTTAGCGGAGATCAAGAGCAGAGGGATTCCCAAAAGTAAAACTGATGCGATGCGCCGCGGCTTTAGCATCTTTTTCAGTCTCAAAAATGCACGTTTAGACGGATCTGAGGGCGATTTTTCAGACCACGTGTGATCGGAGCTTCAAACACACGTCTTTGAAAGCTCAACCACGTGTGGTTGGCGCGTCAAACACACGTGGTTCAAACCGCAAACACAGGTGGTCTAAAACGGGCTCTTTTTAGCAGGTCATATTTGAGCTGAAAATCCAAGAATTTAGGCAAGGCAACAGGCTAATATTCGGTTGGTTTTTTGGTGATTGAGAAAGAGAATATGGCGGGAGCGGTGGTGTGAGAAGCACGCCGTGAGCTTATCGCTCACGGACGTCTACTCGATTAGCGGTTTGTTATTTCTTTTACCAAGCAACTTCCCCTGTTTCAGGATTGGTTTCTTCACTAAAGAATTTACCCGTTGGACCGTCTTCACCTATGGTTGCATACTTAACGATTCTTTTGGCAGCAGTTTCTACATCACCACCATTGCCAAAAGTAAAATCAGTTGCAGTTAACCCAGGACAAACAGCATTGACTTTGAAATTGGTATCACGAAGTTCATACGCTAAATGAATGGTATACATATTCAGTGCTGCTTTTGAGGCAGCATAGACTGCATATTTGGCATAATCGTAAGCTGGCCAGTTGGGGTCACTTTGCAAGGTAAGAGAGCCTACACTCGTACTCAAGTTTACAATCCTTGGTTCGTCCGACTTTCTTAGTAAATCAACAAATGCATTTGTCACTCTTGCTGTTCCGATCACATTGGTATCAAATGCCGCTCGATACTCATCAGGTTTGGCTTCAAGAGCCGTATAGGGACTGTTTCCTCCGTTGATGCCCGCATTGTTTATTAAGACATCCAAAACATCCGTCCTTTTCCCAATAGCTTCACGGCCTTTTTGCACTGAAGATTCATCCGTTATATCCATCTGGATCACTTCGACGTTGCTCCACCCTTCAGCTTTTAACTCTTCAACAGCCTTTACTCCATTTTGTAGATTTCGGCTACCCATGTAGACATAATATCCGCTTTGTAATAGTAGTCTTGCTGTTCCAAAACCTATTCCTTTGTTCGCTCCTGTAATAAGTGCTTTTTTCATTTTGTTTCCAGTTTAAATTTCTGAAACAAAATTCGCTGGATGAAAAACAAACTGTTTTACCATATGGTAAAAAGCAATCAGCGGATGTTTTTTCTTATTCTACTTAAGGACTGTTGTGTGACGCCTAAGTAAGAAGCAATGTAAGTCAATGGAATACGATTAATAAGGGAAGGATAGTTTTCCATAAATTCTAAATAGCGAGTAGTAGCATCTTGTGACACAACTGGACCTTTTCTGGATTTTTGGTACATACACAATTGTACCATTTTGTTTTTAATGTTGTCCCACCCTACAATAATCTGTGACAGATCTTCCCAGTGTTGCTTAGAAAAAACAATGAGCTTACAGTCGGTACATGCTTGCAAATATTCAGCGGAGATAGTGTTTGCTTCAAAATTGACATAATCTACTACCAGGCTATTCTCGCTAATAAAACATCGCGTGATTTCCTCTCCTTCTTTGTTGTAATAACAACCTCTTATGACACCCTCTACTACAAAACCAACTTGCCTTGGGATCTTACCTGCCTCTGAGAAATACTTGTCTTTTTGAAGAGCAATTTCAATTGCGCTTTGGGTTACAAGGTTTAATTGTTGTTGATTGAGGTTGCCAATTTGCAAGATGTATTTTATCAGTTCTTCCATAATAGCAAGTTGATAAAACTTGAATTTTAATGATTTAACATATGGTAAAAAGTATGGGGCGATACGTCCAACTAAAATAAATATGCGCCCCAGTTGCTAGAAGCACCGAAGTATCTTTTCTGCAATGACATATCAAATAGCACAGTCCATGTTTCTCGATAATCTTAATTGTATTCAAAAGTGAATTGGTGTTACAACAGGCCTGAGTCTAGAAACCGTATCTTTAAGATATTCAATTAAATGTAATGTGCTGTTTACAGATTTTATGAGTTTTAACTTTGGATCTGGCTCATCAATGAGTTCGTTTTCTTTAAAAAGTGGTTTATAAGAATCAGCCACTGCAAACCAGTCTCACAGTGCACCAAAAAAGACTACACGCACGACAGGAAGAGAATCCCAACAACGGGCGAACGCCCTTCTTTATTCTAGGCCTTAGCGGAGGTTAAGAGTAGAGGAAAGTGCACCGTGGGCTTATCGCTCACTGACGTCTACTCGATTGTGCTTTCGCGTTTATTCTTCTTTTTGAACATCAGAGTCACCTTTAATAGGCTTGTACTTCTCCCCTTTCTCCCAAGCTTCAGCTATTTTTTCATAATTCGGGAAGTCTACAGGCAAGTCCATAGTCCAGTTTTGTACGAATTTCGGATTATTACTATTAGGTCTTGGATTTGCATTGTTCATTCTTGCTTGAACAGGCGTTCTCACTGCATCACCCATAATTACAACATGTTGTTGCGGTAAAATTGGTAACTGTTGCAGAATATCCTCATTTGCAGCTGAAACTAATTGCCTTACATATTTCTGGTCTTCTGGATTTTGAAGCCTGTGAATAATAAAAGAGTTGCATTGAGATAATACAGTCTTAGATAATTCAGATGGACGCTGACTAGAAACAAGTAAAGAAATACCATATTTACGTCCTTCTCTCGCAATCCGCTCAAACACCTTTTTAGCTATTGACTCTCTATCACCTCTATTTTTCTCTGGAATGTAATTTTGAGCTTCTTCCAACGCTATAACCATTGGAAGTTTACCTCTGTCACTTTCGGGGAAACGAGATGCAAAGTCTAAAATAAGTCTACCAATTAACCCCGTAATCGTTTCTAAAACTTCATAAGGCAATAAAGACATGTCAATAATTGTTACTTGGCTTGGTTTGTTTGACTCGAGTTTCTCACAATCTACTTTAGTAAGTTGTTTTTTATGATAATCAGAGAGTATATCAGCGTCAGTTGTTTTAAATACTTTACAAAAATCCCCCACAATAAATGCTATGAATTTTGCTAATCCATTTCCTATATCTTCTTTTTGACTCAACAACAATGGATTAGATATTCGCTCGTCTGATAAATAGGAATGCAATCGCATTTTTAAGGTAGACAAATGTTCTCGTATCTTTTGAGAACTACCTTCACTATCATCAATTGCTTGATTTATGCTATTCGCAATTAATTCACTAAAATCAAAATATTTTGGATGGTCAATTGATTCAGATATTGTTTTCTTGCTTTGTTCTTTTTGAGTTAAGTATTCTAAATAGTAACTCTCTAACGATTCCTTAATCTTAATCTCCTTGATTTTATTAACTTCTAAGCCAAGTAATCTCAATTGGTTCTTAATGTCAGTGAATTGGGCTGGTATTTCATTGGATAATTCTACAATTTCATTGTTAGGGTTAATTACCCAAGAACTTGAAGGTTTATGATATTTTTTCATAAACAGATCATCACTCTCTAAAATTGTAGTAATAAATCTCTCGTAATGTTTGGATACTATATTTGGGTTGGTACTATCAGATTCGCTTTTAGAATAGCCAATTGCAGTTTTCAAAATCGGTGCTTGCGTGAGTTCACTTGGTCTAAACAAAAAATCAAAATCGTCAAAATTCATAAACCAAAAAGGAACTTTCATACCATCCTTATCTATGTGAAATGGATTTACTAATTCTAGATTCTTATATGGAGCTTCTTTCGTTCCTTGAAAAGCCTGTTTGTATTCTCCATTTGTGTCAAATATGATGACATGAGCATTTTGCAACTTTTTCCCATTGTAATCAAAATCGAACATGCTCTGAATAATAGATGCAAACGTGCAGGATTTCCCAGAACCTGTGTTACCTAATATTGCCGCATGTTTACCGAAAAATTTATCTGGGTTTATCTTGATTTTATAATCAGAAAAGGAAGGAGATGTTCCAATAGGTAAATAGTAATCATCTTCAAAATTTATTTTCTCCGAGTCTTCCTTTTTCTTTTGATCAAAAATATTGTCCAAGTCTTGGCTTGTTACGTACCAAACAGGATTGTCGAGGATAGGATAATTGTATACTCCTTGTACATATTTCCCACTATTCTCAATAGTCCCAATCATGGTTGCCACTAAATATCTTGCGGATTTAGTTAAAAATATGGCTTCTTTATTTTTTCCAATTTCTGTCTCATCAATTGCTCTGACACTTGTAACCATGGCTACAATTTTATCTGACCCAATTGGAATAATAACGTAAGAGTTAATTCTGGCAACTTCAAAGATATCTTCATAGCCGCTTTTATAAAGACTTTTTAAATCATCATCAAGTCTTATATAAGCTCTAAAACTGTCAACAGAAATTACTTTACCAATGCTTCTTTCACTCATGCTTCTGCGTCTTTAGTAGGTTCATTGTTAGAAGCTTTGGTACTTAATAGCTCATTCAAAGTATTTGCAACGTTTTCGTTATTGTCAACATTGTTAAAATTGGGCATTAGCGTATCTGCAAAGGTCAGGAAGTCACCAAAAAATTCTCCTTCAAGTATTATGATTCTAGGGTCATTAAGCTCTTTCAGATTATTGATGTATTCGTTCTGTGTGCCTTGAAAGTCGATTACAATAAGGGTGAAAGTAGGGTTTGATAATGCTTGGTAAATAATATCGTTAAAATGATCGTCACCAAATGAATATCCAACGGTAACGAGCACTGATTGAGATTGAGTAATGGTTGAAGCAAATTGTCTAAATAGCTCAGAGTATGGAAGGTCAAGAGTGTAAGACTTTTTCACTGCGGAGGGATAAATGATGATCTCCCCCTTTTTCTCTAGTGATGCTATTAGCTCTAGAGGCTTCTCTTCAATCCCATATAAATTGTTTGCATCCCTTGATTCGGAATTGACCCATGATAATGAACCATGTAACTTATAATATCTGACTACTTTCTCTATTCTCTGGACTTTACCAGAAGTAGTAGAGCCTGGGTAAAAAATGTCGTATTCAAATGTTTCTGGTTTAAAGAACCTCTTGTGAAATCCTGAAAAGCCATCAATGTAATGAACACCCAACTTATCAAAGGCATATTCAAAAGCCAAGTCGTAATTGGCAGTAAAAATATTGGCTCGCCTCAAATTCAAAGGTCTTTGGAGGAGAGCCTTTAAGAATTTTTCATGAAAGATATACTTGCTTCTTGATTCCAGTAGCTCGCCTTGTGCTTGTTCTTTGGTAAAAGCACTTTCTTTTTTTCTTTTAATTATCTCCTTAGAAACGGATCTTCTTTCTAAATCACAAACTTCGAAAAGCCCCTCTTTAATTGTAGTGATTAATTCATTTATTTTGTCTGTCCTCTCTTGGCTTTTATCCTCATTTAAGACAAAATCTTTAGCTATTAAATAATTCAACACCTTTTCAAATTCAATAGCTATTTCTTTAGATACGTTATCTCTATAAATGCTCTCATCGACTATACAGTCCCAACCTCTTCCGTCTTTAAAGACCGTTTTATCAGCCTTATCACCAACTAAGTCAGATTGTAATTCTTCAATTATTGAAAAGAACTCTCTCTCAAGGTTTTGACCTATGATGTATTTTTCAATTTCAATGGGAAAATTACGTATCGCTACTGCTCCCAAATGAATTGAAGTTCCTGACCCAAATAGAAAACTAACATTATCCAATTCAAGGTAATTTTTGAGCATTAACTTGATTTTATCAATGATTTTACTTTGGTCTGTATCTTCAGCTATCCAATCGGCTAACTTATCTGTACTTCCAAAGAGTACTTTATTTTTTGCTGGGTCAAAATGTGTCATTCGAGTTTATTATTTTCAATTGATTATCAGCTTTTTATGGCAAAAGCACAACAACCACACAAATCCCACTTCCCTAGTGGTCTTTACACAATTGTTACCCGGACTGTGTCCGTTTTATTAATACGCTAATAATGTAATTCTTCTCGATGGGCTACTGACACCTAATAGGTTCAGTAGAGTAGACCTTAGTTGCTGCGTCGGTCTAGGTCTAGCAAAATAGTCCAAAGTCGGCAAAGTATCAAAAGAAACTAGCGGTGGGCTGTAGAGACCTGTGACGCGCTGTACAGCACGGAAGTTCTAAAAATCAAAATTCTCAGGTTCTCCCTACAGCCTTTCAGGATGAGGTCTTTCATCCATTTGGCAGAGTCATATTCTTTTTCGTCCTTCCGGGATGAGAGCTGCATTCCGCCGATCTTCCGATGTGGCAAACTGATCTTGCTATGAGTAGAGCGGTCATGTCCGCGGCAGATGCAGGTGTTCGTTCCACCGAAGCGGGCTAAATGCTCAGTTCGCACATGCATCTATACAGCTATGTTATCATCTTATTTTTAGTTCACTAGGGGTTTGTCTACTGTCCCAAACGGTAAGTATTTCGATAGAGAATTCTGTAACCTCGTAGAATAGAAGATAATCTCTTATGATTTTGATTCGAACCCCTTCAATATCAGTAGTTCGTCCAATGTAAGGGAATTTGGCAAGTTGCTTTGTAGCTTCCTTGAGCCAGAGGAGACCAGTTTACTTTGAGAGCCGTTCATCAATTAATCTTGTTTTGTATTTGGCTCCTACTGTTGCCATATTCAAAGATAAATGAAATATTTGACACAAAATTGATGATAACAACCACCCAAATCCCACTTCCCTAGTGGTCTTTACACAATTGTTACCCGGGCTGTATCCGTTTTATTAATACGCTAATAATGTAACTCTTCTCGATGGGCTACTGACACAACCCAAAGCTTGCCTTACCATTGGTTCCAAGTAAGCTTTAGTTGAGGTCTATGTTGCCTTACCATTGGCTCCAAGTAAGCTTTAGTTGAGGTGTGTGTTGCCTTACCTTATGCTCCTAGTAAGCTTACCTTTTTGGGTATGCTCCCATCAGTACAATATACACCCTAAACCATACGCTCATCGGGGTATAAAACCAGAAATCAGCGAGTCGAAAAACCAAGTAATCTGGTTACTGCCTGACGATGAAACAATCGAATAGCTACCTCAAACGAATTGGACTTTTCAAGACATAAAAGATAGCACTTTGAAAAGATTCTCCTTCTTATCAAACATGAAAACTACCCTTCATAAGCCCTTGTCTCTGCACTCTTCTTTAGCATCATTTATTATCTAATAATATGCATTAAACAGCAACTGAGTGGGCTTTCAGGACACCTGTGTTTGACATGTCAAACACAGATGTCCTAATTTAGCGCTTTTTGATGCTTCATAGTTGGGTTGAAAAATTAAGACTGGACAGTGCGATTCTCATACCTACGGGTTGCAAGAGCGTACATCAAGGAATAAAAAAAGGGACTCAAATGAGTCCCTTTTTTTATTCCTTGATTTTGCAATTGGTTACTCGCCGTAGCTCACACCACCGACACGCTCGTCGATCATGAGTAGAGATTTAGGGTCTTCGCCTAACATCTCGAAGTAATCCAAGATTCGTCTGATTACGAACTCTTCCTCTACCTGTTCTTTGACGAACCACTGCATGAAATTCTCGGTAGCAAAGTCATTGTTCTTGCGACAGTCTGAGACGATCTGGTTGATAGACTCAGTCACGTTGATCTCATTCTCTAGTGCAGTTTCGAATACTTCCTTCAAAGAAGAAAATTCGCTCTGCGAACCCGCTACAGCAGGAGACACTGCGATTCCTCCCATATCACTGATATAGTGAAACAGTTTCATCATGTGCTCTCTCTCTTCGCTGCTTTGCTCATAGAAGAACTTAGCACTGTGATCATACGCATTCTGATCACACCAAGCCGCCATCGCTAGATACGCGGCAGATGCCTGCGCTTCTAGTTTTACTTGATTGTTTAGTTTTTTTATGATGCTATCCTGTACGGCTACTCTTTGTCTTAATAAATCTTTCATCGTTCTATCGTTTTAGTGCGACTTCTTTAACAAATGAAACTAAATAAATCCGTAATAGTTTCATTCAAAACATATTTAGAACTAGTCTAAGTTTCGTTAAAGCTACGTTAGAGAGGGGTTTATGCCCCGATTAGTTCAGTTTGAAACGACCAATTCCCCTCTTCAACTCTGTCGCCATATTGTTGAGCTGTCTCGAAATGTTCATGTAATTAGCCATCCCGTTCGATAGTTCTGTGGCAGAGCTATTCACCTCTTCGGTGCCCGCTGCAGTTTGCTCAGCCACCACGACCACAGACTCCACATCAGTGACAGCTCCTGACATACTCTGGACTTGTAGTTTCGAATCATCCAAGATCTGCTTAGATAAGTTGTATGAGGCCTGATAACTCTCCGTGATGACATTAAATACCTCTGCGGTCTTCTGTGATGAACTCACGCCACTCGTCACGCTGATATTCATCTCGTCGATCACCTTGGTCGCGTTCTCAGTATCTCGCTTCACATCACTGACTAGCTTTTCGATCTCCTGAGCGGACTTTCTCGATCCTTCAGCGAGTTTTCTAATCTCCTCTGCTACCACCGCAAACCCTCTACCCGACTCTCCAGCCTGAGCCGCCTCTATCGCAGCATTCAGTGCGAGCAAGTTCGTCTGAGAGGATATATCTGTGATGACTCCTAGTACTCTGGATATTTCGGTAGATCTGTCATTGAGAACCGCGATAGACTCCTTGGTGTTTTGGGAGTAGCCTGATATCTTTTCCATATCCGATACAACCGCCTGTACGATCTCTTTTCCTCGTTCACTATTTTCTGTTCCCTGTTTAGCAGACTCCATCACCTCCATGGTTCTTCCTTCCAAGCCACGTGCGGTATCCAGCGTGTGCTCCAATACCTGAGAAATATTCTCTATACTCGACAACTGGCGCTGCGCTCCACTACTCATTTGTGTTATAGCCCCTACGATCTCGTGTGTAGAGCCTTCCATTTCCTGACCAGAAAGTAGCATCATCTCTGATCTCTCCTCCAAAGAAGCGATATCCTTGGAGATCTGCACCAATAGATCAGACAAGTTATCCAAGGCTTGATTCAAGTGATCCGCAAGCATTTTCACATCTCCCTGTGATGCCACATCGTAGCGCTGCGTCAAGTCACCACTTGCCATAGACTGAGCTATGTCAGTTACCTTCAGAACTGGGACAGAGATAGATACCAACATCTGATTGATAGATTCCGCCATTTTCTTCCAGTTACCTGCTTTGCCTTCTATAGCCATTCGTGATTTCAAATCTCCATTGACGCCAACCGTATTAACCACTGAATTGGTTTCATCAATAAGCCCATGAATAGCATTCGAAAAATCATCTCCCAATGAGGCCAACATTTGGCTGGTTGACTGGTTTTCCTCTCTATCGTTCTGTTTTGTAGTGATATCTGCCGCAATTTTCTTTACATCCAGTGTCATTCTATCCATCTCTTCCAAGCGAGCACTCAACTCCATATTGGATTGTATATTATTGAGTGTCTCCTTTTTCAATCTATAGGAAGATATAGCACTCGCTACCAACCCCAATACCGCCAAGCCCATGTGGTACAAAAAAGTAGAAACTGCAACATCTGAGCTCTCATATAGATAATTCATGTACTCAGGCTGCCCATCGAGATACAACCCAAAGATTAACACATGATGTACCGTTACGATCAGTCCAAATGGAATATAAATTCGCCAATCTCTAAAGTGAATCAATATGATTGGGAAAATAAAAAACCAAAAGTGCATCTCAAACAGCCCGTGTAGCTGTGCCACGAATTGAAGCATAAAAATAGCCATCACAGAAGCAGTGGTAGCTCTAAATAAAAAGGTCCCAGAAAAAAAGAACCGAACCATCAAGCATAACAGAAGGTTCAAACCACCAACACCTAACCCAAACAACCAGGTATCATATTGAAAGGCGATCCCTACACCAAACAAAAACAAACCAAACACAAGGTATAAAACCGTGTTTTCAGACTTTTGAATTACTTTTTCAAAAGCTACAGACATTTCAGAATTCATACTTTCTTTATTTAAATACTGTCAACTATCATCAGATCATAACTCACACCCGAAACCCGAAACAACTGGAACAAGAGGGGCTTGATAACCCTTTGACTTAAATTCTAGTGCCACAGCTGGAGCTGAATTTTTAATATTAGCGGGACCACAAAAAGTAAACCCACTGGTGTAATTACCATCAAAATAGCGTGTCGAGTCTGTATCGAATAACACGGCACGAGGTGTCGAGTTCACTCCACAAAGCCTTGACAACTGTCCATCAGGATCCATGATTACTTTCATGGACGATGGTAATTGATACTTTTCTTTCAAATAATTACCGTTAGTCACCTGTTGGCCAGTCACCACCAAGTAGAAATCTATCTGCTCAGTGTATGATTGAAATACGCCTTTCAAATGCTCAATATTAACTTTAGAATACTTACAGGAGGGATTGTAAAAATGAATGAATATGGGTCTATCATTAATAGATATGCCATACTGCCTAATAACTGGGGATTTTTCCAAATAGTATGCAGGCATACTATTTTTATTTTGAATTAAATGACGGTATTCTTCTATCCAGAATAAATAGATGATCAATGACAATACACCAACCATGATTACTAGTACAATACCTTTTTTCATCAAATATCAAATATCTACCATGCACATACGACATTGAATTGCCTGTTGGATTTCATGATGCAAAGAAAAATACTAAACGATGAGGATAATAATATTACTAGATAAAATATGACTTATTTTATAAATAAGATCGAAATGACAAAGAATAGCAGTGCTTAAACTAGGTTAGCTCTATTGATTCGCTGGTGGACGATGCTATTGAGCTCTAGCATGACGAGAGCACCCTGTACGAGATGTTTCACTTCGATCATTTCTTCGAGTGTCAAGACCAAGAAGCGGTCTTTGTTGCATAGTGGGATGATTTCTAAATCATTCTTAGTGACATCAGACATTAGCATCAGCTCAAGATTATAGGTATCTATTTTACTCTTGAAAGCGATAAAAGAACAGACATTCATCTTGTATTCCATACCTTTATAGGTCATGTAAAAGCAGTTTTCTTTGTCTGCCTGTACGATCTGTCCGTTCTCTGTCTGATGTATCAAATGCATGGTTCAGCAAAAGTAGTCTTTATTTAGACCTATTACAAATAAAAAAATACGATTTGTTGTATTACATCTATCACCAAACTCCAATAAATTAGCCGCATGTTATCAATTAAATCCTCCCTGTTTATTGTATTGCTGACGGTTACCATTGGGTATGCCCATGCACAAAAAGTCACTTACCTCGGTAATGAAGGTATCCTCGTCGAGTATCAAGGCAAAAAAGTTATCGTAGACGCATTGTTTGACGACCCTACGGGCAAGTTCCATACGCCTGATTATGACCTCATGGAAAAGATCGTAATGGGAAAAGCTCCGTATGACAAAATCAATGCAAATTTGATTACCCATGCACACGGAGATCATTTTGATGCGGTCAACAATGTCTCATTTTTGAGAGAAAACAAGTCCGCAAAAATGATCGCCACCCCACAAGCCGTGGACAGTATGAAACTCAAATCGCAGTTTTACGACGAAGTATCAGATCGTATCGCTACCTATCCATGGACCAAGGGCTGGAAAACAACTATGATTGACGACATAACGATCGCTAGTGCCTATACGCGTCACGCAGGCAGAGCATACGGGAAAGTCCAAAATCAAATATTTCTAATCACAATCGGGAATAAAAAAGTCCTCCATGTTGCCGATACTCAGATGGATGTCCGCTACTTTGATGACCTTCGTCTCGTGTATGAAGAGGTAGACTTGGCCATTGTCCCCTTCTGGTTTTTGACAAACCTATTTGGTACCGAGATTGTAGAAAAACACATCGGTGCTAAAAAAGTAGTCGGTATGCACCTCCCAATGGGACACGACGAAAAAACAGAGGACAAAGTGCATGAGGCCTTTCCTTCTGCGATCCTGTTCACCGATCCTGGACAAGAAATTACATTCTAACTTAATGATTGTCTATCATACTATGATTAGTCTACTACAATAGGGAAATCCTGTCCTCTGGAGTAAGTCACCGGAAACTGCGGTTTTCCCTTGAATTGTATGGAATACTCTGGCACCTGATCATCTAGGTAGGATTTGAGCTCATAGATGGTAACCTTACCGTCATGTGGTGCACCATCAGCCTTGCCCTGCAATGCCTCCAGCAACACATAGGTAAACAGTCCGTGACCTAGCTCTGCAAACTCAGTCGCATATTGCTCACTCCCAGATGCTGCGAGTATATGCACTCCGGTACTCCTAGACAGCTGGGCGAGTGCTTTTTCCTCCTCCGCTCCACGAGACGCCAGCAGCTGTGTAGAACTCCCCGACTGACAGGCATCCAATACGACCATCTGCTTTAGTGCTGCGATATTGGCCAGTTTCTGTTGGATTTCTCCAGCATAAATGGCGTGGGACTTCAGCTTTTTCTGATCATACAGACGAACATTTTCTGTAGGAATAAAATAGAAATCACCCTCTACCGTACTCCCATGCCCTGCATAATAAAATAGCAGAACATCTTCTGGCTTGGCACGGTCAGCCACTTGATCCAGTAGACTGAGAATATTCTCTTTGGAAGCGTCCTCATCATAGAGCGGATAATATACGAGCTCATCATACAGCTCTTTTCCCTTTTTCTTGATCAAATCTTGAAAACCTTCTGCATCCTCCTTGGCATAGTTGAGGTTTAGAATCGGGTTTTTGTAGGTATTGATGCCAATCGTCACCACATGACACGTAATCTTCTCCGTCTCTCCTTCATAGTAAACCTCTTGCTCTACCACACTCGACTCTATCCTCTCCTCACTAAATGCAGAGACAGACAGAACATTCTTACCAGAGACCAAGCGAACAGGAACATGCTTGTAAATCGTCTTTTTAGACTTTTCTTCCATACTCAACCCACGCTCCTTGCCCATGATGCGCTTGCCATTGTGTAGCACTCGAATTTCGTCCATCCCTCCACCTCCATTCGTTACCTTCACGACTACATCGATATCTCGATCAGTCATCTTCTCACCTGCTTTGGGAGACACCAGCTCCACCTTGGGAGGCGGCGAGTCTTGTAATTTCTTTTTTAGATCCGAATCATAATGAAATGAAGCACCCAGCCTTAAGGACTCTCCTAGAATATCTGGACGATAAAAATCTTCGAAGAACTGATCCAAAGTAAAACTCTCCAATCCTCTGACAAAAAAGATGTTTTGCTTTGCCCCCTCAGTCGCATCAAAATAGCCGTTTACCGATTTCGTCAACCAGTCGTTTGGTCCCAAAAACACGTGTGAAGCAATTTCGTTCCCACTTTCCACATCCCAATATCGTGTCGTGCCATCCAAACTACTACTGACAATCACACGATCATCATGAATAAATGCCACACCAGTAATCGCTCCCTTGTGGCCGATCAATTGCTTCAACTCCTTTCCAGATTTCAAATCCCACAGCCTAACTATGCGATCCGTACCTCCCGACAACAAGTACTGACCATGACTATCATAGCACACATCATATACTGCTCCCTCATGACCGATGTACTTTTGGGACTGAAAACCTGTCTTGAGCTCCCATCTTTTGATCCGACCATCTAAACTGGCCGTCAAAAACTCTTCCCCTTTGACCTCTATATCAGTCACTACATCCTGATGTCCTATGTAATCCATCACGGGCGTACCTGTATCTATCTCTATGAGTTGAAGCTGCTGACCAAGCCCCCCTACCAACAAGTACTGATCGCGATACGCAAATGCCAAAGAGAATGGTGAACTATTCGAAAAACGATATTGGTTGATGCGCTCGCCAGTAGCCGTGTCCCATAAGATCGCTGACCCATCCCAGCTCCCCGACACCAGGTATCTACCATCGTCACTCAGTACCAGCGTAAAAATGAGATCCATATGTCCCTCAAAACTCCGCAACTCCTTGCCAGTCGTAACATCCCACAGTCGAATCACTCGGTCTCCACCTGCTGTATAGACATACTTGCTATCGGGAGTGAAAGCATAGTCAACGACCACTTTATCATGCCCTTTGAGTTCCAACTTGACACGACCGCCTTCGGTATCCCAAAGATATGCTTCATGGTTATTATGTCCCTTGATCATGGTTTTCCCATCAGGACTAATTTTTACACGATTCTGGATGGAAATAAATTTATTAACATTTGAGTGCCAGTAGGAGTTTCGGCTGAAAGCCAAACCACGATCATTCTCGGCATTGAGATAGCCGCTCAGCGTAGCGATCTGACGACCAGAAGTCGCCTCCCATATTCCTGCTACACGGTCCTCTCCAAAGGACATGAGCCTAGTCTCATCACTACTCAATACAATCCCTACTAATTTTTCACCACTCTCACTCAGTACCTTTTTCGTTCCCTTCTCCTTGTCCCAAGCCACAATTTGGTGTTCGTCACATGCATACACGCTGTTAGAGCTCAAAGCAACAGACAGATAATCATTGTCAGACTCCCCATAGGTTTTGATGAGTCGCATTCCTTTCATATCCCACAGCGACAAGGCCCCAGACCGAGCAACTGAGACGAGCTCCTGATTCTGTTCATTCTGATCAAAATAGGTCAAACAACCTCCACAGCTACTTGCAGTAATATTGCGCAGCGTATCCAGCGGTGCTCCTGTCTCTAGCTCATACTTGATTAGTTTTCCGTCATCATTGCCCGTCAGTACGTGACCAGACAGCGGGTCAAAAGCGACCTGCACTCCATACTGTGTCTTGTCTACTTTATAAGGTGTGATTTGCTTCGGATCGTCTAGCTGGATCAACTGCACTACATACTGCCCCCCTCCAATGAGGATAGATTTCCCATCTGGCGAGAAAGCAATAGAGCTAATCCACTTCTGCCAATCAATCTCCTGTATATTTTCTCCAGTGATCATATCCCAGAGTATGACTCGACCATCATTACCAGCTGTTGCGACGACTTGATCTGTCGGATGAAATGATACAGCGGTGACTCCTTTCGTATGCCCCGATAACGTACGCAACTGACGCCCTGTTTGACTATCCCAGATAATGGCTGTTTGGTCAGCACTGCCTGTCACCACCCACTGGTCATCTGGACTGAATGCCGCACAAAGTATGGTTCCTTCGTGTCCTCGCTGAACCACAGTACGAAGTGCTAAGTCTTGTGCTCTTAGACTGCATACAATTGACACGAGTATAAATAATAAGACGAGTATTCTTGATTTCATAAGATCAATCGATCAGACCACAGAGTTGATACAGCAATCGAGCTCCTACATTGGCATTCCACTGCTGATCGAACTTTTGAGGAGCTACTTCACATAGATCAAATCCTATTATCTTCCGTCCACTATTCTTCAATGACTGGAGCAAATAAATGGCTTGTTCATAAGCTATTCCGCCTGGTACTGGCGTCCCTGTTCCTGGACATAGCTCAGGTCTCAGTCCATCTATATCAAAGCTGACATAGACATGATCAGGCAGTTGTGCTATCATAGCGTCACAGAGCATCTTCCAGCTTTCCCCTTCATAAAGTTTATTTTTTATATCCTGATCAAAGAAAACAACTATCCGATCAGAACTCTCCTGCACTAGTTCATACTCCTCTTCACAGTAGTCCCGAATCCCTACCTGCACCAATTTGGATATTTGGGGATTTTTCAGTGCATTGTACATGATCGAAGCATGAGAATGGATAAACCCTTCATAAGCATCCCGCAAATCCATGTGTGCATCGATCTGCAGTATCCCAAAATCATCGTACCGCTCTGCTAACGCATCCATGTATCCTAAAGGGCAACTATGGTCCCCCCCCAATAAACCTATGGATTTCCCCTCAGACAGTAGTTCTAGAGTCTCTGATTTTATCTTTAGGCGAAGTGACTCTGTCGCCTTATTGACCTTTGCTAACAATTCTTCACCATCGAAAGACTCCGCTTCCCCTTCGAGAAAAGCAATGTAAGGTTCGATTTTCGACCGCAACATATCGCTCTTTGCTTTGACTTTTCCTTCGATCGGACGCATCCATATGCCACGCTTCCAAGGCGCTTCTTGGTTGGGCACTTCGAGATCTAGCTGAGCTGATGCTTCGAGAATAGACAATGGACCATATGCTGTCCCACGATTGTATGATACTGTGACTTCCCAAGGCACAGGATAGACTACTACTTCTGCTGACGATTGATCAAATGGCAACCCAAACAAAGTACCCTGTTTACCCGGGGCACTTGGGTCGTAACTCCCTAACTTTTCTGACATTTATTCTAATTCCTTTGCACTTGTGTATTCGACCAGCTCAACATTGCCTTTCGAGAATTCATCCCATCCCCCGTCATACTTTAAATGTACGATTCCAGCTGGTGAGACATTACCAATGATATCACCCGTGAGATATTCTGCCAAAAAACTGATGGCAGGATTGTGCGCGACCATCACTACGGTGTGGAGGTGATTACCTAGTTCATTGATTGCCTTGAGCAAGATCCGCGTAGACGCTTCGTATAGATCATCTAATACCTGAATTTTACTAGGGTCAAAATCTATTTGCTCCACCAAAAATCCACTTGTCTGCCGTGTTCTCAATGCGCTACTCGCTAGAATAGCATCTGGCGATTTTGCTTGTCCTTTCAGGAACCTTCCCACTTTGGATGCAACGATTTCTCCATCAGCCGTAAGCGGTCGATCGATATCCTTTATGTCAAAATTGTTGGCATCAGCCTCTGCATGTCTAATCAAAAATAGTTCCTTACTCATGTGAATCATCGATTTTTAGGTGGGGGGTAATTTATTCAGAAATCTATTTTTTGTATTTGCTTAAATCAATTTTTTTTATTGAACTTTGACGCTTTCACATTTAAACCTTTCATTTCGAATGAACCTAGTAATAGTAGAGTCACCTGCAAAGGCAAAAACAATCGAAGGATATTTGGGTAAGGATTACAAAGTAACTTCTAGCTATGGTCATGTTCGAGATTTACAAAAAGGCAACAATGCCATAGATGTAGAAAACGGTTTTGCGCCCACCTACGAAGTATCCAAAGACAAAAAAGACGTCATTCGGGATTTAAAGAAGCTGAGTAAGGAGGCTGACATAGTCTACCTAGCGAGTGATGATGACCGTGAGGGAGAAGCAATATCATGGCACTTGAAAGAGGCTCTGAAGCTCAAGGACGACAACACCAAACGAATTGTATTCCGAGAGATCACCAAGAATGCGATTACACAAGCGATAGATCATCCTCGCGGTATAGATATCGATCTCGTACACGCACAGCAAGCACGTAGAGTGCTGGACAGGCTGGTAGGTTTCGAGCTATCCCCTATCCTTTGGAAGAAAATCAAAACAGGTCTATCGGCAGGTCGCGTGCAGTCAGTCGCTGTTAGGTTAGTGGTCGACAGAGAACGTGAAATCGATAAATTCACCGCCGTTTCGTCCTATAAAATCAGTGCATTCTTCGACCTAGACCAAGGCAAAACATTAGTAGCAGAGCTGCCTAGCAAGTTCAAAACCGAAGCAGAAGCCAAACAATTTGTAGACGACTGTGTCGGTGCAGATTTCAAAATCGAAAACCTAGAAAAAAAACCAGGAAAGAAATCACCTGCTCCTCCCTTTACGACTTCTACACTACAGCAAGAAGCCAGTAGAAAACTAGGTTTTTCGGTCTCTAGAACCATGAGTGTAGCACAAAAACTATACGAAGGAGGTAAAATCTCCTACATGAGAACAGACTCCCTAAACCTATCAGATGAGGCGATGACAGCCGCCAAAGAGGAGATCAAATCGAGTTATGGCGATAGCTTTTCCAATCCCAGAAAATATAAAACCAAAAACTCTTCCGCACAGGAAGCTCACGAAGCTATCCGTCCTACTAGCTTCGCACTTCATAGTACAGGGGCTGATGATAGCGAAAAGAGACTGTACGATCTGATTTGGAAGCGCGCAATCGCTTCCCAAATGTCAGATGCTCAGATAGAAAAAACCGTCGCTAGCATCACGGTTTCATCTAGACCAGAGTTATTAAAAGCCTCTGGAGAAGTGATTAAATTCGAAGGTTTCCTAAAAGTCTACGTCGAGTCAGACGATGATGATGAAACTACTGAGACTGAACAAAAAGGAATGCTACCTCCACTAACCGTCGGTCAAGACTTAGCACTACAGCAACTCATCGCCAAAGAAGGATTTACACGTCACCCCGCTAGATATACAGAGGCTAGTTTAGTGAAAAAACTAGAAGAAATGGGCATTGGCAGACCGTCTACTTATGCACCGACGATCTCTACTGTTCAAAAAAGAAACTATGTCATCAAAGAAGCTCGTGATGGACATGAAAGAAAATACAAGGAAATCATCCTAAAGAGTGACAAAGTCAAAACCACAGAAAACACGGAGATCACTGGTGCAGAGAAAAACAAACTTTTCCCTACCAACACTGCCATGGTGGTCAATGACTTCCTAGTAGAACATTTTCCAAACGTCATCGACTTCTCTTTTACTGCGAATGTAGAAAAGGAATTTGATGAGATTTCGAACGGAACCAAGACATGGAACAGTATGATCGCTGCATTCTATGGTGACTTCCATAGCAAAGTAGAAACAACCGAAAAAATAGAACGTTCGGAAATTGGCACTACCAGAGAGCTAGGAAATGACCCTAAAACTGGACTACCTATCTACGCTAGATTGGGTCGGTTTGGCGCTATGGTTCAGCTCGGCGACATGAGCGATGACGAGGATGCAGAAAAACCAAAATATGCCAGTCTACGAAAAGGTCAATTCTTGGAAAGTTTGACGCTAGAAGATGCGCTTGAACTATTTAAACTCCCTAGACAAGTCGGTGAGTTTGAAGATAAAGTGATGACTGCTGCAATTGGTCGATTTGGACCATACATCAGGCATGATGGCAAGTTCGTTTCTATTCCTAAAGAAGTAGACCCCTTGCAAATCACTGCTGACGAGTCTATAGAACTCATCTTGGCCAAAAGAAAGGCAGACGCAGAAAAGCACATTAAGTCATTTGATGAAAACCCTGATGTACAAGTACTAAATGGACGATGGGGTCCCTACATCAAGTTTGGTAAGAAAAACGTCAAAATACCTAAGGATACCGATCCTCAGGCTTTGACTTATGAAGACTGTGTAGAACTCGAGAAAAAAGCTCCTGAAAAGAAACGTGGAACAGTAAAGAAGAAGAAATAACTTCTTCTTTACACCAATAAATCCATATCTCTAATCAATATCCTTCTTCTATCGAAGTTGATGATATTTTTCTCTTTGAGATGATTCAAAGTAGTCGTTACCGTCTGGCGAGAAGTACCCGTCAGGCTAGCGATATCTTTGTGAGTAAAATTATTTTTGATCAAGGTTTCAAAACCTACTTTCTGACCATTCTCCAGTGCCAAGTCTCTTAAGAAATCTACCACTCTGGTTCTTGAATCTTTAGAGGTGATGGATTCCAAACGCTTTTCTAACCCCTCTAATTTCTTCGCCAATATATCAATCACCTTTTGGTTGAGTTGAGCATTTTGACGAGAGGCTTGAAGTACATCCTCGACCATAAATACTTTCACACGGGTGTCTGCGGTGACTACTTGAGCATACTCCGCTCTGACACGATCGCCTGACAATGCCTTTTCTCCAAATACATTTCCAGTATTTAATATCGCCTTGACTACTTCCTTACCAGAAGAATCCGTCTTTGCGATCTTCACACTTCCCTCCTCGATCAAGTATATCTTATCAGATACATGACCGTTCTCATAAACCAGCTCATCCTTTGAAAACTCCTTTGTGATGGATGCTACATTTGACAAAGCGTCTTCCGTTACCATTTCTGCTGTGTTTCTAAATCCTGTAAGCAAATCATTGCTGTTTCCTATGTTTTTCTCGATAATCATATTTTTTTCGGTTAAATGTCCTTAACAAAATTTATTCTAGTCGAATCCCCCTTTTGTCCTACATTTGCCATCCTTACTAGCAAGTAAAACTTCCTTTGAACTCTATATTTGCCAAAGATTACTTCGCCATGATATACCTATATCTCAAAGCCACACACATTATTTTTGTAGTTACATGGTTTGCTGGACTATTTTATATGGTCAGACTCTTCATCTATTCGACAGAAGCGAATGCAAAAGCTGAGCCAGAAAAATCTATCCTTACCAAACAGCTACTACTTATGCAGTCACGGCTATGGTATATCATCACTATGCCATCTGCTGTCATAACGCTTTTTCTGGGTGGATGGTTGGCTTATTTAATGAATTACTGGCAACAACCTTGGTTTCATGTTAAGCTCACGCTACTAGTCGGTCTCTATACATATCACATCATTTGTGGGCGATTACATAACCAAATGACCAAGGGCGTCTTTAAATACAGCTCTAAACAATACCGAATATGGAATGAAATAGCCACTTTATTTTTATTCTCGATCGTGTACGTGGTAATCTTAAAAAACTCATTAAACTGGATCTGGGGCGTAGTTGGGCTAATCGGTCTTAGTGTAATACTAATGCTCGGAATCAAATTATATAAAACCGTAAAAAAAGATGATTAACCTGTTGCCCTTCTCTCGATACAGCTTTTTGGCTGCTTGGCTTTTGTTTTTCTCATGTGAGACCAAAAAAAAAGAACTGCCTATCCTAGGTAGACCTACAATCACTACCCAAGTAATAGAGAACCAAACCGTAATAGATACCATTTCACACAAAATCGCAGACTTTTCACTACTCAATCAAGACAGTCTACAGATTACCAATTCATCTCTCGCTGGTAAAATTTATGTCGCGGACTTTTTCTTCACATCCTGCCCGACAATATGCCCTGTAATGAAGAAACAACTATTGCGTGTGTATGAGAGGTATCTAGAGGATGATAGAATTATGATCGTATCACATAGCATTGACCCTACTTATGACAATGTAAACGTCTTGTCTGACTACAGCGATGCGCTAGGCGTGATCAGTGACAAGTGGCATTTTCTAACAGGTGATCAAGACGAAATCTATCAACTAGGTGAAAAAAGCTATATGGTCACTGCAGGTGCAGACGAAGATGCTCCTGGTGGCTATATTCATAGCGGTGCATTCTTACTCGTCGATACCAATCGTCAAATCAGAGGAGTATATGATGGAACCATGAAAGAACAGGTAGACCAACTGATTATTGATATTGATATACTATTAGATGAAGAATTTGGTAAAAAATAGCTCATTTATCATCTGCCTTGGCCTATTCATACTATCCTGCAGTGAAAACAGAAAAGAAGAAATCAAGCTGCAGCAGTACACCTATCAGGGAAGTGAACTATACAAGGCCCACTGCACCAACTGCCATCAGGCCGACGGCAGTGGTCTAGGGAAACTTATCCCTCCTATTGACTCTACCTACCTAAGTACAAATCTAACGCAGGTAATCTGTGGGATCAAATATGGATTGACGGGTGCAATGACTATACAAAACATCCATTTCGATAAGGACATGCCTGGTAATACCAGACTAACCGCACTAGAAATTGCAGAGATTGTCACTTATATCGATCAAAAATGGGGAAAAAGAAGAGGCATAATCAGGCCTAAAGTAGTTTCGAAAGCCTTAAGAGACTGTCAATAGTCGTTTCATCTCTGAAAATCTATCATTGATCTTTTGTAATCCTTCATCGATCGATTCATCTATTTGGACTCTCCCTTGATCGAATTAATTTACCATTGAATGGCTCTCGGTTTAGTTTTAACCCAAGAAAAGGAAGCAACTCCTGATCTATATTCACCTAAAACCAAAAACCATGTTAACTGTATTCCTGATTTTTTCTCTTACCATTGTTACTATTTCATACCTCAGGTATAAAGCCATCTTAACTAAGCATCATAGCACAGAATAAAATCTACTTTTAATGGTAGTATACGTACCTCTTATCAAATGATACTGATTCAAGATCGCATTGATATATTTACAGTTTTTTACTCCACACCGTACGTAATTTTATAGTTGAATTGTATTAATATTGTAGCAGAAGAATTTTGACCACCACTATTACGAAAATTCTTAAAACAACATTATGCAAATATTAGATATTCTTGCCCTGTTCATATTCCTCGCAGGGGTTTTTATCTACATCAACACCTACTACCTCAAGCTCCCATCTTCTGTTGGGCTAATGATTTTGGCTTTGGGATTGTCGCTTGCAATGTTGGTACTCAACGAATTAATCCCTGAATTCAAACTAGGAACGGAGCGAATTCTGAAGGACTATGACTATCATGAAGTCCTCTATCAACTGGTTCTTAGCTTTATGCTTTTCGCCGGAGCACTACAGATTGATTTCAAAAAACTTGCCGAAGAACGCACCCCAGTACTCATTCTGGCACTAGTTGGTGTCATCATTTCCACTACAGTCGTTGGTATAGGTGTATTTTATTTACTACAATGGATAGGTCTTGACCTAGACATCATGTACTGCTTGGTATTTGGGGCACTTATCTCTCCTACCGATCCAATCGCCGTTACATCTACGATCAGAAAATATAACTTATCCAAAAATCTAGAAACCCGTATCGCAGGCGAATCCTTATTCAATGACGGTATTGCGGTAGTTGTCGCTTTGACCCTGTTAGATTTAGCACACTCTACAGAGGATCACTATATTGGAATCGTTGACATACTATGGGTATTTGGTACTGATATCGTTGGAGGAATCGTGATTGGTTTGTTCTTAGGCTACTTAGGTTACCGATTACTCAAATACATCGACAATGACGAAGTAGAAGTAGAGGTATTGATGACGCTTGCCTTGGTCATGGCAGGAACTCAACTCGCCGAATTCACGCATGTATCGGCTAAGCAAGCGGTCGTAATCATGGGTTTAGTGATTGGAAATGAAGGAAAAAGTGGTCATGTCACGAGTGCTGCAGGCGATTACGTATTCAAATTTTGGTATCTAATAGAGGAGACACTCAATGCTATGCTCTTTGTACTTATTGGTTTGGAGATGTTGATCATACCTCTAAGATTTGACTACTTCGCTGCGGGGCTATTTGCTTTCATCATCGTTCTATTTGCTAGGTATGTTAGCGTCGGTATTCCTATCTCTGCTATGAGTACTTTTAGAAAGATGGAAGGCAATTCTATCAATGTACTGGCGTGGGGCGGATTGCGAGGCGGGATCCCCATCGCTCTATCACTGTCGCTACCAGAATTCGAAGGAAAAGAAGTGCTGATTACCATGACCTATACCGTAGTCGTCTGTTCTGTGCTTTATCAAGGATTGACTGTACCTTATTTGATGAGACTAACATTCAACAAAAAGGAAGGTTAAGCGTTTTTACACAAAATATACAATCTCACCAACTGTCGCTGGTGAGATTTTCTTTTGTTTTAATAAAAATCTGAATAAACATAAGTTCTAAATATATCCATTAGCTACTATCATTGCACAAACAGTAGAAATGAAAATTCATCAGTCTCTTACCCTTATTGCATTCCTAGTAGTGATCTTCTCATGCGAATCACCAGAGAAGAAACAAACAGCCACCTCTCCGCGCAAAAAGCAAATCAGCAAAATAACCTCCCCCAAAAACAACAGCCGTTTTCATCTAAAAGACACTGTTACTTTTGATTTTTCGATGGAGGATACGAGTATTTCGATTGACTCTATTATAGCCACCTCGGATCGAAAAACCTTGTTTACATCCAAAAACAAAAGTAGAGCGACATGGGGATCAGACAACTTCAAGACTGGAACACACTCCATCATACTTACGCTACACCTAAGTAACCAAACTATTGAACGTCAAATTGTCAACCTGACATTCTTAGCAGATTCCGCACCAGAACAACTCTCTTACCACGTAATCAATAGCTACCCACATGACCCGAAAGCATACACTCAGGGACTAACACAGGAAGAAGGCGCACTTTATGAAAGTACAGGACAAAAAGGAGCCTCTAGTCTCCGAAAGGTTGATTTAAAAACAGGAAAGACACTTCAAAACAAAGAACTGGAATACCAGTATTTTGGAGAGGGGATTACTATAAAAGGAGACAGCATGTACATGCTAACCTGGCAAGCTAAACAAGGATTCATCTTTAACAAAAAGGATTTCGAAATGCTCGGCACATTCCATTACAATACTGAAGGTTGGGGTCTTGCTACGCTGAACTCCGATACTTTACTGATGAGCGATGGCTCGCACCGGATATACTTCAAAGACCCCAATGGGTTTTCAGATCTCAAAATACTGGAAGTATATGATCATAAAGGTAAAATCGATTACTTAAATGAATTAGAATATATCAATGGAAAAATCTATGCCAATAGATACCAAACTGACAATATCTACATCATTGATCCTCATTCTGGAAAAGCAGAAGCTGTACTTAACCTATCTGGCATATTACAGAACCAAGACATTAATCAAGAGATTGATGTATTAAACGGAATTGCTTTCAATCCTTTAAACAAAACGTATTATATTACTGGCAAATGGTGGCCAAAACTATTTGAAATTAAAATCATTAATCAACAGCAAGAACCCATATGAACTTAGAAGAGACAACCCAAAAAGTAGCTTCTTTAGCAGATAAAAAAAGTGGGAGTATTGGTAAAAAAATCAAATTTAGGTTTGATGAGGGGGTGATTTTTCTTGATGATAGTTCCAATCCGACACAGGTTACCAACAATGATGACTATGCTGACTGCACAGTCAAATTAACTCTTGAAAACTTCAATAAGTTAATGAATGGAGAAATGAATGCCATGGGGGCATTTATGATGGGGAAGATTAAAGTAGAAGGAGACATTAGTATAGCCACTAAGCTATCTAACTTGTTTTAAACAAGCTCTCTCTCTTTAACTATCTCTGACGCTCATTGACTAATTAAGCAACATTAAAACGTTTGATGAAATTAGTGTTTCATTTAAAACTAACATTCGTTAGTTTTAAATGAATTCTGTATTATCTAAAGCTTAGAGATTATCAAGAAGTCAAAAAAACAGATCATCATTGAAGAGGCCGCACGCCTATTTCGAGAGAAAGGATACGTGGCGACCACCATGCGAGACCTAGCATCAGAAGTCGGCATGGAGGCAGCTAGCCTATACAATCATATCAAATCAAAAGAAGAAATTCTCAACGAAATATGCTTTTCGCTAGCGAATACTTATAGTGACAAAATGGATGAAGTGTATCCTTCGGACAACACTCCCATAGAAAAAGTCAAGAAACTCATCGCTCTCCATATCCAAATCAACTCCATGAGTTCTCCTCTAGCAACTGTAATGAATGATGAATGGCGTCACCTAACAGAACCCTGCAAATCGCAATTCTTAGATATGAGAAAAAGGTACGAATACCTATTTACAGAAATCATCCAACAAGGTGTAAAACGAGGTGAAATCAAGGCAGTAGACCCTAGAATTGCTCTCTACACACTACTATCATCCGTTCGATGGCTTCAACACTGGTATCATGCCAACCGAGACCTAGACGTAAACGACATCAAAGAAAACATTATGGAAATGTTTTTGACTGGACTAGTTGCAGATCAATATGAATGGAAGCCTTAAACATACCATCAACGACAAAGTAGCCACCATTACTTTTCATCATCCTAAAGCAAATGCTCTCCCTGGCACACTATTAGCAAAACTGGCTATAGTAATCCAAGCCATCGATGACAATAAGGATGTATCCGTCATTGTGATCCGTAGTGAAGGAGGCGGCACTTTCTGCGCTGGCGCCAGTTTTGACGAGCTTTTGTCACTTACCAATGAAACGGAAGGAAAAGTATTTTTCCAAGGATTTGCGCAAGTGATCAATGCCATGCGAAAGAGTCCCAAAATTATCCTTGCTCGTATACAAGGAAAAACCATAGGGGGTGGTGTTGGACTCGTGAGTTCAGCAGACTACGCCTTTGCTACAGAAGCGGCAGCCATCAAGTTAAGCGAGCTCGCTATAGGTATTGGTCCGTTTGTCATTGAGCCTGCGGTAACTCGGAAAATCGGAATTTCATCTTTTTCTGCTCTTGCCCTAAACCCAACTATCTGGAAAGATGCCCAATGGGCGATGAATGCAGGGTTATACCACGACCTATCCACCAGTATAGACGAGATGGATCAAAAAATAGATGCATTCGCTACTAACCTATCCAACTACAACCCAGAAGCTCTCCTTGCAATTAAACAAACGCTCTGGAAAAACACCGAAAACTGGGATGAGTTACTCTCATCCAGGGCTGAAATCAGTGGGCGTTTAGCACTATCCCCACAAACACAACGTGCACTCAAAAAATTTAAATCCACATAAATCTCATTACTCTAATTTTTTCGATATTAGATGAATCATTTTTGATTCCTTAAATGACCTATCATGTCACGTCTCCCCATCATTCTTCTTATAATAATCTACACCTATTCTTTTCAATCTGTAGGGCAAAAAGCGACAGCTGATGAAATCGAACTGATATTGGAAAGACATAATTTTTGGCGAGCTGATGTAGGTGTTGGTGAGATCAAATATTCAGAAGAACTAGCAGAAGTCGCCAATAAGTGGGCTACAGAGCTCAAAAAGCAAGATTGTGCTTTCAAACACAGCAGAAATTCATTTGGAGAAAACCTCTTCAAAGGGACTGTAGGCTATTATACTGCAGGAGATGCCATAGACGCATGGGGAAACGAAAAAGCAAACTACAACTATAGCAAAAACACCTGCGATGCGAACAAAGTCTGTGGCCACTATACACAGATAGTCTGGAAGAACACCACTGAAGTCGGATGTGCTAAAGTAATCTGCAATGGCAATGTCACATGGGTATGTAACTACAACCCTCCTGGGAATTTCGTAGGAGAAAAACCCTACTAGGCAACTTTATTGGTCTTCAAGTAGGCTTGCCACTCTTTACGCATCTCTCCCATAGAATTTCTGAGAAACATAACATAAGTAGGCCTATAGGGAGCTTTTTTCAGAGACATCCCTACCTGATCCAAACTCTTGTCTCCTTTCTTAGCATTACACTTTTTGCATGCCGTCACGAGATTGTTCCACATCGATCTCCCACCCTTAGAGCGAGGTATCAGATGGTCTAAAGTAAGATCCTGTTCCGATCCACAATATTGGCACTGGTTGTTATCTCTTCTAAACAGATTCTGTCTACTAAGCACCACGCCTCTAAATGGCACGTTGATATAGCGGTTGATCTTGATGACAGTAGGTCGCTCAAATGATTGATTCACCGTTCTCAGTTTAAACTCCTGATCCGACTCTACCAACTCAGCCTTGTCTAAGAATACCAATAGAAAAGCACGATGGACTGAGCAGATAGCCATCGGAGTATAATCTTGATTGAGTATAAGAACCTTACCATTCATATCGGAATCATTTACAATTAATTGATTTGCAATACATTAATTGTAATATAAGGAGCTTTCTCCTCTAATACCAATAGATCAGTTCAAAGCTCAAGGCTTCTATGCTTCTCTTAGGATTCTTCTAAATACAGCAGAAGCGTCAATATTTTCATGATTTGACAAACGTCTCACAGCTCCTTCATTGACTCCCACCCAAACGTTCTTCTCCAGTAGGATATATACTCGATCTTGTAGCTCATCCACTGCTATATCTCCTGGCAACAAGGAATCAACACCATCCACCTTCTTTCCTACACTCTTTTGTTCTACAGCCTTACGAGGGAGCTTAAATCCACACAGCTTGAATACCTGCTGTACAAATCCAGCTGAGTCGATACCAAAAGGAGTTTTGCCTCCTGGCAAATAAGGTGCGTTATCGTACTTCTTGATCTCTTCTTTCAGAAAATCAAAATCACGACGCTGAGACAGGCTTTTTGATGAACCATTATAGGCGATTTGCTCTTCGAGTTTGAATAGCTCGTTGGTGGAAATGGGCAGTATACTACCCAGAACAATATGAACTTTTTTCTTCTGAAAAAAAATCGTCGCACTCAGATCAGTACATACTTTGTAGTCTGATAGATTGATTTGCTTAAAATACTCTTGACTAATAGCCGAATGTTGATCCTGATGAATCCAGCCTTTGGAATGATCAAAATGCACCTCTATTTCTAACCACTCCCCTTCTTGTCTGAGTACCTGATAGTGCTCACCAAACAGGAGTTGGGACAGCATGATGGCTTCATGCGAAGCATTGGCTCTCATAGGCACCACTGCCAATCGACAAATGCCTTTCGGATATTGATCCATTGTTAATAATTGTTACGTTCCAGCTCTCTTTTAACATCCTTCTCCTTAATGCTGCCTCGCTTATCATGTATTTTTTTACCCTTTGCCAATGCTATCTCGATTTTAGCATAGCCTCTGGCATTGACGAACAGCCGCAATGGGATCAACGTCAATCCCTTTTCTTGGGACTTTGTTTCTATTTTCTCTATTTCACTTTTATTGAGCAACAGTTTCTTTTCTCTGAGGGGATCATGATTGTAAACCGTCCCCTGCTCATATACCGAGACATGCATCCCTTTGATGAACATCTCTCCCTTTCCCACATAACAATAAGCCTCTTGCAAACTAGCCTTCCCCTCTTTGATGGACTTAATTTCAGTCCCCTTGAGCACCAGACCCGCCACATAGGTGTCTATAAATTCATATTCGTATCGCGCTTTCTTGTTTCGAATATTGACATCATTGGAAAATCTTTTTTTGCTCATCTTGTAATATTAAAGTTATGAGATTTGAAATCTTATGCAATCAAATGCAGAATAAATACCTATTAATAAGTAGACTAAAATTTTAGTCTAGGCATCGGTGACACATTCATAGTTGCCGTGTCATTTTGCTGACTCTGATAGTAAGCCGTCATGGCTATCATCGCAGCATTGTCTGTACAATACTCGAACTTAGGGATGAAGACCTGCCACCCGTTCTGTTCGCCCATCGCTATCAAGGTCTGTCTCAGTTCACTGTTGGCAGACACTCCCCCAGCTATCGCGATATTACTAATCCCTTCCCGCTGTGCTGCTAACACCAACTTATCGGTCAGCATCCCGATGAGATGTTTCTGAATACTAGCCGCCAGATCATGCTTATTTTCTTCTACGAAACCAGTATTCTTCTGTGACTGATTTTGGGTAAAATATAGAAAGGAAGTTTTGATCCCGCTAAATGAATAATCCAGATCAGGCATATCAGTCTTCGAAAACTCAAACCGATCCGCATCCCCCTCCTTCGCTAACTTATCAATAATAGGCCCTCCTGGGTACGGTATCCCCATGATTTTAGCGCATTTGTCAAATGCCTCACCTACCGCATCATCTTTGGTCTGTCCCAGTACAGTCATATCGAGATAGTCGTCCACTCTTACAATCTGCGTATGCCCACCACTGACTGTGAGACACAAAAACGGAAAGGCAGGTTTTGGATTTTCGATAAAATGAGCCAAAATATGTGCCTTCATGTGATTAACCGCTATCAATGGCACTTTCAACCCTAACGCCAGCGATTTAGCAAAAGAAGCCCCTACCAACAATGCACCGAGCAGACCAGGCCCCTGAGTGAACGCAACTGCTGTTAGGTCTGCCTTAGTCACTCCTGCTCTCTCCAGAGCTTCCATCACAACAGGCGCTATCGCCTGCTGATGCGCACGTGAGGCCAATTCTGGCACCACTCCGCCATATTTGCTATGAATCTGCTGCGTAGCGATCACATTGCTCTTGATCACGTCACCTATACAAACTGCGGCAGAAGTCTCATCACAAGACGACTCTATCGCCAATATAACTTCACTCATATTTATTCAAAATTCGATTTATCAAACCCTACTAGGCAAGACAGAAAAACTAAGAAGCAAAGTTGTCCATAAAATCTATCTAATCAAGGACTAGACTTTAAAATAGGTACTGTTATTGTTTTGCTAAATCAAAGTACATTTGCAGCAGATTCGAAATGGCAAAAAAACACAATGTACAACGCGGGGTTATATTCCACAGAATCACGAATGTGTTGCTGTGGATTCCCATTGTAATCCTATCAGTACTTTTGGTGTCATTTGCTTTTTTCCAAGTCCCTACAGTCCAGACCAAATTCATCAACTCACTGTTCGACCAAGTATCCCTCCGTACAGACTATAAAATCACTGTGGGACACACTAACCTAACCTCTTTTGACAAGATGCATTTGGAAGACATCCGAATCTTCGAAAAAGCTACTGACAGCACGTTGATCAGTGCAAAATCTGCCCAAATCGATCTTAAAATATTCGATCTCCTATTCAGAAAGCAGCTCAATGCCGATATTCTAGAATTAGAATCTCCATTTGTTCATTTGATCAAAAAAAATGACTCTACAGATGTTAATATTAACGTTTTCATCAACCAGCTCAAGACGCTCCTAAAGAAAGACTACCCCCAACAAAAAAAGCTATCTGCATCTATAGAACGTGTCGAGATAAGTAATGGGACCTTCTCTTTCAACGACCAGCGCAGAGACAGCATCCAAACTGGTAAAGACTACTATCACTTTCAGTATAAACAACTACTCTCAACCATCAGTAATTTCACCTTGTCGAGTGATAGTATAGCCATGGAGGTAGACCGCATGAAAACGAATGATCCTACTGGTCAACTTTCCGTGCAGTCGTTCTTTGGCAAAATAGCCTATACCCCAAATAGCCTGTCGATCTACAACTTCCTACTGAATACGAAGGACAGTCAGATAGGTGATTCAATAGTATTTAACTACAGCCACCCTTCTGATTTCTCCCAGTTTGTCGACAAAATCAAATTCCATAGCCATTTAAAACGCAGCATCATTTCATTACATGAGTTGGCTCTTTTCAATCCAAACATCAGTCCTATCCACAAAACCATCAGTCTGTCTGGTGAAATATCAGGTAAAGTCAAGCGCCTCAAAGGCCAAGACCTAAACGTCCGCTTTGGCACCAAATCCCAACTAAGAGGGTCGGCCAGCTTCTATGGTCTACCGAATATCAAAGAGACCTTTATCGATCTCAAGATGAAACACTCTGTCGTCTTACCAGAGGACATATCTCCCTTCGTCAAAGAAACTTACCGAAATCAAATTCACAACCTAGGCACTACCCAATTCGATGCGAGTTTTTTGGGGTTTTTATCTGATTTTGTGGCTGACGGTGAGTTCTACACAGATGCAGGCAATATCACCACTGATCTCAATTTCAAAACCAATGACCAAGACATCCCGGCCTACACAGGTCAGCTGGCTTTTACTCAGTTTGATCTCAAAACACTGGATCCAGAAAGCAACTACCTCGGCGACATCACCATGCACGGCAGCATAACTGGCTCTGGACTTGATAAAAAGAATGCAAAATTTACGCTGAATGCCTTCATGGACTCTATTGCTGTGTACAACTACAACTACAAAAACATCACAACTCAAGGTCATTTTGCAAAAGAAATGTTCGACGGAGATCTCACGATCGCTGATCCTAATTTAGCCTTTTCAGGGCATCTGGATATAGACCTCCATGACAATGTCAACAAAATAGACATCACTGCGCAACTTGATTCTGTTCATGTACACAAGCTGGGGTTCATTGAAAAGCCTCTATCACTCTCTTCCAAAATTGACATCAACATGAAGGGGCTAAAAACCGACGAACTCAAAGGATATATTAACCTCTATGACAACCAAATCACCTTCGAGAACAAACCACTTGAAATCGACTCCATCAAGTTCCTCTCGACTACCATCGGCTCCCAGAGACTCATGCATATCGAGACGGAAGGTCTCACCGGAGAGATCAAGGGAGAGTATAAGAACAGCAAGCTATTTTCAAGCCTGTCCAACTTCGCCCAAGAACTCATGATGTATCTGAATCCTGATAGCGTCGAGATGAACAATTATTATAGACATAAACTACTCGAAGTTCCACTCGATCCTTTCGAAGCGGAGATCACGCTCAATCTTTGGGATTTGAACAAATTCATCACTCCATTTTATCCTAGTTTCAACTTATCCCCTAACGTCAAAATCGAAGGACGTTACCAACAGAACGCTACGACACAGCTGAGCCTATACACTACATTCGACACATTGGCCTTTGGCAAATCAACATTTACCGATAATGAATTGGACTTCAATCTTTCTAAAGAAACGCATAACCGTGAAGTTTTGGCGTCAATGTATATACACAGCGACAACCAACTCTGGCCCAGTGACTACAGTTCAGAAAACCTCACAGTAGACGCAGTTTGGTTTCAAGACCAAATGGAGTTGTTCATGAATTTAGAACAAGAAAAATATGCAAACTACCTCGGCATTAACTCCTTGGTCAGTTTCGAATCTGATGAAGTAAAATTTGAATTAGCCCCCTCGAGTATCAAAATCTTAAATGAAAAATGGAAATGGGATGACGACAACTATGTGATCTACAAAGACGATACGTGGCAATTCTCGAACCTCAAACTATATAGTGATGAAGAATACATTAGTATCAATGGTAACTACTCCACCTTACCAGGCAATCAACTCGATATCAATATTCATGAGTTCAGTTTCGAAAACATACAATCGCTATTCGATACACAAATCACTGGCACGCTGGACGGCTCTATTCAAATCCAAAAAGGGATAGAAGAAGACCTCATAGAGAGCGACCTATTAGCCCAATCAGTGGCTGTAGAAGATTTTCTCATCGGAGATATCTATGCACTCTCTCACTGGGAAAATGCAGAAAACCGATTATCGGTTAGCTTAGACCTTATTCGTGAGGAACAAAAAAAGATAGAGATTGGTGGACACATCTATCCCTATAGCAAAACAGAACAACTCGATCTAATCGCACAATTCAGAAACACTGAATTGAAAATATTCGAAACATTCTTCAAGAATAACATCAGCGACCTGACTGGATATGCTGATGCAAAACTCACCCTAAAAGGTCTCCTCAACAAACCCGACATCAATGGTATCGCTAAGATTAATGACGGAGAAACAACTATTGACTATCTGCAAACCCGATACGGGTTCAATGGTGAAATTGTCTTTGACAACAATCAGATTGTACCACGCAACTTTGAGCTCAAAGACAGTGAGAGAAATACAGCTCAACTCTCAGGCTACCTCCTCCATACCGGACTCAGAGATATTCGTATGAATATTTCCGCAAACTTCAAACGATTCAAACTACTCAATACTAGCATCTTGGATAACGATGCCTACTATGGAACAGCATACGCGACGGGACAAATCAATTTTAGCGGTACGCCTGACAATATCGTCATTGTCGCTCAGGCTAAATCCGAACACGGGACCAAAATAGCCATTCCAATAGGTAGTCTCGGCCAATACGATATCGAACAACAGGAATACATCGAGTTTGTGGATTTATCCCAAGAAGACACCCAAGAGGTTGTCGAAAAAGCAATCACTGAGACGATCAACAAGATCAAAGGGATACAACTGCAGTTTGACATAGAGATGACACCAGACGCCTACATAGAACTCATCTTTGATGTCAAATCAGGGGACATTATCAGAGGACGTGGCAATGGAAACATCAAACTGCAAATCAATTCGGACGGAGATTTCAATATGTTTGGGGATTACGAAATTGAAGAAGGGGGCTACAATTTTACGCTCTACAACATCATCAACAAAGAGTTTAACATCCAAAAAGGAAGTACCATATCTTGGTATGGCAACCCCTACGAGGCACAACTAGGCATACGAGCCAGGTATCGACAAATCACCTCGATCACACCGCTTCTACAGCCCTTCCTAGACGATGAACAGATTAACTCACCCGAAGCACGACGCAAGTACCCCTCGATAGTAAAGCTAAATCTCAAAGGTGATCTCATGTCTCCTCAAATCAAATTCGGAATCGACATAGAAGACTACCCAGAACATATTGCAGTAGTCAGTGAAGGTATCACGACTCGGTATAATCTAGAAAGTATCATCAGTGCCTTTAAAACCAAAATAGCTAGTAACGAACAAGAAATGAACCGTCAGGTTTTTAGTCTACTAATCCTTCGAAAATTCTCTCCAGAAAACAGTTTTGAGGTTAATTCAGCAACCATCGGTAGTAGTTTAAGTGAGTTCGTCTCAAACCAGCTTAGCTACTGGGCTACACAGGTAGATGAAAATCTAGAGATCGATGTAGACTTAGCAGGTCTAGGTGATGACGCATTCAACACATTCCAACTACGGCTATCCTATACATTTTTGGACGGACGATTACGCGTGACCAGAGGTGGTAGCCTACCTAATGAACAGACCAAAAATGACATGTCTACGATCATTGGAGACTGGACGGTAGAATACCTACTCACTGACGATGGTAGACTTAGAGTCAAAATGTACAGTCGATCAGACCTCAATGACATCAACCAACAAACAGGTCAAAATGGTATCGAAACAGGGTTTAGTCTACAGTATGTAAGAAGCTTTGACGAGTTAAGTCAAATACTCAGAGATAGTCGGGATAAAAACAAAAAGCCAGAGCCTGCTCCCAAAGTAAAACCTAAGTCTGAAGGAACTAAGGAAGATGAAATCATCCTTTGATCCAGCATAGTCTTAGCTTGCTTTAAATAATCCACCCCTACATACTTTTCTCGTTGATAACATGACACATAATCTATGGTTATGACTATTTTTGTTTCCATAGGTCGCCTTATCGCTGCTGCCGTATGGCAGGAGAGGAAAGTCCGGGCAACGTAGAGCATCGTACTTCCTAACGGGAAGTCTTAGATGAAAATCTGGGAAGAAAGTGCAACAGAGAGTATACCGCCTTGAGCTAAGCTGTCGTCAGGCAGACTAGTCGAAGGGTAAGGGTGAAAGGGTGAGGTAAGAGCTCACCGGTTCTGCAGTGATGCAGATCGCATGGTAAACCTTACGAGTTGAAAGATCAAATAGGTCCTGTCAGGAGCTGCTCGCTCCACTCTCTTCGGAGAAAACAGGATGGGTAGATTGATAGATTTTGGCAGTAATGTCAAGGCTAGATAAATGATAAGGGTCTCGATTCGTCGAGATACAGAACCCGGCTTATAGACCTATTATTAACTTAAACACTTATGGCAAAAAGAATTTTGATTATTGACGATGAAAAAAGCATCCGTCACACGCTCAAAGAAATCTTAGAATATGAAAACTATGAAATCGATGAAGCTGAAAATGGTCTAGAAGCTCTCAAGATGCTGGAAAGTGCCGAATATGATGCAGCACTATGCGACATCAAAATGCCAGAAATGGACGGTCTAGAACTCCTTGAAAAAGCCAAAGAACTTGATCATTCCCCTCAGTTCATCATGATATCCGCGCACGGCACTATAGAGACAGCCGTCGAAGCGACCAAAAAAGGAGCCTACGATTTCATCCAAAAACCACCAGATCTCAACCGTCTTTTGGTGACCATCAAAAACGCCCTAGATAAATCTAATCTAATACAAGAGACCAAAACCCTACGCAAAAAAGTCTCCAGCTCCATGCAGATTGTAGGGCAGTCTACCGCTCTAGATGAGATCAAAGAGACAATCCAAAAAGTAGCTCCAACCGAGGCTCGCGTGCTTATTACCGGAGCAAACGGGACAGGTAAAGAACTAGTAGCCAATGCACTACACAAGTTAAGTGGAAGATCTAAAAATCCTCTCATAGAAGTCAACTGTGCCGCTATTCCATCAGAACTAATTGAGAGTGAATTATTCGGACATGAAAAGGGATCGTTCACCTCTGCTGTGAAACAACGCATTGGCAAGTTCGAGCAAGCAGACAAGGGCACTTTATTTCTCGATGAAATTGGGGACATGAGTCTATCTGCTCAGGCAAAAGTACTTCGCGCCTTACAAGAGAATAAAATCACACGTGTAGGGGGAGAAAAGGAGATTAAGGTCAACGTAAGAATTCTTGCAGCTACCAACAAAGACCTCAAAAAAGAAATAGCCGAAAACAGGTTTAGAGAAGACCTATATCATCGCCTAAGTGTTATAGTTATAAAAGTACCAGCACTAAAAGACCGCACAGATGATATCCCGTTATTGGTGGACAAATTCTTAGTAGATATCGCCGATAGCCACGGTACTAGCCCCAAAAGCATGACTGATGAAGCTATAGTATTGCTTCAAAAAGGAGAATGGACAGGCAATATTAGAGAATTAAGAAATGTAGTAGAGCGCCTAGTCATTATGAGTGATCAAGAAATCACAGCAATGCACGTAAAAAAATATGCGGATATACAATAAGTATATCCGCATATATATCTTCAAGGTCTGATAATATTATTTAGACAATTCCGAATTTTCCGTATCTACTTTTGCATATGTAGGACATGTTCTTTGCGTGCATGCACTCATTGCAAAAATTGCTAAGGCCAGTATTAGTGCTTTGATTTTCATATTTTATTCTTTATCAATTACCTGCGACATTTTAAAGCTTAAATATATATAAAAAAATACATTTTAGTCAAAAGCCAAATTGCTATTCGACACTTCTTTTGATAATAAACGGCTAGACCACTAGCAAATTGCACCCACGTATTTCTGAATTGTCAATACGCCCCAAAACTTCAAAACTACCATCGGCATAACATCTACCTAAATCCTTCGTCTCTATGAATGCACAACTATGAATATTGGCTAAATCTATAATATTCAACCCTCCTGTACCACCAGTTCTAACAATTGAAAATGGGTCATTGATATCTCTCACCATGACGCGCATACTATCCGCTGGATAATACCGACTCCCTCCTCTGGAATAAGCTTGTGATAACAACTCTGTCATTCCATATTCAGAATCGATACAAATTTCACCCAGCTGATCTTTCATGATGCTATAAAACTCCTCCTTAGTCAATTCTTCTCTCCGTCCTTTCATACCACCTGTCTCTATGATCGTTAGTCCATCTAAAGGCTCTTTACACGCCTCGCACAAATCCAACAAGGCATATCCAACCCCAAACAAAATCACTTTACGTGAAGAATTCATGGCGTTAACTATATCTTGAACTAACTGATCATAGTTATTCAAATAATACCCTCCAGCAGAAGACCCAGACTCCTTCATCAAATAATCCACCATAGCAATCAACGAAGAATGCCCCTGCTCTTGATACGAAGGCAGTAGTGCAAATACTGTGTACTCACTAGGATCACCATAAAAGGCTGTAAATATGCGCCGGGCATTCTGCTCATAAAACGATAGGTTTTCAATCAAATGCCTACTTTTTCTCATCCCAGTAGTACCACTACTATGAAAGTACTTTTCGGCATTCCACTGCCCCATTTTCACTTCATGGTACTTAAAAAACTCTATGGGCATAAAGGGTATTTCTTCAACTTTCGTTACAGAATCAACTGTTCGACCAATACCTTTTAGATACTGAGCATACACAGCGTTCTCTGCGCCTTGTGCACGAAACAATGCCAAAGAAAACTCTTCGAAATCACCTGCTATTCGTTTTAAAAATTCTTGTTTGAAACTATTTATCAGTCTCATAGGTTTAAAAAAGTATGGATTATGCAGCTAGAATTAGTGATGCATTGCTATTTTTATCCAAAGTAAAAGATTAAATGATCAGAGTGGAAGTTATAGGGAAGATAAAAGGGACTTTTGGTCTAATAATAGTCATCATTATAGGGCTGATGGTAGCCTGTGAAAAACCCGATCCTTTCCCAACCACACCTCATATTTCGTTCGAGGGGCTTCAATTTGTCGAGGTAGAACGTGAAGGGTTTCCAGATTCTCTTATTCTTTCATTCAATTTTGAAGATGGTGATGGTGATTTAGGTATCAGAGATTTTGAGACCAATGCCCCTTTTCATGATTTCGATTTTATTGTAGATGACAGTGGTAGAGCTGTTACACTGAATGCAACAGATGTCAACCCCCCATTCTACCAGCAAGTCCCTGGTTCATCCAATACCACTCTCTACAGTGAAGATGACAGCAGGCCTAGCTATAGCTGTGATGATTACGATACACTCAGGATCAACATGGATCGAGATACCTATATAGAACAAGGAGCTCCCTCTAATTTTCCAGGTAGTGATGATTACCATTTGGATACACTTTTTATAGTCAAGAACGAAAACCGATACAACATGCATGTCAGCTACTACTGGGATCGTGGCAATGGTTTCGAACTGCTGGACTGGGCTTATATTGTTAACGAATTTGGCTGTGGAGAAAGTTTCAATGGTAGGTTTCCTGTCTTAGACGAAGACAACATTGGCACATCCCTACAGGGTACAATCAAATACGCCATGATATCAAATGGCTTCATTATATCTTTAAGAAACTATCCTTTCAAATTGAAATTTTACGTACTAGACAGAAAGCTAAACAAAAGCAATGTGGTAGAATCTCCCGTTTTTACGATTCCTGAACTAATTTCCAGATCTTCAGATTAATATATCGAAGGATAGTTAACTGGATCAAACTCATTCATCACTGAATACGCCTTATCAAAGATTGACTCTGCATTGGGTTTAGAGAAATAATCTCCGTCTGAACCATAGGCTGGTCTATGGTCTTTAGCCGTGATGGTAAGCGGAAGATTATCGATATACTGATATGCCTTTTGCTCTTCAAGTACTTGTTGCAAAATATACGCAGAAGCTCCACCTGGCACATCTTCATCTGCCACTATGAGACGATTGGTTTTCTTGACTGACTCTACTATTGAGTGATTAACATCAAAAGGCAAAAGCGTCTGTGCATCTATTACCTCTAACTCCACACCATACTCTGCAAGCTGACTGGCGGCCTCCATTACGATTCGACACATCGATCCATAGGTCACCACGGTGATATCTCTACCTTCTCGTAGCACGTCAGGCTGTCCGATTGACACACAGTATTCACCGACATTATCAGGAAGTCGCTCCTTCAAACGGTAACCATTGAGGCTCTCGACAATTAACGCCGCATCGTCTGATTTCAACATCGTGTTATACATACCCGCAGCCTGCGTCATATTACGCGGTACCAATACATAGACCCCACGAATAGCATTGATAATCATCCCCATCGGCGAACCAGAGTGCCAAATACCCTCTAATCTATGCCCACGAGTTCTAATAATCAATGGTGCACGCTGTCCGCCTTTAGTTCGGTAGCTTAGTGACGCTAAATCATCAGAAAGTGTCTGTATCGTGTACAACAAATAATCAAGGTATTGTATCTCGACAATAGGGCGCAAACCTCTTAGTGCTGCACCGATTCCTTGCCCAATAATAGACGTTTCTCGAATACCAGTATCCGTTACACGGATTTCACCATGCTTCTCCTGCAACCCTGCAAAACCTTGGTTGACATCCCCTATCTTTCCTACATCTTCACCGATAGCAAACACACGAGGATCATTCTCTAATGCTGCATCAAAACATGCTTGCATCACCTCACGACCGTCTACCATTTTGGATTGCTCGCTATATTCTGGCGCTACCGTTGGCACTTTGAGCGCTGAGTATTTGGTTTCACTATAAAGTACTGAACTATACTCGTCGTGTCTTTTTTGCTCTAATTCTTTGAGCCAAAAAATCAACATGTCACGACTTTTTGAGGGCTCTTCACGCACTAGTCTCAGTGCTTTTTTGCTAGCACGTGTAACGTCGAGTTTATTGATATTGAGTCCCTCTCTGAGGCTTTTGGCTATGGAGAGTAGTTTGTTTCTTGATCTACTACGGTCAGCCATCGAATCTATCACACTCACTGCCGTATCAATATCCTTTTGCAAAGAATCTCTGTATTCGTTCCATGCCGCGTTTCTAGCATTCTTAGCTAATTCACGACACTCATCCTCTATAACATCTAACTCTTGATCCGTTGCTATATTTTGATCTAATATCCACTGACGAAACTGCTTGTTACAGTCATATTGGTTTTCCCAGTCCAGCCTTTCTTTAGATTTGTATCTTTCGTGTGATCCTGATGTCGAATGCCCTTGTGGCTGGGTCATCTCCAACACATGCACCAATACTGGCACATGATCCTCTCTTGCTATTTTTTCAGCCTTCTCAAAAGTTTCTACCAGTGACACATAATCCCACCCGTTAACAGTTAGTATTTCTATCCCCTTGTTTTCAGCATCACGCTGAAAGCCTGCCATGGCTTTAGAAATACTGCTTTTAGTCGTTTGATATTTATTAGGTACTGAGATACCATATTCATCATCCCATACAGCCATGACTAACGGCACCTGAAGTACTCCCGCCGCATTCATAGTTTCAAAAAAATGCCCCTCTGCAGTAGAAGCATTACCTATGGTACCATAAGCCACTTCATTACCCTTCACAGAAAATTTGGTCGCAGTATGCAAAGCAGGGTTTTCTCTATACAACTTAGAAGCATAAGCAAAACCTAGCAGTCGAGGTACTTGAGCAGCAGTACAAGAAACATCCGACGCAGAATTCTTCATCTTCGTCAAGTCGTTCCACTCCCCGTCTTCGCGAATAATTCGTGTTCCAAAATGGCCATTCATCATACGTCCTGCCGAAGCAGGCTCTGCATCTACATCAGTATGGGCGTATAGCTGAGCAAAGAATTGCTGAGAGGTCAGTTGGCCTATCGCCATCATGAAAGTCTGATCTCTGTAATAGCCAGATCTAAAATCTCCATTTCTAAACACCTTGGCCAATGCGATCTGTGCTAGTTCTTTACCATCACCGAAAATCCCAAATTTCGCCTTACCCATGAACACTTCCTTTCGTCCGATATAACTTATCTCCCTACTCTCCATCGCTAGGCGATAATCTTCTAATATCTCTTTTTTAGTGGGCATTCGGTATGATGTTTTGACGGCTACTTTCACTTTAACACTTTTGGTCCAAATATTCGTTTAGCACTGGAACTGGCAAAAATAAATAAACAGGGTCAGCTTTCAAATTCCTTTTACTTTGAAACAAAATAATATTATATTTATCAACAACAAAATCAACATAACAGAATATTATTTCGCTTTATAAATTATTTATTAATAATATAATACCTTATTGAAAGATTAGATCAAATAATACTGGTTTAAAAAAATAATTCTAGAATAAAATTCTGATTAACTGAAGCAATAAAAAGACCAAAAATTAAGCAACAACTCATAAAACTACGAAAATGATAATCGGAGTACCCAAAGAGATTAAGAACAACGAAAATCGCATTGCACTGACTCCTGCTGGAGCCAAAGAACTCCTAAAACATGGTCATCACGTCTATATTCAGCATACGGCTGGTGAAGGCAGTGGATTCCCAGATGAGGAGTACCTCAGTGTAGGTGCTAAAATTCTACCTACGATCGAGTCAGTGTATGAGATCGCTGAAATGATCATCAAAGTCAAAGAACCTATCGAGCCCGAGTACGATTTGATCAAAGAGAATCAACTACTCTTCACTTACTTCCACTTTGCCTCTCATGAGCCATTGACCAAAGCCATGATCAAGAGCAAGTCTATATGTCTAGCCTACGAAACTGTGGAAAAAAATAGGACACTTCCGCTACTCGTCCCTATGTCGGAAGTAGCAGGACGTATGTCCATACAGCAGGGAGCCAAATTCCTCGAAAAACCACTAAAAGGCAGAGGTATACTCCTCGGAGGAGTTCCAGGTGTACGCCCCGCTAAAGTCATGATTCTTGGTGGAGGAGTGGTAGGTACTGAAGCAGCTAAAATGGCCGCTGGTCTAGGTGCAGATGTCACTATATTAGACCTCAGTCTAGAAAGACTCAGGTATCTAGACGATGTGATGCCTGCCAATGTCAAGACACTTATGTCTAGCGAATACAACATTCGAGAATTGATCAAAGATCACGACCTTATTATTGGTGCTGTATTAGTCCCTGGAGCAAAAGCACCGAAACTGATCACCAAAGATATGTTGAAAGATATGCGCCCTGGTACAGTACTCGTAGACGTAGCAATTGATCAAGGTGGATGCATGGAAACCACCAAACCTACGACACATCAAGACCCGATTTTCATCATCGACGATGTGGTGCACTACAGTGTTGCCAACATGCCAGGTGCTGTACCATATACCTCCACTTTGGCTCTGACCAATGCGACACTACCCTATGCAATACAATTGGCTAACAAAGGCTGGCAAAATGCCTGCAAAGAGAATTTGGAATTAAAGCCAGGCCTCAACATCATCAGAGGAGAAGTAGTCTACAAGGCTGTTGCAGAAGCATTTGATTTACCTTACGCGAGTGTAGAAAGTTATCTTTAGACTTGATAAACGGGAATTTCTTTAAGAAACAAAGAGGTTCCCGTTTCAAAGTTCTGCTCACAAATAAAATGTTGTAAACCATTGGTTACGACCAAGTAACGAGCCCTCACAACCTTGTTATACACTGACGCTTGCTTAAACGTCTCTTCAGTTATCTTCACATAACTCGCTTTACATTCTACCAACATTATCGGAGCACCTGATGAACTATAGGCTACAATATCTGGGCGTTTACTGAGCTTATTATATTTCATACTACCCTCCACTTTGAGCAGTGTTCTAGGATAGGACAAGTACTGATTAAGGAATCTCAAAAAATTTTGTCGCACCCACTCCTCAGGGGTTAACACAATATATTTCTTACGAAATTCGTCCCAAATTTCATTCCCCTCAGTAGATTCTCGTATATTAAAATTAAAAGGAGGTAAGTTGAGTCGCTCCATAGTTTCTTTGCTCATTTACACACAAACATCAACAATTAATAACCCTGAATCAATGAAAACAAAACAAGAAATAACAGAAAACTGGCTCCCCAGATATACAGGTCTAGAACTAGACGAATTTGCAGAATACATCCTCCTAACTAACTTCTCCAACTACATAGACTTGTTTGCAGAGAAATTCAATGCTCCTATAACTGGAGAAGGTCGCGCGATGCAAACCTCAACGGCCAACAACATCACCATCATCAACTTCGGTATGGGCAGTGCAGTTGCTGCTACCATTATGGATCTACTATCAGCAGTCTCCCCAAAAGCTGTTTTGTTCTTAGGCAAGTGCGGTGGGTTGAAGAAAAAAACACAACTAGGCGACCTTATCCTGCCCATAGCGGCGATTAGAGGAGAAGGGACATCCAATGATTATATGCCCATAGAGATTCCCGCACTCCCTTCATTTAGGCTGCAACGAGCCGTCTCATCTATGATCAAGAAACATGAGTTAGACTACTGGACGGGAACTGTCTACACCACCAACCGCAGAGTATGGGAACATGATAGGAAATTCAAAAAATACTTGAGAAAAATCAGAGCCATGGGCATAGATATGGAAACTGCCACTTTATTCACTGTAGGCTTCATCAACGAAATTCCAAGAGGGGCACTACTACTCGTTTCAGATAACCCCATGACTCCTCAGGGCGTCAAAACAGAGTCCTCTGACAAGCAAGTCACCAGTAATTTCGTGCAAAAGCATCTTCAGATTGGGATAGACTCGTTGATGGAACTAGCCAATTCAGGTGATTCAGTTAAGCACATGCGCTTTGATTAACTAGGATCTCCCCCTTTTTACTAACATATTGGAACTGTAATTCAACCAAACTATATAATCTTGGATTTAAACAGTTCCAGTATATATTTTCTTCTTAAGAAAACCTGAAAAAGAAAGCAGAGCGATTCCAATCACAAAATAAAAAACCAAAACCAATGTACTATTCCGCATAGAGCCTGTGAGGTATTCTACAAACCCAAATGAAAATGTCCCAAAAACAATTGACAGTTTTTCCACCACATCATAGAAACTAAAGAAAGACGTGTTATCAATCGAATTTTCAGGAATCAGTTTTGAGAAAGTAGAACGAGATATAGATTGAATACCTCCCATCACTAACCCCACGACGAATGCCAGCCCATAAAACTCCAAAGCGGTCTGCGTCTGATAAGCAAAAAGACAAACACCTACCCATATCACTAGCATAATCAGTATTGAAATCCCATTATTAAATCGCTTCGAAACAGCTGCAAAAACATAAGCCCCGAGTATCGCTACAATTTGAATGATGACGATCGTAATGATCAACTTATTCGCCTCTAACCTCAATTCCTTCTCTCCAAAAGATGCCGCCAAATGCATGACTGCTTGCACCCCTGTGCTATAGAAAAAGAAAGCAATGAGGTACATTTTAATCGACGGCATGTCTTTTACCCATCGATATACTTTCATAATCTCCTGGTTACCCCTTTTGAACCAACTTTGCTCGTTCTTGGCAGATTTGTCATCAGACGGCAAGTGATAAAAACTGTACTGAGCAAATACCATCCACCACACACCCACCATCAAAAAAGAAACACGCACAGCCGATGACTTCTCTACAAAACCAAATGACTCATACGACATAATGATACCAAAACTAATAACCAACAAGATCACACTACCGATGTAGCCATAAGCATACCCCCGAGCACTTAGCTTATCATACTTATCCTTAGTCGTAATCTCTGGCAAAAAAGCATTATAAAAAACTAAGCTCCCAGAATAGCCTACCCCTGCCAAAACAGACATAATAATACCGTACTCTACGTTATAACCTCGAAACCAATAGAGTGAAAAAGTAGCTATAGAACCTATCGCAGTAAATATCTTAAGAAACATCAGTCTACGCCCTCCTGAATCCGCTATACCAGACAGCAACGGTGAAATAATGGCGACTATCAAAAAAGCTGCTGATACCGAATAAGAATACAGAACCGTATTCGTCATCTGATGTCCAAAAAACATTACCTGCTCTCCTCCAAACACACTTCGCGTGATACTATTAAAATAGATGGGGAAAATAGTAGAAGTAATGACGAGCAGATACGATGAATTAGCCCAGTCGTACATGCACCAAGCATGCGTTAATTTTTTCAATTCTGTCATAACACAGAAAAGCCTCCTCAAAAAGAGGAGGCTTTTAACTTTATATGAGATTTAATATCAATCCAAACGCTTCAAAGAACTATAAAGTACTTTTCTCGCATTCGCTTCTCTTAACTCTTGTTGTACATCAGTCACAATTCCCATTTTGGCTTCCACATCCACCTTCATCGAAATAGTAATCTGATCTCTTTCTACCTCAGACAATTTATCCTTTTCTTGGTTCACAAACCTAACCACGTCTGTAGCCTCAATAAATACATCGTTAACCTGAATCTTTGGTTGTTCACCATATAAATCCACTTTTGTTGGCTTACCGATATAGATATAACTCACTAGAGACTTTCTTTCTAGTTTACTCAACTGAGTAGACTTAGGTAAAGTTTGCTCTACCATGATTGAAGTTTCTCTTAGTACGGTCGTTACCATAAAGAAAAACAACAACATGAAGATAATATCTGGTAGTGCAGCGGTAGGGATTTCCTGCGTCGTGTTAGAATTCTTCTTAAACTTTGCCATATCACCCTCCTATTTTATTTGGTTCCGCGATCGAAATCGCTCTTGGAATACCCTGTCTTGCCTGCTGATACAATTCCTTTTGTTCAGGATCTTTCTTGTCCAACTGAAGAAACTCTTCAGCAGTCAATCCAATTCTCTGACCATAAATTTCATTGTATGCTGCGTTAATCTCATCCAGTACTTGGATATAGAGTTCGTAACTCGTCCCTCTATCCGCCTTGAATGAAACAACAGCTTCACCAGGTTCGTCCGAAGAATTATCCTTCTTTCCTTTACTATTCACATGACTTCTCAGTGAAGCTGGCAAAGAGTTATAGAGTTCTTTTCCCTCTATAGAAGGCTTTCTGAAATTCAGAATAAAATCCTTAATCATACCTCTCAACTCAGTTACGTCTCTCATAGGCTCATCTTCTACTAGAAGTTTGTCCATGGAATTTGCCTGAATCTTAAAGATATTTCTATCGTTTTTCGTCACCTCCGGAGGTGGCTCATTTGGGTCCGGTTTAGGAGGCAAAAGCATCGCTATTCCTTTGTCGTTCGCTATCGTGGTAGTTACCAAGAAGAAAATCAACAAAAGGAAGGCAATGTCTGCCATAGAACCCGAGTTCACCTCAGCGGCCGGTCTATTTTTGCCTTTCGCCATAATATTATTTTATTGCTTTTGAAACTTCTGTGTATACAATCCCAACCAGTGCTAAACCAGTCAAAACGTACATCATAGTCAACAATCCTCCAATAAACTTAGAGAGACTTGGGCTTAAATCTGCATAAGCAGCAGTAACGTCTGAACCAGAAATCGCCCAAGAAATCAAGAATATCACTAGCAATGCTCCCAATCCAGCTCCAGCTTTCACCAAAGATTTAGGGTCACTTACTGAATTAATAATTGGGAAGACAATGGCTGCTAAGCCTGCCAATATTGTCAACGTATACGATATATATAATGCAACATCTATTGAATCCATCTTCTTATTCTTTTAATGTGAAAATCTTATTTAGAAGCAGAATGCTTAACCAAGATATCTATTAAAGAAATAGAAGCGTCCTCCATAGAGTTGACGAGAGAATCAATTTTAGATACAAGGTAGTTGTAAAACAACTGTAGAATAACCGCAACGATCAAACCACCAACTGTAGTCAAAAGTGCAACTTTAATACCACCAGCAACCAATGCAGGAGATACGTCACCCGCCTCAGCGATAGCATCAAATGCACCAATCATACCGATTACAGTACCCATGAAACCAAGCATAGGAGCCAATGAGATGAATAGAGATATCCAAGTCATTCCTTTTTCCAATTTACCCATTTCAACAGAACCATAGGCAATGATTGATTTCTCTACCATTTCGATACCTTCTGACATTCTCATCAAACCTTGTACAAAGATTGAAGCAACAGGACCTTGTGTATTTCTACATACATCCTTAGCAGCTTCTACTCCACCAGCAGCCAATGCGTCTTCTACTTGAGACAAAAGCTTCTTCGTGTTAGTAGTTGCAAGGTTTAGTGTAATAATTCTTTCGATAGCTACAGCCAATCCGAGGATCAAACATAACAATACAATACCCATGAACTCCCATCCACCTGCGATGAACTGTTCTTTTACAATTTGGTGAAAACCAGGTTTTTCTTCAACATAATCTTCTTCAACGACAGCTACCTCTTCGACAACTTCCTCTTGAATCGGAGCTTCTTCGACTGTACTACTATCACCATCTACTAGTTCTGTAGAATCTCCCTGTGACTCGATCATCGAGTCTTCTTCTGTTTGTGCCATTGACTGAAGGTGTCCCAAAGTAAACACACCCGTCATCATCAATAAAATTACTACTCTTTTCATAGTCCAATTTTTAATAAATCTTCAAATAAAGGTTTTAAAAGTTATCTAAATATGCTTTTCCAAATCACTAAATAGCGCGGAGAGGAAGGGATTCGAACCCCCGGTACCCTTGTGGGGTACACTCGCTTTCCAAGCGAGCACCTTAAGCCACTCGGCCACCTCTCCTCTAACTTTTAGTTTTCTCAAAGCGACAAATAAATTACAAATTATTGCTATATGCAAGGAAGTCCTTACAATTTTGGCAAGCTACTCTAATACGGTCAATTCTCCTCGTATTGCGATATTTAGCTTCTGTTTTATTATATCTACGTTCTGCTCTGTGCCTAACAAATGCATTAGCTTGGCTAAGGCTGCTTCGGTCGTAATATCATGTCCACTGATGACCCCTATATCGTCCAGCATCTTGCTGGTCTCATAACGTCCCTGCACCACACTACCCCCCATACACTGGGATACATTGTAGAGAAATATTCCACGAGCAACTGCATCACGAAGCAGGTTGCTCATCCATTCCCATGTCATCATATTACCTGATCCATAGGACTCTATGACTACTCCTCTTAGTCCTTTGATATTCAATATACTCTTCACGACTTCCTGCGTAATCCCTGGAAAAATCTTCAATACCACTACATTAGGATCTAACTTAGGATAGTACTCTAGGCGCTGCTGAGTTTCATGTGGTTTCAAGAAAGATTCATTGAAAACAATCTCCACTCCCGATTCAGCCAAATATGGATAATTCTCAGATTCAAAAGCTGCAAAATTGCTACTCCTTATTTTCTGGGAACGATTGCCTTTTAGTAGATAATAGTTAAAGTAAAGCGCTACTTCATTGACCATCGGTCGCCCTTCATTCTTCTTAGAAGCAATCTCTAATGCGGTAATCAAGTTTTCACGTGCATCAGACCGTGTTGCTCCTATAGGTATCTGTGCGCCAGTTAGTATCACAGGTTTATTTAGCCCCCGAAACATAAAGCTAAGCGCTGAAGCCGTATATGCCATCGTGTCGGTACCATGGAGAATCACAAAACCATCAAATTGGTTATAGTAACTCTTGATGATTTCAGCCATTGCATGCCAATGCTCTGTATTCACATTAGAAGAATCCACAGGTTCTGGAAACGATATCACTGTCAATTTCAAGTCCAAGCTCTGTAGTTCAGGGATTTTCTCAATAACTAGTGAAAAGTTAAATGGGGCCAATGAACCATCTTCGTCATACACCATCCCAAATGTCCCTCCTGTATAAATCAACAGTATTGAAGACTTGGGCGCTTCTGATGAAGTCGCAATATTTATTACTTTATAATTCTTACTCAATTTGGATTATTTGTTGTTCTCAAATATACACATAGCCGTATCAGTAGTCGCCTCTATCACCTCACTTATATCTATATTTCTTTCGTCGGCAATCTTCTGAGCTACCTGACGAATGTAAGCTGGCTCATTCCGTTTGCCTCGATACGGCACAGGTGCCAAGTAGGGACTATCAGTCTCCAAAACCATCTCATGCAACGAAATATTCTGCATCACAGGCTCTAACCCTCCATTTTTGAAAGTCGCTACTCCCCCAATCCCGAGTTTGAACCCTAGATCAATAATGCGCCTAGCCTGTTCTTCGGATCCCGAAAAACAATGAACGATTCCGAATAAACTTGTATTTCGATATGATTCGAGTAGCGTTATCGTCTCCTCCATCGATTCCCTACAATGAATAACAATTGGTTTCTCATACCTAACGGCTAAGTCGGACTGTATTTTAAAAGCTTCCTTCTGCTGCTCAAACAACGTTTTATCCCAATATAAATCTGTCCCCATCTCGCCGATAGCAACAAAATCTCGCTTAGACAACCAATCCTCTACGATATAAAGTTCTTTCTCAAAATCAGCTTTGACCGAACATGGATGCAAGCCTATCATCGGGATACAATACCCTGGATACAGGTGCTCCATCTCTAACATGGCATCTATCGATCCACTATCTATATTGGGCATATATATGCGCTCAACACCTGACTCCTTAGCCTTATCGATCACCTCATCTATATCTTCTTTGAACTGATCTGAATAAATATGTGCGTGTGTTTCTATCATCTGTATTTTCTCCCTTTCCACTCAAATTTTACTGGTAAGACATGCAGTGCAAAAGAAGAAAAATATATCGCTACTTCATATAAATCAATGAAACATATAGAAACAAACCTATTGAATGACAAATTCAATAATTGATTTTTATACAACAGTAACGTTAAGACGAGTGCTTTGGCCAGTATCAAGAGTAGCCATACCGGCTGATAAAAACTCAAAAAAAGCACCAATGGCAAAAACAAAATCTTCACAAAAGCCAATAGACTGTATCGAATTGGCAACTCTACGACTCCTTGCAACCAACGCATACGTTGTTGAATCACACTTTTGAAACTGATCTCGGCTTGAGTGATAGCTATAGCTTCCACATCATCATTTACACGCACCTCACCTCCTAACCGAATCATCGTTCTCATCAATGACACGTCCTCTACCACCGAATCTGGCAATGACTCGAACCTCACAGCCTCTAGCGTTGACTTGCTCAAACACATATTATTGCCCCAAGCAGTAAGGAACATCCCTCTATCGGATAGCCATTTGATCAAGAGTTGATTTGAAACCCAATCTATGGACTGAAACACACTGAACCATCCAGTTTCTCGGACTTTCGTCAGCCCCAATTGCAGCACTTTACCTTCATCCACACCTCTCAGCATTGTACTGACCCATCCTGACGGAATAGACATATCAGCATCCGTAAACAAAAGCATATCCCCTTTAGCTTCTTGGTACATTTTTTTTAAGGTCTGTTGCTTCCCATAGACATCATGATGATAAGAGAATATCCGCCAATGAGACTGTGCATATTCACTAAGGATAGCCAAAGAATCATCATCCGACCCATCATCTCCGATAAGTATTTCAAACTTATCTGTAGGGTAATTCAACTCTTGCAATGACACACATAAGCGTCTCAAATTCGTGGATTCATTTCGAACAGAAATCAATATAGAGACCATCGGGAGCATCTCTTCTTCTACTCCAGACCTCTCTTTCATGCCCCTTTCTGAACTCAATACAATAAGATAGATCAATATGGGTATACACGCGACAACTAAGCTTGTGACTTCTAAAAGACTCATTCCAGCAATTTAAACTGAAAACCTCCGGACTTGGCATATTGAAGATACTTCGGTAAAATTTCACTTAACCGACTGACAGCTTTTTCATTATCATGTAGCACGATAATGTCACCCGCTTGGGTCTTTCTAACCAAAGTATCTAAACAGTCTTGATTAGATTTTTTACTATCAAAGTCTCCAGGCATCAGTGTCCACAGAGATAAAGTATACCCGCTCTTTTGAGCAAAACGCCACTGTCGCCATGTCAACAAACCATAGGGTGGCCGATACTGACACGCCAAATGAGAATCATAAGTCGACAACAGCTTTTCAGTCTGCTGAATTTCGTCCCACCATTCTTCCGTTTTTTGAGTTCGTGCACTGACGTGCTTATAACCATGGTTCGCAATAACATGCCCCCTTGCAACCACCTCCTTCACCAATTCAGGATATTTTTCGGTTTCACTCCCTGACAAGAAAAAGGTAGCCTTAACCTCAAAATCCGCTAATATAGACAGGATAACTGGTGTAGTTCTGGGGTTTGGTCCATCATCAAAAGTCAAGTATAGTTCATCACTCGCCCCCTTTCCTCGCCACAATATCGAAGGCCATAGCCATTGAATAAACCGAGGTATCCGTTGAAAATAAAAAGGAATCAATGAATTGGCTTTTGCTTCACTGCTAGTAGCGTGATATCATCTCTGTATGCTTTACCTTCTCGAAATTCTTCTACCGCTAAAAGCATCTTTTGATTCAGATCTGAGGCAGATTGATCGTGATATTTCGCTACGATTGCCTCTACTTTCTCTTCGCCAAACTCACTTCCGTCCAGATTTTCGGCCTCCGTCAACCCATCCGTAAAACAGAACAGATCAAAGCTATCCACGTCACAAATCACCTCCGTCGCGATGAATGGCAAAGGGTTGAACATCCCTAGAACAGTCGTTCCTTTGGTGAGCATACGCAACTTACCTGTGGACGAAACAAGCAACGGTGGATTATGTCCACAGTTGGCATACCGCAGTTCGTGTGTTTCTCTATTGTATAATGCTACAAAAAACGTGATAAATATATCTGCATTACCAGTTCCATTGAGTTGATAATTCAGCTCCGTGACGATCGTCTCCAAATCATCCGTCTGTCGCACCAATGTCCTCAGAGATGCCTGAAAATTAGACATCATCAGTGCCGCTGGCACACCTTTGCCAGATACATCGGCGATGCATACCATGTATTGATCTGGATCTATCAATACATAATCATAGTAGTCTCCGCCTATATTGTGATGTGGTCGATATACAGCATCTATCTCTAATAGGTCTGATTGGGGCAGTGACTTAGGAAACAAATTTTGTTGTACCTGTTGTGCAATCTCCAACTCTCTCGTCAAAGCCTCTTGTTCGAGTTGTTTTCGAGCCAATTTCTTGTTTTCAATCGCAACGATCAGAATATTGGTAATCGCTTCCAAAAAGGTCGTCGGAGACTTAGAGGATATGCCCACCTTAGATTGAGCCACATCCGCTATGAATACCAGTGCTAATAGTTTTTTCTTGTGTAAAACCGGAATCACATACTCAAAATGTTCGCTTTCTTTGAAGTTCCGGTCGATTGCAGAAGTACGGTCTAGGTTTTCAAATGAGGTGAAAGATATCTGATCACAGATGCTCTTCTGTACCCCAAAAACAACCTTATTTTCCCATTTTTCCTCTAGGACAAACAACGCCAACTTCTTAACCTTAAGGTTGGCAAGTAGCGTAAAGTGGTAGATTTTATAGAGAGAGTCTTCGGGCAGGTTATTATTGATCGCCTCTGTCACTTCTAACAGCGAGTTCAATTCCAATTCCCGTAAGTTTGATGCTATTTCCTTTTCAGAACTCATGTAGTACTCGTATGTGCTTTCAACCCCGTTTTAGTAGCCAAGTAGTGATACTTTCGAAAGTTAATTTCCAAATCCACATCCTTGCTTTCCAACTCCACGTCTGGTTCTTCAAAACACTTAATCCAATCCTTCTTTTGTAATTTGGTAAGTACGGACAATAGTTCATCCTCTTCCATCCCTACACTGGTTTTGAGTTCTTGGAATGAAACCAAAAAATACAATTCATCCAAAACGTCATATTCATGGTCACTCATAATATCTCAGTCAAAGGTCAAATAGGATAGCTTCGACTTCTCCACCGAAACTTCCCAAAATTAGAAGCTATGCCAAAGAATACCACATAAAAGGGATAAATAATTTGGAGACAAAAGACAGTAAAAACAGATAATCTCACGCCTGTCAATGTGCTGGACTTCTTCAAAAACATCCAGTCAGCCAAGAGCTTAACTGCTATACAGCCTATGACCTCCGTCTTGTGATCGAAAAAGAGGTAGAAAGCCAATCCTACAAACAATGCATAAATGGCAAACACAAACAAAGGCATGACCCAAGATAGCAAATCCCTATGGTGCTTCCACTTAGATGCCCAGCGTTTGCGCTGGTAGTAGAACTGTCTAACACTCGCTGGAGGCTCTGTTTCCACTCTACCACCCTCCTCTCCAAGAAAAGCAACTCCATCTGGGTAGAATTTCGTAATCTTCCGGAGCAGAAACTCATCATCACCACTCGCGACATGTTCATTCCCTTCAAACCCAGCCACCTTCTTGAAAGCCTTCTTTCTAAATGAGTAGTTGCAGCCATTAATCATACTCGCTTTCCCTAATACCGAAGTAGCCGCTCCTACCCCGACTAAAGCGGTTAATTCTGTATTGAGCAAATTTGTCCAAAACCCACCTCGGTCAAAATATTTGACAGACCCAAACGCCAGCACTTTTTCCTCTAACAGATTAGTAACATGGTTTTCAACCCATCGTTCCCCTACAACTGTATCACCATCTGTACAAATAACAATATCACCTCGCGCAGCAGCATCCACCCCCATAGTTATCGCTGCCTTTTTACCCGTTTTAGATCCTTCTAGCTTCAACAAACACACCCGATCGTCATCTATCGATGAAACGATCTCCGCTGTCCTGTCTGTAGAGTGATCATCTATGACCAGTACTTCTATGTTGTGATATTTATTAGTCAATATTGACTGAACCGTCCTCTGGATGCAAAACTCTTCATTTCGGACAGGAATCAATACTGTAACCCACTCCTCTGAAGGCTGAGTCTTAGTACTTTTGATCCTGCGTAGTGCATTCATCAGCACCAACAATGCTGTGACATATAACAAAACCACGATTATAAGCCCCAGCATCATGACAATCTAGGTCTAAATCTTGATACATATGCTAAACCTAGCACAGATGGGATCACTATATTAATCAACCACACCACAGCACTACCGACGGATATTAGCATTAAATCAGAAGTAAAAAGAGAGAAAAACAGAACTGCAGAAATCTCCCGCTTCATCAAGTCTCCCAAAATCGTCATATTCGGAATGACAGTTTTGACCAAGAAAACCCAAAAAACGCCTAGCAAAACAACCTGAAAATCCAAACCTATTTCCAGTCCATAAAACACCAAACAGAACTGCACACTAAAAACCGCATATCTTAAAAAAGACAACAACAGGATCGTAACCCACTGCCAAATATCAAAACAAATAAAATACTGATAATACTCCCCTAACCAATCGCTAACACGCTTCCTAGTCAAAAAACCAAGCAGTACCAATGACACCAACCCTACTAAAACCCATTGAAGCCTTCCTGAATCAAACACTTCTACACCCTGCCTCAATAAAAACACAGTAGCCATCCCTCCCAGTACTAGTGTGGGGACCATCTGACTCACTCTTGCCATTGCTAATACAGCAATGGCCTTCATTCTTTGTTCGGGCTCAATATCACCCACACGGACAACTGCATCTCCCAAACCTAGAGGTGTGATCATATTGACTGCTCGACCTGCAAGCACCAATTTCAAAACATCAACAAATTTTCGCTTTACCGAAAACTGAGTCATGTATCTCCATTTATATGCTTCCAATCCTAGATTCAAAGGCAGTAGAACCAGTGCGACCGCCAAATAAGAAATCTCTAAATACTCCCATGAATAAGTTCTCCACACCCCATTCTCCAAACGCAACGCCAAAATCACCAGCACAGTAACGGGCAGCCCCCACCCCCACAATAGCTTGGCTATATTCACCCAAGACTGACGAGCACCTATACTAGTTGATTTCAGAGTTTCCATTAATTGAGCCTTGATTTATAAAAAAGAGGGATCATTTTCTATCTTGCAATGCTATTCAGATCAATGGAAAAAACTAAAGAAAAAATCATATTAGGCATAGACCCTGGTACTACCGTGATGGGATATGGTGTCATATTGGTCACAGGGCAGAAAGTCAAAATATTGCAATTTGGCGTCATCCATTTAACCAAATATACTACTCATGAAATAAAACTCAAGAAAATATACGAACGCGTATCTTCTATCATCGAGGAGTTTCATCCTGATCATGTCGCATTAGAAGCTCCCTTCTACGGCAAAAATGTACAATCAATGCTCAAGCTAGGAAGAGCGCAAGGGGTAGCAATGGCAGCTGCACTCAACCGAGAAATCCCAATCACAGAATATGCACCTAAAAAAGTGAAGCAATCCGTAACAGGAAATGGAAATGCCTCCAAAGAACAAGTAGCAGCCATGCTCAAATCAATATTAAAATTCCAAGATGCGCCCAAACTTCTAGACGCAACCGATGCCCTAGCAGTCGCACTTACTCACCATTATCAGGGCGGTCGAGTGCAGTCCAGTAGCAAAAGCTGGAATGCATTCTTGGCAGACAACCCTAATCGTATAAAGTAACTACCAAGTCGTAGATTTGATTTTTTGAGCAGCTCGCATAATGTCTCTGCGTGATATTTGCCCCTTTAGAACACCATTTTCCGTCACAGGAAATCTCCTAAAATAAGTCGTCAGAAATTCATTCGCACACGACACAACATCAGTATCCATCTCTAGGGTTTTGACATTTTCAGACATGAAATCTTTCACCTTGCCTTTACCACTAGGTATGTTATGATAGGACGATTGCACCAGTACTTTCAAGCAATCTTTTTCTGACAACATCCCTACAAGTTCCCTTTTTTCATTCAGGACTGGCCCGCCAGAAATACGTTTTTTGAGCATAATATCAATAGCCTCTGCAATCTCCATATCAGGTGTAAAAGTCACGAGATCACGCGCCATATAATCTGATATCTTTTCATACTTGACATCTCTTTCTTGCTCTATTTGTACGCCTTTAAAATTCATTACCATAATTGTAGGTTTAAGTGGATGATGATGTTAATAGTACCTATGAGTTTACAGTATTTTGATCTCAAAATCAAGACTTTACATTAAAAGCTTCATTTTAATAGGATTTAACATCTACATTTTGTACTTTGTTAAGATGGGATAGGAAGCCTCTTTTCGAAAGAATGTCTTACCAACTACAATCTAGGCAAGAGATTTAATAAAAATTTAGATAATTCCGACCACCAATTTGATTGAAATCGTATAAAAGGTTAAATTTGCGGGCTTTAAAGCTCATCCCCCACATCAGGGACGACCAAAAAGTCCTAATAATTAAGGAAAAATATATCATATGAGACAGCTTAAGATCACACAATCCATAACTAACAGACGTGAGAGTCACACACTTGAGAAGTACTTTACGGAAGTTAGTAGTGTGCCGATGATTACCCCAGACGAAGAGGTAGAACTCGCACAACGTATCAAACAAGGAGATGATCTAGCTTTAGAAAAATTGGTAAAAGCAAACTTGAGGTTTGTGGTTTCTGTAGCGAAACAGTACCAAAACAGAAGTTTACCACTCAATGACTTGATCAATGAAGGTAACTTAGGCCTTATCAAAGCAGCGAAGAAATTTGACGAAACCAAAGGTTTTAAATTTATCTCATACGCCGTATGGTGGATTCGTCAATCTATTATGCAGGCACTCGCTGAGCAATCTAGAATCGTCAGACTACCGATGAACAAATCTGGTGCAATCAACCAGATTAGAAGAGCATATGCAGAGTTAGAGCAGAAATACGAAAGAGAGCCTACCGAAGAAGAATTGGCAGAAATCTTGGAAATGAAACCAAGTGAGGTTCGAAACACACTCGGTGCTGAGGTAAAGCAAATGTCTATGGACGCTCCTTTTGGGGAAGACGAATCAGGTTCATTGCTTGATGTACTAGAAAACAAAACTACTGGCCCTACTGATGGGCAGATGGTATTCAACGATTCGTTGAAAGTAGAAACCATTAGAGCGCTATCTACCCTGACAGCTAGAGAAAGAGAAGTAGTTAAAATGAGCTTTGGTATCGGGTCTGATAACCCTTTCACCCTAGAAGAAATCGGGGACATCATGGGACTAACCCGTGAACGAGTAAGACAAATCAGAGAAAAGGCGCTCCAAAAACTAAGAGAACCTAACAAAAACCAAAGATTGAAAGAGTTCTGTGCTACCTGATTTTAGGTCACTAAAAAAACATCAATTAAAAAAAACCTCAGCATGTGCTGAGGTTTTTTTATGTGTTAACACATAGATGTAATTATTGCAAGATAAAATATAACAATGAACGCCCGATATTGTTATACTTGTAATCAGAATCACTACAAACAAAGCACTATGCCGTTTACTGCCTTGTCGGGGACATTAGGAAAGAAAAGAGCCGCACACTTATTAAGGAGAGCTTGTACAGGCGCATCTATTACTCAGATTGATGAGTTTGCAAGCCTCACCGCGTCAGAAGCCTACCAAAGACTAACTGCTACCGATCTCCCAAACCCTCTCCCTCCTATTGATACAGAAACAGGCTCGGAGTGGATCACCAATGGCCCCACAGATGCGAATGGAGACAATCTATCTACGCTACTCAATGCATGGATGATCGGACAGATGCTCGCCAGTGATGTCGACGAAACTCAGAAACTCTCTTACTCCTTTCGAGAACGCATTGTCTTTTTTATGCATACACTCTTCACGACAAAGCAAGAGAAGGTCAACAACACAAGGTCTATTTACTACCAAAACGCACTATTTAGACATTATGCATTTGACACTAATGACAGAGAGGTCCCTACACCTAATCCTGATCCCGATTCTACAGAGATATTACCTAACACCATATACCCCGTCAATTTTAAGCATTTGACCAAGAAAGTATGTGTAGACAATGCCATGCTAAAATTCCTTGATGGAAGTCAAAACGTAAAAGGAAGCCCCAATGAAAACTATGCAAGAGAACTACTGGAACTCTACACCATAGGAAGAGGTCTAGAAGGGGATATCCCAGAAACAAACACACCAGGAGATTACATCTATTATACAGAAGAGGATGTACAAGCTGCCGCTAAAGTACTCTCTGGTTTTGACACAGATACCAATGTAGAAAATGGCGCATTCAATAATTTAGATATCGAAACCGAACTCCCACGAGGAGTCATCCGAGGTAGTAACATCGCGACACAGCATGATAACACTGTCAAGACCTTTAGTGCTCGGATGGGAAATGCCACCATACAAGCAGACCCAGAGCTCCTACAAGGCAGTAGTCCTACGGAGGAAAGTGTCCTTGATGAAATCAGTCAACTCATTGACCTGATCTATGACCAAGATGAAACAGCACTTCATATCTGCAGAAGACTGTATCGCTTTTATGTATACCACGAGGTAACTCCCACGATCCAAGCAGGTGTTATTCAAGATATGGCTGATATTTTCAAGGCCAATGATTTCAAATTAGCTCCTGTACTCGAAGCGTTATTTACCTCCGAAGAGTTCTATGGTGGCACAGGTGGCGTAACCGACGATGTGTTTGGTAGTATCATCAAATCTCCACTGGATGTCACGCTGGGATTCACCAAAAATTTCAACATCGCTGTACCTAATTCACAAACTGATACAGCTCGTTTTTACGAATTGACGCGCGCGCTATTAGGAGAAATGGGAGGGCAAGGCATGGATTTTTATGAGCCATTTGAAGTGGCAGGATACTCCGCATACCATCAGTTCCCGCTGTACAATCGCTCATGGATTAGTCCAAACTACCTCACCAACCGGTACAATTTCGTACGCAACCGCATCACCCCTGGTGACCTACAAGACTTAGGAGACATTAGTCCAATTCAATTCGTGCAAAACAATATCCCCGCAGCAGATGCACGAGATGCCAAAACATTAGTCATTTCCTTGATCGAATATTTCCTACCGATGAGTACCGATGCGTCCTTTGATGGTGCATCAACGAGCGAGATGACACAAGAGCGTATGACCTATTTTCTATCGGTGTTCTTAGGCACAATGGATGCTGATCCCGAAGCTGCTTGGACGAGCAACTGGGACAGCCAAACAGACATGGACAAAGCGGACAACCAGCTAGCTAACTTATTCAACGCCATGCTACAGTCTCCAGAATATCAATTGATGTAATCTCTCTGAGTATGAAAAGAAGAAACTTTATCAAGAAACTTGGTTTTGCAGCTGGCGCCCCTATTGCATTTCAAGGGGTGCCGCTTCAAATCCTCGCTGCGCAGCAAGAGTTCCAAAACCTAGCTGCACAAAGCACCAACGACAATGTACTCATCATACTACAGATGCATGGAGGTAATGACGGTCTGAATACCGTCATCCCTATAGAAAAATACGACCAGTATTATAGCAGAAGAGCTAACATCGCCATCCCATATAAATCTGGTAGTCGTACACTCATCCCATTAGACAGCACGGTAGCATCTGCGGATCAGGTCGGTCTTCACCCTGACATGAATGGCTTCAAAGACCTCTACGACAAAGGAAAGGCGGCTATTTTTCAAGGTGTGTCATACGAAAACAACAATGGATCTCACTTTAGAGGTAGAGATATACAATTGATGGGTGGAGGGTCTGACGACTATTTTTCATCTGGATGGATCGGCCGCTATCTTAATCACGAATATACCCCTCTCAAATACCCTGAAGAATTCCCTAACGACACCATGCCTGATCCATTAGCACTGGAAATGGGTAATGACGTATCTCTTCTTTTCCATCAAGAAGGCAACATTCCTACATCAATCTCTCTACCAGGCAACCCAGAAGGATTTGCCAATTTGATAGAAGGGCTGGACGGGTTTACTGACGAAGGATTAGATCCTAGAGGTACACCTCCTGATTTTTTGAATTCCAGCCCTTATGGTAAAGAAATGGACTGGCTACTGAGTTTGGAGGACAAGTCAGAAACCTACATCAAGCGACTTGCTAAAGTATATGAACCGACTAAGGAAAGTGAAGTAGACTATCCAGAAAAATACCCTTACGGAGATTCTAAAAACCACCTAAGTTCTCAACTAAAGCTAATTGCTCGATTATTAAGTGGGGGACTCAAAACCAAAGTATTCTTGGTCAAAATCGGTGGGTTCGATACCCATGCAGATCAAACAACCTCTTACGATCCTACTTTGGGGTCGCATGCTGCACTGCTCTATCACATCAGCTCGGCTATGAATGCCTTTGACGCAGACCTCAGAAGCAGAGGATTGTCAGAACGCGTCATGTCAGTAACCATGTCCGAATTTGGCCGCCGAATCGGATCTAACGGATCATACGGTACAGATCACGGAACTGGCGGGCCAGTCATGATGTTCGGCGCGGGTGTCAATGCTGGTATCTATGGTACTAACCCAGACTTAGATAATCACAATGTCAACATGCAGTTCGATTACCGACAGCTCTACGCCAACCTCCTACATGAGTGGATGGGTGTGGATCAATCTGTAATCCAAAATGACATCTTATTCGGAGACTTCATCTCAGGGCCAAGCCATGACGGTGGCACCTACGAGCCACTTGATCTAATCAAAGAAGTAATCACAGGAACGGACAGCTACGTAAAGAGCATGTTCCAGATAGAGTCCATCTACCCTAACCCTGCAACGAATTATGTCCAAGCCATAGTGATGGTCAATGATACACAAAATGTTAATTTTGAAATGATCGATTCGTCAGGCAGAGTAGTACGCTCTACGAGACGTCTCATCACGCCAGGCAAGCATACGATCACTTTTCAGCTCACGAATATGATGCCTGGATTTTACTTTATCAAAGCTAAATCACCTAAACTCAATGATACGAAACGCCTTTTTGTTCGCAAGTAAAGCAGCACTAATCGCTGTTCTACTCCTGTCTAGCCAGTCCGTGCTAGCGCAGCGCAATATGAAGCCAAGATTGCCTGGCTCTGAATACCAAAACTTCCTCAAGACACAATGGTGGCTAGGGTTGAAGTTTGGTGCCAATTTCACCCAACCCAATCCTAAAGACAGATACTCATCGGTAACGCCGATCAACTACGACACGGAGCTTTTAGAAAAAACCTACGAGAATTTCAGCCAACCAGGAGTGTTAATAGGCTTGGATTTATCCTTCTACCACAAGGGGGTATCTGTTGCCATTACACCTGTATTCAAGCAAATAGGGTATCACTACAAAAGTAACTTAGAGTGGACTGGAGATCTGGATACAGAAACTTTCGAGACTGAATACAGCATAAAGCAAACAGCAAGTTTCATCGAGCTACCTATTTCTCTCCGCTATGAGATAATCAAACAAGGCAAGCTACGCCCCTACATCATGGCCGGGTTTCAATATTCTTTCGCACTCTATGCGAACAAAAAAACGGACATCAAACACACAGACTATATCACCGGTACTCCACAAACCTATGATGGTGGGTCTGTCACGGTAGATGTCAAAGAAGAATTCCAGAACTATTATGGTGCGCTCGCCGGACTCGGCTTTGGGTGGGATGTAGGCAATATCCGAACGGTATTAGAGGTCTCTTATGCCTATGGCCTGAGTTCCATCACCGATACCGACAAACGCTACAGCGAAAACGATCTCGTATCACTCGGCGAGTCTAATGACGAAACGAATATCAATGGTATCAATGCATCTCTTAGTGTCATATTCCCACTACGATACATTGACAACACCTTCTCCTCTCGATAACAATGAAAAACCTAGTATACGCCCTCTTCTTGCTAATCATCCTTGCTGCATGTAAAGACGATGAAATCGATCCTAAAACATCCTTCACCAAAATATACGACAGCTTCAGAAGCGACCAGAGTTACTACCCGATAGATATAGTCGCTACCGAAACGGGTTTTTTGGTTCTCACCAGTCAATCACTAAAAAACACAGATGATGACCGCAATTACTCAGGTGTACAACTCATAGAACTGGACGAAGAAGGAAACTACGTAGCAGAAACCACTCTTAATGCAGAACAATATGACTCACCAATCGGTGACTTCATGACCATAGATGACATGTATTACTTCGTGATGATGGACAACAACAAACGAGCACAGCTTGCCAGTGTTGGTAGCAGCATCGAAAGTCTCGTCATCACCCCACTGAGCAATGGACTTACTTGGCCTCTCGCCGCAAGCCTCAGCACCAATGACAACATCATCCTACTGAGTTTTGATGGGACGGATCAAACCATCATTAGTTTGGTCAACCTCGACGGTACTGCTACGACTAACGCTGCCTACTCTATAGGAACCAACAATGACATAGCAGCCGTGATATTTGATCATTTTACTGATCCAGAGCGGTATGGATTACCATTCTTTTGTGGGCAACTCAGCGAGACGACCTACTACTTCAATGGCATCTATGACCACACGCTGTCTCTCGTATTTACTAACCTAGGGCAAAACCCAACAGGCGTCTGTCAAGGACAAGGAACCGATGGTGGACTCACTGCGCTACTCCCCTTGCCGTCTGGCGGCTACTCATTGTTTGGTTATCAGTTCAATGACAACTTCATACAGCCCAACCAGGCTATCGCAAATGATGTGGTGACATCTAGTATCAACTTTATGAATGTCCCCTTCTCGGAATACAAATCTAGAACGCCTGCAAACATCGTGAGTTATGAGCGCAATGGTACCATGTATTCTGTGATAGCAGCCGAAACGCAATCTCGTCAAATTGCGCTCAATGTATTTGACATAGCCACTTCAGAATCAGTTGGCGTATTAAAAATAGGAAATATCAATCCATACACCCTCTCCTCCATCAAGGTAGATGAGGACAATAATCTACTCGTGCTAGGTACAACATTGGTGTCAGGTCGTTTCCCTAGAGTGTTCTTTAAAAAAATATCTGAAAAAGAAATGAGTGATTTGATCCAATAAAATTGATTCTTATATGATGCTTTTAAACCTGAATGAAATGTTTCAATTCAGGTTTAAAAGTTAAAAGAAGATAGATGATCAATGTACTAAACAGCATTTTACTAGATGTAAGATTTTAACCCATTGGGTTAAGCTATAACTGACATTAAGCTCCAAAGAAAACCCAACTCCTATTAACAATTACGCATTTCCCTATTGACTCCCAGTCATACTATTTATAAAAATAGTACAATTACCATAAATCACACCTACCGCTTCCGCCTCACTCCAAAAAGAACCTCTACTTTTTCTTACCCCGAAACACAAAAATACCTGTTTTCAGGGATGGGTGTCTATCAAACTGATTAAGAAGCTCGAAAAATCACGCAACCAATTCAATCATAAAACACTGTAAAACAATATTTTAACTAACAATTAACAGTTTCGAAACAAACACACTACAGGCTCACTAGGATATTTATACTATTACTATTCTAAGATTATATTTGACTTAACCACTCTCGACGTTTCAAGCCACACCCCTTATCACCTAGCCGCCTACTCTAAGCTTGATTAATACAATTTAACTTTCTACTTTCACTATATGAAAAACATTATAAAAATACACGTAAGTGTGTTTTTGATTGGGTTCTTTTTCAATGCTCAGGGCCAAGCTCAAGATGTATTTTCAGAAAGTGTTTTGATAGAGATTGATCAGTTGATCGTTGATGAAACCCTATCAAAAAGCGGTAGAGATTTTTACGACATGTTCTATACCAATTGGAACTGGCCAGACGTAGAAGATTCCTTTATCATCCATATTAAAGAGCGACCAGCAAGAAGTAATAGTACACAAGTACAAGTTTATGTAAACGAACTACTTGTATTCGAAAGTTTTTTACAACCAAGGCATGATTTTTTGGTTGAGCTTTCAGACCAGGCCAGCTATAACGCATACAATTATGTAATACAGTATCGAGAGGTACTGGAGCAACTCGAAGGAGATGACATGACTGGAACAGGCTTATTCTGAAAATAGAAAGATTATAAAATGAACCACCTAAACACCAAACTCACTATGCTGATCGGCATACTCTGGATGACTATGTCCGGACTACAGGCGCAAGACTTTGTCTACAAGCCTATCAACCCAGCATTCGGAGGAGATACTTTCAACTACAACTGGCTACTGAGCTCAGCTCAAGAACAAAATCAGCATCAAAACCAAAGTTCCTTGAGTGATACAGACCTTGATAATTTCGAAGAAAACCTCAACAGACAAGTCCTCAATTTACTCTCCCGTGAACTAACAGGTGACTTATTCGGTGAAAACGGATTAGAAAATGGCCTTTACAGTATAGGCTCCTTCGAAATAGAAGTATCATCCAACACCGATGGAATCAATGTATATGTAGTCAACACCAGTGATGGTAGCGAAACCCTAGTAACAGTCCCCTATTACTAATCAATATTCCTCAAAGCCAAAAACCTAAGAAATTCACTCTACACTAAACACATGATCAATCGCCTCATTATATATGGAATTGTTGCGACTATGGCTAGTTGTGCCCCACTGGTACATCAGCCTGTCAAAGTAACTCAGGCGGAGCAGGGAGAAGAAAGCGCACGCTACCAACATCTAACTAGCCTGCCAGTACCCAAAGAAAAAATCGTAGCGGCCGTCTATAAATTCAGAGACCAAACGGGGCAGTACAAAATGTCAGAAGTAGGCTCCAACTGGTCTACGGCTGTCACCCAAGGTGCTACTTCCATTTTGATCCGAACCATGGAAGAGTCAGGCTGGTTCGTACCGATAGAGAGAGAGGGACTACCTAACCTGCTAAACGAGCGAAAAATCATCCGCTCTAGCAGAGCCACCTATGGCAATCAAGACACACAAGGAGATCTTCTTCCACCATTATTGTACGCTGGTGTTCTGTTAGAGGGTGGTATCATTTCCTTTGACAGCAATGTCCTCACCGGGGGCATAGGTGCTAGATACTTGGGTATGAGTTCGTCTGGACAATACCGAGAAGATCGCGTCACAGTCTACTTAAGAGCTGTTTCTACCATCAATGGAAAAATCCTAAAGACTATCTACACCTCCAAAACCATTCTCTCCCAAAAAGTAGACATAGGCGTATTCAAGTTCGTCGCTCCACAAAAATTACTAGAAGCAGAAACTGGATTCACCTACAACGAACCCGCTGAAATGGCTGTGCGAGAAGCCATCGAGCAATCCGTCATTGGCCTCATCGTCGAAGGAATAGAAGAAGGAATTTGGGAAGCAGAATCCACCGAATTCGTAGACAACACTACCGTATCAGAATACAATCAGTCCAAATGGAGCGTACAACGCAGAGACCAGTTTGGTAGCATCACCAAAGAACGCAGAAGCAACTTCGGCATGAGTATCGGTGCTGGGGGCAACCAAATGTATGGAGACTACTACAAAAGAGAAGTGAAACCCAACGCCTATTTCGGACTCCAGTTCTTTAGCACCAACCCAGTCAGTATAGGTATAGACAGCTACTACGGACAGCTCGGCATCTCCGAAGCTTACGAATTCTACGCACTCACCAATAGCACTTCTATCACCTATAGAATGCTAAACGGCTATCGCGCTACGCCATACCTCAAAGTCGGCATAGGCGCTACTACTAACATGACAGATGACTACAGCATGCAGTTTCAAGTCACAGGGAATTTTGGGATCGAATACATGCTATCTGACCACATAGGTTTATTTGGTCAGTATAGCTATATCAATCTATTTGGAGACAGTTTTGACAACATAGAACAAGGAAAGTACAACGACTACATCATGGGCGGTCATATTGGACTTAACTTTTATTTGACACAAAGAAGAGAAAAAATCAATCGAAGAAATCGATCTAGCAAGAGTGAATCTTACAAAAGGTAGATCTGGTTTTGAGAGAGTATAGTAAGCAGCAATTATTCAGAATAATAGTAAAAGTAGATTTTCGACCAGCAACCCAGTGACAGACGGTCACTTCCAACTTGAATTTCTTAACTAAACTATATTTCTATGAACACAATGAAAAGTGTTGCAGCGTGCCTATTAGGTATGCTCACAATCTCTGCCTATGCGCAGAACAACAATTCTAATGTCTCTCAGTCCGGCAATTTCAATGCTACGACAGTGACACAATTAGGCAATTCGAATGATGCGTCTGTATTACAGGCGGGCAACTCTAACGAGTCTACGATTACGCAAGACGGAATCGGTACAAATGGGTCAACTAGCTCCGATAACGTAGCTAAACAAACCCAGAAAGGTAGTGATAACGCTGCTTCTATCCATCAAGGTGACTTCAAAGGTGATGCACCGAGCAACATGGACGTTCAAAATGGAGGCAAAGCAATTCAGCTGCAAGAAGGATCTGACAATGTAGCGACTATCAAAATGAGAAGCGGTACATGGGCTACAGGTGGAGAAGCAGTTCAAAAACAGTATGGCGATGACAACACCGCTACTTCTACCTCTTTCAACGCTGGTGCCAAGACCAATCAAGTGCAAAAAGGAACTGAAAACGTTTCGACTGTCACTTCTGCCAATGGCCCCAACAAGGGAAAGACCTACCAAGAAGGTGATCGAAACACTGCTACTGTGGGTATTTTCCGATCGGGAAGTATCGGTAGTGAAGGTGAAATCACTCAATCTGGATCAGACAATGATGGTACCATCAGAATCGAAGGAGCTGGAAGTTCAGCTAAAATCGATCAAAGTGGAGAGTGGAATGAAGCTGAAACTACTCAAAACGGCGATGGCAACAAGTCACTGGCAAAGCAATCAGGTGTGAGCAACAAAGCGCTTACTTCTCAAAACGGTAATGATAACGACGCTACGATCAAGCAGTCGGGAGATGATCAGCATGCTAGATTCTACGTTGGTGGTGACAACAACACCACGAATGCTACACAAGCGGGAGAAGAAAACTGGACAGCATCACAAGTATTCGGTGATGATAACAGTGTCAAAGTATCTCAGTCTGGTGTTGATAACGTAGCATCTGCTGAAGTACGCGGAGACGGAAACACTACAAAAATCACACAGTCTGGCACAGGAAATACCGTAGGTACTAAATGGTACGGTGATCCAGTAGGTGTACAGCAAACTGGTGATGACAATGCCGCTACGATCACGCAAAGTGGAGATAACAACAGTGCTTTGGTAGTTCAAGATGGTGATGACAATACAGCCACTACTTCGCAAATGGGCGAGGCTAACATCGCTTCTCAAACACAAGAAGGTGATCTAGGTAGCCTGAGCATCAACCAAAACGGAGTCTCGAACACCGCTACGCAAGTACAATACGGTGCAAGCAACAGTGCATCTGCTTCACAAAGTGGTGTGAGCAACAGTGCAACGCAGTCTCAGTATGGAGAAGACAACAGTTTGAAAATCAAACAGTCTGGTGACATGAATGTAGCTAGCCAAGATCAAATGGATCCTGGTACATCTGGAGACATCTCTGGCAACAGTGCGATCATCTCACAATCTGGATCAGAAAACCTAGCGGTACAGAGACAAGGCGGTCATGCCAACGATCACACTGCTGTAATCTCTCAGTCCGGATCTGAAAACGAAGCAAGACAAAACCAATGGACAAGAGGTGGTGATGCTAAAATCACACAAAGTGGTGACCTGAACCTCGCGACTCAGTCTCAAGCTGGTAATGAGCTAAGTGCAACGGCTAAGCAAGAAGGTGAAAGCAATACTTCTACGCAAGATCAAAGAGGAACGCACAACAGTGCATCTGTAAAGCAAGCAGGCGAATCTAACGTAGCGACGCAAACACAAAAAGGCGATTACTACAATGGATACAACACAGTCTCTATCAACCAAGAGGGTGTGAGCAATGAAGCAACTCAGTATACTGGCGAAACGGCTAATGATAACCTAGCTAGCATCAAGCAAACTGGAGACAGCAACATCGCTGACCAAGAACAAAATGGTCAAGATGGCTCGTTGAAAATCACTCAATCAGGCGAAGGCAATGACGCCACTCAATACCAAGAGGGTAACGCAAACACTGCTGTAGCGACGCAAGAAGGATCATTCAACATGGCTTCTCAGGAACAATACGGAGCTAGCTCTACCGCTAAAATTGCGCAAATAGGAACAGGCAACGACGCATGGCAAGTACAAGCAGGACTAGAAAATACTGCTAGAATCTCGCAAGATGGATCTTCTAACTGGGCTGCACAAGGGCAAGCTGGCAACTATAACACTGCGCTAATTAGCCAAGAAGGACAGTCTAACTATGCACTGCAAGCCCAAATCCTAGGGTCAAACAACGCTGCATCTATCGATCAAGTAGGAAATGGAAACAAAGCGCTGCAACTAGAGGTACTAGGTGATGACAACTCTGCCGTCATCAACCAAGACGGCAATCTTAACCTATCCGTACAAGGTCAATTAGGCAATGGCAACACGAGTATAGCTAACATTAACGGCACACTGAACAGCTCGATACAGGGACAAGCAGGTGACTACAACGTAGCAAAAGTAAATCAGTCTGGTATGGGTAACATGGCGATGCAAGTTCAAGTTGGCTCGGAGAACGAAGCATACACTACACAATCTGGAACGGGTAACATGGCGACTAGCTACCAGTCTGGTATGGGTAACGTGAGCATCATTACACAAGCAGGTGTAGCAAACTCAGCATTTGTAACACAAGGGAACTAATCCATGCAAATCTTAAGACTAGTTTGGTTATCCTTTATTTTATTGTTTTTTCTTGGGCATAGCTATGCCCAAGAAAACCCTCAAAGCCTGACTGTACAAGAGCTAAATGCAGAAAGTCTGCTGCTCAATGAGATCAATCAGCATGGAGGAAACAATTCAGTATATCTAAACCAGTTTGGCAGCTTTGATTATCAAATCAATCAAGCTGGCCTCTCCAACTCAATGCAAGCCTCCCAACAGGGAAATGGCAATACGCAAATGACGCAGAGGGGAAAAGACAACCAAATTTATATCAACACAGTTGGTGCCAATACCGAATTACAAATATTACAAAATGGCAAAGACAACAATATATCGCATTACAGTTATTACGGGACGGACAACTCTACTGAGTATATTCAGAATGGTGACAACAACAATGCGCTCTATATGAACTTCGGTGCTAGTAATCATAACATTGGTATCCAGCAGAAAGGAAACGAACTGAACGTCTCCGTAATCAGTAGATAATTTTCAATGTGCCTCGGGTAGCCGAGGCACATTTATTAACCCCTATACTCCACACTTACCCCAATGAAGATTACCCTGAAAACACACTCCTTCTTATTTTTAATCATCCCTATGTATCTCTTCTCTTCATGTAAAGAAGATACCATAGACTTTAAAGAAAAAGGCAGCATATCTGGCACAGTCCTCCAAGCTGGCACAGGCAACCCACTAGAAGGAGTAGAAATCACCACCGTTCCTTCATCCAGTGTACTATTTACCGATTCTTTGGGATTCTTTATTTTCCCAGAGGTAGAAACAGGTAACTATAGTGTCAGAGCCAATCTAAACAACTACAATACAGAAATATCTAGCATATCTGTTTTTTCCGACTCGGAAAGCTCTACCACGCTCACCATGAGTCCAGTAGCAGGTCTACTCGTCAGCTCTGCTAACCCTACCCCAGCAGACAATCAAGACAAAGTCAACGTAGAAGTCCAACTCAATTGGCAAAACATGAACGACTCCACCTTTGTGGTATCCTACGATGTAGAAGTCCTAGAGTCCAATTCCAGTACACCCTTCCTGCAAATCAGTGGGCTCACAGACACCCTTTTGGTGCTAGAAAATCTAAAATTCAGCACCCAATACTTTTGGCAAGTCAGTACCAAAAACAAAGAAGGAGAAATTCAATATAGCGAAGTATGGAAGTTCAAAACTATCCCCTTCCCTATCAATCAAATCCTATACACCTCTATCAGTAGTACTGGCAATCAAGAAGTTTTCTCCTCCGACATCAATGGCGACAGCCCTACCCGACTCACCTACAGTAGTCAAAACAAGTACAACCCACAGTACAATAGCAACCGAACCAAAATCGCCTACATTGGCAATGACGGGTTAGAAAACCACATCTACACCATCAACAACGAAGGGGACAAACTCACCAAGGTCACCTCCGTTCCAGTAGCATCCTACCATCAGAATGGTCGAGGCTATGCATGGTCTCCTGACAACTCCAAATTCGTCTACTGCCACTACAACAAACTTTACCAAATCAATGCGGATGGTAGCAATCTCACGACTCTGGCCACAGCTCCTGCCGATAGACATTTTCGAAGTGTAGACTGGAGCGAAAGTGCCAACAAAATAGTTGTGGAAACCGTCGGGGTGAACATCAACGATGGAGAAATCTACCTTATGAATACCAACGGATCATCCATGACCGAACTTATCGCCGACCAACCTGGTGTTCTAGAAAACCCTAGCTTTTCCATCGACGGCCTTCAGATTGTATTCACTCTAGATGTAGCGGGGCACGAAACACTGAGCGGACGAAAGCTCAATGCACAGATCGTCACCGTAGCACTCAGTGACCCTACAGAATGGACCTACCACGCCGTACTCAAGCCCAATGGCACCAACGATCTATACCCGAGGTATTCCTCCGATGGATCTTTGTTCATTTTCGTGAACCAAAAAAATGATGGCTCGGGTACTAGCAAAATATACACCCTTGACGTAGCGACTGGGCAAGACCGAGTTTTACTCCTAGACAATGCCACCATGCCCGACTGGTTATAAAGAATATTTTAGTGCTTCATATAATTCATCCTATGTTATCCTTGCAATATGAAAAGTATCAGCATACTAGGATGCGGTTGGTTAGGAACACCCTTGGCCGAGCACCTCTCGTCCAAGGGTTATTTAATCAAAGGCTCCACCACGACCCCCGAAAAGCTAGACAAACTAAAAAACCTCGGCATACAACCTTATTTGATTGACCGTTCCAAAGCAGAAGTAAAGATTGGTGACTTTTTCGATACTGATTTGATCATCATCAACATACCGCCACGCAATACTCCTGACGACCCTCAGTTTCATCACAAGATGATACAGTCCATTGTTACGCAGATTGACTTTACAAAGACCAAAATCATCTTCATCAGTTCGACAGCCGTCTATCCTAACCTCTCTGGTGAAGTTACAGAGTCAGACGCCAGCCATAACGCCTCCAGCCGAGGCGGTGTAGCACTACTAGAAATAGAAGATTTGATAGCGAATCCTGCTACGACCATACTACGATTTGGAGGACTATATGGGCCAGATCGACACCCTGGTAGATTTTTATCAAGCAAGACTCTAGGCGGAAAAACCAATCCTATAAATATGATTCACCTCGACGATTGTATTGGGGTCATTAATTCAATCATGGAACAAAACATCTGGGGAGAACGATTCAGTGTCTGCTCTCCCAGTCATCCGACCAAAGAGCAGTTCTATAACAAAGCATGTCAAGCGTTAGGCATTCCAACCCCCATTTTCACTGAAGAGGAAACGGACTACAAACTGGTCAATACCGACAAGCTTACAAACACCATTCGCTACGATTTTCAACACTAAGCATTGTAATGCTTCTGCAGGCCATTGATGATATTCCACTGAGCCAGTAGGTAGGTCGACATGACCCAGATTCCTGCGTTAGCCATAGGCATGTAAAATTTATTAAGTGCTAGAAGGGAGTCAGATAGCAAAAACAATATAGCACCAAAGATCACTTGGCTCACCCCCTGTTGACCCGACCGACCATTGCGATAGACAGCACTTAGTGCCATACCTATCAAAATCAAGGCATACACCGCTACAGGGATTTTGAATGCCCCGAGCGTTGGCCATAGTGCTGACATGAGTATGCCGTACACCGTCAAAAACGGAATCGCATACAGGCCTTTGGACAGCAAACTCGGACCTGCTACGCCTGACGCTACCGCTCCGCTAAACGAAACCATGTAAAACACATGAGCCACTGCAAAAGCACCTAAACCTATCATGAAGTAAATAGGCTGATCATACATCAACACAGAATCCCCAACAAAAGAAAAAACCAATGCCGCAGCTGCCCACAAAAACGAAGGCGTCAAACGGCCTGTCGTTCCCTGACGAAAATACACCAACAGTACGGGCATCAGTAGTGGTTTGGTAAAGTGCTGTAATTGCGGCACATCAAATATGCGTGTCAATAACTCCGCGATACACACGCCCACAAAAACATACTTAGCAATTTTTTGTCCCTTATTTTTCATCCTTATGCTTCATTAATAACAGGTAAATTACGCACTGTTCTTGAGAATAAATAAACAAAACCGACAGACACGACCGCCGCACAGCTATAAAAAATCATAGGAATATTCGAAAACTCATTGCCATAGATCCAGCCACCGAGCAACGCTCCACTACCTATTCCGATCTCTAGGAATATATACATGGTCGCCATCCCTCTCCCTCTATGATCTACATCGCTCAGGTCTATCGTCCATGCAAATATCGTCGGAGAACAAAGCCCTGCTCCCACACCGTACAATACACCTGTCGCTAAAAGCAACACGGAGGTATCGGCATTCGCCAAAAGCAATAAAGAGATGAAAATGATCGAACAGCCCAGTTTGAGAACCGGTACTCGCCCAAACTTATCAGAAGCTTTACCTGCCACTATCCTCACCATCAATGATGCTACCGTATAGTAGGTAAAGAACAGTCCACGGTTAGAAAGCGCCAGTTGATCACTGATGTCAGGCATTACCGTCAAGATCGCTCCAAAAGCAAATACAGACACCATCATCATAAAGGCAGGTGCAAAAACCTTAGGCTCGTATATCTCATTCTTTTGGATCACAAAATGATCCCACGACAACTTCTCCTTTTCCTTTAGTGTCTCTTTCATCCCCACCAAAATCAACACTGATAATACTGCAGCAAAAGAGGATGCATAGAACATCACGTCCAACGAAAACTGCTGTGCGATCACAGGGCCTATCGCTGGCCCCATCGCCATCCCAACCGTACCAAAGAAACCCAAAACACCCATCGCTTCTCCTCGCCTATTCGCAGGAATAATATCCGCCACATAAGCCGAAGTACCGGTAGGTTTAAATCCCGTCGAAAAACCGTGAAACAATCGCAACAATAAAAATGCCCAAACACTACCTGCCAGCGGATACATCAGACCCGCTACTCCACAGACCAAAGCACCTACAATCATCACAGGGACACGCCCTACTCTATCGGCGAGTTTTCCACTAAAGGGTCTAGAGAGCCCAGCCGTCACGGTAAACAGTGCTATGATTAATCCTTTGTACGCCCCTCCGCCCATACTCGATAGGTGCGATGGCAACTCAGGAATAATCATGTTGAAACTACCGAAAAAAAGCAGACCACTCAGGCAGAGCAGACCAAATTGAAAGGAATAGATTGAGTTGTTGTTCATCGTCGCAAAACTACACCTAGATAGACTATGTCTTCAGGATAGAGATTTGAAATAACTGTAATTTGGGCGACATTATTCTAAACCACTATAACTGTATCAACTCTGCTAGAAGCTCGTATAAGCAGACTGGCTTCTGCGATCTAGTTTCAGATCTTTGAGGAGCTGAGAATTAACTGCTATCCTGACGTAGTAGGACTGACGTGGACCGAATGGCACCCAGTTGAAACTAAGATTCCAGCAGTGTAGATCTCTACTGACGTTAATCCTTGTCACTGTAAATTCCTTTTCCTCCAGATCATAACCAGAGTTAAAATTGATCCGAGTCTTGTCTGTGATACTCAGTGATCCATTGAAATTCAACGTCTGAGTAATGATAAAATCTTCAAAACCTGTTTTTCGATAATTGAGCGAATAATTCACATTCAAACTCCATGGCACATCAAATGGCACATACATATTTGGATCATAAGAGATAAAATCATCCACATTGCCCGCTTCGAAATTCTCATCCTCATTGAACATCCCACTATTATTCCCAAATGGATCATTTGCATTCGGGTCTTGAGCGGGGTCTTTACCATTAGATTTAGCGCTCTTAGGTTGTAGTTTCAAACCCACCGACATACTCGTTCGCGTCATCTGCCCTAGACCCTGCCCGTTGTTCCAGGCGAACTTATCGATCTGTCTCTGATGATATGTCTCACCACTAGTAGTCTCTTGCACACTATCTAAGACATACACATAAGGGTCGATCGTCCCACTAAGACTCACATACATGGCTCCCTTAAAAAAAGAAGTCCTCGCATTCCAGTTGATATCACTTAGATTAAACGAATCAGCTAGAAAATTGTAAGCAGACGACAAAGACAGATTGTCGAATATTTTGATTTTTCTATACTCCTCGACCGAATCGACCTTGGATTTCACTTTCATCTCTAGGTTGTTATTGAGAGAGAAAGAGACACTGGCACTCTCTCCACTAGCTGGACCTCCATAGGCAAAACCCTCATATTTAGATAGTCTACGTGTGTTTCCCTCTTCATCAATTTGCACATCTCGATAAGTCCCTTTAGAGGGATCCCCAAAATCAGGACTATAGCTAAAGCCTACATTTGGTGTCATCACATGACGTATCGCCTTGATTTTATCACTCCTAAAATTGTACATACCATACAAACGCGTCGACATGGATGCTCCAGAACTCCACCATCCCGCCCTAGAAAACTGACTCAATGTATCAACTTGTACCCCCTCCAAAACAGGGTCATACTCGTACTTGAGTTCATTAGGGTACCACACCTCAGTATAGTTAAAACTCGGACTGACCGTAAAATACTTCAGCATGTTAAAAGAAGTAGAGACAGGGATTTGATGCCTAGCCCCCATTTTTGCTCGACTAAATAGCAATGGAAAATTATCACTGTTAAAACTTAAAATTTCATCAGAGGCGACGTTAGAATTCACCACATAACTCGGAATAGAGACTGGAGAATTGCTCATCTCATTTTTAGCAGATAGCCTATAGGTAAATCCGAGTTTTCCGAGTGCATTGTTTTTCCAATTCCCTACATTCTTAAATGGTTGAATTCTAGAGGCATTGAAACTAATTTCTGGCAAAGTAACACTGGCGACTCCTGTACTTATGTTTTGACTTTGTCGTGCGTTTACAGTCAGGTTAAAAGGCGTTCCTTGAAAGGTCTTAGAGTAAGAAATATTAGAGTTGAATTGAGCATTGATACTATTGGTATAGTCATAGCCCACATTGTTGGCATTGGCACTATAGGTAGTCGTACCTCCAGACACAGAAGCCGAAAACCGAGAAGTACCATAAGACTGTGGAGAATGACTCCAATTGACCCATACATCCTTCGAAAAAGAATCATCTTCGAAAGTAGGACTCACTGTCTTATTGTACCGCACTCCTAGATTACCCGAGTAGCGGTAGCGTTTCTTATAGGTAGAAGCACCGTTCAGCCCATAGCTACCATTCGTGTAGATATCACCAGTCAATTTGAGATCAACATACTCACTGATATCAAAATAATATCCACCACCCCTCACAAAGAAGCCTCGATTGTTGTCCTCCCCATAACTAGGAAATATAATCCCAGAAGCCTTCTCCCTAGGAGATGGAAACATCCCAAACGGAAAACCAATGGGCGTAGGAATCTCCCCAAAATAGATATTGAAAGGACCCGACAGTACCCTGTCATTAGGTATCACTTTCAGTTTTTTTGCCTTGATATAGTAGTGAGGGTGCTCCAGATTACAGGTGGTATATTTGGCATCACGGATAAACATCTCATCACGCTCGTTCTTCTTGACTCGTTCTCCGTGCATAAAGGCGCCATCTTGCTCTGTGATGATCCCGTTGATCAAAGCCTTTTTGGTCTTGAAGTTATAGATCATGTCATCTGTGACATAGCTATCGCTCCCTTCGGTAAAAACTGGTTTCCCTACTTTCTTACCTGCTGAGTCCAATACATAATTGGCCTGTATCGTATTGCCCACCCAGTCCATCTCTACCCGCTCACCAGTCAAGCCTATATTTCCATACTCGATACTTCCCTCTCCATATAGGTACATTTTTTGATTGGTCAGATCAAAATAAATCGAATCCTTGGCTTTGTAGTCCACAGTAGTCTCGACGGCATTCTTAGTTTTCTTCTTGGGCACTAGTGTAGAGTCTCCTTGGAGGATAGGAGAATCAGGGCTCAAAAGCGATATGATAGAATCTGGTAAAAAAGAGCGATATTCCGCATAGGAATTTAGAGAATCGATATACCCGTTTTGGATCAGAAAAGTCACTTTATCAAGGACTTCTGCTGTATCGATTTCAACATTTTGAGAGAACCCTTTTGCCCCTGCTACGATGAATAAAAAGCATAAAAACAGGCGTTTTATATTGGGCACTAGGATTTTCAGTTTCAATTAAAAATATACATTTTTGTACAAAAATATCGCCAATAAAGTTCTAAACAACTCTTGATGAAAAATATTTTAGTTATTGTCTTCTTTGCGCTTGGCATATTATTCGCCTCTTTTAACAATACAGGGGTTAAGGATTATAAGGTCAAAAAAATCGTCATAGACGCAGGCCACGGTGGAAAAGATCAAGGCACCTCTGGTGACTTTTCTCTAGAAAAAGATATCGCACTGAGCATCGCGCTAGAGACGGGCAAGATAATCAACGAATACTTACCAGATGTAGAAGTTATATATACTCGTGCAGACGACAGTTTCCCGACACTTTACGAACGAGCAGACTTAGCTAATAACAACCACGCAGATCTCTTTATCTCTATTCATTGTAATTCTGCACCCTACAGCGAAACCGTCCATGGTACAGAAACCTATATCATGGGGTTACACAAATCGGATGAAAACTTCGAAGTAGCGATGCGGGAGAACTCCGTAATTACCATGGAAGATAATGCCGAAGCGCACTACGAAGGTTTCGATCCCAACTCTCCAGAGTCCTACATCCTATTCTCTCTATATCAGAGTGCCTACCAATCCAACAGCCTCGAATTAGCTCAAAATGTGGAAGACCAATTCAAAAACCGAGTAGGTCGTAGGAGTCGTGGTGTGAAATCTGCTGGATTTTTAGTACTTTGGAAAACCAGTATGCCGAGCATATTGATAGAAACAGGTTTCCTCAGTAATGCAAAAGAAGAAAAAGACCTCAACGATAAACTTCAACAAACGTATATTGCATCAGGAATCTTTAGAGCATTTAGAGATTACAAAAACGAACTAGAATCAAAAAATTAATCCCAACTGTGACCAAAGAGCTAAAAGTCGGTCTATTCACCGCTATTTCAGGAGCAATATTGTATTTCGGTTTCAACTTTCTAAAGGGCGTCAACTTCTTTAGCAACACGCAACAATTCTATGCCATCTATGAAAACATCGATGGGCTCAACGTGTCCAATCCTGTCATTGTCAACGGCTTTGCTGTCGGACGAGTCAGTGGGATAGAAATTCTCCAAAACCAAAACAACAAAATCATAGTCGAAATTGACATCAAAGGCAATTTGACCGTGGGCAAAGGTTCCTCTGCAGTGCTGATGAATAGCGATTTTCTAGGTAGCAAATCGATTCTTTTGGACATCAAAAACATCGCCCAACCACTAGAAAGTGGCGACACCATACAAGGAGAAGTCGACTTAGGACTGGCAGCTATCCTCAACAGTGCCGAACCTATCACCGAAGACATTGGAGTCATGATCAGTAACCTCAGTGAGGTGATGGCTGGAATGAAAGGAACAGGAGAACAAATCAAAAGCACCCTAAGAAACCTAGATGTCACCGTGTCTAATGTCAATACGCTGGTTGTCGAAAACAACAATCATCTAAGAAGAACCTTTGATAACCTCAACGGGCTACTCAAAAATGTAGACACGAAAATTTCTCAACTTGGACCTTTGATGAGTTCTGCAGATAGCACACTAAACAAGATCAACAGATTGGAATTAGAAAAAGCTGTCAACAGTCTCAACATGACACTATCACAACTCGAAACGACCGTCACAGACCTAAACAATGGCAAAGGTTCTTTAGGGAAACTACTCAACGAAGACTCCCTATACACCAATTTGAATCAGGCGATACTCGACCTAGATGAGCTACTCATACATTTCGATGACAACCCAAAACACTTCTTAGGCCCACTAGGACAGTCATCTAAGAAAATAGCAAGAGACCGTGAAAAATCGTCTGAATAAAACCAGAAGATTTTTCGATATGACGCACTTCATTTTGAGTCACAAAGCTTTTGTATGACGAATTTATCTCCTAATTTGAGATAAATTCGTCATACCCAATATGTCTTCACTAATTGCGTGCCTGTTCTTATTGATCAGCGGTTTCATAGACCTTCATGCCCCAGTATCACAAAGTGACAGCTTGCAAATCCAATTAGACACAACCACCATCCCTCAGCAAAAAGCAAGCGTCTTATTAACTTTAGCGCGGACTCAACAAGAAAGCAACCCTCAACTGGCCATTCAACACTACGAAGAAGTTCTGCTACTGGCCCAAGAAATGGGGGACAACAACCTCATCGTGTCAACTTACAATGAGATAGGTGCAGCATGGTATTTTGATGGTGATTTGCAAAACTCTATGAAGTACTACTTTATGGCGCTCGATGGGTTAAAAGATATCGAAAGTAACTATAGTCAGTTCTGCAAAATCTACAACAACATTGCTTGGAACTTTCAGAAGCAAAAGGACTTTATCAGAGCACTAGACTACTACAATATGAGCGAAGAGTATTGTCGGCGTTCTAGTCAATCCGCCTATGTAGCACACATACTCAACAACAAAGGAGTCGTCTACAAAGATCTAAAACAATATGACAAAGCTCTTTCCCTTCTCCAACAATCCTTAGAAATCAATCGCCAGAATGAAGACATCAAAAAAGAGCTATTCAACATCAACAACATTGGTGTCATCTATTTGGAACTAGGTAATTACAAAGAAGCCGACCAGTACTTCCTTGAAGCCCTAAGAAGCAATATGGAACGAAATGATCACTACGAAGCGACCCATAATATGACAAATTTAGGCCAGTCCTACTATCTACAAGGAAGATACAAAGAAGCCGAAGATACCCTAAAACATGCCCTAAAACTATCCGAAGTAAACCGATCTACAGACCAAAAACACGAAGCACTGGACTACCTCTACCAGGTCAAACGAGAACAAAAAGACTACAAAGAAGCCCTCACTTACTACACTCAATACCATGCACTAGAGGACAGCCTCTATAAACATGGACAATATACCGATCTCATAGAACTAGAAGCCAAATACAAAGTGGCACAAAAGGAACGAGTCATCCAAGAGTCAAATAACCAATTGCTAAGGCAGCGCTATCTCAATACAATGTTTTTATCTGCGCTAATATTCGCGCTACTACTGATAGGAGTATTGATATGGATATATAGTACAAAAAAACGAAACGAAAGAAAACTCATTTCGCTCAACAAAGAGATCGATGCTCAGAACGAAAAAATACAATCCATCAACCATAATCTAGAACAAACCATAAACAAACGAACCAAGCAGATCCAAGAACAAAACAATCAACTCAGAGAGTTCGCATTTATGAACTCTCACAACATACGCAGGCCTCTATCCAACGTCCTCGGTCTACTCGCCCTTCTGGAAGACGAAAACGATCCCGAAAAAATCAAAGAGCTCGTTTTTCTAGCCAACCAAACTGCCTCTGAGATGGATCAAATCATCCAAGACGTCAACATCCAACTGAAAGAAGGCGAACTATAAATTCCCTAACATTAGTCTGCACTCAGACTACCGCTAGTCTACTTTGCAATGTATATTTGCAGCAAAAACAGCATAGCATATGACGCTTCACAATGACTTATTGATTCGTGCCGCCAAAGGTGAAAAAATAGAACGTGTACCCGTATGGCTGATGAGGCAAGCCGGCCGTATACTTCCCGAATATCGAAAAGTCCGAAATAGCGTCAGTGGTTTTATCGAACTAGCTAAGACACCTGAGCTAGCCGCAGAGGTCACGATACAACCTGTCGATCTATTAGGGGTAGATGCCGCCATTATCTTCTCGGACATTCTAGTTATCCCAGAAGCCATGGGACTACCCTATCAGATGATAGAAAAACAAGGCCCTTGGTTCGAAAATACCATTCAATCGGCCAAAGATCTCTCTAAAGTCCGCATTGCCAGCCCAGAGGAAGACCTATCCTATGTACTAGATGCGATCAAAATTGCAAAAAAAGAACTCAACGGCCGTGTGCCTTTAATCGGATTTGCAGGAGCTCCATGGACTATCTTCTCCTACATGGTAGAGGGAGCAGGCAGCAAGACCTTCTCCAAAGCAAAAAAGATGCTCTACGCAGAACCAGAGCTATCCCACCAACTCCTAGACATGATCACTAACAGCACGATACTATACCTCAAAGCACAGATCAAGGCAGGAGCAGACCTAATTCAAATCTTTGACTCATGGGCAGGTATATTATCTCCAGATCAGTATGATACATTTGGACTGAAGTACATCAGCAAAATCTGTGATGCCATAGACGAAGTGCCCATCACAGTCTTTGCAAAAGGAGCATTTTTCGCACGAAAACGCATGAATGAGCTCAAATGTGAAACTATCGGACTGGATTGGAACATGAGCATCTCAGCCTCTAGAAGATTGATTGGAGACAACAAGACATTGCAGGGAAACCTTGATCCATGCGTGCTATACAGCTCTGATCAGGAGATTGAAAAACACACGATCCAAATGCTTGAAGACTTTGGAGGACACAGGCACATCGCTAATTTAGGCCATGGCGTATATCCAGATATCTCTCCAGAGAAAGTAAAGGTCTTCATCGAGACCGTAAAAAACTGGAGAGCTAGTTAAGTGCGATTAGAGTCGCTTGACTCTACTTCTCTCTATGTGTCCTACTATTTTATTGTAAAGATCCTCGGGTTCGAATGGTTTCGTAATGAAATCATTCATCCCGCATTCGTAGACTTTATCTCCCACGTCGAGCATCACCGATGCAGTCAGTGCTAAGATAGGCGTTTCAAGACCACCCTTTCGCAGCTCTCTAGACGCAGTATATCCATCCATTACTGGCATCTGGAGATCCATCAGTATCAAATCATATTTGACGGTCGCAGTCTTTTCTAATGATTCACGACCATTCTCTGCAACATCTACATCGATATCCCATCTCGACAGAAACTTCTTCGCCACCATCACATTTACTGGATTATCCTCCACCAAGAGAATTTTCTTACCCTTGAGTTGATTCTTCTCTTCACTAATCTTCTCGGTCACTTTCTCTTGAATTTCACTGATTTGAAATGTCTGGGTAAAATAAAATCTCGACCCCTGCCCTTCAGTACTAAACACATTGATTTTGATATTTTGCAGATCCAAAATACGCTTGGTTATAGACAATCCTAGTCCCGTCCCGCCGTACTGTCTCGTCGTAGAGGTCGATGCCTGAGAAAAACTATCAAATATCTCTACCTGCTTATCTTTTGGAATTCCTATCCCCGAATCTTCTACGGTAAATTTGATAGACACCCGTTTCTTTGTCAACATGATTTTGGTTAAACTAAGGGTTACTCCTCCTTCGTTCGTGAACTTGATGGCATTTCCGATGAGGTTGGTCAGAATCTGGCTCATTCTCAATCCATCACAGAGAATGTACTTAGGTATCTCATCATCTTGAATCATGTTCAGGTAGATATTCTTCTCACGTGCCTTAGGTTCCTGTGCCTTGACGATATTTTTGCACACCTCGACAATATTAGTATCTATGTATTCGAACTCAATCTTCCCAGCATCCAACTTACTATAGTCTAACACATCATTGATCAATATATGTAGGTGCTCTGCCGAAAATTTCAAAGTCTTTAGGTCATCTACGTGTTCCTCCTTTGGATCGTCCCCGATCAGATAATTGGTCAACCCGATGACAGCATTGAGTGGCGTACGTATCTCATGAGAAATCATGGACAAAAAGTCGGATTGAGATTTAGCTGCTGATTCAGCCTTTTCCTTGGCCAACTCGATCTTGCGGTTATACTTATAAAACAGGATGATAGATTGGATAAAAAAGAATTGCTGAAACCCTAAAAAGTAAAACATCAGCGACATTTCCAAATACCCAAAATACTCCAATATACGCGTCCCTATCACAAAAAACAGGATAGAAGAAGAGATCAAAGACAGTTTAGCCCCTTCCCTCTGCCTGAATACTGCCAAGACATAGGTCCCAAACATATAGGCAAAGCAGAACAAGACAAACACAAAAAACGGTGTAGCCAATTCACTAAATATCCTAACGGGAAAAAACAAGGCCACTAACACACTCGCACCACAAAACACGGAGGTAAAAAACATAAATATCCGTGAGGTTTCTTTCTGATAAAGATGATAGGAATAGAAAGAAAAAGACCAAGCAGACAAAAACATGGTTATATATTCCAGTTTTAGTGTCACCAACCAAGGCACAGTTGGCATCAGAGAATGAAAAGTATAATTACCAGTCCCTATCGTTTGATAACTATAAAACAAACAAAACAGCGAGTAGAAAAAAATGGGTTTCTCGTGTCTACCGAATGAAAACAACACCATGAAGAATAACCCTACAAAAAACAAACTAGCCGCCATGATCAAATCATTCGCCTCCTCTCTTCTGTTTTGGGTCTGCATGATGACTTTCTCTCCCAACTCTATGGGTTCAAAAGCTCCTCCCCGTGAGTGATCGAAATTCGAAATCTGCAGGACTATGTCCAGCGTATCATTGGTGATTTTTAAATCTCTGGTGATTAACTCCCAGTGCGGATTAGATGTCGTCTCACTCTTACCTACCTGACCATTCGCTGCGATGAATTCGCCGTTGATAAATAAAATATATGCACTGTAAAAGTGAGGAATCGATATGGCTAACTCTGGTGTGACTGAATTAAGAATCACACGAACTCTTTGCGTAGCAAATCCTGATGGCTCGATGATTCGTCCTGCGACGGTATCTCTTTTCCATAGCTTCGGAAAAAGTCGATAAACAGGATCTATCTGAGATGAATCAAAAGCACTCGGGAAGATCAGTTTATTCCAATAAAACTCCCACTCACCTTTCAGCTTCAAGGGCGCATTGTTTTGGAATTCCCAATCACGGAGATCAAGTATGCCTTGCTTTACTTCTGGCTGATCTTTTGCGACAGCAAGAGATGCCGTACAGAGGCAAAAAATAAAGAGGGTAAAAATTAGGTGGTTAACTCTCAATCTGACTTCTAACGTTAGTGTTATGGGATAAAACTAATGAAATCAGGCGATAATAAAATAAATAGAGGAGTGAAAGAACTCCACTCCTCTATCAAAATGATTATTTCAACTTAGCAGCAGCTTCTTTGACACGGCTAATCGCAGTTCTTAAATCCTCTTCTGACGCAGCATAAGACAGTCTCAAACAGTCTGGATCACCAAAAGCCTCTCCAGTTACGAGCGACACATGTGCTACTTCCAGCATATATAGACAGAAATCAGACGCATTGTTGATCGTCACATTACCATCAGACTTACCAAAGTAATCACTCACATCTGGAAAGAAGTAAAATGCTCCTTGTGGCATATTGACCTTGAACCCTGGGATATCACTCAATAGACCATGAACCAACTCTCTACGTCTACCATACTCCTCTGTCATCGCCTTGGTAGGCGCGAGATCAGTCGTCAGTGCAGTATAGGTAGCGCGCTGTGCAATAGAACTATTGGCTGATGTCAATTGTCCTTGAATCTTGTTACATGCCTTGGCCAACCAAGTCGGCGCTCCGATATATCCTACTCTCCATCCAGTCATCGCAAAGCCCTTTGCGACACCATTGACAGTTACCGTTTTGTCTTGCATCCCGTCGATCGCTCCGATACTCGCATGTCCTCCAGAGAAGTTGATGTGCTCGTAGATCTCATCTGAAATCACGATGATATCATGAGGTTTCAATACCTCAGCGATCGCTTCCAATTCTTCTTTGGTAAACACCGAACCTGTCGGATTACAAGGAGAGGAGAAAATCATTGCTTTGGTTTTGTCTGTAATCGCTGCTTTGACTTGCTCAGCAGTAGCTTTAAAATCGTTTTCAATACCCCCTTTGACCAGCACTGGCGTACCTTCTGCTAATTCGATAAGCGCCGTATAACTCACCCAAAACGGAGACAATACGATCACTTCATCACCTGGATTCAGTATAGACAAAAATACATTGGCGATAGACTGCTTCGCTCCGTTAGACACGACGATTTGGTCTGGAGAATAAGTCAATCCATTTTCTTTCTTGAATTTGTCAGAGATGGCCTCTCTCAGGTCAGCATAACCATTGACGGGTGGGTAGGCAAAGTATTTTTCTGAATCGATCGCTTCTTTAGCACCTTCTTGGATATGTTTAGGTGTTTTGAAATCTGGCTCACCCAGACTCAGGCTAATCACATCGATACCTTTGGCTTTGAATTCTCTAGCTTTGGCTGCCATCGCTAAAGTGGCAGACTCTGCCATATTCTTAATTCTGTTTGAAACTTGTTCCATGTCTTGTCTTCGATCTATAATTTGGTGTGCAAAACTAGACAAGCTTTGCACAAGGTAGAAGTGATTGAGTTTTAAAATTTTAACAGTCTGGTTAAAGTTTGTTCAAATACACTTAACAAGAAATCAATTAGTAGACTGGAGTAGTTCTCAGATCAAAAACCACCGTTCGAATAAGCCGTCCGTGTCACGATACTTCGTCCCAGTGTCACCTCATCGGCATACTCTAACTCTCCACCTATTGGGATTCCTCTGGCAATTGTAGAGATAGTCACACCAAGGTTTTCTAATTTTCTGGAAATGTAAAAAGAAGTAGTATCACCCTCCATCGTAGCACTGAGTGCCAATATAACCTCCTTTACCTCTCCTTCAGAAGCTTGGATACGGGTGGTTAACGAATCAATATGCAAATCCTCTGGTCCTATCCCTTCGATGGGTGATATCACTCCCCCCAATACATGAAAAGTCCCTTTGTACTGCCCTGTGCTACGTATCGCTAGCATATCAGGCGTATCTACGACAACACAGATCACAGAGGGATCGGTGTTGATCGTGCGGCAGGTGCAGTCAGTCGTATGGGAGATCACATGGCAAGTGCCACAGTATTGGGTCTCTTTGCGTAGTCTCAGCAGAGACTCTGATAAATTCTCGGTGGCAGATTCCTTCTCCTTGAGCAAATGCAATGCTAGACGCAGTGCGGTCTTCTTACCAATACCTGGGAGCTTAGAGATCTCTCTAACCGCCTCCTCTATAAGTTCGCTCGGAAATTCCATCTCCGCAAGTTATACAATCGACGCATTGATGCCTTCATCTAGAATAGCTTCCTTCATTGGTTTCAGCGCTTTGTAGGTCCCTTTTTTCACTTCACACTTCCCGTTAAAATGAATAATATAGGTACACTGTTCGGCTTGTATTCTTTCATGCTTACAGACTTTGATCAGAATATCAATCACGTGATCAAAAGAATTGACGTCATCATTGAACACAACTAAGCCCTTTGCTTCGTCTTCTTTTTCTTCGATTAATACGATCTCTTCTTCTTCAAACTGCCAAGACATAACTTTTTGATTAATTTTTACGATCACAAAATTAGAATAAAGACAATAAACTCTAAATTTATTCGCGAGTATTAGCTGCAAAGTAAGGCAATTGACAATGGCATAATACTTGGATACCTGATAAAGAAAGTGCTCGTATGCAAAAAATTTTAATACTCTTCTTAAGTATCACCGTGATGGGGTTCTCTCAGACAGCACATGGGCAGAGTAAAAAAAAGAAAAAGAAACTACGTGAAATCAGCCTCGTCATCTCTACAGCAGAAAGTTATACAGGCACCCCTTATCGATATGGCGGCACCTCTCAAAGCGGCATAGACTGTAGTAGTTTGATTCAAAACTCCTTCTCACAAGCAGGATACACAATACCTAGAACTTCCAAGGATCAATCTAAATATGGGAAAAAAGTAAATTGGAACAGACTCAAACCAGGAGATGTTGTCTTCTTTAAGTTCAAAGAAAAAAGAAACAAATGGTATCATAGTGGACTCATTACCTCGGTAGACCAGGATCACATCTACTTCATCCACGCCTCTAGTTCACGAGGAGTGATTCAGTCCGACCTCACGAGCAACTACTACAAGTCTAATATCAAAACGTTTAGACGCGTCATCAAATAGTTTCAACTTTATTCGATTTGTTTGAGGTTAAATTTTCCTTCAGTTGTAAGTTTATGTAGAAACAAAACCTGTCATTAACATGAAACCACTACCTACCTGTATTGCTACTGTTTTGTTACTATCTCTCTGTCATTTCTCTTGGGCACAGGATACTTCAGAGATAGATATGGATGAGTATTTTTCAGAACTCAATTTAACCACCGATCAAAAAACCACCTTCGACGAAATCACCGCCGAATACTACAGTGGTCTACAAGAGGTGCAAACCAACGAAACCTCTAAAGTCAAAATGTACAAAGGCTACAAAGCACATAAAAAGACCCGAGATAGTAAAATGAAGAAACTCTTATCTCCTGACCAGTTCGACTTGTACGCTACAAAACAAAAGGCACTAGAAAAACAGGCAAGAGAGGAAAATAAATAACAAAGAGTACAGCAATCACAACATAGCGAGTGAATATCAACCTGCTCGCATTTTTTCATCTATCATCCTGATCATTTCTTCCAGCTGAGTCCGCTGAAACCACACAAAAGACTCGTCCCTTTTGAACCACGTCATCTGTCGTTTTGCATAACGTCGAGAGTTTCGCTTAAGGAGTCGAACAGCCTCCTCATAATCATAGTCTCCACCCAAATAGCCGAAAATCTCCCTGTACCCTACTGTCTGCAGTGCATTTAATCCCTTCTGAGGATACAATGCTTTAGCTTCATCAAAAAGACCCGCAGCAATCATTTGATCCATCCGTTGGTCTATCCGTTCGTATAGTACAGCTCTGTCCTCCTCAATACCTATTTTAATCACCTCATAAGGGCGACTGGTCTGCGTCTGGGCACTTCGGTAGTGCGTGAATGGCATCCCAGTATGACGCGTAACCTCCAATGCCCTAATGACACGTTGATGGTTTTTTCGATCTACCTGATCGTAGTAGACGCGATCGGAACTTTGAAGCTCTTCGAGCAAAGGCACCAAACCGTTTTGCTCAAACTCTCGTCTCAGCTGTACCCTAACATCCTCTGGGATAGTCGGCATATCATCGAGCCCTTCACACAAGGCTTTGATGTACAGTCCTGATCCCCCGACGACAAACACAACCTCATGCTTTTGGAAGAGCTCTAGCAATAGGGCGTTTGCTTCTTCAGCAAAATGTCCCGCATCATAATCCTCCGTAATACTATGTGAATCCACGAAGTGATGCGGCACGGCAGCTAGCTCCATTGCGTCAGGCTTAGCAGTACCGATCTCCATCTCTTGATAAAACTGCCTCGAATCTGCCGAAATAATCTCCGTATGATAATGCAATGCTAGATCAATAGAAGTGGCCGTTTTGCCTACAGCTGTAGGTCCAGCGACCACCACTAGTAGAGGTTTTTTCATCCTTCAAAGATAGGTAGCTACCTATGTATAATCTCAAATAAATTTAGTTATTCAAAACAAAAAAGATATATTAGCAAAGCAGCACTTGGGCTTCCCGTCTATTTTTCGAATTGATAGGTTGTCTATTAGCCGACAATAAGAAATCTGTAACATACCTACCTAGAATGCAACCAATTACTCAATCAAACAGTAGGACTAGCACCTCTAATACGGATAGAGAGAAATCGTCTCCCATGAACAAGATCATCTATAGACCTACACGAACAACCCCACTCATATTTTTTGACCCAGCTAGAGGACTGCTCGAACTCAGAGGAAAATCTAGCCCCGAAAATGCCATCGGTTTTTACACCGAACTCATCAACGGTATCGTGGAATTTGCTGATGGAGGAACCAAAAATCTAGTCGCCAACTTCAAGTTGGAGTACTTCAACACCAGCTCCTCGAAGTGCATCTTTGACATCTTGAAAAAAATTCTTCTGGTAGAGCAAAACGGAAACAAAGTATCTATCAACTGGTACTACGAAACCTACGATGAAGACATGCAAGAGGCGGGAGAAGATTATGCTGATCTACTCGGAGCTACATTCAACTATATAGAAATAGAACTTTAGTTAGGCTTAGCTAAGTCTAACTAAAGTGAATTTATATTGATCGAGTCGTATCGAACTGCTCTAGATAGTCTGCTACTCGACGAACGAACATCCCTCCTAGTGCCCCGTCTACCACTCGGTGGTCATAGGAGTGTGACAAGAACATCTTGTGACGAATACCGATGAAGTCTCCCTCAGCTGTTTCTATCACACTAGCTTTCTTCACGATCGTGCCCAAAGCCAATATCCCAACCTGTGGCTGTACGAGTATAGGTGTTCCCATCACATTGCCAAAAGACCCGACGTTAGACATAGTGTAGGTGCCGTCACTGAGATCATCAGCGGTAAGCTTATTGTCTCTACCCCGTCTCGCCAGATCATTCACCGCAAAGGACAGCTCCTTGATAGATTTTCGGTCTGCATTTTTGATAACTGGGACGATGAGATTGCCCGATGGTAGTGCCACTGCCATACCAATGTTGATATTCCCTTTCTTGACGATGGTATCTCCTTCGACCTGTACATTGATCATAGGGTAGTCCCTGATCGCACTGGCGATGGCTTCTATAAAGATCGGTGTAAAGGTCAACGCCTGACCATACTCATTCATAAAAGCCTTCTTGTGCTGATTTCTCCAGTTGACCACTGACGTCAAATCTGCCTCTACAAATGACGTGACATGCGGCGCAGTCTGAACCGATGAGAGCATACGATCAGCGATCATTTTCCTCATTCTGTCCATCTGAATGATCTCATCCTCTCCTGTAAATATGGCTGGAGTAGGTTGATTTCCAAATTTCGGTTTCGGCTTACTACTTGACTTGGATTTGATCCCTGGCTCAGAGCCAAAAGTCTTCGGATTCTTGTCTCTCAGTAGCGCCATGACATCCCGTTTGGTGACACGACCTTCCTTGCCTGTCCCTTGTAGGTTATCCAATTCTTGGATACTGATCCCCTCTTCGCGTGCAATCGTCATCACGAGTGGTGAATAAAACTTACCTACCTCAGATTTTTGTGTTTGGGTCTTAGGTGCTGCTGGTTTGACTGCAGCAGCAGAATGTTTTTCTACTGCATCGACGAGTAAGGTTTCGGCAGCCGCTGCAGCAGCGATTTCCTCCTCCAAAGCGTCTTCTTTCGCAGCTACTTGACTATCATCCACTTCGATGACAGCAATGGCTTTCCCTACTTCCACGACATCTCCTTCGTTGGCCAAAATCTCGAGCAATACACCCGAGTAAGTAGAAGGTACTTCTGTGTCTACCTTGTCAGTAGCTACCTCCAAAACAGACTCATCCTGTTCTATATTTTCTCCTACTTTCTTCAACCACGAAAGGATCGTTCCTTCCATGATACTTTCACCCATTTTGGGCATTACCATTTCTACATGAGCCATAACCGTGTCAATTTCATTTTTTGGGAATATGCCGCAATATAGGCTATATCAGCCTAAAAATCACGCTTCGATTAACGTTTGACGGATGAAGTCTAGGGCTTTGACACCACTGTATTCTATATTGAGAATGCGCGTACCAGGTGATTGAATTTTTCGCGTTTTAACTGTCCCACCAAAGGATATTGCCATCCATACCATACCTACAGGTTTTTCTTCTGTACCTCCATCCGGACCTGCGATCCCTGTCAAAGATATTCCTAGGTCTACATTTAGTTTTTTCCGTATTCCTTCCGCCATTTCTTTGGCAGTTTCTTCACTCACTGCACCGTGCTTTTCTATGGTTTTGGGAGAGACGTTGAGCTCTTGAATCTTCACTTCATTTTGATAAGCTATCACAGAGCCCGTGTAGTAATCCGAACTCCCTGACACAGAGGTGATCTTGTGTGCCAAATACCCGCCGGTGCAACTCTCTGCGGTGGCGATAGTCAGGCTTTTCGCCCTGAGCAGTTCACCAACTGCCTCTTCGATTTCCAAGTCTCCAAAACCATACACGTAGGATTGTATCGTGGGCAATAGCGCTGCGACTTGCTCCTCCATCTCAGCCTCTAGCACCTCGCGCTCCTCTCCTACACCTGTGAGTCGCAACCGCACCTGCGCCTTGCCTGGCAAATAGGCCAAGGCCAAGTGTGTAGGCAATGCATTTTCCCAACGGGCAATCTCCTCAGAGAGCCACGACTCTCCGATCCCTATGGTACGAATCACTTTGTGAATAATAACAGGAAGCTGAAAACGCTTTTTGATCTTAGGCAAGATGGTCTTGGTCATCATCGCCTTCATCTCAAAGGGTACACCAGGCATAGACACCACCACTTTCTTGTCCCTATCAAACCACATCCCAGGAGCTGTCCCCCGCTCATTGGTGATCTTCGTCGAGCCTTTGGGCAAAAAGGCCTGTTGGCGATTGATCTCGGTGAGTTCTTTTCCAAATCGCTTGAAAATATCCTCCACGTCCTCCAATGCACTTTGATTCAGCTCCAGCGGCATCTCAAACATAGCTGCTAGGCTGTGCTTGGTCAAATCATCCTTGGTCGGCCCCAACCCCCCAGTGACAAACACCAAATCGGATTGCGCGAGCGACTCATTCACTGCTGTTTTGATCACCTCCGACTGGTCAGAGATCGAGTATTTTCGTCTGACTTTGACGCCTATGTCGTCCAACTGCTGACTGATCCACTGCGAATTGGTATCCAATATCTGACCATACAGGATCTCATCCCCGATGGTAATAATCTCTGCATAAATTTCTCTCATTCCTAAATCCTAGTTAGAGGCACAAATTTTATTCGTCCCTCATGCTTATACCCGAGCAACAAAAATAGGTTGGAAAATAATACCAATAAACTGGAAAGCATCTTTTCCAAAGTTCGGCCTTTTGTCTCCTCAGTAGTCCGAGGCTCTGGCAGTGACTGGAAATACAGCTTTGAAAAGTTAGACTGACCACTCTCCGGCAGACAGGTAAGATTATCCGCTTACCGCTGGGGATTCTCTGATTGTCTGCATTTGTTGTGAGCAACAATGTCTCTTATATCTGAATCCGTCTCGTTTCGATAAATATTCAGATATTCCTTGTCGTAATCAAAAGGTTCAGTGTTTTCGGGGGTAAGGGCAGAAGAGAATGATGATTTACCTGACCCGTTACAACCAGCAACTACGGTTAGAATGGGTTTATCCATTAAACTGAGGTGCTGTCTTTGGGTTTTTAGTTAATTGGCCGTTCTTGAGCTTGTCTTCATAGGTCTTAATCTCTTCAATCACCTTCGGCATTTTTTGAGAAATTCTTGATTTAATCTCGTTAAGGTATGATGATTTTGATTCCTTTGTCATAATCGAAAAGATAGCAATTCTACGAAAAATATTTCTTGTGTATAGCGATCCTGTATGAATCGTGCGTTTTAGTGAAGATAATGTTTCGTCTATTAAATAGCCAACTCTGCGAAATGGGCTATTACCTTTTTTATTTCTCAATTAGGCCAATTCTGCGAATTGGCGGGGCTGCCATAATGCAGAAAACTTCCCTCTAGCATTGTCCAAGCATGATTTTATCACAGCTTGTTAGCAACATTTTTTTAAAAGTGATAATATTCCGAATAATTGAAGTCTTTCGGTAACATCTTATCACAGACTTCTTTGATTTTTTTGTTCGTGTACTTCGCTTGGTTTCTACTATTAATTTGTGAGTTACCGTTTATTCCCTCAATTAGTTTAATCAATTGATCTGAAGAGAACTCCTTTAAGTAAGGATCAATTCTGTTGTAATAATTTCTATCGGCACTATCAAAAGATCCACTTTTAATAAATGTAATAATGCAGATGTCAAGAAGTTCGTTTCTCATGTCGTAATCATTTAAGAGTGATTTCAACAATTCAAAGTATTCTTGTTCAACGTAAAAGCGCTCTCCTTTTTCGATTGAAGGTATTAAATGATCAATAAAATTCTGAAAAGAATCATATGCAAACCAGCTTATGAAAAGCAGGTTTATAGAACTTTTTATTTCATAGTTGATTTGATCCTGATTAATAACGCTGAGCGCTTTGTAAATAGAAGGATGGTAGAAACAAAACCGAATGGCTAATTTTAAACATTCACCATCAATAATTCCGTTGAAATATGTTTCTTCATCTTTTAAAAGTTTAATTATTTCGGTTTCGTTGATTTCGAAAAGGATATTTAAACATTTGTAATTAACAGCTCTGTTTTCATTACATTCTTCGTTATCTAGTTTAAAAACAAGCTTCCACATTTTTTTAAATATGTCACTAATTGTTTCTTGACGAAGGTTTTTGAGATACTTAGCATTTAAAAAACGAGCTAGTTCTGTATCATTTAAAAATCGATTTTTATTAGTTGCGAGATCAATAGTCAACTCATTGAATATTTTAGTTGACATAATTGAAGGTTTAGTTAAAATGCCTTCAAGCATATTCTTGATGTGAGCTTTAACAGTCTCTTTGTTGGGTTTGTATAATAATGAAGTTTGATTCAGTACAGGGTGTGCTGACAAATGTCGATGCTTTTGTACTTGGTTAATGTTTTCAACATCAGACACTTCCAATAACTTGGTCCTTTCAGAAATTAACTCAACAATTTTGTTTTCCCACTCAGAAGATTTTGGGTTAGTCTTTTGTAGCTTCTCTATCTCAATTAGTATTTTCTTGGCCGATTCATCATTATAAACATCTCGTAGTTCTTCCAATTTGTATATCAAATCACAAATTACAACTGAGTATAGCATGACTATGGAAGACCGATAGCTATTAGCATAATATGACTGAATCACTTCATGAAAATACTCTTTCGTTTTTGAGTTATATATACTGTCAATTAAATAGTCAATGGAGTGTTCCTTCATTATTAATTTTCATTGTGGCTAACAACCGAATATAGTTCACCCTGCACTTTATATCTACTATGTTTTTATTTAATCTATAGATTTCCTTGCCTACAATATAATGAAAAGCGCAGCTGCCCACCCTACATGGCGTCCAGCTGCGCTTTTGGTTTGTGTAGTTCAGCGTGTCTCAACCCTCACCCTCGGGCTCTTCGTCCTCGGTGCTTGGTTTGGCATTGCCGGGGATGCGGTAGCGTTCGCGCTTGGCGGGATCATCATCGTAGATGAACTCCGCTGCGTTGTTGATCTTTCGGTCTGTGTCATAGATGGCATTGAGGCGGGTGACGCGCGCCTGAGTGGCTGCACTGCGGCCTCCCTTGCTACTCTCCTGCGAGATATCAGCGGCAGAGAGTGCATCGGCGATGGACTTGACGCTGTCTAGGAGATCGACGGGTACTTTGGCAGCCTCTAGCGGTGCCCTCAACTCCGCCACGACGGCAGCTAGCGTGTTCATATAGACGACCAGTTCTGGCTGTCTATCTCTAACTTTCCAGTACTTGACCAGTTGGAAGCGCTTGAGCGAAGCAGGGTCTTTTTCGAAGGTCTTTTTGACCCAGTAGCGCAGCGATTTGGTGGCTTTGTCGGCGCGTTTCATTTCGTCGAGGAGGGACTGTGTCTTTTCGCCCACTTTGCCACGTGCCACATCATCTCCACCTTCTTCGAGGGTCTCGCTGTACAATCCCGATAGCTCGGTAATGAGCGCTTCGTCTAGGTCTGGGTCAAATGCTGTAAACTGTGGTAGATCTGTTTTGATGGTCTCTAGCAAGACCCCAGTGTGCTGTAGCAAGCGTGCGTCGGAGATATTATATATCCTAGTCATGGTTGGTTTAGTTTAGTGAATAATTTAGTTTTTCTAAAAAGGAAGATAAATAATTCTGGTAAAAGTAAAACTACCTATATAATATTTTTCATTTTTTTCTAAGACGTCTCCGTTAGCCAATGGTTAGGGTCACATAGTGAAACCATCCGCTGTGACAGTCAATGCTTCGGTTCACATAGTGAAACAATCCGTTGGGTTAGTCAATGGTTCGGGTG
>NZ_FRAA01000001.1:1200795-1595310 GCF_900142205.1 Reichenbachiella agariperforans
CGTAGTGGAACAATCCGTTGGGTTAGTCAATGATCAGGGTGGTTTAGTGAACGAACTCATAACTACTCCTCACTCTAATAATAATACGTGCTCTCATTTTTATATTCTTGTGACGATTTGTACCTTGTAGACCCGAGGGAATCCATGACTGGTTTCGCTCACGACTACTAGAATTACGCGTATGAAATCTATTTATCTCATGTTGGCCCTAGGATTCGTTTTGGCCTGCTCCCCTTCCAAAAAAAACGGAGAAAAAACACCCGAAGAACTGAGCGAAGAGCTGTTCGAGGGCAGCTACTTGGTCGGCGATGACTACCATGCCATTGTCTACACGATGCACCGGACGTTTGAAGTCGAAATGCAAATCTTTGCAGAGCCGGTTATGTTTTACTTTGACGAGGTGGATAGCCTGGGCAACTACCTCTATCTGTCGGACAACCAGTCCATGTCTTTTTTGATGGAGCCTAATCACAAAAAAGGAATCTTCAACGAAATCAACGAGCCTTCTTTGAAAGTCGTCAAAGAGTAATTCACGCGGATTTATGTTAAATATGACTTTCACCCTATCCTGACTGACTGGATATGTCTATTTTTGGGTTTAATTCTAAAAAAACATTGAATATGCTTCGCAGACTTCTACTGGCTACAGTCATCACTACATTGGGTATTGGCTCTTTATTCGCAACTACAGGACAAAAAGACCAAAACGGGGATGATAAACCGAAAATCGAAAAACTACTCGTCATCGTACTGGTGCAAACAATCGAAAACCGTAGAGTACTCGAAGAAGAACTTGCATTTGAATTCTCTGACTATGGTGTCAGTACGGTTTTAAGTCACAATACACGACTGGGCGGATCAGAACACCTCACTGCCAAAGAAGTCGCAGCAGTCAGCAAACGCAACGGAGCTGATGGCGTACTACTCGTCAAACTGGTAGATATCGAGAAACAAAATGCCTACTCCTACAACCAACAATCACAATATACGGGAGCGGGTACCCCGAGCTATAACAGCTCTGGAGTCGTCATCAACAATACAGGAGTCTATTCCTGGGGAGACTATGCCTATGGCAACTACTTCGATACGGTCAGTTCCAACATCATGGAGGTTCAGTCGGATTTGTTCTTGGCGACCAGTACTGATCCGCTTTTCTCTAGCGATACCAAAATGAGAGTCGGTGAAGTAGAAAAAGCCATCGGAAAATTCTCCAAAAAACTCACCAAACAAGTAGTCAAGTCAAAGTATGTGAAGACCACTAAATAATCATTCGGCATACGTGACTAGTGCCTTTACCTCCAACACAGGTACTAGTATTTAGGTTTTAGTATCTAGATAAAAATTGAACTCGTTTCTGTATCTAAAATCTAATGGCGTGTATACCGATTAGGGTAATCCATATTTGAAGAAGGGATTAACGTTTAGTGATAGCAAAGTCATTTTGCTTCCTTTTTTGGCAATGAAAAAAGGAAGCGTTTATCTGCCATAGGCATGGCCAGTCCGGCTTGAGGACAAAGCATCCAAAACATCCACAGATTTAGTTTTTAGCAAACAGGTTTCGAACAATGAATCTTGACCCGTCTACCGACAGGTGGATACCGAAGTAATCTTCGCTCACTAGCCAGAAACACAGATTCATCTTTATTTTTTCACTCTAGCGATCACACGCTCACAGCCAACCGAACCGCCTGATCTATGGCACGTTTGGCATCTAGTTCGGCAGCTACATCAGCTCCGCCGATCTTACTGACTTTGACGCCCTTCTCTTCTAGCTCCACTGCCAAACGATCCTCCGACAACTGCCCAGCACAGAGAATCACATGATCTACGGCCAGCACGTGCTGCTGGCCATCTCGGGTATAGTGCAGTCCCTCGTCATCGATCCGATCATAAGCGACAGCCGTGATCATCTTGACCTTCTTGCCTTTGAGCGCCAGACGATGAATCCATCCCGTCGTCTTGCCCAGATTGGCGCCCATCTTGCCTTTGCTCCGCTGAAACATCGTCACCTGACGCGCAGCAACATGCGGCTGTGCTTTGACTCCCTCTACGCCTCCACGCACTTCGTTGAGAGGGTCTACTCCCCACTCTTTCAGGAACTCCGCGGTGCTCAAACTAGCACTTTCGTCCCCTGCTGTCAAGTACTCCGCTACATCAAAACCTATCCCACCTGCTCCGATGATCGCTACACGTTCGCCTACTGGTTTTTCGTCTCGCAGCACATCGAGGTAGGACATCACCTTGGCATGATCCACGCCCGTGATCCCAGGCCTACGTGGCGAGATCCCTGTCGCGACAATCACCTCGTCGTACGCCTCTGCAATCAGCTGATCTGCATCTACCCTAGTGTTCAGTTTGACCGTGACACCTGTCAGCTCTAGCCTTTTGCCAAAGTAGCGCAGTGTCTCATAAAACTCCTCCTTGCCTGGTATCTTCTTGGCGATATTGAACTGTCCCCCGATCTGATTCGCAGCATCGTAGAGCGTCACCATGTGTCCCCGTTCGGCCGCCGTACTGGCAAATGCCATACCCGCTGGCCCTGCCCCCACTACCGCGATGCGTTTGGCAGTCGTGACAGGAGACGCTACGATCTCGGTCTCATGACAGGCTCTGGGATTGACCAAACAACTGGCGATTTTTCGTTTGAACACATGATCCAGACAGGCCTGATTGCAGGCTATACAGGTATTAATCTCATCTTCACGAGAGGTCTCGCTTTTGCGCATCAGTTCGGGATCAGCCAAAAAAGGTCTCGCCATAGACACCATGTCCGCATCTCCATCCGACAAAATCCGTTCTGCCACCTGCGGCATATTGATTCGATTGGTCGTGATCAGTGGGATGCTCACTTCCTCTTTAAGTTTTCGCGTCACCCAGCTGAAAGCCCCTCGTGGCACCATCGTAGCGATCGTCGGGATACGCGACTCGTGCCAGCCGATCCCTGTATTGATGATCGTCGCACCGGCTTTTTCTATTTCTTTGGCTAGCTGCACGACCTCTTCCCACGAACTACCTCCTGGCACTAGGTCTAACATGGACAGCCTATATATGATGATAAACTCAGGACCTACTGCTGCTCGCACAGCCTTGACGATCTCTATGGGGAACTTGATGCGATTTTCATACGCACCACCCCATTGGTCTGTTCTACGATTGGTTTTAGCCGCGATGAATTGATTGATCAGATAGCCCTCAGACCCCATGACCTCCACACCATCATAGCCGGCTTCTTTGGCCCAGTAGGCGCTATTCGCAAAATCTTTGATGGTACTTTTCACCCCTCGGTTGCTGAGTGCAAAAGGCTTGAAAGGCGAGATCGGTGACTTGATGGCCGAGGGAGCGACATTTAACGGGTGGTAGCCATAGCGTCCCGAATGCAGGATCTGCATGGCAATCTTACCTCCCTCCGCATGCACAGCATCCGTGATGACTCGGTGCTGTTTAGCATGTTTTCGCTTGGTCATCCTAGCAGAAAACGGTCCTACCCAGCCCTGTCGACTCGGTGCTACTCCCCCCGTCACGATGAGGCCTACTCCTCCTCTGGCGCGCTCCGCATAGAATGCGGCCATTCTCTCAAATCCGTTTTTGGTCTCTTCTAATCCTGTATGCATGGATCCCATCAAGGATCGGTTTTTCAGTGTCGTAAAACCTAAATCCAATGGCGCAAACAAGTGTGGGTATGGGTGCTCACTCATGGTCTTTCATCTAATGTTGTTCCCCTAAGTTTACTGGATTTTTCGCTCGTAGACAACAGTGTGTCTCGGTCTATTTATTCTCACGCACCAAAGACCTGTCATATGACTTTGCTAGAAAGAATATTTTCTCTACGCCAAGGTCTGTGTGGTTTTGATCTGACTGAAATCCAACAGCTACACCAAACTAAAATTCAACGCCCCTACTTTTTAGAGGATAGGGTGTCGCTCATAAAAAAAACCTACCGAAGACTATTTTTCAATCTTCGGTAGGTTCTTAACTCTAGCAGTCTAAACTCCTATTTTGCTTCTGCTGCGAACAAGGCTTGGAACTCAGCGTAAGTCATCCCGTTCGTATTGTCATCACTAAGAGAAGTGTTACAGCCGACTTCATCTGCTTTGGCGTTGATATCTTCTACTCGGCTATCTGAAGAGGGGTGTGTACTCAGGAAGGTTTCCAGTCCACTAGACGACCCTTGTCCATCAGCCAATAACTTTTGGAAGAAAGTCGCTGCACCGTTGCAGGCGTAGTCTGTACTGGCAAGATACTCTACTGACCGTGCATCAGACTCTTCCTCATGATCCCGAGAAAATTTCAGAGAGACGAGACCGTTGGCATACCCCGCGGCGATTTCAGCGATTTCATTGCCGCCGTCTCCCAATAAGATACTGAGCAGTGTGCTGATGCCATATTGCTTTTGGAGCGATCGACTCGAATGTCTGAGATCTGCATGGGCGATTTCATGTCCCATCACGCCTGCCAGATCGTCGATATTGTCTAGATAGTTGATCAGCCCAGTGTAGACGTAGATGTATCCTCCGGGTGTGCAAAAGGCATTGAGCACGTCTTGGTCGATGATGTGCACTTCCCATGCAAACTCGTCTTTGTACTGAACTTCACCCGAGTTGAGGATTTCGTCAGTCATCGCTTCGAGGTAGGCATAGGCTTCCTCATTACCTGATTCGGGCAGGATGGAATAGGTCGTAGGGTCTGCTGCGATCTGAGCAGCGACTTGTTGGCCTAGTTCTAGGTCATTGCTGACAGAGAAGAGTGAGAGGTTGTTGTTCTTGTCACAACTAGATAGTGTCCCGACGAATACGAGGGCAGTGAGAAGGAGACGAGTAGTAGTATGTTTCATATCTTCAGTGTTTTATACTTACAAATTTAGCAAATCTAACACTTCGCTGTAATTCGGAACATCATTGTAGTGCCATTTTCCTTTAACCGTCCCGTCCTGCAAGAGCCATAGCCCTGGATTGGACCGGGTGATGGTCTTCAGTACTGTAGCATCTGTGTAGTAGTAGGGTACTTTTATTTGATTTTTTTGAGCAAACGCTTCGTAGGTGTTCGCAGCAGAAGCGGTGAGGGCAAATATTTCTACTTTTCCGGCGAGGCTCTGCGTGAGCGTATTGATCTCGGCGAGTCCCTCTAGGTCGCTTTTGTTCACATCATAGAGAATAACAAAGAGTTTATTGCCCTGAAACACCTCTTCGGTAAAGTCCCCCTCGTCGTTCCATACCGCAAAATCAGTGATAGTCGGAGCAGCCTCTGGATTGACATGGGTCATGGAGATGAAGTTATACGACTTGTCGTTAGGGTATTCGTTGAAGGTATATTCTTCACCATCTTTCTCCACGAGGTATTCGTAGATGAAAGGCTCAGAGGGTTTCATGTTGGCAGGGATGCTGTCCCCTATCTTGTACGCTCTAAAGTCTATGAAGGGAAGATGATTGATCGCAGTGATAGAGAGTACCAAACTCACAATGGTCGTAGCACCGATAATCCCGTGTCCCACCATCGTAGCAGATTGATCTTGGGATCCCCTTTTATCGACGAAAATAATGACCGCTATCATGACCAGTAGGATAATGTCTTTGGTAAAGGACTCCCAAGGTGTCAGCTTGATCGCATCGCCAAAGCACCCACAGTCTGTCACCGTATTGGTGATCGCTGAGTAGCCTGTCAAAAAGGTAAAGAAGATAATCAAAGCAAGGATCGTGTACTGCGTCAACTTAGGCTTGTAGTTGATGATGATGGCAATGCCCAACACGACCTCTAGTACCACCAAGATTACCGCCAATGGGAGTGCTACAGGTACAAATACATGAAAGAAACTGGCAAACTCCACCGAGAATACTTCGAAGTACTCTTCTAGTTTGATAGAGGTCCCCACTGGGTCGTTGACTTTGATGAGTCCTGAGAAGATGAACAATCCTCCGACCAATAATCTTAAGACTGTATTGAAGTGTTTGAGCATAGTTTGTTGTTTTTTAGTTTGCTGTTACGCTTGGTGAGCAAGGAGGTTTCTCTTTCTTGCCCATGTCATTGTTTGCTGTGGTTGTTCGCTATCTCAGTTTGATCAGGCAAAATACCGCATAGTTGATCATGTCCTGATAGTTAGCATCTACCCCTTCCGAGATGAGTGTTTTACCCTGGTTGTCCTCGATCTGTTTGGTACGTAGGATTTTCATAAGGATGATATCCGTCATCGAGCTGACTCTCATGTCTCTCCACGCTTCGCCATAGTCATGGTTTTTGTTGATCAACAGATGCATGGTGTCGTCAGCGATTTGATCGTAGAGTGGCTCGAGTTCAGCATAGGGGATTTCCATTTTGCTGTCATCCTCCCATCTGAGCTGTATGATCGCCATGATACAATAGTTGATGATGGCGATGAACTCACCTTGTATATCCTCCTGCACTTTTTGCTCGCCCTTTTCCTGAATAGACCGTATCCTTTTGGCTTTGATGAATATCTGATCGGTGAGAGAGGATGTTCTCAAAATCCGCCAAGCCGTCCCATAGTCCTTGGTTTTCTTTTCGAAAATATCTTTACAACCCCTGATAACTTCTCTATATTCGCTTACTGTTTTTTCTTCCAATGATTTGCTGTTTTCAACCGTTTTGAGCGGCTAAAATTAATCAATTTGATCGCAACACCTACGCCTTATTTTATAAATGTAAAAGGTCAACTCATGGATTTGTCCATCCCTAAAATCATGGGGATCGTCAATATAACTGCTGACTCTTTCTATGATGGAGGCAAAATCAAATCCAACCGAGACCTTCTCCACAAAGCAGAAAATATGCTCGCTGAGGGAGTAGACATTCTAGATGTAGGCGCCTACTCCAGTCGTCCAGGCGCAGCAGAGGTGACGGTGGAGGATGAGCGCTTGCGGGCTACTGAGGCGATAGCACATATTATACGGGCCTTTCCAGAAGCGGTGGTATCTGTAGATACTTTCAGAGCAGACGTAGCGGAGGCAAGTATCCAATCAGGCGCTGCCATCATCAATGACATCTCGGCGGGAGAACTGGATGATCGTATGTTTGAGTTGGTCGCAGCACTCCAAGCACCCTATATCATGATGCACATGCGTGGCAATCCACAGACCATGTCGCAAATGACAGACTATGGAGACCTAGTTTCGGATATTATTGATTATTTTAACGTGAAGCTCAATCTTTTGAAAAAACAGGGCGTAAAAGACATAGTCATCGACCCTGGCTTTGGCTTTGCAAAGACCAGGGAGCAGAATTTTGCGTTGCTCAGCAAGCTAGAACTGCTTTGGATGCTCGATGCACCGATACTATGTGGTGTCTCGCGCAAATCGATGATATTTAAGACACTCGGTGGCGGGCCTGATGATGCACTCAATGGTACTACAGCACTGAATATGACCAGTCTGATCAAAGGAGCATCAATCCTACGAGTGCATGATGTGAAAGAAGCCAAAGAGGCAGTGACGCTATACGAACAATTAAAGCAATAGAAACAAGTGATTTTAGGATTTCATATAGGATTTTTAGAAGTAGAGTGGGTAGATATCATTGATATATTCTTTGTGACTATACTGCTGTATCAAGTGTACAAATTGATGCGCGGTTCAGTTGCCATCAAGATTTTCTTGGGTTTCTTGTTCCTCTATTTGATCTACCTCGTCGTACAAGCTGCCAATATGGAGCTCGTGAGTCTGATATTAGGACAATTTATGGGTGTAGGGGTGATTGCTGTGATTATCCTATTCCAACAGGAGATTCGAAAGTTCCTCTTGCTAATCGGTCGTACGACGATATTCGAAGAAGGAAACCTATTTAAGAATGTCAAGCAATTTTGGAGACACAAGTTTGACGAAAGTCATATCACATTCCTGACCCCACTGATAGACGCTATCAAGACCATGAGTGGTACGAATACCGGAGCGTTGATTGTATTTTCGAAGAGTTCGGAATTGAAATTCTTTGCCGACTCTGGAGATAGAATGGACGCAATCGTTTCCAAACGTCTCTTGTTGGCCGTATTCAACAAACACTCACCGCTACACGATGGTGCAGCCATTATCAACAACAACAAGCTCGTAGCAGCGAGATGCATCCTACCTGTCTCAGAACGCGATGACATTCCTGCTAATTTCGGGCTAAGACACCGTGCGGCTATCGGGATGTCCGAAAGCACGGATTCGCTGGTCGTGATCGTCTCCGAAGAGACTGGTCAGCTGACGACTGCTCGCAATGGGGAGTACGAGCACAACCTGTCCACCAAAGAAGTCCGCAGTAGAATCTACGACTACCTGATGTCAGAGAAAAAGAATAAAAATAAAGAAGGTAGTGATACACTCAAAAAGCCAATTAAAGAATCAGACACGATCAGTAAGCTTAGCACAAAGGCAGATGCATAATTCACAGCCTTTTTCTATAGCTTTGCCGAAAATTTGAATACCCCTTATCATGATACAAAGAGTACAATCCATCTTTCTGTTTTTTGTAGCAGCCAGCCTAGTAACCTTGGTTTTCTTACCTCTATGGAATAAAGTCGATGTTGAAAAGAGTGAAACCGTCACCGTGACAGCACTCACACTACAGCATACCAAAATGGATATCGACACAGGTGAACAGCAAGTCATCACAGAGACTCCTTTATACTACATCGCAGGCATCGCACTGCTCGCAGCAGGGATAGCACTATACTCTATTTTCAAGTTCAACAACCGACTTTTGCAGATCAAACTCGGTGCACTGAATTCGCTCGTGATGGCAGTAGCCTTAGGACTATCCGTCTATTGGATTCTCGAAGCAAATAAAATACTGCTACCACAGATACAGGGCAATTACCTATTTGGCTTCTACATGTTCATGTCCGCGATGCTCTTCAATGTTCTCTCCAACAGATTTATCCGTAGAGACGAACAATTGGTCAAGTCTGCTGATCGTATTCGGTAAATGTCATATATGGGTATTTAGACACTAGATATTTGTCTCAACGCTGATGTAAAAATCTAATCTCTACACGCAAACCTGTGGTACTTTCATTCCCTAGCCATTTATTTCCTTTGTATGTTTGGGCATGCAAAATCCCAATCTAATAAGCCGCCTGCTCAGAAGTGGGCTTCTATTACTTTGTGTAGTCACACTCTCTCCAGTCATGGGACAGGGAATACTACCCCCCGTCATGCCATGGACGGGCATGAGCGAACTGTTGATCGCCGATGAGGACGATCCATGGATTTCCTATTGCGAGCAGTCGGGTATGACGGAGACGCCTAGCTACCAAGAGACCGTAGCGTGGTTATCTAGGTTGATGGATAATGGGTCTCTGCTCCACCTCACAACGATAGGCGAAAGTGAACAACAGCGAGATATTGTGATGGTGATTGCTTCTTCTGAGGAGAATTTCACAGTTCAGGGATTGAAAAACAGTAATAAACCCCTACTACTTGTCCAAGCGGGAATACATGCCGGCGAGATAGATGGCAAAGATGCAGGGCTGATGCTACTGCGAGATATTGCCGTTGGTGGCAAGGAAAAACTACTAGACAAAGTCAATCTACTTTTCGTTCCGATCTTGAATACCGATGGACACGAACGGATATCTCCTTATAACCGAGTCAATCAAAGAGGTCCTAAAAATATGGGCTGGCGTACCAACGCGCAAAACCTCAACCTCAATAGAGATTATTCTAAATTAGAAACTGCTGGCGTACAGGCCATCGTCCAAGTGATCAATGAATATGAGCCTGATCTCTATCTAGATCTGCATGTAACGGATGGCGCAGATTACCAGTTTGATATCACCTATGGGTGGCCTGGGGATGCGGGGCACTCGCAGTACAGCTCGCTCTGGCTGGACCGTGTGTTCAAGCCTGCAGTAGACAAAGCACTCACCGCTAACGGACACGTGCCAGGCCCATTGATGTTTGCGTTCAATGACCGGGATTTTAGTGAAGGCAATGCCGAATATGAATTTAGTCCGAGGTTTTCGGATGCTTATGGAGACTTGCGACACGTGCCGAGTATTTTGGTGGAAAATCACTCACTAAAACCTTATAATCAGAGGGTATTGGGCACTTATGTACTGTTAGAGCAGACAATAAAGATCCTAGCCAAGGAAGGAAAACAACTAAGAAAAGCCAAGGAAATGGACCAAGCGAGTAGACCAGACTCAGTGGTGTTGTCCTATAGTCTCAGCGAATCATTGGCGGACTCTATGTTACTAAAAGGGATAAAATCCGAGATGAAACCTTCGTCTATCACGGATGGTGAATACATCGCGTGGACAGGAACACCCTATGAAGAAGAAATAGTTGTACGCCGAATGAATGAGCCTAACAAAGTGGTCTCCATGCCCAAGGCATATTGGGTACCTGCTGAGTGGGCTGTGATCATCGATAAACTCAAAGCCCATGGTGTAAAGGTGGACATCATCACCAAACCAGAAGTGCAGCAAGTCCAACAATATACGATAGAAGAATTTTCGATGAATGCCATGCCCTTTGAGGGGCATGTCCGTTGTGGTGATTTTGAACTGGGCAAGACGACTCGACTCGTTACTTATGCACCTGGTTCTGCGCGCATTTCGACAGATCAACCCTTGGGCAGATTGGTGGCATTGCTACTAGAGCCTGATTCACCGGATAGTTTTCTACAGTGGGGGTATTTTCACAGTATCTTCTCTCGTACCGAATACATCGAGGAGTATGTGATCGAGCCACTGGCAGAGCAGATGTTGGCTAAGGATGCTAAACTGAAGGAGCGTTTTGAATCGAAGAAGGCTACTGATAGTGTTTTTGCTCAGTCTCCTCGTGCGATCTACGAATGGTTCTACCAGCAATCGCCTTATTATGACAAGCAATGGAAAGTCTACCCTGTCACGAGAGAGCTGAATTAAATAACCATTGCGGCGGTTTCGGAGTATAAAAAAAATGAACAACCCTAAAATCGAATCACTATGAAAACACTTATCATAACACTATCTATACTTTTTGCCACTACGGGCATGGAGTCTTCTTTTTACAATTTCAAAGTCAATGCACTGGACAGTGATCAGGTTATCGATTTCAACCAGTTCAAAGGCAAGAAAGTCCTAGTCGTCAATGTCGCATCTAAATGCGGGTACACGCCACAGTACAAAGATCTACAAGCTCTATCCGAAAAGTACAAAGAGTCTTTGGTCGTACTGGGCATGCCATGTGATCAGTTTGCTGGTCAGGAGCTAGATTTAGAGTCTTCGATCAAGCAGTTTTGTACCGAAGAATTCAGCGTCACTTTTCCCATGACGACAGTAATCAATGTAAAAGGTGATGAACAGCACCCTGTTTATACTTGGCTCACAAGTAAATCCGAAAATGGCAAAGGAGACTATAAAGTATCTTGGAACTTCAATAAGTTTTTGGTTGATGAAAATGGCCAATTGATCGAGTATTTTTCTTCTAACGTGAAGCCACTCAGCGAGGACATAACAAAATACTTGGACTGATTCTAGAAAACATAGACAGATTTACAAAATCCCTTTCGGTGCGATGTACTGGTAGGGATTTTTTATTTCCCAAAAACTAGACCAAATCCACCCTCAGTAGATGTTGAATTTGACAGATCACTGACACTCTTGCTTTTGTTTTCTGTCATCCTGTCACAGATCGTCGGGCTTTGCGCTTTGGAATGAGTTTTGCCACAGGGGGATTATAATTTTTAGTTTTAATCAAATAGTAAAACATAAATACATCATGCAAGAGAAAGGTAATATTTCGATTCACACCGAGAATATTTTTCCAATCATCAAGAAGTTCCTTTACTCGGATCACGAGATCTTTTTGAGAGAGTTGGTTTCAAATGCTGTCGATGCATCGCAGAAGTTGAAGCAACTTTCTGGAATCGGCGAGTTCAAAGGTGAGCTGGGAGATTTGAGAGTGGAGGTTAGCTTTGACGAAGCAGCCAAGACCATTACTATCAGCGACCGTGGTATCGGTATGACTGCTGAGGATATCAAGAAGTACATCAACCAGATCGCATTTTCTGGAGCCACTGAGTTCGTAGAGAAATACAAGGACAAAGGCGATGAGCAGCAAATCATCGGTCACTTTGGGCTAGGGTTTTACTCGGCCTTTATGGTGGCAGAAAAAGTCGAGATCAATTCACTATCTCACGTAGAAGGTTCTGAGCCTGCTCGATGGATATGTGATGGCTCTACAGAGTTCGAAATCAGCGAAGGAGACAGAACTGAGCGTGGTACGGACATCATCTTGCATGTCAATATGGAGGACTCAGCAGAGTTCTTGAACGAAGCGAGACTACAGGGAATCTTAGACAAATATTGTAAATTCTTGCCTATCGAAGTGAAATTCGGTGAGAAAGACAAGCAAGTAGAAGATGGCAAGGACGATGAGGACAAGCCTAAATACAAAACGGTCAAAGAAGACAATATCATCAACAATCCTGCGCCACTATGGACCAAATCTCCATCGGAACTGACCGATGAGGATTACTTGGCGTTTTATAGAGAACTATATCCTTTCTCTGAGGAGCCTTTGTTTTGGATCCATCTGAATGTGGACTACCCGTTCAACCTGACGGGGATTCTTTACTTCCCTAAGGTGAAGAATGATTTCGAGATGCAAAAGAACAAGATTCAGCTGTACTCTCGTCAGGTATTCATCACGGACGAAGTAAAAGATGTTGTGCCTGAGTTTTTGATGTTGCTGCATGGGGTGATTGATTCACCAGATATTCCACTCAACGTATCGAGAAGCTTCTTGCAAGCAGATGGTAACGTGAAGAAAATCAATTCATACATCACGAAGAAAGTAGCCGATAAACTGGGTGAGCTTTACAAAAAAGATAGAGCAGAGTACGAGAAAAAATGGTCTGATATCGGATTATTCGTAAAGTACGGAATGCTGAGTGATGAGAAGTTTTACGACAAAGCGAAAGACTTTGCATTGCTAGAAAACGTAGATGGTGAATTCTTCAACTTCGATGAGTACAAAACCAAAACCGAAGCACTACAGAAAGACAAAGATGACAACCTCGTCTACCTCTACTCGACTGATCCAGCGAAGCAGCACACTTTCATCCAGTCTATCAAGAAGAAGTCTTATGATGTACTGAAGATGGATGGCCAGTTAGATTCGCACTTCATTGGTACGTTAGAACACAAGCTAGAGAAGACTCAGCTCAAGCGTGTAGACGCTGAGACAGTAGACAAGCTGATCAACAAAGACGAGAAAATCGAATCTGTATTGTCAGATGACGACAAAGAGAAGGCGAAAACGATCTTTGAGAAAGCGATCAATGACAAGAACTCTACGGTAGCGGTGGAGTCGTTGGCTTCTGATGAAATGCCAGTCATCGTGACCATGCCAGAGTTCATGCGACGCATGAAGGATATGCAGCGCCAAGGTGGTGGTGGCATGATGATGATGGGAGATATGCCTGATCAGTACAACGTAGCGATCAATGCCAATCACCCATTGGTAGCCAAAGTACTCGGTAGCGACCAAGAGGACGCTAAGGAGAAACTAGCGCGTCAGGCTTATGATTTAGCCTTGTTGTCACAGGGATTATTAGAGGGAGAAGCCCTTACACAGTTCATTAACAGATCTGTAGAGCTGAGCACCAACTAAGCAAGCGCTTCTAGGCAAATTGAAATAAAGAGAAGAGGCTGTTGCAAAACACATGTCGTAGTTTCGCCAAATCAGGTGATCTGCGGGATAGGCTTTTGTAATAGCCTCTTTTTGATTAATATCGCATATATGAGATGGAATGCGCTACATACGAAATTACTAGCCACAGCACTGTGCGTGACTGGGCTGTCGCTACCCACCCTATCTCAGGAGTACGGTAGTGATGACGAACTGCTCCAAACCGAAAATGAGTACGAAGTACCACTGACGGTAGATCTAGACGCTGAGGAAGAAGATCGAGAAATCGAGCTCAAAAAGAAAAAACCGAAGCGTAAAGTCTTCTATGGAAAGAAGACTAGAAAAGGGTATACACGTACTGGATTCGGAGATAATGTAGTGTTGGAATTGTTCTTCTATCTCAAAGTGTATGAAGAACCAGTACCTTATGTACGAGATGTATATTGGTATGACTTTAGGCGAAGGAAAATCGTTAATTCCAGAAAGATAGATGAAGGAAATGCAGGCATACTACATGGCCCTTATAAAAAAATGCTAGGAGATCAAATCCTAGAAGAAGGGGTGTTTTACATGGGGGTCAAGCATGGTCGATGGTCCGAATGGAACAAACACAACATCCTTCAAAACAAAGAAAAATACTACAAGGGATGGCCCAAAGAGTCCCTTGTATCTTATCATAACCGCGAAGAGCGCCAGATCGAAGAGATCATCCCTGTGCACTACGGCGAGAAGGAAGGCAACTACTACGCCTTTCATGAAAGTGGCAACTTGGCTGCTTATGGCGAATATCAGTTTGATCATCGTGTCGGCATCTGGCGTGAATACTATGATCAGCGCAATCGTCGAAAACGTGAAATCATCTATTCTAAAGACCCTTTCGATGAGGATTTCGTCCCCTACATTATCCGTGAATGGGACGAGCATGGCAAGCTGATCTATGAGAACGATCAATAACACCTCACCATCACATTGCTCCTGTTACAGGTTTGAGTAATTAATCCAGTATTGGAACTATTCGCCGAAAGATAGGGTTGAATCAGCATAACTCCATATTATTCTGTGGAGCGACACTATTTTTCAATCTTATAAGGCAAATATGAAATTACACCAAGGACAAATCGCACCTGATTTTAAAGTTCAAGATATTTATGGTAATCCCGTTTCGCTGGCAGACTACAGAGGCAAACGTGTCTTGCTTAGCTTTTTTAGGGATGTGAGTTGTCCGTTTTGTAATCTACGCGTCAGAGATCTATCCAAACGCCGTGAGGAGCTAGAAAAAATGGGACTTCACATGATTCTATTTTTTGAGAGTTCTGCCGAGGTGCTGAATAGTAGCCTCTTGCACAAGAAAGCTTCGCCGATACCGCTCATTGGCGACCCCAAAAAACAAGTATATGGTCAATATGGTATCGAAGCATCAGCCCTCAAAATGATGAAAACCTTCTTTCAGAGTGGGGCGGTCAGTGCAATGAAAGAAGGCGCTACCATCGAGGTACCCAAAACCAAGGACAAATCAACAATGACACTGATACCCGCAGATTTTTTGATTGATACCGATCAAAAGATACATACCGCTCACTATGGTGCCCACATTCGTGACCACATCACAATCGCTGATTTAGAAAATTTTATAAAATCATAATAGCTTGTCTAATGAACTCAAGTGTGAGAACAATTGAAGACGACTCTTAAGCGAGTGACCAGCAGATGATTGATAAAAGGAAGAATAAGACAAACGGAAACATTGTTACTGGGATCTCTAGTTGCTTTTAGTGACAAGCACATTTTTTTGTATTTGGGGAGTTGACCTAGGATGTTTCCTGCTGAATTTGGGAAGTGAGTAGCAACCGTGATCTACATGATAGAAGTACTAGTAACAATCAAAATTGATACTACATCAAGCAATTGTATTAAACACTTTGACAAGTACATCTTTATATTTTTTGACCATCGGCACCTCATAAGCCCCTACCTGCACCATGGAGCTATTGAATGAATCTATTTTAAGAGCATTCACTACATAGGACCGATGTACCTGGATAAATTTTTTATCCCCTATTTGAGACAAAAAATCTTTTAAAGTAGAGCGTATAATATGCCGTTTTGTAGGGGTATATATCTCCAAATAATTATTGTCCGATTTGAGGTAGCAGATGTCATCTAGGCTGATTTTGACATATTGATAGTCTTCCTTGACAAAAAAACTATCACGAACCACCACCATTTCACTCTCCTCGTCCCCTGCTTGTTCTGTGAATATTTTGATAGCGACCTCCACAGCACTATACAAATGCCCTTTTTCTACGGGTTTGAGTAAGTAGCCATAAGGGGAAAGGTTGACTGCCTGATCGATGGTTTTTTTATCTCCATAGGAGGTTAGAAAAACAAACGGAAAATCCCTTCTCTCCCTGATTTGTTCGGCCAACCACAGCCCCGTTTCCTCACCTTTGAGTTGAATATCAAAAAGTGCCAAATCTGGCATCTCCCTTTCTATTGCTTTCAAAGCTTCTGTTGCTCTGATACAGATCTCCGTCACTTCGTACCCCAGCTCTTCTAGCATATCGGAAATGGATTCTGCGATGATCATCTCATCTTCTACTATCAGTATTTTGATTTTACTCATCAGGCCGCAAATTCTAGTTTAAAGCTCGTTCCATTATGGGTCTCAAAGTTAAACTCCCCTTCCAATTGCTGGCTGAGCATTCGAACCAACCGTAACCCCAGAGACTTGGTCTTCCGAATATCAATCTCGCTAGGAAGCCCTTTCCCATCATCTTTGATATTGAGAATATAGGTTCCATTTTCCTTAGACAGAAAAATGCTAAACGATCCAGTTCCTTTTTCATCAAAAGCATATTTAAATGCATTCGTCGCAATTTCATTAACTATCAGACCAAGAGGAACTGCCGTATCCACATCAAAAAACACATTATCAGCTTTTATATTTAGCTGCACGTTTTTCATACCAAATGAAGCCCTGATTTCTCCCACCAACTCTTGCAGGTACTCCCCAAAAGGAATGCTCTTCAAATCGTCATTTTCGTATAGTTTTTGATGAATCAAAGCCATCGAACGAACTCTGCCCTGTCCCTCTTCCAGCACTTTTTTGAAATCCTCATCTTCGAATTTTCCAGACTGTAGGTAGAGCAGAGAAGCAATGATCTGGAGATTGTTTTTGACACGATGGTGGATTTCTTTGAGTAGCGACTCTCGCTCTAGTAGGGCTTTTTCTATGATGTTTTTTTGGTTGCGAATCTCGGAGGTGCGCTCCTCGATGATTCCTTCCAACTTTACATTCTCCTGCTTCAATCGTTTGGTATTCCAACCCACGATCAAATAGATCAGTCCTATTAATAGCAATAAATACAAACCATAGATCCAAAGCGTTTGGTACCAGGGAGTTTCGACCACAAACTCAAACTTAGCCACGGCACTTTCATCAAAAAAAGCATTGCGCGCCTTCACACTGAAAGTGTATTGACCGGGTGACAGATTGGTGTATTCCTTTTGATTCAAATCAGTCCATTGGGTCCATTCTTCATCGAAGGGTTCTAGCTTAAACGCGTACAAGTTCTGATCAGCGTAGCGATAATACGGCGCAGATACCTCAAACCGAAATGCATTCATCGAAGGATGGAGCGTTACGGGTTGGGGATCATCGTCCATGTAGACACCATTGAATATCGTCGAGTCCATATTCGCAATGACCTTCACACGTCGAATCAACGGATCAAAATTGAATGCTGAATTGACTTCTTTCCCTTTGGGAATGATGTAAAGTCCAGTACTCCCCGCTACCAATGCGCCGAAACCTTCTACATATTCAATCCATTGATTATTGCCTTCCAGTACGTTGCAAACACCCGAATCCAAAGTGGCATGACCTTGCTCGGTAAATTGAACCCTCCCTTTTTTATAGTGGTCAGATGAATACCAATAAACAGCATCGGATTCCTTAGTGAGGGTAACCAATTGTACATCATCAAACACATCCTGAAATATAGATGACTTGACCAACTGCTCTCGCGATGAGTCGAATCGATAAAAACCACCCTTGGCACCAAAACCTATTTCTGAATCAATCCAGTTAAGCATTGGCGGTTCTTCATCTGGTATTCCGTCCTTCACCGTATACTGCTTGTAGCTTATTATCGAATCCATGCTGCTGTTGATGTTAAAGCTAAATATGTGCTTCAAATTCGCGCCCCAAATTCTGCCCGACTTGGCATCATATCTGAATTTAAGTGCGCTATCAGGCAGACTATCAGAAAACAAGGTCTTTCGATGTGTCCATTTACTGTTTGTATATTCAAATAATTCTACATATTTCCCACTTACCCCCGAAGTGATGGCAAAAGCGGAATCCCGCAAGTACGTCAAAGCATAAGCTTGATCCGACCGTTGGGTCAATAGTACTTTGTATTCATCCTCCTCTATGACGCCAGTCGTACCTCCTGATTTTGTCAAAATCTGTTTTTTGCCACCCAGCATCATCTCATTGTACAGTTCGGAATTTTTCACCCGACTAAACGCTCTGTTTTTTAGCTTTATTTCATCGGCCGCTGTGGGACGCCACGGACGGGAATAGATACCTTGCGAAGTGCCAACATAAATTTGGTCATCGATGATTTTCGCATCCAATACATTGCCCTCCACACCAAGGCGTGTGTCAATGATGGAATGTGCAGAAGAAATATCAACTCTGAACAAGCCTTCGTTGCTCCCCAGCCATAAGTTGTCAGAAGCATCAACAAATCCGCGATACACCTCATTTGTCAGTCCATTGGATTTATCGAGATGAATGACAGGTTCGAATTTGTCATTGACGATGATCAGCCCTCCCTGCAACAGCGTTATGCCATAGTAAGCATCGGAAATTTTAAAAACAGAATTCGGATACTTGGATTTATAATAGGGCATGTTCAAAGCCTCAATCTCATAAGTCGTATCCACCGAATGATAGTAAATACCCTGGTAGTAGGTAGAAATCAAGACGGCCGACTCGTCTATTTGAACTGCACCCGAAACCACAATATCCCTAAAATAATCACCTCTAGGCGTGGCGGATAAGGTATCTGCATCCAATTGCACCAGCCCTTTGCCTCTGACATGAAAGTTGATTGTTCCATCCATTAAGAAAAGGGCATTACTTACTTGATCCGTATTTTCATACAAAAACGTCTTGGTAGTTTCGTCATATATCAACACGGACTCACTTCCCGAAAAAGCAATTTTACTGCCGTAGCTCTTGACCAAACCGAGCACACCAAAGTGCAGGTCTGTAGGTAACTTTTCTTTCAAAGACTGAAAACGCATGAGTCCACTGGCGTCTGGTGCCAGATAACCTATCATATCCCATCCACAGAGGTATATTCTATTGCTTTCTGTTTTGGTAAATGAAAATCCAATTTGTCCTGATTGGATCGGGATGGATCTCCAAGTTTCACCATCAAATTCATTCAAAGAGGACGTCGTAGAAATGTAGATTAGTCCACGATCATCTTGGATGATATCCCAAACCTGATCATTTCCTTGATAGGTATCTGAGCTGTAATGCTGTATAGGAGGGAGCCCCTCTTCATTGATCGTCAGCTTGTTCTGCGAGAAAATCGGGAAACAAATAAGACTCAGAAAGACTGTAATGTAAGTCAGTTTTTGCATGTTTCGAAAATAAAGGAAACCAGCCAAAAATGGCCGGTTTCCTTAATTTAGAGAATAAGATTAAGTACTTTTTTAGTTTAAGTCTACCCAAGCACCACCTGCTCTTCCCTGAAACTTGCTTGTTGTTGTGTTGTATATCATCAGACCATCAGCAGGAGATGCTATCTCATCACGCTCTGTTGTCGTCATTCTAGGTAGCAAGAATCCCCCTGTGGTAGAGCTAACTTCGAGCACAGCACTCGCATCTGGCGTGTCTGTAAATATCCCTACGTTTTCATTATTGGCGTGAATAGCGGTTTTGGGTTCATCCTTCCCTATCACATAGGTTTGAAAGTAATTGTCACCGTATGTAAAATTACCCGTAACGTTGCCCATAGCTATACCACCTGAATATTCATCTCCAGAATTTGCTATCATGTATATTTTATAGGATGTATCCGAGATGGCGATACTGATTGTATATTTTTGACCGGCCACTATGTTCACCTCCTCCGACAATGTCACATCGGCTGTCACCAATTGATTGGAGGTTGAGGGGTTGATCGTGGCGGTATAAAGAACAGTACCTGATAATGACTGTCCGCTTCTGATCGTTAAAGTATAGGTACCCTGCGAATTGTTTTGAACGGCGTACCTCATTCTTACTCTGGTTAACACACCTGAGCTTTCGGCTGTAAACGACTGGCCTATTTTCGTTTCTACTGGTAGCTGAGCATTATAATTAGAAGGATTGAAGTGCGCGCTTAATGATGATGACCCTGCGTAATCCAACACTTCGAAGTTGATATTGCCTTGGGAATCGTATGACTGTAAATTTTGATCCACGTACGCTTTAGTCGCTGCATCTTGCGCATTGCTTGGATCAGCCAGATTCGTGATGGCAACACCCCCGGCATTGGCACCTTGACTAAGTACATTGCTCAAGTTTTGCTCATCCGTATCCGTATCTACCGTTTCGCCTACCCAAGCTGATCCATTGTACTTATTGATTTCATTATCCTCTGTATTGTAAACCAATAATCCTGCGGCCGGTGAGGATATCGCATCTCGTTCTGCAGGGGTCATTCTAGGAATGAGGAGACCCTTTTCTGTAGATGATATATCCAATGCGGCACTTGCGTGAGGTGATTTTGTGCCAATTCCCACATTGAAATTATCATCGACCAGTAATCCGGCTATTGCAGGCGTCTTCACGTATGTTTTAAACTTAATGTCATTTGCTGGCTGTATAGTACCGTTATGGTACATGGCGCCATCATCATATACATTAGCGGCTGCACTTCCAGCCCTTATATTGGCATCTTCACCAGCCACTACTCTAAATGTAAAAGTACTGCCAGGTTCTACCGAGATAGGAGTAGAAAATTGATGCGATGATACTTCAGGATTGTAAGCCAATGTAACGGCTTCTGAAATAAGCTGAGATCCTCCATATCCTTCACCTTTATAAACCGAAATGGTAAAATCTGAATTAGGGTCCATTTGAGTCAGCTGAAATTCAATTCGTGTTAATTCACCTAAATTATTAACGATGAATGATTGCCCAAAATCTGTAGAAACGCTATTACCGATAGATGTCGGCTGATCTACATCAACTACTTCTGTAGCTGCTTTGGCAATTTCAAAATCACCCTCTGCATTGGTATTGGCACCAGCGACCTGCGTATCTACATAACTTTTGGTCACAGCATGTGCATCCTCCGTCGGATCATCAAGAGACAAATTACCATCTAATAAAGCATCTCCACTTTTATACACTGTAAATGCATCAGATTTGGCTCCTGATTCCCCGTTTCCGATGACGAATGCTCTATCGGTATCATCTCCTGCAGGTATGTAGTCCGTATTGTAGGCTCCTACCGCAAGCTCGCTTTCAGATCGAGCAGTGGTATGGTACCCAATAGAAGTAGCGTTTGATCCAGACGCGGTAGTCGTATACCCCATTGCGATTGAATTTAATCCACTCGCATTATTGTATTGACCTATTGCGATGGCGTATTCTTCCGTCGCCCTCGCATCAGTACCGATAGCGATGGCTCCACTGGCAGTGGCTTCATTGTTATTTCCTATCGCTGCAGTAGCATATTGACTAGCTGTATTGTCGGCACCTAGTGCGACCGAGTGATTGCCTACATGGGCATCATCCCATTGATCTGCACTCGCTGATCCTGCCCTAAAGGCTGCTTTGCCTTTGTCAAAAAACATGCGGCTATTGTCGTCACTCGTAGTATTGTCATCTGCGAGTTGGCTAGAGCCGAACACAAAATTATCATTTGTATCTCCAGCGGAGATCACATCGGCTGTTTCTGAGAAAGCGCCTAGGTCATGGCTGTCTACATAGTTTTTAGTAGCCGCATCTTGGGCACTTAGCGGATCAGCTAAGTTGGTGATGGTAGTCTCATTGGCATCAGCTCCATTTCCAAGCACGTCGGCCAAGTCCTGAGCATCTGTATCATCCATGAAAGCCGAAAGATCCACCGTACCGCCATCCTCAAGGGTAAGAATATTTCCCTCCAGACTTATCGCTTGATCGTCTGACGCTGATGTCAGGTATCCATTGTTGGCTACAAAAGCGTCCACCTCTGTTTCGGAAAGCTGCGTATTGGTATCTGTGTCATCCATGAAGGCCGAAAGATCCACCGTACCGCCATCCTCAAGGGTAAGAATATTTCCCTCCAGACTTATCGCTTGATCGTCTGACGCTGATGTCAGGTATCCATTGTTGGCTACAAATGCGTCCACCTCTGTTTCGGAAAGCTGCGTATTGGTATCTGTATCATCCATGAAGGCCGAAAGATCCACCGTACCGCCATCTTCTAATGTAAGTGTGGTTCCATCAAGGCGAATGGCTTGATCGTCTGTATTTGCACCAAGGACTCCCAAATCGACAGAATTTCCTCCTGATATGGATAAGCTACCACCCTCCAAACTCAAGTTTTGCTCATCTTTGTTATCCAAATACCCAGAAAGATCAACCTCACCTCCATTTTCAAGTGTGAGCGTATGATCTGAAAGACTCATCGTTTGGCTGTCTGTCCCTGTACCATCCTGAAGGCTACTTAGATCGATGGTATTCCCATCAGAAATAGATAGTTCCGTCCCAGCTAAGGCAAGCGTTTGATCATCGGTGTTTGCACCTAAAGAACCCAAATCAACAGCGTTTCCATCACTTATTTCTAATACTGATCCAGTGAGTGAAAGACTTTGAAGTTCGTTGGTCACATCAGCATCAGCATCCTCACCATACAGCGCATAGGGCACAGCTGATAGTTCGGCTGTGCCAAAATCTTCGTATCCACTACCGAGATCAACCTCTACCTTCAAAAAGTAATTGGCTACACTCCAATCTATGGCTGAAAACACACCAGAAAGAGCAGCACCTTTCCCGACTTTGGCCTGAATCAGACCATGGGCATTCGTGCTAATGGTATGCTCCTCCGCGTACACTGTACTGCCAGTTTCACCACCTGACAAAAGAGTGAACCTAACCTCGACAGACTTATTGGCTATAGACTCCCCCTCAGCATTTCTTAAGACCCCTTGATAATCCAGACTCTGAGAAGTCTGGGCGACAGCTACAGATCCCAGCGCCAATAGGAAGATTGTTATTAGTGTAAATAATCTATTCATGATTATGTGATTATGATTTATGAAAATTCTATTTCTTAATGATTTTGTGTTCGTATATATGTTGGTCAGTTCTGACTATGAGGACATAGACCCCCACTGCCATTTCGGTAAAATCTATCCTACCCTCTAGGTTCGACTTCCAGTCGTCAAACTCATAGCGTTCTCTGCCATCAAGGCTGTATATACTCACGCTTGTCACTTCATTGTTCCCTTCTTTTATCTGGACAAAATCCACTGTAGGGTTAGGGTAGACTTCTATCGTCGTGTGAGCGCTATTGATAACTTCTAACACCTCCATGACTTGACTCGGTATTGGCTGGTGAATACCCGATATCAGTACATTATCATCACCAGCGCTGTAGGAGACAGTTTGCCCTACTGTCCAGCTCAGCATAGCCGAAGATCCAACAGTAGACGCATTAGCGCTAGAGAGCGTATGTGGTGAAATACTCTGAGCCCAGGACAGCAAAGGGGTGGTGAGTAAAAAGATGAGATAAATAGTGTGCTGTTTCATTTCCTTTTTTTCACAAATAATCTCATTGCGAAAAAAATCAGCAACTTTTTGTGGTGAACCCGCCGTTTTCTGTGGCGAACCCCCTCCTAGTCCTAAAAATGTGTTTTAGACGCGCTTCACTATCCAGATCGCTGTTCCGTCAGGTTTTTGAAACAAAATCGGATCTGAACTGGCCTCCCGTCAGGTTTTTGAAGCGATATGGAATATGAACTGGTGCTCTGTCAGGTTTTTGGAGGTGTCAGCACCTCGTTCGTCTTGTCACTTTCGATCTATTACCCTATTTTACTTTCCATTACAGTTCAAAGCATGCTTCACATCAGATTCATTGAATAGAGCAGGCTTTGATAAGAAAAAGAATTAAAAAAATATAATGCGGATATGTGACATGGTGTCACATATCCGGTTGTTATGTGGCATTACTGCAATGGGATTTAGAGACTACTTTACAAGGAACACAAGAAAAGGTCAGAGGAATGAGGAACTTCCTGTAGATAACAGTGAATTCCCAACTTCCAGCAATCCACAAGGTTTATGTCCGAGGTGTAACAAGCAATCCAGTTTTGATTTCATTGGTGAACTCCCTGCAACCTTTAGCACAGTAACCAGAATAAGCGATTACGTAGAAAACAACAAAGACTACTTTGATAAGGTTAGTTCTCTAGTTTGCCGAAACTGCGATCAACCAACAATTGTAATTGAAGAACGTCTAATTGGAGACTCCAAGGATCCCAGTGAATTCAAGGGTGGTAGAATTACTTGGAATGGTCTCTTTTGGTGGCCATTTCTGAACATTGAGAACTCAGAAGAAATACCTGACCAAATCAGCTCAACACTAAACGAATCACGAATAACTCATGCGGTAAAATGTTATCGATCGTCAGCAGTTATGGCTAGAAGAACTCTCGAAGCAATTGCTCATGATAAGGGAGAAACTAAAGGAACATTGGCGAACAGACTTGAATCTCTAACTAAGAAGGGGGTGCTGAGCCCTGCATTATCGGATTGGGCAAAGGAAGTTCGCTTGATCGGTAACTCTGGAGCACATTTTGATCCCCTCGAAGAGGTAACGCAAGACGATTCTAACCAAATAATTGTTTTCATCGAAGAACTCATAAAATACCTCTACATCATGCCTTCTGAACTTGACAAAAGACGAAAAAAAGCCACATAACAAAAGATAAATAAACATAGGGCTGACCTGCAATTCGAAAATTCATCGGATTCTGGAGAGTCCGCCAAGTATAATTTAAATTTAGAAATCGGTCTTGGCTCGTAGGTCAATGAAAGCAAGGTGCTATTCAATCCCTACGTTTTTTATCAAGGCGTTACCATTCATTGATTGCATAATTTTCGGCATTATGAAAAAAATCCAATTCACTTTATTTATTCTACTAGTTGCTAGTTCTGTTTTCTCCCAAGACAAACTTCATAACACCGCAAGCAAGGAACTTAAAGAAGGGTATGATTACTACTACAAAGGTATTTCTCCATTGCTTTTTGCGATAAGAAACAATTATTCCGACAGTGCAAAAGCTTTGATAGATAAAAAAGTGGGAATCAATGAACTCGACAGGAAGGGAGACTCTCCTTTAATGTACGCATTGAATTTTAATCAACCAGATATTGCTCAACTACTCATTGATAACGGTGCGAAAATTAATATTGTTGGCTTAGACAATTGGACGCCTCTAGCTCTAGCCATAAGTAACAAGCATACTTCTGTAGCAGAGAACTTAATTAGTTTAGGAGCGGATGTTAACATCAGAATTGATGACCGGTCAATAACTCCGTTAATGATGGCAATAGGAAATCAGCAGCCTGAACTTACCTCTTTACTAATTCGCAAAGGAGCGAATATCAATTTGAGCGATTCGGATGGCTGGACACCTTTAATGTACGCGATTAAATTCGACCAATTACAAAGTGTAAACCTTCTGATTGAAACTGGAGCTAAAATTAACCAAGTCAATGAGTACAATTGGAGTGAACTAACTTTTGCTGTACGAAACAATAAATATGACATCTCTAAAAAACTTTTAGATATTGGTTCTGACGTTAGCATAAGGGATACTGATAATTGGACATTATTGATGTTTGCAGGTCAATATTCAACTGCATTAATGACAGAACTGCTGATAAATAAAGGCGCAATTACAGACTATAGCTCTAAAGACTATAAACGAACCCTGAAGGCCATTAAGGGAAACCCTGAAAAAGATGAAATTGAAAAACTCATAATGTCTCAAATGAAAAAGAATGGTAACAATTGATATGAGATGCATGGCGGTTTAGCGGAAATGGAGAGTACAGCTGTTTTTGCAAGCCCCGCCGATTCTGCGCTGCGCCTCATGAGGAATCAAAAATGTATGAGCCGAATCGCAGATTCGGCTATATTAGCATCCGAAACGAACAAAATATAAAACGCCACGACACCATATCTTGGCGTTGTGCTTCATTAGTGAATCCCTATGAAATTTAACAAAGCCTACAAAGGAGAGTTTCTAATTCCTGGTGAGGAAAAGAACATTGTGTTCGGTGTTTTGAAATTTCTCAACGGAACAGCCTATATTGATCTTTTTGGTCATTTCCATACAAAACAGGACTACAAACCAAATGTTAAGCTGATTTATGGACATTTAGACAACGGTGAATCTTGCATTTTTTTTAACTGCAAACTAAAACCGCCACACCCTATTCATCGGACCGACTTTATCAACTTCGAATACTTTATTTATGCTCCGACACATATACTAACAGGAGATCCAGAGAATAAAATTGAGTTCAATGCGCTGAATTTTCGCATGGATTACCTAACAGTCTGGACAGGAATCAATGTTTTTGAGTCTTTTTACGAAGGAGAGAAAGTCGCTGGTGTCAAAAGGATAACCAAAGACATTGATGATCTAATTTTATTCAAAAATGAGGATTTTGAACTACGTGTGACTCATGTTCATTCAGTCCCATTAATAAATCCTTATGCTGAGTATAAACTTGAGCAAGAGTCATGGCTTTATAGTGACATGAAAACACATCTCACCTTCAGTGAAGTTTTCACTTTCCTAAAAGAAATTGAAGATATTTTTGTCTTGTTGATTGGAACTGATGTTAGGATAACAACACCTATTACAATTTACTCTACTGATGAAAAAAGTTACTATTGTTATAGGAATGGACGAAATCTAAGAATTGACCCCATAACACATAGTGAAGACAATCCTAGCTTTCACGAACCTCTCATTAATCTTAATTCACTTAAGGAGCAAACAGAGCTCACCAATTTCTTCGAGTGTTGGCAAACCATAAGAGTCAGCCATGAATATTCCATTGACAAAATAGTCCAAGCATTGAGATGTGAAAACTCTAATCCAGAAGGCACATTCTTGGATTTAGTGTTTGCGCTCGAAAAAATGATAGAAAAAGACATGCCATCTTCTGTTATTGCTCGAGAACTCACACCCAAAGACCTAAAACATATTTCCATATTGGAGGGGAATGGAATTGAAAAAAATACTATTGACTACCTAAAAACACGAATTAAGAAAATTAATGCATCTTCCCTCAAGGACAAAATCCTGAAGTTTCTTGAGAAAAACAGGACTCATATAGAAAAGGTAATAGCCATTGAGTATGAATTATTCATAAATAAGCTTGTTGATAGTCGAAATAATCTAGCTCATTTATGCAAAAACTGCGAGTACCAGATGACCCCCTCTGAATTTCCAAATTTCAATAAGCAACTTTTGATGCTTCTATTAATTTTAACCTTTGATAAGATGAACATCAAACCTGATTACATGGCAACTATACTAAAGCGTAATTCGAAATTTCACTTGAAGGAATACTAAACGAAAACATAATCGAGTAGACGGCTGACGGTCAAATGACCGCCAGTACGCTTCTCAGATCACCAGATCCTTTCTTCGTCAGGACAGGCCAAGCAGTTCTCAATCCTTACCCCTACAGGCCAGCTCCTCGCTAAAAACGTCTAACAGATATTTTCTTTACGCTCCACCCCAGTTCCTCTTCGTTGGAATCGAGTTTTGCAGTCTCGCTTTCATCCAACCAACTGCTAAATTTTAGCTTGGCTTTCATGGAGAACAGATCTACTAACAAGGAATAACTGAAAGAGGAATTTCAAGCAAAATTAAAATCAGCTGAGTACGTAACATCAAGAATAAACACCCTCCTCTGGTCGTAGCGTCCGCTACGACCAGAGGAGTCAGAGGGGCGGCATACTCGTTGAGCTCATGAGGGGCATCTACGTATAATATGGATTTCAGATTTTTATAGACACCTCTTTTGATCTGTCTGCGCAGACTTTGTCCCAAGCCTACTGAGGCTTTACCAAAAACCTACTGATACTTTGCCACAAACCTGCTGTGACTTTATGCTAAGCCTGTACAGGTTTTACTAGAAACCCGCGCAGATTTTGCTCCGAACCCGCGCAGACTTTAGAACAAACCTGCGCAGACTTTGCTCCGAATCTGCGCAGGTTTAGAGACGAACCTGCACGGTTTTTTGAAAAGACAAAAACAGACCCTTTCTACAGCCTGCAGGACAGTATTTAGCGTCATAGTTTCCTTCCCACGTCAGGGACAAATCCGAGTGCCCAGAAACCTTCTCGTAGGCTGCAGGGGGAATCGTCTGGAATCGTTTGCAAGAGCAGCTTCAATAGCTAAAATTTGCAAGCCCCATAGTTTCCTTTCCCCTTTACTTTTTCGGGCATTTGCTAGAGTCTGGCACAGGCTTGCGCTACATTCAGACCTTGCTGGGGCATAATTCGTTACGAACCACAGAAATTTACCCCCATGCAGCAGTCAAAGGTTTGGCAACCATAAAAAATCTACTAGATTAGTTAAAGATACATTGCGGATATGTGACACCATGTCACCTATCCGGTTGTTGTCGCCAATTAAAACAAACATAAGATGTCAATAACAAAAGAGTCTGAATTAATAGGAATGAAAAAAGTTAGTGAAGTTGTTGGAACTACACTAAAATTGATGCGAGAATATGTTAAAGTCGGGATGTCTACTAAAGAATTGGACGAATATGGTGGTGAAATTTTAAAAAGCTACGGGGCAAAATCAGCACCTTATGAAACTTATGATTTCCCTGGATTCACTTGCATTAGTGTAAATGAAGAAGCCGCTCATGGAATTCCATCTAAGAATAAAATATTAAAAGAAGGTGATTTAATAAATATTGATGTTTCAGCTGAATTGAATGGTTTTTGGTCTGACAATGGAGGTTCTTTTGTCCTTGGAAAAGACATTCATAATCACCAACCCCTCGTAAATGCCTCTAAAAACATCTTACACAAAGCAATAAGCAATATCAAAGGTGGAGTAAAAATTTCTGAAATTGGTTATTTAATAGAAACTGAAGCAAAAAAATCTGGATTCAAAGTGATTAAAAATTTAGCGGGTCACGGAGTTGGAAGAAGTTTACACGAAGCACCTGAAAATATTTTAAATTATAGAGTTAGAACAAACCGAGAAAGATTTAAAAAAAATACAACAGTAGCTATTGAGACTTTTATCTCTACAAAATCAACTATTGCTGTAGAATTAAATGACGGTTGGACTTTAATTGGAAATAAAGGTGGATATGTAACTCAACACGAACAGACGATACTGGTTACGGATAAAAACCCTATTGTTTTGACTGAATCAAATGGGATGTGGAATTAAAACTGGCTACAATTGAGTAGACGGCTGACGGTCAAATGACCGCCAGTGCGCCTCTCACACCACCAGGTCCTTTCTTCTTCCAATGATTTATAACTAGGTGGTTGTTTTATGAAAAAACAATCACGAATTCCAAACAATGAATCCTGAATAACGAAGTGATCCATTGGGATGAAGCAAAGTAACCTATGGGGTGTTTGCTAGTTCAAAAAAGAAAAAGGTAAACTGACCCTTCCATGTTGGTAAGTTAGGAGGGGCATCAAGTGTCCAGCATCTCCCTACCCTATCAGAAAAAAGCGGCTGCCTCACCCGAAATGAAACAGCCGCTAGGATTCAGTATTTACTGCGGTTACTTACCTTCATAGTATTGCTGTAGTACAGCGAATGCCTTTTTCTTTTTGCCAGTATCGCTGATGAGGCCTTTGCGATTCCAAAAGTTCTGATAGACGGCATGTGGTCTGCGTGGTGATTTGAAATCCACTAGAATCCAAGGCGTCATCCCTCTGAGTCCATCGATCTGCTCCAGCATTTTGAGTTGGTTGATATAGAGATCCTCCTGATACTCCTCCGACCAGCGCACACGATCCGCACTGTAGTAGCCTGGCTGTGCCCCTGCGCCGAACTCTGAGATAAACACCGGTTTGTCTTGATCAAACGAGAACTTGATATCCGTCAGCTTATCCAAGGCATGGCTGCTGTACCAGCCCGCATACTCGTTGAAACTGATCAAATCAATCTTCTCCGCCAGTGGATCGTGACAGCTCATCACACCGTCTACGGTCTCTAGCTCCAGAGCTGCCGCGACCAATCGTGTATCGTCTAGGCCTCTCACGTGATCGACTAGTCCGCCCATGAACTGCAGACGCGGCGCATTGACCGGCGTCTCATTGCCCACTGACCAGATCATCACAGCAGCTCGGTTGATATCACGCTCGATCAAGTCTGTCAGCTGCTTTTTGGCATTGGCAAAAGTCTCTTTGTTCTCCCAAGAGATCGTCCAGTACACTGGCACCTCTGCCCATACCATGAGCCCCATTTGCTCTGCCATTCTCACCATTTTTTCGTTGTGTGGGTAGTGCGCCAGGCGGACAAAATTGCAGCCTAGTTCCTTCGCCCACTGGAGCATCATGCGGATGTCTCCTTCGGATCTCAACCTACCCTCTATCAGCGGATTTTCATCATGGATAGAAATACCTTTGAGAAATATCGATTTGCCATTGAGCAGGATATCCTTGCCCGCTGTCACTATACTACGAAAACCGATCTGATCCTGGACTACATCCTGTCCGTAGGACACTTGTACCTCATACAGTTTTGGACTCTCAGGGCTCCAATACTTCACCTTCTTAGCAGCGACAGCATAGCTACCTTTCCCGTCCTTGTCTAGCGTCACCTCCTTGTTGATGCGGAGTTCTGGGATGGCTACTTGCGCTTTGTCACCTGCCTGTCCCCCTGCTACCGTCACAGAGCCTTTGATCTCGCGGTTGTTTTGTGGGTTGAGCTGTAGGACATAGTCAGCTACGTGTTGTTTTGGGAGGTCCAAAAGCAATACATCGCGGGTGATCCCACCATAGTTCCACCAGTCCGTGTTGACCGTAGGCACTTCGTCCTGATGACGGGTATTGTCTACTTTGAGTACGACGAAATTGTCCCCGTCTACCAACAGGTCCGTCACATCAAACTCAAAAGGCGTGAATCCGCCTTTGTGCATTCCTACTTTCTTGCCGTTGCAATAGACATGCGCCTCGTAGTTGACCGCACCGAAGTAGAGTTTGTATACTTTGTCCGTCTGAGGGCTTACCTCGAAAGATTTAAACAGCCATACGCTACCCTCGTAAAACTCCAGTTCTGGTACTTGCGAATTCCAATCCCCAGGGACATCCATCACTGCTGCATGTTCGAAATCATACTCGATCAGTTCATTGGGGTGTGCAGGCACCTTGTTGTCATAGTATCCGCCAGCACCCGAATCACTTTGGTCGAAAGCCTGTCGTCTATAGTTGTAAAAGCCGTTTTCGTAGGGATCGATGATGTAGCTCCATTGGCCATTGAGGCTAATACTTTGTCGAGCAAATGGGTTTTGAGTAGTGGCCCACGTACTGAGGCCAGCCATCATCAGTACGACGATGGCAAATAGTGTTTTTAGTTTCATAATTTTAGTTTTAGCAGCCTAAAGATATAGGCTATCGGGGGGACTCAAAATGAAGCAATGAATTAAAATCAAGACCATTTCCCAAATGTCAAATAGAAGTCTGTTCTCTCTTTATCTAAAACAAAACATAAACAACTGACAAACAATTCCTAACCTATCAAACCGCTCTGCGTCGCTGACATAATTGTCATACACAACAAAAAAACCCGACGTGACTAAGGTCGGGTTTTGAACAGTACGCGTTACTGAAAAACCTAATTAACGCTTCTTTAATATCTGATAGCTATAGTTGCTGAGGCTCAATGATGCAGCTAAATCAACATCTGTGTCTTTGCCCTCTACATAGACGTAGGCTTTGTATTGCTTTCCTAGCATTAGAAAATCCAGCGAAACGGTAAACTCACGGGATTCCTCGTTTGTGATACTCCCGAGGTACCAGTCATCACTTTCACGATACTTTCTCGCCACAGTCAGGTAGTCTCCTATCTTGGCGTTGAGTACTTTGGGATCCTCCCAGTTGGTCGGCACGTCTCGGGTAAACTGAAATGTGCGCTGCCTTTTGTAATTTTCGGGTAGGTCAGCTGCCATGGGAACAATACCAACAACGGGCGAACGCCCTTCTTCATTTTAGGTCTTAGCGGATACCAAGAGTCGCTGGCAATCTAGCTACAACAGCATATGAGTGGTTGTAAAAAGATGGAATTGAAACGGTAATTACCACAATGAACAAACGATTTTTTGAGCAGGAAAACTAGCCGACAAAAAAACAACTGCCAACAATGTATAAATGCAATAGCGGTTTGAGGACTATCTTAAACCGCTATATTTTTTAAAAAGCTCTATCTCCCCTCGGTAAATAAGTCCTTGATAATCCGCTACTCGTATGGCGCCTTTAGGTTTTGTCTATGTCGAATTGGCTCATCCATTTAGTTTTCTAGCCTCGGCCTGTAAATTAATTCTAGCGACACTTTAGCTTTTATGATTCTGGCACTACCTTTAGATACATATGTACTACGAATAGAAACCATTCCAAAAACCAATCAAAATGCCTGTCCCTTCTCTCTCCAAAGCTTTTCTTTTATTGATCTGTTTCAATGCTTTTTTCTTTTCTTCTGTGGCTCAAGTGGCCGATGCAGCAGTGGATGCGCAGACGGCTTCTTTCCTAGAGGGGTTTCGAGCTGGTTTCTCAAAGGCATTTCGAAACGAAGACATTGATGCACTTCTCAAAGCTTCTTCGGAAGAGGTAAGGCTAATGCCTGAGTTTCAACGGACTGTTTTGGGCAAGAAGAATAGCTCCGACTACTACCAAGCTTTTTTTGACAAGTTTGACATTCAGTCCTACCAAAGAGAGGTAATTGAGGTTCTAAGTATTGACAATGTACTCATTGAATTGGGGTATTTCAACCTGAAAATGACAGATCCGCAGCTACGCCAATTCGAGTTGGCAGGCAAATACCAGGATGTCTGGCAGAGGGCAAGCAATGGGGAGATGAAACTAATCTCGCAAGCGTGGAACTACAATCATGCTGTGGATTTTGCAGATCAGTTGCGTTTTGAGGATGTGCCGGCTGTAATCATGGCCTATCAACCACACCTTCCTGTCAACAGTGACATCACACTGGAGTTGGCGGCACTCAATTTGCTGATGGTGGAGACAATCCCACAAAAAGATGCCAAGCTGTGGGCTCAGTTTTTTACCGAGGATGGGATGTTCATTTATAGCAACAATCCGATTTATGAAGGGAAAGAAGAGCTGGATACTTATCTCGACCAACACGTCAATGAACTGCCCGTTTTTGAAAAGCTCCAAAATAGAACGGACAAAATCATCGAACTAAATGGGTATGTCCTTGAGTATGGAAGCCACATTGCGGTTTGGCGAATGAATGAGTATTCGGGGGTGAACACAGGCAAGACACTTAAAATATGGCGTAGACAGAACAATGGGGCACTCAAAATTTTTCGTCAAATGGCCATGTATGACTGAGGTCCGTTGGAAGGGGTAGAACTCCAATTTGACGATGTGGCTTGCCCCTCCCGCAGGTGGGGATCAATTGTTTCGATTCGGCCCTGCACCTAACTACCGAGAAGCGACAAGTCCGATACCTAGTGACTTGTCACAGGGAGTGTGCTCAACTCAAATTTTTGAGAGCTCTTCATGTAGGTACGACTTAAAAAAGGGCAGGCGATCCAACTATTGTCGATGACAACATGTATCATTCATAACCTGGTTCGTACAGGGCCTATGGTTTTTTGCCAAACCAAGAGTCAACGCACAAGATCTACTACTTCCATGTTAGAGATTGAAGTTTTGAGAACGGGGTTTAAGTAGGTCTGTCTCTCTATTTGTCTTGCACTATTGTTAACTTCACGACCTATATTTATTCAACTAGCCCTACTCCATGACCCTATCGTCTAGCTCGACCAAAACGCTTACTTTCCTACTCCCCATTTTGACATTACTGGTGTGTGTGACTAAGGTTCAGGCCAGCTCTTACATCCTGTCTACAACTCCCGAACAAATCACCAAGGCACTAAACGAACACTTAGATGTCATCAATCGGTGTACCAAATCTACCTATCGAAAATCCCGCACGTACTACTATTACAATCAAAAACTTAATCAAAAATTGAGTTCATCAGCAGAGGTCAGAAAGGTCAACAGCTTCTATGCAAAACCCATATCACTACCTCTCTCTCAGTACACAGCTGCCAAAGCCTTGCAAAAAAACATCCCTACTCCGCATCGAGATAGTCTTTCGCTCCTATTTGACTCGCTATGGAATCTGCAGGTCGTGCAAAATACAATCTGTGAACAACTACACGAACTGACACAAAATCAACCTTCTGTAGAAGACACTGCCACTGTCAACCAAGTCTACCAAAGGCTATACGAGCTGGATCAGATTGGTCAAAACTATAGACGTCTTGCATTGGGCATGGAGCTATTAGCCAAACGTGTTCATTCAAAACACTGTCCTCCACCGTCCCCAACGAATGCTTGGGTAGTGAGTGCTACCACCATGAAAAGTGCACTAGATACTGCGCATCAACTTTTGGAAATGACTAGAGCGGGTTCATTCACCGCAGAAAACCCAATTGACACCATTCAGCTTGGACTAATGCTCACACGCCTCCAAGAGCAACGGGCAAACAACCTCGGAGATATCCGTGATCTAGGCACCAGCAACGGCAACTCTGCTCCCCATCGCTATGACAAAGTAGTTGACCAGCTCCACCGCATGATGAAAGCCTACCACGACTCAAAACCCGTAACAGCATATGCCCCACCAGCCTATGAAATCATCGTCAATGAATACAACCAAGCTGTCGAGCACTACAATGCTTTCGCACGAATCAGTGCTCAAGACGACATGCTCGAAGTGCCTGCCCACCTGCTTCAAACGGTCAAAGAACTTGGGCTATATCGCATGGTTCGTCCAGCGCTGACCGCACCTACTCCGAATCCTGTAGTGGTGATGGTAGGCTATGCCTATAACCATACCGTCCTGCTACTAGATGCATCGGGCAGCATGAATCACCCCACCAAGATGCCGCTAATCAAGGAAGCAATCCAGCAGCTATCCACCGCGATGAGAGAAAATGACCGGCTCACGGTAGTCGTCTACTCCGACGATGCGCATGCCGTACTGACCAATGTATCCTTCACCGATCAGCAAGCCATCAGTACACTCCTCTCGCTCCACTCCCAAGGGAAAACCAATGCCCGAGAAGGAATTCAACTTGCCTATCAACTCGCACAGTCGGAATACATTCCTGATGGCAATAACCGCATCATCCTAGCCACTGACGGAGGCTTTGAGATATCCAAAGAGACACATAAACTCATCCGAACTGGTAACAAAGAAGGAATCGTGTTCACCGTATTTGGATTTGGTAGTCGCATCGATAACCAAAAGCAACTGCAACAGCTCGCCAAGGAAGGCAAAGGCCATTACATTCGAATCAAAAAAGAAAACAGCCTCTCAGCGATGATCGATGAACTAACTGCTGTGAGCGTAAACCCTAACTAATCTATAGTCTCCAGACAGATGAGCAACATAAAAAAAGAGGAATCGGTTCAAATACCCATTCCTCTGTTGCTACTTGTAATATCGTTAAGTGACTATTTCAGCGTTACTGTTCGTTTGACCTTGTTGTATGGCCCTTCGATAAATTCTCCTTTCGCATCTACGAGTTCTAATTCGACCGTTGTTTCACCTTTTTGCAATCCTTCTATATAATAAGGTGCCCACTTGTCGATCATAAATTCTTCGCCATTAATAGTCGCTCGAACTTTATTGCCTGTAGGAGATAGTGTGGTATTGACCAAGTAGAAATCAAGCATCACTTTCTTAGTATCTGCACCTGAGTACGTTCCCTTCGGTCTACTATAAAACATATGCTGAGCACTGAGGTCTATTGTTTTCTCTTCGACATCTCCGACCTTTAGATTTTCGAGGTGAAATGCATCTTTGTTCTTCACACTTTCGTGATAGGACCTGGAGAGAAACGCCAATACGGCATAATTACCTGCCTTTAAGTGGTCTGACGCTCCAGGCATATAATGCGCCGAATAGGGACCATCATTGACTATAAAGTGAATATGCTGTCCCTTACTAGAGTTCGCAATCCCTCGATTAGCTGCTCCAGTCGTCTGTGCTCCTACCTCAAAATTCTCAACATCAAAACTATAGTCTACTTGATAACTCGTGTCCTGATTACTCATCTTGACATCTTTCTTAGTCAACCTGGCATCAGGAAATTGAGTAGATGGAGGAGCTTGAGTCAGTGTTATCTTGGTTTCACTCGACGACTTCTCTGAGCTCTGCTCTACCTTGGCAGTAGTAGATTCTTTTTTGCTCGTCTCACAGGATATCAAAGCTGTGGCTATAACGACTACTGTTATTAGATTCTTGGTGGATTTCATAACGGGTTGTTTTTGTTTCAAAAAATATACTCCTATAGTCTACGAATGAAGTCTAGATAAGATACGAGAGAAGAATCAATACACTGTGCGTGAGTGATCTTAAAACCATGGAGATGAGATATGCCCGATCGGGCAAAAGGTTTGGAGTAGCATTCTCAACTATGACGGGAGGTATGTGCTCGCTCAAAAGCCCAAACCATCCCGCATAGAAGAAAACTTGACAGAAAATAAACGTTCAGACCTATACCCAGCTCGCCCATGGGCCAGTGGATAAACTTCCGAAGTTTTGCTTTTAAAAGCTTCAAGCCATCTGTCCGATGCCTTAGGGAGAAATCCCCTTGGCTTGACTTGTCACTTTGTATTTTGACGGTGGATTATCTTGACAGATTAGTCCACATTGTCATGTAAAAATTTGTTACCCCCTAACTGCTGATCTTCATTCAGGTTGTACTTAGAGACGAAGCTCTCAGAGGACATAGGTACATTCTTGAGGTCTATCTTTTTTCGCTGATAGGCAGGCACATCGAACTTCTCTTTGAAAGAGGATGTATCTACTTGCTCCGTACTATCATGCAGACCATTGAGCTTTTGTCTTCTCTGCTCGGACTGCTCCATGAGTTGAATTTTTCGTGATGGAGGGTGTGCCATACCATCCAGTTCCTCTAGGGGTTCGTCCTCTATTTCATAGTTTCTCTTCTTTTGAGATTCCATAAAGAGACTTCTCATCTCTAGTTCGAATTGCTCATCTTTCTCCTCAGACGAAGGTGTGAATGATCTATGAAACACCTCTGGTTCTTCACGTTGCTCTGGCTTCTCGAACTGAAATGATTTCATTTTCAGCTTAAATTCCTCTTCGAACTTTTCCTCGCGTGTTTTTGTATTGAATTCATTGGAGAACAACTCGATCTGTGGTTGAGTATCTCTGTCCAATTCATAGATTTTCTTATCAATGTCGCTATCTGCTGATGGCTCTTCTCTAGGGGTAGGTACTGGATCTGGTGTAGGCGTAGGCTGTGGAGCCACTGTGTTTTGCACAGGTATCTCCGCGATCTCAGGCTCCTGCGCTGTAGACTGATCAAAACCAGTCGCAATAATCGTTACTCTGATGCCATCACCTAGCGACGAATCCACACCGTGACCGAAGATCACTTCTGCTTCGTCTCCAGCGATATCCTGCATGAAATCGGTGATTTCTGTCAACTCATCCATTTTCAACTCCGCCTGATCACCAGAGATGATAGATAGCAATATCTTGTCTGCTCCTTTGATATTTTGGTTGTTGAGTAGTGGCGAGTTGATCGCTTCCTCGATCGCTCTGATGGCTCTATTTTCTCCAGAGGTCTCAGAGGAGCCCATGACCGCTCCACCGCTGTCTTTCATGACCGTTTTCACATCCTCAAAATCGACGTTGACATAGCCAGGGACGGTGATGATCTCAGCGATACCTTTGGCCGCTGTGGTTAGTACGTTGTCTGCCTGTGCAAAAGCCTGATTGAGCGACAGGTTTCCGAAGGTTTCCAACAGCTTATCATTGAGAATGACTAGGACGGTATCACAGTTGTTTTTGAGTGATTCCACGCCCGCCATCGCTTGGCGCATTTTTTTCTTTCCTTCAAACTTGAAAGGAACGGTCACGATCCCTACCGTGAGGATACCGAGCTCCTTTGCTACCTGAGCGATTACTGGTGCAGCACCTGTACCAGTACCTCCACCCATACCTGCCGTGATGAACACCATGCGCGTGTCCTCGTTGAGCATGTTTCTAATTTCTTCTTTGTTCTCTAGGGCAGCATTTTTTCCTTTTTCGGGATTAGCACCTGCGCCTAGACCTTCTGTTAGGTTGACACCTATCTGCAATTTGTTCGGGATAGCACTTACGTTGAGCGCTTGTGAATCGGTGTTACACACGATGAATTCTACACCGGTGATACCTTGGTTGTGCATGTGATTGACGGCATTGCTACCGCCACCGCCTACGCCGATCACCTTGATGATCGATTTGTGGTGCATAGGCAAATCAAATTTAAAACTACCTTCTGTCATGTCTGTTTTAGTTTAATTCTGTCTTACTAATTATTAATTCAATAGCTGTTTTGAGCGGCTCTAATCTGTTGAGCCTCATAGAACCACCCTCACCTCTCGGCGAATAGGCTATTATTTTCTTTCTTCGAAATCATCAATCAAGATGCCCTTCGTTTTCTCTAATATTTTTTTGAAGATGCTGTCCGATCCTGCATCGACTTGCTTGCGCTTGTCATAGCTTTTGACCGCTAAGTCTTCTGTATAGAATCTATGGTCACGATCGTCTAGTGCTTTGTATCCGCATAGTACCAGTCCTACTGATGTAGCATACATCGGAGATTTGATACTCTCGATCTTGCTCTTGCCCAAGTGCTCGTTAGGAAAACCTATACGCGCATCTAACCCAGTCATGTACTCGAATAGCTGCTTGCTAGAAATCAGTTGCGAACCACCACCTGTGATCACTATTCCACCTGCCAATTTGTTTTCAAATCCGCTGGTAATAATTTTGGTATGCACCATCTCGATGATTTCCTCCATACGCGCCTCGATGATGCGTGCGAGGTTCTTCACTGAGATTTCCTTTGGATCACGGTTTTTCAACCCTGGGATGGAAACGACTTCATTGTCATTGGCCATCTCAGAGAGTGCCTGACCAAATTTGGTCTTCAAAATTTCTGCCTGATGGTTGAGTACGTTGCACCCGTCTTTGATATCAGATGTGATGATATTGCCTCCGAATGGTATCACAGAGGTATGACGAATGATACTCTCATGGAAAATCGCGATGTCTGTAGTACCGCCTCCAATATCCACCAAACATACACCCGCTTCCTTCTCCTCATCGCTGAGTACAGAAAGGCTAGATGCCAATGGCTCTAATACAAGATTTTCAATCTCTAAACCTGCGCGTCTCACACATTTGTTGATATTCTGTATGGCGTTAGTCTGAGCAGTAATGATATGAAAATCTGCCTCTAGCCTAACCCCAGACATCCCTACTGGGTCTTTAATTCCTTCTTCATAGTCCACGATATAATCCTGTGGCATGACATGAATGATCTCACTCCCTGGAGGAATCACGATCTTGTACATATCGTTGCTCAGTCTATTGACATCCTCTATCGTGATCTCATCATCCGACGTGTGTCTGATGATAGACCCGTGATGTACAGAACTACGGATATGCTGCCCAGCGATACCCACGTTGACCACTCTGATATCGATACCTGATTGCTCTTCAGCCTCAGCTACCGCCTTTTTGATGGCATTGATGGTTTTGTCGATGTTCGTTACGATTCCTCTGATGACACCATCAGATACCGCTTTTCCCATGCCCAAAACCTCAAGTTTGCCAAACTCATTTTTTCTACCGACTATGGCACAAATCTTCGTTGTACCTATGTCGAGACCTACGATAATGTCGTTGTTTTCCATACCATTTATTATTTACAGACTATTTGATCCTTGAATTTCAAATTCACGGTGTTATATGTATTCCAGCCTTTGTAAGGCAGTATTTTTTTGTAGAAAGTCTCCAGTCTCCTGAACTTGCTGTCTAATTCTTCAGCCTTTCCAAATTCTATCTCTTGTTTCGTTACTTGCGGATAAAGCACGATATCCATATCTTTTTCTATCTTCATTCCAGCAATCTGAGTACGCCAAAATTCGTTTTTCACCAGGTAGTTTAGTAGTTCAAAAACTTCCTCTCCTCCTTTAGAATCCTTGATATTAAACTCTGACAACCAATACTGATTCTCTAGTTCTATCAGGATCACTCTCGCCGTATAATGTGACGACTCAGGTAGAACATCTCCTTTCGTGCCAATGTAAAAATCCTTTCCATTGCCATTGATGATTCTAGCGATAGGACGGTTTTGTTTCACATCGATGGACAAGTTGCCACTCAGGTCCAAATACGCCTGTGCATCCTCTACAAACTGGTGACTCTCTATCCGTTGCTCTAATTCTTTCAAATCCAAAGCTCCTATATCACTGCTCAGTAAATAATCTTTCCCCTCTGCATTGATCAAATCCAACACATCCTGCTGGTCGATGAAATAGTTGTGAAACTGATTATCCACACTGATCATCACATCGTTGATTCGTCTGTCCTGATGTCTGGTATTCGTAAATCCAATGATGACGATGAGTCCAAATGCTATCAGTCCAAACTGAAACGATTTCCATATTTTAATCAACCAATTCATTTCTCTAGCTTTTCTTTAATCGGTTGTACCAATGTATCTATATCTCCAGCCCCGACGGTCAAAACCAATTCTGGTCTGTTTGCATCAAAAAATCCAAGCACGTCATCCTTGTGAAAAGACAAAACAGAGTTAGTCGTCATTTTCTCTTTGATCACCTCGGAAGTCACCCCAGGGATCGGCAGTTCTCGCGCTGGATAGATATCCAACAACAACACCTGATCTGCCAGTGACAAGCTCTCCGCAAAACCATCCATAAAATCACGTGTACGGCTGTACAAATGCGGCTGAAAAACCACTGTCATTTTCTTAGTCGGAAAGATCGCTCTGACCGAATGCAACAGTGCTTTGATCTCCTCTGGGTGATGTGCATAATCATCGATAAACACACAGTCGTCCGTTTTGAGGATGTATTCGAATCTTCTCTTCACTCCACGATAGCTTTCCAACCCCTTCTGAACTGGTGCATTATTCGCTTCGAAATGTACCGTAGCAGCCAATGCAGCGATGGCATTGGACACATTGTGAAAACCTGACATAGACAATCTCAGGTCTTTGATCTGACGATCTTTGGATTGAAAGTCAAAACAAAAATCTCCCTGATCGATAGTCAAGTTTTTGGACTGAATATCTCCTCCTTCCAGCCCATAAGTAAATACTGAGACATTGTCCAAATGCTGGGCATCCAGATCCTGTGCTACCTTTTCTTCTAAGAACAGCGTACCGTTCTTTTTCATGTTTTGGATGAAAGCCTTGAACGAATCCTTGAGCGCATCTCTATCTCCATAAATATCCAAATGATCGGCATCTGTCGCTGTGATGATGGCGATATCGGGATGTAAAGTCAAAAACGAACGGTCAAACTCATCCGCTTCTACGACCATCACATCGTTATTCGTACCGATGAGCAGGTTAGAATCATAGTTGGTCATGATACCTCCCACGAATGCCGAGCAATCCACCCCAACAGACTTGAGCAAGTGCGCCACCATAGACGAAGTAGTCGTCTTGCCATGCGTCCCTGCTACTGCGATGGTAAACTTAGACTCGGTCAGCATCCCCAACACCTGAGAACGCTTGTGCAATACATAGCCTTCATTTTGGAAGAAAATAAGTTCTTTCAGATCCTGTGGGACAGCTGGCGTATAGATGATCAAGCTAGTCGACTTGTCTGCTTTGATAGCAGCAGGTATCTGCTCCACATCATCAGAATAATGAATCGCTATGCCCTCAGCCTCTAATCGTTTGGTCAATACAGTAGCGGTCTTATCATAGCCCGACACGGTGTAACCATTCGCATGAAACCATCTCGCAATGGCACTCATACCGATCCCTCCGATCCCTAAAAAATATACGCTATGTACGCTTTCTAACTTCATTATTTGATCAAACCAATTACTTCGTTCGCTATATTCTGAGCGGCATGTGGCTTAGCCAATAGCCTTAAGTTTTCTTTCAAAAGATCCTGTCTATTGACATCTGTCAACAACATAATCGCTTCACTCACCAAATGCTCTGGTGCTTCGTCATCAGCAACATGCTCAGCAGCCTCCTTAGACACCATAGCCATGGCATTTTTAGTTTGGTGATCTTCTGCCACATTCGGAGATGGTACAAAAATCACTGGCTTAGCGACTAAGCACAACTCCGAAATCGACGAGGCACCTGCACGAGAGATAATCACATCTGCTGCGCCATAAGCCATATCCATCTCCTTGATGAATGGCATAACTTTCAATTCGTCAGATGCCAAGGCTGCTGTCCGCTCCATCATCTCTTCGTAGTAGAGTTTTCCCGTCTGCCACAGCACTTGAAAGCCCTCCTGTAGTAGACGCTCCACTCCTTCTGCCATAGCATTGTTAATGGTCCGTGCGCCTAGACTACCTCCGATGATGAGTAAAGTTTTCTTCTCACTGCTCAGTCCAAAATGTGCTAACCCTTGTGCTTTCTTCTCATAGACATTGAGGATATCGTTGCGCACTGGATTACCAGTGAATACTATATTTTCTTTCGGGAAGAAACGTTCCATTCCCTCATAGGCCACACAGATTTTATCGACACGTTTGGCCAGTAGCTTATTGGTCAGTCCTGCTAGTCCATTTTGCTCTTGGATCAAAGTCGGTATGCCCTTTTTGCTGGCTGCATAGAGCAATGCACCACTGGCATAGCCTCCAACACCAACCACTACATCTGGCTTAAATTTCTTGAGCAGCACGTAAGACTTCAGTACGCTACTCGCTACTTTGAACGGGAACATCAAATTCGACAACTTCAAGCTACGCTGCAGTCCACTGATCCACAGTCCGACAATTTTATAACCAGCTTCAGGTACTTTCTCCATCTCCATCTTCCCCTTCGCTCCTACGAACAGAAATTCGGTATCTGGATGCATTTCTTTCAAGGCATTGGCAATAGAAATCGCGGGATAGATGTGCCCTCCGGTACCTCCTCCGCTGATCATGATGCGATATTTTCTTTCTACTGACATTATGCTAATTCCATTTTTTCATTTCTGACTTGATTCCCCGACTGGGTCGTGCCTGTCTCTTCTAACTCCCCTCTGCTCACACTCAAAATAATCCCAATCGCTACACCTACAAACAACTGAGATGTCCCCCCCATACTTACTAGTGGTAAGGTCAAACCAGTAATTGGCACCAAACCTACTGCCACAGCCATGTTGACCAAAGCCTGCATCACCAGCGCGAAACTGAGTCCTGCCGCAAGCAATCCACCATAGGTCTTTTCACTCGTAGACACGATTTTCATCCCACGATAAAGCAAGGCGAGATATAAAAACAAGACCAAAGCACCTCCCAACATTCCGTATTCTTCCACGATGATCGCAAAGATGAAATCTGAATAAGGGTGAGGTAAAAAATTCTTCTGCTGGCTCTTTCCTGGAGCGAACCGCACCAAACCACCATTGGCTATCGCGATGTAAGACTGCTCTGCCTGAAATGGTATATCATCAGCCGACAAGAAAGACTCAATACGACTGACTGCTGTACCTCCACGTTGACCAATTGCCAAAGCAGTAGCACCCGCCAACACACCAATCAGTACAAGCAATGCAAGGTATTTTACAGGAACTCGACCTATGAACATGATCACCATACAAGTCACAAAAATCAGTGCCGCACTAGACAAGTTCGTCATCGCAATCAGGCCACAGATCAAACCAATCCATAGCAACATAGGAATCAAAGACTCCTTGATATCCTCAATATTTTCTTGACGCTTGGCCAGCATAGATGCCAACGTTACGATGAGAGCAAATTTGGCCAAATCTGACGGCTGAAAGGCTTGATTGATAAATGGAACCGTGATCCAACGGGATGCTTCATTGATGTTCATCCCAAATTTCCAGGTGATGAATAGCAAAGGAACCGACAGCCAAAGTGCCAATCTCGACAACTTAGAATAGTATCGATAATCGATCTTATGTGCCAACCACATTGCTCCCCAACTCAACAATACCAGTAGCGAATGTTTGATCAAATAGTGCTCCGTATCCCCTTCCATACGAGTATAGGCCAGCGTACCTGTGGCACTATATACCACCAGTATACTAAGTACAGAAAGTGTAATCACAATGAACCAAATCACTGGATCTCCTTTAATATGTCTATCTACCCACTCCTTTATCATCCTCTTAGCACTTTAGATTGACTAGTCTTTAACTCAAAAACCTCACGTTTGAACTGATCTCCACGATCTTCATAGTTCGAAAACAAATCAAAGCTGGCACAAGCAGGCGATAACAACACGGACTCTTGTGGCTTGGCGTTTTGATAGGCTATGGTCACTGCTTCTGCCGCAGAAGACACTTCTATAATTTGCTCCACATCTCCCGAAAATTCATCGATCAGATGTGCATTATCTTTTCCTAAGCAAATCAGCGTGGTTACTCTTTCTTGAACCAAAGACTTGATTTGCGCATAGTCATTTCCTTTGTTGACCCCACCAGCTATCCAGACGATAGGTGTATCTACAGCGTCCAAGGCATAGTAGACCGCATCTACATTGGTAGCTTTGGAGTCATTGATGTAGGTTACATCATTGACGACTCCTACTTTTTCCAACCTGTGTGGTGCATTGACAAATGACTGTAGTCCACTGAGGATGTACTGAAACGAAACACCGAGTTCCATTGCAGCCAATATTGCAGCCATTTGATTGTAATAATTGTGCTGACCGATCAAGGCTAGCTCATCAGTAAGAATCACCTCCTCCTCTTCAGTAAAGTTCAATTGCCCCTGACTGAAATAAGCGCCAGAAGTCACTGCCTGCATCACCGAGATCGCCTGCTTTCTAGCGGTAACCTCTGCAACACCCTTTGAAGACCATTCATCATCTTGATTATAGATCACCAACCCATCTTCGGTCATATTCTCGAACAGACGCCACTTCGCAGCAGCATACTTGGACATATCATAGTCGTACCTGTTGAGGTGATCTGGTGTAATATTGAGCAGCACCGCGACATCAGGTTTGAAATTCGCAATATCATCCAATTGAAAACTGCTCAGTTCGAGTACAACCACATCTGGATCTCCGTCGAGCAATAGCTCTGAAAAGCTGTTACCCACATTACCTGCAGATTTAGCGTCTACACCAGCACCTTTGAGCAAGTGTGTCGTGAGGAGTGTTGTCGTCGTTTTTCCATTGGACCCGGTAATACCTATGATTTTGGCATCCGTATAGCGGCTCGCAAATTCAATCTCAGAGATCACTAGTATACCAGCCGCTTTGATCGCTTGTACCACGGGTGCGGTATCTGGAATCCCAGGACTCTTGACCACTTCTTTACATTTTATTAAATCAGCAACCGTATGGCCATTTTCTTCCAAGTCTACACCCAGGCTCTTGAGCGCAATGGTCTTCTCTGGCGCAATCGATCCTCCATCAGACAAAAACACCGATAGCCCGTGACTCACCGCCAGACGCGCTGCGCCCATGCCGCTCTCGCCGCTGCCCAATATTGCTACGCTATGTTGCCAGTCTGCTGTCAATTTATCTCAGTTTCAAAGTGACCAAAGTCAAAATCGCCAATAGAATACCTGTCGTCCAAAACCGTGTCACGATCTTGGTCTCATGTATTCCTTTTTTCTGATAGTGGTGATGTAGTGGTGCCATCAAAAACACTCTTCTACCTTCACCATATTTCTTTTTTGTATATCTGAAATAACTCACCTGTATGATCACAGATAAGTTTTCGATCACGAAGATGCCACACAGTACAGGGATCAAAAGTTCTTTTCGGATGATAAAAGCCATCACTGCAATAACACCACCAAGGGCCAAACTCCCTGTATCTCCCATAAAAACCTGTGCTGGATAAGAGTTGTACCATAAGAACCCGATACAAGCCCCAACAAAAGCAGTAGCGAATACCACAGACTCCCCTGATCCAGGGATGTACATGATATTTAGGTAGTCCGCAAAAATCACGTTACCTGACACATAAGCAAGTATCGCAAGTGCCACGCCTATGATCGCTGAAGTACCAGCGGCTAGTCCATCCAAACCGTCCGTGATATTGGCACCATTAGATACCGCTGTTACGATAAAAATCACCATGATCACATAGAGCACATCCGTGTACTCATCCAAAAAATCAGGTAACAACCATTCGTAATCAAACTCATTGTTCTTCACAAAAGGAATCGTAGTAGTGGTACTTGCCACGTCAGTGTATTCGGAAAAGCGTTCATTGAACTCTAATGTCGTATCGGTAGCATTGGGAAAATCCCGAACCTCTATGTCATCATGTGTGACCATCGTGATCCCTACGAAAAGACCTATCGCCACCTGACCAATAATCTTGAACTTGCCTGACAGACCTTCTTTATTCTTCTTTTTGATCTTGAGATAATCATCCAAAAACCCAATCAATCCCATGCACATTGCCGTCACGATCAATAAGATCACATAGATATTGTCCAATCGCGCGACAAGCAATGTAGGAATAACAATCGCAGCAATAATCAAGATACCTCCCATGGTAGGAGTACCTTTTTTCTCCAGCTGACCTTGCAGTCCTAAATCTCGAATGGATTCACCCATCTGCTGTTTTTGGAGGAGTCTAATGACCCACTTCCCTAAGAATATCGTGATCAATAAGGACAGCACGGTAGCAAGTCCAGCTCTGAACGAGATGTACTGAAATACCCCTGCGCCTGTCAGGTGAAATTCACTTTCGAGATAATCAAATAGGTAGTATAACATCCGCTAATCCTTGAATAATTCTAACATTTCTTTCAATACCGCTCTATCATCAAAATCATGTCTGACTCCATTGATTTCCTGATAGGTTTCGTGTCCTTTTCCTGCTACGAGGATTATATCTTGACTGTCTGCCATAGAGCAGGCCGTCTTAATCGCTTCTTTTCGGTCTCTGATGACAAGCGCCTTTCGCACCATGCTCGGCCCTACGCCTCCCATCATATCCTTGATGATTTTGTCTGGGTTTTCGGTGCGAGGATTATCATCAGTAAAAATGACTTTGTCACTCCACTTAGCTGCTATAGACGCCATGACGGGTCTTTTGTCCTTATCACGGTCTCCTCCACAGCCTACTACTGTAATGACCTTTTCGTTTCCTGATCGAAAACTATCTATGGTCTGTAGCACATTTTCCAAGGCATCTGGCGTATGTGCATAGTCCACGATCGCCATGACCTCCGAATTGGCATTGACTGCCTCAAAACGTCCTGGTGCTGTTTCTATTCCGGAGAGCATCATTAGTACTTCGCTTGGCTCCTCCTGCAGTATATCTGCTACAGCAAAAGCCGCGAGTAGATTGTATGCATTGAATTTGCCAATCAGCCTAAACCACACACTCTGGCCATTGATATCCAACTCCAAGCCTTGGTAGCTATTGGTGATCACCTTGGCCTTATAATCGGTCATGAATTTCAATCCAAAAGCGTACTGAGTCGCTTTGGTATTTTGGAGCATGACCTGCCCACGCTTGTCATCTAGGTTCACCAGAGCAAATGCCGAAGATGGCAGGTTGTCAAACAATTTCTTTTTGGTCTGGATATAATTGTCAAAGGTTTTGTGATAGTCCAGATGATCGTGACTGATATTCATGAATACTGCGCCAGTAAACTCCAGTCCAGCTATTCGACCCTGATCTATGGCATGCGAGCTCACTTCCATAAAAGCCACTTGGCATTTCTCCTCGACCATCTCACTGAGGAGCCTGTTGAGCGACACCTGGTCAGGCGTGGTATGACTCGCTTTAATCACACGATCATTGATCTTGTTTTCCACTGTAGACAGCAACCCAACACTGTAGCCCAAGGATCTAAACAAACTGTACAGGAGTGTCACCGTTGTAGTCTTACCGTTGGTCCCTGTCACACCCACTAGCTTAAGTTTCCTAGAAGGGTTGTCGTAGAAGTTGGCAGCTATCACGCCGAGTGCGGTATGTGTATTGGCCGTCGCGACAAAAGTCACACTCATGTCTGGCAAAAGTGGCATCTCTTCGCATACAATAGCGACTGCTCCGCTCTTTATAGCCTTATCAATATAGTCATGTCCATCAACCTGCGTCCCTTTGACTGCTACGAAAAGACTACCCTCTTTGACCGCTCTAGAGTCAAAACACACGTCAGTGATATCGAGATTCATATTACCTGAAACCGATGTTAGATTGACGTTGTACAATATGTCCTTTAGTAACTTCAACTATCCTAATTTTAATTCTATACTCAAATCATCATTGATTCGTACCCCAGGCAAAACGGACTGATCAGTCACACGACCCAGTCCCGAATACTTCACTTTGATGTGTTTATTTTCTAAGATAAAAAGTGCATCCCGCAGCGTCATCCCACGTACATCTGGCACGACTGTGTCTTGATATTTGAGCGGCTTCCATGCAATGGCATTGTTAGAAATACTCGCCTTAGTCCATGTTGCCTCACCCTTGATGTGATTTGATATCCCAAACTCATTACAGATTTCTTTCAGCTCTTCCTGATGACCAGCTCTGATCACAGGGAATATCCCAGCCATCACTTCCTTCCCTTCAAAAGGATTGTTTAGCTCCATATCGATCGCATAGATTTTGTCCGCTATGTCCTTGAAAACGGGAGCCGCTACATCACTACCGTAAATGCGGTAGCTCTTCGGGTTGTCAATCACAACTATTGCACTGTATTTCGGCTTCTCTGCTGGAAAATAGCCCGCAAATGAAGTATAATATTTGCTCGTGTAACGACCATTAACTACATGCTTTGCTGTTCCGGTCTTACCCGCTATCTGATAATATGAATCACTGATATTGCTCGCTGTACCTCGTGTCACCACTCCTTCGAGCATTTCTTTGACCTTGACCAACGTGATGTCTGAGCAGATTTTAGGATTGATGACTTTGGATTTAAACTCCTCTACGACGCGGTCCGCAGTCTTCACTTGCTTGACGATCAGCGGCTGTATCATTTTACCATTGTTTGCGACCGCATTGTATAGTGTCAGCGTATGCAGAGGTGTCATGGTCAACTCATAGCCATGAGAAATCCAAGGGAGTGACACCCCCGACCAAGTCGAATCCTCGGGTGTCTTGATGTACGGTTTACCCTCTCCTACCATCTGGAAACCCAGTGGTTTCGTCAATCCCATTTTCTCCAGCAGATCAGTATATCGTTTAGGGTTGTCTCCGAACTCATCGACTATCAACTTAGCGGTACCGATGTTAGATGATTTTTCGAACACCTCTTGCACTGAAAGTTTTCCATAACCTCCTGGCTTGTGATCCTTCATCACCTGATCATAAAATGCCATTTCGCCATCACCAGTATCCACTGTATCCAACAGGCTGATGCGCGACTCCTCGAAGAGTGCGATCATACTCGCTAGTTTAAAGGTAGACCCAGGCTCACGTGAACCCTGACTACCTACTGCATAGTTGTAATTCTCCCAGTATTCTCCGCGACTGTTCTTGCTTAGATTAGATATCGCTTTGATCTCCCCTGTGGCAACTTCCATCACCACGACACAGCCATAGTCCGCATCATTGGCATAGAGTGCCTTGACGAGTGCTGACTCAGCCACGTCCTGTAGATCCACATTGATCGTCGATACGATATCCAGTCCATTTTGAGGTTTGACCTCTGTACCATCAAATACAGGTTTCCAACTCCCTCCAGAAAATTTCTGATAAAGAGCCTTTCCACTCTTGCCCATGAGGTACTGATTAAAGCTATACTCCAACCCTACTACTCCTCTGTTCTCTTCATCTGTCGTCCCTATGGTTCTATACCCTAAATACGAAAAAGGGTGAAATCTTTCATCCACCTTTTCATACAATACCCCGCCTTTCATTCGCCCTTCTCGAAAGATGGGCCAATCGTTCATTTCCTTTTTTGCCAGATAATTTATCTTCTGGCGATTGAGCCGCAGGTAACGCCTACCTTCTATTCTTGCGTCATTGATTCGCCGTTTGTAATCTTGTGCGGATAGGTCTTTGAAATGTCGCGACAACAGACGTGACAGACTATCAATCCCTGACTTGAACACCTTGTCCGAAGCGATAGAAGGGTCTATCGCTAGTTTGTAGAACGGTAACGAGGTAGCAAGCAAGCTCTCATTGTCAGAATAGATATTGCCACGAGTAGCTTTGACATTTCGGTACTGTAGTCCGATCGCCTCCGCCTTTTTCTTCCACTTGCCCCCATCCACAGTTTGTATCCTGACGATCTTGTACAGGATGCCAAACGAAAACAGCAAGACGAATACATAGGCTATTCGCACTCTGAGCAATATGGTCAGGCGATTAGTCATTGGCGTGCAATACGATTTTGTATGGAGGATCAATACTTTCCTTCAATCCGTGCTTGTTGGCTTTTTTAGCCACTTCGGATTGTTTACTCGTGAACATGTAGTCAGCCTTTAGCGTGGTAAAATCCGCTCTGAGGTCTTCTACTTCTACACGTAGTTTGGATATTTTTCGGATGTTTTTTTCAGCAAAGTGCAGGTTACCGATATAAAAGATACACAGGACAGTCGTATAGAGAATAGGCATCAAGAACTGTATAGGCAGACCATTCTCAAAGAGTTTCTCCACGTTGATGAAACTCTCCAGCAGCGAAAAAAAACTTCTCTTACCAGTTTTGGTAGGATCGGGGTTTTTGTAGGTGTTGGATGCCATTTTTAGATTTTTTCTGCTATTCTCAATTTGGCACTGCGTGCCCTGTTGTTTTCATTTATTTCATTATCACTTGCTACGATAGGTTTTCTAGTGAGTGCTTGGAGTGGCTTGATCTGATTGCCATACAAGTCCTTTTCCACCTCACCATAAAACTTCCCTTTGTTAATATAATTCTTGACCATTCTATCCTCCAGCGAGTGGTAGGACATGATGACCAGTTTCCCATTTTCTTTGAGCACCTCGGCACTTTGTACCAAGAACTCCTCCAGTGCTTTCAGTTCTTCGTTGACCTCTATTCGGATCGCCTGAAAAACCTGAGCGAAATATTTATTCTCCCTCCCTCGCGGGGCGAACTTTCTAATCGCATCCAAAAACTCCCCTATCGTCTCCATAGGTCGCTGACCTCTAGCCGTCACGATCGCTGCTGCGAGTGTTTTGGCATTCTTCACTTCCCCGTATTGGCCGAGGATTTTGTGGAGTGCCTTTTCATCATATTCATTAATAACTTCTTTGGCCGATATAGCCTGAGAGGTATCCATTCTCATATCGAGTGGCCCATCGAATCGCGTCGAAAAACCGCGACCTGGGGTATTGAACTGATGAGACGAAACGCCCAAATCAGCCAATATCCCATCTACTTGGGTGACCCCATGTAGTCGGAGATATTTTTTAAGGTATCTGAAATTGGACTGTACGAAAGTGAAAGAACGATGCTCTATTTGATCGGCATTGGCTCTGGCATCATCATCTTGATCAAAACCAAATAACCTACCGTCTGTACCTATGTGTTTTAGAATCTCCTGGCTGTGTCCTCCGCCCCCAAAGGTGACGTCTATATAGATCCCATCTGATTTGATATCCAACCCCTCGACACATTCTCTCAGCATTACAGGGTTATGATACTCACTCATTCATCTAGGAATTTTTTGGCCAAATCCGAATATTCCTCACTGTCGGCAATCAAATAATCATCGTACAGGTCAGGATTCCAGATTTCCACTGTACTGCCTGTACCTATCACAGTCACGTTCTTCTCTAACTTGGCATGATCAATCCATGCTTTTGGAATCAAAAAACGTCCTGCACTGTCTAGTTCTACGGGAGCAACACTGCGGAAAAAGTTTCTTTTCAATCTTCGCTGGTCTGTATCAAAATCACTCAATGACGCGAACTTGCTCTGAATTTTTTTAAACTCAAGCATAGTGTAAACCACCAAGTTCGGGTCAAAGCCCTTCATCACAACGAGTTCATTGCCAGATACTTCGGGCAGGTTTGCTTTAATCTTCGCAGGTAAAGCCAACCTACCCTTAGCATCTAACTTACACTCATATTCGCTTGTAAAAAAAGCCATAGAGTTATAGAAAAATATAAACCACCACTACAAACCTAAAACATTTTCTCCATAATTCACCACTTCTCAACACTTTTTACCACAACACTACAAAAAGCTCCCATAAATGAGAATTTTTGACACAAAAACAACACAATTATCCCCTTACTCCTAGATCGGGATTCGTGAAAAAGCATCAAAAAACATGTAGACTATAAAGGAAATGGTGAGAAGTGGGAGAATAGAAAACATCTCTCGAATGTAGATATAGGTTTTTATTAGAAGTAAGTGTGACACACCCAAAAAAACACAATAGCCCCTCTACAGCAATACGTAAATTCTCCACCTTAAAAGACGAAGATGCCTTACACATAGGACGATAAAGCATTACACTGTAAGACACGACTATACTTTATCAGGCATAACACCAGATAGAGCCAAGCATCATTCATGTATCATAAAAATGCCTCTTTCGTTTTTAAGTCCGGACTTAAAAACGAAAGAGGCATAGAAACTGACAATTACAACTCTCCTGTCACGATCTCAATGTTGGTAAAAAAGTATTTTAGGCGGGCGATCTCTTCCAACATTTGAATTATTTAGGAGAATCAGCGTATCCATGTCATAGACACTAAACTAACGCTGTTTTTTACCCTCTCAATTCTAATAATACAATATTCTCTACATGATGCGTATGCGGAAACATGTCTACTGGCTGAACCTTAGTCACTTGATATTGACCATCCATCAGTGCAATATCTCTGGCCTGTGTAGCAGGGTTACAGCTCACATACACCACTTTCTTAGGAGACAAACGCAAGATCATATCTACGACATTTTCGTGCATCCCTGCTCTAGGTGGATCAGTAATAATCACATCAGGTGCGCCATGCTTCGCAACAAACGCATCGTTAAGCACATCCTTCATATCTCCTGCGAAAAAGTCCGTATTTGTAATCCCATTGACCTCCGAGTTGACAAAAGCATCCTTGATGGCATCCTCTACATACTCTATCCCTATCACTTTTTTCGCCTGGTTCGCACAGTAGTTCGCTATTGTACCCGTCCCCGTGTATAGGTCATATACTAGGTCATCCTGAGACAAACCTGCAAAGTCCAGTGTATGATCATACAAGACCTTGGCCTGAGCGGAGTTGGTTTGATAAAACGACTTAGCTCCGATTTTAAACTGCAGATCTCCCATCGTCTCGATGATATGATCCTTGCCCGCGAACACCACGATCTCTTGATCAAAGATGGTATCATTCTTCTTTTGGTTAATTACATAGAGCAGCGAAGTGATCTCTGGAAACTTCTCCTGTAGATGTGACATCAACCCTTCTATCGCCTCCATATCTGGCTCAAAAAACTGCAACAACACCATCACATCGCCGTGATCGGTCATCCGAATCATCAAGTTGCGTAACAGCCCATGTTGCTCTCTGATATCAAAAAAAGTCAATCCATAATCCAACGCATAGGCTCTCACCGCATTCTTCACAGCATTCGTAGGCTCCTCCATCAAGTGACAGGTGTCTACATCCACTACCTTGTCAAACAAACCAGGGATATGAAAACCCAAACCATTTCGATTGATATCTGCCTCGGTTTCGATCTGCTCCTTGGTGAGCCATTTCCTATTCGAGAAAGTGAACTCTAGCTTATTTCTATATCGCAGCGTCTTCTCCGACCCTACGATCTGTGCAACAGCTGGCAACTCCACCTTAGCGATTCTTTCCAAACTGTCCTGTACCTGCTGCTGCTTGAACTCCAGCTGAGAGTGATAACCCATATGCTGCCATTTACACCCTCCACAGGTACCGAAGTAGTCGCATACAGCATCCACTCTAAGGTCAGAGTACTGATGAAACTGAATGGGAGTCCCCTCCATGAACGCCTTTCGCTTTTTGGTAATATTTACATCCACCACATCGCCAGGTACTGCTCCTTTGACAAACACCACCTGTCCGTCGTGTCGTGCGAGACTTTTTCCTTCTGCTGCTACGGCCTCAACCTTTAAATTGTCCAGCCTGATTTGCTTTTTTCTTCTTGCCATGAGCCGCAAAATTAGATGAAATTACCGCGGTTTAAAAGATTAGTTTCAATAGAAGTCTTGCTAAATTCGACCTTCGATAGGTTTCTTATCTGATCTCAAATACATGCGCTACTTTTGCACTCATAGATTTTAGAGCAGACTTCTTCAGACAACTAAAAATGCAGAAAACTTTAATTATAACTGGCGGCACATCGGGCATAGGCAAAGCTTGCGTAGAATACTACGGTAGCAAAGGCTATCAAGTCATTTTTACAGGTCGTGATGCAGCTAAGGTTAGTGAGCTGACAGCCCAGTGGCAGTCAGACGGAATAGACTGTCTAGGTCTAGTAGCACCTGTCGAAGAAGAGGCTGCTGCAAAACAAGTCATCGAGCAGGCTATCGATAGATTTGGCAAAATAGACGTACTCATCTGTAACGCTGGGATATCGATGAAGGCACTTTTTGAAGATGTCGATTTAAAGGTTTTTGAACGTGTCATGCGCGTCAATTTCATGGGTACAATCAACTATGTCAAATATGCGCTTCCCCACATCATAGCCACTCAGGGCTCCATCGTCGGCATCTCCTCCATCAACGGTCAACGTGGTACTCCAGGTCGTAGTGCATATTCCGCCTCCAAATTCGCCATGGAAGGCTTTTTCGAATCGCTTCGGGTAGAAGTCATGAAAAGAGGGGTGCACATCCTGACGATTAGTCCAGGTTATACCGAGTCGAACATTCGCACCAATGCCCTAGGTCCAGATGGCAACATCCGCAACGAATCGCACAAAAAAGAGAATACCCTGATGGATGCAGCAACTGTAGCAGCGCACATCTACAAGGCGCAGCACAAAAGAAAACGCAATGTCACACTGACACTACTCGGCAAAGCGCTCATTTTTCTCAACAAGCGATTCCCTACATGGATGGACAACACTGTCTACCGCGTCATGACCAAGGAAGACCCCAGCCTGATCAAATAACTTTCAGTACTTTGGACTGCTTTACGTACGCCTCCTGATCTTTCCACGCTACTTTGACCCATACCTCATCTTCATCGAGGATCGTAAGTCTATGCCCCTTCTGAATCACCTCTACTAAGTCTGAACCTACCGATGGCCCATCCATCAGGTACACATAGTCATCTGCAATGATCACTTGACGAATATCCAACTCATAGTTGGATACAAAAAACAATAGCAATAGCACCACACACATACTGATCGCATAAGGTAGCGCATTGGTCTTCGTCCAAAACCGACGGTACACGACGATCGCAAACAGCAGGAATGCAATAGAAATCACAACGATATTAACCCACAGGAAGTGACTATTGAGTAGCCCTTTGAAAAAATCGTAATCTGTCACTTTGTACCCCTCTAGATTTTCTTCCTCTGCCAGTTCCGCCATTTTGTTACGGGCATTCTTATTAGAGGTCATGAGATAATATTTATTGAGATACAAAAGTGCTTCGCTGTGATTCCCCAAACCTTCTTTGATGTAAGCCATTTTCATCAACATTTGAGGGGTAGCATGCCCTTCTTTCTGCAATAACTGGTTATATACCTCGAAGGACTCAGTGTACTTCCCTTCCTTAAAGAGCGAATCAGCATGACTCAATTGCACTCTTAATTGGGACTCTTGTGCTGTTAATGAATGAGTTATGAAAATCGCAAAAACGATTATTATAAAATTGGATAATATGTTTTGTTTTTTTGTCATCAGCTACCTACATTTGCAACCGCAAAATAAGGGAATGGAGTACAAAATACGAAATTCTTTTGCAAAAAGTCGATTGGTTAGCTCAGTTGGTAGAGCAACGCCCTTTTAAGGCGTGGGTCCTGGGTTCGAGCCCCAGACCAATCACTAGACTTGGTTAACGTGCCAAGTTTTTTTATTCTCATTCGTAGAGATACGATTGGTTAGCTCAGTTGGTAGAGCAACGCCCTTTTAAGGCGTGGGTCCTGGGTTCGAGCCCCAGACCAATCACTAAAAAGAGGACATCTTAGCTAAGATGTCCTCTTTTATTTCGCATCATTTTCTAAATCCCCGTCTTTATAATAAGACTCATTCAAGTTTTTTCCTCTAGTCCCTCTAAACCTTTTCCAGAAGGACTCTCTTTCTTTAATAGATACAAAATCAGGGTTATACGCCGTAGAATCCACAATAGTCACCTGTACCGAATCAACATTCAGCATACTCAATGTATCATAGACGAAAGGAATGATGCCGATTTCAGGATCTACCCGTTTTTTAATAAAGCTCTTGAGCATTTTGGACTGGAAGGGATCAGTCACCAAAGCTATTTTTTTAAATCCGAGATTATTCGCCTTTTTATGCGAATAGTAGATGTTTTCAGTACTATGTTCCGCTCTAATCTCCGTATATATCACACTATCTGGCACACCCAGTGCCTGCGCATACAAAGCCATGATCTTCGACTCATAATGAGGAGAATAGACCGACGATCCCGAAAACATAATATTTTTGGCAATCCCACGATCATAGAGATACTTACCCCAAAACACCCGCCCTCGCATCAGCATATCCCATTCACCATCCTCATAGGGAATCCCAGGCACGACGATCACATCATACACCTCCGACTCTGCCGCTACCAATAGCTGACGACAAGTATCCTGAGACATAGCACATCCACCAGCCAAACCTATCAATCCAAACCAAACGACCCACATGAATAGTCCATTTTTCATTGTCATATATCTATGATTAAAAATTCTAACACCTCAGTTAGCAACCTAACATAGCCAACTAAAACTACGCTAATCCAATCGCATTAAACAACACTACTGTTTCAACATTCTGTAAACATCACCGACACTATTATGATGGTTTCACCATCTTCAAAGCCTTGGTGTTTATTAAAATTTGAGTTTGAAAAAAATTATTATTGTTCTTGTAAATAAACAAAAAACCTTACCTTGGTAAAGTAATAACAATTAATACAATGAATAACGGTACAATAAAGTTCTTTAATGAATCCAAAGGATATGGATTTGTTATTGATGACGAGACTAAGAAAGAATACTTCGTACATGTCTCAGGTTTGGTTGACGATGTAAAAGAAGGCGACCAAGTAGAATTCGAATTAAAAGAAGGTAAAAAAGGATTAAATGCTGTCAGTGTAAAGGCAGTTTAATTAAGATATTTAACTTTTAATAGCATTGCGGAGCCCGGATTTGATCTGGGCTTTTTTCATACGCTATCGACTCATACCAACTCCGGTTCCTCGTATTTACTCATCGCTTCACTCTTACGATCACCGGTACTTAACTCTACTGGAGCAGACTGTGCATGAATTCTGAACTGGCTAAGCATCTCTCTCAATTCATTCGCTATATCAGACAACTGCTGTGAGCGTGCATTATAGTCATGCATGCCCAGAGACAACTCCTCTGCTGAAGAGGCTACCTGCTCCGTGCCTGCCGCCGTTTCTTCTGCGATCACGACGATGGTCTCTGTAATCTCTACTATCTTACTGATGTCCTGCTTTTGTAGCGCTGATGACTCTAGTATTCCTTGAGATAAAGAAAGCGTATTGGCAGAGGCTTTTGAAATTTGCACAAACACATCCTCAGCCTCTCGAGAGATCGTCTCTCCAGACTGTACCGACTGATCCATCTTAGCGATAACAGATGAGGCAGACAGGGTGTCATTCTCGACTCCTGAGACCAAGACCTCTATTTCCTTCGCTGCATTCTTAGAATCCTCCGCAAGCTTTCGGATCTCCTCCGCCACTACAGCGAACCCTCGTCCACTTTCGCCCGCCTGAGCTGCCTCTATGGCTGCATTCAGTGCCAATAGATTGGTTTGTGAAGAAATTCCGTTCATCACCTTCAGTACTCGATTGATCTCCTTGGAGCGATCGATCAATACGTCCATGGACTTATTGGCCTCACTGGTGTAGGAAGAAATTTGCGCAACGCTTCGAACCATTTCACGTGCCATCTCTGCTCCTTTCTCGCTATTCTCGAAACCTGCCTTTGCCGCACGGTTGATCGTCTCTGATCGTTCTCTCATATCATCTGACGAACGCAATACTGCTTCAACTAAGCTAGAGGACTCGTCTACCTTTAATACTTGATTTTGTGCTCCTGCACTCATCTGAGAAGTCGCAGTAGCGATCTCCGCTGTACTACTAGTCATCTCTCGATTAGAAACGAGCATCGCTGAGGACGAGTCGTCAATTTGCTCTGCTCGATCAGTAATCACCCGCAACATTTCATTCAGTTTATCCAGAGATGCATTGAGATTATCAGCGAGCTTTTTCACTTCTCCTTTAGGCTCTCCCTCGAATCTCGTTGTAAAATCCCCCTCTGCCATATCACTAACAATGTGATTCACTGTTTCGAATGGTATCGTCAAAGACTCTAAAAGTTTATTAATCGCTTTACTAAAGTCTTCCCACACACCTAATTTATCATCTAGAGACACCCTAGTATCCAGCGCTCCGTTCTTGCCTGCCTGACGTACGACCTGATGTATCTCAATAATGGCCCGCTTCAGGTTATCTTTTAGTTCGATAAGCGATTTACCCAACTGATCCTTCTTGCCCAACAGTTCCAGTTCAGAATTGAGATACCCTTGCCCTACCTCTAGTGCAAACTGCGTTTTGCTCTTCAATCCATCAATCAACTCATTAAATGAGGTATGCGCCTTGCCTAGTTCGTCACGAGAATTGACATGCGCCAATTCTGGAAAACGGCCATTGGCTAACTTTCGCGCACTATCGTTAATTATATTGATGTTTCTAGTGATTTTGAAAATATGAACATAAAGAATCACTACACCAATCCCTATGATCACAATCATGAGTGCAACCACAGCTATGATGTTGTGCTGGACTTTTCGGTCAGCCTTCTCTCCTACACTGATGATGAGTTCATTCACCGACACTGCTAACGAAGAGGCTATACCATTTAGCTCTCCCTGCAAACCATCCCCCTCATCGAGACCGATCACTTCGTAGATCCCGACAATCTCGTTGAAGAGCTTCTGGTAGGTCGTAATGTTTTTGAGAATCGCTACTTGTTTTTCGGAGTTTTGACCTTCGGATCGGCTTATTTCCTCTCTCAAATCAACTATTCCATCATTAAACTTTTGAAGGTATTTCAGATCATGTCTGAGAAAAAAATCTTTCTCGTGACGTCTCAGCATCAACATCAACGATTTATCATAATCATAGTCAGCATCTTCCACATCATGAATCGCTGCCCTCAATCGACCTTCGATCCCATGATCTTTAAAACCTCGGTGCTGCATTTGTCCAGCCAGCCTTGATAGTGTCTTAGAGTATTCTCGAAGCAACATAGATATGGTATCCATCTTCTCCATAGGAAACATCTGCCGAACCTTCATTTCCTGTCCAATAGACAATACACTATCGATTAATTTTTTATTCTCGGTCAGATTATCACTCTTTCCCGTCTCTAAAAAACCGACATCTCGAAAATCTTTGGTTAAAAACTCATGCTCAAACTGACGTGCCTGAAGTAGCCCAAGATGAATGGCCTGAAGACTGTCTTTGAGACTTTCGTAGCGATTGATATTCTGAAATGCAAAATAAGTCCAGACCCCAAATACAATGGTCAAAACATAGGATATAATGAACTTCCCCGATAGTCCTTTGAATAACTCCATAGCTGCAAACTCTTCATTTTTAATGCTTAAGACAAGATTACGACAAAGCTGAAGATTAGCAGAAAAAACACTGTTAAGATACTGTGAACATAATATATGACTGGCACATACTTAAAATAGCTGCGTCTGACGACTCATTCCTTCTAGCTCCAGAAGCTTCTTTTTGGCGGGCAAACCTCCCGCATAGCCCGTCAAATCCCCATCGCTACCGATAATCCGGTGACAGGGCACGATGATGGCTAACGCATTGGCGCCATTAGCGGACGCCACTGCACGAATAGCACCTTCATTTTCTAGTTGGCGAGCCAGTTCTAGATAGCTGACTGTCCGGCCATAAGGCACAGCCACCAAAGCCTCCCATACGGACTGCTGAAACGCTGAGCCTACCATCAGCAAAGGCAAATCAAACTCTTTGAGGCTTCTAGCGAAGTACCCTTCCAACTGCGTGATACATTTGGCTATCACTGGTGAGTCTTCTTCTACCATCTCTGCTTTCAGTAGCGTCATAATTCGCTTGTCAACAGTACTCCGCATCTTCCTATAGCGCCAATCGCAGATACACAATTGTCCATCATAGGCTCCAATAATCAGCTCGCCCACAGGGCATTTATAATATTGATAAGAAATCACCTTGTCCATGACCCTATAAAGATTCTTTGATCCAATCCTCTGGCACCTGCTTGATCGCGTTGGTCAGTTGCTCTCCCCAAAACTCAGAGACTGCATGCATATCCGTCAATTCGTAGCGATGGTGCTTGATCTCAAAACTGTTGTGCTCATACTTGAGTACATCGATCGGGAAATCGACATCATTGGCACTGACACGGGTAGAATCAAACGACAAAAAGCCCGTTTTGAGTGCAAACTGCAGTGTAGCGTCTTTGGTCAATGTCCGACGCAAAATAGGCTTGCCATATCCAGAGTTTCCTATGATGATGAATGGGGATCCCTCACCTACTTCGATCCAGTTGCCCTCAGGGTAGATCAAAAACAACCGATGCTCGGTATCTCCAGACAACTGCCCACCTACGATGGCGTGTAGATTGAATTGTAAACCCGACTCTGCAAGAGACTTTTTATCTTCCTTGGCGACCTTTTTGATTTGCTCACCGAATGCATTGGCGACTTGATATATCTTGGTGAAGTCATTTTTGTCTCCTTCGACCACCTCTCTAAAATACACTAGAGCCTTGTCCCGTACCGACCTCAAACCAGATGTCATCAGAAATAAGGCTTGTTTGTCCTTAGTATAGAGATAATACTTCTTGCCCGTAGTGGTTTCGGATCCTGAAGTCATTCGTGTATCGGCAAGTGCCAAAAGCCCTTGCTTTACTTTGATTCCTAGGCAGTAGGTCATGGATATTATTGTTGGGTTACTTCTACTTTGTATTCCGTAAAATTATCACCTTGCGTATTAAGAATCCCCTTGATCGGCGAACAATCTTCATAGTCTACTCCGTGGCAAACTTTGATATAATGACTGTCTCGCAAGAGGTTATTAGTCGGATCATACCCCTGCCACCCTAGTCCTGGTATAAAAACCTCCACCCAAGCATGCAGCATCGCACTACCGATGTGCCCTTCACCCTGATTTAAATAGCCAGACACATAGCGTGCTGGAATATTATTGGCTCGACAGACCGCAATAAAAAACTGTGCAAAATCCTGACAAACCCCTTGCTTTTTCTCCCAAGTAGACTTGGGGGTATTGAGCAAACTATTCACGTCATCATCGAATTTGAAATTCTTATAGATATAGGCATTTAGAAACTGAAGAAAATCCACACACTTCACAGATACAGACTTAGTCATCTCAGGGCTAAGTCTCGACAAATTGATACGAGTAGACTGAGACTGAAAAAGGAAAGGCTGATAAGTTACCTTGAAATCCAACGATTCCATCATGGCATTTTCATCGGTCAGACTTTGTTTTTCAAAATCAAAAGGATTGATCTCTGCTACCTCTACCGTACTATTGACTATGATACTCAACTGATCAAAACTATGATCGACACGAAACATCAACTGATCAAAGCCATACAAGTTAGGCTGTAGGTAATGTTGTCTCTGCAGATTGCAATCAACACTATAAGATACGAATGATTGACAATCATCTGCTACTGGCAAAACCAATAAAGAAAACAGTGCTTCTTTGACCAAGTGCTCATAGGAATTGGTCGTTTGGTAACTAACCTGATAGATGGACATATATTTAGTAATTCAGATATTCCTTGTTCAGTAAATCATTGAGATCATTCAAATAGGCCAAAGTTTCATTCAAAAAAACCAACGGTTCTTTCTCGAATTCTTCTACCGTCTGATATTTCAAACGCTCACTCATTCGACCAATACTCCACTCTATCGAGTTCTTTTTAGTCTCTTTGCTCAGTCCCACCAACAGCAAGTACTGCTGTAGAGCGGTTACATTATAAGATATCGATCGCGGAAATCTAGCGTTCAACACCATAAACTCTAATGCCTCCTTGCGTTTAGGCATGATAGAATACTCTCTATGATACATATCCAATCCTTCGGCAGACTTGAGCAATGTTCCTAGTTGAAAGCTGGCTACCGACTGACTCACCTTCATGTCATCAATCCGATCTATATCGGTAAACTTGCTAATCAAAATTCGGTTGATCTGTATGGCTCGTTCTATATGAAACCCCATTTTGACAAAAGCCCAGATTTCATCATGCAACATGGTAGACTCTACCCTATACTTAATGATCGCGCAGTTTTCTATGGTGGTATTAGTAAAATCATAGAGTCCCTTAGTCTTGTAAAAGTCCTCTGGATAGTCATGAATAAAACGATAAAACTTATTGATAGCGTTCCACACCTCTATAGATATCAAATCCCGTGCTCCACGAGCATTCTCTCTGGCAAAATGCATACAGGACTTGATGGATGCATTGTTGTGTTCATCCATTGCCACAGCCACCAAGATATCCTCTTCGAAATCATAGGACGCCACATCTCCTTCGAGCCCAACCATATTGATGATACTCTTGAGTGCCAGGTCTCTCTGTAGATCCGAACTGGTATCCAATGCGGAGAAATATTGAATATTCAAATAGCGACTCAGGTGCTCAGCACGCTCTATGTATCTACCAAACCAATACAGGTTATTTGCAACTCTTGCTAGCATATCTTCTTGTTTTCCCTTGTTTAAACTTCGGCTACCCAAGTATCCTTGGCGCCACCTCCCTGGGACGAGTTCACAATCAAACTCCCCCGCTTCAAGGCCACTCTCGTTAGTCCTCCTTTGAGCACAAACTGATAGTCCTTTCCCATCAAAGTAAAAGTCCTAAGATCGACATGGCGAGGCTCGAACTGACTGGTCTCGTCGATATAGGTCGAGTGAGATGACAGGTTCATAATCGGCTGTGCCACATACTCTCTCGGATCGCTTTTGATTTTGGCCCTCATCTCGTCACACTCCGTTTTGCTAGCGCAGTTGCCTACAAAAATCCCATAGCCACCACTTTGATCCACGGGCTTGACGACCAACTCTTCGATATGATTGAGTACATGATCCATCTCAGCAGGTTTCTCACACTGATAGGTATGGACATTTTGGAGAATGGCATCTTCTCCGAGGTAGTATTTGATGATCTCGGGCATGTACGAATACACAGCCTTGTCATCAGATGCACCAGTCCCTGGTGCATTGATCAAACTAACATTGCCCTGGCGGTACACGTCCATCAGACCTGGCACACCCAGCATAGAGTTCGGATTGAAAACCATAGGGTCAAGAAACTCATCATCTATTCGGCGATAGAGCACATCGAGTTTCTTCTTCCCATAGATAGTTTTCATGTACAGAAACCCCTTATCTACGAACAAATCACGACCTTCCACCAACTCCAACCCCATACTCTGAGCCAAAAAGCTATGCTCGTAGTAGGCCGAATTATATATCCCTGGTGTCAGCACAGCACAGGTCGCGGCATCTACACCATCAGGTGCTACGGAGTGCATACAGGTGGCCAATGCAGCAGGATAATCGAAGACCGTCCCAACCTTAAGTTCTTTAAACAACACGGACAGCGCCTTCTTCAGCGCATCTCTGTTACTCAGCACATAACTCACCCCAGATGGACACCTCACATTATCCTCCAAGACATAAAAGTTACCATCACTATGTTTAATCAGATCTGTCCCTGAGATGTGATTGTACACACCACCAGGCGGTTCAAAATCCACCATGTACTTGTTATAATTGGCTGAAGAGAATATCAATTCCGCGGGCACGACTTTGTCTCGCAGTATTTTCTTGTCATTGTAGATATCTTTAAGGAAAAGATTGATAGCTACATTGCGCTGGATCAAGCCTTCCTCTAACCTCTCCCACTCTTTGGCAGTGATCACCCGAGGCATGAGGTCAAACGGAAAGATTCTTTCCGTCCCTTTTGGGTTCTCAGCATAGGTAGCGAAAGTAATTCCTTGCATGAGAAAGGACAGCTTTGTAGCCTCGTTCACCCGCTTAAAATCCTCCGCACTGTACTTGTTAAAATACTCAAAGAGCCGCTGGTATGGCTTTCGGATATCCCCTCCATGCTCAAACACCTCGTCGAGAAGGTGACGCTCTATATCATACGATCTTAGGATGTTTTCATTCATACGGCACTGGGCTTATTAGTCCCCGACACCTGTCGGAGTGCCTAACAAACATAAGACTTCAGTACCTGAAATGGTATGGATATAAAGGGCAGGGAATGACTGTTAAATCAAACTATCAACTGCCATAAAACAGACTATCGATTAGTCACGTAGTAGTGATCTGGGATTGAAAATTTAGCATTGTAATGAGTGAACATCTGCTTTAATTTCATTCGATCCGAAATATCAACATCATTGGATTTAAAATAATCAGACATCTCTGATGCATAATCTCCATCAAACAAACTCATGAATTCCTTTTTATTTTGTGCTAGAGAATGCAGCACGCCATCTTGCAAAATATAGAAAGGTGGATATGTCGTTTCGTCATATTGGCTAAACTTCAACCCCTCTCGGTAGAGTAGCACGATCTGTCCTACAGACAGCACCTCAAAAAAGAAAGAGCCTTCATTCATCCCAAAACCGCCAGTCAGATACTCATGTCGCTCTCCAGTACTCGGATCAAGAACAGACACCTGATCCACCTTGTCAGCCGTCCAGTTATAGATATGTCGTCCTGAACGTATCATGAGGTCATTTCGCTCCAAGTTGACTTTCACCACTCCGCGAATAGTCTCCCCTGAGGTCACCACAAAATCCGTACTATCAGACATGCCTACCTGCGCACTAATCGAAATAGACGCCAATACAGATACGAGAAATAAAATGGATTTTCTTTTCATAGCAGATTATATTATTGCCACAAATGAAGCTCGCTCTATCAGTTATTCTACTATCGAAAACAGGGTTTAACCAAAGGATAATTTGTACAGATATAAAATCAATAAAGTAACACAATCACTTAATATTGAATTAACATCTTTCATCTGAAAAGATCAACTCAGTGCTTCAATTCCCAATCGTACAACGCTTGACCGAGCGTCGCTAAAAATGGCATCCCAATCTGATCATACTCATACTGATTGTCATTGAATATTCCATTTTGATTGACGATCATAGTTACTGTTACTAGAAACTCCACACCTGTAGACGAATCGTACACATAAGCGCAGTCCGTCAAAGTACCATAAGCCTGGCCGATCTTATTGTATATTTTCATCTCGCCCTGAATGGGTGCCCTACTATCTCCAAAAAACAGGAACTTGACATAACTATCGTAGTACTCCGTAGAATCATACCCCGCATCCTTGGGCAGTGTACTCATAGCTTTCAACACATATTGACGCTGTTGCTCTGTGATGTCAAAACGCTGGTTTGGTTCAAATAACTCTGGAAACACCAAACGCTTCATCACCGCATGTTGTGACACTACAGGATAGTAGTTTTTATATTCGAACCCAAAAGGTTCTTTAATCAGCTCTCCACCAGAATTATACCCTACACCTTTTTTGATCGATTTTTTGAGCAAAGGCTCATGAGGCTGACTTGCCACAGATTCCAAAGTATCTATTCGAATTGAATCCACATGGAGCATGATGCGCTTAGTCATCAAAGCATCCGAGTTTGGAGTGGATACTCTATGAGATATTCGTATCGGTTCGACACCCTTTCTTCTCAATCTATTATTGATTGTATCCGCTCCCAAAAATTCAAACAGTCTATTATATGCCTGGTTGTCACTCACAGCAAATATCCACGACAAATTATCTGCAACTGTCGAAACCAAAGAATCCCCCTCTACCTGAAATGGTGTATTCATCGTATAGTCCTCCGAATGATTCAACTCTTCTAAAGCCAGCAGCGCCACAGGAAACTTAACAGTACTAGCTGGGTAGAAGTACTTATCAGTCTCTACATGATAGGCATAATCTCGAAGAACGATACTATCTTCTTTTCTCAGTACACGAGTGAAACATATTTGCACATCATGATCTTCTACCTGATCCATGACTTGTTTTATCTTAGGATTATCCGACCTCAATACTTCGTCAAGTGGATTCTCACTTTGGTCGACCTGACAAGCAAAACCTCCCACTAACAAAACAATAAAAAGAGAGCATTTCACATATGATACTTTTCTCATCTTGAATTTATTTCTAACTGCTGACTGAATTTTTCATCCCTGAACAGAACGACACTAACAATTGACTATATAGACAACCACACGGCACATTCTCTAACAACAATACAATCTATTCAAAACACGCTAAAAACCATCAAAAAAGACGAGTATACGCTCAAAAAAACAGCTGATAATTGCGTTTTTATACACTTTTATTCTCCCCTAGTATAAAAACAACTCATAATAAATCGTATAACACAGAACATGACCTCTCAAAAACCAACCTCTACTTGCCGTTAAAGCATTCTCTTTACACTCCACATATAAAAAATGGTCTCACCTACTCGCTCAAAAATTGCTGCAAAGCGGTCAGTGTTTCAATTGGCCCTGCCACTACGAACAAGTTCGCTATGCTCGCGGGTACCTGCCCTGCAGGGTCACCCCTGAACTGATGGACTACTTCTGTTTCATCCCCTTTAGCAGTCAAAATCCAAAGCCCCTGCGAAACAGGCATCCTTACCACTCCATCGACTTCTTCCATAGCGTATGTATTCCTGTCATAGCGAAGGGTGGTATGCTCTCTCTGGCGATCTATTGTCATATCTAGTACAGCATCTCGATTGCTAAACGGAAAAGGCATAGCCAGTTCCAGATAATACGTCATGGATGTGTCCGAGTGGTGTGCTAACAGTCGGGCCTTTTTGCAATGGTCGTACCATGCTGAGTAATGCTCAAAATCTAGCAGTACAGAGACGATCTCCTCAGGAGAAGCCTGCAATAACCCGATCGCTTTGAATTCTTTGACTGGTGAGTCATCGGATATTCGGGTATACACAGTTATCCCATCCTGTGTTTTGGCGTGCATCCAAGCTTGCCCAAAAGAGACGAAAGGAAGCCCACTTAGTAGTAACCATAGAAAGTTCTTCTTCATAACAAGCACTCAGTTAGCTACCAATACTTTGTTGACCATTGCTTCCTTAGCTATCAATACACCATGCGCTACTCCGAGTAGCAAGAAGAACGCTGGGATAAAGGGCGGTTTGATTTTGAGCGGTAGTACATCGGCAGGCACCTCTGGGTGTAGATGTACCAATATGCCTACAGCCATCATCACCACGACCATAGCAGACGCAGTTAGATTGATTGCATAGTACCATTTGAGCTTGAAACGGTGAGGAAACAACAATACATAGAGCAAAGCCACTCCTACGACTAGCTCCCCAAAAATCCCCATAGCATAGGACAAATCTCCAAACCCACTACTGGAGATCTGTACAGCATACCATCCTTTGAAGGGATTGAAAAATTTTAAAAACCCGACCATAAACATGGATACACCTAGGAATCCCGTCATGTACTTTCTTGATTTCATTTGCATCATTAATACCTATTGTTTTGATAGACACAAAGCTATATCGACACGCTAAGGAGCAGTTGGAGTAATGGTTCAAAGACTTGGATATTTGGTTCAGCGTGGGCGTAAGACAGAGGGCGCTTGCGCGTAGGTCTTTTTGAAAAGTCGTGAGAAGTAAGCTGGATCTGAAAACCCTACTTGATAAGCAATCGATGCGATACTATCATCGGAGACCAAAAGCAGTTCCTTGGCACGACCCAGTCGCTTTTGGGTGATGTAGTTTTTGGGACTGTCTCCAAATATCTTTTCAAACTCCCTTTTAAAGGAAGATAAGCTCATGTTGCACAGGTTGGCCAGTTGACTAACCGAAACCGTAGAGTAGAGATGCGTACTGACGACCTCCTGCAAAGTGACAATTCGCGGCGCAAAAAGGGTCGAGAGCAATTCTAAGACTGATGCAGCATTTTTGGTCTGGACGAGGATCAGGATGAGTTCCTTGATTTTGAGTTCTAACAATTCGTCCGTCACGAGACTAGGTGTCTCGAAGTAAAAATCTAGGCTGTCGATGAACTTGGATAAAGTGACCTCTGGAACGACCTTTTGGATAAAATCCCCCTGCTGCTTTGGCAGCATAAAAGAAGGTACCTCATGCCGATAAATTTCTCGCAAGAGCTCTGTGGGCAAATGAATAGCCAAGACCTCACACCTAGACGACTCTGCTGTCTTCAGCCAATCCACGAAATAGGTGCCACACTTGAGTAAAACCGATTCGTTGGATGATAGTGCTACCTTTTGATCTGCTGCATGAAAGTTCGACGACAGACCGCTGACATACAAGAAGCACCCTTCGTTTTGAAAGAGCGCTTCATAGCGAAAAGGAGCCTCTATCAGTATCTTCTCGATTAGAGCCGTTTGCTTGTATTCAAATTTTTGTCTGCGGAGAATCACGAACTCATAGACGGGTTTAGATGATTAAAGGTTGACAGATCATAGTTCGTCCATAATCACTGACAGGCAGCCATTGAACGAAAAGAATACTAAGCCGAAATAGTGTAGTTCAACGTATTCTCCCCTTAGTAAAATCATAAACTCATAAATCCCTACATGATACTCCCGCAATAAGAAGAGAACAATTGTTACCCACGGTAACAGTTAATTATTATATTTGCTTCGTATATATTAAAAATAATTATGACTAACGGAACGGTAAAATTTTTCAATGATGCTAAAGGATTCGGATTTATAACTCCAGAAGACGGTGGCAAGGATGTATTTGTCCATGTAAATGGTTTAACGGATGAAATTAGAGAAGGAGACAAAGTATCCTTTGATGTTGAAGAAGGCCGAAAAGGATTAAATGCAGTAAATGTGAAAGTTGTTTAATTACTAGCATTTCACGAGCAACAAAAAAAGGTATATCTTAATTGATATGCCTTTTTTTGTTGCTCGTGATTTAACCTACGATAAGTCAAGCAGACAGCTATAAGCCTCCATCAATTACGTGCTGACACAGAAATCTCAACCCACATGAAATTCAAATTACTACTTCCCCTCCTAGCAATAGTTCTACTGAGTTGTACAGAAACCAAAAAGACAAGCGAAACACCGACTATCACAGTCACCAACCCATTCGATCCAGCGGCAGTCAGTTGGTTCAAGACCAAAGGCGGTGGAAGCATAAAAGGAGTCGCAAAATTCAAATCCAAAAGTGGAGAACTACGTTTCGGTGAAGAATTTGGCATAGAACTAATGCCCAACTGCCTATACACCGAAGAAAGGCTAAATCACATCTATGGCAATAAAAACGCTGGTTTCGTGCATGTCCAAGATGGTATTCCAAAGTTCACTCCAGACCCAGAAGGCTATCACGAAACGATCAAGACGATGTGCAATGAAGACGGCACGTTTGCGTTCGAAAATCTCCCAGCAGGCGACTACTACGTCATAGCTTTCATGCTTTGGGACGAAATCGGTGGAGGTATCATGCAGCATGTCGTACTATCTGACCATGAATCAAAGGAGATAGAAATGACTAATTTTTAATCAATCTCTCATATTATAGCAAACTCAACCGAAGCGCTCACATTTAGCAAGCAACACTATATACCCACACAGCTAGCCTCCGGGCACTATATTTGAAACAATCATTTGACAAACATGTCAATTGCCTTAGATTAGTTGATAAAACAAGCAAACATCAATAGCCAACTAATCCCACATGAAGAAAGTAAAAATGCTCTGCATAGATGGTGGTGGTATCCGAGGAGTCATCCCTGCAACCATAATCAAATATGTCGAAGAGAAAGCACAACAACTCTCCAATAACCCTGACCTCCGTATCGCTGACTTATTTGACTTTATAGCTGGCACGAGTACAGGAGGCATATTAACCTGTCTATACCTCACACCTCAGAGCGAAAACGGATCTACTAAAACGTCAAAGTATACGGCAGAAGAAGCCTTATCCCTATATGTAGATCATGGATATGATATATTCAATCGATCCAAAATTCGGTTTTATGATCTAAAAATGATGTTCAATGCTACCCAATATAGCCCGCGATATTTAGAAAAAGTCGCCCATGATAAGTTTGGTGATTTAAAGATTAGTGAACTTGCCAAACCAGCACTCATCACGACCTATAACCTCCAGACAGGGAGTACCTTCTTTTTTTCTTCTCGGGAGCCAAAAAGCAAAAACAGGGAATTCTATGTCCGTGACGTAGCACGTTCGACCTCTGCTGCACCCACCTACTTCCCTCCTGCTCGAATCCAAAACTTAGCTGACCCAAAACATAAAATGATGAACTTGGACGGTGGTGTATTTGCCAATAACCCGACGATGTGTGCCTATGCAGAAGTACGCGACACCAAAGAAGGCCCCATACAAGCTCCCTCTGCCGAGAACATGATTATCCTCTCCGTCGGTACAGGGGGCGGACACCTCAAAATCAATGGAGTAAGCAAAAGTAAAGGCTGGGGTCTACTCAAATGGGCACAGCACACACCTGACATCATGATGGACGGCAGTGCGGATACAGTAGCCTATCAGATTCAAAGCATATTCAATACATTAGGCAAGAAAGGACGACACCAGTACCTACGTGTAGATGTCCCCGATGCACTCAGAGATAGCTACTCATCTGACATGGGAGACGCTAGCCCTAACAACATAATGAACCTACAAAAAGCAGCGCTAGAAAGTCTCAATCACTCGATAGAACACAAAGACCTGGACAAGTTCATAGAGCTGCTGGTCAAAGAGGCTGCTAAAGAATCTACCACTGTGTAAAACATGCTAAACATCCCCGAATCTAGACACTAAACAATCATACCTTCCATAAAATAGAAGAGCCTGTCTCCGTCGAACTCTCGTTCTACAGAGACAGGCTCTAAATTATTTTCAGTAAAATCAATATTACATGAATACCTCTGGGCTATACACCCAAACCGTGCCGTCATCCTCACATGACACCACCAACAGGCTCTTATCAACTGGGCTGTCTTCAGCAGAGATAAAGACCAACCCCTCAGGTGCATCACCTGTCTCTAGGATAGACAAAAACATTGGACTGCTCGGTACAGATACATCATATACTGCGATAGCATCTACTCTTTCTAGACCAATGAAAGCGATCATCTTGCCATTAACCTCTCCTACTGCGACACCTTCTGGTTCTACACCTTTGTCGTCACTACGTCCATCATCGTACAAGCCAGCAGCGTGTACCGCCTTCTCTAATTCATCACCAGAATCCGCTACGAGTTTACCTTCAGCATCCCAGATCGAGAATGAACGTGCGCCATAGGTATATACTTTTTCGTACAGGCCATCTGAATCTGAATCTCCGTCTGTTTTCATAGCTTTCCATCTACCGAAAGCTTCATCTTCTTGAATATCATCTGCATTAGCAAAAGCCGATTCTAGCAAATCCAATTTCTTCAAACGCTCTTCGTCACCGTAAGCTAAACATCCGTCATCTTCATCATAATCTCCTCCATTAGCATCACAAGTTGCCTCATCTGCATCATACAGATACTCACGACCATCGCCTTCGTTGGCAGAGATGACATAGGTCTCACCTCCTACTTCGAATGCAGCTATACCATCAGGCATGTACACACCAAAAATATTGGCAGGCACATCTCTAAACTCTATCTTATCATCCTCATCACTTGGATCTACTTGATCGCCATTTGCAGCATAATTTTTCAACCCTAAAGACACCAAAGAAGTGATCTTTTGCGTTTCCAAATCAATGATAGCCATCCCATTATTCTCCTGTAAGGCAACATAAGCAGTCTTAGAATCTGGAGATACCGTGATATACTCTGGTTCTATGTCATGAGCCAAGTCAGCATCAGGGCCTGACACACGAAAACCTTCGGCTTGGAAGCTATTAAAAGAGGTAAAATCCAAAGTAGTAGATGTAAAACCATCCACCATCACAACAGTTACCGAACCTATCGGATCAGTCTTATAGTCATCACTTGGCTCACCTTCATTCGCAGACAGGATGTACTTTGCATCTGGAGAGAAAGTTACCATATCTGGCAATGCTCCTGCATTGATTACTGCCACTTCGGTCAAATCAGACAAGTTAAACACAACGATTTTACCATTATCCGTTTTGGTCTCAGCTTCGATAGCAGCTGCGAGATAATCACCCCCTACTGCCACACTATTGACACCTGCGCCATAGCTAGCAATGCTAATTGAGCCAGTTTTGGACATAGTCGCTGGATCGGATAGATCGATCACGTCGATTCTACTCTCTCCGTCATTGTTCACTACGAACAATTGTTTCGTTTTAGGGTCAAAGTCTGCAATCTCTGCAGCTGTCTCACCACCGATAGTAATATGTGCTACTTCAGAGAAAGTCGATGGATTTTCATCGGGTGCTTTAAATCCAGTTTCCTCATCACATGCGGAATAAATAATGGCCATTGACAACAGGCCTACAAGTGTAAATAATTGTTTCATCAGTTATATTTTGTTATAAAATTGAGAAACAAAACTAGATGTGGCAGATTGCCTCAGGATTAAGCCTGATTCATCAAAACACTGGCTTTACACACTTGCAATGAGGTATTAGTAATTGTGAGATAACAAAAGCCCTCGCCCGATTAACACTGGGCTAACGAGCGAGGGCTTTCACGGCAAAGAACATATATGTTACGCCTTATCCTTCAGATGTATACCTCTGACATCTAAGCCTTCATTGTGAAAACTAAACTTGGATTGCACGAAAAACACCTTAGTCCCAAAAAAGGCAATAGGTGTCTTGATCAAATCCTGATGGTTTTCCATCGCATGTACTAGGTCATCATCCGAGTAAGAACCATTTTTCATCTTGTTCTGATACTGCTCGGCACTGGTGTCTACCAATTCGCTTACCTTCACGCGCATCACTTGTGCGATCTCAGCAATTTGGGTCGCAGTGATACTATCCTTTGACAGATCCTTTTCGTTGAGCTTATAGTTATTCAGTGCAGCGGCATACCCGCGTAGTTCTTTGTCCTCCTGTTTTTTGGAATTAAAGATTAATAAGAGTTCATTTTCTTGTGCTGTCATGATTCGTTCGTTTCGTTAGAGTTTTCTTTCATATTCAATCTCATCTGAGAGAGTGTCTCACCTCCCTTGATCCCAAAATCCAACGTACGGATAGGGAATGGGATCGTAATATCATTGGCATCAAAAGCTGATTTGATCGCTTTGATGGCTTTATTTCTCATCGCGAGAAAGCCTGGTTGATTGGGAAATTTGATCCAAAATCGTATATTGAAATTGATAGAGCTACTGCCAAATTCCTCATAGTCGAATATCATATCGTCTTTTCGAATCACTCCCTCTAGTTCGCTTATGGTGTCAGAGACCAGCTTTTCCACTTTGTCCAAATCATCTCCATAGGACACGCCTACTGCTAAGTCTATCCGTCTCTCCCCCAGTATGCTAAAATTTTCTATTGGGTTAGCGAGTACCTCTTTGTTGGGCACATAGTTCTCTTGACCCTGAAATGTTTTCAATACAGTCACCCGCAGGTTAGTCCGAGCAACTGTCCCCATGATGCCATTGACCTGCACAATATCTCCTATGTGGTAAGGTTTACGAAATGCCAAAATAATACCTGACACGAAATTGGCAGCAATATCCTGAAAGGCAAAACCTAACGCCAAACCAATAACACCCACCCCAGCTAACAATGAGGTCACCGCAGTCTGTAACTGCAATACGCCGAGGATGATAAACAGCCCGATTCCCAATACGGTATAATAGGTGATCGTCCCGAATAGGCTCTCAAGTGCCTTGTTCTTAGATGCTTTCTTAAACAGTTTAACAAAGAGCTTTTGGGAGAGTTTGGCCAGAACCAAAAAGAGTATAAATACGAGAATCGCTACGGCCATATTTGGCAACATAGCAATGACTCCTTCATACCAAGATTCTAACTTATTCAGTACTTTTTCTATAGGCTGTTCTAGATTGAGTTCTTCCATGTGACGATAAGTCTAGTGAGCAAAAGTCCAGTAGGTTTAAAATACCACTGTCCTCTATTACTATTTAGGAAGATTCATGCCAAGAGGTTAAAACAGGATGCATTGCGAATTTGACATGCTTTTGACTCATTACCGTCTCAAAAAGTGAGGCGTACAATCTACATAGTGAGGAATCTAAGATCAATTGGTATTTCTGGGGATAAAAATCAATATTCGACAATGAGCATTCGAGATTCATTATTCCAATCCTTTAAATATTACCTCAAAGACTCATAATGGGTGATTATTTTATAAAAAACAATCACGAATTTCGAACAATGAATCTTGAATAACGAAGTGATCTACTACCTCTCCCTCAGAAATACAGGGTGATCCGGAATCTACAATACTAAAAGCCACTTCATAAAAACCAAAAGAGAAGCCTTTTCAGGCTTCTCTTTGTCAAATTTTGAGTAGTTGATCAAACAACTATCCATACACTTTATGAGGATTCTACATTCATTAAGGTTTCACTAAGTTAACGACAGACGTTGGACTTTAACAAAGCATTCGCCTAAACGGCTAAAAAAAACGACCAAACTACCTACTATTAGGTATTAATTGAATATTTCCAACTGCTCGGGAAGCAACCTAAAGCTCTGTCTATGAAGAGGTGTTGCTCCATATTCATGTATTGCAGCTCGGTGTGCCTTGGTAGGGTAGCCTGCATTTCTCTCCCATGCATATTGCGGATATTCTGTGGCATACTGAGTCATGAGTTCATCTCGGTATGTCTTTGCTAACACGGAGGCTGCAGCTATGGAGTAGAACCTACCATCTCCCTTGATCATGGTCTCGTGAGGTATATCCTGATAGCGATTGAAACGATTGCCATCGATCAGGAGCAGTTCTGGTCTTACCTTCAGTTGATCAATGGCACGATGCATCGCTAAGAAAGAAGCGTTCAAAATGTTGATCTCATCAATCTCCAAGTTATCCACAACACCTATGCCCCACGCAATAGCTGCATCTTTGATCACATCTACCAATGCTTCTCGTTTTTTGGCAGATAGCTGTTTCGAGTCGTTTAATATAGGGTGGTTAAAATCAGCAGGCATGATCGCAGCAGCAGCCACTACAGGTCCAGCCAAACAGCCTCGCCCTGCCTCATCGCAACCTGCTTCGAGGGTATTTTCTATATGGTAAGGTTGTAGCATTTTTTAAAACACACTTAAATATGAACATAAAGGCTAAGTTCTAAACTATTCATCTCTAAACCAGTAATTAGTTAGATGAAAATAAAAACCAACAAATAAAACACTAGTTAAATTTATTATACGTTAACATACAAATCTATATTTGAAGTATCCCATTCTGTATTCTCTCGAATTTCTTAGTCATCAACCATTAAAAAAACTAAGTTCAACCCTTAATGCGCATAGGTGTATTCTTTCTATTATTAACTGTATGCACTATCACTCAGTCATACACATATGGTCACGAAACCGACCTTATAGATTATTCTCAAATAGATCTATTAAATAACACTAAAGTACCTTTAGACTCTGGGTGGGTATTTTACTGGAAGGAATTCATATTACCCCAGCAAATCAAAAGTCCTGGTCAAGGGATACAGATACACAAAGACAATCTCAGTTGGACCCATTATAAAATCAACAACCAAGAGTTACCTTCTTATGGCTTTGGCACCTATCATCTCGCCTTAATACTACCTAAAGATCCCGCACCACTCTGCCTAAAAATTCCTAAAATCAATTCTAGCACTAAAATCTGGATCAATAATAATCTAACACATACCATAGGTAAAATCGCTCGCTCCAAAGCCAACACGCAACATCGCAAAGACGTTATCTTTTTACCCATCTCTGGTACAGACACATTATATATCACCATTCAAGTCGCTAATTTCTATCATCAAAACGGAGGTATGACTACTCCTATAGAAATAGGAAACACTTACAAACTCTGGAACGAAGAAAAAAACAAACTAGTCAGCGACATGTTTTTAGTCGGTAGTCTCATGTTTATTGGACTATCTTTCTTTATTATGTACAATGTTTACTGGCGTGTAGACAAAGCGATCTTGTACTTCTCCTTTTTTTGTATCTGCTGGGCTTATCGCACTCTTAGCGATGATTATGCTCCACTACCTTTCCTTTTCGACTTCTTTCCATGGACGTTACATGTTCGATTAGAATACATGAGTTTGTTTCTCGGTGGACTCATGGGCAGCTTATTTCTCAATAAAATATTCAAAGATACTCTGAATAGGATATATCCACGCCTTAATAGCTGGGTACTATGGACACTGATTGGCATAACCCTTGTTTCACCTAGTGTATACTTACAATACATACTAATTGCTTTTTTTATTATTGAGACCTGCAACATCACCTATCTAGTGACAAAACTCTCCACTACAATCAAAAAAGATTCTCAACCAAATGTAGCCTTGGCAGGTATTTTTCTAGGACTAATTTTCCTCTCGTACCACATATACTCTTACTTCTTTTTACCCCAAATCAATTCTCTATTGATCAATATCGGATATTTGTTTGTTTTCATGATTAATTCTTTATTACTAGGCAAACGATTTACAACCTCTTTTATCGAACTAAAATCTTTGCAAAAAGAAACTCAAAAGCAAAACAAAAAAATAGCAAGGCAAGCAGAAGAACTAAACACAATCAATGACAGTCTAGAAGGCACAATCGCCGATAGAACACTGCAACTACGGCAAGTCGTCAATGACCTTAAAGACAGAAACATACATCTCGAACAATTCAACTATATCATTTCTCACAATATGCGGGCTCCTGTAGCCAATATCTCTGGACTTCTAAACTTGTACAACTATGATGTACCAGACACCCCGTTCAATGCAATAGTCATGGATAAATTAAAAGACACTTATAGTCATCTTGACTTTGTACTTAGAGATTTGACAAGTATTCTTGAAGCCAAGCAACTAGTAGATAAACGCAGAGAGAACGTCTATTTTGAAGAATTAATTCTCCGTATTCAGCATATGCTAAAGAGGGATTTAGAAAATGCCAACGCGTCAATCTCATTCAATTTTGAAATTAAGTGTATTCATTCTATACATGCGTTTTGGTATAGTATTTTTTTAAATCTGACCACCAATGCTATTAAATATAGAAAAACCGACACCCCTTGCCGAATCAAAATATCAAGCAAGATCAAACACGAAAAAATACAGATAACATTTAAGGACAATGGTATCGGGATAGATATGATCAAACACCAACATGAAATTTTTGGTCTCTATAAAAGGTTTCATAAAAATATAGATGGCAAAGGCATGGGACTTATGATGATCAAAACACAAGTAGAAACCATGGGAGGTACGATTAATGTAAAAAGTAAACCCAACGAAGGAGCTTGCTTCACGATAAAATTATCTACCGATAAAATCCCAAATTTTAACAAAAATTAATTTTATACACTTACTACTGGCATAATATGGGAGAAAAACCTAATTATACTTTTCTCTCATAGCCAATGGCTACATCTAACTTCACTCAATACTTTGTACTCAATACTTTGTAAACTAAAATTGCCTCATGGCACAAATAGGAAAAGATATAAAAGTAGCTGCCAGTCTACTGAACACTAGCAAACTCGTAGCAATCCCCACAGACACGGTGTACGGACTGGCTGGCAATGCCTTTGATCCCGAATCAATCAAAGCGATCTATGCGGTCAAAGGCCGTCCCATGGACAAGGCGCTGATTGCGCAAACGGACTCTATCGAAAAGGTCAGAACCTTCGTCAAGGAATTCCCCAAAGCAGCAGAAAAACTAGCAGCCAAATTTTGGCCTGGAGCGCTGACCTTGGTGCTAGAAGCCAATGAAAAAATCCCCCCAGAAATGCTCGCTGGCGGACATACCGTAGGGGTGCGAATCTGTGGTCACCCCATGACATTGGCATTATTGGGCAAACTTGATTTTCCAGTCGCACTACCCAGTGCTAACCTGCACTCACAGCCAAGCCCAGTCACTGCTCAGGAGGTCGACGCACAGCTCGGGGATCAAATCGAGTACATATTAGATGGAGATAAGTGCGATATAGGATTTGAATCCACGATCGTTGGGTTTACCGGGGAAAAACCACTTATTTTGCGCCAAGGCGCTATCGCAGCAGAGGATATTTTCGCGGTGCTAGAAGCCTAAAGTTCTACATCCAACATGCACCCACATTTGGTACTTACTATTCAAGCAATAAAGTATTATTTAAATCTATATTAGGAGATGATAACCTTAGACCAATACAATTTCAAAGGCAAAAAAGCCTTGGTAAGAGTAGACTTCAACGTACCGTTGAACGATAAATTCGAAATCACAGATTTGACTAGAATCAAAGCTGCTACCCCTACGATCAAAAAGATCCTAGCAGATGGTGGATCGGCGATCTTGATGAGTCACCTCGGCAGACCAAAAGATGGTCCAGAAGAGAAGTCTTCATTGAAGCACTTGGTGGGCGAACTCAGCAGCAGATTCGGTACAACTGTCAAATTCGCTGAAGACTGTATCGGTCAGGATGCTACAGATCTCGCAGCAGGTCTACAACCTGGCGAAGTGCTGTTGCTAAACAACCTCAGATTCTACAAAGAAGAAACAAAAGGTGACGAAGCGTTCGCAGAAAAGCTTTCTAAACTCGGCGATGTGTATGTCAACGATGCATTCGGTACGGCACACAGAGCGCACGCGTCGACAACTATCGTGGCTAAATTCTTCACTGACAAAGTATGTGGCTATGTAATGCAATCAGAGCTTGACAATGCAGAGAAAGTATTGAACAACCCCGTGAGACCTTTCACAGCCATCATGGGCGGTGCGAAAGTATCTGACAAGATCATGATCATCGAGAAGTTGCTCGACAAAGTGGACAACCTCATCATCGGTGGTGGTATGTCATACACTTTCTCTAAAGCAAACGGTGGCAAGATCGGCAACTCACTTTGTGAAGATGACAAAATGGAATTGACCAAAGAGTTGGTCAAAAAAGCAGAAGCAAAAGGCGTGAAGCTTTACCTCCCTGTAGACAACAAAATCGCAGATGACTTCAACAACGATGCGAATACACAAGTCGTCAGCAGAGGTGAGATTCCTGACGGATGGGAAGGTCTCGATATCGGACCAGAAACTGCTAAATTATTCGAAGAGGTAGTCGCTAGCTCGAAGACCGTACTATGGAATGGACCAATGGGCGTATTCGAATTCCCAACGTTCGCAGTAGGGACGGAAGCCATCGCAGAGGCGGTCGTGAAAGCTACCGAAAACGACGGATTCTCCTTGATCGGCGGTGGTGATTCTGCTTCGGCAATCAACAACCTCGGCTATGGAGACAAAGTATCCTACGTATCAACTGGCGGTGGTGCATTGCTAGAATACATGGAAGGCAAAGTACTACCAGGTGTAGCTGCACTTCAGAGCTAATTCAAAATTTTGGCTTATTAGACACTAGACCTGCCTGCCAGACAGAATGGTCTAGTGTCTAATTCTAACCGAATCCGCTACAATGTTTCGGATAGCCACCTAAAAAATTCCTTCTGCCAGACCAATGCATTCTGTGCAGAGAGCACCCAGTGATTCTCGTTGGGTAGGTAGAGCAATCTGCTCTTGATCCCTCGCAACTGTGCCGCTTGAAATGCCTCTAAGCCCTGCCCAATCGGCACTCTGTAATCCTTACCCCCTTGTACGATCATAATCGGCGTATCCCACTTGGCAACATGGTTGATCGGGTTAAATTCGTTGAATGATCGCTGTGCAGTAGCATTGTCTTGCTCCCAATACGCCCCACCTAGATCCCAGTTCATAAAGAACATCTCCTCCGTCGTACCATACATACTGCGCCAGTTAAATATCCCATCATGGGCGATAAAACTCTTGAAGCGCCCCTCGTGCATCCCCGCCAGATAGAAGACCGAATATCCACCATAACTTGCTCCTACTGCCCCTAGCCTATTATTATCGACGTAGGATTCCTTCGCTACATCATCGATCGCGGCGAGATAGTCCTGCATATTTTGTCCTCCATAATCTGTACTGATCTGCTCGTTCCATTCGACACCATGCCCTGGCATACCACGCCGATTAGGTGCTACGATGATATAGCCCTTAGCGGCCATCAACTGAAAATTCCATCTGTAGGAATAGAATTGACTCAATGCTCCCTGTGGGCCTCCCTGACAATAAAGTAGCGTAGGGTATTTTTTCGTTGGGTCAAAGTTCGGGGGGTAGATCACCCAAGTAACCATCTGTTTATTATCAGTAGTCGTGACCATACGCTTTTCGACTTTCCCCATTTGGATCGAGGCATAGACTTCATCATTGACGTGCGTCAGCTGCGTGAATTTAGCGTTCTTTAGATTGACACGATAGAGTTCAGTAGCATGGTTCATATCACTACGCCCGACGATCAACGTACTGCCTGACTGCCCGACGATATTCACTACGTCAAACTGTCCCTTGGTGAGCTGTCTGACGGTTGGCATTTTCCGAGCCGATCCCGGAAAATCTACCACAAACAACTGTTTCGTCCCATCGACGGGTGCCACGAAAAATATATTCTTTCCCTTTTCTCCCCAAAGAAAGCTACTCACCGTGCCATCCCAGTGTTCTGTCAAATTGTATTTGGCACCTCTATACTCGACTATGATATCATTTTTGTCCGATTCATAGCCATCCCGTTTCATGCTCAACCATGCCAAGACTCCTTTTGGAGAAAAGGCAGGACTATTGTCATAGCCCATCATTCCTTTGGTCAGATTAGTGGTCGTCTGAGAGTTCAGGTCATAGACGAATATGTCCGTATTGGTACTGGTGGCATAGGCTGTTCCGACTTTCGTTTTCGTCACATAGAGTACCTGATGACTCCTAGGGTTCCAGATATAATCCTCATCTCCGCCGAAAGGCATCGTCGGACTGTGAAACAATTTATTCTTCATGAGATCAAGCTCCTCACCTGTCGCGAGATCGGTCATGATCACGTGATTATAACTACCATCTGCCCAGCTATCCCAGTGTCTGTACATCAAATCATCGTAAATGTACGCGTCAGACTGCCCTAGCGTAGGATAGTAATCCTGACTCGTCACATTCTGAATATGAACTGCTTTATGACTCAGTTTGTATTTTCCATCCCTAGACAGGTTCTTATCAGCGACTAGGTTGTTAGGGTTCTCTATCTTACTGGCTGTGCCACCTTGGATCGGGATAGAAAAGTACTGGGTACTTTTGGTGTTGGCCTGCGCATCATACTGTGTCACGCCATAGACTACTTGGGTTTTGTCCCCGGAGACTCCTACTGGACTGACCCGCCCAAGCTGCCACAGCATCTCAGGCGTCATTAGACCCTGAGCAGACACTAACAACGGTAGCCCTATAAGGAGTACAATAGAGTGAAGAATTTTCATAGTGATTATCAAATTTAGTGTTATTAACATCTCGTCCGCTGTAGCGAACGCGAAGGAGGATTAATGAGTAATGAACGAATATACTAAATACTCCTTAGCAGCAAAAGTGACAAAGCACTCTCTACCTCACTCGACCCCCCAGGCAATGGTACTAATGAAAAACTATTGAGAAATGAAGTATTTATATTGAACTACATATAAATACATATCAAATAGAGATATAGATTATTCCAATATGAATAGATACAAACAAACTACATATATTTCCTATTACAGAATGAATTCTTATTATTAAAAAATGAAGTTTTCATATTGAAAAATAGATGCTTATATATAAAAAATGAATGTTTAATATTAAACACACTACTATTACTATTGAAAAAAAATAGACCCTCACTAAAAAAAATGACAGGTTTTTCATACCTTTTGGTGAGAATCAAACCAACCTTAGGATGTTAAAACTGAACATTGATTATCTCACACGTCTACGCGGCATCAGTAAAAATTTTACCTACCTCACCAAACTAGGACTGAGCTACAACATATCCCAGCGACTGTCCACTGGCAATGTCAAAAGTATCAACCTCGGTCATCTGGAAAAAATCTGCCTTGATCTACGGTGTACGCCCAACGACCTACTAGAATGGCACGCTGACCAATCGGTCAGCTCCGATCACCCGCTGCACACACTCGTCCGTGACCCTCGACTATTAGAAAGTCTAGAAAAAATCCAAAACCTCCCACTCGACAAATTCAAACGTCTGAATGACCTCATAGATAACTTGGAATAGAGGCTAAGGTAAGAATTCTCGATTGTACCGAGGGTGGTGACACTAAGCTAGACTAGCTACAGCAATAGCTCCCCTGTATGTACGATGACGGCATTGCTTGTGATCTCTAACGTGGTATCGCTAGTCACTTTGAGCTGCATATATCCTCCGCGAGCCGAGGCTTGATATGCCCTCATATCTGCCTTACCGAGCTTGTCACTCCAGTATTTCGCTAGGATGGTATGCGCAGCACCCGTCACGGGATCCTCCTCACCTCCAGCCCATGGCCAAAAGAATCGAGAGTAAAAATCATAGTCCTCATCCTCTGACTGAGCCGTCACGATCACCCCATTGATCCCCGTGTAGCTTTTGAGTAAAGCCACAAAATCAGGCGTAAGCCCCTTGAGACGGTCTACGCCTTCTATCTCTAGTAGTAGCATAGCGGGATTGTCACATCGCCTGACTGCTACTACCTCCTCTAAACCTAAGGCCGCTAACATCTCATAGGGTGTACCGACTGTCACTGTATCGTACAGTGGAAACTTCATCATGATCTCATGACCAATCTTATAACAGATCAAGTCCAAGCCTGATGCGGTCCGAAAAGTCACTTCGTCCATCTGCTTGGTACTAAACATCACCTTGGCAGCCGACAAAGTCGCATGACCACAAAGAGGAATCTCTTTGATCGGCGAGAAATACCGGATAGCATAATACCCTTCGTTCTTGACCAAATAAGCCGTCTCTGACAGATTAAACTCCTGTGCAATACGCTGCATCAACGCATCGGACAACTCATCCTTGAGCAAACAGATCGCCGCAGGATTCCCCGTAAAAGGCTGATCCGTAAAAGCATCTAGTGTAAAGGTTTTGATTTTCATGTAAAGAATTTAGAAGTGATTTTACTAGAAGTATCCTTAGTAGGGCATACTTTATGCACCATCGCAGCGAATAGGTCTCTATTTTTCTTCCAACACACCCTTGGTGTTTTCTTCCAGTTCTAATTGTGCCTCTTTGGCACGAGCTACATCCACAGGGTCTGCGAATATGTACCCGAGCTGGTTGTACATATCTCCTTCGTCATAGATCATAATGCCCTTGGCGATCTGATTGCCTACTACTAGATAGGACACACTCATCAGTAAGGTCACTGGCGGTCCGTCAAAATTCTTAAATTCGATCTGAGCCAAAGACCATTCACTGATCCAATCGCCGTATTTGACCTGAGACGGGATGGCAACTCCTGATATCTGCTGATGTCTAAACCGAATACTTTCGATGGTTTTGCCAGTATTGGCTTTCCAATTGGCGAGCAGTTGATCTTTGTAGACCGTATCACCTACAGAAGGCCCTACCATATAAAAATCCGCGTGCAGTAACGAGTCCATCGCGTCATAGTCCATATCCTCTAGCGCCTGAACATAGCTGCTGACGGTATCAATATTGGTATTTCGGATTTTGTTCGGGCCACAAGAGATCCAAAGTAAACTCGATGCAAATAATAGGAATGAAGTTTTCATGCTGTATCCAAGGTTCGTTGATGATAAATACAAGCCTAAAAATAGAGCATTTCGGACGACAATTCAGTACAACTGGGGATGGAAAATCACAGGTCTTCTTTGGCAAAAGCCCCACTAACTATTCGAAGCTGTATTCTTCTACAATCTCCACTCCATCTACTGTATAGACCAGTGTCATGTAGTCTGCGGTCAGGTTACGTACCGCTATTCTATTGATATCTAGCAACTCCTCCTTTTCGATGACTATCTCATCTTCAAACTGACCATGGATATCCTCTGCCAGCGAATAGCGAGCCTTGTATACAATAGAAGGTTTTTGACCATCCGAACATATAGAAGCCCTGTGCTGGACATACAGGCTATCCACTGTCTTACTCTTACCTATCAAGAATACAAGCGTATTTCGATCCTGACACTCCTCTACATCAATAGCCTGTCCGTCTTCCGTTCGTGCAGTACGCAACCATTCTTTTTCCACATCTGCTGACAAAAGCCTGTTGGCTTGTATCGCACTATAGTGGCTCTCTATATCCTTTTCGCAAGAACACAAAACGCTTCCCAAAAGAAGCGCTTTGACTATTGATTTTATGTTACGCATGTTGTTATCTAACGTTGCCCAATCGGTCTATGACGACATAGGGAGAGTCACTACCTGCATAGGTCTCTAACTCCTCCTCTGTCACGAAATAAATAATGGTCTCTTTCACGATATCATTCATTTTGATAGAGACTGGTTTCTTAGGTGCATTGATCGGGTTGATCCAGTTATTCTTTCCTGCCATGTCATACGATACAGCTATCATATTGTTCTGACCTGACTCTGCTAGGCTAAAGACATAGGCTGATACTGACCCCTCTTGAGATTTAAAAAACTCTCCAAAAACCAGTAGGTTCGTTTTGTCTACCTTGAATTTGCTAAGGCTGAAAGTATTCTTCCACTCAATCGTGCGTGACTTATTTACTTTGGCAAAGAACCCTTTAGATTCGCTACCCTTCATCTCCAAACCTATCACGAAGATATTGGCCGAATCATCCCTATGAGTCGCGATAGAGTAATAGTCACTGAGGTATCTTGGTGCCTCTCCGTCACTATTGGTCACGAGATAGATAGAGTCAGCACCATCCGTGCTCACTGCCCATTGACTTCTCTTCAAAGCCTCTTCATTTTTTTCTTCCCACTTGCTACGGGACTTATCGACAAAGCCTTCCATCTTCTGACGAAGCTTAATCAACCCAAAATCCCCGCCGTATTCTCCTTCTACTAATGCTGGATACTTGTTCGTCCCTTCAGTAATAAAAGGTTCTACCAATGTCTTGGCGTTTGCTTCAATATTGTCAATAATACTCAACAGGCTATCGGTGATTGTCACTTGGTAGTCTACATCCTCCATATCTTCGATACGAGGGTTCTGCATAGGCTTAGTGATGAAATCATAAGTATTCAATTTGATCTGAATCTCAAACAGCGTCTCGGGTAGTGGCTCGTCTTCGAGCTCTTTCATCTCTTTGAGCAACTTAGGATCGATCTCCAAAGTCAGCTCTTCGAATTTAACTGTTGCAAGACCGTCCATAGACTCGTATTCTGCTTTTAGTTTCTTATCAAAAGCCACCAAACCTTCCTTCATCGGCAGTACGTCTCTTTCTATTTTGCTATATGCTAACTCTGCCCATGCACCATAATCCCAGGCTCTAACATCATTGGCAAAGAAGTCGATCTCTTCCATACCATCTGTCCCAAACTCACGTATTCTTCTAAATTCTAACTCAGGGCTGTAACCTTTCACTCCCGTCAAACTCACAATAGTTCTCAGGTCATTGAATTTTTCTCTGATATCCAAGGTGTAATCCATCATCTTCTGTAGCGTCTCCAACTGCTCCTGTTGCGACATGAGATAAAACTTAGCCTCAGTTTCATGCTTCTTTACAAAACCGGTGTAAGCGTCGTAGCAAAAAGTATAGTCCCTATTCATGGCAAACAAGCTGGCATATATCTGTCCAGCATGGTCCACTATACTTTTCATAGCCTTGATCTTATTTTCAATATCCAACTGTACGTCAGAGAGTTTGATCCCGAACTCTCCGCTTCTCAAATCTCTGCGATAATAAGCTTGGTAATAGTCGTCGTTCTTTCGGAGTTCCTTGTCATCTACTAGCACCTGAGCCTTCAGCAGGTAAACCAAAGCAGAATCAGCAGATTCCATGATTGCAGTAGAGTCCTCCACCAAGTGATAGTTACCCACCAACTGCTCATAGTATAGCGCCATCTGCAAGTTGGCATTGGCATCATCAGCATTCTTGCTATCAGAAAGATAGGTCTTCAACATCGGGATGGCCGTGTCGTAGCTTTTAGCCTCCAACATCGGAAACAAATCCTTATACTTGATCTTCTGTGCTTGTACCAGCTGAGCAGAAATCAGAAATATTATCAACAGGGCTGGTTTCAAAAATTTAATCATATTGTTAGGTTTTCCTTTATTCACTATCAACAAAAACAATGGTTTTGAACTTCTATTGTTCTTAAAACCATGAAATTATGGTTTTTCGATTGAAAAACCATAGAATACTACACCAACGAAGGATTAGCCATTAAATTTCCCCTTGAGCAGGGCTAGTTTAGACTGCAAATCCCCCTCTGGCTCATTTTGCTTGCTTTGTTTGCGTTCATTTCGTTTGGCTGGTGCCTTCCCAAATGGATCAGATTTCAGAGAAAGTGATATCCGTTTTTGAGCGGCATTGATCTCCGTCACAGTCACTTGGAGTTGCTGTTGTAGTTTCACGACTTTGGACGGGTCGCTCACAAAACTATCCGATAAGTGACTCACATGTACCAATCCATCCTGATGCACTCCGATATCTACAAATGCACCGAACTTCGTAATGTTGGTCACGATGCCTGGCAGCTTCATCCCTACTTTCAAGTCACTGATTTCGTTGACCCCCTCTTGGAAGGAAAACACTTCATATTCCTCTCTCGGGTCACGACCTGGCTTAGCGAGTTCGTTCATTATATCTTCGAGAGTAGGTAGCCCCACTTCATCAGACACATAGCTTTTGGGATCAATCTTAGCACGTAGACTAGCATCAGCCACCAGACTCTCCACAGAACTGTTAAGATCACCAGCCATTTGTTTGACCAACTTGTAGCGTTCAGGGTGTACTGCGCTACGATCCAGTATGTTTTCCCCATCACGAATTCTCAAAAAACCAGCTGCTTGTTCGAATGCCTTTTCACCCATCCGAGCCACGTCCTTCAGTTCCTTTCTGGTCTTGAATGGGCCATTGGCTTCCCTGTGTTTCACGATATTTTCGGCCAACTGCGGCCCTAAGCCTGACACGTAAGTCAGCAACTGCTTGCTCGCAGTATTGAGTTCTACGCCTACACCGTTCACACAGCTTTCTACTACATCATCGAGTGTCCCTTTCAGCGCATTTTGATCTACATCGTGCTGATACTGACCTACACCTATAGATTTAGCATCAATCTTGACCAGCTCTGCCAATGGATCCATCATCCTACGCCCGATCGATACCGCTCCTCTCACGGTCACATCCTGATCCGGGAACTCATCTCTAGCTACCTCCGACGCAGAATAGATAGATGCGCCACTCTCGTTGACCATCGCAACGATGATCTTAGCATCCAAACCAAGCCCTCTCACGAAACTCTCAGTCTCACGACTCGCAGTACCGTTACCTATAGCGATAGCTTCTATATTGTGGCGTTCGACCATGAGCTTAATCAACGCACCAGACTCCATCGTGCGGTTTTGTGGTGCATTCGGATAGATGGCTTCAAACTCCAGAAGTTTACCTTGTCTATCCAAACAAACCATCTTACAACCTGTTCTAAAACCTGGATCTAGTGCCATCACATTTTTCTGTCCCAAAGCAGGTGCGAGCAACAGCTGACGTAGGTTATCTGAAAACACAGCAATCGCCTCTGCATCAGCCTTTTTCTTAGACTCTACCCGCGACTCAGTCTCCATCGACGGCTTGAGCAGTCGCTTGTAGGCATCCTTTATCGCCAGTTCTACCTGCTGAGCACACCCGTTTTGTCCCGTCAGCACTTTCTTCTCTATGGTATGCAGTGCAGCTCCCTCCTCTGGGCAGATATCCATGGCGAGAATCATCTCTTTCTCCCCACGTCTCATGGCTAGTAGCCTATGAGACGGTATATTCTTGAGCGGCTCGTCCCACTCAAAATAGTCCTTGTATTTTTGTCCCTCGACTTCTTTGCCCTTCATCACGGTCGATTTCACGATCCCTTGTTCCATGAACAATTTACGAAGTGGAGCACGCACTTCACTATTCTCGTTGATCCACTCGGCGATAATGTCGCGTGCGCCTTGCAGTGCCGCTTCTACATCTTTAACATCCTTTTCTTCGCTGATATACTGCGCTGCGATTGTTTCTGGATCATCTAGCCCTTGCTTGAAAATCAACTGCGCCAATGGCTCCAATCCTCGCTCCTTGGCCATAGAACCTTTGGTCTTACGTTTAGGCTTATATGGCAGGTAAATATCCTCTAAGATCGCCAAAGTCTGAGCGGCTTCTACCTTCTTCTTAAGTTCTGGTGTCAACTTACCCTGTTCATCGATCGACTTCAGAATAGCATCTCTTCTCTTGTCCAAGTCACGAATTTTTTGGATGCGATCTTTGATATCACCGATCTGCACCTCGTCTAGACTACCGGTCACTTCCTTTCGATATCTAGATATAAATGGAATCGTAGCACCCTCATCCAACAGTGAAACTACGGCGGCTACTTTATGACTAGGCAGGTTTAATTCTGATGCGACTATCGCGAGATGTTGTTGACTCATTGAGCTAATATGTTTATATCTATTCTTTATTTTGGGGGAGCCAAAAGTAATTTGTTCGGGGAATTATTTCAGCCTCCAAATTGTATTAATTACGAAATATTTATCCACAGTTAAATCTGAATCAAATTTTGAAAATCAAAAAACAAATCATCGAATGGGGCATCATCCTGAGTCTCTTTGGCGGGCTATATTATACAGGGTATTACAAAGAAGTCGCAGGTTTCATGCAACGCCTCATCCTAGAAACTCGTCTGCTACAGCCCGAACGAATCACCTCAGACCAGCTCGTCGCAGACTACCAATTCCAACTCTTGGACGAAAATGGACAAACGATTTCCTTCACGGAGTTCAAAGGACAAACCATTGTGCTTAACTTTTGGGCCACATGGTGCCCCCCCTGCATCGCCGAGATGCCAGATCTCAACAGTTTGTATAACAAGACCAAAGAAGAAAACATTGCATTTGTTTTGATCAGTCTTGACGAGGATTTTGAAAAAGCCATTCAGTTCAAAAACAAAAAAGACTATGACTTCCCTGTGTACTCGCTGGCTAGTCCTCGTCCTGCAGTATTCAAAAGCCAATCCATCCCGACGACTTTCGTCATATCACCAGAGGGACAGGTTATAGCCCAGCGGATAGGAATGGCCAAGTATGACACAGATGATTTCAGAAAATGGCTCATCGAATCCTCTCAGACTGGCAAGACTCGATGAGTAGATTTATATTGTGCCATGATTGAAATGATACTACCAGCCCTAACCGCTCTCATTGGCACAGCTACTGGCGGCCTGATGACCTATCTAATCCAGAAAAAGCAATTCCAACACGAAATGGATAAGCTCCGGCTAGAGAACAAGACGGAGTTTATGGCAGAGGAAACGGTCAAGCATTTTTTGAGTCACAAAACCTATACAGATCGGTCATTTGATGTGATACAAAAACATCTCGGTGGGTTCGAAGATGATGAGCTTCGTAAAATACTAGTACGAGCAGGAGCTATACGCGATATCCGTGAGGATGGGTCTGAGTGGTGGCGCCTGCTATCACGCATGGACGAGTACATCACCAAAAAGCAGAAAAAGAAAGAAGCAGCTCAGTACTAATTCTTTCGTATTGAAATCATCTTTTGCCCCGACTTGGTATTCACTTTGAGGAAATAAACACCAGAATTGACACGGCTCAACTCCGACGAGAGCAGCATCTCTACCTCTTGGTTAGATCCTGGCACACCAGCCAAGAGTACTTCACCTCTCACATCCTGCAACTGATAATTTAGGATTCGTGCTCCACCGATATGCACTTGGCCACTGGTGGGATTTGGATAGACCATCACTTCATCCCCTTCTAGTGCAATTGCTAAAACAGATGGTGTATAGCCCACATTACCCTCTGTATCAATGAAGCGTAAGCGGTATCGACTGTCCAAATGATGATACTTCAGTTTGTAATATTGGGTCTCGTTAGATTCTATATAGAGCACTTCGACCAATTGAAACTGGGCATCGTCTGCGGTTTTGATTTCTATCTCGATGGTTATGACCCCAGTCCCACTAGATCGCCAGCTGAGATAGTCTCCATCAGGCTTCTTGACAATTTTGAGATCGGACACCCCTGGCGGAGTATAGTATACAGCCTCATAAGGAGCGGCATGCATCTCTGGGATAGCAATATGCATGATACACGCATAGACTGCTAGGCTCATTAAAATCTTCTTCATAGCTGTTGTTTTCATATGATCTAACGATTCCATACTTGGGTCATCAAAGCACAATGAGTTACAAAATTGTTGCCAATCCCAATCCAAAACCCTAAAGGAATTGCTTAAAAAACAGATTAAGAAAATCGGCAACCAATGAGTTATTCAGCAATAAACGCGTCTAACACATATTGGTTACCCGGCTACTCTTTGATAAGAATGAGAGACTTACGACTATGTGAAAGTTGTACAGACAAGATGTACTTTCCCGAATGAGCTGTTGTCAAAAACGCTGATAGTTCTGCATCAAAGTGCGACGTGTCTACCCAGCTGCCAGTGCTCACTTGCTGACCATTCATATCAAAAAGCTGATACGCTACCACATCACCTCCAGATGACTGAATAGCCCCACGAGTAGGATTCGGGTATATTATAAAATCATCAGCCCCCTCTCCATTCACTACAATAACTGGACTGTACTCATACTGCCCATCATAGTCTAGTTGTTTAGCCTGTAATACTTCCATCAACAGAAAGATTCCCATTGATCACCATGTCTCCATTTACAATCAAATCTCCAGAAACGGTAAGGTTATCTGTAATAGGAGCAATTATCAACTGCTGCATCTGCGCCATTCAAATAGAGTTCACAACATCTGGACAATCGGCAAAAACAACAGATGGACTCACGACCATCAGTACTATAAAAATTAGCCTCATCAATAACGAATTGCTATTAGTGTTTTTCATATCTAATATACAATGACAGAGTTGTAGGAAGGAATGGTAAACTCACTCCACTTTGTTTTGTAAAAGTGGAAAAATGAAAAATAGAGTTTACACCTAATTTTCATTTTAAGCATTAAACTATACCGTTCGGTATAATTTTATTATTATTGTAAAATGATAGCTTCCAAAGCCGCCAAGACATCTCAGTTCATTATAGAAACTGTCGCTCCGTATTTCAACAAACACGGGTATATAGGCACAAGCCTATCCGACATTACCAAAGCAACTGGCCTCACCAAAGGAGCGATCTACGGCAACTTCCAAAACAAAGAAGATCTAGCCATCAAGGCCTTTAATTACACAGTCAAAACGAGACTATGGCCAGTCATAGAAGCCATCGAACAAGCAGCCTCGGGTCTTGACAAGCTCCGAGCAGTGACTAACTTCTACCGACACTACTACGATCACGTATCAGACTATGGAGGCTGTCCTGTACTGAATGTAGGAGTCGACTCCATGAACCAACACAGTGCACTGAATCAGCGTGTACTATCTGTCATTGGGAAAATGACCCAAGGAATCGTCGAAATCATACAGCAAGCACAAGACGAAGGTTCAGTCCGACAAGATATAGATCCTCAAGCCTATGCGGAGATAATATACGCACAGATCCAAGGCAGTATTTTCTTATCCATTCTATCCAAATCCAATCAAAACATGCAAATGATGATGGATCACATTGATGATATGATAGACAAAGAATTAAAAACTTAAAAAAATTTGAATAAAAATATACCAAATGGTATTTAATCATGAAGAAAATCATACAAATCTACTTTCAGTTTATTTCTATACTCTCTCCCAGTTGGGCTGCTCGACAGGCTTTCAGTATGTTTCAGATTCCGATGAACAAAAAAATTCGCCAAAAGGAGCTACCCTTTTTCGAAACGTCTCATGGCTTTAAAGTTCCTTGGCATCTAGAGAAGATACAATGCTATGAGCTCGGCCCAAAAGACGGCTCCTTGATATTCTGCGTACATGGGTGGGAATCCAACGCTGCATGCTTCTCTGCCATCGCACATCGACTAGCAGACAATGGTCATCGTGTCATTCTATTCAATCTACCTGCTCATGGATTCTCCAAATTGAAACGTGCCAACCTCAAAATTTGTGCAGAGGCTTTTTTGGCGGTGATCGCTTACATGAACCCGAAAGAGCCATTTTCGGTAGTTGCCCACTCCTTTGGCTCAGCTGTAAGTAGCTACGCGCTTTCCAAAACAACCTATACTGTTGATCACCTGATATTCCTGACCACTCCTGATCAGATACGAGAGGTATTTCAGGAGTTCGCTGATTTCGTTCGTCTCAGTCAGGCAGCATTTCTCAAGACACTAGCCATCGCAGAGGAGCTACTAGACGAATCTATTGATCAAGTCCGTGTGTCAACAATAGGCAAAAAACTTAACTACCAAAACCTGCTGATCATACACGATACCAAAGACAAAGTCATCTCCATAGAAAAAGCCCAGATCGTACAACAGCATTGGAAAAAATCCCGCCTTATCGAAATAGAAGGAACGGGACACTACCGTATGCTCTGGAATCCTGAGGTGATCCAAAAGGTAAGTGAACAAATAGGCATATTGGCGTCTAGTGTTTGACTTCTGGCTGACAATCCATTAAAGTAGAACGGTCATAGAAATAATTTCATAAACCCACCCACAATACCTACCCTCACAAATGGTTATATTGTAGTGTGTATAAAAATGTTATGTTATGAAAAAATGTATGTTAATTATCCTAGGTCTGGTCACTGCTGTGACTGCCATGGCTCAAGATTTGTCCCCTTATAAGGCGTATCAAATCAAGCAAAATGTAAAAGTAGAAATTCTAGAAATCAAACGTGTTGAAAAATACGGGTGGGACAATCTAGAAGTAAAGTACCGCCTCACTAATGAATCCAACTATGACTTACAGAAAGTAGACTTTTTGGTTCATTTACTGGATGAGAATGACAAAGAGATCGGATCGATAGAGCTATTCGCTTTTAAGGTTCCGAAGAGCTCCAGCAAAAAGTACAAAAGTGTAGATATCCTCTCGCCATATGTTAATGCTGAAATCGCCAATCAATTGGTAGAAACAAAGCAGCTTGATGTTTTGATGGATAATCAAGAATCTATGGTATCCATCAAATCTAGTCAAGATTTGAATTTAAAATAGTTTACCCAATAGCAAAAATGGGGATCAGAACTTTCGCTCTGATCCCCATTTTTGTATCCAACAGGTTCTTATTTTTTACTTATGATCTTCCACACGCCAATGACAGCTGCCACAGCTCCTACAAACAACGTGATATAATACGCGTTCGAACTCATCGTGTAAGAATCTCCTACTATGCCCCTTTTAATTATTTCGCCCATTCCGTCATTTGGTGAGTGCGTCATAGCCCAATAGACCAAGAAGGCACCAATCACAATGTAGATCAAACCGAGTTTCATGTAGTTTTTCATATAGCTATTTTTCCAAAAAGATACAGAAAGTATATATAAAGAAAAACCCTGACCACTTACATGATCAGGGTTTCACATCTATTTTCTAGTATCAAATTAAGCGATCTGTGCATCTAGCTTACCTGACAATACGCTCTTTGGTACTGCTCCTACTTGCTTGTCTACTACTTCACCGTTTTTGAACACCAACAGCGTTGGGATGCTTCTCACGCCAAACTTAGCAGACACTTCAGGGTTAGCATCTACGTCTACTTTCCCTACTACTGCTTTTCCTTCATAATCACCAGCTAATTCTTCGACTACTGGCCCGATCATCTTACATGGTCCACACCACTCTGCCCAAAAGTCCACTAATACTGGCTGATCTGATTGTAAAACTTCGTTGAAGTTGCTGTCAGTAATTTCTATTGCTTTGTTACCCATGATTATAAATATTTAAATAAATTCTTTGTTTTCTGTCCTTCCGAAACGCAAATATAAGGCAAATTGTTCATCGTCATTTATCATTTTTCCGAATGAGCCCATAGATAAAACCAATAACCTAATCATTGGCGTAACTCCTCTAGTTTTTGATCAATTCCCCGTTTTCATATTCATACTCAATGGTTACGTTTCCATCTTGATCAAACCACTTGGCAGTACCATGAATTTTACCCGCTTTATAGGTGCTTTGCTCCATAACCTTACCATTCGTGTAATACTTGATCTTTTGTCCCTCTAGTTGATCCATGGCGTAGTAGAGCGTCTCTGCTTTTTTACCACGCTGGTACGAGGTATGTTCACCATCTAGATACCCATTGACATAATTGGCCATCAGTGTCAATTCTCCTCGGTTATCAAGTTCAAGATGTGCACCATGCTTGATCCCATTCACATAAGATGTGATCGTTTTGGGCATCCCATTGCTATGATAAACCGTCCATGAGCCATTGCGATTACCCTGATAGTACTCGCCTTGTTCGTCGATTTTGTTACCAAAATTGACCGACACCCGAGATAATCCAGGGATGTCTTCATAATCGGTAATTTCGGCGTGTTCAGGCAAATCAGACAAGCTCAACACTGTCGAAGAGGTTCCTGCGTCACCACAAGAAAATGCGACCGCACTAAAAAAAAGCAGAATTACTAAGTATTGTTTCATATCTATACTGGAGTTAAAAAAATAAATCATCCTCGGAACAAGCCTAAGAGCTATTAACTTTCTCATCGGTCAATTAATTCACCTCAAGAGGCGAGAGATTAAACCAACAGGCTATCGCTCTGCAAATAAAATTTGAAATTAAGAATTAGATCAGAAATAGACAATAGCAAACTGCCAAAATCACCCCTCTACGAAAATCAATTCATCTCCAGGTCGAAACTGTGCCAATTTATCCATATCCTCATCTGCAATCACCGCCACACGAGGGTAACCTCCTGTCGTCTGCGAATCTGCAGCCAATATAATAAACTGACCGCCACTCGTGAGCTGAATCACACCTGGAAACACCCCAGACGAAATCATATCAACCGATTGTTCGACTTGAATAGCAGACGTCAAAGTAATCCCCATACGATTGCTCTGGTTGGACACGCGATGTGCTCCCAGTACAAGGCAAGACCAATCTTCTCCGAGGCAATTCGCCTCTGGACCTGGCCATACACGAAGTACATTTTTATTCTCTCGGCTGACAAATGGCTCAATCATCTGATCACAGGGTAAATTAGTAGTCTTCACTACCAAGGCATCTCTCTTTCGTATCACTCCCCCCATAAAACCTACTGCTGGCAAAGGACTTACGCTCCCCATCCACTGAAGCACATCCCACTCACCACGAACAGCCAAGTACGTCCGGCATCCCTCTACCGCTTCGCCAAAACGAAGGACATCTCCATCACCAACCACAATCGTTTCATATCGTGAGACTGATACACCATTAAGCTCTGGAGACAGATCTCCTCCTGTCAGTGCCAGTTGTCCTGCTCCCTCGAAACGTATCTTTGGTCCAGACAGCGTAACCTCTAGCACTGGCGTATCGACTCGATTTCCTACCAACTGATTTGCCAACTGATAGGCAGCCCTATCCATTACTCCACCCACAGGAACTGCTTGATCCTGAAACCCGCTACGTCCCCCATCCTGGATCGTCGTATGGAGTCCAGAAGATTCGAAATGCATGATGAGTTTACCAGACATGAAGCGAGCGTTTGTCAAAATTTCCTGATTCAATATCCTTGTCGATCCGATAATAATCCTGTTTAGAAACAGGAAAAAACTGCACTTTATCCCCCGCCTGTAGCAAAGCACCCTGCATCTCTGCACCTGATTCGAACATTCGGATTGGTGTGCGACCGATCACTTGCCAGCCTCCTGGAGAGTCACAAGGATAAATCCCCGTCTGACGACCTGCCAAACCAACGGATCCCATTGGTACTATAGCACTAGGTTTAGCTTTACGACCTACCGCTAACCGTTCATCCACCTGACCCAGATAAGGAAACCCAGGCAAAAAACCTATCATATATGTATGATATACCGCTTGGGTATGAATAGTTATCAAATCCGCCATCGATACACCTGTCATCTCCTCAACAGCCTCCCAGTCCAGTGCGAAACCCGCCTCATAACATACTGGAATCCTAAACAATTTTCCTAGATCAGGAGACACCTCATCTTGATTCCCCATCGACCTGACTATACGTGTTAGCTCTTCGAAGCTTATGGCTTTCGTATTGTATTGGATAGTCAGCGAATGGTAGGCAGGCGTGTAAGATTCTACTCCCTCTATTTTCTGATCAAGCAGATAGTGATATAAAACATGCACTTGACGATTGACAGCCTCATCGATCTGAGGCTTCATCTCAATCAGCATCGCTCGATCTCCATATCGTTTGATCTTCATCACTTCCATTTTTTTATTTCTATCCCATGCAGGCTCATCCACCTATGAATGGCCACCAATATTTCATGTGCTTTAGGATTGTCTCCATGAATACAATATGTATCCGCTTCGACTTTCACTACTCCCCCCTCCTTTGTCCTCACTAGCCTCTGAGTCAAGAGCAACATGAGTTGCTCAACTGCTTGCATCGGATCCTCAATCACTGCACCTGACTCACCTCTACTCACCAAACTACCATCATCTTGATATCTCCTATCCAAAAAAGTCTCCCGAATAAAACCAATTTTGTATTCCTTAGATAGTGAGGCGATCACACTTCCTGACAAGCCCATGATTGATAGTTGATCATCCATCTCACTTACCGCCTCTAAAACGGCATGAGCTACAGACTCCTCTTTAGCCGCATGATTGTACAGTGCGCCATGAGGCTTCACATAAGCAAGGTGCCCCCCTTTGCTATGCACCAACCCTTGCATAGCACCTATCTGATATTTGATTGTTGATTTCAATGCTGTTGTTTCCATATTCATGAAAACCCTCCCGAAATTTTCTCGATCAGGATAAGAAGGATGTGCACCGATGCGCACCTGATGAGTCAAAGCCATATCCACTGTTCGTTCTATAACCATAGGATCACCACCATGAAAACCACAGGCTATATTCGCCGAACTCACCAGTGGCATCAATAGCTGGTCGTCTCCTACTATCATATCACCAAAACTCTCTCCCATATCAGAGTTGATATCCAAAATATTTTGTGCATTTTGTACGTTGGTACTGGGTTCGATAGTCATATTTTTGACGTTATTGAATTAGTACGATATAAAGAGCTTTTATCATTATTAAATGATGAATTCTCTAACAGATAAACACAATATTGAAGTTTATTCAATAAAATTGCACCTTTAAATCAATCTCCTTCGAATTGTTCAATTTCTATAAAAAATCATCCGCCAAGAATCTAGAGAGTGTCTTCGCAAAAGCGGAAAAATTCACCTATAACAAAGGGGAGCTCCTCGCTGTTCAATTCGAAAAAACACACTACTACTTCATGCTACAAGAAGGTGAAGTAAGTGTTTTTTCAACCATGGGTGGTGACCACAAAAAAAGAATAGAACTAGGTCGCTACTCCGCACTCAACTCACCACTTGGGCTGGACGTCATCAACGAACCCTACCGCTATGACTCCTCTATAGAGGCCGTTTCTGACAAGGTAACTGTACTGCGTTGGAATCAAAAGACATTAAACGCCTTTCTCGACAAAAACATCGATCTGGCTATGCTCTTCTATGAGCACATCAATACCAATGCCCTGAGCCTAATCAAAGAATCCAGCTATCTGTTCGCTAATACAGCGATGATCACCAAAAACAATGATACGACACAAAAAGCCTCTAAAGGCTATGATTCGCCATTGGGTTTTGATGAAGATGAGATGGTGGTATTCTTATTACAATCTCCATTTTTCGAGGTATTCGAAGAAGAGGATCTGCGGGCACTGTCCAAACACATCTCTAGAAAGCAATACAAAGTCGGTAAGATTATTGATCTCCAAGATGAGGTCAGCAAGGGAATCAACATCCTGCGCGTCGGAGACATCCGATTCTCTCGGTTCAACGGCGAAGGGGACGAACGCTACAAAGTATCTCTGCGGGCTATCTCAACTCCTGGCTACCTATTGGGGCCATCAGGATTCTTAGGTGCAGAGAATGTCATGACTACAAGAGCCAAAAAAGACTCGGTCATCCTTCACTTGCCTTACGACGCACTCAAAAACCAAAGCAAAAAACGACCTGAATTTGGACTCAAGCTGCAAAAACGAGTTTCTTGGCTACTCAACAATCAACTGCGTGGACTCAGAGCAAGACTCATTTCTGCACAATTCAACGAAGAGGTGACTGTCTCTACCAACTTGATCGAAAGCAACAGAGCCAGTCTAGCACTCAGTTCACCACTACACAAAGTACCGCACTTACTCAGCTTCAAACACACCATACCTGATGGCCTGAGTATACTCCATCATGTAGAGCTAAATGGCGGTGGAATCGAAAAAAACATCGCTTCGTTGTGCCTAGATAACTTGCATGATACCCAGCGAGAGGTCAACTTCTATGAAAACCTACAAGACATCTACAATACTGTAATCTCTGCACCAGCGATCATGATGGCTGACAAAGTCCACAAAGAATGTATTAAACTTTCTAAGACTACCTTTGACCAAGTTGCTACCTATGTCAAAGGCAAAGAGAACATTCCAGAGACGCCAGGTAACCTGTTCGTGTACAATCACCTACTGAACCCGCCATACTACGCGCTACCAAATCAGTTTCAGATCAATCTAGACTGTCACTTTTTGAGTACCATAGTAGCGGATGCCTACAATGAAGAGGTCGTCATGAAAATTGTCCGAAGCGGACGCGAAATTGAGCATGGTCACCAGAGCTACTATGAGCGACTAGGCTATATCAATGCCTACTCCGAAGAATCAGAAAACAGCGATAGTTTTGAGAAAAACGAAAGGGTTTCCGATCAAATCGAAGAATTCTTAACTGAGTTTAACAATGTGATCATCGGACCTGAAAACACCTCCTACACGACCGACCAGTCTCCAGGTGTATTCAATGCAGACGTATTCGAACGTATTCTAGAAATGGAGCGCGAACCACTCATCGTACCAGTCGTCATGGCCAACTTTGACCAACGCATCCGCAACAACAAGTTTGCCTGTGAAATCAAGGAGCCCTTTCTTCTCAGTGAAAAAATGAAGGAGATGAATATCGACAATGTCAAATCCTTCCTTGTCAACTACCGAAAAGAGTTTAAAACCTACGTCAAAGCACTCCAAGAAGAAGCAAGCTAACCCTCTCTCATAAAAACTGTCAAATAACAGCTTTGCAAATAGGATAAAAAACCTATTGATTTGTTATTGACCATAGTAATCCGAAACGGGTCCTTCTATCTTTGTTATGTAGGGTTTTGAAAGAAGCCTTACAGAATGACAATTTGCTTGAATAGCGATTGAAAATCGCAACTTCCGAGTTGCTGTTTAACCAACGCCGTTCAAAATAGCATTTCTGTGTATTTGATGTTTTCAAGTCTATAGGCCCTACCGATTGTCGGACGGTAGGGTCCTTTTTCTCTCTTTCATTACAGCAACATTACTAGTCACTTCATCATCGTGAACTATCCAATTAATCCATGTTTCTGAAGAGGAAGTTATGATTACTTCGTTATTCAAAATTCATTGTTCGAGATTCACTATTATTCTTGGCCAAAAACATTTCCATACATCCTATACGTTTGAGTGAATGGAATACCAAATACGCAATATTGAATTTTATTTCTCCAGATTTGGGATCACTCCGTATTTCTGGGCGAGAGGTAGTAGATCACTTCGTTATTCAAGATTCATTGTTCGAGATTCACTATTATTCTTGGCCAAAAACATTTCCATACATCCTATACGTTTGAGTGAATGGAATACCAAATACGCAATATTGAATTTTATTTCTCCAGATTTGGGATCACTCCGTATTTCTGGGCGAGAGGTAGTAGATCACTTCGTTATTCAAGATTCATTGTTCGAAATTCGTTATTGTTTTTTTATAAAAAAATCACCTATTATGAGTCTTTGAGGTAATATTTAAATGATTGGAATAATGAATATCGAATATTATCCCCAGAAATACCGACTGATTCTCAATCCTCTGGGTAGGGGATAAAAACGAAATTGGTAAACTCCTGATCGATCACAAAAAGACAGCAAAATTCATCTGGATTCTTATACGCCTCCTTGAAAACATCTATGCGATCAGCCTCGACCACTTCTCGCTGCACAAACTCATCCAAGAAAGACGCAGAGTAGTTCCATACATTCTCTAGCTCCTTTGCCTTGATCAATACTTGACCAATAGACACTTCCTGCTTGCTAATTGGAAATATTGGGTATTCAGAAAAGCCTCTATCTCTAATCTGATAAGAAGCCTCCTTTAGATTTTCACTAACCTTGACAAAATCCTCGGTAATCGTCCCGAGATACTTACCATTCAATTCTGGATCGTTATTCATTTCACTTCCTTGATTAAATCTAGAGAATGTGATGATTGGCCTTAAAGCTCACTTTTGCCACCTCACACCTCTAATTAGATTCCTTTTTCAGACGCAAAGAACGAACAAAAGGATGTGAAAACACATCGAATTAAAAAGGAATTTCTTTTCTAAATCATTACTATAATCTTTGACACGGCTAGCCTGATTAGCAACCATCAGATAGAAATCGAGTAGTACGACCCAAAAAATCAAGCTCCAAAGACTAAAAGAACAACAAAATTCAACTTTTAAGTATTTATTCAAAAATGAATAAGCCCATAAACATCTCTAGAGAATCACTTCTTACCCTTACTCACACCGATAGGAATTGTCAAATAAAAGTACCAAGCACGATTGTAATATCCAGAGTCGTCACCACCTGACTGTATATCTACGAGACCATAGTAGTAGTTTAGTCCAAAGTTCATGCTTTTTTCCTCTCGCAAGGAAAAACCAATCCCCGTCGTAGCTCCTGCATCTAATTTTTTGAAACCTGAGGCTATGTCATAATCAATCGTACCTTCATACTGACTAGACGAAACTTTGAATTCATCGATCGCCGATCGTAATAATCCTACCTGTGGGCCAGCATTGAAATAGATACGATTCTTTAGGCGATAGCGCAGCATCAATGGCAATTGGATATAAGCCAACTGACGATTGACCGATCCTTTGGATAACACCGCGTCCATATCAGGATCACCGACTGGGTAAGACGCCAGTCCCTTCCCTCCCATCTTAGCCAACATCAGACAAGACGGCGCAAACGACCAAGCATTCTTCATTTTAATATCAAAATAAAAGCCGAGATTAAATGTTGGCAGATTAGCATCATGCGCTACACCATCCATCTGGGACAAAGTCACCCCAGTCGTCAGCCCAAACTCCAACTTATCCGAGTTCAGTTTATCCCCCAGCAGCAAGGAAATTAAGACTTGCCCATGAGACACAGTCTGTATCATGAGTAGACAAGAGAGCAAGAAAAATAGCCTTTTCATAAGTTCAGATTTAAGATTTCTTCCCTAAAACTACTTTTTTTAGAGGCGAAAAGCATCTCTAGACATTTTTGTTTATTGCATTCTCTATTTAGCTGCTTTACAATGCATTGAAAATAAGCTACCTTCGCGGAATCATTTATTCATAGCAATACAGCAACATGGTCATCTTCAAGAAGTTCGCATTTGATTCCGCCCATTTCTTGCCCAATGTTCCTGAGGGACACAAGTGCAAGAACATACACGGTCATACCTATCATCTAACGGTATTTCTGGAGGGGGATTTGGACGAGGATTTCCAGTGGGTGATGGACTTCAAAGACCTCAAGGATGTCGTCAAGCCTGTCATAGACAGATTGGATCACAACATGATCAACGATATCCCAGGATTGGAAAACCCGACAGCTGAGCGCATAACCGTATGGATTTGGGATCAAATCAAACCGCACTTGCCATTATTGAGTAAATTGGAACTGAACGAAACACCGACCAGTGGAGTGGTCTACGAGGGAAAATAACTATGAGTACACAGCAGCACGATATCGAAATCATGGCACCAGCAGGCTCTTACGAGTCACTGATGGCAGCCATCAAAGGAGGCGCTAATTCTATCTACTTTGGCGTAGAGCAGCTCAACATGCGCGCACGCTCATCCAACAATTTCACCCTTGAGGATCTCAAAAAAATCGCCAACATCTGTGACGAGAACGGGCTCAAGTCCTACATCACGATGAATACGGTGATGTACGATCACGACATGAACCTTATGCGATCGATCGTCGATGCAGCCAAAGAAAGCGGCATCTCAGCCATCATCGCCGCAGACCACTCGGTCATGAACTACGCCAAAAAAATAGGCTTCCCGATACATATCTCTACACAAGCCAACATCTCCAACATCGAGACCGTCGAATTTTACTCCGTCTATGCCGATGTGATGGTCATGGCTCGTGAGCTCAGCCTCATGCAGGTCGCAGACATCACCCGTGAGATCAAAAAAAGAGACATCCGTGGCCCCAAAGGCGAGCTCGTACGTATCGAAGTATTCGCGCATGGCGCACTATGTATGGCCGTATCGGGCAAGTGCTACCTCAGCTTACACTCAGACTTCTCCTCGGCCAACAGAGGAGCCTGCGTACAAAACTGTCGCAGAGAGTACACTGTCAAAGATGACAGAGGCAATGAGCTTAAAATCGACAATGAGTACATCATGAGTGCCGCTGATCTATGCACGATCGACTTCATGGACAAAGTCGTCGAAGCAGGCGTCTCCGTCTTCAAGATCGAAGGCAGAGGTCGCGCTGCAGACTACGTCTACACCACCACCAAATGCTACCGCGACGCAGGTGACGCAATCAATGAGGGTACGTATACCCCAGAGAAATTTACGCAGTGGAAGCTAGATCTAGAGAAAGTCTACAACCGAGGGTTCTGGGACGGCTACTACCTCGGTAGAAAAATGGGCGAATGGAGTGAAGTCCACGGTTCGAAAGCTACGACCAAAAAGATATTGCTTGGTAAAGGTGTCAAATACTTCAGCAAACTCGGTGTAGGCGAGTTTCAGATGGAAACACATACCCTAGAAAGTGGCGATGACATCATGATCACAGGCCCTACTACAGGTATCGTCACCACCAAGGTAGGTGAAATGAGAGTGGCCAACCAGCCTGTCAGTCAGGTCAAAAAAGGTGACAACTTTTCAATTGCAATTGAAGAAACCATCCGAGCCTCGGACAAATTGTACAAAATCATTCCTGCCTAAGTCCTATGTTCAAAATCATCCACTACCGTGACAAATGCATCGGATGCTACGCCTGTGTGGAGATCGCTCCAGACCGCTGGCGCATCTCCAAAAAGGATGGGCGATGCACACTAGTGGGATCTAAAATCAAAAAAGGCATCTACCAAGTGGATGCCTTTGACGAGGAACTCGAGGACAACAAACGAGCAGCGGCCAGCTGTCCCGTCAACATCATCAAAATCAACGGAAAATAAGTCGTATCTACCAAGTGAGTACTAGCTTCTTTCTATATTGAGGCATTCAAATGTCTTTGACAAAAGGTAACCCACTCTCAAAATGTACGATAAGATTTACCAATTCCTAAATAGGTTTTTCAAAGCTTCGACGCTGTACAAAGCGATGTTCAACCTATCGCCCATGTATAGAAGATCAACTGGACGCATCACTACCGTGAGCGATGATCTGTTGCGGGTAGATATCAAAATCCCATTGAGCTACAAAAACAAGAATTATGTAGGGACGATGTTCGGAGGCAGTCTCTTCTCAGCTACAGACCCTATCTATATGATACAGCTGATGCAGATACTAGGCAATGATTATGTAGTATGGGACAAAGCCTCAACTATACGTTTCAAACGACCTGTCACCCGAGATGCTTATGCGGTGTTTTCATTTAGCCAAGAGGAAATCACAGCTATGAAACAAGCAGTCCTAGATCATGGAGAAACCGATATCGTCAAACTGCTCTTGATTACGGACAAAAAAGAAATGGTCTTCTCCGAAGTGGAAAAGACCATTTATGTGGCGTCTAAATCTTACTATAAAGAAAAAAGAAATCGTAAACGCGATTTACAGCGCTAAACCTTCTCCTATTTCTTCAGCTCTTTTTTTCATTTTTTTAGCTACTTTGTGCAGATCATAACCTTCCATGATTGTGAAGCCTAAATCTCCATCCACTACTACGAAAATCGAGTTCTCGTTTCTAGTAGCAATGTCATTGCTTTTGTGGGTTTCTTTCTCTCCTTTAACCCTTCTACACAGTTTTTCATAGTAGACTACATCGTCATACACTTCCTGCATCGTACCACTGCTGACGGTCAATAAGTAATAAATCTCATCGTATTTTAACTCTTTAGAAAAAAGGTTGTAGACACGCTCTCCATTTTCTTGAGTCGTTTCTTCTATGGCCAAATTCTCACTTTTCCACAAAGTTTCTGTTTGTGCTTTCACAGCCACACTAGCTACCATGATCAAAACTAACAATGCTAATCTTTTCATTCTCTAAAAGTTTATTCCCTAACACAAATAGAAACAATCCGAAGGTAGTAGCAAAAAAATAAACGCTTAATCTAAAAATTAGGTGGTTTCACTTATATGTTACGAATAGAAACTCATGATAAAACTTAATATTCAATACAAACAGCTCTAAAAAAATCACCATCAACCTACATAAGTTAACACCACTTAAATCAACACAAGAGCCTCCTGCCCTTGCAAGCAGGATATGTTTGATATAGATATTACTAGGCTCAGTAAGTGCTCATACTGCAAAAACCTACTAGACAACATATTTTTGCTTCAAGAGTTCCGCTATATAAAAAGTGTACTGTACCCTCAAATCCATTCATGATCTTGTTTCAATCCTGTGATACGCAGACCTCATTTTCACCTGTGTGACTCACTCATCGAACAGGATCAATGAAACTCCAATTATCTCTCTTGGAGAGAGATACGAAATCTAGAGGCCGTCCTCCGTTCTATTTCTTTCAAAGACCTGTCTTATGACTTTGTTTGAAACTATATTTTCCACAATTTGAACGTCACAAAGAAACTCATACAATGAACAAAATAGCTATGTACAAATTCCTTCTGACCACCCTCTTGATTTTCGTCCTATCCAACACCTTCGCACAGAAATACATGGATAATATTCTTTCCAAATCATGCGAGTGTGTAGATGAGGTCTCTACAGACCTACCTATGCAGGAGTTCAATCTACAGCTGGGCCTATGCATGATAGAGGCCGCACAGCCTTACAAAAAGCAACTCATGAAGGACTATGATATCGACTTAGAGAATATTGATTCGAATGGACAAGGAGAAAAACTAGGTAGAACCATAGGCGTGAAAATGGCAACTACTTGCCCTAACACCCTCATGAGGCTCACCAACAAAGTGACAGCTCCCGAAACTGAAACCACTACCAATGTCGAAGCTGTAGGAACTGTCTCGCATATAGATCGTGAGCTTTTCGTTGTATTCACTCTAAAGGACTCCTACGACAAAGAAGTCAAATACTACTGGCTAAGCGCTGTAGAATCCCCAATCAACCTTGATCAAAACTACCCTTCTCTTTTAGGTAAAGACGTCAGTATCATCTACGAAACCCAAGAGCTTTTCGATCCTAATATTGAAATCTACCGTGACTTCAATGTGATTCAAAAGATAAGCCTTGCGATAGGGGATTAACTAAAACCTGCGTAACTCATGCATAAGCCCAATCAATCCTCCACAGCAAATGGCTGGTTGATCTGCTATTAATATATCTTTCTCCAGATATTTAGAAAAATTCGAATCCCTTACTCCTGCTGTTGATCGCATTGCAAATGCTCTACCATGACATCCTCGTCACAGACGAGGGAGATTGAGGATATTGTCTGTTTTTGTCTTTCCACAAACCCGTGCGGGTTTGCCTCCAAGTCTGCGCGGATTTGATCTCAAGTCTGTGCAGATTCGGAGTAAAGTCTGCACGGGTTTCACGTAAAGTCTACGCGGGTTTGTATATAACCCGTACGAGTTTCAAACAAAGCCAGTACGGGTTTGGTGTAAAGTCTGCCTTGGTCTGAAGCAAAGTATCAGTAGGTTTTTGGTAAAGCATCAGTAGGTTTGAGACAAAGTCTGCGCAGGCTTTTGTCCCAGTACTTCTACTGCTCGATCGCAATTGCACTAGTGTACTAGGATAGACATCTATAGAGACGATGGGCATTTCAAATCCCCAATCAATGCGAGCCCTGCACGGTCAGCGGCGATTAGCTCTTCTGCCCGTGCAGCTTCTTATAGTTCCACTTGGAGAGGATCGCCAATACCACCACGCCAGCCACGATCCAGTACACGAACTGTGGGATCGGTACGGGATCACCTTTGGCGTAAGAATGCAAGCCTGCAAGGTAGTAGTTGACCCCAAAGGAGGTCATGATGATGCTAAAGAACCCTACTACACTGGCCAAGCTATAGACATAAAGGTCGTTGAGCTTCGGTACGAGACGCAGGTGGAGTATCGTCGCATACACGATCACCGAGATCAGTGCCCAGGTTTCTTTTGGATCCCATCCCCAGTATCTCCCCCAGGATTCATTGGCCCATACCCCACCGAGGAAGGTTCCTATGGTGAGCATGAACAGTCCGATGGTCATGGACATTTCGCTGATGTAGCTTAGTTCTTTCATGCTGTTGAACAAGCGCTCATTGCCCTTCTTCTCGACAATCATAAACACCAAGGTGAGTATCCCCAGCAATGCCGACAAGGCCAACGGCGCATAGCTACTCACGATGATCGCCACGTGGATTTTGAGCCAGTAGGATTTGAGTACAGGCACAAGGTTGGTGATCTCAGGATTGAGCCAATCCAAGAAGGCCACAAACAGCAGCGTCCCAGCAAACAGAGCCGCCAGCGGCACCACAAAATCAGACTTGCGGTAAAACGAGAAGCCAAACAACATCAGCGCCCAAGACACCAATATGATCATCTCATAGCCGTTGCTCCAAGGAGGATACTGTGCTGCATACCACCGCAAGATCAGGTTGAAGGTCAAGGCCAAAAAGCCTACAAAAACCACTGCGGTCAAGCCGATCTTGCTCTTGTCGACCAACGAATTGTTCGGATAAAAAACCGAAAAGATCGCAACGGCCAATAGTGCGATACCTGTCAACCAGAAGAAAGAGAACAGGTGGTTAAACAACCTGAGTTTGTTGTACAGCAATTCTGCCCGCTGGATGTTGCTACTAGGGATCACGGCTGCACCTTTTACATTTTGAAAGGTACGGATGTAGCTCAGCGTCTCGTCGGCTTGCGTCCAATCTTTGTCTCTACTGGCCTTGAGTACACTCTGGTAGTACATCGGCATGATGCGCTTCACAAATACAGAATCTTCTCCTTTGAACGCCTCTCCCTCGTATTTGTCATGAAACCAAGTATTCTCTGGATCGCCTTCTAGCGGAAACAATTTTAAATAGTATCCGGTCAAGCCTTGAAAGAAAACATTGAACCGCTCGTCTACATGGATCAGCTCCTTGTCCAGGTTGGATCGCTCTGCGGGTTTCTTGCGGTTGGCCTCTTCCACCAAATCCAATAGCAGGTAATTGCCTTGTTGGTCCAACAGGTCGGTGAAAGCCAAATATTTGGTTTCCTCTTTGCCTATCGTTTCGAGGATGGCCGCTCCTTTCTTCGGATCGATCTTGATGATGGGCACAGCCTGCCACACCATGGGATTGATTTGCATCATCAAAAACTGCTGATCGCTGTTGAGCTTCATATCAGGCGTCAAAGCGAAAGACGAGCGTCCATGCACCTTTCTCAAGAATTCGGATGACAAAGTATTGACTGGTTTGATCCGTCCATCCAGATCCTGCACGAGCAACTCCCCAAAATCATTGGCTTTGTCCGCGGGGATATAACTGGATTTTATACTGTTGAGAAAGGCTTGTTGGTCTTGTTGACCCGCCTCCTGAGCAGATACGCCACTCCATAGTCCTAACACCAGTGCAACCGTAGAAGCGACCTTCTTGGCATTGAGTGCGGACAATTTCTTATTGATGGTTTGAAACCTAGAGTTCTTCCAAAACAGTGTCAAGAACATCCCGATACCCAGCAAAGTGTAGCCGAGATAGGTAATGTTCGTCCCCCACCAGTCGCTGTTGACCGAGAGCACCGTACCCAGCTCATCGGTATCATAGGATGCCTGAAAGAATCGATACCCACGGTAGTCCAGTACATTGTTCATGTAGATGTGATACGGGAACTGCTCCTCTCCATCTATGACCGTGACACGACTCGAATAGGACGATGGGCTCACTGATCCAGGGTAGCGTATCAACTCAAAATCATTCAATGCAATCTCAAAGGGCAGCTGTATGGGCTTGGGTCCGTAGGTGATGTCGACATGATACGCCCCCAATTGCACGTGTTGTTTGTCGCTGTAGTTGCCATCAAAAGCCGGCAAAAGCACCTCATGCTGTATCTCACCATCTGACAGCTTGACAAACAGCAGATCATCCAGCGTCTTGGCCTTTTGCTGATCCTCGGACTGACGATAGACCACTGCGCTGTGCTCAAAAATCTCTGGTACTACGAAGGCTACTCCTTCCCCTTGGTACAGCGCGCGCAATTTCAGGTCTTGTAGCGTATCTGCAGGCAACCTACCCCCTGACTGGGTAGCCATGATCATAAACGATAGCTCTACGGGAGACTGAATCTTCAATTCGCCATCCATGTCATAGATATTGACTGCTCCCGGTACGGGATTGTTGAATGTGACGGGGTAGTTATTGACCAGGATCGACCCGCCCGACTGCAAGTACAAATTTTCTCTACCGGTGGTGCCGGCAGTCACTACAGTGAGTACGGTACCTCCTGTTTTGGATTCAATTACTTTTTGTTCGGCCTGCGGCACAAAAGCGGCAGCCTCTACCGTCACCTCTCCATTTTGTCCGAAAGACAAGTCAAAGTCAGGTTGACTGAAAAAGGATAAATTGAGTTGCTGCTCGTAGGTCTCTTTGTAGTCTCCCTTGGTCACCTCGATCTGAAGGTAGCGCTCCTGCGAAACGATCTGCGAAGCAGCCTGCCCCTCACGGATACTCATGAGCCCCTCGAAACCATAGTAGCGTGTCACAAATGCCCCAATGAGCGTGACGATGAATGCGACATGAAACAAAAAGATGGGAAACTTCTCCTTACGCAGGAGCTTGTAACGAAAGATGTTGCCCGCAAAATTGAGCACCAACAAAAACATGATCACCTCAAACCACCAGGCTTTGTAGATCATCGTTTGGACGGCTTGCGTACCAAAATCGTTTTCCAAAAATGTACCGTAAGCCATTGCTATGGCAAAAAGCAAAAGAAGCACTGTTGTCAACTGATTAGAAAACAATACTTTAAAAATTCCTGATTTCATATGATTTGTATCTCCTTACTTCATGGAGACGGCCTTCTTCACCCCCATGCCTTCTTCACGTTTCTTAGCCTCTTCGAGCCACTGCGGTATGATATTTTCCTTAAACTCTTCCTTCTCTTTCTCCAAAGCTACACGATCGATTCCCATCAATTGTTGCGCCTTGTCCTTGGTGGTGATGTCTGGATAGGGCAACTCTTCGTAGTACCCCAAACTCGCCAGCAATCTGGCCAGCTTGATCCGACCTTGGCCTGCCACATCCATCGCCGAACTGACCACTCTACTCACCTCCACGGGAGAGTGAAAAGAAGCCCCATGAGACGCTACCGAATAGTCCCATCTCCACTGTGCATGTCGAATATCCTGAAGAATACTTTCCATATCTTCGTCGCTCGCGCCCAATTCCCATGCCTTGCCCGCTTCTAGGTGCAAACGAACTAAAATTTTCTCCAACTTCTCCATATTTTCACCAACCTTTTTCTGTCTTGTATAGACATCTGCTACCAAATCCTCTTTGTCTTGACGATGACAGACCTGACAGGAGTTGGTCACGTTGTTGAGAGGAGACTGGATATGATGGTCTGTGTACTTCTGTCCACCTTCTGAGGTATATGGCATGTGACAATCCGCACAGGACACCCCGCGCTTGGCATGTATGCCCGTACTGTATATTTCATACCCTGGATGTTGAGCCTTGAGCATTGGCGCTTTGCTCACCGCATGCGTCCAGTCACTGAAATTGATCTCATCATAGTAGGCCTCCATCGCCTCCACAGAAGTACCGTCTCTCCATGGGAACACCAAATAAGGCACGCCTTCTTTGCCCGGAAGGTTCTTGTTGAAATAGTACTCAACATGGCACTGCGCACACACCAGAGAGCGCATCTCTTGATGACTCGATGCGTTGATATCCTTGCCCATCGCCTCGAACGCCTCGATCAGCGCAGGGCGGGTGATGCGAAGGCTCATGGTCTCAGGGTTGTGACAGTCGGCACACCCTATGGCATTGACGACTTCAGACCCCTTGTCTGCCCACTTGCCACTATAGAACTCGTCTATTCCGATCTCATTCATCAGACGAGGGACGTCTGGGCTCTTGCAGGTCCAGCAAGTACTCGGCATGGGACCAGTCCCAGAACCTGTAGGCCCTCCTGTACGAAGGATATTTCTAATATCATCTATAGCATAGGAGTGTCCCTTCGGCGCATTGTATTCTTTCGAAAAGCCATATCCAGCCCATAAAACTACCAGTCTAGGATCTTTCTCCAGCATGTCTACATGCTTGCTCCCTCCCTGGTAACTTTGAAAAGTCGTGTCTTTGGTTTCCAAAAACGACTGATACTGCCTCGGGAAGTTCTCTCCCCAGACTTGGTTTCGAGGTTCATTGTCGGCTATCTCTACCATGGGTTGGTAGGCGAACTTGGACTCAGTTTTTCTACTGATGATGCTATTGGCTAATAGGCTCAGTAAAAAGGCTGCTACTGCAGTCGCAAAAAATAAAAATACATGTCTTTTTTTGATAGAGGCCATGGTCGGGACATTTGGTTATTTAGAAGACTTCAATTGTTTTTTGATCCAGTCAGGGACAAACTCCTTCTGCTGCTGACGGACGGACAACGGTTCAATGAACTGACCAATGGCCGCCAAGCTTTTCACTCTGCCATGAGGAGTCTCTCTGTGGCATTCCCAGCAGGCTCTGCTGGTTCTATTTTCTTCATGATTGTCCACCCAAGATGCCATTTTTGCATCGGTGACTTGATCGATATGGCACCTGATGCAATTGTTTTGTACTACATGCTGACTGGGTTCTCGCATGGTGATCGCCTGAGGTTCCAAGCGTAAAGTATAGATCGAGGCATGATACAATCCATCCATTGCTTTGAAATAGTACTTATTCACCACATTGTTGTGCGGCACATGACAATCATTGCAGACGGTGACACGCTGGTGCGAACTATGATCCCACGTGATGTACTCGGGAGTCATCACGTGGCAATTGATGCATGCCTTGGGATCGTCAGAGAGGTAGGATACCGCGTTAGACACTCTCAATACATAGAACCCTAAACCAGCCATCAGCCCACACAATAAGGTAACAGGCACGATCCACTGGTCAGGCGGTACTATCTTATTTAGGAGGTTCATGGTATCATTAAGTTAATCCTTCTTCGAAGAATTAAAAAGCTGTGGACGAAAATCTACCATGACCCAAGCCCAGTTGTTGAGTGCTGAGGCTTCACCTGTATACCCCGTCACTGTTCCTTTGATCTGCTCCATCGACTCAGTGGCAAACATCTGAGAATAGCCTAGGTTGATAGTGACTGCAGGATCCAGTTTCCAAGTCATCACTAGATCGATCTCTGTACCAAGATTGCTCGAGTAGGATTGTGACACGTCATTGATATCAACGATATCTACAGGACTAAAAAACTGATGAATATTGGCTTTGAGTGAAGAATTTGCTCCAGTCTTCCACTCTGTCATGATGCGGAAATCCAACAAGCCAGTGTTGTAGACCGTTCCCTGCATACGGTGTGGGTTAGCCACATAGAAGTAGTCCATGTAGCCATAGAATTTATGATTAGATCCAAATAGAGAATTAAAAGAATGATCCTTCGATGATCCATAGCTAGTCCCTGACATGTAATCCACAGCAAGTTTAATGGGTGTCATGTCAGTCTTATAGGTCGCATAAGCTGCCAGCATGTGTGCAGAATTATCCACTCCCGCTCTATTCTTTCCCATTTGCAGATAGGATTCTCCTCCTATTTTCAAACGATCGTTTACTTTATAATCTAGCAGCAAGGCAAAACTCTGCTGAGCGACCCCACTAGAATCAGTCACATTCTGATATCCATTATTCAGTGCCATGGCATTGATTTCTAGCTTTTCCAACCTTTTGGTCAGCCAGACATACTCCATGTGTTTGTAATTAACGACCCCATCATAAAAAGTCCCTTGGAGCAAAGATGGTTCATAGGCATTTTGGTTGAATGCCCCCCCTATATCAATCTTCCATCCTGATTCCAGATCCTCATAAATCAACAACAGCGCATCGTGACTCCTGCCCTGTGGCTGCCAGTTCGAACTACCAAAGAAACGTTCGTTGTGATAGCGGATAATCTGCCGACCTGCTTTGAAGGACAATTTGTCTGTGAAGAAATATTGCCCCCAAGCCTCTGAAAAATGTAACGTATTGTTGTCGTCGGTTTTGTAGGGTTGATTGGTGGATCCCCACATACGAACATCCTGTACAGTCACTTTGATCTTGTATTTTTCTTGAGTGAACCCAACAGACAGTCGTGTTCTTTGTTCTGTATAGAAGGCAGGGCCTTCATCAGGGGCATTTAGTTCTTTAAACCCGTTTCGAAATTCAGCCCTCGGTCTGACTTGGGCATCTATGATAAATTGTGCTTGAAGATAAGAACTGAAAGACATGGCCAACGCTACGAGCCAAAGCTTGGAATATTTCATTCGATTAGACAGATTAATTTAATATGAGCCTAAAGATACAATCTATTTTATGTTAAAAAACAGATTAGCGATTGTCTTCTCAATAGAGAATCATTCTACTTTTTCCTCGTCACGAAATACACGCCGATAATCACGACTATCGCCCCAACCATCTGAAAAACCGTCAACCGCTCACCCAAAAATATCCAAGCCAATACAATCGTAGAGACAGGTCCAAAACTCGCTACAATAGAGAAGTCCGATGCTCCCAACAACTTGATTGCATAGGAAATCAGATAGGAAGGAATAACCGTCGAGAACACTGCCATACCTAAGCTCAAAGCATACACCTCCATCGGATAACTCATCAACTCAAAGTCCCCTACGAAACAATAATGAACAGCCACACATGCACAAGAAATCATCATCGCCAAAGAAGTAAACACCACTGGTCCCAATTTCGGAATTAACCAATCGCTCCCCACCAAATACGACGCATAAGTCAAAGCACTCAAGACAATCAGTAGCACCCCCGTGACATTGGATAGCTCAGAAAATCCAGGCTCTTGAAGATACATCACTATGATCCCAGCATAGGTTATCACCACTGCGATCATCTGGTTTTTGGTAATCCGCTTTTTCAAAAAAAACCAAGACAGAAACAAAACGATCGTGGGATAAATAAACAAAATGATTCGCTCCAAACTCGCTTTGATGTATTGCAAGCCCAGAAAATCAAAATAGCTGGCCAAATAATAACCAAGAAACCCAAACAGTATAACCGCTCCAAATATCCTAGGCGTCAATTTTTCTTTCAATACAGAAAAGTTCCATGCAGCAATCGCTAGATAGATAGGAAGAGAAAACATCATCCGAAAGAGTAGCAAGGTCACTGTATCAATCTCATGGACATACGCTAGCTTAACCATGACGGCTTTAGCAGAAAAGAGTACTACACCCAAAAGTGCAATTAAAAACCCAAAAGATTTAGAAGAGAATGGCTTCATACAATGGCGGTAAGCCACAAATAAACAATGTATCTAGCACTATTACATCGCCTCAGATACATTAATGAGCCATCTTAGTGACGAAAACATACTCAAGCCTTTACTAAAAAACTGTACCTGTTCACCTTAGCCTTTCAAATGAAGTGCTACCCATTAAAACAATCTGTCAAGAGACAGATTGTGAGTAGTTGGTGGACAGGATAAAAAAGTATAGATTTGAGCGAGAAAAATTACAAAACTGACTGTACTATAAACCTACCACACCAAACAGCATAGACAGATTTTAAGTAGCATTTATGGATTTTTATGGTATCGTTGGGTCTCTACTCACAGTGGGGCTTATAAGCGGTGGTTCTGCTATAATCTTCAAAAAATCAAAAGACTTTTTGAAGAAAAATGGCCAAGACGTAGGAGAAAATAATCCTAGCAGTTCAGACTATGACAAGTTGAAACTCCTTTTTGATCATACGCAGAAAGAAGCCAAACTAGGTGTCTGGGATTGGGATCTGAACACCAACACACTGACTTGGTCAGATGAAGTCTATAATATTTTTGACCAACCCAAGATCATCACACCTAGCATAGAAGTCATACGCGCCATCATCTTTGAAGATGAGCTCGAAGACTATGACAATGCCATCAAAGACGCCATCAAAGGAGGATATCCCAGACGCATACAGTACCGTATCAAAACCCGAAACCACTTCATCAAACATATCTCAGAAAAAAGAGAGGTTATCAAAGATGCTGCTGGTGTACCCATCCGAGTGATTGGCACCATACAGGATATCTCGAAACAAACACAAACCACCAACTACCTATTCAAAACCAAAAGCAACTACAAACTCCTCACACAAACACTGCCAGTAGGGATCTATCGTTCTAACAAAAAAGGTGACGTACTATTCGTCAACCAAACCATGGTAGAAATGTTTGGCTACAACAGCGAAGAAGAGATGATGCACCACAAATGTGGCACATACTACTCCAACGAAAACTACCGAGACAACCTCATCGCTCAGTTGGAAACGGACGGAATGCTGATCGATTACAAAATTAAGTTCAAGAGAAAAGATGGAACTGAATTCATCGCTACCGAAAACTCACAAATCGAAGGAGATGAAATACATGGTGTAATCCAAGATGTCACGGAAAGGAATGCCATTGAAGAAGAAAAAAACGTTTTGATTTCAACGTTACAGAGACAAAACGATGATTTAGAACGTTTTGCACACATCATCTCCCACAACCTAAGAATTCCACTCGTCAACCTCATGGGGTTAACTCAAATCATAGATGAAAGCAACCTCAACAGTGACAACAAAGAAATTCTAGACCTGATGCGTCAGTCAACAAACAATCTGGACATGATCATCAAGGATCTAAACAAAACCGTCTCTATTCGTGACAAAAAACACAAGCACTACCAACAGGTAAATCTCCAAGAATGTCTATCGACAGTCGAGCAAGAACTAGAAGAAGTTATCATCCTAAGCCAAGCACGAATAGAAACGAATTTCGAAGAGACGGATGAAATCCTATCTATACCAGGCTTCCTAAATAACATCTTTCTGCAGGTCATTGACAACTCTATCAAATTCAAGCACAAAGACAGATCTCCCGTTATCAATGTGCGATATGAGTCTGATGAGTTAGAACATCGATTTGCAATAGAAGACAATGGCATGGGCATCAATATGACCGCCTATAAGGATCGTCTGTTTAAGCTCTACGAAAAATTACATCCGCAAATCGAGGGGCGCGGAGTAGGTCTATATATGGCATACAATCATATCAATGCGCTAAAAGGGAAAATCACACTCGAAAGCCAACTCGATCATGGTACCACCGTCTTCATCAGCATCCCTAAAGAAACCCAGCTATAATACTTAGCATCTACTTACATCTACACGTACATTTTCGATGAATACCCCATTTTTCATCGATCAATTTCGAGCAATAGAGGATAGACAAATGTGTACATACAGCTATTATTGTATGTAGGAATTTTGCAGCCTCCTACCTAATATTAGCTTGATTCGAGAGATTACTGTAACCGATACACTTATCATGAATTGGATTAACCTATATGCGCTAACCTCTCTCCTCCTATGTACCAGCCTATCAGGACTAGCCGAATCAGACACGATGATATATGGCCGAGTGATTGATGCAGAGACACATGCTCCCCTACCTTTTGCCAATATCGTACATGGACACTCCGGTACCACCAGCAACCTAGATGGGCAGTTTGTCCTGACTATACACGAACAAGTAGATAGTGTATACATAGAGGTAAAATACATGGGATACAAATCAGAACAACTAACCTTGGCAGCAGGGACTACTGATCTAGTTATTGCCATGAATAACCAAACTCAAATGTTGAATGATGTCAAAATCTATTCGGCCGAAAACGTCATGGCCGATGTATATAGTCACCACCACCTCAACTACGAATATGAGGATCAACTACTAGAATCATATTACAAAGAGTCGATTCGCTACGGCGACAACTACTACTTCATCGCAGAGGGGATTTTCGACATCTACCTCCCGACTATCTACAGTGATAACGAAGTACAGGTCAGAGCAGAAAAAACAAGAAAGAAAGAATTTGTCTTACTCGACACAGTCGACATGCCTATGTTTAGTGGTCACGTCCATGATATGGTTCAAGCTGCTTCTAGACGAAAAACAAGTTTTTTAGATTCTGAAAACAAAGATGCCTACTACTTCTCCAAGCAAGACCTCACCATCTACGATGGACGAGAAGTTTTCGAAATTCATTTTGAACCAAGAACCAAAAAAGGGACTGCCAGTGGTACATTATTTGTAGATTCTGAAACCAAAGCGGTGATCCGTGCCGAATACTATCCTATCATCGCACATCAAGACTTTTGGACTCGTGTAAAATGGATAGAAGAGTACAAAGAGATCGATGGTACATGCTACATCCATAGAGTATCCTACCTAGGAGAATGGACGGTAGACGGTCGTACTTACAGTATGGAAGCACTGATGCTAGTCACTGATTTCGAAACTATCTATGAAACACCCGTACTAGAAAACACTCTCGCGGAAGAAGCGATCTTCTTTCACGAAGCATCATCATTTTCAGACACTTTCTGGGAGGGGCACACCTATATTGCACTGAGTCAAAAAGAACGCCAGTCCTTAGCGAAAAAATAATTCCAATCTGCTAAACTAGTCATGCCTGGACTCAGTAAAGAGCAGGTCAGTGAAGAGAAATGTACTGTATGATTTTTATGCTTATTGTTATGTTTCAGCAGACCTAAATTCATGGCACGCAAGTCCTAAACTAAAAAGGCGAACCCTCTTAGATGGTTCGCCTTTCGAATGTTCTTACTTTATCTCTTATGCAGAATAGTTGCTCAACATCACCGGCATCACCAGCATCAACAAGTCTTCGTTTTCGTCTCCATCTACTGGAAAGAGTAGTCCTGCCTTATTCGGCTCTGAGAACTTCATACTTACCTGTGTAGAGCTAATATTGGCTAGCATTTCGATCAAGAACTTACCATTGAACCCGATCTCGATATCACTACCGTCATGATCACAAGATAGACGCTCATTTGCCTCATTAGAGAAGTCTAAATCCTCTGATGAAATCACCAACTCGCTGCCCGCTATCTTCAAGCGTACTTGGTGAGTCGTTTTGTTTGCATAGATCGCAATACGTTTGAGTGATCCCAAAAGCTCTAATCTATCAATGGTCATTTCATTATCGTTGTTCGACGGGATCACATTTTCGTAATCCGGGAAACGCTCATCAATCAAACGGCACACCATGTGAATCCCGTCAAATTTGAAGAACGCATTCGCTACGTTGTACTCTACGTTGACATTGGTATTGCCAGATGGCAATGTAGATTTCAATAGTGTTAATGCTTTGCGGGGGATAATCATGCTCGCACCAGCATCAGAAGCGATATCCACTCTTCTGTATCTGATCAGTCTGTGTCCGTCAGTCGCTACGAAGGTCGTATTGGTATCTGATAGGTTCAGATACACCCCCGTCATCGCAGGTCTCAACTCATCGTTGCTCGTCGCTAGGATGGTGTTATTGATCGCGTTGCCTAATACATCTGATGAGATATTAACCGAGCTACCATCTGACACAGTAGGGACTTTAGGAAAATCTGTAGCATTCTCCCCAGCCAATTTGTATCGACCATTGTCAGAGTTGATTTCAATGCTGTATGAGTTTTCGTCAATCGTGAAAGTCACCGGTTGCTCTGGCAGGTTTCTCAATGTTTCCAACAAGATTTTAGAAGGAACTGCGATGCTGCCATTTTCTTTGGCCTCCACTTCTAACTCCGTAATCATCGAAGTTTGTAAATCTGAAGCTGTAATCGTCAACTTACCATCAGCTATTTCGAATAGAAAATTTTCAAGGATTGGCACTACAGGATTAGTAGTGATCACGCCATTGATAGCTGCGAGTTGCTTCAATAAGTACGAGGATGAAACGATAAATTTCATTAGCTAAAGGAATTTGTTATGTTCTTGTTATATGAAAACACGAGGAAAGACACTCCTCAGAATTTGAGCCAAAGTTAATGATAAAATCCAAATAAAAAACCCCTAAAATAAAGCAATGAAAGGGGTATATCAGATTACTCTCTTTTGAACTGGCTAGGAGATTTCAACAGTGCCTCGGTACGCTTTTCGTCCACAACGATCATTTCCTTATTGGCATCCGAATAAAGATAAAATCGCTCTCCTGGAATCTTGGCATAGATATCCAACACTCTATTCTTTCGCTGATCAATATCGGTCAATGACAAATGAGCAATAGGTGCTGTCGTCAACAAGCTATCATAGCGCGGATACTTCCCTGGACTCAGGTAGTCATTGAGTTGAAACTGCTCAAAACCGTTGAAATAGCTCATCAGCGCCGCAGTATCTATCTGCTGCACACCAGCGATACTAAAAAACCTATCCTCAAATTCCATTTTGAGATCAACTCCCTTTGCATAATCTATCGTCCACTCCTGTATGCTCCGGTAGTTGGAATCAAATAACAATCGATCTCTCCACTGGTTGAGTGTCAACTCGAATATCCCAGGGATATAGTGATGATATCCCGGTATCCCTACCAGATAAACCTCCTTCAATTCTTCATCAGCAAAGTAAGACTGCGTCTTCTGGAGGTTCCCTCCAGTATAGAACGTACGTCTCTCGTCTCCTAAAGAGATCGTTACTTTCTGCCCTGTCTTTTCGAGCTGTTGTCTCACCTCAGCTTTGTTCAACTGACTGACGGGACGCTGTACAGTCACCTGACTCATGATGCTATTGGTGATCTGCATCAGTGATGGATCGATCGCCAAGGTATCGTTGAGCGTCCAAGTATCCCCCTGACGAACGACATGTATGTCCTGATCCGTCGATTGGATATGAATCGCATCGATAGCCGCCGTGTCTGCAATCACAAAACGATCACGGTCGATCTGATCACTCCCTCCACGCCCATCAAACAAGAAGAGCACAGAAGATATCAGTACCAAGACCAATAATACTCCACCTAATTTTTGAACCTTACTCATTTGAACTTTGCATATTTTCTTTTTCTCAAATAGACTCGTACCACGCCATACGTAACGAGCAGTACGATAGGTAGCACCAGGTTAAACAACTGCCACCACAGCTTTTCATTCGCCACCTTCACCTTGTCGAGCGGACGGATCGATATTTCTTTGGCTTTAGAGGTGATCACTCCCTCCTCGTTGAGCATATAATCCAGCGTATTGAGCACGAAATCAGCATTGGCAAACTTCTGCTGATTGTACGGGCTCAGCCCTAGTTCCAGTGGTTCTCCAGACTGTAGGTCAAACTCATTTCGGATCATATCTCCATCCGCACACACGAGTATTACAGCTTCTTCCCCATTCTCTTTGAACTTCGTTTTGTCCACGCCATCCGGTAAAATCCGATTCTTGTACAACGAGGTAAAATTCCCCTTGAGCAAATAAGAAGTCACCTGCGACCCTGCCGTAAAACGCTCAGGTTTGAGATTCTTTTGCAGTTCGTTAAACGCCACTTTGACAGGTGTAGAAGACACCATCGAGTACTGAGAAGTCATCAACAACGGTGTTTTGGTCACTCCGTCCGCCTTGACCGTATCGATCGTGGAGACGAATTTCATCTGTATCACATCCAGATTTTTAGTGATCGGGTGATCCCCAAAAGTGTTGATATTCGGAAAGAAAGGCCATGGCAGCATGCGTATCTGTGGCTGATCCCCAGTCATTCCCGCTACGATAGGAAACTCCCCGCTGAAAATATCCTGCACAAAATTGCGATTGATGCGCACACCATACTTGAACAGCATGTCGTCTAGTCCCAGTTCATAAGGGAAAGCATAAGTTCCCTCTCCAGAGGCACTATCCATATTCACACGCAACGCATCGAGGAACAGCAATGCCTTGCCTCCCTGCATGATGTACTGATCGAGCAGGTATTTCTCTTGCGCACTAAATAGCGTCGTAGGTTTGGGCAATATCACTGCATCATAGACCGACAGATCCGCCGTACGGCTAGGTAAATCTACCTTAAACACATTGTACTTTTCGCTCAGTGCTCCAGTCAAACCAGCCAGATTCAGCGAGTCAGGCTCTTGATGTCCTAGGATCAAGCCTACATTCTTTTTCACATCCGTGGAAAGATTGCGAATCGCACTCACCAGTTCATATTCTATCCCTTCGATAGACTGGTTCAGCTGCTCCTCGGCCGATGCACCTTGATTTCCTTTGAGCAGCAGTACTGGTATTTCCTTCCCATAGTAGCTCACGATTGCCCCTGGGAATATTAGCTTCTCCGTCTTGTTGCCATCACGGGTATAGTTGAGGTTAGTAGGTTGCAGACCACGTTGCATCAGCGAACGAAAATACTCGTTGCGCGCCTTGGTACTCAAGGCAGCAGATGGGTCTTTGAAGGTATAGACCACCTGATCATCGGAGTAATACTCCAACTGATCGAGCGTCTCCCGAATGGCTTTTTGCAGACGTTTAAATCCAGCAGGCATTTCCCCTTCCAGAAAAACCTCCACATAAACAGGCTCTTGCAAACTCTCCAGAACTTCTTTGCTCGCATCGGAGATAGAGTATCTTTTTTCTTCTGTGAGATCGATACGGATTGGAAAACGATCCACCAGCTGGTTGATGATCACAAGTACCATCACGCCTATCAAAAACTGCAGTATGTTGACTAGTTTATTCATGACCACTTCCTCGCATCTAATACCAACTTCGTCAACAGCAACATCACACCGATGACACTCAAGAAATACACTATATCACTCATATCGATCAACCCACGGCTCAATGCGCCATAGTGAAACACGATGCTAAGTTGCTGCAATATCAACGCAGAAGCACCCCAGATATCAATAGCCGCCAAAGACTCCAACCCCGAATACAACACAAAACTCAAGAACACCGCTACCACAAATGCCACCACCTGATTGTCTGTGATCGCTGACGCAAATACGCCAATACTAACAAACACTCCACCGAGCAACAGTAGCCCAATATATGAACCAACAGTCCCTGATATATCGAGGTTACCGACAGGCTTGCCTAGCTGATACACGGAGTAGAAATACAATAGCGTCGGCAAGACAGACAAGACAACCAGTACGAACCCTGCCAGGTATTTGCCCATGATGATATCAATAGCCGTCATCGGACGAGTAAATAGCAACTCATTCGTACCTGTGCGTTTCTCCTCCGCAAAAAAGCGCATGGTGATCGCCGGGATCAAAAACATGAATACATACGGCCCGAGGTTGAACAGTGTGCTCATGTCTGCATAGCCATACTCTAAAATACTACTCTCTGGGAACACCCACATCAACAGCCCAATCGTCGTGAGAAACACCGCGATCACGATGTAGGCAATCAGGCTATTGAGAAAACTATTGATTTCTTTGATGAATACTGCGAACATTAGCTCTCCTGCGTTAGTTGATGGAAAATATCTTCGAGCGAGTCTCCCTCCTCTTGCAAGCCGACCAGTGGCAGGTTTTGTTCGGCTGCTAGTTTGAAGATCGCACTTCTGGCCTCCTCACTGTTGGCAGCATGTACTTTGTAGTGTCCGTCCTGCTGATGCGTAACTTTCGTCAGTACATCCAGCCCTTCTAATACCGATACATCTATCGCTTGTTTGAACTCTACACGCAGTACCGCTTCGGTTTGGAGACCTTTGGAGAAATCCGCGATGGATTGATTCGCTATGATCTCGCCTTTGTTGATGAGGACGACTCTATCACACAACGCCTGAACCTCCTGCATGATGTGTGACGAAAAAATCACCGTCTTGTCACGAGACACTTCTTTAATCAGTTTCCGGATTTCTAGTATCTGATTAGGATCAAGTCCAGTCGTAGGTTCATCGAGTATCAGTACCTCTGGCTCATGCAAGAGCGCATGCGCCAGCCCTACACGCTGGCGGTAGCCTTTGGACAGTTGTCCTAGTTTTTTGTTTTGCTCCCTCGTCAACCCACACTGCTCGATCACCTCTGCGATGCGAGCCGTAGGTTTAGACATCTGATAAGTCCTTGCCGAGAATTGCAAAAACTCATGCACATACATATCCAAATAAAGCGGATTGTGCTCTGGCAGGTATCCTATCTTTCGCTGAGCGGCGCGTGTTTGCTGGACGATATCCTCACCCGCTACGATCACTTGTCCCGCATCGGGGATCAGATAGCCGGTCGCTATTTTCATCGTGGTAGATTTACCAGCACCATTGGGACCGAGAAAGCCTAGGATTTCACCCTTATTGACCGTAAAGCTAATGTCCGAGACGGCACGCTGCTGACCGTATATCTTGGTGAGATTTTCTACTACTATTGACAAGACGAAGTACTTATAATTTCCTATTGATTGACAAACTGATGCAAAACTATCATTGAAATCGAGAATTAATAATCTAGCCCTCGCTTTTAACCATATTTAATAGTTTTCGCACACATATGACTGACATCAATCCGATTCGATCAGCTCACGGATCAACTGGGTCATGGCTGGCTCTGCCTTCATGGCCGCTGCGATGATGTCTTGGATTTTGACCTTCTCGATATGCCCTGGGTAGCAGAGATCCGTCATCACGGATACTGCAAAGACGGGGATATTCATCTGTCGTGCTACGATCGTCTCTGGTACAGTAGACATCCCCACGGCATCCGCGCCTATGATACGGAGAAACTTGTACTCAGCTCTCGTTTCCAGATTAGGGCCATTGACTCCTACATATACACCACGGTGCACCTTGGTATCTAGCCGCGCTGCGATCTCCAATGCACGACCAATCAACAACTGGTCATAGGGCTCACTCATATCCGGAAAACGATCCCCCAGCGCATCGATATTTTTCCCGACTAGGGGATTCTCTGTCTGGAGGTTGATATGGTCCTCAAGGATCATCAGGTGACTCTTGCCATAGTCTGGATTGAGGGCCCCTGCTGCGTTAGAGATGAACAGTTTTTGTATCCCGAGCAGTTTCATGACCCGCACCGGAAAACTCACCTGCTGCATCGTGTAGCCCTCGTAGTAGTGAAAACGCCCCTTCATCACCACCACCTGTTTGCCTCCGAGGCGACCAAAAATCAGTTTGCCCGTATGGAACTCTACCGTAGAGATCGGAAAGTGAGGAATATCCTCATAGTTGAGCTCCCCGACGATTTCGATATCGTCTACCAATGCGCCCAGCCCTGTCCCTAGGATGATCCCGTAACTGGGTGTCCAATCCACCTTGGACTGGATATATGCGGTCGCTTCTTTGATCTGCTCGTATGCTGTCATCGTCTGTATCTGTGCTATAAGGTGACTCTTCTAAGTATCTTCTAACCTGAGTTTGATTAATAAATTTGGCTATAAGGCTTCCTACAAACTTTTTCCATACCTCTATAATTAAGCTGTCACTATACGATATCGCCTTAGATTTCTCCTAATCGTCGCAATGACAAAAACATCTTGATTGCTCTCCTATTAGCGCATTAAAAAAACAGAACACAGGTTTCTAAAATGAAGCTGCGAATATAATGAGGTTTTCGTTGCGATGAAGAGCCTATTCGCAAGCCCAGAGCAATTGCATTTAAACCAATATGCAGCCCCCCAAGGGTTTAGCCATACAATCAAGGCCATAGTTTATACCCCTACTGTGCATTATAAATACCTAACCCTTGGAGGAGTCAGTGTTTTAAATACGACGGCCCTGAGTAAGGGAAGCCAATTACCTAATTCTAGGGATATTGCACTTTGGGACGTCCCAAAAGTTGCGCACTTCTCGTACTTCTTATATTTTCGTAATCCTCGACCCGCTCAACTATACGACTTAAACATTCATCATGTACCGCAGTTTACTGACACTCCTTTTTCTGTGTATGTTTTTTTGCGCATCCGCGCAAAAAAACCACCCCGAGGCAGCAGACCCTGGGTGCTGTAGCGCCAAAACGGACTCATACTACACCTACAACAGCGAAGAAGGTCGCGTCATCTACCAACTCTATGATGTCAATAGGGCGTCAGAGAAGAGCGTCTTTTATTTAGGGAAATTTGATCCTTGGAAGGAAAATCGAAACAATCCGTTTTTCAGTCAAGCCTACATCACCCCTCCAGGTACGATCCCTATCGCGGAGGGCACCTATGTGGATCAGACCGAGGTGACGAACATAGACTATCAGGAATTTCTGTTCTATGTAGTGAAGGACTCTGGCAAATATGCGGACAAACCCTACCTACCCCAGCTCGAAACCAAGTACCGGTCAAAATACTTTCTGAATCCTGAGTTCTACTACTATCCCGTCGTAGGCATCCGCTACGAAAACGCACGCGCCTACTGCGACTGGCGCGCCAAAAAAGTCAACCGAAACTACAAAGAGGCACTCATCAAAGACGGCAACTACTACCTCTACGCTGGCAGACTCCCTACCGAATCAGAATGGAAAAAAATGGCAGGAATCCCATCCAAAAACATCTACATCAAAAACTACAAATTGGGCAATGATGAAAAAAAACACCTCGATACCGAATGGATAGACAACCGCTTCGCCAACCCTGCGCTGATAGATCTGGATGTCTACTTTGGCTATACCCATCATTTCAAAATAGATACCGATGAACCGCTAGGCATTGAGATACCAGCCTATGCCTACAGCTTCACGCCGACTACCTCAGGCATCTATAACCTGTATGGCAATGTCAAGGAGCTCGTGCAGGGAGGCTATGCGATCGGCGGAAGTTTCATGACCGCTTTCTCAGCAGACGAACTATTCTACCCAGATGACGTGCAGGCCTATCGCATGGATGTAGGCTTCCGATGCTTGACCGAAATCAAGAAAAAATACTAATAACCTGAGTTCGATTCTAAATAGCAGTTTCCATAAAGGGCTAGGCTGTTTTAGCCCCCTCTCCAAAGCTTGCATCAAAACAGACCTTAAGACCTTGGAAAGATATTCTGATTACGCAATTCGAATTCAGGACGTACCCTTGTCTTGTCACTTTCGATCTATTACCCTATTTTACTTTCTATTACAGTTCAAAGCATACTTCACATCAGGTTCATTGAATAGAGAATACCTTGAGAAGATAAATAATTAAAAATATAATGCGGATATGTGACGTGGTGTCACGTGTTCGGTTGTTAGCAGCCACGATCTGCAATGAACAAAGAGTCAAGAGTAAATATAGAAACCCTTAATATTTCACCGTTAGTTTGGTACAAGGCAATTAAATACGCCAACGACATGGCACGTGATGTTGGAAACTGTATCGATAAGAACTCCAGCTTTGAAAGCTGGCTCAACCAAGGAACAATTGAACATGACAACATTCAGATTGCAAATGACTATTTGGAAGGAGTTTTATCGGAACACAACAACCAAATCCAAAACGATTACATATACAAGGTTGCATTCGTTGACAGATACAAAATCAAACACATATGCGTAGATATTGAAGATCTCCAATTACATCCTTCCTACGAGAACCAAGAAATTACTTACATATTCGAGGTTCAGTCTCTAATTCATTATTCCCTTTACCATTTACAGAATTGGTTATTATTCTCAACCGAATTTCATCAAAAAAGATGGATTCTATTTATGAAATTCCTGTTAACCAAAACAACTGGAACTGATGGCGAACTTTGCCGAATTTTTTGGAACATGCTTTTGGTCAGGCTCGACTTAAGTCTCAAGCATTACGCAGATAACAGTCAATACAAAACCTTCAGTGAATACAACGAATATTTGGAACGAGAATCCGCAGAAGTTTGGGATAAATTTATAAAAATTAGAGACTCGAAAGGCTGCTAATCGAGTAGACGGCTGACGGTCAAATGACCGCCAGTGCGCCTCTCACACCACCTAGCTCTTTTAAGTCTTAGCGCAAAGCGAGACTTGAAAGCATATATACAAGGCAAGTCTTCAGACTTGCTTACTCCTAATTGGCGACCTTCATTGGCTCAATACCCAGCCATAATCATGTGTTCATCAGGGGGGAATCAGAAATCAGCAGGGGATTTATTTCATCACCCAAAAACCTTCTAAAAAGGCATTTGAGCAGGCTTTATGCGCTTTGAACAAAAGCTTAGCTTACCTGAGCCTGAAGGTAAGCTTACCAGAGCCCCAACCTAAGCTTACTACAGGGTGAAACTAAGCTTACCTCGGCCCTGAGGTAAGGCAACATGGGAGCCGAACTAAGCTTAGGTTGGACAGATCAGGTCTCATCCCCGATCGGGCGCGTTTGCAACGCGTTCGTCCTGCTCAGCCTCATTCCCCAATTGCAACTGAAACCTTCCGAGCATTTGAAATGAGGCACGCCTTGCAAATGCGCATCAGCCATAATAGACGCTGGCATTTGCAATTACCGTCCCGCTCGCAGGGGACTTCCACCTGCTGGAACTTTCGTGTTAACTTTGTTAACACATGCACATACTGGGCGCACACGGTGGGCAAATAGGACACTTGATCATGAGCCTAACATCTTGTATATTTGAACATGCTCACAAAAGAAAAAGTAATAAACGCGTTTAGCCAGCTTCCAAGTGAATTCTCGGTTGATCAGGCCATAGATGAACTCATACTTTTAGAGAAGATTGATAGAGGGCTAGTTCAATCTGAAGCTAACGAGGTAATTCCAGACGAAGAACTCGACAAAGAGCTCCCCGAATGGTTAAGATAAATTGGACTCCTCAATCCAAGAACGATCTCATAGCAATCGCAGACTTTATCGCACAAAACTCTGTGAAATACGCAAGAATTCAGGTTCAACGAATTCGTGAACGGGTAAGGCAACTAGCAACCTTTCCAAATTCTGGACGAATTGTACCAGAACTTAATATTCCAAGAATCCGTGAAGTAATCCTAGGTAACTACCGGATAATTTACATTACCGCAACCGATGAGCGTATTGACATTCTAACAATACACCATTCAGCCAAACTGCTTGACATATAAAATCCAAGTGACGGTTACCGTCCCGCTCGCAGGGGACTTCCACCTGCGGGAACTTTCGTGTTAACTTTGTTTGATCATACCCCAATAGTCAGGATATTTTCGTGGGGATTGGAAAATCCACCACAAGTAATATATTTGAAATAAGGCCTGGCTATGTGCGAGACGAGAGGTTAGTGTTTTCTAATCCTCACTCATCATAGCTAAGGGTTGGTCGTAATGTAGAAATCCTCCGAAAATGACAGAGTTATTAAAACAAAATATATTAAATCATATTACCCTTTCCCCAAAAGAGATAGATAGCTTTTGCAACTTATTTAACCAAAAGGAAGTTCAAAAAAAACACTTTCTACTGCGAGAAGGTCAACTTTGCAAGTTTGAGGGATTTGTTATCAAAGGACTTTTCAGAGTATATCACGTAGATAGTAATGGCTTTGAACAAGTACTCTATTTTGCTAAAGAAAATTGGTGGATTACCGATATAGACAGTTTCACTAACGAAAAACCATCACAACTTTATATTCAAGCATTAGAGAATAGTGAGGTATTACTCATATCAAAAAAAGACAAAGAGTTTTCTTATAATAATATTCCAGAAATAGAAAAACTGTTTAGAGTCATGACTCAAAAAACGCATATCGCGTTGCAACGAAGAATGATAGATAATTTGAGTAAAACTGCCGACCAACGTTATTTGGACTTTATTGAAAAACATCCCAACCTATTTCAACGATTAACCAACCTGCAGATTGCCGCTTACTTGGGCATTAGCCACGAGTTTTTGAGTAAAATAAGACGAAAAATCGCTAGTAAAAAGTAGTCGGAAATTCGTTTATTGAACTTGTTCAATGTTTTGTAGCAGGTAGTCATCGCATCTTTGTACCATCATTTAAAACAAGCAACATGAGATCGATTATTTCAACAGCATTAGTAACAATTTTAATTTTATTCAATATGGACGCTCAAGCACAAAGTTTCAAAACAATAGAAACAAACAAATTTAAATTACAAGTGTACAATGCATCAGAAAACAGCTTTGGTGTCGCATCAGTAATTATCTCAGGTAAAAACGATGCGGTATTGATAGATGCACAATTTACGTTGGCAGATGCCGAAGAGGTAGCACAAGAAATCAAAAACTCAGGAAAGAAATTAACCACGATTTATGTTTCACATGGTGACCCTGATTTTTATTTCGGATTAGAAGTATTCAAGAAATATTTCCCAGAGGTTACTGCTTATGCTTCGCCTGCAACAATAGAGCACATTAAAGCAACAGCTCAAAAGAAATTAGAAGTTTGGGGCGGAAAATTAGGTGATAAGATCACCTCTAATATTGTTTTACCTCAAGCTCTTACAGGAAACGCTATTGAGTTAGAAGGCGAAAAATTGGAGATCATTGGATTAGAGACTTTCCCAAAAAGAACTTTCGTTTGGATTCCTTCCATAAAAACAGCTTTAGGTGGTATCAATGTTTTTGGCACAACATTTAATTTGTGGATGGCAGATGCACAAACAACAGAGATTCGTAACAACTGGATCTCGATCTTAAATACGATCAGCGAATTAAAACCTGAAATAGTAATCCCTGCACACGCAAATACCAATTCCGATTTCACTATTGATGCTGTAAACCACACGAAGAATTATATTCAATTTTATGAAGAAGCCTTAAAAAGCAATAAAACTTCCGAAGCGTTGATAGCAACAATAAAATCAAAATATCCAAATCTAACTTTTGAAACAGCCTTAATGCTAGGTGCCAAAGTAAACACAGGAGAAATGAAATGGTAAGAACTATAATCATCAACATGATAATGCTTTTAGCATTGTCATGTTGTTCATTTAAACAAGATGTTATGACAAATCTAGATATCATAAAAAGCACGTATGAAGGTAAAACTTCAGAAGAAAACGGTAAGAATTTAGCCAAACATGTTGCTGAAAATATTACTTGGACAGAAGCCAAAGGCTTTCCTTATGCAGGAACTTATATTGGCTTAGAAAGTGTTACCGAAAATGTTTTTAAGCGCTTAGGTAGCGAGTGGATTGATTATAAATTTACTCCTGAAGATTATATTGCAAATGAAGACAAAGTAGTTGCTTATGGCACGTATTCGGGTACCTATAAAAAAACGAACAAGTATTTTGAAGCGAGAGTTGCCCATATATGGAAACTAAACAATGGCAAGATTATTAGTTTTGAGCAGTTTGTAGACAGTAAATTGGTTGACGAAGCAATACGTTAAAACACTAGCCCAGTCGAGTAGATAAAGGGGAATGGCACTCCGATCGGGCGCGTTTGCAACGCGTTCGTCCTGCTCAGCCTCATTCCCCAATTGCAACTAAAACCTTCCGAGCATTTGAAATGAGGCACGCCTTGCAAATGCGCATCAGTCATAATAGACGCTGGCATTTGCAATTACCGCCTACAGATACCTTCCTAATCGGCGAACAAGCCTCGTCACTTCGCTCTGTCGCAATGACGTAGTAAGTCCAATCCCCCAAAACATCCGTATTTCAGCCACTTGACTAGTCCGCAATAGGTTTCTTATTACAGAATGCAGGTTTAAATGCGATTGCCCTGCGATTCATGCCGCTTTGTATCAAATGAATATTAGTTTTATCGATACGAAAGACAATCCTCCGACACCTATGACTACATCACCGATCACCAGCAGCCAACTCCCTTCCCCCAAAGGTAAATTCGTCGTAGGGCATCTAACACAGTTCAAGGCGGACAACAAGCATCAGGTCATGGAACGATGGGTCGAGGAAGTAGGGGATCTATTTACCATCAGCTTGCTCGGCAAGAAGTTCATTGTCTCAGCCAAGCCAGAGATCAACAAAGAGATTCTGCGGTTGAGACCGGGGAAATTCAGACGCTTTGATAAGATCGAAGAGATCTTGAAGGAGATGGGTATTTTGGGTGTTTTCAATGCCGAAGGTGAGGCATGGCGAAAACACCGCCTCATTACCATGCAGGCTCTCAACCGGCAAAATGTAGAAGGCTTCTTCCCTACGATCTCTAAAGTCGCAGACCGACTATGGACCAAATGGAACGCTATGGCCCAAGCAGGAGAAACCATAGATGTACAAAAAGAAATGATGCGCTACACGGTAGACATCACCACAGAGATTGCATTTGGGTATCCCATGAACACACTCGAAAAAGGCGAGGATGTGATCCAAACGCATCTAGAAAAGATATTCCCGATGATCAATGCCCGAATCACCGCACCGCTCCCACTCTGGCGACTCATCAAATCCAAAAAAGACAAGGCTTTCGATACGGCCATGGTCGAAATCAAAAGCACCGTACACCAGCTGATCGAGGAAGGGAAAAAACGCTTGGTAGAGCATCCAGAGATCAAAGACCATCCAAACAACTTCCTAGAAGCCTTGCTAGTACAGCAAGCCAACGAAGGCACGTTCAGCGATGACGAGGTGTTTGGCAATGTATTCACCATGCTACTGGCTGGCGAGGACACCACCTCGAACAGTATCTCCTGGAGCCTCTACTACTTGGCACAAAACCCAGCCATAGTGGACAAAATCCGCCAAGAAGCCAATGACATCTATGGCAACTCCCACACCCCCAGCACATACGAGGAAGCCAGTGCACTGACCTATACAGATGCCGTCGTTCAAGAATCGCTGCGCATCAAACCTGTGACGCCCAACCTATACATGACCGCCCTAGAGGACGTAGAGATAGAAGGCTATCTATTTCAAAAAGGCGAAACCATCATGATGCAAAACAAGGTAGCGCAGACGCATCCAGACAACTTTATCCGACCTGACGAATTCATGCCTGAGCGGTGGATTAGCAGCGGGTGTCCCATGCATGGTGGTGCACACAGTCCTGATATAATACGAACCTTTGGAGGTGGATCTAGATTCTGTCCAGGCAAAGGACTCGCGATGAGCGAGCTCGTGATTACCCTCTCCACGATTTGCAAAAACTTTGATTTGGAACTAGCCGTACGGCCCGAAGAAGTGAAGGAAGTATTTGCTTTCAGCATGTTTCCAGAAAACCTCCTCATTAAACTAAAAGCGGTTTAAAATTCCCCTCTCGTATTAAAAAAAACATCCATCAGCTCGGCGCTTGATACACAAACACTGAATTTATTATTCAATAATTAACAACGACCCTTCGAGCCTCCTAATCGTCTATCAATTATGAGATTATTGGGTGATATTTATGAGATGATGACATTCACAAACAAAACATCTCGATCCATTTTCGTACTGCTGTTATGGGTAGCTGCGCTCCAGAGTCAGGCACAATCTAAGGTTTGGAATCCCGACAATAACGATGGCACCTACTCCAACCCCATCATCCATGCTGACTACTCAGATCCTGATATATGTCGGGTCGGCGATGACTTTTATATGACAGCCTCCTCGTTCAACGCAGTCCCAGGGCTACCCATACTTCATTCTCGAGACCTGGTCAACTGGACGCTGATCAATCATGCACTCCCTGCCAACCAAGACTCACATTTTGACACACCACAGCATGGCAATGGCGTATGGGCACCCTCCATTCGCTATCACGAGGAACTATTCTACATCTACTGGGGCGATCCTGATCGTGGAATATTCATGGTACAGACCGATGACCCGCGCAGTGAATGGTCTGCTCCAGTCCTCGTCAAAAAAGCCTATGGCAACATAGACGCATGCCCCCTATGGGATGATGATGGCAGGATGTATCTTATTCATGCATTTGCACATAGTAGAGCGGGTGTCAAAAGTCTACTACAGGTCGTCGAGCTCACCCCCGACGGTACACAAATATTGGACAAGGGAACTGTTGTTTTTGATGGACATCAAGACCACCCAACGATAGAAGGGCCTAAATTCTACAAACGCAATGGGTATTACTACATCTTTGCGCCAGGCGGTGGCGTCCCTACCGGATGGCAAATCATCCTCCGATCCAAAAACATCTATGGACCCTATGAAGACAAAATAGTCCTCGCTCAGGGCAACACAGACATAAACGGCCCTCACCAAGGAGGCTGGGTAGAACTCGACAATGGAGAAAGCTGGTTCATCCACTTTCAAGACAAAGGCCCCTACGGACGAGTGCCACATCTACAACCCGTCACATGGAAGAAAGGTTGGCCTATGATGGGGATCAACCCAAACAAAGAAGGAGTCGGCGAGCCTGTACTCAACTACTCGAACCCAAAGACGAACTACGGTAACGATCAATGGACACCTCAGGACTCAGATGAATTTGACCTACCAACCTTAGGGCTACAATGGCAATGGAACGCCAACCCCCGACCACAATACGCCAGTTTGACTACTCGACCTGGTCACCTCCAGTTGACGAGCCAGCCTCTCAGTACAGGCACTCAGAACCTCTGGATGTCACCCAACATACTAACCCAGAAAATCCCCGCCATGGATTTTCTCACTACCATCAAGCTAGATGTAGCACATCTAGCAGAGGGGGAAGAAACTGGTTTGATGATTTTCGGTATGGACTATTCGGGGATAGTCGTCAGGAGAACAAATGGGGGGCTTCAAGTAGTGCAAAGCATCTGTACCGATGCTCCAAAAAACACCACCCCTAGCTATGAAGATTCAAAAGACATCAAAGCATCTACCCTATGGCTCAGCGTTCAAGTTAAAAATGGGAAGGCCAGCTACGCTTACAGTATAGATGGGGAAGCATTCGACCCCATAGGTTCAGAACAAACCATGCGAGAAGGAAAATGGATCGGTGCTAAAATCGCACTCTATGCAAGCAAATCCAACCCCAAAGGTCTTCCAGGCTATGCAGACATAGACTGGATACGCTTGTCCGCCATAGAATAATCAAAACAAGAGAGGCTCGGAATATTCCGAGCCTCTCTTGTTTTGTCACTGATATATGAGTTTTACTCTAACCCTTCTAAGAATCCAGTGTGCGCCTTCTTGACCGAGAAGTCATTGTTGTACATCAATGGCCAATCTTGGTGACCCCAAAAATCAATCAACCAAGTATCCTGATCTCTTAGCCCCCACACCGTCAGCGCGAACTTACTCTCCTCAGGGATGGCGTTATAGATTTCTACTACTTCCTTGTACTTTTCTTGTAAATCCACCGCTCTTTGCACAGTCAGCTCGCTCATATCGTTGTTAGGATTCGCTCGTATGTCTAGCTCCGAAAAATGCAGCATAAGTCCTGTATCTGTCACCTTTTTGGCAGCTGATTCTATCGTAGCTCTGTCTGGGCCATTGTAAGAGATATGCATCTGAAAACCTATCCCGTCGATCGGTACATCTCTGGCGATAAAATCCTCCGCCATGTCTATCGTCGATCCTAGCTTCGACGCATCAGTCGTCATGTTGTAATCGTTGTAGAAGATCAGAACATCTGGATCAGCTTCGCGTGTCCACTTGTAGCACTTTTCGATGTAGTCATCTCCCATTTTTTGTCTGAAGACACTGTTTCTCAAACTACCCGATCCATCTTCGAATGCCTCATTGACTACATCCCAAGACTTTATCTTTCCTTTGTAACGTGTCACAGTCGTGATTATATAATCCTTGACCATCGCCTCAAACTCAGCATCTGTACCTGCAAAATCTTCTACCCATGCTGGCGTAGAATTATGCCAGATCAGCGAATGCCCATGAATCTCCAAACCATTGGTCTCCGCAAACTCAACCAGCTCGTCGGCACGAGTGAAGTCATAGCCTGCACTTGAGGGGTACATCACACTCATTTTCATCTCCCACTCGGCAGTGATTTGATCAAACTCTTTCGTCAATATCGTGAGATAATCCCCCGTCAATCGACTCGTCTGCACCGCCATCCCTACAGAGAAAGTCGTAGCGACCTCCTTGAGCGCCGTCTCCGGCTCAGGGCCTTCTTCGTCTAAAGTAGTCGCCATGACTACATTAGAATAAGCCGATATCTCCTCTCCAACAACGGTTCTCATCCGTGCAAAATAAGGCGTATTCAAAGTCAAACCATCGACATCCAACAGCACGCCATAAGCAGTCCACGGATCATAGCTAGACACGAGATTGTCAAACGCTTCATCTGTAGCGACCTCTACGAGATAGTTGTCCGCTCCAGAGACTTTGTTCCATGAGAGACTAAAACTCTCCTGCGTAATACCAGATACTGGATTGAGCGTTGGAGGTACCACCTGAACGGCTTCCTCTTCCTTACCTCCATCATCGCTACACGAACTCATCATAAACAGCACCACCCAAACTAACAACAAGGTTACGATCTGTTCCCATGCTCTAAAATTCCTCATTACTTCTTTCATTTTTCTTCTTATTGACTTTAACAAAATAGCCCTATTCTACTCCACGTCTCTGCGTGCATAGAATAAAATTTAACTTAGATTGAGTTCTTTTGATTCAAAATAAAACACCACACCAAAAGCTCTTTATTGCTTATCCTTTTCTTCTAACAAGTATAACCGTCCCCCATTGTTGGCAACCACCACACCCGACTGACTGCCTAACTGAATTGCTACTGCCTTCTTGCTATCATGTGGAATAAAAACACCACTCTCGCTCATAGACACCACCTCAAAACCATCTTTTCCATCTCCTCTGAGTAGTAACCCCAAGCCAGCATCATTCCGTGGCGTCTCCACTTCGCTCGCATATAGATTTCCTACTAGCAGGATATCCAGTTTGTCATCATGATCAAAGTCACGGATGACTAAATCATTAACCGTACTCAATTGAGCCTCATTGGGCAAAGCAGTCAACTTCATCTTTCCATTTCCTTGGTTTTCTATATACACGCTAGCAAAACGCTCTACACTGTGATTCAAAGAAGTCTCCAAATCCTCCGCACCATACACGTCCACTACGCTTGCCTGAGAGAAAGACTGATAGTCCTTGAATTTCTTTTTGATACTAGGAATCTGCTGAGACGAACAACCACGTCCACGCACAGGGTATTCTTCTCCAAAATTATGATAGCTCAGTACGATATCCTTTTGGCCGTTGCTATCAAAGTCACTGGCGTAAATATTGAAACTCGCCTCGGGACTCGCCTGGTACTTGTAGTTCTTGCCTAGGTTGCCAAGTACATAGTCTAAATCACCATCTTGATCAAAATCGGCCTGATCTATACTAAACCACCAGCCGGTCGTGTTCCCCTCGAAATAATCCGCAGATTGATTGACAAAAACTCCATCACGCTGTGCAAACACGGTAATAGGCATCCACTCACCCACCAAAATTAAATCCTGAGTTCCGTCCTGATCGATATCTGTCCATAGCGCATCTGTGACCATTCCCACATCGGATAGTCCTGGCGCTACACGCTCAGTCACATCTTCGAATAACAGTTTGCCAGACTCCAGTTTGTTTTCCAATACGTAGGACTGCCCCGCCTCTGGGTAGCTCCTAGGACTGTGTCGTCCCCCGACGAACAAATCTAAATCTCCATCCCTATCATAGTCATAGGCTCTCACACACGAGCCGCTTCCTGTCAGCTCTGGCTGTGAATCCATCGCCCATTTTAGGCTACCCGCCTCATTGAGGTATATTCTATCTTGATAGTTTTGACTACCTCTTTCATAGGCATTTCCTCCACTAACCACATACAAGTCCAAGTCACCGTCTGCATCTAGATCTAGCCAAGCGGCATCCATATCCTCGTAGTTTTTGTCCCGTTCATCTTGAAAACTGACTGGACTAAATGTACCATCAGCTGACTGCACCATTACCTGTCCCAAAGAACCAACCGCTCCTCCTACATACACATCATCCAAGCCATCACCATTCATATCACCCACTGCCAGCGCTGGACCAAAATTGGACATCTTGTGAGGAAGTAAAACCTGAAACATAAAGTCATCGAATGGGTTTTCCTGATGAACAAAATCCATCTGAGCAGCCATAGTTATGTCCTCAAAAATGGTTTCGCCTTTCCCTTCCTTCTGTTTAGCTGGCTGTGTCGCTTCGTCCTGAACGAGCTTGATGGACGTATTCACTTCAACATCATTGAGCGTCTGCATTCGCCCATCAGGCCATTCGACACACAAAGAATCTACGAGCTGAGCAGTCCCCAAACCAAAGAGCAATTGAGGCTCTACAGAAGACTGAAATCCCCTAGCCAGTACCATCTCCATCACTTGCATCATGCCATCACTCCATACATAGGCTTTTGCACCGACACCTAGCGGATTAGCCGCAGCCCCTTGGAGTTTAACTTTCAGATAGTTTTTGCTTTCACTCGCATGATTTTGATAGATACCTACTGGCTCATCGATGTTATTGACGATCAAATCCCAATCGCCATCATTGTCCAAATCTGCGTAGGCAGCACCATTAGAAAAGCTTTTGTCATCCAGTCCCCACTCTTTCATCCTTTTGGAGAAAGTCAAATCACCATTGTTTTGAAATACATAGTTCGTGATAGCCTCTGATGGCATTTTCTTTACGTTTTCGACAGGTATTTTGTCTCGCTCGGATGAGGAAGGAAAGTACACCTCGTCTTTCTCTAGTTTCTTAAAAAAGTCATTGTTATTGATATCTCGGCGTGTGCCATTGGTAATGAAGACATCTTTCCAGCCGTCATTGTTGAGGTCGACAAACAAAGGTGCCCAACTCCAGTCTGTAGACGACATCCCCGCATACCAAGCCACATTGCTGAGTTGAGGTAAGCCATCTGCATCCAAGCCACGATTGAGCTGTAGGGAGTTGTACATATACTGGTGATGCAATCCCAAGTCTACCAGTTCGTAAAAACTAGCGGGGTTCATTCCTGACATATTTTCTTTGGATCGACGGTTGTCCTCAGGCGCCATATCGACTTGGATCACATCCATCAGACCATCATTGTTATAATCAGCTATGTCTGATCCCATACCATAGAATGAAGTCTGTCGAGTCACCACCTTAGACTGATCGGTAAATGTGCCGTCTCCATTGTTCATGTAAATAAAATCAGGACTTGCAAAGTCATTGGATACGTAGATATCCTGCCAGCCATCATTATTGATATCCGCTACAGAGGCACTCAGTGACAACCCAAAATTGAGCACACCCGCTTCCTTTGTCACATCCGAAAAGCTACCGTCACCATTGTTTCGGTAGAGGTGATCTGAATCTTTGCTTTTAGCATTTCGGTTCATCTGGGCGTAGTAAAAATTAGGAGAGTCAAAACGTGTAATGGGATAGTTGGCTACATAAAGATCCAAATCTCCGTCTTTGTCATAGTCAAAAAACGCAGCTTGGGTACTGTGTCCTGTATCAGCTATACCATACTGCTCGGCTTGATCCTCGAACAATGGCACACCCGCATCATTGTTTCCCATATTGATCAAGAGAATGTTTTTACATAAATCGGTCTGACCTGACACACTGATATAAAGATCTACCTTGCCATCCGTATTGACATCACATATGGTCACACCCTGCATCCAGCGTGTATCACCAGCGGTCTGAGACAGTGCTGTAACGTCCTCAAAGGTAAAATCACCTTTCCCTAGGTAGAGTTTGTTATCCACCATGTTGCCAGTGAAAAAAATATCGTTGAACCCATCGCGATTGAAATCAGCGACAGCTACTCCCCCTCCCATGTAGATGTAGGGGTAATTGAAGTAATTGAGTGTATCTGTTTCGGTGAGGGTATTTTCGAAGCGTACAGATGACACAGCGGGTGAGACCTTCTCGAATAAGGTAGTAGAGGGGAGAGGTTGCTTAGACTCATCACATGCGAACAGGGATAAGACCAAAAGGATAATTAAATACTGTTTGTAATTGTGTGCCATAAACCTCATTAGGTTAAAAAAAGGAATGGCTGATACCAGCCATTCCTCTACGATTATTACTCAATCTATTTAATAACCAAAATTCTGATCATCATTAGAAAGACTACTATTAAAATTAATCTCTTGCTGCGGGATAGGAAAAACCTCATGCTTTCCTGCTTCGAACCCGAAAGCACTTAGCTCCTGCTCAGCCAAACCCCATCGAACCAAATCCGGAAATCTCACCTGCTCACCAGCCAGCTCTACCATACGCTCATGTACGATCGCATCAAAAATCTGTGCTTTCGTACCTACTGGATATCCAGCGGCATCCATCACGGCGGTACCGTAATTAGGCATACCTACACGGTCTCTGACCTCATTTAGGTAACCGATCGCATCTGCTGCTGTTCCTACTTCGTTCTCGATCTCTGCCATCATCAACAGTACATCCGCATAACGAATGACCCTGAAGTTGATCCCAGATTCTTGATTTTCATTGGCATCCTTATAGTAGTTGCTATACTTTCTCCACGCTTGAGTACGCTGTACCGCTGGGTCTCCATAGGCAGGAAGGCTCACTGTCCCTCCAGCAAATGCATCTCCATTGAAATAAAAATTGCCGCTCAACCTAGGATCCCCTGTTTCGAACTCTGCAACCAAGGCATCTGATGGATAAGCATTGTACCAGTCATTCCATCCATACTCCTGTCCACGGAAAGTACTGGCGATAAATCCACTACCCGAAGCGTCAGAATTCCACTGGTCAGACTTCCCTACAGCTATATCATAAGACACTTCAAAAATTGACTCTGCATTGAACTCAGTCTCTTCCAAGAAGTTGTCAGTATAATCCGCTACTAAAGAATAATCTCCGAGGATATTGTTAAAAGCCGTTTTCGCAGCACCATAATTGCCGCGATATAACTCCATTTTACCCATCAAAGCATAAGCAGCTCCACTGGTAGCTCTACCGTTTTCTGCATCACCTGCCGCGAACAACTTATCAGCAGCATCAGTTAAATCCAGTATGATCTGGTCATACACTGCACTCACGGGGCTCTTCGGTGTTCCTTCACCCGAAGTAGGTGTCGTGATGACCAACGGGATGTCTCCAAACCGAGTACCCAACAAGAAGTAATAATAAGCTCTCATGAACTTAGCTTCTCCGATAAAGTTATCCTTCATCGCATCAGTAAAGTCAGCCGAAACGATAGCTCTGATTTTTTCTTCGTTATCGATCACATAGTTACACTTGTTGATTCCACGGTAGCAACTCTCCCAGTATGCTCTAATCAATCCATGACTCGGATCGAAAGTAAAGTTCAAATACTGCACCTTATCTGCTTCCAGTTGTGGGTTTCCAGAATTCTCATGAGACATGTTATCCATAGAGAAAAACATCCCTCTAGAATACAGTCCTCTCGTCTGAAGGTTGGCATACACAGCATTGACTGCAGACTGGGCTTGCGCCTGAGTCACCAAAAATGTCTCAGGAGACAAATCGTTCGGATTGGTCAACTCCAACTTATCTTGATCACAGGCATTGAGTGCCAATAAAGACATCAATCCTGCTATTATATATCTGTTAAATTTCATAATGATTCCTGTTTACGATTAAAATGTGATTTCAATCCCTGCAATGAATGACTTAGGCATAGGGTAATTACCTCTATCTACCCCAGACTCAAAGTTGCCCGTAGGCTGTCCGTTGGCATTAGTAGGGGTAGAACCAATAGCACCAGGAGGAGAGTTTACTTCTCTATTGGAATAGGCTCCTACCTCTGGATCCAGTCCTGAGTATTTGGTAAATGTCAATAGGTTTTGCGCACTCACATAGACTCTACAGTTGGTAAAGATGTCACCTACCCCTCCTAGTCTCGTCAAGTCATAGCCCAAGGTCACGTTTCTTAATCGAGAGAAAGAACCATCCTCTACGAAACGACTAGATGTCTGTAGGTTAGTACCTGCCCCTCCAGCTCTAGGTATGGAATTGGACGAACCGTCTCCTGTCCATCTGTCCAGTACTGCAGTACCCGAGTTGAACAATCTCGGCATCCCTTCCAAATCATAGATGTTGGTATTGTAGATTTCGTTTCCAGAAACTCCATTAAAGAAAAGACTAAAGTCAAGTCCTTTGTAGGATGCAGCGAGGTTCAAACCGTATGTAAACTTAGGGAAAGGGTTGCCTATGAAGGTACGATCATCATCTGTGATTTCTCCGTTACCATCTACATCTACTATTCTAAAATCACCTGGTTCAGCATTGGGTTGAGTCGCATGAGCATCTATCTCTCCTTGATTTTGGAATATCCCGTCGAACTGCCATCCATAGAATTGGAATGCAGGATGTCCAACTTCTGTTCTAGAAATATCCTGTCCTTCGAATGTCGCTCCTGTGATCGCATCGTTTTCTCCTAGATCCAACACTTCATTTTTACTGGTACCGAACAGCAGTGATGCTGACCACTGAAAGTCACCCTCGAAATCTTGGAATCCTAAATTCAACTCGACCCCTTTGGTCTCCATCTGCCCGATATTCTCTGTTACACTTCCATTATGGAACCCAGAAGAAAGTGGCAATACACGTGGCATCAAGATGTCGCTACTCTTATTGATATAGTATTCGGCTGCTAAAGTGAACTGATTGTTCAACAAACCTAGATCCAAACCAATGTTCGTCATGGCAGTTTCCTCCCACTTCAAATCAGGATTAGCCAACCCAGAAGCAGTGGCTCCTAACGCATCGCCTCCATTGATTCCATAGTGGAAATTGGATACAACATTAGTAGAGTATAGATAGTTACCGATATTATCGTTTCCTGTTTTACCCCAGCTACCTCTTAATTTCAAATTACTGATGGCACTAACTCCCTGTAAGAATGGTTCTTCGCTCACTCTCCAACCTGCTGATACTGACGGGAAAGTACCCCATCTATTGTTCGCACCAAATCTCGAAGAAGCATCCGTACGGATGGACGCCCCTACCAAATACTTACCATCATAGTTGTAGTTGATTCTACCCAAGTAACCTACTCTGATATACTCATTGGTATAAGAAGAAAGGTTAACATCCGTAGTAGAAACCTGATTCACGTCATCCGAAATCTCATTGTTACTTCTCGCGTTCAGGTTTTGTGTGATCGTAGAAGTCTGCTCTGCTAGTGCTAGCAACTCTAGGTTGTGCTTTTCTGCAAAAGTCTTCTTATAATTCAAACTGTTGGTGAAAATAACTGTCTGTAAAGACCCCTGACTATGACCTATTAGTGCAAAATTTTGTGCATGTGTTGCTCCATCACTATCATCATCATACGATGGTTTGAATAATCTGTAATCGAAATTCTGGAATTCACCACCGACCTGTGATTTAAAATTCAATCCCGAAATGATCTCATATTGCGCATAGATATTACCGATAACCGTCATGCGCTTATCCGAGATAGACCCCATCTCCAAAACTCTTACTGGGTTTTCAGCATCTTGACCATCAATAGAACTGTTAGGCCCTTGGTAACCACCAAGATTATTCTCGTTGTACACTGGCAAGTATGGTGCAGATTTGATCGCGTGTTCTATCACTGATCGTCCACCATTGCTTGTTTCAGGATTTTGTTCACTGACAGAAATCGATACGTTCTCACCGATCTTCAATTTGCCTATGCTAAAATTACTATTGGCTCTGAAGTTATACCTATCCATACCTGTACTGATGATAATTCCTTCCTGAGACAGGTATCCTCCAGAAATTCTAAAGGCACTGTTTTCACCTCCACCAGATACACCTACATTGTAACTTTGCATTGCGCCCTGCTGAAAAATCTCATCTTGCCAGTCCGTGTCATTTTCTAACATAGCTGAATACTGTGGATCGGTCATTCTGGTAGGAGCTCCAAATGCATCAGTTGCATATTGAATATACTCATCCGTATCCAGCAAGTCATATCGGTTGGAAGTCCACTGTGTACCAGCGTATGCGTTGATATCTACAGTCACTTTACCAGCCTGGCCGCCTTTGGTTGTGATCATAATCACACCATTAGACCCCTTGGATCCATATACAGCAGTCGTCGACGCATCTTTCAGTACCTGAATCGACTCGATATCATTAGGGTTAAGACTGCCCATACCAGATGATATCACTCCATCTATCACATACAAAGGGCCGTTGTTACTGGTACTATTGAGACCTCTAATGGTCACAGTAGGAGATGTCCCTGGTGATCCATTGTTGATCACAGTCACACCTGCTGCTCGACCTTGTAGCGCCTGATCGGCTGTTGCTACAGGTACGGACACCACGTCTTTGGAGGATACTGAACTAATCGCACCAGTCACTTCTGATCTGCGCTGCTCACCATACCCTACTACCACTACTTCTTCTAGTGATTTCACATCGAGTGCCATGCTTACATCCACAGTAGATCTACCAGAGATAGGCGCTTCCTGTGTCAAGTATCCTATGAAACTAAACACCAAAGTGCCCGCTTCGTCTGCGGTGATGGTATAGTTACCATCCAAATCTGTCACTGTACCAGTCGCCGATCCTTTGATGAGGACGTTGACACCTGGTAGACCCGATCCATCATCGGCATCTGTGACTTTTCCTTTGACCGTAATGTCATCCATACTCATGGTTCGAGACGAAGCGTGCGTCATCACGCCTGTCATCAATAGACACTGTGTCAAAACAATCGATAGCACTGCTCTTTTGAGAGCAATTACTTTTAGTAATCGTTTTTTCATAATAGTTTGCTTTTAGTAATTAAATAGTAAGTCGAATTCTCAGAATTCGATGCAGCTGGGACTACTCCAATAGTCCCAGCCTATATCTGTTATAGGATATTCACTGTTTTGGTTAACACTTGCGAACTCTTCGCATCAGCCACGCCTTCAAATCCTGGCTGCTTTCCTCCTACTATTACTTCCAACTCCCCCGGCTCTACGATCACCTGTCCGTCTTGTGTGATCTGTGCATATTGCTCTGCAGAGATTTCAAAACTCACGTTTTGGCTCTGCCCTTTTTCTAGCACAATTCTTTCAAACCCTACCAGCGATCTCTTCGCTGCATTCGGGTTATTCTTTCTATTTGACACATACAACTGTACCACTTCCTCTCCTGCTCTGTCCCCTGTATTGGTCACGGATACTGACACAGTCATGACATCCCCCGCTTTGGTCTCCGCTACATCGAACTGATCATAAGCGAAACTGGTATAGCTCAACCCGTGACCAAAAGGAAACAAAGGCGCTCCTTCGAAGTATTTATAAGTTCGATTCGTCATGTCGTACGTTTTAAAATCTGGTAGATCCTCCGTTGACTTGTAGAAAGTCACAGGCAGTTTACCTCCTGGGTTGTAATCCCCAAATAGCACATCGGCTATCGCCTCTCCACCAAACTCACCTGGATACCAGGCCTCTAGAATAGCGGGGACGTTCTCAGCAGCGAAATTCACTGCCAAGGCGCTCCCGTTCATCAAAACTACTACCGTCGGTTTGTTCAATTGATAGATTGCTTTTAGCAGCTTTCGCTGTGAAGCAGGTAGCTGAATGTCTGATCGGTCTCCCGAATCAAACCCTTCTAACACTACAGGCATTTCTTCTCCTTCGATATCTGGCGTCAATCCAAGGCACATCACCACTACATCTGCTTGCTGGGCTGCTGCGACAGCTGGAGTCAACAGGTCTTCATTCAATTTTGCCCATAGCAATTGTGCCTGTGGATCAGCATGGAAGTTGTAATAATCGATTTTGATATCATACGACTGACCAGCAGTCAATTCCATATCATAGTATTTCATCGTAGGGTGGTGATCATCTTGGAAGTCAATTCTCAATTCACCGTTGATGTACACTTTGCCTACATTACAGGCTCTGAACCCAATACGGTAGGTTCCCGACTGATCCGCCACGAGCTGACCTGTCCATCTAACCGTAAACGTATCAGTTGCCAATTCTTTGATCGGTCTATCTAACCATACAAAGTCCACCGTCTCGTCGGTCCGTGAGATACTTGGGTCTCCCTCCCATTTTTCGTTCGGAAAATACTCGCCTTTCAGTCCATTCTTTTCACCAGACCTTAAGTTCTGACTAGGGATGGGTGTCAGCAGTGGCCAGCCTTCAGCTACTGCAGATCCTTTAGCATAGATCACTTTGGCATTGGGCAACTTCGACTTGATCCCTTGATAAGGAGTAACCTGACTAACAGGCGTACCGTGGTAATTGCCTAACAGCGATTGCTTGTCATTGGCATTGGGTCCGATGACCGCCACAGTCGATACCTCCTTGCTCAGTGGCAATAAGTTTCCTTCGTTCTTTAGCAACACCATAGACTCTAAAGCTGCTTTCTTGGATAGCTTGTGATGCTTTTCACTCGCTACCACACTATATGGAATACTAGCATAAGGCACCAAACTTTCATCATCGAACATTCCTAACTTGAACCGTGCTGCCATCAATCTAACGAGCGCTTGGTCTACTTCCGATTCATCGATGAGTTCTTTGAGTACTGCTTCGCTCAGATTCGGGTCATAGGTATCTCCACAGTTGAGATCTGTTCCGCTTTTTACCGCGAGAGCAGACGCCTCCTCTGGTGAGTCAGATACTCCATGTCGATTAGGCATATAAAAATCGTTGATCGCCCAGCAGTCAGATACCACATAGCCATCAAATCCCCATTCATTTCTAAGGATATTGGTAAGGAGTAAATTACTCCCACAACATGCCTCGTCTCTATATCTATTGTAAGCACACATGACAGACTGCACGTTAGCTTCTTTGATCGCTGATTTAAAAGCTGGAAGGTATGTTTCTTTTAAGTCCTTGTCAGAGGTTTGATAGTTGTCTTCGTGTCTTGATTTTTCAGGACCACTGTGCACTGCGAAATGCTTGGCCGTGGCGACTACTTTCAAATATTTCGGATCATCACCTTGTAGTCCTTTGATAAACTCCACACCCATGCGGCTGGTCAAATAGGGGTCTTCTCCATAAGTTTCCTGGCCTCTGCCCCATCTCGGATCACGAAAGATGTTAATATTAGGTGTCCAGAACGTCAACCCTTGATATATCCCTCTTTTATTTTCGCTGATAAACTTATGATGCTTGGCACGTGCTTCGTCCGAGATCACTGTAGCGACATTAGACATCAGATTCACATCCCAAGTAGCTCCCATTCCTATTCCTTGTGGAAAAACCGTTGACACACCTGCTCGACCTACTCCATGCAAGCACTCATTCCACCAGTTGTATCTCGGGATACCCAAACGAGGTACCGCAGGCGCGTCATACTTCATTTGAGACACCTTCTCTTGTAAGGTCATTTGGTTCACCAAGTCGATCGCCCTTTCTTCTGGGGCTAGATCAGGGTTCATATACGCATACTGGTAGGCATTCTCCTGACTACACATGGACAACCCCATCAACACTACTACCGCCGCTACTGCGCGTACTACTTTAATCATGCTCTTCATAAATTCACTGTTAACACTACTAGTTTTACAAAAATGAAATGAGGACAAAAAACAGAGCGACCAATGCCAAAACCAACAACCCATCCATCAGCCATTGCCATTTCCGCCTACTCTTCATTTTTATTCCTAATTATTTCAAAATCGTAGAAGCAATTAACAGAAGTATCTCTTCTAGAAATAGCACAAATCAAGCATACACCATCAATTTTGATGCGAATCAGCAGGTTCTATAGGTTTATGCATCATTTGTTTCAGTTCATGCATCATGCGTACTATTTCAGGCTGACCTAGAACACATATGGACTTTTCTTCTTTCATTTCCCTTCTAAAAAAATTACACTAAACAATACCCACCTTAACCAACCATCTATTAATCAGTATAGTTACAAAAACACGCAGAGTATTTACAGTCGTCATTTGGGATATTCAAGCACCCTTGCTTACAGTCGTCGATTTACATTTGAGAAATAATTATTGACATAAACACTTTACAAATGAACTTTCGAACCATTGGAATTCTATGCCTATGCATGATGCTAGTTTTCGCTTGCTCTACAACAGAAGACACTTCTGAAGACGATGCCAAAACAGAAACGGTAATAGAAGAAACAGAGCACCCCACACTAAGTCCCATAGAGCAACATGGCAATCTACAAGTCAAAGGACATCAGCTACTCAACGAACACGGAGAAGTCGCTCAACTCCGAGGCATGTCTTTCTTTTGGAGCCAATGGCAGGGACAGTTCTACAATAAAACCATCGTCGATTATCTAGCAGACGACTGGCAGTGTGATATCATTCGCGCGGCGATGGGAGTAAACCACGGTGGATATATCGAAAACCCAGAAGTCGAACTACAAAAGGTAGATCAACTCATCCAAGCAGCTGTAGACAATGGTCTCTACGTGATCATCGACTACCACGCACATACAGCATCTGAAGATGTCGAGTCGGCAGTTGATTTCTTTAGCCAGATGGCAAAAAAATATGGACACCTACCGAATGTCATCTATGAGATTTACAACGAACCTCTAGAGGATTCTTGGGCGGATGTGCTCGTGCCCTATGCGCAATCCGTAATCGCTGCGATCCGCCAGCACGACCCTGACAATCTCGTTCTCTGTGGTACACGCACTTGGTCTCAGCGTGTAGACGAAGTGGCTCAAAAACCTCTAGAAGACAACAATGTGGCCTATGTCTTACACTTCTACGCTGGCACGCATAAACAAGATTTAAGAGATATCGGAGATCGTGCCATTGCTGCAGGCACCTGTATTTTCGTATCTGAGTTTGGTGTGATCAATGCCGATGGGGATGGAGACATCAACTATGCCAGTACCAAAGAATGGATGCAATGGCTGGACAAGCACCAGCTTTCGTGGTGTAACTGGGCCGTCTCTGAAAAAGAAGAAGGCGCATCTATCTTCTTACCTGGTACGACAAGCAATCAAACACCTACAGCAGGAAGCCTAACCGAATCAGGACTATATCTGCGCAACATACTACGAAACAGAAACTACGACCAGCCTTAATAGAAGACTTCACTCAGGCCGATAGGTCTGGGTGAAGCCTCTCTCCAGATTATTCCTACCGCTTACTTAAGCAACACATTGATACGTTCATTTTTAAATCGCAAGATTAAGACTGAGGAGATCATTAACTAAATTATTAGCCGCCTGCTTTCTTTTCTTGAGCAAGAGGTTTTATCATTGCCTGTTTATTAAAGGTTAACAATTAGAATAAACCATATCACTATGTTTAAATCATTAGGTGCTTTCATCAGCGGGTTGTTTGCGTCAGAACCCAAGGAACTAATCGTTAAGATCTCCAAGGAAAACCAATCTGGGTTATACAAAACCCTAGAACTAGCTAAAAAAGTAGAAGAAGAGAAAAAGAAACAAGCCATTCTAGCTGAAAAAAGAGCTAAAATAGAGGCTGAGAAAAAAGCAAAATTAGAAGCAAAACAGGCGGCTGAAAAAGCCAAAATGGAAGCAAAAAAAGCAGCAGAAAAAGCTAAACTGGAGGCAAAAAAAGCAACCGAAGAGGCCAAAGTTGCTCAGAAAAAGAAAAAGTAAACCACTATCAACTTACTAACCACAGGTGCAAGCAATCGCTTGTGCCATTTACAGGCTTTTACTCACCGAGCGTCTTCCATATCACTCAACTCAATGTTGAGTGCCCGAGTTGAAATCTGAATTTCGATCAGGGAAAATGTTAGAGAAATCAGCAAAGACACTAGACTAGCTCCAAACAAATAATTGGCGATAATGTGGCTCTTTTGGAAAAGTGCAATCATACAAGCTACCGTCAAAAGGAAACTGAGTACCCCCATCGCCTGCATTCGCCTCACAAGATTTAACCTCTTGCGTAGGTTGTTGATCTGATCGACTACCAACTTCAAATCATTGTTTTTTTGATACTCCGAGTGCAATCCTCGAATCAAGGTAGCCAATGCTAAAAAGCGATTGGTATAGGCCAGTAGTAACAAGGTAATGGCGGGGAATAATAAAGCCGGTGTAGAAATATCCAGCTCCATCGTTAATTATTCTTCTCAATCATAGCGATCAACTCCTCTGCATCCCATGGTTTACCCATGCTACCATCCAAGTCATAGGACTTAATCGCGTGGCGAATGATCTCATCGTTGACATATTCAGAGATAATGATCTTGATCATATCTGGGAACTTATCACTGACGATCTGAAGCATCTCTACCCCAGTCATACCAGGCATACGATGATCACAGACGATGACGTCATACTTTTCGTTCTCCAGTAGCTCCATACCTTCCTCTGCACTACCCGCAGTAGTTACTTGATACCTTCTTTTGAATGCTATTCTGAAGACATTGAGGTTGGCCACCTCGTCATCAACGTAAAGTAGTTTTTTTTTCTCTGCCATAAATAAATTTCTTATTCAGCTGGTTACCTGCAAAACTAATAATTCCGAGGATCAAAAGGCCTCTCGCACAGACAAATAAAATGCGTACTGACCATTGTCCGTAAAGCCGACATCCATTCTCAAGTTCAATTTCTGATCTTTCATGGCCTGAAACCGACCACCAAATCCATAGACAAAACGCACATCCTCCGCATTCAGCTCCGAAAACGTGTCAAACACCTGACCCGCACCCGCGAACAACACTCCACCTAGCCGCCAAAATAAGTCCTGACGCCCCTCTACTTGAAAATACATACTTTGCCTGTCCATGTAGACATTGCGGTGATCAAACCCTCGAAGATAATTGTCCCCAGCCATCACATTAAGCTTATAAAAAGGCACATCATCCCCAGTAATGAAATTGGCTCGAAACTGATAGGCCAGTATATTCTTTGGTCCGAGCAACTCGAAATAATTCCTAAAATCAAAGTTGTAAGTCACATAGTTATACTCCCCTCCTATCGCACGACCATATAGCCCGATCGAACTCTTGAATAGCATACCTGCCGTAGGATATAACGTACTATTACGCGAGTCATAATTAGCCGCTGGGCCGATACCAACATTGCGCCCGCCACTCACCCCAATGGGGTTTTGTATCTCCAGCATCCCTCCATCATCTGGTTGGATATCGTTGTACTGTAGGTCAAAAGTCAATCCATAAAAGACCTTACTATTGAGCGGCTTTAGCGCCTGACCTACCAACTGGATATAATTGTTACCATAGCGTTCGTAAGCTTCTGGATCCGTATCATTGCCGACCCCATAATAGGAATCAGGGTACTTGTAGATACGTGAGATGAAATTGAGATTGATACCGCTCTTGAAGAAAAAATCGAACTCAGACTTAACCAATATCTGCTTATTGGTAGTAAAGACCACATAGGGTGTGATCGAAGTAGGACGGTAAAACTCACTCGTTCCACCTTTTTTTTCATGATCCAAAACGACAAACGCAATGGCTCCTAAATTCAATTTGCTTTCTGGCGAATAAGCCACCACTGGGTAGAAAGCATACTTTTTCTTGTCTTTAACCGGGCTTACAATAGTACTATCACCCACCTGCCCCTTAACCACATTGGCTAGCAACAGGAAGGTGATAGCTATCAACCAGGCTTTCACGTTTTACTCGCTTGGAAGTAAATCTAACCCGAGATCATCCAACTGATCACGCGAAATAGGAGACGGTGACTCGATCATCACGTCTCTGGCTGAAGTATTTTTAGGAAAAGCGATAAAGTCTCTGATAGAATCTGACCCACCAAACATCGAGCATAATCTATCGAACCCAAATGCAATTCCACCATGTGGAGGCGCACCATATTCGAATGCCTCCATCAAGAAGCCAAACTGTGATTTAGCCTCTTCGTCGCTGAACCCGAGGTGCTTGAACATCAAAGCCTGAGTCTTCTGATCATGGATTCTGATCGACCCACCACCAATCTCCACACCATTGATCACCAAATCATACGCATTGGCCTTCACAGCACCTGGATCAGTATCCAACAGCGGAATTTGCTCCTCTTTCGGAGAGGTAAATGGGTGATGCATAGCATGGTAACGCTGCGTATCCTCATCCCACTCTAGGAGTGGGAAATCTAATACCCAAAGTGGCTTAAAATTCATCGGGTCTTTCAATTCGAGCAAATCTCCCATATGCAAACGCAGATCATTCATCTGCTTTCTCGTCGCATCGATCCCTCCTGATAGGACAAGAATCAAATCACCTGGCTTAGCACCCGCTTTGTCCGCCCATGCTTTCAAATCCTCTTGCGAGTAGAACTTGTCTACCGAGGATTTGAAAGTGCCGTCTGTGTTACATTTAACATGCACGAGACCTTTGGCTCCTACCTGTGGCCTCTTGACAAAATCCGTCAATGCGTCGATCTGCTTTCTCGTCCAATCTGCACATCCTTCTGCACAGATCCCTACCACGAGTTCCGCTTGATCAAATACGTTGAAACCTTTATTTTGCGCCACATCGTTCAGTTCCACGAATTGCATCCCGAATCTCACATCTGGCTTATCAGACCCATAGAGTCTCATCGCATCATCGTACTGCATGTGTACAAATTCACCGACCTCTACGTCTAGTGCTTCTTTAAACAAGAATCTCGTCAAGCCTTCGAAAGTATCCAGAATATCCTGCTGAGACACAAAAGACATTTCACAATCGATCTGTGTAAATTCTGGTTGTCTATCCGCTCTCAAATCCTCGTCTCTAAAACACTTCACGATCTGGAAGTATCTATCAAAACCCGAAACCATCAGCAGCTGCTTAAAAGTCTGCGGTGACTGTGGCAAAGCATAAAATTCACCCTTATTCACACGAGATGGGACGACAAAATCACGAGCCCCCTCGGGAGTCGACTTGATCAGTACAGGTGTCTCTACCTCCATAAAGCTGGAGTCAGAAAGATACTTGCGAGTCGCCTGTAGCATTTTGTGACGAAGCATCAGTTTATCCCTCACCTCTCCTCTTCTCAGGTCTAGATATCGGTATTTCATTCGGAGTTCCTCTCCACCATCGGTATCATTATCGATGATAAATGGAGGTACTTTCGATGCATTCAATATTTCTAAATCGGTGACTTTGATTTCAATATCACCCGTTTCTATCTTATCATTTTTCGCAAAGCGTTCTACCACTTCACCAGAAGCCTTGAGTACAAACTCACGACCAATGGTTTTAGCCATTTCGATCACCTTAGTATCTGTTACGCCTTCTTCGAATATCAATTGGGTGACACCATATCTATCACGAAGATCGATCCAGACCATACCACCTTTATCTCTTACTTTTTGTACCCAGCCGCACAAGGTCGCTTGGCTACCCGCCTGTTCGGCTCTTAATTCTCCACATGTGTGAGTTCTAAGCATGCTTATTTTTTTTGTTTGTAAAAAACGAGGCGCAAATTTAATCATTGTAAGGTATTGGGCTTCATAGCGAACTACTTTAATTTTGATTTTTTCCGAGATGCAACATCCATATATCAAGACCATGCGAATGAGTCCATTGACCGAAGTGAAACTGCACAATGAGCCTTATATTGCGGGCACAAACAAGACATACATGCAACTATTTTTTATAAGCTTATCTATTTTAATCCAATCCTACACTCAGGATCTTAGTCCTGTACAGGTCACCGACAACATCAGCATGCTGATCCCCTCGGATTTCAGACCGATGACGGATGACGAAATCGCCAGTAAGTACTTTACCACCAAACGTCCTTTAGTACTTTATACCAACAGAGACCTCACCATCGATCTAGGTGTCAATCAATCCGTCACCCAGTGGGTAGAAAAAGACATTGAAATCATGGCAGATTTTCAAAAATCCAACGTTTTCAACCTCTATGATGACGTCAAAATCATCTCCGAAGGCACCAAAGAGATCAACGGACGAAAAGCCGTCTACATGGAATTCATCTCCACTGTCAATCCAGACAAAGACTCGTTTCGCAACGAAGGCAGCATCCAAAAATACACCTATATCCAATACATCATTGTCGGCAAGCATGCTCTAGTATTTAACTTCACTAGCCCTTCTCAGCTACAGGAAGAATGGCAAGGAGCCGCACACCAGATCATGGACGATGTCCGCATCAAAGGAAAAATCAAATGATACAAGGTCTACACAGCGATGAGGCCTTCATGAAGGAAGCGCTAAAACAAGCACAGTACGCATTCGAAGAAGGAGAAATTCCCGTAGGTGCAGTAGTGGTCTGCGACAATAAAATCATCGCACGCGCCTACAACCAGACCGAGCGACTCAATGATGTCACTGCACATGCAGAGATGCTTGCCATCACCTCTGCAGCCAATTATCTCGGATCAAAATATTTAACGAATTGTAAACTCTATGTCACACTAGAACCTTGTACCATGTGTGCTGGTGCTACATTTTGGTCACAAGTAGATGAAATCATCTTCGGTGCACACGACGACAAACGGGGCTACAGCAGACTGCAAGGACAAGTGCTCCATCCCAAAGCCAAAGTAACAGGCGGCATCATGGAAAAAGAATGTGGTAACTTGGTTACATCTTTTTTCTCAAAACTGAGAGATTGACGTTAACAATCTTTTAATAGAATAGAATGATAAGTTTCTCTTTCATTCTGTTAAAGAAATTCTACTTTTACGAGTAAATAAATTTTGAACATAAAACGACAAAATCATGGCTTTCGAATTAGCACCTTTACCATATGCACACGACGCATTGGAGCCTAACATTGACAAGGCGACAATGGAAATCCACCACGGCAAACACCACGCTGCATACATCAGCAAGTTGAATGATGCCATCGCTGGTACGGATCTAGAAGGAAAATCTATTGATGAATTGGTTAAAAACCACAGTGACAATACTGCTGTCAGAAACAACGGCGGTGGACACTTCAACCACTCTCTATTCTGGTCAGTATTGAGCCCAGACGGTGGAGGAACCCCTACTGGAGACGTAGCAACAGCTATCGATTCAGCTTTCGGTTCGTTAGACAACTTCAAAGACGAGTTCGCCAAAGCTGCAGCCACTAGATTTGGCTCTGGATGGGCTTGGCTATGTGTCAAAGACGGTAAGCTAGAAATATGCTCTACTGCCAACCAAGACAATCCATTGATGCCAGTAGCAGGATGCGAAGGTACACCTATCCTTGGACTGGACGTATGGGAGCACGCTTACTACTTGAACTACCAAAACAGAAGACCAGACTACATCGCAGCATTTTTCAACGTGATCAACTGGGACGAAGTAAACAAAAGATTCGCTGCTGCTAAGTAATTAGTTTCGCACATAATCATTTCGCCTTGCTAGATGCAAAATTTCTAGCAAGGCTTTTTTATGCCCAACACTACAAAAGTATAAACACAAAAAAGCACCAAGGGATTCCTTGGTGCTTTTTACTTCCTCTCTAGAACGCTAAGGAACTAGATAGTTTATATTTTCAGATTATGCCTGAGCAACCTCTTTAGACACTACAGATACAAATGATCTGTTTTGTCTTCCTTTTCTAAACTCTACTACACCGTCAGTCAATGCGAACAATGTATGATCTTTACCGATTCCAACATTAACGCCTGGGTGGTGCTTTGTACCTCTTTGTCTCACGATGATGTTACCAGCTATGATTTTCTCACCGCCAAAGATTTTCACCCCTAGTCGTTTACTATGTGACTCTCTTCCGTTTTTAGAACTACCCGCTCCTTTCTTATGTGCCATGGTGTTATATTATTTTATGGTCTCAATCAATATTTTTGTCAAGGCTTGTCTGTGCCCGTTTTTCTTCTTGTAACCTTTTCTTCTTTTCTTCTTGAAGACGATCACTTTATCGTCCTTCACATGCGAAAGAATCTTGGCTGTAACTTTAGCACCCTTTACTGTTGGAGTACCTACTTTGACCGCACCGTCGTTATCCACTAACAATACATTGTCAAACTCTACGGAAGCGCCCTCTTCACCCTCCAATGCTGGAGCATAAATGAATTGGTCTTGCGTTACTTTGAACTGCTTTCCTGCTATATCTACTATTGCGTACATAATATTATTAAAATATGCCTTATAAAAATTCGGACTGCAAAACTAACACGAAACCTCCGCTTTCCCAATAGTTTCTCTAGCATTTTATCGTGACAAAAAAAAATATTTTTTTTTCACTTTTTTCATACCCTCTAAAACACTCGTTTTAGATCAAGTTGTAATTCACAAACAAGTAGTATCACACTGTATATCATACATTTAACTTATTTTTCCACATAGGTCAAAACATCACTTTGGTACGGGTGTAGAGATTGATTTTTTGAGGTCTTTTTTTCATATTTGTACTGCTTGATCAAAGGACTCTTCATACCTACAGGTCAAGTAATTCAAAGAAATAATTCAAGAAGTGCCAGTGATCGATTTCGACAGGGTTTTTATGTCGAACGGTGACTCATTGCTATTGTTTCTAGGGAGAGACTTAAAGATATCGATTAAAAACAGCGTGTAATAAAACTATAATGGCGAATCAACATATTGAAAATGAACCTATACTCAGAGAGAATAAAGACCGGTTCGTTTTGTTCCCAATCGAGAAGAATGACATCTGGCAATTCTACAAAAAAGCAGAAGCTAGTTTTTGGACTGCTGAAGAAATTGACCTCAGTCAAGATCTAAAAGATTGGAACAATTTAAATGATGGAGAAAGGCATTTTATCACGCATGTTTTAGCGTTCTTTGCAGCCAGTGATGGAATCGTCAATGAGAACCTTGCGGAGAACTTTGTCTCTGAAGTACAGTATACTGAAGCGAAATTCTTTTACGGTTTTCAGATAGCCATAGAAAACATTCACTCGGAAACTTATTCTCTACTGATCGATACTTATGTAAAGGACAATAAAGAAAAAGACAAGCTGTTTCACGCAGTGGAAACTATCCCTTGTGTAAAGAAAAAAGCAGACTGGGCGCTACGATGGATCGATAATGGATCTTTTGCTGAGCGCCTCATTGCTTTTGCCGCTGTAGAAGGTATTTTCTTCTCTGGTTCTTTCTGCTCTATCTTCTGGTTGAAGAAGCGAGGTTTGATGCCAGGATTGACTTTTTCGAATGAGTTGATCTCTAGAGATGAAGGATTACACTGTGATTTTGCGTGTTTGTTATATAACGACCACTTGGTCAACAAACTTTCTGTGGAAACCATCAAAGAAATCATCTGTGATGCCGTAACCATAGAGAAGGAGTTTGTCACTGATGCGATTCCTGTCAAATTGATCGGAATGAACTCTGAGTTAATGTGTCAGTACATTGAGTTTGTTGCAGACAGATTACTCATGGAGCTCAACTGCGACAAAGTGTACAACGCTACCAACCCATTTGATTTCATGGAAATGATCTCATTACAGGGTAAGACCAATTTCTTTGAAAAAAGAGTGGCAGAATACCAAAAAGCGGGAGTCATGAACGATGGCAATGATGACTCTCCAAAATTTAGTTTAGACGAAGACTTTTAATATAATATTAGATAACCCCTTATTCCCTATCGCCTTATGTTAGTAATAAAAAGAGATGGTCGCCGCGAATCTGTGAAGTTCGATAAAGTGACTGCCCGAATCGAAAAACTCTGCTACGGTCTCAACACCTCCTTCATTGAGCCTATTGATATCGCTAAAAAAGTGATCAATGGAATCTACGACGGTGTAACGACTGTAGAACTAGACAATTTAGCTGCTGAGACCGCTGCTGCTTTGACAACTGTCCACCCGGATTTTGCCAAACTTGCTGCTCGTATCGCTATATCTAACCTACACAAGACTACAAGCAAATCATTCTCTAACACGATGAAGAGAATGTATACCTACATAGATCCTAAAACTGGCGAGAATGCTTCGTTGATCGCAAAGGATGTATATGGCATCATCAAAGAAAACGCAGCGCTACTAGACTCTTCTATTATCTACGATAGAGATTTTGGATATGACTACTTTGGGTTCAAAACACTCGAAAGATCATATCTCATGAAGCTAGACGGCCAGATCGTAGAGAGACCACAGCACATGCTCATGAGAGTAGCAGTAGGCATTCACAAAGAAGATATCCCAGCGGCTATCGAGACCTACAACTTGCTTTCTGAAAAGTGGTTTACACATGCGACACCTACGCTATTCAACGCAGGTACACCTAAGCCACAGTTGTCTTCTTGTTTTCTACTAACAATGAAAGATGACAGTATCGATGGGATTTACGACACACTGAAACAAACCGCTAAAATATCTCAATCTGCAGGGGGAATCGGACTGAGCATTCACAACGTAAGAGCGACTGGATCATATATTAAAGGAACTAACGGCGTATCCAATGGTATCGTACCGATGTTGAGGAACTTCGACATGACAGCTAGATACGTAGACCAAGGCGGGGGAAAAAGAAAAGGAAGCTTTGCGATCTATCTAGAGCCATGGCATGCGGATATTTTTGATTTCTTGGACTTGAAAAAGAACCACGGTAAAGAAGAGTTGAGAGCAAGAGATTTGTTCTACGCACTTTGGACACCAGACTTGTTCATGCAGAGAGTCAAAGAAAACGGCGAATGGACCCTCATGTGTCCACACGAATGCCCTGGACTAGCAGAAGTACACGGTGAGGAGTTTGAAAAGCTATACACCAAGTACGAATCAGAAGGTAGAGGCAGAAAAACCATCAAGGCACAAGACCTATGGTTCGAAATCCTCGAATCTCAGATCGAGACAGGTACACCATATATGCTCTTCAAAGATGCTGCCAACAAGAAGTCGAATCAGAAGAACTTAGGTACGATCAAGTCAAGTAACTTGTGTACAGAGATCATCGAGTACACTTCTCCTGACGAAGTAGCGGTATGTAACCTAGCGTCTATCGCATTGCCGATGTACATCAACGAGAACAACGAGTTTGATCATCAGAAGCTATATGACATCACTTATGTGATCACCAAGAACTTGAACAAAGTGATTGATGTGAACTACTACCCAGTACCAGAGGCTAAGAACTCAAACATGAGACACAGACCTATCGGTATCGGTGTACAAGGGTTGGCGGATACATTCATGAAATTAAGAATGCCATTCGACTCTCCTGAATCTAGAAAACTAAACAGCGAAATCTTCGAGACAATCTATTTCGCGTCAATGACAGCTTCTAAGGACATCGCCAAAGTAGAGGGTGCTTACGAAACATTCAAAGGTTCACCAGTATCAAAAGGCATCTTCCAGTACGACATGTGGAATGTAACACCAACAGATCGATGGGACTGGACTAGCTTGAAACAAGAAGTGAAAAAGCACGGGGTTAGAAACTCATTACTGTTGGCTCCTATGCCTACTGCATCGACTTCTCAAATCCTTGGCAACAACGAATGCTTCGAACCTTACACGTCCAACATGTACTTGAGAAGAGTACTATCAGGAGAGTTCACTGTTGTGAACAAGCACTTGATGAGTGATTTGATAGAGCTTGGCATCTGGGACGACAGCATGAAAAACAGAATCATGAACGCAAACGGTTCTATTCAAAACATCGCTGAGATACCACAGGAGATCAAAGACATCTACAAGACAGTTTGGGAGATTTCACAAAAAGCGATCATCGATATGTCGGCTGACAGAGGGGCGTTCATTTGCCAAAGTCAGAGTTTGAACATCCATTTACAGGAGCCTAACTTCGGCAAGATGACTTCTATGCACTTCTACGCATGGGAGAAAGGATTGAAAACAGGCATGTACTACTTGAGAACGAAAGCTGCGGCTGATGCGATCAAGTTCACTGTTACCAAAGACAAAAAAGTAGAATCAGAGGCAGCAGAATTGACCGATAGAGCTGGTCAAGCCAATTCAGATTTCGAATGTGTAGGATGCGGTAGCTAAGTTAGCAACTTACAAAAGTTAAAAAAAAGAGTCCTAACAATCTGATTGTTAGGACTCTTTTTTTTAACAGAATAATTAATATCTTTTATATTTACAAATCGTAAATATAAAAGATATGACAACATTTACTTCTTCCCTACCCGATTCGCTTTTGCAACGTCTCAATGACACTGCTCAAAAACTCAAGTTGCCTAAAAACAAATTGATCGAAAAGGCACTAGATATCTATCTAGACCAAATCAATAGGGCAGAATATGTCTCCTCCTATAAATTGGCAGGGCAGGATCAGGACACGATACTCATCGCAGAAGAAGGCATGGTCGAATACATGACACAGCTAAGTGATACAGATGAAACAAGGTGAAATCTGGGAACTTTATCTGAACCCTGTAAAAGGTAGTGAACAAGCAGGGCGTAGGCCTGCTGTCATTCTCAGTGGAGACTTGATGAACAAATACCTGAAGGTAGTCATAGTTTGTCCTCTGACTACCAAAATAAAAAATTACAAAGGAAATATTGTCTTAAAACCAGACACCTTCAACAACCTCATAGAACCCTCTGAAGTATTGATTTTTCATATCCGATCGGTCTCCAAAGACAGATTACAGCACAAAATAGGCAACATAGACAAAGCCCAATTGGCTCAACTGAAACAAGGGCTAGACGACATACTACGCTACTAAAAAAAGCCCATCGTTCTTTCGAACGATGGGCTTTTTTTCAGTTGACTATCCTCATATCTTCTCAAATACCAACCTGTAGTGATCCATAATCTCCTCCTCAAAGCATACACGGTTTGGGCTGACTTTGAAAACGGCTACTTGGTGTCTAAACTCTTTATTGGTCAAGAACTTCGGGATCAACGAAAGATACAAGCCGTACTTCTTCAAATTGAACTTCCTGAACTTCTTTCTCCACTGACCGATCGTCTCGATATAATCCAATCGGCCACTGCTCTGCGAAATCAGCTTGAAATATGGCTTAGCACAATCGATCACCATTTCAGGACCGTAGGGCAACCAAGACCCTGGAAACTCCTTGATCATCAGTGCAAGAACGTGCGAAGCAGAACCTGGCTCTGCATTGATATCGATCTCCTCAAAGGGTAGCATATTCTTGCTAAACGTCATCGTTTGCATATAGTACCTGCCTCCTACTGGCAGCAAATCATAAAGCACCTTGAAAAAATCCTTGTAGACCTGCTCCTGTTTGCCAGCCTGCCACTCCTCCACTGAACAAAAATGCTCCAAGCCTCCGATGCATGTAATGGCATCAAACGTACCATAATCCTCCGGCTTTACCGTACGGCAATCTCTCACTATCACATTGAATCCATTTTTCTGACAGGCATCTGCCTGACCCTGAGACAGTGTCAACCCCATACTGGTCGCTCCTCGTTCTTTAACAATATAACGCGTGAAAGGTGCCCAGCCACAAGCCATGTCTAGCACCTTGCTACCCTCTTTGATGTTTAGACTATCCGCTATGAACTTATGCTTTGCTTTTTGGGCATCTTCCAATGTCATTGAAAAATCGCCATCATATTTGGCACCACTGTAATCCCCAGTTTCGCCCATACTTAGGCGAAAAATTTTGTCAATCGTGGTATAGGTAAAGTCTAGGTCTGCTTGTTGAGCCATGATCTATATTTTTGGTTAGGTAATGGCAGGATTGCCACTACAGCTGTGGTAAGATATGAATAATACTAGCTACTCCTGAATTTTAGCGGCTTAATTACAAGCGCAACCTAGTATTCTAATACGGACGAAAACAAACTAGCTTATCCCCTTCTATATCTAAAGATGAAATCTGATTCCCAATCAACCTAGGTGCTAATATTCCCTCACCAAATTCACTCTGAGAAATAAACACACGCGCTTCATCCCATAGCTTCTCAGTAATAAACGTATGTAATACAGCGCTCCCCCCTTCTATGATCACAGATTGCACCTTTCGCTTCATCAAGTCCTGTAGCATTTCATGTAGGAAATCCCTACTATCCAGTTTGATATACACCAAGTTCTCTGACCCAGTCGAACGAACTGTATTATAACAAATCGTCGGGATGGATCGATCCATGATTTTGTATCCCTCCTCCAGTTCAAGATTTCTATCTATAAAAATCCGAAGTGGGTCAGTCCCATTCCAATCTCTGACGTTGAGTGTGGGATCATCATACTTCACGGTATTCTTACCTACTAAGATCGCATCCTCCTCAGCACGCCATCGGTGCACCAGTTTTCGCGAATAGCTGTTACTGATCCATTTGGAATCATAATTTTTTCGTGCAACAAAACCATCAGCTGTCTGTGCCCATTTCAAAACAATGTAAGGTCTCTGCTTTTCGACCACATGAAAGAACCGACAATTCAATTCTCGTCCGACGTGATCCAACACCCCAACCTCCACAGCAATCCCTGCAGCTTTCAGTTTATCTATCCCTCCACCGTTGACTAATGGAAAAGGATCATGATTAGCGATCACGACGCGCTGCACTTTATGCTTAACCAAAAGATCTGCACATGGTGGCGTTTTCCCATGATGTGCACAGGGTTCTAGAGTTACGTAAACAGTGGCTTCTGATAGAAGCGACGTATCTTCCACGCTATGGACAGCATTGACTTCTGCGTGTCCTTCGCCATATTTTTGATGCCAACCCTCTCCGACAACTCGTCCCTCATGGACAATCACACAACCTACCATAGGATTGGGGCTCACACTACCTCTACCCTTTTCGGCGAGATCAAAAGCCCGCTGCATAAAATATTGATCAGAGGTTTTATTCATCGGTTAAAGATACTTTTCTTTCCATATTTTTGCTCCATGAAGGTCATCTTTCCCAAAGAAACACAACAATCCATCGTCCAACTCCTGTCTCCAAACTACGACACACCCGAAGCTTCTTCTTTGAGTTTTTTACTCCTAGAATATGTTTTTGGATGGACACAAACTTCTATCATCATCAATTCAGCACATACACCTACAGCAGAAGAAGAAGAACTGTTAGACACCAGCATCACACGTCTCCAAAACAACGAACCTATCCAATACATCATGGAGGTCGCAGACTTTTATAGTCGTAGCTTTCATGTCAACGAACATGTACTCATCCCAAGACAAGAGACAGAGTCATTGATTCAATTCATCAAAGAATATCAACCTTGGACACAAGTCAAAATTGCAGACATAGGCACTGGATCTGGCTGTATTCCATGCACTTTGTATCACGAAATTGATGCAAGCGAAATACACGCTTATGATATCAGCACAGATGCACTAGCGGTAGCAGAACAAAACATCCAATCTCTCGGTTGTCAAATTCAGCTACATAAAATAGACATCTTGAACGAGTCGCTGGCCGAATCCAACTTTGACATCATCATCAGTAACCCTCCCTATGTACTAGAGTCTGAGAAGAAATCCATGCATGCCAATGTACTAATCCACGAACCTCACTTGGCACTATTCGTCAAAGATGAAAATCCCCTACTCTTTTATTCCGAGATCGCAAAACAAGGCCGGCATGCACTCAAAAAAGGGGGGCTTCTCTTCTTCGAGATCAATGAACGGTATGCTATCGAAACAGCCGAAATGCTCCTCTCAAAAGGATATACCAAAACTCGTATCTTCCAAGACATCCATGGCAAAGACCGCTTCGTATCAGGAGAACTCAGTTGACCAACTCCTTCAGTGAGGTCACCTTTTGGAGGAACTGATTATATACGGATGACAAATGTGAAGACTTTCTTACCCGTCGGTTTTGGCGATAGACCGTCAGTATCTTATACCACCTTCCATAGATCAACAAACTCATGGCACCTCCTAATGCTGCGCCCAAAGCCCACCACCACGAAGCTGTCAAATTATAAGCTATCGAGGCATATATACCCCAAACCGCAGGAGCGGCGACCAATCCTACGCCAAAATATATGGTATCGGTGAAGACTACATCTTTGATCCCCTTCATGATTTTCCATGGGATGAAAATAACAGGAAGGTTCAAAACCAAACCTACCATCGCAAACGGGCTCACAACATAAGTCAATAAAGCCGTTCCAAACAGGTTCTTTTTATACTCAAATGGAAAAATGACTCCTCCCTTTTCCAACTCTTTGCTCAAGCTAAGCACAGCCTCTTTATCTTCTTCACTTGCTTTCGCCCCCAATGCACGAGACTGCTGATTAATCAGAGCATAGTCCTCAATAAGTCGCTGAGGATTTTGATTGTGAAAAAACACCTTCTCTAAATAGTCATAACCTTCCTCTGGCATAGCCGCATGATACGCTGGTAGTGCCTGTTCAAACTTATCTTTGAGCGCATCGATATTCGCAGATGTCTCTTCTTTCGATTCTACCTTGATTGCATCACCATAGTGTAGCACCACCGATGACCTAAACTTGGTCTGCCCCGAATAAGTCAGGCCTATCGGTACGATGTAAAGCTCCTCAGGTGCATCAGGTTGGTTCAACCCTCCCAATGCTATCCGAGCAATTCCCTTTTTCATGGGCTTGACCACATAGCGACTATCATGACTCCCTTCAGGAAAAAGCATCAAGGATTCGTTCTCCTTAAATGCATCAAAACATGCTCTAAATACTTCTTGATTAGCCTTGACCGAATTAACACCATCTCGGGCACGGTACACTGCCATGAGATTAAGTGAATTCAGAAACCGCTTGACAAAGGGATTTTTGAATACATCCGCACGAACCAGATAATGCGTCATCTGATACACATGAGTGGTCATCAGTAGCGGATCAACGAGCGCATTTTGATGATTAGCACCAAAGATCACAGGAACGCCCTTCGGGACATTCTCATAGCCGACTACTTTGATTCTCTTATAATAAAAATGGAGGCAGGTACGAACATATAACCAAAAGGAATAGTACCAAAGGAAACGTATGATTTGCATTAGTCAACAGTATTAACATAGTTCTCCCATTTTTCGATCACCGAACGGAAATCTTCTGGGAGCTCAGAATCAAATTGAACAAATTCGTTAGTAGCTGGATGCACAAACCCAAGAGACTTGGCGTGCAAAGCCTGTCGTGGTATAATTTTAAAGCAATTGTCTACAAACTGCTTATACTTAGTAAAGGTAGTCCCCTTCAATACTCGATCACCACCATAGGTCGCATCATTGAATAGTGGATGGCCTATGTATTTGAGATGAGCACGAATCTGATGGGTTCGCCCTGTCTCTAAGTTGCACTTGATCAACGAGACATAGCGCATATTTCTTAGCACTTCATAGTGGGTCACCGCATTTCGTCCAAAGTCTCCCTCAGGAAATGGCGCGGTAATACGACGATCTTTTAAGCTTCTACCTAAGTTCACATCAATAGTCCCCTTCTCCTCTGTAGGCTCTCCCCATACCAATGCGTAGTATGTTCGCTCTATACTGTGATCAAAAAACTGCCTCGCCAGACTCGTCATCGCCAGCTCGGTCTTAGCGATGACCAACAGCCCAGAAGTATCTTTATCAATACGGTGTACCAGCCCTGGTCTCCCATCATTATTAGGCATAGTAGGCAAATTCTGAAAATGGAAGGTGAGTGCATTCACCAAAGTACCAGACCAGTTTTGATAAGCGGGATGCACAACCATGCCAGGCTCCTTGTTGACGACTAGAATATGGTCATCTTCAAAGACGATATTGAGCGGTATATCTTCTGGTTCGATATCTGTCACATTAGGAGGCTCGGGTAGTTCTACAACCACTTCATCCCCTGGACGCACCTTATAGTTAGGCTTTACTATCTCACTGTTCACCTTGATAAAACCTTCCTTGATTCCATCCTGCACTTTATTTCTTGTGACGTTGGGCAGCTTATCCATTAGGAACTTATCCAACCGCAGCAGCTCCTGTTTTGGATCTATTGTAATCCGATGATGTTCGTATAATTCGCCGTCCTCTATGTATGTCTCTTCCATTGTCGGCAAATTTACTATTTCAAATCTTTAAAAGACAGTGTATGTCTTGCACTATTCCTCTAAAAAAATATCACAGTCGCCTTATCAGGTATATTATTCATCGAATTAGTTTTGCAATTCAAGTACCAACACATAACTTGGATTCATCAAAATATTCTATTTAAACTCACTGTAACATGAAAACTAGAAACCTTTGCGCCTTAGGAGTGCTTTTTGCACTAGTATTTGCTTTTTCAGCTCAGGCACAACAAGACAAAAAAGACGTCAAAGCATTAAAAAAAGAGCTCAAAGACAAAGCGATCAAAGACGCTAGAAAAGAAGCTAAAAGGATAGAAAAAGATGATTGGTTTACTCAGCCAGGCACCTTACCACTGGACAAGCAAATCGAAAAAGCTTGGATGAAAGAAGCTGAAATAGATGACTATGGTTTTCCGGCTTACTTTGTAGGCTCTGGTAGTGCGCTAGCGGGCACACAATCTGCTGCTAAACTACAGGCTTCTACAATAGCAAAACAAGACCTAGCAGGTAGAATCAGTTCTAGTATTGCAGCTATTATTGAAACAAATATCGCTACAGAGCAACTATCAGCAGAAGATGCCGCTACGATCCAGCAAACGGTCTCCGCATCTACTGAAGTGATCTCTCAAAAACTAGCTAGAGTCATCCCATTGACCGAGCTTTACAGAAAGCAAGACAAGAATTTCGAATGCCAAATCAGAATTGCTTATAGTCAAGAAATGGCCAAGCAAGCGGCTAAAGATGTCATTGCACAAGAGCTAGAAGACAAAACCAACGTAACCAGAGAAAAGTTGGACAAGTTAATGAACTTCTAATTCATAAAATTATTTAACCGCTTAGGGGAGTTTTTCACTTCCCTAAGCTATTAATGCTTTTTCTTCCAGATGAAATCCATATCACTACTTCTCCTTATCGCTCTTGTGCCCTTGGTAGACTCGCTAGCCCAAGCTCCTGTCTGGACCAACTACGTACATAGGAAAGCCAATTTTCCTGAATCTGAATATTTGGTCGGCTTCATGTCCGAAAACAACATCAATGGAGAACCCGAAGAAGTAGTTCTGGAGAGATTACAAGGCTATAGCCGCGAGCAACTGGTAGAAAGCATACTCGTCGATATCCAAAGTATCAGTACGCTCAACATCCACAACGTCAATGCAAATACCCACGAAGAATTCAAAAAAAACAGCACGTCTGTAAGTAATGCCTCAATCGTAGGACTCAAAACAGAAACCTACTATGACAAAAGAAAGGACATTGGCTATGCTATCTCCTATGCTAAAAAGAAGGATGTCATCAACCATTATAGCAATGAAATAGCCAAAAGCCTCAACCAAATCAATACGCTCTACACGATCATTCAAAATCAAATACAAGCAGGAAACAACGAAAATGCCCTTAAATCGCTATTTGAAACACAGACCTTATTGAGAAACATCGAGCAGCAAAGTACCATGCTCATCACACTGACTGGAGAGTACAACCATCCAGCCATCAAAAGGGATGAATTCAATCAACACAAAATCAACATTGACAATGATTTAATTTCAATCCGTAACACCGATCAATTTAAACTCGATGATGCGGCGTTCTTTATCGCTTACTCTCTCAGTATACAGCTAGACAATACCGACACGCCTATTAGAGTCAATAATTTCACCTACGAGGACACGCCTATGACTAGCTCATTTTCTCGTCGATTAAATGCCAGTATTGAACAAAAACTCATTCAACAAGGATTCAAAGTAATAAGTCAGAACATCGACAATCAAGACTACTACGTTCTCAATGGTATATACTGGGATGCAGCAGACAAACTAAAGGTCTCCACCATACTAAGAGAAACCGCCAGTTCAACAGCCATAGCCAGTACAGACTGCTACCTCACCAAGAGTTTTCTCGATCAAAACCAAATCTCCTACAAACCGCAAAACTATCAAGAAGCGATGGTGTCCATGCAGCAGTTTGCAAAAAACGAAATCACTGATGGCGGGCTCAAAATTGACGTTTTCACGAACAAAGGAAAAGACAATTTGATCTTTGAAGAAAATGAAGAAATGAAACTATTCGTCAAAGCGAATCGAGAATGTTATTTAAGATTCATCTACCACCTAGCAGACGACAGTAAAGTGCTGCTACTCGACGACTACTACATTAGCCGTGAGTATGTCAACAAGGCCTATCAGCTACCCGAAACCTTCACCTGCGCCGAGCCCTTTGGTTTCGAAATCTTACAGCTCAATGCACAAAGTACTCCTTTTGAGCCTCTTCAGACGCAAGAAAAATATGGCTATAAATTTATTATCGAAGACAGTGAGACCATCATTCAAAAAACCCGTGGTTTCAAAAAATCAACGAATACCGAAGTTCTAAAGGCCGAAAAACGCCTATCGATCACTACCATGACCCCCTAATTAACCGTTTCAATCAAAAGATATGAGATCACTACTATTTGTCCTCGTCCTCTCTCTAGCCGCTCAGCAGCTCTTCTCCCAAAAACTAATCATCGATAACCAAGGACATTCGGGGCTTGTACATGGCTTAGCTTTTACTGAACAAGGGAAAAAACTAGTCTCTGTCTCAGAGGACAAAACTGTAAGAGTCTGGGATGTAGCATCAGGTACATTAACCAAAACCTATAGATTCGAAATTGAAGACGGAGTTGATGGTAGAATATACACTTCGGTACTTTCCAAAGATGAACGATTCCTGTTTTTGGGTGGTTATTTTGACCATCAAGAAGGGAATCCAAGTGAGATAGGACAGATTCGTATCCTTGACTTAGAGGAAGAAAAACTACTACCAAGCCTAAAGGGACATCAAAATGTCGTACTTGATTTGGCAATCTCTCAGGACGGAAAAAAGTTAATCAGCAGCTCAGCAGACCAATCCATCATAGCATGGGACATTAGCAACATGAGAGCTCCCGTACGATCGGCCACTATCACAGGGATCGAGAGCATCATCAACAGCATAGACATTAGCGAAGACGGTAGTACCATCGCCGCTGGTGACCAAGACGGAAATTTAAGAACCTGGTCTGTATCTGGAGGAAACCCCAGCAGGTCCATCGTCCACTCGGATGCGATACGAGATGTAAAATACGCTGGAAATCAACTCTACTCCGCCGGAGAAGATGGACAGATCATCAAATGGACAAAGTCAGGGAAATTCATGGGACCACTCACAGAACTCCCAGGAGCCGTCAACGCACTAGAAGTATCAGCAGACAACCGATATCTTACCGCCATGGGAAGAGTGGGTATCGTCTACGACTTATCTAACCGGACACTAATTACCCAGTTCAGCTACCATACCAATGTAGTAAGTGCTATCACCACCGCTCCTTTCACTACTTTCGACCAAGAGAAAGGCATCTATGTCGCATCTGCTGGTGGTGATGACAAGAACATTCTCCTATGGAACATCCTATCTGGACAACTCGAAAGAAACTTTGTCGGGAAAGGCAAAAGTGTATTCGGCGTGGGAATTGATGAAGCAGCCAACAAAATAGCCTTCAGTCAAAGCAATCCAACGGGCATCCTAGATGATGTAGTGCTAGAAAAAGCATTCGACCTAGAGGAACTGGCGCTAGACAGAAAGCTAAACCCTGAGAACAAATATCATCGCGCAACCCAAGCTGCATCCAACAAATTCATCAGTAAAGAGTCCTCTAATTCCATCAAAGTAGATGGACGTATGATAACTACTGATGACCGAAAAGACGGTACCGTACGTTCATTCACTTTCATCAATAAAGGCAATGCACTGGCTCTTGGCTCTTCCTACTCATTGAACAAATATAACGTATCAGGCTCCTTGTTGGGTAGTTTTCAAGGACACGAAGGAGAGGTATGGGCGCTAGCTGATTTTGCATCAAAGGATCTACTCCTATCAGCAAGTAATGATCAGACCATCAAAATTTGGAATAATATTACTGGCGAAAACCTAGCATCTCTCTTCGTAGCATCAGACAATGAGTGGGTAATATGGACTCCTCAAGGATTCTATGAAGCATCTGCAGGTGGCGAGAAGTATATCGGATGGCATATCAACCAAGGACAGAACAATCTAGCTGTTTTTCATGACGTATCAGCCTTCGCATCCTTCTACCACAGGCCTGATGTCATACAGGAGATTTTGAAGCTTAAATCTTTTGACAAAGTAGCTCAGATGATGAATCTCTCGGACAAACCAGAAGAGAAAATCACTCCCCCAACCGTGACATGGATTACAGAGACTAACACTATTGTAGAGGGGCATACGACCACACTCAGCTTCGATATCACCTCCCCTACGCCAGTACATCAGATCAAAATACTAGCAGATGGGCGACCACTCATACACCAGTCTGAATTATCTATTTCTGGTGATAACCGCACCGAGCGTGTAGATATCCCAATAGAATTACCAGAAGAAACGGACAAGAGCTTTGCCTTCACGGTATTCGTCGCAGATCAAAACTCTAAAATATTATCTACAGAGCGCCATGTGGCCTTTGAATACATCGCACCAGAAGAAGAAAATGAACCTGACACTTCTAGCCCCGTAGCAGCTACGCCTAGAGGTGAAGACGCCTCCGCAAGCAATGCCATAACTACTTTAGATCCAGTGCCTACCAAAATCAAAAAGAGCAATCTGTATTTGGTATCCATAGGAATCTCCGAGTTTGCCGAGTCGCACAACAATCTCAACCATGCTGACAAAGATGCAGATGCGATAGATGAGCTATTCAAAGGACAGCAAGGCAAGATGTTCAATAATGTCACTAGCATTAAACTCACGAACGAAAAAGCTACCAGAGCGAATATTTTACAGAAGTTCCAACGACTTGAAGAATTCACCACTGTGGATGATTTCGTTATCATATTCATCGCTTCACATGGGCTCAATGAGAACGACAATTTCTACCTACTACCCTACGACGGTAGTACCAAGACCCCTAGAATATCATGCATAGACTGGCGAGATTTTTCTGACATGATCGGAAATATTTCAGCGCGAGTCGTCTTGTTCATAGATACCTGCCACAGTGGTCAACTGGGCAACAATATGGGACAACACAAAGTCAACAATACAGAAGCCGTTCGCCAACTCTCGGGGCAAGAATATGGAGTCGTCATCATGGCTGCTTCTACAGGTGCTGAGTATTCTTTTGAACATCAAGATTGGGGACATGGTGCTTTTGCGCTATCCATACTCGAAGGAATAGGCGAGGGAAAGGCCGATGTCAAACCCGATGGCGTAATTTATCTGAGAGAACTAGACTATTACCTATCCGAACGCGTACAAGAACTCACTGGAGGTAGACAGCATCCTACGACACAAAAACCGAGTTCTATCAGTAGATTGTCTCTTGCAGAGGTTCAATAATCTACATTATTTATTAAATTCAGGTATCAAAACCTTATAGCATGACAAAGCCCATCATTCCCACAGACTATCAAAGATTACATCTCAAGACGGTATTTGCCTTTATGATTTGTGACACACACATATCACAAGACGAAGTAAGCCTAATTAGACAAAAAGCCAAAGACAAGGTGTTTGGTGATCTGAAAATTGAAGATGAACTTGCCGAACTAATAGACCATGTCAACCGCAGAGGCATAGATTTTTTTGATGATTATTTCAAAAAAGTCCAACGAGTAGAGATGACAGATGAAGAGGAACTGAATCTCCTACAGTCCGCCATTCAAACCATAAAAGCAGATGACAAGATCACTCAAGAGGAAATTAATTTCCTAAAGATTCTGAGAGTGCTACTACAAGTCTCTAATGAGAGCATCGTTACTCGATTCCCTGAGGTTGGTCCCCAGTTTGTAGACAAAGATCGGTTCACAGATATCTACTTTAAAGAACTGTATGCCAACTATGCCAAACTAAAGACCATGCCCATCTTTGACATCAGTGATGTACAAGACATAACAGAAACCATCGATAGGAAATAAAGCCTCTTATACGAAAACATGCGTCATGGATTATGAGTAACGATATTCAAAATCCATGACGAAGAACTTACTTTTAGGGAACTGCCTTTCTCATTTTACCGTTATAGTCGTAAATTGTATAGAACCAAAACAATCCCGACTATCCAAGCCTCCAATCCCAAATTCGCCAAAGATTCTTTGCTCTCTCATCTCAAAGAGAAATACTTGCAGATAAGAGCACAGTCCGAAAAGATATGTCAACCACTACATCTAGAAGACTATGTCGTCCAGCCTGTTGTCGATGTAAGTCCACCTAAATGGCACCTTGGACATACGACATGGTTTTTTGAGAAGATGCTCCTAGAGGCTTTCTCCAAAGACTACTGCGTCTATCATCCAGAATACAACTACGTCTTTAATAGCTACTATGAATCCATCGGCAAACGTGTCCTTCGTACCAACCGTGGCAATCTCACGAGACCTTCTGTAGCAGATGTCTATAAATACCGCGCATTTGTAGATCAACAGATGCTCAACTTTTTCGACACGAGAGAAACCCTCTCAGCCGAAGAGAAAACAATCATCGAAATTGGCCTCCAACATGAGCAACAGCACCAAGAGTTGCTCCTATACGACATCAAATATATACTCGGCACTAACCCGCTATTCCCTGCCTATCAAACCAGTCCCAAACTACAGATAGAGACAGCTCCTAAACCATTAGGATTCTTAAATGTACCTGCCGGCAACTACACCATAGGACATGAAGGAGATAGATTCAGCTTTGACAATGAACACGGTCGTCATCAGGTCTACTTGCATGACTACCGTATCGGTGATCGGCTAATCACTAACCGTGAGTATCTTGACTTTATCAAAGACGGAGGCTATCGAAATTTCACCTACTGGTACGCCGAGGCATGGGACTGGGTACAGCGAGAAGATAAACAAGCTCCCTTTCACTGGCACTTCATCGAGGATTGCTGGCATAGCTACACCTTGGAAGGACTACAACCTATCAATCTAAACGAACCTGTTAGTCATATCAGCCAGTACGAAGCAGCAGCCTTTGCCAACTGGAAAGGCATGCGACTCCCTACGGAGTTCGAGTGGGAAGTCGCATGCCTCCTGCATCAACCAACCATTCCAGAGAATAGCAACTTCGTCAACCAAGAAAACCACCGTCCTCTACCCGCTACCGAAGGCAACTACCAGTTCTATGGCGATCTATGGGAGTGGACTAACTCCGCCTACTTACCCTACCCCTACTACAAAACTGAAGCAGGGCCTTTAGGAGAATACAATGGCAAATTCATGATCAGTCAAATGGTCTTACGTGGGGGTTCCTATGCCACACCTAAAGACCATATCCGACCGACTTATAGAAACTTTTTTCATCCACACCTGAATTGGTTATTTTCAGGTATTCGACTTGCACAACATGCCTGAGACCATCGAAATCATCCAAAACAAGACTTTCCTGAACGACACGCTCAAAGGTCTAAAAAGTAAACCAAAGACTTTATCATCGAAATATTTTTACAACAAACGAGGAGACGAACTCTTCCAGCAAATAATGAAACTGGACGAATACTACCTCACCGATGCAGAGTACAGTATTTTCGAATCCCAAAAAGACAATATCCTAAAAGCCTTTTCACCGAATGGAGAAGACTTTAATCTAGTCGAGTTCGGTGCTGGGGATGGATACAAAACCAAAGTCCTGCTTCAACACTTCGTATCAGAAGAAGCGCTCTTTGACTATATCCCCATAGATATTTCCCAACATGCACTCGATGGGCTCGCCCAGTCCTTAGCCCAAACAATCCCCGAACTAAGTATCACCCCCATGCAGGGAGACTATTTCCAAGTATTGGATAGACTCAGTCACTCCAGCACCCGTCGCAATGTCATTCTATTTTTGGGCTCTAACATCGGTAATTTCTCATTTGATCAAGCGCAGAATTTTCTCTCGAAAATCAGAGAAGACATCAATACGGGAGACCAGTTATTGATCGGAGTTGATCTAAAAAAAGACCCTACCAAAATACTAGCTGCATACAACGATTCGAAAGGCGTCACCGCTGCATTCAACATGAACCTGCTCAACAGAATCAATGAAGAACTAGGCGGCAACTTTAACTTAGAGAGTTTCCAGCACTACCCGTTTTACAATCCTGTAACAGGAGAATGTAAAAGCGCTATCATGAGCTTGAAAGACCAAGAGGTTCTCATCGGTGAAGAAATCATCGCTTTCAAGAAATGGGAAACGATGCAAACCGAAATATCAAAGAAATATTCGACAGATGAAATCCAAGAATTAGCAGAAAAATGCGGGTTCGAAGTACGCTATAACCTTGAGGATCAGAACGGATACTTTGTAGATTCAATTTGGTCCGCAGTTTAATTGACTTTTTTCATGGATTATTCATCTTAAATCCTATTTTTGCATTCCATTTTAAGCGCACGTGGTGAAATTGGTAGACACGCCATCTTGAGGGGGTGGTGGACTTACGTCCGTGGAAGTTCGAATCTTCTCGTGCGCACACTTTATAAAACTGTGCTAAAGCTGAAATCACCAGAGACCAGCGACTCATATCGAGTTCGCTCCTATCCCAATCAGTCTCGTGATCTGCACACCATCAAAAACTACAAAAAACATGTCATTTAACACGCCACTACTCAAGAAAGTCTGTGAAATCGCTGGTGCTCCGGGGTTCGAGTCACGCATTAGAAACTTGATCATCGAAGAAATCAAAGATCATGTCGACTCCTACAGTATCGACAACATGGGCAATATCATCGCGATCAAAAAAGGGTCGACAGATAAAAAAGTAATGGTAGCCGCTCACATGGATGAGATTGGCTTCATCGTGAGCCATATCGACGACAATGGTTTCGTTAGATTCCAGCCATTGGGTGGTTTTGATCCCAAAACCCTGACAGCCCAGCGTGTAATCATCCACGGTCGCGAAGATGTGATCGGTGTGATGGGTAGCAAACCCATCCATGTCATGACCCCAGAGGAGCGTCAAAAGGTCGCCAAAATGGAGGACTACTTCATCGATCTCGGCATGAATAAAGAAGAAGTGGAAAAAATCGTGGCTATTGGCGATTCGATTACACGAGACAGAGAACTTATCGAAATGGGTGACTGTGTCAATTGCAAATCCATTGACAACAGAGTCTCTGTTTTCATCCTAATCGAAACACTCAAAAAAATCAAGACACCATCGGCAGATCTATACGCGGTATTTTCGGTACAAGAAGAGGTCGGTCTACGTGGTGCCAATGTAGCAGCGCACAGCATCAACCCTGACTTTGGGATCGCTCTCGATACGACGATCGCCTATGACCTACCTGGTGCGCAACCCCACGAGTACGTCACCAAACTCGGTGAAGGTACGGCCATCAAAATCCTAGACGCTATGACTATCTGTGATCAACGTATGGTCAAGTTCCTCAGACAAACCGCTGATTCGAAAAAAATCAAATGGCAAAATGAAATCCTAGTAGCTGGTGGCACAGACACTGCTGGTATCCAACAGCGTGGCAAAAACGGATCAATTGCAGGTGCAATCTCTATCCCAACTCGCCATCTACACCAAGTGATCGAAATGGCGCACAAAGACGACATCACGGGATCTACTGATTTACTCATAGCAGCGTTGGAGAATCTGACGAGTCATGACTGGAGCTGGGAATAGCACCTCAGGCTCGACCTTTTTCATCTCGTGACACATGCTAGCGTATTTCCATTCTCTCTGAAATGGCTATTGTTCATTTCGGGTTTATATTGCGGGTGATATCATTGGTCTCGATCAAAATTTCGACAACTCAAGTAAACTATGGGATTCCGATCTGCACTCAGTAAGCCTTTTGCCAAGTACATCGTCAACGACCAGAAAAAATGGTCACTAGATGCCATCAATACGCAACACAAAATCCTAAAGAGCCTCGTCTCAAAAGCCAAACACACACAGTTTGGCAAGGATCATCATTTTGCAGATATCGAGACTTATGAGGATTTCAAGTCTGCTGTACCTGTGGCAGACTATGAAGGGCTCAAAGACTATGTTGAGAAAATCAAACAAGGAGATAGCGACATCTTATGGCCAGGCAAACCCGAATACTTTGCCAAAACATCAGGGACTACATCGGGCACCAAATACATCCCCATTACCAAAGACTCCATCCCTAACCATATCAACAGCGCACGAAATGCCCTCCTCACCTATGTGCACAACTCAGGACAAAGCCAGTTTTTAGACAAAAGCTTGATATTCCTATCAGGCAGTCCTATCATGACCAAAACAGCGGGCATCCATACTGGACGCCTCTCAGGGATCGTTAATCACCACGTCCCTGGTTATCTTCGCTCCAACCAGATGCCCAGCTATGAGACCAACTGCATCGAAGACTGGGAGACGAAACTAGACGCCATCGTAGAGGAAACGCTTACGAAAGACATGAGCCTGATCTCAGGCATTCCACCATGGGTACAGATGTACTTCGACCGGATCACAGCCAAAACTGGCAAGGCGATCAAAGACGTATTTCCTGATTTTTCTCTCTTTGTATATGGAGGGGTTAACTTCGAGCCGTACCGTGGAAAGCTATTCGAAAGCATCGGCAAGACCATCGACTCAGTAGAAACTTACCCTGCCTCGGAGGGCTTTATCGCCTACCAAGACACGCTAGATCAGAAAGGGCTATTGCTCCTACTCAACTCTGGGATATTCTTTGAGTTCATCCCTGCGGATCAGTACTTTGATGACAACCCGCCACGACTCAGTATCGGAGAAGTGGAGCTAGGTGTCAACTATGCGCTCATCATCAATAGCAACGCTGGACTATGGGGCTACTCGATAGGCGACACCATAGAGTTCGTCTCCAAAGACCCCTACAGGATACTGGTTACAGGACGAATCAAGCACTTTATCTCTGCCTTTGGGGAGCACGTCATCGGTCAGGAAGTGGAAAAAGCCATGAACCATGCCCTGGCTCAGCATCCAGAGGCGGAAATCGTAGAATTCACCGTAGCACCTCAGGTCACACCAGAATCTGGCCTACCCCGCCATCAATGGTTTATCGAATTTGATCAACCACCTGCTGACTTCAACAGTTTTAAATCCACGCTGGACAAAAAACTGACCGAACTGAACTCCTACTATGAAGATTTAATCGTCGGCAGTATCTTGGAAGAATTAGAAATCGTTCCTTTACAAAAAAATGCTTTTATCAACTACATGAAATCGCAAGGAAAGCTAGGCGGACAAAACAAAGTCCCTCGCCTATCCAATGATAGAAAAATCGCGGATGAATTGATGAATTTTAGATATTAGACACAAGACTTTAGATAATAGACATTAATAAGGAATAGCAGTCCCAATGACAATTTCCGATCCCAAAACCCAATAGATAGTTGAAGAAAACAATATCCATACTCGGCTCTACCGGCTCGATCGGTACACAGGCACTCGAAGTGATCGCAGCGAACCCGGAGCAATTCGTACTAGAAGCCATCTCGGCATACAACAATGCGGATCTACTGATCCAGCAGGCCTTGCAGTTCAAGCCCAATGTCGTGGTAATCGGCAATGACGACAAATACGAGCAAGTATTCGAGGCACTGGATCCGCACGACATCAAAGTATTTGCTGGCGAATCAGGGCTGTGCCACATCGCAGAGATCGAAGCGGTCGATATCGTCCTCACGGCTCTGGTCGGCTATGCAGGACTAAAACCTACCGTACACGCCATCAAGGCAGGTAAAGTAATCGCCCTGGCCAACAAGGAGACACTCGTCGTGGCTGGAGAGCTCATCACCGAGCTGACTCAGGAGTACAAAGCAACGATCTTGCCAGTGGACTCGGAGCACTCTGCGATCTTTCAGTGTCTGACGGGAGAGGTTGGCAACCCCATCGAAAAAATCATCTTGACTGCCTCTGGCGGACCGTTTAGAGGCAAAGACAAAGCGTTTTTACAATCCGTCAAAAAAGAAGCTGCCCTCAAACATCCCAACTGGGAAATGGGTGCAAAGATCACCATCGACTCGGCCTCACTGATGAACAAAGGACTGGAAGTCATAGAAGCCAAATGGCTCTTTGGACTCACAGCAGATCAGATCGAAGTGATCGTCCATCCTCAGTCCATCATCCACTCCATGGTACAGTTCGAAGATGGCTCTATCAAGGCACAAATGGGGCTCCCAGACATGAAACTCCCAATACAATATGCCATGACCTACCCTGACCGAATTAAAACTACTTTTCCTAGGTTCGATTTTACAGAATACCCATCTTTGACGTTCGAAAAACCAGACGTAGAGACGTTTAGAAATCTGGCGCTTTCGTTTGCAGCGATGAAACAAGGGGGAAACCTCCCATGTATACTCAATGCCGCTAACGAAATAGCTGTATCTGAATTCTTAAATGACCGTATAGGATTTTTGGAGATGTCCGATGTAGTAGAAAAATGCATGGACAAGGTCTCATTCATTGCCCATCCAAACATGGAGGATTACGTGGAGACAGATAAAGAAACAAGAAAAATAGCACTAGACATCATTAGTTAATGGAAGGATTGATCATGGCAGCCCAACTCATGTTGGGCTTATCAATATTAGTTGGATTACACGAATTAGGACACTTATTGGCCGCCAAGGCATTTGGCATGAGAGTAGAAAAATACTCCATCGGCTTCCCTCCTAAAATCTGGGGTTTTCAATACGGCGAAACAGAATACTCGTTTGGAGCCATTCCCCTCGGTGGATTTGTCAAAATATCAGGCATGATCGACGAGTCACTAGACACAGCGTCCATGTCTGCCGAGCCAGAGCCATGGGAGTTTAGAGCCAAACCAGCCTGGCAGAGACTCATCGTCATGATGGGCGGTATCATCGTCAATGTCATCACAGGCGTATTCATTTTCATCGTCATCACCTACAACAGTGGAGAGTCCTACCTGACCAAAGATGTACTCAACCAAAACGGGATCGCTGCCTATGAACTAGGACAAGAAATTGGATTCAAAAACGGTGACAAAGTACTGAAGGTAAACGGCCAGGACTACAGCAGGTTCCAAGAGCTGATCAACAATGATGTGATCCTCAAAGAGAACTCTAGCTACACTGTTCAGAGAGGCGACTCTGTGTTTACACTGACGCTCCCTAATGGATTCTTGAACAAATATGCTGACAAGAAAAAATATGACGGCCAGTTCATCAGCTACCTCAAACCCTTTGAGATCAAGCAAGTAATGGCAGGTAGTGCCGCCGCGGATGCGGGTCTGCAAGAAGGCGATCGATTCATCTCTATCGAAGGTAAATCAGCCAACTATTTCTCAGACTTCAAAAGCATCCTAGATGCCAACAAGGAGAAAGAGGTCACAGCAGTGATCCAAAGCAAAACAGGTCAGACCAGAGAGGCCAAACTACAGATAGGCGAAGATGGGACTTTAGGTTTCTATCCAGAGATACTCTTAGACTTTGCTCATCAGGAGTACACCTTCGGAGAGTCTGTCAACAAAGGATCACAGCAGGCATTCAACGTGGTATGGGTCAACATCAAAGCCTTTGGCAAAATATTCCGTGGCGAAGTATCTGCCTCCAAATCCCTCAGTGGCCCTATCGGTATCGCTCAGATGTTCGGTGGACAGTGGATCTGGAGCAAATTCTGGTACTTGACTGGGCTCCTATCTATGGTGCTTGCCTTCATGAACTTCCTCCCCATCCCAGCGCTGGATGGAGGACACGTGGTATTTTTGACTTACGAAATCGTCTCTGGACAAAAGCCCTCTGACAAATTCCTCGAAGGAGCACAGAAAGTAGGCATGGTACTACTCCTAGGTCTAATGGTTTTTGCGATATTCAACGATCTATTTAAGGCCATCTTCTAAAGACACTGCGCGTGTACAATGACACTTACCTAGCCCTAGACCAACCGTCTGGGGCTTTTTTATGTAGCATTCATTCGTGACAATAAGAAAGGTAGTGTCTTGGGATCAGTCGGTATGACTGGGGATAGAAATCAATATTCGATATTCATTATTCCAATCATTGGAATAATGCCTCACAGACTCATAACAGGTGGTTATTTCAAAGAAAAACAATAACGAATTTCGAACCATAAATCTTGAATAACGGAGTGATCTGTCTCTTTGACTAATGAAATGTAGGCTCAACATGCCTGACTTCAACCTGACTTCAATACTGTTTAGATAGGCTTGAAAGAATCTAATATAACCGTGGGGAATCTGTCTAACATCTAAACAGCTCCTCAACGCACGTTTGGATACTATCCTAGACCAAGACACCTCCTCAACGCACATTTGGACACTATCCGAGATCAAGACACCTCCTCAACGCACATTTGGACACTATCCGAAATCAAGCCCCCCCCTCAACGCACATTTGGACACTATCCGAAATCAAGACACCCCCTCAACGCCCGTTGGAGAGCCTGTAGCGATAGAAACACTTGTCTAACAGCCATTGTGCAGGCAGATCGGCTTGATTTGCTTATCGAACGCCTGTCGAGCAAGACACACAAAGTCTGATAGCTTCTAAACTAACGTTGTAGTGGTAGATTGATTCAGTACAATACTCTGACGGACGTGTAGGAGGGGAATAAACCTGTGGTAGGCGTGCAACCGATGTAACTACTGATGCGAACGCTATGTCTTTAAGTTTAGATTTTTATCCGGTACGATAGGAGAAATCTAAACACAAACCCTTTCAGAATGGCTAAGATCCCTCCGTCGGGATGATACAATGGAGCGTATGCGTTTAAACCTAAATTCGATTTTAGCTTTCATTAAAACCGCTTCTGAAATGCATCAATTGTTCTTTGTCTTCAAGCCAGACAGACTCTTCCTTTTTTCATTGCCAAAAAAGGAAGCAAAAAGGCTAGAAAATTATAAACTCGCTATCGCTCAGACAGTATAATTTTCAAAAACCTTGAATTAAGAAGATGATTTATATCCTTTACTAATCGAACTCAGGTTTTAACTTAACGACATGGGGTGAGTTGAATAAATAGAAGGGCGCTTTGCCAGAAACAAACCTTACCCCACAGGCAATAAACCAAGCATTGAAACAAAGTGAAAAATACCACTAGAGCCTCTTAAACCCTTCAAGATTTATCTTCACTTAGAAAGAAGTCTTGAAGGGTTGGTTGGGAGTATATAGAATCTGGATTGGTGCTCCGTCGAGTTTTTAGAGGTGTCAGCACCTCTTTCATCTTGCCACTTTGGGTCTATTGCCCTATTTTACTTTCTATTACAGTCAAGGCATTCTTCATATCAGGTTCAGTGTTAGAGGGGTACTTTGATAAGAACAGTAATTAAGAAGAAGAATATGAAAGTTACGAAGTTGTTAGTGTTAATATGTCTTTTCAGCCATCCTCTTTTATCTCAACATTCCGTCGAATCCCAAATTGACCGTTTACATCAGTATGTCGGGCATTGGGTGAGTAGCATCCATTCAGATACGGATAGTGTTGCTGCATTTCCTCATATTAAAATGAATAACATCTCAAAAATGGACAAGCTCTCCATGCAGGTGGAAGTACTTCAATATCAAAAGGGAGAATACAATCCCCTACTCACAGAATTGATTGCTTATGATTCAAATAGCAATCAGATTATTGCTTTAGGACAGAATAAAGACGCTATAGTTTTCAAAGGAACAGGACGTTTTTCTAATGAAAAAGAATGGGAAATGCAGGATGTAGATATGTTGGGCAATTTTTACCTGCATGTCAAATTTGATTTTCAAAGCTTTTCAAATGTACTATTGGAGGGATTTGATGAGTCTGGTAAAAGTCTTTGGAAAACCCGATATATTAAGTCTAACCCAAAAGATAAAAAAATCGGCATTCAATTAGTTTCTGTTCATCAAGATATGCTGAAAGACCCAGTGGGAACGTTGCAGGAGTTAGGACGAATGGGCTATAGTTATATAGAAACTTTTGTTTATAATGATGGTACATTTTACGGCATGTCACCTGCTGAATTTCGAAAAGTGGTAGAAGCTGAAGAAATGCAATTTTTAGGCTCTATGACGTTTCATGACCTCCCTACTTCTGACTCTTGGGAAAGCTCTATGAAATGGTGGTCGAAATGTATAGACGACCATTTGGCAGCAGGCGTAGAATACTTAACGACCTCCAATAACCAACTCAAATCAGTTAAAACCAAAGCGGAATTGCAACGCTATTGCGACTATTACAATACGATTGGAAAATTATGTAAAGAGAAAGGTATCACCTTTGCTTTTCACAACCATGCAGATGAATTTGGGGTGATCGATGGGAGCCTAATATATGATTATTTATTGGAGAATACGGATCCTGAATATGTTCATTTCCAAGCTGATATTTATTGGATGGATATAGGCGGAGTGAAAGCGGTTGATTATTTTCAAAAATATCCCAAGCGGTTTATAAGTTGGCATATCAAGGATTATAAGGAGTTGGGCGCAAGTGGGAAAATTAATTGGATGGAATTATTTCATCACCCTGATTTTGACGTGCCAAAATATATGGTCACAGAGGTGGAAGATTATTCTTACCCTCCACTATATAGTGTTCAGTTGGCTTGGGAATATTTATACTATCAAATATTGGATTAGACATCTTTGCCCCCACTCATCCTCGTTTCCGAACGAGGGCGGGTAGATTCCCCCAGTTATTTTGAATAGTAATACCTTGATCGATGACAGTATCGTGAAGCAGTTGGCTAACGAAATTTCAAAAAGCCGGATCCAGCTCGGTCGCATTCCCTAATGCAACCGACATCTTCTTGGCATTTATAATATCCATTGGCAGAGACCATACCCGATTTTTCTCTTCCAAATCCAAGGTACAGTTACGGTTTTCAAAACTTCCCTTTACCCTTACCCTTACCCAAAGGTTGCTTTACCAGGCCCCAAAGGTAAGCTAACCTATAGCTGGAGGTTAACTTACCTTTGGCTATTCGCTACTTTAAAAAAAGGAGGAGGTAAGCTTACCTTTTTGGGTATGCTCCCTTTAGCACAATCCCCAGTCACAGTCGGCTATTCTCATTGGTTCAATTAAGCAATGAAACAATAATAACTCATAAATGATCGATGAGTTATACTGAAGAACGAATAGTAATACTTGTTATTTGCAAAAAAAGGTACATTTACCATCGACAGCATGACGAGGTGAGATGAATTACAGATTTTCAATTGGTATCAGACGAATGGTCTATATGATACTTTTTATTGGGCTAAATTTTAACGCCCTATCCCAAAACAATCGATACAATTTCCAAAAACTATCCTTAAATGAAGGCCTATCCCAAAGTACGGTTTTCTGCACGACACAGGACAAGAATGGTTTCATTTGGATCGGTACCCGTACAGGAGGCTTAAACAAATATGACGGGTATTCATTTGATCATTACATCAAAAACCCCGATGACAGCACCAGTATTAGTGGCAATGAAATCATATGCTTATTAGAGGATTCGAAAGGAAATCTCTGGGTAGGCACCAATAGTGATGGTCTAAACTCGTTTGATTATACCTCAGAAAAATTCAAGCGCTTTTACAGCGAAGGTCAATCCCCAAACACCCTAAATCAGAAGTCAATTAAAGATCTGATAGAAGATGAAAATGGGTTAATATGGATCGCAACCGAAGAGGGGCTATTCACACTGAATCCATCCGAAGAGTCATTTAGTGAAGTCTCAAATAGTCTATTAAAAACCACGCACTATGGTTTTGTGTCTGACCTTAGCCTTGGAAAAAAGGGCGAACTTATAGTAGGAGCTTCTCAAGGCTTGTTCGTCGTGGATATAAACAGTCGACTGACCAAAAAAGTATTTGACCACACGATTTTTAACCAAAGCTCGGATGACATATCGAACAGAATCAAGGATATCCTCTATGATGACAAGGGCAACATCTGGTACGGCACGCACCGAAATGGACTCTACCAGATTACTGATTTTGACAACAATGAAGCGCAATTATATTCCGCAGAAGAAGGCTACAATATTTCAAGCACTTTTATCAGAACTATTGATCAAGACTCTAATGGCAACATTTGGATAGGTACTAATCAAGGGCTTAATCTTTTAAAGCATCATGAATCTGCCAATGACCAACCCGAATTCATACACATCCAAAGTAATGAGACCGATAACAAAAGTTTAAGTCAAAATTCCATCTATTGCTTTGATGAGGACAATAAGGGCAACTTTTGGATAGGAACCTGGAGTGGTGGTTTGAATTATTTGCACAACGAAAAGCAGAAGTTTGATCACTACAAGCATTTGTTTAATGTTGATTCTTCTTTGAGTAACAATTCGGTTACTAGTTTCTGTGCCAATGACAAGGGAATCTGGGTAGGCACAGCCTATGGAGGACTCAATCTTTTCGACCCCCAAAAGGGCACTTTCTCTTCCTACCAACAAAGCTCTTACGCCCACAAAGGGCTCAACAGTGACCATATGAAGGCGCTCACTATTGATGGAAAGGATAATTTTTGGATAGGAACCTACCAGGGCCTCCTGCTCTTTGATGATGACAAGGGTTCGTTTGAAACCATCTTGGATAACACTACGATCAATTGCATCACGGAGGGTAATGATAATGACATTTGGATAGGAACCAGTACACTTCTCAAGCTCGACAATGTCACCAAAAAGTATCAATCGTACCCTCATAACCCCGATAACCTTACGAGCCTTTCATCAGGAGCGATCAATTGTATATTCAAAGACTCGCAAGACAACATCTGGATAGGTACCAGCTATGGTCTCAACAAATACATCCCAAGTCTAGATCAGTTTGAACGATACATTCATGACAAGAACAACCCCAACAGTTTGAGCCATTATAACATTACCACCATCAACGAAGACTTGAATGGTAACATCTGGGTAGGTACTCTCGGTGGCCTCAATAGATTAAAAGAAGATAAAAAAAGCTTTGAACGGTATGATCAACGGCATGGACTACCTGACAACTCTATTAGCAATTTAGTCATCGATGACTCAGGTGTCTTTTGGGTGACGACTAACAAAGGCATGAGTAAAATATCATTCTCGATCGATTTCGAAAACATGTCCATCCGAAACTATGATATCTATGATGGGTTGCAAGACTATGAGTTCAGTACGAATTCATCCTATAAAGATGATCAGGGCAATATATACATAGGTGGGATCAACGGTTTTAATCATTTCGCTCCTACTGAAGTCAAAGACAATCAAGAAATCCCAAACATCATCGTGACACACTTTAAACTCGACAACAAGGAGGTCTCTATTGACGATATCAACTCGCCCCTTGACCGGCATATTTCCGAAACAGATTCCATCACACTCACACATAAACAAACGGATATTATATTCGAATTCGTAGCACTGAACTACACCTCTCCAGAAAAAAACCAATACGCCTACATGATGGAAGGGTATGATAGTGAATGGAAACAATCAGGCAATCGTCGACAAGCCTATTATACAAACCTACCCTCAGGCCAATACACGTTTAGAGTAAAAGGCTCCAACAATGACAACATATGGAATGAAAAAGGAGCCTCAATATACCTGAACATCCTCCCTGCTTGGTACAACACGTGGTGGTTTAGAACCATCGTCATCCTGATCATAGTCTCCTCCATTATATATTTCAATATATGGAAATCCAAAAAATACAAAAAGGACAAAGAGAAGCTTAATGATCAAATCAACAATGCCACCGAGCAAGTCATTGCTCAAAACGCCGAACTAGAGACACAAAAAAACAGTCTATTAAAAGCGGTTAGTGAAATCAATTTGGTCGTATCCGAGGCGGTAGAGTCTGGCAATTTCAAAGCAAGAATCAACCTAGACGGCATGGATGGCGAATGGAAAAATCTCGGAGTATCTGTCAACAAAATGTTTGAGTCAGTACTCAAGCCATTTTCTGAAATCAATCGAATCGTTGACGGCATGGCTTCTGGGGATTTATCCAAAAGGTATACAGATGAGGCAAAAGGTGACGTGGCACTGCTTTCGACGAATCTGAATTCAGCTTTAGACTCCCTGTCCGATCTGCTTTCTAATCTTAAAGAGCAAATAGCTTCGATAGGGAGCTCGACAGATGACATGACCCATACCACCGAAGAAATCAATAATAGCACCAGCGAAATAGCATCTGCCATTGCTCAAATGAGTAGTGGAGCACAGCAGCAAGTGGCGAATGTGGATCAGTCATCAAACATCATAGAAGGAATATTGAAGTTTTCTAGTGACATGAAAAGACAAGCCTTTGAAATCAATGAAGCTACGAAAATAGGGGTTGAAAAGAGTCAGGCAGGTATGCAACAAATGGGCACACTGGACACCCAAATGAAGGACATACTATCTTACTCCGCAGAAACAACAGAAGCTATAAAAATCCTAACACAAAGATCAAATGACATCAACGCCGTCCTAAGAATTATAGAAGATGTCGCGTCACAAACCAACCTTCTAGCGCTCAATGCCGCCATAGAAGCTGCGCAAGCAGGTGATGCAGGGAGAGGTTTTGCCGTCGTAGCTGAGGAAATCAGAAAACTAGCAGAAGATTCGAAAGTGTCAACTTCCAAAATCCAAAAACTTATTTCAGGTGTACAAACGGTCACCTCTTCTACAGCCTCGCTCGTCTCCAAAATGAGTTCAAGAATTACAGAAGGAAGTGAGGCCACCAAACACTCACTTTCTGCTTTCCAAGACATTTCAACAGGGTATGAAGATACCTTAAAAAAATCTGAAAATATCGTCACCGCTACCAATCAGCAAACAAATGACCTAGGCAATGTGGTAAATATGATGGACGAAATAGTAGTGATAGCAGAAGAAACTGCAGCAGGTACTGAACAAACCGCCAGCTCGGCGACTCAACTTTCGGCGGGTATGGAAAACCACCTACAAAAAAGCAAAGAAGTGTCTTCCATCACCTATGCCCTACGTTCAGAAGTCGACAAGTTCAAACTGTAGCCTTCTCCTTCACTTAAAGCTGTCTTATAGCCTCTACATGGTCACCACCAGACAAATGGTCACTTTATTCCTGTGGCTGGTGGTGACCTTACGTTTTGGTTTCATTCAGTCACATTCCAAACACCATCTTCGATCAGCATCATCAAGCAGTTGGCTAACAAAATTTCAAAAAGCCGAGCGCCTAAGCTTAGCATTTTTCTTATCTTGTCGCCTTATCAATCCTCCCGTATTTGATGAAAGTATATTGCCTCCTTAGTCTATTTTTTCTTGCCCTCATACAGCCACTGGCTGCACAGATCCACACCTATACAGTCGACCTGAACAACACATCTGTGGGCTCTTACCAAACGAGCGTTCACATCGCTGACACCATCCACACCACGCAGCAGCTGCAGCTCAGCCTCGTCACCCTACAAGACAGCACCTCTATCTTCATCCAGACCCGCTATCAAGAAGACGCCATAGGTCAGCTACTATCCGCCACCAACGACATCAGCCTATCACCAGGAGATACGATTCACTCCACCTACTCGAACGACTCATTGATCACATCACTCGGTGATTCGAGTTACTTTCAGATGGTTTTGGGACCATACGGGACACAAAAAGTCAGTCAGAGCACACTCCATCATCTCCAAGACAGTATTCGGTTCCGTACCTACTCACCAGACCTCCATCAGGTCGTCACTGTATTCAGAACGCTAACCGACACCAAGGTCATTCGTGCCCAAAAATACTGGGTCATCCATGACTCCATCGCCCAACTGCCAGCTGTAGAGAGCCTCTACGATTTGGACTTCCAATGCTACGCCTCTCAGCAGGCTGGGCCATTCGGCAAAATGGAAATACGTCCAACGAAAAAAACCGTACATACTTCTCCCCTTCTATCCCTACAAGATGACCAAAAAATCATTTCGTCCAACATCTGGCTACCCGATCCAAAAAACATCAATGCCATCCAACTCCTGATCACCACGACAGCCGGCGATACCCTAGAGACCAGCATGGCAGACAATCAGTTCTACCCACTCCCTACAGACAGCCTAGAACTAGCCCACTGTACCGAGTCTACACCCTGGATCAACAAGGACAATTTAGACTTGTTTTACATCGCCGATTCGCTATCACGAGACCTAGCTTCCTCATTAGAAATGGCACAGGCGCTAACTCTCTATTGCCGTAGAACAGCTCCAAAGTACCCCGCCCTAGCCCTCATCAGACTGGCGAGATCCATCGACCTCCCAGCACGCATCGTACATGGCTACTATTACCAATACGGCTATTGGGTCAGCGCGCTTTGGACAGAAATCGGGATCGACGAAGAGTGGCAAATCTTCAATCCCAACAGTCATAGCCCTATCAATCCCAGCCTATACCTACCTATGGTTAAGAGCGACCTACATGATGGGCTTGCCCCACTATTTCTGCATCCCAAAATCGCTGCAATACAAACCACCAACTATCTGCGCAATGGAAACCCTATGTCATCCTTCGAAAGTGAGGAGAAACAAAAAGACACGCACTACGAAAACCTGGGACTGGGACTATCATTTGACATCCCCAAAAAGTACACCCTCACCGAAGACACGACGGTCAAAATCAGTCCTCTACTCCTAGAGCTAAAAAACGACACACACCACATCACGCTGAGCTATGTCACACCTACAGTGCTGTCCGAACAATGGATCGCACAATACCTACTACAGCACACAGGGCAGCTGGATATATCACGTAACAAATACCTAAACTCGAACAATTATCAGGCTATTTCAGAGACCAAGGCGATACTCGTCATACCGCAAGGTGGCAGTGTTTTCATTTGGAAGTTTGAAGGGACTCAACCCGAAAACATGATTGATGCGATCTGCAAGAAGAACCTATTGATAAAAAACTAAATCTTGTCTCACGCCAGCTTAGAACTTCTAGTATTTTCAGCTCCATAACTTTCTAATCTTTCTATCTTTGTCGAAAAAACGGACACGTGCAAAAAGATTACAAAAGATACACCATTACTTCAGCCCTACCCTATGCGAACGGCCCGCTACACATCGGTCATATCGCAGGAGCGTATTTACCTGCCGACATCTATGTGCGCTTTCTTCGCGCCAGAGGCAAAGAAGTGACCTACGTATGTGGCAGTGACGAACATGGTGCTGCGATCACGCTACGTGCCAAAAAAGAAGGAACTACCCCACAGGCCATCATTGACAAATATCATCAGATCAATAAAGATACTTTTGAGAAATTCGGGATTGACTTTGACATCTATCACCGCACTTCATCACCGATTCATCATGAGACCTCACAGGAATTCTTCACCAATCTCTATGACAAAGGAGAGTTCGTCGAGAAGCAATCAGAGCAATTCTATGACGAGGAATACAACCAATTCCTCGCAGATCGATATGTCACCGGGACATGTCCTAACTGTGCCTATGATGCCGCCTACGGAGACCAGTGCGAAAAATGTGGCACATCCCACAACTCCACCGACCTTATCAACCCAAAGTCTACACTGAGTGGCAAAACACCTATCTTAAAATCTACCAAGCACTGGTATCTGCCACTAGACAAATATCAGCCATGGCTCGAAAGATGGCTCATAGAAGGCAAACAAGGACAATGGAAACCCAACGTCTACGGGCAGTGTAGTTCTTGGCTCAAAGCAGGCCTACAGCCTCGTGCCATGACCAGAGACCTAGACTGGGGAGTAGATGTGCCACTACCTGATGCAGAAGGCAAAAAACTATACGTATGGCTCGATGCGCCTATCGGGTACATCTCTGCGACCAAAGCTTGGGCCGCAGAAAAAGGAAAAAATTGGGAAGACTACTGGAAAACACAGAAGAAAAAAGAAGATGAATCATGTTTGATTCACTTCATCGGCAAGGACAACATCGTCTTTCACTGTATCATATTTCCTGCGATCCTACATGCGCACGGTGACTACATCTTACCACAGAATGTACCTGCCAATGAGTTCTTGAACCTAGAAGGAGAGAAAATCTCTACGTCTCGCAACTGGGCGGTCTGGCTACACGAGTATCTCGAGGATTTCCCCGAGAAGGAAGATGTACTCAGATACGTATTGTGTTCTAATGCCCCAGAGTCCAAAGACAATGACTTTACTTGGAAAGACTTCCAGGCCAGAAACAACAATGAATTAGTCGCGATCTATGGCAATTTCGTCAATAGAGCGGTAGTACTAACGCACAAATACTTCGACGGAAAACTACCCAAACTCGGCGCATTAGAAGCTGTCGACAAAGAGGTATTGATAGAACTAGCTGAGTTCCCATCGAGAATATCCGAGAGCATCGACAAGTTCAGATTCCGCGAAGCACTCGCACATCTCATGGACTTGGCCCGCCTAGGGAATAAATACCTCGCTGAGACCGAGCCATGGAAACTCATCAAAACCAACGAGAAAAGAACTGGCAGCATATTGAATATAGCCCTGCAGATCGCAGCAAATCTTTCTATTCTATCAAGCCCATTCTTACCTCGTACTTCAGACAAACTGTCTCAGATGATCAATCTGGGAGATTTTACATGGGCGGATGCCGGTAGGTCAGATTTGCTATTCAGCGGCCAAAATATCGAAGCAGCTAGTCTGCTATTTGAAAAAATAGAAGACGAAGCAGTAGAAGCTCAAATTGACAAATTAGAAAAATCAAAACCCGTGCAACAAACAGTAGAAGACGTAGAGCCACAAAAAGCAGAAGCAGTATTCGAAGACTTCCTCAAAATGGACATGAGAGTAGGTACCATCCTAGAAGCGCAGAAAGTACCCAAATCGAGCAAATTATTACAGTTCAAGGTAGATACAGGGATCGATACGCGAACGATCCTAAGCGGTATCGCTAAGCACTTTACTCCAGAAGAAATGATCGGTCAGCAGGTAACTATTCTAGCCAACCTAGCACCCAGAAAAATCATGGGCGTAGAATCACAAGGAATGATTCTCATGGCAGAAGATGCTGATGGAAAACTAAGACTCGTCCAGCCCAATGAAAAGGTTCAAAACGGCTCACAAATAAGCTAAAAACTAATACTAAATCCCTGAGATCGTCTTCTTTCCTATACGATCTCAGGATTTGATAAATAAAATATATCTTTAAACCTTGAACACCTATGTTCTAGTGGCGAGTAAAGATTAATTATGGCTGATAAGAAAGACATTACTGTATTGTACGTAGATGACGAAGAGCTAAACTTATTTCTATTTGAAAAAAGCTTTGAGTCTATCTATGACGTTGTGACTGCACTATCTGGAGTAGAAGGTCTACAGAAATTAGAAGCGCATCATGACAAAATTATCGTCGTGATCAGCGACATGCGAATGCCCACTATGAACGGCATCCAGTTCATCACCCAAGCCAAAGAAAAATTCAAAAACATCGCTTACTTTATCCTAACAGCATTTGACTACAACGAAGAGATAGAAAAAGCACTCGACGGAAAACTCATCCAACGCTTCTTCACCAAACCATTTGATATCGCAGAGATTCAAGAAGCAGTAGAAGAAGCCCTTTCAGAACTCGACCTGTAAGCCTCTTCAGGCTGATCCTTATTGCTGGGAAGGATCGAAGATTATTTCGTGATTCAAATATTCGAAACCTACCTGATTCGGCTAGACATGTTTGTTGTTGCCTTTGCGAAAGTAACCTTCTATAAAAGCCATTGGGATAACGGTTGAAATAATAAATACCACGTGGCTCTCCCAAATTTCACAGGCTGATCCCGCACTCAGCTCATTCCTTTAAACATAAAAAGCCACCTGTATAAATACAGATGGCCATGTAATCAACTTCAATTATCTTATAAATTAACCGATAGAGATTCTCTTGAAATCTACTACTGTCAACCCTTTGCTCACACCATCAAGATACTGAGCAATAGACTGCTTGTTATCCTTTACGAATGCTTGTGGCAACAAAGTATTCTCTTTGTAGAACTTGTTCAATTTACCTAGAGCAATCTTCTCTAGCATCTCCTCAGGCTTACCTTCTTGTCTTGCCTGATCTTTTCCGATCTCAATTTCCTTCTCTACTACAGTAGAATCAACACCGTCTTTATCAACCGCTACAGGGTTCATAGCAGCAATTTGCATCGCTACATCTTTACCTGCCTCAGTCACATCTTTACCACCTGTGTTTTTCAAAGAAACAAGAACACCTAGTTTGCTACCCGCGTGAACGTAAGGAACGATTGCCTCACCTTCCATCACTTCATAAGCAATGATATCCATTTTCTCACCGATTTTACCGATCATGTCGATGATTCTATCACCAAAAGTATCATCACCAGACTTCAATGCTTTCAACCCTGCTGCATCAGCTGGCTTGTTTTCGAAAGCTGCAGTCGCTAGATCATTCCCTAACTTCATGAACTCTTCGTTCTTAGCTACAAAGTCGGTCTCACATGAAAATGCTACCACTACTCCAGTAGTATGGTCAGCGTTTGTTTTCACGAATACAACACCTTCGTTGGTCTCTCTGTCTGCTCTAGATGCAGAAACCTTTTGCCCTTTTTTTCTAAGCAATTCGATTGCTGTATCAAAATCACCTTCAGCTTCAACCAAAGCCTTTTTACAATCCATCATACCAGCTCCAGTCATCTGACGTAGCTTGTTTACTTCTTGTGCAGTAATTGCCATTTGTAATATCGTTTATGTTTTTTTACTTCTATTTCTATAATCCCGCTGAAAAATCAAACGGGTCTAAACAAAAATTGAATCCCATCAGTTTGGGATTCAATTCTTATATTTTTGATACTATTTCAAAATAGTATGATTACTCTCCTTTTTTGTCAGCGTGAGCTTTCGCTTCTGCCTCCTCTTTCTGCTTCGCCTCGTCCTTGTCTTTCTTTCTCTCTGCTAGAGACTCTTCCAACTCTTTACCAATGTGACTTACGATCAATTGGATAGATTTGAAAGCATCATCATTCGCAGGGATTGGAAAATCAACCTGATTCGGGTCAGAGTTAGTATCCACCATAGCAAATACAGGGATATTCAACTTCTGTGCTTCTTTGATCGCGATATGCTCTCTTTTGATGTCTACTACGAATAGTGCAGCTGGTAGTCTTGTCAAGTCAGCGATTCCACCGAGGATTCTTTCTAGCTTCACTTTCTCTCTGCTGATCATCAACTTCTCTCTCTTCGCCAAGTTTTTGAAAGCATCATCTTTCAACATCTTGTCCATCGAAGACATTTTCTTCAACGATTTTCTGATCGTTGCGAAGTTAGTCAACATACCACCTAACCATCTATCAGTGACGTAAGGCATTCTTAATCTCTTAGCTTCTTCAGAAACGATTTCTCTCGCTTGCTTTTTAGTCGCAACGAACATTACTTTTCGTCCTGATTTCACTATCTGCTTGAGTGCATTTGATGCTTCTTCGAGGCAATCAAGCGATTTATGTAGATCGATAATATGGATACCATTCTTCTCCATGAAGATGTATGGTGCCATTTTAGGATCCCACTTTCTCGTCAAGTGTCCGAAGTGGACACCAGCATCAAGTAAGTCTTTGTGCTGTAGTTTAGCCATTAAAGTTTACTTAATAATATATAAATATAAATTGTATTAACGCTTACTGAACTGGAACGCTCTTCTCGCCTTTCTTCTACCTGGCTTCTTACGCTCGACCATTCTAGGATCTCTTGTCAAGAATCCTTCTTTCTTCAAAGGAGGTCTGTGTTCAGGGTTGATTTCTACCAATGCTCTAGAGATCGCCAATCTGATACCTTCAGCTTGACCTTTCATTCCTCCTCCAGCAACATTAATATTCAAATCATAATTACCGTCTTCTTCCAGCAAAACCAATGGTTGCTTAACGATAGTTTGATAAATTTCAAAAGGGAAATACTCTTTGATGTCCCTGTTGTTGATCTTAACATCTCCTTTACCTGCTGACATATACAGTCTAGCTACAGATGTTTTTCTTCTACCAATGGTGTTAGTTACTTCCATTCAGATTAAAGTTTTATCTCTTTAGGAGTTTGTGCTTCGTGCTTGTGCTCTCCCCCTTCGTATACGTATAAATTATTGAACAAAGCTCTACCCAGTCTGTTCTTTGGTAGCATGCCTCTTACGGCTCTTTCTACCAAGATAGTAGAAGACTTTGCCTTCACTTGATTAGGGGTTTGAACTCTTTGACCTCCTGGGTAACCAGTATGCGAGACGTATTTTTTATCCGTCCACTTCTTTCCTGTCATTTTCACCTTGTCTGAGTTCACAACGATTACGTTGTCTCCACAGTCCACGTTAGGTGTAAAACCAGGTTTGTGCTTTCCTCTGATCATTTTAGCAATCTCACTTGCTAACCTTCCCAATACTTTTCCTTCAGCGTCAACCACTACCCATTGCTTGTCAGCTGTAGCTTTATTGGTGATTGCTGTCTTATAACTTATTGAATCCACTTTTCTATTGATTTTATAGTCAAAATCCTACTGCCCTCAAAAAGGGACACAAAAATAGAAATTTTGTTGACAAAAAACAAGGCAGAGTTCAAAAATTAAAGCAGTACCTTCATATTTCTCTCTGGGATCACCCAAATTTCTCAATCTTGCTGATTATCATGCTCAAATCCTTAGGATAATCGCATGAAACCTCGATCGCTTGACCATCAAATGGATTGATTTCAAGACTAAATGCGTGCAAGGCTACTCGATCAAACAGAGGTCTTTCTTCTTTCCCTTCTGCGAGTTTATATTTTTTCTTGATTGCCGACAAAAACACTGGTTTGCCACCATAGTAAGTGTCTCCACAAATCGGAAAGCCTAGATAAGCCAAATGCACTCTAATCTGATGACGTCTACCTGAGACAGGCTTAGCCTCCACCAAAGTATAATTCCCTAAGTATGCCTTGGGTCGGAATCGAGTCAGTGCTTCTTTTCCCTGACGTGGGTCTGTTTTGACTCGGCCTGAGCCAGCTATTTTGAGTGGTATATCGACCTGTATCGTCTCATCCATAAACCGCCCCTCTACCAGCGCATGGTATACCTTCTCTACATCTCTAGACTCGAACTTCATAGCTGCCGCGCGATAGGCCGCTTCATTCTTGGCTAGGAGTAGTGCACCACTGGTTTCTTTATCCAAACGATGACATACAGTGATCTCAGGATAATGCTCACGAAATAGAGACAAGACATTGTAATCATCGTTTCGATCCTCCAAGGTAGAAATAGACGCAGGTTTATTGATCACCAAATAATGGTCATCTTCATATACTATCAGATCTGGAATATTAATTTTCTTCAGCACTAGTCTTCTTTTCGGCAAAGAAAACCAAAGAAATTGAAATGGCGACTATTGTGCAATATACTTATCTAGCTCAAAACTAAACTCTGACCCTTCTCCAGGTGTGCTTTTCACATGAATATCACTGTCATGAGCCTCCACGATGTGCTTCACAATAGACAACCCTAGTCCTGTTCCTCCAATCGCACGTGCACGACTTTTATCTACTCTATAGAAGCGTTCAAAGATTCGATTGAGGTGTTCGGGAGGAATACCAATCCCTGTATCCTTGACAATGACCTGCTGACGCTCCCCTAAGTCTACCACAGACACTTCTACTACCCCTCCTTCATCCGAGTACTTGATGGCATTGGTGATAAGGTTAACCAACACCTGATAGATACGTTGCTCATCGGCTTTTACTTTGATGATCTCATCACGCTCATGATTCATCTTAAGTGTAATATCTGTCTTCTGAGCATTATTTTCCATCTGATCAAAGATCTCAAAAATCATCTCGCACAGATTCACTGGCTCCAGATGCATGGTAATATCTCCAGCCTCCATGTGAGAGACGGTTAGCAAATCTTGCACGAGCATGTCCAAACCGTCTAAGTTCTTAGCCGCTCGCTTGAGGAATTTCATCCGATTCTTCTTATCATCGATAGCTCCGTCCAGTAGCGTATGGACAAAACCTTGCGCAGCGAAAATGGGTGTCTTCAATTCATGAGAAACATCAGCCAAAAACTGCCGTCTAAATTTCGCTAGCTGCTTTAGTTCTTCAATCTCGCTCTGCTTACCGTGTGCATAAGCATAGATCTCTTCATGGATTTGAATGATAGAGCTATGTCCGTATTTCTTATTAGGCTCTAATTGGGATAAATCATTGGCTCTGATCTGCTCAAACATATTGTAGATGCTTCGGAGCTCTTTGAAAAACAAGAATTCCAAAACAATATTGATCAAGATATATCCTGTACCAAACGAAATGAAGAATACGAGCCAGTATGCGTAGTTAGGAATATCAGGCAACAGCATCAAACTACCTAAAACAATGGCAGCAATACACCCTGACAAAATAAGAGATAATCCCCTAGAGTTTAATAACATATTAGTTTACGATCACTCAGCATCAAACTTATACCCTACCCCTTTGATAGTAGCGATATAGCCATCACCAATTTTTTCTCTCACCTTTCGCACATGAACATCTACTGTCCGTGCCAAAACATAGACATCCGTACCCCATATATTATAAAGCAGCTCATCTCTACTAAAAACTTTGCCTGGATGCTGAGCTAAAAAATATAGTAATTCAAATTCTTTTTTTGGCAATGAGAACTCCTCATCATTACGCTTGACCGTATAGCTTTGTTTGTCGATATGCAAATCTCCAGCAGTGACCTTTTCCTCTTGATCAACTTCTTTCTTGGATCGCCTAAATATCGCATTGATTCGACTCATCAAAGCGCGTGGCTTAATAGGCTTTGTCAAATAATCATCTGCACCATTTTCAAAAGCAGCTACCTCAGAATATTCTTCTACACGAGCCGTCAAGAAAATAATAAAACTATTCGCTAATTCTTTGAATTCACGGAGCTGACGACAGGTCTCTACTCCATCCTGTCCTGGCATCATGATATCCAACAGAATCAAATCAGGCACAAAGGTCTTAGCAATTCTCACTGCCTCCATACCATTCTCAGCCACTTCTACTTGATACCCTTCCTTCTCTAGATTGTATTTCAGCAAATCCAAAATATCAATCTCATCATCTACAACCAGTATTTTTTTATTCACAGACATGTTTATTATACCTATTAATTGGTATTAATCTAAGATTAAATACCCCTCAAAACTTATACTTTTTATTCAATTACCGACCAAAAAAGGCAAGTAGTAACAAAATAGTAACATTATGGAAATATACCAATAGTATTTTGTTAGTGAGGTAAAACATAAGGCAAAACATTTTGAGCATTTATTCCAATAGGATTAAATAGGAATTACTGGAAAAATAAGCCTTCTAATATTAACTAACCCACTATGGGATGAAAGCACCATAGATTTAGGGGGAAATGAAATTCTCTACATTCCGAATCAAGACCTTAGATCGATAGGCACTAGATTGTAGATAAAAAAGTAGCAAATTTTTATCTACATACTAAAACCTAGATACTAGTATCCTATTGAGATTGATAGAAGCTCAAGCGAGATGTACTAAAGTCCATAGTTTTAACTCCAACTGGGACCAATAAAAATAAAACCATTGAACTACGATATGCTTAATCGTTTAAAATACAAGTAAACAACACAATTCTATCCATATAAAATCACAATATGACTCATGATTTATGCTCTATGAATCATGAGTCATAGCCCTCTCAAGCATTTTATTCGATCATTGTAAAGCAATCTTAGGTTGTGATCAAGTGTTTCAATTCATCACTTCACTACAACTCTAGCTTGCAGCAAAGGATGACTTTGGAGTGACTAAAATATACTTCTATCGAAATAACTTTTCGTTCAGAGATTCACATCACCCATGTCTAGCCGTTCATCACCGACTACAAACCAGATGAACATTTGCTAATTAAATAGATTAGAATCATTAAGCTCCCAAACATGGAAGAAGGAATACTGTGGGGAATCGATCTGGGTGGCACCAAAATAGAAGGGGTAATACTCGATCAGTACAACGACAACAAAGTACTCTATCGAGAACGAGTACCTACTGAAGCCTCCAAGGGCTACCCACATATACTCAATCAAGTCAAAAAACTGGTGGATTCGATGGTAGCACATCATGGCTGTAGACCTACTCGTCTAGGTATCGGCACTCCAGGTACAATGAATCGACACAGTGGCTTGATGAAAAACTGCAATGCTACAGCCATCAATGGGCAGCCCATGCAAAAAGACCTCACAAATCTACTGGGAATAGAGGTCAAAATGGCCAATGATGCCAACTGCTTTGCTTTGGCAGAAGCAAAATTGGGAGTGGTCAAACATCATTATCCCGACGCTCAAGTAGTATTTGGAGTCATATTGGGCACTGGTGTAGGCGGTGGGTTGGTCATCAATGGACACATCATCAATGGACACCATGGTATCGGAGGAGAATGGGGTCACAATTTGTTGTCTGGTATGGAGGGGCGCCCGTGCTTTTGTGGCAAAGAAGGAGACAACGAAAGCATACTATCAGGCCCATCGCTCGAATGGTACTATCACCAAAAAACAGGAACGCAAAAGCCTCTCAAAGAAATCATCGAACGAGCTAGAGCAAAAACTGACTCAGGCGCTATAGATACACTCGACAGACTGACCGATGGATTTGCCCGAGCAATCAGTGTGGTCATCAACATCGTGGACCCTGATGTAATCGTGATAGGCGGAGGTGTAGGCAACATAGACGAGATCTATACAACGGGAGCATCTCGCATCCCTGCGTATGTTTTCAATCACGAATTTCAAGCTCCAATAGTCAAACCTGCACTGGGAGACAGTGCAGGCGTATTTGGTGCCGCATTTTTAATCGAAGAATAAATCAACACAGAGGTTCTTGATAGCAAAAGGCCACAAGAAGAAATAAATAATTATCATGAAAAATTCCATTTTGATCGTTGTCCTCGCTGGACTACTTGGCCTGGGATGCCAACAAAAGCAAAAAGAAGTATTCAACGTCGACCAGCAACTCGACTACTGCGTGGCACAAGCCAAAAAAACACTCCAACAGTTGCCCAACGACTCGGCTTCTATCCCTAGAAACATCCCACACGACAGTGATGAATGGACATTGGTCAAATACAGAGACTGGACCAGCGGATTTTGGCCTGGTACGCTTTGGTACCTCTACGAATACACAGGAGATACTGAATTGAAAAACGCTGCAGATCAATTCACCATGTATCTAGAACCTCTATCTGTAGAATCTGCCACGGATCACGACCTTGGATTTCAAGTATACAACAGTGCAGGCAACGGCTATAGACTGACGCAAAACCCTGAGTACAAAGAAATGATCCTAAAAGCCTCCGACACACTGGCTACATTGTACAATCCAGTTGTAGGCACCATACTATCTTGGCCTGTCAAAACTGAGTATCCCCACAATACGATCATAGACAACATGATCAATCTAGAGATGCTTTCATGGGCTGCAAAAAATGGTGGTACAGATTCGCTTAAAAACATCGCTGAGACACATGCCGACAAAACGATGAACAACCACTTCAGAGATGACTATTCGGCGTATCATGTAGTAATCTACGATACCATCAACGGTAACAAAATCAAAGGCATCACACACCAAGGCTATGCCGACCACACCATGTGGGCCAGAGGACAAGGCTGGGCAGTATACGGGTACACGATGATGTACCGCGAGACCAAGAATCCAGAATACTTGAAAACAGCACACCAAACAGCCCGTGTATATTTGGATAGACTACCCGAAGATTTGATCCCCTACTGGGACTTTGACGCACCCAATATCCCCAACGAGCCAAGAGATGCATCTGCTGCCGCCTTGGTCGCCTCTGCCCTATTGGAACTGTCCAAATACAGCGATGAAGAACTGGCACAAGAATATGTAAGCAAAGCCACTGCAATGCTAGAGGAATTGTCCACCAACTACCAAAGTGGCAACAAAAACTCGGCTTTCTTGCTCCACTCCACAGGACATAAGCCCAACGGCTCTGAAATAGACGCATCTATCATCTATGCAGACTACTATTATGTAGAAGCCTTGCTGAGGCTAAAAAAATTGCAACAGGGAGAACCAGTAGTCAATTCTGTATTGGCCAGTTTCGAGCCAGAGCAGAACAAGTCATAATCACAGCAACAATTTTTTCGCCCAATATACAGAACCGACAATTGTCCAAAACCCAAACATGGGATTCGGACAATGAACCGGGGATGGAATGTTGGTTCTGAATGGGTGAAAACCTGACAACAACAAGACAAGATGAACAAAAGACTAATATATTATGCAATCGTAGTAGCCATGGCCGGATTTCTATTCGGTTTTGATACCGTGGTGATATCGGGAGCCAATCTCCCCATCAAAGAGCTATGGCAAACCTCCGAATGGTTTCATGGCACATTCATCATGTCCATGGCACTCTGGGGCACCGTGATAGGTGCTTTGTTTGCGGGTTTTCCTACGGACAAATACGGACGAAAGAATACCCTGATCGGTATCGGTGTTTTGTATTTTGTTTCGGCAATCGGATCAGCACTCGCACAGGATCCATACCTCTTCTCATTTTTTAGATTTGTCGGTGGATTAGGTGTTGGTGTTTCCTCTATCGCCGCTCCTACGTATATTTCTGAAATAGCCTCAGCGAACAACCGGGGCAAATTAGGTGCTCTCTACCAATTCAATATCGTCTTTGGTATTTTGATTGCCTTCATCTCCAACTACCTGCTCGAAGGAGTCGGTGGGGCCAACGACTGGCGTTGGATGCTCGGTGTAGAAGGTATCCCTGCCTTGATCTATATGCTCTTGGTATTTGGGATTCCCAAAAGCCCAAGGTGGCTCGTCCTGCACCAAAACAACAAAGAAGCAGCGATGGAAGTACTTCAAAAAACATCTAGCCTTGAAGAAGCACAAAACATATTGGAAGACATCGTCGCAGATCAGCAGCCTGTAGGTAGCAAAAGAGAACAGGTTTTCTCCAAAAAATACCGTGTTCCACTCTTACTGGCCTTCTTGATTGCGTTCTTTAATCAACTCTCTGGTATCAACTTCATCCTCTACTATGCACCAGAGATTTTAGAAAAAGCAGGATTTGCTACTTCAGACTCCTTGTTTAGTTCCATCGCCATTGGCTTAGTCAACCTCGTATTCACCATTGCTGGGATGTATCTTATCGACAGAGCAGGCAGAAAACAGCTGATGTACATTGGATCGATAGGCTACATCATCAGTCTATTCATGGTAGCTTTTGGCTTTTATACAGATGCGTCGGCAGGGTTCAAACTTGCCTTCATTCTGATGTTTATTTCCTCACATGCCATTGGACAAGGTGCCGTGATCTGGGTATTCATTTCCGAAATATTCCCCAACAATGTACGTGCTTTCGGTCAATCTTGGGGCTGTGGTGTACACTGGGTATTTGCCGCTCTCATCACCCTATTTGGTGCCGTATTGATCAATGTATTTGAACCATTTGTGGTCTTTGCCTTCTTTGGCGGTTTGATGGTACTCCAACTGTTCTTTGTGCATCTGATGATGCCTGAGACCAAAGGAAAGTCACTAGAAGAATTGGAAAAAGAACTGATAAAATAACCTATACCTTGAGTTTCTTCCTTGTAGTAAGTAATGTTTTTAACTGTTGATTTATTGGTAATAAGTTTAGTAAATAGTAAATAAAGTTCGAGGGTCTAAGGTTATTTGAGGCTATTTCTCATCCGAGAAATAGCCTCTTTATTTTTGACACCCACCCATTTTATCTCTGGGATCAGATGTCAGCATAGTAGAAATATAAATCTTCAAAGGCTGGCTTTCGAAAGCAGACTTCCCATTTCATGAGCAGTCTGATGCATCGACTGCTTCAGCAAAAGCACTCTACTATCATCCCCCATGCTAACAGGATGCGCTATTGCATCAGAAAAACAAAAAGCCATACAAAAACAGCGTCTGTATGGCTTGATAAACTTTATTAGCTCTCCTTAAGTAACCTACTTCTAAGTTGAAAACCGTCTTCTCATCTCAACTCGATTGACATAGCAAATCCTGTATTGGCTTCCAGCTGTAGTACCAATTGATCTTCAGCAGTTAACTCCAGCTCTTCTATTTTCACATGGGTACGAGTCTCTATCGACTCATCATCAGTATATAGTTTAGCAACATATTTTTGTCCTCGATCGAGAAAAGAAAAATCTAAATTCACCGCTCTTGTCTCTGGGCCAGAGATTCCTCCAATGTACCAACTTCCCCCTTTACGTCGAGCAACAACCCCTAGTCTGGCAATCTCTGCTTCCAGCACCTTGGTCTCGTCCCAGGTCGTCGGAACTTGATCAAAAAACGCCAGCTCTGGCTCGTTACCGATATGCTTGGTATCCCCCCAAAGACCATCCAACTTTTCTGGAGATGCTGCTGGTTTGTCGTACCAATAGAGAAATTGCAACGGGCTAAACAAGCATACCGTTTTGGCCAGTTGAGAAGCATGAGAGCCCATCGTCTCCACGCGCTTGTTGTAGTAGCACACGGTATTGTCCGCAGCTCCTGCCAGCATACGCGTAAACATGGTTATGAGTGTATGTTCATTGCTTACGCTGGTTTCATCACCTGCTATACCTTCCTGAGTGAGCAGGTTTGGATAAGTTCGCGAAAAACCGGTCGGCCGATACTCATCATGCACATCTACGACCATCTGATACGCTGCGGCTTTGGCTATCGCCTCGTGCAACCAAGCGGTGGCTTGCTGATCCCCCACTCGTACGAAACCAAATTTGATCCCTGCTATGCCCCACTCAGCAAACAACGGCAGTAGCTCATCTAACTGTCGCTCCAGAGAACGTCGGTTGACATAGAGCATAACCTTAATTCCTTTGCTCTTGGCATAAGCTGTCACTGCTTTCATATCGAATGGCCCCTTGGATCGCTTAGGATCCAAAGTCACAGTCGTAGCATCCGAACTGTCCTTCATCTCATTGCCATACCATCCAGCATCAAAATGCACATACTGCATCTGATGATCTGCCACAAAATCGATGGCAGCCATAGCTCCCTGAGTAGTCAGGGTTGTTTCTCTCAAAACCTTGCCAGGTTCTATCCAGGATTCGTCCTCTATTGCGCTTGGAGGGTTGAGGTTTTGGATCAGGTAGTTTTGTTCTAGCAACTGGCCATGATCATCGGCCAGCATTACCACCCGCCAAGGTGACTGTAGAGGTAGGTGGGCTTTCACCTTCGAATGCCCTTGACGTTGACTCTTGAGTGCACCAGTGACCGTATCCTGCACCGTCTGCACCATTTTGCCATCTAGGTTCGACAAGATGCTCAAACCACCTGCAGGGTCTGCGCTAAAACTGAGCCGAGCAAAATCTACCAGCCTAGCTTCGGCCAAAGCTACGACCTGACTGTCCTGCTCTATGACCAATGGGCGTTCGGCCCCATACGGCAACTCACTCAGTGGCACACGACTATACTCCCCCTGTGCGGTCAGTTTGCCCGGCTCACGCTCGGGGGTCGTCCATACAGGAAAATCCTGTTCAAAACGGTAGTGGATCAGCTCATCGTCGATGGCAATATCCTCCAGTCCGTTTTGTTTAGGGATTTGATAAGAAAAAGCGACACCTTCGTCATAAGCACGGCAAGTCAGCAATACTTCTGCCCTTTCGCCTTTTAGACGAAAACTAGCCTGGCTATATCGGTTGGGTACTTGGCTCAACTCACCAAAACGAGTGGTCCATTCTTCCTCTACCGAAACACGCCCCAATTCACTAATTTCTACCTTAGAACCAAAGTCCAAATCCTCTGTAAGCAACTGCAGCGAAGAAGGCAAAATCACCTGACGACCTTTGTAAAGCACCGAAAAATTCACCAAGCCACCTTCCTCCTGACTGGCAGGGCTCAATACGATCTCACTATTTCCATTGGGAGAGGCCAACTGTAGTTTTTGTTCCTCGTCACAACTAGTTAAAAACATCACTAGCCCGAATACTATCAAAAGTGTTTGTTTTACTGTTTTCATATTTTATTGTCTACATAAAGCCTGAGCAGTAAGTAATCGTAAACCAAACGAGCAGATTACATGTTGTCAAACTATCCATTTTTGAGAAGTAAGAGAGACTAAAAAAGGCTGAAGGACACCCCCTCAGCCTTCACTCGAATTACTAATAATTACTTATGGTCACGGTACTGATCGATCTAGGCTTTAGGTCCAGATTGACCTTCTGGTCTCCAATATTCACGGTGCGGAGGCTGTTTTGCTCCGCGCCGTTGTAGAGTAAGACGACCACTGTCCCGTCTGCTTTCTTGAAAGCCAATTGGTTCTTTCCTTCTGATTTCAAAAAACGATCTCCCGGCTGTACGAAATGAGAGATATGCTTGAAAAGGTAGTACTCGTCGGTGTATTTCACTTGTTTGCTGTCGCGATCTATTACGACCATGGAGTTTTGCGGCCAGCCCCAGGCACTGCTGCCTGTCTCGTCGAGGATCATGTTCCAATACATATAGGAGCCTGCTCCGCTATTGATGTAGTGCAGCAGATCTTTCCATGACCTTTCCACAGAAGTCCAATCGTTTTCATGCTCGCCGCATTTGTTTTCGGTCTGCATGTATTGGAACTGAGGGTATTCGTCATGAATCGTGGCTATCGCTTTGGCGCCACCCCATTGGAAACCTACACCGGCCAAATACTGCTGTGCTTTTTCGTTGTTCAACACTGTCCTGACATAATTGGGATCAGAGGCATTGACGCTGCCCAACCATATCTTTGATGCCACCCCGTCTTTCTCAAACTGTGGTCCAAGAAACTCACCAATAAAGTAGGCCATGTCTTCTGGTCTCCAGGTACAGCTCGGCCAGTTCGGCTGGAAGGCAATTTCATTTTGCGGCATGATGGCAAACAATGGCACCCCTTCATTGGCATAAGCCGATACGAACTTAGAGAAATAAAGGGCGTAGGCTTCCAGGTATCTTTCTTGCATTTTGAAACCCGTCGCGTTGTTCAAAATCTTCGCTCCTGGATTCATCTTGTTTCCATCTTTGGCATTGCCAAATTCACCGTTTCGCATCGCGTAGTGCTCATTTACCTTCATCCAAGCTGGCGGAGACCACGGCGACCCCCATACTTGCAAATCGGGTCTGACCTTCAAGGCCTCTTTGATAAAGGGGATCAGTATATATCTATCTCTGTCAATATTGAAATCTCGCATCGCAAAGTCCTCCGGCACGTCGTTGGAGCTATAGTAGCTCAAGGCATAGTCACTGGCGCCAATAGGAATGCGGCACATGGAAAAGTTGGCTCCATCCTCCGAAAACATCTCCTGAAAGACTTTGTCTGACTCGGACTGTGACAAATACGACAGTGCGTCCCAACCTAGTTCGTTGAATGCCCCACCAAATCCATCCATCTCCTGCAAAGTCTCCTCAGGGTAGACTGATATGGTGTTTTCAGCAGTAGCCTCAGTTTTGGTCATAAACTTCTTAGGCTCCACCCATCGTTGGCTTTCGGTGGTATAGACCATATCCACATTCTGCGCCATGCTCCCCATCGAGAGACACACGCCAATCGAAACACCTATTAGACTGTTTATTTTCATTGCTCCTTCTTTTAAATCATTGTTTATATTGAACCCTTCAAAAACAGGCCATCATTACTTCATGCGGTATTTTCTCTCCGACTGATTGCGCATCACTACGAGCGCTGCTTTCTCTTTGTCCAGTCTTTCCCAGTCGAGGGATAAAAAGTCATCGACGGTTTTGATCTTCACTCCGTCCACTTCCAGGATCACATCTTCGGGCTTCAACCTGAGCGGTTGCGCTTGTCGATCCATGATCTTGAGTACCATCACACCGGCGATCTCTGGCAGCCCGGTAGCAGACTGTTCTGCCATGGTTTCGATACTCTTGAGCTTCATGCCGCGCCATAGCACCGAGTTGACTACCGCCTGCTGGCTGGCCATGTCTACATCCGGTACTTCTGGGGTTTCGGCCAGGGATTTCAATGCAGGAACTTGCACCCCAAATTGATCCATCGGGAAATTTTCAAAACCTACAGCCAGTGCAGGAGATCCCTCTTCTACACGGTAGTCCAGACTGGCTGGATCTACAAAGAGCGGGTCTCCAAATCGACTCGCAGAATCCAATCCCTTGCTTAGAGATAGCTGCAAAGCATCCTCATTCGTAAAGAAATTTTGGTCTATCTCCTTGCCCCAACCTCTCTGACTTACATCCTGATGGGCTTTCATCGCTATATTCTGACGGATCACATCTTCGGAGTTGGCAAACCACACATGCGGATGCATGCCATTGTTGACCATTACATTGTTTTCTACCACCCGATCAAAACCTTCACGCAGTTTGATACCGCCATTGAGGCAGAGGTTGTTGTAGATATGGTAATTTGACGAGCCATCGTCGAGATCGATATCCCAGCCATGGTCGCAGCGGAAACGGTTGTTGCGAATGATGGTCGTATGGATGGCGTCCCAGCCTGTCATGGCGCGATTGGTCATAGTCAGGCTGTCCATGTATCGACGGTTGGGGTGCCAAAAGCGGTCGCGTCCCCAAGAGTTGAACGAGCCATGATCGCCCGTTTCCAACACGGTATTGAACACGTCGTTGTACTCCAATACATGCCCTCCCCAGGTACCATCACCGATGTTGATGCCTGCACGGGGCACGTCATATATGCTGTTGTGGCGGACAGTGATATCCATTGCCATGGCGATCTCCACGCCGGCGCTTTGTTTTTCCAACCGGCCGATGCGATAGACCAGGTTATTTTCGGCTGTACAATTCTTAGGATATTCGTTGCTCTGAGGGCCTTTGATGGTGTCCATCTCTGCCACGGGCACAAACTGCCCGTAGCGAAACGAAGGTGACCGCACAGCAGAGGCCTCTCCCACGAAGCAAATAGCGCTGGCACCACACTCGTGGATGTGATTTTCGGCTATGTCGATCTGGCGGTTATAGCCACTTACGAAAATCACATTGCCACCCAACTGGGTGAATTCACAGGCCCGTACCTCACAGTTTTCGGCTCCTTCGATGAAAAATGCCGCTCCTCTAAAGATCGACCAGTCGCTGCGGAGCAACTGCTCGTACTCGTTCATAAAAGTACGACGGGTATGCTCAAACTTGATCCCTGAGATACGAATGTCTGTCACAGGTTTTTCTTCACTTCCCTGTAGGGAAATGAGGTTTTCCAAAACGGCTCCTTCGAAAGTTGCAGACGCCATGTCCAGTCCCTGCTCTGGCCAGTAGTACAGTTTTTTACTTTCTCGATCCAGAAACCATTCGCCTGGGCTGTCGAGTTCTTCGAATACATTTTCGACCATGCGGTACTGATCGTGCGGCGCTGAGGGTCGGTTGTTTTGGTGTCCACCCTCTAGGATGGCCTGGCCCGTACTGTCTACTCCTGCTATCTGGTAGTGGAATCCTCCCCATCTACCACGGTGCATGGCATGAAAGTAGGCTCCTTCGGGATGCGACCAAGTACGGATGCGCTCAGGCGCGATGGCATCAGCGGCATGTCCCTGCCAGTCGCCACCCTCCTCGTCGTAGTTGGGATAGCGAGCGAGAATCTGTCCTCGGCCATTGGCATAAAACTGATCGAAATCTGCACCTTCAGGGATGGGAGCTACCTGTATCTTTCCTTGATAGGTTTCCCATTTCAAGTCTAGGAGTACAGAACCCTTGATACTGACCTGATCGCTACCCGCTCCAATGATGTTCAGTCCGCTCTGGGCGGCAGATAATACAATAGGTTGAGTCAATCGGTAGATCCCGGCTTGTATATGTATGGTAATGTCCTGAACTCCTTCCTCCTCCATGTAAAGTTCGGCCACCAGCAGGGCTTTTTCGATCGAATTGTAGGGATCAGCGGCAGATCCTGTGCCCATCGCCTGACCTTCGGGATTGACATAGATGGTTCGGCCCGTCTCTGAACAGCTCCACAGCAAAGCAACTAACGCCCATAGCGTTAGATAGTAAATAAAAGTCTTCATAAGAAAAAAAGGAGAATATGAGTCAGCCAACTGCCAGGGCAAGCAGTCAGCTATTACTCATTCAAACAACTAATTAATATTCTATTTTGATCACAGTCGCGACTGGGTCTACAACCTCAGCTGGCAGCATGATCACAGACTGGTCTGCATCCCACTCCAAGATAGTCGCAGAGTCAGCCAACAGGGTGATTTTCTTCGGCTTGATTTCGGTATTGATCACCAATTGGCCATCTTCTGGCCACTCAAATACATGGGCATAGACTATCCCGTCCTTAGCCGTATATCTTCCCCACTCAGGTCTTTCGTAGGGACTCGCCTGAGCTCCATAAATCGCTTCACCATTTACTTTGGTCCACTTGCCCATGTCGGCCAGACGCTCTACACTTTCGGGCGGGAAGTTCCCCTTCGGATCAGGCCCTACATTGAGCAGAAAATTACCGCCTTTGGACACGATATCGACCAGCTTCTGGATCAGATCTTCACTGCTCTTCCAGTTGGTGTCGGATGGTTTGTAGCCCCACGACCCGTTCATGGTCATACAAGCTTCCCAATCCGCATCAATACCTGTATCAGGAATTTCCTGCTCTGGTGTCCCGAAATCTCCCGCAAAGTTGCCTTCTTTGTCCATACCTTCCATGCCATTGCGACCTTTGTCCACACGATTGTTGACGATCGTACGAGGCTGTATATCCAGGATCATGTTATACATCTCCTTGCCCATCTCTGTGGTATAGTCAGGAATCCAATCTCCATCGAACCAAACTACACCTATGTCTCCGTAGTTGGTCAGGAGCTCCTGAACCTGCGGTTTCAGGTAGTTTTCGTAGTATTTGGGAAACTCAGGATTGAAAACGGTCTGGTCTTTCTGTCCCGCGTTGTAATTGGGGTACAGTGGCGCTTGAGCCTGGGGGTGGTGCCAGTCTACGATCGAGTGGTAGAAGCAAAACTTGATACCTTCCTTCTCACAAGCCTCTGCCAGCTCCTTGATGATGTCTCTCTTGAAATCGGAGGCATCCATGATGTCATAGTCCGTCACTTTAGAATCCCACAGACAAAAACCATCGTGATGCTTAGAAGTAATCACGATGTACTTCATTCCTGCATCCTTGGCCATGGCTACCCATTTGTTCGCGTCAAAATCTGTCGGATTGAACTCAGCGACCACTTCTTTTTCATAATCTTCGATGGTATAGTCCAGCTTGTCCATGATCCACTCGGCACCACCACCACAAATGGTATCGCCACGCTGACCTCCTGGCACTGCATAGGCACCCCAGTGAATAAACATCCCGAATCCGGCATCTCGCCACCACTCCATACGCTCATCATCGCTGATGACTACTTCCTCTTCTGTCGCTTCCTTATTTCCTTCTTTCTCTTTTTGCTGACATGCCGCTCCGAATATCAACAGAGCTGCGCACAAGTAATTCAATGCTTTCTTCATCTTAATTTTTACTATAATAATTGTATCCCTAAGTATAAAAAGTGAAGGTACGACCTATTCTGATCAAGCCTAAATCCAACCCACTACTTCGTCAACTATATCTACTCGCAAGTTCAACAAAAGCAAAGCGGATGCTTATAACTATTGTGTCTGAACCAATCAATTATCGTTCAATGTAAAATAATCTCCATTTTTCTCTAGAGCAAGAACTAAAAAAACCATGGTTATAAATCCAACAATGTATGGCCGAGATGAGCAGTGCTCCTAGGCTGCTAGCCAAAGAATACCTTCTGGAAAAAGAGTAAAGAACACCGTAGAGATACTGGAGGAGTATCTAGGTAAAAGCAATCATTAGGGTTTACGAAAGCTGCTTTTTCATTTACTTTGTAAAACGTAGGCCAATTGGGATGATGTATGAACCAGCCACATTGAATGATCGAAGAAAACAAATGTATAGAAGCCATCGCAAATGGCAGCCAAGAGGCACTAGAGCAACTATTCACCCACTATAGTGATCGCGTATACAACACATTGATCAGCTACACCAAAAACACTGAAGATGCCGAGGAGCTATTGCAAGATGTTTTTGTCACGATCTATCATACCGCACATAGCTTTCAATTCAGCTCATCGATCAGCACCTGGATTTACCGTATCGCTGTAAACAAATCATTGGATTTTCTACGAAAGAAAAAAAGCCAAAAAAGAGCAGGCATCTTCACCTCCATTTACCTCAAAAACAGTACGGAGATCAAATATGAATCCCCCGATTTTGTACATCCCGGAGTAAAGCTAGAAAACAAAGAAGATGCTAAATTGCTCTTTCGTGCCATCGACAATCTTTCTGAAAATCAAAAAACGGCCTTCATCCTGACTCAAATCGAAGGTCTACCTCACAAAGAAGTAGCAGAGATCATGGATCAAAGCAGAAAGAGCATAGAATCACTGGTACAACGTGCCAAACAAAATTTGAAACAAGCGTTAGAAAAACACTACCCAGACCGAGGGATCAAAAATAAAAACACGTCGAAATGAACATGGATAAAGACAATCGCATAAATGAGATCATGAACAGCCTGGAAGGGATACAAAGAGCCAAAGCTCCTCGTGACGGTTTTGCGAAGATTGAACAAGCACTGTCTGAGAAGAATCGACAACTCACACCTCTAGGTCCTTCTACTCCTAACTGGATCAAAGTAGCGGCAGTGGTTGCACTATTAATTTGCCCCAACATCTGGGCGGCTTCTAGTTTTTTTAAATCTTTCACTTCCAGTAACACAACAAATGACGCATACCCCCAATTGATTAATGATTTCAACTTGTACGCATATGAATAACAAAACATACAAAATCGGTTTTTTCGTCTTGCTCGTCATCAATATAACCTGGGTGTCGCTGTTCCTGTTTCGTCCCAAACCTCCCCAAAGACAGAATGACATCAAAGACAAAATCAGTGAAGAACTGAACCTAAATGAGGATCAAAAAAGAATATATGACGGCATGGCCATGCAACATCGCCACACGCTTCGAGGCATTGATCTGCAAGAAAGAGAACTAATCAAAGCGTTCTTCAATCAACTACTTACCAACGGTACAACAGCAAAAGAAAATGTTCAACTAGATAAAATTCTCCAACTCGAGGAAGAAAAAATCATGGTCACTTATCGTCATTTTGAGGAGCTCAAGGGACTGTGTGACGAAAAACAAAGCCTGCACTTCGACAGTGTATTGAAGAGTATTTTGCCCCTCCTGCTTGAGGATGACCAACAGGGCAAAAGGCCTGACAGGCCTCCATTTAGACCGTAGTAGCTTAACTAGGCCACAACTGGCCTAGGGAATTTTTCACTCCTATGGCGAGGGATAAAAAATCTATGCACGTCTAAATGACTAAAACACAAGACATGCAAAAGATTCGATTGATTATGACCTCAGTGCTACTAGCTACTGTGATGCTATCAGCCAATAGTTGTAAAGATGAAAACAACACAACAAATTTCAATCATGACACAGAAATAGGCACCATAGTAGATGTAGATTCTGAGCTATTCCTCCAAGGCACGACGGTTACTGTAGTAGACTGTACGCTTTCGGATGGTACCAATACTACTTGTTATCAAATCATAGCTAGCACTCCTACAGATCATGAAATGGGCCCTTGGTGCCCTGACAACATATCCGATGATGCGGAGGCTGGAGGTATCTGGATAGAAAATGGAGAAGTATACGACGTAGACGGAGCATTCATTGCCAATATGGCCAACTTCTACAGCGACGACACCTGGTTGATGTATGACGAAAATGGAGACGTCTACGTGACCAATACCGAAACAGACTGTATCAATGCAGCCAATCCCAATGTGGGAGAAGATTACAAAAACTATTGCGTAGAATGTATCCCCGACTACATCACTGAATTGACCCGCACTTGGTTGATCCCGACTACACCGGTCAAACTTACTTCCTACGAATACTTTGCGGGCATGGGACCCAACTCATCTGGCCCCTTGGTAAGAGGTATCGCTTTCAATGGCGTAGAATTTTCCGCTTCCGCCCCAGTAGACAACATATTGAGTGCCTATACCTTGGCGCCTTTTGATGATGCAGGAGGACACATCAACGTACACCAAGGCTATCACTACCATGCCGCCACAGGTAAATCTGCACAAATCTCTCAAGAAGACGGACATGCTCCTATGATCGGATATGCCATTGACGGTCACGGCATATTCGCACAACTCAACGAAGACAGCACAGAACCCGATGATCTGGATGCCTGCCGAGGACACTATGATGACACTAGAGGCTACCATTACCATGTAGATGCTCCCGGTTCCAATAATTTCATCAACTGTCTGTATGGTGCATACATCTATTAAAAGAAGGACATGAAGAAAATAACTTTGTTCTTGTTGGGCATAGTGCTTTTGCTGAACTCAGCAAAAGCACATCAAGCTGATATCTCATCAATCACACTAGTACAGCACAATGAACAGTGGACAATGCAACTAAATGCAGCAGCGGCAGCTTTTCAATATGTAGTAAAGCAGCAATTTGGAGAAAATGCATATACCACTGCGGAAGAATTTAATCAGTTGCTAGTGAATCATCTACGTAAGTCAATAGATCTTCGAGTCGATGGCAAGCAAGTAGAGGTCGGTCATGGTTTTGTACAACTCGCTCATGCAACTTCTGTGATCTTCGAACTGCATAGCATTCCCGTTTCGATACAAGAAATTTCAATTCAAAACCAAGCATTCAAAAACATCCATCAGAGTCGCAGCCTATTTAGTATTTCTAAAGAGGGTTTGGAAAAGAAAGCTTTTGTACTCCATAAAGAAAATAACTATCGCCTTGATCTGGCTCTTCAAGACAACGCAATAGTCGAAAACACACAAAAGGCTACACAATCATGGCTAATGCTACCCAGTTTGGCTCTATTGGTAGGATTTACTGTGTATTTTCTATGGAGAGGGGCCTACAAAAGGAAGGGATTGACAGTGACTCACCCGTCATAAACTTACTTTTTCGATTCAATATCGAGGGATCAAGAAAAGACTCACGTCTAAAAGAAAAATAAAAATAACATGAAAATTACAATCAAAACAATGGCGCTTGGTGCACTGATCATAAGCTTCACTTCATGCGCCTCTCAAAAAAATCAAAGCTCCAACAACGAACAACCCCGAATGTCACAGCAAGGTGGTGGTGGACAACAGGGAGGTCGTCAACAAGGGCCTCCTAGCTATGATCAACTACTCTCCGAAATGGATGCGAATGAAGATGGCATGCTAGCCAAGGATGAAGTTTCTGGCCCTTTGGCCAATGATTTTTCAAAGATAGACACCAATGAAGATGGTTTCCTTTCGGAAAGTGAAATCAAAAATGCTCCTCGTCCACAAAGAGGAGGTGGACCTAGATAAGTACTCCGAAAGACTCATCATTCAACTGACATTACCCAAAATTGATGCAGTAATATAATGATTTGGTTGGAGATGGTTTAGGTCGGGGTGTACACCCCGACCTTCTTTATTTTCCATTGGACAAGAACACCGCAGCAGGCAAACCTTCTCTATTGTAGAGGTTGACGCCTATGGGATTGGAAGCCCAGGCATAGCGTACATACGCGGGCTTAGGTACTTGTGGACTAGAGACCTCTACTTTATCCTTGCCTTTGATCACAGCGATGGCCTCATGCCACTGTCCGTCCGCTCCGGCAAGCTCGAAGTGCTTCAGGGCTTCATTCACCTCCTCCACGGGATTCATCAGATGTTTATTGGCTATCATTAGACCTGCGCCCACATGATCGAAGGATACGATGGCTTTTCCCTTCTTGAATTTAGCCTTTTCAAATAGCGGCCCACTCACCGCATCTACCTTCACTTGATGGTCATTGGCCAAGGCCCATAGTGCGAGACGCGATCCTGCATCCATTTTGTTGTGCGGATGTACGTCTTTGCCCTCTCCTATATCAATGAGCACGGCCATGCCTGTATTGGGCAACTCCAGCGCCCTTCGTATGGCATCATTGACCATCGCCCAGCCCACATCTGATCGCTGGTCTTTGGTGATATAATTGGCCAACTGCATGTAATAGAATGGAAAATCTCCCTGTCCCCAAGCCGATCGCCAGCTATTGATCAATGTCTTGAAATACTGCTCGTGCTCGTCTTCTTTGAAGTGCGAATTGCTCTCGCCCTGATACCAAATCGCACCGGCTATGTGGTAAGGTATCACTGCCGACAGCATGCCGTTGTACAGCGTGGCGGGCAGTTGCTTGTCCTCTGCCGGATGTACTCTTGGCCAAGGTCGTGACTTACTTCGGTCACTGGCCTTCCAGGCAGCAAAGCGTGCTTCAAAATCTACATCTTCGAAATCCTCCACACTCACGCTATCCGTAATGCGCCTGGTATGCCCCCTACTCTCTTCAAAATAGGCTTTCATCTCTGGATTGGCCTGATAGGCCGACTCAGGAATCCAAGGCTGGATACGCGTACCACCCCAGGAACATTCTACCAAACCGATGGGTACATTTAGATGCTCCCGCAGTTTCTTCGCAAAAAAGTAACCTGTAGCCGTGATCTGCCCGGTCTGCTCAGGGTTGACGCTGACCCAATCTCCTTCAAAATTCTTCGCCTTGCCATCTAGCGCCGTGTTTCGCGGCACCTCGATGTGCCTGATCCAAGGATCATTAGCCCTAGCGATCTCTTCTCGCATGTATTCGACCAATGGTTGGTACTGGCTTTCCCGAGCATCTTTAGTGAATTGAGACATGGCAAAATCCATGTTGGATTGGCCCGTACACAACCACACTTCACCAGACAGCACGTCGCTAATGGTCAGTGTATTTTCACCTGAGACAGTCAGTTGAAAAGGCCCTCCTGCGTCTGGAGTCTGCAAAGTAGCGCGCCAAGTGCTGTCAGCTCTTGCTACTGCATGAGCATTTGCGCCCCAACTGGCACTGATGGCCACTGCCTCACCGGGATCAGCCCAACCCCATATCGGTACTTCGCTGTTGCGCTGCAGCACCATGCCGTCTACAAATAGTGAATGGAGCAAGATGTCTGCTTGCGCCAGCACAGGCGCAAGCAAGAACAGGACTACAATCTTTAGTTTTTTCATACGTACATGCTATCCTACCAAAAATCGTTACCCTTCTCGATCTGCATATTTTTGTACTTTTCGATAAAGATACTGTCCAGCTCTGGTGAGTCTTTGTACTTCGCACGCAGTTCGGTGAGTTTGTCTTTGAGCTCTGCGACTACCTCAGCGTAGGCTGGGTCGTCATAGACGTTGTTCATTTCGTTGGGATCGTTGAGGCGATCGTAGAGCTCCCACTCGTCGATATCGTAGTAGAAGTGTGCCAGCTTGTACTCCTTGGTCACGATACCGTAGTGCCGTTTGACCATGTGCACGCTCGGGTACTCGTAGTAGTGGTAGTAGACGGCATCTCTGTCCCACTGCTCCTTGTTACCCGCGAGCAAAGGCATCAGGCTCTCGCCCTGCATATCGCTCGGTGAGTTGATCCCTGCGGCCTCTAGCAAGGTCTGCGCAAAGTCCAGGTTTTGCACCATTTCGTTTTCTACTACACCGGCTTTTATCTTTTCCGGCCATCTCACCATCAGTGGGGTTTTGAAGGATTCGTTGTAGATGAAACGCTTGTCGAACCAGCCGTGATCTCCGAGATAGAAGCCTTGATCTGAGGTGTACACTACGATGGTGTTTTCTGCCAGGCCGCTTTCGTCGAGGTAGTCCAGGACACGACCTACATTGTCGTCCACAGAGGATATGCAGCCCAGGTAGTCCTGCATGTATCGCTGGTACTTCCATCTCATTTTCTCCTCCTCGGTCATGTTGGGCCAGTTTTGCTCAAAGTCGGCATTGATCTTATCCAGAATCGGATCGTATTGCGCTTTTTGTTCGGCTGTAGCTCTTCCATACGGACCATAAAAACCGTTTTCGAATTCCTCTACTTTCGGAGAGGCCTTGTCGCCCATCTCCTCTAGTAGCTCAGGACGGATCTTGCTATCGTGGCTGTACATCATGTGTGTGAGCAAGTTCATCTCTGCAGTCTTAGCCGCTGTGCCACGATTTGAATAATCGTCGAACAAGGTCTCTGGCTCTGGGAATTGCTTTTGTGTAAACTCAGCAAACTTATCAGCTCTCGGCCACCAGGGACGGTGCGGTGCCTTGTGCATATACATCATCATAAAGGGCTTGTCTTCGTCGCGATCTTCTTTGAGCCAATCGAGGGTCAAGTCGGTGATCACATCGGTCACATAGCCCATGATGGTGGTGTCTCCCTCGGGCGTATTGAAGTCGGGATTGAGGTAATAGCCCTGGCCCGGCAAGATCATAAAATCATCCACGCCCTTGGGGTTGTTGCCGAAGTGCAACTTGCCAAACATGGCCGTCTGGTAGCCATTGGCCTGAAATATCTGAGGGAAAGTCACCTGCGTGGTATCGAAAGGCATCAGGTTGTCGATCTTGCCATTGATGTGCGTGTGCTTGCCCGTGAGGATCGTCGCTCTCGACGGAGCGCAGATCGAGTTGGACACACAAGCGTTGGTAAAAAGCATCCCCTCATCTGCCAATCGATCGATATTGGGGGTCTGGAGCAGCTCACTGCCGTAGGCACTGATGGCCTGATAGGCGTGATCATCCGACATGATAAAAAGGATATTGGGGCGCTTAGGTTTACTCGCTTCTTCCTTGGGCGTGCTACACGACCCTAGTGCCAAAACGCCCAATAATAGTATCAATTGATTTTTCATAAATGAATATATTCTATTGTTCTCTTTAGTTTAATGCTATTTCGCGGTACTCTCCGGGCTCAAAGTACTGTTCCCCTTGACCTTGATTTATGTTGACTGGCACTTCGTTGTGCAGGATCAATTTACCGCCTTTTTGAGTCAAAACCACATTCCCCTTTTGCTCTGTGTTGATTTCAAAACCCTTTCCTTTGAGCGTGGTGCCATTGCCCATGAAGTAGATCACATCTCCATTTTCTTCCGTTCCGATCAATGCATAGCTAGCATCAGTCGCCATGCCCTGATAAGTAGCCTCCTGCCCCTCTCGGCACGAAAACACAAAGTCCTCACGGCCCGATTGATGCGTCACCGCCACCCCTACAAACTCGGCACTTCCGCTCTCGTCTTCAAAGCCATCGATGCTCCTGATCTGCGAGCCCTCGCCCGACGTGTAAGGCTCATACACCGCCACAAAGGGATGCTCCCAAGCCTCGCCATGCTGGCGCGCCGCAAAGGTGAGGTAGGGCTGCTTGCCTACCTCATAAGGCAAGCCTCCGCCCCCCTTGAAGGCCTTGTTTGGGGGACTCTTGATGGCAAAGACTTCACGGCCTTCGGTTCCCTTCATCCAGAGCTTCATCTTCACATCGTCTTCTCCCTCCGGCTGATGGATCGTCCACTCCACTTGATAGTCTTCGTCGGTCTCCACAGACTGCTTGTCCCACATATAGTCGAGCGCATACAGATGCCCTCCGGCAAAACCCATCTCGTCGCTCGGACTCAAGTCGAGCAACTGGTCTGACTCATCGGTCAGCTCCATTTGTTGACCCAGATTGTGGTAATAGTAGTCGTGAAACTTGTCGCCCTTGCGCTGCTTGCGTGAGCGGAATATGTCGATGTAATAGCCTGTGGCCTCACCGGTCTTGACGATACTGACCAAGCGGCTCTGATCGCTGCGTGTCTCTGGTTCGAGAAAAAACACATCCGAATAGGTAATAGCCGGGTAATAGCCCGACCGCTGCTCGGACTTAGGATACTCCCCCATCAGATCAAAAGCGTGGTAGCTCAGCATCTCGGTATAAGACGAGGCTCCATCGACCATCACCGTGTTGTGCGCGGGAAACTGCGAATAGTACTCTAAGTATATCGGCTGTAGATAGCCAGCTCCCTTGCCTGGGTCTGCTCCCTGTACAAAACCCTTGCCGTAGAGCTCCATATTGATACCATTGGCGTGCATGTGATTGCCCAGCGAACCGTTGAGGGAGACCATCATGCCGTCACGTCCCTCACCCATGCGCTGGACGTGCCAGCTGACGTTGGGCGCGTAGAAAGTCTGCGTGATGTAGTCAGCCCTTTCGCCAGCGGCATACTTGGGATTGAGCGCTAGTGGCTTGGCGGCAAAAAACGAAGCAATCTCAGGACGGACTTTGCGCTTGTCCTCGTTTTCCCCCTCCTCAGCGAACAAGCGATACATGGCTGTATAGTCTTCTTCGCGCTGCTTGTCACCCGTATGCTGGGCGATGCGGACCATATCGCTCATCGGCGCTGTGGTGACCGGCCCGTAGTAGGTATCCCCGAAGGCCACCGTTTGCCCATTGGGGAAGAGATACTGAGGCAGCATGGTCACTGCGGCATCCATCACCGGCATATAGGGCAGCAAGTTGTGATCGAAGGTGTTTTGAAAATCCACCATAAAGTGCGTCAGGTCTTTGGTCACCCCCTGCGAGTAGCCGGGGCACTCCGCCCACACGCCATTGTCAAAATCATAGCCATACTCCATAAACTTGGTGAGCGACCACTGACGTGCCGAGGTCTCGTTGAGGATGTAGTCGATGTAGTACTCTCGTCCTTTGCCATCGGCGTAATCGGCATTGTCTTGTAGCACCATGGCTGCTTTGAGGATAATCTTGGCCTGGTGCAGATTCCAGTTGTTTTGCGGCACGCCGTTTTTGATGATCAGATCGTTCCATTTCTTGATGGTCGCTTCGTAGTATTCGATTTGTCCCGGGTGCTTTTGCTCGATATAGCGGTGTAGAAAATCATATAGCTCTGCCACTTGGATTAGGGTACTCTCATGGATCACCTGAAAACAAGTAAGCCCAACCAGTGTCTGGATGTGTCCGTGCAACAGATCGATAGGCTCCCTGCGATAGTACATCCCCATCATATAGGTATCGAATATGTCGTACGCAAATCGGGCGTAGCGCTCATCTCCCTCCAACCAATACAAGAAGGCCGCATCGCGTGCATAGCCGAGAATGCGCTGATTGTGACGGTGAATAATGCCTCCCGTCTCAGACTCATGCACCCACTCCATGGGGCGATCTTCTTTGGTTTTGTTGACCAAATAAAGCCCCCGCTCATCATCCATATAAGGCAGGATATCCTCAAGGGCTGGCATGGCATAGTCGGTCGTATAGTCACGTGAGCCCGTATATCGTACGGTCGGCACAGGCGCTTCCCCATCGGCATGAGAATAGTAAATCCCCTCTACATACACATTGTTCGCCTTGCTCTGCCAGTACATCATCAGTCGGGACACCATCCACTCCGGATCGCTGACATGACGCTCCACGTGCTCATCTATCCGATCGTGAATACCTGCCAGTACCTCCTGCGCCCAAGCTTCCTTTCGGATCGTTTTCTCTAGGTCTTTCTTCTCCTCCTGCGTGAGGTAAATACGCGGGTAGCCTTGCTCCAAGTTTTGCGGCAAGGGGATTTGGGCTTTGCCCCAAAAGGATAGAGACAATAGTAGCGCAAGTAGTATTTGTGGTCTTATCTTCATGACTCGTTCGTTAATCTATGTTGCTCAAAGGGCTATATCTCACTATAAACTCTCCCCTTGTCAGCGGCTCTACCATATCTACTCCGATCCGGTAGGCTGGTGCTCCTTCGCGCAAGTGCTCGACTGGCACTTGCTCTCCACTGAGGTTAAACTCACCCCCAACTGCAGTAACTACGGCTTTCAGTCTCGCACCATTTTCGGTCAGTATCACGGTGCTGTCATCAATGATCTGGTACTCGCCCAGCGTCATGATGGCCGTACCAAAGGTCAGTGGTCGAGAGGCCACAAAACTATCTGCAATCTCAATCTCACCCTGACCAGACTTGTCATTGCTCATGCGACGTGTGAGCTGCTGCAGCCCCTCCACCTCGTAGGCTGGTAGCAAGTTCATCTCTGCTCGGTCTACCTGATCTCCAAACTCAGTCATGGTGATTTGGCCTGCATATTCGATCCCGTTGGACTGTAGCTGCCCGTCGATCCTCGGCACAGGATGCCCCCAAGAGCTGCGAGCCGGATTGGTCGGTGCAAAAGCCCCCGCAGTGTAAGACGGTGCTCCTATGTCTCCCGCAGGTAGCTGATCACCCAGTGCGATCACATAGCTCCCTACGTCGCTGTGATTGTGGTTTTCGGCATTGTGTCCCGCCTTGATCGCGATGGACAAAGGCTGCTCCTGCTGTCCTCGTGAGATGATGATCCCATAGTCGTCGAAGTAGGTATGATCAGGCAGTGAAACCTCCGCTGCTTGATCTGAAATGTAGTTTTGATAATCTGCACCGAGTACAATAGACTGCACGGCCTCATCGGGCTGGAAGTAGCTCGGCTTTTGCGAGCCGTAGTACTTAGCCGCCATCACGTAGGCAAAATTATGTTCACTTTTGACCCGAGTCACCCCATCCGAAAATGGCGCATACAGACCGGGATGTATTTGATAGGTCTCTGGGAAGTTGGCCACCTTCCTCATTTTCTGTGGATTATCGAAAGTGAATAGATCAATCTTTCCATCCGTATAGTCATAGAGTATCTCGGCCAGATAGAGGTAATGACCAAAGCCGTAACTCCAGTAGCCGGTCCCCTCCGAGCAGTAGCCGTCATCGCCAAATCCTGACATATAGTAGCGCATGCTGTTGATCGCGCTACCGATGGCCTGAAGTCTTTCTTCCTGGCTATCAGAAGTCACCATGATACTAAAGAGGGTGCCGCTGGTACAGACAGAGTTCCAATTGCTGGTGCTGCGAATCCATTTGTTGCTTTCCGGCTCCAGTTCTTTGGTAGACTGCAGGTAGGAATCGGTAATCCTCCATCGCAGCTGAGTCCCTATCTCTTGGCGCAGTGTGGCGGGCAGCTTGTCAGTCAGTACCGCATCGGCCAGCGCCAGCACCAAAGCGAATTTTCTCGCTCCCAGGTCTATCGACACTCTTTTGCCCTCCAGTACGGTATTGTCCTTGTCGTCGTGGTTGGGGTGTAGCCAAGACTTCATCGCCAATATGGCCTGGGTATGCTCGACGATGGGGTCGAGGTAGCGTCCTTGGTTTTCCATGCACTCGGCCAGGATGTACTTTTCCAATCGATCCATGGTACGGTAGTAGTGCGGCTTGTAGATGCCACGGTTGCCCTCCCGATTGGCGCGGCGGTAGATTTCGTCAGAGATCGGCACTTCTGGCTTCTTGTCGATCAGCTCGGCGGCTTGATTGAGGTAGTATTGTCCCAAGTCCGTCTTGGCAAAATCTTTCCAATATCCTCGATCGGTATAGTCCGGCGCGGGCTGAAAGGCCTCTTCTGGCACGAGTCCTTTCAGCCTATCGAGCTGTTGTGCATTGGGATGTATGGCCGCTGAGTCTGCCAGCGAGAGGTATTCTGCTATATCTAGCGGTGTTTGCTCCTGAGGAGCGCAGCTATACAGTGCCAGAGCCATGAGGCCAAGTAGGATGAGCTTTTTCATGATTTATATTGTGGGTTCACCTTTCAGGTATTTGAGAGAAATCAAAAACAGGTCGGTCTCGCGGACGGTGAGTGTGTAGAACTTGCCGTCGTATTTGTAGTTGTTGAAGAAACCGTGACCTGCTCCCTCGTAGAGGAAGAGCTCGCAGCGCGCGCCTGCAGCTTCCATTTTGGCTTGGTAGTTTTCGGCAATACTGACGGGGATCAAATGATCCTCACGTCCCAAAAATACGATGGTCGGCGGTGCGTCGGCGGTGATGTTGTGTGCGGGCGAAATCTCCTGCCACCGCTCGCCCATGCGCTCATGCTGGAAGCCTTCCGGCCCATTGTCGAAGACCGGATTGAACAAGACGAGAGCATTGGCTTTGGAACTGACACTCAAGTCCTCTCCTGCCTGATCCAGTCCCGGACACACACCACAAGCAGCTGCGAGATGTCCTCCCGCTGAGCCCCCCGATGCGACAATCTTTTTCGGATGGATATTGAGCTGTTTGGCATTGCTGCGGAGGAAACGAATCGAAGACTTGGCATCTGCCACCGCCTCGTAGGGTGTGGTCTGGTGTCTGTTTTTCACTCTATAATCCACCAATACAGTCACCATACCTCTCGACGCAAAATATGCTGCCTGAGGTTCAAATTGCTTGATGGTACCGCCATTCCATCCACCGCCAAAGAAGAAGACGAAGGTCGGGTACTTCTTTGACTTCTTGTAGTCGGGAGGATAGCGCAAGATCATATCTAGCGTATCGCCATCGATGATTTTGTAAGTGAGACGGATCGGCTCCTGACGATCACCCGCCAGCGCCTCCACATCCAGCGCTTGCGACGTGGCGCCTCCGATGGCCACCACTGACAACCAGACCACTAGGATTATGTTTTTCATGCTATCGTAGCTCATCGCTTGTTTACTATTTTGATATTTTGTCCTTTGTTTTCCAGCACCTCACCATTGGTCACGATCTTGCTATTGCTCACCATCGAGCCTATTTTGATCGGCATGCCCGTTTGGTTGATCAATGTCAGCTCCGAGGTCTCTCCCTCGCTATAAGGCGACATGGATTCGCCATGCTCGGGATGGGTATAGCCTACCAAAATCGGTAGCTGTTTTTTTCTTTCTTTTCCTTTTTCCGCCATGAGTTTCACCTTGTTGTGGTCTCCCTGGATAGTCACCAGCGAATGCACCATACGATCCGATTCGGCAGAGTCTACGATCAGCTCCACGTCTACTCCGCTGCCTTCGACAAACATCAATGGCCCATAGTTGGCATCTCCGCGGCAGTTTTTGACCACTGCGCCATCGCCTATCCAGTAGGCGCGCTCGGTACCGATGGTGGTACAGTTTTCCAGCCGTATGCCTTCGTTGGTGCGCAGTTCGAAACCCGCTCGTGTGTTTTTGGCTATGCAATTTTTGAAATTGATGTTTTTGATCTGGCCATAAGTACGAAAGCCATCTTCGCATAGCGACTTCATGTATCCCGGGGTGACGACATACTCTCCTTCCCGATTTTGAGTCCAGGTTCTGAAGTCCACCTCCACCGCTGGCCCTGACGTCTCTGCCAGGATGTCGTCGGTAGAGCGCACCTCGCCCTCGGCATAGCAGTCTTCGAAATAGACGTTTTCGGCCTTCTTTTGCACGAAAAAGCAGTGGCCAAAAGAGCGGTTGTAGATTTTGGAACGATAGACCTTGGTCTCGCTACCTGTGATCAGCAGGCCACTGTGCTTTTTGTGTCGGATCACCGTTGGTCCTCCCTTGCCAAACAAATCGCCATAGCCATAGGGATACGAACCTTTGACATACAGCGTGATATCCTCCAGTACATTGGCCGTACCTGCCACCTGCAAGACTGTGCCACCAGGTGAGTTACCATCTCCCACGCATCGGATGGTCAGGCCTTTGATCGTGTTGTCGCTGCCTGTGACCAGGAACTCATCGCTATGGATGGGTGGTCGAAGCGCCGTCCGTAGCTCCGTATCTACCACGATCTCGACACCCGTCAAGTCAAAGACATTGTTGCTGCCTGTGAAGGTGATGTACTGGAACTGCTGACGATCGTGACGCACCCTCATGGAGTCCATCGATAGATAGTCTGTCAAAGGATACACCCCCGGCTCCATGGTGATTACGTTTCCGCTTTTGGCAGCATAATTGGAGAGCTGGGCAAGGGAATTAATCTTGATTTCTGCAGCTTGTAGTACTCCAGAAATCAAAACCAATGTAAATATCATTGTGCTTCGAATTTTGTTCATAATCAATTCTATTTTCAGCCCTTCTCATTCACTTCATGTTAATCTAAAAAAGGCCGACACTGCAAGCTTTTTCCGGGCAAGAAATAGCTGCAGTCATCGGCACTTGAGAAAACTTACTCTTTGATAACCTTTATCTGCTTGAATGTCTTGCGACCACTCAAAATCAGAACATACAAACCAGGATTGAAGCTGCCAACATCAACACCTAGTTTATTCACGTTCTGATCAATTGTTTTTTTCTCTATCACTCGACCGTCCATGTTGTAAATCACCAATTGACTATATTTTGATTCAGGTACTGTTAGAGTTAGTTCTCCTGATACAGGGTTCGGGTAGGCAATGACCTGAGTGAGTTCATTATTTTGTGTAGAAAGCACCTTTTCGTTGGTTTCTAAATTTCCCACATCTGCAGCTTCAAACTTCCACTGCTGATCTTCGCTGGTCTCGTCCAGTTCACCAAGAAACACATTGGCTCCATCAAACCTTCCCATTCCTCCATCGATCACCAGTTCACTGCCTCGCTTGAGCAATCGAAAATGATCATTGCCCCCTCCTATTTTCATCCATTGCTGATTAGCATCCTCCATCGCGCATTTGACCAAAGTCACATGCTGATCTACTATATTTTCTTCCCCGCCATAGAGGCAGAGATCAGTATCATATTGCTGATAGCTGTAGTACCCATTGCCTCTGTCTATTTCCTTCCAAGTCAAGTTGATATGATTGCTGTGTCTCAGCAAGGTTATCTCATGGTCCTCTTCTGAATCCTCACCTCCGTCGATCGCATAGAGCGTCGCGCTTCGTTTGATCATCTGAATAGCACCGAATGAAGAAGCGGCTCCTTCGTAAACTTCCACTTCTGCCAAAGCCAGTGTCCCAACACCTTGGATTTGGACACGTACGATATCTCCCTCAGCCCCCTGAGCATCTACTATCAATGAGGCCTCTGACAATGACTCTATGTACTGGCTAAAGCGCAGTTCACCTGACCGTGTCAATACCTGAACCACAAAATTGGTTAGCCTATCGGCGTTGCTGTCTGTTCGGTTATATATCTTGATTTCTCCAACGGTTCGGATACTGCCTAAATCTACTTGCCACCAGGGGTAGTAGGTATTCGCGATGCTATGGGTCACCGAGTTGTTCAGAAAGACACCGTCTGTGCTGCCATCTACGGCACGACTAGCGATTCCCTGATAGCCGGTAGAAGACTGACTCGCTGAGCGTTTGAAGGCCAAATTGGGGCTTTGACTTTCGTCTAATACCTTGAGGGCCAATGCATCCGTCTTGTCGATGGTACTGCTCTCGTAGTACACTTCAAAGGTCTTGTCTGCGTTTTTCTCCAAGTATTGGATTTGCATCAGGTGACTACCCGCTTGCAAACAAACTTTGGCACTTACCTCCTGGAGCGACGATCCTTCATGGTTGATCACCGCTTGGCCATCGATCTTGAGAATGGCATGGTCGTCCGACTTGATGTAAAAAGTATAGCTATCATCCGATGGCGCTTCCAAAAAACCTTCTAAAACCAAGGCAAACTGGCTCAAACTATCCGCGGCACTGATACTGAGGTCGGCCATCTGTCCTACGTGAGTCGCTGAGATAGCCGCAAAATCAGGCATCTCGTCATGCTCTCCCGAATAGAGCTTGTAACCCACCCCGTCTTTGGTCTCAGTAGGCAGATCAAAACTCTCCAATTCGACGCAAATCTCGTCGCAAGGCACTTGAGCGATGGTATTGTCTGTACCCAGATCGTTGATCTCGCCACAGGATTGACCTGTGACATTGGAGCTCTTGTCGGATAGATTGATAGGGAAACCTGTGAGGTTTTGGATATCAATGTTGTTAGCCACAAAATCGTTTTGGTGAGGCAGATTGCCATAGAGCAAGCGGATATTATTTTTGTCTCCACCGACTTTGATCGACATGCCATCAGGGTAGTCATCCAGATCGCCACGCAAGATCAGTTGATGTTCGCTACCGCCAATATAGGCGACTGAGCCTAACCCATTGTAATAGTCATCGCTAGGAGGCATTACGGTAATATCCGCATTGAAACTTTTATCATTTTCGTAGGTAGAAGCATATACAGGGCCGTAGATGGCGTCTGCTCTACAATTGATCACGTCACCCGACGCGAGTGAAAAGCCATTTTCACAACCAATAGCAGTACAATTTTCTACGAATTTGGTACCTGTAGCATGGGCGATGGTCACTCCTGTCCTCATATTCTTGACGGTGCAGTTTCTCACGACAGGATTGGAAGTTCCTCTCTCAATAATATCGCCATCTATCACAGTCGTACCTGCATTGTAGGCTCTGATACCTGCTTCTGCCAGACTGAGCATGTAGCCGGCTGGCAAACGGTAGCCCCATACCGTCATGAAGTCTACATTGTCGGCTGGGGATCCTGTCCCCTCTTCGAGGAGCATATCATCAGTGGTACGTACTTCTCCCTCTACATAGCAGCCCTCGATGATCGGATTGCTGGCGGCTTGCATAAAAATCGCATGGCCGTAAGAATGATGGATCAAAGTACAGTCTTTGATTCGGTTGGATTCGCCTCTGATCAAGAGTGCACTGTGCTTTTGGTGACCAATCACAGGACCCGCACCTTTGCCAAAAGCATCACCATAGCCGTAAGGAAAAGAACCCTTGATGGTCATATGAAACCCCTCGATCAGATTGCCTAATCCGTCCATTACGATGTTGCAGGCTGATCTACCAGGATTGTCGTGTACAGATCCGTCATCTACCATCGTCAGGTTTTTGAGCACATTATGATTGCCAACAATCTGTAGCTCGTTGACACTAGTACTACCATAAGCACTGAGGACAGCCGTCTCGATTTTGATAGTCACACCTGTAAAGTCATAGGTACTGTTGTTGCCTTCGAAAAGCAGCAGCACCTTATTGGTAGCACCGATGATTGTTTGCTCTTCGTACAAATCATTGACCACATCCGCAGCGGTGATTGTGTATGTACCCGGTGCTATCTTCACATCTACATTGCTCTCTTTGGTATATGGTATGAACTCTGCCAGAGACTCTACAACTACCTGAGCCTGTGTCACTGTAGTGGTCAGTAGTACCAAAACCAAGCAAAACAAACCCACCAGTCCATTGCTCATTCTATTGATACTCTGGTAAAATTTCATTCTCATAACTTATTTTATTTAGTAATTAAATCGTCTTTCATACTCTCCTCATCACGGTAGTAGATCATGCACTACTCATGAGGATGCCCTCACTTAAATCTTTTCCACATCGACAAAGTAAGCTCCCAGTTCGGTCCCATCTTCCAGTGTAAACCATGTTTGGAGTTGGCTATCTCCTTCTTCCAACTCCACGGTAAACTCCACGAATTCGCTACAGCCATCTACTGCCGTACTCCTGTCCTTGTCCTGAACCAATATTCTCGCCTTTTGGATAGTAAGTGCTTTGCCCTTTTTGCTTTCGTCGACGCTGGTACCTGGTAGAGCTGGGCGCACTGGATAGGGTGCATTGAGCATCATACCGGTCTCCACAGGCCACCTGCGCAGTCTTATTTTGTAGGTACCTGCCTCCGCGACTTTGATTTGCCAATAGCCATTGTCTACATAGCCACTTCGAATATGGCGCTGGTGCCAAGGGCTCACTTTGTCCGTGTGCCAGTCGTGGCAGTATAGTTTGGTCGGATTCTCAGCCACATGCCCCACATAGATATAAGGCTGATCCTCGTAGCTCGGAGATATCTCTGCCCACCATTTGTCATAGTAAGCTTTGAACTCCGCCATTTTCTCAGGATGCTGATCGGCAATATTGTTGCGCTGCCCGGGGTCGGTCTCTAGGTTGTAAAGCTCAACGCCATCGATGAGTCGCCATTTGCCTTGCATGAGCGAAGTTCTGCGCCATGGTTCTGGCACCTCGATGCGCTGCGAGTTGGTGATCACGATGCGGTCTTCAAATTTCTTATTGTTACCCTTGATCAATGGCAGCAGACTCTGTCCGTCAAACTTCAGCCCTTTCTCCACTTTGAGTCCGGCCATGTCCACCAGGGTGGGGAGTATGTCGTAGTGAGCAGTGAGCTCGTCAATGTCTGTGCCTGTGGTGATGCCACCATCTGCCCAATGGATGAACAGCGGCACGCGGTGTCCGCCCTCGTACTTGCTGGCTTTGATGCCACGCATACCGTCGTTGAAGCCTTTGTTGACAAAGCCATCCAGGCGGTGTCCCTCTACCCGCGCTCCCTGAGCCGTACCATTGTCAGTCATGAAAATCAAAATGGTATTGTCCATGATCTCGTTGGCCTTGAGGAAGTCGACCAGCTTGCCGATATTTTCATCTACATTGGCAATCATGCCATAAAAAGCCGCCATAGGGATCGTACCGTCTTCTTCGTACTGCTTGTAAGGCTCTAGGTATTTATCCTCGACGAAATAAGGCGAGTGTGCAGCATTGGTAGGTAGGTAAACAAAGAATGGCTCATCTTTCTTGTCAGCCATAAACTTCATAGCCTCCTCAAACCAAATATCAGTACAATAGCCTTCGTATTTTTCCAATTTTCCGTTGTGGATGTAGGTGTCATTGAAGTAGTCATTGTCCCAGTAGTCCATGGTCTGCTCCATTCCCCCACCACCGTGGGTGAGCACTTCTTCAAAACCTTTGTCCTCTGGACGAAAAGGGTAATTGTCCCCTAGGTGCCACTTGCCAAAAAGCCCCGTAGCATAGCCATTGTCCTGCATGATCTGTGCAACTGTGGTCTCTCTCTCCAAAATCATCGAGCGGCCATTGACCGTGTGCCAGACCCCCGCTCGGTTGGCATTGTGCCCCGTCATGAGTGCGGCACGACTCGGTGCGCAGGTCGGATTGACATGATAATCGGTAAAACGTACACTAGTGGCGTGCAGCTGATCTATGTTGGGAGTTTGGATGATGGGATTGCCCAAAGCGGCAATGTCTCCATAGCCTTGGTCATCCACAAGAATGAGGATGACGTTTGGTTTTTCTTTTGATTGGCTATTTGACGCATGACACGTCAAAGCCAATGCACTCCACAATACTCCGAGGTATGCTACTCTTCTAATCATTCGTAATTTGTCTTCTAATCTCTCCATCACTTCCACTCTCCAAACGAGCAAAGACCCCTGTCTTGAATATCACGTAATCCGAGAGGCAATGGCTTAAAAACAAATCTCTGAATCTGCGTACGCTTGGGGTATTAACTATGGTTCAGAAGTGATAAATTATGAGTCTACAATCAAAAAAAGGAACCATCCCTACAAACTCGGCCATCGCTCTTTCTAAACTCTACACACGCTAGGTCCCTTTTCAAACGAAAGAGGCTGTTTCAGTAAAATGAAACAGCCTCTATATTGTATTCAGTTGTTGTTGTGAATATAAATATCCTTCGTCTACTGTTTGAGTACCTTCAATGAGAGAGGCGCTTGACCTCCGTACAATTTCAAGACATAAACCCCTTGAGGAAATGCACTGATATCCATGATTTCCTGAGATGAGCTCGGAGCAATCTTGCCCTCCTTCATGACTTGGCCATGGATAGTAAAGATTCTGTATGTACTGTACACCCCTTTATTGATACTCATCGTCATGGTCTCACTGGCGGGGTTAGGATAGACTCCCACCCCACTGGCCTCAGGGTCTGATGACAAAACCGGTTCTTCTATCGTATATTCTTTCACCGATATGTCAGTCATTTGGTAGGTCCCATTGGGGGTGCTGCTCGACGCTGTGATGATCACTCGTACGTTGTTTCCTGTGATCTCATCTGATGAAAATTCTCCATTGGAGTCCGCTCCTGTCGATTCTAGCATAGCCAATACTTCTCCACCATCGACTTGATAAGAAACCTTGACAAAATCATCAGCTGTCAAACCACTAGTCGCCAACAATTTGAGGTAAATAGAGACACTCGACACACAAGAAATATCGATCGGTTCCGAGGTGAATTCATAGGTTTGATTTTTGACTACCACTGTGGGCATCGTCCAGGGCAGCTCACACCCCGCTACGCTATATACATTGAGTTCCTGAGACGTTTCTACAGGAGCATATTCCCAACTCCCCTCTTGCGAAGCAGTAATTGTCGTAATCCCATTGCTGACAACATGAATTTTCCCCGCTACGATGGTAGCTACCGAAGGATTGGAACTGGTGTAACTCAGTGGACGTCCTGAGTCCACCGTAGCTCCTGGATCAAAATCATCATCTCCCACCACTACTTTTGGAAACTCAGGGAAAGCAATCACCTGCGCTATTTTTTCGTGTGCGGGCCCTGTATACACCTCAGAGATGAGCTGTTTCGCTACATTACCTCCTTCGTACATCACAGAGATGGAGTTGCCCCCTGTCGCCTCAAAATATTCGATGTACAAATGATGATAACCTGGATTGAGACATATCTTGCCTGACCGTTCGTCCTCAGCACCATGCAAGCCATCATGGTCTATTATTTCCATGTCATCGATGTACAGTTTGGAGCCGTCATCAGAACTGACATAAAAAGTATAATCGGCCTCTTCCTCTATATTGATATAACCATCAAAGGTCATGGCGAAGTAATTATCAACCCTACTCGGACTAAGACTGATCTGGTCCAGGTTGCCTGCTTCCACTGGGGTCAGTGTAGAGAAATCCGGTAGCGAGTTCCATTGTCCTTCGTAGTACACATAGCTGATCCCCTCCTCCAGATTATCCGGCGTCTCTACGGGTTCATTGTCGCACGCACCAGTAGCATATGTTTCGCTAAGCACTTGTTTGCTTACGGTAGGACCAGCATACATGACAGCTAGCGCCTGGTCTCCTGCATTGTGAAAGTACTCTACCACTATCTGGTGATACCCCTCGTCCAAACAAACCTCGCCAGAAGCCTCTACCGCATCATGTACCCCATCATTGTTCACTACTTCCACTCCATCGACAAGCAATCGAGACCCATCGGCAGATTCAGTATAGAAGGTATAAGTACCATTGATAGGAATAGAAAAGTGCCCTTCGAACACCAAAGCATATTGCTCTCCATCTACCCCTTCTATCAGCCCTATCTCATCAGCGATATCAGTAGCCGCTGGTGACAACCGCTCAAAATCTGGTAGATTGTCCCAAGTGCCCTCATAATAACTGTAGTTGACGCCATCGACAAAACGATCCGACGCGTCCACAGCTGCCAGTCCTCCTTCACATTCGTGTGGACTGCCATCTTCGATACTTATACTATTGAGCACAAAAGAATCTGAGGTTCCGCTGATGCTGATTTTCATAGGCTGTACGCCTTGCCTCAAGATCACATCATTGGCAATCGCCAAATCCTGCCAATCATCCAGGCCAGTTGAATAGCCCACGCCATTGGGGACCGTGATTTCCTCGGTCACCTCCTCATTGCTGAATGAAAATTTAATTTTCCCCCCAGCACTCGCCGATGCGTAGCTAATAGAGATGTTGTACAGAGAAGTAGCTGGTACCTGTACGGTATAAGTCATCCATTCTCCATCTTCTAAACTTCCCACTTGGTAACCGCCCTCTGAGCAAACAGCTATATCTACCCCTTCGTCCGTACGATATTCTCCACTTGTATTGGAGTCATCCACGTCATGATACACCTTACCTTCACCACTGAGCGCAAAGTGATCGAAATTTTCCGCTTCAATACTTCCCGGTACCACATTCATCTGATACATGGGCAACCCGTCCTCATCATAGCCACTCACTGGATCTCCAGGGCTGACACGACGAAACTTCAACCCACCCCAGCCAGGATAATCAACAGCATTTTTTCCATCTTCTACACCGATCTCTTCTGTCATCACCTCAAAACCTCGCTGCATCCACTTATAATCTTCGCTAGGGAGCATCATTCGGTCTTTGTAATGCCCCAAGTTCATCTCATAGATGGGCATTAGCGTATTCGTTCCTCTTTCAAAATTTTCTGGTTCAAGGTTATTCGCTACATAAGGATTGATTTTCAATGACCTCCATCTCCCTGATCTGTCAGTCCTTTGAATGTATTCTCCGCTTTCTACCGTAGGCTCCCAGGGCTCGGGTTGATCGGGATAAGCATGCTCCCAACTCAGGTTGTATCGCATGGTAAACTCCAAGCCCAACAATTGTCGGTTGTCTAGGTGACCATAGAGATCATCCCCTTGATTCCATGCCATTTCAGAGATACAATTCATGATCAAAACTCCCACTACCGTATGTGTCTGGTCTCTTGAGCTTTCCTGACATTGGCCATTCTCATAGATGTAGTTTTCTATTACTTCATTATAACCATAATCCTCAATTTCATTACCTATACTCACCTGCCGAAACTCTTCGTAGTATTCATTGCCTGTCGTCAATGGCTCTGTAACTGGTGGGCCTGATGGATAAGGCAAATCATCCGCTCTATGCGGCAATCCTTTGAGGTATCGCAAGGCTCTTTCGTAGATTATTTCATTGTCTAGAAAAATACCCATCGCCATGAGTGACCGATAGGCAAAGAGTCCTTGGTTGCCATGTCTCGAAGGGTCTCCTTGATACACGCCCCAATAGAAGGTAGTAGAACCCGTCGGGGTTTCGGTACCAGACCATCCTGGGTACACCAACATATCGCCAAATTTCTTTTGGTCTTCTTCTGACCAGCCATCATAGGTATGTTTGATGATTTCCGCTCCTTCACACATCTTCCAAGGTCCACGTCCCTGAGAAAGGGCTATCCCTCCAGTACTGGTCAAATTCACCCAAGCATTGAAGATTTCAACACATTTTTGCGCGTGTCTTTCGTCTCCTGTGATGTACCACATCAAGGCGTTGTGGTAGGCCGCATAGCCGTCATTCAAAAACCTACTATCAGCCGCATTGTCCAAAGTGGTGATGGACAAATTACCATTGACATTGTAATTGTAGCTGGCCGAGCTTTGCTCTTTGAACTTTTCGAAACTGCTCGCCCATGGCTCCTCTCCCGCCTCGACCATTGCTTTCATCCGATCCAAATCAGACTTCTTGTGAGAAATACCTGGATGTATCAACTGCGCCATGGATTGGCTACCAATCAATAAAATAGCAAGGATCAAACACAATCTGCTCCACACGGATTTTTTCATTATTTGTAACTTTTCTTTCATATCATACTCATTTTTTGTCCTCTACTAGAGAATAGTCAAACTCAGATCATACGATCAATTTGATGCTAATACTATAGTCCTATCAGATAGTCATGAATCATAACATTCCTCTGGTATTGTAGCAAGATCAGGGAAACTGGATTACTAGCGTATCCTTCATGGGTCACTACGTATAAATCATCATCCAAAAAGTATGTTTGGCTTGATAATGAATAAATATCATGGCAGATGTACACTACATGTACACCTACCATGATTTTCATTTATCTATTGTTTCATGACCTTTAGGGTCTTAGCTGTGCTATCACCCTCCAACTTGAGTATATACACACCCGAATGGAGTGCATTGAGATCAATATCCAAGGTTTGCAAATCGGGATCAATATCCCCGTCTTTATATACTTTACCATCTATGTTGTAAAGCACAAATGATCGATATGCATGCTCTGATAACTCAACAGTCAAATGATCACTTGCAGGATTGGGGTAGAGCTTGAGCTCTGCTGATTCTAAAATCTCTGGTTCCAGATTTGAGATTTCTCTAGCGCTGGAGCTTACGGCATCAAATCTCCAGTGTTGATTCTGATTATTTGTGTTCATCGTCCAGAGATAGACATTTTGGTTTATGGCACCTCCACCGCCACCATCAATGGCATAGTTAGGTGCATTCCTTTTCTGCAAAAGATAATGACCACCCCCAACATCTATCTTCTTCCAATGCTGGTTTTGATTATTGTCAGAGCAACTCCATAGATAAACGTCTTGCCCATTGGCACCTCCGCTTCCTCCATCTATACAATAATTGGTTCCCTTTTTCTGGTAAGAATAGTAACCATTACCTCGATCTATTTCAGTCCAGGTAAGGTTATTATGATTGACATTTGTATACAATTCTATAGTAGCACCGTTAGAGTGATTACCTCCGCCATCTATCGCATAGCCTGTGGCATTGCCTTTAACAAAACGGAAATCTCCTCCGCTACTATTGCTACCGCCATCACAGCAGTTGAGCGGGTTCACAATATCATATCCATTAGCACCTCGGTAAATACTGACTTCATCGTATGTAACGGTTCTAGTTTCATTGTTCACATAATTTGCATTATCATAAGCATATATACCCCATGAACCGGGCACAGAATACGACCCATTAACCTGGCCACTGGCGGCCGTCTGATCACCGAAACCTAAAATCAGGTCAGATCGGTCTAACTTTAGTTCATCATCTATCCACACTTGAGCAATACCTTTGTTGTATTCCCTTAACTTGATACGCATCACAACTCTGACAAATTTGCCTTTTGGAAAGTTGTTTTGGATAACCTTGTCATAGGTGGCAGTGATATTATACCGGTGTTGCAGGATCAACTGCCCGTCACTATTATATTCAAGATGAACATAATGGTTTGCAGCTCCATCAGGCCTAAAACCCCATATCTGAAACACACTCATTTCTGTATTGGAGCTATTTGCAAATGTATTGGTGTGAATTTTCATCCAAAACCCTGTCCAGAATTCCTGGGTATATGTCCAATCATTATTATCAATCCTGAACTCTGATTTTTTGGAAGTGTTGCCACCATCATATAACCCCTCCCACCAATCACATTGAATACGATTGCTTACAAAGTTTACCCTGTTAGACATTGATGAGTATGTACGCTCAAATGGACCAAAGTCTCCATTAAAATCATGCCCTACATATGTTTGGGCATTTGACTGATGAGACCACATTAGGCATAGCGCCAATGCGGTCAAAAGAAATAGTTCTTTCATTTTGAATAGATTTAAGTTAGAGATTATTTATTCAATAATTTTTTTAATTACTCCTTTATGATTCTCATGCTTCTACTGGCATTGTTTCCGCTGAATTTGAGGACGTACAGACCAGCATCAAGATGATCCATGTCTATCGTCAGCTTGCTCATATCATCCGCTACCTTGCCTTGATTCACCACCATGCCGTTGACATTGTAGATCACGAATTGTTGGTAGCTGCTTTCTGTCAATTGCACCGTCAGTCTGGAACTTACTGGATTGGGATAAAAAGTGAATGCGCTAGACGCCAACTCATCCAGAGGCTCATCTCGGAATCTTGCACCAGCACTGACATCATCAAACCTCCACTGCTGATTTTGATTGGTTGTGCTTGATGTCCATAGATATACATTCTGGTCTATTGCGCCATTATTTCCACCATCAAGAGAGAAGTTGGTACCGCGTTTTTCTAGCCTGTAATGTCCATTTCCAGCGTCTATTTTCAGCCAGTGCTGATTGTAATCATTGGCGTTGCATGTCTCGAGCGTTACGTCCTGACCATTGGCCCCTCCGCTACCTCCATCGATACAAACTGTGCTATTCAACTTTTGGTAAGAATAATACCCACCTCCTCGTGAGATTTCTGTCCAGGTCATGTTATCGTGCTGCACATAAGTATACAACTCTACACTCCGGCCCTCTGCACTGCTGTTGCCACCGCCATCGATAGCAAAACCCGTTGCGTTCCTTTTGACCAACTGAAAATCTCCACCAACAGTAGAGGCGACCGTACCATATACCTGCACCTCAGCCAAAGACAATGGGTTGCTAGAACCGTTGAGTTGTACCCGCACTGTTTCGCCCTGTGCCCCGCCTACTTGGATGGTCTGCGATGGATTAGGATAGGCACTGTAGGTCTGACTCCAGGTAGTCGTGCTACCATTCATCACCGAGACGGTAAAATTGCTCAGCCGATCCATACAGCAGTTGGTCCGATTGTACAAAACAATCTCATCGACCTCATAGGCACCTCCCAGGTCTACTTCCCACCATGGGTTCGATTCTGCGTTGGTATGCGTGACTGAGCCATGAGACCATACCCCACTCGTATTGCCATCTACTGCTCGGGAAGAGAGCCCTCCATGCGCGGTAGAGGATTGCGAAGTGCTTTTACCAAGTGCTATATTGTCGTTGGTGCAAGTTTGGTAATTTACCGAAGTACCTGTACCATTGTCTGTGACCGTGCCACAAGTAGTGATATCGGTATTCGTGGCTTTGTCTCCCACCACGATGGCATAGTTGGTATTGTTGGTAAAGGTGATATTGTTTGCGTTGTGATAGTAACCTTCGGTGGTAGAACCATTGCCAGTCATGAACCGATGGGCTTTTCGCTGACCACCGATGAGAATATCGATATTGCTCATCGTAGAAGTGGTCCCATCGTGAATTGTGACCTCATGATCTGTACCTGCAAAATAAATGGCTGTTACTTCACCGCTCAATGGGGTGACATGATTGTCCAAAAGTGTGATTTCAATGTTGGAGTTACTTCTAGCGACATCTTCTGATAGCAGTGCGCCGATAGAAGCGTCACCATCGCAATTCACCACATTGGTGTTGGCTCCTACCCAATAGCCTGTTTCGCATGCCAGTACCGTGCAGTTCTCGACATATTTGGTCCCTGATGCCCATCCAATCGTCACGCCTGAGCGCATCTTGACCACTGTACTGTTCAGTACTGTAGCGTTAGTTACCCCTCGGTCGTATTCCACACCATCTATGACAGTCTCCCCTGCATTGTAAGATCGGATGCCGTCTTCTTGCAAACTGAAATAATAGTTGCCAGTGATGTCATTCAAATTAAAGCCCCATATCGTTTGAAAATCGACATTGTCAGCAGGGCTTCCCGAACCTTCCTCTGCCAATACTTCATTGGTAGACCGCAATTCTCCTTCTACATAGCAGCCTTCTACGATCGGATCATTCGCTCCCTGAAAAAATATACCGTGTCCATACGAGCGACAGATAAAGGTAGAGTTCTTCACATGGTTGGAATTTCCTCTGATCAAACAAGCGCTACGCTTATTGTGGGCAATGACATTACTTCCACCCTTGCCAAAAATATCTCCATAGCCATATGGGTAAGAACCCCTCACCGTAAAATGACATCCCTCCAATCGGTTATTGGCACCATCGAGTACTACATTTGTCGCTCTTTTGGTAGGCTGATCATTCACCGAACCATCATCGACTACTGTCAGGTTCAGTATTACGTTATCACTACCTATGATACGAAACTCATGAAAATCCACATTGCCTACAGACTGTGCTGTTTCGGTTTCGATGTTGATCGTGACACCTGTAAAATCATACGTGCTGTTGTCTCCTTCAAAGAGGAAAACATTGAAAGAATTGCCTAGGTGAGTCGTGCCTTGCCAGTACTTGCCAATGGCCCCAGTACTCACATCATTGGCTGTCACACTATACGTGCCAGGGGCGAGTTTGACGTTGACATTGTCGTCATCCAGATAGGGGATCAATTGACTTAATGAACTGACGGTAGTCTGCGCGTAAACAGTCGTCATCGTGAGCAATAACACGGCCAGTGCCACCAGCCGCTTTAGTTTGCTATGTACACAATCGTACACAGCATGAGTAATAGTCTTTCGTTTCATGCTTCTTTTTGTTTAGTTAAAAATTCATAATATGCTTATCTCAAATATTCTGATAAGCACAGAAAGAATGCATGACTCATGAGTCAATATTGATAACACATGACTCACAAAAAACATGAAAACAGCTCATTTTTAACGTGTTACAAGCATTGTATAACTAAAAACAGGAAAATCAATCGCGCATACTGATGTAGCAACGAGCATATCACACAAGCCAAAATAGAAATCAACCAGACATCCTTGTCTCCAAATCAAGCCCAAATCACTGTACAGTTGTATTTGCCCCGAGAGACTCCTTTCGTATCAAAACAAAGGCCAATCGTTGATCACACGATTGGCCTTTATTCCTTCAGACTCATTACCCTTAGTCCATATCCTTGTCAAACACGTGGTTGTTCTCTCCCTGGTCGATGACCTCCCCTGCGGAGACACCAGTACAATTTCGACTGTTGTCGTCGAGTACGACAGGATAGCCAGAGAGATTGTGCAGGACGATATTGGAGGCGGAGTAGTTTTCATCTTTGCCTAGCATACCGATGGTGCGGTTGTCCCCTCCGATATTGATTTTGAGATTTTGGTCAGGATCGGGTACTGCATTGCGTAGTGTGACTTTGTGGTTGCTACCTATGATGATGGCTGCATGGCCACTGCCGTTGTAGCTCGCCCCTTCATAGGGCAGCAGAGTGATGTCTGCCGTCATGCCCTGGTCACTTGTATAGTCCACACCCAAAGCCGGACCATGCTGGGTGTCGGCATAGCAGTCCACAATATCTCCCGTACCGATACAAAATCCTCTTTCACAACCTATCACAGTCGTGCCAGATACATACTTCTGACCCGTCGCATGGGTCAGTGTGACCCCTGCGCGCATATTCTTGACCGTGCAGTTGATGATGGTAGGATTGGAGGTACCCCGGCGGTACTCCACACCGTCGATGATGGTCTCGCCACCGTTGTACGCGCGAATTCCCTCTTCGCCCAAGCACAGCATATAGCCTTTGGGCAGCGGATAGCCCCACACAGTCTTGAAGTCTACTTTGTCGGCATCAGATCCTGTGCCCTTCTCTGCCCACATGTCGTCAGTAGAGCGCATCGCGCCTTCTACATAGCAGCCCTCAATGATCGGCCAATCGGCAGCCTGCATAAAAATCGCATGACCATAAGATCGGTGTATGATCGTGCAGTTTTTCGCGTGGTTTTTGTAGCCTCTTACGAGAAAAGAGGAATGCTTCCTGTGCGGAATCACACTCTTCCCTCCTTTGCCAAAAGCCTCGCCATAGCCATAGGGATAGGCTCCTCTGGTCGTGATATGAAAACCTTCGACACGGTTGCTCGCCCCATCCATCACGATGTTAGTACCTCGCCGAGTAGGCGCATCGTGGACAGACCCTTTGTCTATAAGGGTCAAATTCTTCAACACGTTGTGATTGCCGATGATCTGCATCTCGTAAAATTCATCCCCATTCGGGAAAGAAGAGAAAACCTCGGTCTCGACCTGAATGGTCACATCCGTAAAATCATACACGCTATGACTCCCAGTAAACAGCAACAAAACATTGGAGTTGTTCTTGATTTGCGTTTGTGCATTGTATTTGCCCTTCTTTACCTCTTTGGCAGAAATGGTGTAGACTCCCGGCTTGAGTACTACCTCCACACTATCCTGAGTCAGATGAGGCATCAGCTCATCAAGGGAATTGACGGTAGTCTGGGCAAACGCATTCAGGCTCACCACCAGGCTGACCATGAAAACAGACAGTTTCATTTTATCATTCATCTTTGTTAAATCTAATCTCCTATTGATCTATTTTTCTCGATACGATACGTCCATACTCCCCCGAACCAGTACTCGATATCCTAATTGATAATGAGTCGTTGATCTTGCTTCGCTTCTTTTATTATTTCACCCTTACTGTTTATTTCGGTATCCTTCACACCTGGATAAGAAAGGACTTTGCAATTTGTCTCATTATCGAGCACAACATCTGTGGCGAGGGGCGTGGCTTTTTTATTAAAGTTACCATACCCTTGCCATGAAGCCAGCTTGATGGCCATCGACGAGGGGATGTAGTCTTCGTTGGCCGTTTTCACGATCACGTGGTGGCCTTCTCCATTGATCTTGGCCAGTAGATCGTTGGCCATCCCGTTGCGGCTGTCGAGGATGTTCATCTCTACATAGGCATTTTTGGCGTTGGTATAGGGCACACAAAAAGCCTCTGCATACTTGGCATCCGCGCTACAATTGATCAAAGTATCGGCATTGCCTACATTGTAGCCGGTGGCCACACAGTCGCGCACTACACAGTCGATCACCTTGTCGCCTGACGTACTCAGACCCGTGCAAATCCCGCGACGCATCTGGGTGACCGTACAGTTCTTCACGGTTGTGTTTTTTGTTTTGTGGCCGTTGTACTCTGGGTACATGCGTATGCCGTCCTCGCTCAGGGAGACGATCTCTCCTGGCATGATCTTGCCATCTTCGCGAATCATAGTGCCCTCCACATAGCCTCCTTTGCCGGCATAAAAATCTCGGTCAAAAGCATAGCCTGAGGTTTCCGCCAGGATGGCATCAGTGGTACGGAGCAATCCATCCACGTGACAGTTTTCGATCAGCGTGTTTTCCGCTCCCTGCAAAAAGATCGCATGCCCCATGGCTCGCATGTGCACTTTACATCCCAGCAGTTTCACATCTTTGGCGGGATAGCCTACACGGATGCCGTTCATCTTGCGTACATCACCGCCTCCTAGGCCATACAAGTAGCCAAAGCCCCAAGGGCTAGAACCGGTCGTGCGTACCTCCACATTTTTCAACACATCACCCTCTCCCACGATATTAAACATCTTGTTTTTGCTTTGTCGGCCCGGTGTATCGCCATAGGTCTCGATGTACAAGCCTTCGAGGGTGACGCGATCGCCCGACACCTCTATGGCACAGTACATGCTATTGCCATCGTCGCTTTTGGCCAGGTCGGGCCGGCTAAAGAGCTTGGTATCGACCATAAACCTCACCCCTCTGAGATCAAAATAGGCATCATCGCCCGTGATCCTGATGAACCGTATATTGTCCGCCTCGTCGATTTGGTAGTTGCCTGGCTGTAGCTTGACCCGAACGTGGCTTTTGTCGAGATACTGCTTCCATTCTGTAAGGCTGTAAACGAGTATCGTATCGGTTTCACTTGGCTTTGTCTTGGTCTGGCACGCGGCGAATACTATACACACCGCCAGTACCCCAAATATTTGCTTCATCATTGCTTTTTTGATTTCAAATCCTCCTTGTCATTTACTACTGGGATCACCATGTTCCATGTTTTCGTCCCATTGCCAAAACCACCTGGGCCGTCCATGGTGGCAAAAAAGATATGCGTCGGCTGGCCATCCTCCACAAACACAAATGGTCTTTCGAGCTGTCCTTGCTTGATGGTCTGGCCATTGTCCCAGGTTACTGTGCGGGTGTAGGCCAGCGGGTTTTCGTCCAGCACCCAATGGATGCCATCCTCAGAGTGCGCGAGCACGCCTCCATGGTGGTTGCCATCGCCGATGATGTCTCCTGTCATGTCTTTGGCAATCATGTGAAAGCCCTGCTCATCACTCCACAGATGTGGATCTTCCACTTCACCGAATTGCTCGGAAGAGAAAACAGGCTCATCCCCCACCACGGTGTAGTCTCCATCGTAAGCTGAAGCTGTTGCCACGCCAATGAACTGATCGCTGTGGGTGAGCTCGTCCTCCCTGTAGCTTCTACCTTTGAACAGCAGGACGACGGACCCGTCTTCCTTGATGAGCGGAGAGGGATTGGACGTGAGAAAGCTGTAAAATGAATCCGGCTTGACATCTAAAATGGGCTCGTCGAGCCGCTGCCAAGGGCCATACGGACTATCGGCTATCGCCAGTCCTACCCGCTTGCGCCAGCGCCCAACGATACACCATTTGCTCTGCAGATCGAAATCCGCCACATTGTCCGGCGTGACCTCCTCAAAAGGATGGGTCGACCCCATGTAGTAGAGCAGGTACTTGCCTTCGTGTTTGACGATTTTAGGATTGTGACAGGATCTACCATCCCAGTACTGCGCCCCACGATAGCCAAGTGCCACATCACTGAAGCGGTATGGCCCCTCGGGTGTATCCGACACGGCATGTACGATCTCCGATCTGATCATCCACCCTGGGTGAAAGGGTAGGAACTTGGGCCATCGTGAAGCGTACATGTGGTACTGGCCGTCTTCGCCTTTGACCACCGAGCTGCCCCATACCCAATAGTCCTCCATCTGCAGGCCTCCGTCTACAGGTGCTATGCCTAGATGGAGCCCACTATCCTCTTGAGCATCTACCGTCAGGTAGCTGACAAGAGACAAAATAACAAGAAGTGTTTTTAGTCTATTCATCGGTCAGTTGTGCATAGTTGTAATAAACGGCGCCCTCCATATCGCCAGCGGCATTGTAAAACCAAGTCTGAACGAAAGCCGGCCCTTTGGGCAGATTTTCGATCCTAAACTCTACACCATCGACCTCTGGATCTGCTTGTTTGGTCTGGTCTACAAAGACCTCTTCGCCATTCCATATTTTGATCCGTGCTGTAGCAATACCCAGTGCTTGACCAGGGCCCGCAGCACTCAGGGTGGTTTCGTCCTCGATCTCTTTGGGCCAGCGGCGCAGATCGAACTCGTAAGTCCCAGATTGATCAAATTCGACCGCAATAAAGCCACTACCCGTCGATCCCTTTTTTACATTGTCCTGATTCCAGATGACCGTACCATGAAAATCATGCGCCAAAAGATGAGACTCGGGCTCTTCTTCGCTACCTACTATGATGCGTGTGTACTCGTCTGATCGCTCGTCGACCAATTGCCACCACTCTTCGTACTCCTGCTGTAGCTCAGCCACCACATCGGTATAGGCGGGATTGTCAATGATATTGTTTTCTTGTTTGGGATCTACCAGCACGTCGTAGAGTTCCCAATCCGTATCGCTACTGTTTCGGATCAAACGCCATTTATTCACAATTTGATCTCCCTGCCAGTTGTCTTTTTTGACTGATAGCTTTTTGTATTTCTGGGGAAATTCCGTCCACATGTCGTTGATCGTGACCGCTCTGTTTTTGTAATCTTGAGGGTCATTGGTCGGATCTTCATCCAAAAATGGCAGAATACTGCGCCCCCGGATTTTGAGTTTCTCTGGTCTGTTTCCCAAATCCTTCAATCCCAATACATCCATGAAAGTAGGCAACCAGTCTATGTGGGCAGTCAATGCGTCGACCTCTCGGCCTTGGCCTTTGCCTCCCAGGTGTCCATTGGGCCAGCGAACAAAACAAGGCACTCGAGTCCCGCCATCATAGTTGGAGCCTTTGCCTCCACGCAGATAGCCCCCCGCACCATTGTCAGTAGTGAAAACTACAATGGTATTGTCCGCAATACCTTTGTCCTCCAAAAATTGCAGCAAGCGCCCGTAGTTCTTGTCAATGTTCTCAATGGTACCCACTTTGGCACTCACACCTTCGCGCGCATCTGGTGGCATCACATGAGGTGCGTGGGCCGTACCTAGCGGTATGTAGGCAAAGAAAGGCTTCTTATTCTGGATGTTTTCTTCCATAAAATCCATGGCTCGGTTCATGAAGAAATTGGTCGTAAAAGTGCCTTCTATACCATCGTCTTCATCGGTCATTTTGACCAACTCATCGTTGACCCACACGCTGGCGGTTTGATTGGTATTGTCCCAGTAGTCGGGCTGCTGTCCCGTGCCTCCACCTTTGATCCAAGCTACATGCTCAAAGCCACGGTCTTTCGGACGGAAAGGGTAATTGTCTCCCAAATGCCACTTGAAAAACAAACCTGTCGCATAGCCGTTCGCTTTGAAGATATCCGCCATGGTGATTTCGTCGGCTCGCATCATATTGCGGCCATTGATCGTATGCCAAACGCCCACTACATCGGCGGGCCTACCGGTGAGCAATGCCGCCCGGGTAGGCGAACAACTCGGCGAGACATGAAAATCCGTGAGTCGAACCGACTCCTTTGCGAAATTGTCAATATTGGGCGTTTGAGGGGCATTTTCTTTGTAGTATGAAAATGCGCTGTGGCTGATATCATCCGGCATGACGAAGATAACATTGGGTCGGGAATCTTTTTGCGGCAATGATGTCGACTCACAGCCTAAAAACCCCAGAACCAAGCAACCTACTAGTAGAACTAGTCCCATTGTATTTTTCATTTCTCTTTTTTCCATTTTCCTATCAAAGTAATCTGGTCACCAGACTGCATCTCGATATCATAGACATTACTCTTAGGTGGTGTGTACCCTTCTAGCTTGGCCTTTTCGGAGATCAATGGCTGCTGGATCTCTGGCGTCTGGTAGAAAGCGTTGGGATTTTCTCCTTTCGCCTGCTTTAGTTTTTTTCTATCCAAGGTCAATGCACTGTATGACCGAACTCTGAGGTTGCCGTCTAGCGTAGCGCGGATTTTGGCCTCCACCAATTGTCCGTCTTTCCATTCCATAGACTCAATCACAAAACCTCCTCTGGCTCTGAGTCCGGTCACCTTGCCCTCTTTCCAGACGTCAGGCAGGGCTGGCAGCAAGTGAATGGCACCATCGTGACTCTGTAGCAGCATTTCGGCTAGACCAGAGGTAAATCCAAAGTTGCCATCGATCTGGAAGGGAGGGTGTGCGTCGAGCATATTGGCATAAGTGCCGCCCCCTTTGGGCGAATCGGGTCTGCCTACAAGTTTGATCTGTTCGCCCATGAGCTTGTAGGCATGATTGCCGTCGAGTAGTCGCGCCCAGAGGTTGATTTTCCAGTTCATCGACCAACCGGTAGATGGGTCACCTCTGTAGATCAGCACATTCTTGGCTGCCTCGAAAAGCTCTGGATTGCGATAAGGTGATATCTGATTGGACGGTTGCAAAGCATAGAGATGCGAGACATGCCTGTGCTTGTCCTCAGGATCATCCCAGTCCTGGATCCACTCCTGGATTTGCCCATGTTGCCCGATTTGGATCGGTGCAAGCTGCGGCAAGGTGTGTTCTATTTCATCAATGATCTCCGCATCTTCTCCTAGCAACTTGGCCGCTGCGGCAGTCTTGGTCAGGATATCAAATACCAACTCATTGTCCATGGTAGCGCCGTACTGGATATTGACCATATTGGGAAAATGCGCTGGGCGGTTTTCGGGTGAAGTGGAGGGTGAAATAATCAGCCATCCATGCTCCGGCTCAGGCACCAAGGCACTCAGACAAAACTGCGCCGCCCCCTTCATGGCCGGGTATACTTCTCGCAGATAGGTCAAGTCTCCGCTATACTGGTACTTGTCCCATAGGTGCTGCGACAGCCACACCCCGCCCATAGGCCATACGCCCCAGGTAGCACCATCTACAGGTCCGCAGATACGCCACAGATCTGTATTGTGATGGGTGACCCACCCGTCAGCGCCATACATGACCTCAGCGGTCTGCTGGCCTGCTACGGACAGTTCTTTGACCATCTCGATCAACGGCTCGTGCATCTCCGGTAGATTCGTCACCTCGGCCGGCCAGTAGTTCATTTCTGTATTGATATTGATGGTGTATGCACTCTTCCATGGCGGGTTGAGCTCGTTGCACCAGATCCCCTGCAGGTTGGCTGGCTGCCCACCAGGCTGTGATGAGCTGATCAGCAGGTAACGTCCGTATTGAAAGTACAATGCAGCCAGAGCCGGGTCATTGACCGTACTAAAGTTTTTGATACGCTCGTCGGTAGGTTTATTTGCTTCTTCGGTCTGTCCCAAATCAAGCGCCACACGATCGAAAAACTGCTGATAATATTTTGTGTGTGCCGTTTTTAGTTCTTCATAAGTTTTGCCGTCGACAGCATTGAGATAGTCCACTGCGCGCGCATGCTGATCAGCAGAAACATCCTGATAGTTGACAAAATTGGTGGCAATCGAAACATAGACGGTCACGCTGTTGGCATTTCTTACCGTGAGCGAAGTATCGCCTGCAATCAATTCTCCGCCTTCTGGCAAAAACTTCACCCGTGTTTCGAATTTGATTTTTCCTTCGGTACCTGCTGCATCTTCAGGCAGACGATTGCTTTTTCGGTCGTTGTTTCTACCGACCATTTTCAACAGGTCATTGCCTTCTGTGGATATCGTCACCAACTCCGGTTTGGGACGGTCCATAGTAGAAGTGAAGCTAATCTGCCCTGGTTTGCTCGCCGTGAGTCGCACGACCAATACCTGATCGGCAAAAGATGTAAAAACCTCGCGTTGAAAATCTACTCCACCTACTGTATAGCTTGTCCTTTGGATGGCTCCACTGATATCCAGCTCACGATAATAGTCACTGTAATTGTCATGACCATCAAACTTGAAATACAAGTTGCCAGCGGTCTCGAAAGGCATGCCGTGAGAAGTCTTGGATATCAACTTGTCGTTGGCCAGATGGTGTGCTTCCTTGTACTTACCGTCAAAAAGCAGTTGGCGCATTTCGGGCAAAACATCTCTGGTTTCGGGGTTGTCATTTCGATGTGGCCCTCCTGACCAAAGCGTACCTTCGTTGAGTTGGATATTCTCCTGCTCAGGCACACCGAAAACCATGGCGCCTAAGCGACCATTGCCGATAGGCAGTGCCTCGTTCCAGTTGGGTGCCGGCTCGTCGTACCACAGTTTCAAGTGCTCTCTATCTGACTTCACTTCCATGCTGGATGGAGCACAAGACCCCAATACCAGCAAAAAGACTAGCCCATATACGTACTCAATATTTCTTTTCATAATCCCTTAATCAATCTGCTCGATCAGCACCAAGCTCCATGGAGTCAGCTCCCGATCAATCTCTATATTCCCCTTTTTATCCGCCGTGACAAGTTCCGTCTTTAGGTTCTCTGCATACTGCTTCATCACCTTGATCTGCTCACGTGTCGGTGGCTCTGGCTTGTCCATCGATTCCCAGTAGTTGTAGATATTACCGCTTTCCCAATCCAACACTTCTAGTTTGAACTGTGCCCCTGGTTTCAAATCAGTGAGTTTAAATTTCAGTTGTCTACTTTTACCATTTTCGTATTTGTCTATTTTTCGGATACTTGAAGGTACTGCTTTGTAGTGGTCTTCTGGGTAGTTGTAAGCCAGTGATACGATTTTTCCATCGCCAGAATCTCGGCTCACGAAGAGGTAATCGTTTTTGTAAAGTTGCTCATCGCCCAGCTGATGCAACATGCGGTAGGCATGATACGAGGGCTTCACCAGGCCCTGATAGTTGATCATACCAAATCCGCCATGAAAGATGCTTTCTCCACCGCCTTTTTCCTCAAAAATATCGGTGAATGTCCAAAAAGCCAGCGAGTTAGTCAAACCGATGCAGTCCAGGTTGACCTTGGCTATATAAGCTGCCGGAGGCAAGAAGTCATGCATCGCATCGCGGCTATTGGGGCTGGTATTCCACTCTGTGAGGTGGATTTCTGCATCAGGATAGGCACTTTTTTTGATCACCTCATTGAGCCATTCTATATCATCTTTTGTGGAGTTTACATATCGTGAAAAATCTTTCCCTTTGCCCGTTGTGGGGTTGAATGGGTAATCCGTAGGGTAAGGGTGGGTAGATATAAAATCCATCGGGAGTTTCTCTTCTTCACAAAAGGCTAAGAAATCTTCAATCCAAGAGCCTTTCCACTCTAAGTCGTTGATATTGTCTGCAGTAAAGGTGATCAAATCACCATCTCTACTCTCCACCTCTCCGTCGTACCTGCCATCTGCTACGAAGTTGCTACTCGATGGCCCTCCTACTTTCAAACGCTCGTCTACCGATCGCACAGCAAGTACAGATTGTCTATACAACTCAAAGTACTGTGACTTAGTCCCGTCGAAAAAACCATAGTATAGGTTAGGTTCATTCCATACCTCGAAATACCACGTGAGTACCTCGTCAATACCATAGCGATCCACACAGTGCTGCGTAAAAGCCTGTACCAAATTGTGCCACTCATCGTACTTGGACTCATCGGGTGTGATGTTGGCTTTCCACCAAAACTGCGTCTTGCTGTTTTCGGCTGCTAGAGGGGTAGGAAAAAACGCCAACTCCACAAAAGGTCGTACGTTCAGATCCAGCATACGATCAAACAGATCGTCGATGTACTGCCAGTTGTAGGTGATCTTACCATCCTTCTCGAAGACGGGGAACATATCGTCGTGGAAGATGCCATGGAATCGCACATACTCGAATCCACAGTTCTGCTGTACCATCTCCAGCTGCTCCAGCCATCCGGCACGCAGGCCTTCGTTGGCTCGCCCTGCCCCTACACTCTTGCTCCAAAAGTGTTCGAACTTTTCTCCTTTGGACTTTGCACTTACAGTGACCGGTTTTTGTGCCCAGGTCATGCCAGCTTGCACTAGCACCAATAGTAGTATCAATATTTTTTTCATGTCTTTATCTGCTTTATTCTAATTCAAAATCAGCCTCTATAGCCATTCTACTTAGAGGCTTGGGGTTTTATCATTGCTCGTCCTCAAACACCTGCTCCAACTCGATGTAGTCGATGGCCAGCTGCCCTTCGGAGGGTTTCCAGTTTCGTTTGAATATTCTCACCTGATTGTCACCTGCTTTGAGCTCTACGATACCAAAATCGATCGTGGTGAACGCCGTGGATTGGGGAAACTTAAACTCCCGGTACTGGTGACTATTGATCAGGATGTCGTGGTTGGATTCACCATCAGGCGAAGCGTACCTCACTTTGAAACGGTACTTGGCCGGTTTGGCCACTTGCGCCAGCATGGTCACGTGATCGTAGGGGTTGTCGAAGTTGGTCACATAGCCCTTGCCACTGTAGCCTTTGATCCAGGTATATACAAAGACATTGTAGAGTTCTCCGCCAGCAGCAAAACCATTCTCCGCCTCCAGGTGTATGGTCGTTTTGGTGCGCTTGGCTTTGCCCAAACCTTCTTTGGAAGGGACTATCGGGATGATGTTTCCTTTCTTGTCGTACTCCAGATAGTCAGCCATCACCGAACGAGTTTCGCTCAATCCCCCAGACAACCAGGCACTGTGATAAAACATGATGTCTTTCCCTTTGTAGGTAACAGTGCCTCCATGATTGGTACCACTTTGCCCTTCGAAATCATCGATGAATACTCCCTTATAATCATAAGGACCCAACGGCTGATCGGCCACTGCATAAAACATCTTCTCAGGCCATCTGCGTGGAGTCAGGCCTGGATAGGTCAGATAGTATTTGTCTTGACGCTTGTGCACCCAAGGCCCTTCGAATACATGTGTCAATTGTGAGGTCAACTCCACATAGGTCTCTGGTTTGATAGACATCAAATCCTCGTTCAGCTCCGCTGCGAAACATTTTCGGTCATGCCCCCAAAACAAGTAAGGTGTCCCTTCGTCGATAAAGATGGCCGGATCCTGACCAAACTCTACCCCCTTGACATAGCCCAGATCGGTGAATGGCCCCTCAGGCACATCACTTCGCGCCACCCCAGTACGGAACAACCCAATTCCGGCTTCTTTCATACAGTAGATGATATAGTATTGGCCTCTATAATAAGCAGCGTCCATTGCCCAGGCGTGACTCTCGGCCCAATCGACATTGTCTAAATGCAGGATACGTCCATGATCTGTCCAGTTGACCATATCTGTAGTGGAGAAGGCATGGTAGTCGGTCATGCCATAGTGGTTGTTGGACCCGGGCTCGTCGCGTGTGGTATAAACCCACAGGCGCTCATCCTCAGGCCATACATGAGGCGATGGGTCGGCGGTATACAAGTGTGTGAATATGGGGTTTTGTGCTTGAGCTATCCCCATTGAAATCATGGCTATTAATAAAAAAGTACTCCTACGTATCATGCTATATTTTCACTCGGCAACAGCAATACCACCCTACAAAATCAGTCATATAAAAACCATTTTTATGGAAGTCCTGCATCACCTGTCATTATGAAATTTAAAACTAGACATGAATGCAAACCAAGAGCATAACTTATGGTTCAAATAGCTATATATATGATCCAAAACAGCCTCTAATGCCTTGATGCTGCTTATTTCATAACATAGGAAAGAAAGTAAACCTCCATTCTCTATTTAACTATGAGCTCATCATTCATCCAACACGAGCAACGAAGCTTCTATATGATTATCTGTCCCAAGATCGGCCACCTCTCCGTTAGTAACGACCCTATTGCGGCTAGCTTCTGAATTGAGCTCCACAGGCATACCTGTAGAGTTATGAAGTGCCACCCTTGAGGTTGATGCTGAGCCCAAAGGGCTAAAACCATTGTTGGCAGGTGGTCGTGTGGTGCCGATTCTGATGGGGTGCGATTGTCCTCTTGTCATATTTCTCCATTTGCTTAGAGTTACCTGATGGTCATTGCCAGAGATGAGTGCTAGAGCATGTACGGTAGTCTGAGATTCAGTGGGTAGAAGAAACATCTCCACATGGGATGGTTGATCTCCATACACGTACAACAAAGGACCATGAGCAACATCACCACGGCTATTTTGAACCGTGACTCCCCCTACATTGTAACCCACTTCACACCCTATGGTTTCACTATCTTTGATCAACACATCGTCTGTGATCTTCCCAAAAGCAAAACCGATGCGTGTGTTTTTTGCCTTGCAGTTGACTGCTGTCACGGCTCCAGTTTTGATCCCTTTTACTCCACCTTTTCCGTACATTCGAAAGCCACATTCGTTAAGTGACTTGGTGTAGCCTCTTGGGATCAACTTCTCTCCGCTGTAATTAGTGTATACGGATGCAAAGCTATTGTCATACGCCAATCCCGAAGTTTCGGCGAGCATCGCATCGGTCGTTCGGGTCACACCTTCAGCGTAGCAATTTTCGAAATAGACATTTCGACCGCCCTGCACAAAAAAGCAGTGACCAAAGGCTTTCGAATAAATAGAACTATCTACTATGCTGTCGTTGAGTCCTTCGATACACATCCCGCTATGCTTTTGTAAACGAACGAGTGCTCCTCCACCTTTGCCCAACAAATCGCCATAGCCATAAGGTGACGAACCACTGATATTGAGCGTGACTTTTTCTATCTTCACATTGTCTCCTGCTACAGTCATGGAATGACCTCCTTTGAATGTAGGGTGATTGCCAATATCTGTGACTGTAAGCCCTTTGATATGAACGTTGTTTCCTCTCACATATAATTCGATGACTCGAGCCTTAAAAATGCTCAAGAGTTCGGTATCCACTTCTATAGTTACTCCTGTCAAATCAAAAGTATTGTCACTACCACTAAAATCGATCATAGCATATCTGCCTACACCATCCGGTTTCGTTTTCTTCACCACTTTCTCGGTCAGGTAATCCTTCATTTGATACACGCCAGGCTGCATACTGACGATATTTCCATCCTGAGCTGCATATTTGGCTAATTCAGTGATGGAATGGACCTTTATTTCTGCTGCCTGTATTGCGCTGTGGCTCAACAGTAATCCAATGATCCAGTAACCTATTTTTCTTTTCATATCTTTCGTTATTCTGCTTTGCCCATGACACTTCGCAATTGCTTTTCTTTGTCCTCACTCCAATAGTCACAATCCAGATTGATAAAAACGGAGGTATAGGGGATGGTCATATTGGTTTTGAGAATCAATACCTTATACATCTCCGACGCACGATCCAATTGCTCAATAATCTGTTCGTGTGACATCTCAGCAACTTCACTGCTACCCAATATCCTATTTAAATCCTCTTTGTAGCTCCCTACTCCAGGTGCATCTTGGTCGGTCACAAAAGCCAGCTCTTGATCGAACATAATTTTTGGCCTTACATGAGGACTTAATTCAATTTGCTGCAATAGGTAGGTCAAAATTTCTGTTTGGCTTTCCCCTGTTACCAGCGTGGTGATCCCTTTCGAATTTTGTGAAGGATAAGCCGAATCGGCAACCACAATCCAATTGCGATGGCCCAACTCAGCAAGCTGAGTATCAAATGCTGATTTCCAATCGTTTTGACATCCACAAAAAGTGATGATTATCAAGGCCAGCATCAGACCAATTTTCTTTCTTTCTCTATTCATCAGCTTTCTAAAATCCGTTGTATTGTTTATCTGATATCTAAAACTGCCTTTTCGCCCGCCTGAATTTTTAGTGGCTTTTCGAATGTCAATTGGGTCGCATCAGTCAAAGAGAAAGAGCTCAATAACAACGATCCATGAGCCACTGACAGCTCTACTGTAGAATCGGACTGTGTACATACGCCCCACGCACTGCCATTGGACCAAAACATACTTCCTTCGAAAGGGGCAAAAGCCATCGACTGATCCACAGCAGAATATTGAAACCCTGATAATGCGACCACTGCCCCCCAACTTGCCATGGCGCGGGCATAATTATGTCCGCATTCTGCCTCATTGAATGGGTTTCGTTTCAGACCATCATAGCGATCCCTGATATTTTTGATATTCAAAAGTCCATCTTCGGTTTGCCCTTCGTATAGCATCCCTACAGCCGCAGTGTATTCAAATCCTGTCATGGCTTCTGTGAAATAGGGGAAGGGGTGTTTCGGTCGATCGCCCGGATAGCTGGCCATCACGAGGGATTTTTCATCTCCTAGCACAAAGGAACGCATGCTGTTGAAATCCGAATTGCTATCGTCTCGATAGTTGTATTTCATGATGCTCTGCAAGGTGGTCTTTACGTTTTGCTCATCGGTAAGGTAGCCGAGTCCACATATGTGTGCGAGATATTGCCCTACCAGTTGATCCACCAGACATCCTTCGCCTAGCTGGTAATCCGGATTGCCAAGATCCTTGGATTCTAACCCCTTGAGGAGCGATGGTGCTATGTCATCTATACTTTCTGGTGCTTCTATCAAATGGATATAGTATTCGCCATTGAACAAGTTCTCATCGATCCATTTGCTGCCTTTTTCAAATAGTTTACGACAGGTTTTGGCAAATTTGACATCTCCTGTGTATCTGGCCATTTCTTCCGATGCTCGCAGTGCCCCCAGATACCAAATGCCCATTTGCGGGTTCGGTCCAAAATACTGCACATCCATCGTATTGTGCTGGCAGCCGTCCATCACGCCATCTTTGTCGGCATCCCAGCCTCCTTCTATCCAGCAGTATTCCATGGCCTTTTTCACATTGGGCCAGAGTTTGAGCAATAGTTCATCGTCTCCACTCAACTGCCAATCCCGGTACATACGCATGATGCTGCCCATTTGACCATCTGCTGCCGTGCGATCAAAGTAAGTGGCTCGCTCCAATGGCAATCCCACTCGGAAATTCAACATACCCAAATCATCGGTGGCGTGTCCATACTCGACTTCTCGCATTGAACGAGACAGTCCGCTAAACAAGAACGCTGTAGCCTGCTCGTAATTCCAAACATGGGTACAAGATCCATGACAAATCCCGCCTACATTACTCGTGCCTTCCCATCCAAAAAATTTGCCGTCTGCTGTTCTAAAACAGGTCTGGGTCCGAAGCGTACTGCTGTTGTACAGGGCGGCTTCTTTGACCACATCTGGCAAATCACTATTCACAAAGGAATTGACGAATTGCAAAGACTTCCCTTCAAGTTCGGGGATTTGAGGGATCACTTTTTCAGCCACGTCCCAGGCATCAGCATACTGGGTTGCATAATAATTCGTCAACCTATTGTCTATACCATCGTCTAGTGGAGACCAACTCATACGGTTAGGAAAGTGCCAGGTGAGGTAAAAAGTAACCTCTCTACTGCTATTGGCAGGCACGGTGACCTCCACTGCCAGCGAGCCCATAGGCCTATCATCCTCATTGGGTGAGCGGCCTTCGAGCTGTCCATCGGCACTAAAATCATCCCAGTAGTCCAGTCGAGCATTGCTCTACTCGTCTTTGCTCCAAGAGGTCCGATAGGTGATCTTTTCGTCTACTGAGGTAGTCAAGGCCATCGTTCCCCAGGCATCATCGCCTTGGTCCACGCCCTCTGAGCGCATGTATATTCCCTGTACCCCGTTGTCCTTGCGGAAATCGTTTTTATTATCTTTTGCGCCAGTAGCAGTCCAAAAGCCTCTCCCTTTCATTTCCTGATCCGACCCGTCCATACCTATAAAATTGGGTATGTTGCCTGAAACAGAAGCCTTCACGGCTTGATCCGAGGGATTATTCAACTCATAAGTGAGCACCGCTATGGGTATTCCGCTGGCATCAGCATCTCCAGGGATGTAGGGATTAAATGCCTTTATTCTCACATCCAGAGGCATATCGCTGTCCGAAAGCAACACCTGTCCAAAGGGATAGGCCGCCTTGAAAGTGCAAGAATCGAAACGAGGAAAACCATGGTTGGGTGTATTGCTCCCAAAAGGGCCTTCGTATAAAGACACGTCCAGGGGTCCTTCGAGCGCACGAGTGGCACGCTGGCCATCGGCTGTCTGGGTGAATAACGCAAAAAATGGCCCTATGTATCCACGGTGCTCACTGGTAGGTATATAACCATTGGCTCCAGTGTTCATAATCGCCCAATCTCTCAAATCTCCCCGACCTCCCAGCGATACCGTACCCGTCCCTATACCACCAATGGGCATCGCAATTCTGGCGATATGGTATTGATCGTAGCTAGTCAATACTGGCCAATCTTCGGCAGGCATTCGCACCACTTCTTGGATCACTTTGTGAGTCTTCCCTTCGGTGTCTTTCACAGCCTGTGCCTGTATCTGTACAACCGCCAGAAGACTCAAAATGTACACCCCCAATTTCCTTTGCATGGTTTCTTTCCTTTATTACCTATTCGAAATTCACATCTTTCACAAACTCATTGATCTTGACCTGATCAGCCGTCACCTTTTTTCCATCCAGCACCACATTGTCGAAAACCACCCCTTCGATGGTATGCTCTTCGTCAAAACCGATGAGCTGCATACTGGCATGGTCACGGATGATGTAGGGCTTCCAGTCCGTCCCGTCCTGAAATCCCGTGAGGGTCGTGTCTATCGGTGCGGAAGTCGCCACGATGTCTTTGAACAACACATTGCGCACATTGCCGCGCTCCTCGCTCTCCGTCCAGCGCGTCTTGCCGATCCAGCCTGAGATCAGCCTGCGGGCTTCCTCCACGCGGATGTTTTGAAAGGTAACATCGCTGATCAAAGCATCATCGCAATGGTAAATGCGCAAGGCAGTCTCGCGCCCTACATCATGGATCACGTCACAGTCTTCGAAGAGGATATTGCTTACATTTTCATGGATCTCCGCGCCTATGCTCAGGGCATGCGCCAGCTCGTTCCATACTACGATCTTTCGGGTATGTATGTCTCTGACCTCTCCCTTGCCGGGAAAAGACTTGACCACTACGGCATCATCCAAGGTGCGCATGAAGCAATTTTCGACCAGCGCGGTACGGCTGTTGGAGATATCCACCCCGTCGGAGTTGCCTCTCCAGCCGATGATCTTGACATTGTCGACATGCAGATTGTCCGATGCCTGTAGAGGGATCGTCCAGTGGCTAGGGTCGACGATGGTCACGCCCTCGATGCTCACCTGATCGGAGTGCTGCGCAAAAATGGTATAGCGTCGTTTCTTCTTAGGAATAGCCGACTGATCGATGATCCCCCGCCCACGAATGGTCATATTCGTGCCCTCCAAAAAGAAAGTAGGTGGTGTCTGATTCTGACCGATTACCTTCTCCATTTTTGCTTCGTCAGGATCTACCACGGCGCGCAAGTATGCCCCTCCAGCCAGATAGACGGTCTGGCCATCCTTTACCTCGACGTGGGTTACCTCATGTACGCCCGGGCCATAATAGATCACATTGGGGTCGTCCGAACTTGGTACGTTTTGCTCCATAGGATTGGCAAAAATGTGCAGGGACTCATGCCAGTCACCATTGAACTCGATCGTCAAATGTTGAGGTTGAGCCACCTCAAAGCTGACCGTATTACCTGCTATAGTCGGTTCGATCCCAAAAGAGCTAGGCAATATTTTTACTGAATCAACAGGTTTGGGATAGGTAACTGTCACCTGTACTGCTTCAGCGCCCATGTCGAAAGAACCAAAGGAGGCAAACCCAAACCTGCTCCTTGAATGATTGAGACGTGGAACGGGGTCTTTGGTGGCGACTTTGGTTTTGAAAATCGCTAATTCCTGCCCCTCCACAGTCACCTGATAGGCTGCGGACAACTCGATACCCTCTGGAGCTGCGTAGACCTTAACTTTAGTCTCCTGCTGCTGACAAGCAGTGCCCCCTACTATCCACCCGACTAGCATCATCATGCTCAATGTTCTTTTCCTTCTACCAGCGAATAGTTTCATGTTTGTTTTCATTAAAGATTCCTTCACAGTTGTCATTTTCTAATTCGTACTTTCTGCTCTGATCATTTTTCCATCCTTCCATTCTTCGACGCTTACTTTTATTTCTCCTTCTTCGGATTCCATATCAGAGATAAGCAATTTCTGCACGCGACCATCAGTCAGCGTCACAGTGAGTTCGTTTTCATTTTTGGCCTCTACCGATTCGATCATCGATTCGCTTTCATACGGTTCTATAATCGTGAGGTATCTGGTTTGAGTGCCCATCGTTCTTACTGCCATGGATTTCAACCTTGCGCTTTCATCACCCAGAGGAAAGTCTCCTCCAATTTTTGCCTCAAATCGTTCAACTTCCATTCCACTCAAGTCCAAAGTGATGACCGCTGCTTCCTTGTTATTTTCAGCCTGTGCAGAAATGGAATTATCCATCGGCTCACCTGCTATTTTGATCGGTCCCCCATAGTAATCCTTACCCTCACTAGCTGGACGCAGTACATTTTCGTATTGTGCAGGTAGAGATGAAAGGAATACTTCAGTACCATCTCGCATTACCAGCTTGGCATCTCCCCAGAAAATGGTGTTGTTGCGGATCTGACCTGGTGTCTTGGTAGTCAGGATCAATTGTTTGCTTCCAGATACATCCAGCGATACCTCCTTGCTGCCCAGTATCCATGCTCCCGTGCTATCACTGAGTAGCTCCTGACCATCGGCACTGACTGTATACCACAGTTGTTTATTGACATAAAAACCTTCCGTAGACGTACCGATCATGATTTCTGCTTTGGGAGGCCAGGCCTTGATCACGTCGATTTGGAGTGGGCCGTCTAGGCTATGTGGCAGGCGCACGCCTTCATTGTCACAACCTTCGCCCCAGCACATTTCGAACTTGGTACGGGAGACGCCCTCTACCTCGTACCAATTGCAGTCCGTGATGAATTGTCCACTACCTAATGGATCCGTATTCATCTGATTGGTATGCCTGACCAGCTCCACCTGATCTGCCTCGATAGCTCTAAAACCCTTGGCTTGAAACATCCAATCAAACTCGTGATCCTCTTCGCCTTTGAGATAATCGGCCAGTAGGATATAATCGTCCATTACGACCATCGCTCTACGCTGCATAACTGGCTCAGTAAAACCAGTCACTTCAGAATAAGCTGGTGCATCATCTGGCACGGGGATCGACCTACCCTCCTCCCATACTTTCTCGGCAAAAGTCTGATCACTGTTGTAATGAATTCCTCCATAGGGTGCATAGCTCCATTTAGAATTCGTTTCTAAAGCGGTCGCCTGCATCATTTCTCCAGAGTGAAAGAGCAATCTTGCGTTCTTGACAGGCTGTTGCATTTTTTGATCCACAACCACCATGTTTTTGTTGAGTGATACCTGCTTCCAAAACTTGTAGAGGTAGCTACCATAGCCATACCAGTACATCAAAGTGCCATAAAAACTGCGACCGTAGCGACTCATATGCACCAGATTGGTCCGGTCGAAGTGGCCGTGATAGCCCCCATGCGAACCGTAGTGCAGTGCGGCCTGGATTTGCTCGGATTGCTCTCGGTCTTCGGTTTGGGAACGCAATTGCACAATCCCCATGTTGTCAGCATAGGCCGAAACGCTCATTTTCTCAGAACTCACATCTGGTAAATTGGGCAAGCCATAGAGCAGGTCTCTTTTATCCCCTCGGTTGATCACCGCTGCATATTCAGGATCCCCATAGAGGTAGTAAGCCAACTCGTAAGACTTACCAGAGAGCTTGCCTTCTACCGCATCGTTGACTGCTAGTAGCACCCCGCGAAAATCAGCAAAAGGAAGTGCAGCATCCCACATATCCTTGATCCCAACATGGTTTTTTTCGATCTTCCCCCACTTTTCGAACTCCATGCCCATGATGCCGCTTTCGCGTCGACTAGAGAGCAGGGAGAAGTGTTCGGTGGTACCAATCGGGAAGGTTCTATCTTTGAAATTGATACCCCAGGGCTCTAGTGCCAATGCTATTTCCGAAAACTCGGTCGCCACCCAGGTATTGTATCCAACGGCGCATTCGTACCACCAGCCGTCGCTCATGATGCCATGCTCCAAGTGCTTGTATATCCCTGTAGGGTTGGTCAGTAGCTGATCGATCAGATGCCAATCTTGTAGATTCAAAGCACAGTACATAGCTGCCGTGAGCTCGGCCACATTCCAGTTGCTAATAGCCCCTTTGGTGTTGCCTTTCAGGGTTTGAGTAGCGAAAAGTCTGAAAGTTTCTGCTGTAAGGCGCTTGTCTTCCTCTGTTACTTGAGGACTCGTCCTGATCATGTCATACATTCGGGCTACCGACTGCCAAAATTTGCCTTCACCTACAAAAGAATTGCTTCCACCCACTAGAGTAGCAGGATATCCAGTTTGTGGATCGATCAAACGGCGCAAGAGTTTCAAGCATTTGGTCACGTAGGCTTCATTGCCAGTCAACTGATAAGCGATACCGCAATCGAGCGCACCATAGGCACTTGTGTTAAAAACGGAAACCCCAAGCGGTCTGTCATTTGTATCGGACAAATCAGCTCCAGTAGGTGCCTCCCATTTTTCGGCTTTACGTATGTACTCTTCTAAACCTTCTTTGGCCCAATCGTATTTTTCCGCTTTTTGCCTAACCTCTTCCCATCCTTGAGCTGTAAAGACAGCATTTGGGAATGGCACACTCACCGCGGTTTTGAATGTCAAGGTAGCCTCTCCCTCTCCATTGGCAATAGCTTTGATGACTTGCGTTTCGCGGATGCCTTGTGGCAAATGATCTGGAACATCTACCGTAAGGATACATTTCTTCACTTCACCCGGCGCTAGCTGTAGTTCCGATGGCTCGATACTCGCCTGCATCGACTCCCACCCCATGGCCTCTATACGCATCTGGATACCCTGTGGACGATCGATAGTATTGCCTACTTCGAATTCGTACTGAACCTGAGCACCCGCATCGACAGACTTGCCCTGAATACCTGCCTCGAGGTAGGTGGTATATCCCTTAGTGACTTGAACGTTTTTAATCTGATACTCCGAATTATCCCCAGCACCTACCGATAACAATACATGCTTGACCGCAAAAAGTGTGGCCCATCTTTGACCAGCATCTACATCGAACATATCCCAAGGGATGTACACTTTGTGCCAGCCTTGACCTACCAGTTCTACTTGAGCTGTACTTACGGGATTGAGGTCTCCATAGTCGAGCGAATCTACTTTGAATATAGCTGTGACTTGTGCTCTGCTTTCCTTCTTGAGATAAAGATCGAATTCTAGCCCACTATAAGATGTCCAATCGGCAGCATCTCCCAGAAACGGTCTTTTGATTCCAGGAAAATAGATCCGGTTTTGATCAGAATAAGTGTAGGTGATAGTGTCTCCAGCAGCGAGCCACGCTGCCCCTTTTTTAACCTTCGATACTCCTGTCCAATCCGAAAAATCTCTGGCGCCTACCGGATCGGTTGGTTGCGCATGTATCTCTATACCCGACAAGAGTAATAGAAAAAGCAGAACGCTCGTTTTCATCAATAAATGTGTTTTGTCTCCTAATTTTTGTATCATTTCGAACTTTCTTCTCTTACCAATTCACCGTTAATATATTCCTGAGTCGACACTTTAATATCCGTACCCTCTCCTTCTAAGTTTTCGATAAGGATCCGCTGAACCCTACCATCTTTTAATACTACTTCTAATTCTTTTTCACTTTTGGCACGTACAGATTTTATCATAGACTCACTTTCGAAAGGCTCAATCACCGATAGATATCTTGCTTCTTTACCTTCGGATCTTACGGCCAAGGTTTTTCTTCTTGGTGTTTCGTCTCCGAGTGGAAAATCTCCACCTATTTTGGCTTTGAAAGCCACTACGTCCATTCCAGATAAACCGAGACTTATACTTGCATTTTCGTGGCTATTTTCAGGCATCCCTGGTATGGAGCTTTCCATCAATTCCCCCGATATTTTAATAGGACCGCCGTAATAATCTAAACCAGGAGAATCCGGCTGTAGGATGTTTTGATAATCTAGATCGAGCGATGATAGTAGCACTTCTGACCCATCGGCCTTCACCAACCGGGCATTTCCCCAAAAGACCGTATTGTTTTTAACTCGACCTTGTAATTGGGTACTGAGTACCAACCCCTTTTTTCCTTGCAGCTGGATGTCGATCTCTTTGCCTCCTAAAATCCACGCTCCTGTACTATCGTTTAGCAGGGTTTCACCATCTGCTTCTACCGTGTACCACAGTTGCTTATTGACGCCATGCGATTCGGGAACGGTGGCTATGGCTACTTCATTTTCCAAAGGCCAAGCGTTGAACACATCGATTTTCAATGGGCCATCTTCGCTGTTTGGTGCTCGAGTACCTTTGTTGTCACACCCTTCGCCAAAACACATCTCAAAGCTGCTGCGCGCTGTTCCTTCAGTTTGGTACCAATTGACGTCTGTAAAAAACTGGGCTGCTCCCAATGGGTCTGTACTGAACTGATTGTCGTGGCGAAGGAATTCTTTTTTTGGTGCGCTGATCTCTTGAAAACCTTTCATCTGAAACAACCAATCAAAAGTGTGCGCTTGATCGGACGCTAGATAATCCGCTAGAACCACATAATCGTCCATCATTACCATCACGCGACGTTGGGTAACGGGCTCCGTAAAATCATTGATCTTGCCGTATTCCGGAGCATTTTCTGGCACATCGATTGAGCGGCCTTCTTCCCATGTTTTTTCTGCAAAAGTCATCCCCTCTTTGTAGCTATACACAATACCTCCGTAGGGAGGATTGCTCCATCTGGCTCTGGTCTCCACGGCAGTGGCTTGCATCATATCGCCCGTGTGAAAGAGCGTTCTGAAGCTTTCTTTGGGTTCCTGCATTTTCTGATCTACTACCACCATGTTTTTGGTCATCGAGGTTTGCACCAAAAATTTATAGTTGTAGCTGCCGTACCCGTACCAAATCATTTCGGGATTGAAGAAACTGCGACCATAGCGCATCATGCTCAGGAAGCTAGTTCTATCAAAATGACCGTGATACCCGCCATGAGTGCCATAATGAAGTACCGCCTGAATCTGATCTCTCTGTGCGCGTCCATCAGCTTGTGAGCGCAATTGAACCACTCCCATGTTGTCGGCATAGGCAGATTGCGTATTTTTCACGGAAGTAACTTGAGGCAATTCAGGCACACCGTACAGCAGATTTCTCTTTTCGTTTTTATTAAGTACTGCGGCATATTCTGGATCTTTGTACAGATAATAAGCCAACTCGTAAGGCTCTCCCGTCACACGGCTTTCTTGCGCATCATTCACGGCAAACATCACCCCGCGGTAATCAAGGAAAGGCACCAATGCATCCCACATGTCTTTGATCGAAACACTGTTTTGGTGCATAGTCCCCCATTTGTCGAAATTCATACCGTACAAACCTGGCTGCATTCTTTCTGGTAATAGCGAATAATAGGGTGTGGTACCGATGGGTACCTCTGCATCTATAAAATTGATGCCCCAAGGTCTCAGTGCGATACCTATTTCCGAAAACATAGTGGCGCACCATAGATTGTAACCCACCGCGCATTCGTACCACCAGCCATCGCTCATGATGCCTTGAGAGAACTGTCTCAAAATACCTGAAGGCGAGTGAAGTGTCCAATCTACCAAGGTCCAATCCTGAATAGCCAAGGCACAATAAAAAGCCCCTGCCAGCTCACTCAGGTCCCAGTTGTTGACTCCTCCATCATCATTACCCAACTGTGCCGTTTCGATGTACAACCTGAAAGTGTTTTCGATCAGCTTATGATCTTGCTCGGTCAATAGACCTGATGTTCTAATCATGTCGTAGGTACGCGCGATATCTTGAAATATCCCGCCTTCCTTCACAAAATTGTTTTGGTTGACACGCAACGTAGTGGGGTATCCCGTTTCTGGGTCTATCAGTTTGCGGAGAAAGTCCACACATTTTTGGGCATATTCTTCTTTGCCCGTCAGTTGATAAGCAATCGCACAATCCATCAATTTTCCTCCTTCATTGCTATGAAAAAGGTATTTGCCCTTTTGCGCATTCATTGAAGGTATTTTATCAGCGATATCGGGTACATCCCATTTACTGGCTTTCTCTTCATACATCTCAAGCTCAGCCTGGGCCCAGCTATAGTTTTCAATTTTATCGCGCACTTTCTGCCAATTGTCTGCGGTGTGAACCATGAAAGGCGACGGTACCGTGACTGCCGTGGTAAATTCCATTGTCGCTAAAGCACTGCCGTCACCATTGGCTATGGCCTCCAATCGTTGCTGCTCTCGCACGCCCGCTGGGAGAGTTGCTGGCAGCTGTACCGATACTTCGATTGTCTTTATCTCCATCGGATTCAGGCTTACCACCGATGGGTTCACACTAGCCTGCATCGCCTCCCATCCTACTCTTGGGAAAGTCAGTTGGACCTTTTGCACCTCATTGGTAGTGTTGCCGATTTCTACAGCGTACTGTACAGCATCCCCTGCCTTCGCAGATTTACCTCGAATGGATGCATCCAAATAAATACGCTCTCCTTTGGTCAATACTATATCCTTGATTTTCAAGCTTTGATTCTCGGTAGAAGTAAGTTTGATGGAAAAATCCTTCACGCCTTGCAGCGTACCTCTTTGGCCTTCTGCCAAGTCGAACAATTGCCACGGTACATAGACTTTTTGCCAACCCGAGCCATAGAGCTGAATGACGGTACTGCTTTTGGCTTGTAATTTTCTGGTATTTTTCTCGTCTACCTCAAAGGTCAGCTCTATTTCCGCATTCGATTCTTTCTTCTGATATATATCGAACGATAGCCCCTGATAGATACTCCAATCCGCACCACTATAAAAATCTCTAAATCCTTGGTCCGTGTTTTCGCCATCTGGATAGCTAAAATCAATGCGTTTTCCGCTACTTACCATGGCTTCATTGCCTTTGACTTTTTCTATGCCTGACCAACCCGAAAAATCCGAAGACCCTATATGCGCGATAGGCTGTGCCCTTGCCCCTATAGAGATGAGAAAAACAAAAATTAGTAATGCAGTTTGATTTAGTTTCATAATTGTGATGCCTTAGATGGCTTGCTGATAAAGCTCTTCTGTTCGTTTTCTTAATTCCTTTAAAATCTCCTGATGCTCTGGGCTATCTGCCAGATTGTTTTGTTCTGATGGGTCTTGTGCTAAATCATATAGCTCTTCGATTTGAGGCCTGTGCTCATAAAAAACAATATACTTCCAGCGGTCCATTCGGATGCCTCTGCTACGGTAGGATTTGTTCTCATCGATCAACTTTTGGTTGATTTCATCTACATTTTCCTTGTAGCGTTCTTTGAACATGTCTACTAAAAAAAGATCCTCCATCAGCACTGCATCGCGCCACTGTGTCATGTCTTGTGATTGATCCAAAATACCACTGATATCTCGGCCTTGCATACTAGCTGGTAGCTCCAGCCCTGCAAGTGACACAATAGTGGGTGCTACATCTACGGAAGAAATCAGTGCATTTTCTCTCCGCTGTTGTTGCGCTTTTGGTTTTCTACCGTCGTACACTATAAAGGGAGCTTTCACCGATTCTTCATACAAGAGGCACTTATCAAACAAGCCATGCGAACCTTGAAAGCGACCATTGTCACTAGTGTAAATGATTATCGTATTGTCCAGGATCCCCATTTCTTCTAGCTTCTGCATCAAAAGTCCTACCTGCTCATCTACCGAATAGCCTTGGGCGGCAAATCGACGCACGAGCCGCTGATACATTTCGGGCGTAGACGAACGCTGGCGGTGCAGATATACCCCCCTGGCATTCTCCCTGACTACCTCGGGCAAAGCTTCATTGTCACCTTCTACCCAATTGTCAGGCACGGCAAACTCATGATCCTTGTATGGCTCAAAATGCGGCCAATACACATCGCGATCTCTGTCGTGCTTCACGGCATAAAAATTTACCGACAGACAAAATGGTTGATCAGCGGGCTGGGTATCTAAAAAACGAAGCATGGCTTCACCCGTGCGCAAAGTCCTTCCAGAGTTTTTGCGCCCTTCACTATATATCCCTGACAGCACTGAGTCTTCTTCCGGCCAGATGACTAGGCCCTTGTGATCGTAGGTCTCACTCCCAGCAAAATAATCAAACACCCCACCCATCTGCTCCCGATAGTGATGCTCCTTGGGCGTACTCGGGCGGGTTGCTTCGTTGGTTACAGTGAAGCCGACTTTGCCTACAAAGCCCGTGCGATAGCCTGCTGTTTTCAACAGTGCAGGATAGCTTTTGGTAAAATCCGCTTGTGATAACGTGTAATCGTTAGGAGCCACAAAGCCCACGTTGTGATTGGAGTTGTAGCGGCCTGTCAGCATCGTGACCCTGCTGGGCATGCATACTGCCACGGCATAATAGGCATTGTCAAAAGTCACTCCATCGGATGACAGCTTGTCGATATTGGGCGTGTTGAACTCTGGACGGCCGTAGCAACCCAGATTGTCCCAGCGCTGATCGTCCGTCATCAGAAAAATGATATTGGGCTGAGTGCTCGTCTCCTCTACCACAGTGGCAGGAGAAGTACAAGCACCCAGCAGCAACACCGTAAGTGCGAATATGTATGCCGGCTTTATCAACAGTCTATCACCTTATAATCTTGAAAGAATCCGAGGCATTAGGTCCTTTCAGCATAAGGATATACATCCCCTCATCCATCGCTCTAAAATCCACTGAAAGTTGCTGTGCTTGATCTGCAATCTGCCCCTGACGCACCACACGACCATTCAGATCATGGATCCAAAATTGTGAATAGACAGCAGCAGGAAACTGAACATTGAGAACATCTACCACCTGATTGGGATAAATACTCACTTGTCGAGATGCAGAAGTGGAAAGAACTTCATCGTCTGTTTCAAGATTATCCACGTCTGCGGCTTCAAACTTCCATTGCTGCGCTTCGCTAGTATAGTCCAGCGCTTCAAGGTAGATATTGGCTCCATCAAATCTGCCACTCCCTCCATCGATCACCAGTTCTGTTCCTTTCAGTTGTAGACGATAGTGTCCCTCTCCTCCTCCGATTTTGAACCATTGTTGGGTTTCTGCACTTTCATCACATGTTGCCAGCACGAGATCGTCCTGATCATTGCCAGCCAAGCACAATTCGCTTCCGTATTTTTGATAAGAATAGTATCCTTCTTGTCGGTCTAGCTCTGTCCAGGTCATATTCTCATGATTGCTGAACTTAAGCATGGCCACAGAATGTCCCGCTTCGGTTTCTTGTGCGCCACCATCAATGGCATATAGGTCAGAATCTCTCTTGCGCAATTGAAATTCACCACCGTGTGTAACCTCAGTACCTTCGTACACCTCCACTTCGGCTAGCGCTAAGATCCCCACCTCAGTTTTTTCTATCCTGATTATTCGACCCAGTACACCTTCGGCATCTACTGTGACAGATGGCTCGGTGAGTGGCTCGATATACTGACAAAATAGAGTCTGCCCCTGCTCGTTCAACACGCTGATCGTAAAAGCACCTAAGCGATCCGAACAGCAATCTGTACGATTGTAGACGTTTATTTCTCCGATAGGATAAGTGTCTCTCAGTTCGACTTGCCACCAAGCATTCGTTTCTTCGTAAGTGTGCGTCACCGAATTGGAAGCGAACGCCCCATCAGTATTGCCATCGACCGCCCTTATAGCCAACCCTCCATCTGAGGTAGAAGGTTGTGTTGCATTAGCCAGATAGGCCAGATTATCGATGGAAGCAAAATCATTACCAAATACATCCAAGGCCGTGGTCTTTGCTACATCGTCTGATTCGTAAGAAACGGAAAAGCTCTGATCACTATTTTTTTCGACTCGAACGACTTCTAATGAATGAAAGCCCTCAGCCAAACAGATCTCCCCAGATGACTCAAGTAGACCTGAAGCGCCATCGTAGCTCACTACTTCTTTGCCATCTACGATCAGGCTTGTTGGATCATCGGATGATACATAAAAAGTGTAACGACCATCAGCAGATACTTCGAGTGTACCGTCAAATGCCACCACAAATTGGCTTAAGGTATCCGTAGCGGAGATGTCCATATCTGCGACCATACCTGACTTAGCAGGAGTCATCGTTTCCAAATCTGGTATCGCATCGAAATCTCCCTCATATATCTCATAATTGATCCCTGAAGTGGCATAAGTAGGGAAGGCCACACCCTCTTCGTAGACACATGCCGTAGCACAGTCGACATCCGACACATCGTTGTTTGTGCCGTCATCGGTAATGGCACCACAAGACTGACCTGTCACACGGGCACTATTAGGCCCCAAATACATCGGGTAATTAGTCAGGTTATTGAAATCGATATCAGTTGCTGTGAAATTAATGGGAGGAGCTGTACTACCAGACAAGAATCTGTGAGCCAACCTTTCGCCTCCAACTACAACTTCTACATGGTCGTGCAAATAGGTCGTTTCGTCATATAGCACCACATTGTGTCCCGAACCCGCGTAATAAATGGCTGTAACCTCGCCATCCACAGGAGTCACATAATCATCCATCAGTGACAATTCGATATTGGAATTGCTACGGCTCACATCCTCAGAAAGTAAAGATCCAATAGAAGCATCTCCACGAGAATTCACCACGTCGGTATTCGCTCCGACCCAGTACCCTATCTCACAAGCCAGGGTCGTACAGTTTTCAACATACTTGTATCCTGATGCCCACCCGATAGTAACACCAGACCTCATTTTCACTACAGTACTGTTGGTGACGGTGGCTCCAGTTACTCCTCTTTCGTACTCTATGCCATCTACGATGGTCTCTCCTGCATTGTATGAGCGTATACCGTCTTCCTGTAGACTGAAGTAATAATTGCCCGTAATGTCTTTTAAATTAAACCCCCAGACTGTTTCAAAATCAACATTGTCTGCAGGTGAGCCTGTACCCTCTTCGGCGAGCACTTCGTCCGTAGAGCGCAACTCACCTTCTACATAACATCCATCTACCCTAGGATCAACAGCTCCCTGAAAAAAGATTCCGTGACCATAAGATCGACAAATAAATGTACAGTCCTTAACCAGATTAGATTTTCCACGGACCAAGCATGCGCTGCGTTTGTTATGAGAGATGACAGGACCTCCGCCCTTCCCAAAAATATCCCCATAACCATAAGGGTAAGAACCTTTCACCGTAAAGTGACAACCTACCAGCTTATTGTTTGCCCCATCCAAAACCACACTAGTAGCTCTGCTAGTAGGTTTATCATCTACATCTCCATCATCCACCACGGTTACATTTTTTATCGTGTTGTTGCTTCCTAAGACACGAAATTCATAAAAATCAATACTTCCAACAGACTGCGCTGTTTCTGTCTTGATGTAAATCGTAACTCCGGTAAAGTCATAGGTACTATTGTTCCCTTCGAAAAGGAATACATTGAAAGTACTCCCCAGATACTGGCTACCAGTCCAGCGTTTGCCAATCACACCATTGGCTACATCGGCCCCTGTCACCGTATAATCACCAGGTGCCAATTTCACATGAACATCGTCCTGCTCGAGATATGGTTGCAGTTCGGTCAATGAATTGACCGTCGTTTGCGCCATCAAACCCGTACTGCTCCAAAGCAACGCGGCTAGTAATAATAGTTGTAATCTTCTCATGCTGATTATCGTTTATAATTCTACTTTTCTTCCCTTGTATTGTATTTTTTTCAAGTCTCCGTCTCCGACCACTTCTACCATCATGTCCATTGGGTTTTGTTCAAAATCGATGTAGTCTCCGTTTCCATTTTCGATGGTCAGACTCTGATCGGCCTGGTCGTACGCAAACACAAGCTCTGAATACTCTCCCTGCTCATAGTCGTAGCTTTCATTGTCGTCTAGGTACAGCACATACTCGGCATCCTCACCTGGATAGATTTTGATCGTGAGCGGCTCATCTGTCTCTTGCGTGGCGTATTGTACTTTCGGGCCGAACGGTATGATCGATCCAGCTTTCACGAAAAGCGGTGTCTGATCCAGTGGCGCGTCTACAGTCACGGTTTGGTCTCCAGATAGTTTCTCTCCTGTCCAGTAGTTGTACCAATCACCGGCTGGTAAATAAATGTCTTTTTCACGCTGCTCGTACTCGGTCACTAGCCCCACCATGATCGACTCGCCAAAGAAAAACTGGTCTTTAATCTCCCAAGTCTTTTTGTCCTCTGGATAGTGATAGGCCAATGGACTCATGAGCTCGCGACCTTCCTGCGTCACGCGCCATGCCTGCGAATAGATGTAGGGCATGAGTTGGTAGCGCAAATCGATGAACCTACGCGCTGTACTTTCGAAAGCTTCGTTGTAGCGCCAAATCTCCGTCTCTGACACATAGCCATGGATGCGAAAAATCGGGCTGAAGGCACCAAACTGAAACCAACGGGTGAGCAACTCGATAAACTCGGGATTGGTGTATTGATCGTCAAAATACGGATTGATGGATTTAGCATCGCGAAAGAAACCACCAATGTCATGCGTCCAGTACGGTACACCCGCCATCGTAAAATTGAGTCCAGCAGCAATCTGTTCTTCGAACTGCTCCCAGGAAGCCTCCGTATCGCCCGACCAGGAAGTTGCCCCATAGCGCTGCTGTCCAGCATAGGCCGAGCGAGTCAGGTTAAACACCCGTTCATTGGGAAATTCCTTCCTTCTGCCTTCATACATGGCTCGGGTTACTTCCAGTGAATACGTATTATGTACTTGCTCAAATGGCCCTACGGCTGTCATGGCCTTGCTGTCTTTGACGCCCTCTGGCTCAGTGCCATCCAACCAGATCGAATTGACTCCCAAATGAAACATCGAATCACTTAGCATCCGATAAAAACGATCTGAAACGCCCTGATCATAGATATCTACATAATTGCTACTTGGGATTTTCGTCAGATCGTACTTTTCTTCCAAAGCCTCATTTTTCACCTCAGGCCATACAGAAACCATCAGTTTCATGTTCAAATCCTTGAGTTCATCTACCATGGCCTTGGCGTCAGGGTATTTGTTTCTATCCCACTCTGGTCCTTTCGTACCTTTCGGCCAATAAAACCAGTCCTGCACGATGTAGTCTACCGGTATTTTTCTTTCACGCATCTCTCGGGCGTTTTCGAGGATTTCGGTCTGATCGTGATAGCGCTCTCGGCACTGCCAAAAGCCATAGGCACCTTTGGCAAACATCGGTGTACTACCTGTCAGTTTATGATTAAGTGCAATGGCCTCTGCCGGATTATCTCCCGCTACGAAGTAGTAGTCGATGGCATCACCAGCCTGACTGCTAAAAACTGTTTTGTTGAAATCCGGCTTGTTGTAAAACACACGTCCGGGCATCTTAGCTCCTGTGTTTTGGAATACCACTTCGTAGGTCCTGCCTGCTTCGAGGTACTTTTTGCCAGAATACCTCCTCGGCATCCAAATCGTAGAATAGTTGATCACCTCATCGCCATCGATGGTCACTTGGATTTCGCCACGCATACGACCGTTGTTGTCGCTCAGTGCTAAAAAGGTGTACTCTCCCGTTTGATCCGGAGTGAAAGTGGTACTTCTGATGTTCTTTTCTTCAGCCTCCGATGTAGCATAGGCTGCTACGTTTTCCTTTTCTCCGGTAGTTGGTTCTTCTTGTACCGGCTCGACGATTTGCGCTTTTTCTAGGCTAGTAAACTCAATTTCATTTTGCGGTTCGTTGAAATCCGTCAGGCTGTAGTTGTTCCAGTAGATGCCGTAGCCTTTGGTTGAGACCAAAAAAGGAATCGCAATCTCTTGGTTGTATTGCTGGAGTCGGATCGGTACATTTTTCCAGTTCATGATGCCGCTCTGAAACTGCCCCAACCCGTACAAAGCTTCCTCTCCTGCTACAAAAGCCTGCGACAGCACATTGCCTTCAGCTGTAGGATTGAGATAAGTCCTGTCATTGGTTTCGGACAGCAATGGCTTGCCGTTTTTGTCCCCATACTGGATCGTACCATCACTGTTGACCAACACTTTGATCTGATCGGTAGTGATCGTCAATTGGTCTTTGGTTTCTTCGATGGTCCATTTTATGTCCTGAGATTCCAGTACCGTCACATAATCCGGAACATTAGAAACAGCTGCTCCAGGCATTTGCTTCGTCACATGGACAATCGCCTCGTCTACTATTTCGATCTTTAGTTCGAGACTATCATGTTTGATGGTAAGCCCCTTGTCTTCTTTGATCACTTCATGGATAAACTTTGAATCACAAGCATTTAAAGCCAGAATCAATAGCAGGCCCAAAAGCGTCTGGCCATGATAGTTCAGTTGAGTAATTTTAGTCTTCATGTGATTTTTTACTAGCTATCGTCAATCTTCTATTTTGGTGAGCCGGTACACTTTGAAATTGTCCAAAGTCATGTGGTTGTGCACAGTACGCAAGCCAAAATGCCCTTCGGTATAAGGTCTCGGATCTCTATAGTCATATATCAAGGTATCATTTCGATAGTATTGGATCACATCATCGAATGCAACGAGACGGATCTTCTTCACCGTATTGGGCTTGATGAGGTAAACTGCATCCGACAAATCATGCGCTGGCAGCAGCGGTTTTTCTCCATTGCCGGTATATCTTCTAAACCGGGTTTTGGTATTGAAATGGCCACCCATACCTACATAATACAGGCTAAGTGTATCGTAGTTGGGGAAGCGACCCGTACGAAAATCAGATTTAGCAAATAGGTCGTCAGGGTTTTCGCTATCGGTAGCCATCCAGAAACAGTTAAGATCCGAAGCTCTATCGAAAATACCGTCTTCTTCCTGACTCTTGGTGGTGTCTTGCAAGACCACCGCCTCATATTCGATCATGATGGGGCCTTCTAGTTTTTCTTTGAACCATGCAGTGCAGCCTCTCCAGTCATTGATCTCTAGTTTTCCGTCTTTGTGATAGACACTGCCGTCTGGCATTTGCTCCACTTTCCAGTTGTCGATCCCATCTGTAAAATCATCACTATGTATCAGTTCGGCCTTTACTGTCAGGTCGTCGGTTAATTGCAATACTGAATCACCAGTGGTTTGACAAGACCAAACAATTCCAATCAGGAAAAGAAAAATAGTATAGTTTATCAATCTGTTCATCTCTCGTTTGTTTTAATTTTTATGTTCTGACCGTTCCCAAACATGACTTCCCTCCAACAATGCCTGATACTCCTTGTTGAGGATCACCTTCATGCTATCTAACTGCTCTGGTCGATCAGCAGAGAGGTCCTTCCACTCGTTTTCATCTTCTGTCAGATTGTAGAGTTCAAAATCTACCAGCTCGGCATTTTTGACAGAATCGACATTGCCTGGGTAGACATTTTTGATTTTGGGCAAGTAGGCAGTATCGTATTGGAGACGAGCCATCAGCTTCCAATCGCCATCACGCATGGCCACCACCCGGTCGTTGAGCGCGTTGTAGAATGCCCATAGCAAGGGCTTTTCCCTTTCCACCTTACCCGTCTTCAGAAAATTGGTAAGCGACTGACCATCCAGTGTACGGTCTGGGAGCTCTGCTCCGGCCAGTTCGCAGAAGGTAGGCATCAGATCCAGTGCTGAGACTACCGCGTCCGACTCACCATTGTAGGTTTCCCCTCCCATCCAATACACGATACCGGGCACTTTGAAACCGCCATCGGTCGTCCAGAGTTTTCGACCTTTCAACCCATCCGTCGTGCCATAGGAATGTTTGGCTTGAGGATACCTAAGCAGTGTTTCCGGTCCATTGTCCGAGGTAAAGACGATCAAGGTATTGTCATGGCCATTGTCTTCGAGATATTGAACCAGGCGCCCTACGGCGATATCCACGTTTTCCACGTTAGCGAAGTATTGGGCCTGGTTCTCATTTTGCGAATGCGCCAGATACTTCTGCACCAGTGCTGGCGGAGAGGCGATCGGCACGTGCGGCTCGTGAAAAGTGACCTGAAGATAGAAGGGCTGGTCCTCTTGCTGCTGACCCAGCCAGTCCATTGCCTCGTCTACCACGATCTGACAGCTGTAGCCTTCGATCTCTCCTACTTCCTGGCCATTGCGCACAAAGTTGCGCGGGTTTTCGTGGCTTGGCGCAGCATTGTTGTGCGTAGCAAACCAGTGATCAAATCCGAACTTGTCCGGCGTAGGTTGCTTGTCGGGCTCATTGAATAACGAGCTGCAATGCCACTTGCCAGACAGGCAGGTGGCATAGCCCACCGACTTCAACTTTTGGGGAATGGTCTCCTCATGCGCCTGCATGTGCACCAAGTCACGGTTGTTGGGGCGAGGGTTGTGGCCGCCGACTATGAAGTCATATATACCGGCACGGTTGGGGCTGCGTCCGGTCATCAACCCCACACGAGAGGGAGAGCAGACAGGTGCCGCTGAGTAAAAATTGGTCATGCGTATGCCTTTGGCCGCCAGCCCGTCCAGATTGGGCGTCTGAATCATCGGATGGCCATAAGACGACAAGTCTCCATAACCCAAATCATCGCATAGAAACACCACGATATTGGGTTTCTCCTGCTGTGTGGATTGCTGCTCCTGCTTTTGCTTATCGCAAGAAAAAACGAACAGCGATACAGTCAATAAAATAGCTATTTGTATTCTTTTCATAGTGTTGAATTTTGATCCCAGAGTCTATAGGGGTCATCATGTGCTATCATTTGCTTTAGCAGCAGTGCCTCCATCTCCTTTAGTTTGTCAGCATACTTTGGATTGTTGGCCAGATTGGTCTGCATCTCGGCCTCCTTGCCGTGCTCGGGCAGGTATTCGTTGGGGTTTTCGGCCAGATTGAAAAGCTGGGTTTCTCTCACCACACCCTCCATCACGTCGTATTTGATCAGCTTCCAATCGCCCTGGCGTACGCTGCGCATACCGGGCTTGGTGCCTCCGCAGTACACACCATACTGTACCTCACGCACGGTCTCTTTTTGGCCCATCAGCACAGGCTTGAAACTCACTCCCTCCACGGTCTCTGGGATATCAATCCCCGCCAGATCGCACAGGGTAGGCAGTACATCTAGCAAGTAGATGTTACCCTCGGCACGCTGTCCGGGCTGGATCCCGGGTCCACTTACGATGAAAGGCACGCGCCAGGTATGCTCATACAGGTTCTGCTTGCCCTGCAGACCATGACGTCCGATAGCCATACCATGATCGGAGGTGTAAATGATGTAAGTATTGTCCAGCTCTCCCATCTGCTCCAACCTGGCCAATACCTTTGCCATCTGGCTATCGATATTCTCCGAGCAGGCGTACTCGCGCCCCAGTTCGTTGCGGATGGTGTTTTCGTCCCTTCTCTTCCACACACCGCTCACACGCTCTTCGTCACGCAGTTCGGGATGTCCGTGAAAAAAAGGGTGGGCTGGCAGATAGTTGTCCTGCAGCGGTGGTTGCTTGGGATTGGCTGCCGGGATGGTTTCTTTGTCCTTGTGATTGGTCGCTCCGTATTTGGCCAGCAGCTCAGGGGTACCGTTGCGGGTATCATGCGGATGCGAAAAGCCAAAGTATATCATAAAAGGATCGTCCTCTCCGGCTGTCTCGCGCTCTCCCAGATAGTCGAGTACCTGCTGGGCATGCCAGGCACTGCCGGACTCTTCGGTCCCCCCGCGCTTGGTGGCATCTTTGACCACCGCAAACTGGCGATTGGCTCCTGGGTAGGAGTTGCCCTTCTTGCAAGTACGCATGGTCTTGTATCCGGCGCGATTGAAGATCGCCGGCAGGGTCATCGTATCGAGTGGATGCGGATCGGTTTGCTTCTGAAACTCCGCGCTCGGTGGCAAATGCCACAACGTGCGCCCCGTCATGATCATGTGCCGCGAAGGGGTGCACACCGCACCGTTCATCGAGCCCATGTGGCGCGCACTCTCAATCACCATGCCCCCTGCAGCCAATCGATCGATCGTGGGCGTCTCCAGGATCGAATTGGGATCGTATTGCTTAAGGTCAAATGGTGACTGATCGTCTACCAATACAAAGAGAAAATTGGGACGCTCGCTCTCCTTTTGCTCCTTTTCTTTGCTACAGCCTGAAAACAAGATCAACAAGCTGCTTAATAGTCCTATATATTTCACTGTATTTTTCATCATTTATCTTTTAGTCTATCAATAAATCATACCCAGCAGGGTACTCTTTGGTCTTTCCTTTTTTCAGTTTGATACGGACCGACTGATCGGCACTGTAGTACCATCGACCATCTTGCCAGCGCAGCTCTACAGTCGCCGGCTCACTCACTGCTTCGAGCGCATATTTGCCAAATTGCAACTGCTTGCCTTGCCCGAGAAACAAGTACTCCAGCTCTCCGTCCTTCTGTGATACTACACCCAATCTACCTTGAAATTGCTGTTTCTTACCTCCTTCATGCACCTGGTCATCGGTAGCCTGATAGATGGTTTGCTCACTCGTCGCTGAGGTCACCTCTAGCTGAACGAAGGTCGCTGAAGCCGCTTTCGTCTCCACTTGCTTTACGCTACTTTGGTCTCCTGCATAGCTGTCGAATACGGCTACAAACGGATGTGCTGCGCCATTGCTGCCGTACTGCTGTACCAGCAGGGTTGGAGTATTTTGTGGTGCCTTGTTGACCTGGCCTGGCGTCACATCAGGGCGCAGCGTCGTAGGCGGGGCATCCATTTGGTACAGTGTACGTCCGGTCTCTCCCGTCATCCACATCGTGGTGCTGATAGATGGCGATACCTGATCTATCGTCCAGGTAGCCTGGAAGTCTCCCTCGTGAGCTACGGCCTTTACTTCCTCAAAAAACGAATAGGCCTTGTGCGGTGGATTGGCGATCTCCGCGTCGGTCAGTACCAGTGGCTCTCCTGACACGCTTTGTAGAGTCAGCTTATCTCCCAGATTGTGATGGAGGTAGTCATTGTCCTCCAGATCCGAGCGAAATATATCTACATAATATCCTGATGTCGGTGATGTACGAATCATCGCAATGACTCGACGTTTTTCGTCCGCCGACACATCGGCAAACGAGCAGTATTTTGATATCACGTCATCGTTGTAAAACTGCCCTTCTGGCACCACCGGAGACATGGCATTGACTGTGATATCCCCTTTCTGATAACCTTGGATGATGGTATTGCTACCGACGATGTTGCGATGATAGCCGGCATCCTTCGACCAGTAGGACTCATAGGCCGAGGCGTCAGGCGCCATCGCCCAACCCTGGTGGTAAAACTGCCAAGCCAGACCATTGGGCGAGAGATGCCCCCCTTTCTTGCCTCCGTAGAGGGTAAACATCATGCCATTGTCCTCGTCATTGCCATTGCGCAGGATCATGTGACGATGAAAACGCGAGAAGGCAGCTCCGTGGTAGGGCAAAGTCGTCTGGTTGGATTGGATGGGCTGATTGAGTACGATGCTGCGCCACTCCCCATCGGCACGGTCGTACTGCCCCATCTCGATACCTTTGTTGATCACGGTCTCTACTTTGGACACATACTCGTCGCTCCCTACCCATGAGTAGTAGGTCAGCAGTCTCTCAAAAACATCGAATCCTAGCGGACCACCGCGCATATCACCAAATACCACGAGGTTGCCTCGCGGATCGAGCCAGCCGATGTTAGCCATGGCTGCCTTCTGAATGATCGGATTGTCTCCTACTGTATTGACACCCGCCTTATACAGCGGCATGGCCATCTGTAGTATCGCTCCGATCATGCCTGAGGCATAGCCGGGAGACTCAGGCCATAACCCCGTGTCAGGATCATAGTTTTGCAGGATCTTGGGTAGTGCCGCGTGATACTCTGTGGATATCTCCGTATAGTAGGGGATATAATGTTCCTTTCCTTTGCCATCGGCATAGTAGTCGTCAGACTCTAGCACCAGCATACTCGGTATGATGTGGCGGTATCGGTTTACGTTCCAATTGCCCTTGTCGCCACCGCGTACGAGTCCGATCTCGATGAACCGCTTGAATACCACGCCAGCCAAATCCGTAATGGTCATATCCAGCGTTTGGAGATGCTCGTGCGGGTGTGCACTCATATAATCACGTACAAAATCATACGTAAAAGCTGCCGGTTCCTGGCGATCGTCGTGGATCACCTCATAGTCGTAGTAGCCCAGAATACCGCCCGGTGCATATCCCCCTGGGCCATTGGAAGACTCCTCTGGATCCAAAGGCGGCTCCATGTAATAGGTACCCAGCAGCCAGGCCCACAGAATGTCCGAAGAAAACTTGGCGTACTTTTCGTCCTGCGTGAGATAATACGCAAAAGCCGACTTCTCTGCCAGTTTGAGGATCTCCATGTTGTTTTGGCGAATCATGTGTCCCGACTCCTTGTAGGGTACCAGTATACGGGTCGTATCTCCCGAGGATCGACTCACGCCCCACATATCACCAGTAGCATTGTAAGGTGTGCGCTCTTCTAGTGGTACATTGTAGTAGTCATTCCAGCGACGCATGCCGGGGAGGCGTACAGTCGGTACTGGAGCATTGCCTTCACCATAGTCCCAGTCTTGATTTTTGATATAGCATTGGGTGTATCGCTCACCATCTTGCCAGTACATGGCCAGGCGAGATACGATCCAGTCTGGATCTGTCTGGTGCCTATTGGCATAGGGTTCTACCTCCTGTAGCAGCTTGTCCCAGCTAGCCTTGGCCCAATCTTCGCTTTCGATTTTTTGTTGGATAACTCCCCGATCTTCTGTACTGACGTACAAAGCGGGATGCTGGCTTGTACTGGTAGTCTGTGCCAGTATGGGGAGGTGAAATAGGAGTACCAAAGTCCAAAGCATAGGTTTGAACCATGATGACCATGTCATATTTTCTTTCATAATAAATACAGCTTTACAGCCCGTAATTTCAGTCAAAAGCAAGATTTTGGCTATCACTCATCGTTCGAGACCGATAAATTATGTGTCAAAATCTCCAAAATGAAGGCATTTCTCTGATTGAGCAAGACAAATGAATTAGTATACGAAGCAAGACTGACATGCCAAGCTCCAAACACTTGTCCGCTTAGATAATTTACGCTTAAACTGACTACAAAAAAAAGGGCTTCCTCGTTAGAGAAAGCCCAAGTTCATCTAATATGAACCAAAAAGGGTATCGTAATGTGATGGTTTAGAAAAAGAGCAAAGTAGCCACTTTGCTCTTTTGTATTTGACTAAACTTTCACAAACCAATTAATGATTTTCAGCGTATGCTTCAAGTTCTTCAACTGATTTGAAAGAAATCACCCAATCAACCCAGTAATTAGTCCCTTCAACAGCAGCAGCTCCACTATTATAATCAAAGCCCCACTGATCAAACCATACAGTACCGTTCACATTGTTGGTATCATAGTCAGCAGCTACCTCAACTGTTGTTGCCCCGTCTATGTACCATATTTGTCCCTCACCAGTGTAGCCGACGAGTTGTTGAGTAGCACCTTCCAGATTGACACCTGGATTATTACCTTGTGAGTTGTGCCAGAAATAACCTGGAGTCGCTCCCCAAAATTCTCCCTTTAAAGCAATGATTGGATATTCTGGATTATAAGCTATATCAGGTACAGCTACTGGTGTTGCAACACCCGCTGGGTATCCACCATTTACTATCAATCTGGTACCATCCCATGCTCTCCAAAATCCAAGACGATTGGCTGTATGAGTAGCCCAAAATTTACCATCTTCCTGCCACATTGGATTATTTCTATGATCTACAAATTCAAGGTTCAGGTAATCCTCTTCTGTCCAATCTGGAGCAGGTAGGGTTTCTGTATCAAACTCCCAGAAGAGTTTACCAGCAGGATAATTCTCAACTATGTCTGCTTTCATTAAAGCGATTGATTCGTAAGATTTGATCCAATCTACGCTGTACCCCATCTCAGACGAACGAGCGTCAATATGGAATCCAAACTCTCTGAATACAGTTAATGCATCGAGCATGCTTTCACTGCCATCTTCAGCCACTAGAGGAATCGCACTTAAATCCCAATATACGACATCCGCTGCGCCTCCTACATAACTATGGGTGTTATAATCATTACCAAACACACCAATATCACTAATAATCTGCAGGTCTGCGTCTCCCAATCTAGACATTCTTACGGCCAGAATCGGGAACGTTCCTACATCGATCACTGTATTACCATCGAACATCAGGTCAGCTTGACTTCCCCCTACGAATTCAACACTGAGCTCACCATCAGCTACTGATTGAGTAGCGTTTTGCTGAGCAACCCAGCCTGCATTATCGCTATCAAACTGAGCATCTACCCCTACGAATGGGAAAGTGAAACGTTCTGTCTGAAGTTCCTGAGGATCTACCTGCACAGTAAGTGGTCCAGAAACTGCCAAAGGTACTTCTACCTCTATTTTAGTATCAGAAACTGACAATACTTTCGCTTGGACTGGTTCATCTATTCCAGAAAAGAAAACCTGCACATCAGATTCTACAGTACCGAAGTTCTTACCATATATAGTCACAATATCTCCCACAACACCTGACACTGGTGCTATTGAATCAATCACTCCTCCAGGCAATACGTTGAATACCTCTGAAAATGCCACATCATGTGTCCAAACAGTAACCATCAAGTCATTCTCTCCTGCCAAGACCTGAGACGGTACTCTCACCTTGATTTCTTCATTGGCTACACTTTCTATTACCTCTGCCTCGAAATCACCAAAAGTAACTGTGACGGCATCTGCATAATCACCAAAGTCTGTTCCTGTAATAGTTACCAATGCATTGGGCTTTCCAGCTTTAGGAGAAAAATCTCCTAAAGTTGGTTCTGGATATTCCTTGTATCCAACCTCTTCTGGTTCGCAAGCACTGTAGATCGCCATGATCCCAAATACCAGTGCCAGCACTGCGATATTATTTTTTATAATCTTCTTCATTTTTCATGTTTTTTCGTTGAGCAAACTGCTACTACCTTACCACTCTGGATTCTGAGTCAACGCCTTGTTGAGGTTCAACTGTGCAGTCGGTAATGGGAACAAATAGTCCTTTCTATCGAAGCTACGGTTAGATGCTGGATCAATGACCGTAGCTCTAAGTAGTGAACCCGTACCGTTTTCTACTTCCTGCTCTCCATAGATGTATACCGAAGGGTCATAAAGACTAGCATCTGCCTCGTACAAGGTCCCTTCAACTATCGCTCCCAAGATTGGCGCATTCAACTCCTGTTCAGCGATTCCCCATCTTTTCAGATCGTTGTATCGGCTGTTTTCCAAAAACAACTCTACTGCACGCTCTCTCCTTATTTCCTCAAGCATATCGAGGTTATAATTAGATACCAAAGCATTAGTCAAGTCTGCCACGCCCGCTCTTTCACGAATCTTATTGATCGACTCATCCAGCTGTGCATCGGTAATCGTACCGTTCAACTCGAACAATGACTCTGCATAGATCAAATAAACCTCAGCTAATCTCAAAAGTGGAAAATTGAAAGATTCCTCATTTACATTTCTATACGTAGGGTAGTTCCATGATCTAAACTTCTGACCCAATATACCCGTAGGGTTACCCTCACTAGTAGGGGGTGACAGAGCAGGAGAACCTCCCTCTGGGACACCATAATAGTAGGCATTCATACGAAAATCTCTATTTTCGAACTCATCAGACACAGTGTAATATCCTTGAAACTCGGTTGACTTATCTACTGGCAAGCCATCCACACATAGGAACATATCCATGAATTTTCTACTTGGTGCAGTTCTACCGTCTACTACGTGACTTATATTGACTCCACCTCTTCTCAAGACAAAATCATAGATTCCTTGGATGATAAATTCATTATTGGTTGACTTGTCTAGTCCAGCAGGATTAGAATCACCATCTTCTAGGTTGAACAAATAGTAGCTACTCATGCTATCAAGCTCTGTATTATGATTCCATAATTCATAACCACCATTGTCCATCACATCTTTAGACAAAGCAATGGCTTCAGTCAACATATCACCTGTAGAAGGGTAGTTATCAGGCATTGCACTTCCAGCGCCAGTGTTTACACCATCACCATCAGTGGTGGTACCCACATACTTTTCCCAAGTTGCTTCATATAAAAGCACTTCTGCTTTGAATGCTTCCGCGCCCCATCTACTTATTTTACCCTTATCACCAGCATCTAACTGCTGTTCTGTAGGCAAGAGATCGATAGCCACATCCAAATCCGACAAGACTTGAGCGATTACTTCGTATCGGCTGTTTCTAGGACCAGAAAGCTCTGGAGAATCCAAATCCAATACAGAGGTCACGATCGGCACTCCACCAAATCGCTGTAGCAACAAAAAGTGATGCCATGCACGGAAGAAATACGCTGTACCTATCGGTTGCTCAATATCCTCCACATTACCGTCATATTCGTCTGCTTTTTTCAGGATCATGTTGACATCACGCAACCAGTAATACCAATTCGACCAATATTTATCTTGCTCCGTCACAATCAAACTACCTCTTCCCTCTGGCTGGACAAAGGCGATCAAGTCCGTACCAAAATCCATAAAATCCGCATAGCCTACCTGATAGTCATTACTCAACCCTGAGCCTTTGACCTTTTGCAAACCAATCAACTGTGTATACAGGCTATTTGCCGCTGCATCGAAGTGCTCAGGAGTCTCGAAATAAACCGACTCAGTCACACTATCCAAAGGATCCAGTTCCAAAAACTTATCCTGACATCCATATATGATGGTCAAAACCACCACCATTGATATTTTTATATAATTCTTCATGTTGTTTTCGCTTTTAAAGTTCCAAAACTAGAATGTGATATCTAGACCCAAAGAATAGGTTCGGGTGAACGGATATATATCGCTACCTGTCTCACCCATTTCCGGATCATAACCATCTTTGATAGAAGTAGCTTCCCACAAATCATTACCAGAGAAGTACACTCTTGCTTTTCTCAACCTGATTTTTTCCAACACAGACGATGGGAGAGTATATCCCACTACCAGGGTTTTCAACCTGATGTATCTGTTGTTTTGCAATGCAAAATCATTGTTCAACCAGTTGTACCCTGATCGAGTACCATTAGTAGTCAAACGTGGATAATCAGCTCCTGTATTGGTTTCTGTCCAAGTAAGTCCCTGATACGAGGTAGTACTCGTAGACCATATCGCTCTGAAAGGATATGACATGTGACCTGTTCTTTGGATGTTTTGGTTCAATACGCCTTGGAAATTAGCTGTAAAGTCAAACCCTTTCCATCTCATGTTGGCATTGATACCATAGTTGTAGTGAGGTGCTGCATCTCCCATGTATCTTACATCACCGCCTTCGTCCGAAATGGCAGAAATATACCCATTGCCATCCGCATCTACTTTGATAATGTCTCCTGGTCTGAGAGCTTGGGCTGCATTGCCTTGTACTGGCAGCTCTCCCTGACTAGTAGCCGTATACTCCGCATAATATGCGTCTACTGCTGCTTGATCAGCAAAAAGTCCATCGGTCTGGTACATGAAATAAGAATTGAGTGGATAACCTTCACGCTGAGCTACTTTGCCCGCATTGTATGAGTCTGATCCCTCTAGCTTAACAAGCTCATTGGTACTATTACCCATGTTAACAGACACGCCATAGCTGAATTCGCCGATTTGGTCTTTATAACCCAATACTGCTTCCCAACCTTTGGTCTCCAAGGTACCTATATTGGTCTTAGGTGCATTGCCCCCCAATATTGCTGACAAAACTGGTGTCGACAGCATCCCTTCGTTTTCTTTGATATAGTAATCAAATGAACCGTTCAGCTTATGATTGAGTAGGGTAAACTCAGTACCAAAGTTGGTCATTTTCACACGTTCCCAAGTTCTCACATTGGTAGTAATCCCGCTCACACGAGCAGTATTTTGTACAGCAGGAGTAGACCCAAAAGGTATCGAACCTGTACTGATGGTAGATACATAGTCATTATTATCAATACCTACTTGGTTACCCATTTCACCATAACTAGCTTTCAATTTCCAAAAACTCAAAACAGGATTATCTCTAAGGAATGCTTCCTCTGTCAATACCCATCCAGCAGATGCTCCTCCATAGTTAGCCCACTTATATCCTTCTGCAAATTTGGAAGAACCATCTCTTCTGCCGATGAATTCAACCAAGTACTTACCTTTGAATTCGTAGTTGAATCTACCCACATAAGAGTAGAGTCCCCAGTGTCCAGCTCCCCCTTCATTTTGCATGAGGTCTTGAGCTGCCACATCCAGGTCATACACTCCTTGATCTTCGAGACCTGTACGCTTGCCCATCAAGTCCCTATTTTCGCTGAGATCAGCAGTCACACCGATCATAGCCGATACGTAGTGATCTTCAGCGATTGTCTTCTCATAGTTCAAGAAACCACCATAGTTTTGGTAAGTAGCGTCATTATAAGTGTTTTTAATTGAAGAACTCGAATTGACCATTCCTATCTGATCTCCAGCCCACGTATAGAGAGGTACACTCAAATAAACTTCGTCTGTACGACCGATACGTCGGTTGACCGACCCCAACACTTTGAAATCTAACCCTTCGATGATGTTGACATTCAATCCCAAATTAACTTTCGTCAAATCTTCTTTGACGTCTTTGGTACCACCGTCGACTACTTGACCTACGGAGTTTCTGCCTCCTACATTAAAGTTGGCATACCACTGGCCATAAGGGTTCTTGGCAGGAAACACTGGAGGATCATTGTACACACCTCCTTGTATACCTCCAGATGGACTAGAGCTATTGGTCTGCTGATAAGTCATCCCTGACTGAAAAGTAATTCGATCAGAAAGCTTATGCTCAAAATTGAAACGAATATTGTATTGCTTTTGTCCGTCGTATGCGATTTTTAGAGGCGCTCTGTTGTCTGCAAAACCACCCGAAATTCTATACTTTGTTTTGTCATCTCCACCAGATACACTCAAATTGTGCTGCTGCGAAAAGCTATTGCCATAGAAATCATTGAATCTATCTGAACTTTCCAAATAGAGATCTCCCCAAGCTGTCCCTGGGTAGATTCTAGCTTCGCCATTGGCCATACCTTCCATGTTTTCCAATGTGGACCATCCCCAGTAGTCGTTCGTACCATCTTGCTCTACAGCATCGATGAACATTGAAGCATACTCCTCCATACCTGGAGTCGGAGGACGAATACCTATCGTGTTGAGTCGGAAGTTGTTGCTATAGTCTACTGTCATGCCACCAGACCCTTTCTTGGTAGTCACCAAGATTACACCGTTGGCTGCACGCGAACCGTAGATAGATGCAGAGGCATCTTTCAACAAACTCACAGACTCGATATCGTCAGGGTTCATGTTGTAGAATTCACGTAGTCCTACTACAGGTACTCCGTCAATAATACATAATGGATCACCACCGTTGATAGAAGTAGCTCCTCTGATCTGCATCGTGATGCCTTCATTACCTGGACGACTCGATCCTCGAGTCACCACTAGACCTGGAGTCTGTCCTTGTAGAGACAAAGCTGGGTTCGTAACAGCACGATCCTCAAAGGTAGCTGCAGTCACCTGCTCTACCGCCCCAGTCAAGGTAGCTTTGGTTTTCTCACCGTATCCAACGACAACCACTTCTTCTAGGCTTTGTGCATCTACCTCCATGTTGACACTGAACTGGGTACGACTACCCACAGTTATCGTCTGCGTACGGTAACCTATAAAAGAAATAGAAAGTTGAGAATCTTCTCCAACTAAGTTCATGTTGAATTCTCCATCCAAATCAGTAGTAGTACCATTATTTGTACCTACTTCCATGACGGTAGCACCAGGCAACCCCATACCCGTTTCATCCAGTACTTGCCCAGATATCTGGGCACCTTGTGCGAATACTGAGGCTACTGACAGGCATGTCAGTAGCAACATGATTGCACCCGCTTTTAGGCGCAATCCAATGCTTTTAGTAATAGTTTTTTTCATAATTTAGTTTCTTAATATGCTTATTATATCTACGATGTAGACATTCTAATTGTATTGATTAGTCCACCCGAAAAGGGTTTCTCTCACAACTCCTTATCTCTAAGAGTCTCAACTTTCTCTTTACTTCATACGCTCTGCTTTTTAGTAATCAATTCATTTCAAGTCGCAATCCTACAGATTGACAACTCAATTCTAGCTGATTAACTAATGACGCTATATAATTCATGATTCATAGCTTATAAAACATGATCCATCATGTGAAAAAGCAGCTATACGTGGTTTTTTCGCACATTATAATTCCAAATGTGAATGAAAAAAAATCAGAGAACGAAAATTTATAGCAGTATGGACACTAAGTTAAAACCACAGCAACAATACAATCACGCTGATGCGTCATCACTCTTGCTTGCAAATTCGTTGGGAGTCATCCCAAACAGCTCTCGAAAGGTTTTAGAAAAGTATGCGGTAGAATTGAAGCCTGACATAAAGGCGATTTCTTTGATAGAGCCCGTTCTCTTCTTCAAGAGCTCAGCAGCATGCTTCAATCGAATGGTACGAATAAAGTTGCTGGGGTTTTGACCTGTTAGTGAATTGACTTTTCGGTAGAAATGTGAACGACTCACACCCATTTCGGTCAGTACATCTTCTAAACCAAAGTCAGAATCACTTACATGCTCTAGAATTACTTTGGTTACATCATCCAAAAACTTCTCATCCAAAGAGTTGGTAGTCAATTCGCTTGACGCCATTATTCCTGTCTGGGACACAAATTTTTCTCTCAGACGCTTTTTGGACTCCAACAGGTTTTTGATCCGAGCACGTAGTACGTTGACATTGAAAGGTTTGGGCAAGTAAGCATCGGCTCCTATTTCATAGCCTTCTATCCTGTCCTCTTCCAAACTACGTGCAGTCAGGAGTATCACAGGAATGTGACAGGTATCGGTGTTGGTTTTGATATTGCGACACATTTCAAAACCATCCATCTCTGGCATCATCACGTCACTGATCACGATATCTGGATAAAATTTCTTGGCCTTTTCAAGGCCTTCCTGACCATTGGCAGCCTCCTTGATTTTAAACTGGTGCCTTAGTTCATTCTTCAGGTGTACCCGCAACTCTTTGTTGTCCTCTACAATCAGGATGGTTTGATACCCAGATGTATCTGCCGTTTCATCCGAATCCAATACATTCATATCCGAAATCGAAATTTCATATTCCAAAGACTTGATGCTATTCATGTCAAAATCCTTGATCGTACGCCTGACTTCTTGGTTCCCCTTGAGCGCGTCTTGAAGTTGCTTGCTTTCCAACGGTAGATTCACTGTAAAGCAACTCCCTTGTCCATAATCACTCTCTACGGTGATCACGCCATCATGTTGCTCAACGAGACTTTTGGTAAAATTGAGTCCTATCCCAGTACCAGAGTTGGTATTGTCGATGTGAAAAAAGCGATCGAAGACAGCACTAAGTTGCTCTTTCTTCAGGCCTATCCCTGAATCCTTTACTTTTATTTCTACGGATTCTCCCAGTTTGCGTGTCCCAAACAAAGTCCCCCCAACATCTTGTTTGTGATCGACTATCACTTCTACTTTTCCTCCCTTCGGAGTGAATTTGAGTGCATTCGACAGCAGGTTGGATAGCACTTTCTCTATCTTGTCCGGGTCGAACCAAATAAACATGCCATCAATAGTCGACGAAAACGTCATTTCAATCTCCTTTTCTCTAGCCAGATCTTCAAACAACTTCGTGATGTCCTTGATGAAAGGCACAATATCCCCTTTTATAGGGTCTAGAGGAGCCTTACCCAAATCCATTTTCCTAAAATCAAGCAGTTGATTGACCAAATTGAGCAGTTTACGTGCACTTCTTTGGATGACAAACGCAGAATTCTTGACGATCTCTGGATCATTGAATGAAGAAATGATCTTATCTACTGGGTTCAATATAAGCGTCAGAGGTGTTCTAAATTCATGAGACACGTTCATAAAGAACTGCAGCTTCATGTGATCCAACTCACGCTCACGCTCCTCATTCACCATCTTGGTGTAATATTTGAAAAGCATCCATGTAGCCAATGAGATCAAAAGAATATAGATCGTATAGGCCCACCAGGTTTTCCATGGCGGTGGAAGTACTTCGAGCCATAGAACGGTAGAAGCCGCGGTACTCCAGTCCCCATTCAAAGAGGCCTTCACCTCAAAACGATAACTCCCCGGCTGCAATCCAGAGTAATTCGCCATGCGGGTCGGTCCCGCCTGTACAAAGCTCTGATCTGCTCCATGTAATTTGTAAGCATATTTGACACGGTCGGGATTATGCATGTGCAAAGCGACAAAAGAAAGGGTGATGTACCCTTCGTTGTGCTTCAAGACTATTTCTTTGGACTGATCCAATGCGTGCTCTAAAATGACCCGTCCATTCAATTCCTCTCCAGCATGTATGGAGTGATTCAAGATTTTAAAATCTATCAATATGGGCAATACTTGTAGCGTATCCTGGGCAATGTTGCGAGGATCAAAAAGGTTGAATCCGTTGATTCCTCCTGCCAATATTCGACCGTCCTTGAGTCGGGCAATCGACTTACTTTGGTATTCCATCCCCTGCAATCCATCACTGACGTTGTAATTTTTGAAACTTTCTGTTTCAAAATCGAAACAACTCATTCCACTTTTGGTGATGAGCCAAAGCTGCTTTTGCTCATCCTCCTCCACTCCTATCACTAGATTGTTGGGGATTCCATCTTCGGTAGAGTAGGTCTTTTTCAAATTGAGAGCAGCACTCAATCTGTGCAGGCCCAAATCAGATCCTACCCAAATATCCCCCAAATGATCTTCTACGATATCATTGATCAATATGCCTGTAACATTGGGTTCATCGACTTTATTAAAAACCAACCCTTCGCTCAAATCGCCAGAGATATCAGCCCAACACATACCTCTAGACGTGCCTACCAAAAGTCTCTCATGTGAGTCTATGTATAATGAAAACACATAATCCCCTAAAATACTGGTCGAGTCATAGGGTGTGTGTTCAAATTGCACAAAGCTACCCGTCCGAGGGTCCAATACATTGAGACCTTCCTCTTGCGTCCCTGCCCATAATCGGTGCTTTTGATCTTCTACTGCACACCACACTGAATTTTGGGCAATGCTAGTAGAATCAGATTGGTCATGTTTGTAATGGACATAGCGCTTGGTCTCTGGATCAAACTTATTTAACCCCCCATCCAAAGTACATACCCAAATATCCCCATCATAGCATTTTTCCAAATACAGGACCTTATCAGAACTCAGTGAGTTGGGATTTTTGGGATCATGTCTAAACTGCTCAAACTCCCCTGACATTTCATCAAAATAATTGATACCTGCACCATCCGTACCTATCCACAATCGCCCCTTTAGGTCTTGCATGACAGCCTGTGCTATTCTAATATCAGAATCTTTACTCTTTTTGTAGAAGTTGTGCCCGAAAGCTCCTTTGGACAAATCCAACTTAACCATCCCTTCGTTGTATGTCGCAATCCAGAATATACCATCCTGATCTTGCAGCAACTTGGACGCTTGATTGTTGGGTATAGAGAAGGGATCACTAGAATCATGCTGCATATGATGCAACAGTTTCCCTTGAGTATCCACTACATAGACTCCATGGTCGGAGGTAGCAATCCAGACGTTGTGATCTTGCCCTTGATAGATGTCATATATCGCTATGCTTTCCTCTGCAATGACAGGGTTTTCAAAAACTTGATTTTGGTCCATCACAGCCAACTGCGACAGGTTATTGCCTACCCATACTTTGCCTCCCTTATCCACCATCAACGCCTTAGGCAAGTGATCTAAAGATTCTCCTCCATTGTTGGGGATGGTGATTCGTTGAAAATTGTCCTGATCAGGCCTGTATCTATGCAAATGGCTTCCACCGGTCACCAACCAAACATTACCTTGTTCGTCAATATCTATACGAGAGACATCATTGTCATCCAAGGAGGTCTTGTCCGAAGGATGGTTGAGATAGTGAGAAAAATGAAGTGCTTGTTCATCGCCTGAGTCAAAGCGATTCAATTCGGCCTTGCTCACTCCATTTTTAGTAGCCACCCAAATTTCATTGTTTAACGGGTTGTAATCAATGTCATTGATGACGTCACGCGTATTGATGTGAAAAAGACTTTTGTCATATAAGTGTATCCGTCGAAAAGCCCCCTTTTCGTGTCGATATATGTTCAACCCATTCTTGGTTCCTACCCACAGGTTACCATATTTATCTTCTTCGAGAGCATAAACTCTGTTGTTGCTAATGGATGTGGAGTCGCCAATGATCGGACGAAAAACCTCAAAACCATACCCGTCATAGCGGTTGAGCCCGTCGATCGTCCCAAACCACAAAAAACCACGGCTATCCTGAAACACTTCCAAACATGTACTACTCGACAATCCCTGCGGTGTAGAGTAATTCTCAAATTTGAGATTGGAAAATTGGGGTTGTGCCCATGCCAAACTACAACTCAACAGCAACCCTACGACCAAATGACACTTTCTATTTGCTTTCATAATCCCTCCAAATCAATGCTGCAAGCAAAGTAGTCTTTACCGATTGCGATTGTGTCCAATCTAATCTTTTTTCAATAATAATAAATCTCTCTGCTGCTAATGATGAAGTCATCCTGAAACACAGCATGACTTCATCTCACCTTAAAATTAGGAAAATCCTCGACTCGTTCACAACAAATTTGCTCCATTACTTGCAGCAACTGTGTTTTGAGCATTCCTATGATATGGTCTCCTCCTTGGCTACCCAGCGCAGCTACGCTATACATAAAGCTCCTGCCCATGAAAGTAAACTCCGCTCCACTGGCCAATGTCCTTGCTACGTCTGGACCTGATCGAAGACCACTATCCATCATGACCTTGATCTGACCTTTGTATTTCTCTGCGATACGAGTCATCGGCACGATACTCGACTGCCCTGCGTCCAACTGTCTACCTCCGTGATTGGAGACGATGATCCCATCCAATCCCAACTTGATAGCCTTCTCAGTATCTTCTTCGCTGGCAACTCCTTTCAATACGATCTTTCCTTTCCACTTGTCACGTATGGCTGCTATTTTATCCTCGTTTAGCCTACCCGAAAACGTTTGATCCATGAATTTACCGAGTTGCTTCATGTTTAGATTCTTGGGCATATAGGGACGAAGTGTCTCAAAATTTGGCTGACCGTTGATCAAAGTTCTCAATGCCCACTCTGGCCTCCCCATGATCTGTAGCATGTTGTTCACAGTCATACTTGGCGGCATGGCCAGCCCGTTGCGAATGTCTCTGGGACGAAAACCAAAAGTAGGTACATCGGACAGCAATACTAATACTGGACAACCGGCTGCATCTGCACGTTTGAGAATATCGTCTCTCACCTCATCCTTGGCTGGATGATAGAGCTGAAACCACGCCCGCCCCTCGGTCAGTTCGCTGGCCTTTTCGATACTCATGGTAGTGACAGTACTGAGAATAAACGGCACATTGTGCCGAAAAGCCGCCTTGGCTAAGATCTCAGGAGCCTTGGGCCACATCAAGCCCTGCAAGCCCACTGGAGCGATCCCAAACGGCGCATCGTAGGTATGCCCAAATAGTTCGGTAGACATATCCGAATGCGTGTGCTTGGTCAAGTACTGGGGGATCAATTCCACATCTCGAATCTCCTTGGTATTCCTCACCAAATTCACATCCTCGTTGCATCCTCCATCGAGGTATTCAAAAGCAAATCGAGGCACTTTTTTCTTCGCTCTTTTGATCAAATCGTCTATCGACGGGTAACTGGAGTTATATGCCCACTTGCTCATAGTTCAAATATTTTGTTCATTACTACCCATTTTTCTCCCTTAGCGGCAAAGGGCAATCGCTTTTGGTATTGATCCATCAGTTCTTCCCATTCTTGCACTTTTGGATTGTTCTGATCCAAGGCATTCTTCTTTTCGAACGAAAAATCATCCCTTGCCTCCACAGTCATGACCAGTCGATCTCCCACATGATAAATTTCCATCCGCTCGACACCGGAATCTATGATGCTTTTCTGCACCTCTGGCCACACAGCCTGATGATGCTCTTTGTAAGCCTGGATCAATGAAGGATCATCCTTCACATCTAAAGTGAGTATATATTTTTTCATTTAATAAAAGCTTATTGGTCTTTAGGTCAACGCTCGGTTTAGAAAACTAGGCTACTTCATAGGTACCTATTTGCAACACGTAATCAAATTTTCCCTTTCATCACACGCATGCCATAGCTGGCGATAAACAGGAAGCACAACAAGGGCAGTACGAAAGAAAAATTGACTTCTGGAACACCGAGAATCTCTATATCCGAATACCCTGCTCCTCCCAAATCCAATATCATCCCTTGTAGGGTAGGCATCAAGGCCCCTCCCACTATCGCCATCACCAAACCTGCTGCGCCAATCTTGGATTCGTCCTCACTCAAGCCTTCCAAGGCAATACCGTATATCGTCGGAAACATCAGAGACATACAAAACGAAACCATCACCAAACAATACAGCCCAATCATACCTTGGATAAAAATGGTCCCCAAGACAAATACAATAGCAAGAGCCGAAAGCAATGTGAGCAATTTGCCCGAATTGATATACCTCAACAGAAAGGTACAAATAAAACGTCCCGAGAAGAACAGCACGAAAGCCGCAAACTGATAACTGCCTGCCGTGACACCATCCACTCCGATCGATTCGGCATACTGGTAGATGTAGGTCCAACACATGATCTGTACACCTACATAAAAAGCCTGAGCCAACACACCCTGTGCGTAGTGTGCCCTTTGGACCAATGTCTTGATGATCTGCCAAGTACTCAGGCTATCTTCTTCATCTTTGCTCTCTGGCATTTTGCTAATGACAATCAGTACAAATACAGCTATCACCACCAAACCTAGCGCCACGTATGGATCACGTATGACCATCAAGTCAGACTGTCGGATCGTCGCTTTGGCACTCTCTGACAGCCCACCAAAGTTGACGTCATCGGACTGAAGTTTGGCTAGCACGAAATTTTGCGCCACTAACAATCCACCAATCAAGCCCACTGGATTGAAAGCCTGAGCCAGGTTCAACCGACGTGTGGCGGTCTCCTTGCTTCCCATAGATAGGATGTAGGGATTGGCGGTGGTTTCCAAAAAAGCCAGTCCAAAAGTCAATACATAGAGTCCCATCAAAAAGAAACCAAACTGCTGGGTAACGGCAGCCGGATAAAACAACAAGGCTCCCGACGCATACAACCCCAGACCGATCAATACGCCTGTTTTGTAGGAGTACTTGCGGATGAACATAGATGCAGGCAAAGCCATGGTAAAATAACCACCGTAAAAAGCCAACTGTACCAGCGAGGCTTGAAAATTATTCAATTCCAATACCTTTTTAAAGGCCGACACCATCGGGTCGGTCACCGCATTGGCAAAACCCCAAAGGGCAAATAGTGAGGTGATTAAAACGAAAGGTAACAATACCTTACGTGACACCACTTTTTCATTCGTCTTCATCATGCTTTTTTGCTTTATAAAAAAATGCTAATCTCTGCATTTTCAACTTTATCTTTTGACTCAGGTAACTGATCGGTCAAAATGTACATAACCACCATCTACAAACAGCCACTGACCCGTAGTATGAGCACTTCGCTCTGAGAGTAAAAATACCGTCATTGCAGCTATTTCTTCTGCTTCGGTCATCCTTTTTCCTAATGGTATGTTGCTTACAATGTTCTTCAATTTCTCCTCTCGGTTTTCGAATGTGTTTAACCAAGTCTCATAGAGTGGGGTCATTACCTCTGCAGGAATCACAGCGTTGACCCTCACATCGTAGGGAGCCAGTTCTACCGCCCACTCTCTAGTCAGTGCGAGTTGAGCACCTTTGCTGGCGGCATATCCAGATGTACCTCCTTGACCTGTTACAGCCGTTTTGGAACTTACATTCACTACCGACCCTTTGTGTTCTTTGAGCTGTGGCAGTGCGTAGTGCACCATATCATAATAGTGCATCAAATTGGTCATGACCGATTGACGAAACCGTGCCGGGTCACCCTCTTCTAAGCCAGCACCATCATTGACTCCTGCATTGTTGACCACACCATCGATGCGACCGAGTGTAGCGACGGTTTCCTCCACTACACGCTGGCAGACCTCTGCTTCGCCCAATTCTGCAATGATATTGAGGCATTGACCTCCCGCAGCTTTTATCTTCTTTTCTATCGCTTCGCCTGCAGCGACGGATCGCCCGACTACCACAGGTATAGCGCCTTCGGCTGCCAGCTCTAGCGTAATCGCCTCGCCGATCCCTTTGGCTCCACCCGTCACGATGAAAACTTTATTTTTTAGTTTTAAATCCATGTTTTTCTTGTATTGAGTACTGCGTAATTAGTATTGAGATAGGCTGTAGAATTTAGCAGCCGTGCCTCCCATAATATGCCCCTGTTCTGTATCTGAGAGTTGGGAGATATGGGACTGGAGTAAGTCGTATATGCCCGAATAGCTCCCTGCCAGCAGACATACAGGCCAATCCGAACCGTACATCAAACGCTCTGGCCCAAAATGCTCCAGACAAAAATCGATGTAAGGAGTAAAGTCCTCCCTTTTCCAATTTTTCCAATCAGCTTCAGTCACCAGACCTGATAGTTTGACTGTCACATGCTTTCTTTCAGCGATGGCCTTCATGTATTTGGCCCAGTGATCAAAAGATGCCTCTTTGATCTGAGGCTTGGCGATATGATCGACCACCAGCGGCATCTCTGGCAGTTGATCGATGAATTGCAGCGTCTCTTCCAGCTGTCCCTGATGCACCAACACATCGTAAGTCAAGCCAAAATCCGCCAGCTTCTTCACTCCCGCCATGAAGGCCAGATCCGTCATAAAATCATCCGGTTCAGCTTGCAAAATATGTCTTACGCCTTTGAAAACCACTTGTTCGGTATAACGCTCCAAGTCTGCAGACAATTGATCCGATCTCAAATCAACCCAACCCACTACACCTCGAATAAAGTCATGCTTATTGGCTAGAGACAAAAGGAAATCTGTCTCCGCCAATGATTGATCTGCTTGTACGGCTACACATCCATCTATCCCCTTGTCCTCCAGAAGAGGCTGCAAATCCTCGGGCAAAAAATCCCGCTGAATCACAGCCATTTCTTCGGTGATCCAGGCATCCCTCAGCGGATCAAACTGCCAAAAGTGCTGGTGTGCATCGAGTCTCATGCGTCTGGGTGTGCTACAGCTGTTTGCTTGGATGTACCCAGACCATCGATACCCAATTCCATCACATCTCCCGGTTTCAAATAGACTGGAGGATCAAATCCCAACCCTACGCCTGCAGGTGTACCCGTGGAGATCACATCCCCTGGTTCCAAAGTCATAAACTCTGACAAGTAGCTGATCACAGTCGGAATATCAAATACAAAATCTGACGTATATCCATCCTGAATCTTCTCGCCGTTGAGCTTGAGCCATAGGTTGAGGTTGTGTGGATCAGCGACCTCATCAGTACTCACAATATAGGGTCCGAGTGGCGCGAATGTATCGCAACTCTTGCCTTTCACCCATTGACCACCACGCTCGAGCTGGTAAGCTCTTTCGCTCACGTCATTGTGTAGGGCATAGCCGCCAACATAATCCATAGCCTCTTCTTTGCTCACATAACTAGCGGTCTTGCCGATCACCACAGCCAATTCGACTTCCCAATCGCTCTTTTCGCTTCCTTTTGGGATCACCACATTGTCATTAGGACCACATAGACTGGATGTTGCCTTGAAGAAAATCACAGGCTCTTTCGGTACTTCCATACCACTTTCTTCTGCATGTTTCCTGTAGTTCAATCCGATGCATATGATCTTGCCTGGGCGATAGATCGGTGCATCAAACTCAGGGGTCTCTATCACTTCCAGCTGACCTTTTTCGATCAACTCCTCTACCTTGCTAAAAGCATCCGATGACTCGAAAAAATCCCTGTCGATATCTTGGACGTGCCCTGCCAAACTATAGTGTGTATCACCAGCACTTACACCAGGCCATACTTTCCCATCTTTTCTATATCTAAATAATTTCATGATTCTTCGTATTTTTTGATTGTAAAAATTCTCTTATCTCATCAACAGTCGCTCGCTGTTTCTCAAAACATCTCTTTGCATGTGACTAGTCAAACTAAAAAGGCCGCTCGGATCAATTGCCATTGAGCGTCACAAAACCTCCATCTATCGGAAAATCTGACCCTGTAATAAAAGACGCCTCGTCTGAGCATAGATACAGTACCAAGTCACCGATTTCTTGTGGTTTACCCATTCGACCAATAGGCTGTGTTTGTGATAATTTTTCGAACATTTCCTCTTCCTTTCCTGGGTAATTTTTGGATATAAACCCATCCACAAATGGCGTATGGACCCGTGCAGGTGATATACTATTGCATCGAACCTGTTGTCCTAGGTAATCTTTGGCAATCGACAAGGTCATGGTATGCACAGCCCCTTTGCTCATCGAATAAGCAAAGCGATCATTGAGGCCTACATGTGCACCAATCGAAGACAGGTTGACGATAGCTCCCCCATCTCTCATCTTTGCAACACCCGTTTGCAAGCAGTGGTACACGCCTTTGACATTGACAGAGTAGACCCTATCCAAATCTTCCGCAGTTGTATTCTCTACATTGCCTACATGCGCGATACCCGCATTGTTGACCAGTATATCAAGGTTTTCTTCGCCTACCGCTCGATCAAATGCCTGCTGCACACTCTCCAACTTGGACACATCACATGCAATGGTTTTAGCGTCTCCACCAGCTGCATTGATCTCATCGACGACCAACTGACCTCCCTCTTCGTTGAGCTCGAGGATGGATACCTTCGCGCCATTTCCGGCCAACGATAGTGAAATCGCTCTACCGATACCGCTACCACCACCCGTGACAATGGCACGTTTCCCTGTTAAATCAAATTTTTTCATAGTGACACTCCTCTTTTCCAAAGTATAAAATCGTTTTGTTCTAAGTCCATCGCTTTGGTTTTCTCACCACTAGCAACGGCTATTATTTTTTCTAGAATCTCTTCTCCTACTTGTTCTATGTTTTTTTCACCACGAGTAATTGGCCCTGCATCCAAATCTATGATATCACTCATGCGCTCGCTAAGGCTCGTATTGCTAGATATCTTGATTACTGAAGCCAATGGGTTGCCTGTCGGTGTACCCAAACCGGTAGTGAAGAGGATAATACTCGCACCCGATCCTGCCAGTCCTGTGGTAGATTCCACATCGTTGCCTGGTGTACATAGTAGATTGAGTCCTGGACGGGTGACTGGCTCTGTATAATCCAACACATCGCTCACGGGTGCTCGTCCTCCTTTTTTCGCCGCACCGGCAGATTTGATCGCGTCAGTAATCAAACCATCTTTGATATTGCCAGGCGAAGGGTTCATGTCAAAACCTGAACCAGCCGCTCTGGCTTGTGCTTCGTAGGCCCGCTGAATATCCACGAACTTCTCTGCCACACGATCCGCTGTACATCGATCAATGATGTCTTGCTCTACGCCGTTCAACTCTGGAAATTCACTCAATACCGTAGAAGCCCCCAGCGCCACTAACAAGTCTGATGCATAGCCTACCGCAGGATTGGCAGAAATACCCGAAAACCCATCCGAACCGCCACATTCCAGTCCTACGACCAGTTTGCTCAGTGGCGCTGGCTTGCGCTCGATCTGATTGGCTTCTTTGAGTTGCTCGATCGTATCAGCAATGGCCTTTTTGATCAACTTCTCTTCCGATTGGATGACCTGCTGCTCCAAATAGATCACTGGCTTGCTTGCCTGCGGATATAGCTCCTCTTGAATCTCTTGAAACCACTGCACCTGCGCATGTTGGCAACCCAGACTCAGGACTGTAGCTCCCGCGACATTCGGGTGCTGTAGATAACCTGCTAGCAAACGCAAGAGCGTCTCTGCGTCACCACGTGTACCTCCACACCCTCCGTCATGATAGAGAAATTTGATGCCGTCTACATTTTCAAACACTCGATTTCGCAATGGCATCTCTTGTTCCATCACCCCACCGATTAATTCATGAGCATACTGCAAATACTCGTTGGGCTTTTTGTAGCCCAACGAGGACTTCAAGGTCTCCTCAATGGCTTTAAGGTTGCGGTTTTCGCAGAAGACCAAAGGGATGAAAAGCCAGTAGTTGGCCGTCCCCACCTTCCCATCTGGTCGATGGTAGCCCTGAAATGTCCTCTCCTCCCATGCCGAGACATCGGGAGCTTGCCATTCGTATTTTTTTCTATTGTCGAGTGAGATGGGATCAGCAAAGTGCGTCACATTCTCTATCGTAATCATCGTACCGATGGGCAGGTCTTCGTTCGCGCTACCTACAGGCACCCCATACATGTATATCTTATCGCCCTTGCTCAAGCACTCGGTCAAAAATTTGTGCTTCTGTGGCACTGGCTGAGGCACATCAATAGCCACACCATCCGCCTCTACCACTCCTGGTTTCAAATCCTGTAGTGCGACCAGCACATTGTCTCTGCCATCAATTCTCAGAAATCTCTCGTTCGTCATGCTCCATTTTTATTTCTACTACTACATAATTAGTAAAGCCAATTAACTGTGGCAATGAGAAAGACATTAAAGAGCTGCGCACACATGTGCACGGCTCTTTAATAGACCATAGTACGAAGATTAGAAGTGATAGTATAGCTTCATTATTAAGTCAAAAGGAAAATACTGTCCCCGATGGAGCACGTTTGCAACGCGTTCCTTATTCGATGATTTCAACCCCGATGGGGCAGATTTGGCACCAACGAGATTACTTTAACACTAAGTGTAGATTTCATCTACACTTCATTATCTATACCACCAATCAATTCCACTTCACAAACCCGCATTTGAAAAATGCTAAACTCTGCTCCTTACAAAATACAAAGGCGTAGAAAATTCTACGCCCAGTCGAGGTATTTTCTACCCATGTGTACAAGATAGTCACATCCTGTAAAACATCAACATTGGGCGGACGCCCTTCTACATTTTGGGTCGCAACGGACGCTAAGACTAGAGGGGGCGTCCGCTTAATTAGTCACATTGCAAAGGCTAAACCATGCCATCCTCGTTACAAACGAGGACGAGTTGGGTTCACACCCCATTCATCATCAATAAGGAACGGAAAAGTAGCCCTGCCAGGGATCGAACCTGGATCAATCGTTTAGGAAACGACTATTCTATCCGTTGAACTACAGGGCCAGAGAGGGACAAATCTAAAAATCCATTTCTAAATAAGCAGACTTTACCTCGTATTTTCAATGCAGGTCTAGTGAACCGCTAAGCGTGCGACTCGATCAGTGCCTTGAGCTGTCCCTTGTCCGCTGTGCCGGAGTGGCGCCAGAGGATTTTGCCTTTCTTGAACAAGATCAGCGTCGGGATGCTTTGAATCTTGTACACCTGCGAGGCTTTTTGATTCTTGTCCACATCTACCTTGATGACTTTCCCCTTGTCGCCGAGCTCTGTAGACAACTCGGCCAACACAGGGGCCATCATTTGGCAAGGCCCACACCAGTCTGCATAAAAATCCACCAACACCGGTTGGTCACTATTGATCATATCTGAAAATGTCGCCATGTATTTCTTTATTTTATTGTTCTACCAGATTAAAGCAACGACGTGCTACTCCATCACTAGACTGCAAACAAAAAAGCGCCAGCAAGAGTTTCTCTTACCGACGCTTTTCCGCTACATTTTAATTCTTTAAAACTCCACTTTGGGTGCTTTCTCTGTGCCTGCATCAGACTGGAAGTAGCCCTTCTCTTTGAAGCCAAAGATGCCTGCATAAATCCTACCTGGAAAGTCCGTGACCAATATATTGTAGGCATTGACCGCATCGTTGAATCGATTGCGCTCTACAGCTATTCTATTTTCTGTCCCTTCGAGCTGCGCCTGTAGTTCGGAGAAGTTCTTGTTGGCCTTCAAATCAGGGTAGCGCTCCACCGACACTAGCAGTCTCGACAGTGACGAGGACAACTCACTCTGTGCCGCCTGAAACTTCTGAATCGAAGCAGCATCCAAGTTGGATGGGTCGATCGTCGTACTTGTCGCTTTGGCTCTGGCATTGATGACCGCCTCTAGCGTGCTCTTCTCATGATCCGCATAGCCTTTGACCACACTCACCAAGTTGGGGATCAAGTCCGACCGTCGTTGATACTGCGACTCTACCTTGGCCCACTGGCTTTTGACCCCCTGCTCGCCACGGTTCATACTATTGAACGTTCCTTTGATACTGCTGTAAATCAAGAATATGCCTACAACAATGACTCCTATTATGATATACGACTTTTTACTCATGTTATTATTGGTTAAGCAACAAATCTAGCTAATTTAGCTGCAATGAAAATCAAGAATATTAAAACTCTTTTTGTCCTGACGGGTTTCATTTTTACCCACTTTTTTGTGCTCGCACAGGACAATGTAGCCATCCCCGAACTCACCCGACAGGTCATCGACCAAACTGCCACTCTTACTCCGGCGGAGATCGGTTACATAGAGGACAAACTCGGCCAGTTCAGGACATCCACAGGCAGTGAGATCGCTGTACTTATCGTCCCAACTACTAGTCCCGAGACCATCGAGCAGTATAGCATCCGTGTCGTAGAGGCATGGGCACTGGGTAGAGAAGGGATCGACGATGGCGTATTGTTGCTCGTCGCAAAAAATGACAGAAAAGTACGTATCGAAGTGGGCTATGGGCTCGAAGGAGCCATCCCCGACATCTATGCCAAACGTATCGTAGACAACATCATCGTACCCGAGTTTCGCAATGGCAAATTCACCACAGGCATAGACGAAGGGGTAGACGCCATCATCCAGCTCGCCGAAGGCGAAGACCTCCCAGCCGTCACCCAAGCCCAGCAGAGTGGCAAAAGAAACTCCAACTCCTTTGGAGGCGTACTGATCGCCGCATTCATCGTCAGTGTGATCAGTGGCATGATCAAAAACAAATTTGTCAAGACAGCCATCTCCATCGTACTTGCCCTCGTAGTGGGCTATATCTTTAGCAGTATCGTATTTGCAGTGATCGCATTTGTGATTTCCTTGATATTCGGAATCGGCAGCAGAGGCGGTGGAGGCAGCAGTGGTGGGGGCACCTACTACGGTGGTGGCGGATTCTATGGCAGCAGCGGCGGTTTCGGAGGGGGCGGTGGCTTCTCTGGTGGAGGCGGCAGCTTCGGAGGCGGTGGCGCATCCGGCGGCTGGTAGTATTATTCCCAATCATAGACATCCTATCATGAAAAAGAAATTTACATTCTCAGAAGACGACAAACAGATCGTCAAAGAAGCTATACAAAGTCTCGAAAATGAATCTTCGGGAGAGATCGTCATCTATTTTGCACGAAACAGCGACGAGTACAACGAAGCGGCTTGGAAACTCTCCGCCATCCTCGGCGTAGCAGGATTAGTGATCCTCGGGACCATGTCATGGCTATGGCTCCTGCCCGAAAACTTCACTATACTCTACACCAGCATCTATCTATTCGCTTTGATGGCGCTCGGATTTATTCTATTGACTTTCGTGCCTTCTCTACGTCTCGGCTTCATCCCAGATGGCGTCATCGCACACCGTGTATTGACCAAGGCTCGTGACATGTTCTTGCAAGAAGAGGTCTTCACGACCATAGACAGGACGGGCATACTCATCTATGTGAGCGAACTGGAGCATCAAGTCCAAGTCCTCGGAGACAAAGGCATCAACGCCAAAATCCAAGAAAACGACTGGAACGAAGTAGTCGGACTGGTAGTAGAAGGAATCAAAAGCAACCAAACAGCCAAAGGGTTGGCAAATGCCGTGCTCAAGTGCAAAGATTTGCTGCTAGCCAATGGTTTCATCGTACGAGAGGACGACACCAACGAACTCTCTGACGAGATCAGAATCGAAGATTAGTTGAGCGGCAAGATTTTTTAGACAGGCTTGATGGGAATCCAAATCTCTTCTTCCGAGTCTGGATCGTTGTTCTTATACTTCGCTCCCAAGACTTCAAAATGCGGCCTATCGTCCAATTCGTAGCGCGAATTGGGCAACCATCTCCCGAAAATGTACTCAAAAACACTGTGGTCTGCGCTGGACCCCTTGTAGTCGAATACCGCATACGCTCCTCCTGGCAAAACGAAAGACTCCATCCCTTCGGGGATCATCCCAAAATCAGAAACCTCAGTAGTCGCCCACTTCTCAAACTCACGCTGGGGATTAAAATTCAAGAAGTGGGTAGCATCGTATATCTGCATGGACACCACGTCCTTAGTCAAGCTGTTTTTGATTTCACTCCTCCTAGGCATGAATGAACCCCAAAGTTGCCCCGTACGGTTGTTGGCCATACTCATCTTGAGTCGCACGCCTACGAGCTTCTTTTCTTCCAATTGTTCTATTCTTGGCTGCATATCATTTTCACTCTTTTGGGATTAAAAACTTAAATATACCCACCCATCATCCTTCCACAAAAAAGTCCACAAGGCAAATAGCCTGTGGACTTTGATATGTTTAATTCACTACCGTCTACTATCAATGTGGCAAGTACTTCTTCACTGCTCCATAGAGGAATGCTCCAATCGTAGCGCTCAGAATTACCACCAAAAACACAGGAGCACCATGTCCCACGATGATAAACATCGGACCCGGGCACGCACCCGTCATCGCCCAACCTAATCCAAAGATCGTCCCTCCAAATAGCAACGCCTTGAACCCATTTTCCTTGGGTTTAAGACTCATGAACTGACCATTCATCCCTTTGAGCTGAAGCTTCTTGATCAATAAAATAGAGATAGCCCCCACGACTACTGCCGATCCAATCACGCCATACATATGAAAGGACTCGAACCGAAACATCTCATAGATGCGGTACCATGAGATCACTTCCGACTTACTCAGTACGATTCCAAAAAATATACCTGTCAATAAATATTTGATAAATTTCATCTTGTGTCGTGTTTTAGAGTGCCAATAAATGAGGTAAGACCAAATGCGTCATGATCAATCCACCTATAAAAAAACCAATGACAGCCACCAGTGATGGTAACTCAAGGTTACTGAGCCCCGTGATCGCATGCCCCGATGTACACCCACCTGCGTAGCGCGTCCCAAAACCTACGAATACACCACCCAACACCATCAACAGACCACCCTTGAGCGTGAACAATGACTCCCAAGAGAAGAGTTCCTTGGGCAAATAATCTGCCCCAGCATCGATAATCTGAAACTGCTTCAAGCTATCGACCGTAGACTGGGAGATCGCGACGGCAGTATCTGGTGTCAAATACTCATGTGCGATATAGCCTCCAATCAACGTCCCTAGTACGAATACCAAATTCCAAACTTTATCCTTCCAGTCCACTTTAAAATAATCCACGAATCTCCCTGCTCCTGCTATGGAACACATCGTCTCTAGATTGCTCGATATCCCAAATCGCTTCCCAAAATACATCAAGACCACCAACACCACGGCGATCAAAGGTCCAGCCACATACCAGGGCCAAGGCTGACTTATCCATTCTATCATTTTTTTCTCGTTTGCTTACTGTGAATACACCTTTCGGCTAAAATTAGTTTCCTCCCCAAGGTCGAATCAGTGAGATTCCTTCAATTCTTGTACTATACCATTGAGTGACATCCATCCGCCCCCATTGTAGGCAGTGATCCCTGCGGACTTGGCCTGAGAGGTAGCCCTCCCGCTTCGCATACCACTCGCACAGCAGAATACCACTGGCTTCCCTGCAGCTTTAAGCCCCTCCAACTGACTACCTATTCTATCCAAAGGATAATTGTGCGCTCCAGCGACATGTCCTCCCTGAAACTCTGCAGGAGACCGTACATCGACGATCACTGCACCATCTTTCAATGCTTCCACCATGACTTCCTTACTCTTTTTTCCGAACCCTAATAAATCCAATAATCCCATTCTGATTGATTTAAATATCTATACAACAAAACTAGCGCCTCGCAGCATCTCATGTTGTAACATATGTTACGCTAGGGCAGACCCAAACAAAAAAAAGCCTATCGCATTGCTGCAATAGGCTTTTTTTCGTTTCTTAAAGCAGAACTACTTCGCGTAACTGATTGATCTCATCTCACGGATCACAGTCACTTTAATCTGTCCTGGATACTGCATATCGTTCTCTATTTTAGAAGAAATACCAAAAGACAAATCCCCTGCCTGCTTATCTGACACATTCTCTGCATCGACCAACACGCGCAACTCACGCCCCGCCTGGATCGCATAGCACTTGTGCACCCCTTCAAACCCTAGTGCTAGCGCTTCTAAGTCTTTTAGACGCTTGATGTACGACTCCATCACTTCTCTGCGAGCGCCAGGTCTAGAGCCAGAAATCGCATCACAGGTCTGGACGATTGGCGAGATCAATGAGGTCATTTCTATCTCGTCATGGTGTGCGCCGATAGCATTACAGACTTCTTTGTTCTCCTTGTATTTTTGCGCCAACTCCATCCCTAAGATCGCATGTGGCTGCTCTGGTTCCTCTGGCCATACTTTTCCAATATCGTGTAGCAAACCTGCTCTCTTCGCCAGTTTCGCATTCAATCCTAGTTCTGAAGCTAAAGTCGCACAAAGCTTAGCTACCTCTCTAGAATGCTGTAATAAATTCTGTCCGTAAGATGATCTGAAACGCATACGTCCCACCATCTTGATTAGCTCAGGGTGAAGACCATGTATTCCTAGATCAATCACCGTACGCTCTCCGATCTCTACAATTTCTTCCTCTATATTTTTAGTGGTCTTCGCTACGATCTCTTCGATTCGCGCTGGATGGATACGTCCATCCGTCACCAATCTATGCAGCGACAGTCTCGCTACCTCTCTACGTACAGGGTCAAAACCTGAGATAATAATCGCCTCTGGTGTATCATCTACGATAATTTCCACACCTGTAGCGGCTTCTAGCGCACGAATATTCCGTCCCTCTCTACCGATAATTTTACCCTTAATGTCGTCACTCTCGATATTAAAGATAGAAACACAGTTTTCTATCGCATGCTCAGTAGCGGTACGTTGAATCGTTTGAATCACGATTTTCTTCGCTTCCTTCGTGGCGGTCAGTTTCGCCTCTTCTATGATATCCTTGATGTGGGATGATGCCTTGGTTCGTGCTTCATCCTTGAGCGTTTCTTTTAGTTGATCTATTGCTTCACTTGCGGACAGATGTGAGATTTTCTCCAAGGCTAGTGTTTGTTCTTCCTTGCGTTTGTCTATCTCTTCTTTTCGCCGTTTGACGATCTCCATTTGCGCCTCTAGATTTTCCTTTTGGCTTTCTAGTTCTGCTTCGGTTCGTTTGTTCTGCTCGATCTGCTTAGATAGGTTACTCTCTCTCTGCTTGACCTTGTTTTCGTTAGCAATGATTTGATTTTTCTTGCGATTACTCTCCTCTTCGAATTCGGATTTAAGTTTGAGAAAACGCTCCTTTGCTTCTATTTCCTTCTCTTTCTTTATATTCTCCGCATCAATTGTCGCTTCCTTCAGGATGATCTCTGCTTTACTTTTTGCTTCATTTATTTTTTTACCCTCAGCTCTTTTAGCTAAGATTTTGCTGATAGAGAAACCAATAATGATTCCTACCAGCGCTACAACAATATAAATTGTACTTTCCATGATGTATATATATAATTAATCATGGTATAGGTTTACGACAACACGACTTGAAAGTGAATATATTTAGAGTGCTTCAGAGATTAAATGGTTGAGTTTGCTTATTTGTTCCATGGCTGTTTCGTCAGTCTCCTGTCGGTTTTCTGAGGTCTGTAGCAACTGCACATAGCAATCTATCGCTACCATAGCCAATAAATCCTGCTTGTCATCTATCTGAAACTGATCCTGATAGAATCTCAGCCTTTCATTTATTTTTTTACCCGCAGCACGTATTCTAGCCTCTTCTTCGGCCGATACCTTCATCGGGTACTCTCTGTTTCCAATCTTTATTTTTATTGATAATTCTGTCATTGAGGCTATTTATTCGCTCAAGTGAGCAATACACTTATCAACTTCATTTATATATTCACTCAGCAAGTTGCTTAAAGCTTCAGTGTCATTCTCATCCACTACCATGCTATTCACAATTTTACTAATTTTATCTTGATTTTGAAAGCTCGCCATTTTTTCGTCTTTCTCTTCCAAGTGTAGTTTAAGTTTTTGGTTTTCAAGCTTGAGCATCTCTATCTCAGCATCCTTCTTTTTGAAGTCACTTAGCAATAAAACCAACTTCCTTTCCAGTTGATTCAGTTCAGATCTGAGACGACTTTCAGCCATGTTATTTTCTTATTATTGCGTTCAAATTCTTTTCAAAACTATCGATCAAGGCATTCATCGTCTTGTCGATCACTTTATCATTCAAGGTCTTATTTTCATCCTGGAGGATAAAACTCAAAGCGTAAGACTTCTTGTCTTCTCCGATATTCTCTCCCTCATAGACACTAAACACATTGATCCTCTTGATCAGTTTTCTTCCTATCGTCTGCGCGATCTCCATGATCTCACTAAACTCGGTTTTCTTGTCTATCACGAGTGACAAATCTCTTCTCACCTCTGGGAATTTTGACACCGCTTTATACAACGTTGTCTTCCCGTACTTCTTGAGCATTTTAGACCAGTTAAACTCAGCATAAAACACGCTCTGGTTCACACCTATAATCTTAGTCAATTTCGCTTTTAACTTCCCAAAAGACACCAAGACCACATTGTTCAGTATGATATCCAAACCATACTCAAACCCTTGACTCTGTGTAGGTACTGATTGAAAATCCGCTACGCTGAATTTATCTAATAATTTATGTACGATCGATGACAATTCATGAAAATCAGACGTCTTTTTATCCACATTCCAACTTTCCTCTGACTGATCCCCAGTCAAAAACAATCCAAGCTGCTGTTCCTCTTTATACTGATCGGCTTGTTTCTGATACACTCTACCAAATTCATAGAATTTCAGATTCGGTTGCTTCCGATTGATATTGTGCTTGAGCGCTTCCAAACCTGAGAATATCAGGGTGCGTCGCATGATTCCGAGTTCTTCACTTAGTTTGTTGAGTACTTCGACATTCTCATCAGCTTCCCAGTATCCTGCCTTCGCTAGATACTCAGGATTGGTGAGAGAGTTGCTCATGATCTCATTCATGCCAAGTGCAGAAAGATACAGCCCTGTCTTTTCCTGAATTTTCTCTCTATCTGGAGTGGGGAAATTGGCCAAGTAGCCGGCTGTGGAATAATCCCCTAACTCAATATTGTTATAGCCATAGATGCGCAAAATCTCTTCGATCACATCCGCTTCACGCGTCACATCGAATCGATATGGCGGCACATCTACTTGAAACCCCGTATCGGATTCATGACTGACTTCTATATCTAGGTGCTCCAAGATGGATTTGATTCTCTCCTTGGGTAGCTCGACACCTATCAGCCTATTGATATTGCGATACGACATTTGGATAGTAAAATCTTGAACCGTCTCTGGGTATATATCTATGATATCAGAGTTCACTTCTCCACCTGCCACTTCTTTGATCAAAATAGCTGCCCACTTCAAGGCATCTACCGTAATCCTCGGATCAGTACCTCGCTCATATCTAAATGACGCATCGGTTTTCAAACTGTGTCTCGTCGCAGTATTCCTCACATAGTCAGAAGAGAAATAAGCAGACTCTAGAAAAATATCTGTAGTGGTTGACTTGACCCCAGATTTAACTCCTCCAAACACCCCTGCGATACACATCTCTTCGGAGGCATTACAGATCATAAGATCTTTGGCGGACAATTTTCTTTCTTTCTCGTCCAATGCTACGAAAGGCGTACCCTCCTTTACTGTCTTGACGATTACTTTATTTCCTTCGATTTCACTGAGGTCAAAAGCATGAAGCGGCTGCCCCAACGAATGTAAAACATAGTTGGTCACATCTACGATGTTATTGACAGGAGTCAAGCCTATGCTGTTTAATCTAGCCTTGAGCCACTTAGGAGAATCTGCCACCGTGACGTTAGCGATGGTCAGTCCCGAATACCGAGGGCATGCTTCTGCATTTTCTACTTCGACTGTTATTGGTTTGCTTTGACTATCTACCTTGAAAGAAGACAGATCTGGAAACTTCGTGGGACGCTCAAAAGCAGCTTTGAGATCACGTGCCACACCGTAGTGAGATGCTGCGTCTGCACGATTAGGTGTTAGTCCTATCTCGATGACCGTATCTGTGGTAGGTTTAAACAGTTCGGCTGCAGGAGTACCATTGGGCAAATCAGTGTCTAAAACCATGATTCCATCATGAGAACTCCCTAGACCTAGTTCATCCTCAGCGCAGATCATCCCGAGAGAAACCTCTCCTCTAATCTTTGCCTTCTTGATTTTGAATGGGTCGCCTTCACTAGGATATAGCATAGCACCAACAGTCGCTACTACTACTTTCTGTCCCGCCGCTACATTAGGTGCTCCGCAAACTATGGGCGACAATTCATCTTGTCCAATATCTACAGTAGTCAGACTCAGCTTATCCGCATCAGGATGCTTGGCGCACGTTTTGACCTCACCGATCACCATCCCAGCCAAACTGCCTTTGATTTCTTCTACTTCTTCTAACCCTTCTACTTCTAATCCTGTATTGGTCAAGGTCTCTGAAATGACGCCTATTTCCTCTCCTAGATCAATATATTCCTTTAACCAATTAAGTGAAATCTTCATTTATATAAATAAGCTTTTTAGCTGCGGATAAAACAAGCCGTAAAATTAAGAAAATAAGGGAGTCTGAGCGGTAGAATTAGCTTCTTCTTTTTCGGATAAGTGTAGAGGCAAGCACAATCGCCATTCCGAACACCATCACCAGATACATCCACTTCGGATCACCCAGTCTGTAGGATCGCAAAAACTCAGAAGTAGCCAAGAAAATCAATAGAAACCCACCGAGGATTCCTAGGCGCTGCATAGTCTTAGGCTTCATTCTCTAGTTCTATAGTATTTTCCCAAAGTCTAAATTGTTCAATATCTTCTTTGATGCTATTATACACCCAAAAGATAATGGCCAAATCATCCGTCAATCCCAAAGCTGGGATAAAATCAGGAATCATATCTAATGGCGTGATAAAATAAAGCAATGCACCAACTGCCAATAACATCGTACGCCATGGCAATTCACTGTAGTGCCCTCTGACCTGCGCCTTGATCATTCTCAAAAAGACACCCACCTTATCTACTAGGTTAGCGATCTTGTCACTATTCCCGATTAGATCCGTCAGTCTATGCGTAGTGGTACTCAGTAGGTTATTGATTCTATCATTATCCTTCAACAAGCCTTCAGCTTTATCCTTATACTTTTTAAATACTTTTTCCTTGTTCATACTCATTCGAATTTAAAAATTCTGTTGTATTTCCTCTTTGATAAACACCAGTGCATAATCAACCTGAAGATGCTCTCGCTCCATCACTCTCTCAAAAACCTTTCTAGCCAAATCTATGCTCTTGGCATCCTCTCCTAAAGAACTCGCACATTCATTGACTATCATCACGATTTCTTCCATGGCACTACTGACCACTTCCCAGGCCTGCACACTCATGTACACCTGCTGAGAAACATTGTGAGAAAACTCTTCACGAACTTCGTGCAACAACACTTGATGAAACTCTAACGCACTCATTTCGCCAACGTTTAGTCTTACGATTAAATTCTTGGGCATGATACGCTCCAAAAACAGGCAAATCCGTTCATAAGCAGCCAGTCTGATGGGCAATACGACTTCAGTATTTTTTAATTTGATCTCGATCAACTTACTATCATACTCCTTTCGGATAAAAAGCCTCGTCATCAAAAACATAGCGTAAAGTACTGCGCCTGCTGGCAAGATAATTTTTCCGAATTCTATAAGTGCTTCCAATTAAATTTCGTTTATGTCTAAGTCAAAAATAAGTAATTTTGTCTTAGCAAAGCTACAAATCAATTCATGGATATAGAACCCGTCAACATCACCGCCAAAGCCGTCATAGAAGTCAAAAATATCATGGACAACAAAGGCATCCCCAAAGACTATGCACTGCGCATAGGTATCAAGGGAGGTGGATGTGGTGCGATGGGGTATGTGATAGGTTTTGACAAGGCCAATGATGCTGATATCAGCTATTCGCAGGAAAACATCCCGATTGTCATTGACAAAAAACACGTCATGTACTTAATAGGCCTAGAGGTAGACTTCATAGAGGAATCTGACGCGAGAGGCTTCAGCTTTAACAAGCCTGGCAACAACTAATTACTAAAGGTTCTCTAATCTGAGTGTGACAGAAGCTTTGTGACACACTCCTTTGATCGGAGGGTTGTGTTTACTCACGGTAGACTTCACTGATAGTATTAGAGGGAATTTTTCGAGGATTTGATGATTAATGGACATGGATAGCGTCTCTAATAATTTGGTAGGGACTTTCATAATCCCCTCTACGAGGCTGTAGATGATCTCATAATTGACTGTAGCGTCCAAATCCCCATCTTCAAAAGATTTTGGATCGGCAAGCTCAACTTCTACATCCACAGTATATTTATTTCCTATTTCTCTTTCTTGCGCATAAAATCCATGATGCGAAAAAAAGTCAAGCCCTTCCAGCTTTACTAGCATGTAATTAGTCTTCTAATTGATCGAAAAATGACAAATCCTTATTGGATACTTTCTTTTCTACCACCTTAGCAGCTGCTTTGGCTGCAGGCTTGACAGGCGTCCCCGCTTGATCACGAGAGATTGGGTTTTGATCCGAGATATAATTCTTCTTCACCTGTAGCTCATCATCTTCGGAATATTCAAAGCTCGAAGATTGATCCATATCCAGTTTAGCCTTAGGGATGGCTTTAGGAGTTGGTCTATTATACTCCTCTGCATCAAAATTAATTTCTTCCGCTTTGCTTTCCACTCTCTCGCTAGTCTCTCGAAGCATCTGTTTCACTTTTTTGAGATGCACTTCGATACCAGACTCCTGATACTTAGACTTCTCCACCTTACTCATCAGTTCACTAGACATGATTTTGAGTTGGGAGATCGCTCCATCTCGCATATTTTCTATGACACGGTAGTTCTCCTCGATCTCTTTCACCTCTTGACTCATCTCTTCGATGATCTCCTTCGCTTGATCTTCTGCCTTATCGATAAGTGCACGCGCTCTATTCTTGGCTTCACTGACCATCGCCTCAGCATTGATCTGCGTCTCCTTCATGTGTAGCTCAGCGGTCTTATTGGCTTGATCAATTACATTGGCTCCTGTATCTTCTGCTGTCTTTAGCGTCCTGAAGAGGGTAGTTTCTACTTCTCTCAACTTCTGCACTTCCTTTTCCAGCTTGGAAACATCCCCTTTGAGATCTTTGTTTTCATCCAACATTCTCTCCCACTCATGGGATAAAGAAATCAGAAATGCTGTGACTTCTTCCTTGTTGATACCACGGAAAGCCTTTTCAAAAGATTTTTGTCTAATTTCTAGAGGAGTAATTTTCATAACTTAAACTTTAAACCCTTTCCACAGGAATCCCTGTAGAATCGCTTAATTAATGAAAACCATTAAAATATGAGCTCGGTCCCCACTAATTAAAATTACATAATTAGTACGTAAATACTGGTGGCTTATTTATCTATAAGGGCGGCTTACTGTGCAATAATACGCATTATTTTGCAATATTAATATCCCAGACGGATATAGAGCGGTCGTCACTACATGAAATCAAGAATTGTTTAAACCCCGACCAAATCAGCTTGTTAACAGAGGTCAAGTGCCCTCCATGTCGTGCTTTGTCTATGACTTTAATCAGACGACGCTGTTCATAGTCCCATATCTTGATCGTCTTGTCCATACTAGCTGTAGCAAAATACTGATAGTCTGGCCTAAACACCACATCATTGATCGCGTACATGTGCGCATTGATACTTTCCAGTTCGTTCTCCTGCTGAGACACATCCCAGTATTTGAGTCGTGCATCTCTACTAGCAGTCAATAGCACTTGATCCTTTACGTGATGAGCCAATCCGAACACCGACTTCTCGTGTACCATCGTTTGATTTTCGATCTCAAAAGACTTCAAATCAACTCGAATAATCTGCCCATCACTTGCTCCTACGAAACATCTATCGTCTATAACTAATATCTCTCGAAGGTTCTTTTCAGACATGACTGAACGCTTAAGTACTTTTAGCGACTTCATGTCAATAATGAAGAACTCTCCTTCTGCACATGCTACCAAAATAAGCCCCTGAGTGTATTGAATATCATAGATTGCCAATTTGCCTAACTGCAACGACCCTGCTTCTGATCGATCTGACAACCTGATCAAATGAATCCCCTCATAGTTCTGACCAACAATTAGAATATCATGCTCTGGAACATAGCAAAGCGCATATACCGAAGAATCCACTTTTGCAATCAATCTACCGTTCTCGTAGTTATGTAGATCCCATTCGATCACATGCCCATCTCCCCCAGAGGAATAAAACAGATGATCTTCACCCCCTGGCTCTATGGTATATACAGCATCTTTGTGCCCCGTATAGGTATGAATTTTGGTTATTTCTACTTTGGGTAGTGTAGACATAAATCTTACAACGAAATAGCTTCTTTGATTTTTATCGCAGTTTGAGCCAGTTCCTCTGAACCAGGACATAGTTTAGGTCGAGCAAAATTCATGTCATCCATTACCTGGATAGGAATCAAATGCACATGTGCATGTGGCACTTCCAAACCGATCACGGTCACACCAATGCGCTGACATGGGATCACTTGTTCTATCCCTGCCGCTACTTTTTTAGCAAAACGATGTAGTCCCAACATAGTGTCATCAGGAAGATCAAAAATATAATCAATCTCCACTTTAGGCACTGCCAAGCAGTGCCCTTCTACCAACGGATTGATATCTAAGAAAGCAATAAAGTCATCTGTCTCTGCTATTATATGTGCAGGAATCTCACGGTTGATTATTCTGGTAAAGATGCTCGCCATGATAATTACAATCCGATTTCGAGTATCTCAAATTCAATATCACCTGCAGGTGCCTTGACGATAGCTTTCTCACCGATTTTCTTTCCCAACAGTCCTTTACCTAATGGAGACTCTACTGAAATTTTACCAGATTTGAGATCAGCCTCTGACTCAGCGACTAACGTATATTTCATTTCCATGCCACTCTTCACATTCTTGATCTTGACTGTACACAGTACAGATACCTTCGTCAAGTCGATCTGTGACGAATCCATCACTCTAGCGTCTCCTACAACTACCTCGAGTTTAGCAATCTTGAGTTCTAGCAAACCTTGAGCATCCTTTGCTGCATCGTACTCTGCGTTTTCACTAAGATCCCCCTTGTCACGAGCTTCAGCGATCTGCTTAGCGATATCTGTTCTTCCTTTTGTTCTTAATTCGTTGAGCTCATCCTTGAGCTTCTTCAATCCTTCTGCGGTATAATATGATACTGCCATTTTTTTTCTTATTGATATATATAAAAAAGAACGGCCTCATTTCTGAAACCGTTTCTTCATTTTTTCTACAAGCTTGAATGCAAAACTACGCAAAAACCAACAATAATCAATGATTACTGACTTACGCGTTGTTTTGCTTTTTGATCAAGTTCAATGCAGAACCTGCTTTGAACCATTCAATCTGACCAGCATTATACGTATGGTTTGCAAGGATGTTGTCCTCCGATCCATCGGCGTGCTTCGCTACAATCGTCAATGGCTTGCCTGGTGCGAATTCTTTTAAATCCACAAAGTCAAAAACATCATCCTCCTGAATTTTGTCATAATCTGCTTCGCTAGCGAATGTCAACCCTAACATCCCCTGCTTCTTCAAATTGGTTTCGTGGATTCTGGCGAAAGACTTCACCAATACTGCGATCACACCCAAGTGTCTTGGTTGCATCGCGGCATGCTCTCTAGACGAACCCTCACCATAATTATGATCACCCACGACAATCGTCGGGATTCCTGCTGCTTTGTAAGCTCTCTGCACATCTGGCACAGCACCATGCGACCCATCCAACTGGTTCTTTACACTGTCTGTTTCTCCGTTAAACGCATTCACAGCACCTGTGAGGGTGTTATTAGAGATATTATCCAAGTGACCTCTGAATCTCAGCCATGGCCCTGCCATAGAGATATGATCCGTCGTACACTTCCCTTTTGCTTTGATTAACAGTTTAGCTCCCGTGATATTTTCACCATCCCATGCGGCAAATGGAGACAACAATTGTAGGCGCTTGGAGTCGGGACTGACTGCTATCTCAACACCTGAGCCGTCAGCCGCTGGTTCCTTGTAGCCTGCATCCTCTACATCAAATCCTTTTGATGGCAGCTCTTCTCCTTTTGGAGGGTCAAGCTTCACTTGCTCCCCTTTGTCATTGGTCAAAGTATCCGTGATAGGATTAAATCCCAGATCACCAGATATCGCAATAGCCGCTACCATTTCGGGAGAGGTTACAAATGCGTGCGTATTTGGGTTACCATCTGCTCGCTTGGCAAAATTCCTATTGAACGAATGGACAATGGTGTTCTTTTCCTTTTTGTCAGCTCCAGCACGATCCCACTGCCCAATACACGGCCCACAGGCATTGGTAAATATCCTTGTTCCTAGCTTTTCGAAAACATCAAGAATACCATCTCTTTCAATAGTGTATCGCACTTGTTCTGAGCCAGGGTTAATCCCAAAATCTGCCTTGGGCTTGAGACCTTTGGCTACAGCTTGCTCAGCAATTGATGCAGCTCTGGACATATCCTCGTACGAAGAGTTGGTACACGACCCAATCAACCCCCACTCTACTTTAGTAGGCCAATCGTTGGCTTTGGCTTTCTCTGCCATCTCTGCAATAGGTGTAGCCAAATCTGGTGTAAATGGGCCATTCACGTGAGGGGAAAGGGTGTCAAGGTCAATTTCTATTACTTGATCAAAGTATTTTTCTGGATTAGCATATACCTCGTCATCACCCGTCAAGTGCTCTCTCATTCCGTTAGCTAAATCAGCCACTTCTGCACGGTCGGTAGCTCTCAAGTATCGCTCCATTGAATCATCATAGCCGAAGGTAGAGGTCGTCGCTCCGATCTCTGCCCCCATGTTACAGATGGTTCCTTTCCCTGTACAAGATAGGTTTTTAGCTCCTTCGCCAAAGTATTCGACGATCGCTCCAGTACCGCCTTTTACAGTGAGTATCCCCGCTACTTTCAAGATCACGTCTTTCGATGAAGTCCAGCCGTTCATTTTACCCGTTAGCTTGACACCAATCAGTTTTGGGAATTTCAACTCCCAAGCCATGCCTGCCATTACATCTACGGCATCCGCTCCACCGACACCTACAGCGACCATTCCTAGTCCTCCAGCATTCACGGTGTGTGAATCCGTACCGATCATCAGTCCACCCGGGAAGGCATAATTTTCTAATACCACTTGGTGAATGATCCCTGCTCCTGGCTTCCAAAACCCAATTCCATACTTGCTAGAGACAGAATCCAGAAAATTGAATACTTCATTGGAAGTATTGAGCGCATTTTGCAAATCTGCTGCTGCTCCGATTTTCGCCTGAATCAGGTGATCACAGTGAACTGTCGTAGGTACTGCGACTTTGGGTTTGCCCGCTTGCATAAACTGCAAGAGTGCCATCTGGGCCGTTGCATCTTGGCAGGCAATTCTATCTGGCGCAAAATTCACATAAGACTCCCCTCGTTTGTATTCCTCGTTTGGCACACCATCGTAGAGATGCGAGTAGAGAATTTTCTCAGACAGGGTCAACGGTTTACCTGTCAATTCCTTTGCCTTGTTGATTCTATCCCCCATTTGGGAATAAACCTTTTTTATCATATCGAGATCAAATGCCATAGAAAGTATTTTTTGCTTTATGAATTGTATTCCAATTTAACAATAAACGAGATATAATAAAGGGAGTTGTGGGATTGATCGCAAAGAAAGGCTGTTCTGCTAGGACTAGGGATTGCCTGATCTACGTGTTCGTGCCTCTGCGTCAGGCAATGGCGATGTGTTGTAAGTAAAGGTCAGGGTTGGTAAAGGTTTAGCGGAACGCTTTTCCACCATCCATTGCATGGTGGAAATAGGGTGGGCTTTCACCTTCTGTCCCTCACTTCATACATACCAGTACCTACCGCCTAATCACAAAAAGTGCTTTTAAACGGCGCTAATCCCCCTGTTTTAAGTGTTCCGATAAGGGCACTTGAAACATAATAATAAAATTCAAGTCTTCAGACTTGACCTTCTATAGAAAACATACCTCAACCAAGCCTTTTCCACCACTGTAGTCTATAGCACTTGAATACCGATAGTGCTCCGCTTCATTCACGACACCGGCCTCTACTGGATTCATATGTATGTAATTCAACTTTTCGTCTTTGAACTTATTAGTCTCTAACTCTTTGGGTTGGTTGCTTTGTCTCCAAAACTGATAAATTTTGTTATTCGAGTTTTTTGCACCTGCTGATTTAAAAATCCATAGCATCCAAGCCCTTCGACTCTCTTGGACATTGTTTTCTATGGATTTAAGAATTTTTGAGGCAGTAAATTTCTTGAAATCCCGAAGTACATCAGACAACTCGCCCTTACTCGAAGATATGATTAGATGAAGATGATTTGACATCAGGCACCATGCATCTATTTCTAAACCTTTTTCTTTTTGGCAATAGTTGAGACTATCGACCACTACATCGGCATACTGCCGCCTTGTGAAAACATCAATCCACTCCACTACGGCAAATGTGATGAAATATATCCCCTGTTGATTTCTGATTTTATATCCAGAGGAGTGCATTCAATAACTTGAAAATGGCATCATTGAAGATAAATAATTATTATCAAACAAGTCTGAAGACTTGCCTCTGATTCATACTTTCAAGTCTCGCTTTGCTAAGACTTAAAAGAGCGGGAGACACGGATAAACAGACCTAAAAGAACCTCTCTATTGTGACCGTCAATATGGCAGTTTCACTGCAAAAACACCCGCAAAAGTCCCGTTTTATCCTTCCCAAAAGTGGGGATGAAAGAACCTCAAGTGATTCTCAAAAGAAACACGTGTGTTTGACCGCCGAAACACACGTGTTTGGAGCTCGGAACACGTGTGTTTGATCGATCAAACACACGTGTTCAAAAAAGGAAACAAAAACCTCCCTCACGCCTTTTAAACGGCGTTTTTATTAGCTCTTGGGTATGAATCCACAGCAAGTAATGTCTTTGACCTATCTATTAGGGGGGGGCTAAAAAAAAACGGACATTCTGTCCGTATCTAGTTAGTCCTAAAAGAAGGGTAATAAAAAAGCCTGTTCTATTCCTAATAGTGATCAGGAACAAAACAGGCTTTAAATATATTCTCTATCTCGTGACTACTTCATCAGCAACTTACTCGAAGGCTTGAACTTCGTCAAGTTGATGCCTTTCACTGCTGCTTCGTATTCAGCCAAATTAGGCGTCCGACCCAATACAGTAGAAAGTACTACTACTGGTGTAGACGAAAGCAATGACTCTCCTTTTTTCTCTGTCGAGTCCTTCACGACTCTCCCTTGGAATAGACGTGTAGAAGTCGCCATGACCGTATCACCTGGCTCTGCCTTTTCTTGGTTACCCATACACAGGTTACAACCTGGGCGCTCTAGATACAGCATGTTTTCGTATTTGGTACGAGCAGCGCCCTTAGGTGCGTTATCGTCAAACTCAAAACCAGAGTATTTCTTTAGTACATCCCAGTCACCTTCGGCTTTCAGTTCATCTACGATATTGTATGTAGGAGGCGCTACCACGAGTGGCGCTTTGAATTCTACTTTTCCTTGTTGCGATTCGATGTTTTTCAACATTTGCGCAAGAATTTTCATATCGCCTTTGTGTACCATACACGAACCAATGAAACCAAGATCCACTTTCTTGTCTCCACCATAGTACGACAATGGTCTGATCACATCATGCGTGTATCGTTTAGATACGTCATCGTTGTTTACGTCTGGATCGGCGATCATTGGCTCTACGATTTGATCCAAATCAACTACTACATCCGCGTAATACTTGGCGTTTGCATCTGGAGTCAACGCCGGCTTCTCACCCGATCTGATCTCCGCTATTCTCTTGTTGGCAATGTTAATCAATCCTTGAAGCACTTGCTTCTGGTTGTCCATGCCCTTATCGATCATGATTTGGATTCTACCTTTTGCGATCTCTAGCGATTCGATCAAAGTCTCGTCCTCAGAGATACAGATAGACGCTTTCGCTTTCATCTCTGCTGTCCAGTCGGTAAACGTAAAAGCTTGATCAGCAGTCAACGTCCCGATGTGCACCTCGATGATTCTACCTTGGAATACGTTCTCTCCGCTGAATTGCTTCAACATCTGCTGCTGCGTGGCATGTACTACATCGCGAAAGTCCATGTAGCTCTTCATGTCCCCTTTGAAAGTCACCTTCACTGATTCTGGAATTGGCATAGAAGCCTCTCCCGTAGCAAGTGCAAGTGCAACAGTACCTGAGTCAGCACCGAAAGCCACACCTTTTGACATTCTCGTGTGCGAGTCACCACCGATGATGATCGCCCAATCGTCGATCGTGATATCGTTGAGTACTTTGTGAATCACGTCGGTCATCGCGTGGTATTCCCCTTTAGGGTCACGTGCTGTGATCAAACCGAAATCGTTCATGAATTTCATCAACTTAGGAATGTTCGCTTGCGCTTTGCTATCCCAAACTGAGGCCGTGTGACAACCCGACTGATAGGCTCCGTCCACGATTGGAGAAATCGTAGTAGCAGCCATAGACTCCAATTCCTGAGAAGTCATCAACCCTGTCGTGTCCTGCGACCCTACGATGTTTACTTCTACACGTACGTCAGACCCCGCATGCAATACTTTGCCTGGAGTCGTTCCCACAGCGTTTTTGTTGAATATTTTTTCTACAGCAGTAAGCCCTTGTCCCTCGTGAGAAACCTCTTTTGACGGAGCAAATACCACTGGCGCTTCGATACCTAATGTCTTCGCAGCGAATGTTTGAATCTTCTTACCAAATACGATGGCATATGATCCACCCGCCTTGATAAATTCTACCTTCTGAGGAGTCAACGAAGCAGATATGTCCATCAATTCTTGATCTCCGTTGTAAAGTTTCTTCTTCTTCGTATTGATTGTAAGTACTGTTCCGGTAGCTACAGAATAAGCTTCTTCCAATACTGGTTCCCCATCTGCATCCACGATTACTTTACCGTCAGCATCCGTCTTTTTTACCCAGTTTTTGAGGTCAATCCCGATACCTCCTGTCACACCTACAGTGGTCAAGAAGATCGGCGAAATGCCGTTAGTACCAGCAATGATCGGAGCGATATTGACGAAAGGAACGTATGGACTTGCTTGGATACCAGTCCATAGCGCCACGTTATTGACTCCTGACATCCTAGACGAACCGACACCCATGGTGCCTTTCTCAGCGAGTAGCATGACACGCTTGTCAGGATGCTTTTCTTTCAGAGCAGTCAGGTCGCTTTGCATTTGCTTGTTGTGCTCGAAGATACACTGACCGTGCAACTCACGATCTGATCTAGAGTGGGCATCACCTCCTGGTGATAACAAATCTGTAGAAATATCTCCTACACCCGCGATGAAAGTCACGATTTCGATTTCTTCTTCTACATCAGGTAGTTCAGTGAAGAATTCCGCTTTTGCATAACTTTCTAACAACTCTTTGGCGATGGCGTTACCGCTTTCATACGCCTGCTTCAAACGATCGTAATCCGCATCATACAAGAATACCTGCGTTTTCAGCACCTTAGCAGCTTCTTGCGCAATAGATGCGTCATCAGCAAGCGCTAGGTCAAGCAGCACCTCAATAGAAGGACCACCCTTCATGTGAGACAGCAACTCAAAAGCGAAAGTAGGTGTAATCTCCTCTACTACCGATTCACCAAGAATGATCTCTTTTAAAAATTTCGCCTTCACACCAGCAGCACTTGTGGTACCTGGCAAAACGTTGTAAATAAAGAATTTAAGAGAGTCTTCCCTGCTAGCGTTTCCTGAATCTTTAATTTGTGAAATGATTTCACTTAGCAATTCAGCACCGTCAATTGGCTTTGGGTGAAGCCCTTCACCTTTTCGCTCTTCGATCTCCTTGATGTAATCGTTGTAATGAGTATTCATATTTTTGAAGTCTATTCAATATCTAAAGGTGGACACCTAAAAGTCGCAGCCTGTACAACCAGATTCCTTTCCTCCGTAAATTAATTGAAGCAATTTTTAGATTTTATCATCTCAGAACCTAAAACCATATTGCTCAGTTTGTTTTTAAAATTAACAGTTGTATTTGGGGACAAATGCTTGTTTTGGGTCGCAAAAGTAAAAAACATTCAAGGTATTTTGAGTGAATTACCTACAAATAACTACGTAGAACATTTTACAGTTAATAATCTAGATGAATTCTAAATAACAAAAGCTAACCTATCTGCACAACTAGCTTTAAACAAACAGTGTTCGTACACGGTGTTAAAACCAGCCAAACCTATATAAAACCCTTACTCCTTCATACTCACGATCTCACTCAGTGCAAAACGTAGCATTTAACCCAAAAAACTTCACTCCTATGACCTCCTACTCATCAACCCAAATTTGATCTTAAAAGCAGTTTTATCATCCAGAGTCACGTACTTTGCAACACACATCAGCCTCGGCTGAAACGTCATTAAGTGCTGTTAAAATGAAAGAATCAAAAAAATCACGTCCTCCCAAAGCCAAACTACACCCCAGAAACCAGCACCAAGGCCAGTATGACTTTGCGCTTTTGATCAAGTCGAACCCTACGCTAGCAGAGTATGTCAAACCCAATGACTATGGCACTGATTCTATTGATTTTTCTAATCCCAAAGCTGTCAAAGCACTCAATCAATCGTTGCTCCAGCACTACTACAATATCGATCTATGGGACATCCCCGAAGGGCACCTGTGCCCACCCATACCAGGCCGTGCTGACTACATTCACCACATGGCTGATCTATTATCCAACAATGGCGTGATCCCAAAAGGGCAAAAAATCCACTGTCTAGATATAGGCGTGGGAGCAAACTGCATATACCCACTGATTGGAAACCATGAATACGGTTGGTCATTTGTGGGGTCAGACATTTCCCCTGAATCGATCCATTCCGCTCAGATAATACTAAATGCAAACCCAAGACCTAAAAGCGCTATATCCCTTCGACTGCAGGCCAATCCAAAATTCCTCTTCACAGGTATTATCAATCAAGGAGAGGTGTTTGATTTAACGATATGTAACCCTCCGTTTCACGCCTCAGCAGAAGAAGCGCTCCAAGGATCGAAACGAAAAACACGAAACCTCAAACAAAAAAGGAACACAAAGACGGTCTTAAACTTCGGGGGACAAAGCAATGAGCTATGGTGCAATGGTGGAGAAAGGGTTTTCGTCTACAACATGATTCAAGACAGTATACAGCATGCTACATCTTGTCTATGGTTCTCCACACTACTCTCCAAAGAAAGCAACCTCATCCCTACCCGTAAAACACTAGAAAAAGCAGGTGCAGTGGCTATTAAAGTCATCCCTATGGGACAAGGCAACAAAACCAGCAGGATCGTGGCATGGTCTTTTCTATCTAAAGAACAACAAGACACATGGAAAAAACTCCGCTGGCCAAAATAGCAATTTGCAAGACCGCTATACCGACCATCGATACTAAAGGAGTGATCCATATCGTTTACCATAAAAATGCTTTAATATGAAATACACAATACTACTACTCTCCGCATTACTACTAACCATCTTTAGTTGTGATGAGCTTGACAAGCTAACACAGTTCAACATGAAATACAGCGAATCGATCACTGTACCTTCCAGTACTGTCATAGACTTTCCCATTAATCTATCCACTCCTTCGATCGAGTCAAACACTGAATCAACCTTTGCGGGTAACAATACAAACAAGAATCTAATAGAGACAATTCGTTTGGACGAAATGACCTTAACTATTCAATCTCCTACCTCTGGAGATTTCGGTTTTCTCGAATCAGTACAGTTGTTCATCAATGCTGATGGACTAGACGAAATAGAAATCGCTTATCTGGAAGAGGTCCCTGCGGACGCGAGTAATACAATATCACTGGAAACCACAGGGGTCAACCTCAAAGATTACCTCCTCAAAGACTCCTTTCAGCTCCGAATGAAATCAAGCACCGACGAAACCATCGAGTCTGATCATGAAATCCAGATCAACTCTACTTTCTTCGTCGACGCGAAGATTTTAGGACAGTAAAGACATAGAAAAAGCGAAGGGATATCCCTTCGCTTTTTCATTTTCTTGATTATTTCGTCTTGAAATGGTGTTACACATTGAAACGGAAATGCATGACATCTCCATCCTCTACCACGTATTCTTTTCCTTCTATAGCCAACTTACCTGCTTCTTTGCATCCATGCTCAGTTTTGTACTGTACATAGTCTGGTATTTTGATCACTTCTGCTTTGATAAAGCCTTTTTCGAAATCGGTATGAATCACTCCAGCAGCTTGCGGTGCCTTCCACCCTTTCTTGATCGTCCAAGCCCGAACTTCAGTCTCCCCAGCTGTGAAATAAGTGATCAAATCCAATAGACCATAAGCTGCTCTGATCAGCTTATCCAATCCAGACTCCTTCAATCCATACTCTCCTAAGAACATCTCTTTCTCTTCTGGTTCGTCGAACTCGGCGATCTGTGATTCGATCGCTGCACTCACCATCACGACTTCAGCATCCTCATCAGCTACAGCTGCTTTGAGTGCTTCTACGTGCGCATTACCTGTTAGTATCGAACTTTCTTCCACGTTGGCTACATAGATCACAGGCTTCACAGTCAGCAACTGCATATCAGCTATCGCTTCCTTTCGCTCAGGAGTCAACTCAAGCGAACGAGCGTTCTTACCAGACTCGAGCAAATCCTTGTACTCTTGTAGTATTGCCACCAAGGCTTTTACCTTGGCATCACCAGACTTGGCGAGTTTGACATTCTTATCTATTTTCTTATCAACAGACTCCAAGTCCTTGATCTGCAATTCTGTATCAATCACTTCTTTGTCAGACACTGGATTAACCACCCCATCGACATGCACGATATTGTCATCATTGAAGCATCGGGTCACATGAACGATGGCATCCACCTCACGGATATTCGCTAGGAATTTATTCCCTAACCCTTCGCCTTTGCTTGCTCCTTTGACCAATCCAGCAATATCTACGAACTCCATGACTGTTGGCAAAACCTTCTGAGGACTAACCAGCCCTTCTAGAATCCTGAGTCGTTCGTCGGGTACCGTGATCACTCCCACGTTGGGTTCGATGGTACAAAACGGAAAATTAGCTGCCTCTGCTTTGGCATTGGATAGCGCATTGAAAAGAGTAGACTTACCTACATTCGGCAACCCTACGATTCCACATTTCAACCCCATTTACTTTATTATTTTGATACTTGAAAAACTTGATAACTATTGAACCCGTCTCTGATTTCCATCACTGATACCCGAATAATCGTGTAGACCGGAATGGCTGCAATCATGCCCGAAATCCCCGCTAAACTAGCGGCCGCAAAGATAACAACAAATATCTCTAACGGATGTGCTTTGACACTTTTAGAAAAGATCATAGGCTGCAGTACCACATTATCCATCACCTGCACTACGGCAAAGACTGATACGATCTTTACAATCAGTATCATAGTAACCTCATCTAACGCGAAATGACCACTAGAAGACAGCCCTACTAAAATCCCAAAAACAGACCCGAGCAAAGGCCCTAAGTATGGAATCAAATTGGCCAAGGCAGCAAATACAGCAATCGTCAAAGCATAGTTTACCCCAAAAATAGACAAGCCTATTCCTGCAATAGAAAATATTGCCAACATCTGTAGTAGTAAACCTATGAGATAGTTAGACAATAAATGTTCGATTTTATGAATTGCAGAAATAAATAACTCGAAATACTGATTGGGCACTATGGAGATCAGCAATCTGCTAATAATTCCATTTTCTAGAAGGAGAAAAAATGTAATAAAACTCAATGCCATAAAGGAAACAAACACTCCTCCTGTCATGGTCACTACATTGTTCAAAACACTTTGAAAATTAATATCTCCGAGTACTTCTACCGTAGACCGCTTGATTGTCGAAGTGAAAGTGTGGTCTTCTGCACTGATCAGATTGTACTCTATCAAAAACTCCTCAGTTGCGACGATCGGCTGTGACAGGTGCTTGTACACTTCATCAAAGCTAATACTCGATATCACATTGATTTGCTCTACAATCAATGGAATGAAAAGCAAGATAAACAGTGCTATGACACCAATCACACTACAAAAAGAGAGAAGAATAGCCAGTACTCTAGGCACTTTCATTCTAAAAATATAGGTTCGACTGATGAAATTCGTCATCGGTCGAAGAATGGTCGCTAATACAATGGATATACAGATATACATGAAAATATCTGAAAACAACCATGCACTAAAGATGAACAGTGAAGTGATGAGTATGAGCGACAGGAGTGTACGATTGATCATGCGTTAAAATAAAAAAAGCCCTTGGTGGTATCCAAGAGCTTCATGATTTCTTTAAGTGAAATTATTAGTCCCAATTCAGGTCTGAATTACCACTGGTAACACCTACCCTTTCTGATTTATGATTTTCGTCTTGTTCTTCATTATCCTCATCGAAAGCATCAAAATCCACTTCTGGCATCAGCTCCTCTTTGACATGATCAACGGTTTCGGTGAATGCCTTCATAAATTTGTTAAAATCTTCTTTATACAAGAAAATCTTATGCTTTTCATAGAAGAACCCATCATCCTTGTACCTACGTTTACTCTCTGTGATCGTAAGGTAGTAGTCATTAGATCGGGTCGCCTTGACATCAAAAAAGTAGGTTCTTTTCCCTGCCCTTACCCTCTCTGAGAAAATCTCAGTTCTTTCGTTGTCTTTATTCTCTTCCACTTTTCAGTTTGTTTTGGTTTCCGACAAGTCGGTTCACTTAGTTGATTAGTTTTTCTAAAACATCCAATATAAGCTAAAATAATTAACAAATCCAATAGGACACCCATAATCTAAATCGATATATTCACGCCCGAAAACCAGCTTACTAAATCCTCCTATTTTATCTACATTACTTGATATATATAGACTATAGTCGGTAGTTTTAAGTTTGAACAAAGAATAACCTAGAGACCTTGAAGCTAGAAATAGACATTAATGCCATCAAAGAAACAGCTAACATAGAGCTGCTAGCCAAACAAATGGTGGAAGGTTTCATCACTGGGCTACACAAATCTCCCTACCATGGTTTCTCTGTAGAGTTTGCAGAGCACAGCCTCTACAATTTCGGAGACAGCACCAGAAACATTGACTGGAAAGTCTACGCCAAGACCGACCGACTCTATACCAAAAAATTCGAAGAAGAAACAAATCTCCGCTGTCACATCGTCCTCGACACCTCTTCATCGATGTATTATCCAGAACCTTCTTTGGGTAAAATTCGGTTCTCAGTACTAGCAAGTGCAGCACTTGCGTACTTGCTTCACAAACAACGTGATGCCGTCGGACTGTTTACCTTTTCGGATCAGATCACTTTCCAATCCGAAACACGATCTACAGGAGCACATCTGCACAATCTACTCGGACATTTTCAGCGCTTATTCGAGGAAGTACCAGAACATCAAGCTACCGCTGTAGCACAAACCCTACATGAAATTGCTGACAAAATCCCACGTAGATCGTTGGTGATTTTATTCTCAGACATGCTACATAATCAGAAGGACGAACAAGAGACTTTTGCTGCCCTACAGCACCTCAAGCACAACAAACATGAAGTACTTGTCTTTCATGTCAACGATAGTCAAACTGAGCATGATTTTGATTTTGAAGACCGGCCTTACAAGTTTCAGGATCTAGAAAGTGGAGAGATCGTCAAGCTAAGTCCCGCTGAAGTACAGTCGAGCTACAAACAGCAGATGAAAGAATACATGACCGAGCTACAGCTCAAATGCTCACAACTCAAAATAGACTTTATCGACTGTGATATCCATCAGAGTTTTGACAATGTACTATCACAATATTTGATTAAAAGATCAAAAATGAGATAACTCATGGAAAACCAACGCAACAATGCCATCGCCAATGCGGCCAACTGGATCATCATCACTGTCACAGCTTTGGCAGTACTCCTTTATTTCGGAAACTTCCTGAAAACATTTGCTATGGCAGTACTGATCTGGTATCTGATCAAAAAACTCAGAGACACGATCGGCCTGATCAAAGTTGGAAAAATCAAATTACCTAAGTGGCTCATCACCACCTTGAGTAGTGTGATTGTGTTCTTGATTATTTATCTGATTATTCAAATCATCGGCTCCAATATTCGGAAGCTTACTCAAGAACTTCCCCAACATAGCGAAAACATCAACATTGCGCTTCAATACATCGAGACTCAGTTTGGGATCGAAGACCTTTCTCAAAATTTTTCGAAATTCATCGAGAAATACCAAACCGAGATGTTGGGATACGCAGGGTCTTTTGCTGGGGCAGTGGGAAAATCCCTAATGGTGATCGTCTATGTTATTTTCCTCCTATTGGAAGAAAGCCTCTTTGGCATCAAAATAGACAAAGTCCTAAAAACAACACAACGAGGAACCAACATTCAGAAAATTGGAAGTGCCATTACCCTGCTTTTTGACCAGTACCTGTCTGTCAAAATTTTCACCAGTTTCCTGACAGGGTTATTGAGTTATTTTGCTCTGCTAATTCTAGGAGTAGAACTAGCGGGACTATGGGCTTTTCTAATTTTCCTATTCAATTTCATCCCTACCATAGGATCAGTAATTGCAACCGCTTTCCCTGCACTGTTTGCCTTAATGCAAAACGGTACTATGAACATTTTTGTCTTAGTTCTCATCTTGGTGGGCGGTATCCAAGTCCTCGTAGGGAGTCTAATAGAACCCCGCATCATGGGCGAAAAACTAAACATCAGTCCACTGGTAGTTATATTGGGGCTTGGCCTATGGGGATTCATCTGGGGAGTGATAGGCATGCTACTCTCTGTCCCCATCACCGCCACGATGATCATCGTATGTAGTCAGTTCGAGAACACCAAGCCCATCGCTATCCTGCTATCCAAAAATGGAGACATAGGATTAATCAAAAAAGAAGTTGAGGACATAGAGGTAGACGAAAATCTATAACAGAAATGTTGAAATAATTATTTTAACATTTCTCAATCCTCAGTATCAAACCTATCAGAGTTCTATTTCATAGAGCAAAATGAATTTTTACCTTTGCGGAAAAAATTGATGATTGCAGGGTTTGCAAACTGGAGAAAAAAGAAATTAAAGAAATCAATCCATCCAACATACTGCCTCAAACAGCCTACTGGGCAAGAGTTAAAGACAAGCAAGGGTTTCAGCCCAGCGGCTTTCAACTAACTGTATCAAAAGACCTCCTATACAATAATTCAGATTCAAAAAATACTCAGGACGACCTGCTCGTATTGATCAAATATATTAGTAGCGATCTGTGCTATGCATACGTCCCTCACGGCCCTAAACTCGAACCTATCCTAGAGAACCAAGGCTTGTTTTTGGAGCAATTATCTGAGACGATCAAACCCTATCTACCTGTCAACTGCGTATTTATTCGCTATGATCTTCTGTGGCAAAACCAATGGGCCATAGAAGACGACTACTTTGACACATCTGGACACTGGCAAGGGCCACCTCAAGACCAAGTGCAGGAAATGAGAGTAAACTATAAGACGCACCACTGGAACTTAAGAAAAAGCACCAGTGACATGTTGCCTAAAAACACCTTCTTCCTAGACTTGACACAAAGCGAAAACGAGCTAATGTCCAACATGCGCTACAACACACGCTACTGCATCAAAAAAGCCATCAAACATGGGATTCAGGTCAAGGAATATGGAGTCGAGCACATCAGTGAATGGTACAAGCTCTATCACGAGACAGCACTTCGTCACGGCATGCCGCTACAAGACGAAAAGCATTTTGCAGACATCTTGAAAAACCAAGACAGCAGCCACAAAGGTGTCAATGTCAAAATGCTCATGGCCGATATAGATGGGAAGTATATGGCATCCATGTTTTTGGTCTCATCCCATAGACGTGGCAACTATCTATACGGCGCATCATCCACCAACAACAGAATGGCCAGCTACGTGCTACAATGGGAATCCATCAAAATCGCGAAATCCATGGGCTGCACCGAGTACGATATGTTCGGTTCTGCTCCCAATATAGACAATGCCCACCCACTACATGGTGTGCATATCTACAAAAAAGGATTTGGCGGAGATCTACATCATCGAATGGGCTGCTGGGACTATCCTTATAGTCAGCAAGAGTATGACCTGTTTCGACTACAAGAGCTGGGCAACAACTAGGCTTTTTCCTTACGCATAAAAGTGTCTAGATTTTTGCGAGCGGTTGCTCGTAGCTTATTCTGAAAGAAAGGTGTCCAACCCACGGTATAACCAAGAGAGCCAAAAGCCATTCGTGCCCATCGATAGAGATCAAATCGATCCGTGTGAGCAACAATTAATCCATCCTTGAACACAAAGCTTGCGTGAATTTTATTCGATACTTTTCGACCTGTTTTGGAGAAAGAATAATTAGCACCCCAGTCAACACTCCCGTGTTCTCCTTCGGCAATCACGTTATCAAAAAATATCTCTAAGTCCGATCCCGCCTTGATTAGCATCTCCCACATGGCACATGCCTCTTGGTAGTTCAGTACACCAAAAACAGGGTCTTCAAATCTAAGATCAGGGTGATAACATTCCTTCATTGCATGCGCATCCTTTTGACTAAATGCCTTATAAAAATGCTCTATTAATCCAATATGACTCATGGTTTCATCTTTAACACTTTGTACAGTAATTTATCAAAACCCCGGTCAGACATAAACATACGAGGCAAAGTATATTTCAAAAATTTGTTCCTCACCACCAATCGAAAAGTCTTGGGTTTACGCTGTGTAAACGTTTTGAAAAGCAATTCGCTTAAAACCTCCACCGGGATCGCTCCACTGGCTTCTCGCTCGGTAAGCTGATAAAACCGCATCAAGGATTTGCCATATGGTGACTGCTGCAGCTTCTCACTAGGCTCCTCTACTTTATCCCAAATCGGCGTTTTGATCGCCCCTGGATTCAAAACCACTACATCTATCCCAAACAACATCAACTCTCTCCGCAATCCTTCGGAGTAGGCATCCACAGCTGCTTTCGAACTACCATAGGGCGTCATAAAAGGCATTCCGCTACGACTAGCCACCGAACTGATATTGATAATCTTTCCAGGATGCATCACGCCTCCATCCTGCGCACCCAGAAGTGGCAGAAAGGCATTGGTCACCGCTACCAGTCCGAAAAAATTAACCTCGAACTGTCTGCGAAAATCATCAGCGGTCAAACACTGAACAGGTCCTGTCACAGCAATCCCCGAGTTATTGACCAGCAACTGAAGCCCTTGGTCTCCACACTCGCTCGTCACTATTTTGGCAGCCTGATCTATCGCTTCCTGATCCGTCACGTCGATGAGTAAAGGTCGAAAGAATGCACCAAACCGCTCCACGAGTTGATCGGCATCTTCCATTTTGCGCACACTACCAAAAACTCTATAACCCTCAGAGATAAATTTCTTGGTAGCATAGTAACCTATCCCTGTTGAGACCCCTGTGATCAGAACATTACCCTTCATCTTATTTCTTATTTAGTACCCGTCTAAAGTTATCACAAAACACGGCAGTAGACACGCCCACATTCAAAGACTCTGCACCACCATAGGCTGGTATCTTCACTTCCTGATCCAACTGAGCGATCAGTGCTGGAGCTATCCCCGTCGACTCATTACCAAACAGAATCAAAGCGGGTTCTTTGAAACTCACACGGTGTATATCGTCTCCATTCAGCGTCGCACCATAGCATGTTTCCATTTGACCTACTACCTCTGGCAAATCAGCGTACACCACTCTGACACGTGCAAAAGATCCCATCGTGGCAGAAACCACTTTCGGATTGTAGCAGTCCACCGAATCAGGTGAACACACGATGGTATCAAATCCATACCAATCTGCTATCCTAATGATAGTGCCCAGATTACCAGGATCTTTAACCCGATCAAAGCCCAACATAGATCTGCTATAATCCAAAGCCTGTTCTTGAGGAATTTCGGCGATGGCCAGTGCTGCATTATTATTGGTGAATACACCGACCTTACTCAGTTCCTTCTCTGATACCACGGTGCAGGCGACAGCTGCCGCAGCGACCTCCTCTCGATAGTTACCCATAAAGGTCTCCGTGACAAAGCACCGATCTACCCTCAATTCTGACCGAATCAACTCTAGCACATTTTTTGCCCCTTCGACAATAAAACGGTTTTCGAGTTTTCGAAATTTTTTTAATTGTAATGATTTAATGAATTTTGATTCTTTGTTTGAGATCATTCAAATAGAGTCTTAAAAGCACGTTTATTTCTACTGTCAAAGCGTACCCAAATACTGACAATAGTTTATATTCAAACTTACATAGAATCTTGCTGATAGCATACAATAGATATTAATTCCAAAAAGACCACAGGTCTACTGTTCTGACTAGTATTTTACAATTGTCCGCTCCTATCATACAGCGTAGCTTTATTCATTTGGCTATCCTGCTGACCCTGTCTGTGGTCGTGTCATCCTGTATGGGTCGCCGCTACCTAGAGGATGGAGAAAAACTACTCGTAGATCAAAAACTAGTAGGTGTCAAAAAACTGAATACTGAAGAAATCCAATCGCTCTATGCCAACGAGCCCAATGACAAGATTTTGTTCATCCCATGGTCACCCTATGTAGATCTCTACCAGCTCGGAAAAAAAGCCTACGATTCGAGCAAATATGAACAACGAAAAATCAAGTTCAACAAAAAGTATCAGCAAAAAATAGAGAAGGCTATTCGCAAGGAGAAAAAGAAGAAAGAAAAAAGACTGCGCGAGAAACTAAGCAAGAAGATCGCCAAGCAAAACCGAAATATCACAGAGGGAAATCAAGCCATGAGACTGGGCGAACCACTCGCTATTTATGATTCTACCCTTGAGGAAGAAACCGTGTACAAAATCAGGCAATACCTGCATTCCAAGGGCTACTTCAATGCAGAAGTCAGACACGAGAAAGAAGAAACTTTTAAGCTCGTCACCGCGACCTACATCATCGAACGCCACCCCCCCTACATTATTGACTCTATCTACTACCAAGTAGCAGACTCGTTAATCAACGAGCTTTTGGCGGATCAAATCTCAGAATCTACCATCGTCAAAGGAGAAAACTACGAACAAAACAACATCACCAATGAGCGCGAACGCATCAATGAAATCATGCTCAACAATGGATACTACGATTTCAGCAGACAATACATCCGCTTCAAAGTAGACTCATCTAGTCTAGGAGACAAAAAGGTAATCGTCGGTGTACACGTCGACAATCCAACGGATCAAACACATCACAAAGTTTTTAGATTAGATTCCATCATCTTCAATACTGATGCGGACATCACTGGCATATCCTCCCCCAGGCAGTACAATGAATACAAAGGGGTAACCTACCAGTTTTACAAGCGCCGGTATCACGAAAAAATTCTCGACTGGAGACATTTCCTATATCCAGACAGTGTCTATAGCAAAGCCAACACCATTGAGACTCAAAAGCAGCTATCCAACCTAGATATATTCAAATTCATCAACATCAACTATGACACCACGGGAGGACAGTTCATCGCCAACATATTTACCAGCCCACTCAAAAAATATCAAACCTCCACTGAGACAGGCCTCAGCGTAAGCCAGGGGCTACCAGGACCGTTCATCAATGCATCCATCAAGAATCGAAATACTTTCAAGGGTCTCGAAACAACCGAACTAAGTGGACGAGTAGGTTTCGAAGGGTTGACGGGTGCGACAGAAACAGACAAGCCTTATTCGAGTTTGGACTATGGCGCGAACCTGACACTGACCTTTCCACAGTTTATCATCCCAGTCGGAGGCAACATCAAATCCCAGCTCGGGCGATACAACCCCAAAACCAGACTCGCCTTTGGCCTCAATTACAACTCTAGGATCGAGTATCTGCGAACCAACATCACAGCCGCCTGGGCCTACACTTGGCAGAACTACGAGAAGCGTCGCAGCTATGTACTCAACCTCTCTGAGGTCAACTTCATAGATTCAAACCTAACCAATGAATACCGCGAATTCCTAGAAGATCTCGAAGCGCAGGGCAACAATCTGATTAAATCATTCGAACCCTCTTTTGTCAGTAGTACATCCTTTACCGCTACCTATAACATCAACGAGTACGGCAATAAAAAAAGCACCTCATCCTATCTCAGGTACAAAGTCGAAACAGGCGGAAATATCATTCAGTCCTTTGACAAACTAAGTCTAAGAAGTGACGTAGAATTCTTCAAGTTCGCCAAGATCAATGTCGATTTTCGTCGGACATACCCCCTTAATTCAAAAATCACGCTAGCCTACCGCATCAATACTGGCGTAGCACTCCCTTATGGAGATAACCAAACGCTCCCTTATGAAAAGTTCTACTTCGCTGGAGGTAGCAATAGCGTACGTGCATGGGAACCGCGACGACTCGGCCCTGGCTCTTACCTGCCCGTAGACAGCCTAGGCGTCTACAACAACAACATCGAACAAACTGGCGAAGTATTGCTAGAAGGAAGTGTCGAGTTTAGACATCAACTATTCGGTCCGATACATGGCGCAATGTTCATAGACATGGGCAACATCTGGACCATTAGAGAAGACTCTAGTAGGCCAGGTGCCAATTTCGAGGCAAATGACTTCATCAAGGAAATCGCCGTAGGAGCAGGATATGGGGTCAGGGTAGACTTCTCTTTCTTGATTCTCAGACTAGATGCCGCATGGAAACTGATAGAACCAGGCAGATACAGCCAGACGGACTCCTACGAGGGACAAACATTTGATCTACCAGACGTACCAGGATACCAACGACTCGTCTGGAATCTAGGGATAGGCTACCCATTTTAAATATTAAAAACATGAATAAAGAAACGATAGAAAACTGGTTCAAAGAACTGCAAGATCAAATCTGTACCGCCATATCGACAACCGATGGCAAGGCCCAGTTCGAAGAGGATATCTGGACACGCCCCGAAGGTGGTGGTGGACGTACCCGCATCATCCGAAATGGACACATCATCGAAAAAGGTGGCGTCAACTTCTCTGCAGTCAGTGGCCCCACACCAGACAAAATCCTCAAAGCCCTTAACATCGAAGCGTCAGACTTCTATGCCACAGGCGTCTCTATCGTCATGCACCCCCAGTCCCCCATGGTACCCATCATCCACATGAACGTCCGCTACTTCGAGATGAGCAATGGCATCAGCTGGTTTGGCGGAGGGATAGACCTTACTCCACACTACGTCGACCGTGCAGATGCTGTCCACTTTCACCAGCAGCTCAAAGACATCTGTGACCAGCATCACCCCGACTACCATGCACAATTCAAGACGTGGGCAGACGACTACTTCTACATCAAACACCGAAAAGAGACACGTGGGATCGGTGGTATATTCTTCGATAGACTCAGTGCCACGGACGACATCTCTATGGAGGATAGATGGGCATTTGTCCAATCTGTGGGAAACACCTTTGCTCCGCTATACACACATTTCATGACGAAGAATCACCCAATGGCATTCGGCGAAAACGAGAAGCAATGGCAACACCTCCGCAGAGGCCGATACGTGGAATTCAATCTCGTCCTAGACAAGGGCACCAAATTTGGTCTTGATACCGACGGGCGTACCGAATCCATACTCATGAGCCTCCCTCCTCAAGCCAACTGGGAATACAATTTTGAAGTACAACCCAATTCCAAAGAAGAAGAGACTCTCAGTCTACTCAAAAAAGGTATCGATTGGCTATAAAAACCACTTTACAAAAAAAGCGTCAAGGTTGCCCTTGACGCTTTTGATATTGTTAGACGATAGATGAGGCTTAGAGCTCCAATGCGTCGTTCATTTTTCTAACAGCTGCAGCGCTAGCTTCGAATTTGGCTTTTTCATCGTCGTTGAGTTTGAAGTCAATCACTTCTTCCCATCCGTCTTTGCCTACGATCACTGGTACACCGACACAGATGTCGTTTTGTCCATACTCTCCTTCTAGGTATACAGAGGCAGTCATCAGTTTCTTTTGGTCTCTGACGATCGCTTCTACCATCGCAGCACCGGCAGCACCTGGCGCATACCATGCAGACGTACCGAGTAGGCCTGTTAGTGTAGCTCCACCTACCATAGTTGCTTTCGCTACTTCTTCTAGTTTCTCTTCAGAAAGGTAGTTAGATACTGGCGTAGAGTTGTATGTCGCGAGTCTCGTCAATGGGATCATAGTCGTGTCACCATGTCCACCGATCACTACACCTTGAATATCGTTAGGGTTGCATTCTAGTGCTTCAGATAGCCTGTATCTGAATCTTGCGCTATCGAGCATACCTCCCATTCCGATTACTCTATTTTTCGGTAGGCCACTTGATTTAGCAGATAGATACGTCATAGTATCCATAGGATTAGAGATTACGATGAGGATCGCATCAGGAGAATGCTTGATAAGGTTCTCAGTTACCGTTTTGACGATACCCGCATTGGTACCGATCAATTCTTCACGAGTCATACCTGGCTTTCTTGGGATACCAGATGTGATCACGACTACTTTAGATCCAGCAGTTTTGCTGTAGTCTCCAGTAGTACCCGTTACTTTGGTGTTAAATCCATTCAAAGTTGCGCATTGGTTCAAGTCCATTGCTTTCCCTTCCGCAAATCCTTCTTTGATGTCAAGAAGTACTACTTCGTCAGCCAATTCTTTCATGGCACAGTATTCAGCTACGCTAGCACCTACGTTACCAGCTCCTACTACGGTTACTTTCATTTTGATATTGATTTAAATATTTCTGTATGTATTTTGATGCCCTCACGGCGAAAGTAGTTAAAAAAACATCCTTAGAACAGGGATGAAGGCATTTATGACGAGAATCAGGGATTATTGTCATAGACACTGCTCAATTGGAAAAAACCAAAATTGCTGCGGTACTCTTTGAAGATATTGCTGGTGTATTGATTGTACAATTCGGCCATGGAGGCCATGATTTTCCCTTTGATTTCAGGGTGGTTGATGAGAATTTCAAAGATGTTGATTTGTGGGATCACATACAATTCGGCTTGTTCCGAGGTGACCATAGCATTGTAAATCCTTTTGGTTCCGTCCAGGAAGGTGTTGTCCCCGAAGGAGTGCCCCATAGTGATGTTGGATAATTGTTCGAAACCATCCTTGATATCTATCGATAGGGAGACTCTGCCGTCCTTGATGATGTAGAGTGCATGACTCGGATCTCCACTAAAGAATACTACCTCATTCTGTTTGTACTTTCTCAGGTACATATAGGGAATGAATAAGGCGAGTTCATCATTGGTTAGCTTTTCGAACTGTTTGATTTGGGAAAGAAAATTGAAGTATTCTTGTTCCTCGGCATTGTACCTTTTCTTGAAGGGATTAAACATTTCTATCTTGTTTTATGATGAGTACACGTTGGGTAGTGTCCGTGATTTTGTATCGGTTATCTATTCGTTGGCCAGCGATCCAGATGATCTCTTTATCGGATTCAAATAGCAGTATTCTACTTTTCAAGTTTACTGGAATTTTCTCATCAATCATAAAATCACTTACCTTTTTTTGAGCTGTCATCCCGAGTGGAATAAAGCGGTCTCCCTGCTCCCAATTCCTGATTTTAATCGGAAACGCGAGTAAGTCTGCATCCAAAAAAGCATAGTCAGATGAGCGTATAATCTCGACTGGCATGGATTCCTGACTGATACCAAAGTACTGCCCCTGAACCGTGATTTCAGTCATGTCTTCAGTCAAAGCCGCTTCGTCAGTGGGACTATCTAGAGGTGTGATCACCAGTTGGTCTCTGTCCACGACGAGTACAGATTCGTCAGACGAAAAGCGTTTGCCAGGGATGCTACTACGCAACGCGACGATAATAGCTTTGCACTGCTCTATGTTGAACCCGTAGGGACGTAGGATATCTTCTAGGATGACCAATCCTCCATTTTTGACATCCATCCAGCTCATGTCAAGTTTTTGTGCGCCGTTTTTCATGGACGAAAACTGCTTAAGGACCGACTTAGTTCTCGACTTGAGGAGCGCTTCTAATGACTCGAAGCGCTCTTGGTTTTGCATGTAAGTCTTCTCTAGTGAAGGATTAATCTTTCGCAATTCCGGGATGACCACATTTCGAATTCTATTTCGATGGTATTTATTGCTGGCGTTAGAACTGTCCTCCCTCCAGGTGAGAGCATGTGCTTCGGCGTACTTATGAATTTTCTTCTTGGTGGCAAAACTAAGTGGACGGATCGTTTGTCCGTTTTTCTTTTGGATTCCCCGCAGCCCAGCGATGCTGGTTCCTTTGGTGAAATTAAAAAGGCTGGTTTCGATCAAGTCATTGGCATGATGGGCAGTGAGGAGGTAGTCCATTTGATGCTCCGACATCAGCGTATCGAACCAAGCATAACGCAGGTCTCTTGCCGCCATCTGGATGGACACCTTGTTGGTTTGTGCGTAGGCTTCTGTTTCGAAATGCTGCGTGTAAAAAGGCACATCCATCGAGCCACTAAGTGCTCGAACGAATTGCTCATCCTGATCTGAATCTTTACCTCTGAGTCCGAAATTGCAGTGCGCGACCGAAAACTGATACCCCAGCTGATGTAGGAGATGACAGAGGACGACAGAGTCTATTCCTCCACTGACAGCTACGAGCAGTCGGCTTTCTTTGCCGAACAGCCCGTGAGACTGAATATATGCCTCGAATTTTTCTGATAGATTTGTCACCGTTGTTATTTTAGATCAAACTTAGGTTTTTTTCGTTATTGATACGAATTAGCTTTGTGCTCTACACACATTAAATATGCGTCGAATAAAATTTCTATTGATAGTCCTTAGTGTCCTGATCGGGGCTCATCAAATGCAAGCCCAGCGCAAGAGCAAAATTAGATACAAGGCGCAAAAACTAACCAATGCACAAGAGAAAGGAGAGAAATACAAAAAGCTGATTGGCAAAGTAGTATTTACTCAGAACGAAACGATAGTCTATTGTGATTCTGCCTACTTTTTCAAGGATGAAAACATCATGGAGGCTTATGGTCGTGTACGCATCAAGGATGGAGACTCGGTGACGATCACTGCGCGAAAGTTGATCTACGAGGGAGATACAGAAATGGCGCTACTAAGAGAAGATGTGGTCTACCGTAGAGGGAAGAAACGGATGTACACCGACTTTCTAGACTACCACATGACAACCGAGGTAGCTGAATTCAAAAACGATGGAAAACTAGTCGACGAACACAATACGCTCACAAGTAGCTATGGGATCTACTACTCCAAAACCGAGAAAGCCTACTTCTACAATGACGTACTACTCGTGTCTCCAGATTTTAATCTCAGAACAGATAGTCTGGAATACTCTTCCTATACTAAAGTGGCTATATCGACAGGTCCTACCTATATAGACGATCGAGAAGGAACGACTGTAGACTCCAAAGGAGGCACCTACCGTACACTACGAGAACAGACTACCTTTGCCAAGGGAACCATCGAGACCCGAAACTACATCTTGGTGGGGGATGATATATTCATTGATGAGTTCAAGAAGTTCTATACCGCTAAAGGGAACGTCGTGATGACCTCTAAGAAGGACGATATCGTGATCTTCGGGGATGAGGCTCTCTATGACAAGGAGCAGGGCATCAGTAAGGTGTATGGCAAACCCGTGATGAAAAAAATCATGAAGGATCAGGACACTTTGTTTATGTCCGCAGACACCTTGGTTGCCATAGAAAATGTCGATAAAGACAAGGAGCGTGTACTAGGCTACTATGACATTCTGATCTACCAAGACGCGCTCCAAGGCAAATGTGACTCTATTGCTTATTTTCTATCTGACTCGACAATACACATGTACAGAGATCCGATTCTCTGGAATGAGAATAGCCAAATGGAAGCTGACTCAATAGATTTAATTTTCAAGAATGATTTGATCTATCAGATGAACTTGAGACGTCAAGCTTTTTTATCATCCCTAGACACAATGGGACAGCACAATCAGATCAAGGGACGCGAGATGATTGGGCGCTTCGATACGTTAGGGCATATCTCGACGATGGATGTCAACGGTAACGGGGAGAGCCACTACTTTGTCCTAGAGGGCGACAGTTTATTTATTGGGATGAACAAAATCTTCTGCAGCCGGATGAAGATCAACTTCGAGGAGAATAATATGCGAAATATTACTTTCTACAACCAGCCCGAAGCGCAGTTCATACCTCCACTGGAATTGGTTGTTTCCCAGCATTTCTTGGATGGTTTCAGTTGGCGTGTCAACGAAAAGCCTTCGAAAAACGATGTGCTAACGCGAACGATTAAGGATGCTTCCACCCCAGAGCCTGAGAAATCCAGCCTAAAGGATAGTGCCAAAGCAATCAATGACGAAATCAATAAACGCGTGAGCCCAGAACAAAAGAAGGAATTTCAAGACAAGGCTTTGCAACGAAAGCCGAGATAAACGCATTGTTCATAGTAAGTTGGGTTTGCGTCCCGACAAATTAATTGAGGATATTATTTTAAAGCATACTATATTTGCAGGCTTATGCGAAAAACAAGTGTTTTTGGAGTTTTTGGAGTGTTTTTAGGCTTGATTTTGGCTACTTCGTGTAGCGAATTTCGTATGCTTCAAAAAAGTACAGATTGGCAAGGGAAGTATCAGGCGGCTCTCGCATACTATGAAGAAGGCGAGTATTACAAAGCCAGCGTCCTTTTAGATCAGGTTTTGCCGATCATCAAAGGAACTGTGGATGGAGAGAAGGCGAGTTTTTATAGAGCTTACGCCTATTATCATCAGGAGCAGTATATCCTGAGTGCTAGTTATTTTGGAGAGTTTGCTAGAGTCTACTCTAGGAGTGACTGGGCGGTAGAGTCTGCTTATATGGAAGCTTACTCGCTGTATCTACAGTCTCCAGATTACAATTTGGATCAGACGAGCACCTACAAAGCCATAGATGCATTTCAGATTTTCTTGAATCGAAATCCTTACACGGACTATACCGACAAGGCAAACGAGATGATCAATGAGATGCAGCAGAAGTTGGAAAAAAAGGCATTTGAGAATGCCAAACAATACCACAAACTGGAGCGTTGGGAGGCTGCACGAGTAGCCTTTGAGACTTTTGAAAAAGATTTTCCAGACTCAAAACTCAATGAGGATGTGATGTTTTTGGCCATAGATTCGGAGTATAGCTATGCCAAACAAAGTATCCGCGCAAAGCAGAAAGAAAGATTTGGAAAAACCATCGAACTCTATCAAGAGTTAGTAGATGAGTATCCTAACAGTAAGTTTATAAAGCAAGCAGAAAAGTATTATATCGATTCTGTGGAACAAATTGATAAATTATCAAATAGATCATAATATTATGGCAATTAATCCTTCAATAGAGACAAGAAATGTCGCTCAATTATCTGAAGATACAGGTAACGTATACAAGTCAATAGCGATTATCTCTAAAAGAGCAAGACAGATATCTGCGAATGTCAAAGAAGAGTTGAGCGGTAAACTGGCAGAGTTCGCTTCGACTGTTGACAACTTGGAAGAAATCTTCGAAAACAGAGAGCAAATAGAAATCTCTAAGTTCTACGAAAGAATGCCAAAGCCAAGTAAAGTAGCTATCGAAGAATTCATAGAGAAGAAGATTTTGGCTAGAGATGCCGAAGTTGAAGAAGGCGGAATCAACGTATAATACTCCCTCATGGAGGGGAAAAAGATACTTTTAGGTGTATGCGGCAGTATTGCCGCATACAAATCTGCACTACTGGTACGTCTACTCGTCAAAGCAGGTGCTGAAGTGAAAGTCATTATGACTAACTCTGCACGATCTTTTATCACTCCCCTCTCACTATCTACACTTTCCAAAAACCCTGTTGCTAACCAGTTTGTCAAAAATGATGCTGGGGAATGGGAAAACCATGTCGAACTAGGGCTGTGGGCTGATCTCATGATCGTTGCACCCGCTAGTGCGCATAGTTTGGCCAAATTCGCACTGGGATTGTGTGACAACCTACTCTGTGCTACTTACCTCTCAGCTAGATGTCCTGTAATGATGGCGCCTGCCATGGATCTAGACATGTACCAGCACCCATCCACTCAGACTAATCTGAAGACACTTCAGGCGCATGGCGTGAGACTCATCGATGCGACACATGGCGAACTGGCCAGTGGACTCGTTGGGACTGGACGCATGGCAGAGCCAGAAGACATCATGGTAGAGATTCAGCAGTTTTTTACTAAGTCCAGTAGGTTTGAAGGCAAACGGGTGATTGTCACAGCAGGCCCAACTTATGAATCAATAGACCCAGTTAGATTCATTGGGAATCATTCCTCCGGAAAGATGGGGTTAGCGATTGCGCATGCGTTGGCTAACGAAGGTGCTGTTGTCCGTTTGGTCGCAGGACCAGGCGATTATGTTATTCATTCAGATCGTGTACAATTGACCAAAGTGCAGTCTGCAGATGATATGTATGCGGAGGTAGAGAGACAATATACGGATACAGATATCGCTGTTTTTGCGGCAGCTGTGGCAGATTACAAACCAGCCGAAGTGGCGGATCAAAAAATAAAAAAGACTGGAGAGTCTATGACCATCACATTGGTCAAGAACAAAGATATAGCGGCCGAAATGGGACAGCGTAAAAAGGCTGGTCAACTTAATATTGGTTTTGCTCTAGAGACTGAGAATGAAGAAACGCATGCGAAACAAAAGCTAGAGAAGAAGAATTTTGACCTCATCGTACTCAATTCTCTCAATGACAAAGGAGCTGGTTTTTCCCACAACACCAACAAAATTACTATCTTCAACCGAGAAGGACAGTCCATGGCTTATGACATAAAGTCAAAGCAGGAAGTGGCTGTGGACATCATAAATGCAATATATGATTTGGTATAGATTAATCTTGGTAGTCTTCACAACGGGCTTTATGCTTTCGAGTAGTAGCGCTCAGGAACTAGACTGTAGAGTGGTGATCAATGCCAAGCAGCTACAAACCACTGAACGTCGTGTATTTGAGGAGATGGAGACCGAGTTCTCTCGTTTTATCAATGACCGCAAGTGGTTGGACGGAGAATTTCAAACCTACGAGAAGATCAAATGTGCCATCATGATCAACATGGAGAGTCAGCCTGATGTAGCGAACTTCAAAGCCAGTGTTCAGATCATCTCCGCCCGCCCCGTATATGGCACCAGCTACGAAACGTCGATGATCAATTTTGCCGATCGCAATTTTGATTTTGAATACACCGAGTCCCAGCCGCTCAACTACAGCGAAAACTCATTTTCCTCTAACATCACTTCTATGCTGGCTTACTATGCCTATATGATTTTGGCCTATGACTATGACTCCTTTCAGAAGTTCGGGGGTGACGCTTTGTTTGAGAAGTCATGGCAGGTGGTCAGTACCGCACAGCAAAGTGGCTATGGAGGATGGGATCAGTTCGATAATCTTCGAAACAGATACTGGTGGTCGGAGAACTCCATTGATCAAGTGATGAAACCTTTTAGAGAGGCGATGTACCAGTACCACAGAGAAGGATTAGATATCATGAGCGAAAAGCCCGAGGAAGCCAGAACCAACATACTCGAAGCGCTCAAGAAAATACAAGAAGTCAATCGATCCAAGCCACGTTCCATCATGATGATCACCTTCATGGATACAAAAATGGACGAATTGATCAGCATCTTTTCGGAGGGCGATATGAATACCCGCAGAGAGGCCTATGAAATCCTTAAGACAATTGATCCCGCTCGGACTGACGAATTCAAAGAGATTTTGACCAACTAGAGTCAATTATTTTTAAATTCGCTCTTTCATTATTGTCGTACGCTTCAGCAAGATACCACCATGATTTCTAATCTTTCCATCAGTAATTATGCCCTCATTCGTGAGCTAAATATAGCGCCACATAGTGGCCTAAATATGATTACTGGAGAAACAGGTGCTGGTAAGTCTATTATGCTGGGCGCAGTAGGCTTGTTGCTCGGCAACAGAGCAGATGTCAAGGCACTATTGGATCAGGAGACGAAGTGTATCGTCGAGGCGGAGTTTGATGTGACCAAACTTAAGTTACAGACGCTTTTTGACGAAATGGATCTGGAGTACGACGATCACACGATTATCCGCCGAGAGATTAGTCCGAAAGGAAAATCCCGTGCTTTTGTCAATGACATGCCTGTGACCCTTGACGTACTGAAGGTTTTGGGGCTCAAACTAATCGATATTCATTCGCAGAATGAAAGTCTACAGTTGGGCAAGAAGGAAGTAAAACTACAGGTGATCGACGATTTTGCGCAGAGTCAACCTCAGCTGGAAAATTACCGAAAGGTATATACCGCCTACAATGAATGTAAGAGTAAACTGGAAAGGCTACAAGAGAAAGCCAAATCAGCCAAACAAGATGCAGACTATAAAACCTATCTATTAGACGAACTGGTCAAAGCCGAACTCCAACCTCAGGAACAGGAAGAATTAGAATCAGAACTCTCCGTACTAGAACATGCAGAGGAGATCAAACTGCAACTAGTTCAAATCCATACTCAATATGACGAATCGGAGATCGCTATCAACGACAGACTCAAAGAAACCGTAAGCGTTCTGCGCAAACTGTCTACCTATAGCACGCAGCTGGGGAGTTTGAGTGAACGGCTGGACTCAGCAGCGACAGAGATCATCGATGTGATCGCTGAGTTGGGTCAAGTCCAAGAGTCGGTAGAGCATAACCCTGAGCGGATGTCAGCGGCGCAGGAACGGCTCAATTTGATTTTCCAACTCCAACAAAAACATCAAGTCAATACCGTACAAGGTCTATTGGACATTCAGGCCAGCCTAGAAGAGGAAGCATCTGATTCGCTCAACTTGACCGATGAAATCGCTGCATTGGAGAAAGAGCATGAACAGCTCAAGAAGCAACTCATGCAGTCAGCCGAGGTACTCTCTGATAAACGCAGAGGGCAGATCGATGAGTTCTGTATGCAGATCACCACGATGCTCAAAGTCCTCGGGATGCCTGACGGTTTTGTAGAAGTCGCTTACAAGCGTGTCGATCCATGGAAGATGGGGATAGACGAAGTAGAGTTTCTGTTCACTGCCAACAAAGGGATTAGTCCAGAACCACTCGCCAAAGTAGCCTCTGGAGGAGAATTTTCACGGTTGATGTTTTGTGTCAAGTATATACTCGCCAACAAGACCGCTATGCCGACGGTGATTTTTGATGAAATCGATACGGGTGTATCTGGAGAGATCGCAATCAAGCTGGCACAGATGATGAAGAAGATGGCTCGCAATCATCAGTTGATCGCAATCAGTCATCTCCCACAGGTAGCAGCCAAAGGAGACCAACATTATTTCGTCTACAAAGACAACCAATCAGACAAAACACAGAGTGCCATCCGAGAGCTAGACGATCAATCACGGCTAGAGGAGATTGCCAAAATGATAGGAGGAGATAACCCATCGCAGATGGCGATCAATAGTGCACGAGAACTCATTGGCGAAAAATAGAAAAGCAAAGTCAAAGACTTTGATATCTTTGCCACCAAATAGGAACAAACGAATAATCAATAAAAACATAATCACATGGCTAACAATCTTTTAGAAGGGAAAAGAGGAATCATCTCTGGAGCATTGGACGAAAACTCAATCGCTTGGAAAGTAGCTCTCAAAGCCAAGGAGCAAGGTGCTTCTTTTGTCTTAACCAATGCACCGATTGCATTGAGAATGGGGGCAATCAATAAGCTCGCTGAGCAGTGCAACGCTGAAATCATCCCTGCGGATGCGACATCTGTAGAAGACATTGAGAACCTGTTTTCTAAATCTACTGAGGTACTTGGTGGCAAACTCGATTTTGTACTGCACTCTATCGGGATGAGCCCTAACGTTAGAAAAGGCAAAGACTATGGCGACCTCAACTATGATTGGATGCTAAAGTCTATGGACATCTCTGCGATCTCTTTTCACAAGATGATGGCTGTAGCTGAGAAACAAGATGCAATGAACGAATGGGGATCTATCCTAGCGCTATCGTATATCGCTGCACAGCGTACTTTCCCAGACTACTCGGATATGGCACAGGCCAAGGCCATGCTAGAGTCTATCGCGCGTAGCTACGGTGAGCGTTTTGCTCGTTTGAAGAATGTAAGAGTCAATACAATCTCACAGTCTCCGACGATGACTACTGCGGGTTCTGGTGTTGGTGGATTTGATGTATTCATGGATTATGCAGACAAGATGTCTCCACTAGGCAACGCCTCTGCGGATGCATGCGCAGACTACTGTGTGTCTATGTTCTCTGATCTGACGAGAATGGTGACGATGCAAAACTTGATGCACGATGGTGGATTCTCTTCATCAGGGATCACTGAGCGTCTCGTGGAGCAATTGAAAAAATAATATAGCTAGAAAGAGTCGAGACGAGCATCTCGACTCTTTTTTTGAATTACCCATTTCTATAGCCGATGATAGCTTTCCCTAATGCTAAAATTAACCTAGGTCTCAATATCCTCTCCAAAAGACCCGATGGCTATCACAACATATCTTCTTGTTTTGTCCCTATCAGCTGGTGCGATGCATTAGAGATTGTCCAGGCTGATGCTTTTTCTTTTACTTCGTCAGGGTTGCCTATCCCAGGTGATACGGCAGGCAATCTGGTCGTCAAAGCCTATGAAACGCTCCGTCACGATTTTGATCTCCCGCCTGTACAGATGCACTTGCACAAAGTGATCCCCATGGGCGCAGGTATGGGAGGAGGTTCGGCAGATGGTGCCTACGCACTCCGACTACTCAACGAACTCTTTGATCTCCAGCAGAACTATCAGCAACTAGAACAGTATGCTGCGAGCTTGGGTGCTGATTGTCCGTTTTTCATCCGAAACCAGACACAAATGGTAGGCGGAATAGGTGATGAATTTGAGACCATCGATCTAGATCTGTCGGGATACAAAATGGTAGTTATCTACCCAGAGATACATGTCGATACCGCATCGGCCTTTCGGGCGATTAGACCGCAAAAGCCCACCTACATGCCAGCGGATGTTTTGAAACTGGCGATAGGTGAATGGCGAGATTTGTTGATCAATGATTTTGAACAGCCTGTATTTGCAGCACATCCAGAGTTAACTGCTATCAAACAAGGCTTATATGACCAAGGTGCGCACTATGCCGCCATGTCGGGTAGCGGAAGTTCCGTCTATGGGTTATTTGCTACAGAGGCGACCGTGACTGTGGATTCAAAACACAAAAATCACCACGAACATATTTTTTAACTTGAGTTCGATTAAACCTTGAATACAAATCATCTTCTATATGCTTGATTCAATGTTTTTGAGAATTATACTGTTTGAGCGATAGCGAGTCTATAATTCCCTAGCCTTTCTGCTCCCTTTTTGAGCAATGAAAAAAAGGAAGAGCCTGTCTGACTTGAAGACAAAGCATGATTGATCTATTTCCGACAAGGGTTTAATGAAAGTTAAAATCGAACACATTTTTAGATTCACTGTAGCCTGTCAAGTACTTTTTTTGAGACAAATCAAGAAAGAATACACACACGATGTATCTTAGTGTGTATTTCTAAATAGAAAATAACAAGACAATGAGAATTATCATACTGACCTTTCTAGTTTCTTTTTCCCTACAAGTGATGGGGCAAGAAAAATCCCTAAGTGAGAAGATAGGAAAAGCTACACTCGAGCAAGTGAAGAGTTCCATGGGTATCTATGAAGATGAAGAGCTGTTGTCTTTCGTGATGACCGTGGGTAAGAAACTCGAAGCGCAGATGGGAGACAAAAAGAAATACGATTTCAAATACTATTTGGTGGATACCGAAGACCCAAATGCCTTTGCTACTGCTGGTGGATATGTATTCGTGACCAGAGGACTGCTGGCGATCATTGATACTGAGGACGAATTGGCGGGTGTACTAGGGCACGAGTTTAGTCATGTGCTACTCAATCATAGTGAGAAGAAGCTGGCGAGAAAAATAGTCCCTACCCTACTAGAACTGCCTGGTAATATCGTCGGAGCATTATTTAGTGAGACAGTTGGCGCATTGCTTAACGCACCGATAGAGTTGACCTCTAACACCGTAGGTTCGGCGTTTGACAGAGGACAGGAAAATCAAGCAGACAAGGCTGGACTTGCTTTGGCGGCCAAGGCTGGGTTCGATCCTGAGGCACTTGCTAGTGCCTTGACGAAGTTAGAGTTTTATGTAACCACCCTTTCGGGCAAAAAGAGCAGTTTCAGTCTCTTCGATGATCACCCATTGACAGATAAACGATTGAAAAACCTTAGTGAAGAGTTGTCTGTAATGCCGGATTTTGAGGGAACAGATGAAAGTATCCTGTCAGACTTGGACGGACTGGTAGTGGGGCAAAACCCAAGAAATGGAGTAGTGACGTCTGATAATAAATTTTTGCACCCGGATATGAATTTTGCAATGCAGCTGCCTACCGATTGGAGAACTAAAAACACACCAGAGTCGCTGACCGCTGTGGATCAGATAACTAGAGCTGCTTTGGTTTTGGGTTTTGATGGAAAACACGAAACCCCTAAGGCAGCTTACAAAGACTATGTCAAGGAGCTGAAAGGCAAGAAAGGACTGATGCTAACGGTGGACAAGAAAAAGGATGTCAATGGTTTTGAAGCAGTGGAACTGTTCGTCGAGTCGGGCAAAGATAAAATCGTCATCACATGGATCAAGTTCGGAGAAATGGAAGGCGTACTACAACTGCTGGGCACTGCAAACAAAGAGGCACAGATGGACAGTGTCTTAGCCTCTATCAATTCCTTCAATACGATCACAGATAGCGAAAGAGATCAGGTCGTGACGACTCGTCTGCGATACGAGGCAGCGCCTGATATGACCGTAAGTGAGTATGCAGTACAGAAGAACCTCACGGATCACTTGGTCTTGCTAGAAGTGATCAACAGCACGACAAAGGACGAAAGAGTCAAAGGAGAATTCATCAAGTTCGTCGAAGAAGAGCCTTATAAGCCTTAAATGCAAACTAGGGTGACAGGTAAGAATGATTACTCATTTGTTAAGGTTAGGGATGATGCATATCCCACGGTCACGCCTTTACGTTCTGCTCAAACGTCCGCCATTGGCGGTTTAAGCAGAACGTAAAGGCGTACAGTCGTTGACTCAGTTCTGGTGTTGCGCAAGGCCTACTCTCTCCTTGCGCAAGGTGGATGTCATGGTTGCGCAAGGTCAACTGTCTCCTTGCGCAAGAAGAACCTTCTGGTAGCGCAACCAGACACCCGAACATTTATAACTCTTCTTAAGGTAATCGGAAAGATGAAAAAGGAGAGCCTTCTATCTGCTACCTAGATTCGGGGATTTTTCGTAAATCATGTGATTTCGGGAAGAGACCTTTTTTGATGAGGTGAGGGTGTTTTCTGACTACCGAGTGCTTGTTTCGCGAAATGCGTTTATTTTTTTTAAGACTTAACAGGTTTCAGAAACCTGTCAGGCCTTTTTTAGTAACCCATAGACTATCTTGAACTGCACCCAACCAGCCCCTGTCCCACGCCCAAAGTCATTACAAACACCCTTACAACAACAAAAGGGCAGCATGATGCCGCCCCTTCATTCCTCTATGAGGATTCTACTTTTTCTTTGTTATCTCAGTGCGACTATCTTGTCCTGAATGTGTGAGGTATCTACGGTCGCATCATCTGCTTTCAGTGCATTCATAGATTTGATGTAATGCATCATGGCTTCTCTTTTCAGGTTACACTTGCTGTAGTAGTCGCCCATTACTTCTAGATTATATGGAGCTTCTTTGATAGCTAACGACGCTTCGATCCATGTTTTGGCTTTGGTCATCCCAGCGTCCTTTTTGATCAAATAGTCTGCTTGCTCTGCGAGCAACATCCAATCGTCAGGCGCGCCATTCTCTACCGCGTCTACGGCTTTTTCTATCGCCTTCTCTTTTGTCCCTCCGGCAAAAGATGTAGTGGTGATCATTAGTATTGTTGCAATTACAAGTGAGGAAGTTTTGATTAAATTTTTCATGTCTTTATGATTTTGGTTTTTGATATCTGACTCTATCATGACCAACGACGTGCCAAAACACAAAAACAACTGTATATCAATGTGTTACACAAATATCATAGATAGACCGATCAAAAAACCGAACACAAAACCGTCCCATAACGAACGCATCCGAACACAAAACCCTAGATAAAACTATCCGTAGCAGGCTCCTTACGAGATGGGGTTTGGGTCTACAACGAAAAAGGAGAGTGTAACAATAAATTATTGTTACACTCTCCTTTTTCAAAATCAATATTAGGATTGCTAGAATGTAAAATTCAATCGTCCGAAAAAGTAGGCTCCATCCGATCCCATCTGAACAGAGTCATTAAATCCTCCTTGATCCGTCCATCCATCAAACTGAGGAGTAGGATATTTATTAAGAATATTATTTCCTCCAATGGTAAATTTGATCCCTTCGGTAATATTATACCCTACACTCATATCTACTGTCATTATCGCCTCATAAGTATCTGTTGCAACTGCATAAAGCGCTTCTGCCTCAGTATCTGTTGTCGGAGGCGAGTCTACCCATTGAAAGTCTTGAAGTTGAACTTCACTAAACTGTGTCAAGTTCACGCTAGCTGTTAGCTTTGGGGATGAGTAATTTAAATTTAACCCAAATTTATAATCAGGAGCAGCAGCCTTCAAATAAGCCTGAGAAAAAGGGCCAAAAAAGGTATACTCATTCAAATCGCCATTATGAATTTCCTCTATGGTCAGCTCATTGATATTCCCAATCAAACCTACCTGAAAATTACCTTTAGCACCTAGTTCCATTCTATAAGAGAGAACAATATCTACTCCTTCGGTCTTCGTATCCACTCCATTCGCAAAAAACTGAGCCGCTTCAGCACCTACGTTTAGACTAGACGCGTCGAAATTATCAGTCAAGATAATTCTATCATCCACCGAGATAGAATAAGCATCCACAGTAGCTGTAAAATCGCCCTTTTCATAGGTTATACCTACACTGTAGTTTTGGGCCGTCTCTTGCTTTAACGGCTCGATTCCAAATGCACGAGTCACAGTACTTGTATTAGATGCGAGTAAAGTACGAATCGATGTGCCTGCTACTATGTTGTTAAAAAGTAAATTGTAATGAATCTGGGCTAAAGAAGGAGCTCTGAAGCCTGACGACGCTGACGCTCGTACTGCAAGGCCATCTAGTATTTCATACCGAGCGGCTAGCTTATAGTTAAAGGTTTCTCCAAAATCACTATACTCCTCGAAGCGCAACGCTCCACTCACCGACAAATCTTCGATGATATTCAGTTCTGCATCTACATATATTCCAAAATTAGTACGTCCTTTATCCACTTCATTAGAAGGACTATACCCTGGAAATCCCTGAGATCCCCCTGGCAACTGATCGCCATTGCTATCCACTGCTGGGGTCTGCTCAGCTGGGATAGAAATAAAAGTCCCATTCTGATCGTAAATACCATATGACGCTTGCTCTCCAGCAAAAATCTCAAACTGCTCAGTTCTATACTCTAAACCATAAGCGATATTGAGTCCTGATGCGATATCTTCAAAATACTTTGTAAAATCTATCCCTGTTGTATTCATAGAGAGGCTGTGTCCTCCTGCATCAAATTCAGTAGGAGATGCTGCTCCTAACGAGGCATTGTTTGAATCTTTGATCAAATAATGAAAATTGTTCTTCCCGTAATTATTGAAAAAATCAACTTTCCATCCATTGTCCATATCATAACGAACCCCTGCTGTAGCTGATACGTCAGTAATTACAGAAGTAATTCTCGGCGTAAAACCATTAGGGTACAAACTAGGTACCGAACGATTGTCTCCATCATCAAAACTATCTCTAGAAAACGCATAAGCATCCGTATCTCTATAGTTACGACCACCATAGGCATAAAACTCTATACTGTTTGTAATAGGAACCGCCGTATTGACCATGAAATTAAACCCATCAACACCTGCTGTACCATAGCCTTTCCGCCATTCATAACTTGGTCGGAGCGTTCTATCCTTAGTCAGGTATTCCGTAGTGATATTAGCATACCCACCTTTGTCTCCGATTTTCATCCCATAGTTCAGATCAATCTTCATCGTATTACCATCAAATGATTTCTCCTCTCCATCTAAGCGGTTCTTACCATTAACATTATAAATAAGTGTCTCCCACCCATCTTGGGTATCAAATATCTTTTGCTCATAATCACCTCCTACATTTGTACTGTAAGCACCATAAGTAACTCCACCAGTCACCCCTTCAGTTTGATCTTTCAAGACTATATTAATAACACCTGCAATAGCATCTGATCCATACTGTGCAGAGGCGCCATCTCTCAATATCTCAACCCTCTTAATAGAAGATGCTGGTATAGCGTTCAGGTCTGTACCAGAGTTTCCCCTTCCTCTTGTACCAAAAATATTAACAAGTGATGATTGGTGTCTTCTTTTTCCATTGACCAAAACTAACGTTTGGTCGGGACCTAAACCTCTCAAAGATGCTGGATCCACATGATCTGCACCATCAGACCCTGATTGTTTGGTAGCATTAAAAGATGGGGCTGCATATTGCAGAATTTGATTAATTTCTACACGCCCTGTATTAGCAGACAACTCTGACACATCCAACACATCCACTGGAACAGCAGAATTCAATTCCGAACGATTGGCATTTCTAGATCCCACGACATACACCATCCCGAGCTCTGTCGCATTTTCCTCTAGCGTTATGGTGTATTCTGTTTCCCCTCCTACAACCTCAAAAGTTTCATCTGTATAACCGACAAAACTCACTGTAAATACATCTCCCTCCTTCGCTTGAATAGAGAACTTCCCATCCATATCCGTTACTGTACCCAAGCTCGTTCCTTTGATCACAACAGCAGCACCAAGTACTGCTTCTTTATTTTGGTCTAAAACAGTCCCTACAATCATGCTGCTTTCCTGCGCATGTGAGACAGAAAAAATACTTATGCTCAGAAACAGCAATACTCCAAACCTGAGCAAGGCTCGAACATAGCTACTAATTTGGTTTTCACTGCTTAAAAACAGTCTTTCTGTGATTTTTATTATCATGATTTCCATAGTTGTTTTTGCAAATGAAGAACTTCAAAAACCGCAATAACCGAATACCCATCACTTAAAATCACGCAACACAAATCACCCATGAGAGTGAATAAACCTACAGTCCTATAGCTTTGATCTGGTTATTATTTTTGAAGTATGAACGATCTTAAAAACTATTTCGCCATTCACCAAAGCCTTGGTTAAAACGCAGAAAACGAAGTGTTTTACTCCACAAAAGATAATGAATAAAAACTACAAAATCAGAAAAGCATACCGATACCAAAACTGACTACAAATATTAAAGTACTCAAGGCTAGTTGTTTTAGATACGGATCTAACTCAGTAGCACTTGTCTTGAAAAAAACTGCACGAGCATTAATAACAAATAGCGGTATAGTACCACACCATAAAAATTGAACAGGAGATTGATAATTTATCAATACAAAACACAATGCAGCTAACACACCTCCTAATAAAAGAACCCAATGATAATAGACCGCCCTTTTCCATCCAATCCGCACAGGGATCGACCGCTTACCCGCTTTCTTGTCCGACTCTATATCACGGATATTATTGACATTAAGTACGCCGGTGGCGAACAGTCCGCAACTGATCGCAGGCAAAACAGCCCACGTATCAAAAGACCGAGTATACAGAAAGTACGAACCGAGCACCCCTACCAAGCCAAAAAACAAGAACACCGAAATATCTCCCAAGCCCATGTAGCCATAGGGATTCTTGCCAGAGGTGTAGGTAATCGCCGCATAGATAGACAATAAACCAACGCCCAAAAAGATCGAGACATAGATCAGCTGATCAGCAAAAGCAACATAGAGCAATGCCAGACCCGCGACCAAAGATAGCCCAGCGAATAGCACCATCGCTCGTTTCATCGCTGTGGCGCTAATCGCTCCAGTCTGCACGGCACGCTGTGGTCCCTGTCGGTCTCCACTATCCGCTCCATGTACCGAATCCCCATAGTCATTGGCCAGATTGGACAGGACCTGCAAAAAAACCGTGGTGAGAATAGATAAACCAAAAATATCCCAGGAGAAAGCGTTGGCTTTGACAGCCAAAAAGCCTCCCATGATAATACTAGACAGAGCCAAAGGCAGTGTCCTTAGTCTAAATGCTTCTAACCAATGCTTAATCATCTCTCTGCTATTACATTCTCTCTGGTACGTGGATACCCAGTAGCGACATACCTAATTTAATCAATCGAGCCACCTGTCCAGATAACTGTACTCTAAACGCCACCTGCTCCGCTTCGTCTTCGGTAAAGATGGCCTGTGCTGCATAGAACTTGTTGTATTCCTTGGCTAGATCATAGACATACTGCGCGATCACCGCCGGACTGTACTCGTCAGCGGCGAGCTGTATTTTGTTTTGGCACTCGGAGATCAAATAGATCAGCTCGGCTTCATTAGCAGTGAAAGTGATGTTGTCTGCAACGGCTCCTTCTGCCACTCCCAGTTCCGCCGCACGTCTCAGGATCGCTGAGATACGCGCAAAAGTGTACTGTACGAATGGGCCAGTATTCCCTTGAAACTCTATCGATTCTTTGGGATCAAAAAGCATACGTTTCTTTGGGTCTACTTTGAGTAGAAAATACTTCAACGCTCCCATACCGATCGTGTCGTAGAGTGCCGCAGCCTGCTCATCACTAAAGCCATCGATCTTTCCTAGCTCACGGGTATGATCCTCCGCGATCTGAATCATCTCTCCCATCAGGTCATCCGCATCTACTACAGTTCCTTCTCTTGATTTCATTTTGCCAGATGGCAAATCCACCATCCCGTATGACAAATGAAAACATCCATCCGCCCACGCATAACCAAGCTTCTTTAGGATCAGAAACAGCACCTTGAAGTGATAGTCCTGCTCATTGCCTACGGTGTAGACCAAACGCTCTAGCCCTGGGTATTCTTTGAATCGCTGGATGGCGGTACCGATATCTTGCGTCATATAGACCGCTGTCCCATCGCTACGACGAACGATTTTTTGGTCTAGTCCTTCGTCCGTCAGGTCGATCCATACAGAGCCATCCGCCTTTTCAAAGAAGTGACCAGTAGCTAATCCAGCCTCTACGGCATCCTTGCCTAGCAGATAGGTATCAGACTCATAGTATAGCTGATCAAAATCCACCCCCATCTGCTCATAGGTCTTGTCAAACCCATCGTAGACCCAGCCGTTCATCGTCTCCCAAAGCGCATACACTTCTGGATCTTTGGCCTCCCACTGACGTAGCATCTCTTGCGCTGCGAGTAGCAAAGGCGCTTGCTTCTCTGCCTCCTCTTTGGTTTTGCCTGACTCGACCATCTCAGCTACCTCTGCTTTGTATGCCTTGTCAAACGCCACATAGTACTTACCTACGAGCTTATCACCCTTCAGTCCAGAAGATTCGGGCGTCTCTCCTTCTCCGAACTTTTGCCAGGCGATCATGGATTTACAGATATGTATCCCTCGATCGTTGATGATCTGCACCTTCACTACATTATAACCTAGTGCGTCGTAGATTTTAGCCACCGAGTATCCTAGAAAGATATTTCTCAAGTGCCCAAGGTGAAGAGGCTTGTTGGTATTAGGCGAAGAGTACTCCACCATGACTGACTGCTCTTTTTTCTCTCCCAAACCATAGTGCTCATCCGCCATCGCTTCGTTGAGTACTTGCAACCATGCTTGATCTGCAATTTCGATATTCAAAAAGCCTTTGACTACATTGAAACCTGATACAGTTGGACACTTCTCAGTGAGGTACTCACCAATCTGCTGTGCCGTGTCTTGAGGGCTTTTCTTGGATATTTTCCCATACGGGAAAGTCACAAAAGTATAAGCTCCTGCGAACTCCTTGCGTGTAGGTTGTAAGCCAAGTGTAGATTGCTCTACCTCATGGCTGTATAAGTCTTGTAGCGCAGACTGTAGCGCTTTTTGTATATCTAAAGCAATATTCATAATCTATGATTTCGGAAGGAAGATCTCTGCCATCATGCATCGGGCACTGCCTCCTCCTAATGTTTCTATCGTATTAAGCGAACTATGGATGATCTCCTTGTTGTACGCTAAAATTCTATCTATTTGACTTTGGTCAAGACTGTTGTAGGCTGTAGACGACATGACCATCATCTTTTCCCCTTCTTGGTTCTCGACCTGGAGCATATTCCCTGCGAACTGCCCCACCTGTTCTTCTGTGATTTCGATGATTTCCTTGTCTGACTCCTCCAGTGTTTCGATCACTGCATCTCTGTCCTCCATGTCATCTATAGCGTCTAGACATATCACCGCAAACTCATCTCCCAGACACATCATGACATTGGTATGATAGATGGGAAGCCGCTCGCCATTCACAGATTGATTCGCCACAAAATCGGCGATGCGAAACCCGAACTGTTCTCTGAACGCCAACAACACATCGGAGTTGGTTCGCTCTGAAAGTGCAGCATACGCGATCTTATTTTCTCGATCGAGAATTAAACTCCCCGTACCTTCTAGGTATTTCTCTACATGTTCGAAATCCGTAAGGTGAATCTCCTGTGTGATCTCAAACCCTCTCTCTTCTAGGATATCGAATATCTCTTCGCGGCGCTCCAGTCTTCTGTTCTCTGCAAACATCGGATAAACGCCTATCGTACCGTCATGATGAAACGACACCCAGTTGTTCGGGAAAATCGAATCTGGTGTCTCAGGCTTGAGCGTATCATTCACGACGACCACCTCCACACCTGCAGTTGTCAACTTATCTACGAAATCATCGAACTCCTCCAATGCCTTGGTCTGAATATCTTCTTGTGCTTCTTCTTCTGGTTTGTTTTGATAATAATTATTGACGGCTGTCTCCTCGTTGAACCGGAAGCTCACAGGTCGTATCATCAGTATGCTGGAAGTTGTATTTATTCCCATTAGTAGCTTCTTTTGAGTGGTAAAGTAGAACAACGAAACAATCCTTCCATCTTAGAAATCTCTGTATAAGGCACACGCTCTACTGTAAAACCACGCCGTTCGAGCTCGGTATTCAGCCGATCAAAACCTGCTTCACTCACGATCACTTCTGGTGATATCGAAAACACATTGGAATTCATGTGATACATCTCATCTTGCGTGATCTCAATACAGTTGTCCGCACCGAACTCTGCTACTAACCATTCGTAATCGGATAGATTTTTGAATCCCCCCTTATAGATAATACACTGATCTCGCCCGATAGGCTGAAAACAACAATCCAGATGCAATGCATTGGCCTTGGCATCTGTATCCGATTTTTTCAATTCGAAACCTATCACCTCATAGTTGGAAAAATGCTGCTCCAAAAACTCAAGTCCTGCACGATTGGTTCGACTCACCTTGTAGGCTTGATAGTCCTCCTCCTCCGAATAGCCGACGAATAAGCGACCTTTCCAGGGCATCACATCACCACCTTCCGCATGCGCCCCTTCGGGCATCACTAGGATATCCTCTGGGCTCACCTGATCGATCAGATAGGCTATCCCATCCTTTTCGTGCTCTCTGTCTTCTATAATATTAGGCATAATGAAAGTCTCGTCGATCACCATACCGATATCGCGGGCATACACCTGATTGGTATCAGCTAAGGTCTCGGGACGATATACTTTGACATGGTGTTTTTCCAGCACTGCTTTGAAAGCTTCGTTTTCGCGGATTAAATCTTCTTCTTTTGGGAACGTCCCGTCGATGATATGTTCTCGCGATTTAGGATCGTAGACATGTGCCAGGTCAGGAGTCCCTCCTAAACTCATGGCCGTCCCCAGCACCACAGCTTCTAGTGGTGCAGTTTCGTCCTTAATCATCAATTTTATCATTATTGGTCATTTTTTGGGTCTGCAAATTTAACCGTATTTTATACAAAACATTTCAAAGTCCGAAAACATAAATAATTGATGGTGGTTTTTCATTTTTTGTGATATTTGTAGGATTTAATAAAGCAAAACGTTGACTCCAGATTAGATGAATAAGTACATAGACCTGATAGACCAGACCTTTTATTTCCCCACGAAAGAATTTGAAGTAAAGGATGATAATTTGTTTTTTCATGGTGTCGACCTTCAAGCAATCATCAACGAGTACGGAACTCCTCTCAAACTCACCTACCTCCCTAAAATCTCCGAACAAATCCAAAATGCCAAACAACTATTCAAAGAGGCAATGGAGAGAAAAAACTATCAGGGGAAATACACCTACTGCTACTGCACCAAGTCTTCGCACTTTCAGTTCGTGGTAGAAGAGGCACTCAAAAACGACATCCATCTAGAAACTTCGTCTGCTTATGACATCTCCATCATCAAAAGTCTCTACGCCAAAAAACAAATCACGAAAGAGACCTATATCGTCTGCAACGGATTCAAAAGACCGCTATATGTAGAGGAAATCAGTGGCCTGCTCAATGATGGTTTCAAGAACTGCCTCCCCATCCTAGACAATATGAAGGAGCTCGAATACTACGAGCAGCACGTCAATGACAACTACCAGATGGGGTTGCGAGTGGCCTCTGACGAAGAGCCGAGCTTTAGCTTTTACACGTCCAGACTAGGGATACGCTACAACAAGATCGTGGACTTCTACGAAGAACGTATCAAAGGCAAGACCAAAGGACAGCTCAAAATGCTGCATTATTTCATCAATACAGGGATCAAGGATACCGCCTACTACTGGAACGAACTGAGTCGCTTTGTCAACAAATACTGTGAACTCAAAAAAGTATGTCCAGAAATCGAGTCTATTGATATAGGAGGTGGATTCCCAATCAAAAACTCACTTCACTTCGAATATGACTATGCCTACATGGTCGATCAGATCGTAGAGCAAATCCAAAGCATCTGCAAGGAGCATGATGTCCCTACCCCTAACATCTTTACGGAGTTCGGGAGCTATACCGTAGGAGAAAGTGGTGCGAATATATACTCTGTTTTGGACCAAAAACTCCAAAATGACAAGGAACTATGGTACATGATGGATGGCTCATTCATCACACACATGCCAGATGTGTGGGGTCTAAACACCAAGTTTACCATGCTGCCCATCAACCTATGGAACAATGACTATCACCGTGTCAACATCGGTGGGCTGACCTGTGACAGCATGGACTACTATGACTCAGAGGCACATATTGCAGAGGTTTTCCTCCCTAAAATTAAAAAAGAGCAATCGCTATACTTTGGCTTCTTCAATACGGGGGCATACCAAGAATCACTCGGAGGCTATGGCGGGATACAGCACTGTCTGATCCCTGCTGCCAAACATGTGATCATAGAAAAAGATGCTGACGGAAACATGGTTTCAAGATTGTTCGCCCCCGAACAAAGTAGCGAACAAATGCTAAAGATACTTGGCTATTGAAACCGTTGACTCCTAAAACCGTCCTAATTTAGCCAGTAACACCATAGAAAACATATCCTTGAACGATAGTCTAGTCATAATCCCCACCTTCAACGAGAAAGAAAACATCCAAGCCATCATACAAACTGTGATCGATTTGGATCAAGGCTTTGATGTATTGATTGTGGACGATGGATCACCCGATGGAACAGCGACCCTAGTCAAATCAATGATGGAGGTGCACCCGCAGATTCATATCATCGAGCGAGAAGGAAAACTTGGCTTAGGAACTGCCTATATCACTGGCTTCCAATTCGCGATAGATCATGGCTTTGACTACATCTTCGAGATGGATGCCGATTTTTCACATAACCCTGCCGATCTGATCCGTCTCCGAACTGCCTGCCGAGAAGATGGCTATGACATGGCCGTCGGTTCTCGCTACATCTCAGGAGTCAATGTCGTCAACTGGCCTATGGATCGTGTACTCATGTCTTACTTTGCCAGTATCTACGTTCAGTTCATCACTGGCATCCCCGTCAAAGACACCACTGCAGGTTTCAAGTGCTACCGGCGAGAAGTCCTCGACACCATCGGCCTAGACAATATCCACTTTGTGGGCTATGCATTCCAAATCGAAATGAAATTCCAGGCATGGAAGTACAATTTTAAAATCACCGAAGTACCTATCATTTTCACAGATCGCACACTAGGACACTCCAAAATGAGCCGAGGCATATTCAAAGAGGCTGTTATCGGGGTGATACAAATGAAAATCAAGAGTTTGTTCAAAAAGTATATCCGCTGATAGAAAATACTTATCATCCCATCTCCTAATTTGATTCAATTTTCCGATCCTAAGGTGCCGTCTTTGCGTTATTTGTAGTGAATAGAACTTAAACAAATAGATCATGATCAAGAATCAAAATATTATAGACCAGTTAAACGGGTTACTGTCAGATTATCAAATCTTCTATCAAAACCTGAGAGGGTTTCACTGGAATATCCAAGGAAAAAACTTCTTTGAACTCCATGTTAAATTCGAAGAACTCTATACCGAGACCAATGTCAAAGTAGACGATATCGCAGAGAGAATCTTAACGATAGGCGGCACCCCGATTCACAACTTCCAAGATTATTTGGATACTGCAGAGCTAGTCCCTGTAAAGAATGTCCATGATGATGAGACTGCAGTCAAAACCATCGTCTCCAACCTAGAAAAAATCATCATTAAGGAGAAAGCAATCAAAGAAGCCGCAGGTGCCGTCGATGACAGTGGTACCGAAGACCAAATGTCAGCCTTCGTCGAGGAGCAAGAAAAAACACTCTGGATGTACAAAGCTTGGTTGAAATAATCAAATAAAGCATTCCTACACAAAGCCATCTTATCTGATAAGATGGCTTTTCTATTTTAGTAATCCTTTGAGAATCGTCTGCTTTACCAAACCTGCCGTGTTTTTCACTCCAAGTTTGGACAAGAGGTTCTTGCGGTGCGTATTGACGGTGTGTTGACTAATAAAAAGCTTTTCTGCGATTTCTTGAGCCGTAAACTCTTCCACGATCAAATGTAAAATTTCCTTTTCCCGTTTGCTCAAAGCAGTCTGGACAGTACTGCTAGTCGTAGCAGACGAAAACAGGCTCTCTGTATACTTCTTTTGAACCTCCTGCGAAAAATGCTTGCCCCCAGTAGCTACTGTTTTGATAGCCGTTAGCAATTCGTTTTTCTCTGCGTTTTTTAGCAGATAACCATCCACCCCTCCTTTGATGAGCTTCTGAATGATATCAGGATCATTATGAGTGGTCAGTACCAATACTTTCGCTTGTATATTTCGCTTTTTTAACTCGGCATTCAACTGTATCCCATCCATATGCGGCATACTCACATCTGTCACCACTACATCTACAGGTGCGTCTTTCAAAGTATCGATTACCGCTCTAGCATCCGTTAGAACACCTACCACCTCTACCTGTTCGTCACCTACCAGTATAGACGACAACCCATCCAAAAACATTTGATGATCATCTACGATTAGTACTTTTATACTTTTTTGCATTCCTATCTCTATAAAAACTGTACGCTACCAAATCTACGCCACCACTGGAACAGTCAAGTCGATGTTAACAATCGTCCCTCTCCCTACACTCGAATCGATATGCATTGTCCCTTTCAATGTTTCCAATCGGTGTTTGATATTCTCTAAACCGATCCCTTTATTCTTTTGAGAGCGATCAAACCCTCGGCCATCATCCTCCACGATCAGATTGATTTCTCTATCATTTTTCGTCAGCGACACCTCTGCAGACTTTGCGCTAGCATGTTTCACTACATTTGCGACGAGTTCTTGAATAATCCGATACAGATCCACTTTGAACTGAACTGGCATATCATTCAAATTCAACTCCTGAGAGGTGACGAGCTGAAAATCTACCCCCGTAGCATCTGCTATCTCATGCACATAATCCTGTATCAAAGCGACAAACGGAGCACTCATAACCTTGAACGGTGTAAGGTTGTGCGACAAACTCCTGACCTCTTCGTAGATATCTCCCACCGCAGAAATAATCAGATCTAGCCCTAACCCTTTGCTATCTTCAACATGTCTTAAGTTCAATTTGACAGCAGCCAAAGAACCCGCTACTCCATCATGTAATTCCTTGGCCATACGAACTCTCTCCCGCTCCTGACCTGCCAAACTTGCCTTAATGGTTTTAATTTCGTTTTCCTTTAAAATATCTTTGATTACTTGTTGATTGATCTCGTCATTCTTCTGCGCCAACAACTGACTTGTCTTTAGTTTTTGCGCATACACGAAAATGAAAGAAATAAGCACAATCGACATACACACACTGCCTACTATGGCCACATTCCTAATTAACTCGTGCTTCTCCAAATTAGCCTTTTGCATAAGTTGCTCGGATTGCAACATTGCTATTTCCTTTTCTTTCTTCTCTGATTCATACTTAGCAAGAACTTCCTCTAACTGCTTATTCTTATCTAGGGAATACAGAGTATCCTTCATTTGGGAATGAACGAACATATTATCATAGGCCAGTTTATAATTCCCATATGCCGCTTGATTAATAGCCATATTGGCAAGAATAAACACCTCATTACTAAGCTCATATTTTCGCGCTAATTCAAGACTCTTTTGATAGTAGTCATCTGCCAATTGATAAGACTTCAACTGATTATAGATCAACCCAAGCATATTATATGGGTGAACAAGTGCTATCTCATTGCCCTGACTCAAACTGTAATTCACTAAGTCCAAACAAAAAGGCAATGCTTCTTGAGCCCGCCCTTCTTCCCAGTACAATGAGGTTAGATAATCAACAATCACATAAACACTTGCACTATCCTGCACCTGTTCAGCTAAGTTCAATCCAAATTCATAATAATAGCTTGCACTATCGAAATGTCCCTGTTTTTGTTTTGTCAAACCAATGTTCCCCAAAATTGTAACTTTTGCTTTCATCGAAGGATTCATAGCCAGAGCTTCGTTAAAATACCTTATAGCCTCTTCATAGTGAGACTGCTCTTGATGTACAATCCCAATGTTATTTTTTATTTTAAGAATTTCCTCTTTAATCTCCAGCTCCTCAGCGTATCTTAAGGCTATTTTATACTGTTGCATTCCTGTCTTATGCTCACCCATATTACGCAACACATTGCCCATTGTCTTATGCAAGACCATCAAATATTCCCCATCTCTCGAAACCTCAAAAAGCTCTTTGGCACTCTGCAAATAATCTAGAGACCGTTTGTTATCTAACAAACCATAGTACATCTCCCCTAAGAGGAAATAACTCTTTGCTAGTCCCAAATCATAACCTGCTATTTTACTGAGCTCAACACTTTTATGTAATAACACCTCCATACTATCAACATCATAAATCAGTCCCTCTGCACGAACTATTAAAGCGTCAACGTCAGCTTTTTGATCAATTATTTGTGCAAATAATTGGCCTTCTGATATAGAAAACACAAGGATAAAGAGGAGTAAAACAGATAAAATAAGTTTGTTAATTTCTAGCATTTGAGGGGTTAAACTCTATTCATTTTTCAAAGATAACATGACACCTCACTGAGCTCACTAAAAATAGTGATTCTTTTTTTTCGCTATTTATAGCGATGCATAGAGATAACCAACAATCTAATATTGCAAAGTATTATTTAAAAAATCATATATAAAGATGAAAAGCACACTATCAAAAATTAGTTTTATTGCAATGACACTATGTGTCGTTTTCGCAACAAATACTTCTGCTCAAAAACTAGGCAGCTTCGGTAGCCTTACAGAAAAAACCGTTGGCCCAAAAACCATCAAAGTACCTTATACAGATGTCGTATCATACCTCGGCTATGCAGCTGCTGGCAATGAAGACGCTACTGTAGATGGTAAAAAATTCTACTACATCTATATCTGGGTACCCGCAGTAGCTCCTGAACTAGGTGTGAGAATGATGTCTCCAGTCGGAAAAACCAAAGTAAAAAACGCTATAGAAGCGGCAGACTATGCAGATCACGCAGGTGACAAAGACTATTTTGATACCTACATCACACTAGAGCGATCTACTATCATCTCTAAGGATGACATCAATGAAGCCGCTGTATCTAGTGCTAAATGGACAACACTAGAAAGAAATGACGACAGCAGCGAGATGCCTAGTCAGCCAAGTGGTAGCAACTACAACTCACTCTTGAGATACAAAAGTGAAGTAGGTAACCCGACTAAAGCACTTACAGTAGGTCTATACAGAGTAGGTTTCACGACATACAAAACAGGTGAAGTCAACGGTACATTCCTAGCAGAGGTAGCAGCACCTATCAAACTCCCAGGTGTAGCAATGGCCAAAACACTAGACGAGTTGAACAAGCAGATCAACCAATAATAACAATCTATTCGAGTCCTCAGTTTTTCTCCGCCTAACCCCAAAACTGAGGACTCTACACATACAGACTGGTTTTTTTGATACGGCACTCATTGACCTACTAACCTCGCCTTATTCTAAAGAGCCAGTCATTTTATCTTTTCAATCATGATCGAAAGCTATTTATCTATCGGGCTAGGCACCCTCTCACTGATCCTTCTATTGGTCAAACACCTACTACAGGCTAACAACTCCACACTCCATACGCTACAGGCTATAGTCAGCATGGCTTTTAGTGCAGTGGGGCTTTACACTATTCTATCTCTCACACTATCCATAGAGTCTACTGAGCAATTAGACGCACTTTTGCTCCTTCGTATCGGTACCAATTTGACAGTTGTCACGCTGGGAGGCTTCATTCTTAATGACGCCATCACTTCCTTCAACCTGACCGTATCGCAGCATCTTAAGCCCACAGCACTACCTTATCAGAAGATTCCCCTATTCCGTACCTTCTTGAGTTTGTCTAGTATATCACTTGGAGTTATTCAAATGTATGTGAGCTAAAGCGCTTCTATAGTACCCAAAAACTGATTTTTCTTTTGGTATCCGACGATGAGTTCGTGTGAGCTCAAGTCGGGATCAAAAACCACCATGGTTGGCAACCCAGTAATCCCTACATCTTGCGCTAATTCTTTAGCAGTCACTTTTTTCCCTCCAAACATAAATTGCTCAGGGCTATCTATATCTAATTTTACAGGATAGAAACTTGCATTCATTTTCTCAGCTACCTCTTCGTCCGAGAAGGTCGTCTGATCCATTTTCTTACACCAGCCACACCAAACCGCCGTAAAGTCAACAAAAATCGGTTTTTCCACACTGGACTGCATCGCCTGCGCCTCTTCTACACTGTACCACTGGATGGCTGTATCTTGTGCCTGAGTATACAATATCGTAGACAGGCCAATGACTATGGTAAAGATTAATGCCTTCATATTCTTCCTTTTAAAATGACTTTATGATTCGGAAATCTAACGACTCCCTTCTTTTCAAGATTCGTTTCTTAGATATTTTTATTCGATGGATTGAAAAAGGAAACAATTCATCCATTTTTCGTCAGCGGCACGTTAATTTAACGGTGACAATTTTTTGACGCATGTACATCAATCTATCAGGACTTAACATACTCGTCACAGGTGCGAGCAAAGGGATCGGCAAAGCCATCGCGACGAAACTCGCCGAAGCGGGCGCTACCATCGCCGTGCATTACAACAAAAACATGAGAGAGGCCGAAAACCTCGCGCAAGTTCTCGGTAATGAATCCCGTGCTTTCCAAGCAGACCTATCTCAGCCAGACGAAGCTGCAAACCTCTTCGACCGAGTCGTCCTAGAGATGGGCAGCATAGAAATCCTCGTCAACAACGCAGGAGTTGCCATGCCTGTCAACATTGACGCAAAGGAAACCGACTGGATGACGACTTGGAATACGACCATTCAGGTCAATCTCACCTCCTGCGGAGTGTTGTGCAAAAAAATTGTGGAGCATTTCATCAAACGAAACGCCACAGGCCGAATCATTAACATTACTTCTAGGGCTGCCTTCAGAGGAGATACCGCCGAGTACATGGCGTATGCTGCATCTAAAGCGGGGTTAGTTTCCCTCACCAAAACGATAGCACGCGCGTATGGCAAACAAGGTATCAAAGCATTTAGCATCGCTCCAGGGATCGTCCGGACAGACATGGGAAAAGAAACCATGGAAAAATACGGCAGTGAACATGCGACAGGAGACCTAGCACTGGAACGCCTCACCGAACCAAAAGATATAGCACCCATGGTCACTTTCTTAGCCAGTGGTATGGCAGATCACGCCACAGGCAGTACGATTGACCTCAACGCTGGTAGCTACGTTCACTAAAGCTCAATCGACCCCTATTACTAAAAACAAGAATAGGAGAAAAAACAGCATAAAGAGATAGAAAAAAAGATCTATCCTAAAATACTTCTTGTACTTGCCATAAAAGTCTTTGAGGTTCATTTGCTATCTCTTATTTGGGAAATCAAAATTATATCATTCTTAGAAATTTTGGGTAGGGATATCTTTCTTAAATTTGCAATCCAAAATTGTAACATTAAACACAAAATGATATGCCCAAAGGAATATATCCCGTGCCTACCCCTGTCAATGAACCCATCAAAAGCTACAAGGCAGGTAGTCCCGAAAAAATAGCACTAAAGGCTGCCGTCGCGCAGATGAGGAGCGAAGAGCTAGATGTACCGATGTACATCGGTGCAGAAAAAGTGACCACTGACGACAAAGTTAGAATGGCTCCTCCCTATGATCATCAGCACACCCTGGGCTACTTCAACCGTGGAGATGCGGATCACGTCGAACAAGCCATCAATGCCGCACTGGGTGCTAAAGACGCTTGGCAGAGCCTATCTTGGGAGCACAGAGCGAGCATTTTCCTAAAAGCAGCGGACTTGTTAGCAGGTCCTTACCGAGCGAAGATCAATGCAGCAACCATGCTGGGACAATCCAAAAATGCATTTCAGGCGGAAATCGACTCTGCATGCGAACTCATAGACTTCTTGCGATTCAACGTGCACTTCATGACACAGATATATAGCCAGCAACCGATTTCCTCTCCAGGGATGTGGAATAGGCTAGAGTATCGTCCGCTCGAAGGGTTCATTTTTGCCATCACACCATTCAACTTTACAGCGATCGCGGGCAACCTATCCGCAGCGCCAGCGATGATGGGCAATACCATCGTATGGAAACCTGCTGACACGCAAATCTACTCTGCGCAGGTGATCATGGAAGTATTCAAAGAAGCTGGCTTACCTGATGGTGTCATCAACTTGATCTACACTGACGGACCAGTGGCTGGCGATGTGGTATTCAACCACCGTGATTTTGCGGGGCTACACTTTACAGGCAGTACAGCCGTTTTCCAACAGCTCTGGAAAACCATAGGAGAAAATGTAACCAAGTACAGAACCTATCCAAGAATCGTCGGAGAAACAGGTGGAAAGGACTTCATCATTGCACATAAGTCTGCTAACCCAAAAGCTGTTGCGACGGGTATCGTCAGAGGAGCATTTGAGTTCCAAGGGCAGAAATGTAGTGCTGCATCACGCGCCTACATCCCACAAAACATCTGGGATGAGACGAAAGCTAAGGTTCTATCTGATCTAGATACAATCACTGTAGGTTCTCCTGAGGATTTCACCAATTTCGTCAATGCAGTGATCGACGAACGTGCATTTGATAAGATCTCAGGCTACATCGACAAAATCAAAGCCAGTGATCATGCCGAAATCATCGCAGGCGGTGGCTATGACAAGTCCAAAGGCTACTTCATCGAGCCTACAGTAGTCGTGACCAAAGACCCAATGTTCTTGACGATGTGTGAGGAAATATTTGGTCCAGTCATTACCATCTACGTCTATCATCCTGAGCATTTCGAAGAGGCGCTCGAACTCGTAGACAAAACCTCTGACTATGCACTGACAGGAGCAATCTTCTCAGACGATCGCTATGCTATCGAACTGGCTACCAAAAAACTGCAAAATGCTGCAGGTAATTTCTACATCAACGACAAGCCAACAGGCGCAGTAGTCGGACAGCAACCATTCGGTGGCGCTAGAGGATCAGGTACCAATGACAAAGCAGGCTCTGTACTAAATCTACTCAGATGGGTGTCACCACGTACAATCAAAGAGACTTTTGATGCTCCACATGACTACCGTTATCCATTTTTGGAAGAAAAGTAGAATAGAAATGGTGTTTACATTTCGTGTTCTCACCAAGTCAAAACACAGTACAAAGTCCCTATCATTTAGATAGGGACTTTTTTCATGTCCAAAAAACACTGATATCTCATCGATTTCAAGAGATTTGCAGCCTATGGTAGAACTATTCGGATATACGCTGAGCTACTCAGCCCTCGCCTCATTTTGTGTAGTAGGTATATTAGTTGGGATGTCGAAGACTGGAGTCGCTGGTGTGAGCAAACTAGCTGTACCACTACTAGCCGTAGCTTTTGGTGGTAAAGAATCGAGCGGACTTATGCTCCCAGTACTCATCATGGCAGACTTCATAGGTGTCAAGTACTACCACCGACATGCCGAAACTAAATACCTATGGAAACTTCTGCCTTGGACAATCATAGGCGTGCTGGCAGGCACCTATTTTGGTCAACAGATAGATGACAAGACCTTCCGCATCATCATGGGTGTGATCATATTCCTCAGTCTCATCGTCATGCTATGGATGGAGCGTACCAACAAAGAAAAAATACCTGACTATCTATGGTTTGCAGCGCTAATGGGGATCGTGGCTGGGTTCACCACGATGGTGGGTAACTTGGCAGGTAGTGCCATGGCACTATATCTACTATCCATGCGTCTACCCAAAAACCAATACATCGGTACAGCAGCTTGGTTCTTTATCTGTGTCAACATATTCAAAGTTCCTTTTCATATCTGGGTCTGGGAGACCATCACATGGCATTCCTTTCTTTTAGATCTCATCCTTATTCCATTCATTGCTATAGGAGCCCTTGTAGGAATTAAAATCATCAAGAAAATCTCAGATCAGTATTTCAGATGGTTCGTCATTCTGATGACCACTGTAGCAGCTATTTTCATGATTTTGAGCAGTTAAAGTGTGTTAAATCACGCTTTAACTACTGAATATCAATCAACTATGTAACCTCTATGAATATTTATCATTTGATGGCTTCAAATTAATTCAGTATTCTTGCGTTGCTAAGTATAGGGAAACGAAAAAACGCCAGCCTCCCACCCTATTCTCTAACGTTTTAATACTAAAATCACATCAGTTCACTAACCTACTGAATGTGCCAAAATCATATGATTAATTATAAATTTAAAAGCAAAGAAGAAAACGATTTCTGGAGTGTTCTTAGAAAAAGAGTAAATACCTACTTCAAAGAAAACAATCTAGAAAAAGATGCAAACAGACACATGGTGATCAAATCGATCGCATTGTTCTCGCTCTATCTCACGCCATTCTTTATCCTCATATTCGCAGGCATTACGAACCTATACATCCTGATGTCTCTCTGGGTGATCATGGGGTTAGGCAAGGCCTTTATAGGTACGGCTGTGATGCACGATTCTATACACGGCGCCTATTCTAAGAATAAAAGTTACAATAGCATTGTCGCCTTCTCGGCTGCTTTGGTTGGTGTAGATAGATTGATCTGGAAGATCCAGCACAACGTCATACACCACACCTATACCAACATTGAGGATACCGATGAGGACATTCTACCTAGGTTCTTCTTCAGGTTCTCTGAGCATCAGCCCAAGCGGTGGTTTCACAGATTTCAGCACATCTATGCGCCGATATTCTACTGTGTACCACTACTGGAGTGGATCACAACCAAAGATTTCGTGAAGGCTTTTGAATATCGCCAAATGGGACTCATCAAAAAAGGAGCTGAATTCAGAAAGGAGTTTGCAGGAATTTTCTTCCGAAAACTCATGTACTATGTCGTGTTTCTAGTACTTCCCGTCCTTATGATTGATATCCCTGTAGGAACTACTATCGTGATGATCATCGTATCTCATGCGGTGACAGGCATCATGTTAGCACTGATTTTTCAGACCGCACATGTGGTTCCTAACGCCAGCTTCGTCAAGGCTGAAAGTGAAAACCTAGATACCTGCTGGGCATCACATCAGATCCTGACGACCTCTAACTATGGGATGAAAAACAAAATTCTGACTTGGTTCGTAGGGGGGCTAAACTTCCAAATCGAGCATCATCTCTTCCCTGATGTGTGTCATGTACACTATCCCGCTATTGCTAAAATCGTGCAACAGACCACCAGCGAATATGATCTGCCCTACTATAGCTTTCCAAGTTTCCGCTCGGCAGTAGCAGGACACTTTGGTATGCTCCGGGATTTAGGGAAATAAGAAATACTATAAATAATGAATCGACATCTCGTCGATTCATTATTCTCCAGCCTTCAATACGATCGTTATTTTAGTCCCTACCTCTACTTGACTAGCAATATTCAGTTCGCCATTAGATTTCTCGACAAATTCCTTGACGAGATTGAGCCCCATTCCGCTCCCCTTCTCATTGGCTGTCCCTCGTTGCGTCGTGAATGTCGACGTAAATAAGATTTTATTGAGTTGCTCGGGAGTCATTCCTACCCCGTCATCTTGAATACTAAAAAGTACATGACCTGACTGATCCGACACTGCTCCTGCTATCGTGATACAACCACCTGTGGATGAAAATTTGACTGCATTGGATATCAAATTGCGTATAATGGCTAAAAGTGCATTTTCGTCCATCCATACCAAAACATCCTCCTGCACCTGATTGTCTACTTTCAGCGATTTATATGCTAGCTGATTATTAAAAAGGTCTACACAATGCTCCACAGCACCTTTGAGCTGGACGGACTTAGGGTTGAAAGCAAACCCGCGCTGCTGTGCGATCGACCAAGACAACAAATCATTGAGTAGCATACTCACCGAATGTGACGCGTTATTTATATCTACAACCAGACCGTGCGCTTCCTTGCTATCCTCTTCTAATTCGTCCTGCAACATATCGACTAGCATCTGAATATTGGCCACTGGTGCTTTCAGGTCATGCGCTACGAATCCAAACAACTTATTCTTGGTTCTATCAGCCTCTGCCAATAGCTCCTTATTTCTGTACAGCTTGTATGCCAACACAAACGCAACCAACAATAACGCCATCAATACAGCACCAAAAAGATACTGCTGTGCGATGATGGTTTCCTTATCGGCCAGTTCTCGCCCTCTCAATACATTTTCCTGTGTCAGTACTTCATTGAGTTTTTCTTTTTCCTCCAAATCATAGCGCCCCATCACATCCAGTAATTCTAGGTTTCGATTGACCTGAGCCAACGAGTCATCAGTCTCTGCATACCGTTCGTGATATTGATAAGCCAGCGCATACTTACCCTGTTTCGCATAGCATTCCGCTATCAGTCTCAGAATTTCAGGCTTTTCACGTGTCTCATGCGTGAACCTAACCAGGTCTAAACTTTTTTGAAAATGATCCATCGCCTGCTCATATTCGCCCAACTGGGTATAGCTCACTCCCGCACTATAATGGACAAATATGAGCCCTGAATTAAATTGATGTGCCTGAAGGATTTCTTCTGACTTCTCAAAATACGTCAGCGCCTTATCATAGGATTCCATGTAGTTATAAACCTCTCCTATATTGGCATAGGTAACACCCGCATCCAATTCATTTCCGATCTGAAGATTCATAGAAAGTGACTTCATATAAAAATGTATGGCCTGGTCATATCGCTCCTCAAAAAAACGCACAATACCTATATACTCATAACAACTTGCTAGCCCAACCGAATCATAGCTAGCTTTCGCCATATGCAATGTGGATTGATAAATATCCTCTGCCTTGTCCAATTCGCCAATACTGACATAGATGCCTGCTAGTATGTGAGACGAACTAATCAATGATGCTGTATCTATCAAGGCTTTATAAATCCCTATGCTCTCCATGGCCGAATGGATAGATTTCACATTGTCTCCATAGCGCCACAGGATATGTGACATCCCCTCTAGAGCAGTAGCTTTTTCGTGCATCATGCTATCTTCCTCAGCTCGCCTTAAGGCTGTCTGATAGGTCGTGTATGCCTTTTGGAAGTCCCCTTGCTTATAGAGCAAATCGGCTATTTTATTATTGATTTGGACGAAAACAGTACCTGAGACATCATCGTGATATGACAGTACCTCTTCATACTGACTAACCGCACAATCATAGTCAGCAAGCCTAGCACAAGAATCCGCTCGCTCAATCATGACATCTATTGATTGTCCCAGACTATTGAACGAAAACACCATACTGGCCACAAGCCCTATGTAGATATTCCACCTCATTTATCGTATTTACTCCAGCTCTCTGATATTACCACAGTTTATTAAAACTATCCCAAAGTACAACATTTCACCCCACCCCTTTAAAACTAATCCTAACGATGACTATATATTTTTTGAGCATAGCTGTAAGTTTCCATTGACATAGCCACTAAACAAGAAAAACTTGAATGAGTAGCGATTTTTACACTTCGTCCATTTTACCCTTTGCGGCGATCATCATTAAGATATGTCGAGCTTATACCAATACGCAAGAAGATTTCGAAGACTATTACCAAGAAGTCTCTCTACAGATTTGGCGCAGCAGGGACAACTTCAAAGCACAGTCTGAATGGTCGACTTGGGTCTATCGCATTTCGCTCAATGTGTGCCTCACCCTACTCAAGAAAAAAAAGAAGAATGGGCAATACTTCGCATCAGATACGCTGCCAGACATTGTCACAGAGGACAGTCGGGCTTTTGCAGACGAGTCTCTCAATGCGCTCTATGATGCCATACGCCAACTCTCAGAAGTAGATCGAGCGGTGATCTTACTCTACTTGGAGGAAAAATCCTACCAAGAAATCGCCGACATCATCGGCACCAACGCCAACAACATAGGCGTACGAATCAATCGAATCAAAGAACGTTTAAAAATCTTATTAGATGGAAAAGTCAATTGAAACAATCTGGAAAAATGGTTTTGTGGATAGCCAAGCACTCATCGCTCCCAAGCTCAACAATCTCTACAACCAAAAGTCTCAAGACATTGTAGAAAAATTTAAGCGCATGTTCAAGCTCAACCTATGGGGTCTAGTCATCCTATCGGCGATTATGCTACCGGTGAGTTTTGCCTTGCACATGCCCTATATGGGCGTCCCATTTTTCATTATAATCAACCTCACGGTATTCATCAACTACCGCCTGAGCCAATCGCTCGGTGATCTGGACAAGAGTACCAACAGTTACGAATACCTCCTTTCGTTTCACAACTGGATGCAAAAGCAAATCCATATCAATGCGCAACTGTCCCGCATACTCTATCCCATGATCTTCCTATCGATGATCGCTGGCATGTGGTTCTTGGATTTTAATGGGCAGACCATGGGGATAAAACTCACCCAAAAGCTACTAGACTCCTTTCCTACTCTACACCTAACCTATGGTATCCCTACAGTTTTCTGGGCAGGTCTCGCTGTGATATGTGCTGTTATGTTCGTTCTAGGTGGCAAAATCTATACCTTGGACCTCAAGATCGTCTACGGACGACTGCTCCAAAAACTAGATGAGATCATGGCAGATATGGAGGCATTAAGAAAAGAAGCAGACACGCATCCATAGGATTTTGCGACTTAGCAATTATTTCTTATTCTTGTCAGTACAAAATGGATGATACAACTATTAAATTGTACCATTCTCACAAACAAAAACCTAAATACCACCTACAATGAAACGAGTATTATCTCTGAGTATCGTCCTCTTACTGGCAGTCCAGTCCTTTGCTCAAACCTATATCGCACTCGTCAAACCCGACGGTTCTAAAACATGGGGCTACACCACCAGTAATGGCGAAATGATTATTAAACCCATCTCGAAACGCTGCGTCGAATTCTCCGAAGAGGGTCTGGCACTGTACTACGAGAAGCCCAATTTCAAAATCATTAATATCCAAGGAGAAATTATTCCTTCTGAAATCAAAGAGTACAGAGTAGTTGAACTTTTTGGGTTCGGTATGAAAGGCTATTCAAATGGACTATTGGCAATCAACGACGATGGAAAATGGGGATATCTAGACACAGAGGGCAAAACCGTAATCACTCCACAGTACGACAAAGTATCGGTGTTCACCAACGATAAAGCCATAGCCAGAAAAGATGACAAGTTCTTTATCCTAGACATATCGGGCAGCGAAACCAAAGTTGACATTCCCGGCCTAATCGATCTCGACCCTTTCGAAGGAGATGGCTTGGCTCCATACAGGTTAGAAGACAAAACTTGGGGATTTATCAACGCAGACGGCACTGTAGCCATCAAGGCTCAGTTCGGCAGTGTAGGTTACTTTAGCGATGGACTCGCATGGGCCAGAGGAACCAGTGGCCTCATAGGTTTTATCGATACATCAGGCCAATGGGTCATCGAGCCTCAGTTCCAAAGTGCCAAAGAATTTGATCCATCGAGTGGACTAGCCAGAATCAAACGCAACGACCAATGGGGATACACCAATAAGTCTGGAGAAATCATCAGAATCAACGATACAGAAAAATGGGAAGACTTCAGTGATGGATTAGCACTCGGTAGGAAAAATGACAAATTTGGTTTCTTTGATGTCTCAGGTCAATGGGCTATCGAACCGCAGTACGATGGAGCACGTTCTTTCTACAATGGTTTCGCAGCAGTCAAAAAAGGAGATCTCTGGGGCTATATCAACACAAAAGGAGAATGGGTCATCGAACCTAAATTTTCAGGTGTCAAAGATTTTCAGAAGATCAACTAAACAGTACTAGGTCAGGAGGTGTAGACCTCCTGACCTAGTACTGTTACTGTTGCTAAAAAACCTCATTCAATCCCATATACCAGTTGAAGCCTTCACCGTAGGCTACATCAAATGTCAAGTTCGAGTCAGAGAATTTGTTGAATTTTAAGCGTAAACCCGTACCCACAGCTGGGTTGAGGTACTCAAACCGCCTACTCTCTTGCTCCATTACACTTTGACAATTGGTAAACACTACGCCCCCCAGCAACCCATCCTTGGTAATATCAAACCTAAACTCCGCCTCAGTATAGAGCAGTTGTCGCCCCCTAAAACGAGCCCGTGGATAGCCACGCCCCGTCCAGCCATATAAGTCTAACCCACTAGCCGGCATATCAAGGTAAGGCACATTACCCCAAGACGCCCAGTACAACCCCCAAAGTGCCAATACACGATGTTTCTCCTCACTAAAATTGATGTACCTCCGTGTATCCATATAAACTGAATAAGACAGGTCATCACTGCCTAACCAGGTGGGATTGATTCGCAAGGTCCCTTTCGAAAACACACCATTGAACGAGTTGATAGGATTAATGCGACTATCTACGAATACATCGAATGTAAGCCCAGATGCTATACTCGTCGAACCCGTCCCATACTGATAGCGTCCAAAATCCGTCTGCCGGACAACATCCCCACTGTCCTCATAGATGTCATAATAGTAGTCCAGCGCATACCCACCTCCAACATATACATACTTGACCAGACGCTTGCCCAAAGACATATACGCCCGACTTAGCTTATATTTTATTACAAACAAACTATCCTCATCTGTGCCTCCTCCCAGCACATAATTATCTTGAGCCTCTTGGATCAACTCTAGTTTTCCAGGAATGTTCCAAATGTTGCCCTCTAGCCAAAGGTTAGAAGTGACTTTGATATGAAAATAGGAACTAAAATTCGTGCTAGGGTAGAGCGTTATATTAGAAAAATTAGTCGTCTCGGGATCCCCTAAATGAAAAGAAGCATTGACCACCGAAATCGAAATATTAGGCCCACCACTACCTGATGACAAGGGCATCAACGAAAAGAAAACACGCTTGCTATCCTGACTTCCTGATGCATTGAGGCTATCTCGATTCTTCTTAAAAACGAAATCAAGGACATCTCTTTGTGCCCGAAGACTGTCTGCTACCAGTACATCTTCCTCTTGAGAGTATGCCTGCCAGATAAGAAAACACAGGTGATTGATATTCTCATATCAGGGGGGAAGTAGACAATTGCAGTTCACGACACAACTTAAGATTTCTCCTTCAAGAAACAAAGCAATCTACCTCCCGATAAGTTTGAATACATGAGCAAAACGACATCCTCTACAAAATAACATTATCCATAACAGATGGTTCTCAGGTCACTATCGATCTAGACGAAATGGAACTAGTAGCCTTTTACCGATGCTAAATAGTCTTCAAAAGGTACTGAAATAATCTCATAAGCGCATAATAATTAGACAAACACCAATCAGTTATTAATATAAGAGTAATAGTAAATAACATTATCTCAATAGAATATAACATCTACCACATACAAAATGACATATCCCCATTATCAAATGATTCAATACCAGTATAAAATAAGTCTGTCTCAGCAAAAAATCATTTAGTGTCATATATAAATAATATAAGCTCACTACTAGTTAACTAACTGACAATGATTCGTTTCCAATTTTGAGTATTCTGTAATTTCTACTTAACTTTATTGTAAGACCAAACCAACACAACGATGCTGACACTTCAGATATCACGATTGATGCACATCCGTGGCATCCCGAAACCATATAATTATTTGAGAAAGCTAGGACTGAGTCACAATGTGGTGCACCGCATGCTCGCCGACAAGGCCGTGGGTATCAAGATGTATCAGCTCCAGCAGTTATGTATAGCGCTGCACTGCACACCGAACGATCTGATGGCTTGGGATAGTGCGGAGACATCTCTTGCGCCTAATCATCCAATAACGGAGCTAGACCGACCCAGTGAGAATGGGCTGACAGTGGCGGAGCTGCGCAAGATGCCTCTCGAAAAGCTCGATCAGATCAAACAAATCCTGAGAGAGATGGAATAGTGACAACCTGAGTTCGATTCATAAAGAAGGCTCTTGAGCTTCGATAGGTGATTATTTTATAAAAAAAACAATAACGAATTTCGAACAATGAATCTTGAATCACGAAGTGATCTACTATCTCTCCCCCAGATATACAGGGTGATCCTCAAAGATTCTCTTTTCAAGTCATAGACAAAACGAATCACATACTAAATCCTTCAAAAAAGCCCTTGAAGGGGTATTCAAAATCTAACTCAGGCTGATAGAAAACTATAAAAGCATCAAGATGGCTCTGCCCTCTATGTAGTGAAGACAATGCGCCCAGTTGCTATGCAGTACGGTTGCTTAGCGCTAAGCTACTTCATTCACTTTCTTTCCCCAGAGGTATTTGCGCTTCCTCCGACTTTTGTGGTAGGTATTCGTTATTTTCGAGTCAGCATTTATTACTTATGACAAATTGGTTTTACCTAACCCTATTCGTCACTTTCGTGAGCTGCTCTCATCACAAGACTGTAGAGAACACTGCCCAAGTCAGCGACCTACCAACCCATTACAATAACAAGCTCAAAACAGGGCTAGAACATGATTCCTTGCAGTACTTTGCGCTACAGCTGTCCAGCATCATCGAGATGGACATCCCTGATTCGCTCAAACGTCAATATCGCTATGTCCAGTTTCGATACTTGTACCGTCTGGGCGAGGTAGATTCTGCGATCCACGAGCTACGCAGAGCGACAGATTATGCAGAGGAACCTCACCTATCCGAGAGAAGTGCCTTCTACTATCGGGCACTTATGAATGCCTACTATCTTCAAAACGACTTCCTCAACGGGCTAGGTACTGCGGAGAAAATGATCAGTATGCTCGGGGAGCAGGATTACAAAAGCAAAGCCCTCGCCTACAACTATATCCAGCGCGTGTACACGAGCATGGAAAAGCATGACCAATCCCTGTCCGCCAATGCCCTTGCCTATGACATGTTCGAGCAGGCGCATGATACAGCTAACATGATGGTGAGCAAAATCAGCAGGGCTAGCATCTACTTTGGACAGCAGGATCTCGACCTAGCACTCAATACCCTGAGCGAAATCAACATAGACTTAACGCAACTGAGTCCTAACATCAACTATCAGTACTATGGCAATTTAGGCGCTATACAGTTTGAAAATCACCTATATAGCGACGCGCTACAGACGTTTCACAAAGCAGCCTACTACATCGATCTACTACCTGCCAATGTTAAAACCTCAGCCTTGATCAACAACTATCTCAACCTATCCCACGCCTACTACGAGCTGGATCAGCTGGACCTGAGTAGTCTCTACATCGATTCGGTGTTTTGGTATGGTATAGATGACGCCCACTACCAAAATCAAAAAGAGGCACTCAAGAAAAGGCTGGAAATCGCTATTAGGAAAGGAGAATCACCCCAGCAGGTCTCTAGCCAGTTGGACTCCATCTTTAGCTACCAGGAGGGCAATTATGAAAACCGCATCAATAGCGAACTGATCGAACTCAAAAACTCATTTGCCAAAGAAAAAGAGTTAGAAGCTGCCAAAAGAATTGTGGAGATTGAGAACATCAGTTTTCAACGCAACCAATACCTCCTACTGACACTATTGCTCGGTGCTATCCTAGCCACTACATTGATCGTATTCTACTACAGACAGCGAAGGTTCAGGATGGAAAAACAAAACTTTCTCCTCCACCAGCGACTGCTCCGTTCGCAGATGAATCCACATTTCGCTTTCAACAGTCTCAACCTCATCAAAAGCGAAATCAACAAAAACGCAGAGGTATCTTCCCGTTACATCGTCAAGTTTTCGCGAATTCTACGTGCACTGTTCGAGAACTCGACCAAAGACTATGTCTTAATAGAAGATGAGGTGCAGTTGCTCGAAGATTACCTCGACATGCAGCAGTTTAGATTTGCGGATCGGTTCGAGTATGAGATCATCAATGACATACCCGAAGATGCCGAAATCACTATCCCACCGATGTTGCTCCAGCCCTTCGTCGAGAATGCCATTGCGCATGCCTTCAAAGAAATAGAAGAAAAAGGTATGATTTCCGTGATGCTAACGTTAGAAGAGCAATCAGTACAATGTACGATAGAGGACAATGGTCATGGGTTTGATATCAAAGCCCTCCGTCCCGATTCTTCAGTCCAGCTAATTGATACTTTTTTGAGAAAAATGACAGGTCATGGTGTTTCCATCCTCAACAAGCAGGAAGGCAATCCAGATGACCATGGAACAATCATTAAATTAAAGATTCCTTTTAAACTGTTGACAGCATGATCAAAGCCCTTATTATAGATGACGAGAAGCATGTCCGTGATCAAATAAAAGATAGACTCGCAGATCAATTTTCGCAAGACATCCATGTAATAGACGAGGCGCCCAGTGTTGCAGAGGCGCTTACTAAGATTAATATCCATGAGCCTGATCTGGTGTTTTTGGATATTGATATCATAGGTGGTACGGGATTCGAAGTGATAGAGCGATTAGAAGAGGTGAATTTTCAACTTATTTTCATCACAGGGTTCAATGACCAAGCCATCAAGGCGATACGTATAGGTGCGTTGGATTACTTGCTCAAACCCATCGATGACGAGGAGTTTAGCAATGCCGTCAACCGCGCCATCAAAGCTTTCAAAAATGATGATAGTATCCACGACGCTGTAGATGTCGCCAATCAGTTCTACAATGGCAACCATCAAAACAAAATCGTACTGAGAACACTAGAGGCACATCACGTAGTGTATTTAGAGGACATTATCTTTTGCAAATCGGATGGAAACTATACGACTTTCAACACCACAAAGGAGAAAATCATGATCTCCAAACCACTAAAACTAGTAGAGTCCCTGCTCAATAAGGCAGTTTTCTTAAGATGTCATCAATCCTATGTCGTCAACACTTCTTACGTGACCAAATACACCAACGAAGGATGCCTAGTCTTAAAAAATGGAGAGGAAGTACCCGTAGCATCTAGGCGAAAAGATGCTATACTAAAAAGACTTTTCTAGTCGACTCTTAGCGAATTTGAATCCATTCGCTTCATATATGAATCTACAGACTTTAATAAATCGTCATCGCCTACCTTAGCCTGACTTAAAATCAAAAACCATGAAAATATACCCATTTATCCTACTAATCGCCGCAGGGATGCAATTCTCATGCGGAGATCAATTGATCGATCCTGTACTCAACCAAACCATCAATAGTCCGTCACTAGAAGAGTACACTAGCGAAACAGAACTCAATGAAATTTCACAAGAGTTCATGTACATGACCAGCTTTCTGATCACACGCAGTATCATCGACGATGAACCTGCCAGAGACTATTTCAAAGAAGTCATGATAACCTCTGAATCTGATCACTTTGATCTGACAGACCTCATCTCCGTGAGTACAAACAATATGAACCCTTTTCAGGAAGAGCTCTATGAGCAATTCAAAACGTACAATTATGAAGTCATCTATGACACCACATATATAGAGAAAGAGGAAGTGATCTCGATTCGAGTGGTTCCACCTGTCGCCAATCCAGATCCAGCAGAGGATGTATTCCCTCACCTCGCCACTGCACAACTCAAATGTTCATTCCTAACTTTTCTGACAGAGGCAGGTGGCAATAACTGCCTAGAACTGTACTTTCCTAATATTGAAGTTTTAGGACCTGCAATTAGCCTAGAAGATCACTCAGACAGAATCCGCAGCACATGGCACCCGATGAACAACGAAGAGTCTAATGACGGTATGGAGCTCAACGAAGACGGAGGAGAATATCTATTTGTCGACAATAGTGTATATGAAGATCACGTATTCCTCATGGTACTCCGACCAGAAAACAACTCAAACTGTAACTATGGCAACATAGACTTCACTAATTACCTATCTAATTAACCAATTCTCGCATAATGCTGATAGATCTGAAACCAGCATTTCGCCGTACATTTTAGACCTAAAGTGTACGGCGAAAAAGCAATTGAAAATGGTTTAGGTTTATCAGTCTAGTTAGTGACTGACTATAGCCCCCTGAAGCATCCGTTGTTTCGGGGGGCTTGCTTTTAGGATCCCTTATTCATTCTGGTAGAGACAATGCCCGTTTTAATAGATTCTTACTATCATTAAGTTTCTATTCGCATTCAGATGAAAAACCTAACGATACTACTACTGACATGTGTCTCACTTGCACCGCAGCTTGTATTCGCACAACCCAAATCACTCTCTCCCACACAACAACAGGATTCCATTACCATCAAATCTCTGCAAGGTGAAGCATGGCAATTGAAATACTCAGATCCGAGAAAAAGCATGCTGTATCTCGACTCTGCCGCGATACTGGCCCAAAATGTATCCCCTAAAATCACAGCTGATGTGATCTACTACAAAGCCATGATCAACTATCTGATCAATGACTACCCCTTAGCCATAGATCAAAGCCAACAAGCATTAGCCAAATATGAGTCCGTCGAAAACCACTATGGACAAGCAAGCATCTACAACCTGCTCGGACTCATCAACCAACGCATCGGCAACTACGACGATGCGGTTCATGCATTTCATCGATCCCTCTCAGAAGCTGAATTCGGTGACAATCTGTATGCCCAGTCCAACCCCATTCACAACATTGCTCTGGTCTACCTCGATATGCACGAATACAAGACCAGCATGGAATATGCCCAAAAGGCATTTGCTATCCGCTACCAAATCGGAGACAGTACGTTGATCGGTCAGTCGCTGCAAACCATAGGAGGACTGAGCTACCACCTACAGCACTATGACCAATCTATCGCGGAACTGAATCAATCGATCGCCATATTTGAAAAGCATCAGGATTGGAGTTCGCTATCGATTTCCTATTCTAATCTAGGGATGACCTATCAAGCGCTAAAGAACTACGAAAGGGCTAAAGACTACTTTCACGAATCAGCGAAGCTTAGTAAACAGGTCGAGGATGATGAGGGACTGACGAGTGCTTTGGTCAATCTCTCCAGTGTATCTGTAGATCTAGGAGACTACCGCACCGCAGCGGCATATGCTCGTGAAGCCATCGAGATCACCGAGAGATTTCAGCTACGGCCGACGATGAAAGATGCTCTTGAGCTTTTAGCAATAGCCCAAGAGAACCTAAACAATCCAAGTGCTGCGCTACAAACCATGAAACAAATCATGGCGCTATCAGACAGCCTCCTCAACTCCGAAAAGTCGAACCAAATTGCAGCACTGGAGACCAAGTTTAAAGTGAAAGAAAAGGAACAAGAGATCGCACTACAAAAGGCAGAACTTGAAATCAAAAATGCTCAGCTCAAAACCAACCGCTATTTACTGATCATACTGACCGGAGGAACCCTCCTCATCCTATTCATTGTCTGGCAACAAAAAAAGAAGTCCAAACTAAAAGAACAAGCGAGGCTGTCTGAAACGGAAAACAAAGCCAAAAAAGATCAAATCACCGCAGCACTCAATAGCCAAGAGCAAGAAAGAAGTCGCTTTGCCAAAGACCTGCATGACAACATGGGGCAACTCATATCGGTCATGAACTTGTCTATAGATCGATTACAAAAAGCTCCCAATATTGAATACTCCGAGCGCACCAAAACCTATGAACTGTGCAACGATATTCTTGGAGACATGTACAAGGAGCTTAAAAATATTTGCTTCGACCTCATGCCTCAGTCTCTCACAGCACATGGTTTGGTCAATGCACTACAGGAGTTCGCTCTGCGTGTCAACTCCATTGGTGATTTGCAAATAGAAGTCCTAATACACGGTGGAGAGAACTTTCCCGCTCATGAAAAATCGGTCGCACTCTACCGCATTGCACAAGAGTGGATCAACAACATCATCAAATACTCGGATGCAAAAAACATCACCCTACAGATCATCCAAGATGAAGAAGAAGTCCTCCTCATGATAGAAGATAACGGAATGGGGTTTGACCAAAAATTACTCATTAGTGGAAAAGGTTATGGGTGGAAAAACATCCAATCTAGGGTAGCCTTCATCATCGGGTCTCTAGACTTAGACACGCAGTCTGGGCGTAGGGGCAATACCTTTACTGTAGCCATACCTCGGTGGTATTTCATCTCTACAGAAGATTTGTCCGAATCACCCTATGCTATCAACTCATAGCTGATATGAAACGGAGCAGCACTAAGCCCATGCTTTCCTTAGAAAATCAATCCAATTTTGGCTCAGGATGCCATTAATATCCGTCTCCGTATACCCTCTAGACTGCAAAATGCTAGGCATTTTTTGCAGATCGGCTATGGTGTCAAGATCCTTTGGCCCTTGCTCTGTACCGAAGGCACCGTCCAGATCAGTCCCTATAGCTACATGCTGAGCACTCCCTGCCAACTGACAGATATGATCGATGTGATCCACCATCGTTTCCAAACTAACATTCATTTCCACAGGGGTGGAGACTCCACGTTTCCAGTCAGGCACCATCATCCAAGCATCCAATGCTGCGCCGATGACAGCTCCACGGCTGATGAGTTCCTTGAGTTGCTCATCCGAGAACTGGCGATTGTGAGGAACGAGCGAACGGCAGTTGTTATGACTCGCCCATACATGGCCACTAAAGTTATCCATGACCTCCCAAAAGCTGTCATCACAAAGATGTGTCGCATCCAATATCATCCCTAGACGATCGATTTCTTTGATCAAAGCACGGCCTTTCTCTCCTAATCCTCCCGTAGCATCTGTACCTTGTGCATAGGTACCTGGGCCATAATGCGCTGGTCCAATAGCACGGAGACCCTGAGCATAGGCGCGCTCCAAGTGGTCTATGGTGCAAATAGAATCTGCTCCTTCTAAACTTAGAATATAACCAATGGGAGTTCTATCATCAGGCGCTTCCCACAGGTTCAGATGAGCCTCTAGCCCTGCCAAGTCTTTGATTTGTACCATCTCGCCTGATTCTTCCATAGCTTTGTACCATGCCAGTTGTCCCTGAGTTTGTGACCAGGCTTGTTCTGACGAGTTCCACCCTGGCAGGGTACTTTTTGGTTTGACATAGCGAGCGATCTGAGTAGCCACACAGAGTCCCACATTTCCTTTTCTCATCTCTGGAAAAGAAACAGTTCCTCGCCCACGGTCGGGCTTATCGGTCATTCCATGCTCGCTTTTTCTGATCTCCTCTACCGTCCATCGAAGATCACGATTCCACTCCATGGCGTTCATCGATAGGTCTAGATGTGCATCAAATATTAAAGATTGCTTCTTCATCTGAGATTGTTTTTTTGTTTGAGCCAGTTACTTATCTGTATTTCTAATGTGAGGAATCAAATAGCTATAACGTATTCCATCTCGACCGAGCAGTCACAGCCCACTGTCCGATGACGCTATTGTTCTCTACTATATAAACCTGATCATGTAATGCCACCGTAGGGCAGATATGCGTTGGGATCGCATAGACAGCTTGCCCTATAGTCATACTACATTCTGGATCTGTCAATACCAAATGCTCTTCGCTGTGCATGAGTGTCTCATGAGGAGTTTGCCCTAATAAGTAAATACGTGGGTGCACCATTTCAGAGGCAACTGCTTTGTGTCCCAAATCCAAACAGCACCGATCGACAAGCGGTCGACTCACTACCCTAGACAACAAAACCGCAGCAGGTAAAAAATCTAAATCAGGAAAGGCCTTGTCATAGCCCCCATCCCACAGCAAAGGTGTCCCAGGGCTAAGTATGCGATCTGTATGAACAGCATGAATAGGAAAAGTGGGAGTACCACCAGCAACGATGTTCGGAACCAAATACCCCGACCGCTCTAGTGCTTGTTTCATCTGCAAGACAGGTTCAAAATCTCGATGACATGCATCCGTCCGTAATCCCAGCTCGGTCTCGTGGATGTGCCCATCATACACATGAAACCCCATCGGCTCTACAAATGAATGATCATACATCAATTGATACAGTGCCTCTGCGCCAGGACCAGGCACAATACCCGTTCGGTTCATTCCATTGTTGATATCTAAATAAAGTCTGATTGGACTCTGGCGAAGAGCAGCCTCTTCGGCAAGCCCTTTGAAGCTAGTCTCATTGTCAACAATGGTAGAGAGACTTGCCTCTGGGTATTGATCCACTAAGTCAAAATAACGGCTGACATTAGGTCCTGTCAGCGAGTAAGCTAGTAAGACATCCGGAGTACCTGCCCCTAGACACATCTCTAGTTCTGACAAAGTCGCGCACTTGAATTGGGTAATCTCCATATCGAGCTGAAGTTTCACTACTTCAGCCATTTTGTGGGTTTTGACATGAGGTCTCAGTCGGTGCGTACCTCCAGCGATCTGAATCATCTTCGCTATATTGGCTTTGATCCGATCGAGATACACTACCAGTGCAGGGGAGCTACACGCCTCTTCATTGGTGATCTGATACCACTGCATATTTTCGTTCATTCTAATTCAAAAATCGCCTCTACCTCTACGGGGATATTACCGGGCAAAATCATACCCACTGCACTTCGCGCACCCAGCCCATTGGCACGACCAAATACCTCTGCCATGAGTTCGCTAAAGCCGTTCATCACATAAGGTTGGTCAAAGAAATCCGGTTCGCTGTTGACCATCCCCAATACCTTGATCGTACGCTTGATGCGATAGGCAGGGTCGAGATGTTCGATCAAGGTAGCCAACATCGTGAGTCCTACTTGCCGTGCCGCTTCTTTGGCTGCATCTTTATCCAGCGCACTCCCTACTTTTCCTTTGATCAACGTCCCGTCTGTCAGACAAGGGCCGTGACCCGACACATAGAGCATTTTGTCTACGATCACTAGTGGGACATATACACCACCAGGTGGTGGAGCGGGAGGCAAAACCAAGCCCATCTCTTCTATTCTTTGTTTTAAATCCATCTATATAAAATTCTGTAAAATCAAGACACTAACCAACCCCGTCACAGAAACAATCGTCTCCATTACAGTCCAGGTTGAGAGGGTTTCTTTCATCGTGAGGTTAAAATATTCTTTGAACATCCAAAAGCCACTGTCATTGACATGCGAAAACATTAAGCTGCCAGACCCGATGGCGAGCACCATCAGCTCTCCCGAGACCGTAGTAGTACTCAGTATAGGTAGAATGATCCCAGCAGTGGTCAGTCCTGCCACTGTAGCCGAACCTACGCTCACCCGAATCGCCGCAGCGATACACCACGCCAGTAGTAATGGAGACAAAGAGGAGCCTTTGAGAATTTCACCGATATACTCGCTCACACCACTATCGGTCAATGTCTGCTTCAATGCACCTGCTCCCCCGATGATCAACAGGATCATCGTGATACCAGAGACCGCTTGAACGAGGGATTTCATTACATCATCCATTGATTTCCCTCTCTGTATCCCTAGCGTATAGATTGCTACTAGGACAGACAGCAACATCGCTAACAGTGGATTGCCCCAGTAGGAGGAGATCAATCGAAGCGTATTGCCTTCAGGTAACAAAAGCTGAAGTACAGCTGATGAGCCAATCAAAACCAAAGGAAAAAGTGCCGTCACAATACTGATCCATAGACTTGGTAGTTCTTCTTCTGGAATAGGTGTCAGGTCAAAAATATCTTTGGGAGGTGTAGGGTTGATACGCTTCAAGGTACGAGAGAACAAAGGGCCAGCCAAGATGATGGCTGGGATAGCTGCGACCACTCCATAGATCAATGTCAGCCCCAAATCAGCATCAAACATAACCGCAATAGCAGAAGGTGCAGGGTGCGGTGGCAGGTAGCCATGGGTCACAGAGAGTGAGGCCAACATCGGCAGCCCTACATACAATAATGGCAAACGAGTGGTCTGCGCTACAGCAAATACCAACGGTACCAAAATCACAAAACCAACAGAATAAAACATCGGAATCCCGACGATAAACCCTGTCAGTACAAGCGCCCATTGGATATTTTTGACACCAAACAAGTCAACCAAAGAAGTCGTAATACGCTGTGCTGCACCACTATCAGCTACCAGTTTGCCCAGCATGGCTCCAAATCCCAAAATGATAATTAAAAACCCGAGCGTATTTCCTATCCCAGCCTGAATGGAAGAGGCGACTTGATCGAGTGGCATACCTTGCCCTAACCCTACGACGAGGGAGACAATCACAAAGGATATAAAAGCATTGAGACGAAAAACAATAATCAACAGGAGCAATACAGCGATCCCTATCAAGGCAACAACTAACGGCATGAGATATAAGTTTATATGATGAAAAAACTCAATTTAATCCGAACGATAAAAAAAAATCGCTGAACAGCCGTTTTGGGGAGACGATTAGCAGGGGCTTTCTTCCCGAATTGCGTAGCTATTTATTTCATCAAACTGCTTTCTGAATCGATAATGAACTAAATAAGATTATTGGAATAAGCGTATTTGATCAGCCCTACCAAAGAACTTGTTCGGGTCTTTCGGAAGATATTTTTGCGATGGGTCTCGACTGTTCGTTCACTGATGAATAAGGCTTCTGCTATCATCTTGTTGGTGTACTCCTGCGCTACCAACCGTAGAATCTCACGTTCTCGGTCTGTCAGGCTTTTGGGCTCCCTATCTTCGTGGAGCGAAAGCAATATCATACGATTGATATCGTCGCTCATATATTTCTTACCTGCTCTGACTTCCGAAAGCGCATGAACCAACTCATGATGTGAGTCGCGTTTGAGCACATAGGCATCTACTCCTTCTTTTAAGATTTCCTTGACCAGATGTGCTTCATCGTACATACTTAGCATAATCACTTTAAGGTTGGGCTTATGCTTTTTGACACGTCGGATCAGTGCCAAGCCGTCTCCGTCGGGCAATTGAAAATCTGTAACCAGCAAATCCACATCCGTCACGCGGAGATCAACAATCGCTGCTACCATCTCCGTGGCTCTACCTACCACCTCATAACCATCAAGTTCACCTATCAATTTGGACACACCATCCAACATCATAAGGTGGTCGTCTACTAAATAAACACGAATCGAAGGATTAGAAAATCCTAAGTAAGAAGATATACCCATGAAGTAAAAATACTTTTACCTTCCACTGAACGCCATCCCCTGCTAGCTGTAGTTTATGATCCGTGCCAGCCCTGATGATCTAGCAGTACCGCTTATTCTCCAGGGAATGGAATGTAGCTATCATCATTCGCTACTTTAGGAAATACCATACTCTTCCAATCCGCCTTCGCTTGATGCAATCTTTCTTTACTATGAGATACAAAATTCCATAATAGGTAGCGTTCTTCTGGCAAGGGCTCTCCACCAAACAACAAAAGTTGAGTGTCTTTTTCTAGACTTATCTCGCATGCCTCGTTGGTCTTGCTGATCAGCATTTGGCCTGCCTCCACTTTTTCATCTTGGTCTGTGATTGATCCTTTTACAATCACAAACGCTACTTCACCGACCAGTTGATCTCGTAGGTCTAGCTTAGTAGCCTCCTCTGCATATATGTCCACCATAAATAACGGCGAATAGCCTTGCAGGGGAGCGGATTTCCCAAAAGCGTTGCCTGCAGCTAATTTAAAAGTAAGTCCTCCAGATTTCCACTTTGGTAGTTCTGTACTAGGGTAGAAATCGAAACGTGGTTCCATTTCCTCCTTATCCTTAGGTAAGGCGACCCAAATCTGATAACCGTGCATTGTTATTATACCTGTACCTCTTTCACTCTGAGGTGTCCGTTCGGTATGCGTCACGCCACGTCCAGCTGTCATGAATCCCACATCCCCTGGGCCAATTATCTGCTTACTACCTACGCTATCACTATGCTCTATCGATCCTTCGAAAAGATAGGTCAATGTACTCAGCCCAATATGCGGATGCTGGTCTACATCTATATAAATACCATTGCCCATTTGGGCGGGTCCCATGTGATCTATAAAAGTAAATGGGCCTACTTGTCTTTTTTTACGAAAGGGCAGCAATCGCCCAACCATGAATTTCCCCAAATCGGCCTGACGCTCATCGACTAAAAGCTTATTGTTTGCCATGTTATAGATGTTCTAGTTGTTTTCAAAAAACTTAACTCCACGATTTAACTATTGATCTGACTTAGCATATACCTGCACGGATCTACATGGAGTGTACAGACTCAGCTGCGGCCTCCCTTCCACTTCTACAGTAGTATGAAACACACTGGCATCACACCTCGCATGTCCACCAAACGCAGTGTCATCACTATCCAGTACGATCTGAAAAGTCCCTGTCTGATTGATAAAAAATTGATAGTCAGCCACAGAACTAGACGTGCTAAAATTGAAAACGAAGATCAAATTATTGCGTTCAAAAACGATGACCTGATTGGTTCCATCCATATTGAGCTGCTGTGCAGGCTGAGCGGACAATACTTGATACCTTTTGAGCAAATGAATCATAGCTCCATCAAAATCATTGAGCTGTTGATATTTCAATTGTTCATTATCGACCAGAGACCACTGTCTACGAGCATATTTATAACTCCAGCCATTACCTTCACGAGGAAAATCTATCCACTCGGGATGGCCAAATTCATTCCCTATAAAGGTCAAATACCCTTCGCCACCTAATGCTCCTGTAAAAAGCCTAAGCATCTTGTGCAGTGCCATCCCACGATCTATCACGGGATTCGCATCTCCCTTGGACATGTGCCAGTACATCTCCTTATCCATCAGCCAAAAAGCTAAAGTCTTGTCTCCTACCAAAGCCTGGTCATGCGACTCGGCATAGGCGATTGTTTTTTCTTTGTAGCGGCGATTGTTGAGCACATCCCACATCTCGTATATATCCCACTCCTCGTCTGCTTTGTGTTTCAGGGTTTTGATCCAATAGTCAGGAATACCCATTCCCAGTCTGTAGTCAAAACCTATTCCACCATCTTCTACAGATCGACACATACCTGGCATGCCACTCATGTCCTCAGCGATATTGATCGCGCCTGGTTTCAGCTCATGGGTTAGCGTATTGGCGAGTTGCAAAAAACAGATAGCGTCCCAATCCACCATATCCTTGAAGTACTTGTCATAGTGATCAAAAGCCACTCCCTCTCCATGGTGATGATAAAGCATAGACGTCACTCCGTCGAATCGAAAACCATCAAAATGAAACTCTTCGATCCAATACCGTACACTGGATAGTAAAAACTGTAATACTTCGGTGCGAGAATAGTCAAAGAGCTTGGAGTCCCACCCCGTATGGTAACCTCTACCTCCCTTATGGAAATACTGGTTATCCGACCCGTCGAAATCATTGAGTCCCTCAGCAATGTTCTTCACTGCATGTGAATAGACAGCATCCATGATAACTGCTATTCCTAGACCGTGTGCTTTATCTATCAGGTATTTTAGATCTTCTGGAGTCCCAAAACGTGACGTAGGAGCAAAGAAATTGGACACGTGATACCCAAATGACCCATAATATGGATGCTCTTGGATCGCCATCATTTGCAGACAGTTGTACCCGAGCTTGGCGACACGTGGGAGCACTTCATCGGCAAACTCGACGTAAGTTCCTACGCCTTCTTTCTCTTGCGCCATTCCGATATGACATTCGTAGATGACAGGGTTAGTAATAGCCTTTGGGCTAAATTTCTTGTCGGACCATTTAAATTTTTTCTTGGGAGCCCATATCTGCCCTTTGAAATCATAGGTTTTCTCATCTTGCACTGCCCGCTTGATATATGCAGGCAGTCTGTCTCGGTCTTGAAAACCATTTTGCACCTTGACCTTGAGCAGGGATTCATGCATCAGTGGGTGTTCGGAATGATCCGCTACAAACACCCCCCAAGTACCATGTTCATCTTGCGTCAATGGGTGGAGTTCAGCATCCCAGTCGTTGAAATCACCGATCAGCGCAAGCCCATCTGCAGCTGGTGCCCACTCGCGATACCACCAGCCTTTGGCCTTCTTGTCATAATTGAACCCATAGTAGCTATCGCCCGATGCAAAAGACTCTAGTGAACCATGGCCTTTCTCTATCTTCTCTAGACGATTGCGATAAAAGTCATATCTTTGTATAATATCTGCTTCGTAGGGCTTGAGCCACCCATCGTCTGCTACTAAACCAATTTCTTTTTTCATAGAAGATGTACGCTAGTCTTTATTTTCTCATAGATAGCAAATGATATATCACCACTGCTTTATCCATACAAGATATGATTGATCCCTCGTGAATCGAAACATCTGATCCAATATCTTTTACACAATGCTACTACCGTAACCAGTCCAGTGCAAACCCTGCATTTTAACGACACTTTTATGCTCTGACGAGGAAGTATTGTTGTAAAATGAAAGCACTACTAGCTGTAGTTTAGTATCAAGTATTTTCACCTTTTTAGTTGAAAAGGATGCTCAGGTATTTATCAGAGATAACCTTTTAACCATGTGGAGTCATAAAAGAATAGTCGTACGTGGTATATACGATGAATCACATTTTATTCACGAATTAAGCGCATTTTTCCGAGGGCAAGGCGTACACTCGGTTCATTATTGTTTTCTTTGCACTCTTCAATACAATCTAATATGGCGAAGAAAAATAATTTCAAGAATCGAATCGGCGTTGTTTATTCTACCGAGGATAGCTTTGATTATACTGAAAACGAAGAACTAGAGGAAGAGACATTGGCCAAGCAAGATCAACAATTGAGAGTCCTGTTGGACAAAAAGAACAGGGGGGGAAAGCAAGTGACCTTAGTTACAGGATTCGTGGGGATGACTGGAGATCTCAAAGAACTGGGCAAACTGGTCAAGTCAAAATGTGGGGTAGGAGGCAATGTGAAAGATCGAGAGATCATCATCCAAGGCGATCTCCGAGACAAGGTGGTTCAAATCTTGGAGAAAGAAGGATATAAAGCAAGGAAAATTTAGAATTGAAATTAGGTGCAAAAACCCGTGACTTTTTACGTTATGACTATGGTTTTTCTAAAAAGAAACCTATATTTGCACTCCGATTTTTTTCAGGATCGATAAAAGACGAGAAATCATGTCAAGAGTTTGTCAAATAACTGGTAAGAGGCCAAGAACAGGAAACAACGTTTCCCATGCGAATAACAGAACGAAGAGAAAGTTCCTTCCAAATCTTTTCAAGAAGAGATTTTATATCCCTGAAGAGGATAAGTGGGTAACTTTGAAAGTATCTTCTACTGCATTGAAGACCATCAATAAGCACGGAATATCTGCTGTATTGAAAAAGGCCCAAGATAAAGGTAACATCGTACTATAATATTAGATTAAGATGGCTAAGAAAGGTAATAGAGTACAAGTAATATTAGAATGCACGGAGCACAAACAAAGTGGTCAGCCGGGTACTTCTAGGTACATCACTACGAAAAACAGGAAGAACACTCCTGATAGAATGGAGTTGAAAAAATTCAACGCTGTTTTGAAGAAATATACTGTTCACAAGGAAATTAAATAACGATGGCTAAGAAGGTAGTTGCAACGCTGAAGAAAAAGGACGGAGTAAAATTCGCCAAAGTGATCAAAGCTGTAAAGACTAAGACTGGTGCTTATTCTTTCCGTGAAGAGATCGTGACAGAAGATAGAGTAAAAGAAGTACTCTCTTCTAAATAAACGATTCTAAAATATTAGAATGGAAGTCTCCTGTTGATTCAGGAGACTTTTTTTGTTTTCGGATTTTTGATGAAAAATCATGTATTTGCTTCAAATGTGAGTTTGATGTATCTCGTCATGACCTTTGTTTGCAATATTCCGTTTATTTTTGATCAGACCCGATTAATATATCCATCATGAGTTTATTCAAAATATTTTCTAAGGACAAAAAGGAAAGCCTAGACAAGGGCTTGGAGAAATCAAAGGAAAGTTTCTTTAACAAACTTGGAAAAGCTGTCGCAGGGCGATCAAGCGTCGATGATGACGTATTAGATGAACTAGAAGAGGTGCTCATCACCTCAGATGTAGGTGTGGATACTACAGTCAAAATCATCGAACGTATCGAAGCACGTGTAGCCAAAGATAAATATCTGAATACGGATCAGCTCAATGTGATTTTGAGGGAGGAGATCGCAGGGTTACTTGAAGAAAATAATACTACGGATGGCACAGACTTTTCGCTACCTACGGACAAGAAGCCTTATGTACTTCTAGTGGTAGGGGTCAATGGTGTGGGAAAAACTACGACGATAGGAAAGCTCTCGGCTCAATTTAAGAAAGCGGGTAAAAGTGTGATCCTAGGTGCTGCGGATACTTTTCGTGCAGCAGCTGTCGATCAGTTGATCCTGTGGGGTGATCGAGTTGGCGTGCCAGTCGTGTCTCATGGGATGAATACAGACCCATCTGCAGTAGCATTCGACGCAGTGAAGCGTGCTGTGGATGAGCAGGTGGATATCGTGATCATCGATACAGCGGGTAGGCTACATACCAAAGTCAATCTGATGAATGAGCTGACAAAGATTAAAAAGGTGATTCAGAAGTTCGTACCAGAAGCACCACATGAAATCATGCTTGTATTAGATGGGAGTACAGGCCAAAATGCTTTTATACAGGCTCAGGAGTTTACTAAAGCTACTGATGTGAGCGCGCTAGCGATCACAAAACTCGATGGCACTGCCAAAGGTGGAGTAGTTATCGGAATCTCAGATCAATTCAAAATCCCTGTTAAATACATAGGAGTAGGTGAAGGAATCGATGACCTCCAGGTCTTCAACAAAGTTGAATTCGTCGATTCGTTTTTCAAGAAGATTTAAGCTTTACCTTGAGTGGTTTCTTAGGATGATATAAAATTAAGGACTGTTCTGACAGTATGTTTTGTATTGAAAAAGGTGATTTCTCTATTTATGCTTGTCTATTTCACTTACGTCAAGTGATAACTTATAGAGCACAAAATATACTTAACTTCTCCATGCCTCAATACAAAGATCAATTAGATCGAACTGTAACCCTTCCTGAATTGCCTCAGCGGATTATCAGCCTAGTACCTTCGCTGACGGAGTTGCTATATGATCTCGGGGTGGGAGATCGGGTGGTGGGAATTACGAAATTTTGTATACACCCTGAATCGTGGAGGAAGACCAAAACGCGAATAGGAGGTACAAAACAGCTCAAGCATGATGTAATTGCGTCACTAGCCCCTGATCTCATCTTAGCCAATAAGGAAGAAAATACGAGAGAAGATGTGGAAACCTTGATACCACACTACCCTGTCTGGGTGAGTGATATCAATGATCTGTCGGAGGCGCTTGAGATGATTCGAACTGTTGGCGAAGCTACAGGGAGTCTGTCACGTGCAGTATCGTTGGCAGATGAGATTCAAACCTCTTTCCAGTCTCTCCCTCAGACCAAGTTACAGCGTGTACTCTACCTCATCTGGCAAAATCCATGGATGACTGTTGGCCGTGATACTTTTATAGATGATATGTTGCAGCGCTGTGGATACGAGAATGTCGTGACCGCTAATCGCTACCCTATCTTGACGGACGAGGAGATCGTTGCGTTGAGACCTGAAGTAGTGATGCTCTCTTCTGAGCCTTTTCCTTTTGGCGACCAGCATGCTGAGCGTATTCAAACCTTGTTGCCAGATAGCCAAGTGCTACTCGTGGACGGTGAGATGTTTAGCTGGTATGGGAGTCGTCTGCGTCTGAGTGTAGCTTATTTTAGCCGTTTGATCAATAGGATTACTCGACCGTCATAGGTCTGAATTTGCAACAAAAACAGACAAGTAGCCAACTCATTTTATGATCGGCAACAGCATATGCAATATTCTGCACCATTCTTTCGCTACAGATAATGGTAAACACCCAAGCTATGTCACCATATAAAACAAAATCTAGTCGATTGGATAGTAGTCATAAACTCCTCTACTAACACGTTAGTCTTCAATCTCCGAATGGCACTCCCTCCCATCCTCATAGGTCACAGGGTAGTTTTGGCTATTTAGAACCCGAAACATTATCTTCACCAATAAACATCAAAGGAAACTTTGACACATAGTACAAACCTATAGAAAAAAAGTAGCTAGCCTTTAAAAATGAAACAACTCATCAAAGACATTTTAGAATTTGTAAAAACCACAGTGATCGGTGGTTTCTTGTTGATCGTTCCCTTTGGTGTCCTGATCTTCTTATTCGAAAAAGCACTAGTCATCTTCCGCACATTGGTCTCCCCTATCTCGGACTTCATCCCTATAGAACACATCGGAGGCATCACGCTCAACCGCATACTGGCTTTCTTTCTGCTCCTATTGCTTTGCTTCTTGGCAGGACTGCTAGCCAAATCTCGACGCATCAACAAACGAAAAAACTGGCTAGAACAAAAACTCCAGTCCGTCATACCGGGCTATTCATTGATCAAAGGCATGACCGAAACCCTCGCAGGGCTAGAATCTGACAAACGAAACGAAGTAGTACTCGTCGACATGGAAGAGGCTTGGCAGATTGGTTTTTTGATGGATCGAATCGATGATGACCTTAGCGCCGTGTTTTTACCCGGAGCACCTAGCCCACTATCTGGAGAAGTGATGCTCGTTAAAAACGAACGACTCAAAAAAATCAATATCTCAGAAGCCAACGCCATGAAAATATCCAAAAAACTGGGACAAGGCTCTCACAAAATCCTACAAGGAAAGGTCCATGCAGGCATGTTTGACAAAACCAATGACTAAAGCCATATCAGGGCTACAGGAGTATCCTCTGATTTGCTTATATTGATCCTATGAACAACACGCCCCGACTCTCATTCACAGATCGCCAGCGAAAGTTTAGCAGGCAGTTTACGAGTTCTTGGAAACTCAGGCTATTCCTCATCGCCAAACTCCCCATGGGCTGGCTCAGCGGCATGAAAGTCATCGAAATCAACGAAGACCAAGCGGTGACCACAGTCAAGCACCGCTGGCTCAACCAAAACCCATTTGGATCTATGTATTTTGCAGTACAAGGAATGGCAGCAGAACTGTCGACAGGTGTACTCGCACTGACCGCTACACAAGGTGTAAAGCCTAAAATACTAACTATCATTGTGGAGAATAAGGCGGAGTTCCTAAAACAGGCCAAAGAAAGAATCTACTTCACCTGTGCCGATGCACAAAAAATGCTCGCAGGAGTAGAACAAGCCAAAAAAAGCACAGAATCCGTGACGGTATCTGCTCGTGTAGAGGGGAAAACAAAAAGTGGAACACTGGTATCAGTGTTCCACTTTTCTTGGAATTTCAAAAGGCTAGATTAAGTTCAGCCAAACTTTGCCTGATAATCCTCGATACTTTGATTGACGATTTGCATCGCTACTTCCTTGTTTTGGAACTCTTCCACTTGTACCGATTTATTTTCCAGTTTTTTATAATCTTCGAAGAAGCTTCTTAGCTCTTTCACAAAGTGTGGGGGCAACTCTGAAATATCACTGTAGTGATTGACACTCATGTCATTAGACGCTACTGCGATGATCTTGTCATCAGCCTCTCCTTCGTCGAGCATTCTCATCACACCGATCACATTGGCCTGTACGATACACATCGGCACCACTTCGATCTGAGACATGATCAAGATATCTAGTGGATCACCATCGTCACAGTATGTACGTGGGATGAACCCATAATTGGCCGGATAGTTGATCGAAGAGTACAATACTCTATCTAACATCAACAGACCACTCTCCTTATCTAATTCGTATTTTGCTCTAGTATTCGTTGGTATTTCTACGATACCTGTTACCACTTCTGGTGCTCCTTGTCCTATTCGGACATCATGCCAGGGGTTTGCCATAAAATTTAGTTTTATTGATTGCGGCGCAAAGTTAGTACTTAGATTCAAAAGCCACACATATCCTACTAGAAATGACAGACAGGTTGCGACTTTTAGACTGTTACAGATCCTTGAGCAGCTTATTATTTTTGGATTTACGTTGTTCTTCTTTGAGTTTCTTCATGTACTCCTCGACCACTCCTACTTCGCTGATCTTCTGATCGTAGAGCCCTTCGACTCCTACATTCTCCAGTCGATTGATGACATAGTCGATATCGATCTTATTGATATCTCTAGAAGGCAAGTACACATGATGAGACTCCTCGTCATGTAGGCTTTTGGTTAGCATCCCAGCGTTGACCAGTCGGTTGACGGCATTGGAGATAAAGCGGTGTGGAATTTCTAATTTCTTACATAATAGCATTTTGGTATAGGGTGGTTCACCCGACTCAAATGCCTTAACAATGGCCATCATGACGGTAATGGCTATTTTTCTTTTTTCCGAATAGCTAAACTGTATCTTTCTTTCCTCTGGAATAAACTCCTTCTCATTTTGTATCGCATAAGATAACTCTCCTCCTATAAAGACAATCGTCCAACTAAGCTGCGTAAAAAAGAAAAAGACGGGCAATACGGCCAAACCTCCGTACACTGCACCATAACCACCCATCAAGAAAGAGAAATTGATAAAACCCCACTGCGCTAACTGGAACAGTGTCCCTGCAATCATACCTGCTATGACCCCACTCTTGAAGGTTACCTTGACATTGGGCATGATGATATAGATCAGTGTAAACAATAGCCATATCAACACAAATGGAGACAACTGCACAAAGAATGCTGCAACTGGCGTGAGCAGATCCTCCAACTCACTGATTCGACTAAAAGACCTAATTTTATTCTCTATAAAAATGGTAACGCCACCAGAAAGAATCACCAGTATCGGAGCAAAAATCAGTAGAGCCAGATAGTCCGTAAACTTCCGAATCAAATTTCTAGATCGCTGCTTGCCCCATATATCATTAAACACCTCCTCTAGGTTATGCAGCAGTCTCATGACCGTAAAGAACAAAACGATGACGGAAACGCCGACGATCACGCCTCCTTTGGTATTGTTGAGCATCTCCTGTGCAAAACCTAATATGGCCTCCTTGACCACATCCTGCCCGAGGAACAAACGATCCAACTCCTCCTCGATCACGCCCTCCAGCCCAAAGCCTTTGGACACACCGAGTACAATCGCCATCAAGGGAACGATAGACAACAGACTGAGATAAGTCGTGGCAGACGCCTTAATCGCAATGTTGTCCTTTTTGATTTCGGCTATCACGATCATGATGATGCGTAGTACCTTATTTCTAAACGCGACGAATCCTACCTCATCAGTAGACTTCCAGATGTCCGTATTCATAAAGTCCCGCGATCGTTGCAGTTGAACTTTAAGCCTTTTCATGATTAGTTGTTGTATTGGAACTTACCCATTTTAGAGACATTCTTCTCATATAAATAAGTCATGATCCCATCCTTTAGTCCCACATTGGGTACGATGATTTCGGTGGCCCCTGCCTGCTGCATGGCATTGATATAAATGCTCGACGCAGGAATAATCACATCCGCTCTATCGGCATTCAACTTCAATTTATTCATTCGCTCCTCATAGTCCATATTTAGGAGTTTGGTTCGCATGGCGATGAGTTGATCGAGCTGTACGACTCCCCCCTTGACGCCATTGATCAGTTCGGAGAGCTTTTTAATGTTACCTCCTGTACCTAGCGCGACGATATCTTCATGATCTGGCAAGTGATCTTTGACCCACTTGTTCATCTTGTCCCACATATCCTTCTTCTCAGCAGTCTTGAGTGATCGAACAGACCCGAGGTTAAATGATTTTGCAGCAACTTTTTCCTTTTTCTGGTAAAGGATCAGTTCGGTACTACCTCCACCCACATCGATATGCACGTTATTTTTGTCGGTGAGGTGAAACGCGATGACCTTGTTGATCATGTCCGCTTCCATGGCACCAGAGATAATTTTAATCTCCAAACCACAGGCATCCTTCACACGCTGGATGAGTTCCTTGCCATTTTTTGCCTCCCGCATCGCAGAAGTCGCACAGGCAAAACACTCATCAACGTTATATAAATCTACGATAGCTTTATATGCGGTCATCAACTTCACAAAACGCTCCATCGTCTCCTCACTGAGCGTATGATGTCCCTCGAACACATCCGCTCCCAACCTGAGTGGGAAACGCATAAAATGTAAACGCTTGAATGTGGTCTCGTCACCATACCGAATCACATTGGTCACCTGAAAACGCACACCATTGGATCCGATATCTATTGCTGCAAATTTCATATACTGAAGTTTTACTCTGCCTCCGAACTAGCAGTTTGTTCCATTAAGAAAGCTTTAATATAGTCATTTAAATCCCCATCTAGCACGTTTTGCACGTCTGTTCTTTCTACGCCCGTTCGTGCATCTTTGATCAGTTTGTAGGGATGTAGAACGTAGTTTCGGATCTGACTACCAAAATCGATCTTCATCTTGGTACTTTCTATCTCGTCTCTCTTGGCGTTTCGCTTCTCAACCTCTTTTTGATAAAGCTGTGACTTGAGCATACGCATTGCGTGCTCCTTGTTGGCCAGTTGCGAACGTTCGATTTGACAGACGATCACGATTCCTGACGGCTTATGCGTCAGCTGTACTTTCGTCTCGACTTTGTTGACATTCTGACCACCAGCCCCACCTGATCGTGAGGTATGAAACTCTATATCTCCTGGGTTGATTTCTATCTCGATAGAGTCATCAACGATAGGATACACATACACCGATACGAAAGAAGTATGACGTCTCCCCCCCGAATCAAAAGGTGAGATTCGCACCAGACGATGTACGCCAATTTCAGATTTCAAATAGCCATAGCCAAACTGCCCATCAAACTCGATGGTCGCCGATTTAAGCCCAGCCGTTTCACCGGCTTGGTAGTTGAGTTGTCGGACTTTGAACCCATTTTTCTCTCCCCACATGATATACATCCTATGGATAATCTCTGCCCAATCTTGACTCTCAGTTCCGCCAGCACCTGGGTTAATCTCCATCACTGCCCCGAGTTGATCTTCCTCTCCACTCAGCATACGCTTAAATTCGAGATCCTCTAATGCAGTGATTGCCTTTTTGTACGCCGCGTCTACTTCGGACATCTCTACCTCATCGGCTTCATAAAACTCATAAAGCGTCTCTACATCTTCTTTCAGTGTATTGACGCTTTCATATCCATCTGTCCAGACTTTTTTAGCTTTGATTTGTTTGAGGATCCCTTCGGCTTCTTTGGGATCATTCCAAAAATCCGCCTGCATAGTAATCGTCTCTTCTTCCTCTACTTCTTTTACTTTGACATCATAGTCAAAGATAGCCCCGAAGTGCTGTCACTCGGGCCGTTAATTCCTTCAATTGATCTCCAGTCATTCTCTGTGTTTTTCTAAAATGAGACTCCAAATTTATACAGTGTCCCCGACATAGCACAACTTAACTGGAATTCAATACGGATTAGTTCAGACATAAAAGATAAGAACAAGTATGGAGTATTGCTTTTCTAAGCTGTCAGTTGCCTCCTCTCAAAATAGCACTGTAACAAAATTCAAACACGCCGTTTTTAAAATGGCTAAAAGAGGTAGACCTCAGCACCTAGTCCATCATAAAAGACTAGGCACTTAAGGTTTACTTCTATTCATCACCTATTTATTTCATCAATGTTATCTTCCCTTTTTGCGTGTTTTTATCAGGGCAAGAGATCGTATAGTAGTAGACGCCCTGTGGCAAGGACTTACCATGATCCGTTCCATCCCAGTCGTTGTTGTAACCAGAGGATTCAAATAGCACCACCCCCCTACTGTTATAGATCGTTACATAACAACCGTCTAGTAGCCAATTGCCTTTGATCTCCCAAAAATCATTCTTCCCATCTGAGTTCGGACTCATGAAATTATTGACTTCTATTTGTTCATTCACCGTGATGGTGATCTCATCGCTAGCCGAGCACCCTGTGTCACTGGTCGCCAATAGCGTGTAAGTAGTCGTTCGCGTAGGTTGAGCGACAGTGGTCAAATCAAAAGGATCATCCAAGCCTTCGGAAGGTGACCATTCGAATAGCGTCGCTTCAGCTGCACTAGAGACTAGGCGGTGAAAGAAACCAGCATTAATCGTAACATCAGCTCCTGCATCTACCTTGACAACAGGATGCCTTGTGACAGTGAAAGCACAAGTAGAAGTGTTTCCACTCGCATCGGTAACGATATACTCATTGGTCGTCACTCCTACAGGAAAAACCTCCCCACTCGCTATACCAGCCGTTTGAGTAACCGATAACACTTGACAATTATCAGTAGCAGTAGGCTCCTCGAAAGTTATAATCTCCTCACAACTTTCCACATCCGAAGGACATGTGATCGTAGGTTTGGTGTTATCAGCTGGGATCACACTAAACGTGCAAGTCTCTGTGTTGCCTGCGCCATCTGTAGCCGTCAGTGTGACCACCTGGTTCGCAGTAATCACTGTACCTACTGCTGGGGATTGTGTGATCGTAGCAGTTCCGCAATTGTCAGTGGCAGTTGCCATAGTCGTGTAATCGAGCAGCGTATACTCACAGTTCGTGTCGAAACTCACGTTTTGATCCGAAGGACATGTGATCGTAGGTTTCGTGTTGTCGGCTGGGAGCACGTTGAAGGTACAAGTCTCTGTGTTGCCTGCGCCATCTGTGGCGGTCAGTGTAATGACTTGGCTCGCAGTGATCACTGTCCCAACGGCTGGGGATTGTGTGATCGTAGCAGTTCCGCAATTGTCAGCGGCGGTTGCCATAGTCGTGTAATCCAACAATGTGTACTCACAGCTCGTATCGAAACTCACATTCTGATCCGAAGGACATGCGATCGTAGGTTTCGTGTTGTCAGCTGGAATGACACTGAAAGTACAAGTTTCTGTATTGCCTGCGCCATCTGTGGCGGTCA
>NZ_FRAA01000004.1 GCF_900142205.1 Reichenbachiella agariperforans
TTGTCGGCTGGGATCACGTTGAAGGTACAAGTCTCCGTGTTACCATTTCCATCTGTAGCGGTCAGTGTGATGACTTGGCTCGCAGTAATCACTGTTCCAACGGCTGGGGATTGTGTGATCGTAGCAGTTCCGCAATTGTCAGCGGCAGTTGCCATAGTCGTGTAATCCAACAGCGTATATTCACAACTCGTATCGAAACTCACATTCTGATCTGCAGGGCACGTGATCGTAGGTTTCGTGTTGTCGGCTGGAGTCACACTAAACGTGCAAGTTTTTATATTTCCGTCCCCGTCATTGGCAGTAAGTGTAACGACTTGAGTAGCGGACAAAACAGACCCTGGAGCAGGAGATTGTGTAATGGTAGGCGTACTACAGTTGTCACTGGCGATCGCCAAACTCCTATAATCAGGCAAAGTATATTGGCAACTGGCGTTAAAATCTATCGTCTGGTTTGCTGGACAGGTAATCGTAGGTTGATCATCTACAATGGCTACAGATTGGGTTTTGAACTGAGAACATGTTCCTCCCGTCGTGTATCTCACAGTATAGGTGCCACCGCTGCTAGCCGACAAATCTATTTTACCCGTAGAACTATTGATAGAAAGACCCGAAGGAGAACTGGTAAATGTACCTCCTGCATCCCCTGATATAGTAGGCGTGGGATCAGGTAGATTAGAACAATAGCTGCTGCTACCGTAACTAAAAGAAGGATCTCTAACTATCCCCAGTTTTGCTATTATTTTCAGATCTATATCGCTACTGTAAACGCTAAGTAATTTTTCATTTCCAAATCCAGTTGTTGTAATACTATTGGACCCATCTCCGTTGCCCTGTCCTTTAGCACTAGCTTGGACAACCAGTTGATCGCTGGCATCCCCAGGGTGCATCACTACGCCAATATAAAATCTACTGGTAGTCGGAACTGGCAAAGAAGGCAGCTCAATCCAAAACTCTCTAAAATTATGCACTACCCCTAACGAAGTAGGTGAAAGACCTGTTACACCCCCGACCTGAGTACCTGGTCTGCCTGACCCATTGTCATCATAAACCATCACATCAATCCTAAGATTATCATTGGCGTCCGAAAGAAACCCAAGACCTAATAAAACAGCTCCTACTGAGGTCGTACCAGGGCTAGGGCTAGTAAATCCTTCAAAGATTGTTTTTGCGTCTGTTGGGTTTGTAGAGTTCGATGGATCTGGTACACCTGTAAGCCTACCAGATCCATAATTAAAAACAGTTGTGGTTGGAGTGGGGGTTTCCCACTCATAGGATAGCGTATCACATTCTTGCGCTTTGGATAGGGTGAATGTCAACAAGGTAAGAGCAATAAGTAGTATCTTTTTCATCTATGTATCGGAATAATAAGGGGATGATTTACTGAATCAGTTGACATGAAAAACGACCTGTACGCATCGGTTCTCTTCATCCTGTTCGGAGATAGGGTCTATTTCACCTCTCCCAATCGTAGAGATGCGATCCCAAGCCACACCAATCTGAACAAGTTCGTTGGCCACCGCTGTTGCCCTTGCTTCAGATATTTGCTGATTAAATTCTTCTGTACCAGATGCGCTCGCATGTCCGATGATCGTAACATTAAGTTCCTGATGCGCTTCTAGTATTTCAGCTACTCTAGAGATGACCTTGTATTGATTTCCCGAAATCACCGAATCTTCAGATGCAATTGCAAATCTGATGATTAAGTCCTTTTGAGTAAAAACAGCATTGAGAGAATCAGGTAATGCTTCAACATTTGTGGGTTGGGTCACGAGCTGCGCCGAGGTTTCAACTGGCTCAACTAGAGTAGGCCATGTGACAAGTGCTGGTTGAGTGTGAGTGACATAGGTTTGTCTCTCTACAGGTTTGTTTCTGCGACATAGTTTAATCCCCAGCATAAGCCCATGCGAACCTCCTAGAGATTGGGTTTTGGTAGGGATTTCATAGTTATAAGCAAAAATGAATCTATCATTGATTTGCACGTCAGCCATTACCGCCAAGCCATAGCCAGTTTTGTAGATCGCTCCAAGGCCTAAGATATCTTTGAGCAAGACGCTGCTACCGATATCTAGTTGATCGGTTTGTTCATCGTAGTTTCGATAGAGAAGAAATCCTTCGAGCATCCAGTTAGGCCCACTAGCGAGATCATAAGCAGCGTAAGCATTGAACAGCTCACTCTGCGCAAAGTTCAACTCTGATTTTCTCGAAAATGTCTGAGGCATGGCCGCCCCTAGCGTCAACCTTCGAGAAGTAAACATCAGCCCCAAACCATTGGATACCCGTGATTGGGGTTGATTTTGCCCAACCAACAATTCGTCTGTGTAATCACTAGCGATCACTTCATTCATATCGAATCGCTGCTGATCGATCCCCAGAGAGAAAGCGGCATGCAGCGAGCTATGCTCAGATACCTTCAGATGATAAGCATAACTGATGTTCCCTGAAAACTGAGTGACTAATCCTAAATCCGAATAGCGTATGGTAGTTCCCAAACCATGTGTAGGAGTTAGACTCCCATAGAGACTCAGTTGCTGCATAGAAGGAGCATTATCTACTCCGGCTGTTTGTACTCTACGATTGACAAAACCATACCAGCAGTTGTTCATACCTGCTACAGCGGGATTGATCAGAAAGGTATTTTGGTTGTAGAGGCTATAGGGCGTGATCTGTTGGGCCAATGCAAACGGACCATGCGTAGCAAGAATAACTACTAGTGTGGTTAGGAGGTGAATTTTTCTCATGTGCTGACGCTGATTTACAAATACAAAGATGAAAACAGCAGCTACGCGAGGCAATACGAGGCATCCCGTAAATACATACGTGGCAGTACGTAAAAGTCAAGCACATTTGGATGGAGTCAGATGAGAACCCTACATATCCGTTTCATTTCACATGAAAAGGCAGCTAGGAAACTGTAGCATTTTTTTATCCTCCCCGAACCTATATTTTGCATTTAATCAGCTTATTTTATGATTTTATCCTGATCTTGGTTACTCGAATTAATTACATCTCACTAGTGATGCAGCGATTATTCCTTTTAGCAGTTTTTATATTCTCAGCAGGTGGTTCGTCCTATGGCAATCACAACTACGATTCACTTTTTCAGGTCATTGATAGTCAACCTACTTGGGAGGCTAAACTTCCCTTGTATGACACCTTGGACTTATGGATATACCCCGAAAAGCTGGATCTATACCAACAGTGTCTTTCTCGGGCTATCCAGAACACTAAAGCAGAACAACAGTACGATTTTGCTGCCAAGTACGCCATTCGTCTTGCTCAAACGTATTATTCAGAAGTATTCATCCCTGATTCTGCTTTTGCTATCCTCAGTAGAGCACTTAGCTGGGATGATCGGTTGTCTCCATCCTCCAAAGGATCGCTATTCATACAGCGGGGGCATGCCTATTCATATATAAACGAATATGACAGTTCACTACGTGAGTATAATAATGCAGCTCATGTTTATGAAACACTCAATGATTCAACTCAGAGGGAATTTGGAGAGGCCTACTTATATATGGCAGCCAGACACATGCAAAAGGGCGATTTTATAAAATCAGGTGAATTGTTAGAAAATGCCCGTGCGATATTTGCCCACAACTATGATACTGCTAGCCTGATCAAAACGATCAATGAGACGGCTATCCTCTATGGGATGAACGGGTTTGCTGAAAAGGCAATTGAACAGCGAAAAAGAATCACTCAGTTGAGCAATACTGATACAGAAATAGGACTGATTCTGGTGAACTATATTAACTACGCCACTGAAGCCCGCAAATTGAATAATGATAGTCTAGGGATTCGTTTATTGAAAAAAGCAATCTCACTTGGTGGTCCAAAGCCAGACCTAAGGTATTCCGCTTACAGTAAGCTCACGGTTGCATATACCAAAATCAACCGCTGTGATTCTGCGAACCACTATTTTCAGCGCATGCAAGCCGAACGAGATAAATTTAAGGAATCCAAATGGCTGGATGAGCTTTATTTATGGGCACAGGTCTATTCCCTTTACTGTCAAAACAGATATGACGAGACAATTGCTCTGTCTAAGCAATTGATCGATCAGTGCCGAACACAAAACAAGTACGAAGAGGTGATGGAAATGGAGAATTTGACCTATAAATGCTATTTGGCAAAAGGGGATTTCGAAAATGCTCATACACACCTACAGTCTTCCATTCATATCAAAGACTCCATACTCAGCGCCAGCAAATCCAATGCACTGGTCTATATGGAGACATTGTATGAGAAAGAGCACAGGGAGAGGCAGATATCTGATCAAGAAAATGAAATTAAGGTTCTCGCAACAGCCAATTTATTCAAAACCCGACTGAGCTGGGCTATCGGGATTGGTTTGCTCTTATTCTTTGCGGGAATTTATTTCTATCGCTCATCAAGGTTTGCCATTCAAGCCAAAAAAATGGAAGCCCTCTATTCGCGGCAATTGATCGTAGCACACGAGGATGAAAGAAAACGCATCTCCCAAGACCTCCACGATTCAGTCGGCCAAAGTCTTATTTTGATCAAAAATAAGGTAGCCTTGAATCAAGATGAAAACACCACCAATATGGTATCCAAAGCACTAGAGGAAGTGAGATCAATCTCCAAGGCACTGCATCCAGCTGTATTAGAAAACTTGGGTCTTACAGCTGCCATCCAAAAATTGGTAAGTGACGCAGATGAATACTCCGACATTTTCTTTTCCGAAGAGATTGACACCATAGATGGTTTATTTGACGAAGCAAAGGAATTACAAATTTACAGGATCATTCAGGAGTGTTTGAATAACGTACTGAAGCATTCGATGACAGATTCTGCGTCAATAGTCGTAAAGAACGAACCGAAACGTATATCGATCCAAGTGAAAGATTATGGCGTGGGTTTTGACTTGACTGAAGACTCCAGAGTGGTGACTAGCTTAGGAATGAAAACGCTCAAAGAACGAACACAACTTCTTGGTGGCAAATTGATGATAGAATCCATCAAGGGAAAAGGAACTAGTGTCACACTCCATATTTCAAAACGAACAGAAAATGCTTGATTCGAAAGTAGTACGCATCGTAATCGCAGATGATCACCCGCTGTTGTTGCAGGGGTTGAAAGAACTACTGCATCAAAAAGGTGATGTAGAATTGTTGGGAGCTGCAAGCGATGGTGCCACAGCTTTAAAATTGATCTTAGATAGCCAACCTGACATTGCTCTATTGGATATTGAAATGCCCTATTTGAGTGGCTTGTCCATTGCAGAGGAGTGTAGAAAAAAGCAGCTAGACACTAAATTCATTCTCCTATCCTATCACAAAGAGCCCGACTTGATCGCTCAAGCGAAAAGTCTCAACATAGCGGGCTATATCCTAAAAGAAGATACCAGTACAGAAATATTCAAATGTATAGATGAGGTCATGCAGGGTAATTCTTATTACAGCCCCTCGATTCTCTCTACTGCCACTACCACCGATAGCAAAAAGACCGTCAATTTAGATTTGCTTTCATCATCAGAAAAAAAGATCCTCAAACTTGTAGCAAGTCAATGTAGCTCTCAAATGATAGCCGAAAGACTTCATATCTCTGAACGAACGGTAGAAAAGCACAGAAGCAACATTATCAGCAAACTAAACCTAGCAGGTCAATCAAATAGTCTTTCGTTGTGGGCAGTAGAACAAAAGAGGTTGATTATGGCTTTGTGAAATTGACTAAACCACTATGGGCTGAAAGCACCATAGGTTTAGGAGAGAATGAAATTCTCTACATTCTGAATCAAGACCTTAGATCCATAGACACGAGATTGTAGACAGAAAACTATCATATTTACTAAAATATAAATACTAGTATCCTATTAGAGGTTGGTAGAAGCTAAAGCGAGATCCACTAAAGCGCATACCCGCCGGCAAAGGTACGGTTTCAACTACCTCTTGTTACTAAATAAGACACGAAGCAGTCCTCAAACGAAATCCTCGGTCATATAAAATATTGTGGAGCCAATTATCTAGTTTTGCGTCCGAATCCCCGCCCAGTTCAAAACAACCATAAAACAAGATTGATGAAGACTATATACGAAGCAAATGACGCTATACTAGAGTTTGACGAAGAAAAAACCACCTTATACATTACTTGGAAAGGGGAAGTATCTGAAACTTCGGTAATAAAGGTTTTGTCTCTAGCAGCCAAAGCTTCCTACCTCACTGATACGATACACTGGCTAATTGATAGAAGACAACTAGAGTCATACGAAGCAGAAGCACGAATCTGGGTAAAAAACGACTTCATAGATAAAGTAGGCAAAGAGCTGATCCAAAAAACGGATAAAATTGCAGCAGTTATGTCAGATAGTGCCATGGCGCAAGTCTCCTCCAATGTCCTGATCGACTTGATCGTCGAACAAAACCCAAACATAGCGTTTAAGGAATTCGATATGGTACTGCCTGCGTCCAACTGGCTGATCGGTAGCGTGGAAGAAACCAAAGAAGAACCGAAAAAGAAAAAAGGCTTCTTTAGTAGAAAATAGCCCCTCGTGCTAAACAATATTGCCCAAATCAAAAAAAGCAGCCTTTCGAGCTGCTTTCCTTTTTTATAACGTGAATACCCAACCGTGCGGGTCGGGTTTTCTACCCATCTTGATATCATCTAATTCACTGAACAGCTTATCCGCCAGCGGCGTCTCTGTTGGCAGTTGATACTGCTTGCCTTCATTTCCTATCATCTTGATCTTCGAAATCGTCGCTGCAGTCCCCGCTCCGAAGGCTTCCTGTACTGTACCTGCTTCCAGTGCTGCTATCAGTTCTGTCACCGTTAGTCGGCGTTCCTCTACTTTCATCCCCCAGTCGCGTGCAAGTGTCAGTACACTGTCTTTGGTGATTCCATTAAGTATGCTATCTCCTGCTGGGGCAGTGATCAGCGTATCGTTGATATAAAACAACAAATTCATCGTACCAGCCTCTTCGATATACTCATGCTCCTTGCCATCTGTCCAGATCAACTGGTGGTAGCCTTCTTTGAGCGCCTCCATAGCTGGATATAAAGACGCGGCATAGTTACCCGCAGTCTTTGCAAACCCCACGCCACCAGAAGCAGCACGAGTATATTTTTTTTCTATCTTGACATTAACGGGTTCTGAGTAGTACGCACCTACAGGCCCTGTGAAAATCAAAAACTTATAGGTCATCGAAGGTCTGATTCCTACATAAGGATCATTGGCAAATATCACTGGACGAATATACAAAGACGTATCAGGTCTCGTCGGAATCCATGCCGCATCTAGCTTGAGTAACTCGGTCAGTGCCTCCATGAACAGATCTTCTGGGATAGGAGGAATACACATCCGCTCCGCACTAATTACCATACGCTTGGCATTGGCATCTGGTCTAAAAATACGGATAGCCCCTTGGTCATCTTTGTAAGCTTTCAAGCCCTCGAATACAGACTGAGCATAGTGCAAGGTCGCATTGGCAGGACTAATCGATAGATCACCATAAGGCTCAATTCGAAAATTCTTCCATTCCCCATCTTCATATTCAGCTGCGAACATGTGATCAGAATACACCTTCCCAAATTCAATGTGATTAAAGTCAACCTCGTTGATTTTGGATTGGGCAACCTCTTTGATATCAAAATCGATCGTACTACTACTCATCTCTTATATATTTGATTGATTCTGCCTTTTCTGTCTACAAAAAGACGATGCTAAGTTACAGAATTTGCCATGTTTTTCTGCTTTGTTCTGATTTTTTGAAAAGTCCCTATTATTTATTTGGCCTCCATGGCACTTCATCGATATTTAATTGCACAGCCATCCATCTACACAGCACAAATAAGTAGTCTGACAACCTGTTAAGGTAGATTTGTACTTCGTCCGCAACATACTCTTCTTGTGCCAATGCGATAACAATCCGCTCAGCTCTACGGCACACCGTTCGCGCCACATGCCCAAACGAAACCGACTGATGGCCACCAGGCAACACAAAGAATTTCATCGAGGGCAAATCGCCATCCAGTACATCAATGGCACGCTCTAGTTGCTCCGTCTCTTCTGACTCCACTGGAGGCTTCTTTACTTTGGTCTTTTGAGGATCGGTGGCCAAATCCGCTCCGATCACAAATAAATGATTCTGAATAGAGATGAGCAACTCGATATGTCGTGTATTAACTGCCTGATCTCGGAGCAACCCAATGTAGCTGTTGAGTTCGTCAACCGTACCATAGGCCTCTATCCGCAGAGCGGATTTAGGCAATCGTGTACCTCCCAGCAAACTTGTTTCTCCCTTATCTCCTGTTTTAGTGTATACTTTCATGTTGTCGATTGTGCTTTATTCTCATTTCGAATATTGTATCTTACTGCCAAATATCGTAAACTTATAAACTAGAATTCGTCCACTTGATTCAAAAGCATCGTTTCATGAAACTTACTTATGTATTCCTCTCCTTTTGGATGCTAGGTTTATTCACATCCTGTGTTGACAAACACCCCAAGGCAGACATGGTTATATTCAACGGATTGATTCATACACTGAACAAGAAAGAACCTCGTGCAGAAGCTCTCGCCATAGTAGATGGAAAAATAGTCTACGTCGGTAACAACCTCAACGCCAACAACTGGGTAGGTGACAGTACGAAAATTTTGGATTTAAACAAAAAAACAGTTGTTCCCGGCTTCATCGATGGTCATGCACACCTGATGGGTGTTGGCTACAACATGATGAACCTCGATCTATCAAAAACCAACAGTTACGAAGAGATCATTTCAGCAGTAAAAGCCAAGGCATCCTCTACCAAAAAAGGTGAGTGGATCATCGGGCGAGGATGGCATCAAGAAAAATGGGACAGCATCCCCTCTCCTTCCTTTCAGGGCTTCCCTACGAACGATTCATTATCCGCGGTATCCCCTAACAATCCCGTCGTACTCATGCATGCGAGTGGACACCTTATTTTGGTCAATCAAAAAGCACTCAAACTCGCCAAAATCACTAAAAAAACAACTAATCCAGAAGGTGGTGAAATCTTCCGAAACGAAGACGACCTCCCAACTGGGATACTCAATGAATCCGCTACTCAACTCGTCCAAAGCATTATCCCTGAACCTAGCGACGAAAAAAGAATAGAAGCGCTAAACCATGCCATAGAAGAATACCTCAGTCATGGCGTCACTGCTGTACACGACGCAGGGATCGACCAAAAAACAATCGCACTCTACGAATCCTTCTACAACCAAAACATGCTTCACCTCCGTGTCAATGCCATGCTAGATGGAAGTGACAGCAAACTGCTAGATCATTGGTTCCAAACTGGACCAAAAGTAGACAATGATTTTTTAACTGTGCGCACGATCAAACTCTATGCTGACGGTGCCTTAGGCTCGCGTGGAGCACTCATGTTAGAGCCCTACAGTGATGCGCCCGAAGAGTCTGGCAAAAAAATCACCACCGCAGACCAACTACTCCGCGTATCTGAGCGCGCTTACGAGACGGGTTTTCAAGTAGCCATCCACTGTATCGGAGATGCCGCTAACAAGGCCGTACTTAACATCTACAAAATTGTATTTCAGTCCGACACCACGAAAGTAAACCCAAGGTTTCGCATCGAACATGCACAGCACATCGCTGCGGATGACATACCGAGATTTGGCGAAATGGGCGTGATCCCATCTATGCAAGCCATACACATGTCCTCCGATCGACCATGGGCAATACACCGTATCGGCGAAGAGCGCATCAAAGAGGGAGCCTATGTCTGGAGAAAACTCATCGACTCTGGCGCCACAGTCATGAATGGTACAGATGCCCCCGTCGAGCCCGTTAGTGTCCTTGCTAATTTTTATGCATCCATCACCCGAAAAACACTCAGTGGTGATCCAGAGGATGGTTTCGAAGGAGACCAAAAAATGACTCGAATCGAAGCACTAGAATCTCTCACCATCAACAATGCCTACGGTGCATTCCAAGAAGACATCAAAGGCTGTATAGAAATCGGAAAAGTAGCAGATCTCACGATACTCTCTCAAGATATCATGTCTATCCCTGAAGAAGACATCCTAAAAACAGAGATCGAATACACCATCGTCGATGGTCAAGTCAGATACAAGAAATAGTTTAAGCCTTTTTCAGCTCCAAAATCGTGATCTCTGGCAAAATACCTATACGGCCAGGGTAACCCAAAAAGCCAAACCCACGATTAACATAGAGATACTGTTCCCCTTGCTGATATAGATCAGCCCATTGCTTATAGATGTACTGTGATGGACTCCAACGAAAATCTCCTATCTCTATCCCAAACTGAAAACCATGCGTATGCCCAGACAGCGTCAAATCTATATCTCCAAACTCGGGACGTACCTGAGCATCCCAGTGACTAGGGTCATGAGATAGCAGAATCTTTGTATCCGCCTCCACATATTGGCTGGCCTTGGTCAGATCACCATATTTAGCAAATCTCCCCTTCCCCCAGTTCTCCACACCTATTAAAGCGAGTCGTTCGCCATCTACTTCCACATATCGATGCTCGTTGAGCATGATATCCCACCCCATATTTTTATGTGATTGGATCAAGTCTTCTAAATTCTTTTGCTTGGACTGTGTAGATCTCCATTGTTTATAATCTCCATAGTCATGATTACCCAAGACGGAAAACTGCCCTAGAGGAGCCTTCACCTTAGAAAAGATATCCATGTAATCAGCCACTTCTTTGGATTCATTGTTGACCAGATCGCCGGTAAATAGGAACAAGTCGGGCTTCTCCGCCATCATCAGGTCTATACCTCCCTGAACTGCCCGTTTGTTATAGAAGCTCCCGCTATGGATATCCGACAACTGAGCAATCTTCACTCCATCAAATGCTTTGGGTAGATTTGGGAGCAAAATGGTTTTCCTTCTGACTCTGTAGTCATAAGCTCCTGATAAAATCCCATAACTCATCATCGCTACGGGTACAGCACCAGCCACCAAAGCTGATTTCGCCAAGAATTCCGATCGCGTTATTCCTTCCGCCGCTTGCGTCACCCCTCCATTGTTCACTATCCCTCGATAAGCGTACTTACCCAGCCGAATGATATCATCCAAAAAGACAAACACGCCCGCGATCAATTTAGAAACAATATTCATCATGATACCTGTCGCGACAAAATTCCGAAAAGTAGCCAATTCGAAAGTATCCATACGATTCCAAAAGAGTAGCCCTACTACTGCCAACAACGTAAACAACCAGTAAATAGAATATAGTATGGTTTTAATCAGCTGGGATTGATTCTGGGTGAGTAATCTAACCGCCTGAAACACATAGTAGTCCAAAGCTAGGAAAGCCAGAAAAAAGAAAACAAGAAGTACGAATCTATTCATAGATCACTGTTTACGGCGGTATGGCCGAGATGTTATTATACAATTGATTGATTTTTACGCCAGTCATTTGACAATTGCGAAGGGATGTTAACTTTGCGACCTCAAAAGCACACCATGGAAAATCACAATACGGAAGTTACCACGAATATACAGGAGAGCATCACGCGTTTTCTAGCCAGTAGAAAGTATAGCAAAATAGCCGTATTGGTGGATGAAAACACGGAAGCACATTGTCTTCCCAAAATACTGGATGCCCTACCTGACCACTACCTCATCACCATCCCCAGTGGAGAGTCTAACAAGAACCTCTCTACCTGTGAAGACATTTGGATGGCATTGACCGAAGCAGGTTTTGACCGCAAAGGACTCATGATCAACCTCGGCGGTGGTGTCATCGGTGACATGGGAGGATTTGTAGCCAGTACTTACAAGCGTGGATTTGAGTTTCTCAACATCCCTACCACATTACTTTCACAAGTGGATGCCAGTGTAGGCGGCAAGCTAGGCGTAGATTTTCATGGATTTAAAAACCACATCGGCATCTTCAACGAACCTCAAAACGTACTCATCTATACCGACTTCTACAGTACACTACCCAAAGAAGAGGTTCGATCAGGTTTCGCGGAAGTCATCAAGCATGGGCTGATCTATGATGCAGCCTACTGGGAGCAAGTCAAAACCATCGACCCTTACCGTCACGACTGGACGGAGGTTGTTTCACATTCCATCGACATCAAAAAAAAGGTGGTTACAGAAGACCCTTTCGAGTCTGGGTTGAGGAAAATCCTAAACTTTGGTCACACGATCGGTCACGCCATTGAATCTTACTTTTTGGAAATCCCTGGAGAGAGACTATTACATGGAGAAGCGATCGCAGTAGGCATGATTACAGAAGCGTATCTCTCACACAAACTGACAGGGCTGAGCAAAGAGTCTCTTGAGGAGATTACGGATTTTTTGATTAAAGTCTATGCACCGAAGAAAATCGATGCGAAGTTGTTCGAGGAGATATTGGGACTGACGACACAGGACAAGAAGAATGAAGGAGGAATAGTGCAATTCAGTCTACTCAAAGAAATAGGTAGCTGTACGATCAATATCCCGATAGGGATTCCAGACATGATCGACAGCTTGTTTTACCTCAACGAGCGAATAGGATAAACGCAGAGCGGCTAGATAAACATCCGCTCTTGTTTCTTCTTAGAATCCACTCGATTCACTTTTTGAACCACTCTATCATTCTTAATGATAGAGTAGGTAGCCAATCCTAAGACTGTCGCAGTGACACCTGCGATCAGTGTAGGTACGATACTTTTTCTTGCTTTTTTCATATCTTTTTCATTCAATCCTCATGCCTCTCACACCTTAGTGAGCAGTGGGTATATATACGCTGATAATACAATTTTAGATGGCTCATCCCCCTAAATATTATCATATATATTTTCATCGATGCTAACAATGTAGGGGATGGCTAAAACTCAGATTATTATTCAAAGTACGGTTTCTCCTACCTCCCTCTCCAAATAATATTTGGCTGAAACAGGTCAAACGAACCATTCCCTCCACCTTTTTATCTCTCCTCATCCGTAAAACCATAATTCGGTTTCAAAATCCATCAATCTATCTAGTGCCTGTCTGATTTTCGGATTAATATTGCCGAATAATCTAAGACTAGAAAATATGAGTGACGCATTATTCCTTGCAAAACACCAAGCCAAACTATCATTAACTGTTCCTTTGACCTCATCCAAGAGCGAAAGCAACAGGGCTCTTTTGATTCAAAAACTAGGTGGCAACCAAGCGTCACTAGATAACCTCTCGACTGCACGGGACACTGTCACGATGAAGCGCCTGCTGTCCTCTGATGACGAAAAGCTAGACGTATTAGATGCAGGTACGGTCATGCGTTTTATGACGGCTTACCTTGCCATGGGATCGACCCAAAGACAAATCACAGGTACACCACGCATGTGCAAGCGTCCCATCAAGATACTCGCTGAGGCACTCAACGACCTAGGTGCTAACATCAGCTACCTAGGAGAAGAAGGCTACCCACCCCTACAGTTCGAGCCATTTCAATCGCAAAAAACAAACAGTCTCACGATCCCTGGCAACATCAGCAGCCAATACATATCTGCGCTACTAATGATCGCTCCGACACTACCAGAAGGATTAACCATCCATCTCGAAGGAGAAATATATAGTCGTCCATACATAGAGATGACGCTCAACCTCATGAAACACTTCGGTATAGACAGTCAGTTCGAAGAGCAATCTATCACCGTAGCGTCTCAAAACTACCAAGCCAACAGCTATACCATAGAATCCGACTGGTCAGGCGCTAGCTACTGGTACAGTCTCGTATCCATGGCATCAGAAGCAGAGGTTACACTTACGGGACTAAGAGAGAAATCCAACCAAGGCGATAGTGCCATAGCACAGATCATGGAAGGAATCGGTGTAAAATCTGTATTCACTGACAATGCGGTCACACTAACCAAATGTGACCACAAAGCACACATGGTGATAGACTTCAAATCCTGCCCTGACCTAGCACAGACAGTATTCGTATGTGCAGCGGTCAAAGGTGTAAGTCTAGAAATGACAGGGCTAGAAAGTCTTCGTATCAAAGAAACCGACCGTACAGCCGCCATGGCTACCGAGCTTGCCAAACTAGGTGCCAAACTAGAAGAAACCAAACCAGGCACATGGGTACTCACTCCTATGCCAAAGGATCATGTGATCACTGCTCCTGTCACGTTCGATAGCTATGACGACCACCGCATGGCGATGGCACTTGCACCTGTATCTATGCTTTGCGATGTAGTGATCAACGAACCAGAGGTAGTGGTCAAGTCCTACCCAGAATATTGGGACCACCTCAAAATGGCAGGCATCCAAATCACAGAAAAATAAGTACCACTGAACCGAAAGAGAAGGATTTGGGTTCTTATACATTGAAACATATATTTTGAAACAAAACCGAATCCTTTCTACTATCGTCATTGCGCAGTTTGGCTGCACCTCTATTTGGTTCGCTAGTAATGCCGTGATTGACCAACTCATCACGGCCTATAGTTTTCCCGATAATGCAATGAGTGTACTGACATCTGCAGTGCAGTTGGGTTTCATAGCAGGTACGCTTAGTTACGCACTACTCAACCTGACGGATAAATATTCGCCTTCAACAGTCTTTTTGATCAGTGCGCTAATAGGAGCATCTGCTAACTATGCCATCACTTGGGTCACTCCATCTTTGCTATATTTCTCATCTCTACGGTTTCTAGTAGGTTTCTTTTTAGCTGGAATTTATCCTGTCGGCATGAAAATCGCCGCAGATTACTCTCAAAAAGGGCTAGGAAAATCACTAGGCTACCTAATAGGAGCACTAGTGATAGGTACTGCACTACCTCACCTACTCCGTGGTAGCTTTAATGATCTATCTTGGCAGGTTGTCTTTGTCAGCACTTCTGCACTATGCGCTACGGGCGGTATACTGATACGAATATTCGTACCAGATGGGCCACACCGTAGACCCGCTCAAAAAATAAAACTCAATCAGACCTTCCTCATATTCAGAGACAAAAAATTCACTTCGGCAGCATTAGGCTACTTCGGTCACATGTGGGAGCTTTATACTTTTTGGGCACTCGTCCCTGCTATTATTAGTTTTTCGGTCTCTTCTGAGACATCTATCAGTCCATCGATACTTTCCTTTGGAGTCATAGGGATAGGTAGTGTAGCTTGTATAGTCGCTGGCCGACTATCGCAACATATCGAACCCTCGCGAATTGCATACGCTAACCTATTGGGGTCAGGATTATGTGCTTTGGGAGCAGGACTACTTGTCATCATAGGGTACCCTCCACTTATTTATGGTTTCTTATTGGTGTGGGGGTGGTTGGTGATTGCAGATTCTCCGATGTTCTCTACGCTCGTAGCAAATAGCGCACCCGCTCATCTCAAAGGCAGCGCACTAACATTGGTCAATTGTATAGGTTATGCAATCACCATCATTAGTCTCCTATGCATAGGGTATCTATATAGGAGCTTTGGTCTCTATTTTGCGCTCCCAGCATTGGCTATCGGCCCAGTACTGAGCTGGATACTACATCAACAAGACAACCACAATAAAACACCTGTGATAAAACATGAAAAAATCACTACAAATAGGTAGGTAAATCTCTTAACATACATATAACATGCAGTCCATCCCCATAAATATGGAAAGAAACATAGCGATAGTTTCAGAGTATAGAAATAAAATTATATTTTACAATAAGCCTATATAGACAAATTAGTTAGAGGTGATTTCAGCAAGAGAAGAACATACATTTACTCGATATAAACAATCAAAAACCTATTGTTTAATATCTCAATACCCAGCTATTCTAATACACATGTCATTCCTAGGCAAAATCACCTAACTTAAAAATATGGGTTTTGACCAATTGTTTTATACCCTGCAGTGTAGCTACTTTTGCCTTAGATTTTTATCTCAGAGACGAGTATAACAGTCCTAGGCAGAAGGTTTAGTTAACCTGACTATTTAATATCTTCTAACTAGAATAAGTACAATCCAAACACCGACTTTACCATGAATAAGGTTAAAGATTTTTTTAGCAATATCAACGTCACCATTGGCAAGAAAATTAGGACCAGTTTTTTGATTCTAATACTAGTGATCTTATTTAACGTTCTGTACACCTCACTGACGCTCAATACGAGTATAGGAGTACTGAACACGATCTCTAATGATGTCAACCCTACGCTGACCGTACTCCGAGACTTTAATAGGCTCATCACGGACAGTAAAACCTATAGCACCAACTGGGTCTATATCAGTACCTATAAAAAGGACAAAGAAAAGCTAGCGGAGATTCACAGTACGATCTATCCCGCACAGAAAGAGAAGATACTATCAATGGTCGACCAGTTAGCGCTGGAGGAAGAACGAGAAGAAATACGGTCGATCGTTGATGCTTTTGAACTCATACTCGCAGACCAAACCACAGTCATGGAGAGTCTCCAAAGTGGAATGGATTATGAAGACCCTATGACGGTATTCATCTGCGAAGACCTGATCGAAAGTAACATCGTACCACAGAGTGACGACCTCATCGATAGACTCAATGCTACCATAGCTGTCAAAAACCAACACTCCGATGAGTTAAAGGAAACCATGCAGGAGTCTTTCAGCAGCCTCACGATTAACATCATCGTATTGGGTGTGCTAGCAGCCGTATTTGCTTTCATCATATCCAATTGGCTATCGCGAAACATTACACTACCGATCAAATCACTCCAGGATAAAATCAGCCAAATCCAATTGGGTAAAATCCCTGAAAGCATACATGTTAAGAACAGGGATGAAATCGGCAGCATGAGTGAAGGAATCAATTCTCTAATCGAAGGGTTCACCTCTTCATCAGAATTTGCAAGCCAAATCGGTCGAGGAAATCTAAATGCAAACTTCACCGCACTGAGCAGCGAAGACGTATTAGGAAATGCTCTCCTATCAATGAGAAACAATCTAACTCGTGTCATCGAAGAAACCAACGATGTAGTAAAACTAGCTGGTCAGGAAGGACAGCTGGATTCACGAATCAACGTAGAGGATAAAGATGGTGCATGGAAAGACCTAGCACAGGCGGTCAATGATCTGCTCCAATCATTTGCTACACCGATCATGGAAGTCAAAAGAATCGTATCTGCCATGGCAGAAGGGGACCTAAGAGCTAGATATGAAGGCCAAGGCAAGGGAGAGATCAAACAACTCATGGATAGCCTAGAGCGTGCTTTGGTAAACCTGAGTACACTGATTTCTAATATCGTATCCAACGCCAACATTGTAGATGAATCCTCCGTGGAAATGCTCAATGCCAGCGTAGAAATGAATGCAAACACAGACGAAATTGCTTCTGCCATCGCACAGATGAGTTCTGGTGCTCAGAACCAGGTGGTGAAGGTCGACGAAACATCAACGCTCGTAGAAGGAATCCTCAGCTCATCGGTACAGATGGGAGCTAAAGCAGAATCTATCAACGATGCTGCCAAAGCAGGGGTGCTCAAAAGTGAGCGTGGTAGAGCCATGATCGAGAACATCGGTAGTGCCATGGGTGAGATTGACACCTATGCCAAGGAAACTTACACTTCGATCAACGTACTCACACAGCGTTCTGCGGAGATCAGCAGAGTCCTGGGCGTGATCACAGATATCGCCTCACAAACCAACCTACTCGCACTGAATGCTGCCATCGAAGCAGCTCAAGCAGGTGATGCTGGTCGTGGTTTTGCGGTAGTTGCCGAGGAGATTAGAAAACTCGCAGAGGATTCTAGAAATTCCGCACAAGAAATTGAAAAACTAGTAGAAGACGTACAAAAAGATACACAGCAGGCCTCTAAAGTCATGGAAACCATGAACAAGAGTGTAAGTACAGGATCGTCTGCCACTACAGAAGCATCCGTTGCTTTCCAAGACATAGCAGAGTCCACGAATCAATCGCTAGCACTCTCTGAAGATATTGTGAATGCAACCAAAGCACAAGGACAGGATATTAGCCAAGTGGTATCTATTACCGAATCGGTGGTAGTCATCGCAGAGCAGACCGCAGCAGGTACAGAAGAAATTGCTAGTTCAGCGACTGAACTTTCATCTGGGATGAATAACTACAGTGAAAAATCCGAAAGGTTGACCAAGGTAGCTGCCTCACTGAAAGAGTTCGCTAGCCAGTTTACATTAAGATAACAGAATCATATAATCAACTCATCTATTTTACGAATACCATGATGAAAAAAACATTCATAATAACCGCTTTGCTCATCAGCACCCTAGTCATCAACTACAGTGCTCAAGCGCAAGAGAGCAAGTTCAAGGCTCTATTTATATACAAATTCTCAGAATATGTACAGTGGTCTACCACACCTAGCCCAATGACAGTAGGTATAGTAGGCACCTCTGATGTAAAGGATAAACTGGAGTCATTCGCTGCGAGTAAAGGGAATATGCAGGTTATCTCCATCAACTCAGCATCTGATGCCGCAAAATGCCAAATGCTCTACGTACCTGAATCAGAAGAAAAGAACCTAAGTCTCTATACTTCATTCATTAACAAAAAGAGTATCCTACTCATTTCAGACAATAGCTCTAAAGTGGGTAGAGGAGCAGATATTGGTTTCTTCTTAGAAGCTGGAAAACTGCGCTTCAAAATAGACAAAAACAACATAGAATCTAAGAATATGGTTCCGAGTTCTAAACTCTTAGCCCTCGGTCAGTCTATCAACTAAGTTCCTACTTACACACGATAACAAAATTCTAGTAACTCTGATTTTCTCAAATCGCATTTGAGGGCGGAAGAGGACTGTCTAGTAATTACCAACACCTAAAACTTAATACAATGAAAAATCAAAACAAACCTCGCTACCTGCTAACCCTAATTATGCTCGTACTGAGCATAGGTCTAGCGCAGGCACAAGAAAACGACGAAGACATATTAGATATGTCACTCGAAGACCTAATGAACATGGAAGTCACTTCGGTTTCCAAAAAAGCCGAAAGACTACAAGATGTAGCGTCATCCATTTATGTTTTGACCGCAGATGACATCATGAAGTCGGGTGCGACCACCCTGCACGAAGCACTGAGAAATGTACCTGGCTACTGGGGCGTTCAAACTTCATACAGCAACGTATATTCTTCGATTCGCAATTCCACTACAGAAAACTCCGACCCAGGAACAGTACTATATCTACTCGATGGCACCCCAATTCAAGATTTAATGGGTTCCGTATTATCTTTTCAGAACTTCGATATCCCATTAGATGAAATAGACCGAATTGAAGTGATCAAAGGCTCTGGTGGAACGGTCTATGGTGCCAACTCCGCAACGGGTGTTGTCAACATATTCACCAAAAATCCTGAAAAATACGATGGTATTAACATCAAAGCAGAAGGTGCAGCACCAGGCTATGCTGCTGTATCTGTTAGAGCTGGAGGAAAAATCTCGGAGAAAGTAGCCGTCTCTGGCTATGCTAAGTACCGATACTTCTCTGGATGGGAATCTATGGCTGGAAAAGACGAAGACGGTAACAGTACAAGTATCACGACTGCTTTTACCGAAAATTACGACGAAAGCAATTACTACAGTTGGGGAGCTAAATTAAATTTCGACCTGACCGAAAAATCAAAAATATCTGCTCGCCTACACCACAATGGCTATCAACAAAATGTATATACAAGCGTCTTTGATCAGAGTTTTTTACTTACAAGAGACGATGATTTACAATACACCGAGGTAAGTGCAAACCGTACAGTAGCCAATGTACGATTTGATCATTCGTTCAATGACACACACAGTTTATTTGTCAGAGCATCTACCAACATTGAGAACGACTTTTACCGTGGAGGGGGAGGAATGAATATCTCTAATGCTATTTATGATTTTGAAATTCAAGACAACCTTTCTCTCGGACAATACAACGACCTCAGTGTGGGTATCAACTACCGTATTGTAGATTTTGACGTACATAATATCAAGTCCACAGATTACATAAACTACGTCGACCCTCAAGCCAATGAATCCATCAAAGGTGCCTTCGTTCAAAACAAAATCAAGTTATTGGATACAAAGCTAAATCTTGTACTTGGAATCAAAGCAGAGAACTATTCTCTGGTCAACGACAAGTACTACTTCTCACCTATGGCCAAAGCCTCTTTCATTGCTAACAAAAACATTACACTATGGGGAGGGTTTACCCAATCTTATACTACCCCAGGCTTCAACAGTACCAACGTCAACGTATTCTTGCTACAAACCCCCACTGCGGTTACACAACTCATCACAAAAGAGGTTTATGACATAGCATATCAACAAGCCATCAATGCAGGAGCCGATGATGCTACGGCAGATGCTACTGCAAACGCATTTATTGCATCTGAGGCTGGTCAAGCAGCTATTCAAGCTGAAACCCGTAATCAAGGTGTTCAAAATTTAGCTGCAAAAAATGGTTCTGAAACTTCTCCTTCCAAATTCCAAACATGGGAATTTGGCATCAAAAGCCATCTAGGGGACAAAGTTCAGCTAAATGCGACCTTCTTTAAGACTTACATTACTGATGGTGTTTCTGCCAACCCAGGAGCTGCTATTTTAATCGATCAAAAATCCATCACAGACGATCGAGTCACTGACTATTATCTCTATGGTAACTATGTGAGTGGAGAAAGTATCGGTACTGAAACTGTCATCAAATTTTTTCCAATGCAAGGGTTAATTTTCGAAGCTTCTCACGCTTGGTCTGAGACCACATGGGAATACCAAGAAAATAGAGACTTTGACATCAGCGGTATCACAGAAGACCCGACACCCTCTACCCCCTTCATGCCCAAGCACGTATTTAGACTCAAAGCAGATTATTCGTTCAGTCAAGGTTTCAACGTTACGGCAAGTTTAATTCAGACTTCTGCTTTTTGGACTGAGTCCAACTACTATTACGACACAGAGAGATATCCAACGCTAACTGAAGAGTCATTGCCTCCAGCAACAACCTCTCCCACTGTAGTAGCAAAAAATAGTGGACGAACGATAGTCAACTTAAGACTTGAAAAAAAGCTATTAAATGATAAGATATCCCTTTATGTATTTGGCAATGACATTACCAATACTGGTAATGTCTCTGATACAGATAATATAAGAAATGCAGCAACTCTCAGTCGTATTGGTGCCATGTATGGTGCTGGTCTCAACTATAGACTGAAATAAAGATCAGGTTAGGTGGTTTGGATTTAGGGTCGGAGCAGAGGTGTTCCGACCCTTCTTGTTTTAAGTCCAGCTCCTTTTAAGTACTGTGAAAGCTATCCACTACTTCTTGAGTGCTTGTAATGCAGCGATGATCTCTGATGGTTCCGCACGGTTGCGATACTCAGCATCTAAGAATGCATAGGTGATCTTACCATCTGTATCTATTACGTATGTCGCTGCGAGTGGTAGCTCGTCGCTCTCGTCACCGTTATAGCCATGCAAGTCAAAGCCTTTTTGGTAGCTATCAGCAACTTCATCTGTCAGCTGATAAACGATACCGTATTCTTTACCGATCGTGTTGCTAATATCACTGAGCACTTCAAATTCCAATTCGTTTTTTTCTTTCGTTGAAATAGATTTGTCTGGTAGCTCAGGCGTGAGAGCAAGTAAATTCGCACCTTCTGCCTGAAAATTAGGTAGTTCAGACTGCAAACTATTCAAAGTCAGGTTGCAATAAGGACACCACCCTCCGCGATACCATGTGAGTACGACGGGACCTTTCTGGAGGTAATCGCCGAGCGAAACCTCATCTCCAAGTGCATTTTTCAGCGTAAAATCAGGTGCCTGATCGCCCACATTTTTAGCATTTTGAAGTACGCCACTTTCCGAGACAGCTGCGATGCCTTCTGCATAGATTTTCTTTTTCTCGTCGGAGGCTTTCGCATTGAAATCTGCCTTTTTCGCATCGAGTGTTTCTTGAAGTGAGCTTTCTTCTACAGGTAGCTCTGTTTTGTTTTCCATGGGTGTTTCTTTCTTTTTGGGTGTACAGCTGACCAATACCGTAAATAGCAATGACAGACTGAATAAAGCAATGTTTCTCATTTTGTAAAATTGATTGTTATGTATTTCTAATAAAGGTAATCGTATCCTCCATCAAAAGGTTTTTGAATATTGTTAATTCCCTAACATTTGATCATCCTCACCTGTTTGTATTGGTTTCCCCACATTTGTCAGTGAGAATCGTAGAATGACTTTATACGATATTGTATGACACTCCCGGTGCGTCATAGGGGACGCTATAATCCATGTACCATAGGAGCATTCTCTCGATCAGTCATGCCCCAGATTCCCTGTTATTTATCTGATAAGATTAAAGCTTTGACTTGTGAGACACGAAGCAGAGCAAAAGTACTGGCCATATATTCGTATCCTCACGAAACACAGAAGTAGACAACTCATCAGTTCTTATTTCGTTTGACTAGCCGAACCAAAAACAACATTTGTTATGATCAAATCTGTCTTGTCTGTACTGCTCATTAGTTTGTCACTCCAGACCGAGCTGCCCGAGCTCAACCAGAAGGTCGTCCAGTATGTGGATAGTGTCATGGGAACCAAGGTTGACCGTGGCGAATGCTGGGATCTGGCAGCTGGTGCGTTGAAGTATTCTGGGGCTTATTTTGACAGGAGCTCGATGAAAACCATCAGTATCTATGGTAGAAAACTGAACCCAAAGAAAGAAGATATACTACCAGGAGACCTGATCCAATTCGAGAATGTGGAGATGAAATGGAAGGATGGAAATACAACCTATTCGGCGACCATGGCGCAGCACACTGCCATCGTCTATCAAGTCAACGAACCCATGAACTACGAGATCGCACATCAAAACACAGGAGAGTGGGGCAAGAAAGTCGGTGTGAGCAACTTTCGGCTCGACCAAGTCACCAAAGGTAAAGTGATGATCTACCGTCCGGTTAAGGAAAAAAGCTGATATCATCTAGTATAGTAGCTACCTTAGCGTGTGACAGATGCCCTGACTATTCTATTGTTTTTTATCCAACATTGGATCATTTTTACGTGTATGCTGTTTAGCATGTATTCATAAACAAACTGAACTATGAAAAGTAAAATACTATTGGTACTGACGGTACTGTTTGGGTTGATGATGGTCAACTCAGGCTTGAACAAATTTCTTAACTACATGCCTATGCCAGAGATGAGCGAGGAGCAAATGGCGCTTTTTGGTGCATTTGCGAAGATCGGTTGGTTGTTTCCTCTGGTGGGATTCATCGAAGTGGTCGGAGGGATATTGATTGCGATACCAAAGCTGCGTGCTTTGGGTGCGATAGTGATATTACCTGTGATGGTGGGGATCGTGATCCACCACATTGTACATGATCCGTCGACATTGGTCGTTGTCTTGGTGATGCTAGCGATCAATCTCTGGGCGATCCTAGACAATAAAGACAAGTACATGCCGATGATTAGTTGAGGTTGATACAATGACGTTCTCGCTCGAAGCGAGGACGTCATTGTTTATTGCATAAAGATCAAAGTATCGTCAACCCTTCTTCAGTCAGTAGCGGTTCTTCGCCAGACACATTTGAGATCAAGCCATTTCCCTCTATGATGTTCTGCGCTCGTTCGCTGGACAAATAGGATAAAAAGGAAGTAACTTTAGCATTCTCTTTATCCTCATAGTACATTCTAAGTCCTCTACGGAGCGGGTATTCTCCCTGGCGAATCGTCTTAAATGATGGCGCGATAAAAAACGTATCCTTCTCCTTGATAGAGGGTAGTTGTAGTTCTCTTACATTGAGTGTTACATACGCAAACCCAATAAAACCGATTCCTCTCTTGTCCTCATATACTTTGGATACGATTTCATTGTTTTCTGATGCGATCACTGCATCTTCCGAAATAGTACTCAACTCAAAAAATTCTGAGAAATACTTCTGCGTTCCTGAGTTTTGATCTCTCATAACAGGCATGATCTTGCCAGGCTCTCCGCCTAGCTCACTCCAGTCTACGATCTCACCACGATAGATTCCACCGATTTGTTCGCGAGTCAACTGCTCTATTGGATTGAGATCATTGTTGATAATTACGATCCCATCATAGGCGACTATTTGTTCTTTCACACCATGATTAGCTCCTAATACAGAGTCCAAATCAAACGCATAAGACGACAAGCCTATGTCCACCGAATGATCTTTGATCGCCATCAACCCCGTACGACTCCCTCCCCCCTCTATCTCTAGAGATAGGGTGTCTTGTAATTTTTCAAAATCTCGCTTCAATGCATCGAAAGTCTCATGCATCGACTCACTCCCCTTTATTTTTAATACTTGTTTCTCCCTCGTTACGCTGCTGCACGAAAACTGAAGAATAATTATAACTGCTGGTAATAGCCTAATAATTCTCATTTGCTGTATGATCAATATGATTTGTTAATTGTAAATAGGACGCAAAAAAATCGATCCCACATCACAATCCATTCTATGAGTAGGTTATCAAAATAAGAACAAATCATTACCATCCTAAACCTGCTTCTTGGTTTAGGGTATTTCACCAGACTAATTAATATTTTAATTATACATTATTATATTTTTAGCCATGTCTAAATTAATATATTTGCAAAGCTAAAAACAGAAGCATGAAGCATTACTTAATATTACTGATACTCATATTTGTACCATGTTATATATGGGCACAGTCCGCAGGGACATTAGAAATCAAGGTGTATAGTGAGGGACAGCCAGTAGAGTTTGCCTCCATAGGGATCAAAGGCACAAACCGAGGTGGCACAACCAATACAAAAGGGATCCTAAGACTCACAGACCTCAGTTATGGTAGCTATGATATATTGGTATCGATCATGGGATTCAAAAGTGAAAAAGTAACGGTAGTACATCAGGCCTCTCTGAGCGCTTTGACCGTTGATCTAGAAGAATCTGCGACAGCATTGGATGAAGTGGTGGTCTCTGGTACCATGACCGAAATTAGCAAGATGGAGAGCGCGGTTTCCATTGATGTTTACTCCCCTAAATTCTTCAAAGCCAATCCAACTCCATCAGTTTTTGAATCCATGCAAAACATCAACGGTGTGCGACCACAGATCAATTGCAACGTGTGCAACACTGGTGATATCCATATCAACGGTTTGGAAGGCCCCTATACTATGGTTCTCATCGATGGTATGCCTTTGGTTAGCGGTTTGTCCTCCGTATATGGCCTGACTGGAATACCTCAGTCGTTGATAGAAAGAGTAGAAATTGTAAAAGGTCCTGCCTCCACACTTTATGGGTCTGAGGCTGTTGGCGGTTTGATCAATCTAATTACCAAAACCCCTGAAAACACGCCGACCGTTTCGACGGACGCATTTGCGACTAGCTGGGGAGAGGTCAATACTGATATTGGACTTAAACTCAATACGGGGAACAAGTCACACACGCTGGTAGGAATCAATTATTTCTACTATCAAAACCCCATTGACAACAACGGGGACAATTTCACGGATTTAACATTACAAAATCGCATATCGCTATTCAACAAATGGACGATGAAACGAAAAAACAACCGCCAGCTCTCTCTAGCGGGGCGCTACGTGTACGAAGATCGGTGGGGAGGAGAAATGCAATGGACACCCGAAGACCGAGGAGATGACACGGTCTATGGCGAAAGTATCTATACTAAACGATGGGAAACCTTTGGTACATACCAATTACCTGTGGAAGAAATTATCAATTTTCAATTCAGTGCCAATGGTCACAAGCAAGATTCTTATTATGGTGACCTTTCCTTTCAGGCACAGCAAAACATTGGATTCGGTCAACTGACTTGGCATAGACCTGTGGGGCGTCACGAGTTCCTCTTGGGTGCTGCCTACCGATATACCTACTACAACGACAATACAGTAGCAACAACCAGCCCATCCATCACACACTTGCCAGGAGCATACCTCCAAGACGACTTTAGGATCGATAACCAAAATAAGATACTCTTAGGAGTCCGCTACGACTACAACTCTCTGCATGGTGGTATCTGGTCTCCTCGCATCAACTACAAATGGAACACGACCAACAAAAAAAATATCCTGCGACTCAGTCTAGGAAATGGTTACCGTGTAGCAAATGTGTTCACAGAAGACCATGCGGCATTAACAGGCGCTCGGGATGTGGTGTTCGAAGAAGAGCTAAAACCAGAGGAGTCTTGGAACGTTAACCTTAATTTTGTCAAAAAAATTATCACCAATCACCAAAATTACATTGGGATTGATGCGAGTGTTTTCTATACCTACTTTGACAATCGTATCGTACCCGACTATGAATCTGACCCAAACGAAATTCGCTATGCAAACTTAGATGGGTCTGCAGTATCTAAAGGTGTATCGCTCAACCTCGACCTATCATGGCATAGCGGACTCAGTGCACTAGTAGGGACTAGCATCATAGACGTGAGTATAGAAGAAGATGGCGTGAAGAGAAGACAACTACTGACCGAAAAGGTCTCAGGTGTATGGAACATCGGTTATACTTTTGGTGCTTCATTAATTTCGATAGACTATACTGGCAACCTATATGGACCGATGAGACTACCTCTCTTAGGCCCAGAGGACGACCGTCCAGCTTACTCTCCTTGGTACAGTATTCAAAACATTCAAATCACGAAGAAATTCATCAACGGACTTGAGATATATGGTGGTATCAAAAACCTACTCAATTTCACTCCTCCAGCCAACAGTATCGCCAGAGCACACGATCCATTTGACGAAAATGTAAATGATCCGATAGATAACCCTAACAACCTAACATTCGACCCATCCTATGTATATGCTCCCAATCAAGGGATCAGAGGTTTTGCTGGAGTGCGCTATGCGTTGTTTAAGTAATTTATTCCAATGAGTGTCTCATTATCTAACGTCTAAAACACTGACACTACCAGTAGCTCATAAAATATTCATATACAATTACTTAACCATCATTGACACGCATAGAAGTAAAATTTAACAGACAGCTGTTTTCAAAAAATAATCCTATATAAGAACCGAACTTTTATACTTTGATTATTATATTACAGAACCCGTAAAACAATTTTTAACAACATTTAACCAATTAGATTCACTGTCCATCCGTATTATCTTATTTCAAAGTCAACACCGTTAGACTAATTAATATCCTAACAGAGTTGACTGTAGACCAATGAGATGATTTTCAAACCTAAACATATCAAGTACATATTGGCAATAGTCACTATGTGTTTGTCCATACACTATCGGACAATCGCCAATGGTACTCACGACAATATCTGGTTCAATCATTTGGGCATATCCCAAGGGCTTTCACATGCCAATGTCAAAACGATCCTACAAGACAGCGAAGGCTACATATGGATTGGCACCTTCGATGGACTCAATAAATATGATGGATACCAAATCACTACCTATAACAACGACCATTATCACCCCAAATCCATCTCATCCAATTTCATCACAGATATAATAGAGGATCAGCAAGGATATCTATGGGTGGCAACTAGCTATGGTATCAACCGGTTCGATAAAAAAACAGGGCAATTCGACCGTGTTATGCACAGTACTGAAAACACCAATAGTATCAGCAACAATTCAGTCTGGTCGCTTCTGGAAGATCAAAATGGCAACATCTGGGCAGGGACATTTGGTGGTGGACTCAATAAGATAGAAAACCTCGATCAATTCCCCAACCTAAAGATTACTCGATATCAAAATTCCCCCCGAGACTCCACTAGTCTATCAAAAGACTGGGTAATGAACATCTACGAAGACCAAGAAGGCTCACTATGGATAGGTACAGTTGGGCAATACATCAACCGTTACAACCCAACTCATGACCATTTCGAGAGGATCATACTACAAGATGGGGATCAGATTAATAGTAGTGTTTGGGACATTACAGAAGACAAAAATGGCAATATCTGGATAGGGGCTGAGGGTGGACTGAGTAAACTTGAAAAAAGCACGCAGAAAATCACTAATTATACTTACTCCCCAGATGAAAAGAACGGTATTAGCCAAGGACAGATAAGATCACTTTGTTTTGATTCGAAAGATAATCTTTGGGTAGGTTCTCAATTCGGGTTAAACCTCTACAACCCTACTGACGATAGTTTTTCACATTTTAAACATGATGATATCAATGGGCTATCGATTAGCAGTGATGAAGCTTGGTGCATCTACGAAGATCACAATGGCACCATATGGATTGGCACTTATAGTGGAGGCGTTAGCTATTTTCACCCTAGCTATACTTCGTTCAAACACATCACCTATAACCCACTCGATCAACAAGGAATTCAAGGCAACAACATTACCTCATTTGCTCAAGATCAAGACAATAAACTATGGATTGCTGTAGATCACAGTGGACTGGATCGATATGACCCTGCTACGCACGAATATACCCATTACACTGCAGACATCAATGATCCCAATAGCTTGAGTGGTGTCTCCGTCATGGAAGTATTCATTGATTCCCATGAGTACGTTTGGCTGGGTATCTACAACCAAGGATTGAACCGACTAGACCCGAAAACCAACGAAATCAAAAAATATTTTGCCAGCTACTCTGATCAAGGAAAACTAAACAATGGCAATGTATGGTCTATCGAAGAAGATGAGAAAGGCGACCTATGGATAGGAACTATTGGTGGTGGGCTCAATAAATATATCCGCAACGAAGATAAGTTCATCAGTTTTGGGTGGAACTACGAAGATCCGTCTGCACTTAGCAACGAAAACATCTGGTCTATTTTTATAGAAAATGAAAACACACTCTGGTTAGCCACTAGCCATGGACTAAATAGAATGAATAGAAATACGGGGGAGTTTAAGCGATTTCTTCATGACGAGAGCGACAGTACAAGCATCTCTAACAATGCGATTCATACAATTTTTCAAGACTCCAAAGATAGGATATGGGTTGGCACCCAAGGTGGTGGGCTTAACCTATTCAACCCTGAAAAAGAAAACTTCTCCCATTTCGCAGCAATTGATGGTTTAGCGAATGAGAATATTTCGAGTATTCTCGAGGATGACCATGGCAATCTATGGATTAGTACCAACGGAGGAATCAGTAAATTCGACCCAGAGACCAGAGCAATACGAAACTTCAGTACGGGGCTAAGAACCAATCAATTCAACTTAGAGTCATGCATCAAGACTCATGACGGAAAAATGCACTTTGGTGGAACCAATGGGTACAATTCCTTTCACCCAGACAGCATCATTGACTCGCGCCAAAACGCTAGAGTTGCTATTACCAACTTTCAAATATTCAACAAAACTGTTCCGCTAGAAAACTATACAACAAAAAGTTCAGATGATATTCCTACGATTAAACTAACAGATGAACAGTCCGTTTTTAGTTTCGAATTTTCATCGCTCAACTACATAGATCCAGATCAAGTTAAGTACGCCTATCGCTTATACAACTTCGAACAGGACTGGATAGAGACAGACGCCAAACGTAGGTTCGTCACCTATACCAACATTACGCCAGGAGAATACCTTTTGAGTATCAAGGCATCGGACAGCGAAGGCCAATGGTCTGACACCATTACCAAACTAAGAGTCATTATTCTCCCGCCGTGGTATAATACTTGGTGGTTCAAGCTCTACGTTCTTTTAGCAGGTCTGACCTTGATCTATTTCATCTACCAACTCAGGATGAAATTAATCTATAATCAGAAAAGAGCACTCGAAGAAGAAGTAAAGTACCGCACAGCAGAAGTAGTCAAACAAAAAGAAGAATTGGAACTACAAGCCCAAATGCTAACCCAATACAATCAAGATATTTTGACCAAAAACAATCTTTTAGAAGATCTCCATCGACAAAAAGACGGAATGATAGGCGTAGTAGCTCATGACCTCCGTGCTCCGTTAAACAACATTAAAGGACTGATCCATCTGGTCACAAAGTCCGGTGAAACTAACGAAGAACAAGAGAAATACATTCAACTGATAAGGAGACTTATCAATCAAGGCGATCTACTCATCAGTGACTTGCTCTATGTCAATGGGATGAAACAGTTCGATATCAAATTGAAAACGATAGAATTCAACCTAAATGAGTTCATCAATACGTGGATAGAAAATTATCAAAATGACTTGGCAAAGAAAGAGCAAACGCTAGTGCTCACTAACGATCTACAACAGCTAGAGATTAAGTCGGACAAGGACGTACTCACACGGATATTAGACAATATATTCACCAATGCCATGAAGTTTGCTCAGCCTGGGACTAGCATCTTTCTATCCCTTCAATCATCCGATAAGCACTTCTGTATTAGCATCAAAGACCAAGGACCAGGAATTAGTCCAGAAGACCAAAAAATCATGTTTGAGATGTTTCAAAAGCTCTCTGCAAAGCCCACTGCAGGCGAAGGATCCAGCGGACTGGGGCTTTCGATCGTTAAGGCCTTAGTCCATAAACTTAACGGAGAGATTGAGGTAAAAAGTGAACTCGGTCATGGGACAGAATTCATCATCACATTTCCTATTCAGGCCGAACTCACCTAATTCACTTCTTCTTTTTCTTCTTTTTGGCTGGTTTTGGTCGAGTTTCTTCGTTGACAATCAAGCTCTTCCAGTCTCTCTCCTGACTCGCACTCAGTTCTACCGTATCGGCATAGGCTACTTTATCGATTTCCAATACACGGATAGGTTTCGAGACATACGTTTCAATTTCTTTGAGGAGTTCTTTTTCTTCAGTACTACAAAACGACATGGCCTGTCCCTTGTTCTTGCCACGCCCTGTTCTACCTACACGGTGGACATAAAACTCAGGATCCTCTGGTAGATCATAATTGACCACATAGTCAACATTGGGTATATCAATACCCCTTGCAGTCACGTCAGTAGCAATCAAAAGATTGTTCTTCCCAGACCTAAAATCAGACATCACTGTATTTCTTTGGCTCTGTTCCTTGCCACTGTGTATAGTGTCCGCTTTGATATCCACCCGCTGCATAGCCGCTAGCACACGTTCAGCTCTCACCTTAGTCCTGACGAATACTAGTATCTTTTTATCAGGGTTTTCATCCACTACCCTTTCGAGGAAAAAACGCTTGTCATCCATTTCTACAAACGCTACAAAATGCTCTACATTCTTAGACACAGGGTCTTTTGGTGAGATTTGAATTCTAATGGGCTTATTGACCAGAGAATAAGCTACCTTTTTGATCTTCTCATCTATCGTAGCAGAAAAGAAAAGTGTTTGTCGCTTCTTTGGTAGCATTTTGATAAGATCCTGAATATCCTTGATGAACCCCAATGCCAACATGTGATCCGCCTCGTCTAAGATGAGTTGCTCTACGCGATTAAAATGGATATAGCCCTGACTCGCCAAATCAAACATTCGCCCCGGTGTGGACACCAATACATCGACTTGCTTCGACAACTTCTGTATCTGGGCATCCTGATCTACTCCACCATACAACCCGAAAATTTTAACCTTGGTCCCTTTGGCGATACGCTCAAAGGCTTGAGAAATCTGAATGGCCAACTCACGAGTAGGCACCATTACCACGCACCGTATACCATCTTCTCGCTTGGCATTGCGGGACCTTTGTATGCGTTCGATTACAGGGATAGCAAATGCAGCCGTTTTTCCAGTGCCCGTTTGAGCAATGGCCAAAACATCCTCCCCTTTTAGTATAGCGGGGATGGACTTGAACTGGATATCGGTTGGTCGAAGTAGACCCATTTTGGTCAAATTCGACTTTATTTCATCGGCAATATTATAATCCTCGAACTTCATTTTGCATATCTTAATAGCTGATGCAAAGCTAAGGATTAAATCCTGCCCAATAAGTATAATTAGTGATTGAGGCGGTTCTCGTGAATCGTATTCAGTGCAGTTTGAAGTTCTCGTTTTAGCTTAACCTGTATCTCTCTAGCATTATCTTTATGCTCCTTAAACTCTTCGTCTAGCGCATCCAAAGACGCTCGTGAAAGAGTCGTTACTCGGTTACTTCTCGTGTACATATAATAGCACACACCTACAGCGACAGCCAGAATAAAAATGATCAACCATACGATGACATTGTATGAAGCCTTGTTCATTTCGATCCCGATGAAGGTAATACTCTCATTGAGTGTCTCACTCAATGTTAACTCTCCTTCTATCGTAGATAGTTTAGCTGTTAACGAAGAGATTTGGCCATTTAGAGATGTGATCTCTGATTTTAGTGAAGCAATTTCTTCATTTTTCACCCGAACTGTATCACTTGCTATCTTCCAAAACTCTTGTAATTTAGGTGTCTTTACCAGCTTATACTCCTGCCACGAAGAGGTGTTGTTTTCATAGAATTTTTGAAACTGATCATCAATCGTTTCTTGACCGACTGCAAAGTGGCAAGTGAACAACATTAACATACATAGGGCAGCAATATTTCGAATCATATCTAGGGGTTTATTATACAGTAATCCCCCAAAATTAATGCAATATTTTCTTTCCCTGATGCTATCCATTGAATTATGAAAATATTGTCACCCCTAGACAATATTCTAACAGAGAATTATGAATACAAATCACTAGCCACTCCGAAGATTCTAATTAGCAAACTACTACCAATTGCGTATTTGAAATCTAGGCCATCTTCTTTCTTCCAACACCGAGCATTGGCCGCTATATAATCAACTTGATGTTCAATCGACTCTATGTCTGACATTGAGTAAAAATTCGTAAACCCATCGGTAGCTGAAGCTAAGCTTACCCGAGCCCCAACCTAAGCTTACAACAGGGTGAACCTAAGCTTACAACAGGGTGGAACTAAGCTTACCTCGACCCTGAGGTAAGGCAACATGGGAGCCGAACTAAGCTTAGGTTGGACAGGTCAGGTCTCACCCCCCTCCCAACCCAAAATATAGCACCCATCTCATAGCGTATTGTGATATACCAAGGGATTTGCCTGTAGCCTTGGGATATATCGACAGGAAATACTAGTTTGGCTTTACCAAGCCGATCAGCAGTCGGCTTCCCGCAGCATCATTCGAGAAGAGAAAACATTTTTTTAACCGTATATAAACACGTGCAAACGGGTTTATTATACATTTGATGCAGTGCGCATTATAGTGCACTGTGTACTTTACATAAGTGTTATCAGCAATACTCAGAAACATTCTATGCTAAATCTCCAAAACATAAAGGCTGCTAAGAACAACTTGCTAAAGTATGATCCTTCTACATTTTCTGGAAATCAGAACAGCTATCGATATTTTCTAAACAAAGTTAAGATCAACAATTTCAGGCACATTGATGAGCTTGAGTTTTCAATGGATCATGCAGTTACGGTAATTTCTGGCACGAATAAAATAGGAAAAACTAGTATTTTATTACTCATCGCTTGTAGTCATGAAAACTTTATGAAGTACGATTCCACTAAACCGGATACAGTTTTCAGAAGACACACATGGCGGGACGTTCTGAATTTCACGTCCTATGAATCTGCCGTAAGAAGCTATTCATATGAACTCTTTTGGAGGGTCGGAATAGATCCCAGGCAAGGAGAAGGTAAGCGTGCAATTGGTAAACAATCTTGGACTGGATTAGGTAAGGCAAGTAAGGATTTAAATAGAATTAATGCTCAAATTAGAGATAAACAGGTTCGGCTGATAGATTTAGACCGTTTACTACCTGCAAGAAATTTTTCTAACAGTCTAATTAGAAAGATAGCTCGATATCCTCAAGAACGGGTTCATGAAGATATTGAACAAGCTTTTAATTATGTTTTTGAGATTCCTAATCCTGTACAAATCCACAAAATTGGTTCTCATATAAATAAGCTGGCTTACTTAATTACTCCAAATGTAGCAGCACTTAATGAACCATACTCTAGTTACAATGCTGCTTCAGGAGAAGAATCTTTACTAAATATTCTTGTTGATATCTTCGAAGCTCCCAACGATTCTTTAATACTGATTGACGAGCTAGAGGCAGCAATTCATCCTAATGTGCAACGTAGATTAGCAGACATTATACAATATGTCTCTTGGCATCACAAAAAGCAGTTCATCCTTACAACTCATTCGCCATCATTAATTTCTTCCTTTCCACAGGTGTCTAGAAAATTCATCGACATAGGAGTAAATGGGAAGTATGAAGCTATATCTTCGATTTCAGTCAATGCAGCATTTTCAAAAATGGACTCTAGAGCTTACCCTTTACTACAACTTTATTGTGAAGATCAAGAGGCCAAATTCATAATTCAAAATATTTTGATCAAGGTGAATCAGACCAGAAAACACTTTGACAGGTTAGTCAATATTATAGTTTCTGGTGCTATAAATGAAGTTAAAGGAGATTATGAAAGACACAAGAAAAATTATCCTCAAATGAGACTGAAGATAGGTTATTGTTGTGTTTTTGACGGAGACTATAAGAATGATCCTAAATATTCCCATTACCACCAGCATCCTACCGAACACACCTTCTTCCTTTATCCATATACTGCTCCTGAAAAGTTCCTGATTAAATCATATCTAAATAGTAACCCTAATGCTCAACTAACAACTGCATTAAACTATTCTGATCATCATGCTTTATTTCAGGAAATGGTTAGTCAAGGATTAGCAGCTAATGAAGATCAGGCACTAAATTTATGCTGGCAGTCCTTCATAGAGACACCAGAATATTCGAAACTGGAAACAGAATTAACCAAATTTTTAATCGATACGGTAAAGTTTTTCTCTGCACAAAGTGATTAAAAAAACTGATAATCGAGTAGACGGCTGACGGTCAAATGCCCCCGCTCTTTTAAGCCTTAGCGCAAAGCGAGACCTGAAAGCATATATACAGGACAAGTCTCCAGACTTGCTTAGTCCTAATTGGCGATCTTCATTGGCTCAATACCCAGCCATAACCATGCGTTTTTGAGTCAGCCAGCCCCTTCTACGTCATAGCCCGACGTGAGATCGGGCTATCTCCATCGGTGAGAACTGATGTGAGCCAATTAGCATTTCTGCGATTAGTGGGGGATTACCCAATCTGTGTCCTCGTACCTCGTCCTTGTTGGGTAATGACGGGGAGCGGTGAGCCGTTCCATTCATAAAAAAGACCTGACAGGTTTTGAAAACCTGTCAGGTCTAAAAAGTATCAACTTGAGTGATAGGATAGCCTCATGGCAATCACCCCCCCCGCTCTTTTAAGTCTTAGCGCAAAGCGAGACTTAAAAGCATATATACAGGGCAAGTCTCCAGACTTGCTTAGTCCTATCTTCATTGGCTCAATACCCAGCCATAACCATGCGTTCATCAGGGGATTTATTTCATCACATTTGCAGTCGTAGAATGGATAGATGTTTTTTACCCGACGGCAGTATGCAGAAGAAAAGGCTTGGTGGAAGTTCATTTTTTATAGATCAACAAGTCTGAAGACTTGCGTTTTATCAGTAAGTTTCAAGTGATCCTAACGGAACACTTGAAACAGCGAGGGCTGATTGGGAGGTGGTACCAAAGGAGCTCAATGTCCAAAATCAAGAAGATTTTTTTCACTTCTCGAACAAACCGATGATCTAAAGGGCTTAATTCATCGATTTTGTAGTGTCATAGGGATGCGAGTCCATTGGTTCCGAGACTTCTATTTGTTCCTGGTCACGTCATCGGGAAAATAGGCAACTTGCTTACCTATAAAACAATATAATATTTCAAAAAAAACACACAAAAACCACTCCTGACAAATTTTATTTCGTCATGTAGGGCTTTTATATTCCCCGGAACGGTTAGGGGTCGTCCCGGATGACTTTCACCCTTTCCCGGGAGACCTAGAGGGCGTCCCGGGAGGTTTCTGACCCTTCCCGGGAGACATATACCCCTCCATGGCAGGCATGGAGGGGTTTTGTTAGGCTTTTTCTAAGATCTTGATCAATTCCTCTTGGGTAGCATCGATCTCGGTGGCGACTTTGGTACGCTTGGCAAACTCCGCTAGGCGCTCAGGCATCTCTACAGGCTGCTGGATGATAGGTTCGACCACATCGCCAAACTTGGCGGGATGCGCCGTCTCCAAGAAGACCCCTACACTCCCCTTGTGATCCTTCATGTATTCTTTGAGACCGAGGTAGCCTACTGCGCCATGTGGGTCGAGTAGATAATCGGTCGCTTGATAGACCTGCTTCACAGTCTCAGCGGTTTGTTTGTCGTCGTAGGCATAGCCTTTCACGCCTTCTTTCATCGCCTCCCATGACGAACCGAAGACCTCTTTCATACGGTAGAAGTTGCTCGGGTTGCCGACATCCATGGCGTTGGAGATGGTCGAGGTAGACGGGCGCGGTGTGAACTCACCAGTCGTCAAATACGACGGCACGATATCATTGACATTGGTCGATGCGACGAATTGCTTGACAGGCAGTCCCATCTTTTGCGCCAGCAGACCAGCTGTCAGGTTGCCAAAGTTGCCGCTCGGCACAGACACCACCAGATCACCCTGATCCTTGAGCAAGGCATAGGTCCAGAAGTAGTAAAACGACTGAGGAATCAAGCGCGCCATATTGATCGAGTTGGCAGAGGTCAGGTTGTATTTCTCCTTCAGTTCTTTGTTGAGGAAAGCGTCTTTGACCATTTTTTGACAGTCGTCAAAAGTCCCACGCACTTCGAGTGCTTGGATGTTTTGCCCAAAAGTCGTGAGCTGTTGCTCCTGTATTTTGGAGATCTTCCCTTTCGGGTAAAGGATGATCACATCGATGTTTTCCACCCCAAAGAACCCACTCCCTACGGCTGCCCCTGTATCGCCAGAGGTCGCCACGAGTATGGTAGATTTCTTGTCGCTCTTGGCAGAGAAGTAGCTCAGGCATCTCGCCAAAAACCTCGCCCCCACGTCCTTGAACGCACAGGTAGGGCCGTGGTACAGCTCCAGCGAATAGACCTTGTCCTCCACCTCTACCACAGGCAACTCAAAGCTCAAAGTCTCCTCGACGATCCGTCTCAGGTCTGCCTCGGGGATCTCCTCCCCGATGAACTGACTCGCCACCTCGTAGGCGATATCGTGCAGTTTCATGTCCCCGATATTCTCGAAAAACTCTGCCGATAGCTTCGGGATATGGTCGGGCATGTACAGGCCATTGTCATCCGGCAACCCGTTGAAAATCGCGTCCTCATAACTCACCTCTGGGACTTGTCTGTTCGTGCTGTAATATCTCATGGTATTCTTCTCTTGTGTATGGAGTATTGTGACTTAAAGAACTCTCACGCCTTCTGTGCCGATTTTGGATAAGTAAGTATAAGCCAGTATGCCTACTTCGTCGTAGATGGCTTGCATGCTGGCCTTGATTTTTTCTGCGGTTGCTTTGCCCTCGGCAAATGCGAATATCGAAGGGCCTGACCCAGCGATGCTGCATCCGATGGCACCCTCTTCGAGCGCTTTGGCCTTCACTTCGTCATAGAGCGGAATCAGCAGCTTGCGCACCGGCTCGACGATATGGTCCTCCATCGAGCGACCAATCAGCCCAAAGTCCGATTCGTACAGTCCCGACACGAGCCCACCGACATTGCCCCATTGGGCGACTGCTTGGTCGAGCTTGACCGTCTGCTTGAGCATACGCTTGGCATCTGTGGTCTTGACCACCACCTGTGGGTGGACGATCGCCACGTACATGTTGTCCGGTGTGGGCAACTGCAGCACGTCGAGTGGCCCATAGGCACGCACGAGCGTAAAACCGCCGAGCAGGTTGGGCGCGACGTTGTCTGCATGTGCCTTGCCTGAGAGCATTCTTTCTCCTTCCATCGCGAACTCCACGAGCTGATGCGTATTGAAAGGACGGCCGATCAGTTCGTTGACCGCAAACACAGCGCCTGCCGAGCTCGAAGCACTCGTCCCCATCCCACTACCGGGATGGATCTGCTTGTCAAACGCGAAGCTGTAGCCCTTCTTGATACCTGCTGCATCGAGTAGCGCCTGAGCGGCCACCGATGCGACGTTTTTGTCAGGCTTGAGCGGCAGATCAAACTTGTCATTTTCGAGGATGACCATCTTGTCATCTGACAATTCGGTCACGACCATTTCTTCGCCTATGCCATCGAGAGCGAACCCCAAAACGTCATATCCACAGCCTACATTGGCGACTGTAGAGGGTGAAAAAACTTTGATTGAATTAGACATGGCTTGACTCGGTTTTTGTTAGCTATTTGCGATGCGCATTACGTCCGCAAATATACCCGAAGCTGTCACTTCTGCACCCGCTCCGGCGCCTTTTATCACCAAAGGCTGATCCTGGTATCGGTTGGTATAGAAGAGTACGATGTTGTCTTTTCCTTCCAAGATATAGAACGGGTGGTCTTTCGGAATCTCCTGCAAGCCCACAGATGCTTTGCCCTTGTCAAAGGTCGCTACGACCTTGAGGCGGCAGTTTTTGGCTTCTGCATCGCTCACCAGTTTCTGGAACACCTCGTCGTGTTGTTCTAGGCTGGCATAGAACTCGTCGTTGGTTTTCGTATCCATACACGCCGCTGGGATGAAGGATTCGCTGACGATATCGTCCAGTTCGAATTTCAACCCACTCTCGCGGATCAAAATCAAAATCTTGCGCATCACGTCTACCCCACTGAGGTCGATTTTCGGATCGGGCTCGGTGTAGCCTTCTACCCCCGCTTGCTTGACCACATCCACGAATTTCACCCCTGGTTTGAAGGAGTTGAAGATGAAGTTCAAACTACCCGAAAGGACGGCTTGTATCTTTTGGATTTTGTCCCCGCTCTTGATCAAATCCCCTAGGGTCGTCAAGACAGGTAGCCCTGCACCGACGTTGGTCTCGTAGTAGAACTTGGCCTGGTATTCTCTGGCGGTGCTTTTGAGGTTGACGTAGGTATCATAGTCGGATGCACAAGCGATCTTGTTGGGCGTGACGACCGAGATACTCTTGCGCAAGATCCCTTCGTAGAGTCCTGCAATCTCTGCATTGGCGGTATTGTCCACGAAGATACTGTTGCGCAGGTTCGACTCGACCATCTTGTCTACGAATACCTGTGGAGCCATTTTCTCTCCTTTGGACTCCAGTTGCCCTTTCCAATCGGCGAGATCGATCCCGTCTATATCGAAGAGCATCTGACGGCTGTTGGCAATCCCCACGATGCGTAGGTCAACATTTTCGAACTCATCCAAATAGTTGTACTGCTTCTTGATTTGCTCGATGAAGGTACCGCCGACATTGCCGATCCCGATCATGAACAAGTTCATGCGCTTGCGCTGAGATAGGAAAAAGCTCTCATGCAATACGTTGAGTGCCTTACTGAGGTGCTTCTCTTCGAGCACCACGGTGATATTTCTTTCGGATGATCCCTGCGCGATGGCTTTGATACTGATCCCGTTTTCGCCCAGTGCAGAAAACATCTGCCCACCGATCCCGACGTGCTCACGCATCTTGTCACCGACGAGTGCCACGATGGCCATGCCTGTCTCGACCTCTAGCGGGTCGATTTTACGCAGGCTCAGTTCGAGCTGAAACTCCTCCGCAATGGCTGCTTGGGATATCTCGATGTCTTTCTTGTCTATGCCCACACAGATCGAGTGCTCCGAAGAAGCCTGCGTGATGATGATGACATTAACTTTGGCTTCTGACAGTGCTTTGAACAATCTGAAGGAGAACTTCGGCACACCGACCATGCCACTGCCTGTCAAGTTGAGCAGCGCGATATCGCTGACGCTAGATAGTCCCTTGACGAACTGCTTGTCGCCATTGGCATCTTCGCAGATGGTAGTCCCCGCGTCCTCCGGCGCAAATGTATTTTTGATTTTGATTGGAATTTTCTTGTCCAACACGGGCTGAATCGTCGGTGGATAGATCACCTTCGCCCCAAAGTGCGAGAGCTCTAATGCCTCCTGAAACGACAGTTTCTCGATCGGATGAGCCGCCGCAACCTGACGCGGATCAGAAGTCATCATACCGCTCACGTCAGTCCAGATTTCAAACGAATCTGCATCCAAGGCCGCCGCGAAAATAGCCGCTGTATAGTCAGACCCTCCTCTACCCAAGGTAGTCGTCACGCCCTCTGCATTGGACGACACAAATCCTGGACAAACCACCAAATTGGCCGCTGTAGGAATATAGTCTGTGATGTTCTTGTTGGTCGAGGCAAAATCCACGTTGGCATTGTTGTGGATATTGTCTGTTTTGATCAATACGCGTGAGTCACCAAGGTCGGTTTTCAACCCTTCTGCGTTGAGGAAGTCCACGATGATATTGGATGAAAGTATCTCCCCAAAGCTAAGCACCTTGTCCAAGGTCTTTGGCGAAAGCTCACGAATCAGGTAAATCCCCTTCATGATGTCTTCGAGATCATTGAGCAGGATTCTGATCTTGCTAAAGATCACCGATTGGCTCTTGACCGGAATCAATTCCTTGATCGTATCGAGGTGTCTCGCTTCGATCTGTGCCAACGACGCTTCGTAGGACTCGTCACCCACTGCTGCGAGATCGCTGCATGCATGTAGCAGATTGGTCACTCCGCCTAGAGCCGAAACCACACAAACGGTTTTCTCAGGCTGACCTGCTGCTAGGATATCCTTTACTTTTCTCAAGTTGTCTGGGGTACCTACGGATGTACCTCCAAATTTTAATACTTTCATTTATTTTTAAGTTCAAAGTTTAATGCCTGCCATCGACAGGCACGTTGACTCTCGTCAATTTATATTCTTGTATGTAAGCCCCTCTATGGAGGGACAAACACTTCAATATTCATTATTAACAATATCGAACAAGGAATGTTGAATAGTGAATAGCGAAGTTATCGCTTACACCTTCTTCTGATTTCCTTCTGCAGTGACTACACTTCAACGCTATGAAGGTGGAATCACTTCACAACCTACCTTTCGATAGACCAATTCAATATTCTGTATTCAATACTCGACATTCGTTATTAACAATATCGAACAAGGAATGTTGAGTAGTGAATGGCGAAGTTATCGTTTATCCCTTCTTCTGATTTCACTTCTGCAGTCACTACACTTCAACGCTATGAAGAGTAGAATCACTTCAATATTCGTCATTCCTTGTTCTTTATTCGATGTTCAAAATATCGAACAAGGAATGTTGAATAGTGAATAGCGAAGTTATCGCTTACACCTTCTTCTGATTTCCTTCTGCAGTGACTACACTTTTTACAAAGATTGAAATCAACTGATTATTCTCATCCAAAATCTTTTCGATCAATTCCATGTGGTCAAACAATTTGGCTCGCTTAATAATTTGAAGATTGATATAAGACTCTCTCAATTCTTTCAATACTACTTTCAGTTTATGAATAAAATCCCGTCTGGATTCCCCTGCCTGAGCCTCTCCATAATTCAATGCTACTGAAGTCCCAGACCGAACCAATTGCCCAGCCAAATGATTTCCTGCTTTTGAACTAGGCATTTTGTCCACAACATCAATGATCGAGACTGAAAATTCAATTAGTCTTTCTTCTAAATCATAATTGTACTTCATACTTGGTTGGTTCTAGTCACTCACTTCAATATTCGTCATTCTTTATTCGATGTTCAAAATATCAAACAAGGAATGTTGAATTCCGAAGTTCGTATATATTTCATTCAATCTATTGATCGTCTACCAACTTTTACCTCTATCCAGCCATACCCTTCGCAGATTCAGCAAAAACAAAAGCACGACCCACAGCGCTATGTTCTGAGCTTTCTTCACTACACCAAATACTGCAACAAGTCCGGCTTGTCGTTGAGATACTCGTAGACAAAATTCTTGGCAGTCATGCGGTCCAGCAGCCCCTGTAGGTTGTCTTTGTTTTGCAACTCGATTCCGATCAAAGCGGGTCCCTTTTCGCGGCTGTGCTTTTTCGAATATTCGAAGTGCACGATATCATCCCCTGGTGATAGTATCTCCGAGACGAACTCCTTGAGTGCCCCCGCTCGTTGTGGAAATCGCAAGATGAAATAATGCTTGAACCCCTCGTAGAGCAACGAACGTTCCTTGATTTCTTCGGTACGGGTGATATCGTTGTTGCTACCGCTGATCACGCAGACGACATGCTTGCCTTTGATTTGCTCCTTGTAGAAGTCCAGAGCGGTCAGCGTCAAGGCGCCTGCAGGTTCTACCACGATGGCTTCCTCGTTGTACAACTGTAGAATCGTCGTACAGATCTTGCCCTCTGGCACGAGAATAATCTCCTCCAGCCCGTCTTGGCAAATCTCCAAAGTCTGAGTCCCCACGGCCCGCACTGCCGCACCATCTACGAAAGTGTCGATCTCGTCGAGGGTCACATTCTCCCCTGCAGCGATGGAGTCGCGCATGGCCGGTGCTCCAGCAGGTTCTACCCCGATGATTTTGGTCGCTGGCGACAGTTCTTTGAACACCGTGATGATGCCAGAGGCCAGACCTCCACCCCCGATCGGTACAAACAAATAGTCGATGGGCGCACCAGTATCATTGGCAATCTCTAGTCCTACTGTTCCTTGTCCTTCGATGATTTTCTGATCGTCAAACGGATGTACAAACGTCGATTGGTTTTCTTCGCCATAGCGCTGTGCCTGCTTATAAGCGTCATCGAAGGTGTCGCCTGTCAGTACGACTTCTACCTTGTCCTTGCCAAACATCTTAACCTGCCGGATCTTCTGCTTGGGTGTGACACTCGGCATGAATATCGTGCCGTGTATACCTAGCTTCTGACAGGAATATGCTACGCCCTGAGCATGGTTTCCAGCACTGGCACAGACGATTCCATTGTCTTGTTGGGCTTTGCTGAGGCTTGCGACTTTGTTGTAGGCTCCACGGAGCTTGTACGAACGTACGACCTGTAGGTCTTCACGCTTGAACTCCACCTCCGCATCGTAGCGCTCGGAGTAGTTGAGATTGGGCATGAGCGGAGTATGCACCGCCACGCCTTCCAGCCCCTTACTCGCTTTCATCACACCTACCAGTGTAGGTTTATTGGATTTGACAGCCGACTCCATAGCTTAGGACAGTGTTGCCTCTACTGATTCGTCGACATCTGAGGTACAGAACTCATAGATTGCTTCAGCGATTTTGCTAAAGGTCTGCTTCAACACCTCTTGGTTCTCTTCGAGTAGCGTGATTCTAAATCCTCTCAGTTCGGACTGAAACGAAGACAAAGGCACTACACACACACCTTTGGCAGCTAGCAAGTAATAGACGAAGCGCTTGTCTGGCTCTCCAATTTTCTCCACCCAGTCTTCCGCTAAGGCTTGGATTTGCTCGTCCTCGATCTTCAAAAATTGCTTGTCATTGATAGATCCGTCTTTGAATACAATGGTGTTGTAAAACGCCCCATTGGTCTTGTTGAAAGTGATGTAAGGAATCTCATGGAGATACTGTGAAATGATCTCACTTCGCTCCTCAATTTCTTTTCTACGTTCACGCAGATACTCCTTGAACTTCGGGTGTTCTTGGATGATAGGCAATGCCTTTTGTGGCAAAGTCGTCGAACATACCTCTACCATCTTGGCATTTTCCAGCGTCGAACAGTACTGATCGAACTGCTCATCCACCTTGCGGTTGTAGAATTCCATCCAACCACACCGAGACCCTGGCCATGGAGTATCTTTGGATATCCCCTTCATGGCAATCCCAGGTACATCACCGAGTACTTCGGCGAGAGATTTGGTCTCTACACCATTGTAGATGATGTTGGTATAGATTTCGTCACTCACCAAAAACAAGTTAAACTCCCGAGCAATCTCCACGATCTCCTCTAAAATCTCCACGGGATAGACCATCCCAGTTGGGTTGTCTGGATTGATAATCAATATCCCTACGATGTTGGGGTTGTATTTGACCTTCAATCGGAGATCTGCCAAATCTGGATACCAGTTGTTCTCGGGATCAAGGTTGTAGGTCAGTGGTTCCTTGTTGGAGTGTGCCGCCTCCAATGCAGAGTGTGTCGAGTAAGCTGGCGAGGGACCTATCACACGCGAGTAGGGATTCAAAAACTGGTAGAGCTTGCCTATCGCATCTCCCAGCCCGTTGAAAAACAAGACATCGTCTGCAGTGATTTGTGCACCGCCTTTTTCGTTGTTTTTACCCGCGACGTATTTGCGTGTTTCGAGTTCTCCTTTGGAGTGGCAGTAACCGTAGGTCGAATTTTCATTGACCAGAGTGGTCAAGATTTCTTTGATCCAGGCGGGTACTACCGCATGCTTGAGGATAGGGTCTCCGATGTTTTCCCAATAGATTTTTTGTCCGAGTGCTTGCAAAGCCTCTGCTTTCTTGACGATATCTCTGATCTCATAGTCAAGCTGTCTCGAACCCTCATGAAGTAGTACTTGTCTCATTGTATTAGATGTTAGATTCTTAGCACCTAGATTCAAGACTTTGACGCCAAGAGCCTAGGTGCTAATATCTAGTGTCTGTTCTTAAAAATTTCGGATGTCCAACAGGTTATCCTTGGAGTTCTCTAGTTCCTTGATGTACTCCTCCGTCTTGCGCTTGGACTTAGAAAGTGCCACACGCCCCGAACGCACAAACTCCAAAAGCCCTAACGGCACGAGTTTTTCGTATAGATCGTGTGTTTCGTCCTTGAGTCCTGTCTTCTCTAGGATAATGTGATCCTCTTCGATCACCAAAATCCGCGCACCGTTTTCACGGACGAGCTTCTCGATACTTTGACCGTTCAAAAACACCGACGTAGGCACCTTATATAGAGCGATCTCTTGGTAATAGATCTGATCCTCGTTGTACAAAAAGGCCCCCAATACATCCACAATCTTGCGGATTTGCTTGACGGTTTTTTCTGCTTCGTCCTGCGTACACGTTACCACGATGGTGAATCGGCTGATACCTGCCACCTCCGTAGAAGACACGTTCAAACTATCTATATTGATCTTCCTTCTCGTAAAGATGATCGTGATTTGATTCAACAAACCTGCTTTATCTTCGGTCAGTACCGATAATGTATGTTGCTTATCCACTTTAATCTAATTTTTTAGTCCAACCTCATTTCCGAAACCGAAGCTCCTGTTGGAATCATTGGAAATACATTTCCTTCTTTTTCAACCATCACTTCGAGCAAATAAGGCCCTTCGTGATCCAAGAACGTCTTGAGCGCATCGTCGAGATTTTCTCGCTTATCGACGCGACTACATGGGATACCATAGCCTTCGGAGATCTTCTGAAAATCCGGATTGACCATCTCAGTAAAGGAGTATCGACTATCGAAGAACAACTGCTGCCACTGACGCACCATGCCGAGGAAGTTGTTGTTCAAGATCAAAATCTTCACCCCAATCTTGCTCTGGAAGATCGTACCCAACTCCTGAATTGTCATCTGGAATCCACCGTCACCAATCACCGCGATGACCTCCTTCTCTGGTCGTCCCATCTTGGCACCCATCGCCGCTGGCAGGGCAAACCCCATGGTTCCTAAACCGCCAGAGGTCACATTCAACCTCGTATCGCTAAACTCGTAATACCTCGTCGCAATCATCTGGTGTTGTCCTACATCCGTCACTAGGATGGCTTTTCCTTCGGTCTTGTCAGAGATCGCTTTGATAACCTCAGACATTTTCAACTCTTCTCCCTTCGGGAAAAAATCACCTTCGATAACCTTGTCATATTCAATTTTGTCACACGCCTTGAACTCTTCAATCCATGATTCGTGCTTGTTCTCTTTTACTTTCGGTACCAAGTTCAACAATGCCGCTTTGGCATCCGATACGATCGCGACTTCTGTCTTCACGTTCTTGTCTACTTCCGCTGGGTCGATCTCGATATGTATCACCTTGGCCTGCTTGGCATAGGTATTCAAATCTCCTGTCACCCTGTCATCGAACCTCATCCCGATTGCAATCAAAAGATCACATTCGTTGGTCTTGACGTTGGGGCCGTAGTTGCCATGCATCCCGAGGTAGCCCATGTACAATGGGTGAGCAGTAGGTACAGCTGACAGTCCCAGCAGCGTAGACGCCATTGGTATGCCCGTTTTTTCGGCGAATGCCAAAAGCTCATGCTGTGCCTGTGAGATGATGACACCATGTCCTACGAGGATCATCGGTTTCTTCGCCTCGTCGATCAGTTTGGCAGCAGCATCTACTTTGGACTCATCCAAAATTGGATACGGGTGATAGCTACGGATTCTTTCACATTTCTGATAAGAAAAATCAAACTCCTCAAACTGTGCATCCTTGGTGATATCGATCAATACCGGACCTGGACGACCCGTATTGGCGATATAAAAGGCCTTGGCCACCGCCTCAGGAATCTCCGATGCTTTGGTCACCTGTATATTCCACTTGGTGACAGGCATAGAGATACCCACGACATCCGTCTCCTGAAAAGCATCCGTCCCCAGCAAGTGCGAAGCGACCTGCCCTGTGATACATACCATCGGCGTAGAGTCGATCTGTGCATCCGCGATCCCTGTGATCAAGTTGGTTGCACCTGGCCCAGAAGTCGCAAAGCAGACACCTGTTTTGCCGTTGACACGAGCATAACCCTGTGCGGCATGCGCGGCACCCTGCTCGTGACGTACGAGTATGTGATTGAGTCTGTCCATGTACTTGTATAGCAAGTCATAGATCGGCATGATGGCTCCACCGGGATAGCCAAATATGGTATCGACATCCTCCTCGAGTAGACATCTGAGGAGTGCCTCAGAGCCAGTCATTCTTTCGGTTTTGGCCATAGCTTTCTTTTCTTGTTCTAATGTAGAAGTCTCCATTTCTCCTAATATTTATTCGTCGGTCACACATCCTTCGGATGCAGACTTTACTTGATTGATATATTTCTTGAGTATGCCTTTGGTTGCTTTGTAAGGAGGCTGTACCCATTCTTTCTTTCTTTTCTCCATCTCCTCGTCACTGATCTTCAGTTCGAGTTTGTTGTTGACTGCATCGATGGCGATGATGTCTCCATCTTTCACCAATCCTAGCGGCCCACCTTCTTGCGCTTCTGGAGTGATGTGCCCCACCACGAAACCATGCGAACCACCAGAGAATCGACCGTCCGTGATCAATGCCACGTCTTTGCCTAATCCTGCGCCCATCACAGCACCTGTAGGCTTGAGCATTTCTGGCATCCCTGGCCCACCTTTTGGTCCAGAGTATCGGATGACAATCACTTCTCCTTTTTGCACCTCTTCGCCGATTCCTTTGATCGCCGCGAACTCATCGTCGTAGCATCTCGCTGGCCCTTCGAAGTACTCGCCTTCTTTGCCTGTAATCTTCGCTACCGCACCAGTCGGTGCGAGGTTTCCATACAGAATCTGCAAGTGTCCCGACTTTTTGATCGGATCTCCAAAGGAGTGAATCACATCCTGCTTCGCTTTCAAAGAAGGTCCTTCTTCTATGTTTTGTGCCAAAGTCTTACCCGTCACAGTCATACAATCACCGTGTAGATAACCTTCTTTCAACAAGACTTTCATCACACCTGGAATACCTCCCACGTTGTGAAGATCCTCCATGAGGTACTTTCCACTTGGTTTCAAATCCGCTAAGAAAGGAGTCGTATCTGACAATCTTTGGAAGTCATCCAATCCGATCGGCACATCGACAGACTTGGCCATGGCGATCAAGTGAAGCACCGCATTAGTAGAGCCTCCTGTAATCATCACCAATCGAATCGCATTTTCGAACGCCTCTTTGGTCATTATGTCGCTCGGACGAATATCCTCGGTCAGCAAATGTCTCACCGCCTGCCCTACTCTATAGGTCTCTTGCTTCTTGTCCTCGCTTTCGGCAGGATTGGAAGAAGAAGAAGGTAAACTCATCCCCATTGCCTCGATAGCAGATGCTAGCGTATTCGCGGTGTACATCCCTCCACATGCCCCTGGGCCTGGGATTGCATTTTTGATAATTCCTTTGAAATCCTCGTCAGAAATATTATTTCCTAGTTTTTGGCCGTATGCCTCGAAAGCCGATACAATGTTGAGATCTTCGCCCTTCCATTTCCCAGGCTTGACCGAGCCGCCGTAGACCATGAGTCCCGGTCTGTTCAATCGTCCCAAAGCCATGATAGCGCCAGGCATGTTCTTGTCACACCCTACGACTGGAACTACTGCATCGTAAAACTGTGCATTGACCACTGTCTCGATGGAATCTGCGATAATGTCACGAGACACCAATGAATATTTCATCCCAACTGTACCATTGGATATCCCGTCGGAGACCCCTATAGTATGGAAAATCAAACCGACTAGATCAGCTTCTTTGACCCCTTTTTTGACTTGGTGAGCCAAAATATTGAGGTGCATGTTACATGGGTTTCCTTCAAAACCGGTACTGACTATACCTACTTGTGCTTTGCTCATGTCGGCTTCTGTCAATCCCGTCGCGTACAATTGTGCCTGTGAACCAGGTTGCGAAGGATCTTGCGTGATCGTCTTACTGTGTTTGTTAAGTTCCATTTATATTCTAATAATTTCTAATCTTCTCTTGTTATCCTACCGCCGACTCACTCAACTCTTCGTTGGTGACTCTGGCTCTATACATCTGAAACAGCTCGTAGGCCACTGTTTCTTTCCAATCTTTTTTGAACTCAATATCTCCTATCGAGGAAATACTCGCAACCTCTGTCGCCGTACCTGTGAAAAAAGCAACTTCCCCTCCTCTCATATCCTCTGGCACGAACAGCTTTTCCACGACAGGATAGCCGAGCTCCATCGCGTACTCGATGATAGTTGCTCTCGTGATACCTGGCAGGATATTGCCCAATGGAGGCGTATAGATCACACCGTCTTTGACAAAGAAGAAGTTCTGTCCAGACCCCTCCGACACATAACCGTCCGAATCCAACAACAAAGCCTCATCGTACCCCTCTCGCTTGGCTTCATTGGTTGCCAAAATAGAGTTTGTATAGTTGCCAGTCACCTTCGCCTCAATCGGAATTGACTTTGGGTTTGGACGCTGGTAGGATGAAATCATCACTTTGAGTGACTCATCTCCGAGGTATGGAGGCCACTCCCAAGTCGCCATCATGATATGTGTCTCACCACAGGTAATCAGCTTCATGTTAGCGCCGAGATATATCAATGGTCTGATGTAGGCATTCTCCAGATTATTCTTTTCTATCAACTCATAAGAAATCTTGACGAGTTCGTCCACCGAGTAGGGAAACTTAATTGCCATTCGCTCTGCCGAAAACTTCAAGCGTTCAAAGTGCTGCTTAGCCTTGAAAATATTTGGTCCTGCAGCACTACCATAAGACCGTATTCCTTCGAACACACCATTGCCATGGTGCATGGTTTGGCTATACAAATTGACTTTAGCCTCAGAAGCCTTGAGCCACTGGCCGTCTAGGTAAAGAATCGAATTTTCGTTGTAATACATGGTCTAATCTCTTTAAGTTATTTAGCAATAGACATAAAAAAAGCCCTTCACTGTAAAGAGAAAGGCTTTCGGATATTTTTAGATATACGCAGCTTTCTCAGTAACCGTACACGGCAGTCACAGTGACAATAGCTAATATGTCAATAATCGTTATCACTTTTATCTGTTGTTTTTGGGCAATAAAAAAGCGTCATCCTTTGGGGGAATGACGCTTCAAATATTTTTTTAGAATTATTGATATATCATTCCCGGCCTGTGATCACGGTGACCACTGCTACAATCGTTAATGCTATGACAATAATTGCTATCATTTCTTTCTTTTAATTAATGCCAAAATAGCTCATTTTAATTTTCAGTTCCAAACAAACAGTCGGGTTTTTGACAAAAATAAAATACACTCGCTTGTAGCCTACTAAACAATACTTAGCTCAGGAAGAATTGAAATTTCACTTTTCTCCTACCCAAAGAAACCACCTACTGCGATTTCGACTTAACTTACCTTATTCGAAAAACAATCATTCAGCCCCAAAGGCATACAGGTAGTTCGTCCTAGTGCCTCTACACTGACTAGACCCTAAGAACATACGGCCAGTCAATTCTTCGTCATGCTGTTTTGGAGTCCGCTTACTACTTTTGACAGTTGCTGATGCGTATTCTGCTTTATTTGTGTTTCGATTCTTCATATCTTATGCTTAGGCACTAATTGCTAGTGCATTCATGAGCTCTTTCAACTGCTCCTCCTCTACCACATTATGCTTGTCTGCTACAGATAAAAACTGCTTGTACGCTACATCCAGCTCTTCTTTGGCTAACTTGAAACCGATTTTTTCCAATCGGTAGCTCAATGCTGCTCTACCACTGCGGGCAGTCAGGATAATAGATGACTCGTTCACGCCGACTTCCGCTGGATCGATAATCTCGTAATTGTCCCGATTCTTAATCACACCGTCTTGGTGTATCCCCGATGAGTGTGCAAAGGCATTAGAACCCACGATCGCCTTGTTTGGCTGTACAGGCATTCTCATTTTTTCAGAGACCAATCGGCTCATGGCGTTGAGGCGTCTAGCATCTATCCGCGTATCACTTTTCAACCAGCTGTGCTTGCGCATGATCATCACGACCTCTTCGAGTGATGTATTTCCTGCACGCTCTCCAATTCCATTGATAGTACATTCGATTTGTCTCGCTCCATTTTGTACCCCAGCGATAGAGTTGGCAGTCGCCAAACCTAGATCGTTGTGACAGTGCGTCGACAAGATCGCTTTCTCAATTCCTTTGACGTTTTCTTTGAGGTATTTGATTTTAGCCCCATACTCTTCTGGCAGACAATACCCTGTGGTATCTGGGATATTAATCACTGTGGCTCCTTCTGCAATGACCGCTTCTACGACTTGCGCCAAGAAGGCATTCTCGGTACGTCCCGCATCCTCCGCATAGAACTCCACGTCTTCCACATATTTTTTTGCCCACTTGACAGCCTGCTTACTTCTCACTAGGATATCTTCTCTAGTGGTTTTGATTTTAGTAAACACGTGCTGATCCGATGTCCCGATCCCTGTATGGATTCTTGGGTGCTTCGCATGTTTCAATGCTTCGGCAGCTACTTCTATATCTTTTTGTACTGCACGCGTCAATCCACACACAGTAGCATTTTTAACCAATTTGGCTATCTCAGACACAGACTCAAAGTCTCCAGGGCTGGAAACCGGAAAGCCCGCTTCGATAATATCAACCCCCAACAGCTCTAGTTCTTCCGCTATCAGCAACTTATCTTTGGTATTCAACCTGCACCCAGGTACTTGTTCTCCATCTCTAAGCGTCGTATCGAATATGTGTATGCGATTTTCCATAGTTCTGTTTCTATTTCTTACACTCCAAAAGTAATTAGCGAATTATCGCTAAAAAATACCATTGTTTTATTTATTTACGATCTCTAACAAGTCATAATCGAACCAAATACTCCAATTAACGTAAATAGAACAAACTTTAAATACAATGTCTAAAGAAAGATCCGACTCTCTATTTCTTTTGATCAAGTCACTCAAGAAAAGTGAAAAGCGCTATTTCAACCTATCGAATAGTGGCACAGAAAATGCCAAATACACCCATCTATTTAGCGTTATTGACAAGCAGAAGAAATTCGATGACGATGAAATATTGATCAAAGCGCCCATAATCAAGGCACAACAACTCTCTAATCTCAAAGCTCACCTCTACACCAAAGTACTCGAATCACTGCGAGACTACAATTCTAGTACACTCCCCAACATCCGTATCCGGGACATGGTGGATCACGCCGAGATTCTATTCAACAAAAGTCTCTATACCCAATGTGCTGAGGTAATCAAAAAAGCAAAAAAAATGGCCATCAAGAGTGACAACCTTGAGATGCAATTGGAGATTTTAAAATGGGAGAAACAAATGCTCACACGACATACGGTCCGTGACAGTCTAGAGCGAACCAACAAAGTGATACGAGAGATAGAGGAAACCACCACACGCATCAACCATATCAACTCTTTCTCCAACCTCCAGTTCAAACTACAAGCGATGTACAAAAAAATTGGGTTCATCCGAAATGAAAGTGACTACAAGGACATCAATCAGGTTTTCAACTCCAACTTGCCATTATTCAATGAAGCGACTTTTTCTGTCAGTGAAAAAATCAGTTTGTATACTCTGTATATAGGTTACTATTTTTTTATTCAGGATTTCAAAAAAGGGTATCAGTACGCCAAACGGCTCGTCGAGCTCTTTTCGGGACAAAAAACACTAATCCAATCAAGGCTGGAAGCTTACATCTCTAGTCTGAACTATCTACTAATCGCTCAAAACAAACTCCTGAAATACCGTGAATTTCAAAACACCACACGTGAGCTCCGTGCATTATACACCCTGCCTTCTGCTCACCTCAACGAAAACATCAAGCTAAAGCTGCAGAAATACACCTTCGTCCACGAGTTTAATCGACTCTTTATGAAAGGAGATTTTAGGAGAGGTGTTAACCTAATAGAACGGATCATGCCAGGAATCGAACCCTTTGCTCTACAGCTTGACCCACACTCTCGAGTCATCATGTACTTCAAAACCGCCTGTCTATACTTTGGAAATGACGACCACAAAACTGCCATTATCTGGCTCAACAAAATCATCAACTCGCACGAAGTGGATTTGAGAGAGGACATTCACGGTTTTGCACGGATAGTTAACCTGATCAGCCACTATGAACTAGGCAACATGGAGTTGATCGAGTACTACGTACGATCCACCTATCGTTTTCTTCTGAAGAAAGAAGACCTCCATCAGTTTCAAAAATACATCCTCAACTTCCTCGTAAGACTAAAGACAAACATCACGGAAAAAGAGCTAGAAAAACGATTCGAAACACTGCGTAATAATCTCCTCTTGCTATCCAAAGATCCTTACGAAAAAAGAGCTTTCTTGTACTTCGATATCATCTCGTGGCTAGAATCCAAAATCGAAAAGCGTCCCGTACAGAATATCATCCAAGAAAAAGCGGCTGTTCGCTTGACGAACGCCTAGGTCATTGATTACATTTGGTATATAACAACCCAAAAACAAAATCATTATGGAAGAAGTATATCTGGTATCTGCCGTCCGCACACCAATAGGAAGTTTTGGCGGTAGTTTATCCTCTCTCTCAGCGGTCCAACTTGGTTCTATTGCTATCCAAGGCGCGCTCAACAAAGCAGGAATACAAACCGAAAATGTAGACGAAGTATTCATGGGCAATGTCGTATCAGCAGGATTAGGACAAGCACCCGCACGCCAAGCAGCGATCGGAGCTGGCATAGGCTACAACGTCCCGTGCACTACGGTCAATAAAGTCTGTGCCTCTGGCATGAAGTCCGTCATGCTCGCTGCTCAATCCATCATGCTTGGACAAAACGACGTGGTAGTCGCTGGTGGCATGGAAAGCATGTCCAATATCCCGTATTACGTACCAAAAGCACGCTACGGTCTCGGTTATGGACATGGACAAATGCTCGATGGATTGCTACATGACGGGCTCTGGGAGCCATATCATAAATTCCCCATGGGTAGCTGCGCAGACAACACTGCCAAGGAAATGAACATCAGCCGCGAAGCGCAGGACGAATACGCTATTGCTTCTTACCAAAAAACAGCTACATCTACCGAAGCTGGTTCTTTCAAAAACGAAATCGTACCCGTAGAAGTCCCACAAAGAAAAGGAGAGCCCGTCGTAGTAAATGAAGACGAAGAATTCCGCAAGGTCAAATTCGACAAAATCCCATCGTTACGTCCCGTCTTCAACGCTGATGGCTCTGTCACGGCAGCCAATGCGTCCACCATCAACGACGGAGCTTCCGCCCTAGTGGTAATGAGCAAGCGAAAAATGGAAGAATTGAAACTAAAACCCATCGCAAAAATATTGGGGTTTGCAGATGCCGCACAGGAACCTATCTGGTTCACCACTGCTCCATCGCTGGCAATCCCAAAAGCGATAAAACACGCTGGATTAACACCCAAAGACGTAGATTTCTATGAGATTAATGAAGCGTTCTCAGTCGTCGCACTCGCCAACATACAAGCACTCGGCCTCAAGCCAGACACAGTCAATGTCCTCGGTGGAGCAGTAGCACTAGGGCATCCACTCGGTGCATCAGGTGCACGCATTATCACAACACTAACCTCTGTACTCGATCAGAAAAAAGGTAAAATCGGTGTAGCAGGCATCTGTAACGGTGGAGGTGGCGCATCTGCCATCGTTATAGAAAAGTGTTAATATCAACCCAATAATGCTCATGCAAACGAATGAGCCAATAAACCGTTATTTCTTCAAAGACTTTACATTTGCGAACTGATACAAGTGTAAAGTCTTTTTCACCCCTAGATATGAGAAAAATATTAGTCCTTTTGCTTCTTTCTATCCCTTCTGTATCGCTATTCGCACAGACCAAAGTAACCAAACGCTACGATCAGGAGCGAAACGGAGCCTATCCAATCAGAGAGACTTACACCACGATAAAAGTGGATACAACCACCGTACTACATGGTGAATACAAAAAGTATAGTTATGATGGAGCAGTAATAGTAACAGGATACTATCATCGGGGCAATCGTGAGGGGGAGTTTCTCAATTACTACGAAGACGGGCAGATACAACGCAGCACTTTCTATCTCAGAGGAAAAAGGCAGGGAGACACCAAAGTCTTCGACGATGCTGGACACCTAATCCAGTCAGGCACATTTCAAAACGATAGCTTGATTGGCATACTCAAATCCTACTACCCAGACGGTACGATCAAAAATGAAACAGAATTCAAAAAAGGTAAACCAGACGGACTAGTCAAAGAATACTGGACAAACGGAAAGATCAAAGAAGAAATCAGCTACCTAGGAGGTAAACAACACGGCCCTAACAAGACCTACTACGACACTGGTATCATCAAGTCCTCCATCCATTATAAAAATGGCGTAATCGATGGACAACTACTCAGCTACTACCCTAGTGGACAGGTCAGTACCGAAACATTCCAAAAAAATGGGTCTAACGAAGGAAGTTTCAAGAAATACTATGAAAATGGTCAGCTAGAAACTGCTGGCAACTACGAGCATGGACAGCTCAACGGGGCGATCATTTCTTACTATCCTGATGGAGCAGTCAAGCAGGAACTCAACCTAGCAAACGGTAAAAGATCTGGAACCAACATCGTCTACCATCCCAACGGTCAGATCAAAACCAAAGGCAACTACTCCAACTATGAAAAAGACAGCAACATAGATGAGTTCGACGAATCAGGCATTTTAATCGCTACTCGCAAATTCAAGGATGATTTCAAAACTGGAACATGGAAGTATTTTAATGAGAAAGGCGATTTACATATAGTCGAGAGATACAACGAAGGAAAACTAGAAGGAAAACGTATCATCTATGACAACAAAGGCAATGTACTTACCGAAGAAGCATATATCAAAGGGAAGAAACATGGGGAGAGTCTCGCATACTATCCCAATGGCAAAATACTGGAAAGTAAAAACTACAAATTCGATCGACTAGATGGAGCTTACACACAGTATTTCAAATCTGGTGACCCTGAAATTCAAGGTCAGTACAACCGCAATGAAAAAGATGGACGGTGGATATACTATGACAAGAGAGGTAATATTATCAAAGAGGAAAGCTATAAATTTGGGCGGCTGATCACCCAGCCCTAGCATGAATTAAAATCCTGTCTGCTTTTTATATCTACTAATTAGCTGTGATGCTTTAGATTTGCCCCTATGAATACAGGTTTAAAATCTACTGATTATCACTTTGCTGGACAAACGAAGAAATACACTGGCAAAGTGCGTGACGTTTATGAATTCGACCATGCACTGGTCATGGTCGCTAGCGATAGGATTTCTGCTTTTGATGTGGTGCTCCCAGAGCCCATTCCCTACAAGGGACAAGTGCTCAATCAAATCGCTGCTCGATTCTTAGCAGCAACCGCCGATATCGTACCCAACTGGGTAGAATCTGTACCTGACCCTAACGTCACCGTCGGCAAGAAATGTGACCCCTTCAAAGTAGAAATGGTTATCCGTGGCTATTTAGCTGGACATGCGGCTCGCGAATATAAAGCCGGAAAGCGTATTCTTTGTGGGGTGAACTTACCTGACGGATTGAAAGAAAACGACAAGCTCCCTACCCCTATCATCACCCCTACGACAAAAGCCTCAGAAGGACATGACGAAGATATTTCTAGAGAGGAAATCCTAAAACAAGGAATCGTCGAAGAATCATTGTACATCCAATTGGAGGAATATACCCAAGCACTATTCCAACGGGGAACAGAGATGGCTGCAGAGCGTGGGTTGATTTTGGTAGATACCAAATATGAATTTGGCCTCTACAATGGAGAAATAATTTTGATCGATGAAATCCACACCCCTGATTCGTCACGCTACTTTTATGCAGACACTTATGCAGATTTACAAGCAAAAGAAGAACCGCAACGACAACTTTCTAAGGAGTTTGTACGTCAATGGTTAATCTCTGAAGGGTTTCAAGGCAAGGACGGACAAACGATTCCTGATATGTCTGAGGAAAAAATCAAGTCTATTTCTGATCGCTACATAGAGCTATACGAAAAGATCATCGGTGACACGTTTGATCGAGTAGACACTTCAGATATTTACAACAGAATCAAAGGAAACATCGAAAATTCGATTAATTTACAATAGAAGAGGAGAAAACACAATATGAAATTCACACTAGATAGACAAGAAAAATACAATACAATAAAGTTCAACGAAGAGAAACTAGACGCTACCATTTCGGCAGAGCTAAAAACCGAGTTTTTGGCTTTTCAGGGGCAGGGAGTTGCTAATATGATTGTAGACTTATCAGAGGTCAAATATATCGACTCATCAGGACTCAGCGCTCTTCTCGTAGGCAACAGGGTGTTTACTGAGGCTGGAGGGACATTCATCCTCAGTGGTGTATCTGATCACGCCATGAAACTCATTAAAATCTCGCAACTCGATAAAGTACTCGAAATCCTACCTACAGTAGAAGAGTCAGTTGATCTCGTTTTCATGAACGAGCTAGAGAAAGGATTAAAAGAGGGAGAAGAATAGTCTTCTCCTTAGTTTTTCAGCCCCTAACATTTGTCATTTAGCGTCAAAATACTCGGATCCAATGCATCGGTACCTGCTCATAACAGGAATCAAACATCACAACTGCTGACGATGATGCAAGTGCCTTTTCTTATCGATTGTGGAGAAGGCACACAGGTTCAACTCAAAAAGAACAAAATCAAAGCCCAGAAGATAGACTACATTTTCATCAGTCATCTACATGGAGATCACTACTATGGACTCATTGGGCTGATCTCTTCTTTACACCTCTATGGACGAAAAAAAGACCTAAACATCTATGGCCCTCCTGGGTTGAAAGAAATTTTAGCTATCAATCTCAAGCATTCGCAAACTGCACTAAACTACAAAATCAATCTGACCGAGTGGATTTACGGAGAGCAACAGCTACTAATGGAGACGCAGAACATCACTGTACACTCTTTTCCACTCAATCATCGAATTCCCTGTTCTGGATTTATCTTCCGAGAAAAACCTAAAAAGAGAAGAATAGACCGATCAAAAGTAATTGCAGACATCCCTCCATCTAAAATCATTTCGCTCAAAAACGGAAATGACGTATTCGACCAAGATGGAAATCTTCAATATAAGAACGAAGACTACACCCTAGATCCTGCTCCATCACGTGCCTATGCTTTCTGCTCTGACACGAAATATGACGAAGCAATCATCCCATACATACATGGTGTGGACATACTCTACCACGAAGCTACCTTCATGGACAACATGAAGGACCGTGCCGCACAAACCCATCACACTACAACCATAGAAGCTGGACTCATCGCTCAAAAAGCGCAGGTAAACAAACTACTCATCGGCCATTTTTCTACGCGTTACAAAGAGCTACTCCCTATGCTCGCCGAGACCAAAACTATCTTTGAAAATACAGAACTAGCCCTAGAAGGGTATGAGTTCAGTATTGATTGATAAGTACCAAAAAAGGGTTAGCACAAACATGCCACCCCTTCTTCTTCACTTTAAACTTCATGAAACAACTATCTATCAGTAGGATAGCTAAAAAGTAACTGTCACTCTTCAACTGATCATTCATTTCATACTACTTCCAATAATCGGGCTTGGTAGTTCGCGAACTAGCCCCGTAGGCTCTACAGTCTATGCAATTCACGGGGTAACACCCACTATTATTTGCTTCACAGACATAAGTATGCGTGTATGGCACCTCATAATCCATTAACATGATCCGTTGACTCGCAACTCCTGACACCCCAAAATAACCCAACACCAATTGCTCTGGATCATCTATAGAGCTTACATTCCCTTTGATCTGAAAATTACTCGTATCAAAAATAGACCCGCTGTTTTCTGCTTGTTTTTCAATAGCGGCCCAGTATTCATACGCTTGCTCACTCAAACTGTACAATTGAATATTTGCACTATATCCAATCGCAAATTTCTTATCTATATCAGTAACAAACACCTCATGTCCTAGCAGCTCCAGACCATCATAATATCCGTCATTCATAATGTTAAGAAACTCCGTATCAAATTGATCTACCCAACAATCCCGATGAGAAATAGCCATCGTACACCCTCTAGATTGTAAAATTTCACCTTCACTTTGACCTGCCAATGGTGACAATACCTGATAAGTTTCTTTATACCTCCATCTATAAAAATTATCAACGCCTTTGGGGTTATTGAAATCAGCGTAAAACACTACTACTGACTCCTCCGTAAGTACATCAGAGCTACTCAGTACACTACGCTGTTCTATCCGATGATAAACCTTATCTATCGTTGGCACTTCATTCAGTGACTCAAAAGATGACTCAAACTCCTCACCTGACCTCAAAACAACCCTTAACCTATAACTTCCTCCAAGTTCTGCTCGAAAATTTTCTGGTGTCTGATACTTACCTTCTCCTATATTTTCCAAATCAATTGCACCTCCCAGATTATCCTCAATAGTCACATTTGCTCCTTGTACTAGGTAGTAGTCTGTAGGGGCACCGAACTCTTTAGTTGTTGCTAATTTCACAATATGAGGACCAAATTCATTGGTTATAACCCCTTCAATAACTATATCTCCATTTCTTCCTTTAAAAACCCCTAGATTTTCAATGCAAGAAGAAGCAACCACTATAAATAACAAATAAAATAAAACTCTCTTCATCTCTAACTCCTCTTAAAACTCAATATTTAACATAATGGAAGGAAACGCACTACCCAAAACAGATAATTTATAGGCACTCGGTGGACTACCAACTTCATTCTTATAATACACTGAAAAAGCATTCTTTCGACCATATACATTGTATACAGCAAAAGTCCAACTTGCTCTCCACCACCTTTCTACCTTCGGTTTGGTTTTAAGATTCATTGAAATATCTAACCTATGGTAATCTGGAATTCTAAGTTCATTACGCAATGAATAACTATTAACATAGGTCAAATTACCTACATTGTAATTAAGCTCTGGTGCAGTAACTGGACGTCCAGTACTATAGGTGAAATTCACTCCAAAACTAACCAGAGGGGTCGACTGGTAATTGATAGCCGTAGTGAAATCATGTGGTTTGTCATAGTTAGACGGGTACCAATCTCCGTTACTTATTGTTTCATCATCATTCTCACCCTCTACTTTTCTAAATGACCTGGAATAAGTATAACTCATCCAACCAGTTAGCTTCCCCATTTTCTTATTCACAAAAAATTCAATCCCATAAGAATTTGATTCTCCTGTTAAGAGATCTGCTTCTAAATTTGTATTCATAAACAAATCCTTTCCATTCTTGAAGTCCGTCACGTCAGTGCCATGCTTATAATAGACCTCTACCGATGTTTCATACTGGTTTTCTCTAAAATTCCTGAAATAACCTAGAGAAAGCTGATCTCCTATCTCGGGGGGTATGTAGTAGTTGCTTGTTTTCCAAATATCATATGGGGAAACAGCTGCAGTATTGGAGATCATGTGAAGGTATTGCCTAGTTCTATTATAGCCCATCTTGATTGAACTCGTAGGCGTTAATTCATAATTGACAGTCACCCGAGGCTCCAGTCCTTGATAAGACGCTATTTGCTCACCATTGTCATAGTAGACTGTATCTGTGATATTGTTTTCCTTTCTCGAATCATTGGCTCCATACAAATAATCTATCCCTGGCCCTAGGTTAACAAAGTGACTAAATCTCAATCCAGCCCGTATTGATAATGAGGAGTTAACTGTGAAATCATCCTCTAAATAGATTCCCGTTTCAATAGATTTTTCCTTCTCAATATTCAAATCGGTAAGACTTGTATTTTCAGTTATAACATCTCGATTACCTGGTTGAAACTGATAATAGGTTGATTCCAAACCAGCATTTAAGCTATGCCTTTCATTTATGAGGTAGGAATACTTAACACTCATTTTTTGATAATCTATGATCGAGGTAACATCATAACGGATATTTTGATCATTCTCCTTCACTAACGAAGTGTAATTACCTACTACGAAATTCACATCTAAATCTGCCCTATCAGAAAAAATATGACTCCATTTCACCACATGATTCATCATAGACCATTCAAAGTCAGACTCTGCTGCAAATTTGAACCCATCGCGACTGTAGTAGCCAGAGTAGCTTATCTTATTCTTGTCATTAACCATGTAGGCCAACTTTGCATTCATATCCTGAAACATAGCACTGCTCTGGCGCAGCTCTAGGTCCTTAGCCCTATTGAGCAACCAATCAGAGTAAGAGGCTCTTCCTCCAATCAAAAATGATACTTTTTGCTTAACGATAGGACCTTGCAAGGCTAATTTACTAGCCACCAAGCCTAATCCTACCTCTCCCTTATACTCATTAAAATCTCCTTCTTGTAGCTCTACATCCAGTACAGACGAGAGGCGACCTCCATACTGTGCTGGCATACCATTTTTATACAAAGACGCACTTTTAACAACAGCTGGGTTAAAAACCGAGAAGAAACCAAATACGTGAGAAGGGTTAAAAATCAGAGCGCCATCCTGGAGAATAAGGTTTTGATCCACGCCACCTCCTCGTACATTGAACCCAGATGCACCTTCGCCCACTGTACTCACTCCTGGCAACAACATCAATGACTTTACCACATCAGGCTCACCCATAAATGCCGGCATAGAATTAATCTTGTTAATATCTAACTCGTTCTTACCCACATCAAGGCTCTTGACGTTTGCGTCTTGTTTCTCAGCAAAAACGGTCACTTCATTAAGATTAAGAACCTCTTCGCGTAGCTCAACTTCAATATTGACATCCTTAATCAAATCAATCTCTATGATCTGAGTCTTCATATTGACACTGCTAAAACGAACTTTAAATAGTCCTTTGGGAACAACAATTTTAAAATTACCCTCTACATCAGTAGCTGTTCCCTTTTGGACACTCTCTAAATACACCGTCGCTCCTATAACATCCAGCCCTGTGTAAGCACTCTTAATATGTCCTGATAGTGTGGCTTTATAAGGGTCTTTGTTTTGAGAAAAACTAGAAGAAACGGTAAAGAGGACTAACATGAATAGCATAACTATTCCTCTTGAATTGATTAAACTCATTATCTGGGTATGATTAATGAAGAAATATGTGATTGAAAAATAAAACAGCTGTCAAAGAAAGAGGCAGTCTCGTCAGAAACTGCCTCTTTAAAAAATTTATCTCTCGTGATTCAATTAAAATGTAAAAGTCACGTCGTAAGTATTACCCGTTTGAACAACTCTCAAAATTCGGTACATAGTTGAACCAAATGCTGTAAAATCATCCGCTATGTAGGTACTTAAATCCGCTTTATTAAATGTACCCTCAAAGATTTCAACGTCTCCATTTGGGTATCCAACATGAACCTTAAAGGAAATATCTCCATCTGGCACATCGTACGGATCAAGTCCAACTAAATAGGTATCATCAGTATCGTCACCATAATCTGATCTAATTGAAGTATCGATCTCTGGATTAGCTCCAGTAGCGCCTTGATTACTCCATGACCCTTGATCTTCCGCTTCAACTAAAACATCAAAATCAGTTACGTGCTCAGGATCATCCCAAATCACACCAATTGTTAAGGCATCTGGATCATTCACGTTTTTAACGTCAACATCAACCATATAAGGTTCTGACTCTGGGCTAAACTGCCATGTATCAGCTAACTCATATGATCCTATTTCAATTGCCAATTTCGTAGTTTCTTGCGGGAAATTATCCATAGGAATCTCTAATGTAAATGTCGTCTCGAATGCATATGGAGCCAGAACACCAGAAGAAACATCAAAATCCATCCCTTCCACAGAAGCATTCCCTTCAGACTCTTTATAACTGAACGCAATGTTCTCCTTCATTAACTTACTAGTCATGACATTAAATGTAAACACATCTCCTTCCGAAACACTTGTCAAGTCATCATCTGTACTGATAGTGACTAAGGGCTTTGTAGTAGGATCCATAATTGGAGCTACTTCCCGCTCATTAACACATGAACTTAGAAAAGCTACTGCTATATATATATAAAGTATATTTTTCATTCTTAAATAATTTATATGAATTATTGTCTGGTATACGTAGATGTCCAATTACGTGGGCCACCATCGAAATAAGTTTCCTCATGCTCCATAGTTAGCACTCCAGTTACTTCGTTAAACGAACCTCCTAAAATAGTTCCAATACCAAGCCCTCCATAGTCCAAATCTGAAGTAGGTAAAATCTCACCACAAAGCTCAACTATATTCCCTGGGTTTAGCAATGTCGAATTACTAGTACACTGGTGCAACCAACCTCCATCTGCAGAAGAGAGAGCCCATGAACCATCTGCGTTCTTAGAGATAGTAGCCGTAAACGAAGGATTACAGGAATCATTAGTTACTAGGTAAGTACCACTCAAATCTGCAGGACACTGATAGACCAAGTTCAAATTGATTGTTGATCCATTAGCTATTACGTTTTCTCCATCCACATTGGACACCTTCAATACAAGTGAAAACGTTGCAGGAGGAACTACTCCCTGAGTCATAACGGCAAGAGGCAATAGGCTCAGAAAATCCTGTCCCTCTGTCAACTCGATACTTTTTGTACTCAAACTAAAATGAGTACCCTCAATCGCAGTAGATGACTCATCCACCTCAATATTTACAATAACAGTACCCTTGGTCTTGTTCATTGCAGGCCCCTTTACTTGCATAGGAACCTCCACAGCATATTCACTACCATCTGCCACAGCACTTACAGCTTGGCTACCATTCACGAAACCAGCAAGGTTATATCCTTTGCCATATTCATCTTCTGGAGCAGTAGTCTCTACACACGAAACCAAAGCTCCGAATGTACACGACATAATTAATATATATATGTATTTCTTCATTTCAATCATATTTTAGTTAGCCCAAAAAATCTTATCTGAAAATGCATTTGGTTGATCTGGAACATTACTCGCATTACTTGCTGATTCACTTGCTGGGTAAAATAACCGTACAGGTCTATCTGTAGTAGACGCCTGTGCAGATATAGGTAAATTAGAAGGAAAGCCAGTTCTACTATAATCAAACCACGACTGCTCTGCAGTAAGTCCATTTACTGCTAGCCACTTCTGCGTAATAATCGCTTCTAGTTTATTCGCTGACCCTGCATAATTCACATTATTAATATTTTGAGAATAATATGCTATAGCGTCTGCAGACGTTAAAACTGCTGCTCCATGTGATAAAGTCACAAAAGCCGCAGAAATACCTGCTTCGTAAAGAGTCTGTGGATCTCCACCAAATCCTTTGAGTGCGAGTTCAGCTCTATTAAAATTACTCTCTGCAAGAGTAAATATGATGTCACCCATCGTAGCACTTTTCAAAATCCCAGGCCCTATATTAGAAACCAACTCAGGCGCATAATTTTCATCTACTTCTAGTCCTTGATTAACACCTAGATGTCCTGTATCTGGCTCTTCATACAAAAAGCTGATTCTCGGATCATTAGTGCTTGCCAGATAATCTAAAATATACTGCGTTGCACAAGTAGCTCTATAGTTTAGCTGCTCGTCCCCAGTAGGGGTGAATCCCATTTCATCCCAATAAGGATTTTGCTTTCCCTCAGACACTTCATAGCCAGGATCGACTACTACATTAGCTGTAATAAAACCAGACCCCTCAGCTGTAATTGCATCGAATTCAGTCTGGATATACCCCTGCATAGAAGTCATATCAGAAAGTCTGGTAAGAATACGAACTTTTAAAGTGTTAGCAAATTGCTTCCACATAGTCATATCACCACCAAACATCACATCGTCGCTTCCTGGTTTAACAGCGACACCACTTCCTGCAGCAACATTAATTAAATCAATAGCTGCTGTGAGGTCTACCATCAAACTAGTGTAAACATCGCTACCACTATCATAAACAGGAGTTGCATTTTCACTACGCTGCAACGCTTCAGAATATGGAATATCACCATAAAAATCTACCATCAACTGATAATGATATGCTTTCATAATAAGACCAATTGCCTCATAATTATCATACCCTTCACCTAATTCGGTCAATAGATTATATTGTTTCAATGGGTCTCTATACCCTTCATCAAAAATAGACGCATAGAAAGTAGAGTTTACCAAGTACTGAAACTCGTTATCATACCAAGAAAAACCCTGAGATTCACTCCAGTTGTACATCATCATACTTCCTAAATGGTTGATACGACGATCAGCATGCATTTGAGTTGCGGTATAAACTTGTGCAACCGGGAGTATCAGATCAACTGTTACTTCTGTTGGATTATTGGGATCAGTATTGACGTCCAAAAAATCATCACAAGATGTAGCTCCAAATAAAAGAACTACACTTGCCAGTATGTATGTATATATTTTGTTATTTTTCATCTTTGATTTTGCTTAAAATTCAATATTCAAGTTAAATCCATATGTTCTCGTAGGAGGCGATGTAAAGTAACCACCAATACCCACTCCATTGGCATCATCAGTAGCTCTAGTATTCTTAAATTCTGGATCAGAAAATCTATTCTCCTCAGGCAACCATGTAACCAAATTTCTTCCAAACACACCTACGGACATTCTACTAATAACTTTGGTTTTTTCCAAAATATCAGAAGGGATAGCATATCTCAAAGTCACCTCACGCAATTTCAAGGCTGTTGCATCCTTTACGTAATTCTCCTTAATCTCATTATATCTATCCTTCCAAAATCCCATAACACCACCAGTAATTGGAATATTGGTATTATCAGTGTAAGTACCATCACCATTGTCAATTACTGAATTAGGCCAAACGAAATCTTGTCGATTTGAAGAAACACTGGCAACAGACCTTCCTGTGAACTCCATCGCGTCTGAACCCTGTTCATAATAAACGTGCCCTGTTCTGTAATCCATAGTAGCAGAAAGAGACAAGCCTTTGTATTCAAATCTTGATGTCCCTCCCAAAATGTAATCTGGCGTAGTTTTGCCTTGAGAAATAACGTCACCCACTTGTGGGTTACCATTAGAATCAATAATAACTTGACCATTATCATTTCTCAAATAACCTGCAGCTTTGATTTGAGGAAAAGCCTCACCTTTCACTGCATAAGTACCATATCCAGCAGTATACACATCCAATCCTATCTCATCTAAACCTTCCTTGATCTCTTTTACCACAGACTCATAAGAAGTGTAGTTGATATTGGCTTTCCATGAAAAATCTCCAATTTCAAGAATCGTTGCTCCCAATGCCAACTCTAGACCTTTTGTCTGCAACTCTCCAATATTAGTATAGAAATATGATGCTCCAGAAGCCCTAGATGGTGTAGTACCTGTAATCAAATCCGTCGTGGTAGTAATAAAATAAGCTCCATCCAGATTGATACGTCCTCTTAAGAAACCTAAAGTAGCACCAAACTCCGTTGTGTTTAGTTTTTCCTTAGATATATTAGCGTCAACAGTCGTGGTACTGAGATAATATCCGTTTTGGCCTGCGAGAGGAAAAGCTGGATAGTTTTCAAACCCACCCGTTAGGTCTCTTGTATTTTGTTGACGATAAGTCTCATTAATCAAGAAAACAGGAAGGTCGTTATATACAGTCGCGTTACTTACGCTAAGCTTAGCATAAGACAAGATATCGTTATCCTTCAATGCACTAATTCCTTCCGTCAACACTACAGACAAACCAACTGAAGGATAAAAATATGTATTGTCATCTAATGGCAAAGTAGACGTCCAATCTTGACGACCCGTTGCATTCAAAAACACCCAGTTATCGTATCCAAATGTCACATCTGCAAACACACCAATTTGACGTTTGGTCCACTCATCTACATCAGTACTACCTATCACCCCACTATTCACATCATAGAAGCCTGGTATACTTAAATTATTCGAACGAATAGTACTTTCTCTATAAGTATCATTCTTAAATGACATACCGACAATAGGAGTGATATTAAATGTTTCGCCAATATCAAAACTCCCTTGGAATGTGAAGTTACCATTGTAACGAACGTCCGTAAATTCAAAATCCTCTACAAAAGAAGATACTGTAGAGTGAGCTGGCTGAAGTTCATCACTATACTCTTGACGATCTCTATGGTTTTTACCAGAACCTTGTCTTGAGTTCACACCTACATTACCTACAAATTTGAGGTTATCCAAGATATCATAAGATGCCGACATCACTGAGTACAATCTCGAAGTTTTATCCTCGTCTCTATTAGTACCTATCGCCCAATATGGGTTTTGATAATAGGCGTTATAATAGTTGTCTGCATATCCATAGCTCGCAGGATTGTCATAATCCTTGTAACTAGTTAGAGGAATATTTGATTGTGTATTAAGGATAAACCAATACAACGGCCTGTCTTGATCACCAATTTGATCACCCACTACGTTAGTTTTATCTTGGTAGTAACCACCGTACACGCCCAACTTTAATTTCCCTATTTGCTTAGTAGCATTTACTCTGAACGTTGTTCTTTCAAATTCATCGTCAGGCACAATACCAGTAGTCGTTTGATTACCAAAAGACATATAGAATGAACCTGTTTCATCTCCACCTGCAGCATAAACCGTGTTCATATTGGTCACACCTCTATCATAAAAATCAAGTAGGTTATCCTGAATTGGAGCATATGGAACCTCTTGCGTCTCCAACACATAACCGTCGGGAAATGTAGGTCCTATTTGTCTGGTCACACCATCATACCTTGGGCCCCAGTTTGTATTCTCAATGGGGTCATAATGTCCATCCCAACCAATACCATATTCACTTTGAAAATCAGGCATATATGCGACCTCTTCAAATGTCACAGACGTATTAATACCCACAGTAAATTTATCTGCATTGCCAGTACCTCTCTTAGTTGTCACAATCAATGCACCATTTACAGCGTCAGCTCCATACAGGGCTGCAGCATTAGCACCTTTCAATACGTTAATGCTCTCTATATCATGTGGGTTCAAATCTCCAAAAGCAGAAGATGTGGCAATAATCCCGTCAATTACAATCAAAGCGGCATTACTTTTAGATATAGAGTTCAAACCTCTAAGGACAATTTGAACATCTGGTTTCACACCATTGTTCTGTACGTTGACTTGCATACCTGCAACTTTACCTACAAGACCAATACCTGCCTGAGGTTGCTCTGCTGCAACAAGGTCTTTTGATTCAATTTTCTGCGTAGCGTATGTCAACTCATCCTTGGCTCTAGCAATACCATAACTCGTAATTACTAATTCAGACAACTGCTGTGCATCTGCCTTCATCGTAATATCGATTACAGATCTAGAACCAATCGCAACTTCCTGAGCGGTCATCCCTACAAATGAGAAAACCAAAACTCCTCCGTCCGAAGGAACACTCACTTTCCAGTTACCTTCAATATCAGAAGTAGATCCAACCGTCGTACCTTTTAATACAACGTTTACCCCTGGTAATCCTTCGCCTGTATCATCTGTTACTTTACCAGATACAGTACGATCTTGTGCCCACGACTCTGTCACGAGTGCAGACAACAACATGAAACAAATAAGTAGAATCCTCTTCATATCGTATGTTTTAATTGTTAATAAATGTTTAAATAATATGTTTAATAATTCCAAACTTATGCTTTTTAGAACACTTTCACTAAAACTAACTAACAATTATTAGTTGGCATGCATACTGTTTTTTTACAGGTTTTTACCTGTAGGTAAAATCTTGTTTCACAATCAGTGGGAGATTCAGAATAAAATACTTTTTTAACCAATATTAACAGAGTATTAAAACTAATCTTTGGAAGGGTCATCAAATGTCGTGCGTAAGGCTACTCGCCAATTTCACTCACTAAGAACTCAATTCTCCTGTTTTCTGCGAGAAGATGGGGATTTTCTCCTGTGTAAAGTAAACGACTTTCACCATAGCCTTTGTAACTCAATTGAGAAGGGCTAATCCCCTTTGATATTAAGAAATCATGGACAGTTTTGGCTCGTCGCATGGATAGCTCTAAATTATAGGATTCGGAACCTTCACTATCACTATGCCCTGCGATCTCCATCTTCAATTTTGGGTTCTGCCGTAGGAAGTAATACACAACACGAAGCTCCGACATAGATTCAGGTTTCAGGCTTGCATCATCATGATCGAAAAACACATTGCCCAAAGTACTCGACGCACCAACCTTAATGGGTTGTAGTTCAATATCCAACAGGTTTTGATCGAAGGATTTTAGATCCTCTAGCGTGAACGAAAAGTCAACGAACATATACCCAGGACTCGTCACGTATATACCGTAGCGATTCCCCTCCGTTAGCACCAACGTATAAGCCCCCGTCTTGGCATCCGAGGTTAGTTCAGAATAAAAATGATTATTCGACAAGTGATACACCTGTATCTCCGCAGTTATAGGAGAATGGTTATCCGCATCAACTACGCGACCCTTTAGATAGGCACTCTGGTTCGTAACCTGAAACCTATCAGGCAAATCAAAAGTATAGAGCTTACTCTGAAATCCTGTTTTGGTAAGTTTCTCAATAGTGTACACGCCTGTTTTGCTATCCGAAGCGATATACAGCGATACCTGATCATGTTCATCGTTGAGCGGATACCCTAGATTGACGGGAAACTTCCACAAAGAATCTCGCTCAATCTCACTCATGTAGATATCTAGACCTCCCAACCCTTCGTGTCCATTAGAAGAGAAATAAATCGTCTCGCCGTTGGCATGAATAAAAGGACTAATCTCATCTTTGTTACTATTGATGCGTTTTCCGAGGTTGATAGCCGACTGCCACTCTCCGCGACGGTTTTTGGTAGACATCCAAATATCCTTTCCTCCATACCCACCTCGGCGATTGGACACAAAAAGGATCGTACGCCCATCAGCAGACAGAGATGGCTGTGCCTCCCATGCAGCAGAATTAACAGCCTTGCCTATATTCTCTGGCTTGCTCCAATCATCTCCTACTTTCTGGGCGATATATATGTCACAACTACCATAGCCACGTCTACCATCACATGACGTGAACACAAGCGTCCTTTCGTCAGCAGACAAGGATGCCGCTCCTTCATTGAACTCCGAATTGATTTGATCAGAAACCGAAGCAGGCACTGACCACATCTGACTGGCAGAGTCATATTCGCAGAAATAAATATCCTCATCGTCATAGTTGTTCATCCCTACGCGACGTGTGAAATAAAGCTTCTGCTGATCGACGGATAGTGCGGGAAAATACTGTAGTTGAAAAGAGTTGGCATGATCTGCCAACTGCCTAATATTGTATTCGAAAGGATTAAGAAGAGCCTGCTGTGCAAACCTACAGTCCATAATCATAGATTTCGCAACAGTTTCTTTGACTGGATCATTGGGAATGGTTCGGATATAATGCTCCAAATAAGCCTCTGCACTATCATATACCGCTTCCTTATAAAACTGCTCCCCAATAGCATGGTAGGCATACTTTGATTTGGGATAATCGGGATCAATTCGAATCGCCTTTTTAAAATACACAAAAGACAAACTATCCCAACCCAAACGATTGCTAGCGCTACCAAGCGCCAACCACACCTCGATAAAGTCCGGATCTCGCTCTACCGCATCCAGCATCGGCTCTATCGCTTCGCGAAACTGAGAACGTTTGAGCAACTGCCGTGCTTCCTCATAGTCTCGAAGTGCCTTTTTGTCCTCCGAATGATACGAAGTGTACTGGGCGTGTGAGTCAACAAAAATAAAAACAAAGAGAAATAGAAGTGTGTAGCGCATTTCGAACAGGTATCTTTTAGGATAGCCAAACTGACCTAAAGACAACTTACCCTTTCAGGAGTCAGCACCTTTGTCATTTGACCTCTGAAACAAAAGTACCAAGAAAATTTTATCGGATATCGAGATACTTGTGTGTCTGCAGCGAAATATTCCACTGGGAATGCGCTTTGACATATTCGATGATCTCTGGAGTCATCTTATCAGCCTTGGACCACTCGGGCTGTAGATAGAGTTTGCATCTGTCATTGACTTGCTCCGCGTGCTCTTCAGCAAATTTGAAATCAGATTTATTGAAGGCAATGGCTTTGAGTTCGCTTGCTGCAGCGTAGACCGACTGGTCTGGCGCTTTAAACTTTTTCGGGGAGAAACATACCCAGTCCCACACACCAGACATAGGATAAGCTCCCGAGGTTTCTATATTCAGTTGATACCCTTTCTCCTTGAGCGCAGTGGTCAACTCCGTCATGTCATACATCAGTGGTTCTCCACCTGTGACAATGATCGTCTTGCAGGGATAATCCTGGATCTGTTCGATGATCTCCTTGACAGTAAAAAACGGATGATCTTTCTCGTCCCAAGACTCTTTGACGTCACACCATACACAGCCCACATCACAGCCTCCTAGACGGATAAATATCGCTGGTGTCCCCGCATAGTACCCTTCTCCTTGGATGGAATAGAAAATCTCCATAATGGGAAGCTTCTCAGATATTTTGGGGACGTAACTCAAACTACTTCAGGTTGTTCTTAGCGGCTTGCAGTGTATTGATAAGTAATGACGCGATCGTCATCGGCCCTACACCACCAGGGACAGGCGTGATATAACTGGCGATGGGTGCTACTTCGGCATACTCCACATCTCCGGACAGTTTAAAACCTGACTTCTTCGTCTTATCCTCTACACGAGTGGTTCCTACGTCGATGATCACAGCACCTTCTTTGACCATATCTTTGCTCACCAGACCGGGCTTACCTACTGCTACCACGAGGATGTCCGCCTGTCTCGTATGAGCGGCTAGATCCTCGGTGTATTTATGGCAAAGCGTCACGGTAGCATTGGCATCATTGGACATCATGAGTGCAAGAGGTGCTCCTACTAGGCGGCTCGCTCCGATAATCACGCAGTTTTTACCTTTGGTCTCGATCTCATAACGCTTGATCAGCTCCATGATCCCTAGCGGAGTAGCTGGCATCAATAGCGGTGCTTTGGAAGTGATACTGCCGAAATTCTCGTTCGTGAATCCATCCACATCTTTCTCTGGTGAGATGCTAGCGGTCACTTTCTCTACAGAGATATGCTCTGGCAAGGGCAGCTGTACGATAAATCCATCGATATCCTCATCCGCGTTGAGTTGATCGACATGTTTGAGCAGCTTGTCCTCAGAGATCGTCCCTGCAAACTGCATCAACGTATAATCAAAGCCTACTGCCTTACAAGATGTAATTTTTCCACCTACATAGGTATGACTGGCTCCATCATCTCCGACGATAATGATCGCCAAATGAGGTGCGCGCTTGCCCTCATTCTTCATCGCTTCTACCTGTAGTTTGATTTCGTCTTTGATGTCTCCAGACACCTTCTTACCGTCTATGATTGTAGGCATTTTCTTAATCCAGTTTTAACACAGCCATAAATGCATCCTGCGGAATCTCTACGTTCCCCACCTGACGCATACGTTTCTTTCCTTTTTTCTGCTTGTCGAGCAGTTTACGCTTACGCGAAATATCTCCACCATAACACTTCGCCAATACGTTTTTGCGCATCGCCTTCACCGTTTCTCTGGAGATGATTTTATTTCCTATAGAGGCTTGGATCGGAATCTCAAACATCTGTCTTGGGATCAATTCTTTCAATTTCTCACATAGACGCTTGCCCCACTCGTAGGCTTTGTCTCTGTGTACGATCGCGGACAAAGCATCCACCGCTTCGCCATTGAGCATGATGTCAAGTTTGACCATGTTGGACTGTTTCAACCCTGTCAACTCATAATCCAGCGAAGCATAACCTCTAGAGATTGTTTTCAGTTTGTCAAAGAAATCAAACACGATTTCTGACAAGGGAATGTCAAAAGTCAACTCCACGCGATCTGCCGTCAAATAGACTTGATTTTGGATCGTCCCACGCTTGTCCATACATAGCGAAATGATCGGACCGACATAGTCTGCCTTGCTGATGATCTGCGCTTTGATGAAAGGCTCTTCGACATGTTTGATCCTACTCGGATCTGGCATTTCAGACGGGGCATTGATATCTTGGACAGAACCATCCGTCATGAAAGCCTTAAACTGTACTGATGGTACAGTCGTGATCACAGTCATGTCAAATTCGCGTTCTAATCGCTCTTGGATAATCTCCATGTGCAGCATCCCAAGAAACCCGCATCGGAATCCAAAACCTAGTGCTGCAGAAGTCTCCGGCTCCCAGACCAACGAAGCATCGTTGAGCTGTAGCTTCTCCATCGAGGCGCGCAACTCTTCGTAATCTTGCGTGTCTACAGGGTAAATCCCTGCGAAAACCATCGGCTTGACCTCCTCAAAACCTTTGATCATTTCTGTAGTAGGTCGATCTATAGCCGTAATCGTATCCCCTACTTTGACCTCCTTGGCCACTTTGATACCCGAGATAAGGTAGCCTACATCTCCGGTCTTAATTTCTTTCTGTGGATGCTGCTGTAGTCCCAGCGTCCCGATTTCGTCTGCTTCATAGGTCTTGCCTGTCGCGACGAATTTAATCTTATCTCCTTTTTTGATCGAACCATTGAATACGCGGAAAATCACTTCGATTCCTCTGAATGAATTGAACTGCGAGTCAAAAATCATCGCCTGTAGCGGCTCATCTGGCTTGCCCTTAGGCGCAGGGACTCGCTTAATGATCGCATCGAGGATATTGTCTACGCCGAAACCTGTCTTCCCACTCGCATGGATGATGTCCTCCATATCACAACCGATCAAATCGATAATCTCCTCAGAGACCTCCTCAGGTCGTGCACCGGGTAAATCGATTTTATTCAATACAGGGATGATTTCCAGATCGTGCTCCAGTGCGAGGTACAAGTTGGAGATCGTCTGCGCTTCGATACCTTGAGAGGCGTCCACGATGAGTAGTGCGCCCTCACAGGCCGCAATCGAGCGGGACACTTCGTATGAGAAATCCACGTGACCTGGGGTGTCGATGAGGTTGAGCGTATAGTCTTTGCCCTCGTGCTTGTAGGCCATCTGAATCGCATGACTCTTGATGGTAATCCCACGCTCACGCTCTAGATCCATGTCATCCAGCAACTGTGCCTGCATGTCTCTCCCTGTAACCGTACCTGTATTCTGAAGCAAACGATCGGCCAGTGTAGACTTGCCGTGATCGATGTGCGCTATGATGCAAAAATTCCTTAGATGATCCATTTTTCTTAAAAAGAAGGCAAAAATAGATAAATAAAATTTCACATTTGCAAAAAGTTCAAGAGGGATTACGCCCTTGATATTTAGTATCGAGTATTGTGTATTGAGAAAGGAAATACGGTGCGTAACCTGTGAGACAAAGTAAAAAAAAGGAGTAGCGGTGAGCCATTAAAAAGATCTGGACAAAGAAAAAGTAGCACTATAGCGATGACCTGATGACTTCATTACAAAAAAATGAATCGAAAAACTATGGATCAAAACAAAAACATCACAGAATACATCATTGAGATCTACCGCAAAGAAGACTTGATGCGTGCCTACAAATTTGATTTGGAGAAATTCGGGACGCAGGTCATCAACTTCTTTCCCATCACACCCAAAGAAAAACTCGCTGAGGTCAACTACTACGAGGCTTTCATGAAGAAAATGACCGAGCAAGGCATCCAAGAGTCTGGTCACCTCGCTGAGGTCAATGAGATCGTAGCACAACTAGATCAGCTACACGAGGAGCTCAAATCCTCTGACGAAAACTACAACCATGTCTACCTCAAAGCCAAGCCCTACATCAACGAAAACATGCAAGTAGCCAATGGTACCATCACCAGCGAAGTGCAGCTCTGCCTCAACGGCATCTATGGCTTCCTCCTCCTCAAAATCGAAGAGCGCCCAATCAAACCCGAAGAGCAAACCATGATCGACCAGTTTGGCAACCTCCTCTCCCTCCTCAGTTACAAATACAACGAACGTAAGGTGATGAACTAACCTCCTGACTCTAAGAACTAGCTACATGCTAAGGCAATCGCATTTAAACGATCTTGAACTTTTCCAAAGATTTCATTTACAGTGACTTCAAGAAATTCGGACTTTTGAGGGGTTAAAAGATAGAACGTTGGAAAAGCTACCTCTGCCAGAATGAGTTTGAATAGACTATTAATTTTAAATACGTTTGCCCTGCGCTACATTCAAGAAGAGGTACTCATTTAATTAAAGCTCCTCACGAGAATACTTCACCTTTTTAAGTGCTTTTATTATACTTGTGACTAGGCTACTCCATATCAGATTGCGTTTCCATCATTTGATGACAGCTCATCAGATACATTTAGGATGCCTTTAACCTAAAAAAAGACGCTATGGCTAGAGAAGAACAACTGGTATTTTGCAAACAGTGCAGCAACAGAAAAATGGATTTTCAACAAGGACTCATTTGCTCCCTGACTGATGCTAAAGCTACTTTCACTGGAGAGTGTCCAGACTATAGCCTAGACTCAAGTACACAATACGAACACGACTCGTCAGAAGTCATCGACAATGGGGAGGTGAGAATTCGAATATCAACAGAGCTATTAGAGAAACTCCGTCTGGAACAAAATCTCCCTGTCGCACTGATCGCAGGAACCGTAACGGGAATCGCAGGAGCAATCTTATGGGGTGCTATTACGGTAGCGACCAATTTCCAGATTGGCTACATGGCAATCGCGATCGGTGCAGCTGTAGGCATGGCGATGAGATATACAGGCAAAGGCATTGATCCGATCTTTGGATTTGCAGGAGGAGCCTTAGCAGTATTGAGCTGTATTCTTGGAAATTTCCTCAGTGTGATCGGTTTCATCGCCAACAGCGAAGGACTAGATTTCATGTACACCCTGACAGAATTCGACTACAACTACTTGGTTCCATTGATGCAAGAAACGTTTAGTTTCATGGATTTGGTATTCTATGGAATTGCAGGATATGAGGGCTACAAATTCGCTTTTAGATCCTTTACTGATGGTGAGTTAGATAGCTTGAATTGAGCGTAACTACATTTTAGGTTGTAAAACATTGATCACTGATCCTTGGAGTCCCCCCTTATCTTCCTCCGTAGATTAGAGGAATTTGCCACCCCATTCAGAAGCAATACTTGAAACACTACCTAAAATAGCATGAAAGACAAATTATCAATTCTGATTTCAATCGCATACGTTTTCATCATACTGGAAAGCAATGCTGCAAATATCAAATCACCAAAACAAGGACGGAACCATACTGGATCAAAGCATGAAAACCGACCTAAAAAAACTAGTCCAGTCCTTCATCGAGTTAAGTAAAAGTACCAAATGAACCACTATCCAGTCCATGTACTCCTCCTGCTCACGGTAGCCATGAGTGCCTGCCGTGAAATAGTCGAGCAAGTCCAGACCGACTCCCCCTATGTCGATGTGACGACAGACACCACTACGCTACCGATGCTCTATGCAGTATCCGACGAAGAGTATCTGCAATACGGGGCAGATGTCTCCTATGTCACTGCAGCGGGAAACACCATCGTCCCCTTCGGCCACTTTGCCTACTATGGCACGGACTCCTTCACGCATGTAGCGAATGTCATCTTGCACCCCAACGACAGCACCTACGGACGGCAGGTCGGGATCAACCGCTACCAAGATATCCTCTTTGACCTAGTCATGTATGACAATGGACCAGAGCCACTGCACGATGGTCTACTCCGTGTACTGCGCAACGGCAAAATGGGCTTTGCCAACGAAAAAGGACAAATCGTCATCCCCTGCATCTATGACTATGTCCAGCGGTTTGACGGAGGCCAAGCCGAGGTGACCTTTGAGGCCACCGAGTACTACGACCTAGACGACCATCTCCGCGTTGAGAGTGACACTTGGTTCGACATAGATCGCCATGGTAAACGCATCATCACACTCTAGCTCAAAACTCACAACTGCTACAAACATGAACAAAACCATCAGAAAAAAAATAATCTCCGTCTGTGAAGAGAAAATCGAAAAGAAAGGCGAAAAGGTCGGGCTTTCGTTTTACGCCTTCTTTGCCAACAAAAACGACAATCCCGAACTACTCTTAGAGGTCGCCACATGGTGGATCAAAACACACCAACTTGACCACTTCGAAAAAGCCGTCAAAATCCGAAACATGGTACGCGACGAGCTGTGACACGATCCTCTAATTTTCAAACCTCATCTTCCCCGCACCTTGGGTCTGTGTGTCACAGAACTGCCACGCACTGTTACTATTGCACTATAAATAAGTTTAAGCTATAGACACATACTATTGAATAATGAAAGTAGATGAAGGTGTCTTAGATCTCAGGCTCGCTAGTATGAACAATTGGGAATCAAATCTCCCTAACAACTATAGCCAACTTCCTCGTTTCGGTTACATCTAGCGTAGATATGGATACGAAAAGCACATCAGTCCTTTTCATCTTTGTATCGTACAATGAATAAAACCAAAACACACAGACACATGACACAACGAAAAATAGCACTCGTCACAGGCGGTAGCCGTGGGTTAGGTAGGGACATGGCACTCAACATCGCAAAAAAAGGCATAGACGTAGTAATCACCTACCACACCAACCAAACTGCAGCAGCTGAAGTCGTCAAGGCTATCGAACAAACAGGAAGCACAGGATATGCTCTCCAGCTCGACAGTAGCAAGACAGGATCCTTTGACAGCTTCTATGAAGCACTATCAAAACTACTCCTAGACGAAACAGGCGATGCGCATTTTGATTACTTGGTCAACAATGCAGGGACAGGCATCTATACCCCCTTTACAGAAACCACCGAAGCACAATTCGACGAAATGATGAACATCCATCTTAAGGGCGTTTACTTCCTAACTCAAAAAGCCCTCCCACTTCTAAACGATGGCGGCAGCATCATCAATATTTCATCGGGACTAGCACGATTTACCCTACCAGGGACGTCCGCTTATGCCTCCATGAAGGGTGCCATTGAGGTGTTTACGAAGTATCTTGCCAAAGAGCTAGGAGGCAGAGGTATCCGTGCCAATGTAGTAGCACCTGGAGCAGTTGCCACTGATTTCGGTGGAGGAACCAATCGTGACAATGAACAAAAAAGAGCCTTGATCTCATCTGCCACTGCGCTAGGTCGAGTAGGTGAAGCTGAAGATATTGGGCCTGTAGTGGCCTTTTTGTGCACTCCAGATGCCCAATGGGTCAATGCCCAACGCATCGAAGCATCTGGCGGAACATTGATATAAAATGCATAAACTAAATACCATAAGCGACTATCACCGACTAGCGGGACTCCCCAAACCAGAGCACCCGCTAGTCAGTCTAGTTGACTATAGCCAGGTCAACTACCAGACTGATGAAGAGCAGATCACCTTTCTACAAGGCAACTACACCATCGCCCTCAAAAGGGGTGTCTCCGGAAAAATGCGCTACGGTCAGATGCCTTATGATTTTGATGAAGGCCTGATGTCCTTCGTCTCTCCTGGTCAGGTCATCACCGTCAAAGCGCATAAGGACACGGACACTAAGCCTAGTGGATGGCTACTGCTCATCCATCCTGACTTTTTGTGGGGTACATCACTAGCCAAAACAATCAAAAACTATGATTTCTTTGGCTACCAGATTCGCGAGGCACTATTCCTCTCGGACAAAGAGGAGCAATCCATGGTCAGTACCATGCGCAACATCCAACAAGAGTACCATGCTAATATCGATCCGTTCAGCCAAAATATCATCATCTCTCAGATCGAGCTACTGCTCAACTACGCCGAACGCTACTATCAACGGCAGTTTATCACCCGAAAAATCGCTAATCATGAAATTCTCAATCGTTTGGCAGACCTCCTCACCACCTATTTCGACCAAAATAATCTCGCCAACAAAGGTCTCCCACAGGTACAAGAACTAGCCGACCAGCTCTATCTCTCACCCAACTACCTGAGTAGTGTACTCAAAGCACTGACTGGCCAAAACACACAGCAACATATACATGACCGCTTGATCGAAAAGGCAAAAGAGCAACTATCCACTACTCAGTTAACCGTTAGTCAAATCGCCTATGGTCTCGGATTTGAACACGCCCAATCCTTCAGCCGGCTATTCAAACGCAAGACCAATCTGTCTCCTATTGCTTTTAGACGGTCCTTCCAGTAATCTGAAAATTATTCCTTACCGGAATAACTTGACAAATTCACACCTATACTAAGCGTATTTTAGTTTAGCCACTTCAGACTTGAGCATCTCAGATATTTCGCTCAGTTTTAGATTTTTAGACTTGTAGGTATCCATTCCTGAAGACAACTCTATAGCTGAACTCGCTACCTCTTCTGTCCCTGCTGAAGTTTGCTCTGCTATCACTACGATTTCTTCGGTGATACTAACAACATTATTGCTATCCTCCATCTGCTGCTGAGCTGCTTCCAATATGTTTCTAGATAGATCTAGGTTGGCAGTACTGGAGTTACTTATCTCTTCGAACACTTTAGAGGATTCGTTAGATATTTGATTGCCATCTTGAACAGTAAGGTTCATTTCCTCTATTATTCTCGACGCGTCTTCTGTATCTTTTTGAACTCCCTGTACCAAATCTTCTATTTCGAGCGCTGACTTTCTGGAATCCTCCGCGAGTTTTCTGATTTCTTCGGCCACTACCGCAAATCCTCGTCCGGCATCTCCTGCTTGCGCTGCTTCTATTGCCGCATTTAGTGCGAGCAGATTCGTCTGAGATGAGATATCAGTGATGACTCCTAGCACCCTTGATATTTCTTTTGACCGTTCGGTTAGGACAGATATTGAATCCTTGGTCTTGTTAGAGAAAGTCGAAATACTCGTCATACTACTCGTCATGTTATTAGCCATTTGGTCTCCCTTTTTGCTATTTTCAGCGACGACCTGAGCTGATTCATATATATTTTCAGCTTTACTAGCCATATCTCTTGCCGAATGTACGATTTTCTCTATGAGATTAGACGCCTCATCTATCTTGCGAACTTGTGTCTGTGCCCCATTACTCATTTGTGAGATAGCAGACGCTATTTCACTCGTATTTTGACTCATTTCAGTACTAGATAGAGACATTTCAGAACATGCCTCATCAATAGAAATGGTATTCGTAGAGATACTTTCCAGTAAGATGGTGATGTTTTGAAGTGCTAGGTTCAGGCTACTTGCTGTCTTAAGGATATCTCCTTTGGCTTCCTCTGTATATCGCATGGTTAGGTCTCCTTTAGCCATATTATCTATGATACCATTGAGTATAACAAATGGAGAAGAAAATGAAGTTAACAATTCATTGATTTCATGAGCCATACCTAACCACACCCCTTCTTTACCCTCTTTACTAATTCGGCTAGATAGATTTCCAGCATCAGTCGCTTCATTGATCACTCCATTAATTTCACGGACTACTTGCGCTAGATTTACTCTCATTTTGACCAAGGCTTTTCCTAGAGAGTCTTTTTCACTAGAGGTTTCAAATGAGCTTTCTAAATTACCCATCCCTATTTCGGTTGCGAAATCACTGATCCGTCTCATTCGTGTGATATAACTATCCAAACCCGTAAATATCTTTCCTATTTCGTCATTTCTATTCGTATTTGCTTCTTTGATCAATAACGCTAGATTACCCTCCTCTAATTCTTCAAGGTGAAGGATCACCTCTTCAAGCGGTTTTTTAATGTTGACGACCATATATCGCAGGAGAGCATACACTGCAAACATCCCAATAGGGAATTCCCAAATCATATGTATGGCAGCCATATTAGCGACCATGTAAGCCAAAGCGGCAATAAAAGCAGCAAGTAAGATTGTATAAAAGCCTACTCTGGCCAAAAATGAGCCTTTAAAAATGTATCGATTAATAAAGTATAAAAAGGGTATGGCTAACGCAAGAGATAAAAAAAAGATGATGGTATGCATAGTCATGAAACAAGTTTGTTAGGTGAAGTGTGACTCACTATAAAATTAACTACAAAAATGCAGTAGGAAACTTAAAATCAAAAACTTATATATGGTCTAAAGCATAGTACTTCTGGAGATTAAAACAAACTTTCACACATACTACTCCCCCCTTCTTTAGCTGTTCAAAATGTCACCAAACACCCTTATTTGTTAAAACAATAAAAACTCATACAGTGTACACAAGACACTTATAGACGTAATGGACTAACCTTGCAGCTGTAAAATTCAATGTATATGAACAAAGGGCTCTTAACACTAGCAATAGGTGGTTTTGGTATTGGTATGACAGAATTCGTCATGATGGGCATATTGCCAGATGTAGCTCAGGCACTAGATGTGACCATCCCGCAAGCAGGGCATTTCATATCCGCCTATGCGCTAGGAGTGGTGGTAGGTGCACCGCTGTTTTCGGCACTCGGCGGACGCTGGTCCTCCAACACCGTGCTGATGATGCTCATGGCGTGGTTCGCGGTATTCAACACCCTATCTTCTCTGGCATACAGCTATGAAACCCTAATGCTTGCTCGTTTCTTATCTGGCATGCCTCATGGAGCTTTTTTTGGAATAGGGGCTGTAGTGGCAGGACAGATTTGTCGTCCTGGGAAATCCGCACAAGCTATTGCCATCATGTTTGGCGGGCTTACGGTTGCTAATTTGATTGGTGTCCCGATAGGTACTTATTTAGGTCATTCCTTCCATTGGAGTATTGCTTTCGTCATCACTGGGGCTATTGGACTGGTTGCATTGGCGAGTATTAAGTTTTGGATGCCTGTCATGCCTAAATCTTCTTCGGCTGGTTTCTCAGAAGACTTGAAACTCTTCAAAAACCCTGAACTCTGGGCGGTCATCCTACTTACCACTATAGGTACAGGAGGGCTCTTTTGTTGGTACAGCTACATCGCGCCACTGATTACAGAGGTCGCAGGACACCCTGACTATGTCGTGAGTTATGCGATGACGCTAGCTGGTCTAGGTATGGTGATTGGCAATGTCCTCGGTGCAAAATTGGTGGACTATTTTTCTCCCATCCACTCTGTCATTATCAGCTTTACTACCATGGCGACCTTATTGATCGTCAACGTGTATTTGGCACATGATCCTACGTTGATACTCGTCATGACTTTCGTCATCGGAGTAGTGGCCTTTACCGTAGGCACTCCGATCCAGATGGTGATGATCAATACCGCCAAAGGTTCTGAAGTCCTCGGTTCATCTCTCAACCAAAGTGCCTTCAATATGGGGAATGCCTCTGGGGCCTACTTCGCAGGGCTACCGATAGCTATGGGATATGGTTTTACCTCCGCAGATGTGGTAGGAGCAATCATGGCTGGCTCTGGTGTAGTTATTGCCTTTGGGATCATCCTTATGAGAAGATCCCGAGCAAAAAAAGAAGCGAGGGTTAGCCAGTAGTCAGACTAATCTTATTTTCAAAAATCACTTCGCTGACAACCCTCGTGTCAACCAGCCCCTGCGACCTGCTGTAGCGATCGCGTACGGCGTAATCCAAAACAGCCCAAAAGTATATAACAAACTATATGAGTAAGCCCATATCGATTCGTAAGAGCTGTATCTCCTCGCATAGAACAACACAGGTATGCTGGTCAAGATCAGGATACTAAATAGTGTGGAGCTCAAAAACAGCACAGGCTGTGTGATCACAAACAACAACATCAATATGGTAAATGGATATGCCATGATAATTTTGAGCCATTGATTGAAAAACAAAAGCCTAGCACCTACTTTCGATCCCTCTCTAAAATTCTTGAAGACAAATTTTGACATCATGATGTTCTCACGGACGTTGCTTCGCTCCCATCTGATAAACATTTTGTACAGCCCTGTGTAGTCCTCAGGGACATTGGTCAGGACATAGGCATTCTTCTGAAACATCACATGGTATCCTTGCTTGAGTATCATATTGGTCATCGCTCGATCCTCTCCGATATCCGACGGCTGTCCCATAAATGTTTGGTTGATCCAATCAGGTAGACAGGCCATCACTGCATCTCTACGATAGGCTGCCAGTGCACCTGGTGTACAAAGTACCGTCTCTAACTGTCCCTGTGCCGAGCGGATAAATTCAAAACTGAAGACAAAACTCACATTGAGCATACGGGGAAGAATAGCTCTTTCATTGTTGAGTACTTGAACATTACCAGCCACCGCCCCGCAACTTTCTTTCACTACAAAAGGGCTTACCAGATTTCGCAACGTATCAGTTTTGACAATCGAATCACTGTCCACCGTGACGAACACCTCTCCAATCCCTAGATTGAACCCTCTGTGTAGCGCGTGACGCTTGCCTTTATTCTCAGGCTGCTGATAGATGGACAGTCGGTCACCCAACTCCTGCTTAGCCTTTAGCATCCATGACCAAGTATCATCCTGACTCCCATCGTCTATCGCTATCAGCTGTATTTTGTCAGCAGGGTAGTCACTGTTCGCTACACTATGCAAGGTCTTCCATACCAACTCGCCTTCGTTGTATGCTGGCACAATCACCGTGCACATCGGCAGCTCTTCATCACTTACTGATTCGATGGGCTTGTACCTCCAGTAGAGGTACAGGTTAAAGAGGAAAAATCCAATCTGAAATACCAATAGAGAAGTGGTAAGGACGATGAATGCATAACCCCAAGTAGAGTTGATTCGATCCAAGTGCAATTGCTCAAAAGCAGGCTGTAATTCAAAGATTAGAAAGACCGCGCCTGCCAATAACAGCACTGTACCTAAACGAACCATTAGTCCCATAGGATTCTGAATCGCATTCGAACGGCTAGAAAATATTTTTTTTCCTAGTGATTTATTGTACATCGGAAAGATGAAACTAAACAGTCGCTGCTCGTTATCCTTCCGTCGATCATTTAGTGTTTCTGAATGAGACGCAGTAGCGTCTCTATTGTTGGACTTAGTTGTACCCATGGTGTATGTCTTGATCACTAATGTTTGCGTTTATTCATCTGCGTACTGTCTAGGACAAGAATGAGCCATCAGCACATCACATGAACAAGAGCCAACATGTCAAGTAACATGCCATTCGGACAAAACAAGAAACCAAGCGAACCAGCGTATTTTGGGGTTATTTGTTAAATGGACAAAGTGTAGACTTTATCTACACAATAAGGATAAACTACCCATATTGGACACCTTGTGATTTTAATCAAAAAACAGTGCTATCTCTATCAAAAGACACAAAAAAACCTCAAACAAATACATGTCTGAGGTTTCCAACTATTGCTATATGTAGACTTGGGTTAACGTTACATTAACTGTCTTTATTCGAAGTAAGTATAAACCTTAGATACTGTAGCGAAACCATCAAAATAGGTATAATCAGCAGACAAAGGGTAGTCGTCAGTATTATACTCATAAGTCACACCATCATCCGCCAATGTCCCTGAAATAGGATTATTGGTATTGACAGACTCTATCCCAATATTGATTGCTGAGTAGGCAGCTGGATACAATGCACTAAAAGGATTTTGTTTATCATCGTAAGTCGCAGTATACTCTGATCCAAACAACACTTCAACAACTACATTCCCTCCCTCTACGGTATATTCTGTCGTTGATTCAAAATCTTCATCAGTATGATCTACACGCACGACAGTGGTTAGGTATCCTGATTCACTGCTGTAGCTATAGGTATAACTGTAGATTGATTCAGTACCTTCGGTATATTCCGCTGCTACGATTACACCGTCATCGTATTCATATACAGTACTTCCCTCAATATCTCCACTTGTGAATATTTCCTCAATCACTTGATTTTTCTCGTCATACACCAACTCATAAGTCGAAGTAACCTCCGTACCCCAGTCATCTAATACTTTAGTATAGTTAGTCACAAAGCCTGAAGTCTCAGAGTACTCGTATGTCGTAACCGAATTTTCACCAAACGCATCAGCTAATTGATAGGTTTTCAGTTTTGAACCACTCCCTACTTCACCTCTAGTAGTGATGATAACATTGTAAGTCGCTACATCTACAGTATTTTCAGCGGTGACTGTAAAGACAGTAGCCTCTCCGTCTGTGAAGTCAACTGCGCTTCCTGATTCAGGTGTCACTGTTGCGTTTTCAGAAACAACAATCGTTGGCACCAAACCAGATAGATCTGTACCAAAAGGAACGCTGATCTCGATATCAGTACCGAAATCATACGTCACACCTTCTATTCCACCAAAATCAATTTCAAAAGACTCAATATCGTTGAGGCTAGAGAATGACGGGCTATCGTCTTCTGAACATGACGTAAAGCCAATAACCAATGCTGCTAAAGCTAGTATTGCATGAATTTTTCTCATAATTATTTTATTTAAATGATTACTATTAATTGGATTGTAAATCAGGGTTATTAATGATCGCGTCCTGTGGAAAAGGAATCACATACCGCTCATCATTCTGTTCGAGCACATAGGTCTCTCCATCCAATGTTTTGTCTATTCTTTGCTGGGTCGTTCTTCTTAGATCGTTCCAGCGCTGTCCCTCTAGGGCAAACTCACGCTGACGCTCGGACAGGATCTCGTCGGTCAATCCCATTTGGTCCAAGCTCCCTACGCGAAGTTTGTAATCCTCCCACCCATCAGGAGTATATCTATTTTGGGTCAATGCATATAATGCTTCTCTACTTTGAGTCAAAGAAGCTCCTCCTAAGTGAGCAGATGCCTCAGCGATAATCAGATAGAGGTCTGACGTCCTCAAGGTACATTTAAAGTTATCTGCTGATGTCTTATTTGATTTATATTTATTATCACTATTCAGTGTGAAATAATTGGCATATCTAAGATCAGTCGTCTGATCATATTGAGCGATAAGCTCAGGTGAGACAGAGGCATATTCAATCATATCAAATGACGTCACTGTATTAAGGGCAAGAATCGATTCTACCGAATTATACTCTGATGCCATCACCGTTTGTGCTTGATTCAGATCCATAAGGTCAGACTTAATCGCCATGGCTTCCTGTGCTGCATCGACCGCTTTTTGCCATTCCTTCTGATACAAATAGACTCTGGCCTTTAAGCTTTTAATCGCCAAAACAGAAAATCTATAATTGTACCCCTCAGGCTGCTGTTCAACATTTAACAACCCCTCAGCTTGCTCAATATCACTGATTATCAACTTATAAACCTCGGAAACAGGTGCTCGTGGGTAATCCCTTTTAGCATCATACTCAGTCGTCACAGGCACTCCCTCATCACTAGCAGCAGTGGCTGCATCGTAAGGTTTGGCATACAGATTGACCAAATCGAAATACTGCAAGGCCCGAAGAGCGTGTGCTTCTCCTACCAACTGATCGATCTCTTCGGAATCCCCCGTGATGTCATCAGCGCTCCCGATGACGTGATTGGTATAAAAAATAATAGTATAAAACGTCGCATAAGGAAAAACACGTGTATCCAAGCCTGGGTTCACATCATTCCACACATAGATGTCTTTGTAAAAATCAAAGCGTTCTCTATTGGACTCCAAAAGCAACTCATCAGTACGGTATGTCGTGACCACTTTGTGCTGAATTTCTGTATCATAAGCTGCCGTCAAAAAACTTCTAAATTCATCCACTGATTTAGGGATCACCTGACCAATGGGTTCTATATCAAGGTAATTTTCGCAAGCGCTCAACATCACCGAGAAAATCAATATTATTTGTGCTATTCTTTTCATGATCGTCATGGTTAAAATGAGAGATTAAGACCTGCAGAAACAAGCTTTGGCAATGGTTGGGCGTAGGCACTACCGTATGTCTCTGGGTCAAAGTAGTTCGTATAGTCAGAGCCAAATACTAGGAGGTTTCTTCCCTCTAAATAAAACCTAACTGTAGATACTCTGAGCTTCGAAGCTGCAGCAGGTGATAAGCTATACCCTAGGCGAATACTATTGATTCGCAGATAAGAGATCTCTTCAACCCAAACATCTAGGTCATTATATGTATTGCCCCCATCTCCAGAGTTGAACCAGCTGTAGACCAAATCGGTATTAATACCAGCAGAATTGAAACCTATGAGACCAGGCAAGTCTCCAGTCCCAGCCGAAAGAACCTCAGTGCTGTAATTGTTACCTGGATTCACAGTTGTCATGTGATATGGCGCGTTTCTCTTCACCGTCTGCTTGATGTTAAAATTAGCTGCAATCTGCAAATCAAACTGCTTGTATCTAAACGTGTTATTAATCCCTCCAGAGAACTTAGGCGTGGCATCTCCGACATAGGTATAGAGATCACGGTGTTCCTCTCGGGTCAACTGACTGCCATCTGTCCCCTCCAATAGATTATAAAAATCAACTGCGGACATGGTTTCTCCATCTTTGACAAAGAGCGGAATACCATTGCTATCTAGCCCATCCGTCTTGATCGCGAATATGGCATTGACACTATACCCTTGTAGTGATGGTTTAAAACTCTCCTCTTGAATCTCGACACGATCTACATTATTTCTGTTAGCAGAGATATTGAAACTGGTGCTCCATCTGAAATCAGTGTGATCGATATTGACCGTGGTAATTGACAGTTCAAAACCTTTGTTAGTCACTGTAGCCCAGTTCGTGCTGATCGTATTATACCCTGACTCTAACGGCACAGACTGTAGCCCTATCAGATCGGTACTCTTTCGGTAGTAGTAGTCATTGGAGATGAACAATCTACCATCCCAAATCCCTAGGTCAAACCCAATATTACTCGAAGTAGTTTTTTCCCACCTGAGATCACCATTAGGTGCTCCACTGGCTCTAATTATCTCCTCACTGATGCCTGGCAAAACACTCTCCGTACCATAGGTACCCACCACGTATGGTGAAGTGGTTTTATCAACATTTCCTTGGATACCATACGAAGCTCTAAGCTTCAGCATATCCAACCTACTACTATATAAGAAGTTCTCTTTGGCCAAATCCCAAGAACCCGCTACTGACCATATCGGCAGGTATCTATACTTTGGGTTGACCCCAAATAGGTTCGATCCATCATAGCGTAAACTGCTAAACAATGAATATTTACCATCATAGGTATAAGATAGCGTCCCAAAGAATGACGCATAAGCATTACTCGAATAGGATTTTTTATAAACATTAAAATCAGAACCAGTTGCTGCGCGCTCATTGGTGATCGGAACAGTTGTCAGTGTATTGGGGTTATAGCCAAAACCTCTCGACCTGACCATTGTATTATTATCTTCTCTAAACTCCGTCCCAACCAAAACATCAACTTCATGCTTATTATAAAAAACCTGACCATAGTTGATCATCGTTTTCCAGTTGTATTGAAATGCATTAGCGTTAGTATTTTGAATGATCCCTCCCTCTGGCATATAGTACAGGTCTTCGCTATTATCTCCTAGGTACTGTGACTTTTGTTCATATTTTCTAGTATAGTAACTTTCCTGATCCGAAAACTGCTCTGCAGCATCATTGTCCAGTTGCAGTCCCAATTGACTCGTGATTTTAATCCCAATCTCAGAAGTATAGTCAATGCTAAAAATAGACTTCATAGAATTAGCGATCAGCTCGTTACTGGTATTAGCACGCTCTTCCAGAAGGTTATAGTCCAGATTGATATCTGACCGCTCTATTAAGTCTGGATCATATATGTAGTCTCCGTTGGCATCCTTCAGCCCTAGATATGGATTAGCTGTTCGAGCGTAGTACGCAGGATTGGTATAGGCATCTATTCCCGTGAGGTATGAACTAGTTCTGTTTTGACTACCAAACAATGCTACTCCTACTGTGAAATTATCAGTCAGATCATAATTATTCTTGAGTGTAAGATTGAATCGTTTTTGCTCAGCACCTATTGTAGCTCCTTTTTCATCAAAATAACCTGCAGAAAAATAATAGTCATTTCGATCATTCCCGCCTGACATGCTCAACCCATACTGCTGATTAATAGCTGCCTGATAAATTTCGTCTCCCCAATTGGTATCCGTATCTTTCAAACCATTAATAGCGGCTTGTACACTTGGGTCTAGACTTGAAAAACCATTGTTGGTAAAGTTATTATACTCTCCGCTCTCGTTGAGTATACGTGCCACCTCTCCTTGCCCTTGTTGGTATCTTAGATCTGACCGACTAGCCATGTATAGCTCAAAGTCAACTTTTTCAGAAGAATTCATCAGGTTCAGCTTACTAAAGTCAGGTTTCTGTGTCACAAAAGTGTTAGCAGTAATATTGACTCTCGTCTTTCCTTTTTGACCATTTTTAGTCTTGATTACAATGACACCATTCGCTGCTCGGGCTCCATAAATAGAAGTCGCTGAGGCATCTTTTAGCACGGTGATACTCTCAATATCATCAGGATTGATTCCAGATATAGGATAAGATTTGAGCAAATCAATGTTATCCTTATCTGTAAAATCTGATGGAATATCGTCTCCTTCCAATGGTATACCATCTAGTACCCAGAGCGGATCTGACGAACCGTTGAGTGTAGAGGTTCCACGAATGTTAATCTTGGCTGGAGAGCCAGGTGCTCCATTAGTAGGTTGGACATACACCCCTGCAAGCTGCCCCACAAGCATTTGATCGATATTAGCGACCCCAGCTTGCTTGATTTCTACAGCCTCTACTTTGGCCATAGACGAGGTTGTCTTTCGCATGGTAGTTTCTTGATACCCAGTCATGACTATCTCATCAAGCATCTCCACAGAGACTTTCATCTCTATGAGCAGTCCTGTAGAATTCATCCCAGCGATATCGACCGTTTGTGATTCGTATCCCGTAAATGAGACCACCAGTGTATTAGCATCAGCAGGAGCTCTAAAGGTAAAATTACCATCTAGGTCTGCAATCGCCCCGACTACTGAGCGCTCACTACCGACAGCATCCATAGTGATATACACCGAGGCTCCAATTACCGGTTCTTTAAAATCCATATCTACGACCTGACCACTCACTTGCTTTTGATTTTGCCCAAAAACGATGGTCGGCAATAGAAATAATAAGTAAACAATTCTTTTCATTCCTTCTATCTCTTAGTTCTCTAAATTGTATTCGATTCTAGCAATCAAATCTTCATAATGCTCGCGCGTATCTCGGTCTCCCTTTTTACGCTTCTTAATTAAAAATGCAAGTATCCGTTCTAGCTCAGCGCGTTTGCCTGAGGCTATATCAGAGACTCTAGGGATATAGGTGTAGTGGATATTCTTAAAAGCCTCTGATTCGGGGGTCAGTGACTGTTCTTTAGTTTTCTTTAATAACTCCAACCGATCAACGGTCAGTACATCGACATAGTTCTTTTGTGTCATTCGGTCATACATAGACAAATTTTTAGTAGCAGCGAGTTCCTCAAAAATCACTTCGAACAAAGTATCGTAAATATCATGTGCCGTAAAAACATCTTCCGAATCAGACACCAATACCTCATTGTCTATTATTCGCATCAACCTATCTGTTTTGATTAGGCCAAACAACGCATTGGTTTGATATACTCTCATGAGAGACACAGGGGAATAATACCGCTCTCCATCAGGCGCGTCACGTACTACGTATGCTTTATGAATCAAATCAGGAGTAAATAGCCAGTGCTGTGGCAGTACAGCGTTCTCTATCAAATAGGCAAGTGACCGACGTTGGACATCTGCTGGTACTGGCACATAACTATCCTTACCATCTCCATATACAGTATTATTGAGATAGACGCCTCCGATGTTGGCCATGACATGTCCACTATAAGTGACCCACTGATCGATGACTCCTTTGTAGAGTTTGGATGCATTGTAGTAATCCTCACCCTCTTCATAAGTCCAGTCTATTATGTTAGGCACGATGCGCTTAAGGTTGAGCAATCCATATTCACTAGCTGCTACTGCATCATCACCTAAGTCTTCTGATTGAGATCTTGGATCAACAACATCCTTTGGGCTCTGCTGTGCCCCAAAAAAGTACAAAGGATCATTTTCATGAACTCTGATCCATCGGTCCAAGGTTGACAACTCATCATGAGCCGTCTCCACATCTAACCATCTATAGCCCCAATTAATTGCATAACGATCATATACACCTATTTGAGGCGTAATCTCCTTGACAGAGTCCTCTGGTTGAGCGACATAATTAAACCTAGCATAGTCCATAATCGATGGAGCTGTTCCTCCCATATTAGCTGTAAATGAAGGGGAACGCAACGAATCTACAGGATAGCTATATGATGCCCCCATATTATGGGATAGACCAAAAGTGTGTCCCACTTCATGCGATGACACGAACCGGATCGCCTCCCCCATATGTTCGTCGGTAAACTTGTTGGCACGAGCTTTTGGATCTATTGGGCCTGTCTGAACACGCATCCATTGATGCAATCCCATCATCAGGTTATGCCACCAAATGATGTCTGATTCCAGTATCTCACCACTCCGTGGATCAACTATAGCTGGCCCCATAGCATTTTGTTTTTCGGAAGCTGCATAGGTGATGACAGAGTATCGCACATCGTCCACATCGAAAGTCGTATCCTCCGCTACCGGGTACTTGACATGTAGTACATTTTTGAAGCCAGCAGATTCAAACGCTTCATTCCATTCCATAACTCCCCGCTCTATATAGCTTCTCCACTGTGGAGGAGTAGCGGGATCTATATAGTACACAATTGGCTTTTGTGGTTCAACAAGTTCTCCAGCCTTGTATTTGGACACATCTTCTTTTTTGGGTTCGAGTCTCCATCTGGTGATGATCTCTCTATGCTCAACCTTATGTTGATCATCTGCATAATACTCCAGTGGAATTCCGAAATAGCCAATTCTATCATCAGCAAAACGTGGAGTCATCACCTCCTCTGGTAGCAAAACAATATTGATCGTAACACCTACAGAGAGTGGCAATGCTGGACCTCCCTCACTCACAGATGTAGTCATTAGAGATTTCACGACGATGTTTTCAGGAAAGGCCTTAACTTCTTCTATCTTAGACAAGTTAGCTTTAATACCTCCTCCTAATCCTGTATTCGCGAGTATGTCAGTAAAACTCTTCTCTGTCCCGTTGAAAACTTTATTAACCTTAATAACAACGGTCGTTGAGTCTTCATTTTGCGCTTCGATTTTAAACTCTTCTATTACTGATTCGCCAAAATTATCTCGGACAGACAAAGAAATCGCATCATCTGCTGGCACTTTTACTCTAGGGTTAATTGTCTTTACCCATATTTTTTTCATCAATGTATCTTTATAAAACCGGATCAATTTGGTTTCATAAGTCATACCCTTATTCAATCCATGCCCATTCAATGCATAGGGTACACTTGACACCTTATTGACAATCAATAGATCCTTCGTCAATACAGAATCGGGGATTTCGAAATATACATCTTCCTTCATTTGATGTACTGAGAAAAGGCCTACTTGGCTCTTCGCTTCTTTCATCAATTTCGCATAAGAAAACTCACCATCAGTTTTGACACTATCAGCCTTACCTTCTACTTCCTGCGCATATCCAGAAAAGACAACTACAACCAATAAGGGAAAAAGGAAAACAGATTTCAAACAACTCACCATACTACACTCAATTTCCTCAAATGTATATTTACCTCCTTTCCTTAAAAAATAGAAAGGAGTCAATACGACATTAATAGGAGTGAAATGGTCTATACAGTGAGTAAAGGCAAACAGCAAATGTATTGATCCCCTACCACTCGCGCTCTAAATGTCGATACTTCGTAGTATTCATAGCTATTTTTCAAGTACTCTAACCCCAAGTGATGACTATCAGCTACGGCTCTAGGGTTATAATTATTACTAACCACGATTTGATCTTCCTTAACCTTAATTTCTATATACAATGGGTTCGTCTTGGTTATCTCATTGTGTTTGATCGCATTTTCTACAAGAGTCTCTAATGCTAACAACGGAATGGATTTGGTCATACTCATACCTCCGTCCTCATAGAGGATCGATACATTGAGACTTGTGCTAAATCTTATTTTTTGAAGAAAAATGTATTGCTGCAAAAACTCCATTTCCTCCTTGACGGTGATTAAATTCCCTTGTCTGTCTTTTAATAAGTATCGGTAGACCTCTGAGAGTTTGAGTACAAATTCCTGAGACAGCTCTGGATTCGTTTCGATTAACATGATCAAAGAGTTGAGCGCATTGAAAAGAAAATGCGGATTCATTTTTCGTTTCAAGCGCCTAAGTTGTAATACAGCATTCTCTCGCTGATATTTTTCATTCATGAGCTTAAGATGTTCTTTCTCTTTTTCTGTCACTCTATTTTTGACAAACTCCCTTTTAAGCTGAAATCTGGACAAACCGAGAATCATAATAAACGTCACCAGTGTCAATAGTCCAATCCAATAAAAATAACGCTTGGTATCTAAAAGTGACTCTTCAATATTGATCTGAATCGGAAAACTAGCAACCTGAATCACATCATGTTTTCGGTTGGTCTCTATCACGCTATAATACCGCATCACCTCCAGCCCCAAATATTCTGAAACAGCCTGAATCTGAATAAACGGAAATATTCCTTTCGAACCTTCTTCATTATTCAACACATCCTGAATACTAACCTCTTCAAAATAAAATTCAATCGCCTGTCCAATGTATTTTGGATCAGGGTGCAGCATACAAATACCATCACCATTGAACAATACATTATACCCCCCACGTGAGGAATAGTTCTGAGAATAATACTCCCAAAAACGAATTAAATCCACATCATAACCAAAAATAATCACATCCCCCTTCGTGGATTTACCCATAATCATCTTTCGCTCCAATGTCGAAGAATCAGTCCGTACGATCTTGTTGATAGTACTCTCCATCGTCAGCGCCATCAACGCTTCTGCTTCCAAAGCAATACCTGCCCATTCTTCAGCACCTAGTATCCTAGACGAAAATTTATCGATCAACTCGCCTTTTTGGAACACCATTACCCAACTATTGACAATCTTTTCATTGGTCAATGTTAGCTCACTGATCAAGCCTAACCTAGAAACCAGTTGATCAGACGAAAGGCCATTACTAAAAGTATTTTCTACGTCTGTCATGTACAAGTCCAATGCATTGATCTCAAATGACAAGGCATTTTGCTGAGCAACGTGTTTTTCACGAATTACCTCTACTACCAATTCCTCAGTGACATCTGTAATTTTGGACGTAATCAACCCGATAATTACAAAAAACAACCCTACCAAAAATATACTGATATAAAAGTAGTGCTGATGCCTTTTGATATTTAGCAAAAATCCCATTTGCATTTTCTAATACTCCAATTTATCGTTCTCAAACCTCCAGACACGATTTATTCTACGCCGTTCAACCAATTTTTAAATGCTCCTACATTCTTTGCGCTTACCAATATTAACTCCTCGGAAAGAGCTCCTATTCCTAGTTCAACATTAATTCTATTCTTGCTGAATTTAGATAAAGTCTTGATCGCGGCATGACTCACGATATATTTTCGGTTGACTTTGAAGAAATCTTCAGGGTCTAGTTTAAGCGCTAAATTAGAAATCGTATCCTCATATAAGTAACTATCTCCCTCTTTTGTATAAAGATACAGGTACTTGTCATCCGCCATAAAACACCCTATATCACTACTCTTTAGCGAAATCAATTGATCACCTCTAGTGACTAAAAAACGCTCTTGGCTCTTCTTAGGCGCTTGTCCCTTAAACTCCTTAAGTAGCATTTCAATCTTGTCACCCTGTTCGCTACCTGTAGCATTCAAACCGGTATACTTTTCCAATGCAGAATTGAGCTTTTCACGGTTGTATGGTTTCAGTAAATAATCAATCGCAAAATACTCAAAAGACTGAATGGCATACTTATCAAAAGCCGTTGTAAATATGATCGGGGTTTTAATATCCAAAGAATCGAATATTTCAAAACTCATCCCGTCACCCAAGTGTATATCACTAAATATTAAATCACAACTGTTGTGTTGAAACCACTCAAAAGCCTGCATTTTGCTATCCAAAATCGCGATGACTTCTAGATCATAAGGACTCTTGAGCAATAATTTCTCTAAAAATTCAGACGCTAAATCTTCGTCTTCTATGATTACTACTTTCATAAAGAAATAACTAAATCTTTAATGTCAAACGTTATTAATCTCTATTCATTTCCTCGTCAAGGAACTACCTTAAAAAAAAGCGGTTCTCTTATCAAAAGGCAACCTCATGTCCGAAAAATCATATCCTATTAATCCTCTCGATACTTCTCTATCAATGCTTTGGTCATTTTGATCCCTTCGTACTCAGAGACTCCATCTCCCTCGAACTCCACACCAATATATCCGTCAAAATCGCTGGTATTGATCAGGTCAAACATGCGCTGATAGTCTGTCTCAGCACATTCGCCCTGCTCATCAAAAGCAAATGTTTTGGCACTGATCCCAAAACTGTAGGGCAACAAATCCTTCACACCTTGGTATTTGTCATAGTCTGCAAAATTGCCAAAATCAGGTAATGCACCTACATTAGGGTGATTAGCCGTTGCTAGCGCATGGGCTAATCTCGCCCCATCACTAGAAAACGAGTTCATGTTCCACGAGCCATCCGGCATGCTGATGCCATGATTCTCTATGATCACCATCAGCTCCTTTTCCTTAGCAACATCTCCCAGTTCTCTCAGTGACTTCACCAAAGCAGCCGTCACCGCCTCATCCGACCCAAAGCCATTGCCATTGACACGAATAGACAAACATCCCAAAAACTGTGCAGCCTCCAGCCACTTGATATGATTCTGCACTGCGGTTTGGCGGGACACTTCTGTCGTATCCCCTAGATTTCCCTCATGATCGACCATGATCATCGTACTCTTCACTCCATAATGTTCACAGCTATCTTTGAGCTGCTGCAAGTATGCCATATCAAAATTATTGTCAGGAAACAACTGCGACACATACTCCACAGCATAGATCCCAAACTCCTCTGCCGTTACTCTCGGAAAGTCCAGATTATCCATCTCTCCACTTTTGATCGCACGGTGCAGCGACCATTCGGCTAGTGATATTTTCATCTTACTCATTTCTACAGTTTCTTCATTTTTCTGTGCTGACTGACAGGCTACTCCTCCTACTACAAGGCAAGCCACAGCGATCATATTCATCAATTTCATTATGCTTTTGTTTTATTATCCAATAGACTCGCAGTATTCTGCTTGTCCCATGTAGATGTTAGTAATTAGTAAGTCAAAACTATCACCTTCATTGCACACCTACCCTAGACATTCTGACCAATACCGAAGGATAATCGCTACAAAGTTCACTTCCGTGAAAACAAAAAAAACCTCGGCATCATAGCCGAGGTTTCAATTCTCTAAAGTGTCACAGCACTTATTTGATCAATGTCTGATCTCTATCTGGCCCTACTGATACGATATCGATCGGCAAACCTACTGCCTTCTCTATATACTCCACGTAGCGCTTGACCGTATCAGGCAAGCCATCGTAGCTAGAGACACCTGTCAAATCTTCACTCCAGCCTGACAATGTCTCATACACTGGTGAGAAAGTATCGTCAGATAGATCATGTGGTATCTGATCCGTCACGCTACCATCTTTGCTTTTATACTGAGTACAGATTTTAATCTCTTCAAACCCTGTCAATACGTCGGCCTTCATCATATAAAGGCGTGTTGCTCCATTGACCATGATCGCATATTTCAATGCAGGCAGATCCAACCATCCACATCTACGTGGACGTCCTGTCGTAGCACCAAATTCTCCACCGTTCGTACGCAGTGTCTCTCCCGTCTCATCGTGTAGTTCGGTAGGGAATGGACCGCTACCTACTCTCGTACAGTATGCCTTGAACACTCCAAATATCTCACCGATACGGTTGACAGCCACACCCAGTCCTGTACATGCTGCAGCAGTCGTAGTGTTGGAGCTCGTCACAAATGGGTAGCTCCCAAAGTCAATATCGAGCATTGATCCCTGCGCTCCTTCTGCCAAGATTTTATCCCCAGCATCCAAATGACCATTGAGCATATACTCACTATCGATCAAGTCGAAGGTTTTGAGGAACTCAATGCCCTTGAAAAAGGCATCCTCTAGTTCTGTCAGGTCAAATTCAAAATCGTATTTGCTAAGAATTTCCAAGTGTCTCTTTTTAGACACCTCATACTTATCCATGAAATCAGCTCCCAGTGTATCACCTGCTCTGAGTCCATTTCTAGAGATCTTATCTTCATAGGTTGGACCGATCCCCTTGAGGGTCGAACCTATTTTCTTCGCTCCTTTGGCGTTTTCATACGCCGCATCTAGTATCCTATGTGTCGGTAGAATGAGTTGCGCTTTTTTAGATATTTTTAGTTTGCTTGGATTGTAGTTCTCGAACTTTTCCAAAGCAAGGATTTCCTTTTGGAAGATAGCAGGATCTAGCACCACTCCATTTCCAATTACATTAAGTGATCCTTCGTGAAAAATACCAGACGGAATCTGGTGCAATACGTGTTTGGTATCTCCAAACTTCAACGTATGACCCGCATTAGGTCCACCCTGAAAACGGGCAATCACATTATACTTGGGCGTCAAATAATCAACAATTTTCCCTTTTCCTTCATCTCCCCACTGGAGTCCTAGCAATACATCTACAGACATGCTTCTTTTATTTATTCAGTTCTTCTTTCGCTTGATCGAGGTTATCAGCGATCGCAAAAATCGCATTGAGTTTAGTGATAACCAATAATTTTTTAACATGATCAGAAGGGTTAATGAGTACGACCTCTCCACCATTGTTTCTAAACTTGGTCAAAATCGTAATCAATACGCCTATACCACTACTGTTGATATACCGTACATCGGTGATATCTATAGCGCATTTCGTAATGTTGTTGTTCAGGGTATCGTTGACTTGCGCGATGATTTCTGGGCCATTCTCTTCACCAATCAGGTCACCCTCAAATTGAATGATAGTCAAATCATTCTCTTGCTTGAAATTAAAAGTCATTTCGTGTGAATTAATTATTGAATCTTGTCCTTTTTGCTCTTTGCGAAAAAATACAACGAATGATGGGTAATATCTATCTCAAACATCTCCTCTAGAGTTCGTTTGATATTTTGTATCCTCGGATCGCAAAACTCTAGCACTTCACCTGTCCCTTCCATCAGGATATGGTCATGCTGCTTAAAGCCGTAAGACTTCTCATACTGAGCCAGATTCTGTCCAAACTGATGCTTAGTCACAAGATCACACTCTACCAATAGATCCAAAGAATTATACACTGTCGCGCGACTGACGCGATAGTTTTTATTCTTCATACTGATATAGAGCGTCTCTACATCGAAGTGTCCAGACTTACTATAGATTTCTTCCAAAATCGCGTAGCGTTCTGGAGTTTTTCGCAATGATTTATTTTCCAAAAACTTAGTAAAGATGTTTTTCACCTCTTCATAAATCTTTGACCGTAACTCTGTATGTCCTTCTGTTTGGCTCAATTTTTTAACTCTATCTGTGTTTTTGACTTTCAGCGTGCAAATATAGCTTTTTATCGAAACTAATCTTCATATAAATCAAAGCGGTATGCTCTCTCTATTCCATTGATGCTTCCCAGCTTGTCTATCATCGTTTCGAGATGCGAAGTATCATCTACATATACCATCACACTCCCCTCGAATATCCCGTTGTCCGTATCAATACTCATCGATCTCATATTGACCTTCAGGTCGTTGGATATAATCTGTGTGATGTCATTGATCATACCAAGTCGATCCGTCCCTACTACTTTGATTCCTGCTAAGAAGGCGATCTCCTGCTGAGAAGTCCACTTGGCCTTGATGATCCGATACCCATAGTTAGACATGAGTTCGGTTGCATTAGGGCAGCTTGTGCGATGAATCTTGATCCCATCACTCACGGTTACAAATCCAAAAACGTCATCGCCGGGAATAGGTTTGCAACAGTTGGCAAACTTATAGTCTACCATATCCATATCCTCACCCAGAATCAATGGATTATCATTAGCCTCCTTGGCTTTTTTGGTAGCGTGAGCTACTTCATTCGGTTGATCGCTGTGTTTTCGCTTGTGCTTTTTCTCCTCTTTGACATCACTGATTTTCTTAATCTCTTTCGGATCGATCTTCCCTTTACCAACCTCGTAAAAAAAATCCAGTGGAGATTCAGAACCAAAGTATGCAATCATTCGGTTGATGGTATCATTGTTCAGATCGAGTTTGATCTGCTTCAACTTCCGAAGCACTATTTCTTTGCCCTCTGATGCCGCTTTTTTCTTTTCCTCCTTGAGATAGTCTTTGATACTCGCAATCGCCTTGGAGGTGATGACATACTTGAGCCAGCCTTCATTCGGACGCTGTTTAGAAGAGGTCAGTATTTCTACCTGATCACCATTTTTAATTTTGGTATTGAGTGAAACAAGCTTTTTATTGATCTTGGCACCAATACAACAACCTCCCACTTCTGTATGAATATCAAAAGCAAAATCCAAAGCACAAGAGCCATTCGGTAGCGTGATCAATTTACCCTTTGGTGTAAAGGCATAAACCTCCTCTTGGAACAGATTCGATCTAAAGTCATCTACAAATTCGATCGCTGAAATGTCATTCTGCTCCAGAGACTCTCGTACACTAGCGATCCACAGGTCTAACGAAGACTCTCCGCTAGACGCTCCGTCCTTGTACTTCCAGTGGGCGGCATACCCCTTCTCTGCGATATCATCCATACGCCGGGTTCTAATCTGCACCTCTACCCATTGACCTTTGTTGGTCATTACGGTCGTGTGCAAGGACTCGTAACTATTGGCTTTAGGGATGCTAATCCAGTCTCTTAACCTGTCTGGGTTGGGCGTATAGTTATCCGTCACGATAGAGTAGACGTGCCAACAAGCCGCCTTTTCGTTCTCCTCCTCTACATCTATAATGATACGAATCGCAAACAAATCGTACACTTCCTCAAAAGGCACATTTTGCTTCTTCATCTTAGTAGCAATCGAATAGATCGATTTGGGCCTCCCTTTTATTTCTACTTTATACCCTTGTTCGTTGATCGTCTTCTGAACCGGTCGGATAAAATTGCGAATGAAGCGGCTTCTCTCCTCCTTCGTGTCGTTGATCTTTTTTGCGATATAGTTGTATTCGTCCGCTTCGCGGTACTTCATAGAGAGGTCTTCAAGCTCAGTCTTGATCGCATACAAACCTAATCGGTGCGCCAGCGGTGCATAGAGGTAAAAAGTCTCCGAAGCGATCTTGAGTTGCTTGTGTCGCTGCATACTCTCTAGGGTACGCATATTATGAAGTCTATCAGCTAGTTTGATCAGAATGACGCGGGTATCCTTAGACAAGGTCAAGAGCATTTTTCTAAAATTCTCTGCCTGCTCTGACATGCTCTCTCCTGGCACGCCAGAGATTTTGGTCAACCCATCGATAATACGCATGACCTTGACACCAAACTCACGCTCCACGTCTCCAAGTGACCAGTCAGTATCTTCCACGACATCATGCAGTAGCGCAGACACAATGGACGTAGTACCTAGCCCGATCTCTGCCACACAGATGTAGGCGACTTCTATCGGGTGATAGATATAGGGTTCTCCCGTTTTTCGACGCATATCCTTGTGCGCCTCTGCTGCAGTAAAAAAGGCCTTTCGAATAATCTTAGCGTCATCATCCTTTAGAAAGGGTTTGGCTCGTCTAAGCAGCCTCCTATACCGTCTGAGTATCTCTTTTTTCTCTTCTTCTACATCTACAACAAATGCATCTCCCATTCGAATTCCTTAGCTAAAACCTGTAAAAAGACTGATCTACAAAGATCAGAATTAGCACCTGAAAACAATTATTAAATTCTTTAAAATATTTACAAGATTGATGTTGCTTAATTCAATTTCTACACTAGCTTTGCACTTCCAAATTTTTCAGTCACGAGAATGTGTTGAAAATGACAGAATCGCCGAAAGGCACATTAATAAAGATTAATGTTGATAATTTCAGATCTAAAATTTTCGAAAGACATTCAAAAACATCATGCGGATGTGGCGAAATTGGTAGACGCACTAGACTTAGGATCTAGCGCCGCGAGGCATGGGGGTTCGAGTCCCTCCATCCGCACAACACAATCACCCTCTACCTGACTATCAGGCTAGAGGGTTTTTTAATTTTGACAACTTAGTACATAAAAACATCACGGTTTTGGATATTCAATTAGATCAAATCTCAAAGACAGAAGCCCTTATTAAAGTTAATTTAAAAGAGGCTGATTATCAACCTAATGTTGAGGCAAAGATCAAGGACTACAGCAAGAAAGCCACTATCAAAGGTTTCAGACAAGGAAAAGTACCCAAGCCTGTAATCCAAAAGATGTACGGCAAATCTATTTTGGTAGAAGAAATCAACCAGTTGGTCTCTGCTAAAATCATGGAGTATATCCGTGAGAATAAAATCGAGCTACTAGGCGAACCCCTACCTAACCAAGAGCAAATCGAGACAATCAATTGGGAAGATTCAAAAGATTTTGAGTTCGAATACAACATCGGAATCGCTCCAGAATTCGAAGTGAAGGCTGACAAAAAAGTCAAAGTAGACACTTTCACAATCAAAGTGGATGACAAGTTGATGACAGAGACCTTGGACAATCTCAAAAATCAGTTTGGCGAAATGACCAACCCAGAGACTTCCGAGGAAGGGGATTCGCTATACGGATTCATTCAAACAGAATCCACTGAAGAAGAACCTGCTGGCAACACACTCGACTTGAAAGAAGTAGAGAAAAAAGACCAAAAGAAATTCATCGGTAAAAAATCAGGGGACGTAGTAGAATTCGATCCAGCTAAATCTATTAAGAATGATGCGGCTAGAGATCAATTCTTAGGCGAGCACAAAGAGCTGGCTGGCAAAATCAAATTTGAGATCAAAAATATCAACCGTGTGATCCCCGCTGATCTGAACCAAGACATGTTCGACAAAGTATTCGGCAAAGACGCAGTAAAATCAGAAGAGGAGTTCATCGAGAAAGTAAAATCTACAATCGGTGAAAACTATAGCAAAGAAACTGATGGCTATACACAACTCAAGATCAGAGACGCATTCATCGAGAACACTAAGATCGAATTGCCGGACGAGTTCTTGAAGAGATGGTTAAAGATCTCCAACAAGGATATCACAGACGAGCAGATCGAACAAGAGTATCCGCTCTACACCAATGATCTCAAATGGTCAATGATCAAGAGCAAATTGGCCAAAGCCAATGACATCAAAGTAGAACACGAAGATGTAGTCAACGAAGCGAAAAATATGATTCGCCAACAATTCGGGTCTATGGGCATGTCAGAGCAAATGGAAGCGAATATCGACGCATTCACTGACAACTACCTACAGTCTGACGAAGGCAAAAACTACATGAAATTGCAGGAAACTGTCTTCAACGAAAAGATCATTAGTTTCTTGAAAGAGAATGTCACCATCAAGTCAAAAGAAGTGACCGCAGAAGAATACAGAGAAAAAGCATAAACTTTTGCACATTAAGATCGTCTAATAGAAAAGTCCTTTGATATAAGGGCTTTTTTTGTTTTTTTGTATCTGTAATATAAAAACTGAATAATGGACAAGAAGGAGTTTAGAGATTTTGCCGTAAAGGGCCAAAACATAAATGGAAATACATTCGATCAGTACACTGGACATATAGAAAATATGACCCGTGCTGTCATCGAAGAGCGACCTACCAACTTTAGAGAAATCGACGTGTTCTCACGGTTGATCATGGACAGAATCATCTTCTTAGGCACTGGAGTAGATGACAATATCGCTAACATCATTACGGCACAGTTGCTTTTCTTAGAGTCTGTAGATGCAAAAAAAGACATCCTGCTCTATGTCAATAGCCCAGGAGGATCTGTCTACGCTGGACTAGGCATCTACGACACCATGAACTATGTCAATCCAGACATCAACACGATCTGTACAGGACTGGCAGCATCTATGGGTGCAGTATTGCTCGCTGGCGGAGCTGCAAAGAAACGTGCTGCACTACCGCACGCTAGGATCATGATTCACCAGCCAATGGCAGGCATGCAGGGTCAAGCTTCTGATATGGAGATTTCGTTGAAACAAACACTCTCTGTAAAAGAAGACCTTTACAAAATCCTGTCTCACCACAGTGGCAAAACTTATGAAGAAATCGAGAGAGATTCTGACCGAGACTACTGGATGAGAGCCGATGAAGCAAAGAAATATGGCTTAATCGATGAAGTACTGGAGAGAGACTCGAAAAAATAATTAGTATATTTAAAGAAAGAAGAGGAAATGGCACAAGTAACATGTTCGTTTTGCGGGAGGAATAAAAAAGATGTGGATTTGATGATATCGGGCATTCATGCGCACATATGCGACAAGTGTATCACCCAAGCCAATCAGATTCTCAGCGAAGAATCGAAGACTAAAAATGACATTTCCTCTCCTAGCTTTAATCTGATCAAGCCTAAAGACATGAAGTCTCATCTCGATCAATATGTAATCGGTCAAGATGAGGCCAAAAAGGTCATTTCTGTAGCGGTGTACAACCACTACAAGCGTCTCATGCAAGAGAACAAAGATGATGATGTCAGAATTGAAAAATCAAACATCATCATGGTGGGAGAGACCGGTACAGGAAAAACCTATCTCGCTCGTTCGTTGGCCAAAATCCTACAGGTACCCTTCTGTATAGCCGACGCAACGGTACTAACAGAGGCCGGCTATGTAGGAGAAGATGTAGAAAGTATCTTAACAAGACTACTACAGGCCGCTGACTATGATGTAGAATCTGCAGAGCGTGGAATCGTATATATAGATGAATTGGACAAAATTGCCAGAAAATCTGACAACCCATCCATCACCAGAGATGTAAGCGGCGAAGGCGTACAACAGGCACTCCTTAAGCTCCTCGAAGGAACTTCTGTCAATGTCCCTCCACAAGGAGGCAGAAAGCACCCAGACCAAAAGATGATCACTGTCAATACAGAGAACATTCTATTCATCTGTGGTGGTGCATTTGACGGGATCACGAGAAACATTGGTTCGAGACTCAATACTCGTCCACTTGGCTTTAGTGCTTCGGCTCAAGAAAAAACTGAAGAAGTAAACAAAGACAATCTACTCAAATTCATTACAGCTCAAGATTTGAAATCATTTGGGCTGATCCCAGAGTTGATCGGGCGACTACCTGTATTGACACACCTCAATCCACTAGATGCCAATGCACTGAAAAAAATCTTGACTGAGCCAAAAAATGCACTAGTCAAACAGTACACTAAGCTCTTCGAGATGGAGGATGTAGAGATAGAGTTCAAGAAAACAGCACTTGACTACATCGTCGAGAAAGCACTAGAATACAAACTAGGTGCAAGAGGTCTCAGATCGATCTGTGAATCTATCGTCAACGATGCGATGTTCGAGATTCCTTCGGATACCAAAACCAAGAAACTCGTCATCAACAAAGCCTACGCTGAAGAAAAATTTGAGAAATCAAAAATCAACAAGCTCAAGGTCGCCTAGTAAGCAGCGATTAACGAAATAGAAAGCTCTTGATAATTCAAGAGCTTTTTTTATATCAAAAAAACAAACTAGTACACGTACAAGCATGCGTGAAAGGCTCTTCCAAATCTCAGCATCAACACCTATCTTCGTACGAAAAACCTATGCCAGATCATCAATACCACGAGAAAAAAAACAACCTATTCCTGATACTGGCTGGTATATTCATTATGAATGCGCTACTCGCAGAAATTCTGGGTGTAAAGATTTTCTCTCTCGAAAAGATGCTAGACATACCTCCTGCTCAAATCAACTTTTTTGGGCAGATGAACCTAGACTTCAACCTCACGGCTGGCGCCATACTCTGGCCCATAGTTTTCATCACAACTGACATCATCAACGAGTATTTTGGTAAAAAGGGCGTTCGAAAAATCAGCTTCCTGACCGTCGGACTTATCGCATTAGCATTCCTACTTATCTATCTGATCACACTACTTCCGCCTGCTAATTTCTGGATGCAGTATAATGATCAAGACTCTAGCGGCAATTCCTTTAATGTGAACTATGCTTACAAACTTATTTTTCAGCAAGGATTAGGCATCATGGTCGGTTCTTTAGTTGCTTTTCTAGTAGGTCAATTACTGGATGTATTCATTTTTCAAAAACTTCGCCGTATCACCGGATCTGGAAAAATCTGGCTGAGAGCCACAGGGAGCACCCTCGTGTCACAGTTCATAGATAGCTTTGTCGTACTATTCATCGCTTTCTACATCTGGGGGACTTGGCCGCTAGAGCAAGTGATTGCTATCGGCATCATCAACTATATCTACAAATTCTCGGTTGCTATTCTACTCACTCCTATGATCTATGTAGGACATGGCATCATCGATCGTTATCTGGGCAAAAAAAATGCTGAACTCTTGGCTGCAGAGGCCGCTGAGTCCAGCAAAAACTTACTTTGACAATTTTGAAAAGCATATTTACGAACCTTTATTCGCATATACATTTAAGTAAAACTGCCTAATAGGGTTTCAATTATCAACATTTTTCGATCAAAGCGTCGTATAGAACGACTGGTTACTTCCCGAAGAGTAGCGGAGAAAGGTCCCATGAACGGTTCTGATGATAGTATATAAACTGCCCTTCCATAGTCAGAGGTGCGTGAAAGTTATTCGTATAGAGCTGACCTGTCCCTAAACCTTGATAGCTTAAATCTGAATATTCGGCCGTAAACTGACATATAGCATTGAGTCCCACATTGGATTCCAAAGCTGAGGTGATCCACCAGTCAATCCCTAACTCCTCTGCCAAAGAAATCCACTCAGCAGTTGCCTTGAAGCCTCCTAACAAAGATGGTTTCAGAATGATAAATGGAGGTTCGATCCCTGACAGCAAGCTTCTTTTTTCTCTCAGATCAAAAACACCTATTAGCTCTTCATCTAGTGCTACAGGTACAGGTGAACGTTTGCAAGTCAACTGCATCGCATGAAACTGTCGAGGCATAATCGGCTGTTCTATCGAATGCAAGTCGAACTGAGCCAATTCATCTAATCGTTTCAAAACCTCTTGCGTCTGAAAAGCGCCGTTCGCATCCACTCGCAACGTCAAATCAGCAGCAGAAAACCGCTTACGAATAGAGGACAGCAACTTCTTCTCCGTTTCAAAATCTATGGCGCCTATCTTCATTTTGATACAGCGAAACCCCGCCTGAAGTTTCTCCTCTATTTGTTTTAGCATGAAGGACTCATCCCCCATCCATATCAATCCATTGATCGGGATTTTTCGCTCTTGGGTATAAAAATCATTTTCAAATATCTGAAACTGCCCACCATGTACCAAGTCAAGCAATGCGGTCTCTAAACCAAAACGGATAGCGGGTTTAGTTACCTCTACCACTCGTGCTACGAGTGCATATACTTCCCCTTCAGTTTTAGGCAGTTTATGGTTCTTCAATTCCTCAGCGAGTTGCTCTAGCTCATTCTCGAAATCCAGTTGGTAATCAAAACTCAATCGCTCGATCACACTAACTTCCCCATAGCCAAAAACCTTGGGTCGTTCACTATGAGAAATTTTCAATATCCAAGCATCTTTGGTCTTCATAACCCCACGAGAGGTCCCTGCATCGAACTTGAATTGCAAGGTATGTTTGGTAAACTTTAGATTAAATGACATGAGGCTAAGTACAGAATAAAATCGGACAATCTCATCAAATTTAGCGCAGAAAACGAGAATTTTGACTTTTGAACAAGAACTGATTATGGTCAACAATAACACAGACTTAGCACAATACCTTTTTGATCTCCCAGATGAAAAAATTGCCAAACATCCGCTAAAAGATCGTGATGCATCTAAGTTACTCGTCTATAAAAACGACACCATCCACCATGACCACTTCCGAAACCTGTTAGATCATGTTCCTACCGACGCGACGCTCTTCCTCAACAACACCAAGGTCATCGCAGCGCGCCTTTACTTCCAGAAAAATACAGGAGCCAAAATCGAAGTTTTCCTCACAGAACCAATCTCTCCTCACACGGCATTCGAGCCTGCCTTAAAAGCAAAAAAAACCTGCATCTGGAAATGCATGATCGGCAACCTCAAAAAATGGAAAGACAATACAAGTATTTACTTGACCCTCGGCGCGATCAATCTGGAAGCCAAACTTCTAGATCGTTCTCACGGCCTAGTCGAGTTCTGCTGGGACACAGCCGACGAGTTCCTAATGGTCATAGAGGCAGCAGGCCATGTCCCTCTCCCGCCATATCTAAATCGAGCACAGGAGTCTGAAGATAAATACCGATACCAAACCGTGTTCTCCGAAAAAGAAGGAGCCGTAGCTGCTCCCACAGCTGGTTTACACTTCACCGATAGCATCTTAGATACAATCCGCTCCAAAGGACACGTCGTGGATCAACTAACACTACATGTCAGCGCAGGAACGTTCCGTCCGATCAAAACTGAGGACTTTACCGAGCACGACATGCACAATGAGCGCATCATTATCTATAGGCATAACCTCATAAACATCCTTGAAAGCAAAGGACCAATAGTAGCAGTAGGCACTACCGCCATGCGTACACTCGAAAGCACATACTGGTATGGAGCTCTCCTTTCTAAGGAGTTAACTAAAGACTTCAAGGTCGATCAACATACTGCCTATCGAGAAGAGCTCGCTGGTATTAGTCTAGAGACGGCTACTCAGGCCATCATACATCAAATGGATCAGTTAGGTATCGACGAATTACACGGAGAAACAGAGATTTTCATCTACCCAGGCTATGATTTCAAAGTGGTGCAAGGGCTTTTCACGAACTTTCATATGCCTAGCTCTACGCTAGTATTGTTAGTGGCTGCCTTTCTCGGGTCGGATTGGCGAAAAATCTATAATGAAGCACTGAGTCATGACTATCGTTTTTTAAGCTACGGAGACTCTTCTCTATTATTAAGGTAATTTTTTACCCCAACCGCAAGTTGTTGTTTGACTTGTCATCTAAAGAGTAAATAGATAAACAATTAAACACTAACGAAATGAAAAAGAGAATCTTCAACACCGCATTCATGCTACTAGCCGTAGCGGGTACTGTACTAGCACAGCACACAGACAAAAGAAGCAACGGTCCCAAATCTGAAATGAGAGAAGGCAAAAAAGCCAGCCCAATCGAAAGACTAGCAGACAGACTGGAACTCACTCCAGAACAAACAGAACAAGTAGAAGCTATCCAGTTAAAATCTGCTAAAGCAAATCAGTCTGTACATAATCAGATCAACGAACTAGAAGCCAAACTACAAACCCTAACGACTGCTGAAACACCAAACAAAAAAGCAATCACGAATACAGCCAACCAAATCAGTGAGCTGAAAGGGGAACTCTTCTTAAGTAAAACAATGGCTAAACTAGAGATTAGATCAATGTTGAATGATGAACAAAAGCTCAAATTCGACAGAGTAAAAAGCGAAAGACAAGGCAAGCCAAAGCATCACAACTAAGTTGACTAAATTGATCTAGTAAGTCCCTTCGTTTTAAAAACTAAATTAGCCCCCTTGGAAGACGCTCTGCTCGTACTGCAACTCCAGCAACATGATGAAACAGCCTTCAAATTACTATTTGATCGCTATGCCAAGATGGTGTATAACACTGCTTTGAATTTCTTGCAAGTGCAAGAAGATGCAGAAGAAGTGACGCAGGACGTCTTCCTAGAGGTGCATCATAAAATAGACCAGTTCGAAGGGAAATCCAGTATCAAAACATGGATTTACAGAATCACGTGTAACAAAGCCCTTGAACGCATTCGCAGTGCAAAAAGAAAAAAGCGTTTTGCTTTCTTTGTCTCTGTAGATGATGCCAATCTTCAAAACACCATCATAGATCATCCTGGTGTAGACGAAGAGCACAAAGAAAAAATGGCATTGATCCAACGCCTTTTGGGAGGCTTGGCCGAAAACCAAAGAGTCGCCTTTACACTGTTTCATATGGAAGGACTTACGTATCAAGAAATCACAAAAGTCATGAACATTTCTTTGTCCTCCGTAGAGTCATTGATGTTTAGAGCAAAGAGCAATTTGAAAAAGAAACTATCCACTACAAATCTATTCGAAGATGAAAAATGAGAAAAGCTATAACCGACTACTGCAAACAGTAGAAGCAACCCAGCAAGCCGAGCCCCCCTCTGGTTTATACCAACGGATACATCAAAAAATCAATCAGTCTACACCAGAGATCCGTATCAGTCCATGGCAATACGCCGCAGCTGCTGTACTTCTTCTCATGAACCTATCATGGGTATTCTATGCACAGACGACTACTCCCTCCGAGCAGTCCGAAACAGAGCTAAGTACACTGATCGTTGATGAATATAATCTAGAAACACCCGAATACTACAACTATTAATCGACACACCAAATGAAATCTACAACATACAACACACTCAAAAACATCCTCATAGGTGCACTCATTGTTATCAATTTGGGATGTGTCTGGTTCATATTTCAGGATCACCGCAAAATGCAGGACGCTCCTCGTGATAGACAAAAAGGAAGGTTTGAAGCCAAACTTAAAAAAGACATCGGACTAGATGATGCGCAGGTGAAAGCCTTCATGGAAATGAAAAAGAAACACATGCAAGAGATGCACATCAAGATGAGTCGGGTACAAGATCTACGAAAAAAGATGTTTGATGGTCTGGACAATCCCAACTTCAACATCGACGCACAGACGGACAGCATTGCTCAATCACAAAAAGAACTGGACATGATGGTGTTTGCGCATTTTAGAGAGCTCAAAACAATCTGTAGGCCTGATCAATATGAAGCGTTTGATAAAGCCATGGAAAGAATACAAGCCCGTATTAACAAAAAAAAGTTCTAAGGTTTTCCTCACCCGTTTTGGTGTTAAATCATAGAACTTTATTCATCATTACTGACTAGAAATAGTCAAGACTTAAATCTTATTTTAGAATCTCCTCAACGTTGGCTTTCATCTTATTGGTCAATCCATCGAGAGGTAAGTCATTGATATCTGTCCCGAAAGGATCTTCGATCTCTTCAGCAATCAATTCAAGACTAAGCAAGAAGTAAAACACTGGCAGCACGATAAGAGTTGTCCAATAGCCAAACTGCCATACCAACCCAAAAGGCAAAGTAAAGATGTAAAAGAAAACAAACTTCTTGATAAACATGCTGTACGAATAAGGAATCGGCGTAGAGTGAATCCGCTCACAGGCACCATATATGTCCGAAAAGCTTTTTAACTCTTTGTCCATTGCATGGTATTCCAATTCTGAAATATCACCGTTTTGCTTCATCTCCCTAGCTTTCTTGTACAGCAAATTAGCTATGTAGTTAGGGCGGTGATCACTAGCGATAATATCCTCACGGGTTTTATCATCAGTTATTTCCATCTCTCCGATGATGCGACTATCACGCAAATGCTCTTTGATAGCCATGGTGATATTAGGTATCATTTCTCTAAAAAAAGCCCTCGTCTCTTTGTCTTCGGTATATGTATTCACCTTGATCGCAAGGTTTCTGGTATTGTTCACTAGTTGTCCCCAGAGCTTACGCCCCTCCCACCATCGATCATAGGCAGTATTCGTTCTAAGCACTAAAAACAAACCTAAGAAAATCCCAAGTATAGAATGAAAACTCAAAATACCTGGGTAGTGCAACTTCATCAAATCCAACACTGTATACTCAAGTGCGACTGTAAAAGCAGTCATCCCAATGAGCATAGGCAACAATCTACGGAATACAAAACGGCTATAAAAGTTAAAAACAAGCCAGTTTTTCGGGTTATATTTTATCATAGTAATAAATTCTTCCCACCTTGGTTAAGTTAGTTTTCAAGATGGTTCTATTTCAGCGTGATGCAGCGTTTCATCTTTGCCGATTAATAAATATAGGGTAATCCAATAGTTCTTCAAAGATTGCCCAATATGACAGAATAAAAAACAACCTTGATCGAATTTTTCAAAAATTGATCCTTCAAAAATAGCGTTGGTGATTATATCTTTCACTTTTCGTCTAAGGATCGTGGAAGTGCTCCTGATAACTTGTTATCTTTCGATTTGATTTAGAACCTTAACTATATCAGCCACCTAACACCATGTTACGATACATTTGCCTCACTGCATTACTATGCATCTCTCTGACTAGTCAAGGCCAGCAAGGAGATCTCTTTCTCACCCATCACTCACTGAGTATAGAGGGTATGGACAACCTTAACTTTGACATCACGAGCAATAGCAAAGGTCAACTTTGTATTGCCAATCGATCTGGTATCCTCTTTTATGACGGAGATCAATGGGACTATGTGTCCACTCCCAGCAGTGCCCTATCGGTCACTTTTGATAAAGATGACAATCTCTATGTAGGCTGTGTGGGAGATTTTGGAAAGATAGATCACCTCGATAACCAATATCAATTCATCTCGCTCAACCCTAATGAGAACGATCATGGGCTCTACAACAAGACGCTCTTTAAAGATTCGAGCATCTATTTCATGAGCGAAAACAATATCATCCGATATCACACCGTACAGAAACGTGCAAACCTGTTGTACCTAGATGACAAAAATGACTACTTCACTAATATGTTTGAAGTTTATGACGAAATCCTCGTTCAAACTAGTGATACGCTATACCAATTCAAAAATGATTCTCTCTCTTCTTACAATTGGAATCCTCCCTCTGATGCTAAATTTTTGTTCTTTGACAAGCATCCTACAGAAGACAAGTATGTCGCAGGTACCACTGACAACAGAACCTTCATCTACCGTAAGCCCAATTTCTACGAATGTAAAATATCCGAATTCTTAGAGGAGCACGAATCGTTTGTCAACGATGGAAAATGGGTCAACGACAGATACTTTGCGCTTAGTACATTGGAAGATGGCTGTATCCTCTACGACAATAAAAAATCAGAGATCAAAGAGATCATCAACCAAAGCAAAGGGCTACCAGACAACCAAATCTATACCATCGGTGCAGATCAAGAAGAGGGACTATGGATCTCTCACGCCTATGGACTGAGCCGTATGGAGATCAGTATTCCGTTCAGAAGTTTCTCTAATTTCCAAGGGCTACATGGTAATATCTCAGAAGTGTACTTTCACAACCGAACCCTCTATGCCGCCACCAGCGAAGGGGTCTATTTTCTGGATAAAGAAGACGTCTACAAGAACACCGTCTACTATGAAGAGAAAAAGAGCAAACAGTCAGCTAAGACCAACAAGGTGAAAAAAGAAGAGCCTGATCAAAAGCAAGAGAAAAAAGGATGGTGGATTTTCGGGAGAAACAAAGAAGAGGAAAAGGATGAAAAGTATACTAACCCACAGCACATCAGGAAAGCTGACAAAAAGCAATATGTCAAAAGAATTCACAAGGAGTTTCTGCATTCCAAATTCCTTTTCAAACCCGTAGAAGGAATACACTCCAAAATTGAAAAATTTGTCATATACAAGGGCAAGTTACTTGCCGCTGGAACAAACGGAGTATACGAAATAAAAGATGGTTCTGGCGAACTCGTTATCCATGAACCTGTACGGCTCATTGAGAAAGAACGTAAAACGAATCGACTAATCATAGTCACCTATTTTAATGAGATCAAATTATACGAACTAGATGACGAAATATGGGTGATTGCCGACGAAATCGATCTGCATGGCAACCTAATCCTCAATACACTCAACGATGTAAGCGGTCGTACTTGGTTCATTACAGCTGGCGCCCTCTACGAGTTCAACATGCTCTCATCTAATACACAAGACTTCAATGTATATGTGTTCAACAATCCATTCGTAGACAAAGCCAAGCTCGCCTATATTGACAAACAACTCTACCTAATCAATAACCAAGGATACTTTTACCTCAATACTACCCTTAAAAAAATCGTAGAAGACACTACCCTTCTCAAGGAAATTGGCCCTCCTCTCAAACACCTACAACAACGAAATGAAATAGTATGGGTGTATAATGGAGAAAACTGGTATCAAATCCACGCTGACAAAAGGTTGGAAATGCAGGAGAATTTCAGGCTCTTTCCTAATATGAACTACGTCTCTGAGTATGGCGGCAGACTATGGTTACTCAATGAATCTACCGAAATCCTGCAATACGAACCTGCGCTAGCCGACACCCTCATTGCCAATAGCAAAATGTTCTTTAGGCGAGTGACCAACAACAACGGGGATGTTAAGATTCAAAACAACATGAGTTTTACCCACGAGGAAAACAGCTTACATTTTGAGATGTCTCGCCCTGACTATCGAGGCTTACTCAAAGCAGAGTATCAATATCGACTCAAAGGCCTCAACAATGAATGGTCCAACTGGAGAGAAAACAACCGTATTGATTTCAACCTGCAACCAGGAAGCTATGCTTTGAAGGTTAAATCAAGAGACTCGTTTGGCAATGTCCAGGAATCAGAAGAGATCAACTTCGTCATTCACCCACCGTACTGGCAGACACTCTGGTTCTACGGACTACAGATCCTCCTGATGGTCATGTTATTAGTCGGATCTATCATTCTAAACAGACGTGCCAAATCCAAAAACGTACTCCTCACAGAGGCATTGACGATCATTACTATCGTGATGGTGATTGAGTTCTTACAGTCAGCGGCGGGCAATTACCTCAGTATTCAAAGTTCTCCTGTTGTGGATTTTGGTCTCGATGTAGCGATTGCCCTGTGCGTATTCCCACTAGAGCAGTTCCTCAAAAAGTACCTCAAGGCAGAAAAAGAAGGAAAAGGATTAGAAGGTATGGGGATTATTGACATCCTCACCCTACCGTTCAAAAAGAAGAAAAAAGAAGCAGTCAGTACTTAATAATTAGTCCGCTAACCTTTTTTCCATGATCACAAAATCCCAGCCATCCTTTTGGTAGGTCTGATCTGTTTTGGTCATGCCAAAGCGTTCGTAGATAGAAATTGCCGTTGTTCGCGCATTGCACCATACTGCACTTACCGAATGCTTCGGGATCAATTCCTCAAAGAGATACTTCAATAAAGCTGAACCGTACCCTTTACCCTGCTGATCTACCCGAGTACAGAACTTTCTAAACTGTAGTTTACCCTCTTCCCAAAAGACAGAAACAACTGACATTAGCTCCCCACGGTCATACAATCCATAGTGTTTTCCTGCATCATCTTTGGGGAGTTTGACATACGCCAAACTAGTCTCAGGATACATAATCGTGTAGCGCATCTGCCACACATCCTCCAACGGCACTTCTTTAATCAACATATTTTTCTAAAATGAACAACCCCGAGGCAGAGCGTCGGGAAACTCGTCCGTCGCAGCGGAGCGCAAAGGAGCTTTAGACCCAACAGGCTATCGCCCTGCGATTAATTACGCGCACGCACATAGCACTCGATATTGTACTGTTCTACACCTAGAGACGGTATATCCTCTCGTCCCTGCTGTACCAACGTATCTCCGGTAATTTCGATCGTAAAATCAAAAGTATTTCCTTCCCATTCACGGTAATTTAGGAACTCCAAGTGCTCTATATATTGCTTCCCCTCTAATTCATAGGTTCCGCCACCTGCTACATAAGTCGCTGTAGAGTCTACTCCCTTCGTCAGGTCATGCTTCAAAAATGCAAAATGTGTCGCATTGATAATTTTGATCATCCGCTGCCCTACCGTGTAGTCCGTTACAGTAGTATCGCCCCCTCGAATGATTGTCCCTGTTTGCAACTCCCATGTCCCGATCAGTGGGTTAGTCTTCTCTACTGTAGAGGCACACGAGGCTAGTAAGATGACCCCTACCCCAATAGCCATTGTTATTTTCGAATTCATATAATTGTGATTTGATTGAAAAGTAAAGCAAAAGCAAAACAACCCTTGCTCCTAAGATATTCGCTCAATGGTCAATATATGCATCTCAATATGGCCCTCCAACCACACGTATATACCAACCATCAGACATTTTGAGTTTGATATCTGTTTTGAACACCCACTTAATCAATAGAGAAGTCCCTAAAGTCGCTCCCAGCGAGTAGAGCAACTGTTCGGTATTATTAAACTGGTCATTGGTTCCTATCGCATAATATATACCTATCCCCACGCCTAAGCTCGTGATGGGTGCCAATATAGGACGTAGCTTGTACATCTTCCGAAAACCTGTTACGTCAGAAAGTAGTATCGTACGATCATCTCTAAATTCACTCTTTTTCCCTCCTGGGTTAAAAGTAACTGCGGCATCAGTCACTTCCAGTACATAGCTCTCTACTTCAGCTTCTTGATTGAGATAACCCTTGTATCTGAACTTCACATAGTCTCCTTCTTTAATTTCTACGCTTTCATCCAATTGATCATTCTGAAATATCAATCGCTTTTGAGCATAGCCTGAAATACTGCCAATTAGTAGAAAAATCAACAGAACCACATTCCGTTTATTCATATCATTTTGATTCAATAATTCGCTTCAAATTAAAACAATCCTAGACTCTAGATCAGAAAATAAGGCTAATTTCGCCAAGATTATGAGTGCACTCGTCCAAATCCAACACGTCAACAAATCCTTTAAAGATCATCAAGTTCTACATGACATCCATTTTGAAGTCACTGAAGGGGAGATCATTTGTATACTAGGTGAGAGTGGCTCAGGCAAGAGTACACTCCTACGCATCATCGGCGGGTTGGAAGACGCGGATCAGGGTGATGTAACAGTAGATGACGAAACCATTACTGGCCCAGCCAATAACCTTGTACCAGGGTATGATTTTATCAACTTTGTCACACAGCACTTCAAGCTAGAACAGTTCAGAACTGTACGTGACAACATCTACTCTGTCATCTCATACTACGCACAGTCTGATGCTGATGATCGCATCCATGAACTACTGGAGCTTTGCAAACTGAGCGAAAAAGCAGAGGCTTATCCGCGCGAACTCTCTGGTGGACAACAACAGCGTGTAGCGATCGCAATGGCACTGGCAGACGAACCATTCCTACTGCTGATGGACGAGCCTTTTAGTAATCTAGACGTCAACATGAAAACGCAGATTCGAGGAGAAATCGTCGAAATTCTACGCAAGGCAGAAGTCACTGTAATTTTCGTGAGTCACGATCCCGTAGATGCTATGGCCATCGCAGACCGTGTCATCATCCTCGAAGATGGTCACATTGCTCAGATAGACACACCTCAAAAAATCTATCAAGAGCCGACCTCTCCCTATGCAGCCAAATTCCTAGGGCCAATTAATTACCTAAAAGTCGATGGAAAGCCAATCGGCGTAAGACCTGAGCAAATAAAAATACACAAAGAAGGTGAACATGAAGGGAAGGTCACCAAGTGTATCTTTATGGGAATGCACTACCATGTTTGGTTGACATCAGATATTGCAGACAAGACCATACTTTTGTACCATAGCTCCGCGCTCAATATCGGACAGGCCGTTCATTTCAACCTGATGACAACCGAAATCACTTAGACTATCACTTGACTCTGCGATTTCTTTTTGTGGTAATGTGCGCAAATTCTTTATTCGATTTACTGTAGTGTATGCTCAGCATAATTTCACCCGTACTACTAGGAGCGACACTGTTTTGATTCCAGTTGTACGCGTAGCTGTAGGACAGCTGATAAATATCAAACTTCAACCCCATACCGATAGAAACTTCTTTAGTACTTGACACACCCAGTTGCCCCCAAAAACGTCCTCGGTTCTCCACAAACAGACTCAAATTCACTTTCTCTGATTTGTCAAGATAAGATACCCAGTAAGCATTGGGTTTTAGTATCCATCTGTCTTGAGAAAAGTAATGTTTGTAAGCAAAATACGCATTAAAATACTGGTTGATTGCCTGCGAGTCATCAAAGATATAAGGCATCGCTATACCTGCTTCTATACTTGTAGAGTAATAGGCTAGCCCCAAACCCATCTGAAAATTGGTGCCATAATAATAATCTGAAGATAACGTAGGATCAGACAAATCTACATAGGCCGACAACTCATCCAAGGAGTAACTCCGATTGACTATCCCGACATCCGCTCCCAAACTAAGAACGCGCTTGTGATCTAAAACCAGCTTATAAGCGAAACTAAAATCCAAATACAACGATTCAAAAAATGCCCGTCGATCGTAAGTCATTTTCCCTCCAATACCGAGCTGAGTCCTCTCCAAGGACTGATTGACAGCTATACGGTAGTTGCTGATTTGATTGACTTGCTGGGTCATCGGACGTCTACCTGTCACATAGCCAGACAGTCCCGTGAGCGCGCCGGTAAATCCCGGATTGATTAAATAAGGGTTCACACTGTAAAAGTCCGTCTCAGGATACTGCTGTCCAAAACAGAACGTTGCCCCACCACAAAGACCGATGATTAGTAGTAAAATTATTTTCTTCATGACTATCGATCTTTGATATAAAACTGACCTTGATACCTCACCCCCGTGTTGATATTTTCGAATAGATAATAGTAAACTCCCACAGGCAAAACCGCTCCACGGTAGTACCCATCCCAGCTGTTATCATAATTCGCTTTGGAGTACAGACGCACACCTCGCGCATTCATCACATGCAAGACAAATCCTTCGTAAACTTCGGGATTCTCAATGGTCAAAAAATCATTGAAACCATCTCCATTTGGGGAGATATAATTTCGAATAGGTAGCTCTGCCTCAGGCAAGTCTTCAACTTCCACGCTGACAGTACACGTGTCTCGCAGTATAGGATCCCCGTCATCTTCCACGACTACTTCGAAGGAAAAAGAAATCGTCTGCTCAAAATCAAGTACCTCAGGCATATTGACCGATATCTCTCCTGACACATCATCTAGGGCAAATACCCCAGCCCCATCTTCTAAAAAAGTATAAGTCAGTTGCTGACCGTGATCCTGATCGATAGCTTGAAGTTGCCCTACGACGTGACCAAACGCCGTGTTTTCGCGCACAGAGAAAACAGCATCTAAAACCACAGGTGCCTCGTTGGTATCTTCAATCAGGATTTCTACCTTTTCAGAGACCGACAGTCCTCCTTTGTCCCATGACTTGATCTCTACTTGATAGCTCGACTGGGTTTCATAGTCGAACAATTGATTGGCAAACAGCTTGTTGTCCAAAACAACAAACGCATTGTTGGTAGGAGACTGATCAATCTGTATGATCTCATAGCTATGAAAGTCTACTTGATCAGCATCCAACGTCTCCAACGTCCCCACTAGCGCTCCCGAATTTCGGTTTTCCAAAAGTGTCTGACCTGAAATCAAAATACGTGTAGGAGCCTCGTTGATGTCGGTCAGTCGAACATGCAGCGAAATCACCTCTTCCAACGACGGGACACCATCATCTACGATGCTCACTGATAGATAGTAGTCCGACCTAGATTCATAGTCCAACACCTCTGTCAATGAAACAGCTCCTGTCACTGGGTCCATCTCAAAAGGCAAATCGCTTAGTGTACTTCTCAGTTCATAACTGAGCTGCTGTCCTGCATCCGGATCATATGCTTCGATTTGTCCAACCAACATCCCCACAGCATGCTCCTCGGACACCGTCCATAACGTATCGTAGGCTCGGGGCTGTTCGTTTTGATCTGTCACAAAAACAAAAAGGGTCTTTTCCAGTTGATGTCCTGCCTTATCCCTGACACGCACATCCAAGGAGTAGCTATCCAAAGATTCCTTATCAATCTGCTTTTTGGTGATCAACTGATTATCTATCAGTTCAAAGTAGGTATGATCCTGCTGGTTTTCAGTCGCTAAAATTTCATATGAAAATCGCTCACTCGCATCCTGATCGTCTACCTCTAGTTCCCCTACCAAGGAGCCGACATCTAGATTCTCTGAAATAAAGATCTCTGACAAAGTCACGTCACTTGGCGGTTCGTTTTCGTCCGTCACTGCCATCACCAAGCTCTGCGTAGAAGAAAGGGATGGCGTGCCATCATCAGTCACTTTCACATCAAAAGCATATTGAGTAGCCGCTTCATAATTGATCGCTCCTGTCACGGTCAGCACCCCAGACACCGGATCCATCGAAAACGGAAGGCCAGTCGTCAGCATCTCCAAAGTCAAAGTTTGCCCCACATCTGGATCGCTAAATGTCAACGTACCCAGTGAAGATCCAACGGATACATTTTCAACTGTACCGAATGTCGCCTCACTGATCTGTGGTGCTTCGTTCTCATCTAATACGGATAGTGTCAAGGCTTTGCTAAATGTCAACCCAAACTTGTCTTCACTCGATATCAATAGTTGATATTCTGAACGACTCTCATGATCCAAGACGGTGTTCACCTTCAGTTGACTACCGTTGATCACGAAAAATGCCGTATCCTCATTTTGACTCACTGGAGTAAAAAAATAACTGTGCATCTCATCCCTGTCCTCATCCGCTGTAGCGATCAACGCAACCACTGCTTGCGGAGAATTGTTTTCGGTGATCGCATACTGAGAGAGGGTTATATCAGTTGGAGCCTCCTCGAGGTTCGTCACATCAAAATCCAAATCCACGGACACACTAGCACCCAAAACATCCGTAGCAGTCAGTCTGACAGAAAATACACTCAGCATTTCATAATTCGCTACTTGGCTCACCACTATAGAGCTCCCACTGATCGCTATAAGCGAAGATGCTGCAGGAGGATCAAAATCACTCAATCCCAAAACATGACTGTCATCATCTCCATCCGACACCTCTAGGGTACAGATCACTTCCCCACTGGCTAGATTTTCTTCAAATCTCGTAGTAGAAACTGTGACAGCAGTGGGATAGCGATTGTCTGAGATCACATACGGATCACTGACCGATCCCACGAGTTGATCCGCTACGAAAGCCAACTCAAACCTTCCCTCTACTACAGCATCTTCCGTTTCGTCATAGATTTTGAATGTGACTTGCTCCCCCTGTGCTACCCGACTGCCTATCTGAAAAATCGCCAAATATCTACCCGAAGGCTCATGAAACGAATCGGCATATCCTATGCCACGTATCTCCCCCCCTACGAATGCAGCCACTTTGTTTTCTCCTTGTTCCAGTAGCCCACCCTCTCGCTCAATCACTGCGCTGACAGACATTCGAAAAGGAAACTGACTGTAGTCTACTGACCAGTCGGGATCTTGGGCATGCAAGCACTGCATCGATAGCACCCAAAACCCCAATACGCTAATTATCTTATTCACTGGTTATTCTTTAATCAACAGTTGCGATCGATCCTGACTAGCCGATTGTAGTTTGAGTACATACACTCCTCGATGGACCTCTCCTCCATGGTCATCTAGACCGTTCCACTCGAACTCCACGAGCTCTTCAGGGTTTCCTAAAAACTCACGATCAATCAATAGTTTGCCGTCCATCGATACGACTCGTAGTTGTGCAAAACCGTCGCTATCTAGGACAAAAACAAACTTGACATCCGTATCAAATGGATTTGGGTAGACATTGGACCCCAAGTACGCATCCTCCTCTAGATGAAAGTTGAATAGAACTGGTGAGTCTGTTGTCCCCTCTAAGGTAGCTGCCTCAAATACTCGTGACTCATCCAGTGGATAGCTCTTCTCGCCAAACCGTAGCTTAAATACCACATCTTCTGATGCATCTCCATATACTGTCAAATAATACACAGATTGGCCATTGACCTCCTGCGCTTCTGCGACACCTCGGAGTTGCCCCTCATGATACGCTTCTAAGACAGGTGCATCACTTGCCAGATCCAGACCTATCACTTGCACAACCATGGACATATTGTCTCGGTAATGATGCGGATCCAAACCTGACTGTTCGTAGATAGCAGCCACTTGATTGGCCCTAGAAGACGCATTGATCAAACCCGACTGAGGAAACACCAACTGCTGATCTTCCGAAACCTTCATCACATACCCCTCATTTGGAGATAGGTATTTAAGATTCCCTGTCCATTTGAGCACTGGATCGTAGATTGCAAACGCATATTGACTTTTGATAATATCTCCGTCACTAGCCTGTAGCGAAGCAAGCGCCTCATTGATCTCCATGTTTTCCTGCCCCAAGAAACTGACCCAGTTCCACTCGCGCGCCAAGGACTCACTAGTCGGTGAATACAGAGGTATCTGTGACACCTGCGTGTCGACTGGCTGACCAGAAAAACTAATCCGCTGCGTGTTGGCTGAGAACACCCGGTACGATTTCGTCACGTCCAAACCTCCTTGACCCACTGGCAAATTGTCACCAGCCAGGCTTCCTATCCAAAGCTCATTTTCCTGATCATAGATATCCAAACCATCCATGCCGATGATCCGATCACCTGACGTCAGTGGCTGACCAGCAAACAAACGACTGCTACGCGTCAAATCATCAGAATCCAAACTAAAGGACACCCACTTCCAACCTTTTGGTATGTTGACTGTAGTCACCACATGTTCGCTAGACTGAAAAACAATTGGCGTAGAAGGACTACCATATATTTCGTTTTGGATAAACATAACAGGATCAGATGGAATTTGTGGAGTTGCAATATGATTGAGCACTTTGCCCTCACTAGCGTCCCAAATCCTAAACTCCAACTCCTCACCAGACAGTGCATTGCTATAGGCAGACAAGAACACCTGATAGGTATCGTACACCTCTTGGTACGAAAGGTTCGCCATACCCCGCAACTCATCATTGACAAATACCCCTACGACATCCTCATCATCTACCGAATAGACCTCCCCTATTTTGACTTGTCCGATAAAACTCATCGTGTATTGAAAATCCTCAGGTGAGAATACCCAATCATCTGGAAGTGATCGGCTGACTTTGAGATCCAGCAATAAAGTCTCGTTGAAACCAAAATCTGTTCTAAGATGAATCGCCTCTTGGTATTCACCGATATTGAGCCCGGCATTGACTGTAAATACAATGTCCTCTTCCCCCTCCGGAGCAATCACCCCAGATGATGGGGTGGCACTAAGCCATGTAGGGAGATTGTCCACGACGAAAGACTGGTTTTCCCCTCCTTCATTGATCAGGGTACTGGTGAAGCTCAAAGGTTCATCAATCAATTTTTGTAACGATACTGTCCTATCCTCCCACGACACTTGGTTGCGATCCACATATGCCGACCAGGTCACAGGAGACTTCATCACATTTCCATTCTGATCCACTAGCCCTCTCACCGAAATGTCCAGTATGCAGTTTTCGATCGTTTCGGGACTATCTTCATCAAGCGTGATGATGATTTTATCCCCGTTGACCGAATAATTAAAATAGACCGGTGTCTCGTTAGGCTTCAGGACAATGTCAGGATTTTCTACCGAATACTGCTCACCAGTACTCATCCCCTCCTCTCCCAGGTCATACTCGTCATAGCAATCAAGACTACCTTCGGAGATTCTCAACAACTCGTTGTACTTTTCGAAAGGCACATAACACACCAAACCCAATTCATCACCGTCCAGCTTGTAGTACGCCATGCGCTCTATCTGCTCGCTACGTTTGGCCATGCGCCACAGCCTAAACTCGTCCATCTGACCGACAAAGGAATCCTCGAAAGGTAGCTGCGTTGACTCATGGAAGCTCAAACGGCTACCCAAGACCACTGCAGGCCCTCCATACCCTCCAAAGGAATCTGCACCAAAAGACGAAATCAATTTCGTATCAAAGAAAGCACTGGTCTTACCGACACGATTGACAACCAATGCCAGGTGATGCCATTGTTGATCCAGTACCGACTGTCCTACAAGTACAAAAAAGGAATTGTCATGAGTCAATATAATCTGCCCCAGAGGAGTAATGGCAATTTCCCAGTCCAGACCAGTGACATTGCCATTGCTCACGAGCGTCATGGTATCGACGGTACTGGTGTTGGCGGTTTTGAACCAAAACTCCAAAGAGAAGTCCTCGTCATCATCAAAAGCCTGAGATGCGAGTGTGACCGGATTGGTTCCATCAAAATCATAAGCAAGCGAAGTAGGTTCAGACCACCAATCTGCGTGGATCGCAGCATGCCTGGCCAGCACTCTGTCTTCCGACAATGCGCCACGCCCTTCGTTGAGCGGCCAATACCCCAATAGTCCTATTTCACGCCCAGACAGGTCTCTGTAAAAATTAGACGCTATGTCTGTAGACAACATATACTGATCCCAGAGTCTCAATTCATGGACATTTCCCGTAAATGAAGTAGCTCCCTCTCCGCCCAACACTAAAGGTGTCGCAGCAAAATGTGTCGCAACGAAAGTCTCGTTGAAACCGACCAGCTCGGCATTGTAATAGAGCGCAGCTTTGTTCTCAATCGGGTCGATACTGAAAGCCACATGTGACCAAACATCCAACGAAACGGGTCCATCAGAGGTCACATCAAACGTCCCCAAAGTTAACTGAAGACGACCATCGGCAAGCAGTTTTAAACTCAGGTCAGTAGTCGTCGCGTCACCATGATGCAAAAGTTCCTGCTCTCTATGAGCAAACTCTTCGTCACGCCTCACCCACATTTCTGCAGTGATCGCCGTATTCTGAAGCTGAACATGGTCTATGACTACCTGATCCGTATCACTGTCTGAAAAACGAATACTCGTAGGGTGTCTTAGTGTTGTACCGTTGATCTTACCCGTGACTTGGATAAAATCCCTATCGACCAACCCCGCCTCTATCGGTTCATTCAGTGTCAGTATGATTTCGTCATTGGGCGACAATACACCATCTGCGGGGGAGGGTCGCCCAAAGGCATGAGGACTCGTACGGTCCAGAGTCCCATTGATGAGATTGGAGTAGGACTCCAACCCGTTGGTACACATGTATTGCCACCGAAGCTGATACCCACCATCTGGCAGATTGTACTCCTCTGTATCCCAATCATACACGATGTAATTGTTGTCTATCGGGAAATCGAAATAATTTTCCCCTATTGCTCTCTGCTCGGCTACCTCATCAACATCTCTACTCCATACAGCGGCATCTACCCAATCCTCATCGGTCTGATACGTTGCTTTGAACTGAAGTTTAATTTTCTCATGATTGGCAAAATAGAAGCTCTGCTCCTGAATCTCGACTTGGACCTTCGAGTCTACTTGATTGTTGACTATCCATCCAGGGGTAGGTGAGATCACAGTAGCTATTGGACACGAGGGGTCAAAATAAACAGATAGCGTGTCTCGGGCATAGATGTCCTCCTGAAAATCCAAATCCTGACCAAAGTCAAACTGACACCCCGCGACTAGATAAACGACGATGTCTTCATAGTCATAGACATCTTCGACGGGCCTGAGAGTAATCGACTTGGTCAGTTGCTCTCCTCCATAAAGGGCGATGGGCGTCCCTTTGATGAACCGCTCTCCATCCAACCTCATCGTTGGCCCAGCACCTGTAGTTCGCTGATCCACCACGAGATTATAGGTACGGACCGTGTCTTCTGCATTCTTGTTTTCAAGAATGATATCAAAAGTAGCCCGGTCGTTTAGACTCCAAGGAATCCCTCTCTGCACACGTGGCTCAATCCTAAAGCCAGGCTGATCTCGCTGAAAAGTACCGTAGTTTAAAACATAATCCTCCGACGAGCTATTTTCTATTACGAATCGGTTATCGTCGACAGGATGTTCTAAGTACCCTCCAATTATTCCTTTTGATTGTAGGTCATCCAATAATTCTGGTCTTAAAAACTCCAAATACCTAGCCTTCTCCTCAGGCTCATATGGACAAGAGGTTCGCCCCCCTTTGGTGATAAACACGGGATTGATATAGTCTGTAGTATCAGGTTTCACATAATGAAACTCTCCGTCAACGTCATTGATACTACCCGCACTAGCAGGCACAGCCGCCACACCTTGATCAAATCTAGAATATAGATCATTCATACTGATCACTGCACTATCTGTATCATAATTAGCTCCACTCAAAATCACATCAACTGAATATTGATCGCCTGGATCATCATCCTGAAGATGGATGGTGGTAGCTTGGGTACTACTCTGCTCAGAGCTATTTCCTGTTTCTACATATACGGCATTGCCTATTTGAAAATTGATATCTGTATAAGCTCCGAAAAAAGAAAAGTCCGAATGAAAATCAAATGCTGTGTACCAACTATACTGCTGACTGTACCCAAAATCATTGGTCACTCCGAGTTCATAGGATTTTTCAATGTTAGAACCGTACCCAAACGATATATTTTCCTTCCTATAATCGCTATCGTTTCGAGAGGCAAAATACTTCGCTACCAGTTTATCATATTCGTTCTGGGCAATTGCGGACTTCCAAATCCTAATCTGATTTTTCAATCTATTTTGATCATCAGCGTCAGATACGGCTACCAGATCCTTTTCAAGGTCAGCAATGAGCTGTTCGATTTGTCTCTGTGTGTAATAAAAAAGCGTCGATTCTTGAAGGTTAAAAGAAATAGATTTTGACCTAGCAAAAGCATACTCTTCACTGTTAACAACAAAACTATTCGCATAACACTCATTGACCCCTCCACAAGAGTCTAAAGGGATAATATCAAGATTATAACTGGGAGAATAGAATATATTTAAAGCATTACCCACAAATAAATCGCTCCCAGCCCCAGTGTTTTTGTTTTCTTTAGAAGTATTGAGTTTGACCCCCTCGGTAAATGATATAATAGAGGTCTCTTTGGCTTGCCTATCCCCACTCGAATTCTCCACAAACCCCAAAGTAGTCTTCATTTTGACTGCCACATTGGAACTAATCAGTGTGCCTATATCTTGTTCATAATAAACCCCCATTTTTATTGACCCTTGTTGCTTAAACCCTCGCTTATACGTGGACGATCTGACTTTTGTAAATTTGGCCTTATTCAAAAACTCAGTGTAACTCTGACTTCCTGGAGGATCTCTTAAAACAATATCTACAACTTGATATTCTTCCTGAGAGACCGTGTAGAAACTTTGCTGTGATTTATCCAATGAAGTTCCAAGCACAATTCCACGAAACAAATCATCCTTTTCTTTCCACGACGTAGTAGGCCCTATGATCTGAACCGTCTTGGTAAAGCTCTTTTCTGGATATTGACGATCTATTAACAGTGACGGTTCGCCAACAGAGAACGTGTATATAACCTCCCCATTTTCCAAACTCATCACGCCGGAGTGTCCCGCAATTTCATTATCAATCTGTATTGTACCTGACCTTATGGTATCCTGGTAATAAACAATCGGATTATGGGGGTCTAACACATTATTGTCCCTGTTTTCATATTCTTCACTCAGTGTGATACCCCATGTGTATTCACCTGTCGCGAACACTTCATACGGAAGTGGAGAGGCCTTAATATCAAGTGAAACACCCGGAAGAACCTCATAGAATTCAGAGCCTAACACCCCAGGTATTTCCACCAAATCATCCCCTACCCGGTACTGTTTCACAGTAAATCGTTCTCGTGTTCTAAAAACAAAATCTCTCTTCAAGTCATAGAGTACCAAATCCGAATCACATGTAGTCCCTGTACACGCTACTGTATCCGTCTCTAGATCGTCTCTTGACAAATCAATCGAAGACTCTGCCAACCGTTTAAGCTCTCGATTAAATTCAGTGGTTTGTGAGGGGACTCGAAGGTCAACGATATTGTATCGAAATGGAGGAAGGTCAACGAGATACTCCCCCGTAGCGACATCAGTGGTCACCACCGTCTCAAAGCATGTCTTCCCAATTGATTTGAGTTTGATTTCGGCTGTACCGATGTTGTTGATTGATTGGCCAGATCCAGATATTTTCTCCCCTTCTGTCGCGCCTCCCACTACCTTGCCGATCAAGGTACGCGTGGTGTTGTCATAGAATACCAGGTCAAAGACATTGTCTTGAAAATTGTACTTACCCGACGGAGGCCAAACCGCCTCTGCGAATGTATGATTGTTTTTGGCAACTTTGATTCTATGCTTACCAATCGGTACATCCATTTCAAACCGACCATTCGCATCAGTAGTCAACACCTGCCCATCTACCAACACTGGCTGATCATCAATATATATATTGACTCCCTCTACATAGCAATTGGGCGCATCTGGATCATCCGCAGACTCATAACCTAAAATCCTCGGATCGTACTTGACCGTACCTGTGACAGCAAAGGACGAGTTGTCCTTAAAATTCTTTTCGTTTTGTATCTGCTGCGATGGACCTATATACAGAATCTTGTTGGATGGCTCAAAACTGTGTGCCCCAAAAACTGGTACCAGTTTGAAGTTGTTGCCACTACCCGAATAGATAATAGACTGAATAGAATAATTACCGTCTGCATCCGTGAAGGCTGTAAAGGACAAATCCTCTTGCTCCGGCACAACATTCGTCCACTGTGCAAGTCCTATCGTCGCATGGTGACCATTGAAAGCCTTCTTGCCTGTGCCGTCTAAGGCATACGAGGCATCAAACGCATGAGTAGAGACCTTTTCATCGATTCTCCAATACCCAACCAAACCTTCCTGTCCTCCTGACAAGTAGCGGTTGTAATCTTGATCAATACTCTGCTGGCTCTTGGCTCCCGACCAAAGCAACACCTCATCTATCATCCCCGCAAATCCTCCGAAATGTATCTCCTGATCCTCCGCCTCAAACAAATCTTCGAGATGAGAAACAGCCACTGTATCCACCCCTTTGCCATTGATATATAAGATCAAGTCAGCACCATCATAGGTCATCAGCAGGTTGTTGTACTCTCCCAAGTAAAGCTCCGGGCTCAAAACAACCTCTTCGCTCCCCATACCTCCTGCTTGGATACTCAAGGCTGCTTGGTAGGCCTCCTTTTGATAAGTATTGACGGTATCGTTGACGATGTATGAAAACTGCTCTCCCATCGCCTTGAAAACTTGTCTCTCTCCGTCTAGCGTTTGTCCCAAATAGTACACATACTCGTCGGTAGTTGCGTCCCGGACAAAATCCTCCACATCTAGGTATCCATCCTTTAGGGAGATTTGATACAGCGTATCCTTCGCTGAGTTGAACAAAAACTCTTCTTCGCCTGTGGATAAGTTCGTCAAAGTCAAAGCAGTCACAGCATGACTAGCAGCTCCCTGTGGCACATACAATACGGTGTCCTGGTACTCGGCAGTGCGAAGAATCCCTGATGGATCGATGAGGTACTGCGTCAGTCCCGATCCAGTAGTATCAAATACTTTCGTTCTGTCTGTATTGACGACCCCTAGGCTCTGTCCTTTTTGGATTTCCTCTGTTATGGTTTTGTCAAGCAAAAAAACGTCATAACTCACTTCTGGGTCTGTATCATTCGGCAACCTGCGCGCAAAGCGCTTTCCTCGGACGAGCTTATTGTTGAGTTCGTCTCTATAGACGTAGTACACGTTGTTGCCCACGATCATATGCATCGCATCACCCGCTGCATTGTATACGACATCATCTATAATCGTCCCTTTGGTGTCCGCATCATTCGCGAATATCATTTGGTTGTCCTTGATGCTAGCATACGCCTGCCCTAGCTCATAGGAGATATTGAAATGCTTGGCTAGTCTCAGCTGATCACTATCTATAAAAGCCAGTACAAAATCACTATCAAAAGCTTCGTAAACCGTGTCTCCTCTCAAGTACCCGACCAATGAGTCTGCCATTGCTAGGGAGGTGCGCTGTGTCTCCAACGGATACCACTTCTCGTCCTGTTTGACCATCCATGGCTCTCCTCCCACAAAGTGATACAGCGTATCTCCCGAAGCTAAAGCTGAAATCTCTTCCTTGCTATACTGGACAAAACCCGTCCCAGACAGCTGGCCCAATATCGATTGACCCTGCAAGGACTGTACCTCACCAGAAGGCAACATATACCCCACAAGTTCGTCTGCTACCCCTACCCTCTCTGTGGCCTCCAAATAGTCTATCTCATGAAACTCCGTAGCACCACCTGCCAAAGGTGCAATCTGCAAGTAATCTGTCCCATCAGACACCTGCATGAGGGTTTGTCCTGCGGATTTATCTTCCAACCGAAACCAAAACGATAGAGACCATTCCTTGTCTGGAAACCAGTTTTCTCCTTCATTTTCTAGAGGGATTGTCAAGAGATTGTTGGTCATATCGAGACTGACCCCTCTGTTTTCTCCATCAGAGGGGGTAGCCAATACACGCACTCCTTCGACGGCATTGCCTCCCTCGTAGTTGATTTGACCGTTGATGATACCTGTCTCGGACCTGACTCCTACATCTGTGATCATCGATGCGATTTCTAACTTGGACGGGACGTAGTTCGGACATGAAATGGCCAGTTGTCCATAGTTGTACAGTACGCCTGGCTCGGTATCAAAATCTTCAAATGAAGAGGTTTTGATGTCTTGTCTATTTACGATTTCGGGGTTATCCTCCGATCCCTCTCTTTTTCGATATATAATGATCTCGGAAGCCTCATTGTCACTGCTCACTATCCAATTAAGCGCCACACGATCATTGTAGTGATATTTGGACACCTCTAATTCGTCAAAGCCATTGAGGTCCGTATTGAATGAAATGACCTGTTCTACACGCATAGAGTTGGCCTCATCAAAACAGTCCTTGCCTGCTACGACCATGTACTCATACTGTAGACAGTTGCTCAGACCATCGTCTACAAACGATGTAGTCCCGATGGGCAGCTTGTCAGATCTAGGTGATCCGTCGCGATAGACCTGAAAATAATCCACAGGAGTGCCGTCTAATGGGTAGGTCCATTCGACCGTTGCTTCGTCTGTCCCATCAGTCGCTGGGATGATCTGCACAATAGAGGGTTTGGAAGGAGGTCCCTCAAACATAATGTGCTGGGTATACTCACTCTTGGTATATACTTGGTTGCCACAATTATCAAATGCTCTAACCCTATAATAAAAATCCTGATTGACCGGTACTCCTGGATCGTCGAATGTGATCGTGCCAAAAGTCTGTGTGACTGTGCTGACAATAGGAGCAGTAAACGCATCGGTGACATCTCGCTCTACTTCGAAATAGTCTATATCTACCTGATCATCTATCTCCCACTGCAAACGAACCGATTGGTCACAAAAATTAGGTGTGCTCAAAGAAAAAGATTCGAAGTAATCCGAACTGTTAAAATTTTTGATTGGGTTTCCATCTACTGAGGTAGGCAATCCTAAATCCCTGACTTCCGAATTATGGCGTACCCGTACTTCGTATTCGTGATCCGAGACGTTATCGTAGGTCACGTTAGTATCCTTCCATTTGAGCGTATTGAAAGAGACAGCCGCTCGGTATACCCCATCACGATATATAACGAATGACGCATTCGTGCACGAAAAGCTCGGTTTCCCCCATTCCAACTCAACCCCATCACACTGTGGTTCCAACTCCAAAGGACCTACTATACGCGGAATATTTGGAGCTGTCTGATTACCGGAATCCCAAGATTTTGAACTTCCATTGTAAACACTCTTGTATTCTATTTTAAACGTCTGACCTTCTCCAGATTTATCATCTGGCAGGTTAATGGTAAAATCCGTATACTTATGATAACGATGACCTGTAGAGGCTGCACACCCTACATTATCCGTAGTGTTGTGCCAAGAATAAGAAGCTGAAAACCCACTATTTTTACTCCAAGAATAAGTAGATGAAGTTCTGACAAGGTCATAAATTCGAGTGCTCGTACCATTGACAACAATGTTTACCTCTGCACTGCTGGTACGGTCGGCAAAACTTCCAACCGCACAAACCCCGCCTCCATTATAAACTTCCTCAATATGAACTCTAAAGGAAACTTGATTTTTACAGAAGTCGTAGTTAAAGTTAGACACTCCTCCGCCAGCCACTGCTTGCCAATGACTCAGCAAAATAAAGAGTATAACTGCTAGGCTGTTGAATATTGTTCTCATGATGTTCGTTGATATGGTTGTAGTATTACCACCACAAACCTATAACGGCTCCACACCCTGTACTCAAAACTTCAAGCTTCAAACACCCTACATCTACTTGTCTCATAGCTTCAAACACCCTACACTATCCTAAATCATACTTCTAACACGCAGAAAACCCTCAAAACCTCCAAAATTCAAACCACCTGTATACGATCCAAACGATCACCCTAATCCTCCCACACCTCGAATCAGTCATAGATTATTCTCGATTATTTAATAGTATATTAACGCAGAGGACAACATATTTCACAGTCTCCAACATAGCTTCGCTACCCTTACCGAACCGCTTATCAGTAATGCCTAAGAGATGATTTTCACCTTTTCAAGATGGATGTATTTCCTATTTGTTTTAATTCTACCCAATCCATGTTGGAGTCTTGAGTCTATACCTCCTGTCCAGCTAAGCGACATCCAAGGGTGGAGCTGCCTAGAGAACAATAGTCTCTACCAACTCAGGACAGATACGCTCACAGATGTCCGGTCCATTTTATCACAAGGAAAGTTCGAACCGTATGAGTATATCTCACCCGATTCTAAAACCCAGGCTATATGGATGATTTTTGAAATAGAAAGTGAGCAATCCTCTGGTGATTCGCTGCATATCAATTGTAAATTTTATGATGAGGTGAGGCTGTATGAAATATATCAAGACAGTAGTAGCCATCTACTCAATACTACGGGATACCTCCCACAGTACTTTAAATCCAAAAAATGGAATTCAATCATAAGTTTTCACCATCCTAAGCAGACTCGAAAGACCTACTTATTGGCACTGATTTCTCATACTAGAAATTCTAAAATGCTGTCTAGCTACTTCACGTCCAACTGTGCCAAGATCTATTCGGACCACGGATTCAGAAGTCAATATCGATTACCACAGCCCCTGCTATTCTTTTTTTTCGGCGGCATTCTCATGATGTCTTTGTACAACCTAGGCATTGCTTTGAGCACACATTATAGAGAGTACATTCTCTTTTCCATTTACAACTTCTGCTTTGTCCTATTGGGTATCAATTTTTCCAACCTACATATAGAGCTAGACTGGGTCACTCCTTTCGATCTCGAAAGGAACCTCCGTTTCACACCAGCGATCATAGGAATAGCTGTATACCTGCTATTTTCTATATCCTTTCTGGATTTGAAAAAACTAAATTTCCGTTTATATCAAATACTCTGGCATTTGTTTTGGATCTTTCCGATCATGCTCCTAGGCATTTTCCTCTCCTACTTTACCCTAGTTTTTATTGTATTTACAGCCCTGATGCCTCCCTTATTTATGAGCATACTCTATGCATCTTGGTGCCGAGCGCGTTCTCTTTCTTACGCCCGGTATTTTCTGGCAGGCAATATACTTCTCATATCAGTGGGGCTGCTACAGCTGCTATCACTCTACGGCCTGATATCCGTAGTACACATGTCCTCTCTAACAATCATAGCGCTGATGTTAGAGGTCATACTATTCTCCTTTGCGGTCGCAATCAAACAAAAAGTAACCAAAAAAGAACTCTATCTCATGCGAGTAAAAAATCAACTCCAAAGAGAACGTATCGAATACGAACTAGACCTGAAACAAAAACTAGAAATAGAAATAGAAAAAAAATCTCGAACACTGACCTCTTCCTCCGTCCAGTGGCTCAATCTGACCGACCAGCTCACATCTCTCAAGAAAAAACTTAAAAAGGAGCTCAAAGAGACCGATGAAAAGCTCTATAAAGAAATTTTAAAGCAAATCGAGGAAATTGAGAATTTTGAAGACCAATGGAACAGCTTCAAACTCCACTTCGAAAATGTCTACAGGGGCTTTTTTGAACGAATAGAAAAAAACTACCCGATGTTGTCTCAAAATGATCTCAAAATATGCGCATTCATGAAAATGAAGCTATCCAACAAAGAAATGGCACAGATACTCAACGTCACAAAAAAAGCCATCGAACAAAGTAAACGTAGAATGAGAAAAAAAATAGGACTAGAATCCGACTGTGACCTACTGGAATATCTTGAACAATCTCTAAAACCCGAAATGGTCATCTAACCAATCTCATCTTTCTAAAATAACCAATGCTGTGTGCAACTATACGCTAACGACAGTCATCTACTAGATAGATATCCAAAACCTATCACGATGAAAAAGTTAATCGCAGCAATGATATTGCTCCTAGTAATTGTACAACTGGGCTTCCTCCAGTCTAAGATCGTAGCTCATACCCCAGAAGAAGTTCTTTCACTGTTAGAGTACAGTAGCAATAAAAAAGAGTACTCCAGCCATGATGCACAAAGTCACACTAGCTGCAGTACTCCTCCAGTAAATGCTGCTTCTACAGTAGTTCGTTTGCAATATTTGCCAATTCCGAACGCTCCCCTTTCTCCAAAGTGATGTGCGCAAAGATTGACTGTCCCTGTAAACGATCTACTAGATAGGACAGCCCATTACTCTGAGAGTCAAGGTATGGCGTATCGATCTGATTCACGTCACCTGTAAATACAATCTTGCAGTTTTCTCCCGCTCGGGTAATGATCGTCTTCACCTCATGAGGTGTCAAGTTCTGTGCCTCATCCACTATAAAATAGATATTCGACAAACTACGCCCTCTGATATATGCTAGTGGTGTAATCAGTAATTTCTCCTGATTGACCATCTCGGTCAGTTGCTTGTTCTCCTTTTCAGTTTCTTTCCACTGGTTTTGGATGAATTTTAGGTTATCCCAGAGTGGTTCCATATAGGGATTTAGCTTGGATTTAATATCACCTGGCAGATAACCGATATCTTTGTTGCTCAATGGCACGATGGGTCTAGCAATGTAGATCTGCTTGAAGTCCCTACGCTGCTGCAGTGCAGAGGCCAGTGCCATCAGTGTCTTTCCTGTCCCTGCTATCCCTGTAATCGCTACGAGTTTTACCTCGGGATTCATCATCGCATGGATCGCAAAAGCCTGTTCAGCATTTTTAGGTTTTATCCCGTAGACCGATCGTTTTTCTACATGTGCTATTTTTTCTGACACAGGGTTGTAAAACGATAGGGCAGAGTTCTTAGAACTCTTCAGAATGTAATAGCAGTTGTTGATAGGTTCTAGTTTTCCTAGTGCTTTTTTCGCCGAAACCTCCATATTCTTATACAACTCATCGATGGTCGTGGCTGCCACACGATTGACTTCACTTTTGCCCAGTGCTGCCATCGAATCGACGTTCTTGATCTTACCCGTTTCGTAATCCTCCGCTGACAGATCTAGAGACTTAGCTTTTAGTCTCAGGTTGATATCCTTCGATACTAGAATCACCTTTTTCTTAGGCTCTTCTTTTTGGAGTTTCAGTGCTGCATTGATGATTTTGTGATCATTTTTTTTCTCACCAAAAATCCGCTCTGCATCCAAGTCTGTCTTGGTATCTGAGTACATGAGGACCTTTAGTCTACCTCGCCCATGCCCATTGAGTGGGATCCAATCCTGTAGCATGTGATCCGCTGCTAGATTATCTAACAGTCTCGTGAACTCACGTGCTTCGAAGTTGAGTGTATCGTTACCTTTTTTAAAATTATCGAGCTCTTCTAGTACTGTGATGGGGATGCCTACGTCATGCTCGGCAAAATTCATGATCGAATCATGAGAAAAGAGGATTACAGAGGTATCAAGAACAAAAATCTTTTTTACGCTGTTTTTTTTCGCCATAAGAGTGGTGGTTTTTCCTATCGTTAAACTGTATAAAAAACAGAACAACTACAACAAAAACCACTACTGGTTTCAGACAAAAACCTAGAATCAAGACTTTAGATTGTTAGACACCATACCAGTCCGTTGGGTAAATTGATATGGCATCTAACATCTCATAAATATTGTGGGGGCTAAAAGCGAATAGCTACTGACAAAGACAGTATTTCAACTCCCTTTTGTGACTACTATCACTTGTTGACCCATGCCTTGCGCAGGGACAATTGCTCCTCTGTGGGCTCCTCTATCAGTTTAATTTCACCAGCAGTTTTGACTTTCACTTCCAATGCCGACGCCTTTAGTTTCTCTTCTTTGTATTTCCCTTTCTTATTTTTCCTCAATACCACCGCAGTGATTTTATCTCCTGCCTGGTGTTCTTCTTTGAAAGTAGAAAAAACCTCTTCGTAGTTACTAATATCTACGACTTTACCATCAAACTCGTAGAGTATATCTCCTTCTTCATAACCCATTTCCTCTCCAAAGGCATTGACCTGAGAGACGGAATTGATCATCAACAGCGAATCATGCACACCAAAACTAATATGCCCCAACGATAGCTCATCTTTCGAAATTCCATAGGTAAAATCCACCCCCACTTTCGCCAAATAATCCTCATATGGGATAGCCGATTTCCCTTCTACATACTCCGCAAAAAAATCTCTAATCTCTGGGTACGTCATCTCTGTGATGATGTCAAAAAGCTGATCGTCCTGAAAAGACTTTTCCTTACCAAACTTCTTAGACAGGTCGATCATCATCTGCTCCACACCATAGGCTCCATTCGAGAGGTCACGAAGTTCGATATCTAGCGACATCCCTATCAACGCTCCTTTTTGATACACGTTACCATACTGATCTTTGGTCTCATCTAGGCAATGAAGGCTCATCTCGGTGAATGGCAAATCATCCTTATAACGTTCTGCATTTTTTATTTTCCCTTTCAGACCATCTAAGTACGCATCTAGACTCATCTCTCCATATTTAGCCTGAGCCAATCCCGCAGCATACTCCGTCATACCCTCGTATAACCATAGATGCTTTGACATTTTAGGATTGATAAAATCAAAATCGCCAATTTCTTCTGAGTGAATATTGAGTGGGGTCACGATGTGAAAGAACTCATGTGCAGCTACATCTCTCACCACTTGCGCAAGATAACTCGGGTCAGCCTCTGGCAAAGAATACATCGATGAATACGAATGCTCCAACGCACCATACCCTCCTGATGCTGACGCTCCCTGAAAGAGGTAAATCAAAAAAGCATACTTATCCACGGGCAACTCACCACCCATATATTGTTTCTGTGCCTCCAACGTGGGGATCAGTTGCTCTTTTACAAATGAAGACTCCAATATACCTCCTGGCGAGTAGACAGAGATCAGTACTTCTGCCCCTCCTACCGCAAAAGTCGCAGTATCTGGCAAACTGTACATGATCGGGCCATCGGCCAGATTAAAATAATCCGAGGTAGTAAACACGTCGGTAGAATCATTGATCACTGTTTTGTTCAGTGCTGATGCGCCAAAAAGGCTAACGGGCTTGGTCACGGTCACCTCGTATGGCAAATCTTTCATTCCCTCTAGATACCCGACCATCGCAAAAGTGTTAAGTACGAAACAAGTATCTTCTTCGATGTTAGACCCTGCTGGTTCGAAAATCTTATTGCCCTGACTCGTGTCATATGTATCCTCTACCCAATAAGACAATGTCGTCAATCCAGTCGCTCCCGTGATCTGCGTTCTATTGTCGGTCAACTTTGCAGTAGGCAGTACATTCCCTTCTGAATCTTTCGCTTCGATTCCCATCAAAAAACGACCAAAATCATAGATCGAATAAGTGCCGGGTACAATTTTAGGAACATGAAACTCTATCGTATCTGTGGTCACTTTGGGGAGCGTGTAAGTCACCTGTACTTTGTCATCCACGACATGAGCAAGATCGATATTGACTTGGTACTTTTCCTGCCCGATCACTTGTACGGACAGCGCTAGTAGGCATACTAATATTGAGGATATTTTCTTTTTCATACTTAGTTAAGATAATGGAATGACAAGCTAATGAATTCGTCTATTGGTCAAAATGACTTTATGATGAATGGTCAAAACCATACCATCACAATCCCTTTCTCACATCGAAATCTATTCTTTCTCTTGGATTCGGCCGTAAATAATATTGAGAGGATCAAGATCCGGCGCATTGTGGATCATCACCTCTTCTAGTTTAAAAGTTTGTTTCTTTTGAGTCAAAAACACTTGCCTAATCTCCACTTGATTGTTGCTAGTCTGCACAGGGACATCTATCATCAACTGATAAGTAAATGTTGTCTGTTGCTCAAAGCTTAGTTCTAGTGTATTTCGTTTATACTTCCAGGTATAGCGTACATCGGGAGCGCCGGGTACACTAAGCCACTGATGAAAAAAGTACTTGAGATCCTTGCCTGACACTTTCTCCGCCACTGCAATAAACTCGTCTGTGGTGGCATTGCCATAAGTATGGCTCTGATAGTACGTTTTCACTATCTCAGCAAAAACATCCTGCCCCACCTGATAGGATAATAAACGAAGCATCCAAGCTGCTTTATCATAGCTCAGCGGGTTGAGTAATTCGAAAATATGATCATAGTTTGGGTAAAGGATAGCACGATCTGGATACTTTTCCTCATAGTTACGAATACGCTCTTCATTTTCGTCTGATAGTGCTTTCATGCTATCTAGCCCATACTGGGTCTGGATATAGAGATATTCGTAGTAGGTGGCAAACCCTTCACTGAGCCAAACATCCACCCAGCTAGATTCGCTGGCACTGTTGCCAAACCACTGGTGGGCCACCTCATGTGCAATTAGCCCATTAACATCCTGATTACCATTAATATGCTTTTCGCTATAAAATATACAACTGGCATTCTCCATGCCACCAAACTTGGTCGTAGACTCTACGTGATCTAGTTTCCCAAAAGGATAATCCCCGAGCTGCTCCACCATGAAAGCCAATACTTCTGGTGCCTCTTCAAAATCATAATTCTGTCCCTGCTCACCAGAGCGAGCGTACAACCAAGCCCTCGACATACTATCCAACTGCTGCGTCTCAAATGCAGCAGCACCCATCGCCATGACTTTGGTTGGAATCAAATAATCCATCTTCCAGTGGGTGGTTTTGGTCTCGGCGGACAAGGTATCTATGGATAGCAAATGACCATTGGAAACTACGTCGTACTGGATGGGGGCTGTCACCACAAACTCACAAGTAGCCTTGTCGGCAGGCGTATCTATTACCGCTAACCACTCACGCGCTCGGTCAGGCCAATGATCCGAAAAGAAAGTTCGGTCCCCAAACTTATTGTGAGAGATGATCAGACCATCCTCTGGCACGCCACGATAGTGCACTGAGTAGGTTAATTCTCCGGACACTCCTCCCGTCGGCAACTTCAGTACATCCAAATCGTGTTCAAAACCGATCGTATCTCCTCCCTGAGTAACGGTTAAGACATGCATCGTCCGTGCGAGATCCACCCTCACTTCGGCCACCTCTTCAGCAACTCGCAATGTCAACTGTGCGTCACACTGTATCGTGTCCGAAGCATCGCTCAGTGTCACGTCAAAACGATAATGCTGCGCATCTACTTGTGAATTCTGTGCCTGAAGGTGAAAAGATAAAACTAGAACGAGGAAAAGCAGTTGGGAACGAGGAAACATAGGTTGAGTTTAATGATGCATCAAAAATAAGCTTATTTGCGTCATGTCAAAACATACACTCCTATTGATCAAGGGTAAAGTCTGATTTTTTGGTTCTAGCTAGCCCAACTATACGGCGTACCGCACCTTGATCACCTATCGCATCGTAACTCTTTGCCTCCCAAACATACTGCTGCGTACTGTCTGGCCATATATCTTTGGTCCAAGCCACTGATCTGATCACCGCATCATATTGCGCTGTATGATATTGCAATTCGGCCACCTTCATGTACACATCATAGTGTCTATCTGGCACCAATCCTGCATGTATTATGATAGGATATGCTTTACCAATGGTGATTTCATAACTGGCAATGGCTTTGTCAGCACAAATCTGATAGTAGCGCAGTGCCTGCGTCAAATCGCCTACTCCTGTTTCGTACAACTCCCCCATTTCGTAATAGAAATCTAAAGACTCATAACCATACAGGTGCAAAGTGCGATAGATATCAAGTGCTTCTTTGATCTCGCCAACCCCTTTGTGCGCAAAAGCCAATTTCTTCATATAATCCATAGAGTTGCCCACAGAATAGTCCTTAAGTGACTGATACAGCACCAACGCCTCCGCATATTCCTCCTCTGCCAAGTATTGATCTCCTTGCCGTTTGATATCCGACCACAAGTCTGTCTTGAACGCCTTGATGTCGTTCTCCTGAACATAAAAATATCCCATCCCTGCTAACATCTCCAAGCTACTCACCCACTGTCCCGAATCACGGGCGGAACGTGCCCGTTCGAACACCTCACGACGCTGACCCAGTACCTCCGCTAATTCTGCCGATTTTTGCTCCTGATAGAAATAAATACTCAGTTTGATGATCACTGCGATGATCATAGAGAACAAAAAGGCATAGCCTGTGGCACGGATATTCTCTTTGGAAGTAATGGATGTACTACGTCGCACAGGTCTAGCCGCACGATGATAACTAGTAGGATGCGGTGAGCTATAGCTCGGTATGGATATCTGTCCATAGCGCAACTCCATATCATATTTGGCTCGCGCATAGTCGTTAGTCAGGACTTGATGGGCTTCATTGATCTGTTTGAACTGCTCCTCTTTGTCGGGATCACCAAAATATCTATCAGGGTGACATACCAGTGCTTTTCGCTTGTAAGCGCCCCTAATCTCTGCCTTGGTCGCTGAGACGAGTACCCCGAGTATATCATAGTGATTTTGCATTGCGCAGTATAGGTGAATCCTCATTCAAGATAATTCTAAATGAAGCAGAACCCAAGCTCATCTCCCGATCCTACCTCCGAAACCCCGTTTATGACTTACACATTACCCCTCTCTAAACTACAATTCATAGAAACTAACCTAGACCTAGGAATAAACCTAATAGTACATCAAACCACTCAGCGGCCTCCTCGACCGCTCCCTACAACTTGCTGTGATTCGAAAGGTGCTCCCTCTAGTTTTGATTCATCAACAAAAACAAACACGCCATGAAAAATCTAATTTGCCAATCCAAAAACCCACTCACACCCTGGATCGCCGTACTCATCGGCATCTTCACAGCACTATCCTCCGTCTCCAAGGCACAGGACTACTCCTTTCGCATCGACCTATCGGGTCAGGGGCAAGACATCCTTCTCATCCCTGGACTCACCTGCGACGGAGCGGTATGGGACGCTACTGTCAGCGAACTCCAGCAAAACTACACTTGTCATGTGATCACACTACCAGGTTTCGCGGAGCAACCTGCTATCGATGTATCAGAGGGTTTCACTCCCCAGATGTCTAGCGAACTAATTCGCTATGTGCAGGAAAACCAACTCAATCAGCCCATCGTCATCGGACACAGTCTGGGCGGATTTCTTGCTTTGGATATGCTGTCGCAAGAACCAGAGCTATTCAGCAAAGCCGTGATTGTAGATGCACTCCCCTTCCTCGCTAAGATCCAAAACCCCCAAGCCACCGAAGAATCCATGAAGCCCGCAGCTAAAAATATGATCGCTGCACAACAAAACACACCGCCAGAACAATACGCCGAACAACAGCGCATGTACCTGCGCTCCATGATCACTGACGAAGCAAATATCGATACTGCCATGCAGTGGGGTGCTGCCAGTGACCGGTCCACGGTAGGGCAAGCCATGTACGATCTCTACACGACCGACCTACGAGACGATATCGCTCAGATCAACAAGCCCGTACTCGTACTAGGCGCATACATCGCCTACCTCCAATATGGCGTCACCAAAGAAATGACCCTAACCAACTTCCAAAATCAATACAGCGAACTGAAAGGCGTGCAAATTTCACTCTCTGACAAAGGCAAGCACTTCATCATGTGGGACGACCCGGACTTCTTCATGCAGCAGACGACCGATTTCCTCTCCAAACAATAATCTCCCCAAACCATGAAAACACTAGAGCAACACAGAATCGAATTTTCTAACCGCCCGTTCATCGCTACTCCTCTAGCGGGACTAATCATCTGGCTATTCATCGGCTTGTCAGGCATTTTTCTCTCTACTGAGGCCACCGTCTGGATCCTATTCATCGGTACGGGTAGTATCGTCTATTTGGCGATGTTCCTCTCCCGATTCACAGGGGAGAACTTCTCCGAACAGAGAAAGAAAAAGAACCCCTTTGACCAACTATTTTTATTCGCCGTAGGGCAATCCTTCCTTGTCTATGCGATAGCCATCCCATTTTTTCGTCAGGACATCAGCTCGCTCCCGCTCGCTGTTGGGATACTCACGGGGACGATGTGGCTCCCCTTCACCTGGATCATTCAGCACTGGGTGGGGATATTTCATGCTGTCACACGCACCCTTGGACTGCTTGCGCTTTGGTATATCTTTCCCGACGACCGCTTCGTCACGATTCCTTTCGCCATCGTAGCGATCTACATCGTAACTCTCATCATCTTCCGAAACAGAAAGAAACAACTGCCGAGTATCGTTACGTCATAAGAAACAGGAGAAAACAAGAACCTATTATCTTTACGTCCCATGCAAAACATCACCAAAGCCACCCTCTACTGGAGCTGCCAACTCATCGGCTGGGGCATATATGTGGGATTACTCATCTACAATGCTATCACTCATACCACCGAGGATGACAAGCTCCCCAAAGTCATCGCGCTGCAAGTCATCATCGGGCTATGTGTACTGTTGACCTCCCACGCGATCAGAATCGTCATTCTGCGCAAAGGATGGATCGAACTAGGAACTGGAGCACTAGCCTTGCGAATTTTAGGACTCACGATTGCAGGTTCGGTACTGGCGATCGCGGCGATACACTTGATGATGGTCGGCTTACTGGATTGGCACAACACCGTGCACCCTATCGAGTGGTCGAGCATACCTCTATACACTGCCAACCTGTTTTTCATGCTGATGTTTTGGAGTGTTATCTATGTGGGATACAAATACGCCGAAAGCGCCCGAAAGAATAAAATCGAGAAACTAGAGACTCAATCTTCGCTCAAGGAAGCCGAACTCATTGCCCTCAAGGCACAAATCAATCCACACTTCCTTTTCAACTCGCTCAACAACATCCGGGCACTCATCCTCGACCAACCGATGATCGCCCGCGACATGGTGACCAACCTCTCCGACTTGCTTCGCTACTCCATCGCCTTTAGTCAGCGGGCACAGGTCACCATCGCTGAGGAAGTCGATATCGTCAAAAACTACCTCGATCTCGAAAGCATCCAGTACGACGGACGTCTAGATTACAACGTCGATGCGGACGAAAACACCTTGAGCTGCATCATCCCTCCCATGATCATCCAAACCATGGCCGAAAATGCCGTCAAGCATGGCATCTCACAAATCAAAGACGGAGGACAAATACGCATCTCGATCCAGCAACAAGACGACCAGCTCGTCATCGCTGCATCCAATACGGGCAGCCTCGAGCATTCCAAAACAGGCACAGGCATAGGTGTCAAAAATGCGCAAGAGCGCATCCGGCTACTTTTCGATGTATCCCCTTCTTTTGATTTGACAGAAAAGGATAATTTAGTCACCGCAACCTTACAATTCCCCGCAAGACAATGAGAGCAATACTAATAGACGACACCAAACTGGCCCGACAGGAGCTACGATTTTTACTCCAAAACACGAAGGGTCTAGATATAGTCGGCGAAGCGGCCAACGTCGATGAAGCCAAAACCCTCATCGAACAAGTACACCCAGACCTGATCTTCCTAGATATCCAGATGCCGGGCAAGGACGGGTTCCAGCTACTAGAGCTACTCGACGAAGTGCCTGAAGTGATCTTCGTCACCGCCTACAACGAGTACGCCATGAAGGCCTTTGACTACAACGCCCTCGACTACCTCCAAAAACCCGTCAAAGAAGAGCGTCTCAAAACAGCACTGGACAAAGTCAGGAGTAAACTCAGTGACAAACAAGAGCAACCCAAAGAACTACTTTCTGAAAACAGCCAAGTATTCGTCAAGGACGGGGAGAACTGCTGGTTCGTCGAACTAAAGCACATCCGTATCTTCGAAATCTATGACAACTACACCAAAATCTACTTCGAAGAGCAGACCCCTATGATCCCCAAGACGCTCAATTATATGGAGACGCGCCTTGACCCTCAGACATTCTTCCGAGCCAACCGCCAACAAATCATCAACCTCAAATGGATCGATCGTGTCGAACCTTGGTTTAGTGGGAGCATACGCATCCACCTCCGTGATGGCTCCATCGTAGAGGTTTCCCGTCGACAGACCCTCAAGTTCAAGGAGCTGATGAGTTTTTGATTCAGCACATCAGCTGATCGAATTACATCTCGATGAGTTTGCTCACTGTGTTCCAGTTGCGCGAGGTGGCACGGACTTTCAGCTTCTTTTCTAAGAAACTAATGTCCATTTTGGACTTTCCCATCCCCCGGTGGTAGCACGTATAGATGAGGTGGTCTATGATCTGATATTCATCTCCACCTAGATCGGCATCCGCCAAAAGCTGTAATCTATCCTCGGCAGGCTCGTCCAGCATCCAGCAGACATAGAGCCCTTTGGTATCTTCTACCTGTGTCCGAAAAGGATGCGCCGCTCTAATCCCCTCCAAAGTCGACTGCTCAAACACCACCGTCGGCACCTCAAAATTGTATGCTCCATAGATCGCCCCTTCGATGCGGGCAGCGGCCTGCTCCTCCGACTCCTCACTCTCGAACACTATATTGCCACTTTGGATATAGGTCTGCACCGACTGCAAGCCCGCAGCCTCCAGAGCGACCTTCAGCTCAGCCATTTTGATTTTCTTTTGTCCGCTGACATTGATTCCTCTCAGCAGTGCGACGTATTTTTTCATGGGATGAAGATAGAGATTAGTAACTAGACTTCACAAAGCAGACAGAATTAGCAATTAAACCTACACGAAACACCTGGCAGACTCGGTTCATTTTCAACTCATAGCATAGGCAAAATATATTCACTCCACTCTGAATCAACTTCGAATAACCATAGGTATTTCAGCCAAATCAAGCATGTGTCAGTGAGGCATTTAAAACTGCACGCAGTACGCCTGAAATGTCCTCCAAAATGATCGGATAGTTGGTGCTCTCCTTTATTCAATTTTCTACAAAGAGTCGCAACTTGCAGAATAGGAGAACGGTCCCTCTCCTCTGACAATCAATAATTAGTAACAGTTTGATAACTCTGCTTTAAGCAGATTAAAAATAGACTTTCAAGTATTTTGCACTTTACAAAAGACTCTTTCAACCCGTCTCCATGATGATTTTTAATCGCATAACACTCCTTAGTATCATATTAGCAGCCGCTATAAGCCACTTAGGCTGCACACAACATAACGATCCCCTATCCATAGCCTTCTTAGCAGATATTCATCTACAGGACATCTATGCTCAATGGGGCGACACAGATTACAGAGGTATAAAAAACCCGGCAAACGGTAAGTATAATACAATCCGGACAATGGATGCTCAGCTCCACTCCACACGGATATTTAACGAAAATTACTTCGCATTCATCGCTGCATTAGATGACATAGTATCAAGAAAAATCAAGTATGTAGTCATGCCAGGTGACTTTAGTGACGATGGTCAACCCATAAATATTCGTGCGCTAAAGCGGATTTTGGAGGAGTACCGGACAAAACATGGTATCTGTTTCTTAATGGCGACAGGCAACCATGATCCTGTACGACCTTTCAATCTGCCTGCTGGCAAAACGGATTTTATGGGGCTAGGAGGAAAAGAGCAAGTCATCATGAGTCAAGCCGACTTATACAACAGCTCATCTATGGATGATCTACCCGTGGTGATCACCTCCGATATACAAAAATCAGGGTATCGAGACATTACAAATGAACTGGCAGATTTTGGTTTCTTTCCTAAGTCATCTGATCTCTACTGGGCTAGTCCCTACTCTAGCTATAGTTATGAAGACTATGATTTTGATTTGGCTAAGCAAGAAGCAGTTCTTGATGTCCGACAATACACCATCGGGGCTCAGCCTTTTCGAATTCCCGACGTTAGTTATCTCTCAGAACCTATCGAGGGAGTTTGGTTCCTGTCAATAGACGCCAACGTCTATGTTCCAAAACAACAAGCCATAAATGCTCCGCATGACCCAAATAGCTATGAAGGAGCTAGTACGGGATTTAACAATGTGATGCATCACAAGTCTCACTTAATCCCATGGATCAAAGAAGTCATAAAGAACGCCAAAAGATTAGATAAAACACTGATCCCATTTAGTCATTACCCCATGATAGACTTCAATGATGATGCGACGGCAGACATTGCGCAAGTATTAGGGGAGAACAAACTCCAATTACATCGTGTGCCTTCAGAAATTGTCGCACAAACCTTTGCGGACGCTGGACTGAAAGTACACTTTGGTGGACATATGCACATCAACGATACCGGAGAGAGGACGACAGAACAAGGGAATCATCTAACCAATGTGCAAGTCCCATCCTTGGCCGCTTATATCCCAGGCTATAAAATAGCAACAATTCATACTGATCGGTTCGAAGTAGAAACTGTCAAGTTAGACAAGGTTCCAAGATTCGACGAGTTGTTTCCTCTCTATCAAATGGAACATGACTATCTACAATCACAAAACCGCAAAAAACTCTGGAATGACGAAATATTAAAATCCAAGAGCTACCATGAATACACCGAATGGCACCTCAAGGAACTCATCCGATTTCGGTTTATGCAGGACTGGCCTAAGGATCTAAAGGATCAACTTTTAAGCATGAATGGATTGGATCTATTGCGTGCTACACTGATACAGCACGCGTCTGAATTCGACGATTTTGTTTCATCCAGAAACCTATCCGAAGAGTCGATACAGCGTTACGACTCCCTCATCCGCAATCAATCAATCATTCCAGCACAACTAGAAGCTTGGACTGGATATGATCTTATATTAGACTTTTACCGTCTTCGAAGTGCGGACGAATTGGCTTTTATGGATATCGGTCAAAATAGGCTGGCTCAATATGAGCTACTCTATTCTACATCCATAATTACTGATCCCAGACACCCTCTACAAAAATCCATACATGGTATACTTCGGATACTTCACTCATTCGCGCATGGAGCTCCTGCGGATCACTTTAATATTGACCTAAAGACTGGTGTCCTATCTAGGGTCGACAACTAGTCCTATAAACTAAGAGAACTTAGTATTTGCTTGAACACACCGTGTGACACAACATAGGGTTAGTTCCGACCGAACCTCAAAAAGTCCATACAAAAAAAGCGCTACCATTTTTTGGTAGCGCTTCACAACTATACACTAGAAATGATTCATCTGTAAATCAATAATCTAGGTTTTGGACAAAATCCTTGTTGACGTCCATCTCTGACTGAGGAATAGCAAACACGCGACGAAAAGGCTGAGACACTGGCTTGGCAGTATAAGCATCCTCAAAAGTACCAAACCGAATCATCTGCTGTCTACGTTCTCCTTCCCAGTACATCTCATGACTGATCTCTTCATATAGCACCGCCTCATCTATATTCGTCAAAGCTGTTCCAAAAAACTGGTTTCCATCTATATCAATACTCCACCGAGAGGTACGTAGCAAATTGATATCCGCTAGTGCAGCAGTCAAATCACCTTTTCTAAATTTCGCCTCTGCTCGCATAGTATATATGCCCCCAAGCCTAAACAATGGGATATTAACACCTCCTGTCCCTCGCTCGTTCTCTGCATCATACTCCTGCTTGAATACTCGGACACCACGATTAATTTGGTCTTGAGAAAATGCTGCATCACCCGCTACATCAAAGTTTAAACCTGCTGTAAAGTCCATCAACAAGTCAGGTGTCTTCTCAGTATAAAGTGCCTGTACCAATACACGAGAAGCATCTACGGGATCAAACTCGAAGGCTCCATCACTAATAATGGGGCCGTACTGTTGTCCTTCTATAAAACCTCTATTGAAGTGAAAAACACCATCATACGGAAGGCTCACATCTGTCCCATCGTTTCTAAACACTTCTCCTCCATTATTCGTCGTGTGCTTATGAAATCGAGGATCATCACGGTTGTCATCCCATGTTGCGAAAAAGTCAGGTGTAGTACATGAAGCATTTGATCCCCGGTTATTGTCAGGGTTAGCTTTCTGATTTCTACCCATTGACAAATACGTAAAATCATTCTGACCCGTATTCCCTCCACTATTGCTTTGGATGTAGGCTAAGATATGTTCTGGGTTATTGTTATTACTGACATCAAAAATTTCGAAGTAGTCTCCCTCCAGTGAAAAAGCCCCTGAGTTGATGACCAAATCGGTATACTCTATCACTTTATCCATATACCCACTACTTACAAAATCAAAACTAGAGTTAGGGTTGTATCGATCCTCATACACCGCTTTATTCAGGTAGATTTTGGCCAAAAGTGCATAAGCCGCTTCCTTAGAAAACCTGCCAGAATCAGTACCCCTAGTACCATAACTAGCCAAATCAGGAATTGCTTCTTCTAGGGTCTCGATACATATATCTATCGCCTCCTCACTCGTCAAAATACGTGGTGCGCTACCAAAACTCAAATCATACGGGTCTCTGTATGGTACCTGACCAAACAAGTCAACTATATTGAAGGTATACAGTACCCAAAGTGCTCGTGACTCCGCCAAGTACAAACTAGCCTCTTCGGTTTTGCTATCCTTGATAACCTCAATCGAACTGGCAGCCTGAGCCACCGCTTGATTCAGTCTAATCCATATACCCTCAGGCACTACACTGGCAGCACTCCATCCAAACTCATGTAGCTCTTTCCATTTGCCACCATCTCTCCAATCTTCACCTCTCACGGGCAACAGTGCCTCATCGGTGCTAAACTCCTGCAATGCCCATACGCCACCATAATCAGCAAATACATTTTCCTGCTTGGCATACGTAGCTGCTAACAAAGAGGCCTCTATGCCCTCGACAGTTTCGATGTCTTCAGGGACGATTTCGTCTATCACGATTTCTTCCAAGTCAGTACAACTCGTAGCGACCAAAAGAAAACTCAAACCCCACAGGGTAGTTGATTTAAACATTTTATTAAACTTCATGGTTTCTTAGAATTTAATAGTTGCACCTAATAAATAACTTCTTGAACTCGGGTAGCTGGCATAGTCTATTCCTAGAGACGTATTACCTCCTACATTTTTGCTGGTATTGACAGATGGATCAAAACCCGAATAATCCGTAATAGTTACCAAATTTTGACCTGTCGCATAGAGGGTCAAATTCTTCAACCATTTGATATTGGCTGTATTGAACGTGTAGCCTATTCGGAGATTGTTGAGACGGATATAATCTGAACTCTCGAGATAATAATCAGACACACGAAGTGCATCATTCACAGACTGTCCAGAATTCAGCTCGTCATTCGTCACGTTTTTGCTAGACAAGAAATTGGACATGTGATCTGTCGCCAGCTTGGTATTGTTGAAAATATAAGCTCCAGTCTGCCCAACAACGGACATAGACAAATCAATATTCTTATACCTAAACATGGTATTAAACCCATAGGTAAAAGTCGGCAATGCACTCTCAGTAACCTTCTTTTCATCCGAGTATTGAGAGATTCCATTTTCATCAAAACCTAGATGCTCATACAAATTGAATGATCCTGCGGCAGAGCCATTTTTGTAGATATTGACTGTCTCGCCTGACACTCCAGAACCAGACACATTGCCTGATAATATCTCTGTAACTGGCAGATTTTTGACCTCATTTTTGAGTGTCGCTCCATTAAAATCTACGGACCAGGACACATCATTACTCTGGATGATTTGGCTACCCAACATGAACTCAATACCTGAGTTGACAATTTCTCCATCCATATTTGTCCATACACTAGAGAAGTTAGGCTGTATGGCTGGGAGCAAAAGAATCGCATCTGTAGTTGCCTTGTTATAATAGTCAATGCTACCGTAAAGTACTCCTCCATAAAGTTGAAAATCCAAACCAAGATCAAACTGCGTAACAACTTCCCACTTCAGATCAGGGTTTGCTGTACGAGTATATGTCACTCCATTGACTAATTCGCTATCCTCGCCATTGAGAAAATAGCCATTGCTAGAAGTCGTAGAATAAGTCTCCTGTGTCACCTTGTTAGGCACTTCTTGATTACCAGTCTGTCCCCAGCTCGTTCTTAGTTTCAGCTCATTCACGATATCAGAACCTGCTAGAAAGCCTTCATCACCGATATTCCATCCTAGGGCAAATGATGGAAAGTAACCATACTTGTTGTTGTCCCCGAAACGGGTCGAACCGTCAGCCCGAATAGATGCCGTGACTAAATATTTTCCTTTGTAGGTATAGTTTAACCGTCCGAAATACGACTGCAATTCATTGATCTCCGCAAAGCCTGTCGTCTCGATTGCCTCTTGGTTAGATGCTACGCTCGGGTTGTTGGCAGGATCGACTCTGTCGTCATCTAGTTCCCTGAGCCCAAAAGTGGTTCCTGATCGCTCAAATTTTTGATACGAAAACCCTCCCAATACATCCAGTTTAGAATTACCAATGAGTTTGCTATAGGTCAGGTACTGCTCTAGCAAACGATTATAGTTCTCAAAGTTCTGCTGGTAGTAGGCTCCAGAAGATTCGATCTCGGTTGTATTAGGATAGAAAGTAGTATTTCGTTCCGAAAATGAGCGATCTATTCCATAATTAAGCTGATACTCTAGCCCATTGATGATTCTAAAGTTAGCCTCCACATTGCCCAAAACTCTGAGTGTCCGCGTCTCATCCTCATGAAAGTCTAACATATAGATAGGATTGTAACTACCCTCTGTATCAAAATCGAAGAGGTCCCCATTTTCATCATAGACTGGTCTCGTAGGGTTGGCCTTGAGTGTATGCGTGATTAGTTCTCCTGTCGCACCAGCAGTTTCACTAGTCGGTACTGCATTGTCGATCGTTTGAGAAGCCGTCAAATTCACCTTCAATTTCAACCGCTGGTTATCCATGAATGACTCCATCACATTGATACGTCCAGAGATTCTTTCAAACTCACTCTGCTCGATAACTCCCTCTTGATCCATCTGACTAATAGACGCATAGTAATTGCCCGAATCTGTTCCTTTGGAAAATGACAAGCTATTGCTAGTCGTCATCGCTGTTCTAAATACCTCATCTTGCCAATCGGTAGAGACATTAGGGTCATAGACTTGGCCAGGATTGTTCTCTGCATAGGTCTTTGCATCCAAAAGATCCAGTTTTTTAGAGACCGTAGATAGTCCTACATAACTATCCAAAGTCAGCGTACCTTCGTCCTTTCGCCCCTTTTTGGTAGTGATGATGATGACCCCATTAGACCCTCTGGCGCCATAGATGGCAGCAGCAGACGCATCCTTTAGCACACTGATAGATGCTATATCTGATGGGTTCAAAAAATTCAACGGGTTTTTGGCTCTAGAGCTACCGATTCCCGAATCGGGACCTCCCGGGCTGACACTGGCGTTGCTAAGTGGCACACCATCCACGACAAACAGCGGTGTACTACCACTACGAATAGACCCTGCACCTCTGATCATCACGTCGACACCTGCGCCCGGCTCCCCACTAGAACTAATCACACGTACCCCAGGAGATTTACCTTGTAACAACAGTTCTGGAGAAGTGTTAATTCCCTCTCTGAAATGATCACTATCCACTTTATCCAAAGCTCCTGTCACATCAGCCTTATTGGTCGTACCATATCCGATCACGACAACTTCCTGTAGACTCTCTAAACTCGGGAGTAGTTGAATCACCATGTTTTCATCAGCACTCACCGATTCCGAATCATAACCAATAAATGAAAACACCAATGTCTGATCACCTGTTAACATATCGATGCTAAACTCTCCATTGATATTAGTCACTACACCGTTAGTAGTACCTATTTGCAGCACATTGGCTCCTGGTAGTGGCTCGTTATTTTCGTCCACTATTCGACCTTTTGCCGTCCCTACTACGGCATCCGTCGGGTTGTTTTTCCGGATCAAAACCAATCGATCGGACACCGCATAACTAAAGTCCGCCTCTGCTGACAACTCGTCCAGTACCTCTCGTAATTGTTTTCCTCTATGTACAATAGAGTATGTCATTTGATCCTCGATCACCTTCTCTCCGTAGCTGAACTTGTACCCAGTTTGTTCTCCCAGATGAGAAAAAATAGTAGTCAACGTAGCATTTCTTAACGCTACACTGACCTGTGGTGACTCACTATTGGCCCATACTGGACCAGCAGCTAGCAAAACTACCAGCATGAATACCAAACATGCCGTTGCTTTTGTTTTATAAAAAATTATATTTGAATACATTATTTAAGTATTTGTTTTTACAATGCTTTGATTTAAGACCGTAGTTGTTGCACCAACTGCGGTTTTTTTCGTTTCTATTTAACTGTGATTATTTCTTCATACATTTCAATTTTTAGGTTACCTGTTATATAATTTAATTGCTCTATCACGCTACTGAGTGTAGCATCATGACTAATAAATACCGTAACAGGAGTCTTCAAATCCTCTTGATTCTTTACCTGCGCTTTAACACCGAATTTGTACTCAATCACACTCAGCACTTCACCGAGTGAGGTATTCTCCAGTTGAAGATCTCGTCGATACCACCGCGTCATATGACTATTTGTCAAAGTCTTTTTACTCAGGCTAGAGGTTGCTCCAGCGAAATAAGCCTCTTGGTTGGGGATCAAATCGACACTTTGATCTTGGGATTTCACATTGACTTTCCCAGTATGAACCGTGACCGTACAGTTGTCTTCTTTCAAGTCTATGTTGAAGGATGTACCCAGCACAGTAGTCTTAATCTGTCCAGATGATATCACAAAGGGTTTTTGGGGATTGCGAGCTACATCAAAAAAGGCATTGCCTCGGATTAAAGTCACTTGGCGCGTCTTGCTATTGAAATCTGGCGCACAGGACAGGGCAGAATGTGCTCCCAAGTATATCATTGTGCCATCTACTAAACGGACAGAATCCATTTGCTTTCCTGAGGCAAACATCATTGTTTGGCTTTCTACCTCATCGCTATCCAACCACAAAAACACGCCTATCAATAAGACAATGCTTGCCGCTATGGACATCCCCCACTGGAGCGCATAATGTTGTATCACCTTAGGCTCTTCATGCTCTATCTGATTGGAGATCGTCTCAAACATCCGGTTGGACAATTCGTCCTTGTCCCCCAGCACAGCATTATCCCACGCCTCTTCCGTTCGGTAGGCTTCCGAAAAATCATCTAATAACTTCTCCTCTTTGACGGTTGTCCTTTTCTTGAAAAATTTATCAATTAGAACCTCCAATATGTGGGAACCTTGCTTCATAGTAAATCTCTTATTCGAAGGAGAGTACCGAAGGGAGGCCGATCGTACTATGCGTAGATATTATGAAAAGATGAAGGAATCATTAAGTTAAAAAAGCAACATCTGATCAATCATACCAACCTTGCTACACATCTTGCAGATCCAAACGGAGTTGTTTGAGCGCTGAAGAGATTTGATTTTTAACGGTTTGATTAGAAAGTGCCAGTTCAGAGGCAATTTGCTCTACGCTCAGATCATGAATCTTATTCATCAGGAATATCTCCTTTCTTTTGCTGGGCAGCTTATTGATAGAAGTATAAAGTGACTGAGTAAGATCCGAATCATCTATTACCGAAGGGTTCTCTATAACAAAGTCCTCGAACCTAGACTCCAAAACTTCTTTAGAGAGCTTTTGATCTCGATAGTTTTTGAAAATCTGATACTTGACGGATTGAAACAAATAAGTATCCAATTTCTCAATAGAAAGTGATGCCCGTTTATTCCATAAAGAAACAAATAAATCCTGTACGATATTCTGAGATAGCTCACGATCCGCCGATAACTTAAAAGCGTAGAGGTACAATTTCTCCCAATAGCGACGATAAATCGCCTCAAATGCTACTTTACTGTCCTTTTTCAGTAGCTCGATTAACGCCGTATCACTCGATGAATGCATAGAGGTAACAATATTCAGATTAGTTGTCAGCACAAGTTATCTGGATACTATTACAAGCTCTTTATGTCAAAATTATGTTTTCGTGAAATCTAAATTTGATAAATCGATTTACTAAACTAAAACTGCTCGTAGTACGCCTGTAGCCGCTCATCCTTCTCTCCTGCTTTGATTTCGTCTAGTAGATCATTGACGCCATCGAGATCCGACATCAGGACTAGCCCTTGATAAGCAGCCAATCGGGTGAAATAGGTCGGGTGATTGCGTGCAATATCACTGTACAAAACGACCGCTTCTTTGCGACGAACCTCCGAGGCGTTGACGAGCTTTTCCGAATACACTTGGAGCAAAAAGTAAAGCGCTTCGTCATCCACGACCATGGCTTTGTCCGCAAACCACTGGAAAGAAGCTTCGCCAGTCCGAGTCAGATAGTACTCTGACATGGCCAAAACGACATTGATATTGGTCTCTTTAGAAAAAATTTGCACCAATTCCTCACTTACCGTCTCCCCATTTCGGAGCAGAAAAGTCATAGCGGTGCTTTGTACCAGGAATGACGGATCGTCCAAGGCTGCTACGATCTTGTCTTGGTTCTCTTCAAAATCCGTCTCTGCCAAATAGGAAATCACATAACTCCGTACATTGGAGGACTCATGAGTATAGGCTTGATCTAGCAGTGCTTGATATTTCTTGGGTTTGATTTCCTTTTCTATCATATAGTCTAAAGCAAACTCCTGAATAATGTAATGCGGGTCTTGGAGTGCTTGCGTCAATATCTGCTGGATCAGTTTCTTGTCCGTGATCTCATCTAACGACTCTACCACTTCCAGTCGACTCTGAAAACTCCGAGAATGCGTCATCTGAAAAGCCAAAGCTTCAGGAGACTTAGCATGCGTCACCGTACCCAGTAGCTGTCGCTCGGTATCAAAAACTACCAGCTCTGGCTCTTTGGTCAATGCAAACTCATAAGTCTCTACAGCCTCTTCCAAAATAATCGGGTAGTTGGCGCTTTTTCCCTCAGACCAAATCTCGACAAAGAGCGGCAGCTTGTACACTGGAGAGTCATCTCCTTGCACCTGCTGTACCAGCAACGTCAGCGTATCATTTTCGTACGTCTCGCTCACCATGATCTCAGGATGACCAGGAAAAAAGAACCATTGGTCAAAAAACCAATTCAGATCCTCTCCACTCACCTCCTCAAAAGCCATTCGGAGATCGTTAATCTCTACGGAAGACAGCGCATTTTGGGTCAGGTATAGGTTGAGTCCTGCGAAAAATGCTTCATCTCCTAGATAGTTTCTCAGCATGTGAATCACCGCGGCACCTTTATTATAAGAGTGCGTATCGAACATATCTTCTCTATCCTCATAGTAGAACCGGATGAGATCCTTAGATTCCTCCTCCGCTTCGTCTAAGTAAGCTTCTCGATCATTCAGCAGGTTGTAATCCGCCTCGTCCACTCCATATTTGTACTCATTCCATAGGTATTCAGAGTAGCTGGCAAAGCCCTCATTCAGGGTCAAGTTGGACCAAGATTCGCAAGTCACATAATCTCCAAACCACTGATGAAACAACTCATGGGCGATAATATCATCCCAGTTAAAATCTAACAACTCCTTTTCTTGCACCTGCAGCCCTTCCATGAACACTGATGCGGTGGTGTTCTCCATAGCACCTGAGACATAGTCACGCACTACTACCTGATCATATTTTGGCCATGGATAGTCCACACCCAGCTTCTCAGAGAAAAACTCCATCATCTCTGGCGTATGACCAAAAATCGCTTGTGCATCTGCCTCGTATTTCTTTTCCACATGATAAGAAACCGAAATACCTCTCCACTGATCACGAATCACAGCGTATTCTCCTACCGACATCATAAATAGGTAGGGCGCATGAGGGATATCCAAAACCCATCTATCCGTTCTCGTGCCATCACCATTGTCCTTTTGGCTGGTCAAAATCCCATTAGAGAGTGTATTGAATTTGTCTTGAACAGTCATCGCGATGGACTGTGTACAACGCTCGTTAGGAGCGTCTATGGTTGGGAACCAAACGGAACTCGCCTCGGTCTCGCCCTGTGTCCATATCTGCTGTGGTTTGTTAGGATCTTTTCCGTCAGCATTGATAAAATACAGCCCTTTATCCTCAGTGATGGCTTCACTACCTCCTGCTGGTAGTTCGTTGGGTTTGGCGATATAATCTATAGCTAATTCTAACGTGTCAGTCCGCTCATAGATGCGGTCTAAACGAATCTGTATTTCAGATCCGTCATAGTCATAAGTCAGTTTTTTAGTCCCGCCCTGACTATCTAGTAACATGACGGATTGGATTGCCATGGCTTTTGCGTCTAGCGTCAAATCCTCCTGTGCATAAAAATAAGGTTTCAGACTCAGTTTAGCCGTACCAATCAACCGCTCCTTCTCCCAATCAAAAGAAACGGCCAAATCGGTATGTAGCAGATCAAAATACCGCGTCTCGGACGCGCGGTAGGACACAGGTACGGCATAGTCCTGAGAGACTGTATCAGACTCAGTCTCTTGCGCAAATAACTGCACATGACCAATAGATAACAAAACAACAATAAAGAGAAACGAGATCTTTCGCATAGAGGTAATAATTAAGCTCAACCCGAGCCATGTGTAATGATGTTCAAACGAAAATAGGGCATTCAACCCAACTAGCTACAATGTAGTAGCAAGTTAAAAATTTAGACCCTAAAACGACAAGAGATAAGATAAGGTTAAAGTCTCCCTGTGTTTAGTCAATAATTACTATTTTCGCCAGTCTAATAATATATATTCAATGATTGATTACAACAGACTTAACAATATTTCGGGCTGGCTCATATTCGCACTAGCAACCACCGTATACGCATTGACCGTGGAACCTACTGCCAGCTTTTGGGATTGCGGAGAATTCATCGCCGTGTCGTACAAACTAGAAGTACCTCACCCACCAGGGGCCCCCTTCTTTCTACTACTCGGTAGGTTGTTCTCCTTCCTAGCAGGAGGAGACCGAGAACAAGTGGCCTACTGGATCAATATGCTCAGTGTATTGAGTAGTGGTTTCACGATTTTGTTCCTCTTCTGGTCAATCACGCACATTGCTAAAAAACTAGTCCCTAGCGAAGAAACATTAACCAACTACCTACTGATCATCGGTAGTGGTGTAGTAGGTGCATTGGCCTACACGTTCTCAGACTCATTTTGGTTCTCTGCTGTAGAAGCAGAGGTATATGCCATGTCTTCGTTCTTTACCGCGTTCGTGGTTTGGGCGATCCTCAAATGGGAGAACATCAAAGACCCTTCAGACGAAAACAGATGGATTATTTTGATCGCCTATATGGTAGGTCTATCTATTGGTGTTCACTTGTTGAACTTGGTCACACTACCTGCACTCGGCCTGATCTACTACTTCAAGAAAAGAGAAAAAGTCACCCGAAATGGCATCATCGCTACCCTCGCCATCAGTGGCGCTATCGTGATGATCATCATGAGTGGTGTCATCCCTGGTCTACCGAGTATGGCCAGTGTATTAGAAATTTTCTTTGTCAACAACCTCGGACTCCCATTTGGTTCAGGTGTTATCTTTTTTGCTGTCGTGTTCTTAGGAGGGCTCATCTACGGAATCTATTATTCTATCAAAGCAAAAAAAGTTACACTCAATACCATCTTGGTTGCCTTTGCTTTCATCATCATAGGTTACTCATCCTATTCGATCGTCTTGATTCGCTCGACGTACAACCCTCCTATTGATGAGAACAACCCTGAGGATATACTCAGTTATGTATCATACCTCAAACGTGAGCAATACGGCAGTAGACCACTACTCCATGGCCAATACTTCACTGCCGAGTTAGTGGGGCAAGAAAAGGGAGATGCTGTCTATAGAAAAGGCAAAGAAAAATACGAAATCTCCGACTACAAACTGGAATACAAATACGATCCAAAACAGACAACCATCCTACCGAGAACCTACAGTTCGCAACCAGGTCATGTCCAGAAATACCGTGAAGTTTTAGGACTAAAACAGGGAGAGAAGCCCAGCTTTAGTGATAACATCTACTTCATGCTAAGGCATCAGATCGGCACGATGTACTTCCGCTACTTTATGTGGAACTTCGCTGGTAGAGCCTCCGACATACAAGGAGCCACTTGGCTCGGCATCTTCGATGCACTCGAAGAGGTACCTTCTTCACTAGCAGAAAACAAAGGGAGAAACGCCTTCTTCATGATCCCACTCTTTCTGGGCATCATCGGATTGATCTTTCAGTACTACAAAGACCCAAGGAACTTCTCCTTCGTCGCGATGTTGTTTTTCCTCACAGGTGTGGCAGTGGTACTTTACCTCAACTCTCCTCCTACTGAGCCTAGAGAGAGAGACTATATCTATGCAGGATCCTACTATGCTTATGCTTTCTGGATCGGTTTAGCTGTGATACCGCTATCGCTAGGATTGAAAAAAATAATCAAAGCGGGTAATGTCGCTGCGATCTTATCCATCTTACTATGTCTATCCGCTCCTGCGATCATGGCGAGTGAAGGATGGGATGATCACGATAGATCTGACAGATATTTCTCTGTAGACTCTGCGAAGAACTTCCTAGCCTCATGCGAGGAAAATGCAATCATCTTCACTGGTGGTGACAATGACACCTTCCCACTGTGGTATGTACAAGAGGTCGAAGGATTCCGAACAGACGTTCGTGTGATTGTACTCAGCTATTTCAATACAGACTGGTACATCGCGCAGATGATGCGTGACGCCTATGAATCTGAGCCATTGCCATTTGGACTGAGCCTAGATCGCTACGCACAGGGCGGACTCAATGACTACCTACCGCTAGTCGAGAGACAAAACATCAAAGGAGGTATGATGAACGCTGAGCAGTTCATCAAACTGATCAACGATGAGCACCCTGCTCTTCAGGTACCGACATCTATCAGCAAGTACAACTCAGTCCCTGCGAAGAACTTCTTCCTAGCTGTAGATACTGCGAGTGTAACGGCTAAAGGAATCGTCCCTGAGCAATATCAAAACATGCTCGTAGATAGAATGACATGGAGTATGAAAGGGAGTGGTCTAGAGAAGAAAGATCTTGCTATACTCGATCTCATAGTCAACAACAACTGGGAACGCCCGATCTACTTCAACAACACCTCCGCATCGAGTGTCAACTTCAATATCAAGAAATACATGATGCAAGAAGGAAATGCTTTTAGACTATTGCCAGTAGAGAACCCAGCAGGTAACGAAATGATGGTCGATACAGACAAAATGTATGACAATCTGATGAACAACTTCCACTGGAGAGAGCTGGATAATCCTGAGGTATACTACTCAGAAGATTACCGCAACTTCATCCTCAACCATAGAGCGACGTTCAACACACTGATAGACGCACTGTTATTGGAAGGAGACAAAGAACGTGCACGCAATGCCGTGATGAAATGCCTAGAGGTCATGCCTGATGAGGCAGTTAGATTTGACCACTTCAGCGTGCAGCAAGTTAACTATCTCATGATACTCGAAGAAGAAGAACTTGCTATAGACATGGCAGAAAAAATCGGTACACGTGCAGATGAAATGCTTGCCTATATGTTTGACAAAGGAATCACCAATAGATTCGATCTACAGAAAAACCTGATTTCGCTAAGCGAGCTAGCCCGAACCTTCAGATCAGCGGACAACAACGAGCTAGCACAAAAATATGAAACACTATTCCGCAACTACTATGGCATGATAGAGTAAGCCAAGGACGGTTTCATCTGTGGCTAGTACTGAAATAGATTGACAGATTTTAGTGAAAATTATTTTAAGCCGAGGGGAAATATCTCTTCGGCTTTTTCATGCGCCTGTTCCTTGGAGATGGTGGTGTACTAAAAGCAAAAAGCCAAGACTCATACGAGTACTTGGCTTTTATAACCAACCATTATTATTTTTTCAAAAACTTATAAGCTTCTTTGAACTGGGTCTCTTCATCTTCTATGATTAGAAAATAATAACCTGATGAATAATTTCTCAGGTCGATCTTGTATTTGTCTTTCCCAATAGATTCGGCCTGCACATCTACTGTATTACCGATCACGCTATGAAGCTGGAAAGTAACTTTCTTTAGGTTGGAATTTTCGATATTCACTACAATGAAATTAACTGAAGGATTGGGATAAATATCGATTTGATTGGTGAGGTCTAGTAATTCGTCTGAGTAGACAATGACCTCTGAGTTGGAAGCAAATACTGCTCTCGTATCAGCTAACTGTCCCTGGGTCACCAAGGCAGCACTGCTCAAAACGAAACATAGTATAACTGCTTTTAACTCCATATATATTACTTACTAAAAACACTGCTGCAGATTTTACGAAATACTTTCGTAATGGTTCAAATGAATATAGTTAAATTATTATTAATATCCGAAGACCCCTTAGACTAAAACTAAGATAACTGTCAAAAAACAGAAAAGCTATCTATCTACTTTTTAGACACTTAAGCACTAATGGGGTTTTAGTGATAAGATCCGATGCGATCAAAGACTCCTCCGCCCCCTCTGCTAAAAACAAATCTCCTGCACGACCATGAACAAAACAAGCTACCAAAGTAGCCGACAGACTATCATACCCCTGAGCCAAAAAAGCAGTGACCATTCCCGTCAGTACATCCCCACTACCACCAGTGGCCATACCTGGATTACCAGTCGAATTAAAAAACAGACGCCCATCTGGGGTAGCCACCGTACTATGCGCCCCTTTGAGTAATACAATCGCATCCAACCGCTGTGCCAGTTCCATTTGCAACGCCAATTTATGCGCATCATCATCCCACTCCCCTACCAACCGAGTAAACTCTCCTGGATGAGGGGTCAACACACTGCCCTTAGGCAGATACTCTAACCATGTCGGATGTTGACTCAATATATTCAATGCATCTGCATCCAAAACCATCGGGACTTTACTCGACCCTATAAGCAGCTTTAGTCGCTTGGCAGTTTCGTCCTCCGTACCTATACCTGGCCCCACACCTATGGCATCAAACCCTTCCAGATCATCGAACTTTTCATTGACCTTACTATTCTTATCTGCACGTACCATTGCCTCAGGTGTCGTCGACTGTAATATATCTACACCGCACTCAGGTACCTGCATCGTCAATAGCCCCACACCAGATCGGAGACATGCCTGTGCGGCCAGCACCGCTGCTCCCATTTTGCCAAAACTCCCTGCCACAATCAAACTACGACCAGCATCTCCTTTGTGTGCATATTTTTTTCTCGGGATCAAAAGAGACTTTATGAATGCTTCAGTCAAAAAATACTGCTGCACAGCGACCGAACGAATAAACTCTTCACTCAATCCAATATTGATCACGTCCAACCGTCCAGTATGTACATCATTCTCAGGCAACAATTGTGTCAACTTAGGAGACTGAAATGTAATCGTATGACTCACCTCCATCACTGCCCCCTTACCATATCGCGTCTCACAGCCCAGTCCCGAAGCGATATCTACAGCAATCACATCTTTCGCCATACTGCGGTTAATTGCTTCGATACATTCTGCATAAATCCCCTCGACGGGTCTCGATACGCCCGACCCAAACAAAGCATCTATGACCAAATCTCCATTTTCAATAGTAGGAAAAACGACCATATCACTGACCCATACAGGCGCTAGCAACCCTTTGAGTTTTTTCAAATTAGACTGAAAATCAGGCGTCCCCTTTTCAACATCACCAAGGAGGTACACCTCCACGTGATAATCAGCGTCTAATAACAAACGGGCAATAGCCAATCCATCTCCTCCATTATTTCCCGTCCCACAAAAGACCTTAACAGATTGATCTTTCGAATAGTCTCTCAGAAAAGCCTGAACAAAACACGTAGACGCTCTCTCCATTAAATCAATAGAGGCAATGGGTTCGTGCGTAATCGTATATTGATCTGCTTGGCGGGTTTGTTCGGCACTAAAAATCTTGAGACAGAGATTACTATTCATATAATTCAAATTAAAAAAAGCCCAATTTAAAGAATAATGTCCCCTGACTGATTGCCTTAATATTAAGAAAAACTACATCAACGGTTAACATGACTACTACGCTCTAAACTTTGTACCTATAAGCTGAGTCATTCTTTATTGATCAATAAAATAAGGAATATATAAGAACATTCTCCTGCCAAATCACACCTTTTTCAAGGTAATGACACTCCCAACTGTCCACTTATTTTAGCTTCAAACGAAACATAACAAACTGTATTACAGACTGTAACAAAACCATACTTCCACCCTCATCCACCAATCCACTACTACGAATAGTTTCTTTATTCTCTTCGAGAGACATTTGATTCACAATGCCTGAGGTTTGACCGGTTGGCTATTTGATTGATTATGAAAGCATGAGAGAGTGAATCTGCAAACCGACAAGGCTTCACTTAAAACTAATTACTATGAAAAAAAACAAAACGAACCTCAACTGGAAGACGGCTACCGTCATGGCCTTACTCGGTCTGGCGGTCATGTGTCCTAGCACCCGTCTCTCCGCGCAGTACATTCACACGAATGGCACACAGATCGTAGACGAAAACGGAAACGACATCTACTTCACCGGCATGAATCTCGGCAACTGGCTGCTCTGGGAAGGTTACCTCATGATGGGTGATTTCAATTACCGAACACACACGCAGTTTTTCAATTCCGTCAAGGATGCCTTCGGTGGTGATCTCAATCAAGCCATTGAATTTGAGCACCAGTGGCGCATGAACTACGTCACCGAGCAGGCCATCGCAGATCTCAAAGGCCTTGGATTCAACTCGGTACGTGTGCCCTTTCACTACAACCTCTTTTGGGACTACAACAGCAACGCACCCTCAGACCGAGGTTTTGCATACATCGATCGCTTAGTCAACTTTTGCCGTGCACATGACATGTACATCCTACTCGACATGCACGCTGCTCCCGGCTACCAAAACCCCGGCGACCACTCGGACAATGTCAACTCCAACGCCAGCCAACCGCGCGAGACGGTGACCTTCTGGGATGGAAACAATGTCAACATCGCAGCTGATGTATGGCGTCACATTGCGGACTACTATCAAAACGAACCCGTCATCTGGGGCTATGACTTGATCAACGAGCCCGTCCCCCAGCCTGGTCGTGAGTTCGAACTGATGGCCTCCATGATCACCATGCGAAATGCCATCCGCCAAGTAGACAACAACCACATCATCGTGGCAGAAGGCAGCTGGTGGGGCTCGGACATGCAAAAACTAGACTGGATGGATCCCGAAACACAAAACCAAAGTGGCATCAACTACCGCTGGGACAACAACCTCGTCTACCAGACACACCACTACTCCAATGACGTCTCGGCACTCAACGGCCGACTCGCCATCTGCAACAAACTCAATGTCCCCATGATATTGGGGGAATACGGTGAAAGTGACAACAACAACTTGCGAAACATGACCGATTGGTGCATCAACAACGACGTGGACTACTTCCCATGGTCATTCAAAAAAATGTCGCACGACAAAACGCTCTGGACCATCCATCCCAACGGCCCATACAATGACCTCAAAAACTTCATCAACAGCGGAGGCAATCCACCTGCCAATATCTACAACGATATGATTGCCTTTTGTCAAAACAACATCGCCAACGGAGCGCCAGGGCTCACTTGGGATCAAGGCTGGTATGAAGCGGTTAAAAACAACACAGCCGTGAATCTACCCGGAACGGTACAGGCCGAAAGCTATAGCACCATGAGCGGCATCCAAACAGAAGCATGCTCCGAAGGAGGAGAAAACATCGGCTATGTAGACGCAGGAGATTGGGCAGACTACTCCGTCAATGTCACGAGTGCGGGCAACTATCAGGTGCAATTCAGAGTAGCGGCAGATGGAGCTGGCAGCAAAAGCATACAGCTGCAAGCCGGAGGCACTACCGCCACGGCCAATTTCAGCGCCACAGGCGGATGGCAAAACTGGACGACAGTCTCTACCACCATTTGGCTGAGTGCGGGAAGTCAGACGGTGCACCTCTATTTCCCGGTATCGGGACTCAATGTCAACTACGTGGCATTCTCCCCTGACGGAGGTACGACAAACCCTGACCCCAACCCGACAGCACTACTGATCCAAGCAGAAGACTACTTCCAAATGTCTGGGCTACAAACTGAAAACACCTCTGACACCAACGGTGGACAAAACGTCGGCTGGATCGATGGAGGCGACTGGGCAGGCTACAATGTCAACGTCCCAGCGACGGATACCTATACCGTCAGCTACCGTGTCGCTTCGCAAAATGGTGGTGGACAGATCCAACTCGAAGGATTCGGCGGAGGAGCAGTCTACGGTACGATGAATGTCAACGCCACAGGTGGATGGCAAACGTGGACGACCGTCTCTCATAGTGTACAGCTCACAGCTGGGCAACAGCAGTTGGCCTTGGCCTTCCCTTCGGGTGGATTCAACCTCAACTGGTTCGAAATCGCAAGTGTATCGGGGGCAAGAACAGCCAATACAGGAGCAGATATACTGAGCCAATCGAGCCTCACCTGCTATCCTAACCCGACCGCTGATCAGTTGACACTACAGGGGTTAACGGCTGATGACTCACACCTGAGCATCTACAGTCTGGATGGACGCATGCAGCTGGATCAGTCGCTCTCAGGAGCCTCCGAACTCCGCATCGATGTGTCGGCACTGAATCCAGGCGTATTTGTGCTGCGCATCCAAGGAGCTACCGGAGTACACTGCATCCGGTTCGTCAAAAGATAGTAATCCTGAAGTAAACCCTCCATACCACATGGCATCTGGGTTTTAATCATTCTTAGTTTAGAAGCCCCCGAGAGATTGGGGGCTTTTTTTGATGTAATCTCCACAAAAACAGTCTTGTTAGATAACCTGATCTCACGCACGACTCCTTTGCCCCTACCGTTAGACACACACACCCCCTTATGCATAAGTAGGTAATCGAATCATTACTATTTTTCACAAAAAAAAGTATCTTAACGACAATTTAACAGTTATCGAAAGAACAATAAAAGACTTATTAATTATGTACAAAATTGAACAAAAAGATTTTGGGTACTACCTCACTTTTAGTGGCTTTATCAAAAAAGAAGAAATGGAAGAGTGGTACAAAGAATCTCTAGCCTTGCTAGAAAAAGCCCCTGCTCATTTCGGTGTGTTTGCAGACCTGAGAGACATGAAACCTCTCCCTGCAGAAAGCCAAAGCGTCATGGAAGAAGGCCAAAAGAACTACAAACAAAAAGGGATGGTGCGATCTGTCGTCGTATTAAGTAGTTCGATTCCTACCATGCAGTTCAAAAGGATCGCAAAAACTACGGGAATCTACCAATGGGAAAGATACATAGATGCTTCTAACAACAAAGACTGGGAAGCAACTGGTATCAACTGGATCAAAGACGAGATCGACCCTGATGCAAAATAATTCATTAAAGAGTCAGCATATTGCCATTATAGGAGCTGGCGTGTCGGGTATTTCGGCAGCAAGAGTTTGGCAAAAATGCGGCTATTCAGTCACAATATATGAGGCCTCCGATCAGATCGGGGGCCAATGGAACATGACCTACCCAGGTGTCCGGCTGCAAAACACCGCCCCGCAATACCAGTTCTCCGATTTCCCCTGGCCATTTACTCCTGATCGTCACCCGACTGGGGAGCAAGTCTTGAAATACATGCATGCTGCGGTTGCAGCATATGGTATTGAGGTCAAGCTCAATCACAAAGTGACTCAAATGGTCAAGCAGGATATCGGTTGGCAATTGACTTTTGAAAACGGAACGCAAGGGAATTTTGCCTATGTCATGATAGCGACAGGCCAATACCCTGGAGGAGACAAAAAGCATAAGCCTCGTTTTGAAAACATCGATTCATACCGAGGAGAGGTCGTAACCAACATCAATTCCAAAGAAGTCTTCAAGGACAAGCATGTGGCCGTCGTAGGGTTTGGCAAGACGGCTCTCGATTTTGCAGCATGGAGCGGCGCAGTAGCCCAAAGCACGCAGCACATCTTTAGGACTCCAAGGTGGACCATCCCCGATCATTTATTAGGGATTGACTACACTCGGCCTTTTTTCTCTCGCTTTGGCAGTGACATGATGCCGTCTTGGTGCCATAGCTCCTTGATCCAAAACTTGCTGCACAAGAAACTGACCTTTGTGGTCAAGTCTTTTTGGGGCTTTATAGCTACGCTCTTTCAGTATCAGCACCGAAAAGATGCAAAGTTAGGCACACTTGACCCAAGCGTATTGGACTTGGTTTTCCCTCCCAAATCACAGTTTGTTCCGGATTTGAGAAGTGCCTCGGCAGTAGCTCCGAATCACTACTATGAATACGTCGCACACCAGCGCATCATCCCTTACCGAGGGGAGGTTGCTTCATTTTTTGAACATGGACTCATCTTATCCGATGGTCAAAAAATAGAAGCCGACATGGTATGTATCTGTTGCGGCAATGAGGCACCTACCTACGGTTTCTTACCCGAAACGTACGCACAGTACCTCCGAGTACATGGAGGGCCGTCACTCTATCGCCATCAGATAGACCCTCGGATTCCTGATCTGGGATTTGCGGGGTACAATCATGGGTTTATGCACATCGCACTATGTGAGATGGGTACGCTATGGCAAATAGCCGCACATCAAAAAGACCTCCAGTTGCCTTCAGAGACAGAAATGCTCGCCTCTGCTCAGCGTGTTTCCCAGTGGAAGATAGCGCACTCCTCCTATGAGTCTACATTCAACATCGCTGTGAGCACGAGGTATCAGCAACATCTAGATATTCTGCTTCAAGACTTGGGCATCTCTCAATGGAGAAAGCTCCCCAATGTACCTGCCGAAATATTCGCGCGCTACGACCCTACCGACTACAAAGGAGTCGTAGAAGAGTATTTGGCAAAAAGTGCAAAGAGAAAAGCCAAAGGCCAAGTCAAACATGTCATGCCAGTCGATGCTTAGATCTAGTTTATGCCTGTCATGTAGCTTAGCTCATCAGTCATGAATAATCTTATCCCTGTATCTATATCGTAGCTGTCATATAGATCTGGGGATAAGGTACTCTTAGTATGAATGCTTTGACTATACTGGGAAGTAAAAATAGGTAAAGGTGAAATATGGCAATCTGAAGAGACAAAAGCCTATTTACTAATCTCGACTTATCATTTTCTGGGTGTACAAGTCGTTTTTAGAGGACATGAGCAAGGCAAGAAAAAGAGACTTTCAATGACGACCTAGCAGGAACATCATCATATAAAACCCTATTGGATATAGATAAGTTTTCAATATTTTAAATCGAGAAAGCCCTCTTCCAAACGCACCACTAACATTGATATCTTTATTAGCAGTGGAACTATGATAAACAGGCTAATTCTAAATAGATTTTCATTTTGATTGGTTCAATATTATTAATCGTGCGATTGCACTATCACTAAATTTAGTGATAAGATTTGGTAATTACCCCCCTATAAATAGTGGTATTTGCCTGTCTCCTCATCTTTTTTTTACCGAACAATTGATTTGTATAGTGATGACTATATTCTTGCGTTTTAAACAACAAATAAAGAAATGAATAAAACAATACAGAAAATAGCAATCATAGGTTTGCTATTTATTTCAGTTAGTTGTAGTAATGACGAGGTTCTACTACAAGAAGATATCCAACAAATAAAGCCTATGGATATCGAACTACTCGAATCATCAATTAATGATAATGATGGTATAGAGCAAGGTAGATTATTCGCAACGGAGACTTCAACGTTTTGGTCTCCTTCTGATAACCCGAATGATCCAAATTCATCATATTTTTATCTCGAAGGGGATCAAGTGATAGAAAAGAAAGGGGGTGAAACCGTTGTGACTTTTTCAGTTTATTTTCAAGGTATAGATTTCCTATATATATATGATGATTCTCGTGATCTTAGTATGGCTTTACCGACATGGAAACCTAATGATAAAGCTAGTGTTTGGTTTTTGCATGATGATTTTGGAGAATGGGTGGAATGGAAATCATATATATATGAAGTAGATCCATGCGAAAATGATACAGAAGCGCCTATTTTTAATCGTGAATGTGAATATAGAACTGGTTTATTTGGTGGTTGGTCTTGTGAAGTTGTACTTGTATACGCAGAATTCCCGACGTATGTAAAAAGCGAGGCATCCAATTTAGCAACACTAAAACTTCTCTTTGATTTGACTGATAATTGTGACAATGGACTTACAGTTATAGAGCAGACGCCAGCTCCCGGTACAGCAATAACCAAGGCTGGTGTCAATTATATTGATTATAAAATTTCAGACAGCAGTGGCAATATTCTTGAGGTTACGATGCTTTATGATTACCGTCAGTACCAGCCTGGAGTCCCGTTTTAAGAATTGGTGAATTTTTTCATGAATTTGTGTACCTCTAGTCCTGAATAAACGATACAGTTTTTAAGGATATAAAATATTAGATAGCATCGGGATCTAATTCGATGCTATCCAATATTTTATAGTTTCTGATTTTGTTGGTGCATAAAAACAGGGCTGTTGCATATAGCAACAGCCGACGTATACAAGAGACGAAACTTCCAATTTGGCGGCACTAAAACTTCTCTTTGATTTGACTGATATTGATTATAAAATTTCAAACAGTAGTAGAAATATTCTTGAATTTATGATTATCAGTAATGACTGGAAAGAAAAAGACTGCTCCTCTAGTCATAGCATCCGCTCGATTTAAAGATAACTGATTTCAATTGTTGCTTCTCCCCTCTATTTTCCTGGTATTTACAATGCGATGGATAAGGATATGAATTGATGAAATGTCAGACAAATACACGGCTTATGACTCGAGGATTTCATACTTCCTCACGATTGCCTGCTGAGTAGATTGTGTGCAGGTTCATTATACTGGCGTCATGCGGTTACTCGCATCGATAATACTAAACTAAATGAGCGCGCTTTTGCAACAGCGCGCTAGGAAAAATCTTCACTCAACCACATAGTTCAGACAAAAATACAGCCTTACCTATCCACTTCGCCCATGACGATATCAATGGAGCCGATGATGGCGACCAAGTCAGCGATCATGTGTCCACGTGTGATATCTGCCAGTACGGAGAGATTGGAGAAGCTACAAGCTCTCGCCTTGCAGCGCACAGGGATGTCGGATCGACCGTCTGTACGGAAGAAAAAGCCCAGTTCTCCTTTTGGGTTTTCGGCACGGACGTAGAAGTCCTGCGCTTTGGGTCTGATCTTCTTGGGCACTGCCGCTCTCGGATCAAAATCTTTGGTGCGCTTGTGTGCTTTGGTGAGCTGCTCTAGGCTCTGCTCGATGATCTTGACAGATTCTTTGACCTCCTGTACTCTGACGAAGGTTCGGTCCCAACAGTCTCCCACTTGTCCCATGGCTCCTGTACCTACGGGAATATCAAAGTCTAGCTCCGGATAGACCGAGTAGCCGTCGACACGACGCAAGTCGTACTTCAATCCCGAACCACGTAGTACGGGGCCTGTTGCCCCATAGCTAATGGCTAGGTTGCGAGGCAATACGCCGACGTTGGCGGTACGCTCTACGAATATCTTGTTGTTGATGAGGACATCATCCAATTCTTTGAGTTTCGGTTTCAGGTAACTGATGAACTCCATGCATTTCTCCTCGAACCCTACAGGTAGATCGTAAAACAAGCCCCCTACCCAGATGTAGTTGTAGAGCATACGTGCTCCACTGATCCACTCCAGCATACGCAGGATGTGCTCCCGATCACGCATCACCCACAAGAAGGGGGTAAACGCTCCAATATCCAGTCCATAAGTACCTATCGCCACAAAATGCGATGCGATGCGATTGAGCTCCGCGACCAGTACACGGATGTACTCTACCCGCTTTGGGATGTCGTTTTCTATGCCGAGCATTCGCTCCGCTCCCATCACAAAGGCATGTTCTGAGTTCATCGCAGCGACATAGTCCATGCGGTCTACGAAGGGTAGCCCTTGGTTGAAAGGTACCGACTCGGTGTGCTTCTCAAAGCATCGGTGCAGGTAGCCCATGTGCGGCACCACATCCACGACGATCTCTCCATCGGTGACGACCTCCAGTCGCAATACACCATGTGTAGAGGGGTGCTGTGGCCCGATGTTGATGATCATCTCCTCACGAGTCAGGTCTGCCTCGGTGTATTTGTTGGGAGCAGACTCGTTGAGGTTTTCTGGACGGTATTTGTATTCTATGGCTTGGCTCATGATGGATCTTCCTCCTCTCTGATGGTTTTCATGCCTCGGTATTCTTCGGGCTCTACATAGTCTTTGCGCATGGGGTGTCCCTGCCAGTCTCCTGGCATCAGGATTCTCCTCAAGTCGGGGTGCCCGACGAATTGTATCCCGAATAGATCATAGGCCTCCCTTTCGTGCCAATCGGCTGTTTTCCAGAGCTCGGTCATCGAGTCTATTTCTGGTTTTTCTCTATCAAGGGTCACTTTGAGCATGAGGGATTGCTCCAGTGGGATCGAGTACAGGTTGTAGACGACCTCCATGGTATTGACCTCTGGCCCATTGTCGATGGCCGTGAGGCAAGAGAGCATATCGAAATACGACTGGTCATTGTCACGAAGATAGAGACACACATCCTTGATGTAACCTGGCGCAATGAGCAATGCCTTGGGCGTTGCATTTTCGTCCACACCGATCACGACTGCTTCGCCGATACGATCCTGTACAAGGGTTTTGAATTCAGCTATTTCCATTAGTCTAGATTTTCTACGATTTCGCGCAGGCCTTCTGGCTCTCTCAAGGTTTCTTTTTCTATTTTCTCTCGGAGCTTCAATATCCCTCCGATCAGTGCCTCGGGTCTTGGAGGACATCCAGGCACGTAGACATCTACTGGGATGATTTTGTCGACTCCTTTGACGACATGGTAGCCATGCTCCCAGTAGGGACCTCCACAGTTGGAGCAAGAGCCCATCGAGATCACATAGCGTGGTTCGGCCATTTGCTCGTAGAGTCGTCTGACTCTGTCGGCCATCTTGTAGGTCACCGTACCTGCTACGATCATCACATCGGACTGTCTAGGACTGGCACGTGGGATCACGCCGTAGCGATCCAAGTCATAGCCAGACGCATAGGCACCCATCATCTCGATCGCACAACAAGCCAAGCCAAAGCCCATAGGCCAGATACTGGACAGTCGTGCCCAATTGGTGATATCTTCGAGGCTGCTGATGACTACCCCGCCGTTGCTGAATTTTTGATCGAGTAAACCTTTCATTTCTTTTTTAGATATTAGATTCTAAATGTTAGATATTAGACTTTGGGAATACTAGAATGTACATGCTCTGTCTCAATCTAGTCTCTGGAGTCTAACACATATCCACGCTATTGGTATTTTGTATTCAATTGTTCGTAGAGGCTTTCTGGGACTTTGCTCTCTACGTCGGTGACTTTCACGTCTGGCTTTTCCCATTCGAGAAACCCCTTGCCCCAGACATAGGCTAGACCCAATGCTAAAATCAGTATAAACAGTGACATCTCGACGAATGCGAGCATTCCCCATTTGCCTTGCGTGAGGGCATTGAGTCCTTCGTCCCCAAAGACGATCGCCCAAGGAAACAAAAACAACAACTCTGTCTCAAACAACACAAACACCAGTGCAATCACATAGAATCGGATGTTGAACTTACCCCAAGCCGTGCCCGTCGGGTCCTCTCCACACTCGTAGGTAGTCAGTTTCTCCTCGTTGGGTCTGCGGGGTCTGAGTACCCAGCTCGTCACTAATGAACCCATGATGGCCACAAAGCCCCCCACAGCGAACAATAGTATGATTTGGTAGTTAGTTAGTTCCATTGTCATTTGTATTTCGTGAAGTTAACGAAGACCTCTACGGTGAGTTGATCTAAGCCCATATATTCCAGATCAATTGTCTCTGGACTACCCCTTCACTAAATTATACCATTTATACAAAAAGAGGCTAACCCAAACCGAGCTAGCCTCTTTACTTTATCTATGCTCTTTAGAGTGCAGCAAGTGTTTCGTTGAAAGTCGCACTAGGTCTCATGGCTTTTGATGCCAAGTCGACGTTAGGCTGGAAGTATCCACCGATGTCTTCTGGCTTGCCCTGTGCGCCGATCAACTCTTCGTTGATTTTCGCTTCGTTTTCTGTCAAGGCTTTGGCCAATCCCGCAAAGCGTGCTTTCAACTCAGCGTCTTTGTCCTGAGCAGCCAATTCTTGTGCCCAATACATCGCCAAGTAGAAGTGTGATCCTCTGTTGTCGATACCGCCTACTTTACGCGCAGGAGACTTGTCATTGTCCAAGAACAACCCAGTCGCTGCATCTAGTGCTTCTGCCAAAACTTTGGCCTTGGGGTTGTCAAAAGTCTCCGAAAGGTGCTCCAACGAAACCGCAAGTGCCAAGAACTCGCCCAAAGAATCCCATCTCAAGTATCCCTCTTCGTTGAACTGCTGTACGTGCTTTGGTGCTGATCCGCCAGCACCTGTCTCGAACAATCCACCGCCGTTCATCAACGGTACGATAGAAAGCATCTTCGCCGACGTACCCAATTCCAAAATCGGGAACAAGTCTGTCAAGTAATCTCTCAGTACGTTACCCGTCACAGAGATCGTATCTTCACCTTTCAACGTTCTTTCTAGAGAGAAATTCGTCGCATCTACTGGCCCTAGGATTTGGATATCCAAACCTGTCGTATCGTGATCTTTTAGGTAAGTATTCACCTTGGCGATGATTTGTGCATCGTGCGCTCTGTTCTCATCCAACCAGAATATCGCAGGATCTCCAGTAGCCTTTGCTCTGTTCACGGCTAGCTTCACCCATTCTTGGATCGGAGCGTCTTTCACTTGACACATTCTGAAGATGTCTCCCTCTTCTACCGGCTGCTCTAGTAATACTGCTCCTGATGCATCCGTTACTTGAACTGTGCCTTTTGCTGGAATTTGGAAAGTTTTGTCATGTGACCCGTACTCTTCGGCTTTCTGTGCCATCAATCCTACATTGGACACAGAACCCATCGTAGACGGATTGAAAGCACCATTTTTCTTACAAAAATCAATCGTTGCCTGATACACGCCCGCATAGCATCTGTCTGGAATGACCGCTTTGGTATCTTGTTGATCTCCTGCTTTGTTCCACATCTGGCCTGACGTACGAATCATCGCTGGCATAGAAGCGTCGATGATTACGTCAGACGGCACATGTAGGTTGGTGATTCCTTTGTCAGAGTTGACCATCGCTAGGTCAGGGCTGTCGGTATATACTGCCTCGATCGCAGCGAGTACTTCTGCTTCTTTGGCATGTCCAGCGAGTTTCGCATAGACGTCACCTAGTCCGTTGGTAGCGGTCACGCCCAACTCAGCGAACAGCTCTGCATATTTTTCGAATACATCTTTGTAAAAAACCTCTACAGCCGCACCGAATATCACTGGGTCAGAGACTTTCATCATCGTCGCTTTCATATGTAATGAGAAGAGCACACCAGCTTCTTTGGCTGATTTGATTTCTTCGGCAATGAATGTCTTTAATTTAGAAATACTCATCACAGAAGCATCGATGATTTCTCCTGCCAAAAGAGGCGTAGAAGCTTTCAATACTTCACTAGTGCCATCAGCTCCCACAAACGCTATTTTAGCATCTGTCGCCTCTGCGAGCGTAACTGATTTTTCACTCCCGTAAAAATCTCCACTCGTCATACTAGCAACATGCGTCTTAGAGTCTGCAGCCCAAGCACCCATTCTATGTGGGTTTTTCTTGGCATAATTCTTTACAGCCTTGGGTGCTCTACGATCAGAATTACCTTCTCTCAAGACAGGGTTTACTGCACTACCGAGTACTTTAGCATATTTCGCTTTGATTTCTTTTTCTTCGTCCGTCTTAGGCTCAGACGGGTAGTTAGGCAACTTATAGCCCTGCGCTTGCAGCTCCTTGATAGCGGCCTGTAGCTGCGGAATAGAAGCTGAGATGTTGGGCAATTTGATGATGTTCGCTTCTGGCTGCTTGGCCAAGTCGCCGAGCTCTGCCAAAGCGTCGCTTACTTTTTGATCATCCGTCAAGTAGTCAGAAAGATTGGCAATGATACGACCTGCCAAGGAAATGTCTCTGGTCTCAACCTCCACGCCAGCCGCTGAAGTAAAAGCTGAAACGATAGGCAAAAATGAATAAGTAGCTAAAGCAGGCGCTTCGTCCGTCTTGGTGTAAATGATCTTAGATTTTGTCATATTTTTAAAACTGCTTGGTAGCGGTGTAGCCCGCGTGTTTTACTGAATAAATAGTCTTGGTCAATCGAGGGAATGAGGATTCCAAAACGGGGTTTCGGCATTCGTCCACAAAGCCTTCTTTTGAGAGGGCGAATTTAGTAAATCTTAGCGTAATGGCTTATTGATTGAATGGATAAAGAAGTAACCCTCCTGATTAATGAACGATTTGCAAGAAATCATTCATAAGATTACAAAAACGGCAAGCCCCTTTTTTAAAGACTGGTCAAAAACCACTGGTTCTAACCAAGTTTATTTCATAAAAAAACTTGGTCATTATTGCGTAATGGAAACCCAATATTTATATTGATAAGCCATTCACCTGATGTGCTAGATTAAGTTATTCGTTACGGTTAAAATTCTTCCATGCTAAACTTTATAAGATCCAGAACGAATAAAAAAGGTCAGACCTTCCATTTCTCTTTCTTTTCTTTCTTTATCGGCAGTCTGATGTCCATATCCTTGCTCGTGTTATTTGAAACGATGATGCACTATCGGCAACAGCAACATCAAAAAAGTCTCGACATAAGAACACTCTCTCTTGGGAAAGAATTAATTCCTAGACTCGACCGTGAGCTCAACAAAGTCGCCTACCTCTCTATGGGGATAGAAGCTTATCTCAAAGTTTATCACCAGGAAATAAACACGGAAAAACTTCAAAAAGTATTAACAGAAACATGGAAACAATCTCCGTTCATACGGAGTTTGGGACTATCACGAGGTACTGTGATCCAATACGTAGCTCCCATAGAAGGCAATGAAGAAGCCATAGGTATGGACTATCGAAAAAATCCAGAGCAATGGCCTGACATCAACCAAATAATCCAAACTGGAGAAGGCTTACTCTTAGGCCCTGTCAGCCTCGTTCAGGGAGGAGAGTCTTTTATCTACCGAAAACCAATCTATACCAACGGTGAGCTATGGGGCATCCTATCCACTGTGGTAGAAATCTCACCCTTTTTTAACGCCGCTTTTACAGAGTTTACCTCCAAAGGCTATGAAGTGGCCATTCGTCGGTTGCACAAAGACGCTTATATCAACCTGTACGGTGACCCTCAGCTTTTCGAACAAAACAATGCGCTCAAACTACAGACGAACTTCATCAACCAGGGATGGGAATACGCAATTTCATCCCCCGACGACCAAGAGGAGTTTGCTATGTTTAGTTTCTGGCTATGGCTAGGACGCAGCCTATGGATTGTTCTAGGAGTTGCCATCATCTATACACTGCAAGTCTCGACAGCTAATCATATTCATGTCCAAAAACATGAACTACTTGCCAAAAACATATCCGATGTAATATGGGTTTACAATGTTGCTCAGAGAAGATTCACCTATGTGAGCCCATCCATACAAACCCATGCTGGTTACAACACTCAAGAGACGCTAAACCTGACATTAGGACAGACTCTGACTCCTGAGTCCAAACAAATCATTGAAAAAAGGCTAAATGAAAGCGTCGCACGATTTACTCAAACCAAGAACAATCAACCTCTACTACTTGAACTACAACAAAAAACAAAACTAGGAAAAGTGATCTGGATAGAGATTTCTTGTAATTTCAGTTTCAACAACCAAAATGAAATCACGATTACAGGTATCACGAGAAACATCGATGACCGAAAAAAAACAGAATTGGAATTGGCTCGAAACGAACTAAAGCTAGCCAAACTCAATGCAACAAAAGACGACTTTTTCTCCATCATCGGTCATGATCTCAAGAGTCCGTTCAACTCCCTGACTGGTACTTTGGATTTTTTGATCACCAATAGTGCTACGCTTAGTGACGCAGACAAACTCCAGTGTCTAACCATGTGTCGAGAAAGCACATCTCAGGCTACTAAACTCCTAGAAAATCTTTTGACTTGGGCACGCTCACAAACTGGAGACATCACCTTTGAACAAGAAAGCATAGACCTCAACCATAGCATCTTGGACAGCATCAAACTACTTGCCGTCACTGCAAACAACAAGTCTATAGAGGTCAACTATCACCCAACAGAACTACCCCCCGTATTGGCTGACCAGCAGATGGTGGATACTATTTTAAGGAACTTGATTTCCAATGCTTTGAAATTCACTCCTAGGGGAGGGAAAACATTAGTACAGTGCAAACTGCAGGATGATTTCATTCATGTCTCAATCAGCGACACAGGCGTAGGGATTGACGAAAAAACGATTCCAGACCTATTTCAGGTCAACAAGAAGGTTAGCACCAAAGGGACTGAAAACGAGTCAGGCACAGGACTCGGACTGGTACTATGCAAAGCGTTCGTAGAAAAAAACGGTGGACACATCTACGTCAACAGTACCCTCAATCAAGGGAGCAATTTCACTTTCACACTACCAATTTATCAAGGTTAACTAGACTTTTCTTCTTTCACCTTTAGCTCCTCTATACGAGGGATTAAAGCTTCTGCCTCGGCATGCTTTGCATCGCTCTTTGTCCGGTCTTGCGTGGAAAGCGCATGTGCTTGTTTCATCAGTTCGTTGTACTGTGCACTAAGCTGCTCCATCTCCGTTTTTTTCTTAAATAATCCAAACATATCGTTTCTGGTTTCTAACTTATGGAACACAAAAAAGGCTGCACATGGCAGCCTTTTTACATTTCTTTACTTATTCTCGAACTCTTTTACTGTTTTGATGATGATGTCACAGCACTCATCCAACTGCTCTTCGGTCATCACCAATGGAGGTGCAAACCGAATGATGTTGCCATGCGTCGGTTTAGCGAGCAGACCATTATCCTTCAGCGCGACACAGATATCCCATGCCGTAGAGCTTTCTTCCGAATCATTGATCACAATGGCGTTGAGCAGCCCTTTTCCTCTCACGAGAGACACTAACTTACTCTCCTCTATGTAGGTATTCAATCGCTTTCTAAATTTGATCCCGAGCTTCTCTGCATTGGCGGCTAGTTTTTCTTCCTGTACCACATCCAAGGCAGCCATTGCCACCATCGAAGCGACCGGGTTGCCGCCAAAAGTAGAGCCATGCTGTCCTGGCTTGATTACGCCCATGATATCATCATTGGCCAAAACGACAGACACAGGATACACCCCGCCAGAGATCGCCTTACCGAGAATCAATACGTCTGGCTTGACCTCCTCATGGTCACATGCCAACAGACGACCTGTACGCGCGATACCTGTCTGCACTTCGTCTGCTACAAACAGCACATTCGCTTCCTTACACGCTTCGCTTGCCGCCTGCAAGAATCCTTCGTCTGGGACAAAAACACCCGCTTCGCCCTGAATCGGCTCCATGAGTAGCCCTGCTACATTAGGGTCTTTGAGCGCCTCTTTGAGTGCATCTATGTCGTTGTATGGTATCTTGATAAAGCCCGCCGTGTATGGCCCAAAGTTCTTCTGTGCATCAGGATCATTAGAAAACGAAATGATAGTCGTCGTACGTCCGTGAAAGTTGTTTTCGCACACGATGATTTTGGCCTCATTCTCTGGAATACCTTTCACTTCATAAGCCCACTTACGCGTCAACTTGATGGCTGTCTCTACAGCCTCGGCACCCGTATTCATAGGCAGCACCTTATCAAAGCCAAAGTAATCGGTGATATACTTCTCATATTCCCCTAAAGTATCGTTGTAAAACGCCCTAGAGGTTAACGTTAATTTTTTCGCTTGTTCAGTAAGTGCCCCGACGATTTTGGGGTGACAGTGACCTTGGTTGACTGCAGAGTATGCGGATAGAAAATCATAGTATTTCTTTCCCTCCACATCCCAAACATAGACGCCTTCTCCCTTGGACAACACCACTGGCAGTGGGTGATAATTATGCGCTCCATACTTATCTTCCAAGGCGATAGCCTGCTCACTTGTCATTTCATTTACCATCGTTCGTGTATTTAAATAATAAAAAAGAGTTCCTATACAGAACTCCATTAGATTCGTCCAAAATTACGAAAAGGAAATCTAAATCACATCCCCTTTGTCAGACAAAGAAACAGGCAACCCTCCTAGCCCTCTATCTCCTGAGGACTACTACTTCAACGCATCGGGACTCATGGTATTCACCAAAGAATACCACCTCAAGCGTGGCTACTGCTGCAAAAACGGATGCAAACACTGTCCGTATGGGTTTGTTAAGGGATAATAGTTATTGAACTAATAAAGTGAGCCACCTAATCAGGAAATAGCATAAGCACTTGACTAGCTTATAGGTCAATTTATGATTATTGATACCAATAACGCTCCACAGGGCAACTCAGGACTGTTTCCAACTCTTTACGAGATTCTAGTAAAGAATAGAATACGGAAATCACGTGTTACAATTCACTCCGGCTTAGGCGACTTTTGAATCATAATCAAATTCAAAAACGCTAAACAATAAAGCTATGAACAAGTTAAAATCATTTATCATCATCACCATCTTCGTATCTATTGCTCACTTCGGTTTCGGTCAAGAACTCAAACTATCTATTTGGTAACAAAAACCTAACTGGAGGAATCAACATGAGAGCAGGGATGGTAAACGCAAAACAAGTAATTGTAACCTTTCATGTAAATCAAAACCTATCAGTAGGTGCATCCGCTAGATTTGTCAGCGAACTACCCGTACTAGAAGCTAAAATATCAACAACTATTGGCGCAGGCAACAACAGAAGCAAGCGCCAGCAAAAATACAGAGATACTAAAAATTATTACCGCACTAGGAGAAGTCGACGCTTCTAAAGATTCATGATTGTACATAGTTTATATTTAATTTAGCTTAACAGCAGGGTCTTTGACACTGCTGTTTTTTTAGTTCATCGAACATACCGCACACCCCTTTATTACATCAAGGCACCTTGATTCTATCACTATTTTGAGACTTTCATTAGAAAATCAGCACAATTGGCTAGGATAAATCACTTCATACCAGAGCTTTCAGAAAGCTAAGCCATACACACATTGGTCAGACAAAAAAGCCTGAAGTTTTCACCCCAGGCCATAATTCATCCATCTTTTTTAAAAAGAACTTTTATTCACAATTGGCATTATAGTCTTCTATAGCCATCATTCGAACCTGCTCTTTAAACATCATATTGTTCAGAAACTTATTCCCTCCAGAAGCTTCTTCATTAGATTCCACTACCTGATACTCTCCTTTTTCTTGTTTCTCTACTACCATAGGACAATCTACCAACTCCTTGGTTATGTTCATGTCGTTGACAAGCTTCAACTTTCCCGCTTCACCGACTCTATATACCCAATTTGGTTTTGCACAGTCGATATAATATGGTTCAAATCCCTCTGAACCTGAGACTACCGAAGGGGGAGAAGCAAAATAGTGAAACAGAGAAATCTTATCCTCAGACACCACTCTCATAAACATTTTCTTAGGAAGCATGTCCATACCTACAGCAGACATATCGGCATATTTGACTGATTCATACGTCAATGTATCATATTTAAATCCACTACAATCTTTTGCTTCATATGAATCATAAAGTTTGTTTTTGACTTTTTCTGCTTTCTCAAAAACATCTTTTTCGATAAACTTCATCTTACCTTGAAACTGCCATGGTGCGTCAAATGCTTTCCCTTCTGAATATACTGTTCCTCTCTTTTTAAAATACCCTTCTATTGCTTTGTTGCCATCGAAAATAACCCCTGACACTACTCCCTCTCTCTTAATTTTCTCTTCGGTCTGGCAAAAAGCAGACACGGAAACGAACAAAACCAACAGCAAACTAGTTGATAATTTTTTCATAACTCTTAACTGGTTGAAATGTGATAATTTTACTGAACTTTGATAATTAATTCTAGTTACTATTATACAATAATTATTCGAACTAAAATTATCGAAAACAGAAAATCATTCATAATTACATACTCCTTTTCTCAATTATTTCCACACTTATCCTCATCCCAAAACCGTACTATACAATAGTCAAACTCCAAAGAAGCAACGAGTCAGGACTAATAGTATTCACCAAAGAACACCACCTCAAACGTGGCTACTGCTGCAAAAATGGCTGCAAGCACTGTCCATATGGGTTTAAAAAGTAAGGCTCTTAAGCCCAAGAAACAAGACGCTAAAATTTAAGCCCTTAGAAAATAACTCATTCAAAATCAGTAAAATACATTAACCACTCTCTTGGCACTGTCAGCTAGATACCTTATCCTTGACATACTAGGCTTATAACCAGCTCCTACCTCTCAAACCTCTTGAAGGAGTGCTTGGTAGATAATCAAAACACTAGTATTCAGGATGGAATTAGATACTATCATTATTGGGTCTGGAGCAGGTGGACTTGCCTCTGCTATTTGTCTTTCGCGTGCAGATCAGCGGGTCATGGTACTGGAACAACACGACGTACCTGGAGGCTGGTGTCATAGCTTTTACTTGAATGGCTACCGGTTCACGCCGGGTGTTCATTACATAGGCCTACTCGGCAAAGGCGAATCAACCAGCGAGTTGTACGAGGGTTTGGGGATTGCCAATGACTTGGTGTTTTTTAGAATGAACCCTGCTGCCTATGAGCATTGCTGGATTGGCGATGAGCGTGTCGACATACCTGCTGGCTTTGACGAATTGAATCAAGCCCTATCGAAGCGTTTCCCTCACGAAAAAAAGCGCATTCTCAAATACCTCACTACGGTTCGTAATGTCAGCCGACAACTACAACTCATCCCCAAGATGAGTGGCTTTTGGGACAACGTCACCATCGCTTGGCGCACAAGACACCTCGGTAAATACGGACTCTTTAGCCTCAAAAAAGTACTGGACTGGCATATCAAAGACCCCCTGCTCAAAAAGGTGCTCAATGTCCAATGTGGTGATCATGGCCTGCCTCCTACCAAGGCCAGTTTCCCTTTGCATTGTGCGGTCATGGATCATTACTTCAGTGGGGGATTTTATCCCATGGGTGGTGGTGGAGCGATTGTCAAAGCCATGACGAAAGTCATCAAACAAAATGGCGGTGAAATACGAACCAGTCAAAGTGTGAAAAGCATCTTGATCGAAGGAGATACGAAAAAGCGTGCCGTAGGTGTCGAACTAGAAAACGGAGAGAAAATATACGCCAAGCGAATCATCTCTAATGCTGACCCTAGTGTGACCTACCTTGACATGGTCGGCAAAGACAATCTCAGCCCTAAATTATTGGAGAGACTAGACAAGACAAAGTACTCGTGCACCTCACTCATGCTGTTTCTCACCGTGGACATGGATGTACGCAAGGCAGGTCTCGACTCTGGCAACATCTGGATGATGGCTGACAAGGATACGGACGAACTATTTGCTGAGATGATGAAAGTCGATATTGCGGAGGGAGACGAATTCCCAGGGATGTTTATCAGTTGTACCACACTCAAAGATCCTCCAAGTTTTGATGGCAGGTATCATACGCTCGAAGTGGTCACCTATATCAACCGGGAGTCATTTAATCACCTAAATGAAGAAGAGAACGAACGATCAGAAGCGTACCAGCAATTCAAAGAGCGCTTAGCCAAAAAGATCATCACCAGCCTCGAAAAAGTATTGCCTGGCGTCACCAACAAGATCGTGCAGCAAGAACTAGGCACACCGATGACCAATGAGTATTACATCAACGCTACGAACGGTAGCGTCTATGGCACAGAAAAGAGCTTCAAGCAAACAGGCCCCTTTGCCTACAAAGCGGAGAGCGAAATCGAAAACTTGTACCTCTGTGGTGCCAGTATCATTTCGCATGGTGTGGCAGGTGCGGCCTACTCTGGCGTACAAACAGCCGCCAAAATCCTCAACTGTAGACAGGAAGACCTCATCCAACCGAGTCACGCACAAAACGTGCGTATCTACGATGCAGAAGATGACACTGAGTACCCAGACTGGATGCTACAAAAGATGAAAGTCAAACGAGCGAGAGCTGGATCAGGTCTCAAAACGGTACAGTCTTAGTTTGTCTTAAAACTGCGTGATTTTATGAATCTGACCTAAGATCCGACAGGTAGCTTTCAGCGTATTATAAATCGTCCCGAAACTCTCAATATTCTTTTTGAGCAAATCAAGGTTGATATGATCGTCTTGACTATAGATTTTCAATTCATAGGTGATCGTATCCATTCTGGGAGGTTTGTCCAGCCGTGTAGCCTCTACGCTGATCTCTGCCTTCTCATATTCAAACTTAAGTATCGAAGAGAACCGCTCCACATTCTTGAGAACGCAGGCCGCCAAGGAACAAAGAAACAGTTCCGCAGGATTGGCTAGGTTGTCAGCTGTCGCTGCTGTCGTCCCAAACTTGATTTCAGAATCCTTGATGAGGCTCACTGCATCATGATCTGCTAAAGCCTCCGCTTTGATAGAATAATTCATTTTGCTGTTGTTTATGGTTATGCCATAATCATACAACGAGACGCACACCAAAAGGATGAATCATCGCATTGGGTCGTAGTGAAAAACCTGTCAGGGTTACTCTTTCAATCCTCGAAAAACTCATTTCAGTGTCCTAACTTTATTAATCACCATCTCAAATAGAAGGTATTCTTCTCCTTTTACTAAACCCCAGTCTACACCTCTAAGTTCAGGTTCCTGTCCAACCTCCATGTAAGTCCTGTAATTCGAGAGTTTAAAAATTACATTTTTAACATTTTCCAAGGGTGTTGAACCATTTCTGATTTCCTCCAAACTGAGTTTATCCGGTAAATTGTGCGCTAAATCATTTCTGTGTTTCCTCAATGCTTGGATAGTTAATAAATCATTGGAGTCAATGGCTTTCATAAAATCCTTTAAGTAAAGAAGACAAGCTTCAAATTCATTCTTATGACGTGCTAAAACATCTTCTTTATAAGTTTTAAATGGCCCTCCCTGAAATTCAGTATTAGCATAAAAGGATTTAATTGGCCCCACTATCATAGTCTTAGTCAATTCAAATGACAGTAGGATATAGCCCGCATAGGTGAGTATGTATGTTAGTTCATCTTCTCTAATGCTTGAAACTTTATTAATCATGTTCTTAAATTTCAATAATCATCAACAAACTGAAGTCTTGTACTCAACAACCTAATATAGCCCACTCCGCAGTTTATACATGTAAAAACTCACTTAAATACTCTATTGCCAATAGGTTGTTAATTATTGATTTCTTCAAGGATAAGCCATTATCCACAATCCAATACCAACATCTTACCCGAAAATCACACGACGCATGAAAAATCCCCAAATCTAGGTAGTAGATCAAAGGCTCTTCTTTTTCATCTTTCGGAAAGCTTTGAGGAGAGCAACAAAAGTTCGGGTTTCTGCTTGCGCAAGCAGAAGGTTCACCTTGGGCAAGCAGACAGTTGAGCTTGCCCAAGCGCAGCCTTCCCCTTGCGCAAGGGTAAGGCTGGCCTTGCGCAAGGCCAGAACTGAGGTGACGTCTGTACAACCTAGTCCAAACAATAACCCCCATCCTCGGCTATCAAGGATGGGGGCTAGATCATATTATCATAAAGTAGAAACCTACTCCTTCAGCACCATATCGATACACATCACTGCACCCAAGATCAATAGACGCATGGGGTGGTTTTCTGTGACTTTCTCATCTATATGTAGGATATAATTGTCCGCTGTGGTGAACAATTCTTTGCCCAATCCATCCCATTTTTTACTGACTGAAGCGAACTCTACTTGGTCCTTGATGAATTTAAAATCCCAACTCGTCCACTTTCCTTTGAGTGTACAGAGTACGTTATCATTGGCATCCAGCACATCAAACTTCCCACCTATGGAGAAGAATTTTTGTTTGAACTTCCCGACCAAATTATCATTTTCATCCAGTACTTCGACATCAGACAAAAAGATCGAGATGCCTCTTTTGACCGTAAGGACTTTTTCTCCTGAGGTCGTTTTGATCTCTACATTGAAAGGAGTCATTCGCTTGTAATCCGTAAAGCGTAACATTTTGGTCAAAAAGCCCAACTTCTCTTCACGACAAGTCATGATCATTTCCTGATTGTCAGGATTGTAAATATCGTAGTTGTTCGACGCTTTGAACATCCCCACATGCTCCTTCACAAAGAACAGGTTACGATTTAATATTGAATTCATATTGATAGGTTTTTGTTTATTTATTGGTTTTTCAGCCGCCTTTAGTCATGCAGGCATCGCATCTACTCAGCGAGATAACCTCAACACTACAGTATCCTCAGCTTGGCAAAGCTCAGCAACAGGGTCTTCTCTCCAGCCTTTTCGAACGTGATATGGGCTTTCTTATTGGCGCCTTGAATCTCTATCTTGGTCACCTTTCCAAAGCCAAACTTCGGGTGTTCGACCTTGTCTCCCTCTGCCAGTTTAGACGTGTTGCTTGGTTTGAAATCGGCAGACGGCTTGTGCACGACAGCCTGATTGACAGGCTTGCGAACCGGTTGCGTTGTATTCCCGATGAAGTTCTTCGCATAGTCACCTGCAGGTGAGCTAGGCGCACTAAATTTGAGATTCATCTTGAGAAAATCTTTGTCTATCTCCTCTAGAAAGCGGCTCGGTTCGCAGGTTTTGAGTCTACCAAAACGATAGCGTGTCAGCGCATAACTCATGTAGAGTTTCTTCTCCGCACGGGTGATGGCCACATAAAACAAGCGTCGCTCCTCCTCTAGATCCTGCCTAGAACTGATCATCATCTGTGACGGAAACAAATCCTCTTCCATCCCGACGACAAAGACGTTCTTGAACTCCAGTCCCTTGGACGAATGTATCGTCATCAGGGTCACATAGTCTTTGTCTTCATCCTTGTCATTGTCTGCGTCCGTCAGCAGTGCAATCTCTTGCAGGAAAGATGCCATGGATTTATCCTCAGACTCCGGGTTGTCGACGAACTCCTTGATCCCATTCAAGAGTTCCTGTACGTTTTCGTAGCGGTTGCGTCCTTCTATGGTTTTGTCATCGTAGAGTTCCTTGAGCAAACCTGAGTTTTTGGCGATGTGCGAAGCTGCCTCGAAAGCGTCTTTCTTCGCCACGGTCAACTTAAAGCTCTTGATCATCGTCACGAAATCATTGACTGCAGAGGCAGCCCGACCTCCCAGTATCTGCGTAGCGTTCTCTAGAGCCGTCCACAGATCTGCATTGTTTTCGGCCGCTGCTACGATCAATTTCTCCACTGAGGCAGCTCCAATCCCACGTTTGGGCGTATTGATGATACGGCGCAGTGCTTGTTCGTCGTTTTGGTTGACAGAGAATCGCACATAGCCCAAGATATCTTTGATTTCCTTTCGCTGATAGAAAGACAACCCGCCCACTATCTTGTACTTGATGTTGTTGCGGCGCAGCGCCTCCTCCAGTGCTCTGGATTGGCTATTGGTCCGGTATAGGATCGCAAAATCCGAGTTGTGATAGTGGTCTTGGTTTTTGGACTCAAAGATGGCCGAAGCGACGAGTTTGCCTTCCTCATTGTCGGTCGTGGCTTTGATCAGGTCGATCAGCGAGCCTTCATCATTGTCAGTCCAGACACTCTTTCGCAGCTGGTTCTTGTTCTTGCCTATGATAGAGTTGGCTGCTCCTACGATGGTCTTGGACGATCGGTAGTTTTGCTCCAGCTTGATGATATTCAGCTCTGGATAGTCCTTCTCAAAGTTGAGGATGTTTTGGATATCCGCTCCACGAAAGGCGTAGATACTCTGTGCATCATCTCCCACGACACAGATGTTTCGGCGAACTGCTGCGAGCTTTTTAGTAATCAGGTACTGCGAGATATTGGTATCCTGAAACTCATCGACCATTACGTACTTGAAACGCTGCTGGTACTTGTTGAGCACATCGACGTGATCCCTGAAGAGCACGTTGGTATTGAAGAGCAAGTCATCAAAGTCCATGGCATCCGCCTTGAAGCATCGCTTGACGTACTCCTTGTATATCTTACCCATCTCAGGCTTACCGTTTTCGGTATCGTCTGCCAGATAGATAGGGTTGTTGGTGTATTCTTGCCACGAGACCAGACGGTTTTTGGCACTAGAGATGCGGTTGAGTACCACATTGGGTTTGTAGAGTTTATCATCCAACCCATAGTACTTGACGATATTCTTGATCAGGGATTTAGAATCATCCGAGTCGTAAATGGTAAAGTGACTAGGATAGCCGAGCTTATCCGCTTCAGAGCGCAAGATTCTTGAAAACACGGAGTGAAAAGTCCCCATCCAAAGGTTACGTGCATCAGTCCCTACCAGCTCTTCGATACGATGACGCATCTCCTTAGCAGCTTTGTTGGTAAAGGTCAGCGAAAGGATAGAAAACGGGTCGACGTTCTTTTCTTTCAGCAAATGAGCAATTCGATAGGTCAGTACTCGGGTCTTACCCGATCCAGCTCCTGCAATGATCATCGTAGGGCCTTCGGTCTTCAGTACTGCTTCTCGCTGAGGTGGGTTTAGTATTTCTAGATAATTCTCTTCCATGGATTGTTTACGCCTTACCTTCTTCTATCTCTTGCTCTAATTTTCCATACCATTCTGTCCCGTACTTCCTTACCAATGGTTCTTTGAGGAATTTGTACACTGGCACTTTGAGCTGTTCGCCCAGATTGCATGCTGGGGCGCATATATCCCACTGGTCATAGTTGAGTGCATCGTAGTGGTCATATTTGGTGATGCGTATGGGATACAAATGACAAGAAATGGGTTTTTGCCAAGTAACCTTACCATCACGATAGGCTTGATCAATGGCGCATTTAAGGATATTCTTTTCATCGTAGATCGCAAAAGCACACTCTCGCCCATCGATCGTCGTAGTAGAATAATCTCCTTCTTCGTCTAGGATATATGCTCCTTCTTTCTCGATCACCTCCAGTCCTTCTTTGGACAAGTAAGGCTTCACTGCATCGATCACTTCCTCTATCAGCGGAAGCTCTTCTTCGTCCAAGGGAGCCCCTAGATCACCTTCTACACAGCATGCGCCTTTACATTTGTTGAGGTCACACACAAAATGCCTTTCCTTCAAATCATCTGAAAGAACCGCATTGTCCAATATTATCATAATGCCAATGGTTGAAAAAGAATCGAACTTATATAATTGAGCAGCACCTCACTAGGCGTTTTTAACGAGGTAGGTATCTACTTCTTCTAATATCTCTGAGGTCAGGGGTTTGGTAAACAGCTTTTGTACCTCGCGGTACTGATCTGCTAGTTCTGCATCTTGGTAGTACTGTGAAGAAGTCAAAACGAACAACTTAATTTTCTCCGCTTCCACAGCCGTCATCATCTTGCGATACTCGCGGATAAAATCCCAACCACTAATAGTCGGCATGTTGATATCCAATAAGATCACATCAGGTAGGTCCTCCGGATTGTCTTTGACACGTTCTTCTAGATAGGTCAATCCACGGGTTGAACTCGTGAGTGACTCTACAATGATCGCTGGATTATAATCTTTGATTACTTTGGTACAAATCAGATTGTTGATTTCATCATCGTCTATAATCAGTATTTTTACAGGCTTGTTCATTTACAATCTCGCGCTTTATTTATCTATGTTCTGAGCTGGTCTTGTTCCAAAACCCAAATATACATTATTGGGGTTTTTCTCTTTAACTTATCGAGCAAATCCAACCCAAACTATTTTAATTCGTCTTACTATCTACACCAAAGTCATTATCATGTTAAAAAAATTAATCAATTTTTCGTCAATAGTTGCTATCATCCTCCTATTATCTCAAACTTCTCTCGTCGCACAAGACAAACCGAGAGCCAGTCCTCCCCAAACGACAAGTGCAGAAGTTAATGGCAAAACAATCACCATTAACTACAGTAGCCCATCCAAAAAAGACAGAGTCATCTGGGGCGATCTGGTCAAATACGACAAAGTCTGGAGAACTGGTGCCAATGAAGCTACTACGATAGAGGTCTCCGAGGATGTTAAAATCAATGGCAAAGCACTCAAAAAAGGGAAATACTCCCTATTCACTATCCCGAGAGAAGGCAAATGGACTGTCATCATCAACAGCAATGCCAACCAGTGGGGAGCCTATAGCTACAAAGAAGGCAAAGATGTTCTCCGGTTTGATGTCATGCCTACATCAGCAGCATTTTCCGAGTTGTTTACCATTGACATTTCAGACCGAGGAGTCGTCACCATCGCGTGGGACAAACTCAAAGTTGAATTCACGGTAGAGTAACCCTCGAAATCAAATTACCACAAAAAGGGAAAGCCCTATCAGCCAAACTAAGCTGATAGGACTTTTCCTTTTTTATTAACCTCCACACGTCATCAATACGGATCACTGCCTGATTCGACAGTCAGGTTCGTTGTTGTTTCTTTATTAAATAACCATCTATTATGCGTCTTTGAGGCAATATTTAAATGATTGGAATAATGATTATCGTATGCTCAATGTCGAATATTGATTTTCACTCCCAGAAATACCGACTAATCTATCAATACCCATACTTGCTCTTCCACTGAGAGCGAAGCTTTTTCCTCATTTCTTCTTCACGTGGGTTATGCCCTGGATCGAAAAGCTTAGTCCCTCTGATATCATCTGGCAAAAATTCGTGTTCTACAAAATTACCTTGATGATCATGAGCATACTGATAGCCTTTTCCATAGCCTAAGTCCTTCATCAGCTTGGTCGGTGCATTTCTGATATCTAGGGGGATCGGTAAATCTCCTGTCTGCTGCACCAACTGCTGGGCATGATTGATCGCCATGTATGCAGCATTGCTCTTCGCTGAGCAGGCCAGATAGGTCACACACTGAGACAAAATAATTCTCGCCTCAGGATACCCTATCACATTGACGGCCTGAAAAGCGTTATTAGCAATCACCAACGCTGTAGGGTTGGCATTGCCTATATCCTCGGACGCGAGTATCAACAGACGACGTGCGATGAACTTAACATCCTCCCCTCCTTCGATCATCCGAGCGAGATAATAGACTGCTGCATTTGGGTCGCTCCCACGTATCGATTTGATAAAGGCAGAAATAATATCGTAGTGCATCTCCCCACTCTTGTCATACATGGCGGCTTTTTTCTGCGAGATCTCTATCACCAGATCATTGGTGATCACCTTCTTTTTCGTATCGATAGAGTCCAAGACCAGCTCCAACAGGTTGAGTAGTTTTCGTCCATCCCCTCCTGACAATCTCAGCAAGGCTTGATCCTCTTTGAGTTCTACTTTGATTTTGGAAAGTAGCTCGTCTGTTTTTAATGCCTTGTCTATGAGTTCTAAGAGTTCTTTCTTCCCCAGTGCGTTCAGTGTATAGGTTTGGCATCTAGATAAGAGTGCCGCATTGACTTCAAAACTTGGGTTTTCGGTGGTCGCACCGATCAACGTGATTTGTCCCTTTTCCACAGCGGCGAGTAGCGCGTCCTGTTGTGACTTATTGAACCGGTGAATCTCATCGATAAACAGGATAGACTTGGTACCAAACTTAGCTTTCGCAATCACCTCTCGGATATCCTTCACACCAGCATTGATTGCAGAGAGCGCATAAAAAGGCATCTTAGCCGTATTGGCTATGATATTAGCAATCGTGGTTTTACCCACTCCTGGAGGCCCCCATAGGATCATAGACGGCACGATTCCAGAGCGCACGGCTCGGGTCAATATCCCCTTGAGATGCTCTTGCCCTACCAATTGTTCGAGCGTCACAGGACGCATGCGCTCTGCCAGCGGTGACTGATTCAACATATTTACTTGAATTTTTGGAATGGAAAATTAGGTAAGATTAGTGACTAATCTTCGGTCGTTGGCACCTCTTCTTCTACAGGAGCTTCTTCTGACGTCTCGGTGACATTGTCCAAGGTCTCTTGATCTACCTCTGGTTCATCAGACTCAGGCACTTCTTCTTGCTTCTTTCTTCTAAACAACCCTTTCTTTTCTTCAGTACCCAAAGAATCCGCAGCGATATCAGGCTCAACAGGTTCTACCCGCTCAGATGGCAAAGGCCGTGTATCGATGAACAGCTCTCCATAGTACTTGTTATAGTATTCTTGATCCTGATTGTAATCATTCTCCAGGTCATATTTGTACTTATACCGTACCTCTTCCTTTTTGTCTACCGCTGCCAAAATCGGTGCGGCAGATACCGAATCTACTCCGACCGAATCCTGATCAACAAAGTCTGCCACCATAAAATCTCCTTCGTCCTCCGTGTACAAAGAATCCACTTCCAGGCGTCTGATTTCATTGACTTTAGGAGCAGTCATCAGGTCGTAGTTCTTACGAAACAAACTTGATTTTTTATTGACACCATATTTGGTACGACGTGAAGCCACAGTCATCTTAGGTGTCGTATCGTTGAGAAACATCGAGTAGCGCATCATTCGCAGCGAGTCATCCAAGATGTACGTACTCTGAAATGCAGGGCATACCACGTTGTCTTTGCAGGCGCAAACAACGATACATAACACTAACAATATGGGAAAAGAAGCTCTCCTCACAAATTTTATTCAAATAGTCTAGGCGGATGGACACAATAACACTAACCACCAAAATTGTAGAATATTTCCTTATTTAAGTAATTAATAGTGAGTTTAATATTGACCATAATAGGCCTAAATAAAGAATAATAACATTTAGTCCCTAAATAGTACCAAGAGATACTCATCTCAAAGTTTAGATAACTCTTCTTTGCGTTTTTTTGGGAGTTTGTCCACGATCAGTTGATAGGAAGCATCCGTCCATGCTAAGATGAGCTGATCAGAAGCATCTTGATCCACAGTGACCGTATTCCAGTGTTTCTTACTCATGTGATAACCTGGCTGCACACTTTCGTATTGATCACGCAGCTCCACGGCCAATTCAGGATCACATTTGAGATTAATAGAAACGAAATTATCAACATTCGTGAGGGCAAACATTTTGTCCATCACCTTGAACACCAAAGTAGAACTATCGAAAGGGAACCCTTCAGTAACGCCTTTTTTAGCCAAACAATAATCTCTGAATTCCTCGATATTCATCTTAAAACAAGAATTTCTTTGATAGAAAATATATGATACCTAGTAAGAAAGCGATGATGGCAAACTTGTTGATAAAGTGCATCGCTCTCAGATTGAAGTCTGCCTTCTTATTCGAATCTTTCTTTTTGAAAAAGTACCCGAACACTTCTCCTATAGAGAAGAAATCCCTCAACCCTCCTTTGCTGTGTTTTTCGTCAGTCATGGTGCTATTGCTTCGGTTTCAGGTTCTACCCAGTTGTCATCCTCTCGGATTATCTCTATCAGCTCATCCACTGCTCTTTCAGAAGGCACGGCACGTTTTACCACCGTCTGTCCACGATAGAGCGTGATCTTCCCCTTGCCAGACCCTACATAACCGTAGTCTGCATCGGCCATCTCTCCTGGACCGTTGACTATACACCCCATGATCCCAATCTTTACCCCTTTGAGGTGATCGGTACGTTTTCGAATCATCGCTGTGGTTTCTTGTAGATCGAAAAGCGTACGCCCACATGACGGACAGGAGATATACTCCGTCTTAGTCATACGCGTACGTGCAGCCTGCAGGATTCCAAAAGCCGTATCATTCTCTACCTTCTTATTGCCCTGACCGCTCAGCATCACTCCGTCACCTAATCCATCTATCAACAACCCTCCAACATCCGTAGCTGTCGCGAGTTGAAACTCAGTTTGATCCTGCTCCATTACCTTGTGCATCAATACCACTGGTAACTCCACGCCTTGTAGCATCATCTCAAAGATGAATCTTCGCAGCTCTGCCATAGCATGAATATTCTGTGTGTGGAGCATAACCACCAGCCCTGTTCTGTTTTTCAAGTCAGTCACCGCAGCTAGATTAGCTGCATCGACCTGCACAAAGGCCACCACTCCATCGAACACGGACAAATCCTCTAAAGTGAGAAGAGGATATTTATTTTCTTGGTCATCCAAAGCCTTCCAGGTCTCATAATCGAGTACTTCTCTCAGGCCATTGGGTAACATGTAAGGAATAGGATTAGTACCCGAATACACGTAATCTGCACCTGTATCACCCATTTTCCACTTGTCCAGTTCTGGCAAGTAATGATGTCCTATGGGTTTAAGTGCCTTTTTGTCTACTACTTTCTCTCCACTAAAATCAGCGATAACCCGTGGCACATTTTGATCTCCGAAATTGAGTACTTCAATAGATTTTCGTCTCTCATAGACAAACGGATCAACGGGGCTATGGTCCAATGGAGCAATCATTTGATGTCCCGATCGATTAGCATAGCGATCGATCAGCGACTGTGCTACAGGTGCTTCGTGCTCTGGTTCTTCGGTCAGCGATACCCGAACCGTATCACCTAGTCCATCCTCCAATAGCGCACCTATACCTACGGCAGACTTGATGCGACCATCCTCTCCATCGCCCGCCTCGGTCACACCGAGATGCAGCGGATAGGGTTTCAATCCCTCCTCTTCTAGCTTGTGAACTAATAGTCGATAGGCCTGTACCATGATTCTTGTGTTACTGGCTTTCATGGATAGCACGATCTCGTGATAATCCATCTCGTCACAGATACGTAAAAACTCCAAGGCAGACTCCACCATCCCTAAAGGCGTATCGCCGAAACGGCTCATGATACGATCCGAAAGCGAACCATGATTGGTACCGATACGCATAGCTGTACCGTTGGCCTTACATATCTCTACTAGCGGTGTAAATTTCTCTTTGATGCGAAGCAGCTCTGCCTCGTAAGACTCGTCTGTGTAGTCTATCTCCTCGAACTTCTTTTTGTCGGCGTAGTTGCCCGGGTTGACCCGGACCTTCTCTACAATCTTGGCCGCTAGTTCCGCAGCATTCGGCGTGAAATGAATATCCGCTACTAGAGGCACGTCGATCCCCTTCGCTCGTAATTCATTTTTAATCTCCTGAAGGTTTTGTGCTTCCTTGATACTTGGAGCAGTGATACGCACATACTCACAACCAGAATCCACCATTCGGATGGTTTGGTCTACAGAACCCTGCGTATCCATCGTATCTATGGTAGTCATCGACTGGACACGTATCGGGCAGTCAGCACCCAGCGGGACTTGTCCAATATTCACCTTCACGGATTCTCTACGAGAATATTCGGTGAGTGAATTACAGTATTTATTTTGATCCAAAACCTATCTATTGTTTGAGGAAGTAAAAATAAGGTGATCAAGACAATAACAAGATAGATACTCACATATTGTCAGGATTATTCATCACGAAGACACTGAGCAGCTACTAATTAGAGGTCCCCCAGCTGCGGCCGAATGACGATATCCTCAACGACGGTATTTTTGGAAAGCTGGTGTGTGGACCAAATCGAATCAGCCACATCAGTCGCTTTGATAAACCGCTCTTCTGGTAGATCGACTCCATCCCAACTGGCGGTAAGCGTAGCTCCAGGCATCACAGAGATCACTCTAAGCCCTTTTTCTTTGAGTTCATACCGGAGGTTTTGAGAGAAACCATAGAGTGCAAACTTTGATATGCTATAAGACCCACCATTGGTATAGGCTTTGAGACTGGCGACTGAGCAGATGTTAAATATATCTCCCGAACCATGAGCAACCATACTCGGCAACAAGGTTCGTGTCAAGTGATAAGCACTATACAAATTAGTGTCTATCATCAACTCCAAATTCCCCTCAGCTTCATCTTCGATACTCCCTGGCAGAAAAACGCCAGCATTATTAATCAAAACATCGATGACAGTAGTCGACTCTAACACCCAAGTAGCAAAGGCTGCTACCTGATCACGCTGAGACATATCCGCCTGAAATGTTTTGACTTGCCCTTCGCCAGATGCATTAATTAGAGACTCCATTTCCGTCAAATCTGTCGTATTTCTGGCGCATGCCAACACATGAAATCCCTCTCCTGCGAACCGTTCGATGATTGCTCTTCCTATTCCTTTTGTACCTCCTGTTACTACTATTGTCTTAATCATATCGTCGCAAAGTAGAACATAATCCCACAACTAGACAAGACCACCGGGTTTCACTTATATTTAATTTCACCTCCCGAAGACAAAAAGCTGAGACTTGATCTAGTTATAGCTTTTAGTTGTTTTAAAATTATTAATTTGGAGGCATAAACCAAACTCAGTACATGCGCAGCTTCGGACGCTTCACTTTATTCCTATCTTCCATGTTTGTCAGACGAGAGTCATTTATGACCTATGTCCGACTCGTGATAGAAGAGTCTATCAAAATTGGCTTCAACTCCATACTACTCGTAGGAATTGTCTCCACCTTCATAGGTGCGGTGACTACCCTCCAGACGGCCTACAACCTCGTCAGTCCGTTCATCCCATCCTATGTCATCTCACTGGTAGTACGTGACATGACCTTGCTAGAGCTAGCTCCTACAGTCATGGCTATCGTCTATGCGGGTAAGGTCGGATCCAACATCGCGGGAGAGCTAGGCACCATGCGCATCACCGAGCAAATCGATGCATTGGAAGTAATGGGCATCAATGCGGCTTCTTATTTGGTACTGCCAAAAATCATCGCTTCACTGATCACCTACCCGATGCTCGTAGTAGTGTCCGCTTTTTTATCATTGGTCGGGGGTTATTTAGCGGGTTCTTTGGCGGGGGTGATTACACCTACAGAGTTCGTGTATGGTATCCGCTATGAGTTTATCCCTTTCAATATCACCTTTGCCTTGACCAAAGCCTACGTCTTTGCCTTTCTAGTCGCTGCGATCTCTGCCTACAAGGGCTTCTATACCAAAGGTGGCGCCTTAGAAGTCGGGGTAGCCAGTACATCAGCGGTAACCAATAGCTGTATCGCAATCCTATGCGCAGATTTTCTCCTAACCAAACTAATGCTCTGAGATGATAGAGGTTAACAGATTGAGCAAGTCATTTGATGACAAAAACATTTTGAATGACATCAGTGCACAGTTTTATCAAGGCAAAACGAATTTGATCATTGGGTCTAGTGGAACAGGAAAAAGTGTTTTCTTAAAAAACATCGTGGGGCTGATAGAACCTGATGAGGGAGAGGTGCTCTTCGATGGTCGAAAATTCACCCGAGCGGATGAAAATGTAAAAGCTGATATTCGTCGTGAGATAGGAATGCTGTTTCAGGGCGGAGCGCTATTTGATTCCAAAAATGTGGAACAAAATATTATGTTTCCATTAGATGTACTAACCGATATGCCTAAAGGTGAAAAACTAGATCGTGTCAACCACTGTCTAGAACGCGTCGGAATGGCTGGCATCAACACCAAAATGCCATCAGAAATCAGTGGTGGGATGAAAAAACGGGTAGGAATCGCTCGTGCGATTGTCAATGACTCTAAGTACCTGTTCTGCGATGAACCTAACTCTGGATTAGACCCTCAGACTTCTATCCGAATCGACAACCTCATCCACGACATCACCGAAGAGCTCAACATCACAACCATCGTCGTAACTCATGACATGAACTCCGTGATGGAGATAGGCGACAGCATTGTCTTTTTGTATAAAGGAAAGAAACTTTGGGAGGGCAATAACGACTCCATATTCGATAGTGACTGTGAAGAGTTACAGGATTTTATTTTTGCAAACAAGCTCATGAGGGCTGTAAAAAAGAATAGAGGTTAACCAAGCCAGAAAACCTCTATTCGTGAACACAATTACCTATAACTCCGGTTTCCTCCACTAGATATTGAGCCAAAAGGCCAGTAACAGTGAGCAATACGAAATTATCATTGCCACTAACTTGAGCGACCTCCAATGGAAGCTTTCTGCGTTTTTGAGTAAATAATTAATTACTATCATACTGTTTTAGATTAGTGATATTCGAAGTACCACATTCTAAATTTGAGTTCATAATTAATTATACCAACCGCTAATTTTATTCGATCGACACCCAAATTTTTTCAATGAATGGTTTTGACTTACCTCTAAAATAGTGCCGTTACTTGCATGCGTCCCATGTGTATCATGGGACTATCTGCGGATTGCCTCCCCTCGTACCCCAAGCTCATTTGCAGTCCAGAAATCAACTTCTGACTGTAGTTAATCCGCCAGGTATAGTTGTGACCTGGCCGTAAGGCATTGAGAAGTTCATAGGCTGCCGCTGTGTTCTCATCACCATCATAGTCTATCAAAGAATAACTGATATTTGCCGTCAGTGCATTTTTCGCACCGTTGGACCAGCGCATCTCACTGCTAACGATATTGATGAGCGACTTTTCATCTTTATCTCCTTCCAAATTAGTCTTTTGGGTATAGCTATAGGTCACTGACATGCGGTAATTGTTTTTGGGCTGCCAGACCAAACCAGGCTCTAACTTGTAGGACTGAATGAGATAGTTTCTTTCAGCCTGAAACTGCGAAGCATTTTCTTTGAGCTGATCCACCAAGCCCAGCGTCATGATCCACTCTCTGCTCAAATGATAGCGCATATTATATAACCAGTCAACCGCATAGCGAGACTCTACACCCCGAGAGATCAGTTGCTTCGAATTGACCGAAGCATAAGTTACGTCCAATCCTAAGCCCTGCCCACTTCGGTTAAAAAACAGCGTACTCCTGATTCCATCTCGAACAAATACCAAATTCTGATCCTTAACATCCAGCGTAAAAGGATTGAACCGAGAAGCAAAGGAATCCTCAGTAGACTTCTTGTTGATATTGATGCTCGTATTGTTAGAAAACTGACTCAGTACCCCTTTGAATCCCCCCGCAGACTTCCAACCTCGCGGCATACTGGCATTCATCGTAAAGGTAAAAATAGTATTGAAAGCCTCTACGTATTCTGAGGTAGGCACGAACACTTTAATGTACCGTCTTTCGTCAAAGTTGACTGCTTCGAAGAACTCCGTTAGATCTTGTACGCCATCTCCATTAAGATCCCGCCATGTGTGTGTTCCTTCTCCCGTTGCTACCTCTACATAGACGAACTCTCGCAATATCTCTCTACTACTGGCAGTCGTGTAAGACAAATTCGTCCGCACATGTTTATCAAAGAATACGCCCCTATAGGTCAGATTGCCCAGTATTAAAGCCTCATCCTCCAAGTCCGAAAACTCTTCCTGATACGCCAGCTCCCGATAGGTAAAATTCATCCCCACTTCCTGTCCCTGACTAAAGGCTGTTGAGAGTTGCGCTCTGGCAGTTTTGGCTAGCGTGAATGGTTTCAAGATCCCCTGCCAAATAGATTTGTCCTCTCTGAGCGTATAGTCCAATCGAAATTTCGTTCGCAGGGTGTCGTGACTCCTCAAATAAAACTGATGTGATTCATAATTCATCGCCGTACGAACCAAGGAATCCGATCCTACCGCCGACACCTGATTATCATCCACTTCATATCTATAGCCTGGCACCACAAAAAACGAGTCAAAATACCCCTCTCCGAACATCCTTCTCCACGTCGACTCTTCCACAAGGCTTTTGTTTTTCATATCATAAAAACCACCTAATACTTTCATTCCTCCTAGGCTTTGTCGCAGTTCGCTATCAATCTGATATCCATCTATGAACTGATCCTTTTGTCGATTGCTATAATTAGCTCGAATCAAGTTGAAACGGTCTTTCTCCATTTTCACTCCCAGATTGAAAATATGGTTTGCGGTACGGGAGCTATCTGTGGCAGGCGTGTAGCTCCAGTTGCGGTCATACTCGATCGACCGAAAACGATCGATCGGCTGAAAATCCCCTCCGTCATATTCGTAATTCAATTCCCCCGACCATTTGTAATCCGAACGTCCCAGCGGCTTGTCTTTCACTTCTAGCCCAGACCTGATGGCGACATCACTGTTGTCATCATCATCCACCTCTGCATATAGGTTTTTGTCTTCATTTGAGAGTGCTAGCTCTGTTGACCAGGTCAGATAAGGAGACAACTTTAAGTCCGTGCCGAGCACAAACATCTCACGCTGATTTGGAGCGGGCACGAACCGTACTGGTGCATATTCACCCTGCGACACACCACCAGATGGAGACACCCACTCATAGACTCTACCATTCACATCATTGTCAACCAAGGCATAGTCTCCAGATCCTATGCCCACATTCGTAAAAGACACACTGTACAACTGTATCGTAGAATCTCGCGAATAGCGATAAATAGTCTGGGGCATTCCATCCAAATCCACCGTATCTAGACGCATATACTGTACACGTTCTCCACTATAGTCCGTCTCGGTAGCGCCTGATATCGGCACAGGAATCGCATGATCACCAGCTTGACTCATCTGAATTTTATCGTCATTGGTCAAGTTGAAAGCCAGTGGTTTGTTGCGATTGTCCTTCTCTCGATAGTAGCCCGCATGCACTGTAGTACGCCCTATCTGCAACTCCTGATGCGCTGCGATGATCGATCGACTGTAGTTCTGATCAGAGTATTCATAAGTCACTCGGATGCGAGAAAATTGGGTAATCAATACACTCGGATTGAAAGTGATTTCGCCAAGGTTATAATCTATAATATAGTCGTAGTTAAACCCTCTCTTGAGCAATTGACCATCGAGATACACCTGCTCTGAGTTTGCCAAAACCACGACGTACTGCTGACCACTTGGTCCACTCAGTTGATAAGGCCCCTGCAGTCCCTCTACCGCCTGCACTGTCACATCAGCAAACTGCCCCTTAGCAGCAGCTATCGCCAGCACACTCCTACCCTGTCCATTGTTCCCCAAGCCATAGCGAATATCTGCCTGCCCTCCCAAGGCATTCTTGTAATGGCGCAGAAAATACGAATCACCATTTTTCAAAACCACATCACCTGCCAGTAGCGATAATGAATCATTGTACACCTCAAAAGTTACGTTATCAAACTCGCGCACTTGTTGGGTATTTCCTTCGGGCTGAAAAGGCACATTCTGGTCCGTGACATCTGCTCTGATATTCAAATCATCTGTCAGCTGACCATCCATCTGAAAATTGAAGTTGGAAAGGACGTTGACGCTTTGAGAGTTTCCAAACGACACTCCACGCGTGAGACTGCCCGTCTTGTATATATTAGGTGTAGCGAATAGTTCCTCTTTTTGGTATCCTGCATTCCCCTGTAGCTGACGAGCGGAAAAACTAACTGTCGAGTCATACAAGTCTGTCGACTTGTGCTGATGGACTTTACCCTTTTGGATGGGGAAAAATCTAAAACAAACCTCTCCCACATAGGCAAACTCAAAGGTGAGTTGGGACTGAGCCAAATCCAGTTGGTATGGCTGGTCAGGTGTCAGGACAATACTGCTCGGATCGACAATCAAACTATCTGGTAAAGAAAAAGTTCGAACGTCGATCATCTGACAATGCTGATTAGTCTCTTGAGCCACTGCACTGTGACTACCTATAATAAAAACACACAGCGTCAAGCATCCTACAGCCAACAGCATAGCCTGCCATCTAAAAAACTGCAACAAATATGATCGTGATCGGTGTATCAAGTGCCTCGGTTATCTCCAAACTAACAGCAAAAAGAAGAATAAAAATCGAGAACCACTGTATTATTCTAAGGTATGCGCCTGTGCGTCTTCCATTTGGATAAAAAATGTAGTGCCTTGCCCTACAGCAGACTCGAACCAAATCGCCCCCCCAGCGTGCTCGATTCCACGTTTGGCAACTGCCAGACCAATCCCCGATCCAGACTCCTTGGTACTAAAATTGGGCACAAAGACCTTCTCCTTGATATCCTCTGGTATGCCATCACCATGATCCGAAAAGGTAATCAGAATGAGACTCCCCTTTCGTGCTAATGTCACCTGTAAAGAAGGCAACTCTTCCCTCTTCATCGCCTGAAATGCATTTAAGATCAAATTGTTAAATATTCGTCCAAACAGCTTGATATCCCCTTGGACAATATGTTCGCCTGGTTCTAGACTCAGCTCTATCTTTTTATCCACATGCAAGTCCACCGACTTCTCAAGTACCTGTCCTATATCAAATGGTTCTTTGAGCGGGGTAGGCATCTTCGCAAAATGACTAAATGAGGTCACGATTTCATCGAGCATATCGATCTGACTTAGCAGTATGTCCAGTGATTTTTTGTCCTTTCTATCGTCCCCCATTATCCGCTGCATGTGCTGTATGGTCAGCTTCATCGGGGTTAATGGGTTTTTGATTTCATGCGCTACCTGCTTGGCCATTTCTCGCCAGGCAGCTTCTTTTTCATTTCGCGCTAATTCTTCTTTCGTCGCCTCCAGTTTTCCGAGCATATTGTTATACTCATGTACTAGCTCTCCGATTTCGTCATCCGACTCCCAGTCTATGGGTTGATTCGTCTGGACAAACCCCGTATCGTGCAGTCTGTCGGCAATAATCGTGATGGGTCGAGTCAAACGAGAGATTACATAATATGCGATCCCTATAGACAGCATAAATACAAAAGTAAAAATGATAATGATGTTGCTAAACACGATAAGCTGCTGATGCTCTAGATGGAGTTTCGATCCAAAATAAGGAGCTGCCAAGTAGCCAAATACACTTCCGTCCTCTGGAGAATTGATACTTACATAGATGGTTTTGTAGAGGAAAGATCCAATCTGCTCATCTGCCACCATCTGTTCCTTTTTGTCATTAGACAAGGCATGAAAAGCGGAAGAGTTCATATATTCTGAAATGATGCCAGATTCGAATATCTCTGGCGTACTGGATGCGATCAATTTACCTTTCGTATCATAGACATTGATATCCATCGAGGCATTGTTGGCCAGCTCTGCAACACTATTTTCAAGATCCTCACGATTGCTACTCTGCACTTCAAACTCCATGAATATATCATTCACATTCTCTGCTAATAGCAGGGTTCGCTTGAGGTTAGTCTTATCTATTTCCTTTCGATAGGAGTTTTCTGTAGAGGTCAAAACTGCCACGGCCACCAGCAGCAGGGGTATAACAAAGGATCCCCCAGTGAATATGAGAATCTTTGTAGAGAAATTAAGATTAGTATTCCGACCAATGATCAAATAGCGAATTACTCCTATCAAACAGGTGACTATCAATAGCAGTACAAACAAAAAAGAAAAATTGGACACTATGTCACGAGTCAGATAAAGCGGTGAGGAGACGATCGTAACCTTATCCCCAACCACAGCGGCTAGGTGAAGGAAGCCTTCACGCTCCAGCCCTTGATCATATATGTTTTGTTTGTCTAACCAGGTCGTGTCAAAGTCCGATTCGTAGGGATAACTTCCTGACACATATATCAGATTGTTCTCCGATAGGAGCGCATGACTATAGCTACTGCTAGATTTGATACGTCGATCGAGCAGTAGTTGTGGCAATACACGTCGGGATGAGAATTTTTTCAATCTCAATTCTATCTCTACATAACCATTGATATCTCCATATCGCTCCACCTCGGTGTAACAGATGTAGCGTTTTCGCTTGTTGATATCCATCCTACGATCATAGTACACATTGTCATAAGAGGTCTGAAACTCTGGCGCACTATACTTTTCTTTGACATCCTCTATCGAGACACGGCGGTATTTCCGTGACAGCCCCATTCCGTTTTTGTCAAACAAGTGAATGTCCACCTCATAGTCACTAAAATAGGTATTTAGGTAGGTTCGCTGAATCTTTCGTTCTATCCCCTTGAGTTGGCTCTGGGGGTTTAGCATTTTGCTATTGACAACTATATCTTGTTTGATTTGCTCTAATATCGTAGACAAGAGATATTCTCCTTCTACATCACGGTCTACTTGTAGATAAGTAGCAAACTTCTGCATGCTATAAATCTCGTTGCGTTCATAGGATTTATAAATCTCAAAAGATCCCCCTATAGAAATGAGCACTACAGTAAATAGCAAATAATTAATACTTTCGAATTTTAACGTCTTCAGACTCTGCGGCATATCAAATGCATACAATCCAAGGATATAAATCACATTGAGACCAAACGCCAAAACGAAACTAGCCTTCCAAAAGAAGAATAGACACGAGACCACTCCAGAGACAATATGTAGCAGGCGCATTTCACTAGCAGTATTCCTAAGATGAGCTATCGTAATATATGCCAGGTAATGCACCCCGAAGAAAATGATTGACAACAACCCGATTAGGAAATAACAAGTCATTCGCTCGAACGGCATATCCATCGTCGCTGCTATATCCAGAGAAATTTGTGAATTGGACAGTATGAGACTGATCGTATTGAGCAATGCAAATAGTGCCCAGTAGCTCGCAATCAACAGTAGACTACCCAATACCGTCAGTTGTCTTCCAGATAGTGTTCGGATATAATCTCTCCCGTACAAAATTATGAACGCTAACAGTACTGCTATCATACCATAATTAATCACACTATCACCGAGCGAATAGTAGAACCAGTCGTAGGTAAATACACTCTGTTGGAAAATGCTCATCTTGACGAAAGAGCTCGGCAACTCTACTAGAATCATAGTCCCTCGTAGCACGACTAACTCCAAGAAAATAACACCAACTCCAAACACAAAACCATAGCCTCTATTGACTCGACATGCGACCTGAAACAGTAGCACGAATATGCATATCAGCAGCAGAAAGAGTAGCCCCGTTATAAAATTATTGATCAGGTCATTGTAGTAGGTTTGCCCATTAGATGCTATGGTAAATAGCGTTTCCTCCTGATACTGAATAGGAATGAAATTAGGATCATCTGTAATTTTGACATTGTGCGAGATGATGTCCCGGTTATACACATCGTCGAGGTAGGTACTAGACTGATTAAATTTCCTCCTAAGGGGGATCATCACTACCATATAAGCATCATCGCCATGCCATTCGAATCGCTTTTTTTGATATAAAAATTCCCCTTGATCATTGGCTATAATCAGGTCACTCGTACGAAAAGGAAAATATTCAAAAGGAGGGATGTAAGAATTGTCCGACCAGCGAAGCACGTCTCCTCGAACATCATACACCACATAGTCAATCGGATCGGTATCTGCCGGAATCTCTCCCTTCTCTAACATCGATTCAAATTCACGAATCTGATCTATAGCAGATGCTACGGCTGCTTCTATTTCAGTAGCTATCTGTGCCTCATTCTTGTGAGAATAGCCAAACAGCCCTGCCAAAATCAGCACGGAAATAGCAGCCAAGAAGGCAAAGAGTTTTATAATAGTAGCGTTGAAAATAGTACGATCTAGTTTAGATCACAAAATACACAAAGAATTACTCATTTATGTATTTTGAATCAAACCTTATCCCTCCAAAAACATGTAGAAATATAGCTCTAGAATAGCGATACATGATAGGCCAAACCAAGGCGATCACTATGCCAAGTACTGTGATATACACCCATGATTCGGGATCTCCAAAAAAATTAAAGAGAACAAAGCCCACTACAAAAGTGATAGCAACTGAAAAACCATAGCTCACGAACATGGCTCCAAAATAGAACCCTGGTTCTGGTTCAAAAGACTGTTGACATACCGAGCAGCTAGGCAACATTTCTCGGTCGTACCACTTGCGAAAAAGGGAAGTCTTAAACATATCACCTTCTCTACACCTAGGACATTTACACTCAAGCAGCGCTTGTGTTGAACTTCTTTTTCCCATGTCTTTTATACTTATAGAACCAAATTCCACCAATCAATGCAATCGCCAAGTACGGCGTTACGAACAAATACATAATACCAAAATTCAACCCATCGGCCAATGCCAACTCACCGTTACTCACATTGTTGACGATAGTGGTTTTACACATAGCACACTGTGCCATTGCACCAGTCACCTGTGCTACTACCAAAATGAATGTTAAAAAGATTCGATTTCTCATGACTCGAATTTTATACTGAATAATAAGGGCTAGCCAAAAGATAGACAATTACACCGGTCACAGATACATACAACCAGATCGGCCAAGTGAACTTCACAATCTTCTTATGTCTATCAAACTCTTGGGCAATCGCAAAATAAAATGCAAGTAATACAAAAGGCACCACCGCCGCAGACAACAAAATATGGGACAGCAGTATCGTCAAATACACACTACGCATAGTCCCCACACTGAGAGCTTCTTGATCATCCAATACACCGTCCATATTCACATCCCCAAATATCACAGACTCCACCGTCGCATGATACAAGACATATGCCAACAGAAAACACACCCCTAACCCTAACGCACTCGACATGGCAATTTTATGTCCTTGAATATTCCCCTTCTTAACCATTACAGCGCCTGCAATCAATAGAATAGCAGTCATAGAATTGATCGTCGCATTGAAGGCAGGAATACTCCTCAACCAATCATAATCTGCAGAAATTTTATACGGTGAATAAATCAATACTGCTACTAACGCAGGTACTATTATCGACAGGGCAGCCACTACAGTCATGGCCATTTTCTTATTATTCATCTTACTCATTTAACAAAATATTAACCTCGATATTTAGCCGATCTATCTCTTCCAAATCATTAGGATTGAAATACCCTCTGATTTTCCTTTCTTTATCCACCAACACCATAGGTAGCGCTTCTGAAGATGCCTTATCTCCGTCAAACACGAATAACTGACACGACACAAAAGTCTTAAAAATCGATGAATCTACACGCACATATTTCAAGATTGAGTACCCCTCTAATGTCGTATAAAGGGAATCTGTCGTATAAAGTGACGCTACCTGAAGACGCTCTTCGCTTTTAAACTTAGTCAAGAAAGTCAATAAGTTATTTCGCTGAGATACAAAGTTCGAATCAGACAATACGCCAAAATCATACAACGTCACCTTATCCATCAACTGACCCGAAATAGCGGGTATCGGATCGACATGGTATTGACCAGCTACCATCAGCTGACCACATGCTGTCAGCGTATCGACTCCTGTCGAATAGTAGATCGGAATATCAAATTTGTTCTTCCCAAACCCTTGGAGAAACAAGTAAATAGCTCCTGGTAGAAACAGCAGAAGCAGCAAAGCAATAGACTTGAATATTTTCATTGGGTCAAAAAAAATGCCGTCTAGTGACGGCATAGTTAGTATTATAATCTATCAGAATTAGCTTCCAAATATCGCTTGGAATATCGCCTCTCCTTGAATCCAAAACGCAGCAATCAACCACATCAAGAAAACGGTAGGGGCTACAATCATCCACACCAAGCCTTTCTTCTCGTGCGACAAATGCATAAACTCTCCGATAATGTAAAATGCTTTGAATATAGTCAAGAGGATGAAAACAGTAGTTTTCAATGCACCAGCTCCCACTGTGAATGCAATAATAAACTCAACCACTGTCGCCAAAAATAGGATGGCAGTCACCTTCCATATTTTTTTGATCTTGTCTTTATCTACTGGAGTCACGTCCAGTCCTTTAATTTCTTGTTCCATGTCTATCTATCAGTTTTTTATACCAAGTAAAAGAAGGTGAATACAAATACCCATACCAAATCTACAAAGTGCCAGTACAAGCCTACTTTCTCCACCATTTCATACGTACCTCTTCGCTCTAGCACACCAGTCGTGGCTTGATAGAAGATGATGAAATTAATCACGACACCACTGAAAACGTGAAAACCGTGAAATCCAGTAATGAAAAAGAATAGTGCTGCAAAGTTAGGAGGGCCATATTGATTTAGCGAGAGGTTCGCTCCATGAAAGAAAGACCCGTCTAACAATTGTCCACCAGCCTCAGTACCGTGGATAAAGTGCATCCACTCCCAAGCCTGACAACCTAAGAAAGTCAACCCACCAAGGATAGTCCACAACATCCATTTTTCTACTGCGACTTTATCATTCCTATGTCCAGCATCTACAGCCAAAACCATAGTTACACTACTCAAAATCAAGATAAAAGTCATGATCCCCACGAATACCAACGGCAAGTGGATACCATGTAAGAATGGTACTGCATTGAATACCATCTCTGGGATAGGCCAATATTCTTGAGAAAAAACAAAATTTTCGATTTCACCTTCGAATGCAGGATGTGCAAATCGAATGAATCCATAAGTAGCGAGCAATGATGTAAATGTAAACGCATCAGAAAGCAAGAAAAACCACATCATCAGTTTTCCATAACTCGCTTTCAATGGCTCTGTCCCCCCATTCCAAAGGTTCTCATTGCTATCTACTACTACTGCCGTTCCAGCCATGATATTATCTAGTTTAATTAATGATTAAGAGTCAAAAATAAGTATAAATACAACCAAAGTCCACCTAAAAAATGCCAATAAGTTGCACACATTTCTATTCGAACTAAACTCGTCGAATGTACTTTATATTTAAATGCCGCTACAGCGACGATCAAAAGAAACACTACTCCACTCAACAAGTGGAAACCATGTACACCTGAGAGCACATAGACAAAAGATCCAGCAGGGTTTCCCACAAAGAAAACCCCTTCTTGTACTAACTCCTGCCATGCGATCAACTGACCTACCAAAAAAGAAATACCAGTCAATACAGTCAATAGAAGGTAAATTCTAATCTTACTAACTTCGTTTCGCTTGGCTGACAGATATGCCATGTGCATAAACACACTACTGACGATCACTATCCCTGTAGTGATATCAAACATAAACGGCAGATCGAAATCCAACCATACACCACTGGATTGTTTCACCACATAGGCACTAGTCAATGCGGCGAATAACATTACCACTGTGACAATAAAGAGCCACATCGCAAATTTCTGCGGATGCATTCTAAAAGAACTCTCTTTGGTTTTATTCATGGCCATTTCCATATCTATATTTTATCAAGTAAATAGGCAATTTGCACGATAGGCAAATATAAAAAAGAACCGAACATGATTTTGAGCGCTGCCTTGTCTGAATTATCTCTCATAAGATTAAAACTCTGCGCTAAAAAACCCGCTCCACATACTGTAGCGATTATCGCTGAGTTGATTCCTGTAATCCCAAAATAAGCTGGCAACAATCCCAATGGCAACAAAAACAAGGTATACACCATGATATTGATTGCTGTATTCAAATCCTTTTCGCCCTTATTAGGTAGTAGTTTGAAGCCTGCCTTTTTATAATCTTTATCTCCCACCCAAGCTATCGCCCAAAAATGTGGGAACTGCCAGATGAACTGAATACCGTAAATAATCAATGCCTCATGGCCAATATATCCCGTAGAGGCAACCCAACCCAACAAAGGCGGTAATGCCCCAGGGATAGCCCCAACAAAGACAGCTATAGGCCCCACTCTTTTTAGCGGAGTATAAACAAAACTATATAGCACCAATGATATGAATGACAACACCACCGTCAGTGGGTTAGTGGTCATATACAAAATCGCCAACCCCACTATGGCTACAAAAAAGGCAAATACTATGGCTTCCTTCTTTGTAATACTACCAGTAGGTAAGGGACGATTTTTGGTTCGCTCCATCATAGCGTCATACTCTACTTCTAACACCTGATTGATTGTAACCGATGCACCCGACACTAGAAAGCCTCCTAAAGACAACAACAGCAGTACACTCCAGTTAATATCGGAATGTGCCGCTAGTATATATCCAAAACCAGAAGAAAATGCCACCAAAAATGACAACCTAGGTTTCAACAATGCTATGTACAATGATATTTTTTGCATCCCACTCAACGTCACTATATCTGTATCTATCTTATGCATTTTACTCAGTCAAGTCTACAGACTTTTCACTTATTATTAAGTACAAAAAGTACTGAACGCCAAAGATAACAATAGCGAGCAGCAGATGGACAGGTTGGATAAAATAAGGTAGTGCAAAATACGACAAAACGACTCCTGTCAAAATCTCCAATACTACCAAAAATAACAAACTCCACACCAAGTACTTGGAAGTCGAAAAATTCTCAATGCTCTTAGTCAAACGATAGATCAAGAAAGCATGCAAAAGCAGTAATATAATAGAGTAAGATCTGTGGATATAAAACACAATCCCTAGATTTTCGATCCAGTCCCAACGATTCGCCTCTCCCAATGTGTCCGCAATTAGATCTACAGCTTCTCGAACTTGAGTCCCTAACAGTACTTGTGCAAAAAACAAAATCATGCAAAACAACAACAGTCTTCTCACTTTGGCAGGCTTGTAGCTTACCAGTCCCACAATCTTCGACTTTCCTATGTAAAAGCGAGTATAAATCAACAAAGCAATGAGCGCAATGGCCAAAACCATGTGGAACGTAATCAAGCCAGGCAACAAATTCGTACTAACGACTAAGGATCCCGTCCAGCCCTGAAAAACGACCAACACCAATGCGCCAAACGAGAGATAAAAAACCCGAGGATCTGACTTAAAAAACGTCAAAGTACTGACCACACAACAAATGATAAATATGCCAATCAAAACACCCGTCAACCGGTTCAGGTATTCAATCCAAGTTTTAGTAAAATTAAACTCTTGCTCTTTTTGAACCTTCTCACCTGCCACGACTTCCCGTGCCAGCTCATCCAACCCCAATCCCTCCAGTACCCTGGCAAGACGTTGATTTTTTTCTATGCGTTTCTCGGCATATATTTCCCTATAATTTTCAGGAAGTTCACTCACATGAGTCGGAGGCGTGTAAGCCCCGAAGCATTTTGGCCAATCAGGACACCCCATACCAGACCCTGTACTACGAACAATGCCGCCTACTAATATCAAAAAGTAAACGGCAATGATCGTAACTAAATTAAGTCTTCTAAAAAACCTTTTCTTAGGTTCTGTATTCATTCACTAGACCTTTTCATTCTTTGCTTCTTCAGCTTCATGAGGCAGGTTAGATTCAGGAGTATTAGTATAAGGAACGGTCTGCGGGATAAAATCAGACTCAGAACCAGGCTTACTATAATCATAAGGCCATCTGTATACCGTCGGTATTTCACCAGGCCAGTTACCGTGACCAGGCTCACGTGGTGTAGTCCATTCTAGTGTATTCGAATCCCAAGGGTTCAAAGACGCCTTCTTACCTCTATACATGCTATAGAAGAAGTTGAACAAGAAGATAAACTGTGCACCAAATGTACAAATTGCTGCTACACTCACGAACATGTTGAGATCTGCAAAATCTGAGAACGCATCAAAGTTGGTGAATGAATAATATCGTCTAGGAAATCCAGCTATACCAATGTAATGCAATGGGAAGAACACAAGGTACACTCCTATAAATGTCAACCAGAAATGGATATACCCCAATTTCTCATCCATCATACGACCAAACATCTTAGGATACCAGTGATAAATACCTGCCACCATACCAAAGAATGCCGAACTACCCATCACAAGGTGAAAGTGAGCTACTACAAAATAGGTGTCATGTAAGAATATATCCAGAGCAGAGTTCCCTAAGAAGATACCTGTGACACCCCCAGAGATAAACAAAGAAACCAATCCGATAGAGAACAGCATTGCTGATGTAAATCGAATATTACCTTGCCACAGCGTAGTTATATAGTTAAAAGATTTAATTGCTGAAGGAACAGCAATAATCAAGGTCAAAATCATAAAGATAGACCCCAAGAACGGGCTCATACCTGTCACAAACATATGGTGAGCCCATACGACAAAAGACAGAATGCCAATACCCATCAAAGAACCAATCATTGCTCTATAACCAAAGATCGGCTTTCTTGAGTTAGTAGATATAATCTCAGAAGTAATACCCAATGCAGGCATAATAATAATGTAAACCTCTGGGTGACCTAGAAACCAGAACAAGTGCTGGAACAAGATCGGGCTACCACCCGAATTAGGCAATGCCTCTCCTCCGATGAATATGTCTGACAAATAAAAACTAGTACCAAATGATCTATCAAATACCAATAGTAATGCAGCAGCCACCAATACAGGAAACGACAACAAACCTAGAATAGCAGTTAAGAAAAACGCCCAGATCGTCAAAGGCATTTTCGTAAAGGACATCCCTTTGGTTCTCAAGTTGATAATCGTACTGATATAATTGATACCACCTAGTAGCTGCGAAGCAATAAAGAACACCATAGACACCAACCACAGCGTCATACCTAGACCAGATCCAGATATAGCCTGAGGCAACGCACTCAACGGTGGATAAATTGTCCACCCCCCTGCAGCAGGTCCTGTAGAAATGAAAAGTGAGATAAACATGATCACACTAGACAACATAAAGAACCAAAACGACAGCATGTTCATAAACCCTGAAGCCATATCTCTTGCCCCTATCTGTAGCGGAATCAAGAAATTACTAAACGTACCACTCAACCCAGCCGTCAACACAAAGAATACCATAATGGTACCATGCATAGTGACCAAAGCTAGATAAAACTCTGTATCGATTTTACCTGATTCGGTGATCCATCCACCTAATAGTGGTCTCAACCACTCTAAGTTCATGTCAGGGAAACCCAATTGCAATCTGAAGATGATAGATAAACCACCACCTATAATCGCCCAAAAAATACCTGCAATCAAAAACTGCTTACCAATGACTTTATGATCTTGTGAGAAAATATAATTCGTCACAAAATTGCCATGATGCTCATGATCATCATGCGCTGCATGTTCTACATGCTCATCTAATTGTACTTCAGTAACTGCCATATCTCTTCTATTATAGTGAAGCTTGCGCTTCCTCAATCTCTTCTTTTGCTGCCTCAGTCACTACAGGACTAGCAGGTTGTAAACTTGATAAATATTCAGGATTCTTAGACAACCAAGATTTCTGTGAAGCTTTCCACTTTTCATACTCAGCTGGCTCATCTACCACTATAGTTGCTCTCATCGCAAAATGTCCTTTTCCACAAATCTTGTTACAAACAAGCTCATAGGTAAAATCTGGATTACCCGTCTCCTCTGCCATATCAGCAGTTGACTTAGTGGGTACGAACCAAAACTGTGTCGGCATTCCTGGCACAGCATTCATCTGCAATCTAAAGTGAGGTACATATACACTATGAATCACATCTCTTGCACGTATCTTAAACAATACAGGCTTCCCTTTAGGAATATGAATCTCTCTAGGAATAAAATCATCCTTTGAAAACTGGTTGGTAAAATCGACTCCCATTTGGTTCTCAAAATCGATCAATTTGTAATCATAAGGGCCGAGTTTTCCATCCGCTCCAGGATATCGAGATGCCCATGCATATTGGTATCCCATGATCTCAATGACTTCTGCATTATCAGGTGCTTGATCCGTGATCTTTACCCAAGCTCTAAAACCATCAAAAATCAACAGTGCCAAAACGATCGCTGGTACTACTGTCCATATCAACTCCAACTTGTCATTGTGCGGATAAAACTTCGCAGTATTACCCGCTTTGTGTTGGTAGCGGTATGCAAACCAAAACAATACGATATGTGTGAGGATAAACGCTGCAGTAGTCACTGCAGTAGTGATCCAGAAAAGTTTAAAAGTAACCTCTCCGTGCTCAGAAGCAACAGGTACAGTATATCTATCAAACTGCGTGTAAGAATATCCAAAGAACAAAACGATACCGCCGATCAAGAATACAAGAAACAGTGCGGCATTCACCTTATTACTCTTCCCTAAAGACTCTCCGTCTTTGTTTCCTCTTACTACTTGTACCAGCGTATGGGCTCTAAATATGGTGACCAATATGGCCCCTATTAGAATAACCGATACTAAGATTACAAAATTCAACATGCCTATTATTTATATATTAATGTCTTATTTATCTACTAAATGTGGTGATGCAAAGTCTCATTGTACATCGGGTGATTCTTTGCAACCAAAGGATATTTAGCCAAAGAATGTAGTACAACATACACGAATGCAGATGCATAAATCATCATCATTCCCACTTCTAAGAATCCAAAATCCCCGTTCTCTTTCAATACACCTGGTGTAATCATCAAGTAGAAATCGAACCAGTGTCCAACCAAAACGATTGGGCAAACAACTTTCAAAATTCTAGCGTGTCTTTTTGACTGTCTTGTCATCAACAACAAGAATGGCAGCACAAAATTAACAACCAAGTTCATAAAGAAAATCTTAGAGTAAAAATCACTTTTCAAACGCTCTACAAAGTAAATAGTCTCCTCTGGAATGTTCGCATAATAAATCAAAAGGAACTGTGAGAACCAGATATACGTCCAGAAAATACTAAAACCCCAGACGAACTTCCCTAAATCGTGCAAGTGATTTGCATTCACTACAGAAAGGTATCCTTTGTCCTTTAGTAGAATAGCTACGAATGCAATGAAAGCCAATCCTGATACCCACCAACTCGCAAATACATACCAGCCAAACATAGTAGAGAACCAGTGTGGGTCAATAGACATCACCCAATCCCATGCAGCGATTGATGAAGAGTAACCGAAGAATACAATAAACACTGCTGACAAACCAACAAGCTTCTTCCATCTGTTGACGCCTCCTTCAATATCCTCGGCCAACATGTGCTTTCTTATTTGTAGAAACAGTACATACCACACACCAAAGAACAACACCATTCTACCCATGTAGAACCCGAAGTTTAGGTATCCTTTTTTATCATTAATAATTGCATCAAAATCTGGGCTATTCACATCGTACAATGAAGCATGTGTCCAGTGAAACAATTCGTGGTTAGACAACAACCAAACAACTGCCATCAAAACACCTGCTATCGGCAACCAGCTTGCCATAGCCATTGGAATTCTTTTCACACCTACAGACCAACCTGCCTGTGCGACATATTGAATACAAATAAAGAATACGCCTATGATCGCCAGACCTGTAAAGAACAGATTGTTGATCCAAAGGTTAGCCTTCAATCTATGTGTCCAGTGGTATCCACCATGATGCTCTCCAGCAGCCTCAGCACCGTGTTCGTCATGTGCAGCTACGGCGTGATCACCATGTGATGCGGCAGCTTCTACAACGTGATCTGTACCGTGTGCGTCATGATGTCCACCTGAGTTCATTAAGATAACTCCCAAAACAGCTAAGACTATCCCCACTGCTAGGACAATAAAAATGTTCTTTTTAGCTCCTGCTGAAAATATATATTTTTCGTCGCTCATCTTACTTTACTATTTTAAGAATTATTGATTTTGTAGCGTTTGAACATAACGAACGATTTTCCATCGTTCCTCTATACTGAGCTGCGAAGCATGTGAGCCCATTCTGCCTTTACCGTGTGTAATCACGTGGAAGATGTGCCCCTCTGGCTTATCTTTCACAGCACGTGAAGTATATGGAGTTACCCCTTTGAATTTTTGTCCTACAGGACCATCACCCAAACCAGCATCACCATGACAGTGCCAACAAAACCTTGTGAACAATACTTTCCCTTCTGCCAAAATCTCATCCGTCTCTGGCAATGGGTTCTTCATAACCTCACCCGCCAATTCGATAGAATCCTTAGGGATTCTATACGGTAGAGAGCTTCCTCTTCTGACCGTATTAGCTACTGGCTCACGCATGTTCATTGTATGTGGATTGTTAGGGTTGGATGTGTAAAACTCAGCCTCTCCACCTTCATGTGAAGTCAACCATCTACCAGCCTCTGTATCTGTGACCTGAACCAACCCCTCGTAAGGAACTGAGTGATACATCTGGGGAGCATACTCCACCCCAGTATTATCGACACCAGCCGCACAAGACGTCATGATATACGCTCCTGCTACGATGGCAATTCCTTTTATATATGTATTCAATTTCATCATTTCGTAATTTCGACTCCAGTTGAATTATTCAAAACTTTTGTTATTGACTTCTTGCGCACCTGATGCGGCAAGAGCCTTCTTGATTTCTTCTTCGCTCATGCTATTCTTATCAAGATCCACAGCGACGATGTGTTTATCATCCGTGATTCTCAAATCAAATATTCTTGGCTTAGCCCATGGTTTCAGGTTGCTCACTACGAAGAAAGTACCACACATACCAAAAGCACCCAAGAGCACTGTCAACTCAAATGTCACAGGTATGAAGGTAGGGAATGGAAAGAAATCCTTACCCCCGATAATCATCGGCCAATCAAAAGTCATCATACCAATCTGCATCGTCAAAGCCAGAGTAGTACCCAATAACCCGAAAATAAATGCTGCTACTGACAATCTCGATCCTTTGTATCCCAAAACATCATCTATTCCATGAACTGGAAATGGAGAGAATACTTCGTAAATCTTCACTCCGCTTTGACGTACATCCTTGATTGCCTTTAGCAACAAGTCCTCGTCATCATATACACCAAGTACAAAATTCTTATTTCCGCTCATTTTATTTGTCAGTTTTTTCTCCAGTAGCTTTTACAATACTTTTCACCTCTGCCATGTTGATCACTGGGAAGAACTTAGCAAATAGGAAGAAAAGAGTAAAGAACAATCCGAAAGTGAAAATATAAACCCCCATATCTACCCAAGTCGGATAGAACATTGCCCAAGATGAAGGCAAGAAATCTCTGTGTAGTGATGTCACAATAATGACAAATCGCTCAAACCACATTCCGATGTTTACGATGATCGAGATTACGAAAGTTGCCGCGATGTTGGTTCTGATTTTCTTGAACCAAAATAACTGTGGAGAGATCACATTACAGGTCATCATCGACCAGTATGCCCAAGCATAGGGGCCACTCACCCTGTTCAAGAAAGCATACTGCTCTCCTTCGACACCTGAATACCATGCAATGAAAAGCTCCGTGATATATGCTACCCCAACAATAGAACCTGTCACCATGATAATGATGTTCATCAGCTCCATGTGTTCCATGGTAATATAATCTTCCAATTTATAAACCTTTCTTGTCACCAAGAGAAGCGTCAATACCATCGCAAAACCTGAAAAGATCGCTCCTGCCACAAAGTAGGGAGGAAAAATCGTCGTATGCCAACCTGGTATTACTGACGTAGCAAAGTCAAAAGATACAATCGTGTGTACCGATAGTACAAGTGGTGTAGCCAAACCTGCCAACACCAAAGCGACAGTTTCATATCTAGACCAAGTCTTCGCTGCACCATCCCATCCGAAACTCAAGGTTCCGTAGATTTTTTGTCTAAGTCCCGTTGCTCTATCTCTAATCGTAGCAAAATCAGGAATCAACCCGATATACCAGAAAACAAGTGAAACAGAGAAATATGTAGAAATCGCAAATACGTCCCATAAAAGCGGTGAGTTAAAGTTCACCCAAAGAGAACCGTATGTATTAGGTAGTGGAAGAGCCCAAAGCGCACCAATCCATGGTCTACCCATGTGAAGTAATGGAAACTGCAAGGCACATATAACGGCAAAAATCGTCATCGCCTCTGCCGCTCTATTGATCGACATTCTCCATCGCTGTCTGAAAAGCAACAAAATCGCTGAAATCAAAGTCCCTGCGTGACCGATACCTACCCACCACACGAAGTTGGTAATATCCCAGGCCCAGCCTACAGTTTTATTCAATCCCCAGCTACCAATTCCATCCCATACCAAACGGAATACAGCATAAGCGCCGAAGGTCAACAAGCCCAGCGATATCGCCATGGCCAACAACCAAGACTTGGCTGGTTTCTCCTCTACTCTTTTGCATATGTCGTCAGTTACGTCGTGAACTGTTTTACCACCCGTGACGAGCGGTTTACGAACTACTGCTTCTGCGTGCATATTAATCTAATTTATTAACCTTGCTTTTCGTTTTCCTTATTTCTAATCTTCGTGAAGTACCACACATTCGGTTTCACAGAAAGCTCTTCCAATACATGGTAGGCTCTTGGCTCCTTCACTTCTGGTCCATTCTCTCCTTCTTCTAGTTTCAACATTTGTGAAATTCTAGAGTTAGGGTCTTTCATGTCACCAAAAACAATCGCTTCAGAAGGACAAGAAGCAGCACATGCTGAAGTAATCTCACCATCAACTGGTCGTCTACCTTCCATCTTAGCTCCTAATTTTCCTGCTTGGATTCTCTGAACACAGAAAGAACATTTTTCCATGACACCTCTAGATCGAACAGTAACATCTGGGTTCAATACCATTTTACCCAAATCATTGTTCATTGAAGTGTTTTCTGCAAACTGATCGTTATCGTGGTACTTGAACCAGTTAAATCTTCTTACTTTATATGGACAGTTGTTCGCACAATATCTTGTGCCGATACATCTGTTGTAAGCCATTTGGTTGAGTCCCTCTGTCGAGTGGTTGGTAGCAGCTACTGGACAAACTGTCTCACAAGGAGCGTTGTTACACTGCTGACACATCATCGGCTGGAAGGTCACCTCTGGATTCTCAGCTGCTGCTACTTCCATAGCTGCGTTTTTCGCCAGAGCTCCACCTTTGCTATCCACGATCTCTTCGTCGAAGCTGTAATATCTATCTATTCTCAACCAAGTCATTTCTCTTCGGTTGAGGACTTCTTCTTTACCTACGACTGGCACGTTGTTCTCTGCCTGACACGAAACGGTACAAGCACCACATCCAGTACAAGAGTTCAAGTCGATGGTCATACCCCAGTGGTGGTTTGGGTACTCATGACCAGACCATAGCGAGATCGCTCCTGGCTTCTCTTTACCACTGTATGTAGAGATCATTGGTTGACTTCTACCTGCACTTGCATCTTTTTGGTATTTCGAAAGAATAGATTCTTGGATCACATTCTCTCTACCCATATACGTCTGGTGTGTCTGTGTCTGAGCGATTCTGTATTCTTCACCACTCATTTCTACTTTGACACCTGAAGTTACGTTGAGATTCTGAGCCCCTGACTTGTAACTGATCAAAGGGTATGCATTGACACCAACACCGTTCGCGACTTTACCTGCTTTGGTTCTACCGAACCCTATGGCTACTCCTACCGTTCCTTTTGCTTGCCCTGGCTGTACCAGTGCTGGCAATTTCACGGTTTGGTTACCTACAGTCAAGGTTACCAACTGCGTTTTCATATCTCCTAGCTCTAGCCCAAGCTCGTTAGCCATCGCTGGTGAAATTGTCAAATAATTATCCCAAACTGCCTTAGTGATCGGATCAGGCATCTCCTGTAGCCAAGGATTATTAGCCTGAGTACCGTTACCTACGCTGTAGTTTTCATAAACGACCAATTCAATATCCGAACCTGTAGTCGACAACCCTTTGGCTGCTGCATTTAAGTCCGCGCTGAAAGTCGCTGCTGATGCTTCTATCGTGTTTTCGATCACACCATCTTGCAATGTCTTGTCCCAGAAGCCTTGTGCATCACCAGACTGACCTGCTGACCATTTGTTCTTCAAGAAGTCATAATAAGAAGTGCTGTTACCTGCCCAAGCCAAGAATGACTCACCTGCCTGACGTGTGTCAAACAATGGAGAAATCGTAGGCTGAGAGAAACTGAACTTACCTGCTACTGCTTCAAAATCATTCCAAGACTCTAAATAGTGGCTATCAGGAGCTAAAGCCTTTACCAAAGAAGTCGTTTCATCTTTTCTATCTGAAGTAGAAAGAGTGAATTTAGCCTTCTTCAAGCCTTCTGCTAGTTTAGATCCCAATGCGTGATCATAAACCGGGTTACAGTTAAAAAACAAAACTCCACCGTAGTTACCTGCATTGAGGCTCTTGATGAAGTTTACCATTTGTGTATCATTACCTTTTCTGGTGTTAACAGAAGCGGCTAAATCTATCGTCGAGCTATAACAACCTAGTAGGTTGTTGATAGCATTGATAATCACTTGAACGTTTTCGTCATTCGATCCTGATACAACCAAAGATTTCTCTTTGCTCGCCCATAGATCATTGGCTGCCTTCGTCAGTACAGCCGTATCAGCCAACTTAGGAGCAGACACTTTGCTCGCACCCGCTTTGGCCGCTATCAAGTTATAGAGGTTAGCCACGTAAGTTGCTTGCTCCGATGGCTTGATCCCTGATCTATAATCAGCATTAGACCCTGTCAAAGAAAGGTTTGACTCAAATGAGTACAACCTCGACATGGTCTTCTTTTTATCACTTAATCTTCTAGTCTGAGCAAATTGCTTGCTGTGAAGCGTATGGTTCAGCCAGTTACCTAAGAAATCAGCATCGAAAGACACGATCGTGTCTGCTTTGCTAAAATCATACGAAGGGACAACTCTTGAACCAAAAGACTTTTCATTGGCCGAAAGAATACCGCTGAATGAAACTTGATCATATTGGATATGCTCTATTCCTGCATACTTTGATTTCAATTGATCAATCGCCGCTAATGTAGAAGGAGAAAATACAGAGTTGCTAATGAGGGCAATCTTGCCAGCAGAAGCCAATTGCTTTGCCACCTCTTTGTCCAGATCAGCCCAAGAAACAGACTTGCCGTCCAACTCTGGACCTTTCAATCTTTCTTTATCATATAGAGATAGTACAGAAGCTTCTACTTGAGAAGAAGTACCTCCTCCACTAACAGAAGACAATTTATTACCAGCCACCTTGATTGGTCGACCTTCTCTAGTTTTTACTACTACACTACAGTAATCATTACCATTGACATAAGTCGTCGCATAATAGTTAGGGATACCTGGATCTACATCCGCAGGCTTATTCAAATAAGGGATGGCCTTTCTCACTGGAGTCTCACAAGCTGCCAAAGATGCCGCAGCAACTCCAAAGCCCATCAACTTCAAAAAGTCCCTTCTACTCGCTCCAGTTCCTTCTGATTCACCATTAATTGGCAAATACTCAGGGAATTCTTTTTCAGCATTTTTCTCGAATTCTGGATTTTTGGTCAATTCCTCTAATCCTTTCCAGTATTGCTTTTTGGTTTCTTTCATTTTATGATATCTATCCCAAAGATTCTTTTCAATTAATTAATAGTGACATTTAGCACATTCGAGTCCTCCAATGTCTTCAACTTTCATTGGCTCCTTGCTATGCTCTGCGTGTAGTTCCACCAGATTATCATAGTACTCGTTGCCTTTGGCATTGACATCAGTTTCTCTGTGACAGTTGATACACCATCCCATCGTAAGTGGGGCGTATTGATATACAACATCCATTTCCTCGATAGGACCATGACAAGTCTGACATTCTATCTCCCCAACAGCGACGTGCTGTGAGTGATTGAAGTAGGCCAAATCAGGCAGGTTGTGTATTCTCACCCATTCGATTGGCTGGTTGTTTTCAACAGCCGCATATATTTTTTGGATTTCTGGCGATTCGGTTTTGATCGCCGAGTGACAGTTCATACAAATATTAGGAGAAGGGATATTGGCATTCTTACTCTTTCTAACCCCTGTATGACAGTAGTTACAATCGATTTGATTATCTCCTGCATGTATTTTGTGAGAGAAAGCAATAGGCTGCGTTGGCTCATACCCTTGTTGCACACCGATGGTAAACAATCCATCAATAACGGATTTTAAAACGATCGCCGTAAAGATAAAAGCAACCAACCCTAAAAACGCATTACTCTTAACTAGCGCGACTACATCAAAGGTTTGATTAACGATCTCCTTATCCTCTTCTGCTAGCTCGTCCTTTTGTGAAAGGTATTTCTTAAGTACAGAAATAATCATTGCCAAAACCACAAGAATCAACACTAGAATGATCAAAATGACGATCATCAAGATATTAACCATCCCTGATGGCTCTTGCTCAGTAGCGACTGCTCCTCCTGTAGTATCTCCTGCAACTGGCGCTGCAGCTACTGGTTCTTTTTCTGATTCCGCTTTTAAATAAGCGACGATGGACAGTATCTCTTCGTCAGCAAAATCAAAAGAAGTCATTTGAGTCTTATTAAACTCTTCGTACAGTTTAACAGCATAAGGATCACCACTGCTGATTACTTTTTGAGAGTTCTTGACAAATGCCGTGATCCACGCAACATCTCTTCTTTTGTGCACGTCTTTAAGTGCAGGTCCCACTACCTTTTCATTGACCGCATGACAGACTGTACAATTGGCCTTGAATAATTTTTCTCCGCTAGATATTACTGCCTCATCACTGGGGATAGTAGTTCCAGCATCTTGTGCCATCGCTACATTTTGAGTCAATAAAACTGAAAAAATTAGTGAAAGAAATAACAAGCCTTTAAGCGAGCTACCCTTATTTGAATTGTAACTATATTTTTTTAACATCAGTTTTTGCTTTCCTTTTACTACAAAAAAGTGGTTGCAAATGTAGCCACGGGTTTTTCAATTTCAAAGGGTGATTTCTCGCTAAAAAGCCCACTTCTTCACCTACACCTCTCATCCATTGCTTTATATACTGATTAACAGGTGATTACGTTTATTTTCTAAGTAGTAAAATAAGGCTATTTAGAACTATTACAAATAAATAATTGAGACGTATTATATACCTCAAAATAGAAGAGAATGCAATAGGTATTTGTACGGAAAATTTGAATACATAATAATACTATGTATAATTGTCTTATGTATTCAAACGAACTCATCAAAGGCACACTTAAAACCATCATTCTAAAACTGCTTCAGGATAGTGGAAGAATGTACGGTTACGAAATCACACAAAGGGTAAAGTCTCTCACCGACGACAAAATCAACCTAACCGAGGGAGCGTTATATCCGACTCTTCACAAACTACAAGCGGAAAGTCTTATTACTTCAGAACAAGAGATATTTAATGGAAGAAAAAGAAAGTACTACTCCATAACAGAAACAGGTCAAGCCAATGCAACAGCTCGGGCTGAGGAATTCATTTCTTTCACCAAGACCATGTTTGCCATCATCAAGCCTCAATTGACCAAATAAGCCCTTATGCTCACCAACAATCAAATTCTCTATATATCCAACGATCTAAAATCTAAAGAACTATCCGCAGGCTTCAGACCTGAGGCACTAGATCACATCTGCTGTATGGTAGAGAGACACTTGATCACTGGTTTGCAATTTCGAGAAGCCTATGCGCTAGCACTACTAGATTTTGGAGACCAAGGGTTTACAGAATTAAAACAAACAAGTCCTATTATTCAGCAAAAACGAAAAACCATGATACAACAACTATTAACCTCAAGTCTCGCCGCTTCAATATTTTGTTACGTGTTTAACGTGTCTATCACAGACAGACCATCTATGCACCCTATCGCGCCAGAGACTGTCATCACTTCAAGTTTTGGCTTGCGAGTAGACCCCATCTCGAAAACCAAGAAGCCTCATCATGGAATAGATTTCAAAAGCCCTAGCGGCACACCCATTAAAGCTTCTGGAGATGGGGTGATCCTCTTTGCAGAACCTGACGGGTTTTACGGCAACAAGGTCATCATTCAACATGACAAGGAATACCAATCCATATACGCTCATCTAGGCAAAATCATGGTAGAGACAGGTCAAACTATCAAAAAAGGAGAAATCATCGGTACGGTTGGTAATACAGGGAGGACTACTGCCCCACATCTACATTTTGAAATCACTCAAAATGGAAAACATGTCGATCCAGCAGCATATCTATTAGAATGATAAAACTCAAATAGCACTATCATCGGTCTTGATCTTCATCAAGACCGAAAATGCATCATTAATATTTTTTGACTCCACGACGATCGAAAATTCATTGGATGTTGAGATCACCTCTATGATGTTGATCCCATACCACGCAATCATTTTGAATATATAATAATAGAGCCCATAAGCACGCACATTAGATGCCTTTAGCATGACTGTTGCGGAACTAAGTTCTTTATTACCAGTCAGGTACTGCTCATTTTTGAAGATATGCTCCACACGATCCGATATATTATCACTGATAATTAACGTGCGCTCATACATCCCTTGAGTAAAGGAACAATACGTGTCGGGTATACTCTGAATCTCATGGAGTAGACGTGTCTGGTTTTCGGTCAACGTCGAAGAATTGATATAAGTAAAAGTTGACAACCCCGAACGAACGAAAATATCACCAATATGTGCTCTAAAGTTCTTAGGGTTCAAATTAAGTGAATTAGTCCCCATCGTAGAGCGTCGCTTTAGTGCCATCAAAATAGACGCTTCGGTAGCTTCCTTCATCAGCTCCTTAGAGACAAACGGCTGTAACAACCTCGCCAATGAGGAATAATTGATCAAGCCAGCATTCATCGCTTCTTCCACAAAAGGCATCTTACGAATCCCCTCCTCAACTATGTCAGATATCTTCTTCATTTGTTAAATTATTAACACAGCGCAAAGTATATGAAAATATTTCACATTTATTTCACACACCGACTACTAAAAAATACTTTTGAAGAACCGAAAATGTAAAATCGATAACAATGGCAGTACAGACCCCTTTTTATTACTACGACCTAGCTCTATTAGAAAACACGCTTCAAGCGCTGAATGATGCTATACCTAGTTCAAAATTCAAGGTACACTATGCTGTCAAGGCCAACGCAGAAGATCGAATACTACAGACGATACAGCGATATGGACTAGGGGCAGACTGCGTGAGTGGCAATGAAATCACCAAGTCCATCGCCTGTGGATTCAACCCATCAGAGATCGTACTCGCTGGTGTAGGCAAAAGTGATGCAGAACTGCATACTGCCATCTCCAATGGCATCCATAGTATCAACTGCGAATCAATAGAGGAGCTAGAAGTGATCAATGAAATCGCTGAGCAGAACAACCGTGTGGCGAACATATCGTTCCGAATCAACCCAAATGTGGATGCCAAAACACACCACAAAATCACGACTGGTCTCAGCGAAAACAAGTTCGGCATTCCAATCAGTGAAGTGAGCCGAGCCATTGCCGAAATCCGAAAGATGGAATTTCTATCTCTCTCTGGTATTCATTTCCATATTGGCTCTCAGATTCTATCGATGGATCCGTTTATCAAACTATGCAACCAAGTAAACACGCTGTTAGACGAGATCGAAGGAGAAGGAATTCAACTCGACCACATCAATGTAGGTGGTGGGCTAGGAATCGACTATTTGAATCCTGACCAAAACCCAATTCCAGATTTTGAGAAATATTTTGCTGTATTCCATGAACATTTAAATGTACGAGATGGTCAGACGGTTCATTTCGAACTTGGCAGATCGGTAGTTGCCCAGTGTGGTTCCTTGATAACCAAAGTACTCTATGTCAAAAAAGGAGCTACAAAAAACTTTGCAATCGTAGATGCCGGCATGACAGAACTCATCAGACCAGCACTTTATGACTCTTATCACGAGATGGAAAACATCACTGCTGACTCATTACTAGGAACAGACAACTACTCTGTAGTAGGTCCAATATGCGAGAGTTCAGATGTTTTTGGTGAATTAGAAATGCCTATCACAAAGCGTGGAGACTTAATCAAAATCAAATCTGCTGGAGCCTACGGACAAGTACTAAGTTCAAATTATAATTTAAGAGATAGTGCAAAAGCATACTATTCTGATAAAAATGAATTAACATCGTGGGTTGGAAGTGAAAAAAAAGAAACCTCACTTACCTAAGAGACTGAATAAGTAGTTTAACGACTAGAGAAGGGCAGAAGAAATTCTGCTCTTTTTTTGCATAAATACCACTAAGCTAAACCAGTTGCACCCCAAGCAACTACTCCTCTTTGAGATTCAAAAATCATAAAGAGGATTTATCTTAATCACTCCCTCGCACAATCTCAACTAGAGTTACCCCAAATAATAGCTGAATAGTATATCTTTGTGCGATGCGCAGTTGCCTGCTAACCCACTTTAAATTATCCAATGGTTTCGATTAAGCTTGTCTCTACTAAAAAAGAACTTAAACAGTTCATTGATTTCCCTCACGACTTATACGCATCCAACCCTAACTATGTCCCTGAACTGTACATGAGTCAGTATGAGATTTTGGATAAAAAATCTGCTCCATTTTTCTTGCATTCTGAAGCAGACTACTTCTTAGCAGAGAGAGATGGAAAGATAGTAGGAAGAATAGCCGCTATCAAAAACAACAATTACATCGAATATACCTCCAATGAGATTGGTCATTTTGGTTTTTTTGATGTGATCAATGATTCAGAAGTAGCCAATGCGCTACTAGACAAGGCGAAAAGTTGGATAGCAGAACGTGGACTATCACAGATGGCAGGCCCGTACAACCTATCCACGAACGAAAGTTGCGGAACGCTCATCGAGGGGTACGACCTACCTCCGACAATCATGATGACCTTTAATGAACCGTACCTCAATGACCTCTTGATAGCATACGGATTTGAGACTGACATGACGCTACTTTCATACATTGTCTACACGAAGGACATGCCCGAAAAACTAAGTAGGATGTCTGGACTACTCAAAGACCGGTTAGAATCGAAAGGAATCACCATAAGAAAAGCCAACCTCAAAGATTTTAAAAACGAAGTAGACAAACTCTATCGAGTATATAATAAGGCTTGGGAGAAAAACTGGGGATTTGTGCCCATGACTGAGGAGGAGTTCAAACACTCTGCCAAAGACATGAAGCTCATAGTAGATCCAGACTTTCTTTTAATAGCTGAGGCAAAGGGAGAACCCATTGCATTTTCACTGAGCTTACCAGATCTAAATGTGGCTCAAAAACACATCAAAAGAGGTCGTCTCCTACCGTTCGGAATATTTAAGTTACTTTATTACAAAAGAAAGATAGATCGAGTGAGGGTAATCACCCTTGGAGTTGTCGAAGAATATAGGAAGTTGGGTATCGATGCATATTTCTATGCCAAAGCGTTCGAAGAAAGCAAAAACAAAAATCTACTTTATGGTGAGGCTTCTTGGATATTGGAGAGCAACGAAATGATGAACAAAGCGTTGATAAACATCAATGCAAATGTTTACAAAAAACACAGATTGTACAAAAAAGCAATCTAACAGAAAAAACATTATAGAATTAACTGGCGATCAGAATACTAGGAACTGCATCGCCCTATAAATAAACTTACTTAATGAGTATTTTAAAAGATCGTCTTGCGAAATATACATATGCTGACGAAGTGAAAGCAGCGGGCTTGTATCCATATTTTAGAGAAATAGGTTCTAATCAAGATACTGAAGTTATCATTAATGGCAAGAAGGTACTCATGTTTGGTTCCAATAGCTATCTAGGACTCACCAACCATCCAAAAGTCAAAGAAGCTGCACAAAAGGCAATAGAAAAATATGGTACTGGATGTGCTGGATCTCGATTCCTAAACGGAACTTTAGATCTTCATATCGAATTAGAGAACAAACTTGCAAAGTTCTTCAAGAAAGACGCTGCACTCATATTTAGCACTGGATTTCAAACCAATCTAGGTGTTATTTCTTGTATGACGGGACGCAATGACTACATCATCTTAGATGAGTTTGACCATGCCTCTATCATCGACGGCACTAGGCTCTCGTTCTCCAAAGTCATCAAGTACCGCCACAACGATATGAGTTCTCTAGAGGCACAGTTATCCAAGCTCCCGCCAGAAGCTGTTAAAATGATCGTTGTAGATGGGATTTTTAGCATGGAAGGAGATATCGTCAAACTCCCTCAGATCGTAGAGCTTGCTAAAAAATATAGTGCTGAAATAATCGTCGATGATGCACATGCAGTGGGTGTCATCGGAGAAAATGGATCTGGTACGGCTTCTCACTTTGGTCTCACTGATGATGTAGACTTTATAGTAGGCACCTTCAGTAAATCTTTAGCTTCGCTCGGTGGTTTTGTTGCTGCGGATCAAGTAGCAATAGACTACATGAAGCATCATGCCAGAGCCTTAATATTCTCAGCGAGTATTCCTCCATCCTCAGCAGCCAGTGCACTAGCTGCGCTAGAACTGATGCAGACACATCCTGAATTGATGGACAAACTATGGGAGAACACCAATTACACCATTTCAAGTCTTCGAACATTAGGTTTCGAAATTGGGCCTACAGAGTCTCCTATCATTCCGATATACGTGCGTGACAATGAAAAGACATTTCAACTGACACAGTACCTAGTAGAAAATGGGGTCTTTGTGAACCCGGTCATCTCTCCTGCTGTAAAAAGCGGAGACTCGTTGATTCGTTTCTCTCTAATGGCCTCTCACTCACATGAGCAGATTGATTTTGCTTTGGACAAGTTAGTTCAGGCTAGAAAAAAGATTGGTTTTGGTCAAGAAGTAGAAATCCTAGCAGAAAAATCTGTCATAGCCAAATAACAAAAAAGCAGGAGGAATCCTGCTTTTCATTTCCCTTAATACTCTTTTAGCTTTTTAGTTTTCAGATTGCTTTGGCGATATCATACGTGGTTTGGCTGGTACTGGCTTTTTCCTGAATCCAAAACGGTAAATCACGTAGTAGTTAAATCCAAAAACACTTGTCTTAGACGCCTCTCCATAGCCAGGTATCTCAAAGGGCTCTAATGTATCTACACCATCAAGGTCTTTCGCCAATTTAAAACGAATAGTATATCCCATATAAAGTGGACCTGCTATTCGTACATTCAAGCCCATAGTAGCCTCCAACCATCTCGCTTGTAAATCATCATTGCTAAAAGCCAGCTGTTTTTCAGACCAAAAATCCTCCGCAGTAAGTGAGTAATCTATCTTATCCGAAAAATCAGATTGTGCATACATCAACCCAAAACATATAACATTCCGGTTCTTATTATAAGGAATAAGATTGATTTGTGGCCCTACTCTAAAAAAATTACCCGTACTCGAATAATCAAAACCATCACCGCTTGAACTTAGCACAGTCCGTCCCGCATCTACGGCTAAGTAATAAAAATCAAAATCGATTTTAGCCTGAAACTCGGTCTGAACATCCCCTGAAGCTAATCGCCCTAATCCAACTACATCAGCAGCAATAAAAAACTCAGAAGGTTTCCAGTCCCTAACTCTTTTTTCATAAACCTGTGCCTCAGCCTGTGCCACCGACAGCAAGGCTGCCAGACTAATTATATACTTGAATATTTTCATCAATAGAACTATCAATTGTTGATTGTATGACCGAAACAGAGTCAAATGTATGATACACTATCTTTAGGTTTTGATACTTAAAAAATGGACCACATCGTTCAGACAGCCATTCCAATTTCCTATCATACTTCAATTGAATCGTGTCAATAGAAACACCTGTTACGAAATAATAAGCCAATGTATCAGCAGATGGGTTGAGAGGAAAAGTAAAAACGGACAAAGTATCAGCGCTCGTGTACAACAATGAATCTGTCCCTGCTGTTCCTATTAAATCATATCTCAACGTATCAATTTCCAACGTCTCGAAATCGTAGAACCCCATATTTATCTCGTCATAGGGACGCTCCAAATCACATTCAGGCTCATTCTGACAAGCCATCAAAAAAAACAGTGACCCCAAAATCACTACAGAAAACAACACGAAATTCTTCATCTCATCACTAACATTTCGATTGCTAAGTTACTTATATATCTTGAATCCGTTTGCTTCAAGAAGGTAGAGCACTCCGTCAAAATATCTAAACTTATTAGAGGCGACTTTAGGCAAGGGCAAAGCTCTCTTCTTTTGACTGTATAGGTTCACAAACTGTAACATACCTTCATTCACATAATATAATTCATCTCTAAAAAAACCTATCTCATCCGCAACCACCTCTAGTTCAAAAAGAAAATTTCCCAAATTATCAAACACAAAAACACCTTGTTTAGAGTCTATCAAATAACTCCGGTTGTCATGATTCTTTATGACAACATCAGTAGCGCTTCCTTGGTTTAGGACTTGAGCGAGACTCCTCCTTTCGAGCACTTCATTTCGTCCAGGGTCTATTCGAATCAAAGAAAAACTACTCATATCCACAAGCCAGATAGTCTGCTGTGAATCTGGTGCTATATCTGAGACAAACCCAAAACCAAAGTCCGCATAATTATATTTGACAGGAGCCGATAGGTATCGATTCAAAATAACAATCTCTTGAAAATCTTGATAGAACAAATACACTTTGAACTGACTATTAAAATCTATCTGCTGCACTCTATTGTTGACGAGCGGTGAGTATTCCAACATCAAGCTACCATCAGCAGTGAACTTCGCCAAATCCCCATTAGTCCTAGTGACATACATCGCACCCTTGCCATCCAACTCCAACTGATCAGCATCTTTCCAACTAACCTCCTTATACAGTCTCCACTGTGCTGAGACATCCATCGACCAAACTAGTACACATCCGATGACAAGTATCGATCTCATAGCGAGAAGTAAAGTAGTTTCAGTTCATCCCCATCAAACTCAGCATAACTATCTCTATCCATCCAATCTCCAAGATTGCAATACACAGCTCCATTTGACAACTCATGATAGCGATCTACATGACTATCGCCATAGATATAAAAATCATGGTATTGAGATCCTTGCATCCTTTCACTATGTGCGATCAAATGCTTATCACAACTCGTTCCCTTCTGACTATGCCTGCTTTTTCCTGACCATAAATTGGCCAATGTAATCCCGACATCAGGGTGCAGCCAACTAAACAGCCATTGGCAAACTGGATTAGTAAACACTTTCTTGATTACGCGAAATTTACCATCCAAGGGATTCAAGCCGTCCCCATGTGCAATAAAAAACTTCCGTCCCCCTATGATCAAAGACTGCGATTGATGCAAAATAGTCGCACCCAACTGCTCTTTTAGATAATCGCCAAGCCATAGGTCATGATTCCCTACGAAGACAACAATCTCTATCCCACGATCTGACAGCTCCGCAAGTTTTCCTAAAAAACGCACATACCCCTTAGGTACAACATGCCGGTACTCGAACCAAAAATCAAATAAGTCTCCCACCAAAAATAGCACTTGCGCATCAGCAGCAACATAATCTAGCCACGCTATGATCCGTCGCTCCCGGTCCAAAGACGTCTCAAAATCAGGCGCACCCAGATGAAAATCACTGGCGAAGTAAACCTTCTTACCTTCAGCTAATATGGGGATGTCGATATTCATCAAAAAAAATGGGACACAAAGTCCCAAATTAGTTTTTTAGTATAATTAATCAGCAGAGAGCGACCACAATCCCTCTCTACATTTTTTCGTTCGTAGAATCTTCTTCCTCTACTTCAGTCTTAACAGTAGTTTTTAACTCTTCTAGTGCCTCCTCATTCTTCATTTCTTGAGGTCCTTTATCACTTCCGCTTCCGTTAGTAAAAGCCTCATAATTTGTTTCCTTTTCGAAAGGCCTCTTTCCAATCAAACGCTCTAAATCGGCTTGAAAAATAATTTCCTTCTCTAACAAAGACTGAGCAATTTTCTCAAGATCATCACGCTTATCGATCAACAGAGCTTTCGTTCTCGCGTAAGCCTGATCGATAATAGATTTCACTTCCTTATCAATCTTCTCGGCAGTAGCATCCGAATATGGCTTATTAAAATTATACTCTGACTGCTTAGAATCATGGAAAGAAAGGTTACCAATAGCCTCGTTCATACCATATACCGTCACGATGCTATAGGCTACTTTAGTAATTCGCTCCAGATCGCTGAGCGCGCCGGTAGATATCTTACCAAAAATAATCTCCTCAGCAACTCGACCTCCTAGTGCCATACACATTTCATCCAAAAGCTGTTCCGTTTGATACAGGTACTGCTCCTTAGGCAAGTACTGTGCATACCCCAAGGCAGCCAAACCTCTCGGTACGATACTCACCTTGACCAATGGATCTGCATGCTCTAAGTACCATCCTGCCACTGCGTGACCTGCCTCATGATAGGCTACAATCTTTTTCTCTTCAGGAGAAATAATTTTCGTCTTCTTCTCCAAACCACCAATCACACGATCGATAGCATCTTGAAAATCAATAGCATCTACTGCCTTTTTATCCTTTCTAGCCGCGATCAAAGCAGCCTCGTTACAAACGTTAGCAATCTCTGCTCCCGCAAAACCAGGTGTCTGAGCAGCTAGCTTTCTAGAATCTATATCTTTTGCAACCTTCAAAGGCTCCAAGTGCACTTTGAATATAGCATCTCTACCAATGATATCTGGCTTGTCTATCCCAATCTGTCTATCAAAACGTCCTGGTCTCAACAATGCAGAATCCAATACATCTGGCCTATTAGTTGCTGCTAGGATAATCACCCCAGTATCTGTAGAAAATCCATCCATTTCTACCAACAGAGAATTAAGCGTATTTTCTCTTTCATCATTAGAACCAGGCATCTGCCCCTTTCCTCTAGATCGACCGATTGCATCGATCTCATCGATAAACACAATACACGGTGCCTTTTCTTTGGCTTGCTTGAAGAGATCTCTCACTCTCGCTGCACCTACCCCCACAAACATCTCTACAAAGTCAGAACCAGACAGCGTAAAGAAAGGCACGCCAGCCTCTCCAGCGACAGCCTTTGCCAGCAAAGTCTTACCTGTACCAGGAGGGCCTACGAGCAATGCACCCTTCGGAATCTTACCCCCTAGTTTGGTGAATTTGGTAGGCGTTTTCAAGAACTCTACGATCTCCTTTACTTCTTCCTTCGCTTCGTCTAGACCTGCTACATTGTCAAAGGTAATCTTGACTTTGTTCTCCGCATCAAAAAGCGCCGCTTTAGATTTTCCGATATTAAAAATCTGTCCACCAGGGCCTCCTCCACCGGTCATTCTTCTCATCAAGAACCAAAACCCGAAGATGATGATGATGAAAAATCCAGAATTCAAGAAAATATTGGTATAATCCGAACGCTCATCAACCAAGTACTCGTACTGTGGGCCATTATTTAGCCTAGCATTCAATTCGTCTTTTTTCTTGACGAATATATCCTTGCTCTCTATTTTAAAGAAATACTGAGGGCCGTTTGTAGACATACCCAGACTATTCTGATCTTCTAGCTCTAGCTTGTATTTGCTATTGTCTAATGCCTCCTCGTTCAGCGTTACTTCCACGATATTTTGATTCCCTATCAGCGTCACTTTCTTGATGTCATTACTGAGCACCATACTTTCGAATCGCTTAAAAGAAATCTCCTTTGCTGAATTGTTATTGGAAAAATACGAGATGCCAAAGATGAAAGTCATCAAGCCAATAATCACCCAAATCTGATAATTGGGCTTATTGGGTTGTGTGGCTGTATTTTTATTTTTTGGTTTTTCCGCCATTATAATTTTATTCTAAAAGTCTTTGTTAACGCTTATTCCTATTCTAGGTTATTAATCTTCGATCTGAGTCAATATAGCATCGCCCCACAGTTTTTCGAGCGAGTAAAATTCTCTTCGATCTTTTCTAAAGATGTGAACCACTACATCGGCATAATCGAGCAAAATCCACTCTTTGTTTTCTCTACCCTCCTTATGCCATGGGTCTATTTTCAAGGTCTTGTATACTTCGTCCTCCACTGATTGGGCTATCGCCTCTAGTTGAGTATCCGAAGTACCAGAGCAAATTACGAAATAATTAGCAACTGAGTTGGTTATATTCTTCAAATCAATGACAACTATATCTGAAGCCTTTCTTTCCTGCATTCCTTGAACCACTACCTCTTCTAAACTATCAGATTTCTGGGCTTCCTTTACTTCTGTCATATATTGTCTATAATTTCGTACAAAATTAATCAATTAATCTTGCATAAATTCTTTGCCAAAACTCGATTTATAGGAAAAAAGGTGATCTTTCTGCCACAATGTCACTCTACCAATGAAATCGCCATGTCATTGGTTAACAATCGGCACGCCTCTGAAGGACTGATCGTCATGACCGCTGATCAAACCCATGGCAAAGGTCAGCGTGGCAACACGTGGCAGTCCGACGCTGGCAAGAACCTGACCTATTCTATCGTTCTCCAGCCTAGATCGCTACACATCTCCCATCAGTTCCGACTCCATCAGATGATTTCATTAGCTGTTCACGAAGCTTTATCCCCTATTTTACCTCCAGGACTCAAAGTCAAATGGCCCAACGACATCTACTATGGCGACAAAAAAATAGGCGGCATACTCATCGAAAACACACTTAGAGGAGCTCAAATAGACTATGCCATTATTGGTATTGGAATCAATGTCAATCAAGAGTACTTTACTCTTGACAAAGCCACTAGCCTAGCAAAGGTTCGCCAAACGACCTTTGATATAGATCAAATAGCAGAAGACATCTTGATCGCTATGGAAGAACTGTACGAACCACTATCAGAACCTCTCGCCAACTTAGCTGCCAAATATGAGCAGATACTTTACAGAATCCACGAAACACACCGCTATCAAGCCGAAGGAAAAATTTTCCACGGACAAATCACAGGAATCGCCCCTGATGGCAAACTGATGATAGAAGAAAAAGGGAATGTCCATCATTTTGACTTCAAAGAAGTCTCCTTTATATAAAGAGGTTAGCCTATCTATTGGTGTAAATTGGTGACGGTTTATTTCCATGAATTAGTTTAACTTTGCCATCCAAAAACAAATGGCATTAATCTCAGGCGTGCCTGTTAGTATACAGAATAGAACCTGAACCAACACTCGGACGTTAAGCGTCAGAAAATCAAAACCATCTCCTTTGCAAAGGAGGATTGAAATATAAAGCAATGATAGATACACAAGTAAAAAACAAAGTAAAGGATATCAGTCTTGCAGGCTGGGGAAGAAAAGAAATCAAACTCGCCGAAGCAGAGATGCCAGGTCTCATGTCCTTGAGAGAAGAGTATGGCGACAGCAAACCACTCGCTGGAGCTAGAATAGCAGGATGTCTACACATGACCATCCAGACTGCCGTATTGATCGAGACTTTGATCGAGCTAGGTGCTGAGGTGACATGGTCATCGTGCAACATCTTCTCTACACAAGATCACGCTGCTGCTGCCATCGCTGCTGCTAACATCCCAGTATTCGCATGGAAAGGCATGAACGAAGAAGAGTTTGACTGGTGTATCGAGCAAACGCTTTTTGCATTCGAGGGAGGAAAGCCACTCAACATGATCCTAGATGATGGTGGAGACTTGACCAACATGGTACTCGACAGATTCCCTGAACTCGTCAAAGACATCAAAGGTCTATCTGAAGAAACTACTACGGGTGTACACAGACTGCAGGAGCGCGAAGCGAAAGGCACGCTGCCTATGCCTGCTATCAATGTCAATGACTCGGTAACCAAGTCAAAATTTGACAACAAATACGGCTGTAAAGAATCTCTCGTCGATGCAATCAGAAGAGCAACAGACGTCATGATGGCTGGTAAAGTAGCCGTCGTAGCTGGATACGGTGACGTTGGAAAAGGATCTGCTGCATCTCTAAGAGGTGCTGGCGCGAGAGTAATCGTGACGGAGATCGATCCAATATGTGCGTTACAAGCTGCAATGGATGGTTTTGCAGTGAAGAAAATGGATGATGCAGTCAAAGAAGGCGACATCATCGTAACCACTACTGGTAACAAAGACATCATCGTAGATCGTCACTTCAAAGCGATGAAAGACAAAGCTATCGTCTGCAACATTGGTCACTTCGACAATGAAATCGACGTAGCATGGTTGAATACCAACGCTACTAAAGACGAAATCAAACCTCAAGTAGACCTATACACGCTAGATGGTAAAGAGATTGTGCTCCTAGCAGAGGGGAGACTTGTCAACTTAGGCTGTGCTACAGGACATCCATCATTCGTGATGTCTAACTCGTTCACCAATCAAACATTGGCACAACTAGAGCTTTGGACAAACACCGATGCATACGAAAACAAAGTATATATGCTCCCTAAACACCTCGATGAGAAGGTAGCAATGCTTCACTTAGCAAAAATCGGTGTAGAGCTAGACGTACTATCTACAGAGCAAGCAGAATACATCGGCGTGACAGTAGAAGGACCATACAAACCAGAGTACTACAGATACTAATCAGTAGCACCTCTCAAAAGAACCAAAGCCCCATCCTACCGATGGGGCTTTTTATTTATTCATCAAGAAGTAACGTAAATAGCCATACTGCTCAATCCATCCTAATGCCTAATCATCAACTGGTGGGTACTCGTCCCGAACTGGCTCTGCACTTTCATCACATACAGACCTGCGGGATGTGTACTCAGATCTACCTCGAACTCTCCAATTCTTTGCTCGTCCACTACCAAAGAAAAGCGCTCCACTTCACGTCCCTCTACATCAACGATCAGTACGGATAGCTTAGATGAGGCAGGCAACTTTAGTCTCAAATTCATCACATTCGCTACAGGATTAGGATAGATCAATATTTCCTTTTCTTCCAGTACATTCTCTTGATCGATCAGAGACGCTAGCGCTCTTGCTGCATTGACTCTTCCCCATCCATAGTAGGGATCCCAGCCCTCAACATCTTCTTGGGTGCTTCCTATTTGATCTTCGCAGGATGAGGTCATGATTGCAGTCACTTGAGAGGGAGGCAAATCTTCATCTATTGCCAACAAAAGAGATACGACACCTGTTGTCATCGGTGCAGCCATAGAGGTGCCTGCCCATATGTTTCCAGGACGATCCGTACTGTACTGGTTCAGACCCAAGATATAATTACCTGGTGCGATGATATCTATGTGATCGCCATAGTTGCTTCCTCTAGAAGGGCTACCATTAAACGCCGTACTACGCTGATCATCTGGGTCACTTGCTCCCACAGCCAGCGTGTGATGATATGCTGCTGGATAATTAGGAATCGACGAATTGCCATTGCCCATACTAGCTACTATCAGCACACCTTTGCGATAGGCATAATCCACCGCTTCTTTCAGAGCCCTAGAATCATCTACTCCTACGAGAGAAAAATTGATCACATCGACACCTTCCTGCACCGCATAGTAGATCGCACGAATCCAGTCACTATAGTAGCCGACCTGACTCCCACCCACTACTTTGCAAATCATCAAGCGACAGTTCCAGTCTATGCCTGCATACCCCAAAGCATTATTACCATTGGCTGCCAGGACGCCTGCGACTGCTGTACCGTGTCCATTGTCATCCATAGGATCATTGTCTTCGTTGACAAAGTCCCAACCGAAATAATCATCGATATATCCATTGTGATCATTGTCTTCACCGTCATATCGATCATCATCATTTCGCCATAGACGTCCAGCAAACTCCGCATGGTCAGGATTGATGCCGCTATCTATGATTGCTACGGTGATGGATGCACTGCCCTGTGACCGCTCCCAAGCTGACAATGCTTGTATGTCTGCTCCTGCCTTTGGAGTCCCAAAATTGAAGGTACCGTCGTTGTACAAATACCACTGCTGATCAAACTCTGGGTCATTAGGTACGTCCATTGACTGCCCCGCCGCGCGTCCTATATAATCTGGCTCGACGTAACTAAACAACTCCGACTGGTGGTACTGATCGAGTAAGCTATCCAAAGGCTTACTGCCCGTAAACTCTAGTACAAACAATGATTCCTCAAGACTCTCTCTAGACAAAGACTGAGTTCGAGCCGGGATCGCCAGTTTATGTTCATCGATAACTCTACTCAGACTGGATTGACTGTCTGGATAGGAAAACAACTGACCTTCTTTGAGTTTGACAATCAATCGTGGCTGAGCTGATAGCGTACTACACACACACCAGAGTATACCCATACAGAACCACCATACGCTAAGACTCATTCTCATCACTTAACCTTGTTTGTTACCATACTTCAATCCTATTGCTATGGTTGAAAAAACCTAACAACATAGACTCATAGCAGCTATCTCCAAAACAAGAAAGCACATAGCACAACTACCTCTATGCCTATCACTCCGAGAAGAACCCGCCACACTAGCTTTCTACTAATTACACTTTTTTTATGTTTATGATCATAGATCACTTGATTCTCATGATTCATTATCCCTTACTTTTATTGCATTAAAACATTGGGCTCATGCGTACTGCATACAATACATAGACCTTGCCCCAAGGCAATATCCATGATCAGCTCTTCAGTTGCCCTTCCATCGACACCTCCACGGTAGATACTACCTGCATTGAGCTGGTTGAGCCAGTATAGCTCTCCAGACCGCTCATCGATCACTACAGCATAAGCATTGCTCACGCCATCTTCCTCGTCATACACGGTCTCCAGTTTCATGGCACCATCCAGACTTCCTCTCAGTATGCGGTCAGCATAGGCCGCTCCAGGTAAGGCATTGTCCGTGATAAACAACTCTCCTGTCCCCTCACTGATAGCGATACCATAGGGATTCAAAAAACCGCTCCCTCCGGCATAGATGAGCTCTGTGGTACTGTTTTCGGTTAACGAAACTCGCCACAACTCATTGTCTTCGTACTCGACCCAATAGAGGTACCCTGCCGACACCTCTAGATCAACCCCCCATGGACCATTCAATCCATCACTCCTATCAAACAAAGTGTCTACTGGCCCCAGTCCATTGGCTGGTGCAGACAAGATCAACTGATCATAGGGCTGTGTCCAGTACAGTCGCTCTGTATCCATGACCAGTTCTACAGGGCCATAGCTCCTGAGCGGTGCAGTATAGAGCACCTCTGGGTTGCCACTACCGTCCCAGGCTCCACGGAGTATCTGACGGGTAGAAAAATCAGTCCAATAGAGCATCTGATTGGGCTCATCCACGACCAGGGCAGTCGGTGTGTCCAGCCCCTTGAGGCTGCCATACACCACCTCAGTCTGGAGCAAGACATCGTCTTGATATACAGCTCTGAGAATCTGGTGATCTGCCATACTCGTCCAGTAGAGATAGGTATAGTAAACCGCCACCTCTGGGAGATCCTCTTCCGAACAGGATGATATCGCGAAAATAAAAAGTATGGAAAGTAAAAAAATATTATGTTTCATGGATTCAAATCCTGTTGACTAATGTAGTAGTCATCTATTTTGTTTGTCAGCATCCATTGTTATGGCTGTATTATTTTTTACCAGTCATCTCAAGATACAAAGCGATCTACCACGCTATCCGAACTACTATGTCCTACCGCAGTGACGTGTGTCCCTATGACAGAGCTGCGGATACTACCTACCCATACGTATGGGTAGGTAGTATCCGCATGTATGAGCATGCATCACCCCACGGTGAACACGACCCCTGTGATCCCTGTACGCAAAGTCTTGGTTTTATATGCCGTATTTCGGATCTCTATGCGATAGTCTCCTGCCTCCAGCGTAGGCGCCATCAGACTTAGTGTCTGGGGTTGATTGATCCGGATACGCTCGGCTTTGATCTCTGTCCCACCTGACTGACTGACGAAAAACACGCCTTCTTCCTCTGTGTTGTCATGGATCTTGAGATACTCTCCTTTGATCTCCAATGCCTGACCTGAGGTGATTTGTTTGTTTTCGGTATCACTGCCCCAGTCGTATACACTCTCGATCTCTGGTGATCGATCATCCGCTTTGATGTACTGTAGTGTGACATCTAACCCTCGACTGAGCATCTGCTGCTTCAGCGAAGTGATCACATTGAGACTGTGACGTGCGGTATCGAACCGGTCATCTATGGTGACGAACACCCCTCCGATGCTAAAACGGACACTGATGTACTCATCCGCATAGCCTTCCCCTTCGCCGATCCAGTCTGCTATCTGACTCCAGTAGGCATCTATGACGGCATTGGATTCGGTGGGTTTCAGAATGGACCCTGACCCTGTCATCGCTAGGATCATTTCTTCACGTGTATGTATAGTGACCGCATGGGGCACACCGACATAGTCATCTGGTATGTCCTTGGTGATCTTGTTTTCTCTCAGAGTATATTGTAGTGACATAGTCTTGTTGTTTTTTAGTATATGAGATAGTGAAAAACCACCAAGACCTAAAAAAATCCTTAGTGGTATGATAGAATTAATACCTGACAGGTTTTGAAAACCCGTCAGGTATGGACTAAAAAAGGAAGCGTGTACCCATCAGTACACGCCTATACAAAATAGAATATAACTTACTCTGGCAGCACTTCGCCGATTTCTAGGTCGAAGAAAGATCCATTTAAAAATCCATCAAAAAGAACCTCTACAGTTTCACCATCCAGAGTAGAGCGCATCACCTCACTGTCTGATTCACCTTCTGTGACTTGTGTATTCATCCAAAACACATATCCATTTTCCAGATCAATCTCCATATCATAAGGTGATTTGACATAGTCTCCTGAGGAAACAATGGCTTCCAAATCTCCACTACCGTCTAGGTTACCTACTAGGATTTCACTAGTACCTCCAAAACTTACCCCATTGTTAGAAACATAGACTTTTTCGTTATCTGAATCAATAGCAATGCCTGTAGGATAGTACAAACCATCCGCATCATCGAATAATACGACTGCATCAGTAGAACCATCGATACTTCCAGCCATAATTCTAAAATAGAATGTATCCGTCCAGTAGATTTTATCCTCAGAGATGCTCAACTTGATTGACTCAACCCCAAACTGATCAGTAGTAACTTCATAGATCACTTCTTCCTCTGCGGAACCATCCATAGGTATTTTGTTGATATAGGCTGTTCCATAATCAGAAGAAAATGCACAGAAGTAAAGCATCTGATTCTCTGTATCCAAAGCAACATCGTAGAAAATATAATTATCAGGAGCTAACACAGTCTCTATTGTCCCATTGCCATCTACAGAGGCACGGTATATACCATCCCCCGACCAGTACACATATCCACCTACAGCATCTACAGCTATACCAAAAGCACTACGTGCTTCAGGATGATCTACTGTAGGGTAAATATTAGTAATAGTAGCACCTGTTTCATTGATCACTCCCTTGTGTATCCCGTCGATAGTTGGCCAGTAGACCGTCTTTACATCTACAGGTATTTTGTTGATCGTATAGCTCAGGGTCATGTCTGCCGTAGCTCCCTCTCTGCTGACACTTACTTGCACTTCTCCCTCGGTCATGCCCTCTGGCACAGCCGTCGTGATGGTCGTAGCAGTCACCGCAGACACAGTAGCTATTGTCTCGCCAAATTTCACCTCGATCACGTCGATGCTCTCTCCGAAATTCTGTCCTGTGATCACTACCGCTGATCCAGGGAAGCCATTGGTAGGACTCAGACTGGTCAACACTGGATTACCTATAGATGTATCTACTACGAAATCCATGGACGACTCCAGCTCTTCGCCATTGGCCATCACGATGATGTGACCATCCTGCGCCTTGGCTGGCACCTCTACTACGAGACTAGTCGCTGTACCCTTTATGAGCGTGGCTGTTTCATATATTTTGGTCGCTTCACCTCCAGTAAGATCATCCCCTGCGTAGAACTTCACTTCGTTTTGGCTATAGTCGGGATTAAATCCTGTCCCTGTGATGGTCACTTGCTCCCCGATACGTGCCTTGGCTGGATCTATGGCTGTGATGGTGAGTTCTCCTCCTCCAGGCACTTCTCCACCCTCATCCTCTTTGCAACTACTGATCAGGGTGACCATTGTGATCAAAACTGCCAACATCGTGGCAGTGACTTTCCCGGTATAATTTTTCATCGTTCTAGTATATGTACTCTTATTGTTCGATTTCATTTTGAATTCTTTATGAATTAAACCCTCCAAGGGGTTCAGAACCCCTTGGAGGGTTATTGGATATTAAGCTTAAATGATACCTGACAGGTTTTGAAAACCCGTCAGGTATGGACTAAAAAAGTAAGCGTGTACCCATCAGTACACGCCTATACAAAATAGAATATGACTTACTCTGGCAGTACTTCGCCGATCTCTAGGTCGAAGTAATTGGCAAAATTGAAATCATCAAATAAAACTTCCACAATCTCACCGTCCAAACTGGCACGGTTCAATTCTGTTTCTCCCATTTCATTTTCATTCGTTACATTTAACCAAAATACAAACCCATTCTCAGTATCGATTTCCATATCAGAAGGAGCGCGAACATTGTCACCAGGACCTACTAATGTTTCTAAATCACCTTCTCCATTTAAATTACCAACGTAAATTGTACTCTCAAGCCCAGAACTAAGTCCGTTATCAGCAATAAACAACTTGCTACTTTCTCTATCAAAAGTAATTCCTGATGGCCCCACCAATCCATCTGTCGCATCAAATAATACTTTTGCTTCCACTGTTCCATCTAGACTGCCTTCCCATACTCCTAAAGTTTTTCCTCGATCCGTCCAGTACAATTTATTGTTAGCGACATATAGTTTAGGTGAAACTGGGCTAGGCCCCTCATGTTGATTACTACTTGGGTTGAAATCTCTATCAAATACATATAGCGTATCCAATGACTGTGTACCATCGAGACTCCCTTTTATAATATAACTATTGGTAGTTAGTACCGGCTTAAAGCTATCTCTGGCTGTAAAGTAAACTGACTCAGAAACTTTGTCTATGGCAATATCTCCCGTAGAACTAATACCCTCATACAACAACTCCACTGGTCCTTCTCCATTGATAGGAGCCTTGAAAATATTGCTTTGGTCTGAAAAATAAATTTGCCCACCATCAACATCAACCTCTATACCATTCGCACTACCAAAATTTTCATCTGCGTCAGCATATAACCTAATGATGATAACACCAGATTCACTAATTATACCACGGTAAATACCATCAGTTGCTGTCCAATAAGCTGTTTTCACATCTACGGGTATTTTGTTCACCGTATAGCTCAGGGTTTTGTCTGCTGCTGTCCCCTCTCTGCTCACATTTACTTGCACTTCTCCCTCGGTCATGCCCTCTGGCACAGCGGTCGTGATAGTCGTATTGGTCACTTCGGATATGGTAGCTACTACTTCGTCAAATTTCACCTCGATCGCCTCAACACTTTCACCAAAGTTTTCTCCTGTGATCACTACTTCAGCTCCAGGGTAGCCATTGGTCGGACTCAGGCTAGTCAATACGGGATTACCTATGGATGTATCTACTACGAAATCCATGGACGACTCCAGCTCTTCACCATTGGCCATCACGATGATGTGACCATCCTGCGCCTTGGCGGGCACCTCTACTACGAGACTAGTCGCTGTACCCTTTATGAGCGTGGCTGTTTCATATATTTTGGTCGCTTCACCTCCAGTAAGATCATCCCCTGCGTAGAACTTCACTTCGTTTTGGCTATAGTCGGGATTAAATCCTGTCCCTGTGATGGTCACTTGCTCCCCGATACGTGCCTTGGCTGGATCTATGGCTGTGATGGTGAGCTCTCCTCCTCCAGGCACTTCTCCACCCTCATCCTCTTTGCAACTACTGATCAGTGTGACCATTGTGATCAAAACTGCCAGCATCGTGGCAGTGACTATCCCGGTATAATTTTTCATCGTTCTAGTATATGTACTCTTATTGTTCGATTTCATTTTGAATTCTTTATGAATTAAACCCTCCAAGGGGTTCAGAACCCCTTGGAGGGTTATTGGATATTAAGCTTAAATGATACCTGACAGGTTTTGAAAACCCGTCAGGTTTAGTGGTAAAAAGAAACCCTGCTCCCATGCGAATGACACACCAGTGCTCTGGCATATTGCAAATAACCTTTGCGGGGTAGCGCTAGTATGGCATAGACTAAGCTGCCGAATCTCTCTCTGAATCAGAAAATCAAATTAAAACTGCTCCCAACCTAAGTCCCAGTTGGTACCCTCTATTGCATCGCCATCTTTACCAAAGGCTCCACGGAAGTCGACAGAAACGCAACCAGAAAGTAAATTGTGAGAGAAATCTGAAGGCTTTTCTGTGTCAGGAACAAAGTTGGGAGCTGTCAAATTCCAAGCTGACGCACTCAACCCGGTAAGATCCGTAAGGGAAGTACCAGCTCCAGTGTTAGTAGCATTGCTTGATTCATTGTGATAGTTTGCAATAAAGGCAAAATCAAAAATACCTACATTGGTCCCCTGCGCATTGAATGGGCTAAATGTAGGGTATACCAAAGTCACGCCTTCCACACTTACCACATCATCCGTAGTACTGTTATCGTCATTATCAAAATCAGCTATAGTTTCTAATTCCAACTGATAGTTAGGGTAACCCGTGATAATAGAGTTGAACAAGTTCAACTCACTGCCATCCCTGATCAATACACCAGAGTTGTATGCAACGTTCACAGCACTACTAGAATTAGGCCCAATTGGTCCTATCACAGTGAAGTTAGAGAAAGTAGCATCAGTGAAGCTACACCCTGAAGCATCATCATTGTCTCCATTAGATTCAAATCCACCTGTAGGCAAAGAAGAAAACACACTAGGATCTCTCAAAGAAACCCCAAACTGGATGTGTCCACTGTAGCCCTGATCTGTATCGAAATCATCGTCCTTATTGAAAGAAGCGATCAAGTAGCTCGCATTGACCGTACCTCCGAAGAACTCGAAACCGTCATCCAATCCATGTGTCACTTGTACGTGATCGATAGTCGTACCGCTACCAACACCACCTAGTGTCAAACCGTTGATCTCATCACCATCTACCAATACGTTACCCGCATACTCGATACGTACATACTGTAGTGTACCAGAGTTGTCTGCATCGTTGGCTCCACCATAGCCATTGTCACCAGAGGCAGAAGTAGGAATTCCCTCGATTGCTGTCGTACCGTCGAAACAAACAGGAGCTTTACCTAAAATGATCACTCCACCCCAGTCTCCTGAAGCAGGCGTAGTTTCATTAGAAGTAAATACGATCGGAGCGGTAGAAGTACCTGTTGCTTCGATTTTTCCACCACGCTCGATTACCAAAGTACCTGGAGGTGTTCCTGTTGCTGGATTGCCAGACAAAGTACCTGTTTCTCCTTTGATCAAAGTACCTGACTCTATGGTCAAAGTCACTCCACTAGGTACACGGACAAATTCGTCTAGGATATATACAGTGTCTCTGTCGAGTGTTCTGTTACTTAAAACACCACTTAATGTCACCTGAGGTGCAGCAGCAGCCGACCCTTTAAAATCTGGCTGAGGTGAATCTAACAATTGATCTTGGCAAGAAGTAGTAGCAACTGCTACCAACACTCCCAAACCTAATACTAGCTGATTAAATTTAAATGTTTTCATTATTGAAAATGGTTATTTACTTTTGTCTTTACGTTTTAATTATTCCCACTGGCTCTCAGTCGGTGGGCGACTGGTCTCACTACTGCCCTCGGCGGTGTGAGGCTTTTTTGTTTCTCTACTTCTCTACAGTCATGGTATTCTCTCTCATTTAAGGTTTTATATGATTTTAGTATTGATCCTTAGTCTGACTAACTTTTCCAAAGTTTGAGACTTTGGAAAAGTTCAACATTGCATTAAAACTCAACTTTGAGTCCTAGGGAATAATAACTCCCCGTCTCATACTCTCGGGTGATATAGTCAAAGCCATAGCGAGTGTCCAGCCCATAGTAGTTCACCTCTTGTATTTTCCCTTCGTCAAACTTCCCGTCCATGTTTTGGTCTCGGTACTGCACGATCTTGGCATTGAGCAGGTTTTGCACACCTGCCTTGAGCGTGAGCGAAGGGGTAATCTGTTGCTGCAGCACCAGATCTAGTGTCGTGCGTCCTTGCTCATAAATGGGTGATACCCGCGGGCCTCCCGCTGCAATCATGCGCTGGCCAATGCTATTGACTAGTACACTGAAGGTAGTGCCCCACTCTGGCTGCTCGAAGTACAAGCTGGCATTGAACACATAGGGCGCTGCTCCCACAAATACACGTGGCTTACCATCGGCCGGTACTTCGGCAGAGGTACTGTCCAACTCCAGTACTTTCACCTCATTTTTCATCACGGCATAGTTGGCAATGATGGAAAAATACTGCATCGGCTTCCAAGGAATAAAGCCCAAGTTTTTGCGAGCTTCCAGCTCTATCCCTTTCACTGTAGCCTCAGGGGAATTGACAAAATAGAGGTAGCGATTGCCAGACTGGAAGCTAGTATTTGTACGATCGGCCAACTCTATGATGTTTTCCATACCCTTATAAAACACACCAACCGCAAGAAATTCACCAGGTGTAGGGTAGTACTCCCATCTCAGGTCGTAGTTGTGAATAGTAGCATCTTGCAGCCCAGCATCACCAAATATGCGACTGTTGATTTCAAAATCGTAATAAGCAAATGGGGCTGACTCCCGGTAGGCTGGTCGATCTATGGTCTTGCCATAGGAGGTTGTTATCCGCATGTCATCGGAGATGTTCCAGTTGAGACTGGCAGATGGCAGCCAGTATTCGTTGACTGGCCCACTAGTGAGTGTATCACCCACAGGCAAGCCTGTTTTGCGATCATAACCGTATGTGGTGATCAGCTCTCGATCCAGCTCATCGAAGAGCTTGCGCGAATAGTACTCATAGCGCATGCCCACATTCACTTGTAATTTTTTGTTAATCGGTAGCTCCGTGCCGATATAGGCAGCTGTATAGTCATTGACCGCTCTAAATAGTCCTTCACTATAATCCCTACCAATATACGTCCCGCCAGTAAAGCCGTCACCATTGACATCATCGGGATCTATGACTAGTGAATCGTTGACAATATCACTCAGCTGATACCATGGCGCCTCTATTGTACCTGTAGAGTAGATGTCTGAACCGCCTGGGTTGCTATAGGCCAGATAATAGTACCAACTTTCGAAGCTTCGCTCCTGAGACTGATGCATGGTGCCTGCTTTGACCAGATACTTGTCCCAGAGCTTCACTCGGTAGTCTAGACCGTAGCTGGTTCCATCTTCTTCTGTGAAGACCGAGCCTCTACGCAGTACCGCGTCTCCAGTGCCTCTGATCTGGTAAGTACCAGAGGAAATCGTAGCGTCAGCCACATCGAAAGTATGTGACTGCAGGTCTGGTGTAGCACTGGAGGAGAAGTTCTTTCCCACCCGCCAGTCGATCTCATGCGCACCTAAGGTGTGTTGTCCCCCTAGTTGTACGGTATACAAGTCCTGCACCGTGTACTCATAATTGACCTCACGTGTTCTGTTAAAATTATCATTTGTCACATACTCATTTTTGTCCCGGATATTGGTACGGTCGTCTACCGTGTGGTTATAAAACCCCGTAAACTCCAGTCGATGATGATCGTTGATTTTCAGTCCCAGCGTCTGCAAGGCACTGATCCGTAGATTTTCCCGATAGAGACTGTCCACCCCTTCAAAATCCAGTTCTTCTCTTTCTGCTCCCTCTATATCATTCTGAGGTATGGAATTTCCGTTGGTATAGCCCGTCACAAACTGACTCTGGGTCGTGTAGTTGAGTGAGGTTAGGTTATTGAGCCTAGCGTTACCGATCTTCCAGGAGTCATAGTAGTTGATGCCCAGTCGCTTGTCAAAATCAGTCTTTTTCTTTTTCAAGTCATAGGGCTTAGGAAAATTGAGCGTGAGATCACGCAGTGCATAGGGGTTTTTATCAGGGAATAAGTAAGAAGGGTCATACAGCCGCCGGTCGTATTCCCGATCCTCCAGACCACCACCCCACCAGTCACTTGCAGAGGAGCCACTATTGGTATAACCGTCGGCATAGGAGGAGCCTGGTCGGTACTGTGCAGAAAATCCAATTTGTATTCTTCTCGCTGTATTGGATTGTTTGGTAGATACATTGACAAGCCCCCCTGCAAAACCTCCTCTCAACTCAGGAGCTGGGCTTTTATAAACCAGAATATTATCAATCAATCCACTGGGCAATAGATTGAAAGAAAAAGCCCGTTGATCTGCCTCTGTGCTAGGTGCCATCATACCATTGATATAGGTCATGGTGTAGCGCTGAGACATGCCTCGGATCAGTACAAAGTTGTTCATCAGATTGACTCCAGGTACTCGCTGCATCACATCCGCTGCATCTCTGTCTAGCGAGCGGGTGATCTGCTGGCTGGAGATACCGGTGAGTACGACATTGCTGCGCTGGATCTCGCTCATCAGCGAGATCTCTGTGGAGTTTTGGATCGGAGCAAACTGAACTGGGATATTACCTCTCACGACGACCTCTCCCAGCTCAGTGGAGCTTTGGTTTAGGGGTATTTCTATCACAGATGTATTGTTTTGGAGGACTTTGACCTCCTCCAGCCGACGGGTCTGATAGCCCACGAAAGAAACTACCACTGTATAGACTCCCACAGGCACTTCCCTAAACTCGAAAGTACCGTCCACACTCACGGTAGTGCCTAGTCCAGTGCCCTCTATCCGAACTGTAGCGCCTATCAGCGCATCGCTGTGGCTATCTGCATCGTAGACCTTGCCTTTGAGTCCTCCAGTCTGTGGGGGCATTTTTCGCTTGATCACCACGCGACCATTCATGACTTTGTAACTGAGATTGTTTGTCGCTAGAATATCGTCGAGGATCCTGCTACCCGTGACCTGATCATAGGTAGCATTGACCAAAATTCCTTGGATATCTGTTTCACTGTAGATGAATTTGGCACTCATTTTTTGTTCCAGTTGCATGAGAACGCTCTTGAGAGAGCACCCATGACACTGGATAGAAACCTGCGCATCGAGTACGCCCTGAGCTGCCTGTAACGGTGAGACTCCTAGCCATAGTAGCACCAGAAGACTCATTAGTTTTTGGAGATTTTCACTCCTTAGAAACCACCTATGCGGTAATTTTTTTTTCATAGTTTTGTTGACTTACTTATTATTAAACATACAAGGGGTGGCTGTTGGCGCAGCTCCCCTTGTTCTTTATTTTTCTTTGATCAAGATGCTCTTAACACCTAGAGGCTCCACTTCAAAAGGGTACAACTCCTGCATCATCCGCAATATCTGATGTAACTCTAGCCCTGTAAAATCTCCTGAAAAAGGATGTGTCCTAAGCGACTCAGCTTCTAGATTAATCTCCACCTTGAAGTAGTTTTCGAGATACCAGACAATCTCTTCCATCGAGCTATTGTCGAAGCTAAGACTACCTCCTCTCCAATCCGTATAGAGAGATAGCGCTCGGTGATCCCTGTACAGCTCCTGACCTCTGCGTACCAATCGATCGCCTGGCAACATAGTAGCCAGTACATCAACGGAGTTACTTACCTGAACTTTCCCTGTTTTAACAAGTACCTCATATGCTTCTAGATCGGGAAGTGCTTTGACATTGAAGGAGGTTCCTAATACGCGTGTGTTCCAATCTCCAGCATGCACTACAAATGGCTTCTCAGGGTTTTTCTCTACTTCGAAGAATGCTTCTCCCGTGAGATCTACTCTCCGCTCCTCCCCTAGAAAGAGATAATTGTAGCTCAAAACACTACCTGACCTCACCCAGACTTTGGAACCATCTGGCAGATCTACGACGAGCATCTTGCCTTTGGGTACTTCCACACTTTTGGTCGCAAGCGTGTAGAGCTCTTGATAGATACTCTGTCTATACGCTACCATGAGCCACGTAGAAACAAGAAGTATCGTTACAACTGCTGCCCAACGGTATGGCACCTTAAGTTGACGCTTGTAGTCTATTTTTTTCGTGATTTTTTGCCACATCCTAGCACCAAGTTTCACCTCATGGTTTCGGACATAGGTCAGATGTAGATCATCCTCTAGCAGATCAAAGTGCTCATACCACGTATCCATTTCCTCCCTTTCAGTACCCGTAATGGTATTCTCAGCAAAGCGATCTAACAAATACTTGATTCTATTCTCATCCATATGCTACGCCGCTATTTTGGCGTTCACACATAGAGTTACCCCAGAGCTTCACTTCCCTAGGTCGATTTTATTATGCTATCATTAAAAGAAAAGTAACGGAGTAACAATTAGATAAAGTACCAGTTGATGCCTAGGGAGTCCTCTCCTGTATCAAGTGTATGGGGTGACTTAGGCCTGAGCACCTGTCATCGTATAAAAAAACAAACTAGCCAGTAGATAATCTGGACAGTGGTTGCGCAAATATTGGAGAGAATAATTGATATGGTACTCCACCGTTTTGTCAGTGATGCCCATGCGATCAGCAATCTCCTTATTGCTCAAAAAATCCACCCTACTCAACTCAAACACACGACGAGATTTGTTCGGCAGACATTGAATGAGCTGCTCTATTTTGTCCAATAGATCTCCTTGGACTACACTGCGCTCCAATTGTTGATCTGACTTAATTGCCTGATACTTGATCTCCGCATGATGAGCACTGTGACGGTACAGGTTTCTAAAGTGCAGTAATATTTTATTCTTTACAGAACCATAGAGATATGCACTCAATGACCTTTCGATTTCCACTTTCTGTCGGTTCTCCCAGAGCTGAACAAAAACCTCTTGAACCATCTCTTCTGCCAAATATGTATCATCCAACCTTTTGTAAACATGTATATACAGTGGTTTCCAAAAATGAGCATAGATCGCTTCAAATGCCTCTCTATCTCCTTTTTTTAGTGCAGGTATTAAATTAGCATCACTACTTGTGTCGAATATCATATTGAAGCATAAGTTGGAGTACACCAAATTTATGTATCAACATCAGATCGATCTATAAATATCCTTTATGAAAACATTAAATTTAGAAAAATATAAAGTACAGCGCTTTAGACCATAATTGATAATGAAACATTGAAGAAATCAAAATCACTAAATTCTTCAAGCTGTGAAACTCTTTTTATACCTTGAGTTTGAAAGGAAACTGTGAGGCATATAACTTATCAAAACTAGCCACGTTTCTATTGTCTTTTTAGACACATCTAATCTGAGGACGCCTAAAAGTAACCATGGAAGAAAACACCGAGAAAAATGAATATTCACCTCAGGAGCAGCAGCAGCTATTTGATCACGAGTTCATGCCTCAGCTCAATGCCCTATACAATTTTGCTTATAAACTAACCTATGACGAAGATGACGCCAAAGACCTAGTTCAAGACACCTACATGAAGGCGCATCGTTTCATCAATTCTTTTCAAAAGGGAACTAATGCCAAGGCATGGTTGTTTCGAATTCTGAAAAACAGTTTCATCAACGAGTATAGAAAGAAAAGCAAGCAACCCTCCAAAGTCGACTATCAAGAAGTCGAGGGATACTACAACTCCGAAGGAACTGATAAGCCATCCGTCACGACAGACCTACGTGTAGATACTGTCAAGAACATGATGGGAGACGAAATCACCAATGCGCTCAACAGCCTAGATGTAGATTTTAAAACCGTCATCATTCTTTGTGACCTAGAAGGTTTCACTTACGACGAGATGGCAAAAATTTTGGATATCCCGATCGGTACAGTAAGGTCTCGGATACACCGAGCAAGAAACCTACTCAAAGAAAAACTAGCCAACTATGCGGCTAGTATGGGGTATTAAGACAACAAGAACAGTAGAAACCGTGGGATTAAAACAGTACATACACAACATAAAACTCCAAACAGGGATGGCTAAATGCTCTGACTACATCGCATTGATTCATGATGTCATAGACAACCAATCTTCTCCTGCACAAGAAGTATATCTGAGAAGACACTTAAAATTGTGCTTAAAATGTGTAGATAAACTAAATTTGGAGCAGGAATTAAAAAAAGCCATTCAGCACAAGATGACAAACAAAGAAGTCCCCGCTGGGCTGGCAGAGTCTATCCGTAGTAAAATCGAGAAGTCAACTTTCTAAAAGCCTCATGCACCAAGGAAAAGCCATTATATTCTCAGCACCGTCTGGTTCTGGAAAAACGACCATTGTCAAACACCTACTGTCACAAATCCCCGAACTGGCATTCAGCATCTCTGCATCCACTCGAGACAAAAGAGGTCGTAGTGAGACTCACGGGAAAGATTACCACTTTCTAAGCCCCGAGGCGTTCAAAGAAAAAATAGACAAAGACGAATTCATCGAATGGGAAGAAGTCTATGAAGGCAATTTCTACGGCACACTCAAATCAGAAATCGACAGAATCTGGAGCAACGGCCAGCACGTCATATTCGATGTAGATGTCAAAGGCGGTCTAAACCTTAAAGAATACTTTGGCGACAATGCACTAGCTATCTTCGTCAAGGTTATAGACATGGAGACGTTGGCAGAGCGCCTCAAAGACCGTGGAACAGAGGATGAAAAAAGTCTATCACGAAGACTCTTCAAAGCCAAATTCGAGATGTCCTTTGAAAACAAATTTGACCAAGTCATCATCAATGACAACCTCGAAGAGTCTTTTGCCGAGAGCAAAAAAATAGTGCAAGCCTTCTTAAATTCATGAATAACATGCGCAGTGTAGGCTTGTTTTTTGGATCATTCAATCCCATTCACATCGGTCACATGATTATTGCCCAGGCGGTGATCGATGCGGGCAGTGTAGACGAACTATGGTTCATCGTGAGTCCACAGAACCCTTTCAAAAAAAACAGCAACCTGCTTCATGAATTTGACAGACTAGAAATGGTCGAAGCTGCGATTCAAGACCAACCGCAGATGAAAACATCTGACGTAGAATTCAACTTACCAAAACCGAGCTATACCGTCCAAACTCTAGCCGTACTATCCGAAAAACATCCAGACAAATCATTCAAACTTATCATAGGTGAAGACAATTTGACACATTTTCACAAGTGGAAAAACCACGAAGAAATTCTAAAACATCATCAGCTCATTGTCTATCCACGTCCTAATGCTCGTGCACCCAAAATAGACATAGAAGATAAGGCGGACTTTATCAAAGCGCCCATGCTGCACATATCGGCGACTTATATCCGTGAAGCCATAGAAAAGGGGCACTCGATCAAATACCTAGTGCCCCCTGAAGTAGACTATCTCATTAAGAGTAAAAAGCTCTACAATTAGATCGTCATAATATCCTTTTCCTTTAACACGAAAAGCTCATCGATTTTAGCTACATGTGCATCAGTGATTTTTTGAACCTCGGCTTCTGCAGTTTTGATCTCATCCTCTGACGCGCCATCTTTCAGTAGTTTTTTCAAGGACTCATTGGTGTCCTTACGCACATTCCTCAAACTGATTTTACCATTTTCTGCTTCATTTTTAGCTTGCTTTACTAAATCACGTCTTCTATCCTCAGTCAATGCTGGTATATTGATACGAATTTGCTCCCCATCATTCTGCGGATTCAATCCCAAATCACTATTCATGATGGCGCGCTCGATCTCAGCGATCATATTTTTTTCCCATGGCTTCACAGCGAGTGTCCTAGCATCAGGTGTATTGATGGAGGCTACTTGAGTGATCGGTGTTGGACTACCATAGTAATCCACCATCAAGCTATCCAACATGTTAGGCATGGCCTTTCCTGCTCGTATTTTGATTAGCTCTTGGCCACAGTGGGTTACAGATTTGTCCATTTGTTCTTTGGCTTCATCCAAAAACATTTCGATCTCTTCCATGTCTTAATTCTATCTATGTGTTATTATAAATGTATGCTTTATGAAATTAAGGTTCCTACATCCGCTCCTTTGGCGATTTCTAATAGATTCCCTTTTTTGTTCATATCAAAAACGATAATAGGCAGATTATTTTCTTGACATAACGTAAATGCCGTCATATCCATCACGTTTAGCCCTTTTTCGTACACCTCTTGAAAACTAATGTCCTGATAACGGGTGGCGGTAGGATCTTTCTCTGGGTCAGCGGTATATACACCATCCACTCGTGTACCTTTCAGTACCACATCTGCTTCTACTTCGATGGCTCGCAAACTGGCCGTAGAATCAGTCGTAAAATAAGGATTGCCAATACCCGCACCGAATATAACGATACGTCCTTTTTCGAGATGCCTCACTGCACGCCTCTTGATAAATGGCTCACAGACCTCCTCAATTTTGATACCTGACATGAGTCTCGTATAAAGCCCTGCTCCTTCTAGTGCAGACTGTAGCGCCATTGCATTGATCACGGTCGCTAGCATACCCATGTAGTCTCCCTGTACACGATCAATTCCAGAACTTTCGGCCTGTACTCCTCTGAAGATATTACCACCACCGATCACAATCGCCAGCTCTATACCTTCGTCGTACACTTTTTTGATGTCCTGGACATACTGTTCCAGTCTTGAAGCGTCTATCCCATACTGATTATCGCCCATTAATGCTTCACCACTCAGCTTCAATAATATTCTTTTGTACTTCATCTATCAGGTATTATTCCTATTTGTGTTTCAAATCCTACAAATATAGAATGGAATTCGACATCATTTAAAATATCAAAAGAATTTTGCCCTTCTCTACGGACTCACCTACTGCGGTACACAAACTTTTGACCACACCATCTATTGGACTTTTGATAACATTCTCCATTTTCATGGCCTCTAATATAAGAAGTGGATCTCCTTTTTGGACAGTCTGTCCCTCCGCTACGAGCATATCGAGTATTGCCCCAGGCATAGGTGCCCTGACCTCATTATCTCCTGATCCAGCACCTTTCTCAAAACCTATTTTTTCCAAAACTAAGTCTAGCTCATCTTCAACAGCCGTAGTAACGGCTACTCCGTTGATCAGCATATTGACCACTTTTCTATCTCTATCGATATGCACCACTTCCACCATGTAGGAACCACTACCATGTAATACGTGATAGTTGACAGGTGTCTTTTGATGAATATCGAGCATGACTGATACTCCGTTTAATAAAAAAGCACCATCAACTTTTTCAAGTTCGATGGTGCTTTTACCTATTGTTACTTTTTTCATTTTTGGGTGTTTGACATAAAAATAACGTGACTATGTCAATTTACCCCATATACTGTCTGTTATTCTCCTGTCAACTGTATCGGCCGACTCATACTCTCATCTAGGGAAATAAACGTCTCCGTTCGATCAATACCATCTACTTTCTGAATCTTGTCGTGCAATACCTGACGCAGGTGATTGGTGTCACGACAATGAATCTTGATAAAAATATTATAATTACCTGTTGTATAGTGTATCCTCACTACCTCAGGGATACCCTTTAGCTCTTCTACTACAGAATCATACAATGAACTACGCTGCAAATAAATCCCGAGGAAGCATGTGACATCAAACCCTAACTTGGAGTAATCTAGTTGTAAGGTTGTACCTCTCACTACGCCCATTTCTTCGAGTTTTTTCATTCTTACATGGACAGTACCTCCCGAGACATATACCTTTTTGGCTATCTCTGTATAGGGAGTTTTCGCGTCAATCATCAGGTGAGAAAGGATTTTCAAATCCACTTCATCAATTTCATAATTTTTCGGCATGATTTACAAGTCATTTTATTAATTACTCAACAATTATAAAGATTTATTAGACCACATATAAATTATTAAATGTTTTTATGAAATATTTTTAATATTCCGAGTGTTTACTATAAATTTGTAATCACAAAGGAAGGGAAAAGAAGTTCTCTTAGATACTTTGACATAATGTAGGGTGATGAAACAGGCAGCCATGCCCCCCTGTCTCGGGGGTGGAGATAAGGAATAAATCCCGTCAAGGGGCTAACCGCTCCGTGGAGGTTCGAATCCTTCTCCTACAGCTATCATTTTTGGGTTAATGTTGTTTAATGAAAGAGTCTGGTTTTACCAGACTTTTTTCATTTTCTGCAAAACTAACTCCTTTCCACCCTTTTTTCACAGTCCTTTCTTTGCTATTCCGTTTTCTATAGTCATATTTATCATGAATAGTGACCTAGCCTACCATTACCCAAAGTGATTATTAAAGACAACGAATATGAAAAATTACCCTTGGTTCAAACAGTACCCTGATGGGATTCCACATAAGATAGATGCTGACGACTATTCCTCATTAGCCGATTTGCTAGATCGCGGATTCAAAAAATTCGCAAACTCTCCAGCCATGGAAAATATGGGGAAGGTGCTTAGCTACCAAGAACTCGAAACCCAGGTCAATCACATGGCGAGTTACTTTCAGCATGAAACCACTCTTGAAAAAGGTGACCGCATTGCCATCCAAATGCCCAACCTACTGCAATATCCCATCGCGATGTTCGCTGCACTCAAATGTGGACTGGTAGTCGTCAACATCAACCCGCTATACACCGCATCGGAGATGAAGCATCAAATCAATGATGCTGGAGCCAAAGCCATCCTTATCGTAGAAAACTTTGCATTCAATCTAGAGAAAATCCTCTCAGACACACCTATTGAACTAATCATCACGACGCAAGTCGGAGATGTATTGGGAGGCCTCAAAAAAACCATCGTCAATTTTGTCGTGAAGCGGATTAAAAAAATGGTTCCTTCATTCTCATTACCATCAGCTATCTCCTTCAATGATGCGATCAAGCTAGGCAAGCAAAAACATTTTCGTCAAATAGAAATCGACGGTGAGGATCTTGCCTTCTTACAATACACTGGCGGTACTACAGGTGTAGCCAAAGGTGCAATGCTCACCCATCGAAACTTAGTAGCCAACCTCCAACAAGTCAGCGGATGGCTCGAAGTAATGCTCGAAGAAGGGAAAGAAATTGTCATCACAGCTCTCCCTCTTTATCATATTTTTGCATTGACGAGCAACTGCTTCACGATGTTCAAGTATGGAGCACACAACGTCCTCATCACCAACCCTCGCGATATGCCTGCTTTCATCAAAGACATGAGCAAGCACCAGTTCACGGTTATCACAGGAGTCAACACACTATTTAATGGACTACTCAATCAGGAAGCTTTTGCTAAACTTGACTTCAGCAAACTAAAAGTGGCCATAGGAGGCGGTATGGCAGTACAGAAAGCGGTTGCCGAAAAATGGGCTGCTGTGACAGGCTCATTCTTAGCAGAAGGCTACGGGCTAACCGAGACCTCCCCCGTACTCACTGTCAACCCTCTCAACGGCAACCACAGAATAGGCACTATAGGCGTACCCATGCCTAGTACTGAGATCAAACTCATAGCAGAAGATGGCACTGAGGTAGGCTTTGACGAACCGGGAGAACTATATGCAAAAGGCCCCCAAATCATGAAAGGCTACTGGAACAGACCAGAAGAAACCAAACATGTCATGGAAGGGGAATGGTTCAAGTCAGGCGATATTGCTACGATGGATTCAGACGGATTTATACGTATTGTGGATAGAAAAAAAGAAATGATACTGGTTTCAGGTTTCAATGTCTATCCGAATGAAATAGAAGACACACTTGCCGCTCATCCTAAAGTGTTAGAAGTAGGGGCTATAGGTGTCCCAAGCAAAAGGTCAAACGAAGCGGTCAAAGTATTTATCGTAAAGAAAGACAACTCTTTAACAGAAGAAGAGATTAAAACCTATGCTCGCGAAAACCTCACTGCATACAAATGTCCTAAACATGTGGAATTCTGTGACGAACTACCGAAATCAAACGTTGGAAAGATTCTCAGACGTATCCTGAAAGAAAATGACGCTAAAACCAATACCTACGATTAATTAACATTAAGAAAATAAGCCTTAGCGTATTTTCTATTATTTTAGCTGCTAGTTTCAACATTAAGAATAATCATTCCCGTTATTAATTATGAAAAAAATCATACTAACCCTCATCCTCATAGCACCCCTATTGGTGCAAGCACAATCTGACACGACCTATTGGAACAAAGGTGGTAATGTAGGTCTAACGTTTAACCAAGCGACTTTAAAAAACTGGGCAGCAGGTGGTATCAACACTTACTCTGGTGGAGCCTATTTCTTTCAGTTTTTTGATTACAAAAAAGAAGGCGTATTCTGGCAAAACACAATAGACCTAGGTTTCGGTTTTATCAAAGAAGACAAGGTAGATAGTAAAAAAGCAGATGATAGGTTAGTGATTACCTCACAGTACGGCAAAGAAATGGGAGAAGGAAAATGGTACTATAGCGCAATGGTTGATTTCAGGACTCAGTTCGCTCCAGGGTACGATGATCCAGAGCAAAATAATAAAATCTCTAGCTTCATGTCTCCTGGCTACCTCTTAGCTTCTGTAGGTGCTGATTATAAACCTAACGACAACTTTAGCGCTTCATTTGGTCTTCTTTCTGGCAAACTGACATTCGTCATGGATGATGACCTAGCAGACGCTGGGGCTTATGGAGTTGACGCAGCTGAAACTGACGGCACTGGCGCTATTATAGCTGGTACTGGCAAAAACATGAGGGCAGAATTTGGAGCAACTATAAAAATCAATTACAACAAAGAGATTTTTAAAAACACTACCTATAGTACCAACTTGTTGTTATTCACCAACTATATGGAGAATACCGACAAGATAGACGTCAACTGGGAAAACACCCTGACCATGAAGGTGAATGATTTTCTATCAGCAATGGTTTACATCCAAACGATCTACGATTATGACATTAAATTTTATGACCTAGATGGAGCAGGAGAGCCTATCCTGTCTACAGAAGAAGCTAGATGGCAATTCAAAAGCATTCTTAGCTTAGGCCTTTCTTACAAATTCGGAGGCACCCGAGGCTAATCAAACGACATTTCAAAGGCCAGCTTTTAGCTGGTCTTTTTTTATACCTCACGATCAGACATCCTATCTATGTCCCCCAAAAGGAAAGTGCTCTTCATCGCCAATCCTATCTCTGGCCCAGGAGCCAAACTCAAGTTACCAGCCCTAATCACACGACATCTCGACAACCAACGCTTCGACTGGACTATATACAAGACCAAACAGCGTGGTGATGCTACAGAAAGAGCGCAAAAGGCTGTTCAAGAAAATTTCGACCTAGTCGTCGCTGTAGGAGGAGATGGCACCATCAATGAAGTAGCCCAAGGGCTAATTTTTACAACCATGCCCATGGGCATCATACCCAACGGATCTGGCAATGGACTTGCAAAACACCTAGGTATTTCTGACCACATCCCTACTGCCATCTCTCAACTCAATGACTCGCAGACCACCCCCATAGATACTGGATGGTTCAACGATCAACTATTCCTCAACGTAGCAGGTATAGGATTCGACGCACAGGTCGCACATGCATTCGATAACCATGATCGCCGAGGCTTACTCTCCTATATCTGGTTATCTATCCGCGAGTACCTACAGTTCACTCCGCAGGCAACGGAACTAATCGTAGATCAGCTAAAAGTAAAAACTACTCCATTCATCATCACAATCGCTAATGGCAGCCAGTACGGCAACAATGCCTTCATCGCCCCTCATGCTTCCTTAGAAGATGGTCTATTGAACCTAACCATTGTCGCTCCCTTAAACATTGCACGTTGTTTAACCTTCCCGTATAAACTATTTACCAAATCCCTAAGCAATAGCAAACACACACAGTTGATGACGGCAAAAAAAATCGTCATCCATACGTCAGCAGCTAAAGCGCAGATTGACGGAGAAACTATCGCGGCTCAAGCCACCAACACTGTAGAAATCAAACCCAAATCGCTGCTAATTTTCGCTCCCAAAATCTAAAAAGACACCTATAGAAAACTTCAAATAGACTTTTGTGCTACACAATGAATATATTTGTTAGAACCAGATAGTGATCTAAAGATAAATGAAGATAGACCTCAATGAGATATGGGAATTTATGGAAATGGCGCCTGAGCCACTTCAAGCTAATCAAGGAAAAAGTTGGATCTATGAGCTAATTGCTGGTGATATTGTAATCCAAAATCTTTCTTCTCGTGACATTCAGAATTTAAAAAAAGAAGAAAACTACGACACGGAATTACTCCCATCTATATTCACATTTCGAGAAATACTATGGCAACCCAATGTCTATACACAACCCGCATTGTGTGTTCCGCAACTCAGTATTCTAAAAGTTTTTTGTGATGATTATGTCGAATCTCTCAAACAAAGCCAAAACGAAGAAGTCTGGCTCTACTTTGATTTGTTAAACGGGCTGAGTACCTACTGTAAAGAAGCCATCGATAGTATCAATAAAGCTGTTAAGACTGAAGACATTCGCATTCCCTCTATCCTAGGGGAGCTGAGGCGAAAATCTTTTCCGATTGTCAAGTTTTTCATCTTTCACCCTATGAATAGGCGTGACTATAAAACTGATGCACTCAACCGACTCAACTATGCTGTCAAAATCATGCTCACCCAGTACAACAACCATTACTACGATCTACGAGACCCCTACTGGAAAGTAACTATCGGCGACTCAGAAGACTTACTAAAAACGGACAAACACCTCATAGCATCAAATTCACCTTCTACAGAAGGCAAAGATGAGCTAGCACCCATTGATATTCAAAAAAACAACTTACACGAAAATTCGTGATTTCATCCTAGATCTGTGAGAATACAAAATAGCAAATACCGCTACCTCCTCTCCAACCTCGGCAAAGGATTGATCTGGCTAGTACTAATCCTAGCTCTCTTTCTGATCGCAAAGTACTATTTCCAAAGTGGGTATGACACGGTCATGCAACACCTATCAGACAAGCCCCTATTAGTCTTCAGTGCTTTCACACTATCTGAAGTTTTGTTTGGTATCATCCCGCCAGAACTATTCATGATATGGTCTCTACATCAGGGAGGAGTCATCCATTACATTCTTTTCACCATACTATTGGCAGGGATTTCATACACTGCCGGGATCATCGGTTACTTCTTTGGTAGGTTCTTCAGTACAACTCCTCTCTACAATAAACTCCTAACCAAAGCTGGTCCGCAGCTCAAACGGCAAGTCAAACGTTTCGGAGGGTTCATGATCGTCATCGCAGCAGCCACACCTGTACCCTACTCCGCCATCTGTATGATCGTCGGCGCAGCACATTTCAAACTCTCTCATTTTCTGTTATTTGGCATCAGTAGATTGCTCCGTTTCGGGGTTTACGCCTATGTTGTTTGGCAAGTAGACAAGATTTAACAGCTAATTAACGCCGCCCCTATCAGAAGTCAATTATTAGCCGTAACTTTGCGCCGAATTTCTAAGAAAAGAAAGAATGACTGAGATAAGGAATGTAGCAATTATTGCACACGTTGACCATGGCAAAACTACATTGGTTGATAAGATCATCTATGCTGCGCAAGCAAACGATGCTAAAAGATCACAGGACAACAATGACTTGATCCTGGACTCCAATGATCTTGAAAAAGAGCGTGGTATCACCATCCTCTCCAAGAACGTATCTGTAAACTACAAAGGAACGAAAATCAACATTATTGATACACCTGGTCACGCCGATTTCGGAGGTGAAGTAGAGCGTGTATTGAGTATGGCTGATGGTGTAATCCTATTGGTAGATGCGTTTGAAGGCGCTATGCCTCAAACTCGATTTGTATTGAGCAAAGCCTTAGGTATAGGCTTGAAACCAATCGTGGTAGTTAACAAAGTCGACAAAGAAAACTGTCGTCCTGACGAAGTACATGAGGAAGTTTTCGACCTTATGTTCAACCTCGAGGCAACTGAAGACCAATTAGACTTCCCTACGCTATACGGTTCGTCTAAAAACGGATGGATGAGTCATGACTGGAAAGATGAAACCGACAACTTGGAACCTCTCCTTGACACGATCCTAGAAACCATTCCTGCTCCAGAGAAAAAAGAAGGTGTATTAAGAATGAAAATCACTTCTCTGGACTTCTCTTCATTTACAGGGAGAATCGCCATTGGCAGAATCCACCAAGGCAGCATCAAAGTAGGCCAAAGCCTAGGGTTGACCAAATCTGATGGAACAGTCCAAAGAGTAAGAATTAAAGAACTACACATATTCGAAGGTCTCGGCAAAAGAAGTGTAGAGCAAGTAGAATGCGGTGACATCTGTGCAGTGACAGGTATCGAAAGCTTCGACATTGGTGATACGATTACAGATTTTGATAATCCAGAACCAATGGAAAGAGTAGGTGTAGATGAACCTACAATGAACATGCTCTTTACCATAAACAACTCTCCTTTCTTCGGTAAAGAAGGTAAATTCGTCACTTCTCGTCACTTGAGAGATCGTTTGATGAAAGAGACCGAGAAAAACCTTGCACTCAAGGTTCAGTCTACTGATAGTGAAGATAAATTCTTGGTTTATGGCCGTGGTGTACTTCACTTGTCTGTATTAATCGAGACCATGAGAAGAGAAGGATATGAGCTACAAGTAGGTCAGCCACAAGTAATCTACAAAGATGTCGACGGTCAGAAACACGAGCCAATCGAGCACTTGGTGATTGATGTACCAGAAGAAGTCTCTGGAAAAGCCATCGAACTAGTCACCAAGAGAAAAGGCGAAATGACCATCATGCAGCCTAAAGGTGATGTACAACACTTGGAATTCAATATCCCTGCACGTGGGTTGATCGGGTTGAGAAACCAAATTTTGACTGCTACAGCTGGTGAAGCAGTGATGACACACAGATTCAGTGGATACGAGCCTTTCAAAGGCGAAATTCCTGAGCGTCTCAACGGATCTTTGGTATCTATGGAGACTGGATCTGGTACTGCGTATTCTATTGACAAACTGCAGGACAGAGGTGTATTCTTCGTCGATCCAGGTGATGAACTATACATCGGCCAGGTGATCGGAGAACACTCTCGCTCAAATGACCTAGCAGTCAACGTCCAAAAAGGTAAGCAGTTGACTAACATGAGAAAATCTGGAACAGATGCCGGTATGAAAATCGCTCCTGCTAAGAAATTCTCTCTAGAAGAAGCACTAGAATACATCAACAAAGACGAATATGTGGAAGTAACACCACTATCTCTCCGAATGAGAAAAATTAATTTCAAGGCGTAAGCACTGAAATAAAAGATAAGGTCAAAAACGAAAAGGGCAACTCAGCAATGAGTTGTCTTTTTTTGTTTCTAACACACCGTTCTTTTTCACAACTTGTGACTAATTTCACAATTATTCGAATTCCCCTATAATTCTAAAAGTCTATACATGACGCTATTGAAAAAACTAACCCAACGATCCCACAAGCTACTCATGCTCACCTTGATGGGAATTTTGCTCCATGGCTGTACTCCTGCACTCGTCTCATGGACCAACCCTACCTACCTACCTCACGATTTCAAGAAAGTTATCGTCTTTGGGATGTTTCAACGACTGGACACTAGATTGGCATTCGAAGAAGCTGTAGTCGACGCACTGCTTGATCTTGGTTACCCCGCTGCTCACGGTATGACACTCATACCTCCTAGTTTCGAAATCACCTCTAATGAACACATGCAGCGAATTATTAAGAAGGAAAATTTCGATCTGGTCATCATGGCAAGTGCAGTGGATCAAAAAACAGAGACACAATACCACTCCAACTACAATGGCCCTTATGCTGGTGGTGCTTACGGTGGGTACGGTCCGTATGGATACGATATGTACAACTATTACAACTATCGCTATGGCTACAATGTTTACTATGGCGGCTATGGTTATGGCTGGCAAGACCCTGGCTACTATACAGAACAGACCCAATACCTCATCGAATGTCAGGTATATGATTTAGGAGAAAACACCAATCCAGACAATTCCATCATTTGGACTGGACAGTCTCAGCTTATAGAGTCTTCCAACATGAGAACACTCGCGGCGAGATACGCCAAAATCCTGCTCAAAGACTTAGAAAATAACAAAATCTTAAAATAATCAATCACAATCCCAATGAAGACAATAAAAACATATTTGCTCGTAGCGGTGATCCTACTGACCGCCAATACACTTTTCGCACAAGACAGATTATCTAAAATCGTAGAAAGTGGTGAACTCCGTGTCGGACTCACAGGTACTCAGCCTCCGTTCTCTATGAAAGCTAAAAATAATGAACTGATCGGTTTCGATGTAGACTTGGCTAATCTATTGGCAACTTCTATGGAGTTAAAATTAATTCTCGTAGAACTACCCTTTGCTGAGCTACTCCCAGGTTTGGCCAATGGTCAAGTAGATCTAGTCATCTCAGGCATGACCATTACACCAGCTAGAAACCTTAAAACTGCATTCGTTGGTCCTTATCTGATCTCAGGAAAATCTATCTTGACTAAATCAAAAGTATTGGCTAACGTGACCAATCCTCAGGACATCAACACCAACAGAAAAGTCGTAACCCTCAAGGGTTCGACAAGTCAGAAGTTCGCTGAGAAACACTTAACAGACGTAGATCTAGAGTTGGTAGACAACTACGATATCGCAATTGACAAAATCAGAAACGACGAGTCAGAAATCATGATTGCGGACTACCCGACGTGTGCGTACGCGATGCTGAAGTTCCCGAATGATGAACTGGTCATCCTGGACAGACCGATGACAATCGAGCCAATCGGTATCGCTTTGCCTAACGACGATGCGCTATTTGTCAACCTCGTGGACAACTACATCGAGTCACTAGAAGCTGCTGGCGTACTAGAAATGATGGAGCAAAAATGGTTTGAAAACCCATACTGGTTGGCTCAACTGAAATAACCAACTCAAGACTTTAGCCAAGGGGCTGTTTCGAAATGTCATCTCGAAACAGCCCCTTTTTATTTCAGCTCTTTTCCTCCCCACACTCCAGCCGAGTTTCTTACCTTTGATCCCCATCATTTCAAAACCCCAACTATGCCCTCTGTATTAGACAAAGCACAATCTATCCTCAAAGACACCTATGGTTACAAGGAATTTAGACCTTTGCAACGAGATGTTATTTCCTATGCGATAGATGGCAATGACTCACTAGTGATTATGCCCACAGGAGGAGGAAAATCAATGTGTTTCCAACTACCTGCACTTGCCCAAGAAGGTGCTTGTTTAGTCATATCCCCCTTAATCTCACTGATGCGCGACCAGGTCGAAGCACTCAAACAAAATGGTGTAGCTTCTGCCTATCTCAACAGTAGCTTGACTGGAAAAGAACAAAATATAATAGAAGAGCAATTCCTTTCAGGAGAGATCAAAATCCTCTACGTCTCCCCAGAGAAACTACTAACCCGAGACTTTTTCAATGTTCTCAAATCTGTCACCCTCAACCTCATCGCGGTGGACGAAGCGCACTGTATCTCTCAGTGGGGACATGATTTCCGTCCCGAGTACACCAAACTCGACTTCCTCAAAAAGCAGTTCCCTACCGTACCCATCATGGCACTGACCGCAACTGCCGACAAAGCTACCCGTACAGACATTGCCTCTCAATTGGGCATTCCACATGCCAAGACATTTTTAGCATCCTTTGATAGACCAAACCTAGACCTCACGGTTCGAGCTGCACAGGGTAGATTAGAATCCATCATCGGGATGATCAATCGTGCGCCTGACGAATCAGGCATCATTTACTGTCTCAGTAGAAAGAGCTGTGAGAAAGTAGCCGAGAAACTGCAAGCCAAAGGCATAGATGCAGACTTCTACCATGCGGGCATGCCCGCCGACGTACGCAACAAAACACAAGAGCGATTCATCCGAGACGACCTCAAAGTAGTCTGTGCTACGATTGCATTCGGAATGGGGATAGATAAATCCAACGTCCGCTGGGTGATCCACTACAACCTACCCAAAAACCTAGAAAGCTACTATCAAGAGATCGGTCGTGCGGGACGAGACGGGCTAGATTCCAAAACACTGTTATTCTTTAGTTATGCTGACGTGGTACAGCTCAAGCAATTCATGGAGGACAGTCCTCAGAAGGCGCTACTTGAGGCCAAGCTCCAGCGTATGCAGCAGTTCGCTGAGGCGACTACCTGCCGCAGGCGGGTACTACTGAGTTACTTTGGAGAACAGCTCGAAACAGACTGTGGCAACTGCGATGTATGTCGCAACCCTCCCGAATTCATGGACGGCACTATCCTCGCTCAGAAAGCTCTCTCTGCCAGTGCACGCACTCAAGAAAAAGTCGGTAGCCGACTACTCATAGACATCCTCCGTGGATCAGGTCGCCAAGAAATCTACCAGCTCGGATACCAAAACATCAAAACCTATGGAGTAGGCAAAGAGCATAGCTATTTCGATTGGCAGCATTTCATCGGGCAGTTCCTCAACCTCGGACTCTTCGAGATCGCCTTTGACAACCACAACATCCTCCGCATCACCGAACACGGCAAGAAAGCGCTACGTGGAGAGGTTCCAGTACAAATCACCAAACCAGAAAGTGTCAACGAACGAAACCAAAGGCTCACACCTGCCAAACCCCGAAAATCGGTTCAGCACTCCAACGAGCTATTTGATCGACTCAGAACACTGCGCAAAAAGATCGCTGAAGAGCAGCAAGTCCCAGCCTACGTGGTATTCAATGATGCGACACTCGAAGATATGGCTGCCAAGCGACCAAACAACGAAGACGAGATGCTAGAAATATCAGGAGTCGGCCAGCAGAAAGTAACCCAATACGGAGATAGATTCGTCCGTGAGATTATTGCCTTCGTGAAGGAAAAGGCCGAACAGGGAGAGAAAATTAAAGGCGCAACACACTTGATCACCTTCGAGTACCTCAAAGAAGGTCTCAATCCCGAAGAGATCGCTGAGAAACGAAAACTCAACATCATCACCATCTATTCGCACCTCGCCACACTCTACGAACAGGGACGTGACATCAACATCCGAAATTACATCAGTGAGGAAGAAGAATCCAAGATCTTAAAGGGCATAGAAGAAACTGGAGAAACCGAAAAACTCAAACCTCTCTTCGACCACTTCAAAGAAGAAATCCCCTACTACAAACTGAGACTAGCAATGGCGGTTCATAAGAAAAGACTTTAACTAGCTTTTAGATACTAGAACCTAGACAAGATCAGATGCCCCAGCCCCGTCAGTCACATACAGAAACAAACCTGACAGGACAGCCGAAACATCAAACCAACGGATCCCCGCCATTCTCTGAAGCGACGAAGGAGCTATCAGGGAATCCCCCACAGTAAGCACTACTCAAAACTCATACACGAATAACACAAAGGGTCTCTAATCTTGAGTATTGAGTCTTGGTTCACGAACCATAGTTCTATCCTTCCTTCAGTACATGCATCTGCAGGTCAAAGGGATCTAATGCCACAAGCAGTTCTTTGACGAAATTGGGGTTGTTGATATAGAAGTTGAGGAAGTTGTCATGACGCTCTTGTAGACCTCCTCTTGGGAAGAGCTTTTCCTTGACGGAAGCTATCTGATTGAGTTCGGTCTCGTGTTTGCGCTCTTCAGATTTTTTGAGGCGCTTACCAATGTTATCGATGCTCTTCACGGCCTTCGTATGTTCAGCAGAGATGAAACCTTTGAGCGAACCATCGATGACCTCCGCCTTCTCGATCAACTGCTCAAACACCGCCTCTAGGTCTCTGTACTCTCCATTAAGCGTCACTTCGTCACTACCATGCGTTGTTACATACTGCGCCTGCAACTCATCTATCGACTGAAACAACTGCTCGTCCGACCAACCAAACTTCGCTAATTTCTTCTGTGATGCCCCATTGATATAGAGTGCAAAATTCCTTGGGAGTAAAATAGGGAAGGTGACCTCATGTTTTTCGAAAACCTTACCCAGCTGAAGCCAATAGATCACCTCCGCAGGACCACCCACATAAGCCAGGTTAGGCAAGATCACCTCTTGATACAGAGGACGCATCACTACGTTGGGACTGAATTTTTCGGGATTGGAATCTAGAAGAGCGAGTATTTCTGTCTCCGAAAATGACAGCTCAGTATTGTTAACGAGATACTGACCATCCTCTTTGACAATACGCTCTCGTACCCCATCATCGAGATAAAAGAAGTTGATTTCTCGTGGAAATATCTGCGTTTTGTATCCCAACTGGGCCAACTCATCGTTAGTCTGCTCTACTAGTGTATTTGCCGAATGGTGGAGCAAATCATCCTTGATCATGGGCGAAAAGAGTTTTTTGAGCCTGTCATCATCGGCATCTAAGACAACCAATCCGTCTTCACCGAACAAGTCGTTAACATAACAACGAACGGCATCTGCGAGGTTGCCATGATCCCGATAGGCCTGCTCAAACAACGCCACCTTCTCCGGTAGCTCCTCCAGTAGTCCTGTCAAACTTTCAGTAGACAGGCGCCCCACTCCTCCTTGACCCGGACACTCCCATTGGTACTTTTTACCGAATAGGTGGAAATAAGAAATTTCATCAAAATCATGATCCTCAGAGGCCATCCAATAGACAGGTACAAAATTACTATCTGGATATTTGACCTTCAACTCACGACAGGCATTGACTACCGTAGCGATCTTGTAGATAAAATATAGTGGACCCGTAAAGATATTGAGCTGATGACCTGTCGTGACGGTGTAGGTATTGGGCAGTGCCAGATCGGTCAAGTTACCCGCCAGGGTAGGCGCCACTTCGTACCCCTCATACTGATCTTCGAGCACTTCGCAGAGCACTTTTCGGTTTAGGTTCGAAAACGACTTTCTATCAATCTGCTCACCAAAAGCATCAATCTCTGGACGCAAACCATAAAATGGAGCCAGCTCCTGCTTGTTCGACAAATAATCTATAAAAAACTGAGAAAACGACTGAGTGTCCTTGAGAGCTACCTTGTTGACTTGCATGTATCTTGATTGTATTATATGATGTTAGCTTGTACGAGATGATCCAAAATTGGATGCTTAAAATTGAACAAAGAAACTGACAATACTCTCCAAAACCGCATCAGATCATAAAACCACCCGCCATCGCTGAAGTGACAGAAGAGCTATCAGGGAATCTCCAGCCCCTCCTACAGTCTAGCCTTACAGACACGAATCAGTCGGTATTTCTGAGAATAAAAATCAATATTCGATATTGAGCATTCGGCATTCATTATTCCAATCCTTTAAATATTACCTCAAAGACTCATATTAGGTGATTATCTTATAAAATAAACAATAACGAATTTCGAACAATGAATCTTAAATAACACAGTGATCTACTACCTCTCCCCCAGAAATACAGATTGATCCAACAAAAGGAGAGGCAGACCCAATACCTCGGACATAAAAAAAGCAGTAACATTTTTCAACGTTACTGCTTTCGTGGGTGGAAGACCGGGCTCGAACCGGCGACCCTTGGTACCACAAACCAATACTCTAACCAACTGAGCTACATCCACCGTATGTTTCCCGTTTTCGGGAGTGCAAAAATAGAAAAGAGATAGCCACTTTTCCAAAACAAAATTCTGATTTATTTTCTATCAAACAAAAGTCTTTTTCCTAACTGCGATTCATCGAATGCGCCCTCCTGATAGGCGAGATGCCCAGAGACGAAAGTATGCGTGATTTTAGATCTTAACTTTTGCCCTTCGAATGGACTCCAGCCACATTTGGACAACACATTACCCTTGTTGACGACCCAGTGATCTGTGGTATCGACAAGTACCAAGTCTGCATAGTATCCCTCTCTGATATATCCACGCTTTTCGATCTCGAATAGTATCGCAGGATTATGGCTCATCTTTTCGACGATCCGCTCGATGGATATCTTTCCATTCAGGTAATGTTCCATCATCGCAGGCAGTGCGTGCTGCACTAGAGGCCCTCCCGATGGGCAGTTGAGGTAGCCGTTGTTCTTCTCCTCCATCGTGTGTGGTGCATGATCAGTCGCGATCACGTCAATCTTATCATCCAGCATCGCTTGAAAAACCATATCGCGATCATAAGCCGTTTTCACCGCAGGATTCCATTTGATATTCCCACCCTTAGTCACATAGTCCTCATCACTAAACCACATGTGGTGGATACATGCCTCTGAAGTCACTAATTTATCTTTGAGCGGGACACTGTTATCAAACAGCTCGGTCTCCTTACCCGTAGAGATATGCAAGACATGAAATTTAGTTCCGTTCTTCTTAGCCAGTGCCACCGCCTTCGATGAAGAAATATAACAAGCATCCTCACTACGAATCAACGGATGCGCAGTAAATGGTATATCATCTCCGTAACGCTCCTTATAGATTTCCATGTTTTTGCGAATCGTCCCTTCGTCCTCACAGTGTGCTGCGACGAGCATCTCCGCTCTAGAAAAAAGATTATTAAGTGTCTCCTCGTCATCCACTAGCATATTGCCCGTCGACGACCCCATAAAAACCTTAATCCCGCAAACATCTCTTCGGTTCGTCTTCAACACTTCCTCTAGGTTATCATTAGACGCTCCCATAAAGAATGAATAATTCGCCAGTGACTTCTCTGCACCTATGTCATATTTGTCCTGAAGCAGCTCCTGCGTCAGCGTATTCGGTACGGTATTGGGCATCTCCATAAATGAAGTAATCCCACCTGCTACCGCTGCTCGACTCTCGGTATAAATCTCCGCCTTGTGTGTCAAACCTGGCTCCCTAAAATGCACCTGATCATCAATCACACCAGGTAGCAAAAACTTGCCTTCTGCATCGATGACAGTAGCAGTATCATGACTAAGGTCATAGCCTATCTTTTCTATCATCTGATCTTTGATCAAAACATCGTGCGCCAACATCGTACCTTCGTTGACCAACTTTGCATTCTTAATAAGGGTGTACTTTGACATAGTTTATCTTTTCATGTTCGAAATAGCTAAGTCTGACCGAAAATATGAAAGAATCTGCATCCTATTCAATTTTAACGCTCAGCGATTAACAATTTCATCCGTAAATTGCACCACAAAAGTAACGGGATCAGGCCTCTAAAATATTATCCATGTCCAATAACATTGAAAGTTTTTCGGAACTAAAACTCAACAAGCAGATCCAAAATGCAATCCAAGAAGCTGGATATATCGCCCCTACGCCTATTCAGCAGCAAGCGATCCCACTCATCCAAGCAGGCCATGACCTGATGGGGATAGCCCAAACAGGGACTGGAAAGACAGCCGCATTTGTCCTACCTCTCCTGATGAAACTAAAATATGCACAGGGAACTAATCCGCGTGCGCTTATCCTAGCACCTACCCGAGAACTCGCGATACAAATCGAAGAAAATGTCAAACGATATGCCACCTACCTAGACATTCGGCATACAGCTATCTATGGTGGCTCAGGAATGAAAGTGCAGATAGAGGCATTCGAAAATGGTATGGATCTAGTTGTAGCTACTCCAGGGCGATTCATGGACATGTACAAAAAACAAATCTTCGGTACACGAGAAATCAAAACACTCATCATCGACGAGGCAGACAAAATGATGGACATGGGATTCATGCCGCAGATACGCCAGATTTTAGAAATCATCCCTGTCAAGCGACAGAACCTACTCTTCTCCGCGACCATGCCCGAAAGCGTCATGATACTCTCCGAAGAATTCTTAGAATTCCCAGAGAAAATAGAAGTCACGCCACAAGCGTCCACAGTGGACACCATAGACCAAGTGCTCTACCATGTCCCAAACTTCAAAACCAAGATCAACATTCTCGACCATCTACTGGAGAATGAGGCATTTAGTAGGGTGATCATTTTTGTCAAAACCAAAGCAAACGCCGACAACATCTTTAAGTTCATTGATCGGAAAATCACTAAATCCGTCAAAGTCATCCATGGCAATAAGGCGCAAAACACCCGAATGAACTCGATAGATTCGTTCAAAGAAGGAGAAACTAGAATCCTCGTTGCTACTGATGTAGCTGCTCGGGGGCTCGACGTGTCACTCGTGTCCCATGTCATCAATTTTGATGTCCCGCTGATCTACGAAGACTATGTCCATCGGATAGGTCGTACAGGCCGTGCGACCAACAAGGGGATCGCCATCACATTCAGCAACCAAGCCGAACAGTACCATATCAAAAAAATTGAAAAACTCATCAATCGTACCATAGCAGTAAGCGACATCCCTGAAGAGGTCGAAGTAGAGAAGACTCCATTTGTAGAAAACCAAGAGATGCTGCGAGAACTAGACTTCCTCAAAAAGAAAGAAGACCCTGATTACAAGGGGGCTTTCCATGACAAAAAGAAAAAAAACACAAGATTCGATAAAAAGCGCCCAAAGCGAAAATAGTGTTCGTCTATAAATACATTCCGTTCATCGAAAATACCCATACCTTCATCCAAATCACAAGCATTGATAAGGCTAAAGCCCTTATAATTGTGACAGAAAGATGGATTAATAGTCTTTCTTTCCATAGCTGGTTGAAAAGATCTTGTGGGGAGTTAGGTACAACGGTATCTAATCCCACAAGTATCGATTTACTCTCCTCCTCAACCGCTCCATTCTAACACTTTTTTTCTCATTGGATTCTTTACAAATAGGTAAACCTACGTCTACTTATTAGGGTTTTTCAACCTAAATTTGCGCCCATTACATTTTTCTGGATTTTCATAAAGCACCATACCCAAAATGATCGCAAATTTAAACGAGAGAACCCACTTCGAAAACCGACATAACGCACCGTCTCAAACTGACATAGACACTATGCTCCAAACCATCGGAGTAGACTCTTTGGGTCACCTGATCGACGAAACAGTTCCACAAAACATCCGCAGAAAAGGAAAACTAAACCTCCCAACTGCACTAGACGAGTTCAGCTATTTCCACGCGATGAAGGAAACAGCGAATCAGAACAAAGTCTTCAAATCATTTATAGGGATGGGCTATTACGGGTGTGTCACGCCAGCAGTAATCCAGCGAAACATTCTAGAAAACCCAGGGTGGTACACCGCCTACACACCCTACCAAGCAGAAATTGCACAAGGCAGGTTAGAAGCTCTGATCAATTTTCAAACTACCGTCAGTGATCTGACTGGAATGGAAATTGCCAATGCGTCCTTGCTCGACGAAGGTACTGCCGCTGCAGAAGCGATGACCATGTTGTTTGCACTCCGCAAAAAAGAAAAAAAATCTGCTACAAAATACTTCGTCGATCAAAACGTACTCCCACAGACACTAGACGTGCTGAAGACTCGTGCGACTCCTCTGAATATCGAATTAGAGATCGGGGACTACACAAAAGCTGACCTATCTGCTCCAGCATACTTTGGTGTCATGGTACAGTACCCTAATGCACAAGGAAACGTACAGGACTACACAACGCTCTTTGCAAAAGCCAAAGAAAACCAAGTCAAAATAGTCGCAGCAGCAGATTTACTCAGTCTAACACTACTCACTCCTCCGGGCGAATGGGGTGCTGATGTAGTAGTAGGTACTACGCAACGATTTGGAGTCCCTATGTCATTCGGGGGACCACATGCTGCGTTCTTCGCTACCAAAGAGGAAAACAAGCGCTCGCTACCTGGTCGTATCATTGGTGTGTCTGTCGATCGCCATGGCAAGAAAGCCTACAGGATGGCCCTCCAAACCCGCGAACAACACATCCGTCGAGAGAAGGCCACTTCTAACATCTGTACCGCTCAAGTACTTTTAGGTGTCATGGCAGGTGCTTATGCAGTATATCATGGCCCTGAAGGACTAGAAAGAATTGCCAAGCGCGTACATGGACTAGCTAAACTTGCTGACAAGTACATCCAAAAACTAGGATTCAAGCAAAACAACGACACGTTCTTTGACACGCTAGATCTCGAAGTGGATCCAGGCCTAATTGAGAAAATCAAAATTGAGGCAGAAGCAAAAAAAATAAATTTCAACTACTTTATCGAGAATCACATCCTCATCGCCTTTGACGAGACACATACGCTGAGCGACCTACTCGATATCATTTCCGTATTCCAGAAATACAGTGAAGTGATTGTAGACACTGATCAAGTCACTACCGCTGCAGATGCTGTCACAATAGCATTTGACTCAGTATTCCAACGTGAGTCGGCTTATCTGACGCATGAAGTATTCCATAAGCATCGCTCAGAACACGAAATGCTCAGGTATCTGAAATATCTGGAAAATAAAGATCTATCACTAGCACACTCCATGATTTCACTCGGATCATGTACCATGAAACTCAATGCCACCTCGGAGATGATTCCGATTACTTGGCCAGAGTTTGCGATGATCCATCCATTTGCACCAGCATTTCAGACGCGTGGATACATGCATATCATCGAAGACCTCACCAAATGGCTCTCAGAAATTACAGATTTCCACACGGTTTCATTGCAACCTAACTCTGGAGCTCAAGGTGAGTATGCGGGTCTACTCGTGATCCGCGCCTACCAAGAGTCAATAGGTCAAGCACACCGAAACGTCACCATCATCCCATCATCGGCACACGGCACCAACCCTGCTAGTGCGGTCATGGCTGGCAACAAAGTTGTCATCGTACAATGTGATGCTCAGGGAAACATAGATGTAGCTGACTTGAAGACAAAAGCCGAAGAACACAAAGACAATTTATCCTCACTCATGATTACTTATCCTTCTACGCATGGCGTATTCGAAGAGAGTGTTACTGAGATTTGCGATATCATCCACCAAAACGGAGGACAAGTCTACATGGATGGCGCTAACATGAATGCTCAAGTAGGACTGACCAGCCCAGGTATTATTGGTGCTGACGTCTGTCACTTAAACCTTCACAAGACATTTGCAATCCCTCATGGTGGTGGTGGCCCAGGTATCGGCCCTATAGGTGTCGCAGAGCACCTTGCTCCATTTCTACCAGGCAACCCACTCATCCAAGTAGCAGAAGACGAAGCGATCACAGCAATTTCTAGTGCTCCATTCGGTAGTGCTGGCGTACTCGCCATCTCCTACGCTTATATCGCGATGATGGGACCAGAAGGACTAGAAAACGCCACCAAACTCGCTATTCTCAACGCCAACTACATCAAAGCAAGGTTGGAAACCGAGTTCAACATCCTATATAGTGGCAAGAATGGTAGATGCGCACACGAAATGATCGTAGACTGCAGATCCTTCAAAGAATCCGGCATTGAAGTAGAAGATATCGCTAAACGTCTAATGGATTATGGGTTTCATGCCCCTACAGTTTCTTTCCCAGTAGCAGGGACATTGATGATAGAACCTACAGAAAGTGAATCGAAGGAAGAGCTGGACAGATTCTGTGATGCGCTATTAAGCATACGCGAAGAAATTCGTCAGATAGAAATAGGTCAAGCAGACAAGGAAGACAACGTCCTAAAAAATGCTCCGCACACGGCGGATCATTCTTTGAGCGATGATTGGGATCACGCATATTCAAGAGGCGAAGCAGTCTACCCTATTGCTTATCTAAGAAATAATAAATTTTGGCCATCGGTTGGTCGTGTAGACAATGCCTACGGAGACCGAAACCTCTATTGCAGCTGCATCCCAACAGAAGCCTACTCGTAATCGGTGAGAAAATAAGCAACTAAAACAAGTAAAATTTCATTCCGTATACATATATGGAATGAAATTTGCCTGTTTAGTTCCTATTAAGTCAACCTTTGATTCATGAAGAAAAACTACTTACTCATCCTATTTCTTTTCACGCTTTCTTTTGCTCCCATAGCACAAGACTTAGTTGACAATAAGGAAAATGCCCTAGACTACTCTAGGAGCGTAGAAAAGCGTATCAATTACAACAAGAGCCTATCTCCCGACAAACTTGATTACAACCTTGAACCACTTGAAGATGGGAAGTTTAAATTGATCTTCGTTAACCGACCGTCAGACTATGTCAACATCAAAATCTATGACATCATCGGCAATTTGGTTTTGACTGAAGAAAAAAAATACATGATTGGTTCTGAAATAGAATACAACTTCAATAAGAACAACACCAAAATCTACGTAGTAAAAGTAGAATCAGGAGAAGAGAACGTCATCAAGCGCGTCAACCTTTAATATCCCACATTTCTTTCAATCCCTCCCTTCCACAAATTTTCTTTGTGTAAATTATGTCCGATTTTGAGACACTTCTTTGTACGAAATAGGGCAGTTCCTCGTTTAAGAACGCGTCAAAACTCCCTCTATTCCGTTCAGGAAAACTTTCTCATCTTTGGCACAAATACTGAATATCTATTTGACAAATAAAATCTACAATGGACAAAGAGCTTGGAAAAATACTGATCATAGACGATGACGAAGATGTGTTGTTTGCAGCCAAGATGCTGCTCAAAAAATATGCGCAAGAGGTCATTATAGAAAAGAACCCAAAAAAGATTCCTTTCCTACTCAACAATGACACCTACGATGTGATCATGTTGGATATGAATTTCAGCAAGGACATCACCAGTGGAAAAGAAGGTTTTTACTGGCTTGACCAGATACTAGAGCGTGACCCACAAGCTGTAGTCATTCTCATAACAGCTTTTGGAGATGTCGAGATGGCCGTCAAAGCACTCAAAGAAGGTGCTACCGACTTTGTACTAAAACCATGGCAAAACGAAAAATTGCTAGCGACATTATCGTCCGCCATTAAGCTCAAAAAATCCTACAAAGAAGTAGATCAACTCAAGACTGCAAAAAAACAACTGGAAGAAGAAATCAACCAGCCGTTTAAAGAAATCATTGGAGAGAGTGAAGCCATTAAAAGCGTATTTAGGTTGATTGATAAAGTAGCCGAGACAGATGCCAACATACTCATACTAGGAGAGAACGGGACAGGGAAAGAGCTCATATCACGTGCTGTACATATGAAGTCCATGCGCAAAGACAACGTATTCGTGGGGGTCGACATGGGAGCTATCACGGAAACATTATTCGAAAGTGAATTATTCGGACACAAAAAAGGGGCGTTTACAGATGCCAAAGATGACCGAAAAGGTCGATTCGAAATAGCCCACAAAGGCACATTGTTCTTAGATGAAATTGGCAACCTAGGCATGCCACTTCAGTCCAAACTACTCACTGCCATACAAAACAGACAGGTCACACCTATTGGATCAAACAAAATACAAAATATCGATATTCGACTGATTTGTGCTACCAATATGCCCCTGTACGAAATGGTAGAAGATTCAAGCTTTAGACAAGATCTACTTTACCGAATCAATACCGTCGAGATCAAGTTACCCGCGCTGCGCGAACGCATAGAGGACATCCCGCTACTTGCTGAGCATTTCATCAAAGTCTACAGCAAGAAATACAGAAAGAATGGCAAAAAGATCTCGTCCGCGGCATTAAAGAAACTCCAAAAGTATCACTGGCCAGGCAATATCCGTGAACTTCAGCACGCCATAGAGCGGGCGGTGATTATGAGTGACGAAAACAGCATGGTGCCTGAGGATTTCTTTTTTCTCAATTATAAAACAGAAAGTGATGGTATCAACTTAGAAGAAACATTTAACCTAGATGAAGTAGAACGCAACATCATTCAAAAAGCAATCGATAGAAATCAAGGTAATATCTCTAGAGCAGCCAAAGAACTAGGTCTAACGCGTGCTTCTTTATACAGAAGACTAGAAAAACATGGACTTTAACAACAACTTTAGGTTCACTATAGGGGTCAGAGTTGGTCTAGTCCTGTTGACCTGTATTTTTTTGGTCAACTCATTTTATACTGACTCTTACACCCTTACCAAGCTGCTATTACTCATTGCTCTGGTAGTCCAAGGGTATTCTCTGGCAAAGTATCTAGACAAGTCTAATATTGAGTTTACCAATTTTCTCAACTCCATCAAGTATGATGATTTTACTCAAACCTACTCCACCAAACGGACTGGCACCTCTCAAGACGAACTCTATGAACGTTTCAATATGGTCATCCAGAAGTTCCGAGAGATCAGAGCCGAAAAAGAGGCACAATACCAATACCTACGTACAATAGTCCAGCACGTAGGGATCGGCATCATCACCTTCAACAAAGCAGGTCAGATCCAAATCATCAACGCAGCAGCAAAATCCCTATTAGACATCAGCCAGATCAAAAGCATAGATGACCTGTCTGACCTGAATCCAGAACTCGTCAATAGTCTAAAAGATCTCCAAACTGGAGGCAGAGATTTAATCAAAATTGACAGAAAAGGAGAAGAGATTCAACTATCAGTCTACGCCATACAACTGGTGCGTAGAGAAGAGGAATTTAAATTAGTCTCGATTCAGAACATTAAAAGTGAACTGGATGAGAAAGAAATGGATGCTTGGCAAAACCTTGTAAATGTACTGACCCATGAAATCATGAACTCGGTCACGCCGATTTCCTCCTTAGCAGCTACGGTCGAATCAAATCTGGCGGATGTGATCGACGAAGAGTTTAACGTCAAAAACATATCAAAAGATGACATTGAAGACTTTCACATGGCTGTACATACGATTCATCGACGTAGCGAAAGCCTCATTAAATTCGTGAGTGATTTCAGAAACTTAACCCGAATTCCAATCCCAAAGAAATCTACGATCTGCCTCGAAGAATTGTTTACAGGAATACTGACCCTACTCAAACATGACATTCAAGAACAACAAATAGAAGTAACAACCCAAATCCAACCCACAGACATCTGCATCAACGCGGATCAAGAACAGATCGAACAGGTCCTAATTAACTTGCTAAAAAATGCCATCCAAGCCCTAGAAGAAAATCCCGAAGAACATAAAAACAAGAAGCTAAAGATAGAAGCAGGTTTTGATGAGTTCCGGCGCGTCTACATTCATATCAAGGACAATGGTAGTGGGATAGACGAAGAGGCCGTGAAAAAAATTTTTATCCCCTTTTTCACTACAAAAAAGTCTGGATCTGGTATTGGTCTCAGTCTATCCAAACAAATCATGCGCAAACACAACGGCAACATATCCGTCAGCAGTACCATCGATGTGGGTACCACATTTACTTTGGTATTCAATGAATAGACCGATTGATTCATTTAGGTTCATCGTATATTAGCTATCATAATCGAACCCTATGGCGCTCATTAGCAAAAAGAAAATACCATACAAAGTAGGCCCTTTGCTCCTCAAGTATTTGCGAAAATATCAGCGAGCCATCAATACGCCTATTGAATACACGGATTTATTTAGGTATGACAACTCCATCCCGCTGTACGACAAGAATGGTAAGGACACCCTTTGGGAGACTGTCTTTTATCCTCAATCAGACATGGCGTCTATCTACCATAGTCTCAAAAAAATATATGCTGTCATCAAATCAGATGGAGATCTGGCAGTCATCGACCACCTAGTGATAGATCGTGTTGACATCTGCCAATACGGAAACACCAAACCTTTTAGAGTTCGAGTAGTCAATCAAATCAATGATAACTTTGACTACTTCTACATCAAGAATGCTGATGCATCGCGCGTGTATGGTTTAGAATTAGAGCATCTATTGTCTCCGAATCGCATCAGCTACGGTGTGTACAACCAGACGCTCATCGAAGAACATATAGCAGGGATACCCTGCGACCAGTTCATAACCAATAACCTCAAAGACAAGGGCATCAATGAAATCAGGCTGGCCAAGGAGTTTGTGAAATTCAATGAGCGGTGTTTTGTCCAACTACTTGGCGATATGCATTCCAGCAACTTCGTAGTGAATATAACTCCCGATTTTGAGGAGGTATCGTACAGGCTGAGAGCAATAGATTTTGATCAACAATGCTACGAGGGACGTAGGAGTATCTATCTCCCTCAGTATTTCAAACAAAACAATCCGCTCATCGAGATGGGGCTCAAATACATGACCCCTGAGACCGTAAGGCAGTACCAAAAAGAAGAACGTGCTCTAATCACCAATCGACTCAAAGTAGAGCGGTACCGAATTGCCGATTTGCTACGTGTCATGGTCAAAGATCAAATTTCATCACCAGAGAATGTAATGATGTTAAAAAATGACCTAGCAGAATTCTATGATGAAAAGAAATTTATCGAATGCAAAAACATGGGCGAAATCGTCAAAGTGAGTCTTTGGATGCTCATCAAAAAACCTGACCTCTACAACTTATAAGTCTTTATATCGAAATCAACAAAACCATGAAATCAAACCAAATATTCTTTTTATTGTTCGGAGCTATACTATTGGCCTGTTCTCCCTCCCAACCTAAAACTGACGAAACAAAGAACAATGAACAAACAGCTATAACCGACATCAATGAGCCAGCAATTGGTTTTAATATTGAAGAGTCAGATCCTACAGCTATTTTCTTAGCAGACAAAGTCATGACAGCTATGGGCGGGAGAAAAGCATGGGACGATATCGCTTACATACGCTGGGAGATCCCTAATCAAAGAACACTCTCATGGGATAAAAAAAACAATAAAGTCAGAATAGATACCCCAGCGCAAAACGACATCTATTTGCTTAATCTGAATGATGGAAGCGGAAAAGTGAAGAAAAATGGAAAAGTAATTGAATCCTCGGATTCATTGGCAAAGTATTTGAGCAAAGGTCATGAGATTTGGTTCAAAGATTCTTACGATCTGCTCATGCCGTATATGCTTAAAGAAAATGGAGTTACATTGTATTACTTAGGTGAAGATACAACTGCCAATGGTCGGGATAGTCAAAAGCTACAATTGACTTTTGACAAACAACTATCCTCTTCACCTCCAATGTATGAAATATGGATAGATGCAGAGGATGGACGCATCACACAGACAGACTATTACCCAAGCGAAGTATACACCGAGCCAACTACCACTAACACATGGTCAAACTATAAAAAACACGGAAACATCCTCCTGCCAGAAAGTCAAAGTAATACCCCAACCCAAGAGATAGAAGTTCTAACATCTCTACCGAAAAACACATTCTACGAATTTTAAAACCGAGATATAATGAAAGCATTTCAAACTATAATGATACTCGCCCTTCTTTCACTCAGTCAACTCGCACTGGCAACAGAGGGTGTTTTAATCGTATCCAAATCGACTAATTTATCATCACAACAGATCACTACGTCTAAAATATACCTAACTGACTCTAAACTACAGATCAGCAACTCAGGACAAGACAATAGCAGTATGATCTTCGATGCAAACAAGGAAGTTTTCACCTTTATCGATAACAAAAAGAGAGAATACTATCAATTCGATAAACCGACATTAGTGCAACTAAAAGAGCAGCTAAAAATGATGGTTCAGGTCATGAAGCAGTTCGCCTCTCAAATGCCCGAAGAGCAACAAAAGAAGCTAGATATGATACTTAACCCCAGCAATGGCGCAATCATCAAATACAAAGAAACTGGAACTGGAAAAGTAGGTAATTGGAACACTAAACAATTTCAAGGCACAAATGAAAATGAAAAGGTCCTCGAACTAAACATAGCAAGCTTCGAAACACTCGGTATTGAAGCTGAAAAATTCAATGCAATGAAACAGCTAATTGACTTCTTTACCGAGAACCTTCAAGAGGTAGCTACCATGCTCCCGACGAGTCAGTCCATGTCTGCGATTAGTTTTGACGAGAATAGCCCCATCCTAAAAGAAGGTTTTCCTGTCAAAACCCGAACCTATGCAGAAGGAAGCTCTAAGAGTGAAACGATCATTCAAAGTATCACTGAAACAGGAATCGCAGAAAGTCAGTTTAGCATCCCTAGTGGTTATGCTAGAAAAACCATCAACATGCAACAGCAGTTCCAAAAGTAAGTTCACACCAGATGGCAAAAGAAAGACCTGATAGTAGTTACTATCAGGTCTTTGTATTTATATACCTTGTTCAAAGTCAAGGATATTTCAATTATTAAGCTTTTGGAAACTTGGCAACTTCGCCTAGCTCTTCCTCGATTCTCAACAATTGGTTGTATTTCGCCATTCTATCAGATCTCGACAGTGAACCTGTTTTGATTTGACCTGCGTTAGTTGCTACAGCAATATCAGCTATCGTCGCATCCTCAGTCTCCCCTGATCTGTGTGAGATCACTGCTGTAAATCCAGCTTTGTGAGCCAATTCGATTGCATCAAGCGTCTCAGACAAAGTTCCAATTTGATTTACTTTGATCAAAATCGAGTTCGCAGATTTCTCTTCAATACCTCTTTGCAAGAATTTCACGTTAGTCACGAATAGATCATCTCCTACCAACTGGCACTTATCACCAATCTTAGCAGTCAATGCAGCCCAAGCAGCCCAATCCTCTTCAGCACATCCGTCCTCGATTGAGTCAATCGGATACTTCTCAACCAAAGAAGCCAAGTAATCCACTTGCTCGTTCATGTCCCTAACAGAAGCAGCCTCACCTTCGAATTTCTTGTAATTGTATTTACCATCTTCGAAGAACTCAGAAGACGCACAATCCAAGGCAATTGTAATGTCTTTACCTGGCTCATATCCAGCTGCTGTAATAGCACTCAATACGCTTTCTAATGCCTCTTCCGTACCACCAGTGAAAGCTGGAGCAAATCCACCTTCGTCACCAACTGCTGTACTCAATCCTTTGTCATGAAGAATCTTCTTCAAGGCATGGAAAGTCTCAGCACCCATCTGCATAGCCTGAGAGAATGTCTCAGCACCTACTGGTCTGATCATGAACTCTTGGAATGCAATCGTAGCATCAGAGTGAGAGCCACCGTTGATGATGTTCATCATCGGCACTGGCAATGTATGCGCGTTAGTACCCCCGATGTATCTAAACAATGGCAATCCTAGTTCCTCAGCAGCAGCCTTAGCTACAGCCAGAGAAATACCCAAAATCGCATTAGCCCCTAATTTAGATTTAGTATCTGTTCCATCCAGATCAATCATCAATTGATCGATGTATCTCTGATCAAACACAGACAATCCAAGCAGCTCTGGCTGAATCGTTTCGTTCACATTTTCAACAGCCTTCAAAACCCCCTTACCTAGGTATGTACTTTTGTCACCGTCTCTTAGCTCTACCGCCTCGTTGACACCTGTAGAAGCTCCAGATGGAACTGCCGCTCTACCTAACACACCATTTTCTGTCACTACATCTACTTCGATGGTTGGATTTCCTCTTGAATCCAGTATTTGTCTTGCAAATACGCTTTCAATTAAACTCATGATTCTCTATGTTTTTTAATTAGTTGAATGAAATCGTCAAATAAATACCTAGAATCGTGAGGTCCAGGAGATGCTTCTGGGTGATGTTGCACCGAAAAGAATGGCTTCCCTTTTACTCTAATTCCAGCTACGGTATTATCATTGAGATTAATGTGTGTTAATTCTATTGTTTCAGACGCCTCTACATCTTCCTTTATCACAGCAAAACCGTGATTTTGAGAAGTTACTTCGCTACGTCCTGTTATAATATTTTTCACGGGATGATTCAATCCTCTGTGACCATGGTGCATCTTAAAAGTACCAATGCCATTCGCCAAAGCGATAACCTGATGTCCCAAACAAATCCCAAACATCGGTTTGCTTTCAGACATGATTTGCTTCACTGTTTCTACTGCATAAGGCATAGCCGATGGATCCCCAGGTCCATTAGAAATAAAATAACCATCAGGATTATACGCCTTCAATTCGCTAAATGATGTCTCCGCTGGAAATACTTTGAGTTCACACCCACGGTCAGTTAAGTTGGAGAGAATAGACCTCTTACAACCGATATCCAAGACTGCTACTTTATATTCACCACCTTCATTCATTAGATAGCTATCCTTAGTGGTCACCTTTGTGGACAACTCTAAATGATCCATACTAGGCACTTTCAGCAACTCCGCCTTTAGGGTCTCTAGATCATCTATCTCCGATGTAATGATTGCATTCATAGCACCTGTACTACGGATATGCTTCACAATCTTACGTGTATCCAGTCCTGATATACCTACTACACCAGATTTCGTCAGATACTCATCCAGCGTAGACTCTCCATCTACACGGCTGTGAATCTCCGAGTACTCATTCACGACCAACCCATTGATTTTCGGTCTTTCGGATTCTTGTTCTAAATCCACAGCACCATAATTACCGATATGTGTATTGGTATTGACTATTATTTGACCGAAATAGGAAGGGTCCGTGTAGACCTCTTGATAACCAGTCATTCCAGTGTTGAAGCAAATCTCTCCTCCACTTGTTCCTTTACTACCAATAGAAGTACCTTCATAGTAACTCCCGTCAGCTAGAAGCAAAAAAGCTTTATCTCTTTGTTTTAGTTTCATATAAGCAATTGAACTGGTGATTGAAATTCACCGCAAATTTTACCCTTTTTTTGACATAAAAAAAGCCATCTTGAAACAAATCAAGATGGCTTTCCTATCATAACTGAATACTCAATTATTAATTATCTTCCTTTTTAGCTTCCTCAGCAGAGTCATCCGCCTTTGGCGCCTCATCTGCGGAAGCTTCAGGTGCTTCTTCCACTACTACAGCATCTTCTGCCACAGGTGCAGCAGCTGCTCCAGTAGACTTACCTCTTCTGCTTCTTCTAGTCTTCGCTTTAGCAGGAGCTGCCTCATTCAACAATAACTCGTTGTAATCAACCAATTCCATAATGCACATATCAGCATTATCACCTAAGCGCGTACCTGTTTTGAAGATTCTAGTGTACCCTCCTGGTCTCGCGGCTACCTTATCAGCTACCCCTCCAAAAAGTTCTTTCACAGATTCCTTATTTTGCAAGTAAGAGAAAACTACTCTTCTTGAGTGAGTTGTATCGTCTTTTGCTCTAGTAATGATTGGCTCTACGTACTTTCTTAAAGCTTTTGCTTTTGCAACAGTGGTGGTAATCCTCTTATGCAAAATCAAAGAAGAAGCCATGTTAGATAACATCGCGCCTCTGTGCGATGCATTTCTACCTAAATGATTAAATTTCTTCCCGTGTCTCATTTTACTCCTCGTCTAATTTGTATTTTGACAAATCCATGCCAAAAGTTAAGTTCTTGTCAGCTACGAGTTGTTCCAACTCAGCCAATGATTTCTTACCAAAGTTTCTAAACTTCATCATGTCAGAAATCTCTAATCTTACTAAATCCCCCAATGATCTAACATCAGCAGCTTTCAAACAATTGTAAGCTCTGACAGAAAGATCGAGATCATTCAAGCCAGTCTTCAATAGTTTTCTCATGTGTAGCATTTCTTCATCCACTGCCTCAGGCTCACCTGCATCATGCGTATCTAAAATCATCGTCTGATCTGAGAACAACATAAAGTGTTGGATCAAAATATTCGCTGCACCTTTGAGCGCATTCTCAGGGTGAATAGAACCATCCGTTTCTATATCCAAGATCAATTGCTCGTAATCTGTCTTCTGCTCTACTCGCGTATTCTCTACAGAAAACTTTACATTCTTAATTGGTGTAAAGATGGCATCAATCGGAATAAAACCGAAGACTTGCTCTCCAGGCTTGTTCTCCTCTGCAGCCACATAACCTCTTCCCTTCTCAATCGACAATTCGATTTCGAATTTAACACTCTCATCCATATTGAAGATCACATGATCCGGATTCAACACTTCAAAAGCATCAGTAGAGCCTCCTATGTCACCTGCTTTGAATTCCTTCTTACCAGATAAACTTACTACAATTTTGCTATCCGCTACATCTGCAATCTTTTTAAACCTAACCATTTTCAGGTTCAAAATGATCTCAGATACGTCTTCTACTACTCCCTCAATTGTAGAAAATTCATGCAATACTCCAGGGATCTTAATTCCAGTTATGGCGTACCCTTCTAATGAAGACAGTAAGATTCTTCTCAATGCATTACCGACGGTTACACCATAGCCCTGCTCAAGAGGTTTAAAGGTAAATAAGCCATGAAAATCATCAGCTTTTTCCATCACCACTTTCTCAGGCATTTGAAATGCTAGTATTGACATAATTATTTCTTGCTTAATTAATTAATGAATAGATTATTTAGAGTACAATTCTACTATCAATTGTTCTTTGATATTCTCAGGAATTTCCTCTCTCGTTGGTAGGACGTTTACTTTACCAGCCAATGCAGTCGAATCCCACTCTAACCATGGGTATTTGCTCACTGCACCTCTAGAGAGGCTGTAAGTAATAGCTTCCAAAGATTTTGATTTTTCTCTAACAGCAACAATATCACCAAGCTTCACAGAAAAAGAAGGTACATTTACTATCTCTCCATTGACAGTGATATGCTTATGAAGAACTAATTGTCTAGCTGCATTTCTAGTAGGAGCAACTCCCAATCTAAACACTACGTTATCCAATCTAGATTCCAAAAGTTGCAATAGAATTTCACCTGTAACACCACTTTTTCTTGAAGCATGGTCAAACAAGTTAGAAAATTGCTTTTCCAACAAGCCATAAGTATATTTAGCCTTTTGCTTTTCAGCCAACTGAATAGCGTATTCTGACAGCTTCTTTCTTCTACCTCTACCGTGTTGTCCAGGAGGATAGTTCTTTTTAGCTAAAGTCTTATCTGGGCCATAGATTGGATCGTTGAACTTTCTCGCAATCTTTGATTTTGGTCCTCTATATCTTGCCATTTTTTATTTCTTCTAAAAATGATATTAAACTCTTCTTCTTTTCGGAGGTCTACATCCGTTGTGTGGCAGTGGAGTAACATCCTTGATCATTGTCACTTCAATTCCAGCATTCTGGATAGTTCTGATTGCAGATTCTCTACCAGCACCAGGACCTTTTACAAATACTTCCACCTTTCTAAGACCTAACTCATAGGCAGCTTGAGCACAATCCTGAGCAGCTACTTGAGCAGCATAAGGAGTGTTTTTCTTAGAGCCTTTAAAGCCCATTTTACCAGCAGAAGCCCAAGATATCACTTGACCTGTTTGGTTAGTCAACGATATGATGATATTGTTGAATGAAGCTTTGATATGTGCTTGACCTATCGGCTCTACAACAACGACTCTTTTTCTAGCTTTATCTTTTCTTTTTTGTGCCATCGTCAATTATTATTTAGTAGCCTTCTTCTTATTGGCAACAGTTTTTCTCTTACCCTTTCTGGTTCTAGCATTGTTTTTGGTATGCTGACCTCTTACTGGAAGACCTCTTCTATGTCTTAGGCCTCTGTAACATCCGATATCCAAAAGACGCTTGATGTTAAGTTGAACCTCTGATTTCAATACACCCTCCACCTTAAAGGTTTCGCTGATGACAGATCTGATTTTACCTGCTTCTTCTTCAGTCCAGTCTTGAACTTTTTTGCTCCAGTCTACACCTGCTTCAGTCAAAATCTTTTGAGCTGAACTACGACCCAGTCCGAAAATATAAGTAAGTGATATCTCACCTCTCTTGTTATCTGGAATATCTACTCCTGCAATCCTAGCCATAATTATCCTTGTCTTTGCTTGAACCTAGGGTTCTTTTTGTTAATAACGTATACTTTTCCGTTTCTACGAATGACCTTACAGTCAGCGCTTCTCTTTTTTACGGATGCTTTAACCTTCATAATATTCTATTTATAGCGGTAAACTATTCTTCCTTTACTTAAGTCATATGGAGACATCTCCATCTTTACTTTATCTCCTGGTAAAATTTTGATATAGTGCATTCTCATCTTACCAGAAATATGAGCAATTACTTCGTGTCCATTCTCCAACTCTACACGAAACATAGCGTTAGATAATGCTTCCTTAATTGTACCGTCTTGTTCTATTGATGCTTGCTTCGCCATGATAAATCCTAATTTAAGCTACTGCTATATTTTCTGATCTACCCTTAAGCTTGCCTGACTTCATCATACCCTCATAGTGTCTCATCAGCAAGTAGCTCTCAATCTGCTGCAGCGTATCAAGAATCACTCCCACCATAATCAATAGTGAAGTCCCCCCAAAAAACTGTGCAAAATTAGTACTCACACCAGCCATCTGAGCAAAAGCAGGCATCACTGCCACCATTGCCAAGAATAATGAACCTGGCAATGTTATTCTAGTCAGAACTGTGTCAATGAATTCAGAAGTAGCAGTACCTGGTTTAACACCTGGTATAAACCCTCCATTTCTCTTCATATCATCTGCGATCTGATTAGGGTTCACAGATATAGCCGTATAGAAAAACGTAAACAATACAATCATAATCCCGAAAGTCAAGTTATACTGCCACGACTGGAAGTTAGAGAAAGTCGCTCCTATATACTGAGCCACATCACTAGAGTCTGCAAAATAACTAGCTATCATAGCAGGCAAAAACATTAACGACTGAGCAAATATAATTGGCATTACACCTGCCGAGTTAACCTTCAAAGGAATGTACTGACGTTGACCGCCATACACCTTATTCCCTACTACCTGTTTTGCATACTGAACTGGAATTCGCCTCACTGCCTGTGTCAACAGTACAACTGCCATAACCACAAAGAACAGTGCTATAAGTTCTAACAAGAAAAATAACGCCTCACTCATACCGCGAGTGATCGCCTCTTGTAACAAACTACCAGGGAAACGAGAGATAATACCTATCATAATAAGCATCGAAATACCATTCCCAATACCTTTATCTGTAATTTTCTCTCCCAACCACATACAAAAAATAGTACCTGCCGTTAGAATTACAATCGCTGAAAAGGTAAACATTACTTTATTTTCGAGTACAATAGCTTCAGCTGGTATAGCTCCCGCCAAATAAGCACTACCTTGAGCGAACGTAATAGCGATCGTTAGTACCCTTGTAATCTGATTAATTTTCTTTCTACCACTATCTCCTTCTTTTTGAAGCTTCTGAAAATATGGCACAGCCATCGTCAAAAGTTGAATCACAATAGATGCCGAGATATAAGGCATAATACCAAGACCAAAAATAGAGGCATTGTTAAACGCCCCTCCTAAGAAAGTATCAAGTAGACCAAATATCCCTTCTGCCTTATCAGCAAGCTTAGAAGGATCTATACCAGGCAGAACCACAAAGGTCCCTAATCTAAAAATGATTAAAAAACCTATCGTGTTTAAGATCCTAACCCTTAGATCTTCAATAGAAAAAATATTCTTTATCGTACTGAAAAACTTTTTCATAAATTATAGTGTAGTTGCTTTCCCACCTGCTTTCTCGATTGCCTCAATCGCAGATTTAGAAAAAGAGTGAGCAGTTACTTCAACCTTAGCTGACAACTCGCCTCTACCTAAAACTTTTACCACATCACCTTTTGCAGCCAAACCATTCTCTAACAAAGTCTCTACAGTGATAACTGATAGTTTTTTGCTAGTAGCCAATTCTTGAAGGGTATCCAAGTTGACTGGTTTAGTTTCTATTCTATTAGGAGATCTGAAACCAAACTTAGGTACTCTTCTATACAAAGGCATTTGCCCTCCTTCGAAACCTAATTTTCTAGAATATCCCGATCTAGACTTAGCTCCATTATGACCTCTAGTCGAAGTTCCACCTCTTCCAGACCCTTGACCTCTACCGATCCTTTTGCCAGTCTTGATTGACCCCTCTGCCGGTTTTAAAGTATTTAATTTCATCTTAATTTGATTTCAGAAAAAAGTCCTAAAATTATTTTCTTTCCACTGACACTAAGTGTGCCACCTTCTTAATCATTCCCTCTATCTGAGGAGTTGAGTCTTTCTCAACTGATCTATTTATCTTTCCTAAACCTAAAGCTTTAATAGTCAGCTTTTGATCATTAGGTCTTTTGATAATACTTCGAACTTGTGTTATTACTACTTTAGACATCTCTCTAGCCGTTAAAAACTTTAGACAATTCTACTCCTCTTTGCTGAGCTACCGCATATGGATCTCTCATTTTATTCAATGCATCGAAAGTAGCTTTTACCACGTTGTGCGGATTAGAAGAACCTTTAGATTTAGCAAGTACATCATGTACACCTGCACTCTCTAACACCGCTCTCATCGCTCCACCAGCAATAACTCCAGTACCTTCAGCAGCTGGTTTTAAAAGAACCAATCCACCACCAAATTTACCAATAGCATCATGAGGTACAGTTCCTTTGAATACAGGAACTCTTACAAGATTTTTCTTCGCGTCATCTATACCTTTAGTGATTGAATCAGTTACCTCATTGGCCTTACCCAAACCGTAACCGACAACACCATTCCCATCTCCTACTACAACTATTGCAGAAAAACTAAATCTTCTACCGCCTTTGACCACTTTAGCAACTCTCTTAATCGCAACAACCTTTTCTTGGAGTTCGATTTCGCTTGCTTTTATAGCTTTTACGTTATTCTTAGACATAATCAATTAAAATTTAAGGCCTCCTTCTCTAGCACCTTCTGCCAAGGCTTTTATTTTGCCATGATAAGGATAACCTCCTCTATCAAATACAACACTACTGATACCGTTAGCAGATGCTTTCTCAGCTAACTTTTTACCTACCTCTTTAGACAAAGAGATGTTAACTGTAGCAGTACCTAGTTCAGCAGATGAAGTTGATGCAAGTGTATTTCCACTAGCGTCATCAATCAACTGAACATATATCGCCTTGTTGCTCTTAAATACTGATAATCTAGGACGTTCGGCAGTTCCGCTCACTTTGTTACGGATACCTCTTCTAATTCTAAGTCTTCTTTGCTCTTTAGTAATTGCCATGTCTATCTATTATTTAGCAGCAGTTTTACCAGCTTTTCTTCTAATAACCTCACCAACAAATCTGACACCTTTACCTTTGTAAGGTTCAACTTTTCTCAATGATCTAATCTTTGCAGCAACCTCACCTACTAACTCTTTGTCCGTAGACTCAAGTGTAACAATTGGGTTCTTACCTTTAAGCGTCTCTGCGCTCACTTTCACTTCAGCAGGAACTTCCATGAAAATATTGTGAGAATAACCTAAGTTCATCTCTAGAATCTGACCACTAGTAACGGCTTTATAACCTACCCCTACTAATTCCAATTCCTTTTTATATCCATCTGAAACACCTATCACCATATTGTTGATCAATGATCTATACAATCCGTGAAGTGCTTTGTGTCTTTTTTGGTCAGTTGGTCTTTTAACAGTAATCGATCCGTCTTCAACTGCAACGTCAAAGTCACTATCAATATCTCTAGCTAAGCTACCTTTGGCACCTTTCACATTCACAACTGTACCGTCTATTTTCACTTCGACACCTTGTGGCAATGCTATCGGCTTATTTCCTATTCGTGACATCTTGCTCTAATTAATAAACGTAACACAATACTTCCCCGCCAACGTTGTATTCTTTGGCCTCTTTGTTCGAGATAACGCCTTTAGAAGTTGACAAAATTGCAATACCAAGCCCATTCAAAACTCTAGGTAATGCGTCAGCCTGCGCATACTTTCTCAATCCTGGCTTAGACACTCGTTCCAAATGAACGATTGCCGACTGCTTGGTTTGAGAATTGTATTTCAACGCAATTCTGATTTTCCCCTGAACACCATCATCCTCGAACTTAAAGTTACGGATGAACCCTTTGTCCATCAACACTTTAGTCATCTCCTTCTTTACATTAGAAGCAGGGATTTCTACGATTCTATGATTCGCTGTGATAGCGTTTCTCAATCTTGTTAAATAATCTGCTATTGGATCTGTCATTACAGTATACTTTTACCCCCTATTTTTTAACAGGGGTGCAAAGTTAGTTAATATTTTATATTTTAAAAACTCTTTTACCAGCTAGATTTGGTAACACCAGGTATTTTACCTGCACTTGCCATCTCTCTAAAGGTAACTCTAGATATACCAAACTTTCTCATGTATCCCTTTGGTCTACCAGTAAGCTTACATCTGTTGTGTAATCTTACCTTAGAAGAGTTTCTTGGTAACTTGTCCAAGCCTTCGAAATCACCAGCAGCTTTTAATTCAGCTCTCTTGGCAGCATACTTTGCCACTAGTCTTTCTCTTTTACGCTCTCTGGCTTTTATTGCTTCTCTTGCCATCTTAGTTGTTATTATTTTTTCCAGCGAAAGGCATTCCAAACGCTTTCAATAATTCAAAACTTTCTTCATCGGTATTGGCACTAGTCACAAATGTGATGTCCATACCTGAAATTCTGTTGATCTTATCGATAGAAATCTCAGGAAAGATAATTTGTTCTTTAACACCCAAAGTATAATTACCTCTTCCGTCAAATCCCTTATCCTTGATTCCCTTGAAGTCTCTCACACGTGGAAGTGCTACAGTCATCAAACGATCGATAAACTCGTACATTTTATCTCCTCTAAGTGTTACACGAGCACCAATCGGCATATCTTCTCTCAATTTGAAATTAGATATCGCTTTCTTAGACAATGTAGGTACCGCCCGCTGTCCAGAAATCTGAGACAACTCGTCTACACCTGCATCAACTAACTTCTTATCAGACACAGCATCACCAATACCTCTATTGATCGATATTTTTTCGATCTTAGGTACTTGCATTACTGACTTGTACTGAAACTTCTCTTTCAATGCAGGAACAATTTCCTCCAAATATTTGGTCTTTAATCTAGGATTAGCCATTGATCACCTCCCCTGTTTTTTTAGATACTCTAACTATTTTCCCATTGTCTCCTGTAGTTCTGCCAACCTTAGTTGCCTTACCACTTGCAGGATCTACTAACATCAAGTTGCTCATATGAATAGGAGCTTCCATTTTTTTGATGCCTCCTTCTGGATTTTCCGCTGAAGGCTTGGTGTGCTTAGTCACCATATTCAATCCTTCAACTATCGCCTTATATTGGCCTGGGAATACTTCTAGTATAGCACCAGTCTTTCCTCTAGAATTACCAGCAAGTACCTTTACAGTGTCCCCTTTTTTTACGTGAAATTTCATTGTCTAATATCTTTTCAAATTAGAATACAACCCTTAAAGCACTTCTGGTGCTAAAGAAACAATTTTCATAAATTGCTTCTCTCTTAATTCTCTAGCCACAGGGCCGAAAATCCTTGTTCCTCTAGGCTCGTCATTACCACCTAAAAGCACAGCTGCGTTATCTTCGAATCTGATATAAGATCCATCCTTTCTACGCACCTCTTTCTTAGTTCTCACGACCACAGCTTTTGACACTGTCCCTTTTTTAAGGTTACTAGAAGAAATTGCTGATTTAACAGTCACAACAATTTTATCACCTACTGAAGCGTACCTTTTGCCAGTACCTCCTAATACGCGAATACAAAGTACTTCTTTAGCACCACTGTTATCCGCTACACTAAGTCTTGATTCTTGTTGTACCATTGTTATTTAGCTCTTTCAATAATTTCTACTAATCTCCACCTTTTGTTCTTCGACAAAGGTCTCGTCTCCATGATTTTAACGGTATCTCCTTCACCGCAATCATTGTTCTCGTCATGAGCAGAAAACTTCTTAGTTGTACTCATGAATTTACCATATATAGGGTGCTTCACTTTACGAAGTACTTGGACAGTGATGGTTTTATCCATCTTATTGCTGACCACTTTACCTACACGTTCTTTTCTTAAATTTCTGGTTTCCATCTTGAACTTATTGTTGAGCCAATTCCTTAGCTCGGATTTCAGTGTTTAACCTTGCTACTAATTTTCTAGAGTCTTTTAACCTCATTGGGTTCTCTATAGGTGTGATTGCATGAGCAAACTGAAGCTTAGCTAAGCTATCCTTCTCTGCGGCCACCTTAGTTTTTAACTCTTCCAATGACAATCCTTGTATTTCAGAATTTTTCATAGTTTTATTATTTAATCAGGGAGGTTAAACCTTATCCTTGATAATCTCTTCTAACAACAAACTTCGTTCTAACTGGCAACTTCTGCTGAGCCAATCTCAAGGCTTCTTTCGCTAGTCCTTCACTTACACCAGCTGCTTCGAACAAGATAGTGCCAGGTCTGATAGTTGCTACCCAGTATTCTGGTGCACCTTTACCTTTACCCATCCTTACTTCTGCTGGCTTTTTAGTGATAGGCTTGTCTGGAAAAATTCTAATCCATACTTGACCTTCTCTCTTCATTGCTCTTGTCATAGCAATCCTAGAAGCCTCTATTTGTCTACTGGTAATCCACCCTGGTTCCAAAGACTTGATACCAAAAGTACCGAAAGCCAGCGTATGTCCTCTCTGGGCTATACCCTTGATTCTGCCTTTCTGTTTCTTTCTGAACTTGGTTCTTTTTGGTTGTAACATTTCTTTAATTCTTTAATTCCAATTCAATGGAGTAGTCAAAAAAATTATTTTCTATTTCTTCTAGGAGCTCCGCCACCTGGACGACCACCTCTATTATTGCCACCTCGGCCACCAGAGTTTTGGTTAGCTGCACCTATGTTAGGAGACAAATCTCTCTTACCATAGATTTCACCTTTGAATATCCAAACCTTGATACCAATCTTGCCATAAATAGTGTTAGCTTCTGATATAGCATAATCGATATCAGCTCTCAAAGTATGTAGAGGAATTCTACCTTCTTTGTATTGCTCCGATCTTGCCATTTCAGCACCACCAAGTCTTCCAGAACATTTGATCTTGATCCCTTCAGCACCTACTCTCATTGTAGCAGCAATTGCTTGCTTCATTGCTCTTCTGAAAGAGATTCTAGCCTTCAACTGTTGTGCGATAGACTGACCTACCAATACAGCATCCAGCTCTGGTCTTTTGATCTCAAAGATGTTAATCTGAAGATCCTTACCAGTAAGTTTCTTTAATTCTTCTTTGATACGATCTACTTCAGATCCTCCTTTACCAATCACAACACCTGGTCTAGCTGTGTGAATAGTCAAAGTGATTCTTTTGATCGTTCTTTCAATAACAACTTTTGAAATTCCTCCTTTAGGAATACGTACTTCGATGTAGTTTCTGATTTTGGTATCTTCTACCAATTTATCAGGAAACGTTTTTCCACCATACCAGTTAGAATCCCAACCTTTAACGATTCCTAATCTAAGTCCTACAGGGTTTACTTTTTGTCCCATTACTTATCTGAATTTTCCGTGTTACTTTCTTCTTTTCCTTCAGCGGTATTTCGGCTATCCACTACAACTGTGACGTGGTTAGATCTCTTTCTGATTCTATGAGCTCTACCCTGTGGAGCAGGTCTCAAACGTTTCAAAATTCTACCGCTATCGACGAAGATTTCTTTTACATAAAGATCAGCCTCTTCGAGCTTTTCGCCTTCATTCTTAGCTTCCCAATTAGAAATAGCAGAAAGTAATAATTTATCTAGTCTAGCAGCACCTTGCTTTGCTTCGAACTTTAATATGTTCAATGCATTGTTTACTCTTTGGCCTCTAACCAAATCAGCTACGACCCTCATTTTGCGAGGAGAAGTTGGTACATTCTTTAGTTTTGCTACAGCTTCCATAGTTAGCTAATTATTTCCTTTTATCCTTTTTGTTGATATGGCCTCTGAAGTTTCTCGTTGGTGCGAACTCACCTAACTTATGTCCAACCATATTCTCAGTAACAAATACTGGGATGAATTTATTTCCGTTGTGAACAGCAAATGTATGTCCTACAAAGTCAGGCGAAATCATAGATCGTCTTGACCAAGTCTTGATAACTGCTTTTTTACCCGAATCATTCTGGGCATCCACCTTATTCTCTAACCTAAAATCTATATAAGGCCCTTTTTTTAATGATCTTCCCATTGCTTATTTATTTTTACCAATGATGAATTTATTAGAATATTTCTTCGGTGTTCTAGTCTTCTGACCTTTGGCAAAAATACCATTTCTAGATCGTGGGTGACCTCCCGAAGATTTACCTTCACCACCGCCCATTGGGTGATCAACTGGGTTCATCGCGACACCTCTTACTCTAGACCTTCTCCCTAACCATCTGTTACGACCTGCTTTACCAAGAACCACATTCATGTGATCTCCATTAGACACCGTACCAATAGTTGCTAAACAAACCACTAGAATCATTCTCATCTCTCCTGAAGGAAGCTTTACCGTAGCATATTTCCCTTCTCTAGCCAACAACTGAACATAGTTACCAGCACTACGAGCGATACATGCCCCACGTCCTGGCTTCAATTCTACGTTGTGAATGATCGTACCTAATGGAATATCAGACAATGGAAGTGTATTACCTACCTCTGGTGCAACACCAGGTCCCGACAATACAGTCTGTCCTACTTTCAATCCTTGTGGAGCGATGATATATCTCTTCTCACCATCTGCATAAAACAGCAATGCAATTCTAGCAGTCCTCATCGGATCATACTCTACAGATTTCACAACAGCTGGAATACCATGCTTGTCTCTTTTGAAATCTATTGTTCTATATTTCCTCTTGTGACCACCACCTACATTTCTGATCGTCATTTTACCAGTATCGTTTCTACCGCCATTGCGGTGAACACCTTTGGTCAAGGATTTTTCCGGAGTAGATTTAGTTATCTCCTCAAATACGGGAGCGACTCTGTATCTTGTACCCGGAGTTATCGGTTTTAATTTTCTTACAGCCATTTTTTAACTATTTATACTCCTCCGTAAAAATCAATTATATCTCCATCAGCAACCTGCACAATAGCTTTCTTAAAAGAAGATGTTCTTCCAGATATCACTTTTGATTTGGTATACTTAGTTTTTGCTTTTCCAGGGTAAACCATCGTGTTTACACTTTCTACTGTTACACCGTAAGCTTTCTCAATCGCTTTTTTGATTTCAACTTTGTTAGCATCTTTATCTACTACAAAGCCGTACTTTCCGCTCTCGTTTAGCGCTGAAACTTTTTCTGTAACTATCGGTTTCTTTAATATACTCATCTTCTTATTTCGTTAATAAGTTCTGAATCTTCTCAATAGAACCTTCCAAAAGGATCAAGTTGTCAGCATTCAACAAATCATAAGTATTGATTTGCTCCGCAGTAGTTACTTGTGCTTTTTTCAAGTTTTTTGATGACAATAAGACGTTCTTATCATCTTCTTTTAGAACTAACAATGTTTTTTTGTTAGCAAAAGAAAGGGTGTTCAAAAGCGTCACATATTCCTTTGTCTTTGGTGCATCAAAAGAAAAATCCTCTAATATTGAGATACTCTTCTCTGTTGCTTTGTATGACAAAGCTGACTTTCTAGCCAACACCTTCAATTTCTTATTCAAATCGATGCTGTAGTTTCTTGGTCTAGGACCAAACACTCTACCTCCACCTCTGAACACAGGAGACTTGATACTACCAGCTCTCGCTGTACCAGTTCCTTTTTGTTTCTTAATCTTTCTTGTAGAGCCTGCTATTTCTGCTCTCTCTTTAGACTTGTGTGTACCTTGTCTTTGGTTTGCCAAAAACTGCTTTACATCTAGGTAGATAGCATGATCATTTGGTTCGATACCAAAAACATCCTTCGACAAATCTACCTTTCTCCCGGTATCTTCACCAGTCTTAGTTAATACGGATACTTTCATGACTATTTCTCTAGAATTACTGTACCATTCTTAGGACCAGGAACTGATCCACTTACTAAAATAAGGTTCTTTTCAGGTATGATTTTCATCACCTGTAAGTTGGTCACCTTTACTCTATCGTTACCAGTACGTCCGGCCATTCTCATGCCTTTGAATACTCTCGCTGGATATGAAGCTCCACCAATAGATCCTGGTGCTCTTAATCTGTTATGCTGACCGTGAGTTGCTTGTCCTACACCACCGAAGTTGTGTCTTTTCACTACCCCTTGGAAACCTTTACCTTTAGAGTTAGCGATTACATCGACAAAGTCCTCTTCTTGGAAAATATCCGCAACACTTAGTGTTTGTCCCAATTCAACTCCTCCTTCAAACTCAACACGGAAGTCTCTGAACTCGACTATTTGTTGCTTAGGAGTGGTCTTCGCTTTTGCGAAGTGACCTTTCAAGGCTTTAGTAGTGCGTTTGTCTTTACGTTCTCCGTAACCCAATTGCACCGCTGTATACCCGTCAGTCTCTTCATTCTTAACTTGCGTTACTACGCAAGGACCAGCTTCTATCAATGTGCATGCGACATTACGTCCATCGGCACTAAAGACACTAGTCATCCCAATTTTTTTTCCTATTATACCTGACATTACAGTATTAAATTTCTATAAACTTATTGTTTCCTTTTACTCTTCTCGGCAAAAGGACTGCAAAGATAGTGATAATCTTCTCTATCTCAAATATTAAAACATAAATATTAGCCACACGTAGTGACAAAAAAAGAACCAGCAACTGAATGCTGGTTCTTTTTTATATACCAGTCTTATAATTTAGACCTTGATTTCAACATCAACACCACTTGGCAACTCTAGCTTCATCAAAGCATCTACTGTCTTCGCACTGTTAGAGTAGATATCTACCAATCTCTTGTATGTACAAAGCTGAAATTGCTCTCTAGCTTTCTTGTTTACGTGTGGTGATTTCAATACTGTGAATTTTTCCTTCACAGTAGGAAGAGGGATTGGTCCGCTTACTATCGCACCAGTAGTCTTCACCGCTCTTACGATTTTCTCAGACGACTTGTCAACCAAGTTGTGATCGTAAGACTTTAGTTTGATTCTAATTTTTTGATTCATATCAATAATTATTTGCGGACTATTCGCCTTTTTCTTTTTTAATCACTTCATCTGCTATGTTCTTTGGTACTGGATCATAGTGAGAGAATGTCAACGAAGCAGTAGCTCTACCAGAAGTCATCGTTCTCAAATCAGTTACATATCCAAACAACTCAGATAATGGAACGTCAGCTTTTACCACTTGAGAATTTCCTTTTACGTCCATTCCCTTCATGATACCTCTACGTCTGTTCATATCACCTGTTACAGATCCTGTGTACTCATCTGGAGTTACAATCTCTACTGCCATGATAGGCTCTAGCAATACTGGACTAGCTTTTTTAGCTGCTGCTTTGAAACCTAATCTAGCTGCCATCTCAAAAGAGAGTGCATCCGAATCCACATCATGGAAAGACCCATGGTATAGTTTCACTTTCATAGAGTCAAGTGGGAAGCCAGCAAGTGGCCCGTTCAACATTGCAGACTCAAATCCTTTCTGGATAGAAGGAATGAATTCTTTAGGAATCACACCACCTACAATCTTGTTATCAAACTGTAAACCATCTTTATCGTAATCCTCATCTATTGGCGATAACTCAAATACGATATCAGCAAACTTACCTTTACCACCCGATTGCTTCTTGTAAACCTCTTTATGATCGACCAACGATTGGATAGCCTCTTTGTAAGCAACCTGAGGCGCTCCCTGATTGATTTCAACCTTGAACTCTCTCTTCAAACGATCGATGATAATATCCAAGTGAAGCTCACCCATACCTCTCAAGATCGTCTGTCCTGTATCGTGATCTGTCTCTACTACTAGCGTAGGATCCTCTTCTACAAGTTTAGCAATCGCCATACCTAGTTTGTCAGCATCTGCTTGAGTCTTAGGTTCAATAGCATAACCAATAACTGGCTCTGGGAAGTCCATAGACTCAAGGACTATCTTGTGCTTTTCATCACAAAGTGTGTCTCCAGTCTTAATGTCCTTAAACCCAACCACTGCAGCAATATCACCAGCATGAAACTGATCGATTTGATTTTGCTTGTTTGCATGCATTTGGAAGATTCTAGAAATTCTTTCCTTCTTATCTGTTCTTGTGTTCCATACATAAGATCCAGAATCCAAAGTACCAGAATACGCTCTAGCAAAACACAAACGTCCAACAAATGGATCTGTTGCGATTTTAAATGCTAACGCAGCAAACGGCTCAGATGCAGACGGCTTTCTAGTTGTAGGCTCCTCAGTATCAGGATCAGTACCTGTGATACCTTCTCTATCCATAGGTGAAGGAAGCAATTCCATCACGTAATCGAGCATAGTCTGCACGCCTTTGTTCTTGAAAGCTGACCCACAGAACATTGGCACAAACGCCAAGTCAATAGTAGCTTTTCTAGAAGCTGCAATAATTTCTTCTTTGGTAATCGAGTTTGGATCTTCGAAATACTTCTCCATTAGGCTTTCGTCATATTCTGCGACAGCCTCGAGTAGTTCCTCTCTATATTGATCTACCTCATCTACCATATCAGCAGGAATTTCGATCTCGTCGAAAGTCATACCTTTATCTTCTTCGTTCCAGACCATTGCCTTTCTCTCTACAAGATCGACAACACCGCGGAAACCATCTTCAGCACCGATAGGCAATTGGAAAGGAACGGCTTTGGTAGCCAATCTTTCTTTCACTTGCTTACATACCATCAAGAAGTCCGCTCCAGATCTGTCCATTTTATTGACAAATCCTAGTCTAGCAACTTTATAGTTATCAGCTAGTCTCCAGTTAGTCTCAGACTGCGGCTCCACACCATCTACTGCACTAAATAGAAAAACCAACCCATCAAGAATCCTCAAAGACCTGTTTACCTCAACTGTGAAGTCAACGTGACCAGGAGTGTCAATGATGTTGATATGATATTGTTGTTCTTTATAATTCCAAAAAACGGTGGTAGCAGCAGAAGTAATAGTAATACCTCTTTCTTGCTCTTGCTCCATCCAGTCCATAGTGGCTGCACCATCGTGCACCTCACCTATCTTGTGACTGACACCAGTGTAATATAGAATACGCTCGGTAGTGGTAGTTTTACCTGCATCAATATGCGCAGCAATACCAATATTACGTGTCAATTTTAGATCTCTTGCCATTATTTCTTCTGATTAAAATCTAAAATGTGAAAATGCTTTGTTTGCTTCAGCCATTCTGTGCGTATCGTCTTTCTTCTTCACAGCAGCTCCTTCACCTTTCGCAGCAGCGATAACTTCGCCAGCTAAACGTTCCTTCATCGTTTTTTCGCCTCTCGATCGAGCGTATGAAATCATCCACTTGATCCCTAATGAAGTTTTCCTGTTCGGTCTGACCTCAATTGGAACCTGGAATGTAGCACCGCCTACTCTTCTGCTTTTCACCTCGACAGATGGCATGATGTTGTTTAGCGCTTTTTTCCAAGTCTCAAGACCATTCTCACTTGTCTTTTCTTCAATGATGTCAATAGCATCATAAAAGATTGCATAAGCAATACTCTTCTTTCCGTCCACCATTAGATAGTTCACAAACTTAGATACGAGCGTATCTTGGAACTTCGGATCAGGAAGAATATATCTCTTCTTTGGTTTCGATTTTCTCATCTTAAAATATCAGTTTTTACTTTTTATCCTTTGGTCTTTTCGCACCATACTTAGATCTTCTCTGTAAACGACCGCTTACTCCAGCAGTATCAAGAGCTCCTCTAATGATATGGTATCTAACACCTGGTAAATCTTTTACTCTACCACCTCTGATCAGCACGATCGAGTGTTCTTGTAGGTTGTGACCTTCACCTGGAATATAGGCGTTCACTTCTTTACCATTCGTCAATCTTACCCTAGCTACCTTTCTCATCGCTGAGTTAGGTTTTTTTGGTGTAGTAGTATAAACTCTGGTACAAACTCCACGTCTTTGAGGACATGCGTCCAAAGCCGGAGACTTTGATTTAGAGACCAATGTTTTTCTACCTTTTCTAACTAATTGTTGTATAGTAGGCATTTATCTTTAATTTAATTTATTCTCTACCGTTCATTTTTTGGGAACGCAAAGATAGAGACAATTACTTTATATTAAAACACTGTAATAAAAAAATGTATTGATTATCAGTCTTTTTGATATAATATTCTGTAATTCTCCTTCTTTACATCCAATCTAATAAAATGAAAAAGGAGTCCATATAGAACTCCTTTTCAGACTTATTTTTAACACTAGCTGTTAGGCTTCTCCTACTGCACCTCCGAAATTCATCGGAAACTTGGGCGAATCCTCCACCTGTTTGATGGGGCCAAATGTCTGTTCGTATTTCACTATATTATCATGAAGTGCCGCATGTAGGCGCTTGGCGTGTTCGGGAGTAATCACTACTCTAGACTTCACCTTTGCCTTTGGCACGCCTGGCATCAAGCGAATAAAGTCAACAACAAACTCAGAATTCGAATGTGCAATCATTGCCAGATTAGCATATACTCCTTCGGCAATTTCTTCAGACAATTCAATATTAATCTGATTCCCTTGTACTTTCTTTTCCTGTTTATTCTCGTCCTTATTCATTCTCCTGATATTCTTTAGATTTATTCGCAAACTCCTCTTTAGAAGACTTTAGCATATCATATTCCTCTTGCGACCCTACGATCAGCTTTTGGAATTGACGCTGACCAGTACCTGCAGGAATCAAATGACCTACGATCACATTCTCCTTAAGTCCTTGTAAGCTATCTCTCTTTCCTCTAATAGAAGCCTCACTCAACACTTTAGTCGTTTCTTGGAAGGAAGCTGCAGAAATAAAGCTTTCAGTTCCCAAAGAGGCCTGTGTAATCCCTTGAAGTGTCGGTTTAGAAACGGCTGGCTCAGCATTTCTTACCGTTGCAATCTTCATATCTCTTCTCTTCAAGCTAGAGTTCTCATCTCTCAACTGTCTAGAAGTAATAATCTGACCTGGTTTCAAGTTACCCGAATCACCTGCATCAGAGACTACTTTCAAGTCAAGAACAGAATCATTCTCTTCCATGAACTTGATTTTATCTACCAACTGGTTTGGCAGGAAGCTAGTATCACCAGCATCTAGAATCACAACCTTCTGCATCATCTGACGCACGATCGTCTCGATGTGCTTATCATTGATCTTCACACCTTGCAGACGGTATACTTCTTGAATCTCATTCACTAAATATTCTTGAACAGCAGTAGGGCCTTTGATCGCTAATATATCAGCAGGAGTAGTTGCGCCGTCAGATAGGGCATAACCCGCTCTTACAAAATCATTATCCTGAACCAAAATATGTTTAGATAGTGACACAAGGTATCTCTTCTTTACACCATCTTTTGACTCAATAAAGATCTCTCTATTACCGCGCTTGATTCCTCCATAAGTAACCACCCCGTCGATCTCTGACACAACTGCTGGGTTAGATGGATTTCTAGCCTCAAACAATTCTGTTACCCTTGGTAGACCCCCTGTAATATCTCTGGATTTACCCATTGATCTAGGAATCTTCGCTAGGATTTGACCTCCATGTATCTCATCTCCAATATCTACTGACAAGTGAGCTCCCACCGGGATGTTATATGATTTCTCATCATCACCACTGATTACTACGATCGCAGGGTTCTTAGTTTTATCTTTTGTATCGATAATTACTTTCTCTCTGTGACCAGTCTGCTCATCAGACTCTTCTTTGTATGTTATCCCCTCTTCGATCGCCTCGAACTCAATCTTACCATCGAATTCAGAAAGAATAACTGCATTGTATGGATCCCAGCTACATAGCTGATCTCCTTTTTTAACTTTTTTCTTATTCTTAACATTCAAAAATGCTCCATAAGGAACGTGATTGCTAATCAAAGTTTTTCCAGTTTCTGGATCATTGATTTTGATCTCACCCGCTCTAGCCATTACTACTACAGCTTCTTTACCATCTGCATTAGTAGTTTTCAAAGACCTGAGTTCTTCGAACTCAATCACACCATCAAACTTCGCTGGAATAGTCGCCTCTACCGCAATGTTAGATGCTGTACCCCCAACGTGGAATGTCCTCAATGTCAACTGTGTACCAGGCTCTCCGATAGACTGTGCGGCAATTACCCCAACAGCATCACCTTTGTGAGCCATCTGACCACTTGCAAGGTTTCTACCATAACACTTCGTACATACCCCTTTCTTAGACTCACATGTCAAGACCGATCTAATCTCTACTTCTTCGACTGCTGATTCATCAACTTTCGAAGCGATTTCCTCAGAAATTTCTATTCCAGCAGGAATCAACAACTGCTCAGTGATTGGATCATAAACATCATGTACAGATACTCGTCCTAAGATTCTCTCTGATAATGGTTCAACGATATCCTCGTTATCCTTCAGAGCAGAAACTTGTAGACCTCTCAGCGTACCACAATCCTCTTCATTGACGACTACATCCTGCGCTACATCAACCAAACGTCTCGTTAGGTATCCCGCATCTGCAGTTTTCAATGCTGTATCCGCAAGACCTTTACGTGCACCGTGAGTAGAAATAAAGTACTCGATTACATCTAGCCCTTCTTTAAAGTTAGATAGAATTGGGTTTTCAATGATCTCTCCCACAGAACCCTGAAGGTTCTTTTGTGGCTTAGCCATCAACCCTCTCATCCCTCCTAGCTGACGAATTTGCTCTCTAGAACCCCTTGCTCCTGAGTGCATCATCATATAGATCGAGTTAAATCCTTGATCTTCTTCTTCCAGCTGCGTCATCAAAGTTCCCGTCAACATAGAGTTGATACGAGTCCAGATGTCAATCACCTGATTATATCTTTCGTTATCAGTAATTAGACCCATTTGATAATTGGCCCACACTGCATCGACTTCTTCTTTAGCTTGCGCTACTAGACTATCCTTCTCATCCGGGATATTGATATCTCCTAGTCCCATCGACAATCCGCCTTTGTAAGCAGACTGGAATCCAAGGTGCTTGATATCATCCAAGAACTGTGCAGTTCTCGCCATACCAGTGATCTTGAATACATGAGAAATAATCTTCTGTAGCTTCTTCTTAGAAAGTAACTCATCTACGAAACCTACCTCTTCTGGTACGAACTGGTTGAACAAAACTCTACCCGCTACTGTCTCGATGATTTTTCTTTCCAAAGTACCATCTTCATTTCTCACCATGGTTCTCACCTTGATGTAAGCATGCTTAGATAGTCTTTCTTCGTTGATCGCTATAATCACCTCTTCTGCACTGTAGAAAGTCATTCCTTCTCCTTGTACACTTTGCTCTTTAGTCGTTCTACGGCCTTTGGTCACATAGTACAATCCTAAAACCATGTCTTGAGAAGGAACCGTAATCGGCGCTCCGTTCGCAGGGTTCAAGATATTATGTGATGCCAACATCAATAGAGATGCCTCAAGAATCGCTTCATGCCCCAGTGGAACGTGAACCGCCATCTGATCACCATCAAAATCGGCGTTGAATGCTGTACAAGCAAGTGGGTGCAACTGAATAGCCTTACCTTCGATCAATTTCGGTTGAAAAGCTTGAATACCTAACCTGTGAAGCGTAGGAGCACGGTTGAGTAGGACAGGGTGTCCTTTCAACACGTTCTCTAGAATATCCCATATCACAGGATCTTTTCTATCTACGATTTTCTTGGCTGATTTTACAGTCTTAACAATACCTCTTTCAATCAACTTTCTGATTACAAAAGGTTTGAAAAGCTCGGCAGCCATCCCTTTAGGTAAACCACATTCGTGCATTTTCAATTCTGGACCTACGACAATAACCGAACGACCAGAATAATCAACACGTTTACCTAATAAGTTTTGACGGAAACGACCTTGCTTACCTTTGAGCATATCGCTCAAAGATTTCAGAGCTCTATTTCCATCAGATCTAACAGCATTGACCTTTCTAGAGTTATCAAACAATGAATCAACCGCTTCCTGAAGCATACGTTTCTCATTTCTAAGAATCACTTCTGGTGCTTTGATGTCTATCAATCGCTTCAATCTATTGTTTCTGATAATCACACGTCGGTATAGATCGTTCAAATCAGAAGTTGCGAATCTACCACCATCCAAAGGAACCAAAGGTCTCAACTCTGGAGGAATAACAGGAACCATCTTGATAATCATCCATTCTGGTCTGTTTTCGATTCTAGTTTTTGCATCTCTAAATGCCTCTACTACTTTGAGTCGCTTCAATGCCTCTGCTTTTCTCTGCTGAGAAGTATCAGTGGCTGCTTGGTGTCTCAAGTCATACGACAAAGTATCAAGTTCGATTCTTGACAAAGACATCTCTAGGGCGTCAGCACCCATTTTTGCGATAAACTTGTTCGGATCATCGTCATCGAGCAACTGGTTTTCTCTTGGAAGCTTATCCAAAATATCCAAATACTCATCTTCAGTCAAGAAGTCATGTCTACTTATACCATCTTCTTCTTTCAGTCCTGGTTGAATAACCAAGTAACGCTCGTAGTAGATGATTTGATCCAGTTTTTTGGTAGGTATCCCTAGCAAATAACCAATCTTGTTTGGAAGTGATTTGAAGTACCAAATGTGAGCAACAGGAACCACCAATTCGATGTGTCCCATTCTCTCTCTTCTAACTTTCTTTTCGGTAACTTCTACACCACAGCGATCACATATAATTCCTTTATATCTGATGCGCTTGTATTTTCCGCAATGACATTCCCAATCCTTAACTGGTCCAAAAATCCTCTCACAGAACAATCCACCCATTTCAGGTTTGTATGTTCTATAATTGATTGTTTCCGGCTGTGTAACCTCACCATGTGAGCTTTCCAGAATAGATTCGGGAGAAGCTAAACTTACCGTTACTCTCGAAAAGTCACTGCTTAGCTTTTTGCTTTTTCTGAATGCCATAATTCAATATATAAGTTAGTGACCCCAAAAAGGGGCCGAGTTATCATTAATAAATTAGTCCAAAGTGATTTCAAGAGCCAAACCTCTCAATTCGTGAACCAGTACGTTGAATGATTCAGGGATATTTGGTTTGTTCATGTTTTCACCTTTAACAATAGCCTCATAGGCTTTTGCTCTACCAATCACGTCATCAGACTTGATGGTCAATATCTCTTGTAGCACGTTAGCAGCACCGAATGCCTCTAATGCCCACACTTCCATCTCTCCAAAACGCTGACCCCCGAATTGGGCTTTACCACCTAATGGCTGCTGCGTAATGAGTGAGTACGGTCCAATAGACCTAGCGTGCATTTTATCATCTACAAGGTGACCTAGCTTCAGCATGTAAGCAATACCTACCGTGACGGGTTGATCAAAACGCTGTCCTGTCAAACCATCATATAGGTATGATCTACCGTATTCTGGCAATCCTGCTTCGGTCAATTCTGCAGCCACCTCTTCCATAGTTGCACCATCAAAGATCGGTGTAGCATACTTACGGCCTAACTTCGAACCAGCCCACGCGAGCACTGTCTCGTAGATCTGACCAATGTTCATCCTAGAAGGTACACCAAGTGGGTTCAAGCAGATATCAACAGGAGTTCCATCCTCTAGGAACGGCATATCTTCCTCTCTAACAACTCTTGCTACCACACCTTTGTTACCATGTCGACCAGCCATCTTATCACCTACTTTTAATTTACGCTTCTTAGCAACATAAACCTTAGCGAGTTTGACAATACCTGCTGGTAACTCATCCCCTACTTCTAGTGTGAATCTCTCTCTCTTAAAGATACCTCCAATATCGTTTCTCTTCTTGTTGTAATTCTTAACAAGTTGGAAAACCATACCGTTAATATTGGGATCAACTGTCCATCCATCGAGAATCAAATCTGAGATCAAGTTAACTTCTTCAGCCACGTGATAACTACTTTCATCTCTGTAGATATTTCTATCTGGGAAGAAGTTTTCTTGTATATTCTTAGCATTGAATTTCACGCCTTTAGACATGATTTCTTCGCCAAACTTATGTTTAACACCTTGACAAGTCTTACCACCCAATAGCTCCACTAACTTCTCTACGATTTGTGCACGTAAATCTTTAAGTTGCTTTGAATAACTTGCTTTTAGTATTTCTACTTCCTTTTTAGCTTTCGCTCTTAAATCTTTATCCTTTTTCGGACGCGAAAAAAGCTTGGTATCAATTACTACCCCTCTCAAAGAAGGCGACGCTTTCAATGAAGCATCTTTAACATCACCGGCCTTATCACCAAAGATTGCTCTCAAGAGTTTCTCTTCTGGAGTAGGGTCAGTTTCTCCTTTAGGCGTAATCTTACCGATCAGGATATCACCTTCTTTGATTTCAGCACCTACTCTGATGACACCATGTTCATCCAAGTTTTTCACTGCTTCCTCACTTACGTTTGGAATCTCAGAAGTTAACTCCTCCTCACCTCTTTTCGTATCTCTTACCTCTAATTCATACTCATCAATATGAATAGATGTGAAAACATCGTCTCTAACAACTTTCTCAGAAATAACAATCGCATCCTCAAAGTTGTATCCTTGCCATGGCATATATGCCACCTTTAGGTTACGTCCCAGTGCTAATTCACCATCTTCAGTCGCAAAACCTTCACACAGTGGCTGACCTGCTACTACTTTATCCCCCTTAAAGACGATAGGCTTTAAGTTAATGCAAGTGTCTTGGTTAGTTCTTCTGAACTTGATCAGATCGTAGGTCGTTACTTCGTCATTGAAAGAAATCAACTTTTGATCATCGCTCAAGTCATACTTCACCATGATCTTAGTCGCATCTACATACGAAATCGTACCAGACTGCTTAGCTAAGATGAGTGATCTTGAATCAAGTGCTACTCGTTTTTCCAAACCAGTACCTACAATCGGTGCTTGTGGCTTCAACAAAGGTACAGCTTGGCGCTGCATGTTTGATCCCATCAAAGCACGGTTCGCATCATCATGCTCCAAGAAAGGTATCATAGATGCCGCCACAGATACAATCTGATTAGGTGCTACATCCATGTATTTAAGTTCTTTGGGTTCAACAACTGGGAAGTCACCCTCGAATCTTGCTTTTACTCTGTCGTTCAGAAACTCTCCATCATCATTCAATGGTGCGTTTGCCTGCGCGATGTTGTAAGTATCTTCTTCTTCTGCGGTCAAATATTTAACATCAGAAGTCATATTTACTATTCCTTTGTCAACTTCTCTATAAGGAGTCTCGATGAATCCCATGCTATTCACTTTAGCATGAACACATAGCGAAGATATCAAACCAATGTTTGGTCCCTCAGGAGTCTCAATTGTACAAAGTCTACCGTAGTGCGTATAGTGAACATCTCGAACCTCAAAACCAGCTCTTTCTCTAGAAAGACCTCCAGGTCCTAAGGCTGACATTCTTCTTTTGTGTGTCACCTCTGCCAATGGATTGGTTTGATCCATGAACTGAGACAGCTGATTGGTCCCGAAAAATGAGTTGATAACAGAAGATAAAGTTCTAGCATTAATCAAATCGATAGGCTTGAACTCTTCGTTGTCTCTAACGTTCATTCTCTCTTTGATAGTTCTAGCCATTCTAGATAGCCCCACACCAAACTGAGAATATAATTGCTCACCAACTGTTCTTACACGTCTGTTACTCAAGTGATCAATATCATCCACTACCGCTTTGGAGTTGATCAAACCGATCAGATATTTCACAATCAAGATAATATCAACTTTAGTCAATACTCTTGACACATTAGTCTCGTCGAGTTGAAGCTTACGGTTGATTCTATATCGACCTACTTCACCCAAATCATAACGCTTATCACTAAAGAACAAGTTGTTGATGATGTCACGCGCAGTCTGCTCATCTGGAGCCTCAGTATTTCTTAATTGTCTATAGATTTGTTCTACAGCCTCTTTCTCAGAGTTAGAATTATCCTTCTGCAGTGTATTGTAGATGATAGAATAATCCGTAATATTCACATCTTTCTTATGTAGAATGATAGACTTAGACCCAGAGTCAACGATAGTATCGATATCCTCTTCGTTGATCATAGAATCACGCTCCAAGAGTACCTCGTTTCTATCTATAGACACTACCTCTCCAGTATCTTCATCCACGAAATCCTCCGTCCAAGTTCTAAGAACTCTAGCGGCCAATTTACGACCTACTACTTTAGATAAAGCTTTTTTAGTTGCGTCCACCTCCTCAGATAGACCAAATAAATCCAAAATATCCTTATCCGAACCGTAACCAATTGATCTCAACAATGTAGTTACAGGGAATTTCTTTTTTCTGTCGATATAGGCATACATGACGTTATTAACATCCGTTGCAAACTCTATCCAAGATCCTTTGAAAGGGATAATTCTTGCAGAATAAAGTTTCGTACCGTTAGTGTGTTTACTTTGGGCAAAGAACACGCCTGGAGATCTGTGTAGCTGAGACACGATCACTCTTTCAGCACCATTGACGACAAACGAACCTTTGGCAGTCATGTAAGGTATGTTACCTAGGAATACTTCCTGCTCGATGGTTTCAAAATCATCATTATCCTCATCATTACAGGATAATCTCAATTTTGCTTTCAACGGGACAGAGTATGTTAGACCTCTGTCAATTGACTCATCTACGTTGTACTTAGGAGGATCGACCAAATAATCGATAAACTCCAATACAAAGTTCTCTCTTGAATCAGATATTGGGAAGTTTTCTGAAAACACCTTAAACAACCCTTCTTGAACTCTTTTTTCTGCTGGGGTTTCCAACTGGAAAAAATCCTCAAAAGATTGTAATTGAACCTTCAAAAAATCAGGATAATCAATCACCGATTTTATAGAAGAGAAACTAATTCTTTCAGATTTATTTTTACTAGCCAAGGCCGTATAATTTTATGTGATAACAAATAAGGAAATCTTTCTACCTAAGCAGAAATAGGAAAAGACCTGATCCCGATATGAGTCGGGACCAGGTCTAAATATTTAGACGTTTTTTAAAAAAACTGTCAAATCTTATGCAAGCTCTACTTCAGCACCAGCTTCTTCTAGTTGCTTTTTCAGCCCTTCAGCTTCTTCTTTAGCAAGACCTTCTTTAACTGCTTTTGGAGCGCCATCTACTAATTCCTTAGCTTCTTTCAATCCTAAACCAGTCAATTCTTTCACCAATTTAACGATAGCCAATTTAGCTCCACCTGGTGACTTCAAGATAACGTCAAATGAGCTTTTCTCCTCTGCTCCACCAGCTTCTCCACCAGCAGCACCAGCTACCATTACAGGAGCAGCAGCAGCTGCAGGCTCGATACCATACTCATCTTTCAATATCTCAGCTAATTCATTTACTTCCTTAACAGTAAGGTTAACCAACTGTTCAGCGAATTCTTTTAAATCTGCCATTTTCTTAAATAATTAAATTTTTAATGATTTTAAACCTAAATTAACGTTCAGACAAAGTCTGTAGCAACCCAGAAAGTGTTTGTCCTCCACTCTGAAGTGAAGAGATAACATTCTTGGCTGGAGATTGTAACAATCCAATAACCTCACCAATAAGCTCGTTTTTAGACTTGAGCTTAGCAAGTGTATCTAGATGTTCCTCACCTATAAAGAGATCGTATTCGATGGAAGCCCCTTTAAGTTTTGGTCTATCTGCTTGGTCTTCTTTTTTAAACTTTTTGATAAGCTTAGCTGGAGCGCTTGCCGAATCTTGATCCGCAAACAAAACACCAGAAAAACCTTTCAAAACTTCATCATTCAATGAAGAGAGATCAGCATCGACTGTTTCCAATGCCTTTTTGATCAAGGTATTCTTGATCACTCTGTATTCTATGCCACTTTCGAAGCACTTTCTTCTAAAGTTGTTCACCTCCGCAACAGTCATTCCTGCTGCATCTGTGAAATAAAAGTATCCAGTTGACTGAAACTTTCCAGAAAGCTCTTCTATAATTTTGGCTTTTTCTTCTCTTGTCATCTTAGTTCTTTTTATATCCTACCCTAATGGCACGAAATATTTAAAGCTAATTTACAATCCAGCAATTGACCCCTTATCAATAGTGATCCCTGAACTCATCGTACTAGAAAGGCTAATTACTTTAAAGTAAGTACCTTTAGAACTTGCAGGTTTCAATTTTGACACGGTGCTAATCAATTCCAAAGCATTCTCTTTGATCTGCTCAGCAGTGAAAGACACCTTTCCTACGCTAGCGTGAATAATACCAAATTTATCTACTTTGAAGTCAATCTTACCAGACTTTACTTCTTTTACCGCTTTCGCTACATCAAGCGTAACCGTACCAGACTTAGGATTAGGCATCAAACCTCTAGGTCCAAGAACTCTACCGATACGACCTACTTTAGCCATAACTGTCGGCATAGTGATGATAACATCTACATCAGTCCAACCACCTTCGATTTTCTTGATATACTCATCCAAGCCTACGTGATCCGCACCAGCATCCTTTGCTTCCTGCTCTTTGTCAGGCGTACATAGCACCAATACTCTCACATCTTTTCCTGTACCATGAGGAAGAGCAACTACTCCTCTCACCATTTGGTCTGCCTTTCTTGGATCAACTCCTAACCTAAGGTCCACATCTACAGATGCGTCAAACTTAGTTGTAGTAATTTCCTTCACTAGCTTTGAAGCCTCTTCCATACTGTATGATAGAGTCTTGTCGTACTTTTCAGCAGCTAGTTTTTGACTTTTCGTTAATTTTGCCATTTTAATTTTAAATTAATTGGCCCAAGGGGCTTGTCCTTTTACTGTTAATCCCATACTTCTAGCTGTACCAGCTACCAACTTCATTGCAGACTCTATTGTAAATGCATTTAAATCAGGCATTTTAGTCTCTGCAATTTCTTTAACTTGATCCCAAGACACAGACCCAACTTTATCTCTGTTAGGCTCAGAAGAACCCTTCTTTAGTTTGGATGCATTCAGCAACAATACTGCTGCTGGAGGCGTCTTGATCACAAAGTCAAAAGACTTGTCAGTGTAGATAGTAATCAGTACAGGAAGAACCTGACCTGCTTTCTCTTGGGTTCTAGCATTGAACTGCTTACAGAAGTCCATGATATTTAGACCCTTACTACCAAGTGCAGGCCCTACAGGAGGAGAAGGATTGGCAGCACCACCCTTAATCTGTAATTTTAAGTAACCACTAATTTCCTTAGCCATTTCTACTCTGTTTTTTCTACTTGAATATAATTAAGCTCTACAGGCGTATTACGTCCAAAAATCTTAACCATAACATTAAGTTTTTTACGTTCTTCGAAGACTTCTTCGACATTACCTGTAAATCCACTAAATGGACCATCCATAACTTTGATTGCCTCACCTACGATAAACGGAGTATCGAGCTGTTCTTCTTGCTCTTCCGCCTCGTCAACTTTACCCAAAATTCGATTTACCTCATTTTGACGCAACGCAACTGGTGTTTTAGAAGGTCCCCCATCATTTGCACCTAAAAAACCTATAACACCAGGGATGTTCGTGATAGTATGTTGTACTTCACCGTGATTGATGTCTGCAGAAATAAGAATATATCCGGGAAAGAAGTTTCTCTCGCGGACTCTCTTTTTTCCATTTCTCATTTCGTACACCTTTTCTGCAGGTATCATGACTTGAGGAATGAAATCTTCTAGACCCATTCTGGTAATTTCAGTTTCGAGATAAGATTTAACTTTCTTCTCCTGCCCACTGACAGCACGAACTACGTACCATTTCAGATCACTCATTGTATCTAGGGTTTAGGCTTTATAAATTATGATAGTACCAGTCCAATAGATTCTCAAAGCTGATATCTATCAAACCAATGAACAACGCAAAGATCAGGGAAGCGACGAGAACTAAAACTGAACTACTCTGTAATTCTGAATATTTGGACCATGTAACTTTGTGGACCATCTCATCATAAGATTCTTTAAAAAAATTTATCAGTTTAGTCATAGTACAAACCTTTGCTATTAAACATTGCACGGGTGGAGAGACTCGAACTCCCAACCAATGGTTTTGGAGACCACTACTCTGCCAATTGAGCTACACCCGTGTATAACAATCCCTTCAAAAAGGACTGCAAAATTAGTATATATAAATCATATAAACAAATGCGCTTCATTATTATTAATGAAGCGCATTGTTATATTCTTGATAAGACCTTAGACCTTAGTCTAAGATTTCAGTTACTTGTCCTGAACCAACAGTTCTACCGCCTTCTCTGATCGCAAATCTCAATCCTTTTTCAAGGGCGATTTTATTAATCAAAGTAACTTCGATAGTTACGTTATCACCAGGCATAACCATTTCTACTCCTTCAGGAAGCATGATCTCACCAGTTACGTCAGTTGTTCTTACGTAGAACTGTGGACGGTATCTGTTGAAGAATGGAGTGTGACGTCCACCTTCTTCTTTAGAAAGCACGTAAACTTCAGCTTTGAATTTAGCATGAGGATTAACTGATCCAGGCTTACAGATAATCATACCTCTTTTCACCTGATCTCTTTCAACACCTCTTAAGAGTAGACCAACGTTATCACCAGCTTCGCCTCTATCCAAAATCTTTCTGAACATCTCAACACCAGTAATTGTAGATTTCATGTTCTCTGCACCCATACCAATGATGTCAACAGCATCACCAGTGTTAGTCACACCTCTTTCGATTCTACCAGTTGCAACAGTACCTCTACCAGTAATAGAGAATATATCTTCAACAGGCATCAAGAAATCCTTATCTACAGCTCTTTCTGGCAATGGAATATACTCATCCACAGCAGTCATTAGCTCTTCTACTTTAGCAACCCACTCAGGCTCACCGTTCAATGCGCCAAGCGCAGAACCAGCGATTACAGGAATATCGTCACCTGGGAAGTCGTATTCAGAAAGCAACTCTCTTACTTCCATTTCAACTAGCTCAAGTAATTCAGGGTCATCGACCAAATCCACTTTGTTCATGAATACAACCAAAGCAGGAACACCTACCTGACGAGAAAGCAAGATATGCTCTCTAGTTTGAGGCATTGGCCCATCAGTAGCAGCAACCACGATGATAGCACCGTCCATTTGAGCAGCACCAGTAATCATGTTCTTTACATAATCGGCGTGACCTGGACAATCTACGTGAGCGTAGTGTCTAGATTCTGTTTGATATTCAATGTGAGAAGTATTGATTGTAATACCTCTTTCTTTTTCTTCTGGTGCGTTATCAATCGAACCAAAATCTTTTACGTCTGCAAGACCTTTGTTTGCTAATACTGAAGAGATAGCAGCTGTCAAAGTAGTCTTACCGTGATCCACGTGACCAATAGTACCAATATTCACGTGAGGTTTCGAACGGTCAAAGGTTTCTTTAGCCATGTCTGAAAATTCCTATTTTAGTTAAAACTTATTTAAATATAAAAATGCTACACTACATATATAGCAACACATAATTCTCGCCAATAGCTTCTTTAACAAAGAAAGAAGACTCAGGAAATAAAAAGATGACTGGATAAAGAGAATAATTATCGAATGATAAATATTGCTTGGCCACTCATTTCAATTTACTGGGTAATTTTAGCTCAACCATAAAAAGCTCAAAATTTGAGCCAATGACGGGATTTGAACCCGTGACCTCTTCCTTACCAAGGAAGCACTCTACCCCTGAGCTACATCGGCTAATCAATAATAAGAGCGGGAGACGAGGCTCGAACCCGCGACCTACAGCTTGGAAGGCTGTCGCTCTACCAACTGAGCTACTCCCGCTTATTATAAACGCACCATGCTTGCATGGCACGGCCAATGGTGGGGGGAACAGGATTCGAACCTGTGAAGACATAAGTCAACGGAGTTACAGTCCGTCCCAGTTGGCCGCTTTGGTATCCCCCCTTGGTCATTAAATTTAAGAACCTTCCCTAAACCGAGGGAAGAAAATCACTCTCTCGTTTTTTAGGAAGTGCAAAATTATATGCTTTTGATTCTTATTCAAATTTTTGGAAATTTATTTTCAGAACATTCGAATATTTTTCCAAAACCCTATCCTAAATCGATTTCAACTGTCTCTGTCAAACGATCGAGCTGACAAAAACTAAAGCTAGCAATCCCTACGGACTTACTTAGAAACTGATTTTCAACAGGACTGCAAAGCTAATGTTTATATCTATGAATACAATCGTTTTATGGGATGGAATCATATAAAAAATCCTACTCCCCCTCTCCTTACACATTATAGAGTTGACAATCAATTTTTTAATGATTTGAATAACGCTTTGCTATGTTCCAGAATCGTCTTATATCATTAGCTGAGAATGCCTTTCTTAGATCATTAAGTTGGACTTCAACAACTCTTACTCTATTTTACTCAACAGCGGCTTTCACTAGTATTCAGTATAAACCATCCTGTATACTCCATAGTACTGAACTATTTCCATCATAAAAAACAAAGCATGCCTGATTTCCCACTTGGACTTGATGCTCTTAAAGCAATCGCCGAATACCGAACCGAGTTCTGGACCTTGATCTTACATACCTTCACTCTTATAGGGGATAAAGAAGGCTATATTTTAATCATTGTGGGGATTTACATGATGTACGACAAAAAACTAGCCTTACGACTAGCTGTAATTGTACTTTCTACAACAATAATCAATCAAATACTCAAAATGATTATTGCTAACCCCAGACCCTTTGTCCTAGAAGGTACCTACTTAAAACACTGGGAAGTATCGCACAGTTACGCCGAGGTTACTGCCATGGAATTTTCCACTCCATCTGGGCATGCAATGGCTTCTGTGCCATTTTTTGGATATTTACACCATACGTATCATAACCTACATTTCAGGATCATAGCACTAGCTTTCATTTTATTAATTGGCTTTTCCAGACCATATCTGGGCGTGCATTACCTAGAAGACATTATACTAGGCTGGGGCTTTGGAGGGCTCATCTTGGCAATCGTTTTGAAGTATGAAGAGGAGGTGTGCCAGCACTGGAATAAACTTAGCCTATTTCAAATATCGCTAACCTCCATAGGAGTCAGTCTGCTTTTTTGGCTGACGACCTTACTTATTAAAGACGCAAACATTACAAACCTACCGACGGCATTCACAGGGAGTTTGGGGTTCATTTTTGGAATCTTGATTGGTGCCAGGCTAGAAAAAACAACACTGGGTTTTGATCCCAAGAGTAAATCAATCGTCATAAAACTCATTCGGACGTTGTTGACAATGGCTCTCATCGTTGCTCCTATCGTTTTGCTAAAAAAACTACCCTTTATTGATTGGACAGATAATTCTTATACCAATCATCTCCTTCAGTACATTCGCTATACTATATCAGCGCTGTCAGGTATCTACATTGCACCATGGCTCTCTATCAAACTAAAACTACTATCCTAGTAAACAACCTGCGTACGGAAGAGCAAAACCTAAGCTTATCTAACAAACCAGAAGCTGTTTATCATTCAAAATGATTAATAGCTCACTTATTAGTATGACTATCATTTGATGAAACGCTGTATAGTCTACACTAAAAAATTACCCCGAATCAGCCAAAGCCAACCCGGGGTAAATACATAACCTAACGCTATAGGTTAAAATCTTACGTTTAGCCATTTAGCTATCCACATTTACTCCTAAATTACCAGAGTAAGTGTTATTGGTATCAGAAAAAGCGCCTCCTGACTGCACGCGAACCCCCGCATCACCGCTCTTGCTAAAGGTGCAATTATTCGCCGAGAACTGAGCTGAAGACCCGCCTACTTCTACGTTTGCCTTTCTGTTCGCTCCATCGAACCCTTCCTCTCCACCATTAGACACAGTAGTGTAGACAAAAGAATTATCAGGCATATTGGACAAAAAACGCAAGCCTTTCCAATATCCGGTCACATCCTGCTCTCCTCGGAATACAATAGGGTTGACACTCGTTCCATTGGCCTTCATGGAGCCACCTGTTTGGATTCGAAATCCACCATTAGGCTGACCGATAAACTCCGCCCCCGCCAGTATCGTAACATTAGAGTATATATCCTCAACATTAGGTGCTAATCGATAGGGCACGTTTAAAGCCTCCCACGTCCAAGTCTGTGTGCTCTCTTTGTTGCCCCAGTAAGAATCTATATAGTCGTGCGTATTACCAGAGTAATCCGATGCTGCGTCAAAATAATGATAGTGATTGTATCTCGTCATGACAGGAGCATCATTATCAGTTAGTACATTGTTAGCGAAATCATCGAGTGTACTCTCCAAATCTCGGGTATAGAGTCCATAGCCAGCGCTCTTGGTCGACAGAGCATTTGTCATCTTGAGACGCCCTGCATCATCTACCATGATATTGGCTTTGAGATTAGCCCCATCGAAACCTTTTTGTCCGCCGTTATATATCTCCACGTACGTCAGTTCATTGGCTATAGTATTAGAATGAAATGATAGGCCTATCCATTTACCTTTTACGTCCTGCTCACCACGGAATACAATCTTGGAATTAGCAGTTCCCACTGCATTCAGAGAACCTCCATCCATGATTTGCAAACCACTGTTTTCCTGACCAATAAATTCTGCACCTTCTTCAATCACAACATCGGATTGAATTCCTGCAATATTGGCTGGCAATCTATAAGGTACATTTAACGCTGCCCAAGTCACATCTTCTGATGTATCGTGGCTCGTAGTTTCCGAATCGATATAATCATCAATATTCCCACTGTAATCCGACTGTCCATCGAAATAATGAAAATGAGTAAAAAGAACTGTTGCCGGCACTTCGTTTTGTGTGATGGTATTGCTAGTAAAGTCAACTAATGTAGAAGTCAAACTTCTCAAGGCAACACCTGCCCCCCCACCTTCTGACAAGGTACAATGTGCCATTTTCAATCGACCTGCATCTTTGAGCGTGACATTAGCTTTCACATTCGCTCCGTCAAAGCCACTACTCCCTCCATAGCGAACTTCCACATATTCTAGTGTGTTAGCCGGATTATTGGACAGGATATTGATACCCATCCAGTAGCCTTTCACTTCATCTTTTCCTGTGAAAGTGATAGGTTCCGTACCACTACCTACGGCAATAATACTTCCTCCAGTAGTCACTTCGAGTCCTTGATCTTCGGCAAAAATAATTTTGACCTCTGGGTCAATTGTCAGTACAGCTTGTACACTGACCATGGACGAGGCGATATAATCTGGCAGATCTGGATCTTCAAATCGATTGACCAGCGTGCGGTCTGTACTGATCGTACCGCCTATCTCCTCAGGCACATCTCCCGTCTCCACAGTCAGTGTCATCTCGTCATTCTCCGTATCTCCATTAGCATTTTCTCCCGTAAGCTGTAGCACATAAGTACCTGCCTCGGTAGGTGTAAAAGTAGAGTTAGGATCAGTAGGGTCATCTACTAGCGCAAAACCAACCGATGACGGGACTGTCGTAAATTCCCAAAAATAAAGTAAGTCTGCAGTTCCGCTCCCAGCTAGAGTGACTTCATCACCTAACTCTACTGTCTGATCAGGCCCAGCATCTACAGTGAGTGTACCTCCGTTTGGGTCTCCCCCATCATCCTCTCCACAAGAAATAAAACAGGTTATTAGTACAAGCAACAGCATGTTGCGCATGAGTTTATGAAAATTCGAATAAGATGGCATAATATTATTTTTTATTTGATTAATCCAATTTGTTTCTTTTGGCTAATTTAGGGTTGAAACAAGGGGAAAATCAATCAGGAATTACCCTGAAACCCACTCAGGAAATCCCTAAAATGGCTTCAAAAACACCATGACAATCAAACTTTTAATCATTACCGTCCTGAGTACGACACTGAGCATCAGTGATCAAAGAACGACTCAGGACAGCATTCGAGCGGTACTAGACAGTCAGTCTGCCCACGAGAGATTGGCTACTTTGGTAGATTTATGTAACCATGGTATATCAGACCGAGAAGGTGCGCAGCGCACGCTCAATTATTCTAGAGAAGGAAAACAATTGGCACGTAAACTCGGTCAAACGAAAGATCTATATTGGATACAAATAGAAGAGGCTAGCGCAATCGGACTGATCCACAGCCGTCAGCAAAGCATCGATAGCCTCAATCAAATCATCCCGAAAATCCGAAAGGTTAGAGACAACCGGTTACTCATCCATGCCCTGATCATTACTGGAGTCCAAATGACCAAACTGGATCAAATGACATCTGCTCGTGAACCTTTACTAGAAGCAGTAGCACTCGCGGTATCAGTCCACGACTCCTCTAGTTTGGCTAAAGCCTACAACAACCTCGGCAATGTCTCTAACCACCTGGGACTTAATCAAGAAGCCATAGATTTTTACCTAAACGCCTTGACCATTAAAGAGGCCATGGGCACAAAAAACCTATCCACCACCTATAACAACGTGGCACAGATATTTAAAAATATGGGCAATTATGAAGAAGCCATCCGATTCAATCAAAAAGCCATGCTACAACAGCAAGCATCGGGCAACACTTTTGGGCTAAGCATCAGCCATCTTAATCTAGGCAACATTTTTTCTAAGCAAAAGAAGTACGACAGTGCGCTATTTCATAACGAACGAGCCTTATCACTGAGCCAATCCATCGCCGACACTGTAGGTTTTGCTTTTGCCTACTATAATCTTGCGTCTGTCTACTTCTCCCTCGACGACTACCCACGCAGTCTTGACTACTACGAAAAAGCCTTACCGATTTTTTCAGCATCGGGCATGCGGACCAATGTCGCACAATCTCAAGTAAGCATTTCTATCAATTCTCGATTGATGGGAGACTTTGACAAAGCAAAAACGACATTAGATCAAGCCAATACGATTGCTGCTGAGCTTAACTCATTTGTACTCAAAAAAAGTATTGCAGAAAGCTACTACGAGTTATACAAAGCCACAGGAGACTACCGCCAAGCACTCAACTATCACGAAGAGTTCAAAGCCAATGCCGATAGTATCCTCAATGCCACGCAAGTCCAAGAAATCAGCAGTCTGCAAAAAAATTACGAAATCGCCAATCGCGACAATCGCATCGCTGTTCTAGACAAAGAGAATGAAATCACGGCTCTAAATCTAGCAAGACAAAACACCTTTAGAAACGGGCTATTGGCTGCTCTGGCATTATTTAGCCATCTTAGCACTCGTACTATGGAGTCGCTATCGCTTCAAAAAACAAGCGGAACAAAAGCTCGCAACTCAAAACGAAGAACTAGAAAAACTCAATGCTGCCAAAAATAAATTTTTCGCCATTATCGCACACGATTTGCGAAACCCTCTTTCGGCTTTCAAGATGCTCACAACCGGTCTCCGTGAAAATGCAGAACATTATTCTACTGCAGAGCTGCACGAACAATTAGACTATCTCGGCGAGTCAACACAGCAACTATCCGAGCTCCTACAAAACCTACTACAGTGGGCTCTCTCTCAAACTAAGTCTCTTGCGATAAATACGCAAACACTAGACCTGAGCGAGCTACTCAAACGAAATATCCAACTCATACAGTCCGCGGTACAAAACAAAAACATACAAGTAAACATGAGTACGGATACTCAACTCTATGCTCATGCGGATCTCGCTACCATTGACTTGGTGTTTAGAAATCTCTTAGCCAATGCCGTCAAGTTCACCCACCCTGACGGGGCTATCCACATATATGGCTCGTATGATGAACAGTTCGTCAAGGTCAGTATTCATGACACTGGTATTGGTATGAGTACGCACGAACAAAAGATGCTCTTTGACATCACCAAAGATCCCTCCAAAATTGGTCACTCACCCAATAAAGGCAGTGGGTTGGGCCTCATCCTATGTCATGAGTTTATCAAAAAAAATCAAGGAATGATCCACGTCGATAGCGCACCTGACAAAGGAAGTGTCTTCACTATATCTTTGCCTAAATCAAATCAAGCAGCCTAATGAATAAAATCAATTTGGTATTTGTCGATGATCACAAAATCATGCTACAGGGACTCATCTCCCTATTACAGCATGAGGCGAAGTTGCACATTGCAGGTGCATTTCGATCTGCTAACGAATATATCAATAGCGGACTATTGGGTCAGACAGATGTTCTGCTGCTCGACATGAATCTACCGGGAGAATCAGGACTTGAGTTCACCAAAAGGCTTCAGACCTCCAGTCCACAACTCGGTATTATAATATTAACCGCCCTAAATGACTCGTCTCTCATCGAAGCGTGTGTCAAAGCAGGTTCTCGTGGTTTCCTGACCAAAGATGCTAGCAAAGAAGAAATCGTGGAAGCCATACAGCGTGTACATCAAGGAGAACATTATTTTGGACAGAGTATTTCTCACATCGCTTTTGAAGGGTTCGCTAATAGTGTACAGCAAGATCAAACACACAAACAACTCCTCAGCCCACGAGAGATCGAAGTACTCCAACTCCTAGCAGAGGGGAAGCTCCAAAAACAAATAGCAGCTGCCCTATCCCTGAGTATCAAAACCGTAGAATCTCACAAAGCCAATATCCAAAAGAAGCTAAAAGTCAACTCCACCGCAGACCTTATCAAGTATGCCATCAGAGAAGGGTTTGTACTGCTATAAACGCTGCTCTTTTGGATCAGTCGGTATTTCTGGCGAGAGATCGAGGGTTACTTCGTGATTTAAGATTCATTGTTCGAAATTCATTATTGTTTTTCGTGAATAACCATCTCTTATAAGTCCTTGAGGTTAATTTGAATGATTGGAATAAAAAATATCGAACCTGTCTACCGAATTCCCCCCAACTTTACCGACTGCCCCCTTCTTTTCCCTAATAACTCTCTTTTTATAAAAAAAAGGACTGTTCGTGATGAACAGTCCTTTTAGTACAATTAAAGAATTCTTGTCTGTTTCTGAAGAAACTAGTATCCAGGGTTTTGAGTCAAACCATCAAGCAATGTTACGTCTACATCAAATTTAGGCCACAAGTAATCTCTGGCAGGATCGAAATTTCTTGTTTCCAAAGCCGGTGCAGCTCCTAAGAATACATCTCCTTTCTTTCTTCTGATGATGTCATACCATCTGACCCCTTCGAATGCCAATTCCAATCTACGCTCTTCGAGAACATCATCAATCGTAACAGTCCCAGTAATATCCGCAGGTACTGGGCTCGGTGGATACTTAGCATCACCTGCACCAGCAGCGTTTCTTGCACGTGCTCTTACTCTATTGATATAGCTAACTGCTGCTGCGTTGTTACCTAACTCTACTGAAGCCTCAGCTGCGATCAAAAGTACCTCTGCATATCTCATCATGATATGCTTGGCATTCGAATCTCTCAAACTTGGACCTGTCTCTATTCCGTTTATTGTGTTAGACTCACCTACCGCTCTAAAGTACTTAGCAATCGCTGGTCTAGCTACATTCTGAGGAATCCCCCCCCAATTAGTGAAGTAATAATCAGGGTTACCTTCGAAAGTAATCGCTGTATCCAAACTTACGGCTTTACGATAATCCTTGCCATTCCAACTGGTGTAAACTTCTAACTCAGGAACAATCGCACTCCAACCAAAAGCGGCGGCATTAACTGCTGTGAATCTTTCGTCACCTCTAGGGCCAGTTACAGAAGCAATTTGATCCGTACCTGCATTCGACCCTCCTAAATCACCAGGAGTCTTTTCATAAGAATCATTGGCAATCATCACCACCTTGAACAATACTTCAGTAGAAGTATGGTTTGGATCAAAAATATCGTAATAGTCTGTTTCCAAAGCCACACCATATTTGCCTTCATTGTTGATGACTTCTTCTGCATGATCCAAAGCATCTTGCCAATCAGAAGTCTCTGCGGCCGTAGACGTAGCACGAGTCATGTGGACAGAAGCCAGCATACCATGAGCAGCCGCTTTGCCTGGGTACGATCCATCGACAGGAATATCTACTAACCATTCCGCAGCATACTCAAGGTCAGCGATGATCCCTTCATACGAATCTGCGATAGAGGTTTGTTGAATAGCCAACGGATCATCAATTGGCTGACCATCCATATAAATGATCTCCCCAAACAATCTCATGTACACATAGTGCACATAGGCTCTCAAAAAGTAAGCCTGAGCTACTACAGCATTTACATCTGCCTCATCTCCCGACACTACATCTTGCGCATTGATCACTGTATTCGCAGCTGCCAAAATTTTGTAACCAATAGGCCAGAAAACATTAACCAACCCATTGTCTACTCCCATCTGCATTAGGTCACAAGTCTGTCTACGTGCTGAAGTACTCGGATCACCGATTCCACACATATCACCTCTGACAAGCAAGGCCAATGATAATTTTCTTCCATAAAACTCCTCTCTAGTCAATAAGGAGTATCCACCGTTCACTGCAGCCTGCAATTCTTCAGGGGTAGTAAATAAGCCCTCAGGAGCCAATACACTCTTTGGACTCTCATCCAAAGTCTCGCATGACATGGAAAACACCATGACCAAGGCGAACATTGCTGAGATTATATATGATTTTTTCATGATTTTCTTAGAATTAATATTTGACATTTGATTAATCTACTGGCTTATATTAAAAGCCTAAGTTTAGTCCTACCGTATATGTTTTCACATTCGGATAACTAGCATAATCTAGTCCCAAGTTCCTGTTGGAATCGGCATTGTTCGTACCCTCCCCTTCATTAGCATAAGCCGCCTCAGGATCCAATCCAGAATAATTGGTAATTGTGAACAAGTTTTGTGCACTCACATACACTCTCAAAGAACGCACACGGATTTTTTCCAATACTGACTGAGGAATCGTGTATCCCAAAGCCACGTTTTTCAAACGCACGTAACTTCCATCTTCTACCCATCTCGAAGAGATTTTCTGAGTTCTTCCTGGATCTGCAGAAGGAATGGTTCCTGAAGGGTTATCTAGTACATGGTAACGGTCAAGAGCTGCTGTAGACACGTTATTCGTACCACGGAAAGACTCCAATTCCATTCTTGTCAAATTCAACATTTCATTACCGTGCACTCCTTGAATATAGACATTCAAATCAAAGTTCTTGTATGTGAAATCGTTGTTGAAAGACCAAATAAAATCAGGGTGTGGATTACCTATGATCTTCTTATCTTCATCTGTCAATTCACCATCACCATTAAGATCAGCAAACTGCTCTCCACCGATCTTCTCGTCTGATCCTACTAACAAGACATCCCCTGGTTGGGTCACACCTTCATATACATACCCATAGTACACGCCCATAGACTGTCCTTCTTGCAACAACTGGAATCCAGATGTAATGTTAAAGTGTCCTGGAGCATTGTAGTATGAGATCGTTGCTGTATCTGGTAGTGATGTCACTTCATTTCTATTCATGGAAAACACCAAGTTAGAAGTCCAAGTCAAGTCTCCTACCAAGTTTCTAGTAGTCAACATGGCTTCAATCCCTTGGTTTCGTATCTCTCCATAGTTTTGGAGCTGTGTTGGAACAGTCTCATTCACCCCGAAGAAAGCTGGAATCGGTCGATCAAACAACAAATCAGAGGTCTGCTTATCGTAGTAATCAGCCGTCAACCTCACCCTATTATCAAACAATCCTACGTCAATCCCAATATCCAATTGAGCTGTAGTTTCCCAAGTCAAATCTGGGTTCGCCAGAGTCCCTAAGATCAATGCTCCCTGCCCTGGTCTGTTGCTGTAGTAAGCATCGACAGTAGACAAAGATTCGTAAGCACCAATACCTTGATTACCTGTTAAACCATAACTCGCTCTGATTTTCATATCAGAAATGGTATTGATAGACTCTAGGAATGGCTCATCGCCAATATTCCAAGCTACCGCTCCAGATGGGAAATATGCCCATTTGTTATTCTTCGCAAAGTTCGATGCACCATCGTAACGAATAGTGGCCGTAAACACATATCTATCTAATAGTGTATAGTTCGCTCTAGAGTAGTACGATTTCAAAATTCTGGTTGACTGTGCAGATACAGGAGAGATGCTTGCCGCTCCACTCTCCAACAACCAGTAGGATGTAGCCTCAGACAAGAAATCACTCGCTCCTGTCTCTAACCCCTCGTCTACTCTCTTCTGGAAAGAATATCCATTCACCCAGTTGATTCTATGAATACCAAACTCTTTGTTGATTGTAAAATAATTCTCTGTCAACAAGTTTGTTGCCTTGTCAAATTCAAGCGTAGCTACTCCACTTCCACCACCTCTCACAAGGTCAGAAGAGCTAAACATTCCTTCTCTATATGATGTAACGCCCGCTCCTAAAGTAGTCTTGAAGCTCAACCAATCTAGTAGTTTGAAATCCACAAACCCATTAGACTGAAATCTATCTGTGACTCTTTCTCTGTCAATTTCATTAGCTATCGCTACTGGGTTATCAATGTTATCTCCCAATTTAGATTGCGTATAGTTGCCATCTGCATCACGAACTGGAGTATCTGGTTCCAGTCTTGCAGCTGCTCCAACTACACCTGTACTACTACTACCACCTGTAGTCTCCTGTGTCAATACACCTTGATCAATACTTCTTCTTCCGTACAAGTTCATTCCAATCGTAACTCTGTCAGAAGCCTTAATATTCAAATTACTCGTAACTGAGAAACGCTCATAATTAGAGTTATCGATTACACCCTCTTGCTCGAATTGCGTACCTGAAACATAATACTTGACAGCCTCACTACCGCCACTAACAGAAACTTGGTTGTTCCAAATATGCCCTGGTCTGAATATCTCATCTTGCCAATCCGTATCGACTGTCGCGTCATAACTATAAGCTGGTACTACTTCTAAAATATAATCTCTATAATCCTCACCAGACAATAGATCCAAGCGATTGCTTGTTTCCTGATATGAGTAGGAACTATTCACATCCACTTTGGTTTTACCTGCTCCACCAGATTTGGTAGTCACGAGGATCACACCGTTGGCTGCTCTAGACCCATAGATTGCAGTAGCAGATGCATCTTTCAACACTTCCATAGATGAAATATCCGCTGGGGGGGGCATTTCTCCACCTACAAACCCATCTACAACTACGAGTGGGTTACTACTTGCGTTGATCGAGCTACCTCCTCTAATTCTCATGTTCATCTCAGCACCTGGCTGACCGCCATTAGTTGACTGGATTTGAACACCAGCAGCACGACCTTGTAGACCCTGCACTGCACTCAAAGTAGGAAATGCATTCAGTTCTTCTGACTTGACTGATGATAGTGCGCCCGTATTGTCACTTTTCTTGACAGTACCATAGCCCACTACGACGACCTCTTCTAATTGCTTGTAATCGGTATTCAATGATACATCTACCACTGATCTACTTCCTACAGCCACTTCTTGCTGTTCGAAACCTACAAACGAAACTACCAAGGTGGCAGACTCAGGCACTGACAATGAATACTTGCCATCCAAATCTGTAATCGTACCATTGGTCGTTCCCTTCACCAGTACCGTAGCACCTGGCACACTTTCGCCATCTTCAGACGAAGTGACAACACCCGTCACAGTAGTCTGTGCAGATGCCCAAAACGATAACAAACACATGGCAATAACCGCCATGTACTTACTTTTTAATAGTAATAGTCTTTTCATAATTCGTAAACTTAATTTTAGTAATCAATGCTAATTGGACAATCAATTAATTGGTAGACCAATCGATTGAGAAGCCAATATAGAGAATATCTTAACAACTCCATAACATTTATCAAAAAATCAATCCCATGGATTCAAATTATCAAATGTCATTTTCTCGCATCTAGCGGAGCTACTATTCACTTCGCCATAAACTCGGTCAATAAAATCATCTGCTAAAACCTTAGGCTACATTAGTAAAAGAAAGCTTTACTGTTATTTAAATGTATATACATACAAATAAAACGTGCTGAATTTAGCCAATGACACTCCAGAAAAATGATTTAGCACTAGCAAGACATGAACTTCACCCTACTCTTCTTGCCTACTACATTCGTCATGCTACACTTGCACTACACTCAAAGCAATACACCATTCCTTGTCTCAAACATTATTTTTTGGTTAACCAATTTACATATTTATTATAAAACCAATACTATAAATCCGATTTTACCACTAGGTTTGTTAGGTTCAATTAGGAACTGAAAGAATTAAAAAAAGACAGATTATGAAACAGTACTTACTATTACTAGCCGCATTCGCGTTCTTGTTCTTGAATACCCTCACAGGGTGCGATGAAGAAGACAAACAAGAACAGTTCGATGACACCAAACAGATAGATAGTTTTTCTTTTGAGGAATTGGATCCTGTGGTGACAGGTGTCATCACTAACACAGACATAGCATTGACCGTACCTTACGATACTGATGTAACAGCCTTGACTCCAACAGTTACTCATTCCGCTTTGGCGAGTTTGTCTCCTGCTTCAGAAACAACTCAGGACTTTAGACTCCCTGTAGATTATACCGTCACATCTGAAGACGGCTCTACGCAAGTCTATACTGCTACTGTCACTAAAGAAGAGCCTCCTTTAGATTCCTCAAATGCAATACTCAATTTCTCATTTGAGGGACTAGCCCCTGTAGTAACAGCCTACGTTGGCGAGGGAGAAATCAAAGCGTGGATACCAGACCTCTCTGCAGCAAGCAACCTAACCCCTACCATTGTCATTTCAGAGAACGCTACAATATCACCCGCTTCTGGTGTAGCACAAGATTTTTCGTCTCCTATCACATATACCGTGACGGCAGAAGACGGCTCTATACAAACCTATACCACGACCATCACCGAAGAAACCGAAGTAGACTTAGCGTCAGGTCCAGCGTTTACATGGATCAACTGGTACCTGTCTGTCCCAATTGATAATGGCGGTAGTGCCACTTCTATCTACTATGAAGACATTGAAAATAATAACTTGTCTGAGGATGCCGCTCCATTCTTTTACCTAAATGATGATGACAGCTACACGATGTACACCAAATTCACAGGAGCTACTACATCTGGTTATAAAGAAATCAACGGCTCGGGATACTGCAGAACCGAACTCCGTGAATATTGGAGAGGAAATCAATCCACATCAGACAACTGGATCATGGATAGAAAAAGTGTGCATGGTTTAGCCTCTACGCTGAGCGTAGACTTCTGCAACGGCGATGGACAAACCTATGTCGCTCAAATACATGGTAGAAGTAGAACGGGTGCACCAGGAGATCCTGCTACTGTCAAGGTTCTTTGGAAAGAAGGTGAATTGATCACAGAGCACTATGTAAAACCCACCAAAGAAGGAGATCTCTGGACGAGTAAATACATTAGAAAAACCTCAATTGGCCAAGTAGACAATGAAAAGTTCACCATTACACTACTCGTAAAAAGAGGCGTTCTCTACTATGCGTTGCACTGTGAAGCAAAAGGGATAGACGTGGAGTATACAGAACTGTATGACTATGCAACAAATGGCTACATTCACGACAACTATTTCAAAACTGGAAACTACTTTAAATGGAATGACGACAAGGTCGAAGATTCACAAGTCATTCTATATTCGGCTAGAACTGCTCACACTGAATAAATAACCAATCTAGTGGCCTAGTCAGGCTAAAAGCCTTAAACCTCAACCCAATTTAGGTTTAAGGCTTTTAGACTAATCAATACCTTCTTCGCGGCTCATACATTCTACAAAACAATGAAAAAGCAATAAGGGAATGCAGCCTCTTACCACACATGATACCCATATAAGTAAAAAGACCTTGCCAGTAGGCAAGCTACGACAAGGTCTTTAGGGGTATTAAGATTCTATCTACTAATAAACAAGCGTCAACTTTAAGTTTTCTTGCACTACAATCTTACCTGAGTTGGATATTTGATTGTTAGCGTGCGTATTGTTCTTCGCACCCCACAGTAGAGCGACCAGTTTGACTGAGTTATTTTTAAAGGTATTGTCTTCTAAGTTTACATTGACAATCCCACGTGTGTTGAGTAAGATTCCGTTGCTCTCTTTTCCTCCGCATTGTGTGAATGTACTGTTGATGACCGAGAGATTACCACCTATCGTGGACTCGTCATACCCTCCACGGTAGTAGTCTATTACGTTGGCTTTTACATTATCAAATACGCACCCCTCTACGGTCAAGAATTCCACGTTGTAGTCTCCCTTGTCATTTGTTTCTTGGGATAATTCAATCCCATTTTGACAATCTCTGAGTGTAGAATTAGCAAAACTAATCTCCTCTGCAAAAGTCTCCTTATATGCCTTTAGCACGTAATCGAACCCTTTGATCTCACATCCTTTGACTCTAAGATTGTAATGACTAGACATGTTTTGTTCGAGGCTAGCAAATGCCTGCTGGGTACCTGTACCCGATAGTATAACTTGAGAGAGTATCAGCTCACCTTTAGGGTTCATCTGAAACGCTGGTGTACCAGCAGCTCCGGAGTATATGATCTCAGCGAGTTGATTCTCATCTTTCGACTGGATCGTAATCGCCTTATTGATTACCAGAGATTCGGTCAGCGTATAAGTACCAGGCATCAATACGATAACATCTCCCGCTTCTGCAGAGGCAAGTTTATCTACTAGATCTGTCCCCTCTGGATGCACATCGATCATACTTGGTTCTTTGGTTTCCTTTTCATTCGAGAACCAACCTGCACCGTACTGACCCTTATCCAAAATCATAGGGTCCGCAGCAGGCGCTTTAATCATAGCACCAATACTAGTATCGTTAGTTCTGGAATTACCAAAAATATCAGTTTTGAATTGATCAAACTCAAAGCCTTGATATGCCTCTACTGCTGATGCGGTAGTAGGCTTGTACAACAACTCACCCACCTTGTCTAGTGTCATTTCTGTAGATGTTAACCCTTGCCTTTCATCAAACCGAACACCTTGATTTTGAATAAAGTTACTAGCAAAAGTCACTCCATCAGCCTTGTCGTGTTCTACAACTGGAGCAGTGTCTCCTTGTTCGTTGTAGATCAGATTATTGGCAACTACTGTACGGATCGGCCTTGCTGACCTGATTTCGGATAGTGGTAGTACTTCTTTTTGGCTGATGTTTGTCCCTACCCCAAACTGCCATGGAGATGGACAGTTTACGTAAGTATTGTACGCGACGATGACATCCGTCACTTGATTGTAGCGATTGAGTGGCGACTTTGGTATCCCATTCATCACAGCCAATGGGCTTCTAAAACTTTTTCCTTTCAAGTTGTAGAAATAGTTATTGGTCACAACATGCCCTGTATTGATCAGTCTAATTCCTCCAATATTTTCAGAGTTTTCATCTCCGATAAAATAATTGCCATCAATCGTGCAGTAGTTACCGTGACGCGTCACGAGCGATCCCTCACTCTTATAGAAAACATTGTTTCTAAACTCGTTGAAATTCGTCTTGCTAGAGATAATCTCCACTTCTCCGTTACACTCTTCGAATAGATTATTGGCTACTGTAGTATTGCTAGGAGACATGGAGCTAAAACTATCTCCTAGTTGGATCGTCTCCCCTTTAGGTCCTCCCTTTCTTGGACGAGGACCAAAATGATTGTTAACGATCTGATGAAAGTTCTTAATGTTTCTCCTGCCTTTAATCTCTACTCTGACAGTCGGCCCTTCGTTGGATTTTCCCGCGAGATAGCAGTGATCCATTTGGTTGTTTCTACCCCAAAATTCTACCCAGTGATCCTTTCTATCTCGGCTCATCTGGTTGAACCCCTCGATCACGGTATTGGTGATGCGACAGTGATTTGCCACTTGCTCTTTATCAAATTTAAAATCGATCACTGCATTTGATGGCGTATACCCATTTCGGAAGTAAAGACCACTCACTGTTAAATACTCCCCCCCGAATTTCAAATCCGACTCTCCTTCTATAAACACCTGGCCTGGCGTCTCTGCCTGCAGGGTTATCGGAGCATCCTCGGTTCCTTTTCCTCCAAATTTGATTTGGACATCCTTCCAAACCCCATTTGCCATGGTGATCACATCGCCCGCCTTAGCACTATCCAGTGCGACCTGTAACGATGCAGCGTCCGTAACGACCCGTTGCTGATTACTCGTAACTTTCTCCTGACAGGCTGCTGCCAAAAATAGTAATGCTGCTAGCCAAATAGTATTCCTTTTCATTGCTCTTTTATTTGTAGTAAATTCTTTATCTCCCTGATTGATTAAAAACATGTATTGCACGGACTATTCTCTGATAAGACAACTCGATTAAAAGTTACTGCTTTATCACTGTGAAAGAAAGTGGTTTTGCATGAAGACCACTGATCTTTAACATGACCATCCCACTCCAAGAAACGCCACTGACATCAATGACATTCCCTTGCAACTCACCGTGCTCCAGAACACGTCCGGTCATATCTAACAGTGTATAGGCTTGGTAATGGACCATTAGTCCTTTAAGGTGAATGGTGCTTTGAACGGGGTTCGGATAAAGTACTATATCCGATCTGTTTTGAGCCTTAGTACTGAGCGTGGCCTGACTACCATTGGCTTCTCCCCATACTTCTATCTCGCTGATACTGTTCCAATCCGATGATGAATTACCAAACCCTGTAAGCTTGATATATTTGGCTATCGTATCCTCGAAATCTATCGTTTCAAAATCCTCAGTAAAACCAGCGCTTTCTGTTTTAGCGACCAAGTTCACAAACGTCGTATTGTCTTCAGACAGGTCTACTTTGTATGTAGTCGTACGTTCATCACCATTGAGAAATGCTATTTTGACATAACTCACCTCGTGGACTCCATCCAGTTCTAAAGTCAAATGCTGTTCACCCTCTGCCGACCATCGCGTGTCCATATCTCCATCTATGGCATTTTCTTTACCATTCCCATCTTGTTCAGCACTTGCCATGACAGCTACTATATTGAGTTTTTCTCCCCCTAAGTTTAATACAGCAGCAGCCTGCACCACGGTAATGTCTCGTGAGAACCCACTTCCAGACACCTGTATAGTCGCAGTACGCGGCATATAGTCCGTATTAGCAGTGACCGAAACGGAGACACTACCGGACCCTGTACCGCTAGTAACATCTAAACTTACCCATGTCGCATCAGTAGATACCGTCCATTCTAGGTTAGTATTGATATCTAATGAAGATACAGTCGCATTTGTTCCCGTACTGATTTCATTAGTAGAGACAAGGAGGTAGTCCACTTCGGATTCTCCGTCATAATCTGGGTGAAAAGAATGCGGCCCGACATCTTCGCTTGTCAGCGGTGCATATCGTACAGATTCGAGACTATAATGATCTGCACCTACGGTACTCGTCTCTGGGCGACTATGTCCCTCAATATCCTCTGCCAACTCATCCAATATTGTAGAGGCTCTCAATGCTACAGGAGTCTGGTCCGTAGACCTCCATGTACCCGTCTCATCGTCGTAGGAGAGGAAAGGGTTCTCTACCGAAACCTCCGTCGACTCAAATGTTCTTTCATCGCTAGTCAACATAGCAGTACCAGTAGGTTGCATAATATTGTTGACCCACACCATATTGTCTGGCTCATTGTGATAGTAAATAAGATCATTGGTCGAGCCTGTAACTATATTATAAGCCATGGTCACATCACGTGGTGGCTTACTGTATTTCCCATTGTTATCAAATCCTATTTCAATTCCATAATCATTGTTGACCAAGGTATTGTAGGCGATAAGCGCACGCTCAATGCGAAAATGTTTGCTCAGCGAACCATTGCCCGATTCGGCATCTCCTTCTGTCAAGGTAATGGGCGCATCCCATTTTTGACCTTTGAGTCCCTCAAAATAATTATTCACAATAACATGATCTTCTCCATAAACTCGAATCCCTCCGGTGCAATAGATCCCCTCAGCTGTAACAGAGCATGCAGCGCCTCCTCCCAAAAAATAGTTACCTTCTACGCGATTCCTATTGCCATGTCTGAGAGACAAAGTTCCTTCACTTTTGAGAAAAGTATTGTGACGGACGATATTATCGCAGGACTTGAGTGACACGATCTCTGGATCACCATTACACTCTTCAAAGAGGTTGAACTCTACTGTCGTAAAGCCGCTAGATTCAGACATTTCACTCCATCCTACCCGGATCGATTCTTTTTCATTGGTTGCACGAGGAGTATTGTTGCGAAAATGATTGTGATCGATGACATCAAACTGCGATTGAACCGTTTCTCCTGACCCGTCTATAGTGATATAGTGGCCAACTTCTACTTTGTTCTCGAATAGATTGTGATCGATACGGTTGTGATGACTAAACGAAGAAGTGGGTTGATCCCAAACCCCTCCTATGTATACCCATTTGGTAGAGGACTCTTCCGTCAGCCTAAAGATATTTCGAGTAATACGAATATTATTAGATCCTTCTAGTTTAATAGCGGTACCGCTGTTGGTAAAGGTGATTCCTTGAATCGTCAAGTAGGCGCAAGTTCGGAGCACAAACTTGGTATCTCCTGTGAATACAACGCCTCCGGTACTTTCGGCACGTACAGTAATATCTGCAATATCCGTTCCCTGTACATTGATGGTCATACCATTGCCATCGTATGTACCATCTGCAATCTGAATTGTATCTCCGGGAGAAGCTGCGTTGATAATATCTTTGAGCTCATCGATATCACTGACGGTCGTTACGTTTTGACCAAAGGTGCTCGTACAATATATCACGAACCCTATTGTAGCACAGAGTTTCTTAACAGAGTTCAACTCTGTTTTCCATAGTTTGTTTTTGTTCATAGTCTAGTCTTTATAATCTCTTTCATGCCCAACTTCTGGAAACCCAAAAATTGGTCAACCAATATAGGCATATTATCTGAGATGAGAAAACTGAGACAAAAAATAGCACTGAGTAGTCCCTATAAAGTCATATAGTAGGACAGCCCAGAGAATAGCACAAAAACAAGTGTCCACATAAAATAGCCAGTTTCCAAGCTAGCAAAGCTTGGCCTAGAAACAACTCAAACACTACAAAACCTCTTACAACAAGCTGAATTCCAATTCAAAACATTTTCCAACAACTCCCCCAATCATTCTCAAGCGCAGTATCTATTACAAATAGACAGGTTTTCCATTTGGAATAGATGTCGTTACAAAACACAATTGGTAAACCAATTGTGTTTTACTTAGTGATCCAATTGATTATGGATCAATTATTACTTAGGTTTGTTTTACTCATTCGAGAAGAAGACTAAAGAAAAAAGAACGATTATGAAGCAGTATTTACTACTATTGGGCTCATGGAGCCTCCTAGCGTTAATATGGAGTGGATGTAAGGAAGATGAGCAACCCGAAGCATTATTAAACGACGCAAAACAAATAGAAACCTTTGTACTAGAAGAGCTAGATCCAGAGGTAGATGGGGTCATCACTGATAACATGATAGACCTAACCGTACCCTTCGATACAGATGTGACCGCTTTAACGCCTAGCATCACCATATCAGACAAAGCTACGGTCTCTCCCGAGTCAGGAACTAGTCAAAACTTCAGTTCCTCGGTAGACTATACTGTAACAGCAGAGGATGGCACTAGCCATACATATTCAGTAACTGTCAGCAAAGAAGCTGCTCCACTCAGTGACAGCAAAGAGATTATATCATTCACATTCGAAGATCTAGATCCAACGGTACCAGGTGCCGTGGATAATAAGTATCAAGAAGTACACGCGTGGGTTCCTTATCAATCTAGTCAAAGTGCACTCACACCGACACTAGTAATCTCAGAAAAAGCAAGTATCTCTCCAGAATCAGGCGTGACACAGGATTTTAGCAACCCAATCACCTATACTGTCACTGCAGAGGATGGTTCAACTCAAGAATACATCGTCACAGTACATCAAGACGAAGACGGTACGGGCACTCCACACTCGGTACTACACATGCGTGGACTATGGAAACTAACATTACCCCTGAGCAAAAGTGGAGAATACGTCACAGACAACCAACCAGGCGATGCACTCGAGATTAAGCCTGACGAACTATTGACCTATTCAGAAAGTACTTATGGATTTTTCGAAACAGTACAGGACGATGCTGGTAAAGACATAGGTGTCAAATTTGCCACCAACTGTGGAGGAGCAAGAACATCAAGTGGCACCTATTACCCCAGAACAGAGCTACGCGAGTACAACAGAAGTGGTAACAATGACTGGAGCAATGAAGGCAGTACCATGCACCGCATGTATCTGCGCCAAGCTATCACCAAAGCCCCTACACAAAAACCGCAGGTCGTAGCAGGACAAATACACAATGGTGACGACCAGATATTGATACGGTATACTGGAAATAGCCCAGGGAAATACACGCGGAGCACCGATGACCCTTGCGTAGGCACTATTACTCAGGAAGGTGACCCTGATGATTACACTGGCTACCTCGCCTGTTTTTACGAAAACAGTAAACAAGTCGTAGCGTTAGATCTAGATTATACCTTGGGGGAGATTTTTGAACTTGAAATAATAGCACAAAACAACCAAGTGATCGTCAACTACAACGGTGAGAACAAACTGATCTGGGACAAAACCTTGAAAAACTGTTACTTCAAAGCAGGGTGCTACTCTCAATCCAGTGCTCAAAACCAATGCAACGGAAAGAGTTCTCCTGATGAAGATCCCGATCAACTCGCAGAAGTCGTAATCTACGACATGGAACTCCTGTAATAGAGACAATTAATTGAGTTAACCAAAATAGAATTTATTGATGTAATAAGACTTACGTCAAGGTTCCATGTGTCCAAAATCATTTTTGGTTATTCAATTTTTGATATACCAAAACAATGACAGGTTGATAAAAACACTATTTAAAGACATTAAAGAAGATATTTTGAACCAATAATGATAATTATTTTGGATTAACCACAAGAACAGACTATATTGGTATACCAATTTTTGGAACACCATTCAAGATTGGAAAAGCAAGACTATTTTATAAACTATTAAAATTAAGAATGATTATGAAACAAACATTTCTAACTAAAAACAAGGTGGCAGCCTTTTTCACTAGAGGATTTCTAGCATCACTATTTGCTATGAGTGTACTAGTATTTGCAACATCATGTGGCGAAGAAAGTGGCAGTGATGAGCCAGCATTACCTCCAGCAGCAGCATTCAGTGCTGAAGTAGATGTATTTGAAGTTACCTTCATCAACGCTTCCACAGGAGCAGCTAGCTACGCATGGAATTTCGGTGATGATTCTGAAGGTTCTACTGATCAGAATGTAATCCATACCTACGCGTCTCCTGGATCTTATAACGTTACTTTAACCGTGACAGGTGAGGACGGTACAACTAGCGAAGCGACCAACACTGTAGAAATCGTGATCCCAGAGGCGTCATTCAGAAATGGGACCTTTGATGAAGCAGGTTACGAATCAGATGTACTGAAAGACATCTACCAAACAAACAATGATGAGTGGGAACTACCTGCAGAACATGCTTGGGATGACGATGCATTCAGATGTGGTGGTATGACTAGTGATGGAGAGAAGCTAGAGGACGGTACCAAAACAAACGGTATCAAATTCAACGATCCATTGAGAGGTGCTTATCAGAAAATCACTGTAGTACCAGGCGCAACATACGAAGTAAGCTTCCGTGCCTCTACTGAGTCAGTAGATGTACCTGCAATTGACAAAGTAACGGCTTGGTTATTGAAAGGCGACATCCATTCAGAGACTGAGATCACAGCAGATAACACATACACTTCTGTAACAGTAGTGAGTTATGCTGATGCAGCTAAGGCTAACTTCCAGACTTACACTATGCAGTTCACTGCGGAGACCGAAGAGCTACTGTTCTTCATGAAGAGTGTAGACCCTAATGCTAATGGTGACGCAGAAACTTGGATTGATAATGTTACAATTACTATTCAGTAAGAAATAAATTGTATCTCGTTTACAAAAGGCTTGAGAGTTTCTCAAGCCTTTTTTTATACCCAATATTTAATCAAAACTCAACCCCAACGTAAACAACCACAAACCAAACCCACTCATTACTAACAACCTAAATTCGGTTCTGAAAAAGGCTCAACAAAAGTACTAAAGCCATTTCTGACAATTCGAACGCTAACCTTTTTGAAAAACGGAACCATTGAAATGTCGTAAGGGAGAGTGAGACCTCCCACACATTACCTCTTGCTTTTGTCATTTCACAGTGCAGCGTAAAAATCTAAAGCGTTATGCAAATTGATACTGACTTGAAAAGACAGTTGACTTTTCCTTTGGAATGCATGCTTTAAAAGCGAATCTGTGGAATCGTTTAGATTTTCCCTATGTGATTTAACTCGTGAAAACGAGCGTTATAGTAGCTTACTATGATTCAGCTAGATACCACAAAAAAAGAGAGCAACCGCTTGCTCTCTTTAAAAAATATTGACTGAATAAATAGAAATCTTTGTTTTGACACTACCTGACCCGTAAAGACCACCTAGATCGCCGCGCCAGGTCTATTATCTCTTTACACCCTGATTATCTCCATCTACAATAGCCATAATTTCTTGGCTCGTGGCGAGATTCAGGTCTCCCGGTATGGTATGTTTCATCGCAGAACAAGCGATGGCATAGTCGATGGTTTTGTATAGATCATGTTCGAATTGGATCAACCCATAGATGATCCCAGAGGTCAGTGCATCACCACTGCCCACTCTATCCAAAATATCTGGAATATCAATCACTCTACCTTCGTAGACGTTGTGCTCGTCAAATATAGCCGCAGAGATCTTGTTGTGGCTCGCACTGATGGTTCTACGCCACGTCACCACCACATTTTTGAGATTGGTAAAACGACTCGTCAACACCTCACCGAGATGCGCAGTACTAGACCGCAAGTCATACGGACATTCTTCGATTCCAAATAGTTCCTTGATATGTTCCTCATTGCCAAGCAAGATATCGCACTCCTCGATCAATTCAGGCAGTACTTCGTTGGGTTTTCTACCCCAGTTCCACAGTTTCTTTCGGATATTGAGATCTACAGAGATCGTCATCCCTAGTGCTCGCGCTTCTTTGATCGCTTCCAAGAGCAAATTGTACGCCTGCTCACTAACAGCAGGTGTCACCCCAGACCAGTGCAACCAATCATACCCTTTGAGTATCTCTTTCCAATCAAAATCCCCAGGTTTGGCTTCCGCAAATGCAGACTGCTCACGATCGTAGATCACGTTGCTAGAGCGCAGCATGGTACCCGTCTCATGAAAGTAGAGTCCTAGGCGTCTACCCTGCATAAGTACATCCGATACATCCACACCGGATTTTTGCATGTGTCCACGCGCCGCTCTTCCGAGATCATTGTCTGGCAAAACAGTGACGAACTTTGAAGGCATCCCCATCTTGGTCAAGTTGACTGCCACGTTGGCCTCTGTCCCACCATAGGACGCTTTGAAGGCATTGGCCTGTTCGAACCGTGCCTGATTCGGTACATCCAAACGCATCAACAATTCTCCAAACGTGATTACTCTTTTCTTTGACATCTGACTTTAGTTTTAATTCGAGTCCAAAATTAAGACTGAGAAAAACAAAATTCTCTTCCTTGAACACCCAATACTATTCAAAAAAAACGTCCTACCTACCAGCGGCAGGTAGGACACGCTTCCTAAATATTTCGATTCTTTAAGAAAACGATCTTTGTTGAATCAAGCCGACTCGCCCGATTCGATTACATTCCTTAAATTCCTAAAGCTTGACCTCCACCGATTTGGATCGTCTCAGCCGTGATGAAAGAAGCATCGTCACTGCCTAAGAAAGCTACAACAGAAGCAACCTCTTCTGGCTCACCAATTCGTCCCAACAAAATGTTGTTTTTCCATGAAGCGAACACTTCAGGCTTAGTCGCTTTGATTTGAGCATGGAATGGTGTGTCAATCGTACCAGGAGATACTGCGTTCACTCTAATTCCATATTCTGCCAAATCTTTTGCAAGTGCTCTCGTAATTGCGTGTACTCCTGCTTTAGACGTACCATAGACACCTGCTCCAGGTCCACCTGCGTTCCATCCAGCGTTTGATGTATAGTTGATAATCGACGCATTTTTTCCTTTTTTGAGGAAAGGAATGGCCGCTCTTGATGCAAAAAACACCGAATCCAAATTCAAAGCCATAACAGATCTGTAAAACTCAGTAGTCATTTCCTCAAATCTAGATCTTCCACCTAGACCACCTGCATTGTTAACCAATAGGTCAATTTTACCGTACTTTTCACCAATTTTGGTGATGTTTTCAGTGACAGCTTCATCACTAGTCACATCAAACCCAACGTACTCCGCAGTGATTCCTTCTGCCTCAAGCTCTTTTACTCTTTCCGCTCCTTTTTCTTCTTCAATACCATTCAAAACAACAGTATATCCCTCTTTTCCTAATCTTTTTGCTACTGCAAAACCGATTCCACCTGTAGCTCCTGTCACTACGGCTACTTTACCTTCTGACTTCATAATTGTATTAATTTTAATATCTAGTTCTATTTTATTTCTATTCTTTTGATCTCCTTACAAAGGACAAATATTGCGATCACACTCAAGGGCACGAATGCACCGATGATCACGAAAGCAGGCGTATAAGACGTCTCTGTAATAAACGGGATGAGAAAATTCATTCCAATCACACAAAACAGACCGACTGTTCCTCCAAAACCAGCCAATGCCCCCACAGATTTTCCACTGAGCAAATCACTCGGTATAGTCTGGACATTGCTAATCGAAAACTGGAAGCCGAAAAGGACCACTGCAACAATCCCTACAAATTTTTCTGGCGTATTGGCAATAAAAATAGTAGCCAACAACCCCAAGAACATCAACACAGCACCAATCGAAATCGTCGTTTTACGTGCTTTGTCTACTCCTTTGCCTTGTGCAATCAACTTGCCCGCAAACCACCCTCCAGACATACTACCTATGGCAGCTCCTACATAGGGTACCCAAGCAAACATTCCGATTTCTTTGACATCAAAACCATAGGTATCAGCCAAATAAATAGGCATCCATCCCGCAAACAACCACCACAGTGGCTCCAAGAAAAAACGAGATGCCGGTACAGACCACGCTTCTTTATGCGACAAGATTTCTCTCAATGACAATGCCTTCTCATCCTCGTCTCTAGTCTCTACTGGTTGATCAGACAAAATATGCTCCTGCTCCTCTGAAGTAATCCAAGGGTGTTTTTTAGGTGATGCCTTGTTGATGATCAACCATGGAATAACCCACAAAAACACCAAACTACCTACAATCACAAAAGTGACTCTCCATCCAAATCCGAGGTAGAGCATCGCAATCAATGGCGGTGCTATCACAGACCCCATAGAGGCTCCAGCATTAAAGATCCCCTGTGCCATAGCCCTCTCCTTCGCAGGAAACCACTCTGCATTACTCTTAACCGCCCCAGGCCAGTTACCTGCCTCTGACACACCGAGCATCACTCGAAACACCCCAAACGACAACAACCCTGAAGCCAAAGCATGCATCGCCGTGGAAATCCCCCACGCCATGATACTGACCACATAACCCATTCGTGTACCGATTTTGTCAAACATCCGTCCCGAAACAGATTGACCGATCGCATAGGCTACCATGAATACGTTTAGCATGATAGAATAATGATGCTTGGTAAACCCTAGTTCCTCAGATATCCCAGGCCACATCACACTAATGGCCGTTCTGTCTATATAATTGATCACAGTGGCCAAAAAAATCAATATGATGATCCACCACCTTAGTCCTTTCACTTTCATAATCTCTGCTTTTCAAAGCTCCTTGGTATCATCCATATCTGTAAGAAACATGTCAGAACCGAAGAGCTACTTTCTATTTTTTTCCAAAATATGATACTTCCCCACCCTCAAGAAAATCCTCTCTCACTGGGCTGAAAACATCAATAAGAATACCTGCTTCGAGACAGATGGCTCCATGCAATAAATTAGGCTCGATGTAAACACCATCTCCTCCTTTGACAATCTGCTTTTCACCATCTATGGTAAATTCAAACTTGCCCGAAGCACAGTAGGTTGATTGAGTATGAAAATGAGCATGTGGTGTACCTTCAGCCCCCTTTTCGAACTTCACTTGTACCATCATGATCTGATTGTCAAATCCCAAGAACTTGCGAGAGACTCCTCCACCTAGTTCTTCCCACTCCATCTTATCAGTTAAAATAAATTTCTCACTAAATCGCTTCATAATATCCTTTTGTTTTCCTGTTAATGATCCTTAAACACTACGCTTACATGACCTGATAGTCATACGCTCCGGTCCAAGACACTTTTTTAGATTCTATTGTTATTTCATGTGACTGATCAGCAGCACTATCGTTGCGACAAAGCACCAGTTGCAGTGTACCACCCTCATGTCTGATCTGTACTGCTGTATAATCATCAGATTGATAGATCACATCTATACCCGTTACTTTCGAAAATGCATCCTCAGACAGCTCGCTCACCGCAGAGTAGCTACCATGTGACTCCAATACCGAAGCAAATACAGCATGATCGGCCTTTCTCCTCAGCATAAACATCGGATCTGCCCTCAAATTGAACTTGGGATCATTAGCGCCTATACGGCCAAAAAGAAACTCATCCGAAGTGTCCGTCGAGGCAGTCCATGAATAGAACTGCTGGTTGTTCATCCAAGTCACCTTCGTCTGATTGGGCAACTTATCAGCTTTGGCCACTTCCCAGAGGTGCTGATAGCCAAATTGATCCCCCATAGGTGCTAGTGTAGCACGTGTCTCATAGACCATGTTAGCCAATAGCAACTGACCAAAATAATAGCAGGGCAGATCATAAGTATTGATCTCGTCCGAATCGATATCAAACACATCTACGAGTAATGGCTTAGCGAATGACGAATCTGCTATCAACGCAATCGTACGTTGCATCCTCACGCCATCATAAGCCCCTGTATCCTTTGCGCTAGCGATTTGAATATTCTTCTTAGAAGCATCAAAGAAGAACCTATCCGAGTGTCGTTTGTTCGCCACATCTATGTCAGCACCATAGTTAGTCGTTTGGTTCACGACTACCGTGTTATGCGCTACGGTTTGCTTGGCAAAAGTCTTGTTTTCTTTGAGGTATCCTCCTCCATTTTTTTGTTCGATGTTGACGAAACGAGAGACACCATAATCTTGTAGTACCTCTTCACCGTTTTCGAAAAGTGAGTAAGATAATTTGTCGTAGTGTCCATGTCCCATCCCTTGTGCAGTGTATTTAAATACTGCGTTGAGATCTCCTCCAGTATGATTCATGCGCAATATTGCTAGTCCACCTTCGGATCCATCAGCTCCATCCTTGAGTTCCATAGACTTAGGTACAAATGCCTGTGTTTTACCTTGGCTGATTGCCTCTGCCACACTAAAGCCCGTCACGTCTAGCAATACACGCCCTTGCTTCTCAGCGATCGAGAGCAGTTCAGGATTTTGATCTCCAAAATGATAGATAATATCCACTGCCGATACCAACTCACGAGAATAGTAGGACATTCCCTTCTGCGCGTCATTGATCGGGTAAAACTCCCCATTGCTATCTGTTAGGTTTAGCAGCGCATACACTGCTTTGGATAAGATTCCATCTCGATGCTCAAATATTTTCAGATCAGGTCTAGCATTTTGCAAACTCGCAGCAAACACCATAAACGGATAAATAGCATAGCGCTGGTAATAAGGTCCCTCCGCATAAAAACCATCAGGAGAAAACAACAAATCCATCTGCGCCAAAAAACCAGCCCGCTCTTGCCCTTCTTCTTTGATCGAGCCACCATCATTGTCTTTTGCGGCGGTATCCAGCCCATCCTCCTCTAGACCATAGAGCGCACGCTTGACCAATACAGTGTCATTCATCACCAACCCAATCATCCCTACACCTGCGTTGGCCCATGTACTGTGGTTATGTATTCTATTAAAGAATTGTGGTGTTTCTATAGATAGGAAATTAGCATAAGGTCTAAAAAGATTGGTCTCTAAAAACGCCTTTTCGTCTGCATTCAAACGATCATAGATGCAATCATACGCCTGACTAGCATATACGAGCCAGTTGGCATCATTGAGACACTGCCAGAATAGCTTGCCTCGTGAATAAGATTTTTCGCTAGGGTGTCTGTCCAGTGTGGGAAACATCTCAGCATACTCACGCAACATATCATGCACATAGACAGCATACTTCTCCTCTCCTGTAACCCTATAGAGCTTTCCAGCTCGTTGCATAGTTAGATAGTTGAGCTTGTGACGCTCATGAGTATACCCTCCTGCTAGATCTTTGGGGATAGGCACTTCGATACCATTAGCGATCTGAGCATCTACCTCTTTGATCGCCTGATCCATAGACTGCTGAAACAGCTGGACACTACTATACTGTTCTTGCACAGTGGACAAAGATGCCGCTGTAAACAAGATACTTTTGTGTTTCAAAGTTGTTGTTTTATGCTCCGAATCGCATGATACGATCGAGCATAAAAACAACAAATTCAAACAACTAATTAAACTAGTACGATATATCACTAATGCTATCTTCACCATTCTTCTTTTAATAGTAAGTGTCTTAAAATTCTTAGGTTAGAGTTGCCATATTTGACAATTGGACACAGCTCACGCTAGGCATATCATCCAAATACTCCTAAAACTGTACAATAGTGGAACATCAAGTACATCAACTCACAGCACCACGCTGTACATACAATTAATAAATTTGAGTACTGCTTCTACAATAGAAGCCTGATTAGGCTCTCTTTTCTTGCCAATTAGAGTCAAAAATGATTCTGAAAGAGAGCATTTGGGAGGGGAAAAAGACATAGCTAAAATTTTAGATATCTTGCCTATCTTTGTAAATAGTGGTTAATCGAACACAATGACAATACCGACGACCAAATTGATATTTTAATTGGTAAGATTTTCCCCTGAATGGATTAGCCCTTGGTTAATCCATTCTTCTTTTAATTCGTTTTTACGCCATATTCCTTTATCTCTTTTTTCCGTTACTACGATTAAAATCCTCCACTTGAAGCGTATTTGAGAAATCCAAAATGTCACTTAAATGGGCACGCATAGCCTGAGTAGCTCCTTCTATATTTTTTTCCTTGATGTGAAACAAGATAAGCTCATGCTCTTCTAGGGCAGATACTGATCTCCCGTCACCACAGGCATCTAATTCGTTATAATTGGTAAGTATATCTGGCGTAATCACCAACATGAGCGATTTCAGCACCGAGTTCTTACTTGCTTCAGCTATTTTCAAGTGAAACATCAAATCTTCGTCCACTGCATAGACAGACGCTGCTTTCTTATTTTTATAAGCTAGCAAAGCCGCCTCTATACCCGCCAAATCCTCCTCAGTTCTATTCTGAGCAGCTAGCGCAGCAGCATTGGTTTCTAATATAACTCTGGTCTCCACGAGAGATCTAAAGTCCTTAACTTCTAACCTGAGTACATCCGTAATCAAGCCTTCTAGAGCAGTCATTCCTAGACCTGCCACTACAGTCCCGCTTTGTGGTAGCGTTTTTAGGATACCATAGAACTCCAATTTCTTAATAGCATCTCTGACATGAGACCTCCCCACGCCCAATGCCTCACATAATTTTCTCTCTGGCGGGAGTTTATCTCCAGGCTTCAATTGTCCAGACGTAATCAACTCCTTGATCTGATTGATAATCTTGTCGACCGGCGTTTCTATGACGATCTGTTTAAAGTTATTCAGTAATTCCATTCGATGTTTTCTTGACTCTTATTAATTGGTTGACCAATTTATGTATTTTTGATCAGGATGCAAATTAATCCCTCCATATTTTTATGGATTTGAAAAAAATACATGCTTTTTTATCACAAAATTTTCTGCGTTAAAACACTAAACAAGACATAAATTTTATATAAAACACTTATTTAAAGACTGTTACAACCATTCCTATATTTTGAAATAATAAATATTCTAACGTAATTGCTTTTGGACAACCAATAATTGATTATCCAATCAATAGGTTGACCGACATGATTACTATTAAATTTTCCACTTTTAAAGCATTTATGATGAAAGACTATTTTTATGTAGGATGGAAACACGCAACTAAGGTTTCCTCAATGGCCGTAATAGCCTCAGCACTTCTGTTTTCTACACAGTCATGTGACGAGAATATGGCAGAGCCAGACATCCGTTTATCTAACGCATTATCAGCAGCAGGTGATCTGGTAAACATTACTAACCCAGGATTCGAAAGCAACTGGACGGGATGGGCCGATACAGATCCATCAGCGACTTCTGGAGATTCACACAATGGTTCCAAATCTGCTAAAATCACCGGGAGTGGTGGTAAAGTAGAACAAACCCTGACTGTAAATACCAATACCGACTATACGCTATCAGCATATATACTCGAAGCAGGCACGATTGGTGCAAATGTAGGTGGCACGAATTATAGCGATGGCGGAGACTATAACGACTGGACACAAGTAACCGTTAGTTTCAATAGTGGTTCCAGTACGAGCATCACGATCTACGCAGCCTACAACGGAGGCACAGGGCGGTTCGATGATTTCGAGTTGATAGAAGGCGCTGGTAGCACTGACCCTGCAGAACCAACGGAAGGTAAGTTGTCAGTTAGCAGTGTATCAGCCTCCGCAGACGACGGCAATGTCCCAACAAATACCCTTGACGGAGATTTAGACACTAGGTGGTCAGCGAATGGATCCGGCCAGTATATCACCTATGATCTCGGTTCTTCTCAAACCGTCAGTAGTGTCAAAGCAGCATGGTACAAAGGTGACCAACGTAGCTCTACCTTCAAGATTCGAGTAGGCAACAGCACTTCATCGCTCACAGAAGTATATTCTGGTTCATCCAGCGGTAGCTCCAATAACCTAGAGACCTACAACTTCGATGCAACGGAGGTTCGCTACATCCGGATCACAGGTCTCGGCAATAGCTCGAACACTTGGAACAGTATCACCGAAGTAGAAATCTACGGCGAAGCACAAGACGGAGGTACTGATCCTGTAGATCCAGTAGATCCGACTGATCCTGGCTCAGCAGATGTACCATCTGATCTAATGGACAACTGCAACCAATGGAAAATCACTTACCCTAATGGTGAAGAAGACAAAACGCTGTGCAACGAAAGCAACAATGAGTATTTTTATGTGAATGATGATCAAAATGCAATCGTGTTTAGAGTTCCGATCAGAAGCAACAACGGATCTACCCCTAATTCGGATTATATCCGGTCTGAGTTGAGAGAAAGAACCGAATCTGGAAGCTCTGACATATACTGGACGACTTCAGGTACGCACGTAGTGTACTCGAAACAAGCGATCACACATTTACCTATCGTCAAAGATCACCTTGTTGCCACGCAAATCCACGGAAATAAATCTGATGGTATCGATGACGCAATGGTATTGAGACTAGAAGGTTCTCACTTATTCCTAAGCTTCAACGGAGGCAAACTGAGAGATGATATCACAGTCTCCACCAACTACTCATTAGGTACAGTACATGAAGTCATCTTCGAGGTAATCGATGGTAAGCACTATTGCTACTATAGCGAAGATGGTAATCTAGCAAGTGCTTACGCCAATGGAAACGCATCCAACTATCTAGTGAAAGATGGCAACAACAATTACGTGATGGACAAGAGCTATGGAGAAGCCTATTTCAAAATCGGTAACTACACGCAAAGTAACGCAGATAAAGAAGGCAGCGAAACTGACAATCCAAACAACTATGGGGAGGTCTTAGTATACGACTTCTATGTGAGCCACTAAAACAAACGTGGAGGAATAGAAAGAAAGAAAAAGCGGACTCAGATGAGTCCGCTTTTTCTTTCTCCATTGTTAGATTACCCCTACAATTGTCGGATCAATCCGTATTTCTGAGGAGAGATCGAGGATTACTTCGTGATTCAAGATTCATTGTTCGAAATTCATGATTATTTTTCGTGAATAACCATCCCTTATAAGTCCTTGAGGTTAATTTGAATGATTGGAATAAAAATATCGAACCTGTCTATCAAGTTTATCCCCCCAACTTTACAGACTGATCCCAATTGTCTTCATAATGTTGATTTCTTAGCTTTATGACATGTAGAGCGTTTAAAAAATGTACCATTACAATTTAGAGGAAATCATCCCCCTTTCACCCTACAATCCACTAATTTTCCAGCTATGAACCGAAGAACATACTCCTCCTCACTCATCATTCTTCTTTTGGGAATACTGCTAATGACTTGTGAGCCTGCACCAGACCGCTACTGGGTCTATGTCTCGTCCAATGACGCCTCATCCACTGCAGGAATCGATCGCTACCTCTGGACACCAGTAGACGGACAGTTAATCCATCAGGGACTAGACTCCACCACCCATACCACGTCATATCTAGCCATCGACTCATCAAACCATCACCTCTATTCTATAGACGGCTCAGGCGTCCATTCCTTCTCCATAGCCCCAGAGACTGGCATTCTGTCACCCATCAACTCTCAAGTACACCAAGGCAAAGGTCCCTGCTACATCAGCATCAGCCAAAACCAACGCTATCTCATGATTGCCTACTATGGATCAGGAGAAGTCGCCACTTTCGGGATAGAACCAAATGGCAAAATCAGCTCAGAAATCAGCCGCATCAGACATCATGGTTCTAGCGTTCACGAACGACAGTCTTCACCACACGCACACATGATCATCCCAGCACCCGCTGGTGATTTGGTCTATGTGACTGACTTAGGGACAGACCAAATCCTGAGTTACCCTATCTCAGAGGCTGGAAAACTCGACGAAGTACCTGTATCGACTACCTCCGCTGTAGCAGGTTTTGGACCGAGACATTTGGTTTTTCATCCCAAGCTACCCTACCTATATGTACTAGCCGAGCTCACCGGACATGTCATGGCATTTGAACATGACCCAAGACTAGGCATCACTCATCCGATAGACACGATCAGTATTCTCCCTGCTGAGTTTGAGGATTTCAACAAATCCGCAGACATCCATCTTTCTGCAGATGGACGGTACCTATACGCTTCCAACCGTGGAGACAACAGCATAGCCATCTCTGGCATCAACCCAGATGGTTCGCTGACCGATCCTACTTTCAGTAGCTCTGGAGGTATATGGCCAAGAGCTTTTGAGATAGACCCTTCGGATCAGTTTGTGTTAGTCGCCAACAAACGCTCTGCCAGCATCAGCGTGTTTGAGCGGGATACCCAAACGGGACTAATGAATAATCCCAAAACAGTCGAAACAGCAGTTGCTCCTCAGTGTATCAAGTTCTTGAAACGCTAGAACCAGAAAACCACATACTCCCTTAGCACACCTAACCTTATAAGAGCAAATCAAAATTCTATAAATCTCTATTCGTATATTTCCGTACATTTGTATCAGTGAAAAGAATCATCGCCATATCGCTCTCCATGCTCTTGCTGCTCAGCAACATGGGACTAGCTATCTCCACGCACTACTGTGGAGGCAAGGCGGTGCAATCTCAGCTTGCGATAGGTCAGGCGCATTTGGACTGTGGCATGATGGAGACTCTACCTCCAGTCTGCACACAAACACAACTGAGCAAGACCATGAACTGCTGTGAAAACAGCTACCTGTCTTACGAGCTGCAAGATGACTTCAAGCTTGCACTATCTAGTTTCTCTATCAACCTAGATTTTGTCTATGTATTGGCATTCACTTTCATTGATTTTCATTTATCTGATGTAGGCCAATTCGTAGCATATTCGGATTACTCTCCCCCACTACTGCATCAGGACATTCCCGTCTTGTTTCAGTCTTTTCTTATTTGATATTCCTCTGAGTTAATCCTATTAGGATTTTAATAATGCCCCGTGTTCTGTGTGTCACAGAACACCGTAGCAGTATTTTGGTTTGTGCGTCACAAACCATGGTTAAGATTTGCGAATCACAAATCAAGGTTACCACAGCGTAATTCATCTATTTCATAGCATTAAGAAAAGAACATGCTTAACAAAATCATCCGTTACTTTTTGGACAATCCATTGGTCACCAGCTTGCTGCTGGTCGCATTGGTGGGCTGGGGACTGGTTACAGCGCCCTTTGGTTGGGACACTGGTTTTCTGCCCAAAGATCCTGTACCTGTGGATGCTATTCCTGACATTGGCGAGAACCAACAGATCGTATTCACGGAGTGGAAAGGTCGATCACCTCAGGATATCGAGGATCAAATCACCTACCCGCTCACTACTTCCTTGCTAGGAATCCCGGGCGTGAAATCCATCCGAAGCTCCTCCATCTTTGGTGTATCCAGCATCTACATTATCTTCAACGAAAACATAGAGTTCTACTGGTCTCGGTCGAGGATATTGGAGAAGCTCAATTCTTTGCAGGCTGGTCTTTTGCCAGAAGGTGTGCAACCCTCACTCGGGCCTGATGCCACAGCACTGGGTCAGGTATATTGGTACACGCTGGAGGGACGCGATCCAGAGGGCAATCCCACGGGTGGTTGGGATCTGCACGAACTGCGAACGGTGCAGGACTTCTATGTCAAGTATGGATTAAATGCCGTGGATGGTGTGTCTGAAGTCGCTTCTATTGGAGGGTTTGTCCAAGAATACCAAGTGGATGTCAATCCCAATGCACTCCGAGCCTACAACATCACGCTCTCACAAGTCATGTCTGCGGTACGCCAATCCAACCGAGATGTCGGTGCTAAAACCATAGAAATCAACCAAGCCGAATACCTTGTCCGTGGCTTGGGGTATGTCAAGTCCGTCGAAGACATAGCGCTGGCAGTCGTGACAGTCAACGACAATGTCCCTATCCGTGTGCAGGATGTTGGTGTGGTGAGTTTAGGCCCAGCGACTCGTCGAGGCTTACTGGACAAAGACGGCGCAGAAGTCGTCGGTGGCGTGGTAGTCGCCCGCTATGGCTCCAATCCTCTCGCCGTGATCAACCAGGTCAAGGACAAAATCCAAGACATATCTCCCGGCCTACCCAAAAAGACCCTCGCCAATGGTGTAGAGAGTCAGTTGACCATCGTGCCGTTCTACGACAGGACACAGTTGATACAGGAGACTTTGGGTACGTTGGAGGAAGCTTTGTCGCTGGAAATCCTAATTACGATACTGGTGGTGATCGTGATGGTGTTAAACCTTCGGGCCTCACTGTTGATCTCTAGTTTACTGCCGATTGCAGTGCTGATGGTCTTCATCGCTATGCGCTACTTTGGTGTGGATGCCAACATTGTGGCTTTGTCCGGGATTGCAATTGCGATTGGAACCATGGTCGATCTAGGCATCGTCCTATCCGAAAACGTGATCAATCACATCCAAGAAGCCCCCAAAACACAAGCCCTCAAAGAAACAATCTACAAGGCCTCTGCCGAGGTGAGTTCTGCCATCGTCACTGCTGTCGCGACGACCATCGTCAGTTTTATTCCCGTCTTCACGATGGAAGCTGCGGAGGGTAAGTTGTTTCGTCCTTTGGCTTTTACCAAGACCTTTGCACTGCTGGCTGCTCTGTTTGTGTCGCTGATCATTTTGCCCACGCTTTCGCGATGGTTTTTTGGGATGAAAATCAACAAAAAGGCAGTAGCCAAAGTGCTGAATGGAATCATGCTGGTTGGCGGACTAGTTGTAGCGCTATGGGTTTCGTTATGGGCTGGTATGACGCTGGTAGCATTTGCCGTGGCGTGGTTTGTCAATGAGTACAGCAGTTATCGCGCTTGGGCTATTCGAAATGCCTCGGTATTGATCGCGTCGTTCTCGGTCACTTGGCTGCTGGCTAAATATTGGATGCCTCTTGGGGCAAGTGAAAGCACTGCTTTCAACTTCCTTTTTGTGACCCTGCTGTTGGTGATCATATTAGGCGGTTTTGCTTTGTTAGAAAAATACTACCCTGTCATCCTCGACTGGTGTCTGGCACACAAAAAGACTTTTCTCGCGCTACCGATGCTTTTGATTTCCCTTGGACTTATGACTTGGATCGGTTTCTCAAGCATCTTTGGGTGGGTCGACCGTGGCTTAGATGCTGTGGGGGTCAATGTCCGTACCACCAAAGTTTGGTCTGTGATGAATCACACTTTTCCCGGAATCGGGAAAGAATTCATGCCTTCGCTGGACGAAGGGAGCTTTCTGCTGATGCCGACTTCCATGCCTCATGCAGGAATGACCCAAAACAAAAGAGTGGTGCAGCAACTAGACATGCTGCTTGCCAACATCCCAGAAGTAGAACTGGCAGTAGGGAAAATGGGGAGAGCAGAAACGGCACTCGATCCCGCCCCAATCTCCATGTACGAAACTGTGATCAATTACCGATCAGAATACCGAGTCAGCGAATCGGGTCACCGAGAAAGATATCTCGTCGATGATCAGGGTGATTACCTGCTCACCGCGATTCAACAGCAGAGCAAAAATATCAGACGATGGGTACTTGCAAAAGACAAGTCTTGGTTGGCCATGGATCAAGACACCATTCACCTGGATGACAGGATGCAGGCAGTCGAATCGGTGGATTTTCCTCTCAATTTTGATGTGATCACTTCGCACCTGATTCCTGATGCAGATGGAGACTATTTCCGCAATTGGCGAGCGCACATCCAATCACCCGATGATGTCTGGCAAGAAATCATCGCTGTAGCAAAAATCCCTGGCGTGACCTCCGCACCCAAGTTGCAACCGATCGAGACGCGTTTGGTGATGTTGCAAACTGGTATGCGTGCACCGATGGGGATCAAGGTTTTCGGTCCTGACTTGAAAACCATCGAGGCGTTCGGTCTGCAATTGGAAGCCATCCTCAAAGAAGTGCCTTCTGTGAAGTCCGAAGCGGTCTTTGCGGATCGGATCGTGGGCAAACCCTACATTCATCTCAACATCGACCGACAAGCCATTGCCAGGTACGGCCTCAGCATCGAGGATGTACAACAGACGATAGAAACTGCCATCGGGGGGATGCAAATCAGCTCCACGGTGGAGGGCCGTGAGCGATTCCCAATCCGGGTACGCTATCCTCGCGAACTCAGAGATGATCCGAGTGCCTTGGCAGAAATTTACGTCCCCACACCGACGGGCGTGCAAGTCCCCATGGGCGAACTCGTGGATATTGAGTACGTCCAAGGTCCGCAAATGATCAAAAGCGAAAACACCTTTCTGCTAGGATATGTCTTGTTGGATAAAAAGAAGAGTTATGCCGAGGTAGATGTAGTGGAAGAAGCACAGCATTTCATCCAAAACAAAATAGATCAAAAGGAGCTGATCGTACCTGCAGGTGTGAGCTACAAGTTCTCAGGCAGCTACGAAAATCAGATTCGCGCAGAAAAGCGGCTCGCCATCATCGTTCCTTTAGTCTTAGCAATCATTTTCTTGATTCTCTATTTCCAATTCAAATCCATCTCGACTTCTCTGATGATTTTCACTGGGATTGCGATGGCTTTTAGTGGGGCGTTTTTGATGCTGTGGTTGTATGGGCAAGCCTGGTTTTTGGACTTTTCTCTTATGGGAAACAACATGCGTGATCTGTTTCAGATTCATACCATCAACCTGAGTGTGGCAGTTTGGGTCGGGTTCATCGCCTTATTCGGAATCGCCACGGATGATGGCGTGCTGATCGGAACCTATCTCGACTACAGCATGGCACAGCACAAACCATCCAGTATTTCAGCGATCAGAGTGGCGGTAAGAGAAGCAGGTCGCCGACGCATCAAACCTGCCATCATGACCTCTGCCACGACGATTATTGCCTTGTTACCGGTATTGACATCCACAGGGCGGGGTTCAGATATCATGATCCCGATGGCAATCCCTGCATTTGGTGGGATGCTGGTTGCAGCGATCACTTATTTTATCACGCCAGTATTGTACAGCTGGAGAGAGGAAAGAAAACTAAAGCAGATTCAATTCAATGAAAATGAAAAATCATAAAATGCTTAATAGGATGAAAACAATGTTCAATAGAATCATCTTACTCATGGTAAGCCTATGCTGGATCAATAGCAATCTGACAGCTCAATCCCTGGATGATTATCTACAATCTGCTGCGGAGAATAATCCGGGTTTGAAAGCCAGCTATGCAGAGTTCGAGGCAGCCATGCAGCGGGTTTCGCAAGCCCATGCTTTGCCAGATCCTACGCTATCCTTTGGTTATTTCATCAGTCCGATCGAGACACGGTTGGGACCACAGCGCGCCAAGATTTCCTTGACGCAGATGTTCCCATGGTTTGGGACACTGCGCGCCAGAGAAGATGCCGCTGCGAAGATGGCGGAAGCGCGATACCAAACCCTTTTGGATGCTAAAAATGAGTTGTATTTCAAAGTCAAGCAAGCCTACTATCCCATCTATGAAGTCAAGCAGCAGATCCATTGGCAACAAAAGAATCTGGAAATTCTTGCTTCGTACAAGGCACTGTCTACGACTTCTTTTGCGAGCGGAAGGGGCAGTATGGTCGATGTAATCAGGACGGACATCATGATGGACGACACCCAGACAACGATTCAGCTGCTAGAGAACAAGATTGCCCCCTTGGAGATAGTTCTCAACCGCCTGCTCAACCGAGCAGATACTGCTGCGATCATCGTTTCGGATTCATTGGGGTTGATGCCATCAGGTGCTCGGATATTTCGAGACAGTCTCTTGGTACAGAATCCTAAATTGCAAGCACTTACACTACAACAAGAAGCTGCCAAGGCCAACGAACGCATGGCAAAAAAAAGTGGTGCACCGCAGTTCGGGGTGGGACTGGATTATGCCTTTGTGGGCAAGAGAGAAGACATGGACATCCCCGACAATGGTCGGAATACAATCATGCCGATGGTAACGATGACGCTCCCCATCTTTCGGAGCAAGTACAAAGCAGCTGTCCAAGAAGCGCAATTCACACAAACAGCTTTGGCGCACAGGAGAATGGAAATGACCAATAGTCTCGTATCGAGCTACGAAATGGCCGATTATGCTGTCAACCAAGCAGCACAGCTTTACCAACTCTATGACCAACAAATTGTCAAAACAAGACAGGCAATAGACTTGCTCTACACAGCCTACAGCAATTCAGGAAAAGAGTTCGAAGAAGTCCTGCGCATGCAACAGCAGTTGCTCAAATACGAAATGGAAAAAGCCACCGCGATCAAAAATTATTACCTCGCTCAGGCACAATTGGATTACCTCACCGCCAAATCAGAATAAGATGAAAAAGATAGATAAACAAACGATAATCATAGCCTTGGCTACTTTGCTAGTAGGCTTTGTGGTAGGAGGGTTGATATTTGGAGGTGGCTCATCTGCACCCAAAGATGAGACGGCACATAGCGAATGGACCTGCTCCATGCATCCACAGATTCGCCAGGCAGAACCGGGTCAGTGCCCCATCTGTGGCATGGACTTGATCCCTTTAGATGCGGATCAAGATTTGAATACCGATCCCTTGTCTATCCAAATGTCACCTACAGCGATGCAACTAGCGAGCGTGCAAACGGCCAAAGTGGTCTTGCAGCAACCTATGAAACAACTGCGCTTGACAGGAAAAGTGCAGCCAAACGAACAGTATGTCTCGTCCCAAGTCTCTCACATCACAGGTCGGATCGAAAAGCTGAAAGTCAACTTCACTGGAGAATACATCAAACGCGAACAAGTCATCGCCTACATTTATTCCCCAGAGCTATTGACCGCACAAAAAGAACTGTTTGAAGCGCAGAAAATCAAAGCTACCCAACCTGCGTTGTTTCAAGCGGCCAGAGAGAAACTCAAAAACTGGAAGCTGACCGACCGACAAATTGATGGTATTCTCGCTTCAGGAAAACCCGCAGACAATTTCCCCATCCTAGCGGATCAAAATGGTGTCGTGATAGCCAAAAAAATCAACGTCGGAGACCATGTCTCTCAGGGTCAAGCACTCTACGAGATTGCGGATTTGTCCCAACTTTGGGTGCTCTTTGATGTCTATGAGCGAGATATGGCATGGGTCAAAACAGGTGACCAACTTTCGTTCACCATCCCATCTCTTCCCGGAGAAACATTTACTGGTGCGGTGAGTTTCATCGACCCTGTCATCGACTCCAAATCTCGGGTAGCCAAAGCGCGCGTGATTGTCAATAATAACACAGGCAGACTCAAACCAGAGATGTTTGCGACAGGGATTTTAGAAAGCCCCATCGGACAAGGAGAAGTGTCTGTCGTCGTACCCAAGTCTGCGGTGATGTGGACGGGTCAGCGATCTGTTGTCTATGTCAAAATAGGGCAAGGCAACTTCATGATGCGTGAAGTTGTCTTGGGACCTTCGCTGGGAGATAGCTATGTCGTGTCCTCAGGATTGTCAGAGGGAGAGGAAATCGTGGTGTATGGCACATTCAGTGTGGATGCCGCGGCGCAACTGGCTGGTAAACCCAGCATGATGAACAAAGCAGGAGGTACGACCATGACTGGTCATCAGCATGAAAACATGAACATGTCTCAGGAAGAAACAGCTGACAGTCGACAAGAAATCACGGTAGGTGCGGATGCCAAAGCTGCCTTGCGTCCTTTGTTAGCCGATTATATGCAGATCAAAAATGCCTTGACGCGAGACAATTACTCTCAAGCGCAAAAAGCTGCAGAACAAATGAAAAAAGACTTGTCAGAAGTTGACATGACAGCCTTCGAAGAAAGCTCTCACCAGCTTTGGATGCAGATTCAACCAAAACTATCAGCATCCATAAACGCATTGTCCAAATCAATGGACATTCAATCTTTCCGCCAAGCCTTCATTGGTTTTTCAGAAAATATGATCAAAGTCTCCATGACTTTCAATCCTACAGACACTAAATTATACATTCAAAAATGTCCGATGGCTAACCGAAATCAAGGAGCAAGATGGATGAGCATAGAAGAAGAGATCAATAACCCTTACTTTGGTAGTGAAATGCCCAAATGTGGCGAGGTAACACACCGATTTGGACATTCTCATTGACAATTGAATCAACGAAGACAATCAATAATTTACAAACTACAAAAGCTAAAACATGAAATATAATCAAGCAATCGGCTCCATTCTACTTGCAGCAAGTATAGGGCTAAGCATATCCGCCTGTGGTGACAAAAAATCAGAAAGTAAATCCAGCCACAATGATCATGACATGACTGAAATGGAAGGCATGAAAGATATGAGTGAAGAAAACGTCGAAACGACAGTTGCTACCCCCATGATCACCAAAGAATCTGCACAACAAGTACTAAGTGCATACCTATCCATCAAAGATGCGCTGGTCGAAACAGACGGCGCTACGGCCAGTACAGCAGCGACGACTATGATCCCTCTATTGGACGGTAGCGACGAACTTAGCCTCAGGATCAAAGTAAATGCAGAATATATCGCAGCGACCAACGATGCGGAAGTACAGCGCAGCGCATTCAACAAACTCTCTGAGGACATCTACACCCTAGTAAAGTCTACAGAAGCCAACGATGCTCCTCTCTATCGCCAGTACTGTCCCATGGCAATGGACAACCAAGGAGCCTACTGGCTCAGTAGTAAAAAAGAAGTGCTGAACCCCTATTTCGGTGACAAGATGCTCCGATGCGGATCAGTCAAAGAAGAGATTTAACCTGATATATCAGGTTATTTGAATAGTTCTATTCAAATAAGGAGATATGCTATAGCGTAAATCTTTAAAAGAATTTGTTGCAACAAATGAAACATAAATATACAAGTACAGTATATGTTGTAACAAATATAAACTTAAAGAATCATGAAAACACAAAACTGGAACATTGACCCAACGCATAGCGAAGTACAGTTCAAAGTAAAACATCTCGTAATCTCAACCGTCACTGGCGCATTTAAGAATTTTGAAGGTTCGCTCAATACCGAAACGGAAGATTTTGACGGAGCAAAAGCAGCGTTTAGCCTAGATGTGAAAAGTATCGATACCAACGTAGCAGATAGAGATGCTCACTTGAAAAGTGGAGACTTCTTCGATGCAGAAGCTCATCCACGGCTGACTTTCGAGGGAGTGCTTTCAAAAGTCTCTGATGAAAAATATCAACTGGTAGGCCCTATGACGATTAAAGAAACCACCCAAGAAGTAACGTTAGATGTAGCATTTGGAGGAGTGATGGTCGACGGGTATGGTCAGACCAAAGCAGGGTTTGAGATTAATGGAAAAATCAATAGAAAAGATTTTGGTTTAACATGGAGTGCAGTGACTGAAGCTGGTGGTGTTGTAGTCGGTGATGATGTAAAGCTGCTGTTAAATGTTCAGTTGGTAAAAAATTAAGTACACAGCATAGGCCTCAATAAAGCCTGCTCTTGAGATCTTACAAAGAGCAGGCTTTATTATTTTTGAGTATCTCGTCCTAAAGAGGAAGCAAAAACTAAAAGTATTTCAAAACGAAAGAGATGATTTACAACTGAAACCCTATGCCCCAAACCCTTCACATCAAAAACATGGTCTGTCCCCGATGCATTGCTTCGGTCAAAGACATCATGTCCAAACTAGACATCCCATCTATACAGGTGACACTGGGCGAAGTGCAATTAGCCATTGACCTAAGTCAAAAACAGCATCAGCAGTTGAGTGAAGCTTTGGAGACCGCTGGTTTTGAGTTGATACAAGACCCTAAGACGAAACTAATCGCACAAATCAAAGCCATCATTATTGAAAGCATCCACTTATCCAATAAGGCATTGCATGTCAATTTTTCTACACTACTCTCGGAAAAACTCCACCATGACTATGCTTCATTGAGTCGGTTGTTTTCTGGATCAGAAGGCATCACCATCGAAAAATATGTATTGACTCAGAAGATAGAACGGGTCAAAGAACTCCTCTTCTACAATGAACAGACCCTTTCTCAAATCGCCCATGACATGCACTATAGCAGTGTGGCGCATTTGTCGAGTCAGTTCAAAAAAGAAACAGGCATGACACCCAGTGCATTCAAAAAGAGCAACAAGCCTGGACATACCTCACGAGAGACCATCTAGTCTAATCCTGTAAGCATTAATCAAAATGATGTAAAGCACGTGCCCGCAAAAACCACGACCTTTGCCTCATGACAAAGCAATACTTTATCTCTGGAATGACCTGCTCGGGCTGCCAAGCCCATGTAGAAAAAACACTAGCCCAAGTCGAAGGTGTATCCTCTGCGACAGTCGACCTGACCAACAAAACAGCCCAACTAGTAACAGAAGCACCCTTCGAGGCATTAGAATCAGCCCTAAAGGGCTCTAACTACTCCATCCACAAAGAAGCTCCTTCCGAATCTCTCACCCCCCTACCTCCCATCAAAAAGAAGAAAACCGAAAAGGGTACATACTACTGTCCCATGCACTGCGAGGGAGACAAGACCTACAACCAATCAGGTGACTGCCCAGTATGCGGAATGGACTTGGTCAAAGAAGCCGACAACCATTCCTCCTCCACAAAGTACACCTGCCCTATGCATCCTGAGGTGGTCAAAGACGAACCAGGCTCATGCCCTAAATGCGGCATGGATCTCGTACCCAAAGAAGTAGACGAGTCAGAAGAGAATAAAACCTACCAAAAACTCTTGAAAAAGCTTTGGATATCCTGCGTCTTTACGGTCCCCATTTTTCTGATCGCTATGTCTGATATGATCCCTAACAATCCGGTTCTTGACCTGATGCCAATGAAAAACTGGAGTTGGGTACAGTTCGCGCTCTCGTTACCTGTCGTATTTTATACCTGTTGGATGTTTTTTGTACGCGCCTATCGATCTATCCTGACTTGGAACCTCAACATGTTTACCCTCATCGGCATAGGCGCTGGTGTGGCATGGCTGTTTAGTGTGATGGGATTGCTGTTTCCAGAGGTGTTTCCAGCGCAATTCAAAACAGCCTCTGGTGCAGTACACATGTACTTCGAAGCTGCTACGGTGATCCTTACGCTCGTGATGCTCGGACAAGTACTAGAAGCCCGCGCCCACAGCAAAACCAACTCGGCAGTCAAAGAGCTTCTAAAACTCGCCCCCAATACTGCTACCATCATAGAGGATGGAAAAGAACGTTCCATTGCCATAGATGAAATCAAAGTGGGCGATCTACTCCGCGTGAAGCCAGGAGAAAAAATCCCCGTAGACGGCATGATCACAGATGGAAAATCCACCATAGACGAGTCCATGATATCAGGAGAACCTATCCCTGTAGACAAAACGGTAGAGGATCAGGTCAGCTCCGGCACCATCAATGGACAATCCTCCTTCGTCATGAAAGCAGAAAAAGTCGGTGCAGACACCCTGCTATCTCAAATCATCCACATGGTCAATAGTGCAAGCCGTAGCAAAGCTCCCATCCAAAAATTAGCAGACAAAATCTCTGGCTACTTCGTCCCTACAGTTATCGGGATCGCGGTACTGACCTTTGTGATCTGGATCATATTCGGTCCAGAGCCTCGGTTGGTATATGCTTTTGTCAATGCCATCGCCGTATTAATTATCGCCTGTCCATGTGCGCTGGGGCTCGCTACCCCCATGTCCGTCATGGTCGGCGTGGGCAAAGGCGCAGAACTCGGCGTACTCATCAAAGATGCCGAATCGCTAGAACGCATGAACCAAATCGACACACTCATCATAGACAAAACCGGTACTGTGACAGAAGGAAAACCCTCTGTAGAATCTATCTTCGCTGGATCTGCAGACTACTCCGATCAGGACATAACACAAATCGTCGCATCGGTCAACCAGCAAAGCGAACATCCCCTCGCTCAAGCCACCTTACACTATGCCGAAGCACAAAACATCAGTACACGGGAGATCCAAAATTTTGAATCCATCACTGGCATGGGCGTCAAAGCAACACTAGACGAAAAGACAGTGTGGGTAGGCAATGATAAACTGATGGAAGAACAAAAAATTGACTGCCCCGAACAACTCATGAGCCAAGCGCAAGAACAACAAGCCAAAGGCAAAACCGTCCCCTTCGTTGCGGTAGATGGCTTGCTCATCGGCTATGTCGTCATTAGCGATGCGATCAAGTCCAACAGCCACAAAGCCATCCAAGAACTGCAAAAATTAGGCATAGAAGTCATCATGATGACCGGGGACAACTCATACACTGCCCAAGCAGTGGCAGAGGAGTTAGGGCTAGATGACTACCAAGCCGACTGCCTACCTCAGGACAAACAAGATAAGGTCAAATCACTACAAGAAGAAGGCAAAACCGTGGCTATGGCAGGAGACGGGATCAACGATGCACCAGCCTTAGCTTTAGCAGACATCGGGATAGCGATGGGAACAGGTACAGATGTCGCAATAGAAAGCGCTGCGATTACGCTAGTCAAAGGTGATCTCCATGGTATCGTCAAAGCCAAACATCTCAGTCAAGCTGTAATGTCCAATATCAAACAAAACCTCTTCTTCGCTCTGGGATACAATACACTCGGCGTTCCCATTGCGGCAGGATTACTCTACCCATTTTTTGGGCTATTGCTCTCGCCCATGCTAGCCGCTGCAGCCATGAGTTTCAGTTCCGTATCAGTCATAGGCAATGCCCTACGCTTACGATCACGTTCGATTGACTAAAGACACAAAAAAAGCGTAACTCCTCCGAGTTACGCTAGCCTGGTAAGTGTAGGCTTTCACTGTTAGCATCTTTGCATCACCTGTAACTGTCCTAATAGCAGCTGCTTTTGAAAATGATTTTCAATCGAAGGACTTTGGGCTTGTTGAGAAAACTCATTGACCTTGCTAATAGAACCCAACACATATATTTGAACCTTCTCTTTTACACTTTGTGATAATTTCTCAAACTCTCCAATAAACCGAGTTCCATCTAGATCTGGCATATCCAAATCCAACAAAAATGTCATCTTCGACGCACCAAAAGCCTGTGATGCGATGAAGTGCAATGCATGATCTATTGTTGACATAATGTGTATCGACGCACTTCGACACGATTTCATTGCCAGTAACTTTGATATCTCGAAAGTCACTGGATCGTGTCCTAAACTAATAACACTGCTGCTTTTCATAATGTTTTTCTCTCGTTTAAAAAAAGCATGAATGGGGACGTCCCCATCCATACACCACTAATTTTAGTTTTCGATTCCTTCCCTAACAAGTTGCGTGATCCCCAAAATCCCCAATCGCTCTCCTTTACTATTAAGAACAACCTTACCTTTTTGAATAATACGTCTTCTCTCTCCCGATTGTATCACGATATCATGCTCTACTTCGAAACTACCCGCTAAGCTGAGTTGAGATTTGATAGCATCCACTACTGATTCCAACTGACGAGGCTCAACATGATATGCAAATAACTCCATCGTTGGCTCTACTTTATACGGTTCATATCCATACAGAATATACAAACTCTCAGACCAAGCAAGTGTGTGCCTTTCTAGATCACCGTTTTTGGTCAGAGAAATTTCCCAGGCACCTGCTCCTTCCATTTTTTCCACCTCATAAAACCATTGAGCTTCTCTATTGACTAATGCCAACTGAAACTCTTGCCAGTTGCTTAACGCTCGTTTCGAGCGAGACTCTTTGGCACTAAAGGACTGGTAGGGCTGGTTATTCATCATTTTTGAATTAAGGTTGAAAAAAGAGTCTAAGGTTGGCTACACGAATATTACATCATCGTGTTAAATGTGTTCTGCATGTGATGGTTATCCATGTCTATCTGATTCTGAGAATCAGTATCGGGAATTTCATTCACTTCTACTGCGTGTCTATTGATGTTCTCTGAACCATGCGTACTGTCGCTTTCGGATGGAAAAGAAAAACCTTTAGAAATAGATGAAATTGTTTCGGAGAAAATGAGTTTAAAAGATTTCATATCGACTGTGTTTTTGTTTTTAATTATGATCAAACTTAGCACGGATATGAAAGCGAAAGGGAACAAGACGGTGAACGACATCTTTTTCTCGTTCAATGAAATATTCAGCCCTTGGTCGTTTGTCTAACGGTCTGGTTTTAGATATAGAGGCCATCCTATTTATACATAAACATGGGTTTAGTGACCGCATAAGCTAAGATGGGACTACTAATCAGAATGACTCTGGACGTATCAATATGTTATTTAGGAAACAACAATGTGCTCTTCTCAGACAAGATTATAATCTTTGATGTAGAATGGGCTTTGTGATTTTTCAACTTCAACACAAGGAGGTGAATACTTACAATACGCGCGTTTTTGAGAAGTATTCAAAATAAGCTTTGATACCTGTCAAGGTTTGACTAAACCACTAGTAGGCTGAAGTACCATACTTGCATGTCGGCAAAGGCTGTGATTTAGTAAAAATGAAATATCCTACATTGCCACCCTACCTACCACAGGCAAGTAGACTAGTTTTAGACAAAACACACTTAAGGATCTATGAATGGAAATTTAGCATCGTCTACCTCACTAGCAAGCGAAGGGTATTCGTCTGCCCCATTGCATTAAGCACCTGTACTAGATAGTAGCCTGAGTCCAAACCTACCAGGTCCACATCTGTAGTACTAGCCGCATACCTAACCCTATCTCCTGTCAAATCATATAACACAATTTCTTTGACAATATGTCCATCCCAATTGACACGCACTTGATCCATCGCAGGATTAGGATAGCACACCGGCTCTTCTCTATTATGTTCTCCTTTCACACTAATGATATCAGAGTATTCGTACTTCCCATCATAGTCTACTTGACGCAGACGATAATATACCGACAGGCCTGCCGACCCACTATCCATGTACTCATAGGTAATCGTAGACGAAGAGTTTCCATGCCCTGCAATAACTGCTATCACATCCCAATTGTCTCCATCTATGGTTCTTTCTAATTCGAAATAATCATTATTGGTTTCACTAGCTGTAGCCCACTGGATCAAATTTCCGTTTCCTTCAGTGCTCGCCTTCATAAACAAATAAGTCACGGGCAATGATGTTTCTATTGCATATTGAAAAGACACTCGGTTTTCACCAGATCCTTCATAGTACTCTAACACCATATCATAAGCACCATTTAGTTCTACATTGACCGCATCTACAGTTCTATAGCCATGATTGCTATAATCATCTATGATATAAGTTGCTCCCCCATCCAAACTCAAACGGACACCATCATCTCCTCCAATGGTCAAGGTATACTCACCATGCTCAAAAGTCTTTCTCATCTTAAATCGAACCGAAAAGCTTGTCGCATCTACATCACATCCCGTAGTATTGATAGCCCCATCAGCTCCTCCAAAGCTTTCATCAAAAATATCGGTCTCAAAGATTTCTCCTCTATAGTCTGTCATAAAATCATCCTGCCCATCGTAGACATAACCAATCCAACTCTCGTCCCCGTAAGTCACCTCATCTCCAGCAGGCTCTTGTCCTTTGATTGTCAAAGTATTAGAATATACCGTTACCCCTCCCGACTCGGCACTTCTACGATAGTACAAAGTGCCACTAACTCCAGCTGGGGCATCATAATTTTCAGTATTGCTCAAAGGGATATCTGACCATGTCACCTCATCTACAGAAGTCTGCCACAAATAGACAGGCGCCAATTCTGAGATAAATTGGGCGGTAATATTACTGGTAAATGGGTCTGGGTCCACTGCGCCAAACTGACAAATATCTTGATCTGATCCAATCTCGCCTCCAGATTGATCCCCTAAATAATCAATTTGAATAGAAAATCGATTTCCTCCCGACGCTTCGAAATAATCGAATACCAGATTATAATTTCCATCTAACAGTATTTCGGTATAGCTCTCTCTATATGCATGCGTACTAAAATCACTAAGAACAAAGCTCGATCCACCATCTAAACTCAACCGAACACCATCATCTCCTCCAATAGTAATTCGATAAATCCCTCTGGTATAAGTTTCATTCATTTTGAGCCGAATAGAAATCGTTTCTGCTAAAATATCAGTACAAGAGTTGGTGTCAAATGTACAATTGTTGCCCCCACAAATATCAGTATCGAAATTAGATGTAGTAATCGAATACCTCCCTCTAAAATCAGTCGTGTAATTTTGCGTCCCATCATATACATAAGCGATCCAGTTCCCTGAACCATAATCGGTTTGGTTGCCTGTCCCAGTACACTGAGAGTACCCTTGGTAGTGGCCTAGAACCATAAATAAACTAAAGATGAGATGCTTGCTTTTCATAGTCTTATAATTTAGAACTCGATCCAAAAATAGACCAGCGTGATTTACGCTTGAGTTTAGAGAGTTCAACGGCCGCATTTTCTCGTTGAATAGTAGATTCATGTCGTCCAGCGTATTTGCTACGACTTCATAATCACAACAAATTCATAACATAGGCTTTTCCTCCAGTACACACTAGAAAGGTACGTTTGTGGATTATTGGCGTGCATTTATCTCCTAGGAAATGACGCTTTGGATTCCTTGATTATGTCAATTCGTTCTACATTATTTTCCTTTGTTTTGCTCTTGCTTTTGGGTGCATGTCGTCAGCACTCTCATGATCTCCCCACTAACACAGCCGTAGATCACCTGCTGCTTCAGGTCGAGACACACCCCGCTCTCAACCGAGACAGTTCACTGTTCATGACACGGAGGGCATTGATTCTCTCCGAGGAGCTTAACTACCCCTATGGCATAGCGCGGAGTAGTCATTTGCTGGGTAGCATTCTGTACAAAATCGGCAGCCTAGATCTCGCCATCAATCACCTTCACATTGCCATTCACCAGTATGAACTGCTAGACGATCCACAGCACCTCGCAGAGGCGACCAGTATGATCGGGCAGGTCTACCTCCGCTCTGAGAATTATAAACAAGCACTTATTCATCTCCGAGAGTCGATGGCGCTCTTTACACAGATGAATAACCATACCGGCGAGGCGCGCATACAAGGACAACTTGGACATCTATTCGAAAAAACGGAACAGTACGATTCGGCACTTTACTATCAGCAAATGGCGCTCGACTATTTTGAGCAGCGCATGGACTCTGCTGAATTGGCTGCTATCTACGACAACATCGGCAGCATCTATGAGGATCTAGAGGTCTACGACGAAGCGTATCAGCACTTTGTGAAAGCCTATGATTTTAACCAAGCCCTCGGCAATATCGATGAGGCCATCGTCAACCTAAACAATATCGGAGACACCTATCGAAAACGACAACAATACGACAGTGCCATTCACTACACGCGTATCGCGTGGCAGCAAGCCACCCTCCAGCAAAATCAGTATCAAGTCCAATCTGCTGCACGAGATCTATCGATCATTTACCTAGAGACAGGACATGTAGACAGTGCCTACTATTTTCTCGATCAGAGCTATCAACTCAACGAAACCATATTCGGTCATGAGATCGCCAAAAAAATCGCCAATGCGCAGACTATTTTTGACTTGGAAAAGAAGCAACAAACCATACAACTGCTCGAAAAAGAAAAGTCGCTGACCCGAAAAGTCACTTTAGGAGGAGCCATCGGTTTGGCTATCCTACTTCTGCTGGTCGCCTACATCTCCTATCAGCGTGTGACGCGATCTGCCAAAGAGAGAAAACTACTGCAGATCGAAAACGAACTCAGCAAATCAGAACTCATCAACGCCCAGCTCAATGAAGAAAAACTCAGGACAGAGCTGGAAAACAAACGTCTCCAAGAGACCCAATTACAAATGGATCTGGAGATGAAAAACAGCGCACTGAGTCGATCTGCCCTCCACCTGATACAGAAAAATGAATTCCTAGAAACACTGCGAACCAACCTCAAAAAAATCAAGAAAAGCCAAAAGGAAGACGTCCACCAAAAGATCAGTAAACTAACCAAATCCATAGACCTCAACTTCAACATGGACGAAGACTGGGAAGAGTTCGAAAACATATTCCAACAGATACACACCGAGTTCTTCGATCAGCTCAGAGCCAAACACCCTACACTCACCAACTCCGAAGTGCGACTTTGTGCCATGATTCACATCAACCTCCACTCTCACGAGATCGCATCCATCCTCAGTATATCTAGCGACAGCCTACGAATCGCACGCTATAGACTCAGAAAAAAACTCGGATTGGAAAAAGGTGAAAATTTATACAACTATATCGTCAGCATAGGTTAACGCATCGGTAACATGTAACCCACTGAAAAACTGACACTTAAAAAACCATGTTTACGTTTTGATGCCTTGATTTTTAGACTCGTTGCTATTTTGTTGATCCCGCTATTAACACCCAATTCATACTAGGAATGATTATTTGCCGAGTCAAATAATTCGATAATAGTCAACTATGAAATTATGAAAAGAATACTTACAGTCATCCTATTTAGTCTCATCGGACTATGCGCATACGCCCAAGAAACGGTCGTACGTGGCGTCATCACCGATGGAGTCAACGGCCAGCCTCTGCCTGGCGCGACCGTACTGATAGAAAACAGCACACAAGGCACGATTACAGATGTCAATGGCGAGTTTACACTCAGACTTAAATCAGGCATCAATTCGCTCGTGATCAAATATCTGGGCTACAAAGATTTCGTCACGGAAGTCGATCCTGCACAGACGAGCCAAGTGGAAATACAACTGAGTGAGCTGAATCCAGAACTACTAGAAGTGACGGTCTACGGATTGCTACAAGGTCAGCAGAAAGCGCTCAATCAGCAAAAAAATGCAGGCAATATCAAAAACATCATTGCCGCAGATCAGATCAGTAGATTCCCTGATCCTAACGTCGCAGAGGCGATACAGCGTATGCCAGGGGTCACGCTACAGCGCGACCAAGGTGAGGGGCGTTATGTGGTCGTCAGAGGTTTAGCGCCTCAGTTTACCAACATCAGCGTCAACGGCGAGCAGATCCCGTCTCCTGAAGCAGGCGTACGTTTCGTCGCATTGGACGCAATACCCGCGGATCAGCTATCATCGATAGAGGTCTCCAAAACACTCACGCCAGACATGGACGGAGATGCCATCGGTGGATCGGTCAACCTGGTCACACGAAAAGCAAAAAGCAGCAATACCGAAGTACAAGGAACCCTAGTAGGGGGCTACAACCAACTGATGGGCGAGCCCAACGGCCAAGGGTCACTCCTAATCGGAAAAAGGTTTGGTGCCAACGAAAAACTCGGTGTATTGGTCAATGGTAGCCACTTCTACACAGACAGAGGCTCTGACAACTGGGAACGTGACGGGGACGAAATGGAACTAAGAGACTATGCCCTGCGCAGAACACGTAGTGCGGTCAGCGGTACAGTGGACTACCGATTCAACGAAAACAGTGAGGTCTATCTCCGAGGAATCTACAACACCTTCTCAGACAGAGAGCATAGACGCAGATATGGTTTCATTCCTAATGTAGACGACTCTCCATTCGAAGACCATGAAATCGAACGCTCTACCAAAGACCGGTTCGAACGTCAGGACATTACGAGTTTCAACCTAGGCGGCAAGCACGTCCTTCCAGGTTTTTCGGTAGACTATGAGGTTTCTTATGCTACAGCTGTCCAGGACACCCCATTCGACTATGAGGTCACTTTCATCGGAGAACCAGATGCATTGGCTACAGATTTTTCTAATGCTGATTTCCCTCAGTTCACGACCAATCCAGCGTTCGACTATCTCGACAACAGCAACTATGAATTCGACGAACTAGAAGCTGGAAACACCTATGCCAAAGATGAAAACATCACAGGCAAAATCAACATTGGCATTCCCTACCAACTCGGTGAGCACAGCGGGATTTTGAAGTTCGGTGGAAAATACCGAAACAAAAACAAGAACCTAGAAGTCGTCAACAACAAGTTCGGCTGGGCTGGAGGAGACGTTTCTTTCGAAGGACAGTCTGGTGACTTCACCTTAGAAAAATTCGACGGAGGACTCGTCGATGACAATTTCCTCGGAGACAGATACACCCTAGCTGCTGCCGCGGACATGGACAAAGTCGTGCGATTCTTCAATGCCAACCAGTCAGGGTTCGAACTGGAGGTCGAAGACAAGCTCGTCGATGAGAGCGTCGAAAGCTACGAAGCGACAGAGAACGTCATGGCAGCCTACTTGATGACAGACCTCACGATTCATAAACTGCAGATAGTCGGTGGGGTACGTTTCGAACAGACCAACGTCGATTACCAATACCACACCGTACTCTTCGACGATGAAGGTGACCTAGAGGAGATCATAGACGAAGAGGGCAAAACAGACTACACTTTCGTACTGCCACAGATCAACTTCAGATACGCGATCAGTAGCCTGACCAACCTCAGACTCGCAGCGACGACTTCTTATGCCAGACCAAACTTCGAATCCATCGTACCTGCACAGGAGATCAGCATCGGAGACAGAGAAGGTACCATCGGAAACCCCGATCTAAAACCTGTCTCAGCGATCAATCTTGACTTCATGGTAGATCACTATTTCGGAACGGTAGGCGTCATCTCAGCAGGCGTCTTCTACAAAAAACTAGACAACTTCATCTACAAGCGTCGATTCGAAACAGATACTTACGAAGGAATTGATTTCGGAACGGACGTAGACCTGACACAGGATGTGAATGGACAAAATGCCAACATCGCGGGGATAGAGCTTTCTTATCAGCAGAACATGACCTTCTTGCCTGGCGCACTATCAGGACTAGGCATCTATGCCAACTATACCTTCACCGCATCATCCGCTACACTACAGGACAGATCTGGGATAGACGAAAGTGAAGAAATCAACCTACCTGGTCAGGCGACTCACGTCGGTAACCTGAGCTTGTCATACAACCTCAAAGGGTTCAATGTCAGACTCTCTGGCAACTATGCCGGTGCATACATCGAAGAGTTAGGTGCTGATGCAGACGAGGATCGCTCCATCAAAGGCCGTCTCCAAGTAGATGCCACAGCCAGCTACCAAATCAACCAGCACTTCAACGTATTCGCGGAGTGTCTCAACATCACCAACGCACCTTTCGAGGCATACGTCGGAGGTGACGAAAGCCAACTCGTACAGCGCGAATTCTACTCTTGGTGGTCTAGAGTAGGTGTGAAATTCAATTTGTAAATCGACTAAAGAAATTAAATCATGAAGATCAATTATATATTACTCCTAGCAGTGGCAGCACTATGGAGCGCATGTTCGCTCGATGAGCCAGAGGTCCAAATTCAAGACAATGACTTCCCCTTTCGTCTACAGATAGACGAAGAAGGAGCAGATTTGGCGGATGCCGAAGACTACAAAGTAGAAATCTCCTTTGCAGACTATCTCGGTGAGCTACCGAGTGCTGCGATTACCCTGACCTACGAACTGTCAGGCGAAGGGGACTTTAGCGGCGCTGTGATCGACGAAATCATATACGAGTACGAAGAGGACGACTGTGTATTCGAACGGGAGATGGCGTTCACGGATCAGACCATTACCATCCCCGTAGATGCAGACCTAGGCACCGTACCAGAAGCATTCGAAATCGTCGTACTGATGAACGAAGCAGAGATCGACGCGTCCGACAGTGAATTCGAACTCATCATCACAGGTATCGAAACCACAGACAATGTCCTGTTCAGTGATGCCAATACCTTCGCGTACGAAATCCTAGACAATGATATGGCTGGAGAGTGGATACTAGAACTCACGACCGAAAGTGAATTCCTTGACTTCCAAAATCTATTTGGGACGATCTCTACGGATCTAGCAGCGCTTACCTTTGCTGAGATCACTGGCGAGGTAAAATTCGAGTATGCGTTCGAAGAGATGAAAATAGAAATCGAACGGGTCGAAGAAGAAGAAGTCACCGAATGCGAAGATGGTGAAATCGAAACGGAGATGGAAAACCTCATCATCGAAATCGAAGCAGACTATGATGCCGAAGACGGTGAGATCACCTACGAAGGATCCTACTTCACTGAGGACGCAGAAGAGCTCGATTTCATCATCGAAGCGACGTATTCGTCTGACGCTGATGATGAGGTAGTGATGACTTTCACATCCATCATAGACGAAGATCACTTCGAGTCAGGGGACGAGCTTTTCACTGGCAACACTTCATTCACACTCATCAAAGACTAATTCATCATGCAAAAATATATTTCAATCCTACTAGTAGGACTAGCTGCAGCCTGTAGCCAGCCCCAGTCTAACACCCCTCCTACGGCTATCCAGCCCAAATACATCACCGATCCTGTCAATTTTGACAGTGACGACCCGGCCATATGGATGCACCCGACCGACCTGAGCCAGTCTCTCATACTCGGTACCGACAAACGCGAAAATGGTGAAGGAGGCGTATTTGTTTTTGATCTGAAGGGAAAAGAAGACAGCACACGACGGATCACAGGAATCGACCGTCCCAACAACGTCGACATAGCCTATGGGTTTCGCATAGACAGCACGACGACTGTCGACGTAGCGGTATTCTCCGAGCGTGGCAAAAACAGCATCCGCGTATACAGCCTACCAGACATGCAACCCATCGATGGGGGCGGCATCCCCGTATTCGAGGATAGCCCGAGCAGAGATGTCATGGGCGTGGCACTGTACCAACGTGCCGCTGATGATTCGCTATTTGCCATAGTCAGCAGAAAGGGAGAGAACTCCCCTACCGATGGCTACCTCTACCAGTACGCACTCACCTATCAGGACAGTCTCGTACAGGGTAGGCTGGTACGCAAGTTTGGTCAGTTCAGCGGAGGAGACGGAGAGATAGAAGCCATCGCAGTAGATCACCAGTTAGGCTATGTCTACTACTCAGATGAGCTATTTGGGATCAGAAAATACCATGTAGACCCAGCCATGGGCGATGAACAACTGGCAGTATTCGGCACGGATGGTTTCACCGAAGACCGTGAAGGCATCTCCATCTACCAGAGCGCTGACTCCACAGGTTACATCTTGGTTTCGGATCAGCAAGCCAATGCCTTTCGTGTATTTCCTAGAGAAGGCACCATTGACAACCCACACGATCACCCTCTGATCAAAAGCATCCCTGTATCTACCCACGAAAGCGATGGATCAGAGGTCTCGCACCTAGCCTACAACGAAGACTTCCCGAGAGGGTTTTTCGTCGCTATGTCTGACAACAAGACCTTTCAAATCTACGATTGGCGCGACATAGAAGCGGCGCTTTTGGATAGTAAATAAGAATACTTTTTCATTCTGAATCAGGTCTACGGACCGCACTAAGCCTTCTCTCACGAGAAGGCTTTTTTATGTCAAAAAAACAGAATACACAGCGGCTGTTAGCGAATCTACCACAAGCTGGGAAAAGCAGAAAAATACGTTTTTGAACCTTCCGCGGACTTGCAGAAAGCAGAAAAATACGTTTTTGGACTCTCCGCAGACTTGCGGAAGCAGAAAAATCAATTTTTGGACCTTCCGCGAACTTGCGGAACACAGAAAAATGCATTTTTTGACCTTCCGAAGACCTTCGGAGAGTAGAAAAATGCACTTGGGAGGTTGGGCGCATCGGAGAACCGATGAGGCTTCCAAAGGCTCTTCCGCCTTCTTTACCTCTGAACTGCCCTGCTGTCATATCCATTGTTAGCAATCTTTTACTTGTACCACAACAGATGCACACTGTTAAAATAATACTCTATTGTCATGTAAGTAGTACAAACCAATAAGACGAGAAAGAACACTAACTCTTTTGATCTGAATACGATGGTTTTTTTAGCGATGGCTAAAACTATTATTCTCGACAACATCAAAAAGAAAAATGTACTCCATAAGATAATAAGAGTCATTTTTGAATCTCCTTTTTCGTTAAAAGCTAAATCCAAGTACTTAAACCCTTCAGGCATTCCTTTGATTCTTGCATCTAGCTTCCAAGGTCCAGCCGTAGAGTTAGAATACAATATGTGATAAGTAAATCCATCATTTTGCTCAAGTGTTTCATCGTTTAGAGGAAATATTTCGATAGAAGTGCGTAAGGAGTCTTCTATGGTTGAACCAAATTTTATTTCTGATCTACTGATATTGGTTTTTTGAATTGCTAGTATTTTAACCTCACCATCGTTGTATACTACAATTGGAGCTGACTTTATAAAGTCTGTAGGATCAATATATTTTGCCCCGTTATTCCAAATAGTTAGATCAACGTAATGAACATTTGTTACAGGCTCTTCTTCCCAAAGTATCTTTAATTTATCTTCGAATTCATTAGATTCTGCAAGTAATTGTGGGGTCGAAAAATAATATGAAGGTTCTTGCTTATCAGTATTGAAGAATCCAATTGCAAGTGGAATTGAAAGCCCAAGACCTAAGGTGACAAGAGGATGTTTTAAGAAAGTGTAAATCTTATTGAATAGCTTGGAGTCCAGAATCATTGTTTTTTCTTGCATTTTCAATAATATATCTTTTAACATGACCTGTTCTGTCATTAATAACTTTTGCTCTCAGAAGGATTTTCCCTCCATCACCCTTAGAGGCATCACTCAGAGAAGTAGTTAACACTTCTTTGTCCTGTGATATAATATCTGACCCAAGGTTGAAAGGAATAGTCTTTTGATTTACGTCATCATAAAAACGCCCGTAACCGCTTAAAATATTATACTTCGTTACATTTCCTGAAATGTTATCTTGAATTTGAGGCTCATCTTGCAAGTAAACATGGTTTAGTGTCTCTCGATTAAACTCAATAACTACCCCTTTTTTAGGTCTTTTAACTTCAATTTTTATGTTGTTATCATGAAGTATTGGTCTGTGAATTTGTTGTAAGGATTTCTCAAGAACGTCAGCTATTTCTTGTGGAAAGGTATCGTTCTTTGCCAATATTTTTTTCGGGATTCTTTGAGTTGGGGTAGCATTTTTTCCGGATGCAATTTTCCATGTGTAATTAAGCATATCCCAAAAAACGGAAGTTAATACACTGGCGCCTATCACTTTAACAGCAGGATCTTCAAAAGCAATTGTTACAATTTCTACAAAACTACCTTTCTGGGGAGGGTGAAGAAAAAAATTCACATCAGGAATTGAGCCTCCTTTACTACGAATTTCACCTTCTGTTACCAAAGCATGAGTAGTAATTGCTAAAGCTTTGGCTAGTCCGTGTATTGAGGTTGCGGCATCATAAAGGTCAAGTTTATGGTTTTCTGCGTTTCCTCCTGTGTAACGAATTATGAATCTTACTTCTGACATTTATATGGTTTAGGTTTGATTGCCAACAACCGAATATACGCAATGCACTTTATTTACCTTATATATAAAGCGCACTGTACACTCATTTGATAAGCGTTAAAAAAATGTTTCTCTTCTTCTCGAATGATGCTGCGGGAAGCCGACTGCTGATCGGCTTGGATGGTTAAACTAATCTTTCCTTTTGACACTTTCCACACCCACTGGCAATCCCTTGGAATATTACAAAACGGTATTGGGTAGGTGCTAGATTGTAACAGTACGACGGTCGGGAGCAGCCGATACGCACAAAAGCATGTTAGCGTCTGTTTAGTTTAGTAACTTAGCTCCATGCACGATTCTTAGAATCACTATTTGCTCTAATGAATAGATACGATACACAATTCGATACTTGTGTAAAATGAGTTCCCTCAATTCCTCATTCTGGAATTCAGGAACGACACGTCCAGATTGCGGAAATTCCTTGATTTGTTCGATCCGCCTAAAAACCCATTCCCCAAATTCTTGAGCATACCGCGGAGAGTCTTGCGCTATGTAATCCGGTTATTGAATCAAGGTCGTTCCAGGCAGATGCAGCTAGAGTTATTTCGACCATTTAGAGTTGAAACGTTCCTTTGCAGCGTCTAGGGGGATAACCTTTCCTTCTTCTACATCTTTTAGTCCTTGTTCCACTTTTTCAACAAAGAGCAATCTGTCAATGAGTTCCTCAGTTGGGAATTCGTTGGGCAACTGTTCAAGGGCTTCAATCACTTTGTTCTTATTCATAGGATAAAGTTACAGAATTGACCGCTCAATAGGAAAAGGTCCGAATAGACCCTAATGGTGAGTATACGCAATGCACTTATCTTATATACAAAGCGCACCGTACACTCGTTTAATAAGCGTTAATAAAAATCGTTTCTCTTCTTCTCGAATGATGAGAAGCCGACTCCTGATCGGCTTGGATGATTAAACTAATCTTTCCTTTTGACACTTCCCACACCCACTGACAATCCCTTGAAATATTACAAAACGGTATTGGGTAGGTGCTAGATTGTAGCAGCACTGCGGTCGGGAGATGAAATCTACCCCTTCTTCGGACAGTTTTTCAATATTAAAAACTATCAATTATTCCTTACTAAACCTTCGCTATTAATTATGGTATACGCGCAGAGTTTCCTATGTATTTTGCTATAAATTAATTTTTTCTCTCTAGATTTAGAATCCCGTCCCCCTTTATCTCTCCCGTACCCGGATTTGTAAGATTAAGAACGAATAACTATTGCAAGCATGAGAAAGATGATTATGACCTATTTGCTGCTGATATGCGGCATTCAGATGAGCATTGGGCAGGACTTAAAAATCGGATTATTATTTGACCAATTCGCTAGTGCGCGATGGGAAATCGACGCAGGATATTTAGAAAAACACTTCAACAGACTTGGTGCAGAATGTACCATCACAGTAGCACACTCCAGTTTTGACAAACAAGTGAGCCAAGCGAAAGAGCTCATAGAGCAAGGCGTAGATGCCCTCGTGGTGATCGCTGTAGATGGCGCACACAGTCAGCCCATTTTGGATATAGCGAGCAAAAACAACGTACTCGTAGTAGCCTATGACAGGCCCATACTCGATGACCGTGTCGATCTATATGTATCCTACAACAATCTGGAAGTAGGTAAAAAACAAGCACAGTCAATGGTGGAAAATGTACCTGAAGGCAACATCATTCTGATCAATGGCCCTGTTGCAGATGTCAATGCCATTCAGTTTAGAAAAGGTCAACTGGAAGTCCTAAAGCCTTATGTAGACGCAGGAAAAATCAAGGTCGTAGAAGATATCGTGCTAGATAGCTGGAACGAAATGGAAGCACTGTTAAAACTACATGAGTTGTCTCCAGACTTTAGCCAAATAGACGGAGTGATCTCAGCAGTCGACTGGTTCAACAATGCCATCGCAGAGTACCTGGGTAGCAGCGAGCCACTCAAAAAGATTTACACGACTGGGCAAGATCCAGTTAAAAGTGTCGTGAACAAAATAGAAAATGACATTCAAAATATGTCTATTTATAAACCTATCGAATCACTGGCTCATAAAACAGCTGAACTTACCCTAGCAAAAATCAACGGAAAGAAAAACCTCAAACTACACACCATTCAGATTGGGGAAAACTCTTTTGAAGGCTACCTGTTCGATCCGATTGTTTTGAACAAAGACAACATCAACGAGTACAAAGCGCTACTCAAAGAATAGATTACATCTATCGTTTGATTAAAAAGTCGCCATGACTCTCTTAGAGTCATGGCGACTTTTTAATTTCTACGCATCTTTTTTCTATAGAAAACATGATACAGTTGCCCATTTTGCGAATTCAATGTAAATTATGAAAGACCAAATAACCAAATCATGTCCATTTCTCAAATTACCCACAGAGGCAAAAAGATAGTCTTGATAGACTACTCCAAGTGCAAAAACAAACAAGACATGCTCCAACTCGGTAGCGAGGTACCCGATTATCTCATCGATCTACCCGAGGAACACTTACTCATACTGTTTGACTATACCAATGCACATGGCAGCTCAGAATTTATGAAACAAGCCAACGAAAGCAGAGAACGTGTCCTTCATCACAAGACGACCAAGAGTGCTGCCCTCGGCATCACAGGTATCAAAAAAATCCTCCTCAAAGGCTACAATGCCCTCAGTAGCAATGATGGTATGCAACCCTTTGACACCAAAGAAGCTGCACTCGAATATCTGCTAAAGAAAGAGGATGGAGATTAATTAGCCTCGTAAAATCTACTTCTCTTGACTTTCATATCAAGGTCTACCGTACCACAGTGACTTCCAGCTCGACGGTCAACGTGTCAAACAAAGACTGAACCTCGAGCAGCGTACTCGCCTGCTTGATACCATGTACTGCAACCCAATCCTGAAAGACGTCAAAGCAACCCAACAATTCTTCGGCAGAGGTAGTGTAAATATTCAACCGGACAATGCCACTGGGTTCATAACCCGCCTCACGGATCACTTTTTCCAAGTTAGCAATTGCCAATAGCAATTGACTCCTCATGTCTTCGACACTTGATCCCCCATGCTCATCGACTGCTGCCTGTCCCGCTACATAGAGTACGGCTTGTGGTTGTTTGATTTCTACGGCCTGCACATAGCTTCGTGCATCTTGCCATTGCCAAGGGTTAATGACTCTCTTTTCCATTTGTATTTCGTTTATTGGTGAATTACAAAACTGGAGCGCAAGGCTCAACTCTACCTGTGACCTACGTCACAATTACAAAAAAGACTAGAGTCTAGGAGGACAACCGGCTCAGCGTTTCGCGTGAGACACCTAGATACGAAGCGAGCTGTGTTTTGGAGACGCGCTGCAGCAAACTCGGATACTGAGCCAGTAACTGGTCGTACCGTTCCTTGGCGCTGAGAGTCATCAGAGACAAGATTCGCTGTTGAGAAGCGATGAATCCTCTATTGGATTTTTCAAGAAGAAACCGCTCCATCTTAGGCACTTCCTTGCGGAGTTTCTGATAGTTGTCCAGTGACAAGCACAAAACCACTGTATCTTCTAGGCACTTCAAGGACATGCTTGCTGTCCCTCTGTCAAAGTAAGCCATAAAGTCACTCTCCCACCAATCCTCCATCGCAAAAGACACGATGTACTCACGAGCCGTGTCATCCGTGTGTATTAGCTTGAGCAGTCCTTGACCTACATAATAGGCACAATCTACGCGCTCACCTTTTCGGAAAACGTACTGACGCTTTTTGAAAGTTTTGACCGTAAAATGTGCGAGCACCACCGAAAACTCCTCAGGGGTCAACTCCACTACACGGTCGATTTGTTTCTTTAGCTGCTGCTCCATCCAGCACATAAAAGTAAACCAAACTGCGAGGATGACAGGTGTCCCATCCCACTAGTCTTCAAGAAATCTGTCATTGCTAGACTTGCTCCAATCCTGTGACAAACAGATGAAGACCTGCAAAGAAGAACGACTCGATTCTCATCGCTTATGGTGTGATTGGTTTTATTGATGAACTTATTCTGCATACATCCTCCTTCGTATCTAATATTGCAACACGATAATAACAAAGCAATACAGACATGAGACTACCGATTATAAAACACACATTGGAATTCGTCAAAGAAAACGACGAGGATTGGGTACACGAGACCATCGAACTGCTGGAGCATTTGGCGGATGCCAAGGGAATCAAAGACGAAGAACTCGAAGTGATCGGCGAACTCCTCTCCAACCTATACGGCAGCCTAGAGGTTCACAAAGAAATCAAAAAAGGCACTGCAGAAAAAGACGCGCTCAATGGCTTCATGAGTCGTGTGATGGGCTCTATCGGGAAGTAAATTCTGGTATAAAGTAGTTGGTATTTAGTAACCTGACAGATTTCAACTCTGAAAAACCTGTTAGGTTTACTTTCTTTACGCCCACCTCTGCACTTACTCCATATAGGGTTGGCTGGTATTCATGGTTGAAATTTAATCCTAAAAACCTAATAAAGAGCTACCGAATCCCAAGCCCTTTCACGCTATCCCGTATCAGCTCCCTCTTGATGACGGCTTCTATTTCTGAGAATTTTTCTTTCCCTACGCTATGTTGAAAAGCCCCACGCTTGAGGAAATGAATGTAATCACAACTATCACTCAAAGTGGAGAATATGTGTGAGGAAACAATGACGGCCTTACCCGCAGTCCGAAGCTCAGCCAATATATCTATCACCATCAGACAACTTTGGTAGTCCAGACCATTGAAAGGCTCATCGAGAACATAGAATGCATTGCCTTGTAGTATGACACCCAGCAAAGCCAATTTCTTTTGCATCCCTGTGGAGTAGGTATCTGCATAACTATTCAAAGGCAAATCAAATATATTGGATTCATCAAAGTCGTCCCGATCAATCCCTCTTGCTAGTAGCACCAACTTCAAATATTCACTCCCCGTTATTTTGGTAATCATCGGAGGGTTAGCGGGTAAAAAACCGATGGATTGCTGTACATCAGGCACATAGTCAACAGACCCACTGTACCCCTTTTTGAATCCTACCAAACTTTCAAAGAGTGTAGTTTTACCCGCGCCATTCTCTCCAACTATGCCATGAACCTCCCCAGGTTTCACTTCAAAACTCAAGTGATCCAATACCTGTTTGCTCCCATAGCTGACTGACAAATTTTCTACTCTGACCATAGCGTACTTGTTACATTTTTGAGCGCCTTGACGTATATCAGCGGTATCAACACCAATAGTAACGGAGGCATAAAGAGACAACATACAAACAAAATTGATTTGAGGACATCCAGCCCACGATGCAGATAGGCGTACTTGATCAACATCGCAAGTATGATATACAACAAACCGAGTACGACCACCGCTACTACTCCCAAATACATCTCAGAAAAACCGATGAATAGAACCATACAAATCGGAACGATCAGTACCATGGTGTTGATCAACAAACAGCAAAGCTTCTGCCTCAAATACTGCTGAGCCGATCCTGCAAAATTCCAAACGTAATACCTAGGCTCGGTGTACGAATAAAACCCAAGGATCAGCAGTAAAACAACCGACAGAGAAAACAGGCCAACATTAAAATTGTCCACATAAACAGAAACCAAGGAAAGAGTGAAGGACAAAACCAGCACAAGGTACGAACGCCTAAATCCAATCATGAACTCAAAGGGTCTTTGAGCAAAAGGAGTTGGTACGACCCTTGAACTAAACACTGGCGAGAAGCTCTTCACAGAAAGCAACCACGTCATCACTAGCAAGCCTCCTATCTCTAAGTAGCCTCCATAAAAGCCCAAAAACAGCACAAAGGGAACGGTCAAAATAAGTCCGATGAAAACCCTTATCCAAAACACCTGTCTGTGCGCCACCTGCATCAAGAATGGCTCATTGGGTTTGATGGCACTTACGACAAAAACGCCCAGCCCTACATAGATCATCTGCCCATGCTCCACTTGCTCCAAGAGCAGCAAGGACACAAAAGCAAACACCCCTATCAGTAATACATAAATGACCATCGGATGAATCCCCGCCTCACGGACATAGCGATTCGCTCTTTTGGTTTGTAGAAGGAGGTAGAAATTAAAGAAACTCAATACATCAAATAAATTATTCTCTGCAAATATATTGTAATGGAGCTCCTTAAACGTTAACCTGCACTAATACAGCCCAGCCTAGGTTATGGAAATTGCCCCTATTCCGACTTATCTCCACGAGACAAACCAGTCCCAATCGTCATTCTTGGCACTGAGGACACTCTGCTTCTTTGGTGGCCAAAACAAGACCGTCATCCAGTTTATGCAGTACTGCATCAGGTAATTCTTCCAGTCCAAGACTGTCTACCTGTTGGACGAAAGTACTGCTATAACTACTGGCATATTTCACATCACGGTACTCTCGTAGCGCATTCATATCCTTTTCCTCTTTGTCCAAATAATACCGATCTATGACATAGAACTCATGATACCACTCTACCGTTCGATATTCCTTTTCAGATTTATGTTTGAACCGTAGTTTTCTATACTCAGAGGCCCTATTCATGTTATCATACCCATTGTCCATGAGTTGCACTGCCCTCGGTCCATATAGCTCTGAAAATATATGCCTTTCGAATATTGACCTGTAGCCAAACATCTTTTTCACTTTCAGTCTCTCGCTATAGTTGATATCTACATCCAAAGAGGCCATGTTCAAAGTGGGTTTAGAAACGATCTCACCGATAGAGTCCTCCTCATCTAGTATCCATGCCTTCAGCTCAGCGTCCTGTAACTGGATATCAAAAGCATTGGAAACGCTTTTGATCCGTGGAGAATCCCGTAAAAAAGGAGGCCCAAAACTTTCTTGCTTCATGTTGAAAGCCCTGCTCTTTTCCTCTTCTAGCATTTTCAAATCTTGAAAAGTCCTGTGCTCTAGCACTTCTACGGGAGCTAATTTTTCTCCCCCTCCATTGGCAGGAAAGTAGTAATTCACAAATCCATCTGAATAATACTTTGCTTTATTATCTTCTAACTGATAACTTCTAAAATAACCGTTCAAGACAATGAGCTGCTCCGCTTTCTTCTTATCTGGAACTGTTTCGGACGAACTAACCACCACTTCCCCCAGTGTAACTGGCAGGAGTAAAACCTGAGCGTCAGTCCCCGAAATCCTAACAGCCTTGCTCGTATAAGATACATGCTGGATAGTCCCCGAGAACTCCGACTTCCCGTTCAAATCAATCCAAATCAACCCGTTGCGATCGGTCACCCCGACGATTTCATTACCCGTGCCTAGCACATGCGCATAGGGAACCGTCTCTCCCGACAGAGAATCAAAAATCGTTAGACTAAGTTGAGCAGTAGACGACCACCAGATTGGCAACAGCAGCAATAATAAAAGTACTTTTCTTAAAATCATATTGTTTTAGTTTGACTCATGGTAATATGATATGCGTGATAAACATACCAAAGTATCAACAGTAAGTTGCGATTGATTAGAACAGCTGCCAGGTATCAATTACATCAAAAACACTTTCTTCACGAGATATCTTCCTTGTTTACCGATTGATCCTTATTGATGACTACCCCATGATTAGTAGGAAAGGGGTCACTGATACTCTCGGAGTATGTGATCTGGATTAACGTGTACTTTTTCAACTTGTCCTTGCTTATCAAATAGTACTCCATCAGAATAGGCGTAGAATTCAAACTCTCTAAAAAAGTCAACGTCTAATGGTATTATTGCATCTTCGTCAACCCCTAGCTTATTCAAAAAGCTTCTGTTCTTTTCAATAGCCAATCTTTGACCATGAGCCACCAACCGTACTGCAATGTCGTCACTCAAAGCATTCAATTCATTCAGTTTAGGAATCGCCTTTAAACAAGGCGTACAAGTGTTAGAATAATAATAGAGATAGGTCTTTTTGCCCTTGATTGCCAAATCTTTGCCCTCTATCACTCTTTCTGTAAATGTCTCTTTGAATGCATACTTAGAAATATCAAATGAAAAATCAATCACATCACCCAAAGTAGACGAATCATTAACTACCATCAGCTCTACTTCTAGACCATCATCTGATATTTTAATTAGTTTAAAATTTTTATCATCTACCTTAATATTCACATGGTTACCAACAATATGGTCCAGCCCAGCTATATGCGTCAGCAAAGAATCCGTATTGTGTGGCACTACAAAAAGTCTATCTATGTCTAGGTCATTATACCTCCCGTTGTTGTCATAATCCACCAAAGCAATTTTAAAGTCCACGCCATATGGGTTTTCAAATACTCCACCTCTGAACCCCATCATCCGTACCTTCATCTTCTCACCATGTGAGCCATTCATCGCAAAATTTAAAGTCTGGCAATCCGACAAAAGCGAATCTCTACACCAGTCTATACCAGCTGCTGATATAAACTTAGGCTTGAGCGTAATATTTTTCAAACACTCATCCATATTCACTATGTACACTTCAGAGCGATCACAAGAAGCAATCGTGATTGTAACAAATAGTACTAAAATATTATACCTCATAATCGTCTATATAATAAGGGTAGAAAAACTACCCTTATACCTTTTAATAACATTCATTTCCGATCATCGAGTGGCACGATCCAGTCTCAGAGTTCCACCAAACCCATCCGCAATCATTATCACAAATATATTGCATTACTCCCCCATCAATTTCATTCATTTCCTCTTGTCCCATCTCAACAAGCCCTAATTCATTCAAATTTTCCATTTTGTATTGAAATTTAAGTTAGACCTGCTCTTTGTTTAGGTGGCAGGAAGCACCCTATATGCTAGGGTAGGTTCGCAAAGTGAAATAAAATTGCACTCTGACTCTTTTAACAAAAAACCACCATCCGTCTTCATAACAACCTCTGGGCTAAGTACTTCAAAATGAAAATCAATTTTAATTCTTCGATCTGTATAATAGTAGGTCTTATGCACTTTGTCATACACGATGTCCGCGCCTAAATTTTTAAGAGATCGTCTGTGACGAAGATGACAACATGGCTTCAAGTTTTCAACTTGAATAGTACTAGAAGGTATTGAGCGAGAGGAAATTCGCATTACAAATGCTCATTGAAAGTTCACAAGGTAGTAGGTTGGTCTTTAAGGACTGTTCATAAAACGATTAGCCATAAACTACACAGAGTTACCCGCTCCAAACTTCTTGATTTTGAAAATCAACAGTATTGTCAAAAGTTCTATTGTTAAGAGAATTGATCCTTCAATACCAAACCCCGAACCAGTTAAAATAGAGTTTTCTGACATACTAGAAAATAAAATGGAGGGGATAGAAATTCCGCTAACTGGCATGCCAAAAAAAGCAACACATGAAAAATTCCAACCAAAATGTAGCGCTACACACTCTCCAATGCTCTTATCATATGTAATGAAAATAAATCCTAGAACAATACTTATAAGAAACACATTAACAAAACCAAGCATAGTTATTTCTGGATTTAGTACATGAGCAGTTGCAAAAATCATTGATGATATGATTATCGCCCAATGCGATTTTATAAAAATTAACAATCCATTTAATAAATAATATCTGAATATCAATTCTTCAATCAGTGCAAAAAAAAAGAAGCCAACAAAAAATGCTAAAAAGGCTTCTAAGTCAAATGGGACAGCCAAAAAAGTAATAAATCCTCCAACAAACAATATAATTAAAGGAAGACAGAGCATTAATGTGCCGAGAAAAAAATAGGCAATATGCCTAACCAAACGGTTATAATTCATAAAATTTTTAAGCAGACTTGTTCTGAACTCAAAACCTAATTAAAATTTATATTATCTAATAGCCCTGAACAGTCTACTTTTCTATTGTAACATATTATTTAGACCCTACTCCTTGCATTGCTACCTACTAAGGACACAGCCAAAACCAATCAACATCCTTCATCTCCTCTGTAACCCATCCCTTTATCAGGCTACAGAATAGTCTTTCTTTCAAAAAATATACGCCAATTCTGCATGGTTAAACTACTATGCAAATAGGCGTTTAACAGAGCACACATATTTGTACTATTTTACAGAAAAGATGAATGAAATATCAAAGGAGTGAGATTTAAACAATTGAGGTATTGCATCTATACTGTTTTCATCATTTACCCAAATGATCTCTTTTTTTGGGTAATTGTGCTTCTTTTTAAGCAAATTCATAAACCCATACTTTTCCTGCAAATAATACCTCTCTCCTTCATTCAATGAGACAAAGTTTTTGTAAGAAAGTGCAAGTTTCCAATTAGGATTAAGTCTAAACTCATATCCAATACCCAATTGTATTCCACGTTCTTTTTTTTCATAAATAGGAGTTGTTTGATTAATCTCTTCATACATGAGTAAGTTTTTATAATGGGCATAAGCGATAGAAGTACTAATATATGAGGGGCGCGAAGTTTTCAAATCGAAAAGATATAATATTCCTAAATCCATCGACTCATTTCTAACAACTTCATTGAAACTACCCGCAGCATTAAATGTCAACAAGAAATTAGGAAGCAAACGATAACGGATAGTAGTCAATAGATTTAGATATCCCTTTTTTATATCAAATGTATCTGTCACATTGAAGTTTTGCGAATTGTATGTCGTACTTCCAGCCGAAGACAAGGTGTATGTGTTAAATAGATAATATTTCAACCCATAACCTACTTCGATCCTATCCAGCCAATTGAATTTACGGCCTCTATCATAACCAACTGTTTTGTTATGATCCTTACTCTTGCTTTCAGTAATTATAGTATCTGCTTTTTGTTCTGTTACAGCTTCATGTAAATGAATCTTTTCGTCATATGTCCAGTGAGTCATGGTATCAAAATGCACCTGTTTTGTCTCGTAAAACTGACTTAACACAAAATTGTCCTTAGATCTCACGGCTTCATCCCAGGTAGACGACAAGTACCATCCATCAGAGCTTTGTTCATATATTGAAATAAACGTCCTCTTATCCGCCCATCTCGACAGTGGATTGCTCATGAAACCCATACGTGAATATTCATATTCTGCTTTGACAAATACCTTTTGATCAAAATCGATATACATTTCCCCTCTGAATTGCCCATTCATTGGCCCCATAGTTTTGGGTTCAAAACCTATCACTGTTAGCTTCTGATTATTACTTTCCCATTCTCCTAGATAACTGTAATCATACTTATCGAATCCATTTGGGTTTATAAAATCTTCTTTGCGCATCACGAAATCAAAACGGTGCGGAATATGAGCTCCAGCATAAATTTTTGAATACAAAGTATCTTTTACATCGTATTTCTTAGATAGGCTATCAATTTTAACATCACCCTTATTTCTTTGACTTTTATAATCTAGTTTCTGTACCTGCAATAGAGCTTCAGACGAAATATGAACATGTCCAGTAGTATCTGTATATTTTTCATGAAGCACTCCTATCAACAGATGTGGTGTTGAAGTATATGCCTTGGGAATGTTTTCGTATACTTCAGCGATCATATCCTGTAGTGAAGTAGGAGATATAGTTACCTCACCCAATAATCTTTCACTAGGTTTGATCCACAACTTTTCGAAACTATGTCCAGAAAGTCGAGTTATGTTAAAAATTAAGTTCTCATATCCTATACATGAAACCAAATATTGACCTTCTGTACCATTAAGTTTCAACTTGAAATTACCGTAATAATCTGTCATAGCAATCAACCTGTCTTCATGAATTATATGAGCATAGGGAACAGGCATTGAAGTATTGGCATCAAGTAATTGAAATGATTTCGATTGGTCCTTTTGAGCAAAAACTAGAAAAAATGAAAAAAGCAACAAGCAGGTTAGAAGTAGTATTTGCTTCATATAAATTGTATCCTAGCAGTTAATTTGGTCTTATATTTCTACTCACCTATATCAGTATTATATCCTTTACTGAAGAGGAAATATTCGATATTATTTACTACTCAATTATGTCAATAACATAATCTATCAACATAATTGAGCAGATTGATAGTCTAATCCTATCTTCCTATATTACACCCCATGAACGAAGCATTAAATCAGCTCCAATTGCCCAAACCCCAAGTGCAATGGCCATAATTAGTCCTCCTTCTACATCTTCTAATTCACTTTGTCTCACCTCCACAAGACCTAATTCCTACAAATTTTCCATTTTGTATTAAAATTCAAGTTAGACCTGCCCTAATTTAATAATTAAGAATGGTTGATCAATGTCTTCCTAAACGAATTACCAATTTTATCGTATGGGGCGATTGCATCAAAAACTTATGGTCAATAGACTCTTCATTTAAAACCAACTCCGCTTCATCTAAACTTTTCTCATCTTTTTTCAAATCCAAAAAACCTGAATTACGCTGTGCAAAATAACGATAAGACCTATTGATACCCAACAGAAAAGAATAGTGCACCCCTATACCAAACTGATGCCCCAGAGAAACTTCATACCCCATTCCCAAACCCACACCATTATTTATAGTTTCATACGTTGGCTGCCACCCCTTTTGATCACCAAACAGTAATTCTGTCTGGTTAGAAGAATAATTCAATTCGGTAACAATATAACTTGGACGAAAGCTTGGAATCTCCCATTCTTTGGTCAACCCTACCTCAAAATTTTTATTGGTAAAATCGCCTCCAAAACTTTCACTAAAACCTAGACCTAAATACCAGTCTTCTACTAACAAAAAATGATAATTAAAGTATAACCCCAAATTGAATTCAGTCACCTTTTCTTCGTCAGTAAATGAATCACCATTTACACTTCCATCCATTTGATAAATACCCGAGTTCATGAAATACCCACAAACACCCAAATTGACAACAAAGCGATTGGCAACAATCCCTAGCCATTTGTTTTTCCAACTAGCCCCCTTATTTTCCAATAACGTATCAACAACCGTTTGCGACCATTTTTCATTAACGCTATCGGGAGGCTCTGAAACCAACACTTGATGAAACAAGTGCTTCTCATTTTCATCCCATCTAACGGTCGAATCAGGGAATACCTCGTTCGTAAAATAGGATTGTCTCAATAAAAAATTATTTTCATTGTCCAAAGCTTGGTTCCAAACACGTGCTAAAAACCACTGTCCCTGGTGTTCTTTATATTCAACCAAAAATTTTCTATGTCCCTTCCAACTTTCATATTGATGCTTAATGTTACCATCTTTTGCAAAAGAATACTCTGCCTTAGCAAAGACACTATCTGTCATATTTAAATAAAGTAGCCCTCTAAAATCCCCACCTAAAAGCTGATCCTTTGGTTTGAACTCTATCACTTCCAATGTATCATCATCACTGACGAATTCTCCACGAAATATGTAGTCGTACCTATCCAAATGGGAGATAAAATCAAAGCGCTGCATCACAAAATCGAAACGATGAGGTATATGAGCACCAGAGTAAGTATATTCTTTCACATCAGATTGTATATCGTGATATTGGTACACTTTATCTAATTTCACATCTCCTACCCTTGTTTTCCTACTATACCCAGATTTAGCAACTTCTATTATTGCTTCTGCCGCCATATTAACATGTCCCGAGGTATCAACATATTCCTCTGTAACAGTACCTAATAAAAGATGCCTTTGATGAAAATACTTGTTTGAGATTTGATTATAGATTGTGCTGATAATTCCTTTAAGGTTCTCAGGCTTGACTGTAACCTCGTTGAGGTAATGCTCATCAGTTTTGAGGTAAATTTTAGTTACTTTATGTCTAGAAATTTGATTAGTTGATAGTTTATAATCCTTAAATCCTACGCATGTGATTTTTATTGCACATTTCTCGGATGGCAAAGAATCAAGTTTGAACCTTCCCTGGAGGTCGGAAATTGCCAAAAGTTTCTCATTTGATACAACATGAGCATAAGCTACTGGTTCTCTATCAATCTCACTTAATAATTGAAAGCTCCTAGCCAAAACCTGTCCAATGACGCCCTGGGACTTTACAAGCAAAATAATCACTATTATTATATACCTCATAATATTCATACTCAGAAAAGACCAGACGTCATATCAACGCCTGACCCAATCTTTCATTTCAATATTAACCTCCAGACCCACTGTTACTTTCTCTAACACCATGAATCAACCAACCCACCAAGACACCGATTGCAAAACCACCTACAAGCGCTGCCAAAAGCCCTCCGTTTGTTTCTTGAAGTTCCTCTTTTGCGAGGCTTTCCAAACCGTACTCATTTAATTTTATCGTATTCATCTTTTTATTGTTTTAAGATTTAACCAGGTCCATTTCCACTCGCACTACCTTCATTTTTAAACATGAAGTAAGAAAACAACAAGCCTGCGGCGAAACCTATGGCCATTAAAGCAAAAACTCCCCCTTCAACTTTATGCATTTCAGCTTGTCTCATCTCGACAAGACCTAATTCATTCAAATTTTTCATCTTGCTTAAAATTTAAGTTAGACCTGCTCTTTGTTTGGGTGGCAGGAAGCACCCTTTATGCTAGCATGCAACTAAGGTAGGTTCGCAAAGTGAAATAAAATTGCACTCTGACTCTTTTAACAAAAAACCACCATCCGTCTTCATAACAACCTCTGAGCTAAGCACTTCAAAATGAAAATCAATTTTAATTCTTCGATCTGTATAATAGTAGGTCTTATGCGCTTTGTCATACACGATGTCCGCGCCTAAATTTTTAAGAGATCGTCTGTGACGAGGACGGCATGGCTTCAAGTTTTCAACTTGAATAGCACTAGAAGGTATCGTGCGAGAGGAAATTCGCATTACAAATGCTCAACAATATTCATCCTCGTTTGCAACGAGGATGATGTGGGCTCAATCTTTAAAAATTAAACAATGGGAGAAATACACCAATACCTCCCTCATTGTTAAAAGCAACTAACACTGCTCGTAAAAAATAGGCAGTGCAAACTATCTGGCATAGTACTACCAAAAAGCTCCCATTCCGCCAGTGGCTCTCATAGAAGCGGTTTGACCCCATAGCCATCCAGCAGCTGACCCAATAGCATATCCAACATCATACATGAATTTGTCTCCCCCAGTTATCTCTTTCAATTCTTCATGAGTTAGTTCTCTAAGAAACGTATCTCCTAATTCTATCTGATTTTTCATTTTATTCTTGTCAAAATTTTTACACAAAAAAGTATACACAAGAAATATTATTTCATCCAATAATTGTAGATCATAATAATCAATACCATAACAATAAAAGTGGTTTGAACTACCACAATTCGTTTTAGTTGTTTAATCTTCTTTGATTCGGATTTCACTTTATCAACTTGCATAACTATCCATTTTATAATTTTATATACACTAAAAACCTGCTTTGAAACCCTTTACGAAATCACCACCTTCATTATAAATGATAAATCACTGCTCCAGTAATTGCAAGAGCAGCTTGATACCACCCTCCTTCAACTTCATTCAATTCAGTTTTTCGCATCTCGACAAGACCCAATTCATTTAAATTTTCCATTTTGTATTAAAATTTAAGTTAGACCTACTCTTTGTTTGGGTGGCAGGAAGCACCCTTTATGCTAGCATGCAACTAAGGTAGGTTCGCAAAGTGAAATAAAATTGCACTCTGACTCTTTTAACAACTTGCGCAAGCTCAAGGCAAGGACAACTGTACGTGATGAAGCCAGTTGCACTGCTTTGGTTTGATCAGAAGTTGAGTACAAATGCATCACCTATGAATAAGTCAACGATCACCTCTATGCTTATCCTCTTTTTCACAAGAGCAAAACGTACTATGCCGACCTTTTTTTCTTTCTCAATATCTTCACGATGCGATTGATGACGATCTCTGATAAGTTCCATTCGTACCCTTCAAAGTCCGTTGTGTTCACAAATTGGACGACCACTGTATCTATGTCCTTGTGGTACTCTGCTAGACTCTGGTAGCCAGGCACCAGCCCGCCATGCTCATACTCATATATCGAGGAGTAGATGTCCTGCTCTCCCTCGTCGAATACGGAACCGTCGTTCAACGCGCGCAAGAACCTCCCCACATCCTCCGCGGTAGCAAGCATTCCGTTTTCGTTCGTCTTAAAATCCGCATCAATACCGACATAGTAGCCGCTCATCACATCGTCAATATTCACTTCTTTCAGCGAACCATAGGTATGCTTGAGCCCGAGAGGTTCCAATATTTCTTCCTTGATGTATTGAAAGTGACCATAGCCCACCACCTGCTCGATGATCTCTCGGAGCAACAAATAGTTGGTATTAGAATACTCATAGCCCTCGCCTGGTTCAAAACTCGCCGGCAAGTCCAACGCAAAGTCCAAGGCTCGTTTTCCATTTTCCTGTTCGTTCTCCCAGAAAGCAGGGTTGTTGGTAAAATTGGGAACACCGCTCCGGTGCTGCACCATCATCCTCAAGGTGATTTGGTCTGCATGCTCTATGCGACCCACCAGCTCTGGAAAATAATCCGCTAGTGTTTCATCCAAAGACAAGCGTTGGGCATGAGCCAATTTGGCGACAGAAACTGCCACGTACAGTTTGCTGATGCTGGCGATCTTAAATAAAGCATCCGGTCTGGCCGGTATCTGATTGTCTCTGTCGTCCCAGCCCGCTGTATAAAACGCCGGGGCTTTTCCTGCTTCGTCCACATAGACGATCATCCCATCAAACCCGTGACCGATGGCTTCATCGAGTTGCTCTTGAACCGTATCTGGTAGCGGCAGTATCCACGCCCACACCAATATCCACGGCACGTAAAACATAGAGATTGCAGTTCCAGAGAACAATACGATCCTGAATACTTGTTTGAATTTTTTCTTGGTCATATCTCAGAGTATTAGGGTCTGAGGCGCTCTGTGGCAGCCATCACACCAGTTTAGTTTGGTTTCCTCCTCCAAACATAAAAAAGCCCTTAGTCAAATCAATAGACTAAGGGCTTTGAATATTATTTTGGCAGGAGCTCCTTACATGTGGATCGGTCTGCTATCTGTCGCGGCAAGGCAGGCTTCTTTGACAGCCTCCATATACGTCGGGTGTGCATGCGACATGCGCGACACATCCTCTGCTGACGCTCTGAATTCCATGGCAGTCACGCCCGAGGCGATCATATCTGCTGCTCTCGCACCGATGATGTGTAACCCGAGGATCTCGTCCGTGTTCTTGTCTGCGAGCACTTTGACCAAACCATCGGTATCCATACTGGCTCTGGCTCTACCCAATGCTTTGTACGGGAATGAACCCACTTTGTAGGCACGACCGGCTTCTTTGAGCTGCTCCTCCGTCTGACCGACACCTGCGACCTCAGGCCATGTGTACACGACCCCTGGGATGAGGTTGTAGTTGATGTGCGGCTTCTGACCTGCAATCGTCTCTGCGACGAAGACACCTTCTTCCTCTGCTTTGTGCGCCAGCATGGCTCCTTTGACCACATCACCGATGGCGTAGATGTTGTCTACGCTCGTTCTGAGATGATCGTCCGTTTCGATTCTTCCTGCTTTGTCGGTTTTGATGCCGACGTTCTCCAAACCAAGCTTGTCTGTGTAGGCTCTACGTCCTACAGACACGAGGCAGTAGTCTCCTTTGAGTTCCAGTACTTCGCCTTTTGGTGTATCCGCTTTGACTGTTACGGTTTTAGCCGTTGACTTCACTTCGGTCACCTTGTGCTTGGTATAGATTTTCATCCCGAGCTTCTTGAGCGATTTGGTGAGTTCTTTGGACATGGTACTATCCATACCAGGAATGATACGATCAAAGTACTCCACCACCGACACTTCAGATCCTAATCTCGCATAGACAGAACCCAACTCCAATCCGATCACACCGCCACCGATGATGACCAAATGCTTCGGCACTTCTTTCATCACGAGTGCTTCTGTACTGGTGATGACGCGTTTCTTATCGATCTCAATAAATGGCAAAGAAGTAGGCTTTGAACCCGTCGCAAGGATCACTTTGTCCGTCGAGATTTCTTCTTCCTTCTCTCCTGAAACTTTTATAGTGTTCTTGTTGACAAACGAACCGTGACCAGTGAATACATCGATCTTGTTCTTTTTCATCAAATAAGCAATGCCTTCGACGTTCTGCTTCACCACTTCACCCTTGCGTGCGATCATTTGTGTGAAGTTGACCTTAGGCGCTGGAATATCGATCCCGTGCTCTTTGAACGTATGTTCGGCATTGTGATAATGCTCCGAAGAGTCCAGCAAAGCCTTGGAAGGAATACACCCCACGTTGAGACAAGTGCCTCCAAGTGTGCTGTATTTTTCTACGATAGCGACCTTCATCCCTAGCTGTGCACATCTAATGGCTGCCACATATCCACCAGGACCCGATCCGATTACTGTTATGTCGTATTTCATTTTTCTTTTATTGAGTACAGAGTATCCAGTACAAAGTACTGAGACAAAGTACGGTTTGCGTCTTTTACACCAATGACTTCTTCAAGCCAATGGTCATTAAATGTATTTCAGAGATCTGTTTCAATATTACTTCTTGGTTTTCATTAGGCATAAAACCTAATCGAGCGGAAAGCAACGTCTGCGTTTCCAATTCAAACAAAGACCCAACTGCCATATCTAAAAACCGGTTAAAGTCCTTACCTGTATTTCTTCCAGCTCCTTCGGCAATATTAGAAGGAATTGAAGTTGAACAACGTTTCATCTGGCTAGTTAGACCAAACTTTTCATCATCAGGAAATTTCTTTACAGCAGAGTAAACCTCCTCTACCAAATCCATTGCCTTCTTCCAAACTTTCAATTCCTTGTACTTGTGCATGATAATAAGTCTTAGGACTTTGTACTAGATACTTTGTACTAAATACCAAGCATCAATCTCGCTGGATCTTCGAGCAACTGCTTGAGTCGCACGAGGAAGCTCACAGACTCACGCCCATCGATGATACGGTGATCGTAAGACAGTGCCAAGTACATAATTGGCCTGATTTCTACTTGGCCATTGATCGCTACAGGACGCTCCACGATGTTGTGCATCCCTAGGATGGCTGACTGTGGTGCGTTGATAATCGGCGTAGACAGCATCGAACCAAAGATACCCCCGTTGGTCACGGTAAAAGTACCGCCTTGCATCTCGTCGATGCTCAGCTTATTGTCTCTAGCCTTGACAGCCAATCTCACCACTTCGCTCTCCACTTGGTTGAACGACAAAGATTCGGCATTTCGGATCACAGGTACTACCAACCCTTTCGGTGCAGACACTGCAATCGATACGTCACAGTAGTCGTTGTAGACGATCTCATCTCCATCGATCTGTGCGTTGACTGCAGGCCACTCTTGGAGTGCCATACAAGATGCCTTGATGAAGAAAGACATGAACCCAAGCCCTACTTCGTACTTGTCTTTGAATGCATCCTTGTATTTCTTGCGAAGATCCATGATAGGCTTCATGTCTACTTCGTTGAAAGTAGTCAACATCGCCGTTTCATTTTTCACAGACACCAATCGACGAGAAACTGTCTTTCTCAATGGGGTCAATTTTTTGCGTGTCTGCTCTCTGCTGCCTCCCAGTGACGGAGCTACAGGAGCCGCAGCAGCCTTAGGCGCTTCTTTCTTCGGTGCAGGTGCTACCTTTTGAGCTGCTTCTGCATCTTCCTTGGTGATACGACCGTCTTTGCCAGTGCCTTTCACCTGTGATGCATCGATACCTTTTTCTGCGAGTATCTTAGCCGCTGCTGGAGATGGATGCCCTGCCGCATAGTTTCCTTCGTCACTAGCTGTGGCAGCTGGTGTGCTTGCTGCTGTCTTGGCAGCTGGTGCTGCCCCTTCTACTACTTCGATCTTGCAGATCATGCCACCGATTTCGATGGTATCTCCTTCTTGTGCGACGATTTGGAGGATTCCTCTCGCCTCAGCAGTCAATTCGAAAGTCGCTTTGTCTGACTCAATCTCTGCGATGATTTCGTCCAGCTCGACCATGTCACCGTCTTCTTTGACCCATGAGCCCACAGTCACCTCAGTGATAGACTCCCCTACAGTAGGGACGATCATTTCGTAGATTTCACCTGTTTTGCCTCCACTAGACGCTGGAGCAGCTGCAGGCTCTGCAGATTTAGCAGCAGGCGTAGCTTCCGAAGCGGACGCACCTTTGGCAGCACTATCGTCGATCGTACATACTACTGTACCGATCTCGATGGTTTCGCCTTCCTCTACTTTGATACTTAGGATCCCAGCTGATTCAGCATTGAGCTCGAACGTCGCTTTGTCAGATTCCAATTCGCAGATTACCTCGTCCATTTCGACGTAATCCCCATCTTGTTTGGTCCATTGGGAGATCGTCACTTCTGTGATCGACTCGCCAACTGTTGGTATTTTAACCTCAATCATATCTCTATGTTTTCAATGTTTTGATTCAAATATTAAATTAAGCGAACGACCTGTTCATGATGTCTTCCTGCTCTTGTTTGTGGACTTTCGCAAATCCTGTCGCTGGTGAAGCGGCGTTCTTTCTTGAGATGACGTCTTTCTTCACTTCTCTGAAAGTTCTCAAGATAAACGACCATGCGCCCATGTTTTCTGGCTCTTCTTGTACCCAATGTACCGTCTTGACATTGTATTTGTCCAGCTCAGCCATCACTTGCTTTTTAGGGAATGGGTGCAACTGCTCGACTCTGATGATTGCGACATCCTTGCGCTTATCCTTTTGCTGTCTTTCGAGTAGATCAAAATAAACCTTACCTGTACACAACAGTACCTTCGTTACTTTCTTCGCATCGACATAGTCATCTCCGATCACCTCTTGGAATTTCCCCTCGGTAAACTCCTCTACTTTCGACACCACCAATGGGTGTCTAAACAGAGACTTAGGCGACATCAAGATACACGGCATACGAAACGGCATAGCAAGCTGTCTTCTAATCATGTGGAAGTAATTAGAAGGCTTGGTTAGGTTACAGATATACATGTTGTTGCCTGATGCTAACTGTAGATATCTCTCTGGGCGAGCATTGGAGTGCTCAGGTCCCTGCCCTTCATAGCCATGCGGCAAAAGAAGAACCAAACCGTTCATTCTTCTCCACTTGGTGTACGAACATGAGATGAACTGATCCACCATCACCTGTGCACCGTTGGCAAAATCGCCAAACTGTGCTTCCCAAATCACTACTGCGTTTGGATCCGCCATCGCATAGCCAAACTCAAAACCAAGTACCCCAAACTCTGACAACAGTGAGTTGTAGATTTGGAAGGGCTTTTGTCCTTCTTCGATATGATCGAGGAAGTTGTACGGCTCGTTGGTATTCATATCTCTGACTACCGCATGACGGTGAGAGAATGTACCTCGCTTACAATCCTGCCCAGTCATACGCACGACTTTCTCATCAAGCAATAGCGATCCGTAAGCCAACAATTCTGCAGAGGCCCAGTTCAGCTCTTTCTTGTCAAAGAACATCTCTTTGCGCTGCTTGAGCACTTTGTCGATTTGCTTGATTGGTTTGAAGCCGCTCGGTACGCTCATCAAAGCCTTACCTACTTTCTCGATATACTCTGCACTCACAGACGTATCTGGAGACTCATCAAAATCCTCTGGACGAGACAGTCTCATCTCCGAAAACTCCTTCTCACTCTCCTGCAGTGTATATGGAAGCTGCTCTTGCTTGACCATATTGAGACGATCTTGCAACTGCGCTTTGAATTCCTTATCCATTGACTTGGCCAATCCCGCATCAATGTCCCCTCTTTCGATGAGGCTTTTGTTGTATATTTCTCTTGGGTTCGGGTGCTTAGAGATCAAGTTGTAGAGCGACGGCTGGGTAAACTTCGGCTCATCTGACTCATTGTGTCCGTGACGTCTGTAACACACCATATCGATGAAGATGTCTCCTTCGAATTTCTGACGATACTCCGCAGCTACCTTCATACAGAAGACGACCGCCTCTGGACTATCACCATTGACGTGAAGCACAGGTGCATCTACTGTCTTAGCTAAATCTGTACAGTATATACTCGATCTCGCTTCATCAAAATCCGTGGTAAATCCTACTTGATTGTTGATAATGAAATGAATCGTGCCCCCTGTACCATACGCATCGAGTTTGGACATCTGTATCAACTCGTATCCAATTCCTTGACCTGCCAATGCCGCATCACCATGGATGAGGATCGGCATTACTTTTTTGCTGTCCTTATATAGGTTGTCAATTTTCGCTCTTACAAATCCCTCCACGACTGGATTGACTGCTTCTAAGTGAGACGGGTTAGGCGCTAACTTCAAGTTGACATTCTTGCCTGACGGAGTTACTACCTGAGACGAAAAGCCCATGTGGTATTTCACATCACCATCGCCCATTGTTTGATCCGGTGCAAAAGATCCTTCAAATTCATTGAATATCTGCTCGTAGGTTTTACCCATGATGTTCACGAGGACATTGAGACGTCCACGGTGAGCCATACCGATCACAACTTCTTCTACACCTAGCTCGGCACTACGATCGATGAGCGCGTCCAAGGCAGGAATAGTCGTCTCCCCTCCTTCGAGAGAAAATCTCTTCTGACCTAAATATTTGGTATGGAGGAAATTTTCAAAAACAACTGCCTCATTAAGCTTAGATAGAATTTGCTTTTTCTCCTCGATAGGGGGATTGTATTTAAGCGCATCCTTCTCTACCTTTTCTTTGAACCAATCTACGATATCTGGCTTGCGGATATACAAATATTCAAACCCGACATTGCCTGTATAGATATCTTTGAGCGCTTCGATGATTTTCTTCAAGCTGGCTTTGCCAACTCCGATAAGCTTACCACACTCGAACTCTGTATCCAGATCAGCTTTGCTCAGACCAAAATCCTCTAGCTCTAGGCGAGCCTCTCGGTCTTTTCTTTCTCTGACTGGGTTAGTAGTTGATTTTAAATGACCTCTCGATCTGTAGGCGTGGATCAAGTCGCGTACTGCGATTTCTTTATTTGAGACACCTACGTCTGCTTGTCCGTCTTCGCCATATTTAGCCAAAGAGAAATCGTACCCTTCAAAAAACCTTTGCCAGGTCTCATCTACAGACTCTGGATTGTTTTTGTACGATTGGTACATATCGTCTATCACATTGGTATGTGCATTGGCGATATAAGAATATTTGTCCATCACATCAAATTTTGATTTTGCGATGACAAATATAGAAGGTTAGTTTTTAATTTGAAAACTGTTAAATCGTTTACACAAATATTAGCAATTAACCGTCAAAAAGAAAGATTTCAACTCCACTGATAGATGCACAACTACGACTCCACATAAAGCTACATTTTTTATCCTCAATACACGAGACAATCCCAAACTCATTAACCAATCATCATGAATTCCTTTCTACTAACAGCCAATACAATAAATTCACAAACAAAGACCTGATTTCAGGTCACTTATGAGTGATAAATACTCTATATTTGCGGACTTTTTAAATAAATGCGGACGCGATCCGCGAACTTTTAACATTATATATAATGGCAGTAAAAATCAGATTGGCCAGAAGAGGCCGTAAAAAACAACCGATCTACGATGTAGTAGTAGCGGACGCTCGAGCACCACGTGATGGTAAATTCATCGAGAAGTTGGGGACATTCAACCCTAACCAAAACCCAGCATATGTCAACATCAATGTTGATAGCGCAGTTAAATGGGTATTGGATGGAGCTGTACCAACAGAAACAGCCAAAAAAATCCTTTCAGACCAAGGCGTAATGTACAGAAAGCATTTGCAAGTAGGTGTGAACAAAGGAGCAATCACTCAAGAAGATGCAGACAAGAAATATGACGCATGGTGGAGTGAGAAGGAAGCGAAAGTTCAAGGTACGGCTGACGGCCTAGCTAAGACTCAAGCAGCTGATAAAAAAGCAAGACTAGAAGCAGAAGCGAAAGTGAACGCTGCTAGAGCTGAAGAAATCGCTAAGAAAAACAAAGTAGAAGAGGAAGCAGAAGCGGTAGCGGCTGCCGAAGCGGAAGCTAGCGAAGAAACTGCAACAGAAGCAACTACTGAGGAAGCGCCAGCAGTGGAAGCTACTGAAGAAGCTCCTGCAGCAGAGGCTCCAGCTGAAGAAGAGAAAAAAGCTGAATAACATCTTATGAAAGTCGAAGATTGCTACCAACTAGGCTATGTAATCAAGACTCATGGATTGAAAGGGGAAGTTCAGTTCTTTTTGGATGTGGACGCCCCCAGTGAATATCAAGATTTGGAATCAGTACTTGTCAAACAAGGCAATGCACTGATTCCATTTTTTTTGGATCACATCCAAATCAATTCCAAGAAGTCGATTGCTAAAATAGAAGACATAGACAGTATAGAAGAGGCAAACAAACTCGTCGGCTGTGAGCTCTATCTCCCGCTATCCAATCTACCTGATCTACCAAACGGACAGTACTACTATCACCAACTCGTAGGACTCACGTTAGTCAATCAAGGAAAAGAACTTGGCATAGTAGACTCTGTCTATGAAATCGCTCCACAAAACCTACTATCCATCACCCATCAGGGCAAAGAGATCATGATCCCGATCAACGATCAAATCATTGAATCGGTAGATTTTGAGAAAAACATCATTCTTGCGAAATTACCTGAAGGATTATTAGAAGTATATCTAGAGGACAATGAGGATTGATATTATCACATGTATACCTGAGATGTTTACAGGCACGGTGGATCAAAGTATACTTAAGCGTGCTGCAGACAAGAATGTAGCTCACATCCACATACATAACCTGAGAGACTATGCCGTCAACAAGCACAATCAAATAGACGATTATGCTTTCGGCGGTGGTGCAGGCATGGTACTGATGATAGAGCCTATCGAAAAATGCATTTCGGGACTAAAAGCACAACGAAACTACGACGAAATCATCTATATGAGTCCTGACGGGGAACTCCTCTCCCAAGGCATCTCGAACGAACTCAGTCTCAACGAAAACATGATCCTACTCTGTGGTCATTACAAAGGAGTAGACGAACGTGTACGTGAGCATCTAGTAACCAGAGAAATCAGTATTGGAGACTATGTATTGACTGGTGGTGAACTAGCAGCTGCAGTCGTAGCAGACTCTGTCATCCGTCTCATTCCGGGCGTGATGAACGACGAAACCTCGGCACTGACAGATTCATTTCAAGACAATCTAGTAGCACCTCCAGTCTACACCAGACCCGCAGAATACAAAGGCTGGACAGTGCCAGAAGTTCTCACCTCTGGACATGAAGCTAAAATCAATGACTGGCGGTTTAAACAAGCAGTAAAAAGAACTCAGGAAAAACGACCTGATTTACTCAGTGAAGACATAAAATAATAACACCCCATCAAAACATCAGAAATTCAAGTAATTATCTTCAAATCATAATTACAATTTGAAAATATATTTCCTATATTTGCAGTCCGATTTTTGAGAAGGGTATAAAAGCTAAAAAAATGAGCGAGTTAATAAAACTTATCGAAGAAGAATATAAAGAAAGAAGAGGATCGTTCCCTACTTTCGGTCCTGGCGATACTGTAAACATCCACGTTAAGATTATCGAGGGTACTAAGGAGAGAATCCAGCAGTTCCAAGGAACAGTAATGCAGAGAAAAAACCCTAACACAAACGGGGAGACTTTCACTGTAAGAAAAATATCAAGCGGCATTGCTGTAGAGAGAATTTTCCCATTATCTTCTCCAAACATCGATAAAATCGAAGTATTGAGAAAAGGTAAAGTGAGAAGAGCAAGACTATACTACTTGAGAGGCAGAAAAGGTAAAGCGGCGAGAATTAAGGAGAAACTATAATTCTTCCTCACCAAAGGAATTGAAAGCCATTCGTCTACCGACGAATGGCTTTTTTTAGTTCAACAAACCCAATTTGTACTAATCCGTAACAACTCAAACCAACAATGTTTGCGCTATGTCAATTTCGTTCTACAAATACCAAGGCACCGGCAATGATTTCATCATGATAAACAATAGAGAATCCGTCTTTCCGCATGATGTCCAATTAATCGCCCGACTATGCAACCGCCGAACAGGCATAGGTGCAGATGGTCTTATACTGATCGAAAACCACCCCTCACTAGATTTTGACATGGTCTATTTCAACGCAGACGGATCACAAAGCCTCTGTGGAAACGGCAGCCGATGTGCTGTCAACTTTGCCAAGTTCCTTGGCGTTATTCAAGATACTACAGAGTTCAACACCATCGACGGACAGTATGCTGCCGAAGTAAAAGACGGGATCGTACACTTATCGATGAAAGACCAAGTACTACCCGAACAATTCGAAGATCACTACTTCCTAAATAACGGATCACCCCATCACATCATTTTTGTAGAGAAAGCCGAAACCGCTCCCGTGGTAAAACAAGGAGCGACCATCCGCTATTCACAAGCCTACCAACCCAACGGTACAAATGTCAATTTTGTAGAGATCATCAACCAACACGAAGTGTTCGTCAGAACCTATGAACGTGGTGTAGAAGACGAAACCCTTTCTTGTGGGACAGGCATCACGGCTTCATGCTTAGCCTCTGCGGATAAAGGCCTCATGAGCCCTATTGATGTTCAGTCGAAAGGCGGCCGCCTTCAAGTTCAGTTCGAACGAAACAATGGAGGCTTCACAAACATCAAACTAATCGGCCCTGCTGAACAGGTATTCGAAGGCAGCATAAATATCTAAACAGCCTCCCTTTCTCTAACTGCCAATTTGTCTCTCTTTTTCCCTTTGGCAAGATTTTGAAAGCTTCTTCTCATAATCAAGCATGCATTCTGCAAATTCTTAAGGGAATAAAACATGAATGCATAGGCTAGAATTAAAAAGAAATTAAATTTACGACTTCATTTAATCCGAAAACCGCACAAGCCAATTCGGACAAAAAAAGAACAGAATACGTCTGAAGAATTGTTTCTTTGAAACACTCCTCTCAGACAGCATGGCATGGGTTTTTGAACATGGCTTTAAGCCTAAGACAATACCCACTCAGACCACGAATCTGTTCACTGATTTTTAAATAACTATAAAACGACTAGGCTAACAGCACATAGTTTAACCATTATATTTTATGTTGAATTTATTGACCAAAGGCATTGCAAAAGTATTCGGAACCAAAGCCGACAGAGATTTAAAAGATCTTTTGCCATACATAGACCTAATCAATGGTGAATATGCAAAACTAAGCCCTCTCTCTGACGACCAGTTACGAGCGAAGACACAAGAACTACGGGATAGAATTCAAGCCCACCTACAGGAAATAGATGACAAAATAGCCCAACATCACGAAACCATCGACAACAATCCTGACATGGATATCGATGAGAAAGAAGATGTTTTTGCAAAAATTGACAAGCTCGCCAAAAACAGAGACGAAGAACTCGAAGTAGTACTCCTACAGATTCTGCCTGAAGCATTCGCCATCGTCAAAGATACCGCACGTCGATTGACAGAAAACAAACAACTCGTAGTAGAAGCGACGATGCTAGACAAAGAGTATGCTGCCAAAAAGCCACATGTAGAAATACAGGGAGAAAAAGCGATCTGGCACAACAAATGGGTAGCGTCTGGGGTCGACGTAGAGTGGAATATGATCCACTACGACGTTCAACTCGTCGGAGGTGTAGTACTACACCAAGGCAAGATTGCAGAGATGATGACAGGGGAAGGGAAAACCTTGGTAGCGACCCTTCCAGCCTTCCTAAACGGTCTGTCTGGCAAAGGCGTACACGTCATTACAGTCAACGACTACCTAGCCAAAAGGGATGCAGAATGGAATGCCCCTATCTTTGAATTCCATGGCATCACCATAGATTGTATAGACAAGTACAAAGCCAATTCTCCTGAGCGTAGACAAGCATACAAATGTGATATCGTCTACGGTACCAACAACGAATTTGGCTTTGATTACCTCAGAGACAACATGGCACACCACCCAGACGAATTAGTACAAGGCAAACACCATTTTGCCATGGTCGATGAGGTCGATTCAGTATTGATTGATGATGCGCGTACGCCACTCATTATCTCTGGCCCTATCCCGAAAGGAGACGAGCACGAATTCTATGAGCTCAAACCAAGAATTGCCAAACTGGTAGAAGCTCAAAGAAAAGAGGTCGGCCAATATCTCAATGAAGCCAAAAAGAAAATTGCTGCTGGTGATGAAAACGAAGGTGGGCTAGCGCTATTCAGAGCCTTTAGAGGATTACCAAAGTATAAACCTTTGATTAAGTTCCTGAGTGAAACGGGAATCAGACAGGTGCTGCAAAAAACTGAAAACGTCTACCTAGCAGACAATCAAAAACTGATGCCAGAGGCAGACGAGCCACTATACTTCACTATTGACGAAAAAACCAATGGTATCGAATTAACTGACAAAGGAATTGACCTGATCACTGGATCAGGCGAAGACCCACACTTTTTCATCCTCCCAGATATAGGGATGGAAATCGCTCAGTTAGAGAACAATACTGAACTCAACGAGTCGGACATGCTTCATCAAAAGGAAGCCTTGATCCGAGACTATTCTGCCAAAGCACAAAGAATTCACTCTGTCAATCAACTACTCAAAGCTTACTCGCTATTCGAGAAAGACACGGAGTACATCGTGGTAGACGGCAAAGTAATGATCGTAGATGAGCAAACGGGACGTGCCATGGATGGTCGACGTTACTCAGACGGACTGCACCAAGCAATAGAAGCAAAAGAAAATGTCAAAGTAGAGGATGCTACGCAAACGTATGCGACCGTTACACTCCAAAACTACTTCCGTATGTACCACAAACTGTCAGGAATGACAGGTACTGCAGAAACGGAAGCAGGTGAGTTCTGGGAAATCTATAAAATGGATGTAATCGTCATCCCTACCAACAGACCTATTCAGCGCGACGATAGAGAAGACATGGTTTTCAAAACCACAAGAGAAAAATTCAACGCTGTGGCAGATGAAATTGTCACACTCACTAAAGCAGGCAGACCTGTACTCGTTGGTACTACATCCGTAGACATCTCCGAGCTTGTCAGTAGAATGCTAAACATGAAAGGTATCCAACACCAGGTTCTTAACGCCAAACAACACGCTAGAGAAGCTGATGTAGTAGCCGAAGCGGGTAAGCCTGGTACAGTCACCATCGCTACCAACATGGCAGGTCGTGGTACAGATATTAAACTCACCAAAGAAGCTATGGCTGCTGGTGGTCTTGCTATCATCGGTACCGAACGACATGAATCCCGACGTGTAGACAGACAGCTTAGAGGTAGATCAGGTCGTCAAGGTGACGTAGGGTCTTCTCAGTTTTTCGTATCGCTGGAAGACAACTTGATGCGCCTGTTTGGCTCTGACCGTATTGCCAAAATCATGGATAGACTCGGACTAGAAGAAGGAGAGGTTATCCAGCATAGCATGATTACCAAATCTATCGAGCGCGCACAGAAGAAAGTAGAGGAAAACAATTTTGCCTCTAGAAAGCACCTCCTCGAATATGATGATGTCATGAACTCTCAAAGAGAAGTAATCTACAAGAGAAGAAAGAATGCCCTATTCGGCGAAAGACTCGACCTAGACATACTCAACATGATGTATGACACTTCTGAAGAGTTAGCAAGCAATGCCAAAGCGAGCAATGATTATGAGAGTTTCAAACTCAATGGCTTGAGCACTTTAGGCTTAGATACCAAATTATCACAAGATCAATTCTTAGGTACGTCAGAAGACAAGTTAGGCGAACAGCTTTTCCAAGAGGCACTTGCCAACTATCGTACGAAAAACAAAATGGTGGCTGAGAAATCTCTCCCTGTCATGAAGAATATTCTCACCACCAGAGGTGCTACATTCAAAGAAGTCAAAGTCCCATTTACTGACGGGCAAAAACAAATCGGTGTAGTAGCCAACTTGGAAAAAACAGTAGAGTCTGAAGGGCGTGAATTGATCAAGCAGATGGAAAAACTGATTGCATTAGCCATCATTGACCAGACTTGGAAAGAACACCTCAGAGAAATGGACGATCTAAAACAGTCCGTAAGAATGGCTGTTCACGAACAAAAAGACCCTCTTTTGGTATACAAATTTGAGTCATACCAGATGTTCAAACAGTTCATATCCAGGGTCAATGAAGACACCGTATCTTTCTTGACCAAAGCTGAAATCCCTATTCAAGATCCAGAAGAAGTACAAGAAGCAAGACGTCAGCGTGCTACACAAAACTACCAAGAAAGCAAAGAGGAATCTTCTTCTGCGCTAAGCGGAGGCAACCGACAACCAAACGCAAACCGCACCGCTCCTGTAGAAAAAACAGCCCCTATTAAGTCTAATAAAGTGTATGGACGAAATGACAAAGTTTCAGTTCAATATGCCAACGGGACAGTAAAAAAGGACGTAAAGTTCAAGAGCGTAGAAGCAGACGTAGCGGCTAATAATTGTGTCATTATTGAGAATTAATAGAATCCATATATCTTTAGTGCTTTGAAAAATCATCACCATATTAACCCGTTGGCTTTGTTCCCAATCATCACCATCGCTACACTGCTTCAATTTTGCGCACCCAGTGCATCCAAAACAATAAGCAACAGTTCTTATAGTGAAGACCTCTCTATATACCGAAAGGAATACAAAGAAGATGACATCACCTTAGATAAAGACACTAAGGAAACGCCTATAGAGGAAGTACGTATCACTGCTCCAGCTCCCTCACATGACATCAGAGTGGAACTAGACAGCATCACTAACATCATTGTTGACACAAGAAAAGACGTAAACTATGTCGATGGCTTCTCTATTCAAATCTACTCCGGCAACAGTCGTGACCAAGCAAATGGGTACAAAAGCAGAGCCTACGATCTACTAGAAAACCAAAGACCTAGGGTCATCTATGATCAGCCCAACTACAAGGTCAAGGTCGGCGAGTACTACAGCAAACTAGAAGCAAACAAAGACTACAATACCCTCAAGAAAACCTTCTCACGCGCAGTACTTATCCCCGCAAAGATTCAAATAGACAATTAAGCCCCCCTCATAAAAATTACGATACATTCAACAATCATTGTGTTTTGTTAAATCTGATTTAAATTTTACGACAATCGTTAAGATTCACTCATAGCAAAACGGTAAATTGACTAACTTGCCAAAAATTTACCTATGGATTTAATCAATAAGATAAAATCGCTTTCTAGCACGTTTCATGAAGACACAATTGCCAACAGGAGGCATCTGCATGCCTACCCTGAGTTGTCGTTTGAGGAAACTGAAACGGCTGCTTACATCATAGCTTTTCTAGAAAAAATAGGCGTAAAATATAAATCTGGTATTGCCGGAAATGGAATAGAAGCCATCGTAGAAGGTAAAAATCCAGAAAAGAAAATCACCGCACTTCGTGGGGACATGGACGCCCTCCCTATCAAGGAAGAAAGCCTAAAACCCTACAAATCAACCAAGCCTGGCATCATGCACGCCTGCGGTCATGATGTACACACCTCGTCACTGATGACTTGTCTCCGAATTATCCACGAACTCCGAGATCAGTTCGAAGGAACGGTGAAATTCATCTTCCAGCCAGGAGAGGAAGTTTTCCCCGGAGGGGCATCACTCATGATCAAGGAAGGGATTTTAAAGAACCCTAAGCCTACTTCCATTTTTGGACAACACGTCATGCCACTGATCCCCGTAGGAAAAGTGGGGTTCCGCAAGGGAATGTACATGGCTAGTGCCGACGAAATCTACGTCACCGTACGAGGGAAAGGCGGACATGGCGCACTCCCAGAACTTTGTGTGGACACTGTACTCATTGCCTCTCACATCATCGTAGCACTCCAGCAGGTAGTCAGTCGAATGGCAAGCCCTAAAACGCCAAGCGTACTCACTTTTGGCAAGATAGAAGCGATGGGTGCAACCAATGTCATCCCAAGTGAAGTGAAAATAGAAGGTACATTTAGAACCTTGGATGAAAAGTGGAGAAAAGAAGCACACGTCCGAATGAAAAAACTGGCAGAAGGACTAGCAGAATCAATGGGAGGCTTTTGTGATTTTAACATCCAAGTAGGTTACCCTTTCCTGAAAAACGAACCAGAACTAACCGAACGCGCACGTCAATCAGCCATCTCCTATCTCGGCGAAGAAAATGTGGTAGACTTAGATGTATGGATGGGTGCAGAAGATTTCGCCTACTATTCCCAAAAAGCAGATGCCTGTTTCTATCGTCTGGGAACTAGAAATGAGGAAAAAAACATCATCTCTGCCGTGCATACCTCTACCTTCGATATAGACGAAGAAGCCTTAGAATTAGGACCAGGCCTGATGGCATGGATAGCGCTCAATGAGCTATCTATGTAAACTTCCTCCACTTCCGTTCGTTTACAATTAGATCTGGTCTAGATTCAAGTCAATTACTATTAGGTAATAAGAAAGTAGTCTATCCCAATTCGTTTATATTTATATCCAAATTAGTAACGAGCCCAAAAACACCGATATGTTCAATATCAACAAACTAAAAGAAGCATTCGCAGACTATCTCAAAGTGAAAATTGAGCTATTTAAACTAGATATGAGCCAACACATCTCTAGGGTAGTTGCTCAAGTCATAGCCTATTCCATCATTGTATTGACAGCACTGGTAGTCCTTTTCTTTATTAGTATGGGATTAGCCTACCTCCTCAATGAACAATTTCAAAGCAGTTATCTTGGTTTTATGGTCGTTGCAGGCGCTTATGCTTTGATTCTATCCGTTGTGTTTTATTTTCTCAAATCAGGCAAACTAGAGTCCTTCTTCGAAGAGAAAATGATTTCTAGTTTTGACAAAAACGACCAACACGATGAAGAATAAAGATCTCCAAAACCTCCGCGTCAAAGAAAAAATGAAGAAAACCGAAGAGGAACTTCGCTACCAACTGAATAAAGAAACCTCCGAACTAGAAGAGCAGCTCGTAAAAACGTTAAAAACGCTTGGAATCGTCACCGCAGGCATAGTTGGGGCATACACCCTATACAGATTATTTTCTCCCTCTAAGCCTAAACGTCAGAAAGTCTCACCCGTGATAGCAAAAACTAGCTCTCCAAAGCTCGCAGAAACGATTGGGCGATCTGTACTATCTCTAGCAATAACGAAACTATTACCTTTGGCAGTAGAAAAATTAAACTCCCATCAATCAAATCAAACGAATGAGTCTACTGGGACAACTCGAAAAAAATAAAGCTTGCAATAAAAAATCGCTCGCCGTTCTCATTGATCCTGACAAGATCGATGAAGTGACTCACTTGATGCAAACGCTACATCTATGCGTTGAAAATCGGGTAGATTATATTTTCGTAGGAGGTAGCCTAATTACCAACGACAACTTCTCTAAAGTCATAGCGCTCATCAAGTCAAACACAGATATACCGGTGTTGATTTTTCCAGGGAACAATATTCAGATTGATTCTAATGCAGATGGAATCCTGCTCCTGTCACTAATATCAGGGAGGAACCCTGAGTTCCTTATCGGACAGCATGTCCTAGCAGCGCCTATTCTAAAAAAGAGCAAGCTAGAGATCATCCCAATGGGTTATATGCTGGTCAATTCAGGGCCTGCCACTTCGGCCAGTTACATGAGCAATACCACGCCCATCCCTTCAGACAAAACTACGATAGCAGCCTGTACCGCCATGGCTGGTGAAATGCTTGGTCTCAAGACCATCTACCTCGATGCAGGGAGTGGTGCACTAACACCTATTCCTCAAAAAATCATTACGAAAGTGTCTCGATCGACATCAGTCCCTCTCGTTGTAGGGGGAGGACTCAATTCGATAAGTAAGGTCAACCTAGCACTGGAAGCTGGCGCAGATGTTATAGTCATTGGCAATGCGCTGGAAAAAGATCAAAATCTCCTGATAGAAGTCAGTGAAAAGATACATAGTATGAACGCCGCCTTAGACGTTCATCAGTGATTCTCTTCGTCTCATCTTTCCTGCAGGTATACCAAACATCATTTTGAATCGTCGGCAGAAATAAGCCGTGTCTTTGAAGCCCACTTCTTTACCAATATCTCTAATGCTTTTCTTGGTCGTACGTAACATATTGACGGCCATTTCCATTCGCTGATACTCTATGTAATCCTGTGGATTGATTCCTGTCAGCATCTTGAAATACTGCCCCACATAATCCTCAGATACATTTGCGACATTAGCCAAGGCTTTGTTCGACAGGTCATCATTGAGATGATCTTTAATGTAAGAAAAGATATCTATTAATCGGGGATCCTTAAAATATGTAGAATTGGTAGCCAATTGCTCCACGAAAAGTCCTTGGTCCAGTATATGTCTGATCAACTCTACCACCACATACTCGGTTTCCAATTTGACGATTCGTGCCTTCCCAGGAGCATCTGAATAAATCTCTCTCACGATCTCTTTGGCCAGTGAAATCAACTTATTATTGTTTCGGATCACAAATGGCGGAATATCGAGAGAAGCAAAGAAATTGACTGTGTCAAACACCTTCGCCTCGAAATTGATCATCGTAACATTATCATGCTCATGGAGTGAGCTGAATTTTTCGTTATTCTGAAAGAACTTCTCCTTATTGTTAATAAAATCGTCATTAGACAGACTCAAAGCCTGACCACTACCATAGGTCAATGACACCATTTTACCTCCGGGCACGAACAATATCTCACTCTCTCCTACGACCTCTTTGTCTTTCCCTACAGACATTTCACCCTTGTGAACGTAAATAAACACGTTCTCCACATCGTAGTAATTTTCTATCGTAACTGGCTGCAAAATATTAATATTCTTAGCCGAAATAAATCTAACGCCGAGCGACTCTATGATTTTATTATAGTCTTCCACTGTAAATTATTTAGGATTATCCATCGAATACCAGCAAATATCAAACATAGCATTGTATAAATCTAATATTTTCTAGAAAAATCACAAAATCAAACCGAAGTTAAACACCCCTGTACTTTTATATTATTTCAATATCTCCCGAGCAATAACGATATTTTGGATTTCTGATGTACCCTCATAAATCTGTGTGATTTTTGCGTCTCGCATCAATCGTTCTACATGGTATTCCTTGACAAAGCCATAGCCACCATGGATCTGCACCGCCTCTACGGTAGTATCCATTGCGACTTGTGAGGCATACAATTTAGCCATTGCTGCTTCCTTCACGAAAGACTCCCCCTTATCTTTCTTCATTGCCGCTTGTAGCACCAGCAACCTTGCCGCTTCTATCTCAGTAGACATTTTGGAAAGTTTAAACTGAATCATCTGATGTTCGGCAATAGGCTTTCCAAATGTCTTGCGCTCCTTTGCGTACTTGATGGATAACTCCATCGCGCCAGAAGCAATCCCTAATGCCTGAGAGGCAATCCCGATACGCCCGCCGTTTAACACTTGCATCGCAAAGCTAAACCCAAACCCATCATCACCAATCCTGTTCTCTTTTGGGACTTTCACATCCGAAAACATCAAAGAATGGGTGTCCGAACCTCGTATACCCAATTTATTTTCCTTTGGGCCTACCGCAAAGCCTTCTTGCCCCTTTTCGACAATCAGTGCATTTATCCCTTTGTGCTTCTTTTCGGGATCGGTCTGTGCCATGACAATGTACACGGAAGCCGTACTGCCATTGGTAATCCAGTTCTTCGTACCATTCAATAGATAATGATCACCCATATCTGCTGCGGTGGTGTGCTGAGAGGTAGCATCCGACCCTGCTTCTGGCTCAGAGAGTGCAAAAGCACCAATAATTTGCCCAGAGGCCAATGGTTTCAGATATTTCCGTTTTTGTTCCTCCGTACCGTATTTTTCCAACCCCCAGCATACCAGAGAATTGTTGACCGACATAGAAACAGAACAAGAACTATCAATTTTAGAAATCTCTTCCATGGCGAGTACATAAGACACCGTATCCATCCCTCCACCTCCATACTCAGGTCGCACCATCATCCCCATAAAACCCAACTCTCCCATCATCTTGATTTGGTCTGCTGGAAATTGCTGCTTTTCGTCCCGATCTATTACGCCAGGCAGTAATTCGTTTTTTGCAAATTCTCTAGCTGCCTCTCTAACAGCTAAGTGTTCTTCTGAGTAATCGAAATTCATCTTCTAAGCGTTTAATGTTCTAGAGTGAAAATAAATCAATCTGATCAAACATTAGTATGCGCGCATACTTTATTTCTAGAGAGCACAAAAAAAGACTTGATCTCTCAAGCCTTTTCATTTCTTCGAATCGAACAAATCAATCTCGGCTACCGCCTAAAAATAGCATCACAAAATAGAGCAACTGAGTAATCGCCGATATGGCTGCTACCACGTAAGTCATGGCCGCCCAATGCAAGGCATCTTTAGCCATCACATGCTCCTCTGCTGTAACGACACCTCGTCTGTCTATCCATGCCAATGCACGCTTACTGGCGTCAAACTCCACAGGTAGCGTAACCAACGCGAACAAGGTAATCACTGCCTGTGCTGCTACTATCACCAAGAATATCGTCTGCATATTCATCGCATAGACCATGCTCCCAAAAAGAAACATCCCTATCATCAGAAAGTTTAGCACCTTGGCGCTCAAGTTCTGAATGGGCACCATGGCAGACCTAAACTCCAAAAAGCTGTAGGCTGTGGCATGCTGTACCGCATGCCCACATTCGTGTGATGCTACAGCAGCTGCTGCTGCACTGCGTCCTCCATAAACCTCCGGGCTCAGGTTGACAGTTTTATTGCCTGGGTTATAATGATCCGTCAATTGTCCCTGTACTGAAACTACTTTCACATCCGTGATCCCGTTGTCCCGGAGCATCAACTCCGCTATCTCCCTACCCGATAAACCAGATTGTAACCCGACCTGTGAGTACTTCTTAAACTTGCTCTTCAAACGATTGCTCACTATAAAGCCAACAATCATGAATACAATTAATATAACTATCATACTTCTAAGAATATATATGTAATGGCTATAGCCGCTCAAATGACATTACGTCAAATGCTAAATTCTGTTCTAATTCTTTTCTTAACAAACAAACTAATGACCAAGCACGCACCTCCTACCACTATGTACATAATCACCTGTGAGGTATGCAGCATCGTCGCAAAAAACAAACCAGTAGTCGCTTCCACTCCATAGATCGTCAACACACCACTAACCAAAGCATGGTAAGCACCAATCCCACCTTGCACCGGAGCAGCCATAGCTACCCCCGCGGCAGCTAGTATGGACAGACCTGCTCCAAACCCCAAAAAGGAAGTTGCATCCATGGAAAAGAAAATCACGTAACTCATCAAAAAATACAAAACCCATATCCCAATAGTAGAGAGAATATACCCCACTGGGCTCTTCACTTTTCGAATGGACATCAGTCCATTGACCATATCAGCCAGCTTTGCTCGTATTTTATTTAACGTCTCGTTGCTATATTCATTTTTGAGAATGTATCTAAGACCCAACACCCCAACCACACCTCCTACAAGTAGAATGGCTATTACCACCGCGATTAGCCAACCGTTAGCTCGCCATTGATCATAGCGCACAGACGTCATGAAATAGTCTAGTATCTGATCCATCTCTAGGATCAGATCCAAGGCAATCAAACTCAGTAAGATCAAAAAATCCAATACCCTCTCTGTGATTACCGATCCAAAACCGACTGTAATCGGCACGCCATCGTTTCGTTTGAGCACACCGCATCTTGTCACTTCTCCTAGTCTTGGGAAAGCCAAATTGGCCAAGTATCCTGACATCAATGCCAAAAATGTCCTCCAGAGCGTCAGCTTATAACCCAAGGGTTCCAGCATTAGATTCCACCGATATGACCTAAGTAAATGACTAACGATAGACAAGGCCATTGATAGAAAGACCCAACCATAACTGACACTAGAAAGTCTCTCGGTAAAATCACTAAAAGACACATTTCTAAAAACGAAATAAAATATTAGCCCTGCTAAGACTATAGAAACACTAAACTTTAAAACAGTCGATATTTTCACTATCTATTTTGGGCTATGTATAAATTATCGATGATTCTGACCTCTCCTACGAATGCAGCGGCACAAATCGATATATTCTTGTCATTCTCTATTTTGGAGACGGGCTGCATCGTGTCTGAGTCTACGATCTCCATGTATTCTAGTTGGATTCCTTCCATATGCCGCAGGCTATCCTTGGCCAAAGCAATACTTTTCTCTATCGGCACATTCCTATCCAAGTCTTCCTTGATCGATGACATAGCCACGTACAACTGTGCTGCAATATCTCGCTGTGCATCGGATAACCGCATGTTACGAGAACTCATGGCCAAACCATTGGCTTCTCTCATGATAGGTATTCCCACTATCTGGATTGGAAAATTTAAATCTCTGGTCAGCTTACGAATAATTGCCAACTGCTGTAGATCCTTTTGTCCAAAATAGGCACGGTGTGGCTGTACTATATTGAATAGCTTAGAAACGACCACACCCACTCCTGAAAAATGTCCTGGTCTAAATTCCCCTTCCAGTACGCTCTCTAATACTCCGAAATTCATCTTCAATCCTATCTCTTCACCATACATTTCCCCTTGGTCCGGAGCAAAGACAATATCGCAACCATTAGATTCTAGCATGGCGAAATCAGCGACTTCATTTATAGGGTACTTTTTCAAGTCCTCAGGATTATTGAATTGAATAGGATTGACGAACAAGCTACATACCGTTAGGTCATTGTGCTCTACACTCTGTGCCAACAGTGACATATGCCCCGCATGCAAAGCTCCCATAGTAGGAACTAAACCGATGGTTTTAGCATGAGCACGCTCAGCATCTAGCGCAGCGCGCAAGTCATGAATACTACGATAAACGATCATATGAGAGGATAAATCCAGACTGCCTCGATGTTAAAAGGCATTATAGTTGAAAATGATCCAAAAATAGTATAATTTTGTGGTCATTTTGAAATAATAACATATTTAAAAATCAAGGTTTATGTCACAGTATAAGATTCTCTATGTTGCAAATGAAATAAACCCATTTTTACAGACCACAGAAGTGGCAGATTTTGTTAGAGCCTTGCCCCAGGCTATGCAAGAACGAGGAATGGAAATACGAATTTTGGTCCCAAGATTCGGTTTAATTAACGAACGTAAGAACAGACTACACGAGGTAGTTAGACTCTCAGGAATCAACATTGCAGTAGGTGACGAAGAGAAACCTTTGATCATCAAGGTGGCTTCTATCCCAAATGCCAAACTCCAAGTTTACTTCATCGATAACGAAGACTACTTCCACAGAAAGTCTGTGTTTTTCGATAAAGAAGAAAAATTCCATGAAGACAATGACGAAAGAGCTATTTTCTTCTGTAAAGGTGTTTTGGAGACAGTTAAAAAATTGGGTTGGGCACCAGACATCGTACATTGCAACGACTGGATGACAAGCTTTATTCCGCTCTATTTGAAGACGACCTACAAAAACGATCCCATATTTAAGGATGCAAAGTCGATCTACAACATCTATGGCAACTCATTTGACCACAAGTTCCAAGGCAACTTGATCAACAAGGCGATGATGATGGACATAGACGAGAGCATGTTAGATCATTTGCTCACTGCCGATTACGAAGGCTTTGTTAAGCTTGGTATGGAATATGCAGATGCAGTCATCAGTTCTAAAGCAGAAGTAGGTGACAAAATTGATCAACTGATCAGTGCCGCACCTAAGGACAAAAAAGTCGAAACCATTCAAAAGGACGACAATTACTTAGATTCTTACTATAATTTATATAATGAACTTGTTGGATAAAAATTGGTCTGGGTTGTTGATTTTCGCAACCCTAACCATTTTTTCTTGTGAAGACCCGAGTGAAGTTGGTTTAGGATTAGATCCAGACGGTATCGAAACAGGAGTGTACTACGAAGAACTACTCCTCCCCGCCCAAAACGTATTCATAGACAGCATTAGGACAAGTACTGGTGAACAGTTCCGGTTTCTGATCGGAAAAATCACCGACGATGTATTCGGCAGCACAAGCTCCACTGCTTATGCACAGCTCTCTACCGTGTCGAGTGTACAGCCTCTGGTATTTAGACTAGACACTCTCAGTACAGACCCAATAGTAGTAGACACACTATGGACTAAATATGTGATTGATTCGGCAGTCCTGACGCTCAACTATGGTGATATTAGCTCGAGCGAGGCTACCGTCACCTCACAGACGCTAAGTATTCATGAAGTCGATGACCAGTTATTTTCTGGCGTGTATTACCTCGCTGATTTCGAAACGCCTATTCTACCCGCAGAATCAGCACATGGATTCTCTTTCACTCCGCGAATGGATTCTCTGACACTAGAAGATCCTTCGAGTGACACAGTGCATTTCAAACTCAACCAAACTTGGGCTGAAAGACTATTTGAAATTGCTAGACAATCAGACAGAGCACAGTTGCTTCGTGAAGACTTCAAAGGAATAGCGATCGTGCCAGACGAAACGAATACTGCAATGATAGAATATCTCTCCACAGGGCTCACGGCTCTCAATGTACACTATCATCTAGAGGCAGACACCGTATATGCAGACAGTCTTGTGGTCAACTTTTCACTATCAGCAGCTAATGCAAAATATAACAAGATCACGACAGATCGCACGGGAAGCCTGATCGGTAATCACATCGGTGACAATTTGGAGAATTTCTCTACAGGAGACAACAAACTCTATATCAATCCTGCTTCTGGTATACATCCAAAGCTCAGTCTACAGCCATTAGTTGATTTCTTAGAAGCTGACGGTAATGAGCTCATTCAGCTCAACAATGTTGAGTTCGAATTAGTATCAGAAGGCACAGAAACTCCGCTGAACAACAAGGTCAAAAACTTAAGACTGTACTTCATCGGTGACCAATCTCAGATCAATATCAACGGGCTTTCGGCCCAAAATCTCTATACAACGGGAGTCATGACTGACATAGGTTATCTCACAGGTTCACTGCTGTTACTCAACTTGCCCATTGATACCTCTGCGGTCAAATACCGTGGCGCTGCTACATTATTTGCCCAGTCTGTCAATAATGGATACATCGATCTAAAACCAGAAGAGGGAGAATCTATACGTAATAGTCTAGTACTACTATCTACCGATCCTATGTCTATTGATCGATCGATCATCCCGCAGGACAGTATCAAAATGAAAATATTTTACTCCAAACCTAACTAAGGTATATGTGTGGAATCGTAGCTTATCTGGGTAACCAAGAAGCTTATCCTTTGATCATCAAAGGACTCAAACGTCTCGAATACCGAGGATATGACAGTACTGGAGTCTCCGTACACGAAGACGGCCAACTACAGATTTTTAAAAAAGCAGGCAAAGTAGCCGAGTTAGAGAACTCTCTCAAAAGCCAAAAGCTCAAAAGCACCATCGGCATAGGTCATACCCGCTGGGCTACTCATGGGGAACCGAATGACAAAAATGCGCACCCGCATTTTTCGAGTGACAAAAAGCTATCGATCATCCATAACGGAATCATCGAAAACTACAGTTCCCTCAAAAAGGAGTTAGAATCTAAAGGTTACTCCTTTGCCAGTGATACAGACACAGAGGTGCTCATCACATTCATCGAAGATATCAAGTCGCACGGCCTGACTCTGGAAGCCGCCGTGAGACAAGCCCTATCCACTATCGAAGGAGCTTATGCTATTGTGATCATGGATCAGGACAACCCCGATCAACTGATCGCGGCTAGAAAGGGCAGTCCAATGGTGCTAGGAATCGGAGATAAAGAATATTTCATCGCTTCGGATGCCACACCTATTATCGAATATACAGACGAGGTAGTCTACCTCAACGACCAAGAAATCGCTGTGATAAGTAGAGACGAATTCAAAATCGTCAACATTGAAAATGTCGAACAAGATCCCTACATCCAAAAAGTAGAGCTCGAACTAGACGCTATCGAAAAAGGCGGCTATGAGCATTTCATGCTCAAAGAAATATTCGAACAGCCCAACTCCATCGCCGATAGTATGCGTGGTAGAGTAGATAGGAAAAACAACAAACTAACGCTAGGAGGCATTCATGAATATGCGGATCATCTAGCCGAGGCAAAGCGTATCATCATCATTGCCTGTGGCACCAGCTGGCACTCTGGACTGGTTGCGGAGTACCTCTTCGAGGAGTTCTGTAGAATCCCAGTGGAGGTTGAATACGCCTCGGAGTTCAGATACAGAAACCCCGTCATCAACGAAGGAGATGTCGTCATCGCCATTTCTCAATCTGGCGAAACTGCAGACACCCTAGCCGCCATAGAACTGGCTAAATCGAAAGGAGCCATCATCCTCGGAGTGGTTAATGTAGTAGGATCATCTATCTCCCGCGTGTCGCACGAAGGAGCCTATCTACATACAGGCCCAGAGATCGGTGTAGCGAGTACAAAAGCATTCACAGGACAACTCTCTGTGCTGACGATGATCGTATTGTCTACTGCTGCGAGGAAAAAAACCATCACAGATAGCAAGTTGAAGGATCTGCTCTCAGGTTTGGAAAACATCCCTGAAAAAATCAAAAAGGTATTGAGGAAGAATGATGAGATCGAAAAGATCTCGGAGAAATTCAAAGATGCCAAAAACTTCCTCTACCTAGGTCGCGGGTACAACTTCCCTGTAGCACTAGAGGGAGCGCTCAAACTCAAAGAAATCTCTTACATCCATGCCGAAGGTTATCCTGCCGCAGAGATGAAACATGGGCCAATCGCGCTGATCGATGAAGAAATGCCTGTGGTGGTCATCGCGACACGAGACAGCTCGTATGACAAGATCGTCTCCAACATTCAGGAGGTAAAAGCTAGAAAAGGAGTCGTCATTGCTATCGTGACAGAGGGAGATGTTTTGATTCCAAACATGGCAGACTATGTCATCGAAGTGCCACAGTGTGACGAGGCACTCATGCCACTGATCTCTGTGATCCCGCTACAACTGCTGAGCTACCACATCGCGATCATGCGAGGCTGCAACGTCGATCAGCCTAGGAACCTAGCCAAGTCTGTCACGGTAGAGTAACATACATCATAGTAAAGCGTATCGTTAGCAAATAAAAACGGTCTCACTACTGCGAGACCGTTTTAGGGTGTGTAATTAACCATTGCTTTTCGTTTTAGTTGAACTTATCCTTCTGGTAGAGTCGTCTGGGTACTGTCGAAGACTGTGACCTTTTCGTACTGCAACTTTGGGATCAACCTCTGGAGTCGTGGACCTGGCCGAAACCTGATTCTCGCACCTTTGATGTCTCCTCTGCGAAACTCCTCCTGTGTATCCGTACCGCTACTACGTAGCGTCAAGAAGAACGTACCGAGATTACTCAATCTCACTTTTCTACCATGGGTAAGTTGCATCTCTATCACCTCTATCAAGGTCCCTATAGCTCCTACTACAGTGCCATAGTTGAGATTGGATACTTTGCTGATGAGCTCAGTCAATTCGTCAAAACTGACATCATCGCCATTGTTGATTCTTGCATAAAACTTTTTGGGGAGCGTAAGATCCGTAGGATTGATACGCTCAGTTACTTTATATTGTACTGACATGACTATAAAATTTAAAATGTTAAAAAAATATTTGGAATGAATCCTGACTGAGCGCTCGGTGTGGGATTTGTCAATTACAAGACAAGTATGATGCCAATAACCACCCTAAAAACGTCAAAATATGTTAAAAAAATAAAGGTGTTTTTATACCCTATCGCCCTCTAAACGAAGATTTTTGTATACATAGGGAGACCTGACACTGAAGTAAGCTTACTATGGCCTTCATGTAAGCTTACTTGAGAGGTCATATAAGCTTACATGAGACCTGAAGTAAGCTTACATGGGGGCAGAAGTAACGGTTAATCCAAAACCTACTGCCATTGATAGAATTCTGCTAAATGTTTAATGCTTTCAGCACTTTGGAACACTTTACTATTCCAAGACCAATACAGCAACTAAGATCTTACTCCTGATCACTCAGCCCATCGAGAAGAGTCAATTATTTGATCAGTCGGTATTTCTGGGGATAAAAATCAATATTCGACATTGAGCATTCATTATTCCAATCATTTAAATATTACCTCAAAGACTCATAATTGGTGATTATTTTATATAAATAAACAACAACGAATATCGAACAATGAATCTTGACTAACGAAATGGTCTACTGCCTCTCCCCCAGAAATACAGAGTGATCCCAATGATTACATGTATTTAGAAAAACAGATAATCGTTAGATACAGGCCCTAATAAGTGTTTATATCTAATTGATTACCTTTTTGAAACTTTAGTATCTCCGAAGTTGCACCTTGAGATTGTCATCAACCGCTCCTGCCGCATTGATCTACGGCCAAAAGGAGGGTTTCTCTATCGTGGCGTTAGTAGAATATGATCTGCAATCAAAACACCAACTAGGTGGTATTTCTCCTCCACAGGCGTAATAATGTTCATACGGAATCTCCCCTTTTACTAAAAATACTCGTTTGGTAGAAGCTGCAGAGACTCCAAAGTAACCTAGGACCAATTCGTCAGGGTCATCTATACTTTTTAGATTGCCTTGGATTTGGTAGTTACTCGTTTCAAATATGCTACCCACGTTATTGTACTGCGTCTGTAAAGCATCCCAATAGTTATATTCCTTTTCGCTGACCGTATGCTGATAGATCTCAATCGAGTATTCTAGATCCAACTTCCTATTAAAAGGGAAATAGGTCAATTCTATCTTTTGACTCTGCCCGTCAGTTAACAAATCATCCGCTACTTTCAGAAACTCAAAACCAAAAGTCCGTGCATAACAAAATTTATACGGTGCATCTCCAATACCATACCCAGGAAAATCTTCTAAAGTCTCTGGCCCTACTACTATCGCTAAAGGAGACATCACTTTAAAATCCTCGACATAACTCCACCTAAAGTAATCTCTTTGATCCTTAACGTTATTATACTCTAACCAAAAGACCAAAGTGCTCTGATCAACTACTACATCAGCATCAGTCAATATAGGCCGCTCTTCCAATGTGTAATAGACTGTATTGATTGGGATGGCAGGCTTCATTTCTGTCCAGTCTGATTCGTAGCTTTCGCCTGACCTTAGAGTAATCATCAGTTGGTATGATTTCCCCACTTCTCCTACAAAATCCTCAGGAGTAGTATACTTGCCTCTATACCTGTCTGTCAAAGATATTTCTTCTCCATCATCTGATAAAATCCGAACAATAGCTCCTTCTACAAGCTGATAATTAAATCCCTCTCCGAATACTTTAGTCGGAGATAAATTAACAGTATAAGGACCGGGTTGATTATTGATATTGCCAGAGACTACCAATACGCCGGCTTTGCCCTTGAAAGTCCCAAGCCTTTCAATACAAGACGAAAAAAAAAGGCAAAGTAAAACAGGTATTAGTATGTGTTTTTTCATGCGTGTTTATATTGCAACTCATGTGATATTAGAAAGTGTCCGCCTTGTCATAATCATCTGACAGCAATTTATTCATTTTTTTAATGCTTCCGCTCCCTTCTATTGTGAGAAGTAAATAGCCCACTGATGAAGTGGTTTCAGAGGGAACTCAACAGATCCCTCCCAAATCTCACACTATCCCGTCCAACATACCCAAATGCATTTCAGTTTGCTTTAAATTTGTGTCATGCACAAAGTAATCTACACCCCCAACGCGCCAGAGCCAATCGGGCCTTATAGCCAAGCGACTTTCGCAGAAAACACCCTCTATGTGTCTGGACAGATCCCTATAGACCCTGCAACAGGCGAAGTGGTACAAGGCGACATAGAAGACGAAACCCGTCAAGTGATGAAGAATATTCAGGCAATTTTGAAAGCTGCCCGAGCGGACTTTTCCAACATCGTGAAGTGTAGCATATTCGTCAAGGACATGGGAGATTTCGCTAAAATCAATGCGATCTATGGAGAGTACTTCCTCAAAAACCCGCCCGCTAGAGAAACGATAGAGGTCAGTGCACTGCCCAAGAATGTCAATGTAGAGATCTCTTGTATAGCTATCCTGTAGCCACAGGGCTATAGATATTATTGAACGCTACGGCAAAAAATCAAGTATAAATATCGATTTTTGCCCCTACCGGATTTGATCCGGTATTTTTTAATAGAATTAATCAAAGATGAGTCAAGAAGTACGCGTAAGATTCGCTCCTAGCCCTACGGGCGTTTTACACATTGGTGGTATCAGAACTGCCCTATACAACTACCTATTTGCGAAGAAAAACAACGGAAAGTTCCTCCTCAGAATAGAAGACACGGACCAGTCTCGATTCGTCGAGGGAGCAGAACAATACATCAAAGATTCTCTGGCGTGGTGTGGCATCATACCTGACGAAGGACCCGATCAAGGAGGTGACTTTGGCCCCTACAAACAGTCCGATCGCAAAGACCTCTACAAAGGCTATGTAGACCAACTGTTGGCAGAGGACAAGGCATACTATGCTTTTGACACGCCCGAAGAACTGGACGAAATGCGCGAGACGCTCAAAGCAGCCAAAGCGAATTCGCTCAACTACAACTCCATCAGCCGAAACACGATGAAGAACTCTCTGACGCTATCAGCCGATGAGGTACAGGCAAAACTAGACGCTGGCGAACCCTACGTGATTCGCATCAAAGTCCCCGCTAAAGAAGAAGTAAGGCTCAAAGATATCGTCAGAGGCTGGGTCAACGTCCACACCTCTACCATGGACGACAAAGTCCTCATGAAATCTGACGGCATGCCGACCTACCACCTCGCCAACGTCGTGGATGACCACCTCATGGAGATCACCCATGTGATCCGTGGGGAAGAATGGCTACCGTCTGCACCACTACACGTCCTGCTCTATCAGTACCTCGGATGGGGTGATGAGATACCTGAGTTTGCTCACTTGCCACTACTCCTCAAGCCTGACGGCAATGGCAAATTGAGTAAGAGAGATGCTGAAAAACATGGCTTCCCGATATTCCCACTAGCATGGCAAGGTCAAGGAGAAGATGGTGAGCTGAAAGGATTCAAAGAAGAGGGCTACTTGTCTCCTGCCTTTGTCAACTTTCTGGCATTCCTAGGGTGGAACCCAGGAGGGGAAAACGAAATCTACTCGCTCACAGAGCTGGTCAAAGAATTTTCGCTAGAACGAATCACCAAAGCAGGGGCTAAGTTTGACATCCAAAAAGCCATCTGGTACAACCAACAATACATCCGTCGTATGTCACCTAGTGCACTGGGACAACTGCTACTAGTGCAAACCACAGCCGCGGGTATTACTTGCGACGCTGACAAGGCTACAGCCATTGCAACGTTGCTACAAGAGCGCATTGATTTCATCCCTGAGCTGTCTACCAAAGGAGCTTATTTCTTTGGTCAGCCTACAGACTATGACGCCAAGACGGTGAAGAAAAAGTGGAAGGAAACTGCACAAGCCGTACTCCCACAGCTAGCGGATAAACTCGATACCGAAGAGACACTCACTGCCGAGGGGATACAGGAAGCTTTCCACGCAGTACTCGCCGACAATGAGGCAGGAGCGGGTATGGTCATGCAGATCCTGCGTGTAGCAGTGACTGGAGAGGCTGGTGGCCCAGACCTCATGAAGATCATGGAAGTCTTAGGAACAAAAGAAGTCTCACATCGTATAAAAAAGGCAGTAGAGAGTTTTGATACGATGACTGCAGCCACATGAAAAACAAGAAATCTTCCAAGCCCAAAGTAAACCCAGCACTCGAAGGACTGGAGATGAACATCAATAGTTTTGGTGAGATCAAATCCAGCATGAACATCGACAAGCTCAACGAGTTCCTAAATGAGAATGTGGAAGATAAAAAGCTAAAGGATCGAGAAGACAAAAACTGATCCCAGAAAGCAGGTGAGCACAAAACAAAAAGGAGTAAGTAGACGATCTACTTACTCCTTTTTGTTTTCCCGTTCCATACTAACAGTTCTTACCACAAGTGGGCTCCCTTATAGCTCCTTCGTCGTTTAGGATCAGTCTGTATTGCTGGGGATAAAAATCAATACCTGCCTGATTCGGCAGACAGGTTCGACATTGAGCATTCGATATTCATTTTTCCAATCATTGGAACAATGTCTCAAGAACATAAACACATTTCCTTTTCACAAAAAACAATAACGAATTTCGAACAATGAATCTTGAATATCGAAGTAACCGCCATCCTCTTCTACTTCTCCAACCTATGTATCAGCTCCAGCATTGCTCTACCGTTATGATAGGGGCACTTCCAGGGACCCGCTTTGTCTTCGGATTCTACACGCTCTCCTTGTCGTTTGACTCTCCAGAACCATTCGCCTGACGGATCGATGATATTGGCTTTGGTGAATGTCCATATCTGATTGGCTTGTTCCAAATAATTGTCCTTACCACTAACCTGCCAAGCATTGACGAGTCCCACCAACGCCTCAGCTTGAGGCCACCAGTGCTTATCCGTATCGGTGAGTCCATGCGGCGATGCTTCGTTCATCAGTCCTCCATCGCTATCCAATCCCTCCATCGCAGCGTCCGCCATTTTCAGTGCCAGCAGATTAGTTTGCTCTGTCAGTACATCGTCTCCCAGTACCTCGGCAGCCTCCGCCAGCAACCAACTCCCCTCGATATCATGTCCATAAGATATCTCGTCCGATAGCAGTGTCCAGTCATCATCAAAGAACAGGTTAAAATGATCACTCGCACTAATAAAAGTACTGCTCATCAGCTCTATGAGGTTTTTCAAACGCTGCCCCAATTGGTCATCCTTCCATACACGATACAGGTTGGTATATGCCTCCAGTATGTGAAGGTGCGTATTCATAGTTTTGGTCGCATTCATGTCCTTTTCACTGAGACGCACATCATCGATCACGCCCCATTCCCTATCAAATGCCTCGTAGTATCCATTGCGAGAGGCATCATAACTATGTTGTTCCAGTAGCTGGAACAAGCCCTGGGCCAACTTCAACGCATCGCGCTGCGGACTCACCTGATGATACTCAGACAAAGCATAAATCGCAAAAGCCTGTGCATACACCTGCTTCTTGTCTTCGGTCACCTGCCCCTCACAATCTAACGACCAATACACTCCTCCTTGTTCGGTATCAAAAAAGTAGCTGGTCAGATAATCATACGCTCGGTCAGCTATCGCCAGGTGTGCAGCATCATTCGTCTGCCGGTAGGCAGCAGAGAAAGTCCATAGAATCCGTGTATTTAGGATGATGGCTTTGTCTGCATCTACATGCAACTGCCCCTGTCCATCGATACGACCATAAAACCCGCCACGGGTCTCGTCCACCATCTTCTCTTGCCAAAACGACAATATATTTTCATTGAGCACCGCTAGTGCTTCTTCCTTTGTGATCATAAAAATGTAATGCTTTATGCTAAACTAGACCTGACAGGTCTAAACTCAACAACCTTAATTTAAACTCTACCTACTTTTTCCAACAACGCTTTGGTGGCTTTGATACCGTCTGCCTCGGACAGCACATCTCCTTCGTACTCTACACCAATGTAGCCTGTGAACCCAGCATCCTTAGCGATTTGCATCATTTTGGCAAAATCTGTGTGTGTCTCATTTCCTTCCGCATCAAAATCATGCGCCTTGGCACTCAGCCCCTGAGCAAAGGGAATCAAATCCTTCACGCCCTGATATCGGTCATACTCGTTAGCACAGCCATCTGCACCACGCTCGATGCAGAAGTTGCCAAAGTCAGGCAATGTACCGCAGTACTCGCTGCTCACCTGTGAGATCACGTTCGATAGCCACTTGCCATCCGACGAGTATCCGCCATGGTTTTCTACGATGACATGAATACCATTTTGTGCACCGTATTCTGTGAGACGACCGAGCCCATCGACAGCTGCCGCCCTCACTTCATCGGCTGTGCCGTTGCCTGCCGCGTTAACACGGATGCTATGACAGCCTAGTATCTTGGCTGCATTGATCCACTTATAGTGGTTCTCGACAGATTGAATTCTAGCTGCTTCATCTAAATCCCCTAGGCTACCCTCCGCATCACACATAATCAACTGGCTACTCACGCCCAAATCATCGCAGCGGATTTTCATTTGCTTCCAAAACCCTTCATCAGTTCCTTTGGAGAAGTAAAATGTATTGACATACTCTACTGCATTGATCCCGAAATCACGACTCGCCACAAGAGGAAAGTCAACCGCAGCGATATTTCCCTGCAAGAGAGAATCAGGGTCAGATTTCAACCGCTTCCCAAAATCCTCCCAACTCAACTCACGGCCCTTGCCAAAAATCGAGCGATTGAGTGACCACTGTGCCAGTGAGATATTGAAAAACAGTTCTGCCGTTTCTTCTTCAGCACTTCCTTTTTGCGCAGAAGGACTGCAGGAATTCAGGATATTCATCCCGCCAAACAAGGCCAAGCCTGTACCTGCTGCTCCGATCAATTTGATCGCTTTTCTTCTCTCGTTTTTCATTATTGATGCTTATTAGTTGAGGTGAAATTTTATTTGATCTATTCCTATTGGCACTGAAGTCTCTTGAGATTTCAGTACAAAATAGATATCGCTGGCTCCTTTAGCCTCCAAACGCATATCTGCTTGTTTATTCTTAGCACTCAATTCGCAGGTGGAAAGAAGTTCTCCATCTACACTGCCTCGGCGTAGTTCTATCAACACTGATTCATCAGTTCCCGTAGCTGCGGTGATCTGATAGCTTAATTCTAGCCGCTTAATATTAGTAAGGTCAATGTCCTCGAATGCAAAATAGCTCTCCTTGCCCTCTCTGCGCAAAAAGCGACGGTCTCCCTCTTCAATACTTCCTTCCACCACAAAACCACTTTTATGATCCGCCGCTTCGGCTTGTTTGACTGGCAGTGTCAGGGTCACTTCCATGAGAGCCGTCAACGAAGCAGTGTTTTTCACCCCACCGTGATCCGTATATTTTGCTTCAAAACGATAATTGGCTTGGCTTCCTTTAGGAGTCGAAATCGATCCTTTCGTTTTAATTTTCTCTGCTTCTTGCGCAGGTGCATCGTTGACGGAAAAGATAAAATCTACAATTTCCTTGGCCGCTTTGACCGTGAAATCTGGGTGCGCTGGCATGGCACCATCTCCCCAGTTACCCACACCTCCACCGATTATTTTCTTTGCGAGAACCTCTTTGGCAATGTAGTCTTTGTCATAGCGCTCCGCTACCTCATGGAAGCTTGGCCCGATTGACTTCTCGTTGATTTTGTGACAGCTACGGCAATCACTCGACTGTATCAGCCGCAATCCCGGAGCGATTCCATCCTGACTCATTCCATCCAATAAGGCCAAACTAGCCGGCGCACGGTTGTCACTGCCTTCGTAATGCGTCAGACTAATCGCCACCTCATTTTCATTAACCCCACTTCCTATCGTGCCGTCTTCTTTGTCATTCACCACTAAGTTGTATTTGATCGAACGACCCGGCCAGTAAAAACTGCTATTGTCTGCAAATTCGAAAGTTAACTCTGGCTTAGCATTCCCTGCAATCAAGCTGGCACGACTGGTCGCACTGGCATTGTGATTGTCCTTGACGACCAACAGTACTTCGTACTCTCCTGGCTCAGTCAGCGTCGCAGTGGCTTCAACTCCCGTCAGGTTAATTTCTTTTGGCCCTTCGATGAGCCATATATACTCTAGCTCGTCCTGCTCATCCAAGTCTGAGCTACCCTTGGCGGAAAAATTCACCTCTAAAGGAACGCTCCCATTGGTCGCCGACAGCTCTATGTTCGCCTCTGGTGCGCGGTTGCCATACGTAAAATCCAGACGAATGAGCTTCGAATCATGATTGTCCGTAAAGTAGCCTATCCCATACTCCAGTACATAGAGTGCCCCATCAGGACCAAAGGTCATGTTGATCGGGGATGCCAAAACAGACTTGTCCAAGAATGGCTCAATGGACAGGAAGTTACCTTCCTCATCGAGAGAAATCACCATAATCCAATCTCTGGCCCAATCAAAAGCAAAGAGTTTGTTGTGGTAGTAAAGTGGGAATTGAAATCCCTTTCGTTTCATCTCATAATAGTCATAGACATCACCCACCCCAACAGAGCGCGAGCCCTTGCCAACTCTTGGAAACTGCTCCGTCTCATCAAAAGTATAGTACAGCATTGCTGGTATCGCAGGAGGCAAATCCTTTGCTCCTGTGTTATTCACGGAAGTATTGACTGGATGCTGCGGATCGAATTTTGCTCCCAAGTCTCCTGTCTCAAAATCATAGTCTGCGTAGGCTTTGTTGTCAGCATTGAAATAAGGCCAGCCGTAGTTGCCCGGTGCTTTGGCGATGTTGATCTCGTCATGTGCCGATGGGCCTCTTTCGCTGGTGACATTGCCATCCGGCCCGACATCTCCCCAAAACAACCAATTTTTCTTTTTGTTCATCCCAAGGGTAAAAGGATTTCGAGCACCCATCACGTAGATTTCTGGGCGACCCTCTGAACCATCTTTGGCAAATAAATTGCCATCAGGAATGGTATAACTGCCATCAGCTTCAGGATGGATTCTTAATATTTTTCCTCTCAGGTCAAGCGTGTTCGAGGAAGATTTTTGTGAATCCCAAGCCGAACGACCGGGACGCTCATCCAGCGGCGTAAACCCATCTGAATCTCTAGAGAAAGTATCATCTCCCGTACTCAGGTATAGGTTTCCTTCTAAGTCTATCTCCAAATCTCCCGCCGAGTGACAGCACTCATCTCGCTGTGTAGGTATCTCGATTATCACGATTTCTGACTCATGATCCAAGCCCTCTGGCGTCAAGCGAAAACGAGACACATGCTGCTTGGGTTCATCTCCGGGAGGAGAATAAAAAACATAAGCCCACTGGTTGTGTTTGAAATCAGGGTCTAAAACGAACCCCAAAAGACCGTCTTCTTCGCCCGTATAAACTTCCAAACTATCAATCTCTTGGTAATCATCGGTACGCGGATTGTAGAGATTGATGGTTCCCTTTCGTTCGATCCAGTAGACCAAGGACTCTTCCGTCACGGCGATACACATGGGCTCACGCAACGGTGCAACCAGCACTTGTCTTTTCAACCGATCCGGTGCAGGTTTTTCAGGCGTGGTGACTTGGCTGTAATCCAAATCCGCTTGACGCAAACTTAGGTTCTGCTCATCGCAGTTGATTAGGACTTGCTCTGACGCAAAGAAAGGTAACAATTGCCCCCAATTGTAGATCGTGTCTTGACATACAAATGTCACCTCTCCGCCCGCTTCCAAATAACGCTCGATGCTGTTTCGCTCATTAAAATCCAAAGTAGCGGGAGCTGACGCTACCAACAAATGACTCGCCATGACCAAATCATCGGGTCGCAACTGAGTCACCACCATCACCGAATCAAACCCTAGCTCCTGAGTTTGCGAAGCGACATCTGCTCGCACGACTAAAAGCGAAGACTGCTGCTCACAACTCCCTAACACCCACACACACAACACTGCCATTGGGAATAATATCTGTTTCCAACTTCCCTTCATTCTATACTTCATAAATTCCGATCAATCATTGATGTAATGTCTATATGACGTTTTCTGACCGAGATCAAACCCCTCGTTTCACTTTTTCAAAATCATCACTTTCCTAAAGATGGTAAATAATGCTGGCATGTATGGAACTATGATACAAACCTCCCTGTTTTTTGAGCGATCTACACTAGCTTATCCCCTCGCCCGACTCACCTTTCGTTCAATTCATTTTTAACGTCTGCCATGAATTTTTCATCCAGTTTATACATCCGCATAAAACCAAAAGAAGCCAAAGCGCCCAAGCCAGCAATCACACTGATCATGAGCCGTATGCCCAACAATGCATCCTGACTCTGCTCCACATTGGGTTCGAACCCGAACCCTGCAAGCAACCAGCCTGTGATGGCACCACCGATCGTCCAACCAAATTTCTGTGACATGGACGAGGACGAAAATACCAATCCTGTGGCTCTTCGTCCTGTTTTCCACTCCGAGTAATCAGCAATATCCGCATACATCGACCAACCCAATGGCAGAATAACCCCCGCAGTGATCCCTATCAATACATTCAATCCGAAAATCAAAAAGATCTGGTCTGATGGAATCAAAAAGAAAACGAAACTCAACCCTGCTGACAACAAAGCGGCATAACTAAAAGTGGTCTTCTTGCCCAGTCGCGCAGCAATCGGTTTGGCTAATAGTACCCCGACAATGTTAGTCGCCAACCACACAGACATATACACCGACGAAAGCACTGTAGAAGTCAGTTCATATTTCGTCCCAAAAAATGACAGGCTTTGGTCTTTGATGTAATATTTGAAATAATAGAGAATAGACCCATCTCGGAGCGAATTGAATATCAAAATGGAAATATTGGCCCCTAGCATGATAAACCAAGGCGTGTTTTTGCTCAAATCGTTGAGGTCATCTTTGAGGCTGTTGCTTTCGTCTTTGGGTGGGGCGAGTCGTTCTCTCGTCCACAGGAAAGTAAGGAAAAACAAAATCGCTGCTACCGTCGCATAGATCGCTATCGTATACTGAAATCCAGTTGCCTGATTGGTCGTCTCACTAAAGTAAGCCACCAGCGCATTGGCTGTGGCAGTCACAAACAACCCACCAGAAAATGCACCAATAAACCTCCATGATGCCAAAGAAGTCCGCTCCACACTGTCGTTGGTCATCACCGCCATCAGCGAACCGTAGGGTACGTTGACCGCTGTGTACACCATCATCATCAACGAATAAGTGATGTAGGCATAGATGAGTTTGCCATCAGACGAGAGATCAGGAGTTGTAAAAGTCAGTATGCCGATGATCCCAAAAGGAATCGCCACATAGAGCAAATACGGTCTGAATTTACCCCAGCGGCTTTTGGTGCGATCGGACACCAATCCCATAATCGGGTCATTCAGCGAATCCCAGACACGAGTGACTAGAAACATAGTCCCCACAGCTGCCGCAGATATCCCAAAGACATCTGTGTAGAAAAACAGCAAAAACATGGAGAACAGCTTCCAAAACATAGACGAAGCAAAGTCGCCAAAACTGTAGGCGACTTTTTCTCTAAAACTTAACTTGTGTGATATCTCTGACATTCTGATTTATTTAAGACCGTTGGCTTTTAGGAAAGCCAGGTTCTTGTCTATCAATTGATTTCTAGTTTGGACACTAGCATAAGTTCTGAGTCCATCCTCTGGTGTATTCTTACAGTAGTCTACCAACTGTGCGACTGTAGAGGTTGCTACATGCAATCGCGTATCTGACGATGCATAGTAGATCAGTACCTCCCCATTGTCTTTGGCAATCCATCCGTTGGTAAATAGCACATTGGATACATCACCGACCCGTTCTTCATCTTGTGGAGACATGAAATGCCCAGCGGGTCTATGAATCACCCTAGACGGATCATCCAGTGCAGTCATGAACATGTAAAGCACATAGCGCAATCCCGCTGCAGTATTGCGCACACCATGTGCGAGGTGCAGCCACCCTTCTTCTGTTTTTATAGGCGCTGGGCCTTGACCGTTCTTTACTTCCTTGATCGTGTGATAGGTTTTGGGGTCGATGATTTGCTCATCGCTCACCTTGGCGTTTTCCATGTTGTCGGTCAATCCCCAGCCAATGCCTCCGCCTTTTCCTGCATCGATGAACCCATCCTGTGGCCGGGTGTACAATGCATATTTACCGCCAATGAACTCTGGGTGCAACACAACATTTCGTTGCTGGCTGCCACCTGAATCGAGATCGGCCAATCGCTCCCAAGTCACTAGGTCTTTGGTACGAGCAATTCCACACTTGGCTGTAGCGGCTGACTGATCTGCCTCTGAGGCAGTGTGATCTCTACGCTCCGTGCAGAACAGTCCATAAATCCAGCCATCCTCATGTCGAGTCAACCGCATGTCGTAGACATTGGTATCAGGCTCATCTGTCTCCGGGAGTGTGATGGGATGATCCCAAAAACGGAAATTATCTATCCCGTTTTCACTCTCCGCTATCGCAAAGAAAGATTTCCTATCATCACCTTCTACTCTGACGACCACACAGTACTTTCCTTCAAAAAAGATGGCACCAGCATTGAAAGTCGCATTGACTCCCTGACGCTCGGCGAGGAACGGGTTGGTCTCTGGGTTGAGATCATAGCGCCAGATGACTGGCGTATGCTTATGGGTCAAAACAGGATTTTTGTAGCGCTGGATGATGCCATTGGTTTCGATCTGTGGCTCATTTTTTTGACTCAATAATGTATCGTGGTTGGCCAGTAGTTTCTTGACCTGTTCTATGCTTGCACTCATTTGTTTATATGCTATTCGTTTGATTCAAGTAGAAAAAGGAAACGCTCACAAGGAGTAAGCAATTCCCTATACGTTTACTAATTATACTATTTCTTTGGCGTCAATATGTAGATCATTTCGTCCCAGCTCTGGAGCGATACCTTGGGGATGACCAAACCTGACTCTCCTGCGGCGATACTACCATTCGTGATGAAAGATCGATCGTCTGGATTGAAACGTTTGATATCGTAGCTACCCACTCGCAGATCCATCACCAAATCCGATTGGAGTCGCTCCGTTTGGCTATTGAGTACTCCGACAAAAATTTTCTCCCCGCACTTCACACTATAGGCTTCTAATCCTATGGACGCGACCGCTACGGGCTTGAATGCTCCGTCGCCTGCCGCCAGCATCATGTCACTAATCATGCGCACGCTCTGAAAATAAGGCGTCATGTTGCGGTCATCAAAAAACTCCCACCACCACGTCATCGGCAGGATGGGCGTCGGGTTGAACAGACCATACCACAGTCCTCTCTTGTAGTCATAGTCAGACTCCTCTGCGATGGTAGAAAAGTCCAAGTTCCAGTCCCACTCATACCCAAACTCTCCCCACACGAAAGGCTTGCCATACTCCTCGGCATACTGATTGGTCAGAGCAGGGATTTGTTCTGTTTTCTTGTAAATATGACGCTGGGCTATGTCAATATTTTTGACATCAAACATCCCGTCAATCTCTCGATGCGACACACTGGTCGTCACGATGTGACCGTAAGGATCAATGGACTTGATGTAGTTGCTCATCTCCTCATGCCAAGCCGTCACGTGCTCATGAGGGATTCTGATACTGTCATGCGGTGTACGCGTAAAAACCGAATTGTCGATCTCGTTGAAAAACTCCCATGCCCCGATGTGCGTACTGTAGCCCCATCTCGCCACGAGGAAACGAAACTTGTTTTTGGACATCTTGCGTGCGTCCTCATTGGTAAAGAAATCCGTTGGCGTCTCGGCGGGACCTCCATTGGCGGTATTGTAGCGGTAGTTTTCCCAGCCACCCCCATCGATCAAGGGACCGTGGGTATTCATCGCCAGCATCATGTACAGATCTAGCGAATCAATCATATCCACCAGTTCGTCCATGCGCTGGATTCCCTGAGGATGAAAGTAGGCATCTGAGTCCGTGTAGCGATCTGTGTGCTTGGACACCTTGGGCCACTCTATCGGCAGATCCCAAGCACACATCCAGGTACGGAAAAAGTTGGCACCATTTTCGGATAATGTAGGGAGCAAATAATCATAGGTATGTTTAGGATTTTCATAGTTGCGAGACTCCCAGCCTACGTTCTCTCCAATCCCACGAAAAGGCTTTCCACTGTCAAATTTCAACGTCCAAAAATCATTGACATGAAGAAATCCGTCAGAGCTTGAACCAGATACTTCAAATGTTGATTTAGCACTAGACAATGACATATCAGCCTGCGTCAGCTTGAAGTAATAACTATAGCTCCCCACCTCTGCAGCGGCAAACCTCGCCTTCCATAGTGACTGCTGCTCACCGCTATTTCGCTCAAAATAACAAGGCAAAATCAAATCCTCACCTAAAGGGGTCGTGAGAATCATGTCCAACATCACCTCGTCTTGATCATAGGCATTAACATACTGGGTATTGACTATGATCTCAAATTCTGCTTTTTCATATTGTTTGATATCTCCGCTAATCAATCGATAGCTATCGATCAGCCCGCCTCCAGGGCAGCCCTGCAACAACACCATACTGACCATGACAAGGCTGATCAGCAGTATTTTTCTCCATCTTTTCATATTACTCATCTTATTCTTTCTTAACCCCATTTTCATATCGGATAATTACCATCCAGGCATTTCATCGCGTGTCACTATTCTTTTGTTCTTATATAATTTTTTGATGTCGTCTATCGAGTTGCTTTCCTTGACCAGCTCTGCCCATGGCATGAAGAAAATCCACCTAGGTTGAGCTTTGAGATGCGCCGACGTGGGCAGCTTAGAACACTCTCCGATGGCCATGGGCTTGTCTCCCGCGATAGGCAAAATGTACTCATACCATTTTTGATCAAAACCCTGGTCATAAACATCAAAGGCAAATACGTCCCAGTATTCGTCTCCAGGATTGTACTCTTCAAAATCCCAACTCATGTCCTGCATGTCCCATACCCAGATGAGATTATCAAGCCCTTTCACATCCGTGAAATAATCATGTGTGATACGGTACAGCTTGGCAGTTCCCTCTGCTCCAGGACGTCCTCCCCACCAAAACAGCCCTTGGTTCATTTCGTGCAGCGGACGAAACATCGCGACCACTCCATGGTCTTTTAGATCTTGCAAATACACTGCGATTTCGTCCATACGCTTTTTCCACGCCTGATTCAGTTTAGTACCGTCAGTTGTCAATTCTAGCCACTGCTCATCTGTCAGTTGGGCATTGAGCAGTCCTGGATCCCAGCCACATGGCTCACCCTGATCAGGAGGACATGCGTGCCACATGAGATTGATCATGGCACCATTGTCCCATTGCTCTTTGGCCTCTGCGATCATGGTAGCTCGCTCATCGATGTTGTCTTGCTGAAACAGGAAATCACCGCTCCATAGGGCAGGATACTTGCCAGTCGTTTCATAGATAAATTCTGTCCACCTATCTGGATCAGCATTGGGCTCTTTGTTGTGCTGACCCGCCAAAGTTTTCTTTCCAGATATTTCGTAGAGGTAGTCCATCACTTTTGACTTTTGTGCGGACATAGAGGATGCTACCAAGAGGAGCATCATGAGTAGGGTTATTTTTCCTTTGTTCATTCTGTATTTTTATGGGAGGATAAGAGGTCGGGAACTAAAACAAAACCCAACCTCTCTCGCTCTGTCTATTTATTACTTCTCCTTTAACAATTTGCCCGAAAGTATCTGCGTCGCACTCACCAATCTAAAATGATATATCCCTGGTGCAATAGCAGCTCCGTGGCTATCTAAGCCTTTCCAGACTATAAAATCCTGCGCATCCCGTCTATCCGCTGCGGTGAACCTCCTCAGCTCACTGCCACTCATATCATAGATGCTTAGCTCAAAATCCCCCTCTCCCACCACTGGTATCCGTACTTGGTCACTGAATGGATTAGGGTATGCGCCCAATTCAAGGGTTAGATCTGTTTTTTCAGCTCTCCTTGCTCCGCTATTGGGAGTCAAGGACCACCAGTTAATATTCCAGCCACCAGTGAGGGCTTTGATTCCAAAGTTCTGCGTACCTGCGCTGAGGTTGACGGTCTGGTAAATAGTCGTCCATGACTGGTATCCACCCGTTGAAGGCACAGCGACAGAGCCATAAGACGCACCCCCAGCTTGCTCGAACTGAATCGTTCCTCCAGCTGAACTCGCTACGCGATAAGCTATCGTATAAGCACCCGAAGAAGGCACTGTGATGCTGTTGTAAGTCATCCAGTCTCCGTTATCGATCCATCCGACATTGAGATTTCCTCCACCGGGATCGCTCGTTGTTTCGGTCTGCACTCCGCTCATGTTGTCATAGTCCTCGGCTTGGATGTACTGTGTACCGCCTCCGCCTGATCCTCCATTTTGCCAAGTGCCTGTGCCATTCCAGCCAGGCATCTCGTTGAGTGTGAGCACACGGCTCGACCAGTAGATGTCTTGTATTTTTTGATTGCTATTCGCAGAAAATGTCAACTCAGACCAGCCCATAAAGAACGTCCACAAGGGCTGATTGTTGAGCAAATTGACAGCAGGTAAATCTTCGCATTCTCCGATACCTATCGGTCTTCCGCCCGCTTTAGCCACCATGGCATTGTACTTGGCCGTGCTGTATCCCTGACCATCACTCCAATACATATCCATCGTCAGTACGTCCCAGTAGTTCCATCCCGGATCGTAGTTGTATAGATCGTTAGCCAGGCCGCTGTAGTCTTGCATGTTCCACACCCAAATCAGGTTTGACAACCCTTTCGTATTGGTCATATAGTCATGGGTGATTTGGTAAAGTCTCGCGGTACCATTTGCCCCAGGCCGTCCGCCCCACCAGAACATCCCTTGATTCATCTCGTGCAACGGTCTAAAGAAGACTTCCACCCCAGCATCTTCGAGTTGCTGCAGGTAATAGGCTACATCATCCATGCGACTCTTCCAAGAATTGTTGATGGCAGTACCATCGGTAAGCAACTGATCCCACTCCCACTGACTCATCTGACTGAGCACACCATTTGAGTCCCAATAGCAAGGTTCTCCTTTGGCAGGGTTACAGGCGTGCCACATGATGTTGACCATCGCGCCATTGTTCCATTCTTGGATGGCCTGATCTATCATCGTTTGTCTGTTAGCAATTTCATTAGGTTCGAATTGAAAATCCGCACTGTACAAACCCGGCCATTGCCCGATAATCCCGTTGAGCTGCTGGCTGTAGCCATTCGGGTTAGCATTAGGTTGACGGTTGTGCATCCCACCTATCGTTTTCGTCCCTTGAATACTGTACAAATAATTCAGTGATTCAAAGGGTGTCTGCGCATTGAGCGTCAGACATAGTGGTATCAGTGCAATAAAAAGTTTTAATGCTTTCATAATAGTTAATCATAGTAATTTGGTCTTTGTCCGAACCCTATTGATTCGGCTCATGCGTGTGTTAATCCATGACCGGTTTAGATCGCTCTTCCCGAAGGATCAAAAAGCAATGCAAGAGGTCTTTCATCACCAAAACCACTCATGGACATCATTGTAGGCGTACTATTGCACTGTAATCCCCTCGACTGCCTCATACATGTCAGGCAAGTCTGAACTAAATAGCATATAGTCGCTCTCATAGAATGTCACAAAGTCATTGGCAGAACTATGCCCTATCCATGGACCATAGTAGTGGTACCCAGACCCTGTCGGATCATACTTATTTCTCCACATCACGACAAGACTCACCCCCTTGCCATACATGGCAGACATGATCTCCTGTGTCCAATAATCCGTGTATTCTTTACCATCTTTTCTCACCCCTTCTATCCCGGTTTCGGTCACACCACATGGTTTGAGTTTTTCTTTGGATAGCGTAGCGAGATTTCTAGAGTTGGTGGCAAGTGACTTGGTATTGGTACCGTGGTAGCTGTCCATCCCGATAAAATCGACATAGTCATCTCCTGGCCACCTGTAGAGCAGATTGTCCACCGTGCCTTCACTATCTATCTGTGGCGAGATCGCAAAAATCAGATTATGTACACCCATTTCGAGTGTCAGATAGTCAACCGTAAACTTCCAAAAAGAGATAAATTCTTCCTGCGTCGTACAGCTGCTACCCCACCATGACCAACTCTGCGTGTGCTCGTGATAGGGACGAAAAATGATCGGAATCAATTTCCCATTTTCATCCTTCAGACTCGTCACAAAAGTCGCCAATCTATCCAGCCACACTTTGTAAGTCATATTGACTTCACTGCCCTCTTCTAAGATACCCTTGACGACCGTGTTGTCAGAGTTGTCCCACGAGTCTCCACCCGTTTTAGGGTTGTTGAGATGAAGGCAAGCTGTAATCACTTCTCCGCGCGCTCTTGCTTCCATGATCGTGCGTTTTCTATCATCATTGAGATCACTGGACAGATATCTTTCGTCCATGACCTCCGCAAAATCCACACTGAATACGGCTGGGTAGTCACCACAGACTTCTTTGGTATCGGATCGTCCTGACTCTGCATACCATTCGCGACCGTAGAGCAAGTCATCGTGATGCCCAAACATCATTCCCCTACTTTGCACATCCCACAGGTTGGCATAGAGCGCTTTGGTCTCGTCCGTGGCACTCTTGTCTACCAACTGGAGCGTCACGGGTTCTACTGATCCACCATCCCCGTCTCCATCAGGATCGACGGTAGACTCATCTGTCGAGCAAGCCATCAAAAAGGCTGAAGCTAAGATCAAAAGGCTATAAGTAAACTTTGTCATATCGGTGTTCTTCTTCGAGTAAATGTGAATAAAGCTAGCCTCCATCATATACGAAAATCATGATGGAGGCCTGCTTTCATATCGTTTATTGTTTGGTCAAATCAATCCAAAACCTCCTCGGTTTCTTCACGAATTTGTCATAGTCACTGTAGATGTTGTCCCAGTCATCCGTACCATTGATATCAAAGGCCAGTGCTTGCTCTGTGGTCACTTTGGACAGTCCATTTCCGAGATCCTCAGTGCCTGCAGCCACCAACTCGGCTGTACTCGTACTCCCATCTGCGAAGGTGAAAATGATTCTATCCAAGGCGTAGTTTCGCTCCCAAGTACCCGCTGCTTTTGGCACAGTGCGGTAGAACGGGTTGACATCCGTCACAGGATCCAATACATACTGAAAATCCGCATAGAGGCCATCAGCACCTTCATTGTTGGTAATGGCACCATAGGTATTTCCCTCGGCCGTAATCCCCGTCATCTCGAAAGTAAGCGTATTGTCTAGCTCTGCCTCTGGGCCACCCGTTTCAGGCCATATCCAAGGTTTTGATGTCATAGGCAATACGCCTCCGCCACCGTACTCTGGGCCCGTACCACCATAGACGATCAAGTCCGTGATGTCATAGGTTCCTAGCAGAGTCTCTTCGAACGAAAAGACCTTGATGGTGTAGTCTCTGGACTTACCAGTAGGCGATGTGACTGTCAACAGTGCAGTCTGATCGGAGTTCTCGAAATTGAGTGATTCGCCCTGCTCCACACTCGAGGTAGCCCCATAAGAAGTCTGAATACTCTGTAGCACGATATTGCTTAGATCAGGGATCTCACTGACATTGATCGTCAATTCGATCGTTCCCGTTGATTCATCTACTCTCGTGATCGTAGGTATCCCTACTTGGTTCTCAAATTTGAGATTGATGACACTACGTTCGTTGTTCCAATCACCCGCTTCGATATCTTCTAGCGGATCCTTGATACAGGCCATATTGGCCACTAGCAGTATACTGAAAAGTATATATGTTATCTTTTTCATATTTAGTCTTTTTGATGTGCGCGAATTATAGTCCTTGATTCAGGTCTATTTCTAACTGTGGGATAGGGTAAAAAGCGGCTTCTTCGTCGGTAATACCTGCAGCCTCATCTACCATCTCTGTGACTTTATTGATTCGACGTAGGTCATAGAGCCTGTTCCCCTCGAAAGCCAGTTCCCAGCTTCTCTCTTCTATAATCCTGTCTCTAAAGTCTACAACCGAAAGACCTGCCGGCAAATCACCCAATCCTGCTCTGTTTCTCACATAATTGACCAAATCGTAAGCCTCTGCAGTCGGACCTACTGCCTCTGCATAGGTCAGTGCGATATCTGTATAGCGAATCAAGAACGGTCTCGTACTCGTCTTGTCCGCAATGAACTGCGGATCCACATATTTTCTACAAAAACGGTATGGAATTGCTCCTGGGAAAGCAGCTGATTCTACTCCATTTTCGTCATATACGGCATCCACCAATAGCACCTGCCCTCTGGCATCTGCGCCATCATAGGTATTGTAAAAAGTCTCCTTGGTCTGGAAGACACTCCAGCCATCGTGCGACTTGTCGTATGTCCCATCTCCATTGTCTATATAAATATCTCCTCCTGAGATGTATGGAATGAAAAGCTTAGAAATTTTGGAGTAATCTCCCTCTATCGCTCCCGTTCTATCCATAGACATCAAAAAGATGTGCTCGGGACCTCTTGGGCTTTCTACATCATAGATATGCATCAGATCTGGATCAAACCCATAGGTCGCTTGATCATTGAGGACCTGACCAGAAAAATAAGCCGCACTATCATACAATGTCGCTGCATCCAAAGCCAAATCCGTGTACAGCGGTACACTGCTGGCTTTGGAAGACGCCATATAGATGTACGCTTTGGCTGCCAAAGCCTGTGCCGACACCTCATCTGCACGCCCTAGCGCTGGCAATACCTCTAACAACTCGATGGCTCTACGGCAGTCACCAATAATCAAGTCATATAGCTCATCCAGGTCTTGTGCCATCGGTGCTGCAGTCTGTCCCAGTTCCGCGACGAGTTCCTTGTGCACAGGCACCAAACCGAAGTTTCTGACGAGGTTGAAGTAATTCCATGCTCTGAGGAAATAGGCCTCTCCCAAATATCTCTTCTGCGCATCAGCAGGAATGTCAGACGCAGGGATTGCTTCCAAAATACCGTTCGTTCTATTGATCGCGATGTAGGCGTATTTGAAGTAGTTGTACAAACTCCTGTTGTTAGAGAAGTTGTCTACAGTCCAATTGTTGAGCGCCTGAGCATCTGCTCCTTCGTCCGTTTTAGGTCCTACCTCATCGGTCGGCATATCTCCCAGCATGAACACACCTCTAGAATACTCTAGATAGGTCAATGCGTCATAGGCATAACTAACTGCTGACTCAGCATCTGCTTCGGATTTATAAAAATTATCTTCTGAATAAAAACCATACGGCTCTTCGGTCAGATCGCAGCTATTGGCCATCAAAAGACCGAATAGTATGAATATATAATATCTAATTTTCATCTTTGTCTTTCTTTAAAATGTAACATTCAAACCAAGTGTCCACTTTCTCAAACGCGGATATCCACCCCAGTAGCGACCATCCATTCCGACTTCTGGGTCATAGCTCTTGAACTTGGTGAAGGTGTAAAGATTGGATGCATTCATGTACAATCTCGCCTTGATCTGCTTCGGTAGATTCATGGTATAGCCGAGGTTCACATTCTGTATTCTTACAAAAGACCCATCCTCGATCCACCAGTCTGACACCTTGGTATTTCTACCATCCATCAACTTAGGGAAATCGTTAGTCGGATTGTCTGGTGTCCATCTCAGCGGCTGATTGCTCGGCTGGTTAAACGCCTGTGTGTTGTAGACATCATTGCCGAATACTCCGTTGAAAAAGATACTTGCATCGAAGTTTTTGTAGGACATATTTAGATTCAAACTGGCCATAAAATCAGGATTTGGATTTCCTATCAACACACGATCGTTTGTATCTATCACTCCGTCATCGTTGATATCGACATATTTGAACTCTCCTGACTGGGCTAGGTCTCCTTCAAGTCCTGCCTGTAGCCCCTCTTCCAAGGTCTGAACTATACCGTCCGTTTTGTATCCATAGAATACATTGGTCGGCTGACCGAGTGCGAGTATGTTTGGCGAAGCACGGAATGCCTCGATGGAATTGCCCCAGACTCTGTATTGCATCCCTGAGTTAGGGTCAGTGATCACTCCTGTCTCTTCTGCTCTACCTAGATCCGTCACTTCGTTTCTATTTCTATAGTAGATCAAAGTCGCTCCAAATTGGAAATCTGTCGTCTCGATGATTTTTGCATCCAAAGTCAGCTCTACCCCTTTATTGGTAATCGATCCGTCATTGATGGTCATCAGATCATAACCTGAGGATACGGGCAGATACCTGCTCTGTAAGAGATCATCTGTGTACTTTTCGTAGTAATCGAACGTCGCATGGAGCCTATTGTTGAACATCCCAAAGTCCACTCCAAAATCGACTTGCGCAGTAGTCTCCCATCTCAAATCGGGGCTGGGCATACCTCCCCACAACACTTCGATACCATCCTGACCTGTAGTGCCTACCTGTCTACCTGGCCCGATCGCTGTGATCCATTGGCCATCGTTGTAGTAGTTGCTCACGCCAAATCTACTGAGGGTCTCATAAGGACTAACTCCTTGGTTACCCGAAATACCATAACTGGCTCTGAATTTCAACTCATCGAATAGGTTGAGTCCTCTGATGAAACTCTCCTCATGGGCTTTCCAACTGATCGCTCCTGAAGGGAAAAATGCCCATTTGTTGTTTGCACCGAACTTAGAAGATCCATCTGCTCTCGACGTGAACGTGAAGAGATACTTGTTGTTGAAAGTATAGTTGGCTCTAAAAATACCAGAGGCCAACTCCCACTCATTGTAGCCATTGGTAACCGTATTTCTCTCAGGGTTACCTGCTTCGAGGCTCTCATTTTTCAAGATTTCATTCACAAAATCGAATGCACCTAGATTCGAAGTTCGTACCACACTTTTTTGATACGAGTGACCTAGTGTCACGCCAAACTCATGTCTACCCAGTGCCTTGTTGTAGTTCAAGAAAGACTCTGAGACGAGGTTGTTTTCCGACCAGTTATTGATATGTGCTGCGCCGTTGTTGAACTGTCCCGATTGGGTATAGACTTTTGGGAAGTACTGATCATCCACTGAATTACCATACTTGTAGTTGAACCTCGACGTGAATGTCAGCGTAGGAATGATCTTCCACTGCATATCCACAAATGAGATCACATCCAGACTTTTTGATTTGTTTAGCTGATTGTCTGTGATCGCCACGGGATGACCGAAATCATTGTTGCCTGACAAGAAATAGCTCCCATCCTCATTGTAGACTGGGAATAATGGATTTCTCCAATAGGCCAAACCTCCGTTATTGTTTCGCTCGCCTCTCGTCAAAATGTTAGAAAAGGTGACTTTCAGGTTATCAAATACCTTGTGACTGATATTGAGATTATAATTGTATTTGGTATAATCATTTTCGATATACATCCCCTTGTCGGTGAAGTAGTTTCCGCTCAGATTGAAATTGGTTTTCTCGTTAGAGCTGGAGATCGTCAGCGTAGTGTTATTAGACACTGGTGCGTCTCTAAACGTAATGTCATCCCATCGTGTATTGTGCGGCCAAGAACCATCAGAGAGTTCCTCCACAGATGGGTAGTAGACACCATTCACGGTCTGCCCAATATATAACGGTGGAAAACCACCATTGATACGCGACTCATTGTTGAGCTGAGTCATCAGTACTGGGTCTCTCCATAGGTTGAGATCAGAGGTAAACTCTGATACAGTCACCTGCTGTCTGAGGCTAATGTGTGTTTCGCCATCCGCAGCCTTGCGTGTCGTCACAATGATCACCCCATTGGCTCCTCTGGAACCGTAGATCGCAGATGCAGATGCATCCTTGAGTACCTCTACAGATTCGATATCCGCGGGGTTAATCTGTGTCAAATTTCCAGCTCCGCCAATCGGAAAACCATCTACTACTACGAGCGGATCATTCGAACCACTCAATGTACTGTTTCCTCTGATTCGTACCGTAGAACTCGCACCTGGCTCCTGTGAGTTGCTGATAATCTGAAGACCCGCTGCACGTCCTTGGAGTACTCCCTCTACAGAGCTAGACGGTATGTCTTTGACCTCCTTCAACTTCACCTGAGTGACAGATCCTGTCAAATCAGCTTTCTTAACCGAACCGTACCCTACTACTACGATCTCATCGAGACTGGTAAAGTCTGGTTCCAATAGCACGCTAATAGTAGACCTGCCTGATACTTGCACTTCTTGACTTACATATCCGACAAAAGAAACCACTAGCGCAGCACTCTCCGACACATTGATCGTAAACTTACCATCCAGGTCGGTGACTGTACCGACTGTAGTGCCCTTTGCCAAAACAGTAGCACCAGGTAGTGGCTCTCCTGTTTCGTCAGAGACTGTTCCCGTGACTGTAATGTCTACATTGATAGACTCGGTCACTTTGGGTAGGCGCTCCTCAGAACTTACGTTTTTGATGGTAATGATCTCATTGATTCGACGCAATGAAACTCTAGACTGAACAGAAATCTCCTTGAGCAAGGCGCTCATATTCCATTCGCCCTTAGATAGACTCACTTTTTTGTTTCTCAACTCTTTTTTAGAGTACGCAAAAGTAAATTCGCTAGCGCTTTCGACTTCTGTCAAAAGCCCCAATAAACTATTCCCTTCATAGTTTACTTCGACCGTTATCTCACTGAGAGCATAACGCTGAGCTGACGACTCATTGGCAAGTGCCATCGTCAGCGAGCAACACAATATGGTCGCGTATACTGCAACTTTTGTCATGCTAATAATAATTTTTAGTAGCCTTTCATGCATAAAATAATAATTTAGTAGTTAATTAATGTTACCAGAGAGCCGAGATCCTTTCCCCAAAGTGCACTTGGCTCTCTCCTTTTTTAGTAAATGGTCACTTTCTTTCCATCTATCTCATAGTCAAATTCATAAGCAAATGATAAACTCTCCATCACCTTGGTGAGTGACGGGTTTTTGAAGTTGGCGGTGAATTGTTTTTGCGCACCATGCAATTGCGCCACATCGAATTCTACACCGTACCATCTAGACAGGGTTGTGAGAATCACATCAAAATTGGCGTCTTCCAAAACCAAATTTTGATCTGTCCATCCAAACACTGACAGTTCATTATCATCTATTATTTTCTTATTGAGCGACTGATCATCAGCGCTATACAATGCCATTTCTGCTGGCTTTAATATCACTTGGTTTTGGTTCACACGGCTGCTCACCGCTACTTTCCCTGTCTTCACCGCTACGGCGATGTTGTCTTCTTCGGGATAGGATCGGACGTTAAACGAAGTGCCCAGTACCTGTACCATCACGTCGTTGGAGCTGATCCGAAACGGTTTCTTCTCATCTCGCGCCACATCAAAGAATGCTTCTCCTGTCAGGCTAACCTCTCTCGTTTTACTAGCAAAGGTTTTCGGGTAGGTCAACTTGCTACCCGCATTGAGCTTGACCACACTACCATCAGGTAGTTCAAAGGTTAGCTTTTGGCCATAAGCCGCTTCCTTTTCGATGTACACGATCTCCTGCTGCACGATCATAGCGTCATCTTGACGGATGCCTGTCCGTGTCAACCAGATAAAAACAAGCCCTGCCGCTAACACCAACACCGCAGCTGTGCGCACACTATAACTCATCCATCTACGCACCGTGGTACGGTGCTGGACTGGCTCAGCAACAGCGGTCTGACGAACTTGCTGCATGACCCTATCCTTGGCAGAAGAAACATCCGCAGCAGACAAGTGCCACTCACTGACTATGTTTTCGAACACTTTTCGGTTAAGCGCATCTTTCTCCAACCAACGCTTTAGCTCTTGTGCCTCTGCGTTGGTCAATTCATTCTTTAAATACTTTGATATGAGTTGCTCCATTTGTGTTTTTATCCTTACATATACAAAGAGCCAAATACACTATACTGCACGTAGACTCCTCGAATTATTTACAATATTTTTAACTAATTGACCCAAAAAAGAAAATCCATCTAACAAAACAACTGTTTTGCTAGACGGATTTTCAATATCGATTTTCTTGTGGTTACCTATAAAAGCATAACCATAGACTGATAAGTAGCCCCGCTATAGACCCTAGGTGGGTAAAAAAGTGGTATATATTATCTGTGTCTTTGAAGTGTTCGCGCAGTTGAACTTTCAGCTTCTTGAGTACCTGATGGACATGCGTCTCGGCGGTTCTTTTGGTGATACCTAGCTCATCAGCGATCTCTTGGTAGGACTTGCCCTCCGTCCTAGCCATATCGTAGACCAATCGGCTATGTGGCGATAGCGTATCCAATATTCTCTCAATGATTTTGCCGAGTTCCTTGCCGAGTAGCAGACTCTCTGGATCGATACTATCAGAGATCTGCAAGGTCTCATCATAGGTGCTGTAGCTAAAACGCTGCGGATCTTTGGACACTTGTCGAATGGCCAGATGCTTAACCGAAACGTGTAGATACGAATTGAGCTCACGGATGCTGTCATAGTCGGGTTTGTTCTTCCATATATTGGTAAAAACTTCAGAAACGACATCTTCTGCCAATTGCTTGTTCTTAGTGATCGAAAAAGCATACCGAAACAAGCGTTCAAAATGAACGTCGTACACTTCTTCAAACCATTTGGTAAAATGATGCTCGCTATTCAATTCCCGGATATTGCTGTTCTTTTTCAATTTACAAAATTTTAGACTTATTCATCTTGATCCATCGGCAGCTCCCTGCCTTAGTGCTACAGGTTGATTTCGTTCAATTCTAATGTTAGGTCGCACAACTCCTGATGACTCCAACGATATTGGACGTGCGCATCAGTAGACAACCATACGCACTAATAGCGCGCTGTGAATGATCGTCCGACATGATAAAAATGATGTTAGGTCGCTGTGGTTGCTTAGCAGCCTGCTTTGGCTGACGACAGCCCATCACGGCACTGTCCCACACTGCTAAAGCAGCTATAAATAGTCTTTTGTTCATAATATCTCATTTAAATCCCTACCATGCCTAGACAGAGAGGTTTTTCTCCTTTCACTAGAAAAGAAACTCGTTTATATCGTGAATTATAAATTATAGAAACGACAATCAAAGGAAGATTCGGTTGATTATCGACTGCCCGTGGGGAAGTTGGGCATTGTTAGATTTTTGAACAGTGACATCCAAAGAAAGTGATTTTTAATGTATAAAACAAAACTGACAAATTCGTCATTACTGGCGGTCTTATGTATTTTAGCTGCAAAACATACATCATGAAACAAACCATCCTTCTACTTCTAGCTACCTGTACATTCGCAACTACTTGGGCTCAGGAGCCTGTATGGATGGATCCCATCAGTAGAGCCTCTCAGTGGCAAGAATCCATCTATTTGACCGCTTTTGCGACAGAAGAAATTCCCAAAAATGGAAGCCAATCGGATGCACAAGAAAAACTGTATCAGATGATCAAATCACAGCTATCTGATGGCATACTCGTCTCTATCAACACCAAGACTGAGCTCAATATATCTATAGAAAATACTGCCACAGACGAGCGTCTCCAGCAGCGATCTACCTCCGTGTCTGATATGGATTTAGTTGGACTCAAACTTGACAATTACTACGACAAACGTAAAAAATCTCTCTACGCATTTGGCTATGTATCGATAGACGAACTAACTCAATACAACAAAGGGATCATCTCTAAAAACAGTCTACAAATCCAACAAAACAATCAACAATATACCTCCACAAGCCAGAAACCTGAAAAAATCCGTTTGCTAATCAACAACAAACAACTCCTCGAAAGCATACAAAAATCTATCAATGTCCTCAATGCGCTATCCAAACCACACGGCGCAGATATCCACCAACTCAAAATCACCGCATCTGATAACAGCCAAAAACTAGATCAGTTGTTTGGCTCTGGAACTGTGACCGCCACGGATATCGTAACACGCCTCCATGGTGAGCTGCTCCTACATCTCCCCACGGGCAGTTTGCCTCTGGTGAGGGCTTCCAAGTTCTCTTATAGTAGTTCTACCATCACCAGTCCATACAGTGACGCGCTAAATCACCAACTCAAAAATGCCCTATCAGAAGACAAACGAATCACTTTTTCTCCTGAGGGGAAAGGACAATTGGTTGGTCGCTTTTTTCAAAATTCGACCCAAACGGTATTTTCGGCCACTATCTCGGCTCCCAATCAAGACATCATCTCCACGACTACATTTGCTGTAGCGACCGACCTGATCGACACGCAAGGGCTGGCACTCCTGCCTACTCATTTTGAGGTGATTCCTAATCTATCCAACATACAGTTGTCAGCACCTAAGCGCCTGGCTATCAAACCAGCTGAATATGTAAGTCACCCTTTAACTGTGTCTTGTTCGCTGGATGGAAAATTAATGCCTAACGTGCCTATCGATATCATTTTGGAAAAAAGTGGCAAACAGAAAATCTACCAGATCACAACTTCTTCAATGGGTCAAGCCCATTTCAATCTGGACAATTCGATGGTCGTTCCAGGTGAAACCTACTTGGCAAAAATCGCTCTGAACCTAGGACAATACCTGTCGCTTTCTCCTCAAAACAGTTTTCTAAAAGAAGTACAATCCAATCAAAAGACACCTGAGACCAGTACAGAGCTTGTAATCAAAAGTCCTACAGTGTATGTTCAAAGCAGTGAAGTCGGCATTAGTAGTCCGCTCCGCATCAAGGTAATCGAACCCGCCATCAAAAGTGGGTTGTCGGATTTACACTACTCCTTTGTCAACGACGATGCGTCGTCAGACTATGACCTCATCATAGAAGCTATCGCGCGCAAAGGTCAAACTGGCGAGATTGCCACCCTCGCCTATATCGATGCTACGGTATCTCTGATAGATAAATTGACAGGAAAAGAAATCTATAAAAACTCCTTTTTTGACATCAAGGGCATAGGTGCTACCCATGATGATGCACAGGCCAAAGCATTTCAACGAGCAAAGACTCAAATCGTCGATGACATCACCTACAACCTAGAATACAAGCGTTAATTTGGATCCCTTAGGAACCCACACCTGTCTTACCAAGGGGACTTTAACTCCATTGATGCCTCTAAAGTTCAATCTTGATTCTAGGTTCTTGATTCTAGGTTCTTGATTCTAGGTTCTTGATTCTAGGTTCTTGATTCTAGGTTCTTGATTCTAATTACTGCGAAACTTCTGTGGCATATTTAGCTACTCTATCAATCATGATAGACGCCACTTTACTCCCGGCAGTATTGGTCAGCCCTGCTTCGCTCACGTATTCGACCTCTTTTTGGTTCACTCTAGGAATCGCTCGCTTGTCCCCAGATTCATAGGCGTACCAAGTACCAGACCATTTGGAAGTATAAGAGACCTCATCTACTGCGATAATGCGCCCCGTTGTGACATCTACAATCTTGAAAGTCGCCGAAACTGTAGAGCGTGCAATCTTATTCTCTTCGCTCATCTTGACGGTCACCTCTTCTTTGATATCTCGCGTTTTCTCTTTGCCATCTTCAGTATATGTTTCTTCACCGACTTTCACCTTTTTAGAGTAGCTACGAGATACTCCATCCAACCTTTCCTTCTCAAAAGTAGCCTGAGTCACTTTGCCGATCATGATCGAATTAACCCCAACCAGTTCTCCGAGATCGGCAGTCGTACCTTCGGCCATCAGACCTGAGATACTTAATTTTTGCTCTTCCAATATTCGGTTCAAAGCATCTCTATCCAGCACTTCGAAAAACTCATACACATCTCCGCGACTCGAAAAGTAAGACAAAATATCATAGGTAATACTCCCCGCTACGTTATTGCCACTATTGGCGATATTCTCGAAATCAGACAACCCCAGCCGTGTCGTTCCTAGCTTTCTAGTCGTCGCATAGCGATCCTTTGCATCTCTATAGTTGTCCACATACTCATAGGCATAGCGAAAGCTCTTCGCGGCTTCTTTGTTAGAAGCTAGATCTTGCCCTTGCGATTGTTCTCGCCCCTTAGCATAATGCATCGCCGCAGCAGCCTCGATCGCTTCGTCCAGTGCCTCTTTAGCAGCCTTGAGGTCGGCACTCACATCTTTGAGATCCAAATCCAAATCGGAATCCTTCTTTTTCGCTGCTTCAAACTTCTCAGGATTGGTGGTTTTGAGCACCATGTTATACTTTTTGATGACAGTATAAAAATTCACAATCTCCGCACGCTGATTAACCGTTTCGTCATCGACGAACACTGCACTTGACTTTTTCAACTCATCGATCGTCAAGAGATTGCTGTTGGTGACCCACTCATAGTTGATCCGAAGCAACTCTTGTAGATCAGAGATTGAGCCTTTTCTATTCGCTATTTTGAGTCCTGTCGCAGCATTGATCAACCCTAGGCTTGGCGTAAAACGCTCCGGGACGTCCGCATCTTCGAATGCACTTTTTCCAGAGTCAAAGTTTCTTTTGGCTTCTCGCTCGTAGTAGTTTTCGCCCTCATCTCCTTTTACATCGAAAGAATAGAGCTTAAATGTTTTTTGCGCATAGGAAGACAATGACAAAAAATGGATCAGTAGGAGGGCAACAAAAGTTCTCATGTATTGCGGTTTGGCAAGGTTAAAGTTCAACTATCACCGCTAAAATATCCATTTTACTTGATATTCTATCCAATCTCCAGAAGGTGATTTTGTAACAACTACCGCTCAGTGTATTCGATATTTTGTTTAGTAATGAGTTCCAACGGCATGTACTGCTCCATGGGCACACTGGTTTTCAGCATTAGGTGTTTATAGAGACTTTGTACTGCCAGATATCCTTGCATTTTTGGTTTTTGGTGGATCACGAAATCTATCGTACCATCCTCCATCAGTTTGATATTCGGATCAACCAAATCATAGCCCACCATCCTCAACTGCAACTGCTCTCTATAATCAGCCAGCGCAGCTGCTACTAAATAAGAACGAGAGTTTGGGACGAAAACATGAACAGGCCGCCGCTCTTCTACTAACTGCCTCCTCAACATCTCCACTGTCACTTGGTCACGCGCTAGATTCACCTCTCTGATGGAGTCCTTTGCTCTCCCTACCGATTCGTAATATGCCCTGAGCCCTGCCACCCGCTCTTGGATCGCTTGATTTTTCAGGTCATTGGCAGTAGCCGTCACGACACAACAAACATAGTCTTTGATATAGCCTCGATCCAGCAAACTACCTGCCAGCATTCCGCTCTGATATGCATCCTGTCCCACAAAAGAAAGTTGCCCCACCTCGGGGATATTAGAATCCACAAACACAAATGGCACCCCGCTATCCTGCAATTGGTGTAGCGCTTCGTCACCTGCTTTGAGAAAAATAGGCGTAAGGATCAACCCGTCAGGTTCACTCTCTAGAACCGTTTGGAGCACTGTAGTCACATCGGTACTCGCTTCTCGTTGTACGCTGTATTCTTTGACCTCAAACCCCAACGCTGCATGTTCGGCGATTCCTTCTTGTATACCTTCACTCTGCTTTTTCCAGTAATAATTATCCTCTGGCAATAACACCGCTATGGTAAAAGCCCGGTTGAGCCGTAAACTCCTCGCGTAGACATTCGAAGAATAGTTGCCTTCCTCCGCAATCTGTAGTACCCGCTGACGTGTGGCCTCTGCCACCCTACCTCGGTTGTGAAACACCCGATCCACCGTACCGATTGACACACCCGCTTTCTTGGCGATTTCTTTAATGGTAATCTTTTCTGCCATCTGACTAAATCAAAAAATTATTCTTCAATATTGATTGCAATATACTACATTTGCGTATAGAGTTAACGTACACGCTATAGAACCTTGATGAGAAAAGGTTTTTTTAAATACAATTTGCGTTAACGTCCACTCAAAGAATTAAGACCGTATTGACATTCGATATATCAACTTTAGAAGACAAAAAAATGAAAGCACTAAACAGAACAACAGCAGAGACTCCAGCACTCCCTATCAAAGTACTCCAATTCGGCGAAGGAAACTTCCTCCGTGCGTTTGCAGACTGGATGATCGACCTCATGAATGAACAGCATGGATACAACCATGGGGTAGCAGTCGTACAGCCCATCGCTCAGGGAATGACAGATATGCTCCGCAAACAAGACAGTCTCTATCACCACATCTACCGTGGACTCCAAGACGGCAAAGCCATCAGCGAAACGCGATTGATCAATTGCATCCAGCAATCCATCGATCCATTCACAATGCCTGATGCATATCACGCACTTGCCACACTAGACGAGCTGGAAATCGTGATTTCTAATACGACCGAGGCTGGTATCGTTTTTCAAGCAGACGACCAACCAACTAACGGACAACTCGCAGCTACTTTCCCCGGCAAAGTCACACAACTCTTGCAGCAAAGGTTTGAGCACTTCAGTGGACAAGCCGACAAAGGGTTAAAATTCATCCCAGTAGAGCTTATCGACAAGAATGGCGAGAAGCTCAAAGAAGCCATTCTGAATTATGCCGCTAGCTGGAAATTATCAAACGAATTTGTACAATGGGTAGAGCAAAACTGTCACTTTGCAAACACCCTCGTGGATCGTATCGTCCCTGGCTATCCTAGAGATGAAGTCAAAACCATCCAAGAAGCAGTAGGCTATGAAGACAACCTCATTGTATCATCCGAGATATTCCATCTATGGGTGATCGAAGGCAATGAAGCCATCCGAAAAGCATTCCCTGCGGACAAATGTGGTCTCAATGTCATCTATACCAAAGACCTGTCTCCATACAGAACGAGAAAAGTCAGAATCCTAAACGGCGCGCATACCTCCATGGTGCCTGTTGGTCTACTCAATGGATTAGAAACCGTCAAGGAGAGTGTAGAAAGCGATACAGTAGGAGAATTCGTAAGACAAATCATCTTCGAAGAAATCGCACCAACCATCGACCTACCAAAGACAGAGCTAGAAGCATATGCCGAGGAAGTTTTAGAGCGATTCAAAAACCCATACATCCGTCATGAGCTCAAATCTATCGCCCTTAATTCCATCTCAAAGTTCAAAGTAAGAGTACTGCCCTCGCTGCTCGATAGTTTAGCGACTCAGGGCACTTTGCCGAGTGGTTTGGTCGTGGCATTTACGCATTTGATTCACCTATACACCAGTGATTTTGAGATTCAAGACAATGAAGAAGTCAAAAATTTCTTCGGAGAATTGAAAGGAAAATCAGCACAAGACATCATTACAGCAGTCTTATCCAATACAGGTTTTTGGGATCAAGACCTCACTAAAACCGAAGGGTTGGCAGCACGTATGACTGAGCACCTAGACCAACTCCAATCCGGCGCAACTATCTCTTCATTTCTATCCAAAAAAGCATGAAAAAGGCAATCACGATTAACGAAACGGACAACCTCGGCGTAGCACTTACAGATCTATCCGCAGGAGAAACTGCCGAAATCAACGGGAAATCAGTAGCTATTCAGCAAGACATCCAAGCCAAACATAAATTTGCGCTAGAAGACCTAGCAGTAGGGGACGAAATGTACATGTACGGCTTGGTCGTCGGGACAGCCAAAACACCCATAGCATCGGGACAAGCCATCACTGTCGAGAACACAGCACACAAGGCAACCGAGTTTTCGGATCAAAAAGAAGGGGAGTTTCACTGGACGGCTCCAGACGTCAGCCGATTCGAAGGGCGCACCTTTGACGGCTATCACCGTACAGATGGTCAGGTAGGTACTGCTAACAATTGGCTAGTATTTCCCCTAGTTTTCTGTGAAAACAGAAATATCCTGACTCTCAAAAAAGCATTCGAAACAGCACTAGGATACGAAGAGGCCAACCCGTATAACGAACTAGCTAGCGATCTCGTTCGCCGACTGGAAACAGGTGAATCACTGGATGATGCGACCCTCGGACAGTCATCACAACAGTCAAATAAAAGACTATTTGAGAACGTAGAAATTAAGTTCATCACACACCAAGCAGGCTGTGGCGGGACACGTGAAGACAGCGATACACTATGTCGTCTACTCGCTGGATACCTCCGCAACCCGAACGTAGCAGGCGCTACTGTCCTCAGCTTAGGATGTCAAAATGCACAAGTCAGCATCCTGCAAGACGCCATCGCCAACAGTGTCGGAGAACTCACCAAACCGCTATTGATCTTTGATCAGCAAGAGACGGGGTCCGAATATGATCTCGTTCAAAGTGCACTTAAAGATACCTTCAAAGCACTGATAGAGGCCAACAAAATAGAGCGTAAGCCTGCTCCTCTTTCTAAGTTAACCATAGGACTAGAATGCGGTGGATCCGATGGCTTCTCTGGCATCTCTGCCAACCCTACGCTGGGACATGTCTCTGATATGATCACCGCATTGGGGGGCAAAGCGATTTTATCAGAATTCCCAGAATTATGTGGGGTAGAGCAAGAGCTAATCAACCGTACTGAAAACCCAGCGTATGCTAAAAAATTCATCCAACTAATGCGCGCCTATGCCAAGGCAGCAGAAGATGTAGGTTCGGGCTTTGACATGAACCCGTCACCAGGCAACATCAAAGATGGGCTAATCACTGATGCGATGAAATCCGCAGGAGCAGCAAAAAAAGGTGGTACTTCACCCGTCATGGATATACTTGACTATACAGAGTATGCCGAACAGTCTGGACTCAGTCTTCTCTGCACTCCTGGCAATGACGTAGAATCCACCACGGGTCTAGTCGGATCAGGTGCCAATGTGGTGCTATTCACCACAGGACTGGGTACACCTACAGGTAACCCTATTGCTCCGATATTAAAAGTATCTTCTAATACCAAACTCGCTGAACGTATGGCCGACATCATTGATTTCAATGCTGGCGAAGTGATCGAGGGGAAAAAGTCCATCGCCGAAATGGGTGAAGAAATGCTAGAGTACATCATCAACATTGCCAGTGGTACAGTCGCCTCCAAAGCAGTACTGATGCGTCACGAGGATTTCATCCCTTGGAAAAGAGGTGTATCTCTATAGTTTGACAAAAATTTCAATCAACAATCATTCCTTGAGAAGGTCTTACTTAAACAGGACTTCTGTTTAAATAAGACCTTCTTTGCGCTATCCTCCCCTCATTGGTGTTCTTTTCGAGAAAATGTCTAATTTGACACCATGATTCGACTGTTGAAAAGTATACTAACCGTATTGCCATGGCTTCTACTAGCAGGGATTATCTCTTGGATGCTGGTCGAGGAAAAATTCTTTACGGATCATACGGATGACACACTAGAGATTCATCAATCCAGTATTCTCACGAGAACCGAACAGATCGGCAAACTGGAACTGGTCAAATACAACTTTCAAGAAGTCACTGAGATCAAAAAAGTTGCAGACTACATCGATCTCAAACTATTCAAGTACAAACCTGTACCAGACTCCAAAGCGGTACTCATCAGCAGCGGTACAGCCGTAGGCTGTATCAACCTAGTCCAGCTGACCAAAGATCACATTCACCAGCAGAACGACACTTTGTACATTCGTCTGCCCAAGCCAGAACTCTGCTATTTCAAAATTGATCTAGATCAATCACGTATCTATGATCTCCAGATTGACTACATGAACAAAGAAGAAAAGGCCAAGTTTATGGAGCAGCTATACCAAGAGGCAGAATCTAGCATCCATCAATCTGCCATGGAGATGGGCATTCTTGACCAAACTCGTAACAATGCCCAAGACATTCTCGTCCCCCTCTTCGAAGGATTAACGGGTAAAAAAGTGGTTGTAACTTTTGAGTTAAACCATGTGCAGTTAGAGCGAAGTTCTCGCTAGGAAAAAGCCCCTTCGATGCGCTTTTACGATCATTTAACACGATAAAATTCACTACTAGTAGTGATTGTATTCATCACTATTCAAACTTAAGTTTGCGGCTCGTTATTTTTAACAAGTCTAAATAAGCTTTGAAACTCACGTCTCACCTTCTCCTTATCAGCAGCTTCCTATTGCTGACACATGCTACACTGGCACAGCATGCAAGTGTACAAGGAAAGGTTCTAGACGAAAACAATTCCCCGATCCCAGGGGTGAGTATCCGACTCGGAAATAGTGGCAAGGGTGCTGCTACAGATATAGATGGGAATTTCCTAATCGAAGGTCTAAAACCAGGAACCCATACCTTCTATATTAGTGGAGTGGGATACAAAAAGCAGAGTAAAACCCATAAACTATCCTCACACCAGAAATTGGATATTAAAATCCAATTACAAGAGGATACTAAGGAAATGGACGAAGTAATGGTCTATGGCAAATCCGAAAGCACACTACTAAAGGAAAAGGGCTTTGCCATCAACGCCATAGACGCCAAAGACCTCAAGTTGCAGTCTATCCAGTTAAACGACGTACTGGATCAAAGTGCAGGTGTACGAATCAGACAAAGCGGTGGCATGGGATCACGGGTTCGTTACAATATTAACGGTTTATCTGGTAGCTCGATCAAGATTTTTATAGATGGTATACCAATCGACAACTATGGCGCTTCGTTTTCGCTAAATAGCATTCCAACCTCTATGATCAAGCGCATAGAAGTGTACAAGGGAGTTGTCCCTGCCGAGTTTGGTGGAGATGCTATGGGGGGCGCAATCAATGTAGTCACAAAAACCAGCACCCAAAACAGCCTTAACGTATCATACTCCTACGGCTCGTTCAACACCCACCAAGCGAGTGCAAATGGGGTGTTCAGAGAAAAAAAATCTGGCTTAACATCTAAGATTTCTACGTTTTACAACTACTCTGACAACAGCTACAAGGTCTGGGGAAAAAACGTCTACATCGTAGATGAGAAAGGAAAAGATCAATACGTGACAGCCAAGCGATTTCATGACAGCTATGAATCTAAAGGACTAAAATTTGATCTTGGATTTACGGATATCAAATGGGCCGATCAGGCTTTCATTGGTGTGCTCGTCTCTGATATGAGCAAAGACATCCAGCATGCTACCACCATGGAAATCGTGTACGGCAATCGATGGGTTGGGCAATCTACTAATATGATCCAGGCGACTTACGTCAAAAAAGACATCGTTCATGGATTAGACGTTAACTTCTTTGGCTCTTACTCTAAACTCCGTAGAAATCTAGTAGACACTGTTGGCTATATATACAATTGGCTTGGAGAAAAAACACTCAACCCAAACACTGGCGAGTATTACACTTGGTTGAGTGGTGGGGAGGGTGGAGACTCTACACTTAATGAAGACAATGAAGAAAAGTACACCGCTCGTCTAAACCTAGCTTACCAACTGGGGCAACATACTAGACTTTCTAGCAACCTCCTCTCTACCTATTTCACCCGAAGCTCTCACGATCCACTCGATCCACAACTACTTCAGGATCTACAGGACACCCGCACGCTTTGGAAAAACCTACTGGGTGTATCTCTAGAGCACATGGCTCTCGATGAACGATTAAAGACCTCTGTTTTCTACAAATTTTATGGACAAAATGTAGGAATGAGTGAACCCACACTGGATAGGAATAATAACCTTGTGGTCAACTCCTACGATGCGCAATCCCATAATTCTGGATACGGAATAGCTCTCTCTTATGAAGTAATAAAAAATACCATCATTCTGATCTCAGGAGAAAACACAATAAGAATGCCCAATAGCCGAGAATTATTTGGAGACGTGTCCGAAAATGTAGAAACAGCCTCATCAGCACTGAAGCCTGAGCGTAGTATCAATTTCAATGCGGGACTTAGCTTAGGCCCCTACCGTTTTGACAAACATGCCATCACGCTAAGTACCAATACTTTTTATAGAAGAATACAAGACCGAATTATGCCAGGAGTGCCTGATCAACAGGACGAAACTTTTACATATGTCAATGTAAGTTCCGTATTAAGTTCTGGTATTGATATCGAGTTGGGCTACAACTATACAGATCGAATCACTTGGAAAACAGGTTTTTCTTTGACCAACCCACGCTTTAATACAGAGTTTGATGCCAATGGCGCTCGATATCTCTACTACAAAGATCGTCTGAGAAACGAGCCTTACTTGACTACAAATTCGAACCTACGCTTCACGCAGCAAAACTTTATACAAGAATCGTCGCGCTTCTCTGCCTATTACAACTTGGGCTATGTGCATGAATTTTACAAAAACTGGCCCAGCATCGGGGGCGCAGGCAAGGACATGATACCCAGTCAAATGGTTCATGATCTCGGCATCTCTTATGGATTCCCTAATGATAAAATCACCCTCAGTTGCGATGCAAAAAACATCTTCAACGAGCAAGTCTTTGACAACTGGGCTTTACAAAAACCAGGAAGAGCTTTTTACGGAAAAATCACTTACAACATATTTTAAATCAATTAAAACGATCATATAATGTTTAAATCAACACGAAACATATTCAGCAAAACCCTCATCGCTGGTGTATTGCTCGCCTCTTTTAGCTGTGACGAAGAATCAGGATCAGATAATAAACCAGACGATAGCAGCGATAGACTTTTTACCATTGCCTTTGCTGATGGCTCTGGAAGCCCCTCTGCCACCTACGTACAGAGTCACTCTGACCTGTCCGCTGAGACCAATATAACCTTCAAAGGCTTTGGTTTTGAAGTACCTTCTACACGTACTGCTAGACTTTTCACTTCATCTGATGGCAATACGATGTATAGCCTTGACTATGGCGGAGGTAGCATCTACAAGTTTGAAAACAACGGAGGACAAGACTACCTCCAAGTGGATAAAACTAATATCGAGTTTGCAATGGGTACTGCCTATCCAAGATGGACTCGCCTGAATGACGACAATGCCATGTTGCACTCTATTGCAACTGAGCAAGTGTTTGACGAGACAAGTGGCGATTACGTTTACACTAAGGCAATTGCACGTTTGCTACTTGTGGATTTAGAAGACCTAGGCATGAGTACCAACGTTGAATTTGAGATTCCAAGATCAGTAGCTGACGAAGCGACAGGTGACTTTGTATTCAGAATCGATGCTCCGGTCGTATCAGGAGACAAAATCTACTACGGCATGGGCAAAAGAGGTGTAGACCCTGCCAATCCAGACGAAACAGCAGATGCTGCTTACAACACTGTTGAGACACTCGTATTGGACTTCCCCAGCTTGGAGAACCCAACGATTCTTTCAACAGACATGGCAGGTGGAGCAACGAACGGATACAGAACTACTGTGGCCTATTCTGACGAAAAAGACGATGTGTACCAAATTATCACTGTACCTGACAATACAAAGGATACATACATACTCAAAATCACTAACGGTACATACGATGAAAGCTTTGACTTCAACTTGTCTGAGAAACTGGGAGTAAACACGATCTCAAACGGATGGTTCTATGTAGGAGACGGTATTGGTTATGTTCCTTATGCCAATTCTGACCTAGGAGGAACTAGTGATGCAGTATGGTCAGTAGCTAGAGTTGATCTCTACAACGGCTCAGCTGTCAAACTCAACACACCAGAAAATCTATGGTTACAACAATACCAAAACTCTGTAGCAGTTGATGACAAGTTCTACATGGCACTGGCCCCTTTAGCAGAAGAAGGCTTCATTTATGAGTTTGATATCTCGTCAGAATCTGCTGATGCACTAACACCAGCTGCAGCCATCGTATCAGCTGCAGACTCTTACTACATCGGAATTTACTAAAAAAAACATCCCTAGATGTTAAGTTTCTCTTCTTGAAGGAGAAATTTTTGGAGGGTTTTATATTCGACACTAGTTTAACAGCATCAAACAAACAGATCATGACGAAAAGCCAAAACACCCCTTGGAAAAAGACGAGAAAGTTTTTCAACGACATTCATTTGTGGTTGGGGATAGGTGCTGGTCTGGTTCTGTTCGTGGTATGTCTCACGGGTACGATCTACACCTTTTATCATGAGATCGAGGAGACTATCAACGCTGATATTTACCAAGTAGAGGTTCCACAAGGAGCCTCTACTTTACTTTTAAAAGACTTGGTGTCTAGCGTCGAAAAAACCGTAGAGGACGGAAAAGCCTCGTCGATCAGCATCCCTGCTGACCCAGAAAAAGCCTACGCCATCTCTGTACGCAAGGAAGGGGAACGCCGCGGCACCAACTACCTAATCAACCCCTACACAGGAACAGTACAAGGAACTAGCAAAACTGCTTCGAGCGAATTTTTCATGGTCGTATTTAGACTGCATCGCTGGTTGATGCTAGACACTGAGATCGGTCGTCCGATTGTCGGCTGGTCTACCGTCATCTTTGCCCTGCTCACGCTCACAGGTCTGATCATCTGGATACCCCAAAAAGTAAAGGCATGGAAGCAAGGCTTGAAAATCAAATGGTCAGCCAGCTGGAAGCGGGTCAATCACGACCTCCACAATGCCCTTGGTTTTTACTCCGCTTTTATCCTGCTGATCATGTCACTGACAGGACTCTACTGGTCATTTGACTGGTACCGAGATGGGCTCTATGCTACCTTCGGTGTAGAACGCCCCACTCGTGGACCTAGAGGTGGTGATGAGAAGAAAAAAGAAAAGCAACCGCTACAAGTCACGACTTTAACCTTAGAAGACTACCTACAAGTAGCCCACGCCGAGCTAAACTACCAAGGCGACACGAGAATCAACCTACCTACTGACAACAAGCCCACTGTCTCCATCGCCAAGTCCAAAGTAGGGTTCTTTGCCGTATCGGGCAGAGATGAATTGACCCTTGACAAAATGACCGCAGCGGTGAAGAAAAAGGAGCTGTTCTCCGACGAACCGCTCAATCACCAGATCATGCATTCGATCCGGTCGATACATACAGGTGAGATATTCGGCACCTTCTCTAAGATCATCTACTTCATCTCTTGTTTGATCGCAACCTCACTCCCCGTGACGGGCACGATCATCTGGATCAACAAACTCAAAAAGAAACGAGCCAGAGGAAAGAAAAAGACCAAAGTAGCTCAAAAAACACCTGAAACCGTGTTGGCCTAGTATAACATTATTTGCTTCTTCGCTACTAAAATATTCTCAAGCACCACTAGTAATCCCAAGATCAACATTCATAATTAATACTTCTTAAAATAACGGACATCAAGGGCTCCTATTAAACACAACTTTTTTCCAGTATCCGCCGACTTGCATTGGCTAGGTTGCTTACTTTTACCTCATGAGTAAACCTGAGAAGAAATTATTCCTGCTGGATGCCTATGCACTGATCTATCGTGCCCATTTTGCGTTTAGCAAAAACCCGCGTATCAACTCAAAGGGAGTCAATACCAGTGCAGTTTTTGGCTTCATGAACTCTCTGTTGGAGATTTTGAAAAAGGAAAAACCTACTCACATTGGCGTTGCATTTGACACGAGTGCGCCGACCTTTCGCCACATTCAGTTTCCCGAATACAAGGCGCATCGCGAAGAGACGCCAGAGGATATCCGTACGGCCACTCCACTGATCAAGGACATACTCAAAGCCATGAATATTCCAATCCTGTTGATGGACGGATTTGAGGCGGATGATGTCATTGGTACCATTGCCAAGGCAGCTGCACGCCAGGATTTCGAAGTGTTCATGATGACCCCTGACAAGGACTATGCGCAACTGGTAGAGGAGCATATCTATCTCTACAAGCCCGCCTATATGGGCAATGCCGTAGATGTACTCGGCATCCCCGAAGTACTTGCTAAGTTCGAGATAGATAACGTAGATCAGGTACGCGATGTGCTCGGACTAGAAGGAGACGCAGCAGACAACATTCCAGGCATCCCTGGGGTCGGAAAGAAAACCGCCATCAAATTCATCAAGCAATACGGTTCGGTAGAGGGCTTACTCGAAAATACGGCGGACCTCAAAGGCAAGATGAAAGAAAAAGTCGAGGAGTTCGGTGCGCAAGGGGTATTGTCCAAGGAGCTTGCCACCATCAAAATCGACGTGCCTGTAGCCTTTGACGAAGAAGATCTCAAACACTGCGAACCCAACGAGGAGGCTGTCAAAAAGATATTTGAAGAACTGGAGTTTCGAACAATGCTCAAGCGGCTCTTCGGGGACGATGGACAATCGTCCCCTACACCTGCCACCACACCCAAAAAGAAAGCAGCTGCTGCTCCGACGGCACAGTTGGGGCTATTTGGTGCGGTGGACAGTAGTAATACAACCGACCCAGTAGCGGAGAGCTTGCCCGTCGAAAAGCAAGACATCACCACAGTAGCGCATGACTATCACCTCATCGATACGCCAGCCCTCAGAAAGTCACTCACGAAATACCTGTTGATGCAGGAGGAGTTTTGTTTTGACACAGAGACGACTAGTATCAATCCTGAAGAAGCCGAACTCGTGGGGATTGCTTTTGCCTATCAGGCCCATGAGGCATATTACGTGCCGTTCCCAGCGGATCAAAAAGAAGCACAAGCCATCGTAGAGGAGCTGCGCGAAGCACTAGAGTCTGAATCCATCGTCAAGATCGGACAAAACCTCAAGTACGACATTCAGGTGATGAAGAACTACGGTGTGGAGGTCAAGGGAAAATTGTTTGACACCCTACTCGCTCACTATCTCATCGACCCAGACTCTCGACACAAGATGGACGTGCTGGCGGAGAACTATCTAAATTATACCTGTATTCCGATCGAGGCACTGATCGGCAAAGGCAAGTCACAGCTCAACATGCGCGACATTCCTGTCGAGCAAGTCGTAGACTATGCGGCAGAGGATGCTGATATCACACTGCAACTCAGACAAATACTCGGAGCAGACATAGAAGCGCAAAATTTGGGCAAGCTGCTGCATGAGGTCGAAGAACCGCTCAGTATTGTGCTTGCAGACATGGAATATGCAGGTGTCAAGATCGATACTGAGGTACTTGGCGTGATGTCCAAGGATCTCAACGAACTCAGCATCACTGCGCAAGACAAGATTTTTGAGTTGGCGGGGCAGGAGTTCAACATTAACTCTCCCAAGCAGATGGGCGAAGTATTGTTTGAGAAAATGAAATTGGTCGAGAAACCCAAGAAGACCAAGACAGGACAATATGCGACAGGAGAAGAAATCCTGTCCAAACTCGCCAGCGAACATGAGATCGCCGAGCGCATTTTGGAGTTTAGAGAATACCAAAAACTCAAATCCACCTACGTGGATGCATTGCCACTGCTGATCAGCAAAAAGGATGGCCTGATCCATACAGACTACCGCCAAGCGGTCGCAGCGACGGGTCGCCTCAGCTCCAACAATCCCAACCTGCAGAACATCCCCATCCGAACCACCAAGGGCAAAGAAATCCGCAAGGCATTTGTACCGAGGAGCAAGGACTACAAAATCTTCGCAGCGGATTACTCACAGATCGAGTTGCGTATCATTGCGGCATTCGCCAAAGACGAAAGTATGATCGATGCGTTCAAAAACGGTCGAGACATTCATGCGACGACTGCCTCCAAGGTATTCAAAGTTCCAATGGAAGAGATGACACCCGACGTACGCCGCAAGGCCAAGGAGATCAACTTCGGTCTGATCTACGGCATCTCTGCGTTTGGGCTATCCCAAAACATAGGCATCAGCCGTACAGAAGCTGCGGAGATCATCGATGCGTACTTCACGGAGTTTCCAGGGATCAAGCGCTACATGGACGATACCGTCAACCAGGCCAAGGAACACGAGTACGTCGAGACGATCATGGGGCGTAGACGCTACCTAAGAGACATCAACTCTCGCAATGCTACAGTGCGCGGCTATGCCGAGCGAAACGCCATCAATGCCCCGATACAAGGGAGTGCGGCAGACATCATCAAGGTCGCAATGATCAACATCCACGATTGGATGAAAAAAGAAAAACTCAAGTCCAAGATGACCATGCAGGTACATGATGAATTGGTCTTCGATGCGCACGTCGACGAGCTCGATCTGCTCAAAACCAAAGTGGAGGAGTTCATGAAAAATGCCATCTCGCTAAACGTACCGATGGAGATCGGGATGGGTGTGGGTGACAACTGGCTAGAAGCGCATTAAGTGCCACCCTAAAACAGTGCAGAGAATTCTTAAAATATTTATAATAACATTAATTTTACGTGTTCAAGAAAATAGTTGTGCCCTATAAACCTCACTTCACCCCCGCCATTGGTAATTATACTTAATTGATACGCTTTCGGACATATAGTTAGCTATAAGAGAATCACCTAACCCCTGAAACATTGTCTGAATTCACCTTGAAAAGCAACTCATTCGTCTAAATATTATCCATATTTTATTTTTTTTGAATCTACTTTGCACTCCCAACCCGTAAGTAGAACTCGAGCGCCGAGCATCCTTCTTAAAACAATAAACATTTAGCAATCATGAAAAAATTACTTATTGCAATATTATTACTGATTACGGGAGTACATCTAGGATTTGGACAATGCCCAAGTGCAAATGCATACATATCAGGTACAACTAATATAACATCAGACTGTACGGTGAATGGTAATCTCTCAGTTGGGGGCAGCGGCACCTTGAATGTAAGTGCTGGAGTAACGCTTACCATTACAGGTACTTTGACTATCAGCGGAGGAACGGTCAATGCAACAGGAGGTACTATCAATGCAGACCAAATCACCGAACAATGGGCTGAAAGTACGTTATTCGGAGGTACTTATAATGTGTTTGGAGTATTTAATACAGCAGGTAATGTTAACATTGAAGGAATTACGGCAAATGTTGGCGGAAATGTAACTTTAAGTGGTGAGGGGTCCAATCATCAGTACATAAATAGTGAGTTTAATATTCAAGGAAACTTAGCCTTTGGAGGACAGGATCATTACTTAGATGGTAGTACTTTCAATGTAGGGTTAGGTTATGCGGACGCTACTTCACAGGCGATGACGTTGAGTGGTAGTGCAGATCTCAACATGATCAATAATGCAGTGATGAATGTAAATGGAAACGTTAATGCTGGAAATAGTGCTGAAATAAATATAAACAACTCAACACTACACATTTATGGTAATTTGGATAATGCAGGAGATGGAGATGTTTATGTAACAAATGGAGGAGTGTTTAGAGTGGATGGCGATTATGATAATTCAGGTACTGGAAGCACAACAGTCGACGATGGGAATCTAACAGTTGGTGGTGATTATAACAACACTGGAGGTGGTAATACTAGTTCTACTAACAACGGGGAAATTCAAGTAGACGGAGAGTACAACAATACTGACGGCAGCTCAAACACAGATAGTGGAGGCACCATCAATGCAGGGTCATGTACTGGAGGATGTCCTCCTGAAGTATCTGAGAGTCCTGCCCTCCCCGTAGAGCTCATCTCTTTCAATCTTGCTGCAGACGAAAGCAATATATCCATCACATGGCAGACCGCTTCTGAAATCAACAACGACTATTTCAATCTATATAGATCTGACGATGGACTCTCGTTCGAGATCATCACGACGGTAGACGGACACGGCACGACCAACGAAGTTCAAAACTACAGCTACACTGATTACCCAGCTGTAGCTGGCACTTACTACTACAAGCTGCAGCAAGTAGACTATGATGGCGTCAATGAATTCTTTGATACCAAGAGAATAGAAATAGGTAAGTCAACGACTGAGCTAACTGTCTATCCTGTTCCGTTGGCGGCTAATCAGGACTTCTATGTGCAGTATTCTGAGACCAACGAAACGGTAGATGCTCGTATCTATGACCTATCTGGCAATCTCCAGTACCAACTCAGTACCGAGAGAGAAAGCAACAAAATCAGATTTGCTAGTTCAGAACTAGGACTAAGCCCAGGTATCTATGTCGTTCAGATTCAGCTTGGACAAAACATCACAACCCAAAAAATTCGGTTGTACTAAATACAATCCAGTAACAAAAAAAGGCGCAGTTAATGATTACTAACTGCGCCTTTTTTTGTGTTTGAGCACCAACTACTAGAACCCTTTTTCCTTCGAATTCCCCAAAAGTTGCTTGGCCATCGCCGCACCAATCAAGGACTCGAGTGGTGTACCTCCGCTACTCCCCCCTCCTGTAATCATCGTTGCTGGAAATTTAATGTTAGCGATTTCTTTGGCTACCCCTACTGATGTTTTGTACTGCCATTCGGCTTTTTCTTGTGGCGTGAGTCCAGCTGACACCAACTTGGCATTTTCATAAGCCATGGCTTCCGCTGCGACTTTTCTTTGCTGAGATTTTAGCCTTTCGGTCTCTAGCGCAATAGCCGCCAGCTCCTTATTGGTCTTCTCCTGCTTTAGCTTCGTCTCGATCGCGATGAGTTGCTTGACCTGTTCTTTTTCTTGGGTGACGCGCTCGGCAGCCTTGTCTCGTTCGCCTTCGGCAATGATCCGTTGTTGTGATGACTTGGCCGTTTCGATTTTTTGTTGTTCGAGCTGTCTCTTAGCCGATTCGTCTCGCTGCGCTTCCAATCTTTTCTTAAAGGTGCTTTCTAACACCACATCATCGACGATCACCTGCGATACGATGATGTTATTTTCCGTGATTTCATGAGAGATTCTCTTCGGGACACCATTGATCAAAATCTTGTTTACCGTATAGGACGTCTGTATTTCCTTGATCATACGGTCCTTTTCGTTTTGGATATCCATATAGATCGTGTCTCTATTTTCTAGCTTCTCCACGGCATAGGCACCGTCTTTGAGTTGCTCGTCGAGTGTCTGGCGAAAACTCTGTGCCTCCCCCGAGATATAATCCTGCGCTGCAAACATATAGCCCGTATTATTCGTCTGTTCACGTACCGTCGGGACCAATGTATTATTCACCAGATTAGACATGCTTCTAAACTTAATCGCGAGCGTCTCGAAGCTTTCCTCATCGAGCGGTAGCTGAAATCGACAAGAAATATAAACTGTCGCAGTGACCTGATCAATGAACCGGATAGGGATCGGAGACATGGCTCCCTCAATATCTTGATTTCTTTTCCCATCGTCCATGACTTTCACATCGATGTATTTTTGCCAAGGTGTGATTTTGGCAAAGCCTCTAAACTTGATCCCCTGCGTCGTGACGACACTGGTGCTACCCGTGGGGTATACCAAAAAGTATTGCTCCGTGGCATCCGCCCAAAAGAACAAATAAGGCGTCAACGCAATGAACAAGCCTATCGCTGCTATAGCTGCAGCTAGGCGCTGCGTAAACATGAGCAAAAATGGAGGTGCTTTGGACCGTACTTTTTGATCTCCTTCGAAGATATTTTCTTCTGACAGTTGGGGTCGCAGAAAGTAAAAAATAACCCCTATGAGAAATAGAAAAATGCCAATGATAATCATGTGATAAGATTGGTTAGAATGATTTTTTCTCTAAATATATGTAAGAAAACCAATACCAACCAAAGTAATCTTGGTCAACTCCCCATTGCCGTCAGAATCAATCGGCGTGATCCGCCATAATCTCGGTGCTCGCAGAGATAAACCCCCTGCCATGTACCCAGATTCAACCTACCTCGTGTGATGGGGATAGAAACCGAACTACCCATCAGTGATGCCTTGATGTGTGCTGGCATGTCGTCTGCCCCTTCGTAGGTGTGTCGGTAGTAAGGTTGGTTCTCAGGCACCATTTCGTTGATATGAGATTCAAAATCTGAGCGTACGGTTGGGTCTGCATTTTCGTTGATCGTCAGACTCGCCGAGGTGTGCTGAATGAATACCTGAAGAACTCCTATCTCGATCTCAGCCAATTCGGTGAGCTGCGATACGATTTCGTCGGTAACCAGATGGAAGCCCCGAGAACGAGCCCGAAGCTGTATTTCTTTTTGGAAGCTTTTCATGCTCCCAAAGCTAATCCAATAGCGTCGAAATATCCTCCATCATGCGTTTCACATCTAACGGGAGCGTCCCATTATACACACCTCTAATTCGACGCTGACTATCAATCAAAATCAATTTTTCCGTATGGAGAAAATCTTCTTCGGTCGTGACAGTCTTGCCAAACCCTTCGTCAGCAAAATAAGAGTTCCTCGCCAGTTCGTAGATCTTGGTTTTATCTCCAGTCAACAGGTGCCACTGATCCGCATGGATCTGATTGAGCGTAGCGTACTCTTGGAGCCGTGCTACTGAGTCCACCCAAGGCATCACAGTATGCGATAGAATTTTGACACGATCATCTGTTGCATACTTCTCCTGAACGAGATGAAGGTTATGCGCCATCTTTGGACACACGCCAGGACAGATCGAAAAAAAGAAATTGGCCACATAAACCTTCCCTTTCATCGTTTCATCAGTGATCGTGTTGCCTTCTTGATCTATAAACGAAAAAGGAGCAATCTGATGAATACTATCATAAGTATCATCGTCCTCATCTATCCATGTCGGTGTAAAAGTCTCCTCAGTATAAAATGGCAACTCGATTTCAGCATTGATACGCTGCTCCTGCTGAGGAGCACTACAGCCCAACAGCCATGTACATACGCTAATTATTATACTATACTTCATCATTTACTCACTGTTAACTGTACCCCGAGATATGGATCTATATTTTGTGTTTCACGATCGATTTTGGAACAGCGTTTCAGTCCTAACATGCCATACTTTCGACCATTATCCTTGACGACATAGTTAGATTTGAGCTTGCCATCCATTCGCCAAACACGTTGTAAACCGGCCTCTTTACCATTCTGATAATTGAGTTCCATTTTGAGCAAACCTGTGGGGTACCACGCTCTGTGTATCCCTTCGCTGAGCCCTTGTTCAAACTGATAAGAAAATTTGGGTCTCCCGTCGGGATAAAAACCCAAATGATCCCCCTGTTTCTCTCCAAGATGATAGGGGCGCACGTATGCCGTATCTCCAGTAGAGTAGTAGCCAATCATATTTCCCTCCAGCTTTCCTTCGTAGTAGGACGATTCCTTTTTGATCTCTCCGTTCTCATAGAGTTCGAAAGCATAACCACTAAATGGCTTCTCCCCATAATAATAGACCCCACGGTGATCGTGAGTCAAATCTATCTCTGAAACAAACAAGTCTGGTAACCGAAGTTTGTTGACCCGAGTAGTGCATGCCGTACACGCGACTACCAGACCCATCCCTATCAAAAATAATTTGTGCATTCTTCAGATTATTGGGTTTTGCTACCTGCTACGCCATAGTAACCATCTCCATTGATCCATGGATACTCCTCGGTGATGTGATAGTGATAAATCCCATTCGGGAAATCCGCTGTGACACCAAAGTGACCATGGTAGTCATCCAAATCATCATTGGTGATTTCTTCCCCATTTTCGACCGTGCCATATACTGGAAATCCGTCTAAGAGAAATCCCATGAAGGCATCACTTCCCTTGAGTTCGGTCAGCCATACGGGCTCGATATGATAATGATATTGGTCTCCAGCTGGATGACCTTCGTACTGATCAAAGGTGTTGACCTCCTCAAAAATATCATCACCAGGTGCAGCCTCTTGATTGAAAAACACGACACTGTTGATGGCGACTCCCATAGGCCCAAGTCCTGGAGATTCCTTGTTAGTCGCTTCTTCTGGGTATCTCGGCAGTTTGAAGACGATATTTTGCTCACCGATTGATCCTGGGTTCTTTTTGAAGTCAGGATTATTAGGTTCTCTATATGCTTCGTATAATGGATCGTTCGCCCCGTAGTACATACTCTTATGATCAGGGAGATCTTTGGTCGTGATCGTCACCCAGTCCTCATCATAGGTCACTGTCACCGCATCAGTATGGTAAAATTTGCTCGCCAGTATAGAAATATCATTGTCTGTACTTCCATTCGGATCTTCCTCATCCGTGTCTGTCAACACCAAGGTCACTTTGTTATCGTTAGACACCTCCACATTAGCTGCTTGGCTACTGATCATAATCTCAATCTGCTCGACCTCTTCTACTGCCTCATCATCTATCAGTTTCAGCTCAATAGATACGGACTCATCTCCATCAGCAATGCTTACCTCGTTCGCTACTGTTTCATAATCTTCCCCTTCTATGGCATTACCTCTTAGCGTGAGAGCCACCGCAATGGCTTCTCCACTTTGGTTGCTTTGATCCATAGATACCGTGATCTCTACCTCCTCGTCGCTACCCTCAGTCAGTGCCGTCTGATCCGCCGCTATACTCAGAGTATAAGTGATCGGCTCTTCCACATCTGTACCAGTATCTTCTTTTTCAGCCTCGCAGCTAATCATACCGATAGTTAGCCCCATCGTTACTGGCAGCCACCACCCTTTTTTCGTTTTTCTCATTTCCATATTTTGATTATCTATAAGTTAGATCGGAAAGAACTATCCCTCCCCTGAAAATAAAACGGACAAGCCTGGCAATACCCTACCCTAAGACGATATCATTGTATGCTCATATTAGTATATATCTAAACTCTGTCAACTTTTTCTAGGACGCCCCCACAATCGCCAATACACAGAATTAAGAATAATATTCTGTCATGTGAAAATTAATCAGTCCATGCAAAACATTATTCTGCCCCGAGAAGATTTCAGGCATCCTGGGGCTGCAATAGCCCTTCCTGCGAGACACAGCACCCTTCCCGCAGCATTTTTGGACACTCCTGCGCAACGGGACGATATAAAATTTTTCAGGAACAAAAATTAACGCACATGACGAAATAATATTTGGAAAAATAAATCCACCTAGAAAAGTAAGCTCCTCCAAGGGCTAGGTGTTTTTAATGCTCAGTACGGGTACGAACTATAGCCTTGATTTTATAGCTAAACCCTTGAAGGGTTTTCTGCATATTGGTTTAAATGCCATTGCCTGAGTTAGGCTTAGCTTTTGACTCTAATCCTGAGAAACTTCTCTGAAATCGAGATATTGAAGGGGGGAGACCCAATGTACTCCCCATCTAGGTGAGCAAGCAGCATATCATTAGGCTCTACTCTTAGCTCTTTCGCCTGGAAAAAATTAACCTCTGGCAGCTTACCATGCTTTCCAAAATTAAGCCTACCGATATTTAAAAATCGCCGAAAGGAGGTCATTCTTCCTATCGTACAGATATTAAGTAACCCATCGTCAATTTTAGCGTCTGGATTGAGTTTGAATCCTCCACCGAAGGTAGTTCCATTCTGAACTGCCATCAAGATGAGTTTCATTTCCAACCTTTGTCCATCCATATTGACCACATAATATTTGGATCTGTATGTCCATAGAATTTTGAGAACATGCATGTAGAACTTGAGATGACCGCTAAAAATACTCTTCGTATGCAAATTTTCGTAAACCATCTGTCCATCAAAGCCAATTCCTATTCCGTTGATGAATTTGCGTTTGTTGCAGATACCTACGTCGATGAGCCGCTCACGGCCATGTATGATCGTTTCGATCTGCTCGTCTAGATCGCTACCAATATCGATCGTTTTCACGAAATCGTTTCCTGTCCCTACAGGGATGAAACTCATCACCATGGGGTACTTTCGGATAGCATTCAGGGAGGCATTGATGGTGCCATCACCACCTATCACCACCAGGTCTGTGGTGTCCGTAAATAGGTTTTCCTCTATGAACTCATCTAGGATTTCGCTCTGTGGCGTGATGAACACCGCATAATAGAAATCAAGCTGATCTAGACGTTTTTTGAGACGCATCAGTGCAGCTTGTGCTTTTCCTTCCCCAGAATAGGGGTTCGCCACGATAAAAAACTTTCTGTCCATGAGTTAGATTGGTAATAAAAAAGCAATCCCCTGAGCATCAAAGGATTGCTTTCGCACTACAAATGTAGCTAGATTTTACAAATTGTCCATGATCCAATTGGTCATCATCGTATAGAGGTGCGTTCTGGTCTTGCCTCCATAGAGACTATGCGCCTTATCTGGATAGTAAAACGAATCGAATTGCTTGTTGGCCTGAATCAAACTCTCCTGTAGTGTCACCGCATTTTGGAAGTGCACATTGTCATCGCCTGTCCCGTGAATCAGTAGAAAATTTCCTTTCAACTGATTCGCATAGGTGTTGGGAGAGTTGCTATCATACCCTTCTGGATTCTCCTGAGGAGTTCTCATATAGCGTTCCGTATAGATCGTATCATAGAATCTCCAGTTGGTGACAGGTGCCACTGCGATACCTGCTTTGAAAACGCCATCGCCTGTCATCATAGATAGTGACGACATGTGCCCGCCATAGCTCCAGCCCCATACGCCGATTCTATCCGCATCCACAAAACTCATTTTTCCTAAGAACTTTGCACTTGCTACCAGGTCCTGCACTTCCATTTTACCTAAGTTCATATAGGTCATTTTCTTGAATTTCTCACCACGACCTCCTGTACCACGCGTATCGACACATACGACGATGTAGCCTTTCTGTACGAGCATCTGATGAAAATAATAGTGCCCACCAGACCATCCGTTGGTCACGTTCTGCGAACCTGGCCCACTATACTGATAGATCAATACTGGGTACTGCTTAGTACTATCCATGTCTATCGGCTGTAGCATATAAGCATTTAGCTGATAGCTATCCGCTCCATCGATATCAAAAAATATCTTTTGGCTCAGTCCATATTGCTCAGCAGTCTCTTTGAGCTTCTTGCTATCTTTTAGGACTTTGACCAACTCATTTTTCTTGGTTGACATCAGCGAGATCTCGCGAGGGCTATTCGCGGAGTGATTAAAGGAAATATAGTATTTGAAATCCTTGCTCATATCTACTGAGTTGATACCAGCCTTGGTGCTCAACTTCGTCTTTCCTTTTCCCTTCAGGTCTACCTTGTAGAAATGTCTCTCCATCGAAGACCCCTCTGTAGAAATATAGTAGAGGACGGGCGTTCTACCGCTTTGATCTAATCCGACAAACTCCTCTGCCTCCCAGTTGCCCTTGGTCACGAGATTGTTGAGCTGACCATCGATGCGGTGCAGGTGATAGTGTTTGTATCCCTCACGCTCGGTAGAGTAGAGGAACTGCGTGCCGTTATCCAGATAGATCAACTCATGCGCATAGGTCACATCAAGGTAGGTTTTAGACTTGTCCGTTAGGATCAGTACCATCCCGCCTGTCTTTGCATTGACATGGTAGATGTCTAGTCTGTTTTGCAGACGGTTTAGTTTCATCAGCGACAGGGTATTGGCATCCTTCGTCCACTGCATCTTAGGGTAATACACATCCGTTTCTTCGCCTGTTTTAACCTTCACGTTTCGGTTGGTAGGCAGGTTATGAATGAAAACCTCTACCACTGCATTGTCTTGTCCCGCTTTGGGGTACTTGTATCGGTAGTCACGTGGATAGATCGCGCCATTGTCCCAGTACTGTAGATTGTATTCTTTGACTTGACTTTCGTCAAAGCGGAAAAACGAAATCTTCTTGCTATCTGGAGACCAGTTAAAGGCCTTGGTGAGGTACAGTTCCTCTTCGTAGACCCAGTCCGTGCTACCATTGATAATACTACCAAACTCCCCGTCAGTCGTGACGGCATGTTCAGACATGTTGACCAGTTTGACATAGTAAAGATTATTTTCGCGAACAAAAGCCACCATGGAATTGTCCGGAGAGAAGGTCGCATAAGACTGACGACCACCATCCGAGAGCTTGCTCATCTGCTCCCCCTCGAAGGTGTACACATAATACTCGGCAGTGTACGACCGGCGATAGATGTACTCTTGCTCAGTCAGGAGCAAAATCTTTGTTTCGTCATTACTAAACTCATAGTCTGAGATACGGATATGGAGTGCGTCCCCGTCTACTAGTATAGAGTCTGACGCTCCCGTGGTGACGTTGTAGCGTAGGATTTGGTTGTCTTCTAGTGCTGAGTAGTACAGCCCATTGTTCATCCAAGTGAGGCTCGATAGATAGTCTTGTCTAAAAGTTCCCTTTTCGGTAAAGTCTTCGACAGCAATTTTCTTCTGTGCCAGTGCAGTCACACCTAGCATCAGAAGTAGCATGGTTAATAATTGTTTCATCTTTATCAGTTTAATCAACAGCTATTCGCTGCAATGTCATATCATTTCAAACAAATATATGACATCAGATGAAATTTAGAAGAAACTATTATGTAAGCGGTTGGAGTAGCAAAAGCAAGAACCAAGAGAAGTCTTGTCTCTTGGTTCTTGCTTCTATTAAATCAGGTGATTCAAAACCTCTAGTGCTTGTGCTTTTTCCAATCTTGGACCAAACTGAGACACGACCTTGGAGGCTGCGAGACTGGCCAACTTACCAGACTCGGCAAAGCTGTGACCATGTGTGATGCCATACAGAAATGCCCCTGCAAACATATCACCTGCCCCATTGGTGTCTATCGCCTCAACTTTATAAGGCTCTATGTCTACGAATGTATCTCCATCAAAAATCATCGCACCATTTTGTCCCAGCGTGATGACGAATTTCTTAGCAATGGCTTTGAGTGCCTCACGTGCATCCAGCAAACTATCAGTAGCAGTATAGAGCATCGCTTCCTCTTCATTACAGAACAACAGGTCTACTCCCTCTCCTACGACCTCTTTCATCTCGTCGTTGAAAAACTTGACCATACTCGGATCAGAAAAAGAAAGGGATACTTTCACGCCATGGGCTCGGGCGATTTCCATTCCTTTCTTCATGGCATCTCTGCCCGACTGAGAAGGGACAAGGTAGCCCTCAGTATAGAGATAAGTTGAATTCTTAATCGCCTCTTCGTCGATCTCCGCTACCGAAAAATCTGACGTGATCCCTAGAAAAGTATTCATCGTACGCTCCGCATCAGGGGTCGTCATCACGAGACACCTGCCAGTAAGTCCCTCAGGAGCAGTAGCCTCAGTCAGTATGGTATCGACCCCATTGGTTGCTAGGTCTTTGAGATAGAAAGTACCAAACTCATCATTGGATACTTTGCACGCGTAGTAAGAAGATCCACCGAACTGACTGGCAGCTACGACAGTGTTGGCGGCAGAGCCTCCACCCTTCATCATATTCTCGCTAACTTTTATTTGGCTTATTAGCTCCTTTTGACGGTCTTCTTCGACTAGAGTCATCAGCCCCTTTTCGACCTGATTATCTGTTAAAAATTTCTCATCTACCTCGAACACTAAATCCACTAGGGCATTGCCTATGCCGTATATATCGTACTTACTCATAATTCAAAAAAGTGATTTTGTTTTGACTCAGCAAAGAGAACGAAAAATATGATAAACACACGATTGCTCGTAAATAACCGTCTCTTTTTATCTAATTTAAAGCTTCAAAAATCAAACAAGGTTACCTTAACCTTGTTAACACTAATCTTAATATATAATGAATCAGCTAAAATTAAATGCAAAATTATTCGCCGCGATCCTAGTATTTGGCGCTCTAGCTTCGTGTGAAGAATCAGACAACGGTGACGACAGCAACTCCTGTCACATCACTTCTATGGTCTTTAGTTATCCAGAGGATGACTATGGGTACAGCTATGCTTCAGACGTCACATTCGAGTACAATGACGCCAATCAACTAATCTCGATATTAAGTGTAGATAATGAAACAGAGTGTTACGACAGCAATTGTGAGACAAGCACGGATGAAAACGAGATATTTTTATCTTATGCTGGTGATGTCATAACATTAACCAACTCTTCCTATGAGGATGAAAAAATTGAAATTCTCATATCGGGTGATAAGCTTGAAAAAATTACCTCCAGTGAAATTTACAATGGAGAAAAAGAAATCGATGAATATCGATACATCTACTCTGGAGACAAATTATCTAAAGTTGAAAACTGGGACAACTATAGCAACTCGTCAACCAGCGAGCTTACACTATATAGTTATGATGAGGTGACTTTTTCTGGCAACAACATTAGTATGGTTGAATCCTTTTATGAATCAGAAAATGCCAATGCTAGGAAATTAGGCAAAAAGGAACATGTAATAAACGCCAATGCCAGAACGAACGAATCCATCTCTGTGGGAAAAGTGAGCTATTCCTATGACACCAATACCAATCCAATGAAAGGAGAATTATTAGCACTACTTATTGGGGGTTATGAATACTTCAATGAAAACAACATCCTATCAGAAAAAGAAATATATGATCACGCGACTTATACGTACAACTATTCATATGAGTACAATGACGATGGTCTTCCGATTATCATAACAGTAACCGACGATGAGGGAGGCAAGAATGTTACAGACGTCACCTACAATTGTGACTAAGTAGCCCGTCTTGGATTAAAAATACTTTTGAGGCTGTCAATAGTTGCGACTATGGGCAGCCTCTTTTGTTTTGAGCTGTGACACACAGGCCAAAGAAAAGGCTTAAGCACAAACTGATCGTTGTTGAATCCAACATAAAAATCTTCGATTTTATCTTGACTTTATTTTGTCGAAAATCCTCTAATAGAGTGAGTTGACCCTCTAATTGATAATAGTAACCTCTAAACAGTGTCCAGTCTCGATGTTCGTTTTGATAGCTCACTGTTGATTTGGAAGGAGCTTTACTAATACCTAAATAATTAAGGTTTCCAGTAGGAACGAAGACCGTTGCTAATATCTCTTACGGATTGGCTTTTAGAAAATTGACAGAACAACATCGACACCAACCTCCAGCTACCCTAGCCCTTGGAGAGCTTGTTTGTCAACTTATCTTTTACCAAACTCTTGAAAAACAGAGCGATCAAGTTTCCCGATGATTTGTGAAAACACAATTTATATTTGTCATGACAGAGTAGATGGATTTGTTGTGCAACTCAAAGTTACATTAGACACAGTACCCTTCTCCGTTTTTGGTAAACGTTTAGGACGCTATTGGTTTATTATAAAAACTCACTAGATCATCCCAAGGAATCTTCTTGCTCAATAAAATCCAACGACTGGATGAATCTAGCTAATCGTAAAACGGGGTCTGAAAACCATCCAATTATAACCGACTTAATGGGTCATAGACATTGCGAATGTGCACGTCCTTTTTGACATATTCTCTTGCTCTTGGTGCATTACAAACATTCCAATAATACTGAAAGTATAGCCTTTTTTCTGCTTTCTCAGCAGACCCTAATTTAGGTCAATGAGAAACAACAAGAAACTCAAAAATCACGACAACACCATAGTCGTTAACCTATCAAAATTTTCATTTCTGAGGCATATCCCCTCTTGTTTTTGGTCTTTTTCGAGAGAGGCTTGATTAGCGAAACCCTTTTATACATTACTGTTTTTCAAGCAACCCGTCATAAGGGAAGCTTTGCTCTTGACACTCTCTCTTTTGCTTTGAACTAACTGTCTAGGCGGGTTTCTACTTGAATTATGCAATTCAGGATTCAAAAATTGAACAGAAGATAAAATTAGGATTCTATCTGGGGCCTACTGATACTAATAAATACCCTTTATAGGCTATGTTGCTTTTTAACTTCTCCAGGAGGGGTGCCATATTTTTTATTGAAGCATGTATTAAAATAATTTGGTGTGTTAAAACCAACCATATAAGCAATTTCAGAGACCGTTCCCGAATTATTTTTAAGAAGATCCATGGCTCTGACTAGTCTCAATTCCCGAATCAGTTGATTGGGTGAAAAGCCAGTAATAGCATGAAGTTTCCTGTATATCTGACTTCTACTCATCCCTATTTGGTCTCCTAAGAATTCGACACTCAGGTTTGTATCAGCCATGTTTAACTCGATTAAAGATTTGACTTTATTTACAAATTCAGCATCTATGGATGTAACCGTGATTCTATTAGGCCCCATAGTGATCGCTTCTCTGAATTGCTCTCTTAACTTGGTTCTGGAACTAATCAAATTATTAACTCGTGCGATTAACTCGGATGCACTAAATGGTTTTGTCATGTACTCATCCGCTTCGGTTTCTAAACCTAGTAGTTTGTTTTTTAACCCCACTTTTGCAGTTAACATGATTACAGGAATATGGCTTGTTTTAATATTGGATTTTAGTTGTTTGGTCACTTCATAGCCATCAAGCCCAGGCATCATTATATCTGTTATAATCAAATCAGGCAACTTATCTTGGGCTTTTTCTATGCCTTGCATTCCGTCGGAGGCTACTAGGGTTTGGAATTGGTTCTTCAGTATTTCTGAGATAAAATACCTGACATCTTCATTATTTTCAATAATGAGGATGGACGGATTGTTACTTATCTTGACCTCCTCCATCATCAGGGGACTTTTAGTACTCCGTTCCGATGAAATGCTCAATCCCATAGTTTCTACTTGCTCTTGGGATTCATTGATATTAATATTCTTCCAATGGTTTTTGCCTGTAGGTAGATGAATCGTAAAAGTACTTCCCTTTCCTTTTTGACTATCGACTCGAATGATTCCGAAATGGCTGTCCACTAGCTCTTTGACCAAGGCTAGTCCAATCCCTGTACTTGCTTGCAAATCACTGTCTGTATGATAATATCGATCAAATATGTGCTTTTGGAGTTCTTCATCAACCCCTATTCCAGAGTCCGTGACGATAAGTTCCAAAGCGGCAACTGACTTAGCCAATAATTCACTACTTTCTATGTTTGTAATTTCAACCTTGATTATTCCTTTTGACGGGGTGAATTTCAATGCATTTGATAGTAGGTTGGCTACTATCTTTTCTACTGCATCTTGGTCTGCATAGAAATCAGAGATTTCATTGTTATGTAAAAAACTCAAATTGACCTCTTGGTTGCTTGCCAAAGTCTCGAAAGACATGACAATTCCTTTGATGAATGGAACAGGATCAATTTTAACGACCTTTAGCTTTAATTGACCTGCATCCAGTTTTGACAAATCGAGTAATTGATTTACTTGATTCAACAGTCGACTGGTATTTCTTTTCATCATATCCAAAAAATGTAATTGTCTGGGGTCATTAGAGATTTCCGTGAGATGATCAATAGGTCCCATTAGCAGGGTGAGCGGTGTTCGGAATTCATGAGAAATATTGGCAAAGAATTTTGATTTCATGCGATCTACTTCTTGTTCTTTTTCGAAGAGCAGTTGGTTTCTTTTACTTTTCAGTCGTTGCTGATTATACAAGAGAAATGCTATTAATACTATAGCTAACAGAGAGCCAATAAGAATATTTCTTCTCAATTGGGCTAATTCATTGCTTCTCTCTAGGTCGATGATTTGTTGTTCTTTTTTTTCTACATTGTAGGCTAGTTCTTGCTCCCGCATTTGCTCATCCCTTTTGTTGTCATAGATACTGTCCGACATATTTTTGTATAACGTGAGCATATCATAGGCCTGCCTAAAACTATCGACTTGTGCAAAAGAAGAGTGGATTAGAAAGGTAGATTTCATCAACTGTTTAGCGCTATTAAGCTCTCTGGAAATTTTTAGCGCTTCTTTCGCATATTTGAGCCCTTCGTATGGCTGGTCCATAGTGCCATATATTCTTGAAATTGTTCTTAAAGGATCCAGACGGCCGTTAGGGTGATTTAACTCTACATATAAATGATCCGCATTTTTTAGATAAAATAATGCTCTATCATATTCTTCAAAATCCTTAAGTACTACACCCATATTGTTGTTGTCAATAGCCATTCCATATTTATTTCCTAAGCGGGTAGAAATTGCCAGTGCTTGTTTATAAAAGTGCAAACAACTATCTAGCATATCTAAACGACTATAATTGGCTCCAATATTTGTTGAGACTATTCCAATATTGACTTCACTGTTTATTTGTTTAAATATCTTGAGTGCCCGTAAATTATACCTCAATGATTTTTTTTCATTCGTTTTGATAGATTCATCTCCGAATCCATACTCCTCATGAAAAATGATGGCTAGCTGTACGTATGATCCCGCGATATTATGGAGGTCATTATTCTTTTCTCTTTTTTTGAGTGCCAATAGCGCGTACTCCATTGCTTTACCCAAATCTCCCTTGTCCATGTATGCATACCCTAGTCCAGTTAGTACATTTCCTTCACCTTTCACATAATTGATTCGCTCAAAAATTTCGTTAGCCATGTTGAAATAAACAATCGCACTATCCAAATTATAAGATAGTCCATATGTATTGCCTAACGAATAATAGGAGACGCCTATGCCTTTTTCGAAGCTGATGTCTTTTGCTTTTTGTAAGGCTTGGAGGGCATATTCTTTTGATTTGGAAAAGCTACCTAACCCTTCATGAGTTGATAATTTATACATCATCATGATTTTGGTGGTATCATGGTGCTCTTGGGTGAGTTCATATATCAAACTATCTACTTCATTTACTTGTGCTTGCAGGTTGATCAGTGGTAGATGAAAGACAATTAGTAGACAGAGTTTGTTCAATTAAGGGAGTTCTAGATAAGTGGAAGAGATAAATATTCAGTACTAAAGTTACAACGAGTTGAGGTTGTTTTTAATTAAATATTAAAAACAACCTCAACTCGTTAGAAGCTAGGGTAATCCGAGAAACAGATTTGAGGGTGCGATACGAATTGAGTGCTTATTTTTTTATAAAAGGCTTCTGAATCAATTGGTTACTCTTTTTTACGACCAAAAGATACAATCCAGTCTGAAGTTCTGAGATGTCTAAATTTGACAGGTAAGTATCTCGATAGATTACAGTCTTCATTAGTAATTGTCCCGACATGTCGAAAACCATTATTTCATCTTTTTCAAGTAGGGGAGAAGGCGTGTCCAAAGTAAGTTGTTGTGAAGCAGGATTTGGAAAAATATGAAATTGATTTTCCCTTTCAACACTTAGTACCTCCTCCCCACAGTCTCCTTCAATCGTTACTATTACCGTAGTCTCAGACACATTGCCAGCATCGTCTGATAACGTGATGGTCAGACTGTTTTCTCCTAAATCTTCACAGATAAAAGATGTTTTGCTGTATGCTGCAATTACAGATGAGCAGTTATCACTAAAACCATTTTGAATCATATCAACAGGTAAATTGACCTTACCGTCTTGATCTAATAAAAGCGTGAAATCTTGTACATCTAGTACTGGGGCAACCTTATCATGGACATGTACGGTGACAGCTAGGGTAGCTGTGTTTCCACTTTCGTCTGTTACGGTGTATTCTACTTCATTTTCACCTAGATC
>NZ_FRAA01000020.1 GCF_900142205.1 Reichenbachiella agariperforans
ATAGATTATGCAGGAGGAAAAGGGCTACTAGAGATAGACTATATTTGACTGTGACATGACCAAGGTACGAGCTGCAAGCTCGCACCAGCGGGGGGAATTACCCTTAGAACTTATAGAAGCCTTCGAAAATGAAGCTGATATGCAATGGGGAGGGATATGGGAATCTACGAATGTGGATTACATGCATTTTGAGGTTCGAAAACAGGATATTGCTAAATATTTGAGTCAGAAAAAAAATCAGTAAGTCCAATGAAAAAACGTATTCTTATCATATTGATAATTGCCTTTTGTGGTGAAGTTCTTAGAGCTCAGAATATCTCCCCTCAAAACCTTAAAGACTCTTTGTTAACTAAATATTCATGGAATGAGATCAAAGAGATGTCATCTCTGGAGAGAACTAATGTAATCAGAGCAATGCGTGGAGAAGAGTTGCTACCTGAACATGTTCCACAGGAAGAAAGGGAGTATGATTTTTTCGGTATAAAAGTTATAAAGGATATTCCTAAAGACTCTATGAAACTTGTCATAGATAATCGTATTGATTTAATCAAAAAGGAGAAAGATACTTATCGTCAAGAAATTTTTCCCAATGCGATAGTTGATGTTACAGAAGGTTGGACAGGTAACCGTTTTTACAAATCATATATCGAGAGGACATTTTCTGAATACGGTTATCGGCAAGAGGTTGATGAAATCGAGGAAGGAGAGGTATCGGCGTTTAGTAATTTTTCTAAAAGAGTATACTTCTTTAACGAAGCAGGTTCTCTAAGGCTTATAACTCGTGAAATGGGATACAATATTAATGAAGGTCAACAGTTTGACTGGTCTGATAGACTTCAATACAAATATAAGTATGAAGAAACCTACGTTTGGGACGATTCGATCATATATAAACATGTATTAAAAGGAACTCAATATGGTGTTAGTAATGGGCCTTTCTATATTGAGCCAATTAGTTTTGATACGACAAAAGTAAAGGGAGAGGAAATGGCAGTATATTTTTATAAAGATAATTCCTTTGGCTTCACTAAAAAGAATGGTTCATTCCATAAGTCTATTTGGAAAGAACGAATGTTGGAATTACCTTTTATAGATCAGGGGAAAAGTGAAAATGGAGATGTGATATCGTTTAGAAACCGCTTACTTGAATATGAAGAGTTTGAATCAAAACAGAATGATTATTTGTCTCCTGTTCCTACCTCTTTTTTAGAGCCTTACGTGATCGATTTAAAAAAGCATTAAAACCATAGCGACATGGGATCAGCCTACCCCGCTGGCGCGAGCTTGTAGCTCGTGCATCTTCTCAAAGAAAGACTGAATATCATGATATTTGTATGAAGCTATAAATCGAAGATAAAAAGTA
>NZ_FRAA01000002.1:0-59731 GCF_900142205.1 Reichenbachiella agariperforans
ACCCCTACTAGTACAAATCTCGGTGGACTAGGGCTACTTACCCTCAATCTCGGGCTAGAACTATACCAAAACGAAAACACTATCAAAGGATTCTCTGTTGGATACTCATCCAAAAACCTTTACAAACTATCTTTCCAAAAGGATTGTCGGCTATTCTCTCACGATCAAACACCTACGGACATCTCTTACGAGACGGAGGGCACATACAACATCACCCTATATGCCCAAAATGAAGAGGGTACCGTCAATAGCTCCACTCAATCTATAACTGTATCTTCTTCTACAGCTCCCAACATAGACTTTACTGTAGACGACTCAAGATGTATCGATAATACAAATACATTCACGGCCATAGATGATGGAGACATTGCCTCCTACTCCTGGGACTTCAACGAGGACGGTGTAGAAGATAGTAATATTGCTAATCCGAGCTACCAGTACCCTGCAGCAGGGAATTATCAAACAAAACTAACGGTTACGAATGGTAGCTGTAGCAATCAAGTCACGGAGACTATCTCAATGTATCCAGTCCCTCCCTCTCCATCTTTTGAAGTTGTAGAAGATTTGCCTTACTGTAGTTTTTCGGAGTTGAATCTTGACAACACAACGGACGAAAGCAATCATGTGGGAGCAGCCATCAGTTATAGCTGGGACTATGGTGATGGCAGTGCCATGGAGAACTCGGTGGATGGACGGCATAATTATGCCGTTGCAGATGACTACTCCATCAGCCTAACCATGAGTATCCCTGGATGTGCGACTACAGCCAATCAAACCGTATCAGTAATCGCAGGACCTCAGCCTGATTTTGTCATCGATAATGATTGCTTTGGTGATCAGACGGCTTTCACCAACTTGAGTATAGGTGATGATTTGGTCAATCCCCTATGGAATTTTGGAGATGGCTTGGGCTCTTCCAACCTATCTGACCCGAGCTATGAGTACGGTGCTACGGGTGACTATGATGTAACACTCTCCATGGATAACTCAGCAGGTTGCTCCAACGACATCACACGCACCATCCGTATCAACGGCCTACCAGAGGTGGCTTTCATGAACACACCCGGGTGTGCAGAAACAGCTATCCAGTTCACCGATGACTCAGGATCAGGAGATGCGCTTAATAACCTACAGGCCTGGCACTGGGACTTCAATGGTCTGGGCGAATCAGGAGATCAAAACCCTAACTTTACGTTTGACGAAACAGGTAATTATCAAGTATCTCTAACCGTGACCAATACGGGAAATTGCAGCAATGAAGCCACGCAGACCGTCATCGTCAAGCCTGTCCCCACGGTTGATTTTGCAATCGATTTGGGCTGTATCGAGACTGCCTCTATGTTTACAGATCAAAGTATATCGATAGACGAAAATGAAATTGCATCATGGTATTGGGTTATAGATGAGAATGAATACTTTACGAAAAACGTCACTGAGACCTTTGATAATGCAGGAACCTATACCGCTACGCTAGCGATTACTCCTACGAACCTCTGTGTTACCAGTATCTCGAAAGAATTTACCGTTTTTAATCTCCCTACTGTTCAATTCCAAGAATCCAACAACTGTGACAATGCTGCTACAGTGTTTACAGATATCAGTACGACCGAAGGGCCTGCTATCGTTTCTCGCACGTGGGATTTTGATGGGGAAGCAACAGCCAATGGCTCTCAGGCGTCCTACTTTTTTGGAGAGGCAGATAACTATGACGTCAACCTGAGTGTAACCGATGATCTGGGGTGTATCAATACTGCTGGTCGAACGGTAACAGTTCATGAGTCACCTATTTCTGCTTTCGAAGTGTCTGACGAATTTGGTGGTTCGCCACTTACGGTTGATTTCACCAATGACTCACAAGACGGTAATAGCTTTTTCTGGGATTTTGGGGTTGAAGGTGCTAGTAGCACAACAGAAAACCCTTCCTATACCTATGAGGAAAACGGAGATTATGTGGCGGAACTTATTACCTACAATGATTTTTGCAGTGACTCCTCTTTTATAGAAATCCTAGTGGCCACTCCTGAACTAGATCTACAGCTCAATCGTATCGAAGCTCGTGAGCGCAACGGGCTCATCACGCTTTGGCTCACCGTCTATAACAACAGCTCGTTCAACCTTGACGGTTTTGACATCAAGGTAGATCTAGAAAGCCAGAATTCGATTTATGAAGCCTACAATGACCGCCTAAGAAAAGGCGAACAAACTGAGTTTCCTCTTAATTTTACGCTTAGTGCCACTGACAACAATATCAATTTTGTCTGCGTGACCCTACAGGATAGGGAAACAGAACTCACAGATGAAAACCTACCCAACAATCAAGGCTGTATCAATTTCGAACAAGAGATAGTCATTCCACAGCCATTCCCTAACCCTGTACCATCCGGCAACAACGCACTGTACGTACAAACCATAGTCCCTAGCAAATCACCAGTAGAAATATCACTTCTGGATGCCACTGGGCATACGCTCTACCATGAAACTTTTGTAGAGATCAACAGTGGGCTCAATACGTTTGAACTAAACACCGAAAACTACAGACCAGGCATGTACTTTGTTCGAATCATCTATGCTGGTCAAGACTATACCCAGAAAGTCATCAAGCAATAGGCTATTTGTGCTAGCCTTCCTCCTAGATCTTAGACCACAGACCTATCCTGCCTAAGTAGATGTCATTATTAAACCTTATAGATTTATCTGAAGAAACTTAGATAGCCCCATAAGGTTTGAAACGGACTCCTAAACAACAATAATATTTCGAACTACCTTATAGTTTACAGAATTTTATGTAACTTATTTTGTTGATTAGCTTTGCATGAAATTTTATTCCGACAAGACCTAAATCATTATAGACTTAAATCCACAAAATGAAAGCGAATTTCAAAATAGACAAGACAGACAGAAAAATACTCAAGATTCTACAGACCAACGGGAAGATCACGAATGCTAAATTGTCCGAAGAGGTAGGCTTATCTCCCGCACCTACACTGGAGCGGGTCAAAAAACTAGAGCAAGCAGGTATCATCAAGAGCTACCATGCCGAGCTCAATGCCGAAATGCTCGGTCTAGGTGTCAATACTTTCGTACAGGTCTCTCTCAAAGGACATAACAAACAAAACATCGATTCATTTCTCTCCCGGATCGAAAAAATAGATGAAGTGGTAGAATGTCACCATATCACGGGATCAGGAGATTTCATCCTTAAAGTCATGGCACGAGACATTGCCTCCTATCAACTGCTGATGCTAGAGCAAGTAAGTGACATAGACGTAGTGGATAGTTTGCAGTCCATGGTAATTTTGTCTACTTTCAAAAACAACAAAGAAATACCACTACCACAAGTCAACTAATACAGACATGTCTCAGGATTTAATACTCGATGCAGCGCAGATCGACCAGCGTATCATCAGAATGGCCTATCAAATATACGAGAACCACATGGACGAAAAACACCTCATACTAGCAGGTGTATCGGAAAACGGAAGAGAATTCGCCCTGTTGCTAGAGAAGGAACTCAAAAAAATATCTGACCTGACCTACACCGTCGGCAAAGTAGACATCAACAAAAAGTCTCCGCTCTCGGACGAAATCGCCTTGGATTTGGACGACAAAGAACTGGTCAAAAAATCGGTCATTCTCATCGATGATGTGCTCAACTCTGGCAAGACAGCCGCTTTTGCGCTCAAAGCGCTGCTAAAAGTCAACGTCAAACAAATCGACGTAGCAGTCATGGTCAACAGAAGTCACAAGGCCTTTCCTATCTACCCAAAATATACAGGGTATGAACTCGCCACGACTATACACGAGCATGTCACAGTCACCTTCAAAGGCAAAGAAAAAGGAGTCTACTTATCATAGACTCCTTTTTCTTTGTACTAAAGACCTAACACATTTAAACTAGACGCCTCATTATCAACCCTCATTCGCTGAAACGACGAAGAAGCTATCACGATTAGACACTAGACTAATAGATGCTAGAGCCTAGACAGACACCTGTTTCATGGTCTGTGGCACACAGACCATATTTCGATCTGCACTTTACTCACCCGTCATTCGATGAAGCGCGGAGTGAGTTATTTTACATCGAGTACCCTATACTTACTCCAGTGTATCAGGATACAACACTACCTTGATATACGCATCTGTATCCACATACTTCTTCGCTACCTTTTGGATATCCTTTGCGGACAAATCCTCTATGCGGTCTTCCAACTCCGTAATTTTCGTCAGGTCAAAACCATTTTTGTCATAACTCAATATCACGCCCAACCAAAAACTATTTTCTTTCCAATTAAGCTCTAAGTCACGTCGCTGTGCTTCTTTTATCTTATTGAGATTCTCATCACTGACACCATTTTCTTGAATATTCTTAACCACACCTATGGCAGCATGAACTAGTGTATCTACGTTCTGTGGTCCGCAGGGAAACTGAATCTGCATCGAATAGTGATCGTAAGGCGAACGACTACCGCTACCACTGGCGCCTACTCCATATACTCCACTCTTTTCTTCTCTCAGGATTTCAATGAGCTGAATATCCAGTACCTCTCCGAGTGATCGCATATAGTAACTATCCGCTCGTTTGTACTTTTTCTCACTCTGAAAACTCATCACAACGGTACTCTGCTCCTCCGTCCCTTTGTACACTTTCTCATCTACTAGGCCTGATGGTGGACGAATACCTCTATCTACCCAGTGCTGCGAATCTGTAGATTGCTCACCACCACCGAGATATTGCTCGATCAGTGGAATCAGCGTCTCTTCATCGAGATTTCCCACAAAGCAATACGTAAAATCCCCCGGCTGGCTCAACTGTGACTGAAAGAAAGCAATGGCCTCATTCATATCTACCTGATCGAGATCCTCCATGCTAGGAATCCCTCCCCCACGAAAATGATTCTGACTCATTATCCTCGCTTGTTTGTCTTGAAAATAGTAACTCGGGTTGGACAAAACATTCTCCAAAATAGCCTTATTGCGCTGAATTAAGGACTGAAAAGCCTCTTCATCCTTCCGTACTTGGTTAAAGTACATATAAGTCAGCTGTAGCATGGTCTCTACATCTTTGGGCGAAGCATTGCCTTGAATACCCGATGACAGTTCGCTGATGTAGGGCGATACGCCAATAGACACCCCCGCCAGTGCCTTCTGCAACTGTGTATAGGAATAATCCCCTATACCGCTCAATGAGACCACATTACTAGCAAAACTCGCAGACCAAAACAAGCTGTCTGGGGCAACGGATATTCCTCCACTACGGTACCCAGAAAACAAAATTTGATCATTCTGAAATTCTGTAGACTTGAGATAGACTTTAGCACCATTGGACAGAACGATCACTTTGGTATCAATCTCATCGATCGTCGATGTACTGACTACTTTACCCCCTTTTGGCAATTCTTTGAGCAGATCTGTATCTATGATCTCCTCTTCGTTAGCTTCAACGTCCTTCTGTTCATAACTAGCAATCCATGACAGCACCTCCGATGCGGTTGGTAGTGTGAGTCCATCTAATTCTGGGGCAGTCATATAGACTACTCTATTTTCGGGCTTGATCCACTGCCCGATGATGGCATTCACCTCGTCGATCGTTATCCCGTCTAGATTCTCTTGGATATAATTATACTCGAACGTAATCCCTGGCACAGGCTCCTTTTCCAAAAAGTGACGAATCAGTTCATCCGCCAATGCACTCGACTGGGACTTATCTCTTTCTAAATAGGCCTGTTCGTAGGCTTGCAGTAGATTCAATTTAGCTGTTTTCAACTCCGACGGATTAAATCCATGCAACTCCACTCTTCTAATCTCCTCTAGCAGTTGTGACACCCCTTCTTCAATCGCGCCTGGTTTCGCTACCGCATAGCCAGAAAATGCCGTAGTTTCTCTCGACACTGGAGATCCAATATAAGTCCCCGCATAGAGATAGGGAGGGTTGGCCTGCTGTAGTAGATCACTGAGTCGCTGGTTCATCATCCCTAAAAACAAGCTTTGAATTTGACTCATCCGGTACTGTGCTTCAGTCGTGACATCCTCTGATTTGGACTTGTACATGATGTTAAACACGATATTGGTAGCTTCGGGATCAGAAGTAATCGCCACCAGAGGCTCATCATTTTCTGGGAGGTCATAGTTGGTTCTTACTCTTTCTGATTTCGGATTGGCCAATCCTCCAAAATGTGTTTTGATTCTCTCCTCCATCTGGTCTACATCAATATCGCCCACCGCTACCACTGCCATCAGATCAGGTCGATACCAATCCTCGTAGAACCGCACGATAGCGTCTCGCTCAAAGCTCTCCAAAATCTCTTTCTTCCCTATGGGTAAACGCTCCGCATACTTTGAATCCTTAAAAATCACAGGCAAATACTCCTGTAACATGCGTGTCTGAGCGCCCTGTCCAAGGCGCCACTCTTCGATCACCACGCCACGTTCCTTATCGATTTCATCCTTATCAAAACTCAACCCGCCAGCCCAGTCTTCGAGTATCGTCAGTCCCTGCTCCAAAACCTCCTCGTCATCCGACGGAATAGGCAGAATATACACGGTCTCATCAAATGAAGTGTAGGCATTGAGGTGTGCACCGAACTTCACACCTACAGACTGTAGGTAGCTCACCAGCTCATTCTTGTCGAAATGTGCGGAACCATTGAAAGCCATATGCTCAGTAAAATGTGCCAGCCCCTGCTGATCATCATCCTCTAGCACTGATCCTGCATTGACTACCAACCTTAGTTCTACTCGGTCTTCAGGTTTACTATTTTTCTTGATGAAATACTTTAGACCATTGTCCAGCTCTCCTGTACGGATATCCGCCTCAAAGGGCAGCAGCTTTTCGCCTTCCTCCTGCGCCCATATAGGGACATTGAACAACAGAGACAACAACAATAAACTCACGTACTTAGGCCATGTAGTTCTTTTCATAATAGATATAAGGATAAGGGTTCTAAACTTTAAAATATCAGTCCGACTTCAAGCGGATATAAAAGGTCGCATAGGATCGACTCACCTTGACCTCTGAACATACGCCACGCGTGTAGGTATAGGTGTTTCGCCCGTCCTCAGAGTCCAACTGATACTGATGGTTTCCTAAGCGCTCGATGATCAGGTCATCCCCGAACACCTGAGAAAAGACCTTTGTCTGGGCTACTGGTTCCGTAAAATATATCTCCGGAATAGAAAAACGGATTTCTGCGGCAGGATAAGTTACGTAATCACTCCCTCGCTCTATGTGGTAGTTATTCGCTCTTCGTTCTACTTTGGATTCCTTTTGTACAGCACCATTCAGAGTGCTGATGGCGTGTCCACTTTTTAACACTCCTCCTTCATAGGTCTCTGTGAGGTTATAATCTACTCTCAGCTTGACCAACATTCGAAAATTCGTCACGCTAGAGATCGAATAAACCATTTGTTTACCAGATATTTCTTTCTTGGCCACCATTTCACCTATCACATCGCCACCTTTGACAATTTCATAGTGGAGCACCTGCCCTCTGACAGTCAGACTCGTGGCTACTAATACAACAAATAACAAAAAAAGGGATACTGTGGGATTAAATTTCAATAGCTATTCTTTTGATCCATAAGCCGTCGGCTCGTGATAATTTTACCTTGAAGATAAAACAATTTGTAAGAGTATCGAAGTGCAAAAATGAATACATTTTATTTCTACCACTAGATTTATCCATGATCTGTCTCATGATCAATATCTCTCCCTAGGATGAGAAGACCAAATAGCTCTATCTTTGCCCTATGAATAACAGTGCGGGATTAAAAGACCTACGTAAAGTACCTCAGGAAAACATCAGCGTGTTCCTAAAAGAGATTGGCGAAAAACCATTCAGAGCCAAGCAGATCAAAGAATGGATATGGAAAAAATCCGTCAAATCCATTGACGATATGACCAACATCTCCTTAGCTACCCGCACTAAGCTCAAGGAGCATTTTGTAATCAACCCAGTCACAGTAGATAAAGAACAAAAAAGCAATGACGGTACGATCAAGTCTGCCATGAAACTCTTTGATGATCATGTAGTAGAGAGTGTATTGATCCCAGCGGATAACCGCATGACCGCATGTGTCTCATCACAAGTAGGTTGCTCACTGAGTTGCAAATTCTGTGCGACAGGATACATGGACAGAGCCCGAAACCTCGACGCATCAGAGATCTACGACCAAGTAGTGGCGGTCAACAACCAGTCCATGGAGAACTACAACATTCCGCTATCTAACATTGTCTACATGGGCATGGGCGAACCGCTCCTCAACTACGCCAATGTACTAGAGTCGATCAAACACATCACTTCTCCCGAAGGGTTAAACATGAGCCCCAAAAGAATCACGGTATCTACTGCCGGCATCTCTAAGATGATCAAAAAACTAGCCGACGACCAAGTCAAATTCAATCTAGCACTCTCTCTACATGCCGCCAATGATGAGAAACGCAACAAGATCATGCCGATCAACGAGTCCAACAATCTGGATGTGCTCCGAGAGTCTCTCAACTACTTCTACCAAAAGACTGGTAATAAAATCACCTTTGAGTACATCCTATTCTACGATTTCAATGATTCAGAGCAGGATGCTCAGGAGCTATATGAGTTCTGGAAGCGTGTCCCCGCCCGCATCAACATCATCGAATACAATCCTATCTCAGAAGCCAGTTATAAAAACGCTGACGAGAACACCCTAGACACCTTCATCAAATATCTAGAGACTCGTGGCGTCAATGTGCATGTGAGAAGAAGCCGTGGCAAAGACATAGATGCCGCCTGTGGTCAGCTAGCGAATAAAAATTGAGTTAGAAAGCGTAAAGTTGAAAGTATAAAGCTGCAACTTCATACGCCTACATATGGTTTTAAATCAAGCAGAGCCATTTTATCCTTGTAGGCTGAGAAGAGCTCCGGTTCTATCCTGCCTTTGAGCAAACAACTCTCTGTAAAATCTTGACCTTTGATTTCTACGCCAAACTCATTGGTGATACGCATCACATCTTGTGTCTTGTCATAAGGGTACACCATTCTAAAATCTGTTTTGATCTCTACGGTCAAAATCTTCGCTTTGGACAGAGCATCCTCAGCAGCTGTTTTATAGGCATGAATCAACCCACTCACGCCGAGTTTCGTCCCGCCAAAATAACGCACCACAACCACCAGCGTATTGACGAGATCAAAGGAACGAATTTGTCCTAAAATGGGATCGCCTGCAGAATGGTTCGGTTCTCCGTCATCATTGGCTCTCACATGTTGCTGATTGCCCTCATTGATGATATGTGCAAAGCAGTGGTGACGTGCATCATAGTATTGCTTCTTCAGCGCTTCGACGAGAGGCTTTACCTCTTCTACCTGCTCTACCGCATAGGCATACGCCAAAAATTTGCTTCCCTTCTCTTTATAAAACCCTTCGGTAGGAGACTGTATGATACGGTAGGTTTCGGCCATTAATCTAATCTCGCCAGTCTCTTTCTAGCCTCTTTTGTCACTACATCGTTTTCATCTACGTCGGCAGCCTTTCGGTAATACTGTACTGCTAAACTCAACTGCTCTCGTCTCTCCATAATCCGCCCCATACCCAGATAAGCGAGGCTTTTATAATACTCACCACGTGTAGGGTCCTTTTTGCCTGTTTCCAGTCCCTTCATATAATAGGATTCCGCTTGTATATCTGACCCTTTGACGTCTTCGAAATACACCCCCATATATACCTCACCACACATCTCATAATAAGGTCTGCTCTCTGACAAAAATGCTTTGATATAAGGCATGGCTGTGGAAAAATCATCCCTAAGCACCAAGCTCTCGATGTACTTTGCCTTCACATAACTATTGCGTGGGTATTCATTGAGCAGCTTTTTGATATAAAATTCTGCCTTAGCTGGGTCGTTTTCGTACCGCAGATAGATATACGCTGTATAAAGATGTGCCTCTGCTTTGACAATCTTGCTTTGATAGACCGCAGAGTCCAGTTGTGCTAGCCCTAGCGCTTTATCTCCTGGCTCAAAAAACCACAAGAACGGAGAGTATACGGGGTGCCGCTCTGGATATTTCTCTCGAAAGTAATTGTACAACCCTGCCAAAAAATAAAACTCAGGACTCTCAGAAGTTTTTGTCATGGTGACCGTAATGAAATCATAGGTCTTCTTCGCTTCGGACATAGCCTTCATGTAGCTCCCCTCACGTGCCATATACTCAGCCAACAACCCATGCGCTGACATCTCAAAAAACAAGCCTTCCAAATCATCTGGGTTCTTTTCTTGCAGTTTATTAGACAGAGCGATCACTTGCTCGAGTTGTCGACGATGCGCCGGAAAACTAGGGCTAGTGGTTCGAATAGGCTGATCCTGCCATGCTATGTTCATCGCACGCATCATAGGAATAATCGGATGCTGCGGGAGACTAACGACCATTTTATCAATCAGCATGGTAGCAGAATCTGGGTACTCGTTGTACACATAATATGCCACACGCTCTACCTGAGAAAGCACCTTGTCATTGTTAAGTACGGGAAGGGACTGTGCTGAACCTATATAAGGTACAGTTACGCCTAGTACCAGCAGAATATAAATGTATCTTCTCAAATGGAGTCTATTATGGTAATGTACAAAATGATGTTTTATTAGATTAAGCGCTTCCATTGTTATTTCACTCCCTCTACATTGAGAACCCCTTACCCTTTCCCATCTTTTTAAACAATTTCTTTAAAAACGAAGGCTTTTTCTCAATGGTGACCGTTTTACTTCGATGCAATATTTTTCTTAATTCTTGAGCATCTACCAAATCCTTCATACTCCCATCATGTCTTTTAACATTGCTTTTAATCTCAATTAGATCCTTTAAGCCAATCACTGGAAGCATGATCCCTCCTAAGTCATTTTTAACTGCTCTTTCATTGCAAGCAGAAAAAGTCAAAGGCTCGTAAAATATTGAAGTCATCAAATCCACCATGAATTTTTGATCTTCGGAAAAAATTCTAATCGGTGTTGGGTGGTTAATAGGCCGTGAGGACATAATATCTTCCACTACATCCTTAGAATATTTCAAATCTTCTAGCGCGCAACCTAATTTATCTAGATTCTCTTTTGTTGGATTTATCCATAAATCCATATCTCCCGTAAATCTCGCATAACCATGAAATCCAACGGCTAGTCCTCCTACAAGTAGAAACTCTACCTGATTCCTATTAAGCATTTCTATTACTTCCTTATAGAACCTACTTATTTCCATTCTATTTTTCTACCTCCTTTTTTCTTACCTGATCCGATTCCTTGAGAAACAAGTTCCATAAGGTATTCCCATTTTTTTCTTGGAGACCAGCTTAAATAACTATCAACAAAATCGACTTGTTGATCCTCGGCTGTTTTGTGTTTTGAATTCCAATCTATTTTTCTTGTCATCTTAATTGTATTTGATGATCAATTTCCCTCAGAACCAAACTACTTCTTTTACCCCTTGCCCAACCTGTATTTGTACCTTTGGGTGATTTCATAATGGATGGTTATTTAAATGCACAAGGCTGTCACACAATTTACGGACTTGCCTATATCTTTGAATAACTTCCCTTAGGCGGGAAAATTATAAATGCACGTTTCCAAATTTATGATATTTAGTCAAGAAAAATATTTTGAAGCTAACGAAATAGGTCGGTACAGCCTTTTTTCTTGGACCTGCCCAAATACCCAAAACCTACTAAAGATCCCTTTTCATATCCACGAAGGACATGCCACCTCCATACCCATGGCACCCTACGCTGGATTAAACACTGTCAATGATTTCTCTACAGATCTCCAGCTCTGGTACAATTCACTAATAAATTATTTGAATTCACATCAAGTCCGATCAGTCACTATCCGTCAAGCACCTAGTTTTTTTCACCCCACACTAAATCAGCAGCTACAAGAGACGCTGATCCAAAACGGATTTGACCAACAGATCGACATCAATCACCATATACCCTTCAACAGTTTTGATCCCAATCAAATGCATTCAATGCAGGGTAGAAAACTAAAAAAATGTATAAAAGATGGATTAATATTCCAACAAGAAACTCTTTCGAAGATTGGAGAAATTTATGACTTTATCCACTATTGTAGAGCCCAACAACAGCTATCAGTCAACATCACGAAGGAAAAACTGATCGCGATCACCCGAGCCCTAGACGAAAACTATGCTTGCTACAGTGTGCGCCATCCATCTGGGGAGCTCATGGCCTGCACCATCACGTTAATCGTTACACCCGAAGTGACCTACAACTATCTACCAGCCTTTGATAGAAAATACGCTACACATAGCCCACTGGTCTACTTGACGACCGAACTAATCGCTCAGTTACAAAAGACTGAAGCACAAGTCCTCGATCTTGGTATATCATCCCTTGGAGGTATTCCACAAGAATCGCTCATCACTTTCAAAGAAAGAATGGGAGGTCTTCGCTCTGACAGATACACCTTTTTCAGACAGCTCTAAACATGCCTTTTCGCACATCAGCCTATTAACCATGGAGTTGTAATGTTTTTTGGCTAATTTGCAAAACTAACAACCATTAGTCTCAAGATTGAAAAAGTTAATCACCATATTCACTGCGGTGCTAATAACTAGCTTCGCTCATGCGTCTTCCACGGACAAAAATGAAAAAGAGAAGTCTGAAAAGACTACTGCAGAATATAACCCTGACGATTTAAAAGGCTCTGTTGTAAAACCACGGAAGAATACAGAAATCTCTACCTCAGCGACTAACGTTCCTCAAAAGGAAACTGTAGCAGACCCAGACTCTAGCTACTACTCTGTCAACAAGTTCAATTACTTGTTTTACTACGTCTATAAATTGAAGTATCTCACTGATGAAGAATCAGGGGCTACTTTAGGCATAGAACCCTAAATAAGGGAATACGGATTGATCGGGTCACTCCGTGTTTCTGGGGGAGAGGTAATAAATCACTTCGTTATTCAAAAGTCATTGTTCGAAATTCGTTATCATTATTTCGTGAATAACCATCTCTTATAAGTCCTTGAGTTTAATTTGAATGATTGGAATAAAAATATCGAACCTGTCTACCGAGTTTATCCCCTCAACTTTACAGACTGATCCGATTGATCTGTAAAAACTACTACCTACGGCGTCTTGAATTCCTTCTGAGTGTAGATGGGCCTCCTTCGAAGGTGATATAAAAGGCGATCGTATGTATCGATAGACTCCTTAGCGGCGCACTAAAGTCATTGGGTTGATCTTCTAGTACATCTATCAGTCCAAAAGAATAGCGTATCTCAGGCGAGAACTTATATAACGGCTGATACAAGTCCATCCCTACACCCACATCAAGTGAGAGGTTATACCCCTTGGTCAGCAGCCTATCTTTACTCTCTTTTTCTTTGGAACTTGCTGCTTTGATCGCAGGATTGATCCCTCCCAAAACATACATTCTACGATTTCTCCTTCTGACGGACTTATACTTCAAAAGAATCGGCAACTCTACATAGGTCGGGTCACGAAGTTCTTCTATCACCTCTCCATTGGTAAATCGATAATCGAGTTGAAGTTGATTAAAACTAACTGTCGGGGTAATTCTCACATCCAAAGTCTCGAAAATATGGTAATCGACAATGAATCCGATTTTAAACCCCATTTTACTAGGAGGAACTACCGAGTGTAGTGTGTCAAACGAGGGCGTGACGAAATCATCCTTATACTCTGATCGATAGTTAGAGGTGTGTAGTCCTAGTAAAAAACCAAAATGCCACTTTTCCTCATCAAAACGAGGCAAATTCAAGGTTCCATCCACCTGTGCAACAGCAGGACTACTCGCCATACTAACTACAAACAAGAGTACGAGAACTACTTGATAGCGGTATATATGGAGCTGATGCCGAATGTAAGAGGTATGCATGTAGTTTCTTTAAATCCCAATTTATCTAAAACTCCCAAGAACTCCTCACCATAAGGGAACTCCTGAACAGACTCAGGCAAATATGTGTAGGCAGAGTTATCTTTTGACACTACTTTTCCAATCATGGGTAAAATAGCATTGGAATAGAAGCTATAGAGCTGCTTCATCGGAAAGGCCGTTGGGGTGGAAAATTCTAGAATGACAATTTTCCCTCCGTCTTTGAGTACACGCCTCATATCAGCAAGCCCTTTTTCTAAATCTTGAAAATTCCTCACGCCAAAGGCTGCGACTACCGCATCGAACTTATTGTCCTCGAACAGGAGCTGCTCAGAATCTCCCATCGACATCTCGATTTTATCATCCACACCGAGACGCTTCATTTTTTCACGTCCCATCTCCAGCATTCCTTCTGATATATCCACGCCAATCACTTTATCTGGCGCGAGCTGATTCAGTGCCTCGATAGCGAGATCTCCCGTACCCGTAGCTACATCTAGAATCAATTTGGGTTGTGCTGCTTTGAGCTGACGAATCGCCTTTTTCCTCCAGAGGATATCTATGCCCATACTCAGGAAGTGATTGAGGAAATCATAGCGTTTGCTGATGCTGTTAAACATCTCGGCTACTTGTTCTTTTTTGCTCCCGTCTTTGTCTTTATAAGGTAATACTGTCAACGCCTTTTGATTTTTATGGAGTGCAATATTAAGTAGTTCGGTTTTGAATATATCTTAAAAAAATAGAAATATAAGGACATAAAAGAGCCCTCGTAGTTAATTGTCCATTTTAGCGCATAATTTTGCCACATGAAAATCAAATCTGCAGAGTTTGTCATTAGCAACACGGACTATACCAAATGCCCCGTCACCAAAGAACCAGAGTACGCCTTCATCGGTCGCTCCAATGTCGGCAAGTCCTCGCTGATCAACATGCTAACCGACAGAACCAAACTAGCCAAAACCTCAGGAAAACCTGGCAAGACACAGCTCATCAACCACTTTCATATCAACAAGGAATGGTATCTGGTCGATCTACCAGGCTATGGCTGGGCACAGGTCAGCAAAAAACTCAAAGAAGAATGGTCCGTCATGATCAAGCAGTATCTACTCCAGCGAGAAAATCTGGTCAACATCTTTGTCCTGATAGATTCACGCATCCCGCCACAAAAAATAGACTTAGAGTTCATTCAATGGGTAGGAGAAAATGGGCTGCCGATTTCAATCATTTTCACCAAAGCAGACAAAACAGGCAACCGAAAAATCATCACCAACATTGCCAATTTCAAGAACACGCTTAAAAAGACTTGGGATCAATTACCACCGAGCTTTGTGAGTTCGTCCGCACAAAAAATCGGTCAAGATGAAATATTAGGATACATAGACCAAATCAATAGCAAGCTTTAAAACATTGTATTAGTTTTGCCATCCACAAACATCGAACACATGGATTTTAACGAAATAGCAACCGTATCAGGAAAAGGAGGATTGTTCACCGTAGTAGCACCAACTAGAGGAGGTGTCATATTAGAAACTATGGACGATCAAAAGAAGAAATTGGTGGTCAACATGAACTCTAAGGTTTCCATCCTTGGTGAGATCTCTATCTATACGACAGATGCAGAGGGCTCTTGCCCACTAGACACTGTTATGAAAAAAATCCATGCCGAATTCGACGGAGATACAGGTTTGACTAGTAACTCCGACTCAGAAGAACTCAAATCTTTTCTCAAACACATCCTACCAGAGTATGATGAAGAGCGTGTATATGTCTCGGATATCAAAAAACTGGTGACTTGGTACAACCTGCTGAGCAAAACACAAACTCATCTTTTCGAAGAGAAGTCTGAAGAAGTCAAAGAAGAATCGAAAGGATAAATAAGTTGGAAAACGGAGTTCGAAAATGTCTACCTCTGCTACTGGCTCATTTTCAACTCCCCAAAGACGAACTTCAGCTCAACGAATATACGCTAGAAGAGTTGGAGATCAAACTCTCTGCCATCATAGGATATCTGCTCAATCATGATCTAGACAGACTCATGTCTGCATGTTACAAAATCGATCTGAGTGAGCAGATATTCAAAGATATCATCACCAAAGCCCCTCCCGAAGAGATCAATAGATCGCTAGCCAGAGAAATAATCCAACGAGAGTTACAAAAGGTCGTGACGCGTGAAAAATACCGCGGATTATCATAAAAAGCTTACCGCTTTTTTCACCATCGCCGTAGATCCAATCAGCAGTTGCGTCCGCTGGTGGAGCTCCAGCGGATCCAAACTCATGATACGATTTTCACCATCGGTCGCCATACCTCCAGACTGCTCAGCGATAAACGCCAGCGCATTGCACTCATACACCAGTCTCAGCTTTCCGTTAGGCGACTTATCCGTCCTAGGATACAAATAGATTCCTCCTTTGAACATATTGCGATGAAAGTCCGACACCAACGAGCCAATGTACCTCGCAGAATAACGCTCTTCTTTACAGTACCTGATATAATCTTGAACCCCCTGCTCAAAACTATAGTACGCCCCCTCATTGACCGAGTAGATCTGACCATCTTCTGGAGACTGAATATCTGCATGTGACAGCACAAACTCACCAAGCGAAGGTTCCAGCGTAAAGCCATTCACACCGTGCCCCGTCGTATAAACCATCATCGTGGACGAACCGTACAAAATGTAACCCGCAGCTACTTGCTTATCCCCTTTTTGCAGCACATCTTCTTTGGTAACATGTTCTCCTGGAGCGGTCACCCTTCTATAAATCGAGAAAATCGTCCCAATGGAGACATTCACATCAATATTAGACGAACCATCCAATGGATCCATTGCTACTACATAGTTGCTATCGGCATTGATCTCTACGATCTCATCATCCTCTTCCGAAACAATTGCACACACTTGACCTCCATTCCGGAGGGCTCTGATAAAGCGTACATTGGCGATTACGTCCAACTTTTGCTGCTCTTCACCCTGAACATTCACGGCTCCATATGCGCCTGCTATGTCTAATAGGCCAGATTTGTTAATTTCCAGGTTGATAATCTTACCTGCCAGTGCTATATCTCTGAGTAGCTGACTCAGCTCTCCTGTTGCAAATGGAAAATCAGCCTGTTTGTGATTGATGAACCTATCTAAAGTAGTACCAATAGTAGATCCGACTAGGGTTTTATTATTCATAAAATTCTTTTTGGGTTAGAGCAAATATATGGCTTTCAGCGTTTTAAAAAAGTGCTTTCAAGCGTGAGAGAGCGTAAATAACGAGCAAATATTTCTTATTTCCCGATCAGCCCTCTAGCTTTGCACCCCAGTTTGGATGATTGAATAATTCTTGTATAACCAAGGCTCCTATCATCCCAAACCATTAAACACCATTTTTCCAAGATCAGATAGATCAAGGAGTTAATTATATACACAGATCCAACGTGTGGACTTAGTGTTTTCGTCTAGAAGACACTTTCAATAAAAGCCAGACGTTCGAACTGACTTAAAAATCAATAAACAGATGAAAGTATTCAAGTTTGGAGGTGCTTCCGTAAAAGACGCACAAGCAGTAAAAAATGTAGCAGATGTCATCAAGATGTTTTGTGACGATGAGCTCGTCATAGTCGTCTCAGCTATGGGCAAGACGACCAACCACCTAGAAGAGCTCGTACAGCGATACACAGACAAACAAGACTGGAAAGAAAAACTAAACTGGATCAAAAACTTTCACCTCGACATCTCCAAGGACCTATTCAATGGAGAGCACGAAATCTGTGAACGCATAGAGTCGATATTCGAAGGAATAGAAGCCTATCTCGAAGGAGCTGAAGGCAAACGCTATGCGGAAGTCTATAGTGAAATGGTAAGCCAAGGCGAGCTATTGTCGACACGCATCATCCGTGCCTATCTCAACGAGAATGTCAAAAAAACCACTTGGCTAGATGCTAGAAAATATATCAAAACAGACCTCAACCTCACCGATTCTAGAGTGGACTGGGAGCTGACCAAAAGAAATATCTCTAAAAAAGTCCCTAACTACACCAAAGACGGCCTGGTGATTTCTCAAGGGTTTATCGGATCCAATGGAGAGGGAAAGACGACTACACTAGGACGTGAGGGGTCAGATTTTAGTGCTGCGATCTTCGCAACCTGCCTGCAAGCTGAATCCGTGACCGTATGGAAAGATGTACCTGGCGTCATGACAGCTGATCCACGCAAAATGCCTGAAGCAACTGTGATCCCTGAGCTCCGCTACAACGACGCAGCAGAGATGACCTACTACGGTGCATCTATCATTCACCCTCGCACCATCAAACCGCTCGCACAGAACAAAATCAAACTCTACGTGCGCCCATTTACTGCTCCAGAAAATATCGGAACAGTTATCGGTAAAGGTCACGCAAAGAAGCATCCCGCTTCTTTCATTGTCAAAACCAAGCAGGTGTTCATCGAGTTTGGTGTAACTGACTTCACATTTATCGATGAGAAAAAATTGAGCATTATCTTCAATGCGCTCGATCAATTAAACATCAAAATCAATCTAATGCAGAACTCTGCAGTGAGCTTTGCAATCTGTATTGACAAGAAGTTCGATAAGGTAGAAAAACTCATCGATCAATTACAAGATGAATTTGATATCGAGTTGCGAGAAGATTTAGAGCTGTTGACAATCATAGGTTACGACCAAAAAGCACTAGACTCTGTCTACCACAGAGAAGAAATCATACTTCAGCAGAAAACCAAAAAGGTGTTCCACTTACTCTATGTGCCCGAGAAGAAGCATCTGGTACTGACTGCACAAAAAGCTAAGTAAGTTGATTAAAAATTTATTCGCCCTCCTAAAGAGGTGAAACCAAATCAGCAACACGAACTAAAAAAGGGTGCAGACTAAAAAGTCTGTACCCTTTTTTAGTTCCAATCACCATCTCAGACCTGGGCTTCTCAGAGAAACGAATAGAACTTTTGAAAAGGCAATCAAGCAGTTAACTTTACATAAACACGCTAAGGATACTCACTAGGCCTGTTCTTCTATTTGAATATGTGAAATGAGCTGATCGATCGCCCTAGACATCATCACAAAGATCTGTTCAAACCCATCATCACCACCATAATAGGGGTCTGGCACATCCATGTCACCATCCGCCTCTGAGTCAAATTCTCGCATTAAAAACAAATTAGATGGCTTCTCACTCACTAATGCGGCCATATTGTAATAGTTACTACGATCCATTGCAATCACATAATCAAACTGCTCAAAATCTTCCGCTTCAAACTGACGTGCCTTGTGCGAGATCGGTACATCATACTTTAGAGCGACAGCCACAGATCTGTAATCAGGGTCTTTCCCCACATGATACGCCGCTGTACCTGCAGAGTCTACCTCATACCCTAGTGACTGAGCCTTGTTACGAAAGATCGCCTCTGCCAGTGGAGACCGACATATATTCCCTAAACACACAAACAACACTTTCTTCATCTGCTTCATAAATACTATTTATCTAACCAATCAAGTTGTTCATCGAATACAAGTGTATAATTCCATGATTATACATACTTTTACTCAGAAATAATTAATCATTCAATGTCTCGGAAAACAAAATCTGAACTTTCGTTCATTATCAAGATTTCCATCCTGTTCATCCTTCTATTCGCAAGTAAACTTACAAAACCTGATCGTGATTTAGCGATGGGCAAAACTAGCTTGACAAAAAAAGATTCAGTTTTTGTGATCAATGCCCACAATTTAAAATAGGCCTCAGTCGCCTCAAAGGCATTTTTTACCCCTCTTTGAAAAATAATTCACTTTTTTTTGGCCCTTCGGGTTACTTTCCCCTGCCTCGCTGTATATAACAGTACATAACACAAATTTTATTCATACACCTGTTTAACATTTTATCAAAATGAAAAAGCCCCGAGTCACTTCGGGGCTTTTTGGTTACCAAGAATTTGGATCGAAAAATTTAGAAGGTCAAAATTCAACATCTGCCTGATTTAGCCAGCAGATAGATAACGAAACAATCTTGGATCTCTCATCTGAAACACCAATTGAACCTCACCTTAAACGGGTATGCATATACCCAATCAAACACAAAAAAAGCGTCTTGATAACTCAAGACGCTTCCAATATAATATCATTTTACTTACAACTTATCTCACAGAGAATCCAATACCAGCGGTGATCGTATTATACTCCTGGAAAGTGTAGTCTGCGTGTATCGTAATAATTGCCAATTTCAACCTCATACCTAATGTCCCCCTCATTCCACTACTCAAATAATCTTCATCTATGGGATCCGTTAACGTAACTGTCGCCCCTGTATTGTCATCTTCTATAACATATGTTCCCAATACTTTTAAATTAGTAGTCGTATTATTATAGCCAACCCCCCCATAAAGAGTCAAAACGGAAAGTTTTTTAGACACTAACAGCTGGTAAGTCCATGAGTTGATACCTACTTCTCCTTGCTGATTTTCACCATCAATAACCTCTCCATTTGAATTTAGACCAGATTTAGCATATATCCTATTATACCCTACCAACACAGCCATATCTATAGGAATATGCTTGATCGCAGGAATCCATTGCTTAAAATCATGCATAAGTCCTAATCCAAACATTCCAACACTAGATTCATTATCATAGTCATCATTAAACCTCTGCGTAGGCATCCATCTTACTTTAAGATCTGTATTTTTAATCAATCCTATTCCTGCTTGAACCATAGGCATGGGAACATAACCGTTGTAACTATCATCCAAGGCTAAACCTGGCGCTGTCTCAAATTCAGAAACAATCGTTCGATCATATGTTTCATCATAATATTCTGCAGTAATTCCAGTAGTCGTTTCATCTCCAAATAATGTAGAAGTGGATGGCTGATTCGGGTCTTTTAATTGAATATTTTGATAATCCGTCTCGATTATATCAAAGAAAAAATCATCCTCAGGAGCTCGTGAAGCATTCAAAGTAACTGTAATATCAAACCCCAATGGTTTGTGAGTTTTGGCTGTATTGTACCAGCCACCAGCGACTCCATACCCTAAACCTTTAACCATCGGGTTTAGGTATTTACCCATATAAACCCCTGCATCTTCAGACCCTGCTTTCAAAAATGCAGTAGCTTCGGTCATATCCTGAGCCTGAGTAGCAGAAGTACCGAACAGCAGGCTCATCAGTACTACAGCTGCTCCTTTCGTAAAATTCAATTTCATATTATTCTTATTTTGGTTTTGCAAAGCTAAAACTAAAGTGAAATCCATTAATCTCATAACAAATCATTTTTTAGTCGATAGACACCTATATATTTTAGATCAATAGAAAATCTATATGGATATAAAGAAAATTTATTTGCATTCACAAGGATTGCCTATCAAGCAAAGTAGATTTGCGATATCAAATTATTGAAAAACACAAAAACGAAATAATTATGTCATTAGTAGGAAAAAAAGCCCCTCTATTCAGTGCCCCAGCTGTTATTGATGGAGAAGAAATAGTTGAATCATTTTCATTGGATCAATACATCGGTAAGAAAGAAGTTATCTTCTTTTTCTACCCAAAGGATTTCACTTTTGTATGCCCAACTGAGATTTTAGCATTCCAAGAAAAACTTGCTGAATTCGAGAAAAGAGGTGTAGCTGTTGTAGGTGCTTCGACTGATACTGAAGAGTCACACCTTGCATGGTTGTCTACTCCTAAAAACAAAGGAGGGATCGAAGGAGTCACTTACCCTATCGTAGCAGACACTAGCAAAACTATTGCTAGCAACTACGGTGTATTGGCTGGAGATTGGGACTATGACGAAGAAGGAAATCTTTCTTTCAACGGTCTACCAATAGCGTACAGAGGCACGTTCTTGATCGACAAAACTGGTACAGTAAGACAAGAGACAATCAATGACCTCCCACTAGGAAGAAACATCGATGAGATGATCAGACTAGTAGATGCTCTACAGTATGTAGAAAAGCACGGCGAAGTATGTCCAGCGAACTGGGAAGAAGGTAAAGAAGCAATGCAAGCAACCAAAGCAGGTGTAGCTGACTACCTATCTAAGCACTAAGCGAGAATAAAAATTAACATTAGAGACCGTCCTGATACATATTGGGACGGTTTCTTTATTTTTGGGCTGTGCTAGGAATCGTGAGTAAATCTATGGGGCTTTGGTATCAGGTGGAATCAGCTGATGGACAAATGCATAACTGTCGTCTAAAAGGTAAATTCAAACTGGAGAACAAGAAAATCTCAAACCCAGTTGCAGTAGGAGATCGAGTCAAACTCATCGAAGATCAAGGAGACGACAGTACCATGATCATCTCTGAAATTCTCCCCAGAAATAATTATATCATCAGAGTCTCTCCTAAAAAAAAGGGCCACAGCCACATTATCGCTTCCAATCTGGATCAAGCCATCATCGTCGCTACAGTAGGCACCCCAAAAACATCATTGGGCTTCATTGATAGATTTTTGGTCACCGCCGAAGCTTTTAGGATTCCTGCCACCATCCTCATGAATAAAATAGACCTACTAAGCGAAGAGGATATCGAAAAACTCAAAGAGAAAATGAGTGAATATGAAGCACTCGGCTATCAAGTGCTATATATCTCAGCATTATCATCTAACGACATAGAGGGGTTGAAACAATTCCTATCTGAAAAAACATCGCTGCTCACTGGACACTCTGGCGTGGGAAAATCCACGGTAGTGAATGAACTCATCCCTGAGGCTGAACAAAAAACCTCGGAGATATCCGATTTTGCAAACAAAGGAGTACACACCACAACTTTTGCCGAACGCTTCAAATTAGCAGAAGGAAGCTACATCATAGACACCCCTGGCATCAAAGAGCTGGGACTGGCCGAGATAGAAAAAGATGAGCTGAGCCACTACTTCCCAGAGCTACGTGCACTACTGGGACAGTGCAAGTTCAGCAACTGTACACACACTCATGAGCCCGGCTGTGCGATAGAATCTGCCTATGAAGACGGTCGAATATCTCAATCTCGCTATGATAGCTATCTAAGTATGCTAATGGGAAATGACAACAGGCGCTAACGGGCGTATTTGACCCAGTGGATCATCTGTCTCATCACGCTAAGGTTGATACCAAAATTCAATCTGCGCAAACATTTATAGAATAAGTCACTCTTATCTATTTCTATCAATAATTTCATAAAGCCCTCAACCTCCTGGTGACACCCCGTCAAAAACGCATGACGAATCTCATATCTCAACCGACGGGCAAGTGCTTCATCTTCCAATTCGCTCCTGTTGAGCTTACGTATTTTCTGACATACAAGGACAGTAGAAGCGACCTTCTTGTCTTCGTACTTATATAAGGTATCTGAATGCGAGTTTTTTACGCGGCGGATGCGGGTTAGCACTTGATCTTGATAAGCATAGCCCCAATCTCTTGACGATCTAATCCAAAAATCAAAATCTTCATAAGCCAGTTCTTTATCATAACCTCCCAGATGATCCAACACATACTTTCGGATCATCATCGTCGGAGGTGGAACGAAGTAGGTGTCTATCAATTTTAAATATACGTCTCCTTCGTATGCTTCATATTGTCCAGACTGAAAATGGCGCTTGGTCTCCTTTCCTTTTTCTGATATATATACTGCGTCTGAGTAGATTACTCCTACGTTTTCGGACTGCTCTTCAAAGAATTCAACTTGCTCCGAAATACGATTTGGTACGAGCAGATCATCACAGGCCAGATCGATTACATATTTGCCAGTAGCCAGTTTGAGTCCCTGATTGAATGCTGTGGTATTCCCTACATTGAATTTTATATCTACATAGGGAACATCTGGATATCTTTCCAAAAAACCATCAATAAGCTCCTTGCTCCCGTCTTCACTCGCATCATCGACGATAATCATCTCAACCAAAGCATAATCCTGCGCCACCACTGACTCCAGCGTTTCTAGAACGAACCGAGCTTGGTTATAACATAGACAGATGACCGACACCAGTGGCTTTTGCATCTCTCAAAACTACAATAGATATCCCTAATCTGCTCTGTCCGTTGGTTTTATCCAACGTTTTCATCGGTATGCTTTCAAACTTTTCGACTTTTGTCTACTTTCGTGACCCGTTATGAAACGAATCGAAGACATATCAAAGCGAAATGCTCTCATCCTAATCCTTGGGATCATGGTCGGCTTAGCCGTTATTGGCCAGCCCATCGCGGTGAATTATGTCAAGAGTCATACCTGCTGTGAGCTAAAAAAGAAACAGCAATCAGATGAGACTACCGATGACGTTCCTCAAAACCAAGAAGAAATCTCAAGCCTAGAAGCAGTTGCTCCTACCGCGCAGATTCAGGTACTTTCTGTAGACTATGATATCTTGGAAGGCAAAATCTCTTTCATAGAAACGATCCGAGATTACCAACACGCCTTCAATGAAAAGCTCAGCGAGAAACTACTCAAAGTGCTCTTCAACTACATCATAGCCCCTAACGCTCCCTAATTTCCCGATTAGAAATATTGCCCGCCACCCTCACTGCGGCTCACACTCATTACGATTTTATCAAACAATAATTACTTATATAACATCATATACAAATGAAAAATAAAGGAGGAGTAATATTACTCACGGTAGTGGTCTCTTTGCTTTGCGTCTATTATCTATCGTTTACATTCGTAGCACAGCGAATCAACGAAGAAGCGACCGCAGCAGCCACTGTTGACAACACGACAGATTATGCTAAGAAGCAGCAATACCTCGATTCGATCTGGAAAGAGCCCGTCTACAACCTATTCGGTATCGAGTTTACCTACCAAGAGATCAAAGAAACTGAGTTAAATCTCGGTCTTGACCTAAGAGGTGGTATGCACGTGACCTTGGAAGTGTCTCCTGTGGAGATCGTCAAAGGAATCAGTGGAGACAGTAAAGACGCTGACTTCTTGAAAGCTCTTGACATGGCCAAAGAAAACATCAAAGGCACGCAGCTTGACTTTGTATCAGAATTTTACGCCTCATTCAAAGAACTCGCTCCAGATAAAACCCTGGCTAGCGTATTTGCGACGGCTGCCAACAGAGGTAGAATCAACCTCAGCACACCAGATGAGGAAGTAGTATCATTGATCAACGAGGAAGTAAATGGAGCAATCGAAAGATCATTCAATATCCTCAGAACCAGGATCGATAGATTCGGCACCTCACAGCCTAACATCCAGCGCCTACAAGGTACAGGTAGAATTCAAATAGAGCTACCAGGTGTCGACAACCCTACAAGAGTTAGAAAGCTTCTACAAGGTGTAGCTAAACTAGAGTTCTGGGAAGTACACGAGATTAATGAGATCTTCCCTACACTACAGGCCATGAATGACGTAGCTGTGAAAGATCAGCAAGCACAACTTTCAGAACTAGTCGTAGAAGGTGAAGAAGCGGCACCTGCTCAGACAGAAAACATTGACGACCTACTAGGATCAGATGATACTGAAGCAGACACTGCCTCAGGAGATGATCTAGCGTCTCAGCTCGAAAGTGACAGCACGGCGATAGACTCTGCAGCGATGGCATCAGAAGTATCTCCATTGTTCAGTCTACTACAGGCGCAGTACGGGTTGATCTACAACCTTAGAGATACGGCAAAAATAAACCGTGTGCTAAAAGACGAAGCTGTACAAAGAAGCATCCCGTCTACAATCAAATTTTTGTGGGCAGTGAAGCCTATCAGGTCTCAAGATGCCTTAAGCCAAGACGAGTTCATCGAACTATACGCAGTGAAAACCAACCGTGGTGGCAAAGCGCCATTGACTGGAGAAGTAATCATCGACGCGAGACAGGAGCTAGATCAACGATCAGCACCATCTATCGGCATGAACATGAACGCAACTGGTGCTAAAAAATGGAAGCGATTAACTGCTGACAACATCAACAGAAGAATCGCTATCGTACTCGACGGCTATGTCTACTCTGCACCTAACGTACAAGGAGAAATCCCGAACGGTAGCTCACAGATCACAGGTAACTTTACACTCGAAGAAGCAAAAGATCTTGCTAATATTCTCAAAGCAGGTAGCTTACCCGCTCCTACGACTATCGTAGAAGATGTAGTGATCGGACCTACACTTGGTAAAGTAGCACAGGGACAAGGTGTCATGTCTATCGTAGCAGGTCTAGGTATAGTAATCTTATTCATGATCGCTTACTACTCTAAAGGTGGTTTGGTAGCGAACTTGGCGTTGTTTTTCAACGTATTCTTCATCCTCGGAATTTTGGCTCAGCTCAGCGCGGCTTTAACCCTCCCAGGTATCGCAGGTATCGTACTGACGATCGGTATGTCTATCGATGCGAACGTGTTGATCTTTGAAAGAATCAAAGAAGAACTAAGAAATGGAGCCGGCGTTAAACAAGCTGTTTCTTCTGGATATCAAAAAGCATACTCATCTATCGTAGACGCAAACGTCACGACACTATTGGTTGGTTTGATCCTTTATTTCCTAGGTCAGGGACCTGTCAAAGGATTTGCAATCACGCTGATCATCGGTATCATCTGTTCATTCTTCTCTGCCGTATTCATCACTAGAGTAGTCGTAGAGTGGATGACCAAAAAAGGTGACCAGAGCAAAATCTCTTTCTCTACTCCATTGTCTAAAAACTTCTTGACGAACATGAACTTCGATTTCATTTCGAAAAGAAAGATGGCCTACATCTTCTCTGCGGTATTCATCGGGATTGGGATGATTGCCATGGTGACCAAAGGACTGACTTACGGGGTAGATTTCACTGGAGGTAGATCTTATGTAGTTTCTTTTGAGAAACCTGTCGTTTCGTCTGATCTGAAAGTGGCACTTTCTAGTACGTTTGACAACCAAGGGGTCGAAGTAAAAACTTTCGGAGCGGACAACATCCTAAAAATAACGACTAGTTATTTGATCAACGATGAGTCTGACGAAGCAGATGCTAACGTCAAAAAAGCGTTAATTTCAGGTGTTGCAGACTTCACGAAGCTCACTTATGTACAAGATGACACCAAAGCTGGAGAAGGAGACTTCACCATCGCTAGTTCATCCAAAGTAGGAGCAACCATCGCCGATGACATCAAAAACGCATCGTTCGAATCAGTCGTTTTTGCGCTGATAGTGATCTTCCTATATATCCTCGTTCGATTTAGAAAATGGCAATTTGGTTTAGGAGCGATCATCGCCCTATTCCATGATACACTGTTCGTGTTATCAGCTTTCGCGATTGCTAACCTGATCGGCATTTCATTCGAAGTAGACCAAGTATTCATCGCTGCGATGCTGACCATCATTGGTTACTCGATCAATGATACCGTGGTAGTATTTGACCGTGTCAGAGAAAACTTAGGATTGAAACAAGGTTCAGATTTGAAACCAGTATTCAACGAAGCGCTCAACAGTACTATCAGTCGAACGATGATTACTTCAATCACGACATTGATCGTGGTATTGATCCTCTTCATCTTCGGTGGAGCAGTGCTAAAAGGGTTCTCGTTTGCTTTGATCGTAGGTATCTTAATTGGTACATACTCATCAATTTTCATTGCTACACCTGTAGTAATTGATTTCAACAAGAAGAAAAACTAAGTTAAACAACTAAGACATAGAGAGCCTCTGGTCATTTGATCAGAGGCTTTTTTTATACCTTTGGATATGAAAATAGTCCTCATCGGTACAGGCCGAGTCGCCCAGCACCTCTCCAGTCGCCTACATCAGTTAGGGTTGCTACACTGCATCTACGGCAGGGCACTAGCCAAAGCCCAGGCAATAGCTACTAGCCACCGAGGTGTGACTGCCACCGATAACTTAGATTTTTCCCAAAGTTCGGCAACCATCTATCTCATAGCTGTCTCCGACTCGGCGATTGCCCCCGTAGCACAGCAGCTGAAACTCCCACCAAATGCTATAGTCGCACACTGTTCGGGCACTACAGATCTCGATGCATTGGCTAACCATAATTTCACAGGCATATTCTACCCACTGCAGACCTTCACCGAGTCTTCCACCATCGACTGGCCTTCCCTACCAATTCTCATAGAAGGGAGTACTGCAGAGACAACACGGGCACTATTGTCGCTCGGGACCAAAATCAGTAGTCAGGCAAAAGCGGTGGATGCCAATGGACGCAAACGGCTACATGTCGCAGCAGTTTTTGCCAGTAATTTCACCAATCGTATGCTTTACGCAGCACAGACCATACTGCACGCCTCTGACCTAGATTTAAAAATCCTAGAACCGCTCGTGCAATCATCCATCCAAAACGCTTTTGAGCAAGGGACTCAAAACAGCCTGACAGGTCCTGCACAACGAGAAGATCACACAACACTAGCCCATCATCGTGCCCTACTATCACAAAACCCTAAGCTCCTGCAAATCTATGAGTTAGTCACAGCTTACATTTTAGATACAAAAAACAGCTAGAACCTTGTATTTAGGACGACTTTTCCAAGTCTTCACACCTCAAAAGCACGCCTCTTTATAGGTATTTTCCCTATACACTTGTTGGTAAATACTTCAACAAAAAACCCATTTGAGACGAACTGAGACACTTTACACTTTCACTCACGATAATTATTAGCCTATAAAAACAAATCACCTAAAGATACAAATACGAAAATCCCGTATTTTATTAATGATACTTCTTCATCATCTTTGAAGAACTAATAATCAGCGACATAGACCATTTAAACACACAGCGACATGAAAGGATATTTCATCAGACCATCGAGGATCACCCCATCGGTTTACTTCAATCCAAAAAACCAACTTTTGGATGTCAGAGGAAAGTCTAGTCCTGAAAATGCGTTGGCATTTTACAACGTTCTCCTACAGAATATTGATAGCTATGTACAGCTAGATGTAGCGAAATTGACCGTCAACATGGCATTCGAATACTTTAATACGAGCTCGAGCAAATGTCTGTTTATGATCTTAAGAAAATTAGAAAGTGTAGAGCAGTTAGGCAAGAAAGTAATTGTCAACTGGTACTATGAGCAGGATGATGAGGATATGAAAGAAGCAGGTGAGGACTTCAGTTCGTTCTTCGAATATGAGTTCAACTTCAAAGAGGTTCCAGTCATCAACACCCTCGGAGGGATAGTCGAGAAAGACGAGAAAGCCGCATAAATTAGAAAGATTTTTACGTTAAAAATTATAGTCATGAGACCAAAATTGAAAACAGCAAAAAGAACAGTAGTACAGGTGTTTATCGGTACATTAGTGACTTACGGATTTGTGTTCGTATGCGCTATGCTGAGTGTTATGGTATAATTACGACCAAGTAGATCCTAGTGAAGAGGAAACAGTGAAGAGTAGTGTTATGCTACTAAAGAATACAGGCGAGCTATGGGAATAAGAAACGCAATGTAATTAACAGGATTCTACAAAGTAATTGAATTATTAAGGTGGTAAAAGGCTCTGATCTCTTCAGAGCCTTTTTTATTACTCTGCATGGTTCCAAATCTCATCCGCTAATAAAAAGAATAACTTCCAAGCTGTGGCACACCTTCTACACCCTGTAGAAACGAGTACACCTAAGAGACACCCAAACCCACGCTTAATCACTCAAAACCGACTTGGTACACTTTTTTCAGTGTCTACATCAAACACAATTAAACCCCTATAACTATGGATTTACAATTGAAAGGAAATAAGAATATCATTAAAGGTAAGCTTAAAGAGAAATATGGAGAATTGACCGATGACGATCTAATGATTTTAGATGGAGAAGAAGATCAAATCATGGGTAAGCTTCAGCAAAAACTCGGAAAGTCCAAAGATGAACTTGAAAAAGAGCTCAATGACTGGATCAGCAGCAAAACCCTCTAAATCCCCCGTACCCAAACGAAAATGGGAAGTCAGTTAACTACTTGGCTTCCTGTTTTTATTTTAGACCTTTTTAGGACTACATGGGATAACAATCTCAAATGCTGTACCTACGCCTAACTTACTCTTCACGGCTATTTTACCACCCAACTGTTCCGTCAAACTCTTAATAATAGAAAGGCCTAGACCGTTAGAATGCTCTCCAGCAGTCGGTCGCGCACTGAGTCTAGTAAAGGGTTTAAACATCTTCGCCTGATCCTTTTCACTAATCCCAGGCCCTTCATCCCGCAAGACAATCTTGACTTTACCCTCTTCCACTAGATTAATATCTAAAAACATGCTTTTTTCAGGTTCTGAAAATTTCATTGCATTAGACATGAGATTGTCCATTATACGAGAAAGAAGGCCCATATCCGTATTCAATTGAATCTCTTTATAAGCACCTGATATTCGGAGTGACTGATTTTTGGCGACCAAGGCTTTTTCGAAATTCATCTTCCAGCTAGAGAGAAACTCTGGGATAGAAAACGCTATCAATTTGAGTTCTGGCTTCATCTTCTTCGCCATGTTGATATCCAACAAATCACGAATCATTTCATTGCCTCGCTGCACAACCGTTCGAATCTTTGAAATATACTCTACCTGATCCGCATTCAAGTTCCCATCCATGGAGATGAGCTGGATCAGACCTTCTATATTGTTGAGAGGTGTGCGAAGATCGTGTGCTACGACGTTCATCATCCCGTCCTTTTCTCGGTTGAGGTCCGACATTTTTTCGTAAGAATTACTCAAATGCTCGAAAGCCTCTTCAATCGCAAGATTCTTAAATTTAATCTCCTCATAAGCCATTTGGAGCTCCTCGGATTTTTTCTGGAGTTCTTCTTTTTGTTTAGAGATTTCAAAAGTCCTTTCCTCTACTTTCTTTTGGAGAACTCTTCTTTGGATTTTGATCCTTCTAAAGAACTGCTTAACAATCAAGTAAGCTCCTGCCAAAGAAAAAATCGCCAACAATGTAAATAGGAGGTCAAAATTTCCGCTCGCAGTACGTGCATATTCGTCCCCAACTTCTGGCGCCTCTGGCAAGTTCCCTACGGCCTGTAGCAGTTCTCTCCCACTAAAACTAATGCGATCCCACAGACCTAGTGTCCCTACGGTCACCATTCCTATCCAATACCTCAAGATGATAACTAAATACATAACTTCCTCAAAATGCTGTGCCACGGGGTGTATACAGATGTTATGTGGATTAACTACCCGAAGATAAAATAATTTAGATGGATGTAAGGCTAGTTTTCGATTAACTAATCGTGAATCTACGTGTTAATAAACTACTGCCGACGGACAGACAAAATCAGGAATAATCCCCATCGCTTTAATACGTTCTTCGTAGTGTTCTTTGAGTGTATTACCCGTCAAGACTAGTGCTGTATCAATCCCAAATTTATTACCTCCAATAATATCTGTAAACAAAGTGTCTCCTACCATCAAGACACGTTCTTTGTCAATCTCACGTGTACTCAGCGTGTGCTCATAGGCGAAGATAAACATACTAGAATCTGGCTTACCAAATTTGATAAACTTACGCCCCGTGATATTTTCTACCATGTCCGCAATACTCCCTACAGCTATCGCGACCATTCTATCCGATACGGGGTAGGATTTGTCAGTATTAGCTACCATCACAGGAATATTCCTCAGGCGAAGCAAGTTGACTAGTTTATTGAGGTCCTCTCGCCAGTCAAACCCTTCGTCATCTAAGAATACCAGTGCATTGACATCATCTATTTTATTCAGATCCAAGTCTGCAATAGACAGTGCCTTGAGTCCTGTTTCCTCTAGGTAGTGAGCAGACTGCTTAGTCCCTAGATAGGCCACTTTACCGTCCTTCACTTTCATACGCAAGTACTCACGCGCGAGCATCCCCGACGAGATGATCTTCTCCTCATTGATCATCGTAAAGCCCGCATCTATATAGCTTTGAGCAAGTGACTTAGGCCCTTTGGAGGCGTCATTTGTCAGGATATAAAAGTCAATTTTCTTTCGAATGAGGTACTCAAAGGTCTTCTCAATATGTGGGATCATCCCACTAGAATTTTTGAGAACCCCAAAGGCATCAAAAAATACTACGTCGTAGTTATCCACTACTTTTTTAAACTCTGTAATCTCCATCTATTATAATTCTAGGGCACTCAATATTTTTTCTGCATCAAACTGATCGATTTGCGGTAGATAAATCTCGTACGCTTCTCGCTGCAGTTTGGTCGCATATACCTCGTGAAAGAAATATCGACCATCCTTGATTACATAATTCAAGATAAAAAAACGATAAGCCTCCTTCATGAATAACACCTCATTTCGCGTGAGCGGATACACTTTATGGTATTCTTTAAGGAACAATATAAAACGATTTTCATTAAGAGGGTCTATCAAATAGCTGAATTCCTCACGGTCTCCAATCGTGGAGCATACACGGCTAAAGAAATAAAAATCCATGATCCGAGAACTCATTCTAAACCAATCATAGTCCCACCGAGAATAAAATCTGTTGTTCCTATCCAAAGAAAAATTTCCGATATTCCAATCGACGAATACGGGGATAGATGGCCATTCGTCCGCTCCCAGATCATCTAGATTCTTGTGAAACAAAGCGATCTGCGACTTGATCGTATCGATATTGCCACGATGTTCGTACTGCCCGTCTTCCGTCTCTGTAATACTCAATAGATGATCCAAGTCCGACCTCAGGGTCTTCGACCAGCTCGGCAATATATTCCTAATCTGATAGGACGCCTTGTGAAATTTGGCCAACTCCGTTCCTAAGTTTTTGATCTGTGACTTGCTCAAAACCTTAGGAAGCATTTTGCGAATTTTGATCGGATTGTAAAACACAACCCACGCATCTAAAATAGCATCTTTGTGCTGATAGGTAAACAACTCATGCCCTTTGGTCAGCGACCTAGAGATGAACTCATTGTATGGGTCAGTCAGGTTGATAGACATAGAATTAACCAAGGAGTGATCCTCCAAAAAATTCTTGTACGTGCCGAAATAGGACAACTTTGCGATGATCACACCGCCTGTCTCTAGCTTCAGCTTAAAAACGTGATTGGTTGACACGCGAGCACTGATATCGTTGATCGATATGACTTCTCGTGAACTATCGTACTGCTTCCAAGCCTCTAAGACTATTTCATTAAAGTTGAGTTGTTTGTTCATTTATATTATTTCAAAATATCGTTTTAATTCCCAGTCAGAGACCGTTTTGATATATTCATTCCATTCGTGCTCTCGGGTCATTGCAAAATGCTTCACAAATTCCGCACCCATCAGCTCTTTAGCGAGCTTCGATCGCTTCATGTTTTGTGTTGCATCATAGAGGTTAGACGGGAGCTTTTTGACCCGTTTATTCTCATAGGCATTGCCCTTTGTGACCGCTGGTAGTTTCAACTTGTTTTCTATTCCATAGAGCCCAGACGCTAATCCTGCCACCATGCATAGGTATGGGTTGACATCCGCTCCTGGTACACGATGCTCGATCCGCATAGCTGACTCCTTGCCATTGATCACGCGCAAAGCAGTCGTGCGATTATCAATACCCCAAGTTACAGTGGTAGGTGCCCAAGCTCCCTCTACCAGCCTTTTGTAGCTGTTCACGGTCGGAGCAAAGAAAGGCATCAACTGCGGCATACAGTGTAACTGCCCTGCCAGATAATGTTCCATCAACTCACTCATGTGATGCTCGCCTTTGGGATTGTAAAACAAGTTCTTCCCCTTGTCATCTAGTAGGCTCTGATGCATGTGCCCCGAACAACCCGGTAAGTCCGGGTTCCACTTGGCCATAAAACTCGGCACAATATCGTAGGGATGAGCGATCTCCTTAATAGCTGTTTTGAATAGCACTCCTTTATCGGCAGCTCTTAAGATGCTATCCTTTTGGATCGCTGCTTCGAATACTCCTGGACCAGTCTCTGTGTGGAGACCTTCGAGGGTCACATCATACGCTTCGCACTGATCAAAAATATCATTGAAATAATTACTCCCCTGAGCCAGACGTATCAGCGAATACCCGAACATCTCATCAAATATCGGTATAGGGTTTTGATAGTTTCTATCATCCGATGATTCGGTGGTTTTCTTAAAATTGAACCACTCGTACTCCATCGCAAACTGTGCATGATACCCCATCGATTCAGCCTTTTGACTAATCTCTTGCAGCAGGGAGCGTGGACATACTCCACGCGATGGTTCGCCTGCGGCATAATCAGCCAAAAAGAACGGCACATCTCTATCCCAAGGCACTTTCCTGAAAGTTGACAAATCCACGCGTGCCTGACCATCTGGAAACCCCGTCTCCCAACCTGTCACACTAGACTGATCATAGAGCTTATCTGCACTATCCCAACCATAGACCACATCACAAAAGCCAAAATGACTATCTAACCCGTCAAAAAACTTATCCTTATGAATATACTTCCCCCTCAAAACTCCATCTATATCCACGATTGCAAACTTGATTTTGTTGCTAGGATGATTCTTTACAGCTGCGATAATTTCCTCTTTGACCATATTAATTAGTGTGGTAAACTAAAGGATCGAAGTTAATGAAAAATGACACTTCAGCCATAGCACAACGATCGAATAAAAGACGTGTCAAATTGTTTACCAAATTCAAACAAAAATTAAACACTCTCGTTAAAAACCACTCTAAACTCCTATTAATCATACAACTATGATCAGTATTAAAAGTCACTCCGGGATCTATACTTTAGAAGTACGACAACAAATTCACACCACACTTGATGTGGCTTGGAATTTTTTCTCTACCCCCAGCAATCTCACCAAGATTACACCCAAGCACATGGGCTTTGAAATCACATCAGACAACCTAACCCAAACCTATGAAGGACAAATCATCACCTACATGGTGGGGATAATGCCAGGGATTAAATCACCATGGGTCACAGAAATCACTCATGTCACTGATCAAAAATATTTTGTAGACGAACAGCGATTTGGTCCCTATGCCATGTGGCATCATGAGCATATCTTCGAGGAAAAAAATGGAGCAGTAATCATGACAGACCGTGTGTCCTACAAACCTCCATTGGGCATCATAGGCAGGCTCATGCACAGCCTGTTCATCAAGCGGCAGTTGCTTAAAATATTTCGTCACAGATATGATTCCTTAGAAAATTTCTTTGGCACCCCTCCCAAGCTCTAAATACCATGATTGGGGTATTATAAGACTTTCTACCTCAGTGTACAGATTCTATTCGGCTTTTTTTAATTAATTTGTGCTTGCAATAACTCAATCACACTAAAATGACGCAGACCTACATCAAGGACATGATCGATGAGATCGCCGCTTCGAAGAAAAAAAGAAAGCAAGATGCACTAGCGGCCTACGAGACGGGGATGGAGCTCATCTTTAAATCAAAACCAAAGTATGACTCCTTGAAAGAAACTTTTGGTGAGCAGGAACCTGAGTTTCGCGTGCTTGCCAATGACCTAGCCAAAGAGGTACTGCAGTGTGGGATTGATTATTTCAAAGCAGTGCAAAACAACAGTGGTTTTACAGGCGAAAATGCATTAGAGATTCTAAGAAGCGCGGACGAGTTTGCGCTAGATACACAAATCAAATCTAGAATAGCGGACAATATAGAAGGCGTCAAAGACTGGGTAAGCAACCAAGCCATGCGTACCAGCCAAAGCAGGATTTATAATTTCCCATCCATTGCTTTCAAAACAGCATTTTCTTTCATGACTTGTGACGGACACATTGACGCCAATGAGATCGCACTAATTCGAAAAATAGCTAGAGAGAGCGAATTGTTTGGGAACATCAATGTAGACGAAGAACTAGAGTTCCTCATCGAAGTGATCAATAGCATGGGAATGGGTTTCCTCAAAGATTATTTCAAAGTCCTAAAGAATGCTACCCTAACACAAGACCAAGAGTTGGTGCTCATCAAAGTGGCCATGGACACGTTGAATGCTGATGCAAAAGTGGACTACAACGAAGTGAAGTTCTTCCGCATCTTCCGCACTATGCTAACCGTGAGTGACGAACAAATCAAAGAAAAAGTCCAAAGCATCAGTGACGAATTTCTAGAGACTGATATCTTTTCAAAGGCCTATTTGGATCAATTGTTCGACGACTACTTCGAGCATGCCAGCATACCCGTATTCTCTAAGATGTCTCTGGACTCGAAGAGAAAATATATACGTCCTGACGTAGATTGATTTTCAGTCAGGATCAACTGTCGCCCCTTTCAATAAAAATATACCTGTATTGGGTGCACTTCATATATACAGAAATATAGCCATCCTATATATTTGTATTTCTAATCAATATAACAACAATGGGAAGAGCATTTGAATTTAGAAAAGCTAGAAAACTAAAGAGATGGGGTCAGATGGCAAAGACCTTTACACGTATCGGTAAGGACATCGTCATTGCTGTAAAAGAAAATGGTCCAGACCCAGATACCAATTCAAGACTGCGTGCCATCATGCAAAATGCCAAGGCGGTCAACATGCCCAAAGAAAATATCGAACGTGCTATCAAACGTGCGACCGACAAGGATCAAGGGGACTACAAAGAAACACTATTCGAAGGCTACGGCCCTCATGGTATCGCTATACTGGTAGAAACCGCTACTGACAACAACAACCGAACGGTCGCCAACATCCGTAGCTACTTTAGCAAAAACAACGGCAACCTAGGTACACAAGGATCTGTAGAGTTCATGTTTGACCACACGTGCAACTTCCGACTAAAAAGTGACGGACTAGATGCAGAAGAGCTAGAGCTAGAACTGATCGACTTTGGTGCAGAAGAAGTGTTCGAAGACGAAGACGGTATGATGGTCTATGGTGGATTCTCTGACTTTGGTGCTTTGCAGAAGTACTTTGAGGAGCATAACCTCGAAATCCTATCGTCAGGGTTCGAACGTATACCACAAACGACTAAGGAGCTCAGCGAAGAGCAACAAGAGGAAGTCAACAAACTCCTAGAAAAAATCGAAGAAGACGATGACGTCCAAAACGTCTACCACACCATGGCTTAAGTGATGAAATCAATAGAAAACAAAAGGCTGCTGGATAATTATCCAGCAGCCTTTTGTTTTTCAAGCAGTGCTTACACAAATAAAACCTGATTGACCACTCGTTTACCAAACTCGGCATTGACCATATCCATAACTTTTTGTTTGGAATTGTTGAGTTCGTGCTTGAGAGGGGCAGAGGATAGGGTGATGATCAAAACATCTTTTCGTATCTCGAGGTTCGTGGTACGATTGGCGATTGCTGTCCCCATGATTTTGTTCCATTTAGTAACCAAACTGGCCTGATCAAACCGCCTATCGATATTATAGGATTTCAGCATGGCATCCATGAGGTCCTTCATCGTGACGGTCTCTCTTCTTCTTTCTCCTGCTGGGTGCGGTTTTTTCTTCATGGGCGTGATGGATCTTGCCTCAAAAGTAGAGCTAAGTTTTGATACAGCGTTGGCTTCTCTTTTTTAAATATCTCAGGTCGCTCAAAAAAGTTCTCTACCGCCACTGCAAAGAACTCCTCCCGGTTGGTTGCTGCATATTCTCTAAAGATACTGGGCTCGTTGGACTGTATTCTGTCGATTTCAAAATCTGCTAAAACCTCCCACTCTGATAGCACCTTTTCATCTAAAAAACCATATTCTTGGTTGGTAATGCGGTTTTCGATACGCAGGGCGTGCGCCATTTCATGCAATCCCAAATTACGTCCATCTGCTTCATCGATAAAACCCTCCACAAAATGCTCCCAAGAAAGCACAATCGCCTTGACTCTAGGGTTCACCTCTCCACGGTGATACTTCTGATTGATGGTCGAATAGTAATTCGTCGGGTAGACGAGTATCCGTTTGAAAAAGGAGAGCGACACCCTTCGAAATCCAAACGTCAGCTGCACTGCGCATGCGGCTATCAATACTTTCATCTCCTCGGTCACTTCTTTGAGCTCTCTGGGGATGAATTCCTTTTGATGGATAAAAGCCTGCACTTTTTGTTCGAACCTCTTCTTTTCTTTTTCAGGAAGGTTTACATAGTATCGGGAGTGATTTTTCAGGATGCGTTTGCGCTCTCTACGGAGCGGAACTGGCAAGAATGGTAAATAGATCCCTAAATTTATTTTGCCCGTCAGTACCAATAAGAAAATAAAAGCCATGGTGACCAAAAACATTCGAAAGGAATCTACTGACGAGGTAGACTCTACAGTTTGCTGGAGAAAAATCATAGCCTAAAGATACGTCTTTCTCTCACCCGCGCATACAAAAAAACGCGTCACTTCTCATCAAGGAGATGAAGAAGTGAAGCGCCAAAAATTTTGTTTTTGCTATTCCTAAATCAGTGCTGCTTATAGCGATTTGAGCAATGGTTTCAAGTCTACAGCTGTTTCTATCTCAGAGACCACCTCTGCTACTGACACGCGCTTTTGCTCCATGCTATCACGCTCTCTAATCGTCACTGTGCCATCTTCTATCGTCTGGTGATCCACAGTGATACAGTATGGTGTACCGATAGCGTCTTGTCTACGGTATCGTCTACCGATGGCGTCTTTACCATCATACTGCGCATTGACTGAGAATTTCAATTCATCGAGAATTTCTCTTGCTTTCTCTGGCAGGCCGTCCTTGTTGACGAGTGGTAAAACTGCCGCTTTGACAGGAGCGAGAGCCTTCGGCAATCTGAGTACCGTTCTGCTACTGCCATCTTCGAGGGTTTCTTCTGTATAGGCAGTCGCTAGTATCGCCAAGAACATTCTGTCCAAACCGATAGACGTCTCTACGACATAAGGCACGTAAGACTTCTCCGTTTCGCTATCGAAGAACTGTAGCTTTTTGCCACTAAACTCTTCGTGAGCTTTGAGATCGAAATCTGTTCTAGAGTGAATCCCTTCTAGTTCTTTGAACCCCATCGGAAAATTAAACTCAATATCACATGCCGCATTGGCGTAGTGTGCAAGATTAAGGTGGTCATGAAACTTGTAGTTTTGATCGCCCAACCCGAGTGACTTGTGCCAGTTCATGCGCTTTTCTTTCCAGTTTTGGTACCATTCCATCTCTGTGCCAGGCTTCACGAAAAACTGCATCTCCATCTGCTCAAACTCACGCATACGAAAGATGAACTGACGTGCGATGATCTCGTTTCTAAACGCCTTCCCTGTCTGAGCTATACCAAATGGCAGCTTCATGCGACCAGTCTTCTGTACGTTGAGATAGTTGACGAATATACCCTGAGCTGTCTCAGGTCTGAGGTAGATCTTGCTCGCTCCATCAGCTAGAGAACCCAGCTCGGTCGAGAACATGAGGTTGAACTGACGTACTTCGGTCCAGTTCTTTGATCCACTCACAGGGTCAGCGATTCCCAGCTCCTCGATCAATAATTTGAGATCAACGAAATCCTCTTCTTCTATATCTTTCTTGAACCGAGCATTGATCGTATCAATCTTCTCTTGGTTCTGCAGTACACGTGGGTTGGTTTCTTTGAACTGTGCCTCGTCAAACGAGTCGCCAAATTTCTTGGCAGCCTTGTCTACTTCTTTCTGGATTTTGGCTTCTATCTTGGCGATAAAATCTTCGATCAACACATCCGCACGGTATCGCTTGTTGGAGTCTTTGTTATCGATCATCGGATCGTTGAATGCATCGACGTGACCCGAAGCTTTCCAGGTGGTCGGGTGCATGAAAATCGACGCGTCGATTCCGACGATATTCTCATTCATCTGAACCATGGCTTTCCACCAGTACTGTCGGATGTTTTGCTTGAGCTCTACGCCATACTGCCCATAATCATAGGTCGCGCTGAGACCATCGTATATTTCACTCGAAGGGAAAACATATCCATACTCTTTGGCATGGGATACTATTTTCTTTAGATCGTTATCGTCATTCTTTGCCATAGCCGCAAAGATATATGAATAGACAAATGAGCGATATGATTTGTTTGATTTTTCGAGCTGTAGCTAGAATTAGAATAGGCTCATCAATTAAATAAAATGCCCTTGCCAGTATTTGGGGTACTGGCAAGGCTTGTAATGAAAAAGTCAATTCAGGTCTAAACCTGTCATCATTTTTGGGTTGTTGTTAGTTGCTTTTTTCAGCCGGGCATTTATTGATGCATTACCTCACATCAGTACTTTCAAATATTTTGTCTGCAGATTTAGCAATGAAGCCCTGAAAGAGCTTGCCGTCAGCATCTGCATATCGTCTAGCAAACTCATAGTAGCAAGATGGAATTTCACGTTTCCCTTCGACAAAATCTACCTCCATCTTGTCTGCTAAGATGCTAGACTGCTCTAGGAGTTCTGCGGGAGTTCCTTTGATCTCTCCTCCCGATATATTGAATTCAAACCCCTGAGACTTTAGAAACTCATCCATCTCCTCTAGGCTTTTAATACCCTTCAATTCATTGACCAGAATGGTAAAATGATTGGCACAGAAGCCAAACACATACATCCAAGCAGCGTACTCTGACTCTGCGAGCAGTGACCGATACGTCTCAAATGAAACATTTTGCCACGGCCGTGACGGGAAAGCTACCACTTCTTCTTCCTCCAGTGGTTCCACGATCTCACTGATCACATGGTTCAGTTCAGGAGAAAATTCTTCTAGTAACAACTCGCTGATAAATATCTTAGGCGCATCTGCATCAGGGTGCTCATAGTGCTGAGCAACCAACTTTTTGGCCTCAAAATGATAAGTACCACGAGCTTTGTACCCTGCTTCTAAAAAAGGTTTTTCCAGTACAGAAATCCTAGTTTTAGGATGGTTGAAAGTTCTAAAAGCGATGTGGTCGTTGACTATGTGCTCACCACGGTCTGCAAGCAGATCGTGGATAGCCTCAGCGGATGGCGTTTTCGACACATAGTCAGACCAGCATCTTGCTATAACTTCTTGGTAGGTGTTTTGGCTCTTACTTTTCATTGACTCAAAAAGAATCATATTCATTTATATTAAAAACAAAACAGGTCGTATCATTTTAAATAAGCCTAAAAATAAAAATATTGACTTTTTAAATAATATTTTTGAGTCAAAACATAAATTAAAGCATTGATACATATGGAAAAAAGTCAAATTAACGATATGGACAGAGCCATCATGAAACGGCTAGGAATCAATGCCCGCGTACCCTTTTCGACATTGGCCAAGGAGCTCGGTATATCCAACACCATGGTACACCAGCGCGTCAACAAACTGAGACAACTCGGCGTGCTCGAAAATGCCACCTTCCGGTTCAATGCCAAGGCTCTCGGCTACTCGACAGAAGCTATCACCCGTATCGATGTGGCTAATGCCAAATACATTCCAAAAATCGTAGCTGAGTTAGAAAAAATCCCAGAGATCATCGAGTGCTCAAACATCTCAGGTAAGTATGCGCTGATGATCAAAGTCATCGCCGTGGACAACAATCATCTACGAGACGTACTCTATGGGAAGATTCATGACCTAGAAGGGGTAATTGGAACTGACACTAATATATCGTTCGAGACCGCTTTTCAAAAAAACATCGAACTCATGCCGAGCACAGCACAATAAACGTCTCGAATCAGAACCGGTAAGCCGCTTTTACTCCGCTGTAGTAATTGATCGGCAATCCAGGATAGTAATAACGCTGGGAGCTAGCATTAATCAAGAGCATGGAGGCATAGCGTGTATCGCTCAAATTGTTACCTCCTAGGTACACACTGAGATCCAACTGCCCAAAGGCACGTTGATAACCAACCTTAGCATTCAGTAGACAATAAGCCTCCGTCTGCAAGGAAGCATTATCAAGAATCGTCCTGCTGCCTACTGCTTGTAGGTTAACATGACCAAAAAAGCCCTTCGTCATTTGCGCACGAAGCGTATAGTCGAGTGTATAGTTAGGCACACCAGTCATTCGGTTACCCGAGTAATCCTCCTCTCCGTCCACGAAATCCGCAAAATGATAATCCATCAGTGCATAAGACAGACGTTGATCGACCCGAACCATAGGAGACTGCCATATCTCATGGTCTATAAGAATCTCTAAACCATAGTGTCGTGCGCTCCCTGCATTGACTCCTATCGTCACCTGATTCTTCTCACGGTTCACTATCAAATCTTCCGTGTACATGGCATACCCTACGATTTCAGCATAGAGTTTCCCCTTGATCACATCTCCTTTGAGTCCAAATTCATAGTTCCATCCAGACTCTGGTTTCAAGTCTTTATTAACCTGTCCTCCTGGGTAAAGAGTCTGTTCGAATGAGGGCAAAGAAAAGCCATGAGACATCAAGGCATACGCCGAAAAATCATCAGAAAGCTTGTTCACGATACTCACCTTAGGAGAGAATACAGGTTCAAAACCATAGCCTCCGCTTTGATCTGCTGTACCAGTGTTGAACTGGTCATGGAGATCATACTGCGACCAATTCATATTAGCCCCCAGTGTCAATATCCACTGATCAGAGGGGTAATATTCCGTCGCGACGAACACATTACCATAATTTCTTTGTTGGTCTAGGTCTAAGGTTTTATCTCCATTTTGTCCTGCATCGTTAACAAATTCCCGATAACGATAGGATTCTAAGAACCCTTCAACACCCAATACCACATGTAATTGTTCATCTGCTAGAAAGCTTCTTCTGACCTTGGCACGTATGCCGGTGTTGAGCTGATCCGAAGTGAGATTACCCAAGAAGGAAGGACGTACCTCACTAGCTTTGCTCCCGTTGACGAATAAGGTCACATGACTTTCCGTCCGCGACGAGTAATTCGTTTTGAGAGTTAGTCCCACACGAAAACGTTCACTATCCTCTTTGCCTTCAGCATCTCCCCAACTACTGGCGGCTTGCTCAGGATTATCTTCATAATCATCCACGCCTAGCGAACTAGGAATAAAAGACTCCAAAAAAGTATAGTTAGCGTAGAGCGTAAACTCCGAATGCTCTTGCCATACAGACTGCCCCAACAAAGTAATCGACTGACGATCATAAGTATTGTTGTCTCTATAGCCATCACTATGAACATCTTGATAGAGCAAATTCAAACTCCTTTTGTCATCTGCTACTTGACCGCTCACACGGTACTGCCTGAGTCCAAAAGAGCCAAACATCGCCTCCACAGAAGCCTTAGGGAATCCCTCAGGTTTCAGCGTTTGAAAACGTATCGCTCCTCCCAGCCCCGCACCATAGATTGTCGAAATAGGCCCTCGAAAGACCTCTATCTGCTCCAACGTAGCAAAATCGATATCCTCGATAGTCGTTTCTCCTTCGCCCGTCGAGAGAGGTATTTCATCGAGGTAAGCCTTTATTTTATCTGTCCCAAAAGGCGAGCGAGCTCCGATCCCGCGAATGGTAATCCGGTTGGTACTCAACGTTCCAGACTGCATGTACACCCCAGGGATGGCATTTAGCACAGGCTGTAGTGTCAGCTCATCTCCAGCGTTGATTTGCTGAAAGTCGAGTGCTGAAACTGCCCCGCCAAAATCAACTATCTTCTCCTCAAACAACCCCGACACAATCGTCACTTCCTCCAACACGAACTCTGTAGAATCGCCCCCCTGCGCCCAGCTAGACATAGCAAAGAAACCGAGGGACATGAACGTTAATAATGCACTCCTATAGAACATAATATCATTTTATCTCGACTTCTTTGAAGTTTACACCATGATTTTCCAGCTCGTCCAAGATCGGTTCGTAGATATATTTTTCAGTAGGAATTTGTACTCCTCTGACAGCTAAATCACCCGTCAATATCAACTTGGCAGCTACTGCCAGAGGCAATCCAACTGTTTTAGACATGGCCGTGTGTACCGCATCCTCTCCCTCTACAGCCATATAAGACTGGAGCTGCTTGTGAACACCATCTTCTTCATATTCAAACCTATGCCACATCACAATCATATCCTTTTCGTCTGGCGCTATGGTCCATTTTTTCTTGAGGATGTGTTCCAGTACTTGAGCTGGAGTTCCCTGATCTAGGCCTACCAACTCATCATCGAACATCCCAAGCCAGTTGAGTTTAAACATCTCCTCAGAATCTCGGTCTATGTTGAGATAATGCGCCAATTTCAGCTCTACAGAGTCTGTCGGATTATAGGATAGAAAAGAATTGATAAACTGCCTATGCGTCATTTCAGACACATTTTGCATCTGGAAAGTATCATCCGTAGCACCCAGCTGAACAAAAACATCCCATGCCTTGCAAAACCCCACTCGACGTAGCGTGCCACGGTATAGCGTTTTGATTCCATGCAGCTTATACGCATCGAGATATTTCAGCGAATCTCGGTTGGCATAGCCCTCAAAGTAGCCGTGTTCGGGAATGTAAATCACCTCCGTCCGACGAAACAACCTTTGGTAGGGGATGTACTTGTAGCGACCTTCTTGTAAGAACTTTACATACCCCTGACCTGCGAGTACGACGTTTCGAGGATTCCAAGTGAACTTATATTGCCATGGATTGCCATCCTGACTAGGTGCCAATAATCCCCCCGTAAAGGTTTCAAAAGCCTTGAGTGTCGATCCAGCTGTGCGAATTCTATCGAGGACTTTCATAGCGGACATGTGATCTATTCCGGGATCCAACCCCAGCTCCATGATTAACCCTACACCATTATTCTCAAAAGTTTCTGCTAGTGCTTTGATCTCATCGCTAACATAGGATGCCGTGAGCATATTGATACCTGCCTCAGCACATACCTCCGCCACAGAAAAATGAAAAGCAGCAGGCAGCATTGAGATCACCAAATCAAAATCACGAATAATCTGCCTGTGCGCAGCATCATGGATATCAAAAGCCAAAGCACGCCCACATGGGTGAGCAGAAACTCTCTCCTCCGCCATGGCCTGATCTAAATCTCCGACAGTGACATGCCAACTGTTGGGCTCAGCGTGATCTAGCAAAAAATCAATAAGCACAGAGGACGAACGTCCTGCGCCAAGTACGAGTATTTTCTTATTCATCATAGGTAGTAAAGGGTAATCGTTGTTTAATAAGGGGTTAATGTCTGGCAATTTATACATTTACCAATCAGACGATCAAGTCAGATTTACATTTTGTTTGCGAGCCTATTGACTAATGATAATTTTATATATCTTAATTTTCCAACCCCAAAACCACGATATATGGAGCTAACCAAATTGAGTAAAAAGAAATATAATGCCCTACTAGAACACTATCAGGTCGAATTGCTCAAGCTGCAAAAGTATATCGTCAAAGAAGGTCTCAAAGTCGTCGTGATCTTCGAAGGTCGTGATGCCGCAGGTAAAGGGGGTGCGATCAAACGATTCATAGAGCACATGAACCCACGGGAATTTAAAGTAATCGCACTACCCAAGCCTACAGCTAAAGAAAAAGGACAGTGGTACTTTCAACGCTACATCAAAAACCTACCTTCAACTGGAGAAATCATATTTTTTGACCGCAGCTGGTATAACCGAGCCGTGGTAGAACCTGTCATGGATTTCTGTACACCTGAGCAGTACCATCTGTTTATGGATCAGGTCAATGGGTTCGAAAAGATGATTTCCGATTCTGGGGTTAAACTAATCAAATTCTGGTTAGACATCACTCGAGAAGAACAGCAGAGCCGTTTCGAGGGTAGAATCAATGATCCACTGAAGACGTGGAAACTAAGTCCCGTAGACAAAAAAGCGCAGAGCATGTGGGATGTCTTCTCCGAGTATATCGATCTCATGCTACAACAAACTAGCACCAAACAAAGCCCTTGGCTAAAAATAGATGCCAACCATAAAAAAATGGCTCGTCTACAGATGATAGAAGAGGTTCTAGAGATGTTTGACTATGAAGGCAAAACGCTAGAAATAGACTAAACGACCTATTGAATGAAAGTCCATAGCCCCATGAAAACAAAAATAATTCCTGGTAGACGATAGAGTACGAATACATTGTCCTGAATCGAACTGAATCGAGAGCCCAAATAAATCACAGAGACCAGGAGCAAAAAAGTCCCAGTAGAGACTCCTCCTACATAGAGCAAATAATTGTCCGCGGACAAGCGCACCCAGTTCATCGACTGTAAGTAGGCTGTCACTGCTAACCAAAACGGTATTGCTAAAGGATTCGCCAATGCTACCAACATTCCTTTCAAAAAACCAGCACGTTTCTCCCCTATCTCCTTACGCTCTACCTGCTTCACTTTCTTTACTAAATTCAGGACTCCCAAAAGGATGAGGACTCCTCCAGAGATCCATTTAAACCAAGAAGCCACTTCGACATGTTCCGTCAAATAAATCTGAAAACGCACTGCCACACCTGCATAGACAAACTCAACCATCGCAGCAGCTATAGCAAAAGTCAATGCTCCTGCCTTCTTGTTCTGCATGGCCAATTGCATCACCGAGAGATTGATAGACCCAGGAGGTATAGACCCTCCAAAACTGCATACCATCGCAATCAAAAAAACACCGATCCCAGTCATGTCTTCTTTTCTTTCTCTCTGTTGTATTTTCTTATCTTAGCGATTTCTGCCAACCCTTTTCTAAATGACATATGGGGGTAACCTTGTCTACGGTTGATACGAGATATATCCGCCAATGCCCCTAGATGATGAATAATATCCTTGTAGGCTTGGATCAGTGAAAAACCCGGATGATAGATGTGTGCTGGCTCAGCTCCTGCTCCATTCAGTTCCAAAATCTTGAAGTGCTCCCCTTGGTACAAATCCTCGATAGAGCGACACCTCAGGTCGTAGCGCCCAAAATAAAACCCATCGATCTGCTGACTTACCTGATCAAACACTCGAATCAACTTATCATTGATTAGATGATTGGCATTAATAAAGGTCGTTCCTAAGCAGTGGTTGCCTATCGAGACTAGCTCTACCCGCACACCTCTCTCAGGAATTTCTTTCATGCGACGCGGCTCTTTGATTTGCAAACGAGAGATATGCATCTGTGCCCGCGGATCCTCTTCCATCAGTTGCGCCACTGTACGTGTACCATCCCCGATTACTGAAAGCATTTCTTTCATGACGACAGAACTAACTGTACCATTCGATCGGTCTGGATACCTATAGTAGAACACCCCTAGCTCAACGGAATAAGAAACATACTCCTGCACTAAAAAATCCACACGTATCTCCTGCAGATACTCTACCAACTGCGCTTCACTTTTGACTAGTTCGACCATCCATCCACGCTCCCCTATATCGGGTTTGAGAATCACAGGATAGTCCAATCCAGCATCCTTCAGCAGCTCTTTCACCTCCTCTAGTCGGGACTCAGCATTCAGGCGATAGGTTTTGGGAATATAAACATCTGGTATAAGGTCAAATATTTTCATTTTGGATTCCCCCAACATCCCTCCAAACTCTATCGTCGGGTTGGAAGAGGTGAAAAAGAAAAATGACCGAGATCGAATGGACAGGTACATCCAATAAAAAAATACGGGAAAGTAAAACACCGAAAATGGCCAAAACTCCCACCTAAACACCTTTACCCAGACTACAGACGAACTTAGTCTACCGTACCATGATCCTTTTTTAGGAGCAAAATGAGATTTCTCCACATCCTCCCCTGTCTCCAATATAGCGTCCATATCTAGACTTTTCGCAGTTGAGTCTGTCTATACCTGATGGTAGAACTCGCTATCCCAAATGCCTCAGATAACTCTAGGTTTGGCTTGACATCCTTTAGTCCCACCCTGATCAGTGCCATGTGATGCACCGCATGTTCGATATTATAAATCAGCTCTCGGTCAAGATTGGTCTGAATTTCTACTAACTCACCTTCCTGACCCAATGACTGCTTCAGCCTCAAGGGTATATTCTCTTGTCCCTCTGTCATACGATCTCTCAATGCATGGACGCATGAAATCGCTTCTACTGGACTATTCTCTAAAACTAAATCCCTCTGTCTCTGATCGTAATTGACACATCCCTGCTCCACCCCGTCCATCAAGCAAACGAAAAACTCCAAAGTATGTCGTATATGCTGGCCAATCGTAGCGCCATTCAGTAATGGTACAGGCTGACTATACTCCTGCCGATCCAAAACACTAAGAAGCTCTGTCAATTGTTCGAAAATATTATCGATAGACGGTCTTATACTCATAGATTTTGTTTTAGTCTTTTCTTCAAGGTTGCTTAAGAAAGGGGTCAATTCGATTGTTCTACTGCGAACAGCCGTTCCCTACGAATAGTTCAATCCACCTAAACTACTACGTCTTTGACAAACTCCCAAACCAACTCTGGTTCATAGCCCTTGTAGATCATTTGCCTAGAAATCTTCTCTCTCTTTTTGAACAAGTTAGTTTCAGATTCGGTAGTAGATTTTTTCTCGATCAGTGCTACCAAAGTCGCCGTATAGTCTGCGGGCGGTATTTCTGCCATCGCCCGTTTCAGGCAGTATGACGATATATCATGCTGCTGCAGTCCCAATTTTATCCGGTTTCGTCCCCATTTTTTGACTCTAAACTTCCCTCCAGCAAAGGCCTTAGCAAATCGCTCTTCGTTGATAAAACCGTCCATGATCAAATCTGCCAATACATCCTCTACCTCGTTCTTGTACAGTCCATACTCAAAGAGCTTATTGCGTACTTCCTTCTGCGACCGTTCTTGGTAGGCACAGTAATTAGCAGCCTTTAATTTGGCCTCTTTTTTCGTGAGTGATAATTTTTTCTTTTCCAATTAATCGAAGAACATATGATCGTGAAAACAAAGCTAATACGCTTTATACTTCCCAAGAAATAACAACAGGTGTCATCTGACCAAAATATCTGCTGTTGATTTCACAATGTACGATTTCAGTCCAAACATCTCCAACATGACACGCGCCGCTCCTCGGATCAATATACTACTGGATATCACTGTGACATCAGAAATCCTACCTTTATACAACTTCATACTTTTGTACCACTCGGTACGGGCCGACGGTTCAAATCCTGTCATCTCACTACAGTCCCAAATAAATCGATAGCTATTGTTAGAACTTTCCAGCTCTTCACTCCAAGCTCTAGATCCCGCAGTACTCTCTTGTTTGGTAAATTTACCTTTGAACCGAAAATACAACACATGTATCCCATGTTCGGGACTTGAAAAAATATCGAGGGAGTTGGATTGAAATTGCATGATTCAGGTTGGGTTTAGATACGCGCTCGTTAGGGGAACTATGAAATTTACAAAAAAACGTATTGAAATCAAACCAACTAAATCCCGAAACCTACATCACGGACTATCAATCACCTGCCAACGCGCTATCAAACAATTCCAGCTGTTTCACAAACTCTTTTCTCAACTCCTCATCCAAAATCCCATTCTCATCGCTAAAGTTCTCGCTAAAGGATGGAAGTGAAAAATGAGCGACTACTTCGCCTCCTCTAAATGGAAACCCTTTCACTGCTATCTCTAGAACACTACTCCCTCCACGCTTACCGTTGGAAGTCGCCATCAAGAACATAGGTTTGTCCAGCCACATTTTAGCTTCTATTCTAGATGCCCAGTCAAATATATTCTTGAATGCCGCACTAAAATTTCCATTATGCTCCGCAAATGATATCATCACTGCGTCTGATTCTCTAAGAGTATTTTTAAATGCTTTGGCTTCCGAGGGGATTCCCTTTTCACGTTCGCGATCCTCGCTAAATATCGGCATTTCAAAATCATTCAAATCCAAAAGAGTCACCTCTGATTCAGCTACTTGATCGGATGCCCACCGAACCAATCGACGGTTGATAGACTGGCTGCTATTGCTTCCTGCGAAGGCTAATATTTTCTTCATAAATCAATCATTGATACAATCACAATATACAAAGACACTCTCGGTTTTCCTTCTTTACCAAGTTAATCTACTCCCTCATTCACTGCTTTGATTTTCAAGAAATTATAACTAACATTAGGTAGACCATCCAGCCTATAATTTCAATCGATTTTTGAAATACAACTATGGACTACAGTGATCGCATCAAAATCATTCTACATAAAGGCAAAGAAATTTACTACTTTGACTTCTCAGAATTGCGCGCTGACGAACATCCTTGGCTGATGGAAATTGGCTTTAACCAAGCCTTGAAAACTAATCCGAAAAAAATTCGATACATCTCTAACGTAGCAAAAACCCGATTGAACCTGGAGAGTAAAGAAAAAGCAAGTGAGATTTTCGACATACTCAAAGAAAAAGGAATAGAATACAAAGGAGCCGTGATTGGTATCACTGGCATCCAACGTCTGATTGTATCAGCCATCGACAGAGACACTTATTTCACCAACAGCCTCGAAAAAGCCAAAGACTGGCTTGTGGAACACTAAAGTTATTTCCAAAGACTCATTAGTCGTTGCGTTTTCTTAGCAACATTGCCCAATTCGAACATACGCATCACTGCAAATACCACCGTCATAATGACCCCTGGATACTTGACCAATTTTGTTTTTTGGGCGACTACTTCGTTTCGTTGCTTGATCAAAGACTCCTTGTCTGCGGGGGTAGCTTGCGCCAACTCTTTGGCGAATGCCCAAGTCTCTTCTCGTGCCTTTTCAAAATTATAATGAACAAAATAACTATCAAGAACCCCAAATATTTTCAAAACGAACTTGGTAGTTGGCCACCTATCAGTCATGTCCTCCTCCACACGTTCAGCAGTGATTTTGAACATATCAAAGACCTTGTCAAAATCACCTTTGAGCCTATCGATCCGTTCACCTCCTACTTGAGCCACTGCTACAGCTAAATCCAAACTCACATGCACATGGATGCCCGTCATAACCTGCTGGAGCACCATAGAAAACATACTATCCAAATAACCAAATGAACTCTGCCATGCGCCAGTAGTTTTGGTGTCCTTCATGAATGTGCTGCGCTCATCAAAAAAGCGATCCGACATAGTTAGATAAATATCTTCTACGACGTGAGATTGCTCAAAGACATTGTGCCTAACTCCTACCATAATCTTAGTTGAGGCGGCATAATAAGCGGCTGAAAAATAACCCATTGGATCAAAATCCAACATGGAATCTTCTGTGATCCGATCTAATCTTTCGACCACATTTTCAATTGTTTGCATCTAAATCCTTTTGTGTGAGTATAATGAATTGATTACGAACCGATTGCTAGCCTAATGTTAGGTAATATGTAGTATAGGCGCAACACCGTGAAACCCTTTTTATCCACAAATCAAATATGACAACAAATACACAGTCTACAAATCCCTAAAAATGGGGATATGTAAAACCGCTAATTCCAACGCTCACAACACAGGGTCGTTGATGACAGTTCACGGTTCCAGCATGGGAATGATGGCATTGCGCATCAGTACAAATGGGAGCTTATCCTTCTCTGAGTTATAAGCTCCTCCTGTAAAAACCGCTACCATATCCAGCGACGGCAACACCATGATGTACTGTCCGCCATTGCCAGTAGCAGTCGTCATCGGGTACAGGATTCCATCTTTCTCCAAAGGAATCTGCCACCATAGATAGCCATAATCTATACCGCTCAGTGTCGTTTGTTTGCTAGTAGATGCCGTGATCCAATCTGCCGACACCAGACTATCTCCCTGCCAAACCCCATGATCCAAAACCAGCTGACCCAGCTTTGCCATATCTCGAGGCAGCATATATAGGCGCTTAGCTGCACTGGGTATGTCTTCTCTATCAGTCGTATGCTTCCATGACACATCCGTGATCCCCAACGGTTCGAACAAGAAATGGGAAGCAAAATCTGCTATAGACAATCCCGACGACTCTTCTATAACTCGCGCGACGAGCACCGTCCCCATGGTGCAATACATCGCCGTATCTCCTGAAGCATAAATCTGAGGCAAATCAAGCGTCTGCTGCATCCAATTTTTTCGTTTATAGACTTTATCTTCCTGACCTTTGGATTTACTATCCCAGTCGTTACAGTCTAGCCCGCTACTCATCGTTAGTAGGTCTTTTATGGTTATTTTCCGTTTCTGGGGACTGTCATTTTTATTGATCTGATGGCCGGGCAGGTAGTTCATAAAAGGTTCATCGATGCTACGAACATATCCCTTGTCCACCGCGATCCCCATCAGTAATGACAGGACACTCTTGGTCGTCGAGCGTAAATCATGAATAGTCTCCGCGTCATATCCACCGAAGTAATCTTCAAGCACCAGTTTGCCATGCTGTACCACGACCAAACTGTGAATATCATGATCGATACGATGCATCTGCTCCATGAGCTGATTCAACACCACAGTATCTGCACCATTTGTGCGTAAATCCTCGGTTTCCCAAAAGGCAACAGCAATTGGTCTCTGGTAGCCATATTGAGCGCATACAGTTGAGCTGCTCGAAATGGCAAAGGCAAGTATTAAGAGGCATGGTTTCATAAAGCCATAATGTCATCGATGCTAAACAAGTTGCATGAGGTGCTATTTTGCTTGCTCCACTTCCTCTGTCAAATGATCTAGGTATAAGATTCCCTGTAGATGGTCGATTTCATGCTGAAATATCACTGCAGTAAATCCCTCGACTTTTTCTCGATAGTGCTTTTGATCCAACTTGTCATAAGTCACCTCTATCGCATAGGAGCGCGTTTTGGTCGTATCCATTCTATCTGGAATGGACAAACAGCCTTCTCTACATTCCTGCTTGAGATCAGAATAATAGATGATTTCAGGGTTCAAGTATGCCTCAAAGGGAAAATCCTCCTTGTCCAACCGCTGTACCCAGATAATGTTTTTGAGAATCCCAACCTGCGGCGCAGCAATCCCTACCCCCATAGACAGGCTATCACGCATGGTCGCAAACATCCGGTCTACCAACCGCACCAGTACCGTATCTGATGCATCAACGGTGACAGGCTCACTCTGACTTCTGAGCAGCAAAGAGTCACTTCTATCTGTAATCTTAAATATTCGCATCGGTTGCCGCCCATCACCAGACAGTATCAACGCCTCTTGTTGATCGCTAAACTGAGAACTATGATAAGTCGTCGCTTGTTTCACGCCAGCACAACTACCAAGCAGCAAAAGAATTACAAAAGAGAGGTAAATGGATTTTTTCATGACCAAGAGATTTCTTGGGCAATCTTAGGAAGATTCAGCCGCAAAACCATGCATCCATAGATTTGCTAACGATCATTTTTCCGGATAGGAATACTAAAATCTCTATAAGTCAGTGCACGCCAAAACCACTCCATAGGGCCATAGCGGTAATACCTGAGCCACTGCTGGCTAAACCAGAGTTGAACCAGAAACAATCCTGCCCCAACACCTAAACTCCACGTCGCTCCCAAATCGTCCCACCAGCCTAGTCCAAAACCATAAAATATCAGTACGCCAACGATAGCCTGCAACATATAGTTAGTCAAACTCATCCGCCCATAAGATGCCATATAGGTAAACACTTTTATGTACTTGCTCAAGTAGACGTAGCTCAAAATAAACCCGCAACAAATCGCTACAGTATAGAGCAGATTGAGATACGACTGTACCACAGTCGTTACCAAAATAGCCTGTGCCTCCGTCCATTGAAAAGTCGTGATGGCCTCCTGATATAGTTTGGACAGTAGCATCATTATCAGACAAAAATACCCTATGAAAGCAACCTGATGCCTCTTGGCTTTTAGATTCTCAAGATAACGCTCACGGGCGATCACCAAACCGACTAAGAACAATGCCATGAGTTGAAAAAAGCGTCCTGTATGATAAGTCCATGTCCAGACCACTACCCGTGCTTCGTAAAGATTGAAGCGTACTACATTCCAAAAGCTACCTGTAGTATAAAGAGACTCTCCTCGCTCGAAATACCCATCGCCATAATAAGGAGTGTACACGTAGCTCGGATCATAAAATGACTCAACCAGTAACACCAACAATGGCACTTGCAATACACATACACCTGCCAAAATCAATAAAGTACGAGACTTGACAGTGTACAAGGCTATTAGCGGGATTCCCATCAGGGCATAGATATGCAAAATATCTCCCCTATAGACCAATGAATGCAATAGACCTATCCCGAACAAAACGGCCAGTCGCCATAAAAACGTCCTTCGAAAATCTACCCCTTTGATCTCCTGACTATGAATCTGGATAAAAAAACTGTACCCAAATAACAGCGCGAAGATAGAGTAAGCCTTGCCTCCCACTAGGAAAATAACAGTATCGAAAACATCGTCATCTGCCCCTAGCACAAAAGGGCTACATGGGTCAGTAGGCTGAAATATCTCAAAATGCTCAACGCAGTGGATCAAAATGATTCCGAGCAAAGCAAAGCCTCTGAGAGCATCGATGATCAATATTCGGTTTTTTTTGGCCATTGGCTCACTAATTCTACTTTTACTAAAAATAAAACTAGCCAAAACCATCTGAGAAGAGATATCCCTACTATCAATAGGGATATATCCCGTGGCAGTTTGATACACCTATCAAACTGCCACTTCCTCTAAAAAGTAAAACGGCTGTTTCAAATACTATTGAAACAGCCGTTTTACTTGATGGTATACTTAGATACTACTCCTTAATCAAGCTCTTGCGCTTCATGATCGTCTCTATGAATTTGATTTCATTCTGAGAATTAAAAATGCGATAAGGCAAGTGTATCATCTGTGCTTTGCTCATCACAAGAAGGAAATGATCCTTCGTCACTACTGCTTTTTTGATGCTCTCCCATTTGAGAGGCATACCTTGTTTGCTATTGAGTTTAATCAAAATCTGCTGACTGGTAATTTCGTAACTGAGTTTTTCGAACATGAACTTACCCTGCTCTAACTGAGAAATCCCTGCGAACTGAATCAACCAAAACAGCCCATAAAGCACCAATGCTATCGATGCACCAATGATCCACCACATATTAGGGATCCATAGATACCCGCCACAGATGGCTAGATAAATGAGCGCAACCCACCACTGCTCTTTGATCAAATTACCAAAGGCCAACTTGATAAAAGTGCCATTAGCCAATTGGTATTTTTTTGTCTTTACTATCATTATTTCTTTTTTACTGCCTTCAAACTTATATCCAAACTGTCATACGAATGCGTCAATGCGCCTACAGAAATGTAGTCTACGCCCGTTTCAGCTATTTCTTTAATGTTTTTTTCGGTAATCCCACCAGACGCCTCGATCTGACACTGTCCCGCGATAATCTCCACTGCCTCAACCATCATAGACGGCAACATATTATCTAACATGATAACATCTACACCGCCTACTTCTAATGCCTCACGCACCTCATTAATGTTCCGCGTTTCTACTTCTATGCGCAAGTCCTTATTATTAGCTCTCAGATACGCTTTAGTAGCTGTCACTGCTTTGGTGATCCCACCGGCATAATCGTTGTGGTTGTCCTTGAGCATCACCATATCGTAGAGTCCAAACCTATGATTCTCCGCTCCACCGATCTTGACCGCCCATTTCTCGCAGAGGCGAAAATTAGGTGCCGTCTTGCGTGTATCGAGTAGTTTGGTATCCGTATGCTTGATCATATCCGTCAGCTTGCGTGTGTAAGTAGCGATACCACTCATGCGCTGCATACAGTTGAGTACAAGACGCTCCGTGGACAATATCGATCGTGCACTACCACGGACGATGAGTCCTACATCTCCCTCTACTACCTGATCGCCATCCTGCTTGAGCAGTTGAACATCTAGCTTATCATCGAACCGATGAAAAACCTGTTCGGCCAGTGCTAAACCTGCAATAACGCCATCCCCCTTGATCAGCAACTGCGCCTCTTGCTCTAGCTCGGCGGGAATCGCCGACAAGGTACTATGATCACCGTCGCCTATGTCCTCTTTGAGAGACGAATCAATAAATTGATCGATGGCAGATTTTGTCAGATAATTGATTTTCACGCCGCAAAAATATACAAGCCGTTTATTTTACCTACCAGCTGTATGAATATTTTGCCACTCTTAGTACTTTGCCTACTCTGACAACACGATCATCATGACTATCATATCAGGACAACTCATAGACATAGCCCGAAAAGAAATTTATCCCGCTCGCATAGAAATCAATAACGGCATCATCAAAAAAATAGAAAAAACAGATCTGGCTACCGACCAATACATCTTACCAGGATTCGTCGATGCGCATGTTCATGTGGAGAGCTCGATGCTCGTCCCCTCGGAGTTTGCGCGCATGGCGGTGGTACATGGCACAGTCGGCACGATCTCTGACCCCCATGAGATTGGCAATGTGCTGGGTGTGAAAGGTGTCGAGTACATGATCGCCAATGGCAATACGGTCAATTTCAAGTTTTATTTTGGTGCTCCCTCCTGCGTGCCTGCTACGCCATTCGAGACAGCAGGTGCAGAGATCAACACCGCGGATGTAGAATACCTCCTGCGCAAAAAAGAAATCGTCTACCTCGCTGAGATGATGAACTGGCCAGGCGTACTCTATCATGACAAAACCGTTTATGAAAAACTCGCCATTGCCAAAAAACTAGGTAAACCTGTAGATGGACATGCTCCCGGACTGAAAGGCGAACAAGCCCAGCAGTATGCTGGCGCAGGTATCTCCACCGATCACGAATGCTTCACTGCCGAAGAGGCGCTCGACAAACTAAACAGCGGCATGAAAATCATGATCCGAGAAGGTAGCGCAGCGAAAAACTTCGAAGCATTGATACCATTGCTAGACGAACACTACGCCAGCATGATGTTTTGTTCGGATGACAAACATCCAGACAACCTCGAGGAAGGTCACATCAACCTGCTCGTCAAACGTGCGCTAGCCAAAGGAATCGACCTATTCAAAATCCTACAAGCAGCATGCATCAATCCCGTCCAACACTATGGCATGAAAGTAGGCCTTCTACAAAAAGGAGACCCTGCAGATTTCATTATCATTGATAATCCCGAAGATTTCAACATCCAAGAGACCTGGATCGATGGACAATTAATGGCCAAACAAGGCAAAACCAAAATCAAATCTATCCCCATCGAAGTGATCAATAATTTTGATTGTGAACCGAAAACACCAGAAGATTTCAAAGTCACCATCACTGGTAGCAAGGTGCAAGTCATGGAAGCACTAGATGGACAGCTCATCACCAATCTCCTACAGTTCGACAGCCAGCTGATCGACAACCCTCGACAAACCAATACCGACGAAGACATACTTAAGGTTGCCGTCATCAACCGTTACCAAAACACAGCTCCATCCATTGGTTATATCAAAAATATCGGACTACAGTCAGGGGCCATTGCCTCCTCGGTAGGTCACGACTCTCACAACATCATCGCAGTAGGCGTAGATGACGAGTCCCTCTGTCGTGCCGTCAACCTGATCATCGCTGCACAAGGGGGCGTATCTGCAGTCAAAGGCAAAAAAGAAATGCTACTAGAACTACCAGTGGCTGGAATCATGTCGGATCGTGAGGGCTATCGTGTGTCCAAAATGTACTCTACGATAGATGCCTTTGCTAAGTCGCTCGGTTCACCGCTCAACTCACCCTTCATGACCCTGTCATTCATGGCGCTACTCGTGATCCCTAAAGCCAAGATGAGCGACATGGGATTCTTTGATGGAGAGAAATTTGAATTTTTGGAAGTGTTTACCAACTAGGAATGGAACGTGATATATACCCTCTCGACTATCTAGGATTATACATTCGTTGGAAGTCAGTACTGGTCTTTCCCAAAGATGTCAATGCTCAAATAGACATGTTCTCTACCTATCGCGCAAAACACAAAGATGAAGGGCTCAATTTTATTGTGGGACTTATTGCTATTCATATCCTCGCTGGTTTTGCAATAGTGATCGTTGGGCTGATTACGCTTTAACATATTGAAAAACTTGTTTAAAACCACTTGAAATAATCCAAAACACTAGTCGTAGATTAAAACAAAAACACCATATTCGCGCCCAATTTTAAACACCCATGGAATTCATCTACATACTCAACCTAGCCGGAATCGTTGTATTCGCCATATCAGGAGCACTCACTGCCTCAGATTACAAAATGGATGCATTTGGCTCAGTAGTCATCGCTTTCATCACAGCACTGGGAGGAGGTACGATACGTGACCTTCTGCTTGATTACCACCCTATCGGCTGGGTAGCAGATCCTAACTACCTCTACGCCGTATTGGTGGCGGTCGCACTCAGCTACCTTTTCAAAAGATGGATCGCCTCGCTACGTCGTACGATGTTTCTATTTGATACGATAGGAATTGGACTATTTGCAGTACTGGGAACTGAAAAAACATTAGGACTAGATATGCACATGATCATTGCCATTATGATGGGCGTCGTCTCTGCTGTCTTCGGTGGAGTACTCAGGGATGTATTGATCGGTCGTGTGCCTTTGATTTTTCGTAAAGAAATCTACGCGACTGCCTGTCTAGCTGGAGTTGTCTTATATGTAGTTTTGTTACAATTTAACATTCCTTCATACCTTACTCTCATCATCCCTATCCTCATGATTATGGTGATTCGTCTCCTGGCGGTGAAATATGAGTGGAGTCTACCAGGGATTAAATAGTCGTTCCTTTAAAAACTCTAATCTGGGCAACATTTGTTAGTATTTGGCAAATGCTCTAAGATTTAGAGGAAGACATCAGATATTTGGTTTTGTTGCCTCCCAACAGCTAGGGACTTTTCATTGGTAGCGAGAAAATGACATTGATATAAATGGCAAGTTTGCATTTACCCCATCTTTAGGAACAAACACCCAAACATTGCCTTACATCAAGCTAATGGTAAGGCAACATGAACCTTATAGTAAGGCAACATGGATACTATTGTAAGGCTAGCTTTTTAAAACGGTAGCTTTGGCTAGCCTACTTGGTTTTTAAATCCCTCATTTGCCCCCCTCTCATCACTATTTAAACACCGTATGCGGACTCCAACTATAGGCTGGCAAAAACACGAGCTACCTCTGTAGAGGTAACTCGTGAGCTCAAATATCAATCTTCTTGAGGAAAAACACCGTCGTATTTGATGATAAACCTGACACATAGCCAGGGCTGCATATTAGTGTGAAATCCTCCGCCTCCCGTCATACCACACGTACTATCAGTACTCACCGCTATATCTCCGTATACCCCTGCCTCTATATCCAAGACCGCACTATTCATAGTAGATGTAGCGTCAGACACATCCGAGGTATATATATCATCCCCATTGAGATCCTTAGTCTTAGCAGGAAACGCATTGCTGGGGTCTCCCGTGTCTCCAGCTGTGTTAGAACACTTGATACTAGCAGATCCTGTTACTGTCAAATTATTCTGTGTCGTAGAAGTACTACTAATTACGTGACTATGAGATGGGATCTGGATTTGGTTTAAAGCAACCTCTTCCACCCCACTACGACTACCCTGAACTCTCTGGCTAAGCCCTGGGGCAGCCCCTGCCCCTATCGGCACTCTACCTCTCAAATCAGGCAACGCAAAAGTACCTTCACTACTTTTACCTCCAAAATCATTCCCTATCAAACTAAACAAAGCTGCATAGTTATTTACTGGCAAAACCTGTCCTTCACAGGGTAGCCATTCACGTGGAATCACTCTGCCAGCATACATTTTTATCTGTCCTATAAAATCACTCATCGTTATTTTGTTTTAATCTGATTAATACGTGGCTATCCAAGCGTTTTGCGTAGAGCTATAGATCATTATGTACATATTGGTACTTGTATCTGAAAAGGTAAAGCTGGGTGCTGAATTAGACGCTATATAGATAGTCCTACCATTTCCGTTGATCGTTGCAGTGACATTGGTAGCAGCTAAAGTCAATAACTGTCCATCTATTGGAGTAGCGGGTAGCGTGACTGTAATGCTTTCAGTGACGATAACCCTCTCATCCGTAGAGGTTAGTGTAACATTCGCACTAACTGTTCTAACAGATGGGCTTATTGAAAGATCGCTCCATACTGCACCCGATCCATTTGAGGTAAGGTATTTCCCCGCTTGACCAGCCTGTGAAGGCAATTCAATTTCATTGGTAACAGAACCGTCTACTTCTACAAATGAGGTCAGGTAGCCATTATTGGCTACAAAATTATCTACTTCTGTTTCTGTAAGCTTGGTGTCTGTATCATCCAGATAAGGACTCAAATCAATAGTAGTAGCAGTACCATTGTTGGTGATGGTCAGATTATTGCCTGACAATTGTAAATCTTGGATCTCATTCGTCACTG
>NZ_FRAA01000002.1:60281-703057 GCF_900142205.1 Reichenbachiella agariperforans
ACAAAATTATCTACTTCTGTTTCTGATAGTTGCGTATCTGTATCATCGAGATAAGGACTCAAATCAATAGTCGTCGCACTACCATTGTTGGTAATTGTTAGATTATTGCCTGACAATTGTAAATCTTGAATCTCATTCGTCACTGAGCCATCTACTTCTGCGGTCAAGTAGCCGTTGTTACCCGCATAAGCATCCACCTCAGCCTCGGTCAACTGTGTACTGACATTAGACACCCATACAGGAGAAGTACCGTCTGTACTAAGGACTTTACCCGCCTGATCAGCTTGCGCTGGCAATTCAATTTCATTCGTTACAGATCCATCCACTTCAGTGAAAGAGGTCAAGTAACCATTGTTACCCGTGTAGGCATCCACCTCTGCTTCAGTCAGCTGAGTATCAGTATTATCTAAATAGGGACTCAAGTCTATCGTCGTGGCACTACCATTGCTAGTAATCGTCAAATTATTCCCTTCTAATTGTAAATCCTGAATCTCATTGGTTGTAGATCCATCCACTTCTGCGGTCAAGTAGCCATTATTCGCCACAAAATCATCTACCTCTACTTCGGTCAACTTTTCTCCTAAACCTTGTGGTTTATTCGTAAGGTCATCAAAATCACCACTAAATGCATTTCCGGCCGTTTTAGCATACAGTGCATAGGGCACACTCATGAGTTGACTTGTCCCAGTAATGGTATAATCTGTACCGCCATTTAGATCAATCTCTGTCTTGATAAAAAAACTACCTGTAGACCAATCGATCGATGTAAAATCCCCACTAATGACGGATCCCGAACCAATCTCCAAAGTGATCAGGCCTCCAGTATTACTAGTAGGCACCTGTGTCTCCATATAAACAGTACTACCTTCAATACTGCCCTGTAGAATACTAATTTGCATTCCTATTTCTTGATTTGATACGAGGGCATTGTTAGCATCTCGTACTACCGCTTGGTAGCTCATTTTCTCTGGCGCTTGCGCAGATGTTTTTTCTGTCAAAAAACCAGTAACCGTCAGTATAGCCAATGCTATTATTGTGTATATTTTTTTCATTTGATTAATTTCTAATACTAAATTCATTTTCTTTAATTCTAGCTTTTGACATTTAGTTCTTGATGATTTTAAACGTCTTTAACACCTGCCTATCTCCTAGCACTTTCAAGAAGTATGCGGACCTTGGTAGGTCTTTCATATCGATAACTGCTCGGTCATTGTTTAACTGATTCTTAGACACTATTTGCCCTTGCAGATTGTACAGCTGATAAGACAACTCCCCGCTATTTCCCCCATCTATTTTCAGATGCAAAAAATCTGTAGTAGGATTAGGATACGCTACCAAATCCAGCTGAATCTCCTCACGTTCTATCCCTGTCACTACCGTGATCTCATAGGTCTGCTGAACTCCAGCACTCACCGCTCCGTCTTGACCAGAATAATTAGTGTATGCCATCTGACCAATAGTAAAGCTAACTGCCCCGTCTGGTGATAGACCATCCCCCCCACTGGAGGACACGGCCTCTTGCGCTTTCAAAGTCACACTCCCCAATGCGACCAAGCACATGACTGCTATGTAAAATTTAAACTGTTTCATTTTTTATACTTTATTGAATAAATAAGTTGACAACTTAGTTTTTTGCAAAAACTCACAACGAGCCTTTACAAAAAACTAATTAACCATGTTGTTGTGATCAAAATTCAACAGCCCTAACTCTTCATGTTCTATTTTGAGTAGTCCCTTAGCGACAGTTCTAGACCTGCCACAGCATTGCATAATAATCACTCAAAAATGTCGGTTTTTCGGATTCAATCCGTCAGGAGAAAGGAGTATACAGTCCAATACCTCTTTTGGGGTACTGACATGAAAAAAGCATTCATTCTATTAGAACAAATGCTTTACATTTCTGAACAGTGTTTTAACACAAAAAAACTAAGCAAAAGCCCATAATGGGCCTTCACTTAGTCAACCTATCCCTGTCTCTTTATAACAGATCAAATACAATCACTCAACCTCTATTTTGTTTCATTGATATTGCTTTGAATAGACCATGCAAAATCTAATTGCACCCAATCATAAAAGATACTGTCGCTCATATCCACATATTGATCTGCTGTGTATTTCAACGATTTACCGTTGGTTGCATTGGCGGTTGCCATTGCATGACAGCTCATACAGTTGGTCTGCATCCCGTATTGATAAGAAGAATCCAGCTTATTCACATCACCAAAAGGAGCTGAAAGACCAGCCTCCAAATAAGGATTATATCCAATAATCGGTTCTACACCTTCATTTGTCCCGTTGGTAATAGGCTGATTTGGCCACACCATGGCATAGGCAGTAGACACAGCATAGTGAGCAGCAGCTCCATTAAGTCCCTCTGGCCGTAAACCGGCCTCCCAAGCAGAACTCGGAAAATTTGGAATACTCGGGTCTGTGGCCCAAAAAAATGTCTGCCACGTCCAGTTGCTAATCTCTTTCGTCCCCACATGCATACATATCAGTATTGCCAAATCTCCTGATTTAATCTTATCTCCCGTTTGTCCCAGTTGTTGCTTGTTCATATAAGTCGCCGCATCCGTATCTAGACTGTAATGAATAAATTCGTTCAAATTAACGATCGCACTAGCTGGAGGGGACGTCACGGTACTGTCTACTGGAACAGCTACTTTTCCAGGTGTCTGTAGGTTATTGACATCTACGAAAATATAAGCATTCCATGCAGACGGACCATACACTTGTTCCAAACTCTCAGGTTCACCGTGCCAAGCAGGAATTCGGATAAAATCATCACTCACCTGTCCAATGAAATACGTCGGTTTGATAGTCACGCTATTGTTAGGGAAGGGAGGGATTTTACCAATACTATCCTTCACTAGCTTTTTAGTAATGCTCGACTGGTTCAGTATCAAATTTTTAGTAGCAAAACATGCCGCATTCGGGTCATAAGAAACTGACACATAAAAGCCTGGATTATCCTGAATGGCAGAAGTCACGCTCGAACCAAAATTATGCGTCAACTGGTTCGGGAAATCTAATTTCTCTCTAGTGAACTTAGCATTGGCACATCCACCCAATGTATCTCCATTAGCACATTGAGTAGCGATATCTGACACCCCTAGCCATGTCTCATATATGAGCAACGTGTCTGATAGGTTGTACACCTGATCGGAATTAGCCGTTAGGCCTGCCCAAATACCCCATGCATGTTTGGTAATACTTTCTGTATCTCTATTGCTCAGCCACTGATAGATAGTCAGGGAGTCTTCAGGGAAATTAAACCCTGAAACAGTTTCTGGCAAAGCTTGAGGAGTAACACCCGTTACAATTTCACCTGTCTTATCATTGATCATACAGCCCTGAGAGACCACCATCAAAACTATGGACACCAGACCTAGTCGTTTAAGATTTTTAATTTTCATCACTTTATTTATTTTCCTTTAAACTCTCTTATACCCTTTTGACAAAAAACATTTCGCTCTATCTAGTAATAGATTATTTTTCAAAAGTGACAAGTCTAGCCATCGTATGCATCAGGTATAATAGGTAAACAACTGCATACCCCAATCGAGGTATTTTTTCAAGTCAGTATAAAAAAGTCGTCCTTTTCAAATCAGAAATACTCGCTGGGGCATTTCTGACTTGAAAAGGACGACTTGCATGATGCGAACAGTTACGCTGGTACAGGAGTATTCAAGATGACTTGTACGACTCCTCCTCTTTCGGAGCGCTGCACATTACAGATTCTCTCTGACTGTGCAGGCCCGATTGGCAATGTCGGACAGGGAGCATCCCCTACCAATCGAACACAATCAGTACAGTTAACAGGGTAGACCCCTGGGTTGCCTTCATTCTCCTGCAACCCCCTGTTGTATATTCTAGTGATAGGTGTACTCTCTGGACCATAGCTCCAACCTAACCCTTTTTCTACTTTCACCTCAATAAAACAATTGACACCATTGACACAACTGATATCAAATGCTTCGGCACATGGTGAACTAGGATTGAGCGTAAACTCGGCGATACTCGTCCCTGTTTTGCCATGATGAAAATCAGCACCAGCCACTGGACACTGTGGAGGAATATAGAAGCCAATGTTTCCACTAAAACACCGGCCCTCTGCATCAAACAATTGTGTTTGATTTGCTCCTAAAGTAAACTTCCCTCTCAAATCATTTACTTTAGTAAGAAACCCAAACTGCCCTACGGCAACTGGACTCGGACAGCATTTGTTTTCGCTATTTTCAGCTGCAAAAGTCACATATACTTCCACTGCTTCGTCAGTATTGTTTGTTACTGATAGTTTTGTATTATTATCGATCGTACTCATTGTATTGTTTTATGTTTAAAAATTGAATTGACTTTCTGTTAAAAGCGAGAAAACCACCAAAACTTCTTTTTGGTGGTTTTCTCTATTGATCAAAACACTAGAAATTATCCTTCTACTGTCACTGTAGGATCCCACTGAAAATAACCGTAGACTTCTGGCTCTCCAGAAGCTCCTCTAGTGTAGAGAGCAAAAACAACCTGAAAATTCTCAACACCTGCAGTAATCACACGTCCTTCATAGAACCAAAACTGTTCTGACCCTATATGTGCGGGCAATACGTCAAAACCCGAAGGGCTGACCCCATTCTTGGTATAGGTAAAACTCATGAAAGGGCTAAAGACTTGATCTCCTCCAAACCTCTTGATCCCGTACACTAAAATTGCATTCTCAAAATTATCAGAGGCAGATGTTCCATGAAAACGAACATTGTCACCGACCTGAGCTCTAAAATTCAAATCCGCTCCTCCTTGACCAGAGATAGAGGCTCCATCCGTGACCACCATAAACTCGTATTGGTGACCAATACCAGTAGGAGCATTAGGATCTTGACTTGGTGTTGAAAAATCTCTGATGATTGCGTCAGTATCGATCGTGATCTGAACATTAATTATATTATTCATAGCAATATTATTTTTTAGTCCCCTACTCTGTTTGCCAATAGGCTTTTCGGGTTTCGCCTTTGCCTCTTTTTTGATGCGCATTGTTTTAAAGACATATCAAAGTTGATCATTAGCACACGCTATTTTATCCCCCGTGATAGGGATAATCACATACACCGCATCTGGGGTACTGACTCACACTAATGTGGTATGGGTGACTATGAGAAGTATCGAAAAGAGAGAAGGGTATCTGTATACATACCGCTTCTCTCTACCAATATAGCTGATCAAAAAAATTGTGCTTAATTACCCCAAATTCGCTGCACAAAATTGGCAGAGTCTATAAATGGGTTTCTATTGTTTTGTATCAAATAGACGGCATTGTTTCGATCTACCTCCTTTTGGCTGACAGGATCTTTTTTATGCCAGCCGAGCAAAAGATCTAAATACCACTGCTGATAAACCGTAGTGTCCGTTCCATCCAAAACTTGTCCTGCATATAAACTATTGGTATTCCAACTTGCTATTTTATCCTGATAGCGAGTAGCCATATAAAAGTACGTTCTCGCAAAATCTCCCTTGTATTCATCTATAGGTTCGAATACGATGATATCCTTCCCTAGCTCTTTATTCGTCGATGAATAGCCTAGTTTACTACCATTTTGTGAAGCGTATAACTCAGTTTTGTCTGCATTACCAAACGGGTAATTGCTCCGTTTGCTATTGACATAACCGTCAGTTGGATAGATATGAAACAAATCTGTGTACATCGGTTTAGGTTTCTTATTTTTTGTTGCGCCAAACCAGCTTGCTGGAAACGAATGTTCCCTGTTGTAACAGTCTCCTTCCATTTTATATGTCCCACATTGTGTGACCTGGTATCCATAGTAATAAGGATTGGGCTTACCAACTAGAGGAGGGAATGAATACATATCCCAGAGCGTATCCCCTTTCATATCTGTCAAATCAAAACATGCCCATAGTTGACCATAGGTCTTCTCCTTGTGCCCCTTAATGATATTGTAAAGGGTCGTTTTCAATTGATAGCCTGACTCACCTACAGTATTGTCATAATATGACTCAGGTGGTTGAGCATAGGTGCCCGTGAGCAGTAGACATACTACTACTGTTGAAAATATACTTTTCATGATTTTAAATTTTAAGTTTGTTAATAGATTAAGTATCGGGATGAATCAACCTCTCATGATCAGAGAGGCGTCATGCCCATTTAATAGTATAGAGTTCGGAGATATTAGAAGGTCTAGTTTCATTGCCCCCGGTCATGGTTGTAGACGTTTTACCCTTCCCTACCAAGTTGACAGATGCCTGTCCCACAGGGGTAGCAATCTCCGAGAAAGCTATGGAGTGATTATGCTCCTTAAATTCCTCTAATTCCAATGTCCCTACATGGTCTCCGCTGACATTAGACGCTCCCCATTTCTGCCTTTGGTTAGCGTCTGGATCGATACTAGCGCCATGATTCCATGCACGGCTAAAGTAACCCCTCATGTCTGGCAACAATGACCTATTTTCCCCCTTACCGTATCTATGGTTGAGCACTGAGTCCAAACGTGAATAGCCTATACCTAATTCTTCGGCAGATTGACAAAGCGATAGCTCCTGTGCAGGAGGGTTCTCTGTGGCAATATATTGCTTTCGTTCTCCGATCACCCCATTTACCATACAAGCGAGATTACTCAAAGCAATAGAACCGATATTCGCGTACACTTTGCTGATATCAACAACTACATTTGGCGTACTGCATTCTATTTTCAGTATTAGCCCAGTTGCGGCGGCACCAACAGCTAACTGCACTTCCAACTCATAGTCTCCCGCAGCATTCGTACTGCTTTCTTTGGTAACGATACCATCTGATAGAGAAAGACTGACAGCAGCTTCTGTTTCTAGGTGTACATGTGCTTTGGCCGTAACGGTCTCGCTACTCAATAACTCCTGCCATCTAGGAAACTCGTGTAGTGCCTGACTCAATACAGCCTGCCCACTAGCTTCAGTAGCAAGCCTGCAACAATTATTACTGGTATCAAGACCCACCGAGCCTTCACCTACAAACACCCATCCATCTGGATGCCCATATTCTGCGGGCGAAACATAGTTGCTGAAATACAAAAAATTATAATTGTAGACCAAGTTCAACTGCTGCATAGCGCGTAACGTTTCTTGAACATACGTAGTGTAATTTTCCATCTTAATTAATCGTTTAGATTGATCCCCCTACATCCATAATTAAATGATCTATCACAGTGTCTAAAAAATGACAAGAAGCTAACCGCTACATAGTTGCACCAGTAGATCAAAACATGGATTGAGAAAGGAGAGGTAGGTAGATGACAGTACTCAATAGTTACAATGAGCACTGCCAAATTATTTCAAAAGAACATCGGATGATTACCCTACAGTCCAAGTATTATCCTCGTTGAGTGTGACCTCTAGGTTGTACTGGTTGACAGGAAATGCAATCTCCTGAGCTGTAGCAGTGATCTTCTCAAGATCCAAAACCTCTCCTTGAGTAAAAGTTCCGAATGTGATCCAATACTTTGGATGAGGAGTAAACTGTAGTTGCATATTCGGTTGTGAGTTTACCACGAAAGTCCCATTACCAGACATCCCGATTCCTACCGAACATTCGTTGGCACCTACATTCCTTTTTTCATTGATGTACAAACTGCCATCTTCAGAACCTGCTGTTTGATTTTCAAACGAATAGGCATCCAATGAAGTGTCCTTTATGAAATCTATGGCATTCTTATTGGTAAGGTCTGCCACCCACGTTTGTGCCGCTTCATATATTATCCCAGGTTTTAGAATTCCCTGTCTAGACCAAGTGTAGCAGTAATCAATTTGCCACTGGAATAAAATATTTGTCGTAGGATAGGCTGACTTTGCAAACCAAGCCAATGACATGACATCATGTACGCCCAAATCTGGGTCTGTCTGATAGATACATACATTTCCCTTTTGGGAAGAATTGTTTTTAAAATTTAATGAATACTTCATCTCATTTAGTTTTAGGTGATATAATTTATTATTGTACTGATTTATCTCGAGTATTTGCTTTGTTGATTCATGATTTAAAATCAATGTTCAATCTAAGTAGGGCCTGCTCTGATCATATGTCTAGGTTTTAGATTTTATAGTCCTCTTCGTTTTAAAGACAAATCAAAGTTGATCAATAACTCAAGCCCTTACTTGTATCAAATCCGCAATCACATCTCATCGTGTAGCATAAGTTCTTTTTTTAGCCAAGTGCAAAAATTTTCTTGGCGCTTCTGCTTCTTATAGACCGAAGGCGAGCAACGGTATGTCCCTTTGAAAGCATGAGAAAAATGAGCTTGATCAAAAAAACTAGCTCTATAGGCAACTGTAGCTATCGATACAGTCTCATCGGCGAGTAACTCTGCCGCATACAAAATTCGAAGCTGTTGTAAAAATCGAATGGGGGTAATACCTAAGCAAGATTTTAAATTCCTTATCAATTGGGAAGAGCTCAGATTTAGCGATGCGGCTAGCTCATCTAATACGACTGATTCGTCTCCCAAGTGATCTAGTAGTAACTTTAAAAACGTACATAGCCATGGCTTTCCTCTAGCTATGGCTAGCATAGAATTTCTCAGTTCTGGAGATGGGGGCATAACCCACAAGACACACGAGGGGCATACCTGTTTGGAAGGATCCCTACACATTCGGTAAGCTGAGGGGGAGCATCCATAGCGCGTAACGAAGGCTTTCCAAAAGCTCTGGTAGCTAACAAACCCACAGTTCCAGGCTACTTGCTTGACAGGGGCATCTCCCTCACGCAACAATACAGATGCCATATGTAAGCGAACCATTAGAATTTGCCTACCTGGCGATACCCCAATGAGAGCTGTTAGTTTTCGACTCAGCTGTGCACGGCTATAGCCTACTATCTCAGCCAGCACTTTGACATCAAATCTGGTCTCTCTGGCGTGCTTTTTTATGATCCGGGCTACTTCCTGGATAAACATACGGTCAGAGTCGATCTCCGAATTAGGTACTTCGTAGATCGTTAGTTCGGGGCAATCAAGTGTTTGCATGTCTACTCAAAATTTTGAGCGACACCAGCGGCAGCCTATCCTATATCACAAATATCGAAGGCATAGTTATCTTGCTAATACGTCATTGTATTTCTTTAAATTAATTCATGATGCAATACCAAACATAGCAGGTCGGAGTGCTAAAATTCGGAAGTAAAGGTGATCGCTGGGTCTTGGTTAAAAATGGATTAAACAGGCAATGTTGTTCAGCGCCCCTCATTCGACACCCCACAGATGAATCAAAAATATTTTAGCCATTCATATGTTATTCGACCAGTACTACACTACTGTAGCTGGTTTTCATGACACGCTGCATATGACAAAATCAAAGCACCTAATCAGATATTTATGTGAGGGGTTCCTAGCTCAAGTGATCATACATCAGGCACTTATTTGCCCCTGCGACTATACACTGAGATAGTTTTTTGGTTTATTTTCCACCTACTCTATTAAGGCTTTTCGGTGTCCGCCAGTCTGTGACATATCTCACAGATCGTAGCATGCAGTATCACCATTTTATTGTCCTTTTCCTCTACCTTTTTTGGGGTATAATGGCACATATGGGATCCTTTACAAGACGATTTAAAGCCAAGTTGGAAAATATCAGCAGGGATAAATTGTAAGAAATCGGCATTCATATCTGATATTGTCTCATCACCATATTTCTCCATTTCATCATGAAAGACCTTAGCTATAGCAAACAACGGAATGTGCCTATCTAAACGTGAATAAATACTGGACAAAAGCAGGAGTTTCCTTCCCTAAAAATGTATCCGCTAGCAGAAGTGTCTGCTCATAAGAATGCTTCACTATAAGTATATTTAATAGTTTAAAGGAAATGACATTTCATAATCCAAATTGATCTCATAACTGTTTGAACTGAATCAGCCCGTCAAACTCATGAATACGAGAATAACACCTTTCTCCCTTTGGTCATTAGAATCACTATTAAGAGATGACACATGGTGGTGATACCTAATACAAAGCACTCCTTCATAAACAGAAAGAAATACCGCTTTTGGGGTATCATCTCAATGGTTAAAACCTGTATTATTGTACAATACAATTAAACGAGATAAATTATATAAGAAATGGGAACATCTTCAAAAAACATTTTCATTCAAGTTGACACAAACAGCGTCCTTCTTGGATCTCCTTCTTTACAAAGCCCTAGTAGTAGCCTAAACGCTCTAGCTTTACAACACACCATGATTTTTAGCCCTGGCTCTATGTCATTGGGAAATTCGGTTACTAATTTCACTATAGGAAGCAATCAAGAAGTAAAAGCAGGATCAATCATATATTTCACAATATTACCTCTTCAACTCTACTCTACTCACTCCCTGTATTTCGCGTCTTCAAACCCCATTTCAGCTCCCCAAAATGCAGCACATCCTATTCTGCCCACCTATTTTAAGATCGTTGACAATAACCCGTTAAGTCTGGGAATGGAGATCACAAATGAATTTCCTCTTAAAGAGAATGTAGAATTTTGCTTAAACATCATCCTTGATTATCATAAGCTCAACGGAGACCCAGCTTCTCTTGAGATTTGCATTGACCCCAAACTAAAAGTTGGCCAAGGTGATTGATTACTTCAAAAGTAAAACCATACTGAAAATAGCAATGGTCTACGCCATTGCTATTTTCAGTATCAAACCAAATATTTATGCCCAAAACCTAGAAGCCGCCGATAGCCTAAAAATATTGTTAACAGAAGACGATACCCTTTCTTCAACCAATAAACTAATCATCCTTAGTAATCTTTCCCAGCTTTGCAGCTCCCCAGAAGATGTATTGACCTATTCCAAACGCCTACTTCGATCTGCTCATGACCATAAACAGACCAATTACGTTGTTAAAGCATATCAGTATCAGGGAGTAGCCTATAGAATGAAAGGCAACCTAAAAGAATCACTAAAACAACTTATCAAAAGTGCAGAATTAGCCAAAGAAAATCACTACCTGCAGTTACAAGCAGAGGCATATTTAGAAATCGCCAATACCTACACTGCAAACAGTCAGTTCAAGAACTCTCTATTGTATGAAAAAAAAGCGATCGAAATTTTGCGCAAAGATGGTGATATCAAAAAATTAGCCATCAACCTTCTCAATACAGGATACAGCTACTATACTCTGAACTACCTTGATTCTTCCCTAGCTCTCTATAACGAGGCTGAGCCACTGTTTGACACTACAGGTCTAACCATCGGTAAGGCTTACGTGATAGGCAACCGTGCCTTAGTCTATTGGCAACAAGGTGATGACCAAACTGCCGAACGAGACTTGTTAAAAGCCATCGACATGCTAGAGCCACTCGGAGATCAATTTGGGATGTCAGATTATCACAATCAACTCGGTAGGTTGTATGCCGAGAGAAATGATATAACTTCATCTATTAATCATACCAACGCAGCACTCCAAATGGCCAAAGCACTTGACCTCAAGGAGCAAATCCGAGATGCCTCATTACTCTTGTCTCAACTCTACGAAGAGCAGCAAGACTATACTCAAGCCTATACCTACCAAACCCAATACATAACCTACAAGGACAGCATAGAAAACACTGAAACCACAAAGAAAATGGCAGACCTACGAACAGAATTCGAGGTAAACCAGAAAGAAAAAGAAATTGCCATCTTAGAAAAAAGCCAACTCATGAACCGAACCTACATTATCATAGCAGTGTTTTTACTGGCGCTAGCTATACTTCTAATCCTCTACTTTCGTCAGCGATTGCACAACACGCGCCTCATGTCAGCCAATGAACGCAAACAGCATGACGAAAAAATAAAAAAACTCCTCAACACCCAAGAGACCAAAGCACTACAGTCCATGGTAGAAGGCAAAGACCAAGAGCGTAAACGCCTCGCTCAAGAACTGCACAACCATTTCGGTAGCCTACTCGCTACCATCAAAGTCAACATCAACGGAATAGAGGAAGAAAGCATCCCTAATCACTACACCTTGACTACACTCGTAGATCAAGCCTGTAACGATATCCGTAATATGTCGCATTCGCTCAATATGGGCATCTCCGAAAACTTCGGCTTAGTCTCCGCACTAAAAGAACTCTCGGAGCACCTCCGCCAGTCTGGAGACTTGGAAGTCGAATTTTCAGCATCCATGTGTGGACATGCACTCGCTGCAGACGAAGAGATCACGATCTACCGAATCGTTCAAGAGTTAGTCAGTAACGTACTCAAGCACTCCCACGCGACCAAGCTCAGTATACTCCTGACCTGCTTTGAGGAGGAACAAATCATGAATATCATGGTACAAGACAATGGCAGAGGGTTTGATACCAAAAACAAACCAAAAAGTGGTGGTATTGGAGTCGAAACCCTTAACAAAATGGTGGCAGACAAACAAGGTGACATCAAATTTGACAGCAATACAATAAGTGGCACTACTGTCATCATAGACTTACCACTATCCTACGAAAACATCGAAGAGTTATGATAAAGGTACTGATAGTCGACGATCACCCTCTCTTTGCCGAAGGCATGAAATCAATGTTCAAACCTGGTGACGGTATAGAAGTGGTTAGTCAGACAATAAACGGTCACGAGATTCCCTCCATTCTTGACACTACAGAGGTCGATTTAATCTTGATGGACATAGACATGCCTGTCATCGATGGCATAGCAACCATGGAACTAATCCTATCCAAGGGATACGATCTACCTATACTGATGCTCACCATGCATCAGTCAATGAAACAAATCAAACGAGCATTGGAAAAAGGTGCCCAAGGGTATATCCTAAAAGATGCACACAAGAGCGAACTCATAGAAGCAATCACACTAACCAGTCAAAGAAAAAATTATTTCCATCCCAAAATCAACAATCAAATATTTGACTATTTCCGAGGCAAGCGCTCCGTCAAATCAGATATGCCTGAACTCTCCGAGAGAGAAAAGGAAATCATCCAATGTCTAGCCAAAGGGCAAAACAGCAAGGCTATTGCCAATACACTCCACATCAGTGAGCATACCGTAAAAACTCACCGCCGTAATATTATGCATAAAATGAACGTAAAAACCTCCGCAGAACTAATCAACACCTGCCTCGAAAAAGGGATTATATGACTCCTCAAATACACGCACAATTCATGCTATCTAAAAAAATAACCCTAGCTATAGTTACGTCTCAATTGACATAATCCCTAATGACTTATATATTGCGAGATAATCTGTGGAACTTTGATTCTACTCATTTTACATACCAACTAGTTACACTTTGTTATACACGCTCCTTACGCTATGCATTTGGTTAGGAACTCCACGTCAACCAGACGCTGAAATCATACGCTACGACAGTCAGATCACCATTGCGGAATCAGGTAAAATCAGCTACCGCGAAGAAGTTATCATTCAGGTCAACAACAGGCAGGGGGATTGGATCTCTGAAATAGAAATCGCCTATAGCAAGGGCAATAAAATTGAAGCCCTAGAAGCTGAGCTACTGGACAGTAAGGGACAAATCATCAAAAAACTAAAAAAGAAGGATATCACTGAGCGACATAGTATTTCACAAATCGCATGGTACGAAGATGACTATGTCAAAGAATTTCAACTGATTCACAACCAATACCCCTACCAAATCCACGTGTCCTATACGCAAGATTTTGACGAGTACACGTCGATCGCACGATGGACACCCTACTACCGCTACCAAGTCCCCACGCGTGCTGCACAACTGAGCCTAACCAAACCCGCTAACTTCAATATCAACATTCTCAGGACAGACACGACCTTGATCCGTCATAGCAATGGACCAACCTACTATGAATGGACTGCCCAAAACTGCCCCGCACTACCTAGTGAAACACATGGCCCTAGCCGCTACGAACTGTCTCCCAAGATCATCATCACGCCTGATCAGTTCGTCTACGACCAGCCTGGATCTTATGAGAGTTGGGCTACCTATGGAGACTGGAGCCTAGCGCTTAATCAGGGATGTAGTGACCTGACTACTGCTGACCAAATCGCTATTCGAAAGTTGGTCGAAGGAATAGAAGATGACCATGAAAAAATAAAAACGCTCTACAACCACATGCAAGATCAGGTCCGCTACATCTATGTAGGGATCGAGTATGGAGGACTAAAAAGCTACCCTGCCAGCTACGTCTCTACCAACAAATATGGAGACTGCAAAGCACTCACTACCTACATGCAGAGCACTCTAGCGGCGATAGATATCGATTCTTACCCCGTCTTCGTCTACGCTGGAGATAACCCTGTCCCCATGATCGACAGCTTTCCTAGTCATCAATCCAACCACGTCATTCTATGCGTTCCTCTAGCATCAGATACGGTCTGGTTAGAAAACACCAGCAACAGTGCACCTTTCGGGTATTTGGGAAGCTTTACTCAGAATAGAAAAGGACTTTTCGTCAAAAAAGGAGAAAGCCAACTCGTCAACCTTCCCAAACTAGAGATAGATGAAATCGCCACTACCCGTCGCATTGACATCACGCTAAACGGAGACAAGTACCTTACAAAATTTAGAGGAATCTATCGTGGAGAAAACTATGAGTATTACCACGGGATTAAAAAAAACCTCAGCTCCTCCCAAATCGACAAAAGGATAAAACAAGATTTTCCCATATCTAAAGCAGAAGTTAACCAGTGGAATATCGTCACTGCCGAAGATCGAAACGAAGCAATCATAGAAATGACAGCAGAAGCAACCATCTATGGCCTCACCAAAAACTATGGATCAAACAAAGTACTATTCCTGCCTAAATCACAACTGATCAAACTCGACGATCCCGACGAACGTCAGAGTGAACTAAGAATCAGAGTACCAAAAAACGTGACCGACTCAATCATTTTCAACATTGACACTAATCAATTTTCTCAACTCCATAAACCAGAGAACATTATCATAGACACGCAAGCAGGTCAATATTCTCTGGATTTTTATCTGGAAGACCAAAAAGTACTTTGTGTGCGTCAGCTAACCATGCCACGAGCTACCTACGCTGTTGGCGAATCCTACGAGGCATTTTACGACTTTCAGCAATCCATTAAAAACGCAGAAAGAAAAACCACCATTACGCTCAAACCATGATTAGATTTTCACTCCTATTGTTCCTATTGATCCTCCTTCAATCAGCGCTATTTGGCCAAACACCCGAAAGGAGATATGGCAAACTGAGTCAAGCAGAATTCGATCTCGAATATTATGAACAGGACTCTACCGCAGCGGCCGTTATTTTATTTGATCTCGGAGAGTCCTGTTTTAAGATCAGCAGTGATGGAGGACTGGATTTATACTTCACCAGAACCACTCGCATCAAGATTCTCGACGAATCTGCCATAGATGACTGGTCCAATGTCTCCATCCCCTACTATGTAGATGGCTACAACAAAACAGAAAAAGTCTCCGAAATAAAGGCTGTCAGCTACAACTACGAAAACGCACAGCTGACCACCAGTGAATTAGAAAAAGAGGAAATCTTTGATGAACAACTCAGCGAACGATGGCATCAAAAGAAATTTGCTATCCCAGGAGTCAAAAAAGGATCTATCATCGAATATACCTATCAGATCAATTCTCCGTTCAAATGGAACCTTAAAAGCTGGGAGTTTCAATCCACCATACCTGCACTATACAGTGAGTACACTGTCAAAATGACTCCATTCTACGAATACATCATGCTTTTTCAGGGACAAAACGAGGGATTGAAAAAGGAATCTTACGTAGAGAAAGGGCTAGAAAACAGCTTTGGCGGAGTAAAGTATCGGGATATGGTATACACATATTCATCCAGCGATGTTGCAGCTTTTTCTGACGATGATTTTATCACATCACGAGAAGACTATATCCAAAAAATCGAGTTTCAACTCGCCAAAGTAACTCAGCTCACAGGCGCATCTACCGAATACGTGACCACATGGCAGGACATGGTAGATGACTTCAACAAAGAAGACACCTTTGGCAAATACATTAATAGTGCGGAGCGGTATGCGGCCAAAAATATCCTTCCAGAACTTAACCTAAACGGGCTAGCCCGAACTAAAAAGATTGAAATCATCACGAAGTACATCAAAGATCAGTTCCGATGGAATCACTACTATGGCAAATACACCACACAACGTCCTCGCGAGCTCATCAGCAGCAAAACTGGTAATGACAGTGATCTCAACCTCTTCTTGATCGGCATGCTTCGCGCAGCAGGACTAGAATCCAACCCAATCCTCATCAGTACCAGAAGACATGGCAAAATATATACGCAATACCCCATCACCCAAAAGTTCAATTACGTCATCGCAGAGGTAGCAGTAGATAACGGTGTCCTCCTTCTCGACGCTACAGAGCCTTTGCTCCCCTACTACCTCCTCCCCACCCGATGCTTCAACGATTACGGTTTCATCATCAAGGATGACAGCCATGAATGGATTGGACTTAGCCCGCTCGCTACTTCGCAAAAATTAGAAGCCTCTACCTTCAAAATCAGTGGGAATGAAACGACCATGTCTGTCCGCGAACAACTAACTGGCTATGATGCCTGGCGAGCAAGACAAGAGTACCTAGACGACCCAGATGCCTTCAACGCATCACTAATCTTCGAGCATGAAGAGCTGAACGGAGACATCTCCGTCAACAACGACGATGTGCTAGAGGCTCCACTCTTAATCAACTATAAAAAAATACGACCTATCGATAGCTTCGAAGGAGACAGATACCTCGTCCCCTTCAACAAAATAGAGTACGCTCAAAACCCACTGGTGAAGCTCAAAAGAAAATACCCAGTCGACCTAGTCTACACTAAAAAGAGGGTCTACACCAGTACCATAGGCTGTGATGAGAACTCAAAGTTCAAACACCTTCCAGAAAGCACCTCGTTTGATGATGAGCTGATGACATTCAGCTACAACGTACAAGCGTTCGACACCTTCGTCAAAATAGATGCAACCTTCGAATTCAAAAAGAACGTCTACCAACCCGAAGAGTATGATCAATTGAAAAAGGACTTTGACATCCTCTACAAAAAACTAAATGAGCAAATAGTCGTCACAACCAAAAAGTGATTCACTAGCCTGGCTACCTTTTGGTAGTAACATCACGGACTTTCAACTTCCTCATTTTGACTACACATATCCTCAAATAGTCTACTAGAAGGCAAGTATGGTTATTGATTTTTGTAATATTCTAATCATAAAATCAATATCATGAAAAAGAGAACAAAGTTTGGTTCATCACAGGCTCTTCTCCTGGATTTGGGCGAATTTGGGCTGAGGCAGCGTTAAAGCGTGGAGATAAAGTTGTAGCAACTGCACTAAAAGTAGAAAGACTATCTACTACTAATCACTCCGTAAGCCAGATTGCCTATGCATTAGGGTATGAACACCCACACCTTTAGTAAGCTCTTCAAATCCAAAACTAGTTGCTCTCCATTAGAGTTTAGACAGGCATTCTTCAATTAATAACTGGTTCACGTACCTCATCTGACGTACGAAACAGAACCGTATAACACTTAAAGAACTCTAGCTTGACAAGCTATTCCAAACCTTTCTTTTCAGGGTTCCAGAATGGTTTCGTTTTTATCCGTTTGGTATCCCAGCCCAATTCCTTTTTAAAACATTGATTCAGCGCTACACACACTCGACTATCCCCAGCTATATAGACTGTTTTAGTACCTGTCATGCTAGACACGATCTCTTTTACCTTTGTAATGAGTTCATCGGCGGGATTCTGAGGCAATTCATAAAAATCGAAAGGAGTCGAACCATCAACATCAGGAAACAAATCCGTCTTATCCTGACTATATATGATACTCTCTACTTTTTTGTTTCCCGACAGGTGACGTCTGATCATATACAGGTGTGACAGAGCTGACAAGTCACCAATCATCAGATAACTCTCTGCCGAATCATCCACTAGAAAATTACCTTTCTTCCACTTAAAGTAAACCGCATCTCCAGGCTTACACTGTTTTGCCCAGTCAGCCCCTATCCCTTCGCTATGTGTGGCTATCGCTAGATCCACATGACCTGTTGATTGATTGATATCCCATACACTATAGCTCCTTACTTTATCCTTTAGCGGGACATCCTCCTGATCGATCCCAATACCCAATCGAAAAAAGCATCCTGCTATAAAATCCACTCTACTTATGTCTGCCCCTTTGATGCGTATCCGATAGGCAGCTTCAGACAGTTTGACTTTCTCTTCAATCACAGCTTCCTGAAGCACCACTTTTTTCAATATGCTTTCTACAAATCCCATACTCTTCACTTATTAATATTATTTAAACCAAATCCGCTTCAAGGTGTTCTCTCTATTTCTGATCAGATGAACAAAGTAGCCTGTAACATGAAATATTAGTAGTAGGAATACGAACTTGGCTACTATATGATGTGACATCATGATAGGATGAAATCCATCCTTGCTAATCTCAGGCAAATCTGCAAAATCCCCACTACGCAGTGCAAGAATTATCCCTTCTAAAAACAGAGAACTAATTCCTGAAATGCACATCCATAAAATAACGATATAGAACCCGTAGTGCACAAAAGTGATAAATCTTTGATGAAAGGATTTTTTAGGTTGTAAAGGGGCTGGCCGAGGATCCTGCATAAGAGCCAAAATTCTCATAATCGTAAGGACAAAAACAGTAACCCCCATAACAAAATGTATTCTATACAAGTTGAACTTTTGTAGATCATGCGCTCCATGCTCCATATTAATTCCTGTATAAATCAAAGCAAAAATCAGCCCTGCTGAAACCCAGTGAATCCAAACGGTCCTGCTACTATAATTTGTAACCTCCATCAAGCGTTTTTGATTTCTTGGATCATCTCTAGTGGAGCCTTGTGTACTCTACCCGCAGCTTTCTCATAGTCAGAAAACACATCGTTGGAGCCAATGGCGATTCCTTCGTAGATACCTGCTATTATGGTACCCATAAATTCCCCTAACTCATCTTTCCTTTCTGTCTCATAATCCTCTACAGAAACGGAATGATATACAAGATCAGTTTTATACACTTGATTGATCAACGCTGCTAACTCTCCTTGGGTGATAGGCTGACCTACTAGGTTATATGTCTGGCCATTGTGACGGTCGCTCAAGAGCATTTTCGCATAGGCATATCCCAATTCCCCTCTACTGGTATAACTACACTTGCCCTCGCCTGCACAGTTTCGGATTTCTCCTGCTTTGATATACTGATCGAGGTATTCCAAATCGGGCTCGATGTAGATACCATTCCTGCCAATGGCCCATTGAAGTCCCGATTCTCTTACATCCTCTTCGGTTTGGCGATTGGTTTTTACGATCGGTGCAAAAGCACTTTTTGTTTCATCTCCCACGATACTCGTATACACGATCTTTCGAACACCATTTGTTTGAGCTGCTGCTATGACATTTCTGTGCTGCTCGATTCTTTTCTGTGGTTCGTCCATACCAGAGACTAGCAGTACGGCATCCACCCCTTTTAGTGCTTGTTCAAATTGCTGCCGATCGTTGTAGTCTCCCTTTCGGATTTCAACTCCCAAGTGGCTAGCTTTCTCTGGCGTTCGTGCGATTCCTATTACGTTTTCTTTTCCGATTTCTTTGATCAATTGTTTGACAATCGATGCTCCCAATTGTCCGCTTGCTGAGGTTACTGCTATTTTCATGATTGCATGTTTTGATTCAACTGGATTGTTTCTAGCTCCTTTTCTAGTTGCTCTGCTTTAGCCTTGAACTTCTCCATAGCCTTTTTTAGTTGGCCTATTTTACTGAATGCTTCATCATCTTGCACTACTTGATACACGACCTTTCCATTTGTTTCTTTGACTTTTGACTTGCTGCCACATGTTGGGCATGTTGCTACTTGACTCATTGTTTATTGTTTTAAAGCAAAATTCTACTTTCAACCACTGCTGTAAAAGGTAAATACTCTCCTAAAAATGGTAAATATGGAACTGGATCAATCAAAGAGATGACTTGTACTCCTTTGGAGTAATACCTGTATGCTTTTTAAAAAATTTGGTAAAGTTGGTCACTTCATCAAACCCCAACTCGTAAGCGATTTCCTTCAAACTATTGTTGGTACTGAGGATTGCTCTTTTTATTTCCAAAACCACATACTCGTCTATGAAATGTTTGGCAGTATTCAAGGTAAAATTTTGGACGACCGCATTCAATTGCTTGGCAGAGACGGACATGTATTCCGCATAGTCCTTCACATTTCTCGTGTCCATGTACCTCTCTTCTACCAAGTTCTTAAATTGAAAGAACAGTGGGTACTGCTCTGTGTTACGTTTCGTAGAAATAGCTAAGTGCGACACTCTCTCCAATTTCAACAGATACAGCTCCAGCATTTTGGCTATTATATTCCTTTGGGCATAGGTATTTTCATTATTCAGTTCCTGTGCGATCAGTGCCAAAAATGATTCATTGAAATTACTACCCTCCACCAGTGGATCTGAAATATGATAGTTGTAGAGGTGCGAAATAAAGTCAATGGTAGACTTAGAGAAAAACTTCAAAACAAAGTCTTCTGTAAAAACGACAAGGTAACCGTCGTAGCTTAGATTTTCTTGAAAAGCATGCACTTGCCCTTTAGCGATTTTCAATACAGACCCTTTCTTTAGTAAGTAGTTCTCTAGATCGACTTGATGCATTCCCTCTCCTTCCATAACAATCAACAAGGCAAAGAAGGTAATTCGGTGAGGTTTCAGTGGATCATGGTTAGGATTTTCTTCGACGCGCTCGAATAATTCAGATATCCTCAAAAATTCAATATCTGTGGTCTTTTCGCTACTATCGAATGATATGTTTGGGATATTGTTCATAGAAGTCCGTTCAGATTAATGTCCTTAGTGTTCAACTAAACAGATTTAACATAAACAATAGTCTTCTATCTAGCGACATTCCCTCCTTGTTTATTTAACTACTATTCCCAACACACACCGTCCCTATTAATTCTGTATCATGATTCTAATACAACATATATAAAAGATTTTTGTAAATTACATCGCGCACGATCTAATTGTAAACGAATCAAATATGATACCCCCAAAAATAGAGACGAACAACTATCAAAAAGTACTGAGAATTATACTTGGGCTTTTCATGGTGATGGCAGCTATCGGTCACTTTACCTTTCAGCGAGCAGAGTTTCAGGCGCAGGTTCCGCTCTGGATCCCGCTGAGTAAAGATCTGGTCGTGATCCTTTCGGGTGTGGTGGAGATCAGTTTAGGACTAGGCATGATATTCTGGAAGAATTACCGAATCTATGTGGGATTGGCCTTGGCGATGTTTTACATTCTAATCTTCCCTGGCAACATCGCCCAATACCTAAACGGAACGGATGCTTTCGGTCTGGACACAGATCGCGCTCGTTTGATTAGGCTTTTCTTTCAGCCTGTACTGATCCTATGGGCACTTTGGTCCACAGGCGCACTCAAATTTTTAATCCAAAAAACGAACAAATAATGAACACTCCATTTTACGAATTAGAAGCAACTACCCTCCAAGGAAAAACTGCACAGATGAAAGATTTTGCTGGCAAAGCGGTCTTGGTGGTCAATACCGCCAGTCAATGCGGGCTGACACCACAGTTCGAAGGGCTAGAAAAGCTGTATCAAAAATACAAAGACGACGGCTTGGTGATCATAGGCTTTCCTTGCAACCAGTTTGGCAATCAAGAACCTGGAGGAAAAGAATCCATCGAAGAAGGATGCATGATCAACTACGGCGTGACATTCCCGATGATGGAGAAGATCGAAGTGAATGGCGAGGGCACACACCCTGTTTTTCGCTATCTCAAAAATGAACTGGGAGGACTCTTTGGCAGTCGAATCAAATGGAACTTCACCAAGTTTCTCATCGATCCACAAGGTCAACCCGTCAAGCGTTTTGCTCCGACCACCAAGCCCGAGAAGATTGACAAGTACATACACCAAACCTTGGCTCATGAAGAATAATCCTGAGACACTGTGGCTAGAGAACCAAATATGCTTTCCGATCTATGCGGCCTCTCGCATGGTGACCAAGCTATACACCCCGTTTCTCAGTCAGTTGGACATCACCTACCCACAGTATTTGGTGCTACTGACCCTCTGGCAGACAGACCAGATGACCGTGTCGGAGATCAGTCATCTGGTCCATCTAGAATCAAATACCCTCACCCCTGTACTCAAGCGGATGCAGGGCAAAGGACTGATCGAACGCCAACGTTCTGAGAAGGACGAAAGAAGTGTAATCATCTCCTTGACGGAAAAAGGGAAAGCCCTGCGAAAAGAAGCGATGTGCATCCCTCAGCAGATCATAGACCAATTCGCATCAGATGAAATCAATGCGCAAGAAATCCATCAACTAAAGCAGACACTGACGAAGTTGACTGATATCTTAAGTAAGAAAGAGATGGTGCCTCTTAGGCAGAATGTGTAGTACTCTTCATAGCCATATTGTACCCAAAGGGTTGTGAATCATAGAAAAATAAAGCACTATTGCAGCCCATAAATATATGCCTCCTCTCGTAAGGTTTTGAGGCACAATCAAACAACAAATCACAACACCTTGCCATGGTGCAAGTCACATAGAAGTGAACCCGATGGATAGAATACAAGAGATAGAAAGTGAGATCGCTGGATTGCGTACCCAATTGCAAAAACACTCGCTCTACGAAAACCTAAAGGACATCAATGACATCAAAATTTTCATGGAAAACCATGTTTTTGCCGTATGGGATTTTATGTCTTTGTTGAAGGCTCTACAGCTGAAATTGACGAACGTACATACCCCTTGGACTCCTAGAACTAACCCGACACTAGCACGATTCATCAATGAGATCGTACATGGTGAGGAAAGCGATATCAACGAATTAGGAGAACCTAAAAGTCACTTTGAAATGTACCTAGAGGCGATGCTCCAAGTCGGTGCAAAGACGAATGAAATCGATCAGTTCATTCGATTGATCGAACAAGGACAGTCTGTCTCTGATTCTTTACAAGCCATCAATATTGATCAACGTGTGATTGATTTTGTGGAGTTTTCTTTCTCGACGATAGCCACGGACAAGCCTCACTTGGTGGCTGCAGCATTTACTTTTGGGAGAGAAGATGTCATTCCAGACATGTTCATCGAGATTCTGAAAAATGCAGACGCAGAGAACACGCGCTACAACAAGCTGAGCTACTATCTCGAACGCCATATCGAACTAGATGGAGACGAGCATGGACCACTTTCTCTACAAATGGTAGCAGAACTCTGTGGCGAAGAAGAAACCAAATGGCAGGAGACATTGACTATAGCCAAAGACGCATTGACCAAGCGGATCAGCCTTTGGGACGGGATCCGTGATTTGATAGCAAAAGAAAGAGTAAGTTTAGCATTGTCTTGACTCTACGAATTTAAAAAACATGAACCTTCACGCATCTATATTCTTCATCACACTATCGATCGTGAGCAGCGTGGATGTTTTAGGTCAAGGACACAACCGTATGGAAATCGAACACATAACAACCTTAGGAAAGAATTCGATCACTGAGATCGCTCATGGCATTGTTCGGCAGAAATATCCGGACTTGGACATCATTCTTGGTGATTTTGACATCTCTGTTTGGTCCAATACCCAAGAGGTTCTGGTACAGTACAAAAGACGCATTCGGTTCGTGCCACTAGGTCAAGAAACGAGGAATTATACATACGACTTTACAGTCCATGTGATGACCCACGGGATCAGTCCTTTTGATTTTTTTGGGATAGATGACTTTTACCTACCTACAAGCGAGGACAGAGAAAAGATTTCTTTTGTCCAAAATGCTTTTGGCTTGCCTCGTCAGTGGTTTGATAGCGAGGTGACGGAGAAGGAGAACAAGTATGTGGTTTCGTTGAGCAATGAGGTGTCTTTTGGAATATACGAGATAGATAAAGTCACAGGCATGGAAATTCCACAAAGCTCCATAGAAGGCAACTGGGAACCTGAGCCTGATATATTGGGTGGGGAAGAGGACAAGGATCCTTATGTCGAAATAAAGGAGTAGCAAACCTCTAAAATCTACTAGATGTAGTGGCTTTCGATGCAGATGAAGATGATTTAAGCATCTACTTTTTTTCTATCCAAAGCCCAATGGGTATCTTGAGTGAGCGCAACTGAGGGTATAGCAGTTGTGCCAACTATCATCATGAAACCAGAAGACCTCAGTCGCGCATGGACGCATCGACAAATCCTCGAACTCAACTTCAACAACAGACTCAATTTCTTCCTTTTGTTTCAGTCCATCCTCTTGGCTGCCACTGTCAACGGGATCGGTGACGGCAATGACCACATGATCTTGATGGCTCTCTGTGTGTTTGGGGGAGTGATCACCGTCATCTGGTGGCTCATCCAATCCAAAGAGCACCACATGCTGGACAAGGTCAAGAATTTCCTCAGAGAAAACGACGAGAGCTACCGCGAGCGTAGAAAACTCTACGAAAGCTACCTCTCCAAGTTTTCTGTCAATCAACTATTCAGCAGAGTGATCCCTCCTGTACTGACTGTGATTTGGGTTCTGCTTATCGTGTACTTGGTGGTGAAGTAGTCTGTTCGCCTACTGATCTATTTTTTAATTGGCTTTATTAAATACATGTTATGTGACATAAAACAATATGACATACATTTCGGTTTTGCTTGTTGCAAACTTGCCTTTTGATTAATTTCAAACTCGACATTTTATAAAACCGACATGAACAACATCAGAAAAATAGGAGCACTCAGTCTACTCCTGAGTCTCACGATGCTCCATGCCCTTCAGGCACAGGACGAGGAAGATAACAGCGATTTGGGTCTATCCATCAGTGCTTTTGTGGATGCATATTATGCTTATGATTTTGATCGACCGACACAAGGTTATCGTCAGTCGTTTTTCTACAACCACAACCGTCACAACGAATTCAACATCAATCTCGCCCTGATCCGAATGGCCGTAGAGAACGATCGCTACCATGCCGTCGTGACATTACAGGGCGGTACCTATGCGCAGGACAACTACAGCCCAGAGCAAGACCTGCTCCAGCATCTACACGAGGCATACGCAGGCGTAGCTCTCAACGCATCGGGTAGTCTCTGGCTTGATGCAGGGGTGTTTGCTTCCAACTTGGGGTTCGAAAGTGCCGTATCGATGGACAACTATACACTAACTCGCTCTTTGGTTGCGGAGGAATCGCCTTACTTCCTCTCCGGGGCGAAGTTGACCTACACTCCCTCGGATCAGTGGCTTTTCATGGCGCTCGTCTCCAACGGGTGGCAGCACATCCAGCGTGTCGATGGCAACAGTCTGCCGGCATTTGGCTCACAGATACAGTATATGCCCAATGACAACATTCTCCTCAATTGGAGCACCTTCATCGGGTCGGACGATCCAGACGCGACGCGACGCATGCGCTACTTCAACGACATCTTTGGGACATTCAAACTATCCGACAAACTAGACCTCATCGCGGGCATAGATGTGGGATGGCAGCAGACCGCCAAAGAGAGTTCTACTTACGACAGTTGGATCGCTCCGGTAGCGATTTTGCACTACCAGATCGATGACCAGTGGGGTTCGGCTGTGCGTGGGGAGTATTTCAACGATGCACAGCAGATCGCTGTGTCGACAGACAGCGGTCTGGGGTTCAAGACCACCAGCGTCTCTTGGAATCTCGACTACCAGCCTGACCCGAAAGTCATGTGTCGTGTAGAAGGCCGATACTTCAGTAGCCCAAATGACATCTTCAACAACGGCGAGGTACTCTCTGACAGCAACTTTTTTATCACCGCTTCGCTAGCCGTCAAGCTCAACAAGGATTTCTAAGCATTCAAATGTGATGGGAGTATTGAGACACAGGATTTTGGATTAAATATGAGGTGGATGCGCTACTTTATATAGAGCGAAGTGTTTGGCTATCGAGTGTCTGGGAGAGGCCATGCGGAGGCATTTTATTTATGGTTCTTACCGTTTAAAGCACTTTATCTGTTGCTTTAATCAATAGATTATTTTTATTTATTTACTTGTTTTTTGATAAAATATCGGGTGTACTCTTTTGACCTTATAGATAACATCGATATCATGATCGAAAAAAGCATTTTGAATCGGAGGTATGGCCAGTGCTGAAGGTTGACATTTACATAAAATTCCAAAAACTAAATTTTATGTATATGAAAAAGATGATAGCCTTCTGCTCGCTTCTTGCCTTGGTGGCTTTATTGCCAGCCTGCCAAGAGAAAGCAGGACATGAAACTGCGGATGCCGACGGCAATTCGGGTGCTACCCGAAAGAGCAAGTCGAACATGAACGCGACTAGCAACAGTGAGTGGTGGCCCAACCAACTCAACCTAAGTATCCTGCGTCAACACGGTGATTTGTCGAACCCTATGGGCGAAGAGTTTGACTACATCGAGGAGTTCAATAGCGTAGATTACGAAGCACTGAAAGAAGACATTAGAGTAGTATTGACAGACTCTCAAGATTGGTGGCCTGCCGATTTTGGGCACTATGGCGGGTTGTTTATCCGTATGGCATGGCATAGTGCTGGGACCTATCGCTCAGCTGATGGGCGCGGAGGCTCACGCTCTGGGCAACAACGATTCGCTCCGCTCAATAGCTGGCCGGACAATGCCAACTTGGACAAAGCGAGACGGCTCATCTGGCCGATCAAACAGAAGTATGGCAATAAAATCTCATGGGCAGATTTGATGGTCTTGACGGGCAACGTCGCACTAGAGGACATGGGATTTGAGACTTTCGGTTATGCTGGAGGTAGAGAAGATACATGGGAGCCAGAGCTAGATGTGTACTGGGGAGCAGAGAAGACATGGTTGTCTGATGACAAAAGATATACTGGAGACCGTGAACTAGAAGATCCATTAGCAGCTGTGCAAATGGGGTTGATCTATGTGAACCCAGAAGGCCCGAACGGCAACCCTGATCCGCTATTGGCGGCAGAGGATATCCGTGCGACATTTGGCCGCATGGGGATGAACAACGAAGAGACTGTTGCGCTGATCGCAGGAGGACACACCCTCGGCAAAGCGCACGGAGCAGGGCCTGCTACGCATGTAGGCGATGACCCAGAATCCGCAGCTATCGAAGAGCAAGGGTTCGGATGGAAAAGCGATTACAAATCAGGAAAAGGAGCAGATGCGATTACTTCCGGACTGGAAGTGACATGGACCTCTACTCCTACGAGATGGAGTCATTTGTTCTTCTTCAATCTATTCGAAAACGAATGGGAATTGACCAAAAGCCCTGCAGGTGCTCACCAGTGGGTCGCCAAAGACCCTAAGATGATGGTGCCAGATGCATTTGATTCGGAGAAGAAGCACAAGCCGACGATGTTCACGACAGATTTGTCTTTGAGGTTTGATCCGACATTCGAAAAGATCGCGAGAGGGTTTTACGAAAACCCAGAAACATTCAACGAGGCTTTTGCACGTGCGTGGTTCAAATTGACGCACAGAGACATGGGACCAAAGACAACGTACTTGGGACCTGAAGCACCGGAGGAAGATTTGATTTGGCAAGACCCAATTCCAGCGGTAGATCACGCATTGATCTCTAGCACGGATATCTCTAGTTTGAAATCGACAATTCTCAAATCTGATTTGTCTATCCAAGAATTGGTCACCACGGCATGGGCATCTGCCTCTACCTATCGTGAGTCAGACAGACGTGGAGGAGCCAATGGCGCTAGAATCCGTCTTGCACCGCAGAAGGATTGGGAAGTGAACAATCCGGCACAGTTGGCCAAAGTACTCACAGTATATGAGCAGATCCAAAGCGATTTCAACGCCAAGTCGGGTGCAAAGAAAGTGTCTATTGCGGATTTGATTGTCCTCGGTGGTACGGTTGGGGTCGAGCAGGCTGCTGCCAATGCTGGCTATGCCGTGAAAGTCCCCTTCGTAGCAGGACGTATGGATGCGACCCAGGAGCAAACGGACGTGGAGTCTTTTGGATTGCTAGAGCCGATGGCAGATGGGTTCAGAAACTACCTAAAGACGAGATACAAGATCCCAACGGAAGAACTGTTGATTGACAAGGCACAATTGCTGACACTAAGTGCACCAGAGATGACTGTTTTGGTAGGAGGTATGCGCTCTATGGGTGCTAATTATGACGGGTCGTCAGACGGAGTCTTTACAGACAATACGGATGCACTGAGCAATGACTTCTTCGTCAATCTACTCGATATGAGTACCGCATGGAAAACTACCTCAGATACCCAAGAGGAGTTTGAAGGCTTGGACAGAAAGACAGGGGAAGCGAGGTACACCGCAACCCGTGCAGATTTGATTTTCGGATCCAATTCCGAACTGAGAGCTTTGGCAGAAGTCTATGCACAAGCAGATTCGAAAGAGAAATTCGTGACTGATTTTGTGGCAGCATGGGACAAAGTGATGAACTTGGACAGGTTCGACCTGACCTACCCACAGCACTAAGATAGCAGAGTCCTATCCAAGATAAAGACGCAGCGTAGGCCGATGGCTTACGGTGCGTTTGTTTTATAGACGGACTCCCTCAGTATGTTTCTCATCTTGTGCAACATGGGGAGACTCCTTGCGCAAGATCAAGCCCCTCCTTGCGCAAGGCCAAGTCCCTCCTTGCGCAAGATGGAGGCTGTCGTAGTGCAACCATATGCTGACAGTAAGCTTACAGGGAATCCAAATACACTCATCTCAAAATTTTAGTTGTCATAGCATCAAAAAAACCTATTCATCCACTCACGAGATGTAAAGCTGTGTTCGTTTAGCAATTAATCAAAGGCGCCTCTTTGAAAGCCTAAAACGATTACAACAAAGCAAGATATGACTAAAAATATCTGCCATACACGCTAGAGCTTTGCATAAATCAAAAACAGATCATTATGCAAATATTAGTAACAGGAACTACCGGTAATCTTGGCCGTTCGGTCATTGAAACTTTATTAAAGAATATTCCAGCTCAAAACATCTCTGCCTTTGTTCGCGAGGAAGAAAAAATATTAGAGCTAAAAGCAAAAGGAATAAATGTTTTTCGAGGCGATTATGATAATGTGTCCACTCTTGAAAGTGCAATGGCAAATGTAGATACCGTGCTTTTAATTTCAGCAGGCGATCAAGGCAACCGACTGCAACAACACAGAAATATCATTGATACCGCTAAAAAATCAGGTGTTAAAAACATTGCCTACACGAGTAGAGCCATGAAAAATAGAAGCACATTGGCACATCAGTTGATGGAAGAACATTTTCTTACGGAAGATTACATCAAAGCAAGCGGGCTAAACTATACCATTTTTAGAAACACCTTGTATATGGATGTACTCCCGCTCTTTGTGGGTAAAAAAGTGTTTGAAACGGGCATTTATCAACCTGCAGGAGATGGAAAAGTAGCTTTTGCCTTAAGAAAAGAAATGGGCGAAGCAATGGCTAATGTACTCTCAAATGAAGCTTGTGAAAACAAAACATACAAATTCACAAACAATGAATCCTATTCGTTTTATGATATTGCCAAAGCTTTGACCACCCTTTCGGGGAAAGAGGTGAATTACCAACCAGTAGACATTTCTGCTTTTCAAGAAAGAATGAGACCAACAGGAATACCAGCAGCCATGCTCCAAAAAGTAATAGAATTCAACACCGATATAAAAAACGGACAAGAAGACGAAACAACCAATGACTTAGAAAACAAACTAGGGCGCAAACCAACCACACTAAAAGAAGGATTAAAAACACTCTTTGGATTATAAACCGCAACTTTGCTTGATGTCAAAACCCTATCATATAAAATCCATCACCGAATACCATAAGGTGATGGGTTTGCCTAAGCCTGAGCACCCACTGATCAGTGTGATAAAATTTGAGGAAATAAAGCACCATGAGACTAATCCTGTAAATATTACGAATGATTTCTATTCCATCGCTTTAAAAAAGGACTTTAATGCCAAATTAAAGTATGGTCAACAGTCCTATGATTTTGATGAAGGAATCCTGCATTTCATGTCCCCTAAGCAAGTACTTTCTTTTGAATTCAGAACGGATGAAGAGTTGAACCATAAGGGATGGTTATTGCTAGTACATCCCGATTTTCTTTGGAATACTCCCCTAGCGAAAAAAATAAAAGCCTATGAATTCTTTGACTACAAAATAAACGAGGCACTGCATTTGTCTGACAAAGAAGAAAAAATGATTGCCGGTGTTATAGATAGTATTGCTCAAGAATACCGAGCCAATATTGACCCTTTTAGCCAAGAGGTCATCATAGCGCAATTGGCGTTATTACTCACCTACTCCGAACGATTTTACCAGCGCCAATTTATCACACGAAAAATCACCCATCACACACTCTTAACCCAGTTTGAGGAATTGCTATGTGCTTATTATCATAAAGAAGATTTGATAGAAAAGGGAATTCCAACCGTTCAGTATTTTGCCAATGAACTGAATCTATCTGCCAATTATTTAAGTCGCTTGCTAAAAAATCTAACAGGCAAAAGCACCAAGCATTTCATACAAGATAAGGTGATTGATCTGGCAAAAGAAAGGCTGTCGACCACTGAGTTGTCCGTCAGTGAAATCGCCTATACATTAGGCTTTGAGCACATACAATCGTTCAGTAAACTATTCAAGCGTAAAACAGACCTTACACCTTCTGAATTCAGGCAATCGTTTCACTGAAAGTATGACACCACCGCCATGACCTTATCAATCCGCTTGTTACCCCGTGCACTAACACCTAAAACCACTCCTTCAGCATACGGATGTAATTGAATAATTGCAAAACTCCGAAAGATAAAGTGAGGAAGATCACGATAGACCACAGCTTGGAATCGTTGCGATTTTCTTTTGCTACAAGCGTACTCATGAGGAAATAGAGACCTCCGCCTAGCATGGGCACAAAGTACAGTAGACTTTCTCCTTCACCAAAAAACTGAGCGAAAGTAAGTCTCTCTCCAAAGAGCTTCACTGCAGTCCAGTGCAGACCAAAAAGTAGCATCTGAAAAATCAATACTCCCAATAGAGGAACAATGCGCTGCTCTAACACCGTCTGTGATATGGCTTTTCCATTCTTTTGAGTTTCTTGTGAGAATAGCAAGAGCTGGATAGGCATAAAGGCATGACCGACAAAGCCTAGCCAAAAGTATCGGGTATCAACTGTCGGCGCAGATACATCGACCGAAAGAGAAAAGAGACTGGAGACGTTGACTGCTATCAGTGCAAGGGAAGTCACCGCTATCATGGGAAAGAATATAAAGCCCATGATATTGCCTTCCATGCCACGAAAGTAAGTGCGCAAGGTGAATAACGTCACAGCCCAGCCGATGGCAGATAACCACCAATACTTAGGCTGGTAAGCCTGCCATACATCAAAATCAGCAAGGAGCAGATAGCCTATGCCATAGCTGATCCCCAATACCGCGGTTGTATACACCATAGAGTAGATCACATAGGGTTGGATCTTTAGTTTGCTGGTATTGGTACTGTCGGGCGTGAAATAGGAAGGTCCCGAAAAGCAAATAAAAAAAAGAATCAAACCAAAGGGGCTTAGCAAGATGTTGACCAGGGCTATCGCTACTTCTATCATAATTTAGGGCATTCAGAGTTCAACCTATTAGTCTCTGAAATGATTAAGTCCACACCTACTTTGATTTCGTACATTTTGCTCAGGTTTGATTTGTATAAACTATTCAATTTCGTTGAAATTATTAAAAAGATAAGACTAAAAACAAACATGCCATTTTAAAGTTCCTTTGCTGAAAAACAACTAGATAATCATGAAGGAGCCTGACTACTGCGGTTTTATCAAGCGAATCTTGTTTCCAAATCCCCACAAAAGAACAGGGTTAGTTATCAGTAGCACGATGAATGTTGGGAGATGAATAGGACCGAACATAATATCAAATGTAGCGGGCCACACACCCCAAACTAAAAATGAGCCGAACAGCCCAATAACAACTGTCAAAATGATAAATATCAGGAAACTCATCCAGCGAAAGGTATTGGCTCGCATCACTAAAAACGAAAACATAAACGTCATGAGGTAGGTTATAGAACCGATATATAATTTGAACACAACTAGCTCCAAAACTGGTATTGGCAATTGTTCTTCCATCTACAACAGTGCCAGCGCCTCTTCCATAGTAGAAACCTCTAGCGCCTCATAACCTGCAGCTGAGCCCGTGCGGTTAAACTGCATTTTGACCACAGGGTTGTCAGTCACTCGAATAACTTTGGTGACACCTATTCCTAACACAAATGCTTGGGCACGCTTGATTTCTTGTGCCCCTTGGGGTGAAGCAGGTTTCATGCGAGAGATATCATTGATTACCACAAAACCAGGCCTCAATTTTTTCGCTTCAGAAATGCACAAATCAGCTCCTTCTATTAGCTCTTGGTCTGTCAAAAAGCCCTCTAGTATCAATACTAGTAAGTTCTTTTTCTCATCAGCTTTAATATCATACATGGTATTTGGACATATTAACTATAGTAATGTTACTATATATCCTATCGACAAACAATGAATACGCCTGTATTTATTTGTTCATTTCTCTCCCATATGCACAAGATAAAGCCACTCTTTGGCGTCCTCTACAGTATCAAAGAGTTCTGCCTTTCGCCCTGTGAATTTGATCATGGTTCGTGCGATCAGTTTAGTCATAGAGGTTAGTCCCACGGCTGCCGTACCTTTGACATAGGGTGCATTAGATTTTCCAACTCTCTTTATCTCATCGATAAAAGCGGAGTTGATTTTGATCCCTTCGACATTTATTAGAGAATAAACTGATTTGGGAGGATACTGACTGATCACATCGACAGCTTCTTGTAACACTTCGAATCCTTCTTCTTTGGCGAGACCAGACAGATTGGTATAGATGATACTAATATCCTTGTAGGAGATGATTTCGACACTCATGCTTATGATAGTTTAGGTAGATTCTACATAAGTTCCTCTACTTTTAGTGCTTCTCCAAATTTTTCATGCAAAAAACCACCATTACATAACATCACAAGGTGTAGTACATCACAGTACAGTCATACAAATCTCTATGAGCTTGAATCTACACGTCAGCTAGTTCTAAAAAATCCTCCACGGTTTTCGTCCCTTTTCAGCGACTGCTGAATAATGAGATAAGACACCGTGATCAAATTTCTCAACTCAGACAACTGAGGGGATATTTTGGACTTTTTGTAAAGTTCCTCCGTTTCGTCATAGAGCAGCTTCAGGCGTTTATTGGCCCGATCTAGACGCTGGGTAGAACGGATAATCCCGACATAGTTGGACATGATCGCTTGCACCTCCTTGCGGTTATGCGTGATCAAAATCAGCTCCTTGGGATCTGTCGTTCCTTTGTCACTCCAATCACGTGGGGTAGGCATATAAGTGATTTGATCGAAAATATCCAAAGACTTTTGGTAACTGCGATGCGCATATACGATCGCTTCTAGGAGTGAATTAGATGCCAATCGGTTGGCGCCATGAAGCCCTGTACACGCTGACTCTCCCACCACAAACAAGTTGCCCACACATGACAACCCTGAATGATCCACCTCTATACCTCCACAGAGATAATGCGCCGCTGGCACGACTGGAATCATATCATGTTCTATATCTATGCCTATGCTGCGGCACTTATTGGTAATGTTAGGAAAATGCTTCTCAAACTCTTCTATGTCTAGATGTCTACAGTCGAGATATACATATTCATCTCCAGATCGCTTCAGTTCTGCATCGATAGCGCGAGACACGATATCGCGAGAGGCTAACTCCTGACGCTCGTCATAGTGCTGCATGAACGACTCTCCATTCTTATCACGCAACATGCCTCCAAATCCACGAACTGCCTCTGAGATCAAAAAAGTCTGTCCTTTTCGCTCAGGTTCATAGAGCGCCGTAGGATGAAACTGGACAAATTCCATGTGACTAACCTTTGCTTTGGCACGGTAGGCCATCGCCACACCATCGCCTGTTGCTACCTTGGGATTGGTTGTGTTTTGGTAGACATGTCCTATTCCTCCACTGGCGAGCATAGTGATTTTCGAGGTAAAACTCTCAATGCTCTTGGTCTTCTCGTTGAGCACATAAGCACCAAAGCAAGTACGTGACTTACCTGCTGCCCCTTCGTCGAGATGATGCTCCGTGATCAGATCCATCGCAAAATGATGCGGTAGTATCTCTACATTTTTACAACGGTGTACTTGCTCAAGGAGTGCTCTCTGGATTTCATATCCAGTAATGTCTTTGTGATGAAGAATCCGATTCGCTGAGTGCCCCCCTTCTTTGCCTAAATCATACTTACCGTGCTTCCCTTTATCAAACTTCGTCCCCCATGCGATAAGCTCTTTGAGCCGAACAGGCGCCTCCCTGACGACAAACTCCACCACTGCCTCATCGCACAGGCCATCTCCCGCGATCAAGGTATCTTTGATATGCTGATCGTAGGAGTCTAACACCTTGTCCATCACTACCGCCATACCACCTTGGGCATATTTGGTATTGGACTCACTCTCGTAGGATTTGGTAATCATAGCCAAGCGCTTATCTGGGCACTCTTTGGCTATTTTTAAGGCATAGGTTAACCCTGCTATTCCTGATCCTATGACCAAGTAATCGTAATGTGGCATGAAGATCTATTTAGATAAGTCAAGCATTCTCTCTAATGGCACGAGCGCCTTTTTGCGGATATCCTCTGGCACATCGACTTCTGGCAACTCATTCTTGAGGCAAGCGTAAAGCTTCTCTAGGGTATTCATTTTCATGTAATGACATTCGCTACATGCACAGGTGTTGTCATCTTTGGCAGGTGCAGCGATCAGTTTTTTATGTGGGACACGCTTTTGCATTTCGTGCAGAATCCCAGCCTCTGTAGCAATGATAAACTCCTCCGAATCGTCCTCCTGCACAAAATTGAGCAGCTTTTCTGTAGAGCCTACAAAGGCTGAAATACGAAGGATATTCTGTGTAGATTCTGGATGCGCAATGAACTTAGCTTTAGGGTGTTCCTTGTGCAAGTCGAGTATCTTATCCATCGCAAAAGCCTCATGCACCATACACGCCCCGTCCCACAGCAGTAGATCTCTACCCGTCTGATGAATCAAATACTCTCCTAGGTTTCTATCTGGAGCACAAATAATCTTCTGATCCTTAGGGATAGAATTGATAATATCGACCGCATTGGACGAGGTACAGATGATGTCACTCATCGCTTTGATCTCCGCAGTACAGTTGATGTACGTCACCACAATATGATCAGGGTGAGCATCCACAAATTCCTTGAACGGGCCAGGCTGTGCAGAATCTGCAAGTGAACAACCTGCATTGACATCTGGTAAAATCACCTTTTTGTTTGGGTTGATAATTTTAGCCGTCTCCGCCATGAAATGTACTCCGGCAAATACGATAATATCAGCATCCGTCTCCGCTGCTTTTCTCGATAGTCCTAGGCTATCTCCCACATAGTCCGCTAAGTCCTGAATGTCTGCTTCTTGGTAATAATGAGCCAACAACACGGCATTCTTCTCTTTCTTCAATCGAAGAATTTCCTCCATGTATTCCTTTCTTGTCTTGGGGATATCAATCACATGCTCCATATCTATATTTTCAAAGGTTCTTCACCCTCTTGTACGCAAGCGCAAAAGTAACCGATGGACCATTGAGGACAAAAAAAGCAATTAAGTATGTGTGCATTCTTAGTGTTTTGATAACAAAATAAATTGGATCAGTCCAGATACAATGATTATCTTCATCGCCTAATTGCCAATACCTATTACTAAACATCGATGAGTCAGATTTCAGATACTTCTACGCAAAGCATAACCAAATTCACTTACATACTCCTGTCACTCATAGCGGTCATCGTCATCTTAGTGTACACTGAGGAATATGTAGTCCCTTTTATCATCGCACTAATTATCTGGTTTATCATCCACGAGCTGAGAGAAAACCTCCAATGGATCCCTTGGGTACGGAAGAATGTTCCTATTTGGCTACAGAGTCTGATCGCTTTTGTGATCATCAACCTTGTCATAATCGGGGTAGGCGAACTAGTATATATTAACTCCACAATCTTGTACGAAAATATCGATCTCTACGAGCAAAATTTTCAAGCAGTACTCCTTCAACTCAATGAAATTTTCAACATAGACATAGCCTCCAAGGTCAACAAGTACACGCACGATTTTGATGTGGACGAGTTCGCAGCATCCATGCTCAATACGACTACCGCACTATTCGGAAATGGCTTTCTCATTGTCATATACGTTATTTTCTTACTTATCGAGGAGTCTATCTTCCCACTCAAACTCAAAGCCTTTTACCCTGACGAAGAAGAACAAGAAAAAAAACAAGATCTATTCTACAAGATGGATCAAAACATAGGCCGATACCTTCGCCTCAAAACGATTGTAAGTTTCCTAACAGGAGCACTGAGCTATATTGTATTGCTGATCTTTGGTGTAGAAGCTGCATTATTTTGGGCCTTACTCATCTTCGTGCTCAACTTTATTCCTACTGTAGGTTCACTGATAGCCACTGTCTTTCCTGCCATATTCGCAGTACTACAAATGGCTGAACTAGCCCCTTTTGTGTACATCATGCTATCCGTAGGAGCAGTACAGATCATCATCGGTAATGTCGTAGAACCCAAGCTCATGGGCACTTCCCTCAACATGAGTTCACTTGTCGTCGTACTATCACTGACGATATGGGGTGGAATATGGGGCATCATGGGAATGATACTCAGTGTGCCAATCACGGTCATGATGATCATAGTCTTCGAAGAAATCCCTAGCCTCCGATTTATTGCAGTAGCCTTATCAGAAAAAGGAGAACTGTCAGAAGCTCCCAAGCGAGTCAAAAAATAGAGCAATCGCAGTTTTGCAGTGTTAACTTTTCCAAAGCTCTATCTTTTAATTCTTCAAAAGCCCTAACCTCTAGAAGTGAATGGAATGAAAACTTTGGAAAAATTAGGGTGCTTCTAAACCTGATTATTGTACGTACTACGTGTGACTTGTCCTAAATCAGGCCCGATCGTGATGCATTCGGTAGTCAAGTCACCTACCTCGCTAGTTTGAACGCCTGCTAACAGAGGTCCCGAAGTAACACCTGCCGCAGCAAAAATCGCCCAATCACATAACACCAAATCATCCACCTGATAGACACGACTCAGGTCTATTCCCTCACGCTCTAAACTAAGTTCCTCTTCAGCTTTTTGAGGTGCTAGCTTGCCCTGCATATCACCGCCAAGCGCGCGAACTGCCGCAGCAGTAATCACCGCCTCTGGCGCGCCACCTATTCCCATCAAAACATCTATTCCCGTATCTGGCATTAGCGCCAATACTGATCCGATGACATCTCCTTCTTTATGGATATAAACAAGGACTCCTGCAGCTTTCAGCTCCTCTATCAGCGCATGGTGTCGTGGTTTGTCTAGGATGTAAACACCTACTTCGGTGACAGGCTTATCGAGTGCTTTCGCGATAGCTTTTATATTTTCCATAGGTGTGCGATTGATATCGATGGCTCCTTTGGCCTCCGCTCCCACGACTAGTTTGTCCATGTAATAGGCTGAACCAGAATCCCAAAAACGTCCCCGTTGAGTAGCCGCGATCACGGTGATAGCATTGGGTAATCCCTCCGCCATCAAGCGAGTCCCTTCGACAGGATCAACTGCTATATCTACAGCTACTCCCTTACCTGTACCTAAGGTCTCTCCGACATAGAGCATCGGTGCCTCATCCTTCTCTCCCTCCCCGACACGAACAATCGCATCCAGTCTAGCACCATCAAAAGCCCGCCGCATCGCATCCACTGCCGCCTGATCTCCTGCTTCTTTCTCTCCGCTCCCAATAAACTCCTTAGTAGCTAAAGCAGCCTGCCCAGCTACTACTCTCAATATCTCCGTAAGTTCCTTTGCCTCTTTCATGTGCACCAAAGCTAGGTATCCCGTCAGTAACAAAAAACCCCGACAGAAATTAACTCTATCGGGGTTTTCAAAAATCGTTTACCGTATCCTACTGCTGAAACGGCGAGCTATTATAATCCATCACATTTAGTTTTGGGATTTCTGACTGAAATTCCTCCTCCAGTACATCAATCAACTCATTTGCCAATATCGCATGTCCGCGAGGGTTCGGATGAATCCCATCATTAGAAAATATTCCATTGGGAGTAAAGTCAGGCGAAAGATTAAAACCTCCCGTTTCTGGAGAAGAGTAGCCCCCTCCAACTGCTATCCCCAGCAAAAGCGTATAAGCATCGAACAGTACTATTCTATCCTCGGTAGCTGCCACCGTAGCAATAGATGTATTAATAGCCGTGAGGTTCGTAGCTATCTTGGTCAGCTCATCCACTCTGAGAGAATATTTATCATCCAATGGCACCCCTACACCAATAACAGAAGCGGGATTATCAGGATCAGCCAATGTCCCTAAGATATTGCTAGCCGCCAAAAGGACGATTTCACCATCCTGTAACTGTCTATACTTAGGGATTGGTATCGCTCCACCAGAATTTGTCTCAACATCCGTAAGGTTTGGGTCAACAATCACAATTCCATTTCCTCCTAACGCGTAAGAGATGGTTCTTAAAGCAGCCTCATCAGAATCAATGATTCCATTGGCTAATGCTGCTTGAACACCTCCATTATATCCAGCAAACGCACCATTCGCTTGATCTACACTTTCTTGACTAGACATAGGTATGGCATTGAATGGCACTGCCTGAAAATGTGGTAACGCTAGTATATTTGGCACATTGACAATCACTCCCTTTGCGCTAGTATTTGCCATCAACTGGCCCACGATTGCATTGATATACCCATCTACTTCGGTAGGATCAGTCAGTATGGCTTCATTCGTACCTCCACTAGCAGCATAACCCAAAACATCATTGCCCCCTGCCCAAAGCGTGAAAAATGTTGGCTGTCTTGCTATCGCGTCTCCGAGTATAGTAGAACTACCAGGATCAGAAGCAAACCTTGCATAAAGTGCGTTATAAGCAGGGTTTCCAGATGCTGGACCTCCGGTTAATGGAGTTAAGATTTGTGAAGTCTGTATACCTGGAACACCAAAATTATTTAAAACGGCTTTATCTCCAGTAAATGGCGTAGGGACTTCCCCTTCAGACAAGACTAAGCCTGCATCACCCAGTGCTCCGTCATTGTTTAGATCCAAATCTAAAATATACTTCCCATAAATCGTCCCGTCGCTCGTTGCACTCGAATACCCATTAACAGATTCAATAGACGGCACATTAAACTCTCCCCCTCCGATATCTTCATGAGCTAGTTGTTTCGCAAGCAACACAGGGAATGAATTGTTTTGTGAGTGCGTATACAGTGCAGCATCCATCGTGCCCCCTGTAATCGAAGCGCCAATGGAGACATAAGTACTATAATCGACCAGTCCTGGATCTCCTGTTTCAGGCACTTCCGCACCGTCCTGAGTGTTTTCTACTCTTTCTTCTATTAACTTATCTTCCTCATCACAACCAAAAGCAATGAAGGTGAATGCTAAAAGTGACATGTATAATTTTATGCTTTTCATCTTTCTATTGATTTTAATTCAAGAATTGATCAAATGTGATAGAAACGTAGTAGATCGCCCCCATTCGAGGGTTACCTATCCCTGTCGTGTATCTCTTGTTCAGTACATTGCTACCACCTAATTTGACCACCGATTTCAAACTAGAAAGTTTATAACTAACCTGTGCATCTAAGGTACCAAAAGCAGGTACTACAGCATTACCAAAGGAAGAAGACCAAAGAAAGGCATCTTGCCATCTCCACTTTACATTGAAGCCAACGTTATCGATCACTTCTCTATTACTCAACCCAATATTGTAAGTGTACTCAGGGGTATTGTATTGTGACCTAAACCCTTGATCTCTCAATGCTTGATCATCAAGCAATTCATTAAACGCCACATTACCGGATAGTTTATACCCTTTACCCATAAAATAATCTGCTTGCAGCCCCCATCCATGTGTCTTGATAGACCCTTCTGCATTCACATCAAAACCATACTCTTGTGTAGGAACAGTTCCTTGTATGATATTGTCTTGAGCAGCTTGAGTGTTGGGATCATAACCAGGATCATTTTGAAGACCATTAGGTACTGCTTGTACAAAGTAAATCTCAGCGATAAAATCCTGATAACTACTATGGTAATAATACCCATCAACCATCAATTTATCTTGTAAAAACAATCCACGATAACCTACTTCGAAAGTACTAATCTTTTCTGTAGTGAAATCATCGTCCACCTGACTGGCTCTTTCTAAGTCCGTTCTCAGTCCAGCACGAGCGTCAGCCAAACTTTGTGTAGTATAAACTGTATTAGTTTTGAATCGATATCTATCAACCAACAGGCTATTACTGCCAATCAACCTTCTTGTTTGAACATCTAAGTCAATAAATTGATCTTGAGTCGTCGGAATTCTAAATCCACGTTGAAACGATCCACGTAAATTATGGTTTTCAGCAATTGTTCCTACCACAGAGACTCTTGGAGAAAACTGTCCATCGAAGTTTTCATTTTTATCATACCGACCTGATGCTTGAACTTTTAATCTATCATCAACAAAAGATTTAGACAACTGTACATAAGCACCATACTCTCCATAAGACTGCTCATTTCCATCATCATCCAACGCAAATAAAGTACCGTCAGAATTTAAATTATACCTACGATAGTTAGCTCCTGCTATGATCTCAACCGCATCCACTAAGTGACTAAAGTTATAGCTTCCTTCGAAGTGGTTCATACTAGAGGCATCCTTAAACTTAGCCCCTCCATCAAAAATAGAAATCTGTCTTAACGAATCCATTCCTACCTGCCACTGTTCAGTCCCTGGAGCATAGGCCGCTTGCAAACCATCCGCATAACCTCTAGCTGCGGCATGCGCTTGATCGATAGTAGCACCTTGCCCTCTCGCTCCCAAGAACCCTAAAGTGTAATCTGGCACATACTTGTTCTGATTGATCAGAGAAGCTACAGTATTAGCAGCATAGGTATCACCTGAGTTTTCTTGTGTGGTATAAGCTCTCACATAAAAATTCTCATTTCTTAACTCCAATTTAGCCGTCCATATTGAGAATCCATCTAAAACAAACCTATCGTTCGCTGTATAGACAGTACTACCAGACCCATAGTTAAATTGTCCAGACACCTCCAAGTTGTCAGTAATCCTGTAATGCAAGGCTCCTCCTATCTTAAAACTCTCAGTGGTATTGTCTACGAAAGAAGACTCTGTGAAACCTGTAGGTGAGAATGCTCCATCAGGACCAGTAGGCAACTGACCTGCTACCGCTTCATATGCAGGATCCAATCTCGGGATCAAACCAAGGTTAAACCCAAAATCGCCATAAGTGTTGACACCATCATAGTTTCTGTTATTCTGTCTGTTTCGACCCTCACTCTCTACAACATATCCAGACCCCTGACCATTGGTTGTAGTACTTTGGTCTCTGTAATCCACACCACGAAAATCATTGGCTTTCAGATAGGATGCTGTTACTTTGACAGCAAATTTATTATTAAATGCTTTAGCATAACGAATGCCATAATCTTGATAAAGAGAAGGATCATCGTCTTCACCATCCACGTGATTGACTCCCAGCTTGGTATATGCACTTAAACCTTGGTATTCAAATGGACTCTTGCTATTCATCAACAAGACTCCATTAAGAGCGTTGGGACCGTATAGCGCAGAAGCAGCACCAGGGATCATTTCAGCACTTTCCAAATCGAGATCGTTGATACCAACAATGTTCCCAACGGCAAAATTAAGACCAGGAGCGACATTATCTATCCCGTCAATAAGTTGCACAAATCGGTTGTTACCATTCGCTCCAAAGCCCCTCGTATTGATTGATTTAAACGTGATACTTTGTGCACTCATATCTACTCCTTTGAAATTAACCAATGCATCGTAGAAATTAGTAGCAGCTGTTTCTTTAATAGCCAGCACATCCATTTTTTCAATCGAAACTGGCGATTGCATCACAGACTCTTCAACTCTAGAAGCTGAAACCACCACTTCTTGTCCCATGATGGCTGTTTCAGTAAGTGCGACCTCCAAACCTTGGACATTGGCTGTTGTGATTTCTTGTTCCACGGCGGAATACCCCACCATCGAAAATACTAGAGTAATCGGGGGGGCAGAATTGACCTGCAGTCTAAAATCACCATCCGTATCAGAAATGGTCCCAACCACTTTATCTTTCACGCGAATACTCACGCCGAGTAAGGGTTCTCCTGAGCCCGCATCCTTGACGCTACCCGAAACGTCAGTTTGTGCCACTGCGGCAAAGCCAACCAATACGGCACAGGCAAATGCAAGCGCAAATTGCTTAGTAATTAGTCTTATCATATCATGTGTCTTAAATGTTGCTAAATCTGGTCTCTATACAATTGGAAATACACAACCAGCCTCTAATAATAGTGAAAAAATCTCTTTTGACAGATCCACTACTGCTTAATTTAAAGGAATAAAATGAAAAAAGTAGGCGTGCATACTACTTTTGATTCAGGTACTCTACCAATTTTTCGCAGAGATTGGCAATTTCGGTCGACATGAATTCATCACCAGTAGCATTGAGTAGCGTGCTGGAGGCACTTCCTAGCATATTGACATAAAACATCTTCATCGCATCGACATTCATGTCCTTAGTCCAGAGATCCAGATTCAGGGTATCCTTTTTATCATGATCCCAAAAAGAGAGAGATACGGCTTTGGCATTTTGGAGTGCACCATTGGCATTGTCCTCAGCTGACCAAGTTATTTCTTCTGGCACGCTATTTTCGTCGAGTGTTACGTCTACACTTATCTTAGATTTTCTCATCCTATTTTTATCTTAAAACTGCTAAACTTTCCTTTTTATCTATCTTCAACTGCTCTTGTAGCCTAGTCAATGAGTCGAATTTTTGTTCTCCTCGCATATACTGAATAAAGGAGACTGTGATCTCTTGATCATATATATCCTGCTGGAAATCAAAAATATGTGCTTCGATCACACGGTGTACACCTTCTACAGTGGGTCTAAATCCAATATTAAGCATTGCGTCCTTTTCCTGTCCGTCTAGTCGGACTTTGATTGCATACACGCCATCTTTGGGTATTACTTTATAATGTGCACCTAATCGAATATTCGCTGTAGGAAAACCGATTTCACTCCCTATTTTTTTTCCAGACACTACCGTACCAGTGATCTCATAGGGTCTACCCATATATTCGTGTGCGAGGTGTACATTTCCTTCGAGAAGGGCTTTTCTGATTTTGGTAGAGCTGACCCCTACATCATCTATATCTTGGCGTGGGATCTCTTCCACATCAAAATTAAATAGCTGGCTATGCTCTTTGAGGTACTCAAAACTACCTTCTCTGTTCTTTCCAAACTTGTGATCATAACCAATGATCAACTTTCGAGTACCTATACGGTCAACTAGTACGTCTTGGATAAACTCCTGAGAACTCAGCTGTGAAAAAGCGGGGGTAAATGCAATCTTTACTAGATAATCGATACCGACTTCCTCCAGTATAGCAGCCTTTTCTTCAAAGGTCGTGAGTAGTTTGAGAGAAGTATCATCAGGAAAAAGCACAAATCGCGGATGAGGCCAAAAGGTCAGCACGACACTTTTCCCTCCTGCTTTCTGTGCTGCTTTGACTATCTTTTTGAGGATTTTCTGATGACCTATGTGTACACCATCGAAAGTACCACTAGTAACAATGGCATGAGGTATATTATGAATCTGATCAATTCCGTCCAGTACGATCATCAAGCTTGGGGTTCTAAGATTTACGACGCAAATTTAATCTCTTTCGAGACTTGCTATAAATTCCTCCAGATTATATGCGTCCTCGACACGATGATCACCGATCGCAGTACGACGCAGTTCGGACATATAGGCGCCACATCCTAAAGCCTCGCCTAGATCTCGTACCAAACTCCTGATGTAGGTTCCTTTAGAACAGTCTATTTCGAATTTAACCTCAGGGAGGTTAGATGCATCAATTATAAACTTCGTAACACTGACAGGGCGCGGATCTAGCTTAGCCTCTTCTTTTCTTCTAGCAATTTTGTAGGCTCGTTCTCCGTCTATCTTAATCGCACTATAAATTGGCGGCACCTGCATAATATCTCCAGTGAGCTCATCCGCAGCAGCCTGTATCTCGGATGTAGTGATATGGCTGTAATCCGATTCAGAATCGAACTCAGTCTCCAGATCAATGGACGGAGTTGTTTTACCGAGCACCAAAGCTCCGGTATAGCTTTTTCCTAAATCCTGAAATTCATTAATTTTCTTAGTGGCTTTGCCCGCACATACGATCAGCAAACCTGTGGCTAGTGGGTCTAAAGTACCAGCATGACCTACCTTTTTTATTCTTAATCTATTACGAACCTTTTTGACTACATCAAAAGAGGTCCACTCATAAGGCTTGTCAAGTAAAAAAACCTCGCCTTTCTGAAAATCCAATTCCGACAGCTTTATCTCTTTCAAATCAATAACCCTCCTATGACAGCTCCCAACCCTACTACCCCACAGTAAACTGCGAAATAGATCAGCTTGCCTTTTTTGACAATCGAAATCATCCAGTTACATGCCAAGAGTCCCGCCACAAAGGCAGCTATAAACCCTACGACCAAGCTGGTCACAGGTAGACCTGTCGCCAACTCAGGAGCTTCGATGAGGTCTTTAGTTTTGAGTAGCATCGCACCTATAATGGGTGGCAACACCATCAAGAATGAAAAGCGCGCTGCTTTCTCCTTGTTGACTCCTAGAAGTAGTGCTGTTGATATAGTCGATCCTGATCTGGAGACACCTGGCAGAATAGCAATGGCTTGCGCTAACCCTATGATGAGTGCGCTCTTGAATGTAACTGAGCCTTCGTGCTTTTGACTGAAGTAGGTAAAAGCTAACAATGCAGCAGTCACCAGTAACATCGCGCCAACTAACAATATTTTACCTCCAAACAATGCCTCAATTTGATCTTCGAATAATACTCCTACTAACCCTACTGGAATCATCGACAGTAGAATCTTCGCTGCAAAAGAGGTCTCATCGTTCCATTGGAACTTAAACAAACCTTGAATAATTTCTAAAATATCTTTTCGGAATACGACTATGGTACTCAGTGCTGTAGCCCCATGTACTAAAATCGAAAAAAGCAGATTATCCTCGGACTGGACGCCTAAAAAGTAGCTTCCTAACTCCAAGTGGCCACTACTACTAACGGGTAAAAACTCTGTCAGCCCTTGAATAATCCCAAGGATCAACGCTTCGATTACACTCATTTATTCTCCTTGGATTTGTATAAAATAGCGACAAACTCAATAACAAAACCTAGCACTACTACGATAGGGCCAAGAGTCAGTCCTTTGAACCCAAACCCGTAAGGTTCAGTATCTAGCGTCATGATAAAGAATCCGAGTACCAGCACACAGACCCCCGCAATCATGATTATATAGTTGATTTTCGAAAACGCTAATTTGTTATTACTCATATCAATAAAGTTCGTCAAGCGACATTTTCATGTATTTTTTAATGGCTGCAAATGTACTGATAAATCCCACAAGTAGCCCAACCAATAGCATTGCTGCTGTCAACACCAAAAGCTCATCCATTCTCACCAAATCAATCAACCCCTCTATCTCGCGTTCTGCAAGTTGCAAGACACCCCAGATGAGTGCACATGCCAACATCCCTGACAGCAACCCAAACCAAGAAGCTCTAGACAAAAATGGCTTTCGGATGAAAGATGAGGTCGCACCCACCAGTTGCATACTACGGATCAGAAAACGCTGAGAGAACAGCGCCAGTTTGATTGTATTGTTGATTAGAACCACCACCACGATCAATAATATGACAGTAAATCCTACCAGCACATAGCTGATCTTTCGGACATTTTTATTGATACTTTGTACTAGGTTCTCTATGTAAGTCACCTCGAAAACTCCCGAGATAAAACCAATTTCCTTTTTGATCTCTGCTAGATTTTGTGACGCCTGATACTCGGGCGAAACCTTGATTTTGATCACATCCCGCAGTGGATTATCGCCTAGGAAGTTGACAAAATCCTCTCCTGTTTCCTCCATAAAGGTCTCGGCGGCTTCTTCTTTAGTGATGTGCTGAATTTGAGCTTGTCCTCCAGATTTGAGGACATAGTCTTTACTCGATAAAATCTTAGTAATCTTCACTACTTCATTTTGACTGAGCCCTTTGTGAAGGAAAACTTGTATCTCAACATTCTCTTGAATCAGGCGTGTCAAATTATTGGTCGTAAGGATTAGAAGTCCAAACAAGCCCATAACAAATAATGCCAAGGTGACACTAAACACGACACTAGCAAACGGATAACTTCCGAGCTTCTTTTTGCGATATTTCTTGTCCTTTGCCATAGTGAAAAATCAAAAATAGTTTCAAACCATGAAATTACTTTCAATTCTTAGACTTTTCGATAAAAGGGGATGCAAATGACTATAGGTTACTGCTTTTGATCACGTCAAGCTCATTGATTAGCTTGCGGTTTTCAATCTTGGAAAGAGGGGTTATTTCAGTTGCCTCTTTATTGAGTGTAAAGAAATCACCATCATAGTAGAAGAAAAGCTTCTTCGCTCCCGGTGTATTAATTTCTATAATTTCATAGGGAGACTCATTGAATTTACCATAGAGATAAAGTCTATTTTCCTCCATACGGTAGTGAAAATCATAACGTCTAGAATTGATCGTCTGTATATTGACTCTATCGATTTTTGACACAGATGGCACTTCTTCGATACGTTTAGCCGACTCCAATGCCACCACTGGCCCTGCCTCGAACTCATCTTGTTGATATCCAGCATCCACCTCCGGTACTTCGAATCGAATCTCCTGTGTAACCACTGGGACATCCCCTTTAGACAATTCCTCTTTGGCTATTTCACGTTCTTCTGCTACAGGTAGTATGTTTTCCGAATGCATGTATCGGTAGTTGAGACTCGGTGCAGTATGGACAGTGAGTCCCGTCTCCAATGCATATTGATTTTTTGATTCCAGACCTTGGAGGTGATATTCTATAGCTGCATCCGTATCAAGATAAAGGTATGCGCCTACAGAAACTGCCAAGCCTGTCACAGCATATACTACGGGCTTGAACGCCGCACTCTGCATCAGCGTCCCTATCAATGTAGTCTCTACCGAAATATTATTCAAACGAGTCTTGAGCTCTGCCACACGGTGTGCGCGAAGGCTCTCGACTATTTCCTGTTGTCTAACGAACTCTTCTTTGAGCATAGGGTCTGACTCTACACGTCCCTCAAAGACGAGTCGGTCTGCACCTTGCATTTCCCCATTGAAATAGGCCTCTATTTGTTCGTTATAGTTGCTTCTAATCGACATACTAATCTAAAAAATCACTTGACGTATAATTTCTTTTAATCATCAAATCAAGCTTTTTCTTGCACTTATATTTTTTCGTTTTGGCCGTATCGGTATTCGCAAAATTGAGCTTCTCAGCGATATCTTGCATCGATAGTCCGTCAAAGTAGTGGTATGTTAATATTTTCCTACAGGCATCTCCAAGTTGATTGATACAATCATTGACAATCTTGATTTTCTCCTGCCGCTCTATATCTTGGTAGGTAGCTTCCTCGATCATCTCTCCAGAATGCCTGCTTTTTCTATCCAGTTCTTTTCTCCAAAGGTTCAGACAAATACTATAAATGAACGTGCTGATTTTGGAAGTCAAAACAAGATTGCCAGAAATCGCTTTCTGCCAAAACACCAATAAAGCATCTTGAAACACGTCTTTGGCTTCATCTTCCGTACCGCTATTATTTAAGACAATGCGCGTCATCATCTTATAGTACTTCTTGTAGAGATAGTCCAAAGCAGCCTCGTCCCCTCTACTCACCCGTTCTAATATTTCGTGATCCTTCATCGGATAAAAAGCTTCTGCTTTTGATTAGATACTACAAACTTAATTAATGTAACCCCTCTAGGTTGAGATATGGTGGAAATTCTAATTTAATTGAAATTCTCTAGCAATACAATTACCTAACGTGCAACTGGCTACATTTCGCATATACTCCACGCACTATAGTTCAAAAGCATGCACCACCTTCGTTCGACCTGGTGTATGATACCAGTCGTTGATCACGAGCTCTAGCACTGTCACAGGGGATGCCCCAAAAACTCTTTCTTTATGCTCCAAAACAAATGCTTCATACTGTTTCGGGTCAGCCAAAGCCTGCTGATATCTCATAATGGTCGTGTGGGCAGTTTTCAGTGTGTACCGAGCATCCATGCTGTGCTTAATAACACTAGCACGAAAAGCCTCCCTCAGCTGTGAACGTAACTGCTCTAAAACACTATCGTTTGGGAATCCCTGTATCAATAAACCAACAGGCGACAATGTGAGCCCTTGAAAAAGGATACTTGTATTTTTAACTCCTTTCAAAGCTTGTTGGATCAAAGTGATATATGGAGAAGGGTCTTCCAAATCACCCAACCTAACCTCTGTAGAACAGGAAATAACAGACAAGCCTGTCACATGGATGGCACTGCTCGGATAGTGATATTGTTCAGGAGCTACTTCGATTAATTCGTCTTGAAAAGCTGCTAGACGACTCAAGACCTCCGCGTCAGGTCTAATCCTCAGTGTCAAGCCAAATCGCATATCATCCTCCAATGAGGTCAAATACGAATCTATAAAATAATCACTATACTGTAGCCCTTGCCAGCCCAGACGCCACATCTCCTCATAGTGCTGCCCTAACGAAATATCTATCATCTATTTATAGGGGAGCCAAGTTTGTGTCCTAAACAGAAAAGAAATATATCCACGAACCTGAAGGTTTCCGTCTTCCACCCAGAGTTTGCAGTCATACACTTTTCCATTTTCGGGATCGAGGATCGTTCCATCCTCATATTCATCTCCATCTTTTTCCAACCCTTCGATAATCTCCATTCCTATAACAGGTTGCTGGTAGCGTTTATCTTTTGGATCACAAGACTTGCACATTGGGTTTTGCTCCTCGCCGGGTGACCGAAACAACTTGGTGACCTTACCATAATATTTCCCTCCTCGTTCGTAGATTTCTACTACAGATTTAGGTTTTCCTGTGTCATCATCTATCGTCTTCCATGAACCAACGGTCGTACTTTGCGCTAATACCGGCCAACTAACACTGGCGACAAACATCAACATTAACAGTAATTTTCTCATAGGATCTATTCTTCTAATTCCTTAACATCATCTACTTTTCTCCTCTAATTTAGTCACGGAAGCAAAACGAAACCTAACACCAAAGATACTTTTCGTTTACTCTCTACGAGTGACAAAACAAAAACCCAACAAAGGGTCAATAATCATCATAAGTTCAACTCACATGATTATCAGCCTCATTTTTTTGAACCAATTCAATAAATCACCCCTTTTGTTTTGAACTATTTAATAGATCATACTGTTTATTGATTAGAATCACAAAACTATAACATAGGCTTTAGACAGAAATGTTTGATTTAGCGGTTCACTATATTAGATTTGTCAAAAATTTTCAAACACTAAATAATTAATCAATGATTAAAGTTGCCATCAACGGATTTGGGCGAATCGGAAGACTCGCATTCAGAGCATTATTGAAAAAAGAAAATGTAGAGGTAGTTGCTATCAACGACCTTACAGATACTAAGACGCTTGCTCACTTGTTGAAGTATGATTCTACTCAAGGTAAATTCGACGGGACTGTTGAAGCTGCTGCAGATGGGATCATTGTCAACGGAAAGAAAATCGGCATCACTGCTGAGAGAGTTCCTGCTGACCTACCATGGAAAGCCCTAGGAATCGACGTAGTATTGGAGTCAACTGGTAGATTCGTGGACGAAGCGGGTGCAAGCCAACACTTGACTGCCGGTGCTAAGAAAGTAGTTATCTCTGCTCCAGCAAAAGGTAACATCCCAACTGTAGTTTTGGGTGTGAATGACGACATCTTGACTGGTGAAGAAACCATCATGTCAAATGCATCATGTACGACTAACTGTCTTGCTCCTATTGCTAAAGTATTGCATGACAACTTCGGTCTAGAGCAAGGGTTTATCACAACAATCCACGCTTATACTGCAGATCAAAACTTGCAAGATGGTCCTCACAATGATTTGAGAAGATCAAGAGCTGCTGCGATCAACATGGTACCTACTTCTACTGGAGCTGCTAAAGCTGTAGGGTTGGTTCTACCAGAATTGAACGGTAAATTGGACGGTAACTCAATGAGAGTACCTACCCCTACAGGATCTATCACTGACCTAGTCGCTACGCTATCTAGAGAAGTCACTGTAGAAGAAGTCAACGCTGCGATGAAAGCTGCTGCTGAAGGCCCAATGAAAGGCATCTTGAAGTACACTGAAGACCCTATCGTATCTTCTGATATCGTAGGTGACCCACACTCTTCTATCTTCGATGCAGGCATCACTTCTGCTAACGGTAAAATGGTGAAAGTTGCGTCTTGGTACGATAACGAAGCTGGATACTCTAACAGAGCTGCTGATTTGATCGCTAAGATTGGATAAGTTTTCTCTTCTAGGAGATCAAACAATATGTAGAAACCCTGGCAGACTGTCAGGGTTTTTTTGTATTCTAAAACGCTTCCGTAAATGCAACGACAAATGCACTAGCCCCTTCCTGACCAAGACCATAATCTAACCTCAGGTTTGCATTATTCTTACTATCTACCCGAATCCTTAGCCCTAGTCCTCCGCCATACCAAAGCCCCTGCACCGTCATCGATGAGTAGTCCGGAGCAACGCGCCCAGTACTCGCAAAGGCCACCACTCCTATTATATTCCATACAGGCATTCTATACTCAACCTGGGTATCTAAGATGGTTTTGTCACGCAACTCGCCACTAAAGTAGCCACGCATCCGGTCAGACCCACCCAGTTGATTGAGAGAGTAAAAAGGCACCTCACCTACCGTCCCTGCTGTGTGAAATTGAAAAGCAATAACGTGATTGTACCACGGTTTGATGAATTTCCGAAAGTCTATCCCAAACGAACTATAATCAAACTCGCTACCGATCGCTGCACCCGCCCAAGAATAACTCATCTCTAAATACATTCCACCCGAAGAGGTATATCTATTGTCTCGAGTATCATAGACAAAACTCGGTCCTATTTTAGATACGGCACCTCCCTGATATCCTTCTATTTGATTGCTATACATGTAACCCACAGAGTCGAAATCGATCAAATCATAGGTTTTAAAATCTTGATTGAACCCTACGTACAGTGTTTTCGAATCATTCACTGCGAACATCATGGTATTCGCAAAATGGAGACTAGCTGTCTTAATCTGTTCCTCGTTCTCTGGGGTCACCTCATTACCTACCCCGTAGAGCTGCTGAGGAAAGTTGATATAACTAGCCTTGCTTCGGATTATGACTTTATTTCGATTCAAATAACCCGAACTACGCAGCACGAACTTCACCAGTCCTATGGACGACACAGATGCCAATGCCGTAAAACTAGAAGCTGTACTCACAGTATCATCCTTGACAAGATTCAACAAGTTATATTTGACCAAACCAAAAACTTGCCCCGTCTCCTGTGCATAAGAATAGACTGGAAATGGCACATACTGAAACAGCACTTCTGCCTTTTTGTTGAAAAAATCAAATTTGGAGTGAGGCACCTTCATGATTGAATCCTCAACATCCTTGGCTCGCTGGCCTAGCACATTTAAACTCGATAGCCAAACTAATAGCCCTGACACCAATAGTACCTTATATTTCAACACTTCTATGTTTCAGCGCCAACTGCCCCTTAAAAGGACTCTGTAAACCCGATCACAAATGCCTTAGCTCCCTCTTGTCCCCATCCAAAGTCCATTCGTAGGTTTGCACGGTTTTTACTATCCACCATGACACGCAAGCCAAGCCCCCCGCTCATCCATACATCTTTGAGCTGCATGGCACTATAGTCTGGTGCCACACGACCTGCACTAGCGAAAGCCACCATGCCAAATATCTTCCATACTGGCATTCTATATTCTACCTGTACATCGGCAATGGCTTTATCTCTAATCGCTCCTTCATAGTAGCCTCGCATTCTCTCCGAGCCTCCTAGCAGCGCCAGAGAGTAAAAAGGAACTGCCCCTGTATTGAGTTCGGTGTAGGCCTGAAAACCAATCACATGATTCATCCATGGGTTGATAAATTTTCTCACATCTAAGGTAAAAGTGCCATAGTCAAAATCGCTCCCTAGGTACTTCCCAAAATATTTATAACTCGTAAAAATATAAGCTCCTGTACGGCTATTGTACCGATGGTCTCTCGTGTCATATATGAACGCTGGCCCTACTCCAGAGATCGCTCCCCCCTCAAAACCAGGTACTTGGTTAACATTTAAATAACTACTACTGTCTTTCTCTACTTCGTAATAGTTTCTGAACTCCTGCGACACCCCAGTATATACCGTCTTAGAATAGTTGACCGCAAAGAGTGCTGAATTGACAAAGTTTAAACTCTTCGTAGAGATTTCCTCCAACCCCTCACGCGTCACATCATTTCCTATCCCCAAAAAAAACTGTGGAAAATTGATATAGCTCGCCTCTCCTTGTAATACAATTCTATCTTCTTTGAGATAAACTCTGCTACCCATTACAAACTTGATCTGGCCCAATGCCGAAGCAGATGCCAATGCACTAAAACTCGACGCGGCACTCACAGTATCCCCTTTGACAATATTGATTAGATTGTATTTGACCAATCCATACACCTGACCGGTCTCCTGCGAGTAAGAATATATAGGGAATGGAAGGATCTGAAAAAGCACTTCCGCTCTTTTATTAAAAGCATCGAATTTTGACATCTCAGGACTGTCCCTCGATAGTGTGTCAGCAGCCTGTTGCGTGCTTTTATCTTGACAGATTGCTTGCCATGAAAGCAAGGTGATCAATAGGAAGACAGGTAGGTTTTTACAATTCATCGTTGGTACTAAATACATGGTTTCATCAAAAATTCAATATAGCTTATTTTAGGTCAGTTTTCTAGTAATTCTTCCTGCCCTTCTCCCATTTCTAGGTTGTGCCACACTTTTTGCACATCGTCATGATCTTCGAGCATATCGATAAGCTTCATCACCTCCTGAAACGCCTCATCGTCGACCTTAACAGTGGTCTTTGGCAAACGCTGAAGCTCGGCATTCTCCAGTTCCAAACCCAAGGAGTCCAACTTCTTGTTGAGCGAGCCAAAATCCTCCATTGCCGAATGTACGATGACAAATCCATCCTCTATCTCGACCTCCTCTGCTCCTGCTTCTATTAGCTCCAGTTCGAACTCGTCCAAATCCATTTCCGATGGAACAGGAAGGCTAAAAACACCTTTTCGATCAAAAATAAACTCCAACGAACCATTCGTCCCCAAACTCCCGTTGTTCTTAGTAAATGCAGCTCTGACCTCCTGCACCGTACGGTTCTGATTATCCGTCAGTGTTTCGACAAATACTGCCACCCCATGGGCAGCGTACCCTTCAAAATCCTGTTCAAAATAAGACGCAGCATCTCCGCCAAGACCTTTCTTGATCGCCCGCTCAATGTTATCTTTTGGCATATTGGAGCCTTTAGCATTGAGAATCGCTAAGCGCAAACGTGGATTAGCCTCCGCATCGCCACTATTCCCTTCCTTGACTGCTATGGTTATCTCCTTGCTAAGTCGACCAAAAATCTTCCCTCGTTTGGCATCCAATGCTCCCTTCTTTCTTTTGATCGTTGACCACTTGCTATGTCCTGACATATTTCAGATGTGAAATTTTAGATTCAAAAATCAAATTTCTAAAGAAGAGGACAAAAGAAAAAACAAATCTTGAAAATGACGTATCATTGAGTCTCAATCCCTAGAGGTTTGCCCATGAGTGTAGCATCAAAAAGCATGTTTGTCCAAACTATCCGTAGCACGGGGTTCTTGCTTCCCATTCTCCTGCTCCTATGCTCTTTGCTCGTATTCACCTTGTACTATGAGATCCAGCCAGACTTAAGCGTTTTCCCTAATCGGGAATTTGAATACCACACCTATACGGATCGTGCCAATGAGGGAAACTCTACAATCCTCGGTTTCCAAGTGAATGACTCCCTGATCCAGGTAGACTTCAAACTCAATGACCAGTTTCAAAGCCCCTACATCGGCATCACATTGGCTCCCAAATCTCAGCAGCCAATCGATGTTTCGTACTACAACGAGCTACTGTTTCGTGTGCAAGGGGAAGGGATCGATAAATTAGGACTTTCCATCTTCACTCCGCTGATGTCAGAACCCGAAGCTCCTTTCCACACCTTTCTCAGTATATCCGAAAAGACAACAAGCTACCACCTACCGATAGATGATTTTTTATTGCCTGACTGGTGGAAAGAGCTCCACAGCATCCCTATGAAAGAAAACCCAAGACCAGCCTTGGACCAAACTCTCCACCTCAATATTGGGACAGCCTACACCCCTAACATAGTCCAGCCAATGACACTAAAGATCCACAGTATCCAATTGACGCGTGACAATGCCCCTCTATATACCAAACTAGCCTTGATTTATCCTATTTCTTGCCTGCTGCTCTTTCTAGTCATCTTTTTGACCAAAGCCTACCATGCGAAAAACACCTCCATCACTGTCCAATATCAAGCACTCCAGCTGGACAAAAAACAACCCATTGAAAGCTTCATTGATTACATCAATACGCACTTTCAAGACAGCCAGTTGAGCATTGAGTCAGTCGCCAAGGAGACCGGGATCTCGCCACGCAAAATCACCCAAACCATCAAAGAGCAATTCAACTGCAATTTCAAAAGCTATATCAACCACATTCGAATCAAGGAATCACAAAGGTTGCTCTCCAGTACAAGGCTCAACATTGGAGAAGTCGCCTACAAAGTCGGGTTCAACAACCAGAGTCACTTTAACCGAGTCTTCAAAAATGAAGTAGGACAAAGTCCTAGTGAATACCGAGACTGTACATAAGTTACCCCGAAGCGAGTCATACCATCACCCTCCCGCATTTTTTGCAAAGCCTTTTACCGCTTTTGCAAAAGCACTTCTTCCTTATCCCTCTATCATTGTTCGACTTGAACAAGCAGATATAAGAAAGATGAAAGGCTATTTACTATCCCTACTAGTCATGCTGACGATGACGGCATGCAACCAAGAAGAATCACACACCCTATCCGTCACCCCTACCGAAGTAGAATTCCCGCTGGAGGGGGGCAGTAGAAATATCCAGATTGAAACCAATGCCGGAGAATGGCAACTTGAGTACCATGCGGACTGGCTCACACTCTCTAGTGACGGAGGGATTGGCAATAAAGCCAAAATCACGCTGACAGTCGAGGGTAAAACTTTGGAACCGAAAACCGAAGACTTGATTGTCACGGCTGGTGATGCTGACCCTGTCCATGTCTCTATTTCCCAGTTGATCTCGGACTATCTCCATGCGCTGAGCGCAAATACTACTTCCATAGACTTGGGTGATTTCGCTAACTCACAGAATATCGAGATTAGCTCGGAAGCCGAAGCTTGGACACTCCAATCGGACGCGGACTGGCTCAACATCACCCCAAGCAGTGGCGGCATAGGAACCACTACGGTCACAGTAGTCGCAAGCAGCGAGCTATCTGAGGCCCGCAGCACGACACTCCTCCTCAGTGCCGAGGGAGCTCCGACGAGCCAAATCACCGTCTCTCAAACTCAAGGATACCCTGACTACAACACCAACCCACTCGCGCCAGACGCCAGCGGCATGGGCAGTACAGCCATGCAACTCTACGACAAGATGACCATCGGATGGAACATCGGAAACACCCTAGAGGCCATCGGTAGCGAGACCGCTTGGGGCAACCCCCAAGTCACCGAAGAGCTCATCCAACTTGTCAAACAAAATGGATTCAACGCCATCCGAATCCCCTGTGCATGGGATCAGTACATCGAAAACCAGGCCACTGCCAAAATTTCGGAGGATTGGCTCAACCGAGTGAAGGAGGTCGTACAATACTGCGTGGATAACGACATGTATACCGTCCTCAACATCCACTGGGACGGAGGATGGCTCGAAAACAACATCACGCCCGAATATCAAATAGCCAACAATGCCAAACAAAAAGCGCTATGGGAGCAAATCGCTACCCACCTCCGCGATTTTGACGAGCACTTGATCTTCGCCGGCACCAACGAACCCAACGTAGAGGATGCTGAGCAAATGGCTATCCTAGACAGCTACCACCAAACATTTGTAGACGCTGTGCGCGCCACTGGTGGAAAAAACAGTCACCGTGTGCTGATTGTACAGGGACCTTCCACAGATGTCGAAAAAACCCACAACCTCATGTCTACCCTCCCAACCGACGAGATCGCTGACAAAATGATGGTCGAGGTACACTACTACACCCCTTTCCAATATTGCCTCATGGGTGAGGATGCCAGTTGGGGCAAGATGTTCTACTACTGGGGAGCTAACTTCCACTCTACTACAGATGTAGATCGCAATGCGACGTGGGGAGAAGAGGCAGATGTAGATCGCCTGATGGCTTTGATGAAAACACAGTTTTTCGACAAAGGAATTCCCATGATCATGGGCGAATACGCCGTGGTACAGCGACTGAGCCTGACCGGGGACAACTTGGACTTGCACCTCGCCTCTCGAGCTCACTACCTCGAATACGTGACACGACAAGCCAAGGCCAACGGCATGATCCCTTTCTACTGGGATGCCGGAAACAAAGGTGACCTGAGTTCCGCACTGTTTGACAGAGCAACCAACACAGTCTACGACCAACGAGCTTTGGATGCCATAGTAGCGGGTTCTAATCCATAAGTACTATACGTGGGCAAATCAGGGCGCTACAAAGAGACATTTGCCACGGATGAAAACGAGGCATACCTTATAGATTTAGACAAAAAACAACACGAACATGAAGCAACTAACATTACTACTTTCCTTCGTATGTGGCTGGACCCTGAGTTCAGCACAAGACATCCAGGTACAAATCGATACCAAAACAAACGGGCCAACGATCAGCAAGCACATCTACGGTCACTTTGCCGAGCACCTCGGGCGCTGTATCTACGGTGGCTTCTATGTCGGAGAAGACGAAACCAAGATCCCTCATACCGATGGCGTACGCAACGACATCATCGAAGCACTCAAAGAACTACAAATTCCCAACCTCCGTTGGCCTGGGGGCTGTTTTGCAGACACCTACCACTGGCAGGATGGCATAGGACCAAAAGACCAGCGCGCAACCATCGTCAACCAATGGTGGGGCGGTGTGACCGAAGACAACAGCTTTGGTACACATGAGTTTCTCAACATGTGCGAATTGCTCGAGACAGAACCCTACCTCTCTGGCAATGTAGGCAGCGGCACGGTCAAGGAGTTTGCCGACTGGATGCAGTACACCAACAACGGAGGCGTGAGTCCCATGTCAGAGCTGCGCAAAGAAAACGGTAGAGAAACCCCATGGAATGTAAAGTACTGGGGAGTAGGCAATGAAGCCTGGGGCTGTGGTGGTCACATGACCCCCGAATACTACGCGAATGTCTATCGCCAATTTGCCACTTACATGACTGGGAGTAACATCCAACGTATCGCCTCTGGTGCCAGCAGCAATGATTACAACTGGACCGAAACACTCATGAAAAACATCCCTGCTCATCTCGTAGATGGTCTCGCTCTACACCACTATTCGGTGATTGATTGGAACGACAAGGGGTCCGCTTCTCAGTTCACCGAGGAGCAGTATTTCATCACTTTGCAGCGTGCCTGGGAGATGGAAGAACTCGTCACCAAACACGTAGCGATCATGGACAAGTACGATCCCGAAAAGAAAATCGACCTGATCGTCGACGAATGGGGCGGATGGTACGATGTGGAAGAAGGTACCAACCCCGGCTTCCTCTATCAGCAAAACACCATGAGAGATGCCATGATTGCAGGCATGACACTCAACATATTCAACAACCACGCGGACCGAGTCAAAATGGCCAACCTCGCTCAAAGTGTCAACGTGCTACAAGCCGTGATCCTGACGAAAGAAGAAAAAATGATACTCACACCGACCTACCATGTCATGAAAATGTACACGGTACATCATGATGCAAAACTGCTCCCGCTCAAAATCCAAAACAACGCCACTTACAAAAATGGGGCAAACGAACTACCCGCGATATCCGCTTCGGCGTCCGTCGATCAAGCTGGAATCACACATATTTCGCTAGTCAATATCGACGCTCGCCAGTCTCAGACAGTGAGCATCCCACTATCGGGAGTTAAAAAAGCAGATGTCTCAGGTAGTGTTTTGGCTTCTGCTAAAATCCAAGACCACAACTCCTTCGACAAGCCAAGCAAAATTCAACCTGTTGATTTCAAAGAATTCAAGGTTAAAGGCGGGCAACTTGAAGTGACGTTGCCTCCTGCCTCTGTGGTAGTATTAGAAGTAAAGTAGAGTATTGTCCCTCCAAAAGCGATCGTCTCAATTTTTGTCTGTTGATACCGATTGCTTTTGGAGGATTTCTCTATCAGTTTAGCTTTCTTACTCTGTGATAACTGCTTGAATTTTCGTTCTCATATCCGCCGATCTCGCTTGGCTGTTCTACCATTATGTAGAAATAGCACAACCAGAAAAATGCCTTACCCTAACCAAAACAAACCTAAAAACTGATTGAGAATATAATATTCACAGACTCCTATTAGCACCGTATGAGGATCACGAAACTATACATCTGAAAAAGTGCTCTAAACCGATAACCATGGAGTAATCAAGTCAATACATACTGCTATGTATATTTTATTCTAGGTATATCCACTAAAACGTTTTCTCACGAATGACTTTGCCGCGTTTATTGAAGTACTGCCAAGTACCTGAAGCTTCATTCTCCTCGTATTGACCTTGGGATTCTAGGTCGCCATTGTCACTGTAGTATTTGGCAGGACCGTTCGCTTCTCCTCCGACGAAGGTCTCTTCGGACTGAAGTGTTCCATCAGCGTAGTAGGTGTACTTGACTCCATTGCCATTGCTAAATGTGCCTTTGGGCAGTTTTGCCCCCTTCCCTGTATAATAGTCACTCACCTCTAGCAAATAGCCGTTCTTCCAGTGTTCATCTTGCTTCAGTTGGCCGTTTTGGTAGAAGTGCCCCCATAGCCCGTTTTTCAAGTCCAACTTGAAGCTACCGATGGATTTGAGTTTACCTGACTCATAATACTCCATCCATTGATCATTTTTCTGATCATGTAGATATTGCCCTTCTAGTTCCAGCGCACCCGATGGATAGAAATACTTCCAATGCCCATGCTTCAAATCATTTTTGTAATCTCCGATAGAGTAGACGCTACCCGTTTCGGTCATGGTCATCCACACATCGGTCTTTTGCCCCGATTCATATTTTCCTTTGACACTCACTCCCCCAGTCGGAAAATACTCCTTGTACTGACCGTTGAGCGAGCCGTACTGATACGTTGCCCTTATATAGGGCATGCCACTCTTATAGTTTTCTTCATAGGCACCATCGAGATAGCCATTGGTATAGTGCTGACGAATCTCTACTTGTCCATTCGAATGATAAAAAACCCATTCCCCAGCGGATAGTCCGTTTTTGTATCGCTGCTTAAAAGTCGGTCTGCGGTACTCATCAAACTCCACCCATAAACTGTCCTTTTTTCCATTGGCATAGTACCCTTGCAGCGAAGGACTACCATCAAAGTGATACTCTGTGTACTGTCCTTCTAGTTTGTCGTTTTTGTATCCTGCTTGTAACAGCGCCAGCCCAGTACCTTGTTCGTAGATGATGAAAGCACCATTCTTTTGCCCATTTCTGAGCATGATCACTTCGTCCACCTGATTGTTTTTGTAGAGATACCACGTACTGTCAGGGACGCCATCCACATAGTACCCACTGGCTACATAGGCTCCCTTTGGACTTTTGAATATCCAAAGTCCTTGCTTGAATCCTTTGATCACTTTTCCTGATTTGATCAAAGTAGTGTCATTGATCACCTTCTTATAAAAGTCCTGGGCGAATGAAGATTCTGCTACGAATAAAAGTGCCACTAATACGGCGCGCTGAATGATATGCATATAAGCCAATTGATTTATTACTCCCTATACGAGCAAATTGTATGCTAGGGTTAAACAGTTCTTCATTACCACCGGATCAGTGCTGACGCCCAAGTAAACCCACTACCGAATGCTGCTAGACAAATCAAGTCCCCATCCTTCACTTTGCCAGCATGCATGGCTTCACTAAGCGCTAGTGGTATAGATGCCGCTGTAGTATTGCCATACTTTTGGATGTTGTTAAAGACTTTCTCATCGGGTAGATTCATTTGCTTTTGGATGAACTGACTGATGCGCAGATTGGCCTGATGAGGAATCAAAAGATCTATTTCATTCGCTCCAAGATTATTAGCGATCAAAGCTTCATGAATCACTTCCTGAAAACGTACCACAGCATTCTTAAAGACGAAATTGCCATTCATGTGTGGATAGTAACGAAGATCTTCTGGGTCATTTCTTTCGATATAATTAGGAATCCAGTCAGTAGTCGCAGGCCCTATCAAAGCAAGCTCTTCTGCAAACTGCCCTTCGGAATGAAGGTGCGTAGATAAAACTCCTTTGTGTTTTTCATCTGTGGACTGCATCACGACCGCTCCAGCACCATCTCCGAATATCACCGACACCCCTCGACCTCTGGTCGTCATGTCCAGCCCACCACTGTGCACTTCGCTACCTACTACGAGTACAGTTCGGTACATGCCTGTCTTAATAAACTGATCTGCGACCGATACCCCGTAGATAAAACCCGAACACTGGTTACGAACATCCAGAGCACCTATTTCTTTTTTGAACCCCAGCTGCTGCTGCAACATCACTCCTGGGCCAGGAAAGTAATAATCAGGACTCAGTGTAGCGAATACGATAAAATCTATATCATCCACTTCGATCCCTGCCTGCGATATCGCCATCTGTGCAGCTCTGGTCCCCATCCGAGAGGTCGTGTCTTCACCTCCTGGCACCACATGTCGGCGCTCTTGGATTCCTGTTCGCTCTTGGATCCACGCATCATTGGTATCCATAAGTTTTTCCAAATCGGCATTTTTGACAACATGGTCAGGCACATAATGTCCCGTTCCTATGATCTTTGATTGCTTCATATCGATATATCTATTGGCCTAATAATCTAGTCTTATGCTTAAGTTAGTTCAGATTTGGGCAATAGCCAACTGTCCTATTCGAAGAGCGTATAGTTACCGAGTTGATCCACCTGTGCCTGAGGCTTGATCAAATCCGCAGAGTTATTGGTCAAAGAAGTGATGTGTGGTGAAACGGGATGATTGGTCAGCTTCGGAATATTCGTCAGCATGTCCATCAGTTCATCAGGAGAGCTATAGTCATCGAGCCATTTTTTCTCCATATCCTTGGACAGCACGGCAGGCATGTTATCACCGAATTCCGTCACACCAGAATAGTTAGGCACTTCGATAAACTTAAAGGTATAGTTGATCTTCCCATCCATATCTTCGTATTCCTCCCAGATGCCTGGTAAACTAATCAGCTCCTCATCGGTAGCATAAAAATAATGAGGTGTCATGCGCTTCTTGCTGTACTGCTTCCATAGATAAAAACCATTGACAGGAATGACACATCGTCTGTCCATCAGAGCAGTTTTCAAGGTCGTCGATTTGGTAAGTTTATCTCTTTCGGCAGACAGCAGTTTTGGAGAAATGCTCTTGTTGTTAGACCACTGCTTGTTTGTTCCCCAAAAGAAAAAAGAAATTCCTTTCTTGGACTTATTGGCAATGATAGGTAGCTGCTGCGCTGGTGATGCATTGTAGTTAGGGACGGTAAACTCCTCTCCCTCCAGACCATAGCGCTGGTTGATATCTTTAAAATCTGAAAATATGGCGTACCTATCGATCATGAATTAAACTTGCTTAGAAATAAAGTCAAATGCGCGCTGTTCGGACCAGTAGACACCCTGTGTACCTTTGGTACTAAAACCCACATGACCACCAAATTTAGGCATCTCAAAATAAACATTGTCTGATGTTTCGAAATTTGTTGTGTTGTAGCAACTCTCGGAGAGAAAAGGGTCGTTCTGTGCATTGACCACTAAGGTCGGGATTGTGATATCTGGCACAAAATGTATCGCACTGCAACTTGAATAATAGTTGTCTGCCGTCCCAAAACCGTGCAATGGAGCCGTCAAGAAGTCGTCGAATTCATAGACACTCTTAGATAAAGCTACTTTGTCCAGATCTACCAAACCGGCGAGTAAGTTCGATTTCAATCGTACTTTTTCTTTCAGTGATTTCAAAAAACGAGCAGAATAAACCGTGTTGTGCGACTTGTCTATTTCCTGAGCACACCCTGCCAAATCCAATGGCACTGAAAACACCGCAGCTGACCGAATCTCCTCAGGCGTGTCATACTCCCCTAGATACTTCAAAGTCAAATTTCCTCCGAGACTAAAGCCAGACAGGCTAATCGCGTCAAACCCCAAACGTATTGCATACTGTACTACTGCATCGAGATCATCGCTAGCTCCACTGTGATAAAAACGCTCTTTTCGATTGGGAGAGCCACTACATCCTCTATAGTTCCATGCGATCACATCCCAGCCCTCAACATAGAATTTATTGACCATCCCCAAAATATAAGGGCGCTGACTATCTCCCTCCAGACCATGGGACACGATGAGTAACTTTCCCGAATCTCTACGATACCAGTCTAGATCCAAGAAATCTTCGTCCTGAGTAGCCATCCTCAAACGAACAGGCTCTACTACCGTCCGAACCCTACGCAGTGTGCTCGGTACGATTGTCTCCATATGTCGGTTGACGAGCCATCTTGGCTTTTTATAATCAGAATATAGAATTAGTGGCATTTGAAAAAACTACTTAGTTGCAAGCCTCAAATTTAAATTTTTTAAAATATAGGCTTTATGATTTCGAAAACTATACGAAATACCATTGCCCACAAGACGAAATCCAATTTTAGCCCATGATATATTTGAAATAAGGGGCTTTTAAAGCTAATTTAGCGGCTCGATTTTTAACTAATCAAAAACATGGCAGAAGTAATAAAAATGCCAAAGATGAGTGACACCATGGAAGAAGGTGTGATCGCGTCTTGGCTCAAAAAAGTAGGAGATACAGTAAAATCAGGAGATATATTAGCAGAAGTGGAGACCGACAAAGCTACCATGGAACTAGAATCTTACGATGATGGTACTTTATTGTATATCGGAGTTGAAGAAAAAGCTTCTGTCCCTGTCGACGGTGTGATTGCAATCATCGGTGACAAAGGCGAAAATGTAGACGACTTGGTAGCATCTATTGGTAGTGGCGAAAGTGCTGCGAACCAAGAAGAAAAATCTGAAAGCACTGAAGAAACTAAAGCCGAAGCACCTGCTGCTGAAGCGATAGACACCTCTGGCATCAACGCTACAGTTGTCAAAATGCCAAAAATGAGTGACACCATGGAAGAAGGTGTGATCGCAGCATGGATCAAGAATGTAGGTGATGACGTCAAATCTGGTGATATTCTAGCAGAAGTCGAGACTGACAAAGCAACTATGGAACTAGAGTCTTATGACGATGGTGTCCTACTATATACTGCTGTAGAGGCAGGCAAAGGCGTACCTGTAGATGGCGTGATTGCTATCATAGGAGAAAAAGGCGCTGATTACGAGACCTTATTGAAAGCTGAAGAAGCTAACTCGGCAGCACCTGCAGCTGAAGCTGCTCCAGCAGAAAAAGAAGCTCCAAAAGCCGCTGCTCCAGCAAAAGCAGCAGCTCCTAGTGCGGCGCCCGCTCCTGCTCCATCAAACACTAATGGCAGAGTGATCGCTTCTCCCTTGGCAAAGAAAATGGCCGAGGAAAAAGGATTTGATATCGCCAAAATCCCTGGATCAGGTGACGGAGGACGTATCATCAAGAGAGACGTAGAAGCTTATGTACCTGCTGCTTCTCCAGCCATCGCTGGTGCAACTAGCGCAGCAGCTGTAGGCGTAGAAAGCTATGAAGACATCCCTGCTACGCAGATGAGAAAGGCGATTACAAAAAGTCTCAATGCAAGCCAATTCGGTGCGCCTCACTTCTACCTCACCATGGAAATCGACATGGACAAAACGATGGAAGCCAGAGCAAGCATCAACGAGATCGCTCCAGTGAAAATCTCATTCAATGATATCGTGATCAAAGCAGTCGCTGCAGCCCTCAGAAAGCACCCAGCAGTCAACAGCTCATGGATCAGCGAGACCAACAGCATTCGCATGAACCACCACGTCAGTGTAGGAGTTGCGATGGCAATCGAAGACGGTCTGGTTGTACCAGTAGTGAAATTCGCTGACAACAAATCTCTTGCTCAGATATCTGCTGAGGTCAAAGAATTTGGTGGAAAAGCAAAAGCGAAAAAGCTCGGAATGGACGAAATGCAAGGCAACACCTTCACCGTGTCTAACCTCGGTATGTTCGGTATCTCTGAGTTCACTTCTATCATCAACGCACCAGAATCGTGTATCCTCGCAGTAGGTGCGATCAAGGCGACTCCAGTCGTGAAAAATGGTGAGATTGTACCTGGCAACATCATGAAAGTGACGTTGACATGTGATCACAGAACGGTAGATGGAGCAGTAGGATCAGCATTCTTGCAGACACTCAAAGGCTTCATCGAAGACCCCGTTAGAATTTTGGTGTAAACCATAAGTATAAAATTGTAAGCGGCTGTTTCGATCACCATCGTGTATTTGAAACAGCCGCTTTTTTATTTCGTTCACTTAGATCTAAACACAAAACACATGTCAAACTATCCCAAAATAAGATCTACCACAGTATGCGCCATCAAGCACAACGGCGAAGTAGCCATTGGCGCGGATGGACAGGCTACACTCGGTAATACAGTAGCCAAAAGCAACGTCAAAAAAATTCGAAAACTCCAAGACGGCAAAATCGTCACAGGGTTTGCTGGCTCTACGGCTGATGCATTTACACTCCTAGAGCGGATGGACGAAAAGCTCAACTCCTACGGTGGCAACATGAAGCGTGCCGCCATCGAACTCGCCAAAGACTGGCGCACCGATCGCTACCTCCGCAAACTAGAAGCCATGCTGATCGTCGCTGACAAGGAAGAAATACTCATCGTATCAGGAACAGGAGATGTCCTAGAACCCGATCACGATATCGCAACCATCGGGTCAGGTAGTATGTATGCGCAATCTGCTGCCCTCGCCATGAAAAAACACGCCGGCGACAGAATGACCGCCGAAGAAATGGTCAGAGAAAGCCTCAACATCGCCGCAGACATCTGCATCTATACCAACCACAACCTTGTGGTAGAAAAAGTAGGTTAACCTGATCCTCAAATCAGAGCGAAAAGAAAGGAAGTCAAATTGGCTTCCTTTCTTTTTTGCGTTAATTTGGTAAGGATGAAACTCCAGCTCAGATCGATAATAACCCTCCTGCTAATCTTACTGCACGGTACTGCATTGGCCCAATCGGTCGCTAGGCAGTGGAATGAACTACTCCTCGAATCGATCAGAAATGATCAGGCACGTCCTACTGTCCATGCACGAAACCTGTTTCACATCTCTGCCGCGATGTATGATGCATGGGCTGCTTACGAAACCAGTGCTTCGACCTACTTTTTAGGCCATGAGCACAGGGGTTTTTACATCTCTTACGAGGGAACTAATATTCCATCAGGGATGACTCAAAAAGAAGCACAAGAGATTGCTCTAAGTTATGCAGCTCACCGTCTCATCACGCACCGCTTCAAAAACTCTCCAGCAGCCTCTACCACCCTACAGCGACGATACGATCAATTGCTTAGCCAAATAGACTCAAGTAACCCGAACAACCTAGAAGACTACAGTACAGAAAGCTACACCACCGATCCGCACGACTTAGGCAACTATATCGCCGAACAGATCATCGCTCATGGACTAAATGATGGCTCTAATGAAGCGCATAACTATGCCTGTAGATTCTACGAAACAGCTAACCCAGCCATGTTCCCGGATGGCTATGGAACCAACCGCATTGCAGACCCCAATCGATGGCAACCGCTGAGTTTCGACGAGTTCGTCGGTCAATCTGGCCTGAGCGAAGGAGCCAGTACACCAAAGTTCGTCGGTCCTGAGTGGGGACAGGTGATCCCCTTTTCCTTGGACGAATCAGACCTAAATATAAAAAGACGCGATGGTCACGAATACCTCGTCTATATGGATCCTGGCAATCCAACCTACTTGAATTTAGCTCCGGACGATACCGCATTGCAAAACTACCAATGGGGGTTTGGTCTAGTTGCACAGTGGTCGTCACATCACGACCCTACTGACAGTGTCCGCTGGGATATTTCGCCAAATTCCATAGGTAACATTCCTCTAGACCAGCTCCCAAAAACTTTAGCAGATTATCCCGGTTTCTATGATTTTGAAAATGGAGGAGATATAAGTCAAGGCTACTCCACCAATCCAGTCACAGGTCTACCCTACGAAACACAGACAGTATTACGTGCAGACTATACGCGTGTATTGGCAGAGTTCTGGGCAGACGGTCCAGACTCAGAGACACCACCTGGTCACTGGTTCGTTCTGCTCAATCACGTCAATGACCATCCAGATTTCGAGAGAAAATACAAAGGAGAAGACCAGCCCATGGATGCATTAGAGTGGAATGTAAAATCTTATTTTGCACTAGGAGGAGCCATGCATGACGTAGCGGTCACCGCTTGGGGAATCAAAGGCTACTACGACTACATCCGTCCTATCTCCGCCATACGATCCATGGCCGAACGAGGACAGAGCAGCGACGCATCGCTCCCTAACTACCACCCCGCTGGGATACCGCTGATACCTGACCAAGTAGAGATCATCGCTGCATCGGACCCCATCAATCAATTTGGGAATTTTGAAAATGAGATTAAAATCAAGGCTTGGAAAGTCCCTGGGAACTACTACGAAGGAGCTGACGAAACCAAACGTGTCGATTGGATACCTGCGACCAGGTGGCAACCTTACCAGCGCCCTTCTTTTGTAACACCTCCGTTTGCAGGATATGTTTCTGGACATTCTACGTTTTCAAGAGCCGCAGCGGAGATACTTTCTTTACTCACTGGTAGCGAATACTTCCCCGGTGGCATGGGAGAGTTTGTCGCTCGAAAAGACAATTTCTTGGTATTCGAAACTGGCCCTAGCGAAGATCTCACACTCCAATGGGCACGATATCAAGATGCCTCAGACCAGTGCAGCTTGTCTCGCATCTGGGGAGGAATCCATCCTCCAGTAGATGACATAGCCGGCAGACGGATCGGTTACCGCATTGGTCACCAAGCTTTCGCTTTCGCCGAACGGTATTTTAATGGAGAGATTCCTACTGAAGAGCAAACCAGTTCTTCGCGTATCTCGTATGGCCCCAACCCTGTCCGTAGTAGTGACAGAGTACTGACAGTATATTTCGAACATCCTGACGAGCTTCAAAAAACTATTTCGCTCTACGATACTTATGGAAACACCATCATGACGCAAAAAAAAGACTATATCCAAAGCCTCACCCTTCGTACAGATGGTCTGACCGAAGGCGTTTACATCCTAGCCATAGCCACCTCTGACTATACCGAGAAAGTTAAATTGGTGATCGCTCCATAAAACGTTATGACAAGAAATCCTCTCGTACTGGACTAAACGCATCGATGAGAATCCCCTCTTCAAGACACTCCACCCCGTGTGGCGTATTGGGTGGGACGAAAAAAGAATCTCCTCCATGCATGATTTTGATCTCGTCTCCCATGGTGAGCTCAAAGGAACCGCTCTCTACATAAGTCACCTGGGTGTGTGGATGATCATGAATGGCACCTATCCCGCCTTGTTGAAACGCCACCTTCACCATCATCAATCGGTCGTCATAGCCCGTAATTTTCCGACGAATCTTGTCATCGATCACTTCCCAATCTTGCTCTTGATCAACGATGAATTTATCACTTTGAGTTTTTTTCATACTCAAAGATAGCATGACTGTAGAGTATCACCCTTTTATAAACATCAAAAAGGAGAACCTTACATGGATTCTCCTTTTCAAATCTATTGACACCAAAATTTATTTCTCAGAAATAGAGATGGCTCTTGGGATCCCTTTTCGAACAGCATTGTATTGTTCCTTTTCTTCGGGAACTTCTTTGTTCAAATCCATAAAGTTCTTGCCAAACATGGATTGAGTTCTCTCTTGATAGATTTGATTGAACCCTTCTTGTATATAGGCTAAGTTCTGAAGATATGATTTGTAGCTGTCTTCATCCTGAAATTTTGCCTGAACCACATAATTACTTCGTTCCTCGGCAACTTCACTCGTCACGAAATCATAGACCTCCTGCTGAACTGTCACTCCCCTGTCCTCTCCCATTTCTACTCTCAATATATGGAGGTCATGCTTAGCGATATAGGCCGCATCTATCTCTGGCAACTTAACCCCATGCTCATTAGGTGCTCCTGGGAGTGGGGGCAACAGCATGGCGGATTCCATGATTTTTCCCGTAGTGGTCTGCCCAAGATATAGAACCTTTCTTCTATTAGCCCTTCTGAGTTCTGTCTGCACATCTCTCACCAGTTTCATAGGTTGCTGTGCATCTACGCTTAAAATGATGATCCCCTGCTCGGTTATTTTTTCGGCAACCGAAAGAGCCATGTCAACTACCTGAACATCCTCATCATCAAGGGTGATTTTATCCTCGACAATCGTAATTTCTACTGCGTCCTCACTGGGTAAATAGGAATAAAAAGGAACATCTGGAAGTATAGGCAAGTTGACACCTTTTGCCTCTATGCTTGCCACTGAACTTTCATTCTCTATGATGCTTGTTTCATCCATTGTGGAATTGCACTGGACGATCAGTACGCTAAAAACAATTGTACTTGCGATGGCTAGGGCTACTTTTACTTTGCCCGACCAGCCTGATTTTTGATTTTTCATCATGGTTATTCTTTTTTTGATAAATGATAAATTGAAATTGTGTACCAACCCGTATGAGTTGTTGCTGATCAATTGTCTCAAAAGCAAAGACTGGTACTCAACCAAGGAATAACCCGCATTCATTATTTTGTTATCTGCTATATATTCATGTGTTGTTTTTAGGGATTTAATCAGCTGCCAGATCACAGGGTTGAACCAGAGAAAGGCCGCCAAAAGTTGAACAATAATTAAATCTATGGAGTGTCTTTGATGGACATGCGTACGTTCATGTGCCAAGATCTGGTCAAACTCCGTCGAGCCGATCATAACCTCGTGTACAAAGACAAATTTCAAAAACGAAAAAGGTGCGATAGGATAGGCGACTTTGACCAGTGTCAAGTCATCCATTTTTTGGAGTGGATACTGCCTGATCAAACCAAAGACCCATCGAAAAGTCCAGAAAGTTCTAGAGAGACAAACCACTACACCAATCAAATAGATGACAACAAAGACCTGCTGAGACAGTTGCCACCAATTGATACCTGACCAGATGCTTACTGAAGTCACTTCTGACACGACATTGCCTGATAGATGATCAAAAGACCACAACTCAAAAGCATCATAATAAGCCTTTCTGGCTTGACTAACTTCTAATATTGGTGCTTTGACCGCAGGCAATTCATCTGTACCAAAATCAAAACTAAGTAATGGAAAAATGAGGCTGACCAGAAGTATCGTAATCAAATAAAATCTATTGAGTGAAAAAAAGGTCTCAGGCCTCAACACCAAATGGTAGAGCAGATAAAACCCGACCAAAATCAAGCTAGACTCCAGTAGATATATTAAAAACCTATCCATTTTTCTTGGCCTTTAGTTCTTCCAGCATCCGCATCGCTTCATCCAGTTCCTTTTCGTCCAGTTGTTTACTCTCCGAGAAGAAACTCAGCACTTTAGAAAGGGAGTTGTTGTAATAATCAGAAACCAGACGTGACATCTGGCCTTTGCTATAGTCTTCCTTACTGATCAATGGATGATACTGGTGTGAATTGCCATAAGCTGTAAACCCAACAATTTCCTTTTGTACCAAGACCCTAACAATCGTCGAAACAGAGTTGTAAGGAGGTTTTGGGTTGGGGTATTCATCGATGATATCCTTGATAAAACCTTTTTCAATACCCCAGAGAATCTTCATGATTTTCTCTTCTGCCTTAGTTAAAGTCGTCATTGCTTTATGCGTTTGTTTGAATCAGCTAAACAATGATACAACTTATTTTTAAGTTAACAAACTTACTTTTACGTTTCTCAACTTAAAAGTAAGTTTGTTACAGAGATTAGGACAGAAATAATTAAAAACCTTATGCTGAATATCGTGTCATAAAAGAAAAAAATGACAGCTTAAAACCTGTCAACAAAACATTTTTGTTATAAAACACATTTAAAAACAAAGCAATAAGTATCTTAAAGAGATAGTTTAGACTAACCAAGAAACCATGCTATACGAAAATGAAGTCTTGATGCTTCTAATCAGTGTCATAGTCCTAATATTTGCTATCATCTATTTCAAAACCCTATCAAGAATACCCCATTGGAGGTACTTAATGGGTAGCTACGCATTGCTCATGCTTGGTTGGTTGTTCACCATACTCGAAGGTTTCTTGTTCCATCTCCTATTTGATTACCTAGAACATATCTTCTACATGCTAGGATCACTTTGCATCTTCTTGTGGATTTGGAAATCCACCCAATCATCATCCAAAGCCTAACTTGATCATGACGCATGTAATAGATTCCATATCTCTAATTTTGATCACTATTTCATTTATTATCCTCATTAGAGAAAGGAAAAAAATCACTGAAATGGACGGTCTCCTTTTCGGTTCACTTTTAATTCTACTGCTTGCTTATTTTGCTCTATTATTCTTTTATATAGAAGAGTTCGAAGACATCCTCGGTGCATTGATTCCTGTCCTTTTTGCTTTCGTATTTTATTCCATTATTCAGAAACAAAACGCGGCTAAAATTGAACAAAATGAAGAAAGGTTAAGGCTTGCCATAGACGCTACTAGAGCAGGGCTGTGGGATTTAAATTTCGCCACGGGTCGACTCATCATATCCGATGCATGGTTTGATATTATAGGATACCATCCTTCTGAACTTCGCCCCCTAAATCAAGCCAAGTGGAAGAAACTTGTACATCCTGAAGATTACGCTGCGGCACACCCTCTTTTTGTCCAGCATCTCAAAGGGCTCAACGAATTACACGAAGCTACCCTCCGCATCCAACACAAAAATGGAAACTGGCTCTGGTTTCAGTCTAGGGGTAAAGTCATAGCGCAAGACCAAAGCAACCGTGCCGTCAGAATGACAGGAACCCTCATTGACCTGAGTAAGCAAAAAGAACTTGAAATCTCGCTAAAAAATCAGCTAGCAGAGAACCAAAAACTCTTTGATGAAAACGTAACACAAACTACCCAACTCGCTGACAATGAAGAGAAATACCGTGTATTATACGAGAGCTCTCTCGATGCTATTATCCTGATCAAAGACAGGTGCTATGCAGCATGCAACCCCAAATCCTATGAAATGTTTCAATGTGAGCCGGGGTATCTGATCGGTCGATCACCTGACAAATTCAGTCCAGAGTTCCAGCCCGATGGCCAAAGATCTAAAGACAAGTCAGATGTGATCTTTGAAAAAGTTTACAAGGGTGAACCACAAATTTTCGAATGGGTACACCAGCGACCAAATGGGGAGCTATTCGATGTTTCTGTCCGACTCAATCTCGTCGAGCTAGACAATGAACAGTACATCCAAACCGTACTCCATGACATCACCGAAAAGAAAAAAGTCGCTTCTGAACTCGAAAACTACAGGGAAAATCTCGAAATACTGGTCGAACAACGTACCGCCGAACTAACCCAAGCCATGAACGACCTCCAGAACACGCAAGCGCAACTGATCCAGTCCGAAAAAATGGCATCCTTAGGGATACTTACCGCTGGTGTAGCACACGAAATCAACAACCCTCTCAACTTCATCATGGGAGGGTATCGTGGACTAGAAATCTACCTCAACAACACAGAACTACATACAGACCCAGATCTCAAAAAGCTGATGGGGAGTATCAAAATAGGTGCAGACAGAGCAATCAAAATCGTCAAAGGCTTAAACCAATTTAGCCGAAGCAAAGAATCCTTTGACGAGAAATGTGACCTACATGCCATCCTCGAAAATAGCCTCACCCTCCTCACCAACGAACTGAAAGATCGGGTAGAAATAGAAAGAAATTTTAACGAACAACCGCTCATTATCCTCGGCAATATTGGAAACCTACACCAAGTCTTCATCAACATCATCCACAATGCCAGTGATGCCATCGCCGATACTGGAAAAATTATCCTTAACACACGACAAGAAGCCGATCAAGTCATCATTGAGTGTATCGACAATGGTGATGGTGTCAGCGAAGAAGACCTCCCTCAACTCACAGTCCCATTCTTCACCACCAAAGAACAAGGAAAAGGCACAGGACTTGGGCTCTCCATCAGCTATGGTTTCATCCAAAAACACAACGGCACCCTAGCGTTCGAGTCAAAACTTCATGAAGGTACCAAGGTGACTATTACGCTACCGTATCCATCTAAATAAGCGCCGTATATAAAACCTAGCTTCTTAAAAAGAAAAACGAAACGACGGTTTCACGATAAACTGATAGCTGTCGGGCAGTGTCGTATCGTTGAGCCGCCAGACAAAATCCACACGCGCAATCTTAAAGATATTTTCCAACCCAAACCCTACCTCGTAGTAGGGGTCGATGATTCCTACTGTCTGCTGTGGCAAGTCATAGGAACTGCTCCTGTTTTGAGCAGACAGGCTACCCCAGTAGCCCTTAGCAAAAACAAAGCTGCGCCACTTCAATCGATTGATCAGCGGTATCTTGTCCATAATCAATCCGTCAAAGTGCTGCTGAATATGGGCAGTGACATAGCGATCGGCCACATATTCTAGGTAGTGCATTAGGTTGAAAGCCATGTCGTCATATAGCACGAGCTGATTAGCAAATGGCGTATTGAGATATGGATAGGGAACAGTTCCCTCGGTCAGCCCTACCTCTACTCGGTAGTGAAAATAGCCCAGGCTTTTAGTTCGCAGATATTGGCTGAGTTGGCCTGTCAACTTATGATAAGAAACATTCCCTCCAAAGCCACGATCAGCATACAGCCACTGTAGCCCAAGGTCTGGAAACCTCCTAAACTCCTTTTTCATATCCGGCCGACTGTAAAAATCCCCGTCCAGGTTATCATTGAGCCAACTCATTTTGAAGGTCACCTCTAGACCACTGGCACGATAGTGCTGCGCTGTATGCGTCTGTCCCATTTCATAAAACTGCACGGTATCCGTAGGACTCATCATAGCATCAAAATACCCCAAACGCGCCACCATTCCTGTCATCAGATCTCGCTCCAAATAACCAGACCATCGTTGCTCATAGACACGAGAGACGGTATTGCCAATCTGCACGAAAGAGGTCAAAATGTGATCGATAGGTAGCGCATTGACACTGCGACCGAGCTGAATGATGTCGTCCTTGAAACGAAACCCGACTCGTGTATCGTCCGCCTGCCCCAAACGCCAGGCTGCTTGTAGACCATACTTCCACCGCTCATCACGAAAACCATAGGCACCGTACACCGAACCGGACAAAGGGAAATCAAGCTTTTCTCTAGTTCTAAAACCGAACTTCAACCGAGAATCCTCTACATAATTATTGCTGTAGAAGGTATAAAAATCTCCAATTTCCATCCACCGCCACGGCACATAACCTGTCGCTACTCCTACCACGATATTCTTTCGGGAGACAAAAGCGGGGTCTTGCTTCAGCTCCTTCACCATCTGCTGTACGCCTTCCTCTTGCAAGCTAAGTGTACCGACTCGGTTGGCCGCCCAATAGGACTCGTCATAGTCCCCAGCACCCGCCTGCTCTTCTATCACCTCTACTCCATCGTAGGCCTTTTTGTACGCTGCTGTATCGATCACATAGTGATCAAACACCGCTCGTTTCCTCCCAAAAAACCCGGTCAGGTCAGACGAATTTTCCACAACTGTATAGTCTCCCAGCACATTGGATTCGGCTAACATCCACTGCCCACTACCCACCTCACGATAATTCTGCTCTACCTGATAGCTCCGCACAAAATTGACATTGGCCATGATGTCAAAGCGCAAAGAGATCGACTTGATCGCATAACTCGCAGAGTCCACCGTCATCTGGCCTTTAAAGGCTAAATCTCGTGCACGCTTCGGCAGAAACTGTAGCGTGTATTCTTTGTCCTCTCCAGTTCCTGTACTGTCCAGGTAGTACTCATAGTGCAGCTGATAGTTATCAATCAGCGGACTGGGAAAATTCTTCTCCAAAATCACCATATAATTCTCGTAGACATTGGGGGTAAAGTATAGTTCTTCCACAAATTCAAGAATTCTAGGCCCAGGTAGCCCTGTGACCTGCTTGGCTCTGACCAAACTTTTGCGTTTGAGCGGAGACTGTCGGTAGTAGTGTTCGGATTGCTTTTCGACCAATAGCACGGGCAAGAAGCTCACACCATCTCCAGTAGTGTCCGCTTTGTCCCAGATGTAATCAAAAGGCCGCAACAAGAAATTATTTTTCACCTTCTCGGTGAGATGGTTTAGGTCAAAACGAATATTAGAATACTCTTCGCAGCGATAGTTTTGGAGTCGGTCTGGATTGTTCGAATTCTTATGTGCAATAATTTGATCCATGACGATGTATGCTGGATTCTCACCAGCGGTCACGACCAAATCATCCATGACTTTCATCTCAGGCTCTAACATCACTTCGATTTCGGTATGCTGCGTGACTACCACCTGCTGCGTTATATAACCCAAGGAAGAAACGACCATCGTATCGGTAGGTAAATGATCACTTTTGACCTGCAATTGAAACTCACCATCCAGCCTGCTAGACGTTCCAATTTGCGTTCCCTTCAGGAAAACATGAGCAAAAGGGACTGGCTCTCGTGACGTTTGCTCCAGTACTCGCCCACTGATCGCGGTAGTTTGCCCCAGCAGACACCATGACTGACTGATCAGGCCTAGAAACAAAGCAAGAGGACGTAGATAAGTTTTCAATTGGATCAAGTAGATTTTAAAAACAAGGATCGGTTAGTTTTACCAAAAAATAAATCTATGCTGATAAAACACCAGGTCAAAGATTACTTTCATATTTTCAAGCACACAGCTATGGGGATGGATATCAAAACTTGGATTAGGGTGCTCGCTCAGTATCGTTTTGCGATCAACTGGTATTTGCTACCCAAAGCGTTATTCATCACACTGATTGCTATCCTAAATACCCCATTTCAGCTGATCGAATATTTGTTTTTTGATCGAAAAATCAAAGCTACGGTTGTCAAGCGACCTATTTTCATCCTAGGGCATCACCGCAGCGGCACGACCTACCTTCACAACCTCATGAGCACGGATCCACAGCTAGCCTTCTGTACGACCAATGATGCTCTGGTGCCACACCTCATGCTAACTACTGGCAAGATCACAGAAAAAATCGTAGACCTGTTCATGCCCGCCACACGTCCTCAGGACAATGTGAAAGCAGGTGCTAAACTCCCTACGGAGGAAGAATTCGGGATGGCCAATATGAGTACCACATCCTTCACCCATGCGTTTTATTTTCCGAAATATATTCAGGAGATATTTGACCGCACGGTCACATTCGAGGGGGACTATAATGATAATGGCAATCAATGGAAAAATAATTTACACTACCTCATCCAAAAGCTGACCTACAAAAACCAAGGCAAGCAACTCGTCCTCAAAAGCCCCTCCAATACCGCCCGAGTCAAAGAAATTCGTGAGCTATATCCCGATGCACTTTTCGTACATATCCACCGAAACCCTTATGAGGTATTTCAGTCCAATACTGCACTCTACAACAAGATTTTGCCCATTCTCAGTTTTCACACCACGACTACTGAGGCAATCGAAGCATTCATAATCCGCTCCTACACTCTGCTTCACCGAAAATATCTAGCAGACCAATCTGATATACCCGACAGTCAAATCATAGAGGTGGCTTACGAAGATTTTGTGCGTGACCCGATGGAGCAACTACAGTCTATCTATCAACAATTACGTTTAGAGAATTTCGATCAAGCAAGAACCGTGATCAAGCGGGAAGTAAAACAATCCAACAACTATCAAAAAAACCAACACCTAAGCCTCTCTCCTAGCCAAATCAAAGCCATCAATACACAGTGGCAATTCTTCTTTGAAGCCTATGGATATGAAATGATTTAATCGAGCCTTCTCTTTGACACCTTAGAAGAAACTCAGCTCATCTTCTTCTCACGCACAATCTTCCCACTCGCCGTATGTTCGATTTCTTCCACGATTTGTACACGCTGTGGCACTTTATAGGATGATAATTTCTGACGGCAGCTGCTCAATAATACTTCGATATTCAAGCCCTCACTAGCCACTACATCTGCCACGACGACCTCACCAAATAACGGATGCTTCTGACCATAAACTCTAGACTGATGAATCTGTGTATGCGTATTGAGTACCTCTTCCACTTCCGTGGGAAACACCTTGTTGCCATGCACAATGATCACATTTTTTTCTCGGCCTTTGATCGTCACGACTCCTCGCTTATCCTTTATCGCTAGGTCTCCAGTCATAAAATAGCCATTTTCTAACCGTTCAATTTTACTATGGGGAGATTGAAGATAGCCATCAAACATACCAGGCCCTTTGATACCCAATCGACCGATTACATCGACTGGCAGTTTTTGCCCCTCTTCGTCAAGAACACTAACTTCATACGCCGCTAACGCTTGACCGACCGCATCAGGGTGCGCAGAAGCATCCACAGTGTTGACCATCGGTAGCCCTACCTCTATAATCCCAAAAGCCTGATGGACGGGCAAGTGATATTTGTCCTCGAAGGCTTTACAAACAGCATAGGAAGCACCTGTCGTCGTGGACACCACATAGCGCAGTGATGGCAACTCTCGTGGTTCGGGATAGGCCCCCAGCAGCTTAAGATGCATTGGCGCACAGTAGAAAAATGTCACTTCATGTTTGGTCACGCTATCGAGTATCTCCTCTGCTAAGAAATCATTGTTGATGATGATCGTCGCGCCATGCCGAAGATACAGCACGATGGAAACAATGAAATGATACGCCATCGGGAAGACCCAAAGAACACGATCATCCTTCGAAATCTGGAGCGCTATATTGGCCGCTTCTATTCTATCCCAAACGGCCTCATGACTAATCACCACGCCCTTGGCAAGACCTGTCGTACCAGAGGTAAAACGCACAAAGGCAGGATTGGCAAACCGAGCCAACTGCTCCGAACGAATTCCTTTTTGAATCCAAGTCAAGGAAAAAATTGTATCACCAGCAACTGGTTCAGCTGTGATTCCTTCCTGAGTCCAGCGATTGTTTTCGTCACTCAGTACGACTTCTATTTCTGCCGTCACTATTGACTTGTTTGTCTCGGCAGTCTTCTGCTTATGAAATATCGGCATAACCACCGCATCACATGCGATAGCCGCATATAGACCGATGATGAAATGACGGTTATTATCCGTCAACAAGCCTACGAATACACCTTGACCTATACCTGCCTGACGCAGCAGCACAGACAGTTGGTCCGTCGTCTGTAATAACTCCGCATAGCTGAGCGCACCATATTCATCCATGATGGCCGTCTGGTTTGGGTAGCGAGTAGCGGTCTCTTGTAGCGATTGATATACGTTGTACATGGGGGTCAATACTAACTAAAAATACGATGGACAGAAAACAGATGCGGTTATAGTTGCTGAGAGGCTAAAGTTCCCGCCTCAAATCCAGTCTGCAGACAGGTGCCAATCACACGTGCACTGGCGATGGCACGGTCGGTGGCGGATATGTTTTTTCCTCCGAGGAATAAATTATCCAAACGATAAGAGCGCAAGCACTCAACGGGAATCTCAAAATAACCATGATCCGAAATATGGGTCAAATCCACCCGACTATCTTGATTCCACTCCTCTATGGGCCAAGTCCCTTTGATATTTGCAGAATCAAATTTCCGTCCTGACAATACATCTTCCTCTGTCAAAACATACTGTCCTCTGGATCGCTGCTGTATCCGAATACCCACCTGCGGATAAATCTTCTCCAACTTAGCCGCTGCAAAACTAGGAACACACTTCACCAGCCAGTCAAACAATCGCACGGACCATTCACTGCCCTTTTGGTTCAAAGCATGCTGAGAGACCTCATCAGTAATCTCATGAGGCAGCGTAAACTTGACACTGGCAGTGCCATCCTGCAAAGAACCTGGCACGAGCGAAATCGTTTTGAGTACAGCTGCATAGGCAGCGTTCTTGTCTTGCACCACAGATTTTTTGATGGAAAACTCTAACGAATATGCTTCTGATGACGTCAACCCCGATACCGCAAAAACCTGAGAAGCCATCTGATACCGCTCCGATTTGAGCATCTCCAACCCCGACAAATCGGAGAGCACCCCACGTCCACTGCAGTCTACATACTGATTCGCATGGATTTCGAACTGCTCCCCCTGACGATCAATCCTCACATGAGTAAGCTCTGTCTCGTTCGTTTCGGTAGCAATTACTTCGGCTTCTGTCCAAACTTTCACTTGCTGACTTGCTAATGTTTTTTGAAGGTATGCACTGAGCTGTTCCACACGATAGGGTGCGACAACTAACCCCTGATGGTAATCCATCGGTTCTAATTTTAGCGCCGCTACTACTTTCTTTAAGAATGGGTGATCGACAGGTAAAAAGTCTTGCCCCTCTTTGTGATGATGGTATGCACCGCAGATCGTGCCGACGTTGCTATGCACAGCATTGCCCCCTACTGCCTCGTGTCTATCAACGAGCAGGATATCAGTCCCTGCTCTGCTAGCAGCCATCGCCGCTGCAAATCCCGCTACGCCTCCCCCTACGACCAATATGTCCGTTTCTATCTTTTTCATCCCTGCGATTCATCCATCAATAGCTCTTGCTGGAGCTGTTTTGCCATCCCCGAATACTCAGCATCTGAGAGTGCCTGTGTGTGATACAAGATCATCAATTTCAGTGATCCACGAAAATTCATCATCGCAAAAGTCAGACCTGGTGGGTAAGCATTCGCAGGTAGACTCAGGGCATTGATGACACGCTGCCCCATAATCGTCTCTAGGTCTGAAGGATGATCCGCCGCTACGGTAAACAAAAAACTGGCAATAGCATTGCCTCCACGACGCTTGACCAAATAATAATAGAGACTCAGCGGCAGCCATTTCATGAAATCCATGAGATGGTTATAAGACTCGTGAGACTTGTGTTTGATCTGATCTCTCATTTGATTATTGATCGCATCAACACAGCTCTCAATGCTACTCATCTGTTTCTTTTTCAATCGATAAAAAAGAAAAGATAGCCGATTGCCGATGATCGGGCCTAATGCGCCCTTTCGTCTATTGTCTCGAGGGACGGGAATCCAAAAATTGTGAACCCCATCCCCTCGCTGTACCAGCACCGACTGCACCGCTCGTGCGATACATGCCAAAAAGAAAGCACTCCGCCCAAACCGTGCACCGCTATGCAAAGCAGCTGCTTCTATCTGTCTCACCTGTTTCGGATCAAAATCCAACACGCTCACACGCTCTTGAGAATTTACATCATACAACGGAGGACTAATCATGGAGAGCCTCGGACGAGAAGTATAATCGATAAAGAATTTAGCCTTCGTTGCTTTCCAAAAAGCAGACAAGTTATAAACGGGCGCTTGATAAGACATGAGCAATGCTGGATCAAAAGAATCATCCGAGCCCAAGAGCCTCTTCAAAAACAACACCGCTCCATAACCATCCATCAACAGGTGATTCCAAGAAAGTATCACCGTCGAGCGACCATCACTACGTGCAACAGTATCGAGAGACAAACAACCTACATCCGCACCCAGCCTTCTGTCCAAAACCACCTGAGGAATCAGCTGATCCGTTACGAAATGTTCGATTCGGGTAGTATCCTTACTTCGGAGGTGCCACTTAGGGATACCCAAAGCCTTTTCCTTTTCGTAGCGGAGACTAGATAGCACTTGAAAATACTCGTTGGAAATAATACGATCCGCCAAGGCTTCATGATCTAACACTCCCTCCAGATCGATCACATAGTAGCAAGTGTTGCCAGCAATATCATTTTGGTTGTACTGCTGTTCTAGTGCTAGAAGGAAAGTATCAAAACCAGTAAGCGGAAAGGTCTGCATCGGTCTATTGGGAGTTGCTAGCGCACGTGGCTAGTGTCTGAACCGTACGGAAATTTTGAGGCAACATACTCTTCTCTCCTATAGTAATCCCATGTTTTCGCTCCAAAAACAACACCAACTCCACCACAGAAAATGAATCAACCCCTGCCTCTGACAAAACTGTGTTTTGATCTAGCTCCACCGACGGGTCGACGATCTCCTTTTTGATAAACTTGATTAAATCCTCTTTGATTTGCTCCTCAGTAATTCTTCCCATCTCGTCGTGTCGTGTTAGGCTAGGCTTCTTTTGATTTTGTGAAAATAGTAAGAAAGCGAAACGGATAAAACAAAAAACAAAGTCAATTTAAGCACCTGCCATTGAATCTCTGCCCAACCACCCGACTTGATAAATAACTCGTAGTACCCCTTGAGTGCCCAGTTGAGTGGAGAGATATTGGCGATCTGTTGCATGTGTTCTGGCATGATATTGAGCGGCACCCATATCCCGCCTAGCGCCGACATGATCAGTACCGATATCCCACCAAATATCGCCGACTGCTGCGGCGTATCGAATACCGTCCCGATCAAGAAGCCATAGCCCACTGCGGTGACAGACACGGCCAGTGTTAGCACAGCCAGCGCGCCCCAATGCGTCCCGATATGCAGAATAGGCAGCCCCATCAGCGGCAATAGAAATTTGCCCAATGCCAACACGATCAGAAACTGTAGCAATGCGATACAGATATAAGTGATAATCTTGCCAGACAGGATCATAATATACGAGCCGGGAAAAGTGTGCATCCGCACATAAACGCCCGTCGTGCGTTCGCTAATCATACTACCCGCCAGCGGTAGCACGATGAAAAAGATCGAGAATATAGCCCAAGCCGGTACATTGTGCTGTACAGCATTCGGTTCGTAACTCTCCGCTGCACCCGCCGCTGCACTAGACTCCTCAAATACAAAGAAATCATCGTCTGGGAACTTCACTTCATTGCTAGTACCGAGTACGCCATTAATTTTGCTCGTCACGATCTGAAAAAACACCTTAGTTTTGATACTCGCGATGACTTCTTTGAGTCCGCTCGACATGGCCATCACGAATGATTCTCTCGCCAATGGGTCGGTGATGATCTGAAACTCTACTTGGCTAAACGCCTGCTCCACACTAATCGCCGAATCTCCATCGAGATAACTGTCCATCATCTGGCCTAGTTCAGTCCTGAGTCGCTCTGTCGCACCCGATGGGATGATCAGCGCAATGAGGTACTCCCCATGCAGCACCTTTTCTCTGACCTTATCGATACTAGCAAATTGCTCACCGTGATCCAGCGTCAGATCACACATTGGATTCTCCGCAAAACCTCGCTCTATCGCATAGCCCAGGCTATCCAAATCATAGTTGACTAGGAGCACAGGAATACCTGACTCGTTGAGACTTTTATACGCTTCATTTTGAATCAAAGTCATAATGACCACCAGCATCATCGGCATTAGGAATAGCACCGTGATCCCTGTGCGGTCATGCGCAAGTAGCTTCAACTCTTTGATACAGGTAGCTATCACTCTATTCATCAGTCCCTAATTTTCTTCCCTGTATGTTGCAAAAACAACTCTTCTAAACTACGACAGTTGGCAACCGACACCATCGTCTCTGGTACCCCTGTGGTGATGAGTTGCCCCTCGTCTATGATAGCCACCCGGTCACAAAACTGCTCTGCTTCTTCCATGTGATGTGAGGTATAGATAATCGTCGTGCCTTCTTGTTGATTGAGCTGTCGTAGTTGAGCTAGGATTTCCTTGCGAGCATGCACATCTATCCCCACTGTAGGTTCGTCTAGCAGCAGCACCTTTGGCTGATGCAATATACCAGCGATGAGATTGATCTTCCGCTTCATCCCTCCTGAGTAATTTTTCACAGCTTGTCGACGGTTTTGATCGAAACCAAAGTCATCCAGACAAGACTGCACACGTTCTTTGAGTTTCGTCCCTTTCAGTCCATACATCCGACCGATAAACAGTAGATTATCTTCCCCTGACAAAGTGGGATACAAAGCGATCTCCTGAGGCACTACTCCAATGATCTGCTTGATACTTTTCAGATTCGAGGCAATGGACATACCCGCTAAAGAAACCTCCCCATCACTGGGATAGATCAACCCACATAGAATAGAAAAAAAAGTCGTTTTACCTGCTCCATTAGGCCCTAACAAGCCGAATACCTCGCCAGAGGATATCTTCAGATTGATCGCACGCAAAGCATCCTGACTCGTGCCTCGGTAGTGTTTCGATAGGTTTGATATGACAATACTGTGGGTATCTAACATGAAAATGCATGGGTTCACTTGCGTTTCACCACGAACATAATAAAACCCCAGCTGAGTAGAAACAAATATTTTGCTCCGCAATAATTTAATCGCAGTATCATACACTAATGACTATGGTACTACGATCGTTATTGCTCCCTTGATGACCTTGGCGTGTACCTCCGTCACGGCATCTATCACCTCACCATCGACTTGTAGCGTCTCGGGCTTTTGGGTCGTTATAGTCACTTCACTCGTTTGGTAAATGGCAAAATACTCTGAATCTTCCAACTCCCCCACAAAACTGTGCCATGTGAGGGCGAGCAGCTTGTACCACGGAAGGGGCTTGAAAACACATACCTCCAGTAGCCCATCACTCAAGTCACATCGCGGATTGACCACTGCACCTGTACCATAACGAGAAGCATTGGCTATCACCACCATTTCGGCTTTATGCCTACTACTAGTACTTTCTGTCACGATTCTAAAACGACCGGCTCGACGATTTGCCATTTTTTTAACAAACGAACGAGCATACCCAAGCTTCCCTCGCTGACCTTCTCTTTCAAATTCCTTGATCAAGTCTGCATTGAAGCCTAAATCACAAAGGTGAAGAGACAGATGTTCATCATTGATTCGAATGGCATCTATCGTGATCGTTTTGGGATCAAGGAGTAGCTTTAGGTTTCTATCCCATTCTTCAGGAATCTCAAATTCGGATGCCAATCCATTAGCTGATCCTAGTGGAAGAATGGCCAACATCCTAGTAGAACCGATCAGTTGCTCGGCAACTAAAGTGACCGTGCCATCGCCACCGCCCGCCACTACGATCGATGGCTGGTATTGGTCAATGGCTTCTCGAATATTCTGCGCATCGGACTCTCCAGTCGTCTTCATGATATCGAAAGACAATTCATTCCTTTCACAAAAACGGGCAATGACACGATCCAAGTCATCTTTGTCAGACGCACCTGAAATCGGATTGATCACAAACAAAATTGAAGCTTTACTCATAAGAGTTAAAAACGTTTTATTTTCGTATTAATAGGAAACCAAACTACATCCACATCGCAATATTCCACAAAATCGGCATTCGCTTTACGCTTTGGCTCAAAAAAAAGCTAGGGATTATTCACCCCCCGACGATTGTCCCTTATCGTGGATATGGCACACGTCACCTCGTCTACATCAAAGGACAGGTGTTAGAAAACCGTCCCGAAATGCTATCTCATGTGATGGACAAAAAACGAAAGAATCTACGCCACATGATTGCGCGCTATCTCAGTACAGCCATTCCAGATATTCAAGTAGAGATCTCTTTCTCAGGCCAAAAAAAGATCATCAAGACTGACGAGTGCGGCTATTTCATGAACTGGTTCGAGGTAGATCATCCTTTAGATCATACTGGCTGGCAACCCGTAGATTTTTGCATCCATGATACGTCTGAGACGAAACAATGTATCAAAACTGGTGAAGTCCTGATCGTAGATACCGATGCTCCGTTTGGTATCATCTCGGATATCGATGACACGGTATTGGTATCCCATGCCACACAGTTGCTGCGCAAGCTCCGACTGATCCTCACTAAAAATGCCAAAACCAGATTGCCATTTGTTGGTGTCAAAGAATTCTATCAGGCACTCACAGGGAACAACAGTGCCAATCCCATCTTCTACGTCAGTAGCAGTGAGTGGAACCTCTATGACTTCCTCGTGGATTTCTTCGCTACCAAACACTTACCTAAGGGGCCTTTCTTATTACAAGAGTTTAAATCTGGGATCAAAGACTTAATCAGATCTGGTGGCGGCAGCCACATGCACAAAACGCAAAAAATTCATCGACTGATGAAACTCTACCCTAGTTTATCTTTTGTACTCATCGGAGACAGCGGGCAGCGTGACCCAGAGATCTACGCAGATATCGCAGCGCAATATCCTGCAAGAGTCAAAGCCATTTACATCAGGGCTGTGGGCAAGAAAAAAGAACTGGATAAAAAACTGGTTAAACAAACAGCCAAAGAGGGAGTCGAAATGGTGCTAGTACATACGACCGAAGAAGCTTATACACATGCTCTAAAAGCAGGACTGATTCAATCAGAGGTCAATGAATGATAAATAAATAAGAAGAAAAAAACAGTCCTACAGCTGCACCATTCCTTGGTCAATTCTAACAGTTTTCAGCTTGCTATAGTTGTACACTAAGAGAACCGTAGAGGATTTGGCTAGTACTGAATCCAAGTCCGTATCCCGACATCTGTCAACTACCTGAGTTGTACTAATTCAAGATACCAAACATATAACCTTCAATATCTGTTCCTCTTTGCTCTCTTCTATACTTCTATGCTGTTTAAGCCAAGAATGAATCGAAGACCGGGTACAAAAACACTATTTAAACGCCCTAGAGAAGCTTTTTTCATGCACTTCGCAAACACCTGTAGTTGACGCTCCAAACACAGGTGTTTGGAGCGTCAACTACAGGTGTTCAAGCGGGCAATCACAAGTGTTTGTTTTGAAGACCACGTGTCTCCTTTGGTGCCATCTAGTTTTTGACCGCAATTAGGCATATTACCCCCTCAAAAACACCACCTGAATCCTCCACCAAAAATTGAACTATTCAAAGAACCCAACCCCTATTACTGATAAAAAAATGTAAAATGTACCCAGAGGTGATAGTCCTTATATAATAAAAAGTCACCATGAACTTATTTATCCATTTTCCTTCATCTCCCAGTCTTTACTCATTCACCATGTGGCTTGATGAGCCGTGCTAGAATCATACGCCTATTTTAATAGCCTATTGTTTCCGAATAGATACTATACTTCCTTGCGTATTGAGTCCATTTTTTAATATTTGAGATTCTCGACCAAACACTCCATCTACAGCCACTCAGTATAATTCTACTTTTAGTTTAACCAAATACACTGATCTGTTCAATAATCTTCGAACCAACCTATCCAGAAGCTTTGGATTACATTTGAAAATCTCGAGTTGTACTGTCACGTTGGTGGCTTCTATTAAACCAGGCTGCCTTAAAACAAAAAAGGGTCGAATTCAAATGAATCCAACCCTTTGGTGACCTTGTCAGGATTCAAACCTGAAACCTCCTGAGCCGTAATCAGGTGCTCTATTCAGTTGAGCTACAAGGCCATTTATTTTTAATGAACCAACGACCTAGGCCGCTTTCCATTTTTTCGAGGTGCAAATATACTTGCTCTATTAAAAACAATCTTTATTCTGTGATAAATTTTATCAGGAAACTTAAAATTGCTAATGAACCATAATGCTGTAGCACCATCCATCGGTTTTGTTTATCCATCCACCATAGTACAACCCATGGTTTATAAAACAACCCCACTACTATAGTAACAATCGCTAGGTAAAAAAAGAAGCTAGCCAAGTAATGGATTGCTTCCATGACTCCTTATTACAGCGAACGTTTAACCTCTCGCTGCTCATAGCCCTCTATCACATCGCCAATCTTGATGTCATTGAAGCCTTTGATACTGATACCACATTCGTAGCTATATTTCACTTCTTGAACATCATCTTTGAATCGCTTCAATTGACCAATCTGTCCTTCGTAGGTCACGATACCGTCTCTAATCAGTCTGATATTGTTAGCACGTTTCACATAACCATCCGTCACATAACATCCCGCTACTGTACCTACTTTAGATATCTTAAAGACATCTCTTACTTCGATATTACCGGTAATGATTTCCTCAACGGTTGGAGCCAATAGACCTTCCATCGCATCTTTCACGTCGTTGATCGCATCGTAAATGATAGAGTATAGTCTGATCTCGATTTCATCTTTCTCAGCAATCTTCTTCGCCCCACCAGATGGTCTCACTTGGAAACCAATGATGACTGCATCAGAAGCAGATGCTAATAATACATCCGATTCGGAAATCTGACCTACACCTTTGTGAATGATATTCACTTGTACTTCGCTCGTAGAGAGTTTCAAGAGTGAATCTGACAATGCCTCTACAGACCCATCCACATCACCTTTCACAATCACGTTCAACTCCTTAAATGATCCAATAGCCAAACGACGACCGATCTCATCCAAAGTAATATGTTTCTTCGTACGGATGCTTTGCTCTCTCACGATCTGCTCACGCTTGGTCGCGATCTCACGCGCCTCACGATCCGTATCCATGACGTTGAACTTGTCACCCGCTTGGGCTGCTCCATCCAATCCTAGCATCTGCAACGGAGTAGAAGGGCCTGCCTTTTTCAATTTTTTCCCTGTATGGTCGAACATCGCCTTGACCTTTCCGAAGAAAGAACCTGCTAAAACAACATCTCCTACATTCAAAGTACCTGACTGAACCATCATCGTCGTGACATATCCACGTCCTTTATCCAAAGTCGCTTCGATCACAGACCCTACAGCTTTCTTATTTGGATTAGCTGTCAATTCAAGCACTTCTGCTTCAAGCAATACTTTCTCCAACAGGTCTTCAATACCTTGCCCTGTCTTCGCAGAGATTTCTTGACACTGATATTTACCACCCCAGTCTTCGACCAAGATGTTGTTTTGAGAAAGTGCTTCTTTAATTTTATCTGGGTTAGCTTGAGGCTTATCCACCTTGTTGATCGCAATGATAATCGGCACACCTGCGACTTGCGCATGGTTGATCGCTTCCTTGGTCTGAGGCATAACGTCATCATCTGCCGCTACCACGATGATTACAATATCGGTAATCTTTGCTCCCCTAGCACGCATCGCGGTAAACGCTTCGTGACCCGGTGTATCAAGGAATGCAACACGCTTGCCCGATGAAGTCATTACGTCATAGGCACCAATATGCTGAGTAATCCCCCCTGCTTCGCCTTCGGTCACACTCGCATCCCGGATATAATCCAGCAATGAAGTCTTACCGTGATCGACGTGTCCCATAATCGTCACAATCGGAGCTCTATCTATAAGCGTACCTTCTTCATCCTCCTCTTCCGCAACGTCTACTTCATCGTCATGCGTCGTAAACTCAACCGCAAAACCGAATTCGTCCGCAATAATCGTGATCGACTCTGCATCCAAACGCTGGTTAATAGAGACGAACATCCCTAGAGACATACATGTGGAGATAATATCATTGACTGACACTCCTAACAAACTCGCCAAGTCATTTGCAGAGATAAACTCCGTCACTTTCAGTGTCTTAGAATCCTCCTGCTCTTGCAATAGCCTCTCTTCAGTAGCTTCGGCTACCGCACTACGCTTGTCCTTTCTATATTTTGATCGACTAACATTAGCGTTGGTCTTGCCTCCACTCAGCTTAGCGAGTGTAGCCTTGATCTTATCCTGAATCTCTTTATCGGTAAGCTCTTCCTTGACAACTTTTTTCTTGTCTCTACTGAACTTTCCACCACCACGCTGAGGACCTCCTCCTTGCCCTGGGCTACCGCCTCTTTGCTGTGGAGCGCCTGGCCCACCACCTGGCTGTGTCTTAGACCTACTGATACGTTTTCTAGGACGTTTTTTATCGCCATCCTTCTTGGCATCAGAGGATGCCACAGGCTTGTCTGATTTCTTTCTAGTCTCTGGCAATTCAATTTTACCAAGTACCTTCAGACCTCTTAATGAATCGGCTTTCGCAGCTATCGTTTTGTTTTCTTCAGGCGCAGCTTCCTCTGCTGGCTTTGGAGCACCCTCCTTAGTTGTTTCAGCAGCTGCTTTTGGAGTTTCAACTTTAGGTTCTTCCTCTTTCTTCTCCTCAGCTTTTGGTGGTTCCACCTTAGCCTCTTCTTTCTTCTCCTCGACTTTTGGTGCTTCCACCTTAGGCTCCTCTTTCTTCTCCTCGGCTTTTGGTGCTTCCACCTTAGGCTCCTCTTTCTTCTCTTCGACTTTTGGCGCTTCGGCCTTAGGCTCCTCTTTCTTCTTTTTGCCTTTATCCAAATCGATCTTTCCTACGACCTTGAACCCTTGAAGTTTCTCTGCACCTGAAAGAGTAGCAGGTTCTTCTTTCGGTTTTTCCTCCGCCTCAGGCTCTTCTTTTTTCACCTCTTCCTCCTTAGGAGCAACTGGTTCAGGCTTAGTATCGGCCGTATTATCTTTGATTAGGATTTCTTCTTCGCGTGATTTCTCCTCAGGGACAGAAGGAGACCCCGCCTTGATCACCACGTTTTCGGTAGATTTAGTACCTATCGTTAGCGTAGAAGCCTCTTCCTTTTCATTCGCCGAGTCGGCGTATTCTTTGGATAGTATATCGTATTGCTCAGACGATATCTTCGTGTTCGGGCTACGCTCCACCTCGAATCCTTTTTCATTCAAGAATTCAACGACCGTGTCTATTCCCACGTTCAGTTTTCGAGCCACTTGATTGAGACGAATCATTTTACCTTCTGCCATATGCTAATTTACTATCCTTCTATTCTTAATCCTTAACTTATTGTTCAAATTCCTGTTTTAGGATATCGAGTACCGCCTGAATTGTTTCTTCTTCTAGGTCAGTTCTTCTTTGAAGCTCTTCAACAGTCAAATTTAAAACACTCTTAGCAGTGTCCAAACCTATCTTTCTCAATTCCTCGATCACCCACTCTTCGATTTCGTCGGAGAATTCGGTCAATGCCACATCCTCGTCTTCTACACCGTCAAGTTCTCTGAACACGTCGATTTCCATATCTACCAGTCTACTCGCCAGCTTGATGTTTTGACCACCTTTACCGATTGCAAGAGATACTTGATCTGGTTTTAGATATACAGAAACTCTTTTACTTTCTTCCTCTATCTTAATAGAGGAAATCTTAGCTGGGCTAAGCGCTCTAGCTATATACAAATCCATGTTTTCAGTATAGTTGATCACATCGATATTCTCGTTTTGCAACTCACGCACTATACTGTGGATTCTTGATCCTTTCATTCCTACACAGGCACCTACTGGATCGATACGGTCATCATAAGACTCTACCGCTACTTTGGCCCTTTCTCCTGGTTCTCTAACTACTTTCTTGATCGTGATCAAACCATCGTATACCTCTGGTACTTCACTCTCAAAAAGTCTCTCCAGAAATGTTGGAGATATTCTTGATAAGATAATCCTAGGGTTGCCATTGACAATCTCTACACGATCAACGATCGAGCGTACCGAATCTCCTTTTCTATATCTATCCTTGTTGATTTGTTCTGATTTCGGGATCGTCAACTCATTGCCTTCACCATCGATCAAAAGCACTTCACGTCCCAATACCTGATACACCTCTCCGACGATAATTTCGCCTACGAGATCCTTGTACTTTTGGAACAGAATATCTTTTTCTAAATCCTTCACCTTTTGAATGAGGGTCTGACGTGCAGTCATCACCATTCTCCTACCAAAATCGATCAATTTCACCTCTTCGGCTACCTCTTCTCCGATTTCAAAATCAGGTTCTATCTTCTTAGCTTCGCTCAAGCTGATTTTATCATGATCCCAGATATCTTCAGAGTTATCGTCCACGATCTCTCTAAACCTCCATATCTCAAGGTCACCTTTATCGGCATTAATGATAATGTCAAAATTATCATCATATTCAAATTTCTTTCGGATCATCGTCTTGAATACGTCTTCCAGTATTCTGATCATGGTTGGTCGATCGACGTTTTTGCTTTTCGCAAAATCCGAAAATGATTCAATTAATATAGAACTATCCATCTTTTTATTTGAATGAAACTAGAACAATAGTTTTACTTATTTCACTAAACTTTATCTCCCTGTTTTCTACTACTTTTTTCTTCTTATCAGTAGTCACTACCAATGTAATGGCATCCTCGCTAACCTCAGTTAACTCTCCTTCTACCTGTGACTGATCATTCAGGTTTACACGAACAGACTTGCCAATGTTCTTGACATACTGTCGGTGCATTTTGAGTGGATGATCCAATCCTGGCGAAGAAACCTCCATCGTCAGTGGATCTTGCAAATCCAGCTCCTCATCTATGCGACGAGATATCGTTCTGCTAATCTTTGCACATACTTCGATCGGTACACCTTGATCCCCATCGATCAAAATAATCACTTTGCCCACTGCCGACGATCCTTTTTTGATGATATCAACAATAAAAAGATCCTTTTGATCTGCAATGCACTCCTGTGCCCAACCCTCTATATGTTTGACTGCCTCGTCCACTTATTATTTTTAGTATAAAAGAAGAGGGGACTGGTGTCCCCTCATTCCCTGAAAACGGTATTTCGATGCAAAAATAGCTTAATATTCCGTGAAATCAAATAAATAGTTCGATTATGAAATAAGGCTCTATGCTAAACTCTTCAGAGATTTTACTTCCAATAGAAGTTTTACCAAAACGAATGGTCTCGGTATCAATTTTGCTCGTACTTAGAGAGCAAGTCAATGAGCTTGGTAAGCAATAAATATTTACACGTAAGTAGCAGCTTGTATCCCGATAAAACACTATATTATATCTAGGACACCCAAAACTGCCTCTCGAAAAAATTCCCACTTACAGAAATGAAAGAAGTTAAAACAGACATCCTGATCACCGCACCTATCGAACTACTTTGGAAAATATTTACGGATTTCGACTCTTATAAAGACTGGAACACCGTCATGAGTATAGAAGGTCAAGCGCAACTTGGGGAGCATCTGAAACTATCTATCCAACTAGGTAACAAATTGTCAATCTTTAAAACAAAGGTCGTAGAAGTGAGTCACGAGCAGACATTCGAATGGACAGGTAACCTCGGCCACAAAAGGATATTTTCGGGTCAACACTACTTCCACTTTAAGCCCGAGGGAGAAGGTCAAACGCGTCTGACACATGGCGAACGATTCTCTGGCATCTTTAGTCATCCCATCGTCAAAAAAATAGAGACAGACACACGAAACAGCTTCGAAGCATTTAACCTCGCACTTAAAGAACACGCAGAAAACTTGGTCATTTAACATCTCTCCATTTATTATGCATGCCGAATAAACTTACGCTAGCTTCTTAATCAGACCCTCATTTTGTACATTTGGAGACTAATTAGCATGATTTATGACAACTTACGCCCAAGTTTTACTCATTGCTATCCCCATATTCATGGTACTGATGCTGATCGAGTGCATCTATGGATGGTTCATTAAAAAACAAACGTTTCGGAGTTTTGACACCATCGCTAGTCTCAGCTCTGGAATCACTAATCTAGTCAAAGACATCTTAGGGCTGACACTTATCATCGTTGGGTACAACTGGATGTACGAACATATTGCACTTACACACATCAAAGCCACTTGGCTGATCTACCTCATCAGCTTTATTCTCATAGATCTAGCGGGCTATCTGAAACACTACCTTTCTCACCGAGTCAATTACTTCTGGAACGAACACGTCATACATCACAGTAGCGAAGAGTTCAACCTAGCCTGTGCTCTGCGCCAGCCAATATCTAATGTATTCAGCATTGGTGCATTTTTATTGATACCAGCAGCCCTAATCGGTATGCCGCCAAAGGTGATCGCGACAATAGCTCCTATACATCTCTTTCTACAGTTTTGGTATCACACCCGTCATATAGGCAAACTCGGATGGCTCGAATACCTGATCGTTACTCCCTCTCAGCATCGGGTGCATCACGCCATCAACCCCATCTACCTAGACAAAAATATGGGGCAGATATTTCCATGGTGGGATCGACTATTCGGGACATTCCAAGAGGAACTCGAAGATGAGCCATGTTTCTATGGAATTAAAAAACCAGCAGAGACTTGGAATCCAGTCCTCATCAACTTCCAGCATTTCTGGCGCCTCGCGCAGGATGCATGGCGCACACATGATTGGAAAGCCAAATTCACCATTTGGTTTAAGCCCACAGGTTGGCGACCAGCGGATGTAACTCAGAAATACCCTATACATATCATCGATGATCCTCGTGAGCAGGTAAAACATGAAACAAATGCCTCACTAGCCATGCACATCTGGTCGTGGATACAACTAACTATCGGCCTTGCATTCTTAACCATGCTACTCATTCATTTTGAATCCATAGGTTTTCCTATGTTGTTTGTTTACGGGGGATTTATCGCCTTACACATCTTTGCTTACAGTATGCTGATGGATTTACATTCACTAGCACCATTCCTAGAGTTGGTTAAGTGCCTCACGGGACTTTATTGGATATGGGACACTGGCGATTGGTTTGGATTGAATGAAATCACTCCTCAAGGAATTTATCTGATATCCGCATATCTTTTGCTTTCACTTTTGGCAGTGTCCTATTTCGCAAATACCGAAACAAAACCAAGTACGCCACCAGTCAGACCAACTCAAATCGCCTAAGTGCTAATGCTTTGTAGCTTCGGATAGACTTATTGATCGGTTTTTGAATGATCCTTCCTAACTTCGGGGTTCGAAAGAACCTGAGAATAATGCGTAAAATAGCCTTTATAACAGGAGCAACATCTGGAATCGGCAAAGCCATAGCTGAAACACTGGCAGATGATTTCGCTCTAATACTATGTGGAAGAAGACAGGAGCGTCTAGACACCTTACAGCAAGCCCTAGAAAAGAAAACAGATGTGATCACCCTCTGCTTTGATGTTGGGATCAAAACCGAAGTGCAAGACGCCATCGCTACTCTACCCGAACCTTGGAAAAAAATAGATGCGCTGATTAATAACGCGGGTAACGCTCACGGACGAGCCCCATTACACGAAGGAGACATAGACGACTGGGAGGCCATGATAGACTCTAATCTCAAAGGTCTTCTTTACGTCACCCGAACGATTCTGCCCGACATGGTCACTAGAAATGCAGGGGACGTAATCAACATTTCTTCTATCGCCGGCAAAGAAGCGTATGAGAACGGAAACGTCTACTGCGCCACCAAGTTTGGCGTGGATGCCTTAACCAAAAGCATGAGACAGGAGCTCGTGACACACAATATACGGGTTATGTCCATCAATCCAGGACTCGTCCACACAGAATTCTCCAGTGTGCGCTTCAAAGGAGATGAAGACAAAGCAGAATCCGTATATCTAGGTATGGAACCACTACTCGCGCAAGATATTGCTGAAGTGGTTCAATTCGCACTGAACCGCCCTGCCCATGTCAACCTAGCCGATACCACAGTACTGGCTCGTGCGCAAGCCAGTGCGACCAAAGTCCATAAAAACAACTAAGGATGACCAAAATGAATTGGAAATCGCTGATGTCTGCACAGCGTTTGGGCGAAGCAAAAAAAGTCCCTTCTGTCACGGCCAACCAGCTAAGGAGTGCCTACGAAGCTGACTATGACCGCATCATTTTTAGCCGTCCTTTTAGAAACCTACAAGACAAGACGCAGGTATTTCCGCTACCCGATCAAGACTTTGTACACACCCGACTGACACATAGCCTAGAGGTATCCAGTGTAGGTCGTTCGCTGGGCAAAAATGTCGGTGCGAAAATACTCGAAAAGCACCCTGACTTGAATCACCTAAGCCCAAGCGACTTTGGTGCAGTCGTGGGTGCAGCGGCTCTTGCGCATGACGTGGGGAATCCGCCATTTGGACACTCTGGTGAGACTGCTATATCTGACATTTTCGCACATCATAGCCTATCCGAAACGCTCAAGTCCAAAATGACCACTGCAGAATGGCGTGATTTGACAAGTTTTGAAGGCAATGCTCAGGGATTTCGTCTGCTGACTAGAAATCAAAGACAAGGGTTGAAACTTACCATGGCTTCTCTAGCTGCATTTACCAAATATCCGTGCTACTCTTCTTTTGAGCAAAAAGAGAAGGGAAGAAAAAGCCAAAAAAAATACGGATACTTTCAGGCCGAGCAAGACATGTTCCGCGACATGGCACAAAGCGTTGGCCTGACTCAGTTGGACGACTATGTATGGGCACGACATCCTTTGGCTTTTTTGGTAGAGGCAGCCGATGACATATGTTACAGCATCATCGATCTGGAGGATGGCTTTGGACTGGGACTCGTTAGTTATACCGAAGCACGGGACTATTTAGCTCAGATACTAAAAGGTAAATACATGCCTGACAAGCTAGAAAAAATCCCTAGCGACAAAGAAAAAATCGGAGTGCTTCGTGCAGTAGCGATCCAAGTCCTAATCGAGGAAAGCACGCAGGTGTTTTTGGAGAACGAAGAAGCGATATTAGCAGGAACATTTGACCAAGCGCTAACAGACCTTATCCCATCAACTCCTGTTCTGCAAGAGATCAGTAACTTTTCGATCCAAAATCTCTACCAAAGTCGTCAGGTATTAGAAAAGGAAGCTGCAGGGTTTCAAGTAATCGATGGCCTACTAGAAATCTATATTCTAGCGGTGTATTACAAATACTACCAATCCGAATCCTACTCTGGTCGACACAAAAGCGCTTTCAAACTACTCCCCCAAGACACAATATACAAGCTCGATCATGAAGCAAATACGCCTTACGAATCTATGCTGCTCATTACTGATTTCATATCCGGAATGACAGACAGTTCTGCGATCAAACTGTTCAGGATTATCAAAGGAATTGATTTAAATTAGACGTAACGAACAAAGAGAAAAACCATGAATCAACACTGGCAGCGTTTCGCATACCCCGCTCTAGAAGACATTCGAGAAGCTCGTGACCAGAGTCATCAGGCTATCCAAAACGTCTCCGCAGTAGGTCGATCTTTTTTACCTCCAAGTGAACAGGACGAAAATGCGAACCTCGAATGGGACAACAAACTACAACGACTCGTGGGCAGGTGGGTGACTGGTGAACATACCTTTCGTTCATCCATCAGTATTCGAGACTTTATGGTATATCTGGTGAACGAGAATTTCGAAACGATCTCTTCTATCTCCATGCAAGGTGCCAAACAAACCGATATCATGGTCTGGCTAGAAAAGCAAATTGTCGATCTAGGAGCTGATTTCTCGAAAATAAATCTAGCCTACCCATACGAACTTCCAGCATATCCAACTGCAGCAGGAGCAGCCTTCGGTGTGAGCAATCCTATGGCCAGTGAAGAGCTCAGTCGACTCTATCACAATGCGGATTTGATGCTCCGTCACATTCTATCTAAAGAAAATAAAACCACGGAGATCAAATGTTGGCCTCACCATTTTGACATAGCAGGTTCTATTATACTACTAGACACTGGAGATCCCGAAACATCCAAACAAATCGGTGTAGGTATGTCTCCTGGAGATGAACACTATGACGAACCCTATTTCTACGTCTCCCCATGGCCCTATCCAGTCAAGGAACTGCCAGACATCTCTGCTACGCAAGGGCACTGGCACAGCAACAACTGGATCGGTGGAGTACTACGCTATTCGGAACTAAATCAGCACGATCTGATTCAAGATCAGATCAGAGTCATCAAGACATTCTATAGCACTACGATAGATATCCTTAAGAACCTTTAACCTTTTGAATCTACTTCATTGATCAAATACTCCGTCATCGTACCCGTCTATAATCGACCACAGGAAATGAAAGAACTGCTAGACAGTTTGGCTGTACAGCCTCGCTCGGATGTGGAGATTGTAATCGTAGAAGATGGCTCCTCCGACAAGTGTGATTTCCTTCTCGATCAATATGAATTGAACATTAGTTACTTTTTCAAACAAAACAGCGGGCCTGGTGATAGTCGCAATTTTGGGATGTCCAAAGCACAGGGCGAGTACTTCCTATTCTTTGACTCTGACTGCCTCATACCTCCAGACTATTTCGACAAGTTAGATAAGGGGATCAGAACTTATCAGCCAGATGCCTTCGGAGGGCCTGATGCAGCACATGAATCCTTCTCTGATGTGCAAAAAGCCATCAACTATGCTATGACCTCCTTCTTTACCACAGGAGGAATTCGTGGTGGCCAAAAACAATTAGACAAATACCAACCTCGCAGCTTCAACATGGGACTGACTCGTGAGGTATATGAACGTGTCGGCGGTTTTTCGGACATACACCCAGGAGAAGATCCTGACCTAAGTTTTCGTATCATGGCCGAAGGTTTTAACGTCATACTATTGCCAGAATTGATTGTCTATCACAAAAGGCGTATTGATTTTTCCAAGTTTGTCAAACAGGTGTACAAATTCGGAGTAGTTCGTGTGATTCTAAACAAGTGGTATCCCTACTCCAAAAAACTAGTGTATTTCTTACCCACTACCTTTCTAATTGGAGTCACAGGACTGCTACTACTCAGCATCGCATTCCCGGCATTTTTAATTGCTCCATTCATCTACAGTGGGCTGCTATGTCTAGATGCGCTTTCACGTGGCAACTCGCTTCGCGTAGCTGTCATGGCGGTTCCCGCCGCATGGATACAATTGTTGGGATACGGCTTTGGATTTCTAAAGTCTCTCTGGAAAGTAACTCTTTTAGGTCAACATGAACGCAGTGCCTTTCCTCATTTCTTTTTTGACAAAAAAAGCCTTGACTAAACAGTCAAGGCTTGTTATTGAAGCCGTTTTCCTATCGTCTACAGGAATCAAGCTATGAGAAAAATTATCTTAACTATTTTCGTATCACGAACTCTGTTTTCGCGACATTAAGCTCTTCTATTACTTTGTAGGCTAGGTGCTCCTTATCACTTGTGAACTCCATCAATATGGATAGTGAACTCGGGTCAGTACTAGCCGTTTTCAAAGCGCGGAAACTTGTCTTGCTACCATATTCGTATTGAGCAGTGGTTGTATTGTACCAGATAAGATGCATGGGATAGTGGTTTGGTGAGGTTAAAAAATGAATGATTAAATCGTATCAACTACTAGCCAAATACTCTTCCATTTCGTGGTTCACTAGGTTAAGCTGACGTAGCACCTTGCGTGCAAGGTTGGTTGAGTGCTGATTAAATTTCATCACGATAGCCAAAGACGAAGGCTCATTGACCTGAGACACTTCACTTATAAAATCCTGAGAGCTGCCGCAGTTGTATTTCTTACTTTCCGAATTGTACCAAATGATCTTCATAGGTTTTGCGTTTGAGTTTGATTCAAAGCAACACCAATCCTAAAAAAGAATCCTGCCAATAAAGTTAAATAAACTGCCAAAACTGATTTATTCACTCTATTGGCAGGAAATTGAAGGCTTAAACTAATCTTCGTTGAAATTGACCGTATCTACTACGTACTCACCATTGACTTTTTTCAGTAGTAGCACCACGCGGTAGCTCTTCGCTCTGGTGGTGTATATGCCGATATTATACTTGAGGCCTTCTGGCGAAGTGCCTTTGTGTATATACTCGAAACTGGTTGGTGGGTTTTGTTTGAAGAAATCTCGAAGCATAGGTTCTGCCTGTGCTCTACTATAGTTGGCGCCTACATCGTTAATCTTTACTTCTGTCACATGATTAAAATATTTGATCAACTCTTTGGCACTCCCTGCATTAAAAGCCTGATCCACATAATCCGTGGTAGTCTGTGCATGACTGCTGAGCGTAAAAAACAAAATAACAAATACACTTAGACAAAATCTAATTTGAAATACTGGTGATTTATAGCCTATAGCATTTGCTTTTATTGCTCTCACTGCCTCATGGCTTCCATGTAATAGATTCTTCATCATAGGGAAATTTCATCAGCTAATATAATGCCAATATAACGGATTCTTGATTTTATCACAGACACAAAAAAGGTGATAAGCGTATAGCAACTGTCCTTATCACCTTTTCCCAAAATCTACTTTACAGCGACCAAAGAAGTACCTTCCATCTTTGGCACCACGTCATACTCATCGATCTGAGTACAAAACCTGATATCCTTGGTAATGTTCAACTTGTTCAAACGCTTAGCATGCGCAGAGTCTGCTACAGTCTGTTGCAAATCATTTTTGACAGCCTCCCAGTACTTCAATGCCATGTGTGGCGTGTCACACCCCAGCGCATGAGTCGACTGGAGTCGCTCGATCAGCGCTCCTGCGTAGAGCGTATCCTCCATGTTCGTTTTACCTTTCCATCCAGCACAGTGCACGACGACATCTTTATTTTGCGTCTTGATATATTCTGCCACGCTGGTTAGGTTCAAGAAAGACCCTACCAAAATCTGATCTGCCACAGCAGATTTTTCGATCGCTACAGTACCATTCGTCGTGGTAATCACGATAGAAGCCCCTTTGATATTATCCTTCATGTAGTTAAACGGAGAGTTGTCCAACGGAAATCCTGCTATCTGCTCTCCTCCACGCTCTGCTGCACAGAGATAGCCTTCTTTGGTGAGGTACTCTTTGGCTACTTCCAGTTTTTCTACGGGAATAATCTCCTTAGCACCGTGCGCTAATGCGGTGGTCATCACAGATGTCGCTCTGAGAATATCCACCACGACTACAATTTTCCCTTCTAAATCATAGAGGTCTATCAGTTTCGGTGATAGACATACGTCAATACTATTACTCAATTTTCTACTGCTTATATAATGGAAGCTTCGTCACCTTAGCTTTTAATGATTTATTTCTCACTTGGATAAAAATCTCTGAATCAGCCTTATGATGTCCTACTGCGACATAACCCAAGCCAATACCAATATTCATCAAGGGCGACATGGTACCAGAAGTTACGTTTCCAATCACGTTTCCTGCTGCATCGGCAATCTCATATCCACCTCTAGGGATCCCTTTGTCTTCCATGATGAACCCTACCAATTTACGATCAACCCCCGACTCCTTTTGTAGAAGGAACGTGTCGCTGTTAGTGAACTCCTTGGTAAATTTAGTGATCCATCCTAGTCCAGCCTCTATCGGTGACGTGGTGTCATCGATATCATTGCCATAGAGACAAAATCCCATCTCCAGTCGGAGTGTATCGCGTGCCCCCAACCCAATTGGCTGAATATCAAAATCCTTCCCCGCTTCGAAGACTGCTTTCCAGAGTTTCTCTGCATCGGCATTTTTCACATAAAGCTCAAATCCTCCCGCGCCAGTATAGCCTGTAGCAGAAATAATAACCTCCGCTACATCGCCTATCTCACCAGTCATGAAGTGATAAAACTTAATATCCGAAAGATCAACTTCCGTGATCTTCTGTAGCGCTTCCACGGCCTTAGGTCCCTGCACTGCGAACAATGAATACTCGTCCGATGCATTGGTCATCTCTACACCCTTCGTATTGAACTGGCTGATCCAGTTCCAATCTTTTTCTATGTTAGAGGCGTTGACGACCAACATGTATTTCGTCTCTGACATACGATAGACGAGTAGATCATCCACGATACCTCCGTCTTGATTGGGCAGGCAGGAATATTGCGCTTGTCCGTCGACTATTTTTGAGGCATCATTGGTCGTGACCCGTTGGATGAGGTCGAGTGCTTCAGGTCCTTCCAAAAAGAACTCTCCCATATGGGACACATCAAATACGCCTACGCCTTGACGCACGCACAGATGTTCCGCCTTATCAGAGCTATATCTTACTGGCATGTTAAATCCTGCAAAAGGAACCATCTTTCCTCCTAAGGCAACATGCAAATCATTTAGGGTTATGTTTTTCACGTCCATGTTTGTCTCATTTTTAGACCGCAAATCTAATAGAATTCTGTAAGCCTCAGAATCGACAGTCTCAAAACAATCTCAGCGCTGCTTCAGCACTTGATCCATGATCTTCGCTGAGTTCAGACACATGGGTATCCCAGCACCAGGGTGCGCACTTCCTCCCACAAAATAGAGGTTTTTGACCTTCCTCGAGAAATTGGCATGACGAAGAAATGCCGCGAACATGCTATTGGAACTATTGCCATATACCGAGCCAAATGCACTAAACAAATCAGCCTCTATAGAGACAGGATCGATATGGTCTTCATACTTGATATGCGTTTCGATAGGCATACCCAGCATACGACTGAGTTTAGCTATCGCCGTAGTTCGTGCCTCTGCTACCATAGCTTTCCAGTCCTGGCCTTGGTTGTTGGGAGCTGTGATGAGTACGAACCAGTTTTCTTTTCCAACTGGTGCGTCACTCGGAACTACCTTGGAAGAGATGTAGAGATACAAAGAAGGGTCTTTGCTAATTTTATGATCCGAATAGATACTTCTAAATTCCTCTTTTTGATCCTCGGTAAAAAGCAAATTGTGCACATTGAGATCATCAAAGCACCTGTTCATCCCCCAAAAGAATGCAATCACCGAACTGGACTTAGGCTGAGACAACACATGCTTAGGTCCAGCGACCTTCGGCAACAAATATTTATAGGTCAGATAAACATCCATGTTACTCACCACAGTATCGTAGCGTATCGAGCGTCCTTGAACGATGACACCATTAGCCTTTCGGTTTTCTACTAGGATTTCGTCGACCTTTTGATTGAAATGAAAAGTCACGCCAATCTCTACCGCGAGTCGGTGTAGCGCCTCCACTATAGAATATATCCCTCGGTCTGGCATATACATACCTAACCCGATCTCTAGGTGCTGAATCACGTTGAGAGTCGCGGGCGCAACGAACGGATTAGCCCCTACATAGGTCGCATAGTTGTTGAACATCTTGACCAACTTGGGGTCTTTGAAGTGGTTGCGATTGGCACGGTCCATGGTCTTGAATGCTTCGATCTTAGAGAAACGAATCAATCCCAGCACGACGTTGTGATGCAAGATATCTTTGACACGATGAATAGATCGCTCGATAAACACTGGTCGGGTAATCGTATATTTTCGTTTGATGTTTTTGAGATACTTACGAAAGCGACGAGGCGTATCAATTGTTTTATTAGCTATCTCTTGGGAAAACCTATCAGTATCTGCATACGCCTGAATCACCGTGCCATCTTCATAAAAGTACTTGAACGGCTTCTCTAACAAAGTATAATCGAAGTAATCACGAGGATTTTTGCTATGGAGAGCAAACAGCTCGTCAATCAAATGAGGCAGTGTTACTATCGAAGGACCCATATCAAAGCGATAGCCCTGTGCAAACTGCTGTCTCATCTTGCCTCCTGGTGAGGCATTGGCTTCATAGACATCCACATGAAACCCTCTGGCCACTAACCGAATCGCCGAAGCAAGCCCTGCTATCCCTGCACCGATCACCACACTCCGCTGTGTTTCTTCTGCTTTTTTCACTGAGGACAAATTTGCACCCAGAGCCGATTAGTTCCAAGTAAACTGGCAGATAGTGCTGTAGGCTTTTATCCTTGGGGAGTCACCTGTATTAAGGAAAGTTTATTCCGCAAAAACCTCATAGTGCGTTACCGTGTCGGGGAAGTCTATCAAGTATTTTTTATCCTCGGGGTAGTATTTTGCTTTCTCAGGATCCTTCACATCCAAATTTTCCCAATAAGTCACCAGCCTAAAATAAGCATGGGCATCATCTATTCGACTCAGGAATGTCAATTTGATAAATCCATCTGCCTGTTTATAATCTGGTATGGCGCGAGCCTTCATAAATGCTGAGTACGCCTCCACGTATTCTACCTTCGTTTTCCCCTTCCAAATTCGCGCTATCATAATGTCACTTTAATGTTCGTCTCCGGCATAAATCCACATAGATTCTGTTTTGCCAGCCTTTTCAAACCCCATCTTTTGGTAAAAATCAATGGCTCTACCGTCAGCAGTAAGCATCTGCATATGAAAGCCCTTGTAGGTTTCGAGCATTCGACCTACGATCATCTGCCCAATCCCTTGGCCTTGATAGTCGGGATGCACGAGTAAATGCGGATAATATACTACCATAAAACCATCAGATATGGCATTACCCAGACCTATCAATCGCTCCTCCTCCCATGCGCTCACGACGCGATGCGAATGCGCAAGTGCCTGACACAGCTGCTCTGGCTTAGTGGCAGCACTCCATCCGTTGGCATTATAAAGTGCAATAATTTGTTCCTGAGGTAATTTTTTGGTCTCCCTGATCGTGATGTCCATACCTAATCTATTCTCCTACAAAACAGGAAAAGCACGATCTCGTGCTTTTCCTATCTTAAGCATTAATTCAAATCAATCCAGTCCTAAAATATTTCTCAATTCCTTTTCATCTGTGTCTTTCCCAGCAAAATCATCAAAAGTCTTTTCAGTCACTTCGATGATGTGATCGGCGATGAAAGGTGCGCCTTCTGCTGCCCCTTGCTCTGGTGACTTGATGCAGCACTCCCACTCTAGCACTGCCCACCCGTCATACCCATACTGACTTAACTTGCTAAAAATGCTTCTGAAATCTACCTGTCCATCCCCCAGCGATCTGAAACGCCCCGGTCTGTCTACCCAATCTTGATAGCCGCCATATACGCCTGATTTACCATTCGGATTGAACTCCGCATCCTTGACATGAAACATACGAATGTACTCATGGTAGAAATCGATATACTGTAAGTAATCCAGCTGCTGCAGAACAAAGTGACTCGGATCATATAAAATTTTCGCGCTGCTGTGGTTGCCCGTAGCAGCTAGGAATCGCTCGAAAGTCACCCCATCATGCAAATCTTCGCCTGGATGAATCTCATAGCAAACCTCCACACCACAGTCTTTGGCATGGTCAAGGATCGGTAGCCACCTGTCTGCCAGCTCTTTGAATCCTGCCTCCACTAATCCGGAAGGACGCTGTGGCCAAGGGTACACAGTATGAAAGAGCAATGAACCCGAAAAAGTACCCATCACATCTATCCCTAGATTTTGACTAGCAGATGCTGCTGACTTCATTTGGTCGATCGCCCATGCCGTACGTGCTTTTGGGTTGCCATGTACTTCTTTGGGAGCAAACCCATCGAACATGCTATCATAAGCTGGGTTCACAGCTACCAACTGTCCCTGGAGATGTGTCGATATCTCCGATATATCCAAGCCATATTTGGCCGCTGTACCTTTCAGTTCATCACAGTAGTCCTTGCTCTCTCCAGCTTTTTTGATGTCTATCAGTCGGGTGTCCCATGCGGGAATCTGCACCGCCTTGTATCCTAAGCTCGCTGCCCACTGGCACATATTATCTAGTGTATTGTATGGCGCTTCGTCTCCAGCAAACTGCGCTAAAAATATCGCTGGTCCTTTTATAGTTTTCATCGTTATCTCGTCTTCAGTTATCAATTATTATTTCAATACTACGTCTGTCCAGGCATTGCCCGCCTCGGTAGAGGCTACCATCGCATCGATCAATGCCATACCTCGTACACCGTCTTCTATCCCAGGGTAATCATGGATCGTGAGATCAGCCTTTCGTCCCGCAGCATGTGCTCGCATCGACAGGGCGAAATTTTTATAAATATTCGCAAATGCTTCCAAATAACCTTCGGGGTGACCTGCAGGAATTCTACAAGCCGCCAAGGCCATTTCGCTCAAGTAGTCATTGTCTCCACCAGCTCTCAAGATTTGTTTGGGCTGTCCCAGCATCGTGACGGCTAGTGAATTGTTGTCTACTTGCTTCCATTCTAGTCCACCTTTCTCTCCATAGACACGAACCTTCACACCGTTTTCCTCTCCTGTAGATATCTGAGAAGCTGATAATAATCCATGAACTCCTCCCTCGAACTCTAGCAATACGTCCGCATCGTCATCCAGCAAACGCCCGTCTACGACCGTTTTCAATCGAGACAACACCTTAGTTATTTTCAATCCACTCACGTACTCAGCCATGTTGGCCGCATGAGTACCGATGTCTCCAAAACAACCACTCTTGCCACTGCGCTTCGGGTCGGTTCGCCACGCTGCTTGTTTTGCACCTGTGTCTTCCAGTTTTTCGGACAACCAACCCTGAGGATATTCTACATTGATTTTTTTGATCTTCCCTAGTGTACCGTCTTTGACCATAGATTTGGCCTGCTTGACCATGGGGTAACCTGTATAAGTGTGTGTCAGGGCAAAGGGTAGTCCTGTACGTCCAATAATCTCCTGCATCTGTAGTGCCTGATCAAAATCAAAACACATAGGTTTATCCAATATCACCGGAAATCCCGCTTCTAAAGCCAACTTGGTCGGTTCGAAATGCACATGATTTGGAGTCACGATGGAGACAAAATCCATTCTTTCTCCTTCTGGCATAGTTGCTTCTTTTTCGATCATCTCTGCGTAGGTCGCATAGCACCTATTCTCGGGAAGGAATAGCGCCTGACCAGAAGCCTTGGACACCTCTGGTTTGCTGCTAAAAGCTCCACAGACTAACTCAATCTGTCCGTCCAAATTAGCGGCCAATCGGTGTACCTCGCCAATGAATGATCCTTGGCCGCCACCGATCATTCCCATGCGTAATTTTCTGCCTTTCATAAAAAATTGTAATTGTATATTAGATAATAGCTGACTCTGAAATCAGCTCATTTTTTTCAATCCCTAAGGTAATCAACCTCCCTTCAGTGACAAAGGGGATATATGCTCAAATCCACGGGATATTTTGTTCACATGTAGAAAATTTAGGAACCAAAATCCCATCATGGAGTCTAATCAAGCTCTAATGATCACAAAAAATAAGTTGAACAGCCTCTCTAATCCTCTCCTGCTTCTGTGCTCACAGGATGCTTTTCTATAAAATCGAGTATTCGCTGATTGATCAACTGTGGTTGATCAACGGAGAGAAAGTGTCCGGCATCTTTCACGGTCTCCGTTTCTACCTGAGGCAAAATTTTCTTTGCCTCCTTGATCGTTTTGGAGCTATTCATTGCATCATCATCTCCGATGAGCAATAAGACAGGCAGGTCTAGAGTCTCCAATTTTTCATCAGAGAATGGTCTCATTTTGACTATCAGCATATCCTCCTCTGAGTTTTTCGTCCCTAGGAGATATTGGTTCTTGTAGGCCTCTGCGATCAGGTCAGCATTAACAGACATACCGGACATCATTTCGTTAAGGTCTTCTTTGCTCGGTGAGATCGCATAGCTGAGATTAGATACCATCTCTAATCCTGGTTTGATCCACGCAAACGCTTGTACAGGACTGAGTAATATGAGTCTATCGACACGATCACTCTGCGCCAACGCATAGTTGATGGCGAGCCATCCTCCCTTAGAAGCCCCCACTAGCGTGAATCTCTCCAATTTCAATCCATCCACTACCTGAGTGTACCAGTCCATCACCTGCTCCATACTACCTACTTCACCTGTTACTTTGGACTTCCCTGGTTCGAGCAGGTAGTCTATTGCATAGATTCTATATTTTTTAGACAATGCCTCGGCATTAGGGTACCACATCGTCGAGCTGGCGTTCATACCATGCAGAAGCACCAATGGCTCAGCATCCTTTGGTCCACTAACCACCACATGCGCCTCGCCGTAGCTCGTCGGGACGTAGACCTGATGATAGACCGTTTGCCATAGACCCAAGGTCTTGTCGTAAGCTTTGTAGTACGCTTCATTTTCTGGTGAAACCCCCTCTTCATAGACTCCAAACTCTTCTACCAGCTTCTCTTTTCTATCCTCCATACTTGTGCTTTCTTGTTTATTGTCTGTGCTACAACTCCCGCAAGCCAATCCCAACATTAACCAAACCATGTATCTCATAAATCCCTCATTAAATAGTCAGATGAAAGTTACGCTCAAAACGAACGTATCTTTCATGAAGTTCGGGATATTTCCAGAGTGGGGTTACAAGACAATCCATCTTATCATGCCTATTCTGGAAATTCTCCTTTCAGGACTTCTTGATACGAAGCTTGAACCCCACCCCGTGGATGTTCTCAATGTCTACATGCTCTTCTACGGAGAGATATTTTCTCAGTTTGGATATGAACACATCGAGACTGCGCCCTTTGAAATAATCATTGTCTCCCCATAGCGCAATGAGTAATTCGTCACGCTTTACTACGGTGTTGACTCGCTGATGGAGATAGTGCAAAATTTCCGCTTCGCGCCGCGTGAGCTTCTTCATCTCTTTACCTAAGGATAATTGGAAAGATTCGGGATCGAAACGATAGCTACCGATCTCTACCTGCTGCTGATAGCCATGCATCACCTGACTTCTTTTCATGAATACCTCCACACGGTAGAGTAATTCTTTGATAGAAAAAGGCTTGGTGATATAATCATCCGCACCGATTTCAAAGCCCGCCAACTTATCCTCTTGTAGTGACTTTGCCGTCAAGAAAATAATCGGGACACTTGGGTTCACTGTCCTGACCTTACGTGCCAAAGTCAATCCATCCATCTTCGGTAGCATGATATCAAAAAGACAAAGCTCATAGGCGCCTCTCTCATAAGCTAGCCACCCAGCATCACCATCAATACAGAGATCTACCTGATACCCTTGGATAGTCAGGTTATCCTTGATCACAAAACCTAGATTTTGATCATCTTCTACGAGCAGTATTCTCTTGTTCATGGCTTGTCTATGGGTAATGTTACCGTCATCTGTGTCCCTTCTCCTAGCTGGCTCGTTACTTCTATCTTCCCTCCATGTGCCACGACAACCATTTTGACATAATACAGTCCTAGTCCGAAACCTTTGACATCATGTCTATTGCCAGTCGGTACACGATAAAACTGATGAAAAATCGTTTTCAAGTGTTTCCCATCTATCCCCTTTCCCTTATCAGCGACTACTATGACCAGATGGTTTATCGAGGCTTTTAATGACACTGCTACCTCTCGCTGATTGTCACTGTATTTGATGGCATTGTCGATAAGATTGCTCGCCACATTGCCAAGATGCATCTTGTCACCATAGATAAGTGGCAGGTCATCTGCTACGCTCATCTCTAGTCGTGCCGACTCATAAGAGATACGGTAACTGCGCAGCTGCTCTCCAACCAAAGCCTCCATATCCAAAAATTCTTTCTTCAGGACAATCTGATCTTTGGATGCATTGGACATTTGTAGTACTCGGTCCACTTGGCTTTGCAAACGATAAGCTTCTCGCTCGACGATCTCAGCATAGGTGCTGAGTCGCTCGGGCTGTGTCACGATCTGTGGAGTCTTCAAAACCTCCGCAGCGATGGCCATAGTGGAGATGGGTGTACGAAACTCGTGAGTCATGTTGTTGATAAAATCCTTTTGTACCTCGGACAATCGTCTTTGTCGAAAAATAATAAAAAGGCTAAGCGCAAAAAATATCACTACGACCAGTACGAGGAGCGAGGAGAAAATCCAAATCCCCATCTGACTGACTAATCCTGTGACCTTATGCGGGAAATACACGCCAAAATAGTACTGATCCTTGTTGAGCTGAGGGAATGTCTCAATCCCCGTGGAAGTTTCTACAGATTCCCCTAAATCAATATACTGGCCATATACCATATCACGGTTGCGACAGTCAAAGATGCCATATTCAAATCCTTCGTGAATCGCACGTGTCCCAAACTCTCGCTTCAGCAGTGACTCTAGTGTCTTTGGTTCTATCTTATTGTTGACGTAGACAATGAAGTAATTAGAAGAGACCTGTTCGATCGCATCGGTGCGTGGAACTTCTTGATTGATCTCGCAAAGGCTCTCTGTGATATTGAGCAGTGCACTTTTGACATTGTGATCGAACTGCTGGTTACGCACATCAAAGGCCTTCTTCATCCAAAAGAACTGCACCGCCAGTGTCCCCACTATAGACACGGCTGCCATCACTACCAAGACCTGAAATGCTCGTCTATTCATTTAACTAAGTAAGGAAACGCCTGCTTCATGGATTAAAAATCAATCTTTATCTCCTAAATCTAACCAGATCACAAAGTTTTAACATCCCGTTAACAATGAATAGGATTTCATTAACAGTCCTTTCTATCCTTAAAACACACCTTTGATCAAACAAATTTATAATCATAAACTATACAATTATGAAAAATGTAATGCTTGGCCTAGGGCTAATCGTGGCACTCAGTGCCTTTCACATGATAAAAGAAACTGCTTTTGTCTGGACAAAAACAATGCATGACTATGGGCAGATCAAACAAGGAACACCAGTATCTGCATCCTTTGAATTTTTGAATGAAGGAGACGAGCCTCTCATGATTCTCTCTGCCAAAGCTTCGTGTGGATGCACAGTAGCTGACTATACCAAAGGTGAGATTCAACCTGGCAAAAAAGGCACAGTTCGCACTACTTATAATGCAGCTAAAGTCGGTAGCTTCCAAAAGAGCGTCACGATACAACCTAGCGTAGGTGACCCGATTAAGCTCAAAATCAAAGGTGAGGTGATATAATAACTACTACGATTGTCTTTTGGTCTGACACTAGAGCAAAAGACAATTAATCTCTTCTGATCCCTCTGGTCGTGAAAGATATCCCCTGCTGACCAGAAGAACGAATCATGACAGCCTCTATGAATGGCTCTTTGCCTGCCTCCGCAGACCAATCAAATATAAAATTGCCTCCAGTCCCACCATAGTCATCTTCCTCGTCGATGATGATCTCCAGAGTCTCCAGCGGCAGGATGTAAATATCCTGTGAGATGTAGTCTGTCAGCATGTGCCCCTCTGTGTCATAGCTACGTATCCCATGCATATATAGCGTGTCTTCATCATAGATATTTCTCATACTCACAGTGACGGTCAGTCCATGTTTGGTCTCTTCATCGTAGCTATTGATCTGGCTATATATGGACAGGTATGTGCTACCCGACGACAATGAGTCGAGGCTAGCTTCAACAGTGCGCTGTTTCCAGTCCATGTTGACCTGAGGAAGGCGTGACTCGTCCTTTTTACATCCAAAAAGCACTGCTAGTAGTAAAAACGGAATGAAAATTTTCATAGGGCTAAATGCTTAGGTAGGCTACAATTTAACTTTTAGCTGAGAGAACATCTGTCTATATTGCTGGTTATTTGGTGCCATTTCGATCAATTGCTGACAACTACGCAGTGCGGCCTCATAATCCTCCGCGCCCATTTGTGACAACAGTTTCACATAGAGCATCTCCTCCGATAGCATAAAATACAATTCACTCTCCTGCGCGACTATTACAGCCTCTGCAAAATTCTGCTGCTGATAGAGCAGCGTTGCATAGTTGTAGAATGCACGCGGGATTGGAGGTTGCTTTTGTGTAGCAAGAGAGAGATGTTTCATTGCCTTAGGAAGGTCACCTTGCTCGTTGTACAGCAGACCGAGCATGTAGTAAGAGTAACTATAATCTGGCTCTTGTCTGATGACATCCAGATATAGCGCAATGGCTTCTTCAGTCTCTCCTTGGTTGTACAAGATCAGTGCAAGGTTCATTTTGGCTTGGTTGTAATGGTCATCGATATCCAGTGCTCTTCGGTAGGCCGTGATGGCCGCTGGGGTATTCCCGATCCCTTCATAGTAGATACCTAAGGCATGCTGCCCTGACGCAAAATCAGCTTGCATCTGCATAGAAGCTAGGTTTTCCTTCATAGCTTCTTTATAAGCAGGATTATTGGCCGCCTGAGGATCCAAACGTGCCATATACTGTGCTGCTGTGATTCTAACCAAGCGAACCGAATCCCTAATCAATGGTTGGATCAACTGATGAGCTGGGACATCTGGACGGTTACTCAATGCCCGTACTGTCTCACCTCGTATCAACGCAGCGCTATCTCTGAGAAAACGTGTGATCTGCTGTAGTTCCTGAGCGGAAGCACTCTGCCCATAATAGTTGACCGCTGTGGCACGCGCCACCACAGGGTATTTAGAGTTCATAATCAACTGAAGCAAATCATCATTGTTGCCATGATACCCCGCTAACAGTAAATCTGAAAAGTGATCAGGACGCTCCGTACCGTATTCTTTCACGATTATATCACTGGCCCATTTGGCAGACTTGTCAGCATGACAACTATTGCACGCGTTTGGTGTCCCGTATTTCACTGTCTGATCGGGTCTCGGGACTCTAAAACTATGGTCTCGCCTAAAGTCATTGCCCATATAGGTCTTTCCCGTCATGTGACAATTGATGCACTGACTCGCTTCAGTGTTTATTTTATGTTTGTGATGTGTAGGTGAGTCATACTTCGGCTCATGACACTGCAGACACAATGAGTTCCCCTGCTTTTTTAATTTAAGGGAATGCACATCGTGACAGTCTCTACACGACACATTGTTGTGATACATTTTGCTCTGGATAAACGACCCATAGACATAATCTTCGTCTTGAATCTGTCCATCTAGTTCATAGACATTCTCAGTCAACAGAGCGGGTTGGTAGTGATCCAAATATGACCCTTCGTAATCAAAATACGGGGTGATCTGTCCACGCCTGGAATGACATCTTGCACATTTATCTACCAACTCTTTGCTCCCCATATCGGCAGACATGTAAAATTTCGGCTTAGGACCATCTTGACTCTCTTTATAATAGTTGACATGCGTGCTCCCTGGCCCATGACAACTCTCACAGGCGACATTGATCTCACTGAATGTTGTATGGTAGCTATCCTCCTTTGCGTTGTAGTTTTTGTGCACATTGGTGCTATGGCAATCTGCACACATCGTGTTCCAGCGGGCAGCTCCTCGTGTCCAATGCAACCATTCGGCAGTATCTATTTTGAAACGTGACTGTACGTCGAACCATTTATTTTCTTGGTCGTCCCATGCGGCTTGTAGCGTTTGATAGGCCCCATTCGGGAAAGGGATTAAATACTGCTGGAGTGGGGTGACGCCAAAAGTATATTCGACTTTAAAATCTTTATACTCACCATCGCCATCCTGCGTATTGACATAGTAGTCATTGGATTTCTGAAAGAAGTAATAGTCTACTCCGTTCGAAGAATACTTAATGTTGTTAAAGTCACCTTTAACCGTAGACGAATCTGCAATTTTCATCGCATCATCGTGATGGGAACCTTGCCATGCATGGTATGCTTCTTCGTGACAAGCCTTACATGCATCTGCCCCCACAAACTCTGCCTTCTGCACTGGTGTTACCGATGTAGGGGCAGAGGGCTGATACCCTTCCTGTTTTTTACCACATCCAACCAATAGCAAAACAATACCCGAGACCAAGTAAATCACATTCTTCATAAGCCTTGCAATTTGAACCATTTTCATCAAAAAAGGGAGCAATTGCTCCCTTGATATCTTCCTAATATTATAGATCCTGGACTCGCTCTTTATGTCCACAATGTGAGCATTGGTAATGTTTACTTTTGATCATGGTCTCTTCACTAATCTCTTCTTTGATCAGTTTGAGTGTACGGAAATGGCACTTGTCACACACACGATTGGTCGTTCCTTTGTAAGTCTCAATGATGGTCTCTCCTGATATATCATCTAACCAAACGTCAAAATCATAAGCCAATTGCTCTTCCTGAATCATCATCTCTTCTGACAAATAATCATCCTCTTCTTCCTCATTGAGCAGACGCATTGATCGCCCTGACTTTGGACTTTTTCGTTCTCTAAAGCGAATATCTGCCAATCGAGCATCTAGTATAAACGGATAATACTGGCTCAGATAGACATGAAACGCATACGCAAGCGTAATTCCTATCCCAACGGGCAAACCAGACTTCAAGGAGAAGACAAACAAATGACTAAAGTCCCTCTCGTTGAGCATAAACACATTCAAAACCAATGCTGCGGCAATAGACAAACCAATGGCGGAAATAAACATTACTTTCGTCTCATTGTTGAGCACAAAACTATACTTACCCGATCGGTTGCCCATAATCGAGACGATAAGCATATAAACAATGTAGTTGATACATGCCATGAGAACCAGTACCAAAGCAATCAAATGCGCAATGCTAGCCCAGGTCTCTAAGTAATTGGTAGGATCTTGATTCATACAGGAGAATTTAGATTTTCAATAAATATAAAAGTAACTAAAAAAGGATAAACCAATTTTAAGATAGATTAGATCGCACTGGTCTTTTTCAACGCCTCTTCGATATAGCTAAATGTTGACAGTACTTCAGGTTTTCCATCGACTACCGCTACATCATGTTCGAAATGCGCAGAAGGCTTATTGTCTCCTGTAATAATCGTCCAGCCATCAGACAGTTGGCGGACTTCTTTTGTTCCGAGATTAATCATCGGCTCTATGGCGATCACTAATCCTTCTTTGATCACCGGTCCGCGCCCACGCTTCCCGAAGTTCGGCACCTCTGGACCTTCATGCATTTTCTTGCCTAATCCATGTCCAACCAGCTCTCTGACCACACCATAGCCATGTTTCTCTGCATGTTGCTGGATAGCAAAACTCACATCTCCGATTCTGTTCCCTTTTTTGACTTGAGCAATACCTAGATCGAGACATTCCTTGGTGACTTTGAGCAGCTCCCGGACTTCTGGTGCTACCTCGCCCACCTCAAAAGTATAAGCATGATCACCATAGAAGCCATTTTTTAATGCGCCACAGTCGATACTAATAATATCGCCCTCTTGAAGAGGTGTTTTGTTTGGTATGCCATGTACGACCTGCTGATTGAGCGACATGCAAAGTGTATTGGGGAAATCGTAAAGCCCTAGAAAGCCAGGTATGGCACCATGGTCTCTAATACATGTCTCCGCTATGGCGTCTAGTTCTAATGGTGTCACGCCAGGTTTGACCTCAGCAGCCAATGCACCCAATGTCTTGGATACGATCTGCGCACTCTCACGCATTAACTCAATCTCTTCTCTTGTCTTATAATGAATCATAGGAGCTCAATTTTTCTGATTCGCAAAAATATACAAAAAGCGATAGCTACATATAAAAAAACCCTGATCTAGAACGACTGTTGTCGATTCTAGATCAGGGAAATAATTTATAAGATATAGGAGTAATTAAATCACTCCTTCTAATACTTGCTTGATAGGCACTCTATTGCCGTCTTTGTAAGCTACGATCCAAGCGTCTTTAACACCCATCTCTCTTAAATACTTTTTGAAGGTATCAGCCTCCCAGTAATCCTTGAAAGTACCAATAGTGTACCTCATCGTTCCATCTTCACCATCAATTTCGAAAGAAGGGTTGTTTTGAGAGAACTCAGACAAATCCTTTTTCTTGAAAGCTCCGATTTGAACCTTGAAGAAAACGCCGTTTTTAGGAACAGAAGAACGAGAAGCAACTTGACCTTCATCGCTTGGCTTAGAAGCATTTTTCTTAGCTTCTGAAAGTTCCTTTCTCAAGGAAGATACCTGATCTTGGTAATCTGCAATTTGATCATCTTTTTCGCTGATTCTGTCATCGACTCCAGCTACTTCTTTTTTCAAACTACTCAATTGGCCTTTTAGCGATTTGTTTTCTTCCAAAAGGGCTTTGTATTGCTCTGGAGACAAGGCTTTGATTCTTTTTTTCCATTCCTTGCTTTCCTGTTTAGACATCTGAGCAGAAGCATCCACAGACATACCTAGTGCAAATATTACAGCGAAAATTGCTATTATACTCTTCATAATTTTATGATTTAATCCTATTTATAGTGACTAATGTACAAAAATATTGATCTAATTAAAGTATTAATTATACTTTTTTGAGCTATCTCATAAAAGATCAAGCCTTTAAACTACCAACCATGTCGGCAGGAATGACCCATTCGTCGAACTGCTCATTGGTCAATAACTCTAATTCTAGTGCTGCTTCACGAAGTGTTTTTCCTTCTTTGTGTGCCTTTTTTGCAATTTTTGCAGCATTCTCATAACCAATATGTGGGTTGAGAGCAGTTACTAGCATTAGCGATTTTTCTAATTTCTCTTCGATTACTGGGTGATTAGGCTCTATACCTACAGCACAATTGTCGTTAAATGACTCGCATGCATCGCCAATCAATCGCGCTGAATTTAACAGGTTATAGATCATCATCGGTTTAAAAACATTGAGCTCGAAGTGCCCAGTCATACCACCAGTCGATACTGCCACATCGTTACCGATTACTTGTGCACATACCATTGTAAGTGCTTCGCATTGCGTAGGGTTAACTTTCCCTGGCATGATGGACGAACCTGGCTCATTCTCAGGGATCATGAGTTCCCCGATACCACTTCTTGGTCCAGACGAAAGCATACGTATGTCATTACCAATTTTCATCAAGCTAACTGCTAGTTGCTTCAGTGCGCCACTTGACTCTACGATCGCATCATGTGCCGCCAGTGCTTCGAATTTGTTCGCAGCAGTCACTAGTGGTAACCCAGAATGTTTAGCAATCTTCTCTGCCACCAACTCTGCATACCCTTCTGGGGTATTCAAGCCAGTACCTACAGCTGTACCACCTAGTGCCAATTCGGATAGATGCGCCAGCGTGTTTTTTAAAGCTTTCAATCCAAAATCCAGCTGTGCTACATATCCAGAAAATTCATGTCCTAAAGTCAATGGAGTGGCATCCATGAAGTGAGTACGACCGATTTTTACTACATCTTTAAACGCTTGCGCTTTGGCATCCAGTGTATTTCTTAACTTCTCTACCTTTGGGATGGTCGTCTCGACGATCATCTTGTAACCTGCGATATGCATCGCGGTAGGGAAGGTGTCATTAGAGGACTGTGATTTATTCACGTCATCGTTAGGATGGATGAACTTCTTGTCATCCGAAAGGTTACCACCATTAATGACATGAGCACGGTTGGCGATCACCTCATTAGAGTTCATATTAGACTGTGTTCCAGAGCCCGTTTGCCATACTACGAGTGGGAACTGATCGTCCAAGTCTCCAGCTAGAATCTCGTCACACACCTTACCGATCAAATCTGATTTTTCTTGATCCAATACACCAAGCGCCGTGTTGGCCTCTGCGGCAGATTTTTTCAAAATAGCAAAAGCATGGATGATCTCCATAGGCATCTGCATGCTAGCGCCTCCTATTTTAAAATTCATCTTTGATCTTTGGGTTTGGGCTCCCCAGTATTTGTCAGCAGGGACTTTCACTTCCCCCATGGTGTCATGTTCTATGCGGTATTCCATTTGCTTTGGATTTTATTTTTGATTCGAGTCAAAATTACTAACAGAACATGGAGAAACCGATTAAAAACGTGTGCAAAAAAGCACTAATCATTAACAAAATTCACTGCCAACAGTGAACTTTCGGGTCGATCCCGAATCAGAATAGGACATCCTCCATAGGTACCGCCTATCCTGAATCCGTGAAACATGTCTGTTTTCGACTTGTGCCCTAACAGCCTATTTTAAAGAACTCTTGAGGACATAATCCCAGAGAACTACTCCTATAGTGACGGAGATATTGAGAGAATGTTTGGTACCATACTGAGGGATCTCTAAACAACCATCACATGCAGAGACGACCTCTTGCTCTACACCAAAAACCTCGTTTCCAAACACATAGCAAACTTTCTCATCAGTCTCAGGCGAAAAATTCTGAAGCATCGTCGCACCCTCGGCCTGCTCTACGGCATAGACTTTCCAGCCTTCGGACTGTAGTCTCTCGACCAGTGTTTTGGTATCCTTGACGTACTCCCAGTCTACCGAGTCAGTTGCGCCGATAGCCGTCTTATTGATGTCACGATGTGGAGGAGTCCCAGTAATCCCACAGAGATAGATCTTCTTGACATTGAAGGCATCCGAACTGCGAAATGCAGAGCCGACATTGTTGAGACTCCTGACATTGTCCAGTATGACGATTACTTCATTTTTCTTTTGCTCCTTAAACTCTTCAACACTTGGACGGTTGAGTTCCTCATTCTTCAATTTGCGCATCGCTCTTCTTTTTTGCTACCACAAAGAAAACGATCCTAAATCATTTACATGGGTTTAGCGAGATATTTGCACAGACAAGAGTTTGGGCATGTAGCGCAACGCTTAAATCTAGCTGCTTTTCAAATTAGACTTTAGATAATCCAAAAAGAAATGAGAGCATCCCATACTAAAAAGCTGCTAGTTCTTAAATTCGTGCTTTGATCCTATCACCATGGCAGCAAGTAAGAAAGAAACCCCTTTGATGAAACAATACAATGCGATCAAGGCCAAGCACCCTGATGCATTGCTACTATTTAGAGTAGGTGACTTCTACGAGACCTTCGGAGAGGATGCGGTGCGTGCCAGCAAAATCCTTGATATCGTACTAACCAAACGCGCCAATGGATCAGCGTCCCACATCGAGCTGGCAGGATTTCCTCACCATTCGCTGGACACTTACTTGCCCAAATTGGTACGAGCAGGAAATAGAGTGGCGATCTGTGATCAACTCGAAAACCCAAAAGATGTCAAAGGAATCGTCAAACGCGGTGTGACAGAACTGGTCACTCCTGGCCTGACGCTCAATGACAATGTCCTCGAACAAAGAAAAAACAACTATCTCGCCTCGATTTCATTTGGGAAAGAAATGCACGGGATCGCGTTTCTCGATCTCAGCACAGGTGAGTTTATGCTCTCACATGGCACTGACGACTACATTGACAAACTGATCCAAAGTTTCAACCCATCGGAGATCATTTTCTGCAAGAACCACCGATCGCATTGCGAAAAACTCCTCGGTTCGGATCACAACATCTTCTGTCTGGAGGAGTGGATTTTTGGTTTTGATTTCGGATATGAAAAACTCAACACGCACTTTAAGACCAAAAATCTAAAAGGGTTTGGCATAGAACAGTCCAAAGAAGGAATCGCTGCTGCTGGCGCGATACTCTACTACCTCGAAGAGACCGAGCACAAACAAATCAGTCATATTTCGTCCATCTCTAGACTGGATACCGACAAGTATGTTTGGCTGGATAAATTCACCATCCGTAATCTTGAACTGGTTTATCCTCAGCAAAATGATGGCGTAGCGCTGCTATCGATCCTAGACCATACCTGCACGCCTATGGGCGCACGATTGCTCAAAAAGTGGCTTGTGCTTCCATTAAAAGAAAAGGCGATCATCGAAGCGAGGCTTTCGGTCGTGGAATCACTATTAGAGGCAGAGGAGGTTGCTGAGACAGTAGAAAGCCACTTATCACAAATCTCAGATATCGAGCGACTGGTATCCAAGGTAGCTGCACTTCGCATCAACCCTCGTGAGTTGCTACATCTCAAAAAAGCACTGGCACATATCCAACCGATCAAGGAGCAACTAGAGAAGTCGGGAATCGAAACTTTGTCCAAATATGGAGACAAACTAAACCCATGCGCACAATTACTCGACCGCATCAATACCTATATGAAAGATGACGTGCCGCTCAACGCCACCCAAGGAGGAATCATCAGCGACGGGATAGATTCGGAACTCGACGAACTAAGAAAAATCGCTTTCTCTGGCAAAGACTATTTGCTCCAAATCCAAGAAAGAGAAAAAGCCAAAACAGGTATCTCATCACTCAAAATCGCCTACAATAAAGTATTTGGGTACTACCTAGAGGTATCCAATGCACACAAGGATAAAGTTCCCACCGAGTGGATCAGAAAGCAAACGCTCGTCAACGCAGAGCGTTACATCACGGAAGAGCTCAAAACATACGAAGAAAAAATACTGACTGCAGAAGACAAATTAGGCAGCATAGAGTTTCGCCTCTACAACGAACTCGTGAGCTTCACTGCCGACTATGTCAACGAGATCCAGGTCAATGCTAAATGTATCGCTGAGATAGACTGTCTACTATCCTTTTCGCAGGTCGCTAAAAAACAAAACTACTGCCGTCCATCGATCCAAGAAGACCCGATCATCGACATCAAAGAAGGCAGGCATCCGGTAATAGAAACCCAGCTGCCCGCTGGTGAAGAGTACATCCCTAATAGCGTCATGTTAGACGATGTATCACAGCAGATCATGGTCATCACCGGCCCTAACATGGCGGGTAAGTCTGCCCTACTGAGACAAACCGCACTAATCGTACTCATGGCACAGATGGGATCTTTCGTCCCTGCTGCCTATGCTAAAATCGGGATCATTGACAAGGTATTCACCAGAGTGGGCGCCTCTGATAACCTATCCAAAGGCGAATCTACCTTCATGGTCGAGATGACCGAGACCGCTAGTATACTCAACAACCTGAGCGACAGTAGTCTGGTTCTCATGGATGAAATTGGTAGAGGTACAAGCACCTATGATGGGGTATCCATCGCTTGGTCCATCGTAGAGCATCTGCACAATCACCCAAAGTTCAAAGCAAAGACGATGTTTGCGACACACTACCACGAACTGAATCAAATCGCCACAGATTTCCCGAGAGTCAAAAATTTTAACGTATCCGTAAAGGAGCTAGACAACCGTGTGATCTTTATGCGTAAGCTCAAGGAGGGCGGCAGTGAGCACAGCTTTGGTATCCATGTTGCTAAAATGGCAGGCATGCCCAATGAAGTAGTCTTACGTGCCAACGAAATCTTGGGTCACTTAGAAAAAGACAAGATCAAAGAAGGAGATGCGGAGCGAATAGAATCTATTCCAAAGAATAACTTTCAGCTCAGTATGTTCGAATCTGACCCACACTTCGAAGAGGTAATTGGTCTACTCAATAAACTAGATATCAATACGATTTCGCCTGTAGAAGCTTTGCTTAAACTCAATGAGGTAAAGTCGATTTTGAAAGGGAATAAATAATAAAAGAAGACACTAGGCCCAAGATTGTCTTGACTCTAGTGTCTTCTTTTATTATTTCTCCAGCCAGTTCAGAAACTCCGGCACTCTGACTCGACTGATCAGGATTTGATCCTTGGTCTCTGGCTGTAGAATGACCTCTAGTCTACTGTTGAAGTATTTGTTGACCAGTTTGATCGAATGGATATTGGCGATATATTTTCTAGATAATCTAAAGAAATCAGAAGGATCAAGCTGCTTGACTAACTCATCTAACTTAAAGGAGATAATGAATTTAGCCCCTTCCTTCGAGACCAAATAGGTGTAGTCATCCTCGGCATAGAAATACGCAATGTCCTCAACAGACACGTGTCTCAACCTGTCTCCAGACTTAATAATAAAACGCTTTTTGTAATCGCGCTGCTCGTCAGATAGTTTGAGCAACTGCTGCACTTGATCTATGCTCAACGCGACACTACCTTCTTCCTCTTCGCTTTTGTTGTCATTGAGATCAGCATACTTTTTCAATGCAGCTTCTAGGTCGTCTTTCTCGATGGGTTTGAGGAGGTAATCTATACTATTGACCTTGAATGCTCTAATGGCATAGTTCTCAAAAGCCGTCGTAAAAACGATGGGGCAGCTAACAGCCGTCTGCTGAAATATCTCAAAGCTCAACCCATCAGACAGCTGAATATCCATGAAGATCAAGTCTGGATCTTCATTGTCTTCATACCATTCGACTGTTTCTTCTATAGATTCAAAACAATCAATAATTTCTACGTCAAATGACGTCTCAGCCAAAAGTCTTTTCAGCTCGTCCTGAGCGAATTGCTCATCCTCTATAATCAATACCTTCATAATCAGGGCTTAATAGTGGTAATAATACTATAAAACTATCTTCTGTTTGTTTAATTTCTACATTTTTATCTGTCACTATATCATAATGACTGATGATGTTATCCAATCCGATTTTGGATGAATACCCTTTAGAGGACTTTAGCCGAAGTGAATTTTTGATCACAATCTGGTCGCCCTCATGGTACACCCAGATAGATAGGGGGTATTTGGTAGATACCACATTATGCTTGATGGCGTTTTCGATCAACAACTGCAAAATCAATGGAGGCACTTGACACTTTGCTACCTCTTTCATCGGATCTATCTCGATCACTAATTTCTGTCCAAAACGCATTCGAATCAACTCGACATAGGACTCAATAGCTTGTAGTTCTTCTTGAATTGATACGAGACCTTTGTTGCGATGTTCCAGTACATTTCGATAAACATTAGAAAGTTTTCGGATGAAACTATAGGCTGTATTCGGATCTGAATAGACCAAAGATGAAAGCGTGTTGAGACTGTTGAACAAAAAATGTGGGTTCACCTGTGTTTTGAGCATTTCATGTCTAAACTCAAGTCCCTCTTTTTTGAACCTTTCGATCTCTATCATCGAGACCTTCCACTTGTTCAAGAAAAACATTCCCATCTCGATCGCTACCACTAGTATGGTCAGAGACAGCGCCGTGGAGATCACCACGATTTCATCAAACAACGGCCTAGAATGGTGATCACTGACAAAACGATAAAGGAAGGCCCCAAAAAAAGCTATGACTACCGAGGCATAGACGGTATTGGAGCTGAGCTGGATGATAAAGCGGCTTTTCGCACCATGCTCCCAAGGGAGGATTTTATCTAACCGGCGATTTATAAAGCGAATCCCCTCTAATACAAAAAGAGCCAAAACGATCGCATAGATGTATTCATTGGGATCCCAAGAAAGGGGTAAGTCCGAATAAAAAACACTATAAATGATATCAATAAACAAACGAAGACCAGCTCCCATGAAAACGACACTTAGCCATCTCCACCAGTTCACACTGTACCCTCTAAACGGACTTATAAATTCTGACATGCAAAAAAAATTATACACGAAGTACGCGTATAATATCTAATATTAAAACTGGCTAAACACAAAAAAAACCTCAGACATACATATAGTCTGAGGTTACATTCCTTGGCAGTTATCCATTAGTCTTTTGTGATTACTTTTTTGACAGTATACATTTCATTGGCTACCATATAAGTATAGTCACCTGCTGGTAATGCTGATACGTCAAATCTTTTCAAAAAAGCTTTACCTTCTGACTGCTTTTCTGTGTGCATCAAAACTCCATAAGCGTCAAAAATCTTCACTTTCACGGACTCACCTTCTAGCTTGGCAAAAGTCACAGCAACACTAGACTCGTTCAGTTCCACGATTCTAACATCGAGCTCTGGGCTCACTTTCACTTCCTTTTCTGACTTTTCACCTTTGTTGCCTGCAAACGAAAGTGTGGACATGGCTACTAAACCAGCAATTGCGATTGTTTTAATTGTAGTTTTCATGATAATAGTTGTTTTGTTGAAATTGATTACGATACAAGTTTACGATGATCCTGAGGGGAGTAAAACCTGATTTCGGTGAGCTTTAATTTTATTCAGGTGAAGTGTAGAAAATTTTCTATGGGCATTTGGATCAAATCAAGATGAGACGAGACAATTCTAATAGTTATTTTGGTTGCATATGAAGTAGAGCATTTGCTACGGGGCGAGTGTTGTTTGGCATCTAGCCGAGTCAAAGGATGAATTCTGAAGTAAGTAAGGCTGTCTTCCCTGTGCAAAAATATAATTTGGTGCAGATTAGTCTTTATGTTCATTGCGGTTCGCAATAGTGCTCCCGCTTGATCGCATTTCCTAATGCGACTGAAACCTTCTTGGCATTTATAATGCAATGAACATACCCCGCTCCCTTCTCCTAAACCTAAGTTACCGTTTCCAAAACTTACCTTTTTGGTTTTACTCCCAATAAGTATAATCTCCAATCTAAACCATGTCCTCATTAGGGTATAAAATCAGAGGATAGAAAAACCTACTCCTCTAGTCTCAGTGTCTGCTAAGACCGACTAAAAAAGAAAAAGCTGCTCACCCCGTCCGGGCCAGCAGCTTTTAAGCATGATTATGAAAGACTAAATTACTATTCTATTATTGGTGGAGCTTTTCAGCTCATGTAGTCACTTCCTCTTTTCTTCTCTTCGTTTCTCTGTAACTACAATACAATAATATGCATGCAGCGTATTGTTTTAAAGCAGAAATCGGTGAACTGTATTATTTGACAGGTGAACTTCATCATTATATAGGAGAGTGGTTTTGGATAGATCGATAGTTAGTATTGAGAGCCCAATAAAACTAGAGAGGTCGCCGATAGTTGTTTCCTTCCTCAGGCTTTTCGATCAACGATGAAGGATCAGTCTGTAAAGTTGGAGGGATAAACTCGGTAGACAGGTTCGATATTTTTATTCAAAAAAACCTCAAGAACTTATAAGGGATGGTTATTCACAAAAAACAATCATGAATTTCGAACAATGAATCTTGAATCACGAAGTGATCTACTACCTCTCCCCCAGAAATACGGATTGATCCACAATGAAGAGTGGCTTTCTATAAATAGCAACGTAGATTGACACCATTGCCTCTAAAAAAAGAAAAGCTGCTCACCCCGTCCGGGTCAGCAGCTTAAGCATGATTATGAAAGACTAAATTACTATTCTATTTCGGTGGAGCTTTTCAGCTCATGTAGTCAGTTCCTCTTTTCTTCTCTTCGTTTCTCTGTGACTACAATGCAATAATATGCATGCAGCGTATTGTTTTAAAGCAGAAATCGGTGAACTGTATTATTTGACAGGTGAACTTCGTCATTATATAGGAGAGTGGTTTTGGATGGACCGATAGATGAAGTCGTTTTGATTGATGGTTAGTATCGAGAACCTAATAGAGCTAAAGAGGTCGCCGATAGTTATTTCCTTCCTCAGGCTTTTCAGTCAACAATGACGAGTAACTTTCTAAAATAGCAACGTAGATTGACACGATTGCCCCTAAAAAAAGAAAAGCTGCTCACCCCGTCCGGGTCAGCAGCTTAAGCATGATTATGAAAGACTAAATTACTATTCTGTTTCGGTGGAGCTTTTCAGCTCATGTAGTCACTTCCTCTTTTCTTCTCTTCGTTTCTCTGTAACTACAATGCAATAATAGCAGCCAGTACTTGATCCTAAAACTAGAAATCGGTGAACTGTATTATTTGATAGGTGAAAGAAAGAATAAACCAAGCAAACTAAAAAGTGGCTATGGGATTGATTTAGGGCATATTCTACCTCCGTATACAAAGCCATACAAAACATTGCATATACCCTTTCTAAAACCTGTCATTAGACATGAAACAAACCTAAACCACTATGAGAATGACAGAACTGCTACAGTTGGCTTACGATTCAAGAAAGGAAAAGCCTAATCAAAAAAAACTTATGACCGACTAACCTGAATACGGCTCTAAAACAAGCTCAATAGCAGTATTAAAGCCCTTTTTATCCTGTCATTTCGACAATAGGCGAAATAAAAGCCTATTTAGGTTAGAAGTATGATGACAACTTGCTCAGATAACCAAAACAACAATTATTAATCGAACTCAAGTTACTAGCTATATCTACCAATCTTGCGATATTTGGCTTTATGACAAACACTACCCCAATGATCAAAATCGGCATTCTAAAAGAAGGCAAAATCCCCGTCGATAGACGTGTTGCCATCACACCGGAACAAGCCAAAAAAATACAAGAAACACACCCAGAGGTTTCACTTGTCTGTGCGCATAGCGACATTAGATGTTTCTCGGATCAGGACTATATAGATCTAAACATCCCCCTGACAGATGATGTGTCGGACTGTGATATTTTATTTGGAGTCAAAGAAGTGCCGATCGCAGCATTGATACCTAACAAAACCTACTTTTTCTTCTCACACACGATCAAGAAACAAGCCTACAACAGAACACTGCTCCAAACCATACTGGACAAGAACATAACCTTGATCGATTATGAAACACTGACGAATACTGATGGGCAACGCATCATTGCCTTTGGTCGGTATGCAGGAATCGTAGGCGCGTACAATGCGTTATGGACTTATGGAAAGCGCTATAACCTATTTGATATCCGACGTGCGCATGAATGCTTTGATTTGGACGATCTAAAAACAGAGTTTAATCTAATCAAACTACCCAAAATCAAGATCGTTATCACTGGAGGTGGTCGAGTAGCCAAAGGAGCTATGGAAATCATGAATCAGGTTGGTATTCGTCGCGTATCACCTCATCAGTTCATTACCCAACTATTTGATGAACCCGTGTATTGCCAACTAAATAACCGAGACTATCACAAACACAAAAACGAAGACAAAGTCTTCAATCGTGCTGAATTCTTTCAGTCACCAGAAGATTTCGAATCTGATTTCGCTCCCTATGCCCAAGTTGCCGACATCTTGATCGCATGTGCTTTTTGGAATCCCAAAGCCCCTGTTCTATTTACTCGGGAAGATATGACTCAGCGTAACTTCAGCATCAAAGTGATTGCGGATGTAACTTGCGACATAGAGGGATCGATCCCTTCGACACTGCAGCCTGCTACCATAGATGATCCCATCTATGATTATGACCCGACACAAGGCATACTAGCACCACCACTCTCAGACGAAGGCAATGTCACAGTGATGGCTGTAGACAATCTCCCATGCGAACTACCCAGAAATGCGTCAACAGACTTTGGGAAAGAGCTCCTCAATAATGTACTACCCAACCTCATCGGAGAAGACAAAGGAGGTATTATAGAGAGGGCTACCATAGCCAAAGGAGGTCATTTGACTGAGAAATATTCCTACCTCCAAGACTATGTAGATGGGCGTGACTGAGTAGGCTAAAAAACATATTGTCAAATCTTATATCTTCGATTGAATTCCTATCTTTGCAAACCTCCAACGACTTAATTTCACGTATTTGGGGAGGAATGAAAAGTTAATTATGGCTTGGTTTAAAAGAACAAATAAGGGCATACAGACCCCCACAGAATCTAAAAAAGAAGCACCAGATGGACTTTGGTACAAGACGCCTAGTGGCAAGATTGTCCACATGCGCGAGCTTCGTAACAATGCATACGTAAGTCCAGAAGATGACTATCATGTTCGTATTGGCTCTAAAGAATATTTCGAAATTCTTTTTGATGACAATAAGTTCGAAGAGCTCGACGCAGAGCTTTCTTCAGGAGACCCACTCAAATTTGTGGATTCTAAACCTTATCCAGCTCGTATCGAAGCAACTCAGAAAAAATCTGGATTGACCGATGCACTGAGAAGTGCAGTAGGCAAAATCAACGGTACGCCCCTAGTCATCGCTTGTATGGATTTTGGGTTCATCGGAGGATCTATGGGATCAGTGGTAGGGGAGAAAATCGCAAGAGCTATCAATCACTCTTTAGAACATAAAATCCCGTTTTTGATGATCTCCAAATCAGGTGGTGCGCGTATGATGGAGGCTGGTTTTTCGCTCATGCAGATGGCCAAGACTTCAGCTAGACTTGCTCTACTGAGCGAAGCAAAAATCCCATACATCTCGCTACTCACAGATCCTACGACTGGAGGAGTAACGGCATCCTACGCGATGCTAGGAGATTTCAACATCTCAGAACCAGGGTCATTGATAGGGTTCGCGGGTCCAAGAGTTATTCGTGAGACCATCGGTAAGGATTTGCCAAAAGGCTTCCAAAGTGCTGAGTTTGTAAAAGATCATGGTTTCTTAGATTTCATCGTAGATCGTCGTAGTTTAAAAAACAAACTCTCGACACTTCTCAAGATGCTAGAGAATTAAGAAGAGAAGCGTTAAACCAAAAGAAGCCGAGCGATATCGCTCGGCTTCTTTTGGTTTAACGCTTCTCGTGCTAAATATTAAAATTTTACTCTGTCTCTTGCTCCTTTGTATGCGCAAAAAACCGCTTTTGAAAGATGAGAATAATGGCTACCCCTATGAAGATAGATGCATCCGCTACATTAAATACAGGCCAGAGAGACATGTATTTCCCTCCCATGAGCGGCAACCAGTCCGGTAGACGCCCTTCCCAGATATCGATGTAGAACATATCCACTACCTGGCCATAAAACCATGGAGTCGGCGCATCATAGGGAGCATTATCCAAGAATACTCCGTAGAAGGTGCTATCAATCACATTGCCTATGGCTCCACCTAATATCAATGCGATACATACGAGTAAACCAGTAGAAACTTCTTTTTTGATCAGCGTGTACAAGTAGTAGCCAATTCCAACCATCGCGACCAATCTAAACAAAGTCAAAAACAGCTTGCCATACTCCGTACCCAGTTTCATCCCGAAAGCCATACCTGGATTGGTCAAATAATGGAGTTTAAAATATTCGCCTATGATCTGAATCTGTCCATTGACGCCCATATCCATATTGAAATGAACAACCAACTTCACTACCTGATCTAGTAGGATTACACCCAGACTGATCAAAAAGTATTTATAATATTTCATCGATTACCGCTAAAAGTGACAACTAGCAAACCTCTATTTGCGCGCTGATTTTCAATTCATCTATATCTAATTCCTGTCCCGCAGACAAACTGTCTACAAGTTTTAGTTCGTTAGCCTGTGTCTCTTCACAGATGTAGCTATTGAAAGCCTGCACTGCTGCAGTTACTACTTCCTCATCACTACGCAGACTCACTTTAATTTTATCTTGAACCTCTAAACCTTGATCTTTTCTCAGATTTTGGATTCTATTGACTAGGTCTCTCGCGATCCCCTCTTGTCTCAACTCATCCGTCAGGTTGATATCTAGCGCGACAGTGATGCCGCCTTCGCTTGCTACCAACCACCCTGGGATATCCTGAGAAGCAATCTCTACATCCTCCAGCGTCAAAGTAATCGCCTCACCATTGAGATCAACAGTCAAGCTGTTATTTTTTTCTATCTCAGCAATTTGATCTTGATCAAAAGCATTGATAAGGTTGCTGACATCCTTCATCTTAGGACCAAACTCCTTACCCAGCTTTCTAAAGTTAGGCTTGATGGACTTGACCAATACACCCGATGTGTCATCTAAGAACTCGATCTCTTTGATGTTGACCTCATTCAATATCAAATCTTTGACTGCACTCACACGAGACACCGTGTTTTCGTTCATCACAGGAATCATGATTTTAGCCAAAGGCTGACGTACTTTCAATCTTTCCTTCTTTCTCAACGAATGAACCAAAGAAGAGATCTTCTGTGCCATATCCATACGTGCTTCTAGCTCTATATTAATAGCTGCTTCGTCTGCTACGGGAAAGTTGGATAAGTGTACTGATTCATGATTTTCGCTACCTGATACCGCATTCAAATCAGAATACAACCTATCTAGGAAGAAAGGTGCAATTGGAGCACCGAGTTTAGCCACTGTTTTGAGACAAGTATAAAGAGACTGGTACGCTGCTCGCTTGTCCTCGTTATACTCCCCTTTCCAGAATCGTTTTCTGTTTAGACGAACATACCAGTTGCTCATGTCATCGATCACAAAATCCTGAATCAATCGAGCTGCTTTGGTAGGTTCATACTCGTCGTAGGCCTCATCCACCTTTTTGACTAGCGTGTTCAACTTAGAGATAACCCATTGATCACTCTCCGTTCGCTCAGCCAAAGGAATAGCCTTTTCAGAGAAAGTAAATCCATCCAAATTCGCATACAGCGAAAAGAAGGAATACGTATTATATAAAGTGCCAAAGAATCTACGCTGAGACTCAGCGACTCCTTCGATATCGAATTTCAAATTATCCCAAGGGTTAGCATTGGAGATCATGTACCAACGCGTCGCATCTGGACCGTATTTTTTGAGTGTCTCAAATGGGTTAACTGCATTGCCCAATCGTTTTGACATCTTATTGCCTTTTTTATCTAAGACAAGACCATTCGCTATCACATTTTGGAAAGACACTTTGTCAAAAAGCATGACCGATATCGCATGTAGCGTAAAGAACCATCCTCTCGTCTGATCCACCCCTTCGGCAATGAAGTTTGCTGGATAAACTTCCTTAAGGCCTCCTTCTTTAACAGGATCGGCCTTCGGGTCATCCCCCATGAAGTGGAACTGTGCATAAGGCATAGCTCCAGAATCAAACCATACATCGATCAAGTCTGGCTCTCGATACATTTTCTGCCCTGATGCACTGACCAAAAACACATCGTCCACATACGGCCTGTGCAAATCGAAATCTTCACCAATCTGCTCAGTCATATATCCTGCAGTAATAGACTTTTCGATCTCTACTTTCAGCTCAGCAATAGATCCGATACAAATCTCTTCTGTTTTGTCCTCAGACACCCAGATAGGTAGTGGTGTGCCCCAGTATCTAGAACGTGATAGGTTCCAGTCTACCAGATTCTCCAACCAGTTGCCAAATCGACCTGTACCTGTTGATGCTGGTTTCCAGTTGATCGTCTTATTGAGTTCGACCAATCTATCCTTGTAGGCCGTGGTTTTGATAAACCAAGAATCTAACGGATAGTAAAGGATAGGTTTGTCAGTTCTCCAGCAGTGTGGGTAACTGTGCTCGTATTTGGTGACATTAAATGCCTTATTTTCTTCTTTGAGCTGGATGGCAATTAGTACATCCGTTGGTTTAAAATCCTTCGCGGAATTCTCTTCGTCGCTATAGTACTCTGCCTTGACATACTTGCCAGCATAGTCAGTGACCTCTGCTACGAACCTTCCCTGCTTATCTACTAAGGGGACGTCCTTGCCCGTTTCGTCTTTAACCATTACACCTGGTACATCCGCCAGCTTGGCAGCCAAGAAATCGTCCGCACCAAAAGTCGGCGCGATATGTACGATACCTGTACCATCCTCAGTCGATACGAAATCTCCTGGAATCACCCTAAATGCCTTTGCTTCGAGTTCGTCATTGGTCACATAGGGCATCAACTGCTCATACGGCATACCTACCAAATCCTCACCCGAAAATTCTCCCGTCACTTCCCATGGGATTAATTTATCTCCTGATTTGTAGTCATCAAATGCAATTTCTTTTGCCTTCTCAGAGAAGTATTTTCCCATCAGATCCTTCGCAACGATCACAGAGACCGGCAAGAAAGTATAGGGGTTGAAAGTCTTCACCTTGACATAACTAATTTTCTTTCCTACTGCTAGCGCAGCGTTGGACGGTAGCGTCCAAGGTGTAGTAGTCCATGCGAGGAAAAACACCTCCTCGTCTCCGTCGAATAACTTAGCCGTAGCATCCGTCTTTTTGGCTTTGAACTGCGCCACGATAGACGTATCCTTCACGTCACGGTATGTGCCAGGTTGGTTGAGTTCGTGAGAGCTCAGCCCTGTACCAGCCGCTGGAGAGTAAGGTTGTATCGTGTAGCCTTTGTAGAGCAGATCCTTGTCATAGAACTTTTTGAGTAGATGCCATAGCGTCTCCATGTAGTTCTTGTCAAAAGTGATATAGGGATCGTCCAAATCAACCCAGTACCCCATTTTCTCCGTTAGGTCATCCCATTCATTTTTGAATTTCATGACCGCTTCACGACACTTTTGATTGTACTCTTCTACAGAGATTTTCTTCCCAATATCCTCTTTGGTAATTCCAAGTTCTTTTTCTACTTGGAGCTCAACAGGTAGGCCGTGAGTGTCCCAGCCTCCTTTACGGTTGACCTGATACCCTTTTAGGGTTTTGTATCTACAAAAAATATCCTTGACCGCACGAGCCATTACGTGATGAATACCTGGCGTGCCATTCGCGGAGGGAGGCCCCTCGTAGAACACAAATGACTCTGCACCTTCTTTCTCATCCACAGATTTTTTGAAGATGTCGTTCTTTTTCCAGAACTCCAATACTTCGTCGGCAACCTCCGCGTAGTTGATGTTTTTATATTCTCTGTATTTCACAGTCTCAAAAATAGTCTTCGATTATTTACTTTCTTCTCCCTTATCGGTTGATGGGGGGTCGACCTCTATCAATCCTAAATCTATCTCTTCATCCTCCTCCTCATCATAGAACTCAGGGTACTGTTCTATCAGGGGGTGTTGTGTCGCGTTTCGTTTCCCATTGTCAAATCGTAACAGCAAAGCAGGCAATAGAGTTAAGTTCGTTAGCATTGCCATGAGCAAGGTAGTAGACGTCAATACACCCAGTGCTACTGTGCCACCAAACTCCGATGCGGCAAAAATCACAAAGCCAAAAAATAGAATGACCGATGTATAGATCATACTGGCACCAGTCTCTCTAATACTTTTGCTGACTGCTACAGGAACGAAAAAATTATTTGCGAATAGCTCTTGTCTGTACTTGGCCAAAAAGTGAATAGAATCATCCACTGAGATGCCAAACGCGATACTGAAGATTAATGCGGTACTCGGTTTGAGCGGAATACCCACGAGCCCCATCATTCCACCAGTGATCAAGAGAGGAATGACATTAGGGATTAAACAAATCACAATCATTTTGAAGTTCCTAAACAAGAGCGCCATAATGAATGCAATAATTACAAACGCGATAACCATACTCATGATCAAATTGTCAATCAGAAACTTGTTCCCTTTGATGAAAAGTAATGTCGTTCCTGTAATGGCTACATCAAACTTCGTCTCTCCAAAAATAGAGTCTATCCGAGGCTGTATGACTTGATTGACAAGGGAGTCCATTTTGACAGAACCTATATCAGCCATTTTGAGTGAGATACGAATTTTTTGACCCGTAGAGTCTATGAATCCTGAAGCTAAATCGGACTCATCCGTTTCTTCTTTCAGGTATCTAAGGATGAAATTCTTATCTCGGCTATTTGGCAAGCTATAGTAGCTTGACTTATCGTTGTAAAATGCCTGACGAGTTGCTTTGATAAAGCTCACAACAGACATGGGCTTAGACACATACTCTATAGAATCTAAGAAAGACTCAAACTCATCGATCTTACGCAGATTGGACAGATTCTGTACGCCTTTCTTTTGTTTCGTATCTACGACGATTTCGAGCGGCATCACTCCCGCAAAATTCTTCTCAAAAAACTCTAAATCTTTTTTAGTCTGACTCTCCTCGGGTAAGTCATCTACCATAAAAGAGACTGCTTCTATTTTGGTAATCCCATAACAGCACACAATCGCAACGATTGCTGTCGCAATGAACACATACTCCTTATATCTATGTACCAAGTTGTCCAGTGCCGTGAGGACTTTATCTAATGCCTTAAATTCTAAATGCTTGAGATGTCTACGTCCTGGAGGCTTCAGGTAAGAAAAGATACATGGAATCATAATCATGCTCACCACGAAGGTGGCCAAAATATTGATTCCTGCTACTATCCCGAACTCCTTTAGTATCACGATGTCCGTCAGTGCCAGTACTAAAAAACCCACAGCAGTCGTCACATTAGTAATAAAAGTAACGATGCCTATTTTTTGGATAATGGTTCGGATGGCCCTTTCTTGATCCCCATGTGCAAAGTACTCTTGGTGGTACTTATTGATCATATAGACCGTGTTCGGGATGCCTATCACGACGATAATCGGTGGCAACAAGCCAGTCAATAGCGTGATTTCATAATCTAGGAGCACCAAAGTACCAACAACCCAAAGCACCACCATCCCAATGATAGCCAACGCGACTAACAGTACTTTGAAAGACCTAAAGAACAAGAATAAAATAAAACCCGTGACAATCACAGACAATACTAAAAACATCCTTAACTCGTCTTTGAGCTTTGATGTATTAATGTAGCGAACGTATGGCAGCCCTGCATATCGCAGCTTGATGCCTGTGTCTTTCTCAAAAGATTCTGTTACAAATAGGATGTCTCCAATAACACGGTTACGTGCATCCGAGTCCATGAGCTCTTTTTGAATAGTCACTAATACGACACTGGCTCCATTGTCGGGGTTGATAAGTTGCCCACTGTAAAACTTGATATCTTGGGCATATTTGATCAGTGAATCCAAGTCATCTTGATCAGCTGGTATTTTGTCAAAAACTGGAACAAGTTTAAATTTCTTTTCCTCTTGATCCTTGACAAGTTTGCTCAAGGACGGCAGACTGACCACATCATTGACACCATTGACTTTCATCAATGCATCCGACATATAACTGAATTTACGAAAATTATCCACCTTGTAGACCGCACTGTCCAACACTCCTAGTGCCAAAATGTTGCCGTCTTCGCCAAAAACCCGTTTGAACTCCATGAAATCCACCATATCGGGATCATGGTCGGGCACGACATTGGCCAATACAAATGACCATTTGACAAACTGTCCCTGATATGCCATAAAACCAGTGATAGCCACCAGAAGTATGATCAGGTACAGACGAAATTTTATAATGATGTTAGAAATTTTATACCACATGCTTGAAAAACAAGGTGCAAAGGTAAGGATTTTTGCATACTAATGAAGCGGAAAAAATCATGTGTAGAGATTCATTTTAGTAGTGCGTAAAAAAAGGGGCTACACCCCTTATTATTAACTTTTTAAACCAGAAATCAATGGGTATCAATTTTGGTATTTCATCACAGCTTTTTTCAACGCTTCTTTGTTAGATGTAATCGCCGGATTAGAATATATCTTAGAAGAGAGCTCCGCTATCACAGCTTTTTTAAAGCCTAATTTTACTGCTACATCTTCACAATATTTCACCTCACTCAAGAAAACTTCTTTGTCTATTTTCATCAACTGAACAACATTAAACAGATACTCAAATTTTTCGTCATCCATCATCGTGTTAAGATCGGGTAATGGGACGGGGTTTTTGAGGAGGTCTTCGATCTCACTTTCGGCTACTCCGTTGGCCTTGCCTACCATGTAGATCATGTCTTTTTCGTCATCGGCAAAATCATTGTCAATATTTGCCAACCCGATGAGCATACTGAGTTGTGATTTAATATTCATGCGGTTCTAGTTTAAGGGGTATCTGTTTTCAGGATTAAGAAAACGCTTTCTTTATTATGCTTTATGTTTTTGAATCAGTGTCTTGAGGTAATCTCTATCAGATGTGACCGAAGGGTCACTGAATATCCCTCCACTGAGCTCTGATACGACTGAAGCCTTGTAACCTAGTTTCTTTGCCAACTTTTGACAGAATCTAATCTCACTCAAATAAACCTTCTTGTCCACCTTCATGAGCTGAACAATGTTATATAGGTACTCAAACTTCTCATCTTCAGATAACTGCCCCAAATCGGGCATGGCCATCTTCTTGCTACTCAAATGATCTTCAAAAACTTGATCTATTTCACGCTCTGGAACAGCGTTCGCTTTACCCAAGGCGTAGATGTATCTTTTTTCAATATTGGACAACTTATTATCTACTAGAGAAAGCTGTACCATCACACTCATCTGAGCTTTAAAATCCATAGGTTCGTTTTTATATACTTCGAATTTAAAGATACAAAAAAATCGAACATTAGCGCATTATACAAATCATTCTTAAAACAAAGCGTTAGATAAGGCTGCCCATCCTTTAAAGAAGCCTCTCCATTTCATTAATTTTTATACTAAAAATCCAAATTCAGGTATTGCAACGTAGTTATCCTATACCCAAAAAACGGTAGATCAAGTTCTTATTTGATTTACGTGAATATTGATATAAAAAAAATAGCGTAATTTAGTTTTTGAATCAGCGCTATACATCTTTTGAATAATTCACAAGATGTAAAACTCAACAAACTACCAAGCCAAAAAAACTTAAATAATGGGCATAATAATACCGCTAATACTAATTGCAATCAGTTGTGTAGTCATCTGGAGAGCTGGAGATGGTTTCATGACCGCATCGGAGTACATAGGTAGAAATCTTTCTGATGGTGTGAGAGGAGCGTCTATCAATGCGATTGCCAGCTCTATGCCCGAGGTGTTCACTTCTATGTTCTTTTTATTCGTACTCAAGGATGCTTCTGGTTTTTCTGGAGGGATCGGTACTACTGCGGGTAGCGCAATCTTCAACGGCATGGTCATCCCTGCAGTCTCTGTTATCGCAGTGATTGGGATCGGACTTGCCAAACGCATAGAAGTATCTAAAAAAGTAATGCTCCGTGATGGTATTGCACTTATCCTCACAGAACTAATCTTCTTGATTTTGATTAGTGGTTCAGAGCTAGATTGGTATCATGGCCTAATCCTCATGGGCGTTTACTTGGTGTACATTGCCTATATGTTTTTATCAATGGGGAAAAATGCATTGTCTGATGATTCCAATGAAGATATTGCCGAGGAAGAGGATGAAGATGATGAACCAAAACCATCTTTTCTTAAGAGTGTTTTAACCTTTGACCTTGAGAACACTTTTATTAGAAGAAAGATCACGGGATCAAACGCTTGGCCATTACTCTTTTTCTCAACTTTAGCGATCGCATTGGTCTGTTATCTTTTGGTGGTGGCATGCGAATGGATGGGAGCTGATACTTATGTGGTTCCTTACTTAGGAACTTTTAATGGGTTGAATATCCCGTTAATGTTTGTCGCATTGATTTTGGCATCTGCAGCTTCTAGTTTTCCAGACACAATTATCTCTATTAAGGATGCGCAACGTGGACAATATGATGATGCTATCTCGAATGCTCTCGGTAGTAATATCTTTGATGTGTGTTTTGCTTTAGGGTTTCCGCTATTCTTGTTCACAATTATTTATGGGCCTATTCATATGCCACCAGAGCTCGTAGACCTCAGTAGCGAGCTAAGATTGCTGTTGCTAATCTTGACAACTATAGCAGTGATTATTTTTACCTCCTCTAAATATATAGGTAAAGCAAAAGCGTTTACGCTATTGACGATATACATTCTATTCGTACTCTACATTATAGGTAGGGGTTCTGGAAATGAGTTTACCCAAGGTATTGCTGATTTCCTTGTGGAAACGGTCAGAATATTTAGTATTAGATAATACATGAACCCTCAAAATCTAAAAGGTCATTTCTTAACTTCTTTTAAAGAAATTAAGAAATGACCTTTTTTATAGGTTAGTTGAGCCTAAACACGATCGGCACGATCATCCTCACACGAACTGGTTTCCCTCTTTGTTTGCCTGGGTTCCATCGAGGCACGGTGGCTAACACACGTGCGGCTTCCTCATCACAGTCAGTACTTATTCCTTTGATAACTTCTATCTCAGCGATAGAACCATCCCTATCTACTACAAACTGCACAAATACGCGCCCTTCAACACCATCTCTTCTGGCGCGATTCGGGTATTTCATTTCTCTCCCTATATGACTATAAAAGCTAGCCATACCACCGACAGGTTCTGGCATCTGCTCGACTACACCTATATATACATCAGGTTCTTCCTCTTCCAACTCCTCATCTACCACTACTACATCATCAATATCGATGGTCAATTCTTCAATCTCTACGAGTGCCTCTATCTCCTCCTGCGTTTCGACGAAGACAGGTGCTTGCACAGATTTTCGTTCAATAGGTGCCTTAGGCCTTTCGGGTGATTTGATCACTGCAGCTACTGGTTCGATGACATAGAACACATCATACTCTACCTCTGGTTCAGGCAGGTGAGGCACGACCTCCTCTGTTCGCCAGTTGAAGGCCATTAACACCAATGACAGGCTCGTCACTAACCCTATACTAAAAAACATACCTCTTTTGCGTTCCAGGTCGATTGCTGGATTTTTCCTCAATTCCATAATTGTAAATTTTAATGGTTAAAACATCTATTCAATCACAGAATTAAGACTACTCCCGGGATGAGCCTTAATTACAGTTTATTCGCTTTTGAATTCGTCGAAGAGCATCTGGTCGACGTTTTCTTGTTTCGGTTGCTTTGAGTGAGTCGTCACACGGATGAGCCCCATTACGAGCATACCGAAGATCAAGACTGCCGCAACTAACAGCAACCACATTCTGCGCGACGAAGTGGATTTTTTTTCACGCTGTACGAGATCACTCAAAGATTGAAAATCTTTGTGCTTATCGATCTGGCTTTTTTTCACCGATCCCCTCCTCAATCTGATATCATATTTGGTCATGACTCCTTTTTTAATGAATCAAACTTCTCCTTTAATTTTTCCAAAGACCTGTATAGTCTCATTTTGATTCCACTTTCCTTTTTATCTAAGATAAAGGCGATCTCTTTAAAATTCTTACTTTCAAAAAACTTGAGTTCCAAAATCTGAATCTCATCGTCACTCAACTCTGCGATCAACTGCATCAGTACAGTCTGCTTTTCTTCTTGATCCTCGATTTGCTCGCAGCTCATTACGAGATTGACCTTTTCATCTTCGAGACTCAAATGTTGCCGCTTTTTCGTCTCACGAAAATACTTATTGGTCTCATTGGTCGCGATCTTGTACAGCCACGCACCAAATCCCACTTCACGCACTTGATATTTAGGTAAGGCCTGCATCGCATTCATAAAAACCCGCGAAGTAACATCCGCAGCGGCACTCTCCTCATCAGTACGCCGATACACAAAGCGGAAAATTGACTCATAGTACCGATTATACAATGGCTCAAAATGCTTAATGTCTGCTTTTGCACGCTGGATGATATCTGCTTCTGAATAGTCCAATGATCAAGTCGTCGCTTTGTTAGTTTACAGTTATAATCCTAAGATGGACATAAAGTCACATTTTTCGAGCGAAAAAATATTTTCTCATGGTCAATTGCTCCCGAATGGCTTTATTTGAACTCCCATGAGCACCATTGACAAAGCCAAACTGAGAACGGTCTATCTCCGAAAACGTAAAATGCTCTCTGCTGAAATGTCTGCAGAGATAGCCTCTAAGATACTGTGTCAGTTTAAAGTCTTTTTGACGCAAGTAACTGTTCGAAATGTGCATGTTTTTCTACCCATCACAAAGCAGAGCGAGATCAACACTTGGTTGATTATCGATCACCTGATCTCTGAAAGTATTGATACCATCATCTCTAAGTCAGACCTCTCAACGAACCAACTCACACACTACCGCTACGAAAATAAAGAACAGCTTCAGTTCAACAAATGGGGCATTCCAGAACCTACTAGTGGTCAGATTGTACTGGAGGATGATATAGATATGGTAATCGTGCCATTGATAACTTTTGATAGACGGGGACATAGGATTGGCTATGGCAAGGGCTACTATGATCGGTTTTTGAGTAGCTGTCGTCCCGACTGTCTAAAAGTCGGGCTAAGCATGTCTCCACCTTTAGATATCATTCCTTATGTAGATTCGTATGATGTAGCTTTGGACTATTGCATTACCCCGCTAAAGAACTACAAATTTTAATCCATGAGTGAAAAGAAAATATATGACGTCATCATCATCGGTGGCGGCCCGATAGGTCTAGCCTGCGGTATCGAAGCGAAGAAAAAAGGGCTAAGCTATGTCATCATCGAAAAAGGCTGCTTGGTCAACTCACTCTACAACTATCCGATGAACATGACCTTCTTTTCTACCTCCGAGAAGTTAGAAATAGGGGGAGTTCCGTTCATCTCTCACAACAGTAAACCAACCAGAGCCGAGGCGCTCGAGTATTACCGAAGGGTCACCACCACCTGGGAACTAGACATCAAGCTGTACGAGAAAGTCAAATCGGTTCAAAAAACGGACACTTTCGCCATCAAAACAGATAAAGGCAACTACCAGTCTAAACATGTTGTTTTATCGACAGGTTTCTATGATTTACCTTTTTTGCTGAATGTCAAAGGAGAGAATTTATCTAAGGTCAAACACTACTACGATGAGCCTCATCCCTATTTTGGACAAAAAATCGTCGTGATCGGAGCGGCTAACAGTGCTGTCGATGTAGCCTTAGAAACCTATCGAAAAGGTGCAGAAGTCACGATGGTCATTCGTCATGAAGCCATCAACCCACGGGTCAAGTATTGGGTACTCCCAGATATAGAAAACCGGATCAAAGAATCGTCTATCAAGGCATATTTTAGTTCGTCGATCGCTGAGATCCGTGAGCATGAGGTGGATATCATGACGCCCGAAGGACTGGTAACGATAGAAAATGATTTTGTATTGGCTATGACAGGATACCAGCCTAGCTTTCCATTTCTAGAAGGCATGGGCATAGAGATCGGAAAAGACAATATGAAGACCCCTGTCCACAACCCCGAAACCATGGAAACCAATGTGTCAGGTCTCTACCTAGCAGGCGTAGTATGTGGTGGATTGCAAACCAACAAATGGTTCATCGAGAACTCCAGAGTGCACGCCGAAGTTATAGTAGAAAATATTGTATCTGGGTGAGTAAATTGCACTTTTCCTAGTACCACCCCCCGAAAACGATAATGTTTTTACCTAAAACATAAAATACAAGAGTTTATTGATCCTATATTAGAAATCATTTTTATACTTTAGCCTTTAAATGCCAAGTAAAATAGTCAAATATATACTATCGCCACTCGCGTTATTCGTTCTACTGCTGAACGGATACAGCCAGTCGTATGCGCATACGTTTGACGAAAACATCTTTACTTATCATGATAATGCTTTACTAGCCTCTGAGCGTAAAGAAGGCGAATCGCTACGCAATGAATGTAAGATTCAAGCCGCTACTCCTGACAAAGAGAAACATCACCGTGATGCCAACGATGATGCTATAGAGAAAGTCGAAGAAGAAAAAGAAGAAGATGACAAACTGCATGCTTATAAAAAGCATATCGTGCATGGCAATTTCTTCAACTCGATATTTGATACACCAACCTTTGGTCATTTCTTCATCGCGCTGAACAAACGCTTACTCTCCTACACGGAGACTACTTATTCTACCCCCAGTAACAATATTCTTTTTCAGGTATTCATCCTATGATCCTGTCGATGTAGATAGTTAAGTTTATCTACTCCCTCCCTTTTTTGTCATACTCCCTCCAGTGACTGGCAGCCTATATGTCTTTTATACCCTTGAATCACTCCGTCTATTTTACACTGCGGACATAATTCTATGGATATAAATCACAATGAAATAGATGTCTATAAACACATTTTTATTTTAGTTAAAGGTGCTGTTCATTTAATGGAAACGGAGCATATCATGTGAGGTGAGGAAACAAGCTAATCCTCCTAGGAAATAATCAATAACACCTATTACAAAATAAAACCATGAATAAAATGCTCATTCTCATGGCTCTGTGTGCGTCTATATACTGCACGAGTTGTGAATCACACAAAGAACACAAGAAACTTGAAACAAAGTTCTTGGTCACTAGTCCAATAAAAATGGACACTTCGATTACCAAAGATTATGTTTGTCAAATCCGCTCCATTCGTCACATCGAACTAAGAGCACTCGAAAGAGGTTATCTGCAAGATATTTTCGTAGATGAAGGGCAGTTTGTCAAAAAAGGGCAGTTGATGTTCAAAATTATGCCCCTACTCTACAATGCCGAGCTCCAAAAAGCAGAAGCAGAAGCAGAGTTTGCTAAAATTGAGTATTTGAACACCAAGTCCCTCGCTGATAGAAATATCGTAGCGCCAAATGAACTGGCACTCACGAAGGCCAAGTATGACAAAGCCAAAGCAGCCTTATCACTGGCTCAAATTCATTTGGGTTTCACGGATATCAAAGCTCCTTTTTCGGGTATCATGGATCGCTTTCACAAGCGACCAGGAAGTTTAGTAGACGAAGGGGATCTACTCACCGACCTCTCGGACAACAGCAAAATGTGGGTCTACTACAACGTCCCAGAGGCAGAGTATCTAGACTATAGACTCAACTTAAAGAAAGACAGCAGTCTGATGAAAGTCAATCTACTGATGGCCAACAACAAGATGTTTGACCAAACAGGTGTAGTAGAGACCATAGAGGCGGATTTCAACAACCAAACGGGCAACATCGCCTTTAGAGCGACCTTCCCTAACCCAGACCGTCTGTTGAGACACGGTGAGACAGGCAATGTTGTCGTGAGAGTAGACCTCAAGGACGCATTAATCATACCTCAAAAAGCAACTTTTGAAGTCCTAGACAAAAAATACGTCTATGTCGTCGACAAAGACAATAAAATACAATCCAGAATCATTACCATCGGTGCTGAAATGTCCGATCTATTTGTCATCGATAGCGGCCTAGACGAAGGTGACAAAATTCTTCTTGAAGGTTTGCGCCTCGTGCGAAACAATGACAAGATCAACTATGAGTTCAAAGAACCCAAAGAAGTCATTTCTCATTTGAGATTGCACGCAGAGTAATCCTATATCAAGCACTAAAAGAAAATAACAATGTTTCAGCAATTTATACGTAGGCCTGCACTCGCCATCGTGATCTCTTTGGTCATTATGTTTATGGGGGCACTCGCCATCAAAACACTACCTAAATCCCAATTTCCCGATATCGCCCCACCTATGGTTGTGGTGTATCTATCTTACCCAGGCGCTAGTTCGACAGTATTGACTAACTCGGTGCTAATCCCGTTAGAACAAGCAATCAACGGTGTACCGGGGATGAAGTACATGTTCTCCACCGCAGCGAGCTCTGGGGAAGCCAACATTCAGATTGTGTTTCACAAAGGAAGTGACCCGAACCAAGCGGTAGTCAACATCAACAACAGGGTGCAGCAAATGAAGAACCGACTGCCAGCGATTGTACAGCTGGAAGGTCTACGAGTTCAGCGACTGATGCCAAACATGCTGATGTATGTCAACCTCTATGGTAAAGATACAACCAATGTAGACATGAAGTACATCTTCAACTATGCCTACATCAACATGCTTCCCGAGCTACAACGGATCAATGGGGTCGGCCTGGCTCAGATCGTAGGTAGTCGTCAGTACGCCATGCGAGTCTGGTTAAATCCAGACCGAATGCGGGCCTATAATATCTCGTCCGAAGAGGTCATGGATGCACTCAACGAACAAAGCATCATAGGATCTCCAGGTCGACTCGGTCGTGCCGATAGTAAAAGATCTGAAGCTATCGAGTATGTACTGACCTATAAGGGTCGCTATAGTGATGCCGACCAATACAAAAATGTAATCATTCGTGCCAATGATGATGGGGAAATCCTCCGACTGAAAGATGTCGCCGATGTAGAGCTCGGCAGTGAGTACTACGACATCTACTCTAACAAAGATGAATACCCGTCAGCAGCGATTACTCTGAATCAAGCCTATGGAAGTAATGCGACTGAAGTAATCGAGGAAGTGAAAGCCAAACTGGAAGAAATGAAGAAAGATTTTCCTCCAGGGATAGAATACGAAATCAGCTACGACGTATCCAACTTCTTAGATGCATCAATCGATGAGGTGATTCACACCTTGAGAGACGCATTTATTTTAGTGTCTATCGTGGTGTTTATATTTCTCGGAGACTGGCGATCTACGCTGATCCCGACACTGGCGGTACCTGTATCGCTGATAGGGGCATTTTTCGTCATGCAGGTGTTTGGACTCAATATCAACATGATTACGCTTTTTGCATTAGTACTTGCCATCGGTATTGTCGTCGATGATGCGATTGTCGTGGTAGAAGCCGTCCATGCGAAGATGGAAGAAAAACATCTCTCGCCGTTTAAGGCAGTAAAGGAAGTGCTGGGAGAAATCAGTGGAGCAATTATCGCGATTACACTGTTGATGACAGCAGTATTTGTACCCGTAGCGTTTATGTCTGGACCCGTCGGGATTTTCTATCGACAGTTTTCCATCACTATGGCTTCATCCATCGTGATATCGGGGGTTGTTGCTTTGACTTTGACGCCTGTACTCTGCGCAATCATTCTCAAGAATGATCATGGCAAACCAAAGAAGAAAAACATGTTTACCAACGCGATGGATGGTTTCAATAGTGGATTTGAAAAGCTCACAGGTAAATATGTCGGTCTACTCAAAGTCATCGCCAATCGTCGTGTCGTGACCTTCGGATTGTTAATTGCCTTTGCTGTCGGTACGTTAGGGATTACCAAATACTTACCGTCAGGTTTCATTCCATCCGAGGATCAGGGGATGATCTACGCTGTACTGCAAACACCTCCAGGGTCTACCTTGGAGAGGACGTATGCTATCAGCCGTGACCTCCAAAAGAAAGCGCTCCAGGTAGATGGAGTCAAATCAGTCTCTTCGCTAGCAGGATATGAAATCCTAACACAGGGTAGAGGGTCCAATTCTGGTACATTGCTGATCAACTTAGACCCATGGAGCGAACGACACCATGGTATCAAAGAAGTCATCGAAGAGTTGGAAGAAAAAGCCCAAAGTATTCCAGGTGCGAAAATCGAGTTTTTCGATCCACCAGCCGTGCCAGGCTATGGTGCAGCAGGAGGGATTGCACTACAGCTATTGGACAAAAATACAGACATAGATTACGAGCGATTGGGCAAGGTCAATGAGGCCTTTATGGACGAGCTAGCCAAAAGAGAAGAGCTAACCTCTTTGTTTACTTTTTACCGAACAGACTACCCTCAATATGAGCTAGAAATCGATAACGAACTAGCCATGCAAAAAGGAGTCTCAATCGGTAAAGCGATGGACAACCTCTCCATCATGATAGGTAGTACCTATGATCTGGGCTTTATCAAGTTTGGTCGTTTTTTCAAAGTATTTGTGCAGTCTGATCCGTCATTTAGAAAACTACCCACGGACATCATGAAGCTCTATGTCAAAAATGATGTCGGTGAAGAAGTGCCCTATTCGGCTTTCATGCGGATCAAAAAGACGCAAGGGATCTACGAGATCAATCGCTACAACATGTACACCACAGCGTCGATTCGTTGTGCACCAGCAGAAGGGTACAGTAGTGGCGAGGCGATCAAAGCGATCCAAGAAGTGGCCGCTGAGAAACTGCCAAGAGGCTTTGATATAGACTGGGCTGGACTCCAAAAAGATGAGGTTTCTCGTGGTAACGAAGCAGTTTATATTTTCCTCATTGTATTGATCTTTGTCTATTTTGTATTGTCTGCACAGTATGAGAGTTTCATCCTCCCACTAGCTGTAGTACTCTCACTACCCGCTGGGGTATTTGGATCTTTCCTATTCATCAAAGCGATGGGCTTGTCCAATGATATCTATGCGCAGGTTGCACTGGTCATGCTGGTAGGGCTATTGGGTAAGAATGCCGTATTGATCGTCGAATTTGCCGTGCAAAAGCATCAAGAGGGCATGACGGTACTGGATGCTGCCATAGAGGGAGCCAAAGTACGTTTCCGTCCTATCCTGATGACTTCCTTCGCCTTCATCGCAGGATTGATACCATTGGTACTGGCACATGGTCCTGGGGCCATCGGCAACAAGACCATCGGCGCATCAGCACTGGGAGGTATGCTGTTCGGTACAGTATTCGGGGTGATTATCGTCCCAGGACTGTACTACATATTCGGATCATTGGCAGAAGGACGTCAGATGATCAAAGATGAAGATTTCGAGCCATTAACTGAAAACCATTCGCACCATGATTAAAAGAGCCATGAAGAAGAGTTTGGTAGCAGCAGCAGTCGCATCTGGCCTATGGGCCTGTGCGCCTGACCTAGCCACTACCAAAACCGAAAACACAGAGGTAGTTCCTGACCGTTTCAACGACGTGCAGGACTCTACCAACACTGCCGATATAGCATGGCAGGATTACTTTAACGATCCCTACCTCACAGCACTGATCGATACCGCACTGATCAACAATCAGGAGTTGAATATCATACTGCAAGAGATAGAAATCGCTCGGTTCGAGGTGAGAGCGAAAAAAGGAGAGTACCTCCCTTCTGTAGGCGTAGGGGCTGGTGCAGGTTTTGAGAAAGTCGGACGCTATACACCTGAAGGAGCAAGTGAAGCTACGACAGACATCAAGCCAGGCAAGGCTATGCCAGACCCAGTACCAGAGCTAGGCATAGGCGCCTATGCGACCTGGGAGATTGATGTCTGGAAAAAGCTGCGTAATGCTAAGAAATCTGCGGTCAAAAGATACCTGTCTACTATCGAAGGCAAAAACTTCATGGTGACACATCTGATTGCAGAAATTGCACATTCCTACTATGAGCTTTTGGCCCTGGACAATCAGCTGGCTATAGTCCGGCAAAACATCGAGATTCAGAGCAATGCCTTGGAGATCGTCAAGCAGCAGCAGCTTGCTTCACGTGTCACGGCATTGCCCGTGCGAAAATTCGAGGCAGAAGTACTCGGGACGAAAAGTCTTCAGTATGGTATCCAGCAGCAGATCATCGAGATGGAAAACAAGATCAACTTTCTGGTCGGACGGTACCCACAGCCTATCGAAAGAAACGCTGAGGTATTTAATGGTCTCGTGCCAGACATGGTCTATGCCGGGATCCCTGCTCAGATGCTAGACAACCGACCGGACATCAAGCAGGCAGAACTAGAATTAGCAGCAGCTAAACTAGATATACAAGTAGCCAAAGCACGGTTTTATCCATCGATAGGTATCTCAGCGGGCATCGGTTTTCAAGCCTTCAATCCGAAGTATCTGATCAAGTCACCAGAGTCGCTGCTCTACTCATTGGTCGGAGATGTCTCCGCGCCACTGATCAATAGAAATGCCATCAAGGCTACCTACTTCAGTGCAAACGCCAAACAAATCCAAGCGGTATTCAACTACGAACGAGCGATCCTAAAAGGCTACATCGATGTGATCAATCAGCTCTCCAATATTAGCAACTTGGAACAAAGCTATGCTTTGAAACAGCAAGAAGTAGAAACACTAAATGAGTCCATCGTCATCGCTACAGACCTATTCAAATCTGCCAGAGCAGACTATATGGAAGTACTGATGACGCAGCGTGATGCACTTTCGTCAAGGTTCGAATTGGTAGAGACCAAAATCAAACAACTAAACGCCAAGGTCAATGTATACCAAGCCTTAGGCGGTGGATGGAAAGAATAAAAGACCCCTTTTTACCCCTGTTTTAATTGTAAAAGCCAATTCACGAGTGTGTGGATTGGCTTTTCTTTTGCCCTCAAATGATCACTCCACTTTCGCGAAGTACACTTTAGCGGCCTGCATCACTTTGGGTGCAAGGTAGATCGCAGACACCATCGTGGGGATCGCCATCAGACCATACATCACGAAGATCAAGCTCACCACTCCGTCTAGACTCCATACCGAACCAATCAAAATGATGGCTACATACCAGTAGTTGAAGAACTTCGCGTACTTGACGCCCACCAAAAAAGAAAGACATTTCTGTCCCAAGTACGAAAAGCCAAACACCGTCGTAAAGGCAAAAATCAGCACACAAGCAAGGAGTATATAATGCCCCAGGTAAGGAATCGACACGTCGAAAGCCTTGGCTGTCAAAGAAATCCCATCCAGGCCAGTCTCCGTCCAGACCCCAGTCGACAGGATACACAAAGCCGTCATCGTACAGATCACCAACGTATCAATGAATGGCCCCAGCATGGCCGCAAGCCCTTCCCGCACGGGTTCGTCGGTCTTGGCTGCTCCGTGCATCATCGGTGCGGTACCAATACCTGCCTCATTGGAAAACGCCGCTCGTTTGGCACCCTCTACCACGATCGCCCCTACAGCACCACCCAGCACTGCGTCCGCATGAAACGCATCTTCGAATATCAAAAAGAAACTATCAACCACACCACTCCAGTTCACAACCATAATCACAAGTACGCTCAGGATGTACACTACGACCATGAGCGGCACCAAGCGTGACGCTACTTCACCGATCCGTTTGATCCCACCAAAAATCACAAGTACCGCAAAAAACACGATAACCATCCCTAGCGAAAGATCCACCAAGAACTCATTCCCCTCTACCCAACCGAGTGGACGAATGAGCACCTCACGTGTGACCTGCACAATCTGATTGGCTTGAAAAATAGGTGTAGCACCAAAGAACCCCGCTACCGCAAAAAACACGGCCAGCGGTTTGAAATATTTGGGCATCCCCTCTCGAATCACATACATCGGGCCACCCTGTATCTGTCCCTCACTATCATAGCCACGGTACATCACCGCCAGCGTACAGGTAAAAAACTTGGTCGCCATACCTACAAAAGCACTGACCCACATCCAAAATATTGCTCCTGGCCCACCTGCTACGATCGCCAGCGCTACGCCGCTGACATTACCCATACCTACGGTAGCAGCCAGATGGCCAGACAAGGCCTGAAAGTGAGAAATCTCACCCTTCTCTTCTGGGCTATCGTACTTGCCTCGAAGGATATTGATCGAATGCCCGAGGTAACGAAAAGGCAAAAACCTAGAGTAGAGCATAAAGAAGAGCCCTCCTCCGATCAACAAAAAGAGCAAAGGCTTGCCCCATACAAATGATTCTGCTTGCTTAAAAAAATCTTCTAACGTGTATAAAAAATCCATAAAGGAGTGAAAATAGTAAAGTCCAGAGTCCTCCTGACCCCAAACTGTGTTCATTGTAAATGATTTACAGCAAAGGCTGTAGCACAGCCCATACATTCTCGGCTAAGATTGCATGCCCCTCAGCTGTAGGATGTATTCCATCTTCCAAGTTCAGCTCGGGTATACCTGCTACACCTTGCAGGATAAATGGAATCAACGGCAATTCGTACTCCGCAGCGAGCTCTGGATAAATGCGCTGAAAATCTTCCGCATAGTCCGCTCCCATGTTCGGCGGGATCATCATGCCAGCCAATACCACTTGACAGGTTGGGTATTTGGCTTTGACCTTGTCAATGATCGACCGTAAGTTTTTTCGAGTCTCCTCCGTACTCACGCCTCTCAGTCCATCGTTTGCGCCAAGCTCTAGGACGAAAATATCGATCGGATTCTTCAGCACCCACTCCACCCGAGCATCCCCGCTGGCAGTAGTCTCTCCACTCAAACCTGCATTGATCGTTTGATAGGGCAATTCCATTGAGTCCAATCGCTCCTGAATCAAAGCTGGAAACGCTTCGGTCAGGTCCAATTTGTATCCTGCGGTGATGCTGTTGCCAAAAAAGAGTATGGTCTTCTTCTCTTCATCTGCGACTTGCTTGGTCTCTTCAATTTCTGAAGTAGATGCTGTTTTTTGCTTTTGATCTGAACTACAACTGGTCAGGATCGACAAAAAAAAGATCGTCAGAAAAACCGTCGTGGGTATCCGTAAGTTTCTAATGCACATGATTTTCGGGTGTATTTCGATAAGAAACCAAAATTAACTTTCTAATCCTAAATGGTTTGAAATAAATTAATAATTAATTTTGCGTTTCGTAAACAACATTGCATTAGGGCACAACGTAAGTGCTGAACCATACAAGAACGACTTGATTATGAGATGGATGATGAGATCAAAGATTCACAAAGCGGTAGTCACCGAAGCGAATCTGAATTATGTGGGGAGTATTACTATAGACAAGGATTTCCTCGATATGGTAGGGCTCAAAAAGGGCGAAAAAGTCCAAATCGTGAGCAACACTTCAGGTGCTAGATTAGAAACCTACGTGATCGAAGGAGACCGTGGTTCCAAAGAAATCTGTATGAATGGTGCTGCCTCTCACCTTATCGGTGAAGGCGAAGAGATCATCATCATCGGGTACGAACTCACCAATGAAGACATCACTCCAAGTGTGATTCTACTGGACAAAGACAACAACTTCGTAGAATACCTCGAAGAATCCGTAGAGCTCAACCGCTTTCTCTAAGCCAATGAACCTATCGTAGAAAAAGGATGCTGGAAATGACTCTCCAGCATCCTTTTTTTATCCCTCATCAAACAGCCTGTCTCGCTATCATTTTGGCACTAGCCATCTTGAGACCAAACCACAGCAGGTAAGAAATCAAGCATATTACGATCCCATACATACTGGTGATCGAAGACACCTTCAATCCCCCGGCCAACAGAGCCTGAGATACTTGTCCCACTTGCTCTATGGACTGAAAAGCCGAATACAGACCAATGAACTGCCCCAGCACGCCAAACACCAAAGCAAACAACCCTATAGACTTGACCCAACTGACATCCACAGCTTTCCCGTTGAAAAGAGCAATAAATTGAGCTATTGTTATCGCCACTATCCCCATCAGCAACAATGTCAACACGCCCATAAAAAGGCTTCCGCCCATGTAAAATAATTCTACCATGATCATTTAAATTTAAGTGAAAAATATAAAATCAAAGGTAGAGTCAGCCACAGCCTGATGTCAATGCAGAATCCAGTCCTAAACCTGCTACTCGTCGACAAAAGTTCGATATTCGGTATTAATTCAACATTTTAGCGACATGAAAATCACTCGACATGTTTTCTTTTGGATCGTCATCGTCCTGCTGCTCACCTTGATCTTTGGCAAATCCTATCACAGCTTTTCAGAGTCGTTTTACTTCGTCTGCTTGCTACTCCCGATGACAGTCGGTACGGCTTATTATTTCAACTATTATTTAGTCCCTAAGTACTTGTTCATGCAGCGCTATGGCAAGTTTGTACTTTACAGCTTTTATCTACTAATCATATCGCTCAACCTTGAGATGCTCGTCATCACCACCGCCTTCATTGTACTCGCCGAGTATGACTTCACCAACATGAACCCCATCACCACAGACGTGTCCATATTGACCCTAGCACTATACTTTGTCGTTTTTGGTTTTTCCTTCGTTCGTTTGGTTCGGTTCTATTTTCAAAACCAACAATCCATTTCTCGGTTCGAAGAAGAAGTCAAAAAAGCAAGTACCACCACCATTACCATAAAAGAAAATCGCAAAAATCGCCCTGTCAACCTCGATGACATCCACTACATCGAAAGCCTCAGCGACTATGTCACGATTCACCTCTCGGGTGAAAAAATCACCACCAAAGAAAAAATCAGCGTACTCGAGTATCGCCTACCCAGCCAGTTCATCCGTATCCACCGTTCCTTCCTTGTCAATCGTCATCACGTCACGGCATTCGCCAAAGATCAAGTTCAAATCGGTGAACTCACCCTTCCCATCAGCAGAACCTACAAACAAAAGGCAATTAGGAGCCTCGAAGCTTAAACCCTTTGGTTCATATCCCGTAAATTGTGACTTATAGTATCCTTTATGTCACAGATTTTAGAAGTTCACAAGCTCTCCAAAACTTACCAAAGCGGAGAAAAAAACCTTACCGTATTAGATCAAATTTCCTTCAGTCTAGAAGCAGGAAAATCCCTTGCGATCGTAGGCCCCTCTGGCAGTGGCAAAACCACTCTACTCGGACTCTGCGCAGGACTAGATCGAATCGATACAGGCAGTGTCAGCATAGCAGGGCACGCCCTTGATCAACTCAGCGAAGATCAAAAAGCGCAAGTACGCAACGAAAACGTAGGCTTTGTCTTTCAGAACTTCCAACTGATCCCTACGCTCACAGCACTAGAGAATGTAATGATCCCCCTCGAACTCCTCGGTGACAAAAATGCACTTCAAGAAGCTACAGCTCTCCTCGATCAAGTCGGGCTGGCAGATCGAAAAAACCACTACCCGTCCCAACTCTCAGGAGGAGAACAACAGCGAGTAGCACTGGCACGCGCCTTCTCCAACCGTCCCAAAATCCTCTTCGCCGACGAACCCACCGGCAACCTAGACGAAGAGACAGGTGCTAAAATCGAAAAATTGCTCTTCGACCTCAACCGAGACAAGGGCACTGCCCTCGTACTCGTGACCCACGACATAGAGCTCGCCCACAAAACCGACCACCTCATTCGTCTCAAGGGCGGAAAAGTATTTGAATCCGATCTCCTCAGCCAAACACACGCTCAATCTTGAAATCACCGCATTTAGTTCCTAGACAAATGTCCCACACCTGGCTACTCCGCATGGCCTGGAAAGACAGCCGACGCAGCAGATCCAAACTCCTACTATTCACACTATCCATCACGATAGGCATAGCGGCACTAGTTGCCATCAACTCCTTCAAAGAAAACCTCAACTACGAGATCAACAACCAATCTAAGTCCCTATTAGGTGCAGACTTAGAGGTCTACTCTCAGCAGCCTTTTACGGAGGAACAAATGAGTTTTATAGATTCCTTGGGGTCGACACGGTCTTTACAAAGTCGCTTTTCTTCGATGATCTACTTTCCGCAGACTGGTGGCACGCGATTGATACAGGTTCGAACACTGGAAGGTGACTATCCTTACTATGGCGAGATTGAAACCTTACCACTTTCAGCAGCGACAGACTTTAAAACTGGTGCATTCGCTCTAGTAGATGAGACACTGATGATGCAGTACAATGCCAACATCGGTGATCCTGTCAAGATAGGGCAACTAGAATTCCAGATCATAGGGAAACTCCAAAGCATCCCCGGTCAAAACAGCATCAACACCGCTGTAGCTCCCGTCGTTTATATCCCTCACCAATACCTCGTACAAACTGGACTCGTAGAGCGTGGCAGTCGCGTATACTATTCGTACTTCTTCAAAACAGATCAAGAAATTATCGAAGAGGAATTCGATGAGACCTACGAAACACGATTTGAAGAATTAGCACTGCGCTACGAGACGGTAGACAAACGAAAAAAGAACACCAGTATCGCCTTTAACAATACGACTGTATTCCTAAACATGTCGGCCTTCATTGCGCTCTTGCTGGGCAGCATCGGTGTAGCAGGAGCAGTCTACAGCTACCTTGGAGAGAAACGCAGATCCGTTGCGATCTTGCGCTGCTTGGGACTGAGCGGGCGCCAAGCATTCTATATATACTTCTATCAAGTGCTAACCATGGGGCTGTTAGGCTCACTAATTGGCACCACCATTGGTACAGGACTACAATTGTTTCTACCAAGGTTGGTAGAAGGTCTGATCCCATTTTCAATACAAACACGATTTTATGCCTTAGTCGCTCTAGAAGGTGTCGCCATTGGCATGATTGTCACCGTACTGTTTTCGCTCCTACCGCTCCTATCCATACTCAAAATCTCTCCGCTCAACTCCATCAGAGCAGAGTTTGAGTCAGGTGGGGATGATCAAAAAAATCTAATTCTGAAAAGTAGTTTATTTGGTGTGATCACGCTATTCCTCTTTTCGTTTTCTTATCTACAAATCCAAGAGTTGGATCAAGCAGCGATTTTCATCGGAGGTCTCTTTGTTACTTTTCTGATTCTCTGGCTTTTTTCTAAAGGGCTTATTTACCTCGCCAAGACTATGGTTTCCCCTAAATGGAGCTTTTTGCTCCGTCATGGGATTGCCAATCTACACCGACCCAAAAACCAAACAGGCCTGCTCATCATCACCGTCGGTATGTGTACCATGTTGATCTCCATCATGTACTTTTCTCATCATGTGTTATTGGATCAGATCACGATGGCAGGTAGCGAAGAGCGTCCTAATATGGTTCTATTTGATATCCAATCACACCAAAAACCCGCCTTGGAAACACTCGTCACGGACTTTGACTTACCCATCGTACAAGATGTACCTGTGGTGACGATGCGCCTACTAGAGTACAACGGGATCACGAAAAAACAGGCTAGCCAAGACTCTACTTTGGAAATCCCAGACTGGCTCTATAACCGAGAATACCGCGTGACATTCCGGGACAGCCTCATCAGTTCCGAGACCCTCACCGAGGGTGCCCTGCATCCCTACCAAGCCAATGACTCCATCTTCATATCAATCGCTGAAGGGTTTGCAGAGCGACAAGAATGGGAACTAGGTGATGAAATCATTTTCAATGTGCAAGGGGCTCTTATGAAAACTTATATCGGAAGCTTTAGAAAAATCGACTGGCGCAGAATACAGACGAACTTCCTCGTGCTGTTCCCCTCAGGGCTACTAGAAGAAGCGCCACAGTTTCATGTACTCGTAACCAAAGTCAAAGACAACCAGCAGTCTGCCACCTTCCAACAAGCCATCGTACGCCAGTTTCCTAACATCTCCATCATCGATCTCGAGCTGGTACTGAAAACAATCGAAGAAGTCCTCGTCAAGATTTCTTTCGTCATCCGCTTCATGGCACTGATCAGCGTAATGACAGGATTACTTGTCTTGATCAACTCCATCATGCTGAGCAAATCACAGCGTGTCAAAGACAGCGTTCTACTACGCACACTCGGTGCAAAAGCCAAACACATCATTGCCATTATCACTATCGAATACCTCGCCCTAGGATCAATTGCATCACTGACGGGGCTCATCACCGCTCATCTATTGACTTGGGTGCTATCCGTGACGCTCTTTGATGCAACCTATAGCATAGATTACATGTCTACTGTGTATATATTCATCGCTGTGATCATTGCCACTTTGGTAATGGGTTTACTCAATATGAGACCAGTCCTCCGAGAAATGCCCTTAACGATTCTCCGAAGAGAAAACTAAAAACACAATAAAATACTGAAAATCAATAGGTAACAAAAATAATTTATAGCACAATCCTAGTGGTGGCACTTCGTTTGTTTATCAAGAAATAAAATCACAAACAAATGAAAGTATTTAAAATCATAACGATCATTACCCTGATCAGCTGCTCACTGATGGCGTTTGCCATATAGGCCCCATCTAGGTTTAGTAATAAAATCAAGGCCTCTCGTGCCTGTACTTTATGATCACCTAACCCTAGAGGGGTCAGCCTTATAATAAGACTTCCCTGTCTCCAGCCCCTTTGACGTAGATTGTCTTGGATTTTAGCAGATGCTTGGTCATCTTCATAGCATGATAAAATTGTTATTATTCCCTGCTGCTATACTCATCTGCATGATGAGTAGTTGCTCCTCTCCTGAGCCGAATAAGACAATGTCGGCTGAAGAGATGAAGGTCCGTCAAGTTATTTTGAATTTATTCCAAGCGATGTATGACGGAGATAGCAGCGCAATCCGACCACTATTCGACGACTCTCCCCTACTCTACACCATCTATCAGCGCAACGACTCCACATTCAAGGTAGAAGGAGGACTGAATCAATTTCTTCAGTCCGTAGGTACTCCTCATCAGGTCAAATGGATAGAAAAGTCTTGGGATTACAAAATATCAATAGACGGTGGACTAGCACAGGTTTGGTGTCAATATGCTTTTTTTGCTGGCGAGCGGTTTAGTCACTGTGGTGTAGATGCTTTTCAACTCGTTAAGTCCCCACAAGGATGGAGAATCTTTACACTAGCAGACACGCGAAGAAAAGACGGTTGTTTGTTTCCTACAGGAAAATTTTTCGAACCCGAATAAGATACTATTCAAAAATTTGAAACAAAAAAAGGGCTACCTAATTGGCAGCCCTTCTCATAAATTTATTGCTAATTTCTTATCCTACAGTTTTCACTGTTTTGATAATTCTTGCTGCTACTTTGTACGGATCAGCGTTAGATGCTGGTCTTCTATCTTCTAGGTATCCTGACCATCCCTTGTTCTTAGTGTAAAGAGGGATACGAATAGATGCTCCTCTATCAGACACACCGTATGAGAAATCAGTGATCGCAGCAGTCTCGTGCAATCCAGTCAATCTCTGGTCATTGTATGCTCCATAAACCTCGATGTGCTCAGCAACTACATTTCTGAATGCCTCACATACTTTCTTGATTTTCTCTTCAGATGCTGCGTTTCTCAAGAATGAATTTGAGAAGTTAGCGTGCATTCCTGAACCATTCCAGTCCGTAGCACCTAGTGGTTTCGGGTGGTACTCGATGTACAATCCGTACTGCTCAGACAATCTTTCCATCAAGTATCTTCCGATCCAGATTTCATCACCAGCTTGTTGTGCACCTTTCGCAAATATTTGCCATTCCCACTGACCAGCAGCTACTTCACCGTTAGTCCCTTCGATATTCAAACCAGCAGCGATACATAAATCTAAGTGCTCGTCTTTGAAATCTCTACCGAATACATTTTGTCCACCTACACCACAGTAGTATGGTCCCTGAGGAGCAGGGTATCCACCAGCTGGGAATCCAACAGGTAGTTTAGTTTCTGGGTCCATCAAGAAATACTCTTGCTCAAATCCGAACCAGAAGTCGTCATCTTGATCATCGATAGTTGCTCTACCGTTAGTTTCATGTGGCTCACCATCAGCGTTCAATACCTCAGTCATCACCAAGTAACCATTTTCGATTGCTGGGTCTGGGCAAATATAGACTGGCTTCAAAATACAATCAGAAGAACCACCTTCTGCTTGTTGCGTTGATGAACCGTCAAAAGACCACTCAGGACAATCCTCTAGCTTGCCACTAAAATCTGATACAACTTTGGTTTTACTTCTAAGAGATTGAGTAGGCTGGTATCCATCTAGCCAGATATACTCTAATTTTGATTTTGCCATTTTTCTATAAGTATTTAATAATTTTCTAATTCTAAGCTCTTTTCAGTTTTTGGGGAAATGTTGTATTAGGAAGTGTTGTCAGATAAAATGTGGTCTACCGAGAACAAGTACGTATTATTACGGAAACCAAAGGTAGCAACTTTTTTTAAACCCTCCATGTCATAAGACAATCAATTGGTTATAAATAGTGTCTGGAGTGGCAGCTTACCTCCCCAGACACATAAAATTGCTTAAACACTTAATAAAGTCTTACTGTTTAGAAAGAGTAAACAGCTGCAAAAACAAATGATGCTAACGAATTTTGTGTATCTGTAGCATCTGCTGATCCTTGAATAGTATCCTCTGCATATAAGTCCACTCTAACCTCTGGTATGAGAGTCAATGCACCAATTGAATAGTTAGCAGACAAAGTTAAATCAATGACCGCATCCCCTGGCGCTGTATAAATCAATGAAGACATGCTGTCTGGATCTTCAAATCCTGCTGCATCTTCAGACATTACCAAGTACTCTCCTCTTAGTCCTAATGAAAAATCATCCGAGAATGAGTTTTGCAAATACAAGGCAGCACCTGAGAATGATTCTTTAGCTGTAGTAGCATTCACACCCAAGTAAACAGTCTCTGTCAAGTCCCATCCAGCAGTCAAATCAAACTGGTAGAAATCTTCTGACAAAATAGCATTCAAATATGCTCCTCCATAACCAATCTGTGCTCCAAACACATAATCAGCAGACGGGTTGAAATCAGTAGCGTCAGTAGGGTTAAACACACCCGCCATGATAGATACATCGCCCAATGAAACATCTGCTTTCAATCCAGAGTGAGAGAAAGGTCCATAAGAAAACATATATGAAGTAGAGTAGTTAAAGTTAGCTGTTGGAGAGATTACTTCATATCCTAAAAAAGTATTGAAGTTACCTACAGTCAATGTAACCGCATCACTTACCATCCAATAAGCATACAGCTGATTGACGATGCTAGATGACGCTGTTGTAGAACCAAAAACTGCATCAGTACCTCTAGGTCCAAACACCAAGTCTGCAACGAATCCTGTTTTCTCGCCTTCAAGACCTATAACCAAATTGGCCATACCTAATGCAAAACCTGGTTGATTAGCAAAGGAAGAACCTGGTGCCATTACGCTACCGTCCTCTGGGTTGTTTGATGCGTTCAAATTGGCTCTGTAATAGGTGTCTACGCTACCAGATATAGATAGAGCTGGAGAAGAATCCTCTTCGTCCTGAGCAGAAGCTGCAAAAGAAACTACTAGCAATGCCGCCAATAATATTTTTGTAAAATTTTTCATTATTACTTTATTTTAGAGTTGAAATTTTAAAGTTGAAAAAAAGACCTGTTTTACTGTGTTCGCACCACAGTGTGAACAGGTCTTCTCTTTTATATCTAATTGGGAAATAATCAGTCGTCGAAGATGATAGTATAACCTCTGATACCGTGCTCGTGACTATCTAGACCTTCTGTTTCGTGTTGTTCAGAAACTCTTACACCGATAGTTTTCTTCAAGATGAAGAATAACAAGAAAGCGATAGGGAAAGCAGCACCTGCATAACATAGTACTCCGATCAACTGAGTCATGAAAGAGAACTCACCGATACCGAAGATACCTACAGCTAGCGTACCCCAGATACCACACGTCAAGTGAACAGATACAGCACCTACTACGTCATCTAGTTTGAATTTGTCCATAGTCACAGCAGAGAACACTACCAAGATACCCGCTACTGCACCAATGATCAATGAAGAAGTCACAGACACTACATCTGCCCCAGCAGTGATTCCAACTAGACCAGCAAGGATACCATTGAGTACCATTCCCAAGTCCATTCTCTTAAATACCACTTTAGCAGTGAAGAATCCAAATAGACCTCCGGTACAAGCAGCCATACATGTCGTCACCAACACATAAGAGACTAAATCTGGATCAGCAGACAATACAGAACCGCCATTGAAACCGAACCATCCTAACCATAGCAAGAACACACCGATCACTGCCAAAGGCACAGAAGCACCTGGCTTGTCGATTACTTTTCCATCTACGTATTTACCTAGACGTGGGCCAATGATCATGATACCTGCCAATGCACCCCATCCACCTACAGAGTGAACCAAAGTAGAACCAGCAAAGTCATAGAATCCCATTTCGTCTAGGAATCCACCACCCCATTTCCATGAGCCTAAGATTGGGTAAACCAACCCTACATACACTACAGTGAAGATCATGTAAGCGGACACCTTCACACGTTCAGCGATCGCACCTGATACGATAGTCGCAGCAGTCGCAGCAAACATTCCTTGGAACAAGAAATCCGTCCAGTAAGTATACCCTGCACCAGCATAGTCAATAGATGCGCCATCAGTAGCTGCATCGAAACCAATACCTAATCCAGCGAACCCTAAGAAACCGTTGAATTCACCAGGGTACATCAAGTTGAATCCACAAACCAAATAAGTCAATAGACCGATGATTGGGGTAATTGTGTTTTTAAACAGGATATTAACTGTGTTTTTGGATTGTCCAAAACCAGCTTCTACACCTGCAAAGCCTAAGTGCATAATAAACACTAAAGCTGTAGCCAACATCATCCAGATGTTGTTTGCCGTAAAAAGCGCAACAGCTCCTTCGGTAGCCTGTGCAGCTGCCTCAGTTGTCATCTCGCTCATTACATTAGTCAAAATTGTCATAGCAATAATTTTAAGTTTAAAATAAATTTATAGTCCTAAATCGGTAGTAAATGCTTGCTTGCTGCGGGCGCACATCACCGAAAAAATCCTTAATTTAGATATCATCTTGTGTCAGTGAAAAAGAACTGAACTACTGATGAATTCGGGAGTTTTTTAATTTCCTCAGCTGCTAAAGTAGCAAAACCAAGTAGAACTACTTAGTAGGCGCGCAGAAATTATCCTGATTTACTTAATATTTATACCATTCACATTTTTTAATGATTTTATTGAATTTTATTCAACAAACACTTGAAAACACACCAATACAGTATGATTTTTTCAACAAAACAGGAGATTCTTTGATTAAAACAATAGTTATATGCGCTATACACATTTATTTTACTGTGATTTCGCAGGTTTATTACTTGGAAATTTGATTAAGTAGTAAGTAAAATGCTCTACTAAATACGCAACAAAATACGTACATACGTAAACACATAAACCAACAACCCGATGACGCACTATAAAAAAGCAGGAGACAAGGCCGAAAAACAGGCAGAAGACTACCTAACAGGTCTAGGGTTTGAAATTTTGGAAAGGAACTACAGGCACAAAAAGGCAGAAATAGACCTGATCGTATCGCATGAAAACTTATTACTATTCGTAGAAGTGAAATACCGAAGAACAGCCACTTATGGATACCCAGAGGAGTTTGTCTCCGAAAACCAACAACGCAACATCATAGGAGCAGCTCAGTATTACCTAGAAAGGTTGAAATGGAAAGGCCGAATTAGATTTGACATCATAGCGCTAGACGCCTCCATGTCGATCACTCATTTTGAAGACGCCTTTTACTAAGGAGGTTTAATCGTACATAGCTTCTATTAACGCTGCATACTTGTCCAAAAGTACACGTCGTTTCAGTTTGAGCGTAGGCGTCAGTTCGCCGCTATCGACACCCCAGACATGATCCATGAGCTCTATTTTTTTGACCTGCTCCCAGTGCCCAAACCCTTGATTGTATCGTTGGATCACCTCATTATAGAATTTTATAATCTCGGGGTTCTTGATCAACAGGTCTGGCTCTTGCACCTTGATACCACGACTTTGACACCATGTCGCTAAAGTCTCAAAATTAGGCACAACCAGCGCAGAAGGGAATTTACGCCCCTCACCAAGCACCATGATTTGCTCTATAAACTTAGACTCCTTGAACCGATTCTCCATCATCTGTGGTGCGATATACTTACCACCAGAGGTCTTGAACATTTCTTTTTTTCGATCAGTAATCCTGAGAAAACCTTCATTGAGCTCTCCAATATCCCCCGTATGAAACCAGCCATTATTCATCACAGCCTCTGTCTGTTCCTGATCCTTGTAGTACCCGATCATAACATTAGGTCCTTGACATAATATCTCGCCATCTTCTGCAATACGAACACTAATCTGATCTAGAATTTTACCCACCGTACCAACGCGCACACCTCCCTCAAAGGGCGTGTTAAACGCAATACCTGGTGAAGTCTCTGTCAAACCATAACCCTCACATACTGGAATCTGTGCTGCCCAAAAAATCCGTGCCAAACGTGGCTGCAATGCAGCTGCACCAACGAGAACATAGGACAACTCACCACCAAGAGCCTCCTTCCACTTAGAGAATACCAACTTACGCGCTAGTGCCAACTGAGCATTATACCAACTCCCTTGTTCAACAAATGGCGTAAACTTCAACCCCAAATTAACCGCCCAGAAAAACAATTTTCGCTTCAACCATGGCAATTCATAGCCTTTGGCAATGATTTTATCATAGACCTTCTCCAGCAGGCGAGGTACAGTCGTGAACATGTGGGGTTTGACCTCTTTGAGATTATCTCCAATGGTATCCATGCTCTCCGCATAATAAATCGAGATACTGCTATAGAAATAGAAGAAAGAAGCGGTTCTTTCTAATATGTGGCAGAGAGGTAGAAAACTGAGTGCACGCCCCCCTTGATCTAACAAGCCTTTGAGTGCTACACGAACGGCGACAGAGTTACTGACAACATTGTGATGTGACAGCATGACGCCTTTAGGCCTCCCAGTCGTGCCCGAGGTATAGATAATGGTAAACAAATCCTCAGGCTTGATTGCACTGCTAATCTTCTCGACTTGGGCAACATCTCCTTGCGGATCCAAACTCAACACTTGTTTCCAGTTATCTACACCCGCTATATCATCAAAGGAATAGATATGCGCCAACGCATACTCTTTATTTGCCGCAGTGATCTTATCTAAAATCTCCTGATCTGCACCAAAAACAGCCTTAACCTCTGCGTGCTCGAAGATGTAAGCGTAATCTTCTTTGGAGATCGTGGGATACATGGGGACAGAAATCACCCCTGTTTGGGCACAGGCCAAATCTACAAAATTCCATTCTGGACGGTTCGTAGATACAATGGCAACTTTATCACCTGGTACCAGTCCCATGCGCAAAAGCCCCAAACTAAGTTTGGAGACTATGTCCATTACTTCTTGGGTAGAATACTTTCTCCAGTTTCCCGCTTCAGAACACGCCAAACAGTCCTCGATCGGGTGATGAGTAGATTGATACTGTAAAAAATCAAAAACGCGTGTCGGTTTTTCCATAATCAAGCCTTTAGACCTTTAAGATAGTAAAAAGGAAGCAGGAATAGAGAGGGAAAACTACTGAGTTTTGTCAGGCAGATGGAGTTAAAGTCTCTCTAGGACTTTTCTAATAAGAGAATCAATCACACGGTCAGGGTCTTTGGAGAACTTATTTTTGGCGCGATTAGCAATGATGGCATTGAGGCTTAGCATTTCGTGCCCCATGAGTCTTCCCAGAGCATAGTATCCTGCAGTCTCCATTTCGAAATTCGTTAACCAAAAATCTTCTTCATGAAAATACATGAGATCCTCCATCAGGTGTGGGAACTTTAGGTCCAACCGAACATTTCGCCCTTGCGGACCATAAAATCCTGGACAAGTGACCGTATTGCCACGCACCATATCAAAAGCAAATTTTTCTCTAAGCATCGTAGACCCTTCCACACAGTAAGGCTTGAAAGGAAAGTCTAGGTAATCTCTCAGTTTGTTAGTCACTGTGTTTTCCTGTCCTGTCTGTCTCAGGTTGTAGAAAGTCATCAACGTATCCAACCCGACTCCAAAATCAGACACCAAATGAGACCCGAGACGCAAATCTTCCTGCAAACTACCCGAGGTGCCTATACGGATAATATTGAGCTTCTTTTTCTTTTCCTTAACCTGACGTGTTTTCAAGTCTACGTTAACCAAGGCATCTAACTCAGTCATGAAGATCTCTACATTGTCTGTCCCCATCCCTGTGCTAATCACGGTGACTTTCTTCCCTTTGTAGGTCCCCTTGTGCGTGATAAACTCCCGACGATTCATCTCAAAATCAATGGTATCAAAGTACTGACTCACCCGAAAGACACGGCTAGGATCTCCTACAGTCAAGATAGTATCGGAAATATTCTCAGGCTTCAGATTGAGGTGATAGACACTTCCGTCCTTGTTTAGGATCAGGTCTGTTTCGGAAATAGTTTGCATCAATTAGTAAATCTCTAGGTCAGATTTGAATTTAGTGAAAACTAATAAAATGACAAACTACGACAGGAATGAAACCCAAGTCCTTCATTATTTTTTCACCTCGACGGCAGGGTTACCAAACACGGTCTGCTTAGCGGGCACCTCTGCGATCACGACAGACCCAGCCCCTATACGAGCCCCTTTACCTAGCTTGACTCCAGAGACGATCACCGCTCCTGATCCGATGAACACTTCGTCCGCAATCTCCACACCAGCTCCAATCACAGAACCTGCACCGACCTGCACAAAATCTCCCAACTTAGCCGAATGATCTATCGTAGCACCGCTATTGATCAGGCAGTGGCTACCTATCTGCACCCCAGCACCTAATTTCGACCCGCTATTCACAAAATTACCATGACCGATCTCACAAGACCTGGACATCACCACGCTATTATGGATCGCATTGACAGGCATTTTTTTACGCTTATCGATCAACACTTTCGCAAAGCTCTTCTTCTCCTTGTTGTCATCCGTAGCGACGAAAGCCTCACACTTTTTACCAATCAGCTTTAAGAAACCATCGTCTGAGGTCTCCCCCAAAACGGGCACATTATCAATCTCGGTGTTATGTAGTGATTTATTATCATCTAAGAAGCCATAGATGACATTGCCGTTGGATTCAAAAATCTCTAATGCTGCGCGACCTAAGCCACCCGCGCCGAATATTATTACTGGGTTGTCCATGGCGCAAAGTTATCCATATTCGAATAAGTTTACCATGCTCGTCCAAGAAATGAAAAAGGAAGGGAAACCTCTTTTCAATGCGGACTTATTTTTGACTCCCTAACCGAAAACTCCCCACAGTGGCAGAAGCCAGAAGCAATATCAGGACAGGGAAATAATACACTTTGTATCTTGCGATCGTACCGAGGTTGGGCACACTGTAAGACAGTAAGGCCGCACAACTCGCCACGTAGACTATCGCAATGATGCACTCGATCTTGAAGAGTTTTTTTACCCCCCCTTTACGAGACAAAGCAAAAAAAGTGATTAATAGCAGTAGCGTATTTTCTATCGCACTTAACCAAACAGGAAAAGCCCATGACTCAAACAAAAAAGGTCGAAACAACCCCGAAAAAATATAGTAAATCCCGTTAATACCCCAGTCCAAAAACGTGCCTGTGACTGTCAATACTTCCAAAGTACTAGTAGTCGACTGTGACAAAATCAGTTCATGGTTGAACTGAATCACAGCAATCAACCTGCTCATTTGAAAATTAGGACTCAGCCAAGTCAATGCTACATACACGGGAAAAGCCAACATCCCAACAATCAAACTAGCCCTTTGCCATTCTGACCAATAAGGCAACCACGATTTAGAAAATTGAATCAGGAAAAGAAAAACTACAGCGGGCACTAACATCGCCGCGATATAATATTTAAAAATCCCCAGATAAAGTATCGATAGAACCATGAAAAACACGTCTCCAACTCCGTGTTGACGGGACGACCGAAACACTGCATAAAATCCAACAATACTACACAATGCTGCCCCCCCCAAGCTCTCCTTGAGTAGGCCTGATGACCAAAAAACCACTGAAGGCACGAACATAAATGCCAATACCGCAGGCCACTTAAAAGTGCGATCCCAAAGACTAAACGCTCGAACCACATATACTGTCCCTAAAAAGCTCACCACAGAAAAAACCACTGTAGTCAACCAATAATCCGCCCCTGTCACATAAATAAAAACTGCCACCAAACGCATGAACCAAATCGCTCGAACAGGCTCACTGACCAGTGTAGATGCTGTAATCTCCGACCAAAAAGCAGAAGAATCCAGAGAGGCTAACCCAACTGCCTCATCGAAATACGCAAACGTATCCCCTCCTGAGCAGTAGTAGTGGCTATAGAGTAACCCTAACAACACTCCCGATACGACTTTGAGTCCCAAAGCCATAAAAAAAACCTGTGGACTGAGCATATCACGCAGCGCGCCATAGACTAGTATGACAATACCCGCTAGAAATAGGAGTACAAAAAAATAAACGAGGAGTATCTGCAAAATCAACTAGATAAAATCTTGAGCCCAATTTTACAGGAAAGGCATTTCTTTTTCAAACAAAACTCATTCTTCAGCTCGATCAGTGCCTGCGTATCAAAAGCACTCGTCACCTCCATGCCCAATGCTTCCCAATCCGATATGATACTATTCTGCTCCGGCTTTAGCCCTTGTAACAGGTCTACCGCTCGATCAAGATAACGCGTCTCTCCCACCGATGTCCCATAGGCCGTCAACAGTGTCACCACACCATTGATCAGCAGAACATCCACACTACTTTTGCCTATCCCTGCCGTCACACGTTTCGATGTTTTACCAAAATCATAATGCAGTTGCCAGTATGCAGACACTTTCATGTCAAAAAAACCACGCACCTCCATACCACTAGTCCCATGAACAATCAGGTCAAAAAACTTAGCATGAGTACTGACAAAACATACCAACTGCGCCAATCGAACCGTAGGAAAATTGGATGGCCGCATCCTCAAGAAATCCCACTCGACACGCAGCATCTCTTGCTCTTGCAGATTGTATTTTTTCGCCAAGTAGTCGTAGCGCCGTTTGAGTTCAGCATGATGCTGATCCCTCGCTTCTCCTTCCAAAAATCCCGCCACGCCAAACACCAAAGCCTCTACATCGAGTGGCTCAGACTGATGTTTGAGCAACAGTTTATGTGGCAGTCTCGTAGCTAACTTAAGCATCGCCTCGGCGTTCTTCTTGAATCCAAAATGCTGTGCGATCCATTGGTAAGCCGTCTCCTCCCACGAACCTACGTTGCTATCTAGCATATCGAGTAACAGCGCAGACTTTCGCCTCAGGCGTTCCACACAGGCATGATCTAGCATGGAGACCTTATCAATGTTGCGCACTTGCGAAAATTGTTCTTGACACGGAATCGCCAAAGGACTGTTGATTAAACTGTTCGATTTGGAGAGGAGTTGTAAATCGACACGGTCGGATAGCTGCAGTACAGGTAGCCGTTCACCGTCTTCACGACAGCATTCCTTATCGTGATTCCACACCACATGGAGGATCACACTGTTGTATTTGGTATCCGATTGATGATCATGTCTATCCCAGTCCGATGAGTTGATATGAATCTCTACACTACCATACCAGCAGATGTCTCCTATTCTTAGTTTAGCTTGAAGAAAATCTGGACCCGCATCACTATTATGATGTCCGAGGTTGTATATCTCTATCGGTTGATCCTCAACTGTCACGAGATGTGCGCTAGCAAAGCGCTGATAGTTCCAGACGAAATGTAAAAAAGTTTCTTGCACAGTATCACGAGTTGCTTCCCATACTGCTGCTACCAAATAAAGCGAAAAGTCTCTAGCTATGCAAGACTAAACCAACCCAAGCTTCTGTCGATGATCAGCCTTAGTCGCTTCGAATGACCTCAGGTCCTCCAAAAGCTTCTCCACGTCATCATTGATTACAAACAAATCCATATGCGCTTCCTTGATCAGTCCTTGTGTCAGCATGTGATCAAAAAACGTCATTAGCGGATCATAATAACCATTAACATTCAATATCCCAATTGGTTTTTGGATCAATCCCAACTGACTCCAAGTCAAAACCTCCATCAACTCCTCCAGTGTACCAAAACCACCTGGCATAGCAACAAAAGCATCCGCTCTATCAGCCATACTCGTCTTACGCTCGTGCATTGATTCAGTCAATACAATCTCGGTGAGCTTATCATGCGAAATTTCTATTTCGTCCAAAAACTTAGGAATTACACCAACGACAGAACCTCCACCATCAAGACACGAATCTGCTATCGTCCCCATCAAACCAAGTGCGGCACCTCCGTAGACCATAGTGATTTCGGCTTCTGCCAGTTTCTTTCCTAATTCTTGAGCTGCAGTCACAAACGCCGAATTATTACCCGTCGAAGAACCACAGTAAACACAAATACTGTTCATATTAAAATCCAATGTTGTAGCACAAATATCTTAAATCTAGCCCGGCGATGCACAAAATTGCCAAATAATAAATAACGATTGTACCGTAAGCATTAGAAGCTTACTTTTGCCCAAATTATCAAGGAAATAAATGGCAAGAGAGAAGTTAAAGGAAGAGGATAAGAGAAAATTGAATGGTGAAAATTTCAAGAAGCTTTACAGCATCTTCCAGTACATCGTCCCTTACAAATCCAAATTCTTAGTCGGTCTGGTATTTCTCGTGGTGGGTAGCTTCCTATTGTTGGCGTTTCCATTGGTCGCAGGCAAACTCATCGATGTGGCAGGTGGAGACCAAAGCTGGTACCTCACCGATATCAATCAAGTCGCTCTAGCGCTCATGGGCATCCTATTCCTACAGGGTATTATCTCCTATTTTCGGGTTTATCTATTCGCTCAGGTGAGCGAAAATGCCATGGCAGATGTTCGTACAGGGCTTTATCAAAAACTCATTCATCTCCCAATATCATTCTACGACAAGAACAGGACAGGAGACCTTATGAGTAGGATCACGGCCGATATTAGTATGCTACAGACTACTTTTTCGACGACACTAGCAGAGGTGATTCGTCAGATCGTTACGCTGGCAGTTGGGCTGACGATGATATTTATCACCACTCCTGCACTTAGCCTCTTTATGCTCTGTGTGCTGCCTGTCATCATTTTTGCAGCGATGCTATTCGGGAAAAAAATCAGAACACTCTCTCGCAAATCTCAGGACGAACTAGCGGTATCTTCTACGATAGCAGAAGAGACCTTTCAGTCCATCCTAGCGGTCAAATCCTTTACTAACGAAAGCTTCGAGAAGAATAGATTCGACGGAGCAATGGGCAAGGTTATTACGGCAGCCATCCATGCAGCCAAGTATAGAGCTGGTTTCATTTCATTCATCATTTTTGCTCTCTTCGGTGCGATGGTTGCCATCATCTGGTATGGTGCAGTACTACTCCAAAACGGAGAAATGAGCATCGGTGATCTAATATCTTTCGTGCTTTACACCTCCTTCATCGGCGGGTCTATTGCGGGCTTGGGCGATTTATTTGGTCAGATTCAGCGTGCCATTGGTGCCTCTGAGAGAGTACTGGAGATTCAGGACGAAGAATCTGAAACCGACAGCACAACGACCGTTAGCACCCCTATCAAAGGCGCCATAGCATTCGATCAAGTATCATTTGCTTACGAAAGCCGCCAAGACATCCAAGTACTGAATAGGCTGTCACTTCAAATCAAACAAGGGCAGAAGGTCGCCCTTGTTGGGAAAAGTGGCGCAGGTAAAACTACCATCGCTCAACTCCTCATGAGACTATACAACGGCTATGAGGGCACCATCGCTGTGGATGGCAAAGAAATCAAAGAATACAGTCTCAAAGACCTCAGAGACAGCATAGGTATGGTTCCTCAAGAAATCATTCTCTTTGGTGGGAGCATCCGCGAAAACATCGCCTATGGCAACCCAGCAGCTAGCGAAGAAGAGGTTATCGCTGCTGCACGAAAGGCTCACGCGATGGATTTTATCCAATCCTTCCCTGAGGGACTCGACACCCTAGTAGGCGAACGAGGCGTCAAACTATCTGGCGGACAAAGACAAAGAATTGCGATCGCTCGAACCATCCTTAAAAATCCATCCATCTTGATATTGGATGAAGCGACCAGCTCACTAGATGCCGAGTCGGAAAATCTGGTCCAGCAGGCATTCAATGAACTGATGAAGGAGCGGACGACACTCATCATTGCACATCGTCTCGCTACGATCAAGGCTGTAGATCAAATATTCGTACTAGAACATGGGCAGATTGCAGAATCAGGCACACATGACAGCCTACTCTCTAACCCGAACAGTACCTACAACCATCTGGTCAACCTGCAGTTGGTCGAATAATTAACCACATTAACCCCCTGATAACCATCACTTATCTAAAGAGGTCAAAAGTGTTGCTTGAATCTGACATTTTATACTATATTATGACTTTCTTTGCGGCTCTGACAATTTAGCAAAAGCAGCATTTAACGACTTGATTGAATGAACCTTATACTTAATAATATTTTTTCTGGAACGAATGAATTTCTTCTGTTCGGTGTTTTTGGGGTAGTTATCGTACTATTCTTAGTCGTAGATTTAGGACTCGTTCATAAAGGGCCTAAAAAAATTACGCAAAAAGACGCGCTCATGCAGACTATATTCTGGATTGTAGTCTCGTGCATTTTTGGAGGTTTAATCTATTTTTTTGGAGGTGGGTCACAGAACGCCATAGAGTACTTCTCTGCCTACGTGACGGAAAAAGCGCTTTCCGTAGACAACATTTTCGTCATTCTACTCATCCTACGCTACTTCAAGGTCAAGGACGAATATTACCATGATATCTTATTTTGGGGTATTCTAGGTGCTATCGTTTTCCGCGCTGTGTTTATATTCCTAGGTGCATTATTGATAGGTGAGTTCCACTGGATTCTATACATCTTCGGCATATTCCTAATCTACTCTGGTGTCAAAATCTTCAATGAAGATGAGGACATGGATATCGAACCAGAGAAAAACATCCTTTTGCGATGGGCTAAAAAAATACTCCCGATCTCTAAAGATGAAAGAGGTGGAAAATTTGTTTTCAAAGAGAAAGGAAAGTTATGGTTCACACCACTTTTCCTAGTCGTACTCCTGATCGAATCTACAGACCTGATCTTTGCAGTTGATTCCATTCCTGCAGCCTTTGCTATTAGCCAAAATGAATTCATCATTTACACCTCGAATATCTTTGCGGTCATGGGACTCAGAGCGATGTTCTTCTTGCTAGCCAATGTTCTTGATAAATTTTACCTGCTGCAAAAAGGACTTTCCATTGTTCTAATCTTTATTGGTGCCAAAATGCTTCTAGAATGGAGTCTTGTTCAGTCTGCGTTTCAGCTCGTGGGGATCGAAGAGCATGTCCATATCCCTGTGATCTGGTCTTTCATCGTGATCATAGCAGCGCTGACCTTGTCTATCGTTTTGTCGGTTATTTTCCCACAAGCAGAAGAAGCGGTAGAGCCCGCAGAAACAGTTGAGGAAGAAGTGTAGCTTTTTCCTCTCCATTTCGTAGGAGTATAAAAGTCAATTTTATGATAGTACCTTTCGATCAATTGCCCGACAATGCTAGAGTCTGGATATATCAAGCAGACAGGATTTTAAATACTGAGGATGTCCAAACGATAACCGAAGAATCTAATCGCTTTCTCGAAGGATGGGCTGCTCACGGCGCGGCACTCAAAAGCAGTTTTAAAATACTCCACAACAAATTTCTGATCGTATCTGTGGATGAAAGTTTCAACCAAGCTAGCGGTTGCTCTATCGATGCGTCTGTAGGTCTTGTCAAAACATTAGAACAAAAACTAAAACTGAGTTTCTTCAATCGGTCACAGGTCTGCTTCATCATCAACGACGAAGTATTCGAGAGCACCATCACAGAGATAAAATCACTCATCCAAGAGGGGAAAATAAACAGAAAGACCTTAACTTTCAACAATCTAGTCCCTACTATCAAAGGACTGCAAGAGGACTGGGTCGTGCCTGCAGAAGACAGCTGGCTCAAAAGATATTTTTAAGACCCAAATCTTTGACTAGATTACTGATAGATGAAAAAGATTGATCGGTACATATCCATTCTTTCGTGGCTAGCCGCCCTAGCCATTGTCTCCTGTAGCCCGCTCAAAAAGGCTAACAAGAGTTTCGAAGCAGGCGAGTTCAGCACTGCAATACACCAATATAAAAAAGCGGTCAAGCCCAACGACCCCACCTCCAACTACGCCCTTGCTGAGGCGTATCGTCAGTCCAATCAGCTCAAGAAAGCCGAACCCTACTATAAGGTAGCCATAGACAATAACATAGCGGAAGAAAAAGCATACTACTACTATGCCCAAGCCCTCAAGTCCAATGGTAAAGAGACTGAAGCTAAAAAAATCCTCACCCAATACCTAGACAAAGGCGAAGACAAAGACGTAGTAATCTGGGCACAAAACGAACTAGACAACCTCAACAGAATGGAAGAAGTTCGTAGCATGGTCAATTACTTCCGTGTCAAAAGCCTAGACGAAATCAACACGCCCTATGCGGAGTACTCTCCAGTCTACAACAATGGATATCTTTATTTCACCTCTAACCGAGACGGCGGCAAAACCTACAAAGGAACAGGCACACCGTTCACCGACATCTACCGTGCCCGCACCAAGGGCGCAAAAGTGGATATAGAAACGCTACAAGCACTCGATGAGAACATCAACACCTCTGACATCAACGAAGGCTCTATTACCCTATCCGAAAATGGAAGAACCATGATCTTTGCCAAGGCCAACAGCGGAAAATCCAGTGGCACTAATGAGGTCAACCTCTATTTTACCCGATATCGTAATGGAAAATGGAGTGAAGCCAGACCACTATCTATCAACAAGCGCGACGCATGGGACTCGTGCCCTGCACTAACGGCCGACGGCACAACGCTCTACTTCGCCTCCAATAGAGAAGGTGGCTATGGCGGCATAGACATCTACACCGCCAAGCTCAACCGCCGTGGCAGATGGGTAGACGTCCGAAACATGGGCGCTCACATCAACACTCCTGGCAATGAATTATTTCCATATGTAGGCGGTACTGGTGTCCTCTATTTTGCATCCGACGGACAACCAGGCTATGGCGGACTAGACCTATTCGAAGCAACACGTGGTGGAGGAAAGGAGATCATAAAAAACCTCGGCGAACCAATCAACTCTTCGAGTGACGATTTTGGTTTATACCTTTTCAATCCATCGAGAGGCTTTTTCACTTCTAATAGAAAGGGAGGAAAAGGAGATGACGATATCTACACCTTCGTCAATGACGATCCCAACCTGAAGATCGTCAACTACTATCTCTCAGGCAGCACCTTAACGCCAGACGAAAACAAAAAACTACAGCCCCTTCCTAACACCAAAGTCCTACTCGTAGACGAAGAGGATGGAATCATTGATGAGCAATTCACAGAGGTAGACGGCCGTTATCGTTTTCGTGTATATTCTGAAGAAAACTACTACTTGATCGCCGAAAAAGAAAACTACTTCACCACTCGAATAGACTTCTCCACAATAGGCAAGTCCATCGATAAATCCACACTCACCGAAATGGTCACCAATGTAGAATTCAAACAAGATTTGCCTCTCAATCAGATCGTGATCGAAAAACCAATAGTTCTCAACAACATCTACTACGACCTCAACAAGGCCAATATCAAACCCGCAGCTGCCAAAGAACTAGACAAACTGGTCGTGATCATGAAAGACAACCCAGAGATCACCATCGAACTAAGTTCTCACACCGATGTCCGAGCAGATCATGACTATAATATGGATCTATCACAGCGTAGAGCTGAATCAGCTGTCAATTATATCATCTCACAAGGCATAGAAAAAGACAGAATAGTAGCCAAAGGCTATGGTGAGACCAAATTAATCGTTGAAGATGCCGAGAATGAAATAGAGCACCAACAAAACCGTCGCACAGAGTTTAAGGTGATTAAATACAATGCTAGACACGTCGATGAGGAAGAAGGTGACGAGGAAGGAGATGACGAAGACACAGATGATACTGATAGATTTTTCTCTGATTTAGACGAAGACACAGAAAACTAGTTGGAGTTATAGGAATTTTTCCTAATTTGTACTGCCGCAACAGGAATGAAAAATATTCTTTCGGCTATTTGACCTACTAGAATCCTTGTATTTTGAATGAGAATGAAATCCTTCTCTCCAAATCAACAATTAAGAGATTCCTGTATTTTAAATGTGCTAGGAATTTTTCATTTTTGATTAACCAGTTTTAAGAGAAAAATAGATTTATTCACCATGAAAGGATTTTTTATACGCGCTACTCGAATCACGCCATCCATCTACTTTAATCCACAAAAAGGATTGTTAGACATTAGAGGGAAATCAAGCCCTGAAAATCCCTTAGCTTTTTACAAACATCTCCACGAAAGCATTGATCAGTTTGCGAATGCAGATACGCCTTCTCTTACTTTGAATATCGCCTACGAATACTTCAACACGAGTTCCTCTAAGTGTATTTACATTCTGTTCAAGAAAGTAAACGACCTCAGGGTAGACAAAGGCAAAAATGTCAAAGTCAACTGGTACTTCGAAGATGGTGATGAAGACATGCAGGAAGCCGGAGAAGATTTAAGCTCATTCTTCAACTACGAATTCAATTACGTGGAAATCCCCGAGATCAATGTACTCGGAGAAATGAAGGAAGAAGAAAAATAAAATATCATGACTAGTCAAAAAAAGAGCCTCATATCAATGATATGAGGCTCTTTTCATTTCACAAAAACATTACAAAATTACTCCATCCCACTCCATGGCGGCTGGATTTCCATAAATCTAGCATAGGCGATCAATTGCCCTTTGTGTTCCGAACAGTGGCCTCCAGCAATCCCCATGATCGCTCGCTTAGTGAATGTACCGAAAGGCAATTCCACTTGCGTCAATAGATCATCCTTCTCTACAGCAGCAGATGCTTTGTTAATGAAGGCAAAAGAATCATTGATTGCTTTGAGTAAATCTTCTTTCTTGGTCAATGTCTTCTCCATAGACTGCCAATCGACTCCTTCAGGCAGAGGAGTGCCCAAAAAACTTCCAAACATATAATTAGTCCCTGCAATATGAGCGATGACTTCCGACACGCTACGCACATCTTCACTACTTCTCCAACTCATTTTGTCTGCAGGAATCACACCGATCAACTGCACAAGTTGTCCTTGATTGTACTCCGTAGCACCTGCAAATTCTTGCTGAAGTGTGGGGACTTGTGCCCATGACAGCATCGGCATCAATACGATTAGGTAGATTAATTTTTTCATAGTTTAATTTGTTTGTTCTCTCATCACATAACCTATCGACCAATAGGTGTGGATGCTAATCTAAGGTAGCTAGACTCTTAAACACTTCCACGATATTGGACACAAAATGAATTTTGATTTTGTATTTAGCAGGCTCTAACGATTTTTTATTAACTGCAGAAACATAGATCGCCGAGAAGCCTAATTTTTCTGCTTCAGAGATGCGGTTCTCTATGCGGTTGACCGCACGTACCTCTCCTCCTAACCCTACCTCTCCTGCAAAGCACACATCTGACGACACAATTTGCTCCTCGTGCGACGACACCACCGCAACGCAAATACTTAAATCCAAGGCGGGATCATCTATTTTCAATCCCCCAGCAATGTTCAAAAACACATCCTGATTACCTAGGCGCAAACCTCCACGCTTTTCCAATACTGCCAAAAGCATATTGAGACGTTTGGCATCATACCCAGTCGTAGATCGCTGTGGCGTACCATAAGCAGAAGTACTCACCAGTGCCTGTGTCTCTATTAGCAACGGGCGATTCCCTTCGATAGATGCCCCTATGGTCACCCCACTCAATTCATTATCTTTGTTTGAGATCAAAATCTCCGATGGATTCGTGACCTGACGCATGCCATTGCCCAGCATCTCGTAGATACCGATTTCTGAGGTAGACCCAAAGCGGTTCTTTATCGTTCGCAGTATGCGGTAACTTAGGTGTCTATCTCCTTCGAACTGAAGTACTGTATCCACCATGTGCTCGAGTACTTTTGGCCCTGCAATTGTCCCTTCCTTGGTGATGTGCCCGATCAAAAACACCGGTACATCGGTAGATTTAGCAAACTGTAAAAGCTCCCCAGTACACTCTCTCACCTGACTGACACTACCTGCGGAGCTATCTACCTTCGAACTATACAGCGTCTGAATCGAATCTACAATCAGTACATCGGGCTGCACCTGTCTCACCTGCTGAAAAATCTGACTCACAGAAGTTTCGGCCAATAGAAAACAGTTGTCAGACGAGAGAGGAGCCATCCGCTCTGCACGCATCTTGATCTGCTGAGGACTTTCCTCTCCCGACACATAGAGTATCTTTCGGTCATTCATCATCAGCGCCATCTGCAAAAACAAGGTGGACTTACCGATCCCTGGCTCTCCTCCTACCAATACCAGTGACCCTGCAACAATTCCTCCGCCCAGCACACGATCAAGCTCGATATCATGTGTCCCCATGCGTTCGCTTTTCTCCGTTTTGACTTCATGGATTTTAACTGGCTTATTGGGCACTCCTTTGGTTTCCTTATCCGTCCATATTTTGGCATTCTTTTCGGAAGACTCTATCACCTCCTCGACATAGGAGTTCCATTCACCGCAACTCATACATTTACCCACCCATTTGGGAGATTGGGCACCACAGTTTTGGCAGAAAAAAACAGTTTTTGCTTTGGCCATAATTCTATTGATTATCAAGGACGAAAATACAAGGATTCCCTTTCATAGAGAAATCTAGTCTTCTCGACACCCTATTTGGTACTCCTTACGTCTACGCACATTTTGGAGCCTAACCATCAAAAGAGACATAGATGACATATCTCAGCTGCGGTTACTTGCAGCCCTTGCCCAAAAAGGATAGATTTGCCTTATTAAAAATTATTCTAAATAAGAAGAATGGAACGGTCAGCGGCAGATTTAGTACCTGGGCAAAAAGGTATGGTCAAGGATTTTACGGACGAGTATATCTCACTAAAGCTCATGGAAATGGGTGTCCTACCCGGTACAGAAATCGTCATGAAATTCGCCGCACCCCTAGGAGACCCTATCTGTGTAGACGTATCTGGCTATGCACTATCGCTGAGAGTCGAAGAGGCCAAAACAATTATTCTTTCTTAATCCATAGCATGAGCAGAACGATCAATGTAGCCCTCGTAGGCAATCCTAACGCGGGCAAAACATCTGTATTCAACCTACTGACGGGGATGAACCAAAAAGTGGGCAATTTCCCAGGTGTCACCATGGACAAAGTCTCTGGCCTGTACAGTTACAACAATAGCCCCATCAACGTACTAGACCTCCCTGGCACTTACAGTATCTATCCACGATCTATGGACGAGCGCGTGGTATTTGACTTTCTTAGTGATGAAAATGCCCATGACTTCCCTGACACGATCATCGCAGTAGCAGATGCGTCCAACCTCGAAAGAAACCTACTACTATTCTCTGAGATCAAAGATCTCGGACAGCCTACCATCCTCGTATTGACGATGCTGGATATCGCCAACAAGCAAGGGCTAAATATCGATATCTCAGCATTAGAAAAAGAATTCAACACGACCGTTATAACGGTCAACGGACGAAATGGAGAAGGGCTAGAAGATCTCAAAAAAGCAATACTAGATACAAAACATCCCGAGCACGTCCCATTCTATGATGTCAATGATTTATCTCCTGAGATCATCCCTATCATCAAAGACAAATTTGAGCTACGCAATGACTATATCGCGTATCAGTATGCTCAGCAGACCTACAGCAAGTCTTTTCTCAGCATTGACGAAAAACAATTTATAGCAGATGCAAAAGTCAAATACAATTTCTGTGACCGTCAGTTTCAGACGACAGAAACGGTAGAACGGTACAAAATCATTCGTAAAAAACTACAAGAAGTAGTCATTCGATCGCAAGAAGGAGTAGTCAAAAACAGAACCAGTAAGCTGGACAAAATACTGACGCACAAAATCTATGGTTATCTCATATTCATGGCCGTGCTGCTACTTATGTTTCAGACGATATTCGAGTGGGCAAACCCATTCATGGACTGGATAGACATGGGGTTCGCCGAACTTAGCGGCTTAGCCAACGATTTGTTGCCTCCTGGAGTACTCACCGATCTATTAGCCGAAGGGATTATCCCCGGGCTAGGAGGAGTCGTGATTTTCATTCCGCAGATAGCCTTGCTCTTTTGTTTCATTGCCATCCTAGAAGAATCTGGATACATGGCACGTGTAGTCTTCCTGACAGACAAAATCATGCGTAAATTCGGCTTGAACGGTAAGAGTATTGTACCCTTAATCTCGGGCGTTGCTTGCGCTATCCCTGCCATCATGGCTACTCGAAACATCGAAAGTTGGAAAGATCGTATCATTACGATTTTCGTCACGCCATTCATGAGCTGTTCGGCCAGACTACCCGTCTATGCTATATTGATTTCTTTGGTAATCCCCGAAAAACACGTACTGGGCATCTTCAATCTGCAAGGGCTTACACTCATGTTTTTATACTTGCTGGGTTTCTTTGGAGCGATTTTCTCCGCACTCATCATGCAAAAAATACTGAAGGTCAAAGAACGCAGCTATTTCATCATGGAGCTGCCCGTCTACCGCTGGCCCAAATGGAGAAATGTATGGATTACCATCTTTAGCAAGAGCAGAACCTTTGTGTTCGAAGCGGGAAAAATCATTCTGGCCATCTCCATTATCCTATGGGTACTGGCGTCTTATGGTCCAGGAGATAAATTCGATCAGGCCACTACGACAGTTCAAGCGGAGCAGCCATCGTTAGCAGTAGATTCTCAAGCATTCGAAAATGCCGTCTCAGCCTACAAGTTAGAAAACTCCTACGCAGGTATCTTAGGCAAAAGCATAGAACCTGCGATCGCTCCACTCGGCTATGACTGGAAAATCGGTATCGCTCTCATCACCTCCTTCGCTGCACGAGAGGTATTTGTAGGTACGATCGCCACCATTTACAGTGTCGGTGCAGACGAGGAAAGCGAAACGACCATCAAAGAAAAACTGAGAGCCGAAATCAATCCGCATACTGGCGATCCGATGTACACCTTTGCACTAGGCATGTCACTAATGGTGTTCTATGCCTTTGCGATGCAGTGCATGAGTACGCTAGCGGTAGTCTATCGTGAGACCAAATCCTACAAGTGGCCGCTACTACAGTTGTTTTACATGTCTGGACTGGCTTACCTTAGCGCATTAGTCGTCTACCAAGTACTCAAATAATGCAACAAGCCAATAAAGAAGCCTTTTTTCAATCCCGAATCGAACGTTTCCAAAAGGAACAAAATGAGAAAAAGCAAACCTCAATCTTAGTCGGTTGGGTACGGATTCTTAGTTTTTTGGTTTTCGCGGCTGTTGTCTATGCTCTCTTCTCTTCACGGGAGACTGCTTGGGCGATAGGAGTAATCATCACTTACGTCCCGATCTTTGGTATTCTGGTCAATGTACATAGTCGCATCAAAGCAGAAATACAGCAGTTGAGCTTTCTCGTTGAGATCAATCAAAACGAAATACTTCGCCTCCACAGAAATATCAAATCGCTACATAATGGAGCAGAATACCTAGACACGCATCATCCCTATGCACCAGACTTAGATATATTTGGCTCACACTCGCTGTATCAGCTCATCAGTCGCAACCGGTTCCTCGGTAGTCAACGGATTCTAGCCCAATGGATGGCTGCTCCTGCAGATATCGACATGATAACACAACGACAAGCTGCTATCAAAGAGCTACGTGAAGCAACCGACTGGACACAAACCCACACGGCACACAGTCACGCCCAGATCAATCAAAAAAATAAAGCACGTCCAGTCTCAAGCTATCTCCAAGATATCGCCACAGATACACAAGTACTTAATGGATCGATCTGGAAAATTGCACAGTATGCTTTACCCACTCTTTCGATCGCTTTCCTGATTCTAATCAACTTCATGGACTGGGACTCCCGTTGGCTATTCTTAGTACTGGGAGTCAATTTCCTATTCCTTAGATTGCTATTTATTCCGCTACTTAATTTGACCAAAAGCCTCGGGGATTTCTCCAAAATCATCGGTGCTTACGAAGAAGTCATACGATCTATTGAGTCCCAAACATTCACCGCTCCGCTCCTTCAGTCCCTCAAAGCCAAAATGAGTGATGGACATAAAGCTTCTACTCAAATCAAGCAACTTAAGGGTTCACTACAGTTCTTGACCAACCGTGGCAATCTATTTTACCAGTCGCTCAACGGGCTATTCATGCTGGACCTATTCGTGCTACGACGTATCCAGACTTGGCATCAACGTCATTGTAATCACGTCGAGCATTGGTTTGACAGTGTGGATCAGATCGCAGCATTATCCGATTTAGCGGCATTCAGTTTTGCCGAGGAAAACTATTGCTTTCCTACTCCTAAGCAACAGACCTGCCATGTCCAAGCTCAGTCCATGCTCCACCCACTGATCGGAGGTTATGAGGCGATCACCAATGATTTCACACTGAGCGGTAGAGGGGAACTCGCGCTCATCACTGGTTCTAACATGTCTGGCAAGAGTACCTTTCTACGTACGATAGGCATCAATCTGGTACTGGCCCAAATGGGTGCTCCAGTCGCTGCAAAGTCGTTTTCTTTCTCTCCGCTCAAAATCTTCACCAGCATGCGCACACAGGACAATCTGGAAGAAAGCGTTAGCTCATTCTACGCCGAGATCAGTCGTATCAAACAAATGTTGGAACAGATAGACGAGGACATCCCTACCTTTTATCTCCTAGACGAAATCCTCAAAGGTACCAATACCAAAGACCGCCATGCTGGGGCGACCGCACTCATCGAACAACTCACCACTTCTAACAGTTTGGGTCTCATCTCTACCCACGACGTGGAACTGGCCGAACTAGCCATCGACCGTATGACTAACTACAGCTTTAACAGTCAATTGTCGGATGACGAAATCTCCTTTGACTATAAATTGACGGACGGACCTTGTAGAAGTTTCAACGCCAGTGCACTGATGAGAAAGATGGGGATCATCAAAAAATAGAAAAGCTTACAATCCTTATTCATAGCTGACTATTTTTGCGCCGAATACAATTTTGCACTATGACTTTTGATCCCAGTATTTCGATAGGCGTGCTTGGCGGTGGCCAGCTCGGTCGCATGATGATCCAATCTGCCATGAACCTCAACCTAGAAGTAGCATGCATCGATCCAGACCCTAATGCTCCCTGCAAGAACCTCGCAAGCCATTTCGTCAACGGCGACATCACCAACTATGACGAAGTATTAGCCTTCGGAGAAGGCTGTGATGTAATCACCGTGGAGATCGAAAATGTAAATATCGAGGCATTAGAAGAGCTGGAAAGGAGAGGAAAAAAAGTTTTTCCGCAACCCAACGTACTCAAAATCATCAAAGACAAAGGATTCCAAAAGCAGTTCTATCTTGATCACAACATCCCCACATCGGACTTTGTACTGATCTCAAAAAAAGAAGAACTAACACGACACAAAAACCTATTGCCTGCTGCCAACAAACTACGAACAGATGGCTATGACGGCAAGGGTGTACAAATCATCAAAACAGAGGCAGATTTAGACAAAGGATTTGAAGCACCCTCCCTTTTGGAAAAGTTCGTGGACTATCAAAAAGAAATATCTGTGATCGTAGCGAGGAACGAAAAGGGTGAGATGTCCACTTTCCCTGTTGTCGAACTCGAGTACCATCCAGAGCAAAATCTAGTAGAGTTTCTGTTTTCTCCCTCAGAAATAGATCTCAGCATCCGAAACAATGCCCGTGAACTGGCAAAAAAAGTCATCTCCGAATTTGATATGGTGGGACTGCTAGCCGTAGAGATGTTCGTCACCAAAGACGGTGGACTCATGGTCAACGAGTGCGCCCCACGTACACACAACAGTGGACACCACACGATAGAAGGCAACATCACCTCACAGTTCGAGCAACATATCAGAGCCATTCTGAATCTACCATTGGGCGACACATCTGTTAAAGGCAGTGCCGTAATGATCAACCTACTCGGACACCCTAACCACAGTGGTCATGCGCGCTACGAAGGCCTAGCAGAAGCCATGGAAATAACAGGAATGCACCTCCATCTCTATGGCAAAAAAATAACCAAGCCCTTTAGAAAAATGGGACACCTCACACTCGTGGGTGATGACCTCACAGCACTAAAGACTAAAGCAAGAGCACTCAAAGAAAGCATTAAAATAATCGCATAAACTATGTCAGCACAAGTAGGAATCATCATGGGTAGCCAGTCGGACTTGAAGATCATGAACCAAGCCGCAGAGGTATTAACCGAGCTCGGAGTAGAATATGATCTCACCATCGTATCAGCACACCGTACCCCACACCGCATGGTCGAATATGCAGAGAGCGCCAAGTCAAAAGGGCTGAAAGTCATCATCGCTGGAGCAGGTGGCGCGGCTCACCTACCAGGTATGGTCGCTTCACTCACTACTCTACCAGTGATCGGTGTGCCTGTCAAATCTAGCAACTCGATCGATGGGTGGGATTCTGTGCTATCTATACTACAGATGCCAGGCGGTGTACCCGTCGCTACAGTAGCGCTCGATGGTGCTAAAAATGCTGGGATACTAGCTGCGCAAATCATCGGGTCTCATGACGACACGATTGGCGACAATCTGGCAAAATACAAAGAAGAACTAAAGCGAAAAGTGGAAGATTCCATTAATCAATTGTAGTATTTGTACTTTCGACATAAGGGGAATAATAATACGCTTGGATTACGGTTAAGGATGTAATTATATTGTGATCGATTAAAATGTAAAATTTAATCGCACGCTATTTACACCTCCTGCTATTTCATTCTTAACATTCATAATAGACGAAGTTGAAACATTACGACTACCCTAAACTCATCCCCTATATCATTGGTTCTCTCTCCCTACTACTGCTTTCGAGATGTAACACGGAAGAACTGACCTTTGACGACATCAAACTACCCAATTATACTGGAGATGTCGTACTAGCCTTAGGAACTACGACTTTTACCACATCTGAACTAATCGAAGACTTAGATGATGAACAGCTAGATGTAGACACGACTCAGGCAGGCATTCTTGTACTCGTTTATAGAGACACCACGATATTTAGTGACGCGAATGAAATCATAGCTATAGATGATGTAAGTAACAATGGGCTCATTGAGTCCCCAATTGAAATCACCAATGCCAGCTCCTCAGAAGCAGGAGACTTCAAGTTCACTCAGAATCTTCAGTTCAACTATCCCATCTCGAATGGTGAAGAATTAGACTCACTGCTCTATGCGTTAGGCAGTATCTCCATTACCTATGAGTCTACTTTCAATGTAGGTATGGAGTTCGAAATGGTAATCGATGACATCATAGATCGTGCTACTGGTCTACCGCTCGTGTTAAGCGGTGCTGCAAGCGCTAACAGTGGAGGCAGCCAAACACTCAGTCTAGCCAACCACAAGACAATAGCCACTCAGAATGCGGCGAATGAAAACATCTTCACAGGCGAATTCAACGGCACACTAAAAATCACTTCAGGCAGTAGTGTCTCCAAGACAGACCAATTCAGATACCGCATAGACATTGCTGACGTAGAGTTTGAGACCATCTATGGATACTTTGGAGAGAAAGATTTTGAGATTCAATCACAAACTATCGAAATGGATTTTTTTGATGAACTAGATGGAGACATCCGTTTTGGATCACCAGAAATTCGATTAATCGTAGACAACTCATTTGGCGTCCCGATGGGTTTAAGCCTCTCTAGCATCATCTCGTCCAATACTGCAGGTGATCAAGTATCGCTCACAGGTAGTGTCACAGAGGCTCCACAGTTCATCAACGCTCCTAACATCAACTCAGTAGGTAACTCAGTCACATCAACCATTCGCATCAATAATGACGTCTCTAACCTAAGTGAGCTATTAAATATTGGTCCCAATGTGATTAATGTATCAGTAGAGGCACAATCTAACTATTCGAACACCACTAGCGTAAATCCACCAGAAGACCGGAATTTCGTAGATGCGAACAGCTCCGCCACTACGTATATGGAAATAGAGTTACCGCTGGATTTACAACTCACTAATCTCACGCGTCATATTGACTACAGCTTAGATGATTTTGATTTTGATCAGGCTGACTCCATTGCACTTCGCATCAAAACCATCAATCAGCTACCACTCAACGGCTCGATAGATCTCCAGTTTCTGGATGCTGATAGTGCAGTCATCTATCAGATAAAAAACGTAAGTGTCCTCCAATCTCCAGAAATCCCCTCTGGGGGCAAGATAACAGCTGGAAGCGAAAGCATAGACCACATTCGGTTATCTGGCGAAGGCCTAGACGCACTATACAACCAGCCTACTTTAAGGCTGATACTTAATATCAGCAGCTATGACACGGCTAACGACAGCTTTGTAAAAATATACGCTGACTATAAATTAGAAATATTTTTAGGTGTAGAAGCCACGCTTGACATAGAACTCTAAGACCTTGAATTTACGACCATATATACTACTTCTATTGACTCTCTGCCTAACGAGACTGGGCTATAGTCAGTCAGGTATTTCTCTTTATCATCTCAAGAATACTACTTTTCAGGGGAACAACATGAACCCCGCCTTCATACCAGAAGGTAAAGTGTTTTTTGGGCTTCCCGTCTTATCTGGAATCGCGATTGATATCAACTCACCATACAGCTACAATGACGCGATCAAAAAAGAAGAAGGCATAGATTCCTTAGATATAGACAAGCTTGTCCAGCTATCCAATGACAAAAACTCCGTTCTGACAGAAGCTGAGATCTCTACTTTCTACTTAGGATTCCGTACCAGTGCCAACACCGCTATTTCACTATTCGTAAGAGAGCGTATCGCGGCTAGATCTTTTTACAGTGATGACCTAGTAGATTTTGCATGGAACGGAAACAAAAACTATGCAGGGCAAACGCTCGATCTATCTACTACCATGACGGACGTTCGCTACTACCGAGAATATGGCATTGGCCTTTGGAAACGACTTCCCAAACAAAAAATAGACATTGGTATTCGTGCCAAACTAATCAACGGAATGGTCAGTGTCATCACAGATCGAGATTTTTCAGGTAGTATTTCTATTGACGATGATTACAACCATCACATTCAACTCTCCGACGCTAGAGTCAACACCTCGGGGATCAATATGTTTGAAAATGGTTCGGATGACGAAATACAATCCTATGCTACTTTCAATAACAATTTAGGGTTCGGAATGGATCTAGGGTTTAACTGGCAAATCAATAAACAATTCTCCGCTTCTCTAGCCGTCAATGATCTAGGCTTCATCAATTGGAAAGCAGATCCCAAGAACTACTGGGTTGCTGACACGTCCTTTGTCTTCGGCGGATTAGAACTAAGAGATGTTGATAACATAGCAGACGCATTTGAAGACTCACTGATCAACAAGCTGGATGATTCTACAACCTACCAGTCCTATAGGTCTGGTCTCAACACCAGCATCTATGCCAGTGGTAGCTATAATCTAACTACCAAAGATATGTTCACTGCCACTATTGCTACGCATGTCGTACAAGACCGAACCCAATTCTACTATGCACTAGGCTACACAAGAAAATTTGGACAAATATTAGCTCTCTCCGCCAACGTTATTCGAAAACCTCAGCAAGGTATAGACATGGGGCTAGGAGCGGCCGTTACACTAGGTGCTGTTCAATTATATCTAGCTAGTGATCAGATTATTCGTTCTTTCGACGTGCCAAACACCTCTTCCTTTGACTTACGCTTCGGTATCAATTTCATCTTTGGTAGAAAGAAAGTCGTAGAAGATAGACGCAATGACCTAGATCATCCATCCCCATACGGCAAAAAAGAAAAAGTAGAAAAAAGCGATGGAATATACTGGATCGTTCCAGTCAAAAAACCACGTCCTATCTACAACGAAAAGCCTGGGTTTACCGAAAAATAGTTTCGACATGAAAAGTTCTTTGCTACTTAGCAGAGAACTTTTCAATATCCTTGAGGGTAATATGGCCTTCGTAGAAAGCCTTCCCAAAAATAGCTCCGTGTACGCCCAACTTGTCTAGCTTTTCGATATCCTTCATACTTCGAATACCTCCACTAGCAAACAAAAACACACCTGGGTATTTCTCTAAAATCTGCTCGTAAAGAACGAAGGAAGGCCCTTTGAGTACGCCCTCTTTAGCTATATCAGTCGTTTTGACGTATTTCAATCCCCGCTGATAGAAGTAGTCTATATGATTGAAAATATCAAGCTCAGTATCTTTCTGCCAACCACCTATTCGGATTTTTCCATCTAGACAATCTGCCGCTAAGGCAATTTTGTCTCTGCCATAGGACATGATCCACGCCGCAAACAGGTCTCTAGAATAGGCTGCCATCGTCGCACAAGTCACACTCTCCGCTCCACACTCAAAAACCTTAGTGATATCACCATCCGTATGAACCCCTCCTGTAAAATTGACTGCCAGTTCGGTATGACCGACGACTGCTTCGAGGATATGGTAGTTAATAATTTTTCCTTTTTTCGCTCCATCTAGGTCGACCATATGGAGACGCTTGACACCATGATCCTGAAACTGCTTCGCTAGATCTATAGGATTCTGGTCATATACTGTGGGTTGAGAAAAATCGCCCTTGGTGAGACGAACCACCTTTCCATCTTTGATGGCTATGGAGGGGACAAGTTGCATAATGGTTGTTGTTTAATGTAAATCTCTTTTGGATCACAGAGATAACCAAAATATACGATATTTACTCAACTTTGACAAGCTTAAATCCCTGACCATGAACTGTCAGGATATGCACCTGCTCTTCCTCTTTGAGGTACTTGCGCAGCTTCGCAATATAGACATCCATACTACGTGCATTGAAATAGCTATCGTCCTTCCAGATCGCATTTAACGCTGCATTACGCTCCATCGTCTGGTTCATGTGATCACAGAGCATCTTTAGCAGTTCATTTTCCCTAGAGGTCAACTTGACATCTCCAGAAGGGCGTTCGAGTAGACTTCTATCATAGTGAAAAGTCAATCCTCCCAGCTCGAATCTATTGATCGTATTCGATTGATCCGACTTAGCTCCTGACCTCCGCAATATGGCTTGCACACGGAGTATCAGTTCCTCCATGCTAAACGGCTTGGTCAGATAGTCATCCGCACCGATTTTCAATCCTTCGATCGTGTCCTCTTTCATTGATTTCGCTGTGAGGAAAATCACTGGAATCGTCTTATCAATTTCTCTAATTTCCTTAGCCAACGTGAACCCATCCTTTTTGGGCATCATGACGTCTAGGATACAAAAATCATATTTCTCAGTTTTAAACTTCTCAAAGCCCTTTTCGCCATCTGTGCATAGGGTTGTCACAAAGCCCTTGAGTTGGAGGTACTCGCTAAGTATCTGTCCTAGATTAGGATCATCCTCTACTACCAATATTCTAGTCATTCTGTTTTGTTTTTAAGTTCATAAGGAAAAAACACCTCAAACTCACTCCCCTTTTTCAGCTCACTGTGCACGGATATCTGACCACCATGAGCCTCGACCATACTCTTGACATAGGACAAGCCTAACCCGAAACCTTTGACATCATGAAGGTTGCCCGTCGGTACGCGGTAAAACTTCTCAAAGACACGTTTAACACCTTCTCTAGAGATTCCTATCCCATGATCGATCACCCGAATCACAATCCCACTACGGGTATCCTTGGTCGTCACCTTAATGTCCGGCGCATCCTTAGAATACTTGTTGGCATTGTCCAACAGGTTGAAGATGATGTTGGTCAAATGTACACGGTCAGCTGTCAAGTTCTGATGAACGGCTAGTAACTCTTTCTCTATGCGCCCTTCCTTGCCTGCCACCTGTAGTGCTACTTTGTCCAATGCATTTTCGATGATTTCGTGCACGTTGACTGGTTCTAACTTCAGCTTAAAATCATTTCGATCTATCACTGCCATCTGAAGCACTTTCTCCACCTGCGCTCCTAATCGCTTATTTTCATCATCTATTATCCCGAGATATCTACCCATCAATGCGCCTGTACTCTGAATCTCTTTGTCACGGAGTGCTTCGCAGGCCAGTGCCACAGTAGAGATTGGGGTTTTGAGTTCGTGCGTCATATTATTAATGAAATCACTTTTTATCTCAGAAAGTTGCTTCTGCAAATAAATAGTTCTCACGGCATAGCCAAAACAGAACAAAACAATCAAAATAAAAAAGAGTGAAGAGAGCAGCGTAAACCAGACTTGGCTCAGTATGTACCGCTCCTGCTTAGGAAAACTCACATACAGATAACCGACCTCTCCTATCACATCATTCGGGTATAAAGTAGCCTTCAGGTCAGACACCATCACCTCTGGTGCAGCATCCCTCGGAAAAACGGCTCCCTCTACTGGATCGAACACCGCATAGTCAAACTCCAGTTCGATCCCATTGTCGGCCAAGCCACTGGTGATCAAAGAGTCTAGGTTGCTATTACTGATTCTATCGGACAATTTTTTCTTGCCCGTGAAAAGCTCTCGGAGAGCAAGCTGCACATATTCGGTTTTCTTGGCCACCTGCCGCAAGCGCTTTTCATACTGCAGCTTGACGGTAGCCGTAGAGTCGTTATCATTTCCCAGGTATACTACTTTGTTGTGATCGGGAGATATGTCTGCGGAGATAGACACTGCCGTGTTTTTCAATCCATCGGGTTCATCATTAGAGTTAAAATAAAAACTCATCCACTCTGGCCGACTACTAGAGTCCTGCACTAGGTCCTGTATCTCTACGATTTTCTTCTCGAAAGTACTTTCTATCAGCTCTACGCGATTGCTATCCACATTGGCTAAACTCTTATAGATAAAGTCTGTGTGAAAATTATCAACGGTCACTTCGAGTGCTTCCCGCTTTTCGAGTTTGGAAGCGACACTTTGCAGCGCATTTTGCACGCTATTTTTGAAGGCCTGCTCATTGGAGGATATCACATTGTCTATCCAAGAGATCTGAAACACGACCAACCCAATGAGAGAAACTCCCATCGCGAGTACTAACCAACTAATTTTAATTCTAGTCATCAATCAAAATTACCGTAACTTCTAGCAGCCCAAACGGTTTTTAACCAGTTTTAACACCCCTACAATATCTCCAGCAGCTCCCGCAGGTTTCTGATTTCGTAGGTGACTTCCTCGCTATGTAGGTTTCCGTCGGGATTAAAAAATACTTGATCCATCCCATAGTCTCTGGCTCCTTTAATATCGGCATCCAGATTGTCCCCGATCATGATGGACTCAGCAGCATTGGCACCTGTCCATTTCATCGCGTAATTAAATATGCCTGCGAAAGGTTTCTTAAACCCTGCCTTCTCAGAAGTAATCACACGATCAAAATACTTGGCAATCTTCGAGCACTCCATCTTGTGTGACTGTACTTCCTCGAACCCATTGGTGATGATGTGCATCGGGTACTTCGCATGCAGCGCCTCTAGCACCTCTATCGTACCATCCATGAGACGTGTTTGTCTTGGGCAATTGTGCAAAAATTGCTTGTTGAACTCTTTGAGGTACTCATCGGAGACCAAATTCATAATAGCCCCAGCTGCCTCGAAGATCAAACGGAAACGCTGATTTCGAAGAAAAAACTTATCGATCTGACCTACATTGTACTGTGCCCAAAGGCCTGCATTGGTCTCGAAGAAGTCCCGAATAAACGAATCCTCCGAAACGATCCCTACCCCTGCCAAATCATGCAACACATACAAATCCCGAAGCACGGCCTCTGCATTGGCATCAAAATCCCAGAGCGTATGATCTAGGTCAAAAAAAACATACTTATACGTCTTACTCAAAGCGGTTTATGAATTTTGTTGACAGCCAGTTCTCTATTGGACTTGAGCACCTGATAGATCTCATCGTCTTTTTGCAACTGGGCGTCTTTGTTTAGAAACTTAAATATCTGCGCGACCATCCCCATGACCTCCTCCTTGATCTCATAGAACACCCACTGATCTACCTTGCGATACGATAATAGACCTGCATTTTTTAGGTAAGTGATGTGTCGGGAGGTTTTGGTCTGGGTGAAGTCTAAAATATGCTCGATATCCGAGATGCATAACTCTTCGTGATTGAAAAGCAACGACATGATTCTGATTCTGGCCTCATCCGAGAAGGATTTAAAAATCTGGGAGCCATACTGAAGATTAAAATTTTTGAGCTTCATACAAGCCGACTTTTGGTTTCACACATCCTGCTGCGGCCAGTCATTTCACTAATTATTTAGTAATTTTACCGCGTAGGAAAACTTTCTCACGCAAATTAGCATTAAATAAAACAAAACCCTTGAAGCTTTTCATAGCCACGATATTGACCACACTCATTTTGATCTCAGCATCAGAAACCTGCCATGCCCAGACGGACAATAAAGTCGTTCAGTTTTCGGGAATAGTCGTGGATCAAGATGCCACGATCGGCATCCCTGGTGTTCATATCTATGCCCCCAAAAGCGGCCGTGGTACTACTACAAATCCCTATGGCTACTTCTCCATGGCGGTATTAGAAGGGGACAGCCTCATCGTCAGTGCGGTGAGTTTTGAGAAACAAAAAATCAGAGTCCCCCGACTATCCAGTGACCGAGATAGCTATACGGTCGTCATCACGCTAAAGCAAGACACCACCTATCTCGAAGAGCTAGAAGTCTACCCATTTCCCAGCGAAGAGATGTTCAAAGAAGCCATCCTAGCACTCGAACTACCTAACCAGTACGATATAGACAACATGCGCCGCAACACCAACCGCAGCAACATCAGGAACTACTCCAACGGACTATCGATGGGTGCAGAAGGCAATCACCAGTACTACATGGCACAGCAGGCATCTGCCTACAACCACAAGTTCCAGCCCAACTCCATCTCTCTACTCAATCCCTTCGCGTGGAACACCTTTATCAAGTCGCTCAAAAAACGAGAGAAAGAGTAGTCTTTTTAGCCACACCATGAACCACTTGCTCAACAAACAGACGCAGTTCGTCGACCTAGGACTGATAGACTACCAAGAGGCCTGGGACTACCAAGAAAAACTGTTCAAAGAAACGGTTGATCTCAAAATCCAAAACAGAAAACTACCTGCGACAGATCAAAACCCAACACCTAATTATCTGATCTTCTGCCAGCACCCACATGTCTATACACTCGGCAAATCAGGGCGTGAAGAAAACTTGCTTCTAGATCAAGAAGGACTGGGACAGAAACACGCCACCTTCTACAAAATCAACCGTGGGGGAGACATCACCTATCATGGCCCTGGACAGATCGTAGGCTACCCGATTTTGGACCTGGACAACTTCTTCACCGATATACACCAATACCTCCGACTACTCGAAGAAGCCGTCATCATGACCTGTACGGACTATGGTGTCACGGCAGGAAGAATAGAAGGACTAACTGGGGTATGGATAGATGGAGATGATGAAACCAAGGCAAGGAAAATCTGTGCACTAGGCGTGAAAGCCAGCCGATGGATCACGATGCACGGCTTTGCCTTCAATGTCAATACTGACCTCAACTACTTCGGCAATATTGTCCCCTGTGGAATCGATGACAAGGCCGTCACCTCTCTAGCCCAAGAACTCGGCAGACCACTCGACATCAAAGAAGTCGAGCTAAAAATAAAAGCACATTTGGCTGATTTGTTTGAGTTTGAGTGGGTGTAAGTAGCTTGCGCTTACAGCTAGTACCAGAAACTATGCTGGCCTGCAAGGACGATATGCCGTAAAATGATATAAAGGTGTACTGAATACGATACCTAAAGACAACTTTGCATAGTAAACAGGTTACTTGAAGTAACCTGTTTACTTCAAGTGATTAGCCTATGAGGCTGGCTCTCAGTTTTTATTCAGGCTCTATTGCAAGTTCGAATTTGTCGATATATTCAAGCGAAAAGCCTTGTTTAATCGGCATGAGCCAAATCGACTGGAGAGTTCTACCGACATTTCGCATGTACCCAAAACCAATAACTTCTTGTTCATCCAGCTGAAATTTGAATTTTGCCACAACTTCTTCGCTATCCATGTAGTGATCTTCAAGCAGTTCAACTTCTGTTATGCCGATGTTATTCAGCATACCTTCAAGTGACCCTCCAAATGATTCAGCCAAATTGAGAGTGTCTACCAGAATCTTCGCATTCATGAATGAAGTAGTTCTATCGTTATTCTCATCAGTGTAAACTTCAAGGGAGCCATAGAATTGTTCAGTGCCTTGCGGTATAGAAGCAGAAGCCAGTTTTAGTTTTGATGGAGATTCGAAATTGATGGTTCCTATTTTTTGATTTATCCATTCTTGTTCGATTAGTTCTTTGTCTGTTGGTTGAGCAAGTATAACCCGTATTCCAACCGCCAACATCGCAAAAAGGGCAACTAATATTGAAATTTTGATCGCAGTATTTAAATGTTTGGTAAAGAAATATAGACCGTAACCAATCATTCCCCCCATTCCACCCAAGATTGCGCTGAGTAAGGTGCTATTTAAACCTAGTGTTCTGGATAAATCTCCACCAAGGTTACCGAGCATTACGGCAGGAATGACAGTAAATACAGTCATCCATATTTGTTCCTTCTTATTTTCTTTCTTAACCATTTCGGTAATTGATGTCAACGCCTGTGTAAGACGATGTGCCCTCACAGTTTGATTAAGGCAGAAAGGTAACCGATCCGCGCACAACCTCAAAAGTCTATTTAGCCGATAGCGCAAGTTTGGAGCGACAAAATAACCACGAATGCGTTAACGGTATTCTGGAGATTCCGCGAGGAGCGGTGGTACTGATTCTAGCATTGCTTCGAAAAGCTCGCATGGGCATTCATGTCTACACCTTGTTAGCACACTTATTTTTTGACAGTCATTTGGTTATAAGAGTATACAAATTTGTCATAAGAAATATGTGCAGCCATAAGTTCTAGGATTGTCACTGATTCTGCAACGGTTTTATTTTCAAATAACCCCCATTTATAATACTTCTTTTTGGCTTCAATTGGAATGTTAAGCGAGGACTTCAAATTAAGGCTTTTCATAGTTATTTACTACGATACCAAAATGTTCCTTAGCGTTGCTTCTGAAATAGTTTTCCCCATCAAAGAAGTTCATTACTTGATTTGTGGAATGCGGGTTAAACAATTCACCATCTTCTGTTACCCCTCCTGAAGAGCTTATTAGTTCATCGAAAAGTTGTAGTAGGTTACTAACCGTGGAGTCCATTAGGACTGTTGTAGAATCTTGAAATTTAAAAAGGCTATCAGAAGCCGTTAAGACATGAATAGGTTGAAATAATGAAATGTCAGCATATGATTTTTTCAATCGTTCCTCTTCATTCACATATTCGAATAAGACAGAGTCTAATACAAAATAGTTTAACCCTAGCGATAAGAAGACTAGAGTTGCTAGTGATATTAAGATTTTTTTTGTCATTTGAAGTAAATGGGTGCTAACACGTGACACCATGTCACATATACGCAATGTATCTTTGCTAAATCTAGTAGATTTTTTATGGTTGCCAAACCTTTGACTGCTACATGGGTGTAAATTTCTGTGGCTCGTAACGAGTTGTGCCCCAGCAAGGTCGTAGAGTCCGTCCCTTCTCGTCTTAAAACAAGGGCTTTTCAATGATTTAGGGGGCAACATGCTGAACTAAGCTTACCATAATCTCCATGTAAGCTTATGTGACTCTTCAGGTAAGCTTACATGAGCCTCTAGGTAAGCTTACCTGAGCCTCCAAGTAAGCTTACTTGACACCTGATGTAAGCTTACATCGGAGAGCAAGCAAAGGCCGGCGGATAGCACGGTGATTTTGTTCATCTCTCCAGCTCATTTATCAAAACCATCCTCCCATCCATCAAATCGGTTCATTCATCCTTTATCTAAGATTGACTTCCCTCCATTGTATATCATTGACCTTTAATCCATACAAGATCAAGGAGGCATCAACTTCGTTTGTTTTCGATAAAGCAAAACAGGGCCGTGTGGGTTCAGAGAAAAATTAAAAAGCATCTACGTTATTTCAGTTCAGCTATATGGCACAAACTTTACAAAGAATTTTTACATCAATCACTCGAAGTAAGTCAAAGGGTATGCTCATAATGACCCTAGGCCTGCTCTGCCTTACCTTCTTAGGTTTCTCTTCCTATGCACAACAGTCCATTCTCTCAGGCAAGGTGATAGACGCATCCAATGATCTCCCCTTGTCCAACGTCAACATAAAGATCGAGGGCACTAGCATTGGTGCGGTGACGGACGAAAAGGGAGAATTTAGACTACCCGCTGACAAGGGGTTGCCCTTCCTCATCACGGCGAGTTATATCGGGTATCAAGAGAAGTACATTTCGATCAACTCCTTCGATCCCTTGACCATCAGCATGCAAGAATCCGCGATTCAACTGGAGGAGATATTGGTATCTAGTGGATACGATACACGAAGGAAGAGTGAGTTTTCTGGATCTGTGTCGAGGGTCTCTATGGATCAAATGCAAAATAGGCCGACCACTAGTTTTGATCAACTGTTGGGCGGGCAGGCGACAGGTGTTGACATTGTACAGTCCTCCAGTGTGCTCAACAACGCGCCCGTCATGAGAGTGAGAGGCATCAACACGATCACCTCTGGTTTGTATCCATTGGTGGTGATCGATGGGGTCACTGTTTTTGTAGGATCCATCGGTGGGTTGATTGGTAACAATCCGCTTTCGGATATCAACCCCAATGATATCGAATCGATAGACGTATTGAAAGATGCCGCTGCGGCCGCTATCTATGGCTCTAGAGCTGCCAATGGCGTCATGGTCATCACCACCAAAAAAGGCCGTGGCAAGACAAAGGTCAATTATGACACTTGGTTTAGCGTCAGCACACCCTACAACCTGCCCGAGCTCCTCAGTGCCGAAGACTATGTGATGATCAAGAATGAAGCCATGGTAAATGCGGGCAAAGAACCCGGGTTTGCACTGATGCAAAATCCCGATGGCAGCACAGTCGATACGAACTGGTATGATGTGGCCTACGAACCCGGGTTGTCACAAAGTCATCATGTAAGTATCTCTGGCGCACATGATTCTACACGGTATTACCTATCGATGGGCTATCTCAACCAAAACAGCTTTATAAAAACCAACAATTTTGAGCGCTTTTCGGCAAGAATCAACATAGATCATCAATTGAATAAAAGGATCAAGATTGGCACCAATGTCTCCATGAACAAGTCCAAAAATACTGCTCCAAATACAGGCGCTATTTCGAGTAACTCTATGTCCTCCTCTGCCTACAATACCGAGTACATCACCAACGAAGGGCTGGGTAGGATGACATACGTATTGCCGCCAAACGTACCCGTCTACAACGAAGACGGCTCGTACAGCATCCAAAATGGCAACAGCGTAGGCTATGGTGCCAATGACCCCAGCCTGGTCGGTTCGATCAATGCATACAATCTCGCCGCTACCATCTACGAAGACAAAAACACCTCTGACAACAACTCACTGATAGGCAATGTATTTGGTGAACTCGAAGTATTGAAAAATTTGACTTTTAGAACCAGCCTAGGAGCCAACTTCTTACAAGCAGAAAACAAATCATTCCTGAATCCCTTGAATGGTGGCGGTGCATCTGCCAATGGAGTGGCCACCAATTCGACAACCAAATTCTCTCGCATCGACTTTGTCAACTCCTTGATCTACCGTCTCAACATTCATGACAAACACGCCATCAACGCACTGGTAGGACATGAAAAAATTACAACGACCATCGACGGTTGGGGAGCACAACAAAGCAACCTGACCGACCCGAGCTATACGCTCTACCAAGGCGTATACAAAAACATTTCCCCCTCGGGCAACCAATATGGCGTCAATGGGCTACTGTCCTATTTCGCCTCTGTCAACTATGACTACAAAAAAAAATACCTCGTGAGTGTCAATTTCCGAAGAGACGGATTATCTGCATTAGCAGAAGACAACAAATATGGGAACTTCGGCAGTGGTTCGCTGGGATGGAATGTGGATCAGGAAAGTTTTTATAAAACGTCCGCACTGGCGACCGTCCTCAACAAACTAAAAATAAGAGGTAGTTATGGAATCGTAGGCAACAGCGAAATTGGCGACTATGCGTCCATCGGTACCTACAGCTCATCTACCTATGGTGGCTCCTCCACACTGGGCTACTCGCAGACTGCTAACCCAGATTTGAAATGGGAAAAAAGCACCAAGATGGACATTGGATTCAATGCCTCTTTGCTGAACAACAGGGTGAATATCGAATTTGATTACTATAAAAACCTCGTAGACGGACTCATACTACAAGCCCCTCAGGCATTGTCGGCGGGCTTGCCCAACAATTATATCAACGCCAATGTTGGTAGCATGTACAACAAAGGAATTGAATTGAACATCAGTGCGCTGATCATCAAGCAGTCTGATTTCGGATGGAATGCCAGTTTTAATCTATCTACCCTGGAGAACAAAGTGACCGAGCTGGTCAGCGATGTGTTCGTTCCGAGTGTATTTGGTGTGCAAAACATGACCCGTGTAGGCTATTCGGTGGGGTCATTGTTTGCTGTTCCCTGTGCTGGTGTCAACCCAGACAACGGACAAATGATGTTCGTCAACAGTGAGGGCAATACGGTACAATACAATCATATCGGCTCCCCAAAATGGACATATCTCGATGGATCAGAAGCGCCTGCGATCGACAACTATAAGGATGGCGTGATCCAAGGGCCATCATTGCCGACTGTGTATGGAGGGATCAACAATTCCTTCACCTACAAAAACTTCGATTTGAACATCAACTTCACCTTTGTCGGGGGCAACAAGCTCTACAATGGCACCAGAGCCACCAATTCTGACCAAAGGTATTTCAACAATGGCACCTTCATCAAAGACAGATGGACGACCCCTGGCCAAGTCACCGAAATCCAAAAGCTATATTATGGAGACAATGTATCAGCAGGGTTCTCCTTTAGCAGCAGTACCAAGGTAGAAAGTGGCGCCTATATGAAGTTGAAGAATCTTTCTTTGGGATACCATGTCCCTGTACACCATTCCTTTTTGAGCGGGACGATTGACAATGCTTATCTATACGTCCAGTCCTCTAACGTATTTACCATCACCAATTACAGAGGCTCAGATCCTGAAATATCCATCAATGGAAACTCCATCAACTCAGGCAAAGACCAGAATGTCCCACCCACAGCTAGAGTTTTCACAGTCGGTCTGAACGTACAATTTTGATACACTATGAGCTTAACAGATAAAACAATGAATAGTACATATAAGACAGGGTTCAATTGGAAAGTAATAGTTGTAAGCTTCATTCCCTTCTTGGGATTGTCTGCTTGCAACGATGATTTTTTGGACACTGTGCCTCAAACAGCCATTGAAGAATCCGAAGCTTTCAGTACGGAAGGAAAAATACTCGCTCAAGTCAATAACCTGTACAGACAACTGCAAAACCCGACCCTGTATGGTGGCAGATACATCGTCTTCAATGAACAGCGAGCAGATGAGTTTGGACAAAATGATGGCAATGCCGCAGCAGGATCGGCTGTCTGGAATCAAAGTGTCGCCTCTACCAATGACTTTGCCAACAACGTATGGTCGGCTGCCTATACCGCTATCAATTCCGCCAACATCCTCCTCAGTGCACTAGAAGATACGGACGTGATCACAGAAGAAACAAAGGCATTTTATATGGCAGAGGCCAAATATGTAAGAGCGTTGAGTTACTTGTGTTTGGTACAGACCTACGCTCGGCCTTATACTTATGATCCAGATGGATTGGGCGTACCGCTTCGCTTGTCGCCCATTAGAACCTCTGGACACAACAACCTCGCGCGAAGCACCGTCGCAGAAGTCTATGATCAAATCCTCCAAGACTTAGACGAAGCAGAAACGGAATTGCCAGAATCCTACCCCACAGCCTTGCTCAATACCTCTAGGGCGCACAAAGCTACCGCCATTGCTTTGAAATCTAGGGTCTACCTGCTACAAGGGGACTACCCAAATGTCGTCTCGGAATCTTCAAAACTTGTCCCTAGCACCATGCCCTATCAGTATGTGACTAGCACGATTACGCATGAGTTAGAAACCGATATCGCTACAGTGTTTGGTGGTAGCTATACAGGTCCAGAAGCCATATTCTCGATACCCTTTATTAATTCTACCACAGAAACACCCCCGACCCAGAGTTCGTTGGCTTTCAACTATCTAGGTCAACCCATCATATTCATGGCAGCCGCGGGCATAGCCAGTGATCCAGCACTCAACAGTCCAGAAGACAGTCGTTCCTTGCTCGTCACGACCAATGCCAATAACCAAAAAGTGTTAACAAAGTTCTCCATTACCGTTGCACCTTTTAGGGATTATGTACCTGTCATTCGCTACGCCGAGATTATGCTAAACTATGCCGAAGCAGCAGCCAACACGGGCGATCTGACCCTAGGCGCACAACTCCTGCAAGCGGTAAGAAACCGAGCCAACCCCAGCCATGTGTTTGCCGATGCAGCGGTCAATACTACTGACGCCTTGCTCAACACGATATGGAAAGAAAGGAGAATTGAGCTAGTCGGCGAAGGACACAGGTTGGGGGACTTACAGCGGAGAGGTCTTACGCTACCCGCAAAAGTAGGTGCGATCGGCACAGCTCCTGCTGTCAACCCAGGAGCCAGCAACTACATCTGGCCTATCCCTAGTGGAGAAAGCGCCACCAACAATCTGATCGTAGAGAACCCATGAGTCTGAGCCTTACAAAACAAAAAAGCCCTTCGACGAAGGGCTTTTTCTATTTTCTTTAAAGACAACTGATGTTATCCGTTGATCGCTTCTACTTCTTTTACCTCTGGCACCATTCTCTTTAGTAGGTTTTCGATCCCTGCTTTCAATGTCAGCGTAGACGATGGGCATCCACTGCATGACCCCTGCAAGACCACTTTCACTACACCATCTTGGTACGAATGAAAGCTGATCGCCCCCCCATCCTGCTCTACCGCTGGACGAATATACTCATCGAGGATACCTTTGATGTTCTCATCGAGTGCTGATACGGGTGCTGCTGCCTGCTCCTCCGTCTGCGCTTGTTCATACGCCTTGGATAGGTCTACAGCTGACTGTCCTGAATCCAAATAACTTTTGATGTGATCTCTGATCCCGTTTTGTACCTCTGCCCAGTCTGTCTCAGCATCCTTCGTGACAGTAACAAAATTGCTCATCACGAACACGCCCTTGACGAACGGGAAGGTAAATAGCTCCTGTGCTAGTGTAGAATTGGTCGCTGACTCCACTGTCGGATAGTCAAAATTCATTCCCTCTGGAATCAAAAAATAATTGACCACAAACTTGAGTGTGTTTGGGTTTGGGTTTGACTCTAGGTATATCGTTGCTGGTGCGTTTTTTACTCCGTCTTCCATGATTGTATCTTTTCTTCTTTTGCAAAACTAGTGGAATTGCTCCACATCACTTAGGACGTGAAGCACATAAATTGGTTGGGTTGATTAGGAATACTTTTCCAGCTCCCCTTCAGACTTAGCGATCAACGTACATACTGTAGCATCACCTGTCACATTGACGACTGTACGGCACATATCCAAAATACGATCTACTGGAAAAATAATCGCTACCCACGCAGGATTCAAACCCACCGACTGTAGCACGATGATCATCATCACCAACCCTGCACTCGGAGTAGCTGCCGCTCCTATCGAAGCAAGCGTAGCAGTGAGTACGATAGTCAACTGCTGTGCCACGGTCAAGTCCACCATGTGCAGCTGCGCCAAGAACACTACTGCCACTGCCTGATACAGGCTCGTCCCGTCCATGTTGACCGTTGCGCCGATTGGCAATACAAAGCTGGTCACGTTACGCGGTACTCCCATGTTCTCCTCCACACACTCCATCGTTACAGGCAAGGTCGCTGCACTAGAACTGGTAGAAAATGCCAAGAACTGCGCCGGGCTGATGTTTTTGAACAATTCTTTGTAACTGATCTTGTGGACGAAAATTTTAAGTAATACTGGATAAAACACAAATACCATGAATGCCAATCCTGCGAGCAATGTCAACGAATATGACCCTAATCCTAGGAAGATCTCCAATACCTCCGCAGGTGTATCTGCCATCTTAGCAATCACTCCTGCTAATAGCGCAAATACAAACACAGGCGCAGCCTGCATCACCATATCTACCATCTTGAGAAAAATAGCATTGAGCCCTTCGATGAAGTCGACAACTGGCTGAGACTTCTCTCGAGGGATGATCACGATCGTGATCCCAAAAAAGATCGAAAAGAAAATCACCTGTAGCATCAACTTATTGTTGGAGATGGACATCACGATATTCTCAGGTACTATATCTACAATGAACTGTAGCGGACTAGCATCCTTTTGTGCTTTGGCCAGAGCCATCTTTTTCTCTACTTCTTTCAGATCTTCTACAGCGATCTGATTGTTCATGCTTTCATCGATCAGATGTGAGTTCGCAGGCATATTGATATACCACTCACCATCTTTTGGACTCATAGCGTTGTCCTTGAGCCACATCTCATAAGCGATACGGTTTTTCAAACGCTGCTCATCGTCCATGAAGGCACCAGGCTTGACTATATTCACCAGTACCAAACCTATCCCTACCGCGACGATCGTCGTGACAAGATAAGCGCCTAAAGTCTTACCGCCTAACCTACCCAGCTTCGATACATCACTGAGTCCAGCGACTCCACTGATGATCGAGAATAGCACCAACGGCACTGCGATAAACTTCAACAATCGAATAAAAATCGTCCCGAACGGATCGATCCATGTAATCGTAAATTCGTTCCAACCGAGGGCACTAGAGATCAGTGCCCAAACAACACCAGCGACCAGCCCCAGTATTATTTTGACATGTAAGGGTAATTTTTTCATTTTTGGGTTATTAATTCCTAATAATCAGCATCAAGAATACTAAGAAAACAATTTTGAGGTTTGTATAAAAACAAAGCGGAAACTTAACAAATTAAGTTTCCGCTTTGATAAGCTAATTATAAAAATATTGTCAGTACCCTTTTGCAAGCTCCTTTGCTGATGCCAAATCTTTCGCTTCGAACATGTCAAATGAAAAGGGAGAACTCGTTTCAACCCACTTCTTTGAGGCCAATTTGGTAATAGCGCTTGCTGGCAAAATTGTTACTGCGACCTTTAGCCCATGCTCAGAAAACGCAGGGAACAAAACTGTCTCAAACCATTTCTGTCTTTCCTGTTTAGGAACCCCTACTGCATCTGACACATCCAAATACATTCTTATCACTCCATTTTTGACCTGCTCAATCTGAGCTAAACAACACTCTTCTATCACACTGTCATTAGATAGTTTGGCCCATTTTATATACATAGATTTGTCACTTAAATCTATGTTAGCCGTGACAAACCCTTCTTTCTCGTAAAATGAATTCATGACTTTAGTTTTGTTTAAAAAGCACAAAACTACTGATTTAACTGATATTAAGTCAATAAGTGATTAAACCTATTTTGCCCCCTAAAGCTTTGTTGTTCTCTGGAGCAAATAGAAATCTAAAATCGTCAAGGCTGCCATCGCTTCTACGATAGGTACGGCTCTAGGCACAACACATGGATCATGGCGCCCCTTGCCCGAAACAGTCACCGCTTCGCCATGGACATCAACTGAATCTTGATCACGCATAATCGTCGCTACGGGCTTGAAGGCGACATTGAAGTAAATATCCTCCCCATTCGAAATACCGCCTTGGATACCACCAGACAAGTTGGTTCGTGTGGTGACCTTTCCGTCTTTGCTATCGAACAAATCGTTGTGCTGAGAGCCTCTCATCTTGGCTCCCTCGAAACCACTACCGTACTCAAAGCCCTTAACGGCATTGATGCCTAGCATTGCTGCACCCAATCGAGCGTGCAACTTGTCAAACACTGGTTCGCCTAGCCCTACTGGCGTGCCTTTGATCACACAGCTCACCACTCCTCCTATGGTGTCTCCATCCTTTCTCACGCTATCAATGAGGGAGATCATATCATCAGCCACCTCTAGATCTGGGCATCTCACGATATTAGACTCAGTGAGCGAAAAATCTAACTCAGTATGAGACTTGCTGGTTTTGATATCCCCTGCCTGAGACACATAGCCATGGATTTGGATTCCCAATTGACGCAATGCCAGTTTGGCAACAGCTCCTGCTGCTACACGCGCGGCAGTCTCTCTCGCCGAGCTGCGTCCACCTCCACGATAGTCACGGATTCCATACTTCTCTTGGTAGGTAAAGTCTGCATGAGAAGGTCGGTAAGAATCCGCGATGTGCGAGTAATCTTTGCTTTTCTGATCCGTATTAAAAATCACCATCGCCAAAGGCGTACCCGTCGTTTTCCCTTCGAACACACCGCTCAATATCTCAAACGAATCTGGCTCTTTACGCTGTGTCGTGATCTTAGACTGCCCTGGCTTTCTTCTCGCCAGTTCGTCTTGGATAAAATCCATATCCAATGTGATACCTGCTGGACAACCATCAATGGTGACACCTAAAGCTCTGCCGTGTGATTCTCCGAATGTTGTGATCTTAAAAACTGATCCAAATGAATTGCTCATCTACTATATTTTTTGTCTCACGATCGATTATCAGCCTCCGTGAAGAATATTTAAAGTGGGGTGTTGTTTTCGGTCCGAAAACGCTACTTTTTGAACATCAGCGCTACGACCAGACCTATCATCGCAAAAATAATAACATTGATGACAGTTCGTAGGTTTTTGCGACTATCTAGCGATACGAGCTTATTATTCTCTATATCCATCGCATCGTAGAATGACCCCATATCGTTGGAGAGGATGGATTCATTCTTCTTGCTCTCCCCTGTCACGACGAGGGTCACATCAGACTTTAAAGTATCATACTTCTCCGTTCGGGTATTAAAATAAATCCAACTGAAGTAATCTCCCATGTCGAAAGTTCCAGGCTCATTAGGGATGCCATAAAAACTAAAAGACTTACGCCCCCTTACTTTCCCATTGTTTCGGTTGATACTTTGCTTGGTATTGGGAGGGAAAAGGTCAAAATTCTCATCGCTCTTCAACTGCAACTCATTGATTCCTGAGATATTTCCTTCTCCCACGATAGAGAACTCATAGTTGAAGCTATTGCCCGTATGGACTGACCTGTCACTGATTTTCTCCTCCAGTTTGTAATTCCCCACTGACACGCTCTCCTTTAGCGGATGCTCAGGCATTTCTTTGATCGTGACTGTTTTTGGTTTGGAGTAGAACTTGACCAGTTCTTCCTTTTTGTTCTGCCCAAAGAAAGTCCTGTTCTTGGCTATCTGATACTTGATCAATTCTAGCCCTATTTTTGGAATCTCTATAGGGTCGTTATTGAGCGGGTAGTAAGTCGCCTGATAGATTTTGAACTGGTTGAACTGCTCGCCATTAATGGTCACAGGTTCACCAGAAATACTTTCGATATTAAAATTCTCCTCCCAACAATTCGCTGGTTTTATCTTCTTGATAATTTTCTCTAGCTGCTCACCCAGCTGATGAAAACGCATCTCGGCTCTGTTGTTTTGGGATACATAAAAAGCCAAGGTCATCGTGAAACCCTCGCCAGGATAGACCGCAGACTTGTCCGTCGTGAGAGCCAAAAATGCATCCGCTTCTATATTAACAAACTCCTGTGGCTGGGCTTGATTTCGCTGCCCAAAGAAATCCTGAAAAGGGTCTCCAAAAGGATCTTGTCTACGAGATTGCTGCTGTATCGCTGGCCCTACCCGCACAGTCGTACCTTCCGATCTCACATCTTCTCCGTTGACCCGAATCGTAAAAGGAGCCACTTTGAAAGTCCCCTCTGCGGTGGGTAGATAGTTTTGGGTGATGCTCTGGGTCGAACTGCGAACTCCGTTGATGAAGTTAGTTGACGATGATGAGGATGTACCTCGCTTTTGGAATCCCGATATTTCAGGGAAACCGCTGTAACTCTGCAAGCGAGCGTTCTGTACTTCTAGAGTGATCGTAAAGAGCTGGTTGAGCGCGATATCGTTACGCCCCATCTCTATGTTCACCTTTTGAGCTTGTAGCCCAAATGACATTAACACTGATAAAATAATGAAGGAAAAACCTACTTTACTCATAGCCCGTATTTAAGTGACAAAATTGCAAATCTAATTGATAATTATTATATTCATCGCCCGATAAAAAACAGTTAGACGAACTGCCTTTTTAATCAGCACTAAACCGAAAGTTAAATGTTAGAGTATTCAAAAACGATTCTGTCGAAAGTAAGTTTTGACAGATCATTATTCGAAAAAGAGCTTTTAAAAGCAATAACATCAGTAGGCGAACAAATCGAAGCATTAAGAGCATGGTGCTACGAAAAGTTCGGAAACCAGTACCCCAAAATTCTTGATCGACATTTCAAATTATCCCACTAAATTGAGCCACTTAATTGTGGCTTTTTTATTTATCATGAAATCTTACTTTACTATCCTACTGGCTGCTATCACCCTGTTGGCCTGCCAAAGCAAAGCGCCGAGTACCGAGCGATTAGAAACCATCCCCTACACGAGTCAAACAGACCAAAGCGATCGCAACTACTACCTGTATGTACCCAAAGGATACGACGATACGCAAGCCGACTGGCCACTCATGATGTTCCTCCATGGTCACGGCGAGCGAGGGAATGGCCAGGAAGAACTAGCCTATACCATGGCGCATGGCCCAGTCTATGAGGCATGGGTACAGCGCAGAGACCTTCCATTTTTGATCATCATGCCGCAGCTACACATGTTCGGGTTCGATACATTGGGTGTTTCTTACCTACTGAATAGAAAAGTGGAAAATGCCCCCAAAAGACTCCAAGAAGGAACACCAGGCCGTGAGCCTTTCTTTCCGACCCAAATAGAGATGTCTGGATCAGTAGCCAATGACTCGCTCCCTTATGAAAACTATGGCCCTATGCGCGGTTGGGAAATGGTAGAAGAAGACTTGGTCGCAATGATTGAACACGTCCAAAACAACTATCGCGTAGATACCCAACGCATTTATCTCACAGGATTAAGCTACGGAGGATTTGGGACGTGGTACATGGGTAGCAAACACACCGATCTGTTCGCTGCGATCAGCCCTATCGTCGGCTGGGGACACCCTGATCTGATGCCCACACTCGCTGGTGCGCAAACTCCCATATGGTGCGTAGTAGGGGGACGAGATGAGGTAGTCAAGTCAGAATACTTCTACCCTGGCATGAATGCACTAGAAGCAGCGGGGCACAAGAACTTTCGCTTTTCTACGGAAGAAGACCTAGGTCACGACACTTGGAAACGTGTCTATGCAGGGGAGGACATTTACAACTGGATGCTGAAGCAGAAAAAACAATAATTCATACTTTTGCAGCCAAATCAAGATATGTATATGCGACATCTTTTCACACTGCTATTCCTTTTTCTTTCGCTCTCCACGCTGGCTCATGTCCAAAAGGACACCATCACGAGCAGGCTAGAGTCTCCATACGAGACCCTAAAGACCTTCTCGACCAACATCAAATCAGGGAGCAGAAATCTACCCGCTGCTTCTATCGTTTTTAACAACCCATCACTCAAACAAGAAGAGAAAGAAAAATATGCTGTCAAACTAGAGCAAATTTTAGAAGGAGCAGGCATATTCATATTTTTCGACGAAGTGCCAAAGAGCAAAGACTACTATGACTCGCTGACCAACGAGTACCGCTATGTCATCAATAAGAACTACCCCGAAATTTTCATAGAGAAGCGTCGGGGACGATGGCAGTTCCAACCTCCTGAAATCGCTCAAATCGATTCGGTACATAAAGAAATATTCAAATTCGGGACAGATTTTCTCATCAGCGAAGAAATAAAAGAAAGTGTCCTAGGCATGAAAATCCTAGGGCTTAAACTGTGGCAAATCATAGGGATCGCAGCGATTTTGTTCGCCAGTTTTTTAATAAAACATATCTTTGCCCTCCTATTCGAGCGTGTTTTCATATCCCTTCTCGACCGTTTCAAACAGAAAAATATTGGCAGCAAATATTTACTTCCTGTCACCAAGCCGATCGGCATGGTCTGCGTGTTTATATTCATCAGCATGGTCTATCCACTCCTACAGCTCCCACAGATCGTCGGGTACTATGTAGTCATGGCACTCAAGGGACTTATCCCTCTCTACGGAATGATCTCGCTTTACCGACTGGTCAATATTCTAGAGGTCTACTTGACCCGTCTTGTCAACCGTACAGAAAGCAAACTGGACGACCAGCTCGTACCGTTACTCAAGAAGATTCTACGCGCCATGGTCATCGTGGCAGGTGTACTTATCATCTTGCAAAACATGAATGTCCCCATCCTTCCGCTCCTGACAGGGCTTTCTATTGGCGGTCTGGCATTCGCTTTGGCAGCTCAGGATACCATCAAAAACTTTTTCGGTTCGATGATGATCTTCATAGATAAGCCTTTCCAGATCGGAGATTGGATCACAGCAGGTGATGACATAGACGGCATGGTCGAGGAGGTCGGATTTCGATCGACTAGAATCCGGACATTTAGGAACTCTGTGATCTCTGTCCCGAACGGTCAGTTAGCAGACAGCACCATCGACAACAATGGCCTCAGACAGTACCGAAGGTTTCGTACGATGCTGGCGATCACCTATGATACACCTCCAGAACGCATCGAGGTATTTGTGCAGGGGCTAGAACAAATCCTCCTACATCACCCAAACACCAACAAGGACAACTATGAGATTCACCTCAGTGAGATGGGCTCGCACTCGCTTGACATTCTGTTCTATATCTTTTTCTCAGCACCTACTTGGTCAGACGAGTTAAAATTCAAGCAAGAGATTATTTTGGAAATCCTAAAATTAGGAAGAGAGCTGAGTGTTCATTTTGCGTTCCCAACACAGACACTACACGTTGAAAATCTACCAGGGCAAGCCAGCCTTTCGCCAGAATACACGCTAACCAAGGAGGACCTTCAGGCTAGGCTTAACAAATATTTCAATATGGAAGCTAAGGCTTAGGTTTGATCATCAAAAACGTCGCATAGATCGCCGCTATAGTCAATACTATACTGGCGATCATGCCATGATCATAGTGCACAGCATCTCGCAGCTGGTGCGCTTGACTACCCACCCATACAAAGAACAAAGTCCGAGGCAACATCCCAATCAGTCCACCCCAAAAGAAACTAGCCAATCGGATTTTAGCAGCTGAGAGCACCACGTTCATGAGAGCGAAAGGCAAAGCGGGTGACAACCGTGCCAACAATGTCGTCATCACCTGCTTGTCGAGTACGTTATCAAAATAGCCCGCAGATTTGGGATAGTAACTGATGATTTGGTCGACAAACCCGCGGTTGATCCCTCGTGCCAGTATGTAGCCCAAAAGGGATGCGCCTTGGTAAGCAACTACCACACCGATCAGACTTTCCATCCCAATAAAATACCCACTGAGCAAAGCAATGTAAGTTGTCGGAGTGATGGCCAGTGCCATCGTCAGCATGGTGCATGCGTAGAACAATAGCCACTGCCATGTCACCATATTAGCGATCAGTTCCTCCGCTCCGAGCAAAAAATATCCACTCACCAACGAAGTACCTATCGGCACAATCGCCATCCAAGCCATCAATACGGCCATGCGTCGGTTTTCCCTAAAAAGTCTAAATATTCGTAGCTGAGTCAATCTTCCAAATGTCATGATGAATTATAATTGCGAATATCTGATATTGATTACTTTTGTCAATCACGAATCCTCAAAACAATTGATATTATTCGATCGGTTAGAGGGTAGAAATCCAAAATCCAACTCTTATGAAATTTGGTACCAAGGTCATACATGCGGGAATAGAGCCAGATCCCACCACTGGCGCGATCATGACTCCCGTCTATCAAACGTCTACCTTCGCTCAACCCTCTCCTGGCAAGCACAAAGGCTATGAATACGCACGCACTCAAAACCCAACACGCGACGTATTACAAAACAACCTCGCAGCACTAGAGAATGCAGCCCACGGGTTGGTCTTTGCTTCAGGTATGAGTGCCATAGACGCAGTGCTCAAACTACTCAAACCTGGGGATGAAGTTCTCACCTCTACTCATCTCTACGGTGGCACTTACAGATTATTCACCCAGACTTATCAAGATTTTGGGATTAAGTTCAAGTTCGTCGATATGCAGGAACTGAACCGTATATCCGAGCACTTCAATGAGCATACCAAACTCGTTTGGATAGAAACACCATCCAACCCAATGATGAACATCATAGACATCAAAGGGTTAGCTGGCGTTTGCAAAAAATTCAACGCGCTATTTTGCGTAGACAACACCTTTGCTACACCCTATCTCCAAAACCCCGTGACATTGGGTGCTGATATCGTGATGCACTCGGTGACCAAATACATCTCAGGACACTCGGACGTGATCATGGGCGCACTCATGACCAATCACCACGACCTCTACGAAAAGCTCGCTTTCAACCAAAACTCTACTGGGGCAGTACCCGGACCACAGGACTGCTTTCTAGCACTGAGAGGAGTCAAAACCCTCCACATCCGGATGCAGAGACATTGTGAAAACGGTCGAAGAATTGCACATTTCCTCAAGTCTCATCCCAAAGTGAGTAAAGTCTACTGGCCTGGGTTCGAAGAGCACCAAAACCACATGGTAGCCAAAAGGCAAATGAGTGATTTTGGTGGTATGATTGCCTTTGTACTCAAGGATGACAAAATCGAACCCGCCATCCAAGTGATGGAAAAACTAAAGCTATTTACCCTTGCCGAATCCCTCGGAGGAGTGGAGTCGCTGGTCGGTCATCCAGCCAGCATGACCCACGCAAGTATCCCGAGAGAAGAACGCATCAAGTCGGGACTAAAAGATTCGCTCATTCGTCTGAGTGTAGGAATAGAAGATGCTGAAGACCTAGTCACAGACCTAGAACAAGCCCTCGGCAAATAGCTGATTACATGATTGATTGCATGCTGAAAGACAAACTACTACAAAACAAAGGGCAGTACTTATTCTACGGACTGACTCCTCCCAAATACACCACTGACAAAGAGAAGATACAAGCGATCGCTGACAAGCAGATCGCTCGACTCAGGGACATCAAACTAGATGCACTGGTATTGTACGACATACAAGATGAGTCCTCTCGCACCGATGTGCCTAGACCATTTCCCTACATGCAGACCCTGGATCCAGGCGTGTATAGTGCACAATACCTCACCGCACTCGACATCCCAAAGATCGTCTACAAGAGTGTCGGCAAATTCACCCCGGACAGCTTTCAGGATTGGCTCAAAGAGAACCCCAATAAAATAGAATACTCTGTTTTTGTAGGGTCTCCGTCTGCGCAAGAGAATGGACTCACTCTACAGGAAGCCTATGCTGCACGTCTCGCCTCTGCCTCCGAAGTGCTCATCGGTGGTGTCACCATCCCAGAGCGTCATTTCAAAAAGGAAGACGAACACCTGCGGGTGACCCGAAAAATCGAAAATGGCTGTAGTTTTTTCATCTCCCAGTGCGTCTACAGTATAGACAATGCCAAAGACTTTCTATCAGACTACTACTACCACTGCCTAGAGACCAAGACTCCTTTGGCTCCTATTATTTTCACCCTCACGCCCTGTGGCTCGCTCAAGACCCTACAGTTCATGGAGTGGCTGGGGATTTACATCCCTAAGTGGCTCAGAAATGACCTCAAGCACTCCGAAAACATTCTCTTTCGCTCGGTGGATATCTGCAAGACTGTCGCCAAAGAACTGCTGGAGTACAGTCGTGTCAAAGGCATCCCGATAGGATTCAACATCGAAAGCGTCGCGATTCGCAAAGCAGAAATAGATGCCTCGATAGAACTCCTCCGAGAGATCGAAATGATGCAGCGTGCATCAGCATTGAAGAATGAGCTGCTCGCTGGCAACTCCTGATCGACACGCCCAACCACGACTCCTTTCATTTTGAGAAGAATAAAAATTGCGCTACTCCGCGCTTTTTTGTAAATTTCATAAAAAACTAACAACTGTTAGTCCTTTACTGCCCCAAAATGATACCCCTATGTTGGAAAACAAAACACCCTATGATTTCCCAACCGAGCCCATGCATCAGGCTTATGACGAGTATACACCTGAGCATTTCGAGGTTTGGAAATCTCTCTACCAAAAGCAACTCCTCCTCCTCAAGAGCAGAGCTTCCTCTGCCTATCTAGATGGGCTAGACATCTGTGGTTTCACTGCGGACAAAATCCCTCGACTGGAAGAAACCAACGCCTACCTGAAACAAGCGACAGGTTGGCACCTCTACATCGTCCCTGGCCTGATCGCTGACCGACCCTTTTTCGAGTTCTTGCACAACAAACATTTCCCAGTCACCACCTGGCTAAGAGATCTATCCCAACTAGAGTATCTCGAAGAACCAGACATGTTTCACGACGTGTTTGGACACGTCCCCTTGCTCAGCAACCCACATTTCAGTGCGTTCATGAAGGGACTGGCCGCCATCGCGCTCAAACACATCGATAGTCCACAAGCGATCGAACTGATGAGCAGACTGTATTGGTTTACAGTAGAGTTTGGATTGATCAGAGAGGATGGGGAAATCAAAATCTATGGCGCAGGCATCGTGTCCTCTCCTGGCGAATCGCTCTATGCCCTAGAAGACCCCAACGTGCCACGCATCCCCTATGATGTATCGACTGTACTCGACACGCCCTTTTACAAACACGACTTCCAAAAGCAATACTTCGTCATCGACAGCTACCAAACTCTCTTTGATAGCCTGCCCGAACTAGAAGTCTGTATAGCTGCAAGAGCTCATTCCTCTTCTCGGTAACCCAATTATTTAGAGTAATCAGGTTACTCAAGCTCGACACAGTAAAAAACAATTCTTACAATAACCAACAGAACCACTTGATACTACCTTGAGTAATCACTTGCCTAGATTTAGTCTAACAATGCCCTCTTGGCTCGAAACCATCTCTAGGAATCGTTCAACGCTGACTATTTGCCATGTTTTTGATTGTCTTATCAGCTAAAAACAAGCTCTCGAAGGAGAAAATCAACTCGATATGAAAATTAGCCAATTACAATTGTCTCAGACCACATAGCTATCAAGACATATTGACAATAAATTTTGCTCCTTAGTTCTACCACGCAGATGCCCAAACCTTCACCTGCTCAAATCTGACCACTCATATAAGTCCCCTGACTTATTGCTGACAAATTTGCGATATTAGCACACATAGATTCTACTATTATGCGCTACGTACTCCTTTCTTTATTGCTCTTCACTGCTCAACTGAGCACAGCACAAACCTACGACAGACAAGACAGCCTACGTGGCACGATCACGCCGGAGCGTGTCTGGTGGGACCTGACCTACTACCACCTGACCGTGGAGGTACTGCCAGAGCGCAAAAGCCTCGTGGGTAGCAACCTGATCCAGTACGAAGTGTTAGAACCACATCAGGTCATACAGATCGATCTACAGCCTCCACTGAAGATCACCCAGGTGACACAAGATGGAAAAGTGCTTGATTTCAAATCCGAAGGCAATGCACATTTCATTTCACTCCAAAAAGAACAAAAAAAGGGTGCTACAGAGTCCATCGTCGTGACCTATAGCGGCCAACCGAGAGAAGCAGTCCACGCGCCGTGGGATGGCGGCATCAGTTGGAAGAAGGACGAAAAAGGCAAACACTTCATCGCCAGCTCTTGCCAAGGGCTGGGCGCATCGGTCTGGTGGCCATGCAAGGATCACATGTACGACGAAGTGGACAGCATGCTGATCAGTGTAGAGGTGCCCAAAGGCCTCATCGACGTATCCAACGGACGCCTCGTCAAGACAGAGGAAAACAAAAAGAAAAAAACGAAGACCTATCACTGGGCAGTCTCCAACCCCATCAACAACTATGGCGTCAATATCAACATCGGCAACTACACCGACTGGCACGAGACCTATGCGGGAGAAAAAGGGACGCTGGACATAGACAACTGGGTACTCCGATACAACGAAAAAAAGGCGCGTGCGCAGTTCAAAGAAAACCACCGCATGCTAGAAGCCTTCGAGCACTGGTTCGGTCCCTACCCCTTCTACGAGGATGGATTCAAACTCGTAGAAGCGCCCTATCTAGGCATGGAGCACCAAAGCTCCGTTACCTATGGCAATAAATTTGCAAATGGCTATCTGGGCAGGGATCTGAGTGGTACAGGCTGGGGACTCAAATTTGATTTCATCATCATCCACGAGTCAGGACACGAGTGGTTTGCCAACAACATCACCCATCGTGATGCGGCTGACATGTGGATACACGAGAGTTTCACGGCCTACTCCGAGGGGATATTTGTAGAGTACTTCTACGGCACAGATGCGGGTAGGGAGTATGTGCGCGGCACCAGAATGAACATCGCCAATGCCTACCCCGTCATCGGAGACTATGGCATCAACGCCGAGCATCACGATTCGGATGTGTACTACAAAGGCTCCAACATGCTCAACACCCTACGCAGCTGGATCAATGATGACGTACTATGGCGTGAGATTCTGCGCGGACTGGGGGAGGAGTTTTACCATCAGACGGTCACCAGTCAGCAGATAGAAAACTACATCAGTCAAAAAGCGGACTTAGACTTAGCCGCGTTCTTTGACCAATACCTGCGAGATACACGCCTACCGATTTTGGAATACTACAGCAAAGACGAAATCCTAAACTACCGCTGGACCAATACGGTGGATGGGTTTAACATGCCGATCCAAGTGACGATAGATGGCGTAGCGCGAACCCTAACCCCGCAGGCGGGGACATGGCAACAGGAGATGGGGACGGCATTAGTCGTCGACCCGAACTACTACATCGCGGAGATGAAGATAAAATAAACGACGATAATGATGATCGTTCGGGTATGACGAGAGGGGAAATATTTGAGGCGCTCTAGGTTTGTTTGCTCTACTCTGCACTGTCCTTTTGTCTAGGTACTAAAATCTAAATGCTACTAATCTAAGTTTGATTTTAACTTTCATTAAAACCGTCTCTGAAATGCATCAATCGTACTATGTCTTCAAGCCAGACAGGCTCTTCCTTTTTTCATTGCCAAAAAAGAAAGCAAAAAGACTAGAAAATTTCAAACCTCGCTTCGCTCAAACAGTGAAATTTTCGAAATAATCTTTCCTCTCGATTGATCAAACCTCAGTTTATGAAGTGCTAAATATCAGACCATTGATCTAGGTTCTAAAATCTAAAAAGCTATATCAATCCATTTTCTTTGGCGTACTGCACGACCTGTACGCCTTTGTTCATGTCGAGTTTGCGCATGAGATTGCGGCGATGCGTCTGCACGGTGAGGTCTGAGATGAACAACTTCTCACCAATCTCTGTACTGGTCAGCCCCTCTGCCATAAGTCGTATCACATCGATTTCTCGTGCGCTCAACTTGTGTTGTTTGATCTCCTCATCAGATTTAAACTCCCTGAGCCTGTCATAATAGGGCTGTCCACTCATGACCCGATTGATCGCTCCAATCAGTTCTTTACCCGTGTTGTTTTTGAGTAAACATCCATCGATTCCTATTTTGAGTATCTCATCTACAAATGACTTTTGCGCAAACATGGTCAAGATGATGATTTTGAGAGCGGGGTACTTCTTTTTCAGTTTCCGTGCACACGTGATTCCGTCCATGACGGGCATGTTGATATCGAGAATCACCATATCCACTTCATTCGCTGCGACGAATGCCAGTACCTCTTCGCCATTGGCAGCTGTACCGACTACCTGCACCTGCTCGTCCGAACTCAGGATCACTTCTAACCCTTCCATGACGATGGCATGATCGTCCGCTAACAACACTTTGATTTCGCTCATAATGGTATATCTATTATACAAGTGGTACCTCTTCCCAGGCCTGATTCCATCGTGATCTGCCCCTCTAGCTTCGCTACTCGAGATTTAATATTTTTCAGCCCCAGTCCTCGCTCATACTCCTCGACATTGACCATCCCAATCCCATCGTCCTCAAAGATGACGTTGAGATGCCCCTTGGCCTCTGATACATCGATGTTTAGATTCTTGGCCTTGGCATGTTTGAGGGTATTGTTCACCAGCTCCTGAATGATACGGTAGAGATTCAGACTCACATGTCCCTCTAATTCGGTCGTGATCTGAACTTCTACATGGACCGAGATCGTGTGCGACTCATTGAGTGCCCCAGCCAGTTCGTGAATCGCAGAGGCCAAGCCAAAATGCATCAGTGCCTCCGAATGTAGACTATGCGAAATCTGACGTGTCGCCTCGGTGGCTTTCGTAGCGACCTCCGATATCTTCTTGGCGATCAGGTTCAGCGACGCTGGGTCAGTCTTTTGGGGAATAGTGTCCGAGAGCATATTGAGCGTCACGAGCATACTACCAAGATTGTCATGTAGCTCCTCGGCTACTTCTCTGTAGGCCTTGTCCTTGCCTGCCAGCATCGCGTAGGCAGATTTCAACTCTTGCTTTTTGAGTAAATCCTCGATCTCCTGATACTCTAGCTTCTTCTTGATCAGCTTGCGTTGATAGAGATAGATAAACAAGACGATGGAGGTGACCAAAAACAACATCCCACTCGTCCCCAAGATGAGCACCATCTCCACATTCAATTGACTACTCTGGCTTTCCATAGACCTAAGGCAAAAAGGATGTTTTTTAGAATGTTACCGAGGTGCACTATTAGCATTGAATATTTCGGATTGTTCACTATTTCAGAACTCATCAGCCACAGGAAGAAAGACCCTGCTGTATAGAAAATAAAACCTATGACTATCCAAAACAGTGGTGTGTTCTCCAAAAAAATTTCTGTATCACTTTGAAACACTTGCAAAAAGTACAAGACACAAAGTCCCATTACCAGTATGTTTTTCATTGACAGTACTTCGCCCCAAATAACATGAACACCAACAGAATAACAATAATATCCCGACATGACCAGTATAATTCCAAGCATAAAATAGGATACCAACCTGTGATTCAAAATCCTACTAAAAAAGAAAAAAACTAAAATTGTATCGAGTAAGTTATAGGTATTGACAATCCAATAGGTAGAATGTCCAGTGAGATGATAATAGCCAAACGAACCAACATCCGACAAGAATGAAAGTCCTATAATCACACTCAAAACTTTCAAGTTGAAATTGAACGAGCGAAACATTAATCCCATTATGAATAATGGGATTAATGGGGAGCTAATCGACCCATAAAGGAATAGCTTAGTCATTTAGAATAATTAGCAATCATCTGGGCAAATGGCACTGTTATTAAAAGCTGTACCGTCTTCTTCTTTGTTCAGTTTACCTGGCAATCCCTCACAAAAATCCTCAAGGACTTTGTTCTTCTCATTAACAGGAAACATTGTGCAATCAATATAGCTAATCATACCTCCCATTGAACCCGCTCTCTTGTTTAGAAATAGACCAACACCTGCAATATTAGCATCACAATTTTCATTCAAGCTGTCGTAGAGCGTAACCATCTCCCGCATTGTACCCAGAGTGTAGTAAAAACTTCTAGAAAATGACAGGTCCAGCGGTATCCGATCCTCTACATATTTAAACACCTTATCTAATTTCTTTACTTCGCCTTTCACCTCTCCTTCTCGCTTCTTAGATAGCCGTTTACCTCTTGGCCCCATGAGGAACTCTTCACGAAGCTTCTCTTTCAACTGAGCTTTTTGCTCTTTAAGCTCTTCAAGCTCCTCTACAGACAGAATTGGCAGATCCAAAGCTCTATAATAGTCCAACTCTTCTTCTAGGGACGTAAAGCCCCCTTCTGGTTGGATCTGATTGCATGATATCAAGCAAAAAACAACAACTCCAAAAAAAATTAAATTTCTCATTTCATTCTAAGTTTAATTATAGTTAATTATTGAAAGTACAGCTATGACCGTAGAAATCAAAATTGTCTACGTTGATCCAGAAAGTAAATACCCTAAACACAGTATTCGTAGAAGACGAAAACCAAAAGAGCCCTGAATGTGTATTCGGGGCTCTTTGAATATTATCTAACAAGGAGATCAATTACTTATCGTCCTTCTTTTTAGTCGGAGTAGACTTTGGTTTAGCGATTGACTCACGCATCTCGGTGTCTGCTTTGATGTTGTCCATCTTATAGTAATCCATGATACCCAAGTTACCTTCTCTAAATGCCTCAGCCATCGCCTTTGGAATCTCAGCTTCTGCCTCGATCACCTTCGCACGGGCTTCTTGTGCTTTGGCTTTCATTTCTTGCTCGACCGCTACTGCCATCGCTCTTCTTTCTTCTGCCTTAGCCTCTGCTACTTTCAAGTCTGCCGCTGCTTGGTCTGTTTGCAGATCTGCACCGATGTTCTTTCCTACATCCACATCTGCGATATCAATAGATAGGATCTCAAACGCCGTACCCGCATCCAGTCCTCTTGACAGTACCAATTTCGAAATTTTATCTGGGTTCTCTAACACATCTTTGTGCGTCACTGCCGAACCAATAGAGGTCACAATACCTTCCCCAACTCTCGCTAGGATCGTATCTTCACCTGCTCCGCCGACGAGTTGCGTCAGGTTGGCACGTACCGTCACTCTCGCTACAGCGATCAATTGAATACCATCAGACGCTACTGCTGCTACTCGTGGAGTAGTGATTACTTTAGGGTTAACAGAAATCTGAACCGCCTCGAAGACGTCTCTACCCGCTAGGTCGATCGCTGCTGCTTGGTTAAACTCCAACTCGATGTTGGCCTTATCGGCAGAAATCAATGCCTTGATCACTGAAGGCACATGCCCTCCTGCGAGATGGTGTGTCTCTAGTTCGCTAGAGGTCACTTGCAAACCTGCTTTGGTCGCCGTGATCAGTGAATTAACAACCAATGATGGCGGCACCTTTCGGATTCTCATGAATACCAGCTCGAACAAGCCGACTTTCACTCCCGAAAACTGCGCTGTAATCCACAGCCCTAGTGGCACAAAGTACAAGAAAACGAAAAATCCTACGACCGCTATAATGGCGTAGATAGCATAATACATCATGTCTATTCAGTTAAATTAGTTCTACGTATATTTTGTTTTGTTCCATCTTGATAATCTTGATGGCCTTTTGTTGTTCTATAAAATTGCCCAAAGATCGTACCTCATACACGATCCCGTCAAACTCTCCTTTCCCGATCGGCTTGAGCGAAGAAACGGTCATTCCTTCCAGCCCTACCGTTAGGGAAATATTTCTATTCTCATTCACCTTAGACTGAATACTACCCTTGAGTGCAAACCGCTTCCAAGTGTTCGATTTGAAACTCACGATAATAGCTGCAAACCCAGCAACAACAGATACAGCTAGTACCCAATGCCCCGTTTCAGCCCCAAACAACTCATAGCTGTGATAGATGCCATATCCTCCTACGAGAAAACCACCAATCCCAACTATAGTCGTCCCCGGTACGAAGATAATCTCCAGAATAATCAGGGCAATGCCTGTTAAGATTAGTAAACAAATGATAATCCAGTCTATCAAAGTAAAGGTCTTTTTTTGGTTGCCTAATATACAGCTATATCTCACGTACATTACGTGTCTATACTAGAAAAATCGCCAATCTCTTGACGACTTTTCTACATTTATCTAATACGCTTTCGCAAAAACGACTCTCCCCTTAGAAGGAGCTCCAGAATAGACGCATTTCCCTTCTTCCTCTACTTGATCGATAGGAATACAACGTATGGTCGCTTTGGTTTCGTTTTTGATTTTCTCTTCGGTCTCCGCCGTGCCATCCCAGTGCGCATAAACAAACCCGCCCGCTTCACTAGAGATGATTTTCTTAAACTCATCGTAGCTATCCGCCTTGAACGAGTGCTCTTCGCGGTATTTCAGCGCTTTCTGATAGATCGTGTCTTGGATATTATCGAGCAGTACTGAAATATTCTGCGCAAAGTCATCATCCATCGGCATGACATTTTTCTCCAAGAGGTCTCTTCTAGCTACCTCTACCGTACCGTTCTCCAAATCCTTCGGCCCAATTGCGATCCGCACAGGTGTGCCTTTCAGTTCATACTCGGCAAATTTCCATCCCGGCTTATGAGTATCTCTATCGTCATATTTGACACTAATACCGAACTTCTTCAGATCTGCTTTGATCTTATTGGCTACCTCAGATATCTCTGCCAGTTGTTCTTCACTTCTAAATATAGGTACAATCACCACTTGGAATGGTGCCAACTTAGGCGGCAATACTAACCCATTGTCATCCGAATGCGCCATGATCAATGCGCCCATGAGTCGCGTACTCACTCCCCATGATGTTCCCCAGACGTACTCCATCGCTCCACCTTCTTTATTCGCGAACTTTACATCGAAAGCCTTCGCAAAATTCTGTCCCAAGAAATGCGACGTACCTGCTTGCAGTGCTTTGCCATCCTGCATCAGAGCCTCTATACAGTAGGTGTCCTCCGCACCAGCAAATCGCTCACTCTCCGTCTTCACACCCTTCAGTACAGGTAGCGCCAAGTACTCCTCAGCAAATGTCGCATAGACATTCATCATCTGTACCGTCTCGTCGATGGCTTCTTGTCTGGTGGCATGGGCGGTATGCCCTTCTTGCCATAGAAACTCAGCAGTTCTTAAAAACAAACGAGTTCTCATCTCCCAACGTACTACGTTAGCCCATTGGTTGATCAACAAAGGCAGGTCACGGTATGACTGAATCCAATTTTTGTAAGAGTTCCAAATCACCGTCTCAGATGTAGGTCTGACAATCAGCTCCTCCTCCAGTTTGGCATCTGGATCGACAACTACGCCATTTCCATTTTCATCATTTTTCAATCGATAGTGTGTCACTACGGCACACTCTTTAGCAAACCCTTCTACATGATCAGCCTCTTTGCTCAAGTATGATTTGGGGATGAAAAGCGGAAAATATGCATTGCTATGTCCTGTATCCTTGAACATCTCATCGAGTGTCGCTTGCATTTTTTCCCATATAGCATAACCATAGGGCTTGATCACCATGCAACCACGGACCGCTGAGTTTTCTGCTAGATCTGCTCTTTTCACTAATTCATTATACCACAGCGAATAATCCTCGCTTCTTTTTGGTAATCCTTTGCTCATCTTGATTTTGTATTCTTTGGTATGAAAATTGCTAATTTCTTGATGAAATTACGTGACAAATATAATTGTTTGCCGTATAATATAACCGAAAGTATCATCATTTAGCAGGAGGTCACTATGAAACGAATCTACTTTAACATCGCCAACCTATCATTAGGTGTTTTACTACTGGGAAGTCAAATTCCCGTCATGGCACAAGAGTACGACGACATGTACTTCACTGCTGCGGATAGAGAAAAAAAGGAAAAACAAGAAGAAGCCCAAGCCAAAGACTCGCAAGAGACAATCAGTGCTTATAATACCAATACCTATTCTAACACCTATGCGGACAAGCAAGTCAACCCCGACTACATCCAAAAATACAAGGATGAGACAAATACGGTCGCATCAGAGGCCTATGCAAATGCGCCCATCTACTCAGATCAAGACTACTATGTAGAAGAATATGACAACAACTACTCTGGTGCAGACTACAGCTACAGTGCACAGCAGCAGCCGACCACAGTCGTCAACAACTACTATGGTGGTAATGGGTATGGTGGTGGATACCCAGCCTACGGTGGGTACGGAGGATATGGACCCTCATGGGGTATCGGCTATGGATCAGGCTTTGGCTGGTCCATGAGCATGAGCTACGGATGGGGATTTGGCGGTGGATTTGGTGGCGGATACGGCTACTACGATCCGTTCTACTATGACCCGTTCTACTGTCCAGTATACAGCTACAACAGATATAGATGGTATTCTCCCTACTATGGTGGTGGATACTATGCCTACAACAATGGGTATTACAACGGTTTCTATGATGGCTATTACTCTTCTCGTAACGTCTCTAGAGGTGCGAGATACAGCCGTGGGTCGAATGTTTCTAGCGACAATGGCCGTATTAGTAGACTTTCATCTGTAGAGCCTACCCGCTCATCAGCTAGCAGAACATCGAGAACCAGTAAATCATCCAATGCCAGAGTGGCTTCATCCTCTACGAGGACTCGCACATCCAATAGCAGTGTGCGATCTGCCAGCAGTGCAGCGAGAAGCCGTTCATCACAAAACGAATACGTAGCAAACAGCAGAACGTCTAGTTCGTCAAGAGGGCGCACGACAGCTAGCCAGAGTACAACTAATACTAGAAGAAATAGTGCTACAAGACCTGCACCGAGCAGCAGTCAATCAAACTCATACCAGAGAGCAAGCAGAACCTCTACGAGTACCAGCAGTAATAGTAGAAACACCAGCACTCGCACACGTACGCAACCTACAAGCACGCAGACACAGACGCGCACCAGAACGTCTAACAGTAGTTATTCTTCTCCTGCTCCGTCAAGAAACACCCAACAGCGTAGTAGTTCACAGTCGAGCAGTGGATCGAGAAGCTCCTACAGCAGTAGCCCATCTAGATCAAGTAGTAGCTACTCTAGTGGCTCTAGGTCGTCTGGCAGTTCATCGGGTTCTAGAACCTCGTCAGGGTCAAGAAGTTCATCAGGATCGAGAAGCAGCGGGTCTAGTTCTTCATCGAGCCGAAGCAGACGCTAGTACATAACACATTAACTCAAATTCACACTGCATGAAGTCCATGACAATGTCAAAAGCTATCTTGTCATCAGTTATTCTGATGCTTTGCATCACACAAATCCGTATCGCGCAAGCGCAAGAAGGGTCATACGGATATTACAATGATGCGCTGCTGTTTAGCAGAACCTACTATGGAGGTACTGCGCGTATGCAATCCATCGGTGGCGCACAAGTATCTCTGGGAGGAGACATGAATGCCGCCTATGTTAACCCTGCGGGGCTAGGCTCTATCCGCCAATCTGGCATCACAGTGACGCCATCTCTGGACTTCAACAATACCGATGCACAGTATTTTGGCAACAATACGCATGATTTCAAAGCCAATTTTAATTTCGCCAACCTAGGGATTGCCTTTAGCATGCCTAATGAAGATGAAAACTCACCCTTCAAGGGCGGGACATTTGCCATCACCATGACCCGTACCAACAACTTTCATGGTCAGTATAACTATGATGGGTTTAACACGACGGAAGTCGGGAAATCCTCTATCATAGACTCCTACATCGATGGAGCATGGGGAATAGAAGAAGACAATCTAGGAGGAATAGAATATGATGCTTACCAGAGCTATCTTATCAATCCAGAAACATTAACTGATGATGCTACAGGCTCGTCCTTTACAGGTTACTACAAGCTAATCGGTGATCAACCTAGACAAGTCGAAAAAATCAGAAACACTGGCGCACAATACGAATGGAACTTCGCAGGCGGTGCTAATATTAATGATATTTTTTACTTTGGCGGTGGACTAGGCATCACCACCATCAATTACTTTTCTGAACAAACCTTTACCGAATCTGAATACTTCTACGATGGAAGCATAGATCCGGCCATTAACTCACATCGTCTTATTAATACACTGCGAATTGACGGCACTGGTCTCAATGGTACACTCGGCATAATAGTTCGTCCCATTCCTATTCTACGTGTAGGTGCCTCATTTAAGACACCAACTATCTACGGCATGTACGACACTAGCTCTGAAGATTTTTTAGTCGATTGGAACAACAACTTCGTCTTTAATATCGATGGAAATGACATGACACTGGATGATTATGCACCTGAAGGTGGACCTTATTATTCTGAATCCAAGTACAGCTTATCTACTCCTTGGAAATTCTCTACGGGAGCTTCTATATTTCTGGGAAAATCAGGTTTCTTGTCAGCTGATGTAGAATTCACGGACTATTCTAGTGCTAACTTGTCGTCAAACGATTTCTCTACCACTGCGGACAATAATGAAATTCAATCACGTTATCAAAACGCTATGAATATTCGTATAGGAGGCGAGTTTAGAATCACCAACCAATTCATGGTACGTGCGGGATATGCCCATGATGGTGATCCATACCGATATAGCTCAATAGACAATAGCATACAGAGAATATCTGGAGGCTTAGGCTATAGAACCAAAGACATGTTCATCGATCTATCTATAGTACACACGCAGTATGAGACTTTAAGAAGTCCTTACACGATATACAGCTTTGACGATCCGAATGAAGACATCAGTCCCACCGCTCATATTGATCACAAAAATCTGAATGCATCGGTAACCTTTGGGTTTAACTTCTAGAGAGCGTCGAGATAGGCGATCACCTCGTCTATCTGAGAGTCTGTAGTGAAGTCAGCTTGCTCGTAGAAAGTGATGCGCTTCTCAAAAAGCACCTTCATATCTTCTACTATTTTCTCATCAGGAATAGCATTGACCAAGGGTCGAGAGGCTTTGTCCTCCATCACACGTGCTGCGATCGTTTCTACTGGCGTATTGAGAAATATAGTGGTACCAGACTGTTTCATCATATCCATATTCCCATTGAAGCAAGGCGCGCCACCTCCAGTAGCGATGAGCGATGGTTCATTGAGCTGAGTGATCATACCTAACGCGTAAGTCTCGAACATACGAAACTGATCTTCACCTGCATCAGCAAAAATCTCAGGGATAGTCATGCCAGACATTTTTACGATTTGCTCGTCCAAGTCAAAAAACTGACGACCAATCTTTTCTGCGAGGATCTTACCAAAAGTACTTTTGCCAGATCCCGGCATACCAACTATAAATATTTTTTTAGGATAAGCCAATGGTCATTCTCTGATTAATACTTCCTTGTATTGCATTTTGTGAAGCTGCGAATAATAACTGTCTTTCGCAAGTAATTTGTCATGAGTTCCACTCTCTTTTATCTCTCCATTGTCGAGTACGAGTATCTTATCCGCATGCTGTATCGTAGATAGTCTGTGTGCTATCACGATAGAGGTACGTCCTTTCATCATCTTATTGATGGCATTTTGGATCAACTCTTCGGTCTCTGTATCCACACTAGAAGTTGCCTCATCCAGTACGATAATCTTTGGATCATAGACCATCGCCCGTACAAACGAGATCAACTGACGCTGACCTACCGAGAGTGTGGCGCCTCGTTCCATCACATTGTACTCGAACCCTCCAGGCAGACGATCGATAAACTCCCTAGCCCCCACCAAATCAGCTGCTTCGATAATTTTCTCCAGCGGAATATCGGGATTACCCAAAGAGATATTGTCACGGATAGATCCCGAAAACAAGAACACATCCTGCAACACCACGCCTATATGCTGACGCAATGCACTCAGGTCATACTCCTTGATACCGACCCCATCAATCGCAATACTTCCCCGATTGATATCATAGAAACGACTCAGCAGATTGATCACCGACGACTTCCCTGCACCCGTAGCTCCCACCAAAGCAATCGTCTGACCAGACTCTACCTCGAAGTTGATATCTTTCAGTACATAATTCTCATCCTTGTAGGCAAACCAAACATCCTTGAATGAAACACTACCCTGAAAATTATCCGGCACATAGTTCCCTTCATCTGGAATGTGTTCTTGGCTATCGAGCAATTTCATAATACGGTTGGAGCTCACGATCCCCATCTGTAGCGTATTGAACTTATCAGCGATCATTCGGATGGGACGAAAAAACATCATAATGTACATAATGAACGCAATTAGTTCTCCAGGTTTGAAGGCACTATCGATCATGTTGATCGCTCCATACCAAACCACCAGTCCAATACCTATCGCCTGTATCACCTCCGCTACTGGAAAGTACACCGAATAGTATAGCACAGACTTGATATTTGCGCGCCTGTGCTCTTGATTGATTTCTTTAAATTTTTTAAACTCCTCATCTTCGCTATTGAAAATCTGGACGATATTCATCCCCGTGATGTGTTCTTGGACGAATGAGTTGAGATTCGCCACAGCTGTTCTGACGTGGTTGAAGGACACTTTGATTTTCTCTTTGAAAATATAAGTTGCAAAAATCAATACAGGCAACGTAGACAAACTCACCAACGTCAGCTGCCAGTTGGTATAGAACATGAAACCCAAAATGAAAATCAGCTGCAGCAGATCTCCAATCATCATGGCGATCCCCTGGCTAAACACGTCTGCTAGCGTCTCTATGTCTGACACATTTCGCGTCACAAGTCGTCCAATCGGCGTGTTGTCAAAAAATTTAAGTTTGAGTCGCTGTACATGAGCATAGAGCGTCGTGCGAATATCTCGAATGATATGCTGTCCCAGCCAACTCGACAAATAGGTGTGGTAGTATTGCACAAAGGCCTGCACGACCAGCAACCCGACCAGTAGCCAAACCATTCGGATCAATCCATCATAGTCTCCATTGGCTACTTCTGTATCTATAGCGTACTGAATCAGATAAGGTCTAATCGGTACCAATACTGCTAGCGCAATGGTCAAAAATATCAGAAAATTGAACTGAACGATGTAAGGCTTAACAAACACAAATAGTCGTTTGAGCACCTGAATGTCTAAGATGTTGCCGCTGGGTGTTTCCTTCTTCAAAACCGAATGTTGATGTTATATATAAATATCCTCAGGGTAGATGATGTCTTTGAGGTAGAGTCCATGCGCTGGCACACTACGTCCAGCCTTAGTTCGATCTCTACTCGCCAATATTTCCTCAAAAGTATCCAAATTAATGTTGCCCTCACCGACTAGCAGCATAGTTCCTACCATGGCACGGATCATCCCTCTTAAAAATCTATTGGCACTAACGTGAAAATGGATTTCATCGTTGTACCGCTCCCATCTTGCATCGAATATTTGGCAATTAAAGTGGTTAACATCCGTCTGTACTTTGCTGAGACTTTCAAAGTCTGTCCAGTTTTTAATAACCTCACAACTGGCATTCATCAAATCTATATCCAATGATCGATAATGGTGATAAGACCGCAACTCTAAAAATGGGTTTTTGTGCTGATGGATACGATATAGATATGATCTCGATATCGCAGCAAAGCGTGCACTCGCTTCGTCGGTCACAACTCTCAACTCCAGCGCAGCTATATCACGTGGTAAGAGTCGGTTCAGCTTGTGACACAGCTCATCGGTATTTACCTCATCACTCAAATCAAAATGCACTACTTGATTCAAGGCATGAACACCTGCATCGGTCCTTCCACTACCAATAGTAGAGATTTCGCATCTGAGAATGGTAGACAGTGCCTCATTGAGCGTTTGCTGCACGGTCGAGGCATTGTTCTGCACCTGCCAGCCATGGTAGGCCGTCCCATCATACGAAATCTCTAAAAAATATCTCATCTAGATAACCCCGAGTTCCTTTCCTACTTTAGTGAATGCTGCTATGGCTTGATCCAAATGACTGATCTCATGTACGGCTGACAACTGGACTCTGATACGTGCCTGTCCCTGTGGTACAACTGGGTAATAAAACCCAATAACATAAATCCCTTCTTCTAACAATCGTGCTGCAAACTGCTGAGAAAGCACCGCCTCATACAACATGATCGGCACAATTGCCGAGTCTCCTGGTTTGATATCAAAGCCAGCGGCTATCATACCTTTTCTGAAATATGCTGTATTGCGCTCCAACTTGTCACGCAGTGTAGTCGTCTTGCTCAACATATCGATTACCTTGATAGAAGCTCCCACAATAGATGGTGCTACAGTATTCGAAAAGAGATAAGGTCTAGATTTTTGCCTCAGCATCTCTATGATTTCTTTGGGACCCGAAGTGAAACCGCCTGATGCTCCACCCAGTGCCTTTCCTAGTGTGCCCGTGATGATATCCACTCTACCCATCACGTCACGGTATTCATGTACCCCTCGACCAGTCTTGCCCATAAACCCCGTCGAGTGACACTCATCTGACATGACAACTGCATCATATTTGTCTGCTAGGTCACAGATTTTGTCCAACTGTGCAATCGTACCGTCCATAGAAAACACACCGTCAGTGACAATTATTTTGCACCGGGCATCCTTCGCCTCGATCAACTTGGCTTCTAAATCGGCCATGTCATTGTGCGCATAGCGGTAGCGCTCTGCTTTACATAGACGGACTCCATCTATGATAGAGGCATGGTTGAGCGCATCGGATATGATCGCATCCTCTGGCCCAAACAACGGCTCAAACACTCCACCATTCGCATCAAAAGCCGCCGCATACAATATCGTGTCCTCCATCCCGAGAAACTCCGAAATCTTATGCTCCAGTTCCTTGTGAATATCCTGTGTCCCACAGATGAACCGAACCGAAGACATCCCATAACCATGCGTATCAATGGCTTCTTTGGCAGCTGCCAATACTTCAGGGTTAGAAGATAGCCCGAGGTAGTTGTTTGCGCAGAAGTTAATCACCTCTTTGCCCTCAGTGGTTTTGATGTCCGCTCCCTGTGGCGTGGTGATAATTCGTTCTTTTTTGAACAGCCCTGCCGCTTCGATCTCTGCTAGATCCGCAGTTAGCTTGTTTTTTAGTGATTGATACATATCATTTTTGGATTTTGGGTTTGAAAACTGTTTTCGGTTTGGCTACAGAGAGTGCTGCAGTCGTATCGAGTAAATATTTCCGTCTCAGGGGATTGATGAGAAATAGTTTCTGTTGCGTAAAACTATTAGCATTCATCTGATCAAAGTCCGATTGGAGCGCATCATAGAGCGATTTTTCTTCCAATTTAAATTTCGATGAATCAATTTTTTTCGAAATTAAATATGCCTCAAAGCTTTGATCGTTTTCCATGTCGACAGATATATAATGTTAGAATGTGGGCAATTTATGGCTTTTATAGAGCAAAATCGCACTTTCAGCACTGGAAATCTCACTACCTTTGACGAACAACATTTTACCCTTATGAATCATATATTAGTCATCGGTGCGTGCGGCCAGCTGGGTGCAGAGCTCACCGTACAACTCCGCCAAATCTATGGCACCGAAAACGTCATAGCAGCGGACAAAAGAGAGCCCGTAGCGGCACTACAAGACGGTATCTTCGAAGTGCTAGACGTCATGGATATCAACCGTGTCAAAGAGGTTCTCAAGAAATACCAGATCACCGAAGTGTACCATCTCGTAGCACTCCTTTCTGCCACCGCAGAAGCCAGTCCGCGCTTCGCATGGGAGCTCAACATGAACAGCCTTGTCAACTTACTAGATTTGGCAAAGGAAGGGCATTTCAAAAGATTATATTGGCCCAGTTCTATCGCAGTATTTGGACCTAACACGCCCAAGGTCAACACACCGCAACAGACCTTTATGGACCCAAACACCATCTATGGCATTAGCAAATTGGCTGGTGAGCGATGGTGTGACTACTACTTCGAAAAGCATCACGTCGACGTACGCAGCCTGCGCTATCCAGGCTTGATAGGCTACAAATCTCTCCCTGGCGGTGGTACCACAGACTATGCGGTAGACATCTATCACAAAGCCAAAGCAATGCAGGACTTTAGCTGTTTTCTCAAAGAAAACACCCGTCTCCCCATGATGTATATGGATGATGCTGTACGTGCCACCATAGATATCATGAATGCACCCGCCGAGCAAATCACGATACGATCGAGTTACAACATCTCCGCCATGAGTTTCACGCCGAAAGAAATCTACGAAGAGATCAAAAAACACTACCCTGATTTTAAAATCAGCTATGCGCCAGACTTTAGACAGGGGATCGCAGAATCATGGTCTGAGAGCATAGATGACAGCACTGCACAGCGAGACTGGGGATGGGAACCTGAATTTGACTTACCAAAAATGACAGAAGTAATCCTAGAAAACCTTTAAATCAAAAAAAGCGTACTTGCTTCTAAAAAGAGCAAGCACGCTTTTCTCCAATCCATACTCTCCTTCTCATATTTAGCAGTATCATTAGTAATTATTCACAGCTTTAAATACATTTGGCAAGGCCTTTTGAACAAAAATGGAGGAACTGAAAAATCTAATAGTTAAAAACAAGGACGAAATCTTAATCGTCACGATCAATAGAGAAAACGCACTCAATGCGCTCAACGATGCAACACTCACCGAACTCGGTCAGGTATTTGAAAAAATAGATGATGACAAAGGTGTAAAAGGGGTAATCATCACAGGCGCAGGAGACAAAGCCTTCGTAGCAGGCGCCGACATCAAAGAACTGGCACTAGTCACTGAGGTCAATGGCCGAAGCATGGCAGAAAAAGGCCAAGAGCTCTTTGGGAAAATCGAAAGGTTATCTAAGCCCGTCATTGCTGTTGTCCATGGATTCGCGCTGGGTGGAGGGTGTGAACTAGCGATGGCCTGCCACATACGTATCGCCAGCAATACGGCCAAATTTGGTCAACCCGAAATTAACCTTGGTATTATCCCAGGATACGGCGGCACACAGCGCATGACCCGCCTCGTAGGCAAAGGCAAAGCCATGGAACTACTCATGACTGGAGACATGATCGCTGCGTCAGAAGCACTCGACCTAAGACTAGTCAACTATGTTATGGATAGTAAAGAAGCCTCTATGGACAAGGCTTTTGAGATCCTCAATAAAATCAAAGAGAAAGCACCCGTAGCTATCGGCCTCATGATCGACAGCATCAATGCCGTACACACCACAGGAGAAAATGGTTTCCAGACAGAAGCCAATTCTTTCGGGATATGCTGTGGCACAGAGGACTTCATAGAAGGCACCAGAGCCTTTATCGAAAAGCGTAAGCCCAATTTCATTGGCGAATAAAGCAAGCAAACCATCATGGCGGGATTAAAAGCACTAGCAGGTGATACTGTCTGGTATGGACTCAGCAGTATCATCGGGCGCATGATTACCTATTTTTTGGTACCGCTCTATACGGGTGTTTTTGCTACCGCGGAATACGGTATCGTCACTGAGCTATATGCCTATGTTGCCTTTCTGCTAGCCCTCTATACCTATGGGATGGAAACGGCTTACTTTCGCTATGCCTCCAAAGCAGAAAACCGAGCAGAAATCTACAATTTATCACTGAGTGCTATCATTGCATCCAGTTTGATTTTATCTGGAACGGCTGCTTTGTTTGCCGATGAGATCGCAAATCTACTGGGCTATGAAGGGCATGCTACGGTCATTTATTTACTCGCACTCATCATCGCCATAGATGCCATCGTTGCGATACCTTACGCGAAATTACGATTAGAAAAAAAAGCCAAAAAATTCGCATTCATTCGACTTTTCAATGTCGCCCTCACCGTAGTACTCAACCTTTTCTTCTTCGTGTTTTGCTACCAGATATCAGAGGGAAATATGCTCCCTGAGTTACAAAGCTTGGTTGCAAAATATTACGACGCAGCCTTCAAGGTCAAGTACGTGTTTTGGGCAAACTTCTTAGCGAATGCAGCAGTGCTTTTTCTACTCTGGAAGGAGTTTAAAGTCCTAAAGTTTCGACTCGATCTAGAAAAATTAAAACCCATTTTAATCTATGCCTTTCCGTTGCTCATCATGAGTCTAGCAGTCGTAACCAATGAGATGCTCTCACGCTCAATGCTCAAATACTGGTTACCCGAAGGCTTCTATCCCGGCAAAAGCAATCAAGCTGTACTTGGGATATTTGGCGCCTGCTATAAGCTCTCCGTATTTATGTTGCTCGGTATTCAGGCTTTTCGCTACGCTGCAGAACCTTTCTTCTTCTCCAGTGCGGGCGACAAGAATTCTCCGAAACTGTTTACTCAGTTGATGAGTGGTTTTATCATCTTCAACGCCCTCGTGTTCTTTGCGATATCCGTCAATCTCCAGCCCATCAGTGTGGTATTCCTGACCAATCCAGAATACCGAGAAGCACTTTACATCGTGCCTTTCTTACTACTGGGCTACCTATTTAGCGGGATCAACTACAACCTCTCCGTGTGGTACAAAGTCTCAGACAAAACTCGCTATGGGGCATGGATCACAGGCACAGGTGCATTGATCACCTTTGTCCTCAACTACCTGCTAATCCCAGTCTACGGCTACTTCGGGAGTGCAATAGCGACACTGGCTACCTTTGTCAGCATGACGCTATTGAGCTATTTCGCTGGGCAAAAGCACTACCCGATTCCTTACGACTGGCGCAAAGCACTAGAGTACCTGACCATATCATCCGTAGGCGTGGCTTTACTATTTAATCTCGACCTAGGACACTGGATGATTGATTTTCTGATCAAAAACTCAGCGGTAGTGTTGTTCATTGCGTACATCTATTTTAGAGAAAGAAAACACATTTCAGGCCGCATTATTTTCGGTTTTAGGATTCCCTAAAAAGCCTAAATTAGTCACAGACAAGGTATAAAGGCACTGAATTTGATAAGGAACTCTTCTTTTTAGTTAATTTTGTTTTTCGTTTCAATTCGATACAATGATTTTTCGCGCATACATCCATCACTACATTCAATTAAGCTTTATCGCTCTAGCACTTTTCATGGTGACTGAGACTGGCTATGCTCAGAAGAAAAATCGAAAAAGAGACAAGTCTGCCAAAAGCGAACTAAGTGAAGAGAAAAAAACAGAGCTTGATCATTATTTTTTAGAAGGAGAAAAATTTTTCATCCTCAAAGACTATGTGAAGGCTTTTACTTTTTTTGAGCGAGTACTAGAAATAGACCCAGACAATGCCACCGCCAATTTCAAAATTGCAGAGGTTTATAACGCCGAGAATGACATCCCAAAAGCCGTCCCCTATGCAGAAAGAGCCAAAGATTTAGCGCCAGAAAACAAATTCTACTACCTCCTATTGGCCAATCTCCAAACCAGCCAAGGAGAACTCGACAAAGCAGAAGAGACCTATATTGATCTAACCGACAATGTCCCTAATTCAGAACAGTACCTCTTCGATTTGGCAGCCATACAGATCTACCAACAAAAATTCACAGAAGCACTAGTGACTTACGAAAAAGCCCAATCCAAGCTAGGGCCTATGGAAGAAATATCTGTACAAAAACAACAAGTCTACCTCAAACAGAATGACTTAGATGGTGCCATTCGTGAAGGACATGAACTGATTCGCATCAACCCTGACGATGAGTCCTATATCATGACGCTCGCTCGTATCCTCATCTCAAACGAAAGAATCGCAGAAGCTAAAGAGTTTTTGACTACTCAAATAGAGGCACACCCGCAAAACGAAACACTATACATACTACTGTCAGAGGTCTACAGAAAAGAAGGAAATACAATTCTTGCACTAGAGTCATTGAAAGTTCCATTCGCTAGCCACACGGTCGATGTAACTGCCAAAATACGAACCCTAGCGGGCTACCTCGGTATGCTACCCAACGAGTCTCTAAACGAGCCGCTACTGGAGCTGTCTGTATTGCTCGTTGATACACATCCAGATTCCTATCAAGCGCTTGCGATGACTGGAGATTTGTATTTCAACCTGGGGCAGGTAGAAGAGGCTAGAGAGTACTACCTACGCACGATAGCCGTAGATGCATCCAATTTCAACGTGTGGCAAAACATCCTCAACCTAGACATGGATATGCAGGACTATCAAGCAGTCATCAAACATACCAACGAAGCACTAGAGATATTTCCTAACCAAGCCTCTCTATACTACTACAATGGCACAGCACACTTGATCAGCAAAAACTACGAAGCAGCCATCAAGTCTTTCAATGCAGGCAAAGTCTACGCTGCTAGAGACGCCAACATGAACAGCCTGTTTAACGGTCAACTTGGAGACGCATACAATAGCATCGGTGATCACAAAAACTCTGACGCATCCTATGAGGCAGCCCTCAAAGCAAAACCAGACAATGACCATGTACTAAACAACTATTCTTACTTTCTTTCCCTCCGAAAAAAAGATCTAGAGAAAGCCAAAACCATGTCTTCTAAACTAGTAAAAGACTATCCTGGAAACCCTACTTACTTAGACACTCATGCCTGGGTGCTCTATATGATGGAAGACTATGACGGAGCGGTTCGTTACCTCAAAGAAGCCATGAAATATGATGCAAGTGGCGTCATCATCGAACACTATGGTGATGCGCTTTTTCAGTCTGGGGATATAGACGAAGCAGTCACACAATGGAAAAGGGCACGAGATTTGGTAGACGACACCAGTACATTGGACAAGAAAATAGCGGATAGACAGCTCTATGAATAAAATACTCACATGCATCATTTGCATCCTTCTACTTACCTCCTGTAACAAGAAGTTCCCACTCTTTAATAACGGCAACAACGAGCGCTTTCACCTCAACGATTTGTCCTATGACAACATAGCCATCAAATCTAAGATGAAATACAAAGGCGATGACAACCTCAAATTCACCGCTAACATCCGAATGAAAAAAGATAGCGCGGTTTGGTTCTCACTATCCCCAGGGTTTGGTATAGAAGCTGCCCGAGGAGTAGTTGACAAAGACTCGCTTCTAATTCTGGATAAAATCCACAAAGAATACTCCGTTCGTAGCATGCAAGAGCTTTTCAAAGGCTTCAATTTTAATTTCGAATTGAGCATGATCGAATCGATAGTCATTGGCAACCTAGTCTGGCACATCGAACACAAAGACCGAGCGGTCAAGCAAAACGGATATTATCAGATCGTACAAGAAAAAGGAGATCTACGACTAACCAGTTACATAGGAGCTAATTCTATGAAACTGGAAAAACTATTAGCAGAGAGTATCAATACTGACAACCAAGTCATGGTGACCTATGGAGATTTTCAAAAGGAAGAAAAAGCCATCTACCCCACCTCTATAGAAATCGAAGCAACCTACTATGATACAAAGTACAAAAAAGAAAAAAGTGCTAACATTACAATGGATCATCTCAAAGTAGAGATTGACAAAAAGGACTACAATTATCATATCGGCATTCCTTCTAAATATGCACTTAAAAACTAAACTCCTGCTCCTGTGTGTTTTTGCGCTGCTCTCTACGAGTCTACTCGCTCAAAAGAGCAAAGCACAGTTGGAAAAAGAAAAGAAGGAAAACCTCAAAAAAATCAATGAAACTGAAAAAATCCTAAAGGAAACAGCTTCAGAAAAAAATTCATCCCTCGGGCAACTCAAGGCCATCAATCACCAGATTGATATCCAACAAGACGTCATGTCGACCATCAACCAAGAAATCTCCATGCTCAATGGAGAAATCAGTGACCTTAGTATCGTGACCAACGCCTTGGAATCCGATCTAGCACAACTCAAAAAAGAGTATGCTGACATGATCTATAGTGCATATAAAGCCAACCAAGGCTATAGTCAACTGACTTTTCTGTTTTCGGCGAGCACATTTAATCAACTCTTTCTCCGACTCAAATACCTCGAACAATACGCCAAAGCGCGCCAAAGACAGGTGACTCAGATAGAAAAAGTCCGTGATGCACTCAACGGTCAAAAATCTAATCTGGTAAGCAAAAAAGAAGAGCAAGGGGAATTATTGAATTCTAAAATTGCCGAAAATCGAAACCTAATCAATCTGAAAAGTAAGCAAAACCAGATCGTCCAAGATCTCAGTAAGCGTGAAAAAGAACTAAAAAGAGAATTAGCCAGCAGAAAACGATCTATCGAGCAACTCGACAACTTGCTAGCAGATATCATCAAGAAAGAAATCGCAGCATCCAACAAAGGTAAAAACACAAGTGCCAACACCATCTCTCTCTCGGCAGAAGGAGCAGTACTCTCCGCCTCCTTCGAGGACAACAAGAACAAACTGCCTTGGCCAGTCGCATCAGGTTTTGTTTCCGAAAAATTCGGAAAACATGCCCACCCTGTACTAAAAAACATCACTGTCGAAAACCAAGGCGTAGACATCCAAACACAAAAAGACGCCAATGTACAAGCCGTCTTCTCTGGCAAAGTAGCTACCACAGCATTCGTACCTGGCATGAACAGCGTCGTGATCATTCAGCACGGTGACTACTACACACTATACGCTAAGCTAAAAACAGTCAATGTCAAAAAGGGGCAAGTCATCACCGCCAAACAAAGTATCGGCTCAGTCTTCACCAACAAAGATGGCATCACAGAACTACAGTTTCAAGTCTGGAAAAATAACGTGAAACTTGATCCAGAAAAATGGCTCTTTAAAAAGTAGGCCTACCCCACACGAAACATCTATGGCAAATTGTCTGTTTTAGGGACTCTTTTGCTAGTAAACCTTCGATAGGAGCAAAGCAAATTCTATATTTGCGCCTATGAACAAGAAGGTAATATTAATGATACTAGACGGCTGGGGAATAGGTACAAATCCCGAGGTGTCAGCGATTAACAGCGCAAAAACTCCTTTCGTAGACGCTATGTATAGCAAATATGCCAACAGCACATTGGAGGCATCTGGACTAGCAGTAGGTCTACCCGAAGGGCAAATGGGTAACTCCGAAGTAGGACACATGAACATCGGTGCAGGACGAGTAGTCTATCAAGATCTCGTTAGACTAAACAAAGCAGCAGCAGATGGTTCATTGGCCAAAAACGAAACACTACTAGAAGCTTTTGCTTATGCAAAAGAGAATAAGAAAAAAGTCCACTTTATAGGTCTCGTATCTAATGGTGGAATCCACGCCCACATCGACCATGTCAAAGCACTCAGCGATGGCGCAGCAGCTTATGGTCTAAAAGATGTGTTTGTTCATGCCTTTACTGATGGTCGTGATACGGACCCAAAAAGCGGAAAAAACTTCCTAACAGACCTACAAAAGCATCTAGATGCTACGACTGGCCAAATCGCCTCTGTAACTGGACGATACTATGCCATGGATAGAGACAAAAGATGGGAAAGAGTCAAACTCGCCTATGACGCCATGGTCAACGGTGAGGGAGAAAAAACCAATGACGTGATCGCTACCGTAGAAAAATCTTATACAGATGGCGTAACTGACGAGTTCATCAAACCTATCATACACGTAGACGAAGAAGGTAAGCCTCTAGCAACTATCGAAGAAGATGATGTAGTGATCTGCTTTAACTTCCGTACGGATAGAGGTCGTCAAATCACCGAAGCACTGACTCAAGTAGACTTTCCAGAAGCTGGAATGAAAAAGCTGTCTCTGAAGTATTACACTATGACCAACTATGACAACACCTTCAAAGGTGTGACGGTCATGTATGACAAAGACAACCTCGTCAACACCCTCGGTGAAGTACTCGCTGCTGCTGGAAAAAAGCAAATCCGTATCGCAGAGACTGAAAAGTACCCTCACGTAACGTTCTTTTTCTCTGGTGGTAGAGAAGAAGCCTTCGATGGAGAAACTAGACTTTTGTGTCCTTCTCCTAAAGTAGCGACCTACGATCTACAACCAGAAATGAGTGCTGCAGATATCCGTGACAAAATCAATCCAGAGTTGGAAAAAGGAGATGCAGACTTCATCTGTCTCAACTTTGCCAATGCGGACATGGTAGGTCATACGGGCGTATTCGAGGCAGCAGTCAAAGCCTGTGAGACAGTAGATGCATGTGCTAAATCAGTAGCGGAAACCGCTCAGGCTAACGGTTACTCTGCGATCATCATCGCTGATCATGGCAATTCTGATATCATGGTCAATGCTGACGGCTCTCCGAACACCGCACACACGACTAACTTGGTGCCGTGTATCTTTGTCGATGACGACATAAAAGAACCCGTAAAGAATGGAAAACTTGGTGATCTAGCACCTACAATTCTAAAGATGATAGGTGTAGATATTCCAAAAGAAATGACCGGAGATATATTAATCTAATATCATCCAGCTTTATACAAATTCTTATCAAACCGAAGCGATACCGCTTCGGTTTTTTTCGTTTAAGCTTTGTTTGTTCCCTTTTGAGTGGGCAAGTCTCATATGAAATGTCGTACCAACACCCAACTGTGATTCGATAGTAATCGTACCCCCTAGTTTTTCCACGAGCGTCTTCACAATCGATAGGCCTAGACCTGTAGAGTTCTCTCCACCCGTAGGTCTAGCAGACAGCTTTTTGAATCGTTGAAACGCGTTCGTCACATCCTCATCGGTCATGCCAGGTCCTTGATCTGTGACGCTGATTGTCACATCATCACCCGTATCTTGTAACATGACCAATACTCGTTTCGAAGGGTTAGAAAATTTAATGGCATTGGACAACAAATTATCCATAATACGTGTCAAACTCTCTTTGTCTGTCACTAGGTAGATTTCATCCGTACTAGCATGCATCTCAAAAGAGATGTTCTTCTGCTCTGCATAAGCCGCATGAATCTCTATCTCTTCTGCCATCCAACTGTTCAAATGCAGCTGCTCAAAACTAACCTCTGCTACATTTTCCATGCGCGTGAGATTCACTATATCGTTGATCAGAGATTCTCCCCCTTCTATCACCTGTAGTGACTTATCATGAAGCTCATGTTGCTCCGGATTTAAAGACCCGGACATCTTCACAAGGCTATTGAGTGCTTTCAGATTGTTAAGTGGGGTACGAAGATCATGTGCAACCACTGCAGTCAAATTATTCAGTTCATTATAAGACTCGGTGAGTTGTGCGTTTTGCTGCGCAATGAGCAAATTGCTCTTCTTCAATTGAGCTGATTTCTGCGCAAGTTCAATATTGAGCTTTTTTTCTTTCTGGCCTTTTTTCCAGAAGAAAAACATCATCAACATTAAAGCAATCATCAAAATTGCCCCAGATACGATCACTATTTTTTGCTTTTTGTTCTCCAGTTCACTTAATGCCAAATCATGATCTCTTCTGTTCATCGCATAGGCGACTTCTAGTTCATCTATAGTAGCCTGCTTAGATTCGGAGAGGATCTGATCATTGAGTTCGTCGTACTGATGATGATAGGAAAGGGCTTTTTCAAAGTCTCCCAATTGAACATACAGTGAGCTAAACTGACCATAAACATTTCGAGTATCAATCTTACTTTCTAAGACACGAGATAAGTCGAGGCTCTTCTCCAAGTAAAACAATGCGCTATCGTAGAGCCCCATTTTTTGATAAATCTTATTGAAATGATTGTAGGCAGATACCAGATACACCGTATAGTTCATGCGCTCAAAATAGGCCATTGCCGCTTGCATACTCTGTTTAGACGCATCCAGCTCATACATTTCTTCCTGCAAAATCGCTAGGTTACCATAAGCCAAAGCGACTCCTCTTTCGTACTCCGCTTGTTTAAAATAACCAATAGCTTTATGAATATGTGGCACAGCCTTTTCGAAATAATTCATCTGCGCTACGGTATCGTTTTTCACCTCTATGCTATTCCAGCCTATATTGATATATAAAGAAGCCTTATCATTGTGTGCATTACCCATTAGGCGATGATCTCCTAACCGCTTGGCAATAGCGTACTCTTTACTGTAATAGCTTTCTGCATTCTCAAAACTACCTCGCTGCACATGTACATGCCCGAGGTTTTGATAGATTTTGAATAAAGATTGCTGATCGTCCTTCTTCTCGTAGTACCGGAGCGCCTTCAACATAAAAATTTCAGCCGAATCTAAAATCCCTTTATCTAGATAAATCACTCCTAATAGGTCATACGCATCATACAACCCGTCATCAAAAGAAATACGTTTCGCCAAAGCAATAGATTGATAAACTCTCGGCAATGCCTCATACTTGTCCCCATATGACAGCTCGTGTACCAATTCATTGAGTAGGCGCACTTTACTACTATCCTCTTTGGCAGTGGACAGTGATTTTTTAATCCCCTCAACGCGCAGTGACTGAGAGTAACTGTAAGAAGATAACAACAGGAGGAAGGATAATAAAACAAGTATGTATCTCTTCATATCGAAAAGATACATATTTTTCAAAACTGAAGCATATCAAAATAAATGGTTTTCTATTCAATATAGAATTTTGACCCACGTTCCCGTCACGGTCTCAGTAATCACCACTTTTCTTCACCTCCTCGATAGCGAAAAGGCGTTAGATCAATCACACCTCAATTAATTTCCATTTACCTTTTCTGAACCAGTAAATGCATGCCAAAGCATGTAGCGCAAAGGCCACTGCAACAGAAGAAATTGCTCCTTTGAATCCAAGTTCGAACACAAAAGCAAGTACATAAGCCAGTGGAATCTGAACCAGCCAAAAGAATATGATGTTCATAATCGTCGGTGTCTTCGTGTCTCCCGCACCATTGAAGCCCTGACTGATCACCATGCCATAGGCAAAGGTGATATATCCCACACAGATGATCCGCAAAGCGGTAGCTCCATATTCTGTCGCAACCAAATCATCGGTAAAAATCATCACAAAATCTGGCGCCATGATGAAAAACAAAATAGAGACCGCAAAAAGGAAAGCAGTATTAAGGTGCGCTGTGAACCAAACAGACTTCTCTGCCCGATCAGGCTTGTTCGCGCCTAAGTTCTGCCCTACTAGAGTCGCAGCAGCATTGGCCATCCCCCAAGAGGGCAAAATCGTAAAGACGATAATACGAAACGCTATCGTATAACCAGCCAAAGCAGCAGAGCCAAACTCCGAAATAATCCTCACTAAAAATAACCAGCTGGCCGACTCGATCAGAAACTGCCCCATGCCTCCAAGCCCTATATTGAAAATCCGTTTGATGGTTTTCCATCGCAGGTTAATGTTTTCTAACCCTAGTTTGATAATACGGCTACCTGACAGTAGCCCAAAGACTTGATAAAACACACCCATCGAACGACCAATAGTCGTCGCAATAGCTGCTCCTTCCACACCATAAGCTGGGATAGGTCCCCATCCAAATATGAACAAAGGATCTAGCACGATATTCAGCCCATTAGCTATCCATAGCGAACGCATCGCCATGGATGCGTCACCTGCTCCACGATAGATGGCGTTAATCAGGAACAACAGCATGATGCAAAGATTCCCCCCCAGCATGACACGCGTATACCCGAACCCCTTGGAGACAAGCGCTTCAGACCCGCCCATCAACCTTAGTATATCCTCGGCATAGATGATCCCAAAAAAGGAAATGACCACCGAAAAAATGGCTGCAATCAAAATCGCTTGAAATGCGGCATCCCCTGCTCGTTTATAATCTTTCTCTCCTACACGACGAGAAACTACTGCAGTAGCAGCCATACTTAGTCCGATAGCAATAGCGTATACCATCATCATCACAGACTCAGTGAGCCCCACAGTCGCTACAGCATCTACGCTGACTTTTCCGACAAAGTAGACATCCACCACAGCGAATAGGGCCTCCATCACCATCTCCAACACCATCGGTACGGACAGTAAAAAAATAGCCTTATTAATACTACCAGTGGTAAACTCCGTTTCCTCTCCACGCAGTGCGAGCAGAAAATATTTATATATTTTATTGATTTTATTAAATAGAGATGTCATCAGAATATGGTTATAAGTAAATAAAAGAAGCTGATCTGGCGTCTAGGTTAGACGCACATGAGGGCGGGGCAATTCTTTCTTACTATTAACATGACAATACTATTTTTTTTGGTGATGCAAGGTACGTAGTTTTTAAATCTTGATACACATGTATCCATATAAAAAACTTTCCAACTATACGGCTTTCTATCGGGTCTTATGAATATGAAGAAAAAAACCACCCTAATCATAGGCACACTCGTCGCTATCCTGCTAGTGGCGCTACTGCTACAGCGCTGTAAGTCCTCCGATACTGAAAAATATATCTACTTGGGCGAAACATTCTCTATCTCTGACGGAGAAACACTGACCATTCGTGATACAGACGTTCCTATCTACTTCGAATCAGTCCTAGAAAACTCACTATGCCCTGAAGATGTGGTTTGCATTCGCTGGGGGAGCTTCACGATGCGTGGCTACCTAAATCACAAGCCTTTCGAGCTTTCAGTAGGTGACTCTGACAAACCCGATGTGGCAAAAATAGATTCCTATCAGATCAAGCTCACACAAATACTGTATCCCGTTAAACATAATGATCCTATAAATGATCAACATCCCACACACATAGAAATGATTATAGATAGACCATGACTGGTAGTTTGACCATCGAGAGAACTGTAAAACATCCTCTCGATAGCACAAGTCTATTTTTATTTGAGCCCACTTCGCTCCAATAAAGCATCCACCGTAGGCTCTTGCCCTCTGAATCTCTTGTACAGCTCCATCGGATGCTCACTACCGCCTCGCGAAAGAATGTTCTCTTTGAAGGAGGTGGCAACTTCTTTGTTGAAGATCCCTTTTTCCTTGAAGACAGAAAAAGCATCTGCATCGAGCACCTCTGCCCACTTGTAGCTGTAGTAGCCTGCGGCATAGCCCCCTTGGAATATGTGACTAAACTGCGTGCTCATGCACGCTCCTTCAATCGCACCAAACAACTCCGTCTGCGCCATAGCTTTTTGCTCAAATGCTCTCACGTCATCTACCTGAATCTCATCCGCTTTGAGCGAATGCCAAGCCATATCCATGAGTCCAAAACTCAACTGACGCATGGTCTGGTAGCCCTCATTGAAGTTAGACGAATCCTTAATCTTCTGGATATAATCCTCTGGGATCGGTTCTCCTGTCTCATAGTGCTTTGCAAATAAATCAAGACACTCCTTCTCCTGTAGCCAGTTTTCCAAAATCTGTGAGGGTAGTTCCACAAAATCCCAGTAGACACTCGTGCCACTCAGTGACGAATACTTGCTATCGGCGAGCATACCATGTAGCGCATGACCAAACTCGTGAAAAAGCGTTTCGACTTCATTGTATGTCAATAGTGATGGCTTATCGCCTGTCGCTGGTGTGAAATTGCACACAATAGACACGATAGGTCGATGATCTATTCCGTCTTTGTATTGACTCTTGTAAGAAGTCATCCATGCACCACCTCTTTTCCCCTCACGAGGAAAATAATCTTCGAAGAATACTGACACGTGTTCTCCTTTTTCATTCAATACCTCGTAGGCCTTGACATCTGGATGATACACCGGTATCTCAGGGTTATGTTTGAATGTCAACCCATACAACTTGTTGGCTACATCGAAGATGCCTTTTACTGCATTGTCCAGTTTAAAATAAGGACGAAGCATTTCGTCATTGATCTGAAATTTTTCATTTTTAAGCTTCTGCGAGTAATATGACCAGTCCCATCGCTCCAGCTCACCTTCGAACCCTTGACCTTTAGCAAAAGCCTTCACAGCCTCTACTTCCGCTTTGGCCTTTGGGGTAGCTTTGGTCAGTAGATCGTTCAAGAATGCCTCGACCTTGTCAGCAGACTCAGCCATGCGCTCTTCCAGTACATAGTCCGAATAGCTCTCATAGCCTAGCAGTGCTACTTTCTCTTGACGCAGCGCGACTATTTTCTTTACATTCTCTTGATTGTCAAACTTGTCGCCCTTGAATGCCTTGGACATATAGGCTCGGAACATTTTTTCTCGGAGCGCACGATTGTCTGCATACTCCATGAAAGGCACAAAGCTCGGTGCCTGTAGTGTAAACATCCATTTACCTTTATGCCCTTTGGCCTCTGCGGTCGCAGCAGCTCCTTCTTTGATCCCTTCTGGCAATCCTGCCAGATCCTTTTCATCCTCGATAATCATCTCGTAGGCATTCGTCTCTGCCAACACGTTTTCCCCAAATTTGAGTTGAAGTTGAGCCAGCTCTTTTGATATCTCAGCGTATTTCTTTTTATCCTCATCACTCAGGTTAGCACCACTTCGGATAAAGCCCTTGTAGGTTTTCTCTAGCAACATGCTATCTTCTGCATCAAGGAGCGATTGATCGGTAGCAGTATACACAGTTTTCACACGGTCAAACAAAATCGCATTTTGCATAATCGCATTGCTGAAATCTGTCAAGATTGGAGACAGGTCAGAAGCCAATGCTTGCATTTCCTCAGAAGTCTCCGCAGAATTAAGATTAAAAAACACCTCTGCTACCTGCGAGAGCTGCTTGCCACTGCGATCTAACGCCACTATGGTGTTGTCATAAGTCGGCGCATCTACAGACGCAGCGATTTTATCAATCTCTAACAGTGATGATTCTATGAGCTTTTCGATCGCGGGCTTGTAATGTTCTAGTCGGATGGACGAAAACGGAGCTACTTCAAATGGGCTATCAAATGGCAATAACAAGGGATTATTCTCTAACATATCTATCTATTTATTCAGATTCACTTACTGGTATGAGACGCAATTTTGCTCAGAACGATTTCAATTAACAAATTATTTACAACCCGAGGTTGCATACCAACTGGTTTTTGACAAATTTTAACTAGAACATAAATTTAATACACATGAAAAAATTATTATTCCTAGTAGTGATCCTATTCGCTGCAAACACGATGTATGCACAGCAAGGCAGTATGTACGTCGGGGGCGGCATCATGTTTTACAATGATGACTGGAAAGTAGCTCCTGAGGCCGGTTATTGGTTATCGGATGAGCTACAGCTCGGTGCTGTACTGTCTTTTTCTGGTACTGATAATTCTAACACAATCGCTCCACATGTTTACCTCAGAAAATGGTGGTCAGTTGGCGAAAAATTTGGTCTATACATTGGTGCGAATGGTCGATTGGTCAATAGTCATGTTGATGCACTAGATGGTGGAGGAAGTGACACCTCAGACACCTATTTTGATGCTTTCTTAGATGCTGGCTTTGCTTTGAGCGTTGCACCGAGATGGGGCATGGTGGGTCGAGTAGCCACTGTAGGCCTGATTCAAGAAGATTTCAAATTTGAGCTAGAGATGTCCCCTCAATCCATGTTCAACGTCGGTATATACTACACCTTCAAAGAGTAACAAAACCAACCTAACACTTCTGCTCGTAGAGGTGTTAGGCATTCTTTTTTGCGAAAGAAATATTTCGCTTCAGTCCTTCTAGCTTAGTCCGCTTCACCGCCGACCCTTTGAATACCTCCCGAAACATCTCCTCGGTGATCTCCTCCCAATCAGACGTTGACATTCCCTCCAGTTTATCGTGAGGTACAAAAGCCTCCTCCTGATGCTTTTTTGAGAAACGATTCCAAGGACATACGTCCTGACAGATATCACAGCCGAACACCCAATTTTCCATCTTGCCCCGAAACTCCTCAGGAATCTGATCTCTCAGCTCTATGGTGAGGTAAGAAATACAGCGACTCCCATCCACCACATAAGGCTCAGGTATCGCATCAGTCGGACAAGCATCCATGCACTTGGAGCAGGTACCACAGTAGTCCTTGACTGGCCCATCATAGTCTAGATCCACATCGAGGATGATTTCTGCCAAGAAGAAAAAAGAGCCACTCTGCTTATTAAGCAACAGGGAGTTTTTACCTACCCAGCCTTGCCCCGCTTTAGCAGCCCAGGCACGCTCATGGACAGGTGCAGAATCCACGAAGACACGTGCATTTACATCCCCTACGTGCTCGATGATCTCGTTGAGAATAGTCTTCAATTTAGGCTTGATGATGTAATGGTAATCTTTGCCATAGGCGTACTTGGCAATCTTGTAATTGTCCTCCTCTGCCAAGTTCTTCTCAGGGTAGTAATTATACAGCAGAGAGATCACCGATTTGGCACCATCGACAAGTTTTCTTGGATCAAGACGCTTGTCAAAATGATTGGCCATGTAGGCCATCTCCCCATGCATGCCTTGGTTAAGCCACTTTTCTAACTTGGGCGCTTCCTCCTCCAAGAATTCCGCTTTTGCGATCCCACAAGACAAAAAGCCTTCTTCGGTCGCTTTTTGTTTGATGAAATATGTGAGCTTAGTCTGATCCAAAATCAATCAAACAAAGTTCCTGTACGAGATGGAGGTACGATATTCAAATGCTTATAGGCCAGCTCCGTACACTCTCGTCCACGACTGGTTCGTTTGATATAGCCTTCTTTGATCAAAAACGGCTCGTAAACCTCCTCTATCGTATCGGCCTCCTCGCTACATGCCGTGGCGATCGTGGACAGTCCCACAGGCCCGCCTTTGAATTTTTCAATGATCGTGGATAGAATACGGTTGTCCATTTCGTCCAAGCCATTGGCATCCACATCCAATGCCTCCAGTGTCATATCCGTGATGGGTTTGGTGATCGTGCCATTTCCCTTGATCTGAGCAAAATCCCTCGTGCGACGCAGTAGGTTGTTGGCAATACGAGGAGTCCCGCGGCTCCTTCGCGCCAGCTCTAACGCTGCATTTTCTTCTATCGGCGTATTCAGTATAGCAGATGAACGTTTGACAATCCCAGACAGCAACTCCGCATCATAGTACTCCAGTCGGGCATTGATACCAAACCGGGCACGGAGCGGAGAGGTCAATAACCCCGATCGAGTAGTCGCGCCTATGAGCGTAAATGGGTTCAAGCCGATCTGTACAGAGCGTGCATTTGGGCCTGAATCCAACATGATATCGATCCGATAATCCTCCATCGCAGAGTAGAGGTACTCTTCCACAACAGCATTGAGCCGGTGTATTTCGTCAATGAATAAAACGTCATTTGGCTCCAGATTAGTCAATAGCCCCGCTAGGTCACCTGGTTTATCGAGTACAGGCCCTGAGGTGATTTTGATGCTAGCATCCAGTTCATTGGCGATGATATGAGATAGCGTCGTCTTTCCCAACCCTGGAGGGCCATGCAGTAGCACATGATCCAATGGCTCGGAACGTTGCTTGGCTGCCTGTACAAACACCTTGATGTTGTCCACTACCTTTTGTTGTCCTGCGAAATCATCGAATGACAAAGGCCTCAGTGCCTTTTCGAACTCAATTTCTTCAGGAACCATATCCTCACCCTCTGGATTCAAATAATCTTCTCTCATATTAGATTCTACCTATTGATGGCTAAATTACAAGGAAAGCCCATCAATCCTATGCCAATACCCTACCGATGGTGGCAAAAATAATGATTATGACAGGAATCATTTCCACTAGCCAAGCCATACATTTCGCTTTCTAGTCTTTCTTCGATTTCTTTGCGCTCCCATATCGACACGATCACATGCAAAAAAGAAGAATACTCCTCATCGTACTAGCCCTCGGCATCCTCATTGTTTGGAGGCAAATGCACAAGGAAGATGAGCCCAAGACCATACACATCACAGGTACGACGATGGGTGTAGTACCCTATTCGATCAAGTATATGGATCTAGCTGGGCGGGATCTCCAAAACGACATTGACTCCCTACTCGTGGACTTTAATAACTCACTATCTACCTACATCCCCAACTCTGAAATCTCGACGTTTAACACAACAGATACCGCGACTTATTTGACGCCTTACCTATACCCGATGTTGATGACCAGCCGAGAAATCTATGACAAAAGCAACGGCGCATTTGACCCTACCATCGGCCCATTAGTCAACGCTTGGGGTTTTGGACCAGAGAAGAAAATATCACTAGATAGCAGTCTGATCGATTCTTTGATCGTCAATATCGGCTTTGATAAGGTAACCTTCGATGCGACGAGCGCAAAAAAGAACAAAGGCGTAGTACTGGATTTCAGTGCCACAGCCAAGGGCTATGCCGTAGATGTGATCGCAGACTACATCCTCGCCAATGGCATCAAAAATTTCATGGTAGAGATCGGTGGCGAAGTAGTTTGCCGAGGGAAAAACGAAAATGGAACTTATTGGAAAATTGGAATCGAAAAACCTGAAATGACTCCAGAAGTGGGCAATCTATTTGCAACTACTTTCATAAAAAACACCGCGCTGGCGACCTCCGGCAACTACCGCAACTACTACCAAGAAGAAGGGCGAATTATCTCGCACACGATTAGCCCATATACGGGATACTCTGTGAGGCATCATCTACTTAGCGCATCCATTTACGCTCCCAACTGCGCACTCGCAGACGGCTATGCCACAGCCTGCATGGTATTAGGCGTAGAAAAATCCATTAAGCTCTTAGAAGCGACCCCAGAGATCGATGGATTTTTGATCTTCTCTAAAGAAGACGGTAGCCTAGACACCTACATTTCGCTAGGTGTTCAACCCGTAGTAGAGATTATAAAGTAATAAACCTAATGAGCAGAAATCATTTTATCTACACCCATCTGAATCATTTCCTTCCATACTGACAACAATTGCGCATTAGCTTTTTTGTCATGACGAGGGACGGTTCTAATCAGTGATTCAATCCAGTGATCATACATCCAAGGTTGGATATCCAACTTTCCTTTGGCATGAGAGTCCGCTAGCCGGTCTACTTTCATGCCTGCAGCATGACTCCCTGCTGCATACATGATGAGGTGAGACAACCCGTGCCTCAGCAGCGCTCTTTGTGCCTCCATGTCAGTATTTTCAAACCGTGCCCGAATCAAAGGTGACGAGTCCATAAAATCATCATAGAAATCTTCAAAAAACTTAGGTGAAACAGCACAGCGACCATAGCTAAGCTTTACTTGCGTTACTTTTTCTGTCATAATACATCAACTGATTTAGCACACAAAACTAGGGCACTCTTTGACGTGCCTTGAGCCAAGCCACATGATGTGAATCATCTAATCAGGTGATTATATTCTCATCAACACCACCATATGACAAGCTTTCAGCAGCTTTTCGACACGCCGATCCTTAGCAAGACTAGGTCTTCTTAGCCCCGCGCATTAATATTGCGCTCGAATGGAGAAACAAGCGCAGAAAAAAGAATGGTTTGATGAATGGTTTGACACCATCTATTACCACATTTTATACAAAAACAGAGATTATACTGAAGCAGGTCGTTTCCTAGACAACCTCATCACATACTTTGACCTTTCGGCCAATGCCAAAATCCTAGACCTAGCCTGTGGCAAAGGCCGTCATTCGATCTATCTCAACGAAAAGGGTTTTGATGTGACTGGAGTCGATCTCTCCGAGCAAAATATAACCTTTGCCAAGACAAAGGAGAACAACACGCTGCACTTCGATATCCACGACATGCGAGACATCTATCGACCAGAGGCCTTTGATTATGTCTTCAATCTGTTCACATCCTTTGGGTATTTTGACTCGATCGACGAAAACTTGGACGTGATCCGTGCCACGGTTGCTTCACTCAAGCCTGGGGGGAAACTGCTGATCGACTTCCTGAATCCCTATGTGGTGGTCAATCACCTCGTCGAGGCAGAAGATAAAACCATCGACAACATACACTTCAAGATCAGCCGCGAATACACCGACGATCAATACATCGTCAAAAACATCTCCGTGGATGATCACGGCCAGCACTTTGATTACATGGAAAAGGTAAAAGCCATTCGCCGCACAGATTTTTTGAACTATTTCGACGCAAATGGGCTTAAGGTGTTAGATTTATTCGGAGACTATAGTTTGGCTCCTTACGAAAAAGAAAAATCCGATCGTCTCATCTTTGTGATACAAAAACCCGCATGATCAAAAGCGCCGTAATCCTATTCTTGTCCGCCTTCCTCGGAGGTATCCTTGCGATCAACTCCATAGACATCATCAGCAAAAACATCAAGCACTTGCTCGTGTTTGCGGGCTCGTTTCTATTTTCGGTCACCATCATCCACATCTTACCTGAGATATTCGAAGCAGGAGAAGACCACCTGCACGTAGGCGGGTTCATACTCCTAGGGTTCTTTTTTCAACAAGTACTAGAATACTTCACCGATGGCGTAGAGCACGGGCACATGCACCATCATCACAAAGGGGAAGAAGGGCATACGACCCTCAAAAGCATCTCGCTCATGGTCGCACTCAGCGTCCACGGTTTTCTCGAGGGTACGCTACTCGCTCATCCCGGGAGCGTACATACCGATCATACCGAAGGCACTCTACTAGCAGGCATCATCTTTCACAAAATCCCTGCAGCTCTGGCGCTGATCTCGGTACTCGCTTGCCAATACAAGTCTCGCAAGACACAACTGATCTTGCTGACGATCTTTGCTTTGGCCTCACCAATCGGGGTATTTACGGGGCATTTTCTAGGAGATTTCGGATTGCTCGACTCGACAGGCATGGTCCTATTGTTTGCATTCGTTTCGGGAAACTTCCTCCATATCTCTACGACGATATTCTTGGAATCGAGCCCCGGACACCGCTGGAGTTCACGCAAACTCATCATCAGCCTTTTTGGTGCAGGCTTGGCTGTCCTTTCAGAAATGATCTTTTAAAACCATATAATGGCAATCCAAAACATATCCTTGCTCGACAAACTCTCTGAAATAATTCACGATCGAGCCGTTTGCAAACCCGTTATTTTTCCTACATTTGCGGCAATAGTTATGACAACAAACAGACAACATCATCACCATACAATGAAACGCTCAGGCGAGGTGATATAGTTGTGTCTAAAAAATACTTTTATCAATCCCGTCTGATTAATTTTGGACGGGATTTTTTTTGCCCTTTCCAGAACACCCAGACTTTAAAAACAGAAACATGAGTACATTAAAAATCGCAGTTCAGAAATCCGGAAGATTAAACGACGACTCTATTGGTCTATTGAAGAACTGCGGCATTCACATTGACAATGGCAAAGATCAATTGAAGGCCAGCGCGTCTAACTTCCCGATGGATGTATTGTATTTGAGAAATGGTGATATCCCCCAATATGTAGAAGATGGTGTGGCAGACATTGCTATCGTCGGCGAAAACCTCCTGGTCGAGGCAGGCAACGATATAGAAGTAGTGAGAAAACTCGGTTTCTCCAAATGTAAGCTATCTCTTGCTGTACCCAAAGAACTGGACTATGAAGGCGTACAATACTTCGACGGCAAACGTATCGCTACCTCCTACCCCAACACCCTTCAGCAATACCTTGACCAACACAACGTGAAAGCCGACATCCACGTCATCAAAGGATCCGTAGAGATCGCTCCCAACATCGGCTTGGCCGAAGGGATTTGTGACTTGGTCAGCTCAGGCAGTACTTTGTTTAAAAACGGCCTCAAGGAAGCGGATCAAATCTTGATATCTGAAGCCGTTTTGGTAAAAAGCAAAAAATTGACCCCAGAGCAAGAAGAACTACTGGACACCCTTCTATTCAGACTAGATGCGGTACAAAAAGGTAAAAAATCGAAGTATGTCCTCATGAACGTACCCAATGACAAAATCGATGGTGTGATCAACATGCTCCCAGGGATGAGAAGCCCTACGGTACTGCCCTTGGCAGAAGCAGGATGGAGCTCAGTACACACCGTGATCGAGGAAGGAAAATTCTGGGAAGTCATCGACCAACTGAAAGCTGCCGGTGCAGAAGGAATACTCATCGTCCCAATCGAAAAAATGGTACTATGATCGTCTCTCTCTATCCCAAAAAATCAGAATGGGCAGCACTGACACAGCGCCCTGTACTCGAGCAGCAAAACTTGCAGTCCACGGTTGATGGTGTATTTGATGCGATCAAGACAAATGGCGACCAAGCTGTCTTGTCGTTTACCGAGCGGTTCGACAAGGCACAGTTGTCTTCATCTGTTGTCTCGGATCAAGAAATCAAAGCGGCCCAGCAGCGCATCTCTGACGAACTCAAAGCGGCCATTCAATTGGCTGCCCAAAACATCGAGACCTTTCATGCCGCCCAAAAACCTGGACGTGTAGAAGTCGAAACGGCTCCTGGCGTAGTGTGCTGGCAAGAAGCCAAAGGCATCCAAAAAGTAGGAATATACATCCCTGGTGGGACAGCCCCTTTGTTTTCGACCGTACTGATGCTTGCCATCCCTGCTACAATAGCAGGATGCGACGAAATCGTACTCTGCACCCCCCCAGGATCCGACGGGTCGGTCAACCCAGCGATTCTCTTCGCCGCGCAATACGCGGGCGTCAAGCAAGTGTACAAAGTCGGCGGCATCCAAGCCATCGGCGCGATGACTTTCGGCACTGAGAGTATCCCAAAAGTGGACAAGATTTTCGGGCCAGGCAACCAATACGTCACAGCTGCCAAACAGCGAGCCGCACAACTAGGTGTCGCAATAGACATGCCTGCAGGTCCATCAGAACTGCTCGTCATGGCAGATGAAACCGCTGTACCGGCTTTCGTCGTATCTGATTTGCTATCCCAAGCCGAGCATGGGATCGATAGTCAAGTGATTTGTGTAATCAAAAGTGAGAGCCAAGTCAGAGCGATCCAATCCGAATTGGAAGCGCAACTCGCCGTACTGCCCCGCAAAGAGATCGCCCAAAAAGCCATCGCCAACTCCAAAATCATCTGCATCGCAGAGGATCAGGACTGTGTGGACTTCATCAACGAATATGCACCAGAGCACTACATCCTTTGTGTCCAAAACGAGGACTTCTACCTTGATCAGGTTCGGAACGCAGGGTCGGTATTCATCGGCAACTACACCCCGGAGAGCGCGGGAGATTATGCTTCGGGCACCAATCATACCCTACCAACCAATGGCTATGCCAAGTCATACAGCGGCGTGAATTTGGATTCGTTCATGAAGAAAATCACCTTCCAGAGAATCACGGCCACAGGCATACAAAATATAGGCCCTGCCATCGAACACATGGCGGCAGCCGAACTGCTAGACGCACACAAAAATGCCGTCACCGTACGGTTAGATTATTTAAAAACACGAGGCGAATAAAAAGCCATGAACATAAGAAGTCTTTTACGAAAGAACATACAGTCGCTGACGCCTTACAGCTCGGCACGTGACGAATTTGATAGCGTAGCAGAGGTCTATCTAGATGCCAACGAAAACCCGTTTGACAATGGCGTCAATCGCTACCCTGACCCCTATCAAAAACCCGTCAAGGCACGCCTAAGTGAGATCAAAAACATCGCACCAGAGAAAATCCTACTCGGAAATGGGAGCGATGAAGTGCTGGATCTCATCTATCGCGCATTCTGCGAACCCAAAGTGGACAATGTCATCTCACACAACCCGAGCTACGGCATGTACCCCGTCTTGTCAGAGATCAATGACGTGGAACTTCGAAAAGTCAATTTGGATGCAGGATTTTCGCTTGACGCAAAAAAAATGATCGCTGCGTCAGACGAGCATACCAAGCTGTTCTTCATCTGCTCGCCTAACAACCCATCGGGCAATCTGCTCAACAAAGAGGAGATTCGTCAGATTCTGGATTTGAAAAAGGGAATCGTCGTGATTGATGAGGCATATATAGATTTTGCAGAGACGGATTCTTGGCTCACCGAGCTAGACCGCTACCCCAACCTCATCGTATGCCAGACCCTGTCCAAAGCTTGGGGGTTGGCAGGCCTGAGAGTAGGTATGTGTTTTGCGGCCGAAGAAATCGTCCGTGTACTCAACGCCATCAAACCTCCCTACAACGTCAATGTGCTATCCCAAGAAGCGGCACTGAAGGCGCTAAACCAAGAGGACGAATTCAAAAAGCAACTGGCGATTATCCTGGACGAAAAGAAGAAAGTAGAAGCGGCACTGGCTCAGTCGCCTTGTGTCCAAGAGTTGTTCCCATCGGACTCCAACTTTGTACTCGCTCGGGTCGAAAATGCCAACGCTTTGTATGATTTCTTACTAGAGAGAAAGGTGATCGTAAGAAATCGCTCCAAAGAACATTTGTGTGCCAACTGCCTTCGTTTCACCATCGGTACACCCGAGGAAAACCAGCGATTGCTGGACGGAATAACAGACTACGAAAAGAAATAAAGAAACCGTTGACTACCTAAGTTGACCAAATATCTATTATGAAAAAAGTACTATTCATCGACAGAGACGGCACCCTCGTATTGGAGCCTCCAGTGGACTACCAACTAGACTCTCTGGAAAAACTGGAATTCTACCCTGGGGCATTCCAGTGGATGGCCAAAATCGCCAAGCTCGGTTATGAACTCGTCATGGTCACCAACCAAGACGGTTTGGGCACGGACTCTTTTCCAGAAGACACCTTTTGGCCAGCGCACAACAAGTGCATGCAGGCATTTGAAAACGAAGGAGTAAAGTTCGATGCAGTCAAAATCGACCGCAGCTTCCCTGCTGACAATGCTCCGACACGCAAGCCGCGCACCGGCATGCTCACCGAGTACATGGATGGCAGTTATGACTTGACCAATTCATACGTGATCGGTGACCGTATCACAGACGTAGAATTGGCAAAAAACTTGGGTGCAAAGGCGATTTTCATCCAACAAGAAGAAGGGCTGGGCGCTGAGGAAATATCTACCAAGGTAGAAGAATTGCAACCCTCCATCGCGCTGACAACCACTGATTGGGAAGATATCTACAACCTCGTCAGTCGCGGTTCACGCAAGGGTACCGTCAAGCGTACCACCAAAGAAACTGATATCGATATCGAAGTGGAACTAGACGGCACAGGCCAAGCCGATATCGACACGGGCATCAAGTTCTTTGATCACATGCTGGATCAGATCGCCAAACACGGACTATTGGATCTCAAAATCCAAGTCAAAGGTGATCTCGAAGTAGACGAACACCACACGATCGAAGACACTGGCATAGCCCTCGGCGAGGCGATCGCCGAAGCGCTAGGCAACAAAAAAGGAATCGAAAGGTACGGCTTCTGCCTGCCGATGGATGATTGCCTCTGTCAGGTAGCCTTAGATTTCGGAGGACGAAACTGGATCGAATGGGATGCGGAGTTCAAACGCGAAATGGTCGGCAAGATGCCTACCGAGATGTTCTTCCACTTCTTCAAATCCTTCTCTGATGCAGCCAAGTGCAACCTCAACATCAAAGCAGAAGGAGACAACGAACACCACAAGATCGAAGGCATTTTCAAGGCTTTTGCGAAAGCCATCAAAATGTCCGTCAAACAAGACAAAGACAAAATGATCCTGCCATCAACCAAAGGGATGCTATGAGTAAAGTAGTAATAATAGATTACGGAGCTGGCAATGTTCGCTCGGTCAAGTTTGCGCTGGAGCGCATGGGCATCACACCGATGCTAAGCCGAGATGCCCCAGAGATCCAATCCGCAGACAAAATCATCTTCCCTGGCGTAGGTGAGGCAAGTAGCTCGATGAAAGCACTGGAAAACTACGGATTGATCGAGGTGATCCAAAATGCCAAGCAGCCCTTCCTAGGCATCTGTCTCGGCATGCAGATGATGTGTGAGTCATCCGAAGAAAATAACACCCAAGGGCTCGGCATATTTCCTTTGCCTGTGAAGTTGTTCGCTGGAGGAGCAGTGAAAGTGCCACACATGGGATGGAACCAAATCGAAGCGTTGAAAACACCGATTTTCAACGGACTGGAAGAGAAAGAGTACATGTATTTTGTGCACTCCTACTACGTACCGGATTCGGAATGGACGATTGCCAAAGCGAGCTATCCAACCCCCTTCAGTGCGGCACTTCACAAAGACAACTTCTATGGCTGCCAGTTTCACCCCGAAAAGAGTGGGACATTTGGCCAGCAGATTTTGAAGAATTTTATTGAGATGTAGATTAGTCGGAAATGGATAGTTGGGAGTCAAGGATCGAAGTTGAAATTGAAAATCATCGATAGATTAGGTATTTTTACACCATGAGTACCTTAGAACAGATAACAGAAAAATTAAAACTGATCAAAGAAGAAACCATTTTAAACCAAATTTTGGAGATGGTAACCCTTGAACTCGAAATGAGTCAGAAGATCATGACACTAAGTGATGCTCAAAAAGCAGCTATTCAAGAAGGAATTGATGACATTGAAGCAGGGCGAACATTCAGCCATACAGAAGTCAACCATCAAATTGAAGGATGGCTGAAAGAAAAATAATTTGGACAGCCAAAGCGGCTTTTGATCTTCAAAGGATTGTTGAATACTGGGTAGATAAAACAGGAAATAGCCAGTACAGTGCCAAGCTATTCAAACTCGTTAATAAGTCAGTCTTAACCCTCAAAGTATTCCCTAATACAGGTAGAGTTTCTGATTTTGATGATGTACGAGTAAAACCAGTCCTCAACTATTTGATTTTCTATCAGACAACCCCCAAAAGAAATAAGAATTTTGAGAGTATGGGACTCTCGCAGAAACCCCGATAAACTGAAGATATAATTATGCGTATCATTCCCGCAATAGATCTAATAGATGGCAAGTGTGTCCGACTCACCAAGGGTGACTATGACCAGAAAAAAATATACAACGAAAATCCACTCGAAGTGGCTAAGGAATTCGAAGCGGCGGGTATCAAACACCTCCACCTCGTAGATCTGGATGGGTCGAAAGCTCGTGAAATCAAAAATGCAGCAGTACTTGAAAGCATCACTGCTCACACAGGGCTGATCGTCGATTTTGGGGGAGGTATTCGTTCGGACAGAGACATCAACATCGCTTTTGATGCGGGTGCTGCTCAGGTCAACCTCGGCAGTGTAGCCTTAGAAAACAAAAACTTGTTCGGTGAGTGGCTCCAGAAGTTCGGGAGTGAAAAAATCATCCTCAGTGCCGACTCCACCAATCGCAAGATCGCCATCAACGGCTGGCAAGAAGAATCTCAAGTAGACCTTTTTGACCTGATCAAAGAATACGAAGCAATGGGCAACCAGTATATGGTCTGTACAGACATCAGCAAAGACGGTATGTTGCAAGGAATCGCCGTAGATTTGTACGAAGACCTGATGCGTGAATTTCCAAAACAAAAGATAGTCGCTAGCGGTGGCGTCAAAGACATCACAGATGTAAAGGCCGCAGCTGCACTAAAAATGGACGGCATCATCATCGGCAAAGCCATCTACGAAAACAAGATCTCACTGAAACAACTCGAAGCATATGCTGACTAAAAGAATCGTCCCATGTCTGGACATCAAAGATGGCCGTACCGTCAAGGGCGTCAACTTCGTCAACCTACGTGATGCCGGAGACCCTGTCGAACTTGCTGCAATCTACTCGGAGCAAGGGGCCGACGAACTCGTCTTCCTCGATATCACCGCCACTGGAGATGGCCGAAAAACCACCGCAGAGCTCGTGGAGAAAGTCGCCGAGAAAGTCAACATCCCATTCACCGTCGGTGGTGGGATCAAATCTGTGGAAGATGTCTACACTTTGTTGCATCGTGGCGCAGACAAGATATCGATCAACTCCTGGGCGGTCAAAGAACCCAAAGTACTCGACGAACTCGCGGCACAGTTTGGGAGTCAGTGCGTCGTACTCGCGGTGGATGCCAAGCAGATAGATGGCAACTGGAAGGTGCATTTGGTAGGAGGGAAAGTCCCTACCGAGATTGATTTATTTGACTGGGTGCGCGAAGCAGAAAGCCGTGGTGCAGGCGAGATATTGTTCACCTCGATGGATCACGATGGGTCGAAAGCCGGCTTTGCCAACGAAGCACTGGCTAAAATGTCCGACATGGTCAACATCCCGATCATCGCTTCGGGCGGAGCGGGGAGTATTCAAGATTTTGCGGATACCTTTGTGCATGGCAAAGCAGATGCAGCACTGGCCGCCAGCGTATTTCATTTCAAAGAAATTGAAATCCCAACACTAAAACAGGAACTAAAATCGCAAGGAATAGCGATGAGAATATAAATCAGTCTGGAAACAATAGACAAAAACCCAAAGGGCAATTGACTACACACTCCGACTAACGACTACATACTTATGAATATAGATTTCGAAAAAACTGATGGACTAGTACCTGCGATCATTCAAGACGCTAAGACAAAGAACGTCCTGATGCTAGGCTACATGAATCAAGAAGCACTGACTAAAACCCAAGAAACGGGCAAGGTAACCTTCTACAGCCGTAGCAAACAAAGGCTCTGGACCAAAGGCGAAGAAAGTGGCAACTTCCTAGAGCTAAAAGACATCAAACTAGACTGTGACAATGACACGCTGTTGATAGCTGTCAATCCCGTAGGACCTACCTGTCACAAAGGAACAGACACGTGCTGGGGCGAAGAAAACAAAGCAAGCTATGGTTTTCTCTCTCAACTAGAAGCAGTCATCAAAGACCGTCACGACAACCCAGACGAAAAATCATACACCTCCTCTCTGTTCAAAAAAGGCATCAATAAGGTGGCTCAGAAAGTAGGAGAAGAAGCTGTAGAAGTCGTCATCGAGGCAAAAGACAATGACGAAGGCTTGTTCCTCAACGAGTCGGCAGATTTGATGTACCACTACCTGATACTCCTCAGAGCCAAAGGCTACTCGCTAGAGGATGTCGTAAAGGTATTGGACGAACGACACAAATAAAAAAAGGTGGTGAGGACATGTCCTCACCACCTTTTTTTATTCATCATTAATCTCTTAATTGATCTTTTCTATTGTTGATCCACTCGTCAAATCTATTGTTTTGATACGAGCATCTCCTGCGTAACGTAGCACGCTTGCCCCACTAGCGTTTAGTCGAATCTCATCTGTGATTACTATTTCGGCACTACTCGCCCCAGAGAGTTTGACATCTGCCATACTGACCTCCATGTCTGCGTCTTGCATTCTACTAGACCCTCCGATCTCTAATTGAATCGAAGTGGCACTACCTCTAAGTTCCAGATTAGATGCGCCTTGTATATTCGCAATGATGTTCTCTGTAGCAATTTGGGTTCTCAAAAAACTCGCCCCCGTCAAATCAAACGTCACATCCTCTTTGTATATCACATCAGTGGCCGTCAGTCTTGACGCTCCCCTTACAGAAATGTACCCTATTGGGTTATTGGTATATACCCGAGCTTTCAAGATGGTTCTACCACTGATATCAATCCCTCCTTCTACACCTATAACCAATTCTCCTTCTTTTTGGTACGCTTCTATAAATTCATGAAGATTTTCATTGGATTCAATCAAGACATATTGCTCATCCGAGTAAAACACTTCTACATCGAATGCATCCGATACGCTGATACTACTAAAATCCTCAATCGCTATCTCCTCCGTAGTGACCGTCGAAGATGGGCTAATCGTGGCATCATCACAAGACGCAAACATGATCACTACTGCGAGCAACCCTAGCTGCCAGATTTTTTTATGCTTACTATTCATATCCTTCATTTTTTCTCTATTCAAAATGTAAGAATGGATTAGCCAATAAGTGTGCCATTTCTAAACTCTCCAATCAAAACAGAAAAAAATGACCCATATGCCCTTTTCAAAAACACGATATATGCTAAATAGAGCGGGGTAAATGACAATATACCTGAATATAGGTATTGAATACAGCGAGAGAGATGTGCATCTTTGAATTGTAATCAGACAACACCTAGATCAACCTAGACTAGCTCTTGATTAAAGATAATTTTTCTCGAATAAATGCTGCTGACGGTACCATAACTATGGTGCCGTTATTTTTTTATTCGATTTCCAAAATCGTTTGCGTTTGGTTCATCCATGAGAAATCATCTCCCTTTATCTTTCCCAAAATCAACTGGGCAATAGGAGATAGCGGTGATATGGCCATCACGAACTCTGAGCCAACCTTGATTTGACCCAAACTGATTGATATAAAGAACTTTCCCTTCTCGGTACGCAACAGTGCTCCCGACTCTACCTTGTCAGATATCTTTTTGGGATTGATCCCCTTGAGCATTTTCTGCTGATGCACGAGTTCTGTTAGTTTTTTGGCGTACATATCGCGCTCGTTTTGACTCATGGCTCGACCCGTCTCATATTTGTCACCAGCCGATGACTTGGTCTCATTATTCGCAGAGGCCTGTGCAGCCTCCATACCAGACTTGGCGATATATATCTTCTCTACTAAAACTGCCTCGCAAGCTTTGTAGACCTTTTCTTTCTTTGTCACTGGTTACAAAATTATCTTCATCACTCTACCTCCACTTCCTGCTGCCCAAATACTACCATCTGGAGCGACATCTAAAGTATGGTATCCTTCGTAAGTGGTCTTTTGCCAAGTATAACCTCCATCATTAGACACGTAGGTTCCTCCAGGACCCGTCGATACGACTTGATCACAACTCACAAAACGAACAGATGACTGGTAAACTGGAAAATTATCTGCAGGAACCCATGACTCCCCACCATCTTCAGTAATCATTACATTATCACTACCTTGGTTTTCTTTGGTGTAATCCCCACCAACAGCCACGCCATGTTTCTCATCACAAAAGTCCAGAGAAAATATCCCCTGACTGGATTCTCCTTGAATAAACGGGACATATATAGCACTCCATACAGAAAAAGAACTGTTGGCTTTCAATATGCGAGCCATACGCCCCCCTGTCCCATTCATAAAAAAATTATCCCCTAAGTAAAGATGACTGCCACTTGCTGCAAATCCTCCTGCTTCATTTTCTGCCATCATGGGTAGTTTGTTAGGGTTGACACGCTTCCAAGATGCACCTCCATTTTTAGTCTTGAGTACAAAAAGTTTATTCGCTATAGGATCTCCCGTCAAGACACCCGTTTTTGAGTCAGAAAAAGAAATCCCGTTAAAAAATCCTTCAGGATAGTTGTTGGCAAACACGGACTTCCACGTAACTCCCGCGTCTATCGTTCGGTAGACATTGGACTTGTTCCCTAGACCTGCGCTCATCACGACGACTTCTGTAGGGCTAAGTACTTCTACGTCTCTGAAGTCTAATGAATCTGTGCCTGGGATTTTCACAGTCGCCCATGTTATTCCCCCATCTTCTGTTTTCGCAAGCGCTCCATGGCTGCCGCTCACCCATATAATCTTCTGATCGTAAACAGATATACCACGCAAAGACGCCTCAGTATTGACATCTATCTGCGCGTGGGCAATAGTGGCAGCAAACGAGAATAAAAGCAGGAGTTGTTTCATACTACAAATTACATGGAATGTATGAGATAATTATACAAGCAAACGCATCTATATGCACTGAAGGTTATAAATCCCCTGCCATACAGGGTCAATCGGTATTTCTGGGGAGAGATCTAGGATTACTTCGTGATTCAAGATTCATTGTTCGAAATTCATTATTGTTTTTCGTGAATAACCATCTCTTATAAGCCTTGAGCTTAATTTGAATGACTGGAATAAAAAATATCGAATCTGTCTACCGAGTTTACCCCCCCAACTTTACAGAGTGATCCGCCATACAGAGCAAATTTATTTAATGAGTGCAAAACGACATACTAGACAAAGGCTTTTGAACAAAAACAGCAGTCAGTATTGATAAGATTTATATCGAGTCTATACCGTTGAAAAAAATCGAAACGGTAAGGGAATGGAGTGGGACATACTGGATTCGAACCAGTGACCTCTGCCCTGTCAAGGCAGCGCTCTAAACCAGCTGAGCTAATACCCCATTTAGTTTCGTTAACCGAGGCGCAAATATCACCCAAACAATTTGAATAACAAATATGGCAGCCCCAAAATAATAATTAATAGAATAAGTCCCCAAAACTTATTCTTACGCTCACTTTCTGGTTCCAACTGATTGTAATAACTCACTTAGTCAAGATACAAAATAAATCTAGGTTTTGGTCAGACTCATCAGCTAGATAAAAATCATCATGATGAATCTCCGCTACCAAACCTGCGTCTTGATCTTGGAGTTTATTCCGGTTGAGTCGGTTCAGTATTTCATAGGGAATCCTCAATATAGGAGCAGGCAACTTGTGCTGTAGGTTGAAAATATCGAAGCGCATAATTTTATTGACAGAAGTTCTGTTCTGCTCGTGGTAGGTCATTACTTTTTCATTGCCCGCGATCCCTTTCATCTCTACTTTGGAAAAGATTCCTTGAGCTAGTGCTTTTAATTCGCTGCTCGTGTATTCACGGATGTGCCAAGGGTTTCGTGATAGAGACATTTTGATATTAGGAGTTGTAATGATAGCCGTTCCTCCTGGTTTGAGGACACGGTGAATCTCTTCGAGAAAAAGCTTATCGTTCTGGATATGCTCTATCACTTGAAAACTGATAACTACATCAAAACTATCTGTAGGAATACCATCAAAAGGAGGGAAAACTGCTTGGCGAAATTCCACACCCGTGTGTTTTTCCTTGAGCGCATCGATCACTTCCTGAATCTTGTCTAATGCCAGATACTCCTCTGCCACTGGGGACAGCAATTCTATACCTCTACCCTCACCACAGCCAGGCTCGAGAACCTTGCCAGAGACGAATGGTTTAGCTTCATAATAGGCCTTTAGCAACCGTTGGTGTATGGGGTTGTCTGAGACGATTTTATCAGAAGCGATTTCAGTTGTAAATGTCGACATGTAGCAAAACTAAAGTATTAATGATCTCAAAACCCGAAAATAATCTATATTTAGAACATGCCGTGGAACAAAACTCTCCTGATCACTCTATGTCTATACTGCCTATGCTTTCAAGTCAAATCCATAGATCTATCCAAGCTAGATTTTAGCCAAAACTACAAGAAGAATGGGGTACGACTGAACTACAGTCTTTCTCAGTCAGATACAACATACAGATTGCTATTGTCGATTGACTATACTCGCTACTCATCTACGGATCAAATCGAAAATCTGACGCTGCTATCACAAGAAAAATTCTCGTCCTCCAAGGATCAAAAAGTGACGCCTAGTTACCAAAACACTAAAAGATTAGTTCCTGGAGAACATTTTGAGTTTCGGTTTTCCGTCCCAAACGAACACAACTATCTTGTCATTCAATTTAACTACCAGAACACTACCTATTACTATGACATAGCGGTCAATGAGTCTCTGGCCTTTCCGTTGGCTACATTCTCTTGTATGAGACTAGAGGACTCGGCGATTGGCCCGCTCTTCTACCTTGGGGACAGCGTGCACCTATCATCTTTAGGTGTTGTTGACCAGACCTACTACCTGTACCAATACACTACGCCTTTCAAGCACGCACTGCCTCCTATGGTCACCTCCAACTTCGATACAACCAACCAGATCTTGGATATTCAGAAGTCGGCGATACCACAAAACGCCTTTAAGCTTGACACCATCAAATCCCTCTATTTTATCCAAACAGACACGACTACCAACACCGGCACCATGTGCATGAGCCAGTCAAGCAGCTACCCCAAACTCACCCAAATAGAAGAAGTCATTGCTCCATTGGTTTACATCAGCACAAGTGAAGAGTATCAAACCATGTTAGAGGCAGAAGACCCAAAAGCGGCCTTTGAAGATTTTTGGTTAAAAATCATTCCCGCCAAGAATATGGCCGCAGGTACGATCAAGGCTTTCTACAGGAACGTTCAAGATGCCAACGAGCTATTCACCTCCTACAAAGAAGGCTGGAAAATGGATAGAGGGATGATCTACCTCATCTTCGGGCCACCAGAGCGCGTAGAACGAGAGGAGGACAAAGAAATATGGAAGTATTCACGCTACGAGGGGGAGATTAAGTTTACTTTTGTCAAACAAATCAATTTGTTCACCCAGTTCCACTACGTACTCGAACGAGAAAAGAGCTACTCAGGAATATGGTTTAGCGAAATAAAAAAATGGAGACAAGGAAATATATAAACTATAAAAAACCTAAATCGGTCACTTACGACAACATGGTATTTGGTACACGTGCAGTCATAGAAACGATCAAATCAGGCAAAACAATAGATAAGATTTTTCTCCAAAAAGGTCTCGACAATGAGCTCACCAAAGAACTCACCGAGACATTACGCAATGGAGGAGCCATGCTCAGTGTTTCTCGCGTACCTTCCGAAAAGCTAGACCGCTTCACCAAAAAAAATCATCAAGGGGTAGTAGCCTTCGTTTCACCCATCGATTTTGTACCCTTACACAACATCGTAGCAACTAGTTACGAAAACGGCTTTGCTCCACTCATACTCATACTTGATCGAATCACGGATATTCGGAATTTCGGAGCGATCTGTCGTACTGCAGAGTGTGTAGGGGTCAACGGAGTAGTCATCCCTACCAACGGTGCTGCCATGATCAATAGTGATGCAGTAAAAACCTCAGCAGGAGCACTCAACTATCTATCCATAGCAAAAGAACCTCGGCTAACAGAATCCGTCAAATACCTAAAAGACAGTGGTTTTCAGGTCATTGCATGTACCGAAAAGTCTGATGAGATCGTCTATAGCGCGGATTTGAGTATTCCTACAGCTATTATTATGGGATCCGAAGAAGACGGTGTCTCTGATGAGTTATTGGCGGTAGCAGATCACAAATTAAAGATTCCAATACTGGGAAGTATTCAGTCACTCAACGTCTCCGTCGCAGCAGGTATCATCCTCTACGAAAGTATGCGCCAAAGAAGCTAAAAAAGAAAGCCTGTCATCTAAGGTGACAGGCTTTCTTTTTATATGTACTTTTCTCCTCGTTCTAATTTTACTTTAGCGACATAGTCTCTAAATTTTGCTTCATTATCCTTCTTACAGACAATAAGCACATCCTTAAAATCACCAACGAGATACCCATCTAGATCATCCAGTATTACTACCCGGTTCGATTCTACTTTGACAATACTATTTTTACAATCGAACATAAGCGCGTCACCATCTACCACATTTTGGTCATCATCTTTGTCACGTAGATCATGTAGAGAATCCCACGAGCCTAAATCTGACCAGTCAAAGTCACCCTCAATCACGTGAACATTAGGTGATTTTTCGAGTATACCATAGTCAATTGATATGCTTTCGCAAGCGGGGTAGATTTTATCAATAAAAACCTGTTCTTCATTTGTATAATATAAATCCTCCCCCTCAGCAAATGACTCAGCTATATCAGGCAAAAATTCTTTAAAAGCATTGGTAATGGCTTTTGTAGACCATACAAATATTCCTGCATTCCATACAAAGTCACCGCTTTCTAAAAATGTCTTGGCCAATTCCAATTCTGGCTTTTCAGTAAACGTCTTTACTTTTTTCACGACACCTTTTTCTTTCTCCATGTATTGGATATAACCATATCCAGTTTCGGGTCTCGTAGGCTTGATGCCAATAGTCACGATCTTATCCGTGCCATTCGCAGCATCAATAGCCTGTTGTGCGACATTAGCAAACTTTTCATACTGAAAAACCACATGATCCGCAGGCGTCACGACCATTATAGCATTGGGGTCTTTAGCATGAATTTTATACGCTGCATAAGCGATACAAGGCGCTGTATTTCTTCTACTTGGCTCACAAAGAATCTGATGATCCGAAAGGTCGGGAAGTTGCTCTTTTACTAAGCCTGCATAGTCATGGTTTGTAACTACTATTACATTATCTTTGTTGGAGACCGAAAGGAATCTTTCATAGGTCAACTGTAGTAGTGACTTTCCGACACCCAATACATCAATAAACTGTTTGGGTTTGGCGTTTCTACTGTAGGGCCAAAATCTACTTCCAACCCCACCTGCCATTATTACTATATGTACGTTTGAGTCCATGACTTATTCGTTTTCTTTCGTGCAAATATATACATCGGTTGCATAGAGGAAGGAGAAAGTCAACTTAATTCGTGGCATTTAAAGAAATAGATTTAATATATCAATTGGAATACATAAGCAAGCTGCTTGTTCCTAATTAGTCTGAATTTAGCTAACTTATGTATCACACAAAAATTTGAGAAAATGGTTGTAAAACAGGTCGACCAACTCCGTGAACAACTGAAGAAAACCTTCGGGTTCAGTAATTTTCGGGGCAATCAGGCTGATATCATACAAAATATCATGTCTGGTAAAAATACTTTTGTACTGATGCCTACTGGTGCAGGCAAATCCCTTTGCTATCAGTTGCCAGCAATCATACAAGACGGGACAGCGATTGTGATCTCTCCCCTGATCGCTCTGATGAAAAATCAAGTAGATCAGCTTAACGCTTTTGGTGTCAACGCACAGTTTCTCAACTCGACACTCAATAAGACTGAGATCAAAAGAGTCAAAAAAGAAGTGCTAGCGGGGGAAGTCAAACTTTTATATGTAGCTCCAGAATCTTTAACTAAGGAAGACAATGTAGCCTTTTTGAGTGAGGCAAAAATCTCCTTTGTCGCTATTGATGAAGCGCATTGTATCTCCGAATGGGGGCATGATTTCCGTCCCGAATACCGGCGTATCAAATCCATTGTAGAACAACTCGGTTCGATTCCGATTATTGCGCTAACCGCGACTGCCACACCCAAAGTACAGCTGGACATCCAGAAAAACCTGCAGATGGAAGATGCTGACGTTTTCAAGTCTTCATTCAACCGCCAGAATCTTTACTATGAAATCAGACCCAAAGTAGACGTCAACAAACAGCTGATTCGCTTTGTCAGAGAACACAAAGGGAAATCTGGTGTCATCTACTGCCTAAGCAGAAAAAAAGTAACGGAGATTGCGGAACTACTCAAGGTGAATGATGTCAAAGCAGCTCCTTATCATGCAGGATTAGACTCCTCTGTCAGGATGAAAAACCAAGACGACTTCCTCAACGAGGATGTAGATGTAATCGTCGCAACGATAGCCTTTGGGATGGGGATCGACAAACCTGACGTCCGTTTTGTGATTCACTATGACACGCCTAAATCCCTAGAAGGCTACTATCAAGAGACAGGGCGTGCAGGGCGTGATGGTCTAGAAGGCAAGTGCGTCATGTTTTACAGTCTAGATGATATCATCAAACTAGAGAAATTCAACAAAGACAAGCCCGTCACTGAGCGTGAAAACGCCAAGTTGCTTTTAGAGGAAATGTCGTCCTATGCTGAATCTTCAGTATGCCGAAGACGCCAACTGCTCCATTATTTTGGGCAAGAGTACACAGACACAGATTGCTCAGAAAATGGCATGTGTGACAACTGTGCACATCCTAAGGAAATATTCGAAGGAAAGGAGTATATCCGTCACACGATTGATATCGCGATCAAAACCGAAGAGCGCTTTGGAATTAAACATTTAGTCAACGTAGCTAGAGGAATAGAGAGTCAGTACGTCAAAAGCTATGAGCACAATAAACTCGACGTATACGGCATAGGAAATCAAGACACGGAAGTGTTTTGGAGATCCGTGGTAAGACAAACGCTCCTCAACGAATTTTTGTCCAAAGACATAGAAAATTTGGGCGTACTAAAGGTCACCCAAAAGGGTAGAGACTTCCTGAAAAAACCGTACTCTGTAGAGCTATCCAAAGACCATGACTATATCAGCGAAGAGCTAGAGGCAGAAAAACCTCCCGTAGAAAAGGCTCATGACGAAGAGTTATTCGAATTATTAAAGAACCTTAGAAAAAAGGTCGCAAAGCAAAAAAGTCTTCCTCCGTATGTTATCTTTCAGGATCCCTCTTTAGAAGAAATGGCGACTAGCTATCCTACCAATAACGAAGATTTAGCTCAAGTCAATGGGGTAGGGATGGGCAAGGTCATGAAGTTTGGGAAGCCCTTCATTGATCTAATCAGCCAATACATCAAAGAAAACGACCTTACTACTGCATCTGATGTAGTTATCAAATCGGCGATCAATAAGTCCAAGATCAAAATATTTCTGATACAACAAATAGACAGAAAAGTTGACTTAGAAGAAATTGCTGAAATGAAAAGCATGACCTTTGACGCCATCATTGATGAAATCGAGCATATTTGTTTTTCAGGTACTAAACTAAATTTAGACTACTATATTGATTCGTTCATTGACGAGGATAGACAAGACGATCTACTAGACTATTTTCTAACCGCCGAAACAGATGATCTCGATGTAGCAATGGATGAATTAGAATATGACGGGTATTCACTCGAAGAAGTCAGATTGATGAGGATCAAATTCATGTCCGAATACGCCAACTAATTCTTTGGGTATTATTACCTATAGGTGACGACTGATAAGTTATTTCCGTTAATTTTGCTCGTCGTAAAACAAAGCGAAATTGAAAATGAATGTACTTGTCATAGGATCTGGAGGGAGAGAGCATACCCTTATTTGGAAAATCAAGCAAAGCGCACTTTGTGATACCGTATATGCCGCACCTGGCAATGCTGGAACAGCAGATATCGCCACAAATTTAGATTTGGGGGTCAATGATTTTGAACAGATCGGACAAGCAGTTCTTGATAACAATATCGAACTAGTGATTGTAGGCCCTGAAGAGCCATTGGTCAAAGGAATTCGAAACTATTTTGCAAGTACAGACACACTCAAAGACATTTTACTCGTAGGTCCAGACGAAACGGGCGCGAGACTAGAGGGCAGTAAGGATTTCTCTAAAGATTTCATGCAACGTCACGGAGTCCCGACTGCTGGTTCTAAAACAATCACCAAAGACAATATTGCAGAAGGAAAAGCTTTTCTCAAGCAAGTAGAAGCCCCTTATGTTCTCAAAGCTGACGGTCTCGCAGCTGGCAAAGGGGTGATTATCACAGAAGACATTCAAGAAGCTGAAGACACGCTCGACGAAATGCTCGCGGGCAAATTCGGAGATGCAAGTAGCAAAGTCCTGATCGAAGAATACCTCCACGGAATCGAACTTTCTGTTTTTGTTCTCACAGATGGTAAAGATTACCTTATCCTGCCAGAAGCCAAAGATTACAAAAGAATAGGAGAGGGAGATACAGGTCCTAACACAGGCGGAATGGGTGCCGTGTCTCCCGTACCATTCGCTGATGCGGCGTTTATGAAAAACGTCGAAGAGAAAGTTATCATTCCGACCGTCAAAGGACTTGAAAAAGACAACATTGATTACGTAGGGTTTATTTTTATCGGCCTCATGAATAAGGACAGCGAGCCAAGCGTAATCGAATATAACGTAAGAATGGGGGATCCAGAAACAGAAGTAGTTCTTCCTCGTATCAAATCAGACCTACTACAACACCTCATCGCAGCAGCTAAAAAGGATTTAAAATCCGAAACCATAGAAGTCGGTCCAGAAACTGCTACGACAGTAGTAGCGGTATCTGCAGGTTACCCTGGTTCTTACCCGAAAGGATTACCAATGACAGGTTTTGAGGAAGTATCCGAAGGTATTGTCTTTCATGCGGGTACTAAGCAGGACGGCCAAACCATCGTCACCAACGGCGGTCGTGTTCTAGCCTCTACGGCATTGGCCAGTTCGATACAGGGAGCACTAGACCTATCTTATGCCAATCTCAAAAAGATCACTTGGGAAGGAATGACCTACCGAAAAGATATCGGCCAAGACCTGCTCAATTACAAATCATAACATCCCCTATGATCAATATCTTTTCCTCTCTATATCGTAGTAATTCTTGATTATATTTAGGGCTTTCTAAACAAAATTATATGTCAGGATGTAGTTCGTGCGGAGTACTCACAGCGGCGGATGGCCAAGTCAAAGGCTGTCAAAGCAATGGTGGGTGCAGTAGTGGTGGATGTAATAAGATGAACGTATTTGACTGGTTGTCGAACATGGATCAACCCGTCACTGACACTTTTGATATAGCTGAAATTCGATTCAAAAACGGAAGGAAAGAATTTCTTCGCAATGTAAATGATCTTGAACTCTATCCCGGAGATGCTGTCGTAGTAGATGTACCTAATGGACACCACGTCGGCTATGTGTCTCTACAAGGAGAACTGGTGCGTCTACAGATGCAAAAGAAAAAGGTCAAAAACGATGACGAAATTCGTAGTATCTATCGCATCGCAACTGACAAGGATTTAGAGAAGTTTGAATCCGTTAAGAAGCGAGAGAACCCAACGTTGTTTAGAACAAGAGAAATCATCGATCAGCTCAAGCTGAAGATGAAACTCACAGATATAGAATATCAAGCAGACAACTCCAAAGCTACATTTTATTACTCAGCTGACGAACGAGTGGATTTTAGAGAGCTGATCAAACAACTCGCTGCGGAATTTAAAATCCGTGTCGAAATGCGTCAAATTAGTCTGCGACAAGAAGCTAGCCGCCTTGGCGGGATAGGTTCTTGCGGTCGCGAATTATGCTGCTCTACTTGGCTATCCGAGTTCAAAAGTGTGTCGACCTCAGCGGCTCGGTACCAAAACCTCTCCTTGAACCCTAGCAAGTTATCTGGCCAGTGTGGCCGACTCAAATGCTGTCTCAACTACGAGCTAGAGACTTACATGGAGGCGCTAGAACATATCCCAAAAGTGGAAAAAGGACTAGTCACTGAAAAAGGGGAAGCAAGACTTCAAAAAACAGACATCTTTAGAAAGATAATGTGGTTTGGCTACAAAAATGACAATGCGTGGATCGCACTATCTACTGAACGTGTCAAAGAAATACAAAAGCAAAACGAGGAGGGAAAAATACCTGAAACACTCCTAGAGGACACCAAGGGAGGTCCATCTACCGAGTTTCAATCACTCAATAGTGATCTGGAGCAAATGGATAAAAAGTTCAAAAGCAAAAACAAGCCCAATTCGAACAAGAAACGCCGAAACAAGAACAAAAAGAATTTCAATCCAGCCAACAAACAAGGAGGGGAGAATAAGAGTGCAGATCCCGTGAAAAAGGCCACTCCTTCCAACGATGCTAAACCAACGCAAAATCGTAAGAAAAAACGCAGACCAAAAAAGCCTAACAATAATAAGAATTCAAATCAATCATGAGAAGACATCTCCTAGTTCTGGCTAGTGTCATAGCATCACTAACCTTTTATTCCTGTTCTAATGACATGGTCATCGATCAGAATCATGATATCACAGCAGGCGTTTGGCACGTCGATTCTTTGGCTGCTTTTACCTTTGATGTCATCGATACAACGAGTACTTATGACCTCTCCTATAACGTTCGGTACGCCGTAGACTACCCCTTTTACAATTTGTACGTCACTTACTATCTAGAAGACTCCACCACAGAGATACTAGATACGAAACTCCAAGAACTCATACTCTTTGATAGGAAAACAGGAAAGCCCCTTGGGACAGGTATTGGTGATTTATTTGATAGAGAAATCTTAATATTCGAAGAGCTGAAATTTGACAGAGTAGGTGAACACACTTTTAAAATCAAGCAGTTTATGCGCATGGAAGAACTGCCAGGTATCATGTCCTTCGGTCTCAAAGTTAAGCCTAGCAAAGATTAACCTAACCCTATTTACCCTCCTTTATATTCCTGGATATCAAACGATTGACTCGCTCTCTGACGTGCTCAGAATCGACCCATAACTGGCGGCTATATACCCGTGTAAATGGCCATTTTTTCTGTCTGAGCGTAAAATCTCTGTACACATGCGCATCCTTCACAGAGACAGATTGATGATAGTATACATCGTCTGTCAGTACCGCTCCCGCATAATCATCACCACCTTTGATCGTCAAATCAATATTGGGAAATCGCTGAACTAAATCTACATGATCAAAATGCTGATAGCCCAGCTCAGCAATACGGTTTTTGAGATACCACCCCTGCTCATGTCCAGCATCAGTAGATTCATAGGCGACTTCCTCACCATTCGACACCTGATAAGCAAACGCTAGATACTTCTTCAGTAATTTGGGGCCTTCATTTTTGGTATCATCTACACGTAGCTGCTGAGGCATAATACTCGAGACCAGATATATTTTTTCACGTGCACGAGTCACTGCCACATTCAGTCGGTTTTCTCCTCCTTCTGCATTCAAACTTCCAAAATGCATGGTAAGTTTTCCGTTGATATCTGGCGCATATACTGTTGAAAAAATGATCACATCCTTCTCATCTCCCTGAATATTCTCAATATTCTTAACAATCAAAGTCTCAGGAATTAAAAAACCTTGAGACACTGCATACTGCTCTAGATACTCGATGATGAACATCTGCTGTCGAGAGTTGAAAGTAACCACGCCTATCTCAATAGCAGGTCTCTCGGCTAGGAGTTGCTTTACCAATTGCGCTACTTTCTCAGCCTCCACTTCATTGTAGTTTTTCTCCCACACTCCATCAACTTTGACATAATCTATAGCTGGCTGGTGCAGGTTAACCTCCTCAAAATCAGGCAACATCTTTAATCTATTGTCATAGAAGTGTTCATTGGAGAAACGAATCAAATCTAAGCTCTTGCTACGATAGTGACCGTTGAGCTGTACCTGCATAATATGCTTAGAAGCTAAATGCAAAAAAGAGTCGAATTCCAACTCTGGTATATCATCCTCATTTTCTTCTTCCCACCGGATTTGATAGAGGTCGTTGGGTTTTAGTTGCTTGTCATCGCCAGCGACCACTACCTGTTTGCCACGGTACATAGCTGGCAAGCCTTTCTCTACGAAACACTGTGAGGCTTCATCAAATATGACGAGATCAAACATTTTTTCCATCGGGAATATAGCAGACACAGACTCAGGCGATGCGAGCCAGCACGGCATCAGGTCAAATATCTCTCTCGGAAAATTAGCAATCAACTTACGTACTGGCCATATACGCCTCTTTTTGGTTACTTGATGAAATAAATCCCGGTAGGTCACCATGTTATTGAGACGATTGTATTCAGCATTTTTATAGACACGCTCACGCGCTTTGATCAGCAGAATCTCATTGCTAATGCGTAGTTTCTCACGCACACACTCCTGTAGCTCAGACTGCATATCTTCCAGTTTGTTTGAACTCACCGCCCGTAGTATTGGATACTTAAGTTCGATGTGATCGATCCATGCTAGCTTCAGCGAGTTCAAAAAGATCCCCTGCCACACCTCTGCTTCTACTTCTGGAGCTTCGTCTTTAAGTTTTTCTATGACACTCTTTTCTTCTGCAGTCAACGCTTCGTCGAGTGCATCAAATTCACAAAGGGCATCAAAGTCCTTTTTCAGCGTAGAGAGCAAAAAATGTGCTTCGACTTGCTTAGAGAAAATTTCACGCATCTGCGGGATAGAAAAATACTCTAACCAATTACCCAATTTATCCGCGATAGGTTCTAGTGCTGTTACCAGTTTTTTGAGCTTATCAGTATAGGTTTCTTCGTTGTGTGATTCTATAGCGATATAATCCCTCAACGGCCGTATCTCGTTCAATAGATCTCGTGCCTCTATCGTCTGTTTTTGATAGAAAAACCAGTTCATCACATTGACCTTATTGTACACATCAGGTAAGCGGTTTAGGTCATTTCGCCCCTTGAACTGCGACAGGTTATGCTCTAGGTTTAGACGGCTATCCACCATGTCCACCAAAGTGGAAAAATCCTCTTTGTTGTTTTTCATCTGATTGGCCACCAAAACACGCGTGATGAATATCTTATCTTTAGAGAAAAACCGCCAAAAAAACCATTTGAATATATTTTCTCTGGCACTAATACCTCGCTCTAGCACCTCTTGAAAACGCCCCAACTCACCACTTCCTAGCGAGAGTTCTGGCCCTCGTCCTTTGAAGAACTGCATGACAATTTTTTCGATCTCTACAACCTCTGTCTTGCTTATTGGGCGAATCGCATTTTTCTGAATTTTGAGTACCCCGAGATAAACTTGTTGCTCACGTAGCAGCTCGGACAAATGAGCGATATCTTCTCGTTTATCGATAATCTCTACTGCATCCTCGAACATTAGTTTTTTACCCACAGCCTTTTCAGTCACAGTCTCTAGCACGTGAATGTAGCTATCCATTTCATCTAGATGCTTGACGATTATGCTCAAGTCACTCACGCCGAGACGGGCAAATGACTTGCGTTTGAACCAAGCATATCTTTCGTGCAAAAAAGAGGCGGCGTACTGACTATAACTTTTGATCTTCTTTAGCAAACCATCCACTTTGTCAAAAGTCATATCGCGATATTCCTGATTCAGAGCGAAAGCAGGCTTGTGCAGATTAGAAGTCAGATACAATTCCTTGACCGACACCCCACACTCTGTCTCATCAAAAAGTGCCATTTTGAACTCTTCGAGTTCTTCCTCCAATTGGTCGATTCTCCTACTGGTCTTTAGAAAATTTCTTTCTATCTGTATCGCATCTAGGGAATTATTCATTCCCATAAAATCATTGAGTCTATTGACTTGCCCCTCTAGTTGCTCATAGATTGGCTTTCTGTCATTCTTAAAATCATGCAGTAACCCAATAAAATCATTGAGCTGCTTCTCTTTTAGCCGTTGAAAAACCACATCAAGAGCTGCTTTTTTTTGACTCACCACTAGTACACTTTTGCCTCTGGCGATGTAGTCTGCTACTAGGTTACAGATCAACTGGGACTTACCAGTACCTGGAGGCCCTTGCACAACTGCCGAATTCCCTTTTTTGATGGCTTTGATAGCATTTTCCTGATAGGCATCCATCTTGAATGGCGTAAAGGTTTGGTCCTCCTTGACACGTTTGAGAAATCTGTAATAGGACGCAGAGTCCAGTTTTTCTTCCTCAGATTCATCGAGATTTCGCTCTAAAAAAAACTCCTCTACCGAAGCATACTTGTCCTGCTCCATGAGCGTCAAGTAGTCTGGCACGAGATAAGACCCTGCTTGAGGAAATATGCCCAGTACAGCTTCAGGAAAAAGTTTGAGCTCTCCTTCAGATTCAAACTGATCCAAATCTGATTTTTTGTATTCTTGAAACGACTTTAAATTATCTTGAAAGTTGTCTTGATTGAAATGAACCTCTAAACCGTGAGACTTGATCAAGTCAAAAAGATCTGTCTTAAAACCAGTACTCTCTCTATCAAAATCATCAAATACTCGCTCCAGCAACCCTTCGTCTACAGGTAAAGCGTTGTAAAAAGCATAGGCTAAAATGAAGGACTTGTTGAGTGTAATGTTAACGTCCTTTCGAAACTGCAGATTCCATTCCTTACCATCCGCATCCAGCGATACAGGAAAGAACATTAGCGGACACCGTACGAGTGTACCATCATTAAATTTACCTTTGACGAAAGGCCATCCCACATACATATCACGAGCACCCTGCTCTTCATATACCAAATGATCCACACGTTTGAGCTTTTTGAGACGCATGGAGAGCTTATTGCTATCTTCATCACGGCTATCCTGCACACTACAAAGCGGGATTTTAGACTTGCGTGCCATCACACCTTCCATGATTTTGAAAGAAGGTTCGTTCAGTGCAAAGTCAAACTCATGGAGATCGATAAATTGCTCTTTGAGTAGCTTTAGCAAGAGTAATGATCGATTGTTGCCTGATAGGTTGGTCAATCGGCGTAGGTATGATTTTAAAATCTCTTGCATAAATTTCCTTCAGTTTCTAAAATAAGAAAGCCCTATCACAATACGCCAATATCCAGATTTAATCTGAAATTATTAAGTAAGGAAAGATTTTTTGATACACGGAGTCTTTTAAAATCACAATTTTCTTTAGGTCTTCTATTTCTTCATATTCACCATGCTGCTTTCGGTATTTCACGATCGCATTGGCAAGTTTGTAGTTGATGTAGGGGTGTTTTCGCAATTGATCGATTTCTAATGTATTGATATTCAACTGCCGAATCGCCGAAGGCTCAAAAGTCGTATGGTCTATGATCAAATCTGCGACACTGTCTGGCATATAGTTGATTTCGTAAACCTGCATTCGATCCACAAAACCTCCTAACTCCTCACGGGAAGTCACCACACTTTTGGCCCAGAAAGAACCGATACCACGGATCGTCTTTAGCTCAGTAGTATCTGCAGTATTAAGTTCATAGGTCTCTGGCTCAACCCGAAGGACTGTGGGAGGTTGTGAGATTGTCTCTACTGGAGCGGGTGCTGGCGCGGCATAGGTGACCGTCGGTTTATAAACTTGTCTTATTCTTCTTTTCTCGGGAGGTAAAAAGTACATGTAGTCGAAATAAGCCTTCACTAGACGCCTATTGATCCCGTAAATTTTCAATACATCTTCCTTCTTCTTAAACACCCCTCCTTTGGTCAAGTACTTTTTGATACGCTCGGCTATAGATCCTGTAAAACCCATTTTGATCCACTGGTCAGTACGTATCAGGTTAGGATCAAAATGCTTGGCATAGATTGGGAATTCCTCCACCTCCTGCGTCACCACGATCTGATTGCGAAGTTCATCCGCCCAAACCCGCAATTGCTCTTCATCTTGCGCGGCACCATGCTCGGTATTAGCGAGAAGATAGGACTTATAAATTTGAGGAATAAAAAGAGCAAATAGCATCGTAGGTACGAGCACAAAAAGTCCTCGAATCTCGGTACTGGAAAAACCAAAATACCGACGAAAGTAATTTGAAAAACGGTTGGTCACTCATTAAAAATAGAAAATCCTCGTCAATAATCTATGGCAAAGAATCTTTTCTTTCATAAGCTCCTAGATCGGGCATGGTGTCTCTCAGTGTACCTATGAGATCTAACGATATCTCTGACGCGATAGCTTTCCCTCTAGCAGGAGACAAGGAATCAATCTGATAATCATAAAAAGCAGGCACATGAAACTCAGGGTAGTTCCTTTCTTGGCTGATATCATTGCCTAGGGTCACCCAGTCCTCATTGGCTGACCGAATGATGTTGTCATGGAGGGCTATTGTGACATTGGATGCCCCAGACGAGTAAATACTAAGCTCTTCATCCTCTTCACCCCAAATGATCGAGTTGATCAACTCCACCGACAAATCCTCTGACAAGGTAGACCCATCACCGAGGGAGATGTAATCCGACAAGACGACCGAAGTGACCTCCCTTGTGTACAAACTGGGAGCATTAGAAAAAGTGCAATGCTCGTACTTATAATTTCCCCCTAAATAATTCCCCACCAATTCGGATTGACAATTGAAAACCTCAGTATTGAATACATAAATATCAGACGTAAAAGCCAGAATACCAGCAGATGACATGTGTCCTATACTCGTATTAGATACAATGAGATCATAGTCCACATCGTCATCAGGACTACCTACTCTCAACCCTATCACTCCATTTTTAATATCCGCATGGTCGATGATATTGTCTTTGCTGCCCTCTAAAAACAATATGGAGTTCCACTGCCCTGGAGCGACATCATAGCCTGCGTCAAATCGGGTATTTCGGATGATTACTTTATCTTCTGCTGTTCCTTGAATTTTGAGGGTTCCACCGATGGCTAAAGCGGAGTTGTTGTCAATGAAAATACGTGCCCCTGGCTCGACAGTCAACTGACATCCTGCAGCAACCAATACCGTATCATAGAGCACATAGGGCTTACCAGCAGTCCAGGTCACATCACATTCGACCACCTCTCGATCCAGAAAATAGGCATCTTGCCCCCATGCCACGAGTTTCACATCCGAAGCATTTTGGTTGTACTCGACCTGAACCGAATCCTTCACCAAATATGGCATATCTTCATCTGTCGGATCAATAAACACCTCTACCAAAACCATCAAACTATCCTTCCCGAAAATTATCTCCTTTTCAAAAGTCTTTCCTTTGACGCCATTGACGGTGAGCGTATAAGGCGAAGCATTCGTCTGACCCAAAGCCAAGCGATCTATCTCTATAGCATTTTTGTGTGGATTATAAATCCGAAATCGGCGAGTAATACTCCCCACGCTACTCAGTAGGGTGTCGAAGCGCACAGTATCTGACGAAAAGATCAACTGATGTGCAGGATTGGTCGAGACCTCTTCCTCCACAGGGTCACAAGACTGGATCAAAACCCAGCCCGATAACATCACCAAAAAGAATAGTGTCTTTTTCAATACCATGAAAGCCTAAGCCTCGCCATCTTTCATTTTTTCAGCATTCTCTGCGATACGTAGCTCTTCGATGAAGTTGCCTATTTCCCCATCCATGACAGTGGGCAGATTGTGCTGAGAGTAACCGATACGGTGATCAGTCACACGACCTTGCGCATAATTGTAGGTACGAATCTTATCAGAGCGATCTCCGCTGCCTACCATTGATTTTCGCTGAGCACCTACTTCGTCGTTATGCTTTTTGAGTTCAATGTCATAGATTCTTCCTCGCAATACCTTAAGTGCTTTTTCCAAGTTCTTGAGCTGGCTTTTCTCATCCTGACATGATACCACGAGCCCAGTCGGAATATGTGTCAATCGAATCGCCGAATAGGTCGTGTTCACCGACTGCCCACCTGGTCCACTAGAACAGAAAGTGTCCTTACGCACATCATTCATATCGATCTGTACATCTACCTCCTCCATCTCTGGCAAAACGGCTACTGTAGCTGCCGAGGTGTGTACACGCCCCTGCGTCTCGGTCGCTGGCACACGCTGTACACGGTGCACGCCAGACTCGAATTTCATCTTGCCATAGACATCCTCTCCGGTCACCATGCTGATGATTTCTTTGTACCCGCCAGACGACCCTTCGGTCAAATCCATGACATTGAGCTTCCAGCCTTGCTTCTCGGCATAGCGCTGGTACATTCTAAACAAGTCTCCAGCGAATATGGCCGCTTCGTCTCCACCTGCCCCTGCTCTAATCTCCAAGATGGAGTTCTTGTCATCATTGGGGTCTTTGGGGATCAACATTTCTTTGAGGTCCTCTTCGAGTTGGATTTTTTGAGGATCTAGTTCCTCTAGCTCCATTTTGGCCAGTTCTCTAAACTCTGGATCCTTTTCTGTTTCTAGGATTTCCTTAGAATTCTTGAGGTTTTCGAGCACAGTGCTGTACTCGTCATACTTCTTGACAATTTTTTCCAAGTCCTTATACTCCTTGCTCAGCTTTGAATAACTACTCATGTCATTCATAGCCTCTGGCTGAACGATCAGCTGTCCGACCTCTTCGAACCTGTGTTTAATTTCTTCTAACTTGTCAATCATGTATTACGTATTTGCTACAAAACTAATGAATGGAGTTGGTCTAAAAAATCTAAAATTCGTACTGTTAGTGCAAGGTTAATTTTGCGACCTTCCGAAAAGAAGAAAACCACTTGATTGCCATCAAATTAATCCCTATGAATCTACGTCTAATTTTCATCAGTCTCTCCTGTATTTTGTCTCTGGGATCATGTATCTCTGAAGACGAAATCATCCTTAAATCTGATCCGCTCTTAGCACAAATAGACAGTATACTTTCAGCGCAAAAAACAGGACTACTCAAAAAGCCTATCACCAAAACTGCCACCATCAACCAAAAGACCGAAAAAGAAACGCTCACGATAGATTCAGCTTTTATACAATCGGAGTTCAAAACTGTTCTAAGTAAAAAGTACGAGCAAGTGTTTACCAACGGAGGATACATCAAGAATACCTCAAAAAACAAAGCATCCTATACGAGAAAGAAGAGTGAAAATGCAGGTCCGATTTCACTAGAAATCATCATGAACCAATCGATCATTCAGCAGATTTCCCTCGTAGAGAAAAGAGATAACTTCCTATATGAGACCGAAACGCTAATTAGTCTTCATCTTGACTCTAGCAACCAACTCATAGAAAGTTATGAGATCGCTGGACATCAAAAAATCATCACACTAGACGAAAGCTCCTACGAGATCACAGGGAAAATCACAAATTAGATTTTCAACAATGCATCAAAAAAGCCCATGCTCTCATCCTTGTCTTTGACCACCAGGCAGGGAATATCTTGATCATAGTGAACTAGGCTCACCGCTGTACTACCGACCAGCATAGAAGCTGCTTTGGTTCGTCCCTTAGAACCAATGATAATGAGGTCAACATCTCTCTCCTGTGCCAGTTCATAGATGTTGTCAGAAGGTTTTTGATCCTCGTCTAACGTAAAAATCACTTCGAATTGACTATCATCCAACGCATTGGTTTTCTTAAACACGTCATACTCTTTTTGCTTGTTTTTGAGCATGATCTCAGCAAATTCATCATACGTTTTACCTGTACTACTGTACCCTGTTGGTACGAAGTAGACATGCTGTAGTATCACCTCGATATCGGTGTACTCTTTGATTCTCAGTGCCGTGTTGAGTGATTTGAGAGAGTTTTCTGAAAAGTCCAAGGGAATCAAAACTCTAGACACATCATACTTTTCGGTCACGGGTACCAGCATCACCGAACACAAAGATCCATTGAGAACTTTGGTCGCATTGATACCGCTAGAAACCGACCGGGGTTTGATTCCCATCACGACTACATCAATATCTTTGAGCCCACTCCATCCCAGGATATGTTGTGCTCCTGTGCCTTGAACCATCTCAATGTGCTTTTCACAGTCATTGGTAAACAAACGATCTATCTTATCCTGCAGATACTTTTTCATGGCCATATCAGTATTCGATGGTGCCACGTGAATGAAAGTCGTCTTGGTGTTCTTAAAAAAACGAGCCATCATCGAACTATATTCTAATAAATGGTCGTCCAAATTGGTACCATCGAGACAGACGAGCAGGTTGTTGAGATTGAGCATCAGGTATTGATTTTTATTCGAAATAAAATTAAAGCAAATTCAATGGATAACAAGTTTGGGGCAAACTTTAAAAGTACTTTTCATACCATTTCTGAAAAATATACAAGGCCCATACTTGTGCATGACTGTCCTCTGGATTGGTAGAAAATAATTTGGTTCGGAGCTTCTCGACCGCATCCCAATTAAACTGCCCTCCTGCCTCTATCTTGTCGCGATTAAAAACAGTCTGATCTAGCTCTTCTAGAAGAGCTGTTTTGAGCCAATCTAACAGCGGCATCTCAAAACCTTTTTTGGGTCGCTGATAGAGCTCCGCAGGTAGTATATCTCTATAGGTGTCTTGTAAAATTCGTTTTCGCATCTTGCTATTGATCTTATATTCCACGGGCAAGCTGTGCACCCACTCGACCAACTCATGGTCCAAGAATGGGACGCGCACCTCTAGACTAGAAGCCATCGACATGAGGTCGACTTTCTTGAGCATGTCATTGGGCAAGACAAACTTCGTGTCTCCCATCAGCATGTCATTGATATTTTGATAATCAGCCAATGGACTCATCCACTGTGTGTAATAGTCATCCTGTTGCTGGGGGGCTTTCATCATGCGCTGTGCATATCCTTGATCTGCAAGTGCAGCCAAAAACCAGTAGCGTTCTTGCGGAGCGATCTTTTTGGCCTTGTCGAAACGAATGACCTGGCGCATCAAGTTAGACCACTTGCCCGACCGGGACTGAGGCATCCGGTCAGCGATAGGTCGGATCGCAGTGGTCAGTTTACCAAAATATCGGTCTTGATCCATTTTGAGCCAAGCAGCGTGCTTGTTGTAGCCCGAAAAAATCTCATCTGCCCCGTCTCCAGACAGGGAGACCGTGACATGCTCTCTGGTCTTTTTGCTCAAAATATACACTGGCAGAGCCGATGAATCCGCAAAAGGCTCATCGATATGCTCCACAAAATCTGCCATATAGGACAGCATGTCTTCATTGCTAAGTTTGAATGTGGTGTGATTCGTTCCACATTTTTTGGCTACTAGTTCCGCATAGCTTGTTTCGTCAAAGAAAGGATTGTCCGAAAAACCTATGGAGAAAGTTGACAGTTGAGCGGTGTGTCGCGCAGCTATACTCGTGATGACACTGCTATCAATCCCTCCACTAAGGAAAGTCCCCAGCGGAACATCGGCAATCATTCGTTTTTTTACCGATGCCTCCAATCGCTCAGCCAATTCCTTTTTGGCCTCCTCATAACTCAAATCCTGACGCACTTTAGAGCGAAGCAACTCATAATAAGTACTGATCTCAGCTACTCCGTTTCGGATTTCAATACACTCTCCTGGCATGAGTTTTTTGATTCCCTTGACCATCGTCAAAGGTGCAGGAGTATAGTTGAGTTGTAGGTAATAGTGGAGTGCCTGTTGGTCGACTTGCTTATCAATCGCAAAGGCTAGCAGAGACTGCATCTCAGAAGCGAACAGCAATTTGGACTCGTCCTGCCAATACAGCAGCGGCTTAATGCCCATCCGATCCCTAGCGACAAAAAGAGACTGCTCATGCGTATCATAAATCGCCAGTGCAAAAAAACCATTGAGACGGTTAAGACAAGATTTGCCTTCCCGTGCATAGAGATGCATAATCACCTCGGTATCGGTATGAGAGTGGAAGTGAATTCCTTTAGCGATGAGCTCTTGACGTAGTTCTAGAAAGTTGAAAATCTCCCCATTGAACACCATCACATAGCGTCCATCCATAATCTGCATCGGCTGATGTCCGTGATCACTCGTGTCCAAAATAGACAAGCGACGATGCCCTAGCCCAACATTTTGATCCCTCCATGTTGCATGATGATCCGGTCCACGGTGTGCTATTCGCTCGGTGGCCTCTTCCAAATGCTCCATCTGAGCCTGCTCTGATTCTTTGAAAGCCCATATTCCTGTAATCCCACACATAATAGATCAAATGGTAAGCTGCAATAATAATGAATCACCAAAGATCGACATCTCTCGCTAGTGGGATTTTAGAACCAAATAGAATGAATAGTAGCGAAATAGTAGAAATTGGAAAATAAGAATATATTTGCGACCTGCTAACAAGGGGAATTAGCTCAGTTGGCTAGAGCGCTACGCTGGCAGCGTAGAGGTCATCGGTTCGAATCCGATATTCTCCACCAAAGGAAGTCTATATGGCTTCCTTTTTTTATCTTCGGTCATGGACGCACTTCTCACCGATATCAAGAATTGCACACTGTGTGAACCACACTTATCTACAGGGGTACGTCCCGTGCTGAGTGCTCATTCTCAAAGTAAAATTGTCATCATCGGGCAAGCGCCAGGTAGAGCCGTACATCAATCAGGCATACCATGGGACGACCCAAGTGGAGATAACCTTAGGCAATGGCTGGGGATAGACAAAACTATTTTCTACGAACCAGAGCAGATTGCATTGGTCCCTATGGGTTTTTGTTATCCTGGGACAGGAAAATCAGGTGATCTTCCTCCTCGAAAGGAATGTGCTCCACTATGGCATCAGTCCCTCTGGGAACAGATGAGTAAGGTAAAACTCACATTGCTCATCGGACAGTATGCCCAAAAATACTACTTGGGAAAAGGCACTTACAGTACCCTGACCGAAACGGTCAAGAACTATCAAGAGTACTTGCCGAAGTATTTTGTCTTGCCACACCCTTCACCACGCAACAATATCTGGAGGGCGAAGAACCCATGGTTTGACCAACAAGTCTTACCCGTTCTCAGAGAAAAAATTCATGAAATCGTGTAAGCAGGGGAACCAAAATACTACTATAAAACTTTATCCTTCTAAAAAAACACATGCCCAACACCCTAGAAACTAACAAGTCCAATGCCATCGCTTTTTATCAAATGGCCTATGAAGGCAATCCTCGCAAGGCCACAGAATTATATACAGGAGCGCATTATATTCAACACAACCCAGCTGTAGGAGACGGCAAAGAGGCCTTCATCTCCTACTTCGAAAAAATGCACGCCGAATATCCAGACAAATCCATCCAGTTCGTCCGAGCGATCGCAGAGGGAGATCTTGTATCACTTCATACCCATCAAGTCTGGCCTGATGACGACCAATATGTCACCATGGACTTTTTTCGCTTTGACGAGCATGGCAAAATCGTCGAACACTGGGACGCAATCCAACAAATCCCTAGAGTCTCTGCAAATGGGAATACGATGTACTAGTTAATTCGAAAATGAATATTTTTTTCCGACTTTATAATCTGAATTACGTAGTTTTCACAGACACTTTATAAAGTGTCTGTTTATTATCATCAAATAATTTCGACCTGAGCACTATCGACTCAGCAAATCAAACAAGCATGAAAAAAGAAACCATCAGTATCCATGGAGGGTATGAAACCGAGCCCACTACAAAATCTGTCGCTGTACCGATTTACCAAACTGTAGCATACGAATTTGACAATGCCCAGCACGGGGCAGATTTATTTAACCTAGAAGTACCTGGCAATATCTACAGCCGTATCATGAATCCAACTGTGGACGTACTAGAGCAGCGCATGGCTGCTTTAGAAGGAGGCGTGGCTGCCTTGTGCGTTAGTTCGGGCAGTGCAGCAGCCAACTACGCCATTCTAAATATCGCCGAAGCAGGAGATAATATCATTTCTACTCCACAGCTATATGGAGGAACCTATACGCTTTTTGCACACATGCTACCCAAACAAGGAATCGACGTGCGCTTCGCTGAGTCATCTGATGCTGCAGATATCGTCAAACTGATCGATGACAAAACCAAAGCAGTATACTGTGAGTCTATCGGAAATCCAGCGGGAAATATCACAGACATTGAAGCTATTGCAAAAGCAGCTCATGCCAAGGGTGTCCCTGTGATCGTCGACAATACAGTCGCTTCGCCAGCAATCATCAACCCTATCGAATATGGTGCAGACGTGGTTGTTCACTCACTGACCAAGTATGTCGGAGGACATGGTACTACGCTCGGTGGTGTAATCGTAGATAGTGGCAAGTTTCCATGGGATCAGCACACTAATCGCTTCCCGATGTTTAGCAATCCTGAGCCGGCATATCATGGCGTAGTGTACAACGAAACTTTCGGTCCAGCGGCATTTATCGCTCGCACACGAACGGTCGCACTGCGCAACACTGGATCAGCACTATCAGCCATGGCCGCTTTTCAGCTAATGCAGGGATTAGAAACCCTCAGTCTACGGATGGAGCGCCATTGTCAAAATGCTATGGCTGTCGCTCAGTACCTAGAAAAACACGACCAAGTATCTTGGGTGAGATATGGCGGCTTACCCTCTAGTGAGTATCACGACTTGGCAAAAAAATACTGTGATGGCAAACCCTCATCACTGATGACCTTTGGGATCAAAGGAGGATATGAAAAAGCAGAGAAGTTCTACGATGCATTGAACCTGTTCAAACGTCTCGTCAACATTGGTGATACCAAATCTCTGGCTTGCCATCCTTCATCCACCACACACCGACAGATGTCTGTCGAGGAACAAGCGAAGGCTGGCGTGACACAGGACTTGCTAAGGCTATGTATAGGAATCGAGCATATAGACGATATACTCGCTGATCTAGATCAGGCCTTTGCGACAGTCAAATAATCCCCCTAATAACTGCCTTCCTCTGTGTCGAAAATGTATTTCGGCACAGAGGTTTTCTTTTTTAAAAAGTTCTAGCTTCCCCCAATGGTTTTGAAAGCTTGCACAACAAATAGGTAAACGTTGTACAACAACACCTCTGAGCTTGCGCAAGCTTTGGTGCGAGGTAAGGGTACTTCATGAAAACAGCCCTTTACTCACGTGAAATATCTTATTCACCCCTTTTATGGATCAGTTGGTATGTCTGGAAATAAAAATCAATATTTGATATTGAGCATTCGATATTCATTATTCCAATCATTTAAATATTACCTCAAAGACTCATAATAGGTGATTATTTTATAAAAAAAACAATAACGGATTTCGAACAACGAATCGTTGAATAACGAAGTGATCCCTTTTCTTTCAAGACCTGAGCTGAAAACATTAATAGATTTGTTTCTTTATAAGAGACATGAATAGAGTTTATGATGCTAATTCTAGCAATAAAAGAACTGATTCAAAGGTATTTAGGTTGGATTTAGATTTTCTGATGCATTATGAGGGTTTAATCACTAGCTTTGCGGCTGGATAGAAAAAAAGCCCCATATGAAGCGCGTCAACGAGTATCGAAAACTGTATAATGTAGCTCCAGACACTGATCTGAAGCAACTCAAAACGACCTATAGAAATCTGGTCAAAGAATGGCACCCAGACAAGTTCCAAGATGAAACTGAAAAGGCTGCTGCTGAGCTCAAAAGTCAGCAAATCATCGACGCGTACCACTTTCTCGTGAGCATCGCGCCAGAGACCAAAGAGGCCAATCTCGCCGAATACACGGTCACGACTACCGAATCTGGTATAGCAGACTTCAAGCACAAAGGGCTGTTGCTAGAGGTCTCGTTCATGGATGGCACGACCTACGAATACTTTGGGGTCAACAAAAACATGTATGCCAAGCTAGTCAACGCAGACAAGCCCTACCGCTTTGCCAAACGAAACATCTTCAATGCCTACCTCTACAGAAAGTCTAAAAAAGACCAAGTACAGGACTAAGCCGTTCTTCTAGAGATCGAAAACATCAAATCCCATGGGCTCAGGCTGATGGGATTTTTTGTTGGTAGAAAGGGTCTGTGTATCACAGACCAACACCAAACATGAGGGCACTAACCTTTTCGCTACCCATCTGAAAGTTCTCCATACAGCAAAGTGGGGCTTTTCTAAACCCTTGGAGTACGCACAGTTCACCCATGTCTTATTTCAAATACTCGAACTCGCCGTTCACCGTTTTGATGGTGGCTTTGGTGGTTTCGGAGGATTCTACGCGACCGATGATTTGAGCAGGTACGCCGAAGGATTCCGAAATGGCGATGATCTCTGCCGCTAGCTCTTCTGGTACATAGAGTTCCATACGGTGCCCCATGTTGAAGACTTTGTACATTTCTTTCCAGTCCGTACCACTCTCCTCATGAATCAGCTTGAACAGCGGAGGAATCTCGAAGAGATTGTCTTTGATCACATGTACATCATTGACGAAGTGTAGTACTTTGGTCTGGGCGCCACCGCTACAGTGTACCATACCATGGATTTGTGATCTATAGCCCTCCAGTATCTTTTTGATGATAGGCGCGTAGGTTCTGGTCGGTGACAAGACGAGTTTACCTGTGTCTAGCGGTGAGCCTTCTACTTTGTCTAGCAAATCTTTGCTCCCTGAGTAGATAAGCTCAGCTGGTACAGATGGGTCAAAACACTCTGGATACTTCTCCATGTACTTCTTGGCGAAGACATCATGGCGCGCAGAAGTCAATCCGTTGCTACCCATACCGCCGTTGTACTCGGTCTCATAGTTGGCCTGTCCATACGAGGCTAGTCCGACGATGACGTCACCGCCTGTGATTTTCTCATTGCTGATCACATCGGCTCTTTTCATGCGGCCGATGACGGTACTGTCTACTACGACGGTACGTACGAGATCACCCAAATCAGCTGTTTCACCACCCGTAGATTTGATATCCACACCATTGTCACGGAGCATCTGGAGGACTTCTTCTGTGCCTTCGATCAGTGCGGTGAGCACTTCGCCCGGAATCAAATTTTTGTTCCTACCTATCGTGGACGAGAGCAAGATGTTGTCGACTGCACCTACACACAGCAGATCGTCGGTGTTCATGATGACCGCATCCTGCGCGATCCCTTTCCAGACCGACAGATCACCCGTTTCTTTCCAATACATATAGGCCAAAGACGACTTGGTCCCTGCACCATCGGCATGCATGATGTTGCAGTAGTCCTCGCTACCACCGAGCATATCAGGGACGATTTTACAAAAGGCATTTGGGAATACGCCTTTGTCTATGTTTTTGATGGCGTTGTGTACGTCTTCTTTAGAGGCCGACACGCCTCGCTGCATATATCTTTCGTCCATGGTATCGAGCTATGAATAATGCCGCAAAGCTAATAAACTATCTCTTTTGCTCTCTGATTCTAGCGAGTTCATTATCAATCTAATCTTAGACATTAAGCATCATTTTGACCCTTCCTAGCTAATACTTCTTAGGTTTTGATGGAAAAGAAAGTATATTTATTTTCTTAAAAAACGAGACTAAATTATTATACATGTTAAGCAAAGTAGAAAACCTCAGTGAATACTTTTTGGCCTACGAAAAGAGTGTTGCCAATACCGACACCTTTTGGGAGAGAGTAGCCAATCAGTTTTACTGGAGAAAAAGATGGGACAAAGTAGTAGAATCAGATTTTGAGAAGGGCAAAGCAGAATGGTTCATCAACGGAAAACTCAACATCACCGAAAACATCCTTGAGCGCCACCTATTCACCATAGGAGACAAGCCCGCCATCATCTGGGAACCCAACAACCCCAAGGAGGACAACATCACACTCACCTATAAGCAGCTCCACCAGAAGGTGTGTGAATTTGCCAACGTCCTGCTCAATAACAACATCCAAAAAGGCGATCGCGTTATCATCTACATGCCGATGATCCCAGAGGCGGCCATTGCGATGCTGGCCTGTGCCCGTATCGGTGCGGTACACTCTGTAGTATTTGCTGGTTTTTCATCGTCAGCACTCGCAGACCGTATCATCGACTGTGAGGCCAAAATGGTCTTAACTTCAGACGGCAACTTCAGAGGAGCCAAATCCATCGGCGTAAAATCAGTCGTGGACGAAGCACTAGAAAAAACAACAACAGTCGAAAAAGTCATCGTCGTAGAGCGCACCAAGACGCCTGTCACCATGAAGGCAGACAGAGACCTATGGTGGCATAACGAAGTGGCCAAAGTAGACGCCAACAATAAGGCCGAAGAAATGGACTCAGAGGACATGCTCTTCATCCTGTACACATCTGGCTCGACGGGACAGCCCAAAGGAGTCGTACACACTACAGGAGGTTACATGGTCTACACCCAGTATTCGTTCCAAAACGTGTTTCAATACAACACCGATGATGTGTACTGGTGTACCGCAGATGTCGGCTGGATTACAGGACACTCCTATATCGTATATGGCCCCTTACTCACAGGAGCTACTACGATCATGTTCGAGGGGGTACCAACCTATCCCGATGCAGGTAGATTTTGGGAGATCGTTGACAAGTACAAGGTCAATCAGTTCTACACTGCGCCTACAGCCATCCGTGCCCTACAGGCATATGGACTAGAAGCGGTCACACCCTACAAACTGGACTCGCTCAAAGTACTCGGTACGGTAGGTGAACCCATCAACGAAGAAGCATGGCACTGGTACCACGATCATATCGGCAAGGGCAAATGTCCAATCGTCGATACGTGGTGGCAGACAGAAACAGGAGGAATTATGATCTCTCCACTAGCGGGACTCACTCCTACCAAACCCGGCTATGCAACTCTACCGCTACCGGGCATCCGTCCAGTGATCGTAGACCCTGATGGCAACATACTGAAAGGTAACGGCGTACAAGGCAACCTGTGCATCAGTCACCCTTGGCCCTCAATGATACGCACGACCTACGGCGATCATGAGCGCTGCATCAACACCTACTTTTCCACGTATAAGGGGATGTATTTCACTGGAGATGGAGTTAAAAGAGACGAGGACGGATACTACCGCATCCTAGGCCGTGTCGATGATGTCATCAATGTCTCTGGACACAGAATGGGCACAGCCGAAGTAGAAAATGCCATCAACGAGCACCCAAAAGTCATCGAATCGGCAGTGGTCGGTTTCCCACACAACATCAAGGGGCAAGGTATCTACGCCTATGTGATCTGTGATATGGAAGGACGCACGGAAGCGAATCTCAAAGAGGAAATTCGTGCTACGGTCAGCAAAATCATCGGACCAATCGCCAAGCCAGACCAGGTGCAGATCGTATCAGGGTTGCCAAAAACCAGATCTGGTAAGATCATGCGTAGAATCCTGAGAAAGGTTGCCGAAAAGGACACTTCAAACCTAGGTGACACCTCCACACTACTCAACCCAGAAGTAGTCGATGAGATCATCAAGGGTGCGCAGTAAAAATCAACACATGCTAAACCACTGCCAGACATCAAGGCAGTGGTTTTTTATTTCCTCTTTATCAAACCATACCCGAGAGTGAACAATAATTGGTGAGAACTCATCTTTCCAAAGTAACCGAGTCCCAGCTGATATTTTAGATCCATATGAATCTCTCGTTTTTTCGCGGTTTGGTACACTAAGCCTGATCCAAAAGCAATACCAGAATTAACCCCGACATTAGATGAACTCAGTTCATATCTACCCGTTGGGTAATAAAATACCTCCCCGTCATAGGGACCTCCATCATGATAGTGAATAGTCTGATCGCGGTATCCATCTTGGTCAACTATAAAATCCATAAAGACACCTGCCGCTAGTATCGGTCTAAGTTTTTTGTTTGGAAAATGAAACCGCCATACCAACGAATTGCTAACCATCTGGTTATCGAAGACAATATAATTACGACGATCAATATCATAAATTTCGAGATGTTCAACATTAAGACTAGAAGCAGTCCATCTCTGATAACTAATCTCATATTGAAAATATACTCTTTCATCTAAGTTAGGCAGATTGATCCTAACAAATAGACCCGCTAGGCCGTAAGGGTTTGAAGAGTAGGTATTTCCGTTTAAGTAACGTGACGCGTCTCGATAGGCATTTTCACCACTCCTTAACCAAACCAGCTGCCCACCTATGAGCGGACCAAAATTGACTGTAGCTGCGGGTAATTTCTTCTCGTACACTATGCATGATTCGTCAGCACAGACCTCTGCATGGTATTGACTCCCTAGGTTAATTAAATTCTTGTGATTTAGAGGTTTAGAACCTGCCTTTCGCATCAACGTAGGGCTATCTCTAAAGGCGTATCTCAATAATCCAACATATTCCTTGCTCTCACTTTTGTAAGTATGATGATTTTCATAGGTTTCTACCTCCTCATTATTTAAAGGTCTCAATTCCCCATCACAATCAATCAAATAATGCCCACCCTCTGAGTCAAAATAATAGTAGAAATCTACAATCCCGTCTATTAAATACTCTGTAAACACCATCTTCGAACCCTCTTTGGTTTCGAAACGCTGAGCAACATAATATTTACTGTCTATAAAACGATAGGACTGGATCTCTTGGGGCGTATAGGTAATCTTATCTTCTGAGTCTAGCTCTGATTTAAAAAAGCATTTCTCAGAGTTTGTTTTGTTGCCTCGATAATCTATATATCCTGAAATAGTGTCTTGTTGGTGATTGATTATAAAACCTGCTCTAAAATCATTTTGTGAAACGGCACTTAGACTAGACAGCAAACAAAATAACCCTAAGAAACGGCGCATGATATAATAGTTGGTAAAAATAAGAGGCAATACTAATCAAAACTCAACTACTCCTCTTTGAGGTGCGAGTCAATTTCACTTCCCATATCTCTGGTGATATCGTCCATTTCCTTTGATGCTTCGGCTACTTTTTCAATCCAAAATTCACGCTGGTCGAATTCTGATTCTTTTTTGATCAGACTCATAAGTCCCATAATCCGAGTCAATGGCCCTCGTACCCGATGTGCATTGTCAAAAGCAAACTTGGTCAGCTTGCTATTCTTATCTCTAATCTCTTGCGTACGTATCTCGACCAGCTCTTCTAGCTTTTCATTCATTTCATTGAGGGCGTCGTTGTATGCCTTTAACTCCTCAGCTTGATCAGTAATCGCTAAATTAAGGTCTTTCAACTCTTTATTTTTCTCGCTAAGCTGTGCTGTTCTCTCTTTCACCATTACCTTGAGCTGCTGCTCTCTGATGGAAATCTTAAATATTCTCCATCTAATAAAAGCATAAATAATCAACCCCGCCAAAATCACTACTGCCGAAATGGCCCACCATGTCAACCACCACGGAGGTAAAATAATGATACGTATCGACGCTGGAGATTCTTGCCATACCCCATCGTTATTAGCGGCTTTTACTTTAAAAACATATTGACCGAAAGGCAAATGCGAGTAGGTTACTTCTTTCTGATTTCCTACATAATTCCAATCCGTGTCCAACCCCTCTAGCATAAATGCATAAGCATTATACTCTGGACTTGTATAGTTCAGCCCAATGTAGGACAGAGTAAAACGCCACTGCTCATTGTCAAAAGTAATTTCATCAACCGTACTAATGTGCTCCTGTATCAGCCCTGTAGAATCATTAGGCTCAACCACTTTGTTAAATAATTTTAGACCTGTAATATGTACCTGTGGTGGACATTCATTAAAAGGGATATTTTCTGAATCAAAATAATTCACCCCCTGAGTTCCTCCCAGATAAATCACCCCATCTTGACAGATATAAGCGGCATTTTTTGTAAATTCATCATTTTGTAAACCGTCTCTATAAGTGTAGCTAATAACACTATCTGCCAACGGGTCGTACTGACTCAGCTTATTTACAGAGGCTATCCAAAATCTACCCCTTTTATCTTGTAATATGGAACGAATATCATGACTTGGCAGCTTACCTTTAATTACATTTTCAAAAAGCATCGTCTCCGGATCAACTTTTATGAGTCCTGATGAAGTAGCACAGTAAATGTTCTGATCATTGCCTTCATATATTTGAGCTACCCAATCATTCGCTATATCTAATGGCCTACCAGTCTTGAATTGAAGTTGTTCAAACTTTCCACTCCCCTTGTTTTCATGTCTTAATATATAGAGTCCGCTAGTCGCTCCTCCTACCCAAATATTGCCCTGACTATCCTCAAAAAGAGCAAATGTCAAGTTGCTCTTTAGACTATTTGGATCTTTTCTATCATGTAGATAGCTTTTCACTTGTCCAGTAGTTGGATCAATACGCTGTACTCCTTGACCAAAACTAGTCGCCCAGATCATCCCTTCTTTATCCTGAATTAGTTCGAAAACACTCTTTAGTGCGCCATTTTCTGGCTGAAAGAAAGAAACCTCTAATGTCTTTTCATCTATGATATTAATTCCCCCCTTCCAAGTTCCTACCCAAACCTCTCCCTCTTCCACTTCCAGCATTGTAAGGACAGCATCCGAAGACAAGCTATGGTTTTTTCCTTCTTCCCACTTCAATACTTCAACGGTCTTATCTATCGGATCAAAAATATTAACACCACCTCCATCTGTAGCAATCCACATACGCCCTTCGCTATCTTCGTGAAAATATCGAATAATATTGTTACTCAAATTAACCTTCTGGGAATAGGTCTTTTGAAGGTGCTGGAATTTATACAATAGCGGGTCTACTATATCGACCCCTTCTAATGCCGTTCCTACCCATAGACGGTTTTGCTGATCTTGGTAAACACAGCGAATAGATATATTGGTAATAGAATTAGGACTACTATCGGGAATGTAGCTATGGAACCCATCTATCTGTGCATCGTATAGATGTAACCCTCCATTATCATTACATACCCAAATCCTTTTCTCTTTGTCCAAGTATATCTGGGTAACAAAATTGTTTCTGAGCGAAAAGGGATCACCACGATCGTGATAATAATGATGGAGTACCACTGGCTTTTTTTTACTAATGTCAATAACAAATACTCCTTTTTCTAATGTGCCTACCCAGAGATTATTTTCATTCACAATCTCTAATGAGACAATATCTTCTACTACATGCCCATTTTCATCTAGTAGGCCTATTTTACCCACCTCATCCGTTTCTAGATCTAGGTAGTTTAAGTACTTAGCACTGCTTCCAACCCAAAGTCTTTGGTGTTTATGATCAAGAGCCAGTGCACGTAGTTCTAAACTACTAAAAGCATAATTAAACAATGGAGCCTCATTCCCTGCTTCAAAATAGGGATAAAAACGATCTGATCGATAGTCATAGACTAACAATCCTTCGGTAAAAGAGGCTACCAACAAGCGCTCTCTCTCAGGATCTTCTACAAAATCTAGAATAATATTAGGGGATTGTAAATCTGGAAAATAACGCTGTTCTACTTCTATGGTCTCAATCCTATCCTGCGTTAGTACATAACGGGACAGGCCATCCATAGATCCTACCCAGAGGGTCTTTCGGGAATCTTCCAACAAACACTTTATACGACTAGATTTGAGAGCACTCGAATCTCCGTTATGCAAGAAAAGACGATAATTTTGTCCATCATATCGATGTAGGCCATTATAGGTTCCTATCCACATGTAACCATCATGATCTTGACAAAACGCCGTAATCTTATTATTATTCAACCCATCGATATGATGAAAATTCAACCGAGGTGCTTGTATAGACAGGGAATCCAATTTAGCCACAGCCATTTGCACCCCTAAAAACATTAGGACGCATATGTTAAAAACTCGTCGAATGTACAGCTGCTGTAGATACATAGGGCTTAAGTGTTTCCTAATTTAATTAAAAAGCACCTAAGCCCTAGAGTATTAGTGAAAATCGCTATTAAAACTCAAATTTAATCCCTTGAGCTAATGGCAGATTGTTGGTATAATTAATCGTATTAGTTTGTCTACGCATATAGACTTTCCAGGCGTCTGAACCAGACTCTCGACCTCCTCCTGTTTCCTTTTCTCCTCCGAATGCACCACCTATTTCAGCACCTGAGGTTCCTATATTGACATTGGCAATCCCACAATCAGAACCTGCATAGGACAAAAATTGCTCGGACTCACGCATATCGCGTGTCATTATCGCCGACGAAAGCCCTTGTGGCACATCGTTTTGAATAGCAATCGCTTCATCTAGGTCTTTGTAGCGAATCAAATAAAGTATCGGCGCAAAGGTTTCATGCTGCACGATCTCATAATCATTTTTAACTTCAAAAATCGCAGGTTTCACATAGCATCCTGAAGCATAGTCGTCTCCTGTCAACACTTCTCCGTCCACTATCATTTTGGCTCCCTCAGCCTTTGCTTTTGCAATAGACTGCTCATACATATCGACCGCTAACGTATCGATCAAGGGACCGACATGGTTCTTCTCATCAAGTGGATTCCCAATTTTGAGTTGAGCATAGGCACTCTTCAGTTTGCTAGCTACCTCATCAAATATATCCTCATGAATGATCAATCTACGGGTCGAAGTACAACGCTGACCACAAGTGCCAACTGCTCCGAATACCGCCCCGATGAGTGACATATCCAAGTCCGCATTTGGTGTAATAATGATGGCATTGTTACCACCCAACTCTAGCAATGCACGTCCAAGACGCTTGCCTACTGTCTCTCCCACAGCTTTGCCCATTCGGGTAGAACCTGTTGCCGACACGAGTGGCACGTGACTATCGGCACTCAGCAACTGGCCAATCTGCGCATCACCAATCACGAGGTTGCTTACCCCTTCGGGTACGTCATTCTCAGCAAATACCTTTGCAGTAATTTTTTGGCACGCAATGGCCGTGAGTGGAGTCTTTTCACTTGGCTTCCATATGGCCACATCACCACACACCCAAGCTAAAGCTGTGTTCCAAGCCCAAACAGCTACTGGGAAGTTAAATGCCGAAATGATCCCAACAATCCCTAACGGATGATACTGCTCGTACATTCTATGACCTGGTCGCTCAGAGTGCATGGTTAATCCATAGAGCTGTCGAGAAAGACCCACCGCAAAATCGCAGATATCGATCATCTCCTGTACTTCTCCGAGTCCCTCTTGATAGGATTTTCCCATCTCGTAAGACACCAATTTGCCAAGTGCTTCTTTCTTTTCTCTCAAGGCATCACCTAGCTGGCGCACTACATCGCCCCTCTTAGGTGCTGGCACTTGTCGCCAAGCTTTAAAAGCCGTTTGAGCTGTCTCTCTGATTTGAAGATAGGTCTTCTCATCAGAAGCCTGAACTTTCCCTATCAGGAGACCGTCTGCTGGAGAATGAGATGATATTTCACTGCCAGTACTCTTGATCCAAGTGCTACCAGTACTGCTACCTAGTTCGGCAGGTGATAATCCGAGGCTATCGATGGCCTCTTTTATTCCGTATTGATTTGACATAATTTGGGTTTTTATGTTTTAACAAATCTATCAAAACATTTAGAATGGCAAGCTGTTTCCTGAGACATTCTCATGCGCAACGAGTCGACGTATATCCTCTGTATAGCAGGTGAAAATCCCCACTCCATTCTCTATATTTCCTTCCAGTGGTGCTGGATAGGTTACATTGTCTTTACTAGCATTTTTCGCATCCTGTAGGGACCTCTGGTAGAGAAAATTCTCGCGTGTCACTCGCATCAACGTTACCTGCACCTCATCCGCATAATCTAACGAATCTCCTGACAAAGAAGACTGCTTTAACACTCGCTCCGAATAATCATGAAAATCTAAATAGGCAACCTCACTTTTTTTAATCTGAGCACCCGAATGATTTAGCACGTCATAATTCAAGTAATAGATGTAATAATTATCCTCAGAATCCTCCGAAGTGTAAAATGAAATGTTGACCTGGTTGTGAATCAAAAAAGCTGTATCGAGTAATATCTGTTCTGGAACCCGACTATACGCACGAATCGTATCCCTGGCCGGACTGATCACTAACATACTAACTCCCGCTATATTCTCTGGCAGTCTGCGACCACTGCCATAGTTGTATATATACCCCGTCTCAGGCTCTACGAATAGACTCTGTCGCAACTCTACCGTGTCTTGATCTATGATATAAACATCAAAATCTAGGGAATAATCCAAAATATACTCCTCGAAAATAGGGGAGACCTCTGTAGCCGTAAGGTTATACAGTTCATCAGGGCGCATATAACACTCCACAAAGTACTGGTCATGAGGTTCGATATAGGGCGTCTCTAATTCTCTATTGAAATCACAAGCCCAGCACATAAAAACCAAAACTACCCAACCATGCCTACTAACCATTTTTCCCTCCTTTCTCGTTCAGGTAAAAAGTAATGGAGAGATAAGGAACAAAAGGCAAAACCATTCTACTCTTGGGGACGAAAGAAACCAAATAGGTGCTGGTTTGCTCCGCTTCTAGATAAATAAAATCGACATTTTTGTGATTGTAGGTGTTATAAGTACCTCCTGAAAATTTGATAGCGTGCTTGTTCTTAACAGGCCGCCTATAGCTAATTCCCAAATCAAGACGGTGACGCGCTGGTAAGCGGTAGTTATAGCGATCACCATATATCGGCACATAGTTAACCGTAGTCCCTGGATTGGTGATGTCCTTGGCCACCGCCACCCCTTCAGGAACAGTCACATAGATACCCGAAGTATAAGTCCAAAAAGCCGACATAAACCAATGTCGATTGAGCGCATAGGACAGACTGACGCCAGCACTAGAGGTAATATCAAAAGGTGGACTAAAAACATCTCCTTCATTGATCTCATCAAACTGTCTTTTTGATTCCAAATAGGTATAATTCACACCAGCTGACAATTTTTGGTGCGTCCATACTAGCTCTGCTTCTACTCCATAGGCATGCCCTTGCCCTTCTACCATTTCTATGTACTCAAATTCCAAATTGGACCGGCTGCTCGCACTGAAATCCTTTATATAATCCAGCCTTTTAAAGAAGACAGATGAAGTAAGTTTTAACCCTTCCAGTAGTTCATACTTAGCACCTAAAGATACCGCATCACAGCGGGCAGACTGGTTGTTATCGCCTAAGGGTACAGGGATATCCATTGGACTTCTAATCGCGAAAAAAGGGAGTTTTTCCTCGTACTGTCGCGTACGTGCATAATCTACCCACAGCTCCAAATCATCTAAGAGATATTCAACCTTCACGCGAGGGGAAACATCATAAAAAGACCTGAGACCTTCATAATAAGTCATGTTAATCCCTCCGGTCAATACCCAGTTTAAATTTGGGAAGACGATCAAATCCCCGTACAGGCTCTGCATGCTATTATTCGAAATGCTTTCGTCCCGTTCGTTTTTCGACAGGCTATAATCATTCCGCTCATAGCTGTAGCCCATATGATAAGCAAATGTTTGGGTCAGAGGCTGATCCCAACGTACGGAGACAGACTGATTGTTCGCCTCTGAAGAGATATATTGGTCATTTGAATCCTGTTCAAATACTGATTCGTTACCATTCACTCCTCCCAGTATTTTCAGCGAACCATTTCTCTTGAGTTTTCTATCCAAAGAAACTACAGCAGACTGTGCGTTCCATTGCATATGCTGATTATCATTTTGGGTTAGTTCGAATGGCAACTCATCTCCTGAGACCAAACCAAAAGCTGACAGGGACCACTTATCACTAATACGGCCATGGTAACTCAAAGAGTAATCTTGAAAACCATACTTGGGCAATGTACCCGTCTTGGACTTACGGTTGTACATTGTAGAGATTAGATGTAGATAGGTCTGTCTCGCAGAAAATTTAATCTGATTATTCCCACCCTTCCCGATAAGAATCGCAACCTTGGCCGATGAAGATATAATCCCCACAGAAAGCTCTGCCTCTACCTCCTCGATCTCAATGGTCTCATTATTCATATCCACGTACCCTGACAACCTCCCATTGTACATGGAGGGAAAACCACTTTTATACACGGTCGATCTACTCAGTACATAAGGATCAAAAGCCGTGACCAAAGAGGTAATATGCGTAGGGTCCGCTATTCTCATGCCCTTCACCAAAAAGGCATTTTCTGTGGTGCTCCCTCCTCTCACCGAAATACCCGCATCAAAAGAATTGATACTAGCGATCCCTGGCAATGTCACGAGATACTTAATGACATCACTTTCTCCGAAGAGCACATTCATCCTGCTAATCTCATGAAGGTCTACTCTATCCAAAGCTACCTTTGACTCATCGACGATGCTAACCTCCTCCAGTTGCCGTGATTTCAACTTTAACTCAACGACTATAGTCTCCTTCCTCTTCCTTGCAACAATGTATTTGCTCTCATAGTTAACGTGAGTAATAGTCAAAAGAGAATCGTTACTGATCGAAAGCACAAAAAAGCCATCATCATCTGACACAGTAGATTGGGTATTGGTGGATATCAATACGTCAGGTATTGCTATCCCTTCATCATCAACCACTCGTCCATTTAGAATCGTCTGTCCCATCATACTTTGAGATGAAAACAGTAACACAAAAGCAAAGAAGAAAAGGCTAAGCTTACTCATGCTATAAAATTAAAAACCTCAACCAAAAAAGGCTGAGGTTTCCAAAGGTTAAATTAGGTACTAATATCTTAAGGATTCTTTTTAACGTATTCCAACTTGTATTTCACAGCAACAGAACCATTGATTGGGATACCAAAATCTTCAAGCTCATCTGTCGCCTCCAAAGGCACATCGCTAGCAGATACCTGAAGATATGTTTTGATCTCCTCAGGATAGCCTCCTTCGTTAAAATTAAGGTACTCATTAAAAGTAGCGCTACCATGACCCGCCCAGCCGATCTCACTAATCGCATTAGACACGTCAAAAAAGGACGTTAAAGGATTAGCTGCCATAAACGTATGATTCATGAAGCTCTTCATATCATAGTTATAAGTGATATTAATCAAAGGGGTATAGGCATCTGGATAATGATACTTTTCTACTACCATCCCTAACGTGGGGTCATACTCATCGTAGGAGTAAATTAGTCCCAGAGATGCCAAGAGTTCGTTATCGATATTCCCCTCAACAGATTGCTCTTCTAATAACGATGGATTAACCGAAAACTCAATTGGATTACCCTGTCCATCATAGCTAACCATAACTATGTCATCAATAGCTTCATAGATATAATCAATAGAAGTTAGTTTATTATCCGTATAGTTAAAGCCTAGCATATCCTCTTTTTCTCCTTCATTAAAGAGTGCAACAGTAACAATTTTACCGTTATCAACAGTCACATAAAAAACGTCCTCTCCTTCGCTATCATCATATCCTCTGAAGTTCTCTCCTTCATAAGCATATACTAGAGAGTAGTTGTCTATCTGGTCACCAGGCTCGTACGTGCTATATGTTTTAAACAGTGTTTTAAAATCTCCCGAGAGTGCATTATCAGGATTTTCATAGTCCCCACTATATATACCTACATAATCATCCACTTTACCAGCAACACTGGTATCGTCTATAGGGTCTGTAATCGCTAATACTTGTTGCCCCCAAGGGTAATAAGTAATAGTCTCACTAGCTCCTAAAACATAGGTGCTACCATCATAATATATCGATCTATAATTATATGCTGAATTAGTGGTTTCGTACGAACCAGACCATTCCTCATTCTCTTCATCATATGGAGTTGTCCATACATATACTCCCTCAGGCCCTACTTCAATCATTCCAAATGGCTCAGTGGCATCAGTTTCACGAACCATGAACTTTCTCACGATAGTTTCACCATTGTCATCAAGTCCCATCACATATATAAGACTATCCTTGTACACGGCATTCCCAGTTAACGACAAATAAAATTCATCCGACAAGGTCTCATCGACTGACCCTGTCAATTCAAAAAACGCGTCTTCTGGAGTCATATTAATCCCTAACTCTTTTTCTGGCCATATTTCTCCTTCTTGAATCGCTTTTTTCTTGGTAGCCCACTCTGTATAGGTTTGAGATTCTATATCACCACCTACAGTGTATTTTCTGTCAATTGATAAGTATTTAACTGGTTGGTTTAACACTGTTGTATAATAAGTAACAGTTTCTAAGCGGTTATCTACAGTATAATCAAACATCACGAACGGCAGGTCTCCATTATAAATCGCAGAAACCATATATTCACCATTGAGATCGTTCAGTTTCACTGCTTTGAGTGTATCCTCATATGACAGAACAAAACTATAGACTGTAGCATCATCTAAGGTAATTGTCAATGTTCCAGAGGTTTGATCATACTCTACGGAGGAAATACCTATCCCATCCGCACCGTCTAATCCATTTGTTCCATCAACACCGTCTTGCCCTTCGGCCTTTATACCAGTATCATCCGTTCCAATCCACCAATTACCATTAGCTCCGACAAATGGGGTATTACCATCAACACCATCTGAGCCATTCGTGCCGTTGGTTCCATCAACACCGTCCTTACCGTCAGTACCATTCGTACCATCCACACCGTCTTTACCATCAGAGCCATTCGTACCATCTTGCCCTTCGGCCTTTATACCAGTATCCTCCGTTCCAATCCACCAATTACCATTTTCTCCAATATAGGGTGTCAATCCATTAACTCCGTCTTTGCCGTTGGTTCCATCCACGCCGTCTTTGCCATCCGACCCGTTTGTACCATCAACGCCGTCCTTACCATTTTGACCATCCGTAACTGCAAAACTCACCCCCGTATCTTCACCACCAATCCACCAATTGCCATTAGCTCCTATGATTGGAATTTCCGATTGTGCTGGAACACCCAAATCAACGGCTCCAATCCACCAATTGCCATTGTCGCCGATCTGTGGGATTTCGCTTTCAGGTAATATAGTGGTGAGCACTTCTCCATTCGCAAAAATAAGTTTCAGAACATTGTCTTCAACCAACACTTGCGAAATACTATTACTCTCTTCCAATAGCGCTTTGAGCGCATCTATCTCTGCTTGTAATTCTTCTTTTAGGTCTGCAATTTCTCCAGAGTTATCTTCGGTGATACATCCAGAAAAGGTCACGGTCATGATGACCAACGCGAGAAGCAATAAATATAACTGTCTCATAACATAAGGGTTAATAGGTTTTTCTAAAATAAATAGCTTCAACAAAGCTAAAAACAAAGCTCACTCAAGTCGCTATCAGTCATCGAATAATCCAGTACGTTCGTCAAAAAATGAAGTGATTTGGCAGGATAAGAAAGAAAAAGGCCATAGAATTTTAAACTCTATGGCCTTTTTAATTTTATAATCGAGTCCAAACTACCAACCCATACCGTAGTATGCTTTCTGGCCATTGCTGTAAATCCCTTCTATGAGGACACCAGATCCATCATTAGTTTGACTCAATGCACGAGACAAATCCTCCACATTGGCGACCGCTCCTCGGTCTATCCTTGTAATAATAAACCCTTCCTTGATGCCAGCGTCTTTCCATATTCCACTTTCCAACACCACCAGTTTTGCACCGCCTTTGATGCCCAACTTAGTCATATCCTCATCCGAAGCATCTTCGAAAGTGGCTCCTTGAATAATGACACTATTGTTAGTCGCAGCGACTGTAGCTGTCGTTCCTAGGGTATTTTGTAGAGTAGCCGTGACCGTTTTTTCCTTTCCATCTCTAAGCAGGGTTACCTTGATCTGGTCACCAGGCCTGTTGAGAGCCACCTTTTCCTGCAACTCAGACGTTTTGTTGACACGTCGATCATTAATGGCGATGATCACATCACCTTCTTTGATCCCTGCTTCTGATGCTCCACTATTGGCATTGACGCCACTGACATAGACCCCTTGTAAAACCCCAAGGTTTTCTTCTTCGGAGAGCTTCGCATTGACATCTTGAATATTGATACCTAACAATGCACGCTGCACGACTCCAAACTCCTTAATGTCTCCAATCACCTTCTTCACGAGATTGGCTGGGACGGCAAATGAATACCCCGCATAAGAACCAGTAGGTGTAGCAATAGCTGTATTGATGCCCACTAATTCGCCATTGAGGTTGACCAGAGCTCCACCAGAGTTACCTGGATTGACAGCCGCATCTGTTTGCAAGAAAGACTCGATCTGAAGTCTATTGCGGTTGCGCAGTATGTTAATATTTCTACCTTTCGCGCTAATGATGCCGGCCGTCACGGTAGATCTAAACTCAAATGGATTACCTACTGCAAGTACCCACTCACCGACCTGAATATTATCCGAATCACCAAACCGAACAAATGGCAATCCTTTCTCTTCTATTTTTAGCAGAGCCAAATCCGTCGTAGGATCCGTACCTATCAACTCTGCCTTATACGTACGGTTATCATTGAGGAGGATTTCTATATCATCAGCATTCTCCACCACGTGGTTGTTAGTCGCGATGTACCCGTCAGGGCTCATAATGACCCCACTACCTGTTCCGACCGAAGGGCGCTGCTGATAACCCTGCCCAGGCGCACCAAAAAACTCTCTAAAATACTGTTCAAAGGGATCACCAGAACGGCCATTGCTGGCCGTACTCGCCCCAACGGTGCTCCTAATATGTACTACACCAGGCGTCACTACCTGAGCCGCCTCTACAAAATTCATCCCCACAGGTGCCGTTGCCTTAGGCATAGTGTTATAGTTCGAAAACTGTACTCCCTGCTCAGACTGCGCATTTTCCTGAGGCAATGCCTCCTCCCTAATCAATTCATAGCCACCTATGGCTACTGCTCCTCCCAAAATGGAAGCAGCTATCATTCCGATAAAATTTTTTCTTACACTCATAACTATTCTTAATTTTTTAAGGAATCCGAACAATTAACGTAATAAAATAGAACTTGATCCAGCGTTTAACAATGTTTAACAAGGAAAACCCCGACCATTCATTCTTGCGAAATCCAGAATCGGGGTTCAAACCAACCTAACCTAAACTTATTTTACTGCTATACTTTTTTGCTGTACTTTCTTTACGTCTTTAGGTACCAAGATGTTTAGAATACCGTCTTCATATTTGGCATCCAGTTGCTCATCGTTGATGCTGTCTGGCAGTTGATACGCTCGCTTAAAAGATCCATATCGGGTTTCTACAGCATGGTAATTTTTGCCATCTTTTTTCTCTTCGAACTTTCTCTCTCCCGACACAGTCAGTACACCTTGATTCAAATCCACTTTAATATCAGATTTTTTGAATCCTGGCAATGCAAATTGCAACTCAAATGCCTTGTCGGTTTCAGAAATATCTACCTGCGGCACGAAACTCTTGTACTGAACGGCGTCTGTATTAAAAAAATTATCGCCAAAAATATCATCAAAGAATCTGTTAACACCTTGTGTTGTAGTTCTTGCTGGGTTGTAATGAATAAGTGACATATCTATAAAATTTTAAGGTTTAATAATCATTTACACCAACCCTATAGAGAATTTTATACCAAGTGTGCATCTTGCATTAAAACATGTCATTATGACTTAAAAATTCAGATCCCACTCTCTTTCGCAGACACTATGTCCGAATTATTCATAAACCATGTACTACAAACAGACACAACACTTACATATTCAAAAAAGATTTACACTTTTTTATGCTCGGATATTGTGAATCTAAAATATAGCTACTAACATTGCATTCCCAAATCGGGGAGGTCATAAAGATGACTTCAATACATTCCTCTTTAGCTCAGTTGGTTAGAGCATCTGACTGTTAATCAGAGGGTCGTTGGTTCGAGTCCAACAAGAGGAGCAAAAAGCTAAAAAAACAAAAACCCGTTAGAATTTATTTTCTAACGGGTTTTTTGTTTTAACACCTCTTCAATTCACACCAAAAACTAGAGAGGATCACGAAGTAAGGTATCCCTAGTCTTTTCCCTCTGAGCAAATGCACCGAAACACTCTCTGGTTTTAGCTTGCTCTGCCTGTATGTATTTTTCTCTCCCAAACTGCACAGCGTAAAACTCATTGATGAAATGCTCATACCTGACACACAGCTCTTCCGTATTTCGTCCCTAAGCAGTCAATAGCACATCACCTGGATCGAGATAGTCTATTGGTGTTTTGGCTAGTATGATGTTCAGCTTTTGGTGATGGGATTCAAAAAACTGTGTCGCAGAGAGGTATTTTGCTTTAACCTCTGCCAGCTCGCTTACTAGCACCTCGTCATGCAGGAGATAAAGTCACTTCAGTTTTTTGTACTTCCCCATGAAAGCAGCATACTACTAATTAGCCTTAAAGACAGACCCTAGCACTGTCTTTAAGGCCCCTGTCACTAAGCACATGAGCAGCAAAGGCAGCTTATGCGCATAAAATCTAATCGTATCTTGATATAAATAGAATCCGATTTGACATTGTACTTGCCACGATCATCGAGATAGGCGAAGTTGATGAACTCCCCCTTGTTTTATTTCACCTCTTATTATTCAAATAATTGTTAGTGCGAAAACAATATGAAAGTAAATCCTAAGAAGAGTCTGGTACAGGTGGAAAAAATCACTTTTTTCGCATTTGACATATTCGCGCTATTATTGATTTAGGTATTGTTAGCAGGATTAGTTGTATCCAGCTAAATTCGACTTTATTATTTACTTTGTCAAATCACGACATTTTGAACGTATTATATTTTCATCAATTCTTCAAAACCCCAACCGAAGGAGGAAGCATCCGATCCTACCTACTCGCTAGAACATTGGTAGAAAACGGGCATGAGGTCACGATGATAACCACACACAATGCACCTAAAACAGTGAAAAATATCGCTGGCATCCGAGTCATCTACCTTCATGTCCCCTATGACAATACCTATAAGTTTTGGAGACGAATCATAGCTTTCCTCAGCTATAGCTATTTGGCCTGTCGCACATCCATGCGGCACAAAGCCATCGACTGCTGCTATATCATGACCACTCCGCTCACCACAGGGATGATTGGACTCTTCAACAAATTCTTCTATAAAAGACCTTATTTCTTTGAGGTGGGAGACCTGTGGCCTTTGGTCCCCATAGAGATGGGATTTATCCGTGCTTGGCCCCTTAAGTATCTGACACGATGGATGGAAAAAACATTTTACAGACACTCGATTGGCAACATCGGTATGTCTCCACCTATCACCTCACACATCCAGTCCATCGCGCCCAGCGTGGCTACTGAAACCATCTACAACATCAGCGACTGTGCTTTCTTTCAACCAACTGAAAAACAGAAGTCAACGAATGAATTTGTCATCTGCTATACGGGCACATTCGGCTTGGCCAACGACCTCTTTCGGGTCATCTCCATCGCTGAGCAGGTTCAGAATCTCCCTATACGTTTTGTCATGGTCGGAGCTGGGGCAGACAAGCCTGCTATCGAACAACTCATCGCTGACAAGCAACTGAAGAATGTAGAGATTCGTGGCTTTTCGGATAAAAAAGCGATGGCAAAGCTCATGGAGCAATCAGATGCCATGTTGATTTCCTTTGCGAATTATAGCAGCCTATTCACAGGCAGCCCTAACAAACTATTCGATGCGCTAGCTGCTGGCAAACTCATCATCACCAACTTTGACGGGTGGATCGCTGAACTTATCTACCAAGCAAAGTGTGGCGTTCACTTTGTCCACGACTCTAGCGATAGCTTCAAGGAAAAAATCACGCCCTTCCTAGACAATCCCGAACTGCTCCACAGTTATCAAATCAATAGCCGTCAACTAGCCGAAAGACAATTTGATCTCAAACTCCAAGCGCCGAAGTTTCTATCATTTGTGGAGCGACTTGTACACGCTAAAGATTCCTAGGTTTGTACCCTGATTGTTGAAATATCTTATGCGCATCAGTCTCTCGCATGAGCTGCTGCAGAGACACATCAGAATTGTTCTCCATATACTTACGAACGATCTGCCAGCCAATCCATGCCCCTACTCGCCCAGGGCATTTCTCATCTATCTCATAGACATTAGGAGCTTCGCCGACAAACTTGTTTTTAATCGCATGATCCGTTTCATAGAGCACTTCATTTTGGATGAAACTCGCCCATATCACTTCTTGGTTTTGTTCTACTAAATTCATCTCCTCATCCGTATAACCAATAATCAATGAATCAGGTTTGCATGGTAGTGTCGTGGAGACAAAGTAATAGGACTTTCCCACGTTAATCATGTCCGCCAATAGCGTCCCATGCTGTGTGTCTATATAGTTGAACTCATTCGATACAAAACTGAGAACTATCGGAGCTACGCTCTCTTTCATGTACCGTTTGACAATGTACATAGGCACATCATTAGGTGGATACTTAGCATTCAATCCCATAAAAAAATCCAGTCCCAGTACAATCAACGAATCAGAAACATAAAGATCGTTGTACTGCCCAGTGATGATGGTCTGTATCCTAGGCATCACTACGTCTGGATAATGATGTTTGATCACACGGTATGCAGACTCTAACTCTGTCAGATTCTCCTGATCAAATTGCTCAAAGTACTCTCCAACCTCCGTAAACAATGTGTCGATATGAGGGTTTCTCATAAGGCCATATAGCCTCTTGGCCAATATCGTATCATTAGGGTATTGATTGGCATCCAAAAAATAGTCAGCCATCACTCGATTCGCACCCAAAAAAAGAACTACTTCTTCCCATGATTCCAGCTTTCCTAATTCGTCTTCTAAGTGCTCTACAGGGATCTCCACGGAGACCTCATTATAATCCTTCCATTGATCACATGCATCCTGCTGACATGCGCTCAACCACACTAAAGGAAGACACCAAAAACTAATTTTAAGAATTATTCGAAATATTCTATTCGTCTTCAATAAGATGGGCTTTAGATTTGTAATTTTATAACTATCCATAAGATCTGATTATCACCAACAAAAGTATTTATTTTATTCTCATGAAGAAATGTCTAGCCCTATTACCGCTCCTATTCTCGTGTGTTATCTGTATCGCCCAGCCTAATATTGGACTGACGGTCTCACCTGGTTTTTCCTTTACCAGAACAACCTATCAGCCTAGTGATGATAGTCAAGTATCCAAAGGGGACATGGCTTTTAGAGCCAAATTCGGATTAGAGATTGATTTTCCTATCACTGAGACTTATGCCTTTAGTACCGGCATCCTTTTCGCTCCCAAAAAAATATCTGTTGTTGCATCTGATTTTGATCAAATCACAACGAGCATAATCAATCAAAAAGAAGAGTACAAAGCACAATACCTTCAAATTCCCGCCACACTTAAACTGTTCACCAGTGAGATTCAGCCTGATTTGCGTTTGTTTTTCCAGCTAGGTTTCATGGGAGAAATTTTGCTCTACGACCAAGCTTTTGACAAAGACTATATCATGATTGAAAAATTCCGATTCTTTGACTTTTCCTTTACTGGAGGTATTGGTGTAGAGTATGGCGCAGAAATCAATACGCGGCTTTATGCCGGTGTGTTTTATGACCGAGGCTTGGTCAATGTTGTTCGTGATCAGAATGACGACCTAGCCGCAGACCTATCCATACGTATGGATATGCTGCATCTCAAGGTCGGCGTAAAATTTTAAGCAAAAAAAAGATCGCACTTAAAGTGCGATCTCTTCTCCTAGGCTATTGATGAAGTTGTACTCCAAAATCGCCATTGATGAATCTTCTACCACGTTGATCCAACGCTTGTACTTAAAGTACCATTTCCATTGTCTTGAAAACAAGCCTTTGGTATAGTACGCATACAAATATGGATGTAGGCTGATAGTTAGTTTCTTTTCATTCTGTTTAGTCATGATGTGCTCGACATCCTTTTCGATCTGATCAGTCACTAGAATAGACGCAGTGACTTTCCCAGTACCATTACAAGATGGGCAAACTTCCCTAGTCTTGATGTTTAGTTCAGGTCTTACACGCTGTCTGGTGATTTGCATCAAACCGAACTTAGACAGAGGCAGAATGGTATACTTAGAACGATCCGTTTTCATCTCGTCCTTCATCTTAGAGAAAAGAGCTTTTTTGTTCTCTATTTTTCTCATATCGATAAAATCGATAACGATGATACCACCCATATCACGCAATCTCAACTGCCTGGCGATCTCCTTAGCAGCATCCAAGTTCACCTTTAGTGCGGTGCTTTCTTGATTATCCTCTGCGTTAGACTTATTACCACTGTTGACATCTATGACATGCAGTGCTTCAGTATGCTCGATGATGAGATATCCCCCTCCATCTATGCTTACAGACTGTCCAAACAAACCTTTCAGTTGTTTTTCTATTCCGTAGGCTTCAAATATTTTGGCTTTACCGTTGTAAAGCTTTGTAATTTTCTCCTTATCAGGAGCGATTTCTCTGATGAAATCTCTGACATCATGGTATAGTGCTTTTTCATCAACCACTATACTATCAAACGATTCATTGAGAACATCACGAAGAATGGAATTAGCGCGATTCATCTCGCCAATCACCTTTTCGTTAGGCTTCACCTTCTTCAGTTTCTCCATTCCCTTCGACCACTTGTCTACCAAGCTGGTCAAATCTCTGTCGAGTTCAGCTACATCTTTACCTTGTGCAACTGTTCGAATGATGATTCCAAAGTTTTCTGGTCTAATCGAATTGATTAGACGAAGCAATCTTTTACGCTCAGCACTATCTGCTATTTTCTTGGAAACACTTACTGAATCCGAAAATGGTACGAGTACTATATACCTACCAGCAATTGACAACTCACTGGATAGTCTTGGCCCTTTTGTAGAAATCGGTTCTTTTACAACCTGTACGAGAACTCTTTGGTTTTTTGACAAAACCTGGTTCATCTTCCCTAGCTTATTAATATCAGGTAGTCGTTTAAAGCCGTTCAGATTTTTTCCGGCCATTTTGCCAGAGAGAATCTGTTTCGTGCATTTATTCAACGACTGAAGCTGGGGTCCGAGATCCAAATAATGCAGAAATGCATCTTTTTCATACCCAATATCAACAAAGGCGGCATTCAGCCCAGGCACAACTTTTTTCACTTGGCCTAGGTAAATGTCACCTACGTTGAACTGATGTCCATCATCGTCTTGATGAAACTCGGATAATTTTTTATCTTTTAAAAGGGCTATTCGACATCCGTTTTGAGTTGAATTAATTATCAATTCGTTACTCAATTCCTAAATGTTTAATATGAAAACTTGATTAACTCAAATAACCCAAGAAAGCACAATTACTTCTTCTTGTGTCTGTTCTTTCTTAGTCTCTTTTTTCTCTTGTGAGTAGAGATCTTATGTCTTTTTCTTTTTTTACCACACGGCATAACAAAAAATCTTTAATGTTCTAAAATTCATTTAACTCTTTCAAGTATTGATCTGTCGATGAAAGTATCGCTGGATCAGTACTAGTACTTTTTATATTTTCAAACCATTGCTTTGCCTTGTCACGCTGCCCAGTCTCAAAATAGCTAGTTGCCAAAAGAAAGGCTGCTTGCTGATTCGTCGCATCAATAGTCATCAATTTCTCAAATCGCCCTATGGCCTTGTCATATTGTCCAGATTGAATGGACAGCATACCGAGACTATATAGTGCTGTAGTATTGTCGGGATACTCGTCTAGTATCTCACGCAACATCGATATACCCTGCATCGGATTGTCAGAGATCACCATCGTCATGGCTAATTTCGCCTTGGTATCTGGATCTTCTTTCTCTTCGATTACTTTCTGAAAACACACTTGAGCCTTGTTAGCATACTTTGCTAAGTCTGCCTGATTCAGTGATATTCCAAAGAGTTGGAAGTATATCTCTCCTGCTTTTTGCTGTCCTACAATCGACTGATCATACTCCAAAATCACATCTGCGAAGTAGGAAGCACTGTCTAATTGATTGTAGCCCAGATATAGTCTAGCCAAAGAGTCGGCAAAGATAACACTTTTTTCTTTATCCGCATCAGCGAGCTGATTCTTCAAAAAGTCACGTCGTTTTTGATCCGCCTCCGAGATAGAAAAACCATGAGTCCCTTCCACGGGTGCCGCCGTATCAACTATCTCTGTATCTATGGCATCATTGTCCACCACGACCTTAGGCAAACTAAAAAGCACAAAGATCAGCGCAATCCCGCCAATCAAAACTAGCCATCGGTGTGTAGACATACTATACTTACCCTATTTTACCACTTGATTTGATTTTCTCTACAAACACTTTAGACGGCTTAAAACTTGGAATATAGTGCTCGTCTATTACCATTGCTGTGTTTTTCGAAATATTTCTTGCAATCTTCTTTGCTCGCTTTTTATTAATGAAACTCCCAAAACCACGTACGTAGATATTCTCTCCGTCTGCCATTGAACTTTTCACTACGCTAAAAAATGCTTCTACTGAAGCTTGGACATCCAATCTGTCAATTCCTGTTTTCTCGGCGATCTCGTTGATCACATCTGCTTTCGTCACGTTGAATCTAATTTATATGTAGTAGAAATCTTGTATATGGGCTATTTTAGCCGAACTGAACTTCCACGAATTCAGAAGCGCAAATAAAAACAAAAAATCCCTCACTTAGAAATAATCTTCTGGATTGAAACCTAAAACAGACCGTAAAAGACAAGACAAACTGAGTCGTAGACTACTCGATTGGTACAGACTGAATCACAGAGATTTACCATGGAGGCAAACCAAAAACCCCTATACCGTATGGATGTCCGAAATCATTCTACAGCAAACAAGGGTCGCACAAGGCACTTCCTACTACCTCAACTTTAGTCAGACCTACGAGACAGTTCAAGATTTTGCAACTGCCCCCTTAGACGACATTCTCAAGATGTGGCAAGGGCTCGGGTACTACTCCAGAGCGCGCAATATGCATAAGTGCGCTGGTCATATAGTAGAAAAACTAGAAGGTGAATTTCCAAACACTTATGACCAGCTCATAAAACTCACGGGTATTGGAAAATATACTGCGGGAGCCATCGCATCCATATGCTTTGATCAGGCTGTCCCTGCTATAGATGGCAATGCTTTTAGAGTCTATTCTCGCGTGTTTGGTATCTATGAAGACATAACGCTCTCTTCTACCTTTAAAACTTTCTTTGAACTGGGCAGTCAAATTATCCCTCATGATCAGCCTGGTGATTTTAACCAAGCTGTTATGGAGTTAGGTGCCACGATATGTCTGCCTAAAAATCCTCAGTGCAATAGCTGCCCTCTCGAAGCGATGTGTTATGCCCGTGAAAAAAAGGAACAAACATCTCTACCTGTCAAAACAAAAAAAATAAAAGTCAAAAGCCGGTACTTGGACTATATTCTCCTACATCAGGAAGGACAAGTACTCGTCAAACAACGAGAAAAGGGAGATATATGGCAAGGCCTATTTGATTTTCTCCTAATCGAATCAGATATGCACTCAAAAAGCAGTATTTTTGAACTTGTAGAACAAAACGACTGGGGAACACCAAGTGTCTTGTACAGTTCGGCAGAGTACAAACATCTCCTGACTCATCAAAAACTTCACTTGTATTTCCACGTTCTTGATATACCAAAAAGAGAGGATTTTAAATTAATTTGTCAGAATAATAAATTGAAAAGCCTGCATATTAGTGACTTAGTAAACTTGGCAGTCCCCAAACCCATTGAAAAATTTTTGGAAGCCGAGTTGCCTAATGTGTTAAATTTTCAATCCTTAAAACCTTAATTATGGCCGGAGTAAACAAAGTAATTTTAGTCGGAAACTTGGGAAAAGACCCAGAAGTAAGACACTTAGATAACGGACGTGCGGTGGCAAATTTTTCTATGGCTACCAGCGAAACTTACAAAAACAGAGAAGGTGAACGCGTGACGACCACCGAGTGGCACAATATGGTGCTATGGTCTCCACTCGCAGAGATCGCCGAAAAATACCTCAAAAAAGGAAGCCAAGTGTACATCGAGGGAAAACTAACCTCTAGGTCTTATGAAGACAAAGATGGAGTAACTAAGTATATCACCGAAGTAGTAGGTCGAGAGTTGACCATGCTAGGTGGGCGACCAGATGGCGGATCATCAGGTGAGTACAATGCGCCAGCGGCATCCAATCAAAACCAAGCTACCAAAACAGAAATCGTTGATTCTACAGTAGAAGAGAACAATGAAATTGACGATCTTCCTTTTTAACATTAACAAATAACAAATGGACGACCCTTTTCCGGGAACCTACCTATTAGCAGCACTAATATCCGGCCCTGAGATTTCTTTTTTAGCGATTAACCTCGCCTTGATCATTCTACTTTTTATAGGATCGGCTCTAGTCTCAGGGTCGGAAGTTGCATACTTCTCACTCTCACTCGATCAGGTAATCAGTGAAGGAGATGATTCGCCTCACAACAAGCGAATTATCCATCTACTCACCAACCCCAACAAACTATTGGCAACCATACTGATATTGAATAACTTCATCAATATCAGTATCGTCATGATCACCACCTATGCAACACTGAGGCTGACAGCACCTTATTTTTCCCCCGAGACGGTACTAGGTATACTGACCATTACGATCACCTTTTTGATCGTATTCATCGGTGAGATTGTCCCGAAAGTATATGCCAACCAAAACAACTGGTCATTCGCACAAAAAACCTCCAAACTACTATCCATCTCCAACGACATCTTTAGCCCACTATCTTGGCTACTGATCAAAGTCAGCCATGTACTAGAAACACGAATCGAGCGGAAGGGCTACAACGTCTCTGTAGAAGAACTTAATGAAGCGTTAGAAATCACCACCAATAAAGAGACAACAGAAGAAGAAAAAGGAATCCTAAAAGGGATCGTAAACTTCGGAACACTCTCCGTAAAACAAATCATGAAATCTCGAATGGATATCACAGCACTGGATATACAAACTGATTTTCATGAGCTCATGAACCAAATCAACAAAACCGGCTATTCGAGAATTCCCATCTATAAAGAGACGATCGATAATATAGAAGGCATCCTATATATCAAAGACCTATTACCTAATATCAACGGGGATGAGAACTATCAATGGCAAGATTTACTCAGGCCCGGTTTTTTCGTTCCAGAGACCAAAAAAATAGATACACTCTTCAAAGATTTTCAGGAGAGGCGCATACACATCGCTATCGTCGTAGATGAATATGGTGGCACATCAGGATTGATCACTATGGAAGATGTCATCGAAGAAATCGTAGGGGAAATCAATGATGAATTTGATGAAGAAACAGATGCTGAATTCAAAAAAATCGATGCAAACACATTCATCTTTGAAGGAAAAACATCCATCATGGATTTTTGCAAAATCACCAATGTAGACCACCGCGTATTCGAAGAGGTGAAAGGTGAAAGCGAGTCACTCGGCGGACTCTTGCTGGAAATAAATGCAACACTACCTTATGCTGGAGAAAAAATCATCTTCGACCGCTATACATTTGTCATCACCTCGGTCAACGAAAAGCGAATCAAAAAAATAAGAGTTGTAATCAAGAGATAAATGAGAATATTAGTCGGCTGTATTATCATCGTATCACTCCTCACAGGATGCGAAACCTCTACCTTTGTACCGAAACCCAAGGGCTACAACAGAATAGAGCTTAGCCCTTCGCAATACGTGCCCTTGCCCGATTCCTTCCCTTATCAATTTGAGTACCCTCAAGCTACCACTATCATCTTAGACAAATCATGGATCTCCGAGCGATATTGGATAGACCTCCATTATGAGCAATACAATGCCGACATCCAAATCACCTATAAACGCGTCAACAATTCTCGAGAAACCTTAGTAGAGCTATTGCAAGACTCCTACAAACTTACTTCCGAGCACGGTGTAAAAGCTTACTCGATCGACGAGAGTGTACTACGACTCCCTAGTGGCATGAATGCCACACTGATGGAATTGTCTGGCGAAGTACCTAGCCAGTTTCAGTTTCATGTTACTGACTCCACCAAGAACTTCCTACGTGGGGCACTCTACTTCAAAACCTCGACAGCCAACGACTCCCTGCGACCTGTCATAGATCATATCAAACTCGATATGGTTCATATCCTCAACACCCTGAAATGGGACGAATAAATACGGATGGCTTCTTTTCTCGAGACCAAAATAGAATTTCTAAAAGGCGTAGGCCCATCTAAAGCCAAGGCCCTACAAGAAGAACTGGGCATATTCACCTTCGAACAACTCCTCAATCACTTCCCCTTTCGCTATGAGAACAGATCTAAGTTTCATCAAATCAAAGACATAGTAGATGCAGAACAGGGCGTTCAAATCAAAGGAGTCATCACTTCCCTTGGCCTAGCAGGAGAACCCCGAAAACAAAGATTAACAGCGCAATTCAGAGACGAAACAGGCACCATAGAGCTTGTGTGGTTCAAAGGTGCGAGCTGGATGCTCAAAAAGCTAAAAACAGGCTTATCCTATGTCATCTATGGTAAACCTTCCGTTTTCAATGGCAAGTATTCTATCAGTCATCCAGAAATAGAAGTCATCACACCTAACAACGAGCAAAAAAGCACTCAATTTGTCCCCGTTTACTCCACGACAGAAAAACTAAAAAAACGCTACCTTGACAGCAAAGCGATAGGCAAACTAGTTAAAGAAGTTATCAACAACCCAGCCTTTCGGGTGACTGAAAATATAGACCCAGAAATTCTTCAAACCAACCATATCATTGGTTTGAAATCTGCACTGACATGGATTCACTTTCCCTCTAGCCAAACACAGCTAGAGCAGGCACAGTCTCGCCTCAAATTCAACGAACTATTCTTCATTCAGATAAAAATCTTTCAAGAACGAGTCGAAAGGCAAGACAAACACCGTGGAGTAGTCTTTAACAAAAGCCAGCTAGTCACGGAGTTTTATACCAAACACAAACCTTTCGAATTAACAGAAGCACAGAAAAGGGTCATTAAAGAAATCTATGCCGATCTACAATCAGGCTATCAAATGAACCGACTCCTCCAAGGTGATGTAGGCAGCGGCAAGACCATTACTGCTTTTATCTGCATGTTAGTCGCCATTAGCAACGGCTATCAAACCAGCATCATGGCTCCCACTGAGATCTTAGCCACACAGCATTATCATGGTCTGGCAGAGTTCAGTGAAAAGCTAGGACTCAATACTGCACTAGTCACAGGGTCTACAAAAAAAAGCCTCAAGATTGCCAACTTGGAAGCCCTTAGAGAAGGACGCCTAGACATCATCGTGGGCACTCATGCCCTAATAGAAGACAAAGTAGAATTCAAGAACCTCGGTCTAGCGGTGATCGATGAACAGCATCGCTTTGGTGTAGCTCAACGAGCCAAGCTCTGGTCAAAAAATGACCACTACTACCCGCATGTGCTCGTCATGACTGCAACACCTATCCCGAGAACATTAGCGATGACACTATATGGAGACTTAGAGATTTCGACCATCGATCAGCTACCTCAGGGAAGAAAGCCTATCAAAACAACGCATCTCACTGATTCAAACCGCCTAAAATTATTTGGCTTCATTAGAAAACAAATAGATGAAGGTAGGCAAATCTACATCGTCTATCCTCTTATCGAGGAGTCAGAAACACTCGCCTATAAAGACCTCATGGATGGCTATGAAAGTATCTCTAGAGCTTTCCCTCAGACACCCATTAGTATTCTTCATGGAAAAATGAAAGCCACTGATAAAGAGTTCGAAATGAAGCGTTTTGTGGATAACAAAACCAAAATCATGGTCGCCACCACTGTCATAGAAGTAGGTGTCAATGTCCCAAATGCCACAGTGATGGTTATTGAAAACGTAGAACGGTTTGGACTATCCCAGCTTCACCAACTCAGAGGCAGAGTAGGCCGAGGAGGAGACCAATCCTATTGCATACTTATGAGCGGCAGCAAAGTCTCCAAAGAAGCTAGAGAGAGAATCAAATGTATGGTTGATACTACCGACGGGTTCAAAATTGCCGAAAAAGATCTAGAACTGAGAGGACCAGGAGACCTAATGGGTACGCAACAAAGCGGAGTACTCGATCTAAAAATTGCCAATATCACGAGTGACGCCCACATCCTCAAGCTTGCCAGAGACCAAGCAAAACTAATCATAGAACAAGATCCAGACCTAAACCAACCCCATCACCTCTTACTAAAACAATATCTCGACACGAGTAAACGTCACCTACTATGGAGTAATATTTCTTAGGCACAAAAAAACCCTAACGATCCGCTAGGGTTATATTATATCTTAGAAGAGAACTTAAGAAGCTACCTCCTCAGTATCTCTTAATTTAGCGATGCTAAACGATTTCTTCTCTTTATGTCCACAGTATCCACAAGTAAAGAATTTAACCAATTCGCCTTCCTCAGTAGTGGTTGGTGATTGGACAATTTCTTCCTTATTCACTTTGAGTGTTTGGTAATTACACTCTGAACATTTTAACGCATGCAGTCTACCGTTATATTTTTCAATCTTAGTAAACCCTGACTCTTCATCTATCCATACATCATAATCCACAGAAAAAGCATCTTCTTCAGCCTGCATACCTTCGTCTAGGTAGACATCTTCTTCTTCCTCACTTAATAATTTCATCTTTCTTCCGTCAGGTGAAATTCTTGGTGTAAAACGAAGGTGCTTCAATCGCTTCTCAATGTAGAAAGGGTAGTAAAATTTAAGAATGTTTTGAACAATCACGCCAGCAATAATAGCGAACATAGTACTCACGAAAAGTCTAACTACGAACCACAATATTCCAGACTCTGTCACCAGTGTGTTAGCATACACTGCTCCTGCTATAATAATCAACAAAGCACTATACCAAAGCAAATTGATTTCATACATGTTGATGTAATCATATTTAACCTTGTACTCCTTGGTAATCAGAAGCTTAAGATAGTGACTAATGAGGATTAATAAGCCCACACCTGCAATCGCATATGAAACGTAGTGACCATACATGTTCCAAGTGTCTAGTAGGCTTTGATCGATTTTATTCATAGCGTTAAGCTTTAATTAGTAGTATTATGTGTTAAGGTTTATTGTCTAGATTCCTTTGCAAAAAGGAAATTAATCAAATATATACAAAATGCGTAATTCCCTTATCGGGGCATTGTTAAAATTACACAAAAAAACTTTACTCGAATCGTATAAGCGCTAGCTGAAATGAAAACCAAAAATAGTTCAAAATAAAAAACCGACACCTATAGATGTCGGTTTTTTAAAACATTATCCGTTCATTGAGATCAGAAACTCTTCATTGTTTCGAGTTCCTTTCATCTTGCCAAGTAAGAATTCCATGGCTTCTGCTGAGTTCATGTCGTCCATGAATTTTCTCAAGATCCAAATCTTAGCCAACTCGTCTTTGTTGATCAACAAGTCTTCTCTTCTCGTACCTGACGCTGGTATATCGATAGCAGGGTATACTCGCTTGTTGGATAATTTACGATCCAACTGGAGCTCCATGTTACCTGTACCTTTAAATTCTTCAAAGATCACCTCGTCCATTTTAGAACCCGTCTCTATCAGTGCTGTAGCTAAGATGGTCAATGAACCACCGTTTTCCACATTACGTGCTGCACCGAAAAATCTCTTTGGCTTGTGAAGTGCATTAGCATCCACACCACCTGATAGAATCTTACCACTAGAAGGCACCACTGTGTTGTGCGCTCTAGCCAGTCTCGTTATGGAGTCCAAAAGAATGACCACATCGTGACCACACTCAACCATACGCTTGGCTTTTTCCAACACGATGTTTGCTACTTTCACATGCTTTTCAGCTTGCTCATCAAAAGTAGACGCAATCACCTCCGCCTTTACGCTACGCGCCATATCTGTCACTTCCTCAGGTCGCTCATCGATCAATAGGATCATTAGATATACCTCAGGGTGGTTCTCAGCTATAGCATTTGCTACATTTTTCAAAAGTACCGTCTTACCTGTTTTAGGCTGAGCAACGATCATACCTCTTTGCCCTTTACCAATCGGTGAGAACATGTCCATTACTCTTGTAGAGTAATCACTCGGCTTATAACTCAAGTTTAGTTTCTCCTCTGGGAACAATGGAGTAAGGTACTCGAAAGGCACTCTGTCTCTAATTTCCTCAGTGGTTTTACCGTTAACGGTTGTCACTTTGAGGAGCGCAAAATATTTTTCTCCGTCTTTAGGAGGTCTGATCTGACCTATTACTGAATCACCAGTCTTTAGACCAAATAACTTGATCTGCGACGGGGAAACATAGATATCATCTGGACTCGCGAGATAGTTGTAATCTCCTGATCTCAAGAAACCATATCCATCTTGCATCATTTCGAGAACTCCACCATTTTCGATCACTCCGTCAAACTCTTTGACGTTGTTGTTGTATTCGTTTTTCTTGGTGTTTTTTTCCTGCCTTTTGTTGTCACGATCATTTCTTTCACGCTTTTCAACAGGCTTATCCTCATTTTTCTCTTTAGAAGAAACGGTCTCTTCTTTAGGCGCTCTTTCCCTAGATTCGTTTCTTGAGTCTCGTTGTCTTGGCTCCTTCGCTTTCTCGTGCTTTACAGGCTCTGCTTTCTTTTCCTTTCCTGATCCATCCACATCCAAATTGAAAGACTTCAATACATCATCAGCATTTTGATCAGCTTCCGTTTTCTTTGGTTTATCCTCAGACTTCTGCTTGTTTTCAGGTCTCTCCTTCTTCTCAGGCCTTGGTCTATTTTCTCTTTCTTGTCTAGGAGCTCTCTCCTGCTTTTCTTCTTTTTCGGGCTTATCAGCTCCTTCGGTCTCTTTTTTAGCCTTTGACTCTTGGGCTTTGATTTGCGTGGCAGGTTCTGGGTTGACCGCTTGCTCATCAAGGATTTTGTATATAAGGTCCTTCTTCGCGGCTCTCTTATAGTTTTTGATTCCCAGGTTCTCAGCTATTTCTTTTAGCTCAGACAATAACCTGTCATTCAATTCTTCGATGTTATACATAACTATTATTAAAAAGATCTGTGCTTAATTCAATAAGCCTATTTTGTGATGTGTATTGTTTGATAAAATACGGTAATGACTGTCTATCTAAGGGACTGCTCGAGAAGCAGAATAGATCAGACCACGTTTGATGCTGCCGCAATAATATGCTAACTGCCGCGTATTCACAAATATAAATTATTATTTCATCTAGGCATAAACTAGTTTTTATTAAGCTCATAATGAGATGATGCCTTAAATTTGCCGCTTCAAATTTAGAATACAGTAGATTATGTTATTGGTTTCAGAAGTAGTTGAACACAAAGATAGATTCGTAGCGGGCTTAGTAAAAAGGGGGATTGACAATGCCGCTGAACTACTAGACAACATCATAGCGTTAGACGACAAACGAAAAAGCACTCAAGCACAACTTGACGAACTGCTTTCAGAATCTAACAAGCTGTCCAAATCTATCGGTATGTTGATGAAGGATGGGAAAAAGGAAGAAGCCGAAGCTGTGAAACAAAAAACAGCAGACATTAAAGCACAATCTAAAGACCTAACACAACAGCTCGAAGACACTAAAAATGAGTTGCTCAATGAACTCTATCAAACGCCAAACATCCCTAACCCAGATGTCCCTGCTGGCAAAACAGAAGATGATAATGAGGAGATATTTTGTGTAAAGACTTTGCCTGACCTTGGAGAAGACGCAAAGCCACATTGGGATCTGATAAAAGAATACGACATTATAGATTTTGATCTTGGCATCAAAATTACTGGCGCAGGCTTTCCTGTGTACAAAGGCAAAGGCGCACGTCTACAGAGAGCCCTTGTCAATTTCTTTTTGGATGAAGCCGAAAAGGCGGGGTATCAAGAAATTCAACCACCAGTAGTTGTCAACGAAGCATCAGGTCTAGGCACAGGACAGCTACCTGACAAAGAAGGGCAGATGTATCATCTCTCTGACACAGACATGTATCTAATCCCAACCGCAGAGGTACCGCTAACCAATTTATATAGAGACGTAATTTTGGACGAAAAAGAGCTTCCTATCAAGAATGTAGGTTTCACTCCCTGTTTCAGAAAAGAAGCAGGCTCTTGGGGAGCACATGTGAGAGGTCTAAATCGTCTCCACCAATTTGACAAAGTAGAAATTGTTCAAATCGAACACCCAGACAAGTCTTTTGACACCTTAGACCAGATGGTAAAACATGTAGAGGGACTTTTGAAAAAATTGGATCTACCCTATAGAATACTCAAGCTCTGCGCAGGAGATCTTGGTTTTACTTCCTCTATCACCTACGATTTTGAGGTGTACTCTGCAGGACAAAAGAGATGGCTTGAAGTAAGTTCTGTTAGTAATTTCAAAAACTATCAGGCCAATCGTCTAAAGTTGAGGTATAAAGATGCAGACAATAAGAAACATCTTTTGCACACACTCAACGGCAGTGCTTTGGCATTACCGCGCATCATGGCTGCCATCTTAGAAAATGGTCAGAAGGCAAACGGGATTGAACTACCTGCTGTTTTGAAGAACTACACTGGCTTTGACAGAATAGACTAATGAGTGACTACATTATACGGCCTGGAGTACGCGCAGACCTTCCAGAGGTTCTAGATTTAATCAAGGAACTCGCTGTCTATGAAAAAGCACTCCATGAGGTATGCAATACGATTTCCATGATGGAGAAGGATGGCTTTGGTGACAACCCAGTTTTTGGTTTTTTTGTAGTACAGTCTGCGTCACAGCAAAGACTTGTTGGGCTAGCTCTCTACTATTATCGCTATTCTACCTGGAAGGGAAAAAGACTGTACCTCGAAGATTTGATTGTAACCGAGTCTGAACGAGGGAAAGGGCTCGGTAAAATGCTCATGGATGAAACCATTGCATTTGCGAAACAACAAAAATGTACTGGTATGATGTGGCAGGCGCTGGATTGGAACACGCCTGCTCTTGATTTTTATAAGACCTACGGAGCTTCATTTGACGAAGAGTGGGTCAACTGCAATCTCGATTTCTAACCTATGTGCTGATGCACTTGCTCTAACATTGTTCTAAATGACATCACCTTGTCCCCATATCGAGAAACAACTTCCATTTGTAATCTAGCTCCATGTTCTTCTTGATATTTTAGGACATCCTCATATGCATCTGCAAAGTACTGAAAAGCATAAGTGGTTCCCTGCGGTTCGTCGCTTATCAGTTGAAAGACTTTACAATCCACAAAGTACCCTGTCTCTATCACATTTTTGATATGAATGTCTTTCATCCACTGAAACCAATCTTTCTCAATCCCGCTATCCACGTTCATCGTTACATTATAAACTACCATAATTTGGCTATTTTATTTAAGCAAAAAATTCATTAGTCCACGTAATCATCAAAGTAATAGATTAATTCCCAGCATTCATCGAAGAAATCAAAATTGTCATTGTACAAAGATTAAATTTACTGACGTGCTGGATCATGCAGAATTATTAATAATATGGGATATCAGAGAATAGAAAGAATAAGTGAGGTTTGGAAAACCATAGAGGGCTTCTCCAACTACGAGGTGTCTAACCAAGGCAGTATCAGAAGAAAAGCAAGAAAGACGTGGCACGGCGGATCAAAAAAAGACATCTTTCTCAAGGAGAAAATAATGAGACAACGGTGGAACAAAAGCTGCAAATGTTACTTCCTTGACTTGCTCAACGACGAAAACCAACGCAAGACAGTGTATCCCCATAAAGAAGTCGCTAAAGCATTTTGCATCAATATCTTGCCAGAGGAATACACAATGATTGTTCACTTAGATAACAATCCAAAAAACAACGACTCCACCAACTTGGAGTGGGTATCTCCATCGGAGCACATGTCTTTCCAATTCGAAGTAGGCAACAAGAACAATTTTGAAGTCTGGAAAACCAGAAAAAAAAGATACAAAAACGGATTCAAAAGCCAACCTAAGGCTAATTTAAAAGTTGCCGAAGACACTCGAAAAACGGCATAATAAAAAGAGAGAGCTACTCTTTAACTAACCTAAACTTCTTTTTTACTTCCCTATCAGCACAAATGGAGACCAATAATATGGATGGGCAAACTGCCCCCCTTGCTGGATCATATTCATTTTAGCTGATTTGAGAGCATAGGCATAGCTGAGACTCTGGTGTATATCTTGCGGGATTTCCTGATCTAGAAAATTGTTGTAGTATGAAATCATCAATTGCTTTGTTGATTCATCAGACACCTTCCACAAAGAGACCGTGATATTCTTAGCTCCTGCATAAATCAGGGCTCTCGATAAACCTATAATTCCTTCTCCACTTTTTATTTTCCCAAGCCCTGTCTCACAGGCTGACAATGTCACAAGTTCCGCATTCAAGTTGATGTTATACACCTCTCCCGAAAACAAAATACCATCTTCCACTTTGGTTACAGAATCTCGCGTCATGAATATACCTGAAAACTCAGGCTCTTCCTGATTCACAAATCCATGTGAGGCAATATGAATGTAATTATATTCATCCATGGTTCCTGCCTTTGCTATTTCTTCCTTCGCGTCGTAGTACAGATACCCGTCTGCTTTCTTTCCATTGTCTGCAAACATCTGCTCTAGCGTTTTAGACTCTTCTTCAGTACCTGGCAAAGCAGGAATTTCATTTTCAGACATGGCGATTCCCTTTCTCAAGTTGAGTGCCATATCTGATTCTTCATAAGATTTTGCCTTTGCCTCTCTCAAAGCCTCCAGTGCATTGTCAAAGTTGACAGGAGCGATTACCATTCCATCCTTGCTTGCTTTGGCTCGAATGGTTTTTTCGTTCATGAAAGTTTTATAAAGCAGGTTTGCAGAGAAGGTATAGGAAATATTATAGTCCTTAACCAAGTAAGGTAAGGATCCATAGTCCATATTATTAACATCTACGTCTGCAGTGAGTAGCGCTTCGAATGGAATCGTAGACATAATCCCATCTTGTACAATAATCAAATTCTTGATATGACTAGGAATCTCCATAGGAAACAGCTGCTCATATAACGAACGGGCATAGTGTCCATATACACGATCACTTTTATAAAGAATCCCTTTTCTAACGGCCTTTACTGACCTTTCATAATCACTATCCTTAGACACTTTATTGATACGAAAATCGTCTTTTTCTATCTGAGACACATAGATACTATCAGAGGCAATATAATAAGAGACCATCATCGTAGAGTCATCCAAAAATGACTGTACGTCTGCCAAGGAAGTGATCTGAATGTCATACTTCAGATCGTAATATTTTGGATAATCATTTTCGAACTGATAGATCAAATCCTCATATTCCCGATTTGCCGCAAATAGCTCTCTTTGGTAAAATTCCAACATACTGCTGTCTGGGTTCGCAGCTAACTCTTGGGTATAACTATTAATTAGATCTTTGAGCTCGCTCTCCTGATAAAGCAACGTCTCGGGGATACCTCCAAAAGATTTGGCATTAGACTCAGCCAGTGAGGAAAATAATATGGCTCCCTTGTCCTTTTCTGTAAAAAAGAAAAACCGATCTTCGTACTCCTTTTTCTTCTCCTTAAATGACACATTAGCGCCTAGGTACTTAACATTCTCTTCATTGAGCAACCGTGTCAAGGAGTAAGAGGCATTGATAGAGGACTCGTATATAGAACTAGCCAACTCTCCCAACTGAACTTGATCTCTACGATCTGTGTAAGACTGTCTAATCTGATCTACGAGACTATCACTCAATACGAAACTATTTAGAGAAATATCCAATCCTTTGACGTTTTCACTCCTTCTAAAGCCCTCTTCGAGCAATTCTCCTTTATAGCTCAGATAATAGAGTAGATCCTTATTGTCAAAGAAGTTCACCAAAACAGGGTTAATAAAAACGTTTTGATCATCAAAATCAATGATACTAGAATTGATAGCGAACTGTATATACTTCAAAGCCGTCGGAATATCTCCCCTCTCTCCGTACACTCGTGCCAAGTTGTGATATGCATTCGCGACATTGGGGTGTTCGTTTCCATGAATAGCGATATCAATGTCTAGGGCATTGGTAAAATAACGCACAGCCAAATCAAAATCCCCAAAGAAATAATAAATACTTCCAAGGTTGTTATTAGCAGCGGATGAATTCACATGATTGGCTCCCACCAGTTTAAAATTGATATCAAGCACCCTGTTATAATACACCAGAGCCTCAGGGAACTTCTCCTGATACATATAAGTGTTGCCAAGCCCTAAATAACTGCGCACACTACTTTGGTGTTCTAAACCGATAGTTAACTCGAACAAATCCAGAGCTTCTTGATAATATTTCTCCGCCTCTAGATAATCTCCTTCATTCTTACTGACATCAGCAAAGCCCAAATAGATCGCTCCATACTTAGGGTTCTTCTCATGTAGGAACTGCTTGTATATATATAAGGCCTGACGGTAGTACTGCATCGCTAGATCATAACTCCCACTATTTTTGTAGATATCCGCCATCCCTACATAGGTAGTAGCCACATCTGGATGATTCTCTCCAAACACCTTTTTATTAATTCTAAGTGCCTGTTCGTAGTATTCTGTAGCTAGGTTGTAGGAGCCTTTATTTCTATAAAGATTCCCAAGACTCAGGTAGGAGTTAGCGACATAGGGGTGATCCTCTCCCAAAATTTGAATATTGGTCTCAAGAGCTTTTTGAAAATGCTTAAACGCTTCTTCGTATTGATTCTTACCAAAATAAACGTTTCCAATCCCTAAACTAGAAGGTGCCGAGAACAAAACGTCCTCATGAAATTCGTGATTGGCAATCTCTAATGCTTTCTCATATTCGGTTAAAGCCAACTCGTGCTGACCTGTGAGGTAATGAATGTTACCTATATTGTTAAGTGCATTAGCCTTCTCAATATCCCATTCTCCCAAGTGTACATCTCCTTGATCAAATGCTTCTTGTGCCAGCTTCATCGCACGCTTGAGATCAAAAGTCCCACAAAGGTTCTCTGCGATTTTATTATCAGACGCAATAATACCTCGCCAATACCCTTCTTTCACATATAGTTCCCGCGCCTTTTCAAAATGATAAATGGAACTATCGTGTTTATTGAATAACAAAAACGTATCCCCCTTATGGAAATGTTCATCTCCTAGCGCTTTTTGAGAGAAAGCAGAATTATAAATACAGAGTAATAAACAAGCTTGTACGAAAACAATTCTTAATTTCACTTTTAAAATTTTCTTTTGAAAAGACCCCTCTATAAGTCTGTTTTGTTCGTTTTTTTTTGATATTGCAGATGCAATGTATTTAATTGATTCTGTTATCTGAAAGTAAAAATAATTTATTATTAGTTATGAGAAAGGTTTTTACGATTCTTCTGTTCTGCCCCTTTGTTATTTTTGCGCAGGAAAAACAGAAGGTTGATGCCAACTACTATGTGGGGGAAGAAGGCAAGTTGTATTGGCACGGAAAAAAGCCTGTATATTTATTCATAGCAGACAATCCTGAAGGTACTAATGCACACAAGTTAGAAAGTCAGATTCACCCACAATTCACTAACCCACTCTACCTTGACACTGAAGGGATCAACTATTTTAGATCTAACTGGGCAGCGGATTCTACGCTCACCCAACATGTCCCTAAAGTAGAAGTACTCTTCGAAGTATACCGTGACAGCAACGCTCCTGAAACCAAAGTTAGTTTGACAGGTGCTCCAGTGTACAAGAATCAGGATGGGGTTCAATTTTTCGGGTCAGGACTAAAACTTAGCGCTGTTGCGACAGACCGCCACTCTGGCGTTCAAAAGACATTCTACTCTATTAACAATGCCCCTTTTAGTACTTACGCCAATGAAATAGATCTTGCTTCTGACAAGAAATACGATGTAAAAATCTATTCTGCCGATAACACAGGCAATGTCGAGGCGATCCAAATGTTCAACTTCAAAGTAGACCTAACCAGCCCAACCTCTGAATATTCAGTACACAACGACCGTAGTGGTATGGTTTTCTCTGAAAGAACATATTTGGAACTAAAGTCAGTAGATACAGGATCTGGGATCAGTAAAATTGCCTATCAAATTGATGGTGGAACTGAAAAAACCTACGGTAATCGAATCAACCTAACGGGACTCTCTGATGGCCAACATACCCTCAAGTACTATGCCTATGACAATGTAAAAAATCAAGAGACTCCCAAAACGGTAGATTTCTATCTAGACAAAACCGTTCCAGAAGTAGAAGCAACTATCGTCGGGGATCAGTACCAAAACAGAGGTCGTGTATTTATCTCTACCCGAACCAAAGTAAAATTAGTTGCCCAAGACAACAAAGCAGGAGTGAAGCAGATCAAATATTCTATCAACGGTTCAAAACCGCAGAATTACTACGAGCCTTTTGCACTCAACAAAGACCAAGGAAACCATACCGTTCTATACTTTGCCTCTGACAAGGTTAACAACACCTTTGAGGGTAAGCTAGAGGAAGCAAACTTGAGCAGAGCATCCCTAGACATAGACATGAAAGCGCCAGAAATTGCCCATGCATTTGGAGGCAAGCACTATACCTCTAGAGACACCACATTCGTCACCAGTACTTCCGAAATATCGCTGACCGCCGAGGACGATGATAGTGGGATCAAAGACCTAGGTTACAAAATCAACGGAGGTCAGGGTCAAACCTATGACGGCCCGATAAAACTAGAAGAGGAAGGGTTCTACACCATAGACTTCTATGGAACAGATCAAGTCAACAATAGGAACACAAAGTCATTCTTCTTTGTAGTAGATAATACTGGGCCTGCTATTGAGCATATCCTTAGTATGGAACCCATTGGCACCATTGCTTTGGATGAAAAAGAAGGTACACCGATTAACGTCTACTCAAAAGGTGTCAAATTGTTCCTAGCAGCCACTGACAAAACAATAGATACTGACAAAGTATTCTACATCATAGATGACCAACCAGAACTAGAGTATGTCAAGCCTATCAAACTTAACAACAAAGGCATGGTCACCTACAAAGTACGGGCTACCGATAAGCTCGGAAACGAAACCCGATCAGACACCTATGAAGTTTTCTTAAAATAGAAAATACCACAAAGTCATTACAAAAGAGCCCGACATCATGCTGATGTCGGGCTCTTTTGTGTAATACTCTAAATAGAAAAAAGGCTGGGTATTCCTTAGGTACTAACTGTCGAAATAAAAAACGGCTTCAATACTTCATTAAGCCTTTTTTAGAACCAAATTCAGATTACTGGTAATCTTTAAGACTTCATCATAAACCATTTGGCCAGCGTCTTATAGTTGACCTTCGTACCATGCATAAAGATTCCCACTCTATATATGCGACTTGCCAACCAGGTCGTAAATATAAAACCTCCAATCATGCTCACCATCGACAAAGCAATCTGCCAAACAGGCACATCAAACGGGATTCGCATCATCATAATAACTGGAGAGGTAAATGGAACGAGTGATAGCCAAAAAGCCAAACTCCCATGTGGGTCATTGATGACAGCTGAGAGTACTACCACCGAAAAGATCAGCGGTATGGTCACTGGAAACATAAACTGCTGAGAGTCGGCATCACTATCTACGGCAGAACCTATCGCAGCAAATAAAGCCCCATAGAACAAGTACCCTGCGAGAAAATAGAACACAAAACACGACAGCACCAGTGGAATATTGATTTGTCCGAGAGCCCCCATGGAATTCTCAATCGCAGCTTGTGCCTCTGACTGCTGTGGTGATGGCATACCTGATAATTGATCCACCTGCTGCATCGCTTCTATCTGTTCTGGGGTCATATCTGACGAAACCACCGCAGTGATACCCGTCACGATCGCACTGGATAGCGCCACCCACAATAAAAACTGAGTCAAGCCTACGCCTCCTACACCTATGATTTTTCCCATCATCAGATGAAAAGGCTTAACCGACGCAATAATCACTTCAATGATTCGATTCGTTTTCTCCTCGATCACCCCACGCATGATTTGCGCTCCATAGAGGAAAATGAAAAAGTAAATCAGAAATGCTCCGATATACCCTACGGCAGTAGCCGCTCCTGTGCTACTCTCACTCTCGCTCCCAGAGTCGGACAAGTTCACCGTCTGTATGGCTACATGTGATTTTAACCCATCCAAAAACTCCTGATTAAGACCAGAATTAATGAGTTTAATGTTTTCAATTCTTTCTCGAATTTTCTTTTCTAAATCTGCCTTTAGACCGAACCCAGGGTTCTGAGTAGAGTAAAACTTGACTCCCTCAGGTGCCTCAATCGTCATCTCAGGTATATAGAGCAGCCCAAAAACATTGTTGACTGCTAGGGCTGACTTAGCGGTTTCTAAATCCTCCGCTACATAGACATAGGTCATGTTGTCGGCACTAACGAACTCTTCGGCAAACAAACCCGACTCATCGATCACTTGAATGACTTTTTCGTCTCCACCACGAGTCGCCAGCCAGATCGGAACGATAAACAAACCCGAAAATAATATCGGCCCCAAAACAGTCATGATCAGAAACGACTTCTTCTTCACACGAGAGATATACTCCCTCTTGATGATTAGCAATATCTTATTCATGGCCAGATGGGTTTACAGTGGAAATAAAAATATCGTTGATAGATGGGATCTTCTCATTGAGCGAAACTAAAGTAGACTGAGAAGTAATATGTGTCACTAGATCATTGACGCCAATACCTTCGTCCAGTTTAAGCTCTGTTTTAACTAACTCCCCTTTTTTGAGGACAGACAAAACCTCAACACCTGCAAGAGGTCTCAATTCATCACCAATATGCTCTGTGATGAAAGTATTATCCCTGTACTGATTTTTGATATCTCCTTTCTTTCCAGATATAACCAGTTTGGAGTGATTTATCAGCGCTATGTCATCGCATAACTCCTCCACGGATTCCATTCTATGTGTGGAAAAAATAACCGTTGCACCTTTCTCTCTGAGTTCGAAAATTTCATCTTTGATTAGGTTTGCATTGACGGGATCAAAACCCGAAAACGGCTCGTCCAGTATGATCAGAGATGGTTCGTGTACCACTGTAGCGATAAATTGTATCTTCTGCTGCATTCCTTTCGAGAGGTCTTCGATGGCCTTGTTAGACCAAGAGCTGATTTCCAGTTTCTTTAACCAATGCTTGATCTTCGTAACCGCCTCCCTCTTTTCCATGCCTTTGAGCTGAGCCAAATAGAGCAACTGCTCGCCTACTTTCATTTTCTTGTAAAGCCCACGCTCTTCGGGAAGGTAGCCTATCTGCCGAATATGTTCAGGATCCAGTTTTACTCCATTAAAGAGCACTTCGCCCTGATCGGACATGATAATTTGCGTGATGATTCTGATGAGTGTCGTCTTCCCTGCACCATTCGGACCGAGGAGGCCAAAAATGCTATTGTCGGGAATAGCGAACGAAATATTATCTAAGGCCTGATGATCTCCATAGCGCTTAGAGATGTTTTGGATGTCGATTAGATTCAAGTGTAGTCAATTAAGTGATACACGAGTTTAGTATCATTTGACTAGAAATTATTACAGGAACGGAATTATTTAACGTATTCGAAGGTGATATTACCTAGTGCCACATCTACCACAAACTCCATAAGGTTTTCTGCATTTTCGTCATAGCCTTTGCTGACATAGACATCTGTATCGATTTTTTTAAAGCCTTGCTCCAAGGAATACTTGCAGAGCGGTGAACTTTTGAACCGAATGATAGCTGCAAAGTTGGACTCGGGAACGCGGACCTTTAACGTACCCGCTCCTATGCTGGCATTCACGTTACATTTTTGATTCACTCCCTTACTAAAATCCAAAACCGCTGTACCAAAACCCACTTCGGCGATTACGTGTTTCGCTTGAGATAAGTGCATACGCTCCGCCACCAATGTGCCCAAATCCACTACGACTGAAAAAGTGTCCATTTGGCATCTATTCATTCCTCCCTCATCATAGTTGATGTGGACATCAGCACTTCCAGATTCGATTTTGATTTTGGCAACTGCGACGTTAGACAAGTTGATGTAGGAGTCTCCTACCCCGTAGGATAGGTTAAGGTTGTAGATTTTTTCGTCGGTGAGATAGACCTTCCAGAAGTCTTTTTCTTCTTCATTTTTTTCACCTCCGAATACATTGTAGGTGATGGCGTGACTGAGGCCTTTTTTATTATAATCTTCGAGCTCTAGCTTGACGAAGTTGGTCGTGCTACGAATGGAGGATGTAAAAGTAGGATTGACCTCCGAAAGAGAAGGATTGCCATAAATGGTCAGCGGGTCGTTGTGATGAGAGGGCTTGACAAAGCACGTGCCTGATGTCGCTTTCATGACGAAATCGACTGTATCATAAGAGGCGTGAGACTTGACTGTATAAAACTTCTTCAGTTGACAATGCCCCTCCAACCCACACATACTTGCTGCCAGTGCAACCAATAAAATCCTTAACATGAGTGTAGTTACGGAAAACAAACTTTCTGGTTTGATTCAAAACCCGAAAATATAACGAAAGGCCTAGAATCAAAAATTCTAGGCCTTTCTAATCTCTGTTTTGGGAGTATTCTACTCCTAAAAGAACTCTTTGATCTTTTCAAAGAAGCCCTTGTCTGTTTTGGACGGGTTCGGCGCGAAGTTTTCAGACTCACGCATGCTTTCTAGCTTTTCGCGTTCGTCTTTGGTCAGCGTCTTTGGCGTCCACAGGTTGACGTGTATCAACTGATCTCCTTTGCCATAGCCGTTGAGGTCTTTGATCCCTTTGCCTCTGAGGCGAAGAATCTTGCCACTTTGCGTTCCTTCGTCGATCTTGATTTTCACCTTGCCATCGATCGTAGGTACTTCTACAGAAGTCCCAAGTACTGCATCGATGAAGTTCAAATAGAGGTCATAGACGATATTATTTCCGTCCCTTTTCAAGGTCTCTTCTTCTTTCTCCTCCACGACGATCAATAGATCACCTGGTACACCTCCACCGGGTGCTTCGTTCCCTTTGCCTGACATAGAAAGCTGCATCCCTTCTACAACACCTGCAGGAATTTTGACAGAGATAACCTCTTCCTTGTAACTCAACCCTGAGCTATCTACTCCTGGAGGCTTCTTGTCGATAGTCTGTCCGGCACCATTACAGGACGGACAGGTCGATGCAGAGACCATCTGCCCGAGCATGGTGTTGACCACCTTTTGCACCTGACCAGAGCCTTGGCACTGTGGACATGTACGGAAGGTCACGCCCTCTGCCGCCACGAGACGGTTGACTTTGATTTTCTTTTCTACGCCGTGCGCGATATCCTCTAGGGATAGCTTGAGTTTGATGCGTAGGTTCGAGCCTTTGCGTCGGCGCTGGCGACCACCGCCTCCACCGAAGAAGCTGTCAAAACCTCCGCCCCCACCTCCGCCACCGAAGATGTCACCGAACTGTGAGAAGATATCGTCCATGGACATACCGCCACCGCCGAAACCTCCGCCACCGCCAGATGCTCCGCCCATGCCTGCATGACCGTACTGATCGTAACGCTGCTTTTTATTCGCATCGCTGAGTATCTCGTAGGCTTCTGCTGCCTCTTTGAATTTCTCTTCTGCTTCCTTATCGTCTGGATTTTTGTCCGGATGATATTTGATGGCCATCTTGCGATAGGCCTTCTTTATTTCTTCTGGGGTGGCAGATTTGCTCAGCCCTAATATTTCATAAAAATCTCTCTTCGCCATCTTACGCTCCTGTTACTACTTTGGCAAATCGGATCACTTTGTCATTGAGCTGGTAGCCCTTTTCTACGACATCTACGATTTTGCCTTTCAAATCATCGGTAGGGGCTGGTATCTGTGTGATCGCTTCATGCCTTTCGAGATCAAAGTCTCCTCCAGCTACTGCCTCTACTTCTTTTACTCCTTTCGCCTCTAGTATGCCTTTGAGTTTGGTGAATACCAAATCCACACCTTCCTTGACAGATTTCACATCTGCCTCTTCGGTCATGGATTTTTCAGCTCTTTCGAAATCATCTACTACTGGCAATAGTGCCTGCAACAGGTTTTCGTTGGCATTGCTAATGAGCTCAAGTTTCTCTTTAGACGTACGTCTTCTGAAGTTCTCAAACTCTGAGTATAGTCTCAAGTATTTGTCCTGAGCCTCTTTTACTTCCGCTTTCAATTTATCCTCTGCAGAGAGTTCTTCTTCCTGCTCCTGCTGCTCTTCTGGTGCTTCAGTATTTTCTACTTGATCTAGCACTTCTTCTTTCAGTTCTTCTTGAGACTTATTGTCAGCCTTCTTTTCGCCTTTTGCCATTTTTGTCAAAAATTTTATGCTCCCATACTTTGGCAATTACTCTGCCAATGTCAGGATAGTGTCATAATGTCTTAAAAGTGAGTCAATTTGTACTACGCATTCAGTTTTTCCCAAAGCATGTCTTTGAGCTTGTCCAGATTATAATGTGCTACACTAGATATGAATATAGCAGGGACACCCTGGGGTAGTTCCTTGGTCATCTCGGTAATCAGATCCTCGTCGAGCATGTCTGCTTTGGTGACGGCCAGCATGCGCTGCTTGTCCAGCAACTCGGGGTTATATTTGGTGAGTTCCTGAAGCAGAATCTCATAGTCCTTTTGGATATTGTCTGAGTCTACTGGCACCATGAACAGAAGCATAGAGTTGCGCTCGATGTGTCGCAAAAACCGAATGCCTAACCCCTTGCCTTCTGAGGCTCCCTCGATAATCCCTGGGATATCGGCGATCACGAAAGACTTGTTGTCCCGGTAACCTACTACGCCTAGATTCGGCACGAGTGTGGTAAACGGGTAATCCCCAATCTCAGGCTTGGCTGCTGACATGACGGAGAGCAAGGTCGACTTCCCTGCATTGGGGAATCCCACCAACCCGATATCTGCCAGCACTTTAAGCTCTAACACAATCCACTGCTCCTGGCCGTCTTCTCCTGGCTGTGCATAGTAAGGGATCTGATTGGTCGCCGTTTTGAAGTTGTCATTGCCTAGTCCTCCACGTCCACCAGGTGTTAGGATTACTTCTTGTCCTTCTTCGAGGATTTCTACGATTTTCTCTCCCGTCTCAGCATCCTTGGCAATCGTCCCGAGTGGCACTTCGAGGATTACGTCCTTTCCTTCTAGCCCTGACCGGTTACCTCCTTCGCCGGGGTTACCATCATCTGCGAGGACGTGCTTTTTGTATCTCAAATGAAGCAAAGTCCACAGCTGCCTATTGCCTCGGAGGATGACATGACCACCCCGTCCACCATTGCCACCGTCGGGACCTCCTTTGGGTACGTGCTTTTCTCTACGAAAATGAACTGACCCTGCGCCTCCCTTTCCTGAGCGAGAACAGAATTTTACGTAATCAATAAAGTTAGATGATGCCATGGGCGATTGTTAAAATAGTTACTTGATATTCGTGACTGCAAAAGAACGCAAAAACATCCCCTAATCCCGATTGAAGTGCGGTTATTTCACCTGATGGTGAAATGACAGACGCTTTGGTCTCTTACCTCTGACCAATAATCCTTTGTAAAACAAAAAAGGTTGTCCCAAAAGACTTTGCTTTTGAGACAACCTCGTGTCATTATGTGGTGAAGTACAATTAGAACTGATCTACGACTCCTCTAATCTCAGAGAATATACCGTCGATCGTACCTACACCATGAATCTTGTTGAATTTGCCTTGCTGCTCGTAAAACTCCGCTACGGGCAAGGTCTCGTTTTTATACACCTGGATGCGGTTATTGATCTTCTCTTCGTTTTGATCATCTGCTCGACCTGAAGTCTTTCCTCTCTCCAATAGACGAGCCTTCAACTCTTCGTCTGGCACATCTAGCGCGACCATACCGCTGATGGTCGTCTCGAACTCGCCCAACATCTGATCCAAAGCCTCTGCCTGAGGAACCGTCCTAGGAAACCCATCAAAAATAAACCCTTTGGCATCTGTCGTAGAAGCTATTTTGTCTTTGACCATGTCGATCACCACTGAGTCTGGGACTAGGTTGCCATCGTCCATGTATTTCTGAGCCAGTTTGCCGAGCTCGGTGCCTTCGCCCAAGTGTTTTCTAAATAAGTCTCCTGTCGAAAGGTGAGCCAAATTATATTGGGCTATTAACTTCTCACTCTGCGTTCCCTTCCCTGCGCCGGGAGGGCCAAATAATACTATGTTCAGCATGTTATATCAGTTGTGCTTAAAGCGTAAATCAAAAAGGGGTCAAATATAGCAAAAATCCTTTCAGATACTTAGCCTTCCTGCTGATAGACATCTGGAAGTGTTCTCCCGTGCCCGTTATAGTCCATACCATAGCCCACCACAAAGTCGTTCGGGATGGCCTTGCCCACATAGTCTACAGGGATATCCTTTGAATAGACTTTAGATTTGAAAAACAAGGTTGCGATTTTGACTGACTCAGCTCCCTCGTTCTCCAATGCGGAAATGATGTGCGCGAGTGTGTTGCCTGTATCCACGATATCTTCGATGATCAGCACATGTTTTTGATCCAAGTCCTCATCCAGACCGATCAGGTCTTTAACCTTTCCAGTAGACTTACTCCCCTCATAGGACGCCAGTTTCAAGAAACTAATCTCAGGGTCAATGGTCATCTTTTTGACCAGATCAGAGAGAAACATAAACGAGCCATTTAATATCCCTAACAGTACCAGAGGTTTGTCCTCATAGTCAGCACTGATCTGATCAGCCATCTGACTGACGATACCTTGTACCTCGTCGGAAGTCAGATAGGGAACAAATTTTTTATCTTCGATTTGAATCATAATGCATAAATATTAACGGGTGAATTTAAAGGTTCTCCATGAGATATCGGTACATATCGATCATCGCCTGTATGTCCTTTTTGTGAACTTTTTCGTCCGGAGAGTGGACATGGTCCTCGGGTGCACCGATGAAACACCAATCTATCGGGTAGGGGGATGATTGAATTTCGCGCCCATCGCTCCCTCCGCTACGCTCCACTTCGATCTGATATGGAATACCCGAAAGCGCTGCCAGCGACAGCACTTTGTCTATATATGATCTACGCGGCACGCTCATGTCTCGCATCGAAATCGCTACACCCTGACCATGCTGTACGCCTTCGGTGACCCACGTGATATCGGAGATCAAAGCCTGTTTGACACGGTGGTTTTCATAGATGTACTTGCACAAGAAAGGCACCGTACCCCCTCCATGCTCTTCGCCACAGGAGAAGACGATCAGCCCGTCCTGTAGGGTCTCGGCTAGTTTGAGGACGTTGTAGATGCCGAGGCGATTGTCCAGATAGCTAGACTGCACATAGTCGTCTGTCTCTCTAAAGTCACACTCGAACACCAGCTCTGTCCCTGACTGTATCCCTCGACCAAAATCGTAAAACAAATACCCATCCTCTTCCTTGAGCCGACAGGCGATCGGGCCCATGCCGTCCTCGCCGACGAGGTGGTAGCCCGTCTCAGCTTCTGGGCTGCCGATAGGCACCAGTTGGTTTTCGTAGCGCACCGTAAAACCTATAGAATCCATGTGCGCAAACACGGCTGTGCGCGGCTCGCCAAACTTCAAGATCAGGCAATCCTGAAAGGCTGGACCATGAATCAAGTCGGGGCGGCTCTTCCATTTGGAACTATTGGCCTCCACATAATCAATCAAAAATCGCTTCATCGCTACTTCGTTGCCCGATGGGGCAAACACCTCACACAGGTCTCGGAGCAAATCGAAATCAGTATCTTTCATATTGTTTGTTTTCAGGACACAAAATTCATGGTTTTTCGTTGAGATCAAACAACATTCTTACTTTACTTCGCAGATTCAATGGCAACCGAAATCATCAAATACCTCACCGTCTATCTCAGCAGCACCATCAAGGTCATCTTTGGCTGTTTGCTAGGGACGGGCTATGGACATCACTTCCTCATCACAGGTGTGCTCACCACACTGGGCATGATGACGAGTGTCTACATCGTGACCTATTTTGGCACGAACATTCGTCATGCGAGTCAGGCGGTGCTGCGCAGAAAGCAAAGGAATATCTTTTCACGAAAGTCACGCCAGTACGTACGGGTTTGGCAAAAATACGGCATGCCGGGTATCGCCTTTTTGACACCACTACTCTTGATGCCCATCGGCGGGGCGGTGATCGCCAATGCCTTCGGTGCGAAGAAAAAAGACATCTTCAAGTACATGTGGATCAGCTGTACTTTCTGGGGGTTTGTACTCAGTGCACTCGTCAAGTTCGCTGGGCATTGGATTCCCTTTTTGGATTTGCCCTGAGCATGAAGCTTAGGGGTTTGAAAGTAGCACATCATACTGACGTCCAAAGGGTGATTTATCATCAAGTGACTATGTAGTAGACCCAGTGGATATTGAGTGAAGGAACATGCACTTACCTTGGGAAATCTCGAACTCTATGGGTTAAAGTGTATGCCTGGAGTCGCACTCGGATGGGAGGATGGGCAGTAACCCAGAGTCCTATCTTGAGAACGACCATTACCATCCCTAGACTTAAGAAAAGAGGCTATGAAAGTCTGGCTGGATGAACCGCCCAGTACAGCCTGTCCCGTACTTGATACGGGAAAAACCGTACGCTGGGTGGTGTGAGAGGCGCACTGGCGGTCATTTGACCGTCAGCCGTCTACTCGATTGGCAAACGTCATTAACACATCCAGCTCCAATATCTATTATTTATTAAAAAATCACGAAAGGTTATTTGTTGTATTTTTTCACCTTCATCTTTAATATAAAACTTTGATTCATTGCGATTCCAACCCAAAATCAGCTCATTTGTTTTTAGTTTACAATAAAGATCATAAGTATTTTTTAGCTGAATTAAATATTCTCTCATTTCTTCCATTGATTTAAAGCGGCTATCATCAGTTCCAATTTCTTTTGAAATCAACAGGTTATCCGTTGGTGAAATTTTATCAAATGAACCATTCAATAAATAATTAATCGTCTCTATATCTGACATTTCTTTCGCTACATCTCTAATTCCATATAGGTATTTATGATGATTTTCTTGTTGATATTCAAAGCAAATTAAATTTACGCCTTTAGGAAACAACCCAAATGGTATTAATTCAATTTTAACTTTTGTATCTGTTCCAATCCTTGGGATTTCAATTCCGAGAAAAAAAACTGAATAATCCATGTCGCTTTTAATCGGCTCTGATGTGAAATTGTTAATTCCAAAACCATCAGGCAAAATCTCTATAAGGTCATGATTTGATGAAATTCTTCTTTCCCAACAACATTCAACTTCGTCTGATTGAAGAATTATATAAGAGCCACTACTGTTTTTAAAGGCACCCACTTCTGAACTACATGAACATCCGCAAGTCGGCCAACTTCCTGAGATTTTTAAGTATCCATTTTTTGAATCGTCAATTTTATTAAAATCTGGAATCCCATCATCGTCCATGTCTTCAAACATTGAGTAACAACTATTCACTCGACTCCATAAAATTTCACTTAAAGTTTTCTGTGATTGTCCAAACCCTATTGCTGGAATTAGGATAACGAGAGTTAATATTATATTTCTCAAAACCTGAATTTTTCGGTCTTTAATGTTTGCCAACGTCACTGTATCAATCATGGCATGTGATTTAGTTTAAGTTTCGGTTACAAGATAGCCAAATCGCTGATTTGCGCTATTACTTTTTCATTCAATAGTGCCAATCTGAGATATGGCGGGACTTCCAGAAAGCAGAGAACTTTCGTTTACAGCTGAACCGCCATGATTTGATTACAGAATGTTAGCATTTTTTTCATCTCTGATAGTTCTTAATTGCCTTAAAGTGAAGACTGATGTGTTCGTCAATTTTAGCGCTTAGGCCTTTCAAGAATTTATTCGTGTCAATAACACTTTTAAGACTTGGGTTGAAATTTCGGTCTCCGTGTCCAATTGAATTCCTATTTGCCCTAAGATTATGAAATGTCTGGTTGTCATCTTCAGAAAGCTCAAAATGAAATGTCTTTTTCAAAAAATCAGGAATTTCATTTGCTTTTAAGTCTCCGTTTTTATTCTTAAGAAGTGTTAACATAGTTGATAATAATAGGTCTTCGGGTGGCTTGTAGCCTCGGCTATTTAGCTGGGTTGAGAATTTTTTATATCGATCAATTTTTCGTGGATCAAAATCCTTATTAAGTGTTTTAATATTCTTTTTTAAGTCTGAATTTACCTTTAGATTATCGAAATATTGTTCTGTGTTCAACCTTTCAATGGCATCAATAATCTCCATCACTAAATCTGAAATAAACGCTTCAAAATAGGAGAATAGTGAAAAGTATAAATATGATGATAATTTAGACTGATAATCAGTTGTACAATCTGAGATGTTGTTGATATAATTAAGTGACTGCCTTCGAATTGTGTTTCGGTGTTTTTTATAATGCTCTTCGCCAATTACATCAACCACAGTTTTTTTGAATTGTGAATGGCTAATTGGAGTATCAACTATTTTTTTAAGTTCTTCAATTTTATCTACCGGCAGTTGCTCTTCTGATAAGGAGGCTATTGTATCAGCAGTTATCTCGTAAATTACAGATGGCTCAAAAAAATCAGGTTCAGGAATTCGTGAAATAGTACCCTTTTTAAAAAGGTTTAAGCTCTGTTTAAGAACAGGGACGCTCGTCGTAACTAGAACGGCAAAGTTAAAAATCTCTTGAGTTCGTTCCTTAAAGGATAGATAGGCCTGTGATTGTGTCATTATAAGTAGGAAGATGCAGGACTCGAACCTACAACTTGGGCATTGACACAAGAACATATAGTTCACACGTCAGTGCCCTAGCTTTACCCGTTAAGCTAATCTTCCGTTTTTAAAGGTAATAGATTTATATTTCTTTATCATAGTACAATTTTCAAAAATCTTGACTAAACCACTATGGACCGAAAGCACCATAGGTTTAGGGGAGAATGAAATGCGCCAACTTCGTATGTAGTGAACTCGTCACAGAAAACACCCTTATTTATTGCGGCTTCTTTGCCGTCACGACCATTTTGTAGATATAGGGTTTTTCTTCATACAATTCAGGATATTCCTTTTTATCTCTCCTTCGTGGTGTGTACGAGTTGTTAATGCCGAACCCCAAGAGAAAAATTATTTTGGATGGTACAGGCCCAGTTTCTATCGCAGCGGGTATCCAGATGGGTGGCGCTGCTTTCAATAGGCCCAACAGTTCTCTCGCAAACCATCCTTCTTCTGATTTGATGATTTCAAAATTTGAAACCGCCCCTTGTTCATCAATCTCAAATGACACGGCAGCCTGCCCTGTCTTATTATTCGCTAATGGCACAGGTGGGTATGTTAGATTCTCTCCGATAAAAGAAAAGAAATCCATCTTGCTACCAAGATAATGTGGTGGGTTAACCACATGACTAAGCACCCAGTCACCTTCTTTTTTGATCAAGTATTTTGACGTGTCTTTTTCAAAAAAGATAATCTTACCAGTGGAGTGGTTCACCATTAACGACAGTTTGCCTGGCTCATCATAATATTGCCAGTTTCCCACTTTCTGATTATTCTCTAATTTTCCCCAGCTGGTTTTATTCTTAACCTCTTCAACTTGAGCCATCCCAAATTGAGAACAGAAAATCAAATGGGTCAGTATAATTAGTTTGTTCATTATGTAGGTATCCAGCTTATTTCGCGATTCGAGTTAAAACTAATTATAATAAGTTTGATGTCGAAATTACTTTACCACTCGTGAAACCATGACCACTGATTCCGTAGTTGTTGACCACTACAATACTAAAGAGCTAAGGCTCGTTTCAACTTATCCAATATTCTTTTGCATCGATTTAGACTCACGAGTATGATTCGTCTGTGCATATGAAATAATTCCAATGCTGTAAATTTAATTTTCGTCTCGTAGGATTTATGGAGAACCTAAACGCTGTATCACTGGACATTTGATCCTCTTGCTGGATTTTCCGACAAAATAGGCTCTTGAAAAACAGCTTACTTATACACACTCTGCATTGGTAAGGTTAAAGATCATTTCATCTACATGTTTTGGTATCGGGCTGCTTTTCTTATTAGTTTTAAACAACCGAGAACTACTATGAAAAATACCCTCCCTTACCTCCTCTTCTTTCTTTGGTCTGTATTCGCTCAGGCACAGTGTCCTGACGGCTACTCTTCTGGCCCCAACCTTATCAAGAATTCAGAATTTTGTATGGGGGATCAGCAGTTCGACTCTGATTACACCTTCACACGAGAGTCAGGAGGAGAGGCACTCTTGCAGAACGGACGTTATGCTACCGTTACCAATCCTAAATATGCCATGGGACTATATGCGTCCTGTCGAGACCATAGCTCTAACGGAGGCATCATGCTGGTATTCAATGGGTCCACATCCCCAAATGATGATGCTTGGAGCCAAACTATCGAAAACCTAAAACCTAATACAACCTATACTTTTAGCTTTTGGACTGCTTCGCTACTCAAATACTCACCTGCAGTCCTGGAGGTCTACATCAATGACAATGCCGTAGGATCAAGACTCACACTGGATAGTGCTCTATGCGAGTGGAAAAAACACAGCGTCGTATGGGATTCGAAACAAAATACGCAAGTCAAACTATCCGTTCGCAACACCAACACGGACTGTGTCGCTGCACATTTTGCCCTAGATGACATGTTCTTCGCTGCTTGCGAAAAAAGCAACCTGGGTCATCAACTGGAAAATGCCAAAGTCGGTCAAGTATTTCAGTTGGAAAACATCTACTTCGAGACCGCCAAATACATCCTCAAGTCCGAATCTTATGAAGAGTTAGACTTGCTCCTAGAGTTCCTGTGGAACCATCCCAATGCAGAGATCGAGGTAGCAGGGCATACGGACAATGTAGGCTCTCAGGTCAATAACCAAATTCTATCTGAAAACCGTGCACAAGCCGTAGCGAGCTACCTAGAAGAAAAGGGTATTAAACAATATAGATTTACCGTAAAGGGCTATGGCGAAGAACTACCCGTAGAAAAAAACACTACTCCAGAAGGACGTCAAAAGAATCGTCGGGTAGAATTTAAAATCGTTAAAATCTAAAGAAATTATACTACAACTTAGATCATCAACTACTAATACAAATACATTATGAAACAAATCAAATTGATCCTATCTATCGTGCTGGTCATCTGTGTCATGTCCACCGTGACCAATGCACAAGCAACACTCAAGCGCATCATCAAAAAAGGTGAACTCAGAGTAGGGATCACAGGCAATCAGCCTCCATTCGCGATGAAGGCCAAAACAGGTGAATATATAGGATATGAAATAGACCTGGCCACTATGCTAGCCGAATCCATGAGTGTCAAACTAGAGCTCGTACCTATGGATTTTAACAAGCTCATCCCTGCACTAGAAGATGGCGAGATTGACCTCATCATGTCAGGGATGACCATCACACCAGAGCGAAACATGCGTGTGGCATTTGTAGGGCCATATATGGTCTCTGGAAAGTCCATCCTAACCAAATCAAGGTTGTTGTCTAGATCAGAATCTACTGATGACATCAACCAGAGCCCCAACATGAGAATCGCTGTACTCGAAGGATCTACCAGTGAAATTTTTGCGAATGCCTACATCACCAATGCGGACATCTCACCTGTCAAAAGTTATGATCAGGCCATAGACATGCTCCGAAACGATGTAGTCAAAGCAGTAGTGGCAGACTACCCGTTTACCTTGGTATCTGCGCTCAAGTATAGCTACGAAGGTATCGTATCGCTAGAAGAGCCATTAACCATCGAGCCTATAGGTACCGCTCTAGCACAGGGCGATCCATTGTTCTTGAACTTGGTTCAGAACTATATGAACTCCATAGAGCTAGCGGGTATCTTCGATGAGCTGAACCAGAAGTGGTTGCAGAATGGCATGTGGCTGCTACAGGTCGAATAAGCTATCCCCCAACATAGAAATAATCTAAAAATGATGCTGCCCTGTGCGGCATCATTTTTTTTATGCTACAACCTTTCTTCCTAGATTTGGCTCAACTTTACTCCTATGAAAAGAGACGTCACACATCTAAAAAAATGGCAACAGAAAATACATGAAGTCATTTTCGGCTATGAAACCACAGCCGGAAAGCTATTTGATGTCATCTTATTGGTCGTAATTCTGGCCAGTGTCATGGAGGTCATGTTAGGCAGTGTCCCTCAGATCAAGCAAGAGTACCTGCTCGTCCTCAACATACTAGAGTGGATATTCACCATTCTCTTTTCTCTAGAATACATCGCAAGACTGGTATCTTCTCCAAACCCACTCAAGTATGTGTTTAGCTTTATGGGGATCATCGACCTGCTCTCGCTCATTCCTACCTATCTCGGACTATTTATTGACGGGACGCATGCGCTCTCTGTGATTCGTTCGATCCGTCTGATTCGTGTGTTTAGAATCCTCAAACTGACACACTTTATGGGAGGCGCCGAACAACTCGGCAATGCCCTGTGGAGCAGTCGTCACAAGATCATTGTTTTCCTTGGCACGGTACTTTGTTTGGTCGTGATCATCGGGACGATGATCTATACGATCGAAGGAGGAGAAAATGGATTCACCAGTATCCCCAAAAGCATCTACTGGGCTATCGTGACCATCACGACCGTAGGGTATGGTGACCTTGCTCCCGGCACATGGCTAGGACAGACCCTCGCCTCTGCGCTGATGATCATTGGGTATGCCATACTCGCCGTACCTACAGGTATAGTGACCAACGAGATCATGAGAACAGAGCTCAGCCGAAACTCAGGAAGTTGCCCAAACTGCAAAACAAAAGACCTGCCCCAGCGCTCCAATTACTGCCTACACTGTGGCGTAAAGCTCCCCTAACTGTTGAAATAGAACCCTTTAATAAGACAATCAATTGTAAAATGTAGCCAGTGTAATCACAAGCCATGAGCCCAATAGTAGCGGCCAATAGGCAAGTTTTACGATGAGGTTGTCTTCATAGGCCAGCAGATTAGTATCCTTTGCTTTGGCAAATGCCACCACGTTGACCGCCAATAGACCTATCATGATGTACATCGTAAAATAGAAAGTCTCCATATAGGATATCTCTGGAGTAGAAAGTCTTCGGCGAAGATCGATGTGTGCCACCAGCAGCACGAAAAAGAACCCTGCACAACTCTGCACTACGCCCATCATACTTACACCTGTATTGCTATCCTTTCGTTTGGAGTTACTGTAGAAGATCAAGAAAATCATAGATGCCACGACGAAAATCGGAATGATATTGATCACAAAAGCATTGAGAAAACGACGCTTTAAGCTGACATTGAACTCCATCACAGGGTACTCATCATCTCCTTTGAAAACAGGGTTACCAAAAGAGGTCTGATAGTTGAGCCGCTCAAACGAAAAGAAGGTAGATTCCAATACTGCTTTGGGGAAGTAAATGTCACGATTGATCCCAGGAAAAGCCGATGGGTTCAGCACCTTATAACCTTCTAAATCAGGTGTCAGCCATATTTTAGACTGAAAATCTGGGTACGCCAGTTCTATATTGATATCTCTCGAGTCAAAGGGGTACTTAGAATACTTCAGCGCCAGTTTGATAGTGGCACTAAACTGCCAGAGGTAATAATTTTCACCTGTTTCTTCATTGGTAGTCTTCGAGATCAACTCCTTTCGAGTCCCCCAGATCGGTGACTCCTGTACAAAGGCAAAATCTGGCTCGAACTCTTCATCCAGACCAATGGGCCATTTTTGCCATACACGACCTTTTACACTCAGGCTATACGAATCACGTATCGCAATCTCCTCCACGAATATCCCTGTACTGATAGTCATGTAGGGATCATAGCCTAGCTGCATCATACGGGTATTCTCATCGAGCACATATCTAAACAACTCCGTCTGATTCATGATCTTGACAGAGCTGTTATCATCTGCTGCATAGCCCATTTTGATATTGAGATACCAGACCACGGCTATATTGATTAGTATCAACACGGATGTAATCGTCGATATGATCCAAAATTTCTGATTAGAACTACGCGAAATCCTAATAAATACTGCCAGCCACATCAACACCAAAAAGGATCCCGCCAGACTAATGTTAACGATCTTGTTACCCAACTTGGCAGGACTACCCAACAAGTCATTCGTAGCAAATACAACCATGCACTTCCAACCACTAGTAGGTAGCGTCTCGAAAAACAAGTAAGAATCCGTCTCGGTATACAAACTCTTGTACTCCAAATACCCACTATCCTGCTCTAGGATAGTAGGCGAAAGTTTCGGGATATCAAATACTTCGCCCATGTCCTGAAGACTCACATTGAGAATGTACTTCGGCGTAGGGTGAGCGATGATTGTTCCTTTCGTAGATGCTAAAAATGAATAGCCTGTGTTTCCAATCGAAATGGAATTCAATGCCTTGTTTAAACTTTCCAGAGCAATCGTCAAAGTCACCGTCCCGACAATCACCTGCTCACCATCCCTAACGCCATACATCGGCACGCCAAAATCCGATACGATCTGTTGTGCTCCCTGTGCAAAATAAGGCTCTGACCAAAGTCCCGAGTCTAACTCGACCACCTTCGTGTACCACTGTGCTGTGGACAAAGTCGAATCAGTATAGTCATACACATCCGCTATATCGATGAGCGTATTTTGACGTTTGTCATAGTATGGCGCATACAACGGGATAGAGTCGCTGAACTGATACGGTTCGTAGGCAACGGTAATCCCGAGAATGAATTCAAACGCTCTACTCTCACCCTCGATCACTTCGACGAGTTGATCCTTTGTCATATCATAGGTCTCTAACAGTCCTTTGATACCATGCGTCACCTCGGCCACCTGTCTGAGTACTGAATCAAGCGAATGCGTGATCTGCTCATTGGATTCAAAACCAATTTTTACACTTTCTTTTTCCCGCTCTTGGGTATAAAAATACAAATCGGTCAACAGCCAGGTCACCAAAATCAGTGAAAAGACAGCAACCATGATATACGTTGATCTCTGAAAAACAATATTAGACATGAAGAAGTAGTTAAGTATAGTTAGTATCAAAAATAGCTGATACAACTCATCCATATCTAACAGACTGGCGAATTACCCAGTCAGTCAAAATCAAGTCCTAAATCAACTATTTGCTTGAATATAAAACTAAAATCGAAATTATTAGTTAACTAATCCAAGAATCCTATTTGTAGATTTTTGTAGAATGGGATGGACTAAAAAATAATGTGATATTTTTGTTTCTATTCTAGTCCGAAAGGTTCTAAATCATGCGAAAAAAAATCATCCTTTTATTAATGTTACCGCTACTCGCAGTAGGGCTTTGGTCATTCTCTAATGACGATCGCTACTTCGAGCTTGCCAAAAACATCGACATCTTTGCTGCCCTCTATACAGAAGTCAACACCTACTATGTAGACGAGATCAATCCGAACACCCTCATCAAAACCAGCATAGATGCCATGCTCAAAAAGCTGGATCCATATACGGTTTACATCCCAGAAGATGATATAGAAGATTTTCGTACCAATGCCACTGGGCAGTATGGCGGGATCGGCATCATGTCCAATAATATCAACAACCGGCACCTCGTACTAAACCTCTACAAAGAATCTCCAGCACAGGAGGCAGGTATCAAAATAGGTGACGAGATCGTAATGATCGACGGCAGATCCATCAAAGGCATGAATGATGACGAAGTAGGCAAACTCATCAAAGGCCAGTCTGGCACAGAGCTACTCATCGGCGTAGAACGAAACAAGAAAGACTACATAGAAATGGTCGTGAAGCGCAAAAAAATCACCATCCCAAACATAGCCTACCAGACCATTTTAGACGAAAACGTAGGTTATTTTAAACTTACAGAGTTTACGCGCAGTGCCTCCGAAGATGTCCAGAATGCTGTCACGCAGTTAAAATCAGCTGGGGCAGAGTTCCTGATATTTGACCTAAGAGGTAACCCTGGTGGATTGCTAAACGAAGCAGTAGCGATCTGCAACATGTTCGTCCCCAAAGGGTCGGTCATAGTCGAGACACGTGGCAAAACGCAAGCGCAAAGCATGTCCTACACTGGTCAAAATGAAGCATTAGATTTAGAGATTCCTATAGCCGTCATCATCGATGGAGGGAGCGCATCCGCTTCAGAAATCGTGTCTGGGGTCATCCAAGACTATGATAGGGGTGTGATTATCGGACAAAAGTCCTTCGGAAAAGGGCTCGTCCAAGTGACTCGACCTTTGTCCTATAACTCTCAACTCAAAGTGACCACTGCCAAGTATTACATCCCCAGTGGACGGTGCATTCAAGCGCTAGATTACCTCCACAAAAACGCTGATGGGCAAGCGCAAGAAATCCCAGATTCACTCAAGGAGGCATTCTTTACTACCAACAACCGCATCGTATATGATGGGGGAGGCGTAGACCCAGATGTAAAAGTACCCATGACCAAAGTATCTGCCTACACCGAAAACTTAATCAAAAGCGGATTGTTATTCGACTATGCTACTCGCTACTACTACCGTCATGACAGCATCGTAGAGCCTACTGCTTTTCAGCTTTCAGATCAGGAGTACAACGAATTCTCACAGTGGGTAGACAGACAAGAATTCGAGAACAGCTCCGAGATAGAGCACGCCATCAAGCTCCTCAGCGTGGCAGCTGACGAAGACAAGGTGTACAAACAGCTGACCGAAGAGATCAACACGATCAGCGAAGAGGTCTCCCGACTCAAAGCAAACGGGCAGACGCATTTTAGAAAGGAAATCAAAAGAAGACTTGAATTAGAAATCATCCGTCGATACTACTATAACCAAGGCGTATTAGAGGCTACACTAAATAGTGACGAGAACATCACGGAGGCACTCTCAGTGATCAGATCGGATGTTAATTACGCTAAGCTTTTGAACAAATAATCTTCTTAAATCGCATATATTGCGCGCTGACTATCGCTGATATATGGAAGAAACGTTGGATCATGTTGTCTTGAACTTTAGCAAAGACTCCCTTCTTTTGCTCAATGCATGTATAGCCATCATCATGTTTGGTGTAGCGCTGGAGTTGAAATTGGAGAGCTTCAAGCTACTATTCAAAGCGCCTAAGCCTATTCTTGTCGGTCTGGCTTCACAGCTAATTTTGCTGCCTTTTTTTACTTTTCTGATGGTACTCTTGATCGAACCTGCTCCTAGTATCGCACTAGGCATGATGCTCGTCTCTTCATGCCCTGGAGGTAATGTATCCAACTTCTACAGTTCCATTTCTAAGGCAAATGTTGCACTATCGGTTAGCCTGACGGCCATTACCTCATCGCTTTCTTTCCTCGTTACACCTCTTAATTTTTCAATATGGTCTAGCTTCTATGAACCCACCGCTCAGATCATCGAAAAAGTGCACCTTAACATCTGGGACGTCATCCTCAACATGATTACGATACTAGTCATACCGCTAATTGCCGGAATGACCTTTAGACATAAACTCCCCAACACAACCCAAAAGATATACAAACCCATTAAACGTTTGTCGATCGTATTGTTCGGTAGTTTTGTCGTATTTGCGCTCAAAGCCAACTTTGGCTACTTCCTAGAGTACATACATTATATCCTTTTCATTGTCTTTGCACACAATCTCATGGCGCTGTGCATAGGTTTCTTTTCTGCCACCGCTGCTAAGTTGGATCAACAAGATAGACGCTCTGTCACCATAGAAACAGGTATCCAAAATTCAGGACTTGCACTCGTGATCATCTTTGATTATTTCAACGGGTTAGGCGGTATGGCCTTTATCGCAGCATGGTGGGGTGTATGGCATTTGCTATCCGGGGCTGCGGTCTCTTGGCTTTGGTCAAAAAAACCAACAGAAGTCCCCGCTTAATATTCCACCGTGATCTGATAGAATCCTTCAATATTGAAACTGATTTGACTATTATTGTATAGACGATCCCACACCACCTGAATGAAAACTGAATACATCTGGTACAATCCAGCAGAGAAAGAATATCAATTTGGCGATAGGCAGACTTACTTAGCCATCATCAAAAACAGCAATCAGTCTCAGAATTTTGTAATCCTAGACAGCTTTGATGGCATCACCGCAGCCTTTAGACAAAAACTTATTTCCCGTTTGAGATTCCTTAATTCACTGCGTAGAAGCGATATTTTCGAATTCATTTAGGCTTTTTTCAAGGAATCACTCACTCCTCTCCGCTTTTATCTCCCAATTTTCGTCATCGATCAGTCCTACAACCCTACTCGTAGAACCACCTATAGAATCCCTTCAATGGTCGACACTTTAACTCCATCAATCGAATTAAATATTTAGGCTTAATTATCCCTGTTATACTTGCCTTGTCATCAACGCTTCAACCAGCTTAGATGACGGTCCTCTTGGACAGGCTTTCAACCAGCCACCTACGAGATCCCCAGCTATGATGAATATCAGGTTGTATGAATGTAACTAGCACTTCCCCCACAGGAAGTGCTTTTTTTATCCCTTCAGAATCTGAGCAGCCTCTTTCGCAAAGTAGGTTAGAATCACTTTAGCGCCTGCTCGTTTGATACTTAGCAGTGACTCCATCATGGCACGCTCACCATCGATCCAGCCCTTTTGTGCTGCAGCTTTAACCATCGCATATTCTCCAGACACATTGTAGGCCGCTATCGGTACATCAAAATTGTCTCGGAGAAGTTTAATCACATCCAAATAGGCCAAAGCGGGCTTCACCATCAAAAAATCTGCTCCTTCTTCCTCATCGAGCTCGGCTTCTATCATCGCTTCTCTCAAATTAGCAGGGTCCATTTGATAAGTCTTCTTATCTCCAAATTTAGGTGCAGAATCCAAGGCATCTCTAAATGGCCCATAAAAAGCACTCGCATATTTGGCACTATAGGACATAATAGACGTATCTTCATACCCACTCTCGTCCAACACTTCTCTGATAAACTCTACTCTGCCATCCATCATATCAGAAGGGCCGATGATGTCAATACCAGTCTCTGCCTGTGCTAGTGCCATTGATCCTAATATTTCAAGGCTCTCATCATTTAATATCTTACCATCCTCATCGACCAACCCATCATGGCCATCCACAGAATAAGGATCCATAGCAACATCCGTCATGATGCAAGCCTCAGGAAACTCTTCCTTTAACTCTCGGAGAGCTTTGAGATAGAAAAAATCAGGGTCATAGCTATATGTAGCTTCCTTGTCCTTGTATTTCTCCGCCACCACGGGAAAAATATCGAACGACTTCACGCCCAGTTCTAAACACTGTTCGATCTCCGCTCGCATGTTATCCTGTGAAAATCGATAGATACCAGGCATAGAATCTACTTCGACTTTTTTATTCTTTCCTTCCAACAAAAATAGTGGGTACATAAAATCTTTGGTGGACAAGCGTGTCTCCTCTATCATTCCTCGGATTACAGCCGATTTCCTGTTTCTTCTTGGTCTTCTTAGCATGATGCATGTGTTTGATGCAAAAGTAAAAATAACCACCTGATATCTCTAGAACTATCGTGACAAGTCGTCTCATCGCTTACGATACTACTGATTATCAAGTATCAGTAATAAAAATGAGCGATTTTATTCGTATATTAATAGGGAATGACACGCACTAGATCGTTTAGTGTTCAAAAGGGATCAGATGAAAAGAGTATTGACTATAGGCATCATATTAGTCATGGGGATTATTCCTTATGATGATGGTGCACTATGCCAGCACGTCGGTTTTGATCTCCCTGACCATGCCAAGCGAGTTCGAATAGATTTCGAGCTGCATAATAACCTGATCGTCATCCCTATCACTATCAACAATTTCATCAGGGCTAATTTCATATTAGATACTGGAGTACAGTACCCCATCCTCACCGAAAAGGCACTAGCCGATTTGATCGGTCTCACATATAGCCGTAGGATCATCATCCAAGGACCAGGAGAAAATGACTCGATCACTGCTCGTGTCGCCCTAGATGTAGACTTAGAATTACCGGGAGGTGTCCGATCTGGAATGAACCAAGCGATGTTGGTCATGGAGCAAGACCACCTCAACCTCCGGGAGACCATGGGTGTAGATGTTTATGGAATCATCGGGTATGACATCTTTAGTCGGTTCATTGTCGAAATCAACTATGACGACCGTTACATCGTCCTACATGAGCCAAAAAAATACAAACCAAGAAGAAGATATAAGAAAGTCGACATGCGCGTCTACAACACCAAACCGTACGTCGATGTAACTGTGACTAACAACCGTGGGCAAACCAACGTGATGAGCCTAATGGTAGATACAGGAGCCAGTCACTCCCTCCTCATCGACAACCCCGACGACAGAAGCATATTACCCACCTCTAATATTTCCTCCATTATAGGTCGAGGACTAGGAGGAGAAATAGAAGGAAAACTGGGGCGTGTCAAAAGCATAGAGTTCAACAAGTTTGAGTTTGAAAACCCAATTGTATCCTTCCCAAAAGAAGGTTCTTATGGAAGTGGTGTAAAAAGAGGTAGTAGACAAGGTACTGTCGGGAGCGAGTTTATCAACCGATTCAATGTGGTGTTCGATTATTTCTCTGGCACACTTTATATCAAAAAAGGCAATGGCCACTCTCGTGAGTTTGAGTACGACATGAGTGGTATGACACTAATTGCAGCTGGCGCAGATGATTTTGACCAATACCGAGTCAACTCCGTGCGCTACAATTCTCCCGCTTACTTGGCAGGGGTCAAACCAGGAGATATCATCCAATCCATCAATGGATTCAGCTTTGAGGATCTGAGACTATCAGGTGCTACAGCCATGCTGCGCAGCAAAGAAGGAAGAAAAATCACACTAAAAATTATGCGTGGTGATGAGGATTTCAAGACCTCCTTCAAATTAACGCGCTACATCTAATCATTCAGCGAAAATTCTCACCCTTAACATCCCGAAAAATATACTATCACTGTTTTTTCATCGAACCAATGTCTTAATTGGATTTACACAGCTTCTAGGAAGTAAGAACAAAGTAGCGAAAATTTTATTTTATCTACTTTTGGCGAAACTATGATGAAGACTATGCCAGATCAGGTACCACAGGTATATACCCCACAAAATCACATTCGAATTGTAACTGCTGCCTCTCTTTTCGATGGCCATGATGCCGCCATCAATATCATGCGTCGAATCATTCAGGGTACAGGGGTTGAGGTCATACACCTCGGTCACAACCGATCTGTAGATGAAATCGTCAACTGCGCTATCCAAGAAGATGTACAAGCTATCGCCATCACCTCCTACCAAGGTGGGCACGTCGAATATTTCAAATACATGTATGACTTGCTAATCGAAAAAGGGAGACCCGAAATCAAAATATTCGGAGGAGGAGGGGGCACCATACTTCCCGCTGAGACCGAAGCACTACATGCACACGGGATTAGTCGCATCTACAGTCCCGACGATGGTCGATCTATGGGACTACAAGGCATGATCAACGACATGATCTCTGCCTGTGATTTCCCTATCGGGGAAAAAGAAAACATACCGCTTGATCAGCTCTCTTCAAGGAACATACTTCCGATTAGCCGCCTAATCACTACAGTAGAAAACTACCCAACCCAATCAAAAGACCTTATCCAAAACATAAACACACTAGCAGCTAAAAAGACGACACCCATACTAGGAATCACAGGAACTGGTGGTGCTGGAAAATCCTCTCTAGTAGACGAGTTGGTCAGAAGATACCTGATGGATTTTGAAGACAAAACCATTGCGATCATCTCTGTAGACCCGTCCAAACGAAAGACAGGCGGTGCACTCCTCGGAGATCGCATTCGGATGAACGCTATCGACAATCCTCGGGTCTATATGCGATCGCTCGCTACTCGACAATCCAACCTTGCGCTCTCCAAACATGTACAAGAAGCTGTAAACATCGTCAAGGTCGCTGGATATGATCTGATAGTCCTAGAGACAAGTGGTATCGGGCAGTCTGACACAGAGATCACAGATCACTCCGACCTCTCCCTCTATGTCATGACACCAGAATATGGTGCCGCTACCCAGTTGGAAAAGATCGACATGTTGGATTTTGCGGACATCATCGCGCTCAACAAGTTTGACAAGCGTGGAGCACTCGACGCACTTCGAGACGTCAAAAAACAATACCAGCGCAACCATCAACAATGGGACACACCCACAGAGCAATTGCCCGTGTTTGGGACGATTGCTTCACAGTTTAATGACCCGGGCATGAATGCCCTATATGGCTGTATTATGCAACAGCTAACTACGAAAAATTCATCGAGTTTCGAACCCCACATAAAACTCGCACAAGGGAGTTCCGAGAAAATCTACATCATCCCACCAAAACGTGTACGCTACCTCTCCGAGATATCGGACAGTATTCGCGACTATGATCAGTGGGCTATCAGACAAAGTACAATTGCCCAGAACCTATACAGTATCACCAATACCAAAGCACTGAGTGACGAATCACTACACGCTGAGCTAGACAAACTCTACGATAAAACAGCGTTAGATTTTGATCCGAAAAACCAAAAAATCATCAACGAATGGTCTGACAAAAAAGCCAACTACGCAGCAGACCAATACACCTACCACGTCCGTGGAAAAGAGATAAAAGTAGAGACCAAAACCAGCACACTTTCTCATAGCAAAATTCCCAAAGTTTCACTTCCCCGATACGAAGCGTGGGGCGACATCCTCAAATGGTCGCTGCAAGAAAATGTCCCAGGAGAATTCCCTTTTACAGCGGGCGTATTCCCGTTCAAACGACAGGGAGAAGACCCTACGAGAATGTTTGCTGGTGAGGGAGGTCCAGAGCGCACCAACCGACGGTTTCATTATGTATCTATGGGACTGCCAGCCGCTCGGTTGTCTACAGCCTTTGATTCGGTGACCTTGTACGGAGCAGACCCTGCAGTACGACCCGACATCTACGGCAAGATCGGTAACTCTGGCGTCAACATCTGCTGTCTAGATGATGCAAAAAAGCTGTACTCAGGTTTTGATCTGACAGCTCCTACGACCTCCGTATCGATGACCATCAATGGTCCCGCTGCGACGATATGTGCCTTTTTCATGAACGCGGCTATCGATCAACAGTGCGAACGGTACATCCATGCCAATGGTCTGGCCTCAGAAGTCGAAGCAAAAATCGACCAGCTCTACCAAGGACATATTCGTCCACACTACCAAGGCGAACTACCTCAAGGAAATGACGGTCTGGGACTGATGCTACTGGGTGTGACAGGTGATGAGGTGCTGCCTACGGATATCTATGCACAGATCAAATCTGAGACGCTCAACAAAATCCGAGGCACCGTCCAAGCCGACATCCTCAAGGAAGACCAAGCGCAGAACACCTGTATTTTCTCTACAGAGTTTTCCTTACGAGTAATGGGCGATGTACAGCAGTACTTTATCGATCAGAAAATCCGCAACTTCTACTCCGTATCTATCTCCGGCTACCACATTGCTGAGGCGGGTGCCAACCCGATCACACAGCTAGCACTCACACTTTCCAATGGTTTCACATTCGTAGAATACTATGTGTCTCGTGGCATGGATATCAATGATTTTGCTCCGAACCTATCCTTCTTTTTCTCGAATGGGATAGATCCAGAGTATGCCGTGATCGGGCGTGTTGCACGCCGCATTTGGGCGAAAGCCATGAAACTAAAATACAATGCGGATGAACGCTCCCAAAAACTGAAATACCACATCCAAACCAGTGGACGATCTCTGCATGCGCAGGAGATCGATTTCAACGATATCCGTACTACGTTGCAAGCACTCTATGCGATCTACGACAACTGTAACTCACTGCACACCAATGCGTATGACGAGGCGATCACCACCCCGACAGAAGCTTCCGTTCGGCGCGCCATGGCGATACAGTTGATCATCAATCGGGAATTGGGATTGGCCAAAAACGAAAACCCGCTACAAGGATCATTCATCATCGAAGAATTAACTGATCTGGTAGAAGAAGCTGTCCTAGCAGAATTTGACAAAATCACAGACCGAGGTGGTGTCCTCGGTGCAATGGAAACCATGTACCAGCGCAGCAAGATTCAGGAAGAAAGCCTACACTACGAACATCTCAAGCACTCTGGAGAATACCCCATTATTGGGGTGAACACTTTTTTGTCATCCCAAGGCTCACCAACCGTCACGCCTGGTGAGGTGATTCGTGCCACACCTACAGAAAAAGAATACCAAATCAGTATGCTCTCTGTGCTACATCAGCATAAGGAAAAACATGCAACACAGGCTCTAAAAGCACTACAAGAAGTGGCCATCCAAAATGGCAACATCTACGAAGCGCTGATGGAAACGACCAAGCACTGTTCGTTAGGTCAAATCACAGAAGCTCTATACGAAGTGGGTGGTCAGTACCGAAGAAATATGTAAAAGGTCAATGCTGTATTAAAATCCGTATGCTTCAAAACCTGAAGAAAACTCATCTTCGTTAAAGGTGGGGTTGAGTTCTATGTCGAAGTACTCATAGAGTTCAAACAACCCTTGGTCATCGAAGATTTTCATCATGACTGGCAGGTGAGTCGTCTGATCTATGTAGATAATCATGCGAGGGGAATAATCTGTCGGGACGGAAATCGTCATTCCTGGTTGTACTTCGTCATAGTCTTGATCCAGGTTGTTTTTCTCCAAGATCATAAAGCCACTCAATTTCAAACTATCCTCGATGGATGCCAAAGTCTCCCATTTTTGGACTGTATGCTCACGGTATTGAAAATATGGATTGCTCAATTCTATGGCATCACAAGCGACCCCTCCAAAATCCACTGGGTCTAGTTTGGAGATCATGGTTTTGGATTCCTCTCCATATTTATCTACCAAAAATTTTAAGATTGACATCACATAGGTATATCCGCCATCACGAATCGTATGATGTTGGCCTTTTCGCATCAAGCTACCCATAGGGTCTAGTCTCAAAGTCACCCATGGAAAACTGACTGGGTTGATCAGTGCGTTTCCATCGTTTTGCCCTTCGCAGTAGAGTACCTCTAATCCCTTGTCTGGCGACAGTTGATTTGAATAAATCTTATACGGTGCTACAGATAACTTGGTGGCACTGACTTGTGTAATGAGTACTCCTTCCACGCGCTCGGTTTTCTGCATTGTGAACTTCATACTAGTAACCGACTCTGCAGCTGCAAACATGGATTGAGCCAGTTCATACCCCGTTTGCCCCATACTTATCGTTGAAATACAGCTCAACATCCCTAGGAATAAAAGCCTCTTTTTCTGTCTAGATAACAAGAAGGACAACACATCAAATTTTTTCATCCGTGCAAGATAGTTAAATGAGCCATGAGAGGATGATCCAAAGGTAAAAGACAAAAAAAGAGCAGCTCATGCTGCTCTTTTAACCTTACATTAATCAATCCACTATTATCGTCGGACCAACAGCTTTGTTGTTGTGGTAATATTTTGATCCGTGATTTTCATGAAATACAGTCCCGATTCTAGATGACGGATAGATACCTGATCAGATCCGAAAGACTTTTCTACCCAAACCTCTTGCCCTCTTGCATCAAATATTTGAATCTTAACATCTGCTGATTGTACCCCTTCTATACTAATTGTACTCGTTGCTGGGTTAGGATAGACCTGGAAAGAAACCTCATTTTCCGTAGCTAATACTGACGTACCTTTCTCGGTCACCTCGAAACTAACGGCTGTCTCTGCTGAATTATAATTGTCATTCCCCGCCTGACTAACCGTTATAGTCACTACACCTATCGTACCATCTAAAGTGATCGTCGTACCATTGATAGTCGCTGGACCAGACACTGTATAGATCAATGCCAGAGAAGAAGTCGTATTCGCGATCACCTCAAAATCCAAATCATCAACTAGCTTGTTTTCAATAGCTGTCACAGTAATGGTTTGATCTGCTTTCGCTACAGTGAAACTTTGTGTCACCTGAGATGCTGCATTGAATTGATCATTGCCCAACTGATCAGCAGCAATCTCAACCGTACCCGCACCAGTGATAGAAACGGTACGGCCAGCTACAACCGCAGGACCACTAATAACCGAGTAGATCACGTCTAACCCCGAACTAGCTGTGGCAGTTATATCAAAGTCTGCATCTCCAAATACCTTGTCTGAAATGGTCTCAAACGTGATGGTCTGATTAGTTTTGGCTGGATCTGAGACATTGAAAGTAGTTTGCTCACTCGCAGCGTTGAAATTGTTATTGCCTGCCTGACTAACAGTCACCGTGATCACGCCTATCGTACCGTCCAAAGTGATCGTCGTACCGCTAATGGTAGCTGGACCAGACACCTCATAGGTCAGTGCCAGAGAAGAAGTCGTACTGGCTATCACATCAAAATTCGAATCTCCTATCAACTTGTTTTCAATAGCCGTCACAGTAATGGTTTGATCTGCTTTTGCTACTGTAAAACTTTGTGTCTCCCGAGGTGCTGCATTGAACTGATCATCGCCAAGCTGATCGGCAGCCAGCTCAACCGTACCTGCACCTGTAATAGAAACGGTATTGCCAGTAACAGTCGCTGGACCACTAATGACCGAGTAAGTCACGCTTAAACCAGAGGTTGCTGTAGCAGTGACGGCAAAGTCCTCATCTCCAAACACCTTGTCTGTGATCGAATCAAACGTGATCGTTTGATTCGATTTGGGTTGGTCCGAGACATCAAAAGTGATTTGCTCACTCGCTGCTTTATAGTTCTCATTCCCAGCCTGAGAAACGGTCACTGTGACCATGCCGGCTGTGCCGTCTAATGTGATTTCAGAACCAACAATCCTCGCTGGGCCATCTACTGCATAGGTTAGATCCAATCCAGACGTGGTACTAGCGATCACATTAAATGGGTCATCAGTCGTCAATTTATCCTCTATCTCAGTGATACTGATCGTCTGCTCTGCGCGATCTACCACCGTCACTACAGCAGTAGCAGTAGCAACATTGCCTTGAGCATCCATACCAGTGAGTGTCACGGTATTTGCACCTACATTAGCAGTGGTAAAACTGTCGACATCCAAACTCAAAGTGACATCCCCGCAATTGTCAGAAGAAGCATCGTCTACATCAGCAGGCGTGATCACGGCAGTGCCATCTGTTGACAGATTAACCGTAATATCCTGAGTCGCCATCACTGGAGCCATACTATCCTCCACAGTAACTGTGGCTGTAGTCGTGGCTAGATTGCCAGACTCATCTACTACCGTCAAAGTGACGGTGTGCGCTCCTAGTTGTGTGCAATCAAAATATGCTTGATCTAAAGCCAAGGTGAGATTTTCTGATTCAGTACAGCTATCACTTGAACCATTGTTGACATCTAGTGGACTGACTACTACATTTCCAGTGCCATCGAGTTGAGCTGTAAAATCCTGTGCGATTGCCGTCGGTAAGGTCGTTTCCTCTACCGTTACAGTAGCCGTAGCAGTTGATTGATTGCCAGACGCATCTTCTACAGTCAAGGTCACCGTATTAGATCCTACGTCAGCACAAGTGAAGGCCGTATGACTCAAAGTCAACACCAAGTCGCCTGTGGCGGTGCTGTTGTCTTTTGATCCATTGTTGATTTGAGCTGGAGTGATAGCAGCATGGCCGTCAGCATCTAGTTGAATCGTTAAATTTTGAGCGATCGCTGTGGGTAGCAGATTGTCTGTGACCGTGACAGTAGTTTCTGCCGTCGATTCATTGCCGCTTGCATCAGTCACGGTGAGTATCACTGTATTTTCGCCCAGATTTGAACTGACAAACAACGTTTGGTCTATGCTCAACTCAAGGTCTTCATCTGCTGTGCAATTGTCTGAAGACCCATCGTTGATGTCGATGGCAGAAATAATAGCCTCACCGTTTGGATTGAGGCCTACTGTAATATCTTTCGCTACTGCTGTAGGTGCTGTTTCATCTCCAACAGTCAAAGTCACCTCCTCAGTCATTTGGAAACCACAGCCTGTTCCGCACGAAAGTTCTGGCCCTTCTGCCCAGGCCATTGCTTCATCGAAATTCACTAAAGCACCATTTTTACCAGCTTTTATTTCTGTCAGTTGCGTTCCTTCTCCATCCTCAAAATTGAAATAAGCTGACAGTCCACTTTCTGTTCCTCGCAAACAGTTATCCATCTCCTCAGAAATCTCTGCCGCGGTTTTGGCTACATTCCAGATTCTGAATTCATCCATTTTTCCATCAAAGTACTTAACTGGGCTTGCTCCGCCATGTACGCCTAGGTGCACAGGCCTTGAGCTACCAAGAATTCGAGTGACAGATGGGTTATTTTCAGAGGCTACTTCTGTACCATTTACCAATATTTTAGCCACCCCATTGTCAAAAGTCACTGCAATGTGATTCCACTCATTTAGTGTTAAGGATTGGTGAGCGTACAATTGGATATCGCTAGCCTCACCGTCCAAAGTAAATCGTACGTTTCGACCATTGTCAAGAGTCCCATCAGTATCCACAATAAAATCTCCTGCGGTTGACCCTAGACTGCTATAGTTCATGTTGGAAAACAGTCTACTCGAAGATGTGCCTCTTGGAAAAATCCATGCTTCTAGCGTGAATGTGCTCGTGGTTGACATGGTATATGTCGTGGCAACTCGATCATTGGTGCCGTCAAAATCCAATCCTCCCGATATACTGTTTACAGGAGGCACTTCTCCGTACACATTGAAAGTGGTGTTCTCAGTGACCGTTCCAGTATTGAAATCCAAAGATTCTCCTGTTCCCAACATTGGCCCATCTACGATGCTGTTGTCCGCACTATTTCTTAGAAAATAATTAATACCACTGACCGAACTGCCTGTTGTGACCGTCGTGCTCATTTCGTCACAACCAGTGTCTTCTGCTATGGTCACAGCTTCATCATCGATATTGGAAGTCACCGTGACGATGGCCTCTGCGGTGGCGATGTTTCGGCTGGCATCTTTCACCGTCAAAGTCACTGTATTAGCGCCCAAATCCTCACAGGTAAATATGGCTTTGTCCAAACTGAAAATCAATTCATTATCCGCTGTATCGTCATCAGTAGAGCCATTGTCGACCTGCGAAGCTGCTACAGTAACTTCTCCGTTGATTCCGAGCTCCACCGTGATATCCTGGGCAATGGCAGTCGGCGCTACGAGGTTCCTAGGTGAAGAACCACTTTCATACGCACCCATGTCAATAGTACCAGCATGGATTCTTTTGTTGCCCAAAATATCTCCAAACAAATCGCCGGGTAGTTGGTCATTGCTACCTGCATCTATCGCCGGAGAACCTGTGAATAAGGTGAAATCCTGAGAAATGGCATCCGTAAATAACGGGTCTTGATTGATGTTGTCTGAAACAACAGGCGCATTTGCTTTGGTACTGAAATCCGTTTGATTGGAAATGTTATACGTGAAAGTCAGGCTGTTTAGCTTGTTGGTAGGTCTGTTCATAAAACCGATAACTTGTTCATTCACCACCACTGGCGAACTCAGGTTGTTGTAGAAGATATTGTTGTGAAGTGTCGCGTGCGCTTTTGATGTTGCATCGTTGTTTAATCTTCTGATGACTATCGTCCCTTTGTCGTTGGAGGTATTGGTGCCCAAGTCCTTATTGTCAGTAAAAGTACTGTTGATCACTGCTACATCTATTTGTCCAGCATTGACCGCAAAGTACAAGCTACTTCCAGCAAAGCCATCTCCACTAGCTACATCTCCTGCCACATTCTCAAAGAACAAAGAATTGTAGACTTTCGCATCCAAAGTAGCGCCATTTTCCACAGAAGCAGCAAAACCACCACCATAACGTGCAAAATTGTTGTTGACGATACAGTTTTCAACCCTCAAAGTATTGTCGGCACCCGAGGTAAAAAGCACATGAATATTGCCTTCTCTGTTGGACACATTTTTGCGAATGATGGTGTTTTTTATCGTAAGGTTTTTAGCATCCGAGCTTTTGAATATTGCAGCTCCTCTGTTGTAGTCATTGTTGGCTGTATTGTTGGCTTGACCGCCTGTGATGATGACTCCATCAATCAGCGTATTGTCACCCGCTACATAGACTATTCGATAGGTGTTTTCGCTTCTAAGCGCATTGGTATAGGAGATGTCATTGTCATCATCTCCATTTAAGTCTCCAGACAATATTGTTGGGTTTGCTCTCCAGCTTCTTTCTGAAAGTTGCGTTTCTGTACCAGCAAAACCGCCAAACAGCTTCACGCCTTTTTGAAGCAAAAAACTGGCGGTCCGATCTGAAGCATCTGCTTTGTAGGTGCCTTGAGCGACCCAAATAGTATCTCCAGAGGCAGTGGCATAGTCTGTTGCGGCTTTCAAACTCGTATAAGCATTCGCCCAAGATGAGCCATCATTGTTTCCACTGGCATCACTTTTTACATAGATTTTGGCATGAGAAGTACGTTGGTTATAGATGGTAGTGATCTCTGCATCTTCTAGCTTCTGGGTGTACATTCGAATGTCATCAATTTGATCTTCATAGCTGAATTCAGCACTTTGATCCTGAATATTTCCTATAGACAAAGGAACGGCATCCACCGTGCGGCCTGTGCCTCCTGCAGTTGGGATCTCTACAGTGGTAAGCTGTTGCAGCACATTGTCGACATACAGCCGATGGCTTACATTGGGGAAGCTACCGTTGAGTGTGGCACGTGACCATGCAGACATGGTGAGCACTACATGGTGCCACTGCCCATCGGCAATGGTGCCTCCTGCTGTATTGATATTATTGGAGACAAAGTGTATGTTTTGATTGTATACATAAAATCTCCCGAATGCGCGTAATTCACCGTTTTCTAAAATGACACGGTAGCCGATTGGGCCTTTTCCTCCAGGGTTTCCACCCCACTGATCCAAGATATATCTTGGATTGGCGTCATTGGTACTGGTCTTGATCCAAAAACTGACTGAAAAATTAGTGCGGTTGACTCCACTTTGCTCCTGCAGTACGTCTCCATTCAGTGAGATTGCACCATTGGCAAAACCGTCCCGGTCTTCAGCTCCTGTAAGTGCATCCCCAGTTTGGGTGAGGCTATTTTCCGTACTGCCAGTATTTTGTAAAGCCCCATCTACAAAGAGGTATTCGGAAAATGGATTTTGTGCGTTGGTCGCTGCAGCGAAAATGAGCACAAAGAATAGTGAAAGGTATAATTTCATGGTTTTGTGTTTTGATTAATATCAATTCAAAACTATGACTGACTCTACCTTGATTCTTATGGTACTTTCTGAAATGGGGGTTTGAGTTGCTAAAGCATGTAAGTTGGTTGTTAAGCCAAAAAGTTAGATGTTTTGCATCAACTGCATGAACTCATCGGTACGGTCTTTTGAGATGGATACGGATCGGTCATTGTCCATCAATATATAGCCTCCGTCTGATTTGACGTACTTTTTTATAAACATGAGGTTGACCAAATATGATCGGTGAGGACGGTAGAAAACCTTGACATTTTGTAGCAGTTCTACGAAATGTTTGAGGGGCTTGCTGATCAGCATTTCACCATCAGTCGTGAATACTTTGGTGTACATGCCGTCAGCTTCGAGCATGATGATATCCTCGAAAGCGACGAACTCAATTCCGTCATTGACCGGCAGACCGATTTTTTTCAAAGTCTGGGATTTGAAAACTTGTTTGAGTTCGTCGAGTCGTTGATTGATTTTGGACTTGCCTAGAAATGTCAACGCTCGTTCCACAGCCGTCTTGACTTTGGATCCACTGATCGGCTTGAGTAAATAATCGATGGCCGACAATTGAATCGCCTGTATGGCGTACTCGCTGTACGCCGTAGTGAAGATGATCTCAAAATGATAGTCTTCCTTGTCGATAAAATCCAAAATTTCCAATCCAGAGTTGCCTGGCATTTCTATATCCAAAAACACCAACTGCGGCTGTTCTGACTTGATCAGCTCGACTCCTGACAATAGGTTATCCGCCTGATAAATTTCCGTAATGTTCTTACAGTTTTCTTGAATCAGCGTCTGCAAGAGATTTCTTGCTTTTTGTTCATCGTCGATGATTAATGCTTTCATGGTTTTTATATCAAGGGTATGGTCAATATGACTTGAGTTCCCAATGCTTCTTGATTATCTCCTAGTAGGTCTAGGGTCTCAATCCCAATTTTGTTTTTACTTTTCTCATTGTACAATTCCAAACGGCTGGCAATAGCCTCCATGGCAAATGACTTGTGCGTGTTTCCTTTTGCTTCATTTCGCTTTTTGGCATTGGCTCTGCCTATGCCATTGTCCGTGATGATACACTGGATCAAGTCCGTTTCTGGTTTTGTAAATGCAACCGTCAGTTTTCGATCACCAGACTTGTGAAATAAGCCATGCTTGATGGCATTTTCTACATAGGGCTGAATGATCATCGTCGGGATTTGAAACTCTTCTGGGTAAATCCCTTCATCTACTTGCAGGTCATAGCTAAAGGTATCTTCGAATCGCAGTGTCTCTAGCTCCAGGTATTTTTCGAGCGTGTCTACTTCGTCTCTGAGGCTAATCGAGCCACTGTTACTAAAATGCAGGTAACTCCGAATCAGCTCAGCAAACATCGACAAATAGTCGCTTGCCAAGTCTTTTTTGTTGAGAATAATAAATTCTTGAATCGAATTGAGCACATTGAAGATGAAATGCGGATTCATCTGTGCTTTGAGTGCTTTTAACTCACTATCTCTGTATTGTTTTTCGAGAGCCAGTTGCTTTTGGGAGGCGATCAACTCTAGCTTTATCAATTCCGCTTTCTTGGCTTGTTTGAGTTTGGAGAAGTAGAACATAGCAGAGATGATGATCAAAAAAGTGCCTATTACAGATGCGATAAATAAGGATCTGTTTTTTTCACTTTCTGCTTCTGCTATCTTAATTTGGTTTTCTGCTACTGCTTTTTCTCCTTTTAATTTTTCGGTCTCATACTTTATCTCCAGGTTTTTGATTGCTTTGATTTTCTCCTCGTTCAGAAATTTATTTTTCAGAGCAGACAATTCATCTTTCTTATTCAAGGCTTTTTCATATTCTCCTGTCTTACGAAAGACATCTACCTGATGTCTTAGAATTTCGATTCTTGCCTTTTCGTCTTTCTGTGCAAGTAAATACGCCTGTTTCGCTTGATTTTTTGCGGTGATCATTTGGCCTCTGTTGTAGCTGATTTTTGAAAGCAAGAGGAGGTACTTGATTTGAAAGGTTTTATTCGTACCATCATAGTAAAGCTTTGCTTCATTGAGATAAGTTAATGCACTATCGTAACTGGCTTTTTCTACAAACACTTCGCTGATAAGAACAAGTACTTCTCGGTAGCTGGAGGTTGGATCAGCCTTGGAAATATTTATAGCCTTTCGATAGTAATTGAGCGTAGAGTCAAGCATTTCTCTTTTAGCATAGATCGTTCCGATATATTGATAATTCCATGACTGCAATTGAAGATTATTGATAGTATCTGCATATTGAAGTGATCTTCGAAAATATTCTTCGGCCTCCTGATCATCGTTCATTGCCAAATAATTGCTCCCAATATTCATCATTGCCATTGCTTTATTGTAGCCTAGATTTTCATCTTCTGCATAATCAATCGCCTTTAGCAAGTACTGAATGGCCTTTTCATAATCACCTATATCTTGAAATATTTTCCCATAATTACTCATCATCCCAGTCAAGGCTCTTGTCTTTCTTAGGCCATCTGATTGTCTATTAACAATTGTCTCGGCTTTATTTAAAAAGAAAAGTGCGGAATCATACGCTCCTTGCCATCGTTTAAGAGATGAAAGCTGAGAGGCCGCTAACATCTCTCGTATCTCATTATTACCCTTAAGAGCAGACTGATAAGATTTTTTTAAATAGAACTCTTGTAGGCTATCACTTTCGAAAGTGTAGGTGTCAGATAATTGATAGTAAATCTTTGATTGGGCTGAGAAATCAACAGTTGTGTCTAGCTGATGTAGATATGCTTTTCTCAAACTATCAACATCGATATTCTGAGAAAACAATATTCCATTTGATAAAATAGAAAAAAGTAAAAGAAATATCTGTTTTAGGTTTGAACTCATCATACTGACGAAAATACAATGAAGAATTAACTCTCCTATGGAGAAACTTGCTGAAAGTATGATTTAAGTTGCTAAAGGTGAATTTGGTAGTCGTCCACCATTTGGATTTACCTTCTCCGTCAACACCACTCTTCCCCTAAGATCAAACAAGGACAATTGTAGATCCTTCACTACCTTTGTGCCACAACAAACCCCAAAAATAATGTGTTTTCTATTCGATAGTTTCGAAGGATGGAAGACCTATAGCCAAACTCATAATCAGCAGCTACATGAGGTAGTACTGGACTATGAGAAGGAGCAAAAAGGTGCTTCCGAATCTGACATCTGGTCGGGCTTAGCCAAAGCCTACCAGGTCATGAAAGATGCCGTCCATACCGGTACGACAGAGGAGATGAAATCCCGATCAGGCATGATCGACAATGGTGCCAAAAAAGTCGCCAACTCTGACATCACAGTCCTCTCTCCCGAATTCAAATTATTGATCTCCAGCGCTCTAGGTGCCAAAGAGGTCAACTCCTGCATGGGGCGAGTGGTCGCAGCACCCACTGCCGGTGCATCGGGCATCTTGCCGGGCGTGTTCACCACCCTACAGTCCATACATCATCTAGAAGATCAGACGATCTACGAAGCGTTGTTGATCGGGGCGGGCGTTGCTTTGATCTTGGAGCAGAAAGCTTCGCTGGCTGGAGCCGTCGGAGGGTGTCAGGCAGAGACAGGCAGCGCAGCAGCGATGGCTTCTGCAGGGATCGTATATTGCCTCGGTGGATCGACTGATCAGATCTTCAATGCCGCGGGCATCACCATCCAGTGCATGCTCGGACTGGTCTGCGATCCCGTCGCGGGACTCGTAGAAGTCCCTTGCGTCGTACGCAACGCCAGTGCAGCGGCCATAGCCAACTCATCTGCGCAGATCGCACTCTCTCACGTCAGCAGCGTGATACCTGTCGACGAATGTGCAGAAGCAATGGGAGAGGTCGGTCAGAGCATGGAGTCCCGCTACAAAGAAACTGCACAAGGGGGGCTCGCCGCTACCAAAACAGGCCAAGCGCTTGCCAAAAAGATATTGATTCAGGATATAGAAATATTGCCTTCTCAAGACGCTGAAGAGGATTAATGAGTTCTTTTATCGCACCTCTGTTGGTCAATTTCCAAAATGAGCCTTACGTACCAATCATTTCTCGGGCGTTTAGGATGAGGTTGCACTGAATGAGGGCGATTTTGAGTTCCTCGAACTCTTCTCGGGTGAGGTTGATCTGGAGGTCTGCAATAGGAGTGGATAGCAAGATTCGCTCACGGTTGTCAGGGAAGAAAACGGCGTGCTGGTTAAAATCTGTCTCGCTAACGCCGCGGATGAAGGTGTAGAAATCTCCTTTTTCGAACCCCATCAAGATGTTGTTGAAATGGAGGCCAAATCGATCGCAGTTTTTGCATTGGCTGATGTGATAGTTGGGGCCTTCTATGAGGGCATTGGGTTCGCACTTACTCATGATTGGTAGGGTTTTGGGTAGATGAAAAAAGTAAAGCGGATGCCCGTCTGGCACCCGCTTTTGACTCAATTTAAAGCACTAAGCAATTGATCGCTCTTTAAGTGTTTTTGGATGACTTCCTTGATTTTGGATTGTGCCAGTTCGGAGTTGTATGGGCTCACATCCATCATCTCTTTTTCTAATCCAAATAAACGCTGATAGAGAATTTTATCCTCTACTTTCATGTTGATGGCTATGTCCTTTTTGGTGGCAAATAATTCGTCCCAGACGATGCGTACATCGTTCCAATAGCTGGCATTGGCTGTCCACCATTCTTGAGCCACTTGGCATTGGCTGTCGTCTACTTTGGTATAGGTATTCCATCCTTTTTCCTCTGCGATCAGTGTTTCGCTATCCTCCTCGCGCAGGACTTTGTCATTGTCCTGCTCATGCAACCAGCCGTAGGAGGTGATCTCTTGGCGGTTGGTTCTGGTCATGACGTTATAGTCCTTTCGTTTGGTACGGTCTCTACGTGGCAGAGGAGCATCGGCAGTGTTTTCCCAGTAGTGACGACCATCGTAGTGCACCCAAGTAGCAGAGCCTTCGTATCTGGGGCTGTCATCTACTTGATACACTTTTTGTGTCCATTGCCCTTTGACCTCTTTGGCAGGTAGACTAGTATAGATCCACTGGCTGTTTTTGTCATAGGTATAGAGGTCGGTGTTTTCGTAGAGCCAGTCCTGTCTCCAGTGCTTGATGATCATGGTGTCACCGATGACAAGGAGATGTTGAAGGACGATTTTGTCTTTCTCTTCTTCCACAGGGATCACATATTCTAGCGCACCAGATCTATAGTTGTCATAGTAGGCGTAGTCCGCATTGGGAGAGAAAGTCTCAGCGAAGTTGAACGAGACTTTGTAGCAACCACACATGGCAGTGATGGCATCTATGTCTTGTTTCTTTTTGTTTTGTGCGATAGCCGTACTGGTCACGAGGATGAGTACAGCAGCGATTAATTGCTTCATGATTTAAATTGTTATTTGGATAAAAAGATCAATTTCAGTTTTGGATAGTCATAGGCGAGTAGACAAAGATTGGCACCTAGATAGAGACCGGTCATCATCAGTTCGCCCACTTCATGTGGTTCGAGAAATGCATGAAAGAGAAAGATGTTGAGTGTAATGGGTACCGACATGACGGCACCCATTAAGGAAAACACTTGACTGATTAAGAAGAGACCACATAGAATCTCACTCACACCGAGAAATGGCCAGAAGTATCCACTCTGTTTCATTCCTCCGATGAGGGCTTTGATCTTGACTACATGATCCGGCAAATCTTGTTTGACCACACTGGATTCAGCTTTTGGGGCTTTAGGGACGAACTTGGTCACGCCACCGTAGACCAACAGCACACCCAGTGCGATCCGAACAACAAAAATGATTATAGACTTCATGTCCTTCGATTTAGAGTAGCTCGTAGACAAACTGAGAATGTCCTCTTTCTCCCTCGTCACTGAGGAGTTTGGTGAACTTGAGCTTGAAGTAGTTGTTTTCGGTATCACGTATGACGAAATATCGATCATCTTTGGCTATCCCTGCACTACTGTCCCTCCACTCACTACCGATGATGGCTCTGTTGTCACTGATCAGACTTGCTTCGTCCACATCACTTAATGAGAAAGAATCGTATGATGGGACGTCATGAGTAGTCGTGACCCCTTCAGAATCCGTGGTATAAGTCGTCACCTGATAGAGCGCAGTACCGCCGAGAGTGTTATGCAAAGCATAGTCCGAATAGGTCAGTCCAGCACCAAACCCAAAATCAAAACCATAATAAGAGTATACACCGCTAAAGTTGATGTCCCATTGACTGGCACTAGGCTCCACCGCTACTTCTTTTTGGTCTACTATACTGAAGTAGGTATGGTTAGCGCTGGTATTCTTACTGAAGATAGCTTCCGAAATATTTGTTTCGTCAAGTGGTGCATACTGTAGTTTGTACTGGTCACCATCTAATAGTACTCTGATCTTATAGAAGCCTCTGTGGTCTCCTGTAGTTGTTAGTCCACCTTCTAGGTTGTGCTCTTCTGGGATTTCGCTACCTAGAGAGACTATATATACTTTGTTGTCTTCATCAGTTGCCGAGATTTCAGAAATAGCAGTACCCTCTAACGTACCTTCTTTGATATCTGTGTATGGGCCATACATACTATAACCAAGCTCTAAGCCTCCTAATAATTCTTCGACATTAGATACTGTCACGGGCTGGCCGAAAGAAGATAATTGAAGTGGCGTATCAAATACTGTTTCGGAGCTGACGATAGCTAGATCATTGTGCTCAGAAATTTCTACCGCTGTTACCAATAATGCTGCGTTGAGGAAGACTCTATTTTCAGCACCAGAGTAAAAAGCTAATTCCCATTGGTCCCTACGAACCGCCGTTTGTGCAAAGTTGCTGAGGTCTATGTAGCATTGGTTGGGCATATTTGAGCCTCCCGTCAACAGATCTATTGTGCCTCCTTGGGCAATCACCTCCTCGAATAGGACAGACACTGTAGTCGTACCTACGAATTCGGGACTTTCTTCTCCATCAATCGCTGCGAGTGTAGCTGTGAGGTCATTGCCTGAGGCGATGAACTCTACCAACCTCGTGATGCTGAAGCTGGCACTTTCTGAGCCTGCAGGAACGGTAACCGTCACTACGCCATCCGTAGCAGTCGGAGAGGTACTGTAGTCTGTCCCGTAGACTACACCATTTTCACTGAGGTCTATCGTTACAGTTGTTTCAGTCACTGTAGGGATAGAAAAATTGACTTGCAATATCGCTGTTTCGTCCAGCTGAGCCAGTCCTACCGTACTCGTCTGAAAAGAAGCCTCGAATATTCGTTCAACTTCGTTCTCATCGCAGGCAGAGAATCCCACGACAATGGTGAGCAGTAGAAGACCCGTTAATTTGTTGATATAATGTTTCATCGTTTTATGATAAATGATTTTTGTTATTTGTTATTTTTTGAAAGTGTAGGAAAGGTTGATGAAATAAGATCGTCCGTAGGCGAAGACCATGCTAGATGGTGAGCTACCCCCATGTGCCGAGGCAGAGGGTAAACCAGAAGCATTGACTTGCACCACATTGAGTAAGTTTCGTGCGCCTAATTTGATTCTAAAGGCTTCATCAAAAAAGCTCTTTTGGATGCTCATGTCCATCAGTGAATACGGATCCATGAGGACTTTATAAGCTCCTTCGTCATCTTGGTAATACCGTTCGCTCGACCCATTGTATTTGAAATTGACCGAAAACTGTGTTTCCAGCGGTCTGAGTAAATAGCTGAGGCTAGCTGTACCCGATAGCGTGTATACATAGTCTTCATTTTGGTTTTCGTTTTGTTCGAACTGGCGAGCACCGATGTAGGATGCGCCGATTTGGGCTGACAAAGCACGGTAGATCAATTGGTGGTTTGTAGAGATACCTATAGTTTGGTATTCGTCGATATTGAGATAGGTAGATCGCTGGATACTGCTCGGTGCATCAGGGTTTTCTTCAGTGATGATAGCCATACCAATTTTGCCATGAATGTCAAAGTATGATCCTTTGATTTCATTTTTGAGTAGTAGCTCACCGAGACTACTGGACTTGCTCAGATTGAGCACGACAGATATCCCGTCCTCTGGGTTCAAATCCTGATTGCCAGTCACGTCATGGTTCGCATCTACAAAGTACCGGAAAAGCTGTGTATAGGTAGGCGTCTTATAGGCCGACCCTACTACCAGCTGGGCGCTAAACTGTTTCGGTGCACGCCATAGCGTCGATACGGACCAGATCATGTGTTGATTATAGGCAGAGTTATGATTGAGCCGGAGACCTGGCGTGATACTGATAGCAGCAGTAGGCGTCCAAGTTGCTAAGGCGAAAGCATCTAGGTTACTCAGGCTTTGTTCGGCGATATCGCTGGAATAGGCTCCACTAGCGACTGCATCGTACCCTGTCTGATAGTCGGCTTCATAGCCCGCAGTGATCGACAACCACGACAGTTGATTCAGTATGTTTTTGAGTGTCCCTTTACTATACAGGTAGTCACTTGATTGTTCTAGGTTTAGTCCTCCTGACGAGGTTTTGGATTGTCTTTCTAGATCGTAGACATATTCTTCTTTGGACCGAGATTGCGCTTGATAGGAAAAGAACAAATTCATGGGCATGGAATCAAAGCGGTGGTTAATACTCAAGCGGTGGGCTTGTCTATCGGTGACGTATCGATTGTCTTGCGCTTTGTACTCTGGCAGACCATCTATGCCTACTCCTCCAATTAGAATCGTATCATGAATGAATAATTCTTCATGATAGTAGTCATACCCATAGGTTAGGATAGTTTTGGCAGAGAGGCTATAGTGCAGTTGCCCACCTAGATGGATCTGTTCTTTTGGATTCCATTCATAACCTCTGACTCCATCAGAGCCATAGTAGTTGACTCCTTGATGATCATTTTTGAAGCCTTTGAAATCATTGTGGTTGGCATTAGCAGTGACATGAAGCTTGCTACCGAGATGGCTCTTGACCGTTAAACGCTGGATGTGCCTGCCTTCGTCAGACCAGTTGTATTCACCACCTACCGTTTCTTCTTGGATGGCTGCTTGTATACTGAACCGCGTATCACCACCTTTTTTGGTGACAATGTTAATCACTCCTGCGACTGCATTCGAACCATAGAGCACTCCCATAGCTCCTTCGGATATCTCGATGCGCTCTACCTGATCCAAATTGATCTGTGTAATATCTATGTTGTTGCCAGCTCCATTGTCACTGACCATGGGGACATTGTCTATGAGGATCTTGACATACTCCCCCCCTAGACCAAACATGTTGACGGTTGATCGTCCAGTACTCGGATCAGGCATCACGTTGATATTGTTATTGAAGTTGAGCACATCGCTCAGGTCATTGCCTCCTAACCGCTGGATAGATTGACTATCCATCTGATCCACGACGAACAGTGTGGTATTGAGCGAACTACTTTGTTCGGTAGCGGAGGTGATAGTCACATCTTCTAGCAGGTCGCTACGTTCGGTGAGGTAGAGCGTGTGATTGTCAGATTGATCCAGACGCTGGCTGAGCGGGTCAAAACTAATGTGCTGTGTCTCTATCGTCAGCGGATAGGCGACCGAACCGAGCCTGACATGACCGTCTAAATCAGAGACACGTTGAATGGCTTTTGACTCACCATGAGGATAGAGTAGTACCGCAACACCTACGATGGGTTCGTTATCACTAGAGAGGAAACGCAAAGACTTTTCTTGCCCAAAAGTCTCCCCGAAGAGTAGGGTCAACAGTGCACATGCTAGTGCAAATATGTAAATGAGTTTTGCTTGCATTATTTAGATTAGTTCTAAATAATGCAAATGTGGGATGAGAAATGCTCCCTGTCAATCACTACAGCTAGTGATTCGTATCGCTAGTTCTAGTGAAATATTCTAATTTGAGAGGAAACACAGGAAATTCTTATGGTTTACTATCCCTGAATAATCTCGAAACTATGTGTCATTTCGATCTCTGGGGAGAGCGAAGAGGCCACACTACAGTAGCTTTCAACTGCTAGGTTGATGATGCGTTCGGCCTCTTTATCCGTGAGATCCGGAGAGGTGATAATGAATTTTTTGTGAATCTTGGTAAACTTGGCTGGGTGGCCTTCGGCACGTTCAGCGACAGACTCCACTTTGAGGTCTACGAAAGTTTTTCTTCTTTTTTTGATCATCGATACGATATCCACAGCAGCACACCCTGCCAGGCCAGAAAGTACTAAATCCATCGGGGATTGATTTTTTTTCTCTTCCTGTGGATACATGTCCATTTGGATGGTATTACCTGCCTGATTGGTTGCTTCGAATTCTTTGTCTGCTCTGTAGACTAATGTGGATGATATCGCCATGGTTACTTTTAAATTATGATCGTGATGCAAAGATAGTTGGCCAACTGAAACCATTGTAGCAGGCCATGAGAGATTATACGGTGAGACACAAAATTTATCCTTAACAGATTCAAATTATTGGTTCTACTTTCGTATTTTCATACGATTTTGTAACAAAATAATCTAACATGAACAATTTAATGAAAACCACTATAGTGGCCTTTTTTGTGCTTTTCGCATTTGCAGGGTATTCTCAAAAGCTGAAAGTAACCTCTGGTAAGCTCAAGGCATTGTCTGCTTACAAATCTTACAACATGGAGTACACTTACCATGAGGATTTGAAAATCGGAAAGAAGTCCGAAGAAGAATATCTATCAGAAAAACAAACGGACAAAAATGAGAAGGAAGCTGGATCAGGGGATGCTTGGGTAGCTGCATGGCATGAAAACAAAGAAGGCGGAAAATTCTTTGAAAAATTCGAGACTTTGTTCAACGATGTATTATCTGGTGATGGAGTCACTGCCAGCAGAGACAATGAGGGAGCAGACTGTACCCTGAAACTAGAAGTCTATTTTTTAGACCCAGGATACCACATTGGAATTTCGTCTAAACCAGCCTACGTCAGTATGACCGCTACATTCGTAGCAGATGGCCAAGAAATCGCAGTAGTAGACTTGAGCAAAGCGCCTGGTCAGGGAGCTGGAGGATACGATTTCGATGCAGCCTATAGAATCTCTGAGTCATTTGCCAAAACTGGAAAAACACTAGGCAAAGAACTTTCTAAGCAAGCGTACTGATACGCAGTGTAGTGTAAGAAAGTGAAGACCCTGATTCACCAAGAGTCAGGGTTTTTTGATGTTCAATTTTGCCAGACATCTCCAAACATTTTTGCTTTAGATCAGTTGAACTCCTTAACAAATAAGAATAACCCATGAAGAATTTCGAACTATACAATCCAACCAATCTAGTTTTTGGCAAAGGCCAAATCGCAAAAATAAAAACCCTCATCCCAGCAGATAGCAAAGTACTCATGCTCTATGGGGGAGGCAGTATCAAAAAGAACGGCTTATACGAACAGACGCTAGCAGCATTAGAAGGTCATGAGGTAGTAGAGTTCGCAGGGATAGAAGCAAACCCCGAATACCAGACTTTGCTCAAGGCATTGGCAGTAATCAAGGAAGAAAAAATTGATTTTCTGCTCGCAGTAGGTGGTGGTTCGGTGATCGACGGGACGAAATTCCTCTCGTCTGCGGCACTGTATGAGGGAGATTCGCCATGGGATATCTTAGCGAACAGAATCCGCACGGTCAAGGGCATGCCTTTCGGAACGGTATTGACACTGCCAGCGACAGGTAGCGAAATGAATAGTGGCGCGGTAGTCAGTCGCAAAGAAACCCATGAAAAGCTAGCGATGGGTGGGCCGGGGTTGTTCCCTCAATTTTCGATCTGTGATCCAGAGGTCGTGCGTACCATTCCTCAGCGACAGTTGGCCAATGGTGTAGCAGATGCTTTTACACATGTACTAGAGCAGTATATGACTTACCCGACGAATGCTCACCTTCAGGACAGAATATCAGAATCTATCATGCAGACCTTGGTCGAGGTAGCGCCTAAAGTGATTGCTGATCCGTCGAACTACGATGTAGCAGCCAACTTCATGTGGTGTTGTACGATGGCACTCAATGGCCTGATCCAAAAAGGTGTACCGACGGACTGGTCCGTACACATGATCGCCCACGAGATCACAGCACACTACGGAGTAGATCACGCTAGGACATTGGCTATTATTTTGCCAAGTGCCTATCATCATCAGTTTGATAAGAAAAAGGAAAAGCTGGCACAATACGCCGAACGCGTATGGAATGTGACCGAAGGTACCGTAGAAGAAAAGGCCAAATTAGCCATCGAAAAAACGGAACAGTTTTATCAATCTATGAACATCAAAACTCGGTTGAGAGATTATACCGAAGATTATGAGGGCTTTGCTGGTAAAGCGGCTCAAAGTCTAAAAGATCACGGTCTGGCTAAACTCGGTGAGCATGGAGACATCACGCCAGAAGTTGCCAAGAAGATCATCGAGATGGCTTACTAGTAAATTAAGAACGTCTAGAATGAAAAATCCCTCCTTCAAATTTATTGAAGGAGGGATTTTTCATTCATTCTATTGGTTTCAGTTCATCAGTATTCCTCTGATCAAAATATCACACAAACGGGTTGTGATATTTTGATCTCATTGCCTGTGAAGTGCATCATTCCCGTCGCATCATCTCGCTCAAACACCGTGATGTTATCAGATTTTTGGTTGGCGACCAGGATATGCTTATTGTCTGGAGTCAGGCAGAAGTTCCTCGGCCAATCACCTTGCACGGGCTCATTGGCGATACGTGCCAAAGCTCCTGTTTCTTCATCGACTGAGAATATGGCAATGCTATTGTGTCCGCGGTTAGATGCATAGAGGTATCTACCATCATCCGATATATGAATGTCGGCACAGTAGCTGTCTCCTTCGATATCTTCTGGTAATGTACTGATTTGAGCGACGGTTTCGAATGTACCATCTTCGTTGACCTGTGCAGTGGTCACCGTGCTACTCAGTTCACTGATCACGTAAACTAGTGCTTTGGTAGGATGAAAAACCAAATGTCTCGGCCCGTCTCCAGGTTCCAAATAGAGTGCCGTTTTGCCCGCTCCGATTTTACCTCCTGTCACAGGATATTTAATCACCTGATCTATGCCCAAGTCTATCGCATAGAGTTGGGTTCCGTCTTTGGAATATTGAGCAAAGTGTGCGTGTGGTCCTTCTTGTCTATCAGGATTAGTCCCTGTTCCCTCGTGCTGCTGAATATCACCAGCTGTAGCGATGACCCCTGACTTATCTATCGGGTAACTGATGACGTTGCCTGTGCCATAGTTCGCGACAGAGACTAAGGTTTCTGATGGGTTGATCGATACGTAACATGGGTAGTCTCCTTCACTGGCTCTGCGGCTGACCAGCTTTAGTTTGGATTTGTTTTCGTCCCAAGCAAATGAACTCACACCTCCATTTTCGGTTTCATTGACTGCATATACTTTTTGTTTGTCCTGGCTATACGCCAAAAATGACGGACTAGTCGTCTCTACGAGCAGTTGACTTTTGGACAGCACTCCTGTACTCGGATCGAACTGCACACTGTAGATACCATCACTTCCTTGACCTGTGTAGGTTCCGACTAAGAGTGTGAGCATTTCTGTAGCATTTTCTGTGGTGGAATCAACGGTTTTTTCTTCCGATTGGCTGGTACAAGCAAGTAGACTGCACCCTACTAGTAGTGATAGTAACTGTAGTTTCATAGTATTAGTTTTAGCTGGGTGCTAAACTAATGAAAGCCATTCGATATTCACCATTCTATCGCTGAGTGCTGGCCTATCATCGCTAAACCGCAAGAGTTAGCATATCGTCTACATACTACCAATCCAAACAAAGGCTAAACCAAGAAGGAGAAAAACGAAAGGAATAAAAAACAGAAAAAAGCTAAATGAAAAATCATAGTAATCCCCTGTATCGGTGACTTGTAGGAGATGAGGTTTCGAAACTTCTCCTTGGAGTGCAGTAGGTACATAGCGCACCATTTTGGTATCCCCGATTTGTGCACAGGAGGTTTCTTCTCGTTCATATTTGCTATGACACCAGCAGCATACTGTCGTCACATTCAGGACTCCTGATCTATTAAATTCTATATCCATCTGCACCTCGTAGGCCTTCCATGCTTTCACTTCTGACCGGTTATCACTCACTTCAGTCACACGACCTTCCACGACCACACTTTTGCTTTTCATTTCAAAATAATCGAGCATGTGTACCGTAAAATTGTAGCCCAGCCCGAGCCCTATGAGTATGAACAATATACCAAATCCTTTCATAACCTATCGTTTTGGAAGACTATATGGGCTACCAAACCACAAAGTCAAATTCTAAATTTTCTCTTCTACTGGTGGGGTGCTGTTTGCCATGGGTGAGTTCGGTCACTCGGTCAAATACATAGTCTTTGATCTCAGAGACCTGTACCTCCCCATTGCCATCAGCGTCTGACTTGCCAGACTTTAGCCCTTCGAGTAGTGCATAGGTGAATACGCCGTTGTTCCATTCGGGACTCTCGTAGGCGAACTCTACTCCAGAGGCAGAGGAGATGACCATGGCACCTGTGCCGCGTCGCAGGTCAGCAAATAATTCTTGCATGAGTTCGAAGGTATTGTTGATCCCGATGGGCTGTGGCTTTTTGGTAAATCCTCGGGTCGAAACATTGGAAGACGAGACGGTAGAGGCGATGAGTTTGGTGTCCTCCTTGTCTACTTCTCCGGAGTGACATGCATCGATAAGCATCAGTTTTTTGCGAGCAGGAATGGCGTCTAACAGGCCTTCGAGTTCTTCATATTTTAATCCACGTGCTGCGGGGTTGTTGAAGTCTATATCCTGTGTCGCAAAATAGTAATCCAGTTTGTCATCCAACAACCCATGCCCAGCCATGAAAAGAATCACTTCATCCTCCACCTTAGTTTGTAGCAGTTTGTCTTTGACTGCCAATATTTGTTCCCGCTGTGCAAGTGCATCGGTGAAACGGTGGATATGAATCTGGTTGTATTGCTGGTGATGACCAAAAAATAGGTTGGCAATATCTGTCGCATCCTTGCTCGCATAGGTCAGGTCATACTGGCTGTCTTTGTAGTTGGATACGCCGATGGTGACCACATGTAGATCGGGCTTGGGGCTCTTCCCGTCGTAGAATATCTGTACGGTCTCTTTCAGGGATTCGATACCCGAGACATTCATAGCGGATACTTGAATTTTGTTTCTCCCCTCTGTTAGTTCTATGGATAGGGCTTTGGTGATCTGCTGACGGTTTTTTTCGTTTTGTACCGAGAGCCCGTGAATACCGTAAATGGGTATGTCATTGACATAGATATTGATACGGTCGAGCATGAGTTTTTCATCATGTGCGAAGAGTGTCAGGTCATAAAACTTGTCTGAAACAGTCTGACTCGCACCAGAGATTTCTACCGTCGGCAAGTTGAGTTCTCCCGACATATCCTCTTCTTTCAATCCCATCTTTTTGACTCGTTTTTGATAGGCTTTGTAGAGCAAGTTATGAAGTTGATCGGTACCCATACCGAGGATTTGTAGGACTTGATCGGGACGGTTGTATTTGAGATCAAAATTTTCGAAAGGGTAGAATTTGGCCTCTGATCGGAAACCTTGATTCTGATGAAACCCAACATACTGCCCTCCTCTGGTAGATGACATGTAATAGCCCTGATTGGTCACGACGATCCATTCGCCTTCTTTGCTAAAGAAGCAAGTTGCCGTAGGTTCTAGCTTTTCTTGTTTCCCTAATTTTTTGGCATCCCAAAGTCTAATACTCTGGTCGTGAGAACCTGAGATGACCCATAGACTATCTGTAGATAGGTTGACGGTGAATACAGCGTCTTCGTGTCCTTCTAGTCTAGTAACGACCTGTCCACTGAGATCATAGGCGCGCAAGTAACCGCCTGTCCCTCCGACTAAAAGTAGCGAGTCAGGTGTGAAAGCAAGTGCATATTTGGTGGCGTGATCTGTGATAGAGACAGGAATCTCTCCGAACTGTAAGTCTTTGAATCTACCTTTGGGTTCTATCCGATCCAAGGATGGATCAGGTAGGTATTTGACAAAAAAGGAGTTGCCGTTTTTGGAGGCTCGTAAGCCACCCAGCGTTTCTACAGGCACTTTGTAATCATATTTTCGCCCCTTGAAAATAGACGTTCGTTCGGTGAAGACTCCTCCCATAGTCGCTTTGAAGATGTTATTGGCTTTTTCCATCTGACCATATTCTCGACTAACCATATTGAACCCATGAGAAAAATCGACATCCTTGAGCCCCGCAATATACCCGCCAGGTTGACTCCCCGTCGAGAAGGCCAACATGTCACCGTTAAGCCCCGCACCCCAGACTTTTTGGGTACTACCAGCGATATTGGTCAAGCTATCGACACCTCCTTCATGGAGTTGGTAGACGGCTATGTTGCTCTCTGTCCCACCTGCACTAAAGATTCGCTGATCTGCTGTGATGGCGATACCTGCTACAAACGCCTTTTGATGCGGCTGGTAGCTCGTGAGTTGGGAGAGTTGTCCTTGATCGAATCGGTACACGGTGATACTCCCGTTGTTGAATCCTACGAAAACGAATTTTCCACTGGGGTCAAAGGACAGCGCCGAGGGCACCTCATCCAAATACAGTGCGCTCAAAAACTGGAGGTCAGCATCGTAGACATTGACTTGCATATCGTCGGCACCAGAGACAATGAACTGTCCTGTAGGGTCAAAAGCAACCCGGATGATAGCCCCGACATGGTCGTAAGAAGTGTTTAGTATTTGATCTGTCCGTTTATCATACAGGTAGAGCATATTGTCCTGAGAGGCACTTACGATTTTGTCTCCAAAGATGTCTGCACACCAGATGGCATCTCCATGTCCAGTGAGCATTTTATCTAATTCAAAATTTTTCACATCCCAGACTCCAACCTTCTGATCACTAGATGCAGAAATCAAATACCGACTATCCCGACTCCACCGAAGGTTGTTGATAGATTTATTGTGACCATAAAATGTATGTACAATTTGTTGAGTCTGGAAATCGTAGACTCTAATATCTGCGAGTGTTTTGTAGTCTTCACTATCCCCAAAGTATCCAGCAGTGGCGATGTATCTTCCATTCGGAGAGACACGCGCCGTGTAGACACTACCGTGTGCTTCTACACCGATATGCCCTAGTATCTCCCCTCGTTGTTCGTAGCTATTTACGTCCCAAATTTTGACGGTTTTGTCACGACCACAGGTGATAATCTGTGTACCATCGGGCGTTATACTCAGATCCTGAATGAGACCTTTGTGCCCTTTTGGTTTGAGCACAAAGCGTAGCTCATGGCCGGGCTCTTGAGCTTGTGCTACCAAAGAACAGATTCCAATCCAGAAAAAGCCACAAAGACCAAACAATCGTCGCATGTTCATAAATTAGTTGCTTCGTGATCTACAATAGTCTACAAATGGCTTAAGCTCGGTGCTCAATGAAGGGTTGATGGCTAGTGCTTTATCATAGCATTCGAGTGCGTTGGTATAGTACCCTGCGCTATATGCAGAGTGGCCTGCATATTTGATAGAGACGATGTCTTGGTCATCAAAAGCGAATGCTTCATAATAGAAACCATAGGCTTCTTCGTATTTTTTGGCAGAGTAGGCTTCTCCTCCTGCGGTTCGACAGAGGTAGGTGTAGAAGCCTATAAGCTGGCTGCTTTTGGGGAATTTGCCTAATCCCTCCTGACATACACCTAGAGCTGATGACATACCATATTCGTAGTAGTTGGCGAGTGCGAGTTCGGTATACATCCACCCTGTAGGATAGCCTGTTCCGATTGCCATGGAGGCAAAGGTCATGGCGCCCCTGTGATCTTTTTTGAGGTTCTTGACATGTGCTACGTTGACCCATGCCGTTGCTTTGTTTTCATTGTCGTTTCGGTCTCGGTATAGATCGCCTATCTCGATGTAGAGATCATTAGCTTCTTGATATTTTTCTTCTTTAATATATTGCTCTGCTTCGGCTGTTTTGGCTTGTATGCCTTGCCACTGTACGTCTTTGGCTAGTGCTGCTTTTTGTTGTTCGCGGTAGTCTATGTCGAACTCAGACTGTAGATAATAGATGGCACTGCTTGCACCCAGCTCGGCCATTAGTTTTAGGTCAGCTAGTGCCTTGTCTCTTTCGTCAATTTTGAGGTAGGCACTCGCACGGCGATATAGGTTAGCTACGTTGGGAGGAAACACCTCGATGGCCTTGGTGTAGGAAGCGATGGCTCCCTGCGTGTTGCCATTACTACTCATTACATTGCCACGGTTGGAATAACCTACGGACAATGCCTGCTTGTCATCAGGCCTGAGCTGTATGAGCTTGTTGTAGTTTTGGAGGGCTTTGGTGTAGTCTTTCAACTCATGATAGATGTTGCCTCTACCAGACAGAATATCATAGTGACTATGAACATTAGTCTCAGCAGTCATGAGTGCCTCGGCTTTGTCATAGAAGGCAATCGCCTCTAACGTACTGCCGTGCTGGATGGCTTTGAGTATGCAATCGTTCGTATCGAAACAGTCCTGAGACCGTACCGAAAAAGACACAAGAAATAGGATGAACAGGAGGATAGATAATGATTTGAGCTGCAGTTTCATAGATTGAATGTTTAGATAAACAAAACAACCTATTAACCCCAATAGATACTATCGGGGCAAAAGTGTATTTGGACATACCCACCAGCACGGATAGCACGAACTATCTTACTACTTATAACCTTACTGATTCCAAACGACTCGCTGTAGGGTTCGGTGTGTCTTGGTCGTGACCTCTACTAGGTAGATTCCTGAGCTTAACTGACCCGTGGGTGACCAAATAAACTCGTGAATACCCACAGATTTTTGTTCATCACATAGTGTATCGAGCGGCCTGCCGTATAGGTCTATAACCTGAACTTGAAGTGGGCCATTTGATGTCATCTCTACCGAGACGGTCACTTCGTGAGTAAATGGATTCGGATAAGCGAGGACATGAAAGTCCATAGGGTCTCCCACAGCTAACGTGACACTATTATCCTCTCCGGGGTTGCCATTGTTTCCAAGAGGATACCAGCTGCTTGCTTTGGTGTTGTCGTAGTTGGGGTTTTGGAGTGCCAGCGAAGCGCCTTTGCCATCGGGTGAGGAGGGCCATGGGGCTACCGATTCGTAGCATACCTCCTCAGCGAGGTTGCCGTCTGCATCGAAGATTCGGACACACTCGGCTTCATTGCCCAATCCGAAATCAAAATCCCCCACTGTAGGGATATTGCCCTCGTAGTGGGCTGAGAAGTTTTCTACACTGCGGCAGAGTATCAAGAAGCCTCCCGAGGCTAGTGTTGTTTGATCTGGAATCGTAAAGATGTGATCGTCCTCTCCATCCTTCATCATCCAGCCACTGAGGTCTAGGGTTTGGCCACCCTTGTTGTACAGCTCTACCCAGTCCTCTATGTCTGGATCGTCTGCGGATTTGTAGAATATTTCATTCACGATCAGGTCATTGAGCGGATTGTCTACCTCTTCGAATACCGCAGTAATTGTTGTGCTCTCGGTCAGAGTAATGTGGGTTTGCTCGTCGGTCTCATCTATCCCCTCCCATCTGACAAAACGATGACCAGGTTTGGCAATAGCCGTCAGAGGAACAGGTACATTTCTGAAATACTCTCCTGTCCAGTTGGCTTGATCGATGGTCAGCGTGCTGAGCTGGACAGATCCATAGCTATTGTTGTTGATCTCAACAGTGACCGAAACGGATTGACCGACCGAGAGTGTAGAACTGACGATATTTTTCATCACAGCAGGTCGCTTCTGAGCAAAGTCACGCATGACATCCGCACGCTCCTTCCAGTAATTGTAGTCTCCATACCACCGGTTCATGTGGGCTTGGATTTCGTTTTCGATAGTGGCGATTTTCGCTTCCAGATTTTCACTGATATTGGCAGGGAGCCAAGTTGTGTTGAGTTGATCAGCGATGGTATTGACGAACTGATGCTTAAAGCTGTCGTTGGTCATCAGCCTGCGGAGGATGAGTGTAGACCAGGGGGGATTGGGCCAGTCTGGTCCGTTGGAAGCCAGTGCAAAACTCAGCGTATTGTTGCTGTGATCATTTTCTTCCCAAATGCCAAAACCAAAATCAGTATCATAGGCAATCCATCGCCATTTGGCTGTATCATTGGCTTCTCGCCAATATTTGATGTTGTTGCCGGGCCAGTCCGTATTGTTGATGAATATGTTGGCACTCTGATAGTAGATGAAGTTTTGGATATCCATCTGAGTGGCGATATAGGCTAGATCTTCATCTGTGATGGTGCTGTGGTTTTCGAGGTATTGGACGAGTGCAAGGTAGTGCGCTTCGTCCCCATGAACAGGTATCCCTGAGGTTTCGAGCATTTCGATCTCGTCACTGTCTACATCGTGGTTGTCGGCGAGGAAATGTTCGTTGACTTTCTCACGCATGTTGTGGATGCCCCAGTACTCACCGTTGATATAGAGCACTGCAGGTTGGTAGCCTTGTTTGTCTACACTTTCGTGAAAAAGTGACGTGTTGAACCCATCTCTTAGCATGGTGTTGTTCCAGTCGTTACCGGAGTTGCGTAGAACGATACTTGAAAATTCGTCCAGATCTTTTTGATCGAAGAGCTCGTACTCGATAGGTCCGTCTCCGTAGGATTTTCTGAAATGTATGGCGAGGGACTTTTGTTCATTGCCCCGGCTATATGCGCCGAATATTTTGGCCCCTGCATGCGCAGAAAACGCAATGTCTCCGTCGGTATCGATCATAGTGAGGTGTACGGGTTTTTCCCAGTCCTGCCAAAAATTCGATCCAAAATAGGGAAAGTCGTTCTCTGCGTTGGGGCCTTTGACATACATGCCCGTCGTGGGATCAAAGAAGTCGTCATGATCCACGATCAGGGATAGTACGGGTATCTCATGGCTGATGTTGATCATATAGGAAGCCGACGAGATCGGACCCGCCAAGGTGTTAGGAGCCAGTACTCTGGCACGGATGACGGTACTATTCGATACGGTGATCGCGGTGCTGTAGATAGCATCGGTACCCGTCGGTTCGCTACCGTCTGTCGTGTAGTAGATCGTGCCTGCCACGTCCTCGGTGTTCATCTCTACGGTGACATTGCCTTGGTAGAGGCCACTTGGTTGAGCGAGTATCACCTCGCCCGCGATGGCATCATAGGCGGTCGTGTTGTTTTCTGTTCCAGGTGTAGCTTCTGCAAAATAGTGTAATTCGTCAGATCCTGATAAGCGACCGATAGAGATCCCAGCGCGGAGCGAACCGGTGTAGAGCGTATCGATGATTTCCTGTACACTGTTGCGTAGAAACAAAGAATCGCCCGACGAAGAAATTTTGAAGTCCGTATGAAAACTGTTTTGGTAAAGGGAGATGTCGTCGGAGATCACTCCGGCATGTGCAGCGGCTGTACTGCCCAGCGTTAAGATAGGAATGATCGTCAGGTCAGAAGATCCCGAACCAGCGTTGTGCAGTTGGATGGCCAGGAGATTCTCTCCCTCCACCAACAGATCGCTGTGATCGGATACATCGTAGCGTTCGGGTGCTCCACCGTGGTACATGGTCGCTTCGCGCAACGCTGAACTTTCGTCAAAGGCTGGCGGAGTACCTGTCAGTCCTGAGCGAGCGATCTCTGTCCCATTGAGATAGGCAACAAAACCATCGTCATAGTCAATATCAAGGAGTAGACGGTCTATGGATGCAGCCCCATCTACTGCAAAGGTCTTGCGGAGGTAAACAGCGTTAGTCGCCTCGATGATCGTCTGGTCGTCATCGTCTCCATAGCCGATACTTGTTGGGCCTTCTAACCACCCCGATGCATCGAAGCTATCGCTGGTCCATTCGCTACTCGGTTCTGCAGTCGGGACGAAGTATTGCCAGGTGTCTCCCTGATCGATCACGGTGCGCCAGTAGGTCGGAGGGGTTTTGCGGTCTTTGTCTGAGGCAAATACCACCAAGTAGCCCCCAGCTGCGAGTTCAAACTCGGGGAAGGCCCAAAAGCTATCAGGGGCGGAGCTATCTGAGACTCCGTAGCCCGAGAGGTCAATAGCAGCATCGGTCGGGTTGTAGATCTCGAACCAGTCTGAGCTTTCGCCATCTTCGTCGTAGATGGTCTCGATGTTGGAGGCCATCGCTTCGTTGAACTGTAGCCCTTGGGCAGAGAGGGTCTGTGTCGTGAGTAGAGCGAATCCTGTTACTATCCAAAATTTAGTCATAGCTATCATGTTCTTTTTAGTCGAATCAATTGCGGTTGATTATAGGTTGGAAGTCTCGGGAAAGGTAGTTGATCAGAGGGCTGTTGGCAAGTAGGCCTTTTTGGTCGAGGTATTCGATGAAGGCGATCCTAATTTTCTTTTCCAATTGGGCCAGCTCCATGTCCAAATCCAGGTGGTAGTTCTTCAATTTAGACAATTCGGTCCAGTCTACTGCTATGTTGGCATTGACCTGGATCTTTTGTGCAAGGGCTTGGCGCTGGCGCAACATTTCGTATTGTGCTATCCAAGCGTCTAGTTGGAGGGTGTTGAGTTTGGATTCGTTTTGTACGAGGCTTTTGGTAGCCTCTACTTTGGCCGCTTCATCGATGAGCTTGACCCGGTCGCGGTTGAGCTTTGGTTTGTCTGGGTTCACGATAGGTAGGCGTATCCCCACCTGAAAGCCCAAGTGGTCGTTGATGTCAGTGCCACGTTCGGTATCGATGTTGCCTTGGATGTAGCCAATGTTGCTGCGGGCTTCTGCTTTGTCGATTTTGAGCATTTGCTGGTTGAGAGCAAGCTCTTGTTCTGCTTCGATAATGGCTAGATTTTGATGGTCGGCTAGCGCAGTGCTCGTGAGGTAGTCTTTGATCTGAGCTACTGTGATGAGATGATCTGTATCTATCGTGAGGGTGTCGGAGATACCATAGTCTAGCCCGATGTAGTAGCGTGTGACGAGGCTTTGTGTTTTGATTTCCTCGTACTGAAGGAGATGCTTGGTTTGGTTGGATTGGAAGACGATGATGTCTTTGAGCTCCATGCCTTGTTGTGCGTTGTTTTGGAGGATTTTTTCTTCCAGCTGGATGCGTTCGCTCAGGTATTTTTCTTGCTGGGTCAAGTCTATCAGGTCAATGACCATGAGGTAGCGGTTTTTGAGCGCTTCGTTGAGGACGATCTGGTGTTTGGTGGTGAGGCTCTCTAGATGTTGATTGTAGTAGATTTTGTTGGCTTTGATCTCAGCGGGATTGGTGGGTGATAGGCGTAGACGGTACTCGTTGAGTGAAGCGTTGGCGTCTTCACTACCGACGCGGAGTTCGACACGGTTGAGCCAAGGCGATTTGTAGTTGTTGTCGCTGAGGAACTGCTTCTGCGCTTGGTATCGCTCCAATGCCTGATCTTCTAGCGCCGTGGCTAGGTAGCCTTCTATGGAGAAGGTCATTTGGCCGTGTGCCTGATAAGTGATGGCGTACATACCTATCAACAAAAGAATCAAGTAGTGCATCATTTCAGTTTTACGTAGACTTTTTCCCCATGGAGGAAATTACTTTGGTCGGGGATTTTGATGAAAATCTCTCGACCGTACATCGGTAGTTCTTGGTTGATTTTGAGCCGTGAGGGATACTCGATGATGCGTGATCCGATCTCGGAGATGGTACCTGATACGTGGTAGGCTCGGTTGGTTGACTCGACAATGACGGATTGACCGGTGTTTAGTTCTGCATTTTGACGCTCGTTGATCAAGGCGCGGATCACAGAGGGGTCGTGTGCATAGATGGTCATCAGCGTGGTGAAAGGCGAGGCGAGTTCGTCCTGCTCGATGAGGATGTTACCGACCGTACCGTCTTCTTTGGCGACTTGGTAGAGTTCGCTTTCTTCTTGCTGGAGCAGCACCAGTTGATCGTCGTATTGCTTCATTTCATTTTCGGATTCTTTGATTTTGAGCTCATAGAGTGTGTTGAGTTTTTTCTTTTTCAGCTGGTATTGCTGTTTGGCATGGCTGATTTCTTCGCGGAGCACTTCGATACGGAGTTGGACATAGGAGCGGTCTGTGGAGGTGTTGCCACTTGGGCTGATATTGAGGCTTTCGATGCTTTGGGCGATCTCTGCTTGCTGCTGCAGGAGGAGTTTGAGGCGCTCGATTTCGGCCTGATTGTCACTGGTGATTAGGTCTACGTCCATCTGTGCCAGGTCCATCTCATGTTGTTTTTCGATCTGATAGATGGAAATCTGTGATTGGAGGCGTTCCAGATTATTTTTCATGTTATCCACTTCGAGGAGGAGGTCTTGGCGCTCGACTTTGAGTAGGGGGTCACCTTTTTTGACTTCCTGGCCTGGAAGGACAAAAATTTCTTTGACGCGCACCGCTTTGTGGTAACTGATGGCGTGTTTTTGGGGCTCGACCTGTGCTAGGATGGATGTCGTAGAGTTGTAGGATTGAAACGAAACCAAAGCCAACAGTCCACCGATGACAACCCAAAGGACGTATAGGAGATTTTTTTTGATCAAACTCATAGCTGTGTCAGGTTATCACTTCTTTCCAACTTGATGCTTTCGAATCCCTCTTTGGCTTTGAGCTCGGTGTAGAAGGTGTCCTTGCTGTGTCCAGTGCTCAGGGTCAAGAAGAATTCGTAGCGGTCGCCACGGCTTCTGCTAGAGACGGAGAGCATGCGGTAGTCTTGGCATTTTTCTTTCAAGAAATCATGCATGGTTTTCTCAGACGTTTCCGTCAGGAGGAGAAAACCAAGGCTGAACTCCTGATTGAGTTGTTTGCTACCATAGGGGGAGAAATAGAGAATGCCAGCGATCACACAGTAGACCAAAGTCCCCGCTATGGCAATCGAATAGCCATAGACCCCAGAAGCGATCCCGACGGAGAGTGCCGCGAAGATGAATATGATGTTTCGTGGGTTTTCTATCCTGAGACGAAAACGCACAATGGCGATCGCTCCCATGATACCGAATCCAGCTGCGACGTTGTTGCCCACAGCCATGATGACCATACAGGTCACGATAGAACTCAAGATCATGGCTTGGATAAAATTGCGCGAAAGCGCAGTCCCTTGGCTGGTCAAGTGATACGTGAAACTAATCGCGCTACTCAGCACAAAGGATAGCAAGATAGAAAAGAGTGCTACCTCAAAGGAGGGGAATTCATAGAAGTCCCCGTCAGTCAATACATCAAACATGCCCTTAGTAATTATTTTTTGGTAGGTATATCTCTACCCACCATTCACAATGTTAACAAATTATGATGGATAATCTAATTTGTTAACATTTTCGTAACTGACTGATTTGTCGCCGTACGGACGTGTACAAAATAGACCCCCGGTTGAAGAGCAGTGAGTGTCAAGGTGGCCGAGGGACTATGGGGCTGCATCATGAAGACTACCTGGCCGTTGAGGTTGGTGATGTGGAGTTCCGAGATGTCTTCTTGGGCTTGGACGTGGATTGATCCTGTGCTTGGATTGGGGTAGAGCAGCACCTTGTCACTGCTTTTTTTTTCACCCGTCGATAGCGGCACAAAGTCCACGTCCTTGGTACGTATCCAATTACTCGCGACATTGTTGTCACTGTTGGGATCACTGAGCTCTAGGTAATAGCCACTGCCATCTGCATCAGGCCAGTCACCTTCATCGCTGTAGATCACTTCGTCGATGGTATTGCCGTAGGCATCTAGGAGCTGGATACGTTGACCGCCGTTGGATAGGCTTCTGTAATACTGATCGTCAGCTGCCGAGCCATATTTTTGCTCGTAGATGCTGGCGTTGCTAGCGAGTGTGGTGGTAGCTCCTGCTGCGAGTGTACTCTCTGCAAACTGATAGACGAGCCCCGTCCCTCCAAAGTAGACGCCCGTCAGATCGACTGTTGTGCTGCCGTTGTTGAGGATTTCGATGAACTCTAGTTCTTTGCTTTCCACCGGGTCTTGGTCTTCGGGATTGTAGTGGATTTTGGTGATGACGAGTGGAGGAGTGGTGACTGCTGCACAGGCACTGTAGTCGCCCAACTCTGTGGTCATCCAGGTGATTCTCTCGGAGAGAAAATCTTTGATCTGTGTGATGTGCTGGTCATGATCGACTATGGTGCCCCAGCGTGCCTCTTCGCGAATGGTAGCCTCGCTGATTTTTGCTACGATTTCATCGATACGGGTATTGAGGCGAGTCTCGTTGAGTGGCTGGTCGGGAGTAGTGAGTTCGTTCCAGCGTTTGGATAGGTAGCAGCGGTAAGTGTCGTCCTCGTAGAGATCAAGCCAAAACTTGGAACCGACATTGTCTCCATTGTCAAACTGCCATATATCTGGTTTGCTTCTGTCCAGTCCCCAAAAACGGAGATCATTGTCGAAGGTCAAATTCAAATCCCAGATCGGTCCTGCACGTAATTTCCCCATCTTGTCCTTGTGAAAGTAAGTGCTGTACTGGTAGGTATCCGAATTGGACGACAGCTCATTGATCAGCATAAAGTCGATGAATGAAGGTATGTCGATGAGAGAGGGGTAACCGTCGGCCTTATCGCTATTTTGATTGCGAGAGGTACTCGCCAGTTGGATGAATACTGATTCGATGTAGGAGGTCTGGGTATTGGTGGCGTCTTCGGGTTTGGGTACGACATGGACATAGTCTACGTTTTGACCTGTGTTGGTAGACATACTCCATGCGAGGGGGTCGTCATCTGCTCTGTCTGCTTGGGTGATATAGCCACCACTGAGGTCAGGTTGTGTCGCAGCGGATTCCTCTATTTGGTCTATGTCTACCCGGTTGTCATCTGCTTTGATTTTTTCCATCAGGATGTATAGGCCGTTGTAGGATCCGTTGAGGATAAGCTCGCAGTATCGCGTGCGGGGGGCGTAGTTGCCCAGCTGACGAGAAAGCTCGTAGCAGAGGTAGTCTCGGATGAGCGAACTGTCATAGGCAATCCCGCTCAGGATCCAGTCGTTTTCTTTGGGCATATCGAGCAGGCTGACATTGTCTTTGTCTGAGCCATCTATAGTATAGGTGGTGAATCCGTATTGCTTTTTGGGGAGCTCTTGCGAGCTAGAGCCTCGGATTTCTATTTTGATTCGACTATCAAAGTCTAGGTAATCATCCGTGTTCTGATCGTTGAGGTAGTTTCTTTCTCCCTCGCCTCGATAGATGATTTTCATGTCTGCCCAGACTTTGGGTTCGTCGGGGATCGTCTGGTCATTGTCGGTATCGACAAGTACGATGGGGAGGTTGCTGTCGGTGAAAGTCTGCGCCATAGTAGTACAGCACATCGCCCATACGGCGAATAATAGTAATGTAAATCGTTTCATGCCCTTAATCTTTGTCCCGAATCTACGACGAACTATCTAGGATTCAAATGATGCGGTAGTTGGTTCAGTGGATTGGCCAGCATTAAGATTTGTCTATTTGCTCCTCATGTTCTAAAAAGAAAGAACCAAACGCACAGTACGCTTGGTTCTTGATTCGTTATTTTCTTATACTTGGTTTACTCCTCCGAAATATTCCATATTTTGTCGTATCCCATTTCTATTTCTTTGGCACGCATGGTGGTGATACCGGCTTTGAGTGCGTCTAGGATGACTGGCATACTACATACTCTGGCGAGTTCGTTGGGGTCGGATTTAAGTTTGGATTCGTTGAATGATTCGCCTGTTTTGCGGGTGATCTGCCCATCAAAATACTTCCCTTCTCTATCGTCCCTTGTTTCGTCTCTACCACTGATGGAGATGGTAAAGCTGGGGTACAGCACCACGTTTCCATCCTTGTTGCCTCCGACCATCAGATTGATGTGCATGGATAGGAGTCCATCTATATCTCCGGCTGCCTTCATCATGTTGACACGTGGATTGTCTGTAGTGATGTTAGAACTGGTTGATCCTAGGATTTCACCTATCGTACCTGGCGTAGATCGTTTGGTGCCATTGTAAGATTTCATGACTCTCTTGGCGTTGTTTTTATCTGCCGCCGCGAATAGGTCGTTGTACTGGGGTGTCCCAGTGACAGCTGCCACTGGGACAAACTCCACGTTATACTCTGATTTGAAGAATGCCACGACCTCTTGGTAGATCTGATCGAGGGCAGTGTTCCACGTCTCATCGGATAGTTGCGGGAACTCATAAGTGGTCGTCGTGGTGGTGGTCTGGGTATATTTGGTATTGCCTACTGTCCATGACTTGGAGTCAGTTTCTACCTCACGCTTGTATGTACTGGCCTCCATGGTGAAAGAGACGAGACCAAATTTGGATGCTTTGGATAGTGGGATACCGTAGGTTGCATTGGGCTTGTAGAAGGCGTACCCTAGGGTTTTGTCTGGAGTCTCTGCTCTCACGCGTAGTACCGTCATCACTCCTTCGTCCTGTTTGCCTTTGACGATCACGGGAAATGAGGCATAGTTGCGTGTGTACAGTTCTGTAGCTATCACTTTTCCAGGGCTTTGATCTGTACCAAAGTCCTCTTTTACTTTTTTGACTTCCCGCTCAAGGATCAGGTAGTTGTCACCTTTGTCAAAGTTGCCCATGTTGAGATCGCCAGCTATCTCCGGGTTGGCGAGTGCTTCTTTGGGAATCGTGACTTTGACCTTACCAGGTTTGGTGACTTTAAAATCTGCAAAATGATTGAAGGCTCTTACCCCCATAACCTTGGTCAGCATGGAAACTTTGATAGTTGTACCCTCTGACCCTGGTGGGTTATAGTACTCTAGTGTGATGTCCTCAGATAGGTCTAGTATGGGGAGTGCTGTTTCGCCATTGACACTGAGTATCTCTACATCTGGGATAGGCTGAAAGGTGTAGTGGGCTTTGTCTCCATTCTTGGCAGTGATGTCGATCTTGATCGGACCAGCGGGTGGATAGTTGTAGAATCTCCCGTAGGAACCAAGACCATAGTATTCCATGGGTTCACCGTCGGCGAGTACTTCTCCATCTGCGAGTTCGTACATGCCTACCCCTTCGTTTTTGAAAAATGAGATGAATACCACATAATCCCCTTCTCTCGCTCCGGGAGGAAAATACTTCGCTTCGGTTGTCTCGATATCCGTAGAGTAGAGACCATTGATGTAGTTGGCCTTGACGACTACTCCTTCTAGGGTTTCGGTTTTGCCTGTCATGAGATTGCCTGTGACGTCCCCGATTTTTTCCATCAGGTTAAATTTCTTTTTTTTCTCTTTGCCCTCCCCACTGTCTTTCTTCAATAACTGACCGTAGGAAGTACTTAGCACAAATGCCATGCATAGGAATAGTATGGTTTTTTTCATCGCTTTAGATTTTATACAGAATCAAAATTCAACTTTATATCTCAAATGGAATATCCGTGCTAGTGGGTATTTATCCATGACTTTTTGATCGGGTTGGCTTTTTTCAAAAAAAAGATCACAGATAGTGCAAGTTTTGGGTATAGATATTCATCTAACAGAAAAAGTAAAGAATTATGAATAAGAAAATATACCTATTTCTCATCATGACGATGAGTTTGTTTTACGTTGAATCCCAAGCCCAGCCTGGGGGACGCATGAGTCCTGAAGATAGGGTCATGCGTGAAAAGCAAAACCTATACAGTAAAATTGATGATCTATCTGATGATCAAACCATGATCATCGACGGGATCTACGACGAGTACGCTCAGTCGATCAAAGAGAGTTTTGAAGAGATTCGAAAGAATAGGAATTGGGAGGAAATGCGGGCCAAAATGGAAGCACTCAACGAAGAGAAAGACGGGTTGATGTTTGACATTCTCAGTCAAGAGCAATACGTCATCTACGAAGAGATGACGACCGCTCAACGTGAGCGTATGAAAGAGAGACAAGGAAACAGAAAGCCAGGAGAGGGAGCGCAATAATGAAAAGAATCGCATTAGTCATCATCAGTATGACCATCGGCTGGGCCACTTATGGTCAGGAAGTCATCAAGAGCAAAGTATATGGTCGTCTAGTAGACAAAACAGACGGGCCAATGCTGATCGGCGCGACTGTGCAGCTCTTTAATATTAAGGATTCAACAAAATCTCGCTATGCCGTCACAGATGTGGAAGGCATCTTTTTGATAAAAGATGTCGAGAGTGCCTTTTACAAAATGAATATCAAAAGCCTCGGATACAAACCATACTCACGTACCGTGCGGATCTCGATAGAGGAGATGAATTTTGGAAACATATTCATGGAGCAGGATGAGAAAGTCCTAGAAGGCATAGAGGTTCAAGGAGCGGTCGTGGCGATGGAGGTTAAAGGCGATACAGTACAATACAACGCAGATGCCTACAAAGTAAACCCGGATGCGAGCACCGCAGATCTCGTCAAAAAGATGCCAGGAATCGTCATCGATGAAAACGGTGTCAGTGCCAACGGCGAGACGGTCGAGCAAGTATTACTGGATGGAAAACGGTTCTTTGGACAAGATCCTTTACTCTCCCTCAATACGATCCCAGCCGAGGTAGTACAAAAAGTAGAAGTATTTGATCAGAAGAGTGAAAGATCGCAGTTCACAGGCTATGACGATGGCAACACGACCAAAACCATGAATGTCGTCACCAAAGAAGGCAAACGCAACGGACAATTCGGAAAAGCCTACGCAGGCTATGGCACTGATGACCGATACAAAATAGGTGCAAACGTAAATTCCTTCAAGGATGATCAACGCTTGACCGTGATCGGAATGACCAATAACATTAACCAGCAGAACTTCAGCGGTGAGGATTTGGCAGGTATCAGTGGTGGAGGCGGTGGGTTTCGTCGCGGCAACAACAGTCTCATGACAGGTACGCAAAGCGGGATCACCCAAACCAATTCTCTAGGATTAAATTTCACTGATGAGTGGGGCACAAAGGCCAAGTTCGAGGGGAGTTATTTCTTTAACCAAACCAACAACAGCCGAGACGAAACGACCAACCGCGAGATCTACAACGGAGACAGCATTCAGTACTATGATGAAATCAAAAATGCCGATACCGACAACCTCAACCATCGTCTCGATGCGAGGATTACCTATGACATCAATGATGACAACAAGCTAACGATCCGCCCAAGAATCAGCTACCAAAACAATGAGAGCCTGACCTTCACCGACGGAGCGACAGTTAACGGGGCAGGAACGGAAATAAACCGTACGGAAAACAACTACCGCAGTAGCAATGAGGCGTTCAATATCGACAACTATATCAGCTACATGCATAAGTTTGACAAAATCGGCCGTACTTGGTCTCTAGAATTAGAGACCAACTATAAAGAGACTGATCGTGAAAACTACTATGAAGACATCGCACAGGACTCTATCACACAGTACCTGACTGATGAGACTGACTATACTATAGAAAGTACGCTAGGCTATACCGAGCCTATTGGAAACACCGCACAGCTATCTGCAACATACGAACTCAGCTATAGAGAGAGAAATTCGGATAAAAACACATACAATATCAACCCTGATTCTGGAGCGAAAAATTTCAACACACAGTTGTCCAATCATTTCGTGAGCGGATATACCCAGCATAAAACAGAGGTCTCACTAAGCAACCGTTCAATGGGAACATTCTATCGTTTTGGACTAGCGTATCAATATGCCGAATTGGCAAATAAGCAGATTCAACCTGAGACGGGAAATTTTGTCAATAGATTCAACAGCATCTTGCCCTTTGCCATGGGACGCATCGAGCTAGGTAGCGAAGCAGACGTGTTTATTAGGTATCGTACGAGCACCTCTACTCCATCTATCAATCAACTCCAAAACGTGATCGATAACAGCAACCCTCTTTTTATCTCCACGGGTAACCCTGAACTAGATCAGAGTTATTCACATTCGTTGATGATTCGGTTCAACAAACCAAACCCGGACAAGAACCGCTCGATAGCCAATTTCACCCGTGTAGAGACCACCCAAAACTACATCACCAACGAAACCACTTACGCACCACAGGACTCGGTCTATGCGGGGGGAATTATCGTGCAGCAAGGGGCACAGGTGTCCAAACCGATCAATATGAACGGCTACTGGAATGTAAACAACAATACTACGCATAGCATCTTGATCGAAAAGCTAAAGTCTAATTTCAACACCTCGTTGGGGTTCAACTACCGCAGGCTGCCCGGCAGGACCAATGAGCAAACCAATATCTCCAGTACCTATTCGGGGAATATCAAGTTTGCCCTTGCCAGCAACTTTAGTGAGAACTTCGATTTCAATATCTACTACGATGTGAGTAGCAACTTGGTCAACAACTCCATCGAGTCGATTGCCAATACCAACTACACGACCCAGACAACGGGTGCCAAACTCAACTGGATATTTGGTGGAGGGTTTGTCTTCCGAAACGATATCTATTATCAGAAGTACAACGGGATCGAAGACTCCTTCGATAGCGAGTATGTCCTCTGGAATATGAGCGTCGCACGTAAATTCTTGAAAAATGACGTGGGAGAATTGGAGCTGTCAGTGTTTGATTTGTTGGGCCAGAACCAAAGTTTCTCTCAGAGTGTCAACCCTGCCTATGTGGAGGAAGTACGTACCGAAGTACTCCAGCAGTATTTCATGATGACCTTCACTTATCAGCTCCGCAGATTCTCTGGAGCGAAGTAGGCTTGCTAATTTAATTAGACAGAAAACTATTAATCGGGAATCAAAGGGGGCTTAGAAAGTCCCCTTGAACTGATTGAGGAATCGCACGTCATTCTCAGAGAAGAGACGCAGATCATTGATTTGGTACTTGAGCATCGTGATGCGCTCAATTCCCATTCCGAATGCGAACCCTGTGTATTCTTCAGGATCGATTCCACAGTTTTTGAGGACGTTCGGATCGACCATCCCACAACCGCCGATTTCCACCCAGTTGGTATATTTGCAGACGTTGCAGCCCTTGCCATTACAAATGAAACAGCTGATATCTATCTCCGCACTCGGCTCGGTGAAAGGAAAATAAGACGGACGGAAACGAATCTTCGTGTTCTCACCAAAAAGCTGCTTCACAAAGTGATACACCGTCTCCTTGAGGTCTTTGAACCCGACGTTTTTGTTGACATACAATCCCTCTACCTGATGAAAGAAACAGTGTGCTCTCGCAGAGATCGCTTCATTTCTAAACACACGCCCTGGCATGATCGATCGGAAAGGAGGCTTTTGTCCTTCCATCAATCGAATCTGCACATTGGAAGTGTGCGTACGGAGAACCTTGTCTGGATCTTTTTCGATAAAAAAAGTATCCTGCATCTCACGTGCTGGATGATTTTCTGGAAAATTCAACGCAGTGAAATTGTAAAAATCTTCCTCGATCTCGGGTCCATTGGCCACATTGAACCCCATACGCTCGAAGATCTCTATGATCTTGTTGGTGGTGATCGTCAGTGGATGGATCGAACCCGTCTCGTTGGGCACATTGGGCAGGGTCATGTCCAAGCCAATATCCGCTGTGCTGCCTGACTGATCCGACAGCCCGTCTGCGAGCGCCTGAAACTTCTCTTGAGCAAGGTCCTTGAGTTCGTTGAGTGCCTGACCAAAAGCCTTCTTTTGTTCGTTAGGAACATTTCTGAAATCATTGAACAGCTCAGTGACGACACTTTTCTTGCTGATAAATTTCATTCTGAATTGCTCCAGTTCCTCTGCAGCTTTCGCTTCAGCAGATTGGATCATGGCTTTGTACTCTTCTACTTTCTCAAACATATCTCTTGGACTTGAAGATGCGAATTTACCACGGGCTAAATTAAAATGGAACTTTTGAGTCGGAAATGGAGAAGCCCTAACTAAACGAGCTTTTCAAACCTGTTTTGATGGATCGACACATTCTAAAAACTAAACATTATAGTTTATACTAATTATTGTAGTATTTTTGTTTCCTCAATTTACTTTTATGGCACACGAAAAATCAATTGTCCACATGGACTTAGATACGTTTTTTGTCTCTTGTGAGCGCTTGCATGACAAGCGCCTGCACAACAAACCCGTACTTATTGGCGGTACTTCGGATCGGGGAGTGGTGGCGTCATGTAGCTACGAGGCACGTACTTTTGGCGTACACTCTGCCATGCCCATGAAACTAGCCCGACAACTCTGCCCTGAGTCCATCATCATCAAAGGCAATGCCGCTACCTACAGTCAAAAGTCCAAAGAGGTCACCGAGATCATCCGAGAGTCCGTCCCGCTCTTTGAGAAATCCTCGATCGATGAGTTCTATATGGATCTGACAGGTATGGATCGCTTCTTTGGCTGCATGCAAATCGCCAGCGAACTGCGCCAACGCATCATCAAGGAAACCAAACTCCCGATCTCTTTTGGTCTATCCGAAAATAAAACCGTCTCCAAAATCGCTACTGGTGAAGCCAAACCTAACAACCAAATGCAGATCAATTATGGTCAGGAGAAGCATTTTCTAGCTCCTCTATCGGTCAAGAAGATCCCTATGGTCGGCGAAAAAACCTACCACACATTACAGCAACTAGGCATCCGTTACATCAGCCATTTACAACAGATGCCTCTCGACTTGGTAGAAAGTGCCTTCGGCCGGCATGGCACCAAGATGTGGCAAAAAGCACAAGGCATAGACCCTTCTCCAGTCGTCCCCTACCAAGAGCGAAAATCTATCTCCACCGAGCGGACTTTTGACAAAGACACCACCGATACGATCAAGCTCAAAAGTATCATGCTCGTCATGGCAGAAAACCTCGCCTTTCAACTCAGAAGAGGGCAGAAGCTCACCTCTTGTGTCACGGTCAAGATTCGCTATTCTGACTTCAATACTCACTCGCTACAGTCCAAAATCTCCTTCACTTCGGCAGATCATATTTTGATCCCCAAAATCATGGAGCTCTTTGACCGACTCTACAACAAACGACTACTCATTCGGCTCATAGGTGTACGATTTAGTCAACTGGCCGAGGGCAATTACCAAATCCACCTCTTCGAAGATACCGAAGAGATGATCCGTCTCTACCAAGCACTCGACACCATTCGTGACAAACACGGCGACCGAAAAATCCTACGTGCAGCAGGCATAGAGGCCAAAACCATCAGCCGCTTCAATCCCTTCTCTGGAGAACCGCCACCTCTGTTGCCCAACCGACGCAGCTGATTTTCCCTTTAGACTCATTCACGATGTTTCTCAATACACACTCCTTTTTCAGTTTTCGCTATGGCGTCATGCACCCAAAGTCGCTCCTACAAGAAGCCCAGCGACTCGGGTTGACAAGCCTCGCCCTGACAGACATCAACAACACCTCCGGGTGCATGAACTTTCTGCGACTAGCGCCTGACTATGGTATTCGTCCACTGGTCGGCGTGGACTTCAGGAATGGTATCCAACAGCAATTTGTCACTATAGCACAAAACAACGAAGGCTTCCGTGAAATAAACAACTACCTCTCACCGCTCCTCCATGCCAAAACAAAGGTGCCCGCTGTTGCCCCAGCCTTCCAACACGTATTTGTCATCTACCCTTTCTCTTCCCAAAGGGCTTATTCCTTACGGGAAAATGAATACATAGGCGTCAATCCTCGAGATGTTTTGAAAATCCCATTTTCAAAATCCAAAGACCAAATCCATAATATGGTCGTGATGCAAAGCGGATCCTTTCGTCATCAACTCGACTTCAACATCCACCGGCTACTCCGAGCCATCGACAACAACACACTACTAAGCAAACTACCCAAGAGCGAACAAGCGTCCGTAGACGACCAACTACTCTCCGAAGAACAACTCACCGCATGTTTCAAGGACTACCCACAACTGATCCAAAACACCCAGAACATCCTCGACAGCTGCTCCGTCAATTTCGAGTTCGGTACCGAGCATCCCCACAAAAACATCCAGTCCTACAACTCCTCTCCTTCAGAAGACATCCAGCATCTCCGCAGGCTTTGCCTCCAAGGCATGCCTTACAGGTTTGCTCAACCCAGCATCAAGATCTACCGAAGGCTAGCACTAGAACTAGACATCATCCAAAAAAAAGGTTTTGTCTCCTACTTCCTTGTCAACTGGGACATACTCAAATATGCACGCAGCAAGGGCTACTTCTATGTCGGTCGTGGGAGTGGTGCCAATAGTGTCGTAGCATATTTGCTACGCATCACCGACGTAGACCCCATCGAGTTGGATCTATACTTTGAGCGCTTCATCAATCTCTACCGTACCAATCCCCCCGATTTTGATATTGATTTTTCTTGGCGAGATCGAGAAGACGTGATCCGCTACATTTTCGAACGTTTTGGGGCAGAAAGAGTCTGTCTGATCGCCACATACAGCACCTTCAAATTCAAAGCCATCGTTCGGGAGCTTGGCAAAGTCTTCGGCCTACCCCCCCATGAAATCGACAAGATAAGCGACAACCCAACCCAACCTTCCGACCATGTCACCCAACTGATACTCAAGTACGCCACCCATATGGATGAGATCCCCAGTCACTTGAGTGTCCATGCAGGAGGGGTCATCATCTCCGAAAAACCCATACACAGCTACACTGCCACCAACTTGCCTCCCAAAGGCTTCCCTATCACGCACTTTGACATGGTGGTAGCAGAAGACATCGGTCTCTACAAGTTTGACATCCTCAGCCAAAGGGGGCTGGAAAAAATCAAAGATGCGATTGCCATCGTCCGAGTCAATCGCCCCAATGCCCCAACCATAGATATCCACGACACCAAACGGTTTTTTGAAGACGAGAAAATCAAACACCTTTTACGCAACGGACAGGCCATTGGCTGTTTCTATGTCGAATCTCCCGCCATGCGTATGCTCCTCAAAAAACTCAAAGCAGATACCTACCTAGGTCTCGTAGCAGCAAGTTCCGTCATTCGTCCTGGAGTCGCCAAATCAGGCATGATGCGTGAATACATCCTACGGTTTCGTATGCCCGAAAAACGAAGCGAAGCACACCCCATACTCGCCCAACTCATGCCGGAGACCTTTGGAGTCATGGTATATCAAGAGGACGTCATCAAAGTCGCTCACTACTTTGCAGGGCTCGATCTCGGTGAAGCAGACATCCTTCGTCGCGGCATGTCTGGCAAGTTTCGGTCAAGAACAGAATTTCATCAGGTCAAGCAGAAGTTCTTTCACAACTGCATCCAAATGCATCGTGGAGAAAAGCTCACCCATGAAGTCTGGAAGCAAATTGAAAGTTTCGCTGGCTATGCATTCGCCAAAGGCCACTCAGCCTCCTACGCCATCGAGAGTTACCAAAGTCTATACCTCAAGGCACACTACCCACTCGAATACATGGTAGCCGTCATCAACAACGGGGGAGGTTTTTACAGCCGTGAAACCTACATCCACGAAGCACGACAACAAGGTGCCATCATCCAGCCTCCCTGTATCAATACTTCCCATCAACACACACACATCATCGGAGACACAATATACCTCGGCTTCCATGTCATCCAACAACTCAGTTTGAAAAATGCAGCACGAATCATCTCCCACCGCACAGCTTTGACAGCCTTTGACAGTCTGGAACAGTTTCTAGAAACCGTCCCCATAGGTATCGAGCACACCAAAACCCTAATTCGTATCGGCGCATTCCGTAGCATCGAGCCCAACAAAAAAAAGCTCCTTTGGAAGTTTCTCTTCCTCACCAACCAGCATAAAAAACCCAACCAGTTGTACCCTATGTTTCCTCCCCAAAACAAAAAAGTACAATTGCCTGCACTCTTCTACGACAAGCGAGAAGACATCTACGATGAATTAGAAATCTTACATTTTTCACTAGAAAGTCCATTTGATTTGGTCAATCAACGACCTATTGACCTCATCATCTACGCACATGAAATAGCACAGTACAAAGGAAAAATCGTCACCATGTTGGGCTACTTGGTCACAGCCAAACGCACCACCACCAAATCTGGTACACGCATGTACTTCGGAACATTCCTTGACGAAAAAGGACAGTTCATCGATACGGTTCATTTCCCACCAGTAGCCAAGCAATACAGCTTCAGGGGTCAAGGTATTTATGAATTGACAGGGAAAGTAGTAGAAGAATTCGATTTCCTCACACTAGAAATCATCACCATGACCCGCAGCAGCTACGCCAACATGGAAGACGTAATGAAAGATGAGTTGCTAAATAACCGCTAATAGACGTTTTCTGTCTCGAAAATGATAGAATAAATCGTCAAGAAGATAATCTTGATATCAAACCAAAGACTCCAGTTCTTGACATAAAACCGATCGAGTTTTACACGTCCATACATTTCACTAAAGCGCGCCGTTTCTCCACGATAACCCTTCGCTTGTGCGAGTCCAGTCACACCTGGTTTCACTGCATGACGCTGGATAAAACGATCAATTTTTGGGGAGAACTCATTGTTCAGTTTGATCGGGTGAGGTCGTGGACCTACTACAGACATGTTGCCCAAAAAGACATTGATGAATTGTGGCAATTCATCCAAACTGGTTTTTCTAAGAATCCCTCCAATCTTAGTGATACGTGCGTCATTCTTCGTCGCTTGCTTAGAATCCGCTTCGTTGTTGACCACCATCGTCCTAAACTTCCAACATGGAAAATACTTATTGCCACGCCCATGTCTATTCTGAATAAAAAACACAGGGCCTGGAGATTCTAACTTGATCAACAAACCTATAATAGGCACCAACCAAGAAAGAATAAAGATCATGACTAGAGAAGAAAAAGCAATATCGAATGCTCGTTTCAATACTCTGTTATAAATCCTATCCAATGGGATATTACTAACGTCTAAAACTGGAATATTCCCATATCGCTGAACTTGTAGGTTTTTGTTGGATACCTTGCTAAAATCAGAAAGCAGTTTGATCTTAATTAAATTGTTCTCTGCAAAATCCACCAACCGCTTTACATCATCATCATACAGCTTAGGCAAACAACAGAAAATAACATCAATACTGTTGTCCTTTGAAAATCCCTCCACATCCTCAATAGACCCTGCAACTGAGGGGTGTTCTACCTTATGATCAAAAAAACCTTTGAAAACATACCCCATCTCTGGGTTTTGAAGAAAATGCCTCTTCAAACTTCGACCAATCGGGCCATATCCCACTATAGCTACGTTTCGAAGGTTATAACCTTTCGTACGATAAAATCTTAGAAGATTGATAAATCCAACTCTCCACCCAATGACGAATACTGAGAAAATAAGATAGGTATAAAAAAGATGCTCACGCGAATAAAAATAGGCTCGTGTAGAAGCCCACATCGCAAAAACGACGGCCAGATTAATCGTAAGCCCTAAAAGAATTTGAGAAATGTAATCAACAATGCTTTTTTCTCGCTCAACCTTCTCCAGCTTCGTTACGAAAAAAATGACTACCCAAGCGACATTCAAAAAAGCAAATAAAAATGGATACCGATCGCCATGAAACCAAAAGGTATCAAAACGAATATAATTTGCCACCACAAACCCAACATTCAAGAACAAAAGGTCTATGAAAAGGAATATGGCAGGAAAATACTTAGAAAACCTCTTCTTTTGCATGTGTTAAAAGCTAGGTAGAGTGCGAAGATAGGGAAAATATTCTGATAATATTTACCACTCTGATTTATCCACAGCAGCATAAACTGCTTCAACACCTTCTTTCAACGAAATCTTTGCTGACCAACCCAAATCATTGATTCTTTCGCTGCTCATCAATTTTTTAGGTGTTCCATCTGGCTTATCCGTATTAAATACTAACTCCCCTTCAAAGCCCACTACATATTTTATTGTCTCAGCCAACTCTTTAATAGTCAAGTCTGACCCATAACCAATATTTATTGGTTGCCCCTCCGAATAATTTTCCATTAAAAATGAGCACGCTTCTGCTAAATCATCCACGTGTAGAAACTCCCTCATAGGGAAGCCAGTGCCCCATATTTCCACTTTTGATTCGTTATTAACTTTTGCGGTATGGAATTTTCGTATCAAGGCAGGTAATACATGAGAATTATTCAGATCATAATTATCATTTGGTCCATATAAATTCGTAGGCATCCCACTAATGAAGTCCACTCCATACTGATCCCTATAAGTTTCACAAAGCTTAATGCCAGCAATCTTAGCAATCGCATAAGGTTCATTAGTCTGCTCCAATGATCCAGTTAGCAAACTATCTTCATGAATAGGCTGACGGGCTAGTTTGGGATAAATACAGGAGCTGCCTAAAAACAAAAGTTTCTTCACCTTATAGACATAAGAAGCGTGAATCACATTGGCTTCTATCATAAGGTTATCATACAGAAACTCCCCTCTATAAACGTTGTTTGCATGAATACCTCCTACTTTTGCCGCTGCTAAAAAAACAAACTCTGGTTTCTCTTCTTCAAAAAACTTATTAACCTCTCTCTGATTTTTTAAATCTAGCTCTTTGGATGTCTTATAAATTATTTTAGAAAAACCCTTTAGCTCAAGGTTTCTCACAATGGCAGAGCCAACCATTCCTCGATGGCCAGCCACATAAATTTTCGAATCTTTATCCATTTTACTCTGCCTGCTTCAATATTTCGTGACCACCTTCGAGCAAATATTTATCTTTCTGAAAAAGTTTCAAATCAGATTCCATCATCTCATTAACTAGTGCCTCCAAATCATACTCAGGCTTCCAACCCATTTTTGTGTTGGCTTTAGTCGGGTCTCCAATTAACAAGTCTACTTCAGTGGGTCTAAAATATTTTGGATCAATTTTCACCACTGCCTGCCCCACTTTAAATGCGAAATCAGCGTTTTTAGAAGACTTCACGATTGCTACTTCGTCGATACCCTCACCTTTGAAATCCAACTCTACTCCTACATAAGAAAAAGACATCTTAATGAAGTCACGAATAGTAGTCGTTACGCCTGTTGCCAAGACAAAGTCTTCTGGCTTATCCTGCTGCAACATCATCCACATACCTCTTACATAATCCTTTGCATGCCCCCAATCTCTTTTAGAATTCAAATTACCCATATAAGTGCAATCTTGAAGACCCAAAGCCATCTTAGCCACAGCTCTCGTAATTTTTCTTGTCACGAATGTCTCACCACGTAATGGGGACTCATGATTAAAAAGAATCCCATTACAAGCATACATATTATACGCCTCTCTATAATTAACTGTAATCCAATAACCATACATCTTAGCCGCCGCATATGGAGACCTTGGGTAAAAAGGTGTCGTTTCTTTCTGAGGCACCTCTTGAACCAAACCATACAATTCAGAAGTAGAAGCTTGATATACCCTTGTTTTTTCAGTTAACCCTAATAATCTTACAGCCTCAAGCAATCTTAAGGTACCTATACCATCAACATTAGCCACATACTCAGGCGTATCAAAACTAACTCTCACATGAGACATGGCTCCAAGATTATAAATCTCATCTGGTTGAATATCTTGAATCAACCGAGTCAAATTCATAGAGTCCGTCAAATCTCCATAATGCAATATTAATTTAGCATTGTCCACATGAGGGTCTTGATATAAATGATCTATTCTATCTGTATTAAATAATGAAGACCTTCTTTTTATTCCGTGAACTTCATACCCCTTATCTAAAAGGAGCTCTGTTAAATAAGCTCCATCTTGCCCTGTTATTCCTGTTACTAAAGCTTTTTTCATAAATTTAATACTCACTTAATACGTCAAATTCCTTTCAATTTCCAATCAACAAGGGCAGTTTCCAATGTATATTCAAATTTATACCCACTATCAATAGCGTTTTGTGGAAATATATTTGTAGAATAATATAATTTTTGAATCCTACGATGATGCATCGAGTTTTTCAAACCAATAGAATCCATTATTTCAAAAAAGTAGGCCAGTACTAGCATAAACCTATATGGCAGTACTGGTGTATATACTTTCAACTCAAACTCTTTCTTAAATAAGTCAATAATGTTTGATAATTCACTATTTTCAGGAAAGCAAAAATTAAAGACGTCGCTTTCATTTTTTGTTTTCAATAAGAATGCGATAAAATTAACTAATTCAAGTACATATATATTCGCCTTCACAGTTGATTTTCTTCCAATATAAGGGAAAAATCCTTTTTTTAATTGAAACAATAATTTGGTGAAATTCCCATTTTCATTCTCTCCAAACACTACAGCAGGTCTAACAATTTTGAGAGTTCTTCCTTTCTCCTTTTGACTCCAATTCTTCAATTCTTTTTCTGCCAATAATTTTGAAATCCCATACGCAGAGTCAGGCGCAGTTAATGAATCATCAAAATTCTTTTTGTCACCTGCTTTAAACACCATCATTGTACTGGTAAATAAGATTTTCTCAACTCCTTTATCTTTACATAGTCTTATTACATTTTTAGTACCCAAATAATTAGTATTAAAATACTCGTCCCATTCAAACCCTGGTTCTTTACAAAGTGCTGCAAGATGAATACATGTATCTATTTCAAAAGGCTGTAGTGCAGTCACCATTTCTTTATAGTCACGTATATCAGCAATAATATTTGTTACCCCATTAATTCTGGAGGGTTTCAAATCTACATTTATAATCACTACATTCTCGTAACGTAATCGGAGCAACCCAACCAAATGGCGACCTATAAAACCCGACCCTCCAGTTAATAATATGTTTTTCATCTCCAATATGATTTATTCATCCCTATTCTAAGTTTAGTTTTTCTTGATAATACTTGTTCAATCATACCTAACCTAAACGCTGCAAATTTTGCTATTACACGGCAAAATGCATAAGGTATCAAGTAAAACAAGTTACTTTTTAGCAAAAAACGAATTTCTGAGATAACGAACTTTAAACCCTCACCTCCGGCACTACCAAAACTCTCCCTGATCCAACTTTCCCTATTATAAAATACCCCTACATCAAAATATCTTCTAAACTCCTCAATAATAGTGTATGAGTGGCTGTGATACACAGATGCTTCGGCACAATAAGCTACCTTATACCCTTTCAGTAACATTTTTGCAGCTATAGACATGTCTTCAGCAAAGATCGTGTCATCAGGAAAACCGTTGACATCTTTATAGGCCATATAATTGTATGCTGCAAATGAGTTAGACATAAAAGCTGTTTTTATTCCATATCTAAGAATGTCCTCTTTCGATTTAATTTTAGATTCCGTTGAATAATTAAAATACCTAGCATGAGCCTCTAAAGGTTGAGCATTGACATGAGGTATCTGCCTACCACACACTGCACCAATTTTTTCATCAATTAAGATTTTAACCAAATTACCCAGTGAATTGGGATTGGCTAGTACCGCATCTTGGGTCAGAAAAACAATGAATTTAATATTCTTCGAGGATCTAATCACATAATCCACACCTAAATTACGAGTTGCCCCATGGTTAAAATCTTTTTGTGAGATACTTATACATTCAAACCCTGCATCTTTACTAGCCTGAAAGGTATTATCCTTAGAACCAGAATCAATAACAAGTATTAACTTAGGTCTAAGTTTCTGCATCAAAAGCGACTCAATCACTTTACCCCATAATAATCCTCCATTATATGTTGGGATTACTACCGCAAAACTATTACTCGAAACTAAAGACATAAATTAATTTTATAAGAGAATAAAATACCGTAATATTTTTGAACTTGTAATTCATATATAACTCATTCTTGGCAGACATAATTTTCCATTTCTTATCCACTGTTTTTCTGTCCTTATTCCATCCCCTACAATGATAAGCCCATAGTTTATCTTCAATTAAATGATCCAGTCCCAAATTTGTAACTCTTATGGATAGGTCAATATCCTCCTTGTACATAAAATAATTAGAATCAAATAACTCATCATCATTTTTAAGGTCGTCTACCAATGACATTTTCATTACCATCAGAGCACCACATACCCCTGCTACTTTGATATCCTTTTTTACTCTATTTTCAATAGTTTCTCCTTGACCGATATCGAACCATTTGCCATAAACTGTTTTTCCTAAACCTAAACTATCATACTTTCCAGTAGCTCGAAGCTGTTCGATATCATACCCCAATAAAGGACCTGAAAGAATACCAAAATTGACATCCGACATTAATTTCTGCTTCAATACGTAAAGCCATTCATCCCTTAAAAAAACATCATGGTTCAAAAAAACTATATGAGTAGCACAAGTAGATTTTTCGTTTAGCCCTAGGTTATTAGCTCTACCAAAACCCAAATTATCTTTTAAATACAAAATACGAATATTATCGTTATCCTCCGACTCAAGATACTTTTTGTCGGTTGAGTTATTATCAACCACAATGACTTCAACGTCCGGTACTCCTCTCAAAGGTTTCAAGCATTTAGCCAAGAATCTCTCGCTATTATATGTAACGATTATTATAGAAATGAATATTTTCATAACATACCTGGGTTCTCATCCAAAAGAACTTTTCTAAACTTAAATCTCAATAATATAGGATAAACTAACTGAAGACTCATTCCAGAAAAAGAAAACATATTATCAAATATTAGGAAACAATACAAAGAACATACTATTGCCGATGCAGTTGAATAGTACTCACTTCCTTTCTTAATTAACCCAAAATAAAAAACGGGAAAATAGAGTAAAAAAACAAACATAAAAACAATGCCGAACCAACCAAAGTACATAAAACTTTTAGTGTAAACACACCCAACGGTAAGGAAAGGTAAAAATTTGAATATCCCAGTTTTTTGTACTCCTCTTAACTCATTTATTCTTTTGGCAATAAAATCAAAATTTAGCTCATTTGTGACGAAAGTAATGAAAGTGTTCAAAGAACTACCTCTTGGTTCCCCTTGGTTAATATTATGCTGGAGATTTCCTATAGGAGATCCAATATATAAATACGACCAAAAATATTCATCCGGAATAATACTTTTCTTGAAAGATGCATCTGCTTTTCCAATTTCTAATATATAATTAGTTTCCACGCCTTTATACATATTAGTAGTTCTAACATTTCCCAAATAGCCAAAGCCAAAAAGAAGGGTGAATAAAAAAACCATCGCAACACACTTCTTATAAAACCTAAGGCCTCCTTTAAATTGATAGTAAACAAAAAAACAAGAAACTGTATTAATCATAAACATTCCTCGATTAAACAAAAGAATAGGTATAAAAAGTAGAAGTATAGAGTATAATAAAATTTTTCTTTTCCCTGTAGATAAAAAAATACTAAAAAAATGGACCGTTAAAAATGAAGTATAAGTAACTACAAACACATGAAATGTAGGTATTCCAAACCGAGTATAATCATAATCGGCCCCACTTAATATTAAAACCAAAGGTATCCCTTTGTTGTAAATAAACTCTATGCTCCATAAGAAAAGAGAGAATATAAATAACCATTTTTTATCACTAGAGATTGTAATTATTTCGTATTTGATTACATTTTTTCTCTGAAACCAAAAACCGAATAATCCAGTCAAAATAAAAGTAAAAAATAAAAATACTAACAGATTTGCTTTCAACTCAGGAAACGCACTTGACCAACCAAATTGACAAACTATCAGAGAGGCTCCAAACGCTAAGCAGTAGATGTAATAAGGATTCGCCATTTATAACAGCATTTTTTTTACCCACATTACAGCGAACTGCTTGGTCTTAAACATTTTAGACAACTTAAGCATGCGTATAAATGTAACCACAATTAATAGTACTCCACTTTTTTTATACAAAGAAAACTCCTTGGCACCTTCACAATAGAATTTAAACCTAAACAACCTACTCTTAAGATTATTATCGCTATCATCCGAATAATTTTGAGAAAGAATCAAGTTTACAACAACAAATTCTGAAAATTTTGCTTTTACTTTTTCAAAAAAATAAAAATCACTGAAATCCAACTGAATCTTTTCATTGTAACCTCCCACTAAAAAAAAAGCATCCAAGTCAATTAAACATCCACTATTTATCAATGACCTGCCTTTAAAACTCATTAAACCATCTTTCACTCTATTAAGAGTAAAACCACGATTAAATAAAAATCGACAAGGAGATATTATCTCCTTAGATTTAATTATAGGAGCATATATAGCTTGTAATGGATACATTTCAACTGCATCAACATAGGCAGATATAGAATTAATTGGGAAAAACGTATCTTGATCGGCTATTAACAGCCTGCTCTTTTTTAAAATGTCCTTTGCGTATCTTGCTCCTATATTGTAGGCCAAACTAATACCTGAATTAAGTGGGTCTCCAATATATTTTATTCTCCAATTTTCAAATTCTTGTAGTCCAACATTCAATTCTGGTGAATTATCATAAACAATGAGATCCATTTTACAATCAGTTCCCTTTAAAATATCAGAAAACGAATTAAAAGTTATAGATTCAACAAGTCTTGTTTTATACAATACAATGATAAGAGCATTTTTTTTCGAAAATTCAAATATGTCATTCATATAATATATCTAATTATTCATGTTGATTTTTTCGATCAAAAATTGAAAGACGTAATAACAAAAAGCCAGCCCCGTAAGATAAATTCCGTAGTTATGCCGGACTACAGACAAAGATTCTTTCCAATTAAAATGATGACTAACTCCATCAGGTATGGCAGACGCCAATAAATTTGGACAAGAAGAAAAAACAGCTCCCGACTTCAAAAGTCTTTGATTCAAATCAAAATCAGCATACGTTTTGAAATTTGTATCAAAAGGAGATGCTTTCAAAAGACTCTTTTTAACCAATAGGGCTTGATGATGTAAGGTATTTCCCAATTTCAATCTAAAGTCAGCCTTAGAGATAAAGGTATATCTGCCTTCAAGAATCACATTGCCATATAAAACATCTGAAAATCTCAAAACAGATTCTTTAGGTAATTTCAGTATTTTATCTCCAGCACCAAGATATAAAACATGACTGTTTTCACTTGCCATATTCCATCCTTTATTGAACGCATCATAAATTCCATTATCCTTCTCACTAATCCAAGAATTAATAAAGTCATCATGTCCTTTTATAATGTCTAATGTACCATCATTAGATTTCCCATCTACTACTATTAACTCAACCTTTCGATTTAGACTCTTAACACTTTGGATGGTTTGGTTCAACTCATCCGCTTGATTTAATACAACACATATGATTGTTATCATAATTCTAATTAGTTCACAATCGATGAATATAAATCTATATATTTTTGTACAACTACACTTCCATCAAAAACCGAATTAGTTTTTTCTAAACATTTCTCTTTGATACTGCTACTATCATTTGCCAACACCCATGAGATACCAGTTGCTAAATCCATCGGATCAAAAGGAACAGCCAAATACCCATTCTCCTTATGGTCGATAATATCTTTATTCCCTCCTATATCAAACGATACAACCGGTGTTCCACAGGCCATCGACTCAACAATCACATTAGATAAATTCTCTTGTAAGGAGGGAACGATTACGACATCAGCCGCACTAAGCAAAATAGCCATTGTCACATCATCATTAATTTGCCCAAAATACTGAATATTATCCCATAATATATCAGGCCTCTCTGGTTCTGAACTACCAAAAACACCTAATAATAGATCACTGGAACTTAATTGATTAAGCCCAAGAACTAATTGGTCGAAGCCCTTTCTCTTATCTCCAGTTGAATTCATGGCTCCAAACACAACTAATTTCTTATTCTCTGGTATCCCTAGTACGGATCTTGAATATTGCTTATCTAAAGGCTTATAAATATTACTATCAATAGGGTTTGGTAGATTAACAATTTTTCTTCCTTTGAAAAGAGAACTATCTATAGCACACTGTGCAATCCACTTACTCAAACCTACTATGACTAATTTTTTAATATCAACATAGTCCTTAGCCTTTTTCGCTTGTGATCTACTACTTAGATCAATGTTTTTTGTCGAACCCAAAACTTTACAAGAACCGCAATTTCTCTTGTATTTTTCACATTCTTCAGTATAATGGCATCCACCCGTAAAAGGCCACATGTCATGCAAACTCCAAACTACTGGCTTATTTAGCGCAGCAAGTTTACGTATTTCAAACATGCCAGGAACCCAATGCAAATGAATAATGTCAATGTCATTATCCTCAACAATTTTCCTAACATTGTTAAAACTAACGATAGGCGCACTAAAAGTAGTTTGCGATCTTTTTGAATACCTGCTTATGGCATATGTGTTTAGCCTATTAGTGAATACTTTAGAGAATTTGATAATGTCTCTTGAGTCAGACACTACGGTGTGATCGTCACTACTTTTGGAATTCGCCCAAAACAGCGAATCAATATCCCTTTCAATTAATGATCTATGAAGTCTATATGCAGCCCTTGCTGCGCCTCCAACCGTATCACTTTCATTTATATGAAGAACTCTCATTATTTTTATTTAAAACAAAACGACTGGTCTTTTGCGACATCTTGTAAAGAATACATAAGATCTAAATTATTATGATCGTCTAATAAGGCCTTGATTTTTCCACCACCTGTGTAGTCAATTGCATAAAACTCAGTCTCAAGTGTTTGAGCAAATAGCACTGAATGGAACCTCATGCAAAGGTTAACCTCAGAACTAACCATCCCTTCCAAAACCATGTCAACTGTAGAAGGCCTCTTTTCAAAGTCATATTCAATTCCTTGAAAATGTTCAGACAAGAATCTTCGATAGAAAACCCTGTCATCTCCACCTATATGAAAAGTGTGCATACTATAAAACTTAGGTTTAAGCCCTCGTTTTTGACACACTTTTTTTATCCCATTTGCCAAATTTGTTTCAAAGTCCTTTTTCTGCTTTTCAAATTCCTCTTGAGATAAATCTCTAGCATATTCATAACTCCAATCCCTTAAAAAACATGCCAATATTTTGTCTTTTTTTTCTGCCTTAAAGTGAGTGGACTGATTAATAACATAATTATAAGCTGGATCACCATTCAAACTAACACTCTTGTTTGGCACCAATTTATTGGCCAAAGAAACAGATTTACTATCCCGGAGCTTAATTACATCAGCCAAAGATAATATCTTCTTAACCACCTTTTCATACTTCTGGTTGAATATTGGACCTATACCACAACCATACACAATTGTCTTTTTGCCATTCTTTTTAGCTAAAAGAAATGCATTAAGAGGTATATTTAATGCGTCCATTTCCATTAACGGCCCTCCACCCATCACTACTTCATCAACATTAGATGCATAAGTCACGAATTCTCGTGAATAAAAAGCAATCACCTTCGCTTTCATATCTAACTCTTTCATCGTACGAACGGTAATAAAAGGGTTTAACGAGGCAATAATAATGTTTGTCTTTTTATCAATAGCTTTATAATCTTCTATAATAGAAGCCAAAATTGCTTTGTCGCCTACAGTTTCTGTACCATACCATCCTACAATCAAAACTGATTTTTCATTACTTACACTATCAGCTATCTTGCCTCTTTTAAAAAATGGTACAGTATATTTTGAGATTTTCAAGCTTAATAAAGCATTCCACTTCCATCTATTAATTATAGGTCTATACTCTTCTATCGTTGGCGGTGCATGATAATCATGCACACAAGTGTCACAATTTTCACTTTTTATTCTTGATCTTTCATCCAAATTTTGGTCATAAATTGACCGCGCTGATACCTTAAGGGTAGAACCTAATTCTTTTGACTTTGGTGCACAATACAATAATTGACCTTTACTGTCTAGAACTACTCCATCTTCATGGTATGGACATCCAATTGTTCTAGACCCACCATTTAATACTGAAATAATACTGTCATAGGTTCTTTTAAACATTGGAGATGTTTCGTAATCATACCTTAAGCGATGAAAAAAGCAACTCAGGTGATATGTTTCATCTTCATTAAAATTTCTAATCTCGTCTAATAGCTCATTATTGTACAAACGAGTAATAAATTCACCGACTCTAAAACGACCATACAATTTTTCCTCTATCATCCAATCCAGAAGAGCATCCACTTCATAAACATTGGATTTAGTGATAGTGCATCCAATAGCCAGAGGAATATTGGTGTTGTGCCTTATGTGGTTAATAACTTTAAGGGCAGATTCAAAGTTACCTTCTCTTCCCCTATGTTTATCATGGACATCACCATATCCGTCTAAAGAAACCATAACAGAGAAATCCTTACCGTACCCAGACAGTACTTCGTTAACTTTTTCAATCTGTTCTATCACATGCTCATCTTTTATTGCATTAGTGATAATACTCATCCCCCCCAATTTTGGTAGACTCTCACAACAAGCCTTATAAAGCTCAGGTAGGTCATCTCTCATAGTCGGTTCACCTCCGGTAATACCAACACCTGTAACTTCACCAAACAAAGGGTCCTTTAATAGTTCCGTTAATTCAATCGGCGTAATTTCAAAATCAAGCTTTTGCTCCCAAATATTACACATTGTGCATTTGGAATTGCAAATATCATTTGCCAGAAGATTAATAACATTTGGATAAGACTTTTTGTCAGTGCCTTCATTTCTCGTAATATATGCTCTTATAATCTCCTTTAAGTAAGGGGATTTAGAACTATACTTTGACTTTATTAATCTTATTAAACCCATCTTTCTTTTTCTTAAATATTCGATAACCTATTACCCACCTTATTTATAAACTTTTTAAGCAAGCTTTTATTTATTATGCGAGGGGACGCATTCTTATATGCTTTTGGTCTCCCTCCTGATAATACAACAGGTACACATCGAGGAGAAAATAATTGTTTAAATCCCTGTACGGAAAATCTGTATGCTCTTCTAGGCTCATCAACATCCACCAAGTCACTGCTATGAATAACCAAATGATGAAAAATCAAAACATCTCCAGCTTCCATTTCCCCGTGTATGTAATTATCCAAATCTACACCGTCCAACTTAAGCCTAGTATGATGTGTTTCCCCTTTCACCTGAAAATAAGGAAGAAAACCATTCTTATGTGAGCCAGGAATAAATTTCAATGCCCCATTTGCAATTGTCACATCATCTAACGCGACCCAAATAATAAACTTTGAAGGCTCATCCGTTCTATTCATAAAATCTTGATGCCAAGGAACAGCGTTCTTCTTTCCTTTGGGCTTATAGACTAAAGAATTCTCATATAGAAAAAAATCTTCCCCAACAATCTCTCTCAATGCCCCAATAACACCTTTATGGGTTGCCAATTGCTGAAATTCTGGATGACGAAAATACAAATCATATAGAGTACCTTGATCAACTCTATGATTCATAAAAAACTGATCAAAAGGATCAGTGTCCGTATGATCAAAGTAATCAATGATATCCTCAGTAAGATCCTTTGCCTGCTCTATTAGGTCTGTGCTTACAACATTTTTTAAAATGACGAATCCATCATTATTGAATTTTTCCTTCAAATTCATAATTAAATTATTTTATAAACAAAAAACTTTTCAGTTTGATCCAAAACAAACGTCGAGATCTTGATGAAATTAAATCAATTAGAAAGAATGCGACAAAATAGGAAGCCAAGCTCGTGAATGCAGCTCCAATTCCCCCATAAATTGGAATGAAATAAAAATTTAACGAAACATTTATAGCAACTCCAATTAAATTACGGTAAAGATCATACTTATTCCATCCTTCAGCAATTAACCACCTCCCACTCGCAATACCTTGAAAAACAAAAATTGAACTAAAAGCATGGATTCTCAGAATTACAGCAGCATCCATATAATCGACACCAAATAATAATTCGATTAAGTAATGAGATGAAAAAAGCATGCCTAATGCGAAAACAAATGACAAACCATTCAACAAAATGAATAAGAAAGAGAGCCTCTTATAATAAAAATCCTTTGAGACTTTTTTAGAATTGATTATAGATGGAAAAACAGAGTTACAAATAACAATACCCATCGAATACCAAACTTCACTCAATTTTATTGCAGATGAATACAACCCTACTTCTCTATTTCCAGATATTGATTGGATCATGACTTGATCAATTCTCATATACAACGTGTTCAGAGCAGCAGCAAGAATCAAAGGCCAACTTTGAACTATCAATCCTTTTCCAATTCTCCAATCAAATTCCCACTCTTTAACTCTGTTACCACTTTTTTCATACAAATACAAAAATGTCAAAACCAAAATAAACGTATCAAGAGCTATTGTAAATGAGAAACTAATCAAAGGAGCATTAGATACTACTAGCCAAAATTTGACAAATGAAGAAGTTACCAATGAGACAATATTTGCTATAAGGATATATTTGTTTTGTATTGTACTTTGAAAAAAAAGATCTATTACATTGAAACTCTGGAAAATTAAGGACGAGGAAATAATGAATACGAAAAGAATCTCAAATGAATCCTTATTAGATAACAATAAGAAAATATAGAGTATCAAAACAACACTAAAAGAACTCACCAATTTAATTATAAATGCAGTCCCTAGATACCTGTTCTTATCTTCTGGATTCTCAATCAAATGCTTGGTAATTACTCTATCCATCCCAAGAGTAGCAAAAGTCCCAAAGATCAGTACCAACGACTGAGAATAATTAAAAAAACCATAATCTTCTGGCCCAAGGTAACGTGCAACCCAAACACCAACCAAAACGCTCGAAATAATTCTTAATAATTTTTCCAGTAGCAACCATGAAGTATTGAAAAAGTATTTCTTTATTCCTTCTGCCGGTAATTTCTGAAATATTATTTCTTTGAAATTATTAAACATCAATAAAATTTCTTGTATTGTTAACCTATTGATCCAGCATCAAGTTTTTAACACATTTAGCGAGACTATTATCCCAGTCAACAATTTCAATACCCAACTCTGATCTAATTTTTGATTTGCTCAACACACTATATTTTGGCCGAGTAGCGGCGGAAACATATTCAGAAGACGAGATAGGCTCAACTGTAACATCCAACTGTGCTAAGTTGAATGTTTTCTTGGCGAATCCATGCCATGATGTTTCTCCATTATTACTGAAATGATAAAGGCCAAAGTTAGAGTTTCTCGATGAAATAATATTCAAAATAATTTCAGCCAAATCTGACGCGTATGTTGGTGTTCCGAATTGATCACTAATCACCCTTAATTTATCATTATCCTTTCCTAATCTAAGCATGGTTTTTACAAAATTATTGCCATACTCAGAATATAACCAAGAGGTTCGGAGAATAAAGTAACTCTCAAGCTCCTTTTTAATTGCCTCCTCACCTTCAAATTTGGTTTTCCCATAAACAGATAAGGGATTCACTAAATCATTCTCATTCAGAGGCTCCTTAACGCTTCCGTCAAACACAAAATCTGTTGAAATATGAATCAGCACTGTTTTTTGAGAAGCGCATATTTTCGCAAGGATAGAAGGTATTCCTTGATTTAGTAATTCAGCATTTTCAATATCGCTTTCAGCCTTATCAACATTAGTATAAGCGGCACAATTGACAATATAATCATACTCATTCTCCTTGAAAAATAATTCTATGGCATCTAAATCGAAAAGATCTAGTTCCTCGATATCGATAAACTCAAAAGTGACTTCATTAAAAGCTGAAATCATAGCTTTAATTGATGAACCCAATTGTCCTTTAGCGCCTGTAACTAAAACCTTGATCATTTTATTGATTTAATTTTGATAACTTTTCATCTTTCTCAGATAACTTCACATCAAGCGGGTCAAATTTCCAATCAATGTCCAAGCTTGGATCATTAAAAATCACTCCATCATCGTATTCCTTTGAGTAATGATTGTCAACCGCATACATCAATTCTGCATCATCTGTAAGTGCCACAAAACCATGTGCAAATCCTCGTGGGATGAAGAATCTTTTTTTATTTTGCGCACTCAAATACTCTCCATGCCATTGGCCATAAGTCTTAGAATTTTTCCTCAAATCTACGGCTACATCCCAAACCTCACCATTAATTACACTAACCAATTTCGCCTGAGCTTGAGGTGCTCTCTGAAAATGCAACCCTCGCAACACTCCTTTCGAAGATTTAGAAAAGTTTAATTGGACAATCTTAAAATCTTGATTAGTCAATTTATTGAATTGCTCCTCATTAAACCCTTCAAAAAAATAACCTCTATCATCTCCAAAAACAGCAGGCTCAATGATAACTGCATCCAATAATTTTGTTTTTACAATCTTCATTTCAATATGTCCATTAAATACCTTCCATAGCCACTTTTCATCAAAGGTTGGGCCAGCGCTTTCAGTTCATTATTGCTAATAAAACCCATCTTATAGGCAATCTCCTCTATGCAAGCTACCTTAAGTCCTTGTCTCGATTCTATGACCTCAACAAAAGTACCCGCCTCCATAAGAGAACCAAATGTACCAGTATCCAACCACGCTGTTCCTCTATCAAGGATTTGAACGGATAAACTTCCCCTGTTTAAATATTCATTATTAACAGAAGTAATTTCCAGCTCTCCACGTTCACTAGGTTCAATTGATTCGCTTATCTCCACCACATTATTATCGTAGAAATACAACCCTGGTACAGCATAATTTGACTTTGGCTTTTCAGGTTTTTCAACAATTGAAATTGCTTTATTATTTTTATCAAATTCAACTACTCCATACCTTTCTGGATCAGCAACATGATATGCAAATACTAAACCACCAGTCACATTAGTGGCACTTTGAAGTTTTTCTGATAATCCTGAGGCATAAAAGATGTTATCTCCTAAAATTAATGCTACTTTATCTAACCCAATAAATTCTTTTCCTATGATAAAGGCTTGAGCTAACCCTTCTGGCCTCTCTTGTACTGCGTAAGAAAATTTGCAACCAAGGTTCTTCCCGTCACCAAGTAGACTTTGAAACAATGGCAAGTCTCTCGGAGTGGATATAATTAGAATTTCATTAATTCCCGCCAGCATCAAAGTTGCTAACGGGTAATAAATCATTGGCTTGTCGTAAACTGGTAGCATTTGTTTGCTTACGGACAAAGTAAGTGGGTGAAGACGTGTCCCTGAGCCTCCTGCTAAAATAATTCCTTTCATGATTAATAATTATTTTTAAAGTAGTCCAAATATTCCCCTGTAGTAATATTATTCAGCCATTTAGAGTTAGACAGATACCAATCCACCGTTTTCTCCAGCCCTTCTTCAAATTGCAAGGAAGGTTCCCAACCCAATTCATTTTTAAGTTTTGAAGCGTCGATCGCATATCTTTCATCATGACCTGCTCTATCCTTTACAAACGTTATTAGTTCTCTTGATGAACCTTTACTTCTTCCAAGTTTTTTATCCATAACATCACAAACCAATTTTACTATGTCAATATTCATCCATTCATTAAATCCTCCGATGTTATATGTTTCTCCTAAAACGCCTTTATGGAAAACCACATCAATCGCATTCACATGATCCTCAACATATAACCAATCCCTGATGTTCTCTCCTTTTCCATAAATCGGCAGGGGCTTACTGTTTTTGATATTATTAATGCATAAGGGTAATAATTTTTCAGGGAATTGATTAGGCCCATAGTTGTTTGAACAGTTAGAGACAACAATTGGTAAATTGTATGTGTTTGCATACGCTCTAACAAAATGATCAGAGCTAGCTTTCGAAGCGGAGTAAGGTGATTTGGGGTCGTAAGGTGTCGTTTCCTTGAATAACCCTTCATTACCTAGTGAGCCATACACTTCATCAGTGGATACATGATAAAAAAGCTTGTTATCGAATTCATTTTTCCAAGTAGCTATCGCTGCATTAAGTAAATTCACAGTCCCAATTACATTTGTTATTACGAATTCCATAGGGTTGGATATTGATCTGTCTACATGTGATTCTGCCGCCAGATGAATCACACCATTAATTTTGTACTTAACAAAGACGTCTTTCACAAAATTTTCGTCGCAAATATCGCCCTTCAAAAAAGTGTAATTTGCACTACTTTCCAGAGAATCAATATTTGCCATATTACCTGCGTAGGTCAATTTGTCAAGATTATAAATATCATAATTAGGATATTTATCTACCATCAATTTAACTAAATGGGAACCTATAAAACCTGCTCCTCCAGTTATAAGAATTTTTCTTTTCATTTTCGATTTAAAATATAATGCCTAAAAAAAACATGCGTACACCCCCATATAACACCTAAAATAATAAATGAAACAAGTATTACGAATCTCTTCGGCTTACTTTTATCCTCAGGAATTCTGACTGGCTCTAATACTGTAAATACCGGCGTTTCCTCCTTCAATTTTATTTTGGCCTGTTTCACCTGAGAAGCTAATCCCTTATACACTTCAAATGCCACATTGTATTCATTCTCAATTCTGCGCAATTGAATCTGAGCCGTTGCAGAGTACACATTCATATTTCTATCGGTAGCTCTTGCCAACCGCACTTGTACCTCTTCAAATTCCGTTTTAGCCTCTTCGAACGTCTCAATTACGAAGGAAAGATTTTCTTTTGCTTTGTCTGTTTTATATTTAATAACTGATGATGTCACTTCCTTTTCAATCCTTTTTGTAATTTGTGCTGCTGCATAAGCGTCTGGCATCTCTACCTCTATTGTAATTAAACCATATTCCTCATTTATACTCAAAGAAATCCTTTCTTTGAATTTTTCTACAAGTTTCCATTCATCCTTAGTCAAGCGATAAAATCCTTGATTTTCTCTACTTTCAGAAACCTGTTGACCTCCTACAATAGCCTTTTTGATTAACCCTGGTATACCGATCGTATATCTTATCACATAACCTAAAAATGAAGGCTTCGCTATATTATCAAAATAATCAAAGGATGTTGTTCGAACATTCAGACTCTCAAAATAAATGGTGTCATTCATTACAGCCAGAATAAAAGGCAAGCTATTGACAATTTCTGGGTATAGCTGAGTGGAAAGCACCCCACCACCACCACCACCTTTCATCCCACCAAGGTCAATTCCTGCTAAACCTGCTAGACCACCAAGACCACCTAAACTCGGAGAAGCCCCCTCTGTAGCCTCTGGCAAGAGCTTGGTCGACGCTTCATACTCCACTGGGCTAGTAAAAGCCACGATTAAACCAATGATGACAAACACACCTGTTACTTTGGCAATAAACCAACGCCCAGCCCAAATCGTTTTGGCCAGTTCTACCAAATCAATTTCATCATCCTTTATGATTTCTTTTTCAGACATCTATTTCGCGTTGTTTATGATCTGCGTAATTACTAATGCCAATGTCGCTACACCAGAAGACAATGCTATCCAGCCCTGTGCACTCATTGGTGTTTTATTAGGTTTCTGAGGAATTACAATCTCCGCCCCGGGCTCTATCTTAGGGTAATTCTTTATCCATAGAAAACTACTTGTCTGTGCTGCGGAACCATTAGCATAAATCACGTAGGACTTAGATTTCTTAGCCCTCTGGTCAAAGCCCCCAGCTAAGCCTACATACTTTTTAAAACCTGACCCTTTATTAAACCTGATATTTGAAGGATATAAAACACTTCCTCGTACTCGTACCGTTTGAAGTTGTCTTGGTATACTAATAATATCACCTTTCTTCAAAATCAGATCATATTTAGAACCTGGGTCAGCCATGATTTTATCCAGCTGTATTCCAATCGCCTCCTCTTGTTTAAATACTACTGCTTCATTTGTAAACAAGGTGTCTCTTTTAAATATTTCCGTCAAATCCTGCTTTCTCACACGTATCGCATCATTAGCATAGCCCGGATCACTCACATTTTTTTTATAATATTCTGATTTTCGAATAAGTGTAGCCCCTTCAACATAGGAGTAATCAGATACTCCACCAGCTCTTTTCAGAATAGAAGATATCCGCTCATCCTTTCTCTCGATTACATATTTACCAGGAAACTCAACCTCCCCCTCTATCTCGACGGTCTCTTGTTTAATGTAGAAAGGGCTCTTACGAATAACCACCAAATCAAATGGTTCAAGTTCAAACTTAGAATCCTTCTCCGATATATCTAACTTTTCGCTTATTGGGAAATTGAAAATTTCAGCCGAGCTGTTTTTATCTGTTGTACTGTCTGGGTCTATCCTTCTGGCTACTTCCACAAAAGACTTGGCTGCAGATTCTTTGAATCCTCCAGCAAGAAAGATTAAATCTTTCACCTTCATCCCATCTACATATACAAACTCTCCTGGCTTTTGTACTTCTCCCTCAATCATCAAATTATATCGTTCCCGCAAATCATAAATGGACTGTAACTTTATCACATCATTACTTTGTAGAACTACACTCTCTTCTCCGTTCAGTAACTTTCTAGGGTTAAATGAAATATTAGCTAATGAAAAGTCCTCGTTTTGACGGATAATTACCCCTCTCTCCATAAAAGTATCTCCACGAACACCGTCCGCTAACTCAATCAGAGTAAGCAAAGTCATCCCTTCTTCTAACTGATATTCACCTGGGTTCATTACAGGCCCTTCTATTGTGACCCTATTGATAAACTCATTCGTGATTTTACCAACTTCTATTTCATCCCCGTTGTACAATTCGAATTCTCCTGCTTTATCAATTTCAAGAGAACGCACTGTTTTAAAATTTTTATCAATTCGACGTAGACTAACCACGCCCTGATATGCCATATTGGTCAAGCCTCCAGAATAAAACAATAAATCCTCAAATGTTTCTCCTTTCGTTAATTCATAAACCGCTGGGTTCTTGACTTCACCAGTAAATTTTACACGGCTGATATAAGGTCTTACTATTATTACATCCTGATCTTGTAAAGTAATGTTCTCTCCAGTACCACGAATCATAAATTCATATGCATCCAACGTTGAGATAAGTTCCTTTGCTCGATAAACTTCAATCTGACGCAAAGAACCATCTTTAGATGGCCCACCTGCACTGTACAATGCATTAAATGCTGTCCCAAAAGAGGATAAGGTAAATGTGCCTGGTTTTTTAACTTGACCAATTACATGTACATTGATCGAGCGTATTTGTCCTAAAGTCACATCAGCATTGGAACTTCTTCCTATTGTACTATATATCCTTTTCAGTCTGGAAATAATTTTGACCTTGGCCTTATCCATGGTTAAGCCCGTAATGTAAATAGGGCCTAAATTAGGTATGCGAATTGCCCCTTCGGGCGAAACGACAACTTGATAGGTTTTTTCTGACGCTCCCCATATATCAATAATCACTTCATCTCCTGGTCCTATTACATAGTTTGCTGGAGTTGGCATATTGAGTCCCGTTTCAAATGATAAAGAGCTGTTTTCAAAAAAACTTTGACCAAAAATCGTCAACCCATCGATAGAATCTGGTTTTTGATATTTAACTACATCAAAAGGATCAAATGCTCCTCCATTTTCTTGAGATCCTTGACTTTGGTTTGTATCTCGCAAGCGATCAATATTTGCAGTTTGAGAATTATTTGACCCTGACTTCAAATCGCTTACTCTTTTTCTGAGTTTCTGTATTTGTAACTCACTCATACCACGAGTCTTGGCCATCATCATCAGTTGATCCTCAGAATAGCCACTAGACTCTGCCTTCCCTATGAACTGCTTTATTTGTTCATCTGATAAATCATCTACATTGACACTACTGATGTTTTGTAAACTAGGACTCTGAGCTAGAGTTTCATTGCTCAAAAACAACACTGTTGTGACCAACAGCATACACGCTATATGCCTCATAGTTAATTTAAATTTTGCGCAAGGTAAAAAATTCTATCGAAGGGATTCGTCTTTTAATTTGAAATTAATGTTAAAGCTCCGCTCTACCGCCTCAGCTCTTACATCACCTTTTTATGGTACAAGAAACTAAGAAGTGTGGGTTCAGCAAATCTTCTTTATTGTAAAGCACTGACTGTACACTTTCCTTGATTGTCACTACACCCCCAGCGGCTTCCACTATAGCCTGTGCTGCGGCAGTGTCCCACTCCATGGTAGGGGCGAATCGTGGATATAGGTCGGCTGCTCCTTCTGCCACAGCCAGCAACTTGAGAGAGCTCCCCATACTCACGATCTCTGGATGATTTAGTCCATCCATAAAGACCTGTGTCTCGTCCGAAAGATGCGAACGCGAAGCAACTACTTTCAAGCCTGAGTCCTGCAGGTTGATTCTATTTACTTTTAGTTCGGTTGTTTCATTGTTTAGTTCTTTGAAAGCCCCTTTACCTTGAATTGCAAAATACAATTCGTCCTTTACAGGTACTTGTACTACGCCAAGAATAGATTGTCCTTGGTGAATCAAAGCAATATTCACCGTGAACTCCCCATTGCGCTTGATAAATTCCTTGGTTCCATCCAATGGATCAATCATCCAGAAATAACCCCAGTCCTTTCGTTCACTGTATGAAATAGCTCTGCCTTCCTCGCTTAAGATTGGCAAACCGGTCTTCTCCAGATGTGCTAAGATGGCAAGGTGTGAGGCTTTGTCTGCTTTCGTCAAAGGAGAGTCGTCAGACTTAGCTTCTACGGAGAAGTCCTCTGTTTCGTATATTTTTAAAATCTCAACAGCGGCATCTTTGGCAGCTACTTTGGCGACTTCTAAAAGTTGGTTCAAATCCATAAGAATAGAAAAACCATTGACTACTTGAGTCAATGGTTCGTTAAGTATTTTCAATTCGATTAAACAATCATCCCTGCAGCGACAGTCTCATTCGTCCCTTCGTCTACTAGAATTAAACTTCCCGTAATTCTATTTTTGGAATAAGAATCTGCCAACAAAGGCTTTGTGGTTCTCAACTGCATTTTACAAATGTCATTTGCACCGACTTCTTTGTCCTCCTCATTTCTATGGAGTGTACTGATATCCAATTTGTAAGTGATGTCCTTGATCATCGCTTTCACCTCTGAAGTCGTATGTCTCAGGATATACTTTGCGCGAGGTTTTGGTCCTTTGCCATTGAGCCAGCAAACCATCACTTCGATGTCTTGTATTGCATCTGGTTTGTTGTTGGTACGAACGATCATGTCGCCACGTCCAATATCGATCTCGTCTTCCAACTGTATCGTTACTGACATAGGTGCAAATGCTTCATCAATTGCTCCATCATAAGTGTCGATGGATTTGATCTTGGAACTAAAACCAGAAGGCATCACTGTGACTTCATCTCCAGCTTTGAACACACCACTAGCGATACGTCCGGCATAGCCTCTATAATCATGGTATTTGTCGGTCTTTGGTCGGATGACATTCTGCACCGGAAAGCGACAATCGATGTGGTTGTGATCACTACCAATGTGAATGTTTTCTAAAGTATAAAGCAACGTAGACCCCTCATACCAAGACATCTCCTCACTTCGGTTCACCACATTGTCGCCGTTGAGCGCAGAGATCGGAATGAAACGAACGTCCTTCACCTCTAGCTTTGACGCAAAGGCTTCATAATCTTCTTTAATCTGCTCGAATACCTCGTTGCTGTAATCCACCAAGTCCATCTTGTTGACACACACGATGACGTGCGGTATTTTCAACAAAGAAGCAATGATAGAATGCCTTCTGGTTTGCTCGATTACTCCTTTTCGGGCATCCACCAACAACAGTGCACAGTTGGCAGTAGAGGCTCCTGTTACCATATTCCGAGTGTACTGGATATGACCAGGGGTATCGGCAATAATAAATTTTCTTTTCGGTGTAGCGAAGTATCTATAGGCCACATCAATGGTGATGCCTTGCTCTCTCTCGTCTTTCAACCCATCTGTCAGTAGGGCCAAATCTGTATGATCGAGACCTTTTCGCTCACTTGATTTGGCTACTTGCTCTAGTTGATCGGCAAATATCGATTTTGAATCATATAGCAATCTACCGATCAGGGTACTCTTTCCGTCATCGACACTACCTGCAGTAGTGAATCGGAGAAGTTCCATGTTCAGGTAACCTTTGTTATCGTGAGGTGTTGTTTTTTCTTGTGTCATAATATTCTATTCACCGTTAACTATTGACTGTTAACTTTAACTATTATTTCAAGGAATTTCTTAAACCATTTAATTGTTTGCCAATCGAGTCTAGTGCTAAAATGCTGTTACTGAAAGCTCCTTTTTCAAGAAGGTCTAATTTGTTGGCAATTATCATTTGTGTTTTCAATTCAAAAGAGGATCCTAGTGAAAATTCTAAGAACCTAGAGAATTCTTTTTCTGAAGATCTACTTGACCCTTCGGCAATGTTTGAAGGAATTGATACAGCTGCCCTCCTCATCTGTGACACCAATCCGAATTTTTCTTCTGACGGAAATTTTTGGGTGTTTTGATACACTGAAACAGCAAAGTCTACAGCTTCATTCCAGACTTGATATTGCGAATAATCTCTCATCTTAAATTCAGGTTAGTTAGTGGTTAAAAGTTAGCGTTGCTTAAAAATAACCCTGCTTCTTTCTGTCCTCCATGGAGGTTTCTGAGCGTTTGTCATCCTCTCTGTTACCTCTTTCGGTTTGTCTGGCAGAAGCTACCTCGTCTACAATTTTCTCCAATGTATCCGCATCTGATTCATCTCCTCCGGTGATGGTAATATCTCCCAAGGTTCTGAATCGAATTTTCTTAGTAACTACTTCCTCGTCATCCGCTATCGTGATAAAGTCAGAGACAGGCAACCACGTATTGCTTCTGCGGATGACTTGTCGCTCGTGCGCGAAGTAAAGCGATGGCAAGGCGATGTTTTCCGACAAAATGTACTGCCATACATCCATTTCTGTCCAGTTGCTCAATGGGAAAACTCGGAAGTTTTCTCCCTGATGGCATCTGCCGTTGAAGATGTTCCATAGCTCTGGTCGCTGGTTTTTAGGGTCCCACTGACCAAACTCATCTCTGTGTGAGAAGAATCTTTCTTTGGCACGGGCCTTTTCTTCATCCCTACGTGCACCGCCAATACAAGCATCAAACTGATGCTCTTCGATGGTGTCGAGTAGTGTGACCGTTTGAATGGCATTTCTGCTGGCATTTTTACCCTTTTCTTCTGTAGCAGCACCGTCATCGATGGACTTTTGTACCGATCCTACAATCAGCTTCACACCAAGTTCCTCAACATACTGGTTTCTAAATTCCATTGTTTCTGGGAAGTTGTGCCCAGTGTCCACGTGTACAAATGGGAAAGGAATTTTGGCAGGGAAGAATGCCTTGCGTGCTAAGTGAGCGACACAGATCGAGTCTTTCCCTCCTGAAAACAGGATCGCTGGATTTTCAAACTGTGCGAAAACTTCTCTTAATATATAAATCGCTTCCGCTTCAAGCTCTTTGATATGCGTAAGATTGTAGTTACTCATGTATGTTGATTTTTTCTTTTACAATTTTATAAATAGCCTCTACGCCCTCGGCAATAGATACCTTGTACGATTCCACCACGACATCAGCGTTGATCGGCTTTTCGAATGGAGAATCTATGCCCGTGAAGTTCTTGATTTCTCCTCTTCTCGCTTTGGCATAAAGTCCTTTGACATCTCGTTTTTCACATTCTTCCAGCGGACAATCCACAAACACCTCCAAATAATTGTCTGAACCTACCAATTGCTTGATTTTCTCTCGCTCTTCGGCAAAAGGAGTGATGAATGCCGTCAAAACCACCGTCCCCGCATCGACAAACAATTTAGACACTTCGGCGATTCTTCTGATGTTCTCTTTTCGGCTTTCGTCCGAAAAATCTAAATCTTTATTGAGACCACTACGAATATTGTCGCCATCTAGAATATAGGTGTTTTGTCCATCCGCAAATAGTTTTTCTTCGAGAGCGCTGGCAAGTGTTGACTTTCCTGAACCAGACATTCCTACAAACCAGATCAAAAAAGGTTTGTAACCCAGTTTTTTAATGCGATCCGCTTGAGTGATCGAGTGGTTGTGTGGAATAATATTTTCGGTCATGATGTTGCCTTATTTTTTTCTCTATTGTCTAGGCCCAAATTGATGCGATACCATGCTTCTTCGTGCCCATAATAAAACAACAACTTAAGTGCTGATTCTATGAGTGCTATATAGGTTGCTTTTTCCATCGCATCATCATGACCTCCAAATATTAATAATGCAAGTACAAATGTAGTAGCAGATGCAATGACACGCCAGGTAATCGCCTTGGCTATATGCCTCATTTTGTTATTAAGCTTGGTGCTAACTTTGAACCAAACTCGCTCGTGCACATAATAAATTGCGATTTTGATCGTGGTTTCTGCTACTGTGAGCCATGATGCCATGGCAATTTCAGCTTTGCCAAAAAAGATAAGTGTTAATGTAAAAGTCGTTGCTGACGCAATAACTCTCCAAGTTATACTTTTGGCAATATGCCTGACCCTACTGTCCATTATTCGTATGATATTATTGTGAATTAAATTGAATTTTAAGAATTGCGCATGAATAGGTTATCAACAACAGAGTGTTGTAGACTCATGGTACTTATAAATGCAATTCTTCTTCAAAACAGTCCTATTTGCAGGGTTAAATGCGCCGCAAAGCTAGCAACAATAATTGTATTCTTAAAATCTATTCCCTTCCTACAAAAACCCGGAAACCAATCCTCGTGGCAAAATCCCTTTCACATCATAGATAAGGCTACTTTCAGATTGTTTCTCCCAATCAATTTCCGTAAATTCTTGGTGAGCTACAGCCAATATCTGAGCACTATATTTTCCTGAAGCATCAGAAACCAACTCTATTCCATACTCTTCTTTCACTTCTGCAGCATCGGCTAGCGGATCAAAAACCTCTACTTGGATGTTGTACTCCTGTAGCTCTTCAATGATATCAATGACTCTAGTATTGCGTACATCAGGACAGTTTTCTTTGAAGGTAATGCCATATACCAGCACACGAGCATCCACCAACTCCACACGATTCTTTGTCATCAGCTTGATGACCTCCTGTGCGACGAACTTGCCCATGTTGCTATTGATGCGGCGACCTGCCAAGATCACTTCAGGCAAATAACCTACACTCTCTGCTTTGTGCGTCAAATAGTAAGGATCCACTCCGATACAATGCCCACCGACTAACCCTGGTTTGAATGGCAAGAAATTCCACTTGGTACCTGCGGCTTCTAGTACCTCAGCCGTATCGATATCCAGTCGGTTAAAAATTAATGCGAGTTCGTTGACAAAGGCAATGTTGATATCTCGCTGAGAGTTCTCGATCACTTTGGCTGCCTCAGCAACCTTAATAGAAGACGCACGGTACGTTCCTGCCGTAATAAAAGAGGCATAAAACGCATCGATACTAGCGGCAATTTCCTCCGTACTGCCACTTGTGACTTTCAAAATTTCTTTGACACCTCGCTCTTTGTCTCCAGGATTGATGCGCTCTGGAGAATACCCTAGATAAAAATCTTGGTTGAAAATCAAACCAGATTCTCTCTCCAATATCGGTTTACAAATCTCATCTGTACATCCTGGAAACACTGTGGACTCATAGACTACTATATCTCCCTTTTTGAGATACTTCCCTACCAAAACAGAAGCTTTCTCCACCAACGAAAGGTCTGGATTGTTGTTTTCATCTATAGGTGTAGGAACGGTCACTATATAAAAGTTGGCAGATGCTAAATCCTGTGCTTCCGCACTAAAACGTACTGAAGATGAAGACAAGCCTTGCTGACTCACCTCACCTGTTCGATCATGACCTGCCACCAATTCATCGATACGCTTTTGATTGATATCAAAACCAATCACCTCGTACTGTTCTGCTGCTGCGACTGCTAGCGGCAAGCCAACATAGCCTAAGCCAATAACGCCAACTTTTATATCCATTTTATTTCACTTTATCCTTAAAATACTCCAAAGTAGGCTTCAAACCTTCACTTCTTGAAAATTGCGGTGACCAACCCAAAAGCTCCTTTGCTTTGGTGATGTTCGGTTGACGCTGCTTCGGATCATCTGTTGGCAATGGCTTATAGATAATCTTAGACTTGCTACCCGTCAATTTCAAAATTTCTTCCGCAAACTGATTGATCGTGATTTCATCTGGGTTGCCAATATTGACAGGGTCAGCACAATCACTCAATAGCAATCGATAAATCCCCTCTACTAAGTCATCAACGTAGCAGAATGATCTCGTCTGCGAACCATCACCAAATGCGGTCAAATCTTCGCCTCTCAATGCCTGCCCGATGAATGCTGGCAATACACGACCATCGTCCAATCGCATTCTTGGACCATAGGTATTAAATATTCTCACGATACGAGTCTCGACACCATGGAAAGTATGATACCCCATTGTCATGGCCTCTTGGAAACGCTTCGCCTCGTCGTATACTCCTCTTGGCCCGACAGGGTTTACATTACCCCAATAATCTTCCGTCTGTGGGTGAACCAAAGGGTCACCATATACCTCTGAAGTAGAAGCAATGAGCATTCTTGCTCCTTTAGCCTTAGCTAACCCTAACAAATTATGCGTACCCAAGGAACCCACTTTCAAAGTCTGAATAGGCATCTTCAAATAATCGATCGGACTAGCTGGCGATGCAAAATGCATGATGTAATCCAAATCTCCTGGTACATGGACAAACTTCGACACGTCGTGATTGTAAAACTCGAAATCCTCTCTGTGAAACAAATGTTGAATATTGTCCAAAGAACCTGTAATCAGATTATCCATGGCAATCACGTGACACCCTTCCTTCAAAAAACGATCACAAAGATGTGAACCAAGGAATCCCGCTCCTCCTGTAATAAGTACTCTTTTCTTAGCCATTGTATTGAAAATTAAATGTTCTTTTAGTTAGTGGTTCGTATAGTTTATCCTTTTCCGAAAGGATAATTTCATTTTCTGGCAACTGCCATTCGATACCGATAGAAATGTCGTTGTACATAACCCCACACTCGTGCTCTGGTGAGTAGTAGTCATCTATCGCATAAAAAATTTCTGCTGTCTCAGATAACACCAAAAAACCGTGAGCAAAACCCTTTGGCACAAATAGTTGATTCTTTTTCTCTTGACTAATCACCTCCGAATAATATTGACCATAGGTCGGAGAGCCTTCTCTCAAGTCTACAATCACATCTTGAATCTCTCCCTGAGTCACGCCGACTAGTTTAGCTTGGCTAGAAGGCATTTCTTGAAAATGAAGCCCCCTTAGTACCCCTCTCACCGATCTAGAACTATTAAACTGGATAGGCTTAAAGTCAACCCCAGTTAACTTTTTAAAGTTACGAGCATTGAACCATTCGAAGAAATATCCCCGGTTGTCATTAAACAGTTTCGGTTGTAGAGAATACGCTCCCTGTAAATGTAAAGGCTTAATCTCCATTCTTTCAATTCAATAATTTCATCAAATACTCTCCATAACCACTTTTAACCAATGGAGTTGCCAATTGCTCTAGTTGAACCCCATCTATATAGCTCATCTTATAAGCCACCTCCTCTATGCATCCAATTTTGAGGCCTTGTCTATCTTCTATCACCTGTACAAAGGAACCCGCCTGCATCAGCGATGCAAAAGTACCCGTATCCAACCAAGCAGTCCCTCTGTCCAATATCTCAACACTCAGCTGATTTTGTTTCAAATATTCATTATTGACCGATGTGATCTCTAATTCTCCTCTTGAACTTGGTTTGATCGACTGGCTAATTTCTACCACTTGATTATCATAGAAGTAGAGTCCTGGTACTGCATAATTAGACTTAGGTCGCTCTGGTTTTTCGACAATCGATATCGCCTTCTTGTTGTCATCAAATTCCACCACTCCGTAGCGCTCAGGGTCATTGACATGATAAGCAAATACGAGCCCTCCGGTGACATCACTTGCCGCCTGTAGTTTCTTAGAAAGGCCTGAAGCATAAAATATGTTGTCGCCTAGCACCAAAGCCACCTTGTCCTGTCCAATAAAATCTTTGCCAATGATAAATGCCTGTGCTAACCCTTCAGGCTTTTCTTGCACCGCATATTCAAACCTACACCCCAAATTCTTTCCGTCTCCTAGCAAGTCCCTAAATAAAGGGAGGTCTCGTGGTGTAGATATGATGAGAATCTCTCGAATCCCCGCCAACATCAAAGTAGACAAGGGATAATAAATCATTGGTTTATCATATACAGGCAGTATTTGCTTGCTAACCGAATAGGTCAAAGGGTGTAATCTAGTTCCTGAGCCCCCCGCTAGGATAATTCCTTTCATAGTTAGCGTTAGGTTTTAGGCCTTATAATATTCTTTGTACCAATCAATGAAAGCTCCTATTCCTTCTTCGATCGTGGTATTAGGTTTATACCCAACATCTTTCATAAGAGCGTCCACATTGGCATAGGTATCAGGTACATCTCCAGGTTGCAGCGGCATCAAATTCATTTTGGCTTTGATACCCAGTTTCGCTTCAATCGCTTTGATGAAATCCATCAACTCTACCGGCTCGTTGTTGCCAATATTATATACTTTGTATGGAGCATAACTGGACGAAGGGTCAGGGTGAGATCCATCCCAATCTCTATTCTTCTTAGCTGGTTTTTTTAATAATCGATAAACCCCCTCGACAATATCTCCAACATAAGTGAAATCTCTTTTCATTTTTCCCTCGTTGAAAACATTGATTTCTTCTCCTGCCAATATCGCTTTGGTGAATAAAAACAGAGCCATATCTGGTCGACCCCATGGGCCATATACTGTGAAGAATCTCAGTCCCGTCACTGGCAGGTCAAACAAAGACGCATAGGAATGCGCGATCAACTCGTTGGATTTTTTTGTTGCCGCATATAGAGACATCGGATGATCCACATTGTCTCGTACCGAAAAAGGCATGTTCTCATTGGCTCCATATACCGAACTCGAAGAGGCAAACAGAAACTGCTTTACTTTATGATTCTTGCTAATTTCAATAATATTGGCAAAGCCGACCAAGTTAGCATTGACATAGGCTGCTGGATTCTCAATCGAATACCGAACCCCAGCTTGAGCAGCTAAATTAACGACATAGTCCACTGTGTTTTCAGTGAAAACTTGCTCCAAACCAGTTTTGTCTTCTAGACCGATTTGATAAAAAGAAAACTGATCGTACGCTTCTAATTGAGCTAATCTTGCTTTTTTCAGATTGACATCATAGTAATCATTCAGATTGTCTACACCGATGACTTTGTAACCATCATCAAGCAATCGTTTCGAAAGGTGGTAGCCGATAAATCCGGCACTGCCAGTTACGAGTATAGTTTCCATTTATTTCCTTATACTAAATAAACACAATGCTAAGGGGATTGACCCGCAATCCAAAGCTTTAAATTATCAAAGTGAAAAGTTATAGCAAATCTTGCTCTAAATTTGCGTCCTGTTATGCTCAAAGAGATCAAAGCACTGCTGTGGAAAGATATCGTACTCGAATGGAGGCACAAATATGCCCTCAACGGCATACTGCTGTATACTTTTTCTACGATCTTTATCTGTTACCTATCCTTCGAGGTGCTACATGCCAGAGTCGATCAGTTCAGCTGGAATGCGCTCTACTGGATCATCATCCTGTTCACCTCCATCAGCACAGTCGCCAAAAGCTTCATCCAAGAAAAGGAAGGTCGGCAGCTCTACTACTTCAACCTAGTCCGCCCACAAAGCATCATCCTCTCCAAAATCATCTACAACTCTGGCTTGCTAGTGTTACTTGCTGTTTTGGCTTTCGGTGTGTTTAGCCTTGTGCTCGGCAATCGTGTCCAAGACCCCGGTTTCTTTGTACTCATCATATTAGCGGGTACGGTTGGGTTCGCCACGACACTCTCGCTGATGTCTGGGATCGCCTCCAAGGCCGACAACAACGGCATGCTCATGGCTATCCTTTCCTTCCCAGTCATCATTCCAGTCTTACTCATGATTATTAAGCTTTCGCGAAATGCAATAGATGGGATTGCACGCTCCGAAAGTCTCGATGAGTTACTAACTTTGCTCGCAATTGATATGATCGTAGGGACGCTGGCCTATCTGCTGTTTCCCTACTTATGGAGAAGCTAATATGTTTTCAATTAAAAAATCTTGGTGGAAAATCTTGGGTGTGCTGCTCACGGCCTACGCCCTCTTGGGCGGGTTACTGATGGAGGTTCCCCGTCTTGCCATCCTCAACGAGACCATTCGAAACCTGTACTACCACGTCACCATGTGGTTTGGGATGATCATCCTGCTGACAGGATCCCTAGTCTATTCGCTCCGATACCTGTCGAGCAAAAATGAGCACTTTGACATCCGAGCCGAAGCGTATGCCAAAGCAGGTTGTCTATTCGGTGTGCTCGGTATCGTGACTGGCATGGTCTGGGCTCGATACACCTGGGGAGAGTTCTGGAGTGGAGACCCAAAGCAAAACGCTTCTGCGATCGCACTGCTGATCTACTTTGCCTATTTCATCCTCCGCAGTTCTTTCGAAGATCCCCAACAACGCAGCAGAATCTCTGCGGTCTACAACATCTTCGCGTACTTCGCGATGATCCCGCTGCTGTTCATTCTACCACGCCTGACCGATTCCATGCATCCAGGCAACGGTGGCAACCCTGGTTTCAACTATTTTGACCTAGACGGAAAACTAAGAATGATATTTTACCCAGCCATCATCGGCTGGACACTCATGGGCGTATGGTTTGCCTCGATCAAAATCCGTATTCAAGACATTCGCCTCACACAAGACCTTTGATGATCACATGAAAAAATTACTTTTTGTACTCCTCCTCACACTGAGCCTGCAGGCTGCAGCCCAAGATGAAAAATACCAAGTCACCGAAGGCGACTACACCAATCAACGGGTGGAAATGGCGGATACCATGCGACAAAGCGGTAAGATTTACGTAGTAGTTGCGGTGGTAATGACCATCTTTGCAGGCATGGTGATTTACCTCGTCCGTCTGGACAAAAAAGTCACCAAACTCGAAGACGAATTGACAGAAGCAAAGCAGGATTGATATGAAGAAGTCTCATATTTTTGGAATCGTAGTGATCGCAGCAGCCATCATGGTGATCATCTCTACCGCTGGAGACGCCAGTACTTATGTCGGATTTGACGATGCACGTGCCATGGCAGAGGATGGTGACAGCAAGAAAATCCACGTGGTAGGTCAGCTCAAAAAAGATGCGCACGGTGAGATCGTCGGCATCCAAGATTCTCCCAACAAACTGGCCTTCTCTTTTGTCCTCGTGGACAACAACAACGAAGAACAACGCGTATATTTCAATGAACCCATGCCAGCGGACTTTCTACGATCAGAGCAGGTCGTGGTAGTTGGCAACTTCCAAAACGACCATTTTCTCGCATCTAAAATATTGATGAAGTGCCCTTCCAAATATCAGGAAGAAACCATCGAAGTGAACGACGTTTAATTTTCCCCTATGCATTATTTCATTGGCTCTCTGGGTCACTTTTTGATCATCGCTGCATTCGTTAGTGCTTTGGTGTCGGCCTACGGCTATTTTCGTTCTGTACAATCTACTGAGATTGCAGACAAAGACTCTTGGATGCGTTTCGCCCGGATAGCTTTTTGGGTACATGGCGGCTCGGCTCTTGGGGTCGTCGCTACGCTCTTCACCATCATCAACAGGGGTTACTTTGAGTACCACTATGCCTACAGCCACAGTTCGACTGTCCTCCCCGTCTACTACCAAATCTCCGCCTTTTGGGAAGGGCAGGAGGGGTCTTTTCTCCTTTGGATCTTCTGGAATGTCATCCTAGGGTTCGTCCTCATCCGTACCAACAAATTTTGGGAAGCCCCCGTGATGGCCATCTTCGCTATCGTACAGGGATTTTTGCTATCGATGATCCTCGGTGTGGTTCTTTTCAATCTCAAAATCGGCAGTTCTCCATTCATCCTCCTACGTGATGCGATGGATGCACCGATATTCAAAACCAGCCCGGATTTCATCCCCGAAGACGGCTCTGGACTAAACCCGCTACTCCAAAACTACTGGATGGTCATCCACCCTCCTACCTTGTTCTTAGGTTTTGCGACGACTCTGATTCCCTTTGCATACTGTATCGCTGGGCTATGGTTGGGCAAATTCAAAGAATGGATCAGACCCGCCTTGCCTTGGTCGCTATTCTCAGCAGTCGTCCTAGGCGTGGGGATCTTGATGGGTGGCTACTGGGCCTACGAAACGCTCAATTTTGGCGGCTACTGGAACTGGGATCCTGTAGAAAATGCCGTCTACGTACCTTGGCTCGTTCTCATCGCAGCGATCCACACCATGATCGCCTTCAAGAAAAGTACCACTGCACTCAAATCAGCCATCATCCTTGCGGTATCGGCTTTCTTGCTGATTGTATATTCTACATTCTTAACCCGAAGCGGCATCTTGGGTGATTCGTCTGTTCACTCCTTTACAGACTTGGGGCTCTCCGGACAATTGCTCGTTTATCTTCTGGCCTTTGTCCTTGGGGCGCTCTTTTTGATCATCAGATCATGGAAAAAACTCGAAAGCGACGAACAAGAAGTCTCGACCTACTCTCGTGAGTTTTGGATATTCATGGGTGCAACTGTACTCTGTCTGATGGGATTCCAAGTTATCATTCCTACATCCATCCCTGTGTGGAACGCCCTCGTGGGGCTCGTCGGGATTGACTCCAACATGGCTCCTCCTGTAGATCAAGTGGAATATTACACGCAGTATCAGCTTTGGGGAGGCGTATTGATCGCTCTTCTATCGGGTACGGGACAGTTTTTTTGGTGGAACAAAATGGACAAAACCAAACTCAAAGATGCACTACTGCTACCCATTGTGCTCACATTGGCCATCACTGCAGCGATCATCATCCTTTTCAAAGTCCAGAACATCACCTACATCCTCGTACTGACAGCAGGAACCTACTCCATCATCGCCAATGCCAAGATTTTATTGAATCGATGGAAAACCAATATCAATTTGTCAGGTGGAGCCATCAGTCATATCGGTATCGCCATGATGCTCTTGGGAGTATTGTTCTCCTCAGGCTACTCCAAAATCGTCTCGCTCAACCAAACAGGACTGGTATGGAGCAAAGAATTTCCAGACGAAGTGAACCAAAAGAATCTATTGCTCTTCCAGAACGAAGACCGCCAGATGGGAGAGTACTCTCTCAACTACAAAGGCACACGCAAACGCATCGAGGGATTCCCTGGCTATGTCAACATCCATGACATCAATCAAATCAACGAAACACAAGCCATCGCTGGAGTTGACTTATCTTCAGATGAAGAAGTTGTTTTCCATCAGGGGGACACTCTCACCCTGATCACACCTGAGACGAGCTACTTCGAAATCGCTTATACCAAGGAAGAAACATCATTCGACCTCTACCCGACGGTGCAGATCAATGAAAAGATGAACATGACGGTCTTTTCTCCTGACATCAAGCGCAAACTAGGGTTTGACCTTTACACGCATGTGCGAACCTTCCCAGACCCAGATCAAGAGACAGACTGGAGCGAAACAGAAATCATCACGACTCAACTCGACGAACCCTTCTTTGTCAATGATTTTGTAGCCACACTCGAAAAGGTACAACGGGTGACCGAACTGGACGGGCTGACACTAGGAGAAGGAGATGTCGCCATCAAAGCAGACATCCGAGTGAAGGGCAGTGATCGAGACTACCTCGCAGAGCCTTATTACATCATCAAAGACAACCAAGCAGGTCTGCTCTCTGATATCATCCATGACCTAGGCGTCAAGCTCACCATCACGGAAATCGACCCCAAAAGCAACAGTTTCAAAATCGGGGTAAACAAAACACAAAAAGACTGGGTGATACTAGAAGCGGTCGAAAAACCAATGATCAATGTGCTCTGGATAGGCACCCTCGTGATGGTGATTGGGTTCATCATCGCGATCACTCGACGCTATGGTGAGTTCGTCAAAATGAAAGAGAAAGGACTCGAATCCTAAGTGAACAAAGAGAAGGTAAATTACACCTTCTCCATTTCTACACGTACTTTGCAACTATTAGACTCAGTATTGAGTTCTATAGTCATACTATCAAAATCTGAATCAACAACAGGTACATCATAGCAATCACTCTCTAGTTCGTAAGGACATAGTTTGATCTTTCCACTTGAGATTTCGTACTCTCCAGCCTCTGCTATGGTAGCCCCTCCGTCTAAACTCACATTCAACGTGTATACATCTGTCTGACGCAAATTTAAGGTAACACATGCTGTTGTACTACTTGTGCGCGGACAGCTCACAGGGCCATCGTTGGACTCTAAGTCGCAACCAGATCTAACCACTCCGTCTTCCTTGGCCAGCCAAAGACCTGCTTGAGCCGTGTGATCATCATCATCTCCACAAGACAATGTAAAAGGAACCAGTAGAACGAGCAATAATTTGTTTATCGATTTCATGATGTAATAGTTGGTGAATTTTAGAGTTCAAAGGTAAATCACAAATTGCTTTTCATGCGCATGATTCTCTCATAGGATTTTTTGATTCGCTCCTCAGATATTTCACCACGCTCGACATAGTCCTTTATGATAGCATGTATGTCTGTTGCAGACTTCTTTTCATTGTCAGGGACATTACCCGCGAACATGACGACATCCACCCCTGCGTCGATCGCCAAACGAACTGACTCAGCTATACCATAATTCTTCGAGATAGCATGCATCTGCATATCATCCGAAAACACCACTCCGTCATAAGCCAACAAACCGCGTAATACTTGCTGAATAATCACTGGAGATAACGTAGCAGGATAACCACTCGGGTCAAAGTGCCTATTAACAATATGTGCGCTCATGATGGCATCCACCATGCCCGAATCCAACATGTATTTGTACGGCATTAGTTCGCTCATCTCCCAATACTTTGTCACGTCTGCTACCCCCAAATGTGAATCTGCATGCGAACTACCATGACCCGGAAAGTGTTTGAGTACAGTCAAAACCTGATTCTCTCTGTGAGTGCCTACTACCGCACTCGCATGTCGAGCTACCTGATAGGGGTCAGCCGAATAACTTCGACCAATTTCACCAATCACGGGGTTTTCTGGGTTCACGTTTACATCTACATCTGGTGCATAATTCAGGTTAAACCCTAACTCATGCAGCGTATATGCTGTCGCATTAGCATAGAACCTAGTACTATCTAGGTTGTCAAGCTTACCAAGGTATTCTGCCGTCTTAGTTTCTGGAAAACCATATTTGGGTTTCAGTCGGTTGACCCTTCCTCCTTCTTCATCGATACTCACGAATAGAGGGATGTCTGCTTCCTCCTTCAACATCGTGATAGCACGTTTGAGCTGGCGAGCAGGACTTTTACTATTGATATTTTTTTCAAAGAAAATCACCCCTCCTACTTTTCCTTCTTTGATTTCATCCAAAATAAGAGCATCAGATTCTAAATAAGATTGATCACCTATTCCTGTCATGATCATTTGGCCAATCATCACATCTAAACTCACGGCAGCCTCTTTGGATAAACTGTCTGTCTCACTCTGCTGTGCCATTGTCACAGAGCCAACCAATTGAAGCATAATGAGAAACAATATTCTGTATATCATAATTTGAAAATTTGAAGTTGTAAATTAAATAACTTATTCTGTTTATTTTTGCTCCCCCAAAACCAAATGCTCCAATATAAGGTACATTTTTGGCGCTTTGGTTTTATCATCTTAGATTTAAAGTCATGCAAGTAGAGCCGGGAAAGTTGTTAGCAGGAATCGATACACCTGACGACATGAAAGACCTAGATGCTGTCCAATTGGTGCAGTTATCGTCAGAATTGCGCCAGTATATCATCGATACGGTTTCGGTTTATGGCGGACATTTTGGGGCAAGTTTGGGCGTGGTAGAACTCACCGTCGCACTGCACCACGTATTCAACACGCCGGTGGATCAGCTCATCTGGGATGTTGGGCATCAGGCCTATGGACATAAAATACTGACAGGGCGAAAAGAAAATTTTCATACCAACCGCGTATATGGCGGTCTGTCGGGATTCCCAAAAAGAAAAGAAAGCGAATATGATGCCTTTGGCGTAGGGCACTCTTCTACCTCTATCTCCGCAGCACTAGGCATGGCCGAAGCTTCATTCTACAAAAACGAGACAGACAAGCATCACATAGCCGTCATAGGCGATGGTGCGATGACAGGAGGAATGGCATTCGAAGCGATGAACCACGCTGGAGTTTCTAACTCCAACCTGCTCATCATACTCAATGATAACTGCATGTCTATCGATCCTAATGTCGGTGCACTTAGAGACTACCTGACAGACATCACTACCTCTCACACTTACAACAAACTACGGGACGAAGCGTGGAAAGTCCTTGGTAAAATCAGTAAGTTCGGCCCAAATGCCAGAGAGATCGCTGCGAACTTTGAAAGCAGTATCAAATCGTTTTTGCTCAAACAAAGTAACCTCTTTGAATCTCTCAATCTAAGATATTTTGGACCGGTCGATGGTCATGATGTCAACCACATGGTCAGCGTCCTAAAAGACCTGAAAGACATCAAAGGACCCAAAATCCTACATGTCCTCACCAAAAAAGGAAAAGGCTACTCACTCGCCGAAAAAGACCAAACCAAGTGGCATGCACCTGGTACCTTCGACAAACTCACTGGTGAGATATACAAAAAAGTGTACGAGACACCACAGCCACCCAAATACCAAGAGGTTTTTGGGCATACGCTCGTGGAGTTGGCGGAGACCAATGACAAAATCATGGGAGTGACTCCAGCCATGCCTTCTGGGTCATCACTCAATATCATGATGAAGGCTATGCCAGAACGTGCCTTTGACGTAGGTATTGCAGAACAACATGCCGTGACCTTCTCTGCAGGCCTTGCAACACAAGGTTTAGTTCCGTTCTGTAACATCTACTCGACCTTTATGCAGCGCGCCTATGATCAGGTCATTCATGATGTAGCCATCCAAAACCTACACGTGGTCTTCTGTCTCGACAGAGCAGGGTTTGCAGGCGCTGACGGACCTACCCACCACGGATGCTATGATATTGCCTATTTTAGATGCATTCCTAACATGGTCATCTGCGCTCCAATGAATGAAAAAGAACTCCGCAACATGATGTATAGTTCTCAGTTGCCAGAGAATGCTAGACCTATCTCGATCAGATACCCGAGGGGCAATGGTGTGATGCCAGTATGGAAGTCTGCTTTCGAAAAGATAGAAATCGGCAAAGGTCAAAAAATAAAAGATGGTGACGAACTAGCTTATCTAACTTTCGGACATGTGGGCAACTACGCCATAGAAGCTACTCAGCGTCTCTCCCAAGAAGATATTGCTGCAGCGCACTATGATATGCGATTCGTCAAACCTTTGGATGAAAAACTCCTCCACGAAATATTCCAAAAGCACAGCCATGTCATCACCGTAGAAGATGGATCTTTGCAAGGTGGATTTGGCTCGGCGATCTTAGAGTTCATGGTAGACCATGGCTATCAATCCAAAGTCGTGAGACTCGGAATACCCGATGAAATCATTGAGCACGGTACGCAACTCGAACTACAGCGCGATTGCGGATTTGATCCAGAAGGGCTTTACCTATCTGCCAAAAAAATGTTAGACACCGTCCCTGCTTAAACCATGAATATCAAAATATCTGGTTCTGGAACGAGTATCGTTTTCCTTCATGGGTATTGTGAAACGCATGCAATCTGGAAAGACTATGCCGAAGCACTATCCGAACACTATGAAATAGCTTTAGTAGACCTCCCAGGTCATGGTTCTTCCTCACTAACCATAGAAGATTTTAGTATTGACGACATTGCAGATCTCGTACATGAAGAACTCTCTATGAATGGGATCGACGAATACTTCGTCATCGGTCACTCACTCGGAGGATATGTAGCACTATCCTTAGCAGACAATTATGCTGACAGCATCTTGGGGTTCGGCTTGTTTTCATCCTCTACTTATGCCGACGATGAAGAAAAAAAGAAAGTCCGAGACAAAGTCAAAGAATATATTCTCGACCATGGTGTAGAAAGCTTTATGAACTCATTCGTGGACGGTCTATTCGCGCCTGAAAATCGCCAACGGCTAGCCAATGAAATCGAAGAGATCAAACAAGCAGCCTGCAAGACTCCCGCCAAAAGTGTCATTGGTTATGCGATGGCCATGAAACACCGGCCTGACCGCACCTCTATTCTAGCCACGTCGGACACGCCTGTATTTGTCATAGCAGGAGAACGAGATATGGCAGTACGGCTAGAAACATCCCAACAAATGATAGATCTGATCCCGCAAGGAGATTCCATTATTTTACCCAAAGCTGGCCACAACGGATTCCTTGAAAATAAAATTGAGAGTATAGACTTTATCAAATCCTTTATAAATCAGTACCTTTAGGCTACCTGTAAGTTTATTGTCCCATAAACTTCAACCTTTCACTGATATATGAAATTTAACTTTATACCCCTTCTACCTCTATTTTTCCTGTTCTTTTTGGGCTGCCAAAGTCCTAACAATCAGTCCACCGATTTGGAAATCCAAGAGATTGATCCCGATGGGGCTATAGCATTCGATCTAGCTGCAATCAAGGAGCGAGGCTATCTCACAGCCATCGTAGAGAACAGCTCTAGCGGAATGTTCCTATACCGAGGCGAACCCATGGGGTATGAATATGACCTCATGTCATTGTTCGCTAGTTCCATAGGCGTAGAGCTCAAATTCAACATCACAAGAGACATAGCAGAAAGTTTTCAAAAACTAAACAAAGGGGAAGGAGACGTCATCGCTCGTAACCTAACCATCACCTCAGGACGAAAAAAACACATCGATTTCACCGAACCACTGCACCTCGTTAGACAAATGCTCGTACAGCGCAAGCCTGCCAACTGGCGAGACATGAAACTACATGAAATTGAAAAAACGCTGATTAGAAACCCTGTTGAACTCAAAGACAAGACCATACACGTTAGGCCAAATTCTTCATACATCCCTAGATTAAAAAACCTATCGAATGAAATCGGAGGAGATATCAAAATCGTCATAGAAACAGAAGATTTGGAAACAGAATCCATCATCGAGATGGTAGCAAACGGAGAAATCGCCTATACAGTAGCAGACGAAGATATTGCCCAAGTCAGTGCCAGATATCATTCTATACTCGATGTGGAGACCGCTGTGAGTTTCCCACAAGAAATAGCATGGGGTGTGAGAAAAACTTCTCCCGAACTCCTAAAAAGTATCAACGACTGGCTAGTCAAAATGAAAAAAACCAATGACTACTATGCACTCTATGACAAGTACTATAAAAACTACTCTGTCAATAAAGTCATCGTCAACAGCGCCTACTACTCTACAGATAGTGATAATCTATCTCCTTACGATAGCCTGATTAAGCACTACGCCGATAAAATCAACTGGGACTGGAGACTATTAGCAGCACAGATTTCTAAAGAGTCACGCTTCGATCCAAGTGCCAAATCATGGATAGGTGCCCGCGGCCTATTACAGATCATGCCTCGAACTGGAGCCGCTTACGGTGTATCTAATTTGTTTGATCCGAACCAAAACCTCAAAGCAGGCACGGATCACCTATTATGGCTAGAGGAAAAGTGGTACAAGATTCCAAACCCTGACGAACGTGTCAAATTTGTCCTAGGCTCCTTCAACGTAGGAGATGGACATGTCCGAGATGCTGTCAAACTAGCTAGAAAATATGGTGCTGACACCCTCCTTTGGGATGGAAATGTAGCGAAGTATTTAAAACTCAAATCAAAGAAAAAATACTTCGAAGATCCAGTCGTCACCTTTGGGTACTGCCGAGGTAGTGAGCCTGTCGAATACGTAGAAGACATTCTCTACCGGTACGACCGCTACTTGCAAATGGTGCCACTGGTAGACAGCCTGACCGCATCCGTCGAATAAACCCGCTATACAAACGTAATAATGGTGATTTTAATTAATTTATGCTCAAATCAACAGTTACATGGACGAGCAAATTCACCAACTCTACAAAGAGTACATTCACAATCGTAGAATCAATATCCCCAAAGATCAGTTCGTCTACCTTACCAAACTCTACCCAGCACTACTCGTCTGCATGAGCGATGGAGTGTTAGATAGAGAAGAGTGGGACGGCATCATCATGGCGACTAGAGGACTTGCCGCTGAATTCGTAAAATCCCCGAATGACGACCGGGACATGATAGCATTATCCTTTCGCACAGAGATTCGGTATCTTCTAGATAATGTAGACAAATGGAAGAAAAAATTCCTCAACGCTCTACATCATAGTATTAAAGAGAGTCCATTAGATCAAGAGTTTGTACTAGAGACTATGTATCTCTTTGCAAACATTGCAGATGGCATCTCAGAAGAGGAAGAAAATGCAATTCAAGATTTGGCAAGACGGTTGGATATCAGAGCCTAAACCCATTGTGGTAATTTGATCTGATCGAGATAAAAACCTATCGTACTGCTCTGGTAGTTCAGAGGTGTGATTTTTTTGATTTGAACATCTTTGTGAAACACAAATACCTCATAATATACCCCTTCTAGTAAAAACAAATTGATCTTGTACTGGTAGTATCGAATATCAGTTACAAAACTAGCATTCTCATACAAATGTTGAATCTTGTCTTCTAAAGAGAGATTCATAAACTTCACTAGTGCCATACGCGTAGGTAATCGTGTGACTATAAGTTACAAAAAAAACCAAAAACCTACTTCTCTTACATGGAAATTTAGGCTGCCCCTTTTCAGGCTTGATCCATATCTGTATATTAACATAAACAAGTATCTCAATGATCCCAATAGACATCATAGACCTCCAGTTCAAAAATCTAGATCACGCTATAGCAGCCTATCTAATCCCTACCACGGATGGGCCAATACTAATCGAGACTGGGCCACATTCTACTTTTCCTGTTTTAAAACAAGCCATTGAGGCAAAAGGCTTTCGACTAGAAGACATCAAACACGTCCTACTCACCCATATTCATTTAGACCATGCGGGTGCAGCATGGGCATTTGCTGAGACAGGAGCCAAAATCTATGTTCATCCATTTGGCGCTAGAAACATAGAAGATCCCAATCGTCTCATGGCATCAGCACGCCAAATCTATCAGGATCAGATGGACAGCCTTTGGGGAGAGATGAAACCCATCGCTAAATCACAATTGGTAGAAGTAGACCATGACGAAATGCTTCAATTCGGAGATACACAAATCAAAAGCCTACACACACCTGGACATGCCAAACACCACATCGCGTGGCAACTAGGAGATAATATATTCACAGGAGATGTCGCGGGCGTCAAAATCGGTAACGGTCCCGTACAGCCTCCCTGTCCTCCACCAGATATCAACATCGAGGACTGGATCGATTCTATTGCTATTATCAGTCGACAGAAACCCAAACGGCTCTATCTGACACACTTCTCCTACATAGAGAATCCCGAAGAGCATCTGGGAACCCTACACAAAGTACTCATGAGCTGGTCGGAGTTCATTCACGACAAATGGAAAGAAGGTCTGACCAACGAACAAATCATTCCTCTATTTCAGACCTACACGACTAACCAGCTCAAAGCTGCTGGTCTCTCGCAGGTAGAAATCGACCAATATGAAGCGGCTAACCCTACTTGGATGAGTGTCGCAGGACTAGTTAGATATTGGACCAAAAAATCACAACAAGCCTAAACCCATGCAGAAACTAACCAACCACCAAAACATCATCTTCCTAGATATAGAAACCGCCTCTGCTGCTGATAATTTTGGCAACTTGGACGAGAAACTCCAAGAACTCTGGGTTCGGAAAGCTGATCAGCTCAACCGTAACCAGGATTACGACCTGGAAGCTTTCTACTTCGAACGTGCAGGCATCTATGCCGAGTTTGGCAAAATCATTTGTATCTCGGTAGGTATGCTCTACCACGACAAAGAGGGTCAACTCAACTTCCGTGTGAAGGCATTAACCTCCGAAAACGAACATGAACTATTAGAGACTTTCATAGAACTATTTTCATCCATGGACCAGAGCAAAATCCAACTCTGTGCGCATAACGGAAAAGAATTTGACTTCCCTTATCTCTCCCGACGCATGCTCATCCATCAGTTACAACTGCCACTTTATCTAGAACTATCAGGAAAAAAACCTTGGGAGGTACAGCATCTGGATACACTACAGATGTGGAAGTTTGGGGACTGGAAAAGCTACACTTCCCTAGATTTACTCACCAAAGTTTTTGATATCCCCTCTCCAAAAGGCGACATAGACGGTAGTGATGTCAATAGAGTCTACTACGAAGATCATGACCTAAAACGTATCGGACACTACTGCAACCGTGATGTGATCGCTACCGTTCAGGTTTTTCTAAAAATGAAAGGGCTAGAAATTATTCCAGAAGAGAAGATTACTGAAGTGACCTAAAAGGCATAAGTCAACCGCATCCCATGTGCTCCTTGCTTGTTGAAATAAGAAGCACTGAGATTATCCAGTTTACGCATATAGGACTTTTCCTTATAGTTACCAATGATGGCCAGCGTCGTGCCTCCTGCTATCAAAGGAATCCCAGCATAAACTATAGCAATAATGCCGTAACCTGCGTTCGAACTATCCGTATAGTACTGTCCAGTATAGGGATCTTTTTCCCAATCTGAGCTGGCGATCAGCCCTGCACCTATTAGACTGGCTAATACACCACCACCCAACATTGTAAATCCCGTTCGTTTCAGTTTACTATATTGTTCCACTTTTCTTACGGCATGTTGCTTTTCGGGGTCTTCCATCTCCATGTATTGTGCATGAACACCTAAATGCAAACTCAATGATAAGAAGAAGGTCAAGATCAGTGATTTCATAATAGTTGGAATTTGAGTCCCAAAAATAGAAAGATTTGGTGGAATCCACATTCCCTTGAAATATTAAAGCATTGTGTGGCAAGCTGATTAGATTTACCTATAATTATATACAACAGCCCTTATGGCAAAAAAGAAAAAAAGCCTACGAAAATCTTCCCCTAATGGAAGAAACCCCAACGTACCGGCAATCAGAAGAACTATCCAAGAACTATTTGAAGCACAAGGAGACAACAGTCTCTCGGTCAAACAGATCTTTGCAAAAGCGGGTATCCGCGATAAGAACAGTAGAAGAGAAACCATGACCTTCCTCCTCGAACTCGAGCATGAAGGCCTACTCAAACAACTGCAAAACGGACATTTCGTGAATACCGATCCAGCTAGTGCAGCAGCAAGTAGCGGCCTAGTCGGTAGAGTAGATCATGTCAACAAACGCTTCGCATACGTGGTACTGGACAATGATACCGATGAAGAAATCGATGATGTCTGGGTCAAAAGTGAAGACCTCATGAACGCCATCGATGGTGATCGTGTAGAGATCAAATTCAAAAGAGGAGCCAGTAGAGGTTCTAAACCAGAAGGAAAAGTCATCAAAATCATCGAACGTGCTCGAAATGAGTTCGTCGGAAAAATAGAAGTACTGCCCAAATACGCCTTTGTCGTCCCAGACAATAGAAAAATCTATGTCGACATATTCGTCTACCCAGAGAAAATAGGTAAGGCCAAAACTGATGACAAAGTACTTGTCAAAATCAAAGAATGGCACGGGGGAAAAGCCAAAAACCCCGTCGGCCTAGTGACCAAAGTTCTGGGCAAAGCGGGAGAGAACGAAGCAGAAATTCACTCCATCATGGCAGAGTTCGAACTGCCTTTCGAATTTCCTAAAAACGTCGAAAAAGCTGCTGAAGCCATCGATACAGAGATCACCAAGGAGGAAATCAAAAAGAGACAGGATTTTAGAGACATTACGACCTTTACGATAGATCCAGATGATGCCAAAGATTTTGATGATGCGATTTCCATCCAAAAACTAAAAAATGGCAACCATGAAATCGGTGTGCACATCGCAGATGTCTCCCACTATGTACAGCCAGGCAGCACCCTCGATGAGGAGGCCATCAACCGTGCCACGTCCGTCTACCTCGTAGATCGTACGATACCCATGCTCCCAGAAAAGCTATCCAACGGCGTCTGCTCACTGAGACCATATGAGGAGAAACTCACATTCTCCGCTGTATTCGAAATCGATGATAACGCCAATATCAAGAAAAAATGGTTTGGACGCACCGTCACATACTCTGATCGCAGGTTCACCTACGAAGAAGCCCAAGAGCGAATAGAAAGTGGCGAAGGAGACTTCCATGAAGAAATCAACCTCCTCAACGGACTAGCTAAAAAATTCAAAAAGAAACGCTTTGACAAAGGCGCTATCAACTTCGAAACAGTAGAGGTCAAATTCAAACTCGATGAAAATGGCAAACCGCTTGGCATCATCCCGAAGGAAAGAAAAGATGCACACAAGCTTGTGGAAGAGTTTATGTTACTCGCCAACAAACACGTAGCAGAGTATGTTTTCAATCTCAATGGCGGCAAGGACACGTTCGTCTACAGAACGCACGACAACCCTAACCCCGACAAGTTGGAAAGCTTTACCAAATTCGCCGTGAAATTCGGTCATAAGGTTACAGGCATCAATCATGATGTATCCTCCGCACTCAACAAGCTGATGGACGACATCCAAGGCAAACCAGAGCAGAATGTACTAGAGTCTCTCGCGATTCGCTCCATGTCCAAGGCGGTCTATATCACAGACCCCAAAGGCCACTTCGGACTGGCTTTCGACCACTATACGCACTTTACCTCTCCGATACGGAGATACCCTGACGTGATGGTTCACCGGCTACTTCAGCACTATCTATCCAAGAAAAAATCTCCTAAAGCTGAGGAATACAAAGAAATCTGTAGACACACCTCCGAACGAGAAAAACGTGCCTCTGACGCAGAGCGCGCTTCGATCAAATTCAAGCAAGTAGAGTTCATGCAATCTGTCGAAAACAAACCATTCGAAGGGGTAATCTCTGGCGTGACGGAGTTCGGCATATTCGTGGAGATCACCGAGACCAAGTGCGAGGGCATGGTACGTGCTGCCAGCATGACGGACGACTTCTACGAGTTCGACGAAAAGAACTATTGCATGATTGGCAAACGCAATAAAAGAGTATTTACTTTGGGCGATAAAGTGACGGTAATGGTAGTTGCCACAGATATAAATCGCCGTACGATTGACTTAGAGTTTGTTGAATTAGATGACTGAAGAAATAAAAGCTTATCAAAAGAAATTGAATGAGGCCATTGCCCAGATTGATTTTGATAAGCAACCCACAGCGCTATATGCGCCACTTGCCTACACGCTAGATTTGGGAGGCAAAAGGATGCGCCCCATCCTAGCGATCATGGCCTATTTGATCAAAAAATCCGATTGGGAAAAGATCATAGTGCCAGCTCTATCGATCGAGTTATTTCACAATTTTACTCTCATCCATGATGACATCATGGACGAAGCGCCACTTCGAAGAGGTCGCGAAACGGTCTACAAAAAGTGGAACAAGGATGTTGCTATTCTGTCCGGCGATGCGCTCATGATCATGGCGTATGACCTCCTACTGGAGGCGGAGCACGAGGATTTCAAATACATCGTCCGTCTCTTCAACAAGTGTGCGATAGAGGTCTGCGAAGGACAACAGTTCGACATGGATTTCGAAGCATTACCGACAGTGACCGAGGCAGCCTATATCAAGATGATCAGGCTCAAAACTGCTGTACTCCTCGGATATTCGCTAGAACTAGGCGGACTACTCGCTGGGATGACCAAAGAAGAAGCGATCCATCTCAGAGACTTTGGGGTCAACATAGGCATAGGCTTTCAGCTCAAGGATGACATCCTAGACGTCTATGGTGATGCAGACAAGTTTGGCAAGCAGGTCGGGGGCGATATCATCGCCAATAAAAAAACCTTTCTGCTCCTAAAGGCCATCGAAAAGGCAGACGGAGAAACTGCCGAAAAATTGAAGTACTGGCTAGCACTAGAAGATTTTGATGCACAAGAAAAAGTCACTGCCATCAAAGAAATCTATGCACAACTCGACATCCACGCGATCGCTGAGACCAAAATGAATCATTACTTTGAATTAGGATTTAAACAACTCGACGAGCTAGATGCCGATACCTTGAACTTAGATCCCCTCAAGGCTTTTACACAAGCACTGATCGCAAGAGATCACTAGTCCTATGATATACATCACGCAACTCATCTACATCAAAGCAGGCAAGGAGCAAGAATTTCAAGAATTTGAAAATCATGTCATCCCATTGATGGAAAAGTACACAGGCAAAATAATTCAGCGTATCAGACCCACTGTAGAGAGTTTTGTCTCTGGAGAGGAAAATCAACCTTACGAAATTCACTTTCTATCCTTCGATAGTCAAGAAAAACTGGACGAATACCTCCGCGACGATAGCCGTCTACAATACATCCATCTCAAAGAAGCATCCATACAATCTACCCTTCTCGTAAAGGGGACCAAAATATAAACATTCATGTCGATCACTCTTATTCTCATAGTCATCACGGTAGGTATCAGCTATTTTGGATTCCAGAACCCTTCGCTACAATACCGCCTCATGTTCAACCCTGTACACATCGAACAGAACAAGCAGTGGTATAGACTGATTAGTTCAGGTTTTGTCCATTCGAACTGGGTACACCTCGGTTTCAACATGTTTACTTTCTACTTCTTTGGGCGGTTTGTGGAGCAGATTTTTGTCTCCATCAAGGGTTCGGCGGGGAGTCTTTACTTCATCGGATTCTACATACTCGCCATCATTGTTTCTGATCTTCCTTCACTAATCAAGCACCGAGGCAATATCAACTACAACTCTCTCGGCGCATCTGGTGGCGTATCGGCCATGGTCTTTAGCAGTATTCTATTCTTCCCGATCAACCCGATCTGCCTCTATGGTTTCGTCTGTATCCCGGGGTTTATACTCGGCGCACTGTACCTAATATATTCGTACATGAAAGGGAAAAACATGTCAGACAACGTCAATCATAACGCCCACTTGTTCGGGGCAGTCTTCGGTCTGATCTTTAGTGTGCTCATCCGCCCGTCGGTATTGATGGAGTTTGTGCAACAGATCGCCAATTGGCAGCCGTTTAGTTAAAACTATACCCCTCAAAAGTATCTAGAAACTCTACCTCTTTAAATCCAGGGTTGAGCGTCACGTTTTTGAACTCGTATTTCTCGAAAAGACCTACTTCATCGTAGATATCGATACGGAGAGGGATGCGTCTATCTACGTCTATGTAGAGTGCCATCTTAGAAGCATAGTCGGTCGGTAGTTTGATCACACTGCCTTCTTGGAGTTCATCCATATACATGTCTCTGTTTTTCTCTTTGATCATATACTCACTGAGACGGTATTTTTTGGCAATACTCGCCACAGTCTCACCGCGCGAGACAGGGTAGTTGATATACTGAAACGACGGATTTTTCATCACGACTAGGTCGCACGTTCTACCATCATAGAGCGTGAGCCCTTTGTACTCGACTAACTCATCGAGCTCATTCTTGTATTTATAGAACAAATACTCCACCACTGAAATCACACCATCATAGCCCGCATCCAAAATAGAATAATGCTGGTTTTTGGTCATCAAATCACCTCTAGGGTCCAGTTTCATATTCACATAGGGAAAGCCGTTAGGATTGACCAAAGCTTGGCTAGCATCTTCTGGGTGAGGATATAGCACTTCTAGCCCCTTGTTGGGAGAGGCCTCTCGGTAGTAGATTCTAGTTGGCTTCTTCTGCATTTTGATGAACGCTGTATTCTCGTACATCTTGCCGTTGATACGCTCGTGTCTCACGAAATCATAAGACATACTACGTATCTCTTGGGTCGATTTAAAAACCGCTTTGACTTTCTCAGTCACCGATAGTTTCACTGCTCCATCAAATGAGGTCAGGATAGCTAATATCCCTATGGCTAAAACGAATTTTATTTTCATGACTTGGGTATTTGTCTATTTGATAGTCAATAGATTAGTTTGGTCAATCACCTAAGTGACAACCAGCTAGGCTGTCACCCCCAAATCATTTATCACGTATGTCGTGCGTTGTACATCACGAAGCGAACTGATACCTAACCCTTTCGGTATTTTTCCTGTGGATTGTTGGCCCAGATAGCGGCTATCGTCAGTCCAAAGAACAGTGCCAAACACACCCATCCAGCTCCCTCATAGTTGCCGAAATATGCCAAGGATTCGCTAAACAATATCGGTCCTATCGCACTACCCAATACCACAAAAGTAATCGAGCGTCCAGAGATCGCTCCCAAGTGCGTCCGACCATAGAACCTAGGCCAGGTTACAGACAAGATGACGCTGTACAAACCCATCATGATGCCATTGCCCAGTATCATAGTACTCAACGAAACATCGATAGTGCCCAGTAACCAGATGTCTACATGCCACTGACCCAAATAGATCATCCCGACCAGTGCAATGCAAGCACTAGTTCCCATGATGTACAATAAATATTTCAGTTTGATAAAATCACTCAAACTACTCACGGACAGGGTCACGACGATGGCGATAACCGAGGATGGTAAAAAAATAGACACAGCCGTCTCACGATCATAACTCGCGTGCTCAAACAACGACACGATATTAAAAGTCACACCCGTCCAATACAAAGCCTGCATAGCCAGCATCATCGAAAAGACCCAAAACGCAATTGTCCGCTGCGCCTCAGGGAGGCTATATTCCTTAACCACTGGAAACCGATTGGCTTTGCTTTTGGCACTTTCAATATAATGGCCATCGGGTTTTAATCCACTGTTTTCAGGGCTGTCTCTAAAGAAGGCCAACACAAAAAATGGAAAGACCACTCCCGTGATCACCGCCAGTATCATCCAAGCCCCATCCCAGTCATATCGCTGTATCAGAATCTCGAAAAACACTGGTGCGGAGGCAAAAGTCAATGAGGTCGCAACATTGCTAAAGCCCATCGCAAACCCTCGGCGCTTTTCGAACCATTTCATCATCATGTTTCGGGAGACCAAAGTCAACGCGCCCTGACCTGAAAACCGCAGGGTAAAAAAACCAAAAGCCATGATCGCAAAGTTCATCACAACTGTGGAAGTATTACCTCCTAGGTAAGATTGGATATTGTCTACCTGACTGAGATAGATCAGTACGATACCTAGCCCAAGCGTTGAGATCAGTGCAACTCGTCGCGCACCGTATTTGTCATATTTTCTACCTACCCAAGTCAGCATAGATGCACTGAGCACCGTGCCACACATATAGGCAAAACTGAGTTGGGTGCGACTCATACCCATCACATCGATCAGGCTATCGGTGAATGTCGATACACCCATCGTCTGACCTGGGATACTCATCGTAATCCCGAACGTCCCAGCGAAGATGATCATCCATCCATAATAGAATGGCCATTTGTTAGGGTTAAATGGCCAGTTACCTAATTTTTTGTGATCTATCATGTGGCAAAACTAGCGGTTTATGATGGGTTTAAAAGAAAGGCGAACTAGGATAACCAGATTACCTGACTATCGTCTGGCCTTGTCGAGTAGCTCACTGAGTTGGAGGGATTCATCCTCCGTCAGACCAAAATGCTTTTGGCGCACTTTGTCCATTTTTATGGTTAATTTTTTGAGGATGGTCTGCCCGAGTTCGCTGATAGTAATATCCATACTTCGGCGGTTTTCGGCATTGAGACATCGGTCGAGTAGCCCCATATTGACCAGCTTGTCGATGAGTCGTGTGATATCTGGCCCTTTGTCGAGCATGACTTTCTTGATGTCTCCGGGGCAAGTAGGTTCGGGATGTCTACCATTGACGATACGCAGGACGTTGTAGTGCTGAGGCAGTAATTTGTCTTCCTTCAAGATTTCTTTGTTCAAATCTCTCAGCCAATTGGCCGTGTACATCACATTGACAATCGCCATGTGGCTGTTGTCCTTGAAGTTTGTTTTTATCTCGTCGCTTATCTTCATACCATCATTGTTGCAACAAATATACGCTTTGAATCCCAATTAGTTACATCTTGCAGATAAAGCTTCGTTGAGGGAAAATGAAAAACCATTTGATCCAAACACAGTATAAGTAATCTCAAACCCTATACAAACTTTCCATTCATGACAGAACCTTTACTACTCGCTCCCTTCGGTTTTCTATCCCAACTCCGACAACACAATGACCGTGACTGGTTCAATGCCCACAAGGACCAATACCTCGCGGTGCATCAGCAGGTCATCAAGCTGGCTGATCGAGTACTCGAAGGCCTGACCATACATGACGACCTAGAAACTCCAACAGGTAAAAAAAGTCTACACAGAATCTACCGCGATGTAAGGTTCTCCAAGGACAAAACACCCTACAGTACACACTTCGGTGGGAGTTTCAAAAGAGCGTCGGCAGAACGTCGGGGCGGATACTACTACCATCTCGAACCTGGTAATACTTTCGTAATTGGCGGTTTCTGGAGCCCAAGTGCTGAGGATCTACTACAAATCCGCAAACAAATCCAACAAGACCCTGAACCGCTCCGAGACATACTAAATTCCAATGCATTTCAGAGCCAGTTCGGTGAGCTTCTCGGCACACAACTCAAGACCTCTCCAAGAGGGTTTGACCCAGAGGATAATGCCATCGAACTACTACGTTACAAACAGTTTCTTATCCAACATAAGTTTACCGATGAAGAAGCCATGCGTACAGATTTTGACCAACTGATCGTCGAACAATTCACGCACATGCGCCCTTTCTTTGACTACATGAGTGAGATACTCACCACTGATCTCAATGGAGAGTCTTTGTTATAAATAGTTGAAAACCTCAGCTTAAGAATTTAATCTTTGATGCGTTGCATTTTGATTTTGAGTTCCTTTTCGAGGAAACGAATGGTCTTCTGCTCTTTCTCCTCAATGATACAAAGCGAGAGTCCCTTCTTACCTGCACGACCTGTTCGACCCGCTCGGTGTATGAAATACTCCAGATCCTGTGGCACCTGATAGTGCACCACATAGGCCAAATCTTTGACATCTATGCCACGGGCTGCTACATCCGTCGCGACCAGTACTTGCACTGCCTCATTTTTGAAAGCACGAAGCACTTTGTCTCTCTCTTTTTGCTTCATATCGCCTTCTAGTGCCGCTGTCTGAATGTTCTTAGCAAGTAGCTGCTTGGACAAAGTCTGTGCGACAGCTTTGGTATTACAAAATATCAGCCCACGGTTGGCCTGCTGTGAGTTGAGGAAGGATAGCAAAACCTGAAGCTTCTGTGGTACTTCGGTGACCACATAGTTATGTTCGATGCTCTCGTTGACGAGGCTTTTCTTTTTGAACTCCACTTTCATCGCTTTTTGAGATAAATAGGTGGAAATAATTTTTTTCACATCAGGAGACATGGTCGCCGAAAATAACCAAATGTTTCGCTCACCAGCAGTTACGTCTAAGATCTGATTTAATTCTTTTTTGAACCCCATACTAAGCATCTCATCTGCCTCATCCAGTACGACAGTTTGAACTTGACTCAGATTGATCGCGCCTTTCCCGATCAAATCAACCAATCGGCCAGGGGTCGCTACGACGATCTGTGTCGGTCGACGTAGACGACTGATCTGCTCGTCGATCTTAGCTCCGCCATAGACCGATTCTATGAACACCTTGTCGGTGTACTTAGTGAATTTGAACAGCTGTTTGGCGATCTGCTGACATAGTTCACGCGTAGGGGACAGGATGAGTGCCTGTACCTTATCGTTTTTGGGGTCAATGTTGGACAGGAGGGGAAGACCAAAAGCAGCGGTCTTGCCTGTACCGGTCTGTGCCTGACCAATGAAGTCCATGGGTGTTGAGATCAAGGCTGGAATAGTTGCCTCTTGGATTTCGGATGGAGTAATGATGTCTAGTTCTTTCAATCCCTTCACGAGATCCTTAGATACGCCTAATTCTAAAAATGTAGCCACTGTACTGTTGTTTGTGAATGGCAAAGATAGGTTTTAAAATAACGAAGTATGGACAAAAAAATAGCCGGTATAAAAACCAGCTTCCTTAGGGCGTCCTATTGGTAAAACCCTGTTCGCGACTGTCTGCATTATACTTGGCCACAGCCGCTGTGACTTTGACAATGGACTTGCCATTGTTTTCTGGATGTAATAACGGCAATATCAATACTAGAGTTAGCGCTTCAGTATTATCATACGGTTAACAAATAGATCAGGTCTCTACCAGATTCTCCAACCAATCAATCAAATCTTTGGCCTCTAACTCGTCCGACTTGTAGTCTGAGATATACGAAAACACCGTCAAAACAAACCCATCTTTGAACAAGACATTAATTTCACGCTTGTACTCCTCGGTCGTATCTCGATCCGAAGAGGCATACCCACCGATATGCTCGGTCGTACTCACTACACTAAATACCCCCTCGAAACTATAATTGGATTCCTTCTTGCCATGCCTAAGCTGAAATCTCCGCTTATCCATATCTATAAGCAGTTTTCGGACATCTCGCTGCCTACGCCCTAATTCTAGTAAATAAAGGATCAAAGCTAGAACCGTAAAGATGCCAACTGCCATAATGTTCATAAAATAGAACAAGAAAAAAGAGATGAGAATTAAGGCAAAAATAATCGACCCAAAAATGAGATGAACACAGCCTGCTGTTCCCGACTTATGTCTAATCATAAAAAAGGAATCCCCTTCGAATATCCGGTACCCATGCTTGTCCAAGAACTCGTTCATTACTAAAAATATTAATTTTTAGGGACTTACGCTAGACAAACTTCCGTTACACAGAAAAAATAATGGTTTTAGGGGAGAGCAATTATCGCAATCGGGACTCCCAATCTCTCGCCACCCGTTGCTTTTTGATGTAGTCGAGTTGATCTCGGAGCACCTCGTTCATCGGTCCACGAGAAGTAAAATGATAAGAACCACAGTCATCACATAGGTAGATATTCTGCGGGCCTGCATCATCACTATGATGGTAGCGAATTCTGTTTTCGATCAAGGCTTGCTCACCCTCGGCCTGAGAATGGTAGCAGTTTTTTCCTGTCACACAAGCGCTCATTACTTTTTAGACTTTTTCTTAGTCGGACCATAGGTCTCTTCCATGGTAAAGAGACTCTTTTTGAAGATTTCCCAAAGTAGGTTGAGGCGATAGTGATTTTCTAGAGGAGCACCTGTTATCTCATTTTGCAGCTCCATTTTCCTAAACTTACTGACGAGCTTGAGATAGATTTCTTCTCCTAGACGTGTCCTTTTGGTGAATCCCAGTGGCATCAACCCCATCATCACACTAGGAGACCCGTTCAGCATTTCGATATTATGATCCTCGATCAGCCCATGAGACTCCAGTCTTTCTAAAATCTCATCGATGAACGATCCCACCAAACTCTGATGCTCCAGTACTGGATTATTGAACTTAATACGAGAGGTGTAGAATAGCACAGACTCCAGCGTTGCGAGCATCCCCTCTATCCCTAGTGCTCGGTTGTTCCATCGCACTTCGTTTTTGGTCATCAATGAATTGAGCGATAGCTCGATAAACACCTTGATGTCTTCATTGGACAGGTCTGTAGATCTAATAAGATGAGACAGCACAGGAATCCAAAAATAAGTAGGCTTAGAAGTCATCACAACTTCTATTTTGTTGTTCAGCTCGTCATCCAGATAGAAAGAATTGGTGAAACACAATATTCCAAATTCTTCCATGGAGAGCATCTCCGCATGTTCTAGTTCCTTTGCCATTCTTTGCTTTTCTGGTCAATATTATCCGATAGGTAAAATTAACCCAAAGTGGTTGACTTATACCTACATCCTAACAATCTAAGGCTATTTTAAAATAAAATCACGTGATAAACTGATAAATTACTAGCAGGAAACACTGATACACCGAATCCATGCAAAGCAAAGCAAAAACCGTCACAGAATACTTGGAAGAACTACCAGACGATCGAAGGGAACAAATAAGTGCCGTGCGAGAGACGATCTTAGAAAACCTACCTGCCGGCTATATCGAAACCATGAACTGGGGCATGATCTCCTACGAAGTGCCGCTCTCTGTCTACCCTGACACCTACAACAAAAAGCCCCTGCTTTATGCCGCACTAGCTTCTCAAAAAAACCACATGGCAGTCTACCTAAACGGTATCTACTGTGACAAAACATTAAAAGAACGTTTTGAGAAAGACTACCTCGCTACGGATAAAAAACTAGACATGGGCAAGTGCTGTGTGCGTTTCAAAAAACTAGAAAATCTCCCGCTAGAGGTAGTCGGCCAGGCCATCGCGGCACTCCCCATGGCTGACTATGTCCAGTTCTCTAAACAGAGTCAAAAAAATAACAAGAATTTAACCTCTAGTAACGCAACCTTTTCTTCCCTTTTTGCATCTTAATAGGGAATCAAAGTTCCGTGTCTTTACACTTTGATTCTGAAAAGACTATCTAAATTCGCATTTCATAACCTATTCATTAATCTGATCTCAGAATGAAAAGACTTCTATTGGCTCACGTGCTAACGCTGTGGGCGCTAGTTAGCCATGCTCAAGATTATTCCATCAGTGGATATATCAAAGACGCCAGCAATGGCGAAACGCTCATCGGAGCAACAGTCCTAATCCAAGGCACCTCCAAAGGGGTCGTGACCAACGTCTACGGTTTCTATTCGCTCACTCTCCCAGCGGACACCTACCAGATGGAAGTCCGCTACATCGGCTATGACAACACGACGCAAATGGTAGACCTGACCCAAGGCAATCAGCGTATCGACGTAGAACTATCCAGTGGTGGTCAAGAGCTAGAAGAAGTAGTCGTCAGCGCAGATGCTGCAGATGCCAATGTCACAGACATGCAGATGAGTAGCAACAAGCTAGACATAGAAACCATCACCAAAATCCCTTCCTTCTTAGGCGAAGCAGATGTGATACGTAGTTTGCAACTCGTCCCGGGTGTCAGTACGGTCGGTGAGGGTGCTTCTGGGTTCAATGTTCGTGGGGGTAGTGTTGGTCAAAACATGGTTTTGCTAGATGAAGCTCCAGTGTATAATTCCTCTCACCTTTTGGGATTCTTCTCGGTGTTCAATCCAGATGCAGTCAAAGACGTGAACCTGATCAAAGGGGGGATTCCTGCAAGGTACGGTGGACGTATCGCCTCGGTATTGGACATTAGGATGAAGGAGGGAAACAACAAAGAATTTCATGGACAGGGTGGAATCGGAACCATTTTTAGCCGACTGGCACTAGAAGGCCCCATCGTCAAGGACAAAGCCTCCTTCGTCATAGCAGGCCGTCGCTCCTATATCGATGTGCTTGCTAGGCCGTTCACCGATGTGTTCGATGGGGGTGCCGCGCTCAACTTCTACGATCTCACTGCCAAGGCCAACTACAACATCAATGACAACAATCGTGTCTTTGTCTCAGGATACCTCGGTCGAGACAATTTCAAATTTGATGAGCAACAGGGTTTCAATTGGGGGAACAAAACCGCGACCATTAGGTGGAACCATATCTTTGGTGACCGATTATTTGCCAATTTCACCACCTTCTTCAGTGACTATGACTACCTCTTGTCTTTTGGTGAGGATGCAGACGATCAGTTCGATTGGAACTCTAGAATCAGGACTTATGACTTCAAGCCCGAATTCAGTTTTTTCTTGAATCCCAACAACGAGCTGGCATTTGGTGGAGAAATCGCTGTACAGCAGTTCGATCCAGCAAACGCTACCATCGTGAGCGAAGGGCAATCACAAAACATTAGTTTAGACCCCAAGTATGCCTTCGAAACAGCACTTTACCTATCGAACAACCAAAAAATAGGAAAGTCACTCCAGGTCGAATATGGTATCCGGTACTCTAACTACTCGCTAGTCGGTCCAGGTCAAGCGTACTTCTATGGTGACACCCTCGCAGGCAAGCGAAAACCACTAGAGGAAGTAAAAGAGTATAACAAAGGGGAAATCATCCAAAACTATGACAACTTCGAACCAAGGCTCTCTGCCAAATACCTGATCAACTCGCAAAACAGTATCAAAGCCAGCTACAACAAAACCACGCAGTACATCCATCTGATCTCAAACACAACTGCCTCGAACCCGCTCGACGTTTGGACGCCTAGCAGCAACAACATCAAACCACAGATCGGTCATCAGGTAGCGATAGGCTGGTTTAGAAATCTCGGTCCAGAAAACAACTATGAACTGTCCATCGAGAGTTACTACCGAAAAACCAAGAATCAAATCGACTACATCGATGGTGCAGAATTGCTCATCAACGAAGAAATCGAAGGAGACCTACTGAGTGGTGACGGCCGTGCCTATGGACTAGAGCTGATGCTCAAAAAGAATACTGGCAGACTCTCTGGATGGGTTAGCTACACACTAGCAAGGACAGAGCTACAAGTGGATGGAATCAACCGTGGCGAATGGTACGCAACACGCTACGACCAACTGCACAATTTCAAAATAGCAGCATTCTATGACGTCACCCGCCGTGTGACAGTTTCTGCCAATTTCACTTTCCTATCAGGTACACCGACAACCTACCCGAACTCCAAATACGTGATCCAAGGGTCCTATGTCGTACCACACAACAACAACGACGAACGAAATAATGTCCGTATACCGAATTATCACAGACTGGATTTGGGCGCGACGATAGAACTCGGAAAACTAGTCAAGCAGAAGAAATTTCATAGCGAACTCGTCATCTCAGTCTACAACGTCTATAGCCGCAGAAATCCGTTCTCTATCTACTTTACCCAAAGTGATACTAAACCTCAAGCCGGATCATTGGCAGAGACGCAGGCTAGACAGGTCTCTATCGTAGGCAGCTTTGTTCCATCTATTTCTTACAACTTTAGATTTTAATCCCGATGAATCATATAATCAAATATAGCCTCGTACTCCTCGCTTTAACTTGGGTATCCTGTGATGATCAGATCTACCCGACACTGGAAGACAAAGATCCGATACTAGTCATAGATGCCTTCATAGACAACAAATCGTCGGAGCAACAGATCACGATATCTAAAACACAACCCTATTTTGATGAGACCAGAATCGTGGGGGTAGATGATGCGATCGTGCAAGTGTCCTATGGTAGCCCTGCGACAACCGTCACTTTTACTCATACAGAAGATGGCGTCTACACCTATCCCGCAGGTTTTGGGCAGGTAGGTGATGATTTTGTACTCACGGTGAGCGGAGAGGGAGAGACTTTCACTGCGACCTCTCGCATGAACCGTGTCCCAGTCATCGATAGTGTGACATTCACGTATGATACCTTCAGTGGATTTGGGGAGGAAGAGGAGTTTTATCTCGGCGAATTCTGGTCCACCGATCCCGTAGGAGAGGGAGACACGTATTGGATCAAAGCCTACAAAAACACGGAGTTTCTTAGCCAACCATCCGAAATCAACCTTGCGTATGATGCTGCGTTCGGCTCAGGAAATGGAGACGGAACGCCTTTCATCCAGCCGATCAGGCAGGCCGTCAACTCCTTCGGTGATGACGATGCTGAATTCGAATCTCCCTATGCAGATGGGGATTCTTTGTATGTAGAAATCTATTCTATCTCCAATGAAGCCTTTGAATACCTGCAGATTCTGATCTCAAACACCAATATCCCAGGAGGTTTCGGCGCACTATTCGCTGGGCCACTCAGCAATACCTACGGCAATATTCAAAATACAGACGAAAGCTCAACGGAAGAAGCTCTCGGTTTTTTTAGCGTCTCAGCAGTAGAAGCCAATGGCAAAAAGCTAGATGTCTCGCAAGTGCCTAAGGAAGAGTAATTCCTTGGGCACGGTAGGTTTCTAGTTTGTAATTGAGGATTACATCGATTTGTTTGTATCGGGTATCGAGCAATTTTTGATGCCAAAAATACTCCTTGCGCTTCAACGGGTCTACCTTTAGCTCATCGTCTATGGTACGTGCACTGAGGTAATAGTTGATTCCCTTCACTGCAGCACGAGCACCTACTTTGGCTTTCTTCTTTTTCTCAGGCTTGAGCAAATCACTGACACTTACACGCAGGTTAAACCCTAGGTTGACTTCATTGTTATGATAGCCCATGAACTCGATATTGGTGACATTAGATGAGAATACAGTGCTCGGCACAAGGATTTCATCATTGTGAAAAAGCACATCTATCTCTTGGTTCGCCATGAAAATGGTATCCAGCGTAGATTTTTTGAGAAATTTCAGCGAATGGGTAATTGGTTTAAAATCAATCAACTCACCATCATCTAACTTCAGTTTTATACGACCTATCATATCCTTTTGCTGATGTACTAGATTCTCATCATAGCTCAAAATCAGCAAACCATCTACCTCCAGTATGCCTTTGACATGATCTGCACTTATCATGTTTTCGGTATTAGGTAGTGATGCCACCACTTGACTCGCATGGATGTTCTTCGCTGATAGTCGAGCAGTACTCATGACATGTACGGTGTCACTATGTTCGAGCAAGCCAGTTAGCTTAAACTCACCACCAAACAATCCAAAATTCGCCTGGGTCAGTTTCATGTTTTCATTGTATAACACTAGGTCTGTAACAAAATCTGTCACAGCTATCTTTTTGTGTCTAATCATCGGCGAACTCACATGGATGTCAACATCCTTAATCTCAAATTTTCGCGCTTTTTTTTCTTTCGCGCTATCCTTCTTAGGAATCAGGTCGGCATAGTATGCTCTCATCGTGATAATATCCACCGTGTCAAGTGTCAGCCGAGCATGACCGTCCAAAACCGGTTTAGTATCAAGCTCACTGATCTTCCAAGCCGATGATAGTCTCCCAAAATCAAAGCCCACATTGATATGATCTATGTTTAAGTTATGCCGTTTATAGGTTGCCATGAGATCAATATGATTAAAAACTTTCCCATGGTAAATGAGTTTGTCCACATCGATATTAGCCAGTAAGTAGAGATTCTCTGGAATAGAAAATCCTTCTTTGGGTTTGGCAGACTTGGGCAGTGCCTGAGTCATGAGCGTGTCGATATTGAGATAGCGAAAGTCTGCATCAAAGGACACTCCGTTTCTCACATTGATGCCATTCTTGAAATGTCCAGCGCCTCTCATACGAATCTCACCATTGCGAAACCAAAAATGGAACCTCCGCAGCAACACTGAGTCAGCGTTCATCTTCACGCCCATCGTGACGCGCTCGATATTAATATCTCCAAAGCCTATTCGCTTAGAGCTCAGTTTCAATCCTAGGTTTAGGTTTTTAGGGAAGAAAGAATAATCAAAGCCCAACGTATCTGGTATTTGATCAGGTTCTTTGAGTGTCTTAGGGATATCAAACTCATCCAAGTCAATCACTAAATCTGCCTGCGATATATTCGCTGACGAATCATTGATCAACGGAAAAAAATTGTCTACCAGCCCATTCAGACCAAAAGTTGAACCGTTAAGTTTTCCGCGGATGTGATCGAAACGAATGTTCTCGTTTAGCACTTCGACCTTACCATTCAAATCATTCATCACAAAAGTCAACGAATCTGCCGCACCATTCACATTAATGAACTCAATCAGCCCATTAAAATGACGCGTACTCATGTCGGTGAAATTTTCTCTATCCGATAGCTTCCCTTCCAAATCCATCTTGACACGAACCAACCCCTCCAGATGAGCTACCTTAGGTAGTGTAAATATTTCATTCAGTTCCTTTAGGTTCAGTTCGGTCTGCAAATCAAGGTCGATCATCGGATCCTCAAAATTCACCAAGCTCCCAAACAACTGCACAAAGCTTTCTTCTATGCGCGCTTCACCGTTTTTGATCACGAGATAACTCGTCTTAGGCCCTTTTTCCTCCCCATTAGAGTAAGCTCCATTGATATAGACATCTCGGATGACATAGGGGCTGCCCACTTTGGCGAAATTGGCATAGTTGAGTTTAAAATCCATATCCATACTAGGATAAGACACAGGATCCACATAGCCCGTCACCTTTAATCTAAATGTAAGCCTCGCGTCTGGATTAGTCTGTTTAAAATGGAAAGATTTCATGTTCGGAATCAACGCCAGATAGTTGTTCAGATCAGCTTCAGCACCTTCTAGAGTGACGTCCATGATGTTGCCATTAGAGACTGGCTTGAGCACCCCGTCGACTTTTACATGTGCTTCGCCCAGCTTGAGTACCCCGTCGAAGAAATTTCGTCTATCTACTTGCCCGATCCTAAACGCCGAGTTCTCTGCTGCTACTTTCACATCCGTGACCATCAGTTTCCCCTTGTTAACGAGCGTGTCTAAGGTGCCTAATGCATCCCCTTCAAAAGAGATCAAATCACTACTCGATCTCATGTTGAACAACCCCTCATCGATAGAGATTCTCATATGGTTCTTTTTGAACGCATTCGTTACGATAATGCTAGCATTTACAATGCTGATCTCTGGTATATGGAGCATAAACGCTCTGCTCGCCTTATCGGGATGAGCCGTCCCTTTGATCATGTGCTTACCTCCGAGAGAGTCTATAAAGACATTAAACTCCGCCCCGTCCAACTCGACACGATTAAAAATATAATGCTCTTCCAAAAGATCGAATAGATTCAACTGTAAGGCGATTTCACTAGCACTCAATATACGATGACTACCCTCGCTGATCACCAAAGAGTCCACGGTGATGGTCGCCGTAGGAAAATTCCTAAGCGTAGAAAGCCTCGCATCTTTAAAGCTAACCTGAGACTCGATATTCTCATTGAGTAGCAACTCTATTTCTGTGAGTATTCTATCGTGAAAAATAACGTTAACCACCCAATCTTGTAGAACCACTACACCGACGAGAATGACTAAAATTATCGATATGACTTTTACAGATTTTTTCACGTTGAATCGAAGGTAGATATAATCTGTCTTTTCTGTAACGCTATTAGTTAATCACCTCAAATTTTAATGCTAAACTTTGCCCTTCCTCATCGAGTACATAGAGGGTATGGTCTCCAGCCTCTGCGACAATACCCATCTGGTGGGGTACAGTTGTCTGTCCTAGATAGTCTCCATCCATATGCCAATAGACCTGCTGATGGATATCCTGATGCGCGATCTCAAAAATGGCCTGACCTTTCTTCCCGTCGATTTCATTGGGGATATAAATTTTGGACTGGTCTTTCGGATAGATAAATGACATGTGCTTTCGGTCGTCGGTCTCTTGACACGCAGGCATAAACTCAGGTACTGCCCGATAGTCTGAGTGATACCTACGATAATACCACGCCTGCACTGGTGGCAAAATAAACCAATTGCTTTGTACCATATTCTGTACCGAATAGCAAGCGCTATTGACTTGATACCTCTCAGTACTATCTAGATGCAGTTGTTCATGGTAAGGGCATATCTCAGATTGTCCAACTGATAAGGGTACACTCTCAGCGCGTGTCGACTCACAATAGTCCCCCGCACGATGACCACTCAAAATACAGATTTCTGCAGCGATCGTCTCATGGGTCGGTGCAGAAAGATCCAACGTCCCGTCCAACGCTTCGAATACATCAAACATCAAAGGAGCAGCAGCCCGCACACCCACCAAACCAGATCGGCCTTCCCCATCAGCATTGCCTACCCATACGCCTACCACATATTGGCCATTGATCCCTATCGACCATGCATCTCGAAAACCATAGCTCGTCCCAGTCTTCCATGCCACATCAGATGATCCATTCAACCGCTCCCAGTTTTCGAAATCCTCGGGGCGGTTCAGGTCAGTCATTGCTGTAAGTGCCGACCAGATACCTCCAACACTCAAAGGTGACGTACGAACATCCATATAGCGATTCTGATCTACCTCTGTATCGTAGCTCAAAAGACCATAGTCACGACTATCATAGGTGCGTGTGACAGGTCGTGTTTTTCCTCCATCATATACTCTGTACATATTGGTGTACATATTGGTCAACTCCCAGAGACTAGACTCTGAGCCACCTAATATGATGGACAACCCATAGTGGTCTGGACCGAATCTCAGACTAGACATACCCAGTTCCTGAAGCTTGTGGTGAAACCGCTCATACCCATAGTCGATGAGTAGGTTGACAAAAGGCAAATTGAGCGATCTCCTCAAAGCCTCATCTGCAGACACTGCCCCGCGATACTTCTTGTCAAAATTCTTGGGAGAAAAACCTTTGTGAATCAATGGGTAATCTTTGGTGAGTTGGCGGGGCGCAATCTGACCATCATCGATAGCCGCCGCATATAGAAATGGTTTTAGCAAGCTACCCGTACTACGCTGTGCCGTGATCACATCTACATGTTCTCCATGTAAATGCCCCGCATCCGTATTGCCAAGATAGGCTTTGGCCTCTCCCGTTGCGATCTCCACAACTAGTACCGCAGCATTGTGAATGTGGTTTTCTACCAGTGCCTCCATGTGCTCATGTGTCTTTTGGTAGACATAGCGCTGTAGCCTCGTGTCTAACGTCACAACAGTCCGCTGGCCGAGTTTCCCATCCTTGATCGCACGAGTAAGAAGGTGAGGAGCCAACTGCGGAAGAGGCTTTGGTCTCCCAGGCAACTCCTCCACGAGAGACAATCGGTAGGTCAAAGAATCAATGATCCCACGGTCTAAAAGCTTAGCCAACAAGAAGGCTCTTTTGTTTTCCAGCAACTCATCATTTCGTCCTGGGAAAATCAAGGCGGGACTATTCGGTAACACCGCCAGCGCGGCAGCCTCTCCCCATGACAACTGATCCGCCGATCGACCGTAGTAGCGCCATGCCGCAGCATCCAGTCCCACGACATTGCCACCGAATGGAGCATGTGCACTGTACATCACCAGTATCTGTTCTTTAGAATAAAGCAACTCCAGTTTCAGCGCCATGAAGCTCTCCAGAATCTTCTCCCCAAACGTCCGAGCAGGATTGTGACGAGACATTCGTATCACCTGCATACTCAGTGTACTACCTCCACGGCGGATACTGCCTGCACGTATGTTCGAAAGTAGCGCATGAAATATCGATACAGGGTTGATTCCTGGATGATAATCAAAATACTCATCCTCGAACAGCCGAATACACTGAGCAAAACGATCAGGTACTGTATCCCGCTGCGGAAACCTCCACTGTCCATCATCCGCTATAATGGCTGCTAGTAACTGTCCATCACGTGTCTCCAGCGTCGTAGCATAGTGATCTTCGAAGACCGGATCAGAGAGAGGGACGACCCAAAAGAAAAACAACGCTACCAAAAAGCACAATGCGAGTGCCTTTTGGTAGCGCTTCCACTGACTGATATGGAGAATGATTTTATTCCACATTGACCCAACCACCAGCCGTATTGGCGTAGATATTGTCATCGTACATCGCTTCTACTACGACAGCTGGCATGTAGTACTTGCCTTTGTAAGCAGAGTTCAGCTTGATCTCAAAGGTCTTTTTTTCTTTTTCTTTCAGGTCAAAATACAGCATTACTCTATCATCACGAATGTCCGCATACTCTGGTGAATCATAACCAGTATTGATCAACTCACCGTTTAGACGTTCATTTAAGATTTCCCATCCTGAGGGGAAAATCTGTGTCAATGCGATCTCTTCATAGTCCCCACTCAGACCCGTATTCTGAACTGAAATGATCGCTGAGAAATCAGTATTCTGCGCGATATCTTTTACTTTGACAGGCGTTCCTTCCTTGCTCACATATTGGATATCAAACGCAATATTTCGCTGCTTGGCTTCTTCATCGCCTTCTAGTGGCACGCCTTTTCTGATCAAGCGCACATAGATAGGCGAACCGCCCTTGTTGTTGACATAGAGCGGTTGCTGCTTGTCTACATTCTTTAGCTCCACAGTCGTGACATAGGTGCCTGGGTTAAACTTCACATTGGCTCCATCTTCTTTCACCTCGAAACTCACATGACTCGCATCCATATCTTTGGTATAGCTTTGGATACCTATCAGACTAAAAGCAGTGGTCTGAGTACTCATCCACTGATTCTTATTAGACATTTTCTCCGCTATTTTTTCGAGGATAGGAAAAGCTTCTTCCTTGCGCCCTAGATATGCCAACGTCTCCAAAATCATCGCACGATCCCTGATCCCAGATCCATAGGTATAGGACATCTCTCTATAGTCCTCTACCTCTGTCGTAAGACCTTTGATCAACTCATTGGCGACATCAGGAAATCCAGCTACTGCGTAAGTCAGTGCTAGTCTCCATTTAGATACGGTAGACAATTGATCCGTCTGCTTCAGTCTGTTCATTGATCCGACGACCTTCTCGCCGGCAAGTGCTAAACCATAGAGTCGATAGGACTGCACCAAATCACTCCTACGTCTACCCCCAGATGACCACTGGTTCGCCTGTCGCTTCTGATACTTGACCCAACTGGTCAGCATGTTCTCTGGCACGGCATAACCGGCTTTCTTTGCTTCCAGCATAAAGTGTCCGGCATAGTTGGTGCCCCAGTCGTTCTCTTGTACCTGACCTGGCCAGTAAGCAAAGCCGCCATTGGTGGTTTGGAAAGTCCTCAATCTCTGAATAGCTGCATTGATATTTCGCTCAATCGCAGTACGACTCTCAGCGGTGATCGCCGTTAGCTCTCCCAGATATAACTGTGCAAATACGGATGATACCGTCTGCTCGATACAGCCATGAGGATACTGGATCAAATACTGCATGCGCTGCTCCAAGTTGAGCGGGGGCAAGGTACTGATTTCTAAGGTCGCTTCATTCGTACCCAACATACCCAGTGGGTCATAAGCCATTTGCCATTTTTCACCCGCGTTGAGGAACTTGTCACTGACATCTGTCATCGGAGGATTCGGTGCGCGTAGGTTCATCTCCACGTCATACTGTGCGACATGCTTTCCTGCTTTGGCAGTGACACCTAGTTTGGCTATCCCAAAATCCCTCGTCGCTTGGGCTTTGAAATACACGACTTTCTCTCCATTCTCTGAAAAGGTTACCTTTTGGCTACTGCTACCGATCATGCGTAGACCTTGCTTGCTTTCTAAACTAACATTGACCGATTTGACCGAAGCGTCGTTGACAAACAAAGTCACTGGAATACTGATCTCCTCATCAGGACCGACTACTCTCGGCAGTGTCGCTAGTACCATGACTGGCTGCTTGACGGGAGTCGTCACATCAGTCGATCCATAGGCACCGTCATAGGCCGCCACTACCATCGTCCGAACGCTGCCCACATACTGCGGCATTTTGATTTTGTGCTGCGCCGTCTTGCCAGCTTCGAGTACGAATGGCCCGAGGTATTTCACGACAGGTTTGAATCGGTTGGCGGTGAGGTTTTTCTTGGCTGCATCATCCAGACCACCACCTCCTCCTACGGCAAGTAACCTTTCGATTTTGCCTCCATAAGCGCCAATCACCTCATCATACACATCCCACGTTTTGATCCCAAGAGACTCCTTGGCATAGAAACTAGACCATGGCGATGGTGTTTTAAATTTCGTCAAATCCAACAAACCATCCTCTACCATAGCAATGGTGTAGGCCATTTTTCGGCCTTTACTTTCCTTTACTTCGATAGTGAACTCTTGCTCGGGTCTTAGCTTTTCGGGCATTTTGATTTCTGGATGCAAAACCGTCGCAGGATCTGTCACCTTGATGGATTGGAGCCCATAGAGTCTAATCGGTAGGTCGTTGGCACTTTGGGCATGTGGCTGGATCAAAGTCACGTTCGCATAGAGATTGGGCGCCATATCAGCGGTCGCTTCGAACGCCAATGTCGTAGACTCCTCCTCGCTATCTACCCAAAACGATTGGATGATGCGGTCGCCCGTTTCCAGGCTCACCAAAATCCGCGAACCTTTGCTGCTTGGGATGTTAATTTTGACTTGCTCTCCGACTTTATATTCTTCTTTTTCCAAATCAAAACTGAGCATATTCGCTCCGCCTCGATCACCACCTTTGGCTTTTCCAGCCCACCCGGGCCAGTCTACATAGACAATCTTACCGCCACTGTGACCAGATTCTGGATCTGTCACTCTTACATAGTATCTACCCCAGCTCGGATGATTAATTCTCAACTTCCACTCGGCACGTCCGTTTTCACTATCCACTTTGGCTGACTTGATCGGTCGCTCGTAGGACGACCCTATATAGTTGCTAACCTGGTTCGCGGACTGATCCCACCACCATTTCCACTCTAGTTTGTACAGTTCTACTTCCAAATCATCACGGCTGACAGGCCTGCCCTCTGCATCTACAGTTGCGATTTGTATGATGTGATCCTCATCCGTCAGTAGCATGCCACGCTTGTCCCCTTCAGGTGCTTTCACCCCGACGAAAGAAGCGTAAGGGTAGTAAGGAATAGATACCTTATCGATGCTAAAGTTGCCACCTTCTTCGTAGACCTTGCCAGTAAAAACAGCCAATAGCGCACCTGGCGCATCCTCTTGCTCACCCATGGTGACATTGACCTGAGCATACCCTTCACTGTTAAGGTTACCAGAAAAGACTTCTTCGGTTCCTGAATAAAACTGCTTGGACTGGTCATCAAAACTGTAGTTGGGGAATTTGTCAAAGCTCGTCGTGATAGGATAGACTGTCATGTCAAACTCAGCCTTGAGCCCTTTGGCTACTGCACCATGCAGCCATTTTACCGTCAAGTCACCGGCTATATTTTCGTCCAGTGCTGTAAGCCTTTCCTGATGAAAATCTAGATCAATTTTTAAGCGGTTGGGTTTGACCGTCTCGATACGAATGTCCTTGGTGAACTTCACGCCACTAGCCGTGACCGTGGCACTCCACCTCCCAGTGGGTGCATCAGGGTGCGTCCTCACGGTGAAGTCGAACATACCCTCTGCTGATTCCGTTTTGACCAGTTTTTTGACTAACTGCCCTTGTGGGTTTCGTAGCTCCATCACCACAGGGTATCCCTCTGGCAATTGCTTTTGGCCGTCTTCTAGGATGAATGAGAGATGAATATCATCCCCAGGTCTCCAGACTCCACGTTCGCCATAGATGTAGCCTTTGATCCCTTTGCGAATGTCCTGCCCCGTCACGTTGAAATTACTCAGAGATAAGGAGGATGCATCGTTGAGTTTGAGATAAGCGTACTGCTTTCCTTTTTTGGCCATCAGGACAAAAGGCTTTCCTGTTAGTTTGATCTTCGCCTCTCCTTTGCTATTGGAGATTCCTGACCCCACGAGCTGCTGTTGAAAATCATACACCGCAAAATTAACCTCTGCCATGGCTTTGGTATCTAAGATATTGTTGGCATAGACGTAGAGCTCGCCCTGATCTGCACGCTTGGCAATCAGTCCTATATTCGAAGAAAAAACAAGCTTGCTCGCCTCATCTCTGTACATATAATAGGAGACATGACAAGGGTTTTCTCGCTCTCGCCAGTCATAGTCATTGCTATAAAAATTCTGATACGAATCCCAGTTGCTGCCCTCTTCGAGTTCTTCCCAAGTTTCTTCTTCTATGACTACTTGATTGTTCTGCTCATCTGCATTGGCACAAAAATAAATCGAGTGCTGCGGTCTAAAACCGATGCGTACATCATACATGGCTCCTGGATCGATCTGAAAAATCTCGGCTAGATCTAGAGTATAGCGGTTCCAAGCATTGAGATCCGTGACACCTTGGCCTCTGAGGTTAATCGTCTTTTTGATGACGGGCCGACCGACACGATTCATTTGACCACTCGACCCTAGGTCGTTGACCTGTAAATACTGGAAGATGTTGTCTTGAAAAATCTGCACGACTGTCACATCTACAGCACTCAAGCCCACCGCCTCAAAGGGCAGTATCAGGTTTTTCGAATCGGGAATGATCACACCTGAGTTTGCTACGATCTTGACATCTGGCTTGGATTGCGTGAGAATGAATGTAGTGGTATAATCCTCTTTGAGACTAAAACCTGCTACATTTTTCACTTTCCTAAATATCTTCAACTCTACCTTGCCTGACAGTTCTGCCGTAGGGTAAACCTTGAGGACATTTTTGTCAATCACATGACGGGGCTCATTGTTATCTATCGTGATGAATCCATCCAAATTCTGCTTGGCCATCAGTGGGTCACTAAAGACCACCGAGATATATTTGTCTCCACCACGGTTCAAAAACACATTGGTCACCTTAAAATCATTAAGTGCTGGGATCGTATAGTCTTCGTCTCCATCACGATCCACACCTATCGGTTCTCCTTTCCACAGTATCTGCACCTTAGATTCCTCATTGGCACGTCGAATATCCTGTATGGTAAAACTGTAGTGTCGCTTGGCAGCATCATGATTCCATTGGATTTCCAAAGACTTACCAGCTTGGGATGCGCTCAGGATTTTCTCCACCGATTGGCTCTCGGCGATATCTGCCGTCTGTATCACACCTTTTAGCTGGACACGCGTCAAGTCCTCTACATCATAAGGCACGAGCTCTTTGAGTTCTACTTCATAGTTCTGAACCAGCGTTACAAAGCTAAATTGGAAAACTTCTTTGTCTGCTGGTGTATCGAGGAGATCTCCTATTTTGAATGACACTTGGTAAGTCTGGCCTGATTCGAGCCTACCCTCTGGCTCAAACACAACGGTACGATTATCCTCCCAGAGCACGGTTCCTTCTATGGCTGGATTGAACTGAAACAAACCCGCTGATCCTACATCTCCTGCTTTGATACTATCGAGTGCTTTGGACAGTTTGATTTTGATGGGAGAGGAGGTGCTAATCACCTCTGAACTGTACTCCGATATATAATCTACGAATAGACTTTTAGGACTATCAAAACTAGGTTCATTCTCTTTTTTGGCATGGTCTGCGCAGGCAGTGAAAAGCAAAATGCCTATCAGTAGGATTGCAAGGTTTCGCATAGGTTAACAGGTCTGAATTAATTCGAGTGGTTCAATTTTACACAAAAAATCATCCTCGGGACAAGCCCATAAGAGGTATTAGTTTTCTAATCGACAAACATAACCCAACAGGCTATCTCTCTGAGATTAAAAACGAAAAGTTAATGGTTAATCTTCTGATATAATAATGTAGCAGGAATGTTCCTTACTTTTTTGGGACTCCCAAAAAAAATAAAAATGAATGTGCTAAAACCAAAAAGAGGAAATGCATCATGCATTTCCTCTTTTTAGTTTTATTGCCTTTAGTTAATTAATGCAAAGCCACCTCGAATATCCCTGCTAACAACTCTGACGCACCGATAAAAATACCCACACCATAAGTAATATGTTTGGCGGATAAATTCGCGATCGCAAAAGGAATACCCACAAGATTGATTAACGCAAAACCACTTGCCACGATTACTCCAGCAAACAACGTGAAGTATAGGTTAGAAGTAGCCATAATACAAATAGACCCCACAGCGAGCAATACGAAACTAATTACAATCACACGCTGAAGCCCCATCTGGACTACTTTCTTACTCAGTGCAAATGCCATAATCGCAGCGAAAGCCAATAGTCCCAATGAAAAATATGCTCCTAAGCCCTCATGATCTGGGAAGTTGAGCGCGATGTACTCTGGGTAGTACTCTACCAACACCGCCTTACCAGCACCAAGAATAAAACCTACACCGATAATCGCTACATAGGTAGAGATGCCTACTGGCTTTTGGACATTGGCTACAGCATCCTTTCTGTAATTGATGACTTTGGACGAACAGATTTTGTGGAAGAAATAACCACTCACTGAGATCAGCACACCCCCTACTATAAAAGTCAGCGTATCCCCAAAGAATCTAACCAACGCCACTACCACAGGCTCTAGCGCATAGATCAGCTCCGTCACCAAGAACAAGAATCCCACTACTACTGGGAGTTGTTTAGCTGGCGCAAATGCCTCGATCATAGAATATGCAGGACTGATAAACAGATTCATAGATATCAACCAGAGTAAAATCATATAAGGCAGAAACACCCGCATCTCGTTGGCTGGACCAGCACCGATGATAGATGCCACGATCATAAAAATCATCGCAGTAGCTCCAATACCGACTGTAAAGACGACAAAGAATTTTCCGTTTTTCTTCAAGAAATAATCAGCCGTTAACCCTGCCAACGGAGGAATAATGACCAGAACGAAAGCCTTGGCCACTACAAGAAATGAGGATAGTTCCGTAAAATTAAAATTCTCTAATACGACAGGTTGATACTCGTGATAGGCTATCCAGCTGATCACCAGCGCGACGTTCAAAGCAGCCAAGCTCAAAATCTCAGGCCACTTTACTTGATTAGTTTGTTCCATGTTTTAGTTTTTTTATTAATCTCTTGTCCTATGTACGACTATCTGTAGCTACATAGATTTTCTACCTCTTGAAATATTTCAAGTTTTATTTAAAATGCTAGTTGAAAGGGCTTAATTCTGTTTTAGAAAGGCTACTTAAATTGGTTAGTTTTTTTCAAAATATATGGCACATCAAATGATTTGACAATCAATATATTACATAGCCAAGTATAGTAAGCTAATCATAAGCTCGACCAACTGAAACTTTATGACATTCGTTTAATCCCTATATTTGTTTTATCCATTTTAAAAAAACACTGATTTGAAAGTTACAGGACGTCTATTTACACTGGTTGCGATGCTGGCTATTTTGAGCTTTAACTCATGCAAATCCTCACAATACCCTCAAGAACGAAAAGCTCGAAAAATCAAGAAAGGTAAACCAATCCCTTGCCCAGTCAAAGACTGTTGATACACCTAAATCACACAAACAATCCCACTCATGAAAAAAATCATCATTGCCATAGATGGCTACTCAGCCTGCGGCAAAAGCTCCACTGCCAAACAAGTCGCATCAAAACTCAACTATAGATATGTAGATACTGGGGCGATGTACCGGGCGGTCACGCTATATTTCATGGAAAACTATATAGACAAGACCAATCCCAAATCAGTCGAAAAGGCACTGGACAAAATAGAAATCACCTTCCACCACAACGAGCATACAGGTCAAAGCGAGACCTATCTCAATGGCCTCAATGTCGAAAAAAGAATTCGTGAGATGGAAATCTCCCAAAATGTCAGTGAAGTCAGTGCTATCAAAGCAGTCCGCATAGACCTAGTCAAGCAACAACAAAAAATGGGACGATCCAAAGGTCTAGTCATGGACGGCAGAGATATCGGCAGTGTCGTGTTCCCAGAGGCAGAGCTCAAGATATTCATGACAGCAGACTTTGATGTACGAGCAGAGCGCAGACAAAAAGAACTCTTCGACAAAGACCAACTGGTAGATCTCGATGACGTCAAGGCCAATCTCAAACAAAGAGACACCATTGATACCACACGAGCCGAGAGTCCACTGACCCGTCCCGAAGACAGCGTAGAAATCGACACCACACACATGTTCTTCGAAGAGCAAGTAGACCGCATCGTGCAACTAGCAGATAGTAGAGCTATTAAGAAGTTGTGAAAACTATCCTAATACGTTCATTCATCACAAGCGATTTTGACTAGTCTGCCTTATATACTTGTTTTTCCTCAAGAAGCACTCTCTGCCTTTACCAAATCCGTAAAACCTGTTAATAGACTAATTTTATTTGTTTTAATTTTGCAATAGCACTTAGGCAGTCGCACCATGAAAATAGAAATCGATAGCAATTCAGGATATTGTTTTGGCGTGGAGTACGCCATCGAGATGGCCGAGGACGAGCTCAATGAGAACGGCACCCTCTACTGCCTCGGTGATATCGTACACAATCACATGGAGGTCGAACGCCTAGCCGCCAAAGGACTCAAAATCATCGATCAAGAGGATATGAAAAATCTCCACGATTGTAAAGTCCTCATCCGTGCCCATGGCGAGCCGCCAGAAACCTATAGGCTAGCCATCCAAAACAACATTGAGCTCATCGATGCATCCTGTCCAGTCGTACTGAAACTCCAAAACCGAGTTAAAGGATCTTTCGACCAAATGGAAGAGATAGCAGGTCAGATCGTTATCTATGGCAAGCCTGGCCATGCAGAGGTCATCGGCCTCACAGGCCAGACCAAAGAAAAAGCCATCATTGTGATGGAAGATGAAGACTTGGAGCAAATTGATTTTTCTCGTCCCATCACCTTATACAGTCAGACAACTAAAAGCACCAAAGGCTTCTATCGCCTCAAAGCGATGATAGAAGAACGCATCGCTGCAACCAAAGGAATAGAAAACACCAGCCTAGAAGTCACCGATTTCAAAGCCAATGACAGCATCTGCCGTCAGGTCTCCAATCGCGAACCAAGCATGGAGAAGTTCTCACAAAAGCATGATGTCATCATATTCGTCAGTGGTAAAAAAAGTTCTAACGGACGAGCACTTTATGGTGTTTGCAAAAATTTCAACGAAAGGAGTTATTTCATCGGGAGCGAAGAAGAACTAGACCTAGACTGGATCAAAGCAGAAGACTCAGTCGGTATCTGCGGCGCAACCTCTACGCCCATGTGGCTCATGGAACGGGTAAAAAATTATATCGAAGCACAATTCAGTGCTGCAGCTATATAATAACTACCTCCCATTCATCACCACTCCTATAGATATCTCCAACCCCTCCAGCATCAGATTAGCATCTGAATAGTCCACGGGGCGGGTTTCTATCATGCCCCCATAGCTGCCTCCACTATAGTCACCTTTCAGAGTCATTCCAGATTGGCCAGATAGATACTCTACTTCTGTGGTGATAGAAAATTTTCGATTGACATGAAAGGCTAGTTCTACACCAGCCATCCATCCAGCGCCGAGTTTACTCTTCATGTCCACATTAGCATTGGCCACATCCCAGCCTTCATAGTCCGCAATCGCCCTATCCAGATTGCCATAGTTGAGGCGCGGACTGATGTGCCACATGCCAAACCCTCCTGCCAGCAACTGAAACGACATACGATCACCCTCTATGCCCAGTGTGAGCTGCAGTGGCACGAGCACCGACCAAAATGGTCCTGCCAGTGGCTTATCAGACTCGAAGGGAAGACCAGACATCGGTAGTCCAGGCATATTATAGAGTGAGGCTCCCGTTGCGAAACCAATCATTCCCCATTTGTATCCCAAACCCCGCACCGAAAGCGGACTAACAGGAGCAGAAAAATATCCATCTTTAGGGATGATAAAAGACATAGACACCCCCTGCCCAACAGCAGGCATGACAGAAACTAAAGCAAGTACTAGGATCAATATTTTTGGCCTCATTTTCAACACTTTTAAGCACAATTTAGGGAGGAAAAATTGATTTCAAATCAGAGCCCTTACCATTCGATTCCAGCCCTGTGAATTACTTTTATCTATAATTCTACGTATTCCCGCATTTGATCAATTTTTTGTTACTTTTGCAAAGTTTTCAAAACAAGATTTATTGCACTAAAATATGTCTCAGAATATCAAGCTTAAGAAAGGTTTTGACATCAACCTTGCTGGAAAAGCTGAAAAGAAAATCGCGGAGCTCTCTCAGCCAGAGACTTTTGCTATCAAACCCGTAGACTTTGTTGGGATGAGCCGAGCTAAATTGCTCATCAAGGAAGGAGATACTGTCAAGGCAGGATCACCGATCATGATCGACAAACTCGTGGAGGACGTCATGTACTGTTCGCCTGTCAGCGGAGAAATAGCAGAGATCGTTAGAGGAGCGAAAAGAAAAATTTTGGAAGTCCGAATCCTTGCAGATAAGGAAGTGGCCTTCGAATCTTTCGAAAAGCACACAGATGTCAGCGGTATCTCACGAGAAGCTGCCATTGATCAAATGAAAAAAGGAGGCGTATGGCCCAACATTATCCAAAGACCGTACGGCATAGTAGCCAATACGGAGGATAAGCCTAAGGCTATTTTCATCTCTGCATTTGACACGCACCCCTTGGCACCAGACCTGAACTTTACACTTCAGGAAGATGCCAAATACTATGAGGCTGGTGTAGCGATCTTGTCAAAGCTCACAGAAGGGAAAGTTCACATCAACGTCAATAAAGACAGTGCGGACTTCTTCAAAAGTGGAAAAGCGCAAATCAATACTGTTGACGGTCCACACCCAGCAGGAAACGTCGGGGTTCAGATTCACCACATTGATGCAATCAACAAAGGCGAAGTAGCCTGGACCGTATCGCCATACGGTGTAGTACAGATCGGAAAACTCTTCCTCGAAGGAAAATACGACGCATCTAAAATCATCGCATTGACTGGGTCGGAAGTAAAAGCGCCACAGTACTACAAAACCTACACAGGTGCCGCTATCAACAAGCTAGTCGATGGCACAACCAAAGAAGGTCACATCAGATACATCTCTGGTAACGTACTGACAGGAAAACAAATCAACTCTACAGGGTACATCGGGTTCTATGACAATCAAGTCACGGTAATACCAGAAGGTGACCACTACGAGTTCTTTGGTTGGATCACACCGACCACTAAGAAGTTAAGTTTTCACAGAGCCTTTGGACTTCTGTCGTTCCTAGGAGGAAAAAACAAAGAATATGTACTCGACACCAATACCAAAGGACAACACAGAGCCTTTGTACAGACAGGTGCTTTCGAAAAAGTGCTCCCAATGGACATTTTACCGACACACCTGATCAAAGCGGTACTAGCAGAAGACTATGACGACATGGAAGGCCTAGGGATATACGAAGTGATCGAAGAGGATTTGGCTCTTTGTGAATTCATCGATGTATCTAAGAATGACATCCAGTCGATCTTGAGAGAAGGAATAGATTTAGTAAAAAATAGTTAAGAGCATAGATGAAATTTATAGAAGACATTTTTGCAAAAGTTCGCCCTAACTTCGAAAAAGGAGGCAAATGGGAGAAGTTTTACTATATATACGAAGCACACGAGACCCTGTTTTTAGTCCCGAATAGCACAACTGGTGCGACTGGGGTACAGGTACGTGATGCGATCGATATGAAGAGAATGATGATGACCGTGATCATCGCCATGATACCTTGTTTACTTTTTGGTATCTGGAATGCAGGTCATCAGCACTACCTAGCGGTAGGAGAAGTAGCAGCACTAGGGGATAAGCTGTTGACAGGAGCGATACTCGTCGTGCCTATCATCGCAGTATCTTATGCAGTAGGGCTAGGCATAGAATTTACCTTCGCTACGATCAACAGACACGATGTGAATGAAGGCTTTTTGGTGACAGGGATGTTGATTCCATTGGTCATGCCAGCTTCTATTCCATTATGGCAAGTAGGGTTGGCTACAGCATTTGCCGTGATTATTGGCAAAGAAGTATTCGGCGGTACTGGGATGAACATCCTCAACGTGGCATTGACAGCAAGAGCCTTTTTGTACTTTGCGTATCCATCACAGATATCTGGTGATGTATGGTCATACATCGGAGACGGTACTGCAGTAGCAGGTTTTTCGGGAGCTACACCACTAGCAGTAGGTGCAGCGGCAGTAGAAGGTACTACACCGATGGTCGAAATGCTCAACAATAGTTGGTCTACCGGCTTATTTGATTTCTGGAATATGTTCCTCGGTATCATGCCAGGATCTATCGGAGAGACCTCTACTTTGATGTGCTTGATCGGTGCAGCGATATTGATCGGTACAGGCGTAGGTAGCTGGAAAATCATCTTCAGTGTATTTGCAGGAGCCTTTGTCATGGGAACTGTATGTAACCTAGTCGGAGCTAATGAATACATGCTACTCCCTGCACAGTACCACCTCGTAATTGGTGGTCTAGCATTCGGAGCGGTCTTTATGGCTTCTGACCCTGTGACTGCTACACAGACCGAAACAGGCAAATGGATATATGGTTTCCTCATCGGGATACTAACAGTAATCATCCGAGTATTTAACCCAGCTTACCCAGAGGGAATTATGCTGGCTATATTATTAATGAACGTATTTGCTCCACTAATCGATTATTACGTGGTAGCAGCTAACAAGAAAAGGAGGTTGAAACGTGCAACGGTCTAATTTATACATCATCATTTTCTCTGCAGTATTGACAATCATACTCGGAGGTTTGCTATCTGGAACATCAGTCGTCTTGAAGCCACTTCAGGACAAGCAAGTAGAACTAGATACAAAGAAAAAGATTTTGGGAGCCGTGATGGACATTTCTGACATCAAGGATTCAAAAGAAATCTTAGCACTATACAAGGAAAGAGTTACTTCGACCGTCGTTGATATCAATGGCGAACCAATGGAAAAAGATGCCAAAGGCAATCCATTGGTTGCGGAGAAAATCGATTTCGGTAAGAATCACAAAAAAGATCCTCAAACGAGACCATATCCTGTATTCATGTTCATGAAAGAAGGAACAGAAGAGGTAGATTCTTACATTTTACCCATGTTTGGCGCAGGTCTTTGGGACTGGATTTCAGGTTTTGTAGCTTTGGATAGTGATCTTAACACAGTCAGAGGGGTAGCTTTTGACCACAAGTCCGAAACACCTGGTCTAGGTGCTAGAATCACAACATCTGTCATTCAAAGCAGATATGTCGGCAAGAAGATCTTTGATGAGCAGGGCAACATCGCTTCTGTCTCTATGGTCAAAGGTGAAAAAGGTGAGCCACTAGATGATCACCACGTAGACGGCATGTCTGGAGCGACATTGACAGGAAAAGGTGTCAACGCCATGCTGAAACAATACTTGACTTTCTACGCTGCCTACATCGAAAAGGTGCAGTCAGGAGACAAAGCTCAGGCAGTAGCAGCACCGGTAGAAGAGGCAGCAGTCACTGAAGAGCAAAATATTTAATTGATATTTACTTGGGTCTAACCCATCAAAATAGATAAAGAAATGAGTACAGAAACTTTGGAACAACCGATCGTCAAGGAGCCATCGGAACCTTTACTTTCCAAAAGAAGAAAGAAATTCATTACTGACCCGCTGAACGATGACAACCCGATCACCATACAGGTATTGGGGATCTGTTCTGCACTGGCCGTCACAGTCAAGATGCAGCCAACACTCGTCATGTCCATCGCGGTAGTGTTCGTAATCGTATTTTCTAACCTCATCATTTCGATGATGAGAAATATCATTCCAGGTCGAATCAGGATCATCGTACAGTTAGCGATCGTTGCTACGCTCGTGACACTGGTAAGTGAATTCCTCAAAGCCTATCTCTTTGATATGTACAAGGTACTGGGTGCTTTCGTAGGACTGATCATTACCAACTGTATCGTCATGGGACGTCTAGAAGCATTCGCCATGGCCAACAAAGCCTACGACTCTGTACTAGACGGGCTAGGTAGTGGTTTTGGTTATGCGTGGATCATCTTGACGGTAGCGTTCTTTAGAGAACTATTCGGGTCAGGGTCAGTGTTTGACTTTCCAGTATACGGAACTATCGAAAACCTCACTGGTTTCGCCATCCCTACCAATGGATTGATGGTCGATTCGATTGGCGCATTTATGGTGTTGGGTATCATCATTTGGATACAAAGAACTAAAAACGGATACGTAGAACATTAAGAGACATGGAAGCAATTAATATATTCATAAAAAGCGCATTTATTGACAACATGGTCTTCGCATACTTCTTAGGTATGTGTTCGTTCCTCGCTGTGTCAAAGAAAGTATCTACCGCACTGGGTCTAGGTGCAGCCGTGATTTTCGTATTGACAATCACCGTGCCGATCAACTGGCTACTACAAGAGTATGTATTGAAAGAAGGTGCACTAGCTTGGCTAGGTAGTAGCTTCGAGACGATAGATCTGAGTTTCTTGACTTTCATCATGTTCATCGCGATTATCGCTGCGATGGTACAGTTGGTTGAGATGATTATCGAAAAAGTATCTCCTTCATTGTATGGATCACTGGGTATCTTCTTGCCCCTGATCGCAGTGAACTGTGCGATCCTCGGAGCATCACTCTTTATGGTTCAGAGAGACTATACAATTGTCGAGGCTACAGCTTATGGCTCTGGCTCTGGGTTCGGGTGGTTCTTAGCGATCATTGCGCTAGCAGCTATTAGAGAAAAACTGAAGTACAGCAACGTACCAAACGGACTGAAAGGTCTCGGGATCACCATGATCCTCACAGGTCTCATGGGTATCGCCTTCAAATCCTTTATCGGTATCGTACTGTAAGTACAAAAGATAAGCATGATTACAGAACCTCAGTCGGATGGCTGAGGTTTTTTTGTGTCTATAAATTTGTATAACTAAGCTTTTAGTTTTACCTTCATTCTGCCGTTGAGACACATCGGCATTTTTTAAACCCCATATAACTAAACAATTAGTTATGAAAGAACTTACTAAGGCCGAACAACAGGTCATGCAAATACTTTGGGATTTAGACCAAGGATTTGTACACGACATCATCGAGAAAATACCCGAGCCAAAACCCGCCTACAACACAATCTCCACTATTGTAAGAATTTTGGTCAAAAAAGATTTTGTGGGTTTCACAGCTCACGGCAAAACACATGAGTACTATCCCAAAATTTCAAAAACTGATTACAGCAAACAATTTCTACAGACCTTCATAGGCGGGTACTTTGGCGGTTCTTTCAAAAACCTAGTTTCATTCTTTGCCAAAGAAGAAAACATGGATATCGATGATCTAGATGCACTCATGACACACGTGAAACAAAACATAGCAAAAGATGAAAATAGCACTGATTAACTATCTGCTTGAGGCCAATTTCATACTGATTACCACAGGTATCATATACTATGTCTTCCTTCACAAGGAACACAGTTTTCAGCTGAAACGAGTATACATTCTTATGAGCACCTTAGCTGCATGGGGCTTACCATTCGTTCGGCTCAACTACGACAATAATACAGAACCAGCACTAGCTGATACAATACCTATTCTGCACCTGCCTCCTATACAGATAGGAGAATCACAACACATAGTAAATTCAATAAGCTCAATCGATGTAGGACTTTCACTCTATGTTATCGTTAGTTGTATTACGCTAGGAGCATTTCTTTATCAATTGCTTAAAATCATTCAACTTTCATTCCATGCCAAACGGCTAAACGAATACCCCAATTCAGCAGTTTTCATGACCGAATTGCATCCGTCCTTTTCATTCTTTCGGTTGATATTCATAAACAAAAGTGAAGTAGAAGATTCAAATGACAAACACCAAATCATAGCGCACGAAAAAGTACATAGCCAACAATGGCACAGCCTCGACATGATGATACTCTATCTAACTAGAGCAGTGTTTTGGTTCAACCCAATCATATGGCTGTACAAAAATTCCCAGCAAGAAACCCACGAATATCTCGTGGATCAAGAAATAATAAAACGTGAAGACAAATCAAGCTACCAACAACTATTGGCTCAGATGACCATTCGAACCATATATGCTAGTGGTAACTACTTCGCAAAGAGTCAAACTATAAAACGAATAAACATGATGAATGAAAAACTAAAAAAGACCCATTGGTTAAAAACCAGTACTGCCATCGCAGGTTTTACGCTACTAAGTCTGATGGTTGCCTGTAACGACGACTTAATAAACGTAGTAGATTCTGCCGAAATGGTAGCTGATATTCCAGAAAACGCGCAAATGGAACTGGACAGACTCAGAGCTGAATATCCAGATCAAAAATTTAATTACATCCAAGTCGACGCGCCTTCAAAAAGTATAGATATGGATCAAATAGGAATTGACCCCAACACCGTACAATGGATGGATGTCAATAAAAATGAAAACAAAGTTGGACTAATACTAGTCGCCAATGATGATTTTGCACAATTGGTAGAGCACAAAAAAGTAGCTGATGATGTATTCGATATCGTAGAAGACCAGCCAACCCCATCAGGAGGAATGAAAGCATTCTACGAATACATCGGCATAAATCTGAAATACCCTATCGCAGCTAGAGAAGCAGGAGTAGAAGGCATAGTATTCGTCCAGTTCGTTATTGATACTGAAGGAAATGTAACTGAAGCCAAAGTTGTGAAAGGTATTGGAAGTGGCTGTGATGCAGAAGCGCTGAGAGTTATTCGAAACAGCCCCAAGTGGAAACCAGGAATGCAAAGAGGAAAAGCAGTCAACGTAAGAATGATTTTGCCTATTACGTATTCATTAGGAAATCCTGCAACAGAAGAAAGTCTAGATATTAAAGTGGAGAAAATAGATGAAAATGTAGAAGTAGACGAAAGGAAAAAATAAAATTTTACCTCGTATAACTAAATAATTAGTTCAGGTTTCAATCACGGGTTGAAACCTGAACTTCACCACAAACCATTACCTAAACTCTATTAATTCTGGCCCCTCCAAATCAAAATCCCTAAAACTCAACCTATTGTTGGTTGAGAGTTCATACCAGCTAGAATTCGCATTGAGGGGGAGATTAGGGTAATACCCCAAACGCATAGTGATTGTAGAAATCGCCAGGTTGTCATTGCTAAAAGTCAACCCTACACCCACACCGGCATATACGTCAGTATCAAAAAAATCATTGACTGAATTACCTACCATGGTCGCTTCTCCATAAATCAAAGCAGCCATACGAAAACTGAGAACATTAAAAGGGGTGAACATCAACGCTTCATACTTGACATTTAACTTACTCGTACCTTTCAGATAAAACCCTGAGACGTTTCTAATCCCTAACTCATTTTGTCCCCGGATATAAATATCCTCTGAGGGATTAATCGCTTGTGAATAAGCAATATCCACAAACTGCCGTAGACGAAACGAGCCCACCCGCTGTAGAGAAGTGAAATAATCGAAGTTCGCATTGAAAGCCCCGTCTTCAATATGGTTACCATCCAAAAATGCTCCTAAGGAAAACTTGCTATTCAGATACCCAAACCCATGAATATAACCCCCTCGACTGTAATTACCGCCTACAAAAAATCTATCTACAAACTCTCTACGCTGAAATCCTACCACCAAACTAACAGCCGCTCCGGACGGAATATCTTCCGTACGACCGTAGTTAATTACATATTTATCCTTGTAGTAGTTCCGTGAGGACAAGCCCACCTGCATCAGATAATTATAGCGATCTTGAAAAATATAATTGCTATCCGTACTTACAAAAGGCTTGTCATAAAAGTCCTGCATATCCAAGCCAGCAGACACGACAAAGTTCGTACTATTAGAAAATCCTAACCCTCCTAATCTAAAATCTACGGGTATAGCATGTCCAAGCCACAGCATCGCACGGTTAACACTGAAGTGAAAAGTCTCTGTAAAATCAGCTATAGGGTCATACCTATAGTCACCATAAATGAATTTACTAAGCTCCATACCTCCTGCATATCTAATGTTCTGCGTCAAGAAACCTCGATAGCCCGTAACACCAAATCCCTGCTTTCTAAAATGATACGACCAATCAAAGCCTATATCAATATACGTCGCAAAGAGGTTGTTGATATCATAGTAGATTTCACTCCCTCCATCAGATATATAATTATACTCCAGCTTATGCCCTAAGCCAGCGATGTTGACATTGCTCAGCCCCACCAAAGCCCCATTGCCATTATTAGGACGTATCGCCAGAGCAAATGGGAATACATCTCGCGTGACAACATGTACCTCCACACTATCCTCACCATAGACAGGGTTCAACATGATACGAGAGGCTCTAATAAAACGCCTAGAACGAAGCAAACGCTCCGAATCTACCAATGCCTGTGCATTGATATAATCCCCTTCCTTAAAAGTCAACATACTCCGAATCACCCATTTTTGGGTATGGATATGGGTTTTGTTGATGAGATTAGTATACTTGTCAACTTTATTCCTCGTGGTATCGTTAAAACTCGACCCGAAGATATTGATGTGCTTGAATTTAAGAGGTGAAATAACCTTATCCTCATAGGCTAAGAAGCGAAATTCACTCATTCCGTCATCGTATTGTCCGCTTTTTCCATCCTTAGGGTTGACAAAAAGAGCGTCATAAACCATACTAGACATCTTAGATCGTGACATCTTAGTCTCTATAGAATCATAGAAAACCTTGGAACGGTCAAGATCTTTTTTTCGAATATAATAATCTGTAGTATCCCAAATCGGAATTATTGTATCACGACGGATATAAAACACCTCGTCCCCCATGAACAAAAAGCGATCAGCTTTGATCTTTACAGAGTCTACGTCATCTCTAGCTGATGATTTTATAATTTGAGCATAGGCGGGAGTCATGCTCCATAAACAGCAAGAGAAAACCACCAATCTCCAAAAAATGACCCTCCTACTCACACAGTTCCTCTGATTACTTCTCTAACCTAAAAATGATACCTCCACTAAACTCCCCATGCACAATAGGCACTGCAAACGATGAACCACCACCACAACCAGAGCCCGAAGCACAATAGATGCCCACTCCATCGAATAACAAAGGCATAAACATTCTAGCTTGCATTTTAAAACCTATTTTCTCTGTTGGAAAAATTTTCACTCCAGCTCCAAGTCCCATCGAAAAAAACACCCGTGTCTCATAGCCCTGCTCCTGCGGCGCATAGCTCGTGAGACCGAGACCAAACACCCCATAAGGACGAATAACTTCATCGCCACCCAATGACTTTTCCACGCCAATATGAAAGTTTTCCATTTTGAGCGTGAGGTTATGATAGGGATATAGAATCGCATCGTAATCCACTGTCTCCGAGTCCGCAGAACTATTAGTGTACAAAAACTGCACTTGGGTACCATTCCCCATATCATAGCCCAAGGTTAGACCCCAGACTCCTGTATTTTTAACGTCCACCTCTCCGCGGTAATATTCAGCTTTGCCGCTGAGCATATACCCTCCATAGCCTGAAAACTCAATCGCTTGAGCGTGAATAAATAAAGGTGTTAACAGAACCCCAATCAAGGCAATCATTGATTTCATCATAATTCTTCTTTTAGGTAAGTGATTGTATAAACTTAATAAATATCTGTGTTTCGAATCCCTATACCCTGACTAGATTATAGGACATGTTTTACAAAATAATGAGTAAGTTAAATCCAGAAACGCTAAAGCCTGTAATCTTCAACCTTGATTAACTTAAATTACACTAAAATAAGATTCATGCGTATCCTATATACACTATTCCTATTGTTGACGATGACCACTGTGCTTCATGCCAGCGATGGCGACAGCACAACTACGAAGAAAGATCGAAAACTCTCCATCATCCCATTGCCAGCAATCGCATCTAACCCGACCAATGGCTGGATGTTCGGCTTAGCACCAGGGGCTAGCTGGTATATGGGAGACCCCGAGACAACACACATCTCCTCAGGGCTAGGGACGATAATCTATACCACCAAAAAACAATGGATCATCACCGCCAAAACCAATATGTTCTTAGCCAACGACAGTTGGAATCTGCTCGGTGACTGGCGCTATTTTATCACCTCGCAACCTACCTATGGTCTCGGTACAGGTCCTCAGTCTGCCAAACCAACCAATCCTGGAAGTATTACCTACGACCCAAGCCTATTTAGCAGCCCTATACCAGACGAACAAATGATGGATTTTCACTATTTAAGAATTCACGAAACAGTCCTCAAACGGTATCAAAGCACTCGTTTCTATTTTGGTCTCGGTTATCACCTCGATATGCATGCACAGATAGAAGATAGGCTTCTAGATCTTGATAGTATACCTCCTGTGATTACCAGTCACTATGCTTATAGTCGTTCCAAAGATTTCTCTCCAGAAAAATATACTACTTCAGGCATCAGTCTCAATACCCTCTACGACAGTCGTGACAATGCGATCAACCCCTATCATGGTCGGTATGCCTTCGTCAACCTTCGCGTCAATCCAGCGTTTTTAGGAAGCGATCAGTCCTCCAGCCTACTCTGGATGGAGTATCGTGACTATTTTAACCTGAGTCAAAAAAGACCCAGACACATGATCGCCGTATGGACGTATGGCTGGTTCGTGACCTCTGGCAATGTACCCTATCTCGATCTCCCAGCAGTCGGCTGGGACCAGTTTGGCCGATCGGGACGAGCTTACACTCAGGGACGTTTTAGAGGTGAAGATCTCGTCTACGGCGAGATAGAATACCGAGTGCCCCTACAGCGAAACAAAGAAACTTTTGGAGCCGTCGTATTTGTCAACACCACTACGGCAAGCTATCGAGATGGTGATATATCGTTGTTCGAATATTTAGATTTCGGGTTCGGTACAGGTCTACGTGTCATGATTAATAAAAAATCACGCGCCAACTTAAATCTAGATATAGCCTGGGGAGAAGGGGGTGCGTCTGGTTTTTATTTCGGGATAAATGAAGCATTTTAGAAACTATGAAAACTTTACTAATCACCTGGCTATTTTCCTCCGTGTTTTTGTTTGACGTCTTCGGTCAAGAAATCGTACAGCCTACGAAATCATACAAAGGTGGAGAAATCATACTAGCACCTCACTATGGGCTACAATTAGAGATTCCATCTCACTGGACAGGCTACCTCTCTAGAGGCACTGGTATTTTCACCCTGTATAGCGACTCTACCAATGAAGCAACTGCGCTCTATTTTGTCAACGAAACGAGTTTAGACAAAATCAAAAATAACTGGAAATCTGGGTTCGAGTTAGCTCCTCAGTTAGATATCCAGCTTCGCGCTAAACCTACCATGACAGAAGACCTTCTCATCGCCCCCGTTCAAACAAATACGAACAATATGTACAAAGGCTACTTGATAGCTAAATGTGGGCCATACGGCTACTGTGTCACCGTGCTCATGTACACCCCACAGCAATACATATCTGAGTTTGAAAACAAGATCGAGCCCCTGCTCAACCAAGTCTCATTCACCAAGCCAAGGGTCACCGATGCGAATCAAACGTTCGATTGGCGTAAAAACCTGACGGGAAAAATGATTTTCACCTTTGAAAGAGAAGAAAGTTCCAGTCAAGAAAACAAAATATGGCTCTATTACGATGGTTCGTTTAAAAGCAAAACCAAGCGTACTGGAATATTCATAGGCTCAGCAGGCAAATACCACGGCACCAAAAAAGGGAACTACACCATCATCAATACTGAAGGGGATAAACCAGCTACCTTGCAACTAGATTTCTACAAACAACCCGCATTGACTCTACCACTACATATCGTAAACGATCAGTATTACATCAACGACCATCTAGTCTACTTCATGGAGCTAGACTAGACTATTTAGACCTGACCGTCTCGTCGATCACCACCGTGTAGCTATCTATCAGTCTTTCTATTTTTATCTGATTCACCCGTGCTACTTTGATCGTCTGTAGGTCTTGAGTCACTTGATCGGCTACCTCCTCATAGTTTGGATACCTACCTTCACTTCGAGCAGTGAGCATGATCAAATGGTATCCCTTGTTAGACGCATACGGCCCAGTCCAATGCGTATGCGAAATAGGTGCCTTATCGATTTCATTCACAAAATCCTCTCCGAAATGATTGGCCACATACTGACTATTGCGCTTGGTATAAAACGTATGGTATTTAAACAAATCACCACGACCCGAGGCATCATCAAAGCCAATATCGTTTTGATTCAAATCTTCACGCTCCAGATGAGCTAGTTCCATCGCATGCTTCGCTCCGTGCTTTTTGCTATCAAAAAACACATGCGCAAAAGTGTAATTTGGTAAAATGAAATAGTCTTCTTTGTTTTCTTCAAAGTGTGCCCGTTTTTCGTCCTCAGTCATCACCACTCGCTCCAGCATCATACCATGTACCAACAACTCCATCTTCTCGATTAACCAAGCGCGTATCACAGAATCCTTCTCGCCCAACTCTCGATGGTTGGCCTCTCTAAACATCACCTCATCCCGCACATAATCTGCCACCAAGTCATCCAGATGCTCCCCATCCAAATGTCCCAAACTATCATTGAAACTATCGTGCTTCGTACCATAGCGAAATAGAGAATGGTAGTACAGCGACTCCTTGTCCACAACGATCGTCTTATCATCAGTCACTTCCTGATGAATAAAAAAGTACATCACAGCAGCACCCAGACAGAGCAGTACAAAATAGAGAAATATATTTTTGACAGAAAACATAGAAGAGTGGGTTTGGTTACAGATTGATTCTATTCAAAACTACTTAACTGATCGGATTAAATAAAAATGATTTGACAATTCTCCTTCATCCTTGACAACTAGAAACTAAAAGCATGCAGTTATCAATATTTCACTATTACCATGTTTTTTCCTACCGATTTACAACAATATGTGAAATAGCAGGCCTTCTATTTAATAAAATCAAAGCATGCTTACCTATATTGCAATCAGACAGAACCGCAACGAGCAGATGACCGATACACTACCTAGTCCTCTTGACCAACTGATGCCCAAAGGGGAGATAGTCATTCGAAAGAAGGGAGACATTCTCAAAAAGCAATTCAGCAAAGTAGATCAATTTTATATCCTACTAGAAGGCACGGTACACTTCGATCAGAGCCTACACAGCAATGACAAAGAGCTGCTAGCCGGCATGAGTCAGTCCAAATATGCCCCCATAGGTATGGATGCTTTCATCGCACCCTACCGAAACGAAACCACTGCACGTGTCGCATCGGATGAGGCTCGACTGATTATGTGGCAAACCAAGGACTTAATCACGTTACTCGATGATGACATAGTACTCTCTATTGCTTTTTATACCTTCCTCAACATACAGTCGCACAAATTCGTCGAGGATACCAGTGAGCTATTTGCCAACACCTCCGCGGCATTACAGTCACTGGCGACAGAAACATCATCCGAAGGCTATCTGGCACAACTCGAACGGGACGAAATCGATAAAGTGATATTGCTGCTACAGTCTCCTTTCTTCGAGGCTTTTGACGAAGAGGATTTGGCTGTACTAGCTCAGTCCATGCAGCGCCGAGAATATCTCGTCAATGATGTCATCATCAAACAGGACGAAGAAAAGAAAGGAATCTATCTACTAGAGTCTGGAGAGGTACAATACTCCCGTATGAACTTCAGTATCGAAACCAATAAACCCTATAAAGTCCCCTTTCGGTCGATCTCTACACCTGGCTACCTCATCAGTTCATCAAGCATGCTAGGCATCAAAAGTGCCATGACCTCTCATGTCACCAAGGATGCTATTGTCCTTTATATCCCAGAGGACAACTTGGAAAAGCACTGTGAGCAGTATCCCAAATTCGCCCTCAGTTTTCAAAAGCGCATCCTCTGGCTGATCAACAACCAGTTGCGGGCAGTTCGCACGCGACTCATTGCTACACAGTTCAACGAAGAGCTGCTAGTCGCCAGCACACTCATCAACAGCAACAGTACCAAACTCATGGTGCACTCTCCGCTCCATGCGGTACCGCTACTGCTAGAGAACAAACTAACCATCCCACACGCCATCGAAATCCTCCACCGTACGGAGCTCAAAGGAATCGGTCCCGAAAAAAACCTAGCATCACTCTGCCTAGATAACCTTCACCAGACACAGCGAGAGTCCAACTTCTACCGTGCACTACAGGACATCTATAGTAGTGTAGCCGAAAACACGGAGGGAAAATCAGTAGACCAAATACAGTTAGATTGTGTCAAGGCGAGTAAAAAAGCATTTTCTATCCCATCCATCTACCTGAAAGGGTTAGAGAATATGCCTACGGAACAAGGTTGCATATTTATCTACAACCACCTACTCAACGAGCCCTACTACACGCTACCCAACCAGTTTCAGATCACGCTCGACTCTCACTACCTCAGTGCACTCGTCTATGAACAGTATGGAGCACATGCCCAACGCATCGTGAGACTAGGTAAATCTGAGGAATACGCACATGAAAACTACTACGACAACCTCGGGTTCATCAGTGTAAGTACAGCCGATTCGGAGGCACTTGTAGAAACAATAGAAGAAAAAAAGATTCGCCACCAGAAATTCTACCACCAGATCAATGATGCCCTCAATGAAGGGAAAAACATCATCATTAGCCCCGAAGGTAGCTCTCACCCGACAGAGCACTCGCCTAGTCATTTCAAATCAGGCTTCTTCAAAGTACTACAAAAAGTCAAGAAAGAACCCCTGATCGTACCGATCGTCATGGCCAACTTTGACAAACGAATCACTGCTTACAAGTTTGCATGTGAGATCAAGAAGCCCTTCAAGCTCAGTGAAAAAATGAAGGAGTATGGTTGTACTGAAGTCAAACCCTTTCTACGAAAGTATCAGATGGACTTCAGAAACGACACCCAGCAGCTAACCAACGATATCTCTAACGAAACGAGTGTCGAATTTCTCTTTGAAGATGAAGTCGATGCATTGATAGAAAAACTAACAACACATGACGAGCAAGACTGTATCTCTTTCTATGGTAGCAGCACGATACGGCTATGGGATACTTTGGAAAGTGATCTCGCAGACAAAAAAGCAATTAATCTCGGTTTTGGAGGTTCGTCCTATCAGTGGTGTTTGTTTTACTTCGACCGTTTGTTTGAGAATTTTCGTCCTAAAAACTACGTTCTCTACGGTGGAGACAATGACCTAAGCAATGGGCAATCACCAGAAGATATCCTCATGAATTTTTCTCTCCTAACCGAGAAAATAAAAAATCATAACCCAGCAGCACAGATCACTGTAATCTCCATCAAGCCTAGCCCTAGTCGTGAATACCTACTAAGCAAAATCATCGAAACCAACGAACTTCTACGTACACACACTGAGGTCAATGAACACATGCACTGGATAGAAATCTACGAGCACATGCTGACACCAGACGGCAGACCAAGGACGGATCTATTCGTAGATGACATGCTCCACCTTAACCCTAAAGGATACAAAATTTGGAAACAGCACGTGCGTGATCAACTACCATTCTAATCATCGGAATTTTCATCAAAATACGGCCTCTCTGAAACGACCTTAACAGTGCCTTTAATAGAATCTTCATCCGCTGGCAGCCCGTTCAGAATTTTGAGAAGGTTGGGGGAAAGCACATTGTTGGTCCGAGCAGTTAGCTCAGCTATAGATTCTGCATCTACAGACTCTACTAGAGTTAGACGTTTTTGGTATAATCTCGCTTTTTCGGATGGTGTCAGCGGATGCAGGGATAGACTAGCTTGTTTAAGTCCCTCTTTGAAGTCTTCACTCCTGATCGCAGTGATCTTAAACACCTGATCGCCATACTGTATCCAGATAAAGTGTACATGCATCTCCTCCCCATCTACCTGCTCCACAGTAGATATTAGGAATGCCTCTCTGTTGTTGACCTGTACCGATTCACTTTTCACTTTTTTGTTCAGGTTGTGCGCTCTTTCGATCACTTCGATACCATGCTGCTCTGGTGATTTGACAGTGTCTGCTAGCATCAGAAAGAGAAAAGCATCCTTGGTTTCATTCATTGCCCCGACAGCATTATGCTGATTGATATATGTCCATCCTGATGGGAAAACCATGCTAAAATCCATGACGGGATGCAAAAACAGACTATCGAAAAATATTCCCTTATCAGGATTCTCACCGAAGGGCAAGTCTGATAAAACCTCCAATATCGACTGCTGATGCATCTCATTTAACTGAACTGTCAAACCTGCTGTGGCATCATTCAGGTTCTGAATCCGGTCGGGAGTATAAGGGTGACTACTAAAATAATTCTTCTCCTCCACACGCTCGGTACGAGCCTCCTCCCATTGCGTTATCCTTTCCAAAATCGGGCTAAGGGCATTAGGATCGAAACCTCCACGTGTGGCGAGCTGCACACCCAAATCATCCGCCTCCGTTTCATGCTTTCGACTATACTTCGCCTCAAAAAAACTCGATCCCACAGCGATCGGAGTATTGATAATCTGACCTACATCCTCTCCCGCTACTGCTCCAATCAAAAGCCCTGGTAGCTGTAAAACTGCTGGCCAGAAACCCCTTTTCATCTGCCTCACACTATGCCTGCGATGCACATGGATGATCTCATGACTCATCACACAGGCCAGCTGATCCACATCGTCTATCAATGCTAGCAGCCCACGTGTCACATACACATACCCGCCGGGCAGAGCAAAGGCATTAGGGATGGGCTCGTCTAAGATGAAAAACTGATAGACAAAAGGATTATTACTTAGCTGCCTGGTGAGACGATTGCCTACCTCACTGACATAGGCGGTCAACTCTTCCTCCTCATAGAGGCCGATTGTCGTAGCAATCTGCTTTGCGCCATCTTCTCCGAGTTTTTGATCATAACTCGGTGGCTGTGCAAAAGTGAGAGTTGTAACACCAATCCAGATCAAGCAGATCAAAATTTGCTTTTTCATTCCTGTATCTCCTTTCTATTTATATCTAAATAAGTGACCTTTATTGATTGATAACTACTTCCTTCATAACCATGAAACTTTCTATCAAACCTCTCATTGTCATTCTATTATTCTCTAGCCACTTATCCTACGCACAGGCAGAAGAAGAAACTGTAGAAACGGAAGAATTCAAACGACATAAACTTACATTATTCGCAGGTACTAGTTGGATACCCGAGGGCAGAAATGTAGAAACAAATCAAAAAGAAACGACGCTGGCGCCTACTTGGGGGTATGCCTACGAGTACTGGTTAGGCGAAAAATGGGCCATCGCCAGTTATGGTGACATAGAACTCGTCAACATCAAAGTAGAGGACAGTGATGCCAACCTCATCGAACGTGAAAATGTAATTGTGTTCACACTAGGAGCCACCTACGAAATCCTGCCCAAGTGGACAGCCTACCTCGGCGCAGGCTTAGAGACAGACCCACACGAGACCATCGCTGTGGCTCGATTCACTACAGAATATGCACTCATCGAATCTAACGGATGGGAAGCCGCGATTTCAGGAAGTTATCTACTAAAAGATTTTTATGATGTTTTTTCTATTGGTCTGGTGATAGGAAAAAGGTTTTAAGCCAATGGTTAAGTGTTTATCTGCTCTCTATTAATTTTAGCAAATGAAAAAATATGTCTTGCTCCTGCTAGTGCTTTCTATGTGTCAAGGACTAGCCGCACAAAAGATCTTCACCCGACACCAAGGCTGGACAGACCTGACGCTATGGTACAAACTGGGGGAAAACACCAAGGTAGGAGGGGACTTTGGCTACCGAACCTCAATGGGCGACTACAAATTTCATCAAATGTACTACAGACCTACGATCAAGTGGTCCAACAATTCCTTGTACAATCTCTGCTTCGCGATTTCTAATTTTCAAACCTTCAATACCGAATCCTCGAACCTCAATGAACTTCGTTTTGCTCAAGAAGCCATGCTATTTTGGCCCAATACCAAAATCCTAAAATTCAACCACCGCCTACGATTTGAGGAGCGCTTTTTCTATATCAACGAAAACAAAGAAAACCAAACTCGAATGCGCTACCGCTTAAGTCTAGCCCCACCAAATTTCACCCTCTTCGGCAAAGAAAACTTCTATGCAGAGCTCACATGGGAGACCTTTGTAACCCTCACCAACAGTATACAATACTCACTAGGAAGCCAGCACCGCTGGGAGGCAGTCTTGGGCAACAAAATCACCAAACGGTTCAAAATAGGCCTCCACTACATCTGGCAAACTGTGCGAGTGACAGATTACGACTATGGCCTCAACGACAACATCATACGAATCCGGCTCAGCTATACGCTCAACTAGCTTCGTAAAAAATTATCTATAAAAATAATTTTAAACACTTGTTTAAAACAAACATTCAAATTACGTTTGCTGTCCAATAGATACTATGTCCCAAGAATCACTCGATAGCACCGAAATAAAAATCAAAGAAGCAGCACGTGAGCTGTTTTCAGAGCTAGGTATGAAAGGGGCAACCATGCGAAAAGTAGCCGAAAAGGCCGAGGTAAACGTCGCACTCGTCAATTATTATTTCAGAAGCAAAGAGAAGCTATTTCTGTCCATTTTCGAGGAGAAATTCAGATCCTATACCAAAGACGGGCTGAGCATCCTCAACGATACCTCACGCGACTTACTAGACCGAATCAAAACATACATCGATCGGCTCAATCATCAAATCAACAATGATCAGGGCTTACCCATATTCATACTTAGCGAGACACACTATAACCCAAATCTGCTCGACATGCTCTCTGACCTCAACAAAGAGCAAGCGGCAATAGAAACACAGCAGCTACAAGCGACCTTAGACTTAGATTATCACAGCGGCAAGATTCGACCAATCAAAGCCATTGACTTTCAGATGGCCCTATTTTCTATGATTGTCTTTCCTATTATCTCCAAAAAAATACTGACGAAAACAGGAAAACTAGCAGCGGCTGGATTTGAAAGCTATGAAAGCTACGAACCACACTGGAAAAACACCACGCTCAGCATCATGGAAGCATTTTTGAAACCCTTGTCATGATCTAAAAAAATTTATTCCTGAGTTAAACAAACGTTTAAAACAATTAATCAAAATGAAAATCAACATTGCAACATTTATTATGCTACTGACGCCACTGCTAAGTCACGCGCAAAAAGTCTACACACTTGACGAATGTGTAAGCCTTGCTCTGGAGCAAAACCTAGAAATAGGAAACAGCCTCTACGACCAGTTGCTCTATGATGAGCAGGTCAAAGAAGTGAAACGCACCGCACTACCAAAAATAGGTTTCGGGGCAGAGTATGACCTATATACCCAGCTACCCACCACGGTGATCCCGTCAAGTGCCTTCAGTCCAGAGGCAGAAGGATATGCCGCTGCAAGTTTCGGTACGCCACATCAGTCCACCTACGCACTGCAACTGGAACAGGTAATTTTCGACCCTAGTCTCAACGTTGGCATCAAAGCGGCCCAGACCATCAACGAAATGGGAGAAATCCAATACGTACAGACCAAGGAAAATATCACGTTTCGGGTAGCATCTACCTACTACAATGCACAGGTAGTTGCCAAACAAATCGAAATGCTGGAAGACAACAGTCAATCACTCGATACGCTCATTGCTTCTACGCGCATGATGATGCAGAGCGGACTAGTCAATACGACCGATGTAGATCGACTCGTCATCAACAAGTCCAGCTTGGACAACCATACCGCTACACTACAGGCTGATTACATCTACCTGATCAACTCCCTCAAACTCCTGCTCAATATGGATACCGACGAAGGATTGACGATCGAACATCAGCTGAACCCAGGTTTATCTGCACTCAGTTTTCAGGATGCATTCCACTACGAAAACCGTAGTGAAGTACAACTACTCAACAAACAAAAAGAAGTCCTAGATCTACAAGAGAAGCAGATCAACTCAGGCTACCTGCCACACCTATCGGCTGTCGCATCCTATGGAGTGATGGGCTATGGTGACCAGTCCGAAAACTACTACGAGCACTATGACTTTAGCTACGTGGGGCTCAAACTGAACTGGATGTTATTTGACGGCATGGTCAAGAGCTCTCAAAAAACACAAAAGAAAATAGAAATGAAACAACTCAACGCACAATTGGAAATGACCCAGAGAAGCATTGAAAACGAAAGGATCAATGCCCTCTCTAAGCTCAAAGTCCACCAACGTGAGGTTGCCAATCAAAAACAGTCCATGGAGCTCGCTACCAACATCTACCAAAACATCCAGATGCAGTACAGTGAAGGAGTCGTGGGGGTGCAGGAGATCATCGAATCAGAAAATGAACTTACAGAAGCACAAACCAACTATCTCAATTCATGGGTACGCCTCCAGCAAGCCAAACTAGACCTAGCCAAAGCAGAAGGTCACTTATTAACCCACTACAATTAAGTCTCATCATCAAGTCAATCATAAAGAAATGGAAATCCAAAAATCTAAAACAAGCAAAATCATCGTCGCAATAGCGGCAGTCACACTACTCGGAGGGTGGACCATCTATTCGCTACTAGGCAACGCTGAAGAAGTCAAAGCACGCGTGTATACTCGGGATTTCTCGATCAAAGTGCCCGTCAAGATCGCCAAAGTAGAAGAAACCCAACTGGAAGAAACGAGAAGATACTTGGGAACCTTTGAGGCCAATAGAGCCATCACCATCACCTCTCAAACACAGGGAGAAGTACTGGCCATCTCTGCCCAAGAAGGAGACCAACTGCCCAAAAATGGATTGATCGCTACCGTGGATTCTGAACAAATACGTTTTCAGCTCATCGCAGCAACCGCTGCCTACGAAGATGCCAAACGCGAATACGATAGGTACCAAAAACTAACAGACAACAACGCAGTAGCCAAAATCAATCTGGAGAAAGCAAGCTTACAACTGGCCAGCGCAGAGAGCAATCTCAAATTGCTCAACAAACAACTCCGCAACACCAAAATCAAAGCCCCCTTCGCTGGTACTCTAGCTACGCGCACCTTCGATGTAGGGTCAGTACTCGCGCCGGGCAGATCACTCGGGTCACTCATAGACATCTCCCATCTCAAACTCGTCATCAGTGTACCCGAAGATCAAGTGATGGATTTTGAAAAAGGCAAGCAAGTGACGGTCAAATCCGATGTATACCCTACACACTCCTATACGGGTACCATCACTATGGTCAGTGATCAAGCAGACGAAGCACACAAGTTTGACGTACAAGTCAAAATCCAAAACACAACAGAATACCCGATCAAATCAGGGATGTATGGATGGATAGAGCATACAAGCCATCCTCACGGCACAAGTCACACCATCCCAGCGACCGCCATGATGGGTTCCTCCAAAGACGCCAAAGTCTACAAAATCATAGAAGGCAAAGCCATCCTCCAACCCATCAAAGTCGGCATGACCTCTGAGCAAAAAATAGAAGTCAAAGAAGGCCTCACCCTAGACGACATAGTAGTAACCAACGGTCAAATCAACTTGAGCGATGGTGTCGAAGTATCCTACTAATCATAACTCAAAATACTGAAACATGAATATTGCAGAATTTTCGATCAAAAGACCGTCATTCATCCTCGTGATCTTTTTGCTCACGTCGATCGCGGGGCTTTTGTCATTCAACAAAATCGGCTATGAACTCCTCCCAGAGATGTCTCGCCCTACCTTGACGATCACGACCATCTACCCTGGAGCGGCACCCTCAGAAGTAGAGTCCTCGGTCTCCAAAAAAATAGAAGATGCCATCTCCGAATTGGACAATCTCGATGAGATCAATTCCAAGTCCCTCGAGAGCGCCTCGATCGTGATTGTCAACTTCAAAAGTGGAACAGATCTAGACCTGATGATGCAAGATGCACAACGTGAAATCAACAACGTCATCAGTGATCTACCAGACGATGCAGAGAACCCATCGATCTCCAAAATCTCACCCAACGATCTACCCATCTTGCAGATCAGTGCAACTTCCAACATGGACGGCAAGTACTTCTATGCCCAGATGGATGACAAACTCATCCCTCAACTCCAGCAGCTCAAAGGAGTCGCATCGATAGACATACTAGGAGGAGAGCAGCGCACCATCAGCGTGAGCGTAGATCCCGAAAAACTTACGTACTACAATTTGTCCCTACTGCAGGTCACTCGATCGATCTCTTATGCCAATTTGGATTTCCCTACAGGGAAAGTCAAAGGAAACGGAGAAGCGGTGACGGTACGGATCTCGGGCAAATTTGCCAATGTAGAGGAAATCCGAGAGCTCATCGTCTCGACCACCGAAGACGGCGGAACCGTACGGCTCAAAGACCTCGCAAGAGTCACCGACGACATAGCAGATGCCGAAAGTATCGCCCGACTCAATGGAAAAAGTGCCATCCTACTTCGCATCAAAAAACAAGGAGATGCAAACACGGTAGAAGTATCCGAATCCGTACTCACCAAACTCGAAGAACTAGAAGCGCATTACGACAAACAGGACCTCCACTTTGCCGTCGCACAAAACGACGCAGAATTCACCCTCGAAGCGGTCAATGCCGTCCTTCACGACTTAGAGATCGCCATTATACTCGTTGCGGTAGTGATGCTGCTCTTCTTACACAGTTTTAGAAACGCACTGATCGTCATGATCGCTGTACCAGCGTCCTTACTTGCGACAGTTGCCTTTATGTTCGCCATGGGATACACATTCAACCTCATGACCCTACTCGCCATGTCACTCGTGATTGGAATCCTCGTGGACGACTCAATAGTAGTGTTGGAAAACATCTACCGACACATGGAAATGGGCAAGTCTCCCAAAAAAGCCGCCATCGATGGTATCGCAGAGATTGGATTGACAGCAGTGTCTATTACTTTGGTGATTGTCATCGTGTTTATTCCTGTCACCATGGTCGAGTCCTTTGTCGCAGATATTTTCCGTCAGTTTTCGTGGACGATCGTTGTAGCGACCTTATTCAGTCTCTTGGTCTCTTTCACATTGATTCCATGGCTGATGTCCAAGTTTTCTAAAATCACTCACCTCAATCCGAAAAACCCATTTCAATGGATCTTGATCCAATTCGAATCAGGACTGACCTGGATCAACGATGGATACAACAATTCCCTGAAATGGATCATGAACAAAAAATGGGTACTCTTTGCTATCCTCCTCGCTCTATTTGGTATGACAGGATGGATCGGAAGTCTGGGAGTGATCGGATCAGAGACTTTCTCATCTGGAGACAAAGGTGAATTCAAACTCAACCTCGAATACAGCAAAGTCACCAGTATAGAAGCCAATAATCTCCGTACTCGTGAAATTGAAAACTGGATCGCCTCCAAACCAGAGGTCAAGATGATCTTGACCAACGTAGGCGGGCCCTCTTCTGGAATCGGAGGCACGGGACTCGGAGACCCCTACAAGTCTGAGCTCAATGTCATATTGGATCAAGAACAATTCAAAAATGTGAACACTGAGGCATATATGATCGAAACAATGAACCAAATCAGAGCGCAATATGCAGGTGTCAAAGTAGGTGTTTCGTTGGTAGGCATGGTCAACATGGGGACTGCACCAATCGACGTATCTGTCGTAGGCGAAAACTACGACGAAGTGATAGAGGTAGCGCATCGCGTCAAAGATATGATCGAACATACACCAGGAGCCAATGACGTCAATGTATCCGTAGAAACAGGCGTGCCCGAAGTAGAAATCAAAATCGATCGAGACAAACTCTCCATGCTCGGACTAGATGTCGCCACAGTCGGTGCTACGCTACAAAATTCGCTTCAAGGCAATGACGACAATGAGTACCGAGAGGACGGTCTAGAATACCCCATCATGATACAACTCACCAAGTTTGATCGCAAAAATGCCGAGGATGTCAAGCAGATTCCTTTCATCAACACCAAAGGTCAGCTAATCACCCTGAGTCAGTTTGCCGAAGTGAATCAAAGTACATCAGCCTCTATGCTGGAACGAAAAGATAGAATCAAATCAGTCGGCGTTACAGCCTTTGCACTGGGAGTACCGGTCGGCAATGTCACCCAGTCTATCCAACAACAAATGGCTGCTGCTGATTTTCCTGAGACTGTGAGTTTCGTATGGGGTGGAGATGTCAAAAACCAAGAGGAAAGTTTCGGTGCGTTAGGTGGTGCTTTTGGCATTTCTCTATTGCTAATCTACTTCATCTTAGTCGCACTCTATGACAATTTCGTCTACCCGCTCGTGGTACTACTTTCCATACCTGTAGCCGTGATCGGTGCGATGCTTGCCCTAGGTTTGTCAGTCTCGACGATGAGTATATTCACCATCCTAGGTATGATTATGCTCCTAGGGCTTGTCGCCAAAAATGCTATTCTGATTGTGGACTTTGCCATCAAGCTCAAAGGAGATGGCCTATCCACTCGTGAAGCTGTCGTACAAGCAGGCAACGATCGATTGAGGCCAATCTTGATGACAACCATCGCCATGGTGATTGCGATGATTCCGATTGCAATCGCCGCAGGTGCTGGTGCTGAGTGGAAAAACGCCATGGCTTGGGTGCTCATCGGTGGACTGATGTCCTCTCTCTGCCTGACGATCTATCTTGTCCCTGTAGCCTTCGAGATCGCAGACAAAGCCACGGCATGGGTACAATCCAAAACAAAAACAACTACTTCAAATTCAGCGAAAAGCGTCGAACCCGCTTAACCAGGTTCATTATTTCTTTCACGATAGCATGCGGTAGACGACTGCATGCTATCTATTTCTCTTTTCTCGCTAGAGCAAAAATCATTTAGCCAAACTTATAAAACGGAAGAGAGAAGCCCACCAAAAAGCGCCAACGCTCCCACAGCACATCAACTCTTTCATCTGGGTTAGAATTATCCCCTGGCAGATTGACAATCTTTCCAATAGACTGAGTTCCTCTGGAATAAGTAGTACCTAGGGTCACCTCTATTTTATTGAAGTTCAGCATAAAACCACCCCCATAGTGGTAGATGTTGGCCGTGAAAACCGAGTTATCAAAATTATCTGTGACTACACCTGATATACCTGTTTCGGGCTGATCCAGCGTAGAATAATCAGACGCTACACTCATAAAACCTTTCAGTCGCTTGACCAAACTCAATTCCAACCCCACGCCCCAGTTGATGACCGAATTTCGCTCATCGTAGAGCCTGTCCTTGACTTCAAGTTTTTCTTCTCCGTCCAACAAGTAATCAGGAACCTTCTGCGCATAAAATGGTGCTGGCACCATGACAGCATAGCGGCTGACCTTGTCAAACCACTCAGCACTCACATGCACCTTGACAGGGCCAAAATCATACGCAGAACCAATACCAATTGAAAATGGCGTTCGGTATTTCACATCCACGTCACTGGTAGTGTTTTTCATCAAACGACCATCATCGTCATATTCTCCGTCCTCATCAAAATCAAACCCACTCAGTACTTCGTCATACTCTGTGCCTCCGCTCGTTTTGAATACGAGATAAGGAGACGTGACCGTGATCCCAAGGCTAAAGTTCTTTGTTTCATAATTTCCCGCAGCCTTGAGGACGATACTAGATGCACTAAATTTCTTAATGCGCGTCCTTTCAAAAGACGCTACGGCACTACTATCATTACTCAGTCCATCTTGAAATAAAGTGTATGATCTTTTCTGATTGAACACAGAGTAAAAACCTGAAAAACCAACACTAAATCGATCCGAAATAGCGTAGGCCCAACTACCTCCCATCCAATCATCCTTGACGGTCTTGTTCACATTAAAATCTATGTACAAGGTCTCCTCACCCAGCCATGTATCATTGAACTCATACACCATCTCAGAGCGCGTACCTAAATTGTAATCTACCTGCTGCCTAGACAAAAACGCATAAGCAAATTTATGATTGGGCAAAAACGGCACTTCAAAACTCCCAGCAGCCAACGTCGGCGCATTCCCAAAGGAAGACTCGTTGAGGTCAGCCTTTTGTACGCCGTCCTTAACCCCCAGCGTAATCAACTGATACGCCTGCGCACTAATCAAAAAACTCGGATCATCCTGCAATGCTAAGCGAGCAGGGTTATAAAAAGTAGCGCCTAGATCATCGACGCTACCGATGACATTGCCACCGAGTAACATAGATTTGTTTCCGAATTGTTCCGTCCAGTAGTGAGCATCTTGCCCATAGACAGTCACTATGGCAAGCCACATTACACAGATTGTTAGGTTGATTTTTTTCATAATTTCTTATCTACGGCCTCTGCTCATACCACCACCAGCAGGCCGAGACCGCTGATAGGTTTGTGCTCTTTGCGTGCCCCGTTGTCTGTTTTGATAACTTTGATTCATTTGTCCATTCGACGGACGTTGCGAAGGTGCTGACCATCCATTGTTGCTACGCTGCTGCCACCCATCACTTGATCTCTTGTACACATTGCCTTTCTTATCGCCATACACATCGTTATTTCCTCTGCCAGCCCCAGTAGTCGCAGGCCGAGTTTCAGGTCTATTGGCTGGTCTAGTAGCTGGAGATGTCGTTCTACCTGGTTGAGTCGTCGGTCTCGTACGGTTTCCTGATTGTGCGACATCTTGACGGTGATTATAAAGGTTGTTGCCGCGAGGTACAGTCGCAGGTCTCGTGTCTGGTCGATGCTGTGTTCCTCCTCCTGGTCGATTGCCTCCGCCAGCAGGAGGTCTGTTGCCATGTGGGGGACGCTGATAAGGAGGCCTGTGATGCGGTGGACGATAATATGGCGGCCTATAGTATGGAGGGCCATACCAGCCTCTGCCACCATACCAACCACCGTATCCTACACCAAAACCTACACTCCAACCCGCATAAGTAGAATAGTGTACCGAAAAGCCATAGGTCACAGGACGTGGATAATAGTAGCGCCCATACCAACCAGGATAATAAAAGCCGGTACCATAAATAATAGTAGAACCATACACATAGCAGCCTACATAACCTGGCGTATAGCCCACATAGATTACCTCAGGTGTGCTCTCATAGATATACACATACTTCACATTATAGTTCGGGTTCTCAGATGGCAACTTGTCTATGTCAACGGGCCTCACGTCAGATACGACCCATGGCCCAGTGGCATTTTGTGAATTGAACCAAACGGCATTGTCACAGAGAAAGTAAACATCCTTGGACTTGAAAACTGAACTCGCCGTATTCACTCCATAGGACAAACTCGTTCCCTCTATTTCTTTGAATATCGGATCTCCATCGTACGTCACACTAGCCGTGGCGGTCTTGCGATCAATAGCAGCTGTCTGTGGAATATTCGCATCTAGCACAGCCTCTCGTGCTGCTGCTGTACCAGGTACGCTCGCTAGTACGTCTCCTTTAGATGACTCCTCAGGGATATTTTTGAACTCTTTAGAAATCTGATCCGCTGGCACATAAGCCCATACACCATCCAATGACTCAGTTCTGAACCATCGACCTGAGATCAGTAGATAAAAGTCCTGAGTCTCCACTTCCATAAAAAGATCTGCGGATGTATTATCCACATACATCAGTCCACTACTCGGAATAGGGACCCAATCCATCTCACCTTCGGTCACAATCAATTCAGTAGGAACTGTCACCACGATAATTTCTGGGTCTTGCTTTTTGTCCTCAGATTCAGAGATCGTATCATCTGCAGTTTTATTGTATTTTTTTTCTGTAGCACTGAGGCTCGTCGGTGGATTTTTGATTCTACTCCATTTACCCTTTAACAAATCGTCCGTTTTGTACCAATCATTACCTCCGTAGAGAAAAAATTTCTCCTTCTTTCTGAGGAGAAAAACTGGCGTATTGACCAGTTGATCATAACCCTTTTCCAATTCATTGTATTTGGGATCACCGTCTATCATCACCAGTACGGCGGGTTGAGATCTAAATAAAATAGTAGGGGCTTGATGCTGAAAATCGTCTGTAACCTGTCCCTCCACCTCTTCCAAAGTCGCCAACAAGCCATCCAAAGGGAAGGTCAAATGCCAATTAGGAATCTCTGATTCGAGAAAAGCTTTAAATTTTTGAATCTTAAGAGAATCTACTGCATCTGGAAAACGAACATCTCGTACCTCCGCTGAGGTGAGGGTAACCATTCTTTCTTCTCGGTCAACCTGTAGGTAACTCGTCACCCACATCACCCCAAAGGTCGGTGCAGCAGCTTCGGTGGTCTTAACTGAAAATGCTGCTCTCGACTGGAGCACATCATCTTTTAGGGATTCGGATTGGGGTTGGTAGATGACAATTTTTCCCTTGTCAGTCTCTATCACCTTGGGGAAAAATGAATAATCACTCTCCTGCGCCACAACTGAACCCAGCAAGCCAAAGACTATGGCGATCAAAACGGAATAAATTTTCATAGCAAAATTGTTTAGGAGCAGAGTCCTGCCCGCCTAAAATTAATCAATAATGTCTAAGACAACAGCAACCATGCCATAGGGCTTACACCAATTTAGTTTGAATTTGATCGTTTTTCTTTTATCATCGCAGCGATTTACTAGACCTTTTTAGATTCTAACCTTAACCGATCGAAACAGTGAACTCGAGATCATTTACACATGGAGCTGTATTGCTCATACTTTCCCTTGTCAATGCCTGTAGCTCCAATACACCCTCAGCGACACAAAGTGAACAGCACATCGAACAAAAAACAACTGTCACACAACAGCAAGAAAAACCCGAGAACAACCGTAATCTAGGCTCTACTGAGTACCCGCTTAAAATCTATCTAACTCCATCTCGAACCAGTGAGCTCGTAGAAAAAACTGGTGCTACCCTAGTATCTTTCCTAGAAAAAGAAACTGGGCTAAACTTTGCGCTACATGTCCCAGAGAGCTACGAAGAGATGATAGATGCCTTTGCCTCCCAATACGGAGATATCGCCATGATGAATTCGGCGAGCTACATCAAAGCCAACCAACTCTATGGCGCTACTGCCAAACTAAGAGCGGTACGATATGGCAAGTCCAATTATTTTGGACAGATAGTCGCGAATACTAATAGTGGTGTTTTGAGCCTATCTGATCTGAACGGAAAATCCATCGCCTATACGGATTCTCTATCTGCATCTGGCTACCTCTTTCCAAAACACATCTTAGAGCAGCAGGGTATTTTGCCTGGTCACATGGCTTTTGCTGGGACACATGATCGTGTCATCAAAATGGTATACAAAGGAATCGCAGATGCTGGCGCAACTTTCTACTCTGAACCCTCTAGTGATGGTGAGATTCGTGATGCCCGTTCGCGCCTTGTCAAAGAATACCCAGATGTCGCAGACAAAGTAAAAATTATAGAAGTTACCGAGCCAATACCTAATGATCCTGTCGTATTCGGTCAGCACATCAGCAAGGATATTTACTACCCTGTTTCGTTGGGTATTATCAAGTTTTTGGAAACCGAAGAGGGAAAAGCAGCAATGAGTGATTTGTACTCTATAGAAGGGTATGTACGCTGCAAAGACTCAGATTATGATGGCTTGCGAGCGGTTCTGAATTGAACACGCTCACAAGCCTCCAAACCTTAATTGAACCTATTAATTAATCAGGACCTTTTGGACCTGCAGAGTTTCTCCTTTGTCCGTTTTGAAGTTCATGAGGTACATACCTTTTTTGATCGTAGTATGAGTCAGATCTAGTCTAAGTTGCCCAGACTCAAGATCGCTAGACGCTACCTCTTCCCTCACTACAAGCTGACCAGAGGTGTTGCGCAACTCTATAGTCAGCGCACTTCGTATAGGCTCTTCCCATTGTAGGTTAATCATTCGATCCGTCACTGGATTAGGATATACCAAAATAGATGACGATACCGTATTCGAGCTCGTTCCTAAAACTTCCTCCGCCTGTATCACCAAATTGTCTATTGCCCAACCCCAGCCATTGACAGACGCGTTGCTATTCAATCGAAAACGGATCAAGACCTCATCTCCAGCCTGAAAATGATCTGTCAACACAATGCTTTGCGCTCTATAGTTATCAACAGTTGGAAAAGAAGTCGTCCCAAACAAACTGTTCCATGCTTCATCCATAGACGCATCAAACCTCTCTGATATCTCTACCCAAGTCTTGCCATCTAATGAAGCTTCTACTACTACATAGTCATTAGCAGGTTCAACAATCACAACCTGATCAAACTCGACCTTGTTGAGCTCGGGATCAGACGAGACAATGATTGGGCTACTTAGTGTGTAGACATAGTTAGCATTGTCTTCATAGCCATCTAAAGTCACAATAGACCTACTTCCCAAGCCAAAATTAACAATGGTAAAGCCAACTCCAGAAAAATCACTGGATGTCGTTTCAAAGTCATTCGAATAACTATCAACAGGCTCGCCATAACTCAATACTTCTGGTGTAGAATATTGAGAAACATATTTTTGACCTCCGCTATAAGCAATCACAGCAATTTCAGAACCTGTAGCCAATGGCTCATCCGACACATATTCATAACTGCCCAAAGTCTTCGCTGTCTTATCCGTGTACACCAGTTCTCCTCCAATAGTTACTTTAACAGAGTCAACATCCATTTCTAGATTATAGTTGACACTAGGACTGCCATCTAACGAGAACCCTACATAAGTAATGACGGGATTGAAACCCTGTGTGGGTAGTTCGTTTATGGTCACTGACCATATTCCTCTACCATGCGTCCCGACAACCACTTGGTCATCTATATTTCTCAACTCCCAAACGGATACCGCTGGAATATCACCGTCGAGCATGTGCCAAGATGCACCAGCATCAGTCGATTCGAAGATCCCGATTTCAGTTCCTGCCCAAATCGTAGTAGTCACATGCGGCATCACTAGAAGGTCATACACTGCCACATCAGGAAAGCCATTAGTACTCACAGCTCCAGTTCCAAACCCAGATAAATCAACCCAAGTCTGACCCAAATCTTCTGTCTTTAGAATTTTTGGCCCTTTGGCAAAGGAATAAATAACATATGCCGTAGAGTCTTCTGTAGGATGTGTCGCTAGACCTGAAATCTGCCCCAACGTCACTTCATCGTAATTGCTCGTCGCAGCAAAAGTCTGTCCCCTATCTATCGATACATGCAAGCTTTCGCTGTCCGTCATGGCTCCTCCAGCCCAAACGATATTGTTATTGGCTCTAGAGATTTTTACATCCATAAAAGTCCTCAGAGCCCACTGCTCACTAATAGCACTGAGGCTCCATCTTCCTCCAAAATTAGTAGATTTCCATACTCCGCTAGCACCAACTGCATAGACCAAATCTGGGTCTGATTTTACATTTTCAATTTTTGTATTGAATGGGGCGTTCGTCTCATCCGAGTCACTAAGCCCTGTAGTCGCGTTAGAAAAAGTAGCTCCTCCATCACTCGATTTTTCTATTGCATTATAGTAGACAGAAGTCAACAATAAGTCTGCGTTCTTATAATTCCAAGCAACACCGAAACCATCGCCTCCATTTGCTCTTGCATATAAAGACGTAGGACTGCCCTCATCATTTTGTTGTGACATCCAAGATCCGTTATCCTGAGCACCTGCAACGTATCTACTCTCTCCTCCCATCTTATCCACAGCATAGAACTGAGTCGTATTAAAGCCGAGCCCTGAGAAGGTCCAATCTCCCTCTTCAAACCCAGGGTTTGTTCCTACTGCTGTTTTGTACAAGCCTCCATCACCTGTCAAGATGATTTGGAACTCTTGGGCAGTAGCATCAGAAATGACAGCAGTCAAACTATGGTTGTCAGGGTGTACCCCTTCGGTAGCCGTAGCTCCTTGTGTCTGTGAAAAACTATTTTTACCACCATTCTCCCCGTATGCATCTGTGATCACATCACGCTTTTTGTATCTCTTGACCAACTGACCATAATAAAGTTCAAAAGTAGAAGTAGGCAAATTCGTATCATCCCATGTAGCTCCTTCTACCAAGAATGGCCAGAAGAAATACATGTCTTGAAACTCATGGCCACCATTGACCGCAATACTCGAATTAGCAGCAGCCCCATCATAGTTGACTTTGTGTACATAAAGATACTCTCTAGACTGGACTGAAGCATCACCCTCAGAATTTTGTGCTAACAAATTGAATTTTCCGTCTCCCTGTTGATCACGGAACGAAACCATGAGCTGTTGGTCATTGTCCGTGTCCCACACTTCAAATGGTACATCGACATAATCCTGATAACTGTAATCCCCAGCACCCACACCAGATGTTGCACCCTCTGGTACTTCGAATCGGTGAGCCTTTTGACTCAGGCCAGCTCCAAAACGAATCTCTATCGAAACAAACTCAGACGCATCAATAGACCCAAGAGCTATTTTGTTTCCATATACTTGTCCACTATCAAAATTAACCAGTCCCATAAATGCATCCGTGCCGTTTTCATTCGCACCAATAAACTGCGGTTCACCTTCGATCTGCCCGTCTTGGATAGTAAACAAAAACAAATTCACTCCTCCGACATACACTTTGTCCTTATCAAAAGGGTGTGCCAAGACCGTATTGTCATACCATCCCTGTCCACCCAAGAACTCTAAATCTTCACCATCCTTTTCTGTCAATATAGACCAATTGGCTCCTGCATCATCACTTAAATATAAATCAGCTCCTGTCCCTGACACATCACCAACCACCGAAGCAAATAACCTGTTTGGGTCTACAGGGGATACTGCTATCTCGAGACGGCCATTAGGTAAAAGCCCCTTGCTGCTACTGACCCATGTATCTCCTGCATCAAGGGATTTATAAACACCTACTCCTCGTACGGATACATATTGCGTATTAAAATCACTAGGGTCTGCGACGATTTGCTGAGCATATCCGTCAGTGCTGAGTACTTTCGTCCAGTTAGCACCCCCATCCGTAGACTTCAAAACACCTGAATTAAAAAATTTGGCATACAATGGGTCATTGCTGTTCGCAACTAGCAATACATTTTCGTCCTGAGGGTCAACGATCAAACGGTTGACCATTTGAAAATTATCATTGGCAGCAGTGGCTGCTATTTGTTCCCATGTCTCTCCTCTATCAGTGGATTTATAGATCCCACTTCCTTTAATCATTCCTCCAGATGCTCCCCAGCCTTCACCTGTACCTGCGTACAGCACATCGTGATTAGATGGTGCCATGACCATGCATGAGATCGCAAGATTGGTCAAACCTGTAGACTTATTCGTCCAAGACTGTCCTCCATCTATTGTTTTCCAAATACCGCCACCAACAGCTCCAGCGATCCATACGTCCGCATCATCTGGATCTATCACTACCGCTCTTGTTCTACCTGGTACATTGCCCGGCCCTCTCTCATCAAAATCATAACCAGCAACGGCCTTTGTTCTAGCCTTTGACAAAGTTAGGCTGCTCTGTACTTTAGCCTTAGTTAACTCGACCTGCTGATAGTTTGATCCATATCCTGTCGTCGTTTGTCCTTCTCTTGTCATCAACGCATTTTTCAGCAGGATATACTGGCTTGGCTTATCACTTTTTTTGTAGCCTTCTTTTTTATGCTTAGCCACTTTGGCCTCATGTTCCTCCTGCCATTTTTCATGACCCGTTTTGGAATCGCTCTGATCACTACTGACAACTATGGTAGTAACTGGCGCTAGCTTCACAGTCTGCCAAATGCCAATCAGGGCAATAAAAGCAACTATGCTAATTATGGTTATTGTAGAAGTTTTATTCATTGTTATTCGGGTTATATGTTGTTTTAACTTTCTTTTTCAGGTCATACTTATAGGTAAAGTTCGGGTTAGATGCTTCTATAATTCCTGGGGTATCTTTATATACTATCTCATCAGCATTAAGCCACTTGACATAGCCATCCTTGACTGTTCTTTGATAGAGGATGGCCTCTGATTCTTTATCCCAAACTAAAAATGTAGTCATCAAGAGACCCTCTCTATCTTCTTCTGAAAAAACAAGAATGTAAGTTTCGTCCTGATTAGGGAAAGTTTGAAAATCATCACCCAAGTGTTGTTTAACGACCTCTTGAAAAGTCGATTGATCAGACTTTTGAGCTGGGCGACAGGAAAAAAGAGTCAACAAGAAAAGTGGTAAATAAAAGATTGGTTTCATGCTACTAATAGATATAATGAGTTACAAGAAATTCAAAAATAGAATTATTTTAATATAAATACGCTTCGATTAAAATAATTCCACTCTATACCAACACTTTACATTCAATACCACAGAATATTCTGCGCTAGCCCATATCCTCCCAACGTTTGATGATCGAGTAAGTATCCATTTGAGCATTATAGAGGCGCTGACCCTGCTTGACCTTGATTGGGATATTATTGATGTTTTGGTCTAGCATCACCGCTTTGGTATTGTCCTTTAGCTGTACTCGGAGTAGTTCTTTGACTTGATTTCGGAGCTCTTTGTCCTTGATCGGGAATTTCACCTCTATACGACCTTTGAGGTTACGCTTCATCCAGTCGGCAGAACCCATGAAGAGTTCATCTTTCCCGTCATTGTGAAACCAAATGATACGCCCGTGCTCCAAAAACCGCCCAACAATTCGGCGAATCGTGATGTTCTCACTCATCCCTGGTACTCCAGGAATGAGGCAGCAGATACTGCGGATGATCATATCAATTTTCACTCCTGCACGGCTCGCTTCGTAGAGCTTGTCTATCATACCTTTTTCTTCGAGATTATTCAGTTTGATGATGATATAAGCTTCTTTACCCTGACGTGCATTCGCTATCTCACGATCGATACGAGAGACAAATCCATCGATGATGTTGAACTGAGACACCAAAAGACTTTTAAACGCTCCCGGATCTTTTCTCTTGTACAGATATTTAAACAAGTCATCAAGCTCTTCACCCATTTCTTTGTCACAGGTGAGCAAACCGTGGTCCGCATACATCGAGGCTGTTTTCTCGTTTAGATTTCCTGTCCCAAAAAAGCAATAATTCTTGATCATCCCTGTCTCAGTCTTCTTTTTGACCAAAGCGACCTTAGCATGTACTTTCAATCCAGGAATACTGTAGATGATCTTGACACCTGCTTTTTGCATCCGCTCGGCCCACCTTAGGTTATTCTCCTCATCGAATCGCGCTTTGAGTTCCATAAATACAGTGACCTTCTTTTCATTTTTGGCAGCACTCATCAGTGCATTTCCGATCAATGAATCTGATGCCATTCGATAAAAGGTCACTTTGAGTTCACTCACGTGGGGGTCAATCGCCGCTTGATTGAAAAACTGCAAGATGTAATTATAGGTGTGATAGGGAAAATGCAGCATCTGATCCTTCTCATCTATCGCTGAAAAGATCGACCTATGCCTATCTATCCGCACATTACGCAAAGGTGTCATAGGTTCAAACTCAATCGATTTACCAATCGGGTTGGGCAGTTGAAAGAAATCAAACAAACTATGGTAGTGCCCCCCAGGCACGAGATCCTCATCCATTAGATCAAATGCACTTTTGAGATAACTCAATAAATCCGCAGAGGTAGTCGTGTCATATAAGAAACGGGCTGGAACACCTACATTCCTCCGTTCAATTTGCTTCTGAATTTTCTCCACAAGGTCTCCGCTAAACTCGTCCTCAATATTCAAGTCTGCGTCCTTGTTCATTTTGATACTCTGACATTCGAGGATGTCATAATCTGGAAACACAAAATCCAGATTCATCCGAATGATGTCGTCCAAGAACATATAATGAAACTGAACATTAGGAGAGGGCAGTTGAAAAAATCTAGCAACCCGATTAGATGGAATATTCAAATAGGCAAAATCAATGTTACCTGAAAATTTGTTTTGAATCCGTAGCGCAAAATACAGCTCACGGTTGTTAAGAAACGGTTCTCGGCTAGAGTAGCCGAATATATAAGGCTGTAAAAACGACAGCACCTTTGTCTTGAAAAAGTAGAGACAAGCAGCTTTTTGGTCTTCATTCAGCAACTCAGGAGCAAGTATGAACACGCCATTTTTCTCCAACTCTACCAATACCTTCTTACGGAGCGTCTCACCAAACTCGATCATCTGATCTTGGACACGCGCATGGATATTGGTTAGAAGTGCCTTTGGGTCATACTCCAGTGCCTTGTTGATCTTTTTCTTATCCAACTTGATATAGTTGCGCAGGTTAGCTACCCGAACACGAAAAAATTCATCTTGGTTAGAGGAATAAATCGCAAGAAATTTGAGCCTCTCAAAAAGAGGAACATCATTGCTCTGCGCTTCTTTGAGCACGCGATAGTTGAATGTCAACCAACTCAAATCTCGGTCAAAGTATTTGTTCGTTACTTCTGTAGTGTCTAAAGTTTGCTCTTCCAAATGATAAGGGATTATAATATTATGGGTGAATTTATCGAAAAGACGATTGATAATAAACAATGCGAGATTATCATTTTATCAAGTTGCCAAACAAGCTTGATTTAATATACTGCTCTTAAAATTAGATGTCGAAATATTAAATTATTTAGTCTTATTCTAAATAAGGCTTTTCATTCTCATTGCTTAAGTTCATATTTGCATCTATTTATAACAAATCTAAATAATTCTGTTTTTGAGACGGTTAAGGATAGCAGTGAGTTGCCTGTGGTTGGTATTGTGTGTAGGGGAGGTCGCTTTAGGGCAAACATCTGATGGGTCAATAGTATTTGGCAAGGTGAAATCAGCCGGAGGAGAGGCTCTGCTAGGTGTCACGATCATCATCGATCACGGTACCACCGGGACAATATCTGATGAGGATGGTCGCTTCGAGATCACCAATATTCCCGCTGGTACGCATACGCTAACGGCCCAATTTTTAGGGTTCGACAAGCAAACAAAAACGCTAACACTCAAACCCTCGCAAAAGACAGAAGTCAACTTTACTCTCAAAGAAAACACTGTAGAAATGAGTGCCATCGAAATCGAAGGAAAATCCATGGCACGAGAAATCAACGAACAGGCCTACTCAGTCACTGCCATTTCGGCTAAAGACCTACTCAATACAACTTCTGACGCACAGACCATGCTCAACCGAGTAGGGGGGGTACGCGTGATGCAAGACGGAGGGCTTGGCTCTACGCTCAACTTTTCTCTCAATGGCTTTTCGGGTGATCAGGTCAAATTCTTCATGGACGGCATCCCAATGGACAACTTCGGTTCTTCGCTAAGTCTCAACAACATCCCCGTCAACATGATCGAACGCATCGAAGTGTACAAGGGAGTCGTCCCCGTATGGCTCGGTACCGATGCGCTCGGTGGAGCAGTCAATATCATCACCACCAGCAAGCGCAACTACATGGACATGTCCTACACCGTAGGCTCATTCAACACCCACCGGCTATCTCTCAATGGTGCCTATACCAACAAAAATACGGGATTTACAGTCCGTACCAATGTGATCGGCAACTACTCGGACAACAACTACAAAGTCTGGGCTCAAATCCTCGAAAACAACGCCATCGTAGATACCACCAATGTAGAGCGCTTTCATGATCGCTACCGATCGGGGACACTCAGAATGGAAGCTGGTTTTGTCGACAAGCCTTACGCTGATCAGCTCCTGATCGGGGCGATCCTCTCTGGCAATGACCAGCAAGTACAGACAGGAACTACTATGGAAACGGTCTATGGCAAGATCATGCGAAACAGTCGATCGGCTATTGCCACTTTGAAGTATGCCAAACAAGATCTATTCGTCAAGGGATTAGACCTGAGTCTATACAGTGCCTACAATCGCACGCACAGTGAAGTCATCGATACACTCAGAGGCTACAATTACAATTGGCTGGGCGAGGCAATCCCTAATCCAGGAAAACTCGGAGAGTCGTCGCTCACCCAAAGCACACTCGACGACCAAGAGCTATCGAGCCAGCTCAACCTTGGCTATGAGATAGGAGCAAAACAATCCTTGGCTCTCAACTATTCGTTGACACATTTTACACGTGAGACCTTTGACAAGGAAAATCCCAACCGCATTGCCAATCAGTTTCCCAATACCCAAACCAAACAGATCGTAGGGCTAGCTTACAAAATCGACCCAACGAAAAAATGGAGTGCCACGGTATTCGGCAAGTACTTCTTCTTAGGTGTCGAAAGCTCCAAACAGCTCGACTTTGGACTCTCCACACAGCGAACCGAAGCAGTAGAAAGTCACAAAAAGAACTTCGGATACGGGATCGCATCCTCATACTACCTACTTCCCAACCTAGAAGCCAAAGCCTCCTATGAACACACCTACCGTATGCCATGGGCCAACGAAATCTTCGGAGACGGGCTATTTGTGCAGCCCAACCCAGACTTAGGCCCTGAGCAAAGCGACAATTTCAATTTTGGATTGGGTTATGATTTCAAACTCCGAGAAGTCAACAGGTTTCACTTAGAAAGTAGTTTGATCTATCGAAAATCCAAAGACCTCATCTACCAAGTAGTAAAAGGAGGCAATCCAGAAACCAACTATGCCAACCTCAGCGAAGCACGCAATATTGGGATCGAAGGAGGAGTCAAATACCAATGGAAAAACATCCTAAACCTCGGCGCAAGCATCACCTTCCAAAACATCACGGATCAAGCCGACTCTGTCTACAACGAATCCTACACCAACACGGGTTGGCAAAAAAACTACCAAAAGGGCTTTCGTCTGCCCAATACCCCCTACCTCTTTGGCAATGCCCATGCTGGACTGACCTTCAGTGATTGGATGCCGTCAGGCAGTTCTTTGAGTATCAACTACAACTTCAGCTATATAGAGCAGTACTTCCTAGACTGGGCGGAGCTCGGGTCCAAGGACAACAAGAAAGTCATCCCAACCCAAACCGCACACAATGCCGAAATATCCTACGGTCTCAAAGAGGGCAAATACAACCTGACTCTAGAATGTCGCAACCTCGCCAACGCCCGATTGTACGATCGGTACTACCTACAAAAACCTGGAAGAGCTTTTTATCTCAAATTGAGATTCGTCCTCTAAACTGAGGGCAAGACGATGTATTAATTTTTAAAAATGAAACGTAATTATATGAATCTGATCAATCGTGCCAGACTACTGTCTTTGGCTATTGCAACATTGGTATCTGCGAGCATACTGAGCTCATGTGACGAAGGAGACGATGTCTCTCCAGCAAAAGGTGACTTTGCTGTAACTCTTGCTATTCAAGGTAGTGAAGGTGGTTTTACCTATTACACCGTTCCCTTTTTGGACGTGATGACCGGTACTCTGAGCGCTCAAAACACTGAAGCGATCGAGCAACCAGGATACTACGACTATACTCAAATCGATCGCACGCTCTATAGCATCGGTGGATTAGGTGCTACAGATGTACACAGCATCATCCAAAACCAAGATGAATCACTAAGCGAAGTAGGTTCTGCTACCTTTGCAAACAGTCTCTCGGATCTCGTGAGAGCCGATGACGACAACTTGCTCGCTGTATCACTCAGTAGCGAATCGGATCAAGTGGTTTTCTACACCATTGACAACAACACGATTTCTGTCAAAGAAACATTCTCTAGCCCTGCCTCCAACTTGACTACAGAGTATGTAGCAGCCTACTCTGGTCTCGCTGTGAGCGGAGACCACGTGTTCCTCAGCTACTACATCAGTGACCGAGACACCTACAACACCCCGTATACGGACAAAGCTCAAGTAGCAGTATATAGTTATCCAGAATTGGAATTCATCAAAGTAATCGAAGATGATCGCGTAGGTCCATTGGGTGGCTTCAATATCAAAGCAGGGCTATTCGCTGACGAAGATGGGAATATATACGGTGTGTCTCACTCTAACCCTGCCAACGGATACAGCCAATCTACCAAGCCCGCTGGCATCTTGAAAATCAACAAAGGAGAGACGGAATTTGATGCAGACTACTTCTTCGACGTGGCAGCTTTGACAGATGGAAAAACCATTTCTCACCTCAAATACCTGGGTGATGGCCGTGCTTTTGCTCAAATCAATCGTGATGAAAGAGCACAACAAGGCCGCTGGTCAGACAGTCCTTTGGAGACAGCAGTTGTCAATCTAGAAACGCCATCCGTAGCCTTCATCAGCGATGTGCCTGAGCACTCTGGAGATGGTCGTAGACTCGCTGTACTACACAACGGAGACTTTGTCTATCAGTGTATTCCAGAAGACACCGGGATCTATGTATACAAAATCGATACAAAAAACTTGACTGCCGAAAAAGGCGCATTGGTTGAAGCCAACTTCGTCGCTGGATTCTTCAGGTTCGATTGATAACAAACTTAGTAAGCCAATAGTCTCTCGACTATTGGCTTACTTTATCACCCTAATTACATTACCCATTGATGACAATCGTCCGATGAAAAACAAAAAAAGCACACTCCGCCAGCTAAATGATTGGTTACACCTCTGGCTAGGACTAGTTTCAGGTTTGGTTGTATTCATTGTCAGCATCACGGGCTGCATCTACGTTTACCACGACGAAATAGAGCGAGCGCTCGGTTCAGAGCCTTGGAAATATGTAGAAGTACAAGACAAAGAATATATCCCGCCAAGTGTCGTTCTCGAAACCGCCATGGCACAGATGCCTGACAGCAAACCTACAGGGCTCACCTATGCCAATAGAGATGGAGCAGCAGCAGTCGGTTTTAGCAGTTTTACTGATGGCAAGCGCTCATTTACCGCCGTATTCGTCAATCCCTACACAGGCGAATTCATCAAAAAGCAGAAATTCCTCGGCAAGGACCACTTCAATTTCTTTCGGTTCATCCTCGACGGTCACCGTGCCCTATGGCTACCCTATGATATAGGCCGACCTATCGTTGGAGTTTGCACTTTGATCTTTCTCTTCTTGCTGGTCTCTGGTCTCATCATGTGGTGGCCCAAAAACCTAAAAAAATCCAACCGCAACAAAAGCTTCAAAATCAAATGGAAAGGCACGTTCAAACGGGTCAACTATGACCTACACAACGTACTAGGCTTCTACAGCCTATTGTTGGCTTTTGTGATTGCAGTCACAGGACTAGTTTGGAGTTTTGAGTGGTTCGAAGATGGCCTTTACTATGTGACCTCAGCTGGCGACAGCAAGCCAGGACATCACCACCCCCACTCGGACACTACACAGATAGATACTGCCACAGACAGTGTCTCGGTACTAGACTTGGCGTGGTACAAGGTCATGGCAGAAGAAAAAAATCAAATGGCGGGCATGTACATGACTCCTCTTATGGAAGATCCAGATGACGCCATTGAGATCATCGCCTACCAAGACGAAGGATCGTGGTTCAACAGGAACATATACTACTACGACCAGTATACACTGGAGCGCTTTCGGGTACAAGGAGACCGGTTCAATGAGGCCAATTTTGCGGATCAGCTCGATATGCTCAACCTAGACCTCCATATGGGCAGTGCTCTCGGATTGACAGGCAAAACCATTGCCTTCTTCATCAGTTTGATCTGTGGAAGCTTACCGATCACGGGATTGATCGTTTGGCTCAACAAAAAGAAAGCACCCGGCAAAAAGAAAAAAGCAAGCAAGGCATCAAAGAAAGGCAAGTTAGAAATTCGCGAAAACCTAGAGGAGCAACTCGTATAATCCATTGCAAACAAAAAAACCTCAGACTGTAATCTGAGGTTTCAATTTCTTTAACGAAGAGGACAATTAGTGCTTCTCTTCTTTCTTGTTTGAGTTTCTGAAATCTATCAATGATACAGCCGCACCAAAAGCCGCCAAGCATACTACGATATTCACAAATAAATTTACTCCGTCTGTAACTGCTGGATTAAACATAGCCTTTTCTTTTTAAATTACCTCTGCGAAGGTAATCAAGATTGCGCAATTGTCAATTTCATCCTTTCAAAAGTTCATGATAGCGGTAGCAATCCACCGTATGGTCGTTGACCAAACCAGTCGCTTGCATGTGCGCATACATGATTGTACTACCGACGAACTTGAACCCTCGCTTTTTGAGATCCTTGCTCAGTGCGTCGGACTCTGGAGTCGTAGCAGGCACCTCAGACATCTGCTTCCAGTTTCCCACGATCACTTCCCCCTTGACAAATGACCAAATGTATTGGCTGAAGCTTCCAAATTCCTTTTGAATCTCTATGAACAAACGGGCATTGGTGACCACTGATTTGATCTTGAGTTTGTTTCGGACGATCCCCTCAAAACTGCGAAGCTCCTCCATTTTTTCATCCGTATAGGTGGCCACCTTCTGCACATCAAAATCTGCAAAAGCTTGACGATAGCCCTCGCGCTTTTTGATGATCGTACTCCAGCTCAACCCTGCCTGAGCACCCTCCAAAATCAAAAACTCAAAATGCACCTTATCATCATACACAGGTACTCCCCATTCTTCGTCATGGTATCTTTCGTAGGCCTCAAAAGAATCTCTTGCCCATTGGCATCTATTTTTACACATTCTGCTTTATTTAATCCTCTTTTCTATCGGCTAGTTAATCAATTTATCTAATTTTCAATTTGAACTAAAATACTTTGTCTTTGGGTTATATGTCAGAGAATAGGAACAAATTCTTACGGTGGGTCTTCTGCTTGCTTTTGCTTGTCATATATAACCACAGTAGCCAAGCGCAAATGGTCGGAGCGGCTGCCATGGACTTCAAGGAACTGACCTATAGAGACAATCTCCCCAAGTACCTTCTCTCTCGAAAATCCATTGTGCTACTTTCAACTCCTAGATCCGAAGAAGATCCACGGATCCGGTCGGATTGGAAAGAACTCTCTCGATTTGTCCACAAGTATTTTAGACAAATGAAAATCGATCCTGTTGCCTACTTTTACATCGACGATGTCTTTAGCAACGTGGAAGCCAACCGTATCTTTACTGAACAGCTAGCAGCCCGCGAAATCAAGTATGTCATACTAGTAGATCAGAAACGCATAACCGGAAAACCCGAACCCACATACCAATACAAAATCACTGTGACTCCCTTTGATGACGAAAACACCTTTATTAGCCAAGGGCAAAATGCATGGAAAATTGAAGGTCAAGATTTAACCAAAATTCTCGTAGAGATGAACAAGGAGATCATCAGAGAAGAGATGGAAATGTCCAACTATCTCATTCCAGACTTTCCCGAGTTCTTTGCACAAGCAGATATCATCCAAGGTCGCAGGATACCTAGCTATGCCATGGATCTCAAAATAGAAACCCTCGTCGTACCACGGTTTCAGAAGTTCATCGTTCAGGACAGTAGAGCTGTGGATCAGGCCTACCTCCAGCGAGTCGCAAAATTCAATCAGGAAATAGACCGAAAGAATCGAAAACTAGAGCAGATTCTCTCTAGTTATAGCCCGCTCAAATACCAACTGACCGATGAGGTCACAGCACTGGCCATCTATAACGACGGTCATCAATTTGCACTCATGAGAGTCGATGGTACAGGCGAGATGATCAAAAAATCGCTGGGGTTCGAAACACAGCCCAAAGAAACAGACTACATCACACTCAAAGCCTCGGCAGTCGGCGCAGAAGTCTACCCACTACCTGTAGATGCAGTCGTGACGAAGTACTACGTCCAGCACGTCTTTACCAAAGATACATACGTCGGTCTCAAATGGGATGCGGATTTGACATGGGAAGAGTCCCTTCAAAACTTCATCTTTCATATGAAAGATGTCCTACGTATCAAGTAATACCCATTTTAAATCCGCCATCCAAATATTCACATAATAACGTATCTTACACCCAATCAGTAACAACATTCGATGAAAGACATTCGCACCCATCTACTCTTAGTATGCCTCATATTCTCCCTGTCGGGAATGGTAGTGGCCCAAAAAGAATCTTCGAAATTCAAGAAAGGAGATCAAGCACCTAACTTTACGGGAGAGGATCAATTCGAAAAGCCTTTTGACCTTTCCAAGCAATTGAAAAAAGGACCTGTAGTCCTCATGTTTTATAGAGGCTACTGGTGTCCCTATTGCAACAAACAACTCTCACAGATGGAGGACTCGCTTGGCTTCATCTCTGAAAAAGGAGGCAGTGTCATAGCAGTCACTCCCGAAAAACCTGAATACATAGAAAAAACTGTTGATAAAACTGATGCTTCCTTCAAAATCATCTATGATAAGGATCTCCAAATCATGAATACCTATGGTGTAGCATACCAAATGGAGGAAGCGCTCGTTGGAAAATACAAAAAGAAATACGACCTTGATATGGTTGAGATTAACGGCTCTACTCAACCAAATTTACCCGTCCCCGCCACTTATATCATTGCCAGCGATGGCAGCATACTTTATGCTTTTTATGATCCCGATTACACAAAAAGAGCTACGGTAAAACAGATTCTTGAAAATCTATAATTAAGCAGTTATGTTAAGTCCAATTCAAATTCAGAAACAAACACATTTTTTTAAAGTCCTCGATTTTGATCGTAGCGGCACCATCGAGCGAGAGGATTTTGAGGCGATAGGAGAGAACCTATGCATCGTACGGGATTTCGACATTGATACCGAAGAGTACAATACGGTCATGAATATGACCGAAACCATCTGGAACAGCTTACTCCCGTTTATAGATGGTGACCATGGTACACTAGAGCAATGGCTCAACTTCATGTCTTCATTGTTAGATCCTAAAAATGAAGAGACCTACAAAAAATATGTCCTCAATTTCACCTCTACGATCTTCAAGCTATTTGATCTAAATGATGATGGATACATCTCTCAAAACGAATATATCGATCTATTCATCGGAATGAGAATCGAGGTGCGTTTTGCACCGAAAGCCTTCAAAAGCTTGGATGACAACAAAGACGGCAAGATCTCACACAATGAGATGATCAGATCAGTAGATCAGTTCATGCGAAGTAGCAAACCAGACGCACTTGGCAACTGGCTATTTGGTGGCTGGGATAGAGAAGAATAGTTCGTCAACCACAACCGTATCAAAAAATAACCAAGCATCAAGTTTATCTCATGATGCTTGGTTATTTTTTGTCCAGAAAACAAACTACCCACGAAGAGTTCTAAAGCTTAAAAGCCATCATCTTCCTCCTCCTCCTCTTTCTTGACAGGAGGCTCCTCAGATGGTTCCTCTTCCTCATATACCTCTTCGAAAGTGTCCGCAGCACCTTCTTCATAGGGTTGCTCTTCAGGACTCGCTTCTTCCTCTATCGTCTCATAGGCATCCTCCTGATGCTCTAAGTGCGCATCGTCAGGGAACTCCAAATTGTAGTCATCATGTATATCGTAATACTTGCCGCGGAAACCATTAATAAAACCCGTCACTTCAAACTCATCCCCCACTACAGTGGTGTAGGCACCAAAACCCGTTTTAGCTACAGTAGAGTTTTCAGCCACTAGGTTGTTGAAACCGTCATTCGACGAAAACATCATCAAGCGACCATCCTGGTAGCTAAAGAAATACCATGTTGACGGTGCAAACTGGAAAAACAGATGTAGTATATCTCCTCCTTCATCGTCTTTCTTAATTTCCAAAAAGCCCTCAGCTTCTGCATTAATATCTACGTGATTAAAATTAGAGATCCCAATTCGAGAAGTGTTGTACCAAGCCCGATGCTCTGCTGACCATGTCAAATCTACATTAGAGATCAATATGCTCTTCACTAGCTTCTCTGATAACTTGTATAGTGGTTTATAGTCTGCCAAAAGACTGTTTTCATATTCCTTAGTAGATTTATCTCCGATCACGTTGGACAGTTTGATCATCAAATCAAGGCTGTTGTCATGGGCAACATCAGGCCCCAGTCGCTCTATAATGTCCTGTACGTCTACGGTCATCGCACTCATGACATCCTTGTGGAGATCCATGTGGATTCCCATCAAAGCATCCATACTGTACTGGTTGGAATCGGGCCGTGCCTCTCCTAGCATGGAGGTCATCAGGTTAAACTCAGGCTTATTCTTTATCAAATCAATTGGCCCATCGAATTTTAGCTCCTGCGTCTCATCATTAAGCACAAAAGACTTTCCTGCATACCCATTTCGCTTTCGCCTGTTTGGCATCTGTATCCTAAACTCATTGGTGGGTAGATCATAAGATAGAATCCCTTCGGCTTGGAAGAAGTAGTCATCTTCTAACCTCTGCCGGTCTCTCACAAAGGCCATGTAAAGATCAGAAGTCAACTCATCACGCATAATTCCAGCTGTAACTGCGACCCCATCTTCTGTCAAGGACTGTGCTATATCAATCTCCACATCTGCGGTGTCCCCAGGCGTATTGTAGCTGATCCAGTAGTTATACCTTCCCTGACTTTTAGAGTCCAAAGTGATATAACCTTTCTTCTCCAAAGACCGCTGATTGGCGTACATCGTCACGTCACCTTTGAAGAAGAACCCTGGCGAAACACGGAAATTCTGTGTCTCAGGAATCACCCCCCCCGATACTGTCATAGAGTCTACTTTTCCACTGGCTAGCGTTGGTACACCCTTCAGCTCAAACTTCTCAAACTTGATCGCGAAAGTATCTTTGACAGCATTAGTGTACTGATAAGTAGCGCTCCCTTCGAACTTCTTACGAGAAATCACGGTTAGATTTCCATCGTACAAATTATGGTATTGATTGAGCGTATCGATTTGTAGCTTCGCATTATTAAAAGGCTGCAAGACTGAGTTTTCCAATATTGTCGTTTCATTATTATCAGGGATAATCTCAACATCCGCCACACGGATATAGGGAATCCCTTTAATATTGAGATCATACGAATTCATATTATAGATTGCCTCTGTTGCTGAAAAAGCCAAAGAGTCCAAATCTTCTCTCGTCGTATAAAAGTACGAATCCTCAATGTCGATATAATCAGGCTTAGACATCACTACTTTGGCCGAATCGAGATACCAAACCGCATCTGGGATAGAAGTTTTCATCTGAGCAAAAGGAAAACTAATCGCCGCAACACCCTGCTCCTCAGGGTGAAGGTTGGCAATGTTATCTACCAAATCAAAGTGAAGGTCAATGTCTTCACCTGCCATTGCAGGCTTGTCTGGGTTGTCCGTCAAGATTTCAAACTCCGCATGTCTACCTAAGTATTCTGTCTGACTAAATTGAAACTCTTGAGATACTGAACGTGACCCTCTCGAGAGCATTTCTCCCGAACCAAAAACCCCCTTTAGTGTGATATTCGCCTTTCCATCCAGAGATGCCGTGGCATTGTAAAACTGGAAAGGATCTCCCGTGTTTTCAATATACATACTGTCCTTGAGTGGGCGCCATAGCATTTTGAACCCAGCTAAAACCGCTTCTGGGTATGATGCATCGCCGATTTTTCCGTCCCGAATCAATCCCTCTTGACCGACTGCAGAAACAGAATCCATATAAAATATAAAATCATCAGAATTAACAGTCGCAGTTCTAAAGTCTATACGACCATCGGCACGCAACCCATCTGCGTTTAACGTCAAGTCATCATATAGCACACCTTCTCCTTTGTAGAGCTGATAACCCTCCGCAGGTATCTCATGTGAGAAACCAAGAGACTTGTCTGGCATGATGCTCAACTTTTCTTTGATAGGAGGAATAATTCCCCCAGAATAAAATGTCCCTTCAAACCCTATCGTCCCAGCATCACCTCGGTTGATACTGTCCATCTCAAAAGGTGGAACAACAAAATACACGGAGCGGTCATAGGCACCACCGAGTACATCTTTACTATCGAAGTAAACAATTGCCTCAGATTTAGACACGAAATATGGGTATTGAACAAATTTTCTTAACCCCGCTTTATTTTTCGGGTGATTGATATAAAGCGTCCCTGAAGTCATCTCTAGATGATTGTTCAACTGAGTCTTCTCATGATCCTTACTTTCTGCCAATTCTACTTGAATGTTAATCGAATCAATACGAGGCATTTCTACCAAATACTCGTTGTAGTTAAGTACCATTTCCTTACCACTGTAACGAAAGTCACCGGCATTGACCATGCCATCAAACAACATCCCCTTATCCTTGGTCAAAGTCAATACACTACTGTCTGGTTCTATAAAAACATCTGTATCAGGCGTGATGTACACACGCTTAACGCCACGCACATCCATTTTTCCTTCATCGAAATTCAACGTCGCATTCGATCCTCCCTGAGGCGCAACTGAACTAATCAAAAAGTTGTCATAGTCCTTTTTGCCATTATAAGCCAACTGATAATGAAATGCCTTGCGCAAAACCTGTACTTGACCCGATTCCTGATCATAGGTGATGTATTGGTTTTGTTCCAAAAACACTGCTGCTGCCTCCGCCAAAGACAACTCGATCTCATACGCATCGACTAGCTCCAACAGGTTAAATTTCGAATCCTGAACTTTTCTCGCATATTGTACGACCAGCATGATCGGGTGAAAGCCAAAAAGCCCCGTCATCTTCTTGTATCGAATGGGGTTAAAATATTCCTCGGATTCAAAAAGTGCAGGTACTCGATTGGCAGCATTCAAAATAGATACATCGAGCGAACTAGAATCAAGATTCCAGTCCACCATGTCTGCCTGAAATTCAATCTTGAAGAAAGAAGAATAGTAGTACGTATGCCTATAGCCACCATCGTCTTTGATCAGTGTTAGTTTAGGCACGCCCGCATCAAATGTCATGCCTACCACAGGGTGATATATCGAATCAGATCGGTGATGAATCACTATCGAAGAACGCTTAGCACTAACCAACGAATCCTCAAAGATGTACTCATAAGACTTGCTCACAAATCGACGATCGCCCGCTCCTGATACTTCAAGTGTAGACAGTTCCTTAGAGATAGACCTGCCATATTTTTTGGCACCTCGCATCGCAAACCCTCCTAGGTATTGTACATTCTTGCCAGGAAGCTTAAGTACCACGTCAGATTTCAAAGACGTGAATACTGGATAATTCTTCTCCGCTCTTTTATTCCTTTTTCCACTTTTGAAATAAAACTCACCCAGTACAGAGCCATCGAACATCTCTGGATACTTCATCTCCGCTCGCGTAGTTTTTAGTCTTGGAATATTCGTTTTGAATGAGTAACCCTTGAGTTCTACTACAGCACCATCGGTACCCTGTAGATCGTCTGGCCAATCGACCGTCCCGCTCGTCCCTACGAACTCCTGCGTCTTGAGCATAAACGATCCCGACACGTCTTTGATCGTCAATGTATCATAGGGAGTAGCTATTTTGAACTCCATGCCCTCTACCTTGATCACAGGCCCTCCGATGACAGGATCGTAATCGTTGGACTGAGCGAGAGCCACCAAATCTGGTTTTTCGAACGCATAGTTTTTTCGCTCATACACTTTTTCTTCTTTGTAGTCTTGGTCATCTTCTAAGAAGCCATCGTCACTCGGCGAGTCCCAAGACGTATCATCGGCTCCCCACCCATCGTCTGAGCCCCAACCGTCATCATCACCCCATCCATCGTCACTGCCTCCACTACCCCAGTCATCAGATGCCCAACCGTCGTTAGCCGTGTCATCTGCTACTGGTGCTAAGTCTTCCTCCGTGATGAACTCCTCCTCGACAGGCTCCTCGACCAAGTCCTCTTCCGTAGGAATAGCGGAGTTGGTCGCTACAGTCTCTTCCATCAACGCAATAGTAAAACTGCCGCCTGTGCTCATCACCTTGTTGTAGTGAGAGTGGTAGATACTACCCTGGGCAAAGAAGAACGCTAGGTTCTTATAGACCGTGATGATTTCTTCCTTTCCATACAAGTCTACCGCCTGATGACAGATATCCAACACGCCCGAAAACTGGTCTCCCGTCAACCCTTCTTGCTGATGTGCGTGGGTCATAACACTAAAAAACAGGGTATAATAAGGGCGAGTAGAGAGCCGACGTTCGTCCATTTTTTCACACACCGCGATGATGGATGCCTTTTGCTCATCATTGATTTGGGAGTCCCAAATGTTGCGAAAATCATAAGCGATCTTGTTGGTCTGCTCTGTATGGAGCCCGCGAAGATTACGTACCACATCTATGGCAAAACTATCTGGTTGTGAGGCAAAACCGAAGTATTGGGCTGTCGCCAGATGCGTGCCGAGGGTACATAGCAGAACAAGAAATAAACACCTGTTTTTGAACATTAAAAATGATTCTGTATGAACTGCTAAAGATAAGTAACGTGTTACGATATTTTTAAAAAATATCAGTATTTGGTCAATTTTAGTGCAGCCCAGTTGTCCTTTACAACTGATTTGTCCAACGAAAGATTATACTCAGCAGCCTTATTTTGGATATCCATGATATCTGCCTCATAGAATCCACTCAAATAAAGTGTTCCCTTGGCTTCCAATAATTTGGCATAACTGGGAATCTCTACCAAAAGCACATTCTTGTTGATGTTCGCCAGTACTACATCATAGGTCGTGCGATTCAACTTGATCTCGTCGATTACTCCTTGATGCACGGCAATGTCACTCATTTCATTGAGACCAAAATTCTCAGTACTGTTTTCGATGCACCAGTCATCGATATCCGTCGCTTCGATATAGCTTGCGCCGAGTTTATCCGCCATGATGGCCAGTACGCCCGTTCCAGTACCGATATCGATGACAGACTTACCCTTAAAATCGTTTTCCATCTCCAGCGTCAGCATGTTATAGGTCGTGGCATGATGCCCTGTACCAAAGGACATCTTTGGGATGATGACTATCTCATGCTCGAACTCAGGCTTTGGTTCGTGAAAGACTGCTCTCACACGACATTTCCCTTCTACCTCTATCGGGTGATAGTTTTTCTCCCATTCCTCGTTCCAGTTTTGTTTTTCGATCTCCTGATAAGAATACTTCGCTGGCGCCAAGGTTTTGTAGCGCTGTATGATTTCGCGTACGGCCAACTCTTGAAACAATTCACTGGCGATGTATGCATCTACCGTTGTTTCGTTTTCTTCGAAGGTATCAAAACCAATTTCCGCCAATTCGGCGATAAAAACCTCATTGTACTCAGGAGCACAGGCTATAGATAGTTGTATAAATGTCATCGGTTGCACCCCGCGAAGGATTCAGTTTCTGTATAATAAATGCTAAAATCGGCCAAACTCCTATTTCGTTCCAAATAGATGTAGATATTGGCAAAACCAGGATTGTCAACTCTAGCCCAGTGTCCAGGACGGTCTGCGTATAGCGCGTTCGTCTCTTCATAGACCACTACGTCGGCAAATGACTCAGACTCCTCCACATATACACGGTAGTCTGCACGATTAGGGTCACGCGTTTCGTAGTAGACTTTGCCATATATCTGGCATGGATCATCTTGGTAGGTAGCACATTCGGCATCACCAAAGAACATAATCATAGACAGTAAAACTGTTATCATAATGGGTCGAGTTTTGTCTCCTAAAATTAAAAAGAGCCAAGAACCCTTTGTTTGGATGCTTGGCTCTATAATTTTGTTACGCTTAGAAAGAGTTCACGATCGCTAGGAAGTCGTCTGCGTTCAACGAAGCGCCACCGATCAACCCACCATCTACATCTTCCTGAGCAAATAATTCTTTTGCATTGCCTGGCTTACAGCTACCGCCATAAAGAATAGGGCATGCATCTGCCGCCTCCTGACCAAATTTAGTCGCTAGGTGTGCTCTCAATTCTGCATGCATTTCTTGTGCCTGCTCAGAACTCGCTGTTTTACCAGTACCGATTGCCCAGATTGGCTCATAGGCGATAGACAATTTAGCAAAATCCTCCGCTGACAAGTGGAAAAGGCTCTCTGTCAACTGCTGCTTGACATAATCATACATACTACCTGCCTCACGGATTTCCAAAGGCTCACCACAACAGAAAATTGGAGTCAAACCATTTGCTAATGCGATATCTACTTTGCTCGCGAGAAGTGCAGCTGACTCGTTGAAGTACTCTCTTCTTTCACTGTGTCCGAGGATCACATAGTTGGTACCTGTAGACTTGACCATAGATGCCGATATCTCACCTGTATAGGCTCCTGATTCTTTGTCGCTACAGTTTTGCGCTGCGATTTCGATTCCGTTTTTACCGCCTAATGCCTCTACGACTGTAGTCAGATGGATGAAAGGTGCCCCCAAAACGATTTGTGCTTTTTCAGAACCTGTAGATTTTTCTAACACCTCCAAAGCCAACTTTTTACCTGCTTCTAGGTCATTGTTCATTTTCCAGTTTCCTGCTACGATTTTTTGTCTCATTATTATGTGTATTTTAAAGAATCGAAATATTGATTGGACAAAGTTGTAAAAATTATGGCATTAATTGATGAAATTTCATCATTTTAGCGATTGGATTGAATGGCTCGTACTCCCCCTAATTGTCAGTTTAATCATATGATTTTGAAAGGTTTTTTCCCACATTCTAAACATGGAATATATGAGTAGGCACACCTATGATTTCGGAGTAATAGGCAACTGCGCATTCAGCGCGCACATCAAAACTGACACCAACATCTCATGGATGTGCTGGCCTAGGTTTGACAGTTCATTTATCTTCGGTAGGATGATCGACGAAGAAAAGGGAGGCGAGTTTTCTGTACTACCCGTAGACGGCAAATTCGACTCTAAACAGTACTACATCGAAAACACCAACATCCTCTGTACGGAAATGGAATGTGCCTCTGGCAAATACAAAGTCACAGACTATGCGCCGAGATTCGAACAACATGAGCGCCATTACAAGCCTCTGATGCTCATTAGAAAAATCGAACCCATCTCTGGCCACCCCGTCATCAAGGTCAACTGTAACCCTGTCGGTGACTATGGCAAAAACATACCCGAACGCAGCATTGGCAGCAATCACATCCGATACATCGGGCTCGATGCACAGGTCAGACTGACGACCAATATCTCGATGAACTATATCATCAACGACCAAGAGTTTGTCCTCAACGAAACCAAATACTGTGTCCTAACCTACGGCCAGCCTATGGAAGCTGAGCTCAAAGAAACTTGTGAAAATTTTCTCAATCGCACCACACTATATTGGCGAAAATGGGTCAAAACTGCCAGTATAAACCACTTCCAGCAGAAAGCCGCGATTAGGTCTGCCCTCATCCTCAAAATACACCAGTACGAAGACACAGGTGCTATCGTAGCAGCACTCACGACGAGTCTACCAGAGGCGCCCCAGTCTACCCGAAACTGGGATTACCGATTCTGTTGGATGCGTGACACCTATTACACGCTCAATGCTTTCAACAACATCGGGCACTTCGAAGAACTCGAAAAATACTTCCACTACATCATGAATATTACCAGTGCGGAGACCGAGCGCTACCAGCCACTCGTAGGGATCGGAGGTGAAAAAAAATTGATCGAGATAGAAACCGATCTCAAAGGCTACATGGGCAACAATCAGCCCGTAAGAGTAGGAAACCAAGCCTACGAGCATATCCAGAATGATGTATATGGTCAAGTGCTCGTTTCACTTTTGCCACTATACTACGATCAACGTATCATCTTCACCGAGACTTTCGACAGTGGAGATTTGATTTTCAAAACACTGGGACTGATCGAAAAAACCATGGAGCAAGCAGATGCTGGACTATGGGAATTTAGGAACCTAAAGCAGTACCACTGCTACACTTACTTGTTTCACTGGGCGGGTTGCTTAGCAGCCAAAAAAATCGCTGGTGTAATCAAGGATGAAAAAATGGACAAACTGGCGACCAAACTAGGAAAAATCGCCAAAGACAAAATAGAGCAATGTTATAGCCCTACCAAAAAAGGCTACAGCCAAGCCATCGGAACAGAGCGTATGGATGCGAGCTGTCTCCAGCTCATCAACATGGGTTATCTCGATCACGATCCAGAACGTGCCAAAGCACATCTGATCGCTATGGAAAAAGACCTAAAAGCCAGCAATGGCCTATTTTACAGATACAAGCATCAAGATGATTTCGGCGAGCCAGAAACAACTTTTATGATCTGTGCATTCTGGTATGTCGAAGCACTCGCATGCGTCGGCAGACTAGACGAAGCGGTAGATTACTTTGACTACCTCGTGGGTCATGGCAATCACCTCGGACTACTCAGCGAAGATGTCAATGAACACGACGGTAGTATGTGGGGCAACTTCCCACAGGCTTACAGTCACGTTGGGCTACTCAACGCGGCAGAACGGATCGCCAAAAAACTTGATAAACCAGACTTTAACTATTAAAACCTGTGATCGAAAAGCGTATTGTTAGCGGATCGAGTTTCGAAAAAGAAATCGGATATGCCCGTGCGGTAGTGGATACACATTATATTCATGTATCTGGTACCACTGGGTACAACTATAGTAGCATGACTATCTCCGAAGACATCATCGAACAAGCCGAACAATGCCTTGAAAACATCCAACAGGCAATACACGATGCAGGCTCCAGCATGGACAAAATCGTAAGAGTTAGATACATTCTCCCAAACCGGGAAGATTTTGAACCCTGCTGGCCTATACTCAGACAATATTTTGGCAATGCTCAGCCTGCCGCTACGATGATAGTGGCAGGGCTGGCAGATGCCAAAATGAAAATCGAAATAGAGGTAACAGCCCTGCGATAGCAGAAGTTACATTGGTTATAAAAATAACAACCTACTCACTCCTGTTGCAAGAGGGTTGATGGCAAACTATTATTATATTCGTGGTTGATCCGAATCACACCAAGTCGAAACATGGATAAAATGGAAGAAAAATTAATATACGGCATTCAGCAGATAGGCGTAGGGGTAGACGATGCAGAAAAAGGTTTCCAATGGTACGGCACCCGACTCGGTGCGGATGCATGTATCTTCGATGACAACAATGAAGCCACCTATATGGCCAAGTACATGGGAGGAAAACCACGTGCCAAAAGAGCCATTCTTGCCATGAACCTACAAGGGGGTAGTGGGTACGAAATTTGGCAACACACTGGACGAACACCTCTCAAAATGGAAACGCCACTCGACTATGGCGATCTCGGAATCAATATTGCTAAAATTAAAAGCACGGATGTCCAAAAAAGCTACGATAGGCTCAAAAGCTTTGGCGTCAATTTCCTAACGGAAATCGTCACTGAACCTAGCGGAGAAAAAACCTTTTACATTCAAGATCCATGGGACAACATCCTACAGATCAAAGGATCGGACTCTTGGCACCATATAGGCAAGCATGATCTCGGAGGGATCTCTGGTGCTACCCTAGGCGTATCAGATATCGACACTACCCTCAAACTCTTCTCTGGATTACTCGGCTATGACCAAGTAATCTATGACAAAACAGGCACCTTCGATGATATTGCTACTTTGTCTAAAGGCACAGAGCGCTTTCGCAGAATACTCCTCACACACAAAAAAGACAGAACGGGTGGGTTCAGCCCACTACTCGGAGATGGTGAGATAGAACTCGTTCAGCGACTAGACTCTACACCCAAGAAATTATTCGAGAACCGCCTTTGGGGAGACATCGGCTTCATTCATCTCTGTTTTGATATCAAAAACATGAAAAAACTGGTGGAAGAATGCACCGAAGCTGGCTTTCCATTTCAGGTCCTCAGCAACGAGAGCTTCGATATGGGAGATGCCAATGGACACTGGGGCTATATCGAAGACCCAGACGGCACACTCATCGAATTTGTCGAGACGCACAAAGTTCCCTTGATCAAAGCCATCAATTTCAACATCAATCTAAGAAATCGTGACCCGCACAAGCCCTTACCCAACTGGATACTAAAGGCCATGCAAATCAAGCGTGTCAAATTCTAAAATATTCTCTAGTTTAGGCAGAGGTATCATCAAAAAACCGAGCTATGCGTCTGCCTTCACTTCTTTACCTCAAGCAAAAAGCCTTTGAGGGGTTTCACAATTTTCCATTTACTATTCTTGCCGCGATAGCTGGCAGTAGTATCGCCATATACCTCACCGAATACGAACATGATATAGACAACCTATTCCCCTATATCAACGGCCTGCTCATCTTCGCTCTAGCGATTCCATTGTTTTTCAGCGTATCGATTATGATTGGTCACCTCCAGTTGGACAGAGTTCTCTCCGCTACGGTTTGGGTGGTATCGAGTATCCTACTATTGATCATCTATCTAACCTTGCCCGACAGAGACACGACCCTCAACACCTCGTTGCCCTATATTCGCTATGCGATATTCAATATCATCATTCACCTGCTGGTCTCCTTCGCTCCCTATCTAGGGCGTAACAGACTCAATAGATTCTGGAACTACAATCAACTCCTATTTGTACGCCTAGTCACCTCTTTGCTATATGCTGGGTTTTTGTACGTCGGTTTATGTCTTGCTCTCGTAGCACTAGACGTATTATTCGACGTAGACATCCCCTCGATACGCTACTTCGAACTCTATATTTTGGTACAGGGCGTATTCAACACTTGGTTTTTTGTCTCTGGGATACCCAAAGATCTAAACCACCTAGACAATATAACGGTCTACCCCAGCGGGTTAAAAATATTTACGCAGTTCGTTCTCATGCCTCTATTGGTACTCTATCTGATGATCTTGTATGTCTATGGATTGAAAATAGTCATCACATGGGACTGGCCAGAAGGAGTAGTCGCCTACCTCATTATCTGTGTGGCTGTTTTGGGCATATTCAACCTACTACTAATGCATCCCTTTAGCAAAAACACCGCAAACAACTGGATCAGCAAATTCTCCAAAATCTATTATGTCGCACTGATCCCTTTGGTCGGGCTTCTATTCGTAGCGATCAGTATCCGCATCGGAGACTATGGCGTGACCATCAACCGCTACCTCATCGTGCTACTAGGAATCTGGCTATCACTGGTTATTATTTATTTCGTATCTGGACGAGAAAACATCAAGCTAATTCCCATCTCTCTTGCCTGCATACTCATTCTTTGTTCCTTCGGACCATGGGGCATTTTCTCTTGGAGTCAAAGGAGTCAAGTGCAGCGACTCGAACAATATCTCGTGTCAAACGGCGTGCTACTGGACGGCAAAATCCAGCGAGAAGTCATCTGGGACTTAGATAGCCTACCCAAATTTTCTTCTCCAAACCTCAACACCAATACCTTACCCGATTCGGTACACAACGAGGTGCTCTCCATCGTAGAATATCTCGATGACTACCACGGCATGCAAGCGCTCAGACCTTGGTACACGCAAAATATCGACTCCCTCATTCGCCAATCTGAATCCAAATCCTCCCGATACAGTCTATACGAAGGAGACACCTACCTCAAAACTGCCGGAATCAAGCCCGTCTATCAGCGATACAGTGACTATACCTACTACGAATACAGCCGAAACAAAAAAGAGTCTTTTGTCTCCAAAAACTTCGAGCACGCCCTAGCCATTGAATCCAACTTCTTTGACGAAACGAGTATGACAAGAGAAGTTACTCTAAATGGACGAGCCATCGCAGTAACACTTAACCCACAGTCCAGAGTTCTTCAGGTTACTTTCGACGATGAAACGCTGACTATCCCTCTAAGTGACAAACTAATCCATCTCGAAGAGACCTACGGCACTAACGAACAAAACCTATCGACTACAGAAATGCAACTCACCTTTCACGGCGAAAAACATGAAGTGAAACTGATCATCGAACAGCTCCGTATGAACGGACTCCCTGACAAAGTAGATATTAGCTACGTAGATATGCTACTGTTTTTTAGGGATATTTAAACTTAGCAGCGTTGACTAACAAATTCACCCTAAATTCGCATAACTAAATCATAGAGCCACTTGATCTCGAACTCTCATATCATACTGAAGCATGCCAAGCACTACTTAGGGCTAATGATTCTAAGTCTACTCACTTTGGCTGTATATGCTCAAAATGATAACTATGACGTCCGTGGAGGCATATCAGAAGGACTCATCGCCGTGCGCTCAGAAGAGAAAGAGCTTTGGGGCTTTGTAGATCGCAATGACAAGTTAGTGATTCGGTGCAAGTTCGATCAAGTCGAGCCCTTTGAGAAAGGACGGTCCATTGTACAGTTCAAAGGTTTCTTTGGTGTCATTAATGTTAATGATAGCCTGATCATATCCCCTATATATGACGACCTCAGTTCGTTAGACAATCGCACTTTTGTTGTCCAACTCCGAGAGTTAGAAGGTGCTATCGATCATCTGGGACGTATTATTATCCCGATCGAGTACAAAAAAGTCATCGCAATAGATGAGCAGCTTATAATCGTCAAAAAAGAAGAAAACTGGGCACTCGCAAATGCGCAAGGCGATTTCAAATCTGACTATATCTACAAACAAGTCTACCCTATGCGAGAAGGAATGGTCAAAGTCAAACTCGATAGACACTATGGGTTTGTGGATCATAGCGGAAAACTCCTTATCCCAGCAATATATGACAATCTCAAATATTTTTCGGAAGGCTACTCTCCAGCACAGTCTAACGCACTATGGGGCATGATCAACCGAAAAGGGGAAATTACGATAGACTACCAATACCAAGATATTGACCCTTTTCATCAGGGGCGAGCCGATGTAAAGCTTGATGGAAAACATGGTTTGATCAACCCAAATGGAGAGCTCATCCTCCCCATAAACTACCAAAGTATAACACCACTAGGAAAAAATTTGATTATAGCAGAAGATGACCAAGGTCTCCTCCTCTTTGACACAGACGGTACAGCACTATCCTCACAGTACTACGACAAAAAAGAGTCTAATCCAGACCTCTATGAGATTAAAGATCACAAAATACTGGTCAGTCGTGAAGGTCGTTTCGGCTACCTCCATGATGACGGGAGCAAATTTGTCGAGTGTCAGTATGAAGATGCCAAGGCATTTGATGGAGGTGTCGCTCAGGTCGGTCTAGGCAAAAAATGGGGTCTTCTGGATCAGTTAGGCAATTTGATTCTAAAAATCGAGTATGATCATATCTCCGACTTCAAAGGAGAAACAGCTATTGTAAGTCAAGACAGTCTTCTTGGTCTCATCAACAGATCTGGTAGACTACTCACTCGTGTTCAATACCAAGAAATCTCACCGGTGGCAAGCGACCTGTTCATCATCAAACGGGATGAAAAATACGGTATGATGAACCAGTATGGCATCACTACCATCCCAGAAGAATACAGCTATTTCAACAAAAATCTATACAGTACAGGGTATCTCATCGAAAAAGATGGAAAATGGGGCTACCTAGACAAACAGGGGGCAACTATACTAGAGACCATATATGATCACTTAGAAGTCTATGACAAAGGCCAAAATGTAATCGTGGAGAAAAATGGAAAAGCAGCACTGATGAATATTGATAAAATCTACAAGATTCCATATAACTATGACAGTCTCTCCATCACTCAAGAACGGTATGTTCGCTTGTTCAAAAAAGGTAAAGTGGGACTTGCTACCATCGATGGCATATTACTCCTCAAACCAAAATACGAAGACATACGAAATATAGAAAAGAGTAGTGCTGAGGTATTAAAGCGAAACAAATGGTCAACCATTCATTATTGATTTGTTGTAGTCACATCCGCTGGATCTAATAGAAAGCTGATTACTGTTCCTTCATTCTGCACACTCGATATTTCCATCTTTGATTTATGCGCTAATATCAGTGCTCTACATATCTTCAACCCAATCCCAATCCCTTTTTCGTTTCGCGTGCCTAGCTGAGAGGAAAAAGTAGTTCTTAGCTTCTTCATTACTTTTTCGGACATTCCGACCCCCTCATCTATGATCGCAATACTGACTTTACCTTCTACAGATTTACTCTCCAAAGTAATCGTGTCACCCGCCGCAGAGAATTTAATAGCATTGCTAATCAAATTTCTAAGTACCGTTTTTATCATATCAGGCTGACCAAAGGCATTATCTTCGAAAAGGTTTACCTGAAAACGGATCTCTTTTTCCTCAAAATCGGCAGCAAACAAGTACTTCAGATCCTCAACAAGACTCGATATATTAAATGCACCTTTCTCGAAATCTGCTCCTTCGGTTTGGCTTTTGATCCAAACCAAAATATCATTAATCAAGAAATTAACCGTAGAGACTTGGTTCTCCACTTTATCAATATAATAGAGTGTTTCTTCTTGTGACAGGCTACCGTCCTTGGCCAGCTGAAGTACTCCTTGTAGGCTTGCCAAGGGAGAACGAACATCATGTGCCAAAATGGCGATGAGGTCCTTGCGCATCACGCTGAGCGAATTGATCCTGAGATAACTCTCTTTGAGCATTCGTTCATCGACGAGAAGAGATTCTGTTTTGTTGAAATTTAGCCTACTTTGTTGCTCTAAGTGATACTTGGTGACCAGCAACCCTGTAATCGTAATCAAATAAATCAAGCAAGTATTAATGATTGAAATAGTGTCAAAATCGAACCAAGTAAACAATGACAATATTAGGCTAATTACAAATACAGGTACAATCAATAACATGTGTTTAAGCAAAATCCCTGAAAATATGAATGACCCAAAGACTGCTATCAGAAAAACACTGTTGATCCCCATGCCATTCGTCCCGTTAAGGTTGAGCATATATAACTGAGAACCTATGGTAAAAAGGCAAAGGAAATTAGCAAGCCAATAAAAATAACGGGTATCCAAAAAACCGGAAAAGCGAAAAACCAGTACCGTCAAAACCAGGTACACAGGTAAAATCACAAAGAATTGAAAATAGATAGATATACTATCTCGCTCATTCCCTAATAATAAATCTTTCAACCCATACACAAGATTGAATAGAATTAACATGAGCAGGAAATATTTAACAAAATTAGTCTCAGTAGCAATATTCTGCCTCCTGAAACTCTCCTCTACTTCCTCTTCATAAAACTGAAGGTTTCTCGAATTTAAAAACGAATTTGACATGCCATAATAATCAAATGCAAAACAGCCCAAAACTATGGGTGTCTATTCAGTGCACCAATGAGTATAGCTGGCTCATTCTGAAAATGATTCTCCAAAACCCTTGGAGAGTCATTGCTGCGTTTTCAGATTTGCAAGGTAAACCTATTCTACAAGTTGGCGGAGAAGATTACGTACTTTTTCTGGGCCTAATATACTGTACTTAGCTGCTGACTGGTTTCCGCCCACTTTGATCGTATGAGCATTCGCTGGCATAGCCTTGAAGGTATCCTCATCTGTCCAGTCATCTCCTACAGCCATCACAAAGTCCGCATTGTATCGCTTGATCCAGTTGGCGGCTGCACGACCTTTGTTTACTTCCGTACTCTTGATCTCCATCACCATGTCTCCTTCGAGAACTTGGAGGTTCTGGTTGGATGCGAGGTATTTGAGGTGGCTCATCAATTCTCGCGTTCTGAGTTCTCCCAGTCCCGTTTCTACTTTTCGATAATGCCACACCAGCGAGTAGTCTTTCTCTTCGATAAAAGACCCCGGGGTACGGTTGACATAGCTTTCTAGCACTTCTTTGATATCTGCTTTCCAGGTATCTGTCAAGTGCGTAATGGTTTCCCAAGAACCACCAGACTTTCTCAGCCATACGCCATGCTCAGCGATCAGGTCAATTCTCTTGTTGTCAAACCACTTCTGCAGTGTATTCTTATCGCGACCACTGATAATCACAATGTACGTATTTTCCTCCGCTAATAGATCGTTTAGAATTTCATAAAGCTCCTCATTAGGCACTGCTGCTTGTGGGTCTGGATGAAAACCTGTTAAGGTTCCATCATAATCCAAGAACAACAAACGCTCACTGGCTTTGTTAAAATCCTTCTTGATCTCCTTTATGGTTTTTATATCAATATTCTTAGTCTTCTGTGCAAGTTGCTGATTTTTCACATGGTCGAGACGACTCATGAATAAATCCACCCAGTGATAGATATTGTATCTTTTGAGTGTCTCTTGCATCACTGTCATTCGACTGATCTGCTCCTCCTCACTCATCTCCAGCGCTTCTTTGATCGCACTCACCATTTGCGCTTGATTGTTTGGATTGACGAGAAGTGCCTCGGACAACTCCTTTGAGGCTCCTGCCATTTCACTCAAAATCAATACCCCTTTCTTCTCCAACCTACTTGCAATGAATTCCTTCGCGACTAAGTTCATCCCGTCACGGAGCGGAGAAACAAAACCCACATGCGCCATACGGTAAAACGCTGACAGGGCATTGAGCGGATAAGATCTGAAAAAGTAATGAACAGGTGTCCAACTGAGTCTACCAAAGCGACCATTGATACGACCTACCAGTAAATCTATTTCCTCTTTTAACTCTTTGTATTTGCCCACTTGGTATCGGGATGGCACCACGATCATCACTAGTGATACGTTCTCCTGATACTCTGGATGCTGCTCCAAAAACTTCTCAAAAGCCTTCACCCGTTGTGGGATTCCTTTGGAGTAATCCAACCGGTCGATGGACAACATCATTCGTGGCGAACCGATCGCCGTACGGTACTCTACTTCCTTTTCGATAGTCTCTGGCTGAGAGGCCACATCATTATACTTATCATAGTCGATACCCATCGGTAGCGCATCAGCCATGATTTGTCTATTGTTATAATTGATGATTCCGTGATCTGTTCCTATACCAGCTAGACGGTTGACAGATGACAAAAAATGACGGGTATCGTCATAGGTATGGAAACCCAAAAAATCTGCTCCCAACATCCCCAATAGCAACTCACGTCTAAATGGCAATAGCCTAAATGACTCATAGGATGGAAATGGAATATGAAGGAAAAAACCAATTTTCAAATCTGGCTTTTGCTTTCTCAATAAGGCCGGTACCAATAGCAACTGATAATCATGAATCCAAATGGTGTCTTTCTCATTGGCCTGCGTCAGTACCGCATCGGCAAACTTCTGATTGACTTCCTTATAAGACTCCCACGTGCGATCATCGAATACTGAATACTGATTAAAATAATGGAAGTTAGGCCATAGCGTTTCGTTCGAAAAGCCCTCATAATACAGCTCTAAATCTTGATCTGTCAAAAACACTGGGTACATACTCTGTGATTGCATGATCTCGAGCGTACTCTCTTCTTCCTCTTTACTATATAACGTAGCACCTGGCCAGCCAATCCAGAGATTATTGCCGCTCTTGTAGATCGAACCCAGTCCAGTGGCTAGGCCTCCTTCTGTGGGTTGAAAATCCATGCCTTCGTCGTTTCTGACGACTTTTACGGGCAGGCGGTTAGATACTATTATAGTCTTAGGATCGGGATTTGATGACATATCGGATTGTTTTCTTTGTCTATAGCTATCGTTTAGCTCTGCCAAAATTAGTGATTAATAGGAAGACGCTTCGGATGAAATTACGACAATAATATGTCTTTTCGCATGTTTGAACATGACTAGTTCAAATATTATTTGGCATTATCCTATGTATACCGAACACTCAGACGGTATGCCAAAACAAAGTTGAACCACATAAAATAGAGAATAGGAATTGTACCCGTTATAACTTCTCTCTCAGATAGTCCGCTGTATAGTTATTCTCCAACTTGACCATCTCCTCAGGTGTTCCTTCAAAGCAAATTTGCCCCCCCTTATCTCCACCATCAGGACCCAGATCGATGATCCAGTCTGACGATTTGATAATCTCCATATTGTGCTCTATAATGATCGCGGTATTCCCTTGATCCACTAATGCATTGATAGACTTGAGCAATTTCTCGATATCTTTAAAATGAAGTCCCGTTGTGGGCTCATCGAAGATGAACAGAATTTTTTCCTTTTGGGCGGCCTGACCCCTACCTAGGAAAGATGCCAGCTTCACGCGCTGCGCTTCTCCTCCACTCAGAGAGTTTGAGCTTTGACCCAGTTTCACATATCCCAGCCCTACATCATTGAGCGGTTTCAGACGGGATACAATTGCTTTTTGATCCTCAAAAAAGTCCAAGCTTTCCTCGATGCTCATATCTAGAATATCTGAGATATTCTTATCCTTATAGGTGATCGCCAACACCTCCTCCTTAAATCGCTTGCCCTTGCACTCGTCACAGGTCAGGTGTAGGTCAGCCATGAACTGCATTTCGATTTTTACCTGTCCCTCGCCCTGACAAGTCTCGCAGCGTCCCCCTTCCACATTGAAGGAAAAGTGTGCGGGCTTCAAGCCACGCTGCTTGGCGAGTGGCAGTTCTGCGAACAACGCACGAATGGCGTCATAAGCTTTGACATAAGTCACGGGGTTAGATCTAGAACTACGACCGAGTGGATTTTGGTCTATCATCTCCAATTTTTGGATCATTTTGTAATCTCCATCTAGACCAGAGAACTTACCCGTTTCTTCTCCCGTCACGCCGAATATCTTTCCTAGTGCAGGGTATAGTATTTTTCGAATCAGAGTCGACTTACCAGAGCCACTGACTCCTGTCACCACTGTCAATACTTCCAAAGGAATCTTGACATCCAACTCTTGCAGATTATTCTCCCGTGCACCATATAGCGCTATACTATGTCTCCACGGCCTTCTAAACTTGGGCACTGGGATCTGATCCTTGCCGTTCAAGAAACGTGCGGTCAGAGATTTCTCTTCCTTGTGAATAGCGTCCCAGTCACCCTGAAAGACCAACTCCCCTCCATGAATACCTGCCGCAGGTCCTATGTCTATGATTTGATCTGCACGACGCATGACCTCTTCCTCATGTTCTACCACGATCACGGTATTCCCCAGATTTCTCAGGGTCGTCAGGACTTTGCCCAGTCTAGCAGTATCTCTCGGGTGTAACCCGATACTCGGTTCGTCGAGAATATACATCGACCCGACCAATGCACTCCCTAAAGAAGTCGCCAGCTTGATACGCTGATATTCCCCTCCTGATAATGTAGAAGTAAGGCGGTTTAGCGTCAAGTAGCCCAAGCCAACTTCCTTCATATATGTCAGGCGATTGGTAATTTCTTTGAGGATACGCTTAGCTACCTCTGCTTGGTATTCGTTTAGCTCGACATTCTGAAAAAACGCAAGACTCTCATCGAGCGGCATCAGTACAAGGTTAGAAATAGACTGCCCGCCGATCTTTACATAATTGGCATCTTTACGCAAGCGAGTTCCTTTACAGTCAGGACATGATGTTTTGCCTCTATATCTGGACAACAAAACCCTGTACTGAATTTTGTGCAACTGAGACTCTATGAATCCAAAGAAGGCATGAATGCCTTCAAATTTGCCTTTTCCATCCCAAAGCAACTGGATTTGTTCCTCGGTCAGTTCTTTGACAGGTCTATAGATCGGAAAATCAATCTCATGCGCCATGTCTAGCAGCGGCTTGAGCCATTTCTTCATTGTCTCGCTGCGCCATGGTACAATCGCATGATCAAATACCGATAGATTCTTGTCAGCAATAACTAGGTCAGGATCTATGCCGAGCACCTTTCCAAACCCTTCACACTTTCGGCAAGCGCCATAAGGATTGTTGAAACTAAATAAATTAACCGATGGCTCCTCAAATACAACTCCGTCCAACTCGAACTTATCAGAATACCTGACAGTATCCTGGTCTCTAAAATGTACATGACAAGACCCATTACTCTCAAAAAATGCCGTCTGCACAGAGTCCGAGAGTCGGAAATTGGCATCCTCATCACTAGGGTTCACGCTCAATCGATCGATCAATATCTCCACATCCTTAGCCTTGATTTTCTTCGGATCAATCTCTTCTATCTGCTGCACTTCCTCCTTCACCAATACTCTAGTAAAGCCCTTGCTCAGCAAAATATTTAACTCCTCCTCCAAACCACGCCCTTCGTGTATAGTCAGTGGTGCAGCTATCATAAATTTCGTTCCCTCCTCCAGAGCATTGATAGCGTTGACAACAGTAGTCACCGTATCACGCGTCACCACGCGTCCGCTAACAGGCGAGATCGTCTCACCGATCCGTGCAAAGAGCAACTTGACATAATCATAGATTTCTGTTGTAGTACCGACGGTAGAGCGGGGATTTCGGGTATTCACCTTCTGCTCTATAGCCACCGCAGGAGAGATTCCTTTGATATAATCCACCTCAGGTTTTTCCATCCTGCCCAAAAACTGACGCGCATAGGAGCTAAGACTCTCCACATATTTTCTTTGCCCTTCGGCAAACAAAGTGTCAAATGCCAAAGACGACTTGCCAGAACCCGACAGCCCCGTGATCACCACGAGCTTGTTCCTAGGTATCGCTACACTCAGATTCTTTAGGTTGTTGACACGAGCACCTTTTACAAGTATAAAATGTTTGGGATCCAGCTGGTCAATGTTATTCTCCGCCATTTGTGATTTGTTTTTGGCCATCCGTCTGAGATGAGATAATTTTGCAAAGCGCAAAAATAGACATACGATTACGATTTTTAGCTGAATGTGAAATAATGAAAAATATTTTCTGCTTTTTGTCACAAAACAGAATCGAGCTTGTCTTAGAAGTAAATCGAACAAGAAAAAAATGGAAATTCTAATATTAATGTTAGTGCTATGGTATGGAGGGTTGTTCTTCCAAACCTTCTTCTTACACAGATATTCAGCACATCAATCTTTCACCATGTCTAAGCTTGGTGAAAAGATAAGTTTTATACTCACATGGGCATTTCAGGGATCTAACTATCTCAGTGCCTATGGATATGGAGTGATGCACAGAATGCACCACGCCTATGCCGACACAGAAAAGGACGTTCACTCTCCAAAGTACGACGCGAACCTCTTCGCCATGATGTGGAGAACCAAAACGACCTACTCTGCGATCACCAACAAGGAGATAGAAATCGAAAGCAGATTTACTGATGGCGTACCTGAGTGGCCTGCTTTTGACAAATTTGCGAGATCATGGTTTTCAAGAATCGCTTGGTCTGTCTTTTATGTAGGTTACTTTTATATGTTCGCTACTGCATGGTGGCAATGGTTGGCTCTTCCAGTAGCTTTCTTGATGGCACCTATCCACGGTGCGATCATCAACTGGTTCGCTCATATCTACGGATATGTCAACTTCAAAGTCGGTGACACCAGCAAGAACATGCTACCAGTAGACTTCCTAATGATGGGCGAAAGCTATCACAACAATCACCACAAGCATGGCAACAGAGCTAACTTTGGCGGAGTGAGATGGCACGAAGTAGACCCTACTTATGTAGTCATGTGGATTCTGGACAAGCTCGGTATGATCCATATCAAAAGACTAGAAGTCTCTGTTAAAAAAGAGGATATCAAGAAAGCAGCTTAAGCAACTGTATTATGAAATATTGGAACCCTGACTCAATGAGTCAGGGTTTTGTTTTTTAGAGCGAAACATAAAGTGCGTCACCCTCCCAGAGTAGCGTATAGCGAATGAGATCTTTGCATCTGTGCTGAGACTCTTCTCCAGACTCTAGATCAAACTTATAGTCATGCCAAGGGCAAACAACTTCTAATTGTGGATTGATCCGGCCTTTCCCTAGATCGTCACTCATGTGGGGACAAGATTTCTCAAATGCAAAGTACCCTTTATGCGTCCTCGCTAGACAGAACTGCAAGTCATCTATCTGCAGTTTGACGATTTTATTGAGACCAACCGTCTGATCTGCTTTGTCTTTACTATCGAATAGGCGTACTTTCGTCATGGTATTTTACTTCTGATTAAATCTATTAAGATTTTGTCTTTACTACTCCTAGAACCCATGAATTGTCAAAAGAATAAATTCCAGCTCAACAAAAAATATGCATACCTAAACTGTGCCTACATGGCTCCACAGCTCAAAAGCGTAGAAAAAGCAGGCCGAAAAGGCCTAGCTAAAAAACGTCAGCCAAATCTCATCACCCCAGATGACTTTTTTCATGACCTAGAGACAATCAAGATTCTATTCTCCCAGCTCGTAAACTGTCCAGACAAAAACCGCATCACCATGATCCCTTCAGCCTCTTATGGGATAGCCAATGTAGTGAATAATCTACCGCTCAAAAAAACAGACAATATTATCGTCTGCGGAGACCAGTTCCCTAGCAACGTCTACCCATGGATGTCTGCTTGCCAAAAAAGTGATGCAGAGCTCCGCATCATCACCGCTCCAGATACTACCGAAATGAGAGGTAAACTCTGGAATGAAAAAATACTAGGAGCCATTGATGAAAAGACACAGGCAGTAGCCCTAGGGCATGTCCACTGGGCAGATGGCACTTTGTTCGATCTATTGAGCCTGCGCCAGCGCTGTGACGAAGTAGACGCAGCACTCATCATCGACGGTACTCAGTCGGTCGGTGCTTTGCCATTCGATATACAGGAAATCAGGCCCGACGCACTCATAGTGGCAGGGTACAAATGGCTACTCGGGCCTTACAGCTCAGGTATCGCTTACTATGGCGAAAAGTTTGATAAAGGAACTCCCATCGAACAAAACTGGATCAATAGATTGGATAGTCAAAACTTCTCTGAGTTAGTCAACTACCGAGAGGTGTATCAGCCCGGAGCAGACAGGTATGGCGTGGGAGAGAAGAGCAACTTCATCATGAACCCGATGGTCATCGCAGCACTCAAACAAATACTCAACTGGCAACCCCATCATATTCAAACCTACTGCCACGACCTCATACAGCCTCTGGTATCAGAGGCACAACAGCTTGGTCTGTATATCGAAGATTCTGCGCATCGCTCCAATCATTTGTTTGGGATACAAATCCCCGAGGACAAACAGGACGCGCTACATCAAGCCCTAAAACTACACCGTGTCAGCGCATCTATGCGAGGCTCCTTTCTCAGAGTATCACCCCATGTCTACAATGACAGCCGAGATATCAACAAACTGATACGTGTACTCAGAGCCATAGTATAAAGCGCGAATCAATCCACAACTTCCACACCTTTCCAGAAGGCCACATACCCTTCTATTTGCTTGGCCAGCGCTGAGGCAGATGGATAGTACCATGCCGCATCAGGATTGGTCTTTCCGTTTACTTCCAAAGTATAATAGCTGGCCTGTCCCTTCCATGGACAGGTCGTGTGCGATTGACTCTCCTTAAAAAACTCCTGTTTGATCGAGTCAGCTGGGAAGTAATGATTATTCTCTATCACTAGGGTGTCATTACTCTCGGCGACCACTTCATTATTCCAAATTGCTTTCATAGGTTTTCTTTTTTTACTCAACTGATATAGGGGTAGTTAAGTTCCGATATGTCTTATTAATCGAACGAACATTGCCACTTGTCGAATAGATTTAGAAGACTACATAGCAGATTCTACCTTAACCAAGCAAAACGCAAAGAATCTATTTCGCTATGGAAAAATCAGACAAGACAAAAAATACCTGTACTCCCGAAATTCTAAACCAAGCCAAACAATATGATTTAGAACATCACGTTAAAACCACAGGTAAAATGAAAAATAATGTTAGTGTAAGTGATAGCGCACTGATATCACAATACAAAAACGGAAGTGAAGCAGCTTTTGAAGAATTGGTCACTCGTCACAAATCGAGAGTTTTTACCACGATTTATTTGATAGTCAAAGACAAGTATGTCGCAGAGGATTTGCTCCAAGACACTTTTATCAAAGTGATCAAAACAGTCAAATCAGGAAAATACAACGAAGAAGGAAAATTCCTTCCTTGGGTATTGAGAATTGCGCACAACTTGGCCATTGATTTTTTCAGAAAGGACAAGAGATACCCTACTATTGTCATGGAAGATGGCAGTGGTGTTTTCAACACACTAGATTTTGCCGAAGATTCTGTGGAGTCGTTACAGATTAAAAGTGACACCCACGCACTATTAAAAAACCTAGTTCAAGAACTTCCAGAAACACAAAAGGAAGTTTTGATAATGAGGCATTATATGCAGATGAGTTTTCAAGACATAGCTGACACGACACAGGTGAGCATTAATACTGCTCTTGGGAGAATGCGCTACGCTTTGATTAATTTGCGTAAGAAAATGCAAAAAATGAGTATTGATTATGATCAACATATTTACCGAAACTGACCTGATCCGGTACATCTACGGGGAAACCTCAAAAAACGAAGATCAACAAATCGAAGAAGCAATTTTTTGCAATTCAGAATTAGAAAAACAACTATCTAGGCTCCAACTTGATACTACACTGTTGGATAAGCTATTGCTAAACCCGTCACAACCTAGCATCAAGCATATCATGGAGTATTCCCTTAACTTCGACTCCAACCAAAAAACCATATAACAAGACACCGCTATTCCTCCTCCCGTTCTATTTGATTAATTTCGACCTATGAATAAAAAGGAGAGATATCAGTTTTTCATCGAGCATTTCAGCCAAAACAACCCAGAGGCAGAAACCGAACTACACTACGAAAATCCCTATCAGCTGATCGTAGCAGTTGCGCTAAGTGCTCAATGCACAGACAAGCGTGTCAACATGGTCACGCCAGCCATTTTCGAAACTTTCCCTACCGTCGAGGACTTAGCCCAATCAAACTTTGACGAACTGTTCCCATACATACGATCGATCTCCTACCCAAACAACAAAACCAAACATCTACTAGGCATGGCAAAAATGCTAGTCGAAGATTTCAACTCCGAAATACCCGCAGATCTCAATGATCTACAAAAGCTACCGGGCGTAGGTCGAAAAACTGCCAACGTCATTGCATCTGTTATATTTAACCAACCCACGATGGCGGTCGACACCCATGTGTTTCGTGTATCCAAAAGACTCGGTCTCGTCACCCAAACCGCCAAGACACCACTAGAGGTAGAAAAACAACTGGTCAGACACATCCCTGAAGAACATATCCCCAAAGCGCATCACTGGCTGATCCTACACGGTCGCTACATCTGTCTTGCACGAAAACCCAAATGCAACGAATGCACACTCACACTGATGTGTCGATACTATGAGAAACTAGAAAACAAGAATTAACATTTTAATCACTAAATTAGTCTAAGACACTACCCGTAAATTTTTTAGATTACACTCCGCATTCTTCGACAAAGCATGAAAAAAATTAAGCCCTTTTTATACGGGATCTACATTCTCTTTTTTATAACAGCAGCTTTCATAGCCATCACACACGAAAACCTCGTGCTACACTGGAAGTGGGATTTCATCGACACCTGGGTTGGACTCATGCGTCTCGTCCTCAAGCTCGGAGGTATAGGAACCGTTCTTTTCGCATCCCTACTCATCTTAGAGTACACCCAAGTACGAAAACTTCGAAAAAAAATAGAAGAACAAGAATATGAAATCCAAAAGCTGAAATCCAAGAATCAACCTTAATTCAGCTATATTAGACAAGCGTATCACACGTTTCGGCAGCAAAGAGAACCAACCACACAAGATACATTATGCTAGCAAAAACCTATGGCAGTGCAGTCTACGGTGTAGATGCCCATCAGATCACAATAGAAGTCAATATCATCACAGGTACCAAGTTCTTCATGGTGGGCCTTCCAGACTCAGCTGTCAAAGAAAGCGAACACCGCGTAGAATCGGCTCTTAAACAAAACGGCTATCACATGCCCAGACAGAGGGTTATAGTCAACTTAGCTCCTGCGGATATCAAAAAAGAAGGCTCTGCCTACGATCTACCTATTGCCATCGGTATTCTATGTGCTTCTGATCAAATCACTCTCCCTTCTTTGGATCAATATATGATCATGGGCGAACTAGCACTGGATGGAAAAATACGCCCTGTCAAAGGAGCACTTCCTATTGCTATCGAAGCGCGAAAAAAAGGCTTCAAAGGTCTCATCTTACCCAAAGAAAACGCCTCTGAGGCAGCAATAGTGGACAAAATAGATGTGATTGGTGTAGAGTCCCTAAAAGAAGCCGTCAATCACCTAACTGGTAAAAAGCCCATAGAACCACTGCACTACGACACCCGTGATATCTTCCAGTCTCACGTCAACGAATATGATGCGGATTTTGCCAACGTCCAAGGCCAAGAAAACATCAAACGATCTCTAGAGATCGCAGCTGCAGGAGGTCACAATGTCATCATGATCGGCCCTCCAGGCGCAGGCAAAACCATGCTCGCCAAAAGACTACCGTCAATACTCCCTCCATTGACATTGCAAGAATCTCTAGAAACCACCAAAATTCATTCTGTATCTGGACACCTTAGTGAAAATGCTTCGCTCATCGCAACTCGACCTTTTCGCTCTCCACATCATACCATTAGTGACGTAGCATTAGTAGGAGGTGGCGGCATACCTCAGCCAGGAGAAATCTCCCTCGCCAACAATGGTGTACTTTTTCTCGATGAATTGCCAGAGTTCAAACGTACCGTACTGGAAGTCATGCGTCAGCCACTAGAGGAGCGTAAAGTCACGATCTCCAGAGCACGCATCTCAATCGAATTTCCAGCTAACTTTATGCTCATCGCCAGCATGAATCCCTGTCCTTGCGGATACTACAATCATCCCGAAAAGGACTGCGTCTGCGCACCAGGCGTAGTTCAAAAATACCTAAACAAAGTCAGTGGTCCATTATTGGATCGAATCGATCTGCACGTAGAGGTCACTCCAGTATCTTTTGATCAACTCAGTGCAGACCGAAAAACAGAAAGCAGTGATGAGATTAGAAACCGTGTCATAGAAGCACGGCTCATTCAAGCAGAACGGTTCAAAGATCACCCTGATATTTTCAACAATGCCATGATGAATTCGCAGATGGTCAAGTCCATGTGCCAAATCAACCAAGCAGGCAGAGCGTTACTCAAAACTGCCATGGAAAAACTCGGTCTATCCGCCAGAGCCTATGATCGCATCCTAAAAGTAGCTCGCACCATCGCAGACTTAGCGGGCAAAGAAGATATCCAAATCGAACATCTCGCAGAGGCTATCCAATACAGAAGCCTAGACCGAGACGGCTGGGCCAACTAACCCATAGTGAAACAACGAATCAAAACTACTCCGTAACACCACTTCAGTCTGTAAACTCTGGCACACACTATCATAGTGTCGCTTTCCCTTTTTTACATTTTGTAGAAATGTTTACCCAGATCGAGAAAATAAGAAACACCTCGAAGAGGTATTAAGCCCACATAACCCTCCTATCACTCAAAATTGGAGTTGGTATGCTTTTTTCAATCTGTCTCACAACAAATTGGATCAGCTCTGCGATCGGATCAAATGATGATCGGCTCACTAGAAAGCAGCGTTGCATCCATGTATTTTTCACAAAAATCCATACATATGAACAAGCAACTAATGGCATATATCGCCACACTCGTACTTATAATCTCTGCTGGATCGATGGCTCGCGCACAAGAAGTAAACGCTGGGGTAAAAGGGGGTATGAATTTCAGTACCCTAATACAAAATGAAATTGATGATCAAGACATGCGTCTCGGCTGGCAAGCTGGTTTCTACTCCAAAATCCGAACTGGAGAACGTTTCTTTGTCATGCCAGAAGTATTGTTTTCTACCAAAGGTGTCAAATACAACTATGATTTTTTAGGTTCCTCTGGAGATATCAAGCTTAACCTATATTACATAGACGTGCCCGTTATGCTCGGTTTTCATCTTACCGAACAGTTAGCCATAGAAGTCGGGCCATACGCTTCCTACCTTGTAGATGCTGGCTACAAAGACTCAGGCGACAATGAAGAAGACGAACTAGACAGGGACAATTTCAAGAGCTTTGACTATGGACTGGCTGGAGGGCTGAGCTATAGCCTCGAATCCTTCATGATCGGTGCACGCTACAACTACGGCCTAGCTGAGATCGCCGAAAGTGATGTGGCTGATTTCGCCTTAGAGAACTCACGTAACTCAGTCGCGCAGCTTTATGTTGCCTTTCGATTGACTGACTGATACACATAACTCTTATACCCTAAGCGAATCAAAATCAATCTGGTGTAGCATACTCGAACAACGAGTAGCTCGCCAGATTTTTTACTTTATACCTATTCAGTTTTGCTCTATCGATTTAAAAGTTAGGAAATGAACGATACTTAATGCCCCCCTCCTACGTTAAAGAATAACCAGCGTGCTAACGCTCTGTATCCAAGAGAATAAACTTGTTGAAAATTTATTATTTGCACGCCATTTTTGATTTTACTTTTTAGAAGTGTTGAACTAGATTAGCGCAACTGTTCTAGAACGAGAGACCTGATAATTATGAGCAACGGAGAGAAAACAAGATATTCCACTAGCGAATTACAAGAGTTTGAGGAATTGATCAACAACAAGCTAGAAAAGGCTTGGAACGAACTAAACTACATCAAGCAGTCTTTGACCAAAAGCAAAGACTCTGGTACAGATAGCACCTTTGGCAATGTGAAAACGCTAGAAGATGGTGCGGACACGGCTGAAAAAGAAAGCTTGAACCAATTAGCAGCAAGGCAACAAAAATTCATTACCAACTTGGAGAATGCCTTGATACGAATCAAAAACGGTACTTACGGAATTTGCAAAGAAAGTGGAAAACTCATCAGCAAGGAAAGATTGAAGGCTGTACCTCACACGACGCTTTCTATTGATTCCAAACTGAAGCAAAACAGCTAATTGGATTTTCTATCCAACCATATAGAGGCACTCATATTTTGCTCGCCTAAACCTATCACGGATAAGGAATTAAAAAATTGCTTGTCCGAGATGTTCGAGGCTGATGTCCCCATGAAGGACATAGAAGAAGCCATCCTGTCTCTCCAACAGAAATACAGCGACAATAGTTATTCCTTCGAACCTCTCCTCAGTGGCGGTGGGTATCAGTTTCTAACCAAACCAGCCTATCAAGCCAGCATCGGCATACTCCTCAAGCAACAGTCCAAAAAACGACTTTCCAACTCTGCTTTGGAAACCTTATCTATCATCGCCTACAAACAGCCCGTAACCAAAGGCGATCTCGAACAAATCCGTGGTGTCAGCTGTGACTATTCTGTACAAAAACTCCTAGAGAAAGAACTCATCGAAATCAAAGGTAAGTCTGAAGCCGTAGGCCGTCCACTCATATACGGCACCAGTGAAAACTTCACCGACTACTTCGGCATCAACAGCATCAGCGAACTCCCTACGATTAAAGATTTCGAACAGAAAGACAACGAAATCGGGGATTCACAAGAATAGGTCAAGCGAATAGCGTTTCACCATTCTTATTGCCTAGCTTTGCAGGATAATTTTTGATCATGGAAAGAAAAAATAGGCTTCAGAAAAAGAACACGACCACTTCAGCTCCTAAAAAGAAATCAATAGAATTTCCCGTTAGGATCAACAAGTATATCTCCAATTCTGGTATCTGCTCTCGCCGTGATGCCGACCAACTCATCCTTGATGGAAAAATCGAAATCAATGGCACAGTCGCCAGCGAACTGGGTATGAAAGTCGAAGAAAATGATGAAGTGAAGTACAACGGCAAAGTAATCAAACCTCAGAACTTCGTCTACGTCCTTCTCAACAAACCGAAAGACTACATCAGCACCATGGAAGATCCCGAAAACAGAAAAACCGTAATGGATCTAGTCAAGGCAGCATGTGATGAGCGAATCTACCCTGTAGGTCGTTTGGATAGGAATACAACGGGTCTTCTACTCCTCACCAATGACGGTGCTATGTCTCAGAAACTAACCCACCCGTCCTACAAGATCAAAAAGATCTATCAAGTAGAGCTAGACAAGCCTCTCACTGCCAATCATTTTGAAGATATCGCCAACGGATTCAACCTAGAAGATGGCCCTGTCACCGTCAGCGATATTGCCATCTTGGACCCCAGCAAGAAAAATATTGGAGTGCAAATCCATATCGGAAAGAACCGTATCGTCCGTCGTATCTTTGAAAACTTCGGCTATGAAGTTGTCAAGCTAGACCGAACCATGTACGGATCACTGACCAAAAAGGATCTACCAAGAGGTAAATGGAGATTCTTGACCGACAAAGAGGTTATATTATTAAAGAATATGAGCTGATTATTTCAGCTCAGCGAGTATCGTTTTACCCCCTTTAGTCTTCTGATCGAGAGAGACTTTGATCTCAGCATCCAAAGGCAAAAAAACATCCAGACGAGAACCAAATTTGATAAAACCATACTCTTGGCCTTGTACAAGTTTGTCGTTTTCCTTGGTGTACCATTTGATCCGTCGAGCCACAGCACCAGCAATTTGTCTCACGAGAACTTCTGTACCAGACGGATTCTGTATGACCATTGTGGTACGTTCGTTCTCAGTACTTGACTTAGGGTGCCATGCTACGAGATATTTGCCTGCGTGATATTTAAAGTACTTTACTATACCACCTACTGGCGTCCGGCATACGTGTACATTGAGTGGGGACATAAAAATCGAGATTTGCTTTCTCTCGTCTTTAAAGTATTCTCCTTCTACGGTATTTTCAATTACTACGACTTTACCCTCAGCAGGAGCCAGTACCAACTTATCATCAAGCTCAATTTGGATACTGGGGTTTCTAAAAAACTGTAATACCAGAAGGTAAACAATCAAACTGGCAATAAGCGTCAACTGGTGCGCAAGTTCTACTTCTGGAAAATAATACTTCACCGCATAGTTGATAGCGAACAAAACGGCGAGAAGTATAAACAGAATCTTTAATCCTTCCTTGTGTATAGTCATTTCTGTAAAGGGAAAAAAGGGTTCTTTAGAACCCTCCTCTATATTTATATGTGTTTGAAACTTTGTCTATCGCTACGATATATGCAGCTATTCTCAAAGATACGTTGTATTGCTGAGATACTTCATATACATGGTTAAATGAGGTCTTCATGATACGGTCAGATCGCCTGTTTACACGCTCTCTCGTCCACTTGTAGCCCAATCTATTTTGTACCCACTCGAAGTATGAAACCGTCACACCCCCAGCATTGGCCAAGATGTCTGGTACAGCCCAAACATCATTTTCTTTCAGTATCGCATCGGCTTTTGCAGAGGTCGGGCCATTCGCTCCTTCTACGATTAGCTTTGCTTTGATCTTACCCGCATTGTCTTGCGTGATCACATCCTCCATCGCGGCAGGGATCAGCACATCTACGTCCAAGAACAACAGTTCATCCCCAGGGATTTGCTCTGCCCCTTCGAAACCTTCGAGGCTTCTATTGTTGGCATCTCTATAAGCTATCGCGTCTGCGATATTGATTCCATTGTCATTGAAGTAGGCACCTGAGATATCACTCACTGCGACTACTTTTACCCCTCTCTCTTCTAGCAGCTTAGCGGCCCATGAGCCAACATTACCAAAACCTTGAATCGCACACTTAGCATTGAACGGGTTAACCTGCCTTTTTTCCATTGCACTGAGTGCAGAGATCATCACGCCACGACCTGTCGCTTCGGTACGCCCAAGTGACCCTCCTAGTACTAGAGGTTTTCCAGTCACGACGGCATTGACCGTCATGCCCTGAGATTTCGAATATTCATCCATCATCCACGCCATCTCTCTCGGCCCTGTACCCATATCTGGCGCAGGAATATCACGATCTGGCCCGAAAACTTCAATCAATGTTTGTGTATAGGTTCTAGTGAGACGCTCGATCTCGCCAGCAGACATCTCACGTGGATTACATTTGATTCCACCTTTGGCACCCCCATAAGGAATATCCACCACAGCACACTTCCACGTCATCCACGCTGCGAGTGCTTTAACTTCATCTAAGTTGACCCCCATATCAAAACGTACACCGCCTTTGGATGGACCTAAGATATTAGAATGAATCACACGATACCCTTCGAATACACGAATCGATCCGTCATCCATAGTGACTGGTAAAGAAACTATCGCTTGTTTATACGGAGATTTTAAGACGTTGTAAATTTCGTCATCTAGACCTAGTGCCTGAGCGGCCACATTAAATCTAGACATCATAGACTCGAAAGGATTTTCTTTGTCCTTAATTGGAGCAGGCTCTATGTATCCCATTTCTGTGTTTGTTGTTTGTTATGAAACAAATGTAATCATTCAATAAACTAATACGAGCGTTTCCATTCTAATAATATGAGCTAGTATTTCATGCAGAATTTTAGAAATATCACAATGAATGGGACTGACAATAACAACCCATCAAAGCGATCCAAAAACCCTCCATGCCCTGGTAGTTTTCGTCCAGAGTCTTTGATCTGCATGCTGCGCTTAAACAGCGACTCGATCAAGTCTCCATACGTACCGCAGACGATAATGATTAGGGAAATCACAATCCATTGCCATCTTTCTAAATCATGAAAATAATACGAAACGCCTAAGGCAAAAACCATGGACAGAATAGCTCCTCCGACGCTGCCTTCCCATGACTTTTTGGGAGAGACACGCTCAAATAATTTTCTCTTGCCGAACTGAATACCAGCAAAGTATGCTCCTGTATCACTTGCCCAAAGGATCAGAAATAAACCTATAATGATTTGATAACTATAGTGCCCCATCGAAAACGCCGCAACACTGAGTAGAGAGATGGGAAGTGCCACATAAAATATCCCTAAAAAAGTAAAAGCAATATTCGTAAAAGGCTTCTTTTCATCCTTTTTGTAGAGCTTGATGAAGTAAACGCCAGATGTAAGTGGCAGAATGATATAAAACCAATCTGTATCATAAATATGGCCTGAAGACCCTAAAAAGAATAAAGTGAAGATCAAAACACCCATCAAAGTACCATAGGTTTTCAGTGGGATAATGCCATTGGCCTGGATCAACTTGTAAAACTCAAGCTGTGTCATCACCGCCAAAAACAAAAAAGCACCAAAGAAACCCCACTGGTCATAGGCTACCACAAAAATCGTAAATGCAGCACCCAATATTCCCGTCACGAGTCTTTTCGCCAAATCGGCAAATTTATTATTCGAAGTTGATGTCATCCTTTATAATCTTAATCGCTCTCATCACGTAATCAGCCGTCACGTGCACCTCAAACTGTCCCAAATGATACGCAGCATCTTGCTTATTAACTAACACGGGCTGAAGACCAAGGTCTTCCAACACGGCTACCACGATATTCGCTCGGTATTCGTTTTTGTCAGAATAAACTTTTTGCCATTCGCTCATATTTTTTGTTGGTCTTTAAACTGTTTTGTGAATAGCACAAAAAGCCCAATGCCTATAATAGCGAATATGCCTACGCTTTCCAAAGGAATACTTTCGGTATTTTCAATATCAAAATCTACCCAGTCATTTTGGTATAGATAGAGCATCAAAATAGTCAACCCATTGTTGACAAAGTGTGCCAAAATCGCATAGAGTAGATTACCCGAGTAATAGTAAAAATATCCAAACAAAGCCCCCAACAACATCCGCGGCACGAACCCAAAAAACTGAAAATGAAACGCGCTAAACAACATAGCCGTTACCCAAATCGCAACATGCGGATTTTTAAACCCACGTATTAAGTATTTTTGGATCAAACCTCGAAACAGTAGCTCTTCACCAACAGCTGGCAACACCGCTACCACCAGAAAAATGACGATAAAATAAGGGACAGTATCCATCTCTGTCAAAAACTCCGTCATACGCATCGCTGCTTCTTCTTTAGCCTTAGCCCAAGACTGGAAAGGCTCAGGAAACACCAAGTCAGCATTCCACTCAATCACGACACTATCAACGACTATGAACGAAAATACCATAGCGATCACCAGCAGAACCACTTTGAAATCAATCTCTCTCGGTCTAAAATCATCCAGCAAACCGCGCTTTTCGTGATGGTATATATAAAGTAAGGGCGCTGCTATAAATCCACTCGATGCAGTCAAAAAATGAAACAATACTATCGGCCATTTCAGTTCAGGGTATTGATTGATCTGAGCCATGGCCGTGAGCAATTCAGCAACACCCATTCCCGTAACAGGGACTAAAAGTAGCAGGGCAAGGAACTGAGCTATAAATAAAGTCGCCAAAACATAGCCCATAATAATCAGGGACTGAAGCAAAGGTTTTTTTTCGGCGGAAAGCAATTCTGACATGGTATTGGGACTAGATGCGAATTACGCCCTCCCGACAATTTCCGCAGGACGACTAACATGCCCATTTGAATCTCCGAGAATACACGTAACTTTGTGGCAAAAATGTTCTGATAAATCGAATAATCAAAAACTATTGTTCGATTGGTCTGTAGATAAAAAACGAATACCCATGGTCAAAATCGGAGATATAGAGATAGGAGAGTTTCCACTGCTACTAGCACCTATGGAGGATGTGAGTGATCCCCCGTTTCGTGCGGTATGCAAGGAGAATGGTGCTGACCTGATGTATACCGAGTTCATCTCCTCCGAAGGGCTGATCCGAGATGCTGCCAAAAGCCTTCAGAAACTAGACATCTACGACTATGAACGGCCGATAGGAATACAGATTTTTGGAGACAAAATCGAATCTATGCGCGAGGCAGCAGCGATCGCCGAAGAAGCCAACCCAGAACTCATCGACATCAACTACGGCTGTCCTGTCAAAAAGGTAGCTTGTAAGGGAGCTGGTGCTGGTATTCTTTTGGATATCCCAAAAATGGAAGAAATGACTGCCGAGATCGTTAAGCGTGTCGAAAAACCCGTGACCGTCAAAACCCGTCTCGGCTGGGATCACGACACCATCAAAATCATCGAAGTAGCCAAACGACTTCAAGGCGTAGGTATACAGGCACTAACCATCCACGGACGTACAAGGGCACAGATGTACAAGGGCGAAGCTGATTGGTCATTGATAGAAGAGGTCAAAAACCACCCAGACATTCACATCCCGATCTTTGGCAATGGTGATATCGACTCGCCAGAGAAGGCCAAACTATACCGAGAGACTTACGGCGTAGATGGCATCATGATCGGCCGAGCTGCTATTGGTTACCCTTGGATATTCAACGAGATCAAACACTACTTCGCCACTGGAGAAATTCTACCTCCGCCTACTCTGGAGCAACGCATAGAGACCGTGAAGTCACACCTGAAATTCTCTGTAGAATGGAAGGGAGACAAAAAAGGCATCTTCGAAATGAGAAGACACTACACCAACTATTTCCGTGGGATTCAAGGAATAAAGCCCTATAGAGCGCGACTCGTCGAAACGCCCACTTTCGAAGACACTTTATTGGTTTTGGATGAAATAGGAGAGGTCTTTGGGGCAGTTGGTGTTTAATATGATTTCACTATCATGAATTTATAAACCCGTCATGATCGTAGATATAATCAATTCATGTGAAAAATAATCAAAACAGATTGGCTTGGGTACTCCTCGCACTGATCTCCCTAATCTGGGGTAGTTCATTTATCCTGATCAAAAAAGGACTGGTATTATTCTCTGCTGATGAAGTCGGTACTTTACGAATCTTTATGGCTTCTTTGGTACTGCTCCCTTTTGGGATACGAGCAATAGGTCGAGTACCTCGTAAAAAGCTACCCTATATATTCATAGTCGGGTTTGTGGGCAGCTACATTCCGTCCATGCTTTTTGCGCTAGCGCAAACACGTGTCGATAGTGCGATTACTGGCGTAATCAATTCCTTTACACCCATTTTCGTTTCGCTATTCGGGGCTTTGTTCTTTCAGCTCCAGATGTCTGGGCGCTCCGTTGCTGGAGTGGTTATCGGTCTGCTCGGCTGTATCTTTATTCTACTCGGGGGTGCCAACTTCCAAATCAGCGGCATCAACTACTATGGCTTCTTGATTCTCGCCGCTACACTCATGTACGGTATCAATGCCAACATCATCAAAAGCTTCCTTCCGGAGGTAAAAGCACTCGATATCACGGCTCTGTCCTTTACACTCATCTTTCCGATCTGTGGAAGCTATCTGTTTTGGGGAACTGGGTTCTCGGACAAAATCAGTACTGACCCTCAATTCCTGAAAGCCTTTGGGTACATCGCAACACTCGGCGTGCTCGGTACAGCATTGGCGATGTTTATCTTTAACAACCTCGTCAAAATCGCCTCGCCTGTGTTTGCAGCATCCTGCACCTACATCATACCTGTCATCGCGATAGGCTGGGGACTGATCGATGGCGAAACATTGAACATTTACCAGTACCTCGGCATTGTGATTGTTTTGACGGGTGTCTATCTTGCCAATCGTAAGTAATCGCATGGTAGAAAAAGAAGAGTTTTCCATAATCAGTCGAGACGGCACACAGTTGGCCGGGTATGAATACCTCGTGGACACACCTAAAGCATTGATCTGCATGATCCATGGTCTGGGCGAACATGCTGGGAGGTATGAGCATGTAGCACAGTTCTTTTGTAATCAACAGGTTGCCTTTTATGTAATCGACATGCGCGGACATGGTGACTCAGAAGGGAAAAGAGGACATGCCGCTAGTCACGAAGCATTGCTAGAGGATGTAGAAGAACTCATGATGTATGCCCGGTCGGAGTTCAACGATCTACCGATGTTCTTGTACGGTCACAGTATGGGCGGTGGGGTAGTGGCCAACTACTGCCTACTGCGCAATACCGGCGAACTATCTGGTGCAATCCTATCATCGCCATGGCTCAGCCTAGTCGATACGCCCCCTGCTTGGAAAATCACTCTAGCAAATAAGGTCGCAAAAGTATGGCCTTCCTTTACTCAGTCCAATGAGCTAAGTCAACACATGCTCACCAATGACCCAGCGGTCAATGAAGCCTACATGCAAGACGCAAAGGTCTTTGGTAAAATCTCGGTAAAGCTATTTAGTGAGGCACAAACTCAAGGTCAATGGGCCATTGAAAATACCGATCGGCTAAAACTCCCTCTATTTGTGTTTCACGGAGAAGACGACCCTATTACCTCCCCAGCGGCTTCTAAAGAGTTTTCAGAACAGCGCCCAGAACTCATCACTTACACCACCTACCCAGACACCAAGCACGAGCCTCACAATGACCTCAAAAAAGAAGAGGTCTTAGAAAATGTCATGCGCTGGATGGATGGAATGATCAGATAATTTTTCAAAATAGCTGTCTGTTATTTTAATAGATACGAAATTACAGCATTATTCGAATTGCCTTTTCTAAGTAAGAATCACTTTAGCTTCTCATTATCCTTATGCCTGGTCGCATCACGTTGGGTTTTCTTTTCTAGGTTCTTTTGGAATGCTTCGGTAAGGTTGATTCCCGTTTGGTTAGCAAGACAGATCAGTACCCATAGTACATCTGCCATTTCATCGCCTAGGTCTTTGCCTAAATCAGATTTTTTGAAAGACTGATCCCCATAGGTTCTAGCCATGATCCGCGCCAGTTCACCTACCTCCTCGGTCAAGATTGCCATATTGGTGAGCTCACTAAAATAGCGAACGCCATAGGTTTTGATCCAGTCGTCTACCTTTGATTGAGCTTCTTCGATCGTCATTATTGTCTGTTTTTTGAGTCTATGATGATGGTGACAGGGCCGTCATTAACCAATGATACTTTCATGTCCGCACCGAACTCTCCCGTCTCTATTGGTTTTCCTAAATCTGCTTCTAATTGCGCTATCATTTGTTCATAGAGCGGTATGGCTATTTCTGGCTTAGCTGCTTTGATATAGGAGGGACGATTGCCCTTTTTGGTACTGGCATGAAGTGTAAACTGGCTAATCAGCAGTATGTTACCATCTACCTCTAGAAGGCTTCTATTCATGACACCTGATTCGTCTTCGAATAGGCGCATATTGACTACTTTTCTACTGAGCCACTGTATATCCTCTGTAGTATCCTCATCGGCGATACCTACCAGCAACATCAATCCTACACCTATGCTACCTTTGAGATTGCCTTCAATACTTACAGATGCCTCAAGCGACTTCTGAACGACTACTATCAAATTGGTATTCTTTTTTCTGAGCGATTTTTTTCATCTCCAGCGGCTTATGAATATGAACGCCTGTTTCGCCACTGGTAGCGACATAGTACATCGCATCAGCGACTTGTGACCCCTTAATTGCCCAAAAACGCAGACGAGAACCTATGATGAAAAATGATAAAATGGAAGAGGCTAACTTGGCCATTTCTTCCCACAGCCTAAAGTGAGGTCGATAACCCAATAAAAGAGATGGCTGATAAATATGTAAAGTCTCTAGACCCAGCTCCTTGAGTGCTTCTTCGAGTTGACCTTTTACCGAATTGTAAAATAAGCCTGACTCTGCACTCGCACCGTACGAGGACACAAGATTAAAAGTCTTGAATTGAGCATCAGATTGGGCGAGTTTAGCTAGCTCCATGGGATAGGTAAAGTCGACTCTGTAAAATGCCTCTTTAGTTTTTGCCTGATCCATCGTTGTACCAATACAGCAATAATAATCTTGCGCCGAGAACTGGCCTTTGAGGTTTTCGAGTTCATCGAAACTGACAAGATGCTCTTCGATTCGATTGTCCTTGACTTCTAGTGACCGCCTACCCAAAATGAGGATTTTTGAATAATAGTCCTTGCTGAGTAAAGTACTTAGCAGTTCTCTACCGACTAATCCAGTAGCTCCCACTATCAATGCTGTTTTACCTCCCATTTATGATTCTAGTTAGAATTGGACTAAAAAATTAGACACTTACCTATCAAGAAGCAAATAATTACACAAGTAATTGAAAAATAACAAGATGGCTGTTTCTAAAAACAAAAAACCCATAGACCAAGATCTATGGGTTTTCTTTAAATTCGTTGATATTGGATCACTTTTCGACGTGTTCAGCCAAGACCAATACCTTATTATTTAGGACTTCAACCACCCCCCCGTCGATCGCCATGTGCGTCTCTTCGGTTTTTTTGTTGTGAGTGATGACCATTTTCAAATCCCCTTTGCCAAGTGAGCTAACCATAGCGGCGTGATCATTCAAAACCTGAAAAGATCCTTTGCTACCAGGAAAGGTCGCATGATCTACTTCTCCTTCGAATATTTTTTCGTCTGGTGTAATGATCTCTAAAAACATATCCTTATGCGTTAGCTTCTGCCATAATTTTCTCACCTTTCGCTACAGCATCTTCGATACCTCCTACGAGGTTAAATGCTGCTTCTGGTAGATGATCATATTTACCTGCCATGATCTCATTGAATCCTTTGATGGTTTCTTTGATATCAACTAGCACACCTTTCAGTCCTGTAAACTGCTCTGCTACATGGAAAGGCTGGGACAAGAAACGTTGTACTCTTCTCGCTCTGTGTACGACTTGCTTGTCTTCGTCAGACAATTCGTCCATACCGAGAATAGCAATGATATCTTGTAGTTCTTTGTATCTCTGTAAAATCTCGATTACGTTCTGAGCACAGTCATAGTGCTCATCACCTACGATCTCTCTAGAGAGAATTCTAGAGGTAGAATCTAGTGGATCCACCGCTGGGTAGATACCTAGCTCTGAGATCTTTCTAGAAAGTACTGTCGTAGCATCCAAGTGAGCAAATGTGGTCGCTGGTGCAGGGTCAGTCAAATCATCCGCAGGTACATAAACGGCCTGTACTGAAGTAATCGACCCGTTTTTGGTAGAGGTAATTCTCTCCTGCATGGCACCCATCTCAGTCGCGAGTGTAGGCTGGTAACCTACCGCTGATGGCATACGACCTAGAAGAGCCGATACCTCAGATCCCGCTTGAGTAAATCTAAAGATGTTATCTACGAAGAAAAGGATATCTTTTCCTTCACCGTCGCCTTCACCATCTCTAAAATATTCTGCAACTGTCAATCCAGAAAGTGCTACTCTAGCTCTTGCCCCTGGAGGCTCGTTCATCTGACCGAACACGAATGTTGCTTTAGATTCTTGTAATTTTTTCTTATCAACTTTGGACAGATCCCATCCGCCGCTTTCCATAGATTCTAGGAATTCGTCACCGTAAGTTACGATACCAGATTCGATCATCTCTCTGAGCAGGTCATTACCCTCACGAGTTCTTTCACCTACCCCAGCGAATACTGACAAACCACCGTGTCCTTTGGCGATGTTATTGATGAGCTCTTGGATCAAAACCGTTTTACCCACACCAGCACCACCGAATAGACCAATCTTACCTCCTTTGGCATACGGCTCGATCAAGTCGATTACTTTGATACCTGTAAATAGAATTTCAGTAGATGTCGATAGATCTTCAAAAGCAGGAGCTGCTCTGTGGATAGGAAGCGACTTTTCTCCTTTAGGCTGCTCGATACCATCGATCGCTTCACCTACTACGTTGAATAGTCGTCCTTTGATATCTTCTCCGATAGGCATAGTGATAGGCGAACCAGTATCGATTACTTCCATACCTCTAGTCATCCCTTCGGTACCTTCCATCGCAATCGTTCTTACTCTATCTTCTCCTAAGTGCTGCTGGCACTCGAGGATTACTTTCTGACCGTTTTCTTTGGTCACGTAGAGCGCATCCAAAATATTTGGAATCTTAGACCCTTCAGCCTCGAAGCTTACGTCCACTACTGGGCCAATAACTTGTGTGATTTTACCACTATTTGCCATTTCTAGATATTTTATTCTATGAAAATTGTGTCCTATTTTTTCAGTGGGCGAAGTTAAGGTAAGTTTGACTAATCCCCAACTATCGTATTTGTTTTTGACTCGATCACGATCTGAGCGAGATTCTGAACGTGGTTCCTTTGCTATCAGAGTGTTTCACATAGATTTTTCCTTTATGGTATATATCTATAATTCGTTTGACCAAAGTAAGACCTAGCCCCCAGCCACGCTTCTTCGTAGAATAGCCTGGTTGGAAGATTTTCTGAAACATCGATTTGGGAATCCCTTTGCCTGTATCTGATATATCGACTACCACGTGACCTTCGTTTGCTTTCAAGATTTTGATGTTAATCTCTCCATCACCGACCATGGCATCTACTGCGTTTTTGCACAGGTTCTCAATCACCCACTCAAAAAGAGGGATATTCAGATTGGCTTCCAACTCGTTGTTCGGAAAACAACTGATTGTGAAAATGACTTTGGACGAGAGCCTTCTTTTGAGATAAAGCACTGTTTCGTTGATGACATCATATACGTTGGCATTCTCTAGGAGTGGTTCTGATCCGATGTTTGAAAACCGGGAAGTAATCATATTAAGACGCTCGACATCTTTTTCGAGTTCCACAATAATCTCTTTGTCGGTCAGGTTTTCATCGGTTTTGAGGTATTCTACCCACGCCATGAGCGATGAGATCGGGGTGCCTAACTGGTGGGCGGTTTCTTTGGCCATCCCGACCCATACTCTGTTTTGCTCTGCCACTTTGGAGTAATTGAATATCAAAAAGGCGATCATTCCAAATATGCCTATGATGGATAGCTGAACCACAGGGTAATATTTGAGCTGCGCTAGGAGTGAGGAGTTTCGAAAATAGATAAACTGATAGCCTGTAATGCTGCCATCACCGCTGCGAAGCGTCACCAGTAAAGGCTCATGCTGAGACTCCATGATCTCTAACTCTTCTTTCAAAATACTATTGCGTTCCTTGACCGTCTGCGCTCTATCAGCACGTGGGATATTTCGCGAGTCGAGTGGTTTTCCTATCTCATCCGTAACGATGACGGGGATAGACTTATTGGACACAATGATCTCTTCGAAGACAAAATTGATTCCCGAATTACTTGGCTGGTTTGCGAGATACTCTAGGGTATTGGCATATAGGCTGATGGATTTTTCCTCTCGGTTCTTGAGCTGACTCACCAGCATATTGGTATAATATATCGAGACCAAACTAATGATGATCGATACGACCAATACGACCCATTTGAATTTGGATCTATTTCGGTACAATTCTAAAGAGGTATTTGATTTAGATAAAATCGCCATTCACTGCTGTTGTGTTGAGACAAATATAAGGGCAGTTTAATTTGAATATCTGATGATCTTCATAGTTTTGATTTTTTAACGCTATTCTGGACAGGCCAATTCATGTATAAGCAAACCATCCTAGTTCTAATATTGTTCCTTGTGACGTCAAAAACACATGCACAGCGCGTGGCTCTCGTACTCAGTGGCGGTGGAGCCAAAGGCCTAGCGCATGCAGGGGTAATTCAGGCTTTGGAAGAAAATAACATTCCCATAGATTATGTCATCGGTACCTCTATGGGTAGTGTGGTCGGTGGTCACTATGTCGCAGGGTATAGTGCTAAGCAAATCTCCGAACTAGCCCAATCTCAGAAAATGCAAAACTGGATCGACGGGATAATGGAAAAGCAATACCAAGTCAACAATATCGATAAAGTGCCAGACCCCTCATGGCTCTCTCTCAAAATCGATTTGGATTCCATCGCTAGGCCTACGCTGGACATGAATATGGACAATGATTTTACACTCAATATTCATTTAGCAGAGCAGTTTGCTGAGGCATCACGAATAGCTGAAAGTAATTTTGACAGCCTATTTGTGCCTTTTCGATCAACTGCATCGAACATCTTTGAAGAAACCCCTGTCACGATAGACAGTGGCAATTTGTACGAAGCAGTCCGTGCTTCTATGTCCATACCATTCATCTACCGACCAGTCAGGATTGACGGTAAGCTGCTCCTAGATGGAGGAATCTATGACAATTTTCCCGTTGACATAGCCAAGGCTGCGTTCAAACCTGATGTCATCATAGGTGTCAATGTCGGGGACAAAGTAGCTGCCGAATATCCCTACGATACCGACGAAAGACAAATGGCCGAATCAGTTGTCTTCCTTTTGTTAAACAAAGCTGACCCTAGGGAACTTTCGGATAAAGACATCTTTCTTGATGTAGATGTCTCCGAATACGGTGCATTAGCGTTTGACATGGCCAAAGAAATCTACCAGCTCGGTTATGAAACCGCTCTAGCACAAATGAGTGAAATAAAAACCAAAATAGAGCGAAGAGTAGATCAAGATGAAATCACCCTGAAGCGAAAAGAGTTTAATTCCCGCAAACAAAAAATTACTTTTGATACCATCACTATAGATGGGTTCAACCCTAAAAAGAGCCAATACATTTCAAAAAGTTTTGACAAAACTCGACCACTCGATTTTGAAGCAATTCAAAAAGGGTATTTCAATTTGATTTCTGACGATTACTTTGCTAATCTTTTTCCTAGTTACACGCTCGGAGATAAAAATTCTTTTGAACTCCGAGGAAACAATGACCCAAAACTTCGGTCTAGAATCGGTGGTAGTATTACCACACGACACATTTCGTATTTCTTTCTAGAATTAAACTTGAAACGCCTTTCGGGCATCATGGAAGATTACTCGCTACAGGCCTACCTAGGCCGGTTTTATACCTCACTTGCACTGCGTACTAATTTTAAACTAAGAGGTCAGCGACAGTGGTCTCTTCAAGCTGAATCTATATTAAACCAATGGGATTATCTAAGTGCATCTGACTATCTACTCAAAGGAAATCAGTTAGCTCCTCTCAAACGCAATGACCTCAAAATAGGTATGCGCTTAAATACCGTTCTCAATAGAAATTTCAGCCTTAACTACAACGCAGCCTTTATCGCGAATACGGATAAGGTCCACAATGAGCAAAACCCATTGAGTGTTGATTTTGACAACTTTGATCTAGCCGGTATTCGTACTGGCTTTGGGCTCTATCACAACGGACTCAATGATCCCGAATTTCCAACACGAGGAAGCCGGTTGACCGTAAATCTAGATTATTTCTATGCACTGAGTACTTTACGATATGGTCAACAGCAGAGCACAGACCTAGAAGAAACCTTAGAGTGGTCACGCGTCAAAGTTCGAGGAGACAAATATTGGCAATTAACCAATCGCTTAAGTTGGGGAGCCAAAGCAGAAATGGTGCTATCCAACCAACCCACTATGGGGACAGCCCTAACCACATCTATCAACCTACCGGCTTTTTATCCACATCAGGTGAGTCGTACACTCTACTTAAGAAACTTCCGAGGCAGAAACTACCTAGCCATAGGAACCGTCGGCAGCTTATCTTTATACAAAAACCTAAGCTTTCGATTAGAGGGATATGCTTTCCAATCTTTTGATTATTTGGAGGATACACCAGAGCTCACCTTCCAAACGAACAGTTTCGACTCTAAGTTTACCGCTTCGTCATCACTAGTTCTCAAAACAATCATTGGACCCGTTAGCTTTCAAGCCAACTATTACGAAGGAGAGATTGATAATTGGGGGCTTCTGTTAAGAGTAGGATACTTGCTTTTCAACAAGCAATCCTTAGAATAAAAGATATTTTATCATAAATTCTAGATATTTGAGCCTAAACTAAACAATTGAATGAAAGTCCTACCACCTAAACTTATCACACTGTTGCTATTTATTGCAATATCTACTGCCAGTCTAGCGCAGCAAAATGAAAAGCTCATCCGTATCACTGGTACTGTGATCGACCCGAACTCCAATGAGCCTATCCAAGCCAGTGTATTCTACGAAAAACTACCATACTATGACGATATGGGTATTTCATCTACCAACCAGAGCAATGGTGTCTATGAGTTTAGTCTCATAGAAAATCAAAAATATATCATCACTGTCAAGGCAGATGGCTACAAACCTATCTCTGAAGAGTTCGAGGTAATAGACAAAGGTGTTGGCTTGATAGAAAAGAATTTCAAAATGCAACCAGACGCCATGCATGAAAAAATCAGTCTAGACAACCTCATCTTCTCTAGAGGCAAGGCAGACATCAGTGAAGAATCATATACTGAGCTAGATGATTTTGCGGACTGGTTAGAAAAACGACCCAATGCCGTTGTTCAACTAGAAGGGCATACCGACTTTCAGGGAAATGCTGAAGCCAATATGAGACTCTCCGAAGAGCGCGTTTTAGCAGTCAAAGAGTATTTGACAAAAAAAGGAATTAAGAAAAGCAGAATTAAAACAAAGGCATTCGGTGGCACGGAACCTTTGACACGAGAAAGAACGCCTGAAGCCCGCGCAAAAAACAGGCGAGTTGAGGTCAGAATTATTCAACAATAAAATATTTTGAATACCTTTGAATCCTTCCAGACTATGCTTCAATCACTCTTAACGGACTAACCTGAATGAAAATTTTTAGAATTCTCGTCATCACACTATTGCTGAGCTCGAACGTGTTTGCTCAAGAAACTGTACAATGGGCATCAGAAGTGATGTTTGTTACCTCTGAACTCACCGCTTTGCAATACGCTGCTAGTCAAGCATTGCACTCTCCTAATGTATATCCATCTGGAGGGGAAAGCCCAAATGCCTGGAGACCGGGCAAAACAGACAAGCAAGAATACATAGTTGTCAAATTTGATAAGCCTATCAGAGCACAACAAATTGCCATTGCTGAAACGGAAAACCCCGGTGCGGTCTCTAAAGTCTATGCCTATGACTCACTAGACAATGAATACCTACTTTTCGACCTCAACACTAGGCCTATACCGCTAAAAAGCCGGTTGCTAAACCTATTCTTCGAAAAAACACCCTATAGGATAGCCTATCTACGTGTAGATATCAACGGTGAAAGTGTCCCTGGGTATAACAGTATTGACGCAATCGGCCTTTCCTCATCTAATATTCCGATCAGCGTTCTCATTGAGTTGGCCAGTAATGTCAACAATAACCTGAGTACGACTCAGCTCGGTACCAATGTCAACTCTGAGTATTCGGAACTTGGCCCACTATTATCTCCAGATGGGAAGAAACTCTACTTTAGTAGAATGAGCCACCCTGATAACGTAGGGGGAACGGATGATTACTCAGATATATGGTATTCGGAGCTAGACGAAGAAACCCAAGAGTGGCTACCTGCCAAAAATATCGGTAGTCCACTGAACACGCCAGGCCCAAACTACATCTGCTCCATCACCCAAATTGGTGATGAAATAATACTCTTGCTGGGCAACCGCTATGAAAAACGTGGCAGGATGGGCGAGGGTATTTCAATGTCCAAAAGCAATGGAAATGGCAAATGGGACAAACCTGTCAATGTAGACATTGAAAACCCGTACAACTATTCGGAGCAAGCTGATTTTTATATGAGTCAAGATACCGAGATGCTCATCATGTCATTAGAAAGAGACGACACCAATGGTGGCCGAGATTTATATGTCTCCTTCAAAACAGACGTAGAAAACACTTGGTCCGAACCCATGAACTTGGGCTCGGTGATCAATTCAGCTGATGTAGAACATGCCCCTTTTCTAGACAAGGATAATAAAACGCTCTATTTCAGTTCCAAAGGATTCAGGGGGTACGGTGAGTCCGATATTTTTGTGTCCAAAAGACTAGATGATTCTTGGACCAAATGGTCTAAACCAGAAAATATGGGTAGTGGTGTAAATGGGCCAATGGATGACACCTATTTTAACATTCCGTCCACAGGTAGCCATGCCTATTTTTCTAGAGGATCCTCTGACGAAAATACAGATGTATATCAGTTCAGAATCGACGAACTGTTCGTTGAACCGGTTCAAGACGAACCTGTCGAAGAGTTGATTGCTGACAACACTCCTGCAGAAGAAGCACTGGCCGCAAAAGAAGAACCCGTTGCAGCAGCTACACCAGCACCAGTAGTGGCTGCCGCAGCTGCACCTGTTGCTCCTATCACGGATGTAATTGTGACAATAAAAGGGCAAGTCTTCAATACTGATGGAAACAAAGCCATCAGCAGCAAAGTGATAGTAGAGAGACTACCTGACGGAGTAAAAGTTGGGGAAACCTATACTGACGAAAACGGCATTTTTGAATTCAAAGTAAGGTCTGGTGCTCGATATGGTTTTCTCGCAGATAAAGATGGTTTCTTAGCCAAAAGTGAAAATATCGATCTCAATGATGTCACAGAAAATGAAACAATCATTCAAGATTTGACACTGAACCCTCTTCAGACTGGAGCAGCTGTTGTGCTAAACAATATCTTTTTTGATTTTGATCAAGATGAGCTAAAAACAGCTTCCTATTCGGAGCTCAACAGAGTCCTAGATTTGCTCAACAAAAATGTGATCAATAAAATCGAAATATCTGGACACACAGATTCGATAGGTGATGATGAGTATAATCAACAATTATCTAAACGAAGAGCAAATTCTGTTTATCAATATTTCAAATCACAAAATATAGACCCAAGCCGAATGATTACAGTGGGTTATGGTGAAACCAAACCAAAATCATCTAACGATTCTTTAGAAAATCGAAGAAAGAATCGACGAGTCGAGTTCAAGATTCTCGAGTAAATACATTAGAATTGGAGACCCAAATATGGGTCTCTTTTTTTATCCTAAATTTCATCATTTGACACTCGTTCAATTAGATTATATCATCTCACTGGACAACTACAGGCACTTCGCTATTGCAGCAGAAAAGTGTTTTGTGACCCAGCCTACACTCAGTATGCAAATCCAAAAACTGGAGGACTCGCTAGGTGTCATCATTTTTGACAGATCTAAACATCCTGTCCAGCCTACTGAAATTGGAAAAAAAATACTCGAACAAGCACGAGTCATCGTCAGTGAATCACAACGCATCCAAGAAATCATAGACGAAGAAAAGCATGACATCAAAGGAAATATACGAATCGGAGTTATTCCCACGCTAGCGCCATACCTAATCCCTTTGTTCATTTCTAGTTTTGTAGAGAAATATCCATTTATCAACCTACAAATATCCGAGCACATGACTGATGAGCTCACAGACCTTCTCAAAAAAGACCAGATTGATATTGCCATCATGGTCACCCCACTGGACAATGATGACCTCAAAGAAATTCCATTGTTCTATGAAGAGTTCTCGGTGTACGCATCGCATCATCACCCGCTTTACAAAGCTGAAAACATTAATGCTAGTGATTTGAATGCTGAAGGCCTTTGGATACTCAATGAAGGACATTGCTTTAGAAATCAAACATTAACGATATGTCGCGCTGATAAAGCAGAAAGGTTCAACAACCGAGTACTCTACGAAAGCGGTTCATTAGAAGCACTCAAAAAACTCGTAGACAAGCGTGGAGGATATACTTTGATCCCTGAGCTGTTTACCTATGACCTCAACAAAGACGATAAAAGTAAGATTAGACATTTTTCTGAACCTGTACCTACGAGAGAGGTAGGCTTAGTCGTTAAAAAAAGCTTTGTCAAACACAAATTAATACACGCTCTCAAAGAAGAGATCAACAATACGCTACCTGCTACACTTCTCAGCAAGAAAAACATGAATGTAGTAAAATTGTGATAATAACGAAACTCGTAGGAATAGGGTGACTACTTCTTGTTCAGGTCGGACTTAAGGTTCTCGATCAAACCAGAAAATTCACCGAGGGTGGCATTTTTGAAATCTACAACAGTTGTTTTTAATTTATCCACATCAATACTAAACCTATCCGTTTCTTGAGACAGCCTTAACTGTGCACGACTGAAAATCTGTCTACAGTTGTCTGCCTTCTTCCCAAGAATAGAGGTTAACTCAGCATAATCAAAATTAAACAACTCCTTCAACACAAAAACCGCACGCTCAGCTGGTGCGAGTTTCTTAAAAACCTCAGAAAGAGCATGTGTCACCTCACACTTCAAATCCATGCTAGAAAAATCTGGGGTCATACTAAATGACGCCAATGATGGCTGTACAGTATCGAGAAATTCCTCCTTCTTTTGACGAATAGACTTTAAATAATTCAGGGATTTATTAGTCACAATCCGTGTTAGGTACGATTTGACATCCTGAATCTTATTGGTATCAACTTTCAACCAGCTGAAAAAAGTATCCTGCACGAGATCTTCTGCTGTAGATCTACAGCCTACTAGATTGGTCGCAACAGCGATCAAAAAAGGACGATATGCATATACTTCTGCCTGTGACATTACAATTACAAAAGTAACTAAATAAATACAATGTTTTAAAACAAGTAGGGTTATAGGCACATTTTGTAAAAATTAATTATTCATCATTTATTGAAATATTGGTTTATCTAGACAATAAATTGAATACTTTTGAATTTAAATATTAGTAAAGTAGACTATAGCGACAAAGTAGATTCCAAGCCAGAATTATTGAATATAGATTTTCTTCAATTTTGCATGTGATTTGTTTTGTTAAATTTTGTAGCTATTTTAGGAGTTCGAATAAAATTTGATAATTGTTATGAAGAAATTTATTCCTTTCTTGAACGCTTCGGCGTTTGCACTGGGATTAGGTTTTGCATTAAGCTCTTGTGGTGGAGGTGGCGGACATGCGACTAGTCAGAGCCCTGGTGCGTATAGTTCAGCTACTGGACTAGAGTACAACGAAGAAGGTGCATTTGAAGTCAGTGATTTTAGAGGGCAGCCCGAAGGGCCTAACTTACGATTCATTGAAGGCGGACGTGTCATTCTCGGATCTTTCGAAGAAGATATTATGCATACCAACAACAACCTAGAAAGAACAGTTACTGTTGCTTCATTCTATATGGATGAAACAGAAGTAGCCAACATTCACTGGTTAGAGTATCTGCATTTTGTCAGATTAGACTCTTCGGTTGCGTTCTATAAGTCAGCTTTGCCAGACACTACAGTTTGGTCTAGAGATTTGGCTTATAACGATCCTTATGTAGATCATTACTTAAGATACCCAGGCTTTAGATTCTTCCCAGTCGTGGGTGTGACTTGGAAACAAGCACAAGACTATTGTAACTGGAGATCGATCGTCGTGAATCAAAAACTGGCTGAAGATGCTGGCTACTATGAAGACTATGATGGAGGTGGAGCAGAAGCTGAAGCAGCATCGCCAAACCAAAGAATTCCACTTGAGACAGGCTTTGTATTGCCAAACTACCGACTACCGACAGAAGCGGAATGGGAGTATGCGGCACAAGCTTTGATCGGCACACAATGGCTGGATGAAAACCACACGCACAGAAGACTTTATCCATGGGATGGTCATGCACTAAGAAACCCTTACGGTAAGAAGATTGGTACTTTCATGGCCAACTTCAAAAGAGGTAGAGGTGATTATGCTGGTATCGCTGGTAAACTAAATGATGGTGCAATGATCACTACATATATCTACGATTACCCTCCTAATGATTTCGGTCTATACAACATGGCTGGAAACGTAAACGAATGGGTACAAGATGTATACAGACCATTGTCTTATCAAGATTTTGATGACCTAAACCCTGTCAGAAATGACGGATTCCTAGATGAAGAAGATGGCTATGATGCTGCAAACTTCAATTCTCTAATCAGTAACAGAGTTAGAGTATTTAAAGGAGGATCATGGGCAGATGTAGCTTACTGGATGTCTCCAGGAACAAGAAGATTCCTAGAAGAAGATTCGGCTACTTCTACGATCGGGTTTAGATGTGCAATGATACGGGCAGGTACTAACTACTAGTAGTCCTATAAAACGATACAATGAAAGGTCAGCTTAACAGTTGACCTTTTTATTTGCCCGTAGCAAGACAAGCTATAGATAGTTTAGCTACTTCACCTACTAATAAAAGTTCACGTGAAACAGCACCAATCGTAGCACCAGTAGTGATCACATCATCCACTAACAAAATGTGCTTTCCTTCTATCATAGCTTTATCTATCACCTTATATTCTGACTGATCGCTATTCAGCCTATCCAAACGGCTCTTTTGCGCCTGTGACTTATACATTCTGATACGTTTAATCACTTCACTAGCTATAGGAATAGCAAGCGTCTCCGAGAGGCCTCTTGCTATTTCCATCGATTGATTGTAACCACGTTTTCGAGACCGTGTGCGATATAGTGGTACGGGAACTATATAATCGATCTGAGAAGCTTCTAGATCAGACTTAAGGTCTCTTGCCATCCATTTGCCTAATATCAAGCCAACCTTCTTGGAACCACCATACTTCAGCTGATGCAATAGCTTCTGTGCTGTTCCTTTCTTATTGTATTTGAGGTAAGCATGTGCCCTACTTATGGTTATATATCCTGACAGAGCCGTTTCTAAAGGGTTAGGATTAATTAGATGATAATTAGTCAATGGCAAATCCATTCTACAATGTAAACACAAAAACTCTTCCCCCTCTACAAGCGGCCGGTTGCAATCCGCACAAGTGATAGGGAAGACTAATGTTACAAATGCTCTCCAATATTTTGTAAAATCCATGTCTATTGATGCTTTCTTCAAGATAAAAATAGATTCCTGTATTGCTGTCAATTATATTTGAAAATAGAAATTTGATTTATGAAAAGAGATCTAGATTTAGATAGAAAGTGGCTCAAATTAAGGGAAGAACTCAAAATAGTAATTGGTAAAAAACCTTCTGATCTCAATGGTATTCTCTTTCTCATCGGCGTACAAGAATTAGGAAAAGGTCAACTTAATTTCTCCAAAGAAGAAAAGCAAGACCTCATACACCTAGGCATATGCAAAGTTCTTAGTTTGTCTGGATATTATAAACTAGATGGCATTGATCAAGATGGTTGGCCTCACTGGAAAGCAGGAGAGAACCTACCTAACCTGAATCTAATGGAACAAGAAAAACTGTTGAAAATAAATACAATTGATTATTTCGAGCAAGAAATCGGGCTGACTTTTTAAATATGAAAGCTCCCTTAGCATATATCGTCATATTGCTCTCTCTCTGCTGCTGCAAACAACAAAGCACTCCACGTGAAACCAACATACTTGATTCACGTGAAACGCTCACGATAAATTTTAATACTAACCTGTTAAGCCTAGATTCCTCCAAAGTAAATAGCCCCGCCGAAAAATTCGTCTATGATTTAGTATTTCATAAGCCAAAGTACACAATTAGTTCTACTAATGATGATATACTATACAGTCTAACTTCGATAGATAGTTTAGCCATAAAAAACATAAATATCCGGTTTTTAAAAAATGAAGAAGCCATTTTAGGCGAATTTGTCGAAGGAAACCTTGATTTGTTCATGACTGATTTTTCTAGCAGAAATAGCCCTAAAATGGATGTATTCGTACAAAATGTACGAAAAAATCCATACAGTAAGTACAATTTAACGCCATCTAACGCTGGATCTGTGGCATATTACGAGTTTTATAATTTTAAGTCACGTATAAGCCTTAGAAATAGCCTTAAAATAGTGGACAATTTGTCATACATCAGACATTTTGACTCGACTCATGAGGAACGTGATACAACACTAATCGAATTTTCCATTTCTTACTTTTTTGATGAAACAAAAGTTTCAAATCATGACACCTTGAAAAATGAATACCATCAGGTAGTTCAGGTAGAAAATATAGATGATGTATTGTCAAAACCACACATCATATACCGAAAACAAATTGTTCCATTTCTTAGTAATGATTTTGAACAACTAACGAATCGTTTGCAAGCACAGCAAAATCCTATTAGCGATACACTTCTCATCAAACAAATTAACCCTGAGTATTACATAACTAAAACTCGAATAAAGGGTTTAAAAGACTATAGTAAGTTATCGGATCAAATGATGCACATCTACTTCGACACCATACAACGCTATTGAATAAGCACACGCAACATACCGACCCTAAGTTATCGAGTAACCTACTCGCCTACAAACGCAAGCTATTTCTTAATCATCTGATAAGAAAAACACTAATATTGGCAGGTATATCACTATCTATATACCTGTTTATCAATAGTTTAGAGTACACTTTTAGATTTGATGGTTTAGGGAGAACTTCACTATTCTTTGTACTGATTCTTAGCCTATTGGTGCTGTTGTATTTCTTTTTTATACTCCCGTTGTTACAATTTATTAATCCCAATAAATATCTGAGTAATGAGCTCGCGGCTAAACAACTCGGTACACTATTTCCAGAATTGGGGGATAAAATACTTAATACACTTCAGTTACAACAAAATCAAGGAGACAACGCACTGATAAATGCGAGCCTAATACAACGGACACAAGAAATATCACCCTTTTCATTTGACACCAGTATTGACCTCAAACAGAACAGCAAGCATCTCAAATACTTTTTAATTCCATCCATCATTATTGTTGCGCTGTTGCTTCTTATCCCTAGTTTCTTAACAGAGAGTACAACTCGTATTGTTAATTATGACAAAGAATACAATCGGTCTTTGTTTCAAATCGAAGTGATTAGTGAGCTCATAGCATTTAGAAATGAGACATACAATTTACAACTAAATGTAATGGGAGAGGCTATACCCGATCATGCCTTCATACATAGTCAAGGGCAGCAAATCAAAATAGCGACAGACCAACATACACTTAACTATCAATTTGCTAAAGCACAAAACGATTTTAGTTTTTATATCACAGCTGGTAATTATCATAGTAGCACCTACCAAGTAAAAGTCATCTCAAGGCCAGAAATCAAGCATTTAACCATTGATTTGGATTATCCTAACTATACTGGACTAGCGAATGTCACAGTGATTAACAACGGTAACTTGACCGTACCTGAAGGAACTCATGGCTCCTGGAATATAAACTCCGTGAGCGCTGAAAAAGTAGAATTTCTATCCTCACAGGATACGACAAACTTTAGCTCTAAAACACCGAACCAATTCAACCTATCAAGGTCTATTCACAAAGAAGGTGATTATCAAATACGATTAACAAATACCCACAGTCAAAATAAAGAACCCATTGTATATCACATAGATATCATAGAGGATCAATATCCATCATTAAAACTGATAACCGTAACAGACACTACTTTGTATCAATATTTGATCTTAGACGGTCAAATCGCTGACGATTATGGTTTTCACAAGATGCAAGTCACTTATGAATGGAACGGAAACAAAACGCGAGAAAAAATATCCATTAATCCATCCGTCACCAATCAAAAATTCTATCATCAAATCAATATCGATTCTCTTCATCTAAATCAAGGAGATGAATTGACCTACTATGTGAGTATATGGGACAATGATGAAATTCATGGGTTCAAAGCCACTAGATCATCTACTTTCACCTTTAAAATTCCTGAAAAATCAGAAATCAATGCTGATATAGAGAAAACTGCAGCACAGGCCAAAGGAGACATGCATAAGGCACTGGATAAAGCACAAGACATTAGAAAGCAAATAGATGATATCCAGGAAGGTATCAAGAAGAAAAACAACAACTGGCAAGAGAAGAAAAAACTCAACTCACTGATCAAAGACAAAGAGTCTTTAGAAAAAGAAATGCAGCAATTGGCTGAAAAACACAAAGAGCTCACTAATAAACAAAACAAATTTCATCAGCCTAATCCTGAACTACAGAAAAAAGCGGCTCAGCTACAAAAAATCATGGAAGACGTTCTCGATGAAGAGACTAAAAAACTCTATGACGAACTTAAAAAGCTGTTGCAAGAACAAGAAACAGATAAGAACCTTGATGAGCTAATGGAACAAGTAGCACATAAAGAGCAAAACTTGGAAGATGAAATAGAACGTGCGTTGGAAATGTTCAAACGAATGCAGTTCGAATTCAAAATGGATGAAGTAATTCAAGACCTCAACGAACTAGAAAAAGAACAATCTAAACTAGCTAAAGAAAACCTAAACAAGGAAAAGAACTTAGACCAAGTAAAAGAAGAACAATCAGCGCTTGACAAAGAATTTGAACAAATCAAAGAGGAGATGAAAGCCATGGAGGAGCTCAACGAAGAACTAAAACAACCAGAAAACTTAGAGAATCTCTCGCAACAACAAGAATCCATAGATCAGTCGCAAAAAGAAGCACAAGAAGAACTAGACAAAAACAACCGCAAACAATCTAGTGGCAAGCAACAAGATGCTGCAGAACAGATGAAAGAACTCCGTGATAAGATGCTAGGTATGCAAGCCAACATGGAGATGAAAATGATGCAAGAGAACATCGACAACCTACGCAACATCCTAGACAACCTAATTACGCTCTCCTTCGACCAAGAAAGAGTCATGGACAATTTTAGAGAAGTTGACCAAAGTGACCCTCGATTTGTTAGCCTCTCTCAAGAACAACTAAAACTACGTGATGATGCTGTGATCATCGAAGACAGTCTCAAATCACTGGCCAGTCGCGTGTTTCAGATACAAAGTTTTGTCACCCGAGAGCTTAATGAAATGAACAAAAACATTGAATCCAGTCTACAAGGACTCAAGGATCGTAAAAAACCACAAGCACTTTCTAGCCAACAGTACACCATGACTGCTATTAATAACCTGTCTCTACTACTGACAGATGTACTCCAGCAGATGCAGGATCAAATGGCTCAGTCCATGGGCATGCCACAGAAAGGTCAGAAAGGAAAAAAGAAGAACACTCCAGATATGTCTCAGCTACAAGGAGAACTTAACAAAAAGATAGAACAACTAAAAAAGAGTGGGAAGTCTGGTCGTCAGTTATCCCAAGAACTAGCAGAACTCGCTGCTGAACAAGAAATGCTCCGTCAACAACTACAGCAAATGCAAAACGGACTCAACCAAGGGGAGGAGGGTCTATCTGACAACTTGGAAGAGATCATCAAAAAAATGGAACAAACGGAAACAGATCTCGTCAACAAGAACATCAAACAAGAGACAATCCGTAGACAACAAGATATACTTACTCGCATGTTACAGTCCGAAGATGCACTGAGAGAAAGAGAACTCGATCAAAAGCGGGAAGCAGAATCCGCAAAAGAGCAAGATCAACTATCTCAAAAGAAATTCGAAGAGTATATCAAAGCGAAAGAATCAGAACTAGAACTATTACAGACCTTACCACCTAAGATGAACCCTTACTATAAGGAAGAAGTAAATAAATATTTCCAAAGCTTGAATCAACAATAATATATTTGTGAACGATAAACACAACACACTATGGATGCCATAAAAATTCAAATCCCTTCTCTATCGGAAAACATTCGCATAATCGAAAGTTTCATAGACAATGCCAAAGAGAAATTTCAGTTTGATGATGACATCTATGGTAACATTATGATCGCCGTGACCGAGTCTGTCAACAACGCAATAGTCCATGGCAATCAATCCGACAAGGACAAAAACGTAGACCTATCCCTAACACTCGAAGAAAGTCTCATACGTTTCACCATACAAGATGAGGGTAAGGGCTTCAACTACGACAGTCTACCCGATCCTACAGCTCCTGAGAACATAGAAAAGCCCGGTGGTCGCGGCATCTTCCTGATGAAGAATCTTTGTGATGAAGTCAAATTCGAAGATGATGGCAGACGTGTCGAACTTAGCTTTTATCTCGCCTGATGAGTGAAATACAATTCTTCTACGAGGACATAGACTTTGAACTCACAAACGTTCAAAACATTGAGCAATGGATTACTCATACCATAACAGCCGAAGGGTATAGTTTGGAAGGTATCAATTACATCTTTTGCTCTGATGAATATCTACTTCAAGTCAATATCGACTACCTCAATCACGACTACTACACAGACATCATTACATTTGACAACTCAGAAGAAGAGGGTAAAATAGAGGCCGATATATTCGTGAGCATAGACAGGTGTCGCGACAATGCCCAGATACAGGATATCCCTTTCGTAGACGAACTGAGGCGAGTTATTATTCATGGCATCCTTCATTTGGTAGGGTACAAAGACAAAAGCGATGAAGACAAAAGCCTCATGAGACAAAAAGAGAATGCTTACTTATCTTTGCCGCAATTTCAATAACTAAGAAATAGAATGCTCCACGTGGAACACTTTACAAACCCTTAGGGTTACAGATGTAACGTTCCACGTGGAACACAATATAGAATACTATGTTTCCAGAATACGATGTAATAGTAGTAGGTGCAGGTCATGCAGGTTGTGAAGCAGCAGCAGCGGCAGCCAATATGGGTTCGAAAGTCATGCTCATCACGATGAACATGAATACCATAGCACAGATGTCATGCAACCCCGCTATGGGCGGAGTTGCCAAAGGTCAGATTGTTCGTGAAATTGATGCATTGGGTGGCTACTCTGGTATCATCTCAGATAAATCAATGATACAATTCCGCATGCTCAACAAATCCAAAGGGCCAGCTATGTGGAGTCCACGTACTCAAAACGATCGAATGAGATTCGCAGAAGAATGGAGACTCGCACTAGAACGTACACCCAACGTAGACTTCTGGCAAGAAATGGTTACAGGTTTGCTTGTCAAGGATAACAGAATCCAAGGCGTCAGGACTTCCATGGGAATAGAAATCAAAGGAAAATCAGTCGTGCTTACCAATGGGACATTCCTCAATGGTATCATACACATAGGAGAAAAACGCTTCGGTGGTGGACGAACAGGGGAGAAGGCTGCAACAGGAATTACTGAACAACTCATAGAACTAGGGTTCGAATCAGGTAGAATGAAAACAGGAACTCCACCACGCGTAGACGGTAGATCACTGAACTGGAAAGTCATGGAAGAACAACCCGGTGATGAAGTACCTGGTAAATTCTCCTACTCAGATACTAAACCGCTCAAAGAACAACGACCCTGTCACATCACCTATACCAACAGTGAGGTACATGAAATCCTGAAGACAGGCTTTGAACAATCACCTATGTTCACTGGTAGAATCAAAGGACTAGGGCCAAGATACTGTCCATCCATAGAGGATAAAATTAACCGGTTTGCTGACAGAGAACGTCATCAAATATTCGTAGAACCAGAAGGATGGGATACGGTAGAAATATATGTTAATGGATTCTCCACCAGTTTACCTGAGGATGTACAGTACAAAGCCATCACCAAAATACCAGGGTTCGAAACGGTAAAGATGTTCAGACCCGGCTATGCCATCGAGTATGATTACTTCCCACCTACTCAATTAGACGCTACACTGGAGACTAGACTAATATCAGGACTATACTTCGCTGGGCAGATCAATGGTACCACTGGCTATGAAGAAGCAGCTAGTCAAGGATTAATGGCAGGAATCAATGCGCATAATAAGATCCACGAAAAAGACGCTTTCATACTTAATCGATCAGATGCCTATATCGGGGTACTCATTGATGACCTAATTAACAAAGGTACAAATGAACCCTATCGAATGTTTACCTCCAGAGCAGAGTTTAGAATTCTGCTCAGACAAGACAATGCTGATGTAAGGCTTACCCCTTTAGGACATCAGCTCGGTTTAGCATCACAGGATCGATTAGATAAAGTGCATGAAAAGCTATCGCAAACTGAAACTCTTATCAAAGACTTGCAAAATCTAAAGGTCAAACCTGAAGAAGTAAATGGTCTACTCGAAGAAAAGAACTCCGCTAAGATCAAAGAGAAAGCGCCCCTGATCAATTTCATACGAAGACCAGAAATGGAAATCGAAGATCTCATTGATCTCAGTGATGAATTGAAAGATAAAACCAAAGGTCTATCATCAGAAATACTCCAACAAGCATCCATCCTGATCAAGTATGAAACTTATATAGAGAAAGAAAAAAGTCTTGCTGATAGAATGGGAGATCTGGATAACAAAAAGATTCCCGCAGGTTTCAACTACAAAGAAATACCCGCCCTCTCAGCAGAAGCCAAAGAAAAACTATCAAACATACAACCCGCCAACTTAGGCCAAGCATCACGCATCAGTGGAGTCAATCCCGCAGATATATCCGTGCTCATGGTCTACATGGCTAGATAACTATGTACGAAAAAATTGATTCATGTCCGTCATGTAACTATCAGGAATTTACCAACCACATCATCTGTGACGACCACTCATTGACACACGAGAGTTTCGCCATCATGAAGTGTAAAAACTGTGAACTTTTAATAACAAGTCCACGACCTAGCAAGGGAGCAATTGGCAAATACTACCAGTTTGAAGATTATATATCACACACCAACAAAGCAACCAACCCTGTAAACTGGATTTATAAACTAGTTCGTAACCATACCATCAAGACAAAGTTCAAACTAATACAAAGCCTATCTGATAAGGAAACAATACTGGACTATGGATGCGGTACCGCCCAACTGCTCAAATATATCAAAGAGCAGGGCTGGAAAGTAACAGGAATAGAACCGGATCAGAATGCCAGAACTATAGCACAGAAGAATATAGGAGATACAGTATTCGAAAATATCGATAAACTACCTGCTAAAAAATATGGTATCATCTCACTATGGCATGTATTAGAACACGTACATGACATCAATGAAACACTGCAAGCACTCAAACAACATCTATCCAAAAAGAGCCGTTTAATAGTCGCAGTACCAAACTCCGCATCTTATGATCAACGCTTCTATAAGAAGCACTGGGCTGCTTACGATGTACCAAGACATCTCTATCATTTCAATCAAGAGACGATAACGGCACTGATGAAATATAACGGCTATAAGCTCGAAGCAACCCATCCTATGAAATTCGATTCTTTCTATGTGAGCCTTCTGAGTGAAAAGTACAAAACAGGTCAATCAAATTATTTTAAAGCTTTTTGTATCGGATTGTTATCAAACCGATGGGCCAAAAAGAATAACCACAACTACTCCAGTATTATTTACATATTCAAAAAAGTATGAAACATATATTTCCCTTCGTCATTATCCTCATCGCCATATTCGTATATGCCTGTGCTAATCAAGGTACGCCTTCAGGAGGACCTAGGGATACCATACCACCGCTACTTTTAGAAAGTAATCCCACAGACAAGACAATCAATTTCGATGGAAAAGAATTCTCCTTTGAATTCAACGAAAGAATCAATGCGGATAAACTGAAACAAAAATTAATCATCACACCATTCACTGAGAACCCCTACAAATTCAAAGTGAAAAAGAACGACTTGTATATTGAATTCGAAGAAAAATTCGAAGACAGTACTACTTATACTTTCAATTTCGCCGATGGGGTAGTGGATGTAACAGAAAAAAATCCTGTAGAAAACTTTAGCATAGCATTCTCAACTGGTCCATTCTTGGATTCTATTAGTATTTCAGGACGTATTACCAACCTGTACACCAATGAGAACATAGACAAAGCCACCATTGCTGTTTACTCAATCAAAGACACGCTGGACATACTTACAGGAAAGCCTCGATACTTTGCACAAACAGACACTTCAGGAACCTACCGAATCGAAAACATCAAAAATGGCTATTATAAAATTTACGCATTCGAAGATGCCAACAACAATCTCAAATGCGAACCAGATGAAGAGTCACATGGATTTATACAAGATTCTGTAAACCTCAATACGAGCCAGGAGAATTTAGATATCAAAATACAGCTACTCAACATTACTCCCCTCAAAATGGTCAGATCCAAAAAAACAGGCCAGTACTTCGATGTACTCTACAACAAATACATTGAGAATTATAAAATCAAAAAAGCCGATTCTACTAACCAATTAGATATTCCAATCAATAACATAATAAAAGGCAGAACGACACTACGCTTCTACTACGACTCTCTCTATACCTATGATACAGATAGTTTGCAGCTCATCATATCTGCACAGGATACAGTGTACAATCAGATTCAAGACACAGTCTATATACAGTTCTCTGAGAGCAAAAGAAAACCTGAAAAACTAAACAGCAGTCTATTACCAACAGACAAATCCAATATTGATCCAACCTTCAATATGACTTTTAGCTTCACTAAACCTATCACTCAATTCACAATAGATAGTATGACGTATCAATATGATACACTGTATAAATATACATTCGTAGATAGTGTTGCCACATGGAATGAAAACAGAACAGAACTAACCCTAATCAACACGCTAGACAAATACTTCCTACAGCAGCAAGTAGATAGTCTCAGAAATACACTCATTGATACGACACAGCTCGTATCAGACAGCATCGCATTAGACTCTATCACACAGTTCAAAGTCAACTATCTGAATAAGATTAAGACCGAGCAAGTCTACATGAATTTTCCACATGGAACATTCATCACCATAGATCAAGATACCGTCGAACAATTCACCAGATTCTATTCCTTCAAAGATTCAGAAAACTTCGGAAAAGTATCTGGACAAGTCACAACACAAGTGCCACAATACATACTGCAACTAGTCAATGACAAATACAAGGTTATTTCTGAACTACAGAATGCCAAGACTTTCACATTTAGCTATATAAAACCAGGCAAGTACACCTTTCGCATTCTGATAGATGACAATCAGGATGGAGCATGGGAACACGGCAGTATGTTGCAAAATCAACAGGAAGAATCCATTTATTTCTATCCTGAACTATTCGATATACGTGCCAACTGGGAGATTGAAAATATAGAGATCACCTTCTAAAACCTGTGGATAACTCGTGAAACCAGATGATAAAACCTGTGTACAAAAACCAATTAATCTTTGACACTTATGACAGGGTAACAATCCACATGAAACATTGAAAGTTCACTTGATCATATCCACAAAAGTCATCAAACGATCAACATCACAATAAAGTAATCAACAAACTAACCAAAACTGTGGAAAACGTTATGAAAGACTAAACCTCAATGACTTACGATGTAGATAACATGTCGCTTAACAATGAATATTAAACCAACAATAAACAACACATTCAAAAACGAGCACTTATCCACATATCCACGGAGGTAATAAATAATAATAGTTTATTTATAATCTATTTATATATTGTAAGAGCGCAGAAAAGTGTGGACAAACGCATATGAAAAAATTCTTATCCATATTAGCCTTGATCATTCCGCTCACACTGGTGGCCCAGGATGATCAGAATATCCAACTTGCCAATGAGTATTATCTCAATGGCGATTATGAGAAAGCAAAAGATCTATACGATGAGCTGGCCAAGTCATCGCAGAATATTCCTAATATTCACAACAACTATCTGGATGTACTCCTATCACTCAATGATTACAAGGCTGCAGAGAAATATCTAAAAGTTGCGCTCAAGAGTTACCCATCGAACGTCTACTACCAAATCGATGAAGGAATCCTCTATACCACTACCGATCGCAACGATCAGGCTGATAAGAAGTACAAGATGTTGATAACTGAGATAAAAGAAAACGGATTTTTGGTGCGGACTGCTGCGCAGTATTTTATCAGCAAACAACTGGCCAATTATGCACTCGATACCTATATCGCTGGGAGACAGAGTTCTCGAAACAAACAGGATTATGCACTAGAGCTGGCCAACACCTATCGTGTGCTTGGCAAAAAAGAAGAGATGCTAAATGAATATCTCGTCTTCGCTTCGCTCAGACCACAAAACCTAAGGTACGTCAAGAACATCCTTCAAAACTTACTACAAAGCGAAGAAGATATTCAGTATTTTCAAAATACTCTACTCGACAACATTCAGAAAAATCCAAGTGACAAAATGTATGCGGATCTTTTGATTTGGGCACATGTGCAACAAAAAGATTTTCATGGTGCGTTCATTCAAGCACGAGCAATCAATAAGCGGATGAACGAAAATGGCTATCGACTCATCAACATCGGTGAGATCGCATTGAAAAATGAAAGCTATGCGGATGCCGAAGAGATATTCACATACATCGTGGATAAGTTACCAGAGAGTCAGTACAACCTCCAAGCCCAAAAAGAACTCATACTTGCTCGACAAGAAAAAGTGAAACGAACTTTCCCTGTTGACAAAACAGCAATCCGTCAGTTAACCCATGACTATCATCATTTAATGACGAGAGTGGGTTTGAATCAAGAAACAATAGAGGCATATCGCCAAAAAGCATTGTTACATGCTTTTTATCTTGATGAAAAAGATTCAGCCATTCAAATCCTCAATGAAATCATAAGTATTCCACGTGTAAACGAAAAAATCAAATCATTGAGTAAGTTGGATTTGGGAGATATTTACCTACTGATAGATCAACCATGGGAGTCTACACTACTCTACGCACAAGTCGAAAAAGCCAACAAATCAAGCAAAATAGGATATGAAGCAAAATTCAAAAATGCTAGGCTAAACTACTATATGGGAAATTTTGAATTGGCGAAGAGTCATTTGGATATTCTCAAAACCGCTACGACCAAAGAAATCGCTAACGATGCGATAGCGTTGAGTTTGCTCATTCAAAACAACACAGCGCTGGATACCTCTGACTTTGTCTTGAAGAAATATGCAGATATTGATCTGCTCATGTTCCAACACAAAACCGCTCAGGCCAAAAGGGCCTATCAACAAATGCTCGAGGATTATCCAGCACATTCGCTAGTCGATGAGATTCACTGGCAGCTTGCACAGATTTATTTGAGTTCAGGAGAGTTTGACAATTCCATTTTGCAACTCGAAGTGATTCAGCTCAATTATGCTACTGATTTGTTCGGTGATGATGCGTCCTTCTTGGAGGGAAAAATTTTAGAAGAATATCTGATGGATAAGGAAGGGGCTATGGAAGTCTACAAAAATTTCTTGAGCGACTATCCCGGTAGTATCTATGTATCAGATGCACGAAAGCGTTTTCGAAAGTTGCGCGGCGATAGCGTCTACCAATAACATTTCTTCTTGACAACTAATACCTTAACTAGTATGCGCGCATAACATATTTTATATATCTTTAACATTGTTAGGTAGAAGTGTAAGATATGAAAAAGGAAGAAACGGTTGATTATCACATCAAAGTTGTTTGGCATGCGATTTCAAGAATGTATAATCAAGGAGGACTCGAAAAAGGAATTACAGCCTCATCTGGTTTTGTATTACTCAACATCGATATAGAAGAAGGCACGCCAGCGACCAAAATCGCACCGTTACTCGGGATGGAAGCGCGCAGTCTCACACGTATGTTGAAAAACATGGAACAGACTGGGCTCATCTACCGAGAGAAGGACCCTAACGACAAACGTTCCGTTAGAATCATGCTGACAGAAGAGGGAAAGAAAAAAAGGAGCTTTTCCAAAAAGGCCGTTTTGTATTTCAACGACAGTGTCCGCAAAAAAGTCTCGGACGAAAAACTCTCCGCATTTTTTGACGTGATGTCATCTATAGAAGAAGTCATAGAAGAAAACAGAAACATAGAACAACAAATAATTTTGATCGAAAATGAATAGAGCCATCAAAAAAGTTGCTGTGCTGGGTTCCGGTATCATGGGATCAAGAATAGCATGCCACTTCGCCAACATCGGAGTGGAAGTGCTGCTGCTCGATATAGTTCCACGTGAACTAGACGATGCAGAAAAAGCCAAAGGACTGACACTCGCCGACACGCCTGTCAGAAACCGAATTGTAAACCAAGCGTTTGAATCCACCCTCAAAGCCAAACCTGCCGCGCTGTATGATAGCACCAAAGCAGCACTGGTCCAGTTGGGAAATTTTGACGATGATATGTCCAAGATCGCCAACTACGATTGGATCATCGAAGTAGTCGTCGAAAATCTGGATATCAAAAAACAAGTCTTCGAGACGGTAGAGAAATTTAGAAAGCCAGGAACACTCATCACCTCCAATACCTCAGGGATTCCGATACACCTGATGACGGATGGACGTAGTGAGGATTTTAAAAAGCATTTTTGTGGCACACACTTTTTTAACCCGCCACGTTACCTGAGATTGCTCGAGATCATCCCGACCAAAGATACAGATTCAGAAATCGTCAAATTTTTGATGAACTATGGCGACTTGTTTTTGGGAAAAGAAACTGTGCTTTGCAAAGACACTCCGGCCTTCATCGCCAATCGGATTGGGATCTACGCCATCATGTCGGGCATGCACACGGTCGAAAAAATGGGACTTACCGTCGGCGAAGTGGATCGCATGACAGGACCGATCATCGGTCGTGCCAAATCGGCGACCTTTCGTACGATGGATGTGGTCGGCCTAGATACTACGGTCAAGGTAGCGACTAATCTCTACCAAGGTTTGCCAAAAGACGAATCGCGTGACACATTTCAGCTGCCGCGCATCGTCCAAGAACTCTACGACAAAAAATGGTGGGGAGACAAAACCAAACAGGGTTATTTCAAGAAAACCGTGGATGAAAATGGAAAAAAGGAGATCTTAGAACTGAATCTCAAGACCATGGAATATGGTGAGCGAACCAAAGCACACTATGAGAGCCTCTCTAAGGTCAAAGACATCGAAAATGTCAAAGAACGTCTCCCGATCCTCGTTAACGCTGAGGACAAAGCAGGAGAGTTTTACAGAGCGACGTTCTACGATATGTTCAAGTACTGTTCCTACCGAATCCCTGAGATCGCCGATGAGCTATATAGGATCGATCAGGCGGTTGCCGCAGGCTTTGCTTGGGAGATTGGTCCATTCGAGACCTGGGATGTCTTAGGCGTCAAGGAAACGGCTCAAAAAATGGAGGCCGCTGGAATGAAACCCGCCGACTGGGTAGGAGAGATGATCGCTGCAGGGCATGATCGATTCTACAAATTCGAAAACGGCAAAAAACTCTACTACGATATACCGACCCAATCCTATAAGGTAGTACCTGGTACTGAGGGATTTGTAATACTGGAAGCCTACAAGGAGAACAACATTGTCTTCCAAAACCCAGGTGCGACAGTCTACGATATCGGGGATGGTATCCTAAATGTCGAGTTCCATACGAAAATGAATGCCATCGGTGGCGAAGTGATCGAGGGTATCAACACGGCCATCTCTATGGCTGAAGAAAATTTCCGCGGCGTGGTGATCGGTAACGAAGCACAGCAGTTTTCGGCAGGAGCCAATCTCGCGATGCTGTTCATGTTTGCGTCGGATCAGGAGTATGACGAGATCGATTTGATGATCCGTCAGTTTCAGCAGACGATGACACGTGCACGATTCTCGGACATACCGGTGATCTCTGCGCCATCAGGCTTGGCCTTGGGTGGGGGTTGTGAATTGTCGTTGCATTGTGATGCGATCCAAGCACATGCCGAGACCTACATCGGGTTGGTGGAAGTAGGTGTGGGCCTCATCCCAGGTGGGGGAGGTACCAAAGAGTTTACACTCCGTGCCTCAGACCAGTACGCTACGGGAGATCCAGAGCTCAACGTCCTACAGGAGTATTTCATGAATATCGCTACAGCGAAAGTTGCCACGTCGGCAGCTGAAGCAGCTGGCATGCATATCCTCAAGGATTCGGATCGAATCACCCTCAATCGTTCTCGACTTTTGGCGGATGCCAAAGCACGAGCCATCGAGATGGCCGAAGCAGGCTATACTCGCCCGATTGAGCGCCAAGATATCAAAGTACACGGACGCAGTTCGATGGCGATGTTCGAGGCAGGTGTGACAGGCATGCTCTATGGCAATTATATCTCAGAACATGACGCGAAAATAGCCAAAAAATTGGCTTACGTCATGAGCGGTGGAGATTTGACTTCCAGCACTTTGGTGTCAGAGCAATACTTGCTGGATTTAGAAAGAGAAGCATTCCTCAGTTTGACGGGAGAACCCAAAACTCTGGAACGTATCCACAGCATCTTGTTTAAAGGAAAACCGCTTAGAAACTAGTATTTAGATCTAAGAGCCAAGATTATAGAATTAAGACAACATGCATAACTACAAAGAATTGAAGATATGGAAAGAGTCGATCCAATTGGTGAAAGACTTGTATCCTGTACTCAATTCTTTTCCAGAAGACGAAAAGTACAATTTGATTTCGCAGATAAAAAGATGCTCCGTATCGGTACCTTCCAATATCGCGGAAGGAACCTCACGCAAATCGAATGTAGATTTCAAACGCTTTTTACAAATCAGTTTGGGGTCACTTTTTGAGATGGAAACGCAGTTATACTTGTCTTGTGAACTAGGTTTTATGGCTAGTCAGGATTTTAAGTTGTTTGAAACGAGAATTAATGAATTGCAAAAAATGATCTACGGGTTTTCTAAGAGTCTTGACTCTTGATTCTTGAGATCTCAAAATCTAAACAAATGGAAGCATACATAGTCAAAGGATATAGAACAGCAGTTGGGAAATCAAAAAAAGGTGGATTCAGATTCACCAGACCTGATGATCTCGCTGCAGATGTGATCAAGCACCTCACGGCACAAGTGCCCGAGCTCGATCCGAAAAGAATCGACGATCTCATCGTCGGCAATGCCATTCCCGAAGCGGAGCAAGGCATGCAAATGGGTAGGATGATTTCGCTGCTGGCTTTGCCAGTCGAAGTGCCAGGGTTGATTGTCAACAGATACTGTGGTTCGGGATTGGAAACTATCGCGATGGCTACCGCCAAAATCAAAGCGGGAATGGCCGAGTGTATCATCGCAGGTGGTACCGAGTCCATGTCACTCGTCCCGATGATGGGATACAAAACCGCCCTCAATTGGGAAATTGCCAAGAATAACCCGGAGTACTATTTGTCCATGGGTATGACAGCCGAAGAAATTGCCAAGGATTTCGGGATCACACGTGAAGCAGCTGATCAGTTTGCAGTCAATTCGCACGACAAAGCTCTTGCTGCGATCAAGGACGGAAAATTCAAAGACGAGATCGTACCGATCACCGTCAAAGAAACCTACATCAATGATGAGGGCAAAAAAGCCGAACGTGAATATGTGGTGGATACTGATGAAGGCCCAAGAGCTGGCACTTCTATGGACGGTCTGGCCAAACTCCGCCCTGCTTTCAAAATGGGTGGTCAAGTCACAGCAGGTAATTCGTCGCAGACCTCTGATGGAGCAGCTTTCGTCATGGTGATGTCTGAGAAAATGGTGAAGGAACTCAAGCTCGAGCCGATTGCGAGATTGGTGACCTATGCCGCGGCAGGGGTGAACCCACGCATCATGGGTATCGGACCAGTCGAGGCAATTCCGAAGGCATTGAGACAGGCAGGCTTGAAACTAAACGATATCGAGCAAATCGAACTCAACGAAGCATTCGCTGCACAATCACTCGCTGTGATCCAAGAGGCAGGCTTGAACCCAGACATCGTCAATCCGAATGGAGGAGCAGTGGCACTCGGTCACCCGCTCGGGTGTACAGGAGCGAAACTATCGATCCAATTGCTCAACGAAATGCGCCGTAGAAAACAAAAATACGGAATGGTCTCCGCCTGCGTCGGCGGTGGACAAGGTGTCGCTGGCATCTACGAGTTTTTGAGCTAAACGAAGATTTCAGCGAAAAACAACAAAGGCTTCTCAATATTGGGAAGCCTTTTTCTTTACCAAATCACTCCAGTGGAAAACTCAGGTTTTATCCACAAATACCACCTTGCCTTTGTCGGCTTGGATGATGTCTTTGCAGAATTGGCGGTACTCCTCGTATGCTTCTTTGGAGAATCGACCTTTGTTCTTTTCTAGTCTCCGTGTGTAGATCAGTTGGTGGTTTTCGAACTGATAGCTATTCTGATAGGTGCCAAACTGTGTCTCAATGCTTATGCCCTCTGGCAAGTACTCGATGTGGTATTTTTCGGGTAACTGATAGACGATGCTGTCTGTGTCCGTGTACTCGAAGGTCAATACCATGTCGGTCTGGCGGTTGGTGACACGCTTTGGTTTGGTTTTCCATTGGTTCATCAGGTTGGGGGAGAGGAAGAGCCGTTTGCCCTGATCTGCAGCCAATGAACGTATGTTGAGCTGTGCGGTCTCCATGATCGTAGGGATTTTGTCTTTGGTTTCGACAAAATCAAAATCAACGATTTGAAATTCAGAAATATCCGTGTTTTTATATATCCATTTTTCAAGTTTTTCATCACCATCATTGATGATCCAGTTTAGGTTGCCGTTTTCGTATTGCAAACCCGAATATTTGATTTGAAGGTTTGCCGTTGCATTTCCGTCTTCTAGTATCTGGACTGTGGCATAGCTCTCTTGGCGATTGACAGTTTTGTCATAGATGGTGGTATGTGCAATTTTTCCCCCTTCGGGGGTGATCAGTAGTACATCACGATCCCCGGTGAATTCGCCTTGGTAGCCAAAGGGGTTGGTTTGACTCGTGCATTCGAGCCAGATCGTGTCCTGTTGATTGGGGACACACAGAATGATGTGGTTGAAAACATCTACAGGGAAATCAAAATCTAATTGTCTAACAGGAGGACGATCTCCACCATAGACCAGCGTATAGTAGGATTCTATCCCGATGCTTTGCAATAGTGCGTGCGTATAATTGGAAAGTGCTTTGCAGTCACCATAGCCCAATTCATCTACCGTGCTGGCAGGGAACGGCTGCATACCACCTATACCGAGTTGGATGCTGACGTAGCGTGTTTTGTTTTGGACGTATTGGTAGACTGCTTTGATTTTTTCTTCGTCAGTACTGAGATTGGTGGTGAGTGCTTTGACCTCTTGAATCGTCGTTTGGCTTAGGTCCCCTCTTCCTTGGTTGAGTCTAAGCTGCCACAGTCCCATGTTGTGCCACGAATTGAAATCACCGCTGTATCCATCATAATGGAACGCCGAAGGAGAAGCGTAAATCACGGGGGTAAAATCCGAGACAGGTGGCCCATAGGGTTCGTGTTCCACAGCTTTGACATGAGCAAAAGAAATGCTCGACGTGGTGATTCCGTCCTGACTGACTATGTTGAGTGTTTTGTTTGTATTCACGAGTTTGAAATTTGGTTGTAGTTCATCTGGTGCGATGACTGTATAGTTTGACTCTACAACTGCTAGATTTGAAGTGGGGCTAATGTACCAATCCGGTATCGAATAGGTGTATGCACGTTCTTCTTCATATTCGAACTCTACAATGTATGGGTATTGATTTTGAGTCAGATCCAAATGTTGATAGCGGCTGTCGTCGAAGATCGTGCCTCCCGATGTAGCACTTCTGTCGTAGATATCGGATTTTTTGGATTTGGCGACCAATTTGCCAAATTGGTTGTAGCGCTTTCCTGTAAACGAGTTGATTTTGGTGAGTTTGTCATAGCCTATGGTTTCGGACGCCAGTCTTTTGGCTTTGGCATTTAGGATTGCTATCACCTGATGGCTGTGGTAGATTGCTTTCTTCTCGTCGATGATTTCGAAGGTCACTTCGTCAAGGAGATATACTGCATTTGCATTTTCTTTGAGGCTATCTGGGATTTGATCGATTCGATAGGTTTGGGCTTGTGCCAAAGAAAATGAGCTGAGTGCTACATAGCACCAGCTCATCCATTTTTTATATTTCCAATTCATCGTTTAGGCTTTTTTCAATACGATTTGTTCGTTGAGTTTGGCGATCATCTGTGCATAAAACTCTTTGAGGTACGGGTATTCATCTTGTACAAATAGTGTCTTATTGATTTTGAATCGTGTAAATACGACAAATTTTTGTCCTTGAGGAATGATTTTGTAGGTAAAAGAAGCTGCCCTATTAGGCATCATGAGATTAAAAGATTCAGGGATTTCTTCCATAGTATAGCCTTGGGGAATTTCAAAAGAGACATAGTAATCTTCTTGAACCAAGCTAGGATAACTTACAGGATAAGTTCGTTCTTGTAAGTGATAAATATTTTTTTCTAACCGGCCTGTGATTATTGGGTTGAAATAGATCATGTTGCCCATGGCATCTGCCTCTGCCTTTTTATTGAATTGAATCACTTCAATAAAATCTTGTGAAATGTCATTCGTATTGGAGATGCTTAAGCTATCGATTTCCCAATTTGACTTTTCGATAATGTCAGTTTTGAATTTTTCATCTCCATCATAAAAGTATGATTTGCGCTTCGACAAAGCATTGTATCCGCCATAGGCTTTGTTGAGTCGCCCTTCGATCATACCATCCTCACGGAGTATGATATTGCCAGTGATTTTCGATGCATCACTTTCCTCGCTGTGGAGATCTATCCAGCCAGGGTTGTCTTTGGATATGGTGTAGCCACGCCCATTGATACAGCGTGTGGGGAGTACCCCTATGGGGAGGTATTTTTCGGTAGCATCTAGCAAAATATATTTATCATCCACCAAAGCTTTGCAAATTACATAGTTGAACTGGCTCGTAGTGGCGTTGTATTCTTTGACCATGCCATGTGACCGTGTACTCACCAGTACTGGCTCAGCTTTTATATCAGCACGGTTTAGGAAATTGATCAATAAGAAATTGATATCAGCTGAAGAGCCCTTTCCTGATTCAAATATATTCTGTTCACTTTCTCTAGCATATTTAGAGGATATACCATTCCAAGTCATTTGGTTGGTGATGAGTCTGTAGATTTTTGCTAACTTTTCTGAGTCAGAGTCTGTTTCATTTGTGTTTTCTGTGACGACACGTTTGCTCAATAGTATCGCTCCTTTGGTTCGATCACCGAAATAGTCGTGTTCTAACATCTCATTGTTGAGAGACTCCCAGGTGCCACGATACCTTTTGGCTATCGAACCAGGAAAATCTACGAGCTCCAGCTCATAGTTGATCATCGATATGAAATCATTTGGTGTAGTTAGGTTGGGTTCTTTGATAAATGCAGGGACATCTTTCATGACGATACGTTCTTCATTGTATCTCACATCATAGGATTTAGTACTGCTAGAAGTACGTCCACCATTGACCCCTGGCGTTAGTTTTGAATCTATTCTAACACTGAAAGTTTGATTGCCACTAGAGGATTCATTGATGTATGCTGGTAGGTATCCTTGAAAGTCTTTTTGGTATTTATAGTAATCAATGAATTTGGCTCTATACTCACTCCAAGCCACGGGTATAAAATATTGGAATTGCCACCCTTGGAAATTGAACAAAAAGTCTGAAGTAATCCGGTAGGTAAACTCAATCACCGAACCGACCTTGACGGCAGGCATGGTTATCTTGATTTTGTCATGGTTTTCGTCGATTTCTTCTTCGAAGATAGATTCCTTCTCCAGTTTGGTTTTGACGATGCTGCCATCTTCTAGGTTGTAGGTATAGCCTTTGAGCTGGCTGTACGTTTCTTTTGCACTGGATTGCTTGTACAACTGAAACGAGTGGTTGGCATAATCATATCCGTCCTTGGTCAAAATCTTGATGCGCGTCGTGCGTTCGTGGATTACCTGAAACTGATCCGTACCATAGTCCATGTACGATTGACCATAGTCGCAGAGTACTACGGCACTGGCCGAAGAGTCTAGCGCATAGTGCGTCATGGCTAGTTCTTCTTCGCTGATCTTCCCGAATTTGACGGGCGTTTTTTGAGCGAAAGAAGGGTTGAAAATAAAGAATGTCGAAATTAGCAAAAGGATCGAAATGTAGTTGGCCATGGTATGAAAAGCGTTGTTTGTAATCTGCAATAAAATAATTCCACTAACGATTTCCAAATAAGGACTTGTTTCGTAACGTTAAAATAATCTCGATTTCTTTAGGTGCTTCTGCATTACGTTTTGTCTACTGGGTATTGTAAGATACCTTTATGCATATGAAAAAATGGGTAGCGATTTTACTTCTAGTGCAAGTTTTGTATTCCTGTTCGTCTGAGCGCAAAGAGAGTCAAAGCGAAAAAGAGGACATCAAACGTGAACAAAACCTCATTGGTACATGGACCAATGTCTCTTTACTGGTAACCATGAAGCGACTGGAGAAGCAAGACTCTGTCCTGCGTGCCAATGAAGGCGAGTGGGAGCAAGTACTGAAAATAAAACCGATAGAGACGACTTTCCATGCCGATAGCACTTTTGAGTCCGAGTATTATACATTAGATGGTCAGAAGATGAACACTACCTATGGCCAGTGGTGGATTCAAAACGACTCGCTTGTTATGCTGACCGAATCTGGAAAGACATTTTATGATTTCGAATACAATGGAGACAGAGTGCGTTTTCGCTCTACTCTTGATTGGGATGGAGACGGTATTGCCGATGACGAGTATGATGGTGTTCAGATCAGAATGGACTAATCGCCGGGCGATAGTTTCTTGCATCGAGGAACTGACCGATTAGAAAAGTAATACCTTGTTGGATTGCCCAAAGGATCATTTATTATTGCCGATAAATTTTTGAACTATGCTGAAAGTAGGAGACCAATACACGACAGATTTTACGATTACTCAAGATCAGATCGCGGCATTCGCCGAATTGTCTGGTGATAAAAACCCACTGCACCTAGATGCAGAATATGCCGCAGAGACACCTTTCAAAAAACCGATCGCACACGGGATATTCTCGGCTTCATTTATTTCCAAAGTACTGGGTATGGATTTTCCCGGAGAAGGCACACTATACTTGTCACAAAACTTGTCGTTCAAACGCCCAGTCTATCCAGACCAAGCCTATGAGGTACGCCTAGAAATCACCGAAACCGTAGAAGGCAAACACACGGGTACGATCAAAACGCAGATTTTCGACAAGGAGAAAAACAAGCTCGTAGTAGATGGCGAAGCACAAGTTCGCCACTTGGATAAGTTGCCTTAGGACTAGTTTAATCGAGATACTTTTTCTCATGCTCCTCTATTCATCACCGTCATTTACCAAAGTGACGAAGGAGCTATTAGATAATTCGATCAGTCTGCATAACACTAGGGATACCCCGATCTTACGTCGGGGTATGACGGTAGAAATGAAGATCGGGTGTGGCGCAGAATCGAGAGCATGAGGTCTAGTATTGTGTACAGGCTCTGATTAATTAGAATTGTTAACTGACCGAGTCCTGTTTCTTTTCCTTCCAGAAATAAACCACAGCAAAAACCACCAACGCCACCGCATAGTAGCTAGCCCAGCCATAGACATACTCAAGGTTAGCATAGTCTACCGCCCAGCGATAATCGATCGCTAAGTGATCTAGCCGCAAAGAAACCAAACTCAGTAGCAGTCCACTGCCTAGTATCCATCGAGATACCCGTGATAGTTCTATGAGTGTCAAAGTCATGATGAAGGGAAACCCCAAAAATAGGATGCGGGTCATGTCCTCACCCGCCAACATCCCAAAGGCACAGTAGCACAGACTCAAAAGAATCAATGTACCGTACTGCTGGTTCTTCAATCTCGAAAACCGAAAACGAAAAAGCACCACGAAAGGCAAAAGCCCAAAAGCAGACCCAAAGGCTGCAAACCAACGAATGATTCGGCTGGGATCGTCCACGACCAATCGACCATGGTAGAGTAGCGCCATCAGTGAGGATCGTTGATCCGACTGATCTGGCATCAGTGCCAGCAGGGATTTTTGGATAGCAATCCCGAGGACGAGCGATAGGAGTAAGTGTTTTCCTTCAGGCCAACGGTCGTCTCTTTCCGCGAAAATAAAATGAACGACCGTCAGCAAAACCATCACCGCCAAGAACGATTCCTTTTGCAGTAGCGCTAGAGGAATCAGCCAATAGAAGTGTTTGAACTTACCCTGAAAGAAAAAGAGGAGTGCCATACTCTGAAAAAAATACAGCGGTACATCGACCGTGATGTTGTCGTAATGATTGTAGCGGATGATACCTGTCCAGTGCAAAATCAGCCAGCCAAAACCCACATACTGATACAGTGGACGAATCTTCAAATAAGTCCATAACTGAACCAGCATATAAATACTGCCTACGAAAAACAGAAAGTTGACTAAATCAAAAGCAAGCCCCATCTGATCTCCTGGTACAAGGCTCGCTAAGAGAGGAACCAGGGGTCGGTTGTAGAATGGATGATTGATCACACTGACACGCCCCGTTTCAAAATACGAATATAACTTCTCGTACTGATGTGCATCACACAGTTTACAAGATGTATAATCGAGTGAGACATTGACCACATAGAAAAACGTATAAGCTAGAACTGCCGTGACTAGAATGATCCAAACGGCAGGTTGATTTTTTCTATCTAAGTCAGTGGTTGCTGTCACGCGGCTACTTTTGGGTTTTCAAGCATCAAAATGAACTTCGAATATTGTCAAGCTGTCGAATAGCTACTTCTATTTCCTCTACATCTTTGATGATTAGCATCAATTTACCTTTCATTTCCTTGATTTGGTAATCCTTCGGGTGTTGCTGTATGTAGCCCATCACCAGTCCAAATACAGGAGACGAATAGTATTTTTCATTTTCTTGGGGAGGGAAATAGCACCGCATGCGACCGTTTTTGATCACGATCTTTTCGAAACCAAGATCGATAGCAAGCCAGCGCAGTTTCACTGTTTCGAAGAGTTGAAGTACAGACGTAGGGATTTTGCCAAAACGATCCTCGACTGATTGACCGAATACTGCTAGTTCGCTGTTGGACTCGATGTTGTCGAGCTGTGTGTAGAGGCTGAGTCGCTCGGTGATGTTTTTGACATAGTCTTCTGGGATCAAAATCTCCAAATCCGTTTCGATGACACAGTCATTGATCAGCGCTTTCATCAAATCGTCTTTTTGATCAGCAAAGAGTTCTTTGAACTCGTTTTCTTTCAAGTCCTGAACCGCCTCATCCAGTATTTTGTGATACATATCAAAACCTATATCGGTGATGAACCCGCTCTGTTCTCCCCCTAGCAGATTGCCCGCACCACGGATATCGAGATCACGCATCGCAACTTTGAATCCATCGCCCAGATCGCTGAATTCTTCCAGTGCACTGAGTCGTTTGCGTGCATCGGACGATAGTTTGGAAGTAGGTGGGGTAAACATGTAACAAAACGCTTTTTTGTTGGAGCGACCGACACGACCTCTCATCTGGTGTAGATCGGATAGGCCGAAGTTTTGCGCTGAGTTAATGATGATGGTGTTGGCATTGGGGATATCTAGTCCCGATTCGATGATGTTGGTAGAGACGAGGACGTCATATTCTCCTTCGATGAATTTGAGCATGACTTTTTCCAATTTAGGCCCTTCCATCTGGCCATGGGCTACACCGACACGTGCATCGGGTACGAGTCGATGGATCAGGTTGGCGATGCTCTCGATATCACTGACTTTGTTGTGCACGAAAAATACTTGACCACCACGGCGTAGCTCGTAGCTGATAGAGTCACGTGTGACCTCCTCGCTAAATACATGCAGCTCAGTTGTCACGGGCTGGCGGTTAGGTGGTGGGGTAGCGATGATGCTCAGGTCTCGTGCACCCATCAGCGAAAAGTGAAGTGTACGCGGAATAGGTGTCGCACTGAGTGTGAGCGTATCCACATTGACTTTCATCTCTTTGAGTTTGTCTTTGATCTTCACGCCGAATTTTTGTTCTTCGTCGATCACGAGTAGCCCGAGATCTTGGAACTGTACGTCTTTGTTGACGATGCGGTGGGTGCCGATCAGGATATTGACTTTACCTTCTTTGACACGCTGTAGTACGTTTTTGATTTCTTTGGTCGTCCGAAAACGGTTGATGTATTCTACCTCTACTGCGAACCCTTCCAATCTAGACTTGAATGTGTGATAGTGCTGCATCGCGAGTATCGTCGTGGGGACGAGTACTGCGACTTGCTTTCCTTCGATGGCTGCTTTGAACGCAGCGCGTATCGCTACCTCTGTTTTTCCAAACCCAACATCACCACACACGAGCCTGTCCATCGGATGGGCTTTTTGCATGTCGATTTTTAGATCTTCGGTGGCTTTGGCTTGATCTGGGGTGTCTTCGTAGATGAAGGACGTCTCCATCTCTGCCTGATGGTAGGTATCTTCTGAAAACGCAAAACCGGGTGCGGCTTTTCGTTTGGCATAGAGTGCGATTAGCTCCTTGGCGATGTCTTTGACCTTGCTGCGGACTTTTTTCTTTTTGTTTTCCCACTCAGGCGAACCTAGTTTGCTCACTTGGGGCGGGGCACTTTCTTTGCCGCTATATTTGGATATTTTGTGTAGGGAGTGAATACTCAGGTAGAGCAAGTCATCGTCGCGATAGATGATGCGGACGGATTCTTGTTTGTTGCCATTGACCTCTACGATATCTAGTCCTGCGAATCGCCCGATTCCATGGTCGACGTGTACGATGTAGTCTCCAGGATTTAGGGTTCGGAGTTCTTTCAGGGTAAGGGCTTTGGACTTAGAGTGCTTTTGGCGCACCGCGTATTTGTGAAAGCGCTCGAAAAGCTGGTGATCTGTGAAGATGGCTACCTGCTGATTGTTGTCTATAAAGCCTTGGCGAAGACTCAGGATCAAACTATCAAATTTGATAAACGGGTTGATCTCTTCGAAGATGGACTGAAGTTGTTGAACGGGTTTTTCTGATTCTGAAGCGATGACAGTCGAGTAGCCTTTTTCTTGATAGCTCTCAAAACTGTCTGCCATGAGTTCGAAGTTCTTCTGAAACGAAGGTTGTCCTGATATCTCAAACTGGAACTCATGACCGCCCTTGCTGTAGTAGCGATTGCCAAATTCGATTTTGGCGTACTTTTCGATCGCGGTACTAAAACTCTCGCTCGTTTCGAACAGCTGATCAGGTTTGAGTACGATGCTCGATTGGTCACTGGCCTCCATGATCGCACCGAAACTGTCGTTGGCTTTTTCGAAATACTTGTCAATGATATCCAGTGTTTGCTGTCCATCTTTCATCCAGATTTTCGAATTTTTGGGGACATAGTCCATGAAGGACTGCCGCTGCTCTTCGAGCAGTTTGGTCTGGATGTTTGGGATGATGTTGACGGTTTTGAGCTTGTCTTTGGAGAGCTGACTCTCGGGATCAAAAGTTCGGATACTTTCTATTTCGTCTCCGAACAATTCGATTCGGTAGGGAAGTTCGCCTGCATAAGAGTACACATCGATGATACCACCACGTATCGCAAACTGTCCTGGTTCGTAGACAAAGTCATCTTTTTCAAATCCATAGGTAATGAGCAGCTCACTCAAAAAATCCGCATCGATAGATTCACCCACCTTGGCAGTCCAAGTGTTTTCTACCAGTGATTTTTTGTTGATTACTTTTTCGGTGAGCGCTTCGGGATAGGTGACGATCAGTTCACCAGTCGATGCTTTGTTGTTGATTCGATTGAGAATTTCGGCACGCATAAGGATGTTTGCGTTCTCCGTTTCTTCGAACTGGTATGGTCTTTTGTAGGAGGATGGAAAAAGCAGAACCTCTTTGTCACCGAGTATATTTTGTAGGTCGTTGTGAAAATAGGCGGCCTCTTCTTTTTCGTGCAGGACGAAAATGTGATTTTGGTGATTGGTCTGGAAAACTGCCGCTGCGACGACTGCATCCATACTGCCGACCAAACCTTTGATTCTCACATGAACGTTTTCGTTTGGCTTGATGCTTTCAGCGATGGCTTTTACCTGGCTGTCAGCTTTATAGATGGTAAGTAGATCTTTGCTCTTCACTCGAAAAAATTTGGGACAAAGGTATGTCCATTTGACGACTAATATGTTTCATTAAACGACCCTTTGGCGATTAATGTCATGTATCTCGAAACCTTATACGCTCAAATACATATAAGAAGTTAAGTAATAAGTTCTAGTTAGTATTATTGATTTTGTGAGTCAAAAGAGACTCACTGATTAAGGTTAGGTTAGTATAATCAGCACGCTCGCTAGGGCGTGCTGATTTCATTTACGGCTATAAATGATATAGTTTTAGATTTTGGTCATTATTCTTCCATCAATTCCATTCTTTTGAAGCGCCTCAACCGAACTGTATTTTTTCCTCCCATCATTTTGTTAGTGTTCACGGTGCTGCTGAGTCAGCTGTATGGAGACGAATTTGTCTCGACGCTACAGGTCGCTAATCAGTGGATACTCGATCATTTTAGTGGATTATTTTCTTGGACGGCATTATTGATTCTTGGATTGGTCATCGTGGTTTACTTTTCTAAGTTGGGACGCTGGCGTATAGGCGGTTCTGATGCCAGACCAATTTTGAGCAAATGGAAGTGGTTTGCTGTGACTATTTGTACGACGATCGCTACGGGCATTTTGTTTTGGGGAGTTGCTGAACCGATTTTTCATTTTTCAACTCCACCTCCGAATTTGGGCATAACCGCTGGATCGAAAGAAGCCATGACCTTTGCTATGTCTTCATTGATGATGCACTGGACACTCACGCCTTATGCGATTTATACTTTGGCAGGTTTAGTTTTCGCAGTGAGCTTTTATAATCTCCGACAGCCATTCAGCTTGGGTTCGATGGTCAGCCCATTGTTTGCTGATCAGATGAACCCAAATGTTTCGAATTTCATTGATATCGTATGTCTATATGGGCTCGTAGCTGGTATGGCAGCTTCATTGGGGGCAGGTTTGCTGAGTGTGATGGGTGGCTTGGATCACTTGTTAGGCTGGAGCAAAACGAGTTGGGGTCTTGCACTGATCACTGGGGCTATCGTGGTAACGTTCATAGTCTCGGCTGTGTCGGGCTTGATGAAGGGGATTCGTATACTATCAGATATCAATATTCGCTTGTTCATTCTATTGGCGCTTTTTGTGTTTTTGGCAGGCCCGACTTGGGCTTTGTTAGAGCTGGGTCTATCTGGTGTGAGCGAATATGCGGCGCATATGGTTTCACGAAGTTTGAATCTAGACAATGTCTTGGGTCAAAAATGGTTTAACAGCTGGACGGTTTTCAACTGGGCCAACTGGCTCGCATGGACGCCCATTACAGCGGTGTTTTTGGGTCGCATTGCTAGAGGATACACAGTGCGGACATTCATCATTTTCAATCTCGTGATTCCGTCCATCTTTGGTGCGGTATGGATGATGATTTTTGGTGGGAGTGCACTGCTCATGGATTTTAATCAAGGAGGGGTGCTGAGTGAGTCGCTTCGTGCCAATGGCCCTGAAAGTTTGGTGTATTTAGTATTGGGAGATTTACCATTTGCTATCGTCGTGAGTACGGTTTTCGTCTTGTTAATTTTTCTCTCCTATGTTACCGCAGCGGATTCTAATACTTCGGCGATGAGCGCATTGAGCACGTCTGGGATTTCTCTGGATCAGATAGAGGCACCTGTTCGTATAAAAGTCATCTGGGGTGTTTTGATTGGTTTGGTTGCTTGGGTGATGGTTAGTTCTGTCGGCATAGAGGGTATCAAAATGACCTCTATTTTGGGAGGTTTCCCAATCTTATTTTTCATGATTGCGGTGAGTATGTCAGCAGTCGTATTGATGATCAGATCTAGAAAAGTAAAGAACTGACTTAAGTATTTATTAATTTCGCTGGACCGCTTGATCGACCCGTGTAATATTCGAATCTTTATCAAAAAATTATTAACAACATGAAATTTAAAAGCTTCTTAGTAATCGCGCTAATTTTCTCAAACTTGATGGCTTTTGGCTGGGGGAAAACGGGTCACCGTGTCGTGGGCGATATTGCTTACTGGCATCTAGACAGAAAGGCGAAGGGAAAGATACACGAGATACTCAAACATGAGCACCTCAATATGGTGGGTAACTATATGGATTTTGTCCGGTCGGACAAAGACATGGGTTATATGTCGCCATGGCACTATTGTACTGTTCCTGATGGCGAAACCTATAGCGAAGCGCCAGAAGAAGGAGATGCTGTAGAAACCATCAATCGTTTGATTGAGGAACTGAAAACCAAGAAATTCACCTACGGTACCGAGTTAGAAAACTTGAAATACCTTGTACACTTGGTGGCTGACATTCACCAGCCGCTACATGTAGGAAACGGTGAAGACAAAGGAGGCAATGATGTCAAGGTGACTTTCATGTGGGAGGAGTCTAACCTGCACCGCGTGTGGGACAGTGGGTTGATTGACTATCAGCAGCTCAGTTTTACAGAATACTCTAAGTGGGTCAACCACATCAGTGAACAAGAACTGGAAAAAACACAATCTCAAGGGATCGATGTATGGATCGAGGAGTCAATGAATCTTCGCCCAGTGATATATGACATTCCTGAAAACGGCAAACTGTCTTATGAATACAACTACAAGCACATCGCGACGATCAATGATCGACTGTTGAAAGCTGGGGTTCGTTTAGCAGGCATTCTCAATGAGATTTATGGCTAAGCTATAATAGCGTTTATTATATCTGAAGCTGTTCTATAAGTATGGGTATTACCCATACTTATAGAACAGCTTTTTTGTTTCTAAGCGCTAGAGAAGATACGCACTAATAGGTATTGATCACTATGAGTAGCTGTACTACCTTGTAGAACGTAATTGACATACGGTATCAAGTAGTCAAGCCCTTTATTAACCTAACCTGAAAAGGAATCCAATATCGGATTCCTTTATTTTTTTAAGGAACGTAGAACCGTATGGGCAAAAAAATAGCAGGGTTAATCTGCTATCACTGTGTTTATGATTTCTTACTTCTAAAAAGGCAACTCATTGAGTTGGACATTACCTCCTGTGATGATGATACCTGTCTTCTTCCCAGCGAAAACTTCTTTGTGCTTGATTAAAGCAGCTACTGCTACAGCACTAGATGGCTCAATTACGATTTTCATTCGCTCCCACACCAGTCTCATCGCATCAACGATTTCTTGTTCACTGACACAGTAGATATCGTGTACATATTCTTTGATGATGGCGAAGTTGAGTTCGCCGACAGATACTAATAGTCCATCTGCAATGGATTTAGGATCTTTGACTCCTTCTAGTTTTCCAGATTTGAAGGATTTGTAGGTGTCGTTGACAGCTTCTGGTTCTGCCAAGATCATTTTAGTAGTAGGGCTGACATGACCAAGTGTCAAGGCTGACCCGGCAGCTAATCCACCACCACCCACAGGGGTGATCATGAAATCTAGCTCAGGTTGCTCTTCTATGAACTCCTTGGCAGCTGTGGCCTGACCTGCGATGATTCGTGTATCGTGATAGGGGTGTACCTGGATCGCTCCAGTACGTTCGATTACTTTTTTACACGCCTCTGCTCTGGCTTCCTCTGTAGGTTCGCACATGGTGACTTCTGCGCCGTATCCTTTTACTGCATCGACTTTGACTTGCGGTGCGTTGGAGGGCATGACGATGTAGGCTTTGACCCCAGCGTCTGCTGCTGCTTTGGCTACAGCCTGCGCATGATTACCTGAGGAGTGCGTCGCAAAACCATTGAGTCGCTCTTCTGGACGGTAAGACATGATCACGTTCGTCGCACCTCTCATCTTGAATGCGCCTACTTTTTGAAAATTCTCACATTTGAAAAACACCTCACCGCCGACAATTTCATTGATCGTACTAGAGGTCATGATTTGCGTATTGTATATATACTTGCTGATTCGGGTGTGTGCCCTTTTGATGTCACTTAAGCTTGGAAATTCCATAGTTATTGTATTCTCGTTTTCTCGGCGGCAATTTAGTTAGCAATTACATTTAACACTCTATCTGGGTAGTCAGAAATAATCCCATCTACTCCCCAATGGATTAATTTTTTCATATCCTCTTCTTCATTTACCGTCCATGGGATTACTTTCATTTTCATATCATGAAGCTTATTGATTTTCTCCTGATCCAAAAATGGATGATAGCAGCTGTAGATCTGTGGGGTAAAGCCTAGTTCTTCTAAGTTTTTGTCAATCGATTCGGTGTTTTCTATCAACACTGCTAGCTCAATTTCGGGATAGGTTTCGTGGAAGTAGCGCAGTACTCGAAAATCAAAAGACTGTACATTGACATGCTTAGTGTTCATGTTTTGGATGATGAAATCATAAACCAGTTTGGAAAAGACCTCTGGTGTTGGATGAAATACGTTGTCTCCCATCGGTAGGCATTTGATCTCGATGTTGTACCGGATGACCTTGTTTGGATTTTCGGACTCAAACTGGTTGACAAGTGATACTAGTTCTTCGAGCAGTGGTTTGTGCACCACCATTTTCTGTTGATCAGGAAATCGTTTGACGAATTTGGATCCCACATCGTATTTTTTGATTTGCGTATAGCTCATCTGGTAGATGTTGTGCTTTTGCTCACCTTCTTTAGGTATGCTCTCGCCCAGAGAGTCCAGTGCGATGTAGTGGTTCATGTAGGGCTCGTGTGAAATCAGCAACTGCTGATCCCGCGTCACTGCTAGATCAAGCTCTAGTGTGGTGATGCCTAGCTCCAGCGCTTTCCTAAAAGCGGGTAGCGTATTCTCTGGCATCAGCCCCCTTGCTCCGCGATGACCTTGTATGTCTATCGGTCGATGAGATGTTTCTTCTGGTTTTTCCACTCGGCAGGCTGTTATACTAGTTATAAGAATAAATATAAGGAAGCAATAGTTAACACGAGTCATGGTTTTGAGGTTTAGACAAAGGTGTCGATATCTAATGTCAGTGCCAAAAAAATTGAGCATCAAGGGATTAAGCTTAGGTTAAGTCTGATCTTCCTAGGCGTCTCATTGTAGTGTGATACTCACAGGACAATGGTCTGATTCCATGTAGCTCGGGTGAATTTCTGCTGCTGCCAGCTGAGGGAGCATCGACTCGCTTAGTAAGAAGTAGTCAATTCTCCAGCCAACATTTCGCTCGCGAGCTCCACCTCGATAGCTCCACCATGTATAGGCATCTACGGTGTCTGGGTAGAGATGCCTGAACGAATCTATTAGTCCTGCCCCGACGAAGTTGTCCATACCGTCTATCTCGGTCTGAGTAAAGCCAGCGGATTTGTTATAGTTGGCTTTGGGTCTAGCTAGGTCGACATCTTTGTGCGCGACGTTAAAGTCACCGCAGACAATCACGGGTTTGGTTTTTTCTAAGTTTTTGAGGTAATCTCTGAAGTCTGCGTCCCAGCCTTTGCGGTAGTCCAGACGACTTAGGTCATTTTTGGAGTTGGGTACGTAGACATTCGTCAAGTAATAGTTGTCATACTCCAGTGTCAGGATTCGTCCCTCTTGGTCATGGATATCTATTCCAAATCCTCTTGAGACAGAAATAGGTTCTTTTTTGGAAAGGATGGATGTGCCGCTGTAACCTTTTTTGATAGCGCTGTTGGAGTAGACATGGTAGGGAATCTCACCGAGTGCCTCTAGGATTTGATCGTCTTGGGCTTTGGTTTCTTGTAGACAGATGATGTCTGCGGCCATGGTATCTATGGACTGATGAAAGCCTTTTTTGATGGCGGCTCGGATGCCATTGACATTCCAGGATACGATTTTTTCACTCATATGAATTTTTATTTATCTAGATCAAAAATAAGCAATGTCTTTGGTATGTTATCGATTCTGACGAAAGTGATCCATGATGATCCATTGAAACAAACGTTGGGGTAGAATAGGTTTTAGTTTGGCTGCCAGTAGATCTAGTGGTTTGCCTATGGCGTAGCGTAGTTTGAGTTTTGGTTTTTGGATGATACGGTGGATGAGCTTGGCAACTTTGATGGGGTTGTTACCATTTCGTTCTCCCTTGACGATGACCTCTAGGGCACGGTTGTACCCTAGCTGATATTCGGTACTGTCGTCTGCGATAGACAAAATTCTATTTTGGGATATTTCGGTCATGAAATCTCCTGGCTGGATCAGTGCCACTTGAATGTTAGTCGGGTGCAGTTCCATGCGGAGTGCTTCAGCATAGCCTTCGAGTGCATGTTTGCTTGCAGCATAGTAGGCCTGATTTGGGATAGCAAATAAGCCCATGACAGAACTAATGTGGATGATTTTTCCAGACTTCTGCTGCCTCATGTGAGGCAGTATGGCGTTGTTTGTATTAACTACACCCCAAAAATTGGTTTCCAATTGTTGACGTGCATCATCGGGATGTGTCAGTTCTGCAGGACCGATGACAGATATACCAGCATTGTTGATCAGGACGTCTATTCGGCCTTCTTTATCAATGACTGTTTGTACAGCCGCAGCGATGCTTTTAGGTTTGGTGACATCCATTTTCAACAGAAAGGGGTTGTCACCACTAGGCCTTCTGCTGGTGCCATAGACACGGTGACCTTTGCCAAAGAGATAGTCAAAGCATGACTGGCCTATGCCTGACGATGCGCCCGTGATGAAAATGACCTGCTGTTGATTCATGACTATAGATATGCAGCGCCAAACACACCTGCCGAATCACCCAATTTGGGTTTTAGGATTTTGGTATGGCATTCGGTGTTGAAGATGTGACGTTTGACAGACTCCAGTCCTTCGGTATATAGTGCGTCAATATTGCCAACACCTCCACCGATCACGATCACGTCGGGATCTATCATGTTGATGATTGTGGAGATGGCTTGACCGTAGTATTGGATCAATCGATTGTAAGTTTGCTCTGCGACGGGGTCTGAGGATCGATTTTGGATAATGTCAGCTAGACCTAATTTCTTTCCGCATTGTTCGTAGTAGTAGCGTTCTAGGTGTGGTCCCGCGATGACGGTTTCTACACAACCTGTTTTGCCACAGTAGCAGGGACCACCGCTCTCGTGGAGGAAGTTGTGACCCCATTCGCCTCCGATTCCGTTGGCACCATTGATGATCTGGCCGTTGACGACTAGTCCGCCACCGACACCTGAGCCCATGATCACCCCGAATACGACTTGTGCATCGGGAGCGGTATCAGGTACACAACCCATTTGCGTCTCTGCCAGTGCAAAGCAGTTGGCATCATTGGCCATGTTGACAGGGATACCCAAAATCTTTTGGAGATCAGCATGGACAGGCTGGCCATTGAGATGGACGGAATTACAATTTTTGAGTAGGCCAGAACTGGGGTCTGTAGATCCAGGGGTACCGATACCGATTTTTTCGGGAGAGAGGCCAGACGTGTCTTGGAGTATGTTGACGAGTTTTTGGACTTGGTTCAAAACATGGGGATAGCCCTTGGCTCCCTCAGTAGGAATTCTCTCCCGATACAGTACTTCTTTTGTTTCCGAATCTAGAATAACCCCTTCTATTTTCGTTCCTCCTAAATCTATTCCCCAAAGTTTCATCTATACGTATTGATTTGATCATGAAGACTCCAGTATTATTCGAATACTGTCGCTTCTTTTATTTTTTGATTCAAAACTAATACTTCTTGCTCTTTCTGCGAATCAGACCACCCGAGCAAATTTTGCATTTGATCTGCGACGATTAGATGACTGCTGCGGACACTCTCCAAGTCAAAGAACAAACGTCCAGTTCTGTAGATATAAAAATCAGCGAGGTGATAGACCCATTCATTTGTGATACAGAATGCTACTTCGGCTTCTATAATATTCGTTCCATTATGGGTCGCCTCTATGATGGCGTCTGTCTGTGTCCCGTAGAGATCGACCAAATAGGAAATCTCTATTTTGCTCAGGTGTGAGTTGGTTTTAGCGAGAGACTTTTTGTATTTGGTAATCGCCTTTGGGGATTTGAAGCCATTGCCAGGTAGTTTGTATTTCTTGGTTTTGCATTTGGGGATTTTCTTGCCTGTGTCGTCATGCCGTCTGTCGAGTAGTGTCTCGACAGCCCGTTTTGCCATTTTTCGATAGCCGGTTAGTTTGCCTCCAGCGATGGTGATGAGGCCCTGTTCGGAGATGAAGATTTCGTCTTTTCTCGAAATTTCAGAAGCGGATTTTCCCTCTTCTGCTATCAAAGGTCTAACACCAACCCAAGAAGAAATCACATCTTCAGTTTTCAATCCCAAAGCAGGAAAGTAGCTGTTGGCCGAGTCGATGAGGTAATGCACATCGTCCATGGTGGTACGTAGGTCTTTGAGGTCCTGATCGTAGAAAGTATCTGTCGTACCGAGATAGGTGATGTCTTTTCGTGGGATCGCAAAAATCATTCGACCATCTGGTACGTCAAAGTAAAGCGACTGCTGGATGGGAAACTTCTCATAAGGAAGTACGAGATGAACGCCTTTGGTCAAATGCAGCTTTTTGCCCGTGACTTCCTCTTGATATTTTCGGATATCATCGGACCAAGGACCCGCTGCGTTGATGACGTAGTCTGCATATATTTTGTATTCGGTACCGAGTAGTTCGTCTTTCACTTCTACGCCAGCGATGACCCCTGCTTTTTGGATGAACCGTGTACAGGCAGTATAGTTGATGACCTTGGCACCTTCGCTTTGTGCTGCTTTGAGTAGTTCGATGACCAAACGAAAATCATCTGTTTGGTATTCGGAGTATAGACCACCCCCCTCGATGTTGTTGTCTGCAAGTAGGGGTTCTAGTACTTTGGTATCTGCTGCGGACAGCATTTTGCGTTGGTCGGCTTTTTCGACATCTGCGAGCACATCGTAGACCATCAGTCCTACCGAGGCGATGATCTTGCCATAGTTGCCATCTTTGGTTAGAGGCAACAGCATTTTTTCGGGACGGACGAGATGTGTGGCTAGTTTGTGGAGAATGGCTCTTTCCTTGCCAACTTCTCGAACCAGCCCAAATTCGAACTGCTTGAGGTAGCGGAGGCCACCGTGGATTAGTTTGGTGGATTTGCTGCTGGTACCAGAGGCAAAATCGTTTTTCTCCACGAGTGCAACTTTGAGCCCTCGTGTCACCGCATCTAGTGCGATACCTGCTCCAGTGATACCCCCTCCGACAATGACCAAGTCAAAGTATTCGTTTTCAAGTGCACTGACAGTTTCGTGCCTTTTCTCCATCTGTAGGGATGCTGACATAGTTAGATAGTTTGGCTGAAATTAATCAATTCTGCGAGTTTGTAATTCGTCGCACGAAATTCTTAACCTAGCGATAATATGATTCAACAATTTAGGGTTAAATCTGATTTGGATGAAATATCGGATGTGTTAAAATCATGTGTATTTTACAGCGTGATGACCGAATTAGAATTATATATACAATCCAGTTTTGATCTGGAACCTGTGCATACTGCGGAGGTGGGAGAGTTATTCGAATCAGAGATGATCGACAAAGGTTCTTTTTTTACCAAAGAAGGTGCCCTCTGTGGCAAACTCAGTTTTGTCAAGTCTGGGTATTTGCGAGTTTTTAAATACCTGGATGGGAAAGAGGTAACACAGTGGATCTCCTCTCAGGGAGAGTTCGTGGCGGAGCTATCGAGTCTAATGTACGGGACACCGTCTCGGTGGAACATCGAGGCACTGACAGATTGCGAACTGTACACGATCTCTCAATCTAATTATCAGAAGATCGGTCAGATCGTTCCTCATTGGGAAGCGCTTGAAAAACAAATTATTGCTAAATGCTTTGTCAGTCTCGAGGATCGTGTGTTTTCTTTTCTGTCCATGTCAGCGGAGCAGCGGTACCTCAAGCTTTTTGATCAAAACAAGGAATTGATGAACCAGATACCTCTACAGTATCTCGCCTCTATGCTAGGGATGTCTCCCGAAACGATGAGCCGAATCAGAAAAAAACTGAGTTCTTGATTTATGTCAAGCGTCCGCAACGATATAACCACAACTTTTGCCTAACACTAAATAATATAACAATGAAACTAGAAATTAAATCTCAAATTGACATTCATGCCTCTGCAGATAAAATTTGGGAAGTACTCATGGATTTTGATAGTTATCCTGAATGGAACCCATTGGTCAGGGAAATATCGGGAAAAGCTGAAGAGGGACAACGGATCAAGGTTGTGCTGCCCGAGATGACTTTCAAGCCTGATGTATTGGCTGTATCAGAGAAGCGCGAGTTTAGATGGAGAGGAAAACTGGGCGTTCGTGGGCTGTTCGACGGAGAGCATTATTTCGTTTTGGAACCAACGGATAAAAATAATACTCGCCTGATACATGGCGAATCATTCAGTGGCCTGTTGGTCGCTGTGCTCAAGAAAAAACTGGAAACAGGGACCCTTGATGGGTTTAAAGCCATGAATGAAAGTCTCAAAAAACGTGTAGAAGGCTGATGTAATATGAATGGTTAAGCGCAGCTTTTACACTGGCTAATGAGGCATGGTCTGTCTGTCAGGCTTTGTTATCTTTGTGGTTTCGATCATCAACATATACCCTATGAAATCAATTGTCCCATTTGCAAATGTCACAGATGCGCTAACCTCCTTGGATAACGGTGGACGTTTTTACAACTGGGTCTCAAAGGCTAATGATGGAAAGATATCAACCTCTGAGCTGGCCAAGGCAGCAGGTGTATTCACCGACAAGGAACGCATGATGCTGTTCCTAGAGATGTCGCTGATGCAATTGTCTGATGATGAAAAACAACAGATTTGGGAGCGGCTTTCTACGGATTTGGTCCAGTCGTTTCAAAAGCATGCGCCACAGCAGATGTTGCCTTCCGAAGCGAGACTTCATGCAAAACCTTCGTCCATGGTCGTGGTGAAGGGCTTCACACGTTGGGTAGAATCTAAAGATCAATTTTCGGGTTTTATCATGGTGCCGATCATGATAGACAAGGTGACATCTTTTACCATGATACCGATCGTCGAACAGTATGACCTCTATGAGCTCCGCGATCATGAGAGTGACGAGTATTTTTTGATTGCTCAGGCCAAGGGATCCGAACGTTTGCCAGACCAAACCATGCAGTTTGGTGGAGTGATCCGTGAGTTGCGCAGCAGGCAGGACAAGAAATCCGAGAGGGGAGTATTCTTAGAAGCGATCTACTATGCGCCCGTTAGTCAGGTTGGCGAGTAGAATGATAGGAACCAAAACCTATAGTTAGGTGTTTCGTCTCAATAGGGAGTAAAGTTATTTTACAGAAATTAGAAACCTGAAAACACCTCACAACTATGCCTACCAAAAAATTAACCTTTCAAAATACTGAAGGTCATGAGCTGTCTGCTCATCTCGAATTGCCGATCGATGCGCACCCGATCGCTTATGCGATTTTTGCCCATTGTTTCACTTGTAACAAGAACTTTCATGCCGTACGACATATCAGTGAAGCCTTGACGCATCAGGGCATAGCTGTACTTAGTTTTGATTTTACGGGATTGGGTCAGAGTGAAGGAGATTTTTCGGATACCAATTTTAGCTCCAATGTTGAGGACTTAGTGGCTGCAGCCAAAGCCTTGACGGATGCGTACGAAGCACCGAGATTGCTGATCGGCCACTCACTCGGCGGAGCAGCGGTGATTTTCGCTGGGCGACAGATCAAGAGTGTGGAAGCGGTCGCGACTGTAGGAGCCCCCTCTTCGCCAGCGCATGTGAGTCACCTGATACAGGGAGATATCGAAAAAATCAAAAACCAAGATGCCGCGGAGGTATCCATAGGCGGCAGAACCTTCAATGTCAAAAAACAATTTCTCGAAGATATAAGTAGTCAAAACATGCCAGAGATAGTGCGTGAGCTCAAAGAGGCGCTCTTGATTATGCATTCTCCTCAGGATGAGATCGTAGACATTAATCATGCGGCTAAGCTGTACGAGTATGCCATGCACCCGAAGAGCTTTGTGTCTCTCGATGGAGCGGATCACTTGCTTACGAGCGAAGGAGACTCACGCTATGCTGGAGATGTGATTGCCACATGGGCCAAGCGCTATCTCCCTAAAGTTGCTCCGATACAGCTCAAAACCAAACAACAGGTTGTAGTACAGATCGGGAGTGAGGGTTATGTATCAGAGATATTGGCAGGCAAGCACAGGTTGAGAGCGGATGAGCCACAAGATGTCGGGGGCAATGATTTTGGGCCGTCTCCTTACGAGCTGCTATTGTCAGGGCTGGGAGCTTGTACTGCGATGACGATTCGTATGTACGCGGACCGAAAGGGTTGGGGTCTAGACAATGTCCATGTGCACCTTAGTCATAAGAAAGACTATGCGAAAGACTGTCAAGAATGTGATGACAAATCCAAAATAGATGTAATTGACCGAACCATCAAGATAGAAGGGGATTTGGACGATGCGCAGAAGAAACGATTGCTAGAGATAGCAAACAAGTGTCCAGTGCACCGAACACTCCATAGCCAAGTGGAGGTCAATACCTCGCTGACCGACTGATTAGTCAGCGAGAGATAAAAAAAGCTATAGATTTGGATAGAGCATATAAGATATAAAGTGCACTGTGTATTTTGCATGTACGCTATGGGTAAGAGAATTATAATATGAAGAAAACCGCTTATGGAACACCATACCTTCTTAACAGCCAGAACGAAAGAGTTCCATTGGAAAAAGAAGCCGCAATTGATGAGCTGTCAATTCAAAGTTTGATCTTCGAAGAACCCGACTGTCTTCCAATTAGTGATATTGACGAGTCCTATAATCCGGTCATTCCAGTTTGCACGGAATTAAACACTCCTGTTGGTCCCTTGGATGTGCTTTTAGTATCTCGCCAATGGCGAGATATGATCATACCCCAACTTTTAAACAAAGTAAATACGACTTTTAAACAAAATTGTGCGTTTTGTTTCTCCTGATCTTTGTATCACATAAATTGAAAGAAGAACAGAGATGAACAATAACAATCAATTCGGAAAAAGAGGATGGACACCAGAGAGAATCGGCAACCTCAGTGGTAAAACATTCCTCATTACTGGTACAACAAGCGGAACGGGGTTTGAAGCAGCAAGAATATTACTCTCCAAGGGTGCGAAAGTTGTGATGCTCAATCGCAACCCTGTAAAATCAGAGGATGTCATAACTACCTATAAAAACGAGCTAGGTAATGACATTGAAGTTTCGTATATCACGGTTGATTTAGGTAAAAAAGCTTCTGTACGAAAAGCCGCTGAAGAAGTACGGCAAACGGTAACGCGCATTGATGCTTTAATGCTCAATGCAGCTATAGCCCAAGTGCCTAAACAAGTGCTTACAGAGGATGGATTTGAGAGCCAATTAGGAACGAACCACTATGGCAATTTTCTTTTACAAGCCTTGCTGTTTCCACTAATTGAAAAATCCAAAGGGCGTATTGTAACGGTGGGAAGTATGGGATACAACTTAGGCCTTAAAACCATCAAGTTTGACGACATGAATTGGGACAAAGACTATAACGGTAATGCTGCCTATAGCCAAAGTAAATTGGCGCAGATCATGACTGTCTATGAACTACAGAATCGATTGGAAAAAGCAGGTAAATCGGATGTGAAGACTTATGCATGTCATCCAGGGGCGTCCCGAACGTCTTTGATCAGGACAAGTGGTGGGTGGATGACCCGGTTCATCTGGCAACTCATGAAGTTGTCTCCACTAGTACAGTCGGCTGAAAAAGGAGCATTTCCCGAACTGATGTGTGCTACAGAAGAAGATTTAGATCAAAAAGGATTTTATGGCCCCACAGGTCGAGGCAATTGGACAGGACCAGTTGGTGCTCATAAAATAGAACCCCACGCAAAAGATAAAGAAGTTGCAACTAGACTATGGGACGTTTCTGAAAATACTATTGGGCAAAAATTCAAAGTGTAAATAATCTATGGAACCATCTACAACCCATATAGGCAGGGTATTTTTATCTGGATCGCTAGAGGAAGACTATACGTGGGAACATATTTCGCCACAGCATATCATCGTATTTCTATACTCGGGAGAGATGACTCTAACCTATGGGAAAAGTACGCTGACATTTGTAGCTGGAGACACTGTTTTAGTCCCTAAAAACCAATTATTACGGGTCATTAAAAAACCGATAGATGATCAGCCTTTTAAAGCTGTATCCATGCTTCTTTCCGATGAGGAATTGCGCAGGTTTTATCAAAGTCGTTCTATTTTGGAAAATCGGGATGATAACATAATCAAGCAAAGACCCATAAAAGCACACCCTTTATTGGAGAGCTTTTTTCAATCCTTGTTTTCCTACTTTGATATGCAAGACGAACTTCCAGAATCGCTTGTACCCATCAAAGTACAGGAGGCACTTACCATCATTGATGAAGTAGATAAAAGAGCAAGTTCTATCCTCGGTACATTTAGCGAGATTGGTAAAATAGATTTGGAAAAGTATATGGAAGAGCATTTTATGTATAACCTTCCATTGGAGCGGTTTGCTTTTCTGACAGGCAGAAGCCTCACAACTTTCAAGTCAGACTTTAAAAAGATATTTAAGAAAACGCCTGGAAAATGGCTTACAGAGAAAAGATTGAATTTGGCACATTTCAAACTCACCAACGAAAAACAAAAAGCAACTGAAGTATACCTTATCGCAGGTTTCGAGAATTTATCTCACTTTTCGTTTGCCTTCAAAAAAGCATTTGGTGTTAGTCCAAGAAATATAAATCAATAGTCAACAGAACGCTAAAATATAAACCAATGGAAATATTAAAAGTCGCCCAAGAATGGGCCAGAGCAGAGGTTTTCTCCACTCGATTCTTCATCATTTTTGCCATTCTATTTTTTGCAGCAAGCGCAGGTTTTTGGCAACTCGGCAAAACCGAATTAGCCAAGGCGTATGTAATTCCATTGCTGGTGGCGGGTGTTTTACTGATGACAATTGGACTTGGATTATTTTTCACGAACAAGTCAAGAATCAATCAATTTGAGAAGGCGTATCAACGGGATGCGATAGCTTTTTCAACTTCGGAAATTGCTCGGACTGAAAGCACCTTGAAAGAATACACGGTAGTTTTCAAGGTTGTTCCGGTGATTATTATTGTAGCAGCGTTATTGATTATTTTCATCAACACCCCGACTTGGCGAGCTATTGGTATAACAACTATTGCCATGATGATAGTTATTTTATTAGTTGATGGTACTGCCCATGCCAGAATGGAAGCTTACGCTAAACAGTTAATAACTTTAGTAAATCAAGATGGTAACTCACAACTTTAATCATAGAGCGATAAAACAATACAGCTAACATGCTGTGATCAAATCATGGCGGTTTTGCTGTGAATGTAAGTTCTCTGCTCTGCACTTTGGAAACCCCGCCATATCTCAGATTAGCCACTATAGATTTACGGCCATTTTAGTATGCTATTCTTCAAACCCATCTGTTCTGTAGGGTAGGGATTGAGAACCTTTCTGCTTTTAACTAACTTGAAAGTGCCTCATGCTGAATGTAGAAAAGCGCATTGCAAATGCTTAAAAAAAGCGTCCTCGTTACAAACGAGGACGAGTTGGGCACTGGCGGTCATTTGACCGTCAACCGTCTACTCGATTGTGCATTCGTTTTTATTATTAACCCTTTTGTCAGTAGCCATATTGCTAACACGATCTCTTGCACTACAAGTGGAATTGATATCAATCCATATTCCGTTGAAATTACTTCAATTAATTGAAATATGATTAAGAAACTGGCTAGCATTATAATTATGTTTCCTAAAAACCCCCAAATTGTAATCCACTTCGGAACGAGTTTTTCTTTGTATAAAATTATATAAAAAAGTATGTTACCTAATCCTGTTGCCAAGATTACACCTAAATGATTAGTCAAATCACGAAACAATCTTAACATATCTCCTGCTGATTCATAAATGGCTATCTCTGAAGTAGAAGCAGAAGAGTGTTCTTGGCTTAGAAGAACAAATATTGGTAGTAATATTATTCCACTTAATTGAAATGTAGCTGCCATAAATCGGAAACCTACAAACCCTATCGAAAGAGTTTTGCTATACTGTTTAAGTATTGGGTAAAGTAAAAGCGAAAAGCCAACATAAATAGGCACTAAAAAGAACTGAAATATTCCACCGGTTAAAACTTGATTTTTATTTGGGTAAACTTCTTCAAGGAATTTATCGCTTTCAACAGTTGGCACAATGCTTAATATGCCAATAATTATTCCTAGAATGATTAAGCCTCCTGCGATTTTTATTTGATTTCTACTCTTATATGCCATACATCAAAAGTAGAAACCATTAAATTCAGCTCCATTGACTTTAGTTAAGTAATCACTTTTTACTTATTATTCTTTTTCTAATTCGACTTAATGATTCTGGTTTGATTCCCAAATAACTGGCTATTTGATGTTGAGGAGCTCTTTGGTGCAGGTCAGGTCTAGCTTTCATCATATTCAAGTATCTTTCTTCGGGAGTTGATGTCCTAAATTCAGTAAATGAAACCTGTTGTTTAAGAATTATAGTTTCAGCGATTATTCGTGATAACGATTCTAACTGAGGATACTTTTGAAATGTTTCTTTTTCTAATTTCGGATTTCCCACACTAACAATTGTATCTTCTAAACATTCTAAATAGGATTCTGATGGTTTAAAAGTTTCATAATTTGCAGGTATAACGGATTGCTCTTCCGTATAGAACTCTATTGTTTTTTCTTCACCATCTTTTAGAAAGTAACTCCTAACGCATCCTTTTATTATGAAATAGCACTCATTAGAAATACCTCCTTCTTTGAGTATAACACTCCCTTTTCTGAAAGTTTTTATAAAAGTACTTTCAGAAATAGCGTTTTCTAATTCTTTAGTTATTACAGTGTATTTTGACAGGTATTTTAATATCTCATTTTTCACAATTCAACTCTGTCTATTCGGTTTGTTTTTTGTAATACTGACTAACGTCAAAATCTAATTCTGATTATCAGTTAGCTTAAAAAAAGCGTCCTCGTTACAAACGAGGACGAGTTGGGATCTGGTGGTGTGAGAAGCGCACTGGCGGTCATTTGACCGTCAGCCGTCTACTCGATTGTGCTTTCGTGCTTTATTTTATTCAATTTCTCTTTCTAAATTTACAATCATCGGCAAATTTGACCGTATAGCTTTGCCTGTCACTATTGCATGATAGGTTTTCAAATTAGGCAATGTTTGAACCAAGTCTTTTCCTACGTAGTTACCTAAGAAGTTAAAGCTAGTCTCGTCATAAGCTTGGTAACATATGATAGTATTACATTGAGTAAGGACTGTTTTAGAAACGTTTGCAGTTCTCTGGGCAATAACTAGGAGTCCAACACCATATTTGCGACCTTGCAAGGCTACTTGCCCCATTTTATTGACCACTGCTTTGCTGTTAAAATCATTTACACCAAGAAAATTTCCTTCAGGAACTATTGTATGTGCTTCTTCAAGTACTAGGCATATCCTCATAGGAGAATCTGCTTCATACGCTTCTTTTGCCTTAGAAAAAATAAGACTAATAAAGTTTTCTGTAGATTGAATTACACTAACTGTATTACTTACAGTTGGAAGTTCAACTAGTCCAATTGAATCATCTTGGGCGGCTAAAAATGCATCTAGATTATCACTGGTTAGTGAGGTTAATTGCTGTTTCTTTTTCCACTCTCCTGTGAAATCAATACAAATGACTTTGGTGTCAGATTTTAATTGTTCTATTATCTCTCTTGCGAGAAATGATTTGCCTGAACCTGTAACACCTATTAAAGCGGTATGATGGCTAATAGCGTCATGTAAATTTATTACTGATGGAAGTTGCGTGTTGGGAATTGAACCTAATTTAAAATCAGGATAGGTATATTGTTCTACCTGAATATCACTTGTGTCTGCTTTGAAGATTGGTGTATTAATAGATGGAACCCATCCAAACTTTTGGAAAGACAGGAGGTCATTTTTCCAAACTCCTAATTGAATCGCTTCTCCCTCAATGAATCCCGTCTCATTTTTACGTTCTAATTTTTCAAGTTCTGTCGTTCCACTGATTACCTGATAAAACAGCCTATGACTACTTACTTTAAGTTCTAATAAATCGCCTTCCTGAATGTCGTCTGTTTGTTTTGAATATTCAAATTTTATAGAACCAATAGATGATTTTTCAATTACAACACCAACAAAATCTTTTATTCTAAGCGAATTAGATAATTCTAGTATTTGGTCCGTCTCGGTTACTTTATAAACGATATTTCGCTTTAAAGCTGCTAAATCATTATTGGTTGTTCCTAATTGTAGTACTTTAACCCACTTTTCTTGATTTAGTAGATAGGTATCGAATACGATTCCTGCTATTGCATAAGCATCTGAATCCTGCATTGTATACTTAAAGTTTAGAATATCAAATCGTTTAATACTCTTACTTCTGTCTTCGTAAAGTTTAACTAAGAATATTTTCTTTGATTGAACTCCGAAAATTTCTCCAATTGCATTTGACTGGATTTTATTGCGTTCCTTCGTAAATGAATTGTGAAGAGACTTAGGGTCGATGATTAATATTAAACCCCATAGAATTACCATTGTAAATAGATAAGTATCGCTTACTTCTGATACAATTTCAGCCTTGTAAAGGATGAGAACAGAGATAAAAACAAATGAGTAAATAACTTTACCTCGCCCTAAAAAAACTGCAATATTCTTAATGCTATTGGATAATTTGTTTCTAACTGAATCAGGACTTTCATTATCAGAAGTGAGCGCAATAGCGGTGATAGAGAGTATGATTAAAATCCCGATTAACAAAATTGTAGAGCCCCAAAGTGTGTTGTTGGTAAATGTCCCTTTTATAGAGACATATACGAGCAATAAAGGAATTGAATTTGTTATTACATTTTTTGGAGATGAATAGTAAGGTTCTATGAACAGGATTGAAAAAAACAACATAAATAGACCTGAATAAAACCAAATATTCTTGGTTGAAGTGTCAGGTAAAATAGAATCTGTGAGTAGATAATGAATTCCTATGAATAATACTGAACTGACTAAAAGAAGAATGAATCTATTTGTTATGTAAAACTTTAGTTTGTCCATGTGATTTTATTAGTCTATTCAATTCAATGATTTTTATATTGCAGATGGCTTTTCTGCATGTATCCCAACATTTCGCTATACGCAATTGCGTATATATATTATTGGTATCAACACTATGTCAGTCATTGATATCCCCAAGAATACCCCTTAGCCCTGATAGATACAAGCAAGCGGGGCTCTAAGATCAAAGTACAGCCTGTATATACCTAGATACAGGGGGTTTTCAGTGAAGTGTATCAGGATTTGCCCCTGACGCCATCGGGAAGGAAACCGTGATGCTAAATACTGCCCTGTAGGCTGCAGAAAGGGGCTGTTTTTGTCTTTTCAAAAACCCGTGCAGGTTCGTCTCAAAGTCTGCACGGGTTTGACCTAAAGTCTGCGCAGATTCGGAGCAAAGTCTGCGCAGGTTTGATCTAAAGTCTGCGCGGGTTCGGAGCAAAATCTGCGCAGGTTCAGAGCAAAGTCTGCGCGGGTTTTCTAGCAAACCTGTACAGGTTTAGCGTAAAGTCACAGCAGGTTTGTGGCAAAGTATCAGTAGGTTTTTGGTAAAGCCTCAGTAGGTTTGGGACAAAGTCTGCGCAGACGGATCAAAATAAGGCGTATCTATAAAAATCGGAGATAATATTAAACGCTTAGGTAGTCAATGCGATTGGGGAAAACCCATACTTTGATTTCCCGAGAGCGTACTTTATCCACCCATGAACACGCTTCATGTTCCCCAACGCATAATTGCATTGAAAAACCCATACTACAGTTGCCCCAGAGCATACTTCAACTTCCCGAGACCGTACTTTGTCTGCCCCAGAGCATACTTCGGAATCGTCCCGAAATAAGTTGACAGGTTATAGATAAATACATACAGATACGGGGAGGTGTGGGTGCAGTACAAAAACACAGACTGCTGTTGATAGCTAGCAAGTGCCCTGTGCATAGAACACTTCATAGCCCTGTGGAGGTTAACCCCTCGCTGACTGGTCAGTCAGCGAGGGGTTGTTTTTTAATCTTGTATTAAGACTGACTTGCTTGTTTTCTTTGCCAGAAAAATATGAATAAGAACACCCCGATCAGGAGCATAGGGATGATGGCGATATTCGCCAGTGTGGCTTGACCAGCTGCGAGCTCTAATGCTTCGCCCGTGAGCCCCTCTGCTGCTTTGGTGGCACGGTGTCCTTCGATCCACCCACCGATGATGGGCTGAAAGATCGATAACCCGAGCATACCCACTCCACCAATTAGCGACATGCCGAGCGCACCTGTTTTGGGCTGGTACTCCGCGATGAAGGAGATCATCGTAGGCCAGAAGTAGCACACGCCGATGGCGAACAAGATCGCTGCGAAATAGACCATACCACCCGTGGCGATACTCATTAGATAGATGGCTACTGATGCGATCACTGCTGATGACAACAGGACGCCCGTGATGTTGAGTCTGTGAATCAGTGGTCCAGCGAAGAACCTACCGACAGCCATCAGTACTGTTACCATGGCTAGCACTAGGAGCGGTTGTGCGCCAGAGTTGGCGAGGATTCTTTCTACCCAAGACTGTGTCCCGAGTTCTGTCGTGGCAGTCAGTGCCATACAGATCAGCATCACCCAGTAGATCGGTGACTTCAGGATGGCTTTGAAATTTTCGGCAGTCGAGCTGCTAGATTCGCTGCGTGTCTCAGGGAATTTTTGTCCACGGAACATCACGAAATAAATGATAGCAGGGATATACATGATCGATAGCTTCAGTTGCCATCCCCAGCCGATGTTGGCAACCAATAGTGCCAAGATAGACCCTATAGCGATCCCGCCAGGAAACCAAACGTGGAATCGGTTGAGCATCGTTGCGCGTTTTTCGGTGTACATCGAGGCGATCATCGGGTTGTAAGCTGCCTCGACCATACCGTTGGCAAAACTGATGAAGAATGTAGAAAAGAATAGTGTGTAGAAGCTATTGGATAGAATCGAAAAGGTGATCCCGATAAAGTGACAGATGAATGCCACATTACCTATTTTTCTTGGCCCGAGCGTGTTGTAGAGCGGCCCGCCGATTAGTGTGGCGATCGGAAAACCGAAGATACCCATGAAGTTGATCCAGCCGAGCTGGCGATCCGTCAGGCTCATGTCAGCGACTAGGTCGTTCATGATCCCAGCGCGAATACCAAAGGCAAAGGCAGTCGTCAGCAGCGCAAAGCAACTGGCTATAAATAATCTGTTCTTGTTTAATTGTGATTGCATAGTCATTTAGTCATGTTTCAATCTTTAATATTATTCAAAATGAATGGGAAATTCATTACGTCTGGATACATGTAGTAGAAATGACGTGCTAAAAAGGAACAATTGCCCCCTTACCGTTGTGTTTTATGCAGCGCTTTTTTCAATGGATTGGTCATTTGTAAGTGTTGGTATATGCCAAGTTTGTTTTCTTATGGACTGTTTTGCGGGGTGCTGGACGTGGTGAATTTCGATGAGTAGCCCTATGGCCCATGAGATTGGGGACTTTTTTGTTCAAAATTTTAAACAAAAAAAAACGGGTCGGAAGCAAACTCTCCCAACCCGAATAGAACTTAGGGCGTCTCCCTAAGCTAACCTATTTAACCTAACCTTATCTTTCGTCGATCAGTGACCTGATTCGATATGTTTTATATTTTAGAGCCTGCAATATATATGTCGTTACATCTATTTTGAAAGACTAGTTCTGGATAATCATTCCGGTTTTTACCTTCTCACAGATACTTCATTACTAAGTCCAATATTTCAGTAGAAACATCATATTTGGATGTTGGGCTTTATAACCTAATCTGACGATGATACTAGACTGGATATGTTTCTCTAGTCACGATTCGTACATAAAACGAGAACCCTATTGAATACCCTACCCAGGATTTTAAATTTATTACTAGGATATAAAACGTGATTATATTTGAACTTTGAATTATTGGATAAATCACGTTATGAAGGACAAATCCGTCTGTGAAGAACAAGTGTTCATACACATACATCAGGAGCAATCTGTACCCTTACGCAATTTTCTATACTACAGATTCGGTAGTTTGGAAAAGGCACAAGACTGTGCACAAGAATCTTTTGTTCGGCTATGGGAAAACTGTAGTAAGGTGGCTTTTGAGAAGGCCAAGAGCTATTTGTTTACCATCGCCAACCGCATCTTTCTTGATGATGTAAGCCATCAAAAGGTCGTGCTCAAGTTCGAAAAACATGAATCTATGTCCTCCATTCAGATGGAACATAACCCAGAGTATGTCTACCGCGAATCGGAGTTCAAGAGCCAGCTGGAGACAGCTGTGTCTTCGCTGCCTGACAAACAAAGGACAGTATTCCTCATGAGTCGCATTGACAAGATACCCAACAAGGAAATCGCCGAAACGCTTGATATTTCTATCAAGACCGTAGAAAAACACATGACCTCTGCTTTGAAATCACTCAAGGAGCAACTCGACGAACTAAAAGATTTTAAAATATAGCGGTAGGGTATTCGCGCCACTTTCCGTTATAACCATAGAAGGAAAAAAATGTCAACACACAACAACGATACGGACCCCCTGATCCAAGAATGGATGCAAGGCAACTTGACAGATGATGATTTGGAACAGCGGATAGGCCGAGAGGAATTACGCAAGTACCAACAAATCCTCTCCGAAGTAGACCAATGGACGCCTAGTTTGTCGGACGAAGTATTTGATCCCAGAGAAATCTTGGACAGAAAATCTGCAAAGGTGGTGCCGATGATTAACTGGCGTACTATCTCAGTCGCAGCGTCGGTGGCAGTGATATTGACACTAGGGTTTTTGTTTTTCCGAGATACAGGTACTGAATATTATGCCGCCTATGGTGAGCAATTAGAGTTCGAATTACCCGATGGGTCAGATGTGGTACTGGCAGCCAACTCTACGGTGAGATGGGAGGATGAGGATTGGTCTGGAGAGACGCGTCGCTTGGTTTTGGACGGAAAGGCTTTTTTTAAAGTGATCCCTGGTAGCAAATTTAGCGTGATGACTGACCAAGGAAGTGTGGAGGTGCTCGGAACGGCATTTGATGTTAGCACTTTTGGTGTAGGCATGTGGGTCAACTGCTACGAGGGTAGAGTACTGGCCAGAGATGTATCTAAGGCCAAGGCACAAATCATCAAAGCGGGGCAGTCATCGCTATTGGTGGATGGATCGTGGGAGCGTATCGTGCCGATCAAAGATGAATCTCCACTTTGGTTGGGCAAAAAACCGACATTTAAGAACACGCCTATTCTTCTCGTGATCAAAGAAATCGAGTCGCTATACCATGTGAAAGTGATCACCGGTGAGGTGGATATGAATAGGCGTTTTACAGGGTCTATTCCTACCGATGATTTGAGTCTAGCACTCAAAATTGTGTTCGGGACATTGGGTATTCAGTTTGAGATTGATGAAGATCAAGTCTTGTTATCACAAGACTAATCATAAAACAGCAGCATGTATAGGAGAGGAATTTGGGGAGTTCTATTGGGTGCCCTGATCTATTTTAATTCAGGGGCACAGACAGCCAAACAGCGTTTGGAGGAGATCATAGATCGCTACGAGTCGGATTTGGAGATTAAATTCTCGTATGACCCTGAACTCGTTTCCTTGGTGAGTAAGCAGTATGCATACCAAGAAGATTTAGAATCTTTTATTACGAAGGTCGAGCAGCAGTTGCCATTCGAGTTCGTGGCATTGGATTCAGGTTATTATGCCTTCCGACCTGTCACTTCTAGCTTTGTTTTGTATCCCTACGATTCAGTGGAGCAGGAGTCGATAGCACCATCAGATGTCATGGTTTTGCTCAACGGAGAGCCTATTCCGGTATCCTACTTGCCCAACGGTGTGCGGTTTGAGTATAGACCGAATTTGTCAGATTCTTTAATGCTATATGTTTTGGGATATGATAAAAAGGCGCTTTCAGTTGCTGGTTTGATCAACCAACGGGAACAACGCCTCAGTATGTTCTATGTGGCGGTAGAGTTAGATGGGTTGGTGATTCAGGACTACATCACGACAGGCATAGATGTGAATCCGTCATCGCAGCGTATTGCGATTGCTGTAGACGACCTGCCATTGCTGCCTGGCGAAACAGATGGAGATATCTTTGCCTCCATAGCCGCATTGCCTGGGGTAACCTCACCGGATAAACGTGCCGGTAATTTGTTTATACGAGGCAGTTTCACGGATCAGTCCTTATTCTTATTTGATGACATTCCGATATATCACCGTGGGCATTACTATGGTACGATTTCGCCATATAACCCTAAGGTCGTCTCTGAGGTAGAGGTCTATCGATCAGGTCTGCACCCTAGACTCGGGGATAGAGTAGGTGGGGCTGTGGTGATTCGGTCTGATGATGAGCTGCCCAATCAAGCGCATGCAGGACTAGGAGCGAATACCCTCTATGCAACAGCTTATGGTCGAGCAGAAGTGATTGAGAACAAATTAGGAATCAGCGTAGGGGCACGTCGGTCATACCCTCGCGAGTTTCAGTCTCCAAAACTATATGCTATATCAAAATCGGTGTTTTCAGGTACTGGCGTAGTAGGAGCAGATGGAGAATTGGTCACGGATGTGGATGTCATTTTTGAGGATTATCACTCGAAACTTAACTATCAAATCAATGAAAAGAACAGCTTATCTACAGCACTAATTTATACAAATACAGATGTTTATTATAAGAGTGATGGGACAGATGGCATTCGAAGGAATGCAGACGAAAACCAGTTTCAGAACTATGGCGTTAATTTTAAGTGGCGTAGAAAACTATCTAACAAGTGGAAGCTAGAGCTGTCAACGACCTATTCGGACTATGCGTTTAAATACATCGTAGACCCTAATCAATCGGGGGACTCGACTTTTTATGCCAAAAATACTTTGAAGGATTACCACGCACGGTATGAGATGAATCGAAAGTCAAGATTGTACAACCTTGATGTAGGCCTGGACTACAAATATCAAACCGTCGGTATAGACTATGCAGACCTCACGAGGTTTACCCAAAAGCTGCTGAAAATCGATAAAACGGTGACGGCACATTCTGTCTCTCCATACGCTAATTTGGATTGGCATGCCTGGGAGCGGTGGTATGTACAGGTAGGAATGCGAGCGACCTACTACCAGCCGCTAGAGACTGTCTACTGGGAACCTCGATTGTTTGTCAACTATGATTTGACCTCATCCCTAGTACTCAAAGGCTCTGTCGGTTGGTATCACCAGTACCTCAGCCAAATGAAGAACTTGGAATATGGAGGGGGCGGTTTTGACAATGAGCTATGGGTATTGGCCGATGGAGATCAGGGATATACGATTACAGGGATTCAGTCTTCTGTAGGCGGTGTACTACATCAGAATGGATGGGTTGTAGATGTAGAAGGCTACTACAAACAGACCGACGGTGTATCAGTCTATCAAGATAGGCGCTTGGACTTTGGTATTACGCCTACTCAAGCAGGGCAAAGTATTGCTGGAATTGATTTTTTGATCAAAAAGGCTGTAACCAATGACTTGACTATATGGGCATCCTATACCTATAGTCAGTCCAAGGTGGTAATGGATACAGCTCGTGAGATAGAGTATACCTCTAAGTATGTCCAACCGCATGTTGTCTATTTGGGTGGGGCTTATACACATGACCGTTGGAAGTTTTCTGGATCTTGGACTTGGTCCTCGGGTTTGTTTGCCAAATCCTTAGATATGGTTTATGCAGAAAATGTTTATTTCAACAATACTGGAAACCTACCCCCTCCTGGGTCTGGGTCTGGAGGAGCTGGACAAGGTCAGAAGCCACCGCCACGTCCTCCCAATCCATTTGCAGATATAGAGGGGCGTTATGATCCGATGCACAGTTTGGACCTTTCGGCATCTTATCATATACCAAGGACACAAGAGCATCGATGGGCTGCTAGTTTTGGCTTGTCCCTCGTCAATGTTTACAATCAGGTCAACTTGATTGACAAAGTGTACAGAGGAGCTCCTCAACCATCATTTTTGGATCGTTATGCTATTGGCTTTGCACCTAACTTGATGGTGATGGTGGAGTGGTAGCTCATTTTTTTTCAGTGGTGAGGTAGGGTTTGAACTACCTCTTCTCGTTTCATTATTGAGCCACACCTGGTGGCAAATACGAAACGAGAAAATTATGAAAACAGTCATCTTAATAGCAGCAGCAGTATTTGGTCTATCCTTTGGACTGATGGCAAATAGTGATCATGTTAATACCTTCACACTATGGCCGGATCAAGAAATCACAGTTTTAGAAACTAGTGTCCCACGAGAGGCTCTGTTTGAAATCCTACCAAAATCTATCTTGGACGGAAATCCTACGCCTACCGAGCAAGAATGGGTAGCACTAATTAAGAAATATACTGTCAGTCATACCACGATTATCCACATGGACGGAAGGGATGTTCCTTTTGGCGAATGTCAAGTAAGAATGATCGATGGTCAAGTAGACATCAGTTTGGAGTTGATAGAAAAGAATCTAAACGTTAATGACCTGATTATTTCTTTGAGTTTTATGAACGAAAGAGCAAACCAAAAGAATGTCATTTACTTATCAGAACAACAGCGTTCGTTCGAACTCAGTGCTGCTAACAATTATACACTTGTACCTGTGATACACCAAAGCGGAGCATACGACGTGGCGGGAATAGAACTATCAACATTGCTTTGGGTACTCATACCTGGTATAATGGTCATTCTATTGGTCACCGTAGGGTTCAGGTGGTACGAAGGGTATTTGGTCAAGGAACATAAGTTTAGCGGCCAATTCTAAGTAGTTAGGTAAGAAATTTACAATCATCATCACGCTTCAAACGTAGGTTACGCCTGATCATGCTTTCCATAGTAGGGTCAGGTTTTTTTGTGCCTTATGGATTTTCGGGTATCGAATATTATGGCGTATTTTTATTCTCGATATGTATACAATGACTCTACTTCTCACCGCCTTAGCTACTGAGCTCAATATTATGCTGGGCGTATTTGGTTTAATTCTGATTTTGAGCCTGCTGCTCAAAAGGGCCAATCAACCCTACATTATAGCCTACATCCTGACTGGAATAGTCGTAGGTCCGTCTGGGACGCAGTTGGTGCCGGATACAGAGACTGCAGAGTTCATGGGTGAGTTGGGTTTGATTATCCTGATGTTTTTTATCGGGATGGAAATCTCCCTGCATGATTTTGTGAAGAAGTGGCGTATTGCTGTGTTTGGGACTGGACTGCAGGTGTTTATTAGCGTGATGGCGATGATGACTGTTGGTTTTTTTCTCGGTTGGGATTTTAAACGCATGTTGCTTTTGGGCTTCATTATTTCCTTGAGCAGTTCGGCTGTGGTTATTCGCCTTTTGGAAGATAATAAAATATTCAAAACCAAGATTGGGCAAAATGTGATTAGTATCCTCATCACTCAGGATATCTTGATCGTACCAATGATCATCGTGATGAGTTTGTTCGAGGCAGGGGGACTAGATATGGAAAAAATAGGCCTTCAATTAGTCGGAGGAATCCTCATCGCTGCTTTACTATTATATCTTTTTAAGCGAAGGACGGTGAGGTTGCCCTTTATCAAGCAGCTCAAAAATGATCAGGAGCTTCAGGTCTTTGCTGGTTTGATTGTCTGTTTTGGTATGGCACTGATTACTTCATTGTTTGGGTTGTCGGCGGGTCTGGGCGCATTCGTCGCAGGTCTGCTTGTGCATGCTACGCCAGCCACGACATGGTTGCACGATAGTTTACGCTCGTTTCGTATTGTACTGGTCTCGGTGTTTTTTCTGTCCGTGGGTATGTTGATCGATACGAGCTTTATCCTCGAACATTGGCTGGCTATTGGCAGTTTGGTTTTGGCGGTCTATATCAGTAACATGCTGATCAATGCTTTTCTTTTGAAGTTATTGGGCAACAGTTGGCATGAAAGTTTGTATGGCGGTTCGTTGTTAGCACAGATTGGCGAGTTCAGTTTTGTATTAGCCTCTATCGGTCAGCAGGCCGATATAATAACGACGTTTAGTTATCAGATGACTGTGATCGTGATCTCAGTGACGATATTTATCAGTCCCATTACGGTGATGTTCGTTCGAAAGGTGCTTAACCTGGACGTATCCTTACTCCGGTAGTACGTTTTTAATCACACCGATATGCATGACTGCATCGCCTTGGTGGAGGATCGGGTTGTTGTTGAGCCCGATGACATATCCTGTGGCGCTAGATTTCACGGTGACTTTGAACTCTCCGAATGGGTCAGCAATGTACCCTACAACTTGATTTTTCTTCACCTTCTGTCCACTTTTCACCTCAGTGAGGAAAAGCCCTGAGGCCTTGGCGCGTATCCATGAGGAGGATTTGATGAATACGCTTTCGTATTCTTTTAGGGGAGCTTCTTTTTTATCTCGCATGCCCAAATGTGCTAAAAACCGAATGGTGCCTTTGACTCCTTGTTCGATGGCATACTGATCGAACCGTGACGATTCGCCTCCTTCATATACCAAAATCTTTTTGCCCATTTTGGCTGCTGCCCAGCGGAGTGATTTGGATCTAAAGGGAGAGTGCAGATTAAATGGTGCAGCGAATACTCCTGCTAACTCTGCATTTTTAGGATCTGACATCACACATCTGACCTGTGGGTAGTTGGTTCTATCTGCGCCTCCTGTATGAAAATCTAAACCATAGTCGATTTTCGGTATGATTTCTTTCATCAGAAAATAGGCTACCCTAGCTGCGAGTGATCCGTTCTTATTGCCAGGGAAAGACCGGTTGACATCTTTTCCATCGGGCACATAGCGAGAGAAATGTATGAAACCGTATACGTTGATAATCGGGATACAAATCGTAGTGCCTTTGATTGGGAGATGTTGATCGTGCTCGATGAGTCGACGTACGATTTCTATTCCGTTGATTTCGTCACCATGAAGTCCACCCATCAAGAGGACGGTCGGTCCATTCTCTAGCGCGCGTGATACCGTGATCGTAATCTCTATCGGCGAGTGCGAGGGCAGTCGCGCGATATTGACGATTACGTTTTTGGTTTCCCCGGGTAGTATTTCCTGATTATGGATTTGCATGGGTTGTTACCTCTCGAGGTTTAGGCGTTTTTCTTCTTGTTGACGCGCTTTTTACTCATCGAGTTTTCGATGTATTCAACTATTTTTTCGGCGACATCTATGCCCGTTGCTTTCTCGATTCCTTCTAGCCCTGGAGAGGAGTTTACTTCTAGTACGAGTGGCCCATTTTTAGACTGTAGCATATCTACACCAGCGACTGCTAGTCCCATGCTTTTGGCAGCTTTAAGGGCAGTTGATTTTTCGGCACGGCTCAGTTTGATGACGTTGGCTTGTCCTCCGCGATGTAGATTAGACCTGAATTCTCCTTCTTTACCTTGGCGCTTCATTGCGCCGACCACTTCGCCGTTGACGATGAAGGCGCGGATGTCTGCTCCGCCTGCCTCTTCGATGAATTCCTGTAGGATGACACGGGTTTTCAGGCTTTCGAATGCCTCGATGACCGAAGTAGCTGCTTTGTTGGTTTCGGCCAGTACCACACCGAGACCTTGAGTCCCTTCGAGGAGCTTGATGACTACCGGTGCTTGACCGATGTGCTTGAGTACTTTGTTTTCTTTCTTGTTGAAGTTCGTGAAGGCAGTTTTGGGCATGCCGACTCCAGAGCTAGAGAGGATTTGTAAGCTGCGGAGTTTGTCTCGTGATCGTGTGATGGCAATAGAATCGACCACACAGAATACATTCATCATCTCGAATTGTCGTACGACAGCAGTACCGTAGAATGTCACCGAGGCACCGATCCTCGGTATGATCGCGTCGATATCGTTGATTACTTCACCTTCATAATTTATATAAGGCCCTTTATTATCCATGATGATATCACACTTCATGTGATCCAGTACCACTGCTTGATGTCCACGCTTTTGGATAGCTTCTACTAGCCTACTGGTGGAGTATAGCTTAGGGTTTCGGGATAATACTGCAATTTTCATGATATGGGTTTCTTTTTAAAAGATAAGTTTTTTAGTTGTACATCTACCAGGTAGTTACCCGACAGAAAGGTGCGACCGAGCAAGATGGGGTTTCTCATGTTGCTGCGATCTGTGAGTGAAAATTCTATTTCGGTCGTTTCGCCAAAAAGGACAATCTCTGTCTTGATCAAGAACCGATGTTCAAGCTCACCGTTTGAGCTTTTAACAGATTTCTCACTGAATTTGCTCGTATAAAATACCTGACCTTCATAGTCAGGATGATCAGGGTCTAAGATTTGAAACGAAAGGGTGTCTACTCCGTTTCGCTTTTCGATTTTGGTATGATGGCAATGAAGTGCATTGCCATAGGCTCCAGTGTCTATTTTAGCATCGATCTCGAATAGTTGAAATTCAGGCAAGTCGATTTTGTCCTTTCGACCAATAGTTTTCATAAGAGTTTGTTCGTAATAATATTAAGGAAGGTCATACATCCTGCTGGTAAAACAAAGCAGGCGCGAATTTATATTCATGTCTGCCATAAATAATCACTTGTGCCCATCTTAATTTATCGATAAAGAGAACTTGAGGATGATGAGAGATAAATAATAGCCAGTTCGCGACTATAGAACCGATTGGTCATTGTTGATGTTTTCGTCGAATGTCGAGACGAAATCCTTGAAGTGATCTTTGGTCATGTCATTGTTGCGCACGACGATATAGAGTTTTCGCTGGAGGCCGTTTTGGCTGATTGGTTTAAAAATCAGGTCTTTGGGTAGGTCAAAAGATTTGAGACACCATTTGGGCACGCACATCACGCCCATATTGGCATGGACCATCTCGATGGCGACCTCTGTCAGTGGGATGTCGGATATTTTGTTTGGGAGGACGTGGTTGGGTTTGAGGAAGTGCTCGTATACAGATACCGTCTCCAGTGGATAGGAATGTATCAGTAGGTGCAAGTCTGCAAAATCCTCTGCTTCTATATAAGATTTTTCGGCCAGGCGGTGTTCTTTGTGCATCAGCATCATCACTTCGTCCTGCATCACTTCTACACAGGACAAACTTTGGACAGAAGACGGAGAGGTCACGATCGCCAAGTCGATTTCCAAAGATAGTAGCTTAGTAATGGGTTGATGGGTCGCATCGAATACGAGTTCGATATCAATGTTGGGATAGACCAAAGACATGTCCTGTAGAAACAGTGGAAACAAACGATAAAACGAATAGCATTCGCAACTCACACGTACTTTTCCTCCTGTCTTTTGTTGGATTTTCTTGATGTGGGTGAGCTTTTCATCGATGGAGGTCAGCACATTGGTGGCGAGTTGATAGAGTTCGGCCCCCTCTTCGGTTAGTTTCCATTCGTTTCGCTTTCGCGAAAAAATTTTGAATCCTAGACGTTCTTCGACCTCTTTGAGCTGATGACTGAGTGCAGATTGGGTCAAAAACAGCTTCTGTGATGAGTTAGCAATGTTGCCTTCATCAGCGATTGTTTTGATCAAACGTAGGTGTTTCAATTCCATGGTCGCAAGTTACAGCAAAGCGGAGTTTTGTTGATTGAAAAAAATTAAGCTTCAAGTCAAATTTATCTCAATCAAGCCTCGGCGTTGAGGCATGCCAACTACGTAGTTTTGCGACTGCAAATAATCAATAAAGCAGTGAAGAAACGCATACATAGGAAAATCCGACTCGTCAAGTACATTCTATATAGAGAGACTCTGATAGATTTTCGAGAGTATGCCTGTTCGTTTTTGGGGTCATTCATAGGGATAGGCTTGATAGGGTTGCTACAGCATACTTTTCTCAATGTCAACGATAATTTGTTTTTGATCGGGTCATTCGGAGCATCGAGTGTGCTGATCTATGGAGCCATCCAGAGCCCCCTGTCTCAGCCTCGCAATTTGGTCGGAGGTCATGTGGTATCGGCGATAGTAGGTGTGACCGTTCAGTTAGTTTTCCCTCATACGCCCCTGATCGCCGCACCACTCGCTGTGTCTCTGTCCATTATCGGGATGCAAATGACCAAAACGCTACATCCGCCTGGAGGTGCTACTGCATTGATAGCAGTGTTGGGCTCGGCACAGATCAAAGCCATGGGCTATATGTATGTGCTGTCGCCAGTCCTCTCGGGTGTATTGATCCTGCTACTCGTGGCGATCGTGGCAAATAACCTAACCCCTCACCGCCAGTACCCTACGACGCGTGCTTTTACCCGTGTGATCGTCCGTCGAAAATAAGGCGGTTTAGTACAAAACAAATGCATCAATCTTGTTTTGGTTTTTCTCGCTAGGTATAGAATATCCTTTACTTTTATAGGGACGAAAAATTAGAACTGTCCCAGAGGACTAGACCAAACGATAGATGAAAGATTTTGATATCACCAGACCTGACAAACTACTATTTACAGGACTGAAAACCCTAGTGAGCCTACCACTTACACTATATACGGATCAAAAAACCAAGGCGAAGGAAACAGGTAAGGTGGCCTTCATCGGGAAGAAAAAAGTAGAAGAAGTCACCGTACAGCTCTATCAGTATGATGCCAAAATGGTAGACAAAAGAGATGTCGAAGGCTCGATGGATTATGCTGCTGCGTTTTCGAATCAGAAAGTCAGCTGGGTCAATGTTTACGGTCTCCATGATGTTGATATTATCGAAAAGATAGGCAAGAACCTCAAACTCGACCGGATCACACAGCGTCAGATTCTGGATACTACGTTGCGGCCAAAGGTGGATGAGTATGATACTTACTTGTTTTTTAGCATCAAGTCTATCCTAAAGGATGGGGAAGAAAGCCTGAAAGTAGAGCAGTTGTCTTTCGTGCTGGGAAGAGATTATGTCGTTTCGTTTCAGGAGGAAGAGGGAGACCACTTTGATCACATCAGAAATAAAATCGTGGAGAAGTTAGGTCTGATTCGTACCCGAAAGGCAGATTTTCTAGTTTGTCAGTTGCTCGATGCGATTTTGGACAACTACTACGAGACCATCGAGTGGATCAATACCAAGGTAGAGCGCCTCGAAAAACGGGTCTTTGATAATCCCACGCAGGACATTATCGTAGAGATGGAGCATCTCAAACAGCTCTCCCAAACCATCAAAAAATCATTGACACCATTCAAAGACGCACTTCGTGCAATATCTAGCCGTGAGTCTGTATTCATCGCTAAATCTACGCACAAGTATTACATGGACTTGATGAGTAGCTGTGAAGGCGCTATTGAAGAAATCAGCTCAACGGTCAACTCGCTAGACAGTTTGAGTAATATCTATTTTTCGTCTCTGAGTCAAAAAATGAATGAGACGATGAAGGTACTCACGACTGTGGCAACCATTTTTATCCCGCTGACGTTCATCGCAGGGGTATATGGAATGAACTTCGAATACATGCCTGAGCTGAAATTTCGCTATGGATATCAAGCGGTATGGGGAGTGATGGGATTGACATTTGTCGGTATGTTCATTTATTTCAAACGCAAAAACTGGTTGTAATCAACCGGCAGATCTAAACTATACTTAAAATGGGAAAACAACTCGCGCAGCTTACGCCTGCTTTGGAAGAGTTTATTGCAGCACAAAAAATATTTTTTGTAGGCACAGCTATGGCGGAAGGACGAGTCAATATTTCGCCCAAGGGAATGGATTCGTTTCGCGTCCTGAGCCCATCCAAAATCATTTGGCTCAATCTCACGGGTAGTGGGAATGAAACAGCAACACATCTGCTAGAGAGTGATCGGATGACGATCATGTTTTGCGCCTTTGAGGGGAAGCCTCTGATTCTGCGACTCTATGGTCATGCCAAAATTTTTCATCCCCGAGATGAAGGTTATGGTGCATATATTGGGCAATTCCCTGAGATCAAGGGATCTCGTCAGATCATAGAGATGGAGGTCGATCTCGTACAGACCTCATGTGGCATGGCTGTACCTTTCATGGATTTCAAAGAAGAGCGAACCGAACTGGAGGTGTATTGGCAAAAGCAAGGAGACGAACGCATACATACTTATTGGGAAGAAAAGAATACGACTAGCCTCGATGGTCATGAGACGAAGATACTTGGCTAAAAACCGTAGTTAGCTGCTTTGACATTACGTGAGTATTATGATTTTCTGTCTTTTGATAGTTCGTTGGTGAATTTGTGGCGTTGAGACTAATTTCATGGTTTAAACAAGAAACTCATGATACGACACAGTTATTGGTTCATATTTGTAATATTGGTTTTAGGGTGTAAAGAAAATAACCCTCAATCTGATAATGGCTTTGAGGACTCAACGGCTCAGGAATTAACTATATTTTTTGTCAATGACCCTCATGGACAAATAGACAATTTTGCCAAAGTGAAAGCATTGGTAGATGCTGAAAGGAACGAGGGAAATACTTTGCTGCTATGCGGAGGGGATATTTTTTCGGGAAACCCTATCGTGGATCAGCATGTAGAGAAAGGTTCTCCCATGATCGACCTAATGAACCGGTCGGGGTTCAATGCCAGTGTGATTGGCAACCATGAGTTTGACTATGGGCCTGAAGTCCTAAAGGAACGAATGGCACAGGCGGAGTTTGAGTGGGTATGTGCCAACATAGATGTGCAGGATTCTGGGTTGATACAGCCAGACGACTATGTGACCTTTGAGGTGGGAAGTCTCAAAATCACAGTGTTAGGCTTAGTAGAGACTGGGGGAAAACCAGATGGGGTTATACCATCATCTCACCCTTGGAGAGTTGCTGACTTTTCTTTTCAGCACTTTTATGACATTGTAGGAGAGTTTTCGGATTTGAAAACCACCGAAGACGCAGATATGTATATTGCCCTCACGCATCTAGGGTCTAGTTCTGATCGATATTTAGCAGAGAATTTTCCTTATTTTGATTTGATCATTGGAGGACACTCTCACCAGATTATTAATGAAGAGGTGTCGGGCATACCGATTGTGCAAAGTGGGTCCTATTTGGCTAATCTTGGAAGAATAGATCTTACAATCGAAAACAAAACCGTCGTGGAATATGAAGTGTCATTTATCAGTTTAGCGGACGAACAACCCATTGATGAAGACTTACAAAGTATAATATCGAGTTATAATGAAGCGCCAGATTTAGATGAAGTCGTTGGTTTTTCTGCTGTAGACCATACAGGTACAGAGACAGGGTGTTTTTATACCGATGCGTTGAGAGATTACATGCAGGTTGATTTTTCGATTCAAAACGGTGGTGGTGTACGATCCACTATTGATAAGGGAGACATTACTCGTTTAGAAATATTCGAGGTAGCCCCGTTCAATAATGGGAGTGTGGTTTTCATTAAATCAGTGGCAGAGATCAAGGAGTTTTTGATTGGTACAGGTGATGGGTTTCACATGAGTGGAATTACTGTGAATGGAGAATGTGAAGGACTATGCATTTATGATGCTGCTGGAGTAGAATTGGAGGACGATGTGATGTTAACCCTCGGAATGAATGATTATATCGCGGCAGTATATGACAGTTACTTTGCCTTAGAGGATGCTGAAGTCCGAGAGCTGACTACCGCAGAGTCTATTTTGGCCTATCTCAAATCATATGAAGGAACCATTGACTATGATGGTTGTAATCAATATCAGTCTGCGGATTAGGATATAAAAAAAGGTCTAAGAACATTGTGTTCTTAGACCTTTTTTGTGGAGTTGATTTATTTTTAAGACTGTCTTGACCGTCTTCTTCTGAATGGTTTTTTGTTACCACCTCCACTGTTGGAATTGTTAGTATTTCCTCCACCACCATTTCCATTTCCACGACGGTTGTGCTGTCCTTTGTTCTGTGGCTTTTTGCTAGCACCTTTTGGTGGTGCTGTTTCGGTGGGCTCGAACCCTTCAATGATTTCTGCTCCTAGGCTTTGGCCAAGCAGTTTTTCGATATCGCGTAGGTATTCGATTTCATCAATACTGACGAGGGAAATAGCCTCACCGTTGGCGCCAGCTCTACCTGTACGTCCGATTCTATGTACATAGTCTTCGGGTACGTTAGGGAGTTCAAAGTTGATGACGTGTGGGAGTAGAGGAATATCCAACCCACGGGCTGCGATATCTGTCGCTACGAGTACTCGGACAGTTCCTTTTTTGAATCCATCGAGAGCCTTGGTACGTGCTCCTTGACTTTTGTTGCCATGTATGGCTGCTGAGCTAATCCCTTTTTTCACGAGTACTTCACTGAGGCGATTGGCTTTGTGTTTTGTTCGGGTGAAAATCAGCACCTGGTGCCAGTCTCCTTCTGTGATCATTTTGATGACTACAGCTGGTTTCTGCTTTTGATCGACACGGTAGGCTTTTTGAATAACTTTTTCTGCTGTAGTATTTTCTGGTGTAGCCTCTACCAAGACAGGGTTGTGTAGCATGGCACTGGCCAGCTTTTTGATCTCCTTGGAGAAGGTCGCTGAGAAAAGCAGGTTTTGTCTACGCTCTGGCAACAAGTTGATTATTTTTTTGATATCCCGAGAGAACCCCATGTCGAGCATGCGGTCTGCTTCGTCGAGTACCATGATCTCTACTTTGTCCAGCGAAAACACCTTCTGGTTGTGTAGATCTAGTAGACGGCCTGGTGTTGCGACCAATACATCTACGCCCCTGTTGAGTGTTTTGATCTGAGGACCAGCATTGACCCCACCGAATATAACGGTAGAGCGGAGGTCGGTGTACGTACTGTATTCACGTACATTTTCGTATACCTGAGCGGCTAGCTCACGCGTGGGCGTGAGGATCAATGCACGTACAGGCCGGTTGCGTAGTTGCTGACCTTGGTTTAGAATTTGTAAGAGTGGGAGGGTAAACCCTGCCGTCTTACCTGTACCTGTCTGAGCGGAGGCCAAGACGTCTTTTCTTTCTAGTATTTTTGGAATTGCTTTTTCCTGAATAGGAGATGGGCTCGTATAGCCCTTTTTGGTGATCGCCTCTAATATTTTATCAGAGAGACCTAGTTTTTCAAATGACATATAATCTGTTAATGAAATGACCATTCATTACAAATATCATTTCGTTGTTAAGCTGCAAAGGTACGCTTTAAGTTTCGTATAAAATGATAATGTTTCCATTTCTAGTTGTCATACATTATTTGTGATCGCTGATTCGGATCAAAAGAAATGGTCTTAAATTGCCTTTGATAATAGATAGCCATGAAAGCAGCCACAGTCAGAGAACTCAAACAAGTACTAAAAGAAAAGTCAGAAACCGAACTGATGGAGCTGTGCTTGCAGCTATCTCGCTTCAAAAAGGAGAACAAAGAGCTCCTGACCTACCTCCTGTATGAGGCACAAGATGAGGCATCCTATATCGAAAGTGTGAAGCTGGAGATGGATGAATTGTTTGCCGAAATCAACAACGCTAGTTACTACTATATCAACAAAAGTGCGCGTAAGATTCTGCGGATAACCAAAAAATATATACGCTATTCGAAGAAAAAGGAGACCGAGGTGGAGTTGTTAACTTACTACTGCCAATCGCTAATTGACTTTGATCCTCCGCTGCAGCGCAATACCACGCTATTCAATATCTATCAACGCCAAATGACAGCTATTCGAAAATCCGTAGCTACGCTACATGAAGACCTTCAGTATGACTACACGGTGATTTTGGACCGAATGGTGTGAAATTGACTGGTGAGCACAATTTGCTTAAATTGCAGCCATATAGTTTAATATTGAAATATCTATGATTGTAGTATTTGTGCTCATGTTGCTTCTATTCGCTGGGATAGGAGTTGGTTCTTCTATTCAAAAACAAAAAAACACCAAAGATTATCTGCTCGCAGGTCAGGATGTGAAACCTTGGCTGGTAGCTCTCTCTGCTGTAGCGACTAACAACAGTGGTTATATGTTCATCGGGATGATAGGCTATACTTATGTGGCAGGACTAGAGTCTGTCTGGTTGATGGTGGGCTGGATATTGGGAGATTTTATGGGTTCGATGCTGGTGTATGGTAAGCTGCGTGACTTGAGCGCCAAGTACAATATTCTGAGTTTTGGAAGTTTAATTGCTAATCATGAGGGTAAGATTATAAAGAGTATACGTCTACTGAGTGGGCTGATCAGTTTTGTGTTTTTGAGCACGTATGCTGCGGCTCAGTTTAGTGCTGGAGGAAAGGCACTGGCGGTGACATTGCACTGGGATCAATGGATTGGCGTGGTTTCGGGGGCTGTTTTGGTGCTATTGTATTGTTTTTCGGGGGGAATACGGGCTTCAATCTGGACGGATGCTGCACAGTCGATCGTGATGTTTATCGCTATGGGTACTTTGCTATACTATGCGGTGGATTATAGTGGAGGCTGGACCGAAACCATTACTAGCCTGAGAGAAGTCAAAGTAGGCTATATGAGTCTTTTTAATCCAGAAATCTCTTTATCAGCCTCATTACTGGTGGCGGTCGGTTGGTTGTTTGCAGGGTTTGGAGTCGTCGGTCAGCCGCACATCATGGTGCGCTATATGACGCTCGATAGTACAAAGAATATCAAAAAAGTAAGGATGTATTACTACTCATGGTTTACGGGATTTTATGCCTTGGCCATAGGCGTAGGGCTGTTGTCTCGTATCGTACTGACAGGTGAAGGTGATTTCGATCCTGAGTTAGCACTTCCGATGATGTCGATGCGGTTGCTGCCCGACTATTTAGTGGGGATTATGCTAGCAGGGATATTTGCCGCGACGATTTCTACAGCTGATTCTCTAGTGATCAGTTGTACTTCCTCGTTATCCAATGACATCTTTCCGCAGTTCAAGAACAGTTATCGCATCAGCAAGCTGTTTACGATAGGGATTACGCTATTTGCAGTGGGTATATCATTGTATGGGCATAGCAGTGTCTTTGAGATCGTGATTTATGCTTGGGCGGTATTGGGAACGGTATTTGGTCCTGTGATCACGATGCGTATGCTCAACAAGCCCGTCAATGCAAATACGACACTGGCGATGATGATCTCGGCTGGGGTAGTTACGCTAGGCTGGAATTTTATTGGTTGGGGAAGTATTGTCTATGAAATGATGCCAGGGATCATCACAGGGTTTGCAGTGTATTTTATCTCTAGAATTGGAGTTAAGAGTCAAGACAACTAGAGCTTAGTATCAAGATTTTTACGTTGATGGGTGGACTCTCAATCAATTAGAAATGAAAAGCCCTGTCAGCGTGCTACACGCTAACAGGGCCATTTTTTTAGAAGGCTAAAACTTGGCCACCCATGCTTTGATTCCGCTCATGATCATCTCTATGGAGAAGGTACCGATCAACAGTGCAGCGACTCGACCGATGATATCGATGTATTTGAGCAGTAACGCTTCGTTCTTCTTTTTTACTTTGGTGTAAAGTTCTTTGAGGAGGATTACCGTGGTGATGCAGACGACTAATGATACCAATATAATCCCAATGGCGGGGACGTAATCTAGCCTTTGACCTACGATGATACTCGCACTGATGGTGCCAGGCCCTACCATGATAGGCATGACGATACCACCTTGTACATATTTGGGCTCTCCACGGAGGCTTTTGATTGCTTTGTTACCATCGAATACATATTTAACCCCTGTGATTAAAAAGATAATCCCACCGAAAATCTGGAAGGAGGCAAAGTCAGCTTTGAACAGCGTATTAAAGATTTCATTGCCTAGTACAGCGAAAATCACATAACACCCACCGCTGATTATACCAGCACGGATTAGTACCGTCGCGAAGGTTTTGGAGTCGAGCTCCTCGATCAGGTCTATGAGATAGACGATAAGCAAGAAGGGGTTGAGCATGAAAAGCATAAGTCCCAAAGAGTCGTAAAATGCGTCGTTGAGCATGTGTCTGTTGTTTAATGATACAAGTGTGAAGTTATAAAAAAAGGTTTACGGAGTGAGTAATGTTCAATCCGTAAACCTTTCGTAAATGTATTCTAGAGCTTGCTATTCGCTTACCTATGTCCAATAAAATCTGGTCGTGGCTTGGTACCCCCGAATGGCTGCTCTAATCGGTTTGACTCGGCATTGAGTACGAAGAAGATATTTCTCCGTGGCAGTGGCGTGATGTTGCCATTAGAGCCATGTAACGTGTTACAGTCGAACAGAATCAAAGATCCAGGAGGACATTCAGCTACTACGATTCCATTTTCATTATAGCATTTGATGAGGCTTTCCTGATCAGGCACACCATATTCCTGTTTGCGCAGCGAGTCTTTATAATGCTCCTCTGGTGTTTCGCCGATGCAGCTCACGAATCTTTTGTGTGAACCTGGGATCAGCATCAGAGACCCGTTGTAACTTTTGTTTTCTGTCATAGTGATCAGACAACTGATAGCACGCATGCGAGGCATACCATCTTCTACATGCCAAGTCTCGAAATCAGAATGCCAGTAGAATTCTTTCCCTTTGAATCCTGGTTTGGCGTTGATTCTAGCCTGATGTACGTAGGTTTTGTCGTCTAACAAGTACTCTACCTTGTCCTTGATCCGTGGATCGTTGGTCAGTGCTTTGTATTTGTCGCTAAACTTGTGTGCAGCGAAGATGGATCGAACGGTTCGGCTTTCTGGTTCTTTGATGAACTCTTGTTTGGCCGACAGGATAGGGTCATTCCCTAGTCGTTCGAACTCTTCGTTGTACTGATCTATTTCCTCTTGAGAGAAAACACTGTTGATGATTAAAAATCCGTCGCGTTCAAAACTGTCGATTTGCTCTCTTGTTAATGCATCGGTTCTTTTGTCCTTGGCATATACGACAGGATCTTGTCTGTCTATCCACCGAGCTGTTGCCTGGGTACGTGACGGATACAAGTCTTCTATTACCATAGTTGTTTTTAATTTAAAACCTCATCTTCCTCGACGATCGAGTAGCTGCCATCGGGGTTATGTTTTTCTTGCCCAGTGACGGGAGGATTGAACACACACATGACGGTCATTTCGGAGATTCCTTCTAAAATATGTTTGTCATTTTCGTTGAGGGCATACATGGTGCCAGGTTTGATATCCCAAGACTCGCCACTGGCAAGTGCTGTGATTTTGCCTTCTCCCTTGACACAGTACACTGCTTCAAAATGATTTTTATAATGCATTTCGAGTTTGGCACCTTCCTCGATGATGGTTTCATGAAACGAAAAACCCATCTTATCTTTTTTCAAAAGATACCTTCTACTCGTCCAGCCATCAGATTTCACCTCATTGCCTGATGCTTGGATTTCCTCTAATGTTCTTACTATCATACTAATTCTACTTTATTTATGCTTTGTACAGCTTGTTCAAAAATTTTAATTCCTTCGTTGAGATAATTGTCATGAATGTTTAGCGGAGGCAAAAATTTGATAATGTTGCCATTAGAGCCACAGGTTTCGATGATCAGTCCATTGTCAAATGCCTCAGCAGTGATACTACTGGCTGTTTCTGCATCGGCACACTCTACCGCAGCGATGAGCCCCTTACCTCTGACATCTGTGATGATCTCTTTATGGTCTTCACCTATTTGCTTCAATATTCTGAGCAGTTTGCTCGACTTGGCTAGTGTTTCTTTGGTGAACTCATCGTCCTTCCAGTACTTGATGATGGCCTCTGCCGCTGTGACAAATGCGAGGTTGTTTCCTCTAAATGTCCCTGTGTGCTGACCAGGCTTCCAATCATCGATCTCTGGTTTGATCAGTAGCAGTGACATAGGTAGTCCGTACCCACTCAGTGATTTAGACAGTGTCACCATGTCTGGGTAGATACCGGCATCTTCGAAACTGAAGAAGTTACCTGTACGACCACAACCTACTTGAATATCATCTACGATCATCAAGATGTCATGTTTTTCGGTGATTCTTCTGAGCTTTTGAAGCCATTCTTTTGGAGCAATGTTCACACCGCCCTCTCCCTGGATAGTCTCCAGAATGATTGCCGCTGGAATATCTGTACCACTACCTGAGTCACTTAGGATTTTGTCCAAATAGTCTGCCGAGTCAAAATCTCCATCTAAGAAGCCATAGTATGGGATAAAGGTCGTGAACTGGTTAAGTTCATTTTCCAATCCTTTTCTATAATGTGCATTGGCCGTTAACCTCAGTGCACCCTTGCTATGACCATGGTAGCCATTGGTGAAGGTAATGATGTTGGTACGACCCGTTACGATCTGAGCTAGTTTGATGGCTGCTTCTACCGTATTGGTACCTGTTGGCCCTGTGAATTGCATCTTGTACTTCAACTCTCTGGGTTCGAGGATGTATTTGTTGAAGATGTTGATGAAATGCTCTTTGGCCTCTGTTGAAAGGTCCAGTCCATGGGTTACACCATTTTTGTCGATGTAATCCATTAGTTTCATTTTGAAGAACGGGTTATTGTGACCGTAGTTTAGTGCGCCGGCTCCTGCCAAGAAATCAATATACTGCTTGTGATCTGTGTCGTGAATAACTGCACCGTTGGCGCTAGTGAATGTAACGGGAAAGCTTCTGCTGTACCCTCTTACATTTGATTCGTGTTTTTTTACCTGTTCCATTATTTTTTAATAGTTCAATTTCCCGATGTTGTATATGTATTCTGACTCATGACTGTCGTTGAAGTCATCAGCCGCTATGTACATTTCTTTGTCAATAGATGCCCCGTAGGACTTGGCTATTGATTTGAAAAGTGCTTGCGACCCCAGATTGTCGTCTGAAATGGTCGCCTGTAAGTATTCGAATTTTTTGTCTTGATTGTCTAGGACGAATTGTAGCATCTTTTTGGCCATCCCTCTTTTTTGTATCAAGGGGTCAGTACATATCTGCCAAGCGAATAGTGTATTGGCTTGATCTTGACGAGGCAGACAAGAGGCAAATCCTAAAATACCAGAATGATCCGGTGAGGTAATGATCGCACAATGATCCTGATAGAGATCTGCTAGCATAAAGTAGCAGTACTCTGAGTTGAGGTCTAGATTACCTGTGCGTTTGATAAGTTTCCAAATTTCTTTTCCATCTGTAATTTGAGGTTTCCCAATTTTTAGATTCATGAATGTTTCGGCTTGAATTCTCCGTCTTGATTAATTGTGATTTCTGGTTCCCCTACCACATTTTCACCACTAGCTAAGATAGGACTAGAGTCCACATCCTCTGCCTCGATCGCTGTGATCAACAGCCCTAACGAATCGAGAATTTTTTTTCGCTCGTCTGGTGAAAGGTCTGATAAGTTGTTTTCCAGTTTTTTATGTAAAAACATGGGTGAGTTGGAGAGTATCTCTTCTCCCATTTTGGTCATTTCTATCTTGATAATACGCCGATCTTTGTCAGACCTGACACGTTCTACCATGAGCCGGGACTCTAGCTGATCTATGATATTGGTTAGCATGCTCGGCGATAGATTCAGCATCTTGCCCAGATCCGAAATCGATCGAGGCCCGTATTCACTCAAATAGTTGAGGCAGGTCAACTGTGAGGAATTGAGTCCAATTTGCTCTTTCAATCTGTTAGAGTAAATGTCAACGGCTCGTATGATTTTTCTGATGCTTGCGATAATTTCTTGTTCGATCTTCACTGTGTTTTTAAATTGGTGTATGTTTTACTATGCAAAATAGTACACCACTGAAACTTTTGCAAAGGTAAAAGATTCAGTACAATTAAAAATATTTTAGTTGTGAAATATTAATTGTTGAATTTTATAATGCTGATTGAATATTTCAAATCAAAGAAATAAGAGAGATAGCGGTGATTTGGTGAAAAAAGTTTTTTTGCTGTGATTTTGGAGCAGGTGCTGCGAATAATGGTATGTCAGCTGAATCTTCGTTTCTTGAAAAGAAAAATAAGAGTGTCCAGCGACTGTATTATACTAAGTCAAACTATATGAAATTAGATAGAGAAGCTTTTTTGGAGATGCTCGAATCTCATAAACGGATCATCTTTAAGATATGCCATAGCTACTGTAGAGATTCAGAGGATCAAAAGGACCTTGTACAAGAAGTGATCGTCCAATTATGGAATAGTTATCACAAGTATGATGATAGGTTCAAGCGATCTACTTGGGTCTACCGCATTGCGTTAAACGTGGCAATCTCTGCTTATCGAAAAAAAATCACAAGAAACAAGCATTTTGACCGAATGGAAGAGGATTCATTCGTGGATATAAAGACTACAGATGAAGATGAGCAGGACGAAAATATCCTGCGTCTCAATCAGTTTATCGCTGAACTGGATGAGCTAAATCGGGCACTGATGATCCTCTACCTAGATGATCACAGTCACGATGAAATCGCTAGTATACTCAACATCAGTGTGAGTAATGTAGGCACTAAAATCAATCGCATCAAACAAAAAATCAAACGAGAATGGACGCAAAGATAGAATTGGAAAATTTGAAATCGACTTGGGCTACTGTAGAGGCCAAATTGGACAGAAACTGGAAGCTTAACCTCAAGGTGATTCGAGAGGGTAATTTGGAGAAGGTCAGGGATAAAATGAAAAACCTACTTAGGGTCAAGGTGATAACTTTTACTTTTTACTTAATAGGAGGGCTTTGTTTTGCTGGGTTTGGTATCCAGCATGCAGCGCAGTGGTATATGGCACTAACAGGCGGGGTGTTCACTTTGTGGGCGGTATTAGTTTGTTTTACTTCGGTTAAAGAAATTGAGTTGATTATGAAGCTTGATTATACGGCTCCAGTGATAGAATTACAAAGACAATTGGTCACCCTACGGACGACTATTATTCGGTATTTTCGAGTAGGTGTTTGGGTCTTTCCTCTCTATATGGGTTGGGTTATCATGGCTTTTCAGGTGTTTTTTGGGGTTGATATCATTGCGGTAGCTGACCAGACATGGCTTTATAGTCAGCTTGGTTTTACCATCGTTTTTATGTTTCCACTAGCCCTATGGATGCATAGCAAATTGATTCCTGAAAATGCAGACAAGAAATGGATGCAGAGACTTCTCCAAGGCAACGGGAGTCAGGTGGCTGGTGCACAGGCTTTTTTGGGTGAGATCAGGGAGTTTGAGGAGGAGGAGCAATAGACTTTGTTTTATTTCCTAGCAGACTAACCTATGGATATTTCATTGAAGCAATGGGAAAATGAACGACTAGCCGTTATTTTACATTGAATCTAAATAACGGCTGGCCATGACCCAAACCAAAAAGACAGATACGCAAGCCAAGAGGAAAGTATGGATGGTGTTTTTGATTTCCGCACTGATTACGGGCTGTATCTGCTATGTGAGCTACGAGAGCTTTGTGACGCTGACAGGATCTATTGATCAGTTGAGTAAACCAGATCAGCGAGTGGAACTGATCAATGAGACGTTTCAGGAGATTGTAGAGGCAGAGAACAATATTCAGTCTTTCATCCTCAGTAACGATCCGAAACTCGAAAAACAATATTTGTTGCATAGCCGAGCGGCCAAACAGAAAATCAGAAGTTTAAAGGTTCGTCTACAATCTGATAGTGTACAATATGCCCGAGTGGACTCTTTAGAAACACTCTTCGATACCAAGATGCTCAATCTAGAGGCTTTCCTCAAAATAAAGAACAGACGCCAACAGGCCATCTATACCGGAGAGGCTTTGGATGAGATTCAAAAGCAACTCAAAGACTCTACATTATCTGAGCGTCAACTGCTGCGACAGGAGTTGTTTGATGGGGAGTTCGTACCTGTCGAGCGTCAGCATATTGAGATCGTGGAGGAAGAGACAAAGGGGCTGAAGGGTTTTTTTCGAAAGATAGTAGGCGCAGAAAATACTCGAGTGGATACTGTCACGACGGTGGAAGAGGAACTACGGTTGGCCAAAATTATTCGTGTAGACACGAGTATTGTTAAAGACAACCGTGCCGATACTACCCTACAAGAAGTCAAAACCATTCTCAACGAAGTGCTCAAAAAAGAAAAAAGGGTAAAGCGTCAGATGTCGTCTCAAGAACTGGCAATGCTCCGTCAGGACATGGTTTTCATTTCTAGTATTCGATCCATCATCGGCGAGCTCAAAGAGAAAGAAAAGAAAGAGTCTGCTATTAGCAACGAAAAAGCAACGGAGTCCGCAGCACGTTCTACTTTGTTTATCATTTCTACAGGTTTTGTAGGATTAATGATGAGTGCTGCTTTTTTATTCTTAATCCTAAAGGATATTACGGGCTCATTTTTCTATCGAAATCAGTTAGAGAAAGAAAAAAACAGAGCGGAAAAATTAGCACAGGCCAAGGAGGATTTTCTCTCCAATATGAGTCACGAAATCCGCACACCGCTACAGAGTATCAAGGGTTTTTCGGAGCTTATCGCCCAGACGAACTTGGATGACAAACAAGCGAAGTTTCTCAAGGCAATCCGATATTCGAATGATTACCTCTCCGAGTTGATCAGTGACGTATTGGATCAGGCAAAGATCGAAGCAGGCATGTTAGAATTAGACAAACGCCCCTTCGATATGCAGCTCATCATGGAGGAGCTGGAGACGATCTATGGCAAGGTGTGCGAACAAAAGGGAATAGCACTGAAGGGGAGTATATCTGGACTGCAGGGGGTCAAGCTGTTAGGAGATGCTGTTCGTCTCAAACAAGTACTGATCAACCTACTTAGCAATGCCATCAAGTTTACCAAAGAAGGTACGATCGACCTAGAGGTAGCCGGGACGGAAAAAGGAAATATGATGGATTTGTCCATTATAGTACGAGATACAGGAGCGGGGATATCCAAAGAAATGCAGCAAGTGATATTTGACCAGTTTACACAGGAGGTCAATGCAGAATCTCAAAACTATCGAGGAACTGGACTGGGGCTGTCAATTGCCAAAAATCTGATAGAGGCTATGGGAGGCGAAGTAGGTTTGATCAGCGAACTGGGGGAGGGTTCCACCTTTACGCTATCACTGAGTTTACCCTACTTAGAAGAGGAGGAGTCGCAGCTCTCTTTGGTTTCGGATGACCAAATGGCGTCTCGGTTTGCAGTGAAAGTTATGGTTGTGGAGGATGACGATTGGAACGGTACGTTGTTGCGTGAAATATTACTGCAGCATGTAGAAGAGGTTTTCTTGTTTCAACAAGCGGCAGAGGCTTTGGTGTTTTTGCAATCACGGTCGCAGGAGGTGAATCTCATCTTTTCAGATATTAAAATGGCTGGAATGGATGGCGTGGCTTTTCTGTCCCAGTTACGAACAGAGCAGATCCATATCCCAGTGATTGCGCTGACTGCTCATGTACAGATGGATAAATTGGAGGCGCTAAAAGCCGAGGGGTTTGATCAGGTATTTAGCAAACCCTACGATGCAGCGGATATTCAAAGCATTTTGAGTAACTACTTTGAATCATCAGACCGTGAGGAGGAAAGCACTGTTGTCTTGGAAGAGAAAAAAGACAAGGTATCAAGGTTTGACTATTCCATCATTAGGAAATTTGCTGGAGGAAATGAAGAAACCTTTCAGCGACTACTCGCCTCATTGCTCACGAATAATGAGCGTCAACTAGTCGACTATCAGGCCTATCTGGATGCCGCTGATGCGACCCAACTCGGAGAGTTAGCCCATCAGATGAAAACGACATACGACAATCTAGGTCTACCACTGATCAGTGAAGCTCTAGCAAGTATCGAGTTGCATGAGCAGCTCGGCCAGACGGATCGTGCTGTGACGAGTGCTCGTGAGCTACGGGCAGAGTTGGCGACTGTCCTAGATGAGCTACGTCAGGATCTTAAATCTCTATTTGATATTTCGTGAGTTTATTGTAGAGTGTTTTTCTATCAATATTTAGCAGTTTGGCTGTTTTACTCTTGTTGTATTTGGTTTTTTCTAGTGTTTCTAAGATGAGCTGCTTTTCATTTTTTTCTTGCAGTGCCTTCAGATCCGTACCTGTAGTTCCGTTGATGGCGTTTTGGATAGAAGCTGCATTGTCGGCTATTGTATCAGTCGTTGAAAGGACCTCTTCATTGGCCAGTTCGTGTGGTAGCTGTGCTGGCGTGATCAATTCGCCAGTACTGAGTAGAACGGCACGCTTGATGACATTTTTCAATTCTCGGAGATTGCCTGGCCAGGAGTAGTGTTGCACGATCGATTGTGCCTCAGCGTCTAGGCCAGTCACCTCTCGTTCTAGTTCGTTACAGGCTTGCCGGAGGAACAACCCGATGTATTCATTGAGGTCTTCTTTTCGCTCGCGTAACGCTGGGATTTTCAGTTCAAATTCGTTTAGCCTATGAAATAGGTCAGTACGAAACTCACTTTGGCTACCAGACACAGCGATGTTTTCGTTGGTGGCAGCAATGATACGCACATCCACATCTATTTCTTTTTCACTCCCGACACGACGCACTTTTCGCTCCTGTATCACACGCAGTAGCTGCACTTGTACTTCGTAGGGTAGATTGCCGATTTCATCGAGAAAGATGGTGCCTCCATTGGCATTTTCAAAGGCTCCTTTTTTATCCTGTACTGCCCCAGTAAAAGCACCTTTGATGTGTCCAAATAATTCACTTGCGGCGAGTTCCTTGGATAGCACTCCACAGTCCAGTGCGACGAAAGGTGCTTTGGCACGCTTGCTTTTTTCATGGATCATTTTCGCAGCATATTCTTTTCCTGTACCGCTCTCACCGAGGATGAGAACGGTCATTTTAGTAGGAGCGACTAGCTGTAGGTGTTGCCATAGATCGAGCGATTGCGGACTGGTGCCGATTACATATTCGGGTGAGCCAGAGGCTTTTTTGATGGTCTTAGGTTTTGCGGCAGTTGATGTGGTTTTTTCCTGTAATGCTTGACCTATGGTCAGTAGCATTTCGTCGGGGTTCACTGGCTTGGTGATGAACTCAAATGCCCCGAGCTGTATCGAAGTGACGGCTGTCCTGACGTCTGAGTAGTTGGTGATGAGGATTACGGGCATGTCTGGTTTTTCATCCTTGATGATACGAATCAGCTCTAGGCCATCCATATCGGGGAGTTTAAAATCAGTCAAAATCAGATCGATGGATTTGGTCTTGAATGCTGCGAGCGCGGACTGAGAAGAGAAGGCTTGCTCTATCTCGTGATCTTGCCGGCGCAAGTAAGAAGAGAGCATTTCGTTGAATGAAGGATCATCGTCGACAACCAGGATTTTCGCCATAAAATTTTATAACAGGTTTCTTGTCACCAAATATAGAAAAAAGCAGCTGTTCGCTCACTAAATAATCGTGATATGGTGTGGAGAGACAAATACATAAAAATGGGCTAAATATGGCATATTGAACCGAGAGTTCTCTTCAGGGATGCCTAGTCTTTTGTCAAGAAAACGCAAGCTTCTGAATATCTTTTCTCTGTAATCCGCGCCATAGCGCTGCTAAGTGCTGCCTAACCCTTGCTTCGGATTCTTAGTTGTACGCCATGATTATAAGATTACATGTAAATCGGTGTGAGGAATGTTATCTTCCAAATACTCTTCCGAACACACAGTCAGGCCAAAAGATTCGTAATACTGGATCAAATGTGATTGCCCTTGCACATAGATTTCTTTGGCACCTTCGGTGGCTTGGATGCGCGCCATGGCTTGGCGAATGAGGTTTCCTGCTAGTCCCTTTCCTCGGTATCGTACATCTGTCACGATACGACCAATGCCATATACGCCTGGTTCTCGTTCGTAGGTTCGAAGATATGCTGCCAGCTCTTCTCCGTCATAGAGCATGTAATGATCGGAGACTTGATCCTTTTCGCTCAACTCAGGGTATGGGCAATTTTGCTCCACGACAAAAACATCTACGCGAAGTTTGAGCAGACGGTAGAGGCTGTGAATATCTAACTGGTCGAAGGATTTAATTTGTATCTGAAATTTCATAGTCTAGCCCCCAGCACGACGGTTTCTTTGATCACACTTTTGTTGCCACTGGGATCGTAAATCTCAGCAAAAACGATGTAGTATCCAATGGGTGCCAAATCTCCCGCATCTGTAGAACCATCCCACGTCACAAATCCTGAAGTAGAAAGTAACTGGTTTTCGGCGAGGGATTTGACCGAATGGCCATGTGTATCAAACACATAAATGTTAGCAAAACCACCCGCCTGATTCAGAGAATAGCTGATTGTAGTGAAATCATCCTGACCGACCGTATTCGGCATGAAAACCTTTGGCTCGACCACCAACTGACCCTTACCCGTACCTGTTTCTGTATATTGAGAGTTTTGCAAACCAGGTGTGGCATAGAAAGCCGTACTGGCTGCCGAGTGCCAACTGTTGGGGTCATTCGTAGCTATATCATAAGCTATTCGCTCCAGACTCACGCCTTCCTCACTGTCCAGTAAGCTCGAATGATAATCCTCTGAGTACTCAAAATAATCCATGACCTGACTTTTGGAATCTATCAAGCCCACCTTACCATCGCTATCATTATAGGGAGGAAAACTAGCCATACCGAAATAGGTAGATTCATCTCCCAAAGGATACTGTGCATCGAGAATTGCGGGATCTGCCGTCAACACAACAAAACTGAATGGCTCAACCAATCGATGATTTGCCGTAATCATCTTGAAGGAAGAATTATCACCAGAGCCGCTCATCAACATCCAATTTTGTAAGTCGATCACCTTGTCTGAATGATTGTAAATCTCGACAAAGTCCACCCCTCCCGTTTCGGGGTTAAACAAAATTTCGTTGATCAAAATGTCTAAGCTATCAGCTTGTTCGGGTACTTGAACCACTACCTGTCCAGATTCTAAGGAGACAGGGTTGCCGACACAGTCCGTTACGTCAGACACTGTCATTACATATTGCTGCCGAGGCGCCAGTTCGTCCAATAGCTGTATCATCATGCTATTACTTTCGGGCAGGAGTAGCTCTGCAGATGCTATAACAATACTGGGGTCGAACGCGATTTGATTTAACAAAGCATCAGTAGGAAAGAGCTTTTCATTCCACGTGACCAAAAGTTGCTGATTGTGTTCTAGCACCGCCGATATGATCTCGGGAGTTTTGTGATCTGGGTTTTCAGTCGATTGGAAATTGGCAGCCCCTGGCGTTCCCCCTATAATCTGAGATCCTGTCCAGTTCTTTTGCTCCCCACAAAAATTAGTCACGTCTAACATCTCCAAACTCCGTCCCACGTGATCCTCCAGACCATACCAATCGTCCGTATAACTCGTCGAAAACACCAGCTGCTCTTCAGCATAAATGGAAAGTGTCTCTCCTCCGTTGTTTAGCGTCAACCATGAGGAAAGTCTCCCCGTATTTTGGTCAGGAAAAACAGACTCATTGGCTGATATGACGATGTATTCACTTGGCTCAATCGCTCCAGAAACGAACGCCGTCTCGTCATTACCATCTTTCCAAACCAAGCCTTTCAACTCCAGTCGTTGATCAGAAGCATTATACAGTTCTACATATTCGACCTGATCCTCTATCGGGGCAGCCATAATCTCGGTGATGATCAACTCCCCATAGTTTGGTAGATAGGGCGCTTCGTATGTGAAAAATAGTGTCGTATCATTGATTTGATTTTCGACTAAATCATGTACCGAATGAACCCGCAGCGTATATTCTTTCTCTGCTAGCGCAGTACTCCATGACAACATCACCAATGTATCCTCCACCATATAAGTCGCCTGATCTATCGCCAAGCCATCTGCCTCATAATAACCCAAAAACTCTGCGACTTGTTTGTCCATCGGTTCAGAAAACTGAACCGAGACCGTCTGCGCATCTAATAGGTCAACTGCCACTACAGTTGGGCTGGTACGATCCAAATACACTTCCATGCTACACCCTGGAATGTTGTTTCCAAACTCATTTTCCAATACTGACCAATTGATCGTATAAATCTGATCCGAGTCAAAATCATCCGCAAAAACCAATTGCACAACGTGTCCATCTTCGGAACTCACCACGGATGCAACAGGCTGCGTACTGTCTCCGAGCCAAAAATTATCCTCTTGTACAGCAGAAAATGTAGTCTCAAACATAAGCTCAATGGTTTGATCATTTTTGATATACGCATTTTCTAATCTTGAATCAAATACAAAATCATAGTATACCGTATGTAACTCCTGAGCTTTGGTACTTACCAAATCAAAAAATCTCAAAGTGTATAATTCTCCGTTTACCATATTATGAGTCAAACTGATCGTTACAAATCTGTCCGAAGATTCTACACGTTCCACCTCCAAATTTTCCATCTGAAAGTTCGTAGGGCCAAACCCTTCTCCAAAGGCATGATTGAACTCTAATTGAATCTTATCTGCTGCTAATATTTCTACTCCGCTCAATCGAAATTTAGTATCATCTAACTTAACCGTTTCAGGCTCGGTCACCCTATTGCCTCGCTGATCTGCCAATCCTTCTACTTCCAGTAAATAGTGCTGACCATCGAAAGTTCCTTCATCAAAACGCAGCGTGACTTGCCGCTGAAATTCGCGCTCTACAACGACTTCTTCAGGTTCCAAATCGAGAGAGATCAGATAATAATGAGTTGTAGATGCTGCGATCATACTGTCTAATGGCTCATGAAAAAACAGCACCGCTTCTGAAGAAGACTTGATATACGCACTGTCCAGCCTCGGTGGTATGTCATCATAGACAAATGACTCGCGAATTCTAGTTTTGATGGGATTGCTAAACAAATCCGCAACTTCATTGACCAAAAGATCATAGGTCATCTCTGGCTCAAACGCATTATCAAACTCCAACCTCACCGTTTTTTCATCTGTATCCAATGCCGCATAAACAGGGTAAAAGTCTTCGTATTCATAGTGATCCAGAGCCTCAGCACTCTTCTGTTCCACGACTTCAGTAAACATGCATAGCAAAGTCTGATGATCCAGAACCTGTAAAGTATCGATTTTGGGAGGTGCCGTATCGTATATGAAAGTCACTGATGAGCGAGGTAACCTTTCGCCCTCTTCATCAGCTAACCCTTCAGCATAAAGGTTTAATTGTTTGTTGTCATCGAAATCTTCTTGAAAAATCAAGTTGACCTCCAAAGGATTACTCTTATTTTCAAAAACAGAAATCGGTACAGCTTTTGGAGCTCCCAAAAAATAGTTTTCAGGGTTTAGCATCGTTTCTCTCTGGATAGGAAACTGAAAAGTCAATAACAAATGATGCCCGCTCATTACCAAAACAGTATCAAGGCTAGACTGATAGGAAAAAGCAAATTCATAAGGATCTGGTGAAATGTTACCATATTGATCTGACAGGTTTGTACTTATAATTTTATAATTCCGTTCAGGAATAAAAGGAATGTCAAAATGCAGATTGATCAGATAAGGAGAGCTTTTGTCTTGACTAAAAGCTGATGGGCTACCCATGCCTGGTGTCACCACAAAGTCATCCTCGGAAAGGCTTTCCAAATCAACGGGTTCATCAAAAAACAACTGCAATTCCGTATTAGACACCACTATCACCTCTTCCAAAACAGGCGCTTCAATATCATAGATCACACTGCTCGTATTGACAGTCAAAGCATTCCCTGCACAATCAGTAGCACCAGTAATTGTCAGGTTGTAAATAGTCCCACTAACTAAATCAGGCGTCACGTCTAAAGTCACACCAAAGTAAGATGGGGTGATACTGCTGACCACTAACTCTTGATCCAAGGTGTAAGTAGCCACTGACAAAGCGCCTTCATCCATCGGTTCATCGAAAGTCAATTCGAAAGTGTTCGCATCTGCTACCTCAAAAGAAACCAGGTTAGGGCTCGTTTCATCTGGACTGTCGTTAAAAGCTGAATTTTGCTGCCCGGGTGTTCCTCCGTCAGCATCAGTCGAGGCGATCCAGTTGGCGGAGTAGTTACATGCCAAATTCGGATTGATTTGTTCTAGAGTAAAACCGCCATCGTCTTTGTTTTCATCCTGATACCAACTGGTGGAGTAGGTCAAAGAATCCACCACATTTCCCAGATTGTCAGCGAGCGTGAGTTTCATGCCACCATTGGTTAAGGCTGGAAAAGATGTCGTCGTCACTACATCGCCAAACTCCTCAAACTCTGTCAAATTTGAATCATCTGTCACGATTACATAAGCTCCCGATTCGAGGGTGAAATCACTCACGGTATTTCCATTCAAAGTGAAGTTCTCAACTTTAATCGCTTGATCTGATGTATTCAACAATTCGATGAATTCTTCGTCTGGCAGTCCTGTCGCTGAAGG
>NZ_FRAA01000015.1 GCF_900142205.1 Reichenbachiella agariperforans
TGTCCACCTCTTCCCATTCCGAACAGAGAAGTTAAGCCCCTCAGCGCCGATGGTACTCCGGTAATACGTGGGAGAGTAGGTCGTTGCCAGTTTTTATCAAAACCTTGATTACAGTGTAGTCAAGGTTTTTTTTCGTCTATACTTTTTTGATCCATAAATATTAGCTCAAAGACTGGATCAGTCGGTAAAGTTGGAGAGATAAACTCGGTAGACAAGTTCGATATTTTTTATTCCAATCATTCAAATTAACCTCAAGGACTTATAAGAGATGGTTATTCACGAAAAAAAATAATGAATTTCGAACAATGAATCTTGAATCACGAAGTGATCTACTACCTCTCCCCCAGAAATACGGAGCGATCTGTTTTATGTACGTTTATTAGCTATCTCATCAATGACATTCTCCAACCCCTGTTTTCATTCTTACCCGTGTCTTTATTGAGTCATTTCCTGCATTTTACCCTCAAGTAACATGGCTTACCACGGATTGGAAAATCCTGAATCGTAATCTCATCATAAAAGCCTTTGGAGGTCAACTTATCCCCTTTAAACTGTTCGGGGTGAATATTCTTCTCTTCTAGGTAAATGAAATATTGCTTCTCCCTTAGCTTCATCGAAACCACTTCGAAATAATCCAACATACCCTCGGCAACAACAAACTCAATAACTCCTTTTCCAATGCTCATTTTTCTGGCAAAGAAAATTAATTATAACATCCCCCCAGAGATACAGACTGATCCGATACGAGCTGTACTGTCCTCCGAGATAGAATGCTAGGTTTTGTTTTGGTGTTAATTTCTGAGGTATACTATTTCGATATTTGCCATAGTCAAATAACTGGCTGGATACGCTGAAACACTGGTTTCTAAGTCGGATACACTAAAGTAAAAACCTACACTCCAGAGTGTTATTAGAAGGAAGGTTATATTGTGTTTTTTATTTTGTATTGGCATTGGTGGTGCGAACCATTTCTTAACAAGATGATCGTGTGTTTTTGATATTATTTTGCAAGAAGAGGTGTGCTAAATTAACCACGTGTCTTTTTAAGATAATTACATCTGTAGTCATTTGATCAGTCGTAGGGTAAAGTCGTTGAGGATATTCATGTAGATATTGTAGTAGTCGTAGGGGAGAAGGTGTTGGTCTTCGTCTTTAGACATCTGTAGAAAATACTGGATGTTGCCGAGTGACGCCCAGTCGTGGAGCATGTCTGGGCCTTTGGTTTTTTTGACAGGGTCTTCGAGTTTGTAGTATTCTTTGAGGGCGCGATTTTGTAAGGCATTGCTATGGAATGACTCTAGGCTAAGTCCTCGTACACTTCCCATGACGGGGGATTTGATATTGTAGGGAGTAGTGTCTTGGGTATTGATTACTTGCTCATCGAGGGAGAGGATTTTGGCTTTCTGTCTGGCTTTTTGCACGATGCTTTTCAGGCCACCAAAGGAATTAATTGTCTGCGGATCGAACTGTAGAAAATGTGTGTGTCTATCGGGATCGGAAAAGAGACTGTCTCCTCTGTCATTGTCCAGTAGGAAAACTGACTGTTCGGGCTGGTTCGTGGCATGGAAGAGGCGCATTTCTTTATTTTTCCATAGGTACCACTCTATCGTTCCTGCAAATAATCCTTTGTAACCTAGCTCATGGAGTGTGTCAGCGATATCGTTGCAGTATATGTTTTCGGTATTGTAAAAGTAGCTGGTATGGTAATCAAAGGTAGATTTGAGTAGTTTTTGGTGTGTTTTGATATCCGAGATGAACTCTTTAAAGGAGTAGATAGAAGCGAGGCTGTGATGGTAGGTGCCTCCCAGCAGGGATAGTTTGCCTTGTTTTAAGGCTTTTTTGATCAGGGTGATGGTTTCTGGGTCGAATTTAGACATCAGCGTGATGAAAGAACCTGACAAGTAGAGTGAGATCGGCGTGTCATCCTGAGTAGTTAGCTGAACTGCCTCATGGAGGGTCTCACGATGTTGCCCCTGATAGGCAATCATGAAATTCTCTTCTGACTGGATGGGTTTGAAGTAGGGGTTTTGATGCCCTATATCAAAAAGGGTAAATGACTCCAGAGAGTAGGTGAAATCAAAAATCAGTGCTAGGGATAGTGTTTTGTTCATGAGGTGGTAGACTCAATGATACGCATTATTTTTTTGTTGGAGTTATCCCATGTCAGTGTATCAAGTAGCGATTTGTTTTCGCTAGCGATATGGTGCGCTACTTTTTCGTTTTTGAGCAGGGATACGATGTGTCTGGCGAACTTGTCACTGTCGTCGAAATCTGCTGTGAGCGCGCTGGTCAGTACCTCAGACGCACCAGAGTTTTTGGACAGTACCATGGGGACTTTGGCAGCAGCGGCTTCTAGCGCTGTGAGACCAAACGGTTCGGATACCGAAGGCATGCAGTATACATCTGCCATGGCGTAGGTCTTGATCATATCTGGTTCCTGTAGGTAGCCTGTGATGTGAAATCGACTGGCGACTGCTGAGTGTGCGCCTGCTTCGATGAGAGATTTGTATAGGTCACCTTCTCCTGCCATGATAAAGCGGCTGTTAGGGTAGAGCTCATCTACTTTTTCGGCGATTTCTAAGAATTTAGTAGGTCCTTTTTGTCCGGTCAATCGACCAACGAATAGGACGATTTTTTCTTTGAATGGACTTTTGTATGATGGGTAGTCTTGCTGTTTGCATCCATTGTGTACTACTTCTATTTTGTCCTCAGGGATCCCATAGTGGCTATTGATGATGTCTTTGGAGTAGTGACTGACGCAGATGATCTTGTCTGCTTTTTGGAAGGCTTCTTTTTCCAAGTCAAAAACCCATGATCCTGCATTTCCGCAGTTACGGTCATAGTCCAAGGAGTGTACATGTAGGATGAGTGGTTTGCCGAGTTTACGTTTTATGTCTATGGCTGCTCGGAAGGTGATCCAGTCGTGTGCATAGACCGCATCATAGTCTACTTGGCCAGCAGCCTCTGCGATTTGATTCGAAAAATCATTGAGTTGGTTTTGCAGTTTAAGGGCTTCTTGTTTGTTGGGTGTACGACTGGTGTTTTGATCACTCCAGTAGGGAGAGATAGCCGTCTCGATGTTGACTTTAGAGATTTCGGAGATAACGTTGAAATCGCTGAAGTCCGCTAGGTTTACTCTTTGTTTGGAGAGGGAAATATTGTTCTCGATAGCGTCTAACGCTTCCATGTCATCTGGCTGTATAATGGTTAGCGTGCTGTGATGCGAGAGGTATTGGGAGATTTCATGAGCGGCGATACCGAGACCGCTATTTTTAGCGCTAGGCTCGCCAGGTCCTAGCATAAGGATTTTTAGTTTATTCATGAGATGGTTTGGTTGAAGGTGGATAACCTTGGCAGAAAAGTCCGTTTATCTGCCAAGGTTAGGATTAGTTTTTAGAGCGTTAAAACACAGTTTTGCTCATTGGAGACGCGATTGTCAACATAGCGATCCGCTTCTTCTTCGTTGACCCACTGTGTCCCGTTGACCAAATAGCGGTACTCGTAGCTAACGTCTTTAGGTAGTTCCATGACGAGTTTGAAGTTGCCATTTTTCATTTTTGTAAAAGGATTCTCTTGTAGGCTCCAATTGTTGAAACTGCCAGAGAGTGAAATGTTCTCTATGCCTTTTGCTTCTTTTTTGTTGATCGTCCAAGTGACCTTGCATAGATCCTTGGATTTGAAAAATTGCTTTTTAATACTCATGATAGAAGAGGGTTTAGTTTATAAGTACTTCGTTGAAATTGATCGAAAGTTTCAGTTGTAGCACGCCGTTTACCATTTCGCTATCTGCAAGACATTCCTTGCCATCTACCATGATGGAGTTGGGTTTGTCATCCAGTCCATGGAACCTGCCAATGTACTGGTGGTATTCCGTATCAAACTGTCCTTCGCAGGATTGTTTGATTTTCCATTTGCTCATGTCCGATGGGGTAGAGACGAATGTCTTGACAGAGCACTGTCCGTCTTTGTATTCATAGCCGTCGCCTTTGTCTTCGTAGAGTTTCGATATTGTTTCTACAAAAGGTTTGTAGAAGTTGAGCGTGAGCTCCTCGACGATAATCTCACCGACATATTGCATGGTAGGTTGTTCAGGAATCATGGCACCTGCACGTACAAATAGCGGGATCTGGTTAAGTGGGGCAGATACTTTGATTTCTCGCTGTCCTTCTTCGATCGCACCTGTCCAGTAGTTGTACCAGTGACTTTTAGGTAAGTACATGAGTCTACTGACAGCTTTCTCCTCAGAGATCGGACAGATCAAAAGATGATCACCCAGCATGAATTCTTCTTCCCTGTAGAAGGTCTCAGGATCGATGTGCGCCTCCATGTGTAGCGAGCGTAACATTGGTATGCCTGAAGTACTGTACTGCCAAAAGGTCGTGTATATGTAAGGCAAGATACGGTAACGCATCTCGATGAACTGGCGGACGATATCTACATATTGCGCATCGAATTTCCAAGGCTCTTTGTCTCCATGGTCTCCAGAAGAGTGGGTACGAAAGAAGGGGTGGAAAACCGCCATCTGTATCCATCGCGTAAAGAGCTCGCCGTTGGGTGAGCCGATGAATCCGCCTACATCTGATCCCGCAAAAGAAATCCCTGATGAACTGAGTCGCTGACATTGAATGTTGGCTAGTTTGAGTTGTTCCCAGCTGGCAGAGTTGTCTCCTGTCCAGACCGATGCATACCGTTGTACACCCGCATAGGCTGATCTAGTGATGGTAAAGGCTCTTTTGTTGTCTAGGTAGCGTTGCTGTCCTTCGCAGGTAGCCTGTGCCATCAATGACCCATAAACGTTGTGTGCTTTGCGGTGGCTACATGGGTGTCCATCAAAGTCGAAGCGAACATCATTAGGAAAGGTGCCATCCTCGAAAGTCGCAGGTTCGTTCATATCGTTCCATACCCCGTCTACTCCGTCATGGACGAGTCCTTCGTAGAGCGTACCCCACCATTTTCGCGTGAGTTTTCTCGTGAAATCAGGGAAGTGACATGGTCCAGGCCATACACTCGCTTTGAGGAGTGCGCCATCCATGCGTTTGCAAAAGTGATTGCCTTTTCTACCTTGTTGGTAGACTTTGTATTTCTTGTCGATTTTGATACCTGGATCGATGATCACGACAGTTTTGAATCCATCTTTTTTCAGGTCAGCGATCATTTTTGTTGGCTTAGGAAATTTCTGCTTATCCCAAGTAAAGCACCTGAAGCCATCCATGTAGTCTATGTCTAGGTGAATGACATCACAGGGAATTTTGCGACTTCTGAATTCCTCGCCCAGTTTTCGCACGACGGATTCTGGATAATAGCTCCATTTACTCTGGTGGTAGCCTAGCGCCCATTTAGGTGGTAATGCTGCTGTACCTGTGAGGAGAGTGTATTTCTGCGCCACATCTATGAGTTTTGGCCCATAGATGAAGTAGTATCGCATCTCCCCACCCTGTGCCCAAAAGCTACAGGCATTGTCCCTTTCCTTACCGAAATCAAAAAAGCTGCGGAATGTATTGTCCATGAATATGCCATAACCTATTTGGCTATGCTGGCCCATATAGAAAGGGATGTTCTTGTAGACAGGGTCCGTATCATTGCCATAGCCATAGCAGTCCGTACCCCACAGTTCGCGTTTGGTACCGATCAAGTTTAGCTTGCCAGTCTTGTCTCCGAGCCCGTAGAATTTTTCTCCTTTGTGGAGCACTTTCGTGCAAATATTGATGGTGCCCCCGTGGTACTTGTGATCTTGCCAGTGGTAGCCTTTTTCGTCTTGGAAGACTACGGTGCCTACTAGGTTGGTGATTTTGACGGAGAGGTTTTCTTTATTGATATAGCAGCGGAGCGTGGTAGTTTTGATAAGGAAACTTGCCTTGAGTTCCTCAAATTTGTATTCGGTACTACTAGGCTCGAATGCAGGATCTATCGCATAGGAAAAGTCATCTTCGAAATAGCCGTCATTACCATGTCGAAACTTGATGATGTCCTGATGCACTACCGTAACCTCTAACGAAGCACCCGTGCCATGGATGATGAAAGCGTCATTCTTCTTTTCCCAAGAGGCGTATTTGCCTGAGTAAAACTCCTCTGCATCCTTGCCTTTGAAATTGTCAATATAGTTGCCTGAAAAATCACTTGATTTATCTACAGGTATGGTTCCCCCTGAAATTTCTTCCATTTTCAATTCATTTAATTGAAACAAATATACTTTTTCCTCAACTCTATCTCTTTGATTTAGTTGCCGCCCAGATTAATAATGTGTGAAATTTTCACTTCTCATAAAAAGAGCTTTTCTAATCCTCCATCTTGCATTAAAAAGATAGTAGATATAGGGTAACATTATTAAAATAATAATGGAATAAACAGGGATTGACAGAATAAGAAGAAGTGTCGGTGGTATTTTGATGCTTTGAAACTGTCAAACCGCATATAAATTACAAATAGTGCCAGTGCAGGGAAAAATGTAAGGCAAAGTTTCTGCCTGTCCGGGAAGACTTATTATCTTTCCCAAATCTCAAACAAAGAAGCATGAGCGGGAGAATCCAACAAAGCAAAGAACCAAAACTAGAAGATAAAATGCTCACCGAAGTGGCTTGGGAGGTGTGTAATCAAGTCGGAGGCATATATACGGTCATCCGATCCAAAGCACCTGTGATGGTCGATAAGTGGAAGGATAACTATCTCCTGCTGGGGCCAAAGATCAACTCTAACGTTAGTTCTGATTTCGAGCCAGATCCATACTCTAATAGCCCGATAGCACAGGTAGCGCGTGAACTCAGAGAGATGGGCTGGGATGTGGAGTTCGGGACATGGCTGGTGTCAGGTAGGCCACAGACTGTTTTGTTGAATCCGCATAGTGTTATGCACGAGTTGGGAAATATCAAATATTACTATTGGCAAAACCATCACATCGAGTTTTCTCATCACGATTCTTTGATAGATGAGGTGATGGCCTTTGGGTATATGGTGCATGAGTTCCTTTCCCGTTTTGCTAGAGTATGTTTGGAGCAAGGGGTGGAGTTGCTGGCACACTTTCACGAGTGGATGGCTGGGACTGCTATTCCTGATATTCGCCGAGAGCAGATTCCTATCAAAACGATTTTTACGACTCATGCAACTTTGCTGGGGCGGTATTTGGCGATGAATGATCCGTATTTTTATGATCATTTGCCATATTTGAACTGGGAGACTGAAGCACGGAACTTTAATGTAGATACTATCGCTCGGCTGGAGCGAGCCTGTGCGCATGGTGCTAATGTGCTGACGACAGTGAGTGAAGTGACTGCCAAAGAATGTGTGCATTTGCTAGGCAGGAGTCCGGAAGCTATTTTGCCGAATGGCCTCAATATAGACCGCTTCTCAGTGGTTCATGAGGTGCAAAATCTACATCACCGTTACAAGGAACAGATCAACCATTTTGTAATGGGACACTTTTTTCAGTCCTATTCTTTTGATCTGGATAATGTCATTTACTTTTTTACTTCAGGACGTTTTGAGTTTAAAAATAAGGGATATGATCTAACCTTGGAGGCACTGGCTCGCCTCAATCATAAGATGAAAGAGCAAAACGTCAACAAGACGGTGGTGATGTTCTTTGTGACCAAGCAGCCTTTTCATAGTATTAATCAGGAAGTAATGACTTCTAGAGCAGTGATGGAGGAGATTGATCACAACTGTGAGTCCATCATGCAACAGTTGAAAAGGCGTCTGTTCGAAGCTGCTGCGGTGAATTCCGATCATCGATTGCCAATACTCAATGAGCTAGTAGATGACTATTGGAAACTGCGCTACAGACGTACCATACAGTCGTGGAAGTCTGATCGACTGCCTAGTGTTGTGACACATAATCTGATCAATGATGGAAATGATCAAGTGCTTAGTTATCTCCGGAGTGCCAATCTACTTAACTATGAGTCTGACAAGGTGAAAATCGTTTATCATCCAGATTTCATTTCCTCTACTAGTCCACTGTTTGGGATGGATTATGGTCAGTTCGTGAGAGGGTGTCATATGGGGATTTTTCCTAGCTACTACGAACCGTGGGGCTATACTCCAGTCGAGTGTCTGGCACGGGGAGTATCTGCTGTGACCTCCGACCTATCTGGGTTCGGGGACTATGTCAAGGGACTACCGATGGGGGATGAGGAACATGGCCTCTATATGATAGAGCGTGCCAATCAAGACTATGATACTGCAGCGGAGCAACTGTCCGAAAAGATGCTCACTTTCGTGATGAGTAGTAGTAGAAAACGAATAGAAACAAGAAATAAAGCAGAGGATCTTTCTGAAGCGTTTGACTGGGTCAACCTGATCAAGCACTATGAGCATGCCTATGACCTGGCATGTGAGAAATTTCCAATAGAAAACTAATAAAACCAATAACCAACAATAACAATGTTGAACGAAGAAGATAAGATATTTATAGCGGAGAGAGGGAGTGATTTGAGCAATGTCGAGCGTCAAATCGAAAATTTCAAGAAAGGGTTTCCCTATCTGGATGTCCAACGTGCAGCTGCTGTGGGGGATGGAATTATTCATCTTTCGGAGGCGCAGGTCGAGGCGTTGACTAAGGAATATCAGGAAGCAAAGGCTGATAAAAAGGTACTAAAGTTCGTGCCAGCATCAGGTGCAGCGACACGTATGTTCAAAGATCTTTTTGCCTTCGTGGCGGATCAAAACCTAGCAGAAAATAAAGCCGCTCAGGTTTTTATGGACGGGTTGGCCGATTTTGCATTTTATGATGAGCTCTCATCGTATTTTGAAGATATCAATGCTGCGCCAGCGCACGAAGTAGTGGACAAATTACTGTCTGATGAAGGAATGGAATATGGCTCTTTGCCCAAAGCACTTTTGCAATTTCATCCATACGAAAAAGGTGCTCGCACACCACTGGAAGAGCATTTCGTGGAAGGCGTGCACTATGCACAGTCAGGAGATGGAGTGGTGCATTTGCATTTCACGGTATCGCCGCAGCATTTGCCCAAGTTTGAAGATTTGGTCGGAAAGGTAAAGCCCGGGTTTGAATCAGCGTTTGGGGTTACTTTCGACATTACGTTTTCACAGCAAAAGGCATCTACCGATACCATAGCTGTAGATCATGCCAATGCGCCATTCCGTGAGGATAACGGCACGATACTGTTTCGTCCTGCCGGGCATGGAGCCTTGCTAGAGAATCTTAATGATCTGGATGCAGATATTATTTTCATTAAAAACATAGATAATGTAGTACCTGATCGTCTCAAGGCGGATACTTATGCATATAAGCAGGCCTTGGCAGGACTACTCGTAGGCTATCAAAACGAGGTTTTTGGTCTATTGAAAGATGGTATAAATGATCCTGTAGCAGTCGCCAAACAGTTGGATGAAAAATACTTCTTGAAAACAAGTGTTGGGTTTGCTGATCTGTCAAAGGATGAGCAAGTTGCTGAATTGAAGACCAGACTCAATCGGCCGATTCGGATCTGTGGAATGGTCAAGAATACGGGAGAACCAGGCGGAGGGCCATTCTGGGTCAAAGAGTCCGACGGTAGTGCATCGCTACAAATCGCGGAGACTGCACAGATTGATTTGGAAAATGCAGAAAAGTCTGCCATGCTTAAGAATTCTACACATTTCAATCCTGTAGATCTTATCTGTGCGACCAAAGATTATCAAGGGAAGAAATTTGATTTGCTACAATACCGTGATGACGAAACGGGCTTTATTACGAGCAAGTCAAAGAACGGTAAAGATCTGAAAGCGATGGAGCTACCAGGTCTATGGAATGGAGCGATGGCGAAGTGGAATACGTTGTTTGTCGAGGTTCCGATCTCTACCTTTAACCCCGTCAAAACGGTCAATGATCTACTCAAAGAAACCCATCAATAAGATTTAACAATTTTTAACCGCCAGATGGAAGGGATGGTTTTTGGCTGATTGAGCCCTGTGGAGGGCTTTTTGTCGTGTTTTGAGATGAAGTCTATTGTCGTGTAGGGTGAAAGTCCTTGGTCAAGGCGGGCAATGTATTTCAAAAAATAGCCAAGTCTTTTACATTTGTTGAGTTTTGAAGAAAATAGTGAATAGCTAAATAATGGAAACAAGCGCAAGTACAGAAGAGAAGAAAGATCTACAGCAGAAAGTAAAACAAGTTTATGATGAGGTAGGTAAGGTCGTGGTAGGACAGCAGTACATGGTTAACCGCCTAATGATAGGACTGTTTACCCAAGGGCATATTTTGCTCGAAGGTGTGCCTGGTTTGGCCAAGACTCTTACAGTCAATACCCTCGCCAATGTCCTGCATTTGGACTTCAAAAGGATACAGTTTACGCCAGACTTGTTGCCAGCGGACTTGATCGGTACGATGATTTACAATCAGAAGGCGTCTAACTTCGAAGTGAAGAAAGGGCCGATTTTCTCAAATCTGATTTTGGCAGATGAGGTGAACCGGTCTCCTGCCAAAGTGCAATCTGCACTCCTAGAGGCGATGCAAGAGAAGCAAGTAACGATAGGTGAGACTACTTTTCAGTTAGATAGACCGTTTCTAGTGCTAGCAACTCAAAACCCGGTAGATCAGGAAGGGACGTATCCACTGCCAGAGGCACAGGTCGATAGATTCATGATGAAAGTCCATGTAGATTATCCATCCAAAGAAGATGAGCTAGAAATCATGCGTCGTATGTCGAATATGAAGTTTGATAATAAAGTAAACACCGTCCTATCGAAAGAAGATATTTTTGAAATCAGAAAGGCGATTAATGAAGTTAACCTTTCAGAGTCACTAGAGAAATATATCATCGAATTGATTTTTGCGACACGTGATCCTAAAGCGTATGGCATGGAGCAGGAGGCGAACTATATCCAGTTTGGTGCTTCACCACGTGCATCGATCAATTTGAATCTAGCTGCTAAAGCGGTAGCTTTTTTGGACGGGAGAGATTTTGTATTGCCAGAGGATATCAAAGAGGTAGCAGGTGATGTGCTTAATCACCGTATCATTCTTAACTACGAAGCAGAAGCGGATGGAGTCACGACTCAGGCGTTGATAAAAACACTACTGAATAAAATCAACGTTAATCGATAAAAATAAAGCAATATGGAGAGTTGATAATACTCTCGAATGATATGAAATAACGAAGCGCCTCCTTGGAGGCGCTTTTTTTATGATCGCTTCACAAATTCTTAACACACGTAAAGAAGCCGTCACAATGCATCAACCTTCTTTAACATAAACATAACCAGTTCGTGCATCATGGTCTGGTCGTCCTGATTCAGTTTTGCGAAACAAAATTGAAACTATACAATTGGAATATTTAAAAATTAAAACAATGAAAAAGTTATTATCTCTTTTAATGATGGGTGGTGTCATGGGTTCTATGATCTCATGTTCTGAAGACGATTCTCCGAGCTTGACTCCTGAAGAGAAACAAACAGAAGTGATTGCTGCTTCACAAGCTGCTGTTGATGCTCAAGCTACTTCTGATGCAACTGCAACAGGTGCTAGCGATTTGACAGTATTTGACGGATGGACATTGGCATATAATGCAGGGCAAATGGGGTCAGCTCGAAAAGCAGCTGATGCGATCAAAGTAGTTGAAGTTACTACAGTTGATGTGACTGCAAACATAAGCGAAGATGTAACGTGGAGTGCAGATGTTATTTATGTGTTGAAAGCGAGAGTAACTGTCCTTGATGGTGCTACATTGACTATCGAACCAGGTACTGTTATAAAAGGAGATGCGTCTTTAACAGGGGCGAATGCTGCTGTATTAATGATCGCTAAAGGTGGTAAAATCATGGCAGAAGGAACTGCTGAAAACCCAATTATCATGACTTCTTCTGATGATGATATCACTCCAGGTCAAATGACTGGAACTACCCTTGATCAAGATGACAAAGGGAAATGGGGTGGACTCGTGATCCTAGGTAAAGCACCTGTAAGTGCTAAAACGGATAATCCACAAATCGAAGGTGTAGATGCAGAAGATACCAACGGTCAGTATGGTGGAGACAACGCTGCTGATAACTCAGGCGTAGTGAAGTATGTGTCTATCAGACATGGTGGTGCTCAAATTGCTGAAGGTAGTGAAATCAACGGGTTGACACTCGGTGGTGTAGGAAACGGTACTACTATTGAAAACATAGAAATCTATGGTAACTCTGATGATGGAGTTGAATTTTTCGGTGGGACTGTTGATGCGACTAATGTTCTAGTATACGCTGTAGGTGATGATGGATTGGATGTGGATCAGTCTTACGCTGGTACTGTTGACAACTTCGTAGTGTATGTAGATGGAAATTCTGATGAAGGATTGGAAATCGACGGTAGAGAGGGAGCAATGGATGATACATTTGTATTGAAAAACGGTTCAATCTTGTCTATTGGAGGCGCATCTACGACTGCTGATTTCAAATCGAAAGCAAAAGGATCTGTCACTAATGTAGTATTCGAAGACGGTAAAGTAAAACTTTCTGCTTCTTTCGATGTAGATACTGAGGATTACGAAGAAGAAGAAGATGCTGCTTACAATGTAGCGATGGGAGACTTGACATTCTCTAAAGTAAACACTTCCTCTTTTGAAGTTTACACTTCAAGCTTTGATGAAGAGTAAGAATATTTAAAATCATTTTCTGAATTAGAAAGGCGCTTATACTTTGGTATGGCGCCTTTTGTCGTTTGGATGCTCTGACCTCTTCCGTACGTTACCTGTGTTATCGTATTTTATTTAATATGTTATGTTAATGTTATCTAGAGTCGCTTTTGCTTTTCATATCATAAATAATTGATAAACTGTAAAGCTGATTCTCAGAGACGTCTCCCTCTAAATTTGCGGCAGATTTAGAAAATTCAGAAAATGAAAAAGATTTTATTAGCAACGCTTTTGGTATGCCTAGTTAGTATAGCCTCAGCGCAGAATGGTTTCCTTAGAGGTAAGATTATTGATGGAGAGACGGGAGAAGGGCTATTTGGAGCGACCGTTACGAAACAAGGAACTACACAGGGTTCTGTCGCTGATTTTGATGGTAACTTCTCTTTGAGTCTACCAGCGGGTACGCACACAGTAGTGGTGCAGTTTATTTCCTACCAATCAAAAACCATAGAAGGAGTAGAGGTCGTAGACGGAGAGGTGACAAATCTCGATGTGACTATCTCAGAAGATGTACAGCAGCTAGAATCTGTAGTCGTGACCGCAGAGCAGATTAGAGACAATGATGTAGCATTGCTTTCTGTTCAAAAAAAATCAGTAAACACAGTGGATGGTATTTCTTCTGCGGCTTTTAAGAAAGTAGGAGATAGTAATCTGTCATCTGCTATGAAAAGGGTGACTGGAGTGACTGTGCAGGGAGGAAAATACGTCTACGTAAGAGGTTTGGGAGATAGATATACCAAGACCTCTCTCAACGGTATGATGATCCCAGGGCTTGACCCAGATCGGAATGATGTCCAGATCGATATTTTTCCTACAGGCGTTCTTGAGAACGTTATGGTTTATAAGACCTTCACGCCTAACCTCAATGGTGATTTTGCAGGCGGGTTGGTAGATATACAAACCAAGGCATTTCCAGATGAGGAGTCAACATCCATTTCTGTCTCAATGGGTTACAATCCTGATATGCACTTCAAATCAAACAGCGTGAGTTATAATGGGTCATCTACTGATTTTTTAGGATGGGATAATGGACAAAGAGAGTTGCCTATCGCTAAAGGTACAGAGATACCTACATTGCCAAATGACTTTGTAGCAGAGACTACTCGAAAGTTTGATCCGACACTGGGAGTAAGTAGATCAACTAGTTTTATGAATACTGGATTATCATTTTCTCACAGAAATCAGATTCAAAGAGAAAAACTGACATGGGGATATAACGCAGTATTGAGTTATAAAAACACGAATATTTACTATGAAGGTTTTACTAGAAAAAGGTATGAAAAGGATCGCACCTCTAGTGAAGTGTCTTTGGAAAGAGACTTTAGTGCAGTGGGAGACTTGAGTGCTAACAATGTGCTATGGAGCGGTTTGCTATCTTTGGCTGCTAAAACTGATAATCATACGATTGGGACTAATCTACTGCACACGCAAAATGGTGTTTCGACAGCACTGGAGAGAGAGATGAGGTTTACAGCACTAAACAATCCTACCAATATCAACAATGATATTTTGGCTTACACCCAGCGTTCAATGACTAACAATATCACCTATGGTAAGCATCAGTTTAATAAGTTGAGAGTCGATTGGTCTAATTCACTTTTGTATTCTAAAATAACAGATCCAGACTATAGAGACACGAGAATCAATGAGGATGATGGTTCTTATGGTTTTAGTAATGGGGGTGCAATGAATCGATTTTGGAGAGGTTTGACCGAAGTTAGTGAAAGTTTTAAATTAGACTTTACTTATGAACTCAACGAAAGTAATAAAATAAAATTTGGAGGACTAGGGACGGTTAGAAGTCGTGAATTTAAGGTGTATAGCTATGATTATGATCCTTTGGAGGCGTTCCAAGTAGAGTACAATGACCCTAACTGGTTGTTGCATGAAGAGAATCTATATTCATCTAGCAACCCTGATGGATTGTATATTCAGGATAATAGTAATGAATATAATAACTATGAAGGGAAGCAAACAATCCTTGCAGGGTATTTGATGAACGAGATGCAAATTACTACTAAGCTAAAGTCGATTTATGGCGTAAGAGTCGAAAACGCAAGGATGTATTACACAGGTGTGAGATTGCTAGAGGATAATTCGCAGAAACTCGAAGAGAATACTGAGACGCTGAACGAAACGAATTTGCTACCTTCAGTGAATTTTGTATATGCTTTACAAGATGATATGAACTTGAGAGCTTCTTTTAACAAAACATTGGCTAGACCTTCTTTTAAAGAAAAGTCATCTGCATTTATTGAAGATCCAATTACTAGAACACAGTTTTCAGGGAATCTGGATGTGAAACAAGCGCAGATATATAATTATGATCTTCGCTGGGAGTACTTCTTTTCTGCCAATGAGATGGTGTCTGTATCTGCCTTCTATAAGGATTTTACGGATCACATTGCTTTGGTTTTCTTCCCTAATAACCCAGGTCAGTTGAAACCGAGAAATGTGGGTGAAGCGGCAGTATATGGTACTGAACTTGAGTTGAGAAAGAATTTGATGTTTATCAGCCCAGTGTTAGAAAACCTATCGGTAGGGTCGAATCTCTCACTGATTGTGTCAAAGGTCAATAGACAAACAGTAGTTGTCAATGAAAATGGTGATTCAGAATATGATACTGAGGTTTCATATCAAGGGTCAGAAGATGGCGTGGAAAAGTATAGAGATATGACAGGTCAATCTCCATATGTCGTTAATGCCTATATGAGTTATGAAAACAATAGACTCGGCTTATCAGCTAACGTGTCTTACAACGTTCAAGGGGAAACGCTTACCTTTATTGGAATATCTAATGTGCCTAATGTTTATACTAAACCATTCAATAGTTTAAACCTTAAAGTATCAAAGGATTTAGGTAAAGATAGAAAATCAACTATTAGCTTAACGGCTAAGAATCTTTTGAAAGCTGAGAATAAGATGGTGTACCAGTTTGGTAATGAGGAGGAATTGTTTTCTCTCTACAAGCCAGGAAGATTGTTTAATCTAAAGTATACCTACAACTTCTAAATAAAACACCAAAAACCAATCTACCCTAAGATAGGCCGATTCATCTCTGATGGATCGGCTTTTATTTTATCTGCTTGAGAGAGGTTTTGAGTGCATCGAGTTGGCGCTGACCTGCTTCTAGCTGTGCGGCTAGCTTATCCGCATGAGGAGAGTTTCTACGCCTGAGGCGGTGGAGGTCTTTGCTAGTTTTGCGATTGGCTCGTTCCTGTTTGTCGATTTGATTCTGTAGGATAGTTGTGTAGTATTCTATTTTGAAATCAATCAAGAGGAACTTCAAATCCTTCTTTAAGGCAGTACTTTGTTGGGGATTCAAACTCTCGTCTGCTGGTGCGACCATGAGTAGTGGTCCGCGGTAGTCTCCCTTTTCCAGTTTGGAGACGAAGGTTACAGGTGTGTTTGCATCTCCTTTGGCAGGTAGTGTGAGGGTGTAGTGTGTCTTGTGGTTGTATATGTAGGTTTTTGCTTTAATATAGCGCCACCACACTTTTTTGACTTGCTTGTAGGGGAGGGTAAATCGAGTACTGTATCCTTGATAGTTTTGACCTCCTACTGTGAAGTGGCTCTCCGTGACATTGAGGGAGTAGTTTTGAGCATTCAGACTCGTCGAATGGGAAGCTATCAGTAAAAGAGTTAGCGATAATAAATATGTAGCTTTCATTCGTGAGATCATTACAGAAATCGTGCCTAGGTGTGGATTCAAATATAGAGTGCAATTGTATAATTCAAGTTCTATTGATCCATTTTATACGTGGTTGACTAATAAACTACTGCTGAGAGTGCATAAATATTGTCTTATTTCACTATTAGCCAATATCCTATTTTAGGATGTACAGATAGCTTTTGGTATAGGTGAAGCAAGGGATTAGAGTTAGATTAGAATGCAAAGATATAATTTGATTAAAGTCCTGATAATTCCAATATTGAACTATTTTTGCCACTTGTCAAACCTGCATTGCTTAGTGTATTTCTGCTTGGCTTTGAGTGGTTTATGGAAAATTATTTGATTTAAATATTTAGATACGTCTGAATACATGAGTAAAACAGCTCCCTTAACAGCTAGATTGAAATATGCTTTTGATAATTATATATCAAAAGGTACAGGTACATTGATAGGAGGATTAGCTCTTCTTACGTTGGTATTAGTATTTATTCTAGCCGTGATCCTCATTCTTTCGGGGATACATCCTGACCAATCTATTTCGTTCACCATCTTTGATTCCTTATGGGAAAACATGATACACATGCTGGACCCTGGTACACTAGGGGATACAGATAGTGACTGGGGTATGCGTAGTTATCTGCTCTTCGTGACACTGATTGGGGTAGTGGTATTGTCTACACTTATTGGTTTGGTGTCCAATGGTATCCTGACCAAAATAGAGGAGTTAAGAAAGGGACGTTCATTTGTTATAGAAAGAAACCATACACTGATCTTAGGTTGGTCTTCTAAAATATTTACTATCATTTCGGAGCTGATTGAAGCAAACGAAAATTTGAAAGAAGGCGTCATTGTTATCCTTGCAGACAAGGATAAGGTGGAGATGGAAGATGAGATCAAATTGAAAGTCGGAGATACACGTAATACACGTGTGATCTGCAGAACGGGTGATCCTATTGATATAGATGATATTCATATTGCGAACCCGTTCGATTCTAAGTCTATCATCATCCTAGATAAGGATAACGAGAACTCTGATTCACAAATTATAAAAACGATCGTAGCGATCGTGACAAACCCTAGGAGAGAAGAGTTGCGTTCTGAGCCATACCACATTACTGCGGAGATTACTGATAGTAAAAACCTTGAGGTGGCTAAGATGGTAGGTAAGGATGAGGTCGAGTTGATTTTGTCAGATGATTTCATCTCTAGAATCATGGTACAGACTAGTAGGCAATCGGGACTGAGTGTAGTCTATATAGAGCTCATGGATTATGATGGTGACGAGATTTACTTCACAGACGAAAAGACAGAAGTGCTGGTAGGTAAGACCTTTAGAGACATCATATTTGCTTATGAGAAATCTGCCATCATGGGGATTCAGTTTGCAGATGGTACAGTGGCTATTAACCCACCGATGGATACGGTTTTTAACGATGGAGACAAAGTTATTGGTATCACTGAAGATGATGATACGCTAATTCCTTCTGGGCGAACTGACTATGAGATTGATGAGTCTCGTGTCGTACACCCTGATGACCCGAGTCAAGCAGATGAAAAAATTCTTATTATCGGATGGAATGATCGTGCAAAGAACATTATTAGTGAGCTCGATCAGTATGCACCGTTTGGTTCTACGCTGAAGATCGTGTCAAAATTTGAGGATCCTATTCCTGTCATAGAGAAGCTCAAATCAAATTTGAAAAATTTGTCTGTTGAGTTTGTCAAAGCAGAAACTACGGAAAGAGAGACGCTCGAAAACCTTAATATCCCTAGTTTCGATTATATCATGTTGCTATGTTATGAGCAGCATTTCCCTGTACAAGAGGCGGATGCACAGACGTTGATTACCCTGCTTCATATCAGAAGTATAGCAGAGCGTACGGAGAAACATTTGAATCTCGTGAGTGAGATGATCGATATGAAAAACCGTCAGCTCGCAGATATTACCAGTGCGGATGACTTTATTGTTAGTGATAAGCTACTTAGTCTATTGATGACTCAGGTGTCTGAGAACAAGTTTTTGATGCGTGTGTTCGAGGATTTATTCGATGCAGATGGTTCGGAGATATACATCAAGCCTGCCAAGGAGTATGTGACTCCTGGTAAGCCTGTCAATTTCTATACTGTGCTTGAATCTGCTGCCCAGCTCAATCAAGTAGCAATAGGCTACAGAATCTTAGCAAACAGCAGGAACGTCGAGAAGCAGTATGGTGTAGTTGTCAATCCTGACAAGGCAGAATATATCAACTTTACTGAGAAGGACGAAATAATAGTTCTATCCGAGGATTAATTCTCAGATAGAACTTAGTGCCCTTCTGATTTCTCTAATAGCCTTATTTCTATAGCTCTCCTTGGTGGTAGTACCTGCTATACGGTTGATGTATTGCATGATGTCTACTTTTTGATCTACATTCAACGTGTGGATCTTTTTTGCAATTTCTGATTCTAATGCCGGAAGATTCATCTTTTTAGTTGTTTTTGGTGGTCTTCAAAATAAACGAGAAATAAGGGAATTTGTCTGTCCACCGTGATTATCAATGTATTACAAAATAATGTTCAATATTAGGCTAAAGCGATGTTCAATTACATCAGTGAATTACCTAATTATAAGTTTACTGAATACCACTTATTTAGCAAGGTTTCATTCGTAATGATGAAATAATGATAGGTAGTTTCTTTGTCCAGATAAGGAATGGATATATCTTTGAAGCTCAACTAAAACACTACAGAGTTATGGCAATGTTAGGCTTAATCATCGTGTTGTTTGTGGCGGCAATTGTATGTGCATTTGTCCTGCCAAACGAAAAAGTAAGTAACCACGAAAAAGACTGGGACGTTTGATACTTTCCAGTCTTTTTTATTTCCCTTCCCTTTAGTCTTTCTAGTGTTTTCTCATATCTTTTTTTGGAGTAAATTCGTTTTACTTTCAAAATAGTATTCTATGAGTATCAAAAACACTACCTCCCAGATTCGTCTTCCTTTGTTATTATGTGTGGCCATTGCTGCAGGTATCTTTATAGGTGCTAATGTTACAGGGGGTAGTAATGATACGGTCAACTCTCGAAAGAGTGCTTTCAAGTTTCGAGAGATACTCAACTATATCGACGAGAACTATGTAGACGAAGTAGATCAAGATGAACTAGTCGATGATGCGATTGTTGCAATGCTCAAAGATCTCGACCCTCATACCGTTTATATCCCAGCAGAGGAGCAAGAGCTGAGCCACTCTCAGTTACAAGGTAACTTCGAAGGAATAGGGATTGAGTACAATATTTTTAGGGATACAATCTATGTCGTAGCACCCCTCAGTGGAGGTCCCTCAGAGGCTGTAGGGCTGATGACGGGAGATAAAATTATCAAGGTAAATGAAGAGCTCGTAGCAGGTATAGGTATTAGAACGAGAGGTGTGTTAGATAGGCTCAGAGGGCCAAAAGGCTCTCTGGTAACTGTGACTGTGCTACGAAAAAATGTCGATGAGCTTTTAGATTTTGAAATTACGCGTGATAAGATACCTCAGTTTTCTGTGGATGCAGATTATATGATAGATGCGCAGACTGGATATATCAAGGTCAATCGATTTACGGCTACTACATTTGATGAATTTCAGCTGGCTATGTCTCGACTGGAGGAGCAGGGTATGACACAGCTTATTTTGGATCTGACAGGTAACCCTGGGGGATACATGGATAGAGCGATCAAAATGGCGGATGAATTTTTGGCAGGTGATCCTATGATTGTGTTCACGAAAGGAAAGGAGTTTAGATACAATCAAGAACATAGAGCAGGTACAACAGGATCGTTCGAAAAGCAGCCTTTGATCGTACTGATAGACGAAGGGAGTGCGTCAGCTTCGGAGATCGTGTCAGGAGCTATTCAGGACAATGATAGAGGACTGATCGTAGGTAGACGGTCTTTTGGTAAGGGACTCGTACAGATGCCGATCGATCTGAGTGATGGGTCGGAACTGAGGTTGACAATATCCCGCTATTACACCCCTAGTGGACGATCGATCCAAAAGGCATACACGGACGGGATCGATGATTACTACCACGATATCTACGGTCGCTATGAGTCTGGTGAGATGTATAACGCAGATAGTGTCAGTGTGATTGATTCTCTAAAATTTAAGACGGCCAAAGGGCGAATCGTGTACGGAGGCGGTGGTATCATTCCAGATGTCTACGTGCCATTGGATACGGTGGGTAATTCCCCGTATCTAAATAAGCTTTTTACCTCTAACTCTATAAGAGAGTATGCGCTACAGTATTCGGAAGATCACAAGGAGAGACTGACTGATATGGGATATGATTATTATTTTAAGTCTTTTGCTATTAACTCAGCGATGCTCAATGAACTGATCCAAGTAGCGGAAACCAACGATATTAAATACAATGCCAAGCAATTTGGACATTCTAAGGAACTGATAAAGCTCTATGTCAAAGCACAGATAGCTCGTGGTATTTGGAACAACAACGGGTTCTATCCTATTTGGAATCAAACGAGTGAAATATATAATGAAGCCCTTGGCTTGTTTGATAAGGCCAAATCCATAGAGGCTATGTAGTCAGTATCGTCTCAGTGATGAGTCTTTCTACTTGCGTTTCTAGTGAGTAAGATTTTTCTGTAAATAGCGTCTCCTTTTTGTTTCTCATGATGATGGTAGAGCAGCGTGTGCCATAGCCTGCTAGCTCTATAAATAGTGCAGAGAGCGCTTTCTCCATACCATAGGGCACTCCAGTTTTTGGAAGTAGGTTGTCAGCAGCTACTGCTTTGTTTTGGAGTATACTTAATAACTCATCTTGGGACGGCATGTTAAGTGCCTGTATAAACTCTTTTTTTCCTTCGGTTACTTTAGGCCAAGGGGCATCTAGGTACCCATTACTCAATCCATAAATTCCAGGTTCTAGGTGGATGATTTTTTTGGACATGTTGCTATAGTAGCAAAGGGTATCTTTATCTCCCACCAATAGGTTGTATGGATTGTGGTTGAGGTCTTCGCGTTGAATGTTAGCTAGGTAATCCTGAGGGCTGGTGGTGCTATTGAGAAAATCGCTGGTTAGGCCACCTCGTGAGGGGGCATTGTCGGAGATAGCATCCAAATTACGAAAATTCGTGAGTGCTGCAAATCTTCTGTTCGTTGTGGCACCCATCCACGTGCCTCTACCTATGTCGTCTCGTCCGGCAAAGACATGTGGAGCATCTTGCCAGTAGTGTGCGGGTGTTGTGGGGCGTCTGTAGTATTCGTCACGATTGGCAGCTACTATGAGATCAAACTGCGGATGTTGCTGCCAAGAAAGGAAAATTGTGCACATGGAATGTTTTTTCTAAAACCAATAAAAAAGGCTCTGCGTTCCCACAGAGCCTAGTATCTAAATACCGCATGTGGTTATCTGAAATCGATTACCTCTACGTTTGGATTCTTTGCTTTGTTGAAAGTAAAGTCTGCGTCCGTAAGGGAACTGTCCTCTTGGAACGAAACGATGGTGTATACATATCTACTACCTGACTTGTCAAACACTTTGAATGTCTTGAGTTCTTTAGTAGCAGCATTGATTTGCATTCTGATTTTGAAATAGTTTTTGTTCAAATCTTCTGGTACGAGATCTACTACATCCGTTTTTCCACCATCTCTAGATTCTAGGTATAGGTACTTGAACCCGCTTTGGTAGAGTGTGAAGATGTTGGAAAGTGATATTTCTTCTTCTGACTCTTCGAATGGAGCAACAGTAACTTCTCCGTCTTCTTTGAGATAAGTCCAAACGTTCTCTCCATCGAACATAATGTCTTGGCCTTCCATACTGATTTTGTATTGCTCTCCTTTGACACTTACTTTTCCTTTGAAGCCTTCATTGATGTCCGCTTCTGGGTTTTCCATGTTGTAAGTGAAGTCAGCCTTGAAGGATGGGATGTTTTTATATTTGTTACTCATCTCGTCCAAAATGCTTTTGGCTTTAGGGTCTTTTTGTGCAGAAGCTTGCCCTATGAAGAGTACTGACAGCAGTAGGCTAGTGATGATAAATTTCATTGTTTTTTTGGTTTATTTTTTATTATCCGTTCAATTCATTCAATAACTGTTCCAAACTGTATTCGTCGCTAACGAGGACTTCTCGGGCTTTGCTACCTTCGAATGCTCCGACGATACCTGCTGCTTCTAATTGGTCTATTAGGCGGCCTGCTCGGTTGTAGCCTAGTTTGAGTTTTCTTTGGATCAAAGATGTGCTGCCTTGCTGATGCATGACGATTAGTCTGGCTGCATCGTCGAATAGTACGTCACGGTCTTTGAGGTCGACTTCTCCTACCGCACCGCTGTCACTGTCCTCGCCCACGAACTCTGGTAGCATATAGGCAGATTCGTATCCCTGCTGGTCACCGATGAACTCACAGATTCGTTCGACCTCTGGTGTATCAACAAACCCACACTGTAGACGGATCATGTCAGAACCTAGTGATAGCAACATGTCTCCCATACCAATGAGTTGCTCTGCTCCACCTGCATCTAGAATCGTTCGTGAGTCAATCTTGGAGGTTACTCTAAAGGATAACCTTGCCGGGAAGTTGGCTTTGATAATACCCGTGATGACGTTGACAGATGGACGCTGTGTGGCTACTACTAGGTGTATGCCAATGGCACGCGCTAGCTGTGCGAGCCTAGCGATAGGGGTCTCCACTTCCTTACCAGCGGTCATCATGAGGTCTGCTAACTCATCGATGACGAGTACAATGTAGGGTAGAAATTTATGTCCTTTGTTAGGGTTTAGTCTCCGCTCGACGAATTTGTTATTGTATTCTTTGAGGTTTCTACATCCCGCATCTTTGAGCATGTCATAGCGGTTGTCCATCTCGATACAGAGAGAATTGAGCGTATGGATTACTTTTTTAGTGTCTGTAATGATGGCATCTTCTGTGTCTGGTAGCTTAGCCAAGAAGTGTTTCTCGATTTTGTTGAACAGTGTGAGTTCCACCTTTTTTGGGTCTACCAAAACAAACTTGAGTTGTGAAGGGTGTTTTTTATAGACTAGAGAGGTCAGTAGGATGTTCAATCCGACAGACTTACCTTGTCCAGTAGCCCCTGCCATCAATAGGTGAGGCATTTTGGCTAAATCCGTTACGAATACCTCATTGGAAATGGTTTTTCCTAACACTACAGGTAGCTCTGCTTTGCTCTTCATGAACTTTTCAGTGAAGAGTACGGATTTAACATCTACCATTTCGCGGTTAGTGTTTGGTACCTCGATACCTATTGTGCCCTTGCCAGGGATAGGTGCGATGATACGTATCCCTAACGCAGCTAAACTTAGTGCAATGTCATCTTCTAAGTTCTTGATCTTTGAGATTTTAACACCAGCCTCAGGTATGATCTCGTAGAGGGTTACAGTAGGGCCAATGGTCGCTTTGATACTGGAGATACCGATTTTGAAGTTGATCAGTGTCTCGACGATTTTGTCTTTGTTTTCCTCTAGCTCCTCTTTGGTGACTTGCACGCCGTTGTTAGGGTAGTCGGTGAGTAGGTCTGGAGTAGGGTATTGGTAGTTGCCTAGATCTAAGGTGGGGTCGTAGTTCTCTAGTTTGTCAGCAGACTTTTCAGGTGTTTTGTTAATCTCTGCCTCGAATGCTATTCCTTCTTCTTTTGGTTTTATAGGAGAGGGAGGTGTTTTGCTCTGAGGGGTCTCTGGAATATTGACATCTAGAACTAGTCCTGGCTTGTCCTCTTTCTTTGGAGGTGTTTTTGGTTTGTTTACGGACCAGCTTTCCTCATTTTCTTTTTTGAGTTGTGCTTCTTCTTCCTCTACTTCTTCTTTAATAGAGGCGACCATGGCAGCTATGTCGTCAGGATTGGTATCGTCCTCTGATTTTTTCTCCTTTCTGATCAATACCATGTCATCGGACTCTTCGTCTGGTAACGTGTCGTAGTTTTCGTCATCCATGACCGAATCAAGCGCTTCCTCTTCGTCGTTCGATTCTTCTGCTGACTTCTCTTCCTTTATTGCGTGATCTTTGGGGAGTTTAATACTAGATAACCCCGTCATTTGCGTGATGTTCAAGAAGTAGATGGTGAATACGACAAAGGTTAAGATCAAGAATAGCAGTGTACCCCAGCCCATGAGGCTATCCATGAGTGCTGCGAGTTCGAATCCTATGCCACCTCCGAGAAAGCCCCATTCATAGATGGATTCAGAGTTGATCATAAAGTAACCAATGAGGATGCTGATCCAGATCAAGAAGAATAACACGAAATAAAATGACTGAGAGATAGGTAGAATCTCTCGTCTAAAGACGGTTTTGTATCCAATAAGGAAGAGAAATGGCGGGATGAGAAATGATGCAATCCCAAAGTAGTTGTATATAAAGTAATGAGAGGCATAGGCACCAAATAGTCCAAGCCAATTCTCGGCTTCTATACCAGATGCTTTGACCCCGGTATCGATGACATTGCCGATGATGCTCTGATCAGCTTTGCCAGTGAATAGATAAGAAAAGAATGCAGTTAGTAGAAATAAACTGGATACGAGTGCTAAGAAACCTAGAGATAAATGCAACCGTCGATCTTCCAAAAAACCAAGGTTTAGTTGAGGTAGATTGAGCTTAAAGGACTTTTTGTCTTCTTTCTGATTCTTAAATGTGTTCTTAGCCATTCAGTATTTTTTCAGAGCGTAAAATAAACAATTTGACAACAAAATTTCTCGGTATCTAGTCTGCTAGACGAGTCAATGCTCTACAGCTTTTGGCTAATGTCTTTGATCAGCTGAGGGCCTTCGTAGATGAAGCCGCTGTATAGTTGTACCATACAGGCGCCGGCTTGGATTTTTTCTTCGGCACGTGCTGCGGAGTTGATACCACCTACGCCTATGATTGGGAACGCTCCTTGCGAATGCTCATATAGGTAGCGGATGACAGCTGTGGATTTTTCATGGACTGGGCTTCCACTGAGTCCCCCGTTTCCTATCGTCTCGATGGTGTCTGAGTCCGTCTTGAGGTTTGATCGGTCGATTGTCGTATTAGCGGCGATGACACCAGCGATTTTGGTCTCTTTGATGATCTCGATGATATCGGTCAGCTGGCTATCTGTTAGATCTGGAGCGATTTTGAGAAGGATAGGTTTCTGTTCTTTCTTTTTCCGATTCTCGATCATCAGTCTTGATAGCAGATCTGTCAGTGGTTTTTTTTCTTGGAGTTCTCTCAGCCCAGGCGTGTTGGGTGAGCTTACATTGATGACAAAGTAATCCACGACTGGATATAGCTCTTTGAAGCAAATCAAGTAATCATTGACCGCTTCTTCGTTCGGGGTGACCTTGTTTTTGCCAATGTTGCCCCCGACGATCACTTTGGATTTTCTTTTTTTGAGTCTCTCTTTGATGACTGCCACGCCATCGTTGTTGAAGCCCATGCGGTTGATGAGTGCTTCGTCTTCCTTGAGTCTAAACAGTCGTGGTTTAGGGTTTCCTGCCTGTGGTTTTGGGGTGACCGTACCGATCTCTACAAATCCGAATCCAAGCGCAGCAAAAGCGTCAATAGCCTCAGCATTCTTGTCCAGTCCAGCGGCTAGGCCGATCCCGTTTGGAAACTTGAGACCAAAATGCTCCTGAGGGGTAGACTTCACTCTTGGGCTAAAGAGTTTGATCAAGCCAATCCCGAAAGGAATGTTTTTAGCCAGTTTGAGAAAGAAGAAGGTCAGATGATGAGCCTTTTCTGGATTGAAATTGAAAAGTAAGGGGCGTAAAATGGACTTGTACATAGATATGAATATTGGATCGCAAAACTAATTTTTTATCTGCTATTCTTAGGGGTCAATTGTCCTTTTTACTTGACTATATGAGACGGGGAAATCAAATGATCAGAGTCGTCAATGACGGATGGAATAGAAAACCTCAATGAGGAGCATCGATTTCTTATTATTATATAAATTAGGGTTAATCAACCCAAGACACTCTATGACTGTACCTGAAATTAACCACCAAGTTGAAAATCAATATCCTTGGTTATTAAGGCGAACATCACTACACATTTCTTATGCCACTTTTGCAGTAGGTGCGTTAGTTATGTTAGGCTGGATATTTGATGTGGAGTTTTTGAAGCGGCCTATTTCTGGACTGGTGGCAATGAACCCTTTGACTGCTTTTTGTTTTATGCTATCAGGTATAGGTCACTCTCGTTTGTGCAAGAGGCAAGTGCCTGACCAGTCCAAGGATTTAGGAGTCATACTCATCGTAGGTCTCATGATCTCGATAAGTGTAGCAAAGTTGATAAGTGGTTTTCTGAATTCTGATTTTCAAATAGATCAGGTGTTGTTTGCTCGAGTACTAACCACAGATATGGTAGGTAATGTTTCTAACAGTATGGCACCCAATACTGCTGTGGGATTTCTATTACTTGGGGTTTCTATTTATTTGTCAGGAATCGAGAAATATAAGAAAATAGCCAATGCCTTGCTGCTCGGGGTGTTTATTGTAGGTTTTTTCTCAGTTCTGGGGTATTTGTATGGGGTAGGAGAGTTTTTTGGAGTATTGACAGAGCTGCCTATGTCACTGCACACAGCAGTAGGCTTTATATTGGCAGCAGTGGGTATACTGTTGCTCAATTCTGAGAGCGGTTTCATGAAAGTCATTGTGAGCCGACATTCGGGTGGTAGAGTAGCCAAGATTATGATTCCTCTAGTCATAATTATTCCAGTCTTCTTTGGTTACTTACGATTAATGCTAGCACCGAGAACAACGATGAGTTCGGAGCTAGGTATTTCTATTCTGATTACTGGGATCATCATTGCTTTCTTGATCACTACTTGGTTCTTAGTACGCACACTCAATAGAAATGATGAGGTAAAAGAAAATCTGGAACAAAGCCAAGGACAATTTCAGCAAGCATTCGAATATTCAGCTATAGGAATGGCATTGGTCTCTACTTCGGGAAAATGGCTTAGTGCTAATCGACAGTTGTGTGAGATGCTAGGCTATAGTAAAGAAGAATTAGAACTATTGACCTTTCAGGATGTTACTCACCCAGACGATCTAGAAAGAGATATTAATCAGTTACATGAATTAATAGATGGCGTTATTGATAGCTATCAAATGGAGAAGCGGTATTTCCGCAAGGACGGAAAGATTTTGTGGGTCTTGCTGAGTGTCTCTTTAGTCAAAAGTAGTAATGGGCAGCCACTACATTTTGTGTCTCAGATTGAGAACATAACGCAAAGGAAAGAAGTAGAAGACGCATTGAAAAACGCCTCAGATAGACTAACGCTCGCAACTCAGGCCGCTAAGGTGGGGATTTGGGAGTATGAAATAGCAGATAATGAGCTGATATGGGATAGTATTATGCACGATCTCTATGGTTTGAAGGAAGGACAATTTACTAATCAATATGAAGACTGGCGAAAAACACTGCACCCAGATGATGTAGTGCGCCTAGATGAGGGGGTAGCAAATGCCATATCGGGGGCGGTAAAATTTGATATAGAATTCAGAGTAATATGGCCAGACCAATCTGTTCGTCACATTAGAGCGTTGGCTTTGGTAGAGCGAAACGATAAAGGGCAGCCGCTACGGATGATAGGGACTAATTGGGATATTACCGTGGACAAAAATTACAAAGAAGCGCTTAGAGAAACCACCGAGTTGGCTGAGGTAGCTAAGCAGGAAGCGGTAGCTTCGGCGAAGGCCAAGGAGAATTTCCTTTCCAATATGAGCCATGAAATCAGAACCCCACTCAATGCCATACTGGGAGTTACTAATCTCTTATTATCCGAGGATATGAAAAGGGAACATATGGAGCATATAGAGCTATTGAAGTTTTCTGGAGAAAACCTCCTTGCACTGATCAATGATATCCTTGATTACAATAAGATTGATGCAGGGAAAATAGAGTTTGAGGAAGTTGATTTTGATCTTAAAGAACTATTGATCCGTATAAAACAAACTTTGTCCACCAAAATAGAAGGGAAGGAATTAGAGCTAATATTGAGGTATGATGAGTCATTGCCATACGTCTTTGTAGGGGATTCGGTTAGAGTTGCTCAGGTGATCAACAACCTGATGAGCAATGCCATCAAGTTTACCGAAGAGGGTTTTGTCAAGCTTGATGTGTCATTGGTGTCTCGTGATGATGAACAAGCAACAATTCATTTCGAAGTGCAGGATACGGGGATTGGTATCCAAAAGTCCAATCAGTCGATGATTTTTGAGAATTTTTCGCAAGCGAGTAGTGATACCACTAGAAAGTTTGGAGGGACAGGGTTAGGGCTGGCTATTACCCAAAAACTACTTGAGCTGATGGGAAGTGAGATTCGACTTGATAGTGATTTGGGCTTAGGATCTGTATTCTCTTTTGATGTGACTTTTCCTATCGGGAACAATGAGTCCATCTCATCCCAGAATCGACCTACCGAAATGATATTTGCCAATGTAGCAGATAAAAACATCAAAGTATTAGTTGCGGAGGACAATCGAGCCAATCAAATTGTATTGCAGAAATTTTTGGATAAATGGGGCGTTAAAACTGATTTCGCTGAAAATGGAATGGTAGCCATGGAAAAGGCTAAGTCCGAAGCATACAATTTGATTTTGATGGATTTGCAAATGCCAGAAATGGATGGCTATCAAGCAACAACAGCTATTAGAGATATGGACACTGTCTATGCCAAGCAGGTGCCTATTGTTGCGCTTAGTGCTTCAGCGATGATGGAAGTGAGAAAAAAGGTGAAGGAACTAGGTATGACAGATTTTATAACCAAACCCTTCAATCCAGAAGAACTGTACAAGAAGATTATTAAATATCATCATGTGGTGAATGTCAAAAACCTTATAAGCTTACCTGAGAATGCTATTTATCAGCAATTGATGAATTATGCTGAGGGGGACGCGAGTTTTGTAAGCGAACTGGTAGGGCATTATTTGGACCACTATAAGGCATTTCGAATTCAGTTTTCAGAAGCCGTGATCCGTGACAATATGCCCCAACTAAAAGAAGCTTGCGAAAAAATCAGTAAGAGCAATGAGGCACTGTCCATTACTAGTATGGATGCCTTTTTTGATAAAATTGACACCTTGGAATCTACCAAAACGGAGGAGCGAAAGATGTTCGACGAGATCAAAGTTACTTGTCACGAAATCCTCGAAGATTTGAATGCCATAAAAGCGGCCTTGAATTGATGTGAATTTCACCTTAAATAAGAACGCATTCGACTACAAAGAGAGGGCTTTGACCGAGAAAATAAATATGAAGTGTAATCATTTGATACCTTGTAGCCTTAGTGAATTTCAATAAGGTCAAGAGCAATATAGTTTAGAATAGATAACATGGAATATTCCCAATACAAATCGGAGCTTATAGCTAATGAGACGCAATTGGTGGTCTTAGACCAAGATGGAAGTTTTATTGGCTCATGTGATACATTGGAAAAACTCTCTGGTTTTGAAGGACTCATATTCAAGGAAAGCCAATTTTTAAATAGTAAAAGAGAGCAAATATTGGCTTTACAACAGGGAGAGATTATTAATTACTTCCGTGTTTCAGATTCCTTTTTTAAAGGAGCCCTCATTAGTGACTACCGCATAGAAAAGGTACTTGTTGAGGGACAACTCCAATTGCATTGGCTGATATATGATCGCACACAGATGTACGAAAAGATGACGGAACGAGAATTAGACGAAAAAGGAGTGATGAAGCAGAACAGTGACTTGCGTCAACTGGTGCGAGTACTCGAGAAAGAGAAGGATACAAATCAGACTGTTAATAGCAGGTTACATCACGAGATTAAAATGCCGATTTCGGGGCTAAAATTTTTGTCTAAATCAAGTAGTGAGCATTTAGATCCCGAGACTAAAAAGAGGCACCAGTTGAGCATGGGTGTCATTACAGGGTATCTGGAGTATGCCGTCAACCAACTGGTAGCTACTGAGTTCAAAGAAACAAATATACCTTTCAAGATAGACCAAATTATAGCGGCGGTAGAGGACACTTTTCTTGGTGAGTCAGATGCTCATTTGGTTTTTGAGAAAGAGTTCGAATCATCTATCGTGATTGGAAACAAGCATAAGTTTTATATCGGTATTGTTCGTTTACTCAGTATTATCAACGATGGGCAACCTGATGGTCGAGTACGAGTGACTTTTGCTTATGACGAGCCTGCCAGATCAATTAGGCTTACTTTTAAGTCTAATCACCTGCCTGATGCACTACAGCGGATAGTACGCAAATACATAGGAATAAATGGTGCTTTTGATCTTAAGATCGAAGGTGGTGTACTGGTAATGATATGCCCTATCGAAGAGATAAAAATGCTCGAACCTATACCTACGAAAAAAAAGTCGAATGCTGAGGTGAAGCAAATCTCCAGAGCACAATTTCCATATTTGTATCAGATAACCAATCAGGATGATGAAATGGTGCGGGACATCATCGAAGGAGTGTTGGATGTGGTGCCTTTTGAATTGGAAAAAATGATGAAGCAATACCAAGCCAGAGACTATGATGCTCTAGCACGTACTTCGCACAAGGTCAAACCTAATTTTGAAAACCTAGAACAAAAGCAGTTTATCTCCAAAATATTTGAGATAGAAGCAGCAGCGATCAACAAGGATGTTGATTTTCTTCAAGCACATTTGGAGCCATTTGTCACCGAAGCGAGTGCCAAAATAGAAGAATTGAAAAGAATCTATACCTAGATAGGGTATATCCGAGATGTGTTATTTTGAATTACTTTGAAAAGTCAATTGATTTAACTGCGGTTTTAGTAACTTTTAGAAATATGATCCATCTTGATTTTAAAGACTAAAAGAAGAAATTTAACTAACCAAAACAACAACCATGCTTAAGAAGTTAACATGTGTCGCTATTGATGATGAATTTATTGCATTAAAAATCATTACATCACTCATAGATCAAACAGGTTTTTTGACCTTACTGGGGTCATATCAGAGTGCCGTAGAGGGGACCAATGCCATCATAGAATTGGAGCCAGATATTGTTTTTCTAGATGTGCAAATGCCAGAGATTAGTGGTTTGGACATTATCAAGTCATTGAACAAAAAGCCAGAAATTATTCTCATCACATCGCAGGTAAAGTATGCAGTGGAAGCATTCGAATTTAACGTTACAGATTATTTGGTGAAGCCGATTGAAAGTTATGCGCGCTTTATGAATGCCGTAACCAAGGCGAAGGACAACATAGCGCTGAAGGAGAAAAATGTAACGGGTAGTGATGCAGTTTTTATGAAAATAGATTTTCTACTTACCAAGGTGCAATTTGAGTCTATTTTGTATGTAGAAGGGTATGGAGATTATATCAAAGTACATACTACAGATAAGACCCACGTCGTGTATTACAAGTTGAGTAGTATAGAGGATAAGTTACCAAAGGATCTGTTTATGAGAGTGCATCGGTCTTACCTTGTTCAGATTAATAAAATTGATAATATCGATCAAAATAGTCTGGTTATAGGAGATAATGTAGTACCCGTAAGTGCTAAATACAAACCAGAACTACTGAATAAAATCGAAATGCTCTAAAACGGGAATATGGGAGGTTTTAGATAGATCGCACCGTTTATTAAAGTCAGAAAATGAATTCATGATATCGCCAAAAAAACCAACTAATGAGAAACAAAGGCTGGATGAGTTATACTCGTATCAGATTCTCGACACGGCCATAGAGCAGAGTTTTGACGATATTACGAAGATTGCAGCCCAGATATGTGACTCGCCGATTTCATTGGTGAGTTTGATCGATCAAGATCGGCAGTGGTTCAAGTCGCATCACGGGTTAGATGTGTCAGAGACACCGAGAGATTTGGCTTACTGTGCACATGCGATTCATTCACCTCAGGATTTGCTCGAAGTGTCAGACGCTTTCAAAGATGAGCGATTTCATGACAACCCATTGGCGACAGGAGCGCCTCATGTAAGGTTTTATGCGGGTGCGCCACTGGTATCATCCAGTGGCTATGCACTAGGGACTCTTTGTGTAATAGATCATCAGCCTAAATCTCTAACTGAGGGACAAAAAGAAGCACTTTGGGCTTTGTCTCGACAGGTGAGTGCGCTTTTGGAATTAAAGAAATCTAATAGAATACTCGAAGAAACTAGAGTCGCTCAGTCTCAAACGGAGCAGACTTTTAGAGATCGACTGGAGAGAATTGGAGACATGGTATATGAGCTTGATCCGAAGGGTAAGTTTATTTATGTCAACCCTGTACTGATACGTATTTCTGGTTTCCCAGAGGATGAGCTACTCAATATGCATTTTTCAGAATTGGTTTACGAATCTGATATTGAGCGAGTGACGGAGTATTACATTCGAATACTTAAGAACAAAGAAGTTTCTTCCTATTTGGAGTTTAAAATGAAAGGTGTCAATGGACCTGTTTGGGTAGGACAAACTGTAGAAATAGAGTTTGATGATTGGCAAGGTGTACACATATATGGTGTAGCTAGAAATATCCAAGAACTGATGGAAGCCAGAGACCGGATGGAAAAAAGTGAGGAAAAGTATAGATGGCTCTCAGAGTACTCCGCAGACATGATTTGTCTGCATGAGCCCGATGGTAGATATAAATATTTATCGTCATCAGTCAAAGACTTGTTAGGTTATGAACAAGATGAATTGATAGGGGTAAGTCTCTACGATTTGATTCATCCAGATTTGATTAAGAGTCAGGTAGATGTTAAATCATTGAATGAGTATGGTTTTTCGGGCATAGAATCGAGGTTGCGTAAGAAGGACGGTAGTTATGTTTGGGTGGAATTTTATGCTAAGCCTATTTATAATGAGAAACAAGAAGTCGTCTCGATACAGTCCTCCACCCGAGATATCTCTAAACGGAGGAAGTTTGATGAAGCCATCCAACGAGCCATGCGGCTTGCAGAAAATGCCAAGCAAGAAGCGATAGCATCAGCTAAAGCGAAGGAGAATTTTCTCTCGACAATGAGTCATGAAATTAGAACACCACTGAATGCTATTCTGGGTGTAACAAATCTTTTGCTCATGGAAGAATTGGAGCAAAAACATCTTGACCATCTCAATTTATTGAAATTTTCTGGTGAAAACCTCCTTTCGTTGATTAACGATATTTTAGATTATAACAAGATAGAGTCTGGCAAGATTGATTTTGAAAAGGTAGATTTTAACCTGAGAGAAGTGTTGATCAATTTGAAGCAGTCGGTCATGCCAGAGGTGGACAAAAAAGGCCTAGAGTTAGTCTTGAACTATGATGAGCAGTTGCCAAATATGTTTGTAGGAGACTCAGTTCGAATCACTCAAATTATCAATAATCTACTCAGCAATGCCGTCAAGTTTACGGAAGAAGGGTTTATCAAGTTGGATATATCCTTGATAGAGAGGAAAGGGAGTGTGGCGCAAATCCGATTTGAAATACATGATACAGGTATCGGTATAGCGTCAGCCAATCAGTCCGTGATTTTTGAAAATTTTGCACAAGCCAGTGATGACACTACCAGAAAATTCGGTGGAACAGGTTTAGGGCTTGCTATTACCAAAAAGCTCCTGTTGCTTATGGGGAGTAAGATCAGTTTAGACAGTGAGCTAGGGTATGGTTCTATATTCTATTTCGATATTGAACTGCCGATAGGCAATGAGTTAGAAGCTCTCCCTGATACTAAAAGTGGGTCGTCTGTTTTTGAAAGCGTAGCGGATCGAGACATTCATATACTTGTCGCTGAAGACAACCGAGCCAATCAAATCGTACTCGAAAAATTCTTGCAAAAATGGGGGATGAAGGTGGAATTTGTAGAAAACGGACGATTGGCATTGGAGAGATCAAAGATCGAGTGCTATGATCTAATCTTGATGGATCTTCAAATGCCGGAAATGGATGGGTATCAAGCGACACAAGAGATCAGAAAGCTGTCTACTACCTACGGACAAAACCTGCCTATCATCGCACTGACGGCATCTGCACTGCTGGATGTACGAAAAAAAGTGAAGGAGTTAGGGATGACAGATTATATAACTAAGCCTTTTAATCCAGAAGAATTATATAAGAAAATTCTGAAAAATGCTGGTAAAGTCCTTAAGCGACTAGTAAGCCCTATTAATGATCCAATTAGTCTTCGTCTACACGAGTTGTCAGAAGGAGATCCTGATTTTAAAAAGGAACTGACTCAGCATTACCTAGATCAGTATGAGGGTTTTATGAGCAGTTTCTCAAAGGCAATGAAGGAACTTGACGAAAAAATGTTGAAGGAGGCTTGTTATGGAATCAAAACGAGCAATGAAGTTTTGGAATATACAGCTTTGGATCAAGTGATCGAAAGTGCACAGCAAGCCATGCTCGGTCAGGGCATATCTAAAGAGCAAAGTATCGAAGAAGCGACTAAAGCATACGAATCGATTACAGCTACACTTAGGGATATACTATCCCATGAACTTTGATTTTCTAAGAGTCAGTTAGAGTCACGTAGCAATTACATGTAGGGATAGTCCGATCTGGAGGGTGTTTGATCTCACCGAGTAATCCTCATCGTTCAACGAGTCCTCCCATATAGGGAGTGTCCCTATGCTAATATTGATTGTTCATAAATACGAAGACTATGAAAACTCATTTCTCTACCAAAGAAAATCATTCAAAAATTAATAAGAGGGCATTTTTTGCGAAGGGGTCATTTTGCATGTTCCTATTGTATGCCGGACTCAGACTCAATGTGATGGCTCAAGCCACTATTGATGATGGAAGCGCAGGCGCTAACGCTCTGATGAGCCGAATAGAAGGCACAGGTGTTACTTTGGCTAACGGAACTTTCCCTAATCCTGGTGATGCGGGAGCCCAATATGGTACCTTCTCTAATGGTATTAGCGGAGCTAACCTGAGTGTAGATTCGGGGATAATTCTAGCTACTGGAAGTGTCACGACAGCTCTGTCGTCCAATGATGCAGCGAACTCGTCTGAGAATACGGGTAATACCTATAGTGATTCGGATTTGGTAGCGATAAATGCGAATGGCATATATGACGCAGCGATTTTTCAGTTTGAAATTACTACTGGGAGCGATGTGGACGCTATTATTATTTCGTATCAGTTTGGGTCAGAAGAATATCCGGATTATGTATGTTCTCAATACAATGATGTCTTTGGTTTTTTTGTCTCAGGACCAGGAATTACAGGTACCCAGAATATTGCGCTTGTACCAGAGTCTGGCAATGTCGTAGCAGTCAATTCTGTAAATGGGGGAGTTTGTGGGAGTGCCCAGGATGGCACTGCGGCTGATTTGACTAAATCCAATTATTATATAGATAATAATGAAGGTGTACCAGGACCATTGTATATAGAGTTTAATGGAGTGACCACTTTACTCAATGGTCGTATAGATAACCTGACGCCAAACACGACTTATACTTTCAAAATTGCAATTGCGGATGTTGGTGACGGCACTTATGATTCGGGGGTTATTATCAATCAAGTCATTGGTTATAAATCAAACTCTGATAGTGATGGGCTCGACGATACAGCAGATTTGGATGATGACAATGATGGAATAGATGACATAGTCGAGGCAGGAGGTAATGAACCTAATGGAGATGAGGATGGTGATGGATTAGAAAATTGGAGAGACGTATTGGACAACAATGGTTTAGGGGATGGATCTACAACTGTCTATACTGATAGTGATAACAATGGATTTCCAGATGTGTATGATACTGACGGTGATGGGATTCCTAACCACCAAGATTTAGACAGTGATGATGATGGCTGTTATGATGTCGTCGAAGCAGGACATGCAGATTCGGATAATGACGGTATTTTGGGCAGTTCGCCTGTAGCATCAGATGGTGACGGTAGGGTAGATGGTCAGGGAGGTTATACTGGTACCAATAGTTACGTAACCACTGCTGGTGTAGCTGGTAACATTACTGGAGAGCCTGTAGCAGAGAGTACAATGAAAAATGGAGATGCTACATTTTCAGTATCAGCTACGGGCGATGACTTGATCTATCAATGGCAAGAATTTAATGGCTCTGTATGGAACGATATAACCAACGGCGGATCTGCTCCTGGTTACTCTGGTGCGACTACTAGTAGTCTGTCTATTACCAACTTGCCACTGACGTACAATGGATATGATTATCGAGTAGTAATTACTAGTACGTCGTATGCTTGTACAGACCTGACGTCTGATGAAGTGAATTTGGAAGTATTGGCGCCTCCTTCAGATGCACCAGTGATTACAGATGATTTTTGTGTAGTCGCAGCAGGTGCCGTTACTGAAGTGAGCGGATCTACTACTGAAAGCACAACTAACCTCGTCATAAGAGTTTATGTAGCAAGTACCGAAACAGGTACTAAAAGTGAAGTCACTCCTAGTCAAGTAGTTTTCTCTTCAGGGTCTTGGACGGCCGAAGGACTATCTATCAATGCAGGTCAGTGGGTATTTGCCACGGCAGAAAATGTAGACTTAAGTGAGCCAGAAGGAGATTTTTCGGCAGGCGTGATGGTACGTACAAAAACACCTGACCCTACTAACTCATTAGTAATCACATCTGACCCTGTTGCAGGAGATGCTACACTAGAAGGTGAAGTTCTTGTCTCTACTACATCCGCATATGTCATTCAACTGTATATAGATGGAGTGAAAATTCCAGGAGCGGTGGCTTCTGTTCCGCAGGGTGCATTGGCAGCTATTGGCTCTTGGATCATAGAGGATTTAGATGTGCCTTCCGCAGTATTGTATGCTAATGGGATAGCTACTGTCACCATGGATAATCCTGACATAGCATTTTGTGAAAGTGATCCCTCTGCAGGGGTGCTTATCGCTTGTAATCCTAGCAATACTATCGCGTTAGATATGAGTCAAAGCCCTAGTGGTTGTGATTTAACTGATGGTTCTATTCAGATTAGTGGTTTGGGAGCTTCTCAAGCCTATACGATTAAGTACAAAAAAGACAATGTGGATGTGTCTACTAATGTGAATTCAAATGCGAGTGGAGAAGCGATCATCTCTGGCCTCAATGATGGATCATATACTGATATTTATGCAGATTTGCCTTCCTGCCCATCCAATGTGCTGGCAGGCCCCGTGGTTCTTACTGAGCCAACACCCGTTACTATTTCTCATCAGCTATCTTTCAGCCCTACCACATGCGGAGGAACTGACGGATACATCAGATTGGGAGGTTTGTCAGGGTCTACTTCTTATACCGTTGACTATAAGAAAGACGGGACACCTGTTAGCCGTACTATTGCTGCTTCTGCCGGCCAATTGACTATCAACAATTTATCAGCGGGTAGTTATACAGATATTTCTGTAACCTCATCTAGCTGTACTTCTAATGTGTTAGCTGGTCCTTATAGTCTTAGTGACCCTTTGGCTCCTACCATTATATATGATACGGAGACAAATCCTTCTTCATGCTCTTCTACGGATGGATATATTCGCTTGAGTGGACTGATTTTCAACAATGACTATGATTACCAATATACCAAAGAAGGGATCTTGGTCAGTTCTGCTACCCCTTTGACGGCTGATGTGACAGGAGCTATTCAGATCAATAATTTGGGCGCAGGTACATACATAAATGTTAGCGTTATCGAAACGGGGAGTAATTGTCAGTCGAATACCATACCAAGTATAACGTTGAACCCACCAGATATAGAGTTGGGTACAGTAGCATCACCTACGACATGTAGTGGTGTAGATGGTTCCATTGAAATAATTAATTTGGCTGAAAACACTACGTATGACTTGGATTATCAAATAGGAGGCTCTCCAGTTGCTACGTCAACTTTTACAGCGAGTAGTACAGGTGAGCATACTATTTCGAGCTTATCAGAGGGAGTATATACAGATATTACTGTGACCAACAATTCTTGTGTATCCAATGTTTTGTCCACGACCTTGACTGATCCTGCCAACCCAGTTATAGCTGAAGGAACTTTAGTAAATCCTAGTACCTGTGGAGGGGCAAATGGTAGTATTCAGTTGACAGGTTTGAATGTCTCAACTACCTACACGGTGGACTATACTTTGGGTAGTTTGGTCTCCCAAACATTGGCTTCTGATGGGAGTGGGAACTTAACAATTTCAAATCTTGCAGCAGGTGCTTATACTGACATTAGCGTCACGTTAAATAACTGTTCTTCTAATCAGCTGGCTTCTGTTACTTTGAGTGATCCTGCTAGTCCTACGATCACATTAGGGCAAAACCCAGAGGTGTGTGCGGGAGAGACATCTGGCGACTTGGTATACAGCGCCACGACTAATTCTCCTGATACTTATAGTATTGATTTTGATGGTGTAGCTGAAGCTTTTGGTTTTGTGGACGTATCAGGAGCACCACTTTCAAGTAGTCCTATTACGATTGACATACCAACAGGTGCTGATCCTGATGTTTACAATGCAACCATTACTGTCACAAATTCATCAACATCTTGCTCAAGTATTGGCGAGGGTTTTACAATTTCAGTGATTGGGTTTCCTTCGGTACCTACTGTTCAAAACATAGTGACTAATGATCCAACACCTATCATTTCTGGCAGTGCAGATGCAGGCGTGTCTCTTGAAGTAGAGGTGGCAGGTGCTACATACAACTTGTCAGCAGACGGAAGTGGCAATTGGAGTATTGATACAGAGTCAGTGACTCCCGATGCTGGTACTTTTAATCCAGACGTGAATGGAGTCAATGAAGTGTTGGTTACTGCAGGAGTCTCTGGGTGTGAAGTGTCAGATGTTACTTCTAACGAACTGACTATAGATACTACACCTCCTACGGTAGATATTCAAAATGAACCATCAGTGATTTCTAGTTCTTCAGCTTTTACGGTCACAATTAGTTTTGACGAGGATGTTTTCAATTTTGTGCTGACTGATGTAGTCATTAGCAATGGGTTTGGGTCCAATTTTCAAGTCGTTGATGGGAGTACTTATACCCTTGATATTACACCAAATATGTCTGATGATGTAACGATTGATGTACCAGTTTCAGTAGCCAATGATGAAGCAACTAATGATAATACTGCAGCTATTCAGGCTGTGGTGCCTTTAGCACCAACGTCACCTACAGTTTCGAGCCAAATAACCAATGATCTGACTCCTGTTATCACAGGTACGACTGGTACTGGTGTAGAACTTGACGCTGACGAATCTATGACTGTTGAAATCAATGGTGCGACTTACGCAGTGATCCCAGACGCAAGTGGCAACTGGAGTGTAGACACAGAGACGGCAACTCCATCGAGTGGCACTTTGGGTACATTTTCTAATGGAAACAGTTATGAAGTGATAGCTATTGTAGAAGATGGAGGAGGAAATCAAGCAACGGACATAAGTTCCAATGAGATAATAATAGATACAGTAGCTCCCACTGTACCAACCGTAGTTAGTCAAGTTACTAGTGACACGACACCTGTTATCAGTGGAACGACAGGTACAGGCGCAGCTTTGTCTGGAGATGAAAATATGAGAGTGACTGTTAATGGCGCAACGTATAATGTAACTCCCGATGCAAGTGGTAACTGGAGTATAGATACAGAAACGGCTCCTGCTATATCTGGTACTTTGGGAACATTCACAGATGGCAACACTTACCAAGTTGTAGCGACTGTGACTGATGTAGCAGGTAACACAGCAACAGATGCGAGTACCGACGAGTTAGTGATAGACACGACGGATCCAACCGTACCAACTGTAGTAAGTCAAACGACCTCAGACACAACACCAGTGATCACAGGAACGACAGGCACAGG
>NZ_FRAA01000012.1 GCF_900142205.1 Reichenbachiella agariperforans
ACCGTTAAGCTCACTGGTCACAGTAGCAGTATAGTTACCAGGCTCAGATACGACAGTGATAGCCTCAGTAGCGATGATGTCACCGTTTTCATCAGTCCAAGAGAAAGATACATTGTCAGAAGTAGAGCTTGCTGAGAGTGTAACGCCACCATCCAGACAATTGATGAGTCCAATTGCTTCTGCTGTGATGTCAGGTACGTTAGTATCCTCATCAATTGTTATGCTAGCCGTTCCAGAACAGCTGCCAGTATTGGAAACTGTCAAAGTATATAAGCCAGGCTCTGTCGCTGATATGTCTTTTTCAGTAGACTCAAAATTATTAGGTCCTCGCCAGTAGTAGGTAGCGTCAGGATCTGAGGAACTTCCATTAATGAGTACTGAAGTGTTGATACAAGTTAGTAGTGGATCTCCCTCTATTACTGCAGTAGCCTCAATGCTGCCTTGCCCGATTCCGGTAACTGTAATGTTATCGTAATAATAAAACTCACTGTCTCCAGTGCTTTTTGTTCTGATTACAATCTGGACTGAAGTTCCATTTAATGTGCCAGACGAGACAGTGCTACTGGCAAATTGTCCATCCTTATCACCTTCTATAAAGAGCGTTTCAGGACCTTCATTGAGCTTATAATAAACTCTAATATAATCTTGTCCAGCATCCAGCGAGCCTTCTCCTGAAATGTCTACAGAAAGCACAATGTCTGAAGAGTTAGTAATATCAATCACTTCAGAGCTCCAAATACCTAATCCATCTTCTGAATCTATGCCAGAACCATGAGATACAAAGCGTTGATTTTCAACTCTCATATAGCCCGTAGAAATGCCAGAATCGTCTAATGACCATGCCGTAGCACCATCGTCATCGGTAACTCCATCTGCTAGGTCGTCAAAACTCTCTAACCATATTGTCTCCGAATCACCAGAGCCATAAGTTACAACAACTGACTCAGAAGAAGAACATTCATTGATAGGATCAATGACCGTCAGGGTGTAAGTTCCAACCGCATTTGCGACTGCATCCGAAGAATTGGATATGATGCCATTTTCGTCCGACCAACTGAAGCTAACATTTGGTGTGTTAGAAAGTCCTGACAAAGAAACAGTTGAATTAGAATAGCAACTTAAGGTTCCTTCTGCAGAGGCGGATATGTCAGGGGATTTAGTGTTTTCAGATACTATTGCAACTGCAGTTCCGGTGCAGCCAGCATCACTACTTACAGTCAAGGTGTAAGCGCCTGGAATACTAGCTGTTACATTTTGAGTGCTTGCTTGAAAATCATTTGGCCCACTCCAACTGTATGTGGCTGTTTCTAATGTAGGCCCTCCGAATATGTTAATTGACGAAGTGCCACAAGATAGTTCTCCATCCATGGAAGCAGTAGCTTCAATGCCTTCTGAAGCTGAACCTGTAACTTTAATATTGTCCAAATAATAAAGCTCGGTTTTATCAGAATTCTGAGCTTTTACGATTACCTGTAAAGTATTGCCGGTTAATCCATCTGATGTAACAGTAACAGAAGCCTCAGAATTGGTAGTGGAACCTAATCCTGAAAAATCTTCGAAAATCAAGGTTTCTGCTCCATTGTTTAATTTATAGTACACACGTAAGTAATCGCTGTCCTCGAAGGTGTCACTGGAAGTACTCGTAGCACTTCTTAGATCTACAGATATAGTTATATCACTTGCAGTCGAAATGTCAATAACCTCGGACAGCCATATACCTACATTAGTGTCGTCAAATGAGATCTTAAATTCACTTTCTTGTACTGAGAAAGTACCTGAACCTCCGCCTTGCAATGACCAAGAGGTTGACCCAGAATCATTGGTTGTTCCATTGGAAAGCCCACTGAAATCTTCTAACCAAAGGATTCCAGTCCCATTTGCAGCCGAGTTGATAACGACCTCAGTAGTCCCTGTACAGCCAGCGTTGCTGGTTATAGTCAGTGTGTAAGTTCCTGGATCACTAACGGTTACATTTTGTGTGTCAGCTTGAAAACTGTTTGGGCCACTCCAATTGTATGTAGCATCTGATAATGTAGGGGCTCCCATTATGTTGACGGAGGGATTACCACAAGAAAGTTCTCCGTCAACTGAAGCAGTAGCTATAATACTGCCAACCCCGTTTCCTGCGACAGTGATATTGTCAACATAATAAAACTCAGTATCACCTGTGCTTTTTGTTCTGATTACAATCTCTACCGTTCCACCACTTATGGAAGGAGATGAATGTGTACTGTTGGAAAAAGCATCGTCCTGATCACGTTCTGCGAAAAGTATCTCAGAACCTCCATCAAGCCTATAATATACCCTAATGTAATCTTCACCAGCATTCAATGTTCCTTCTCCTGCCAAGTCAAGCGATATGACAACATCCGATGCGGAAGAAATGTCGATTGCTTCAGAGCTCCATACTCCTTCACCTGAATCAGTATTTTCATCCGAAACATGAGCTACATACCTTTTTTCTCGTACTTCTAGATAACCTCCATTTATTGATGAGTCATCCGTTGCCCATGCAGTGGTGCCAGTATCATTGGTTGATCCATCTGTTAGGTCATTGAAATCTTCAAGCCAAAGTACTGATGCTCCATTGATAACGGAGTTGACAACAACCTGAGCTGTACCTGTACAACCGGAATCATTGGTTATAGTCAGTGTGTAAGTTCCCGAATCGCTGACTGTTACATTTTGTGTGTCGGCTTGAAAATTGTTTGGACCACTCCAGCTGTATGTACCTCCCGTTAATGTAGGGCCGCCTGTGATATCAACTGAACTATTGCTACAAGAAAGTTCTTCATTTACTGATGCGGTGACGTCAATGCTCTCTTGAACCGTACCAGTTACTGTAACGTTATCGAAAGAGTATTTTTCATCACTACTAGAGTTTTTAGCTTTTACGATTATCTGAATCGTATTGGCTGTCAATGGATCTGACGTGACAGTTATAGAAGCCACACCACTCGTTGTAGAACCTAAACCAGCTAAATCTTCATACATAAGGATTTCTGATCCATTGTCCAATTTGTAATAGACCTGGATGTAATCCGAGTCTTCAAAGCCATCCCCGGTGGACTCCTCACTTTTTAAGTTAATTGAAAATATAACATCGCTTACTGATGCAATATCGATTTCTTCAGAAACCCATGTTCCATTATTCGTGTCATCGAATGAGAACAAAAACTCATTCTCTTGTACAGAGAATGTTCCGTTACCTCCATTTTGCAAGGACCAAGCGGTTGATCCAGTGTCAGATGTTGTTCCATTGGAAAGATTACTAAAGTCTTCTAGCCAAAGAGTTTCCGAAGTTTCAGTGCTACTTGCTACCTCGACAGTGCTTGTTGTTGTTTCGGATCCTCTAGTGACTATTATCTGATAAGTCCCTATTGCATGTACTTGCGGACTCTTGTCTGTGGACGTGAAATTGGGACCTGACCATTCATAATTTACGTCGGTGTAATTGGCGTCTACATTGAGTGTTACCGTCGGGTTTGAACACGATATGCTGCCTCCTGTAATACTGGTGATTTGTAAAGCAGTTTCAGCAGCAGCAGTTACGAACATGTTGTCTATGATAAACCGTTCATTTTCGGAGGTGTTTTTTGTTTCGACAATCAGTTGTAATGTATTACCAGATAGGTTTTTAGAAAAAGTCTCAAAATATGGTGTATCACCCCATATTTCACCTACGAGTACTTTGCTTGCTCCGTTCAAACTATAGTAGAACTTTGCATAATCCTCGTCGCTTTCCATCGCACCGTAACCAAACAAATCTGCAGAGATGTCTACAGAGGGGTAGGAAGATATGTCAATGGTATTACTTTTCCAAACAGCATTGCCATTGACATATCTAGCCAGTAATCTATCCTGTCTGATTTCAAAATAGCCATTGGTTCCAATCGTGACATTTGAAATATCCAGAGACCACAGACTACTATTGGTCGTTTGATCACTTATCCCATTGAAAGTTTCACTGTACACTAAATTGTTTGGTAATTCACCTTGGTCTGCAGTGACGAACACATTGTCAAAATCATAGATTTCATCACTGTTATCATTGTATATTTCAATGATAATTTCTAATGTTTCTCCAGAAAGACCTGAAGCGGATGCTGTAATTGCAGAGAAAGAGCCTATTTGATTTCCATTTGTCAATATGGTTTTAGAGCCACCATCTATTTTGTAGTATGCTCTAATATAATCTTCATTGTCTTCTAGGCTACCTGCTGATTGCAGGTCTATTGTGATACCTACATTTTCATAATACTTTATGTTAATAGCTTCTGATTTCCACTCAACATTACCATTGACATTATTGGCTCTATACTTTAGGTTTTGAACACTAAAAACACCATCCTCATTTGTGCTTTCCCAGCCAGCTTGTCCTGCGTGAAGATTTAATCCATTGGGGAGATTGTTAAAATCTTCGTACCAGATAGTATTAGAAGTTACCAATGGTGTGTCTGAACTCAGAAATATGTTATCTATTACATGTCGTTCATCAGAAGCGGTGTTCTTGGTTTCTACAATTAACTCTACCGTATTCCCAGAAATAGTTGTCGAAAAAGTTTCAAAATGAGGTGTGCTACCCCATATTTCTCCTACCAGAACTTTACTGCCTCCATTAAGGCTATAGTAGAATTTAGCATAGTCTATGTCGCTTTCCATCGCTCCATAACCAAACAGGTCCGCGGAAATATCTACTGAAGAATAGCCCGAAATATCTACTGGATTACTTTTCCAGATTACTTTTCCTTTTACATCTCTGGCTAACAGTCTGTCTTGTCTAACATCAAAATATCCTACATCGCCAATGGTAGTGTTTGAAACATCTAGAGACCATTGATTGCTAGTGTTTGTTTGATACCCTAATCCATTATATGTTTCGTTGTAGATTAAGTTATTAGGAAGCGAACCCTGATTAGCTGTTACTACTACATTATCGAAATAAATGAATTCTTCACTATTATCATTGAAGATTTCAATGATAATTTCTAGTGTTTCTCCAGATAGTCCCGAAACGGTCGCCGTAGTAGCGGAGAATGATCCCACTTGAGAACCATTGTTTAATAGCGTTTTTGAACCACCATCCAATATGTAATATACATTTATATAATCCTCGTTGCTTTCTAGAGCTCCTGCAGAATGTAGGTCTATTGAAATCCCAACATTCTGGTAGTGTTTTATATTGATTGATTCAGACCTCCATTGTACCTGCGTATCGACATTATTGGCGCTATAGCGGTAGTTATAGACGCCAAAAAGTTGGTTGTCACCAGAGCTTGCCCAACCCGCTTCTCCAGCATGTAGATTTACAGCATCGGGAAGGTTATTGAAGTCCTCATACCATATTACGTCACCTGCCTGAGCAAAAACCAAAGGACTTGCCAAGTTTCCTAAAAGGAGCGATAGAAGAATTGCTTTTAATCCGTAGGGATGAAAGAAACTTTGTCTACTGAAAGTAGGTCTAATAATAGTTTTGAAAGTGGCTAATAAAAAAGTAATAGGTTCAATAGGCTCCGTTTTTTGGAGTTTAGCTTTACTGAAAATCTCGCACAACAAGTGCCCATTAAGAAATATTACATTTTGCACTACTGTATTTAACAGCATGGGCAAAAGGGAATATTTTTTTAATCGTTTTAAGTAATAAGAAATCATGTTTTGTATTATTTGTTTGAACTCATGTATCGTGGGGATAATACAGATGGGCACAAACAGCTAGTAGAGCATCTATTTGATGCTCTACTAGCAGAATCTGGATTTCATGTGTTTTTCATCCATTATGGGTTTAATTAGATATAAGGGAGAAAAGATTGAATCAATTGTATGTAAAAGATTGATTTGTATGTAGGAATTTTTAAGGGATTTTACTGGGAATGTAAATTTTTCATGCTTAGTTGTATTTTTCTGATATGTAACGGTTTCAGTGTTTTTTCTTATGTCGAAATATGGGATGGAGAATAATATAGTTGTGTGATCTCTTACTGTATATCGATGTGCGTTAATGGAAAGACAAGTAAATTCTTCGAATAGAGAGACAGCAGTACGTTTGCTTATGCTCAAAAACAAAAGGAACATGGGTACTACCCCAAAAAGTAGAGATATATAAATGTACAGTCTGATTAATATCAGATGTAAGTAATATTTTAAGGGCTTCATTGTATTCTTCTAATAGCTGGTTAGAGATAATGAGAGTCGCTAGTGTCGCCAAAGCGTCATGAACATATATTAATGGCAAACATAGATAAAAAGTAACCAGGATTTTGGGTAATTATTTTTTAAATATTGGTATAAGACCTTTGGCTATTTCCTATCCTTGAGTAAATCATCATATCAGATATTATAGTCGTGGTGACTTTTGGTTGATTAGAGGTGCTACGGCCCTGTTTTTTAAAGGCTTTTGACTTAGTTATTGGGCTAAGTTTATTAATTGACGTATATTTGGCGTAGTTTGGAGAAGGAGGTTAGTACAGTCCTATTCAAATAGGAAAGGGATAAAAGTATGGTGGTGTCATCAATGTTTTTGCCTCTAGGTCAGAGGCTTTTTCCACTTTCAAGAGAATATTATTGAGCTAGAAAGATGTATTTACTAGGGTACGAAATAGGCAGTACGACGATTAAAGTAGCTCTGATTCGTTCAGAGGACAACAAGGTCATCGGAGTAGGACAATATCCAGAGCATGATTCGACGATACTGTCGCGCCATAGCGGATGGGCAGAGCAGCATCCTGAGTCTTGGTGGCAGGATCTCTGCACCGCCACCCGAAATATCCTGTCACAAAATCAAATCAATCCACGAGATATCGGCGGGATAGGGATCGCCTATCAGATGCATGGTCTCGTTCTCATCGATGAAAACAAGAAAGTATTGCGCCCTTCCATTATCTGGAGCGACAGCCGTGCCGTGACGATAGGTAAGAAGGCTTTCAAAGACCTAGGAGAGAAAGAATGTCTAGAGAATTTTCTCAATTCACCCGGCAACTTCACCGCATCCAAACTGCGCTGGGTCAGAGACAATGAACCAGATATCTATGATCGCATCGATAAGATCATGTTGCCGGGAGACTACATCGCCATGAAATTCACTGGAGCAGTGCAGACGACTATTTCTGGTCTGTCAGAGGCCATTCTTTGGGATTTCAAAAAGAAGAAAATAGCCAAACAAGTACTGGACTACTATGAGATTAGTGAGGACTTGATCCCAGAGATCGTCCCTACTTTTGCGATGCAGGGGACAGTGACCGCCGAGGCAGCAGAGAGGAGTGGACTGGTGTCTGGTATCCCTGTGACCTATCGGGCAGGAGATCAGCCCAACAACGCGCTATCGCTGAATGTACTCAATCCCGGAGAGATCGCTGCGACCAGCGCTGAATCAGGGGTCGTCTATGGAATCGTCGATCGACCCAAATATGACGTGCGTTCGCGAGTCAACCCTTTTGCTCATGTCAACTACGAGGACAACTACGACCGCATCGGTGTACTGCTCTGCCTCAATGGCGCAGGGACGCAATACGGCTGGATGAAAAGTCAGATTGCGCTTAGTGGGCGCCACTATGACGACATGGAGCGAATGGCCTCTACCGTACCGATCGGGTCGGATGAGCTGTGTATTTTGCCTTTTGGGAATGGTGCCGAGCGGATGCTGGACGAGAAGAGTATCAACTCCCACATTATGAATCTGGAGTTTAGCCGACACTCTAGGGGACACCTCTACCGTGCGGCACTGGAGGGCGTTGCATTTTCGTTTGTCTATGGAGTCAACCTGCTCAAAGAGCTGGGGCTGGAGGTGGATGTACTTCGGGTGACCAATGACAACATGTTTCAGTCCGAGGTATTCTCGATGACGATTGCTACGTTGCTGGACTGTCATATCGAGGTGGTAGATACCACGGGGGCTATCGGTGCAGCACGTGCTGCAGGAGTCGCCAATGGCGTGTACTCTTCCTTAGAGGATGCTTTGTCACACGTCACGCCTAGCATCATCCACGAGCCACGGCTCAACCAGTCTCGGTGCAACCAGGCCTATAGCTTGTGGCTGTCTCATCTGGACAAGGCCTTGTTTGACATCCCTTCCAAAGCCAATAGACCCGAGGTACTTCGCGCCAAGAACGATACACTCAAAGCGACGATAGAGGAAAAGAACAAAGAACTGGCAGCCTCTGCCATGCAGCTGCACAACAAGGACGAATTTTTGATGGAGATCAAAAGCACACTCAAGGAAGTAGGGGAGGTAGCATCCTTAGACGATCAGAAGAAAGTCCTACAGCGGCTGATCACCAAGATCGAAAGCAAAACGGACAGCGACAAGGACTGGGAGAGCTTCGAAGATCAGTTTAACCTCCTGCACTCGGACTTCTTCAAAAAGCTCAAGAGCGACTTCCCAAAACTGTCGGTACCCGAAGCGAAGCTCTGCATGCTGCTAAAGATGAAGCTGTCCACCAAAGAGATCGCTAACCAACTCAATCTCTCCGTCCGAGGCGTAGAGACACGTCGCTACCGCCTGCGCAAAAAACTGCAAATCAACAAAGAACTGGATCTAGAAGAGTTTTTGGATAGGGTGTGATGATAGGAGAGAAATAAGTGTGACTGTTCCTCTTATTGAGTTGTTGTGGGTAGACAAGGGGGGGGGCAAAACAGTCTGTCTGAGGGGTCTATATTTAGTAACCCAATGTGATTCTTTACTCTTTAGGGACATCTTTGAAATCTACGGTGTTTTCGATTTCCTTGTCAAAGGCCTCTATAAAGCCATTTTTGAACAGGTTTGTGATGATGTCTAGTACATCGGTATCTACGTTGCTGACGTCTCCTGATAGTGTTACTTTGGTGGCGGTTTGATCTTTCTTCTGGTTTTCGGTTAGTTCGGTGATGCCTCCAATGAAGGCTTGCCAGAGGGTGTTGAGCGTACCTTTGTCTTCGTTCATATCCAAGATTTTAACATGCTCTAAGACCGGTTTGATGTAGCCTTTGATTTTGCCATCCCGCATGGCATACTCTCCGATAATCGCGAAATACCCTTTCTCAAAATCGAAAGACGCATAGGCTTTGGTGAAATCGTTGGTCTCGGTCAGGTCGATGGATTCTAGCTTGTAACTGAGATCCATGTCTGGCATCTTTTTGATGATGTTGAGATTGCCACTGATGCGAGCTTTGCCACTGTCAAAGATGTTGGCACTAGTGGTGAGTGATGAGGGGAGTTGTTCGGTGTTGTCGGTGGCATTGGTTAGGTTGGTGGCTATGAGATCCCAGTTGGTGATGGATAAGTTGACAGGAGGAGAACTGGTTTTGTTCTCGAAGTTCAGACTACCGTTTTTGATCTCAAACCGGTTGATTCGAACGGGGATCATATCGAGTATGGGCTGTGTCCAGTCGGCATCACCGGCCTGCTGCTCACTTTCTTTCTCCCCATCATTGAAGTTGAGCTTTGGGTCTTGTAAGAAGATCTCTCCTACGATGGCGCCATCGAATAGCGCTGACCACTCGATAGAGATATCGGTGAGGGGTAGGTTGACGAAAGGTTCTTCTACTTCGTTGGTGGTGATGAATACCTCCAAGCTGTCTATCATGAGCGAACCACGATAGAGTATGAGATCTATGTCAGAGATGTTGCACCGATACTGTGGGAGTTGATTGATGCCCTTTTCGAATTGATTTTTGATGATGAAAGGGAGTGAAAGCCTCAATCCTATCACCAGAATGGCAAAGCAGATCAGGATGGTTTTCTTATGTTTTAGCATGTCTTGCGTTTTTGGTGGAATGATTTATGACGTACTTAGCCAAAAAGCATTCCATCTTATGAAAAAGATTTTTTTCGCAATCCGAACCGTCCTAGTAGATACGATCAAAGCCAGCGGTGAACACAATCTGATGAACTCCGCAGCAGCGATTGCTTTTTATGCGATCTTTTCTTTGCCGGGTCTTCTGATTGCAGTAGTGCTATCTGCGGGGGTGTTTTTCGGAGAGGAGGCCGTCCGTGGTGAACTCTCAGGACAGATCTCTGATTTCGTAGGGAAATCGGCAGCAGATACCATCGAGCAGATTCTCAAAAATATAGAACTGGATCCGAGCAAGGGGATACAATCTGTGGTAGGTATAGGGGTGCTGTTTTTCTCCGCGACGACCATTTTTATGTCCTTGCAATCTGCGCTAAATACCCTCTGGGGTGTCAGAAGTGCAGGAAAACGCGCGTTGAAGGAATTTGCCTTGAACCGTACGCTTTCGTTTGGGATGATCATCGCATTGGGTTTTGTACTGATCTTTTCACTGCTGATGGATACACTGTTGACCGTGTTTTTGAAACCTATCAATCAATACTTGCAGGGGTTCGATACGGTGGTTTTGGAGTTGGCGAATGGGTTATTCTCTTTTGTAAGTGTGGTGTTTATTGTCACGATTTTGTTCAAATTTTTACCAGACGTACGCTTGCAATGGAAGAACGTCGCAATGGGTGCATTGATCACTTCAGGGATGCTGGTATTGGGAAGGTTCCTCATCGGGATATACATGAGCCAAAGCAATTTTGGGCAAACGTATGCAGCAGCCAGCTCTGTGGTGATTTTGCTCGTTTGGGTATTTTATTCCACAGTCGTGTTGCTCTTTGGGGCAGAACTCACCCGTTCGATTTTGAATTTTCGAGGGTACACCATACGTCCCAGTAGTGGTGCCAAGAAGGTGGAACTGCGCGAAGTGGAGCTGGATTAGAGAGTCGTGTCAGCTCTTTTAGTGGGGATTACAGTGCTATGTGTTTGTTTTCAGTGTTTTAAGTGATAAAAACATGGCTTTTGCGTGGTTAATAAGAATTATTTCATATACCTTGTAAGTAGTTGATTATTATGTATTTAAGTGTATTTGTGAATGCGTGCCTGGATTAGGTCTTATTCTAACCATACTTGTTAATTAAAAATAATCATACAATGAAAAGGGTAGTTTTGTTGGTTTCTGTATTATGCATCATGTCGGGTTTATATGAGACCCTCGCTCAGACCAGTGTAGCGGATGGTAACTGGGCAGTCGGCGCTACGTGGACGGGGGGCACATCCCCTGGATATACTGTAGGGAGTAATATTACAATTAATTCTTATGTGATCTCAGATGAAACAGTAACCCTAACAGGGAATAATAAAACACTCTCGGTAAATGATACCTTGATTATACATGGTGATTTGATTTTTACTGCCAATAGTGGTGCTGCGATCAATATCGGACCTAATAATGTATTGATTATTATGGGAAACCTTGATTTAGGTAAGAATAATGCTGGGGCAAATATTGAAGCAGGAGGAGTCTTGGTGGTCAAAGGGAATATTACTGCATCAGGTGTGAATGGTGAATTTACTGGAGATGGAAATGTATACACTGATGGCACTACTGACGGAGTTACCAATAATGGTTCTCAACCCGTAGCGATTATAGAGGACATGAGTGATGACAGTTATGATAGCATACAAAAGTATGTTGAAAATGATGGAAGAGATCCGTTGCCTGTGGACCTACTCTATTTCGATGTGGTTTGGGAGACTCAGTCTTATTCTGCTCGTTTAAAGTGGGAGACTTCTTCAGAGACGAACAATTCTCATTTTGTAGTAGAGCGATCAGACGATGGCGTTTTATTCGAAGAAATTGTTCAAATCGACGGTCAAGGAACTATCAACACCACACATGAATATGAATATGTAGATCAATCTCCACGAGGAGATGTAAGTTATTACAGATTGAAACAAGTCGATTTTGATGGAGCATACGAATACTTCGATGTGAAGCGTATTACTACTGGTGATGTTTTTTCTAAAGCCAATGTCGTGCTTTACCCTTCTACTGTGACGCGAGGTGTGGTTCAGTTGAAGTCTGGGAGTGGTTTAGACATCCATTCGATGAAGGTATATAGTATTAGTGGAGTAGCTCATGGAGAGCCTCGTTATGAGCAGGCCAGTGCGAAAAATGTGCGCGTGGATTTGAGTGATCTTCGTTCGGGTAGCTATATTCTCTTGGTTACTTCAGCAGATGCTACAGCATACTCTTTAAGGTTCGTCGTTCGCTAAAACGGTCACCGCTCTTCCACGATCCCAATAGGGCCTTTGTAGATGCCGCCATAGTAGCCAAGATCACGCACTTGTACGGATAGGACATTGGACTGGTCTTGCTTGAGTAGGCCTTTGGGGATTTTGTAGAGACGGATTTGATCATAGGATTGGCTCTCTCCGAAATTTTTCCCATCAGCAGTTACGCCGATACGGTGGCCATTGAGATAGGTGATGTCATAGTCGTCTATCTTGCCGAGGAGTAGGTAGTATGTTTTGTTCTCTTTGGGGATGAAGCTAAGCTCGAAGTGTCTACGGTACCATGCCACACCATCGAATGATCGGTAACCTTGATTGTCCCATAGTGACGGTACCCAGATGTCATCCCACCCTGAGTCATCGTAGTTAGGATCAGAGGCATTTTTTTTGTCCCATCGGGTAAACTTCCATTGTCCCATCAGGTCCTGTACTAGATTTTCGCTATTGAAATCTGCATACACGCCTATTTTTCCACTGACGATCCCTCCATCGAGGACTTCATCATAGACGCGTACCGCGATGGTGTTTTCGCCTCCAAAGTCTATGCTTTCATTGGGGATCAAATAGCGTCTGTTGGTAGTGTAGGCCGTTCGGAATTTTGGAGCAAAGCGTCCATTTTTTCCGATCATACGACCGTTGAAGAAGCATTCGTCGGCATCATCTATATTGCCGAGGACGAGGTAGTGCGTCTGTTTGGGATTGAGCAGTCGTCCATCGAAACTAGTCCTGTACCAGGCGATCCCGTCATAGCCATTGAACCCTTCGTTTTCCCATCTGGAGGGAACTTTGATGTTTTCCCAGTTTTGGTCTTGATAAGTAGGGGTTGCCCAGAGGGCATTGTCACCGATATTGAATTTCCAGTCTCTGGCTAGATCTACTTTGAGCAACAGGTTGTCGGTATTGGCCGGGCTAAAGGGCTGGTCGTTGTTGTTGATTTCGAGTTCTTCGTAGAGCCATTCCATAAGCCACTGCAGGCCACTGTTGTCTTGTTCTTGTGCAGAGACAGGAGTCGTGTGTCCCGCGACAAGTAGGAGAAGTGTTCCAGTGATTTTGATGAGCCTGTCCAAGTTATTTTGTGTTTTTAGCAATGGTGAGTTCTGAATCTTGTTTCTGGCTTCTTTTGTTCTTTTTGACTTTGTATTCTATGCTGACTGTATTTGTCCCCATGTCTATGACAAAACCGTATTGTCGCATAAGGTTGGTCCCCAGTATAGCTGTTACGTGTTTTCCAGTTCTGGCTCGGATAGAGCTCACGATGTTGGTGATGTCATAGGCGTAAAAGTCAGACTTTAGTTGCATTTCTCCAAAATATAGTCGCGCATTAGTAACTTGATGTAGTTGGTTGTGCCGAGATCCAAACCCTGCGACTTTGATTTGTTGATTGAAATCCTGATGGGCATGAAAGTCATATCTGTCTTTGGATTTGAGATTAAAGACTGTGATGTCTGATCCTGTATCGAGTAGCACCCAGGTTTTTTTACCGTTGAGGGTCATTTCAACGATGGGTTTTTCATAATAGCGCGTTTTCATAGTTTGGTGATTTTGTCCATGACCTAGCGTGCATGCCGCCACCAAGATACCGAGTAGAAGGATGATAAATTTCATAGTGTTTTTGTTTATGTGAGTTTATACATCAAACTAAGACACTAGCATGTTACCGTGTGTCACGGCATAGTAAAGAGATGTCACAAGTTGTCACAGCAGGCTTGGGTATAGCACATAAAGCGTGATAAAGAGAAGGAGGTGGCTGTTATTGAACTTTTTTCTTTTCTGTTTCAAACCTTTCTTGGTACTTTTTGGGGGATAGCCCAAATTCTGATTTGAAGCATTTCGAAAAGTAGGATAAGCTAGAGAATCCCACTTGGTACATGATCTCGGTGATGTTGCCTTCCTTGTTTTGAAGCAGGAGGGAAGCCTTTTTGAGCCGGTACTTTTGGATGATCTCTTTGGCAGAGTGGTCGGTATTGGCTTTGAGTTTTCGGTAGAGGTGGGTTGAGCTCATGGCCATCTCGCTGCTGATCATGTCTACGGTGAGTTCCGAATTGGCAATATTTGCTTCTATGATATCCATGACGCGCTTGACGAAGATGTTGTCCTCGTTGTTGGCGGCTTGAGACTCGCTAGGCAAAGGGATGAGATCATTTCTGAAGAATTCTGTTAGTTCTTTTTTGCGCTGGATCAACTGGTCTATGTGTGCTTCGAGGAGTTCAATCTCAAAGGGTTTGGTGATGTAAGCATCCGCTCCGGTTTTGATCCCTTCTATACGATGCGAAAGTAGGGCTTTGGCCGTCAAGAGAATTACTGATACGTGACTGGTTTTGGGGTTGTTCTTGATTTCCTTGCAGAGCGTGAGCCCGTCCATGATGGGCATCATGATGTCACTGATGATGACTTGAGGTAGGAAGTTGTTGGCTTTGAGCAACCCTTCTTGTCCGTTTTCTGCAGCGACGAAATTGTATTTATGGTTGAGGCTAGTACGGATGAAGTCTACCATGTCGTTGTTGTCCTCTATGATGAGCACGAGCGGCTTATCAGAGGCGAGATCCAGTTGGTAGAACTTCGAGCCGTTCTGTCTGCCATGTACCGAAGGGGTCGCCCGAATCTCGACTTGTGCATCAGCTGCCAAGGTATCCACGGGGAGGTGGGTTTTGCCTAGGGGGAGGTGGACGGTGAAGCTTGTTCCCATTCCAGGGCTACTTTTGACGGAGATGTTACCGTGGTGCAGTGCGACATATTCAGCAGCGAGCGTCAGTCCTATGCCACTGCCAGATTCTTTGCGTTTGCCGTCTTGGGCTTGATAGAATCGTTCGAAGATTCTGCCTTGGTCTTCCTCAGAGATGCCGACTCCTGAGTCACTGACCTCTATCTTGAATGCGCCTTCCTTGTACGCTGGGTACTGCGTATCGATCGATACAGTCATTTTAATGAACCCTTCTCTGGAGGTGAATTTGAAAGCATTGGAAAGAAGGTTGAATAGTACCGTCTCTACTTTTTCGGCATCTATCCAGACCTCTTGCTCGGGGATATTTTTTTCGAATAGAAAATGAATATGTCCTCTTTGCGCCTTGTCGCTAAACATAGAAAAGACTTCCTCGCAGTATGCTACGAGTGCTACGAGCCGGACTTTGAGCTGTAGGGTGTCGTTCTCCATTTTGTTGAAATCCAAAATCTGATTAACCAGACGGAGTAGTCTTTCCGCATTTTTTTCTGCTAGGGCAATCAGTGTTTTACTTTCTGTATCTAGTGTACCTGTATGCTGTACTTGGTGAATCGGAGGGAGGATGAGGCTGATCGGTGTACGGAGTTCGTGGGAGATATTGGTGAAAAAGACTTCTTTGGTTCGCTCGATTTCTTCAGCGTGTTTTACTTCGAGTCGTGTGATCTGCAGTTGGTTCTTGAGATGTACTCTCGTCGAGTAGGTTTTGAGCGCATAGTAGATGAAGACCAAGAGCATGACGATGTACAAGGTGATGAAGTAGCCATTGAGGAATAGCGGTGGGTTGATGGTCATCTGTAGACGTGTGACCGCCTCAGTTTCTAGACCGTAGTAGTTGATCGCACGCACGACGAAGGTATAGTCACCTGCTTTGACGTTGGAGTAGATGGCAAGGTTGTTCGCGCCTGACACCTGATGCCAGTTGTCTTCGAACCCTTCGAGGCGGTAGGTATAAAGGTTCTTGTTGGGTTGCCAAAAGTCCAATGAGGAAAATTGCAGTGCAAAAGACCGTTCGTCATAGTCTAGTTCGAGATGTTCGACAAAGGAGATGTCTTGTGTCAGTAGTGTGCGACCATCCAGCTCTTCTCCTATGGAGATGTGTCGGTTGTTGATGTCTAGGTCGGTGACATACACGGAGGGGATGTAGGCATTGGGTGTGGCTTGATTCGGCACGAAACTGATAAATCCGTTGTCTCCACCGAAGAGGATTTGGCCATTTTTGTTTTTGACTACACAGCCGAAATAGAAGCTCTTGATCGGTAGGTTGTGATCCAGTGGGAAGATTTCGAAATGTTTCGTCGTTGCAGAGAGTTTTTGCAGCGAGGAGTTGGTGACGCTCCAAATGTTTCCTGCATCGTCTTCTATGATACTGGTGACGATCTCGTCATTGTCCGTCAAAAACGGATGCCATGTCACTTGGTGTGATGAGGGGTCGTATTGGATGAGGCCATTGAGAGTGCCAGCCCATATCTCTCCACTATCGGAGCAGTAGAGGGTATAGATCATGCGGTTGGCGGCTAATTTATTGAAGGCAATCACTGGGGTGCTCTCCAGTGATTCAGTATGGACACGGTATAGTTGGTCATACTCGATCGTCCAGATGTATCCTGCGCCATAGATGTGTTTTTCTGATCCTGACGCTAGACTGGAGACCTCTTTGAATCGTAGATCGGAGTGAGCCTTTAGATCTCCTTCTATCTTGTATAATCCACCCTGCCATGCGCTGACCCAGAGTGTGCCATCATCCTGCTGGGTGAAATTGCCGATATAGTTGGATTGTAGCCCATTGCTAGGGGCAGCCTTGATGGCGGTCATGCTTTGGGATTGCTCGTCCCAGATGTTGATCCCACTGGCAGTACCTATCCATATCTGTCCAAACTGGTCTTCTTCTAGGGTAGATACATTATCGAGAAGGAGTCTTTGGTCCGCAGAGCTGGCTGTATTGAAGATTTTTTTCTTTCCCGTATGAGGGTCGAGTTGGATCACACCGTGTTGGGTTGCGAGCCAGTAGTCTCCCGTTCGGCTAATGAGAAAGGACTTAATCTGGTTGCCAATCGCACGACCACCTGCCTCGTAGGTGATGTCGTGAAAGGTGTAGAAGTTACCGTACTTGTTGATCCGGCTCAGTCCGTTGGAGGTGACGAACCAGATGACACCACTTTTATCCTCGAAGATTTGAATCACGACATTGTTGGCGATGGAGTAGGGGAGCTGAGGATTGTGAAAATGTGTCGAGTTGGTCTTCGTGATGGGGTCGAAGATGTTGAGACCAAAATCAGTTCCTAGCCAGAGTTTTCCTTCGGTATCGGGATAGATCCACTTAATGACGGGGTTGCTAAACGAGGGATTATAAGCCGTGAACGAATAGCTTTCCAGTGTATTCGTGTTGATACGGTAGAGGCCGAGTTCCGTCCCTATCCAAATATTAGGGTCGTGGTTGATCGAGGGTTTGATGTCTAGGACTAGGTGATTTTGGTTGGTAGCAGGCGGATTGGTTAGTGTCACTTGTTCGAATTGTCTTCGCCCCTTTTTGAGGAGATTGAGACCATCATAGGTGCCTACCCATACCGTACCATTTTGGTCTTCATAGATACTACGCACCATATTGTGCGAGAGGCTATGTTGTTCATTGTTTAGCCGTTCGAAATTGTCAGTGGTGAGGTCGTAGCGGATTAGTCCTTTGGCAGTCCCTATCCATAGTACATCCTGCTGCCCTACATGCAGCGTGCGAATGGTATTGGCTCCCTGTAAGTCGATTCGTGTGATTTCAAAGGTCTTGACGTTGACTTTGCAAAGTCCGTCCCAGCTACCAACCCAGATGTAGTCACCAATAGACACGACAGAGGTTAGTTCGTTGGATGGGAGCGTATTGTCCGCTTCACCTTTCTTAAATAAAGTAAATTTGTTGCCATCATATCGAGCCAAACCACTACCTGTACTCACCCAAATAAAATCATACTGATCTTGGGTGACCCCCGCCATGATGTTGGTGGGTAACCCATCCCGCATCGATAAGGTCGAGAAGTACAGCTCTTGGGCTGGAGCCAAAAAACTGTATAGAACCATGAGTCCAATAAGAAATGAAATGGGTAGTTGTTTGTTTGTTTTCATGTACTACAAAATCTGCTTGCAATATAACCAATCGACCTGTATGCTTGGGATTCCAGTGATGCTCTTGCACGCATACAGCTTAGCTACAGTCACGTTGCTAATTTGTGTATAAACAGGCTTAATCGCGCTTTAAAACATGAAAATGGATTAAAGTTCATAGTTTGTGTATGATTTGTGCAAGTGACGAGAAAAGCTAATATCTAGTTTTGAGTAAGATTATTGAACTACTATCAAACTAATAAGCATGAGCGTATGAAAAAGCAACTACTAATAATTTGTTTCATCCTATTCGGGGCAGTCATAGCCTTCGCTCAACAGAGCGTGACAGGTACTGTGACAGCTGTCGACGAACCAGGAGGAATGCCAGGGGTCAGTGTCTTAGAAAAAGGTACAACCAACGGTACAGTAACTAATATAGACGGCCAGTTTTCGATGACTCTTAAATCCGAAGATGCCATTTTGGTATTTTCTTTTGTAGGGTATGAAACACAGGAATCCCTCGTGGCAGGTAGATCTGCTGTAGATGTGACTTTGAATCTCGATGTAGCGACTCTCTCCGAAATAGTCGTGATAGGCTATGGGGAAGTGGAAAAAGATGATGTCACAGGTGCAGTGGCTACTTTAGGAGACACAGATTTTAATCAAGGCGTGACTACTTCACCACAAGACCTATTAACAGGCCGTATGGCAGGGGTCTCAGTGACCAGCGCTGGGGGCGCACCGGGTAGTGCCTCTACCATTCGTATTAGAGGAGGATCTTCTTTAGGGGGAGCGACCAACGACCCACTGATCGTAATTGACGGTTTTCCAATCGACGATGGCGCAGTGAGTGGATTGTCCAACCCGCTCAATACTTTGAACCCAAATGATATCGAATCTTTCACAGTACTAAAGGACGCTTCTGCAGCAGCGATCTACGGTTCACGTGCATCCAATGGTGTCATCTTGATTACGACCAAAAAAGGGAAATCGGGAAAACTAAAAGTAAACCTCAATAGCCAAGTATCAGTCAGTACACCGACCAAATATGTAGATGTGCTTACAGGAGATGAATACAGAGAGTTGGTGACAGGTCTAAACGGCTCTGATTTTAGCGGGATTGATGATGCAGCATTGAGAAAGTTGGGTGATGAAAACACCGATTGGCAAAAGGAGATATTCGAAACGGCTATTTCTCAAAACCATAACGTAAGTGTTTCAGGAGCCGCAGGAGGTATTCCTTTCAGAGCGTCTTATGGATTTACGGATCAAAACGGTATACTCAAGACGACTTCTACGACACGTCATTCTTTGTCATTGAATTTGAGTCCTAGTCTACTTGACAACCATTTGAAAGTCAATGTCAACGCCAAAGGGACTTTGGCTAACTCTAATTTTGGAGACGAAGGAGCGGTAGGCTCTGCGGTTAATTTTGATCCAACACAGCCAGTCTACAATGGCAACAGCCGCTACAATGGCTATTTTGCCTATACCACCACGACACTACCTGACGGCAGCATCGACCCAGAAGGTCCAGCCAATACGTTCATCAGCAACCCAGTAGCGATGTTGGAGTTGAGAGAAAACACGGCAGATGTCAACCGATTCATTGGTAATGTACAGTTGGATTACAAATTTCATTTCTTTCCTGAATTGAAAGCAAATCTTAACCTTGGTATGGACAGAACAAGTACGGATGGGGTGGACAATGCGCTACCAGGGACGACATGGACTTACAGGGATTATACAGGAGACAACGGACGTTTGCTTGACTATACGAGCGAGTCGAATTCTGAGCTTTTAGAGTTTTATCTTAACTATAATAAGAAGTTTGGTCAGCATAGCGTCGACGTGATTGGTGGATATTCGTGGCAGCACTGGGAGAGAGCAGGGACGACATTTGATAGAAACACCGATGGTACACAAGTGGTACAGGATACGAAGGATTCGGATGAGAACTTCTTGGTGTCGTTCTACGGGCGGTTGATCTATGACTATGACAGCCGCTATGTACTGACTGCTACAGTGAGACAAGACGGTTCATCACGGTTCATTGGAGACAACCAGTGGGGACTGTTCCCATCATTGGCACTAGCTTGGAATCTGCACAATGAGTCATTCTTGGAGGGTGTTCCTTCACTCTCCATGTTGAAATTGAGATTGGGATATGGGGTGACTGGACAGCAAGGCCTATCGCCTGATTTGGTAGATCCTTATTATCCTGCGATTGCAAAGTACCTCAGAAGTACAACAGGTGCATCGGTACAGTTTGGCAATGATTATTACAACACACTGAGACCGGCTGCTTATGACGCTAATCTCAAGTGGGAAGAAACGACTACTTATAACATCGGTCTGGATTTTGGGTTTTGGGATGACAAACTCTCGGGTAGCATCGAATACTATCAGAAGACGACGGATGATCTGCTCAACAATATTCCGATCGCAGATGGGAGTAACTTTAGCAACTACCTGATCACCAATGTGGGGTCTATGGAAATCAGTGGGTTAGAGGTGTCGCTGACGGGTAGATTGGTGTCTAAGGCTGACTTTACCTGGTCTGTCGGAGCGAACTTTACTTACAACACCAGAGAGATTACACAACTCAGTAAAACCAATGATCCTAACGACCCAGGCGTACAAGTAGGGGCTATTGCTGGTGGGACGGACAACAAGATTCAAATCTTGACTGTCGGACATGCACCATACGCTTTTTATACTTTTCAGCAGGTGTATGATGCCAATGGCAATGCACTCGAAGGAATCTATGTAGATAGAACAGAAGAAGGCGGTGAAGTGATCAGCAACCAGTTCAACAAGTACCACAATCAAAATCCAAATGCGGATGTCCTTGTCGGGATCAACTCTAGATTGAATTACAAAAACATCGATTTCTCTTTCTCAGGGAGATGGAGCATAGGCAATTATGTATATAACAATGGACTAGCGGATAATTCGCTATCGAGCTTGTATCAATCGTCGGCCAATGGCTACTTTGGAAACATCAGACAGTCAGCTGCTGAGATTGGTTTTTCTGTACCGCAGTACTGGTCAGATATGTACGTACAGGACGCATCGTTCTTCAAGATGGACAACATCAGTTTAGGCTATACGCTAGACGGATTGTTTGAGAACAAGCTAAAAGCAAGATTGAGCTTTACGGTTCAAAATGCTTTTGTCATCACAGATTATGAGGGGATAGACCCTGAGGTTGATGGAGGGATAGACAACAATATCTACCCACGGCCTAGAACCTATTTGGTAGGTCTTAACCTTAATTTTTAATCCGAAAACAGCATAAAAATGAAAGCAAATAATATTTATATATCGATACTATCATTGTGCCTGCTGACCCTCGTGTCCTGTGTCAATGATTTGGATGTGAGTCCAACCGATCCAGATGTAGTAGGTTCTGACAAGGTCTATGAGACCGTGGCGGATTACAAAGAAGGCTTGGCAAAACTGTACGCGACTCTAGCACTTAGTGGACAGCAGGGACCAGATGGCTATCCAGATATTGAAGGGATAGATGAAGGGTTTGGTAACTACCTGAGACAATATTGGAATCACCAAGAGTTGACCACTGATGAGGCGGTTTTGTCTTGGAACGATGCGACGATCAAGGATTTTCACTGGCACACATGGACTGCCAATGACGGTTTTATCGCAGCGATGCACTCGCGCATCATGTACACCGTCGCACTGTGCAACGAGTATATCAGAGTGACCGAAGGCAAAGAGGAAGATGAAATCAAGACATTTCAAGCGGAGGCGAGATTCCTACGTGCTTTAGCTTATTCACATGGATTGGATCTTTTTGGCGCTATGCCATTCGTGACCGAAGAGAACTTGCCAGGAGCATTTTTTCCGGAGCGTATCACACGTGAGGATTTGTTCGCGTATGTGGAGGGGGAGTTATCTGATATGATGCCGACATTAGGAGCGGCGGGATTCGAATATGGACGAGCGGATCAGGGTGCTGCGTCTATGTTGCTCGCTAAGTTATACCTCAACGCTGAGGTGTACATCGGTGAAGACAAGTATGACGAATGTTTGGCTGCACTACAGACTGTACTCGCAGGAGGATACACGATTCCTACGGATTATAGATACAGTTTTGTAGCGGACAACGATGAAAGCCCTGAGATGATCTTTGCGATCACTTATGATGGGATACAGACGCAGACTTGGGGCGGTATGACATACATTTTACACTCTCAAATCGGTGGATCTATGGACGCAGAGGGTATGTTCGGGACCAGCGATGCTTGGTCTGGGTTGAGGACGACCTCAGCTTTGGTCAATAAGTTTGACATGACCAATGACAGCAGAGCGTTGTTTTGGACGGATGGACAGAGCTTAGAGATTGATGATATCAGTCTGTTCTCTAATGGCTATGCTGTCACTAAGTTTAGAAATAGAAAGTTGAATGGAGATCTATCGGATTCTAATCAGAGTGTACAGGTAGATACTGACTTTCCACTGTTTAGATTGGCGGATGCCTACCTGATGTACGCCGAAGCAGTGCTTCGTGGTGGAGAAGGGGGAACACGTGCACAGGCTTTGACCTACGTCAATGAACTACGCACACGCGCCTATGGTGACAATTCTGGGGAGGTAGCTGATGCCAATTTGGATTTGGATTTTATCTTGGATGAGAGAGCGAGAGAGCTTTTTTGGGAAGGACACAGACGTACGGATTTGGTCAGATTTGGCAAGTTCACGACAGGGGATTACCAATGGCCATGGAAAGGAAAAGTGAAGGAAGGGGTAGCTACAGATAGTTACCGAAATGTTTTTCCGGTGCCTTCAGCACAGCTAGTTGCCAACCCAAATCTTACCCCAACTGACGGTTATTAAAACATAGAGACATGAAGAATATCATAAAAATATACACATTCATTCTGGCCTCATTGGTGTTGATTTCTTGTGAGGAGGAATTAGTAGAAAAAGCGGTTTTGGATTCAGAATCAGCGGTGAACGAATTGTCGGAGCTGCCTTCTAGTAGCTATACCTTGCTATATGACGAGGGTGCCGAGGCATTTGATGAGTTTGAATGGACAGAAGCTGATTATGGTTTTTCGGCATCTGTGACTTATACGCTCCAAGTAGCTGCTGCAGGTACCGAGTTTGCAGAGGCTAAGGGATTAGGTACGACGCAGGCGGACAGTTTGGTGATAGCTAATGCTTCGTTGAACACTACGATTCTAGGTATGGGGGCTACAGCTGAACAAGCTTATGCGGTTGATTTTAGAGTAGCATCCTCTATAGGAGAAGGAGTTGCCCCTGTTTATTCTAATGTAATCAGCGCAACGGTGACTCCTTACGCGACGACATTTCCTCCGATCTATTTGATAGGGGATGCCCAAAATTGGGATCTTGGTGCGCCTATGGTATTAGAAAGCACAGGTCCAGGTGAGTACGTGGGGATCGGCCCATTTGTGGCTGACGGATTTTTCCGATTCTTCGAGACGCCGGCTTGGGATGCTACCCAGTGGAATGCAGACTATTTCGAAGGTGGAACGATACCCGATGTGTTGATCAATTCGGGGGATGGTGACGCCAACTTCCAGTATACGAGCACCGATCAAGACTATCAGATTACAGTGAACCTCAACACCAAGACCATCACGATGGAAGATGCGCCGACGCTGTATATCATTGGTGATGACCAGGGATGGGATACCAATACGGCTTTCCAGTTGGGAGCGATTGCTCCGGGTGTGTTCGAAGGGACGACCACTTTCACGCAGGGGAGTATTTGGAGATTCTTTGAGCACGCCGATTGGGCTGCTACACAGTACAATTATACCTACTTCGAAGGAGGTACGATCCCTGCTGATTTGACGGACGGCGGACCTGCAGACAACAACTTTACCAACGGTGCAGCCACGGGAGCTTATACGATCACAGTGAACCTCAACGAGAAGACGATCGAGATGGTCGCTGGAGAGTTAGAAGAAGAAGAGGAGGAAGAGGAAGAAACACCAACGGAAGTCACGACGCTGTTTTTGGTGGGCGATGACCAAGGGTGGTCTTTTGGGACAGCCTACGAACTGACTTACCTCGGGGATGGCAAGTTCGAAGGGACTACCGATTTTACCAACGGGTCTTCGTTTAGATTCTTTGGTGAAATGGACAACTGGAGCGACCCTGTGTTCGGGTACAGCTACTTCGCCGAAGGTTCGGTGACGGAAGTACTCGGAGACAACGAAGATGCAGACAGCAATTTTGTAGTAGTGGGAGAGACCGGTAGCTATGCGATAGCCATTGACTTGACGGCCAAAACCATCGAGTTGACTCAATAAGCAATGACTAAACTATCTCGTGGCGTGTAGTTGCTCCGAGATAGCCTTAGAACCAAACAGATAGCCGTGGGCTGTCGAAAACTGTCAGCCGAAGAGCGGCTTTTAAATATTGTACTTTTAACTTTTTATGCCTCAAATATTGACCAGAGGCTTCCTTTGGTCAATATTTCAGGTTTAAATTAGATGTTTTGTAACATGAATCAGATACCCAAGATGAACCTCCTATTCGCCTTTTTGATGTTGTTGACCCTGTGGAACTGCAGTGAGGACGAAGGATCAACTCCTGATCCCGATCCAGAACCAGAGCCGGAAGTAGTTGATTTTCAGTTTGGCGCTGATTTGTCTTATGTCAATCAGATTTTGGACCAAGGAGGGATTTTTCAAGTAGAAGGACAGGAGACGAATCCTTACGAGATTTTTGCCGACAAGGGAAACCAAATCGTGAGGCTCAGACTGTGGCACACGCCGACTTGGACACAAGAGGTCTACGGCGAGGACGGAACCCAGATGTACAATGATCTAGCCGATGTGGAGCGTGCGATCGTCGCGAGCAAGGCCGCAGGGATGCAGGTACTTTTGGATTTTCACTACAGTGATACCTGGGCAGACCCAGAGAAGCAGTATGTGCCTGAGGCATGGGCAGATATCACAGATATCGCGGTGCTAGAGGACTCGGTTTACAACTACACGCACAAGACACTGACCTATCTCAACGACAAAGGCCTGATGCCAGAGTACGTACAGTTAGGCAATGAGACCAACTGTGGCATGATGTACTCGGATGCCAAAGCGGCTTTCCCAAATTGCAACGTGTGCAACGACAGTTGGACGAATTTTAGAGCGGTGATCAACAAGGGCATCTTGGCCGTCAACGATGTAGAAGCCAACGCTACGGTGGATACTCAGGTCATCCTACACGTCGCTGATCCCAAGAACGTCGACTGGTGGTTTGACAACCTCGGACTATCGGGGTACGACATCATCGGATTTTCATATTACCCACTGTGGCACACGACGATTGGTCTGTCGCAGTTGGAGGAGACGGTTGCGGGCTTCAAGGCCAAATACCGTAAGGACGTGATGATCCTAGAGACAGCCTACCCATGGACGACCGAGGGAGCCGATAGTTACAACAACCTCTTCGGTGGAGAAGAGGCACTGTCAGGCTATCCATACACGCCGACTGGACAATCGGATTTGTTGCAATCCATCACGCAGAGCATGATCAATGCCGGCGGAATGGGTGTCATCTATTGGGAGCCCGCTTGGATTTCTTCGGAGATGAAGGATCTCTGGGGTACAGGCTCTGCTTGGGAGAACAACGCATTTTTTGATTATGACGGCAATGCCAATGCCGGATTTGACTACATGACCGCTACCTATGAGGGGCAGGAGTAAGGACTCCCTACGCGCCAAGTAAGCACAAACAAGGACATAGAAAAATACACCGGACAGCTATCGCGAGATAGGCTGAAGGGGAGTGTATTGCGAAAGATTTTTACGATGAAACATATATATCTGATGATAATCGCGGTGATGCTGGTGCATACATCGCAGGGACAAAACAGCACGGGTAGCCGTACTGATGTGACCGTGGATGCCAACGGAATCATGCACTGGCCAGACCAGACCGAGGTGCAGGGTTTTGGGGTCAACTATACCGTGCCGTTTGCGCATGCCTACCGCACGGCCATGCGCCAAGGGGTAGACATCAAAGCGGAGATCGACAAAGATGTGTATCATTTTGCACGATTGGGATTTGATGCCTACCGTGTACACGTCTGGGACACTGAGATCTGTGACTCGTTGGGCAATTTGATCGAAAACGAGCATTTGGAGCTGTTCGATTACATGCTCATGAAAATGAAGGAGCGTAACATGAAGTTCCTCATCACACCGATTGCGTTTTGGGACAACGGCTGGCCCGAACCAGCGGAGAAAACACCAGGCTTTGCCAACAAGTACGGCAAAGAGGATTGTTTGACTAATCCGGATGCCATAGAGGCGCAGGCCAACTATCTCTATCAGTTTCTCAATCACGTCAATCCCTACACAGGAGTTGCCTACAAGGACGATCCAGATATCGTGGCATTCGAGGTGAGCAATGAGCCGCACCACGACGAGTCGATAGAGAAAGTGACGGCATTCGTCAGCAAGATGGTGCAGGCGATGAAGAAGACAGGCTGCCAAAAGCCGATCTTCTACAACGTCAGCCACAGCATACACCTAGAGGATGCCTACTACGCAGCAGGGATCGATGGTGGGACCTTTCAGTGGTATCCTACTGGACTAGGGTCTGGCGAAGAAATCGGAGGCAACCTTTTGCCTAACGTGGACAACTACGATATCCCGTTCAAGGCACACGAGGGCTTCAAGAAAGGAGCGAAAGTGGTCTACGAATTTGATGCAGCAGACGTGGGCCGCTCGTACATTTACCCTGCCATGGCGCGGAGTTTTCGTACAGCGGGGATCCAGTGGGCGACACATTTTGCCTATGACCCGACCTACATGGCTGCCAACAATACCGAGTACGATACCCACTACATGAATCTAGTATATGCTCCGCAAAAGGCGCTGAGTTTGAAGATATGTTCGGAGGTGTTTCACCAAGTGCCCGTGTATGCGGACTATGGGGCCTATCCAGCCAATGCGTCTTTTGAAGCCTTTCGCGTCAGCTACGAGGAGGATCTAGCAGAGATGGTCACGGAGGACAAATTCTACTATACGAATCACACGAGTACCCTACCGTCCAATACGAAGAAACTGAAAGAGATCGCTGGCTTTGGCAACTCTGCCGTGGTACAGTACGAGGGGAGAGGGGCTTACTTCCTCGACCAACTGGAGAAAGGAGTCTGGAGACTAGAGGTGATGCCGGATGCCGTGTGGATCGACAACTTGTTTGGCACCAATAGCCCTGACAAGAAGCTCGCCGATATCGTATGGAATACTTGGCCGATGACGGTGCAGTTGCCCGATTTGGGAAAGGATTTTTCCATCCAAGGCATCAATACAGGAAATGCCGTGAGCGGAAAAGCAGAAGGGCAGACTGTCGCTGTATCTCCCGGCACGTACCTCATTTCCCGCAAGGGGAAAGCCGTAAAGTGGAGCGCAGCAGATACCTATAAAAACATCAGACTAGGGGAGTACACCGCCCCTGCGACTACCCTCGAAGAGACTGTCGTACTGCACAGCGCGACACAGGAAGTGACCGCTGGCACAGCACTAGAGATAGAGGCGGAGGTCGTCAGTGCATCCGCACCTGCATCGGTCAAAATCCTCCCCAATACATGGGGCGCAAAGACCTACGACATGCAACGAACGGCGGGTTATAGTTATGCAGTGACGGTCCCTGCGGAGGCGGTCAAAGCGGGGTATTTCAGTTATTATCTGCTCGTGGAGACTGAGGAGGGGACGAAGACCTATCCTGCTGGAGTGATGGGCGCACCGAAGGATTGGGATTTTTACCAAGAGGCGACCTATACCACGAGAGTCGTGGGCGAGGATTCGGATCTATATCTCTTCGATGCAGCGCGGGATTTTGAAGAGCTGAACTGGGTGTGGTCCTCAGACGTGGCATTGCTGCCGAGTGCTGAGCCTGCCAAGTCTACCTTGACCCTCGATATGGAGCAGTTGCCCACCAACGAAGACAAGAGCCTCATGACGGACTATTCGGTGCGGTCATATTTTGGAGATGTGATCGGGGCGAGAGCCGCAGCGTTGGCAGGCTATACGAAGCTGGTGCTCCGAGGAAGCTCGCAGCGCGACACGCCTGTGACGGTCACACTCATCGGTGAGGACGGGAGTAGTTTTGGGGCGACAGTGACGCTCGGTGCAGAAGCGAAGGATTACCGTTTGGCGCTGGCAGATCTGAAACCGACGCAGCTGGTGACGCTACCGAGACCCTACCCGGGCTTTTTGCCCTACTACTTCGAGCGCAGTGCCGTAGTGGAGCAGCTAGACATCTCTCGGGTCGAATCGATACAGATTTCTATCGGGGGACAGGAGACTTACCAATACAGCATCGAAAGCATACGCTTGACAAAGTAGCATAAGGTCAAATCAGGTCTATGGCGCAACCGTCCGTTGCGCCCATGATTATTTCTTTTCCACAACAACAGCATGAAAAGCAATGATTATGATCGCCTCTCAAGTGAGGGGCTAATAACTTAAATAGACTAGATTATGTTTACATTTTTAACCAAGAGGATGGGAATCATCCTCTGTACACTCGTGCTATGCCTGATTTCTCCTTTGGCACACGCACAATTCGTCAAAGGAGCCGACATCAGTTGGCAGAGTGAGATGATCGCCTCGGGCTATCAGTGGTACGATGATAGCGGATACAGTACACCACTACATGACATCCTCAAGGATCACCACATGAGTGCTATCCGCCTCCGTGTGTGGGTCAACCCTGCCAGTGGATGGAACAACCAAAGTGATGTCGTTACCAAAGCGGTATGGGCCAAGAATGCCGGGATGGATGTGATGATTGATTTTCACTACAGTGACACTTGGGCAGATCCAGGCCATCAAACTCCACCAGCGGCATGGTCAGGCTACAACATGAGCCAGATGATGAATGCCGTATGGAACCATACGGTCAGTGTTTTGACAGCTGTCAAAAATGCAGGCGTAACCCCCAAATGGGTTCAGATCGGTAACGAGACCAATGATGGGATGATGTGGCCTCTGGGCAAAGCATCCACCAATGGTTTTCAGAACTACGCTTGGTTGGTCAATACGGGGAACAATGCCTCCAAATCGGTATTCCCGAATGCAAAGACTATCGTGCATCTCGCGAATGGCGAGAACCTGTCTGTGTTGCAATGGAACCTGGATGGCTTGGCGAGTTATGGAGCGACCTATGACATTATTGGGCTTTCGCTGTATCCGGGATCTTCTTGGCAATCTACGGTGAGCAACTACGCATACAACATCGGCTACCTATCCAACCGCTACGGCAAGAGTACCATGCTCTGCGAAGTAGGCATGGCTGCCTCACCGATCGCTACGTCCTACGATGCGCTCTACGAAATCATCAACCAATCAGCAGCCAACGGTAGTTTGGGGGTGTTCTATTGGGAGCCACAGGGCTACAACAACTGGGCAGGCTATGGCAAGCACTGCTGGCAGAGCAATGGCCAGCCGACTTGGGCACTGGATGCCTTCGTCTGGTCCAATGGAGGGTCGAGAGTGGCGGATATCAGTGAGGCACAGTCAGCGCCGCAGATAGATGTCCAAGTCTACCCCAACCCTGTGCAAAACCAACTGAAAATCGATATCGGGAGTCATGAGAGTGGTGAAGCGACCGTCTACAGCCTAGAAGGTCAAGCGCTGGCTCGCTTGCAGTTGTCATCGGGTGACAATGCCATCGATATGTCTGCTTGGCAAACAGGCATGTACTTGCTCACGGTTCGCTCGGGAGAGGAGGAGATCCAAACCAAAGTGATGAAGGAGTAAGCCGCAGGGATAAATCCGAGTGCTCGGAAACCTTCTCGTAGGCTGCAGGGGGAGAAACCAGTGTCTCCAAAATCGTAGCAAGAGCAGCCTCAGTAGCTAGAATTCGCAAGCCTCATACTTTTTCTTTTCTTTTTCAGGCATTTGCTAGAGTCTGGCACAGACTTGCGCTACATACAGACCTTGCTGGTGCATAATTCGTTACGAACCACAGAAATTTACACCCATGTAGCAGTCAAAGGTTTGGCAACCATAAAAAAACTACTAGATTAGTTAAAGATACATTGCGGATATGTGACATGGTGTCACATACTCGGGTGTTATGTGTAAAGACTGAGAATTTAAATCAACAATGGGACATAAAAATATTTGCTTTAAATGCAGAAAGTCTTTTAGTATAGGTCTTGATTTTAATGATATCAGAGCATCTAACTGTCCAGATTGTGGTGAATTGATGAATTTAATGCCGCATAGGTTTCGACCTCCAAAACGAACAGATAAAGGAAAATGGAAAACTGTAGAATATCTCTATAATGAAGGGTTTTCATATCAACGCATAATGGATGATGACATCTTAATAAATGTGAATTACCCCGAGAATCTAAGAGAAGCTAAAGTTTTCGTTGAAAAATATAAGAGCAGAATCTCTATTGTCAAATGATTGTAGCTCACATCGAAATAGTTACCATAGTAGTGACAATTCTATTTCTAACTCCCATTGTTTTTCAAGCATTGAAGAAGAGGCTATACAAAAAAATCACGTTCCAACTCTTAGTTAATATCCTCAACTATTCCCTACTTATTCAAAGCATTATTGGTGTTGTGTTAATGATATTTGTGTATTTATTCCCATATGAGCATACCCCAAAGAAATTGAATTCAATACTGAGTGGGTCGTCATACACATATTCCGTAATTGGGGTTTTCTGTATTATTCCAAGTGTTCTATTACTCAACTTCGTATATATGATAACTAATATGCTTAAAAGAAAAAACACATAACATCATACATCAATTTATGCTTTTGGCTGCTAGAGGATAGATATGAGCTTACTCCAGCCCCGCTGAATCTGCGATTCAGCTATATTGTAACCGAAACAATCTGCCTTACAATCAGCACGAATGATGTATAGGCGTTATCTTCCATGCACCATGAAGCCGATATTAGTTTTTCTCATACTTTTAGGCCCACTAACTGGGCAATGTCAGTTTTCATTTGAACCGAACAACGACTCAACTCTATTTGATAAACCTTACGATTCTGCGAACATCTTCGAATTTAAGTTCACGATATCAAGCCCTTGGTTCTATTCCTCTTACCTCGAACTAACATATAATCAGGATAGCATCTGGAACTATAAGCGATATCTGATTAAGAACGTTGATGGTGAGAGGGTTGAACTTTCTCCAATGGATTCAACGCCTAACATCGGCAACATCTGGAATCAGCTAGTCGAACTTGGCTTTCTAACAATGAAAACAGAAGACGAAGTGACTTTCAAAGTTATTGCGAACGGGAAGTTGTTCTTGCTACCATACGAAACCTACCAAAAAATGTATCCGACTGATTTGGCTAATTTTGTATCTGAACTTTCCAACCAACACGGAACGCGAACAGTAATGTATTACGCACCATCTGAGATGCTTGAAAAACTACAGAAATCCAATCAAAAATGGTATGTACCAGAACTTTACAAAGCTTCATTTTGCTACAATTTGATTATGGATACGTTCAAATTTGAAGATTATCGCAATAAATTCATTGAACTACGCAACCAAGAACAAACTGTCAAAACGAAAAAAGGAAGATAACATGGCGTCATAGTGCATGTGCGAACTGAGCATTTGGTCAGCTTCGGTGGAACGCAGCTCTCACCGATACGCTAGTAGGTTCGGATATCTTGGAGGATAAAGCAAATGCAGAAAGCCGGAGAGAGTGGATTGCCAGACAGTATGCAGGAGAGGAAGGGGACTTGGTGTTAAGCTACTTATCATCGAGCGGACGCTACGACCAGGGGAGTCAGAGGGGCGGCATACAATACTGTTAAATTCGTTGAGCTCAAGGGGCACCTACGTATAATATGGATTTCAGACTTCTATAGTTACACCTCTTTTGATCTGTCTGCGCAGACTTTGTCCCAAACCTACTGAAGCTTTACCAAAAACCTACTGATACTTTGCCACAAACCTGCTGTGACTTTATGCTAAACCTGTACAGGTTTGCTAGAAAACCCGTGCAGACTTTGCTCCGAACCCGCGCAGACTTTGCTCCGAACCCGCGCAGACTTTAGATCAAACCTGCGCAGACTTTGCTCCGAATCTGCGCAGACTTTAGGTCAAACCCGTGCAGACTTTGAGTCAAACCTGCACGGGTTTTTGAAAAGACAAAAACAGCCCCTTTCTGCAGCCTGCAGGACAGTATTTAGCGTCACGGTTTCCTTCCTGATGGCGTCAGGAACAAATCCGAAGACTCGGAGGCGTCAGGAGCATATCCCGACACACTTCACTGAATAGCCCCCCTGTATCTAGGTATATATAGGCCGTACTTTGATCTTAGAGACTCGCTTGCTTGTATCTATCAGGGCTAAGGGGTATTCTTGGGGATATATCAATGACTGTCGTAGTGTTGATACCAATAGTATATATACGCAATTGCGTATAGCGAAGTGTTGTGTACAATAAACAGAATCATGTCTAAAGTAATTGAAAGAGTCATAAACTTATCTCAAGAAATTGAGGAATTCCCTTTAGGACACTGTTCTCCGAGTGATGACCCAGATAAAATCACTGCTTACCTTTTTTCCTTTAAAGACCTTGTCAAAAGGTTCTTTTTTTCTGCTCAAAGAGTAGATGATAATGAGTTGCAAAAAATGCTTGAAAGATTAGACTTAGAACCTGAGTTTATAACGGAAGCATATGATTTAAAAGCCAACTTGCAAGGAATAATTGACTACATCTCTGATTCACTTGTTGAACCGACAAAAAGTCTAAGCGAGAAAAGAAACATTTCTGATAATGATGCTAAGAAGTTTTCTCAATTAATTCAAGAGACATTAATAGCGGAATCTGCTAATATTTTACCAAAGCTTTGCGAAAACTTGGGACTTGAAAAAGGAACAATTGATGAAGCATTTAAAAGCAAACGTAATTATGTTTATTCACGACTTGTGGGATTGGGAAAAAGTCAAATATTAGATTTAGCAATTCGAGTCAATCAAAATTATGACAATACACAATTGACTCAATTCTTAACTGATTTGAATGGGACAGATGGTGTAAATATTATTTCACAATTTGACAAAATTCAAGATTTAATAATTCAAGAAATTACTGATGCTAAGTATACCATTTGGATAGCGGTTGCGTGGTTTACGAATGCAGATATTGCTAATGCATTATTCTTAAAAAAGAAGGAAGGTCTTAACGTTCAAATTATCCTTAATGATGATAAAATCAACTCTAAATTAAAAGATAAACTCAATAATCATTTTGAAATATATTGGACTTCTAAAACTAGTTTAATGCACAACAAATTCTGTGTAATTGATTTTAATACTGTTATTCACGGTTCGTATAATTGGACTGTTAAAGCACAATATAATAAGGAAACTATATCCTTAATAAAAAGTATTAGACAAGCAAAAGAGTTCTCAAATGAGTTTATCAGAATAAAAAAAGGACTAATAAAATAACTGTACACAACACTGTTTATAGTGCATACCCTTCGGGACACGCACCATACACTAAACGTTACAGGCAATTAACCGAACCGAATGAAGATCAACTTTAAGAATGGCATCTTAGTTACAGCCATATTTGGAATAGTACTGCAATTCATACCCGAACTCAAGTCTATTGGCCTGCTGATGCTTTTTATAGTACTTCCCATATTACTAATCTACATAACTCTGAACAGCAGAAAAGAAATTCTACAAAGCGGTAAGAAATTAGCCTCTGCATTTCTCATATCAATATCAGTAACAACAGTATCAATTGTCATTTACACTTTGATGAAAATTCTGCGCTTACCTGGCAATTCTGAAATGATGATTATTACCGCAGCTTTATCAGTACTCTCTATCGTAGTTGGAACTATATACATTTGGCTCAACCCCAACATTATCGGAGCTGAACTGGCTTTGATATTTCTTCCAGTAATCATGATCGTGTGGGATATTATTCCATTGAACACTCCACCTCAATTAAAAGAACATTACACTGAGCTTATGACTGCTCACTATTGGAACCAAGCAACCGCCTTTAAGAATGTTGTCAGCGATTGTGAAGCCACTAAAGCAATCGAAAATCTTGAAGATCAACTTATAACATCTTCAGGTGGATTTGATGAAAACGGACGATTAGTTGGTTTTTACAACACCAAACTCACAGACATTTATAGGCAACAAGCCTCAGAACTTGTGGCAACACTAGCTCCGTCATACTCGAACGAACAAATGATTGAAAAATCAACTTATGTGGGTGAATTGATTATCTGCCTTACTCAACTACGGAACGAAGTGATTATTAAAAACTGCCTGTAACAGTGCGTATAGCGAATGCCCATGCTGCGTGACCGAAGGTGTGCGGGGAACAGCACCGCCGCTCCGCTCAGAATCAATAGAATACCGAGGAATGGTCATTCGTGACTCAAGCACTCCCGATCAACAGGAACGGCTCCTCGCTAAAAACGTTTAACAGATTTTTTCTTTACGCTCCGCCCCAGTTCATTAAATCATACTTTCATAGCCTCTTTTCTTAAGTCTAGGGATGGGAATGGTCGTTCTCAAGATAGGACTCTGGGCTACTGCCCATCTCGTTCGGCAGCATTTGTAATGCGACCGTATCTTAAGGGCATGTGTCATGCCTCAGCTGACCAATCAGCACTCTATTCTTTCTTGTTGCCTTTCCTTGAGCGCACCAGCAGGATCTTTCCCAAAAACAATGTTTGTGTCCTCAAATAGGTTTTGCGTAGTGCGGTTGGTTATTCATTATTGGGAGCTATTGGTTAAAGGCTAGGTTGGCGGTTTTGTTTACTTTTGTATCCCAATAAAACAAGTCAACATGCTCAGACAAGCTTACCGAATCGATAAAGTCGGCTCTACCGCCAACCTCAAACTAGTAGAAGAAGAAATCTCCGCTCCACAACCCAATGAGGTGCAAGTGGAGGTCAAAACCATCGGGCTCAATTTTGCAGATGTATTTGCCATCCATGGGCTGTACAGTGCCACGCCTAAGGGGAGTTTCGTGCCTGGGCTAGAGTTTTGTGGTGTGGTGGATCAAGTCGGCGATCAGGTCACCACCTACAAGAAAGGGGACAAAGTCATGGGCGTGACGCGCTTTGGGGGCTATGCCTCGCGTCTCAATATCGACGATAGGCACATCGTACCGTTGCCTGAGGGCTGGACAGAGGAGGAGGGCGCGGCGTTTCTCGTACAGGGACTGACCGCCTACTATGCGCTGGTCTATCTCGGGGGATTGAAAAAAGGGCAGAATGTCCTGATCCACAGTGGGGCAGGTGGTGTAGGGATACTGGCCAACCGCATAGCCAAGTGCTACGAGGCGTTCACAGTAGGTACAGTCGGCAGTGACCGAAAACTGGACGTGCTGGCACGCGAAGGGTTTGATGCTTCGATCGTGCGTAGCAAGGCATTCGAAGCGGATTTGAAAAAGTCGCTGGGCGATCGTGAGCTCAATGTGATTATAGAGACGATCGGGGGAGAGATCTTTAAGGCGGGCTACAAGACCATGGCGCCTCAGGGCAGAATGGTCGTCGTGGGTGCCTCGCAGTTCGCCTCTCCGGGCTCTAAACCCAACTACTTCAAACTGCTCTGGAAGTTTCTCACCCGTCCCAAACTAGATCCACAGCAGATGATACAGGAGAACAAATCGGTGATGGGATTCAACCTGATCTGGCTGTATGAGAAGGTAGAGATCATGGATGAGCTATTGGTGGCGATGAACAAGCTGGATTTGGGCAAGCCCTTCGTAGGGAGTGTTTTTGCTTTCGATCAGCTGCATGATGCCATCAAGCTGTTTCAGAGTGGTAAGTCTACAGGCAAAGTCGTGGTGAAACTCTAGTGTAATCTAGTCCTAGTGTAGCTGTTGCATGGTGGTTTTTCGGTTGAGTTTTCCGCTTTCGGTCGTGATAAAGGGCGTGATGGTATGCTGTTCCTTTGGACTGTGGTGTTTGGAGAACTGATCGGTGATCAGTGCCTGTATCTGACCGAAGAGCGCATCGGTGATGGCAGTTTCTGTGATCAATACGCACTTGCTGCCCAGCTGCGTGTCTGCTACGCTGCTGATGAAGTAGTGCGTCTGAGGTAGTAGCGATGCGATGGTTTTTTCCAACTGCTCCGGATGGATTTTGATGCCGCCAGAGTTGATTACGAAATCCGCCCTGCCTAGCCATAGAAATTTCTTGGGAGACAAAATCTGAACGACATCCGTCGTTTGGATGCGTTGATTGTCCGTGATGATGCCTGATATGTTGAGGCATTGTGCCTCGTCTTGACCTATTTTGACACCATCGATCACGTCATAGTATGCGTCTTCGCTCTTGCCTTGTACCTTCATGAGTGCGATGTGACTGACCGTCTCGGTCATGCCGTAGGTCAGGTAGATGTTGGTGTTGAGAGACGACAAAATATCAAAAGCTTCGCCAGAGAGTGGTGCGCCACCGATGAGTATGTTTTTGATTCCTTCCAGTTGACCAAAGCTGCGGTCTTCGATCATTTTGTAGATCTGGAAAGGGACGAAGGACGCAAAGTCTATAGGGTGGTCCAGCAGGTGCAGCGGGTTAGCGCTGGGTTTTTCGATGTAGATGTCCATGTCGAGGATGAGCGCTCTGGCCATCATCATGGTGGAGGCGATGTAGGCAGGGCTCAGACAGAGCAATACCCGATCTTTGGGACTCAGGGATAGTGCTCTGGCACTGGCGAAGACACTGGTTTCTATTTGTCTACGTTTGATTTCTATTTTTTTTGGCTTTCCCGTAGAGCCAGACGACTGAAAATGAAAAGTTTTTTGATCTGATAGCCATCCCTCGATGAATGCAAACAGCGCGGCATAGGAAGGGACAGTGCTGGCGAGTTGGACAAACTCCTGTGGACTATATACAGTGTTTTCGAAGTGGATTTTCATGTGTCTTTGTTTTCATTGCCAAAATTGGTCATTCGGGATGAGGAGAACAAACCTCTTTTGGATATTAGCTGCTCTACTGGCGTGTCGCAGTTGATTGACACTCCTATAATCTCCTGATGGTGGGAATCATTTCTTATGCCTTTTCCCACCTAGAAGGAAAGTTATCCTGCAAATGCTTTGTCCTCAATGTTAACGGCTGTTAATTTAGCGTTTGGTTTAACTCACTACTTTTAGCCTTAAGGTGCCCTTTGATGATATTTAGAAGTTTCGCTCTTTTACTTCTGACCATAATGTGTTTGGTCTGGAGTCCTGTCTTAGCAGATACGATCCCTGCACAATCTACAATAGCACCGGTACCTATCGATACGGTGATCAGTGCTCCACAAGATTCTATAATCGCTCAGTCTGTCATGGGGGAACAACTCCAACCGCTAGAAGAGGAAAATAGAGTGGTGTCGGTGTTGCGTGGTATGCTGGGTATGGCGGTGTTGATCCTGATAGCATGGCTATTTAGTAGCAACCGTCGCGCGATACGCTGGAAGGTTGTCGGGATAGGGTTGGCCATTCAGGTAGCTTTGGCAATGGGCGTATTGCACTTGTCATTTGTACGCGCGATTTTCGAGTTTGTAGGACGGATATTTACACAGGTTTTGGAGTTCACCAAGATAGGGAGTCAGTTCCTGTTCGGTAGTCTGATGGATATAGATTCTATGGGCTACATTTTTGCGCTACAGATTCTACCTACTGTGATATTCTTCTCAGCGATTACGAGTGTGCTTTTCTATTTAGGTGTGATTCAAAAGGTCGTATATGGGTTGGCATGGTTGCTCAGCAAGGCACTCAAGCTGAGTGGTGCGGAAAGCCTGAGTGTAGCGGGGAATATATTTTTGGGCCAGACAGAAGCGCCGCTGCTTATCAAAGGGTATCTGGATAACATGAATCGCTCCGAGATCCTACTGGTGATGACAGGCGGCATGGCTACTGTGGCTGGAGGGGTGCTGGCAGCATACATTGGTTTTTTGGGAGGAGGCGATCCCGTGCAGCGATTGATTTTTGCAAAGCATCTGCTGGCGGCATCTATCATGGCTGCCCCAGGAGCAGTGATCATATCCAAGATCATCTATCCACAGACAGAGTCTATAGACTCAGAGGTTAAGATCACACGAATGAATGTAGGATCGAATTTTCTAGACGCGATGGCGAATGGCACGACCGAAGGGCTAAAATTAGCCTTGAATGTCGGTGCGATGCTGCTGGTGTTCTTTGCCTTTCTAGCCATGTTCAACTTTGTCCTATTCAAAGTCGGAGATGTGACCAACTGGAATGAGGCGATTGCGTCATTCTCTAATGGCAACTATGATTCGCTATCCTTGGAGTTTTTGCTAGGGTATCTTTTTGCACCGTTGATGTGGCTCATAGGCGTAGGGACGGAAGATATCACCTTGGTCGGGCGCTTGTTAGGGGAGAAGATCATCGCTAGCGAGTTTGTAGGATATGAAAGCTTAGCGAGACTCAAAGAGTTGGGTGCTTTTAGTCAACAAAAATCCATCATCATGGCGACTTATATGCTTTGTGGATTTGCCAATTTCGCCTCTATAGGGATACAAATCGGAGGGATTGGCGGTTTAGCACCGAGCCAGAAAGTGGTACTGTCAGAGTTGGGCTTCAAAGCCTTGATCGCAGGGACGCTGGCTTCACTCATGTCTGCCACGATCGTCGGGATGATCATGTAAAAAGGCGGCCTTTCGACCGCCTTTCCATTAGTTGTTTTTGTAGTTCAAATTCGGGACAGGTTGCCCTGACATGATTTCGTCATTGGCATATTCCTCGAATTTCTTAAAGTTCTCTCTAAACTTAGTCGCGAGCTCGTTGGCCTTGGCGTAGTAGCCATCATCGTCTTTCCAAGTCTCTCGTGGGCTTAGTAGCTCCGATGGTACATCTGGGCAAGTCATCGGGATTTGAACCCCATAGATCGAGTGTGTTCTGAATCCTACATTGTCCAAAGTCCCATTGAGTGCTGCAGAAATCATCGCTCGGGTATACTTGAGCTTCATTCTAGAACCCACACCATAGGGACCTCCAGTCCAACCTGTGTTGATGAGCCATACATCCACCTCATTTTCTTCCATCTTTTTACCGAGCATCTCAGCGTATTTGGTGGGATGCAAAGGGAGGAAGGGCGCTCCAAAGCAGGCACTAAATACGGTCTGAGGTTCGGTGACACCAGCTTCTGTACCAGCGACTTTGGCAGTGTAGCCTGAGATGAAGTGGTACATCGCTTGTCCTTTGCTCATCTTAGAGATAGGAGGGATGACCCCAAAAGCATCACAAGTCAAGAAGAAGATGTTTCTCGGGATACCACCGATCGATGGATCAGCTGCATTGGCTATATGATCGATAGGGTAGGCTGCACGGGTGTTTTCTGTTACCGATACATTTTCGTAATCCACGAGGCGTGTTCCTTCGTGGTAGCGTGTGTTTTCAACGATTGCGCCATATTTGATGGCACGGAAGATGTCGGGCTCATTCTTTTCTTTGAGGTCAATGACCTTAGCGTAGCAGCCCCCTTCGAAGTTGAAAACGTTTTGGTCGGTCCAGCCGTGTTCATCATCTCCGATCAAGTCACGGTTCGGGTCAGCTGATAGGGTCGTTTTACCAGTGCCAGACAATCCAAAGAAGATGGCGGTGTCTTTCTTTTGTAGTCCCATGTTAGCAGAGCAGTGCATGGATAGTACATTTTCGTTGACTGGGAGTAGGTAGTTGAGTACGGAGAAAATCCCCTTTTTCATCTCGCCAGCGTAGGCTGTACCTCCTATGAGGATGACACGTTTCTTCATGTTGATCACAGCGAAATTTTTGCTGCGTGTTCCGTCTACCGATGGGTCAGCTTCAAATTCCGGAATGCATAGAATGGTGAAGTTGGGGTTAAACTCCTTGAGCTTGTAGCTGTCAGGTCTCAGGAACATGTTGTGACAAAATAGGTTGTGCCATGCGAGTGTGTTGATCACACGTAAGTTGAGCCGGTAGGTTTTGTCAGCCCCTGCATAGGCATCCCTTACATAGATTTTTTTACCCGCTAGATGCGCTAACATTTTCTCGTGTAGCTGCTGAAATTTCTCTTCTTCAAAGGGGAGGTTGATGTCATTCCACCAAATGTGTGAACTAGACTCAGGCTCATCCACGATGAATCGATCCTTTGGAGACCTGCCGGTAAACTTGCCTGTGTCACACATGAGTGCTCCAGTGCTAGTGAGCGTGCCTTCTTGGTTGATGAGCGCTTCTTCGATCAATGCAGAAGGTGTCAAGTTCCAATGAACCTCTGCCGCTTTTTGAATTCCAGATGCCGCACTGCCATGTGGGTCTGGAATAATTCCGAATTGTTGCATTTATGTATTTGGGTTTAATGTTGAGGTAAAGTTAAAAGGTTTGAGATATTCTCCTGATTGTCAAGGATACAAAATCCCAATCTTACAATAATCCAAAAAAGTAGGATTATATACTGTCTATTTTGCAGGATTCTTATACTAGAGAATATTTCGCATGGTTATATCCATATCACTCTCTGTTCTGCGGTTTTATATAGGTTCTATTTCGTTTTTTTTCTTAAGTTTGAATATTGAACGAACTAGCTATACTGTACTCAACCAACTAATTAGAACTTAAACTTATCAATTAGTAGCATTCGAGTGGGAAGAGAATAAGTTTAGTATTCGAAAAGTCCAATTGTATATTGGAATAGTTTTGTACATAGCTGTTCGCTTAGTTAAAGGATATTTTAAACTTTTACGCTCAAACGTGCTTCAATCATTTTTAGCCTTTCTTGGAGGGAAACCTGGCGAAGAGAAAACCATGCTTTTACTTTTGGGTAAAGGATTTTTCATGGGGGTATTCTTAGCGACCTATTTAGTGGGTGCAGAGACTCTGTTTATCAGTACGGTGGGCAAGGAGTATCTTGATGACGCCTTCTTTATTACAGGAATTCTAGGAGTGATTACTACAGCACTCTATGTTTATATCCAGAAACGATCCAATTTTTCGACACTCGTCGTGTCTAATGCTTTTTTGACTTTCTTGTTTATTGCGCTCCTGAGAGCCGCCTTTTGGTATTTTGATTACAACCAGACGGATAAGGGCTTTCATGTTTTGCCTTTTATACTCTTCGTAATGAATGGTCCGATTTCGGCTATCACTTTACTCGGTTTCTGGGGGATATTTGGTAGAATTTTCGATCTCAAACAAGCCAAACGTACCATTGGAGGTATCGATACAGGACAATTGACTGCTACGATGTTGGCTTTTTTCTCAATTCCACTTTTGACGAGACTTCATATTGTAGATGAAACCTATGATTTGCTGATGATCTCTGCGGTATCGGCATTTGGCGTACTGTTGCTTACTATCTGGATAGTAAAGGACTATAACCTTGACAGTGCTACGAAGATTAGACAGGACGATACTTTCAAAGTGCGAGAGGTATCTTATAAAGATTTGTTTAGAGATAAGTATATGCGGATGCTATGCTTGTTTATGGTGTTTTCCATGAGTTCGGCGGTTTTTGCAAACTATCTCTACATTTCTGCGACGGAGATTATGTATCCAGTAGACAGGGAAACGGGAGATGATACCGAGTTGAGAAATTTTCTGTCATTTGCAAATGCGGCGGTCATGGTACTTAGTTTCATTATCCAAAGTTTCATTAATGATATTATCATTGGTCGATTCGGGTTGAGAGTCTCACTGATGGTGATGCCGCTAGTACTGGGATTGTTTACAATAGGTGCAATATTTTCTGGGCATATGTTCGGGTATGAAGAGAAGACGGATGAGTTCTTGTTTTTCTTTATATTTCTAGTGGTGGGTAAAGTGTTTACTTCATCTCTGAAAGACGCGCTCGAAAATCCCGCTTTTAAGCTTTTCTTCCTGCCTTTTGATGTCAAGATACGTTTTGATATTCAGTCACGTATCGAAGGGGTAGTTAATCAGATTGCCATTCTTGTAGCTGGTGGTTTGCAGATTGGACTAGGGTTATTGGCCTTCTTTGAGTTGATACACTATGCTTATTTTATTTTGGTGCTGGCAGTGTTTATTATCTACTATGCTGGTAAGCTGTACATCGAGTATAAGTCTCAGTTGCTCATTACGCTAGAAGATCAAAAGATCAAGCTCAAAGGAGCGGGTACTAAGAATGATCAGAATACGATCAACATCATCAAGAAGGAGTTGAGACGGCGAGATCCTGATCGTATTTTGAATGCACTCAAGCTCATGGAGAAGATGGAGCCTATTTTATTGGACTTCTCATTGCTGGATTTTATTCGGTCCGAGCACAAAGACTTAAGGCTATTTGCCTATAACAGGTTGGGCTTCCTTATGAGTTTCAATACATTAGATATTTTGGAGCGTGAGATTAAGAAGGAAGAAGACGCCGAGGTGAGAGGTGTAGCTGCCGAGACTATCGAGATACTTCATGAGCTAGAGGATTATGAGTTGACCGAGTTAGGAATCAAAAAACTCGTGCGATCCACAGAAACTACAGATCGGATCTATGCAGCACGTGTACTGACCAAATTGGATGATGATAAGTTTGTGCCTTTTTTGACCGAATTGCTACGAGATATTAATCCGTCGGTTCGCCGTGCAGCCATCACCACTGCGGGTAAGTTGAAGCGTCCAGAGTTTTGGAATGTATTGATAGAGAACCTTCATATCCCTGCTTATAGTAATTATGCTGATTCGGCACTGATCGCGTCTGGTGAAACGGTTTTTTATGCCATAGATTCGGCCTTCTACAAGACAGGGCAGCATCTGGATACCATGGTTCGTATTGTTCAGATTATGGGAAAAGTAGGAGGACGGACAGCTATCGAGATGCTCTGGAAGAAAATAGAATTTCCAGACAAAAACATTATCTCAGAACTGCTATTGTCTCTCAGTTATATTGGTTTTGAAGCGAAGGATTTTCAAGCAGCACGAATTAGACTCGCGATTGAAAGTACGATCAGTGATTTGGCATGGAACATCAAGGCACTACAAGACGTGCCAGAAGAAGATTTCTTTGATCGTATGATTCATACGGCCTTTGCAGAGGAGAATAAGAAAAATTTCGACCTGATCTTTATGTTGCTATCTATGATATACGATGCACAGAGTATCAAACTGGTTAGGGATAATATCGATTTGGGTACCACAGATAGTGTGTCTTTTGGTATAGAAATGTTGGATATTTTTGTGGATGAAAACCTAAAACCAAAACTATCTTCTGTTTTGGATGATCTGCCAGATGAGGAGAAGTTGAAGAAGTTGAATAATTACTTCCCGCCAGAAAACTTCGAGGATTATTCGGATTTACTCCTGCAGATCGTGAATCGAGATTATAATAATATCAATAAGTATACGAAGTGTTTGGCAATCTATAAGTTGTCAAAAATAAGAGGGCAGCAAGTGACCAATGATTTGATTGCTAACCTGTTCAACCCAGACTATATGATGGTGCAAACGGCAGCAGCTGCGATATATAAACTGGATCATGAGACTTATCAATACCATACTAAGCGACTCAGACCTGCGTTGAAAAAGAAGCTTGATAAGGATATTGTACCTCCAGTGTTTAAAACCAACGAAGAAGGCTATCATCAGAAGTTGTTGATCATTGAGCGTACGATTATGCTCAAGCAAATAGAGATTTTCAAAGGTATTCCTGGAGTTATTCTTTTGGAACTATCAAGTAGGTTTGATGAGATCAAAGTGGCCAATAATACCACTGTAGCGGAGATTGGAGACTCAGGCAGCATGCCTGTGTATATAGTACTAAAGGGACAATTGCGAGTAGATTATGAGGATGGTACATCTAGAATCATAGAGGAACGCGGGATTGTGGGACACAAAATGATTTTGTCAACTGATCGATATGCATATAACCTAACCACAGAGACGGAGTGTCTATTACTGACCATAGGAAAAGATGAATTATACGACGCTGTCTCTCGCAATGTAGAGATGGTGGACGGTATTTTGACTATAGTTAATGAAAGTGAAATTGAGGAAGAAGAGGAGTCAATATTCATTTGATAATCACCTGTAAACAAATAGTTAATGAAATTTGAACACGACATATTGCTTGCATACCATACCTTGGATGACGAACCTATTGGTGGAGGAAGTAAAGGGTGGGTCACTAACTTTTACCGGTTCTTGTCTACGCTCGTAGAGCAGGTGTCAGGCACAAAGTCTAAGATAAAAATGGTGAATGAAAAGGATAGTCATGTGGACTTATACAATGGCTGTTCTGTTTTAGTTCCGATTTTTTCCAAACATTTTTTGAGCAACCCGACCCTTATCAATGGGGTCAATCTATTCGCCAGTTCGGCCAAAGAAAATAACAACCTACAAATGGATGGGCTATCAAGGCTCCTCAAAGTGATCAAATTCCCCATTGATGTAGATGAATATTTACCAGACTATTCGGATATTCTATCCTATGATTTTTATCAGATTGACTCACTGACAGGTGAACCACAGGAGTTTAGACGGTTTTTTGGTAATGAAGCTGAACGAAGCTACTGGATGAAGATGGTGGATATGGCCTATGATATTCATCAGATTCAAAAGAAAATGTCTGAAGTGACTTCTAAGGAGACCGTAGTGTCAGAAGTGACTAGAGAGAAAACCATTTATCTCGCAAACTCTGGGGTGGACATGATCATACAGAGAGACATTGTCAAGAGAGAGTTGATTCGTCATGGTTATCGTGTGTTACCAGATCAGTCTCTCCCTAAAGAAATACATGCTTTGGAGTCAGCTGTGAAGCGTGATTTGGCAGCATGTTGTCTGTCTATTCACTTGATAGGAGAGGACTATGGTTACTCCCCTCGAGGGTCAGAGCTGTCTATTGTTGATATTCAGAATAAACTGGCTTCTATGCATACTTTCGAGATGCATGAGCAGAATAAGAGAGACCATACTTCTGAGAAATTCAGTCGATTGATTTGGCTGTCCCCAGATTTGAAAAATGTCACCGAGAGACAAAAAATATTTATTGAAGATCTGAAAACTGACGCAGCTGCCTTGGATGAGGCAGAAGTTCTTCAAATCCCGTTACAAGAGTTGAAATCTATCATCAGAGAGGAATTGGTCACAGGAGGCCGTTTCAAGGCCAAGGAAGTAAAGCGTGATGAGTCTTTGCCAGATGAGGGCAACATTATTTATTTGATCTGTGATCAACTCGACGTAGAAGCCTCTCAGCCTGTATTTCAGTACCTGAAAAAGAAAGGCTATAATGTTGTGACTACTCTTTTCGAAGGACAATTAATGGATTTAAGGTATTTGCATCAGGAGAATTTGAGACGTTGTGATGCCTCGTTGATTTATTTCGGTCGATCATCCGAAGATTGGATCAGAACGAAGCTCCAAGATCTCCTGAAGGCGCCAGGGTTTGGTAGAACCAAGCCGATGAGAGCATCAGCAATATATGCAGAAGATAAGACTAAACTAATAAATCAGAATGTTCAATTGACCAGAACTATGGTGTTGGGAGATAGTGACTTCTCTCCCAATACTCTCGAACCATTCTTAGCTAAACTGGAAAATTAATATGAGCGAAAAAGAAATGATAACCGACGAATATGGGCAATCAGATGTTGCACAGTTCGTAGATCCTTTTCCCGGTCTTCGACCATTTGGGATAGAGGAGAGCCATTTGTTTTTTGGACGGGAAGGCCAAAGTGATGAGGTACTCATGAAGCTTTCGGAGAATAAGTTCGTGGGGATTTTAGGAGCATCGGGTAGTGGAAAGTCTTCACTGATGTACTGTGGTCTGATACCGACTCTCTATGGTGGTTTTATGACACAGGCTGGCTCTAACTGGCGCATTGTCGTGACCAGACCAGGAGGGGGGCCGATAGATAATCTGGCCGAGTCACTTTTGCTCAAAGATGAGCAGTACAATAGTATAGATGATGAGGATAAGCTCATCCGCAAGACAATTACTTCTACGGTATTGAGGAGTAGTTCTCTTGGTCTAATAGAAGCAGTCAAACAGCTCAAGTCTTCTGATCAGGAGAATGTCTTGATTTTAGTGGATCAATTTGAAGAGCTATTTAGATATAAAAAATTAGAAACTCTGTCTTCGGACTTGGATGAATCTTCCGCATTTGTCAACTTGTTGTTGGAGGCAGTTCATCAGTATGATGCTCCGATCTATGTGGCACTAACGATGCGTTCCGATTTTATCGGTGATTGTGCGCAGTTTCCTGAACTGACGCAAATGATTAACGATAGTCACTACCTCATCCCTCAGATGACACGTGATCAGAAGCGTCTAGCTATAGAAGGACCTGTGGCAGTAGGAGGAGGTAAGATCGCCCCACGACTTACACAGCAACTTCTCAATGACGTAGGAGATAACCCTGATCAACTACCAATTCTACAGCATGCGCTCATGCGTACATGGCAGTTTTGGAAGGAGCATCGTCGTGAAGAGGAACCCATGGACCTCAAGCATTATAATGCGGTAGGAACCTTGAGAGAGGCACTTTCTCAGCATGCTAATGAAGCGTTTGATTCTCTGTCTAAACGTGAGCAACAGATTTGTGAGTCCATGTTTAAGGCATTGACAGAGCGGGGGACGGAATCGTCAGGTATTAGGCGACCTACAAAAGTTTCTACGATTGCGTCTATTGCAGGTGTGACAGAGGACGAAGTAGGACGAGTAGTGGATAAATTCCGAGAACCTGGTAGGACATTGTTGATGCCACCACATGGGGTTAGGTTAGATTCAGATACTGTTATTGATATTTCTCACGAAAGTTTGATGAGGATATGGACACGACTAAAGTCATGGTTGGACGAAGAGTCACGCTCGGCAGAGATGTATCTGAAACTGTCCGAATCTGCTGAAAGGTTCCAACTCGGACGAGCTGGTCTGTGGAAGATGCCAGATTTACAACTGGCACTCAACTGGGAGGAGGAAAATAAGCCTACATTGGTCTGGGGGCAGCGCTATGAGCCTGCTTTTGAGCGAACCATGGTGTTCCTAGAGACCAGTAAGAAAGCCTACGAAACTGAACAAAGAAACAAAGAGCTTCTACAAAAGAGAGCCCTTCAGCGCTCACGTTTGGTTGCTGTCGTGCTCGGGGTAGCAATGTTGATTTGTATTTTCTTCGTGGTATTGGCACAGATACGAGCGGGAGAAGCGAACAAGCAGAAAGCACAAGCAGAAGCCAACTTGCAACTAGCAGCTATCGCGCAAAAGAAAGCTGAGGAACAAGAGCAGAAAGCAACCGAAAAGGCAACAGAAGCACGAAAGCAAACCCGACTGGCACAGGAAGCTGCAGAATTAGCCAAGATTGAACAACAAAAGGCTGAGGAACAAAAGCGCCTTGCCGATGTGCAAAGACAGCGGGCAGAAGCAGCCCAAGTACGCGCTAATGAAAATGCAGAGGAAGCCAAGCGAAGTGCTGAACAAGCAAAGATTGCTGAGCTTGCCGCTGCGAAAAGTGCGGAGGTCGCCAATGAACAGCGACTAGCCGCGCTGGCACTTCGTTATCAGGCGATTGCTAACTCCATGGCCATCAAGTCTCAAAAAATTGATGATGACGTAGAGCAGCAGGCAGTCATAGCGCGTCAAGCTTGGTTGTTTGACGATGAGTATTCTAATAAGGAGTACAATCCTGATATATACGCGGGGGTTTATTATGCTACAAAGGCACTCACCGGTGGAGATTCGTCAGTGTACAATCATTTCCCTGGTCACTCCGAAGCAGTGAGGTCTGTCAAGTTCTCTAAGGATGGCAAGCGCATGTTCTCTGCGGCCAGTGATGGGCGTATTCTTTCATGGAATCTAAAAGATAAAACGAACAAGGAGATACTCAATGATAAGCAGGTTAACCGTGTCGTAGATATTAGTCCTGACGAGAAATGGTTAGCTGTAGGTAGTGACAATGATAATGTCTTACTCTATAATCTCAAGAATCCTGAAGCACTACCCAAAGAGATTACTGATCATAACGGCGTGGTTTTCGATTTGATCTTTTTGGGAGATAATAAAGGGTTTGTTTATACAGCTAGTGACAAAGTGGTGCGTTTACATGATTTTAACAAGAGTGTAGAAGTCGCACGCGTCACCTCTAGAGTTAAATCATTGACGATCAGTCCTGATGGGAGGTATCTCGCAGGCGGTAGCGATGCAGGTAGCGTGTATCTTTGGGATTTGAAAAATGATTTCGAGGAAAGCTCGTTATACGTCCAACAGGGAGCTTCAGTAAGTGCTGTAGCTTTTAGCAATGACGGTAATGTACTGGCGTTTGGGGATGATGATGGTGATATTGTCCTATGGGATTTGGTAGCCAATAGAACGATTAAAAAATTAACTAGCCATAGTGCGTCGATTACCGAGCTTGACTTCAATGAAGACAATTCTTTGTTGGCATCATCTAGTCTAGATGGAACAGCAAAAATATGGGTGATGGAATATCTCAATGATTTACCTATCAATCTAGATGACCATGAAAGCTTGGATAATGCAGGAAATAAAGGTTGGGTTTGGACCGTTCAATTTGCTCCAGATGGTAAACACCTGATGACAGGAGCAGGTGACGGAATCATTCGATGGTGGCCGACAGAGCCAGATGAGATGGCTCAGGCGATTTGTGGGTATGAGGTGATAGATGAAAATCTTAGTGAGACCACATGGGCGGCTTATGTAGGTGAAGGTATCGATTACGAATATACTTGCGAAGGATTACCAAAGAGACAAGAGTTAGAATAGCATAAACTGTAGAGAGTTTGAAGAAAATATTAATTCCATTTGTATTGATCTTAGGATTATCTGTTCGAGCATATGCTCAGGGCGGATGTACACAGAAGTTAAGTGAGGCAGAGGATTTGTACGAAGCGGGTCGCTTGTATGAAGTGACCAAAAAGCTAAAGGAAGGTTCTTGCCTACTAGATGCGAAATCAGGCTTTACCAAAGAGGAGCGAATCAGAGCTTATCGTTTGCTGGCTTTGGTGTACTTGTTTATGGATAATGAGCCAGATGCTGAGGACGCTGTAGTCAACTTGCTTTTGGTGGATCCTGAACATCCCGAGAATGACCCGAATGATCCAGCAGAGCTCAAGTTGCTCTTTGCTAAATACCGATCAAAGCCTATTTTTAGATTAGGTGTGTATGCAGGTATGAGCTATGCTTCAGTTCATTCTATGCAGGAATACGGGACTTATAATTTCAACAATGAGGGCTTTGATCGTGATGATTCTGGAACAGACCTGTCAAAAGAGTATGGTTCACTTCTAGGGTTTAAAGGGGGGCTGAGTATCGAGTATATGGTTGTTAAGAACCTTGAAATATTATTACGCATAGAGTACCTGAGGGCATCCTATGAAGTACAAGCTCAGCTTTTGAGTAACGGATCAAATGATGATTTTAATGCCAATTCTTTTGAAGTGTCTTTGTTAGAAAATCAGCAGTGGATGAATTTCCCACTAGGGTTGAGGTACAATTTTCCGTTAGGAAACGTGACTCCTTATATCACAGGAGGTGCATCTTATGGGTTCCTGCTCAAGTCTAGTATGACAGGGGATAGAGCAGGTTTGGCTACTAAATTTTTGACAGGTTTGGATCTGATGGAGTTAGATATGCGGAACAAAACGAATTGGTCTTATTTTGGAGGTTTGGGGCTGAAAATCAATATTAAGCGTACCAATTCATTGTTTTTTGAGGCGAGTTACAGTGTCGGTGCGGCCAATTTCGTCAATGGACAGAATAGGTATGCTTCTGATGACCTCACAATCAAAATGGCACATGTAGATGATGATTTGACACTAAATCACCTTGCGGTGACCGTCGGTTTTATCAAATCATTCTATAACCCGAAAAAGTATTCGGAAAAGAAACTCAAAAAATTGAATCAAAAAAAGTAGGTACGAAATGATAAATTATTGGAGACAATATCTGTTTGTATTTGTATCACTGGCTATGGTGGGGTGTATGGAAGAGGATCCGGATAGTGTCCCTCCTTCTCAAACCTATGTCAAGTATTTTGGAAGTACCGCAACCGAACAGATGGTAGATATGGTTCAGACGGTAGACAATGAGTTTTTGATGCTAGGTTATACCAATAACAAAGAGGCAGGTGATTTTGATTTTTACATCATCAAAACAGACTCAGCTGGTAATGGTATATGGCAACAGACCTATGGTTATAACCATGGCAATACATTTAGATCGGCGAGTCAAGATGTGCCTAAATCAGTTCGTCTCATCAATAATGATCAGAATTTACTGGCTATTGGTACCAGTGACGTGTCGGACACGCTCAGTATTTTGATGTTTAATATAGACGTGGCGTCTGGGGAGGTTGTGGATTCGCTGCGGTACCAGTACTACGACAATAGAACTGGTACCAACATAACAGACCGTGGATATGTATCGACATTGGGCGCAGATGTGTTGTATAACGAGTCGTCCAACGAGTATATCATACTGGGTAGTGTAGAGACATGGAGTAATAATATATACACCTCTGATCCTCAGAGTATACTATTGATGGCCATAGATGCTGGAGCAGATTGGCAAGACCCTAATTTGTCTCCCTCATGGATGGATATCGGTGGTCTACGTTTAGAAGATACGGGTATCAAGTTGATGGAGACTGATGGCGATTACTTTCTCTTATCTACGGTAACGATTCCTTTTGGTAGCAATCTAGGCTATGGCAATGAGGATGTGCTTCTTGCGGAGTTTAATCCATCAAGTGGTGCCTACATTAACAGTACACTGTATGGAACGACAGAGAATGACATTGCGGCCAATTTCATCTCCTATGGTAACTCACTCATGGTTGTAGGTACTACAGGGGACGACCAAAATGAAAAAGCATTTTACCTGAAAGTGCCTAAGGCACTGCCAGAGTCTGATTCAGAAGGGTTTGCGATAGATGTGGTAGGTAACGAGTCGCTTGGGCTCAATGCCAGCGGAACGCAGGGAAAGGATTTGATTCGCTTGCCCAATGGGAATATCTATATCGCAGGGCAGTTAAATGCCTATACGAGCCCTTCAGGAGAGTTTAAGGAAAATGAGATTGTGATTTTTAGAACAGATGGATTTGGGAATCTGGATACCGACAATTTTAGGATATATGGGAGTGAGGACAATGATCAGGCCAATGCCATACTATTGCAGGAGGATGGGGCGTTAGTCATTGGAGCTACCATCGATTTTGGATCTACCTCCATGATGTCGTTGATGAAAACCAACGTAAGAGGGGAGTTTAAGTGATTAGTAGCAATCTAATGATGAGTTTGTTTAAGAGTGAGGGGAGCAGGTTTCTAGATGTTGTAGATGGGGGTGAGTTAGAATTACAATCGATGAATATAAGTAGTCAAATGGGAGTCGTAGATAGGAAAGGGGAGGGTATTATTGACCTAATTAGTTTAACCAAAATCACATTGTTTTTGACATTGTTAATAAGAAAAAATATGAAGGCTAACTATTTTAAGAATCACTTTGCTTTGAGATTCGGTTTGTTTTTGACTCTTATTTTCATGGGAGCATTTTCTGTACTAGCTCAACCTACGATCACAGGATTGTCAGTTTCTTCTGACAATAGTTATGCAGATGTTACTTTTAGCGAAGGCGTTTATAATACAAATGGAGGTAGTGGTGCTTTAGAGTTAGGAGATTTTTCACCGAGTCTAAGTGGAGGAGTGGCTGTGAGTCCTGTAATATCTTCTGTGACACAAAATGATAATGTTGTAGAAGGAAGTGCGAGTTCCTTAGTAGGAGGAGAGAGTGTCGTACGTATATTTTTCAGTTATACGAATACAGCAGATGGATCAGAGACATTAGAGATTGA
>NZ_FRAA01000007.1:0-311193 GCF_900142205.1 Reichenbachiella agariperforans
GAGCGGATTTCTCAGGTCGAGGGTCAGCCTTTGTCATGGACGGGTTTAACAGCGGCAGGAGTATATACTGTTCATGGTTACATTCCAGATATTATTGTGACAGAAGAGCCATGTGCAAGTGAGATGATAGGTAGTGCTACTATCGAGATAAGCGCTTTGCCTGAGGTTATTATTCCACAACGAGTTGAAACGTTTCCAAATCAAACTTTAGATTTACCAATTGCTAACTTATCTGGAGGGCAATGGTCTGTGGAAGGAGATCTTGTTTTTGGCCAAACGATATTTACCTCGGATTTGGGTATAGGGCTTCATATACTAACTTATTCATATCGAGAAGAAGGGTCAGTTTGTCCTGAGGTTGAGGGTGATTTGATCGTTTCTGTAATTCCTGTTCCTGAACTAAACATTGATAAATTTATTAGTGACTGCAAAGATATTACTTTAGGAGTGTTATCTACGAGCTCTGGGTATGACTCTTACACATGGTTTAGAGACGATGTGGAGGTAAGTGAGTTAGAACAAGCTTCTGTTGATGTTGGTGAGCCGGGAACTTATAAAGTACTAATCGAAAATAATCTTGGACATAGCATTTTCACGAATGAGGTGGAAATGAAGTCTTTTATAGGAAGTGTTGACTTTAATTATGTCCATTCTATAAAATACAAAGATGCATATGAAGAGGAGATAGATTTACCTAGTACAAAAGAGAATATTACTTCATCTATTACATATTATGATGGACTTGGCGAGGAAAGACAAGTTGTTATGATAGGCAATTCTCATAGTGGCTTTGATGCGATAACACCATATGCATTAGATGGGTTTGGCAGAACTTCGAAGGGGTTTAAGTCATATGTCAGAAATGGCTTTGATGAGGGGTGCTATGATCCCAATGCCCTATCTCTCAATCAAAACTCAGGAGCAGTCTTCGATTATTATGCGGGATCACCTAATACGCCTGTAGACGCAATACCCTATTCGGAAACTATATACGAGCCTTCCCCCCTCAACAGAGTTGCGGCACAGTACGGCCCAGGAGAAGTATGGAGAAGAGATGGTAGACCTGTACTTTTCGAGTATTCCACAAATATAGAAGAAGAGGTAGTTTGGTGGGGAATAGTTTCGAGTAGTCTTACCAACCAAGGCTACTATGAGTCGGCTAGCCTTTATAAAAATACAACCATCGATGAAGAGCAGCATAGGGTGATTGAGTACAAAAACCTCGAAGGACAGGTAGTTTTGAAGAAAGTGCAAGCCGATGAAAGTGCATCCGAATGGGCAGAGACCTACTACGTATATGATGACTTTGGAAACCTTAGATTTGTATTGCCTCCCAAGTATTCAGCGAACTTAAATATTGCTGATTTTGACTCCCTCGCCTTCCAATATCATTATGACCACCGCCAGCGCATGACCGAAAAGCGTGTGCCGGGCGCAGGATGGGTCTACATGGTCTATGACGATAGAGACCGACTGGTGCTGACTCAGGATGCCAATCAGCGAGCAAACAAGGAATGGCTCTTTACCAAATACGATGCCCTGAATCGTCCTGTGATTACGGGTATCTATACCCATGGCAGTGAAGTAGACCAGGCGACCATGCAAGGTCTCATCGACCAGTTCTATGAAGATGCTGAGAGCAATACAGACGAATGGTATGAGGTTCAGGACAACAACGGAACATTCGGCTATACCAACCAATCATTCCCCAAAACAGGTTTGGATCATCTATCAGTGATCTTCTACGACAACTATGGCTTTACCAGCATCGCGGACTGGGAGATAGATGAGGTAGATACCAGCTCAGAACCCACTGCCAAAACCTACGTGACGGGGACTATGACCAAAGTTCTGGGTATCGATTCTAGCCAGGATTGCCCTGAAGGAGAGGGGTGCCTGCACGCCGATCAGGCGTGGAACCAAAGCCTGATTCTCTACGACAGCCGCTATCGTGTGGATGAGGTGGTCAACAAAGACTATCAAGGCAATACGGACCAAGTCGAGACAGACTACTATAGCATCGTCTATCCACTCGTAGTGGAGACCCGTCATGCCCACTATCATGCCGACAGTGATCAGACGACTACCATCACGGAGCATTTCGACTATGATCATGCAGACCGACTGATGTCTGTCACGCATCAAATCAACGAAGAGACACCAGTGGTCATACTGACCAATGAATACAACGAACTCGGCGAACTGATCACTAAGAAGCTCCATCAAGAAAATCCCCCCTCAGAGGAGGGTGCGGAGGGTGTCTACAAACAAGAAATTGACTATGCCTATAATATCCGAGGTTGGCTGACGCATATTAATGACCCAGGGACGGACGATCCTTCGCGCTATTTCTCCATGCAGCTGAAGTATACGGATGCCACGCATGCTCAGTACAATGGCAATATCGGTGAGATCGACTGGACTAACCCCATGGAAACCGCTATCCTCAATAGCTATGACTATGCCTACGATCCGATGAACCGTCTCAACGAAGCGATGTACTCCAGTACCAAAGCAGGCTTGGACTATGATGTGACTGGGATAGACTATGATCTCAATGGAAATATCCTGCACCTAAACCGACTGGGTGACAAAGACAACGGCAGTGCAGGCAATCTGCCAGGCCAGAGCATCGACGAGTTGGTCTATGGCTATCAAGGCAACCAGCTGATCAAAGTTACAGATGATAGCGAATCAGATACTGGTTTTAAGGACGGAGCGGATCAGGACGAAGAATACCGCTATGACGCCAATGGCAACATGACGGTGGATCAAAACAAGGGCATCACCGAGATTACCTACAATCACCTGAACTTACCAGTACGAGTGGTGAAATCCCCCCTAGAGGGGGGACAGGGGGGTGTCGAGATAGTGTATATCTACGACGCAGCAGGCGTAAAGCAAGCCCAGATTGTATATGAGGATGGTGAAGAAGCCAAACGCACCGACTACAAAGGCGCTTTCATCTATGAGACGCTAGCTGAGTTAGGCTTGTCCGCCGGGGCGGAGACATCCCTGCAATTCATCCAGCATGCCGAAGGCAGAGTGACTTATTCCCCCCTAGAGGGGGGACAGGGGGGTGTCTACGAATACCAATACCACCTCAAAGACCACCTAGGCAATGTGCGAGCCACCTTCACGTCCGAGCCGAAGACCGAGCAAGCCTTGGCGACTATAGAAGAAGCAACCAACGACAACTTCGGAGACTATGACAAAGCCATGCGGATCAAAGCGGATCTCTTCAATCACACGACGGGTGGAGAATATGCTGTACGTCTCAATGGCTCTGATGACGAAGTGATCGGCCTGTCCCGACAGCTACGAGTGAAGCCTGGAGATGTGATCAATCTAGAGGTCTATGCCAAGTATCTGGATGGAGATCAGTCAGGAGGCTGGACCTCTGCACTCAATACCCTAGTGGGACAGATCGCAGCTGCTAGTACTGGAGTAGTCTTCGAGGGTGCCAACTACGGTTCGGCGCAGCTACCCTTTGCAGACCTACTGACAGGCAAGAGCGACCCGAGCACCGCACCGAAAGCTTACCTTAACTACCTGGTCTTCGACAACAACTACCAACCCATCCTAGAGCAGTCCGGTTACCAGCAGATGAGCGAAGATGCCGCCGAGGACGGTACAGATGTCGCACACGAGCATTTGTCGCACAGCATAGCGATAGAGGAAGCAGGCTATGTGTATATTTACCTATCGAACGAGAACGGGACGACCGATCCGATCGATGTGTTCTTTGACGATTTCAGGGTCGAACAGCAGTACAGTCCGATTGTACAGAAGGATGATTATTATCCCTTTGGGTTGAGTTTTAATTCTTACAGCAATGTGGGGATGACTTCTCAATTGTTTAAGTATAACGCAGGTTCAGAGTACGATGTGAATTTAGGATTCTATATGACTCAAAATAGAATGATGAATCCTGAGTTAGGTAGGTTTTGGGGAGTTGATGCGCTTGCTGACCTTTTTCCTTCTATGAGTCCGATGTCTTATGCCTATAGCAACCCTATAAAGTTCAACGATCCTTTAGGATTAAATCCAGAAGGAGATGGAGTAGGTCCTCAGATATTGGATGAGGTAGTGGTAACTGCTGAAAAACTACCTGAAGATTACTCTGATTTAATTCAAAGCATAAATCCCTTAGAGAGAGCTGGAGGGATTGCTTTGAGTAAAGGTGATATTCGTCAAGTTCAGATGTATAGCGATCAATCCAACAACTTCTCCTATGGTGACTACCTTAAGGAAAAATATCGCCCCAATAAAATGGGGGATGCGTGGATGAAAATTGCGGCCTATAGTATTGGAGGGACTATGGTGGCTATTTATGGATCGCCGATGTTATTGAATTTACTTGGCGAGGGATCAGTTTCATTGTCTGCTTCCTCTATCAAAATGGCACTCTTTGGGACTACTGATTTAACTTCTAAGGCATATTTGACGAAGGCAGGTTTTAATATGTTTGTTGAGACAACAAATCAATTATTGACAGGTGACGCAAGTCAGTTGGATGTTTTTGATATTGGAGCACAAGGATTTCTGGGATTAAATACCCCAATAAGTGCGGGAGCTGGAGCTGTGTTTGATATTAAACCTTTTGCCAGTGATTATAACTTTGTAAATCTAAATTCAGGATCAGCAGTCGATTTTGTGACTGGTTATGCGGCCGGGAAAGTTGGAGGTTTGGAAGTGATAAAAGGGTCTGTTGCTAAACCATTGATTCAGTGGGGGGCTGATCTTTCTATGAAAGTGATTTCTGAAGGTTCTAAAAAAGCAATAGAAGAATGACTGTTGAAAGTTTGAAGTACAGATTGTCTATGATATTTATGATCGGGTTGGTGATCGTAGTTGTTGGGTATTTAGTTTACAAGAACTACGTGAAGTCACAATCAGGTGTACGGTATACAGTTTGTGAAATCACGACTAAATACATTAGTGCAAAGGATGTAGGTAAGAAGTTTGAGTACGTTGTGGAAGGAAAGAGACTTGAAGGGATTTGCACTTCTCAAAAGTGTATTGATGCTCAAATAGGTTCAAGGTTCTTGATGAAATTTTGGGTGGACAATCCAGAATGGACTGAGGTTTATTTTGATGTGCCAGTATCTAGTGAGATGGAAGTGCCAGACAAGGGATGGGTAACCCCACCCTCTGGTCGTAGCGTCCGCTAAGACCCAAAATGTAGAAGGGCGCCTGCCTGTCCGGCGAGGCAGGTCCGCCCGTTGATGATGTTTTGCAGGAAGTGCTTATCTTGTATTCATGGGTAGAAAATACGCCATTCGAGATCAGTTATCAGCTCATAGTGTGACTTTTACAATAGTCAACTGGATAGATATATTCATACGTGATATTTACAAAGAAGTGATTCTGTCCAGCTTGAAGCATTGTCAGGAAAACAAACATCTACAAGTACATGCCTATTGCATCATGACGAGTCATATTCACCTCATTTTGAGTGTATCGGAAGGGGAATTGTCAGATGTAATTCGGGATTTCAAGAGTTTCACATCCAGACAGATCAAAGAAATCTTACAAGACAAAACCAATCCAGAGAGCAGACGAGAATGGTTGCTATGGATGTTTGAGCGAGCAGGAAAGAAAAATAAGCGAAACCAAGATTACCAATTTTGGCAACAACATAATCATCCCATAGAGTTGTCCACCAATGAGATGATAGATCAAAGACTGGAGTACCTGCCCGATCCGGCAGGCGGGTATACATTACAACCCAGTAGAGGCAGGGTTTGTATATAAGCCAGAAGACTGGGTGTGGAGTAGTGCCAGACAGTATGCAGGTGAACATGGTGAATTAGAGCTACGTTATCTGTAATCGAGCGGACCTGCCTCGCCGGACAGGCAGGCGCTCTACTTTATAAAGGGTCTTAGCGGACGCTACGACCAGAGGGATCAGTCAGGAGGCTGGACCTCTGCACTCAATACTGTACGAGCCAGAACATTATGTTTATAGCAGTGCCCGGGATTACGCTGGGATGCCTGGGCTACTCGCATTGAAAATGCCATGCTAAATGAGCACGCTTTGCAAAAGCGCGCTAGGGGATGATCAATCGAACTTTATCATAGAATGACTTTCAGTCATCACCAAAACCATGGTGCTTTCAGCTCATAGTGGTTTATTTCTATAGTCGAGTCTTTCCTGTTTGTCCAAATTTTACATTTACACCCTTTTTTTATCCTCAAAAAGGCCATTTGGAGGCATTTGAGCGGGGTGCTCAGACCACCTGTGGTTGGCGGCTCAACCACAGGTGGTCCGGGCGTCAACCACAGGTGATTGGAGTGCGAACCACAGGTGTTTGTATTTAACTTTTTTTAACGTCATTCGTGGTTTTTTTGGATCGAAAATTGTTATTGAACTCTATATCTAATAGATGCACTGAAAAGGCCATTCGGTACACTCGCTTTTACAGCCCAGGCCCAGCCAAGTCGAGCACTACACTGTCGCGACCCAGCAAAGCAACACCCCTTTTTGTAAGTACATACTTAGCAAAGCTCCAGACAAGCATTGTCGGCTTCTGCCAAGGTCTCCCTCAGAGAAGGACGCTGTCCGAACTGTGCTAAAGGGTTAGTTAAGCGATTCTCAAATTTTTGTTTAACCCTTTAAATATTAAAATTATGTCTGTGAAATTTAAAGCCATCCCCAAAGGCTACCCAGGAGTAGTCGGTGGAGGAGTCACTAAGTATTATGCAAATATCGTAAGAGGCGAAAAGATTGATTTTCGGGATCTCTTGGTTGAGATCGAAGAGTTGAATGTCGTTCATCCCGGTGTTTTTCTAGCCGTGTTAGAAGCATTCCTGCGCAAAACCAACCAGCATCTGCTCAATGGTCGTGCGGTACATTTGGGTCAGTTAGGGACTTTTTATCCTTCCATCAGTAGTTCGTCTGCCGAAAGCGAGGATGAGGTCAGTAGCAACTCTATCCGAAGGTTCAAGATAATCTATCGCCCCAGTGCACTGCTGCAAGAGGGACTGGATCATGTGAAATTTGAAAAAGTATCTGATGCAAGTAGAGAGGAGAACGCTGCATAAACCGCAGCAATGTACTAATGAAAAGAGGCCATGAATGACATATATAGGTGTTAATTCATGGTCTCTTTTTTATTCGTCCGCGTTTAGAGGATGATTGAGATTGAGCGTTTGCAACGCGACTTAAAAGAGGTAATCCAACAAAGAAGATTCTATAATTATTCCCCCATTTCCCTTATTTTTACTCCCATCATATACCAACCCTCATCACATCACTCCATGAGACAGCTATTGCTTTTTATTTTGCTTTCGATCACCACGCTCAGCCTACCAGCGCAGAACTTCGATGTGAGCTTTTTTGAGAAGTCTGGAGGCAAGGTCGGTTCGGAGGTAGACAAAAACATAAAAGAATACCGCCATCTCAAGAAGGAGAATGAAGCCTGGCTCAAGGAGCAGGACAAGCGCTATGAGACCATGGAGGATAGCTTGCGTTTGGCTAGCGATAGCGACAGCCTAGAGCAGCAGATCGGAGAGGATTCGCTGGCAGTATTACAGGAGCTACAGCGAGAGCACTACCGCTACACCGACTCACTCTACAGCTACGAAGCGCTCATGAGCTGGGACGAGGCGAAACGCATCGCCAAGGAAGAAACCAAATCCCGCTCTCGTGACATCCTAGAGTCCCACGACCAGCTAAGCAAATACACCTCACTCAACAACAGCCTGCTCAAGGATGAAAAGGAGTACCGAGAGTACAAAGACAGTCTCAAGCATGAGAACCTCCCCAACTACGAAGAAGAATACCTACTGGAAGTCAAACGAAAGGAACTCGCTGAAAAATATAATGAAGAGCTAGAGGGCTATGCCAAAAAGGAACTAGAGCAAAGCGAGCAACTTGTTCTACCAGTCTCTAGCCCAGAGATGGAGCGTTTACAGGAGATGAACAAACTCGCCAAAGCAGCTTCTCTACCCGACGAAGACCTAGCCAATACGGCTACAGCGAATGAGGATTTTTTTGCAGACAAGAGTGAGGCACTAAGTGGAGCGATGGAGCAGACTGAGGAGCTCAAGGAGAAATACAGTGCCGTGACCGATGCTACTGACTTGACCAGCGCTACCAAACGAAACTCGATGAAAGGTAAGCCAATGGCTGAGCGTCTAGTGCTTGGGGGTAATTTTCAGTTGCGCATCGATGAGCATACGTCAGTGGATGTTAGTCCAGAGCTACAGTACCTGATCACCAAGAAATGGAGCGTAGGCGTAGGTGGAAACTACCGTGCCAATGGAGACTTGATAGAGATCAATAGTGATTTTCAAGAAACACAGGTGTATGGCTATCGCGTCTTTACGGAGTACTACCTTGTGAGCCATTTCTATGCACATGTGGAGATGGAGTCTCTATCCAATGGCTCTGCCCTCAAGACACCAGAGATGTCCAAAGCGCAGACTTGGCAATACAGTGCTCTGGCAGGGATCGAGAGCCAGTTCAAGATCAGAGGTCGCCTCAAAGGCCAAGTGTCTATCCTCTACAACTTTATGCACCAGACCAACCCGCTTAACGCTAAACCTTGGAATGTTCGCTTTGGGTTGATGGGGGCTTTGAAATAGTTTTTGGAGTTCATTCATCCATCCTACAGCGTGCCTCTCAATTCCTGCTCTCGCTCTATCGCTTCGAAGAGCGCTTTGAAGTTTCCCTTACCAAATGATTGTGCACCTTTTCGCTGGATGATTTCAAAAAATAATGTAGGCCGAGGCTCTACTGGTTTGGTAAAAATCTGTAGGAGATAACCTTCATCATCTCGATCCACCAGTATGCCTAGTTCCTGTAGCGGGGTGATGTCTTCGTCTATTTTCCCGACGCGGTTTAGTACAGTTTCGTAGTAGCTGGCAGGCACCTGTAGGAACTCCACTCCACGCTGTTGCATCGATTGGACGGTCTCTATGATGTTATCAGTTGCTACAGCGATGTGTTGTATGCCAGGTGACCCATAGAAATCGAGGTATTCTTCGATTTGAGATTTCTTTTTCCCCTCGGCAGGTTCATTGATAGGGAATTTGATTCGACCATTGCCATTGCTCATGACCTTGCTCATTAGGGCAGTGTAGTCGGTCGAGATATCTTTATCATCGAAAGAGATTAACTGAGCAAACCCCATCACATCTGCATAGAAATCTACCCACTGATTCATCTCGCCCCAGCCAACATTGCCGACCATGTGATCAACATACTTCAGCCCAATAGGGCTCGGTTGGTAGCTTGGAGTCCAAGGTTGGTAGCCGGGCATAAAGACGCCATTATAGTTTTTTCGCTCTACGAAGTAGTGAACGGTTTCCCCATAGGTGTGGATGCCAGAGATGATTATTTCGCCATTTGAGTCTTTGTGTGTTTCGGGTGCGAGGAATGATTTTGCACCCCGACGAACGGTCTCCTGATGAGAATAGGTCGCGTCATCCACCCAGAGAGCGACAGCTCTGACCCCATCGCCATGTGCATCGATGTGCTTGCCGATTTTTGTACCTGCTACCAATGGTGAAGTCAGGATTAGTCTGATTTTGTCTTGTATGAGGACGTAGGAGTCGGTTTCTGTATTGCCAGTTTCTAGTCCACTATGCGCGAGAGGTTGAAACCCAAATGCTGTCATGTAGTAATGAGCGGCTTGTTTGGCATTGCCTATATATAGTTCGATGAAGTCAGTACCATTGAGCGGTAAGAAATCATCTGCTTCGGCGAATATTTTTTCTATGGGTTGTGTTTTCATGGTGTTGCTGTTTCTAAGGGTTGTGGGGATAATTGGGTCAATGAATTTTCGAACGCTGTCTGTGTCAGTCCTGTTTTGGATGGATTCACTTGGTGGATTTTGACCAGTGCATTTTTGATGGTGCGGGAGGTATCCTCGAAGATGGCCAAATCCGAGAGGTCTGCTTTCCCTTCCATGAAATAAGCAAAGGCTCGCGCCATACCACAGTTGGCGATAAAGTCTGGGATCACAGCTACTTGGTGATCCACGTATTCGCTGATCGGACCATAAAAGATCTCTTTGTCAGCAAATGGAACATTGGCACCAGAAGCGATCAGCTCCAGCCCGCTAGCGATCATACGATCTACGTGATAGCGATCGATCAACCGAGACGCTGCGGCAGGTACGAAGATGTCAGTTTTGAGATGCCAGATTCTATTGTCTGTCTCTTCGTAGCTGAGGAGTTCAGGGTGTGTGAGGGTGTTTTTCTTTTTGGATACAAAGAGGGAAACGATTTCATCGTGAGAGAAACCATTTTCACGGATTAGTCCTCCACTTTTGTCAATAATCCCGACGATTTTAGCCCCCTTGGCAGATAGATAAAAGGCAGCTGCTGCGCCGACATTGCCCCAGCCTTGTATGGTGACACGCTTCCCTACGAGTTCGTCATCCCATAGCTCATAGTAGTGAGAGATACTTTCAGCCACACCAAATCCTGTGATCATGTCTGCTATGGTGTATTTTCGTTTTGGGTCGGGGGAGTAGGCAGTGTCTTCGATGACCTTGATGACGCCAAGGCGGAGCTGTCCGATACGGTTGATTTTGTCTGCTTCGTTGGGTTGGAAGTGACCGTTAAAGACCCCTTCTTGTGGATGCCATAGTCCGTTGGATTCTGTGATCGGGATGACCTCATGTATCTCGTCGACGTTTAGATCCCCCCCTGTACCATAGTACGATTTTAGTAGTGGGGTGACTGCTGCGTACCATCGCGCTAGGACTTCTTTTTTTCGTGGGTCTGAGGGGTCAAAATTGATTCCTGATTTGGCACCACCGATAGGAGGGCCTGATACGGTAAATTTGATCTCCATGGTCTTGGCGAGAGATTCTACCTCATTTCGGTTTAGGCCAAGACGCATTCTAGTACCGCCACCCGCAGCTCCACCGCGTAGTGAATTGATTACCACCCAGCCTTCTGCACCTGTTTCGTCATCGTACCACTCGAATACCACTTCGGGTCTTTTTTGTTCAAATTGTCTTAATAATTCTTTCACTCATTTGATGATTTAAAAAAGAATAAAAGTATTAATAGGTTATATTTGATAGTTGTATATCCTGACAAAATATCTGTATTAAGAATTAAATGGTTATTATTTGAGTTTTATATAGTGATAATTCTTTAAAATTATGCCGGTGAGATTGTGGGAATAATTAAATTCTAAAAATGGCATTATTAGACGAGGTAGATATTAAGATTTTGAATCTGCTACAGGCCGAAGGGCGAATTACGAACAAGGCGTTGGCAGAAAAAATGGGGATGTCTACGACTCCTGTTTTTGATCGGGTCAAGCGATTAGAAAAGGAAGGTGTGATCAAGCAATATGTAGCGCTTTTGGATCAGCGAAAGATTGATAAGAAGCTGACGGTTTTTGTTTTTATCTCTCTCAAGAATCATACGCGATCATATTTGGATAAATTTATTGGTGAGATGAATGACTATCCAGAGGTGCAGGAGTGTTATCACATAGCGGGTGATTTTGATTATATGCTCAAGATCGTAACGAGAGATATAGAGTCTTTTCAGTCATTTATACTGGCTAAGCTATCTGTCAACTCCAATATTGCACATGTCAAGAGTCAATTCGTCCTGTCAAAGAATAAACATACAACAGCCTTTAAAATAGATTGAAAGATGAAAACGAAAGATGTCAATGGATTCAGACATGTGAAACATGATACACAGAGCTATGCAGAAGATGAAATGCGAGAACGAAGCAAGGCATATTATGAGTGGCTAGATAAGCGTCGCAGTGTACGAGAGATTTCTGACCGTTCTTTCCCCAAAGAAGTATTAGATAATATAATACGTGCAGCGTCTACTGCGCCCTCAGGGGCACACAAACAGCCGTGGACTTTTTGTGTAGTGACAGACTCTGGCATTAAATCCAAAATCCGTGAAGCAGCTGAAAAGGAAGAGTATGAGAGCTATCAGTCACGTATGAGTGAGCGTTGGCTTGATGATTTGAAGCCTATCGGTACGGATTGGAAGAAACCGTTTTTGGAGACAGCTCCTTATCTGGTCGTATTGTTTAAACGAGTCTTTGAGCGTGATGCGTCAGGTGTTAAGTCTAACAACTACTATGTCAATGAGTCGGTGGGGATTGCCGCGGGGATGTTTATCTCGGCAGTGCATCATGCGGGATTGGTGACGCTGACCCATACACCTAGCCCGATGAATTTTCTCTCTGATATTCTAGAAAGACCAGATAATGAACGTGCTTTTTTGGTACTGCCCGTGGGCTACCCCGAAGATGAGGTTTATGTACCTGATTTTGATCGGAAATTGCTCAGTGAAGTGGCGGTGTATTATTGATTTGTAGTTGTTTTAGCTTTGTGTCTTGAGTTTAAGACCGAACTTTTTCATAATTAGGGGGGGGATCAAAATCAGTATGAACTTTGAATTGAATGTAAATAGGCCTATTTTTTAGTTGTAGACCTATCTAGATTATGGAGAAAGAATTACTAGACCAGATAAATCATTCAGAAGATCGCTTATGGTCTTATGATCGTGATTTGATATGCACGGTGGTGAATCGTAACATGTCGGAGGATTTTAAAACTGCTTTTGGTTATGCACTCAAGCCAGGAGATTATATCCTCGAGAATGTCCCAGAACCTTTAAGCTCAATGTGGGTTGAACGCTACGAGTTAGCACTACAGGGAGAGAAGGTAGAGTTTGAGGATCAGTTCGATATACGTGGTATACCGACTTATGTTAAGGTCGTGTTGATACCCATCATTGAAGAAGAGCGCGTAATTGGCGCAGCATGTACTTCCCGAGATATAACCGAGAGAAGGTTAGCGGAACTAAAGGTGATTCAGAATGAAGCGTACCTGATCGCTCAAATAGAGAATACGAGTGATGCGATCTGGTCAGTGGATAGGAATTACAACCTGTTGACAATTAACACGGCCATGACCGTAGGTTATGAGCAAGCTATCGGTGTGAGACTATCAGTGGGTGATAATATCGTCGAATCTACTCCCGAAGGACAGGGAGTGAAAAAGATGTGGAAAGGTTGGTATGATAGGGCACTAAGGGGTGAGCATTTTAAAGAATTACAAACTTTTGATTATGGGGGAGAAACCGCGTACGTCGAACTTTCTTTTAATCCGATCAGAATAGCCAGTGAGGTGGCAGGTGTAGCTTGTTTTGGGAAGAGTATCACGGAGCTTAAATCGTCAGAGCTAGCTTTGAAAAAGAGTTTGGAAAGTAAGGATAGGTTCTTTTCTATTGTTGCTCATGACCTAAGGGGACCAGTAGGGAACATAAGAGAGCTCATTAAAATTTTATCCGCTAAGGGAATGAAACTTTCAGCGTCTCAAGAGCAGGAACTCATCAAACACCTGCGCTCTGCTTCTGAAAATGTGTACGAGCTATTGGATAACCTGCTGAGTTGGGCTATGTCGCAGCAAAAGATGGTGGCCGTTGATCAAAAAGAAATGGTAGTATTGGAGGTAGCGGAGGATAGTATCAAAAACTACAGACCAAGTGCAGAATCTAAGATGATAGCGACGCAGATAGATATTGCTCCTGATCTGATGGTTACAGCTGATCAGCGTTCGTTACAGAGTACGATTAGTAACCTCTACAACAACGCCATCAAGTTTACCGATGAGTTGGGGACGATCAAGATCACAGCCGTAAGACAAGAAGGCGAAATATTGTTTCAAATCAAGGATACGGGAGTGGGGATGAGCCCAGAAACGATGGAGGGACTATTCGACGAGTCTAATATATCAAGCCTTCCGGGTACAAAAAAGGAATTGGGTACGGGGTTAGGGTTGTTGCTCTGTCAAGAATTCGTCAAATTGAACAAGGGTAGAATATGGGTTAAAAGTATCGAAGGAAAAGGGAGTAGTTTCTTTTTTACAATCCCTGATTAGTTAGAATCTGTCTATATAGAAAGAGGCTGATTCAGAATTTTGCTATCAAGGCATGCGAGGAAGAATAAGCGGAATTTCCTTTCGGAAATGAGTGTTTTATTGATGAGCATAACGCAGAGAGTGGAGGTTATGGGCAAGCTCTAGTTAATCAAAATCTTCATCGGTCAAGTCTTCGATAGCCTTTTTTTCGATTGGTTTGGCAGGGCGGTAGATTTCAAATTCTACGCGGCGATTGAGGTTTTGATCCTCTTTGGTGTGCTCCTCTACGATTGGGTTGTTACTACCAAAACCTTCAGCAATCACACGGTCTCCAGCGACTCCCCCAAAAACCACGATATAATCTCTGATGGTGTTGGCTCTTTCTACAGATAGTGTCAAATTGAAATCCTCTGTACCGTATTTGTCTGTATGACCCGAAATTTTCAAGAAGAAGTCAGGATTGTCATACATGAAGTTGACGATTTTATTGAGGTCACCGTACATCTCACTTTTGAGATGGGCGAGACCTGGGTCGAACTCTATGGATTCGAACTTGACACGGCTGGCAATATGATCGGTGACTTCATCGAACCTTTCTGGCCCATCCAGGTAGAACATTTCTTCTATTCGAAAGAACTCATCTCCTTGGATAACCAGTAGGTAGTTGCGGTTGTTGATCAGATCGAACTCAAACGAGCCATCAGGCTTGAGGTATTTAGGAGATACCTCGACTCCTTCGTCTAGGTCGATGACGGATACGATTCCTGTGAAAGGTTTTCCAGTCAAGGAATCTGTGAGACTCCCAGCTATCTGGGTGAGAGCTTGTGGCTGTGCCTCCATCGGTAAGGGGAAAGAGTATAGATCCAGCATGTTTAGATCGTCAGTAGCAGACCGTGCGTAGTAGAGATCTTTGGATTTGGAATCTATGGTGAAATAAAACTCACTGCCACGTCCATTGACCAGTGGGCCTATGTTGATGGGTTCGCTCCAGATACCACTTTTGTGGTAGGATTTGTAGATATCAAACTCTCCAAATTTGTATAACTGTCCATTGGAACTGAAAAACAACACTTCGAATTCGGGATGATAGAATGGACTTACCTCGTTTTTTCGCGTGTTGATCACTGGACCAAGATTTTGTGCAGGCATCCAAGCACCATTTTCGTTTTTGTAGGAGAAGTAAATGTCAGACAGACCGAATCCTCCCATACGATCCGAGGCAAAATAGAGCGTGTCCCCTGTATGAGACAGAGAGGGGTGAGAGTCCCAGGTCAGGCTATTTACATTGGTTCCGAGATTTTGTATGTCGGTCCAGACACTATCTTGGTCGAGGGTTGCTACGAAAATGTCACAGTCACCTAGTCCCATCGGAGAACCGCAGCGAGAGAAATAGAGTGTCCGACCATCTTTACTGAGACATGCAGACCCTTCATTGTAATGTGTATTGATTTGAGTCAGGTCGGTACTGAGTTCCCAGTACCCGTCTTCTTTGATGCTAATGAACAGGTCTTCATTTTTGACATAGTCCAGCCCGATTCTTCGTTCATTTCTTTGTGAGGTAAAAATCAAAACCTGATTGTTCATACCTATGGAGGGACCATAGTCAGCATGTCTCGAATTGATTTTTCGTCCCATGTTGAGCAGTACGCCACGCGGTGGACGGATGGTGTCGATGGCTTTGCGGTGTTCGACGAGCTTATAGTAGTAGTCTAGTGGTACGAAATTTTCAGTCTCTTGGGTATTGAGGGAATCGTAGTATAGTTCGAGTTCACGGATATCTATGTTTTTGTGGTGGTGACGCAGGACGAGTTTGTAGAGTGAGGTAGCTTCTTCTTCTGTGCCATAGATCTCTGTCAATTTGGCGAGTCTCCATATCCAATAGGTGTCGACGTAGAAATTTCTGATTCCAAATTTTTTGACATATTCCTGTAGTACTGGGTAGAGGTTTGACCAGTCTTTGTTGGCCTCTAGTTTTTGTATTTTTTGGAGTTCGGATTTATTGTAGTATTCGGTGATACGGTTGACGTTGGTGAAGTTGTAGATGTTGAATTCCCACTCCGAGCTCAGTGTGTCTATATCTGTAATCGCTTGACTGTCTTGCTTTTTCTTTAAGAATTGCGCCTGTGTAGCGTCAGGATAGCTGATACCGAGTAGTACTACTAAGGCGAATAGGAGTTGGATGTGATTTTTGATAGTTAATAAACTATTCACTCGTTTTTGGTTAAGACGATGCTCGATTAATAAAATGTGAAAATAGCTGATTTTTAAAACTAATACAGTAGATGCACTAAACGAATTTATAGGCTTATTAAATATAAGTACTTTGGCATACCGATTGCAACTTATGTGTATCTTTAAAATATGGCTGAAATTCTAAGTTTTATGCCATAGTGACAGGCAAGTGAAGTTATTTATGACGCAAAATAATATGTTATCAACAAGCTTTTTATCGGATTTATCAGAAGATGACAATGGAGATTTGATTCCATTGGATTTGACAGGAGATGATTCCGAAATATATCAGGATGATCTTCCTGACGAGTTACCCATACTACCACTTAAGAATGCGGTACTCTTTCCAGGAGTAGTGATTCCGATTACGGTGGGCAGACAAAAGTCCATACGTCTAGTCAAAAAAGCATATAGAACCAATAAGATCATTGGGGTGATTGCTCAGAAAAATCCATTGGCAGAGGATCCCAAAGAAAAGGAAATATACAGAACCGGTACGGTTGCTAAGATATTGAAAATGTTGGTTTTGCCTGACGGGAATACGACCATCATTATCCAAGGCAAAAAGCGGATGAATATTGAACAGATCGTTCAGGAAAATCCGTATTTGACAGCTCGTGTTAAATTGCTAGAGGAGGATTTCGAATCGGGAGAGGAGAGTTTGCGTACGGCAATCATTCATTCGCTTAAAGATGCGGCTAAAAAAATCCTAAAACTGAATCCAGATATTCCGAAGGAAGCACAAGTGGCACTGGAGAGCATAGATAGTTTTAGCTTTCTTACTCATTTTTTGTGTTCCAACATCAATACAGATGTAAAGGACAAGCAGAAGCTCCTAGATATCAATGATGGTACGAAGCGTGCTGAGTTGCTGTTGAAGTATATGCTGAAGGATATACAGGTTTTGGAACTCAAACATGAAATCCAGAACAAAGTCAATACGGATATAGATCAACAGCAGCGTGACTACTATCTCCGACAGCAGATGAAAGTCCTACAGGAGGAACTAGGTCAGGGGAGTCCAGAGCAGGAGCTGGATGACTTGAGGGAACGAGGAACTAAGAAGAATTGGCCAGTAGAGATTGCCCAACATTTTCATAAGGAGATGGATAAAATCTTGCGTATGAACCCTATGGCAGCTGAATATCCAGTTGCGATGAACTATGCGGAACTACTGGTAGAATTACCATGGAACGAGATGTCAGAAGATAATTTTGATCTCAAACGTGCCAAAAAAATCTTAGACCAAGAGCACTTCGGGTTAGAGAAAGTCAAAGATCGTATCATCGAGTATTTAGCGGTTAGAAAACTTAAGAATGATCTCAAAGGACCGATCTTATGTTTGTTTGGCCCTCCCGGTGTGGGTAAAACATCCCTCGGAAAATCAATTGCTAAAGCACTGAACCGTGAGTATGTCAGAATGTCTCTCGGTGGGGTGCACGATGAGGCAGAGATCAGAGGTCACCGCAAGACCTACATAGGTGCTATGCCTGGCAAGGTGATTCAGAATATCAATAAGTCGAAATTTTCTAACCCTGTATTTGTACTGGATGAGATCGATAAGATCGCGACCAACTTTAGAGGTGATCCTTCTTCAGCACTTCTAGAGGTACTGGATCCAGAACAGAACAACGGATTCAAGGATAATTTCTTGGAGGTAGAATATGACCTGTCCAAGGTGCTTTTCATCGCTACTGCGAACTCACTGGATACAATTCAGCCTGCACTGAGAGACAGAATGGAGATCATCGAAATCAATGGCTATACCATGGAGGAAAAGATCGAGATTGCGAAGAAGCATTTGTTCCCTAAACAACTGGAAGAGCACGGTTTGAAATCTTCTGACTTATCTATCGATAAAAAGTCACTCTCGAAAGTTATCGATGATTATACTCGAGAATCTGGTGTGAGAAACTTAGAGAGAAAATTAGGTTCACTGGTGAGAGATGCAGCCAAGTCTATTGCGATGGAGGAGGAATATGTGAAGAAGGTCGATTCAGAGCAGGTGCGTCGCATACTAGGAGCAGAAATTTTTGATAAGGAGTTGTACCAAAATAACAAAATGGCGGGTGTCGTGACGGGGCTTGCTTGGACTTCTGTCGGGGGAGAAATCCTTTTTATTGAGTCTAGTTTGAGTAGAGGTAAGGGGAAATTGACACTTTCAGGTCAGCTGGGTGACGTGATGAAAGAATCTGCCATCACGGCGCTATCCTATCTCAGATCTAATGCTGAGGAGTTAGGGATCAACTACAAGGCTTTCGATCTATACGACTTGCATGTTCACGTACCAGCGGGTGCTGTTCCTAAAGATGGGCCATCTGCGGGTATCACAATGCTGACTTCATTGGCATCTATTTTTACGCAACGAAAGGTTAAAAATAAGCTGGCCATGACAGGCGAGATCACATTGAGAGGAAAGGTGCTGCCAGTCGGGGGGATCAAAGAAAAGATTCTTGCTGCGCGAAGAGCAGGGATCAATGAGATTATCTTGTGCAAGAAGAACCGAAGGGATATTGATGAAATCGATGAGCGATATATCAAAGGATTGATCTTCCATTTTGTGGATACAGTCGATGAGGTTTTGGAGATTGCATTGCTTCCTCAAAAGGTTCAGAATGCCATGAAATTTGAATTCCCTGAAAAGTAATAGAAGTATTTCATCACCTTTCAAGGGGAGATTCGTCTGAGAGGTGATGTTTTTTAAAGCTAGAGTTGAATAAAAACGAAATATAGAATGTTGTCAACAGATCAATATTTAACCCCAAAGGAAATAGTTGCCGAGCTGGATAAATACATCATTGGCCAAGATAGTGCCAAGAGAAATGTAGCGATCGCACTGCGAAACCGATGGAGACGGATGAATGTCAAAACTGAGATTCAAGGTGAAATAGTGCCGAATAACATTCTAATGATAGGGGCAACGGGTGTTGGTAAAACCGAAATTGCAAGGCGACTAGCTAAGATTGCTGATGCGCCTTTCGTCAAGGTGGAAGCCTCGAAGTTTACAGAAGTAGGCTATGTCGGGCGTGATGTGGAGAGCATGGTTCGTGACTTGGTTGAGCAGGCTGTTGCACTTGTCAAAACCCACAAAAAAGAGGCAGTCAAAGAAAGGGCAGAAGAAGCCGTGGAAAACATCATCCTTGACGCGCTGATCCCACCAGTAAAGAAATCTACATCTGCTATGTCGACTGTGGAGAGCAACGGAGACGCAGTGACTGATGATGAAGATTTGAACGAACGTACGCGTGAGCGTTTTAGAGAGAAAATAAAAAACCGTGAACTGGAGGATCGCAAGATTGACATCAGCGTGAGTCAAAATTCGTCACCTGGTGTAGGGATGATCGGTGGAGGGCAGATGGATGAGTCATCCATGATGAATATCCAAGAGATGATCGGCAACATGATGCCTAAGAAGAGTAAAAAGCGTAAGGTGACGATCGCTGATGCTCGAAAACTACTCATGGAAGAGGAGTCTTCTCGTTTGATAGACATGGATGAGGTCAAAGATGAAGCGATTGCCAAAGCGGAGAATACAGGGATTATTTTTATCGATGAGATAGATAAGATAGCAGTAGGGGCATCTAAAAAGGGTGGCCCAGATGTCAGCAGAGAAGGAGTCCAACGTGATCTCCTTCCTATCGTAGAGGGTAGTGCTGTCAATACCAAATATGGCGTCATCAATACGGATCATGTGCTTTTTGTAGCTGCAGGGGCTTTTCATTTTGCCAAGCCTTCGGATTTGATTCCAGAGCTGCAGGGTAGGTTCCCGATTAGAGTAGAGTTGGAGAGCTTGACCAAAGCTGATTTTGTGCGTATTCTCAGCGAACCCAAAAATGCTTTAACCAAGCAGTATATTGCTTTGATCGGTGCGGAAGATGTGAATGTCAGCTTTAGCGATGAGGCTGTCGAAGAGATAGCATCGATAGCGTTTGATATCAATGCTGAGATAGAAAATATAGGAGCGAGAAGGTTACATACGGTTATGAGTCGACTGCTCAATGATATACTTTTTGATATTCCAGATGTCATCGGAGCGAATGCTCAAATAGTGGTAGATAAGACGATGGTGCAAGAGAAACTTAGCGGAATGGTAGAAAATAGAGACCTCAGTCAGTACATTCTTTAAGTAGTCAGGTATGCTCGTTAGATATAGAATTCCTCTCAAATACTTTATTCGATTTGCCTACGTAGATGCGATCGTGGTACTGTTAGTGTCCATTGGGGTTTTCTTTACGATACGAAAAATTGATTTCCCAATCATTCCCATTAACATACCTGCCTTTATGGGTACGGCAATATCACTGTTGCTGGGTTTTAAACTGAGCCAGTCGTATGATAGATGGTGGGAAGCGCGAAAGATATGGGGTGCAATCGTCAATGACTCTAGGACGTTGACGATGCAACTGCTCAACTATCATACTGATGGGAAATGTGAAATCACAGAGCGAATGGCAATGCGTCAGGCGGGGTGGTCACACAGTTTGGGACAGTCGCTGAGAGGATTGTCTCCGTTGGGTAAACTGGATGAGTTTATCAGTGCTGAGGAGCTTGCACGCATTAGTGAGCATAGTAATATTCCCCTAGCACTGCTCAACGAGCAATCAGCAGACCTGAAGCGAATATTTAGAGATGGAAAGGTTAATGAATATCAGCAGATACAAATTGATAAGACCCTAGTTAGGCTGTGTGAGAGTATGGGACGTGCCGAAAGGATCAAAAACACGGTGTTTCCTACCACTTATAGGTTGTTTCTACATTTGTTTATATACTTATTTATTACGTTGCTTGCAGTAGCGCTAGCAGAAGTGGACCGACTGTGGGAGATACCTCTCTTGGTACTGATATCTCTACCTTTTTTCTTACTTGAGAAAACAGCTCTTTACCTCCAAGATCCCTTCGAAAACCGACCTACAGATGTGTCTGTATCGGCCATTGCTCATACGATAGAACTCAATATCAAACAACTCTTAAGTAGAGATGACCTTCCCGCTAAGAAACCTGTATTAGACGACTTCTTTGTGATGTAAAGGTTCTTCTATGTGTCAAGGTTTTTAATTTCTCATCAAAAAGATCAGCTTCTACTATTCTCTTTCTAAATCAGGATTCTTATCTTGGATACTGTCATGGCTAGCAATTGTAGCTAATTGACAAGTTGATTTTTTAAAACACTATTTATGTCCGAAAGAAAGGTAATACTATATGTGAGTATGAGTGTTGATGGGTATTTGGCTACAGAGGATGATGATTTGTCTTGGTTGGATACAGTAGAGCGTGAGGGGGAGGATTATGGTTATGCTGCTGTGATGGAAAACGTGGATACCTATCTGGTGGGTAGGAAAACCTATGATAAGATAGTCGATATAGTAGGGTATCTGCCTCAGGCTGAGAAGATGGAGTGTTATGTGATCACGAGACAAGAACTGTTACCTCAGAAGAATATCATATTTTATAATGATGATATAGAGCATCTGATTGATGAATTGAGAAAAGAGAGTGGTCAGAATATCGTCTGTGATGGAGGAGCTGATTTGGTCAAATTGATGATGAAGCATCAGTTGATTGATGAGTTTATTATTTCGATTATACCAGTTTTTTTGGGAGAAGGTAAAAGGCTGTTCAAAGGCGGGTTACTTCCTCAGGATATTGCACTCATCAATTCGACGAGTTACGAATCTGGTCTTGTACAACTGCACTATGTAAAGATCGCTGGCGATTAGATACTACTGCTTTTCAACGTAAACGACCTTTTTCGTTTCGAAAAAGTCTTCCTTAAAATAGTCTGTGAGATTGTACAACTTGTATCTAAGCTTGGATTCTAGCATTTCATCGCCGAGATCCCCTCCTTTTAGATAAAGTATTCCGTTTTTGAGCGGGTGTTTAGATTCCTTTTTGATCTTTCCTTTGGTCCATTGATAAAATGGTTTCATGCGAGTCACAGCTCGACTGACGATAAAGTCAAAAGAACCCTTGATTTCTTCTGCTCTGCCGTGGATACCAGTTACATTGGTAAGGCCAAGGCCTTTTGATACTTCGTTTACGACTTTTATTTTTTTTCCAATGCTGTCTACTAGTACAAAATCAGTTTCAGGATATAAAATCGCTAACGGGATGCCTGGAAATCCACCACCAGTACCAATATCAAGAACAGAGGTTTCTGGTAGGAACTCCATTACTTTAGCGATTCCTAGCGAATGCAGTACATGACGCAGGTATAGTTCGTCGATATCCTTACGAGAGACGACATTGATTTGCGCATTCCACTCTTTGTAGAGGGGTTCGAGCTGCGCAAATTGATCCTTTTGTTTGTCCGTTAGATTCGGAAAATATTTAGTAATAAGTCGGTGCATCGGTGTAGCTAGATGTGCTGCTTTTTGTCTTTGACCAGATCGTACATGAGTTCGCGAGCACGGTGTAGCTGTGCTTTGACAGTACCTAAGGGTGCATCTAAGGTTTTGGCGATTTCGTCATATGACAATTCGTCAAAGTATCTGAGTCGAACCAAACGCTGGTATTTTGGTGGTAGTTTGGTGACGAACATTTGTACCAATTCTATTTTTTGGGTCTTGATCGTTTCGTCCTGTGGATTGAGGTTTTTGTCTTCTACATCTATCGTGACAGATTCACCTCCATCATCGGTGAAAGAGGTGTTTAGACTGAAAGTCTTCAATTTCTTTTTTCGGATGAAATCAATGGTGTTGTTGGTGGCTATTCTGAATAGCCACGTACTAAAAGTGTAGTCTTTTTTGAACTTATGGAGATTTTTGAAAGCCTTGGCAAATGCCTCGATCGTTAGGTCTTCCGCATCGTCCGTATTGCGTATCATCTTGAGGATCATGTGGTATACGGGACGCTTGTAGCGATCCATGAGCTCTGCAAATGCCTGCTCGTCTCCTTCATTGATCGCATGATCTATGAGTTTAAAATCTTTTAGTGCCTTTTCGGAAAACTGCTTCTTTACTTCCATTTAACCTTCTTAGTGAATATCGCGATCGTTCCAGTGATGGTTACGAATAGTACGTAAAACAAATCTAGAACGGGAACTAGCCAACTGTTCATACGATCTCCAATCTTTTTAGATGTGAAAAAGTTCAGATTCATCAGTATGATCCATCTAAACCCAAGCACAGCTAGTGGGATTTCGTATTGGTTGGTTTGTAAGGCTAAAATAATCAAAGACAACCAATAAAGCAGGTTAGATAGACTTTGTAATCCGAGTAGTGCCTTATCTTTCGTAGAATAGTACTTGCTCACCGAAAAGTGTCTGAGCTTTTGTTTGAAATAGGTGTTCCATCCAGTTTTGGGTATGGAGTGGGTGAGAGCGTCTGCCCCGAGTACTACCTGCGTATTTTTCTTGTTGGCGAACTGATTGATCAAAAGATCATCGTCTCCTCCTGTGATATGCTGAAACTTATTAAAACCTTTGTGTTCTAAGAAACTTGACTTTCGATAGGCGAGGTTTCGACCTACGGCCATATATGGGTTTCCAGCTAGTGCCCAGCTGCTATAGTTGATGGCAGTGAGGAGTGTTTCGTAGCGTATGTATCGGTTGAGAAAACCCTTAGTTTTGGTGTATTGGGACACGCCAATGCAAAAATCCGTTTGATCGGTAAAGCCGTTGGTCATCTCCTGTATCCACTGGTCCGAGTAAGGCATGCAGTCTGCATCGGTGAATAGCAGTACATCATGTTTGGCAGCTCGTATACCAAGAGTGATGGCGTATTTCTTTGTGTTGATGTGGTCGTGTACTTGATCTACAGTTACGTTTTTGATACGATCAGATTTGGTTTCGAGCATGAAATCATAGGTGCCGTCATCCGATCTGTCATTGACGATGATGATTTCAAAATCTGGATGGTCTTGCTGTAGTAGCTTTGGGATGAGTAGTTTGAGGTTGTGGAGTTCGTTGTGTGCACAGACGATGATAGACACAGGTTGTGCTGTGGTTTGGGCTGCTTTTCGGTAGAGTCCTATTTTGGTCCATCCCAAAATCCAATAAATGAAAAGAATACCAGTACTGCTTAGTAAAATGTATAAGTAAATATCCGTCATAGCTGTTGATCCCGAATTGCCTGCAAATATGCACCAGCACATAAACTTAATCTGAGAAATCCACATATTTTTGCATCCTCTATGGATTTTAAATTAGAAGTAACTGACGCTAAGTCAAAAGCAAGAGCAGGGGTGATAACGACAGATCACGGGCAAATCGAAACACCGATATTTATGCCTGTAGGTACTGCTGGTACAGTCAAAACTGTGCATCAACGTGAGCTCAACGAGGATGTTAAAGCTCAAATTATTTTGGGCAATACCTATCATCTCTACCTCCGTCCTGGACTGGATGTGATCGAAGCGGCAGGTGGTCTGCATAAGTTTAATGGTTTTGAAAAGCCTATGCTGACTGATAGCGGAGGGTATCAGGTGTACTCATTGAAGCACCGTCGTAAGATTACCGAAGAAGGAGTCAAGTTTCAGTCGCATATCGATGGTTCTCGGCACAACTTCACACCTGAGGTGGTAATGGATATTCAGCGAACGATAGGCGCGGATATCATCATGGCGTTTGATGAGTGTACGCCATACCCGTGTGATCGAAAGTACGCACGGGAATCTATGGAAATGACCCATCGCTGGCTCAAACGCTGTTGTGACCGTTTTGATCAGACCGAATCTAAGTATGGTTATAGCCAAACGTTGTTTCCTATCGTGCAGGGTAGCACCTATCATGACCTTCGTGAAAAATCTGCGGAGACTATCGCTTCATTTGGTCGGGAAGGAAATGCTATCGGAGGACTGTCAGTCGGTGAGCCAGCCGAGATGATGTATGAAAGTACAGATCTCGTATGTAGTATCCTTCCTGCGGATAAGCCTCGTTATCTGATGGGTGTTGGGACTCCTGAAAATATCCTTGAGTGCATTGCTTTAGGAGTGGATATGTTCGATTGCGTGATGCCTACTCGGAATGCCCGACATGGATTGATCTATACTTCTGAGGGAATCATCAATATAAAGAATAAGAAATGGGAGAAGGATTTTTCTCCACTGGACCCTAATCTCGGAGGTTATGTGGATACGGCATATTCTAAGGCCTACGTGAGACATCTGGTGCATAGCAGCGAAGCTTTGGGAGCGCAGATTGCGAGTATCCATAATTTGGCGTTTTATTTGTGGCTGGTGGGTGAGGCTAGAGCACACATCAAAGCGGGAGATTTCTCCACTTGGAAAAATCTTATATTACCCAAAATTTCATCAAGACTTTAGATAAGGCGTGAAGATCAAACTGTTAGATAAGTATATTTTTAAAAAATTCATGACCACTTTCATCTTCGTGGTAGCCATGTTGGTGGTGGTGATTGTGGTGATTGACTTTACGGAGAAAAACGAGAAGTTCATCAAGAATGAGGTACCTACTGATTTGATCTTCTATTATTACATGAGCTTCATGCCGTGGATTGCTAATCTGATTGCACCGATTACCGTTTTTATCGCAACAGTACTAGTGACGGCAGGAATGGCAGGAAAGACCGAGATAGTAGCGATTCTGGCAGGAGGGATCAGTTTTAGAAGGATGCTTGCGCCTTTTGCTGTGGGATCGATATTGATAGCACTCACGACTTTTTATGTTAATGGGTGGATGATCCCTAATTCCAATAAATACCGGATTGCATTTGAGGTCGAGTACCTCAAAAAACCCTTTTATTTCAATGAAAGAGATATCCATTTTAAAATAGGGCCAGATCAATACCTGTATCTGCAGCGCTATAATAATCGGTCAGAAGTCGGTTATAAAGTGACACTGGAAGAAATCGTAGGGACAGAACTGAAACAAAAACTAACGGCTAGGAAGATGACGTGGGATGACTCTCTCAAAGTCTGGGAATTCAAAAACTGGGAGCTGCGCGAGATTGGTGAGTTTGGTGAGACTTACTCGAAAGGGGATGAAATAGATACGCTGCTGAGTATCACGCCAGAGGATTTTGATAACAAATACCAGCTCAATGAGACGATGAATCTTAATGAACTGAATGACCATATCGCGATGCTCAAGGATCGTGGAGCTGATGATGTAGCAGTCTACGAAATTGAAAAGTATATACGCTACATGTTACCCTTTACGGCGATCATCTTGACGATGATGGGCGTCTCCGTGTCTGCAGAGAAGTCCAGTAGGGGAGGTTCTGGATTTAAGATTGCTTTGGGCTTCTTGATCGCTTTTGTATTCATTATCATGTTTATTTTGGTCAAGGCGATAGCGGAGGCAGGCTCTATGAATCCACTTTTTGCAATCTGGATACCTAATATAATAGGTACGGTTATTACGCTCGTGCTATATCGATTTGTACCGAAATGATGAATGAAGAGTCGCAGATCAAAGCTTATCTACAGCTGCATTTCATTGTGCTGATATGGGGAGCTACAGCCATTTTAGGAAAGCTGATTAGTCTATCTCCGTTAGGAGTGGTTTTTTATCGTACACTGATTTCAGCGATTGCTTTATATGCGATAGTACGGTTTAGAGGTGTTGTGTTCTTACTACCGCGCAAGGAAATTGCAAAAATAGCGGGTACGGGTATCCTGATTGGTTTGCATTGGACTACATTTTTCTTAGCTGCACGGTTATCTAATATTTCGATTTGTTTGGCAGGGATTGCTACCACTTCTTTTTGGACTAGCTTTATTGACCCGTTAGTGAATAGGAGACCGATTAAGTTTTATGAACCTTTGTTAGGTGTGTTATCAGTGGTTGGAATTGTACTTGTGTTCAATTCTTCTTTTGATGAATATCTGGGGCTTTCAGTAGCTATTTTGTCAGCGATTCTAGCAGCGACCTTTACTGTGATCAATGGTCGGTTGATTACCCACCAGAGTCATTATACAATCACGATGTATGAGATGATGGGGGCATGTATGACTACTCTTGTGATCATTCCCATTAGCATGTATTGGGTGGGTGAATCTGCATCGGATCATTTTGTGATGGAGGGGCTGGATGGTGTGTATGTAGCACTATTGAGTCTGCTGTGTACAGTATTTGCTTTTTCGTTAGGCGTCAAACTGATGAAACAGCTCTCAGCATTTTCTATCAATCTGACAATCAATTTGGAGCCAGTTTATGGGATTGTTATGGCAGTGTTGATTTTTAAAGATGATGAGCATATGGGGAATGGTTTTTACTTTGGGACTGCTCTGATCATCCTGTCAGTGTTGCTTTATCCATTGGCTAGAAAGTTGGCTAAGGATAAAAATTTGGATTCCGAAGTATTACAATGAAATATGATTAATCAGATGATAGGTTTCATTATTTGGAGAGGATAATGTCACTTATCTAAGAAATGACTCAGTTCATCGAAGAATGTGTTTGATTCTAGCCAAAAAAACGCTACTTTATAGTACAAATTCCAAAAACCAAACTGACCTAAATACTTTGGTTAAAGCCATCTCTTTTGAGATGGCTTTTTTTTTAAGAGGGAGGAAACCCCTCGTAGCAGAAGCTATGAGGGGCTATAAGTCAGGATGGTTTGTTTATAAGATCTTGTCAAAAGTTTTGTAGTCTGTATTTTCATCCTAGGGATTGACAAAAATGAATTAGAGAATATCTAAAGAAGGTATTTCGGTCATTTGTCATTTTGCAATACACCGATCTTGATATAAGAGGGGTTAGCCCCTGATCGACCTAGATAGTGTTTGGCCTGTACAAAATCGTCTTCTTCCGCTTCGAAGATATTGTCTACATAAGTCTGCGGATTGATATCCATAAGCGGAAACCAAGAGCTTTGCACTTGTACCATGATCCGGTGTCCTTTTTTGAAGGTGTGTAGAACGTCTTGTAGTTTCAACTTCACCGTTTCGTCTTTTTTTGGTGTGAAAGGCTCTGGGTTTTCTAGGCCGTTTCTGAATCTCCCACGGATTGCTTCGCTACGGATCATTTGGTGATAGCCACCCATTATCTTGTCAGGTTGATGTGAGAAGGCTGCATGGTCATTCGGATATACGTCAATGAGTTTTACTACCCAGTCCGCAGCGGTTTGATCCGTCCGTACAACTAAATTAGCTGTGATAGGACCAGCTACAGTAAGGTTTTCTTCGAGAGGAGCTGTCACATAGTACAGCACATCATCACGCGTGATGACAAAACTCTGATCCTCGACCATATACTCTTTCGGTATTCTTAGATTCGGATATTGGGTGAATGGTACTGGGCTGGCAGGGTTACTTTTGAATATATCTACACCGAATTCATTGGCCTTAGGAGGGGTAAATGATAACTCATTTTTCTTTTTGAAGTAGAGCGTATTGTAGCTCAGATTTTCGGGAGGCCACTGATCAAACTTTCTCCATTGGTTCGTTCCTGTCTCGAACATGATCGCTTCTGCCAGTGCTGCATCAGTGTCTTCTTTGAGATGCTTGGAGAAAAAGGGAGTTAAGACTTCATTATTGAAGAATGTAGATGTTTTTTCTCCAAAATAGACATCTCCTAAAAAGTCCCCTTCGGTTCTACGCCATCCACCATGACTCCATGGCCCCATGATGAGCGTGTTGCTGATCTTTGGGTTATTTTTCTCCACCGTCTGATAAATATTGAGCGGCCCATATAGATCTTCTGCATCGTACCATCCCCCGACGGTGAGGACAGCGCAATTTACATTTTTGAGGTGAGGGAGTATACTTCTGTCTTGCCAGAACTGATCATAGTTCGGGTGACTGATGACCTCATTCCAAAACGGTATGCTGTCGTGTAGATAGTTTTTATTGGCCTTGGTCAGTGGTGTCATATTCTGATAGAAACTGTATCCGTCCTCCGTACCGAAATCAAATCTTGGAGCCCAGTCTTGGGTAGGTCCCTCACGTGGGACGCCAAAGAAGGAAAAGAACCAAAAGGTGTGGGATGGAAAAAAAGCGCCGTTGTGGTGGAAGTCATCAAAAAACCAATCTGCTATAGGCGCTTGAGGGGATACTGCTTTGAGCGCTGGGTGAGAATCAATCATGCCTGCAGCAGTATAGAATCCAGGGTATGAGATACCCCACTGACCGACATTTCCGTTGTTTTTGGTGTTGGCAATGAGCCATTCGATGGTATCGAAGGTGTCTGTGCTTTCGTTGACACGGCGACCATTGACGATACCGTTGTGTGGTGTCATGTTGACGAAATCTCCTTCGGACATGAATTTTCCTCTGACATCCTGATAGACAAAGATGTATTTATCTCTAGTGAGTGCCATGTTAGGCCCTAGATCCATGCGATAGTCTGATTTTTCTATTCCATAAGGTGCGATAGAGTATGGTGTACGAAACAAAATGATTGGATACTCACCGCCATCATTGGGAGTGTAGACAGCAGTGAATAGCTTGGTTCCATCACGCATCGGTATTTCGACTTCTAATTTGTCATAGTTGTTGACGATAAACAGAGAATCGGTCTCATTGCGTACAGGGTTATAGGTTTCTTTTTCGGTTTCGCATGAAGAGAAAAAGATCACAGAGCCTATCAGCCAAAATAAAATGTTTTGAATTGGAGTTGTTTTCATGAGGTCAATCGTTATGCAATGAGTAGTCTGCCAATATACCATCCAGCGAATGCAGCTAATAGTCCAAAGACCAGACTGATCGCCATATATAGCAGTGCGGTATTGATGTTGTTATTAATAAGGTAATTTAAATTTTCTATCCCGAATGTAGAGAAAGTGGTGAAACCACCGCAGAAGCCTGTGGTCAGCAGTAGAAAGTATTCCTTGTCTAGTTTGGTAGCACTATGCACGAGAACCCCAAGGATAAAACATCCGATAAGGTTAACCGCCAAGGTGCCTACTGAAGAAAAGCCTGGGAACCATTTGACAAATACCTGTGCTAATAAAAAACGACCTATACTACCTAAGAATCCTCCAATACCAACAAAAAGAGCGAGTTTGATCATGCTTCTAATTTTTTCAGTTTCTTCTTCATATACCTCAGTACTTTGTCAAAGTCGGTGTTTTCCTGCTTACTTAGCCCAAATTCTTTTCCTGACTTGAGTCTCCATGTGACTTCTTCGTATTGTCCTCCATAAGTTTTGATAGAGCTATGACTCCATTTTTCGATATCCTTTGCGTCGAAACGAAGGCGACTAAACCTAAAAGGCATTTTGAGATCGAATTTTTCTTTGCCGATGCGCATGTATTTTAGCCCTGTTAACACTTTGAGGAGTACGACGACACCAATTGGCCCAGAGGTATAAATGAGGATATACCAACCCGTTTTGCTATCCGATTCGGTGATATTCAATAGGCCATAGATCAATGCCCCGAACGCTAGGACAAGAAATATACTAATAGAAAATAGGGTTGTAACTTTTGGTTTAGATATGATCATACCACTTCTAATTGAGTGGTAAAATTATGGATATGATCAATAATTTCTTTGAAAAACACATCAAATTCTTTTTCGAGTAATGTATAATCCTTCTTAAGGTTGATTGTGGCACGCTCCATACCTGATTCGAAGGGGGTACGTTGGGACATGCCCGTTAATGCAGATTGGAGCCCTTCGATATATTGATAGTTATATAACCAGTTTCCTCTTTTCATGTGATGGAGGAGGTAATTGGCCTTCTCAGGGATTAACACTTTGTTCTTTTCAAATAAGGTGTAATGTCGTGCAGCGTAGTTTTGTAAGGTCTCATTCGAATAGCGACTCCAGTTTTTGGCTAAGATATGATCGTAGTACATGTCCATAATCACTCCAGAGTAATGGCGGTATTCAGATAGCCGCCTCTTGCCCTGTCTGACCAATAGGTGTTGGTCAGTAAATGAATCTATCTCTCTGTGAATCAGTATGCCTTTTTGGATTTCAGGACTATAGTCTAGGACTTTTTTTCCTTTGACAAAATCAGCAATGACATTGCCAATAGTGATGGATTCGTCACCAAAAGAGAGGAAGATATGCGCGAGGTAATTCATTGTGGGGTTAATATAAAGCTTTTCACTTGATTGGTTATATTTGTCAGGTAGCATAAAAATCTAATCATGTCAGACATTCACCTTAATATCCTCATTCAGCTCGCTAAGATTGATGGAATCGTAGTGCAAGAAGAAATCGATCTGATCAATGAAGTAGGTAAGGCTAATGGGTTGACAGAAGAGGAGATTATGGCTTTTTATGATCAAGAGATGACGCTAGAAAACCTGTCGGAGCTCAAAGATGATGAAAAGTATGAATTGATTTACTCAGTAGTGCAGTTGATGAAAATCGACGGCAAACTCTACAACGAAGAGATTAAATACTGTGCTAAGATGGCTGCTCGTCTTGGTTATGATGAGAACGTTTTGTTCGAACTCATGCTTAAGATATATGCAGACCCAGATCTTTGTGCTGACAAAGAATCACTGAAAAAGGAGATCCAAAAATTTCTTATTTCTTAAGCATGTAAGACTCGTCCAGCATAGAACGATAGGCAATATTGAGTTGCTTTGCTTCTTTTTCTAGTTTACGAATCAGTCCTCTACGATTCGAGTTGGATAGTATCACTTCTTTAAACTCGAAATATTTATCAACTGTTTCTAGACTGCTCAAAGCATTTTTTTCGAGAACCAAGTAGTCTGTTTCTAACTTGAAGCGAATCTTTTGAGACTGGAGTTTTTCCGTTAGGAATATGAACTTCTCGTCATTTATAATTTGTGCATAAATACCCGAATCTATCATGTTCTGAGGTTGAGAGATTAAAGTATAACCTGTCAGTTCAGGTAAGCCTTTGTGCAGACGGTTGGGGTTAATCTGATAGGCAAGTAGTTCATGGTCACTGACCGAGTCTAGTGCATAGAGTTTAGTTTTAAGCCCGTCTATGTGATCAATGGTTCGGTTTTTTCGCGTATGATAGAGGAGTGTCTCTTGGGTGTGGTGTTGTTGATAGATACGCCAACTACCTTCGCAGGCAATCAATAGTATGCAAGACATAATGAGCCATACAAAGCGCATTTTTTTTAATTCAAAAAATGCTATTGCAAAGAGTATAGCTAGATACGTGAGTATTGTCTGAGTACTTGATAGAAATAGCCAGTTTTTTAGACTTCCAGGTAGCAGGTAGATGAAGTCAACGACCCAATTGAGCCACATGATAGTATGTGATAGTATGAAACCAGGCCAAGCTGTTAGGTAAATACTATTCGCTAAAAACATAAACAAGCCCTCGGCCATGATGGCAAAAGCGGCAGGTATAACGACGAGGTTCGAGCCTAAGAAATAGTTAGGGAATTGGTTGAAATAGTAGATGCTAATCGGTGCTGTGGCTACCTGTGCAGCAATAGAAACAGCGGTCAATGACCAGACTTTATCTAAAATCCATAGTCGGGGGCTCCAGAGTTGATAGATTTTGTCATATAGGTAAATAATCCCGATGACGGCTAGATAAGACAACTGAAAACCGACCGAAAATATCTGATTGGGATTGAAAAACAGGAGTATGAAGGCAGAGACAGATATCGAGTTATAGATATTAACTGTGCGATCCATGGACTGTCCTAAGATGATAAGACTAAACATCGTAACTGCACGCAATATAGATGGAGAAAACCCAGTGAGTAAGGCGTAGACCCATAGGACTGTGATGCTAATCACCGGGAGAACGTATTTTTTGAAAGTGGCTGATCGAATCGGTCGAAAAAAGAATAGTAGAATGAAGTGGATGACTCCTACATGAAGGCCTGACACGGCCAAGACGTGCATCGCACCTACTGCTGCATAGGCGGATTTAATGTCTGTGTCGAGCTGATCTTTGATGCCTAAGAGTAGGGCTAGCGCTATGCCTTGTTCTTTAGGGGTAGGAACTGCGGATAGAATGAGGTTTTCGAAATGTTCCCTTAGTCTATATACTGCACCTAGTAGAGGATTGGCCTGATGCTCTTTGAGCAAAATGATGTCTTCGGTAGCAATAAATTGTTGAAAGTATATCTTTCCTATCGCCATATACTCAGCATAATTGAACTCATGGGGATTGTTCGGAGGTGAAATCCGAAATGGAGAATCTTGCAGTGTGATGAGGTCTCCATATTGAAATACACTGGGGTTTAGCGTGTCCTTTTTGACGTAGAGTTGAATGTTCTCTTGCCAAGCGATGATGCTTGAGTCGGTTTTGATGTGTTGTGTTTCGACTTGGTAGATATCATATTTTGCTTTGGATATAGGGTAAGAAGTGATAACACCCGTACTTGCTTGGCATTGGCGAAAAATATCATCACTCTGCTGGACGTGGGATTGGTTATAGTTTAGGTAGCGGTAACTACCGAGTGTAGCGACCAACCCGAGTAGTATACAGCCTATTGTGAGAGTGGTCAGGTGTTTTTTTTCGAACAGGAAAAAAATACTAGTAACCATAAAGGCTATAGTAATCAATAAGACGTGATAAGAGAAACCCCAACTCTGAGGCAATTGAGTTGAGAGCAGTATTCCCAAAATGAATACTGCAGTAATTCTAACAAATGGAAGGTGCGACCATGCAAACATTTCTATCCGAATAAAATGCTGCTGCTACCTCCAATTTAGTAAAAAAAATGGAAACGGTTATTCATTTTCTGAGGCTTTATCATACGCGTCTATAATGTTTTTGACAAGTGCATGTCGCATGACATCTTTTCCATCCAAGGTAACAAAACCAATTCCTTTGACATCTTTTAGAATTCTGATAGATTCTCTCAGTCCTGATTTTTGTTTGGTGGGAAGGTCGATTTGAGACATGTCTCCCGTAATGATGACTTTAGAATTAGGTCCCATGCGTGTCATGAACATTTTGATCTGCATCGGCGTGGTGTTTTGCGCCTCATCGAGTAGAATAAATGCATTGTTGAGCGTACGCCCTCTCATGTAAGCTAGAGGTGCGATTTCTATCACGCCAGTTTCCATGTAGAAACGAAGCTTTTCTGAGGGGACCATGTCGTTGAGCGCGTCATAAATTGGACGTAAATAGGGGTCGATCTTTTCTTTGAGGTCACCTGGTAAAAAACCTAAATTTTCTCCCGCCTCTACTGCAGGACGGGTAATGATGATTTTTTTGACCGATCGATCTTTAAGTGCTTTGACTGCCATAGCCACTGAAATGTAGGTTTTGCCCGTTCCCGCAGGTCCTATCGCAAATACCAAGTCATTCTTTCGAGAACTCAATACGAGCTTTTGCTGGTTCTGAGATTTAGGAGCTATTTTAGAGCCTCTTGTCCCGAATACGAGTACGTCAGACTCTTCTTCTCCAAACACATCACTATCGCTATTGATGAACGAGGAGACGTGGTTTTTGCTGATTTTACCATATTTGTGATAGTGATCAACGAGACCGTTTAGAATTTCATTGATCTTTTTGATCTCAGCCGAAGCGCCTTGGATTCTGATCTCATTGCCACGCGAAATAATCTTCGACTTTGGAAATGCGGTCGCCAATACTTCGATGTTTTCATTCTCGATACCGAGGAATTCGGCCAAAGGAATGTTCTCTAGGGTTATAGTTTTTTCTACCAAATGAAATACCTAATTTGCAGTCAATTTTTACTTTTGTGTACCCAAAATAAACAATTTTTTCTCATTCACTCTCTATGGCCATCGTAACTTTTCTTTCTGATTTCGGGTTGTCGGATCATTACGTGGCTGCTGTCAAAGCAAGTGTGCTGAGAGGGCTGCCAACGGCTGTGATCGTAGATATCTCTCATCAGGTCGAGGTAGGAGATATGGGGCATGCAGCATACTTGCTCTCATCAGTATTTAGAGACTTTCCTGTGGGGACTGTTCATATCATTGGTGTGTCGAATAGCAACGAACGCAGGCCAAGGTCAGTGGTTGTGGAGATAGAAGGCCACTATTTCATAGGAGAAGATTCAGGGGTGTTTTCACTGCTGTCAGAACAGCCAGCTACGCGTATGATTGCTTTGGGTGGAAGTATGGGGACGTTCGCGGCACAGGAGGTGTTTGGCCCTGTCGCGGCACGTTTGGCGAGTGGTGAGGCGTTAGAAGAGGTAGGTACTGAAATCTCAGCTATCAATAAGTACATGCCTACTAGAGCGAAAGCAACCAAGCAGCAGATTGCTGGTAATATTGTTCGAGTTGATCACTATGGTAATTTGATTACCAACATAATGAAGCATGATTTTGAAGCGATCATGCAGATCAATAAATATTGTCCTTATGAAATTAATTTCAGGAGGGAAAAAATCGGAATTATTCATGATCATTTTTTTGATGTTGGGCCAGGAGAGTGTTTCGTGGTTTTTGATTCCTCAGGACGTCTACAAATTGGAATATTGCAAGGGAATGGTTCTGAGCTATTAGGACTAATGGTCAACGATCAAGTGTTTTTAGATTTTAAGATATGATAGTAAGGTTGGTGAAACTAACGATCGCAATAGATCGAGTGGAGGATTTCAGAGCATTGTTTGCGGCATACCATGATGATATAGCGGGTTTTCCCGGCTGTCGTTCGGTGGAGTTGTTACAGGATCTACATGAACCGAATGTGTTTGTGACGCATAGTCACTGGGATTCGGAGGAGGAACTTAACGCGTATCGTCAGTCTGTTATTTTTGGTAGAATCTGGCCTGCTACCAAACTGCTATTTGCTGCCCCAGCAGAGGCTCGTTCATTTGAGGTGAAAATAAAATAGCTGGATTTTCATTTGGCTATTGTGTTAATAAAAAACTTTAAATATGTTTGCGTCCCGTTTGAAAGAGAGCGGGCCATTCCGCAAGAAAATGAAGTAGTCATTTCGAAGAATATGCCCAGGTGGCGGAATTGGTAGACGCGTTGGTCTCAAACACCAATGGCTTAGGTCGTGCCGGTTCGATTCCGGCCCTGGGTACATGTAAGCAGTTAAAGCCTTGTAAATCAATGATTTGCAAGGCTTTTTTGTTTAGGTCACGTTATAGGTCATGTTGTTGAAGAAAAACTAATTAGTTATATTAAAATAATATAGATATGACACTTACTTCAAGTGTTCTTTTCTCAATTAAAAACTCAATAAATAGACAGATTTTGGGACACCAATTTCGCAATAAGCCTTTGAATGCATACAGAAAAAGTACCCTAAAATCATGAGAAGAGTAGCTATTTGGGATGAGCAGAACCAACAAACCCTTTGATCACCCGCCTAATTTACCCACCAGTTCATACAGGGGGATTTGTTCTAGTAATATCAGGGAAGGCTACAAAACTAAAGAATATTTAGTCAATAAAAAGTATGATGGTTCTGGGATTGATTAAGTGTAAGCTAGCTGTTAATCAGTTGGTTGTAAGTTTTTTGTTTTAAGTAATTTATGATAATCAAAAAAGCTCAATTCACATGTGTTTCACTGTGGAGAATCCTCATGGCCAGAGAGAAAGTGTCCTTGGTGAGGGTTTGAAAAGAGGCTAGGTTCTTATGTTCTACTAGTAGCATTCGTTTGATGCGACACTTATTGATAAGGTATTCATCGCATGCCAGAATCATTTGTGTTATGGTATTGTTGGGGTCGTCGCTATAGATACTGTCTAAAAAAGCCTGTTTGTATTGTCGGTAGTAGTATCTGTTTGTGGATAGATGGTTAATTGATTGAAAGTATTTCGTAAGTGATTTTTTATCTCCTGCATGCGTTATCAAGTCTTTTGGGTCCAGAGTTATGGGATTGATGTTGGCGTATAATGACCACAGCTTTAGGATAGAAGTATTGTTAGGAGTGGGGCTATGGTAGAAGAAGTCAGATCTGAATTTGGTAGATATAATGGTGACGTTGCCCGAGGTGAGTGCGCGCATTAGAGATTTGAAATCCGACAGGTATTGCCGATTTAGAAAGAGGCTGCTAGCACTCTGTCTCACTATAGTCATCAGTTGTATCATAGTCATGCAATGAAGCGAGAGGTTGCCAACGCAACCTCTCGTCATGTTTTCCTATTGGAATCAATCCAAATCAAAGCGGTCTAGGTTCATAACCTTGCTCCATGCTGCGACAAAGTCCTTGACGAACTTGTCTTTTGAATCCTCACAACCATAAACTTCAGCCATGGCTCGGAGTTCTGAGTTTGATCCGAAAACTAGATCTACACGGGTTCCAGTCCATTTGATACTACCAGTGGTAATGTCTCTGCCTTCGAAAATTCCTTCTTTACTACTTTCCTTCCATACAGTACGCATATTCAGTAAGTTGACGAAAAAATCATTGGTGAGTACTCCTGGTCGGTCGGTCAAGACGCCATGTTTAGACTGGTCATAGTTGGTGTCTAGTACCCGCATGCCTCCAATCAGGACGGTTAGCTCTGGAGCAGTAAGAGTCAGTAGTTGTGCTTTGTCGATTAGCAGTTCTTCGGCAGAGACAGCGTATTGTTTTTTCTGGTAGTTGCGAAAGCCGTCTGCTAAAGGTTCTAAGAATGCAAAAGACTCGACTTCTGTCTGCTCCTGTGTTGCATCCATTCTTCCTGGAGAGAACGGAACTGTCAGCGTATGTCCAGCATCTTTAGCTGCTTTTTCAACTGCAGCACATCCGCCTAGGACGATTACATCGGCTAGTGAGACTTTTTTACCAGAGTTATTAAACTCCTGCTGTACACTTTCTAGTTTGTTCAGTACTATAGATAATTCTGCTGGATTATTAGCCTCCCAGTATTTTTGTGGTGCAAGCCTGATCCGCGATCCGTTCGCACCACCACGCATGTCAGAGCCACGGTATGTGGAGGCAGAAGCCCACGCCGTGGTAACTAGTTGTGAGATCGATAGTCCTGAATCTAGAATTTTGTTTTTGAGCGTAATTATATCCTGATCACTGATCAACGGATGATCAACGGCTGGGATCGGGTCCTGCCAGATAAGTTCTTCGGCGGGTACTTCTGGCCCTAAAAAGCGAACTCTAGGCCCCATATCTCTGTGTGTCAGTTTGAACCAAGCTCTCGCAAATGCATCTGCAAATTCGTCAGGATTTTCATAGAACCGTCGAGATATTTTCTCATAGGCTGGATCATATCGAAGCGATAAATCTGTCGTGAGCATAGTGGGAGCTTGTTTCTTGGATGAGTCAAAAGCATTAGGTATGATGTCGTCAGCATTTTTGGCAATCCATTGGCTGGCTCCAGCGGGGCTTTTGGTGAGTTCCCACTCATAGCCGAATAGGTTTTCGAAGAAGTTGTTGCTCCATTGAGTAGGAGTGGTGGTCCATGTTACTTCTGGCCCTCCAGTGATTGCGTCAGCGCCTATGCCTGAACCGTGGGTACTCCTCCAGCCTAGACCTTGCTCTTCGATACCCGCTCCTTCGGGTTCTGCACCTACGAGTCCTGCATCTCCTGCACCGTGTGTCTTACCAAAACTGTGTCCACCTGCGATGAGTGCGACGGTTTCTTCATCATTCATGGCCATTCTGCCAAAAGTTTCTCGGATATCCTTAGCAGCAGCGATCGGGTCTGGATTACCGTTTGGACCTTCAGGGTTGACATAGATAAGTCCCATTTGTACTGCGGCTAGAGGATTTTCTAGGTTGCGCTCCCCTGTATAGCGTTTGTCATCAAGCCACGTGGTTTCTGCACCCCAGTATATATCGTTTTCGGGTTCCCAAACATCTTCACGCCCTCCTGCAAAACCGAAAGTTTGGAATCCCATAGATTCTAGTGCGACATTACCTGTCAAAATCATGAGGTCTGCCCATGATATTTTGCGTCCATACTTTTGTTTGATAGGCCAGAGAAGCCTGCGGGCTTTGTCTAGGTTGGCATTGTCTGGCCAGCTGTTAAGCGGCGCAAAGCGCTGAGATCCACTGCCTCCTCCTCCACGACCATCTCCAGCGCGGTAGGTGCCTGCACTGTGCCAAGCCATTCGGATAAATAGCGGGCCATAGTGGCCAAAATCTGCTGGCCACCAATCTTGCGAATCAGTCATCAAGTCCGTAAGGTCTTTTTTGATGGCTGTTAGATCGAGACTCTCGAATGCTTGTTTGTAATCAAACCCTGAATCCATTGGGTCGGACAGTGAGGAGTGTTGTCGGAGGAGATTTATTTTTAGTTGATTGGGCCACCAGTCTTGGTTTTTATGACCACTACCAGCTCCATGAGCTAGTGTCCCATGCATAAACGGACATTTGCCTTCCCCATCCGAGTTTGAATGATTGTTTTCCATTGTGAGGTGTTTTAATGGTTGTAGTTTAGATGTAAATAAGAACCCATAGTTTGCAATCGTGTCAGATTCAAATCTATGAGAACTCTCTTTCTGTTAATTTACAGAATATTCATTGTTTTAGAAAGGTATATGAAGGTGCTGGCACGAATTAATTTTTCATAAAGAGACCAATACTAATTATTGTGGGAGGCAATATGAAAATTGACTAATTGAAAAGTTAATGTGGTAGTGTAGTATTAATTGGTATGATTTGGCCCCTATTTACGACTGTGCATATCAATCCTGATTCCAAATTGAACGTTGGAGTAGTATTAATGTATTTTGGCTAGATGATAGGCTAGCCATCATCTAATTAAGTGTATTGTTGCGGAGTTATGATGTCAGGGTCTGTAGCGACGAGGGGGCTTTTCTCGTTTTTGAATCTTTTTGGAGCGTTTGCCTTTTTTCTTGTCTAATGAACGGGCGTGTGGGAGGTCCATCCATGCACTTTGTGGTTTGTGTGCGACGCATGCGCTTAAGGAAGAGAGCATATAAATAGCGATTATCCCAATCCATAGACGGATATTTGATTTAAAAATTCTCATAGCTGCTGTTTTAAAATATTACTTATCCAATAATATTTTGTAATATTATTATAGTATTTATGATTTACCTTTCTTAATCTGGTATTATCTCATGTTTAAGTCGGTGTTACGACGAAATAAAATCAAAATCTCCAGCCTTATCTTGATTTAGACTGTCTGAGTCATCAGTACTATTTCTTGCGTTTTAGTTCATCAAATTTCTTTTAAAATTTATAAGTGTAAAATAGACACTTTATTAAAAGTTGCTATATTTGTCTAGTAAGTGTGAATCGTACACGAATTAAAAAGCAGAGAATGAAAGGACAACAATATACCATAGGACTAGACTTTGGTTCTGACAGTGTCAGGGCGTTGGTCGTCAATGTGGAGACTGGCGAAGAAGTAGCGACTGCCGTGTGCAACTACCCGAGATGGGCAGAGGGGCAATATTGCATTCCGCATGACAACCAGTTTAGACAGCACCCGCTCGACTACATAGAAGCCATGACAGATGTAATCACTCGATCCATGTTAGAAGCAGGATCAGCAGTGAGTCAAAATGTAATTGGTATCGGGGTAGATACTACGGGTTCTACACCCGTGCCAGTTGACGCAGCAGGGACACCTCTCGCGCTTAAGTCCGAGTTTGCAGAGAACCCTAACGCGATGTTTCACCTCTGGAAAGACCATACGGCACTACAAGAGGCTACCGAAATCAACGCTATCAATGCGCAATCCAACGAAGACTATCTTAAGTATGTCGGAGGTATCTACTCTTCTGAGTGGTACTGGGCCAAAATAGCACATACCAACCGTGTCGATCCTGTCGTCAAATCGGCTGCTTATACTTGGGTCGAGCACTGTGATTGGATACCTTTTCTTCTTACAGGAGGAAACAAGGCCGAGGATTTGAAACGTAGCGTATGCGCTGCAGGGCACAAGGCTCTCTGGCACAAAGACTACCATGGTGTACCACCCAAAAGCTACTTGACACAGATCGATTCGAGCTTTGCGGAGTACCGTACGGAGCTTCTGGAAAAAACGTATAGTTCAGACGAAACCGTCGGACAATTGACAGGCGAATGGGCGGATAAACTCGGTCTTTCTACGGATGTGGTCGTTGCAGTGGGGGCATTCGATTGTCACATGGGAGCTGTTGGTGGTGAGATCGAGCCAGGCTACCTCAGCAAAATCGTCGGGACTTCTACTTGCGATATCATGGTAGCTCCTTTGGAGGCCAAAGAGCACCTTGTCAAAGGAATATGCGGGCAAGTCAACGGGTCAGTGATCCCTAACATGCTCGGTCTGGAAGCGGGACAATCTGCTTTTGGAGATGTCTATGCGTGGTTCAAGCGACTGTTGCTCTGGCCCGTAGAGCACATGAGTACGGAGTTGAAGGAGCAATATGCTACAGAACTGGATGATAAAATCATCCCCGCCCTCGCAGAAGCTGCAGCACAATTAGAAACAACTGCCAATGACCCGGTAGCACTCGATTGGATGAATGGACGCAGAACTCCGGACGCCAATCAAGCACTCAAAGGTGTACTCTCTGGTATCAATCTCGGCACAGACGCGCCACGATTATTCAAGAGTCTGGTCGAAGCGACATGCTTTGGTGCGAAACGCATCTCGGATCGCTTTGCAGACGAGGGAGTCGAAATCAAAGGCGTCATCGCGCTCGGTGGGATCGCCAAGAAGTCCAAACTCGTGATGCAGACGCTCTCTGATGTCATGCAGATGCCCATCAAAGTGGCTAGCTCAGAGCAGACTTGTGCTCTAGGAGCGGCGATGTTTGCGGCAGTCGCAGCAGGCAAATATGAGAAAGTAGAACAAGCGATGAAGGCCATGGGGGGTGGTTTTGAGAAGACCTATCAGCCCAATGCGGACAAAGCAGAAGTCTATGCACAGCTGTACGTAAAGTACTGCCAGCTAGGAGAATCAATCGAAAAAATAACCATGCAATGAGCCCATATCAGAAAATAAAACAAGAAGCCTACGACGCTAACATGCAGTTGCCTCAACTGGGATTGGTGCTGTTCACTTTTGGCAATGCCAGTGCTGTTGACAGAGACAAGAAGGTTTTTGCGATCAAGCCTAGTGGGGTGCCTTACGAAGACTTGAAAGTCGAGGACATGGTGATTGTTGATTTTGAGAACAACATCATAGAAGGCAGCATGAGACCGTCGTCCGATACCAAAACACACGCTGTATTATATAAAAATTGGGAAAACATCGGCGGGATCGTGCATACGCACTCGACACATGCTACGGCTTGGGCGCAGACCCAACTGGACATTCCGATCTATGGGACGACCCATGCGGATCACTTGGCATTTGATATTCCTTGTGCTCCTGTGATGACTGACGAGATGATCGAAGGAGACTATGAGTACGAGACGGGGTTTCAGATCATGGATTGCTTCAAAGATAAAAGTATCACACCAGAAGAAGTGCCGATGGTAATCGTCGCGAATCATGCGCCATTCACTTGGGGCAAGGATGTAAAAAAAGCCGTGTACCACTCTGCTGTATTGGAAGAAGTTGCCAAGATGGCATGGATCACCAAGACGATTAATCCCGAAGCACCACGTCTCAAGGAGTCACTCAAAAAGAAACACTACGAGCGCAAACACGGCAAAGGAGCTTATTACGGTCAGTCATAATTTGGGTGTGTTTTGAGACCTTGGTCTGTATACCACAGCCTTAGCAATAGTTATAAAAGAAACGATTAACACGATGATATCAATAGAACAAAATAAAGTATGGTTCGTCACAGGGTCTCAGCACCTCTATGGACCAGAGACGCTCAAGCAAGTAGCGACGCATTCAGAAGAGATTTCTAAGTCTCTGAATGCCCACGGTAAGATTCCGGTACAAATTGAATACAAAGGAGTAGTAACAACTCCAGAAGAGATCAAAAAAATATGTTTAGAATCTAACAATGCAGACGATTGTGTGGGTTTGATCTTTTGGATGCACACTTTCTCTCCTGCGAAAATGTGGATCGGTGGATTGAAAGTACTCAACAAGCCCTTCTTGCACCTTCATACACAGTTCAATGCGGAGATTCCATGGTCGACTATAGACATGGATTTTATGAATCTAAACCAATCCGCTCACGGTGACCGTGAATTTGGATTTATTTGTTCTCGCTTGGGTATCCAACGCAAAGTAGTCGTTGGACACTGGCAAGACGAGCGTGTCGTAGAGCAAATCAACGTATGGACGCGTGTGGCCAGCGCACATCAGGATGCTCAGTCAGGCAAAGTAGCTCGTATCGGTGACAACATGCGCCAGGTAGCTGTGACCGAAGGAGACAAAGTAGAAGCACAAATTAAGTTTGGCTATGAAGTACATGGCTATGGCGTGGGGGATGTCGTAGCGCACATCGAGTCAGCTACTGATGATCAGGTGAAGGCTTTGATTCAGGAATATGAAGAGACTTACATCATGCAAGATGTATTGAAATTAGGTGGAGCACAGAGACAGTCATTAGAAGATGCAGCAAAGATCGAGATAGGTCTGAGAAGTTTCTTTAAGGAAGGAGGGTTCACAGCCTTTACCGATACATTCGAAAACCTACATGGCATAAAACAACTTCCAGGTATCGCTGCACAGCGACTGATGGCTGATGGCTTTGGGTTCGCTGGTGAGGGAGACTGGAAAACAGCTGCTCTCACACGTACGATGAAGGTCATGGCTGCCGGTATGGGAGGGGGCAACTCATTCATGGAGGATTATACCTATCACTTCACTCCTGAGAAGGATTTGGTACTCGGTTCGCACATGTTGGAGATCTGTCCATCTATCAGCGCTGAGAAAGTAAAATGTGAAGTACACCCGCTCGGAATTGGTGGAAAAGAAGACCCGGTTCGTTTGGTATTCAATGCAGCTGGTGGCAAAGCCCTCAATGCATCTGTAGTAGACATGGGAGGCCGTATGCGCATGATTGTCAACAACGTGGAAGGCATCGAGCCTACACAAGACCTGCCACACTTGCCTACGGCTCGTGTACTGTGGGATGCCAAACCAAACCTTGAGATCGCTGCACAAGCATGGATCTTGGCTGGTGGCGCACACCACACCGTTTATAGTCAAAACCTAGGCAATGAATACTTAGAAGACTATGCCGATATGGTAGATCTGGAAATCGTGACCATCGATGAAAACACGAACATTCGTGATTTCAAAAGCACGCTCCAGCACAACAACGTCTACCGACAAGTAAAATAGAGTTTTAGTAATTAGTAATTCATAGTTTAAAGAGGTGCTTGTAGAGGTGCCTCTTTTTTTGATTAGGGCTATGGTTTTCAATTGTTTCAGTTTCGATGGACTCGATCTGTTTTTCTTTCAAGATGAAGTCTTTGGTGTATTGATTGACATCTTTGTTGTTCTTTGTTGGTAAAGTGGTTTTTACTTCCATGAAAACAAATAAAGCAGAGAATAATATGTGTTCAATTGCAGGAATCGGATAGTCGTCTATTTTTGTGAAAAACTAAAAACAAGACTATGATTATCATCGGAATAGGCAAAAACTATGTGAATACGCTGGAGGAAATGCCATCGCCCAAATGGGCTCCTATTATTTTTACCAAACCTGAAACTACGCTGTTGACTGACAATGCTGCTTTTGAAATTCCAGCAGTCTCTCAGAATGTAGCCTACGAGGTTGAGCTCGCTTTTAAAATCTCTAAGCAAGGTAAAAATATAACGGAAGCAGAAGCATTGTCGCACGTAGACGAAGTGGCTGTTTCGATTGATTTTACGGCAAAGGACGTGTTGTCACAAAGTCGCGAAGGAAAGGGACCATGGGCATTGGCCAAGGGGTTTGATGGCGCTACGCCGATTTCAGGCTTTTTGCCACTGTCGCAGTTTGCTGACATTGATAACATCAATTTTGCGTTAGATCTCAATGGGGAGCGTGTACAGACAGGTCATTCTTCGCTTATGGTTTACAAACTGCCAGAAATTATCGCGCATGTGTCGCAGTATATGACGCTCAACCCAGGAGATATCATCTTGTCAGGAACACCCGCACATGGCGTAGGAGCGGTGAAAGCAGGCGACAAGCTCGTCGCTACTTTGGAGGGAGAGAGTTTACTAGCGTTTGACGTGAAAGGATAAAGCATCAATGACGCTAGAGGTACGTCGAAAGTACTCTAGCGTCAGTTTTTTGTCATACCGATCTACAACACATCAGCGACGACTTGTAGGCAATATCTGTGAGGGGGGCGTTTCCAGGTTTTGTTACCGTTGATGCGGTAATAGCTGTACCTGTTAGCCAGTGGTTTTACTTCATAGGATAGGGAGCCTACATCTGAAGATTTTCTCTCTGTTTCTAAGGTAACTACGAAATCTTCATTTATCTGCAAATCATATTTGGACAGATCTAGTGTTAGCCAACCTTCTTTGATCGATTGAGATTGCATGATGGGTAATATGTCTTAGAATTTTAACGTGACTGTACCTTTACTATCTCCTTTTAGCTTCGTCTGCATAAACGATAAAAGCGCTATTAGGGAATCCTATGAGAAAGAACTACAAAGAATAATACAGTCTGCCCGATGTGAGGGATACCTCGATCTCATGTCGGGGTGATGAGGGTAGTTCAGTTCGATGATTAACCTTGCCGCTTAACCGCGTGAAAGTACATCAGCGAAACGGGAAGAATCAATAGACCCATCAAGGCAAAGAAGAGAAAGGACACTTGCAACCCAAACGCCTCGGATATAAAACCTATCAAGGGAGGGCCAAATAACATACCAACCACACTGTAGCTCGATATGATAGAGATAGCCATGCCTGCGGAGTATTTTTTGGAATCCCCAGCCATCAGAAAAGTAGTTGGGATCACGACTGCAGTACCCATACCGACTACTGAAAAACCAATCATAGCTGGTATGAGGTTTGGGAGGAGTACAGCGAGGAGTATGCCTCCGACGATGAGTAATGAACTCCCTATGTAGATTTTTTTGTTGTCTATGTGAGCGATTAGTTTGTCTAAGAGTAGTCTGGCTATCGTCATACAGATCATGAAAGTGAAATAGCCTGCGGTATAGACTTCTACGTTGACGATGTCTTTGAAATACACACCGCTCCAGTCAAACATCCCTCCCTCACAGAACGAAGCGAGTAATATCAGTACACCCAGTAGAAACAGTGGTTTGTCTGGCTTGCCCATTTTGATTTTAGAGCCTTCGGTAGCACGATCTCCTGAGGGTAACCACGGGTAACACACGATCGCAAAAATACCGATGCATACAGAGGTCCAGATGAGGTGGGTATGCATAGGGACGTCTAAGGCGATCATCAGAGACGTGAGCCCTACAGCGAGTATCCCACCAAAACTCCACATGGCGTGAAAAGAGCCATTGATCGGTTTGGCGTAGGATTTTTGTAGAATCACAGCTTGTGTATTCATGGCTATGCCTCCTACACGAAATGCCAGCGCCATGAAAAACAATGAGCTGCCTAATGCGATGAGGTTGCTACTGATGCCGATACATGCCAGCGCGATAGATTGGGCGATCATGGCGACTATCAGCGGTACTTTGTTGTCGAAGCTCCGCAGTATCCAGCTACTCGCAGCGAGCCCTAGTAGAGAACTGATGGGCATAACGAGTAGTAGTGTACCCATCTGCGCATCATTGATATCCATGGCAGCCTTGATGTCTGGGATACGTGAGGCCCACGAGGCAAGGTTGATGCCATGGATCAAAAAGAAGATACTAACCGCAGCGCGAGAGCTGTGGGGAGATTGAGTAGATATATTATTCATTCTGTTATCGCTTTTCAAATTGGCGAGAGGACCATTTGAGCACTTTTCGCAAGAGGTCAAAGTAGAGCATCAGGTAGGTGATAAAGGTCATGATCCATATCACTGCCAAGTTGAAGTAGAAGGTGTCTATCTCCCAGTTGCCCAGTACCTTGACATGGGCGTAGAATGGAGCATCACCCCAGTTCGAATCAGGCGTGATGAAGAGCGGATCTTTTTTGCGAATCAGCTCATCTTCACCTTCATATATTTTTTGTATTTGGTCTCGGTTGAGGACGAGCGAGTGCAGCGCATCGTTGTGATGGGTTCGTTTGAGTTCTAGCAATCCATCTTGTCCGATCTCTTTGATGAGCTGACGGTAGATTGAGTCACGTTCGTTGACTGCCTGTTGTTTGATGTTTTTGTACTTCTTTCTCAGCCCTCTTAGGTAGGCTAGGGACTGTTCGTACAGTGCCGAGTCTAGGTTCTCAAAGTACAGCTGGTCCATCGCTGCAAAGCGTGGATTGCCTTCCTCGTTTTGGAGTTTCTCGATTTCGTGGCGGCACATCTTGAGGTTATAGATGGCTTTTTGGCTATGGTTGTCTTCTAGCACTTCCATATAGGCTTCTCGGAGTTTACCAGATAGGTCAGGAATCAAATACGCAAAAGTGTAGCTGGCGTCACTCATGCGTTTGTCATAAGCCATGAAGTGACTTCTGTAGGCATTGTTAGACGCTTGCTCTACTGCGAGAGCCTCATAAGCCCATCTGGATACCATCATGTCTCCGATAAAGGGCACATTCTTCTTGTCCCCAACGCCATGGTTGAGATCGTCGAAGCGGATCATCGCACCGCCTAGCAGCAGCTGTGGCACGAGAATCAATGGGATCAGGATGTAGATCGTGACGATAGAGTTGAACCCCGATGAGATGTTGAGCCCGACCATGTTGGCAAAACAAGCGGTAGAGAACAGTATCAGCCAGTATTGGAAAGTCAGCCCTTTGATCTCAAGCAGGTAGTTACCAAACAGGGTGAAAATCAATACTTGCACAGCGGATAACCCAAACAGATAGATAATCTTCGAGTTGAGATAACTAAACCGACTGAGGTTTAGGAAGGACTCCCGTTCTAGGATTTTCTTGTCCTTGAAAATCTCCTCTGCACTGACCGTCAGTCCTGTAAACAGCGATACGACGATGGTCATAAAGAGATAGATCGGGATGTTTCGGTTTTCGCTAAAGTCATACACACTACTCTCCGAATACTTGGCTAGGAAACCCAATATGAGTGCCAGCAGTGGTGGTTCTAGGATGTTGAGTAGGATGTACTGCGTGTTGCTACGCTTGGATAGCAGTACACGTTTGAGGTAGATCGTAGACTGCTGTATGAGGTTAGGGATCGAAAAGTTGGACGGAGGGAGTGCCGTTTCGAATTTTATTTTTTCAGTCTTAGACTCTATGTTCTCTTTGTATTTTTCGTACCACTCTTCGGGTGATGTTTTTCGGTGTTTGGTGGAGCCACCTTTTTCGTCGATCTCTTTGGTCTCGATGATGTGGAGGATCTGCTCTGGGATGACATTGCCACAGGTACGGCATTCGCTTTCCGCAGCGTTGACCTCCGTATTCATGGTTTTGAAATAGACGATTGCATCGATGGGGTTGCCGGTGTATACGGGGTAGCCTCCTTTGTCTAGTATCCATACTTTGTCGAAGAGCTTGTAGATGGCCGACGAGGGCTGATGGATGATGATGATGACGAGTTTGCCATTTCGGGTTTGTTCCTTGAGTAGGTTGACGACCTTTTCTGAGTCCATAGAGGATAGACCGGAGGTAGGTTCGTCGATGTAAAGTACCGATGGCTCACGCAGTAGCTCCAGCGCGATGTTGAGGCGTTTTCTTTGCCCACCACTGATGGACTTGTTGAGCGGATCACCGACTTTGAGGTCTTTGATCTCCTCTATGTCTAAGTCTTCGAGCACTTTGTTGACCTCTCGACGAATGCGGTTTTCGGGCAGGTCTCCAAAGCATAGCTTGGCATTGAAGTAGAGGTTTTCGTACACGGTGAGTTCGTCGAACAGGAGGTCGTCCTGCGGGACATAGCCGATGACCCCTTCTTGTACACTGCGGGGTATGCTGTAGCCATTGATTTTGATCTCGCCAGACTTAGGCTCTAGTTTGCCATTGAGCAGGTTCATGAGGGTGGACTTGCCAGTGCCACTGCCTCCCATGATGCCTATGAGCTGCCCCGACTCTTCACTAAAGCTGAATGGCTTGATGCCATTGTCACTGTTCTTGAAGTTATAGGTCATCTCTTCGGCCTGTAGGACGAGCTTTGTTTTTTTGACATCCAGTAGAAACCGTTTGCTGATGTCTGACTCATATATGGGTTTGATCGTACTGCCCTTGATGATGGCGCCAGAGTTGAGGATGTATATTTTTCCGTTTTGGATTTTCTTTCCCTCGACGAACAGACTCAGTGGGCCATTGTATCTAAAGATGAAAGTATTGACACTTTCTACATGGAGTATGACGATGGTGCCGAATAGGTTTTCGACCTGGATGTGTCGAAAATCCGTGATGCCGGGTTCGGTCTTTCGTTTCATCATCCAAGCGATCTCTTTTGGCCATTCGGTGACTTTGTTGTCGATGACCATGCCATTGCCCTTGTGGACATTTTTGATGTCCTGATCGAGGATGAACGAACAGATGTCGTCGGTTTCTTGTTTGGGTAGGTTAAAGTTGAGCGCGACCAATTGCATGAAATCGTTCTCGCGGGTGGAGACTTTCTTGTCCGTATTGATGAGCTCTACCAGTTCGACGAATACGAGTACGCGCTCATGCTGTAGCAGTTCTTTGTTGAGCTGCTGACAGATTTTGGTGACCTGAATGATGTTTTTGGTTTCGTTTTCAATCTCAGGCGTATTGGACGAAGCTTCTTTTCTGTAGAAGTCCACATAGTCCTGAAATAGCCCCAGGTACTGGTCTGACAGCTCTTGGTTGAGCTGTCGCTGTAGGTAGGGCTTGACGATCATGTGACCCGAATCCACCACTTCATCTTTTACACTTTCGATGATGGCAAATAGCCGCATCAGGGCATTAATAATAGATTCACTCATTCGTTCGGGATCATGTTATTGTCGGGCGCAAATTAAAAAAGGCATATTGAATAATCAATATGCCTTTCCAATAAGAAATTGATATTTGGATCAATCCACGATTTCGTTTCTAGTAGACTCGACGTTGGCGGTGATGTCATCCAACTGTCCTTTGGTGATCCCCACGGCAGGATCGACTCCTTCGTAGGTCAACTTCATGAAGTTGAGCAGGGGAGCGATCGCCTGAATATCTTCATCGTCTTTGTATTTTTCGGCAGTATCTACGAGGATGCTGGCTGGTCCTTTCTGCTGTGCTACGATCGCCATGATGCGTTCGTCGTAGTTACTAGAGACGGCGAGTTGCGTCGTGATATACAATCCCTCGATCCAGCTGGCTGAGATCACGAGGAAAGAAAGTTTGTCCTGACCTAGTTTGTTTAGTTGCTCGTAGGTGTTGTAAAACGACTCAGTCACGATCAGGATCAGCGAATCTCTGTTGTCCATGTTCTCTTGCACACGTACCAACATGTCTTCGGTGAATATACCTGGGACATCCAGTCCATCGATAAGCGTCTTCGATGCGTCTAAGAATTCCAAAGTCTGCTCGTTCATGTTGTAAGTACTGGCGTAGCTGAGGTCAGCTCCATAGATACCGAGGTTGAGCGCTTTGTCTCGTTGTGTTTCGTATTTGTCTACGTTTTCTACTGGGTTGGTTATGTCGAGTACGAACGCCGCATCTGCGTCTTGTAGAAGTGTGGTCACTTCGAACGACGTAGGGATAGGGTAGTTAAACTCTTTCTCCACGACTTGCTTGACATTGGCGGTCGTTACTTTTTCAGTATCAGTTCCTTTTTTGGTGCTACAGCTAATAATCGCAACAGATAGGAGTAGGACAATGAATAAGTTGTATGTATTTTTCATAATCTGATTTTGGTGACGATTGAATATTGATCTGGGCAATTTAATGAATGATGTACTAATAAGGAATGTCCCTACAGAATTAATCATTCGTCCCAGAGATTCTTTGCCGTATAGGGAGATCCCTCCAGTGTGATATAGCTGCCTCTCTCATAGCGGTAGCCGCTATCCAAGCGCGCGAGCATGTCCATATCCTCGGTCGATAGCGATAGGTCGGCTGCTTGGTAGTTTTGTAGCAGTCGGTCGGGGTTGGTAGACTTAGGGATGACAGCCGTGCCCCGCTGGATGCCCCAGGCGAGTAGTACCTGCGCTACCGTAGCATCGTGCTGATCTGCAATGCGCTGGATGATGGGACTGTCTGAGAGAAAAGGCAGGGAATGGTTGGGCATCAGACTGGCACGCTCATAGGCACCCAAAGGAGCGTAGGCCGTCAGGGCGATGTGCTGCTGCTGGCAATATGCCAGTAACTCCTTTTGCTGAAAATACGGGTGGGCTTCTACTTGGTTGACCGCTATTTTGATTTTAGCGGAGGCCTGAATGCCCTTGATCTTTTTCGTGCTGAAATTGGACACACCGATGTGACGCGTGAGTCCAGCGAGGACGCATTCTTCCATGCCTTGCCATGTCTCTTCGAGCGGTAGCTGTTGGAGACTGATCAGGTCTTCTTTTGTCTTAGGGATTTTGACTGTTTTGAGATGGGCGGCAGGCCAGTGGATCAGGTAGAGGTCGAGATAGCCTAACTGTACATCCGCTAGTGTCCGCTTGAGTGCCACGATCACATCCTCGGCACGGTGATGGGTGTTCCATACCTTGGAGGTAATCCACAGCTCCTTTCGTGTGACATCTCCAGCCAGCAGCGCATCGTGCAGCGCAGTGCCTATTTCTTTTTCATTGCCATAGATGGGCGCGCAATCAAAATGCCTGTACCCGATTGCTATGGCTTGTCTAATCGCCGTATAGACTTCTCCTTTTTGAGATTTCCATGTGCCTAGCCCTAGTGCAGGCATCAGTTGGTCGTTGTACAGCGAGAGTTGTTTCATACTAGGCAATATACGGATCATGTCCTGTTTCTGGTGCAGGGCAAACATATTTAAACCAGAATGATGCAATTCAGGAGATAATCAAAATGATGTCGTCTACTAATGCGACGATACGCTCCAAGGGGTGACAACAGATCTTCTTTGAGAGGAAAGCCTAAAGTAGGTCTGTTAGAGGCTCCCTAACCTTATAGGTCTATCGGCTGTACTGAACATTAGAGCTATAAGGTGTGATAGAACGAATTAATAGTACTTGGTCTGTGTGCCACAGACCTTGGGACGGCTTTTATGTCACCCTGCGATTAGTAGGGGATTACCCGATCTGTGTCCTCGTGCCTCGTCCTTGTCGTGTAATGACGGTTATTTGACCGTCAGCTGTTTACTCGATTCACATCCGTTTTAATTCTTCCCGCAACTCATCTGGATCTTTCTTGTTAGCCCAAACCAAAGTTAGACTGATATAGTCAGTTTTGAGTTCGTAATAGAGCGTTACCAGTGGATGAATCAGAAGTTGACGGAATTCTTTCTTTTCGTATGTCGGTCCAATTTGAGGGTTCTTTTTCAGAAAAACGGGCAATTATGAATGTTGTTTTAAAACAGGATGAAATTCTTACGATGAGTCCTCATGATCCTGATGTTTATAGTCGATTTGATTCTGGCATATAACGACTGGCTAAGAAACGTAGGGGAGTTTGAAATGCTGCCCTTTGGTTTACTCATTAGCCAAGCCAAATATTTTTATAATTCAATTTACTTAATCATTATCAAAATTTTGGATTGGCGGAACATGTAAAAGCTCTGAACTTTCGAATACCACCGAACCCCTATGTTTTCTTAGCCCTTGTTGTGCTTAGTTTTAATCATCATCAGATTCGTTGTTCGATTCTTCAATGAAATCTTCAAATTTCTTGTCTTTAAATCTTAGATGAAAAAATCTATCATCCGAAATGTCCTTTATTGCCTTAATAATTGCCGTTTTAGTAGGTTCATTAAGTTTCTTGAATTCATTCCATTCGCCTTCCATGCGTTCCAAAAATCTTAATGGATATCTCATGATAAAGAATTTTCTATCTTTACGAATTAAGTATGAAAAAGCTCTAGGTCCTTGAATACCATCGCTTTGTATTATTTCCTCAATTCCGATTTTCGATTTGAATATCGTTTCCCATCGAGAATTAGACATTAAATATTCTTCGTACTTATCAGGAGCTAAAACGGCTAGAGAGTCAATTAATCGTCTGAATCTTATAGCCCCAGATGCAGTATCTCTAAGATCTTCACTGGAAATAGAAGAAAATAATGCAGCCTTTATATCAGCAAGTTCGTTTGCAACAAAATCCAATCTTCTAAATTCACCTTTCTTATTTTGTTGTTCTTGTAGCAATCTCTGGAAGTATGCAGCCCATTGCTTTTTTAAAAATATTTCAATGTCTTCTAACTTTGAAAATTCTACAATGCTGTTGTTTTCACTTCTTAACCTGATGAAATTAATGAATTCAAAAATGTATTGAGCTGTTTCTTTTTTTTCAATCGATGGAAATTCTATGTTCTTAATGAATTCTTTATTCTTGTTTTTTTCATAGACGAAATGATCATGCATTACTCCAGAATCAACAAATGTGAATATTGGCAATCCTAGTTCAACGCATTTTAGAATTTCAGCTTGGGTAACTGAGATATGTTCAACTGTCTCCCAAAACTTTACATTTCTGCTTTTAGGTTTAAGCCCTTCAATATCTAGTTCATCTAGAGTTTGAGGAATTGCTTCACCACCAAACCTTGAGCCAATTATTAGCACAGCCATGTCGCAATTCTCGACTTCCTTTACACAACTGATGTGAGTATGTGTTCTAGGGTCATACAGAATGTCTGAGTTATCGCTCATAACTGGTTCATATCCCATTTTTTGAATGAATGACCGAACCTGTGACCTAACAATTGATAGATCGTAACAGGTAGATGATAATAATATCTTAAGATTAGCCATAATCCATTTTAATTAAGCACAACATTCGTGTAAAGTACACAGCGCACTGTTTCAAACGTTTATAAACGTTTGAAAAATTGTTTTTCTCTTCTCGAATGATGCTGCGGGAAGCGGACTGCTGATCGGCTTGGTGAGGCCAAACTAGTATTTCCTATCGATATTTCCCAAGGCTACAAGCAAATCCCTTGGTATATCACAAAACGCTATGAGGTGGGTGCTATATTTTGGGTTGGGAGGGGGGTGAGACCTGACCTGTCCAACCTAAGCTTAGTTCGGCTCCCATGTTGCCTTACCTCAGGGTCGAGGTAAGCTTAGTTTCACCCTGTAGTAAGCTTAGGTTGGGGCTCTGGTAAGCTTACCTTCAGGCTCAGGTAAGCTAAGCTTTTGTTCAAAGCGCATAAAGCCTGCTCAAATGCCTTTTTAGAAGGTTTTTGAGCAATGAAAAGGCTGTGGTTTTTTAACGTTTTTTGGCAGAATCAGCCTTCCTTTTGGCATCATACTTGTCTTTAACATGACAAATCCCACACAGAGCGCTCCGTTAGGATTCTTATCACAGTTTTATTTTTTAACCCTTTAAATTTTATCAATTATGTCAGTACAGTATAAAGTCACGGAGCGTATCAACCCAAATGATGTTACCCTCCCCAAGAAGTATTATGCACGAATCATCAATGGCGATGATGTCAGTTTTGAGGAACTGGTCGGTATCATCAGCAAAGTATCCAGTTTGAACTACGGCACGGTGCTGGGTGCGATCGGTACCTTGCTGGAGGTGATCGAGATGCAGCTTGCATTTGGTAGACAAGTGAGGCTGAGCAACCTGGGTACCTTGTTTTTGACCCTGAATAGCGAAGGGGTAGAGCGCCCAGAGGAGTACCGTAGCGACAGGATCAAACAGGCTCGTATCAGGTTCAGACCCGGCGCAAGGCTGAAGCGTTTGGCCAAAACGCTAAAGTATGAGAAAGTAAGCACGGCCAGCGATGTAGCGCCAGCCCCATAAGTTCACTTAAATCAACAGCCATGTTTAGTATCAGACCATGAAACGGTCTCGCAGCAGTGAGACCGTTTTTCGTTATAGGGCTTTTAGCCTGAGTGTCTGCTTTGTGCCATCGGTCGCCCTGCTGTATGTCGATTTTGTATCCTTCTCGCAGACGACTATCAGTGGGATTTATAGCCTCGCTTTTGTCAAGGCTGGAAAACGATAAGTAGCAGTCTTTGCTTTTTGGTAGTCGCGTTACAAACGTACTCGATCGGGTAAGATAATTCGATAAGAAAATGTAGGCGGGCGGGTTTTAATGGTCTTGTTGGCTGCCGCCATTTTTCTCTGTCCAATCTATTAAAGCCCAATTTTACCGTCTGCCCAAAAGGGTTTGGTATAAATGTTTTTGCTTGACACGCCTTTCTCTTTTAATGCTCGTCTAAAAGCTTGTATTGACTTAGCATTGCCCATTAGATAGAAATATCCGTTTTGCCAGAGATCCCAAATCTTATCATCCAATTCATTTAAACTCTCAATTGCGAATTCAGCATGGTTTATTGATTTTGGGACTGTGTCCAACATCAGACCTAGGTTGTAGAGTTCGTCAATCGATACTTCGTCTACTTCCAGAACCCCCAAATAATTATTATTGTCACTATTTATTTTGTCTTTCAGGCTTTTAAAAACACTAATACACGTTTCATCACCAAAAAAGAACTGATATTGAGCTTCTTGTTTGTAAATATTAAATCCTCTTGGTAGACCCACCGTGATTTGGTCATCGGCTTTTAGATGATTAATAAAATGACTTCCTGGTCCATTGCCGTGCATATGAAAGACAACTTCGAATATCCCTAATTCACTGTCCCATTTACTGGGTGTGTAGTTTCGGTAGTTTGTATCGTTGACTCGAATGAGTATTGCTTGTCCTATTTTGAATTTAATCTTTGGGAATGACCCTTTAAATGTGATCGTTTTGACATTAGGGCTTGATATTTCAGTTGAAACGACGCTTGCTTTACAAAATTTGTTACTAAGACGTAACTCCATAAAGTCGCCTATGAATTTTGGTGCTGTTGGCATAATTGTTTTCTATTAATTCAATGGCAAAACTGGAGCGAAAACAAAAAAATAGAAATGGATAGCTTGGCGTAATGATAGGACTATTTACGGAATTTTTTTCTAAAGGCTAATGGGGTTTCGTGGGTTAATTTTTTAAACATTCTTGAGAAATAGGAATGGTCTTTGAACCCAAGACTAAAAGCAATTTCTTTCACATCATTTTCGGTATAATACAAAAGTCTTTGCGCTTCTATTATCATAGCATTTTGAAGCCAGTAAGTTGTCGGTTTTCCTGTACTGGCATTTACACAGTCTGTCAAATGTGAAGCACTAATGTTTAGTTTTTTTGCAAAAAAAGAAGGGCTTTCTAAAAAATTACTTTTGGAGATGAGTTTTTTAAAGTTTGTGGAAATGACTGTTGATTGGTTTCTTGGTTTGGGAATTGTTCTTTCTGACGATTGAAACAAATTCGCAATTTCGTAAATCAAAGCATTGAAAAGCCCATTGATGATTTGTGGTTTGTTTTGTTTCTGTTTTTCAAAAGAGTTGTGCAGTAATGAAACAAGATTCAGGAAATCATCTTGAAAAAGCGGGTCTATTTTTTTTCCTTGTTCGGAGATTTGTAAAGGTTGAAATATTTCTAAACAGGCGTCAGGGACAAGGAAAGGGGCAATGCTAATAAAGTAGCCAGTTGTATTATTAGAGATGTGCTTAGCCGCATGTACCTGAAAAGGTTTGATAAAACCAATTCCGATTTCGTTTAATTCAACCGCTATGTTGTCACATAGCACGACTACATTCCCCTTTGTCAGAACAAAAAAAACATAAAACTCGTCCCTATGCGCTCCCATTTTTTCAGGTGGGTAGTCTATGCCTTGGAGTGATGATTTCACAATTTGTATACCGCCAATTGCTTCGCTACTTTGGTTATAAATCGGGATGTCTGATTTAGCTTTCAATGTTCTGTTGTAGTTAGGGCTGTTGGATCTAACGTTCAAATAAAATGAGTACGCTTTATTTCTACTATACCTTTTTTATACTGTACTGTGTTTTTCTACGCAGTTTGGACGGAGGTTGATCTTACCTGTGTTGGTCGATCAGGATATGGTTGCCATCAGGGTCGGTCAAGGTGATGTGTGCTGGGCCAGAGGATGTTTCATCAGCTTCGGCAGTCAGTTCTATACCACGTTTTTTGAGGTGGTTTTGTATCGCGCGTACATCGTCATACTCTTCTAGTTCTTGTGCACTGCCGTCCCATCCAGGGTTGAAGGTGATGATATTGTCCTCAAACATCCCCTGAAAAAGGCCAATGACGGCATTTTCATTTTTGAGAACCACCCAGTTTTGGTCGATGTTTCCACCCTTATATACAAAGCCTAGGTTCTCATAGAATGCTTTTGATTTGTGGATGTCTTTGACAGCCAGACTGATAGAAAATGCGCCTAATTTCATGGTATTTCTGTTTTGTTCTAACCTGAGTTCGATTAATAAAGGAAATAAATTATCTTCTTAATTCAATGTTTTTGAAAATTATACTGTCTGAGCGATAGCGAGTTTATAATTTTCCAGCCTTTTTGCTTCCTTTTTTGGCAATGAAAAAGGAAGCGTTTACCTGCCGGAAGCATGGCCTGTCTGGCTTGAAGACAAAGTACAATTGATGTATTTCAGAAACGGTTTTAATGAAAGTTAAAATCGGACGCAGGTTTCTAGGTATTGCATCCCTAGTGGATGACCTAATAAATATATGCATTGGGTCGTATTGTTCACTTTTTTTGGAATATTATGAGCGATTTGGATCTAAGGATCAGCATTCTCTCCACAGGTAGCATACTCACGGGTCAAGAGTTCCTGAAGCAGGGGCGTTGGTTCGGGAGAGGCTACTCAGATGTATAGCAGTTTGGGGTTGTCTGTAGTACTCCGAGCATACCGTTGCTTGATATATACCTAGATTAGGGTATTGCTTGATCTAAACGGCCTTCCTAACTTTATCATATGATGATATGGAGTGAGACAAGATTCATTCTATGGCAAACAAACTCACCACACCATGAAATTATTCTATCTGCACAGGTTTCAAATAGTTTATATCCTGTTTTTCTCTGTTATATTCTCTTGTCAGGAGCCAGTCGATGCACGGTTGACGACCCGAGCGACTTCAGACATTCTGAGCGAAATAGCTAATATTCAGTCGAGTCTCAGGCCATCATCAGCTCTTTTGAAGAATCAGGAGCAAGGGCTGGTTTACCTGCCATTTGCTAATCCAGAAGAAATTTCCTCCATAGATGGCAAACTTGATACTGAGATGGTAATCAAGTTTGCGACCAATCGCCTCTACAATACTATAGAAAAGAAAAATATTGAACTTTATCATCGATCATACAATGGTCGATTGGTGGGGCCTACGCTCCGAGTGAAACCTGGAGATTCGCTTCTGGTGAATTTGATTAACAAACTACCCGTCTATGAAAACCCTGGACCATGCGACCCTTACCAGCCACTACATGATGATCAGGATCCTAATATCATTGATTCGCTCCGATTTAACAACACCAACTTACATACACATGGCCTGCATGTTTCGCCTATGGCACATGGGGACAACGTCTTTGTCAACTTGGCTCCTGGCTGTGATTTTCAAAACAGAATAGCTGTTCCGTTGGATCATGCATCAGGCACTTTCTGGTACCATGCCCATGTACACGGGTCTACGGCGATTCAGGTGTCCTCAGGGATGGGAGGGACCATCCTCATCGAGGGAGGTTTGGATGACCAACCACAAATCAAAGAGATGGATGAGAAGGTTTTCGTGATGCAGCAGATACCCTATGTGCCAGATACAGGTGCAGGAGGTGATCCGAATAGGTATGCTTTAAAGTTCATTGAGGATAAAACCTTTGGCCCAGGTACTTGGGGGGATGGAATTAAGGATTCTACAGGTTGGAGAACGACCATCAATGGCATGGTACTGCCTGTGATCGAAATAGAATCAGAAGAAGCACAAAGGTGGCGGTTTGTACATGCAGGCGTACGCGAGACACTCAACCTCAAACTGATCAAATCAAAGGAGGGCAAGGTGATTCATGAAAAATTATACGCTATTGCCGAAGACGGCATAGCCTATGGCTACCGCAGTGATATAGACAGTATGCTACTACAGCCAGGGTATAGGGCAGACCTATTGGTACAAGCCAAACTGACCGATGGACTCGGTCAAGACACCCTCTATCTGATAGATGCTAGTTCTCCCGTTTTGGACGAAACGAACACTGACGAGTATGAGTCCGAAAGAGTACTCGCTCTGGTGGTGTTGAAGGCTAAGACGACTAAGCCAGTGGCTAGGCAGCTCCCCACTTCAGTAGCATTGCGCCAATATGCACCTTATCCTTCATTGGTCAATGTACCAGTTACAGACACGATGCAGTATGTTAATTTTGAGATTAAACCTGGCGATACGACATTGTTTCAAATCAACAATGTTTCATTCGATCATAGCAATCCACCACGTACACTTGGTCTCAATAATATACAAGAATGGACACTGACCTCATCTCTAGGTGGCCACCCATTTCATATTCATATCAATCATTTTCAGATCCAGGAGCGCTACACCAAAGGGAATAACCAGTGGATAAAGCAACAAGTGAAACCTATATGGAAAGACACTTATTTCGTACCAAGTTCAGACTCTATTGTTCTCAAAACTGTCTACAAAGACTTTGTTGGAGATTTTGTACTACACTGTCATATTTTGGATCATGAAGACCAGGGGATGATGCAGTGTGTACGTATAGATAGTGCCAATACTATTGGTAACTATCTCTTGGATCAGGGGATCGAGTTTTGTGGACCACAGTATACCAATAGCCTCACCAGTAACTAAACTTTTAAAACCATAGCGAATCATGACACGAACCAAAACAATGAATGTACATGTCTACAGACTGCTTTTAGTAGGTCTGCTCTGGGTATTGTCAGCATCACTGAGCCATGCACAGGTGATCAGAAAGAATATTGACTCCCTTAGTACCGAGGAACTAGCTGCATATCAACATGCTATACAGCTGCTAAGAGATCGTAGTGCGGACAACCCTTATCTAATGGATGGCTATGCATGGCAGGCCTGGGTGCACAACAAGAACCGTGTTTCAGTCCCTAAGGAGAATACACTAAGTCAAGGAGATCAAGACCCTACGGCATTTTATGAAATGGCTGCTACGCAAACCTATGCTGATGGATCCTATGGGTACCCCGGTATGTGCGAGCACGGCAAGGATATCTTCTTTGTCTGGCATAGAGCGCAGTTTTATTATTTCGAAAAAGTGCTTCAAAACACAGACCCTGAGGGTACGATTGTAGACAGCAGGGGGAATAAATGTCCTACTGCTAAGGTAGGCGTCCCGTTCTGGAATTTTACCAACGAGCCCAGTGGTACTAAATTCCCAGCGATATTTGAAGACAGCTCCTCGGTACTATATCACGCAGGTCGAAACTTACAAGTCAATCCTGATTATAGGCGTTTTACCTCTCCGTATTTGCTAGCCAAACTAATGCAAGAAAGCAATTGGTCTACATTTGGAGGATATCCAAATGCTACCCATGGTGGTTATGGTACTTTTGAAAGCCAAATGCACAATCCGATGCATACCCCCTATATAGGAGGAGATATGACTTATCCTTCGAGAGCTGCATATGATCCGATTTTCTATTCTTTTCATGCCTACATCGATTATATCTTTGAGGCATGGATACAAAAGCATGGCTCAGGAGATATCACATCATTAGATTACTTTTTGAGGGCGGAGCAACCCAAGGACTTTAACTTGCCAGGCTATGATCCCGGGTTAGGTGATAGACCAAATATGGGGAGAGCCGAATTGTATCTTGATATCTCTGAATTGGGCTATCAGTATTTAGCCAGAGGCAAGGATGATTTTTATACTGAGCAGGAATTAGAGGGGCTTCTCAAGGATAAAAAGGGTCGTCCACTTGTCTTGGGAAAAAGCAAAGAGAGTCCCTACTATAGACTCTTTACCAGTAGAGTGTCATGGAGACCAGAGACTAAGGGGCAGTTGACATCTGAAACGATAACGATTAGAGCCGCTGACGTAGCTAATCCATACAGCTATAGCTATACCGAGAAAGACCCTTCTTCCTCCTACCAAATAGACCTCTATATGCATCCAGTAAAAGTGAAGCCTAATGTTTCTTTGGAAAAATTTAGAAAGAGATATTTTGTAGGAGCTGCCACCGCATGGCTAGATAGTAGTCATGCTCACCACATGATGGGGGAGCACAAGTTGAATGTGAACCTAACGGAAGCTATGAATGCCTTGAATCAGAATCATGCTGGAGAGGCATACCAAATAACTGTAAACTATACTAAACGATAATACCATGAGTGTCTACTTCGATCCCGATATCAAAACCATCTTTGCACCCTATGTACAGCCTATGCTCGCAGTCTCTATCGCTACCGATGAAGGTACCTTTAGTTTGGATTTGAGCAACTATGAGTCTGTATGTCAACTGAGCCAACGAATCAAAATCGCCATAGAAGGTTACAGACCTGAAACACCTACTGCACATCGTATGCCTCCAGGTGGTCCATTGCCAGATGAGTCCATTGCGATGTACAATGAATGGCTCGAAGCTGGTATGCCCGAGAAAAAAGACGCTCTGGCTTCTGATGATCTGATTGTCTAAACGGATTATACCTGAGATCTCAATGATGATTGCTATGATTAGCAGAATGTATAACTCATTATAGCAATCATCAGGGTGTAGTGGTATCTGCTCTACCTTAGTTTGTACTAAAAAATAGGTTCTAAAATAGTTAGGCCTATGTCTAAATGATTAAGAGTCAAGAGGCTGTGTATGCTTTGTACTGAAGGTTCAGTTCAGATTGGGTTGGAATGTGCTCCATTCTGACTTTAGCTTCGGCAGTCAGTTCTATACCACGTTTTTTGAGGTGGTTTTGTATCGCGCGTACATCGTCATATTCTTCTAGGGATTTGGATTTATGGATCAGCATTCTCTCCACAGGTAGCATACTCACGGGTCAAGAGTTCCTGAAGCAGGAGCGTTGATTCGGGAGAGGCTGCAGCGATTCTCATGGGGTTCGGATATGCAGACGTACTTATAGGCTCGCCCGGCCTTGTCTTGGCAGTTGTATCCTGTAGCTCCTCCGGTATCTGTCTCACGGCAAAACCAGCCTCCTGTTTCCTTCATTTTGGACAGTTCGCTGTTGAACCTATCGACAGTCACTTCTACCTCATCAAGGTAATATTTGGTGACAGTATCTTGCTCCATCGCCAGGGCACTGCTGGATGTAGCACTCAGCACCATGATGAAAACCCAAAAAGCTTTAATTGCTTCAATCATCCTTATTGAAAAAGTGGTAGGTAAAATATGCTGTATCCCTGATATAGAATTCTTTTTAGGTCTGACGACAAAATAGCTTCGACCTGTGAGACCAAACTAGTACAAGCTCCTCAGATATCCCAGACCATTTTCTCATTTAGACCCAATCAGTTTAGACTTATCTTGATTTGCTTCTTGCGGTCTGCAGTTACTCCGTTTTGGAGTGTACAAACCTGTGCGATTTATGCCTTGTGCCGTGTCAATAATTGTCTACCTTTTAGGATAAGAAAAAAAGACGGGAAAAAGCGAAAAAATTCGTCTCAATATTCATTCGAAAAAAACGAATCTCCGTATGCATGCTGCCATGTATATGGTGTTAGCATAAACACATGAAAACGGAAAAAAAACCAGACCCCAACTTCTTACAAAAAGCCATCTCACCAGAGTCCAAAAAGCTCAGTGAAATGGTCAAGGACACCTCCTTGTCGCTGCTGGATCGGATCGAGTCCTTTGAGGACATTATCAACTTAGAAGTGGGAGATACCTCTCTGTCTCGTGCCCGAAACATCGAGCGGGAGACGGGTTTTCGGCAGTTGTTTCTCAAGTTTGAGGGCGGCAATCCGACCGGCACCCAAAAGGACCGCATAGCCTTTGCGCAGTGTCTAGATGCGCTGCGCCGAGGCTATGACACGATCACCGTCGCTACCTGTGGCAACTATGGTGCTTCTGTAGCATTGGCGGCTTATTTGGCAGGTCTGCGCTGTGTGATTCACATCCCCGAAAACTACCATACCGACCGCATCAGTGAGATGGAGATGGCAGGCGGAGAAGTGCATCGTGTCGTGGGGACCTACGAAGATACCGTACAGGCATCCAGTGAAGCTGCAGCTGCTGAAGGCTGGTATGATGCCAATCCGGGAGGAGCGAACACGGCACTACAGATTATGGCTTATGCCGAGATGGCCAACGAGATCTACGACCAGCTGAGAGACGCGCCCAAGATCATCGCAGTGCCTGTGTCCAACGGTACGCTGCTGGCAGGGATATACCGTGGTTTTGTGAGTCTCTACAAGCGAGGCAAAACCTCGCGGGTGCCACTCATGGTGGCTGCTTCGTCTACGCACAAAAACCCCATCGTGTATTCCTTCAAAAAGGGGATGGAAAACTGTGTAGACCTGCGACCCGAAAAGATCAAGGAGACTGTGGTAAACGAGCCATTGATCAACTGGCACAGTTTCGATGGAGAGGAGGCACTGTACGCCATTCGTCAGTCCAACGGCAGTGCGCACAACATCAGCGATGAAAAAATGCTGAAAGTGTCCAAACTGCTCAAGGAAAAAGAGGGTTTGCATGTACTGCCCGCCTCGGTCGCTGGCTTGGTGGCTTTGTTAGAGATAGATGATCAAAAAGAATTAGAACCTGACCGCTATGTGGCGGTCCTTACGAGTAGAAGATGACAAAAATTATAGATGGAAATGCTCTGGTCTATTGTGAAGGAGCTTTCAATACACCCAATGGTAAAACGGCACACGGCTTGGTTCGCTTTACGGAGCGCTACAAAGTTCTCGGTGTGATAGACTCACGGTACGCTGGCCAAGATGCGGGTGAAGTACTGGATGGCAAAAAGAACGGAATCCCTGTTTTTGCGAGTTTTTTAGAGGCACTGGACCAAACGGATGGTGCGAAGTATTTCGTCATGGGACTCGCACCGGATGGGGGGAGGCTGCCCGATGCGGCGCGTGCAGATGTGCATGCTGCGGTGAAGAAGCGACTCAATGTAGACTCGGGCTTGCATGACTTCATGTACAAGGATGCGGAACTCGTCGCGCTGGCTAAGACCAATGGTGTCAAGCTCAGAGACATTCGCCGTACGCCTGAGCGTGAAGAGCTGCATTTTTTCTCAGGGAAGATAGAAGAGGTTAGCTGCTTGAAGCTGGCAGTGCTAGGGACGGACTCTGCGGTAGGTAAACGTACCACGGCATGGATCATCGTGCATGGCCTGCGTCAGGCGGGCAAGAAAGCCGAAATGATAGGGACAGGACAGACGGGCTGGATGCAGGGGGCAAAGTACTCGATGGTGATGGATTCGTTGATCAACGATTTCGTATCGGGAGAGATCGAGCATGCTGTACATAGTGCTTGGAAAAACGAGCAGCCTGATGCGATTGTGATCGAGGGGCAGGGGAGCTTGATGAATCCAGCCTACCCCGGTGGGTTTGAGATACTCGCAGCAGGTAGACCGGACTTTGTGATCCTACAGCATGCACCACGACGACTGGAGTATGATGGCTTTCCTGGTTATCCGATTCAGCCGATTCGCGAGCAGATCGCAGCGATAGAGATGATCTCTGGCAAGAAGGTCTTGGCGATCACACTCAACCATGAGGACATGGACAAGGCCGACATAGCAAGCGAATGTGCGAAGATCACTGCCGAGACAGGACTACTGTGTACCGATGTATTGCAGGATGGTCCTGAAGCGCTCGTGTCTCTAATCATGCAACAACTGTGAAAATCACAGGACTAGAATGCTGGCAGGAGAAAATGAAACTGGCAGAGCCCTATACGATTGCATACGAAACCATAGACACCACTACCAACGTGTTTATGCGCATAGATACAGATAGGTCGCCGAGCGGTTTTGGCTGTGCGGCACCTGATCTGGAGGTGACTGGCGAGACGGGGGAGACGGTGATGACTGCTTTTAGAGACATCATCGAGCCGTACCTGTTGGGCAAGGCGCCGTTTACTTACGCTTTGATTTTGGATGAACTAAAGACCCTACTTCATGGTCAGCCTGCTGCGCTGACCATGGTAGACATGGCGCTTTTTGATCTCATAGGGAAGAAAACGCAGGAACCCGTCTATCGACTGCTCGGAGGGTACCGAGATGCGATCCCAACTAGCGTCACGGTCGGGATATTGCCAGTGCAAGAAACACTGGAGAGAGCCAAGGCTTTTATGCAGCAGGGTTTTTTTATCCTGAAGGTAAAAGGAGGGACGGATGTGGATGAGGATGTCGAGCGGATCATGAAACTCCGCGAGATGGTAGGGCCTGACATGGAGATTCGTTTTGATGCCAACCAAGGCTACAGTGTCAAAGAGGCGGTGTATTTCATGCACCAAATCCGCTCTGCTAAGATCGAACTGCTAGAACAGCCTACCAAGCGCGAGGAGGATCACTTGCTAAAGCAGGTGAGTCGCCAAGTGAGTGTACCCGTCATGGCAGACGAGAGCCTGATGGGGTTGGCGGATGTGTTTCATCTCACCGCCAACAATAGTACGGATATGATCAATATCAAGCTCATGAAAGCAGGCGGTATCATGGAGGGGATTCGGATCAATGCGGTAGCTATGGCCGCCAATGTGGAGACGATGGTGGGCTGCATGGATGAGTCAGCGATGGGGATATCAGCGGGACTGCACTTTGCACTTGCTCGCCCTAATATTCTTTATGCAGATTTGGATGGTCACTTTGACCTGATCGATGATCCTTTTGCTGCCATGGTGCGCTGCGAGAAAGGGGTGCTATATCCTAGCGATCGACCGGGATTTGGTTGGGAAGGAAAATGAGGGTTTTGTTAGACAATAGAGGATAGCTGATCCAGTTGATCATCGCTAAAATCTAAATGCGTCACGAGTCGGATATGGCCTTTGCCAAAGGGAACTGCCAGCAGTCCCTTGGCTTTCCAGTCTTCCAGCAATGCTTTTTCATTTGTCTCCTTGTTCAGCTGTAGGATCACAATGTTGGTGCCTGCATACAAAACCCTGTCTACATAACTTTTAGATTCAAATAGTGCAGCCAATGTTGCAGCACGGTGATGGTCTTCTTTGATTCGGTCGACATGATGAGCTAATGCATAGCGTCCAGCTGCTGCGAGATATCCAGCCTGCCGCATCGCACCACCGAGCATTTTTCTAACTCTTTTGGCCTGTTTTATCAGCTTTTCGCTTCCTAGCAAAACAGAACCGACGGGAGCTCCCAGTCCTTTGGAGAGACAGATCGAGAGCGTGTCAAAGAGCTGTCCTATCTCAGTAGGAGATTCGTCTGTCACAGCGAGTGCATTGAAGAGTCGTGCTCCGTCTAGATGCATATTGATTTGATGGTCAGCAGCTACTTGAGCGATGGCTTTGATTTCGTGGAGGTTCCAGATACTGCCACCGCCTTTGTTGGAGGTGTTTTCGATAGAGATGAGTGTAGATTTCGGGAAGTGAATGTCATCTGCATTGATGTTGTCACGGACTTGCTCCGCGTTGAATCTACCTTGATCCCCCTCTAGCATTCGCAGTGATACACCTGCATTGAAGGCAGCGCCACCTCCCTCGTAGTGATAGATGTGTGAGGTGCTGTCGCAGATGACCTGGTCACCAGGCTGGGTGTGGATTTTTACAGCGATTTGATTGGCCATCGTACCCGAAGCGCAGAAGATCCCAGCCTCCTTGCCGAACATGCCAGCGAGACGTTGTTCTAGTGCGCTGACAGTTGGGTCTTCTCCGAATACATCATCGCCTACTTCAGCGGTCATCATGGCTTCTAGCATGGCAGGAGTAGGGCGGGTGACTGTATCGCTTCTTAGATCAATCATGTTTTATTTGACCGGGTGAGGTGTGAGATTATTGAGTGTGTTGAGTTCGGTTTGGATGAGGTTATAGACTTCATTTTGAAAGTCTTTGAGGTTGTCCAAAGTGTATTTTCGTGGGTCGATCGGTTCGTGAATGACCACTCTGCATTTTCTCCGTCTAAAAAAGTACTTTCCATCCGTAGGGAACATGTGCCAGTTGTCAGCGAGGGTGACAGGCACGACCATGGCACCTGTCTCTACGGCCATGCGAAACGCTCCTTCTTTGAATGTATGCATCTGGGGAGGTTGACTGCTTTTGATTCCTCCTTCGGGGAAGACGGCTAACGAAAAACCCTTGGCGAGTGCATCGATACTTTGTTGGTAGGTTGCATAGCGCTGTCTCATTTTGGACCTGTCCACAGTGATGTGAAAGGCCTTGAACATATAGCCGAAGAAAGGAACTTTAGCAATAGAAATCTTCCCAACGAACTTGAACGGGATCGGTACAAAGGGCAGAATCGCAACATCCAAGAACGAAAAATGGTTAGGGCAGAGGATGTAACTAGTCGATTTGTCAAAGTCAGTTTTTTGAGTGATCTCCATTCTGACGCCAATGAGGAAAAAGAAGATATGCGCCCAGTAATGATTGAGTATCAGTCCAAACTTTGGGCGATTAAATTTGTCAGCAAATACGAATAATGGAAACAACAAAGTGAAAGTCGCTACAAATAAAAGGATGCAATACGCTCCATAGATTCTTAAGATCAATTTCCAAAACCAAGTATTTTTAAAATGCTTCATATATTCCTAGACTTTGCTTGATTATCCTTTGTATCCGAACCTTTTCAGACTTCTGTCTTTCTTTCTCCAATCCGCTTCTACTTTGACAAAAGTCTCTATAAAAACTTTTTTGCCAAAGAACTTCTCCAATTGCAAACGAGACTCAATTCCTACCTTTTTGATGGCTTCTCCACCTTTGCCAATGATAATCCCTTTTTGTGATTTTCGTTCGACGATGATTTCTGCTCTGAGTCGTATGATATCCTCTTCTTCTTCGAACGAAGTGATCTCTACCTCCGAACTATAGGGGACCTCTTGTTTGTAGATTTTGAAAATTTGTTCTCTAACGATTTCAGATGCGAAAAAGCGCTCCGGCTTGTCTGTCAGTGTGTCTTGTGGAAAATAAGGAGGGTGTAAAGGTAGTAATTCCAGTATTCGAGCAAAGAGAACATCTACGTTAGTTTTAGTCAGCGCAGATAGTGTAAGTATTTCGATATCTGGATGGATTAACTCCCAGTAGTCGATTTTGTCTTTGAGGCGCGAGCCTTTGTTGAGGTCAGTTTTATTGATGACGAATATGACTGGTGTACCGCTATTAATGACACGTTCGAGTACTTCTTCGTCTTCATCTTGTTTCTCCATCAGATCTACGACATAGAGCACTAGGTCTGCATCTTCGAGAGATGAAGAGACGAAGCTCATCATAGACTTTTGCAGTGAGTACTGTGGCTTGAGTAGACCCGGTGTGTCAGAGTACACAATCTGAAAATTGTCACCAGTCAGCACACCCATAATTCTGTGTCTGGTAGTCTGTGCCTTTGAAGTAATAATGGATAAATTATCACCTACTAGTGCGTTCATTAATGTTGATTTTCCAGCGTTTGGTTTGCCTATTATGCTTACAAAGCCAGATTTAAAATTTGTTTCCTCCATGTCAATAAAATATTAACAAAGGTACTTGCTTTTTGCGAAAGTGCTTCTTACTTTTGCAACGCGATTCACAAAAAAGGTGGTCGAAAACGGCGCGGGATGGAGCAGTTGGTAGCTCGTCGGGCTCATAACCCGAAGGTCGCTAGTTCGAGTCTAGCTCCCGCTACTAAGCAAAAAAGGTCAACAATAGTTGACCTTTTTTTATGCCCAAAATTCATAGATCACTTCGTGATTCAAGATTCATTGTTCGAAATTCATTATTGTTTTTCGTGAATAACCATCTCTTATAAGTCCTTGAGGTTAGTTTGAATGATTGGAATAAAAAATATTGAACCTGACTACCTAGTTTATCCCCCCAACTTTACAGACTGGTCTGAAATCAGAAGTCTAGTTCTAAAGTTGCCTAAGCAAAAAACTCTTCCTCTTTCCAAATAGCTAAACTTTGGATTTCTTTCGGAACCCCACACTATTAAGACAGCTCTTTAAACTTTCTCTAAATCATAGTATCAATATTATAAACGCAACATTATTGCTTTTGTAATATTCTTTCATTAAATATGCAACACTGTTGCGATAGTAGAGGGCAAGCCGAAAACCTCAAAATAGAGTAGGCGTCATTCTAAATTTTATCAGTTATGAAAACCAACAAAGAAGCTTTGATTGCACAAATTTTGGTAAGCAAAGCAGCAAACCCTGTTGGAGGTACGCACTGTAGTGGCGGTGGCCACTGTACTTCTACTTTGTAATCACAATATGCAGTAGTGTGAGAATCATACTACTGCTACTTAAATATTCTAATATGGGAGGTTTAGAAAAAATACGGTTAGACAGACTTCTTGATTATAATGACGAAAATGTGATTTCTAGATTCACTGATACGTTTGATGTGAGTAATGAAGAGGCAGAGGATATTTTAAAGGAAACGCTTAAGTTTCTTTATATCTGTCATATTCCAGGTGTTTTTATTTCCGATGACATACTGATGTTGGATGAAATGTGGCACAATATGATCTTGTTTACACCAGAGTATCACAGGTTTTCACAAGAGTATTTCTCTAAATACCTTCATCACTTACCCGCAAAAAAGTCGGAAAAGGAAGAGAGAAAGTGGGTACTTCAGCAGAAACCTGAAAATGCTAAGCAAGAGTATCTTGACAAATTGCAAGTACTTATTTCCATTACCTATGATCATTTAGGTGAAGAAACTGTAAAGAAATGGTTTCAGGAGTACCCCCAAAAATACAGTAAAGAGAAAATTAAAGCGTTAAGAAAATGAGCATTTTCCCCAAACGGACTATACAGGGTGAAACAGTGACTATTCACTGGAACTTCAATACATCTAACCTTAATGATTTTCATGTGTTACCTTGGGTAAGGATTGGCATCAAAAATCCTTTAGGAAAAGTTACAATGCTTTTTGAAGGACATGTACTAGGACTACCTGATGAACCAAAAGAACTGAAGACTGAAGAACCAAAATTAAAATATCTTAACAAAAGTGTACCCTTACTTTTATTGGCCGATTACCTCAGCGGAAAGCACAAAAAGGAAAAGCTGGTTGAGATACTTGAAAACATCCAATCTGGTCGCCATTATTATTTCACCTATAAAGTGCCCAAAAATGCTCCTTTAGGCAAATATCATCTGATCTCAGAAATCCACATCAATGGAGAGTTAAGGCTTTCCAAAACAGCGGCAGATGACTTCTTTTTTGTTGAAAAAATGTCTTCCAAAAAGATTGAAAAATTCAATGATCACCATCAAGTATTAATATTTAATCATTCTCCGGAAAAAACGCCGGTCAAAATAGTCGGTTGCATACCTACCCTAGAAGGGAAAATGCAGACCACTGTGAATGTCTTTGAAATGGGCGGTTATGAAGAGAAAAAAGTCCCATTAACTACCTCCTTGAGTTTTTTACTTTACAATGAAGAACGGCAGGTTATTCCTTTACAAGAGAGTTTTACTAATCTTTTGTTGAGAAATCAACAGATTTCTTCATTAAATAAATCCGGAGGAGATATTTATCTATTTAAAAAAGAAAATACTGAAGCTTATCACCTCAATGAAAGTCAAAGAATTTTATGGCAAAAAGCCAATGGTTTATTGAAGACAGAATCTTTGACCAAAAATGAAAGAATGCTTTTGGAAGAAATGGTAGCAGAAGACTTGATTCACTACTTATCTCTTTAGAGGGGAAACCTCTCCATTTTGCCACTTACCCATCGTTTTAATCGAATCATAAAATTTACTTTTATTTTTCAAACGCAATATGATTGCGTTTGAAACGAATTGCTATGTTTGCAACAATATTGCATTTTAAAAGAGTATGATCTATCGCCTTTATATATTGATTCCCCTCACCCTTCTTCAAAGCCTTTGTTTTGGACAAGATGCTATGATTTCAGGTATAGTGATAGACGCCCATGGGGAGAAACTTCCTGGTGTAACGGTTCAAATCAATGAATTAAATCGTGGCTCTGTTACTGACCATGTAGGGCACTATACTTTCCCAAATCTTAAATCAGGTAATTACACAATCACGGCCTCATTTATCGGCTTTCAGAAGTATAATCAGCGTTTTACCATAAAGGATAGAAAACCCATAAGCATCAATATCACATTGAAAGAAGCGGTAACACAATTGAATGAAGTTACTGTCATGGCAAAATCAGAAAGTCAAGAGCTGCATGAAAGTGTGGCAAGTGTCGCTGTACTTGAAACAAAAAAACTGTATGCCCAAAGCAACAACACCAGCGATGTGATCAAGCAGATTTCGGGGGTGAATGTGAGACAAACGGGAGGGTTTGGTAGTAGTGCTGATGTATACATCAACGGCATGTCCGGCAAGCAGGTAAAGTTCTTTCTTGATGGAATTCCACTTTCTTACTATGGTTCAGGACTGGGGCTTAATGTTTTACCCGTCAACCTGATGGAACAAATCGAAGTGTACAAAGGCGTAGTGCCAGTTGATCTGGGAGCTGATGCATTAGGGGGAGCAATTAACATCAAATCGAGAAAGGAATACATCAATTACTTGGATGCATCCTATTCCCTTGGTTCTTTCAACACACACAAAGTCAACCTGAATGGCCAATACGTAAATTCAGAAAATCATTTAATAGCAGGAGTCAATTCGTTCTACAATCATTCGGATAATAATTATAAAGTTGACGTAGAGATTCCTGATCAGTTTGGTAACCCTGAACCTACTACCGTCAGACGGTTTCATGATCAGTTTACCAACTACTTAGTCAATGCGTATGCTGGAGTTTATGATAAGAAGTATGCTGATCGACTAGTTTTTAGTGCCAGATTTTCAGGACTTGATGATGATATTCAGCACAATGCCGTGATGGCTCAGCCTTATGGTCAGGTTACTTATGATGAATCTACATTGGGCTTTTCTGCTAATTATGAAAAGGAAGAAATCTTGCCTCGTATGGCGCTCAAGTGGTACGGGGGAGTAAATATGACTAGCGGGAACTTTGTGGACACCACACTCAATGCCTATACATGGGATGGCGAGGTATATGACAGACGAACGGATGGAGGGGAGATTTCCACATCGCGCAACCTCTTGAGTCTCCATTCTAGGAATGCTGTAAGCAGGCTCAATCTTCACCACAATCCTTGGGAAAAGGGACAGTTCACTCTTAATGTTTTTTCCTCGCGGTTCAATAGATATGGGAAAGATCCGATAGCCGCCGAATTTTATGGAGAGGACTTTTATGCCAACCCCACAACTTTGATTAAAAATGCCACAGGTCTGGCATACGAACATGCTTTCTCCACTGCATTGGTAAGTTACACGGGGGTCAAGCATTTCTATATGATGGCAGATGGGTATGCCATTCAAAACATGGAATTTCAGCCCAATAAGCAAACAGTCTCCAATTTTGGGGTTTCCCAATCGTTGCGTTATCGATTTTTTAGGGATTTTCTAGCCAAAGCCTCCTACGAATATGCCACTCGCCTGCCTGACGAGACAGAGTTGTTTGGTGATTTTACCCTGGTGCGTCCCAACCCGTTTTTGAACCCTGAGCAAAGCCACAATGCCAATTTGGGCTTTCAATTCAACACCCAAAAGTTAAAAGTGGAATTGAATACATTCTACAGATTGACTGACAACATCATCTGGTTACGGACTTCTCAGTTCTTTGCACAATATCAAAACCTATTAAAGGCACTTGTCAAAGGGTTGGATGTTGAGGTTCAATACCAACCATTCGATTTTATCAGACTAAAGGCAAACGCAACCTATCAGGACATCCGAAACAGATCATCGAGAAGTGTGACTGGTTCGGTAGATAATCGCTACTATGACGCCCGACTACCAAACATTCCCTATCTGTTTGGCAATGGAGAAGTCCGATATCAAAAGTCCGATTTTCTTGGGACAAATAGCCGATTCTCTGCGTGGTGGTCTGCTAGCTATGTACATGAGTTCTATCTCTATTGGGCAGTAGATGGAAATAAAGATTTAAAAAACACCATACCGAGTCAATTCATTCAAAACATTGGGGTCTCATACGCTCTTCCAGCTGACCGCTTCTCCGTCAGCCTCGAACCCACAAATCTTTTTGACCAGAAAGCATTTGACAACTTCAGTGTGCAGCGTCCAGGCAGGGCTTTGTATGTCACTCTTAGAACTTATTTACACTAAAATTAGAATTAATGAAAAAGCAATTACTCAATCAAAAAGGTATATTGGTTATAGCCTTATTATCTGTATGGTCATTCATTGGATGTGAAAATGATGATCCCGAACCAAATACCAAACCAAGCGTGGAAGTTGATTTTGCCATTTCCACGGTAAGTGGGGCATGGCCTGATCAAACCACTTATATACAGGGCGTTGAATCTTTGGATTTTACCAGTTTGGGAAATGAAAATGCCATAGAACTGACAGGAAGTGCTCGTACAGTTTCTTACGAAGGCAGTGTGTATGCGATCCCATCAGGTGCACCTGCTAACCTGATAAAATACAGCATAAATACCAATGGCGTTCCTGAAGAAGAAGAACGAATTGTAGTGCCTGGGGCTAATACCTTTTCCACACTCTATTTCGAAAGTGAAACCGTAGCATATGGCACGGTAGCTGGGGGTATTTCAAAACTTATCATATTCGATCCCTCTACGATGCGGATTACGGATGAAGTTTCCCTAACGGCTATAACTCAAAAATTTCCAGAAGCCACTCGCACCTATTATCTCGACATGATAGAAAGAGATGGTAAGCTTTTTATGGGCATTCATTACGAAAATAATTTTGTGCCAGTCAACGACAATGCCTACGTAGCGGTCATTGATTTAAGCACCAATACAGTAGAAAAAGTAATATCAGACACCCGAACTGGTATGTTTTTCGGTGGACAAGCACCCAACTCAGGAATGATATTGGACGCTAATGGGGACATATATGTTCAGACACTGGGTACTACAAATGCCGGAGGAGTAGCTCCTAGCGGGGTATTACGCATCAAAAGTGGTGAAACCGATTTTGATCCAGATTATTTCTTTGATCTCGAAGAGGCAGTAGGCAATATCTGCTATGGCATCTATCATACTTCAAGCGGACGTACTTTCACCGCCAATGTTCAAAACGAAACAGACTTTTGGGAATATCTCACGGACGAGCCCCAATTTAAGTATGTAGAAATTGACCTTGAAGCTACAGAAAGCCTTGGCAATGTTCCAGGGTTACCTACTACCTATGGTTCAAGAACAATGATCGTTCATGAGTTGGAAGATCAGAAACTGCTATTCACTATTGCCACAAATGATGAAAATGCGGTGTACGAATTTGACACGAATACCAATACCAGTAGCAAGCTTTTTGTATCCACAGGTGGTTATATCTCAGGTCTGGAAAAACTAAATTAATTATGCTACAAGCCACAGAACTCACGAAAAAGTACGGAAAATTCACAGCGCTGAATGCCCTCAATCTTTCGGTAAAAAAGGGCGATATATTTTGCCTGCTTGGGGCTAATGGGGCAGGGAAATCTACCACGATTAACCTGTTTCTTAACTTCATTGAGCCTACGGGGGGTAAAGCCACCATCAACGCACTGGACGTGACGCAGCACGGGAAAGCAACCAAAAAGCTGCTGTCCTACATCCCCGAAAATCTGATGCTATATCCTAACCTAACGGGGCTGGAAAATTTGGATTTTTTCTGTGGCTTGGGAGGCAAGAGTTATAGCAAGGATCATTTGGAAGAACTGCTCAAGCAATCAGGTTTGCAGACCAACTTCCTGCACAAGCGTGTGAGCAATTACTCCAAAGGCATGCGCCAAAAAGTGGGAATTGCTTTGGCACGAGCTCGTGAAGCCAGTGTACTACTACTGGATGAGCCAACATCAGGACTTGATCCAAAAGCCAGCAACGAGTTTTCCGAACTTTTACTAGATATGAAGGACAAAGGAGTGGCCACATTGATGGCCACTCATGACCTTTTCCGTGCCAAAGATACGGGCACGCATATCGGGATTATGAAAGAAGGGATACTGATCGAGCAGTTTGCTTCGGATGATGTCAGCTTTCAGGACTTGGAAAAACTCTACCTCAAGCACATGCACAATTAAGTAGTTTATGAATCAGCTAATTTTTATAGCCAAAAAGGAAATCAAGGTGGCCATTCGTGAAAGGCTCGTTATTTCTCTAGGAGCAATTATTATTTTGTTGTTGGGAGTAGCCTTGTATGCTGGATATATTTCATATCGTCAGCAGCAGCAAATCATCACCCAAACCCAGATTGAAAAGCGGCAAGAATGGTTGAATCAAGGTGACAAACATCCGCATATTGCTGCACACTATGGCACCTTTGTATTTAAACCCAAAACCATTCTCAGTCTGTTTGACTTTGGTTTAGACGCTTATACTGGGACCTCGGTGTATTTGGAAGCACATCATCAGCATGAATTCATGTTTCGTCCAGCCCAAGATCATAGCAGTATGATCCGTTTTGGTGAACTAAGTGCTGCGTTGGTGTTGCAGGTACTCGTTCCTTTGCTCATTATTTTCTTGGCTTTTGCTTCTTTCACTCGTGAGCGGGAAAGCGGAACACTCAAACTGCTCATGAGTCAGGGGACATCTTTCAATACATTGACTTGGGGAAAAATACTGGCTTACGCAGTGATGCTGGCAGTGATCCTACTACCGTTCTTGCTCGGTTTGGTGCTCCTTTCGGTAAGTCACATGAGCTATGATGTCATTCCAGATATAACAGTCAGAGTAGCCATGCTGGTGCTGATCTATGGTCTGTATTTATGTTTCTTTATCGCTTTTTCTGTGTGGGTGTCTCTACGGTCTGGCTCAGGGAGAAATGCGCTACTTACATTACTTACCTGTTGGATATTTTTTGCCATTCTCTTGCCCAAAACAGTAGCTAACCTCAGTGAGAGTTTTTATTCGCTACCTTCCATGCGGGAGTTTAAAGCACAGATCGATGAAACCAAGCGAAATGGACTGGATGGGAAAACGCCCCGATCCGTTCGTATGGCTAATTTGAAAAAAGAGTATCTGGAAAAATACGGGGTAGATTCGGTGCAACAGCTGCCATTCAATTTTGAAGGCGTGAGCATGCAGGCAGGGGAAGAATTTGGTGACCAAGTCTATGATTATCATCTAAATAACCTTCGTGAGATTTTTCATAAGCAAAACCAGTTGGGCAGCATCGCTAGTCTCTTCAATCCCTATCTGGCTGTACAGCACCTTTCCATGGCTCTATCAGGGACAGATATACACACCTTTATCCACTTTGAAGAAGAGGTAGAGAGATATAGAAGAGAGCTGGTACGAAAAATGAATCAGGATATGGCCGAAAACTCTAAGTATGGAGAATTCTATGGCTACAAGGCAGGAAGTGACTTGTGGGGAGAAATCGAAGACTTTTCTTACCGAGCACCTACCGCCTGGCAGCTCCTCAGCTACTACAAATTGGAACTAATCTCCCTGATGCTGTGGATGGCGCTTACAATGGTACTCTTACATGTTGCAAACCGAAAAATGAAACCAATCCATGAATAGACAGATTCTAACATTGATCCGCTACGAGTGGAAAACTTTTGTTCGCAACAAGTTTCAGCTGCTCCTGCTCGTCATTACCTTTCTTTTTGGTCTGTACGCGATATACTACGGACAGTCAGAAATCAATGCACAGCGGGAAACGATCAACGCAGTAACTGCTCTAGAGACAAAAGAGTTTTCTCAATACAAAGGCAGTTTTACTACAGAAATGGAAAACCAGACGCAGGAGCAAACACATGATATAGCTTCCCGTCCAGAGTATGCCTGGTATCGCCATGGCTATCATGCTATTTTACCTCCACACGATTATGCTCCACTGGCGATCGGCCAGCGTGATTTGTTTCGGTACTACTACCGACTCACAGGCACGAGCTTGCATTATCAGCTGTTTGAAAATGAACTGGCCAACCCTGTGAACCTCCTAGCAGGCAATTTTGATCTCTCTTTCCTGCTGGTTTATTTGTTCCCGCTGCTGATTATCGCCTTTTGCTATGGTTTGTTTTCTTCTGAAAAGGAAAGCGGTACGCTTGCACTCTTACAGATACAGGCCGTTAGCATCCGAAAAATCATGCTGGTTCGCCTGGCATTTTATTTCGTACTGATCACGGGACTAGCTATATTCATTTCGCTCTTAGGTCTATGTTTATCAGGCAATCCTTTTACAGAGGAAAACATGTTGCCTGCCATCGCATGGGTGATAGGGACCACTTTGTATTGTGCCTTTTGGTTTGGGCTGCTGTTTTTAATCATAAGCTTTAAGAAAGGTTCGGCTTTCAATGCCATTTCCGCTGCTGGTTGCTGGTTGCTATTGCTCATCGTAGTTCCAGCAGTGCTCAATGTGATTGTTACCGTCAAGTATCCTTTGAGCAGTGCAACATTGGCTGGCCTCACCCGCAGAACTGGGCTCGAAAATGAGGATGACGAAGAGGAGTCTAAAGAAGTAATTATGGAATTCCTTGCTCACATGCCAGAGCTGACTGGGAGTGATAGCTTAATGAAAAACAACATGCTCCCAAAAGCTTATGCGGCTTTTACCACACTAAAAGACATCAACAGCCAACAGGAAGTGGATCACTATAATGACAAGGTGGCGAAAAGGAATCAATGGACATCACAGTTTCTATGGCTCAGCCCAGCAGTAAACATGCAGGAGATTTTGGCTCACATAACGCAAACGGACCTCAATACTTTTCTTGATTTTCAGAATGCGTTAGCGGATTTTCATGAAGAAATCACAGACTTCTACTTCACGCGCCTGTTCTGGGACAGACCAATTTTATTAGAAGATTACGAGCAATTGCCTGTTTTTGAGATGTCCGAAGATCTAAATCGCGGGAACATCATTTGGTTTGGCTTAGGCAAAATTTTGATAGCGGCAGGGCTGGTGTTTTTAGTAGGCTTTTTCAGAATGCGTAAAGGGGTCAAGCAATGAAAAAGGTATTAGTATTTCTTACTTTTATAATCCATGCCTATTACCTGATAGCACAAGAAGTTGAAAACTTTCCACCTCCTACAAAACCTCCTGAAATACGTGCCATTCGCACCAGCGAAGACATAAAAGTGGATGGGGAACTAATGGAGGATTCCTGGCAAAAAGCACCAGTAACCCATGATTTTTATCGAGTAGAGCCTCGTCAGGGGGGCACCTATCGGTATCAGACACAGGTGAGGTTACTTTATGACGAGAAGAATCTATATGTAGGTGTTTTTTGTACAGACTCCCTCGGAAAAAAGGGTGTTCGGGTGCAAGACTTGCGAAGGGATTTTTCTTGGGGAGAAAATGATGCTTTTGGTATTCAGTTGGATCCGCAAAACCTAAAGCAATATTGTGTGTCGTTTCAAACTACTCCCTATGGCAATCAACGAGATATGCAAAACTTCAATGACAACAATACGGATAGCAATTGGAATGCGCTCTGGACGGTGCGGACACATCAGACCGACTCGGGTTACTTTGCAGAGTTTGCCATTCCTTTCAAGTCTATTCGGTACGAGCGACCTGAAATAGCGGACTCTGTGACCTGGGGTATTACCTTTACACGTCTGGCTCGTAGAGAGTATGAACAAACCGTATTTCCAGCCATACCTCAGTCTTTTTCTCCCTATCGGATGACGTATGCCGCTCAACTAAAAGGGCTCACTGTTCCCGAACCAAGTGCCAATGTGAGAATAGAACCCTATTTTCTTTATCAGTATGAGGATACTGAAATTAATGGTGAAACTATTTCGGATGATAATGTGAAATTAGGTGGAGATATCAAATGGGCGATCAATCCACGCTCGGTTTTAGATCTTACCTTCAATACTGATTTTGCACAAGCTGATGTGGATCAGGCTGTCAATAATCTGGAAAGATTCAACGTCTATTTCCCTGAAAAGAGGCAATTTTTCTTAGAGAACTCAGGTATCTGGGCTGGGGCGGCTGACCGTTCGGTTATCCCCTTTTTTAGCAGAACCATTGGCTTACAGGGCAATTTTAATGCAGAACCCGCTCGGATCGATGGAGGTGCAAGATATACCATGCGAAACGATGACCGATCCACGGCAGGGCTGTACATGCACCAAGCTCAAACCGCCAACTCTCCAGCTGCAAGTTTTGCCGTAGGTCGTTATATTCAAAATTATGGAAAGGAAAACAATGTAGGTATCATGTTCACTCATCGGCTAGATGAGGCTTCCGAAGAACTGGGAGTGACACAAAGCAACAATACAACCTTGACTGTGGATGGGTTGATCCGTCCCAAAAGCGAACTGACCTTCTCCTACTTATTATCAGGATCACGTGATAATTCCAATGACACCTTAGGTCTAGCAGGAAAGCTATTTGCGGGCTATAACACCAATAAGTTTTACTTAGGCTGGCTAACTAATTTCGTCACAGAAGATTACAATCCAGATATGGGGTTTGTCTTTCAGAAAAATGTAATCTGGCATAACCCAGGTGGTTATTTCATCTGGCGGCCAAAAAGTATACCTTGGATCAGGCGTTTTGATCCTGGAGCCTTTTTCAACTATTATCAGGACGCAAGCGATCCTACTAATTTTCAGCAGGCCAGTATTTACTTGTTTCCTATTTACGTGTACTTCACGGATGGCAGCTTTTTTGAATATGCCATTTACCCAACCTGGCAAAACATCAATTTCGATTTTGCTCCTTTGGGAATAGCTATTGCTCAGGACGAATATTATTACACTCGTCATCAGATCAACTACAATTCAGATCAGTCAAGGAAATTTTCAGTATCAGGAAAACTCGGTTGGGGTGGTTTTTACAATGGAAAACGATTAACTGCTAATACAGGCTTGCGTTATGCGCCTATTCCACATGTGGCATTTACAGCTGATTATGAATACAACAACTTGGATAACTTAGGTGTATTGTTGGAAGATTTGGATACACACTTAGCCACTTTTGGGGCAAGATTTGCACTTAATCCACGTTTGCAACTTTCTGCTTTTTACCAATACAATTCATTTGATGAGCAAGGTCGGTGGAACGTTCGTGGAAGTTGGGAATACCGCCCTTTGTCTTTTATCTATTTGGTGTTTAATGACACTCAAATCAATGGGCTGGAGCGACCCTTTGAGCAACAGCAGTTGATTGGGAAGGTCACTTTTTTGAAGCAGTTTTAGGATGTTAAGAGAGCCTGATTTGCTGAAGGATAGCCCCTGGAAACTAATGCATAGGCTTTCATTGCCAGGTATTTTGGGTATGATGGTGTTGTCTATCAATTCCTTGGTGGATTCTGTGTACTTAAGTCATTTGGTAAGTGCAGACGCTTTTGCTGGAGTATCTCTACTGTTTCCACTGACACTAGTGGTTACAAGTGTAACCGGATTTATTGCAGCAGGTTCATCATCTGTGTTGAGCAGGGCGATTGGCGCTGGTAACCAACAGGTTCAACGAATGGTTATACCTAATATGATCGTCCTTGCATTGTTTTCTTCGGTAATACTTATGTTGGCAGGGTTGTTTTTTGGAGAAGAAGCTGTCTTGTTGATGGGAGTCGAAGGAGCGGTGTATCAGGCAGGTGTGGATTATCTGCAGGTTTATGTGTTGGGGATATTTTTCAGTATTTACGGGCTTTCGGCCAATGGATTGATCCGTTCAGAAGGTAAAATCAGACAGGCCATGACTTATACTGTTATTGCTGTGGTTCTTAATATTATTCTAACCCCGGTATTTATAGAATCAGTTGGTTTGGGAGTAAGGGGGGCAGCGTTGAGCAGTATTGTCAGTATGATGGTGTATAGCGTACTCACTTCCTTCTATTTCACCCAGGGGAAAGCTACCTTCGATACTGGGAAGTTCTGCATTAGGATTGAAAAAGACATTATCGCAGATGTGATCAATGTAGGCTCATCGACACTGGTCATGCAATTGTCCAATGTGGTTCGTCAGTTTATTGTTTTTAGATCCGTCACATGGTACGGCAATGCCCATGATTTGGCTGTGTTTAGTGCCGTTTTTCGACTATTCTCTTTCGTTTCCATTCCAGGAATGGGCTTATTGCAATCTCTACAGCCTGTAATAGGGGTGAATTTTGGAGCTGCCAACTGGCAAAGGTGCATTCATACTATCAATACGTTCAGATGGGGCGGCATTCTTCTGATGTGTCTACTTTTACTACCAGTAGTAACATTCCCAAGAGAGTTTCTGGGGTTTATGATTCCTAATGAATCAATTAGCAATAATGAACTGAATTACCTAAGGCTGGTTTTACTCGCTCTGCCATTTTTACCCATATCCACGAGTACAATCATTTTTTTTCAGGCAATAGGAAAAGGTAAAAAGGCCACATTGCTCCCACTTGTACGGCAGGTACTTTTATTCGTTCCTTTGATTTTTATTTTGCCTAATTTTATCTCCCTAGACGGAATTTATTATGCATTAGCCATCGAAAATGTCATTTATGCAATAATGCTCTGGATTATACTAAAAGATGAGATTCGGACATTTCAAAGCTACATCACAACATGAAAGTGTGCCTATGAAATCAAATAGTATTGTTGGCCGGTGGTCTTTATCAGACTTTACATTCCTTACAGATACCACTGAGGGTATAATTAACTCGATTAACTGAGAACTCGCTAGAGATCTTTATCTCTGGAACTTCTACATCTTCCAGACAATAGGTATGATGACATTCATCACAAACAAAGTGGGCATGCTGATCAGCATGGGTCTCATCAGGACAATCATGACCACAAAGAGCATATTTTGCCCCTTGTCCATCTTCAGAAGCTTTGTGTAAGATACCATGTTCTTCGAAAGAAGCCAGCGCTCGATATACCGTTACCCGGTCATGTCTTGCTTTCATTTTAGCTACAATATCACTTGCCGAAAGCGCAAAGTCATGGTTCATAAAAAGGTCAAGCATTTCCATACGGATGGGCGTTTTTTTAAGCCCATGAGCATGTAGCAGGTCACCTATTATTTTTTCATTATCCATGTTCGATTATACTGATTTTTTTCGCTCCTATCAATTTTAACCAAAAGAAAAAGGACGTTAAGCATATGCTTCTGTATTATTAACCTCTGCCTCATTCTAAATATAATTGCATTGATAAATATCACTTTCATTAACCTTTAATGGTTACTAGCTGGCTATCCTGAATCTTTGGGATTCCAGACCTCTATCCCCACAAATAAACAAGCTGTGTATGCGTTTCGGGATAGGATATAACATCCTTCTCTTGGTTATTCATTGTCATGAGAGGACGTTTATCAACGTAAAACCGTAACCTCGGTAGGTGCCAATAAAGTTATGCATTTTTGTTCCTCTGGTTAGGGATCTAACAATATTGATTTTTTTCTTTAGGAGATAAAACGATCGTATCTAAAACTCTTTGTCTCCAAATTCACTTTCGGCAAATTTCGCTTTGTTTTTCAGTTTGTTGAATTTGAAACTGATATTGATCATGATCATGTCTACTTCATAGACATAGTTGGTGGTGGTGTAGAAGGTCTTTTGGATACTATCAGCCGGGTCGATATAGTTACCGGATGTGGTGATGCGCTGCTCGTTGGTGTCGAGTAGCCCCATGTCCATGTTGATCCACTGTAGGGTAGTGGTCAGTCTGTCGTCTAGGAAGGTTTTGCGCAGTGTCAGGTTAGGTGAATAGTAGCGCGAGTCTTTGCCTTGGGCTGTCACCCGTTCCGACAGATAGTTGAGCGACCACTGCAGATCCAGTGTGGAGGTGAGCTGAAATGTTGTGTTCACATTCAGGTTGTACTGCCAGGCGCTCGTATTGATATTTGCGTTGTTGAAAGTACCGTCAATATGGTAGTTGTAGATATTACCTCCTGCGTAGAGTTTCCACCACTTGTTTAGCTGTAGGTCACTGCCTATTTCGAGCCCAATGGCTTGTCCTGTCCCTATGTTGGTGTAGATACGGTTGAGCACTGTGTCGCTATCTACGGTGTTTACTCGGTTGATTACATTTTGCGTATGGCGAAAATAAGCCGTAGCAAAAACAGAGTGGTCATTGAATTCTTTGATCACTCCTAACTCTACCAAATCGATAAACTCGGGCAAGAGATTGGCGTCTCCTTGCTCCAATGTTTCGGAGTGTTCCTTCTCTTTGAAAGGGTTCATTTTGAAGGTCGTCGTGCGCTCCACTCGTTTGCTGTAGGCAGCTTTTAGTTTTAAATCCTCACTCATAGCATATTGTAGACTGGCCGAAGGGAAGAGACGGAAATAGTCGTAGTTCAGCACTTCCTTTTGTGCGCCTGCTTCACGGCCTTGGTAATCGAGCTGCCTGTCCATTAGCTCCGACCTTACGCCAATGCCATAATTCCATTTCCCTTTTTCGCCACTGAGGTTGACATAGCCGGAGTGAATGCTACGTTTCAGGTTCAGATTGCTGGAGTATTCAGGTATCATCTCCCATTGGTCGCTATCAAAGTTGTAAGCTTCATAGTAGAAGTCACCCTGATGATCGAGATTTCTAAACTGGTAGCCAATAGTCCATTGTCCCCATTTCGAAGGTGCAAATTCATAGTCCAGATTGAAACGGGTACCGTAGAGTGGGTTGTCGTTGGTGTTGTATTCATCATCGTAGATCGTCTGGTTTTCTGGCCAGTTGCTGTCCAGGTTGCGGTTGGTTGTGGGCCCACCTAGCAGTGTATATTCATACAATGCCGAAACACTGATTTGGGAGGAGTTGGCGAAGCGGTGGCTATAGTCAAAGCTCCCCAAGGCAAAGTCACTGGTTCGAATTCTCAAATTTTCGTTGTAGTAGTCGAATGCACCTGTTTGGGTGCCATCTGGCAGGTGATAGGTCTTGTTGTCGTAGTAGATGTCGGCAGTACGGTCTTTGGATCGTTTTCCTCCATAAAAACTAACATTGAAGTCATTGTTTTCATCGGGACGAAAGCCAATGGCTAGACGTCCAGAGTAGTTTTTTTCATCGAAGCTCCTTTCGCCATCAGACGGGAATTCCGTGCGTTTGTCACCGATTTCTGTCCAGACATCTCCTTCTCTGCGACCTGATTTGTCGTTTCGCAGATAGGCAGCTCCTAGCGCAAAGTCCCATTTGTTCTTGCGATAGTTGAGCGTAAAGTCTGCTCCATAGCGCTGAGCGGCTTCTTTGTTGTCGTAGGATTCGATGCTGGGGAGACCTATTTTGGTATTGATTTGCGCAAAGAGACCGTCTGTCGCATTTTGAGTGGTTACGATATTGATGATCCCAGATTTCCCTTCCGAATCGTACTTGGCAGAGGGGGCTGTGATTACTTCCACGTTTTGGATGGAGTTGGCTGGCAGCTGGCTCAACAGCATTTTGGGATCGGACTGTACGGGTTGTCCATTGAGCAGTACGACGAAGCCCGTGCTGCCACGTACAGAAATATCTCCTTCGGCATTGAGGCTGACGGAGGGCATATTGCGCAGTACATCGGTGGCAGTGCCGCCTTGGCTGCTCTGGAATTGGTCAGCTTCATAGACTTGTCGATCTATCTTATGCATAGTGGTCACTTTTTGTCCTGAAACCACCAGTTCCTGCAGTAATTGGTCGTCGGGAGTCAATTCGATGACACCCAATTCCATATCTTCTTTTCTGGAAAGTGAAAGATCGGAGACGAACCTACCCTGAAAACCCATGAACTGTATGTTGAGATAGTATTGGCCTGTTTTGATTTTGGATAGGGTAAAGGAACCATCTGTGTTCGATACTGTTCCGGTGACTAGACTGCTGTCACTCTGCTGATATAGCGCTACACTCGCAAATTCTATGGGGGATTTTTCGGCACTGTCTACCAGTTTGCCGCTAATGGTGGATTGAGCTAGTGTAACACTTGTCAGTGTGCATAACAAGGACAGAATGGAGAGCCTTTTCATTGGTATACTTTTAATTGTTGTTGTTGATTATGATTTCGCTTCAAAAGTAGGTGGGAGGAATGACCGAGCTATGGTCTATTTGAAAAAAAAACTATGGTATTATGCTTTTTTTCTTCTTCTGTATTCCTGTGGAGTTAGCTGGTATTGTCGTTTAAAGTATTTAGAGAAGTGGGAGGGGTCTTTGAAACCTAACTCATACGCAACCTGCGCTGCAGACATGGAAGTGTAGTCTAGCAGGCGTTTGGCTTCTCCTATGATATAACTGGAGATGAGTTCGGAGGCGGATTGTTCTGCGGCCTTTCTACAGGTTTGATTGAGGTTTTGAGGACTGGTATGGAGCAGGTCTGCATAGTGAGCAACCTGATTGATGAGGGGGCGCGCTGTCTCGAGTAGGTTGATAAAGGACTGGAACAGGTCAGAGTTATGCGTTGTATGGGAATCGGTACGGTCTGAGATATCAATGGCTTTAGCCAGCAAGGCTTTGAGCAGATGGATGATTATGGCCTTTTGGGACTTTTCTGTTCTTTCGAATTCTAGATGAAGCAACCGAAAGTGTAGTTCAATAGACTCGTCATCCACTGGCAAGCAACTGACCTGTGATAGTGCCAAGAGCTGCTTGCGAAGCGCTAGATCTTCGGATTCTTCTACAAAATCATTTTTGATGATGATCACATAGCCTTCGGGTTCTGATTGGATGTCCCAGTGGTGAATTTGATCCCTACGCATGAAAAACAAAGTAGGCCCCAGTATAGGATAGCTGTGGTGATCTATGCTGTGACTGCCAGACCCTTGGGAGAGGAAGATGATCTCGAAATAGTTTTTGTGTCTGTGCACATCGGTCTTACGGATGTGTTTGCGAAACGGCGCGATCTTCAAGAATTGTCCCTGCTCCGTTTTGTCTTTGGTCTGTATGCTTGTCTTTGTCATTAATATAGCAATGATAAAGACAAATGTCAATCTGCATTTGCAGTATTATGTGCTATTATCTTTCTACCATCTAATTAGTGGGTAAACCACCCCTTTGGCTTGCATTATGTCAGATGGCAGGGCTAGAGAAGTACTGTATTGCAGGGGTATTTTGTTATTTCATGTAGCCAATGGTTTCCCCCTTTATTCCCTATCAATATGACCCCTGACCGTAGAGGTCGATTGCTATAGATTTGGTTTAGTACGAATAGAAAAACTAAATGATAATTAGAACAGCAATAAGGGGGCTCTTGGCAATAAGCTTCGCATGGCTAGTAAATCTGCCCATGACAATAGCTCAGGAGTCGAGCCTAATAGAATGGTCGTCCAGTGATTTTGAAAGTGATGGTTTTTACACAGATCAATACACTGGGGTCGAACTGCTTGCCATCCGCCCAGATGAAAAAAATGGCAAGCCTGTCAGTGCGACTGCCAGTCGTGTGTTTGATCAGTCGGAGGGATACTACGATATCAGATTTCATGGGGTAGGAGAAAATGACGGTCGCAGTAGTTTTTTCCTGTTCATCAACGATCAGCCCATAGGAGGTGAAGTACAGCTCCCACTGAGTAATGAGTCCTGGGAGGTAGGTGAATCCTACAATGCTGTTTTCCGATCTGTGCGATTGAAAGAGGCTGATGTGGTATCTGTGAAGGGGATGACACATTCGGCAGATGGCAAAGAATGGAGTCGTGCCAGATGGTTGAAGTTAACCTTTTCGCCTTCTCAGCAGCTGCCAAAGCTGTTTGTCGAACGTGGAGGCGTTCTACTGATAGAAGCGGAAGAAGCGGAGTTGGTGGGGGACTGGACTGTAGAACAGTCATTTGATGAACCCGCAGCGGGTACTGGGCATCTGGAGTTTGCTGGTGAAAACAGCTATGCCAAAGCGCTGAACAAAAATACATTGCGCTATACGATTCAAATTAATACGCCAGGGCTCTATCAAGTTAAATGGAAATCAAGAAATGGTAAAGGAGCAGTCAGATTCGATGAAATGAATGACAGCTGGATGCGTGTGAATGCAAATGTTTTCATCGGTACTAAAAATGGCTTGCAAACAGATTTGACAGGAGATTTTACCAAGATATGGATTCAGGATACTAAGTCATGGTCATGGGCCAGTTTTGGTGAACACCATGGTGTCAATGGTATGCAGCTATATGCGCAGTTTGATAGGGCGGGGACTTATACTGTGGAAGTATGCGGTAGGTCACGCTTTCACCCGATAGATCAGATACTACTCTTTAAAGTGAAATAAATGAATATTATGAAAAAAACGATTGTATTGTGTTGTTTGATGGTACTAGTGGGTATTTGTCACGCAGTTCCCCCTTTGCCTCCATTGGGGTTTAGGTGGGTGTTGCAGCCTGAGTTCTCAGATGAATTTAATGGTGATGAATTAAACAGCGACAAATGGTTCGACTACTATCCTGGTTGGCAGGGACGAACTCCAGCACGGTTCGATCCACGAGCCTTGAGACTTTCGGGTGGTTACCTTCAGATAGAAAGTGGTGTGTATAAAAAGCCAGTGAAAGATTATACGATGTATGGCGGAGCTGTGGTATCAAAATCGTCAGAGGCACATTTTGGCTACTACGAATGTCGGTTCAAGGCATCAAAGATCGGGATGTCCACGACCTTTTGGCTGTCCAATGATAAGGTGCCTTTCGAGGACACGGATTGTCCACGTGATAGTTATAGTCAGGAGTTGGATATTCAAGAATGCGTGGGAGGCAACCCGGCTTTCCCTAAAATGGGAAAGGGAATGAATTCTAATACGCACTATCGCTATGTGAAGTGCGAAGGAGGACGTGAAAATTTTATTTCCAAAGGAGCTGGAACAACCTTAGACTCTGAGGTGTCGGAGGAGTTTCATACTTATGCAGCCTGGTGGAGAGATGCTGAGGAGGTCTATTTCTATGCGGATAATGCATTTTTTCAGTCTATCAAAATCAGGAAAGATATCTCTGAGCAGCCATTCGACCGGCCTATGCATGTCAATATGGTCACGGAGACCTATGATTGGCAACCCGCACCGTCTGTCAAGGAGCTAAAAGACAAATCCATCAACACTTCTTACTATGATTGGATAAGGGCTTACAAGTTGGTGCCAGTCGATCAAAAGGATGCAGCTTCTGAAGCAATTGATTTGGATCTATTCGAGAATAAAATTTATCTCAAGGAGATGCCGAAGACTGTTTTTGAGTCGAAGAACATTTCGCTAGAGTATGTTTTTGCTAGTGATGAAAATACAAAAGTAGTGTGTAAGGTCGTAGAGCGAGTAAACAAAAAAGCCCAAACTATACAAAGCATGGAGTGGCAAGTGTACGCAGGCTATGGTCATGGGCAGGCAGATTTGGAGCTTGATTTTACCCCTACACCATCCAAAACATACCAGTTGGAACTGGAACTGGTATCCTCAGTATCTGGTGATGTATTGAAGAAGGTAAGCTATGATCTGTCGAAATAATTAAACCCACGAATGATATGAAAAGACTAATGTTGCTAATGGTTGTGTTGCAGTCCTATGCTCTAGCTGCACAACCACCAGAGCCAGCCAATGGCTATCGATGGGTACTCCAAGAGCAGTTTTCTGATGAGTTTGATGGGAGTGAGCTGAATCTGGATAAATGGTACAACTATCATCCCTATTGGAAAGGCCGTCCTCCTGCCATGTTTCATACTGATATGGTCAGTGTAGCAGAGGGCATGTTGCAAATAAAAAATCAGAAGTTGGAAAAGGATTCTGTGGTATACAATTCGTGGAATGATACTTATACCACTTTTAGTATCGCTGGTGGAGCAGTCGTATCTCGCACACTGGAGGCACACTATGGTTACTATGAGTGCAGGATGAAAGCTAATAAGACGCTGATGTCTTCTACTTTTTGGATGTCGAATAGAGGGAGTGAAGGTCCAAAGGGGTGTGGTGATAGTTATTCTGAAGAACTGGATATTCAAGAATGTGTAGGTAGAGCTAGTAGTGCCACGAATAGTTTTCATAAAGGAATGCATTCGAACACGCACTATTGGTATACCGACTGTGAAGGAGAGAAAGAGACTTATAGTCTAGGGTCAGAAGAGGAGGTAGAGACGGACGTAACGGAGGATTTTCATGTCTACGCAGCACACTGGCATGATGCCAAAGAAGTGACTTTCTATTTTGATGATCAGCCAGGACGGAATGTCAAATTTAGGAATGACGTGACCGATAATCCTTTTGATCGACCTATGCAGATCAATATGGTGACCGAAACTTATGATTGGGTAGGAGTGCCCACAGATGAGGAATTGGCTGACAACAGCAAGAATGTCACGTACTACGACTGGATACGGTCCTACGAGTTGGTAGCTAATACCCAAGGGGCTAATGTGGAAATGATGACTCCTGTCTATGAAGAAGATTTATCACTGATGGCACTGGATTATGATTTTGACGAAGGAGATGATATATCTGTTCGACTCAATTATAAACTTAATAGCAACGGAAATATGCAGGTAGACTTGTTAGGGGTAGATGATGTGGTATTATCTAGTGTTAAACAGGATTTGTATTTTGGCTTTGGACAGGATCGTTTCGATTTGGCTTTGATTGGAGCATCTGAGCAAAATAGTCATGCTAAGCGGTTGCGTTTTAGGCTATACGATATTGAGAATAGTCTTGTCGATGAGCAGATAGTTGATTTGGATGAGGTGACCCTAGCAGTAGAAGGTCCCAAGCTAAATATGGAAATATACCCAAATCCAGGACAAGATCGGATGTGGGTCAAATCGTCTGAATTACTGGAGGTGAAATTAGTGTCTATGCAGGGTAGCATTGTCAGAGAAGGAGTCGTCTCTATCAATGACCCAATGGATATTTCATTTTTACCTCGCGGGGTATATGTACTCTATGTTTCTGGCTATAAAGCTAAGCGATTCGTGAAATCCTAAGAGCGTAGAGTTATTGGTTTTTTGAGTTCATAAAGTTATAGCCTTGGCCTTATAGCTATCTAATTGCCTGTCTTAATCTACTTTATGTCAAACGGTATAATGAGTAACAATTAAAACAAACATGATGATGAAAAAACTAATTGCGATGGTAATGATCTGTGGAATAACAGCTGTTTTGCCAAATGTCGCTCAGGCACAGGAAGATCCTCAAGTAGTATCGATGATTGAGGCTGATTTGAAAAAACGGCTAAATACACAGGTTATACATCAAATCGAGTATCAAGATTGGGGGGTGTACTGGGTTAAGGCTAATTCGATTTATGAATTTGATGAACCTGTGTATCATATTTCTGCCTATACTAAGGAGGGAGTTTGGATGGAAGATAAATTCGATATTAGTCATCGAATACCTGTATCGATTCAAGCTGCCATAGATAAGAGGGAAGGTGCGGTTTTGGCATTTGGACAGCTCATATACACTTCAGAGAATGCCCCATACTATAAAATGGTGCTTAAAAGTGGCGAAACTATGTTGATGGATACAGGATTTGAAAAGATGGAGGTAGGGCCACTCAGAGGCGGGTTAGTATTGACCTCTGAGGTCAAGAAGGATATAGAGGAGAGACTCGAAAATGCCTATATTATTGGAGGTTATCAGGATTTTAACCAGCAGTATACGGTCATTTTTAAAACGGACTATGTCGAGTTTCAAAATGGTCAAATACTATATTCTAAACAGGGAGAATGGGTAGAAACTAAAGCTTTTTTGCATGACTACTTCAAACTGCCTCTTGAATTGATGATGTATGTCAATGACCATGGCGGACTAGATAATTTTGGTCCGGTCAATCAAGTTTGGAACGCTACAGAATCTTACTACTTTATTAAATTTAAGGATGGGTCATCCGTCAAACTAGATTTGGAGCTTAATGAATTGTAAAAGAAAAGCTTCCAGTATCAACTGGGAGCTTTTTCTTCATTGCCTTCTTCGGTATGTTGTTTTTGATATTCGCTAGGAGTCATTTGGTACTCTTTTTTGAAGCAATCTCTAAAATATTTGGCATCATTGAACCCTACCTCATACATGATCTCGCTTATAGAGTACATGTTCCTTTTTAGCAATTGTGCAGCCCTTTGTATTCTGATGTTCCTGATGAAGGAATTAGCTGTGTCACCTACTAGAGCCTTTAATTTTTTGTTGAGATGGAGTTGTGATAATCCACATTCTCTAGCGAGCATTTCCACTGTAAACTCAGAGGACGAAAGATTCTCTTCGATATAGACCATGACTCTATTGAGGAATTTCTCATCAATACTCGTCATGCCAACTTCTGATGGAGAAATGCTTTTGTTGGATTTGAATTTCCCGATGACGGCTTGTCTAGAATCTAAAATAGCATGTATTCTTGTTTCCAATTCCTTGAGATTGAATGGTTTAGCGATATATGCGTCTGCACCTACCTCATAGCCTTTGATTTTGTCTTCAGAATCTCCCTTAGCGGTGAGTAGAATTACTGGAATATGGTTGACTCGTTCGTCTTGTTTGAGTTTTATACAAAAATCTAAACCATTGAGACCATCCATCATGATGTCACTGATCACCAGATCAATATTATTATTTATACATAGGTCATATGCTTTTTCCCCTTCTTCAGCCATCAATATGTTAAACTCATGCTTGAAATTTTCTTCTAGGAAGTAAAGAATGTCTTTGTTGTCCTCTATCAGAAGCAGTGTCTTGTCTTTGGGTTCGCTAGTTGCAGGTATTTGACGTGGATTACTGGTAGGGATGAGCCAATCGGTCTCAGTGTGTATTTCCATACTTGTATTTCCTCCGTCTACAAGTTCATCTTTGGTATATACTTCCTTGTCCATAGGTAGAGATACACAAAACAAAGTACCTGTATCCCTCTGTCTATCGAAAGTGATTTCGCCATGATGTAGATGGATTAGGCTTTGCACAAAGGAAAGACCTATGCCTGAGCCAGTTTTTCGTTTGGACATGTTGGGCGCAAAACGCTCGAATACCTGATCGTGCATAGACTCGGGTATTCCTTCGCCATTGTCTTCGACGATGATGTCTACGTATTCACCATTTAACACTAGATGAACATCTATTTTCCCTCCGGCTGGAGTATACTTGAAGGCGTTGGATAGTAGATTGAATATGACACGTTCTAAGATTTCATGATCGAACCATGTTTCAATGACATGGTCGTAGTTTACATTGAAAGTGATGTTTTTTTGGTTGGCCAGTTCGTAAAAATTCTCACCAAGGAGCTGGACATAGTTGGTCAGGTCGTTATAGGAAGCTTTTAGTTTCATTTTACCCTGTTCGAGCTTTCTAAACCCGAGCAGTTGGTTGATGAGATTGAGCAAGACCTTTGAGTTTCTACCTACATTCTGATAGTATTTTTGCCTTTCTTCCTCGCTGAGGCTACCAGAGTGATTTTTGAGTCGTTCAATGAAACCAATGATTAATGTCAACGGGGTCCTGAATTCATGAGAAATATTAGTGAAGAACTTTAGTTTCATTTGGTTGACTTCTTCATGTTTTTCACGTTCCATGTGTTCTAGCACTAACTCATTTTTGCTAGTAATACTAATCAGGGTGAATTTTCTAAAGAACCATAGACCTGCCAAAACTAGCAGTACATAGGTTGCGATGGCCCATGGTGTTTTCCAAAATGGTCGTAGGATAGTTAAGGGTAGTTTGATAGGTTCGCTACTCCAAAAGCCGTCATTGTTGCTACCCTTGACCAGTAGGGTATAGTCTCCTGGAGATAAGTTGGTGTACTTAGCTACTCTGTTAGAGGCAGTCGTTTTTATCCAATTGTTGTCAAAGCCTTCCAGCTTGTATGCATAGGCATTTTGATCTGGTGCAGCATAGTGTAATGCCGCAAAACTGACCGAAAAGCTATTTTCGTTATGTTTAAGATATAGTTTTTCTAGATCGTTAATGTTCTTTTTTAACAACACTCGTTGGTTTACACTGTCGCCAATAGCTACTTCCTTGTTGAGGATTTGTAGGTTGTCTAACCTTACGGTTATTTGGGTGCTGTCTCGCGTGATGTTCTGAGGATAAAAGGCATTGAAACCATTGACTCCACCGAAGATCATTTCCCCATCTTTTCGTTTGTAGGCGGCCAGTTCACTAAACTCTAAATCTTGAAGCCCGTCATTGATGCTATAGTTCTTGAACTCTAGTTTATCAGGAGAGAAGTGAGTGATTCCTTTGTTAGAAGAAAGCCAGATAGAACCATCATCTCCTTCTAGTAGGGCTTTTATGACGTTGTTAGGTAGTCCGTCTTTAGTGGTGTATGATAGGAATTGGTCATTGTCTGGCTTGTCTCCTTGTATTACCTTGTTTAGTCCACCACCTAGTGTACCTACCCAAACTTGATTGTCTTCCGTGACCATGATCGGGAGTACATAGTTGAAACTAAGTGAGTAGGGATCATTTTGATCATGTTTATAGACGATGAACTGAGCAGACTTAGACTGGACTTGATCATAGGTTAGTTTATTTAGTCCCTTGTCAGTACCGATCCAAAGGTTTCCTTTTAAGTCTTGATTGATACTTCTTACTATGTTAGAGGATAAACTGCCTTTAACATGTGGATCATGTTTGAAAACAGTGTCTTCAATCAAGTTTCCTCGTTCGTTTAGTAAAAAACGATACAGTCCGCCATTGTATGAAGCTACCCAAACCTGTTGATCTTTATCAGTGAATATATAGAAGCCTGAACCAATGATACCAGAGACATTGTCGACTGAAACAGGGAGGCTTTTTCCATTGACTATAAATGAATTTAAATTCTTAGGAAATCCGCCTCCAGCCAAGATAAAGTCTTGATTCGAATTCGATATACCACCGATGGCATAGATAGAGGTAGGGACGTTATTCATGTTGTTGTTTTTGTAGTTCACAAATCCGTCAGCGTATTGCTTAGGTGTGGTTGAGTTTAGGAAGTTGATACCACCTCCTTCAGTCCCTATCCAGAGGTTGTCGTTATTGTCTTCGTAGATCGATCGTATTTTGTTGTGGGACAGGCTACCCAGATTTTCGTTGGTAGAAAAGTGTTTGAAATTTTTTCTTTTGGGATTGTATTTATTCAATCCAGATCCATTAGTACCTATCCAGATGATACCTGTATTGTCTTTCATGATTTCGGTGGTGTAATCGCTACTAATGGACTTGTTGTTGGCCCAGTAGTGCCTGAATTGTTTCATGGGATTAAGCGCAGAATCTCCATCGAATTGATACACCTTCATTCCTTGTTTTAACAAAGCCCATATATTACCTTGATTATCGGATTCTACGCGTGACATGTAGTCATTGGAGATTCGCTTAAACTCTGGGGCGCCATTGTAAAAGCTCTCATAACTCATAAAGTACAACTGCCCTGCACATACTAAGAGGCCTTTTTCTGTTTCTTGAACATCGGTAATCCCGTGATCACTGAGGTGTTTAAAAAATAAATCCTGTCCCTGTTTGTTAGAGACATACCTATTCAGTCCTTGCTTAGTTCCTATCCATATGTTACCTAGTCGGTCTTCAAATAGACTAGTGATAAAATTCTGTGAAATGGATTCTGGTTGTGCTTCTTCATGATAGAAATTAGAAACGAGGTAAGTATCCTGATCATAGTCATAAGTTATTTTATTGAGCCCTTCGTCAGATCCCGCCCAGATTGTACCATTTTGATCAATGAGTATTTTGCCAATTCTGTTGCTAGAAAGACGTTTTTCGCGAATGTTATCATCATTATTTATTATGTGAAATAGACCTTTTTCTCTATTGTACATAGAGATTCCATTGTCATCTGTTCCGAGCCAAATATTGCCTCTGCTATCTTCCGTAATATCACTGATGAGGTTACTAGAGATAGAATTTCCCCCGTAGATGTCGGTGTTAAAGGTCTTAAAATCATACCCATCGAATCTATTGAGCCCATCGTGCGTGCCAATCCATATGTATCCATAGCTATCCTGATAGATAGACCGAACGTCGTTTTGACTAAGACCATTCCTCGTACTATAGTGTATGAAATCGTTGTATAAAGATTGGGATAGAGATGAGCTAACCCCAATAAAAATGAACAATACTGTAATAGTGGATTGAATAGTAAATCTCTTCTTCATAATTTTTCGCCTTGCCTTATCAATTTACTGCCGCTAAATATAACCAGTCCATTAGATTATTGAATCTACAGAATTAATGCACGTTATACTTTTGTGTTATGCAATAATAAGGATTTAGCAGGGAAGGAGTTTTATTGGGTTAGGGGGCAAATTCATGCAAATTGGATGGGGTATTCTGTATGGAGGGGAAAAAAGAGAAAATACCTATCATGAGTATATAGGGTCTCTTTTAGATTGGTGATGGTTAAAAAAGTGAATCATTATTTAAACTTATTTGTATGTTGAATAATGTTCGAAAGAAGTGGATCTCACTGGGCTGTTGGTGCCTGGCTGCAGGTCTGTTTGTCTTTTCTTCATCTTGTGATGAGGAAGAAGATGGTGTAGGCGAAGAAAGTGGTGTCATTACTATTAAGGCCTCACACAAAGGAATTATGAGTGGAGGGACGGTTATGTATACAGACTCTTCTACCAAGGTTTCTCAACGAGAGTGGCTATTTGCTGGAGGAATACCGGAAACGTCTTCTGAGCCAGAGGTGACCGTACAATACGACTCAGCGGGCTTGTTTAAAGCTGCGCTTAGAGTGACTTACACGAACGGTGAGACTGAACTGGAAGAAGTAACCATAAGGGTTGTAGATGGTTTAACGGCTGGCTTTTCAGCAGACCAGAGTTCGGTCATAGAGTATAGCTACATTCAGTTTAGTGATACCACCATAGGTAAGGCCGATGAGTGGCTGTGGGAGTTCGAAGGTGGCGAACCAGCGACCTCTACGGAAAGGCTACCTAACGTGCGCTACAAAAATGTAGGTATGTACGATGTGAAATTAATCGTGAAACAAAGTGGAGAGATAGCAAATACCGACACTACTTTGGTCAGTGATTATGTGCAGGTAGTTTCTGCCCCATCCCTTGACCCTGAATATGAGGTCGACAATGAAAACCCCGTTGAGTATGAATCTGTCCAGTTTACTGACCTTACAGAAGGTGGCGCAGAGACGTATTTTTGGGAGTTTGAAGGTGGCGAACCGGCTACTTCTACAGAGGCTAATCCAACGGTGCTGTATCAGACCTCAGGAACGTTTGAGGTGAAGCTTAGAACGACAAGGACAGAACCCGACAGGGACGAAACGTTAGTGAGTGATATTACTGTAGGGTTAGCACCAGATATTACTGCTGATTTTGTAGCCAATGCTACGTCTGTCCCTTATGGAGGTGAAATTACCTTTACCGAAGAATCTTCGGACAATGCACAAGAATGGTTCTGGGAATTTGAGGGAGGTACCCCATCTACGTCGACTGAACGTAATCCTACTGTGACATACAGTACTGTGGGAGTATATGATGTGAAATTGACTGTGACTAGATCTGAACCTTCTAGAGAAACTGTAGTACTGAAGTCAGACCATGTGACGATCACTGATCCACAACCGCCTGTCGCTAATTTTACGTCAGATTATAACAAAACGTTGGTTTTTGACGCAGGAGGTACTGTGACATTTACAGATGCTACGACCAATGATCCTACGAGTTATTTTTGGGAATTTGAAGGTGGAACACCAGCGACTTCCACTGACATGAATCCAACAGTTACCTACAGTTCAGGAGGGACATTTGATGTAAAGCTGACTGCTACAAATTCACAAGGTAGCAATTCTAAAATGCTAGCCAATTATGTGGTGGTAGCTTCTGATGGTACTGTTTGTGATGACTCACCAGCCAATTTGATCGCGTGTGGAAACTATGCAGGTGAATCAGATGACTTGTCAGGCTGGAGAGCGGCTACTGGAAGCTCGTTTGCTACAGATGCGATTTCTTTTACGCAGATGGATCATTTAGGTGTTTCATCCGCTGTAGTGAGTAGTGGAGCAGGTAGCATTTCGTATGAGATGATCGAAGGAAATGGTCTGGTTATCTTTACAGGAAGTGAATTTACAGTAGACACAGAGGCAGATTATACATTTACCTCAGATATATATGCGGAGACACTTGGTACTACCTCAGGAAACATGGTGGTGGAAATAGCTATCATACCCAAAGGAACCAACGATTCCAACTTGTACCGTGGCTGGCAAGCTCCAGCTGATATGAAGGATCAGTGGGCGACCAAGTCTGTTACTAAGACATTGCCTGCGGGTACATATGTGGTGGGGTATCGATTGTATGGAGGTCATTCCAAATGGCATTTTGATAATCTGAATGTGGTGAAAAACTAATGATGACGGAATAATAGATTCTTATGAAAAAGAAATCAATAAATCAATATATAGGAGTAGCAACCTTAGCTACTAGTGTTTTTCTCTTTGGTTGCGAAGAAGAAACTGCAAATAATGCACCTCCCGAGAAGGGGGAGGCAAGTGCCTCAGTTAGCCAAACTTTGCTCGTAAATGGAGAGAGTACTCAGTTTGTAGATGAATCCAAATCCGTAACAAAGCGAGTGTGGAATTTTGAAGGAGGGATACCTGAGTTATCTTCTGATCCAGACATAGAGGTGATGTATGAGACAGCTGGTGAGTTCAAGGCCAGTTTGTCTATTCAGTATGAGTCTGGACTGTCAGAGCTTGTTGAGTTCCCGATCAAAGTTTTGGACGATCTTCAGCCTGTAGTAGGAGTAGATCTTTTAGAATCAGATTCAGGATTTCATATCTCTACTGGAGATGAGGTTCAGTTCGTAGACGAGAGTATCGGAGAACCTGATCAATGGGAATGGACTTTTGAGGGAGCAACTCCTTCTACTTCTAATGAGCAAAATCCAGTGGCAATGTATTCGGTATTAGGTGATTATGATGTCACACTGAAAACGACAAGGAATAACCCTGACGGATCCGTTGAGACTGTGGTTATGAGTGAGTTGATTCATGTCAACCCAATTATTCCAGTAATTGCGGATTTTGAAGTGGATAAAGAGCTGATTTTGCCAGGTGAATCCATTTCATTTACGAGTAAGTCACTCGGGTCTCCTGATACGTACGAGTGGACATTTGAAGGAGGGGTACCCGCTACTTCTACTGAGAAGAATCCAACGATACGCTACAATGGTTCAGGTCGATTCAGTGCGGTATTGAAAACCTATAAAGCGTCTAGACCAGAGAATTTTGGCCAGCTAGATACTGTGTTGGTATATGTACGAGCAGAGGATGAATTATGTACAGCGTCTCCTAATCTATTGGCCTGTGGTAATTTTGACTTGGAAAGTAATGATATCTCAGAATGGGTGGCTGGTTCTAATGGAGCCTCTTATAATCACATGTCAAGACTCAGTTATTCACCAGATTTGGGTGAAGGTGGGTCTGGAGCTATTATATACTACCACGATGGTGGTGGAGGAACGGTTCAGTTCTTCTCTCAACAGTTTGAAGTCACGGCCGAGGGAGACCACACGTTCTCTGTTGATTTGTACGCAGAGACCATACCAGAAACTGCGGGGAATATGGTAGTGGAAGTAAACTTGGTAGCTAATCATGACGGTAATACAGAAGTCTATAAATCATGGCAGGCACCAGCTAACATGAAAGACCAATGGTATAGAGCCAATGTGACTAAGACCCTTGCTCCTGGCAAATATAACATTGCCTTCAAGGTATATGGTGGAGCTTCCAAATGGAGGTTTGATAACGTAGGAGTAGTCAAAAATTAAGTTCTTATCATGAAAATACAAAAAAGGCCTTCGATCTCTCGAAGGCCTTTTTTGTTGCTTATAGATAGGTTGGGAGAATCTTACCCCCCTTAATTCCGTACATTCCCCCCTTGAAATCTAAAATCACCCCCTTTTCCCATACCATGCTTTCGTTTATTGCGCTAGGCTCCTGCTTAAATTTGTTAAAGTTGATAGTTTCGTTTTCTGTTCGTTTGAAGATATAATCAACGATTCTCTTTTTTAACCAAAAAGCGAACGGAGTAACTGCTCATCAGCCATGAATGAAAGTTAAATTTTAAACATAACTAAATGCGTGAAAAGACTATACTACTTCTCGGCTTCCCAGGACGGGTAGCTTGTTGTATGATATTGTTGCTGTTCTTTTCGGCCTTTGTTCAGGATGCCTTTGCACAAGGCGGCCAAAAGGTATCGGGAAAGGTAACAGATGAAAACGGAGAGCCATTACCGGGCGTCAACGTTGTAATAAAGGAGTCATCCACAGGTACGATTACTGATCTGGATGGAAATTTTGCAGTCAATGCGCCGAGCGGTGCTATTCTTTCTTTTTCTTTTATTGGATATGAACCTCAGGAGGTAACGGTTTCTTCTAGATCTACTATAGATGTGGGGATGAAGCTGGATATAGAATCACTCGATGAAGTGGTCGTGGTGGGCTTTGCCGAACAAAAGAAAGAAAGTGTAGTAGGCTCAATCGTAACCACTACTGGAGAAGATGTAGTGAAATCTGGTGGTGTGACGACTGTGAGTGAGGCATTGGCTGGGTTGATGCCTGGTGTGACTACCCAGCAAAATGCGGGTATACCTGGAGCATCACAGGCTGAGATTCTCATTAGAGGTAAGTCTTCATGGAACAATAACTCTCCATTAGTATTGGTAGATGGGGTAGAGCGTGATATGAACAATATCGATCCTAATGAAATCGCATCTATTACAGTCTTGAAAGATGCCTCCGCTACGGCGGTGTTTGGTGCTCGTGCAGGTAATGGTGCAATTATCGTGACTACCAAAACGGGTACTTCTGGTAAAGTCAATGTGAATTTCAGTGCAAACTTTGGTATGAAGCAGCCTACAATCGATACAGATTTCATGGCAGATATGCCTACCAATTTGAGGCATTTGAATATTGCAGCCATGAATGATAGGCAATATAGCTCTCTGATACCTGAGGAGACAATTGCCGCATGGGAAGACCCCAATAGAAACCCAGACTTATATTCATATACTGACTGGGTGAGCGAGTTGCTTCAGACAGGGTATAATCAGAGTTACAACCTCAATATTTCGGGAGGGAATGAATTTGTCAAGTACTTTACTTCGTTTGGACACAACAATGATGGGGATATTTTCGATCTAGAAAAACAATCGGATTACGACCCTCGCACCTGGCAAAAGCGATATAACTATAGAGCCAATGTCGATATCAATCTTACAAAAAGTACAACTGTCAAAATGAAACTAGCTGGTGAAATCACCAATTGGAACGGTAATTTTGTGACAGCTGCAGGTGGAGGAACAGGTTTTTCTCAGGGATCAGGTTCTGGTCGAAACCTTTATCTTCAGCAGTTCTATAATTGGCCGATGGTAAGTGCTCCGCCAGTGTTTTCTACAGGAGAGTTTGGTATCGAGCAAGGTGTTGCTGAAAATCCCAACTACCTAGTCAGGATGCAACACAATGGCTCTGTACAGCGAAAATCTAATAAGCTTTGGACTGATTTTGGGATTGAGCAGGATTTGAGTTCTTTGGTAGAGGGATTGAAACTACGAGGCAAAGTAGCATATAACTCTTACTTTCAGTATCGACAGGAAACCAAGCATGAGATCATTCAATATTATGCAGAGGAAGTGCCTGTGCAGGGGTCAGATCAGACTGAGATAGAACTTATACAGTATGGAAGTAATACCCAAGATGTACAAAAACCACCAGTTTTGGGTGACGAAACTTTGGACAGTTATAACAGGAGCCTTTATTATGAAGGTGGAATAGACTATGCCAATACCTTCGGCGCTCATTCCGTTTCAGCATTAGGACTTTTTTATCGTCAAGAAAGCCAGAATAAAGTCGAATTCAAAAGTGTACTCGAAAGCTGGATTGGGCGTGTGACTTATAACTATGACGAACGCTATTTCTTTGAGATGAATGGTGCCTATAATGGTTCTGAAAAATTTGCTCCAGGCAATCGTTTTGGTTTTTTCCCTTCTGGCGCTATTGGTTGGATGGTGTCTAACGAGAGCTTTATGCGAGGAGCTAAGCGTTGGTTAGATCACTTGAAGATTAGATATTCTTATGGGGTAGTGGGGTCAGAAAAATCTGCCGCCAGATTTGCTTATGTTTCGACATATTCTATCAACAATACAGCTGATCAAGTTCCTTACTTTGGACAAAATAAAGAATCGATAGCGACCTATAAGGAAGGGAAAGTTGCCAATCCTGGTGCTACGTGGGAAGAGAGTACTAAACAGAACCTTGGTTTTGAATTCGGGTTTTTGGATAGTCGTTTGACCTTGGATGTAGAGTTATATGATGAAAAAAGAGAGAATATCTTCCTTAACAGAAAGTCTGTAAGTGTGTTTACTGGGTTTCCTGGAGCAGTACAAGCGAACATAGGAAGCACAGAGTCTCACGGTATAGAGTTTGACCTCCAATGGAAAGAGGCAGTTTCTGCTGATTTCTCATATTTCGTCAAAGCGAACCTAAGTTTGGCTGAAAACAGAGTCATATTCAAAGATGATCAACGTTTTGCTCCAGAGTATCAAAAAGAGGCTGGAAAGCCAATTGGATCATGGAGAGGACTGATGGTTGATAGTTATCTGGATAGCTGGGACGAGGTGTACAATACGACGGAGTCTTCATGGGGTACAGAAGACCTGATTCCAGGTGATTTTCAGTATGTGGATTATAATGCTGATGGAATCATCAATGATCTAGATCAGGTGGTGATTAAGCAGCCTAGTTATGCCGCCAATGCGTATGCTTTTTCTGGAGGTGTTTCTTACAAAGGGTTGAGTCTTATGGCCAGGTTTACTGGGGTGTTTAATATGGCTAAGTATATGTCACCTAGTTACCTATGGGAATATGAAACTAGGAGTATTCTTGGTTTTCAGCTGAACAATAATGAGCAACGCGACTATTGGACTGAAGATAATCTGGATGCGTCTCACCCAGCTCTGCATCTGTCCAGTACACATAACAGACAGACCAGTACGCATACGATCAGAAAGGCTGACTATCTGAAACTGCAAATGGCAGAAGTGTCCTACAAACTGCCGATGCAAAACGTGAACATGATCAATAATTTCGAAATCTATGTGAATGGAAACAACCTTTGGACGTGGAGTAGTCTACCGAGTGAATTCGATCCAGAAGCACAAAGCCTAGAGGTATATCCTATTTCGAGAAGGTACAATGTAGGGTTTAGGATGACATTCTAAAAAGCGAGAATTATGAAACTAAAAAATATCTATATATACGTGGCGATTTTGGTGACAATATTCACCATATCTGCCTGTGAAGATTATTTGGATGTGAGTCCAGATTTGGGACTTGATGATGATGAGGTTTATACGAACTACGAGTCATTCCAAGGAGTCATCGCGCATGCCTATTGGACGTTGCATAACTATGCATACGATCCACAGGATTGGGATTCAGAAATCGGAACCTTAAGTGATGAAGCACAACACCTTAACGTGAATAACAAACCAATAGCCAATGTGTTTAATCAGGGACTATGGTTAGATGAAGGGTTTCACGAGTTTGGTTTTGATTACAACTGGAGTGAAGGTAATCCAGAGCGTAGATCTAGAAAGCAACCTGCAGGAGAAGCTATCGTCGGTATTAGAATGGTCAACTTGGCTTTGGAAAACTTGGATAAACTAGAGAATTTTCCAGAACTAGCTGATTTTACTCCAGAGGAGATGAAGAGGCATCTTGAAGGAGAGGCTCGTTTGATTCGCGCATGGAACTACTTTCAGGTTATTCAGCGCTATGGGGGGATATTCTATTTGAACAAGTCGTTTACGAGTTCAGACATAGTTGATTCTACTCGTAGATCATATCAGGATTGTACGGATTGGTTAGTGTCTGATTTGGACAAGGCGGCAGATCTTTTGCCGAAAAAGTGGCCTGTTAACTATGAAGGGCGTGCTACTGTAGCTACAGCCAAGGCGATCAAAAGCATGGCATTGCTGTATGCAGCTAGTCCAAATATGAGCATGATCGATGGAGGAGCAAATGCCTACGTTCAATCTCGTGCTCAGGAAGCAGCTGAGGCAGCCTTAGAAGCACTGGCCGCTGCTGAAAATTCTAACTATTATAGAATGCTAACACTAGCCGAGTATAAGGAAAACTGGAATGGAATAGCTTCAGGAGTTTCCTATGAGGCACTGTGGGCACCCCCACAGTCCAATGCCAACTCTCCTGGTTTTAATGCAGGTCTTGGATGGTATATGCCACACTGGGACGGTGGATGGACTGTATGGAGTGGTCCTACCCAAAACGCTGTAGATAGATTTGAAACTGCTAATGGTTTGGATATCAAAGATGATCCTGCTTTTGATGCGCAAGATCCTTTTGTGAGTAGAGATCCTCGTTTGGACATGTTCGTCTACAAAAATGGAGACAATATGTACATCTCTGCACCATCGAGCAAACCAGCAACTTTGGAAGCTTGGAATGGAGGCTATCATGAACTACAGGCCAAATCTGTAGGGTTGTGGACTGGGTATTTGCACAGAAAGCATCGCTGGGATGGTGCAAATAACATTGATGTTGTAGCGGGTGTGAAAAGGATCTTTCCTTTGATTCGATATGCGCAGGTTTACCTTGATTTTGCAGAAGCTGCTAACGAGGCAGTCGGTCCTACCACAGCAGTATCTGCTGGAGGAAAAACCATGACTGCAGTAGAAGCACTCAATGTAGTGCGAAATAGAGTTGGAATGCCTGATGTAGATCCTATGTATACTGGATCGAAAACAGCATTGAGAGAGAGAATTCGAAACGAACGTTTTGTAGAGCTCTATCAGGAGATGCACAGATGGCATGATCTGAGAAGATGGAGAATTGCTCACGAAGAGTTAGATGAAATCTACGGAGCTGAAATTCTCAAATCAGGTAGCACACTTATCTATGATAAAAAAGAAATAGAAGGTGCACGTGTGTTTGAAGAAAAGCACTATTGGTATCCTTTTCCTTCTGGCGAAATGAGATTGGTAGAAAACTTTACTCAAAACCCAGGATGGTAATTTCTAAACCACAAAAAGAATCGAAATGAAATATATACAATATATCATAGCTCTTGCGACTGTTTTGTTTGGCTTTGCTCAGGTGCAGGCTCAGCAAGTCGAAGAAGTAGTGCTACAGGACACTCTGGGAGCTAATAAAAAACAAAAGGTGCATTTGCCCTTTGGAGATATGGACAAAAATCGTGTAGTGGGAGCCACGAGTCTCATTACTCAGGATCAGATAACGACAGCGGATTTGGACGTAGAGTCTGCCATGATAGGCAAAGCTATGGGACTAAATGTGTTTAAAAACTCAGCAGGTCCTGGTAGTGACAATTCATGGTTGAATGTCAGAGGCTTACATACTATCGGTGGCGATGGCCCATTGGTGGTGGTTGATGGAGTTAGTAATCGTTCCCTAGAGTCACTCAATTTCTATGAAATTGAGTCAATCACAGTACTCAAGGATATTACAGCTAAGTCTCTCTATGGTCCTCAGGCTGCCAACGGTGTGATTTTGGTAACAACCAAAAGAGGTGAAGTGGGCGTAAAAAAGGCTAGTATCAATGCAGAGTACGGTTTTAGAAAACCTACTCATTTGCCTGACTTTCTTAATTCGGCAGATTATGCTAGACTTTACAACGAAGCACAAGAGAATGATGGCTTAACTCCTCAGTATTCCGATGCTGATATCGCAGCTTATGAATCAGCAGGAATCAACGACGAGTTGCCTAACGTGGACTACTATGATCGTTACTTGAAATCGTTTACCAATTACCAGAGAATCTATGGTACCTATAGCAATGCTGATGAAAAGACGGCATTCTATTTTACTGCTGGATACGCTGGTGAGGGAGGTTTGGAGGCCATTGGCGAGCAAACCAAGTACAACAGCATGAATGTTCGTGGTAACCTGGACTATAAGATCAATGATATCTTTAGTGTACAAGTGGATGTAGCAGCTAGGTTGGAGACTACTTCGACCAATCAGATGACATATTCTAACTATGACGGTACCCCGAACAACTTGGGCGACAACAATACTGTTCAAGGTTTCTTTAGTACACTTAGTTCTCATAGACCCAATGAGTACCCGATATATCACAACGCACCGACGGCCGAATCTCCAGGAGAGTTAGGTTGGGGAGCTGCTAAGAGTACAAATATAGAAGGAGAATTGCTACGAGCTGGTTATAGAGATGAACTACTCAGACAGTCTCAGTCCAACATAGGTTTGGATATGGATTTTACCCAATGGGGGATTGAAGGTTTGTCCTGGAAAAACTACGTTTCATTTGATACTTACAACTTTCTAATTACTAGAAAGAAGGATGAGTATGCAAGATACCAGGCAGACGGGACTCAAGTCGGTGATGATGTACAAGCTTCTGGTATCAGCAAGTTTGATGATTCTGCGTATCGCAATATTGGTATGATCTCTACGATGACATATGACCGTACATTTGGCGACCATGCTTTTACTTCTCATCTCAATGCGATTGCTCAAAACCGTGAGTATCAAGGAACTGCTCAGCCATACAAGAATGTGACTTATGGATATCGTTTGAACTATGCTTTTGCCAATAAGTACATCGCAGAAGTGGACCTGACTTATATGGGATCTAATAAGTTGGAAGAAGGTAGCCGCTATGAGTTTTTTCCTTCTGTAGGACTAGGCTGGGTACTGAGTGAAGAGGGATTCTTGCAGTCGGTAGATGCCCTAGACTATTTGAAGATAAAGGCGAGTTATGGACAGATGGGCTATGACCGTTCTTTGCAGCATTTTTGGTACAGAGATGCATACGGCCCTAATGGTTGGGTGCAATTCGGCTCACAAAACAGCAATGGGTCGAGCGCTTACAATTTGATACGGGCAGGGAACCCCGCCATTGGTTTTGAAATAGCGACTGAATACAACATTGGTTTGGAAGCATTGATTATGAAAAACTTGTCTGTTGAGGCCAATTATTTCAATGAATATCGATCAGATATTCCTATGCAGGTTTCAAGTTTATATCCTGACTATTTTGGCGATTATATTCCATATATCAATTATGGGGAGGTTAGCAATCAGGGTGTAGAGTTGGGCTTGAACTACAGTGGTCAAGCAGGGGATATCAGCTACGGTGTAGGTGGATATGTAACATACTCTGAAGCGATTTACGAAAAGACCGGTGACCTTACTGCTTTTTCTCATTTGAACAGAGACGGTCAGCCGCTCGATGCGATGTGGGGATATAACTCAGAAGGGTTCTATACTGATGCATCAGAAGTAAATGTACAGAGTACATTGGGTGGTGATGTCATCGCAGGAGATCTGAAATATACAGACATCACTGAAGATGGACTGATCACTGTGGAAGATCAAAAAGTAATTGCTAATACTACACCTAGATATCAGTATTCTTTGAATTTCAATATTGGATACAAAGGATTGGGCTTATCGGTACTAGGGCAAGGAGCTGCAGGTCATGATAGAATGATGAGTTGGAACACTGCATACAATGGAGTGGCTCAGGGTAAGTATGCCGCTAACGCCATGAATAGATGGACACCGGATAATTTAGATGCTAGCCATCCACGGTTGACTACTGTGGGAGGAGCGCACAGTTACCAAGGTTCTTCCTTCTGGTTGCAAGACGCTTCCTATTTCACGATTAGAAATATAGAGTTGAGCTATGCCTTTCCTGAGAAAATCAGGAATTCTATTCGTGCATCTGAGTTACGTGTATTTGCTAGAGGTACTGACTTGTTCAGTTTTTCAGGCAATTCCGACTTCAACTCTGATAACGCTGCTTCTGGATTGTCTAATGGCTTTTTGATGAAGACAGTGTCTCTAGGTTTTAATCTTTCTTACTAATATTTAAATAAGAAAAGAATGAAAAAAATAATATATACACTGGCCATATTGGTAGGCCTAAGTGCCTGTGATGAGAATTTCATGGAGCCAAAGTATGCCAATGAGTTAGGCCTAGAGGAGGCAGTGAGTGACCCACAAGTCGTTCAGGGATTTCTTCTCAAAGCCTATGATGCATTGCCCAAAGGACAGGACAACTATGGAGGTTTTCTGGATTGTGCGACACAGAATGCAGTGATTAATCTGCCTAATAATCAGCTAAATAAGACCATTTCGGAAGAATGGCAGGCATTAGGGAGTCCAATTGACAATTGGTCAAGTCGTTATGCAGCGATCCAGTCAATCAATCGTTTTATCGAGTATGGGTTGAGAGGTGATGTGACTTTCTGGAAGGGAAATGAGCAAACGAATAAAGAATTGACCGAGCGTTTGGAGGGAGAAGCTTATTTTCTCAGAGCTTATTTCTATTTCGATCTACTCAAGCGTTTTGCTGGTGTGGATGGGTCTGGGGAATTAATGGGTGTGCCATTGATCACCAAGCAGCTGGATGCCGCTAGTGTTCCAGAGCTACCTAGAGCGACCTTTAGAGAGGTGTTGGAGCAGATCATAGATGATTTGGACTATGCGGTCAATTTTCTTCCAGAGAATTATAGTGGTTCAAGCGAGATAACGGGACAAAACCAGTTAGGGCGTGCGTCATCAGTGGCTTGTCTTGCCTTGAAATCTAGAGTACTGCTATATGCTGGTAGTGAACTCTATGGCCTCAGTGATGCTCAGGATATGAATGTCGAGTCAGCTAGAGCAGCAGGAGAAGCTTTTGGTTTGATCGGTACCACACTACCGGATGTTTATCTCGATGCAGGTGGTAGCACTGGCTATGACAACTATTTTAACAATGGGGATTCTGATGAACTCATCATGAGAAGGCTTGGCAATAACGAAAACGCGATTGAAGGAGCTAATTTCCCTCCGAGCTACTTTGGGAATGGGCGTACTAATCCAACTCAAAACCTAGTAGATGCTTTTCCTACCGCGGATGGATATCCTATAGATCACCCGAGTAGTACGTATGACCAAGATTTTCCTTATGCTAATCGTGATCCACGTTTTTATATGACTGTGCTGTATGATGGAGCTTTCTTTAAAGGTCAGACGGTACAGACTTATGTAGGTGGTAAGGATTATTCAGGTGGAGTAGGTGGAGCGGCTAATACAGAAAACTCAACACGTACTGGTTACTATCTCAGAAAGTGGTTGAGTACTTTTGTGGATAAAAATCCAGCTAATAATACCAATGCATATCACTACTTTTCATTGTTCAGAAAGGGGGAGGTTTTTCTTAATTTTTCTGAGGCAGCCAATGAAGCTTTCGGTCCAAATGCAGATCCATATGGAGTAGGTATGACAGCTGTAGATGCGATTCGTGAGGTACGCAGAAGAGCAGGGATCGCACAGCCTGATGTCTATCTTGATATGGTTAGTGCCGATCAGGATGATTTGAGAGAGTTGATCCGCAATGAGCGAAGAATCGAGCTTTGTTTTGAGGGGCATTACTTTTATGACTTGCGTCGATGGAATGAGGATTTGAATGATGAAGTGAAGTCGGTTAAGATAGAGAAAAACCAATTTGGGGTCGCTACCTATTCAATTGAATCACTATTCACGCCGACCTATAAGGATTACATGTACTTTGGGCCAATGCCTTATTTTGAGGCGATTAAGACCCCTAGTATTACGCAAAACACTGGTTGGTAATTAAAAATTGGAGAAGATGAAAAAAGCAATATATATGATGTTGATAGCAGTGGTGGTTTTAGCCACTGCTTGCTACGAAGATTACGAAAAACCTTTTGATTACACGGCGGTATACTTTCCTCATCAGCAGCCTATGCGTACGGTTACGCTGGAGGATTCGGTGATAGAGGTAGGTATCGTATTGGGCGGAAAGCGTGACAATACAGTGAATGAGTACGCTTATTTTAGTAAAGATGACGCTTTGTTGACAGATAGTAGATTTGCAGTGTTGCCTAGTACTCACTATAAGTTGAGAGTAGATGAGGATTCCTTGATAAAAATTCCGTCAGGTTCGTTTCAAGGAGAGTTTGAATTGGTGATGACAGATGAGTTTTATAATGATGCATTGTCTTATCAGGATCACTATATTCTTCCACTTAAACTGGTTCAGTTTACGACTGATTCTGTTTTGTATGGCAAGCACTATACTTTGCTAATGGTCAAGTATATCAATGATTACCACGGTACTTACTACCGTATGGGCGCTGACTCTGTAGATGTGGATAATGTTATTAGATACAGTACGGATACTTTGGTATACAATGAGACGGTAGATCTGAGTACGCTGGGACAAAACAAACTGTTGTTGCCAGCTATTGGAAAAGCAACCGACTTTGTAGACGTATTAGAATTGACGATAGATATGGAAACAATGGAAGTAAGTGGTGATCTGTCAAAACCTAATGCTCAACTAGCCATCAATGATTTTTCAGGAGTGGTTAAGGACAATACGATCTCTTACAGTTATACCTATGAGTTTGATGAGGATAGCGACCCTAGTACAGCGAGTGATGTACATTACGTATCTGATTCTTTGGTATTCAGAGACAATGGTATACGGTTCGAAAAATGGGAATAATGATCTAGTTTTATTTTAAAGAAGGCAGCCATTGGCTGCCTTCTTTGTTTATAGGCATGGCATCATATGAACTGGTTTCGGTTGGTTATATGTTTACTGAGCTATTGATGTGATTCTCCCCCTCTTTTAGAGATGGATTTGCCCCCTGATTTTCTTTAAATCCCCCTGCTTTAGCTTTCAATTCTTTTACAACATGCCGTCTTGTAGCCTCTATCTTTGAGTAGTGAGTTTGAAGTTTTTTGAATCCAAATAGAAGGTTATATGAAGCAAACTACGGTGATAGTATATGGATCGAATGTGCTGGAAAATAAAGATAAGCATTGGTTATCTCCTCAATTTGAAGTTGTGGGGACAGGCAAAGCGTTATTTGCCATTGATGTGGTTTTGGTTCCATATTTTCTTTGGGATGAATTTAACAAAGAGTATCCTCGGTGGTTTGTTTTAGAAGAAACATCTGTTTTTGTTTTGAGTGATGATTTGGATACTGAGATACAGGTGGAACTATTGCAACAAGGGGTAATAGATATAGTATCATCACATGTAGCTCCTATTTTACTGTATACTAAGCATCAATCAGCAATGAGACTTAGGCAGCTTAGTTTTATGGGGACGGAAGAACTCTCAGGCTCATCGGTATTCATGGTTACGACATGGCTGGAACGTGTTACTGCCATCATAGAAGAGAATATTGCAGATACTGAATTTAATGTCCAGTGCCTAGTCCAAACCAGTGGAATGAGTAGAAGCGTACTCTATTGCAAACTCAAGGAATTGACGGGGTTTTCGACAAGCGAATTCATTAGAACTATTCGGCTAAAACATGCGGTGGCATTACTCAGGTCGGGTGCATGTTCGATAAAGGAGGTTCGATATAAATCAGGCTTTAATTCTGCTTCTTATTTCACCCGTTGCTTTAAGAAGCAGTATGGGTATCTACCTAGTGAATACCTGAAAAGCATGAATACCTCGATAGTAAGAACCTTAGGTACAGGTTATAGGGATGAGCCGATACCTCTTAAAAGACAATACATAAATGCATAAAATAAAATCAATGAAAAAGAAATTAGGGTTATTGACCAGGTTGAAAGTATGTTTCGTGGCTTTGGGAATAGTAGCTTGTACAACTCAGAGCAAAGAGTTGGCAGAGAAGGATTCCTCTTCGAAAGTGTTCGAGCCGAATTGGGAGTCAATCAAATCGAATTATTCAGATCCTGAATGGTTTAACGATCAGAAATTTGGAATATTCATTCACTGGGGGGCTTATAGCGTGCCAGCATTCGGGTCAGAGTGGTATCCACGTCAGATGTATATGGACACGGCTACTTTTAGTGCTCAGTTGAACCCTGGAGAAACTGGGCCAAATAAAGTCTTTTTGCATCATAAAAAGCAATGGGGGGATCAAAAGGAATTCGGGTACAAAGACTTTATCCCTATGTTCAAGGGCGAAAATTTTGATGCCAACGAGTGGATAGATGTTTTTAAAGCGGCGGGAGCACGCTATGTCATCCCGGTTGCAGATCATCATGATGGGTTCGCTATGTATAAATCCAATACCACCCGATGGAATGCCTATGATATGGGGCCTAAGAGAGATGTGCTAGGGGAGTTGTTTAAAGCGGGACGTGCCAAAGGGATGATCATGGGAACTTCTTCGCATTTTGCCTTCAACTGGTCTTTTTACAATAAAAAGGATCGTTTTGATACGGTAGATCCTGAATATGCAGATTTGTATAGCTCTAAAGGTAAAGACCTAACAGAGCCTGTTTCTGATAAATTCAAACAGAGATGGTGGGAACGTACCAAAGATGTTCTGGACAACTATCAACCAGATATCTTTTGGCTTGACTTTTATGTAGACATTCCTGATTTTGAAGAGATGCGTCCAAAGCTAGCAGCTTACTATTATAACAAAGGATTAGAGTGGGGCAAAGAAGTAGTGCTGCAGGACAAAAATTTTAGCCATGAGGCATTTCCCGAAGGAACGGTGATTTATGATTTGGAGCGTGGCAAACTGCCAGGTATCCGTAAGCTGCCGTGGCAGACGGATACTTCGATTGGCAAAAACTCTTGGAGTTATGTGACCAACTGGAAGTCTAAGACGACCAACGAGCTGGTAGACGATCTGGTTGATATCGTGAGCAAAAATGGAAATCTACTGCTCAATGTAGGGCCTAAATCAGATGGTACGATACCTGAAGATCAAAAGGCAATTTTGCTCGAAATAGGAGAGTGGCTTAGCACCAATGGTGAAGCGATCTATGCGACCGAATATTGGAAAACCTTCGGTGAAGGGCCTACGGAGGTTGCCAAAGGCCATCACTCAGAAGGCAACAACAAGGGCATGTCAGCAGAGGATATTCGGTTTACGACTAAGGAAGGAAAACTGTATGCCATAGCCATGGATTGGCCAGAAAGCGGAGAGATCAGGATTAAAACTTTAGCAAAAGGCGCAGAGTACGCTCCTGAAAAAATTGGAGATGTTCAGTTGTTAGGAAGTGAAGAGGATTTGGTCTGGGAGCAAACAGAAGAAGGACTGATCGTAATGTTGCCAAAGGAAAAAGTAGGTGATTTTGCACACACACTGGCGATTTCAATCTAAAACGAGAATTTGAATATGTTTTGATTTAATACCGGACAGGTGATTAAGCTTGTCCGGTTGGTTTTATAGGATTATGATGAGATATAATTTAGGAGGTTACTATTGTTTTTGGTTTTTGTCTTTCTTGATATTGTCTGCCTGTGGTCAGGAACATAAGGAGACGACAAAGCCCAATATCATTTTTATCATGTCTGATGACCATACCACACAGAGTATAGGGGTGTATGGTAGTCGACTCGCAGAGCTCAACCCCACACCGACTATCGACAAATTGGCAAGTGAAGGAGTCGTGTTTGACAATTGCTACGTGACCAATTCTATCTGTACGCCCAGTCGAGCCGCAATCCTAACGGGGCAACACAGTCAGGCCAATGGTGTATTAGATTTGGAAGGAGATTTGGAAATTGCAGAGCAATACCTGCCACAGGAGATGAAAAATTTGGGCTACCAAACAGCGATTGTGGGCAAATGGCACCTTAAAAATGAACCTGCTTCATTTGATTTCTATCAGGTGCTCAAATCACAAGGCACATACTTCGATCCACTGTTTAGAGTACAGGGTGATAAGCCTTGGCCTAACAATACCATCCAAACCACAGGACACTCGTCGGACGTGATCACAGACGCTACTTTGGATTGGCTTAAGTCCAAAAGAGACAAGGACAAGCCTTTCTTCTTGATGCATCATTATAAAGCACCACACGATGATTTCGAAAATGCACCAAGATATGAGGAGTACCTAGCGGACACTTTCATCCCAGAGCCAGAGAGCCTTTATGAGATGGGTAATCATGGCTCAGAAGCAGTAAGAGGCAAGAATGATTCTCTGACGCGAATCATAGGTTCGTCGGTCTCGGAACGCAACCTAATCCGAACTCAGGCGAACAATATTTATCCAGATTCATCGATTAGCCGTGCCTATGGCAATGCAGAGGATATTGTTGCAGAAGACCTAGAAGCATGGCAGTATGATGCCGAATCTAAGGCCAATGCCAGCAAGGTCTATCAGGATTATCTCAAGAAATATCTTCGGTGTGTGAAGGGAGTGGACGATAACCTGGCCAGACTTTTTGCCTATTTGGAAGAGGAAGGCTTGATGGAGAACACCATCATTGTATATACAGGTGATCAGGGTTTTATGCTCGGAGAGCACGATTATATCGACAAGCGATGGATGTATGATGAGTCTATGCGCATGCCTTTCATTGTTAAATACCCTAAGTCCATCGAGGCAGGTACGCGTTCTGATGCCATGATCAACAATACGGATTTTGCACCTACGCTCATTGAAATGGCTGGAGGTAAAACTCCTGATTACATGCAGGGACGTAGTTTCAAAACAATCCTAGAGACGGGTGATGAACCTGCTGACTGGCCACAGTCTACTTACTACCGATATTGGATGCATTTGGCACATCGTCATCAAAATCCAGCTCACTTTGGGATTCGTACCAAAACACAGAAGCTCATATTCTACTACGGTCGCTATTGGGTAGATACAGATGATCCCAATGCCGAGTGGAACAAAGCCAGCTGGGGCAATGACTTTACTAGACATACACCTGTCGCTTGGGAGTTTTATGATCTGAAGGATGATCCTAAAGAGATGAATAATCGCTACAGCGATCCTGCATATGCAGAGGAGATTGCAGACTTGAAATCACAATTGCTAACACTAAGAGGAGAGCTAAATGAAGGGGATGAAAATTACCCGCATATCCAAAAGGTAATCGATGAGCACTGGAATGATTAGAAGGTCAATATTACTGGTTTTTTTGTTTAATGCCATTTTGGTAGTAGCTGCTACAAAACCAGCGAAAATGAAAGACAGACCCAATATCTTGATCATCGTGAGCGACGATCAGGGTTGGGGGGATGTAGGTTTCAACGGTGGTACGGACATACCTACGCCTCATCTCGATGGATTGGCGGCTCAGGGAGTGAGTTTTGAGGCGGGCTATGCCTCACATCCTTACTGTAGTCCCAGTAGAGCGGGATTGCTATCGGGTCGCTATCAGCAGCATTTTGGGCATGAGTGCAATATCCCCTACAAAACGGCTGGTTCAGAGGATGGTTTGCCCCTTGATGAGCTGTTGCTCTCTGAGTTGTTGCAGAAAAAGGGCTATCAAACTTGTGCAGTGGGTAAGTGGCACCTGGGAGATGATCAAAAATTTTGGCCACCTAACCGTGGGTTCGACGACTGGTATGGGTTCTATGGCGGAGGTTTCAACTATTGGGGGGATTTGGGCAACAAGAAAGAAATACAAGGAGTGCTCAGAGATGGGATACCTGTAGGGCAAGATTCACTCACTTATCTGACAGATGATTTTAGTAGAGAGGCGGTTCGCTACATCGACAACTATGCCCAATCGGAGGATCCCTTTTTTATGTATCTAGCCTACAATGCACCCCATGCGCCGATTCAGGCTACTGAAGAGTACATTGATCAGGTGGCTCATATCGAGGATGGAGAGCGAGCAGCCTATGCTGCGATGGTGGTAGGGATGGATCAGGGTATTGGGCGTGTGATTCAAAAACTCAAAGACACAGGAGAATATGAAAACACCTTGATTATTTTTTACAGTGACAATGGTGCTCATATACATGGCGCGAGTAGTGCTCCTTTTCGTGGACACAAGGGCATGCTCTTCGAAGGGGGGATTCGTGTTCCTTTCTTGATTTCATGGCCCAAAGGGCTACAAGGAGGAAAGCGTTTTGCTCAGCCTATTTCTGCTTTAGATGTTTTTCCTACCGTATTGGCTGCTGCAGATATTCGAACACCAAAATCCAAATCACTAGATGGAGTGGACTTGCTGCCATACCTCGGTGGACAAGAAAAAGAAGCACCTCACGATGCACTATTCTGGCGCTATTCGGGTGGGGCTGGCTATGCCCTGCGTCAGGGAGATTATAAGTTGGTCATGTCTGCTTATAAAAATGAGACCTTGTTGTTTGATCTGTCGACGGATCCCTATGAACAAAAGGATCTCTCTACAAGGCAACCTGACAAAGTGAAAGAACTTATGGCGCTGTATGAGACTTGGGATCAACAAAATGTAGCACCCAAATGGGACGACCCCCATGCAGCGAATGTGAGCAAAGAAGAGGCGCAACGCCAGAGAATTTTAGATCGGGCGAGTGCCGGAGAAAAAAGATAAAACAACTATGAAATATTTATTAGCGATAGGTTTGCTTGTAGCAGGTTTTGTGTTGCAGGCTAGGGATTTTCATGTCTCCAAATCAGGAGATGACAGTCAGGCTGGAACCGAAGCAGAACCCTTTCTTACCATAGGGAAAGCGATTCAGGTGATGGGTGCCGGTGATCAATGTATCATTCATGCCGGAATTTATACTGAGACGATCGAGCCTACTAAAGACAACTTGAGTTTCACTGCCGCTGCGGACGAGGAGGTGATTATATCTGGATTCGATGCAGTAGATAGCTGGGAGCTGTATCAGGGAGATATTTATGTGGCTGACTTGCCAACCACCCTCGAAGATCAAAACCTGATCTACTACGATGGTCAAGGTATGATCCTAGCCCGCTGGCCCAATAAGACAGATTTTGATCATTTCAACCTGGAAGCTCCATGGACTACAGGTAATAGCACGAGTGTGTCCTTCGATAATATCCCAGATCAAAACTGGGATCAGGGTGGACATATCTGGTTTTTGGGCAAAAACCGATGGACTTCTTGGAGAAGGGATATTACTGATTATTCCTCCTCTTTCGTGGCTTACGAGACTTTACCGACCTCATGGAGTTTTGGAGGTAGTCACAGTCCAGCGCAAGGAGGTGAGTTCATACTGATGAATACCCTAGCCGCTCTGGATGCTCCTGGTGAGTGGTACGTAGACAATGACAGCAAGAAGGCCTACTTCATGGCGCCAGACAAAGCCAGTCTAGTAGATGATACTGTCTATGTCAGACAGAGAGTTACAGCTATTGATCTTGACAACAGGCAAAACATAACCATCGATGGGATCAAAATATTAGGAGCAAATGTGACGTTCAATGGTGCCCAAAATTGTATCCTGAAAAATGGCGAAATCTTGTGGGGCAACTATAGTACAGGTGCCGTGGGCAGCGAGGGACAGCGCTCCTTCCGGGTCAATAAAGCCTCAGTAGAGTTTAGCAATCAATCGACGGGCAACCTGATCGAACACATGAATATCCAGTGGGGGGCGTGCTCTGGAATCATGCTTCGTGGTATAGACAATACTGTGACCAACTGTTATGTCGGCAACTTTGATTTCATTGCTAGCTATGACGCCCCGATTCGTCTGGAGGGAAAGAATACTGTCACTTACAACGAATTTTTCAATACGGGGCGTGACCTAATGAATGGAGGAGGTAATGGGGCTGAAGTAGCCTACAATGATTTTCATCATTCCAACTTACTCAACGACGACTGTGGGGCTATTTATCTCTGTTGTAATGGATACAATAATACACGTATTCATCATAACTGGATTCATGATTCTGAAAGCCGCAATGAAAATTATGAAAGCTACAAAGCCACTGGTGTATATCTTGATAACACGACCAAAGATGTCATCGTAGATCACAATGTGTTTTGGGATCTCGAATGGTCTAATATCCAGATCAACTGGGCTGGAACCAATCTGCTGTTGTACAACAATACTATCTGGGCGGGTACTGGAGAAAACAGTAGTGCCATGGCGCGATGGGTCAATGGCTATGGTCTAGATAATGTGCAGCTGTTCAATAATTTGGCTAACGATGCAGAGCTAACCAAAGACACCCTTTACAATACTTCCAAAGGCACTAATCTCACTTTGCAACGCAATGCTAACCCTTTCGAGGATTTTTCGAATCAGAATTTTACACCTATCGTGGCTTCTGGAGCCATCAATACAGGTACTGTATTGGACGAGTACACGGATGGTTATACTGGAGGGAAGCCTGATATCGGAGCTTACGAAGTAGGCGCTGAATATTGGGTTCCTGGTCCTGATTGGGAGATTGATGCTTCTGTGGAGGCGATTGATTGTAATGGGGATGCAGGAGGTGAGGCTTACTACGACAGATGTGGCACCTGTGCAGGAGGAAATACGGGAGTGGAACCAGAGACTGGCTTATGTCCTGGCGAAGTGTTGGAGGTGAATGATGAGAGCAAGGGAATGATAATTTATCCTAATCCATCCGAAGGCCAATTTTTCTTCAATCAGAATTTCAGGGGGATGACTTGTCGACTCTTTTCGCTGACCGGGCAGCCTGTGTACAAGGGAAGTATTGCCAATAGCAATGGATTCGATGTTTCCTTCCTGTCCGATGGTTTGTACCTGATGGAAGTGAAAGATCGGGGCAAGACCATAATGACCACTCGAATCATGATTAACAAGGCGATATGAAAATATGGAGCATACTCATTGTTTTTCTCCACTTGGGCATAGCACTGCAAGCCAAGGATTATCATGTGGAAGACTATGGGGCATTAGCAGATGGTAGCACTAGAGATACTCCTGCCGTACAGGCTGCCATAGATGCCTGCACAGCAGCGGGAGGTGGACGAGTGGTGATTCCAGGAGGCAAAACCGTAGTAATCGGCACCATCTATCTCAAAGATCATGTGACGCTCTATCTGGAAAATGGGTCGATACTGAAAGGCAGTCCTGATATAGCCGATTATGCGACTGATACACATAAGAATATGTACAAGAACGAGCCGCATATGGATCGTTGCTTGATTTTTGCTAAGAATGCGTATTCGTTTGCGATAGAAGGACACGGTACGATCGATGGCAATGGGCACACCCGGTTTTTCAATGGAAAAACAGGAAGACCAATGATGATGCGTTTTATCAACTGCCGCAACATTCATTTGAAGGATGTCAATTTGATTAATCCAGCGGCCTGGACTTCTGCATGGTTGTATTGCGACGATATAGTAGTCGAGGGTATTCGCATTTATAGCCGTTCCAATCACAATGGTGATGGCTTGGACTTTGATGGCTGCACGGACGTGCGGGTGTCCAATAGTAGTTTTGATACGAGCGATGATTCGATTTGTCTACAGGCTTCTCGCACCGACAAGCCTTGCAAAAATGTAGTAGTAACCAATTGTACTTTCACCTCCAAGTGGGCAGGTCTGCGCATTGGTTTGCTGTCACGGGGCAATTTTGAGTCAGTCACAGTCAGCAATTGCACCTTCCGAGATATTCAGGATTCGGGATTGAAAATCCAAATGAACGAAGGCGGCGAGATGAAAAATATGGTCTTTTCTAATCTCGTGATGAAAAATGTACCAAGACCTGTCTTTATGACCTTTGCTCAGCAGCGTGCCTGTGTAGATGCCCCAAAGGAGATGTATCCGATGAAGGCCATGCATAGTTTTATCTTCGATAAGATCATCGCTGATAATCGTGAGCTAGACAAAAATTCCGCCTTTTTTATTACTGGTATGCCAGAGCACCCTATTGAAAATATTTCGATCAGCAATGTGTTGTTTACTGTCTCTGGAGGAGGGACGAAGGAGGAAGCCGACCAACAAGGTCTACCTGAGTACACGCTCGATGTGCTCGATGGCTGGTGGCCGGAGTTTCGTTTGGTAGGTACGCTACCTGCCTATGGTTTGTACCTGCGTCATGTCGATGGGGTGAAGATTGACAACTTCGAAGTGATCACGGAGGACACGGACCAGCGTCCACCGGTAGTACTCGAAGATGTAGAGAATGCCTTCTTGGGTACTGTTTTAGCCAATTATTCACTGATCAAACCAAAGAAAATCGTTAAACGATGAGACACAGATTTAGATTACTGACCTACTGTATTGTATTCCTTTCGATGTGGGGCTGTGCTGCACCGAGTAGCTTTCGTGTTACGGATTTTGGAGCGGTGGGTGATGGCAAGAGTATCAATACAACGGCTATTCAGTCGGCCATCGATGCTTGTCACCAAGCAGGAGGAGGACAGGTTTTGATAGCAGAGGGCACTTTTGTGACGGGCACGGTTCTGCTCCAGAGCAATGTGGAACTTCATATACAAGAAGGCGCTACCTTGCTGGGGAGTACCGATCCTAGAGACTATCAGAGCATTGATGCATTTACCGATGCTACAGGCCAGGTGAGGGGCAAATGCCTGATAGGTGCCCTTGATGTGAAGAACGTTAAAATTTCAGGAAAGGGAACGATAGATGGTCAGGGAGCTGCCTTTCATCAGGGACCACTGAAGAAAGTACTAGCAGACCAGGGATTAACCAAAGAGGAAATCAATGAGTTGATGGGCAATCGTCCTTTCCTCTTACGATTTGTTCGTTCCAGTGGTATAGAGCTACGAGATATTCACCTTAGACAACCTGCCGCATGGACTTGCCACTTTTTCCAATCGACCGACATTCTGGTCGATGGTATTGACATCTATAGTCATGCCCATCGCAACAATGACGGTATAGATTTGGACTCTAGCCACGACGCTATCATTCGTAACTGCAATATTGATACAGGTGACGATGCGATCTGCTTCAAGACGACTAGCCCTGAGCCGACGCACAGCGTCACTGTACGCAACTGTCGACTGAAAAGTGACTGGGGGGCGATCAAGTTTGGAACTGAATCGATGGGAGATATGCACCACATTGACATTAGCCTATGTCAAATCCACGATACGAAAGGTGGGGGCATCAAGATACTGAGTGTTGATGGTGCTAATATTCACCACATTCGAATCGATAGCATAGAGATGACAGATACGGAGATGCCCATTTTTGTCCGTTTGGGCGAAAGAAGACGAACCTATCGGGATGCACCACAGCAGCCTGTAGGAAGTATAGATTCAGTCACGATCAGCAATCTGAAGGCCAGTACTCGTAGCTTGGATTCGTCACGTGTTAATCCACCGAGTGGCATTTTGATCACCGGTACGCCAGATTATAAGATCGGCTCAGTACAACTGGACAATATTGAGATACTAGTGTCAGGAGGTGGTATGGATGAGCATACACAGTTGATACCAGAGGAGATGCCCGCGCGTTATCCAGAGTTTAGTTTTTTTGGTGTACTGCCTGCTTATGGGATGTATGCGCGCAATGTTACGGATTTGAAATTGATCGATTATGATTTCAAACTAAAGGCAGATGACCAACGCTCAGCCATTAGAGTCCAAGATGTAGAGCAGCGGCAGTTTCAACCCAAAACAAAGAAATAGATGAGGAGAAGAACGACGTTTTTATCTATCGCAGTATTATGGGCGGTGAGCCATTTGGTGATGGCAAAGGGGATGAAAAATCATATGAAGGGCAAAAAGCCCAACGTATTGGTGATCTATACCGACGACCACCGCTACTCTGGTGTACATGCGCTGGGTGGTATGGCTGTACAGACACCACACATGGATCAGTTGGCGCATGAGGGGGTGATTTTCGACAAAGCCTACCTGATGGGCGCATTTAGCGGAGCGACTTGCATACCGAGTAGAGCGATGCTTTTGACGGGACGACAATTATTCACCCTCCAAGGGCAGGGACACCAAATACCTGAGTCGCATACCACCATGGGGCAGACATTTGGAGCGGCTGGATACGAAACTTATATGGTAGGTAAGTGGCATCAGGACAATGCTTCGCTGGCGCGCTCCTTCGATGGTGGAGCCACTGTGATGGGACGTGGCGTCTATCTGACCGATCACTTTCGTATGCCGCTTTGGGATTGGCAGGCTGATGGTGACTACACTCGGGACAATGCCTACCTATTGACCTATGACGAGGATGACAATGAAATCCGCCGACCCCTCAATAAGGACGATAAAAAAGGTCCAACAGGCACGGAAATCGACGGCCCACATACTTCGGAGATATTTGCTCGTGAAGCAGTCCAGTACATAGAAGACTACCAGTCACGCAAGCCATGGATGATGTACTTGGCCTTTCATGCGCCGCACGATCCACGCCAAGCGACACAAGAGTACCGCGACATGTATCCGCCAGAGACGGTCGCTCTGACACCTTCGTACATGCCGCAGCATCCATTCGACAATGGGCATATTTTTTTGAGAGATGAGGCGCTGGCATCCTGGCCGAGGACGGAGCAGATCGCCCGTCAGCAGTTGGCTGACTATTATGCCATCATCAGTCATCTCGATACGCAGATTGGTAAAGTGATCCAAGCACTCAAGGAGAGCGGGCAGTATGAAAATACGCTGATTGTATTGGCAGGGGATAGTGGGCTAGGTGTGGGAAACCATGGCCTGCTGGGCAAGCAAAATATCTACGACGAAGATGGGGTACATATCCCTTTGATATTCTCGGGAGGAGCTTTGCAGCAAAAAGCGCAACGCAGCGATGCACTGTGCTATACGCATGATATTTTTCCGACGATCTGTGAGTTGGCAGGAGTCGCTCCACCAGAATCTGCCAATGGACAAAGTATGGCGGCTGTGATTGCAGGAGCAAAGAAGCAAATCAGAGACTATACCTATCACGCCTATCGGCAGCATCAGCGTGCCTATAGAGAAGGGGACTACAAACTGATCGAATATGTGCGTGCACCAGACTGGACGAAAAAAGAGGGAGAGTTCGAAGCGGGCTCCCGGGTGACTCAGTTGTTCAACGTGAGTGCAGACCCTTGGGAGACGCAGGATCTATCGCCCTTTCCCGAGCACAGGGAGCGCGTGTCCCAGATGCGTGAAAAACTGAAACAAAAAGCGATCGAACTCGGAGACAACAAAGAGAGCGTGAATATCAAATATGATTATTGGGACTACTTCGATTAAGAAGTCCTTCTGGAAAAGATAATAGAATGAAGAAAAGCATGATACACAGCAGCAAGAACTACTTTTTATGGCTCATGGTATTAACCATGACTTTTGGAGTGAGTGCTCAGGATTTGCCTTTTGGCTTTCCCGAGACAGAAAGAACAAAAGTTAATATCAACCAAGACTGGAAGTTTCATCTCGGCGATCCTGATGCCGATTTTTACGCCAAGGATCTCGATGATAGTGATTGGGAGTCTGTCAACGTGCCCCATACGCTCAAATTGACTTCTTTGACCCTGGATGGTTTGAAGGACGAAAAGACACAGCTGGTTTTTCATCGAGAGGTCGGTTGGTATCGTCGCGAGATTGAGGTGCCTGTTGGAGATCAAAAAGTGTTCTTGGAATTTGAAGGCGTGCATCAAGTGGCCGATTTGTGGGTTAACGGGCAGCATGTCGGTGAGCATGCCGTGGGAGGCTATACGCCTTTTCACTTTGATATTACAGATTATGTAGACAAAGGCCAAGTCAACCAAGTCACCGTGTTGGCTGACAATCGTCGCAACGAGCTGGTGCCCCCAGACCCTGGTCCGTTTGATTACGTGAAGTTTAGCGGTCTGTATCGTGATGTATATTTGGTGCAAACAGACCCAGTGCATGTCACTTTTAATTGGGAGTCGCTCAGGTCAGGTGTCTATATCACTACGCCAACTATCGACCCAGTCAACAAGAATGCAACTATAGATATAAAAACGGCTGTGCGTAATGAGTCGTCCGATGCACAAAGTGTCCAACTCATCACGCGGGTGATCGACGAAGAGGGACTAGTTGTCATGAAACTCCAAGAAACCAAGGAACTCGCGTCAGGTGTCGAATATCAATTTGATCAGATCGGAAGCCTAGAGGACAATGTAACGCTATGGGATATCGACAATCCTTATCTCTATCGTGTCAATAGCGTGATTTTAGTTGATGGTAAAACGGTGGATTATGTGGAGAATAAAATCGGCTTGCGCAAATTCGAACTGGATCCAGTCAGGGGCTTTGTGCTCAACGGTGAGCCTATCGAACTGCTAGGGTTCAATCGCCACCAACAGTACCCTTACATCGGAGATGCTGTGCCCAATGCACTGCATTACAAGGATATGCTCCAGTTCAAAGAATATGGATTTAATATCATGCGTACGGCGCATTATCCGCAGGACGATGAAATATTGAAAGCCTGTGATGAGCTGGGAATATTGGTATATGAGGAAGCACCATCATGGATATCGATTAGTACCGAAGAAGGCTGGTGGCAAAATTTTGATCAGGCGGCCAGAGATATGGTACGCAATCACCGAAACCACCCATCGGTCGTGATGTGGGGTGGTGGCATCAACCACCGTGGCTATGTGCCTCGCGTGCACAACACGATCAAGCAGGAAGATCCAGAGAGGCTTACCGCTTCGCAAGGCGCACGTTGGACAGGTTGGCAGGCCTCTGGTCTGACCGACATCAATGCCAATATGCTTTACGGACCATTCATCTGGGATCGCTCTGAGCCGATTTTTGCCATGGAGGGTCGACGAGGGCCTGCGGCTGTAGCTCCTTACAAAAAGGATCTGGGTATGACTGGATTGATTGCCTGGACTGCTCACGCCTACTATACTTTTCATCCGGCGCATGATAAGGCCGATGATCCTAAAGACCGTACCCGCAGTGGTGCCATGACGATTTTTCGCTATGCGCGCCCTGAGACGGAGTGGTACAAAGCGGAGTTGAAGGACGAGCCTTTTCTTTATATCCATGAAGACTGGGTAGAAGGCACCGATGAGGTGACAGTGTATAGCAATGCCGATGAGGTAGAGCTACTACTCAATGGCCAAAGTATAGGCAGGAGCCAAGCCAGTACCGATACAATCTATGATGGCTTAGATGATGCACCGTTTCACTTTCGTGAGATTGACTATCAGTCAGGCGAACTGACAGCCAAAGCGTATTTTGCTGATGGATCGGAAATGAAAACAGTCAAAAAAACACCAGAATCCCCAAAGGCCATTCGTTTGCGAGTGGATACGGTGGGACGTGAGTTTACTGCAGATGGATCGGATATCTTGATGGTGTATGCTGCTGTGGTGGACAAAAATGGCACTGTAGTCGAGGGTACAGATGATTTGATCACATTCTCGGTCAAAGGAGACGCGACAGTGATCGGCGATGATGCCGGGATCAATGCCAACCCGATGTTTACCGAATACGGTGTGGCGCCTGGGCTGATTAAAGCGGGCACGACCACTGGCAAGATCACCATTTACGCGAAAGCGAAAGGACTCAAATCTGCCAAGGCTACAGTCATACTGGTGCCCAACCAGACAGATGAAATAGCCAAAAATGCGGAGGCGATTTATGACTATGACAGTGAGCGGGTCGATATGGGAGCGCCTGATCAGTTGGTACAGTTTGGTTGGAACTATTGGTATGGCGAGGACAATACATCTTCGACGTATGCTTTCAAGACTTTTGGTGAAGCGACAGTCGAAGTGGCTACTGCTTCTAACGATGGCGTGATCCGATGGCTTGGAGAGATGAATGTGGTAGGTAAGTATGGGTATGCGTACGGAGATGGTGTGATGGGTATCGACGATCAGGGTATTAATCTAACCTTTGACGGATTGCCAGCAGGTGTCTATCGCCTCAAAACTTGGCATCATGCCCCACGTAGCAATAGTGATTCGATGGACCCGAACAAGGAGAAATTGAAATCGCTGACGATCCACAAGTTGCCTTATGAGAAAGAGATCGTAGTGGACTCAGATGCATTGATCGGGTCAGAGTTAAAGGCCACCGTGACCGAAGGCAAGTCGATGCAGTTCGATGAGCCTGGTACAGCAGTAGTTGTGTTCGAGTCGGATGGAGCGTCGAAGATCACGATCAATTACAATGGTAAAGGAAACAAAGGCGTATGGCTCAATGCCCTCGAACTGAGCGAATGGAAAAAGTAAGTCTAAACGCTGAACCTGATGTCATTTTGGGATCAGATTCAGTGTTATACGATTTCTAATGATTGTCCAGCTGAAATGACTAATCTATGACCAAATCAACTTATCCTATGAAAATCACATTTGCATTTTGCTGTCTCGTCTTGATTGGGGCACAATTATCCTGTAGCTCTAGCAGCGAGTCAGGCGATAGTATTTCTTATGAAAAAAATAATTCGACCTATGAGCAGTCTTGGGAATCACTGGCTAAGCATAGCGCGGCACCAGAGTGGTTTCAGGATGCTAAACTAGGTATCTATTTTCACTGGGGCGTTTATACTGTGCCTGCCTTCGGGAGCGAGTGGTATCCTAGTAATATGTACATCGAAGGACGAAGGGAGTACAAGTACCATTTAGAAAACTACGGATCACTTTCTGAATTCGGCTATCACCATTTCGTGCCAGCGTTTACTGGCGAGTATTTCGATGCAAACGAATGGGCTGATTTGTTTCAACAGGCAGGTGCCCGTTTTGCTGGGCCAGTAGCGCAGCATCATGATGGTTTTGCGATGTGGGACAGCGAGATCAATCCCTGGAATGCCGCAGACAAAGGACCTAAGAAAGACATCACCGGGGAGCTGGCCAAGGCGCTCAGGCAGCGTGACATGAAACTGATCACGACCTTTCACCATGCCAGAAACTTACAGCGATACAAAGGAGAAGAAAAGGGCTTTGGCAGTCACTTTACCTACGATACAGCCTATCACACCTCATCGGACGACCCAGAGTTACGTTTGCTCTATGGCAATATCGAAGAAGAGCAGTTCAGCCAGTATTGGTACGACCAGATTGTAGAGGTGCTCGATCTTTACCACCCTGATATTATCTGGTTTGATTCGTGGTTCAACTACATGCCAGAGGACAAGGTGAAAGAAATGGTAGCCTACTATTTCAATCAGGAAAAAAAGAACAATCAGGAAGTCGTGATTGCCTACAAGCAGAACGATCTACCTACGACGGTAGGCGTACACGATATCGAGCAGGGGGGGCGCCGTGACGTGTCGGAGCTACCTTGGATGACCGATATCACGATCAGCGATCGCTCATGGAGCTATGTCGAAGGGCAACAGTACAAGTCGACGGCCATCGTGCTACGCAATCTGATCGATGTGGTCAGCAAAAATGGTGTTGTGCTACTCAACCTCTCACCCAAAGCAGATGGTAGTATCCCAGAGGCGCAACGCCAAGTACTCACAGAGATGGGGAATTGGTTTGAGGCCAATGGTGAAGCCATTTTTGAGACAAGACCTTGGGTCATGTATGGGTTTGGAGATGCGAAAGCGGATCAGGGAGAGTTTGGTGGTCAGTCCGCTACTGTAGCGTACACTGCATCCGATGTCCGTTTTACACAGTCTAAGGATGGCAAGACGCTGTACATGATTTTGCTCGGAGAGCCAAAGACGGGTCAAACGATCAACTATGGTATTCTGGCCAAACACCGCTACAGCCCGAAAGGTGAGATTGATCAAATATCAGTTTTGGGCTCTGGTACACCCGTGGATTTTGTTCACGATGACGATTATTTAACACTGACCATGCCTGATTCGGGCATGGATAGCTTGGCTACTGTATTCAAAATTGAATTAAAATAATAGCGCTATGAAACGCAACAATTGGATCTATTCACTAATCATATTTGGACTGTGTGCTTGCACGGCCAATCCAGAAAAAAAGGAAAGTCAAGTGATGGAAGAAAAGCCATACACAGCTGATTGGTCATCCCTCCAACAACATCAGACGCCGGAGTGGTTTTTGGATGCCAAATTTGGAATTTACTTTCACTGGGGACCATACTCTGTACCTGCATATCAGACGGAGTGGTATTCTCACTGGATGTATGTAGAGGATCATCCGGTACGAAAGCATCATGAAGAGACCTACGGATCGTTAGATGAGTTTGGATACAAAGACTTTATCCCGATGTTCACTGCTTCACAGTTTGATGCGGACGAATGGGCAGAGCTGTTCAAAAAGTCCGGAGCGCAGTTTGCTGGACCTGTCGCAGAGCATGCTGATGGTTTTGCGATGTGGGATAGCCAGCTTACCGAGTGGGATGCTGTGGATATGGGACCAAAGCGAGACATCGTAGGAGAGATGGAAAAAGCCATACGCAAGCAGGGGATGAAATTTGTAGCGACCTATCACCGCCACTGGATGTATGCTTGGTATCCGACTTGGGATACTAGCGTAGATGCTGGTGATACTCAATTCGAAGGCTTGTATGGTCCCAAAGTGCCAGAGGGCACTTTTGTGATGGCTGATAAGCCAACCAATCCCTTGCCAGACGATGCTTTCAATCAGGAATGGCTCGACCGTCTCGACGAGCTGATGGACAAGTACCAGCCGGATATGATTTGGTTTGACAACAAGATGGACATTATCGGAGAGGAGTATCGCCAACAGTTTCTAGCCAACTACTACAACAAGGCAGAGGAGTGGGGACAGGAAGTGGTTTGTACCTATAAATTTACAGACATGGCGAAGGGTTCGGCTGTACTGGATCTGGAGCGGGCACGTATGAGTGAGAAGAAGGATTTCCCTTGGCTCACTGATGACTCCATAGACTGGAAGGCCTGGTCACATATAGCCAACCCTAAGTACAAATCCACCAATCGTTTGATCGATTTTCTGGTCGATGTGGTGAGTAAAAACGGAGCTGTTTTACTTAATATTCCACCAACTGCGGATGGTGTAATCGAGCAAGAGGTGCGTGATCGTCTCCTCGAGATGGGAGAGTGGCTATCTGTCAACGGTGAAGCCATCTATGGCACGCGTCCGTGGAAAATATATGGAGAAGGGCCGCAGGAAATAGTGGAAGGACACCTGAGCGAAAACAAAAACCCTGATGCAGTGGCGCAAGACATCCGTTTTACTACCAAAGGAGATGCGCTCTACGCCATCGCACTGGATTGGCCGGAGAGCGGAAAACTGATGATTCGTAGTTTGGGAACGGATCAGGAGCTGCTAGACGAAACGATTAGTCAAGTGGAGCTGCTCGGCTATAAGGGTAAAATCAAATGGGTCCATTCTGCCGAAGGCTTGGAAATCACCTTGCCAGAGGAGCCGGTGGGGCAGCATGCTTTTGCATTGAAGATAGCGCAGTGATCGTTTGTTCCGATCATTGCACTGTGAGACTGTGTCAATACATCGTGTTCGGGGTTGCAGATGATTTTGGTATCCGCTGCCCGCATAAAAGGCAATTCCTTTCAACCTGAGTTCGATTACAACTTTCATTAAACCTTTGTTGGAAATGCATCAATCACACTTTGTCTTCAAGCCAGATAGACCATATCTACGGTAGATAAATATCCCCGCTTCTTTCATTGTCAATGAAAGAAGCTAAAAGGCTAGAAACCTATAAACGCGCTACCACTCAAACAGTATAATTTTCAACCCCCTTGAATAAAGTATATAGAGCATGATTCATCGAACTCAGGTTAAAAGGTAGATGAGTATGAGACATAAGCACAAAGTGTATATAACCTCGTTAGGTTGTAGCATTTTGATATATATCTAAACCATTTTAGATATATATCTTATTAAATTTAGATATATACCATTTTATATTTAGATATATGTCTTATTAAATTTAGATATATATCATTTTATATTTAGATATAAATCTTTTTAAGTTTAGATATATGCCATTTTACATTTAGATATATATCTTTTTGTTGTATGATGCTGTGGAGTCATACAGCATCACCTTACATCTATACCCTCTTGTGCCTAGCCTGATTACTCAATTATTAATCGAACTCAGGTTTTCAGGTTCATGTGTTTGAGCTCTTTATTGATGACTATTGATGTGAAAACAAGGTGTTGGTTTTAGGTATCCCTCATCTCATTGAATCGAGCAAACATCTTTCGTGCTCGCTTGTTTTCTGTCTCCAGTAGATTGTTCTTTTCTCGTACGTCATTTTTGAGGTTGTATAGTGCTTTAGGTTTACGCGTCTTGTCTGTTTTGTCTTTTGGATCAAACTGTACGACGAGCTTCCAGTTTTCTTCGTAGTAGGCCATTTCTCGGCTTGTACCTCCTTGGATGATCATTTGCTTTCGTATAGGCTTGGTTTTGCCTTCTAGTAGCGGGAGCATGCTACGTGAGTCGCGAGCCTGACTGCTACCGACCTGCTGATCGAGTAGATCGGCGAGTGTGGCATGGATGTCGAGGGCTTGTACGGCAGCATCTGACCTCATATTCGTATCGATATGACCCGGCCATGAGGCAATCAGGGGGACACGATGACCACCTTCTTGTATGCTGTTTTTGTGACCACTAAAGATACCGCTCGGACGGTGCCCTGTGGCCAGTGTTTGTCGGAAGCCCAGCCCACCATTGTCGCTGGTAATGATGATCAGCGTGTTGTCATACAATCCCTTTTCTTTGAGTGCGGTGACCATTTGGCCGACCTGTTCGTCTAGCTCTTTGATCATGTCCATGTGCGGTACAGGGTAGCTACCGGCGATGGTTGTTCCATTGAGGGTAGTTGGAGGCGTATGAGGCAAGTGTACGGCCTCTGAGCAATAGTACATGAAGAATGGCTCGGCTGTCTGGCTCTGTGCAGTGATGAAACCTACTGCTTTGTTGGCCAGTAGTGGCCCCATATCATGTGGATCCCATGCAGAGTCACCCAGGCCTTCATCCTTGTCTAGTTTTACCTTCAGTTTATCCATTTTCTTCTGCGTGATCAGGGTCAGCTCTGAGCTGTCGGTGAGTGGGTACCATTCATTGTTTTCAAAAACCGCATAAGGCACGTCTTGTATGCCAGAGGGGAAGGTGAAGGCATAGTCAAAGCCATTTTGCATAGGGCCTCCCGCTAGACGTTCACTTAGGTCTATGTCCATTTCTGGCTCTACTCTGGGTGACCTATAGATTTCGTCAGGGTTGCTTTTGCGTTTCCAATCACCACCCATGTGCCACTTGCCAAAAAAACCTGTATGGTAGCCAGCCTGTTGCATGAGCTCGCCTAGCGTTAGATCTTCTTCTTCTATGGGAGAGCGCTGATAGGCTCCCCATACCCCCCAGGGTTGGTAGCTGCGGTAGGTGCTGTTGCCTGTGAATATCGAATACCGAGAGGGGGCACACAGTGCTGCAGGCGAATGTGCATCAGTAAAAAACATACCTTCACGCGCCAGCTTGTCGATGTGTGGGGTTTCTACGACCACATTCTGTCCATAGTGTCGCTGGTAGTGAGAGATGTCGCCTGTACCGATATCGTCGGCCAGTATCACGATGACGTTGGGGGGCTGAGCATGGCTTGATGCAAAGCCCAAATAGAAAATAACAAGTACTATCGCTATCCTAAAACTAAAGGTCATATCCACTGTGTTTGGTGTACATCTACAATGATATAAAGGTCAGAGCAGAGAGTGCTGGGGCAAATGTTGCCTAAAAGAAGGGGACATTTGATAGGTGTATGGATGGGGAATCAAACTAGAAGAGAAAAGTCACTTCTAGGTCGGTGCTTATTAGCTATATGTTACATTTTTTTTGATGTAGGAGGGGAATATTATTCGATCTTGCAGGGGCATATTTGTTAGCTATTTCAGAATGTGTTTGTATTACACAAATTTGGAATTGGAAGAGAATCGTCTTTCCTCATCAAAAAAATACTCAGCATGTTTCAGACCACTTTAAGATTACTATTTGTTGCGTTTTCTGTTTTGTTGACGGCTTGTCAACAAGACCAACCTAGGCAAGCAGCCTATCCTCGCCCTGAGATCGATCCGGATCCGGTGGTGGATTTCCTCTCTCCTGAGGAGAGCATGGAGACTTTTCATTTGCCAGAAGGCTACAAAGTAGAGTTGGTGGCCAGCGAACCGATGATCAACGAACCCGTAGCGATCACATGGGATGCCAATGGACGTTTGTATGTCGCACAGATGGATACCTATATGCAGGACATAGATGGAAATGATCAGGGTATGCCATGGAGTAAGATCATGAGACTGGAGGATGAAGACGGTGATGGAAAGATGGACAAAAGCACCGTGTTTATTGATAGTTTGGTACTGCCACGTGTCATACAAGCCGTCGGTGACGGATTGATCGTACAAGAAACCTACTATCGCCATTTTTGGCTGTATAGAGATATGGATGGTGATGGAGTCGCAGAGGATAAAAAGTTGCTACTGGAGGATAACGGGATGGATAGAAGTAACCTGGAGCATCAGCCTGGTAGCATGCTTTGGAATATCGACAACTGGCTGTACCTCTCCAAAGGCAACCTACGTTACCGCTACACCTCGGGTACGTTAGAGGTGGACACCATGCGCAGCCCACCCAATGGCCAGTGGGGTCTGACACAAGACGAAACGGGTCGGATGTACTATTCATCGGCAGGTGGTGAGGTGCCCGCTTTGGGGTATCAGATCCATCCTATATATGGAGATTTAGAGATGAATGGCAAATGGGAACCGGGGTTTGAAAAGGTCTGGCCAGTCATCGGTACACCTGACGTGCAAGGTGGACCAAGGAGACTTAGAGAGGATGGTACACTCAACCACTTTACAGCGTCGTGTGGACAGACTTTGTTTTTGGGAGATCGATTGGATGCCTATGGAGATCTGTTTATCCCTGAGCCTGTGGGGCGATTGGTCAGACGAGCCAAAGTGGAGAATAGAGAGGGAAAGATCGTACTGAGCAATGCGTATGAGAATACAGAGTTTTTGGCTGCAACAGATGCTAATTTTCGTCCAGTAGATACCAAGGTCGGACCTGATGGATGTCTCTATGTCGTGGATATGTATCGTGGGATCATCCAAGAAGGCAATTGGGTACGCAAAGGGAGTTATCTACGTCCTGTTGTAGAACGTAAAGAACTAGACAAAAACATAGGTAAGGGGCGTATCTATCGGATTGTGCATGAAGACGCTGCTCCTACAGCCAAAGACAAGTTGTTGGATCAATCTACCACAGCACTTTTGCGTTACTTGTCACACCCGAATGGTTGGTACCGCATGCAGGCGCAAAAGTTGATTATACATAGGCAGGACAAGTCGATACTGCCCCAACTCAAAGAAATGGCTACTGAGACTAAGCCTTGGTTTGGAGGTGGAGATCAAGATTTTGGGCTGCAACGTTTGCATGTATTATGGACGCTGGAGGGACTAGGCGAGCTAGATCGGGACTTGTTGGTAGAGATGCTAGGGGATGATGATCCTAGAGTGCGTGCTGCTGCTATTCGAAATACGGAACCTTATCTGTCTCAAGGCGATCAACAAATCCTCGATGTTTTGTCGGAGAGGGTAGATGACCCTAGCAAGGATGTACAGATACAGCTGTCGCTCTCGATGCGGTCGAGCAAAGACCCTGTCGCGAAAGAGGTGATTCATCAGTTGATGAAAAATGACCGACACAACATGGTGCTGGCTTCTGTCGGAGAAGTAGGGTTGACAGAAGAACCACCGATCGTCGAACAACTCATGAATAAACATAAGCTGTTGCCGGGTGGTCGCAAGCGATCGCTGGTGAGTGGATATTATATTTACCAAGGGTTGTGTGCAGACTGCCATGGGAAAGACGGAAACGGCTTGGGCGATATCGCTCCACCTCTCGTGGGGTCTCCTAGAGTCAAAGGACATTGGATGATCCCAACCAAAATCCTGCTCAACGGGCTACAGGGGCCTATTGATGACAAGTCCTATACCGGAGCGATGATTGCCATGAAGGAGCAAGACAACAAATGGATCGCAGATGTACTGACCTATATTCGTACCGAACTAAACGGTCAATCACCAGTATCTCTGTGGCAGGTGAACAATGCCCGTAAACAATCTGAGGAGAGGGAATATCCATGGACACTAGAGGAATTGTATCCCAAAAAGTAGCGTACGGACACATGCGGCTTTTTTAGCAAACCCTCCATGGGTTTAAACCCTTGGAGGGTTGATAGGATAGGTCACAATTTAGGTGTGTTCAGGATACTTTTATTGATTTAGAACGCCTCCCTTTGCAGTCCCGCCTGGGGTCATGCATGTGATTGGGAACAGAACTGCTGTAACAGTGGATGATGATTGTTTGACTCGTTTAGATTTCTCCCTTTAGTCGAAATGACATGGAATGTGAGGGCTACCACAGAAGTGAGAAAATACAACAGAAGCTTGTTGTTTCGACGATAGAAGAGATCTAAATACGAAACACAGATTTCAAAGTGTCTATTCAGTGAACTGTGTCAAGAAAAGAAGTGAAGCAGACGGTTACACGCTTACAAGAGTCTATTTGACTTTTAGGCGAATGGAGATGTCGGATAGATCGACTATTTTGACCTTATCAAGCTGGTTTTTGTGCCTTCTCGTTCGTGCCCTATAAAGCCAAGCCTGCAGTTACCCCCCCCCGAACAGAATAGGTTACTCCTAGCAATCTGCCCCCGTTACAAACCCAAACGAAAAAAGCCATCAAAAGCAGCTTGGTGAAGTGCTCTTGATGGCGATGTTGTTGCAGAGTTTTGTGTTACTCGTTGGTGGTTACGCTAATGGTCGCGCTTTTCAATCCTTTTCCGGTGGCTTTGAGTTTGATCTTGCCGGTTTGTGGGTCAGATCGGAGTATGGCCAGTGCCATTCCACTGAATGCCTTGCGATAATCGGCCTGGAAAGGCTCTGTCGTGGCGGCATTGCCATTGCCTACGGCGATTAGCTCTCCCGCCCCAGATACGCTGAAGTTGACGAGGTTGTCTGCATTGGGGCAGAGGTTGCCGTCTTTGTCTTCGATGCGTACGGTGACATAGGCCAGATCACGGCCATCTGCTGTGATCGTAGATCGATCCACCGACAAGCTGATTTTGGCAGGGGCACCTGCGGTGCGAATCTCTTTTTCCTCTACAGCTTTGCCGTCTTTGTAGCCTACTACTTTAATGCTACCCGCTTCATATGGTACCTCCCAACTGAGGCGGTAGGGGGAGTCAAATGTTTTTGGTTCATAGCGAAGAAAATCTACTAGCAGCGTGGTTTTGTCCTTGCCTTTTACTTTTCGTCCCATAGACTTGCCATTCACGAATAGTTCTGCTTCGTCGCAGTTGGTGTAGCTGTAGACTGGGATGTTTTCGCCTTCCATACCTTGCCAGTTCCAGTGGGGGAGGAGGTGGATCATCAGCTCTTCTGTCCACTGACTCTGGTAGAGGTAGAAGCGGTCTTTAGGGAATCCACTCAAATCTACTGCACCAAAATAAGAGCTACGAGAGGGCCAGTGACCATTCCAGCGGCCATTGGTCGAGTTGTCCTTTCCTCCATAGGGCGTGGGCTCGCCCAGATAGTCGAAACCAGTCCAGATAAACTCGCCCATACTGAAAGGGTTTTGTTCCTGAAAGTAAAATTCAACATCTGGAGGGTAAGCCCATGGTGGTCCGATCAGGTCGTAGCTGGTTACTTGTAGCGACTCATGCGTTTGGTACTTTTCGATCGGTAGGTGATAGACGCCACGGCTGCTGGTGCAGCTTGATGTTTCCGAACCGTAGATCGGCAGTTGTGGGTAGTTGCCACGCACTTCGCTGTATTTGGTAGGCTTATAGTTCATCCCTGCGATATCGATCTGCTGCGCCATGTTGTTGTCATAGGGAGCCGGGTACCAGTTGAATCCTGCGGAAGTAGGACGGGTAGGGTCGGTCGCTTTGCATACATCGTTTAGCTTTTTGGCCACTGTCCAGCCTTTTTGTTTGTCGCTTTGCTCGATGATCTCATTGCCAATGCTCCACATGACGATGGAGGGATGGTTACGGTCACGCAGGATCATGTCACGCAGATCGATTTCTCCCCATTGATCAAAGAATTTATTGTAGCCGTTTTCTACTTTGGCCAATTTCCAGACGTCAAAAGCTTCGTCCTGTACGAGTAAGCCCAGCTCGTCGCAAAGCTCCAGCAGCTCACGAGAGGGAGGGTTGTGACTGGTGCGAATGGCGTTCACTCCCATGTCTTTCATGATCTGTAGCTTGCGCTCGTCGGCTCGTCGATAGACCGCTGCACCCAAGGGGCCATTGTCGTGGTGCAGGCAGACGCCGTTGAAGCGAACCTTCCGACCGTTGAGATAGAAGCCGTCCGTGTTGTAGCTGATGCTACGGATGCCAAAGCGGGTTTGATAGCTATCCAGCACCTTGTCATCATCCAATACCGTGGTAGTGGCGGAGTAGAGGTTTGGTGTGTCCAGATCCCATCTTTGTGGTTTTTCTACATTGACGTAGGAGGATGCTGTAGCTGTGGCTTGTGCAGCTATTTCGATTTTTTCTTCTATGCGCGCCACTTCATTTCCTTGTGGATCAAAATATTGTTGTCTGATACTAACCGTTTTACTTTGGTCACTTTTGTTAACCACCTTTGTTTCATTCTGTACGACTGCTTTGGTATCTGTGACTGTCGGGGTGGTGATATAGGTGCCCCACTGTGCTATATGTATGGGCTCATCGATTTTGAGCCAGACCGAGCGATAGATGCCAGCACCAGGGTACCAGCGAGAGGAAAGGTCTTCGGGCGTGAGACGAACAGCGACTACATTGTCCGATCCGTCATAGTTCAGGTATGGACTGATATCAAACTCGAACCCGATGTAGCCATAGGGCCTATTGCCAACCAGCTGTCCATTGACCCAGACGTGGGCGTTGTACATAGCACCTTCAAATTCGATGCGTACGACTTTACCTTCTGCATTTTTAGGCATGGTGAAATGCTTGCGATACCAGCCCGTACCGTGAAAGGGCAGGCCGCCTGCACGTGCATTGTATTTGCTATCGAATGGTCCTTCGATAGCCCAGTCGTGAGGCAGATCCAGCTTTCGCCATTCACTGTCATCAAAATCCGAGGATTCGGCTCCAGCTACCTGGTCGTTGTAAAAAAGCCAGGATGCGTTAAAATTTTGATCTTGAGCCTGGAGGTTGGGGCCACAGGTCAGGATTATTATCAAACAAAATAATAGATGATGTTTCTTCACTTGCTTCAATTTTTAATTGTTCTATTCTTTCAGTTTCCAAGTACGGATCCATTCGTACTGGGTGGTTCTTTGCTCCCAGTTGCCACGCTTGACCATGCCTCCGTCTTCTGGTACTGGATTCCAGCTATAGGTCTCGATGGCCATATGGAGGAAGGCTGGCATATCCCAAGCTACTTCGGGGTGGATGGAATACACATATTTTCCATCGAGGAAAAACTGGATTTCTTCTGGTGATTTCCACCATGCGGCATAGACGAAGTAGCGTTCGTGGTTTTTGACATCCGTTTTTATTGATTTTTGAAGTTGGAGTCTTTCTACACACTCTGTCGGGCGGTGGATGGCATTGGAGTGATAGATTTGATCCCACTCGCGCGCCCATTCGTCGGATAGTTCTGTGGTGTGTCCGACACACTCTTGTATGTCGAGCTCCAGCTTTTTCTCACAATCATAGCGAGACATGAGCCAAAAGGTCGAGGACATCTCCGTAGCATTGGCTTTCATTTTACATTCATAGTACCAGCCGACCTGTGCGGGTGCAATGGATCGTACGATACCTCCTTGATAGATAAACTCTTTGTCGTTGAGGGTGACGGTGGAATCTAGTACTCCGACTGTTACAGCGAGCTTACCGTTTTGTATTTGCACATTTTCGGCACGAAATAGTCCCGGAGGTCTACCGATCCATCCCCAGCCATTGGCCTTGGGCTCGATTTGCCACTTTTTGGTGTTGACTTTCTTTCCTTCAAACTCATCCGATAGGGGTTTTACTTTCACCCATTTGCTGTCTGCTGGTTTGGGGTCTTCGCCTGGTAGAAAAGTCGGCTGGGCATTAGACACGATTGCTAAGGATAGCGAGTAAATAACCGTGAAAAATGAAAGGATATGATGATTCATAGTATGCGTTAATTATAAACTCCAAAACTAAAAAGAGAGCGTCAAGAGCTAAGAGAGAGAAGGTGCCAGAAAAGGGGGGCATATCCTTATTTTTGAGTTGTGTGAAGATTTGCCCTCCTAAAAAAACTCTGGCTAGATGCTTATATTCAATCCGGTCAATCTCCAGCTTACCATTTTGTCCTTTCTGACTTTAGATTGTAGTTGCTTGAGGTCTATCTCGAAGGTATAGTGGTGAGGTGCAGACCGCAGTAGCATGATCGAGTTGAGGATTAGCAATGCTTCGGTGGGGTCTTGGCTTTGGTATAGACAGTCCACGAGTTGTTTTGCTGGATCAACTGCTTTGCTTAGACCTAAAAATTCTGCCGCCTTTACCTGATTGATAAGCAGACTGTCTTTGTGCATTACCTGTGTTACTTCTTCAGTCAGTACCATAGCTTGCTGGCCAAAACTGCTACAAGTCATCAATGCCCAGTACCTTTCCCAAGGATCGGAAGAAGACAATGCTGTGATTAGTTTCGCCTTTGCATCATCAAAAGACTGTAGGGACAGGTCTGCTATTTGTGCATATTTCTTGATGTCTGATTGGTGTGTTTGACCGAATGCCACGGGATTGTCAATGGCTTGGTCGAGTAGGAAATATTCCGGATAAAAGGATAAATCGGGCATGTGGGTTACCCATGTGTTGAGCTTCTTTCTAAGCGCAACTAAGGTCGGTGCAAAGCTGGGGTCATCAGCCAGGTTGTTGGTCTCATAAGGGTCGGCTTCCACATCGAAAAGCATCTCTGGAGGACGAGATTCGAAAAATGCCGACTGTACTTCGTTGAGCTGGTGGCTATGGTGTTTGTCTTGCCAGTCCTGATAGGCCAGCTGCTTGTAGCGGTAGTTGTTGAGCAGTCCGTCGAAATTGTAGGGTTGGTAGTTTCGGATGTACTTGTAGGGGCCCACGCGTATGGAACGAACTTGGTCGTATTTCTCATCGAAACGATCTGCATAGCCGTAGGTAGTATTTCGTTGCTCTAGTTTGTTTTTGGTCAATCCCTGTCCCAGGAAAGGCTTTCCATCCATGCGAGATGGTGTAGGCAGCCCTGCAAGACGCAGTACGGTAGGTGCCAGATCGATGAAACTCACGAATGCCTCAGTGGCACTACCGGGTGCCCATGCACTCAGGTGCTTGTAAGCTGGCGGAATGTAGGCCACCATAGGTACATGCAGTCCGGTTTCGTAGATGTAGCCTTTGCTGCCAGGGAGTACGCCTCCATGATCGCCATAGTAGAAAATGATCGTGCTATCGAGTAAATCGTCTTGTTTCAACTGAGCAATTACCTCGCCCACTTGCTCGTCCATTTGTTGGATTTTGTCACGGTAGTAGGCGTTGGTATAGCGAAACACACTATCGTCAGGGTGGTTGGGCTGTACTTGATAGTCGTCAAGTTTAGTTTGTGTAGCGTTGTTTTGCATTTCCTCTGCCGTGAAGTGCAAGCGAGACTCATGTGTCGTGCCTATGTTGTGGACATAGAAGAAGGGATGGCCGCTTTGTCGATTTCTCCAGCTGGCCTTATTGGACGATTCGTCCCAGACACTGTCACCTTTGATGAAGTTGTAGTCTTCCTTGGCGTTGTTGGCTGTGTAGTAGCCTGCTTCTCTCAGATAGTGAGGAAACATACGCAATGAATCCGGCATGGGTGCGGCCTGTATATTGCGGTGGTAGTTGGTGAGTGTGCGTGGACCGTAGCAGCCCGAAATGATCGCCGATCGTGCCACACTGCAGACAGCTCCATTCGAAAAAGCACGGTCGAAGCGTACGCCTTGACTTGCTAATTTTTCGATGTGTGGTGTTTCTATTCCGTTTTCGTCAAATAGCCGCATGTAGTGCTTGGAGTTGTCTTCGGAGACGATCCAGACGATGTTGGGGCTGGGCAGATTGCTTTGCTCTGGCTGACAGGAGCTACCAATCCCTGCAATGAGCAGGAATTGGCAAATGATCGTGAGGTTATTGAACTTGATTTTCATTGTTTGATGACTTTAATCGAAAGAGGTTCTGACTTTGTAGTGATTTTCAAAATATAGGTGCCCTTGGGCCATTTTTGTCCAATGGTCTTAGAAGGATACTCTTGGATGGAAATATCCTCGATGTGTTGACCAGAGAGGTTCCATACTTCAATATGCTCATACTCGCTAGGGAGTGAAGATATGTCCAGCTGTTCGTGGAATGGATTAGGGTAGACATAGCTCAATTCATCTTTTTTTTTAATATCGAGTGTCACGTTCTCTTCTTCATCTTTACGAATTTCTGGCTGAGTGTACACCACGCAGATGTCAGATTGTCCGTCAGGTAGCGTGGCAGTGATACCTGCGTACCCCTTGCTGAGCAATGTCACTTGACCATTTTGATCTACAGTGGCCACTTGAGGATCGCTGCTGGACCAGCTGACTGAGCCCGAACTGCCTTCAATCGTGTAGTCCAATACTTTTTGATCTTCTACGGTCATTTGGATTCGGGTAGGTACAATGTCAATTTGGGTGATATCTGGGATGATGTCGTCGGGAATGTTCAGCTTTTTGTCATCAGACCCGAGAGCAAAATCTGATCGATCATACGTGTTGATCTGCGACCAGTCACATTCGATACGGCCGTCACCCAGTACGATATGGCCTAGTTTGGTACGGAACCAATCGCTGAGTGCGGCATAAGCTTCTTGATTGGCCAGGTTGTTTTGCTCGTCTGGGTCTATTCTTAGATCATATAGTGCTAGATCTACTTCACTGGCTTCTGCCTCCAGTGCCCATTGGATATCTTGGTTGGGCACTACATTTCCTCCTGGTTTGGCATTGCTAGATCTGGTTCGCATGGAAAACGCAAAATTCTTGTTGCGCAGATAAGCGCGTGGGCCTACTACATGATTCATTTCGCCGATGATGTATTCTTTCTCCTCTTTTTCTTCTGACAAAAGCTCAGCCCAGTCGTACCCGTCTAGGTGCTGGTATTTGGGCTGAGTTAGGTCTGCTCCAGCGGCAGCCAGCATGGTAGGTACAAAATCTACGTATTCTGCAAGACCGTCGTACACAGTGCCTACAGGGTACTTGTCTGCACGGGAAGAGGCGACTATAGCTGTGCCCTGCGTCGATAGTCGCCAGGGGGTGAATTTGGCTTCTATTCCTTGCTCGCCCAAGTGCCACCCGTGGTCTCCCGATACATAAAGTATCAGGTATTCTTGTCCATTTTTTTTGCTGTAGTTTTTGAATGCATTGACAGCTTCGCCCACCAGATAGTCACCATAGGCACAAAAGGCATAGTAGTCACGGATGGCTTGCTGCTTTTCCTCTGGCCTCAGTCCGTCTATTTTCAGTTTTTCGTAGAGGGCTTTCATCTGGGGAGGAAGCTTATCTACTTCTGATTGGTCAAAGTCGGGCACCTCATAGTTTTGGTCTTTGAATTGATCTCTAAACTCCTTGGGAGGAAGTACTGGAGTGTGTGGGAAATGGAAAGACAAATTGATGAACTGTGGCGATGATGGATTAGCACCAAACATGGTCTTGTCAGCGAGTGTCTGGTACTGCTGACCTTGGTGGCTGAGATAGTTTTTAAATTCCTCTAAGATTCTTCCATCTACTGTTTTGTCTTTGGGCATGGGGCTTTGTCCCCCGATAATCAGGTCGGGATTGCTACGTGTATAGGAGTAGAGCAGGTCTAATTCTTCTTCTGCTTGCGCTTTGTTTTCCAGGTCTTCGGTTGTCAGACCACCTTTTCTATCGGTAAAGTAAAATAGCTCTCTGCCATCAGGGAAGTAAAACTCAGTCCGGGTACCTATATTTTCGCCTCCTTCCCAATAGGCTCGACTGTACCAGTCTGTAAAGCCAAGCGCACGAAGGTCGTTTTTGTAGTCCATTTCATAGTCGTAGAAGTTCAGACTGCTCCAGGTTACGCCAGGACCCCATTGGTAGATACGGTAGCCACCTTTGCCTAGGAGAGAGGTTTGATACCCCAGCTCTTTCATCATTTGAGGGAGGTTTTGGTTTACAAAATCTGGTTGGTCATGGGTTTGTTCAAAGCCATATATACCTGCATGGTGTGGATACTTGCCTGTGATCATACTGCCTCTTGAGGGCGCGCAAGCTGGAGAGTTGCAGTAGGTGTTGGGGAAGAATACGCCTTCGGCCGCCAACGCATCGACATTTGGAGAGGATACATGACCGAGCGGGCTGTCTTCTGTACCTGTAGTGCTCAGGTTGTAGATGCTGTTAGAGTCCATGCGCTGGTCATCGGTCATGATCCAGAGGATGTTGGGTTGCTGAGCTGGTGTCGCGCCAGAGAAGAGGATGCAAAACATCAGTGTGAGTAAAATTTGAAATAGTCTTTCTTTTTTCATGTCGTAAATAGTCGTGTATGGACGACAAGGATAGGAGGAGTTTTGAGAAAACAAGATAAAAGTATCTCTACAAAATATCTACATTGCAGTGTTGAGCGAGTCTCTAGTTTGTGTCAGTCACCGGGTAGATGTAGATTGATAAAATGTTCTTTTTGATGCGTATGGAAGTGTTTTTTATGAAATATGTAAGCGTAGTAGGGTTGGTTATCCCCCTGCTATTAGTGGGGAAATCCCCTCTACAAGCACAACTCGAAGTAGATCGGGTCATGCAGGAAGGTAATGAAACAAATCACCAGGCCGATATCCGAAAATTTGAACAAATATATGATAGGGCATTGCGTGATGAGGATACGCTACAGATGATAGAAGGTCTATTAGGGATGGGAGAAACACACTCCCGTCTTTTACAGTTTAGTGAGGCCATCGATGAAATAAGTGAAGCAGATTATTTGGCGCAGCAGGTCGCTGATACCATACAGTGGGTGGAAGCAAAGGTACAAATGAGCCGTATCATGCGATCGTTTAGAAAGGACTCAGTAGCCTATGATTTGGTTAATCAAGCGCATGATTTAGTGGTGAGACGGGGTGGCGTATATGCTAGACACAAACTCCCGGGGATCTATTTTGAGTTGGCCGTACTCAACCGAACGATGGGGCGGGTAGAAGAAACGAAAAAATACTTGGATCGCTTTGAGGCAATAGAGAATGGTGATCCTGAGTCTTATTATTTTCGGCTGGAAAAGGCTCGACTTCTTTTGCTTCAGGGCGATGAGTATGGTGCACAAGAGTTACTGTTGGATCTGGAAATGGAGCTGACTGAGGCGCAAACCAGTGGTACTGTGTCTATGCCACAGGCGTCATCAATTATTTTTGTATACAGTCACCTTGGTCATTTGTATGATGATCAAGGTGATATGTCAAAGGCAATAAGCTATTACACCATGGCGATCCATGAGATCGATAGACTTCAGCATCATATCGGTCATCAGCAATATCTCTATAACTACCGTGGACGGTTGTATTATCAACTGGGTCAGCACCAAAAGGCCTATGATGATCTGGTAAGGTCACGTGAGATTTCAGAGACGTTTTTTGGAGCAAAGAGTGGGCTGAATCGCGGTTTTTTTGATCTGAGAAATAGGTATCAAGAGCGCTTGGAGGCACAGGAACAAGTGATGGCACAGCAGCAATTGTTATTGGCCAAGCGAGAGACAACCATCTTGTGGTTTAGGGCGATAGTAGCAGTCTTAGTTTTGTTTTTTGTGGTTTTGGCTTTATGGATGCGAAATAGGAAGCAAAAAGCTAAACATAGGAAGGAAAAGGAATTACTCCTCCAAAAACGGGAAGAAGAAACTAAAAGAATAGCTCAGGTACTGGAGTACAAAAATAAGGAACTCACTACCTATACACTTAAATTGGTAGAGAAGGAAGAGCTGATCGCTGAGGCAGTAGCTTTTGCGCAAAAGTATCGTGATAGTGAGGGTGCTCGGCATTTGATCAGAAAACTGAAGCAATCGGCGGATGATAGTTGGGAAGAGTTTCACAAAAGATTTCTGGATGTCTATAGTGGGTTCTATGATCGATTAATTGAGAAATACGGAGACTTGAGTCCGAACGAGCTCAAGCTATGTTCTCTCATTCGCCTTAATTTTTCTGTCAAAGAAACGGCACAATTGCTCGGTATCTCACCGACGAGTGTCAACATGGCACGGTACCGATTGCGAACCAAGCTCGCTCTCGATCGAGAGGTCAATCTTCATAGTTTTATGACACAAGTCTAATAGAACCGAAAGGGGGGGAGGTAGTCACTGTCACCATTGGATCAGCTCGTAGAAGTCTGCACCTGGAGGGAGCCAACTGAGCGATAGCGTGTCATTTTTGCCTGTTAGTTGGTGGGTGACAGCTATAGGTTGTGATCCTTTTTGTAGATCGATGACAGCTTCACGGTTTTTTGGGTCGAGAGGTAAGAGGATTTTATCTCCAATTTTGATTTGGCCTTTCCCGGTTTTGATCAATCGAATAAAGTACTTACCCGTTTTAGGGATTGGCAGTTGTCCTGTGAATTGAATGGTTGTTTTTCGATCATGGGAGGGGAAGGACTCAGAGCCTAGTAGATGAATCGAATGCGCACTACCTGTTTGTATCGGTCTGCCCTCATGTAGACTCTGCCAAGAGAGAATGGTACTGTCTACCTCATCAAGCTGGCGCATAGAAGTAGATTGAGCGTAGCGATCCCAAAAAGCATCACGCCTATCCTCTAGAGAAAGAATCCAATCAACGAGTAAGCTGAGTTCCATATCCTTGATTAATGGATGTCCAGACATGACTCCACCATACCACAGTCCGCCACCACCTTCTTTGATTTTGGTCATCAGCTTGGGTTTGATGCCGTACTCGCTATGGTAGCGGCGTGAGATATCCAAATAAGGAGGGCCGACTAGTCGATCTGAGATGCTGTGGCAGTGCAGGCAGTCCATTGTCAGTAAAGTCTCCGTGGCAGACTTTTGGGGAACTTTGACTGACTGATGTCCTGATTTGCTATTGCAGCCGAGTAGACCAATTAGTATCCATAGGGACAAGGAAAGAATGAGATGTTTCATGCGCTTAGCTCCCAGAGATCAAATTAATGTTTTGGTGTGTTTCTCTAAGTGAAGCTAGACTTTCTTTATCAATATTGGTTTGCCAAATGTACACAGTACTCAACTGAGGCCAGGCTGCTACGTGCTCTATCGTGAGCGTGGTGACTTGAGTCGCGTAGAGGTTTAAACATTTCAATTGGGGTAGATGCTGTAGGGATTGAATTCCTGAATCACTAATCGTGTTTTGACTCAAGTCAAGGTGCTGCAAAACGGGCATGTCTGAGAGTATTTCTAAATCTATATCCTTTAGATCACAGTTGCGCATTTTTAAACTGAGTATGTTGTTTTTGAGGAGACCGAGCGCCTCGTGATGGTGCAACCGGTTCTCTTTCATGATTTTTGTCCCATTGAGGGTTACTTCGTAGGCATGACTCCCTGCTGCAAGTTCGCGTACTTCATAGCCCAGCGCTGTGAGTCTTTCAATTTTGTCTAATGACACAGTATCCAAGTCAAGTTGGGATTGGCCAGCTTCAGCTCCCAGCTGTAGTTGAAGCAGCGCAATGTTTGAAATCTCCTCATCGGGATCAAGTGCTACGAGTAAAGTGTCAAAATCGGCATTGCCTGTCTCCAGCCAAAACTTTATAATCGCAATTTCCTCTTTTGTAAGAGGGGTTTTCCCATCAGGAGGCATTATCTCTTCATGATCGCTAGGCAGCGTCACACGGTGAAACAGTTCGCTAGAGGATGGATCACCTGCTACGATGAGACTGCCATGTTTTCCACCTTTTAGATAGTCTTCGATACTAGATAGAGAAAGCCCCCCTTTTTTCTTGTCTTGGTTGTGACAGCTTTTACATTTGTTGGTGATGATGGGGTGCACTAGGTCACCAAATAACTGTGCTTGCTGGATATCTGTTACTTTGGGACGAGCCAGTGGATCGGTGGTTTTGGGCTTGAAGGGCATGTAGTAGGTCAGGTAATCTGACCCATGTGTCATGTTGCCTCCTAGGTGACCTGTAGCACTCAAAGATGTCATCACGAGAGCTAGCAGACCTAGGTAAAGTTGGGTTTGTCGTTTTGTGAAATTCTCCCAACCGACTTTGAGCACTAGTGCTACTGCGGAGACTACTGTAGTGACGATACCTGCCCACATGTGTGCATCAAGCATGTCTGGAGAATAATCGCCACTCGTACCGAGCATAAAGCCCAGTACACTGGCTGCTACGGCACTGACCACTCCCAGTAGGAGTGCAAAGACGATGGCATTTCGGACATTGGCTAGCCAACCGACTCGTTCGGCTACTTCCATCAGTACAGCGATCATCAAAAAACCAATAGGCAAGTGCACCAGAAGTGGGTGAAAACGACCAAAAAACAATATCAAGTTTGATTCTTCCATTTGTGTTATTTCGTTCTAAAACCAGATAAGTGTTGAAATATCTGCCTGATCTAAAGGTCAGGTTTCAAATACGTTCTAGCTTAAAAGGAGCCGTTCTTAAGGCATTCCATTGGCAGATATATAGGTTTTTGTCTTCATCTACACAGACGTCATGTCCGTGGAAAATGGGACGGTCAGCCAGTTGGTAAGTAGGCTGTAGGATGCCTTTTTTGTAGACAGGTGCTTCGGCTCCTGGACATGAAACTACCTGATCTCCTTCTAGTACTGTTACAAACCCTGTAGGTTGCTTCCAATCAAAAATGCCTTCACGATCTTTGCTCCAGCACACGCCTGCATAGAGGTTTTGTTCGTCTATCACCGCACGACAGACCCACATGTTGGGTAGGTGGAGGGTTTTGATGTATTTTCCCTCCAGCGAAAAGAATTTGTAGGAGTTGTCCCCTCGTGAGGAAATGATCAACATGGGGTTTTGAGGGTCGCGGGTATCTAGTGTCACGCCATGGGCATTATTCAGGTTGTAATTAGCATCTGTATTATTGTGCCCTCCCCAGTGTCGTATGTAGCGTCCGTTTTGGTCGTATTGTAGGATGATATCTTTGCCATAGCCGTCTGCTACATATATGTCCCCATTGGGTGCAACAGCTGTTTCTGTAGGACTAAAAGTTTCACCTGGCTCATATACACCGATGGTAGCGGGATGGCCAATATCAAATAGGATTTTTCCGTCAACAGTCGTCTTGGTTACTCGTCCATTGTGATGCCTGTACGAACCATCATTGTTCATCTGCCAACCACTGTCGGCGATGAACAGGAAGTCTTCTTCTCCTTCTTTGGATAGTGTGAGTCCATGTCCGCCTGGAAAAGAGCACCCCCATGAATCAATCACTTTGCCGGATTTGTCAAAGACGATCACGTTGTTGGCCTTGTGATCGCCCAGCATGATGAGTCGTCCCTTGCTGTCCATGACCATCTCATGGCAGTTGAGTATGGGTAGGTTAGAGTTCCACATTTGTGCCCAGTCTTCGATGAGACGGTATTGATAGTCACCGTGTCCCAGTATTCGTTCTTTGGCTACCTTTTTAGAATCGATAATATTGGCTCCAAAAGCTTGGGTTGTACCCAGAGCTCCTGCAGCTAGTGTACCTTTTTTGATGAAATTTCTTCTTGCGTTCATTGGTTTGAGGTATAAAGACCTGACAGGTTTTTTTTGAAACCTGTCAGGTCTGCTGTTTTTTTATTTGTTTTCTAGCAAGGTCTATTTCTGAAGACCTTGAGGCGATGTATGATTTATTATAAATCCTCCAAGGGGTCAAAACCCTTGGAGGATTGGTGTTAGTACGGATCAACTCAAAATATCTTTTACTACATGACCATGGACGTCAGTCAGTCTGAACCTACGTCCTTGCGCTTTGTAAGTGAGCTTTTCATGATCTACACCCATTAGATGGAGTAGTGTCGCATGAAAATCGTGTACATGAACGGGGTCTTTGGTAATATTGTAGCTAAAGTCATCTGTTTCTCCGTGAGTAAATCCTGGTTTGACTCCTGCGCCGGCCATCCACATCGTAAAGCACCTCGGGTGATGGTCTCTGCCATAATTATCTTGTGTGAGTTTACCTTGAGAATAGACAGTTCGACCAAATTCTCCGCCCCAGATGACAAGGGTGTCTTCCAATAGTCCGCGTTGTTTGAGGTCTTTGACCAAGGCTGCCGTGGCTTGATCCGTGTTTTTACATTGGTTTTTGATGCCTCCTGGTAGATGGGTGTGTTGATCCCATCCTCTGTGGTAGAGCTGTACGAATTTCACATCTTTCTCCAACAGCCTTCTTGCTAATAGGCAGTTGGCCGCATAGGTGCCAGGATCTCGACTATCTGGCCCGTACATATCGAAAGTTTCGTCAGATTCAGAAGAGAGATCGGTGACTTCAGGTACCGAGGTTTGCATTTTGAAGGCCATTTCATATTGGGCAATGCGTGCGTTGATTTCAGGGTCACCGTAGGTGCTATGTTGTACTTCATTCATCTCTTTGAGATAGTGCAACATGCGCTGACGGTCTTTTCCTTCATAGTTTTCTGGATTATTGAGGTACAAGACAGGGTCTTTGCCTGAGCGAAACTGTACGCCTTGATGTTCGGTCGGTAGGAAGCCATTGCCCCATAGACGAGAGTAGAGCGGTTGTCCACCTGCATTTTTGGAGACTAGGGTGATGAAGGTGGGTAGGTCTTGGTTGTCAGTGCCTAGACCGTAGCTCGCCCATGCACCAATCGATGGCCTACCGGGTAGTTGATGTCCTGTTTGAAAGAAAGTAATGGCAGGGTCATGATTGATTTGTTCGGTGTACATCGATTTGATGAAACAAAGGTCATCTACTACTTCGGCAGTATGTGGCATCAATTCACTCACCCATGCACGACTTTCGCCATATTGATCAAAGGTGTATTTGGAAGGAGCAATGGGAAGTGAACTTTGCTGAGCACTCATGCCAGTGAGCCGTTGTCCTCCTCGTATAGATTCGGGTAGCTCTTGCCCAAACATATCGGTGAGTTTCGGCTTATAATCAAAAGTTTCGAACTGTGACGGTCCTCCGCTTTGGAACAGGTAGACGACACGTTTGGCTTTGGGTAGATGATGTGGGAGTCCAGGGATGCCTTTGATTCCGCTAATGGGGTTGTCGCCTCCTGTGCCAGCCAGTAGTCGGTCTGCACCGAAGAGTGACCCTAGTGCTATGGCGCCAAGCCCCATTGAGGTTTTGGTCAGAAACTGTCTTCTGTCCATTTGTTTTTCTATTTTCTTGAGATCCTCACTGTTGGATCTTAGGATGTCATGATGATGGCACATAGCAGTTTTATCTTTTGGTAAGTGTTGCGTCTGAATTGATGATGACACTGGCAGTCACAGCATTGGCGGCTATCAGTGCAGGATCCAAAGTCGGATCGATTTTGTATTCCCCTGTTTCTAACCAGCCTTTGGTTTTTTCTTTGTCGGACTGCATGATTTGATATTCTTCTTTTCTTAGCGTTGTGAGTAGGGCCAGTTCTTCTGCTTTTGGCACTCGGCCGGTAAGGCTCCTATAGGCCCAGATGAGTCCTGTTTCCAGGTCGTCGAAAGCCGCTATTTTTACAGCCATGATACGTGCCGCTTCTATATAGGTCGGGTCATTGAGTAGTACCAGCGCTTGCAATGGCGTATTGGTCTTTTGTCTTCGCACAGTACATTCGTTTCGATCTGGCTGATCAAAGGTCGATAGTGTGGGGTGTGGGACGGTTCGTTTCCATATGGTGTAGAGCGATCTTCGATACAGTTTGTCGCCTGTGTCTTGTGGGTATGTGGCACTGTTCATCGACCACAGGCCCTCTGGCTGATAGGGGTATACGCTTTCTCCTCCTATTTTTTCATTGAGTATGCCACAGGCTTTGAGTGCATTGTCTCTCATCATTTCACTAGATAGTCTAGTCTTTGGCCCTCGGGCTAGGAGGATGTTGGTCGGATCCTGCTCTAACAGCTCTGGTGAGGCAATAGACTGCTGACGATAGGTAGCTGACATCACGATGGTTTTTTGCAATGCTTTGATATCCCATCCGCTTTCTACAAATGTGACGGCTAACCAGTCGAGCAGTTGTGGATGGCTGGGTTGACTGCCTTGGTTGCCAAAATCCTCGGTTGTTCGGACGATACCCTGACCGAAGTAGTTTTGCCAATAGCGATTGACTGCCACTCGTGCGGTCAAGGGATGTTCTGGGTGAGTGAGCCACTGAGCTAGTCCTAGTCTGTTTTTTGGCAAACTATCAGCCATGGGTAGGATACTCTCTGGGGTGTTAGGATATACCATTTCGCCGTGGGCGTCATATTGTCCGCGTTCGAGCAGGTAGGTTTGTCTAGGTTCATTCATCTCTTTCATCACCATGACCTCTTGTACTTGCTCCATACTGTCTGCTTGTGAGGTGTAGTAGTATTTTAGTTGTTTTCGATGTTCTTGATAGATTTTGGAGTGATGCTGTAGGTAGTATTCGCTGAGCAGCTGGTATTCTGTATCCGTTAGTTCTTGAGCTTTTTTTGCGAGGAGTATTTTAGCACTATCCTTGTCTGCTAATTGTAAAACCTCTAATGCTGTGATGTCATCGTTGTAGATAACTATATCGTCGACCAAAGCATTTTTGATACCTTGTCCTCGCCATCTTGCACCTATTTTAAGCCCAGGTTCGGCAGGGTTCTTGGAGATTTCGGCTTTACTGTCACTGTATAGGATGTCTTTGTAGAGATTGTCTTTGACTATATCTGTATTTTGTAATTTCCCATCCATATATAATTTGAGTCCATCGGCTTGGCTGGAGCCATCATAGGTCATCATTACATGAAACCATTTGTCTCTGGGGATGTCCTTGTTTGTCGTGCGAATGATGGCATTGTCTGGCCAAGTTCGGGCTAGCATCAGTTGGAGTTGATCATCTTTTAGGTAGAGTTGATAGCCTTTGAAGCCGTGAAGGCGGCTGCCGAGGTTTTTGTGAAAGATGACTCCTTCTTTGAGGTCTGTGGGGAGCTGTAGCCACATACCGATACTAAATCGGTCGCTCCGACTGTATATACCGATAGGTTTGAGATCTAGCCATGCATCTCCATCCAGTTGTAGACCCTGTCCTTGTTTGCCTTTGATGAAATTCGCTTTTTCACCTTTGCTGAATTTCCTATCCATCTTACCTGTTTCTTTGCCTACTTGGTTATGTAGGTTATGATCCAGTGTGAAATGAGCTGCTAGGGAACTGACCGGTGTGGGTTTGAGAGTGTGAAATTGTCCAGATTGAACCCATTTTGCTATGTGGTCTTCCTCTGCTTTCTTGATTTTATTGAGTTGATCTTTTTGAGTACTTAGTTTTTGATCTATGAAAGCAAGGATGTCTTCTTGTTCATCTGTGGTAAGCATGAGTGTAGGAACAGGCATGTCTTCAGGGTCCCATGAGATCTGGCCTGTTTCATTTATGTTGTTGAAAAAACTGGATAACTCAAAGAAGTTCTTTTGTGAGATGGGGTCGTATTTGTGATCATGGCATCTAGCACAGGCGAGGGTCATTGCCATCAAGCCTTGACCTAATACAGAAGTACGATCTGAAACGTACTCTACTCTAAACTCTTCATCGACGATACCACCCTCCATGTTTTGAGGATGTAGTCTGTTGAAACCAGTCGCTAGGATTTGTTCTCTGCTTGGATTAGGGAGCAGGTCACCGGCCAGCTGCCATGTAAGGAATTGATCATAGGACATGTTGCTGTTAAATGCCTCAATCACCCAATCGCGCCATGGGCTCATGTCACGGTATCGATCGACCGTATACCCGTGCGTATCTGCATATCGTGCTAGATCCATCCAATCGGTAGCCATTTTTTCTCCATAGTGGGGAGAGTCCAATAGACGATCTACCTGTTTTTCGTAGGCATCACTGCTGTTGTCTGCCAAAAATCTATCCGTATCCTCTACACTTGGAGGGAGACCTGTTAGATCTAGAAATAGTCTACGTAGGAGTGTTTCTTTGTCCGCTTCTGGTAGAGGTTGTAGTCCTTCGAGACTTAGGCGATCTTGGACAAACCTATCAATTGGGTTTTGGGACGGATGTTCATTTTCTGTATCAGAAAGAGAAGGGAGAACAGGGGGGATGAAAGCCCAATGGTCTTTGTACTCGGCTCCTTGATCGATCCATTTGATCAATATAGCTTTTTCCCGTGAATTCAGTGAGAGATTGGATTTGGGAGTAGGCATGACGTAGTGAGGATCATCGGTGACAATGCGGTGAAATACCTCTGATTGATTGAGTTGTCCTGGGACTATTGCGTATTTGCCTGGAGTTTCTGGTAGTTCGGCATATGCTCCCTCTGCTAGGTCTAGACGGAGACTGGCTTTTTGTGTGGCTTTGTCAGGACCATGGCACGCAAAACACTTGTCAGAAAGGATAGGTTTGACATGGGTGTTGAAATCCAGCTGCGCAGGCAGTTGATCTAGTTTTGCCTGTATGTCTTTGGGTAGATCTGGGCTACAAGAGAAGCATACAGTGATTGAAATAAGCGCAATCCAGCGGTTTATCATATCTACTTAGTCTTTCATGGTTTTTGTAAAATCAAAAGTAGATTTTAGTTTTAACCTACTTTAGGATGAATCCGAGTAAAAGATGTACATTTCAGATTTTTTTGTTTTTACTAGTTTGTTTTATAGCTGTATAATTGTGTTTTATTTATTCATTTATGTACAAAACCTTACAGACACTTCGCTTTTCATTGCTCAATGCAGGTCATGTCAAACTCGATACACGTTGGAATTATGATAAGGTGATAAGCCCATTTAGTCGGTTGTACTATACCGAAAGTGGAGAAGGACGGGTCTATCACCATGACAGAGAGTGGGTGCTGAAGCCAGGTTATATGTACCTTATTCCCAGCTTTAGTTACAGTCGCTACAGCTGTGCAGATACGATGAGTCAATACTACATTAGTTTTTTGGAGGAAGTAGGTGAGGGGCAGTCCATTTACCAAATCAAGAAATTTGACTATGAAGTGAAAGCAACTGATCAAGACCTGCAATTGATGAAGAGGTATCTGGAGCTTAACCCTAACCGTTCGTACCTCGATGATGATCCGAGCGTGTATGATAACCAACCAGTCTTGATGAGTTTTCTGCAGAAAAACGAAAAACTGACAGCTTCTGCCATTCTGGAGTCCAGAGGGATTTTACTCACTTTATTCTCTAGGTTCGTAAGGGAAGAAAACCATGAGCCAACCAAGGGGAATCAGACCTACGAACTAGTTGCCCAGACGGCACGGTATATTGATCAGCATCTCACAGAGACACTGACGGTCGAGTCGTTGGCAGATCAGGCACATCTCAATGTCGATTACTACTCCAAGGTGTACACCGAGATATATGGTATGCGCCCTGTACAGTATATCCAGCAGCAGCGCATTCATCGTGCGCAATTGCTGCTTACCACCACGAGTTATTCTTTGATCGAAATTTCACATCGCGTGGGACTTCCGAATATGTCCTACTTTTCGCGTTTGTTCAAAAAAATCAGTGGAAGTTCTCCCGGACAATACCGAAAGGATATTTGGCAGCACTAGTGAGGGGTAAATTGTTTCCCCCTGTGATAGGTGTTTTTTACCTCCCATGAGATCAATTGGATAGAGATACATTTGTTAGGTATCAAATCCCTTCATACTCATGCAAAAAAGCCTTGTTGTTTTCTTGATTGCTTTTACGTCAGTCGTTTCGTCCTTTGCCCAACCCAATATTCTGTTTATCGAATCGGATGATCAGAGCAATCAAGCCGTGGGGGCTTTCGGACATCCCGAGATGAAAACGCCGAATATAGACCGAATCGCGGATGCAGGCGTGTCGTTTACTTCAGCTTACAACATGGGCTGTTGGTCACCTGCTGTATGTGTTCCTAGCAGGACGATGCTTTTCTACGGTAAATATCTCTGGGACTCCCAAAAAATCACCAAAGATAATGCCCCGAAAGCGATGCCTGAGCTACTCAAAGAAGCGGGCTATTCCACCTATATGACTGGCAAGTGGCACGCCTGGGGCAAGCCCGTTGCTCAGTTGTTTGACAGTCTGGGGAGTATTCAGCCTGGACAGCTCAAAACCTACAACAGTCCCGAGGGACATATCACAGATGTGACAGGCCGAGAAGCGGTTTCGTTTATTGAGAATTATCAGGATGACGCACCATATTTTCTGTATGTGGCTTTTAATGCACCGCATGTGCCTCGCCAAACGGAGCAAAAATACTACGATATGTATCCCACCGATGAGATTGGTTTGCCTCCTAGTGTGGTCGAGGGTCCCCTCAATCCCAACATCGAGTACAACTATACCAACGCTCCTCTGAGCAAGAAAACCATGCGCAACCGTGTACAGCAAAACAGTGCGATGGTCACGCACATGGACGATCGCATTGGCGACATCTTAGATGCACTCAAGGCCAGTGGGGAGTATGAGAACACCATCATTGTCTTCATGAGTGATCACGGGATTAGCTTCGGCGAGAATGGTGTGGCGGGAAAGGTATGTCTCTACGAACCCAGTGTCACTGCTCCTTTGATCATCAAGGCACCCGGTCTACCTAAGAACAAAAGCATTTCGAACCGTGTATACCTGCAGGATATCTATCCTACACTACTGGATTTTTTGGATGTGTCTAAGCCAGATCATGTGGTTTTTGAAAGTCTGCTGCCACAAATCGAAGATGGAAATGGTGCCAGAGAATCGGTCTACTTGGCGATGTTCGATAGTCAGCGCGGCATTATCTCTGACAATAAGAAGCTAATCGTCTATCCCAAATCTGGGGATCGTGAGCTTTATGATTTGGAAAAGGATCCTTGGGAAACCCAAAACCTCATTGACAAAAGGAAGTTTAAGCGTACCGAAACCGAACTGTTCAAAGAATTGCAAGTCTGGCAGCAGCAAGTGGGAGATGCTGTGCCCCTAGAGGAGCGATAGGGGCTGTAAATGCACCACATGAATGGGTGGTGCATTTCTCCCCCTGTTTTGCTCTAGTATTTACCTACCCTCTCTTTTGACTGTCATGTTTAGCATTGTTGCCTCTATTAAGTTAGAAACCAATCCCATAGGAATAGATAGTCACATATGAAAAAGCATTTTTTAATCATCGCCCTACTCGCTTGTACAGTGGGCATAGTTCACGCTCAAAAGAAAAAATACAAACCGACCACCGAGTCACTGTCTACTTATCAGATACCTGAGTGGTTTTTGGATGCCAAATTTGGGATTTACGCCCACTGGGGCCCTGTATCTTCGGCTTTCGAAGGGATCGATCCCGACAAGTGGTACGGGGGATGGCATGGCAAACAGATGTATGAGGATGGGCAAAAAGTACCGACAAAAAGCGGTCAGCCTACCAACAACCATGTGCATCACAAAGAGAAATATGGTGACCCAGCTGAGTATGGTTATAAATACCTCATCGAGCAGTTCGATCCGTCGGGGTTTGATGCTGAGGTATGGGCAGATTTGTTTCAGAAGTCAGGAGCTAAATTCGCAGGACCAGTAGCCATGCATCACGACAACTTCGCGATGTGGGACAGCAAGGCTACCCGATGGAACGCTATGAACTATGGAGGGATTGACCCCTCAGCAGACCTCAAGAAAGAGATAGAAGCACGGGGGATGAAATTTATGGCGTCTTTTCATCATGCTTTTACATGGAAGTATTTTGCGCCAGCACATGCCTATGGTGGAGTAGCTCCAGAAGATTACGATCTCTATACCAACCCTCACTCGCTGGAGTCGGATACCCCAGATGCAGACTTCTACAAAAACTGGTGGGCGGTGCTCAAAGAGTATATCGATACTTATCAGCCAGACTTGCTATGGTTTGATTGGTGGTTGGAAAACATGAGCGAAGAGACTCGCTATGAGTTTTTGTCATACTACTACAACCAAGCAGAGAAGTGGGGCAAAGAAGTAGGTGTGGCTTACAAAGAGAGTACTTTTAGTGAGGACATGGCCATCAAAGACTATGAGCGTGGTAGACCCAACCAGCCTAAGAACCCGGCTTGGCTTACAGATACATCCCCAGGAGCATGGTTTTACAGACCCAATGCTAAGTTTAAGACACCCAACGACTTAGTCGATATCCTAGTCGATATTGTGTCAAAAAATGGATTGATGCTTCTCAATGTTCCCCCAAATCCTGATGGGACTATTCCTCAAGTGATGGAGAATTTACTCGTCGAGATGGGAGAGTGGTTGGAGATCAATGGTGAAGCGATCTACGGTACACGGCCGTGGCTGGTTTTCGGGGAGGGACCTACTCGCTTGCCAGAAGGCGGACACAAAGTCGAAAAACTGGAGATCATCTATACCGATCGAGACATACGCTATACCAAAAAATCAGACAAGGAGTTTTATGCCATCGTGATGGACAAAACAGAAAATGATATCGTGATGAAAACGCTGAGTACGGATATTGGTGTGCTTAATTCACAAATCCTAGAAGTGTCACTACTGGGTAGTGATGAGAAGTTGAGCTGGAAACGAAACCACAAAGGACTGGTCATCACAGCACCAAAGCAATGGCCAGGGAATTATGCCTACGCGTTTAAAATCAAGCTCGAAGGATATGTTGAAAATAATATTGGAGGGGACGTAGCAGCACATGTGGATTGATATGAAATTGAGGATAAGAGACTTCTTTGCTCTACTAATTGTTTTTTCGAGTTTGGTGGGGTGTCAAGATACTACCATACAGCGAGAACAGCGGTTGTTCAATGAGGACTGGCAGTTTCATCTCGGAGAGGTGGACGATCCTAGTGCTTCGGATGTATCATGGGCAGAGGTGGTATTGCCGCATGATTGGAGTATTCGACAGTCTTATCAACCAGAAAATACTGCGGCGAGTACGGGTTTTGTGCCTGGTGGCATAGGCTGGTATCGCAAATCCTTCAAAGTGCCAGAGGATGGTCGTCAAACGACAGTTGTATTCGATGGCGTATACTGCAATGCAGAAGTATGGATCAATGGTGAGTATCTCGGGAAACGACCCAATGGCTACAGCTCTTTTGCACATGAATTGACGCCATACTTACGATATGATGTGCCCAATACCTTGCAAGTCAAAGTGGATCACTCGGCGTATGCCGATACGCGCTGGTATACAGGGTCAGGTATCTATCGGGATGTCAGTCTAGTACGTACTCATCCTGTGCATGTGGCACAATGGGGACTACAGATCACGACTCCACAGGTGTCAGAGAGCGAGGCAGAGGTGCGCGTCAATGCGCAAATAGTAGGAGCAAGCCCCGAAACAGAAGTTGTATTGGATATACTCGGTCCTGATGGTGCTCTAATAGGGACAACAAACATGACCGAAAGCAGTGGCGTAGGCTATAGTGCCGTTTTGAAAGTAGTCAACCCACAGCGCTGGGGGCTAGAGACGCCAGCGCTCTATCAGGCTGTGGCACATGTCAAACATCAAGGACAAGAAGTAGATCAGCAAACCCAGAACTTTGGGATTCGAAGTATTCGTTTTGATGCGGATCAAGGTTTTTTTCTCAATGAGGAAAGCGTTAAAATAAAAGGAGTGAATATTCACCATGACGCAGGTGCTTTTGGCGCTGCTGTACCTAAGTCCATCTGGGAATACCGGGTAGCACAACTCAAGTCAATAGGCGTCAACGCCATTCGTATGTCACATAACCCACATTCTCCGCTACTTATGGAGGTCTGCGATGAGTTGGGCATGCTGGTGATGGATGAATTCTTCGACGAGTGGCACCAGCCCAAAGGGAAGAGCCTAGTTTACCTAGGTGACAACCAAGCGAAGGGAGACATTGCCCAAGGATATAGTGATGTTTTTATGGAATGGGCCGAGCGCGATTTGAAAGATTTGATCCGTAGAGATTTCAATCATCCATCAGTTATTATGTGGAGTATAGGCAATGAGATTGAGTGGACTTTTCCAGATTATTCCAAAGCTTTTTCTGTCATCAATCCTAATCATGCAGGCTATGGGCAAACCCCAGAGTTTGATCCTGAAAAAGTAAAAGCAACATTTGATGAGGTGACGGGAGGAGTAGATTCTCTCGCTCTGATCGCAGGGATGCTTTCTGAGTGGGTCAAGGAGATGGACACCACACGGTATGTTACCTGTGGAAGTGTGCGTCCGTCTATCGCTGCAGCGAGTGGGTATGCAGATGCTGTAGACGTACTGGGGTTTAACTATCGGGCGGAGTGCTATGATGCGGCGCACGAAACTTACCCTGAGATGAAGATTATAGGGTCGGAAAATTGGGGGGCTTATTCCGAATGGGAAAATGTCGCGAGCAGGCCATTTGTGGCTGGGATGTTTGCCTGGACAGGTTTCGCCTACATGGGTGAAGCGGGTCCTTGGCCAAGAAAAGGACTGGAGATTTCCTTCTTTGATTATGCAGGATTTAAAACGCCAAGAGGCCACTTTTTCGAATGTCTATGGGTCGAAAAACCCAAAGTGTATGCCGTCACAACTCGGGCTGAAGAGTCAGAATTTTCATATGACCCTGAGTTAGGCTGGCGATTCGATATGCAGATGACTGCACCGCCAGTATGGAGCCAGCTTCGTCGATGGGAATGGTATCAGAATATACATCCCTACTGGAACTATGAAGAAGGCGAATTAATCGTCGTGCAGGCTTATAGCAACTGTGAAGAAGTCGAATTGCTAATCAACGAAAAGAGTCTTGGAAGAAAATTGCGAAGTGATTTTGCAGAGGATAACATCGTCAAGTGGAAACTGCCCTATGAGTCTGGTCAACTGACGGTAAAGGGCTACAATGAAGGACAGTTAGTGACCGAAGATCAACTAATATCAGCTGGAAAGGCTAGTACTGTGATGGCTACTGTGGCATACGGTGCAGCCGAAGGTGATGATATCATACCTGTGGCGCTACAGCTACATGATGCTGAAGGGAATCCGGTGCGTCACGAGGAGAGTCAGATTAAAATAGCGCTGGCTGGTGCGGAGCTGGTCGCTGTAGACAATGGTTGGGAGAAAAATGTAGCAAACCATTATTTGCCGATGATTACCACCCATGAGGGACGTGCTATGCTTTTCGTGAGAGCACTTGGAGAGCAGGAGATTACTTTGAATCTAGAGACGGGTTCCTTTACAGAAAAGCTAACGTTGACTGATTAAATTAACAGAATGCAGTAGGTAAGGTTGGCTTTCTGTTCCTAATAGAGGGGGGGAATTGTTTACTCCTAATATGCGTGATCTCTACCTTGTTATTTGCTGTCTATTTGTATCTATGTTTATCCTAGAACATACTTTTGCTCGTGTGATTAAAAAAAGAAAGGTTAAGAATTGATTATGAAACTGAAATTTTACCTATTTCTATTTATCCTGATGTTGGGGTATAATATAGTACAAGGTCAAGATACTGTAGATGTGAACCTTCACATCCAACATGTTGTCAATGGTGTGTCGGATTTTGATCGTGCCAAGTTTATCACGATTCACGATGACCTGACTGGCAATGAATGGGAAAGTGATGAACAAAAGCGATCCTTGTTAGAGGATTATGACGTGTATTTTGGTCGAAACAATGGAGGTATTGTCTGGGAATGGAACAATACCAAAGAAGATCCCAACAAGGCGGGCTGGCCAGATGTGGACTATATGAAGATAAGAGGACAGAATGAGAAGAGTAACTATTCGTCGCAGACTTTTGTTCATCAGTTTGAGAATCGTTATGCAAACATGGTAGTGGGGGGACAAGAGCATATGTTTCCTCATGGGCAGGCTACCAAGGATGGATTGATCTATGAAGGGTTTGATGCTACAGCTGAATTTTACGGGCAGTATTTCAAGGAGTATTTTGGTGAAGGTGGTACCACGGGTCGTCCAAAACCAGGACTTGTAGAAGTGATCAACGAACCGTTTGTAAAGACGGGGCAGTTGGGAACTACCAACCTAGAAATGAGTAAATACCACAGTGTAGTGGCTAAGCGTATCAAAGCCCTCAATCCTAACCTTTGGGTTGGAGGCTACTCAGCAGCTCATCCCGCTTTTGAATCCAATAATTTTGGTCACTGGAATGGAACTTGGAAGACATTCATAGACGAAGCGGGAGCAGATATGGATTTTTTCTCTTTTCATCTCTACGATTTTATCCAAACCACAGGTGATATGTCTCAGGAGCTGCACCGCTCTGGTAGCAATATAGAAGCGATCATGGATATGATAAGTCACTATAGTTACCTTAGATTGGGTGAGGTCAAGCCCTTTTCGGTTTCCGAATACGGTTGGCTATGCAAAACGTGTGATGGAGGCTATGACCCCAAAGAAGACTGGTACAATCTTCGTTCGTTCAACACCATGATGGTTCAGCTCATGGAGCGTCCCGACCAGTTGATCATCTCCATACCATTTATGTTACTCAAGGCCAGCTGGGCCAAGCCTGTAGATGCAGAGTACAATACTTATGGCCCTAGACTACTGCGTGAAATTGGTGAAGTGGAAGGAGAAAAAGCGCATGACGGATGGGTGTATACGGATCTACTTATGTACTACCAAATGTGGGCAGAACTTAACGGAAAGCGGGTAGATAGCTGGTCCAATGACATGGATATGATCGCTGATGCTTATGTAGATGGAAAAACGGCTTATGTGATCCTCAGTAATTTGAATGAAGAAGCAAAAACAGTGAATTTGAAAATCAAGGGTACATCAGACAATCCATTAGTTAAAATTACAGCACAGCATCTGTATGAGATAGGAGACATTCCACAATTGGACACGCTGGTGTATGATGCTGCCATTGATGCTTTCGACCTGGGGCAACAGGCAACAGTGATCATGAAGTATGAGTTTAAAAATGAAATATCACTGAGTGAAAGTCTCAACGAAAAAAAATATTATGCCACCAATTATCTCGTCCCTATCAGACCTCAGCAAAGTTTAGCTTTTTCTATACCTGGAGTTGATGTAGGTGAACATGGGGAAGCAGTCCTAAGAGTAGGTATAGGTCGTGATCATGGGATGAGCTTGAGACCTGCATTGAAGGTCAATAATCAGGTAGTACCTGTACCTGTTGATTGGAGAGGCTATGATCAGTCTACTAGAGACATTTTTTTTGGTGTGTTGGAGATACCTGTCCCGCATGAGTTGCTAAAGGAGAATAATACCGTCGAGTTAGTCTTTCCAGATGAGGGAGGACATGTTAGCTCTATTGTATTGCAGGTATTTAATAGCAGTATCGATATAGCAAGGTCAGGCGTAGAGGTAGAAGAAGTCACCTTGACGGTAGACGATTTAGATTTAGGAATGGAAGTGTACCCAAACCCAACGACAGGTAGTCTCACTGTCAAGGGATTAAACATGAATAGTCCATATTCTGTTTTCGATTTGTCGGGAAAAGTCCTAGCAACAGGTGCATTGTCTGCTGGAGAAGTGAATCTGTCAGGGTTGCAAGATGGAGTATATGTCTTGCAAGTAGCTGGGATGGATCAGGTGTTTCAGGTAAGAATTATTAAAGAATAGTAATAGTAAATCTAGTTTTATTGATTGTGTTGGTTGCAATCGGGTTGTACAGTCATGGTTAATGATGTACAACCCGATATTTTGTTGAAATCAACCAAGATCATATTGGATCGAAGAGAATAGTAAGAGATAGAAATAAAAAAGATAGAACATGAATAGGGATTTTTCAATCATCTTGTTGATGATTTTTTCGATGATTACGTGGGGTTGTCAGGATAATGTAGCGCCAACTAAAGAGGAGGCAGTGTCCACACAAAAGGGTTTTCCTTTTTGGCTTCCAAAAGAAAAACCAAAGCGAATACTGAGTGCTGCGATGGAGCGAAACTATGACAATTATATGGCTCCAAGGCCAGAGGATAATGAATTGTATTCTCAATTTAAATACACGGAACTAAAGGGATTTGATTACCATGGTGGTGACGGGACTATCTCACGTCGAGACCCTTCGAAAGTAATCTATGAAAACGGTAAGTACTACGTCTGGTATACATATCGTCATACATCTACTTCACCAAAGGGTGCTGAAAAGAGCAACGATACCATCCCGTCTACAGATTGGGACTTGGCAGAGATATGGTATGCGACCAGTACGGATGGTTTTACTTGGGAGGAGCAAGGAGTAGCTGTGCCGCGTCCTCCGAAACCACGGGTAGGTTGGCGGTCGGTCACTACCACTGATATATTGAAATGGAAGGGGAAATATTACCTCTACTATCAGGGCTTCATGGAAGCCAGTGGCAAGCGAGGGGATGATTGTCCAGTAGCTGTATCCTATGCTGACTCACCCGATGGCCCATGGACACCACACAATGAAGTCGTCATTGCTAACGGGGCAGAAGGAGAGTGGGACCAATATTCGATACATGATCCGTATCCTATCGTTCGTGATGGGAAGATATGGATATACTACAAGTCTGACGCAGATGGAGATCCTCGATTGGTACGAATGCAAGGGCTGGCGATAGCAGATGACCCTTTGGGACCTTTCGAAAAATATCCACTAAACCCTGTGATAACCTCAGGTCATGAGACGACTTTGTTTCCATTCGAACAAGGAGTTGCAGCACTTGTAATCAAGGATGGTAACGAACATTTTACCATACAGTATGCTCCTGATGGAGTCAATTTCCAGATTGCAGCTATCACGTCACTCATGCCCACAGCTGCTGGCCCCTATGTGCCAGATGCATTTACCAATACGCAAAATGGACGAGGCATCACCTGGGGGGTGTCACACATCACTAACGCAACTACTTGGGCGCAAAACCATGCTGTCCTATTGCGTTTTGATTGTGATCTGAGTTTAGATGTAAATGACCCTGCCATGAAACAGCATAACAATTACTACAAACCAGAATTTTATTACAGACATGGCTTGAATAGAGAGCAAAGAGAACGGATATTAGCAGCCAATCAGGACATGAAACAAAAGACTAAATGATGAAGAAAAATTATTGGCGGGTTTATGCCGTGATTGCTATTCTACAAATTTTCGGAACGAGCCTGTTCGCGCAAAACGAAGATGAGCTCAAAGTATTGATTTTTAGTAAAACGAATGGTTGGCGACATCCATCCATCGAAAAAGGTCAAAGCGCGTTAGGCGAATGGGCCGATGAGCAAAATTGGAATTTGACACTTTCAGAGGACTCATTAGATATCTCTGTTGACAACCTGAAAGGGGTAGATGTATTACTCTTTCTCAATACCACAGGAGATGTACTCGGAGAGCAAGAGCAGGAGGCTCTGGTGTGGTATATAAGCCAAGGGGGAGGCTTTGTCGGTGTACATTCGGCCGTAGACACGGAGATGCAGTGGCCTTGGTTTAGACAAATGATAGGTGCCCGATTCAAGAACCACCCAAAAGTACAGGAGGCTCGTAGTACTGTTAGTCATAGCCATCCAGCGGTAGAGCAGTGGGGAGACAGCCTCAGTTTTACCGACGAGTGGTACAACTATAAAGAACCAGTGGTGGCGCATGCTAATGTTATCTTGAATTTGGATGAAGAAAGCTATAATGGCGGTAATATGGGAGAGAATCATCCGCTAGCTTGGTATCATTACTTCGAAGGAGGTAGAGTCTTTTATACAGGTTTGGGTCATCGCAAAGGGACTTATGATGATTCAGGTTTTAGAACTCATCTTTCACAAGCCATCAATTGGGCAGGAGGGCGCTATGATCTAGCGTTGGATGAAGGGTGGACCGACCTGTTAGATCAGGAATTATCCCAGTGGGATAAATATTTGGGAGTCCCACATAGCTCTGTGTCAGGGTTAGGGGATGCGCCAAAGAGTAATGATGTTCGGAAGGGAACTCCGCTAGGCTTGCACAATGATCCCAAAAATGTGTTTAGTATCCAGATAGAAAATGAAGAGCCTGTATTGGCTATCAGCGGAGAGATATATGGAGGATTGACCAGTAAGCAGGAATATGGAAATTACCACTTCAAAACGGATTTTAAGTGGGGGGAGAAGAAATGGGAGCCACGATTGGATCAAAAAAGAGACAACGGTATACTCTATCACTGCAAGGGGCCTCATGGCGCTTTTTGGAATGTATGGATGAGCAGTTTGGAGTGTCAGGTCCAAGAGAGTGATATGGGAGATTTTATTGCTTTGACAGATGTATATGGCGATGTATCTGCCGACCGATTAGAGAAAGAAAACGGCAACTCATATTTTGTTTACAACCCTAAAGGTGACTTGACTCCTCTAAAGTGGGAGAAAGGATATGAAAGTGGTCAGGCTTCCAAAAATGGCTTGTATGAAAAGCCTAATGGAGAATGGAATACACTGGAGATTATTTGTGTAGGCACGACCAGTCTTCATATCGTCAATGGTCATGTAGTGAATGTGGTGAAAAATGCTCGATATGATCTGAATGGAGAGACTTTTCCAGTCAGTTCGGGTAAAATACAAATACAGTCGGAGGCAGCAGAGGCTTATTATCGCCGTATGCAAATTCGACCTGTTGAAGATTTTCCTAAGAAGTACAAGAAACAAGCTAAGTTGAAATAAGCATGAAAAGACGAATGAAGGATATATTACTTTTTTTATTGTTTGGCTTGATGGTCGGACAAGTGTATGGAGGAGAGATTGTAGGAGAGTTGAAACAGTGGCATACGCTGACCTTGACCTTTGAGGGCCCCACTACCAGTGAGTATGATACACTCAATCCCTTTTTGAGCTATCGCTTACAGGCTACTTTTAGCCATGGAGATACAAAAATCACTGTGCCGGGGTATTTTGCGGCAGATGGTCAAGCTGCCGAGACGAGTGCCCGATCGGGTAATCAATGGCACGTAAAATTTGTCCCCAATCTGCCAGGGAATTGGGAGTATAAAGTTTCGTTTCGCCAAGGGAAAAATATTGCTATTGATGATAGAGTAGATGCAGGACAACCTATCTCTTTTGATGGTGATTCAGGGAGTTTTGTAGTGGCTACTTCAGATAAAAGGGGTCGTGATTTTCGTGCCAAGGGAAGGTTGACGAAAGGTCAAGGACATTATCCCGTTTTTGAAGGAACAAGAGAAGTATTCGTCAAGGGAGGAGCCAATAGCCCTGAGGATTTGTTGGCTTATTATGAATTTGATGGCACACCCAAGAAGCACCGTTATGATAATCATGCCGATGATTACCGTGAAGGTGACGTGACATGGCAAAAGGGCAAAGGGAAAAACCTGATAGGGTCTCTTAACTATTTGTATTCCAAAGGAATAAATGCGGTGTATTTCTTGACCATGAATGTCATGGGGGATGGTAAAAACGTATGGCCATGGACGGAGGAGCATGAACGCTACCGGTTTGATGTGAGTAAGCTCGCGCAGTGGGAGTTGGTATTTAGTCACATGGATCAGATCGGTCTAGCACAGCACGTGATTACCCAAGAGACCGAAAACGAAAACTTGCTTGATATAGGAAAAGTAGGGATTCAGAGAAAACTATATTACCGCGAGTTAATTGCCCGATTTGGTCATCATTTAGGACTTGTTTGGAATATGGGGGAGGAAAATGGTATCACGAACTGGAGTCCTGTAGGACAAACTGAACAAATGCGCGAGGAGATGATCAATTATTTCCGCTCGGTCGAACCTTATGGTAACTTGTTAGTGATTCATACTTTACCAAACCTCAAAGATCATGAGCGTACGATGACACCATTGTTGGGCAATAGGTCACTCGATGGGGTTTCTTTTCAAATTCATCATCCGCATGATGCCTATAAGGTCACTACAGAGTGGAGACAAAAATCAGCTGATGCAGGGCAACCTTGGGTGATATGGATCGATGAAATCGGCCCAGCAAAGATAGGTGCATGGTCTGATGATAGACCAGAACAGCAAGACACGGTACGTAAGGAAGTCATCTATCCTAACCTCATCGGAGGTGGAGCAGGTATAGAACATTACTTCGGTTACAAACAAAAGCACAGTGACTTGAGCAGCGAAGATTGGAAAGTAAGGGACAGGCTCTGGGAGATGACTGAGCATGCTATTAGTTATTTTGGTCAACTCCCGCTGCAGGATATGCAGCCACTGGAGTTGGTCACTAATGGCTATTGTCTAGCCAAAGAGAATGAGTTGTACGTTTGTTACCTGACAGATACTAGAGATGAGGTAGTGTTGGATTTGAGTCAGGCCAAGGGAAAATTATCAGTGTATTGGTTTGATCCAATCACGGGAAAATCGGACTTAAAAGGGAGTGTTCGTAAGGTTAAAGGCGGAGCTAAGGTAGTGCTGGGTACACCTCCGTCAGGTTATCCAGATCAGGATTGGTTGGTGAAAATAGAATGATTGATAGACCAAAGATATATGACAAATAAAAGTGGTGTGGTTTTTTAAAATTCCGCACCATTTTTGTTTGATCACAGTTATGGTCTTGAATCTGATTATCAATCCATTAAGTATACAAATCAGATCATATGTGATATGAGGTGATTGATGCATTAGGTATTTTTATTTATTCAACAATTACTTGGTTAAACCTCTGTATAGGTACTAGCATGATATGATTTTCAGAAAGCGAAAAAAAGAGTTTTCTTGGGTCCGTTTTGAGGATTTTTATGATCAGTACGTAGAGACGTTGCTTCGGTATTGTTATGGATATTTAAAATCATGGACCGAAGCAGAAGAAGCCGTGCATGATATTATGCTCAAGTTTTGGAAAAATGTGAATCGCATCGAATCTCATCAAGCTGCAAAGAGTTATCTGTTCAAGTTGTGTAAGCATCATTTGTTGAACCTCCTCAGAGACAAGGCTCGGTATTCCACACTCCCCTTACTTGATGAGGCGAATGAACCCATCGCTACCCAATCTGTCGAACATCAATATGTCTATATGGAGGCATTGGGTAGGGCAAATAATACGATAGCGCAACTCCCCCCAAAGAGAAAAATGGTCTATGAACTCAAAGTGAAATCAGGTCTCACTAATAATCAAATAGCATCTAAAATGGCTATTTCCACGACCATGGTAGAAAAACATTGGCAAAAGGCTGTCAACCAAATTCGTCAGGCTGTCAACGCATCAAAATAATTTTCATCTAGAAGGTTGGGTTTTGATTCTGTTTCGTGTCTTTATTATATGAGACCTGTGCGAAACACACATTTGTATACGAATGAAAAAAGCATTTTCGAATTACTTTAATAACCGAGCAGACCGAAGAGAGTTGCAGGAGTTGAGGGAGGCATTGCTAGATACACAAATAGATGATGAAGAAATCGTGTCTTCTATGTGTTCTATAGAGGATAACCATCCTCTAGTGGAGTTTCCAGAGCATATCAGTAAAGCGCGCATGAAAAAAGCCATTGCGTCGCAAATAGATCGGGATTATGCGACGAACAACTTGCCAAATATAGATTCTAGGTCCAGTTCAGTGGTGTATCTGGCAGCAGCGGTTGTAGCATTATTGATGGTTGGTTCAATAGCAGTGTACTATTCTCTGCAGCCCTCGAATGTATCTACCGGCTCAATAGCGGAAAATTGGAAGACAATAAAAACGGAAAGAGGTCAGCTAAGAACCGTAGGACTTCCCGATGGCAGTAGAGTGAAACTAAGTGTCGAGTCTTCTCTCAAATATGCTACAGATTTTATGTCAACGAAAAAGAGAGAAGTATATCTGACTGGTGAGGCATTTTTCGAAGTAGAACGAATGCCTAAACGTCCGTTTGTGGTTCATGCCAAAGGGGTTCAGACTCAGGTTTTAGGCACATCATTTAATGTAAAGGCACTAGGAGGAGGATCACGTCTCGAAGTGGCCGTCAAATCAGGAAAGGTCAAGGTGAGCAGTGAAAGAGACAAGGATCAGTTTTACCTAGAACCCAATCAGATGGTGACATGGTCGGATGTGCGAAAAGAGAAAATGCCAGTTGACGCACTCGTTACTTTTGGCTGGATAGATGGGACTTTGTTATTCGAAAGAGAGCCCTTGTCTAAGGTCTTGGATAGGTTATCGACGTGGTATGATGTGGATTTTTTAATAAAAGGGGATTTCGGAGATGAACCCTATTCGGGTGTACATCGCAAGGAGTCATTAGAAACCTTGCTTACCGGTCTTTGCTTTGCTGGTAATCTAACCTATCAAAAACAGGGAAGACAGATTGTATTAAGAAGAAAATGAATAGTAACTAAATAATAACTAAATAATAACTAAATAAACTCTAAACTAAGAAGGAGTTACATGGGACAGATTTCTCAGGCCCGTCCCATAATAACCCCTTCAGTTTAAGTTGCTTGTATAACTTAAAATGCAAATTTATGAAGCTTAAATTACTTACTGAAATAGTAAGGACAATTATTACTATGACTAAATATATGTCCTTTGGATTGCTGGTCAACTGCTTTTTGTTGACGTTTTTGTCTGCTAAGGATACTTCTGGTCAGCCGATGGCTTTGGAAGAAGTCCTGCTAGACCTAGAACTCCGAGATGCTGATCTTGTTGATTTCTTTGAAGAAGCCAACAAGCAGTCGCCCTTTACTTTTTCCTATTTCGAAAAAGAGATAGAATCTAAGAAGATCGGGAATGTCTCCTTTAAGGAAACAAGTATGGAAGAAGCACTCAGAGAAGTGTCTCGACGTGCCAATGTGCAGTTTAGGAGAGTAAATGATGCGATATACGTGTCTCGAAAAAAGTCCAGTATGTCTGCAGTGATTGATGAACAAAATAGCTCAGAGTTGCAGGACGTAACAGTCTCTGGACAAGTGTTGGACGAAATGGGGGAAGGACTACCAGGCGCATCTGTTTTGATCAAAGGCACCTCTAAGGGCACTACGACCGATATCAATGGTCAGTTTAGTTTAGTGACACCTGAAGATGCCGTTCTCATTGTTTCGTTTTTAGGATACCTGACTCAGGAGATAACCTTAGCGGGTAGATCTGAACTCAATGTGCAGATGGAGCTCAATGCGGAGCAACTCGACGAACTCGTAGTAGTGGGGTACGGAACACAAAAGAAAGAAGATATGACGGGGTCTGTAGGGCTAGTCGAGGGTGATGATATAGCCAAATTCCCTACTGTCAACGCACAGCAAGCTATACAAGGTCGTATGGCTGGTGTACGTGTTGAAACCCAAGGAGGTTCTCCTGGAGCCAATGCCATAGTAACGATTCGAGGGTCTGGCACACTTTCAGACAATGGACCATTATATGTCATTGACGGTATGTTGACGGGGAGTATGAGTAGTTTGAATCCTAGTGATATTAAGTCAGTAACCGTTCTTAAGGATGCATCTGCCAGTGCAATATATGGTTCTCGTGCGGCGAATGGAGTCATCATTGTGACGACCAAGAAGGGTCGGTCTGGAGAGGTGGGAATCGAAATAGACGCTAGTTATGGAATTCAAAAAGCCGTGAAGACATTAGACTGGGCTAATGCAAGGCAATATGCGGATATTAGAAATACTGCCATAGACAATGACAATGCGCGTAGTGCAGACGTTCCTGGATTTGTCCCAACGCCATATTCATCAGCCAATGATAGCATGTTTGATCCATCTATCGATAGCGACATACAAGGTGAAAGCCTGAGAACAGCACCTATGTCAAACCTCAACATGAGAATTTTTGGAGGCTCTGATAATGCCACATACAGTATCTCTGGTAACCATATGAAGCAAGATGGTATCGTAAAGGAGTCATCTTATGAGCGCTTTAACATTCGTGCCAATTCTACCTTTACGAGAGGTAAATTCAAATTTGAAGAGACCATCGGTATTACCCGTACCATCAACAATCCGAACAATTATTTCAACAAGGAAAGAGACCTAATCCCTACAGTACCTATGTACGATGCGGATGGCAATTTTACAGCCGAGCGAACGGATGGAGCAGATATTGGGATCGGAAATATTACGAATTCTCTAGGACTAGCGTCATTAGAAGATCGAACAGTCACTAGAAACACGCTCATCGGAAACGTAGCAGGTAGTTATGAATTTATAGAGGGGCTGACCTACAGATTGAATGTCGGGATAGAAGCCTATGCTGATAATAACTACACTTTTACACCTACTTTTAGGTTCAATGATACGGAGCTGGGGTTTAAGCAATTTGCAGAGCTAAAAGAGCAAAATACCAATTATCTCTCATCACTCATCGAAAATACGCTTACCTACAAAAAGAATATTGGAAAAAGTGAGTTTGAAGTTTTGGCGGGGTATAGCAACCAAAATGGAAATCAACGCATGTTAGGAGTGGTAGCAAGGGACTTTCCAAATAATGAAATCCGAGTAGCGTCGGCAGCAGCGGATAGAGCTGAGATGCCTTCTTATGACAATACGTGGGGACTGATTTCCTACTTTGGTAGATTGAACTATGTCTATGATAGTAGATATATGGTCACTGCTTCTATTCGTCGTGACGCTTCATCATTTTTCAAGAATCACCCTTGGGGTACATTTCCCTCATTTGCGGTTGGTTGGAATCTTAGCAATGAGAGATTCATGGAATCGGTCAACTTCGTATCGAATGTAAAGTTAAGAGCCAGCTACGGTGAGATAGGTTCGAACAATGCAGTGCCTTATGTTGCTGATCCAGTTTACAATGTACACAGCTCATATATCACCGGGTCAGATCAATCTCGACAGCCTGGCTATGCCAATACACAGGCTACTAACGAGTTGCTCACGTGGGAGACTTCTGTCATAACGGATGTTGGATTGGAGTTTTCTGTACTTAGAGATAAATTATCTATTACCATGGACTACTTCAATAAAGAGTCGAGAGATGTCATTGCAGATTATGAGCCATCGCCATGGACTGGAAAGTCCGGTACAGTCAAAAGAAATATGGCGACCATAGTGAATCAAGGGTTTGAATTCATGGCGAATTATGCTGAGCAAGTAGGGGATTTTAACTTTAATGTAAATGCTAATTTCACCTACTTAGACAATGAAGTTACAGCGCTAGGGTTGTCTGGACCTATCCCGGGTGGTGGATATACGTCTAACGGGGGATCTGCAAGTCTTACAGATGTGGGACAGCCGATAGGCGCTTTCTACGGTTTGAAAGTAGTGGGTATTTATCAGACTGATGAAGCGGCCGTAGCTGACAACCGACCCAATGCTGGTGCTGGGGATTTTATATTCGAAGATGTGGACGGAGTACCAGGGATCACTGATGAGGATAGACAATACTTAGGGAGCCCGATTCCGAATTTTGAATATGGAATAAATCTGTCAGCTGATTATAAAGGCTTTGATTTGACGTTGTTTTTCAATGGAGTGTCAGGGAACAAAATCCTAGATGGTACTCGATATAGAGGGTTTTTTGATACTGAAGGCAACTATCTCGCAGAGGCTACTGATGGATGGTCTCCGACCAATACTGATAGCGATCTGCCGAGAAATTCTCTTATTGATCCGGCTAACAATAGACAGATGTCCGATTTCTACTTGAGTAGTGGTGCTTATTTCAGACTTAGAAATGCACAGATTGGTTATGCATTGCCAACTGCGTGGGTAAACAAACTAGGTGTTAGCAAAGTCAGGATTTATGGTACAGCTCAAAACCTGTTTACGCTCACCAAATATACAGGCTACTACCCTGAGGTAGGACGTGGAGGTAGAGACCGAAACTCTTCGAGTCAGAAGATTTTCAACGCAGGCGTGGATGAAAGTGCCTATCCCACACCACGTACTTTTATGATGGGAGTTCAAGTCTCGTTTTAATCAACTAAGAAAAAGATAACGTTATGAAAATAAATAAGATTTTTCCGATTGCAGGGATGTTAACGATGCTATTGCTAGGGCATACTGCGTGTGACGAAAGTAAAATTTTAGAACAGACTAACCCGAATGCACCCGCAGCATCTACTTTTTGGCAGACAGCTGATGATGCTAAAAAAGGGATTATGGGAGCCTATGCTCCATTTACAGATATATGGTATTATACACGATTCGAAGTATTTGTGTCAGATTATCGTGATGATTTGGTCAATGGGTACGGCACCTCAGAACGAACCGCTGCAGGGCAGTTTGCAGGAGTCCCAGAAAGCAACGCTGCTTTTTGGGTATGGGCCGCTATGTTTAAAGGGGTTTCACGTGCCAACGACGTGTTGGCGAATGTCCCAGATATAGATATGGATCAGTCTGCAAAGGACAATATATTAGGAGAGGCATATTTTATTCGTGCTTTCAATTATTTTAACCTGGTCAATACATGGCTCAATGTACCGCTGATCATTGTTCCTGCTGGTGAGATTCTGAATACCCGTGAAGTACCTCAGGCAGATCCTGCAGTGGTGTGGGAGCAGATAGAGAAAGACTTATTAGAGGCGCAGAAGTTACTACCCAGTGATTGGTCTGAGACTGATAAGGGAAGAGTTACGAATATGGGAGCTACTGCTATGTTAGGCAAGGCTTATTTGTATCAGAAAAAATATGACGAAGCAAAAGCAGCGTTTGAAAAGATACTGGATCCTGCTTCTGGATATGGCTTGGAAGCTGACTACAGAGACAATTTCAGAGAGGCCAGTGAAAACAATAAGGAAAGTTTATTTGAAATTCAGCTTTTAGCAGATGGTAATCAGGGGTGGTGTGCAGACTGTGCTTCACATGGTACTGGTGCAGCTTTTCATCAGGATTTAGCACCGCAGAGTTATACAGGACAGGATGGGATGCGCATCAACCAATGGGCGTTAGACTTGTTTTTGGATGAAACAACGATTAACGGTGAAATAGATCCTAGGGCATTTACTACACTGTTTTGGAACACGACCGAAACGACTACCTATCAGGGAGACGTGTTGCAATCGGCTACTTATGAGGGGACTTCCTTTCAGGATGCTTATGGAGCGACAGATCAACGGATATTTGCTAGTAAGCATTTGGATTTTGAGCAAGGCTATTCGGCAGCATCTATTGGGTGGCATTTCTCTGGTAACAACCTTAGATTGATTCGATATGCTGATATTCTGTTGATGTATGCTGAAGCGGAGTTCGAGCTCAACGGCTCTACCCAAGTAGCTCTTGATGCGATCAATGAAGTTCGAGCAAGGGTGGATATGCCAGCATTTACTACACTGACGATGCAAGATATCCGTGATGAGCGAGTGAAAGAGCTAAGCTTAGAGCGATCGAGGTATTACGACTTGTTGAGATGGGGATTGGTTAAGTCTAGAATTGCTGACAACTCGTCTATCAAGAGCGAAAGTGGTGGTACAGGAGCATACCAGCCTGGTAGAGAGTATATGGCTATTCCTTCTATTGAGCTGGATAATAGTGATGTGTTTACACAAAACCCAGGTTACAATAATTAATAACTGAAAAGTGTTTGGAGATCGCCTAAGAGACTTATGTTCTTTTAGGCGATCTTATTTATTGAAACAACTATGAGAAAACTTGTCTTGATTATACTTCCCTTGGTTGGGTTATTGATGGGGTGCGAATCACCAGATAACGCGCCCTCCGAAATGATTTTTCAAAAATTGGATGCTAGTCAAACAGGGGTTCATTTTAATAATCTAATTCAAGAAAATGATACGCTCAACTATTACACTTACCCCTACCTATACATGGGTGGTGGCGTAGCTACAGGTGATCTCAACAATGACGGACTCATCGACTTGTTTTTTACAGGCAATATGACCCAAAATAAACTTTACCTCAACCGAGGCGATTTTCGATTTGAAGACATCACTACCGATGCAGGTCTATCGGGAGACGACAGGTGGTATACTGGCGTTACACTGGCGGACATCAATGCAGATGGATGGTTGGATATATACTTATGTGTGTCAGGGATATATGGTGAGACGGCTAATGAGCTTTGGATCAATAATCAAGACAATACTTTCACTGAAAGAGCAGCAGAGTATGGGGTAGATGATGAATCCACATCGATACAGTCTAGCTTTTTTGATTATGACAGAGATGGGGATTTAGATCTCTATGTAGCCAATTACCCTCAACTCGAAGTGAGTAAAGGAAATGAGTTTTACTACCGATTGATGCAGAAAAATCATCATGAATACTCTGGACACTTATACGAAAACAAGGGAGGGGGAAGCTTCGTCGATGTGACAGATCAAAGTGGGGTCAGAAATTTCGGGCTGTCGTTAGGAGTGGTTACGGTGGATTTTAACCAGGATGGTTGGCAGGATATTTATGTCTCCAATGACTTTAATGTACCAGACTATTTTTACATTAATCAACGAAATGGACAGTTCAAGGAAGTCCTCAAAGAGTCGATGGGACACACTGCCATGTTTGGAATGGGAGTGGATGCATCAGATATCAACAATGACGGCTTTATCGATTTGGGACAAGTAGATATGACACCCTCTGACCACAAAAGATCTAAAACCAACATGGCTAGTATGCAGCCTGACAAGTTTTTCGAAGGAGTTAAAATGGGGTTTCATTATCAATACATGCACAATGCTTTGCAGCTGAATCAGGGCGTGTCAGCCGATGGGATACCTCAATTTAGTGAAGTGTCACAGTTTGCCGGAATGGCGAAAACCGATTGGAGCTGGTCTATTTTATTTGCAGATTTTGACAATGACAGCAATCAAGATATCTTCATCAGTAATGGGATACTAAGAGATGTGAATAACAACGATGCGAACCTGAAATTTAAAGAAGCGGAATTTTTCGGAGCTAAGAAGGATTACAGGCAGCTGCCCAGTACACCCTTGCAGAATTATCTGTATCAAAATACAGGGAATGTGACCTTTGCCGATGTCTCCAAAGCATGGGGGATGGACGAAAAAGGGTTTTCCAATGGAGCCGCCTATGCAGACCTAAACAATGATGGTAAAGTTGATATGCTTGTTCATAATATCAATGCCCCTGCTTCGATATATCAAAATGTAGGAGAGGGTTCTAATCATTATTTGCAAGTGAGACTGATCGGCTCGAAAGGTAACCCATCTGCTTTGGGGGCGGAGATTTCCTTGTATGCAGCTGGTACTCGTCAGACGAGGCAGTTGACGAATACCAGGGGTTTTCAATCGGCAATGGATGGTAGGTCGTATTTTGGATTGGGTCAGGTAGCTGTGGTAGATAGCTTGATCGTAAGGTGGCCGGATGGTAAGCTGAGTCAGTATGAAGATATCGCTGGAGATCAATTGCTGAGGCTTGATTATCAAGAAGCGAATTTATATACCAAACCTGAACACAAAACTAAGGGTGCATCTAGTCCGAATACCGTGAATTTTATTCACCGAGAGGATAATTATAATGATTTCTTTGTAGAACCTCTTTTGCCCCACCGTTATTCAAACTTAGGACCTACGATTGCAACAGGTATGGTTGGTGATCAACCCCGTGTGTTTATTGGCAATGGTGTTGATGCTTCTTCGTCTATGTATGAGTTGACGGCTGATGAAGTGTGGAAGAAAATCTCAGGGCCTTGGGAGAAAGATAGTTTGAACGAAGACGTAGGCAGTATACTGGAGGATATAGATGGGGATGGAGACCTAGACCTATTGGTTGTGAGTGGAGGAAATGACCCGACAAAGGAGGATTCATTTTATCAAGATAGATTGTATATCAATGTGAACGGGGAGTTTCAAAAAAGTAATCTCCCTAGCTATCGGAGTAGTGGTCAAAGCGCGTTGTTATTCGATTTTGATGGAGATCAAGATCAAGACGTGCTCATAGCAGGCAGGGTGTCCCCAGGGCAGTATCCACACCCTCCACCAACTGTGGTGCTAGAAAACCTAGGAGGGAAGGATCATGAATTGCAGTTTGCTTTGCTGTCGACTCAGCGCATGGGCGATTTGGCAGAACCAGGTATGGTTACCGATGCTGCTTTTGTAGATTGGGATCAAGATGGTGCCAAAGAATTGTTGTTGACGGGAGAGTGGTTAGGAGTAGGTGTTTTTAGTTATGTCGATGATCATTTTGAACATAGGTCTATGATGTTGAAAGAAGTTCCTACAGGATGGTATGGAGCTATGTCCGTCGTGGATATCGATAGAGATGGAGATATGGATATGGTGTTAGGCAACTTGGGGTTGAACTATAAGTACAAAGCGAGTAGTCAAAATCCTTTTTTAGTATTTGCGAACGATTTTGATGAAAATGGGCATTCTGATATCGTATTGGGCTACCGAAAGAAAGGAACGCTACTGCCATTAAGGGGCAGGGAATGCTCATCACAGCAGGTGCCAGCCATTAAGGGTAGGTTCAAAACGTATGAAGCTTTTGCTGATGCATCTTTGGAAGATATTTATGGAGAGTACATGCTTGAGAATTCCTTGCAGTATGCTGCCGAGAGCTTTGCTCATATATGGGTAGAGAATGATTCGGGTGTGAACCGGATTCATTTGTTGCCTGACGAAGCACAGTGGTTTTCTATACAAGATATTGAAGTAATCGATTACAATCACGATGGCTATGTCGATCTGATGATGGGAGGAAACCAGCTAGGGTCTGAAGTGGAGACTTCAAGGAATGACGCAGGGATGGGGCTGATCATAGTGGGAAGTCAATCGGGCGATCTGCTACCCGTATCTCCCAGAGAGAGTGGGTTGATGATCTCAGGTCAGACCAATGCCATTGGAATTATCAATACCGATAAGCGATCCTATGCTTTGTTTGGAGTCAATGACTCCCCTCTACAAACCTATATTTACAACGAGTAAATCATGGGGGGAAATGATCGTGGATTGAAGTTCCGCCAGACCAAGGAATTGTAGAGGGGAATCTTTTGTCAGAGCTTATTAGACACCCCCTGAAGAGGCGTCACCTATTGTACTGGTGAAATGCTCTACTCTATCAAGAGCCAATTTAGATTGACGATCTTAGTGGATCCCCACTCTGCTTTGAAAACCACGTAGAGATCGTGTACACCGTCTATTTTTTGCTTCACTGGAGCTTCTAGAGTTGTCCAGCTGTTCCATCCCCCAGTGTGTTGAGCAGGGAAGGTAGCGACTGTAGGCCCATTGGGGCTATCCACGTGTACTTCAAATGAACCGATTCGTTGCCCGCAGGCTACTCTGGCTTGTATGCTTTTAGCTGTGCCTGCTCCGAAGTTTACTTGATCAAACCGAACATGTGACATCATTCGAGTTTCGCAGACCATCCAGCCATTTGGCTCATTGCCACCTACGAAAGCAGTCTGAGCGCCTTTGATTTCATTGTATCTGTCGATTTGAATTGTATCACCTAAGGTTGGTTGGTTGATGCCACGTAGTGTAGGTTTTACTTTTCGGATCGTACCATCTGGTTTGAATTCCATATAGTCAGCACGCATCGAGCGAAGCTTGTTTTGTCCACTGATGTCCCACCAGTGGTAGAAGAGGATCCATCTGTCATTGTAGTTTACTACGGAGTGATGATTGGTGCCATTGTCTATGTTGTCCATGATCTTGCCTTGATAAGTGTAGGGCCCCATGGGGTTTTGACTGGTGGCATAGCCTATGGTGTATCCCTCGTCCGCAAATACATGGGCAAAAGTCAGGTAGTATGTACTATCTTTTTTGAACGGAAAGGAACCTTCCTTGTACCCAGCGGGTAGTCCTTCGATCAGGAGAGGCTTCTGGGTGATTTTTTTCATATTGTTTTCCAGTGGAGCAACGTATAGTTCGTGCCCTCCACCAAAGAAGAGGTAGCTCTGCCCGTCCTCGTCTATAAGTAAGCCTGGGTCTATTCCGCTTACCCCATCTATATAGTTTTTCTCCCATTTGAATGGCCCAGTTGGATTATCAGATACGCCAACCCCAATCCGTCTAAAAGCACTTCCGTCTTTGGGTTTGGCAGGATAGTAGTAGTAATATTTGTTGCCTTTTTTGATGCAATCGGGTGCCCACATGCCGTAAGAGTTTTTTGCTCCCCATGGTACTTCGTTTTGATCTAGTGCCACGCCGTGATCTTTCCAAGTATTGCCATTTTCCAACGAAAAGATATGGTAGTCTGGCATACAAAATCTTGGCGGGTTTTCTAAATCAGCTGGAGGTACTATGTCGTGGGAGGGGTAGATGTACAGCTGCCCATCAAATACGCGTGCCGTAGGATCTGCAGTGTAAATATGTGTGACGAGTGGGTTTTGACTGAGTGCTCCCTGAGCGAATAGTAAAATAATCAATAGCGTAGAGATCTGTTTCATGTTGCTTTTCCTAAACTTAATAATGATGACACGATATTAGCTTCACAGAGACTGTATCAACTGGGGTAAATACTGACATTTCAAATTACCCCTTGTATTGTTCAGTATTTGCCTATGTTCTTTGCTGTAGGGTCTAGTTACTTTAGCACTCATATTATTTGTTTGATTTAGCGAATTAAGATGAAGAGACTGTTAAGGATATTGTTAGGAGTGTTGGTAGTAGGGAGTGTTTGGTCCTGTGAAAAGGCTGGAGTCAATCCACCTAATATTGTGTTGGTTGTATCCGATGATCAGGGGTATGGAGATGTGGGAGTACATGGCAATACTGCGATCCACACACCTAATATGGATGCGCTGCATTTGCAGAGTACACGATTGACCGACTTTCATGTTAGTCCTACTTGCGCACCTACGCGTGCTGCGCTGATGACAGGTCGATATGCTAATAGAACAGGTGTGTGGCATACGATAGCAGGGCGATCACTACTCAATGACGATGAGGTGACTCTCGCAGAGGTGCTCAAGCAAAACGGCTATGCTACTGGAATGTTTGGTAAGTGGCATTTGGGAGATAATTATCCATTCAGACCAGAGGATAATGGGTTTGAAGAAGTCGTATCACACCTTGGTGGTGGAGTCGGTCAGCAACATGACTATTGGAACAATGACTACTTCGATGATGTCTATTATCATAATGGAAAACCCCAACAGTATAAAGGGTATTGCACCGATGTATGGTTTGATTTAGCGATTGAATTCATCGATGGTAAAAAGAAAAAAAACGAACCCTTTTTTACTTACATCTCGACCAATGCACCACATGGGCCTTTCTATGTGGAAGATGAATATATGGAAAGGTATAAAGGCAATCCTGACGTAGCGAATCCTGCTTTCTATGGTATGATTACGAATTTGGACGAAAACTTAGGGCGCTTGATGACTTATTTGGATGAAAATGAGTTGAGCGAAAACACCATTTTTATTTTTATGACGGACAATGGTAGCGCCGCAGGTTTTAAGTATGGCAAAGGGGGATTGGCTGCTAGTGGTTACAATGCAGGCATGCGCGGAGGCAAGGGAACGGAGTATGAGGGAGGTCATCGCGTACCATTTTTTATCCGATGGCCTAAGGGGGGGGTCAAAGCAGGAGTTGATATTCAGGACTTGACAGCTCATGTAGATATCATGCCTACACTGCTGGAAATGGCGGGTGTTGAAAGTGTCTCAGAACTGAGTTGGGATGGAGTAAGCCTGATGAAACGGTTACTCAATAAGCAGGTGGGGCTAGCAGATCGAGTGATTGTTACAGATTCCCAGCGAAAGGAATTTCCAGAAAAATGGAGGAAAAGTGCCACAATGCAAGATAAGTGGCGATTGGTTAATGGGAACGCACTCTACAAGATAGATGATGACCCAGGCCAGCAAAAGGATGTGAAGAATGATTACCCTGATAAATTTAAAGAATTGACCATGGCCTACGATGCTTGGTGGAACAGTATTCAGGAAGATATCCAGCGCGTACCAAGATTCCCTCTTTGCCCAATCGAAGAACCTGTTACATTGCTACGGGCGCATGATTTACACTTGTATGAAGAACGAGGGTTCAATTCCGTTCCTTGGAATTCAAAATTGATGCGTCAGGGCTTTAAGACTGATGGTTATTATACTGTAAGTATACCCGAGTCTGGGGACTATCGCTTCGAGTTATTTCGCTGGCCACCAGAAGCGCAAGCAGCAATCGGTGCTGAGGTACCACCAAGACCTGCGGTGACAGGTACTACGGTAGAGACCTTGCCAGCAGGAGTAGCGCTCCCTGTGGAGACGGCATCTATCGAGATAGCAGACCAGCATTTAGATAAAAAAGTAGACCCTACGGCACAAACTGTATCTTTCGAATTGTCACTAGAGCAAGGGGATACCGAGTTGAGAACTTTGTTTGCAGAAGCTGAGGGGGATCCGTATGCTGCATTTTATGTTAGAGTCACTAAAATTTAGAATACAATGAGATATCTAATAGGCATGTGTTTGGTACTCATGAATATCGTGTTATGTGCTCAAGATAGACCCAATTTTGTCTTCATATTGACTGATGATCAGCCCTATGGTATGATGGGCTGTACTGGAAACGAAATTGTGCAGACACCGAATCTAGACCAGTTGGCTGATGAGGGTGTATTGTTTACCAATGCGCACGTGACCAGTGCGATCTGTACTCCGAGTAGGGTGTCCATATTACTTAGTCAGTATGAAAGAAAGCATGGAGTTAATTTCAACTCTGGTACCAGTGTGTCTGATGAAGCGTGGAGTAAAAGTTACCCCATGGTGATGCGAAAAAATGGTTACTACACAGGCTGGGTTGGTAAAAATCATGCACCTATCGGACAGGGAGGATATGAAAGCGGAGTGATGGAAGAAAGCTTCGATTATTGGTATGCAGGACATGGACATTTGGGATTCTACCCAAAAGATCGACACAAGATATTTGAGGATGCCCAGTCCGATACGCAGATAGAAATCGTGGGAGAAGGGATTGAGGATTTTCTCGATCCGAATGCCAAAAAGATGGAGGGAGCTATTACGTTTTTGGAGCAAAGACCAAAGGATAAGCCTTTTGTGTTGTCCGTTTGTCTTAATCTCCCTCACGGTGCAGGTACACGATCCATGCAGATGAGGGATAATGATGATGAGATATACAAGAGTCTGTACCGTGATCGAGAGATTCCTTTGCCTCCGCATTATGTAGCCAAAGAGGATATTGGCGTTCCCAAATTGCCACAGCACTTGCTGATGGCGGATAACCGGCAGATTGGCTATGATTATGTGGACTCACCAGCGGAAGTGAGAGAAATGTATCTTCGACAGATGCAGGCAATGACAGGTATAGATCGGTTAATGGGAGGCTTACGCGCAACATTGAAGGAAATGAATCTGGAGGAAAATACAATTATCATCTTCACCTCCGATCATGGGCTTTTTATGGGGGAGTTTGGCTTAGGAGGTAAGGCACTGTGTTATGAAAAAACAACGAAAGTGCCTTTGATTGTTTATAACCCAAAGGCCAAAAGAAAAAATAAAGGATTGCGATTAGATCATCTAGTACAAAGTATTGATATCGCTCCGACGATGCTATCGATGGCACATATAGAAGCGCCTAGGTCTTTTCAAGGAAAGGATTTGACAAGTACGCTTAGCGGATCGAATGATGAGGTCAGAGACTATGTGTACACAGAAAACCTATGGTCTACGCAGTTTGGAAACCCAAGGTGTGAGGCAGTACAGAGCAAGGAATGGAAGTATATACGTTATTATGCCAATCACAATTTGCCTGCTTTGAGAAAAATACAAACAGCAAAAGAGCTAGGCATGAGTGTCAATGAAATGTTGTATGAAGTACATGATCCTGACATAGCGATGTACAGGCAGTATGTAGAAGCACCTTTGGAAGGCGAAGAAGTGGTTTACGAAGAACTCTACCATTTGAGCATAGATCCGATGGAAACAACGAATCTCGTACAGGATCAGCAATACGCAGATCAACTGAACGAACTAAGAGGAGTCTGGAACTCTGAAATCAGAAAGGCAAGAGAGGAAGGGAGAGCAGCAGTCTACCGCTATACAGCTGATAGTCAACTTCAATCAGGCCAGTCAATCGAAACGAAATAAAATCAACAATGAAACGACGAATAACAGTATTTGTAACCATTACCTTATTAGGTTTTTTAGCTGCATGCAACAGTTCACAGTCCGGGGAATCCAATGTAGATAATAGCACCCCACCCAATATCGTAGTAATCTATCTCGATGATTTGGGGTACGGGGATGTGAGTGCTTATGGAGCCACTCAAATCATTACCCCCAATATCGATAAGTTGGCTAATGGAGGGGTTAGGTTTACACAGGGCTATGCCACCTCAGCTACTTGTACACCTAGCCGCTATGCTTTGCTCACTGGACAATATCCATGGCGAAAAAAAGGTGCTGAGATTCTTCCTGGTACTGCACCATTGTTGATTGATACTGCACAGGAGACTATCCCTAAGATGCTTCGAAAGCAAGGATACCATACAGGAATCGTCGGGAAATGGCACTTAGGATTAGGTAGTGGGAATGTGGATTGGAACCAAAATATTAGTCCTGGCCCAAATCAAGTGGGTTTTGACTATGCCTATATCATGGCAGCCACACAGGATAGAGTACCTACGGTATATATTGAAAATGGAAAAGTGGAAAACCTTGATCCTACTGATCCCATTCAGATCAATTATAAGGAAAACTTCGAAGGAGAGCCAACGGGCAAGGATAACCCCGAACTCTTGAAGCTGACTTGGCACCACGGTCACAACAATAGTATAGTCAACGGTATCCCACGAATCGGGTACATGACGGGTGGGGAGAGTGCAAAATGGAAAGATGAAGATATGGCGGATAATTTTTTGGCGCATGCCCAGACCTATGTCAAGGGACACAAAGACGAACCCTTCTTTCTCTACTACGCGATGCAGCAACCGCATGTACCACGTACCCCACACGCGCGGTTCGTGGGTAAGTCAGGTATGGGGCCTAGAGGCGATGTAATCTTAGAGGCTGACTGGATGATCGGTGAGTTCGTCAAGACGCTCGAAGATGAGGGGATATTGGAAAATACCTTGATTATACTGACTAGCGACAATGGCCCGGTACTTAATGATGGTTACAACGACCAGTCTGTAGAGCTACTCGGTGAACATGACCCTAGAGGGGGCTTAAGAGGAGGGAAATATAGTTTGTTTGAAGCAGGTACTCGTGTGCCATTTATCTCCTACTGGAAAGGTAATATACTACCAGTAGTATCCGATGCACTAGTGAGCCAGTTGGATCTTTATTCTTCACTGGCAGAGCTGACTGGAGGTGAACCTAGTAGTTCGGATAGCCAAAATTTCTTGCCTGCGCTGTTAGGACAGTCCAAAGATGGACGTGATAACTTAGTGTTAGAGGCGACTTCTCGTACGGCATTCCGACAAGGAGATTGGGTGATGATCCCTCCGTATGAAGGTAATTCTGTCAATACTCAGGTCAACATAGAGCTAGGAAACGCGAAGGAGTTCCAACTATACAATCTGACTGAAGATCAAGCTCAACAAGTGAATCTAGCAGATCAGAACTCCGAAAAGCTGCAGCAAATGTTGACGGATTTTGAGGCCATCCGTGGCAAGGGGTATGGTAGTACAACCCCTTTAGAATTAAAATAATTTTTTAGAAGTTATGATGAAACAAGGAATGTATCTCGTGTTGTTCTCGCTGCTGGTGGTTAGTGGATGTCAACCGCCAGAAAAGATAAGTGAGAAGCCAAATATCGTTTTCATATTCACAGATGACCAGACTTACGATGCGGTCCATGCGCTAGGCAATGAGGACATTATTACTCCTAATATGGACAGATTGGTCAAGGAAGGAACCACCTTTACACACGCATACAATATGGGGGCTTGGAATGGAGCTGTATGTGCCGCTTCACGCGCACAGATGGTGTCTGGACGCTCAGTATGGCGAGTCAATCAGTTTAGAGAGCAATGGAAAAATGGAGATTCTCTAGATATGACATGGGGGCGTCTTATGAAACAGGCGGGGTATGATACTTACATGACTGGCAAATGGCATGTAGATGCACCAGCATCCAAAGTGTTTGATATCTCTGTAGACGTTCGTCCAGGAATGCCAAAAGATCATTGGGATCACGCTAAGATGGTTGAGCAATTTGCGGAACTGGTGGATAAAGGACTCAAAGCCTCAGAAGAGGTCATGCCATTAGGCTACAACAGACCGCAGAATGCTGAAGACACCGCATGGCGTCCTGATGACCCTGCTATGGGAGGTTACTGGGCTGGAGGTCGTCATTGGAGTGAAGTACTGAAAGAGGATGCTTTAGGTTTTATCAATCAAGCGACCCAAAAGGATAATCCTTTTTTTATGTATTTGGCCTTCAATGCACCCCACGATCCTAGACAAGCCCCAACAGCTTATCAAGAGATGTATGAGGTAGAGGATATTACGCTTCCAGAGAGCTGGGTGCCAGTATATCCATACCAAGATTTGATAGGCAATGGCCCATCTTTGCGCGACGAAGCATTGGCTCCTTTTCCACGAACGGAGTTTGCTACCAAGACCCATATTAAAGAATACTATGCATTGATTAGTCATCTAGATGATCAAATTGGACAAATTTTGGATGCCCTCGAGGCAAGTGGAAAGATGGAGAATACCTATATCTTTTTTACCGCAGATCATGGTTTGGCCATGGGTAGGCATGGGTTGATCGGCAAGCAAAGTCTCTATGACCATAGTGTGCGGCCTCCTTTTATGGTAGTGGGGCCAGATGTCCCTCAAGGACGACAGATAGATACAGATATCTATTTGCAGGATGTGATGGCTTCCGCTCTTGATTTGGCAGGAATAGAAAAACCGAGTTATGTAGAGTTTAATAGTGTCATGCCACTGATCAGTGGGAAGCAGGTGCAGTCAAACTATGAGTCCATCTACGGGGCGTATGTCGACAAGCAACGAAGCGTTAGGAAGGATGGGTATAAGCTAGTGGCTTACCCTAAAGCAGCGAAGCTTCTGCTTTTTGATCTCAACAATGATCCAGAAGAAATGACCAACCTAGCAGACACGCCTGAGTATGAGGGGAAAGTAGCCAGTTTGTTTGATGAGCTATTGGTTTTGCAGGCTCACTACGATGATCCTTTGGATATTAGAGGAATGAGACCATAAAGTAGCGAGTAGTTGTAAAGAGCCACTGCATATAAATGTAGTGGCTCTTTTGCTTTACACAGGTGTTGAATATTGCTATAGAGAGTTGTATTAGCAGTTTTTTAGCCTATCCCCCCTAATTTTGAAGTAAAATACCACTCCCTTCTCAGTAGCCTAACAACTAAATTGCATGCGTACTTTGATGTACATTATACCACCTGACCTAAGGTTGTTTTAATATAATTTCAATAGCATATGAAAGAAAAATTACGGTTGTGTATTGTGGGTGTATTGTTGTGTTTGGTAGGGGTTGTAGCATCACATGTTTGCTATGGTCAGACGAAAGTTGTCGTAGATGTAAACACACTTTGGTACCTAGGAGATGAAAATGAACTGCATAGAGAAAAATACTTTGCTTATCATAACACGGGAAATGACGTAGAAGCGCAAGAGTTTAAGTCTACCTATGATGTAGTAGAGGGACGGAGGTTTTGGGGGCCATTCTCCCATGCCAAGGGGCAAACTCAGGAGGTGGGAGAATACCCTAATCCAAAATCCAATACGGACAATACTGTCAGAGCTGTCACACGTTACATATCCACGGAGCACCCATACAATGCCTATGTAGATGGCTTGGATCCTGTGTCAGCAGGTGAATGGGCTGCAGAGTACTACAAAAACTGGGTAGGTGATAGTGATCGCCCTATGTATTTTGAACCGATGAATGAGCCCTTTGTTCATGCATCCGAGTTTTATGATGGTGGATGGAATATTGCAGAAAATGTTCGAATCAAGAAAGGAATGTCTCAAATGTATGGAGAAATAGGTAAGAGTATCCATGAGACCCCTGAATTAGCCAATATGAAGGTGATCGGATATTCGGCAGCTTGGCCATCAATGGAACTAGATGGTTTTGGACATTGGGGAGAGAATATGAAATCCTTTATGGATATAGCTGGGGAACACATGGATGCACTTTCTACACATCTGTATGATGGTATCAATGTGGAAGGCCAAAATACCCGAAGGTCAGGAAGTAATTCTGAAGCAATATTGGACTTGATCGAGTCTTATAGCTTTGCTAAATGGGGGGAAGTGAAACCTCATGCTATTTCTGAGTATGGCGGTATTGAAGATGGCTATGGAGATGATTATAGTGACATAGCGTCTGTTCAAACCGTAAAATCTATTAATCAAATACTCTTTAATCTACTCAATCGTGATGACCGTATCGAGGTGTCCATTCCATTTATTACAGGAAAGGCCACATGGCATATCACAGAAGAAAACAACTATCAACCCTATGGATCGGTACTCTGGAAACCTACCAATATAGGAGAGCCTACCGTAGAGGGGTGGGAGTATACTCCTAGGGTGACTTTTTATGAAATATGGAAAGACGTATCTGGCAAGCGTGTGGATGTTACTTCAGATAATTTTGATATTCAGACGGTGGCTTTCTTGGATGAAAATGTTCTTTACGTTGGACTGAATAATCTATCTGACGGTAGCGAAGAGGTGAATTTAAATTTTTTAGCAGGCCTACCTACAACCGCAGAGGTTAGGCATCGCTCGATCAAAATATATGCTGACAAAGCACATGAATATAAGGATGAAGTATTAGCTGAATTACCTGAAAATATTTCAATGATAGGAGGGCAAACTTCTATGTTGGTCATCAAGTTAGGAGAAGCTGTAGATCAATTTGAGCATACAATAACGACACGTAGGTACTATAACAATCGAGTTGTCGAAGGGATTGCCGCCAATACGCCTATTTTTTATCAGTTCAAAGATGTGAAACTGGGAGAAGGTCGTGCGCAGCTCAATTTTGGGATTGGACGTAAGCATGATCGTTCGAAAAAGCCCGAAATTCTGATCAATGGTATCAAGGTAGATGTCCCCGACAATTGGAAAGGTTATGACCAAGCAGATAGAGAAGACTTTTTTGGATTGATAGAGGTGCCTTTTTCATGTGATCTACTTGTTGCAGGACAGAACATTGTCTCTCTCTCATTTCCTGATGGGGGAGGACAAGTGAGTTCGGTTGTGTTACAAACTACATTGGATAATGCATCGTTGGCGAGTGATGAAATTAGCTTGAGTCCTGAAGTCATGAATCTGGGGGTTGGTGATGAGGTAGAACTGAAATTAAACCTCGGTAGCAGTTCTTCAGAGGAAGTGGCCTGGAGCAGTTCAAATGAAGCAGTGGCGTCAGTCACTGGTGATGGCATGGTCACTACTCTGGGAGAAGGCAGAAGCATTATTTCTGCTAGGACTGCTAGTGGACTTATTGCTTATAGTTCGGTGTATGTCACGGCAGAAGTATTGTCGTCTCAGTCAAGTCTGGATGATGCGGGTTGGGTTCTTTACCCAAACCCTACAGAGGGCGAAGATGTTACGGTAAGGTTCACTCAGGAAGTGAGAATTGATCTGGTAGAAGTACTAGATATGACGGGGCAATTGCTCTATGTACAAGAGGTAGACAGGGTTTTAAAAACAATAAACGTACCTCTGTCCCAATTATCTGGTTCTAGTACATTGCTTTTTGTACGAGTCAGAACGGACAATGGAGTGTTACGAACCAAGGTTTTTAGTAAATAGTGATTTAGTAAGTAGTTAATTTTAGTAGTAAAAGCTGGGGGAACTCAGCTTTTACTGTGTAGATGATTTAATAATAAAAGGCACAGGTAGAGAAGTGATATTTCTAAACCGGTGCCTTTTTTAGGTATTAAAGTGTATTTCCTTCTAGGGCTTTAATCAGGCATCTAGATGCTTTAACTAATACACATCTATTTTCTTATCCGTATCGTTTTGGCTTGCGTGTTAGTTCCGACTCGGAGAAATGAAATTCCACGGGGAATTGAAGTGTTTGCAATGATAATTTTAGCATGCTCTTGATGGTACTTTATTGGTAGTTGTTTTCCATCCATTGCAAAGAGAGTGATTTGACTGTCTTGGTGTGACTTTGGCAGTTGCACTGTTAGATCCCCATGTTGTTGCAAGGGCACAGGATATACGTGTACTTGTGCAATGTCTTCAGACAATGTTGTCTCGACTTCACTGATCATTCGAGCAGATGGAGAAGCCCATGCAGACCAGAAGTTGAGATTCATGCCTCCAGAAACTACTTCTATCCTTACGACGTGGACACCTGCTGAAATATTGACATTCGAAGTAGTGAGAGTGGTATAACTCTGCCACCCACCGGTGTTAGGGACTGATTTGGTGCCCGATACATCATTTCCGTCTACTAGGATTTTGAATTTCCCATTGCCGTTGATGGAGCTGACGCGTGTGTAGAAGTGGTAGTCCATGCTAGAGTTGAATTGGGTAGTGTACTCTAACCATTCTCCAGTATTCATCCATCCGATATTGTAAGTACCACTGCTGTCGCCGGTGTTCTCTATGTCTACCCCATCGGTTCTGTACTGGCCGCCATTGTTGCTAGCATCTGTGTCATGGTATGCGACTCCCTCTCCACCATTGTCATAGTTCTGAGCTTCTACTTTGCCAGGGATAGCCCAAGCAGTGCCTCCATAGGCTGATTGGCTGCTTCCGCCGCTAGTCACAGTTACATTGTTGATCTGGCAAAAATCGGTGTTTTGCTGCCAGTTGGTACCTACGGGACGGATACTTGTTTTGAAAATATAGTTGCTGCCTGCGGGAGGTGCACTACTCAGGTTGATGCTGATAGTGGCAGTACCACTTCCTGCACCGACAGTGGTGCTACCATTACCTAACCAGCTGCTGCTCCAGAACTCAACCACTACATCTCTTGACTGGCTGGCAGTATAGGGTACAGAGACGGTTATAGTAGAGGATGAGGCTAAGCTCGTAGGTAGTTGACTACAGTTGATGTCGTCTGCGCCACCAGTAGTGGGGGTATTGATGACATAGCGATTCCAAAATTTGCTAATGTTATCTGCGTCACTACCGATATCAAAGATCCACCAGTTTTCGGAGCAATCCGAAAAATCCACACCACCGCCAGCGATATTTGGATTTTCCCATGAAGCATTCCAGTTGTCACAGATTTGATCTGCCAGTGTCCAGTAGTTTTTAGATGCAGTGTTTGGGTTTCCAGAAGCTTTGGCTTGGTTCATCCAAGTAGTATTGGATGTGTTGTAACCAGGCGTGCCATTGTTCGAACTATTGCCATCGTCGATCTTGTTGTAGTCCGTATTGTTTTTGACCCACGTGAGTTTCCATTGTGTTGCTTGGTCTTCGTTCCATTGGCTGTGTTGTACGACGATGATCTTGGATAAAACGGTGGATGCAGTGACACCATCATTTAAAAGTGCCTGACACAAATCGTAGGTAAAGTCCGATTGACCTGCCTCTTGAACAAAGACTTTTCCTCCAGCATTGAGTATGGATTTGACCTTGTCTCTCACACGCGTCACCGAGGCGCTCCAGTTGGTGTGTGCATCCGTCCATTTTTGGTTTTGAGTTCCAAAAAGGCTGTTGTAAAACCCAGGGACTGCTGAGGTGATATAGGTCCCTCCTTGTATACCGTATGCTCCTGCGACTACATAGTACTCGATACCCGATAGATCAGGATGCTGTAGCATACTGGCTAGAGCAGCTGCCGAATGGATGTCGTCTTCATCTGGTTTTAGATCAAAATTGGCTAACAATAGATCTTTGCTTTTGTCAAAATACTGACGGGCATGGATTTCGGTACTCCAGGTGACTACTAGGAGTACTAAGATGGATAATAGTTTAATTTTCATAACTAAATTGGTTTATGTGAAAAGTATAATTTTCGAAAAGGAAATCAACCGGCTGATTGATTCGAGCCGGTTGATAATTGTTTATTCTAGAATCAATTTTTTTGAGATCAGTCCATTCCTACTTTGGAATTGAAGCAGATAGATGCCTGACTGTGGCAATAACTGACGTTGGATACGTAGCGTCTTACCTTCCATTTTTTGATAGTAAGCTAGTCGACCATTCATATCATAGATCGATACCGTACCCTCCATGGTCTCGTTTTCTATTTTGATGTTCAAAACATCTTGATCGAGAGGGTTAGGATAAACCGAAAGCGTGTTGTCTAGATCTGATTTGTTTAACTCTTGGGCTATTCTGGCACCATTTTGTGCTTGCCATGCTGCCCAGTTGTTGAAATTGAGGCCACCACTGATGACTTCAAAGCGAACGATATGTGTTCCGCTGGTTACATGGATATCTCTGAGGTGATGTGTCGAATAACTCTGCCAACCGCCAGTGGCGGTTAGGTTTTTGGTCCCAGTTACATCCACGCCATCTACTAGAAAACGGTATTGTGCTCCACCATTGAGGGATGCCAAACGAGGGAAGAAGTCATAGTTTTGAGTCACAGTGAAGTTAACTGAGTATTCCAACCACTCTCCAGCATTCATCCAACCGATGTTGTATCCTCCACCAGTATCACCGCAAGCCTCTATGTCCACACCGTCACTTCTGTACTGCGAGCCATTGTTAGTAGCGTCTGTGTCGTGATATGCTACACCTTCTCCTCCATCATCATAGTTTTCGGCTTCTACTTTTCCGGGGACTGTAGGAGCGGGGCTTCCGTAGGGGGTCTGCAGCGATGGAGCGGTGACGGTAATGTTGTTGGCCTGATCTGTATCTAGAGCAGTAGTCCAGTTGCCGTTGGTAGGTCTGATACTAGTCTTGATGACATAGCCAGTGCCAGGCGTGGGAGCGGTATTTAGATTGATGGAGACACTTGATGAACCACTGCCTGCATTTACCACTGTTTTCCCTTGTCCTAGCCACCCTGTAGACGACCAGAACTCTACAATGAGGTCTCTAGTCGTGCTGGCGGAATAGTTGACCGTAAAGTTGAGCGTAGTGTTGGATTCTATTGCGCTGGGAGGAGAGGCTAGCCCAATGCCGTCTGTGACGCTCACCGCTTGGTCGTACTTGCTCACCTCTAGAATCATAGAACTCACATGCCCGTCACTGTCTGGGAACTCAACGGTAATGGTATTGTTGTTTTGCAGTAGATTCATAGGGACAGGGATGTCAATCGTCCCAAAGAAGTCATCTCTATTGGCCTGATCATAGCCCTTCCAGTTAGAGGGGACACTCACCGTCGTGCCGTTGACTTTGACTTCAGGAGCTTTGGATTTGTTGTGCTTGCGCCCTATGCCCATGTGCAGCACTGCGGTACCTGTACCAGTCGTCACGTTGTTGAACGTAAAACTAATAGCGGTATTCGCAAGGATGCTTTGTAGGTGCTTGCTCGTATAGTACTTTTTACTTCTGATGGTATTGTCAAAACTGATATTGCTAGCATAGCTGTACTCCAGGACGACCGTTTCTCCAGCTATCAGTGTGATGGACGAAGGGGCTGTGCTTTGCGTTGTAATGCTCATGTTAGGCATGCTTTGGTCATAGATTTTCAAACTTTTGACCTTTACATTTTGCAACCCAGATACTTGCTGGGCAAAGCTTAAGTTGACTGTTTCATTGCCTTCGTCTAGGTTGTTGATAGCCACATAGAGCTTGCTACCATCTACAAAGCCTTGCACCTGTACATCAGGGTTGTTGCTTGAGACATAAATACGCTTGCCTTTGACGTCTTTCCACAGCTCGTAGAAGTGAATGCGTGGCGTATATTCCCAGCCGGCAGGGTTGGGTTGTCCGATATTGGTTGGTTTGAAGAGTACCGCCTGATAGGGCTGGTAATTGTTGGCGGCAGTGATGTGCCATTCGGCCTTGCCGGTGATGAATGGAATTGAGATGGCCATTTTGTTTTCTCTCTCCAGTAGATTAAATAGCATGTGGTTGATGGAGCGTACAGTCTGGATACTTGCTATGTCGCTGTAGTTGTCTCCATACCCTTGCTCTATCGCACCATACTCAGATATGGCATGCGGTTTGACCGTTCCCCACTTAGTGTAGCTGTAGGTCTCGATCAGGTCGAGGATGGCTTCCGAATTGCTGCCCGATCGTTTGTTGTCCTGCCCTGAGACATTGACTCCATCATATAGATGAGTCGCAAATGCATCCATGTTGGCACCTGCTACATCCATGAACATCTTCATGTTCTCGTCCCAATGACCAAAATTGTTAAGTTCTAAGGAAGGCCATGCAGAAGAATAACCTAGGATTTTCATATTGGCTAGTTCTGGTGTTGCATGGAACTTGGCACCCACGGCACTGAACAACTCAGCCATCTGTAGTTTAATGCGATCGTTCTCGCTGCTGCTCCATGGTCCCGTGTAGAAGTCCTTGGCATGGACGAAGGGCTCATTCATCGGCTCAAAGAACTCTGGTCTACCCGATGCATCTACAAAGTCTAGGTAATACTCCGCAGCCCAGTTGGCAGCATTCTGGACATTGAGACCGTCTTTGAATGGGGCGGCAGGGTGCTCGGTACCGATGTAGCGGCTAACGCTTCGGATGCCTGTTCCTCCGGATTGAGGAGCAGGGTAGCTACCGACTGGGTTGCCTTTGCTGTTGGAGTAGGAAAAAGGACCCCAGAATCCACGTCCTTTGCCTACGTTATAGTCATTGTAGAAAGAGGTGAAGTCACTATCGTTGTTTGTTGCATGGATATTAAAGTATTTGGTTCTATCCAGCTGGGATACACTGCCTACATAGCGCTGTACCTTGGGTGAGATACTGACACTCGTCTGTGCGAATGTCAGTAGAGAGATGAGTAAAAGTGCCAGGGTTGCTAGCATTCGTTTGGACAGGAGATTTCCATCCATCTGTTTTTTGATGTAATTCTGTTTCATAATCATAGTTATTTGTTAATTACCTGATCATCAGGTCTATGTTATGAATTTAGGGTCTCTTGCTGGAGTGGATAGGGGAATAAAAGTACTTGATTTGGGGGATGGAATTTTTGAAGAAGTTTATTTTTTGTACAAATGGTTTTCTGTATTGCTCAAATCGTTGTGTGGGAATATATGGATGAGTTTTTCTTGTCAATTCCTTAATATTGACTTTATGAAAAGAAAAGGAATTATTATACAAGGAATAGCCTTGGTGTGTTTGTATTTGTCTGCTTCTGTAGCATGGTCACAGGAGTGGCAGACGATAGCGTGTGAAGGTCATGCTACGAAACGTCATGAGTCAGGACTTACGATCCATGATGGGAGTCTCTACCTGATAGGGGGCAGAGGGGTCAAGCCTGTAGAAGCGTTAGATTTGAAAAAGAGCAGTTGGCAGCATCACGACCCTACTCCATTGGAGATGCATCACATTACCCCAGTATCGATTGGAGATAGGATTTATGTTGTCGGCGGACTGACTGGGGGCTACCCTACCGAGCAGCCTTTGACGCATGTCTATAGCTATGATCCGAATACCGATCAATGGAAAACTGTACTGGAGATACCCGTAGAAAGAAGAAGGGGGGCAGGAGGTGTGGTTGTACAGGGAGATGATATCTATTTGGTCAACGGAATCACGAATGGTCATACTAGTGGAACCAATGCAATGATGGATGTATATCATACCAAGACCAATACTTGGGAGGTGCTACCAGATGTGCCACATATCCGTGATCACAGTGCAGCAGTGATAATAGGTGAGCAGCTATATGCGCTAGGGGGTAGAAACACAAGCTATCACGAAGCGGATAATTTTATGGCTTTTTTTACGGCTGTTGTGACAGAAATTGATGTGTATGATATGAATGCCAAAGAATGGATGACCCTAGATGTGGAACTGCCCATTCCGTCAGCAGGCCCAGGTGTGGTGGTCTGGGAGGAGCAATTGATCTATCTGGGAGGCGAAACAGGTGATCTGCCAGCTAGAGATGAAGTCTACTCTTTTGATACCAAATCGGAAGTTTGGAAAGCACTACCCGAATTGAATCAAGGACGTCATGGAACCAATGCAGCGCTTTGGAAAGGGAAATTGTATATCGGAGCGGGGAGTGGCAACCGTGGAGGAGGTCCGGAACTCAATAGCGTGGAAGTGCTGGAGTTGGAATAATCATTATAAAAGAGGTGGGAGTTTTAAGGATATGAAACTCCCACCTCTTTCATTGTAGTTGTGGTTTTTACTCTTGGTTCAATCCGTTATATCTTGAGAACGACCATTACCATCCCTAGACTTAAGAAAAGAGGCTATGAAAGTATGATGGATTACTACGCCAAAGTGAAAGTCTGATTGGATGAACTGGGGCGGAGCGTAAAGAAAATGTCTGTTAGACATTTTTAGCGAGGAGCCAGCCTGTAAGGTAGGGATTGAGAACCGCTTGGTCTGTCCTGACGAAGAAAGGACCTGGTGGTGTGAGAGGCGCACTGGCGGTCATTTGACCGTCAGCCGTCTACTCGATTATGTGTATTTACGAGTTCTTCAAGTTCGATGATCTCCTTTTTGCTAAATATGAAGTTGTGTTCGATAAAATTGGTATCACCGAGAAAATCCACACAGGATATGAATGCCTCATCATACTTCATGTTAAATGGGTTCTTACTCTCTTTAAACTGTTTAAAGTCAAGTCCACTATAAGACCAACTATCTCTTTTTGATTTTGTTGTTGTAAAATACATGTGCATTCCTCCAATACTGTAAATCTTAGCTACTTTATCAGAAAAACTTGCAAGAAATACGGCAGCAAGGTCATGATGAGAAAGAAGGTGCTTTTGTTTTAGGATTTCATCAACCTTGGATTTATCAATAAACTGATCTTTAACTACGTTAGCCACTTCGTCAGATTTTGCTTCATCCTGCATAAAGGAATCGTACATTGTACTATAAAACTCGGTTTTCTTGTAAGACTCTATATTCGACTTACCAATATACTTTTCAACAAAATCTTCATTGTATTGAAAAGTCATCATATCTCCAGTTCTTCGATAAATCTCTTCGTCCATTAACAGAATTGGGAAAGGATCAACAGTTAATCTTAGTACAGCAACAGCACCAATGCATTTTTTTAAGTGACCTTCAAATTCTTCAACAAACTTATCACGACTTTTGCTTTGATTGAAGGCATGATTTTTAGAAACATAAAAGGTGCTAAAACCTTGTTTATGGACATATTTGTTAAGCTTCTTTTTTGAGGATTCCAGCTCAGAAAAGTAATCCTTCATACAATCCTTAATATCTGCGTAAACGGATTGATCTTTCTCAAGAGCTTTTACCATCGCTCCATACATTGGAAAATGACCCTGCTCTTTCCATTTACTTAGTTCTACCTCTTTTTTTTCTTCTGTACCTTCAATCAAATATGTTAATGTCATTGAGACTTCCAACGCCTGTCGCAAAGAATAAAAAGCGCAATCGAATATTCCTCTTTCAAATAAATCTATGGAGTTTATTATAAGTTGTATCGCTTCATGAAAAAAAGTGTTGCTTATTTGAGCGTCCATTCGACCTGTCCAACTATTCTCGATATTGGATAAGTCCGAATAATAAGTCTCCTTGTTCGCTATATTGACAGGAACAATGTTTTGAGAGTTCTTTAGCTTGACAATGTCTGCATCCATTATTTTAAGGCTATTTGAGGTCTAAAGACGCTTTACATCTAACATTTCGCTATACGCAATTGCGTATATATATTATTGGTGTCAAGCTAATCTAGTGGGTTTTTAATGTTTTTCATAGCGTTATGAGCAACATGTGTATAAAGCTCCCTAGTGCCTGCCGTGTCGGGACACTGCTTTTCGTTTCAGTGGTTTTCAGTCACTCTGCGGAAGGCCTAAAACAACAGATAGCCAAGCTGCACACTATTCATTTTACACACTTTAAGAACTACGGCTACCGACACCTTGTCAATCATTGATTTCCTCAAGAATACCCTTTTCCCAGCGTAGCGACAAGCAAGCGGGTCTTTAAGATCAAAGTACAGCCTATATATACCCAAATCTAGGTAGTGGGTCAAAGGCTTTCACCTTTCAGATCGCTTTGAGGAGAGTAATACAGGTTCGGGTTTGTGCTTGCGCAAGCAGAAGGCCCACCTTGGGCAAGCAGACCGTTGCGCTTGCCCAAGCACAGGCTTCCCCTTGCGCAAGGGGAAGGCCGACCTTGCGCAAGTCCAAACCGCCGCTTGAAGTGTTCCCAGTCTTCGGGTTCCTACTATTCAACTTATATGCCTTCATCGCACATTGTCTTCAAGCCAGACAGGGCATGCTTACGGCAGGTAAACACTTCTTTTTTCATGGCCAAAAAAGGAAGCAAAAAGGCTAGAAACCAACAAACTCGCTATCGCTCAGACAGTATGATTTTCGATAACCTTGAATTAAGAAGGAGATTTTTTGGAGAAAAGCCCTCTACAGAATTGCAGAGGGCTAGTTAAGCAAAATAGGGGTTCTTATAGCGTTTGAATTGAGCTTTTTGCGGTGGTTAACTCATCTGCCTTCGCTTCAATTTTTATTTCTCCTTTCTCTCCTTTTTGAGACTGCACGATCAACATCAGTTGACCACTAAAGGCCTCCATTTTGTCTCCCTTGAAGCTTCGAAGCGAACGAGGGTTTCCATTGCCTACTGCAGCGATTGTGCCTGCTCCACTTACCTCAAACTGGATGAGGTGATCAGCATTGGGGACCAAATTACCCTCTTCATCTCTGATGCTCACTGTGACGAATGATAGGTCTTGGCCATCTGCATTGATTTGCGTTCGGTCTATGTCTAGTTGGATCTGAGTAGCTTCGCCTGCAGTAGACACTGATTTGCTAGCAACTTCTTGTCCATCGGTATAGGCGACCACCTTTAGGTCTCCTGGAGAGTAGGGCACTTCCCATGAGAGTCTGTACGGACTCATATAGGTACCCTTGTCAAAGAAATGGAACTCGGCAGGGATCGGTGTTTTGTCCACTCCCTTCACTTTCTTTCCCATAGATTTTCCATTGACGAATAGCTCTGCCTCTTCCGCATTGGTATAGGCATACACTGGGATTTTTTCTCCCTCTTTTCCTTCCCAGTTCCAGTGGGGTAGGAGATGAACCATAGGCTCTTTTGTCCATTGACTTTGGTAGAGGTAGTAGCGATCTTTTGGTAGTCCGACTAAATCTATAGGGGCGAAGTAGGATGAATGAGAAGGCCAGTCACCGTTCCAGTGGCCATTGGTAGAGTTGTCACGTCCGCCATAGGGTGTGGGCTCTCCTAGATAATCAAATCCAGTCCACATAAATTCACCCAGTGAGTGCGTATTGCGTTCTTGCTGTTCAAACTCTACATCTGGTGGGTATGCCCACGGAGGTCCCACGGTCCCGTCATAGCTGGAAACTTGCCCTGTTTCTTTGACTACATCAGCTTGGATAGGTAGGTGGTAGATGCCTCGGCTACTCGTTTGGGAGGAGGTTTCTGAGCCATATAGGATCATATCAGGGTACTGTTCTCTTAACTCTTTGAGCTGTAGAGGCCAGTAGTTGAGCCCTACTACGTCGACTTGAAACGCCAACTGGTTCTTGTAGGGTGCAGGATAGTAGTTGAACCCTATGGTGGTTTTACGACTAGGGTCTTCGTCGTGGCAAATAGCTGAGAGGTGCTTGGTTAGTTTCCAACCGTCTTTTTGCGACTGCTCTAGGATTTCATTGCCAATGCTCCACATGACGACAGAGGGGTGGTTGCGGTCACGTTTGATCATATCTCTTAGATCACGTTCGTGCCATTCGTCAAAGAATAGGTTGTAGCCATTTTCTACTTTTCCTATCTTCCATTCATCAAAGGCTTCTACGATGACAAGAACGCCTTTTTTGTCACAAATCTCTAGCAATTCAGGTGAGGGAGGATTGTGACTTGTACGAATCGCATTGACCCCCATGCTTTGTAGGATTTCAACTTGACGTTCGGTAGCTCTATAGTTGACTGCTGAGCCGAGGGGACCCAAATCGTGGTGCATACATACACCATTGAGCTGTACGCGCTCACCATTGACGAGTAGCCCTTCGTTGGTGGTGATTTCTATGTTTCGAATACCGAATGGTGTTTCATATCGATCAATGATTTGGTCTTGGTCTAGGATCTCCGATACTATTGTATAGAGGTAAGGTGAGTCGGGCTGCCAGAGCGATGGGGTATTGACCTGTAGTTCTGTCTCTAGTGTTATTTGCTCTGATTTAGATTGAATGCGCTGTGTCTTTGACTGGACCGTATTACCTTCTTGATCCAATAAGGTGGTTTTTAGTGTGACTTGTTTCGATGCTTGTGTATTTAGCTTGGTTTGAATTAGAACCACGGCTAGTGTACTTGTGATTTTGGGTGTAGTGATATAGGTTCCCCATTGTGCGATGTGAGTAGGGTCATTGTACTTGATCCTTACGTTTCGGTATAGACCGGCGCCTGGGTACCACCTTGAACTAAGATCCTTTGGGTTGAGCCGAACGGCAATGACGTTTTTTTGTCCAAAGTTGACTTGATTGGTGATGTCAAACTCGAAACCAATGTAGCCAAATGGGCGATTACCGACTAGTTCTCCGTTGACCCAAACGTAGGCGTCATTCATAGCCCCATCAAACTCGATGGAAATATTTTTTCCTTCCATACTGGGATCGATCTCAAAGGTTTTTCTATACCAGCCCATTCCAGTCACAGGGAGTCCTCCTGTACGTGCGTTGTGTTTTCTGTCGAATGGCCCAGCAATGGCCCAATCGTGCGGTAGGTTAACGATCTCCCAGTCAGTATCGTTGTAGTCGGTAGCTTGTGCTTCGAGTTCTCCTTTATGAAAGCGCCATCCGTCATTGAACGATTGGTCAGGAATGTGTGCGTTGCGCTCTTCTTTTTTACCACAGGCCAAAAGCAAACAGACCATGCCTAAGTAGAGTAATTTTCCAGTCTTTAAATGCATATGCGTTTTATGAAATTGTTCTGTTCAAAAGTAAAACCTTCATGGATTGTAGACGGGTTAGAAACGCAAGCAATCCCAAAGGGTAGGGGAAGGGATTGTGTTGAATATAAGGGGCAAATTGTCATAAGTGTTTTCTGTCTCCATATATAGGGAACTCAATCGCTATATTTTGAGATGATTTGAAAATGAGCATGAGCGTGAAAATTACTATTAGCATCGTATTTGGCTTGAGCCTGTGTCTGCTGTGTGATCAGTTATGTGCACAGCGTTTTGAGAAAAGACAGTTGACTAGTCTAGAAAAGGTAGGTGGACAAAATGGAATAGCAGTGGCAGATTTTGATCAAGACGGTGATCTAGATGTGGTCATGGTCGAGCGTAGTGAACAGGCTCACCCTAGACGGGGAGGACGCACGGTTTTGCTGGCAAATCAGAACAATGGAAGTTTTTTGGATGTGACCGTGGAGAGCGGGATTAGTACGTATTACAACTATGGTAAAGAGGCAGAGTCAGACATGGGGACCAACAAAGGTGCGGCTTGGGCAGATTTTAACAATGATGGGTACCCCGACTTGTTTTTAACCATGAAGAACCGTTGTTTTTTGTACAAGAATCTGGGAGGACACTTCATTGATATGACCGAACAAGCGGGCTTGCCTAGAATCGACACTTGTAATAATGCAGGATCGGCATGGTTGGATTATGATAATGATGGATTGCTGGATGTTTTTGTGAGTAAATATGGAGGCTGCAGCAGCAACCGTCTCTTTCACAACAACGGCAATGAGACCTTTACAGAAGTGTCTGAGGCGGCTGGCGTAGGTGGTGAGCAACTGCATACTTGGATGGCACTACCAGTAGATCACAACGAGGATGGTTGGATGGATCTGTTGGTGATCAATGAGTTTTCTACACCGAATGAGTTGTTTATCAATCAACAGGATGGGAGCTTTATGGATGAAGCCACGGATGCCAATATCCTTGATATCGAAGATAGCATGGGGAGCGATTTAGGAGATGTGGATGGAGACGGAGATTTGGACGTATATATTACCAGCAATGGCCTAAGTTCACTGTTTATAAAAGAAGGTAATGCCTACATCGATCGATCAGGAAGTTTGGGGACTGGAAACGCAGGTTGGGGGTGGGCAACTCGGTTTTTTGACTTTGACCTGGATACAGATTTAGATATTTTGGCTGTCAATGGCTACATAGATACCTATGTAGAAACCAGCCGTCTGTTTGAGAATCAGTTGGCACAGGGAGAGTTGCGATTTCAAGATGTAGCGCTCAATAACGAGATGACAAGGAAGGGAGTTTCTTTCGGGAGCGAGGTATTCGACTATGACAATGATGGAGACCTAGACTTGATAGAGGGCAATGCCTATGGTAGCCCCCAGTTTTTTGAGAACAGAACAATTGAGCAAGCTGATTTAGCCAAGCATTGGCTTCAGATCGAATTGGTAGGAGTTGTCGCCAACCGGGATGCATATGGAGCGGTGGTTTCGGTGACTCATGCATCGAATACGTGGACAGGTAGCAATCATGGCGTTGGTTTTCTGTCTCAGAGTAAAAGACCTATTCATTTTGGGTTCGGAGAATATTCTGGCGTAGTAGATGTAGTGGTTCGCTGGCCTGGGGGGGCTGAACAAAGCTTTCGATCTGTTGGTTTGGACCAATTTGTTAGGATCACAGAGGGAGACGATGACGTGGAGGTTTTGATGAGAGAATCCAGCACCAAGCCTATGGGATGTACAGACCCACATGCGTGCAACTACGATGACAAGGCTGTACAAAATGATGGCAGCTGCGAGTATTTGCCACAGCCCGAAATTATTGGAGAAACTCAGTCCCGTCCTTTGTCTAGGAGCGTTTATGGCGTGCAGAATGCTGTAGGAGATTTTGATTGGCAGTGGGGGTGTACGCAGGGTAAAATAGTGAATGGTCAAGGCACACCGCAGATAGAAGTAGAGTGGGGAGTGGCTGAGCAAGCAGAGATAATGCTTACCCAAATTGGAGAATGTCATAGTGAGTCAGCAAGACTCGGTGTCTCGCTAGATGTGCAGTCTAGTATAGAAGGGAATCACTCGGTCGCCCGATTATGGAATGAACTGTTATTGGGAGCGATTAGGAAAGACTATGCTCGACCTACAGTGCATGCCCGAAATCTGTTTCATACGTCTGTCGTGATGTACGATGTATGGGCAGCTGTCACAGGGCAGGGGCAACCTTACTTTTTGGGTAATCAATGGGGGAATTATCAATTGCCTTTCGAAGGGTTTGCCACAGCGGATCAAACTCTAGATGCTCACAAGGCAATCAGCTACGCCATGTATAGGTTGCTGACACATCGTTTCAAGGATTCGCCGGGTGCCGAGCAATCTTTGGCGAGTTTTGATGAACTTATGGCTGCACTGGGTTATGATCCGAGTTTTCTGTCTACGGATTATCATTTGGGTGATGCTGGTGCCTTGGGCAACTATGTAGCGCAAGGTATGATCGCATTTGGACTTCAGGATGGATCGAATGAATTGAACAACTATGCCAATCGGTATTATCGACCAGTCAATGATCCGATGAATCCTTTTGAGTCTGAGAGTATTTTAGGAATAAACCCGAACCGTTGGCAACCCTTAGCCATTAACGGGTTCATAGACCAGAGTGGAAACAATCAAGAAGGAGGGGCAGCTAAATTTTTGAGTCCAGAGTGGGGACGTGTCCAGCCATTTGCACTCAACGAATCAGATCTTAGTGTTAAGAGTGGATCAACGAACGACTATTGGGTGTATCATGATCCCGGCAGTCCACCACTACTGACGTCTACAGAGAAACAAGAGTATCAATGGGGTTTTTCGATGGTGTCGGTATGGGGTGGTCATCTAGACCCGAGTGATGGAGTCATGTGGGATATATCACCAGGAGGAATTGGTAATGTAGCACTAGAGTCTATTCCAAGTAGTTTTGAAGAATACGATCAATTCTATGCCTATCAAGACGGAGGGGATACTGGGCTGGGACGAGAGACTAATCCTGTCACAGGAGCAGCCTACAAGCCCAATCGGGTACCTAGGGGAGATTATACTAGAGTGTTGGCGGAGTTTTGGGCTGATGGGCCAGACTCTGAAACTCCGCCGGGACATTGGTTTACTCTTCTCAATTATGTCCATGATCATGAGCAGTTTGAGGCGAAAATGGAAGGGATAGGGGAAACATTAGCCCCTTTAGAGTGGGATGTGAAAGCCTATTTTGCACTTGGAGGAGCCATGCACGATGCAGCGATTGCTGCCTGGGGGATCAAGGGATGGTACGATTATGTGAGACCTGTCACGGCCATTAGGTATATGGCTGAGAGAGGGCAGAGCAGTGATGTAGCTAAGGCCAATTATCACGAAAGGGGGATGCCGTTGGTAGCAGGGAGGATAGAACTGATAGAAGAGGGTGACCCCTTGGCTGGAGATCAGGGAGAGAATTTGGGTCAGATTAAACTTTACTCTTGGAGAGGTCATAACCGGGTATCTGACCCAGCCACAGATGTCGCTGGAGCAGGATGGATTCTAGCGAAGGAGTGGTGGCCTTATCAGAGGCCTTCTTTTGTGACGCCTCCATTTGCAGGGTACATATCTGGGCATTCTACTTATTCGCGCGCAGCTGCGGAAGTACTGACACGGTTGACAGGTAGTTCTTATTTTCCAGGAGGAATGGGTGTTTTCATAGCCAAAAAAGATGAGTTCTTGGTGTTTGAGAAAGGGCCAAGTGTGGATGTCGCGTTGCAGTGGGCGACATATCAAGATGCGTCTGATCAGTGTAGTTTATCTCGGATATGGGGAGGGATTCATCCACCAGCGGATGATATACCCGGTAGAAAAATAGGCGCACTGATAGGAAATCGAAGTTTCGAGAAGGCCAAGACCTATTTTAATTCTACTTTGCTGGCATCTGAGCAGCAAGAGAAGGCTAAGTATTTTAGTCCGTTTCCTAACCCTGTTCACTCAGGAGACCAGATCACCCTGCCTGGATATGGTGGAGAATTCTTGACAGTCTATGATATGATGGGACGAAAAGTATATGACGGATATACCGAAGGTTCGAAAGAGGGACACTCGTCAGTGGATTTGACTGGAGTGGAAAAAGGACTGTATATCTTTGCAGTCGGGAAAGAAAAATATAAAATCCTGATTGAATAATCATGCACAAAGGCCGTATCAATATTAAGGACATAGCTAAGGCATTAGGAGTTGCTCCTTCTACCGTGTCGCGGGCATTGAGTAATCAAGGCAGGGTTAGCCCAAAAACCAAAGCGTCTATCATGGAACTTGCAGAAAAATGGGGGTATCGACCCAATCCATTTGCCCGAAATCTGCAAAAAAACAAATCAGGTTTGATAGGGCTCATTCTACCAGAGTTTACCCATCATTATTTTGCCAAAGTCCTTTCTGGGGTCAATAAAATCATCAATCAAAGTGACTATCGCTTGATTATCAATGTGCATGAGGGGAGTGTGGAAAAGGAAAAAGAGATCGTGAAGATGCTAAGCGAAATGCATGTAGATGGTGTACTGGCTTCTTATGCTCGTGAAACTGACGATTTCGAACATTATTTATCATTGATAGAAGAGGAAGTGCCTTTGGTGTTTGTAGATAGAATGTGTGAAGACTTAGATGCGTCCTATGTGATCAGCGATGATTTTGATGGCAGCCGTTTGGCGATTGATCACTTGGTTCAGTCTGGTGCTCGTAGGATCGCTTATATTTCAGGGCCAGATCGTTTGTCTACGACCTTTACGCGCCTCACGGGGTATAAGGAAGTCATGAACAAACATAGTCTGCCACACCCTGATCATTGGGTGCTGCCTACCAATGGTTCGGACTGGACGGAACAGCTTGAGCACCTGGTGATGAATGAAAACATCGATGCACTGTTGGCTTACAGCGATTATCTGGCTTTTGATGCAGTACAAGTACTGAGAAGACTAGGGAAACGGGTGCCTGAAGATGTGGCAGTGGTAGGATTTGCTGACGAACCTATAGCCAGTTACATGACTCCTCAGCTCACTTCTGTGCACCAACCCGCATTCGAAATGGGGCAAAAGGCCGCAGGGATTTTGTTGGACGAGTTGTCCAATCCCTCACAGGCCATTTCGTCACTTGTACTACCCAATCAATTGATTGCCAGGGACTCTACCAAATCTGATCACTCTCGTCTCCACAAGACGGGTTGATAGATGGACTTTTTTAGGCTCGTTTTAGTTAACAGACTTTTTTTCTTCGCCCCAAAAGTCCAGCGTGAGCAGGTCTGCCATTAGTGGTTTGTTTTTGTCCACAACCTCCATATGGGCTGGATGTGGTAGGTATGCATCTCTAGCAGCTTCATCCTCGAATGTTAATATGTAGCAATGAGTGAAGCCTTTGCTAAAACCTTCCACACTTATGTCATCACCACCCTCAAACTTGATTAACCCTGGGATTTTGTTTTCGAGTGCTTTAAAATACTGTATGGCTTGTGTTTGATCTTGAATGGAAACACCTTCTTTGAAGGTAAATGCTACTACATGTCTGAGTACCTTTTGTGTTTCGACCTTGTCTGAATGACAAGAGCAAAGAATTGTAGTGCTAATAAGGAGACTGAAAATAATTGAATGTGATAAAATTGAGCTTTTCATTTGGAAGATGTTCTATGTGATTGTTTTTTAATTTATTGTTTGTCTAGGCGATACGAAACCATTGTTTTTCCATCTACGGATCCTGCAAAGAGAAAGAGTTGGCCGTCAATTTTGTAACCTGTCAAACCGTAGTATATTGGGAAACCTGTTTCTATTTTCCCTGCATCACTCAATCTACCATTTTGATTAATCATGCACAGTTGAATGCTTTGGTCGTCTCGTGTAGCTGCAGCAATCAGGTCAAAATTTTGGTTGTAGGGCAGTCGATGCAAGCGAGTTTGCCCCTGGATTAAAGTCTCATTGTTATCAATGAAAGCAGATCGTGGTACAAGTTGGCCTTGATTGTTGACCCAAAAAACGGTGATGGCATCACCATGATAGTAGTAGGAGTGGCGGTCTTTTACCCATGGTGTAGGTTGATAGTAACTGTGGTGTCGGTGTCCGACTATTACGTAGTTCCAGCCTTTTATGGTTGTAGAAATAACAGGATAGGTTCCGTTGAGAAATAGATTATTGTCGTCTGGAATATTGCTAATGTTTTCAAATTGCCCATTTTCAAAAATTCTCCAACTACTCAATCCATTGTCTTGGAAACCTCCGGTAAGTAAGTAGGTTTTGCCATCAATTACGTGCAAGGACATACCTATGATTCCATCAGTAAAGATGGAATCAGTGTCAGCCATGGATTGGATATGCTCTAAATCCCCTTCAGGAGTAATCTTAAATGAACTTAGGCCAGGTGTTTTTTCTAATCCACCGACAAAAAGATAGGCGTTGTCTTTCATGTGGATCACTTGTAGTGTAATGACTATACCGAGGTAGGTCGTGTCAGTATCTTTTGTGACGGAGAGAGACTGAAGTCGACCATTGGCTTTGATTTCGAACACTTCGACTGCATTTCCACCTTTTAGACCAGCAAAGAGCAAGTCTTTCCCATGTACTGTGTCGCTTATTAAGCCCCGGACTGTTTTTTTGCCACCAGAAACTTCATAGCTTTCTATTGCTTTCATTTCGCCCTTCTGGTTGATGGCGAATAGATCTATCTGATTGCCATCACCAGCGCTGTAAAGGAAGTGTCCTTGTTTGGTTTGGTGTATCGTGTTTGTAACTGTGTTGAATGATGTTTCAACTTTATTTACAGTTTGTATGTCGAATTTTGGCTGGCTTAAAGTCATGGAGCATATCGCCATGCTCAGAACAAATAGGATTACAAATTTCATGTGTTATAAGATTGATTATGCGGCCCTGTGAGGGGTAGTATTGTTTTCTAGCGTTTCCGTTGATTCGCCTGAGCTTGATCAGCTGGAGATTCAAATAATAGATTGGTGAAAAGTAGGATGTGGAATAATGCTTTCATTGTCACGAGCTGTTTTTCTCCAATTCTATTTCTGCAAAACTGACTGATACCGAAAACAATTTTCTTGAACTAGTTTAAGAAATAAGCTCAGGTCTTTTCCAGTTGCCTTCTTTTTCGGATAACACTTACGAACTCCTGAGTAATGCCCAAATAGCTCGCGATGTGTTTGTTCGTCAATTGCCCACTTAGGGTTGGGTAGGTGTCGATAAAATGCAGATAGCGCTCTTCGGCAGTCATGGTGTGATTGCGGATCAGACGTCTTTGCCAGGCCGCGATAGCTTTTTGGGACATGATTCGAAATAGTCGCTCTACCTTTGGTATTTGTGCATAGAGCCTTTCTTTATCAGTCCATGATATGGTGAGTAAAGTACTGTTTTTAAGGGCTCGAATGTTTAGTTCTGATGCAGTTTGATGCAGGAAACTGTCAATTTCCATCACCCACCAATCTTTCCCGGCAAAGTATAAAATTTTCTCTTCTCCTTTCGAATTGGTTGTATAGACTTTTAAGCATCCCTCGACCACATAACCTTCGAATCTACAAATCTGTCCTGACCTTAGGAGGTATTCTCCCTTGGGTATTGTTTTTACATGGAAATACGAATTTATCGTTTCCAGTTCTTCGGGAGAAAAAGTGACAAGATGGTTAATGTATCGTGTTAATGCCTTTTTGTCCATTCCAATGTCGTAGTGATTGAATTTTACATATTCGGGTCTGTTGATTGCTATTTAGCTTCCAGTGTCCAAGTTCTGACCCAGTCGATGCGCATAGTATTGATGTTGTCGTTTTCTAGATCTGCTTTTGGGGGTAGGCCTCCTAGCCAGTCAGCCTCGTTGCTCCAGAGGTCGAAAATGATTTCTAGGTCTTTGGTAAATTCCCTATTGGGGTAGAATTGACCTGAGCGATCGTCTCCGACTTTTACATGCCCTGCAGGTTCTCCGTCCAGATAGAATTGGATGTTCTGCGCGTCTTTCCACCACAGGCCGTAGGTATGATAGGCTTCATTCCAGCCGCTGTTCTTGAGTGGGTTGGCATCCGATAGTCCTGATCTGTTGAAGTTGGCATGCTCGCGCACTTCCTGTGGAGTCAAGTCTGGATCTACATGGAAATATTGGGCATTCATCCGCTCGGGCATGTCTGGCTGACAGTCGCATGAGGGGTTAGAGTTGTTTTCTATGATGTCTATTTCATCTCTTTCATCGATGTTGCCATTGTTGAGCCAGTAGGTGTTGTAGGCAGAGATATGAGAGGTTTTGATGCTCGCTTCCGTGTACATGGGGTAGCTTATCTTTGTTCTCGAGTGGATTCTGGCGGTTTGAAACCATCGGTCTTCGGGATTGCTCTCGTTCAGCGTGGCTTTGATCCACAGATTCCCTTCACTTACGCCAGAGTTGTCCGCGTCGGTTGTCATGTAGACAGGCACTTCGTAGTTCCATGTGGATTTGAACCATTTGTCCGCGTCCCATGCTTCAAATTCGTCTGATAGGGTTTCTACTTTTATCCACTCCATGTTTGCGGGAGTAGAGTCCTGAATAGATACAAAAGAGGGGAAGTCAGGGTCTATGTTTTCGAAATTTTCTGTTGTCAATTCCGTGCTTTCGTTTTCCTGCTCTTCTTTATTTTCTTCTTTCTCCTCTACTTCTTCTTTTTCCTCTTCTTCCAGTACGCTGTCTTGACCACAGCCTGCAAGCGACAGGAAAAAAACGAGAGTAAATAGGTACAAATAGGTGTAGATTTTCTTTGAAACGATGTTGATAAACATTTGTGATTTGTTATATACTGAAACGAAAAGTAATTACCCTGCAAAGATGATACTGGATCAATAAAGTCCGTGGAACAAAAACTAACCATTGTCGGGGGCTTTTGGGTAGGGCAATTTTACTGGAAATACCGTCCGAAACCTGCATAGTTTTACAAGCCAGACAGCCTTGTCTAGCTTTTGTCGAGTTCAATTCTTCGTAGGAAGGTTTCCTTGGAGACAATGACTAGATATGTAGTGTTTTTTATGAGTTTAAAATGTGGCCTGATTTTCTTATTATTGGGTCCAGACGCGCATATATTTAATATGGAACTCTTTGTCAGTGCGTTCGTCTGGCAATGCACCAAACCACTTGTTCGATTCATTATTGATGTTGATTTCAAGAGGCTGGTGCCAGTGGGTGTTTTCTGCTTCTCTGAACAGGATACCGTCTATGTAGAACCGGATCACGTCTTCATTCCATTCGAGCCCCCATACATGGTAGTCTGCTTGTAGTTCAAAAGGAATGAAGTAGGTCTTTGATCGCATGAAATGCTTCTGGACATCTCCATGCTCTGGTGGTGATCTGAAGACATGTATGTTGGAGTGCAAGTCGTGTCTGTTTTCTGCCACACCGGGATCATTTTCGCAGATGTCGATTTCCGTCCACCAGTCCTTGCTCCCATTGGTGACCCAAAAACCCGAAACCCAAGGTGCATCCATGAGCTTCATCTCTGCTTCCAGATAGCCATATTTTAGCTTTTGCTTCGATTTGATGAATCCTGCCGTGTGTGTATAGCCTTCTGGGATTTCTTCATCGCCATGCTGATTGATCTTCAGTACCAATTCTCCTTTTTTTAGGCTTACGTTCGAGCCGTGAAAGTAGGTAGGTTGTCGACCTTTCCATCCTGGATTGTTGGGATGCCACCTGTCGATGTTTAGCTTTTTACCCTTAAATTCATCTGAGAGCTCTTTGTTGATTTTCCATCCCCCTTCATTGTTTTGGTCAGAGAGAGGAAATTTTTGGTTGAGTCTAGGCGGCGCAGCAGCTATGTCGACGGTGTCTGTATAGTAGCCCGCTGGTTTGGTTGGTGGATTGTCTGTATCGTTCTCGTTCTGAGCAGCGATTTGGAGTAATGGAAGCCCCCATAGCAAAAGGGTGAATAGTTTTAATCGATAGTTCATGCTTATTAATGTTTTAAAAGCACAAAGGTGACTTAAGTTGGTTGTTATGAAGTATTCTATTTTTTCCAAAACTTTCTCTATTCTGTAGAGAGATTGGTTGTGGGCTATGCTACCAAATTTGCGCAACCGTTTGCTCATGATTACCTGAAGCCAAAGAACAATGTTTGTATTCAAATCGATAGAGAAAAGGATACAAATATGAAATACATCGTGTGCGAAGAACCCGGCAAATTTGAGCTCAGGGAGAAAGAAGCACCAGTGAGAAAAGCTGGAGAGGCATTACTTAAAATCAACAAAGTCGGGATATGTGGTACGGATTTGCATGCCTATGCAGGCAATCAGGCCTTCTTTACATACCCAAGGATATTAGGACACGAACTAGCATCTACTGTGTTAGAGATTGACGAAAATCCACAAGGGATCAAAGTAGGAGATGGCGTGATCGTGATGCCCTATGTGAGCTGTGGTGAGTGTGTGGCATGTAGAGCTGGCAAGACCAATTGCTGTTCTAATATCACCGTACTGGGTGTACATGGAGACGGAGGTATGCAGGAGCAAATTGCTGTGCCGACCAATATTCTACTCCCTGCGGGTGATTTGTCTGATGACGAGATGGCAATCGTCGAGCCGTTAGCGATCGGTGCACATGCGATCAGAAGAGCTGCTGTGCAGCCCGGCGAAACTGTCGTGGTTATCGGGTGCGGCCCTATAGGTATAGGGATGATGAAACTGGCGCAAATAGCGGGTGCGAAAGTAATTGCCTTGGATATGAATGATGATCGGCTGAAGTATGCGAAAGAAGAGATAGGTGTAGACTACATCGTCAATGTGAAAGATAAGCCTGTGGATAAAGTGGCTGAGATTACGGGGGGAGATTTAGCCACCGCTGTATTTGATGCCTCTGGACACAAAGGAGCGTTAGAGTCAGGGCCTGATTACATGGCGCATGGTGGGAGATATGTATTGGTGGGATTATCCAAAGGAGAGTTGACGTTTGTTCATCCTAAAATACATGCCAAAGAAACCACCATCATGTGTAGTAGAAATGCTACCCTAGAAGATTTCGAACATGTTGTAGAGGTACTGAGCAGTGGTGAATTTCCCACATCTTCATTCATCACACACAATGTGGATTTTAGCACGATGATCCAACACTTTGATAGCTGGCTCAAACCAGAAACAGGAGTGATCAAAGCGACTGTCAATTTCTAAACAAGCAAAGATGTCGAATAGATATGTGCAAATCGATCCACGTGACAATCTGATTGTTGCAATTCAGGATTTGAAAAAGAACGAAGAAATATCCGTAGCAGATACGATTCTGGTACTCAAAGAGGATGTGCAGGCCAAACACAAGTTTGCGTTGCAAGATTTGGCTGAGGGAGACTTAGTATACATGTATGGTGTGCTCGTGGGTAAAGCGACCACTGCTATTGAACAAGGACGGTCGATCACGGTTCGAAACATGAAACATGCTTCTGCAGAGTACTCTGGTAAGAGAGAAAAAAAACATTGGGTAGGGCCAGATGTGAGCAAGTGGCAGGGGCGAACATTCAATGGTTATCACCGTGCAGACGGGAAGGTAGGCACAGGTAACTATTGGATTGTGTTTGCATTGACCTTCTGCGAAAATAGAAATTTGGATGTACTCAAAGCTGCCTTGACAGAATCTCTCGGTTACCAGACCGAAAAGGACTATGTCGTGAATACAGAGGAGTTGGTACGCGTTATGCAGCGTGGAGGAGGACAAGAGGATATTCTCAATACCGAGATTATCAAGTCGCAAGAGGAGATTATCAAAAACCGTGTGTTTCCAAATGTGGACGGAATCAAAATACTAAGACATGAAGGGGGGTGTGGAGGTACTCGTGCAGACTCGGAGGTGCTGTGTAACCTACTCGCAGGATACTTGACCAATCCCAACGTAGCTGGCGCTACTGTCCTTAGTCTAGGTTGTCAAAATGCCCAAATTGAAGTGTTAGAAGAGGCGATTAAGAAAAAGGACTCAAACTTTTCTAAACCGCTTCATATCTTAGAACAGCAGCAGAGCAAAAGTGAACGCTCTTTTATAGAAGGTGCCGTGAAGATGACTTTCATAGGGCTACAAGAGGTCAATAAACTAGAAAGAAAACCTGCACCACTCAGCAAACTTGTGTTAGGACTGGAGTGCGGTGGATCGGATGGTTTTTCTGGGATATCGGCTAATCCTTCCCTAGGCTATGCTTCTGATATATTGGCAGCTCTGGGTGGTTCGCCTGTTTTGAGTGAGTTTCCTGAACTGAATGGCGTGGAGCAAGAGTTGATCGATAGATGTGTCGAAGAAAAAGACGCAGAAAAATTTTCCGCTCTGATGAAGGCTTATGGAGATAAGGCCATCGCAGTGGGATCTGGGTTTGAAAGTAATCCATCCCCAGGTAATATCAAGGATGGTCTGATCACTGATGCTATGAAATCAGCAGGAGCAGCTAAGAAAGGTGGTACTTCACCTATTAGTGAGGTGCTAGACTACACTGAGTCAGTGACGAAACCAGGGCTCAACCTGCTGTGTACTCCTGGTAATGATGTCGAAAGTACCACAGGACTAGCAGGATCAGGTTGCAACCTGATCGTATTCACCACTGGACTGGGTACACCTACTGGTAATCCAGTCGTACCGGTAGTGAAGCTGTCCAGTAACAATAAGTTGTCTGAGAAAATGAAAGACGTGATAGATGTCAATGCAGGCACGGTGATCAGTGGAGAGGATACCATAGAGTCCAAGGGAGAAGAGTTGTTTGAGTACTTGATACAAGTGGCCAGTGGTGAAGTGGTACCGCACGCTGTACGCCTTGGGCACGATGACTTTATCCCCTGGAAACGAGATATCTCACTTTAATCAACGAATGAAAACAATGAAACAATTAAATAGATCAACACATCAAACGAAGAGTTATAAAGAAAGAATTGTGCAGTTTGGAGAGGGGAATTTTCTCCGAGCATTTGCTGACTGGATGATTCATCAGATGAACCAAAAGGCTGGATTTGATGGAGGAGTAGTTGCTGTACAACCTATTGACAAGGGGCTGGTTCCAATGTTAAACGAGCAAGAAGGTCTTTACACTGTATACCTCAACGGGATCAAAGACGGAGAAGCTGTCAGCGAACACGAGATAGTAGACTGTATTCAGCGTGGGTTGGATCCCTATAGGCAGTTCGAGGAGTATATGGCACTAGCAGACAATCCTGACCTTAGGTTTGTCCTGTCTAATACTACCGAAGCAGGAATTGCTTATCACGAGAATAATTCGATCCATGATACACCACCGAGTAGTTTTCCAGCCAAGGTGACTTTGTTGATGCACAAACGTTACGAGGCTTTTGAGGGAGCAGCAGACAAAGGTTTGATCTTCATCCCTTGCGAACTGATCGATAGAAATGGTGACAATCTGAAGCGTATCATCCTGCAATATGTAGAGGAGTGGCAACTGTCTGGTGCATTTAAGGACTGGATAGAAAAACACAATGTTTTTACCAACACACTAGTAGATCGTATTGTGCCAGGATATCCCAAAGACAAAATGGACGAGATTACTCAGCAATTGGGGTACAAGGACCAGTTGGTCGTAGAAGGGGAGCAGTTTCACCTTTGGGTGATAGAAGGAGCAGAGCAGTTTCGTGAGGAATTCCCAGCAGAAGCTTGTGGTTTGAATGTCGTCTTTACAGACAATATGGAGCCCTATCGTACACGAAAGGTACGTATTCTCAATGGAGCCCATACGACTATGGTACCTGTAGCTTATCTCTATGGGATCGAGTATGTGAGAGAGTCAGTGGAGGATGAGGTGTTCGGAGAGTGGATTCGTCAGGCCATCTTTGAAGAGATATGTCCTACTCTGGATCTTCCAGACGAAGAGTTGAGATCATTTGCCAACGACGTACTAGATCGTTTTAGAAATCCATATCTCAAGCACGCGCTGATGAGTATTTCGCTTAACTCAGTGTCCAAATTTAAAACAAGGGTCTTGCCATCATTGTTGGGGTATGTGGAGAGAAAAGGCTCTCTGCCTGTAAAATTGAGTATATCACTGGCAGCACTCATTGCATTTTATCGTGGTGAAGTAGCTGGTAAGTCTATTGAGCGAAACGATGACCAGGCAGTGATCAATTTTGCAGATAAAGTTTGGTCGGCATACAATGATGAAGCATCACTGACGAAGGTGTCGAGCGATTTTCTGGGCAATCAAGAGTTTTGGGGGCGGGACTTGAATAAGATCGCTAACCTGACTAACACCGTTGCGAGATATTTGAGTGAAATATTAGACGGAAACATACAAAAACTACTCAAATCATGAGAATAGATTCACACCAACATTTTTGGCAATATAATACCAAAAAACATGCTTGGATCAATGCTGAAATGGCAGTGATTCAAAAGGATTTTTTCCCTTCTGATCTTAGAGATGTTTTGATTCACAGCGGTCTCGAAGGGTCAGTTGCTGTACAGGCTGATCAGACGGAGACAGAGACAGAGTTTCTGTTAGATATGGCTGTCAAATACGATTTTATCAAGGCAGTAGTGGGGTGGGTCGATTTGCGATCGCCAGACGTAGCAAGCAGACTAGCACATTATTCGAAAAATGAAAAGTTCGTAGGCGTGCGTCATGTAGTACAGGATGAGCCAGACCCTGAGTTTATGCTTCGAGAGGATTTTCAAAGGGGATTGGCGCAATTGAAGGATTATGGGCTGACCTATGATGTTTTAATCTTTCCTACTCAGATGAAGGCTGCATTGGAGACAATTGAGCGACATCCCGAGCAACCTTTCGTGATTGATCACATCGCCAAGCCTTATATCAAAGCGGGTAAGATTGATGAATGGAAGGATTATATGCAGCAGATAGCAAGTCATCACAACGTGATGTGTAAGCTATCTGGTATGGTTACCGAAGCAGATTGGACTCGCTGGAGGTATGATGATTTTGTACCGTATCTAGATGTAGTGGTAGATGCCTTTGGGGTGGATAGACTTATGTATGGTTCGGATTGGCCGGTGTGTCTGTTGGGAGGTACTTATGAGGTGATTAAGTCAGTCGTGGATCAGTATTTTGCATCCTATAGCCTTACTGACCAGAGTAAGATTTATGGGGAGAATGCCGTGAGGTTTTATGGTATCAAATGAAAGAAATAATGGATTTGAAATTGAAAGATAAAGTAGTCATGATCACAGGAGGTGCTGGTATGAAAGGTAGTATCGGGGAGACGATTGTGAGAAAATTAGCAGAAGAGGGAGCTATTCCAATCATCGTGGATCGTAACACGAGGGGAAAAGGCTATGTGGACGAGTTAAACCAAAAAGGGGGAGATGCTATGTTCATAGCGACAGACCTAACCCAGCCAGAGCAGATAGCATCTGCCATAGAAGCAGTGGGCGAAAAGTACGGTAGAATTGATGTGTTGATCAATAACGTCGGAGTGAATGATGGGGCAGGTTTGGAGGAATCACTTGAGGCTTTCATGGATTCACTCAAACTCAATATGGTTAGTTATTTTCTGATGACCAAGTATTGTTTGCCATGGTTGAAGCAGTCGAAAGGTAATATATTGAATATTGGTTCTAAAGTAGGCTATACAGGTCAGGGAGGAACCTCAGGGTATGCTGCATCAAAGGGAGGCGTACTGGCGCTAACCCGTGAATGGGCAGTGGATCTGATCCAATATGATATACGAGTCAACTGCCTGATTATATCCGAGAGTTATACACCAGCTTATGAAGAATGGATCAAGACACTGGAGGATGGTGAGCAGAAGTTGAATTCAATCAAGGATAAGATCCCTTTTGGCAACCGAATGACTGAGCCAGTAGAGATAGCCAATCAGACTTTGTTTACGATTTCTGAACTATCCTCTCATACCACAGGACAGCACATATTTGTGGATGGAGGCTATGTGCATCTCGATAGAGCGTTGCTACCTGCTCACTAAATCAAACACTTACAGAAAGACTAAATATTATGAAAAAGATACCCGTAGTATCAAAGCAGTACCTTTTCCCTTTTATCATTATTACATCTCTTTTTGCACTTTGGGGGATTGCCAATGATTTGACCAATCCCATGGTGTCGGCATTTAAGAAAGTGATGCCCGAACTGTCCAATACCCAGGCGTCATTGGTTCAGTTTGCCTTTTATTTTGGCTACTTTTTTATGGCTATGCCAGCGGCGTTGTTTATTCGTCGATTTAGTTACAAGGCTGGGATCATACTAGGTCTCTCTTTTTATGCAGTAGGTGCTTTTTTGTTTTACCCTGCTGCCCAATTGGAGAGTTTTGAGTTTTACTTGATTTCTCTTTGGGTAATTACTTGTGGATTGGCCTTTTTAGAAACGACCTCTAATCCTCTGGTACTGGCGTTGGGAGATCAAGAAACAGCTACACGCAGGCTCAATCTTGCCCAAGCCTTTAACCCTATAGGCTCTCTGACAGGGATGTTGATGGCGCAGGTTTTGGTGATAGGGACGCTGCGTTCGTCGGGATACTCTCCAGAAAGCTACGATCTACTATCTGCTGCCGATAAAGCTGCCATACGAGTCAATGATCTCGGAGTGATTAGTTTGCCGTACATCGGCTTAGGAGTGGTGGTGCTTGCCATTTTAGTGGTAGTGATCGTGACCAAAATTCCAACTACTGGTGAACATCAAAAGATGAAGCTAGGAGACTCTTTTAGTCTGTTGTTTCAGAACAAGAGGTATGTACTGGGTGTAGTAGCACAGATGTTTTATGTAGGGGCTCAGATTATGTGCTGGACTTATATCTATCAGTATGTAGATCACCTGAATGCTAGTTTGCCTTCAGATGAACAGGTGACTGCTACGTGGTACAACATGGCGGCCATGATCATGTTTTTAGCAGGTAGATGGATAGGTACTGCCTTGATGAAGAGGGTTGTGCCAGCTCAGTTGCTCCATGTTTTTGGTATTGGAGGAGTGGTTTGTTTGCTCGTGACCATATTGGCAGGAGGTATGCCTGGACTTTTTGCACTCGTGATGACATCCATGTTCATGTCAATAATGTTTCCAACTATTTATGGAATAGCGCTCAAGGATATGGGAGACGAAGCGAAAATAGGATCTGCTGGCTTGGTGATGGCCATCGTAGGTGGGTCATTTGGCCCGCTGCTATTCGGTACGATTCTGGACATGGGAGGGTCTGGACTCGCAGATGTCGATGTTTTGGGCTGGATACCAGAGGTGAACTTTGCGTTTATCGTGCCTTTGGTATGTTTGGCTGTAGTAGCGATGTATGGTGAAATCTCAAAAGAAAAGAATGAATCAAAATAAACAATACTGTTTGGCTCTTGATCTCAAGGATGATCAAGAGCTCATCTCAAAATATAAAGCGTATCATGCGTCAGGGAATGCTTGGCCAGAGATCACAGATAGCATCAAGTCTGCTGGGATTTTGGATATGCAGATATATTGTACGGGCAACCGTCTCTTTATGATTATGGAAGTAGATCAAACGTTTGATCCAGATCTAAAAGCTGAAATGGATGCGGGTAACCCCAAGGTGCAAGAATGGGAGTCTCTAATGGATCAGTTTCAGGTCCCCTTGCCCTGGGCCGATGAGGGGCAAAAGTGGGTACCCATGGATAAAATCTTTCAGTTGGTATAGTTCCCCGTAAAATTAACCCCCTGATGTCAAATACAATTATTGATGTCAGGGGACTAATGCAATAATTAACGTCTAGACGACTCAGTCAGTGTTGAAAAACTGACTATTCAATCCCCGCAATCATCTCCTCCAAATTATCACTTCTGTCGAGGTTCATTTTTTTTCTAAGGCGGTATCTAGTCGTATGTACACTCTCTACTGATATTCCTAGAAGCTTTGCCATGTCCTTACTACTGAAATTTAGTTTGATGAGGGCACAGATTTTCTTATCGCTTTGGGAGAGGTTAGGGTATTGGTTTTGCAGGTTTTTATAAAATCTTTTGTTGACAGATATAAAGCGTGCTTCGAATTCCTTCCAGTCATTGCTAGTAGTGGTATTGATGCTTTTTGCGAGTTTGTTGAGTTTGTTTTTGTCTGGATTTTCTTTTTGCTCATTAAGTTGTTTTTTGAGTTCTTCGAGGGTTTCTTCTCGTTGGATAACTTGTAAAGCGGAAGCTGTGAGTTCTTTGTTTTTGACCTCTAGAACTTCTCTTGATTTTTGTCTTTCAAGGGTCCTTTTTTCGTCGAGAAGTCTCTTTTTGGCTTTATACTTAGAACGGAAAAATCGGTATATCAGGAAAATGAGAATGACCATGAAACCAATCGTGCCATAGAGAATATAGGATTTTAGTCGCCATATTTTATCCTCTTGTTCAAACTGTTTTATTTTTTGTTCCTGAAGTTGTTGCAGTTGTTTCTCTTTTGCCATTCGAAACTCATCTTTGATTTCAAGAAGGAATTTGTTGTTTTCACTACGACTACCAAATTGACGCTCTGTTTGTTCTTTCGCTTTTTTAAGCATTTCGTAGGCCTTGCTGGGGTCTCCCGTTTCGAATAAGAAATCGGAGTAGGTCTCATACACATCTGGAAGTAGATCAGCATGACTCTTGTGTTTGATACCAGCTGAAATGGCACTGAGGTAGTATTCATCAGCTAACCCATATTGATGTAAGGACTGATAGCATTGCGCTAAGAAATAATGATACATGACCAAATAGTAATGGTGATACTGGGTAAGGTGTGCATTGATGGGGAGGAGTATTTTTAAGGCTTCATTTGGTTTCCCTTCTAGAAAACGAATATAGCCGAGTTCTGCAGTGATAAATGCAGATCCAAATGGCTGTGTCGGGTCATTTACTTTGATGAAGCTACAGCTGTCTAGGTAGGTTTTGGCTAGGTTATACTGCCCTCTTTTTCGATATAAAGAAGCTAATGGATAGTATCCTGAGATAAGCCCTTCTTGACCTTCTCCTGTTTTTTGGATGTGTTCCTTTCGTATCTGTAGGGATTTATTGAAGTTGTGAATTGCCAATTCGTCTCTTTGGTATAGTATGTAAAGCCACCCTAGGCCAGACTCGATGGAGGCTTTGGCCATTTGATTGTCTAATGCATCGGCTAGGGTGAGTGCTTCCCAGTACCCATCGTAGGATGCACTGAAATTACCATTGTGAGCATATAGATCTGAGAGCTCTACGATACACTTGATGAGCATTACAGTATCCTTGGCTTGGATGAATTTGTTTTGACTCATCTTGAAGAGTAGAGTAGAGCTATCGGGGTTCTGAAATTTTAGTTCAAGCGCTTTGTCTAGTAGCTGGTGAGCTAGTGAATCGGTACTGTTTTTTTGAAAACCTTGACAATAGACTGTACAAAGTGTTCCCATGACAAGACATAGTGTAAGTAATAGTTGTCTAGTTTGTTTTGGTGCTATTATGTATGTTTTGTTATTGTTAATTATCTGTATATCAGTTGATAGTGTGTTTTCTTTCATGGTATTGTCTAGTTTTTTTCTTCAAAAAAATACCCCTTGTTCAGTTTGTGTATAGTGCCAAAGTAAGGATAAAGTTATGATATATTCCATATTTGATTTGTCGATAAGGTCAAATATATCTGTCGAATACTGTTCAGAGTGTTTCGGTTTTGTCGGATTACTATTTATTATTAACTAAAGCATAATTGAATGAAAAGACTATTTACATTAATGAAATGTTGCCTCTTTTTAGTGATGTGTATGGGCATGAGCAATCTAGTCCACGCGCAATCCAAAATAGTAGGTAAAGTGACAGATGATGGGGATGGCTCGGAGATTCCGGGGGTCAACGTGATGGTAAAAGGTACGACTGTCGGTACTGTTACAGATTTGGATGGTAACTATAGTTTGGAGTTGCCAGCTGATGCGGAAGCTCTTGTGTTTAGCTATATAGGCTATTTGAAGCAAGATGTACTGATAGGAGGACGATCAAGTATTGACGTAGGTCTTGTCACTGATGTGGAGCAACTGGACGAAGTGGTAGTAGTAGGCTATGGGGTTCAGAAAAAGAAAGAAGTAACTGGAGCAGTTGCCTCGATCAAATCTGAAGAGCTGTTGAAAAATGCTACTCCGGATATTGGGGATGCGATGCAGGGACAAATTGCGGGTGTAAACGTGCAAGCAGCCAGTGGCCGTCCAGGTGCAAAATCAAATGTTCAGATTAGAGGTATTGGTTCGGTTAGCGCAGGTGCATTGGGTCCACTCTATGTCGTAGATGGCGTCCCTTACCAGCGTGATCCTAACGTTGCTCCAGAGCAAATCGAATCTATCGAAGTATTGAAAGATGGAGCTGCGGCGGCTATCTATGGTGTAAGGGCTTCTAATGGAGTAGTCTTGATCACGACCAAGAGAGGACAAGCAGGTCGTATGCAAGTTGATTTTTCTGCATACGGAGGGGTTCAAAACATTACCTCAGGGACTCCTTTGATGAATACAAAGGAGCAAATGTACGTGGAGGAAGTAAGACTGGAAGCAATAGGGCAGGAACCACAGATTTTCCAGTTTACTCCAGACGCTCTGGATTATGATACGGACTTTGTAGGGGATGTACAGAATGACAATGCCAAAATGCAGAGTTATAACCTCAACGTGAGCGGAGGACAAGAAAACCTCACCTTCAGTTTAAATGCCAACTATTTTGAGCAAGATGGGGTGTTGATCAATTCTGGTTATGATCGTTTTACTACGCGCTTGAGTGGTGAATACAAACTGAATAAGTTTCGTGCTTTTGCTACTCTGGCTATGACCCAAGAGAACACAGAGCAGGAGCCTTGGGCGTTGTATGAGCTGGCCATTGTTCAAAAACCATGGCAAAGAGGGATTAATGACATAGAAAACATTGGAACCAATGAAGTTTTAGTCCCTTCTGACAATCCTATTCAGTTTGGTTATTTGGCTAGACAGCTGCAAAACGAAGACGATAGAATTGTCAATAGCAATAATATGGCAATCAACCTTGAGTATGAGTTCATCCCAGGATTGAGCTTTCAGGTGAATCTAGGACGTAATAGTTGGAATTACAGAAGAAAATTCTTCCGACCTCAGTATCTGGCTTATAGTATTGATGGAGGACTGCAGCCTGCAGGTTCTACCCTAAATGCATTGCTTAATGAAGAGTATATATTTTCTACCAAAAACACGCTTGAAAACATTTTGAAATTCAACCGTCAGTTTGGTAAACACAACGTGGGAGCCACTTTGGTATTGTCTTACGAAAACTTCGAAAATAAAAATACGGGTGTGGGTGTAGTAGGCCTATTGAGTAATGATACCAAAGTACTCGGTGCAGGAACTACAGGCACTAAACCAACAGGTACAGAATCCACTCAGAACATCGTAGGTAAAATGGCTCGTGTCCAGTATGGATACAACGAAAAGTACTTGATGTCTGCCAGCATTCGATACGATGGTTCTTCTATTTTCGGAGAGCAAAATAGATACAATACATTTTATGGAGTATCAGCAGGTTGGAATATCAGCGAAGAAAATTTCTTCAAAAACGCAGGGCTCAACTTTATCAACAATTTGAAAGTGAGAGGGAGTTATGCTGAGTTAGGAAACCAGAGCGTTGCTCCATATCAGTATGCTGCGACTATCGAAAGTGGTATCGACTACCCATTTGGCCCAGAAGGCGCAGAGACTCTCGGTATTGGTGCTATTCAAAGACGATACGCTAATCCGTTGATTCAGTGGGAAACCACTATTTCTAGAAATATCGGTTTGGATATGAACATGTTCGAAGGGAGATTGAATTTTAATGCAGATGTCTACTTGAACGATAAGCAGGATATGTTACTGTCAGAAAGGCTAGCTCCATCGTCAGGTACCTGGCAGACACGTGCGATTGGTGCGTACGATGTACGTACTATCAATGCGGGAAATATGCAAAACAAAGGTATTGAACTAGCACTGGGATACAGAGACGAAACAGAATTTGGTTTGACATGGAGTGTCAACGGTACCTTCACTAAAAATGTGAATGAAGTAACAGATTTGAATGGAGTGGAAGGGATTGCATACGGTGGTGGACGTCCAGTTACTTCACGTGGCGAAAGAACTGATTTTACTACTTTCCTTTCTGAAGGATATGAAGGTGGAGCATTCTTCCTACTGGAGCATGAAGGAGTAATCAAAAACCAAGAGCAATTGGATGAATACAAGCTATTGGATCCAGGCGCAATGATGGGAGACATGATGTACAAGGATCAGCTGACAGTGGATACAGACGGTGATGGAGTACCTGATGCTGGTAATGGCACCATAGACGATGCGGATAGAGTATATGCAGGGTCTGGTATGCCAGAGTTTGAGGCGGGGCTAATGCTTAATGCCGGGTTCAAAGGTTTTGATTTTTATGTGCAGGCTTATTACTCGTATGGTGCAGAAGTGTACAACGGAGCAAAGCTTTACGCATATGGCACGACTCGTCACAAGGACTTATACTACATGTGGTCTCCGCAAAATGCTGATTCTGATATACCTATGGCTAGAAGTAATCAGGAACACAACAACACGCGTGCTAGATCTGATTTCTTTTTAGAGGATGGTACTTACTTGAGAATCAGAAATATTACAGTGGGTTACACAATTCCAAAACGTGTGTTTAATGATAAAATCAACAAGTTGAGATTCTATCTCACTGCTCAAAACCCATTCACTTTTACCAACTATGGGGGGTATGACCCTGAGGTCGGTGGTGATGGTTTGTTCACTAGAGGTGTTGATCAAGGGAACTACCCGATTACAAGAAAATTCTTGGCGGGTCTACAACTACAGTTTTAATCCTAAATGTGTAGAAAGATGAATAAGAAACTTATATATATATTAATGATACCTGTCTTCCTGCTCAATATGAGTTGTAATGAGGACGAATTTTTGACAGAGGTGAATCCAAATGCCATCACTACAGAGGTGTTTTGGGAAACGAGCGATGATTTTGAGAAAGCGCTGAATACCGTTTATGGTGCGCTTCAATTTCCATCTGTAAGTGGTGGTAATTTGAGTTATGAGATGGTACAAGGCGACTTGGCAGGTACAGAAAATTGGTATCCTCAGAGCCCATTTGGTGAGCTTAATTTTACTGATGCGACTGAACATGTACAGAATAAATGGAACGAGCTGTATATCGGTATCTTTAGAGCCAATCAAGTGCTTCATTATATAGCAGATGCTGATATTGAAGATGAAGAGAAAGCCCTAGTCATCGGACAGGCGAGGTTTTTGAGAGCATTCTTTTACTTTCAACTTGCTCATACCTACGGAGGCGCAGTGATCCATACTGCCCTGCCAGTGACCGATGAGGATTTTGAGAAGCCATTCGAATCTATCGATGAAGTGACGACTCAGGTGATAGTACCAGACTTGGAATTCGCAAAGGCAAACCTTGAAGGAATATCTTGGACGGGAGATGATTTGGGTAGAGTCTCGTGGGGTGCCGCTACTTCGCTATTGGGTAAGGTGTACCTATACGATGAGAGTTGGTCCGAAGCTGCGGTACAGTTCAAAGAAGTCATCGATTCACAAATCTATAGTTTGACAGCTAGCTATATGGACAACTTTACACATGAAAATGAATTCAATAGTGAATCAATTTTCGAAGTGAGTTATTCTGACGTACTAAAACCAGGAGTGAATGGAAATACAATAGACGATACTCCAAGTGAGACGGGATCGGAAGCTACGGCATTGAACATTTCTATGGCTCAGCTCAATTTTGGAGGCTACAACACGGTACTTTCTTCCTATTATCTCCATGAATTGATGGTGTATGATGAAATCGATCCTTCTAAAACTGTAAACAATGGTTTTACTTTCTCTCAGCGTATGTATGCGAGCATTGTACCAATCAACGGTGATGGTGAATATTATGGCTTGCCGATTGGAGACAAACCAGGATGGGCTTTTGGGCAGAGTGCTTATGTGAAGAAATTTTCCAACTGGTATCATTTGGAGATCGAGGATGGAAACCAGCGTTCAGGTATCAACTTTAGACATATCAGATATGCGGACGTACTACTGATGTATGCTGAAGCTATCTTGAATGATCAGGGAAATGCAGCAGTGGCTGAAGCCATCAGCTACATTGATATGATACGTGATAGAGCGGGTGTGTTGACCATTCAGCAATATCTGAATGATAATGGAAACACCTTCCCCGCAATGCATAGAAGTGTTCAGGTGCACGGAGCCTTTGATATGGTAGCTCCGACAGCTGATAACCTACTTACGCACATCATGCTAGTCGAGCGACCTATTGAACTGTGCTTTGAAGGCCACAGATGGAAGGACTTAGTGAGATGGGATATTGTAAGCAATCAGCTCACTACGCTTCGTGCAGATGAAGTTTGGAGAGAAAATAACCTTGCTACCATTCAGGGTCAACCTCCATTGATGATTACTGAGAGGATTCGTCCTGATTATGCGGTATCGGCAGGTAGCTATACAGCTAGTGATAACTACTTTCCAATACCGACTGGAGAGAAGCAGATCAATGCAGGCCTAGGATTGTAAGTCAAACTAAAGAGAATTTAGCAATGAAAAATTTATTGAAATATATCGCTGCAGCTTCATTCCTTTTACTAGGAATGACTGCCTGCGACAAGGAATATGAAGCTCCTAATGCTGGAGCGAAGAATAGCGTAGTTTACAGTTCTGAAACTACATTCGCTAATCAGGTACAGGTGTATGGGGAAATTTCGTTTGGGGATGTTTCTTCAGGCGTACTAGCCAGAGAATGGACGGTTCCCGAAGGCATAGGCTATATCGTGTCTGATGATAGTGTGGCCGCTTCTGATCAGTCTAACATCAAAGTGGTGTTTAGCGAGCCAGGTATGCATGAGGTGAAATTGCACCAAGAGTTTGATGGTGATTTTTTCGTAGGAGAGGATGTATTGAACTCTTCGTATGATACGACCATTATGGTGACAGTACTTGATTCAGTTTCTATGGGCTTTACTGCTCACCATATCAATGATGACGGGACAGTTGGTGCAGAGTTGGTTTTGTCTGATGGAGCTAAAAACCAGGTGACGGCTAGTAAAATTGTAAGGTTTACTTACCTAGCTGAAGGTGCACCACAAGAGTTATATTGGACATTTGGTGGAGGGTCTCCCTCTGTCGTCGAATACGATGGCAATCAAATGGCTGATGGTACTGCTGATGAAACAAATGTCCAATACAAAAAGATAGGCACTTTTGATATACAGTTTATCGGGTATAGGGATAGACCTTATGGAAGTGATACAATTGCGTTTACTGATTTTATAGAGGTGATTCCATCAACTGACCCTGTGACTTTAGATGCTGTTCAGGATCGTGGAAATATGGTTGAGTTATCATTTAGTAGGGAGATAGATCCTAACTCTGTCAATGCCACAGATTTTGAAGTGAGTATCGCAAATGGCGGAGTTGTATTTTCTCCGACAGTTTCTGGCGTTTCTGTTGATCCTAATGATGGTACATTGGTTTTGTTGACATTAGAAGGGGAGCGATTTTATCGAGATGATGTAGTTACAGTCTCTTATACACCTGGTGTGATGCAAACCACAGACTTAGTGACTGCAGATGCTTTTGCTGATGTGGTGATGACTTTTAAGCCAGGTACTAATGTGTTGGCAGGCGAAAGTTCTGGTGTGCAGTATGACTTTGAGGAATCAGCTGATGGTAATACCAATTGGCCATACCAGTGGTGGGGAGCTCCTTGGGATCAGTATACACTGGCAGTAGGTTCTGTGAGAGCACACTCTGGTAACAAGAGCGCTAAAGTTACTATGCAACCAGCCGGCGGTATGATAATCTCTAACACTGATGCTGATGGAAATAAATTCACATTTGATGTGAAGAGTGGTAAAACTTACGAAATAGGTGTTTGGATTTATGTAGAGTCCTTGGGCAATATCGATGATATGGCTGGAGAGGTGCCAAACTTAATATTCTTCTATCAACCAGCGACAAACTGGGGTGCTGGAAGGTTCAATTTCTTGTCAACTACTGCTACTGGCGAATGGATTTATGCACGAACCACCTTCGAGAGTTTTGGTGCTGATGCTACGATTAGCCCAGTTATCAGAGGAAGTAATGCAGGCAATGCTGAATCAATCACTTTCTATATGGATGATTGGACAGTTACCGAAGTAGAACTAAGACCATAAATCATATAATAGTTTATTTAAAACCGGGGCGGTTGTATGGCTTCCGCCCCGGTTTATTTTTTCAAATGGGGGCAAATCTATTTGAATAGGATAGGGATATGTGTTGTCTAGTTATTGTACAGTTTTTTGGTGTACATGCAGAAGCGCTATGTCCTAATTTCATCACACAATAAATTGAATAAATCATGGGATTGAAATATTTACATATTGCCTGTGGAATGCTATGCCTCGCGATAGGTGCCAAGGCACAGGTACGCGTAGATATCAACCTCGACCTCAAACACCAAGTCGGCCAAATTGACCAGTTTGACCGAAACAAATTCGTCGCGATTCACGCCAATACAACGGAGCGAGAATGGGACGGAGACAATTTTACAACAGACCTAAGAAACGACTTTTTGAACGGGTACGATGTGTACCTAGGGCGTGATACAGGAGGCATCTCCTGGGCGCTCAATAGCAATACCGACGAAGACCCTGCTCGTCCTGGATTCGCAGATCCTGCGGGTATCGAGAGCTACGGTACGACAGTCAAAAATAATTATGCTGCACAGACCAGTTGGCATCCATATGAGGATAGAAATGACCAAATCCTGGCGGCACAGTTACACCCCTTTTGGCCTGATGGTCAAGAGACCAACCGGGGATGGGCGTTTTCAGAAGCAGATACTGAGGCAGAGCCTTTTGGGACAGCTACTGGGGAGTACATGGGGCGCTATATTCGAGATAGCTATGGTACGGGAGGTACAACAGGCGCCAAAAAGCCACTTTATGTAGAGGTGATCAACGAACCACTTTGGCATCTTGTTGATTTTGGGACAGATGAACCGGAGAAGATCTTCAGGTTTCACAATGCAGTCGCCGACCAAATCCGAAAATACAATGACGATGTCTTGATCGGTGGTTTTTGTACTGCATTTCCTGACCATGAAAATCGAGGGTTCGCGCAATGGAATGAAAGGTGGAAGCTTTTCATGGATATGTCTGGCGATAAAATGGATTATTGGACGATCCATCTCTATGATTTTCCCTCGATCAACAATGGTAAGCAACGCTACCGAAAGGGCAGCAACATGGAGGCAACCTTCGATTTGATGGAGCAATACAGTTATATGCAATTTGGAGAAGTGAAGCCGTTCATGATCTCCGAATATGGGGCTCAGATGCACGATTATTTCGGTGCTTGGTCTCCCTACAGAGATTGGTTGCATCTCAAATCCGTCAATTCCATGATGATGCAGTTCATGGAGCGCGCAAACATCATCAACAAGACCCTCAATTTTTTGCCTGTCAAGGCAGAATGGGGCACCAATGGGGTGGACGATACTTACAACCACCGGTTGATGCGAAAGGCAGACGAACCACAGGCCTATACAGGAGAGTGGGTCTATTCGGACATGGTCAAGACCTATCAGCTATGGTCTGAAGTCAAGGGTACACGTGTGGACAGCTATGCCACCTCACTAGACCTATTGGTGGATGCCTATGTTGATGGCAAGACAGCTTACGTGATTCTCAACAACCTCAAGTTCGAAGCAGTCCAAATCGAGCTGAACGCGCTAGGGCTGTCGACTGCTGTAGTGGAAGAGACAGATCTCAAGCACCTCTACCTAGAGGGACAGGTGCCTGTACTTGAGCAATCCAATCAACAAGGGCTACCTGAGGCTGTGAGCTTGGAGAGTGAAGCCACGATGATACTCAAACTGACGCTGAACGAGGCACCGAGTATTGACCAAACTTCAGTGGAGACGAAATACTATGCGACGGATTACCTCCAAGAGATCCATGCCAATGAGCCACTTACTTTTACGATTTCGGGAGTGCAGTTGGGGGATCATGGTGAAGCCATGCTGCGTCTAGGCTTGGGCAGAGCACATGGAAAGTCTCTCGTGCCGACCGTTCTAGTCAACGGGTTCGCACTAGATGTGCCGGTAGATTTTCGGGGAGATGATCAGGCGGACAGAGACAGTTTTTTTGGAGTGATAGAAATCCCTGTGCCCTACCAACAGCTGCAAAATAGCAACGAAGTGAAAGTGACTTTCGCAGATGAAGGTGGACATCTGAGCAGTGTCGCCATGCAGGTGTATGGGTTTAGTCGTGAAGTCGATCGCTCGAATCCTGTGCTGGGACTTGAGGACAAAATAGCCTCAACCAGCCTACAAATGAAAGTATATCCCAACCCAAGTTTTGATAGTGTCCGCCTCGAAGTGGCCCCTGATTTTGTCGGTGGACAGTGGCAAATCATGACACTATCGGGACAAGTAGCACAAGAAGCAAAGATTGATCAGGAGGTGATGCTCGTGGATGCTTCTGTACTCCCTAGCGGTGTGTACCTGATTCGTGTGAGCAACCAGGGGGAAGTTTTAACAAGGAAATTAGTATTGAAATAAGGATGAAAAGGACAATAAATAAGGTACTCGGATTGGCGCTTGGTTTGGCTATATCTTGGGGAGCAAAAGCGACTGAAGCCGTTGATTTTAATTTTGATTGGCAGTTTAGACTGACACAAGACTCTGTCATGGGAGGGGATTACACGCACAATCTCCAAACGGATGATGGATGGACAGAGGTCAGACTACCGCACGATTGGGTCATCGGTGGGACTTACGATCAGGCCAATGCACAGTTTGCGCCAGCGACAGGCTACATCTATGGAGGTGGATACGGTTGGTACCAGAAGACCTTTGACCTCCATGTCAGCGAGGACAGCTTGCATCATATTTTGTTTGACGGGGTGTACAATCACTCCGAAGTATGGATCAACGGTCATTCTCTCGGAGAGCATCCCTACGGTTATTCGCCCTTCTACTATGACTTGACTCCCTATCTCAATGCAGATGGAAAAGACAACCTATTGGTCGTCAAGATCGATCATACGCGCTATGCGGATAGCAGATGGTACACGGGGGCGGGGATCTACCGCAACGTCAAGTTGGTGTCCAGTCACAAACTACGTGTACCGATATGGGGCACCTTCGTCCAAACACCCGAAGTGACGACCGAGCAAGCACTCGTCAGCATGGAGTTTACCTTGGACAATGGACTAGACAAGAAGACCAAAGCATCCTACACCGTAGAGATTGTAGATCCTATGGGAGTTGTCGTGGCGACTCAAACCGAAAAGATCAAGCTGACACAGTCTAGTCAGCAAAAGGTCAACGTGAATCTGACCGTGGATCACCCTGAACTATGGGGAATAGATGATCCGAAGCTTTACCAAGCAGTCACGACCGTTTATGTCAAGGATACCCCAGTGGATCAGCAGAAAACTCGTTTTGGCATTCGTACCATCCGCTTCGATGCGAACGAGGGTTTTTTCCTCAATGGAGAAAACATGAAAATCAAAGGGGTCTGCTTGCATCATGATGGTGGACTTGTGGGTACTGCAGTACCTCGTGGCGTATGGGAGCGTAGGTTTAAGGTATTGAAAGAGGCGGGGTGCAACGCGATTCGCATTTCACACAATCCAGGTTCTGAGGAGTTTTTACAACTGTGCGACGAGATGGGATTTTTGGTACAGGATGAGTTTTTTGACGAGTGGGACAACCCCAAAGACAAACGCTGGAACACCAAGGAGAAAGAAGTTCACTACGAGACTCAAGGGGCGTCACAGTATTTTCAGGAGTGGGCTGAGAGTGACCTGAAGTCAGTCATGTTGGCACATAGAAACCATCCGAGTATCATCCAATGGAGCATCGGTAACGAGATCGAATGGACTTATCCACGGACTGCAGAGGCTACAGGATTCTTCAACAACATGGATTGGAATGGCAACTATTTTTGGTCAGAACCACCTTACAATACCGAGCAGATTGCTCAGAGATTGGATACTCTTCCTAGAGGCAAGTACGATATCGGAGAGACGGCACAAAAGCTCGCAGCATGGACCAGAGAGATGGACACGTCTCGACCTGTAGTGGCCAATTGTATCCTGCCTTCTGCCAGCCATCTGACTGGGTATGGACAGACCTTGGACATAGTTGGGTACAGCTACCGTCGTATTCTTTATGATTATGGACATGAAAACTACCCTGACAAAGTCATCATGGGGACAGAGAATCTGGCGCAATACCACGAATGGAAGGCCATCATGGAGCGACCGTTTATTTCAGGTACCTACTTGTGGACAGGGATTGACTACTTGGGAGAGATCAGGGGACCATGGCCCAAAAAAGGCACGGGAAGTGGAATAGTAGATTTTGCGGGGTTCGCCAAGCCGTCTTACCACATGATGAAGTCCCTCTGGAACGAGGAACCAAGCATCTACATCGCCACGCAGACACTCGACCGATCCATCAACGCGATAGACGAAGCTACTGGTCTCATGGTAGCCAAGGATCCAGAGGCTTGGCAGCATGCACTTTGGGAGTGGCATGATGTCAACAACTACTGGGAGTACGAAGAGGGAGAAATGATCAGTGTCGAACTGTACTCCAACTGTGATGAGATTGAGTTGTTTTTGAATGACAGCAGCTTGGGCAAACGTAGTTTGTCGGAGTTTGAAGATCATATCTACAAGTGGGCCGTGCCTTTTGCTCAAGGAGAACTCAAAGCGGTCGGTACGCTGGATGGTATTCAGATAGAGGAGGTGCTTTACAGTACCACGGCTCCATATGCAGTAGAGCTCAAGGTAGATCAGCAGCAGATCGATGCAGATGGGTACGATGTAGTACATGTCGTAGCACAGCTAGTGGATAGAAGCGGTCGCCCTGTCAAAGACCAAAACAGAAAAATCACATTCGATATCGCTGGAGAAGCGAGACTGCTGGGAGTAGACACAGGGTCGGTGTACAATGTGCAACAGCACAGTACCAATGCGCTAGTCACAGATCAGGGCAGGGCTTTGATGATTTTTCAATCCATCAAAGGCAAAACAGGAGAAGTCAAAGTGACCGTCTCGGCAGACGGATTGGAAGCTGGCGTAGCGAAGGTCACAATCAAATAAGTGGGTTTTACAACAATGAATAACAAGAGACAAAACGATGAAGGCAGCATTTTATAAAGAAAAAGGGAAGTTCGAAATTGGTGAAGGTCAACAGATCAAACCTGGAGCGGGCGAAGTAAGATTAGATGTGGCGTACTGCGGCGTATGCGGGACAGATGTACACATCTATCACGGGGTGATGGATGCGAGAGTGAAGCCACCGATGACCGTAGGACACGAAGCATCTGCTACGGTAGCTGAATTGGGTGAAGGAGTATCCAACGTCAAAGTGGGAGACAAAGTAGCAGTTCGTCCGTTGCACTTTGGTGCACCGCATGCTTTTGACAAAGGCTTTGCGCATGTAGGTAAAAACTTGAAGTTTATCGGAATCGATAGCCAGGGAGCTTTTCAAAATAGCTGGACGGTGCCTGCCTATACTTTGCACAAGTTGCCCGAGAGCTTGTCGCTCAAGCATGGTGCATTTATCGAACCATTGGCAGTGGCGTGTCACGATGTGAAAATCGGACGTGTAGTCGCTGGAGAGCATACGCTGGTGATTGGAGGTGGCCCTATTGGGACTTTGATCGCGTATGTATTGCAAGAAAAGGGAGCGCATGTCATCATCTCTGAAGTCAACGAAAACAGACTGAAGATGCTCAATGACCTAGGGTTCACAACGATCAATCCTGCCAAAGAAAGTTTGACAGAGCGCATCAGTGAGCTCACCAACGAAAAAATGATTGACTGTGCATTTGAAGTGTCGGGTTCAGCACCTGGAGTAGAGGCGATGACGCAGGTCGTCAATGTGAGAGGTCGCATCGTGATGGTGGCCATCCATGGTGGCGAGAAGAAACCCGTCGATTTGTTCAAATTCTTCTGGTCAGAGATCGAGCTATTGGGCGCGAGATTGTACGAGGAGGAGGATTATGAGGAGGCCATCCGTATCGCAGATTCAGGGCAAGTGCCTTTCGAAAAACTCATCACACAAGTGGATACTTTGGACAATATCCAGTCGATTTTCGAAACGATCGACAACAATCCTGCAGGTATGAAATACTTGATTGACTGTCAACAGTAAACAGAACTACCAATAGAAATTCACACAACATAAGATACAATGAGCATATTAGATACATTCAAATTAGAAGGAAAAGTAGCCCTAGTGACTGGGTGCAAGAGAGGAATCGGCAAAGCCATGGCCGTAGGTTTGGCAGAGGCAGGGGCAGACATCATCGGGGTGAGTGCTTCTTTGGAAAAATCTGGATCAGAAGTCGAAAAGGCTGTCACTGCTTTGGGCAGAAAGTTCAAGGCTTACACATGTGATTTTTCGGATAGAAACGCTTTGTATGAGTTCATCAAAGAAGTGAAAGGAGACTTTCCAGTGATCGATATTTTGGTCAACAATGCGGGAACCATCCTCCGAACTCCTGCAGCCGAGCACCCAGATGAAATGTGGGACAAGGTCATCGAAGTGAACCAAAATTCACAATTCATTTTGACACGAGAGATTGGGAAAGAAATGGTTGCTAGAGGCAGTGGCAAAGTGATTTTCACGGCTTCTCTATTGACTTTCCAAGGCGGCATCACCGTACCTGGTTATGCTGCGAGCAAGGGAGCAATCGGTCAGATGACGATGGCTTTTGCCAACGAATGGGCAGGCAAAGGGGTCAATGTCAATGCAATCGCACCTGGCTACATCAGCACTGACAATACCGAGGCATTGAGAAACGATGCGGACAGATCTGCGTCGATTCTCTCTAGAATTCCTGCAGGACGGTGGGGCGAAGCGACGGATTTTGCAGGACCTACAGTGTTTCTCGCATCTGCGGCATCTAGCTACATGCACGGCAGCATCATGCTAGTCGACGGAGGCTGGATGGGACGTTAATGAGTGCTCAGTACTTGGTACCATAGACTAAGTACTGAATCTCTTTTACCTATAAAATATTAAGAGTCTTTGTGCTCTCTACTTAGTACTAAATACTTGAAAAAATGAAGGATTACAAATTGTTTATCAACGGAGAGTGGGTAGAATCCACGACTGGAGACAGAGATACCGTATATAGCCCGATCGACGAGAGCAGTGTAGCTACTACGGCGATGGGAGTAGAAGCGGACGCTGTTCTCGCCCTCCAAGCGGCAGAAACAGCGCAGAAGGAATGGAAAAAATGGCCAGCCAAAAAGAGAGCAGACTTATTGAGGAAGTTTGCAGCGGAGATTCGTGCCAACCGAGATAGACTCGGTGAGTTGCTCACCAGAGAGCAAGGCAAATTGCTGTCGTTGGCCAAGTTCGAAGTAGATGTGACGGCCAGTTTCATCGAGTATGCCTGTGATGGTGCCAGAGCCATAGAAGGAGATATCGTCCAGTCGGACAACCCTGATGAGCACATTTGGATTCACAAAATCCCGAGAGGAGTGGTCGTAGCGATCACGGCATGGAACTTCCCACTGGCACTGGCTGGTCGCAAGATCGGTCCAGCATTGATCGCTGGTAACGCCATAGTCGTGAAGCCTACGCAGGAGACACCACTGGCGACTTTGGAGTTAGGTGACATTGCCAACAAAGTTGGCTTGCCAAAGGGACTATTGAATATCGTCACTGGTTCAGGTCGTGTATTGGGCGAAGCATTGGTAGCCAATCCAATCACTAAGATGGTGACCATGACGGGTAGTACGCCTGCAGGTCAGTCGATCTTCAAGACTGCTGCGCAGAATTTGACACATGTACAGTTGGAGTTGGGAGGCAAAGCACCATCAATAGTTTTCGCGGATGCGGATATAGATCAGGCGGTAGAGGCGACTTTTCACTCACGATGGGACAACTGCGGACAGGTATGCACCTGCAACGAACGCATGTATGTGCACGAGGATATCTACGACGTATTTATGGAGAAGTTTCTCGCCAAGACGCGCGCAATCAAAGTAGGCAATCCGATGGAAGAGGGTGTAGATATGGGACCAAAAGTCAACGCCAACGAACTCAAAAACATGGAGCATCTGGTAGCGAAAAGTATCGAGGAAGGCGCGACGATCGCATTTGGAGGCAAGAAACCTACCGGCAAGGGATTTGACAAAGGGCACTGGTTCGAACCGACCGTGATCACAGATGTGACCCAAGACATGACGATCGTACACGAGGAGGCTTTTGGACCGATTTTGCCCGTTATCAAGTTCAAGGATTTTGATCAAGTGATCGCTTGGGCCAACGACTGTGCGTACGGATTGGCTGCTATGGTGTTCACGACTGACATGAAGAAAATCCTCAGACTCAACGACGAGTTGGAGTTCGGGGAGATCTATGTCAACAGAGGACATGGCGAACAGCACCAAGGATTCCACAACGGCTACAAACTCAGCGGTAGCGGAGGAGAAGACGGTAAATATGGTTTCGAACAGTACATGGAGAAGAAAACGTTTTACGTGAAATATTAAAGTATTCGGGAGTCCATGATATATGGGCTCCTGACTATTGCCTATAGATTTTTCAAAATGAGCAAAATAAAAAATATCAAAGTACGGCTTTTTAATGTCCCACTATCGGAGGTGCTGTCGGATGCCAAGCATGGTGATCATACGCACTTCGAATTGGTGACTACTACGATCACACTAGAGGATGGGAGTGAAGGTACGGGCTATACCTATACAGGTGGCAAAGGAGGGCACAGCATCAAGGCGATGCTAGAGCATGACATAGCACCTGCTCTGCTAGGCAAGGATGGTACTGCCATTGACGAGATTTATGATTTCATGGAGTGGCACATTCACTACGTGGGTAGAGGTGGGATTGCTTCGTTTGCGATCTCTACGGTGGACATAGCACTATGGGATATCAAGGGCAAAAAGACAGGACAGCCCCTCTGGAAAATGGCTGGCGGTGCGGGGCATACGTGCAAGGCATATTGTGGCGGGATCGATTTGATGTTTCCCCTCGAAAAGCTATTGAACAACATGAAGGGCTACCTCGCAGCAGGTTTCAATGCCGTCAAAATCAAGATAGGAAGAGAAAATCTCGACGAAGATATCGCGCGCATCAAGGCAGTACGCGAATACATCGGTCCAGACGTGACCTTCATGGTGGATGCCAACTACTCGATGAGTGTAGACAAGGCCATCGAGTGCTCCAAGAGGATGGAGGAGTGTGATATCACGTGGTTCGAAGAACCGACGATTCCGGATGACTATTTGGGCTTTTCCAAAATTGCAGAGGCAACCAATGTGCCCTTGGCGATGGGAGAAAACCTACATACCATCCATGAGTTCGAATATGCATTTGAGCAAGCCAAACTAGGTTTCATTCAGCCAGATGCATCCAACTGTGGAGGCATCACAGGATGGCTCAAAGCGGCCGAACTGTCCAGAAAATACAACACACCTGTTTGTTCGCATGGGATGCAGGAACTACACGTGAGCTTGGTGTCTGCACAGCCCAACAGTGGGTGGTTGGAAGTGCACAGCTTCCCAATAGATGAGTACACCATCCGTCCATTGGTAGTAGAAAACCACAGAGCTGTAGCTCCAGATGAGCCAGGGATAGGAGTCACTTTTGAGTGGAACAAGTTGGAATCATACGAAGTGAAGAGTGCGCCCGTGGCTTATTCGGGGCATGTGTAGACATTGAAACAAATCATGATATGAAAGTAGAGAAAAGAGCATTTGGGAAATATGAAGGTGAGGACATCGAGCAATATGTCTTGTCCAACGACCAAGGGATGAAGGTAAAGATCATTACCTACGGTGCAACGATCAGTTCGATCGAGCTGCCTACAGCGGATGGTCATGTCGATGTGGTGTGTGGATTCAACTCGATGGAAGGATACCAGTCTGAAGCCTATTTGGCGAATGCTCCTTATTTTGGGTGTACGGTGGGTCGATTTGCTTCGCGCATCAAGGATGGTAGATTCTCTGTGGATGGAATAGAGTATAGCGTCGCGACCAATGATGGCTCCAATCATTTGCATGGAGGTGTCAAGGCTTTCAACAAACGAATATGGAAAGGGGAAGTCATCGATGGAGGTGTAGCGATGAGCCTTTTTAGCCCTCACATGGAAGAGGGATTTCCTGGCAATGTGCAAGTCACCGTGCAGTTCGTGCTCAATGAGGCCAACGAGCTGTCCATTAGTTACCATGCTACGACGGACCAAAAGACACCACTTTCACTCACCAATCATTCGTATTTCAACCTGTCGGGGTTTCAAAAAACGATTGAAGATACCCAAGCAACCATTTTGGCAGATTGCTACCTGAAACCAGACACAACCAATGTACCCAACGGGGAACTGGCGTCTGTGGTAGGGGATCCGTCGGATTTGCGTGAAGGAAAAAGGTTCAGCGAGGCACTTGCTCAGATGGAGACTGGATTCGAGCATTATTATGTGTTTGATGAAAATACGGAGCTACGTAAGGTGGCGATTTTTGACGAACCAGCCACTGACCGCAAGTTGGAGATATTGACGACCGAGCCAGGCATGTTATTTTATTCTGGTTATTTCACCTCCGATGCGCTGCATCGTGAATCGGGAGAGCAGTACGGTAGATACCGTGGCTTTTGCTGCGAGACCCACCGCTATCCCAACGGCCCGAATATAGCAGGAGCTCCAGAAGTATTTGCGACACCAGGAGCACCATACAAGAGCCAGACGGTGTACAGATTTGATTTTTAATAAATGAGAACCATGAGCCATAGAAGCAAGAGAGAATCTTGACTCTTGATTTTTGACTCTAAAATCTAAAGAACATGATAGAAGGAATACTATGGGCCGTATTGGCCGGACTGATGCTAGGGTTGTATGCCTTGCCAGAGAAATTTACCAAGGATTTCGAATTTGAAAACACTTGGAGTTTGTTTTTTGCCATCAACACTTTCGTGGTACCCAATGTAGCGGCATTTCTACTGATCGATGGGTTCAGTGAAGTACTGGCAGCCATCCCTATGGGCATACTGATCGGCATGGTCGTAGCAAGTTTGCTATGGGGTATTGGCGTGATGATGTGGGGCAAGGCCATCAACCATATCGGTTTGTCACTCGGTTTCTCTCTTTTCATAGGGACGATCATCCTTGTGGGGTCATTGATACCATTCGTGATCAATGGACTGCCAGAGAGGCCAGTCTTTGCGACGATCATGGGAGGGATATTCGTGGTACTCGTAGGTGTAGTGGCCAATGGCAAAGCGGGTATTATGCGCCAAGCCGATGAACAAGTAAACCAGGAGAAAAAAGGCTCGATGGCTACAGGTATTTTGATTGCTGTGGTGGGCGGATTGCTCGCTACAGGATTCAGCTATGCCAATACCGTCGGAGGAGCTGTCATTCATGAGGCGGTCATCGCGCAGGGCAATCCCGAATGGATGAGTGCTGTAGCGGTGATGTATGTGATCTACATGGCTGGAGGAGTAGCCATCGCAGTTTATTTCATCCAGCAGTTGACTGCCAAGAAGCTGTGGTCAAAATTCAACTCACCGAGTTTTGGTAGAAACGCAGGGTTGGCGACCGTGATGGGGATACTCAACTTCGCGGCATCTGCCGGATTTGCGTATGCAGCTTTCAAACTCGGTAGTACAGGGGGGACAGTAGGATACGCTATATTTAATACCGTATCGGTAGCCGTGGCGATCGTCAGTGGCTTGATCACCAAGGAGTGGATCAATGCCTCTTCCAAATCAAAAAATGCCCTGTATTTGGGATTGATCTGCATGATCTTGGGTATTGTGATCGTAGCGATTGGCAATGGTCTGTAGGCATAAGAGATGTAATTAGGGAAGATAAATTAGAACAAAATGAGCAAAAAAATGGGATTACAAAAGATAGCAGTAGCGCTGATGGTAGCAGCAGGGTTGAATGCCTGTCAGCCACCGGAGGCCGAAAAAGATTGTGACAAGATTGTCATCACTCCAGAAAAGGTAGACTTCTTGGGGATCACAGACACGACACACCTGAGTGCAGCGTCCAAGCGCGCACTGAGGTGGCCCGATGAGTTGACCAATGAGTGGTTTGGTGAGTTTGAGCAGTTCTATCTCCAAGGAGACTTGGCTTATGAAGAAGGAGTGGTTCGTAGAGACCCAAGTGCCTTGATCAAGGTCGATGGCAAATATTTCGTATGGTATAGCAAGAGTGTCGGTCCGACAGACGGTTTTGCCGGAGATATCGAAACCGAAAAGGTGTTTCCATGGGATAGATGTGATATCTGGTATGCAACGTCCGAAGACGGCATCACCTGGAAAGAAGAAGGAATGGCCGTCGCTCGTGGCGAAAAAGGAGCCTATGACGATCGTTCAGTATTCACCGTCGAGATCATGGAGTGGGAGGGGATGTACTACCTCAGCTACCAGACCGTCAAATCCCCCTACAACGTACGGGTAAAAAATCAAGTCGGTCTGGCATGGTCTGATTCTCCTCATGGTCCCTGGACGAAAAGCAAAGAACCAATCCTCAGCCCTGCTGACAATGGCGTCTGGGCAGGTACCGAAGACAACCGATTCAAAGTGGAGAAAAAAGGGGATTTTGATAGTCACAAAGTTCATGATCCATGTATTTTGCCATACAAGGGCAAGTTCTATCTCTACTACAAAGGAGAGCAAATGGGAGAACAAATTACTTTTGGCGGACGCCAAATCAGACATGGTGTCGCCATCGCGGACAACCCAAAAGGGCCCTATGTCAAGTCGCCGTACAATCCGATCTCCAACAGTGGACATGAAATCTGCGTATGGCCGCACAAGGGAGGGATTGCTTCGCTGATCACCACTGACGGCCCAGAAAAGAACACCGTACAGTGGTCTCCTGATGGGATCAATTTTGACATCATCGCCTCCATTCCTGCTCCACCACATGCAATAGGATTGGATAGAACCAAAGATACCGAAGAGCCATTTGCAATTTTCGGTTTTGGTCTCACACACGAGTATGTGTCCTATGACTACCAGTGCATCAAAGGGTTCAGAGGCAAAAGAAAAACGACCCATGTAGGCAAAGGAGAGGCTGGCTCTACGAAAGGGAGTGACGAGAAATAAGTAGTTTGATTTAGTAATTGTTGCTGCCTCACTCGAGGTAGCAACATTTTTCCAATCCGTATAAAAGCACTCAAGTGTATTTTCATAAAACCATTTCAATACCCAAACTATTTTTGGTAGCAGCCATGCTGTGGTCATCGTGCGCTGATCAACGCATGACAAATAGTGACCGTACCAGTTTGTTGTTTGACGCACAGGGCAGCCTAGATACCTCACGTCTGCAAGTGTCGGGACTAGACTATCAGTTGATCAATACAGAAGGTGGAGAGGGGTTGCGCATCCGTACCAACGAAGAAGTAAAAGGGCAATTTTTGACGCTACGCAGTGCGGCAAACCAACCATGGGAGTTGGGGGATACATGGCAAGTCCAGGCCGTGGTTTCCAACATCGGCAGTGAGCCCATGCAGGCAGAGATGTTTGTAGGCAATGATCCCGATGGTCTTGTACGCTGGTACTGTTCGGACTATATCGACTTGGTGCCGGGCCAAACGGACACGATCACGGTCAACCTAGCTTGGACGCCATGGATCAACGAACCCACAGTTCCTCTTGTCGGGATGCGTGGAGCTCCAGGCATGACCAAAACCGATTTGGCTAAAATTCAATCGATACAGTTTAGGCCTAGGTATGCGACTCGTGAGACCGTATTTGTGCTGCACGATGTGTGGGCTGTAGGGTCACTACAGTCGCATTCCTCCGAATCATTTTTACCTTTCATTGATTCATTTGGTCAATACAAGCATCAAGATTGGCCAAGCAAAACGCACAGCACACAAGAGTTGAAAGACAACTACACCCAAGAGATCGAGACAATGAGTGCCTCGAAATCAGGATGGATATTTGATCCATACGGGGGCTATGCTCAAGGGCCACTACGCAAAGCTACTGGCTTTTTTAGAGTGGAAAAGTATGAAGGGAAATGGTGGATGGTAGACCCAGAGGGACGTTTGTTTTGGAGCAATGGACTCAACTGTGTCAATGCCAACATGACATTGACAGGTATAGATGGGAGAGAGGACTATTTTGAAGGGTTACCCACCGAACTTGAGCCTTTGGGGCAGTTTTACAGAGCTGGTACTTGGGCCTCCCATGGTTTTTACAAGGACAAAATACCTTTCCAAGCTTACAGTTTTTTGGAGGCCAACCTCTACCGAACATTCGGTGATACATGGAAAGAAGAGTTCCTTGATTTGACACACAGACGTATGCGATACTGGGGGATGAATACGCTCGGCAATGTGTCCGATGCACAACTCAAAGCACAACAACGAACACCATACGTCGGTACTGTCTGGATTCGCAATACCCCCAAAATCGAAGGGTCTGAGGGGTTTTGGGGCAAGTTTCACGATGTGTTTGATCCTGCGTTTAGGCTCGCAGTGCGTGACAACATGGCTTCACAGCGACAGGGTGCAGGTGATCCATGGTGTATGGGCTTTTTCGTGGACAATGAAATGTCCTGGGGATTGAAAGGTTCTTTGGCTATCGCTGCGCTCCATAGCCCAGCTACTCAAGCTTCCAAAATTGAGTTTGTCAAGGATCTTCAAGAAAAATACATCGACATCAAAGCATTGAATGGCGCATGGAAGACGGATTATGCCTCATGGCAGGATTTGCTAATTCGCCAAGAGCATGAGGGATTGGAAAATGCACAATCCGATTTGAATGCGTTTTATGGGAAGATCGCTGAAACTTATTTTCGAATAGTGAGCGAAGAGCTTCATCGTATCGCTCCCAATCAGATGTACCTAGGCTGTCGTTTTGCCTGGGCTAACAATGACCTAACCGTGGCTGCTGCTGCGGAGTACTGCGACATAGTGAGTTTCAACAAGTACGAGTACAGCATCGCCAATTTGAGCCTGCCGACTGGGATAGATCGCCCCATCATGATCGGAGAGTATCACTTCGGAGCGACCGATCGCGGACATACGCATCCTGGCGTGAAGGTGGCCAAAAACCAAGCCGATAGAGGACACAAGTATGCCGAGTACATCCGTGGTGCGATAGCCAATCCACAGATTGTAGGGGCACATTGGTTTCAGTACACGGATCAAGCGGTGACTGGACGTGAGGACGGAGAAAACTACAATGTAGGGTTTGTAACCATCACGAATACGCCCTACCAAGAGTTGGTGGATTCGGTGCGGATGGTCAATCATCAGATGTACCAGAGACGATTGGGTTCAACTGAATAGGTGTCATATCAAGCAGTAGAAGAGAAATAGAATGTCAAGAAATAGCCAGATAGTAATTGTAGTTTTTTGTTTTTTAACGGCGTGTGCCGCACCGAATTCCAACCCAATCCACCTAGAGCAGGTCCTCCCTGTGGAGGGCCTGACTCTACCTGCTATGCAAGTAGAAGTAGCTGGACACTACCGTGTCGTGTGCGAAGTAGAGGCGTTGGAGCGAGAGGCAAGGTTGAGTATGTTGGAGGGAGAGACGGTGCTTTTGGATCGGGTCAGTATTCCAGGCCTAGGGCTACACCAGGTGGATGTGGTCTTGGCACGTAGACTTACAGCAGGAGAGCATAGGTATACCCTTCGGGCAAATGGTGGAACCCTTCGAATCAAGAGCCTAGCCTTGCAGCGATATGAAGGTCCGGCATTGCCTCGTTTTGTAGATATCTCTACAGCTGCGGAGTTTGATACGGAGCTGACCTGGAAATATGGGGGACCCAGTGTAGCAGATATCGATGGGGATGGAGACTATGATTTTGTCCTCAACAACCATGACAAAGTACCCGCTCAGGTGTTTTGGAACCAAGGTAATGGCACTGTCATAGAAAATGAAAAGCCGCTTATTCGTTGGGATGTACACGGTACTGCAGCGGGAGATTATGATCGAGATGGAGATTTGGATATCATCGTGGCACAGGGAGGTGGCAATGGCACAACTCCAGCACCACCCCATTTGTTTCGAAACGATGAAGGGGAGTTTGTCGAAGTGACCCAGGAGGTAGGTGTCACGCAAGGGGCACGTGGACGCTCGGTGCGATGGATTGACATGGATTTAGACGGAGATTTGGATCTCTTGATGATCAATGCAGGCCAAATCATCCACGAAACTGGACCAAGGAATTTTGTGTATGAAAACAAAGGAGATGGAAGTTTTACCTATTTCAGTAGCCCAGAGATAGAGCATGCCGATGCTGAGCGTATCTTGGTGACTGATCTCAACGGCGATAGTTATGACGATTTAGTGTTGTTTTCACCACTGTCTCTGTGGTTGGGAGATGGAGACTTGACTTTCACGGAAGTATCAGAAAAAATGCTACCGAAAGGCTACCAAGGGATGAAGCTGATTACTGCCGCTGCACCTGTGGATTATGATCGAGACGGAGATTTGGATATTTATTTGACGCGAGGCAAGGTGTACTATGAATTAGCTAATCAATCCTTGGATTTTGATGCTATAGCGGGGACAGTGGATCTCAGGGACGATGGAAGTGAAGGTCGGCGTGGATTGACCTTTGAGACGGAGGGCGATCTGATATTGGAGGAGTTCTTTCATTGGTATAGAGGATATGATGGAGCGTACCCAATCTATCTAGGGAGAGAGAAGCTGACGATGGACACGCCGACGGAGGCAATTGTACTACAGCCTGAGCAAGCAACAGGCTGGCCTGATGATCGTCGTGCCAATGGATGGTATGTGGGCTACTTGGGTGAGGGGAAGTGGCAGATGGAATGGGTCAAAGACGCGAATATATTCTGGGGGATGCGGATGTCTCTGGGTGGTGTGAAGACCGTCCATACCGATTGGGCTCCACAGAATAGCAATGTACAGGATGTACTGTTGCGCAACGATGGGGAGCAGTTTGTCGAGGTAGCTACAGAGACGAATATCCCGAAGGGTGGCAATCACCAAGGTGTGACAGTGGCGGATTTTAACAACGACGGGTATGACGACCTCTTTGTCTATCGATTCGGGATGCTGCGTCAGCGGGTAGAAGACCTCCTACTGATCAATGATCAAAATGGACACTTTGTACAAGTCATGAGCCATGGGGCACACGATTGGGAAGACCCTGGACACGGAGACATGGGCCAGGGGTTTGATTTTGACTTGGATGGTAAAATTGACATGCTCAATGGGAGTGATAACCCTGGTCGCTGGTACCTCTATGGCAATCAAACAACCAAGCTGGGTGGTTTTGCACTGATTCATGTAGGCTATAGTCCTGTCGGACAAGTAGACCCTCTCTCTGCTGTAGTGGAGATCGAGACAGCTAGCGGCACTCAAAAAAGAAGAGTGGCTTCTGCGGGAGCTATTCACTCACAGAGTTTGCTCAACATAGTTCACTTTGGTTTGGCAGAAAACCAATCAATCGATAAGCTGACTGTGACATGGCGCAATGGCGAACAAATAGTACGGACCAATCAGGTAGTCAATCAAGTCATCAAATTGGGATTGTAATAGAGAGAAATAATGAAAGGGAGTAAGGGAATATGGGCAATTGCTGTGGGACTCATGTTGTGGTCTAGTGTGCTGTATGCAGCAGATTTGAATGTGACCAGTGGTATGGATATTGAAATTTCTACGAACGAAACCTATGACAATATCACCATCAGTGGAGGGAGTTTGACTATAAAGGCTGGAGCAGCGGTCTCTGTCAATGCAGAGGTCAATGTGCAAGGAGGGGGAGGTCTTACTGTCGAAAATGGAGCATCACTGGAGTGGTTGTCATTTGGAGCGATGAACTTGTATCAAAATGTCCATCTCTATGGTACAATTGTTCTCAATGGAAACCTGCACCTCAGTGCCACTGGGCATCTGGTGGTGTACGATGGAGGGAGCCTGGTGCAGACAGCTGGGACCTCAGTCAATTATGGTGGAGTGACTGTGCTCAGTAGTGGTGTCGCTAGTTTTTCTGGGAATTTCGACAACAAAGGTACAGGCAATCTAGCCTTAGATGGTGCTGCGTCTTTTGATAGTGACTTGATCAATATGGGGACGGTAGATGGCTCAGGTAGTGCACAAGTAGATGGTACGACTAGCAATTCAGGTGTTTTCTTTGGGTCGACTGACCCAAACCCAGACTGTAGTACAGCTTGTTCACAATCCTCTCTGCCAGTGGGGTTCGATTCCATGGAGCTTCGCTTTGCAGGTGGAGTGTATACACTCCTCTGGTCTGTGTATTCTGAGACCGACAATGCATTCTTTACCGTCGAAGTTTCTGAAGAAGGCATGATATACGACCGATTAGTGGTCGTTGAGGGTAGAGGAACAAGCAATGTACCCAAGACGTATCGACATGTATTGGTGTCAGGAGTGAGGGGACAATATATTCGTTTGAGTCAAACGGATTTTGACGGTACGACAACTGTCCTTCGAGTACTACAAACAGATGCGGGGCGGCAAGAACAAGAGAACGTAGCGTTGTATCCGACATGGGTGAGGAATCGAAAACCTATTCATGTCAAGGGGGCAGAAGAGACCGATAGTTGGAAACTCGTCGGTAGAGAGGGACAGGTGCTAGAGCATGGATACTTGGATCAAGGTCGCGTTTGGTTAGAGACACAATGCAGTGGGGTGTACTTTTTGATTATCGGAAAGCATCTACCACAGAAAATTAAGATTGGATATTAAATTGAGAAGGATGCAATACAGATACATCAAAACATTTATTCTACTCGCCGTGGTTGGGGGCTTGGTTTCCTGTCAAGAGCAAGTGCAAAAAAGAACGATAGTGGAAAAACCCAACATCGTCATCTTCTATGTAGATGACTTGGGTTATGGAGATGTTGGCTGCTATGGAGCCAAGGGCGTGCAAACACCCGTAGTGGATCGACTGGCTGCACAGGGCTTGCGCATGACAGATGCCCATAGTGGGGCTTCTACTTGTACGCCATCCCGTTATTCGCTGTTGACAGGACGATATGCCTTTCGCAATCAAGCTGCCGTGTTGCCCGGTGATGCGCCATTGTTGATCGATACGGCTCAGATTACATTGCCCAAGTTACTTGGGCGTGCGGGGTATCGCAGCGCAGTAGTTGGCAAGTGGCACTTGGGTCTGGGCAATGGCAACATTGATTGGAATGGATCGGTATCGCCGGGTCCGTTGGAGATAGGTTTTGATTACAGCTATTTGTTGCCTGCCACGGGTGATCGAGTACCCACGGTGTATCTCGAAAATCATGAAGTGGTGAATTTGGATCCAAATGATCCGATCAGTGTGTCCTATGGAGCGCCCATTGGCGACCGACCGCTGGGATACGAGCATCCGGAGTTGCTGCGCTATGGAGCGGATCGTCAGCATGGCGAAACGATCGTCAACGGCATCAGCCGCATAGGCTACATGGCCGGTGGCGAAGAGGCACTTTGGGTAGACGAAGAGTTTCCTGAGGTGCTCAATCAAAAGGCGATCAATTTCATCCAGGAGAGCAAGGGTGATCCTTTCTTTTTGTTCTATTCATTTCATGACATCCACGTGCCCCGCTTACCCAATGAGCAGTTTCAAGGAGCCTCTACCATGGGTGTGAGAGGGGACGCGATCGCGCAAATGGACTGGACAGTAGGACAGATACTGAATGAAATCGAGCGTTTGGGATTGGCTGAGAATACCTTGGTGATTTTTACCAGCGACAATGGCCCAGTGCTCAATGATGGTTATGATGATCAGGCCGTCGAGTTACTAGGTGATCATCTGCCTGGCGGCATATACAGAGGGGGGAAGTATTCTGCTTTCGAAGCAGGCACGCGTGTACCGACGATCGTTTACTGGCCGGGACAGGTGCAGCCTGCCGTGTCAGAGGCACTTTTCACGCAAGTGGATCTCATGGCTTCTTTGAGTGCGCTGGCCGGTGTACAGGCTGCAGACAGCGAACTGAGCGACAGTCAAAACCAGATGGAGGCCATGCTTGGGCGCTCGGCGCAAGGGCGAAAGTACATGCTCGAAGAGGCATACACCATGGCGATTCGCAGCAAGGATTGGAAATACATCGCTCCGGTGCCTGCTGATAAAGCCTATCCCGCGTGGCTAAAGGATAAGGACGTGGAAGGGGGAATGGATACCATCCCACAACTCTACCATGTAGCCAATGACCCAAGCGAACAGGTAAACGTCGCGGCACAAAACCCTGAAGTGGTAGCCGAATTGACAAATGAATTGAATGAGCTATTGAAAGACAACCTATGAAATCGCTAAGGCGAATCATACGAGTGGTAGGCCTGCTCGGTTTTTTATATTTCACTTGCCCGACGGTATATGCACAGCCCAATGTGCTGCTGATATTTTCAGACGATGCAGGCTATGCAGATTTTGGATTTCAGGGTAGCGAAGAGATCAAGACGCCAAATCTGGATCAATTGGCCACCGAAGGTATGCGTTTTGAACAAGCATACGTATCAGCGGCGGTTTGTGGGCCGTCCAGGGCTGGGCTGCTGACGGGGCGATACCAGCAACGATTTGGCTATGAGGAAAATAACGTGCCGGGATATATGAGTAAGTCTTGTTTGCCTGATGATATGATGGGGCTGCCTTTAGATCAAGTGACTGTTGCCAATTATCTGAAGGAGCAGGGGTATCGTACTGGACTGTTTGGCAAATGGCATTTGGGCAATGACGATCAGTTTCATCCCACCAAGCGTGGTTTTGATGAGTTTTATGGTTTTCGAGGAGGTGCGAGGAGCTACTTCGAATACAATGAGGAGCATCCCAATCACCGTCAAGAGGATTATTTGGAACGTGGTTTTGGCAATTTTGAGGAGTCTGAAGAGTACTTGACGGACGCCCTGGCTGATGAGACCATTGCTTTTATGGAACGCAATAGAGATCAGCCATTTTTCGCCATGTTGTCATTCAATGCGGTGCATACACCGATGGAAGCTGACCCCAAGGACTTGAAGGAGTTTCCAGAACTTACGGGCAAACGACAGCAACTGGCAGCCATGACTTTGTCGATGGATCGTGCTTGTGGTCGCGTGCTCAAAGCGCTCAAAAAAATCGGATTGGACGACAATACCCTGGTGGTTTTCACCAATGACAATGGCGGCCCCTCAGACGCTAATGCTTCCAATAATGCTCCGTTGAGTGGTACGAAAGCCAACCACTTGGAGGGAGGCATTCGTGTCCCGATGCTGATGCGCTGGCCGGGTGTGATTTCTGCCCATACGACTTATCCTTTTCCGGTGAGTACCCTTGATTTGTTGCCGACGTTTGTGCAGTTAGCAGGAGGCAATGTGGATGAATTGAAGCAGTTGGATGGGGTAGATTTAAAGCCCTATGTCAGTGGAGAAAATCAAGAGCGCCCCCACGAGGTACTGTATTGGAAGAAGGAAAATAGAGGAGCCATTCGCATGGGTGACTGGAAGCTGTTGCGCTATCCAGATCGTCCCGCCGAACTGTATGATCTTTCTAAAGATGAAAGCGAAGTGTACGATTTGGCCAATCAATACCCTGACAAAGTACGCGACATGTACAAGCAATTGTTCGACTGGGAATGCACGCTAGATAGACCTAAATGGCAACTGAAACGCAAATATGAAAAAGATGCGATGGATAGGATGGATGCTTATCATCAAGATCAAAAGTGATTATATGACAGTGAAGCAAAGGGCTGTCCTTGTCCTTGTCGCTTTTTTGAGTTTTGAGTGATACGATTCTATATCACACAATACAGTGATCGGACAGTAGCAGATGGACGGTTGGTCTTTGGTCCAAACGTCACCTTTTGACAAAGGTCTCCGTGGTGCTCTGACCGTCAGCAGTCCAAATTCGCAAGAGGTAGGTTCCCTGTTGTAATCCGGACAAGGGAATGTCGGTTTTTTGGGAGTTTGGAGTGATTTGTAGTTGTACTCTACCACTCAGGTCATAGATTGTCGCCTTACGGATGACTTGACTATCAGCAGATAGGTAGAGGTTACTGTCGGCAGGGTTTGGGTAGACTTGGTAGCCCAGTCCTTCGTCCTTGTTGGACAATACAAAATCAGGGTCTTCTATGGGTTTGTAGATTCTGATCCAATCTACTTTCATCGTGTTTTTGTCTGGATCACTGAGGTCATCATCATTCGGTGTTCGTCCAGCTTCTACGTGCCAATCTTGAGATTCGACATTGATGATGATGTCCAGTTCTTTGGTGAATCCCTGTCCATTTTGATAGTCGTAGGGATCGATGACGCTGGTGTTGGAGAGCGCACTTGCTTCACTCAGTGTAGCAAAAGAATAGCTGCTTCCCGTGGCATATTCAGTTACTTTTTGATAGCCGTTTTCAAAATCCAATTGACCGTCCGTCATGCTAGGGTAGGTATAGTGCCAAGTGCCATTGATGTTGCTAGCAAAGGCTTTGTCATACAGCACACGGACCAATACTCCGTCGATGTAGTACTCGAAATGTTTGGGACCTATCCAGTTGACTCCTACGCGCACATAGGTACGATCCCCTTCATTCCAGCAGTATTCTCCCCAGCTGGTGACTCCATCGGTTCCCCACCAGCTGTTGCGGTCTCGGGGTTGGTAGTCTTGAAAGGGGTTGCGTATGAAAGAATGGTGACTCAGGTGAATGTATTGCGCAAAGAAGTCGTTGTTGCTCTGGGCACCTCCATAGCACTCGATGATATCGATCTCTTGCGTGTCATCTGGGCTCAATAGCCAAACATCCGAAGCGAGCGTGATGTTGGCCACACTGATATTTGATTCGACAAAGACGGGGTATTTGACGCGGTGATTGGATGTGATACAACCTGCATTGACACCAGGTACACCCATTTTGGAGGTGCTGGGATTGCGAGACGATCGAATGACCAAATCATGTCCGTCGACTGAGACATGGTTGTATTGCCAGTAGGTAGTGCCTGGTCCATTCCAATGGTTGTGGTAGAAGTTGTACCACTTGTTATCTCCAAAATTCGTTTGCTGGTTTGCCTCATCAAAGGTGTAATTGAAATCATCCGAAGCGTTGGACTGTAAAACCCACTTGTTGCCTAGACCCGCCTCGGCAGGAACAGGGATATTTGCCCAGTCTTGAGCGGATAGTAGCGAAGTGGATAGTGTAATTAAGGTAAGCGCGATTAAATATTTTCTCATTTTTCTACGAGTACTGTGATCTTTCGTTTTTTTAAATTTAGGTGTCAGGTTTTGATACAGTAAAAGTATGGTGTTTAGTGTTGCTCTTGTTTTTTGACCACTAGACAAATACTCGACAAGGGTCATTTTTATGCGTCAATTGAGGGGTCAACTCAAAGCATGCTTGGGTGAAAAATCTAAACTTTGTCGATAAACTCCTTCAGATTATCACCCTTTTCTAGTCCCAGTCGCTTGCGCAGGCGATAGCGGGAGGTGTTGGCACTTTCTGCTGAGATTCCGAGGAGTTGTGCCATTTCCTTGCCAGAAAAATCCAGTTTGATCAAGGCACAAATCTTATGGTCGTAGGGTTTGAGTTCAGGAAACTGCGCTCGCAGTTTGTCAAAGAAGTCGTTATTGACAGCTGCAAATTGCTTCTCGAAGGCAAGCCAACTTTGGTCTTTGTTGAGTTGGATGGTTTGGATGAGTTTACGTATTTCTGGCGAATGCCCTTCTTTTTGGAGAGTGGTGAGTTGGGTTTTGACCTCCGAAAGTAGTTCGTCTTTGGCGATGATTTGCAGGGTAGTATTGGTGAGTTCCTTGTTTTTGACTTCCAAAATGGCCTGGTTCTTTTCTTGTTCCTGCTGTTGTCGCAGGTGCAGAGCGGTGCGCTCCAGTTTGTGCTTTCTTCTGATTTTTCGGGTCCAAACGATCGCCGCAAAACCCACGAGCACGAGGGTCACTACGAGCACGACGGTTTTCAATATCCAGATATACTCTTCTTGTTCCAATTGTCGGAGGCGTTGTTCTTGTATGATTTGTGCTTGGCGCTCTTGCTCTTCGCGGTATTTGTCTTTGATTTCCAATAGGAAGTGATTGTTGGGACTTTTGGCACTGTAGAGCCATTGGTCGAGTGCATACGCTGTCTGCATGTAGGTGTTGGCTGCTGTGGGTTTTTGCAGGACGGTCATGACCTTGGACAATTTGAAATAGGTGTCGGGGACAAAATTAAGGTGTGCCAAATGGGTTTTGGCGGAGTTGAGTGCCAGCTGGTAGTGCGTCTGTGCTTTGGCGAAAGCCTCCCACGCAACGTACAAGTCGCCAAGTAGTGAGTGATAGATCACCAGATAGGAAGGAAGGAAGTCTGTGAGCTCTGCTTGGAGAGGAAGCAACAGTGCTTCTGCTTCTGGATAGTGGTGCGATTGGATCAGGAGGTAGGCCCGTTCGGCTTTGACTAGGGTATTGGCATAAGGACTTTTTAGAGGGATACTTTCACAACTGTCAAGGTAGGCATTGGCAAGAGACACTTCGTTTTGATATCTAAAATGGATCGCTAAAGCGAAATAGTTGTCTCGCAATTTGAGAGAGTCAATTTCACCCGTAGCGAGTAATCGCTTGTTGATGGTGAGGGATTGGAGGTAGCTGTCCAGAGCGGCGTCTCTTCGTTCGTAGAGACTGTAGAGGATTCCCAGTCCGTTGTAGGAGTCTGCTTGGGTACGTTTGTCACCGACCTGTTCTGCCAGCAGGAGCGCTTGCCAGTAGCAGTCATAGGCCTGACTGTAGTCTACACGGTTGCTATAGCGCATGGCGAGCTTATTGAGAGCAGGTATGGCTTGCAGGGTGTCCCCTTTTTTTAGCCATTCACGTATCTGGTTTTCTTGTTGGGTAGTGGTGCTGTCTCCCATTTGACTTTGAATGAATATGGGTGTGATCAGAAGGGGCAGATCCGAAGCAGTTGTACTGCTGCTGGACTGTGCAGACCTACATCCTATTGCTAACAAAAAAATCAAGCAGAGTCTATGTGTTATTTGTCTTGTCATTTGGTCTTTTCGAGTGAAAACCTTTTCAAAACTGCATGAAATGCATTTTTGAAGCAATATAGATAGATTAAAATTTGCTTCTGTCTATATGGAGTCTATATCGAATATTAGGCTTGGTAGGCTGATGATGTCATCTTTGGGATAGTCAAATTGTAAAAGTGAAAAGTGAATTTTCAAAGCATGAAGAGGACAAATACATTACAAAACCTATGGCGTACGATGTGTGGATATATCTTGGTGATCATCGGGTTGTCAGCTTGTCAGCCAGACTTGCCCGAAGAAGTCGCCGTAGCTTATCAAAGCCTGCCCCAAGAGTTGGATTTTAACGTTCATGTCAAGCCTATTTTGTCGGACAAGTGTTTTGCTTGTCACGGACCAGACAAGGGGAAGATAGTAGCAGGGCTACAATTGCATGAAGCAGCTACAGCCTATGCGGAACTCCCAGAGTCACCAGGCAAGTATGCCATCGTGCCAAGGAATTTGGCCAAGAGTGAGGTGGCTCATCGTATTTTGAGTTCAGATCCAGAAGTGATCATGCCCAACCCCGAATCTAACCTGAAACTGACGGCTTATGAAAAGGCAATTTTGGTCAAATGGATAGAAGAGGGCGCAGTGTACAAACCGCATTGGGCATTTGAGGCACCTAAGGAAGTAGCGTTACCTGCCAGGGGACAACAGTGGGCGACCAATGCCATCGATCGTTTCATCAGTGCTAAATTGGAGCAGGAAGGCTTGACCCCTTCTCCACAAGCGGACAAGGAGTTGCTCTTGCGCAGAGTATCGCTTGATTTGACAGGTTTACCACCTACACCACAAGAGATAAAGGCATTTTTGAGCGATGAGCGACCCGATGCTTATGAAAAACAAGTCGATAGGTTGTTGGCCTCTCCGCACTATGGTGAGAAGATGGCGGTGGATTGGCTTGATTTGGCTCGCTATGCAGATACGCATGGCTACCAGATCGACCGATACCGTGACATGAGTCCGTGGCGTGATTGGGTGATCGAGTCATTCAATGCCAACATGCCTTACGATCAGTTCTTGACTTGGCAGTTGGCTGGGGACTTGCTCCCTGATGCATCGCGCGAACAGATTATCGCGACGGGTTTCAACCGTCTGCATCCTCAAAATGCCGAAGGAGGTATCGTGGATGAGGAGTTTCGAGTGGAGTATGTGGCGGACCGTACCGCCGTATTGAGTACTGGCGTGATGGGGCTCACCGTGGCTTGTGCCAGGTGCCATGATCACAAGTACGACCCGATTTCCCAAAAGAACCATTACGAATTGTTTGCCTTCTTCAACAATATCAATGAAACGGGACAAATCTCGTGGGACGCTGATGATATTCCTGTACCCAACATACTTGTACCTACCAAAGAACAAGAAGAGATCATTAGTTACGTAGAGTCATTGATTGACCAATCCGAAGAGGGTTTGGCAGAGGCCAAAGAAAAGGAACTTGGAGAGGTCAACGCTTGGATAGCGGAAGGGAAATACACTCAGCTCAGCAAGAAGGAGTTGCTAAAAGGGGCTGTGGCCAAGTTTGATTTGGATCACAACCTGATGGATCAAATCAGTGGACAGTCGGGCAAGATGGGATTGATGTATCAGCAGGCAGGGCCAGCGACATTCGCAGCGGGCAAGCGAGGCAAGGCCATCGATCTGGATGGGGATGCTTGGTTGGATCTGAAACCCGTAGGCATCTACGACCGCAGCGAACCTTTTAGCATTGGGTTGTGGGTATATGTACCAGACTCTGTGGAGGAGGGCGTGATTTTTCACAAAAACATCGCCGTGATGCTGCACAGCAAGAAGGGCTATCATTTGTATCTCAAAGACAACAAACTTGAAATGGTGATGGCACATACATGGCCAGACAATGCCATCGAGGAAGTAAGTCAAGTGGAGCTGCCCAAGGAGGAGTGGGTGCAATTGACCATGACTTACGATGGATCGAGTCGGGCGGAGGGATTGCGTCTCTATATGAATGGGAGGGAGTTGGTCACCCAGGTGAACATTGATAATCTCTACAAGGACATCCTGTTTCATGACTATGAAGACCAAATCTATGCTGAGCCGATGGAGCCAGGTTTGATGATCGGTGCACGTTGGCGGGGGATTGGGTTGAGAAAGGGTCGTGCAGATGAAGTGGCCGTATTTGACCGTACGCTTTCTGCTTTGGAAGTAGCGGCACTGGCGGAGAGCGATCAGTTGGATCAAATACTGAGCAAGGCTCCTGCAGACCTGTTGGCGGCGGAAAAGGCCATCCTACAAGAATATTATTTTTATAGAAAGTCAAAGGCATATCGAGCCAAACAGACGGAATTGATGGCTCAGCGTAGCAGACTCAACGAGGAGGTAGAACCCGTCAAGCAGGTTATGGTGATGAAGGAAATGGAAACACCTCGTCAAGCCTATGTTCTGGAGCGGGGACAGTACAGCGCGTATGGTGAGGAGGTATTTCCCAATACACCCGAGAGCATCTTGCCGTTCCCAGATAGTCTGCCGCGCAACCGTCTGGGCTTGGCCAAGTGGCTTTTCTTGCCCGAGCATCCACTGACGGCACGTGTAGCTGTCAACCGGTATTGGCAGAACTACTTTGGGCGAGGAATTGTCCGTACGACGGAGGATTTTGGCAATCAAGGTGAGATGCCGAGTCACATGGAATTGCTGGATTGGTTGGCTTTGGATTTTATGCACAGTGGATGGGATGTCAAGGCGCTGCAAAAGAAAATCGTGATGTCGTCCACTTACCGCCAAAGTTCCTACTGTGATGCCCAGCTACGTGAGCGAGACCCGTCCAATGTCCTCTTGGCTCGCGGGCCTAATGCGAGGCTGACTAGCGAAATGATGCGGGACAATGCCCTACTGGCGAGTGCGCTACTCAACGATACGATAGGTGGCCCGAGTGTCAAACCCTATCAGCCAGAGGGCCTCTGGCAAATGAATGCCAATACCTATGTGCCTGACAGTGGTAGTGACATGTACAGGCGAAGTTTGTACACCTTCTGGAAGCGTAGTGTGCCGCTTCCGACGCAGGGGACTTTTGATCAGCCTGATCGAAACGAATGCACGGTGAGACGACAAAAAACCAATACACCACTGCAAGCTTTGGTACTGCTCAACGATCCGGCTTATGTAGAGATGTCTAAAAAAATAGGTGCAGAGATCTCACAAGCAGACAGTGCAGAGCAGGGGATACGATCCGCTTTTGTCTCGTTGACGGGACGAGAAATCAAGGAAGAAGAACTCGCCATTTTGCTCCGTCTCCGGGAGCACGAATTGGAGAAGTTTTCTCAGAATCCAGACAAGATGAAAGGTTGGTTGGAAGCAGGGCAATATGTCGTGCAGACCGATTTGGATCAGCCTACAGTGGTAGCCAATGCGGTGGTAGCCAGTGCGATTATTAATTCAGATGCAGCGATAACAAAAAGATAAAACCATGTGTGATCATAAACCAATACGATCCAATAACAAGGATTTACAGAAAGTAGAAAGAAAAATGGACCGTCGCAATTTCCTGACCAAGACCTCCATGGGATTGGGAGCAGCGGCACTCGGGTCATTGTTGGGAGCTGAAAGGCTTTTTGCCAATGCTACATCCCCTACTTTTGATGGGGGATTGGGCGATTTGCCACATTTCTTTCCCAAAGCCAAGCGAGTGGTTTATCTCTTTCAGAGTGGAGGTCCCTCGCAGTTTGAGACTTTCGATTACAAGCCCAAATTGGTCGATATGTTTGGCAAAGAACTCCCTGCATCCGTACGCCAGGGTCAGCGATTGACAGCCATGAGTGCGCAACAGTCGTCTTTGCCTATTGCTCCGTCAGCCTACAAGTTTGATCAATATGGGGAGTCTCGTGCTTGGGTCAGTGAGTTGATGCCACATACCGCAGAAGTGGTCGATGATCTTTGTTTCATCAAATCGATGTACACCGAGCAGATCAATCATGACCCTGCGATTACGTTTTTTCAAACGGGCCATCAATTGCCTGGGCGACCATCGATTGGTTCGTGGATGAGTTATGGATTGGGTTCGGACAACAAGAACCTGCCTTCGTTCATCGTGTTGGTGTCCAAAAATAGTGGAGGGCAGCCGCTCTACTCTCGCCTTTGGGGCAATGGGTTTCTCCCTACAGAGCATCAAGGGGTGCAGTTTCGCTCAGGCAAAGACCCTGTGCTCTACTTGACCAACCCTGAAAACTATGACCAACAGGATCGCGGGGAGATGCTCAAGTACCTCAAAGAACTCAACGAAGTGCAACATTCGGCGTATGCCGATCCAGAAATTAGCGCACGTATCGCACAGTACGAGATGGCTTTCCGCATGCAGACTTCTGTGCCCGAAGTGACGGACATGTCGGACGAACCAGATCATATCTTTGAGATGTATGGCAAGGACAGTCGTGATCCTGGGACCTATGCCGCCAATTGCCTGATGGCGCGTCGCTTGCTAGAGAAGGACGTCAAATTTGTACAACTCTATCACAGAGGGTGGGACCAGCACCTCAATCTGCCCGGTGGAATCAAACATCAGTGTCAGACCACAGATCAAGCGACAGCAGCCCTGATCAAAGACCTCAAGCAACGAGGAATGCTAGAGGATACCTTAGTGGTATGGGGAGGCGAGTTTGGTCGTACGGTTTATTCTCAGGGACAGCTGACACCCAACAATTATGGACGTGACCACCACCCAAAGTGCTTTACCATGTGGATGGCTGGAGCAGGAGTCAAAGCAGGATATACGCATGGAGAGACAGATGACTTCAGCTACAACGTAGTGAAAGACCCAGTACATGTACACGATTTTCATGCGACGATGATGCATCTGATGGGAGTGGATCACGAGCGATTGACCTACAAGCATCAGGGGCGCCGCTTCCGCTTGACGGACGTGCACGGACATGTGGTCAAAGATATTTTGAGTTAGATAACTAACCCTCTAAGGGTTTTGAACCCTTGGAGGGATGTTGATACATATACATGAAAACAAGACGAAACTTCATCAAGAAGACTTCACTGGTGGCTGGACTGGCAGCAGCTCTGCCGTCGATGAGCTTCAACGTGATCACCAAGAGCGCCGAACCGGAGCTGATCTTGGGGCACGGAGATTACCAATACAAACTCGTACGCGATTGGGCGCAGCTCAGTGCCGTGCGCAATCCTCTGCTCAACTGCCACGAGATGGTGATGGACAGCAAGGGGCGACTGATCATGATGGGTGACCATCCTAAGAACAACATCCTGATCTTTGACAAGTCGGGCAAACTGCTGGATTATTGGGGCACGGCCTATCCAGGAGGGCATGGACTCACTTTGTCACAGGAGGGTGAGGAGGATTTTCTCTACCTGACGGACTCAGGCTGGTTTCTCAACAAGGAGGGGCAGTGGACGCCACACAATGGTCGGGTAGCCAAGACCACTGTCGATGGCAAGGTGATCTTCGATATTGGGCATCCGCAGACGATCGGGGTTTACAAGGAAGGTGATCCATTCCGTCCCACGGAGGTGGCCGTCGCACCCAATGGCGACATCTATGTAGCGGACGGCTATGGCATGGACTACATTATCCAGTACAACAGCCGTGGCGAGTACATCCGCCACTGGGGTGGGCATGACAACAAAGATCCGAATTACAACCTGAAAAATGCCCACGGGGTGACCCTCGACCTACGCGACCCGAAGCAGCCCATGGTGGTGTGCTCGTCACGCAACGAAAGCACCTACAAGTGGTACACCCTTGACGGAAAATTCGTGAAGAAGGTCTACCTCAACAATATGTTTATGTGCCGCGCGGTGATCGATGACGACAACCTGTACACTGGCGTCTGCTGGTCGTCACCAGAGGCCAATGGCTATTACAATTGGCTCCTACACACGGGATTTGTGACGGTACTGGAGGGCGACAAGGTAGTGTCCAATCCCGGCGGTACCGCACCGGAGTACAAAAGGGGAGAACTACAGCCTAGTTACCAGTTGCCCGAAAAGCCAATATTGCATGGCCATGACGTGTGCATCGATGAGGACAAAAACCTCTACATCTGCCAATGGAACGCGAATAAAACCGCGCCACTCAAGCTGGAGCGGGTGTAGTTGAAAAAAGGCCTCCAAGGGTTTTAAATCCTTGGGGGGTGGATGAAGTAGCATAGCATAAAGAACAATGGAAGAATCAAACTTAATACTCTTTTTCGGGCGGTTTCACCCGCTGATCGTACACCTGCCGATTGGTTTTTTGATGATCGGAGCACTGATGGAGGTCGCCGAGCGACTCGGCTGGCTGTCCAACGTCCGCCCCGCTATTATATTCTCATTGCTGCTCGGGGTAGCCAGTGCGGTAGCGGCCAGTGTGCTGGGCTACATGCTCGGCACGAGCGGCGACTATGCACCCGATATGCTCGACGCACACATGTGGGCGGGGATCATCACGATGGGGGTTGCTGCAGCGGCACTGCTGCTCAAGACGCGTTGGGTGGATTTTACCAAAGTACAGACCCAGCTCTACCTCGGCCTGCTGGCGGTGATGATGATCGCCATGAGTGCCACTGGGCACCTGGGCGGAAACATGACCCACGGGTCGGACTATCTGACCAAATATGCGCCTTTCATCCCTAAGCCAGTCGATCCACTGGCCAGGCCGAAGGTGACCGACATCCAACAAGCACAAATTTTTGGTGATGTAATACATCCAATCATGCGGGATCGTTGCATGAGTTGCCACAGCAGCGAAAAGCAGAAGGGAAAACTTTCTTTTTCCTCCATAGAGGAATACCTGAAAGGCGGAGAAAGCGGTGACTTGATCGTAGCAGGAGATGCCTCAGCTAGCGAGCTTTTCAAGCGGATCAGCCTGCCTGCGGGTCATGACGACATCATGCCGCCAGAGGGCAAAGAGCCCTTGACCGAGGAGCAACAGTTATTGATTAAATTTTGGATTGATGGGGCAGGAGCCAACTTCGACACCCTGCTCTCTCAAGTGGAAGTACCCGAGGAAGTGATGACGGCTGCCAGTCACTACCTGGGCTTATCGGGTGATGGGGAACAAATGTTGGCGTTGGATTCCATTGCGCCCAAGGATTTAGAGCAGTTGCGCCTGATGGGGTTTGAGGTGCGCGAACTGGCGGCTGGTAGCTATGCGCTAGATGTGACTTTGCCGTCTGGCAAAGCCAACCCTTCTGATATCATGCGCTATCTCGATGCGCTAGATAAGGTCAGGGAGCATGTCGTTTGGCTGGCTATGGACGACAGTGGACTTAGCGATGAATATTTAGTGCACTTTGCGGGGTACCCGAATTTGCGAAGTTTAAAATTGAGTAACAATGCAATCACTGATGCAGGAATAAAACAACTCTCAGGACTCCCTGTTTTGGAGAAACTCAATCTGTATGGTACGGGAGTCACGGTGAGTAGTATGGATCACTTGCGCAGACTACCTGCACTTCAGGTCGTGTACGTATGGCAGACGGGTATAGACGAAGAGGCAATTCACGAGTGGCATTTGGAACATGACAAACCGAGATTGGTCTCAGGATCATAAATACAGACGCGAGCAACTCACCCCAATTAGACAACTAGCCCAGTTTTAGTTTTATATATTGTTGTTTATCACCTACTGGATTCCTTGATTCTATGAATTGTTAAATCTATAGACGGAATATTTATATTTAGTGGAATGTTTCTTGTTGTCTAGTTGCCTGTCTGTCAGTGTGGTATGGATGTACTTGCTACAAGTTGTCTTTTTTTAGCGTATAGCCATGATTTTGATCTGATTCGAAAAAGTCCAAGTAGCAAATCTGTCGTGTCATATTCTTGTTGTCCAGTTGTAGTTATTCAGTTTTTGTCTAGTGTGTTTGTTAGGAAATGGGGCAGAGATAGATCAATTTGACTTTGATTATTTTGAGAAAGACTAACATGACTGTACCCTTCATACCGTATGCCCTATGGTGTCCTTTGGACACGGGCTATCAGGAGACTTTGAATCATGCGTCTCTCTTTTCATTAATCTGTAAAAAACATAAGGTCCACCAAGTAATGACCGGAAAATCAAAATCATTGGTAGACCTATGTCTAGAAATTAACTGTAACTTCTAAACCGCGAATATCTATGATTCTATAATTACTCACGCACACTTTCTGCTTTAATCTCTTGAAGTAGTCAAAGACCATCTGTCCCCTCAAGTCCAAATAAAATGTGGGTTGGTTTGCACACATAGGAACATCCTGTTCCTAGCTATCACTGGTATGCCCTTTTGGGTAGCCTGTTGCATGAAAAATTATTATAAAAACTAAATGACTAAACATGAAATATTCATACTGGAAGAAGTGTGCGCTTCTTCTACTTACAATACCTATACTGGAGCAGTTGTCTGCTCAAAACGTTGAAGTAGATGTCAACGTCAACATCAAACATGAAGTAGGTGGTGTCTCTGATTTTGGGCGAGAACGCCATATTACATTGCACGCAGCATTGTCAGAGAGTGACTGGGCGGGGGAAGAAGAAAAAATGGAATACCTTCTCAATGACCTGGATGTCTACCTCGGTAGGGACAACGGTTCCTCTACTTGGAAGTTTCAGTATTCTGCCGAAGACCCCGACAACAGGAGTCATCATGACCCGGATAGTTTGTCGAGTTTTGCAGGTTGGTGGTTAGAAGAGTACGAAAACATCATAGAGACCAACGGTACCAAGCAGTACGAAAACCGATCTACAGGAAAGATCTGTGGAACCAACCCGCACCCGACCTATCCGACCTTGTCGTACTGGCACATGTGTGGATCTGAGTGGGGTAGAGCCAATGGATACGCTTGGCTGCCTCAGGATATCGAGACGTCTGCCGACTGGGTGACTCAGTATTTGGATGAGTTTTTTGTAGATGATCTGGCCTCAGAGGGTGAGTTGATGCCAGAGTATTGGGAAGTGATCAATGAGCCTGATATGCTCATGAATACTGGTGCTTTCATGGTGACGAGCTGGGAGGATATCTGGGAGTATCACAATCTCGTCGCAGAGGGAGTACGAAACCGACTTGGCAATCGGGCTCCTAAAATTGGCGGGATGACTTGGGGACTCCATGACTTCTTCGCCGATGATCTACACCGGTCACGTACGGTAGGGTATTCGGATGCCTACTACGGCAATACTCCGGGTGATGAAATCGCCAAGGCCTATGCTCGTGAGCAAACAGAGTCTGCTTACCTCAATCAAACGGGGCCTTGGACACAATGGGATGTCCTTTGGAAAGGCTTCATGGACAATGCGGGGGACAACATGGATTTTTACTCTGTTCATATGTACGATTGGCCGACCTATGGATCAAGTGGTGGAGCGACACGTTCTGGAGGTCATGTAGAAGCTATGCTGGAGATGATCGAGTGGTATGATGTTACAAAAAATGGAGTGAACAACCGCAAGCCTTTGGTCATCTCCGAATACGGAGCGGTACAGGGTGCATGGACTTACCTCCCTCATGATGCGAGATATGACTGGGAGAGCTTGAAGCCCTTCAACGCCATGATGATGCAGTTTCTAGAGCGACCAGATTACATCGAAAAGACGATGCCTTTTACTCCTATCAAAGCCCAATGGGGAGATGTAGATCAAAACGGAGACGGTACGCCAGAGTATGTCTACCAGTACAAGATGATGCGAGATGATGATCATGACGGCAACTGGGAGTGGAGTGACTACATCAAGTGGTTTGAGCTATGGGCAGAAGTCAAAGGAACAAGAGTGGACACCAAGTCAAGTGATCCTGATATTCAGGTGGATTCTTATGTCGATGGCAGAGACATGTATCTCATCCTCAACAACCTCGAAGGTGTAGCGAAGAGCATCAACTTGAATATGTTTGGCAACAGACCGACTCTTCAAAATGTCAACACCAAGCACTTGTATCTGCAGGGAACTAGCACGGTGAAGCTGGATGATACCAATGCCAGTTCGGCTCCTTCTGCTGTACAATTGGCGGCTGATGGTACCATGATATTGAAATACACGTATGCCAACAACGTCACAATCAACCAACAGTCTGTGGAGAAGAAGTTCTACGGAGAAGCAGTCAGCAGCAACGAGCGAGTAGATATCCAGTCGGGTATGAATACGTTCTATGTCAACGATGTAGCAGTACCTCAGGATGCCAGCAAGGCAGAAGCCATGCTACGCATCACGGTCAATTTGTTTGACGCTGAGGATGACCAAGTGGGCTTCTTATCGATCGATGAACTTAGAGTCAACGGGGTGGCAGTTGAAGCGCCACTTGATTGGAGAGGAGGGAGCCAAAACAGAAGCCGATGGTTTGGTACTTTGGAAATTCCCGTTCCAGTCAATTTGCTTCAAGCCAACAACCAAATCGATGTGGATTTTCATCATTCGGGAGAAGTGTGCGTCGTGAACCTCTCTACGTGGGAATTCACAACTGCCCCTGGTCGTACGATCGGTACAGACCCAGGTCCGTCTGTCGCTGTGACGGGAGTCAGTGTATCTCCGACTCAGGCTACCCTGACGAGTGTGGGAGCTACGCAGGCACTTACTGCCACGGTCGCACCGACCAACGCCACCAACAAATCGGTAAATTGGTCATCTAGCAACAGCAACGTCGCTACTGTCAATGCCAACGGTGTGGTCACTGCAGTAGCCAACGGGACGGCCACCATCACGGCGACTACCGTCGATGGTGCCAAGATCGCAACAAGTCAAGTGACGGTAAGTACTTCTAGTCAGATGATTGCAGTCACGGGAGTATCTGTTTCGCCTACCTCACTTTCTCTCAATGTAGGGCAGAGTACGGACTTGTCCGAGACGGTGAGTCCTGCCAATGCGAGCAACAAGGCTGTTTCTTGGGCATCAAGCAATACCAACGTCGCTACTGTCAATGCCAACGGGTCGGTGTCAGCTGTGGGAGTAGGGAATGCGACCGTTACAGTGACTACTGCGGATGGCAACAAAACAGCCACTGCTGCAGTGACGGTATCTGCGGGTACGCCATCGGGTACTACGATCGTGATCGAAGCAGAGTCGTTTGCCAGCACTGGAGGCACGTACAACGACGGTCATGTGCCCAATGGTGTGAATGTAGCACCAGGGCTGGGCATTAACTATGTGAATGCAGGCGATTGGGCAGAGTATAGCATCAATGTAGGGGAGGCTGGAGTGTACAGTATCGTGTACCAAATCTCTACTCCTATGACCAATGCGCAGATTCAGATAGCCATAGATGGCAACAATGTCTCGACTGACAATGTCGCCAACAATGGGCAGTGGGATAGCTATCAGGGGCTCACTGCGTCCAACAATGCTACACTGACAGCAGGTGTACATACCGTGCGAATCACAGCTTCGGGAACCAATGCTTGGCAATGGAACCTGGATAAAATTACTTTGACGAAAGTCGGAGAGTTGCCAGGTACTGGAGAAGGAAACCCTGTTTCCTTGACTATCCAAGCCGAGGATTTTGCAACGACAGGAGGGACATACTCTGGCTTCTTGACCTATACTGTCGGGAGCGTGATGGCCATCAACTACAACCAGACGGGTGATTGGGCAGATTACAATGTCAATATCCCCGAGACTGGAGATTACAATGTCGAGTATTTCATGGGGACGACTGTCAACGGCGCAGCGGTAGAGCTGTCAGTGGACGGGGTAGCTCAGCGTACCGATGCTGTGCCTAGCAATGGCAATTGGGATGCATATGCATCTGTCGTAGCAGGGGGGACGATTCATCTGAGTGCAGGATCAAATACGATTCGCCTCAAAGGAGCCGGTACCCATGGCTGGGAATGGAACATGGACCGCTTCATCTTGTCCAAAGGCGGAGCAAGTGCTAGAACAGCTTCATCTTCTGACAATCTGGAAATCCCCGTGACCATGTATCCTGTACCGGCAGACAACCTGTTGCACTTTAGAGGACTTGTGAAAGATTCGTATCAGTTTGTACTCTTCGATATCCGAGGCAAGCAGGTTATGAATGCGCAACTGAATAGACAAGACGGCTATCAATTGTCTGTATCAGACCTTCAGTCTGGCTTGTATCTGATTCGCATTCAGTCAGGAGCTGAAAGCAAAAGCCTTAAGGTCGTGATTACTCACTAAAACTAATATGCTCAGGCGGGTCGCATTTGCGGCTCGTCTTTCTTAAATTCTAAAACATGAAAATTATGAAAAGACTCATTACTTTGACAATGGTCATCGCATTGGCCATCCAACTTCGCGCCCAAGAGTGGGCAGGTATTGCCGTACCGGCTCAAGCGGGCTCGGGAAAAGAGTGGCAATTGCAATCCAATATTTCGGATGATTTTAACTACACCATGTCCGAAGGGAACCGGCCTGCTAGATTTAACGACAAGTGGTACCCAACCTATCACAACAATTGGTCTGGTCCAGGCAAAACCCAATGGAACAGTGCACAAGCCTGGGCCAATGGAGATCAGTTGGCGATTCAGGCCGTACGTGTGCCAGGGACTGATCAGGTCTACTGTGGTATCATTACTAACAAGACTCGAATCAAGTACCCGGTTTACTTCGAAATTAGTGCCAAGATCATGAATCAAAAATTGGCCAATGCATTTTGGCTCTTGAGTCCTGACGATACCCAGGAAATCGATGCGATGGAAGGGTATGGCGGTGGAGCTGGTCAAGAGTGGTTTGCCCACAGGATGCATGTTAGCCATCACGTATTTATTCGCAATCCTTTTCAAGATTATCAGCCCAAGGATGAAGGGTCTTGGGTGTACAACAGTCAGCCTTGGCGGGCAGAATATCATCGCTATGGCTGCTATTGGAGAGATCCTTGGCACCTCGAGTATTATATAGATGGACAGTTGGTCAGAACAGTATCCGGCCAAAATATCATTGACCCCAACGGCTATACCAATGGTACAGGACTCAACAAGGAGATGGATATTATTATCGATTGTGAAAATCAAACAGACTGGCGACCGGATCTTACAGACGCAGAGTTGGCCAGTGAGAACATCTTTTGGGTAGACTGGATGCGCGTGTACAAACCTGTAAATAGCTCTGGAGGCTCTAGTGGTGCTACTTTGACAATGGAAGCGGAAAATTTCAACAACACTGGTGGTAGTTATAATGACGCATCGGCTGGTGGCCCTGGTTTTGGAGTCAATGTCTCAGGATCGATCATCAACTATGTGAATGGAGGAGACTACGTAGAGTATCCCATTTCTATCCCAGAGGAAGGGGCTTATACTCTGACCTATAGATATGCCACGCCTATCAACAATACCAGTGTGGATTTTTCAGTAGCGGGGATTCCTTTTTTTACTACCACACTAGCTAATACTGGTGGATGGGGCAACTATCAGGATCAGACCGCAAGTCAAACGGCCTATTTTACTGCAGGGAATCATACGATTCGTCTCACAGCAGGTAGTGCAGATTGGCAATGGAATATGGATCGATTTACCTTGTCTAAACCGGGGAGTGCAAGACAGGGCCATGACCTCTTCAATGATAAGGAAGAAGTCGCACCACTATCAGTTTACCCAGTACCCGCTAGTCAATCGGTGAATGTCAAGGGCTTGACTCAGGACCAATACCATGTGGATATTTATGATGTCAGAGGAAGTTTGGAAATGAGCTCAGAGATTTCTCGATCGGATGCATACACCCTGCCTGTGAATCATCTCCAGCAAGGAATGTATATCCTACGGGTACATACTGGAGGTGAATCGTATAGCTTAAAATTGCTGGTTAGATAGATTTGATTCCCGTTTGGCGGTCAGCCATTCGTATTGATGATCTTTCAATCCACTTAACTAGAAAAGGACTCATTTTTTGAGTCCTTTTTTTATGAATGGGAATAGGATCCGATAAAAGCTCAAACATGCATGTTTGAGCTTTCCCGAAGTTAGCGAATGTTACCGCACGCATGTTTGGGTTTTTTCCAAATTGGAGAATGTTGCCGTGTGAGGCGTCTTAAAGCCTAATTTTTTATCAGGTCAGCAGGCTTCAATGGTACATCAGTGTCGATCAATTTCCCCTTATCTACCTGCTTGCCTTCCGTGATAAACTTCGTGCCGATCACATACGCTTTGGCGTTGTTGACCGCATCGACGGCCAGTAGCTGATCGCCACGAAAGTACCAGGCAGAGAACTTGCGTTCACTTTCTTCCTCACGGATCAAAAGCTCGTCGTATCCTTCTGACAATCCTACCATTTGCAGTTTGACATCAAACTGATCCGACCAAAACCACGGGAGACTGTTATAACTGGCGTCCTTGCCAGCGATCACTGCAGCGGCTACTTTGGCCTGATCCACAGCATTTTGTACTGACTCCAGACGCACCCAACGGTTGTAAAGCGGATTGTGGTGAAAGCTACAATCTCCTATTGCGTAAATGGCAGTATCACTGGTCTGTGTCTGCGCATTGACTTTGATGCCGTTTTCAATCTCCAACCCCGCATCCTTGGCCAGCTCCAGGTTGACACGAATACCAACCCCTACCACGATCAGGTCTGCTGGATATTGACTGCCATCTGCGCAATGTACGATGTTGTCTGCTCCCTCCGTGGCGATGGATACTACATTTTTATTCGTCAGTACATTCACACCCTGCTCCGCATGCAACTGCTGAAAGAATGCAGACATCTCAGGAGCCGTCACACGTGCCAGTACGCGCGCTTCGCGCTCGAGTACGGTGACCTCAGCGCCCAGTTTCTTCATCGATGCAGCGATCTCCAGACCGATGTACCCACCGCCGATGATCACCGCACGTTTGCCCTTACCGTCGCCCAGTGCTGCTTTGATTTGCTGCACATCATGAGCCGTTCTTAACGGATACAGCTGATGTGCTGTGTCCATGCCTGGGATCGGGGGCATGAGGGGACGTGCTCCTGTCGCCAAAACCAGCTGGTCGTACACCTGTATTTCACCAGTATCCAGTGTGATGGTTTTGGTGTCACGGTTGATGGAGATGATGCCTACACCCAGGCATAACTCGATTTGCTCTTTTTCGTAGCTCTCGGCTGACTTGAGCGAATGCTTTTCGATGGGATCGTCGCTGGTCAGGTAGGCCTTGGAGAGTGGTGGGCGGTGATAGGGCCGTACTGGGTCTTTGTCGAAGAGCACAATGCGCCCTTCCCAGCCTTCTTTGCGCAGCGCAAAGGCAAAGTTGACGCCCGCATGGCTCGCCCCGATCACGAGACAGGTTTTATCTTTTGTAGACATAGTTTGAGAGCGAACCCTCCAAGGGTTTAGAACCCTTGGAGGGTTGCTATGTTTATATAAATTTTAATTCACTACATGGAGCGTCACTCCGTCGATCGCATCACTGATGTCGATCTGACAGCAGAGGCGACTGTGCTCGTTGTAGTTGTCTTCGAGTTCCAGCATGTCTGCCTCGATCTCTCCGGGAGCTCCTACTTTGTCAAAATCCCCTGCCGCTACATGTACATGACAGGTCGCACAGGAGCAAACGCCCCCACAGTCTCCGTCTATGCCGTTGACGTTGTTATCCTTGGCCAGCTCCATCACAGAGCCGCTGTTGGCTTCTGCTACGATCGTTTCGTTATCGCTGGTGATAAATGTAATTTTTGCCATTGTTGTATTTTTTAATGTTGATTGAATTCCTTCCCCCTATCCCCCTCCTGAGGAGGATAGGATTATACCTTTGGCTAAGGAAGGTTAGTCCTTTCTATGAAATTCTACCTGAATACTGTCGTACCCCACTTTTCGTTGGAATTCGCCCCAGTCCTCGATATTGTCCTTTTGCTCCAGGATGTCGATGGATTTCACTTTTTGCGCAAGCACACCGAGTAAAACCCTCAGCACCTGACGGGCGTGGGTAGCGCCTAGGCATTTGTGTATCCCAAAACCAAAGCCTACATGTGGATTCATTTTGCGATCGATGACTATTTCGTTAGGGTTTTCAAACGTCGAGGCATCTCTGTTGGCGGAAGCCCAGCAGAGCGATACCCTGGTATCTGCTTTGGCGGCATGTTCGCAGACCTGGGTGTCTTCGGTCACCACTCGACCCATGTGGGTAAGTGGAGAGAAGTAGCGCACGAGTTCCTCCACGGCATGAGCAGTGATCTCAGGCTCATTGTCCAGTCGGGTGAGTGATTCGGGATGCTCTGCGAAGTAGGCAATGGAGTTGGTCACCGCATTGATGACGGTGTCTCTGCCACCCGCAAAGGTCAGGATCATCACACCTTTGACTTCCTCTTTGGTCAGCTTGCGGCCTTCAATTTCGGAATCTAGCAGCACTGAGTAAAGGTCATCTCCCGGGTGTTCGATGGCCTTGTCGATTTGCGCATCGATGTAGTCGTAGAGAATGGCCGCCTTGTCTCCGTCTAGCGCGGATTCTTCACTTCTGAATACGTGCATCCCCCAACCAATCCAGGTTTCGGATTCTTCGTAGGGGATGTTGAGTAGCAGTGTGAGCGCACGTGACTGTAGCTTTAGGGCAAATTGTTCCATCACTTCGAGGCTGTCCATTTGCAGCGCTTCGTCTACCAATTCAGTGATAATCTCTTCCAAACTCTCGCGATAATCTGGCTGCTCGGGTCGCTTGAACCAGTCTTCCAACAAAGCCCGGTACTCACCGTGCATCGGTGGATCTACCTCAAAGGGAATCTGTCGGGTATCGCGTATGCTCACCTCCGACGGCACCACGATACGCCCCGGAGCAGCACCAGACTGAAATGTCTTCGTGTCCTTGGCTGTCTTGCGGACGTCTTTGAGACGGAGTAGCATGGTGACGGGATCGTTTTGATCCTCTACTGTGCCATAGCCTTTGGCTTCTCGGGCTTGTGCGAATGGATCGGGCAGTGCGCTTTTTTTCATGTCAGCTCTTGTTTACTCAGTTGTGTAGATCAGTGCCTTCTATACACCTTCTATCTTACTAGCAAAGTACGCGAGCGGCCCTTGATTAATCTTCCTTTATTTTGATGTATTTATATGTTATTATGTTAGCGTGTATGATTTATTGCGTGTTTTATTGATGCAATAAGTTATTTGTATAGGTCTTTTAATAGGGGTTGTTCTAGACCAAGATATTTGATGATGTGTTTATCAAGGATATCTACATCGAGGGAATTAGTTAGCAATAGATCTGATAGAAAGATTTTAGATCTGGCAACAAAATGATCCGCAATGTCATTTGTAAAATGAGAGAATCATCTAAGAGGCATAACGAACATAACATCATGCATTCCAATTTCAAATCCTCCGATACATCTTTCTAAACTCTAGAGGCGTGTAGCCCTTGAATTTTTTGAATTGCTTGTAGAAGAAAGGCAGGCTTTCATAGCCGCATTGGTAGGCGATCTCGGCCATCTGTAGGTCGGTCTCCAGGATGAGTCGGCTGGAGATATTCACCCGGTATTCGTTGAGAAAGACGAAGAAGGGCTTGTTCATCGTCTTGCTGAAAAAGCGCGAAAAGGACTGCTCACTCATGCTTAGCTTATCGGCAATATCGGCCAATTTTATTTTCTCTTTGAAGTGTGTTTTGACGTAAGATTGCACCACTTCGAGGCGGTTGGTGGTGGCGCTGGTACCGTCGTACGAATAAGAGGCGCCAGCGATATAGTCGTAGTGCGCATGGCTTGCGATGTAGTCCAGGAGCTCCACAAAACCAAGATATTGCTCAACCCCCGCACAGTCTGTCACGGCATGCATACGACTAGCGATCTCAGACCGATCTTTGGGGTGAATGAACAAGCCTCTCTGCGCACGATGCATCAGTTCATGGATTTGGTCGAAAATCGGCAGATGGCTGATGATCTCCTGGCGCCACTGGATCACCAGTGATTCACTAGGGCCGGTTTTATCATCGACATTTTTCCAACAATGCGGCAGGTTACTGCCCAGCAACACCAAATCACCTTCGTTGAAATCTGAAATATTGTTGCCCACGTAGCGGATGCCAGCACTTCGGAGGATGAGGGTCAATTCATACTCGGGATGAAAATGCCAAGGCGCATCAAAAACCTTTTTGGAATAGCGAAAGGCACGGATACTGTCCTGTTCGGCAATGGCTACTTGCTCTAGTACGGCTTTCATTTGTATTCTATTTTCTTATGCATTGAATTCATTTGAATAAATTGATTACAAAATAGCATATTTTTCAATCAAAATAAGCAACTAGGGCGGCGCTGATTCTCGTCATATTTGTACTCTGTACTATTTAAGTCAATAAGGAAGTAAGAGATATGGCCATTCAATCCAAAGCGGCAATAGCCAAGGGGGACGGGAGTTTCGTCATCGATACGGTAACGGTCGCTGATCCCCAAGCCGATGAAATACTAATAAGAGTGAAAGCAGCGGGACTCTGCCACACCGATCATGACTCCCTCAACTGGGGCAAGCCCATCATCATGGGGCACGAAGGTGCAGGAATCATCGAGAAATTGGGAAGTGAAGTCTCGGACTTCCAAGTCGGAGACCAAGTCATCCTCAACTGGGCGACACCTTGTATGCGATGCTTTCAGTGTGAGGAGGGCAACCAGCACATCTGCGAAAACAACTCACCCGTGACAGCAGGAGGCAATGGCTATACGCCTGGTCACGCGCACCTCAACGGCACGAAGTGGAATGACAAAGCCATCGAGCGCTCCTTCAACATCGGGACGCTCTCAGAGTACACGTTGGTCAAAGCCTCTGCCTGTGTGAAACTGTCCAGCGACATGCCCATGCCCTCGGCGAGTATCATCAGCTGTGGCGTGATGACGGGCTACGGCTCGGTCGTCAACTCCGCCAAACTCTCGGCTGGCAGTTCGGCTGTGGTGCTGGGTACTGGTGGGGTAGGTCTCAACGTCATCCAAGGGGCTCGCATCTCGGGTGCAGCCATGATCATCGCGATCGACATCAATCCCGAGCGACTGGAAATGGCCAAGGCCTTTGGGGCAACCCATACGATACGGGCTGATAAGGAAGACAAAGGGCTGATGAAAGCCGCCGAACAAGTCAAAGCCATGACCAAGGGACGCGGGGCGGACTATGCTTTTGAGTGTACAGCCATCCCTGCTTTGGGCGCAGCTCCGCTGGCGATGATCCGCAATGCCGGTACTGCCGTGCAGGTGAGTGGGATCGAAGAAGAAATAACTATCGATATGCGGCTCTTCGAATGGGACAAGGTTTACATCAATCCCCTTTATGGAAAATGCCGTCCGCAGATAGATTTCCCTAAATTGGTGAGTCTGTATGACAAGGGCGACTTGATGCTCGATCAGATGATCACCCGCACCTATCCGCTCGATGACCTGCAGCAGGCCTTCGAAGACATGCTGGGCGGTCGCAATGCCAAAGGCGTAATTGTATTCAACTGATGAGTAAATTCAAAACAACCGAACTATCCGATCCGCAGTTTGAGATCGATGGCCTACGCTTCATCACCGTGAAGACACCGAACCTGAAGGGGCGCGGCGATATCTGCGTTTTTGTCCCTGAGAGCGAAGACCTCCATGACCTACCCATCGTCACGCTGATGCACGGCGTGTACGGCAGTGCTTGGATCTGGGCGATGAAGGGCGGTGCAGCACAGACCGCCGAGCGACTGATCCGCGAGAACCAAATCCGCCCAATGGTACTGGCCATGCCCTCCGATGGACTGTGGGGTGACGGCTCGGCCTATACGGCACACGATGGCTATGATTTTGAAAAATGGATCGCCGAGGATATGCCAGCCGCCGTGCGAGAACTGATCCCCCAGACTTCTGACCAATCACCGCTGTTCATCTCGGGGTTGTCGATGGGTGGATTTGGCGCTTTGCGAGTAGGTGCCAAGCATGCGAAGCAATACGCGGGTATCTCGGCACATAGCTCCATCACAGAGATCGGACAGATGAAATTGTTTGTCGAGGAGCCTCTGGGTCACTACCAGCAGCCTTCACGAATCGACGAGGATGCCTTTACCGCTATGGCGGAAAATCGAAACGACCTGCCCCCACTTCGCTTTGACTGTGGCAGCAGCGACTTGCTGATCGAGTACAATCGCCAGTTGCATGCTGACCTGGACAAGGCAGGCATTGCCCATACCTATGAAGAATTTGAAGGTGGCCACCAGTGGGAATATTGGCAGGAGCATTTGGTGGATACGTTGCTGTTTTTTGATCGACAGATTTAGGATAAGATTAACAAATTGTTTGGCCTTGAAGAAAAGGCGTAAAGAAACTGGATTCCTTGGAGGAAAAGAAAATTATACTGTTTGAGAAGTGAAGTACGAGCTTCGAGTTTATAATTTCCTCGACAAGGGAGTAAGTTTTAGTTATTTTCTTCACAGCCTTGATTTCTTTGCTTACTTTCTTCCTTAATGAAGAAAGTAAGGCTCTGCCGGCGAGGCAAAAACAACTTGACAAGCGGAAACAGAATATCATGACCAAAAAACAAAGCATCTCCATCATCGGCCCCAAAAACCTCAGCGACCTCCGACTGACAGCTCCACAGCAATACGCCGCAGGCATCTCCGCCGTGAAAGTGGCCCTCGATCACGCCATGAAGGAAATGGGACTCACTCGCTCCTTTGCCACCCTATCCAAGCTCAACCAACAAGAAGGCATTGACTGCCCGGGCTGCGCCTGGCCCGATCCCAAGAAGCGCTCATCCCTCGGGGAGTTTTGTGAAAATGGCGTCAAGGCCATTGCCGAAGAGGCCACCACCCATCGGGTGACACCTGACTTTTTTGCACAGCATACGGTAGCCGAGATGTCACATTGGACGGACTACAAGATTGGCAAAAGCGGTAGACTCACGCACCCAATGGTGCTGCGAGAAGGCAGCGAACATTATGAAAAGATCAGTTGGGATGATGCATTTGCCTTGATTGGGAAGCAATTGCGGGCACTGGATGATCCTAATGAAGGCATTTTTTACACCTCGGGTCGGTCGAGCAACGAAGCGGCTTTTCTCTATGGACTCTTCATCCGCGCCTTTGGCACCAACAACATGCCTGACTGCTCCAACATGTGCCATGAGTCGAGTGGAGTCGCTCTAGGCGAAACACTGGGGATCGGCAAGGGATCTGTCACATTGGAGGATTTTGGGGATGCAGAAGTGGTCATGGTCATCGGTCAAAACCCGGGTACCAATCACCCGCGCATGCTATCTGCGCTGGAGAAGTGCAAAAGCAATGGAGGTAAAGTCATTGCGATCAATCCGCTCGAAGAAGCAGGATTGATCCGTTTCAAAAATCCGCAGGAGATCAAAGGCATCATGGGCGGTACTGAGCTCACTGACATTCACCTACAAGTCAAAATCAACCAGGATGTGGCATTGCTCAAGCTCATCATGAAGCGACTCGCCGAGCGAGAAGAGCGTGAAAGTGGTGTTTTTGATTGGGAATTCATCAACCAAAAAACAAACGGAGTAGAAGCGCTATTGGCAGATTTGAAGCGACAAGACGAAGCACAGCTTTTGGCGCAATGCGGCATCTCTGAAGAGAAAATCAACGAAACCGTGGAGCTGCTCGCTCAGCGTAAACGAATCATCATCTGCTGGGCGATGGGACTCACCCAACACAAAAACGGGGTGGAAAATATCAAAGAATGCGTCAATCTACTCCTGCTCAAAGGCAGCCTCGGCATCAAAGGAGGCGGCACCTGTCCCGTCCGCGGACATAGCAACGTACAGGGAGACCGCACCGTGGGCATCATGCACCATGTATCACCCAAACTCAATGCCTCCTTGGAACGAGTATTTGGCTTTACCCCGCCTGATCAGGAAGGGTTGGATACAGTACATGCCATCCAGGCCATGCACGAGGGGCGTGCCAAGGTCTTCATTGCCTTGGGGGGCAATTTCCTATCGGCGGCATCTGATACTGCTTATACAGGTGAGGCCTTGCAGCGCTGCGACTTGACGGTATCCATCAGTACCAAGCTCAATCGTACGCATTTGATCACAGGCAAGACGGCGTTGATATTGCCGACTTTGGGACGCACCGAGAAGGACCACAAAGCAGGGAAAGACCGATTCGTAACGGTAGAAAACAGCATGGGAAGAGTCCATCAATCACATGGGAGATTGGCGCCAGCCTCGGATCAGCTCATGAGTGAGCCCGAGATCGTGGCGCGCATGGCGCAAGCCTATTTTGGAGTGGATGCCAAGATTTCATGGCAGCAGCTAGGTACGGATTACGACCTGGTGCGTCAAAAAATATCAGAGGTATTCGACGGTTTTGACAACTACACCAAGCGATCTCAGCAAGCAGGTTTTGATCTGCCCAATCACACACGTGTGTGGGACGAATCTAAATTACCAGGAGGCAAGGCACAGTTCACCGTGTGTGGACTGCCACAGCACGACTTGGCCGCAGATGAATTTCTATTGATGACGATCCGATCACATGATCAGTTCAATACCACGATCTATGGCATGGACGATCGCTACCGCGGCATCTACAACGAGCGCCGAGTGGTTCTGATCAACGCCAAGGATGCTGAAATGATGGGATTAGAAAAGTTTGACAAAGTAGACTTAGTCAGCCGCTACGATGGCATTGAGCGCAAGGCAGAAAACTTCCTCATCATCCCCTACAACATCCCAAGGGGTAACCTGGCCGCTTACTTTCCAGAAACCAATGTGCTGATCCCTCACGATCAATACGCAGACAAAAGCCACACGCCGATCAGCAAGTCGGTTCGGGTAAAGTTGATAAGGCGTTGACCTATATTAAGTTGTTGTTTTTAGAGAGATGAATATTATTATAGTTTATTGACATCCGTCTTAATTCAATTTAGGAGGTTAAGAATTGAAAGGCTTGATTCTAGTATAATTTTGTGTTTTTCTCAAACTACTCTCCCCTCTGTCTTAGCCAAAAATCTGCAGTTATACTATTATTTAGATCACGATCTGAAACAGGAGATCTATTCACTTTTATGATACTAACCAGATCAATTAGGTAAGATTACTAGGAGAATAAAAAGAGTACAGTCTTTTGCATAGAGAAAAGCATCTAGAAACATCAACCAAAATCGATATTCCAATCATTTAAATATTATCTCAAAGACCAATAATGGGTGGTTATTTTAAAGAAAAACAAAAGCGAATTTCGAACAATGAACCTTGAATCACGAAGTGGTTTTTGATTTCTTCCCAGAATTTCGGATTGATCCTTTTTCTTGAGAATAATGAATAATATGAGGAGGTAGGGTAATAAAAAACCCTTCCATAAAATGAAAGGGTTTTGTGCAGAGAAGGAGGGATTCGAACCCCCGGTACCTCGCGGTACGCTGGTTTTCAAGACCAGTGCATTCGACCACTCTGCCACTTCTCTAGGTCGTTTGTATTGCCATTCCGTTGAATGGGAGTGCAAATCTAGAAGAATATTTTATCTAGTCAAATGTTGAGTGAGAAAAATTTAATTTTTATTCAAACACCGAAGTAGTGACCTCTATTTTGTCCGAATGGACGGCTCTATCCACACTAGCATTGTACTCAAATCCTACAAGTAGAATGATCGAAAGGAGGTATAGCCAGATCATCAGTGCGATCAACATTCCGAGCGAACCGTAAAACTTGTTGTAGGTCGAGAAGTTGTTGATGTAGAACGAAAATGCATAAGATGCAGCTACACAAGATACTGCCGAAAAGATCGTTCCCGCAGAGAAGAATGTCCAGCGATCTTTGATGGCTGGAGCGAAGTAGTAGATCAGTGATATAGCAATGAAAAACGAAGTGCCTATGATACCGTATTTGAGAATCACGATGAGGTGGTAGACATAGTCCGCATTGAAAAAATCAATCTCCGAGAGATGGGAGAGGAAGGCTTTGCCCACTACCAGCAAGAAGATGGAGAGGAAAAGCACGAATGCCATCATCAGTGTCAGGGCCGTAGCGATCAGTCGCGTCTTGATGAAACTGCGACGGTCTACTGTTTTGTAGATGCTATTGAATGCACTCATGAGACTGTGCATACCATTGGTCGCAAGTATCAGCGCAAAGAGTACCCCAAAGGAGAGGAGACCTTCGCGTTTGTTGCTGACGATATCGTGTATGGTGCCAGTTGCAGCTTTGAACATGTTGTCAGGCATCACATTGGCCATGAAGCTCATGATGCTATCGGCATCTATATGCGGAGACACGGTATGGATATAGGGGATCAGCGTGAAGATGAATATGATCGACGGGAATATCGCAAGTGTAAAACTAAATGCCACACCACTAGCCATCGTGAGTAGTCGACTGTCGAGTATACTATCGAGGAAGATGACGATAGCGTTGTAAAGCGTCGTTCTCCGTTTGTTGAGCCGGGTGGTTTTGAGTTTTTTGATGAGGCGCTCATACCTTTGGAGTCTCAGTAGTTTGTGATGCAAATAGTCTCTAGTCATGGAAGTAGGGGGCTAGTAGTTTTTCCATTACCTCCGGCATTTTGCAAGGTTTTTTGGTTTTCATATCCACAAATACCAGAGTGGTCTCACCGATGTTGATCAATCGATCTTGTTCGTTGTAGATTTCGTATTCAAAACGGATGCGTATGTTAGGTAGTTCAGGCATTTTGACTTTGATCGTCAGTAGCTCGTCATACTTGCCTGGGGCAATGTATTTGGAGCGATTCTCTAAGACAGGCATCATGACACCCATCTCTTCGAGTTCCTTGTAGGATAAGCCCAGGGAACGAAGGGACTCAACTCGGCCTACTTCATAGTACATGGCGTAGTTGCCATAGTACACATAGCCCATTTGGTCTGTTTCGGCATACCTTACACGGACTTGCGTCTCTGATACGAACATATAGTTAAATTGGTAGTCTGAATTTATTGCAATCTATACATTAATTAGTACTATTTTATAATGGGTTAAAGATTGATTTAGAATCAAATTATTCGAATAAAACCAATAGAGCCAGTTTTTGACCCTATTGAAGGACTAAATGTACGGCTTTATGGGACTTTACGCAATTGGGAGATAGCGGGTGACAATGACTACTAAGTGAGTGAAATATCAAACAGGTACTAGTATTTAGATTTTAGTATCTAGATCAAAAACTTGATGCCTTTTCTGTCTATAGCCAGCCTGATCGACGGACCAGTCTAGAGGCTAATAATCTAATGTCTTGACTTGCCTGCCGTAGGCAGGTTTAAAGATGTAACGGATTTCATTCTCCCCTAAACCTATGGTACTTTCAGTCCAGAGTCGTATATTTTTGTTTCAAACAACACAATACCATGGATATAAATTTCAATAAAAATGAGGACGCCAATAAGCAGCTGCTCTATCGACTGGAGGAGAACGCCAAGCGACTGAAGCTGGGTGGAGGGGAGAAACGGATTGCAGCACAGCATGCCAAAGGCAAACTAAGTGTACGGGAACGGATCGATTACTTGATCGATGACCCAAAGGACTTTCTGGAAATTGGTTTGTTCGTCGGGGAGGGTATGTATACCGAACAAGGAGGCTGCCCTTCGGGTGGAGTCGTGACTGGGATCGCCAAGGTTCAAGGGAGACCGTGTGTAGTGGTCGCCAATGATGCTACTGTAAAGGCAGGGGCATGGTTTCCCATCACTGCTAAGAAAAACCTGCGTGCGCAGGAGGTGGCTATGGAAAACCGACTCCCCATTATCTATCTCGTTGATAGTGCTGGAGTTTACCTGCCGATGCAGGATGAGATTTTTCCTGACAAGGAACACTTCGGGCGACAGTTTCGAAACAATGCCAAGATGTCTGCCATGGGGATCGTACAGATCGCTGCGATTATGGGAAGCTGTGTCGCCGGTGGCGCATACCTACCTATCATGTCAGATGAGGCCATGATTGTGGACAAAACGGGTTCTATCTTCCTAGCAGGTAGTTATTTGGTTAAAGCAGCCATAGGAGAGAGCATAGACAATGAGACACTGGGAGGTGCTACGACACACTGTGAGATATCAGGAGTGACGGATAATAAATATGATACAGACGAAGACTGCCTCGATGCGATCAAGCGAATCTTTGATAAGATTGGTAAGCCCGAAGAGACTGGATTTGACAGAGTAGCAGCGCAGTTGCCCAAGCGTACACAAGAGGACGTTTATGGTTTGTTCCCATCCGATCGGGTCAAACCCTATGACATGAAAGAAATTATCTCCTGTCTGGTGGATGATTCTGACTTTGATGAGTATAAGCCTGACTATGGTCAAACCTTGCTTTGTGGATATGCTCGTGTTGATGGTTGGGCAGTGGGGATAGTGGCCAACCAGCGTGAGATGGTCAAAACCAAAAAGGGCGAAATGCAGATGGGGGGTGTGATTTATTCGGACTCAGCAGACAAAGCAGCGCGGTTTATCATGAACTGCAATCAGCGTAAGATTCCATTGGTGTTTTTGCATGATGTGAGTGGTTTTATGGTGGGGAGCAAGGCCGAGCATGGCGGGATTATCAAAGACGGAGCAAAGATGGTCAATGCCATGGCCAACAGTGTCGTGCCCAAGTTTACTTTCATTCTTGGCAACTCCTATGGTGCGGGCAACTATGCCATGTGTGGCAAGGCCTATGATCCACGCTTGATCTATGCATGGCCTACGGCGCAGATGGCGGTGATGAGCGGAGCAGCAGCGTCTAATACCCTCCTGCAGATCAAAATGGCTTCTCTCAAAGCAAAAGGGGAAGAAGTAGCGGAGGAAGAACAGCAACGGTTTCTCAAGGAGATTACCGATCGATACAACGAGCAATTGAGTCCGTACTACGCAGCGGCACGACTTTGGGTGGATGGGATCATCGATCCATTGGATACGAGGCGTATTATCTCTACTGGGATAGAAGCTGCTAATCATGCGCCGCTTGATAAGTTCAACGTGGGCGTGATCCAGACTTGATCGTGTCAGAGGGGAAGATGTTGGTCATTTTGACACCTCTATGGTTTGATTAACTGTAATTCTAGCGTGGCTCATATTTTGGATTGAGATAACTTTGGGGGATTTTAGGTTGCGTTTGTCGAGTGTTGGTTAGAAGCGAATATTCCAGAATATTGGTTCAATTACGTCATTTGGCTTAATTATTCCTATCTTAAACGACTACAGTAAGTGCTGATTGAATAAATTCACGGTTCGAAAAAATTGGATGGGATGACTGACGATACTTTAGATATCAATGAGAAAGAATTGACTGCACTGATTTCACTATTGGATGATGAGGATAGGGAGGTCACGGGTCATGTGGAGGAGAAACTCTTATCTTTGGGTACATCTGTTATTCCATTTTTGGAGAAGGAGTGGATGAAAAACAGTCTGATTCCCTACGTGCGTGTCAAGATCGAAGACATCATCCACGAACTGCAGTACGAGCTCCTCAAGGAGCGCTTCGTGGAGTGGAAAGAAGATGGAGCAGAAGACCTACTAGAAGGGATGATGCTAGTCGCCAATTATCAATATCCCGATCTCAATATGGGCTACCTAACCCGAAAGCTAGAGCAGTTCTACTATGAAGCATGGAAGGAGTTCAATGGGGAATATACACCGATACAGGAGGTTAAAATCCTAAACGATATTATGTACAATCGTTTGAAATTTAGACCTAATGCTAAGAATTTTCATTCCCCAGCCAATGGCATGATCAACCAGGTCATGGATAGTAAAAAGGGAAACCCTTTGAGTCTATGTGTGATCTATTTGATGTTGGCTAAAAAACTGAAGCTCCCTATCTTTGGTGTGAATTTACCGAACCTATTCATCGTGACTTACAAGACAGAGTCTACTCAGTTTTACATCAATGTATTCAATAACGGGATCATTTTTACGACTGATGACATAGATAACTATATCGAACAACTACATCTGAGTAAGTTGGATATTTACTATCAGCCTTGTACGAATATAGATATCGTATCGCGTGCGCTGCGCAATTTGGTCGCGTCGTTTGACAAACTAGGAGAGTATAAGAAATCCGATGATATCAAGATTCTTCTTCAGGTATTGGAGGATTGACAGTGTTATCTGATCCTGCATCCAGCTGCTCGGTTAAACTCGTGTGGTGAGGGGCGTCCTTTGATGAGATTGTTGAGCACATCTTGTACATAGTGCGTGTGCACATCACTACTAGACTGAGGACTGTCGTCGATAGCACCGTGGTATACTAGGCTGTGTTTGCCGTTCTGATACCAAATGATGGCGACCTCTGGACTTTTTTCAATCTGAAACAGTTTCATCGCCTCTTGGTTCAAATCCAAAAAGTAAGGCATATTATACTTAGCAGCCTGTGTTTTGGTTTGAGTCGCATTGTCTTTGTTTTGATGAGGGGTATGGGCATTGATGAGGATAAAGTCGGCTTGATCTCCGTATTGCTGTTTTAATGCGGTGATTCGTGATTTATATCGTTTGTCATAAGGACAGTCCGTCCCAGTGAATATAAGGACAGTGATGGTTTGATCGATAGGGATCGGGACGATGTTTTCCTTTTGGACATCCCAGAGCTGGATGTAGGAGAAATCTATATCTTGTCCACTGACGGTCCATGAACAAAGTAGAATGGATAACATATGCCATAGCTTTTTCATAACCCTAAATTTAATGAATCTCTGCGTGAACTAGAGGTTGTAGGTGAGGATGTAGTCGTCCTCTTTTTGCATATTGAGTACAAACTCCTTGACTAACCCTTCTTTGTTGATACGGCAGTGGATTTGCTGATCTTTGATTCGGTTGATTTCAATGTTCTGTGCGAAACTCAGGTTTTTACGCCCATGCATCTTGTAGATGGACTCTTTGGTACACCAGTAGATACAGAGTTTGTGCAGATCATCTCCGCAGGCTTTTAGTTCACTGGGATTAAGGAACTTGTGTTTGGTACGCTGGAGTTGCTCTCTGGGGCGTTCGAGATCTATACCGCAGGGTTCGTCCAGGTTGATGAGTGCCGTTATTTTCGGATAGCTGTGCGAGATGGAGATGTGATGGGTAGAGTCGATCAGGTGGGGCTTGCCATGGCTGTCTTTGCATATCCCATGAAAAGGAATATCCATGTCTCGGCACATCGACTCGATCAGTTGACGTGAGGCGATGTGTTCGGCTTTTTTGATCGGGTGGTAGTGCGCAATAGCCTCCATTTCTTTCGCATCAAAACCAGCGACTAGGGTTTCAGTACTTTCGTTAATTTCCCAGATGCCGAGCATGATGTGATCGGAGATTTTGTATTGCTTTTTGATCATTCTCCTTACTTCTATTCGTTGTGGTCAGCTCGGTAGTTGGAGATGTCCAGTGCCGCATAGATGGCTGTACGCATCGAGCTTTCGTCTGCGATATCTTTGTTGGCCAGGCTGTATGCTGTGCCATGATCGGGTGATGTGCGTACGAAAGGTAATCCAGCGGTGAAGTTGACCCCATTGGCAAAAGTCAAACTCTTGAAAGGGATCAAGCCTTGGTCGTGGTACATGGCCAGTACTGCGTCAAATTTATGCTGCTCGCCATTGCCAAAGAAGCCATCTGCAGGAAACGGCCCTAATATAATTTGTCCTTTTTCTTTGAGGCTTTCTATCGCAGGGATGATGATGTCTTGCTCTTCTGTACCGAGGAGTCCTTCTTCACCTGCATGGGGGTTTAGTCCTAGTACAGCGATTTTCGGTTTGAGGATACCAAAGTCGTTTTTTAGTGACTGTGCCATCATTTTGAGTTTCTTTTCGATCTTCTCTTTGGTGAGGCTGGCTGCTACATCTTTGAGCGGGATATGTCCCGTTACGACCCCTACGCGAATAGTATCTGATACCATAAACATCAAGCTGTCTTTGGCCTCTGCTTTCTCCGCGAGGTATTCGGTATGTCCGGGGAACTTAAAGTCGTCTCGCTGTATGTTTAGTTTGTTGATCGGAGCAGTGACGAGTGCTTGTATGCGACCTGCTTTGAGGTCTTCTGTTGCTTTTTCTAATGCGAGAAAAGCGTACTTACCACCTGTTTCGTTGCTAACACCGGGAGTGATCTCCACATCTTCCTCCCAGCAGTTGAGGACATTGGTTTTTTTGTGGGAGGCATCTTTGAGATCACTGATGGGTGTAAAATTGAAATTGTTCTGATTGAGTGACTTTCTATAAAATGAAAGTACTTTTGCCGAACCATAGATGACAGGGGTAAAGTATTTGGTCATTTTGTTGTTCGCCAAAGCTTTGATGATAACTTCGGGACCTATACCATTAAAGTCACCTATAGAGATACCGATAACGGATTTTCTATTTTGGTTCTTAGTTTCATTCTCCATATTCATGTGGTTACATCACGGTAAAGCTGAGCAAAGATGTCAATATTGATAGGTGTCGGTCTCAGCCAAGTGCCTGCAATTTAAAATAAAAATCAGTAATACTATGGCGTACGTAAAACCGAAAAAAAGATTGGGTCAGCACTTTCTCACAGATCTATCGATCGCGGAGAATATCGTATCGGCATTGACTGGTGCCGAACACAACGCTAACGTTTTGGAGATCGGCCCGGGTACAGGTGTTCTTTCTGATTTTTTGATTGAAAAAGCATCTATCCAAAAGCTTGTGCTATTGGATTTGGACAAAGAATCGATCGATTTTCTGGAGAAAAAATATGAAGGAAAGGATGCGGAAATTCGTTTTGCAGATTTCCTCAGGGAGGACTTGAATACCATGTTTGACGGACAGTCTTTCAGCGTGATTGGCAACTTCCCTTACAACATATCTTCTCAGATTTTTTTTAAGGTACTGGACTACAAAGATCAAGTGGATGAAGTGGTCTGTATGCTACAAAAGGAGGTCGCCGTTCGTATTGCCTCTAGGGAGGGAAATAAGGATTACGGAATCCTGAGTGTGCTGCTACAGGCTTACTATGATATTGATTACTTGTTCACTGTACCTCCAACGGTTTTCAACCCTCCGCCTAAGGTTAACTCTGGAGTGATCAAGCTCAAACGCAATCAAGTTACAGATCTAGGGTGTGACGAAAAAATGTTCAAAAGAGTGGTCAAAGCAGGGTTCCAAATGCGCCGAAAAACCTTGCGTAATGCGATGAAACCTCTAGCTTTGCCAGAGGAAATCACCGCCCAGGAGGTGTTCAACAAACGAGCCGAGCAGCTCTCTGTCGATGACTTTATTGCACTAACCAAACTCGTCCAAGACCATGTCTGAAGCAACTGAAATAATGGATTTTGAACTCTCCAAAGAGTTTCTTGAGCGGTTTGTCCAAGCCGTGGAGGAACAAGAGGTGGATTTTATCCAGCAGTCGCTTGATGGGGTCAATCCAGCCGATATCACGGAGTTGCTGGAGGAGTTCGATGCGGATGATTCGAAATACGTACTGGAACTGCTTGACCCACAGGTCGGTGCTCGTGTCATCATCGAACTAGAAGATGATTTGCAGAGCCGTTTTATGGGGAATTTTACCTCAGAAGAAACGGCCGTCTATATAGATAACCTAGACTCAGATGATGGAGTAGGCGTGCTTAACCTCCTGCCGATCTCGAAACGAGAGGAAGTCATAGCCCTCGTCGAAAACGAAGAAAAAGCGGGGCACTTACTCGATCTCTTGCGCTATGAAGATGATGTAGCTGGAGGTCTGATGGGAAAGGAGCTGATCAAAGCCAATCATAACTGGACGATACAGCGCTGTATCGAAGAGATCAGGAAACAAGCGGAGAATGTTCAAAAAATCTATTCGGTCTATGTCGTAGATGACAATACCAAGTTGATTGGTAAAGTCTCCCTTAAGAAAATTATCCTATCAGAAGACAATGCGCGCATTGCGGATATCTACGATGACGAAGTGATATCTGTAGAGACCTATGTGCAAGAAGAGGAGGTCGCACAGATTATGCGAAAGTATGATCTAGAAGCACTGCCAGTCGTCAACGTTCGTGGCAAATTGGTGGGACGTATCACCATTGATGATGTCCTGGATGTAATCACAGAGCAGGCAGAAGAAGATATCCAGATGATGTCAGGGATATCGTCTGATGTAGAGGAAGATGATAGTGTATGGATAATCTCTAAGGCTCGTTTGCCATGGTTGGTGATTGGTCTGGTGGGCGGTTTGCTCGGTGCAAAGTTTATCAGCCTTTTTGAAGCCCAGATAGCCATTATTCCTGCGATGGCATTCTTTATCCCATTGATCACGGCGACTGGAGGCAATGTGGGGATTCAATCCTCGACCATTATCGTACAGGGTTTAGCCAATTCTAGTGCCTTTAGTGACTCGGTGTTTCGCCGGCTGATCAAGATGCTCATGGTGGCACTAGTTAACGGGACGATACTGGCAATTATCGTTTTTGGGATCGTGATCTTTACTACTTCGGATCAGACGATCGCTATCACGGTGAGTTCTGCGTTATTTAGTGTGGTACTGTTGGCTTCATTCATGGGGACGATTACCCCATTGATTTTGCATCGATTTGGTGTCAATCCTGCGATAGCCTCGGGTCCTTTTATCACCACAGCTAACGATTTGCTAGGCCTTGCCGTATACTTTTTTGTGGCGAACCAACTCTATGGACTCTAGTCCTTTTTTACCTTTATGAAAAGAATATTGATTATCGATGAGATGCACTCCAGCATCTCGGATAGACTGACAGCAATCGGATACGCTTCCGATTATTTACCTCAAATCACGAGACAAGAGATCATCGAGGCAGAGGATCACTATGTAGGTATGATTGTCAGGAGCAAAACGGCTATTGATGCCGAACTGCTGTCGTCAAAGCCTAACCTGAAGTTCATTGCCAGAGCTGGTGCAGGAATTGATCAGGTGGATGTGGCGTACTTGGATGCAAATCAGATACAGCTCGTCAATGCACCTGAGGGGAATCGTGACGCCCTCGGTGAACATGTGATAGGGATGCTACTTAGTCTCTCCAATAATCTCCGTAAGTCAGACCGTGAAGTCCGTTCCTATGTCTGGGATCGCGAAGGAAACCGTGGCTTTGAACTCAGTGGTAAGACCATCGGGTTACTAGGCTATGGCTATATGGCAAGTGCCGTGGCAGAGAAGCTGTCAGGTTTTGGCTGCCGTGTGATTGCTCATGACAAGTACAAGACCAACTTTGGAGACCTCTATGTGGAGGAAGTGACGATGGATGATATCTATAGTCAAGCAGATGTATTCAGTATCCATGTGCCTTTGACGGCTGATACACGTATGCTGGTGGATGCGGCTTATTTGGCTCGTTTCGACAAGAATATCGTATTTGTCAATGCGGCCCGTGGTGAGATCGTCAATACTACGGATCTATTGGCCGCCCTGAAGTCGGGCAAAGTGACGCATGCCGCGTTAGATGTGCTCGAAAATGAAAAATTTGCAAAGCTTTCTTCTGAGCAAAAAGCCACTTACGATGAGTTATTCCAGTTAGACAATGTTTTATTTAGTCCTCATGTAGGAGGGTGGACTTTCGAGTCTTATGAAAACATTAACCGCGTCTTAGTCCAAAAGATCACGGCACTGGATGTGTAAGCGCTCTTTGGTTTTGGTTCAACCTGAATTATGCAATTACAAGAGTTGAGCGTTAAAAGGTAAATCATCAATGTGATAAACAGCATGTTTACTAAACATAAGATTTTAACCTATATGCTAGTGCATCATTCGGGTTCAAATCCGTTATTTTTGGGACTTGACTAGTGCACTTGATATACTGAAAAAATACTGGGGCTATGATGAATTTCGTCCTATGCAACAGGAGATCATTGATTCGGTGATCGCTGGCGAGGATACGCTTGCATTGCTACCTACGGGGGGAGGTAAATCCATCTGTTTTCAAGTCCCAGGGATGATGATGGAGGGGATGTGTCTAGTGATCTCACCACTCGTTGCTCTGATGAATGATCAAGTCTACCAGCTTAAAAAACGCGGGATACCTGCAGCAGCACTGTATTCGGGACTACAACATCGACAGATCGATGTGCTACTGGACAACTGCGTACATGGGCAGGTGAAGTTTCTCTATGTAGCACCTGAGCGACTGAGTTCTGAGTTGTTTATCGCCCGGGTTAAACAGATGAAAGTTAGTATGGTGGCGATAGATGAGGCGCATTGTATTTCGCAGTGGGGCTATGATTTTCGCCCTGCCTATCAGGAGATTGCTCAGGTTTACCCATTACTGCCTGAGGTGAAACGAATCGCACTTACGGCCACAGCTACCAAGGTGGTCAAAGAAGACATTTGCGAGAAGTTAGCATTTGACAAACCTGTTGTATTCCAAAAGAGTTTTGCACGAAAGAATCTGTCTTATTCGGTATTCGAACTAGAAAACAAAGGCCCGAAGTTGTTGGAGATTTTGACGAATGTCAAAGGCAGTGCAATCGTCTATGTACGGAGTAGAAAGGAGACAGAGAATGTCGCCAAGTTCCTCTATCAGAACGGCATCTCTTCGGAGTTCTATCATGCAGGTTTGGCGCAGGATGTCAGAGAACGTAAACAAGAGGAGTGGATCAAAAACCAACGTAGGGTTATGGTCTGTACCAATGCCTTTGGGATGGGGATAGACAAGCCTGATGTGCGTGTCGTGGTACACCTTGATTTGCCAGACTCACTAGAGTCTTATTATCAAGAGGCTGGGAGAGCAGGGCGTGACGAGCGAAATGCCTTTGCGGTGCTGCTCTATAGTCCTACCGATATCTATAATCTGCAGCGTAGTGAGGAGATGCGTAACCCAGCACTGGCCTATGTCGAGCGCATCTATCAGGCACTGGCCAACTATTACAAACTGGCGACAGGAAGTAGCGAATGGCAGAGTTTTGATTTTGATCTCAAGGAGTTTTCCTATCGATACAAACTGAGCCCCTTAGAGGCCCACCATGCGGTGAAAAAACTGCAAGAGATGGGATTGTTACTGCTTACTGAAAATGTCAGTCGTGGCAGTAGCCTCAAGATCAATGTCAGCAGTAGTGAGATCTATAAGTTTAGCATTGCACATGGAAAGTACGAACCTCTGATCAAGGCGATGCTACGCCTATATGGGGGAGGCTTGTATTCGGATTTCTTTAATATATCGGAGTTCGAACTAGCCAAACTGAGTCATGATGCGAAGAACGAAGTGTTTAAAAAACTAGACTACTTGGCCAAAAACGGAATAGTACTCTATGATCCTTTGAAGAATAAACCTCAGCTCACCTATGTCATGCCTAGACAAGAGCAGTCGACGCTGAAACGCTATCACAAACAGACCGAGCCTCGTCAGGCAGTGGTGAAAGAAAAAGTAGGACAAATGGTCTCCTATGCAAAGAACCGTACGCTGTGTCGGACGCGTATCTTTCAAGAGTATTTTGATGAAGTGGCTTATCTCAACTGCGGTGTATGCGATGTGTGCATCAAAGCCAAGAAGGAGGATGGGTTTGGTGCCGAGATGGGGAAAATCCAACGGGCTATCTTGAAGCAGGTCGAATCGGGAGATCAGCGTCTACAGGCAGTGAAACAATCCTCTAATACCACCAATGATTTCCTGTTTACGGAGGCCGTGAGGCAGCTTATGGATGACGGTGTGATTTTCTTGACGGAGGATCAGAAGATCGCTATGGTGCCAAGGATTTAGTGTTTTAACCTGAATCTGGACTGGTGTTTTATTTGGAGCGCTCGATAGTGAACTGTACGAGCTGTTCGAGAGACTGACGTGCAGCGGACTCAGGGAAAGTATGTAGAATCTCTACGGCTTCTTGGTGAAAGCGATTCATCACACCTTCTGCATATTCCAATCCACCTTTTTGAATCACGAATTGGATCACCTCATTTACTTTTTTGGTGTTCTCGTTGTGCTTTTTGATGATGTTGATGATGCGACGTTTTTCTGACCAGCTTGATTGGGTGAGGGCATAGATCAGAGGTAGGGTCATTTTCTTTTCGCGAATGTCTATACCGAGCGGCTTGCCGATTTCCTGCGTGCCATAGTCGAATAGATCATCTTTGATCTGAAATGCCATCCCGACTTTCTCGCCGAATTCCCCCATGGCTTTGACTGTGTCGGCATCCGCTCCAGTAGAGGCAGCACCGACCTTGCAGCATGAGGTGATGAGGCTGGCAGTCTTCTGGCGGATTACTTCGTAGTAGATCTCCTCGGTGATGTCCAGCTTTTTGGCTTTCTCCATCTGGAGGATTTCTCCTTCGCTCATCTCACGGATTGCTTCAGAGACGATTTTGAGTAGATCAAAGTCGCCATTGTCGATAGAGAGTAGCATGCCTCTGGATAGGAGGAAATCTCCAACTAGGACAGCTATCTTGTTTTTCCACAGGGCATTGACAGAGAAGAATCCTCGTCTGTAGGTGGACTCATCGACTACATCGTCATGTACGAGTGTAGCAGTGTGTAAGAGTTCGATGAGGGAAGCACCTCGGTATGTAGAGTCTTGGATTTGCCCTACAGTAGAAGCAGTCAGGAAGACAAACATCGGACGCATTTGCTTGCCTTTTCGTTTGACGATGTACGACATGATTTTGTCGAGTAGCATCACATTACTTTTCATGGAATGTCTGAATCGCTTTTCGAATTCAGCCATCTCATTTGCGACGGGTGTTTGTATGTCCTTTATCTTCAGAGCCATGATTTGGGCACAATATTAACACAATGTATTTAATGATCTTACCAGACGAATAATTATTTAGTTCTTAGATTGAAATGGGCAAGTTTAATTAGTTTGGCAGTCTAATGAATCTATACCCATGACCCAAGAGGAACCCATTCTGCTTCAGTGTTTTCTGTCCAAAGAAGGTGATCATCGCAACCGATTTATCTTTTATTCGAGTAGAATGCAGATCATGCACAAAGGCAAATCGACAGTTATTGATTTTGACAAAATCAAGCTGATGCAGGTGCAGACCAAGAAGCTCATCGTGGCATTGGTGGCGGGAGGCATAGGTACTTCGCTCTCCATGATGGCGCTACCGCTCGGTTGGTATAGTTATAACCTGAACCTGTTTAGTATCTTTTTCTTTTTTGGGTTGATGTATTGGGGATTTATCGGACAAAAGGCATTGGTGATCGAGGAGAAGAATCACGCACATGTGTTCTTGCTCAATTTGGTCAATCCAGCCATACTAGAACTAATCCAGTACTACTACCAACTCCGTGCTACGCAGCAAAGACGTCCTGCGCAGGTGATTTTCCATTTGGTCGAAAAGGAGGCTTGGGATGCCCAGACTTTCGCAACTCATTATACGCACCCGTCTTTGGAGCAAGAAGGGTTTATTCATTGTTCGGTACTGGAAGAACTGATGAAGTCCTATCAGCGGTATTTTGACATGAACAAGGATGTAGTACTACTGGCGATAGTCCCTGATCGACTAGATCGTCGAGTGGATTGGGCATTTGTAGAGACGCGACAGGCACATTTTCCTCATGTGATGGGGCCGATTAGTAAGTCCGCCATTTGGTCGGCCTATGTTTTTAGGGGAGAAGAAAATTTGCAGGGACTGATACAATAGCATAGAAGTGTGGCTTTATGTATACAAAAGAGCCACAATAGATTTTGTCTATTGTGGCTCTTTTGTATGCAACACTGAGATATCTGGCTGATTGATTAGCCTTTTTTGACGCGGACGGCATTCATTCCTTTCATGCCTCGCTCTAGTTCGAAGGATACTCTGTCTCCTTCTTGAATCTTGTCAATAAGACCATTCACATGGACAAAGAATTTTTCTTGTGTCCCGATTTCTTTGATGAAACCAAACCCTTTTGAATCGTTGAAAAACTCTACAGTACCTTTACGAATAGCATCTACTACTTCCTCTTCGCGTTTTGGTACGCCTATTTCGATGCTTTTTGCATTGATTTTCTTTTTCTTAGTAGGATCTGGAGGCGTGTCTGTGAAGTTTCCATCTTCATCGATGTATGTCAGCATCGTTTCGAGATCACCACCTTGAGAGTTCTTTTTGCGCTCTTCTCTTTTGTGCTGTTTGTCTTCTCGTTTCTTGAGTCGTTTTTTTTCTTTTTCTTTCTTGTTGTACGTTTCTTGCGGTTTCGCCATTCGTGTTTTTTGTTAATTTGTTAGCCGAGATATGCGCGTGATGCGTGCTCAGTGGGTGCATTTAGGCCGTAAAGATAAGTAATCTACCGTCTACTATTTATAGATGCTTTGGAAAATACTTTAGATCAGTTTAGAAATGAGCAAATTAGTCGATGATGGACTTTCAGAATTTGCCCCTTGGTTTAGGTGTAGTTATACGCCCATCCGATGAGTACGAGCTGGAGCGGTAGCCTGAGCCACAGCAGCCACATCGGGATGCGCATGCCCGCACCATGCTGCTGTAGGTGATAGACATTGGCAGGAAAAACGGCAATGAGCAGCAGGATAATGCCCCACGCGGCATAGGACTGGTAGGGAGTCAAGAGTCCGATGGCGAGCAGAATCTCCGCAGCACCGCTTAGTTGATTGACGAGCGCTTTGTTTTTGAAAATAGGAGGGATGATCCTGAGATAAAACTTGGGTCTGACAAAATGATTGATACCAGCTAGGGTATAAAGCAGTGCCATGATGTAGAGATCTATACTGGATGTCATATCTCTAATCTACAGAAAACAAGTGAAAGATGGGTGGGTGCCACATCTGAATCATAGTCTATGTACGTATCTATCCTAATGACGAATACGATGAACAACTGGAGTATGAAAATATGGATTTTGGGATGGTTTCTATTGGTAAGTGTGGCTTGCCAAGAAGAAAGCGGCGTACAGCCTGTGGGGGATACTGTAGCGCAAAGTGATAAGGATGATCAATCAGACGAAACGGATGAAGTGACTGATGAGGAGGAGCAAGTGGATGTTCCGCCAGCCACATCAGAGCTTAGCTATTTGGCGCTAGGGGACTCCTATACCATCGGGCAGAGTGTGGCAGAGGAAGACCGCTGGCCAGTACAGTTAGTCGCTGAACTGAAGTCGGAAGGTCAGGAAATGAGTGCGCCTAAGATTATCGCTAGGACGGGTTGGACTACCACGAATTTGATCCATGCCATGGATCAGGAAAAGGAGCTGAGCGCGCGCTATGATCTGGTGTCCTTACTGATAGGGGTCAACAATCAGTACCAGAGGCAACCAATAGAGCGATTTACGACAGAGTATCCGATACTGCTAGACCGTGCCATCGCGTTGGCAGGAGGGGAGCCAAAGCGCGTCGTGGTGCTGTCTATTCCTGATTATGGGGTTACGCCCTTTGGGCAAAGCGCTGATCCCGAACGTATCGCGGGGGAAATAGATGAATACAACAGACTGAAGAAGCAAATGACTGAAAATAAAGGTGTTATATTCTTTGATATTACCGAGATATCGAGAGAGACCAAATCCAATCCCAGTCTAATCGCTGTTGATGGCCTTCATCCATCAGGGCAGATGTACGCCCGATGGGTAGAGATGGTACTACCATGGATTACCGAAGAACTAAAACCGTGATTTGGTTGCTATTTTGATGAGTATAGCCTGAGTGGAGGTATTTGATTTTGCTAGCGCGCGCTTGCAAAGCATGCTTATAAACAGCATTTCATTAAGCGCAATATAATTGAGGTTCAGTTCCAAAGAAAGTCTAAACCTATTACGGAGATCGAGGCATGACGGGAGGGAGAATACTGGTGAAGTTTCTCGCACATTTGCTCTTAGACTTAGTACACAGATCTCTCTCGATAGGGTAAATATTAATATGTTTAGATCAGATGTGATTATTTTTTAAACTTGCTGATTTTCAATAGGATATAGTTCTTAATTGAACAATATTTTTTTAGATTAGAAATGCAGCATTTTTTAGAGCGAATAACCAACACCTAACTTGATTAGAACATGCCTGCTATGTATTCAACCCAATGGTCTGCTGTCTTTTTAGTTCCATTAAAAAGATTGTAAGCCATGAAAATCGAAAATCATTTATTGGTAGCTTCCTCTGGCTCACCTGTGAGCCAGCAGTTGACCAACAAGACCAGCGGTCTATTCCAGTCCGCTTTGCCAGATACGGTGGTGATCCACTATACAGCCGGTAGGGATGCCAAGTCCTCGGTGAGAACCTTGACCGATCCCAAAATAAAAGCCAGTGCACATCTCGTCATCGGTCGGGACGACAGTATTACCCAGCTGGTGCCTTTTGATACCGTTGCTTGGCATGCAGGCAAGAGTCGCTGGAATGACCGCACCGGACTCAACACCTACAGCATCGGTATCGAGATAGACAATGCCGGCCGACTCGACCGACAAGCGGACGAATACCTCTCATGGTTCAAGAAATCCTACCCCGCCACAGAAGTGTTTAGAGGCACACACCGAAACGAAAGTGAACCTACCTACTGGCACAGATATACTGCGCGGCAGATAGAGATCGTCGAACGGGTCGTTCGCCTGCTGGTAGACACCTATGGGATCAAACTCATCCTCGGTCATGAGGAAATTTCTCCAGGTAGGAAGATCGATCCAGGGCCAGCCTTTCCGCTGGACAAACTCCGCAACGATATCCTGTACGCCGATAGAGAAGCCGAAGAACCAGAGACCTTCGCAGCACCAAAACAAGACAAGCCACACGCCACCGTCACCGCCTATCAGCTCAACGTCCGCAGCGAACCCTCAGCCAGTAGTGATCTCGTCATGGAGCCACTCACCAAAGGAGAGCAGGTCGAGATACTAGAAAGACAAGGCCAATGGTGCCGCGTGAAAATAGAAAAAGGCTGGGTGAGTGGAAAATATTTGACTATTAAAAATGAAATAACATGACTGGAAGTGTTGCACTAGATGTAGTAATAGGCTTGGTATTTATTTACCTGCTGTATAGTTTGTTGGGGTCTCTCATTCAAGAGATCATCGCTACGAGCCTTTCTTTTAGAGGTAAGATATTAGAAAAAGCAATCGCTAGAATGCTAGATGATGCCAAGGATCGTCAGCCCTTTATGGATCGGTTAAAGACATGGGGTCGATTGATTATCCCTTTTAACTTGACCACACTGCTCAAGAAAAAGGGGCTGTCTCAGGCATTCTACGATCACCCTGAGATCAAGTACAAGTCAGAGGACGCTTGGCACAAAAGGCCCTCTTCTTTTTCAGCGGATAATTTCGCCAAAGTATTGGTCGATTTACTGAGAGGATCAGATGTAAAACCAGGGGATGATATCCGATCAAAAATTGATGAGTCTATAGAGAAAGGAGCGTTTCATCCTGTCAATGTAGACGATGCGGACTCCGCTGTGAGTCGAATAGACCCGGAGACGCTCTTCTATCTCAAATCGCTATGGGTAGATGCCCAAGGGGATGTAGAGGAATTCAAAAGGCTATTGGAAAGATGGTATGATCAGATGATGGAACGAACCATCGGCTGGTACAAGAAATATTGTCAGGTGGTACTCCTTTTTATTGGATTGGGAATCGCCATTGTATTCAATGTAGACACGGTTTTGATTGTCAAGAAGCTTTCTTCAGACCCCGAATTGCGAACAGCGATGATCAAGCAGACAGAGGTCTTTTTAGAAGCGCATCCTAATCTAGAACAAGAAATGACAGCCAGGTTGGAGTCCATCGATCAGCTGCTAGCATCAGACACGACAGGCTCTGATTCTCTTAGATCCCTCAAAAAGAGTACGCTAGCGAGGTATGATTCATTGGTGGCGCATAGAGATACGCTGATCTCCGAGACCAAACAGCTGATCGAGACGGATATCCAAAATGTCAATGACCTCATGGGGCTAGGCTGGTCATCGGGAGAGTGTCACGCAGATCATACCAGCAAGTGCTCCTGTTGGTGCATGCCGGTTAGGAATGGAGGCAATTCTATTTTCGGCAGTTTAATGGGCTGGCTGCTCACCGCACTAGCCATCTCCTTAGGTGCCCCTTTTTGGTTTGATCTCTTAAACAAACTCATGAAACTAAGGTCCTCTATACAGACCACCACCACATCACAAAAGGATAAAAGCACGTCAGGGAGCAACAATATAAAAAGAGTCGGCTAATGAAAGTAACTGTAACCAAATATCTAAATGTAAGAGTAGGCAAGCCCAGTGTCAATGCCCCCTGCTACCAATACCTCGCTCCAGGCAGTGAGATCGAAGTAGGTGAAAAACTATACTTAGGGGATTCTTATGATGGGATGGATACTTGGTACCGAGATGAGGCTGACAACTACTACTGGAGTGGGGGATTCTTACTACCAAATGCCACCATTCCAACACCTATTTATGATCATTTACACGGAAAATCACAACACCAATTAGTATCGGATTGGATTATAAATCAATCTGACGAATTTGAAAACCAATATTCGCTAACAGGAGTTACTGCGGGGCTTAAAAGTACAGCTGGTCAATTAACTAATCTATACTCGATAGTCTTTGAAGTCGCCAAAAAACGAAGCTCTTCAAATAATGTATTGCCCCAAAGTATATTCTATAAAGGATACAAAATCCCTGTTGATGTCGAAGAATCTCCTGAAACTACAAATTTGAGTACCCCGCTTTCTCTTGCATCAAGCATCTCCAGAAAAGGAATTCAAGGGTTTGGTACTTTAGGGATTAAAGTTTTACTGGAAAACCAAGAGTATGTAATGGGGTGTTATCATGTCTTGTTTCCTGAAGAACTCCGATCCAATCAAAAAAATACAGACTCTCATAACATCAGGAATAGTAGTTCAATTCTATACCCTAAAAAAGGCAATGAAATAGGGGAAGTGATAAAAGGTCAACTGGATGATTGGTTGGATATAGGTTTTATGAAGGTGAACGCTAATGTCAGTCTACTTGACGAATGGGAGACTAAAATAGGACCGTATGGTTCTAGATACCTCGACTATGATGATGAAAAAAATCAAACCTATGTTCAATACTGGGGGGCAGGATCAAATAATGTAATAGTTAGAAAAGTAAAAAACATCTTTTCGAAACAGCCAATTAATTATTTCAAAGGGAAAGTAAAACAAACAATCAAAGGGCTTGTTGTCTTAGATGGCTCAGCTAAGGGAGGTGATAGCGGAGCACCAGTTTTTGACCCAAACGGAAAATTCATAGGAGTGTTAATTGCTTCTAATAGTAAACATTCCTACTTGATTTCTTTAAAAACAATCCACTACAATTATTCTAAAACCATAAAGATAAAATAATGAAGCGATTTATACTATTAACCATCATATCCATGTTCGGGTGCTGTGATTTTGTCCTTAGCCAAGACATTTTAATATCAAGAGATCGGTTGGAATTGAATGATACAATAACCAGAGCAAAAGATTCACAACAGCAATTTATTATCCTTGCAGATAAAACGTATTCGCTATTTCGATTTAATGGGGAGACTTATGATACTCTAACTTCCATTGCGGGAGATGATTCTAAGTATGATATTTCTAAATATGCAACACCACAATTCGAATCATACAAAATAGCCATAATAGGAAACGATACAACCGAAAAAGAATTTCAGGTGTCATTTACTCAACAGCCAGCTGATACAGAGGAGGATGTTTCTTCAATCGACCCAACACAAACTCCTATTCCCAGTTTTAGAAATTCAAAGGGGTTTCCTCGAATAGGTGATTCGTATAAGAAAAATAGATATATAATCATTGATGCTGCACCTAATCCATGGATAAAAAGTAATACGCAGTTGCTTAAACATAAGGTGGAGGGTGGACAAGACGATGGCAAAGCTGGAAACCAGAATGAAGAGTCTATTTCGTTTTCGAGAGCAAATGGGATTCCACAAAATGGAAGCGTTGCAGTGTTTATTAGAGGGTATAATTTTCATAACCTAGAAGCAGTCACCGTTTCAATAAATGAATCGGACTATAGCTATGACAAAGGATTAGCAGACATATATTTTGAAGAAGGTGATAATGAAGACTCTACTCAAGCAAATAGTGGTTCTGATGACAAAGGCATTGGAGAATTAAGTAATTACCTAGACATGGCGATAGCATCACTATCAACAATTGAGTATTTGAACATCAATGATGTATATGCCTTAGAAAGTTATAAGAATAAACTAAAAGAACGAATAGATACAACTGGAATGACTCCCGACGATGCGGTGAGATTAGGTAAAATTTTAGGTTGGTACCCTAATTATGTTTCTCTAACCCCTATTGCATTGAGCTCTGAAGATGCCGATGAACTAGAAGTCAGTTTAAGTATCAAAACTACGCAGGGGGGGGCACCAAAAGAGTATGACTTAGGATCTTACCTCGTTTCAGGCGGGGTTGATTTTGACATTAATAGCACATTGTTCATGACTGATCTAGCGAATAACAAGGTCTATACCGATAGTGTGACAAATGATAGTGGTACAAAAGAATTGAGAGCCAAGCAGGGAGATACTAACGATATGACTGTAGGCATAGGTCTCAATAGCGAAATCTCATTTCGAACGGGAAGCATCTTCAGACCATTAATTAGTCTTGGATTCTTCGTCCCATTTGATGAGGATATCACTCCAAATATTGCCTTTGGCGGTGGTCTTAGCTTAAACAGTAAAAAAGTGAAACTAAGTATATCGGGAGGCCCTGCGATTGGGATGGTCAATGCGATTGATGAAAAATATAAAGACAGAAATCTAGCCGACTTCAGCAACCTAACCAATGAAGAGATCAGTACTAAAGTCTGGAAGAGGGGATGGCAACTTGGGATAGGTCTTAGTTACAAACTAAGTAAATAAGCCTTTATGTCAAGTCATACATGCTAGCAACAATAGCTAAAAAATTCTATACCGATAAAATCAGAATACATGAAAACTACAATATTAATAGTACTAGCATCTATAACCTTCGCTAGTCAAAAAGGTGTTTTACCTCATTCAAACTCAGGTTCTCCTACCACCATGGTCGCTAGTTCTGCCACATCAGGGGATCTTCTGCAGGGCTGGTCATCCGAACCTAGTGCTAGCTCATCAAAAATTAAAGTGCTAACAAACCAACCAAAGGCAATGTTAGACAATGTAGTTGCCGTGGGGCTATCTGAAAAGGGGGGTGAGGTAATTGAGAATACGGGTTCCTATCTAGAAACAGATTCCTTCATCGCTGAAACGGAATCCATAAAAGTCAAAGCGTGGGTTGATGGGCAAAGTATCATCCTCACATCACAAGTGGAGCAGTTTGATGAGTCAGGTTTTGGGTTACCCGTTTCAAAAGGCTTCTCTACTTGTACAAAAGGCAGTTCTACGTATGGAAGGGAATGCTGGAGAACCATTTTAATAATAGCGAATCGTATCGAAGGAGAAAAAAGCTATCAATAAAATGTACTCTAAAATGACAATTACCACTACAAAACAACAACTACCATCGAAAAGTGGCAGCTACCGTCCCCATCGTGGTAGCTACCACTAAAAAACGGCAGCTACCATCAAAAAATGACAGCTACCATGAATAAAGTCACAGCTACGGCTCAAAAACGACAGCTACCAAGTAGCTATCCATAAAATCACGTAACAAAACCAACATCTATATGAACAATACAACGATTGATTCTAAAATCCTGTTTGCACAAGTGGCGATCACCAATGCCCTGGGCAACCCCAGTCTGTTAGAGACCTTATCAGAATACGGCTATACCGCAGAGGTACTGGCAGTAGGCAAGGCACTCTATGAGGATGCCAAGGTCAAGCAGGAAAAACAGAAAAAAGAATATGGAGAGCAGTATCAAGCCACCGATGCGCTAGATGCTGCGAAGTATGCCGCCAATAAAGCCTACATCAAACAGGTGAAACTGGCTCGGATAGTGCTCAAAGATAATCGTGGTGCGCTGGAGGCACTAGACATATCGGGACGTAGAAAACAAACCTACTCCGGATGGCTCAGTCAGGCATCGGTATTTTATACCAACGCCCTAGCTGATGCGACTGTCTTGGCGGAGCTGTCCAAACTCAGCATCACCGAGGCAGTGCTGACTGCTAGCAAAGAAGCCGTAGCAGATGTAGCTGACAAGCTGGCTGTCCAACTCAAAGAGAAAGGCGATGCACAGGCAGCCACAGAGGTGAGAGATCGTGCCGTCGAGGAGCTCGAAGACTGGATGGGAGATTTCATCGGGATCGCGCGTGTCGCACTACAAGACGAACCGCAGATGCTAGAGATGTTAGGAATTGTAGAACCCTCATAAACGGAACGCATCAAACCCCAACTTGTAATCAGTTGGGGTTTTTACACATTCAAGCCGAGTCCCTGACGGAGTTGTCATACTTCGTGCCCCACCAACCGTCATTCGCTGAAGCGACGAAGGAGCGATCAGGGAATCCCCTGCGATAAGTGGAGAAATCATCAGTCTACCAGCCAGATACTCTATGGCCGTCTAGTGATCAAGTCGCGTTATGACCGCTGGTGACGAAGTATTATAAATGTTGTTGCCCTGATGGGGCTTTAAAATTTTAAAACTATGGAACAAGAAAAAAAATCAAACTCGTTTTTTAGAATCCTAATATCAGCAGGGCTACTCAGTTTTATTTTGGGGGTGTTTAGCCTGTGGGTAAATACCAATGAAAAGCGGAAGCTGGATCAAAAACAGTTTCAGAATGGATTGATTGAGCAGGCCATGACATTGCAAGGACGGGAACGCTCTACATACATAAATACTCTATTTAAATGTGGGGTCATTGATTCCGCATATAAGGATTCTCTGGTGAAATATACTGGATATTGGAAGGGGTACCAGGCTGCTCGTGCTGAAAATGGGTTCTTGGGCAGCATTGAAGAATTTTTCAAGCAAAAAGGTCGAATCCCCTATACAATTCAAGAACTAGATGGAACCATAACTATACAAAGCACGATCAAATTATTTGATAACAATATTTACTATTACCCATATGATAGCAATAAGCAGTTTCAACTCAGATTTCCTGGGGCGGATGAAATACTAATGACCTCAGATGATGGACATTATCGATTCAATAGAGGCGAAACATCTGTGTGGAACAAAGTGGATTTAAAATGGGAGAGATGGAAAAAACCAAAAGGGGAAAGTATGAAATAATGATCCAAAACCTAGATATGCCTAGTAACCTGAGTTCGATTTATAGAACCCTCCAAAAGTTCTGTTGTAGCGTATTTGGTCAGCATGATACAAATGCTGTATCGTCAGAGGGTAACTTTTGGAGGGGTCAGGGTCTAAACTAAGGGACATTGCTGGATATTCATATTAGTACCTAAGAAATCTGGCAGTAGGATTATTTAATGCACTGTTGCCCTACAGACAGCAGTGACCAGTACAAGATTACAATCAAAACTTAGAACGAAAAACATCAAAAGAATGAGAATACTATTGACAATAATTTTGCTAATGACACTTTCGGTCGTTGGATTTTCGCAGGAGCTAAAAGCACAAGAGCAAACAGAACAGCGAAGAAAAAAGCCTAAAACGGAGTATAGAGTAGGGTCGGCTGTCATTACAGTTTGGGTCAACACACGAAAGGATGGAAAGACTTGGAAAAATTTTCAAGTGAAAAAAATCTACAAAAAGGATGACAAATGGTTGTCTTCCAATAGTTTTAGTGAGACCGAACTACTGGAGCTAAAAGCCGTGATCGACAAAGCCATTAATGAAGAAATAATAACGACCAAGGAATGATGGGTCATAAGTGAACTTCAAACTTACTTTTTACTAAAAAACTCCCTGTCTGGTGGTACCGGACAGGGAGTTTTTTATTAACCCTCCTTGAATTATAGTTGTTTTCACCCTTCATAATAAGAGCAGTTACAACAATACTGAAATGGAAGACCGACGACTAACAGTTGTTTTTACCCTTCAGAATAAGAGCAGTTACAACTAAAAAAGACAACTCATGATAAACTTAGTAGTTGTTTTTACCCTTCAGAATAAGAGCAGTCACAACAGCCCACGGATTCACTACCCCGACGTATTAGTTGTTTTTACCCTTCATAATAAGAGCAGTTACAACTGAAACTTCCAACTATAATACTAATAAGGAGTTGTTTTTACCCTTCATAATAAGAGCAGTTACAACTGTTTAAGAAGGAGATACGATTCAGTGATCGTTGTTTTTACCCTTCATAATAAGAGCAGTCACAACCAACAATGAGGAAAAGTATGAGCAATTCCCGTTGTTTTTACCCTTCATAATAAGAGCAGTCACAACTGTACTAGTGAATTCCAGTAAAGTAACTCCGTTGTTTTTACCCTTCATAATAAGAGCAGTCACAACCATGCAAATATTACATAACGACAGATACGTGTTGTTTTTACCCTTCATAATAAGAGCAGTCACAACTAAGTTTTGCGGAGTGTGCTTTGATGAGGCGTTGTTTTTACCCTTCATAATAAGAGCAGTCACAACATCGACATAACCAATTACGATTCAGGCGCAGTTGTTTTTACCCTTCATAATAAGAGCAGTCACAACCCATGTCGTGTCAACTCCCTGTTTTTCATCAGGGTAAAGCCGTTCCAGTATTAGGAAACAGCAAATGCTTTGCATGATCAGTTGGTCAAAGAGCGAATTTAATCAGGTTCTAATTTATTTGTTCAAAGTAGCGCTCGCGGGCTTTGCTTAGCCGTTCTTTTTTATCATCTTTTCTATCGAACAGGTTATTGTGCAGGGTTTCCAAAAATGCCGTGCACACCGATACTTGTTGCGTACTCAACTCAGATAGGCTTTTCGGTTTTTGGGGCTTTATTTCCCTATCCAAGAACTCCGATTCTATGCCTTGGAGAATCATGCTGTAAGCCGTCTCTGGAACGTCGAAGTGAAAGGCTGTATTTCTTACTTCGTCAGTAAAGTAGTTTGACAAGTCAGCAATTTCGGAATATGATATCTGTCTAGCTATTTGTAGGGTGATTGATTTTTTGGCAATGAAATACTCTTCCAGCTTCAGGGCTACCTTGGTGAACTGGACAGATTGGCTCACGATATGACTATGGATCATGTTGAGGTCTTCATACCTGAGGGTATGGGGCGTGTCTTTGTAGTAATGATATACTGCTTTGAGGTCTTTGCTATTCTTTACTTTTTCCAGATAAGGTTGGATTTTAGCCAGAAAACTTGTTTTATCTGGGTCCTTCTCCTGTTGACTTTGGTGGTTGATCAGTGCTACGAAGGAGTCAATCTTATGGAATGGAATCAGCAAGTGATACAGATGATGGCCCGCGGCATCTTTGATGTCAAAGGCTATGTTACTAGAGAGGATGTCCTTCACCTTCGTCTTCACTTTGGGTACGAGTGCTGGCTCTAGGCTTAGGTAGTGCATGGCCATTTCGTAGAGCAGGGCATCTTCCAGCTTCACGGTTTTCAGTTTGTTGTAGAGCTTGCCATGAGATTTGTATTCCTCAGGAGCCAGACGGTCCTTGTAGTAGTACTCCTCGATGAGGTGAGGCACGTTGTTCAGAGCCTTGTAGGCGATATGTCCGTGTGCGTTGCGGTTGATTTTCCCCTTGCTTTCTAGATAGCTGATGAAGTGCGAAATATTCACATACAGCATGTCATCCTTGAGCATGCTTTCATAATTGGCCAGAAGGTATTTATTTTCATCGCTTTGTTTTGTAAGGTCTTTTGACCAGCCTTCAAAGCGCTGCTTGGTTTTCTCGTAGAGGTCATTGAGAGAAGTACTGCTTTCTATCAGATCCTTAAATTCCGCATTGTTAAAGAAACCTTTCTGTGAAAAGTAATCGCATAGGTATTCCTTGTATTTCGGTACTTCATCAAAGGCAAACATCCATCTACAAAAGTCATTGAACTCTTCCTTGGTGATGTGGAAACTTTTGTGGTGCCCATGCTCAGCCACCTTATTCATGTACAGTTCTTTTAGGTACATCAAGTGCCAGGCTTTGCGCACAAACCTCAGTTTGAACTGTTTTCCTTTGTTTCGTTTCAGGAAATCTTCCTCTGTCTGATGCAGGATCGCTTTTTCGAGCAGTAGCTGGTAGCGTTGTTCTTGCGCCTTCGCTTCTTCCAGAATCACCTCCATCGGATTCCATTCGGTCGTATCATTGATCTGCGCAGGGGAGTAGCGGTGCAGCAGTCTTTTAGGCAATAATTTTTTGAATTCCCGCTTTTGCTCTCTAGATATTTCAGTTTCTTTTTCGAGAATATCTAGCTGGTCTTTGAGCTCTTTCTGATGGTGGACAAAGTAACCACTGATTAGACCTTTGCCTGCATTTTCTCTTTTTTCGCTATAGAGTGCATCTTCTAGTAGGTACAGCATGAGGTTCCGCTGCACAGATACTATTTTTTTAGCCCCATTGAATAAGGTGACTTTGATTTGAATGGCGTTGTTTTCCACCACAAAGGGTGTGTCCCAATCAGGATAGCGAGCCTGCTGCTCCGCATAGGTGAAATAGTCCACCAGCTTGCTTTGATGGTATTTGAGCTTTTCGAACTCTTTTTTAGGAAGTTCCTTTTTTTGTTCTTTCAGGTGATCTCGCTGTTCGTCGGAGGTATAGAACTGGTACATCTTAAACTTGGCATCCTTGCCGAAGTAATCCGTCTCCGCCAGAAACCGCGCTGCAAAATCCATAAAGCGATCTTGGTTGCGACCATAGGATACGTATAGCATGTTATGCTGTATTCTGGTCAGCAGTTTCTCTTTTACCCGATTGGTGGGTTGTTCCTTCTTTTCCCTTCTCAGGTCTTTTTCCAGACGGTTCTGTTCTTTTTTTTCTTTAAAGTTCAAAGGGCCTTTCAGAACCAGAGCCTTGAGTTTCGTTTCTATGTCTTTGATTTCAGCACTGGTATTGATTTCGTAGGAAAAGCCTTTCTGCTCCTGATTAGAAAAATTAATGGGCGTGTTACCTGTCCATGTGTCCAAACAGGACTGCCCGAAAAATTCTCGGATGGCAAATAGCAAAAACCGATGGTTGTCAGTTTGATCAGGAAAGGAGCGGTAGATTTCTGCTTCTACAATGTAGCGCATGAGCTTGTCGGTCATTTGAGGATAGCCAGATTTCAACTCCAGATGCTTGTTCCATGCTGATGGGTAGTGGTTGAGGTACTGTATCACATCTCTGAATTTGACCAAATGCTGTTCTTCGCTGTTCACATCCTGACTGGTGAATTTCTTAGAGAAGAAAGTGAAAATCTGGCGTTTGCTTCGATACTGGTTGTCATCGTTTCTTTTGAATCCCTTGATTTTGGAAATCAGCTGATTTGCTTCGCTTTTGTACAGAAACAAGGAAAGAAGGAATAGACAGGCGTGGAATGAAAGGTATTTACCATTACTGATAGTAAACACCTTATGTTTTTCAAAAAGCTTCCAATCTATGTCTGAGGTTACTTCAATAAATAACAAGTGTTCTAGGGCTTGTCGTTTGTTTTTAGCCAATATCGTCTTTCGCTCCTCTACCTCATGTTCCTTATTGGGGTAGAATTTATCACAGAGGAATTGGACAAGCTTCTGTCCAGACTGAGGATCGTCTTTATACGCCTCATATGACAGCTCTTCTTCATTCAGGTAGGAGTGGATGACTGCAAGCTCAAAAGCCTCAATCAGGAAGGTGATTAGCTTCTGGTTTATTGACTGGATTTCAAGTTTCTCAAAGGTATGAACGTAATGACTGTTCACATTTCTGATGTGTTTTAAGAGCCCATTTAAAGCTCCTTGAAAGTCAAAGAATTCTTTTTGCAATGCTAAGAACTGGGTAGGTTTCATGTCCATTTGACTTTCATCTAGTTCATAGCGGAAGACATTTTTGCTATCGATGTTTTTGAAGGCATGGCCTACCGAAAAATAGTGAAGCCGTCCATCGCGGTTGACAGGACTTTTTGATTTGATCTCAAAATTCTTGCAAGCCTTCTCTGCTATAGGCGCAATGCTTCCTTTGTTTTGGAATATTTTTTTGAATGATTTGTCACTCTCTGTGTTAAACTTTTTGTAGTTGGGTTTCTCACCTGAGCTTGCAATCAGTGGATTGGTTTTCATTGGTTTTTGTTTTTAGTCTTGAGAATCTTCATGAATTAGCCCAGTCAAAGCAGTACTGATTCGTAATCCCTAAAGTGGAAATCAAGATAATAAAAAGTGATGGGGCTTAGCTGATTTCTAGACGCATTTGCGAAGAGATTCATTTTTTAAGAAAAGGATTGGCTGTGTGGTGGATAAGATCACCGTTATTTCCTTCTCTCTTTTCCTTGGGAGGATTTCTCAACTGGTTATTAGTCAATCTTATATCCATGCACTGTCTATAGAATTCAGGGGAAAAAGAGACAAATCTATGCGCATACAATTCGCTAGTACTAGCGATTGAAACTCGTGAGACTTCTTTCTAATATTGCATTATTTAGAATCAATCTAATTAAAGATAAGTAAAGTTATTGATTTCTCCATGGTGCAATCTGTATCCATAGGAGGACGGGTAGAGGTTGGTTCGAAGAAAGAGAAGTGCCGTGGGAGACTCATGTAGCACTTGAAAACAAGGTTTAAGAACAACAAAAATTAAGAATCACCATGTCAATATTTTTAGAAAATGAGGTCGGGCTTTTTTATGGTTCAGATAGTGGAAATACCGAAGAGGTAGTCAAAATGTTTGTTGACTCATGGAATATCTCTGAGCTGGAGGTCATCGAAGGATCTGATATGACGGTCGAGGATTACGCACGTTTTGATTTTATCATTATCGGCTTGTCCACCTGGTATGATGGCGAGTTGCAAAGTGATTTTGAGGACTTTTTCGAACAGTTTCAAACCATCGATTTTTCTGGGAAAGTAGTCGCGATGTTCGGTTTGGGAGACCAGTACGACTATGCAGAGTACTTCGTCGATGGCTTAGGCATCTTAGGTGAAGTGATTTTGGCTAACGGTGGGCATATCATAGGCATGTGGCCCAATGTCGATTATGACTTTGACGAGTCCAAGGGGTTGTTTGAGGATGGCTTGTTCTATGGATTGCCGCTGGACTCGGACAACCAGAGAGATATGAATGAGCCGAGATTGGCTGCATGGATGCAGAAGCTGGAAACCGAAATACAGCAAATGGTAGAAGCATAAAACCACAATTGGGCAAACCATCATATCCTCAAAGTATTGGAATCAATACCTATTCAAAAATAACCTTCAAGTAAAATCCCCCATGACGAAATCAAATATTATCCATCTGGTAGTTCTATGTCTCCTGTTTTTGCCTATTAGTGCGTTTGCTCAGACCTCTATAGTGTCAGGTGTAGTGTCAGACGAAAAGGGCGTGCCAATCCCAGGAGCAACGGTGAGATTGGTAGACGCTTTCCTCGGAGACGTGACCGATGAGAAAGGAGCCTACACTATCTCTGGACTAAAACAGGGACTGACGAAAGTAAGGATTACCTGTTTGGGTTACAAACCTCATGAAATGGAAATGAACTTGAGAGCAAATGCTCAAGTGACCCATCACTTCGTATTGCAGGAGGATATTATGAGCCTAGAAGCTGTGACTGTGACGGGGAAAAGCGTAATTCAGGAGATAGAAGAAAAGGCGTTCAACGTGGCAGTGGTCGATGCTAAAGCCCTGCACGGTACATCACTGGATTTGGCGCACGCCTTGGACCGAACCTCGGGAGTGAGAGTGAGAGAAGCGGGAGGAGTAGGTTCTCAAATGAGCTTTTCGATCAATGGATTCAGAGGCAATCAGGTACGCATGTTTATCGATGGTATCCCGATGGATAACCTCGGTTCGGCTTTTCAGCTCAACAACATACCCGTGGGGATGGCAGAGCGTATCGAAGTGTACAAAGGAGTCGTGCCGATTAGTCTGGGAGCTGATGCCTTGGGCGGAGCAGTCAATATCGTGACCAATACCTACGAAAAGAGTCATTTGGATGTCTCATATTCCTACGGTTCATTCAATACCCACCGTACGATTGTCAATGCCATCTACGTAGCGCCGGAGTCTGGATTTACGGTTCAGCTCAACGCCTTTCAGAACTACTCCGACAACAACTACAAGATGATGGGAGTCGATGTGGCCGATATCAATACAGGAGCTTACAATCGAGACCAGACCGTGGAGCGTTTTCATGATACCTATCACAACGAAACAATTATAGTAAAGGCAGGGCTAGTCAATAAGCCTTTTGCTGACCAACTGCTGATCGGTGCTACGCTAGGCCAAAAATATCAGGAAATCCAGACTGGAGCTCGTGTGGAGACGGTTTTTGGCAAGTGGCACAGAAAGGGAACGATCATCATGCCGAGTTTGAAGTATGTGAAAAATGACCTGTTTACCAAAGGTCTTAATGTAAGACTCAACGCCAACTACAACGCAGGGATGGAGCAAAACATAGATACGGTAAACCGTAGGTACAATTGGTTTGGACAATACAAGGAGTATGATGTGCCAGGCGGTGAGCGATCGTACTCACTGTACAAGTTTCGAGACAATGTGGGCATTACCATGGCCAATGTGGAGTACCGTGTCGCACATCATTCGGTGGCTCTGAGCAATACTTTCAACACTTTTAACCGGAAGGGAGAAGATGAGCTCAACCCAGAAAACGATGAGTTCGATGAACCTAGAAAGAACCAAAAGAATATACTAGGTCTGGGGTATACCTATGAGCGGGAGTCTTGGAATGCTTCGGTTTTTATGAAGGAATATTTCCAGCGAAACGAGTTTACCAAGGTCACAGAGCAGGAAGGCTATAACCAATATGAGTACAACAATACCACCAGTACCTTCAATAGTTTGGGCTATGGTGCTGCTCTGAGTTGGTTCGTATATGACAACCTACAGCTGAAAGCCTCCTACGAAAAGAGTTATCGTTTGCCTGAGTCCAATGAGTTGTTTGGGGATATGATCAATCTAGATGCGAATATCGATCTGAAACCTGAACACAGTCACAATTACAATCTGGGAGCCAGCCTATGGGTTACGGTCAATCCAGACAATCGCCTCAATTTCAATGCAGGCGGTTTTTATCGATACGCCAAGGATTTTATCCGCGCAAGGTTTAGTAGCAATCAGGTGAAGATCATCATGGACAATCTGGGTAGCGTGACCAATCTAGGGATAGATGGTGAGATGAGGTACGAATACAAAGATGTACTCAATATCGGAGCGAACATCACCTATCAAAACTTACGAAACAATACGCAGTATGAACCGGGATACATCACAGAAAGCCCAGTTTACCGAGACCGCATCCCCAATGAACCATACCTGTTTGGCAATGGCAATGCGACCTACACTTTTCATGATTTGTGGGATAAGGGACACCGTCTAAACATCGGGTACAACCTACTCTATGTGCATGGATTTTATCTGTATTGGCCGAGTCAGGGCAGTGACAAGTTGGACATCCCAGCACAGATTTCTCATGATCTGACACTGACCTACATCCTCAATGACAAACTGCAATTGACGGCAGAGTGTCGAAACCTGACCAACAAGAAACTGTACGACAACTTCAGTCTACAAAAGCCCGGAAGAAGTTTCACGGGCAAGATTACCTATAACATTTTCTAATTTTTTTATCATAAGACAAACATGAAAAACACTTATTTATTATTTGCATTAGGATTCGCAGCGCTGCTGTTCGGGGGATGTGAAGAGGACAATGGTAGTTCTCCATCGCCTGATCCAGATGGAGGTGCCAGTTCAAAATATATTGTGACCGCAACACCTATTGCCTCGGAGGGAGTGGCTGATTACATCCTGACTGCTGATGACCTGACGACTGGTACGATTTCTACGACGGCCAATGGTATCGAGCAAGATGGAACGTACCGCTACTACGTCACGAGCAACAACAAATTCTTCAGTATGCTATACGGTCAGGGAAACGCAGGAGCTGTCACGACCTACGAGTTGAATTCATCTGGAGAGTTGGAGGTTTTGTCTGATTTTCAGGCCGAGACTGTGAGAGCCTTTGCGCCAGTAGCTGAGGACTTACTTACGATCAAAATGACCGCCAGTGCTGATGATCCATACTTGTATTGGTACCGAATCAGTACTAATTCCCTGACTATAGTGAACGAGGGACAAATCAACTGTCAGGAAGTGGCCAACAAAGAAAATGGTGAACTGGCCTATTTCTCGTGGATCACAGCCAAGGGAGATGATTTGGTGTACCTGCCTTATTTCACCATCAAAGGAACTACTGAAGGGGGATGGAGCACGGACTATCCAGATGAGGCCAACGTAGCAGTTTATTCGTATCCAGAGATGCAATACGTGAAGACGATATCTGACGACAGGACGAGCTTTATTGGTAGATACTTTACCTCTGGACTCACCTTTGACGAACAGGGAGATGGCTATGCCTTTTCTTCGGCTGTACCTATGAATGCCAATTGGGAAGTGATAGAAACTCTGCCATCTGCCGTGACTAGAATCGCTAATGCAACGGACGACTTTGACGATTACTATTTCAATCTGGAAGAAGCCTCTGGTGGATATGTGATCGATTCTCACATCTACGCAGGGGATGGTAAGTTCATCGGTATCATGCAAAACAAAGCGGAAATGACTACCGCTTGGGGTGGAGGTAAAGCGTATGCCATCATCGATGTGTACAACAAGACTTTTGACTGGGTGACTGGCATGCCAGACCCTGCTACGATTACTCAAATCACAACGGGTGGCAACAACTTGGTATCAGAAGATGGTGGTACTGTGCATGTAGGTGTGACAACTGAGACGGGTAGCTTTGTATACAATATTGATGTAGCGACCTCTAAAGCTACACAAGGATTGGCGGTAGAAGGAGGCTTGATCACTGCCATTAATATTCTGAACTCTGCTAGCGAGGAAGAATAGGTTCAATGACTCTTAGTAGCGCATACTGGTTATGGGGAATGTAAAAAAGACGAGACTGATCTCTGCAATGAGACCAGTCTCGTCTTTTTTTTGGTACTGATGTGATATGGATACCATCTTCTTCAGTATGTGTAGAGCCCTTTGGCTAAAGACTCATTCTTTCAAATGCAAAGGATATACTGAGATCCCCTCCCGAAACAAGAGCCGATAGTTTGTCTTCATCCTTCCAGTACTTGATCGTGTTGGGGAAGTCGTTTTCGGAGTTGGTACAGGTGAATTCAGTAGCACTGTGAACCGTACCTTTGAATACTGTAGGTTCGGATTCTCCCGGGGATTGTACCATCAGATCCCAATTCTTGTCAACTTTGACGAGGCGCATATTTTCTTGCCAGATGGTGTCAGCCCCCTGCATCGTGAAGCCTAGGCCTGCATACTCCGTATCGCTGACTTTGTCCCAGTGCTCGTAGGTTTCTTTGCCTTCCTCTTCGTTTAGCCGGCTCCACTGACCGAGTAGCCAGTCGAAGTGTTCGGTGCTTTCTGCCACTGCAGTTGAGTCTGCTGTTGTGTTTTGAACTTCTTTTTTGTTAGGACTACAGGATACGACGAAGATCCCTAGGAGGAGTATGGCTATTTGTTTCATGTTTTGGCGATGTAAAAAGGAAGCGTTTATTTGCCTGAGGTATGGACTGTCTGGCTTGAAGACAAGGTACGATTGATGCATTTCAGACATGGTTTTAATGAAAGTTAAAATCGAACGCAGGTTATTGTATTGATGTCCCAAGTTTGTATTTTTTGCTGAGATTGTCAAGGGGAGGGGTACAGGAGTTAGTTTGCTGATGTATCCAACCCTTTTTGCCCCAAAGGGGTCATAGAGGTATGAAAAACTGGATGATACTTATATTTTTGTCATTTTCCCTGATCGCTTGTCGGGAGGATGATAGTAGCGAATGCAACGAGACGGATGATATAGATATATCATGTGTCTGCCCATACGTGTACAGCCCTGTATGTGGCTGCAATGACAAAACCTATAGCAATGCTTGTGTGGCTAGTTGTATGGGGATTACGGATTATACAGTCGGTGCCTGTGGGGAGTAATTTTTTATCGCAGATTTATTTTATTAAAATCACGCACCTACCTTTTGTTTTTGAATGAATAATTTGGAATGTCTACAAATTAAAAACGCTCCTTATAGTGCATAAGGAGCGTTTTTAATTCTTTGATGGTATTGAAGTGGAGCCGGAGGGAATCGAACCCTCGTCCAGATAAGGTCATATTGGACCCTCTACATGCTTAGTTGTCACTTAGGATCTCGTAGGAAGGCTGGCGGACAACAACCCACTTTTCCTACCAGTTACTTTAGCTTCGCTATCGGTTAGCAACTTCGCCTCAAGCTAGTCTTACGAGATGACACCCCTGAGTCCGGCTTGTAAGACAAAAGCCTGGAGGGATGTGTCTGCCTCGAATCTTATCCGAGGTTAATAATTCTAGCTATCAGCTAAAATTAAGCAGCCATGGCGTAATTAGATTCGCCAAATATGATTTGAGTAAAGTGATTACGTGTGCTTACTCACCACCCGACATGCAAGTACAATATTCACACTTACTGTCAATACCGGTCGGCCCCATTTTTCAAAGATCTTCTTTCCCTCCGAAGAGGGCTGCAAAACTAGTCATTCTCATACTAGTATTCCGACTATATACGCAATTGATTTCTCTAGGTTAGAAGAGCTGTCGTGAGATACACATATTTAACCCAAAAGCACTACACATCTAGTGGTATAGATTCTTGGCTCTTGATTCTTAAAATCTTGACGCTAAAAATAGACAGGACATAAGCCATCTTTCCTGCTTGTCTTGAGTTTGATTCTATAGTTGAGGAATATCTCATGTGACCCTGCCGTGTAACCATTCAGATCACTGGTGGGGATGTCATAGGCATAACCGATGCGAAAGTTTTCGTTGAGAACCAACTGGGTCATGATAGAAAATGAATCTTGATAGCGGTAGGATAGACCTGCATATACAATCTCATTGATGATGAGGTTTACATTCGCATCAAAAGAAAAAGGGACATCATCTTGCAACCTGAACAACACTGAAGGATTGATTTTAAGTGATCGGTTCAAATCCTTGACGAATCCCGCATTGATGTAGTAGTATCTAGAAGAAACGCCTGTGGTAGGGATGTCATTTTGTTCATACTTAATCTTAGGGGTCAAAATGTAAGGAATAGATGCGCCGATGAAATAATCACGGTTGGCGAAGTAAAGCCCCACACCAAAGTTAGGATTGAAGTCATTCGCATAGACTGCCAATGGATCTTCTTGGCTGAACCAATCCAGCTCGTTGAAGTTAGAAGCGCGCTGATCGAAACCTCCTTGGAGTCCCATGGACAAGATCCCTTTTTGCATCCTGATTTTGTAAGCGAAACTCCCATACACACTGTATTGTTCATGGACACCTACTTGATCGCGAACGACATTGAGTCCTGTACCGATCTGGTTGTCTTTGAAAGTGGTATGTGCTGTCAAGGACTGATATACAGGAGCCCCATCAATATTGACCCACTGGTTTCTATTGGTGAAGATCGCTGAAAATAGATTTAAACTCCCTGCATAGGCAGGATTCAACGCTAGCCCATTGTAGGGGTAAGTCGAAAAGACAGGCCGCTGCTGTGCAGCGGCTGTCAAGCTTATCATCGTAATTAGTATTACTAAAAGTCCTTTATAGCTTTTCATCTAAATCTTATCTTAACAATTCGAGATACCCTTGTTGAACATCACCTTCAGCACCTGTTCCTTTATCAAAAATATAGAAATAAGTACCAGCTGGCAAACCTTGACCTCCACCGCCAAGTCCGACGTTGCTCTTTCCTTTGAATACACGTCCGTTGATGTTGTCTTCATAACTATCCGCTTTGTAGACCAATGTACCTGATCTATTGAAGATTTTTACATTGTTGTCAGGGAATTTGTCTGCACATGATATTCTGAAGTAGTCATTCAGATCGTCATTGTTGTCTGTGACCGCATTAAAGATCTGGATTTCAGTATCTATGGTGAAGACTTCTTCGTGTGTACATTGATCTTCATCAACTACCATGACTCTATAGTTGTCTGGTGAGATACCACTCAACCTTTCGTCTCGGCTCAATATACTTGATACATCAGTTGTGTCTATTGGAGAACCATTGTCCTTAGTCCAGTAGATCTCTTCTGTGATCGTTGATTGGTTGAATACCAAATCTGCCGTACCATTTCCAACATATTCGTTGGTGCCGAAGACTACTTCATTACACTGAGAGTCGGTTCCTTCTACTACGAAGTATGGTGCTTCTCTTTCATCCAAAATCTCTGTAGAACTGGCCTCAGAGACGCAACCTGTATTGTTGTCAGTTGCTTTGACTGAGTAGCTACCGAGATCCAACCCGCCTGCGACACTAGATTCGCTGATCGTGTTCGCGCTGTTGTCTGTCCATACGAAGCTGTAGCCATCGATTTCATTGTTGATCGACGCACTTACTGCACCGTTTGGCACTACACAGTTTGTTCTATTGTTGACGAGCGCGATAGATGGGAGAGGTACTTGTTCAGCCTCATTGTCTATCGTGATTTGATCTTCAATTTTACATCCTGTATAGCGATCTACCATCTGTACGGTGTAGGTCTCTGCTTCCATGCGGTAGAGCGTAAAGGCTGAGTCCAACAATGGATCAGAAACGCTCGGTCCATCGTGCCAGTAGAACTGGTATCTAGATGGTTCGTCTGGTATAGATGTAACAGTCGCTTGTCCATCTGCTCTGGTCAAGTCACACTTGGTCAAAGCCTGGTCTTGAATGATCATCATCTCCATGTTCATGGTATTGGTAGCATCCTCTATCGTGATCATGTTAGGATCAGAAGAACACCCACCATCTATATCCAATACCATGATGGTATAATCACCATGCTCAAGGTTTCCGACAGTATTGCTATTCAAGTTGTTTGCTGCATCGGTGATGATGGTCTCATCACTAACTGTTCCTGCTACTAGGTAGTATTCGAATACTGCCGTAGCGTTGGTTGAGTTGAGTATTGAGATTACCATTTCTCCATTTGGATCGATACAGTTTTCATTGCTTTCCATCGTGATATCTAGTAGGAGAGGATCAGCAGCTTCTGAAGCCATACCATAGGTTTCTGTAGTGATACATCCTGTACTAAGGTTTTCTACTTCTACAGTGTACTGACCTACACCAAGTCCTGCATACGTAGGATCATTGGCTGGACCACCCGTCCAAGTGAAGCGATAGTCCGTGACACTACTAGACCCATCTGCTGTGACTGTCAAGTAACCATTCGGGTTGGTTGCATCACAATTCGTTTGCAACTGGAAGTCAGCGAGTGCAACTACTGGCGGTACACTAGCATCTTCTACTTCGATTTCAAATACATCCGAAGTACATCCTGAGATGGTACTGGTGGCTTCCACAAAGTAAGTTCCTGCCATCAAGTCTTCGAACAGCGGGCTGTTGCCCATGTTGGTTCCACCACCTGCTGTATAGGTACCTGTGTGTAGCGTATAAGTATAGTCAGCCAATGCATCTGGATTGATCGAAGTAAGTTCGATACTACCATTACCTGGCGCACATGTAGTCATAGGCGTCACGATTACATCAGCGAGTAAATCTAGCTGAATATCTATCGGTACGAATGGTACATTGTATGAATCGGTTACACTACATCCTGATACGCCATCTGTGATCGTGACACTGTACACTGCATCATCCAAATCAGTAATCGTAGCTGTCGTAGCACCTGTTGTCGTTGCTGCACCTGTAAAGGTCGCAGTACTACTCCACGTGATTGTTGGGTTGGCAGCTGTAGTCGTTACCGTCAAACTACCGTTTCCACCTGTACACCACTGATTGGCTTGATCCAAAGTGAAGGCTACCGTAGGTGCTACTTCATTGTTTTCAATCGTGACGTCCATTTCATTGCTCGTACACTGTTCTGCATTAGTTACCGTGATCTGATAGACACCTGGGTCTAGATCAGAGACATGACCGTTGGCTACATCTGTACCACCATGAGCAGAGCCATTGGCTTTCAGGATAGTGATCGTGTATCCCGTTAACCCAACACTCACACTATTTTCTAAAATGCTAGTCACTTCGATCTCTCCGTTGTATGGGGATGAGCAATGTGTGTTTTCTGTAAGTGTGACATTCTCAACACTGAAATCGTTGATGATCTCAGTCAGTGTGACAGAAGCATCTACAAAACAGCTCGATCCTGGCGTAGATTCATCCGTGATTCTGATCGTATAGTCTCCACTAGCCAGTCCTGAGATCGATCCGCTAGCCAAGGCTGCCGCAGTACCAGAAGTACCTGTGATCGTGCCATTGTCTACTAGGGCTGTACCTCCAGCAACAGAACCGCCAGCATATACTTGGTAGCTGTAGTTACCACCATCGTCATTGGTGATAGCCCAGTCTAGGATACCATTTCCTTCGTTGGCATCAGGATCACAACTCGCGTCCCCAGCGTTAACAGTCAAGGTCGCCGTAGGGGCTGTAGAGTTATCTAAAATTTCCACTTCAACTTGGCCAGTATTACATCCTGTAGCAGTGTTGGTCGCACGTACATAGTATATACCAGCTGCTCGTCCTGAGAGTGTATTGCTGGTTTCGCCAGCAATGGCTGATGTACGGTCTATAGTGAACCACTCAAAAGAGTAGTCTGCGACATTGCCTGGAGTCAAATCTGTATCATTGATCGTGATAGAGCCTGTCGTGCCACCACAGTCAGTTACATGTGTGATATTACCTGCTACTGCTGCACTATCTAGTGTGTTAGTGACTGGCGTATTCACGATAGTAAAGGACTTGGTCGAGCTACAACCGTCATTGACTTCATCGTTGTTGCTGTCAGTGACTACTACAGTGTATTGACCTGGTGCCAAAGCTGTCAGGGAAGTACCATCGGCACTTACAATGGCTGATCCTTTGTTAGCGCCAGTTGCTAGATTGTTGTCTGCTAGAGCTACATCCGTACCTCTGTACCATTCGAAGCTGTAATCCGCTACTGCTGCTGTTCCTTGGAGCCCAATCGTGAGTGAACCATTGCCTTCATTGACAACTGAGGTACAGTTGGTGTCTGGTGTTTTGGCACTAAAGACTGCGATAGGAGCAACCGTGACATCTTCTACTTCGAAGTAGTAGGTAGCACTGGTACAGGTAGAAGAAGTATTGGTAATGACGACCTCATATTCACCTGCGGCTAGTCCTGTGAGTGTACCACCCGTTTGTGTCCCTCCATGATCACCTGCTGTTCCATCTTTGGTAGCGAATGCGAAGGTGTAACCTGTTGTTCCTCCGATAGATGTTCCATCCACAATGATATCACTGATCGTGATACTACCATTGTTGTCGTCACAGTTGGTATCATTGGTCACTGTGTATTCAGACTCAGTAATCGTGATTGCTGCATTGTCTTCATCTATAGTATAAGAGGTTTCAGATGTACAAGTATTACTTGGGTTAGTGTTATCTACAACCTTCACTGTATAAGTACCAGAAGCCAGTCCTGAAATCGTTTCATTGGCTGTACCTGAAATACCTTCAGTTCCGACAACTGTTGCAGACGTGATTTTGTTAGCTGCAATCGAAGTGTCAGTACCTCTGTACCATTCTATGGTAAAGCCAGCTACTGTTGTAGATGCAGCACCATTCTCAATTCCTACTGTCAATGAGCCAGTACCTGTATTGGACGTGTCATCACAGCTCGTATCTAAAGAGGAAGCGGTCAGTACAATGTTAGGCAGCTCGTAAGTGTCTTCAATAGAGAAGAAGAATACTGAGCTAGAACAGTCACTCGTCGTGTTGGTGATGGTGACTTGGTAGTCTCCTTCACTTAGTCCTTCTAATCTGTTGTCATCTGTACCCGCGATCGTACCGCCATGTGCTCCACCACCTCTTACTTCGAATAGGTAAGTGTAGTCAGCGGTAGTTCCTGTGGTTGCTCCATCTTCTAGTACACTGTTGATTTCAAATGATCCTGTACCATCACAGTTTTCATTGTCTACCAGCGTAAACTCAGAAGAAGTAATAGTGATCGTAGTAGGATCTTCAACGAGTGTGTATGAAGCTTCCGAGAAACATGTGTTGTTCGGGCTGCTGTTATCAATGACTTTAACTGTATATGTACCGGCAGCTAGACCAGATATAGCGTTCTTCGTTGCATTAATGGCCTCAGAGCCTAGTAGGGAAGAAGCCGTGATTTCATTTGCAGCAATCGAAGTGTCAGTACCTCTGTACCACTCGAAAGTATATCCAGTGGTGGTGGTAGTTCCTATACCATTTTCTATAGCGACACGCAAAGCACCGTCACCAGTGTTAGCAGTCGC
>NZ_FRAA01000007.1:311203-311586 GCF_900142205.1 Reichenbachiella agariperforans
CTGTACCACTCGAAAGTATATCCAGTGGTGGTGGTAGTTCCTATACCATTTTCTATAGCGACACGCAAAGCACCGTCACCAGTGTTAGCAGTCGCATCACAGTATGAGTCATCTGATTTAGCAGTGAGTACAATGTTAGGAAGTTCGAACACATCATCAATAGAGAAGAAGAATATCGAACTAGAACAGTCACTCGTCGTGTTGGTGATGGTGACTTGGTAGTCTCCTTCACTGAGTCCTTCTAGTCTGTTGTTATCTGTACCCGCGATCGTTCCACCATGTGCTCCACCACCTCTTACTTCGAATAGGTAAGTGTAGTCAGCAGTAGTACCTGTGGTCACACCGTCTTCTAGTACACTGTTGATTTCAAATGATCCTGTACC
>NZ_FRAA01000003.1 GCF_900142205.1 Reichenbachiella agariperforans
TTTCCCGATCACGGCTTCTACGACTGTGACTTGGACATTTTCTGACGACTCTGGTAACCTGACGACTCAAACGCAAGAAGTAGTCATCTCTGACACCACTGCTCCTGTAGCTGATGCGACCACTTTGACTACTGTCAATGGGGAGTGCTCAATAACTGCAGCTGACTTGACGGTGCCTACAGCTACTGACAATTGCTCAGGTGCTATCAACGCAACCACCGATGTGACTTTCCCGATCACGGCTTCTACAACTGTGACTTGGACATTTACTGATGAATCAGGTAACAGTCATACTCAGACACAAGAAGTCGTGGTTACTGAATGTAATACTTTGGCAGTGACAGATGAGACGATAGAGTTAGTGGTTTACCCTAACCCCGTAACTACTAGCTTTAGCATATCTGAGAAAAACATTAGAGAGTTGACAGTTCTAGATGTTAGCGGTCATATTTTGAAGTATTTCACTACATCACAAAACAAATATGATATAAGTGAATTACCACAAGGAGTCTACATCATCGAAATCCAAACTTCTAATGATCGACTGGTTCGTCGATTGATCAAACAATAAATAACACAACAACAAAGTAAAAAAGGCAGACTCCATTGGGGTCTGCCTTTTTTACTTTGTTTCTCCTAAAAACAACTCCTTCTAGTATTCTCCTAAACTATGGATTGATAGAAATAGCAGTTGGTTTCTCGACTTGATATGACTTATTTCTGCGGTCGCGCGCTTCTTGCCACAACTTGAATGTCAACCTACTTTTTGGCGTCTTTTCATTCTGCCAAGTCTCCCATTCTTTATGTAAGGAAAGCGTTCCATACTGCTTTACAAAAGCACCAACGCTAGGCTCTCTTAACTCCAACTCATCTATCCAGCGATAAAGCGCCTGCATCACGCTTTGACGACTACCTCTCCTGATGCTTTTTTTCACCTGATCAAAATAATATGCTTCTGACTGAAGATAAATCGCTCGCTTGTGTTTCAAAGACCTATAGATTTTCACTAGGAGCTTGATAAAAAAGTAAGCTATCACTCCTAAAAACAGTACTACAACTGCAAATTGCTCTGGTGTCATGCCCAAAATCATCCAAGGCTGTTCTTCTTCCTCAGCGGCTACTTCTTTCTGCTGCTGAACCAGCAAGCTGTCTCGCACACTTTTGAGCACACCCAGATCAGGGTTAGGCTGTACCTCGATCGTTACTGCTTTGAGTGTCCGCTTGAACAACCGTTTCTTATAGGGATTAAAATAAGTATAGACCATCTCAGGTATGGTGACCGTCCCCTCCTTCTCGAACAGGTATCGCATACGCTCTGTTCGGGACGAGCTAATACTCGTCTTTCCTCTATTATTGTGCGTCACCGTACGATCAGGGTACATACTGACCTTAGCCGTACTATCCCAGCCTACAGGCGGAATCAACTCTGCCACCGTTCCATATACAGTTCGAGTGATTTTACGTTCGAACACCTCCCCGACCTTCACCTCATTTAACTTCCCTGACCAATGATCAGACACATACATCCCTGTAGCCACCATCCAGTCCGCCTTATCAAACCCTGGAGGAACCGGTCGCACTTTAATAATTCTTTCTTTTGTTTTTAGTCTCCGTCTCACCCCTATATAATCACCCTCCTTAGGTGTTTCTACCTCCAGCGTCAAAGAAGGAAATACAATATCCTGTTCCTCATAGGGAAAGACATGATAGATCAGCTGAATACCCGGATAGGTCGTCCCTGCATCATACATCGAAACACTCACAGGTCTGAAATAAACTGTGTAAGCACCATCTACTTGGATATTACCGAGATCTAACCCATCAGTAAACCACGTGGAAGTGTAAACTGTAATACTCACTTCCACAGGCTCTCCTACATACACCGACGAGCGGTTGAGCTGCACCTGACTCCATAGTTTTTGCGCATGTAGCCCTGTGGTGCTGATCATGCACAGCAACAACACCCCTACGATATTGCCTTTACCACTTGGTCTCATTTCCCTTCGGTTTTAGTTTATCTTTTTTTACTTGATACTCAAACTTTCTCTGGAGAAACATGGATGGGTCGTCATCCACTTTTTGCATAACGATCTTCGTCTTATTCGGCTTCTGCATTTCAATATCCTTAGGTAGCGCATCTAGTTCTTTGCCTTTGTGAACATCACTGGCTACATTTTCTTCTAGACGCTTTTTCTCCATGTCTTTTTTGGTTGCTTCCTGACCACCTCCACTCAGGTCTTCCATACTTTTGTTGCGCTCGTTTTTAGCATTGGGTTTATTGACCTCTTCAGTAGCAGTGCCTACGCTCATGTGATCTACGCCTACCAAGTGGCTAATTAGCTGCTTATTATTTCGAGCAGACGCTAAATCTGGATCTAACTCCACTGCTTTATTAAAAGCCATCAATGCCGCTATGGTGTCTCCATTTTGGAAATAAGCCAAGCCCAAATTGTATGCACCATTGGCAGTTGTATCTTGATTAAACGCCTTGACTGCTTGATCAAAATCACCCGCTTTATAGAAAGCAACTCCTTTGTGCATGGGTTCAGTATATCGATCACCTGCTAATTCATAGGCCTGTTCATCACTGAGCTTCTGCCCTTGATAGTCTTTCGAAAACCACAAATCCTCGAAAGACTCCACCTCTCCACAGGAGGAGAAACAAAGCAATAATACCGCATAGATCACCCAGCCTTTTCGAAACCAAAGCAAAGACAACAGTGCCATCGGAAATATTAACAACAGACCTGCATCTCTCCAGTCATCTTTTTTCTCCTTGGGCTGCTCGGTAAACTTCAGGTGTGCAGCGATCTTTTTACTGATCACCTCCACGTCACTGTCATCGAGCGTCAGGGCATTGACCGTTACCCCTTCCAGAGAGCCGAGCATATTCAGAGCGGGTTGATTGAGTGATGAAAAAGCTGGATGCCCTTCCTTGTCTTTCATCGTTCCTCGTCCCCATCGATTAGGAATCGTACTCCCTCCTAGCGTATTCATCACTAGAATTTCTACTTTGTTATTTGTCCTTTCTGTAAAATCCTTGAAGAGACTAAACTGAGCCTCTTCAAAGTCATCCGACAAAATCACCACTGTTCCTGGCGCATCCGTCACTGACATGATCGTATCAGCCAATGCCAAAGCAGCACCTATATCAGAGCCTAAAAACGGCATCACGGACGGCTTGAGTCCTTTGACGTGACTGTTGATGATTTTATAATCCCATGACAAGGGCACAATCGTGTGTGCAGTACCTGCGAACCCCACCAAAGCCACACGTGCTCTTGGGTTCTTGGTGAGCAAATCCTGGATCTTAAACTTAGCTCTTTCGAGGCGGTTTGGTTGTAGATCATCACCCATCATACTCTGTGACAAATCGAGTAGAATCACCATAGGCGTCTCTAATATGCGCCCAGGTAGTTTAATTTTCTTCCAAGCAGGCCCTGCCAATGCCACTACGCCCAGGCTAAGCATCAATAGCAAAGCCAAACTCATCCAAACTTTCGTTCTTTGATTCCCTTTTTGGATCACATAAGGCCTCAGATGTGGAGCGATGACGGTTTTCCACCGAACCTCCTGCGCAAAGCTAATCAGTCCGATAAGTAGTATCACCCCTACAGGCACTAGTAACCACAAAAAGATGGGTCTGAGGAAGTGAAATGCTTCCCAATCGATAGGAAATAATCCGTCAAACATAAGTCTCCTTTCGGTCTCTAAATACTTTAATCGCACTCACCAATACAGCTATCAAAGTCGATAACAAAACTATCACCAGTGCTATTCCTAGCGGATAAGGGTAAAGCCTAGTGATCGGTTTGTTTTGCGCCTCTTCGTACTCCATAGGTTCTAACTTATCCAGCTCTGTGTATATTTCTTTGAGTCGTTCTTCGTCCTTAGCAAGGAAATAATGCCCCCCTGTCATCTCTGCAATTTGCTGAAGCGTCCGCTCGTCTAGATCCGAACCTCCATGACCCGGCGTGCCAATCCCCAGTGTGTAAATCATCACCGAATCCTTGCGTGCCATATCCGCAGCATCCAATGGTAATACACCATCTCCTGCATCTATACCATCTGTCAGCAAAAGCATTACTTTACTTTTGATCGTATCATTCTCGAACATCTCGAGTCCTTTATTGATCGCCTTACCGACATGCGTCATCTGCCCTGCCATCCCTACATCGGCTTCCTCTAGCATTTGATCTACCGTCTCCAAATCTGGTGTAAAGGGTGCCTGTATATAAGCATTCGTCCCAAAAAAAACCAAACCCATACGGTCTCCTTTTCTCTTCTTTATAAAATCATGCATCACGTCCTTCACGGCATCCCATCGACGAGCTTTCTTCCCCTCTATCTTCCAGTCATCCTTAGCCATACTAAAAGAAATATCTGCAACAATGAGGAAACTACGCGAAGTTTTGATTTTCATCTCTGGCTGACCGACCAACTGAGGATTGACCATCGCTGCAACCAACAGACACCAAATCATCATCAAGATCAGCCAACTAAAAAAACCTCTCCGCTTAACAAAAGCAGACTTCCGTGGCTTTTGCCCTGTATATTCTACTGCTTTGTGATAAGTAGGCAACAATAACGCGGCACTGCGCATATGAAGCGATGGCAGTATCCAGTACACCAACAGCGGCAAAGGAAGTGCAGTCAGTGCCCACGGAAATGCGATATGGAAATTATCTGGCATGAGTCCGTATCCATTTTTTCACGTTGGACATAATATCTTGTTGTGTAGCGTCTGTCATAGATTGATCCGCATATAGCACGTCATAAATCCCCTCTTCGTAGCGAAGTAACTCTACTCCTTTGGCACTCTTTTCTAAAAACTCCAACCATTCACGACCATGTAGTGTTGCCACTTCCTCACGACCAAACACCTGTATGGCTACTCGTTTGATAATCAAAAAGCTTGACAACAAAGGAGCTTCTTGCAGTGCCTCCATTTCCTGTATAGCCTCTCGACGATAGCGATTCCGCACATACTTACGGATTTGAAAAAAGATCAAAATCAGTAACATCATCACTATAAGCACTGCCAAAATACTCCAACCTACAGTCTCAAAAGCAAATGGTATTGGCGGTGGCTCGTACAATCCTTGCAGGGCAACATCTCGCACATCATTGGCTGTTTGAACACTATCTGCGATATCTTGATTTTGTAATATCATTTCTTCCTACCTGCAAAAACGTCTTTCAATTGCTCCTCTATACTGTCTACCGTATTGATCGAAAAAACTGGAATTCTGTGCTTTTTCATTTGGGACTGAAACTGTTGGTAATCCTCCTCAAACCCCGTCTCAAAATGATCACGCAAAGCCTTGCGCCTACCATCTACAGTTACCTGTGTTTTGCGATCTCCCGCGACAAACTTTGCCACTGGAATTTTACGCTCCATAGGATCAGTGACTTTAGCTAAAATCACATCGTTGTGCTGGGCAATCTGGGAAATAAAACGAACCACACCAGCATCATAGTGATTAAAATCACTAATCACCACCACTAGATAATCATGTGTGACAATGTTTCGAATCTTTACCATGGCATCTTTGAGTATGTCTTCTCTAGACTCCACCACAGAATCCTTGAGCCCTTGATTCCTCATCACGATTTTCTCCAGAAAGCGCAAGATATTTCTCCGGTCACGCTTGGGCTGGATGATATCTACTCCATCGTCGGCGATAACGACACCTCCCACACGATCACCTTGCTTCAGTACCCGAAAGGCTGAAACAGCGGCCAACTCAGCAGCTACGACAGACTTGGTACGCTTTTGTGAACCAAAAAACATAGACTTAGACTGATCCACCACGATAAGGGCTGGTTTTTCTTTTTCCTCGCTAAAAACTCTTGTGTGTGTGACCTTGGTTCTGGCCGTTACTTTCCAATCGATATTTCGAATGTCATCTCCTTTAACATAGTTTCTAACCTCCTCAAAATCTAACCCACGCCCACGAAGTTTAGAAGCATGCTTACCTCCTAACACACTTTTCACCTTTTGCCTGTTAGACAGCAAGCTCATCACCTGAGCAAACCGCTCCATCGTCAACAACTCTCGCAACGAGATGAATACGTTTTGGGGGTAGTCGATATGTGGGTTTTGTTTAGTCATTTGTAGAAACTGATCTGATCGAAAGGAGAGGTCTAATATGTGAAAGCATACATGCAGTTGTCGCTTTGATTCCTCCTATCGTCGGAATGACAAACATATATGTAGTCAATATACATCACCCCACCACAGCGACTTGTTTCAAAATCTCATCTAGGACTTGATCAGCGGTGATACCATCAGCATTGGCTTCATAGCTGAGGATCAGACGGTGGCGTAGGCAGTCATGTACCACTGCACGGATATCATCTGGCGTCACCGCGGTTCGTCCATGCATCCAAGCATGTGCACGAGCAGATCTATCCAGTCCTATCGTACCGCGAGGACTAGCACCATAATCAATCCATGACCTCAGCGTCTCATTATACTTTTCGGGAAAGCGTGTCGCGGAAATCAAATCCACAATATACTTCTCCATGCTTTCAGAAATCTTCACTTCAGCGATTTCCTTTCGCGCAGCAAAAATCACCTCCGGGGATAAACGAACCTTTTCAGTCTCACTGCTTTTGACATGCTCTGATCGGTTGAGTCGCATAATGGCCAATTCGGCATCATCGTCTGGGTAGCTAATCACCACGTGCATCAGAAAACGATCCATCTGTGCCTCAGGCAAAGGATATGTTCCTTCCTGCTCCACTGGATTTTGAGTTGCCATCACCATGAATAATGGTTCCATGGGGTAGGTCTTTCCCGCCACTGAGACTTGACGTTCTTCCATGGCCTCTAGCAGCGCCGATTGCACCTTGGCAGGTGAGCGATTGATTTCATCTGCTAGAATCAAATTACTAAATATAGGTCCTTCTTGAAAGATGAATTTCTCCGCTGCATCTGGCTGATAAATCTCTGTCCCTGTCACATCTGAAGGGAGTAAGTCAGGGGTGAATTGTATCCTGCTCAATCCACAATCTAATTCCTTAGCAAGCGTTTTAATTGCACGAGTCTTTGCCAGTCCTGGCAATCCCTCTAACAGCATATTACCATCAGCAAGTAGTACTAGAATGATACGCTCAATCAATTGATCTTGACCAATGATAGAGGTTGACATTCGCTTCTCCAGTTCTTGTATTGATTCTAATGCAGTCATAGTTTATATATTTTCCCCTCCGATTTTCTATAGAGGATAACAACAATTACTTCATCTCGAACGGGTAAATCACTTTCCAGTCCTCTTTCATGCTGGCTATAGTCCACCCCTTGTCAAGTGCCTCATCTAACCCCTTGTCGAACTGACCGATGTGTGATGATCTATCATAGGCCCATTCGCGTACCGAATCAGTATGGTGTATGTATAATTTCATGGTTTTACCTCCACGAGAATCTGTCCACTGAAGCATTTGTAAATCTCCATCCGAGTTGCCAGCAGCGAAAATTGGTTTTCTCCCGATAAAACGATTAATTGCTACAGGCTTACCCGCTTTATCATCGATGAAATCAAGCTCGGGTAATCGTATGATTTGTGCCTTACCCTCTTTGATCTCGAATTTTGTTTTGATGGTACTTCCTACAATTTGATCTTTAGGAATACCATAGACTACCTCTGCCCAAGGACGCATAAATTCAATACCTCCCCCAGACACTATAAAGGTCTTAAAATCATTGGCTCTTAGATAAGCTAAAAGCTCTAACATGGGCTGAAACACAAGTTCTTTATAAGGTTTGTCGAACCTGGGATGCTTGGCTGTCGCTACCCAATCAGAAACAATCGTCTCAAATTCGTCTGTAGTCATGCCCGTGTGTGTCGCCAGTACGAGTTCCAAGAGTCCTTTTTCTCCAGAGGCCATAAGGGCTTTCATATCTCCTTCTAAAATAGCTTGATAGGGTTGTTGTTTTTTCCATTCAGGATGGTCGGATGCCATTGCTTTGATGCGATCAATCGCAAAAAAGAGCTGAAAGTAAGCAGGCTGCTCGCTCCACAGCGTACCATCATTGTCAAAGACTGCTATTCTATCCTCCACAGATACAAAATCTGTACTGGTACTGTCAGTCACTGCTTTTACGAATGTTAAAATCGCGTCTTTGTTAATCCCGTCATTCCAAGAAGGAAGCGGATCACTGACTACCCTTTCTTCTGGCGAAGCGGTAGTTTTTTTTTGTTCTTGGCACGAAGCAAAAATTGCCAAGATAAGAACAAGAATTAAGCTTGATCGGAATATTTTCATAGGATGGGATCGATAATATTTCAGCCCGAAACACTATGTTTCGGGCTGAAATAAATAAGGTTAATCTTACAGTCTTTAGTTATTCGCAGGAGTATTCAACTTCTCCATCACCTTGTCTAAACTAAAGCTTGCTGCTTTCATCCTTGGTGGGTAGTCTTTGAAAGTCATCAGGAAGTCTCCTACTACCTTTTGCGCTGGCACTAACAAGAATGCATGATCCAATAACCAATCATAATAAGTGTTAGACGTTATCGTAGCAAACTCGTAAGGATCTCGTCTTAAATTATAAATCATAGGTAATCTTAGAGGAATAAATGGCTCTGCCCAAACTTGCAAAGTCCCTGGGGAACGTTGCTCCATAAAGATCAATTTCCAATCTTCATATCTTAATGCTGTCAAATCACCATCATCGGAGAAATAGAATAGTTCCTTTCTCGGCCCTTTATCTACACTTTCCTTAAAATAAGGAACAAAACTATAGCCATCTAGGTGCACTTTGAAATTTCTTCCATTAGCTGAATACCCCTTAAGTAATTTTTTAGGAACATCCTTTTGACCAGCTGCTTCTAAGAAAGTGGGCATCCAATCCATTCCTGACATGATTTCATTACATATAGATCCAGGCTTGACTGTTCCAGGCCATCTGACCATAGCAGGCACTCTCCAACCGCCTTCCCAGTTGGTATTTTTCTCCCCTCTAAATGGGTTGAGCCCAGCATCTGGCCAAGTGTTTTTATGGGGTCCATTATCTGTCGAGTACATCACGATCGTGTTGTCAGTTATCTTAAGTTCATCGAGTAAGTCTAAGAATTTACCCACGTGCATGTCATGCTCTACCATACCATCACCGTATTCGTTCTGTCCAGAAATCCCTCTTAGTTCATCCTTTACGTGTGTTCTGAAGTGCATTCTGGTGCCATTCCACCATACAAAGAAGGGTTTGTCAGCCTTGACTGCATCTCTGATAAATTTGATGGCTGCCTCAGAAGACTCATCATCGATGGTCTCCATTCTTTTTTTGGTCAAAGGTCCTGTGTCTTTGATATCTCCATCTGCAGTTGAATGGATAACCCCTCTAGGCCCAAAATTCTTCCTGAAATCAGGGTACTCCTTAGGATCTGGATAATCTGGCAATTCGGGTTCTTCTTCAGCATTGAGATGATACAGGTTACCATAGAACTCATCAAAACCATGGTTAGTTGGCAAGTGTTCGTCTCTATCTCCTAGGTGATTTTTACCAAACTGACCAGTCACATATCCAGCAGGCTTAAGTAATTCTGCAATTGTAGGGTCTTTCTCAGAAATCCCTTCTTTGGCTCCAGGCATTCCCACTTTACTCAACCCTGTTCGGAATACGCTTTGGCCAAGAATAAATGAAGAACGCCCCGCAGTACATGACTGTTCTGCATAGTAGTCTGTAAAAATCATTCCTTCTTTGGCAATTCGATCTATATTAGGTGTGGTATAACCTACTACACCCATCGTATAGGCACTAATATTTGATTGACCTATATCGTCTCCCCATATCACAAGGATATTCGGTTTCTTCTTTTGTGCCATTGCCAACATAGGCAACATGAGCACTAAAGAAAATGCAGTATTAAAAAATACAGTCCTTTTTTTCATAGTTAAATTGATTAAATGTTATTCGAATAATACATGTTACAATAGTCTTCTAATTGATATCTCTCACCTGCTAAATTAAATTTACCAAAACTTTCTCATTCTTAAAGCCTTGTATTTTCATTTCGAACCAAAAAAGAAATCTAAATCCATATCATAACATGTTGACACATTGCATATATGATTTCTCAAATGGAGAACAATACCAAACTTTTTCTGATTCACTTTATTGGCTTCTTTTTACCTTCCAAATGTTTCTCCTATTCTAAAAGCTAAACTCCAATCATCTCGCCCGACTCCTACATCGAGCCCGATGTTAATTTTTTCTGAAGGGATCATTCTATACCTCACTCCTGCTCCTACACTAGGGAGCAATGGCCCATCCGATACCTCACTCATCTGATCGACTGCTGTTCCTACACCTAGAAAACCAATCATGGCAAAACGTTTGTAAATATGCTGACGAAGTTCTGCTTGAATCGCATACACTTGAGCCCCTCGAAACTTTCCCTGCGAATATCCTCTCAGGTCATCTCTCCCGATAAAATTCTCCCCTTGGAAAGGCACATCTCCATCAGCTATGTTGGCATAGATACGGGATACCAATATGGTGTTGCTATTCTTCTTGATGTCCCAAAAATTATTGATAGCCAATTCGTATTGGTTGTAGTCACTGCTCGCTCCCAACCCTTCTCTGATAAAAGAGTTCTTGAACTGTATAAAATATCCCTTGGTTGGATAATTGACATTGTCACGACTATCGTAAAGTAGGCTGTAGCCCAAACTCATCATCCTAGCACTCTTAGACGGTAGCTCACCTGTAATGGGGTTCTCTATATCATATACGGTGTTGGCCCACTGGGCATTGAGCAGCGCTCCTGTGTAAAGGTTAGGCAATACTCGCCGTTTCGCATCTAGAACTGCAAACTGGGTATTGGTGGTAAAATCGACCCAAACACCTCCGTCATGCACCTCTCCAATCGAGGGGGGCAAATTGGGTAAACCTTGAAAGTACTGAAAGAAAATCTCCCCTGTCCCTCCTATCAATTTCAGCCTCCATCTATCCTCTCTCAAATAGAGCTGCTGTACGACCAAGGCCATGTAGGTATTACTAGTGGAATACATCCCCATGAGCATGGTAGATGAAGAAGGTGAAATAGTATCTTTAGGAGCAACCTTATAATACATAGAGCCCATCACCCCCAGCATAAAACCAAAAGACCTGTTGTAATTGGGCATCGGAATCGCTGCAAAAGTCACTTTCTTAGTAGAGTCCTTGGGGGATCGTTGCATTTGAGCATAAGACGGAATGCTCACCAACACAGTCAAACTCAACAAAAAACCACACGCTAAACAAACATATCTAGAGAATCTATAAGTAGTTGCGGTCGAGGGCATTTAGACAGGAGAAAAGGTTAGTTAGTTTAGAGTAAATATAAACGTATTGTAATAGATCATGCATAAGTAGAGACAATAAACTACATACCTTCTCACCAGAAATAATCACCTTGACCTCTTTATAACCGATATACAGCAGGTTATGAAGAACCCGTGACTAGCTGTCAATCAATCTTCTATTAACACTTAACGGCATTTCCACTTTAGAAATGATCTTATCCATGTCCACCAAAAATATTTTCTTATCGCGTATTTCGATCAAGCCATCATCCTTAAACTCCTTCAAAGTCCTACCCACGCTTTCTCTAGTCGCTCCAATCAAGTTCGATAGATCCTGTCTAGAAAGCTTTATGCCCATACTATCATACCTATTGTTCAGTATCAATAGGAACAGAGCTAACCTAGGTGTTTGCGCTTTCTGCGCTAATACCGCTATGGTATTGGCGAGTACCCCAAACTCGTGCGCCATATTCTTTATGACAGCCGCTTTAAGGGATGGAATCGTTTCCATCAACTCCATGAAATTGTCTTTACTAATGAACTCGGTCGTTATGGACTCTAGGGCTTCACAGGAATCTTGGTACCGCTCATCGGAGAGCAATGCATGATAGCCCAATAAATCCCCCTCTTTGTATATATAGAATATCTGCTCTTGATCCCCCACTACCTTCTTGTACTTCTTGACCGTGCCTTTCGTTATATAAAAAATACCCGTTGGTATCCCATCTTCATAAAACAGTCTATCTCCTCTTTTGAACGTCATTGGTTCAAAGCAACTCATCACCTTCCTTTTATCGGGTTCTGATAACTCTTGAAGCAAGAAATTACTCATAAAATCAAACTTTCTATATAATCTATTCATAGGAGATGTTTCTTAGAAAGAACAAACAAACGAAATAAGTACTAATGATAAAAATAAAGTACCAAGCAAGTGTGTGATATATATTACTATATTTGTGACATATATCACATTGATACATTTAATACATTAGTCCCATATAGCGGTACCCGACTCTACAAGAGCTAACCAATATCACTCTAACAAGACAATCGTTGACTGCACTTAAAAGCAAAAAACTACAGCCCCTGACACAATGAGTTCAATCAAAAAATCGAAACCCCTCTTTGTAGTATGCCCCGAATGTCATTTAGAACATAAATTACAAGCCAAATACGGCGATGACATTGTCTTTATTAGTGCGTTAGGAGGTCTATATCAGTTCGAATCATTTGATGAATATGAAGAGGTGTCTCAATTGATCTCTAACCAAAATATAAACCGCATTTATATCGTAAACTCCCATCACTGCTCATTCTTCCAAAATGTCATTGTTGGGAAAAAACTCAAAGCCACCTACGCCGAAGACACTCTCAACAACCTGTATTTTGAAAACATCGAAGCGCTAATACCTCTCAACAGGATCAGCGAAAAAATCCGTCTACTGTCTAGCCTTTTCCTTAAATCTCAAGGCCAAAAGTTTTTGGATAGTCCTCTCTTAGGTGATCGGATTGAATCTGGTGAATTGGAGTGTATCGGACTATTCATTGACCATGAGTATACATTCAATGAAGTCCCTATATATGGAACCACCACTATTTAGCAAAACCTAAATTCCGCACTGAAATCGTACTACACCAAAACACTACTACAATGAAAACTTCATATGACAAACTGATCAAAGGAAACGAAGAATGGGTACAAGAGAAACTATCACTCGATCCTAATTATTTTGTACAGTTGGCGAAGGGACAAGAGCCGAATTTTCTATGGATTGGGTGCTCGGACAGCCGAGTTCCGGCTAATGAAATAACCAAAACTCAATCAGGTGAGATATTCGTACACCGCAACATCGCCAACCAAGTCATACACTCTGACACCAATATGCTGAGTGTATTGCAGTATGCGATCGAATACTTGCATGTCAAACATGTCATTGTATGTGGACACTATGGGTGCGGTGGGGTCAAGGCTGCTATGAGCAACTCCTATGTCGGGCTCGTGGGTAGATGGCTGGCTTATCTCAAAGACATCTACCAAAACAACAAGTCCACACTCGACAGCCTCTCAACTGAAGAAGAACGTGAAAACAAAATGGTCGAGCTCAATGTCATCGAACAGGTGCACAACCTGGCCAAAACGTCGTTTGTCCAAAAAGCATGGATGAAACGAGAACTAGAAATACATGGATGGGTCTATTCGCTCAATGACGGAAAAATAATAGATCTCAACTGCAAATACGCAAGTATCGACCAGCTGGAGCCTATCTATCGCTTTAGTGGGCTGAGTAAATGATAACGTTTTAGATACAGGTAACCTGTCTCTTGGTAATTACAATGGTTGTAATCTCTAAACAAGTCTATCCCTTGTCCGTTCCGTGGCCTGTATGCCACGGAACGGTTATCGTACGGATTTTTTCAGAAATCAAGTAACTCATCAATCCAGTACTGTCTCTGGCATTGTTATACAAGTGCTCCTCATATTACATGAGTTCTTTTTTCCACGTTTAGTTTGGGGAATGCAGACCAATTTTATTCCCTTCCGAATCGAGAAATATTGCGTAATATCCGCTTTCATCTGCGTGAGGTGATTTTGGAACAATTATTTTTCCGTCATTTTCTTCGACCTTATCAAGAATTATTTGAAGATTATCTCCTCCATTTAGATATATGGTCACTCCATCCGCAGAGGGTTTATAACCTTCTGCTTTCATAATAACTCCCGTTATCATTTGCCCTTCGTATGGGAATATTCCCATTTGCATTTCTGGGAATTCCATTTTTTCAATCTTAAGGTCTAAAATTGCCTGATAAAAATCGACTGCTCTTGAAATATCTGTAGCTGGAATTTCAAAAATGGAAATAAAACTTTTCATATCGCTCGTTTTTTGTGCTTCCTTTGAATCTGTTTGTTGGTTCTCGGTACTGGATTTGCCTTGACCTTTACAAGCTATAATGCAAAAGGAAAGTATAACCGCACTACAAAGTATTCTCTTTTTCATATTTGATTTTTTTAAGTTCTCGGTACAAATATGAATTATTTGAAAAGTCTAAAATTGTAAAAATGCGACACGTGGTTTTACTTGTAGAAGAGTGTTGAAAGAGCCATATTTTCGTTAGCTAAAAACTCCTTCGGGTTGACACCTGTAAACTCCTTAAAATCTTTTATAAAATGTGCTTGGTCGAAATATTCACTTTCGTATGCAATGTTGATTAGGTTATCCTTTTTTTTGTTTAGCAACATTTTTAAAGCGGTTTGAAGTCGAATTACTTTACCTAATTGTTTTGGGCTGACACCAATTTGCTTTTTAAAATTTCTTTCGAGTTGTCTTCTTTTGGATAAATCTTCTTTAAGAATGGTGGTGATTGATTCAGTTCCATTTGATGATAAAAGAGCCTCAACGGTTTGTTTTACGATATTATCAATGGTGATTTTGTCACTTAACTTTTCTAAAAGAAAGTTTTCTATAATTTCAATTCGTTGTTCGATGTCCGTTGCTTGAATTATTTTTTGTTCCAATTCTTTGGCGGTGTTTGCTCCGAACAGTAATTCTATAGGTGTTTCTTTATTTGCCAAATCTTTAATTGGCATTGTAACGAAATTTGCAAACCCATAAGGGTAAAACCTAATTGCAAATGTATTTACGTAACCTGTTGGTTCGATATAAAATGGTTCAATAGTTTGTCCTAGTACCATTGCACGCGGTTGCAGTATAAATTCATCTTTCGATGTATAACGCTTAATATCGTCTCCGAGAATAAATGCCATTTCTATACAACCATCAGGTATAATCCGCTGTCTTTCCGAATCGTTATCCGCAGGAACTTCTAAAGTCCAATAACAACTTACAAGAGATGCTAAATCTGAATGTGGTCGAAATGTTTGATAGTTCATTGATTAATTGATGCTTTTTTGAATGAAGTCCTATGCATATAATGAAGGCTGACTGGAGAAAGTGTGGAGGCTTAATTTCATTTGGGTTGTTTTAGAAGTTTTCGTTGAGTCTGAGGAAGAGACCTGAAGTCCCGTAGTTGGCCCAGACATAATCTATACCGATGTTGGTATGGAATTTTGAGGTGTACTTTTTACGCGTCATATCAATAAATTCAATCGCCATTTCTGAACTAAACTCACTATCCCATTTTTTGGGCTATCATCACTATGAAAAGTGAGGGGTTGAGTGGTCTTTTCGATGGGTATTATGGACCATAAATGGGCGTATCATAGATGTTTTAATAATTGTACTATTCAAAGTTAAAAAAACCACTTGTCTTTCCACCCTCAACCACGTGTGTTTCGAGCGCCAAAGACCTGTGTTCGGACGGTCAAACACGTGTGTTCCGAGCCTCAATCACCTGTGTTCGGAGCTACATGAACATGTGGCCTAAAAAACCCTGCTCTATTCGACTGAAACGCACTATTTGAAAATACCTTTGAATGTATACGATAACCATTCGGCATCAAACGCTAGTCAGTGACATTGTACTATTCTAACATTCAGTCATTTGCTATTTTCTTTTAGTAGCAGAAAGTTTCGGTTTACCACCGTGCGATGGGCAGACATACGCTACCGGCAAGTTTTGGTTTGCGGGTTTGCCTTGCGCGACTTAGCAATGTGTATGGCTGAGAAGGGCGGGTTGTGTCATTTTGATTAGATCGTTTTCAACCCCAACTCCTTCAAAAACTTATTATGTTCCTTTGTCTTGGCCTCAATAGTTTCATTGATGTTTGTAAGTTTCTTATTCACCTCCTTAAGATCAATCTGTATTTCATCCTCTGATGTACTTACATATCTTGAAATGTTCAGGTTGTAACTGTTCTTTTCTATTTCATCCATCGAGACTTTACGCGAATAGCGTTCTGCCTCTTTTCTGTATTTGTAGGTCTCGACAATGCTTTGAATGTCATTCGGTTCATCATCTTCTCCTTCACGCAAACGATTCAAGCGTCCATCCTTTTCAAAATGCTCACTGGCATTGATGAACAGCACATCGTCTTCTTTTTTACATTTCTTTAAAACCAGAATGCAAACTGGAATTCCTGTTGAATAGAATAAATTAGCAGGTAAACCAATAACTGTGTCAATGTTATTGCCTTTCAAAAGTTTGGTTCGAATGCGTTCTTCTGCTCCTCCACGGAATAAAACACCATGAGGCAAAATGATCGCCATTGTACCTGCTTGACTTAGGAAATGAAAACCGTGTAATAGAAAAGAAAAATCGGCCGCTGACTTGGGTGCTAAACCATAGCTTTTGAAGCGGAAATCCTCCGCCATTGTATCGTTGGGTTCCCAACGCAAACTAAAAGGTGGATTGGCTACAATGGCATCAAATTCTGTTTTCTTGGATGGATTCATCTCGTTTAAGATGTTCCATTGGTTTTTTAAGGTATCCCCATGATAGATTTCAAATTCCGTGTCCTTCATGCCATGTAAAAGCATGTTCATTCTTGCCAAGTTGTAGGTAGTGATGTTGTTCTCTTGTCCGTAAATTTTACCTACTGTACCGCCATTGTCTTTGATCCGCTTTCTTACGTTCAGCAATAAGGAACCTGAGCCGCAGGCAAAATCCAATACTTTATCCAACTTGCTTTTCTTGCCGGTTGAGGGGTCTTGACTGTCTAAGGTGACAATCTCAGAAAGGATGGTTGAGATTTGTTGTGGCGTATAAAACTCGCCTGCTTTTTTTCCCGAACCTGCTGCAAACTGACCAATCAAATATTCATAGGCATCTCCAAGTGTATCGGTATCGGTTGAGAAATCTGCAATGCCTTCTGCAATCTTTTGTATGATGTTGCAAAGCTTTTTGTTCCGTTCTACAGGTGTTTTCCCTAGCTTTTCAGAGTTCAAGTTAATTTCTGAAAATAGCCCTTGAAAGGAGTTGTCGAAGGATTCATTTTCGATATAGCGGAAACCTTCTTCCAACGTGACCAATAACTCGCCATTTTGGGTACGAGCCAATTCTGAAATGTTGCTCCATAGATGGTCTGGTTTGATCACATAATGCACCTTTCTGCGCATTTGCTTTTCAAACTCAAGTACATCTTCTTCGTTAGAAGCATACCAAATACCAAGAGGCGTGCGACCATCATCTTCTGCTACTTTTGGGTAATCAGATCCCAATTCCTTTTTGGCAGATTCTTCGTAATTGTGTGATAGGTAGCGTAAAAACAAAAACGACAGCATGTAATCACGGAAATCATCCGCATTCATAGCACCTCTTAAATCGTTTGCAATGCCCCACAGCGTATCGCCCAGTTTTTTATGTTGTTCTTTTTGTGTCATATTGTGTTTGATAAAATTAGCTGATGAGTTTCTAGTGAATAAGGCAATCGACAGATATAAAGTGACTTATGAACCCTCACAAACTAAGAGTGATTTTCTAATGAAATAAAAAAGGGGCATAGCCCTGTTGTCTTCATAGCCGAATGTGTACACGGAATTTATAAGGGGCGTTAGCCCTGATATCTTTTCTAATCGTACCATTCAAATACATATTTTGGGTTAAAATCAACGTCAAATTTTTCAAGCAATAACAAATACTCTTCTCGAAACGATTGTTTTTTATGGTGTTCGGGTTGGTTCAAAACATATTTTACCACCTTATCGATATGTGATTTCGAATAGGTAAATGCCCCGTATCCATCTTGCCACGAAAATTTACCGGGAATGTATTTTTTCTCATTAAGCCATTTAGAAGAACCTGATTTAACTTGCTCCATTAATTTTGAAGGTGCAATGGTTGGATGCATTCCTACAAAAATATGGGTGTGATCGGGATTGCAATAGATGGCATACGTTTTACATTTTTGGTTCGTGACAATGCCACACATTACCTTTTCCAATTCATCTCTAAACGATTCCTTGATAAGATTTTCTCGCCCTTTAACCGAGAAAACGAATTGAATGTATAGTTGTGTGTAGGTGTTTGCCATTTTTTTGATGTCAGGGCTACGCCCCTTCTATTATTGGTTATATTTTTCTACGAAGATTTTAGGGCTAACGCCCCTGTATATCAACTTTGTTAAGGGGCATAGCCCCGATATCATCGTAGAAAAAGTCATGTTTATAACAATTTAGGGGCGTTAGACCTGATATCGTTTGCTTGTTATCGATTTTTTCATTTTTCTAATCATTAATCTTTGGAAACAAACCCTGCATTAAACCTTTTTTGTGCTGCTGCAATTGCTCAATTTTCTCTGCTTGGGCTGTGATTAATTCATCCAACGCTGAAAGGCAGGAAGCGATTTTTTGTTGTTCACCGCTTTTAGTACTTGGATAACAAATAGGAATATTTTTTACAAGCTCACCGCTTAAATTATCTTGTCCACCTTGATTACTAATAGTTCGAATTTCATCATATCTGGAAGCTAAATTTTGAAACACGAAATTGACATTCATTCCTGCATTCAATTTTATAGCTGCACATGCCTGATTAATTGCTGCATCAAAACCCAGAACAGCGACTTTGCCTCGAGTTTTCCCCTGTCCATACATTGCCATTAAAATCGTACCCTTTGGAAAAATTTTAGTTGATGATTTTTTTAATCCTAATGTCGTAATGAATTCATTTGATTTTTTTATTTCATTAAAATCAATCAAAGTTGTTGAAACCCACGGGATATTACCATTCCAATACTCCATTTTTGAACGACTTGGAGTACCTCCGGAAGATATATCTGCTATTCCATCCAATATTGTGAAATTCCACTCCCCATCACCTTCAAACTCCTTAAAACGCACCTTAGGCACAGTTTCGCCTTCTTGTGGGAAAAGGTTTTGCATCAAGCCTTTTTTGTGGTCTTTGAGGGCGCCCAGCTTATCGTTGTGGGCAGCCAATAGCTCATCTAAAGAAGAAAGGCAGGAGGCGATTTTTTGTTGTTCTGGGAGATTTTTAGGAACAATACACTCAAACTCTTCTAAGTCAGAATTTTTTAAATTATTTATATTTCCGCCTCCGATTGATAAGGCAATAAATGTTTGATAAGCATCAGATTGTAAAAGGTACTTAGTGAATCTATTTTTCGGCCTCATTATAGAGCAGAAAGCACCTACCGTTATCTTCCCATCATACTCACCTTGATATTCCGCATTCTTACCTACTAAGGATTTACTACCATTTGACATACATATGACTATGTCACCATTCAGTAGTTTTAGGTCATCAGGACATTCCTTCTCAACAAAAACTAAATCTTTATCTAGAACAAGTGTGTCATTTTGAATATTACCTGACCTCAATACCAGTAAGCCTTTATTTGCAGTATCATTTTTCCCATAGGTTAAACCTCTGTAAAAAGTAGCGTATTGCTTTAATTTGATTTCCGACCATTCTCCGTCATTCACAAACTCGGGAAAACGAAATTCAGGTATTAATTTCATCTCTTTACTCATAAGCTGCTAATTGTCTGAACCTTAATTTTTTGGATTTTCTTGATTGCCTGATTTTCTTAGATGGATCAAATCATGTCCATCCTTTAATCCTTTTTTATAATGGTTCAAGACTTTGTTGTTGTGTACTCTTTTGAACTGTAATGACTTTGCTCCAAAATTGATGAGCAAGCCAATTTCTAAATTATAGGCTTCCACGTAATTCATGGCTTGCGCCAGGTGCACATCTTCGAGGTTGATAATTGCTTTTATTTCCACCATGATTTTGTCTTCTACAAAAAAGTCGACTCTACGTGTGCCTATGTCATGCCCTTTGTATTGAATGCTCATTTCATACTCTCGGCTATACGCAATATTCTTTTCTGCCATTTCAATTGCCAAGGCCCTTTGATAAATGACTTCTTGGAACCCATTGCCCAGTGTTTTATGCACTTCCATGGCTGCTCCAATTATATTATGAGTCAACTCCTTATATTCCATATTGTCAGAACCTTGTTTTTTTTGATTGGCTTGATGACTTGATTTTTCCCTTTTTGTTATCCTTAATCATGGTAATCCAATAATCCTTATTAATCATGGTTCAGACGACTATTCATAAGCTGCCAATCCACTAATTTCCCTGCCTTGCGCCAACTTCTTAAGTTGTGGTACCAGATCACTCATTAGTGCCGTTTCAGCTTTGCTTCTTTGTTTCCAACCCAGTTCCAGGGGCTCCATCAAGTCGGTGAGTTTTTCTCCGTCAAAAATCATTCGGTTCATGATCTGCTCTACAAAGGTTTTTAGGGCTGTGGTTTGCAAACCATGGTTGTTGGCAATTTTTGCCAGCTCTTTGTCGTATTTTTCTACTCTAAAGGTTTCGACCATGTTGTATATTTCTTCAACGCTATATCCCCTAGACCTGTCTAGCTGTTTTATAAAATCGGTTAAGTCTTCCTCTTCTTCCATCAGATTCGAATTGGACTTAAACAAACTGATGAGTTGTGAATCAGTCATTTTCTGTTTAGCAGGCTTTTGCTGCGTGCTGTCGGCAATCAGGCGTATGATGTAATCGTAATCAATCACCGCAGAGGCAAAGAGTACAAATTCAAAATCGAGTTGCTGAATGTCTTCGGGTGCATCTGTCCCTTCTTTTTCTTGCCTTTTCTTAAAGGCTTTTGCTGTTTCTAAATAGGAACTTTTGAATTCTTGATAGTTGTTTTTTGGCAGAATGGCTTCAATGGTATTTTTCTGCTGTTCTTCCAAATCGGTGTATTGGTCGAGTTGGGTTTTTAGGCGTTGTACTTCCTTAAAGTTTTTTACGAAAGCAATCTTAGCCGCATCTCCACGAAGGTTGTACACTTCTTGTGGTTCATTTACCAAGTTGTGTGCTGCCATAAAATCGCCCAAAGCTTCCACTGCTTTTTGGTATTGGTCAATCACCACTGGAGCAGGATCCACCATCCAAATTTCTTTGGCTTTACTTCCATCTTCACCAGAGAAGAGGGTTATAGCTTGGTTTACAGCTTCTTGTTGCGAACGGAAATCGAGGATATTACCGTGGGGTTTGGTGTTGTTTAATACCCGATTGGTTCGTGAAAACGCTTGAATTAGTCCGTGGTATTTCAGGTTTTTGTCAACATATAGCGTATTCAAGTATTTTGAATCAAAACCTGTGAGTAGCATATCTACCACGATGGTGATGTCTATCCTTTCTTCTGGTTTAAATTCCTTGCGGGTCCATTTTTGGTCTTTGATGCGTTTTTGCACATTTTGATAGTAGCTATCAAAATTGTTGATGTCGTGATTGGTGCCAAACTGTTGGTTATAATCGGCAATAATTTCTATCAGGGCTTGTTTCTTCTCTTCAGGGTTATGCTTGTTGTCTTCTTTCTCCTGCGCTAAGTCTTCCTGAATTTGCAGAATGTCTTTGTTGCCTTCTGCAGGAGGTGAAAATACGCAAGTGATATTTAAGGGCACATATTCAGGATTTTCTGCTTGCTTTTGCTTCTGTATTTCCTTGAACAAACGGTAGTATTCAATGGCATTATTGATAGAGGCAGTGGCCAACACCGCATTGAATTTGCGTTGATTGGTAGCTGCATTGTGTTTGTCGATAATCGCTTCTGCAACGGCTTGTTGCGCAATGGCTTCACCGGGTTTGGCCTGTACTTTTCCTTCTCCTTTAAAATAATCGATGCGAAACCTGAGTACGTTTTCATCATCTATGGCATGGGTGATGGTATAAGCGTGCAACTGCTTTTCAAAAATGGCGTCTGTGGTTTTTAATGTTTCTTCTTCACCTGTTATTTGTCTATAAGTAGCATTTTGCTCAAAAATGGGCGTTCCTGTAAATCCAAACAATTGTGCATTTGGGAAGAACTCTTTAATCGCTTTATGATTTTCACCAAACTGTGAACGGTGGCACTCGTCAAAAATGAAAACGATGCGTTTGTTGCTCAGCGGCTCTAAACGCTCTTTGTAGTTTTTCTTGGAGGTGCTATCTAATGCAATGCCTAATTTTTGAATGGTGGTAACAATTACTTTGTCGGCATAATCGGTAGAAAGTAATCGTCTTACCAAGGTTTCGGTATTGGTATTTTCTTCTACACTACCTTCCTGAAATTTATTGAACTCTTCACGAGTTTGTCGGTCAAGGTCTTTTCGGTCCACTACAAACAAACATTTTTCAATATCTGCATTGTCTTTTAGTAGCGTAGAGGCTTTAAATGAAGTCAGTGTTTTACCACTACCTGTGGTGTGCCAGATATAACCATTTCCACGGTTATCCTTAATACAATCAACAATCGCCTTTACTGCATATACTTGGTAAGGTCGCATCACGAGCAATTTCTGTTCGCTTTCCACCAATACCATATACTTGCTAATCATTTCACCAAGTGTGCACTTGGACAAAAATTTCTCAGCAAATAAATCCAGTCGATTAATCTTTTTATTATTCACATCTGCCAATTCATAAACAGGCAAGAATTGTTCGTCCGCATTGAATTGAAAGTGTTGGTTTTTATTGTTGGAGAAGTAAATTGTTCTTGACCCATTACTTACAATGAACAACTGCATGTAACACATCAAAGTATTTGTATAGCCATTGCCAGGATCATTTTTGTAATCCACAATTTGTTGCATGGCCTTGCGGTGAGTAACATCTAGCTTCTTCAATTCAATTTGCACAACAGGCAAGCCATTAATCAGCAAAATGATGTCGTATCGTTGATGGCTGTTTTCTGTATTGATGCGTAATTGACTAATTACTTCAAACTCATTTTTACACCAATCTTTGATGTTGACCAACGTGTAATGCAGTGGAGTCCCATCTTCTCTTTGAAAATACTGTCTTTCTCTAAGTTTTTTAGAAGCAGCAAAGACATCAGGTTCAATGATTTCTTCTCGTAAGCGTAGAAACTCGCTTTCCGATAGGCGCACACGGTTCAGTGCCTCAAACTTTTCTTTGAAATTCTGTTCAAGCGCCTTCCTGTCCGTAATATCAGAACGGTAGGTGTATTTGAGCTCTTTGAGTTGCTCAATCAGATTTTCTTCTATTTGATGTTCTTTAGTCATTCAAACCTTCTTTCAATAAATCCTTTGGATTGACATCCAATACTCTTGCTATCTCATAAAGTACTTCTAGTCTGGGCTGCTGTCTGTTCTGAACATAGGCATTGACCATATTATAGCTTTTGCCTATCTGAACACCCAACCATTTTTGACTTCTTCCTTGTTCTTCCAGAACTTCTTTTATGCGATTCATTTTCTTTTATTTCAAAAAATATAAATATAGAATGTCTGTGAGAATATTCACTATAAAATGAGATGAATTATCACACTTCACCGAGCGGTGGGAGATTTTAGCTCTTTTGGTTTTTTGGGGGAGGGGTTTGTGTGTTGGTAAAAAACAAATGTGCTAAAATGTGCGGTGGGTTTTTCTTCGTTCTCGCATGGCACACAACAACCAGATATATAACACCTTGCCACATATCCGCCTTATATCTTTTAATTTGTTTTCTTTTCAAAACATGCTTTATCTAATGAATCTGGTGTAAAGTATGCCTTGGTCGGTTCGGTAATAGAAAGTAAAATAACCCAATAGAGCCAAAGGGACAAGTCTAATCTAACCCATCTCTGTACTAAGACCTGTGATGCATAGACCGCATTTAGGGAGTAAGCCCTCCTATTCTATGACAAACCTTATAGGTCTATCGGCACAGCTGTATATAGATCTATAAGGTTTAGAGGCCTTGCTATAAAAAAGACCTTCCTTAGGGTTTCACTCCCAAAGAAGATCTGTTATCATCCCTAATAATGAAGGCTGACTTAAGAAGGTGCGGTTAATTATATTTTGGTTGTTTAGAAGTTTTCGTTGAGTCTGAGGAAGAGACCTGAGGTCCCGTAGTTGCCCCAGCCATAATCAATACCGATGTTGGTGCGGGATTTTTGACTGATGTTGAACCTAAGGCCAAGCCCATAGCCTGGCTCTATGTACTCGAACAGGTCTATGCCGTTTTCATCTCCACTGGCAGTGGTCATGTTCGCATAGGCTACTGCACCGAAGAACTTAGGGTTCTTCTTGGTTGCTATTAGATGTTTTCTAAATTCAAGTCCTGCAAAAACGAGATCATATCCTCTAAATCGTCCTTGTGCATAAGGCTCAGAAGATTTGCTGTATTGATCCCAAGCTGAAGCTGGCAAGTTCATGTAGGGCAAATTGCCAGAGGTGGTGAAGTTGCCAAAAGCCCAAACAGCCAGGATATTGTTGTTGTCATCCGTGAAATTGAAGTAGTCACGGTACTCTAACCACAGAGAGGTAGAATTCTGGTCACTACCGATGAACGCTGGATTCATTTTGAATGAAATGAGGGCATATCTCCCCGCATAGGGATTGTTGATGTTGTCACGAGTATCCAGCATCCCGTTGAGCGATAGTCCCACCAGTGTGCTTTTGTCCTGATCAAAACCTTTGGATACGTTATATGCATAATAAGGTGTAATGACCGTATCACCTGGCGCTAAACGCAGTAGTTGGTCATTGATATTATTGAACAAATCAAGGTGCAAACCAACCCCTGCATAAAACCCATTGTCGTTGACTTTGCGCAAAGCGGTTTCATAAAAACGAAAGAAGTTGAACTCCATCATATCCACTTCAGAGGTACCATCATAGCTTTTGTCATCAAACTCAAAACCATCATCGGCTAGTCTAGCGGACTGAGGACCTGTACCAATACCGTAAGTGGGCTGTGAAGAATCCAAATAGCGCCAATCCCCCATGAATACCCAATCATTCGAACTGGTAAACACCGTAGACTTCAGCGTCACAATCGTTTGTTTTTTGGTCGTAAAAGCCAAACCTAAAAGCGCGGATGACAACTTGGTATCGCTAGGTTCACCCAGAAATGAACTAACCGCTGCGCCCGCTCCATAGATGAATCCAAAAGCTGGGTTAGCGCCCAATACGGGAACAGGGGAAAAGTAGACATCACCTTTTTCAGGCACTTTGTTTTTCTTGGCTTCTTTTGCGGCTTTTTTATCCTCTTTGGTAGCGGTGGTGTCCTGCGCTACTAGCGAAAAGGACAACAAGACCAATAGGATCATACTCAGAGATTTAATACGCCGAGTGTTCATTAAGTTTAGTTTCATACAGGTGAGTTTAATGGTAACGGTGGCTTATTAAACACCAATTAAAGATAATCATTCCAAACCTAAAGACTAACCAATCCCTATCTATCTACACGCACCATGTCTCTAAAACAAAGAAAGCCGACGCTATCGCATCGGCTTTCTTTGTTTTCTCTCTTCTGAAGATCAATTCCCTGATTGGGCGTAATGCACTGCTGGTAAATCTCTCAGACGCTGCGCCGCAAACTCCGCAGTGATGTCCCGCTGCGGATTGGCAAACATCTCGTACCCTACCATGAACTTCTTGACCGTAGCTGATCTCAACAGCGGTGGATAAAAAGACATGTGCCAGTGCCACTCTGGATGCTCTCGGTTGTCATACGGTGCTTGGTGTATCCCCGCCGAATACGGAAAGGACGTCTCGAACAAGTTGTCATACTTGATCGTCAAGTGCTGATACGCTTCTGCAAAAGCACGTCTTTCCTCTGCAGTCATCTCAATAATCTGCGCCATGCGTCGCTTCGGCAAGATCATCGCCTCAAACGGCCATACCGCCCAATACGGGATCAAGACCACCATGTGCTCGTTTTCAAATAGGACACGCTCCTTGGCAGCTAGCTCCTGCTGGATATAATCCTCCAACAAGTCTGTCTTATGATCCAACCGGTACTTCTCCTGCTGAAACTGCTTTTTCATCGGCTCGACAGGAATCGACTCTTGCGCCCAGATTTGGCCGTGTGGATGGGGGTTAGAGCACCCCATCACACTGCCTTTGTTTTCGAAGATTTGGATATGATTGATGTAGTCAATCGCTCCTATTTCCTTGCATTGTTCGACCCAAAGCTCCACTACCTTTTCGATCCCATCGACATCCATTTCTGGTATGGTCAAATCGTGTCGTGGAGAGAAACAGATCACTTTACACAGTCCTCTTTCGCTCTTGGATTGCAAGAGCCCCGTGCTCTCACCTCCTGAGGGGATATCCCCTTGCAGCGCAGCAAAATCATTGGTAAAGACGAAAGTGTCCTTGTAATCAGGGTTTCGCTCTCCACCTATGCGCTCATTGCCAGCGCATAGGTAGCAGTTCGGATCATGCTCAGGTCGTCTCTCTTGCTCCAGCTTCTCTACCTGCCCCTGCCATGGTCTTTTGGACCGATGCGGGCTTACCTGAACCCACTCCCCTGTCAGTACATTGAGTCTTCTATGAGAATGTTCCTTTGAATCAAACATGTTTTATTCTTCTTTTATAATGTTACCAAAACATCGCATACAACACTGCGGTGAGTATACAGATGACAAATGCCGAAATGTTAAATACCGGATTGGTTTTGAACAATCCTTTGGTCAAGTCGATACCTTTTGGATCGTCCTTTCCTCCACCGGTCAACTGGCTAATGATCACGATCACTACCATGGTAGCTACAGCGGTCAAACCCATTTGGTTCATAAACGGCATACCCGGTACGAACTTGAATGCTATGGCTATCGGCACAGAGATCACCGCTCCCCATATCGCTGCTGCGTTGGTGGTTTTCTTCCAGAACAGCCCCAGTAGGAATACGGCCAAGATACCTGGACTCACGATCCCTGTATACTCTTGGATAAACTGAAACGCCTGATCGATTCCTCCCAAGAGAGGTGCCATGATACAGGCGATGATCAATGCACCTGCCGCCGCAAAACGACCTGTGTTTACCATTTGCTTGTCAGAAGCATTCTTGTTGATGTACTGCTTGTAGATGTCCATCGTAAAGATGGTCGATGTAGAGTTCAGCATAGAAGCCAATGACGATACGACCGCAGCTGTCAGTGCTGCGAATGCTATCCCCTTCAGTCCTGAAGGCAACAATTGCAGCAACCAAGGATACGCTTTGTCGGCTTGTCCTACACTTGGCAAATTGGACTGTGCGATTTCGCCCAACCTCGCCATCATGGCTGGATCATTGACGATCACATACGCAGCGATACCCGGCACCACTACGATGAATGGAATGATCAATTTGAGGAAGGCTGCTAATGCGATACCTTTTTGCGCCTCGCCCAGTGACTTAGCTGCCAAAGTTCTTTGGATGATGTACTGGTTGAATCCCCAATAGTAGATATTGGCTACCCATAGCCCTCCTACCAATACCCAGATCCCTGGGAGGTTGGAGTATTGCTCATTAGTCTCTTCTAAAATCATGTGAAAACGATCTGGTGCTGCATCGACTAAATGCTTAAACCCTGCCATCATGCCTTGCCCATCAGAGACAACGTCGAGCGCGAGATAGGTCGTAATCAAACCTCCAAGAACCAAGAACACGACCTGGATCACGTCCGTCCATGCCACAGCAGACAACCCACCGTACAGCGAATAAGCCGCCGCAAACAAGGCCAAGCCAATCACGCCGTACATCATCGGGATACCCATGATGGTCTCTAGTGCCAGCGAACCGAGATACAATACCGAGCTCAGGTTGACAAACACATACAAGGCCACCCAAAAGACCGCAAGGATCGTTTTGAGGTTGGTACTGAATCGTTTTTCAACAAACTCAGGAATGGTATACAGTCCTTTTTCGATGAAAATCGGCAGGAAATACTTACCGACAATCAGTAGCGTAATAGCAGCCATCCATTCGTAGGATGCGATCGCGAGTCCCAGCGCAAAGCCCGAACCCGACATGCCGATGAACTGCTCGGCAGAGATATTCGCTGCGATGAGAGATGCCCCTATCGCCCACCACGGCAAAGACTTGCCTGCCAAAAAATAGTCTTCTGCACTCTTTTCGTGCCCTTCTTTGTCCCGAGAGACAAATAATCCAACCCCCAAAATAACGGCGCAGTATGCGCCGAAAATAATAAAGTCTAACGTAGAAAAATTCATTTGTTTTAGTAATTAGTTTTTAAGTAAAGTGGCGCCATCGCCAGGGGCGACAATATAATGCTTTAGTTCCACTTGGGTGACCTTTTTATAACTTTCAAGGACACTTTCTACTGCTGTGTCTAATCCCGATTTCTTGACAATATTGATGGTGCAGCCTCCGAATCCACCTCCCATCATTCGTGCGCCGATGATGTCAGGGTTAGCCTTAGCAATGTCCGCCAACAAGTCCAGCTCTGCACAGCTCACTTCATATTGTTTGCTCAGACCTTCGTGCGTTTCGGTCATGAGTTTGCCTAGCAGTTCGATATCACCACTCTTCAATGCTTCAGCAGCTTTAAGTACGCGATTGTTTTCACTGATCACGTATGCACACCTATCGTACACGACGGCATCTAGTTCCGACTTGACCGCATCGAGCTGCTCCATTGTCGCATCTCTCAAACTCTCGACTCCTTCAAATTTCTTTTGCAGCACAGCTACACCGGATTCGCATTGCTCGCGGCGTACATTGTACTCCGAGCTGGCTAGGTTGTGCTTGACCGCTGTATCGAATAGCACCAGTTGGTAGTCTTTCAGGTCACAAGGGATAGACGTGTACTCCAGCGAGCGACAATCCAACATGATCGCATGATCCGCAGTACTCAAACAACTCGCAAACTGATCCATGATCCCGCACTTCACGCCTGCGAAGTTGTGCTCTGCCTGCTGCCCCATCTTGGCAACATCCACCAACGACACCTCGTGCCCGAACAACTGACTCACTGCAAACCCAAAAGAACATTCTAACGCTGCGGAAGAAGACAGACCCGCTCCCAACGGCACATCACTCGTAAAGACCATGTTGAATCCTTCGAGAGCCAGTCCTTTCTTGTTGTACTGATCGAGTACACCGAGGAAATAGTTGACCCATCCCATCTCTACAGGTTTGAGTGCATCGTCGATGGAGAAACTGTACTGTTCATCTAAATCTAACGCTTCCAGTTTACACTCCTTGGATCCGCTCTTGGCGATGGCTACATAGGCCGCCTGCTCGATCGCAGCGGGCATGACATACCCATTGTTGTAGTCTGTGTGCTCACCGATAAGGTTGATACGCCCAGGTGACTTGATCACCAAAGGTTCTCCACCGAATTTCTCTTTGAAACACGCTATTATAGCTTCCTTCTTCGCATTGACCTCTTTCATAACTCTCGTTTAACCTTTTAATTTCAATTGCCAATTCCACGCAGAGGACATCATGTCATCGAGAGACAACTGTGCTGTCCAGCCCAGTTCCTCCGTAGCGTAGGTATTGTCAGCGTATATTTTTTCTATATCTCCATCTCTTCTATCCGCGATTTGATAGTTGACCTTCACGCCATTGATTTTCTCGAAAGACTGGATGATTTCCAACACTGAAAATCCTGAACCTGACCCTAAGTTAAAGTACTCATAGGCCGTCTTTTGCTTCTTCTCCAACTGACGATTAACAGCGATCACATGTGCCTTGGCTAAGTCTACCACATGGATATAATCTCGAACCGCTGTCCCATCAGGCGTATCATAGTCATTGCCAAAGACGCTGAGCATCTCGCGCTCCCCCGTGGCTACCTGCATCAGATAAGGCATCAGGTTATTAGGGATCCCCTTTGGTCGCTCACCGATCAGCGACGAACTATGCGCCCCGATAGGGTTGAAATAGCGCAGTGCGATGGCATTGATATTCTCATAGGCCCGTGAACTGTCACGCAGGATATCCTCCCCGATTTTTTTGGTATTCCCATAAGGAGACTCGGCAGGCTGAATAGGTGTCTGCTCCGTCACTGGTAGCACCTCTGGCTGGCCGTACACCGTGCACGATGAAGAAAACACGATGTTTGACACACCGTGTTTTTTCATGCTTGCAATCAAGTTTACTAAACCTGAAATATTATTGTCATAGTATAGCAGTGGGTCAGTAGAGGACTCACCTACAGATTTGGAAGCCGCAAAGTGTATCACTCCATCAAAAAACTGTGACGAAAACAAAGCCTCCACAGCCACTCCATCTCTCAGATCCAGCAATGTAAATGCTGGTTTGACCCCTGTAATTTCTTTGATCCTATCCAGTACAACCTCCTCGGTATTGGATAGATCATCTACGATATGAACCTGATGACCTGCTTGTATCAGTTCTACCACGGTATGTGCTCCTATATAGCCCAATCCTCCCGTTACTAGTATTGTTTTATCTGCCATAGTTGTCGTCTCTACTAATTAAACGTAATAATAACGCTTTTAATTTAAGCGTACAAGAAACGTTTAATTATATTATCTTTACTAAATGAATGAAATCAAAGGTATAAATCTAGCCAAACACAACGAGACGTATCAAGATGGCACGCCTATTTTAGTGGCGGTAGACAATGTTATCTTTGGTTTTGATCCTGTGGAAGAGAAACTCAAAGTGCTTTTGTTTAAAAGACAAGTAGAACCTCAGGCAGGCAACTGGTCATTGATCGGTAGCTTTGTGCAGAGCGATGAATCTGCCGAGCTGGCTTCTCAGCGTATCCTAACCAAGTTCACTGGACTGACGGATGTGTTTTTGGAGCATTTCAACACCTATTCTGACATTGACCGAGACCCTGGTGCACGCGTCATTTCGTTAGGATACTACAGCCTCATTCGTATCGACGAGCAAAAAGAAGAGCTTGTCCAGTCCTTTCATGCACAGTGGTTTCATATCGATGAGATTCCTGACCTAGTCATCGATCACAACCAAATGATTCTCGATGCGCTACATACCTTGCAAAATGAATCCCGCAGAAAGCCTATTGGGTTCAACCTCCTTCCGGAGAAATTTACCATCCCGAAACTGCTCAAGCTCTATCAAGAGATCCTGCAAGCACCGCTAGACGATCGAAACTTCAGAAAGAAGATTCTATCTGCAGGCTACCTAGATCGACTCGATAGCAAAGACAAATCCACCTCCAAAAAAGGCGCATACCACTATCAGTTCAATATAGAAGCCTATTTTGATCTCGTAAAAAAAGGTTACTCATTGGTCTTGCCGTAGGTATAGTCACCTGTTCGATAGGATACTACAGCTGCGTGACTATTTTTGCAGTCTAATTTCACCGTGCGTTGCGATTTTGACGCATGTCACGCCAATGCTATACTATGCCCGCACACCAGCACTTCATGCTACACAAACCCTACGGTTATCTTTCACAATTCGTAAGCAACGAAAGCAGGCGCAGGAACAAAAAGAAACTAGGAGAACTGTACGACTTTCCCGATGGCACGATGGCAATAGGCCGCTTAGATGAAGCCTCTGAGGGATTGCTACTCCTCACCACTGATGGCCAAGTCAGCCTAGATGTGCGAAGCAAAAAAGTAGAAAAAGAATACCTCGCACTGGTAGATGGTATCATCACCGAACAAGCAATCACCGAGCTACAGTCAGGCGTGGATATCACCGTAAAACAAGAAACCTACACGACCCTACCCTGTCAAGCGCAAGCTTTAGAAGATGAAGAAGTGCGCTGGACCAACTCGCGCCATGTGCGAGACGAGAGACACGGACCGACTAGCTGGGTATCCATCACCCTCACGGAAGGCAAAAACCGCCAAGTCCGAAAGATGACTGCTGCCGTGGGATTCCCCACACTTCGACTCATCAGAGTTCGCATCGGTGACATCCATTTGGGACAACTAGCCGCGGGCAAGGTCGTGACACTAGATGAGATAGTCGTCGGTTCATAGACTCCCCAAAGGCGCACAAAAAAGCCGTCACACCTAATCAATCAAGGTTGTGACGGCTTTTTTATTACCATTGGCTGTTAGACCGTCACTTCCAGCAATTCCATGCCTGTGGAAGACAACTGCACCTCATCTATCGCCGCGGGCAGCAGGATAGTCTCGCCTTTCTTGATCGCAACACTGTGCGCGTTTGCCGTGACTGTACCTTCTCCGTCCACACACATATAGATCACAAAAGAATCTGTAGCACTGTAGTCCTGTGTCGTCTCGCCTTTGACTGGTAGATAGTGGGTGGTAAAGTACGGACATGAAGCGATTTCGTTCGAACTATTCTCCAGTTTGGTATAGTCCAACCAGAAGTCATCCTTCTTCGCAAAGTCAATCGCATCGAGTGCTAGTTCCGTGTGCAGCTCTCTTGGCTTGCCATCCTTGTCGACACGGTTCCAGTCGAAGACTCTATAGGTCACATCAGAGGTCTGCTGAATCTCAGCGATCAGACAGCCCGCACCTATGGCGTGAATCTTACCTGTATTGATGAAGAAGCTATCGCCTTTTTTGACTTTCTCGACATTGAGGATATCCTCTAGTGTATTGTTATCCACATGCTGTACATACTCCTCTTTGGTCACTTCTTTGTTGAAGCCTACGATCAGATCTGCGTCTGGCTCAGCATCCATGACATACCACATCTCGGTCTTGCCGAAGGAGTTGTGACGCTCTTTGGCCAGAGCATCGTTAGGGTGCAGCTGGATAGATAGTGGGACTTTCGCATCGATGTATTTGATCAGGATAGGAAAATCCGTACCGAATCGCTCTCGGTTCTTCTGCCCTACTAGGTCTGCTCCATATAGCGTCAGCAGTTGTTTGAGGTCTTTGCCCTTGAGGTCTCCATTGGCTACCACAGAGATATCACCGGGTACATCTGAGAGTTCCCAGCTCTCGCCGAGGTTCTTTTCGTCGGATTGTTTGTTGAGTACGTCTACTAGTTTGTCTCCACCCCACATTCTGTATTTCAGAATCGGTTCGAATTTGATAGGATAGTCTAATTTCATTTTTCCCTTAGGTTTAAGATGCAAGTATAAAAACTACCTTTCAAACCGATGGAAAATAGGAGGTAAATTTGGGGCAAGTGATGTCTCGTCAGAGGCTGTAGTAGAGAGATATGTGAGTTTCGGGAAGATACTCGTATAGAGAATACTGATGCGACGAGCCGCTGCAACTTGTAGGAAGCTTTCGCACCCGTGCAGTGGGTAGTAGCGGAGTAGATTCGGCCAATTATCTCCACACTTTGATTTTGGCCAATGCCAACCTTTAGCTATTCTGCAAGATGCCCTCATCCTGTTTTTTTGTCATTTCGACCGCTCTATGCTACACGTCATTCCCTTTGCTTGACAAGGGAATCCGCTGGAGTGAACACCATAGTTGTGTAACAACTGTACTGCCCATAGCGGGGGATTGCTCCGATCTGCGTCCTCGTCCCTCGTCCTGGTCGGGCAATGACGGTCAGTGGGTAATCGTAGGCTCGGGTCAAGTCTCGCAGTGCACCCAAAAAGACTAAACGCTCGACAGGAAGAAAACACCCACAACAGAACGGACGCCCTTCTTTATTCTAGGTCTTAGCGGAGGCTAAGAGCAGAGGAGGGACAGATAACCACCAAACTTTCTTAACCCACCGAACGTCCTATTGGCTATATACAGTGTTTGTGATAGTTTTTATCAAATAAGATTATTCGTTATAAAAAATAAATGGAGAGGGGTGTCATTAAGTAGTATTATCATCAACAACCATACAAATCCCACTTCCCTAGTAGTCTTTACATACTTGTTACCCGGACTGTATCCGTTTTTATCAATACTTATTTTACACTAATTCTTCTCGATGGGCTACTGACACCTTTGGGTTCAGTAGATATAGACCTTAGTTGCTGCGTCGGCCTAGGTGTAGCAAAATAGTCCAAAGTCGGCAAAGTATCAAAAGAAATTAGCAGTGATCAGTAGGGGCAGTACGATGCTTTCGAGTCTCATACTGCTGAGCCTTGACAGAGGAACACCTACCGAACCTACTGCTCATTCAGGGGCCTTTCTTGTCTTAACAAGCCCATGCTTCTCAACGTCCTCACGGGTACTGTTATAAACCCCCGCAGACTTCATTCCATACCTGCGCAGGTTTGAAAACAAACCCGCGGGGGTTTAAGCGCAAACCTGCGGGGGTTTAGGCGTAAACCCGCACAGGTTTGGAGTCAACATCCAGATGGTGCTATGGAAGTCACGGGCAGCGGTTTGTCAAAAGTCAAAATTCTCAGGTTCTCCCTGTAGCTTACGACCTTTCAGGATGAGGTCTTTCATCCATTTGGCAGAGTCATATTCTTTTTTTCGACCTTCTGGGGTGAGCCTGATTCCAATTTGCTTTTTCATGAGATACTCCTCATAGATAGTGGGGAGTATTTCGATCACTTTCTGTCGCTTGTGCCTATCTACAGCGTCTACGACGCTCTCTTGCCAGTCGTCATGGGCTCGGATAGAGACCTTCTCTGGGGATGTCCATTTCAGATAGTCCAAAGCATACTTAATTTCCAAATCAGGATTATCCCTCAGCCACTGGCTATAGTCGGTAATAAACCGAGAGGTCTTTCGGTCTTTGAACCGCTCTGCAAATTTGATCAATTCCTCATCACAAGAACTCAGGTATGGTTTTTCGGGTGGCGCATTCTTCACCTTCTCCTCATGGTCAGCATGTATACTTTCCATACTCTTTTTAATATAGAACAACTCCTTTTCTAACCTGAGCGGGGGCTGCTGTAGCAGCGTATAATTGCCTGTGTGCGTATTGTGAAAGTCAAAATAGGCAATACCCGTCTCTCCCTCCTCCATGTAGTGCTCTTGTATATCTTGGTATTGCTGATAGTCCATTTCGTACACTTCGCGGTGATCTATTTCGTCGGATTGGTAGTAATCGATATACTGATCTAGGTCTACTTCAGAAATATCCGATAGCACTGAATAATCTAACACATGCCCTCCTACCGTCACAAAATCATGCGTAATCTCAATCTCGGGTAGGTCTGTCACCTGCCCGGCCTGCCAGCGACAGCACAGGTCAAAGAGCTTTTTTTGCTGGATTTCGCGCAGACAGTACCATGCCGAATCCTGCCATATATCCCATAGGTAGCGTTGCTGAAACTTGGTAAAGTCGCCATACACCAGCAGGTTGGCCTTGTGGTGCGCATAGGCTTTGGCAAAGAGAGGTATCGAGTTGTCACGATACTGCAAAAAAAACGCTTCATAACGTGGGTCGGACAGCAATTCTTCGATGATTTGGTTTTGCACCTTATCGTACTCTTTTAGTTGGTTAGCTTTCATAGTTTCGTTTAGGTCTGAATGAGGCCATTCAGGGGTTAGTTCAATATATAATCTCGAAACAGTGCTGACTATCAATCCATTGATCAACTCATCACACTATAGTGAATATAATAAATATGCTCAAAATGTAAAAATGTGATCTGCGAGAATATATATCGGCACCAAATACCTAGCGATATACAGAAATGGGCAAAAAAAAGGCCACCCTAGTAAAAGGTGGCCACAACTCACGAATTAGGCATTAGGCCAAAACAGAATCCTCTACGACGGGTGCTCCTGACATAATCTCATCATTGGCATACTCCTCGAATTTCACAAAGTTAGCGACGAACTGACTCGCTAGCTTATCCGCTTTTCGGTCATAGGCTGCCTGATCTGCCCATGTATTTCTAGGGTTGAGTATCTCAGCGGGGACACCTGCCACGGCATCAGGCATGGCCAGGCCGAAGACTGGATGCTGGCTATAGTTGACATCATCCAACTTGCCTTCTAGCGCCGCAGAGATCATGGCTCTGGTGTATTTCAGTTTGATACGCTGTCCTACACCATATTCTCCACCAGACCATCCGGTGTTGATCAACCAGATGTTGACATCATGCGTTTTGATTTTCTCTCCTAGAAGTTCCGCATATTTGGTCGGGTGTAGTGGCATGAATGGTGCCCCAAAACACGCTGAGAAAACACTCACTGGCTCAGTTATTCCCGCCTCGGTACCTGCTACCTTGGCAGTAAAACCAGAAATAAAATGATACATGGCCTGTCCTACGGTCAGTTTAGAGATCGGAGGCAGTACCCCACTGGCGTCACAGGTCAGAAAGAATATATTTTCTGGAATCCCTCCTACAGATGGCGTGACCGCATTCTTAACATTTTTGAGTGGATAAGACACCCGTGTATTCTCTGTGATACTGCAGTCAGCATAATTCACCGTGTTGGTCCCAGGATAGAATTTGGTATTCTCTAGTATGGCACCAAATTTAATCGCATCCCATATCTCTGGTTCTTTCTCCTGCGTCAGGTCGATGGTTTTGGCATAGCAGCCTCCTTCGAAGTTGAAGATTCCCTCGTCTGTCCATCCATGCTCATCGTCACCGATCAGCAGTCTATTCGGATCAGCAGATAGGGTGGTCTTGCCTGTACCTGATAGGCCAAAGAAAACTGCGCTATCGCCACGTTCCTTGCCGATATTGGCACTACAGTGCATAGAGAGTACATGGTCTTTGTCTGGTAGGAGGAAATTGAGCACTGAGAAAATTCCTTTTTTGGTCTCTCCTGTATAGCCCGTACCTCCCACCATGATCACTTTCTTGGTGAAGTTGACAATCGCAAAATTCTTTTGGCGTGTGCCGTCTACCTCTGGATCAGCATAGAACTCTGGGACAGCCAAAACAGTGAACTCAGGATGGAAATCCGTCAAGTCATCGTTTTCAGGCTGGATGAACATGTTGTAGCAAAACAGATTGTGCCAAGCCTGTGTATCGATCACCCGGACTTTCAACCGGTGCTGAGGGTCAGCACCAGCATAGGCATCACGCACATATAATATTTTATCACCCAGTGATGCCACCATCTTGTTGTACAACGCGTCGAACTTGTCCTCATCAAATGAGATATTGATATCGCCCCACCACACTTTGTCTTTGGTGATGGCGTCTTTGACAATGTAGCGATCCTTAGGAGATCTACCTGTGAACTTACCGGTACGGCACATCAGCGCACCTGTATCAGTCAAGACACCTTCGTCTTTTTTGACTGCTTCTGTGATCAACTCGGCGGGAGTCAAATTCCACAATACGCCTTTGACATGCTCTAAGCCTAGCTCGATCATGTCTTCCATTAGTGACTTTAGATTTGTGTTTTTCATTACAGTGAGATTTAGTTATCGTTCGCTTTTGATATACTTTATATGGCCCTCACTTAGATATCAGGAAGGTCACCACCAAGGAATTCAGCCTTTGTACTGCCCTGATGGCCTAACAAATTGACGCATTCTTCTAGTCAATAAAACTGATCAAGATCAGCCCTTCACATGTTTTGGGTCACCTCTTTGATCCACGCTTGATTCTACATTTGTTCTATTACTGACCTCTAGAACAAAATCAAGTGACCTCACAAGCTAAAAATTTCATCCTTAGTCTGGTAGTAGCCATCGCCATTGTGCTCATCCCCAGCCAGTACTTTCCTCTAGCACAGCTCAGCGTCATCGAGCAACGTGTGATGGCACTCTTCGTATTTGCAGCGATGCTGTGGGTACTGGAGCCTATTCCTATCTATGCCACCTCTATTTTGATCATTGTACTAGAGCTCTTGACGATCTCCACTTCAGGGATCAATGTCCTGATCGACAATCAGGGCGACCATTTCGGTGAGTTGATTGCCTACAAAGACATCATGGGCACCTTTGCCTCTCCCATCATACTGCTCTTTCTTGGTGGTTTTTTCCTAGCGATGGCCTCTACCAAATATCGACTAGATCAGGGATTGGCCAAGGTCCTGCTCAAGCCCTTTGGCACACGCCCCAAAATGATCATGCTAGGACTGATGATCATCACAGCGGTATTTTCCATGTTTATGAGTAACACCGCTACGACGGCTATGATGCTGGCTATTCTGGCACCTGTATTGACCTGTTTCGACGAGAAAGACCCTGGACGAATTGCCTTTGCTCTCAGCATCCCATTCGCGGCTAACATCGGCGGGATAGGCACACCGATAGGTACACCTCCCAACGCCCTCGCCCTGAAATATCTGACAGGCGAAAACAACATTGGCTTTGGCGAGTGGATGGCATTTGGTGTTCCCTTTGTCATCGTCCTGTTGGCAGTAGCCTGGTTTCTCTTGCTCAAATTCTTCCCTCCCAAGGCCGAACACTTGGCACTAGAGATCAAAGGCAAATTCATGACCTCTCGCAAAGCCATCATCGTCTATGTCACCTTCGGCCTCACTATCCTGCTATGGTTGTTTGATTTCGTACATGGTATGAACTCCTATACCGTCGCGATGATTCCTGTGGCTGTCTTTCTGGCCTTTGGTATCATCACCAAAGAAGATCTAAAGAAAATGAGTTGGGATGTCCTATGGCTCGTCTCAGGAGGGATCGCTCTAGGCCTAGGGCTAGAAAAGAGCGGCTTGGCAGCACACTTGGTCAACAGCATCCCTTTTGATCAGTATGCCCCTGTGTTGATCGTAGCGATGGCTGCCATACTTGCAACGATCATGGCCAACTTCATGTCCAACACTGCGACTGCCAACCTGCTACTGCCCATCATCACAGCAGTAGGTGTGTCAGTCATGAGCCTCGAAGCGCTCGGAGGCGCAAAAATGCTCATCCTCGCCACCACACTAGCTGCATCCCTGGGCATGTCCCTACCGATCAGCACTCCGCCCAATGCACTCGCTCATGCGACAGGCATGATAGAATCTCGGCATATGTCCAAAGTAGGCGTCACCTTGGCCATAGTAGGTTTAGTCCTCATAGGCATACTCATGTACGTTTTGAACAAAGTCAATTTTTTATAGCACGTCATGGAAGGAAAAGGAAACAAACTATCCAGTTTTACCGATACGAGTTGGTTGAAGAAACATTTCTTCTCCAATCCCGCACAGAAAGTATTGCTCAAAAAAGGAGAGACAATCCTGAAGCAGGGAGAGAAAAATGACCGCATCTACTATGTCGCTAGTGGCAAACTCAGTGGCCACCATCAGCCCGAAAATGGGAGTATACTGTTGATATTTCAGACAGGAGCAGATGCGGTATTGGGGATCTACAGTTTCTTTTCTCCAGACGGATGCAGCTACACGACTGTCACAGCAGACGAAGACACGACCCTATACTATATGAGCAAGGCTAACCTGCCAGCCAAAGATCACCCCGACCACTTGCTGTTTTCGGAGCATATCCTACCGATCATCGTCAATGAGATCTACCTCAGACAAATGCTCGTCGTACGAAATGCTACCCAAATGGAGGTCACACTCAAAAAGCTCATGCAAAGCGAAAAGCTAGCGACACTAGGACAACTCGCTGCAGGGCTAGCTCACGAACTAAACAATGCCATCGGTGTATTGCAAAACAAAACCCAATGGATGACCGATCGACTAAAGACAATTTTCAATCACAAAGAATTTGATCATGTGTACCCGATGTTCGTCAAAGGGCTCGAACAAGGGCAACATTGCTCTACTGCCGAAGCAAGAAAACGCAAAGAGCAAATCAAAAAGACACTCAAAATAGACGACCGACTAGCCAAAAAACTAGCAAGGATCAATCTCACAGACGATGAAATCCAACAAATAGCCAAACAAAACCAAAGCACAGCTATCGAAGAGATGGACGAGTTTTGGGAGATAGGTATGGCGCTGCATGATATGCAAGTGGCATCCACACACACCACACATGTCATTCGCTCAATCAAAGACCTAGGATCTCAAAACCATAGCAACGTACAAGCATGCGATCTACGATTAACCTTCAAAAAGTCACTCTCACTCCTGTCCAACATGACAAGAACGATCTCAATCGATTTGGCAATCGAAAAAGGATTGATGCTAGTCGCTCGCGAAGGAGATTTGATACAGATCTGGGTCAACCTCATCAAAAATGCAGCCGAAAGCCTAGTCAATGCCCATACGCCAAACCCTAGTATACGGCTGGTTTCTGAACTGCATCAGGACAGCATCCAGATCCAAATCATTGACAATGGACCTGGTATACCACATCACCTGCTATCGACGATTTTCCAACCCAACGTCACCACCAAAGTGTCTGGCCTATCCTTTGGCCTGGGACTCGGGCTATCTATTGTCCAAAAAATCATCACCAGCTACGGAGGTACCATATCAGTGACCTCCCAAGCGGGGCGTACCGCTTTCAACATTCAACTACCTAAAGCATAACATCATGGAAAAAATATATATCATCTGTGTCGAGGATCAAAGAGAGGTTCTCAATACCATCGCTACCCAACTCTCCAGCTTGGATCAGTACGTGATCATAGAAGAGTGTGAATCCGCACCCGAGGCAGAAGAACTCATAGAAGAGATAGACACCAAGGGAGATTTCATCGCAGTAGTCGTATCTGACCATGTGATGCCCGGCAAAACAGGCGTAGAACTACTCACTACCCTCCACAATGACCAGCGGTTTTCGGATACCAAGAAAATCCTCCTCACAGGTCAGGCTACCCATATGGACACGATACAGGCCATCAACATGGCGGGGATTGACTACTATCTCGAGAAGCCATGGCAGGCAGATGACCTCCTCCACAAGATAAAAATACTCTTGACCTCATACATCATCCAAAAAGGACTTAACTACAAACTATTCTTGGAGGTGCTTGATCAAGAAACACTTTTTGGTCTTTTAAAACAAACACCATGATTGGGCATAACAAGAAGTTTTCACGGCTACTCGTGTACGTACTGAATATTGTGTTATTGACGATGACCTATGGGTGGGCGACTATGTCCTATGCCCAACCCGTCACTCCCCCACAGCTAAAACTAGGGAACCAATCTCAGCTCAAATTGTCTGCCTCTGCTCAGCTCTGGCTCAGAACTACCGAACTAAACCCTGGCACGACCATTCAAGGAGAAACCAAAGACTATGTCAGTGATGTATCCATACGCAGGTTTCGAATGATTCTATCTGGATCAATCACCGACCGATGGTACGTCAAGTTCCAACTGGGAACCAACAACCTCAACTACATCAACAACAACAGCACGCTGAAAATACTGGATATAGAGACCTCCTATCGCTTTGCCGATGTTTTCGAAATAGGAGGAGGCAAAAATGCCTACGTCGGACTCTCTCGCTATGCTGCTCCTGCCACTTCATCTGCCCTCAGCTATGACTGCCCACTATTCACCATGCCCACAGTCGGTATCAGCGATGACCTCCTGCGCAAGTTCAGCCTCTATGCCAAAGGCAACATCGGACACTTCGCCTACCGCGCAGTAGTCGCTCGTCCACTCGCTGTATATCAAAATACGCTAAGTGAGGAGGCCAATTTCTACAGCAACTTCCCTGACCTCCAGTACTCTGCCTATCTCAGTTATGAGTTTATGGACAGAGAGAGTCAAACCAGTGCTTTCAAGGCAGGCACCTACCATGGCAGCAAAAAAATCATAAATCTCAGTGTAGGGTTCTTGTATCAAGAGGACGCACTGGCAGGACTTGACACACAGATGGACACCATCAGCTATGACATGCTCCTACTGGCGGCTGATTTTTTCATGGATCTACCACTCAACAATGAGAACAGCCGCTCTGTCACCGTCTATCTTGGATACTTCGACTATGATTTCGGAAAAGACTACATCCGCCTCTCTGGTGCCAACAACCCGAGCAATGGCGTGAGGAACGGTTCATACGCTGGGGCGGGCAACTCCTTCCCTACTACCGGAACAGGACAGGTCGCCTATCTACAGTTGGGCTACCGTACACGTATCAGCCCAAACGAAAAGTTGCCTTACCTTCAACCCTATGCTTCCATACAAGTTGCCGACTATGATGGACTAAATGACCAAATGATCATGTATGACTATGGGCTTAACTTCTTATTCGACGGTCACAGATCCAAACTAACCTTAGCCATCCAAAACCGCCCGATCTACAGCAACCAAACCCGTGACTACTCCCAAGTCACCGAACGCATGGATATGTGGATACTACAGTACCAGTTCAAGATTTAAATCCTTTAACTGGTAGGTCAATACAAGAATCAAACTGCCAGTTTCTAACAATGTATACTCTCGTCCCTAAATAGGCATACTGTCGTTTTATGTGTCCATCAAGAAAGAATAAGTAAGAGCCATTTATGCTCTCTCAGATTGAGAAAAATTAGTAACGCAATCGGTTGCGTGATATGCATTCTATCTATAAATTTGAGCTTTATAACACAAGGTTACCGTAATCAAAACAGCAACACTTAATCTCTCCACCTACTCGTAATGTTGAAAAATGCACTCCTAGTTTGCATAGCCCCTACTTAGATAGAAACGCATACAAAGTATAAATACAAATAAGAGCAACTAATATGAAAGAAGTAATGAAAGGGATGTACCTCACACTAGGTATTGCAACTTTTTTGGTGGCCTGCCAACCTACCAGTAAGCCATCGTCCGAAGAGTCGTCAGTAATAGATACCACAGCAGTACGAGCATTTAAAAGTGAACCACTCGTGACACACATCTATACAGCTGACCCATCTGCACATGTATTTGAAGGAAAACTTTACATCTATCCATCCCATGATTGGGAGTCTGGCATAGCAGAAGATGATTTTGGCAGTCATTTCGATATGCAAGATTATCACATACTCTCCATGGACGAAGTAGGTGGAGAGGTCACCGATCACGGCGTAGCATTAGACAAGAAGGACATTGCTTGGGCTGGACGTCAACTATGGGCGCCCGATGCAGCCGAAAAAGACGGTACGTATTATCTATACTTCCCTCTGAAAGACAAGCAAGATATTTTCAAGATCGGGGTAGCGACTAGTGATCGACCAGAAGGGCCTTTTACAGCCGAGCCAGAACCGATGAAAAACAGCTACAGCATGGATCCAGCTGTATTCAAGGACGATGACGGAGCATACTACATGTACTTTGGGGGTGTATGGGGCGGTCAGCTACAGCGATGGGATGACAATACCTATGACGCTAGCGTTACTGCTCAGGAGCCTAGTGGTGATGTCCCAGCGTTGCTACCGAGGGTGGCTAAACTAAGTGATGACATGAAGCAATTTGCTGAAGAAGTAAAAGAAGTAGAGATACTAGATGCAGACGGTAGCCCTATCATGGCTGATGACCATGACAAACGATTCTTCGAAGCTTCATGGGTTCACAAATACAACGACAAATACTACTTCTCCTACTCCACAGGTGACACACATAATATCTGCTATGCCACTGGTGATAATCCTTATGGTCCCTTTACCTACCAAGGCATTATTTTAGAACCAGTATATGGCTGGACCAACCACCACTCCATTACCGAGTTCAACGGAAAATGGTACTTGTTCTATCACGATACATCTCTATCAGAAGGCCAAACGCACCTACGTAGTGTCAAGATGATGGAATTAAAGCACGATGAAAATGGTAAGATCGAAACCTTAAGTGCTTTTAAAGAATAGTAATCATAAACAACTTCCCTACTGAGACAGAAAGATTGACTTTTTAAGCAGATCACTAAACGGCCAATCTTCATTCGTACGGATAAAACAGCAGCCGTTGTTGCAAGTAACTGAACTACTTGCAACAACGGCTGCTGTTTTTGATACTGAACGAAAGTATAAACCACACTATCGGCCAAGACATTTAAACCCTGATTATAAATACGAACGCTAAGGATGGAGTGCTAAAAAAACGATAAGGTACAGATTGCTTAATGTTAAAAAAAGAGCATTAAATTGGCGCTTTGATCGATCAAATAAAAAATAGCATCTTTTCAAAAGTCCTCTGGGGATTCATGGGGCTGTACCTACTCAATATAAGTGTGGATACGGCAGACCCGTACCCAGATCATATTCCAGAGGATTTGTCAATCAATGATCAAGAAAGTATCATTGAAATCATCGTGGAGAAAGTCCTAGGCTATGATGATGCCATTAAAGAGTATGATGATCATGATACCGAAGATCATAACAAGAAAGCAAACTTTAAAATAGAGCTAATTGCTCAATTCAGTATTGATTCTACCATTAATCAACCGTCCTTTGACTCAGTAAAAAGGGCATTCCCCCGCTATAACACTTCTCTAATTAACGGCTTTCACAAAATAGACACTCCTCCACCGAAAGCATGATTTGTTTTTTCACAATTGACTATCCCCACTATTAAAAAGTAGTGCTGGGACAATTTTATTATGCTTAAAAAAACAAATCAATATGAACATCAAGAAGAAATTGATGCTAATTACACTATTGGCATCTTCGATATATTCAGTCGCTCAAACGACCAAATCTGAAAGGGATGAAATTTACATTCAAACAATAGAAGACGATAAAGAACCTGATAAAGTACTGCATGCCGAGCCTCTCTATGTAGACCTGATACGGGATTTAGGTGCACGGAAAGGTGAAAAAGAGTGGAACTTAGGATTTGGGCTCACGGACAATTTAAAATTTGATTCATATGAAGCACTCATAGAATATGAATGGGCTCCCATGGATAGGTTAGGGTTAGAGGTTGAACTGCCTTTCACCTTTTATTCACCCGTAAGTGATACAGGTGAGGAGTTGAACCCCGCTAATGAATTGAATAGTATTAAAATTGCGACACAATGGTCATTCTTTGTAAGCGAACCAATGGCAACTTCAATGGCGCTTGGGTACATTAACGAATTTGAACTCTCTGACTTTAGGAATTTTGGAAAGCCTTTCATTACTGGCAATATCTACAATCCATTCTTTGTGATTGCCAAACGCTGGGGAAACAACTTTCATTCATTGATTTATACAGGGCCAATGATTGAGCAGCATTTCAATACCAACAAATTCCATACGACTTATGACGTCAATACAAGTTTTCATTATATGATTCCAGGTACACGCAATTTTATTGGTGTTGAATTTAATAAAACCATCGACGAGAGTGATTTTGACATGACCATTCGTCCTCAGATGCGTTTAGGTATTACAGACCATTTATTGATTGGAATAGTGGGAGGAATTCCTGTGAGAAGAGAAAATGAAAGATTAAGCTCTTTCGTAAGACTAATTTGGGAACCCAAACATCACTAAAGATGCCCCACAGTAAGCCAACGAAGTGTTAACTACCACTTCGTATCAAACAAAAAAGGGATACATCTAATGATGTATCCCTTTTTTAATTTCTAGAAAGTAAACCCCTTACTTGTTTCCTTTGGCGTAATCCGCTAGGAAAGTCGCCAATCCACTGTCGGTCAATGGGTGTTTCAACAAGCCCATGATCGCACTCAATGGACAGGTCACTACGTCTGCACCTACCTCAGCACACTTGATCAAGTGTAGTGGGTTGCGCACAGATGCCGCTAGGATTTCTGTTTCGAAACCGAAGTTATCGTAGATGCCTACGATCTGCTCGATGAGGTTCATCCCGTCAAACCCGATATCGTCCAATCTCCCGATGAATGGAGAGATATAGCTCGCACCCGCTTTCGCAGCAAGGATTGCTTGTCCTGGGCTAAAGATCAACGTACAGTTGGTTCTGATCCCTTTGTCACTCAACGCCTTGATGGTCTTGATACCGTCTTTGATCATTGGGATTTTCACGACGATCTTTGGATCGATCGCTGCTAGTTCCAGCCCTTCTTTAAGCATCGCATCAAATTCGGTAGAGATTACCTCTGCACTTACCTTGTCATCTACGATATCACAGATTTTCTTGTAGTGTGCTCTGATGTTCTCCTCACCAGTGATGCCTTCTTTGGCCATCAACGATGGGTTGGTGGTCACACCGTCTAATACTCCTAAGTCATATGCCTCCTTGATGTGATCAAGATTGGCGGTATCGATGAAAAATTGCATGTCTATTGTCTGTTTATAGTCAAAGTTTTATTCTATGTATCAGATCTTCTTGGCTCGTCATAAACAAACCAAGAAGACCATCGGAATTAAAGTCCCAACAATTCAACCACTTGGTTGTATACGTTTTCGCCCGTGAATCCGAATTTCTCATCCAATACTCCAGCAGGAGCAGAATATCCGAAATGTCCCAATCCAAAGACTTTACCGTTTGGTCCCGCGAGTCCTTCCAAGTTGACAGGCAATCCAGCCGTCATACCGAAGATAGGCTTGTCTGTAGGGATTACTGATTCCTGATAAGCTTTGTCTTGGCTTCTGAATAGTCCCTCAGAAGGAATCGAAGCAATGTTGATTTTCAATCCTTTCTTCTCTTCGAGCAAAGCTGCTCCCGCAAACAAAGTCGCCACTTCCGAACCATTGGCGATCAACACCACGTCTGGATTTTCTACTTTTTGCACAAGGTATCCACCTTTCTCCGCTTGGAGCGCATCTTCGTATCTCGAAGCACCTACAGCTGGTAAGTCTTTGATTCCTTGTCTCGATAGGATCAAACCTGTCGAGACGTCTGTGTTTTCCATAGCCATTTTCCACGCTACGGTTGTCTCTGCAGCATCTGCAGGTCTAAGTGCAAGGAAGCTATTTTTGTGGCTGTGGTTTTGAACTTTCTCCATCAATCTGATCTGAGCCTCTTGCTCGATCGGCTGGTGAGTCGGTCCATCCTCTCCTACTCTAAACGCATCATGTGTCCATACATATTTCACCGGTAGCTCTTGGATCGCTCCGAGTCTGATCGCGGGCTTCATGTAGTCAGAGAATACGAAGAACGTACCCACCACTGGAATCACACCACCGTGCAGTGCCATCCCATTGGCGATAGCCGCCATAGACAGCTCAGCCACACCTGACTGCAAGAAAGCGCCACCGAAATCATTTTTCTGGATGGCTCTTGTTTTCTTCAAGAAACCGTCCGTCTTGTCTGAGTTAGACAAATCCGCAGAAGACACGATCATGTTTTCTACTTTGTCCGCGAGGTAAGCCAATACCGCAGAGCCTGCTGCTCTTGACGCTACTCCCTCTTTTTGAACGATCTCACTAAAATCAATTCCTTCTGGCATCTTACCTGTCAAGAACTGATCAAGTTTCGCTGCGAGTGCTGCATTGTCTTTTCTCCACGCTTCTTCTTTCGCGTAAGCTTCTTGAGCAGCAGCCGCTTTATCCTTCAGTACTTGCGCATAGTGTGCAGCTACTTCAGGGAATATTTTGAATGGGTCCTTAGGATCCGATCCTAGGTTCTCCAATGTCTTTTCGTAATCCGCACCTGTCGCGCCGATTGGCTGACCGTGTAGTTCGCAGTGTCCTTCGAACATCTCGCCTTCAGCTGTCACACAGCCTTTGCCCATGATGGTCTTACCAATGATGAGTACTGGCTTCTCCGTCTCAGCGTTTGCGTCTTTGAGTGCTTTTCTGATTTCGTCGTGGTTGTGTGCGTCGATTGTGACGACTTTCCATCCCCATGACTCGTATTTCATCGCAGTATCCTCAGTAGTCACCTCGTCAGTCATCGTAGAGAGCTGCACGTCGTTGCTATCAAAGAACATGATGAAGTTGTTCAATCCCAAGTGACCCGCGATACGTCCTACCCCTTGAGAGATTTCTTCTTGGATCCCTCCGTCAGAGATGAATCCGTATATTTTTTGATCCATCCAGTTGCCAAACTTCGCCTGGAGAAACTTCGCAGCGATCGCCGCTCCTACTCCCATAGCGTGTCCTTGACCGAGTGGCCCTGAGGTGTTTTCTATCGCGCGTTCTACGTCTACTTCTGGGTGGCCTGGAGTGACCGATCCCCACTGTCTGAAGTTGGAGAGGTCTTCCATCGAGAACTTGCCCAACAGGCTATACTGCGCATACATCAGTGAAGACAAATGGCCTGCGTCCATGAAGAACCTGTCTCTTGCATGCCAGCTCATGTTGTCCGGATCGAATCTTAAAAACTCTGAGTATAAAATGTGCATGAAATCTGCACCTCCCATGGGTCCACCTGGATGACCAGATTTTGCCTTCTCTACCATCGAAACGGCTAGTGCCCTAATGTTGTCTGCTGCCTGTAAGTCTACTGTCTTCATTTGTACTGTTTCTAGAAATTAAAAAATGCCTCGGAAATCTTTTAAATCCAAGGCATTTACTAAACCCAAAACTAATTTAAAAATCTATTATTTATAACCTCAAAGGTGGATATTAATCCCAAAACGCAAGTAAACCACGCTACTGCAAGCCCCCTTCAATTCTATTTCACCGATACTTCAAATAGGACTCACAATGCCTAAACACCTCTTTAGGGAGCACCAGCCTTGATTACAATACTTCACAGTACCATTTAGCTACTTCAAGACCTGAATCCATACGTCAAATGTAGCACAAATTATAACGTGTACAAAATACACTTTATAATTTGTGATTGATCGGTAACTAAGACAAAAAAAAGAGGGTGTCTATATAGACACCCTCTTCTAACACTTTGAACATTTAAGATCAGCGCGTTAACACTTTCACTGCCTTTTGACCGTCAGCTGAGTTCATCATGACTATCCAAAGCCCGTTGTTGAGACTAAAATTAATATCATGGTTTGTTTCTACAGTTTTCACTTTACGTCCCATGAGGTTATATACATGTACTTGTGTTTTGGACATCACATTGCCAACGTGAACCTGATTTTCGTAAGCGTAAACTTGAACACCTGAAACTGGAATCAAAGGAGTAGATAGGACTTCTTCTTCCTCCTCTAACTCTTCCTCTTCGGCCGTCACCAACCCCGGTAACGGATCCCAATCGTCATTTCCTTTGGTAAAGGTAAAGTTCGAGATTTCACTATCGTCACTGAGCACTGCTTCGGTCAAGAGTGTAGACCAGCTCGCTCGACTACCCGAATTATCAGCACCTGATAGTTCGGTCGTCCCAAACTCATACATACCTGGAGACTCACCTCCCAGCGTACTCAACCAGCCTTCTGCAGCGATCAACGATTCTCCGTCGTTGTCTGGGAAGTTGGTGGTCTCGATGGTCGTGTTGTAGAAGACTACCTCACTGGTTGCCCCCTGCCATGGACGCCCAAAGTACCCAGGCTTAGAGCGATACGCTGAGGCAGTTTCTGAGCCTGGAGTCGCTGAGGTGATGGTGCATTCGTACATCAAATACCCACGACCACTGCTTTGTTGGGCGGCGGTGATATAGCATCTGTCATTTTTGTCTTCGCTGGTATTCATGACCAGGTCAGTTTGGTAAAATACGGCTGTCATGCCACCAAAGATGTAGTCTGTAGCCCCCATCATAGCACCTTTGTAGACGACTACTCTTGATCCTGTACCTCCATAGAAGGAGTCTTGTCTACCAACCACTCGGCATTTGTTTAGTACCACTTTGTCTACGTCGTTCGTAATGGCTATCGCAGCGGCTCTTTCTACAAAACTCTTGTTTTGCACCTCTGTGCTACCAGCAGTAGTAGGTCTCTCTCCCTTGCTACCTGATGCCCACATGACAACTTTATCTTCGGATTCTTTTTTGGATATGTATTGGTTGAATGAGTTTTCGAAGATGATGTCTTCAGCTTCGAACCCATCTGCACTCACGACCACCGTAGCGTTCCAATACGAACCGTTGGTGGTGCCACTTCCAGCATTCTCATAGGAGAGTGAACCGTTGGCTTTGTTGACACGGAGTACGTCTTCATTCCATTTTTGGTCATTGCCCATACTGTAATAGCTGTAGCCGTGCCCATAGTAAGAAGTGATTCTGACGGCTTGATCAGAGATATCCACACCTGCGTTGGCTAGGGAGATATCTGGAATAGCTGCTGCGTTTTTCAAGGTGACATTATTCACACGGATCACCAACATCTCTTCATAGTTGCCTGGATCAATCATGATGGTGACGCGCTGATCACTTTCACGAGCCATTCTTGAGACTGCGTCTAAAGCCTCATTGATCGTTTCAAAATCCTTGTTTGCGCCGACCGTCAATGTTTCGCTATAGTCTACGGCTTGCTGTGTCGCTATCTGCGTGATATATGTCGTCCCTACACTTGCGCCGATGGTCAGCGTGATGTGCCCAGATTCTGAACCTGTGTAGTTGTAGTCCACACTCTCCAAGGTGCTCGTACTGCCACTGGTAGTCGTGATTGCTTCACCCCCTTCGATGGAAAAGTCCGCCTCGTAGTAATACGTAATAGTCACTTTGTCTCCCGCGTTGACAGGGACTTGGATCGTGGCGTCTGCTTTTGCTGTCAAGTGCCCTTTGCTGATCTGGTTCGCGATGGCTCCTGAGAACAACAGCCCCTTGTAGGCTGTAGTTGTACCACTTTCGATGACTTGATCGTCAAAGTTCCATTGGGTCACAGTGGTGAACGAAAGTGTTTTGCTGACATCCGCTGCTTCTATTGTCAGATTCGAAGTGGGAGCCAACTGCACTGGCGACTCGTCCAGTCCTGTATAGGCTACCGAGTAAGTTCCAGTTCTTAGTTGAACATCACTTGCTGATGGGAAATCATATTCATAGCCTTCCTCGTAGAGGTTGGTGAATACTAGGCCTAATTTGGCGACCTGGTCGTCAGTCAGTCCTTCTGTAGTAATGACAACATCAAAGAGCGCCTTCTCTGTGAAAGCAATGGCTTGTGTCGCATCTGCCGTGATAGATACTGTACTTTCGGTCAATTCATAGTCGTTGACTCCTTTGGCTGTAATCGTGTAACTCGTGTTGGGCTCGAGTTGCACACTGTATGTGCCAGCTTCTGTATCTATACTTGGTTCTGGTTGGTAGATTTTGCCATCTGCGCTGTAGTTCAACTCCAAGTCCATGAGCTGATCGTCGAGACCAGTGATACTCCCTGTCACGGTGTAGAGCTCTACTTTCTCAAGTGTCAAATCATAAGTAGTCGTTTCTGCTGTCACAGCCAATGTGCTCTCCGTACTGATCACGTACCCATTGGCATCTGTCAGTCCCAAGGTATAGCTGTAGCCCGCCGGCAATGAAACACTGTAGCTGTTGCTCGATTGATCTGCGACCCAAGTTTTGCCGACTTCATTGGTAAAGGAGATCGAGTAGCCCTCAGGTATGTCTGTCGCGGCTGTGACGTCTATGCTACCTGTCAAGTCTGCATACGTAGCATCCTTGCGGTAGATCCTATAGTAGCTTGGTTTGCCTAAGTCATCGTAGATGTGGTAAATTCCTTTGTGCTGAGCCACGAATTTTACTTCGACGATATCACTTCCGAGTTCGATTTGATCGGATTGGAGCGTAGGGTCTTCTGCATAGTCGAAGTTTAGGTTTCCACCTGCGTCGGTTTTGACAATCATCGTGACTTCATCGTCTTCGTAGAGAGTCAAACTCATGTATCGTGTGGTCGCTGCAGAAGCATTGACGTAGACTCGTCCCGTGTACTCTTCTGCACCAGCGATATTGTCATCGTATCGTGTCAGGCTTTCGTTGGTAGAGCGGAGTCTGTCATTTCCTCCACCGACCCAGCTCAGTACATCTGCCGTGAAGCTTGGTAGTGTAGGTCCCGCAGTGCCTGCTTCGGTATCTGCATACCAAGCATTGATGATGTCGACGGTTAGATTATTTTTGTAAGTAGCTTCGTCTAGCTGTGCCGCTCCGAAATCCCATACATCAATCAATCCGTTCGAATTCGGGTACGAGGGGCCGATTTGCACTTCGTATGGAATCGGAGCTACCTCTAAATAGGGGACGTAATTGGTGCCTGTGAAATCCAAAGTTACGCTCCCTGCTTCGCCTACATACAGGATGTCTAGCGTATAGTTGTCATTGTCATACTCGCCAGCGGTATTGTCAGATTCGGTGATGTCAAACTCCCCTGATTCGCTAGAGATCGCAATAGTGCCTCCAGAGTAGACACATCCCCCTATTTTGATGTAGGAGTTGCCTGCTACATCTAGTACAATTTGGTTGCCTGTTTTCAAAACCGAACCGTGATCATCCCCATTGTATCCGAATGCGTTGCTTGTCCCCACGATCACGTCGATCAAACCAGCATTGATATCCGACTGACCATCGGTATCTGTAGGGATGATGCTGCCATCTCGCAAGTCATAATAGTAGATGATACTGGTCTCTGCAGTAGTCGCTGTAGCACCTGATTGTGCGGGGATCACTTCAATAGAGGGCAGGTAGATGTCACTACCGGTTCCTTCTACTGCTTTGAAGTTAAGTGTGGTCTCTGGTCCCGAATAGACAAATGAGTAGGTGTCAGATAGATCTGTTTCTACTTTGGTGGTCAGAGTTCCCAAATCTCCAGATTCGAAAGCGGTACCCGTGAGTTCTAGTCCAGAGTGTTTTGATCCCAAAAATCGAATGGTGCTACTTCCTGAGACTTTGACGTTGATCTCGTCACCGAGCTTCATGTTCATGCCGTAAGTGCCCCCGTGGTATCCAGCGGTCCAGTCTACTAGTCCATCTGTACTCGTACCTGAGTCTATGATGGTTTCGTCCAAAAACTCGTAGGTGACTGTCCCTGCGAGTTGCGCGTTTGCCCATAGTGAGCAAACCAACAATGCTACAATAGCGAAGTAAGTTTTTTTCATAATTTAGTCTTTAATCGTACATCTTTCAATTTGACTTCACTAGACCGATCCAATATTAAAACCAATCACATAATGAAACCCGACGCTAAAGATGAAGCATGGAAAAACATTGGACTATTCATTTATTCACATTGACTTAACAAGGAACAAATAACTATGTAAATAATACACTTCATATAAATGAGTCGGGAGACTAAGTGTTGATCCCAAAATGTGCATTCGGAATCCCCTATCAGCAGGTATACTGATATTCAGCGTCTAAATAATTTCCAACTCAACCTTATTTACAATCAATTAGATCACAAAAGACTACTTACAAACGCAAAAGCCCGACTGAAACGAATTCGGTCGGGCTTTTGTCAGTAGATGAGATATAAAACTATTTTCCTCGCATCGCAGCAAGCTGCTGGATAGTCACAAGCCTAAGCATCATTACCAAAACACTCTTGCACATACGTGGGTATAGCCAAAATCTAATCATCACATTTACACTTGAAGTATAACTTACTTCTGACCGAAGAAATTGGCTTTAACCCCTTTGACTCCCGGGACTGCTACGAATATACTTCCAGCGTGTGGTAGAGAGTCCAATTCCGCCTCACTCATATCCACTCTAGCAGAAGTGATGAATAGCGAGTCCAAGTTCTCTCCCCCGAAAGCACAAGACGTGATGTTGTGTGCAGGAATATGCACTTCACCAATGATCTCTCCTGACTCGGTATCGATCTGCAACACTTTGTTGCCATTCCATAGGCACACCCACAGATTGTTCTCAGCATCAATTGTGCTGCCATCGGGATAGCCGTATGCCGTAAAATCCATCAAACTACGCTCGTTTGAGATCGTACCCGTCTCGTCATCATAATCGAATACCCGTACTTTGCCATCTGGTGTATCGATATAGTACATCGTCTTTTGGTCAGATGACCAAACGATCCCGTTGGAGATGGTCACACTGTCAAGCATCTGCTCTGAGCCACCGTCAGCGCTAATTTTATAGAGGCTTGCCGCATCACTAATCTGATCGAGATGCATCGAGCCTACCCAAAGTCTGCCTGACGGGTCACACTTGCCGTCGTTGAAGCGAATCTTACCCGTATGCATATCAGGTGTCACGATTAGTTCTTGTTCTCCTGTAGTAGGATCATAATAGTACACACCGTCTTCTAGTGCTACTACTGCACGTCCATCCGCAGACGGTACGATCGTTCCTATCCGCTGTACCAACTGATGTACCAACTGAGACTTGTTAGACACATCGAGCTGAAACCACTTCTTGCCCTCAATATCTACCGACCAGAGCTCATTCGTCTCGTGGTTCCAAATGGCCCCTTCGCCTAACTCGTTTTTGTCTTCATAAAACAATTCGGCTTCCCATCGTTGGATATCGTCTTGTGGTGTTTGAACTTCCCCTTCGGAGGTCTTTGGTGCGGTGCAAGATACCATTGCCAATAGACCAGCGGCTAGTAATGTGTTTTTCATGTCTTAATATTCTGTATTAATTTCAGTTCTTTGGTTTCAATCCTCAAATCAACCTACAATCCTTCACATCTGCACTGGGTGAATCGCACAATTGTTGATACATAAATCTAGTTTCTCAATTGTTTTCTTAGTTTTGGTCATACCTAACGCAAATTTCCTTAATGAACCGCTTCCGTTTAACACTGACGATCACCTTATCTATTCTATCCTGTACCTGCTGGAGTCAAGACAAGAGCTATATCGATAGCCTGAAAGCTGTCCTCATCGAGCAGCCCGAAAATCTAATCGTACTCAATGACCTGGCCTATGAATACACATACAAAGATTTGGATAGTGCGAGAGTCTTTCTACTAAAGGCCATTGAGATCAACGAAAATGACAGCCTACAACTAGGGATATCCAAAGAGACTCTAGCCATAGTCGATGAAATTCAAGGAAATATTTCTGACGCACTCGTCTTACATTTTGAGAGTATTGAGATTTTTGAACAAATCAATTCTCCTAAACATCTGGCGTGGGCCTACAATGGTGTAGGGGCTCTCCATTATCAACAATATGATTATGACCAAGCGTTGACTTATTTCCTCAAGAGTATGAATATCAGGACACAACTCAATAACCCTGAGGAAGTGGCCAAATCCAAGATCAACATTGCACTGATATTTAACAAGACAGAACAGTACGACTCCTCACTCTTCTACCTACATAGCTCACTAGCTCCTTTCGTAGAGAGTGCAGATCAATTGATGGAGAGTATTGTCTACTTAAACTTAGGTAGTACTTTCTCCTATATGGAAGAATTCGATAGTGCAGAATATTACTTTAATAAGTCTGAGGCCATCCAGAAGAAAATCGGAGATCATGAAGGGTTAGGCGTACTCTATCGAAAACTCGGTGAACTATATAGTGAGAAAAACGAACTACTCAAAGCGCTGGATTACTACACTTTAAGTCTAGAATATATACAAAAACTGGGAGACATTGGTCGTTTCATAGAGACTAAACAAGCACAATACTTAGTCTATGAGACAATGAAGGATTATGAAAACGCATACCGCTTACAGTCCGAATATCTCATACTTCGTGATTCGTTGATTAACATCAAGAATAAAGAAACCATCAACGAGTACAATGCCAAATACGAAGCGGAACAAAAAGAACGAGTCATCACAGAGCTAGAATTGGAACAAAAAAATGCAGCACTGGCTTTGGCCAACTCTCAGAACCAACGCAATGTATTCGTCTCTGGATTTACTATCCTTATCATTTTTGCAGGCTTTTTGTACCAACGCTATACTTCCAAAAAGAAAACCTCCGAACTACTCACAAACAAAAACATTGAGATCACCCATGCATTGGAAGATCGTGAAACACTCCTCAAAGAGATTCATCACCGTGTCAAAAACAACCTGCAAGTCATTTCTAGCTTACTCAATCTGCAAGCAGGATCGCTAGACGATGAAGCAGCCATAGATGCAGTCAAAGAAGGACAAAACCGCGTAAAATCAATGGCCTTGATCCATCAAAGACTCTACAGTGCCGACGATATCAGAGGAGTCGACATCCATGACTATATAGAGAATCTGGTCTCTGAACTTTTTACTGCTTTTGGCACAGACAGAGATCGAGTGGAAAGCAGTGTCTCTGCACATAAAATAAAAATGGATATCGATACCGTCATCCCATTAGGTCTCATCTTAAACGAACTCATCACCAATTGCCTGAAATATGCCTTTGGAGGGATTGAGCATGGTCGGTTGGACATAGAGATCAAAGAAATAGATGACATACTACAAGTCATGGTCCGTGACAATGGGGTCGGTATGGATGAAGAAACGATGCGAAACTCGAACTCATTTGGCTGGAAAATGATTAAGTCACTCTCCCGAAAACTGAAGGCTGAGATTATAGTAAAAAATGAAAACGGCACAATCGTGTATTTGAACCTTTCCCGATATAAATTAGTCGTATGAGTAAACCCTCCGTGTTGGTAGTAGAAGACGAGCCATTGATCGCCGATGATATAGCAGGCATTCTTGAGAAAAACGGGTACACCGTCGTAGACATAGTAGATGAAGCCCCAGATGCCTTAGCATCTATTGACAAACACAATCCAGACATAGCGCTACTTGATGTCAATATAGAAGGAGATGCAGACGGAATCGACCTAGCAGGGAAACTGAATATCCCCTTTGTATTTCTGACATCCTACTACGATCAGCAAACACTCGATCGAGCGAAAAAGACTAACCCCTCTGGCTACATCGTGAAACCCTTCAACGAAAGTGACCTCATCGCTAATGTAGAAATTGCCCTATCCAGGGTTCAGAAAACCACGAAAGAAGCCAAAACTCCTGAGAAACTCTTCTTGCGAAACGGACAAGAGATTGTCTCTGTGATGTCATCAGATATCGTCTACGTAGAGGCCTTTGATAACTATGCCAATGTCTATACAGAAAAAGACAAATTCATCATCAGCCACACACTGAAGAGTGTAGAAGAAAAGCTCCTACCTTTCGGTTTTATGCGTATCCACAGATCTTATCTTATCAATTTTGATCATATTGATTCTATCTCAGAAGGCTATGTATTTTTAAGAGGACACAAAGTACTACTAGGAAAATCCTATCGTAAGGAGTTTTTAAAAATGCTATCCATGCTGTAATTTCTTTACTTGTTCAAACCTCCCCTTCACTAAATGAAAATACCCCTCTGCTAAAAGGGAATTCGTGAGCTAAAGGGATCTAGCGATTTTAGATCTAAATATTTAAAAATCGCTGTATGAAAACCTTACTTACCACTCTATTAGTCTTTACACTTTTCTCTGGGTATGCTCAATTAGAGATTACGAGCTTATCTCCTAATCAAAACGAAAATTACGCGTTAATAGACCAGGATATCGAAATAACCTTCAACGCTTCTATTGATGCGACCACTTTGGCAGACAACATCATCGTCACCAGTGCCGTCAAAGGTGCTTTGCCGTTTTCTGTTTCTGGCGGAGGTACAGCCGTCATCACAGTGAATCCTACGAATGATTTCTTGTATGGAGATCGGATACAAGTGACGCTGACCGAATCCATAGAATCTACTGGAAGCGATCCATTGACGAACGGTTTTTCATTTACATTTCGAGTCAAGACCTTGCCAGCATATTCTACTCCTCTTAGCCTTGCCAAATTGGTAACCAGTATAGGTGCGGGAGCAACACAAATAGCTGACATAGAGGGTGATGATGATTTGGATATATTAGGAGGTAATTATGGAAACATGCGTTGGTATGAAAATGATGGAGACGAAAACTTCTCCTATGGTGCCAGCGATGAAGTTTATGATGCAAACCCTACTACCATACAGGTAGGTGATATTAATAGTGATGGTTATCCAGATGTCTTGGGTGTAAGTAATTATTTTAATTATGTCAATTGGTATGAAAATGATGGTACTGGCAGTTTTTCAGAAAACGTGATAGTAAACTCAGGCTATGCGCCGTACGCAGCTGATGTAGCCGATTTGAATGGTGATGGATGGAACGATATAGGCGTAGCAACTAATGGCGGAGGAGTTGTTTTGTATATCAATTCTGGTTCGGGAACCTATATACCACAAAACATGTCAGAAACCCACGCTAATGGAAGAGCGGTAACTTTTTCTGATATAGATGGTGATGGTGATATGGATATATTATGTCAGCCATTAGGATCTAATACTAGGTTTGCATGGTACGAAAACGATGGCGCCCTTTCATTTACTGAGCATTTTATAGACGGTAATGGGTATGGTTTTAATACAGAGTTCCAAGTTGTAGATTTAGATGATGATGGTGATTTAGATCTGATCACCACATTTCATAATAACGACTGGTTGTTATGGTATGAAAATGATGGTAGCCAATCCTTTACAAAACATACAATAATCAACTCAGCAGAAGTGATGCATAACCCATCGGTGGGCGATGTAGATGGTGATGGAGATATGGATGTTTTTGCAGCAGATAATGTAGGTAAAGCTATACTTTGGTTTGAAAATGATGGACTTGAAAACTTCACAGAAAGAACACTATGTGCGGACATAATCAGACCATATATTAGTGATTTAGTCGACTTAAATTTAGATGGGCGATTGGACTTAGTAGGTACGGGTAATGAAAAAATTATTTGGTTTGAAAACAAAACCAATGAATCTCCTGTCTTAGACAACCCCTTAGCAGACCAAGTTGCTCAGTCATATCTAACCTTCAGTTATCTCGTACCTTCAGATGCCTTTTCAGACCCTGAGCTATCAACACTCAGCTATAGTGCTGCTCTATCCAATGATGACCCTTTGCCCGATTGGTTGACTTTTGATCCAGAGTCGAGGAATTTATCAGGGATTCCTACTGCTACTGATGTAGGTACTATATCAGTTAAAATAATCGCTACTGATCCAGGAGGGTTATCTACAGACGATGTAATTGATATTGTGATCTCACCTACTTCGCTGATGACCATAGACGACCATTCGCCTACACATCAGAGTCGCGGGATTGTTGCATCATCTAATATTAGTATTACTTTTTCTGAAAGCATAGATGCCACTACACTCAACATCCAACATTTCCAAGTCATTGGCTCTATGTCTGGTTTGGTTTCGGGTGCTTTTTCTGGTGGTGGCACGCCCAATATTATTTTTGACCCGACTAATGATTTCTTTCCGGGAGAGGCCGTGAATGTAAAAATATTGACTACTCTGACGAGTCAAGGGGGAAGTATCGTGGTAGAAAATAATACTTTCAGTTTTGTCGTAGGTGCGGCTGTCTCCCCTAGTAGTCCAGCATTAATCGTAGGATCTACCGAATTATCAGCAGGGGCAAATGCCGAAAAACTTAAAATGATTGATTTGGATGGAGATGGAGATTTAGATATACTTAATGGTATTGATACGGGCAATATTGAATGGTATGAAAACGATGGAGATGGCAATTTTACTGCTACTACCATAGATAATTCAGGATCATCCCTAGGGTTCGATATAGGCGATATTGACTTGGACGGAGATTTAGATTTGGTTACTGCTCGAAGGCCTACAATTCAATGGGTCGAAAACGATGGCAATGAGACATTCTCAAGTCACTCAATTACCACCGATCTTGACTTTATCGGAAGTGTCATTTTATCTGACATCAATGGAGACGGGTACCTTGACGTTATTGTATGGGAAATCAACTCTGAAGGAATATGGTGGCTAAAAAACGATGGTGCAGGCAATTTTACTCAAATAGAATTAGGTGTTTTGACTCAAATGACTGAGACGGTACTTCCTGTCGACTTGGATCAAGATGGAGATATGGACCTTGTGGCAGGTGGGCATGTGTACGCTTCCAATACACTAGTCTGGTTTGAAAACGATGGGTTCCAAAATTTCACTCAGCATCAAATAACGACAGACGCTGATGGTGTATCTGATTTGGATGTAGCAGATGTGGATGGCGATGGAGATTTGGATTTGCTTACCGCTGAGAATAGGGAAGATCATGTGGTGATCTATCAAAACGATGGCAATCAGGTATTCACCGATACGAATATTTTTGAGGGTACGGACGGTCCCAGTTTCGCAAGGTTTGTAGACATAGATGCAGATGGAGACCTAGATATTATCACCAGTGCAGCTGACATCAAAGAAGTGGGTTGGCTAGAAAACAAAGGCTCATTAGATTTTACCTATTGGCATATAGCAGATAAAGAAGGCTACTCTATGGTTTTTGGGGATGTAGATAGTGATGGTGATTTGGATTTTGCAGCTATTTCTACAGTAGATTCAGATATCACGATTTATGAAAATGTAGTCAACCAAACGCCAGTGGTAGATACGCCCAAAGAAGATGAGGAGGTAATAGGTGATGTAGCGTTTTCTATCTCAGTGGATGATATCTTTGTAGACCCTGATGGTAGTGATGTTTTTGTCTATTCAATGACTTTGGACAATGGAGATCCTTTGCCAGGATGGATGGCCTTTAGCAACGAGACGCGTTTGCTGACGGGCACTGCTCCTCTATCTGCAGAAAGTGAGTACAGCCTAAAAGTGCGAGGAACCGATCATGCGGGAGAATATGCGGAAGACGTATTTGAGCTTTCGGTGACACTACCCGCACTGATTTCAATAAACTCTTTTTCGCCATCACTCGCTACATACAATGATACGGATGTCATAGTCTCCATTGTGTTTGATAAAACGGTAGAAACCACTACTTTGGACGATGCGATCATTGTTAGGAATTCTAAAGGGTTGCGGGTATCAGGCGTTATCTCTGGTGGAGGTACTGCCACGATTAGCTTTACGCCTGATGACGCTCTATTAAACAATGAAGAATATCGCGTATTGGTTTCATCTGATATAGAGTCCGAGGATGGTGGGATTAGCGTTTCTGCGTATTCATTTTTCTTTTACACGAACGCCGATATTTCAGGTGCCTTTTTTCAAAAACAACCTACCATCGCACAACCTATAGATCCAACTAGTATTGATCTAGGTGATATGAATGGAAATGGAGTGAATGACATTATAGCCTCTAGTGTGTCTTCTGGAATAGGCATTTCTGTGAATTGGTTAGATGTTGAGAGTCGAGCAACAACTACTGCCACCAATCTCAATACACAAGCAACTCATTCTATCGTATACGACATGGATCAAGATGGCGACTTAGATATTGTGAGTGTTTGGTCACTTAGCAACGCCATAAAAATTGACAGCAATGACGGAACAGGTTCATTTACGAGCAGCAACTTGATTACAGGTGTTTCTGGTGCAAATGATTTCAGTCTCTTGGATATGGATTTTGATGGAGATATTGATGTAATCGTACCGTCAGACAACTCATTGGATTATTATGAAAATGATGGTACGTTGAATTTCACCAAACATCATCTATCCAATGACGACCATACAAATGTGACGGTAGCAGACCTGGATTTGGATGGTGATTATGATGTGTTAGGATCTGGCGGAGAATGGTACGAAAATGATGGTTTTCAATCATTCGAATCTCACGAAGGTTTTGAATTTAAAGAAGCAGCAGTGGTAGATATCGATCAGGATGGTGACATGGATATCGTCAGGTTACACTACAGCAGTGATTTAGAAATTTTATACAATGATGGCACATTGACATTCACTACTGAAACTATTTTTGACGATAATTTTGAGGACTTTAAAGTTGCCGATATAGATGCCGATGGTGATTTGGACCTTGTTGTAGCCTCTCAAACTACAAACTCACTATTTTATTTAGAAAACAATGGAGATGATACCTTTGATACACAGCTATTGTCCGGTCAAGAATTGGGTATTCAGCGTCTTCAGGTCTCTGATATCAATGGAGATGGTCGATTGGACATCCTAACCTCCAACTACAATGCTGACGAAATTGGTTACTTCAAAAACCGCAACAACACTGTACCGACAATCGCCAATGCATTGTCCAATTTGGAGACCAACGAAGATGCAGAATTCAGTTTTAGCATTCCAAGTGAGACGTTTGAAGATGCTGATTCAGATGAATTGACCCTCAGTGTGACACTAACAGACGATTCGGACATTCCTGATTGGTTAAGTTTTGACGATTCGGACAATTCTTTGAGCGGTACACCTTTGCAAGCCAACGTAGGGACGATTGCGATAAAAGTATCTGCTGACGATGGTGCAGGAGGTAATGTCTCTGACGAATTTGATTTGACTATACTCAATGTCAACGACGCACCAACTGTATCTAGTTCAATAACCAAAAAAACAGCCATAGTAAATGCATTGTTCAGTTATGAAGTAGCTGAAGCTACATTTACTGATGAAGATGGTGATGAATTGACAATGACCGCATCTTTGGATGACGATTCGGAGTTACCAGAGTGGCTAACATTCGACACTGAAACAAACACCTTTGAAGGAACGCCAGTAGTAGATGATGTCGCTGAATTTGACGTAAAACTAATAGCCACTGATCCTAATGATGCTAGTGTTACCACTGAGTTCACCATAGAAGTTTCTATCCAAAATGATGCACCAATAGTTGCTAATGAAATTGAGGATTTAGAAACCGATGAGGATGACTTGTTTGAGTTTTCTATTGATGAGAATACGTTCAGCGATGCGGATGAAGACGAATTGACTTATTCAATTTCATTGTCAGATGATTCTGACTTACCCGAATGGCTGATTTTCGATGAGGAAACGTTGAACTTCTCCGGTACACCACGACAAGACAACACAGGCGTATTGATGATTAAACTGACCGCACAGGATGAGTTTGCATCTGTCAGCACTACTTTTAGCCTGACTATCAATGAGGTCAATGACGCACCTTATTTGGCTTCTGGACTCAGTGACATAGAAGTAGACGCAGGAGCAACTGTGTCAAAAGTACTCACAGGCCATTTCAGTGATGAAGAGGATGAAGAATTAAGCTATTCTGTGACATTGGCTGATGGAGAAGACTTGCCGGATTGGTTGACTTATGATGAAGAGACCAAAACCCTATCTGGTATCAGTAGTGAATCTGTAGTTGGAGATTGGGATATTAAAGTGACTGGTACTGATGTAGGAGAACTAACAGTTTCTGATATTTTTGAAATTAGTGTGATCTCAACCAATCAGTCACCAGTGAATGCTAACCCATTAAGTGATCAGACTGTATTCATTGATATAGTATCGACAATCGATATATCAACTGTTTTTGAAGATGCTGATGATGAAGTATTAGTTTATACAGTGACATACAATACAGGCTCTACAGTGCCAGAATGGATGTCCATTGAAGGTGATGTTTTCACCATCAACCCGCCAACTGGATCAGTTGGGGACTACAGCATTCGTTTCGAAGCTACGGATTCTCATGGAGCAAGTGTTTATTCTTATGTGGATATTGAAATAGCCAAACAAAGTCAGTTGATTACCTTTAGTGATTTGACAACTAAGACTTACGGGGATGAAGAGTTTGACTTAACAGCAGTCGCTAATTCTGAATTGGCAATATCATACTCGAGCTCCAACTCTTCGGTGGCAACTGTCTCAGGTAGCACGGTTACTATTATTGCCGCTGGCACGACAACAATCACTGCCTCTCAAACAGGTGACGAAATTTACAATCCTGCAACAGCAGTCGAGCAAGTTTTAACTGTCAACAAAACAGAACAAACTATCACATTTGCGGAAATAGCAAATATAGACATTGCCATAGGTAGCGTAGCGTTGGATGCAACGGCTAACTCTGGACTCACGGTGACTTATGAACTCACTGCAGGTGACGGCTCCATAGAAGACGGTACGTTGACTGTCAATACTACAGGCACATTTACCATCATCGCGTCACAAGCAGGTAATGATAACTATCTGGCTGCTGAGTCGGTTTCACAATCATTTGAAGTGACAAGTCCCTCTAAATCTGATCAAACCATCACTTTTACCACATTGGAGGAGAAAACCTTTGGTGATGAGGCTTTTGACTTGACTGCTACTGCGGATTCAGAACTCGAGGTGACCTATACCAGTTCGGACGAAAACGTCGCGACTGTATCTGGTAGCACAGTTACCATTGTTGGCGCTGGCACGACAACAATCACTGCTATACAGACAGGTGACGAAATTTACAATCCTGCAACAGCAGTCGAACAAGTTTTAACAGTCAACAAAGCAGAACAAACAATCACATTTGCGGAAATAGCAGACATAGACATTACCATAGGTAGCGTAGCGTTGAATGCAACGGCTAACTCTGGACTCGCGGTGACTTATGAACTCACTGCAGGTGACGGATCTATAGATGACGGTACGTTGACAGTCAATGCGACAGGCACATTTACCATCACCGCATCACAAGCAGGTAATGACAACTATCTGGCTGCTGAGTCGGTTTCACAATCATTTGAAGTGACAGACGCTTCGAAATCCGATCAAATCATCACGTTCACAGCTTTGGAGGAGAAAACCTTTGGTGATGAGGCTTTTGATTTGACTGCTACTGCGGATTCAGAACTTGATGTAACCTATACCAGTTCCGATGAAAACGTCGCAACTATATCTGGTAGCACCATAACCATTGTTGGCGCTGGGACTACAACAATCACTGCCACGCAGACAGGTGACGAAACCTACAACCCTGCTACAGCTGTCGAACAAGTTTTAACAGTCAACAAAGCAGAACAAACCATTTCCTTTACAGAAATAGCTGACATAGACATTGCCGTAGGTAGCGTAGCGTTGGATGCAACGGCTAACTCTGGACTCGCGGTGACTTATGAACTCACTGCAGGTGACGGATCTATAGATGACGGTACGTTGACTGTCAATGCGACAGGCACATTTACTATAGAAGCTTCACAAGTAGGCAATAACAACTATCTGGCAGCTGAGTCGGTATCACGGACTTTTAAAGTAACAGACGCTACTAAAACGTCACAGACTATCAGCTTTCAATCCATCAAAGACCAAACCTATGGTAATGAGGTTAATCTGTCAGCTACCGCTACGAGCAACTTACCTGTTGTATTCGAACTAATTGCTGGGCAAGGATCTATTACAGAAAGTTCTCTTCAAATTTCAGGTGTTGGTCAATACATCGTAAGAGCAATTCAAGATGGAGACAACGAATTCCAATCAGCTATAGCTGTAGAGCATAGTTTCAACGTCTCGAAAGCAACGTTGAATTTTGAAGCAGAAGATATTATTCTGGATCAAGGAAGTTCATTTCCTGAATTCACTTACAATATCTCTGGCTTTAAACTAGGAGATACCATCGATGATTTAGATGAACTACCTACCCTAGAAACAAATGCCGAAACTTCAGATATTACAGGTCAATTTGATCTATTGTTGACGGGTGGAACAGACACTCATTATGACTACAACCTTGTTAATGGTATTTTGACCATCAAACTGGTGTTAAGTGTGAGTAATGAAAACGTGACTGTAAGCATCTACCCTAACCCATCTGACAAGGTTATAACAATAGAGACAGAGTTAGACCAAGCAGAGATGAAACTGTTTAACCTAAATGGAGAGTTAATCAAAACGATTCAACATAGAGGAGGAACAGAAATCTTAAACATTGCAGATCTTGATTCAGGAATTTATTTTGTTCAACTCCTCAATGAAGAAACACGTGTGATTAAAAGATTAATCGTAAAACACTAAATACTCAACTACACAACAACTAAAAGGGCAGTATAATCTACTGCCCTTTTTTTATCCAATAACTTGTAAAACCTTCCCCACTGCTCTAACCCTTCAATAGATATAATTATTAATCTCACCTGAAAAATCTTGAAGCTCACCGATTTCCGCTTTAGTAGGCTGTAGGGCTGTGCTATCATTGCATCGTAATCAAATTCAAACAAACAAAATATTACTACGATGAAAACGACAATCAAAACAATCGCCCTGACCCTAATGGTAGCATGCTCTTCACTAGCTTTCGCTGGAGAAAAAGCTGAGAAATCTGAAAAAGTAGTGAGCCCTGAGCTTAAAGTACAGATCAAAGCGACTGCTGATTCTAAAGTAATCGTGATCTTTGACAAACTAGAAGGTGAAGAAGTAAAAGTAAGAATCTATGACAATTACGGTGCTTTGATCTATTCTGACAAGAAAGTAGATGGTGCTAAATATGCCAAAGCATTCGACCTATCTGCTTACCCTGCAGGAAACTACGCTTACACAGTATCCAACGACGTGTATAGCGTGAAGAAAACTATCGCATTGAAGTAAGGGTACTGCCCTACTTGATGAATTTGAGCCTTGGCAGTATTTGCCGAGGCTTTTTTATGTCCTTTTATTTCATATAGCGGTTTCGTTCAAAATAATGTTTGATTCTAAATTCAAAACATTATCTTCGAGTATATCTCAGACCAACCAAGATGAAAGTCGCTATTTTACTAGCAGTACTACTGCCCCTTTTCCTCTCCAGTTGCGCTCCTAGTAAGGAGGGACTGTTCGATCAACTCAACGAACCTGAAGTCACCATATATTTGAGTGAATACGATCTAGACTCCATCCCTCCAGAGATCAACGCTCTAAAAGACTGCCAAAAACTCAAGATCATGATGGACACGAATTGGCAAGTCTACCCTCCCCTATCACAGTGGTCCAGTTATATCGATTTATATATTTCAACCCCACCATTTCATAAAATCCCTTCCGAACTTTGTGAACTTACTCAACTAAAATCATTAACGCTTGTAGACCTCAACCTCACAACCCTACCCTCCAACTTGGATCAACTCACTCGCCTTGAAAAATTAAACCTATCCATGAATAAATTAGATCTCAAACAAGAACTTTCTAAACTCGATCAACTTCCCATGTTGACAGAGCTAGTCGTTACTGGTAATAAGATCGACACGCTCTCCATGAAGCTATGGATACTCAGCAATCCTCAAGTCAGTGTGATCTATTGAAACCATAAATCACACGCCCACTTTACTAAATCACAACCTGAGCTACTCACCTCCCCCTTATAGATTCATCCATTTTTTACCATTCCCTATTCATATTGACTTGCTTACTCTTATTAATTATTATTTTGCAAGTAATCCTTACGGGTCGCCACACCTACCTAACTATCCGTATGAACTAAAAGCATGCATTGTATGAAAATTAAGCTAACGCTAATTACCCTTCTTCTCAGTATATGTGGTGGTGTATATGCCGTAGACACCTTTCAGCCTCAGGTTGCTGATCCTATGCAGGAGGCTTGGCGTTATGCATTTTTTCCAGAGTTAGATAACAAGGGAGTCCGTAGTATTACCTCTGACATGAAAAGTGAAGTGATATGGTTCGGACTGGACTCGGGGGTAGCACGCTACGATGGCTATAACTGGAAGTACTTTACCGCCTCTGATGGCATCAAAGGAACAGCTGTGCAAAAAATGTTTTTGGACAAGAATGATCAAGTCTATGCCGCCACCAAAGAAGGTCTCTACAAGCTGGTAAATGAGCAATGGGCCTCCGTGTTTCGCCTCCCAGCAGCAGTCAACCTTCAATTCAAAGTTATCAAACAACTCCAAAGTGGCCGCATCATCTGTGCTACCAACCTAGGAGTAATCTTAATCACCGAGCAGAAACCGATCTTCCTCAGCAACACCCTTAACATCACGGCTCTAAAACAACAGGACGCAGCACTCGCTTATCTGCAAATCCCAAGCCCTCTACTCTTAGATCAAAAATTCGACAACATATCAGACATTTTTGAAGTTACCAAAGGAGAACTCTGGATATCCATCACACACCATCTAGAAGATGAAAAGGGAGACATCATGATGTTTTCTGAAAAAGAAATCGCCAATCAGCAACTCACCAGCTACGGCCTACTCAGTAATTATTACAATATCGATTTGGGTTATGAGCACCACATCATGGAAAGCTCTAAGGGTGATATATGGATCATCAACAAGTCCAACAAAGTGCCAGCACTCAAGTTTTCTAACAACCAGTGGAGGCCCGTCCCTTATGGCAAACAATTCGGAGATGACGAATACTCAGAAAACATCCTAGAAACCGAAGATGGTAAAATATGGATCAGTGGTATCGGTAATCTCTATAGCCTAGATACTGACGGCACCTGGCACAAATACAACTCAGAGACTTACAAAATCCCACATGGTCACATCAAAATTCATTCTCCAGGCAATTCCAAACTCTGGATCTACGAAAACAAAGCCTCCGTCACACGAGTGGATTTATCACAGGATCGATGGCTCACCTACCTTGGACTCAACTACCAATGTACGACAGACAATGGGGACACTTGGTTCTTAGATTTCGAAGGAAATGTAATCACCAATCAAGGTGGACAATGGAGCAAGTTCACGATGCGTCATGGACTAATTGACAATCCAGTTAGTCTCTATGCAGATTCGGAAAATTATATCTGGGCAATAGGGAGTGACGAGGGTATAGCCGCCGCGAGTCTATTAGAAGATAAGCAGTGGATCAAAATGCAGTTTGACTCCTTGTCATGGGGAGTCGACTACCGAGCGGTCTTCGAGTCCAAAGACGGATCTATGTGGCTAGGGGGTAGTTCTGATGTCTATCTAGACCGTGGGCAGTCTGGTGGCCTAGTCCAAATCGTCAACCCACACAGCCAATACAGAAAGATCATCTATCACAAAGGTCGAACCAACGGGCTTAACCAACTCAATGCCTATGGTATAACACAGTCTGCTGACAATAGAATTTGGATCGGAGGCACAGGACTCTGCTATTTTGACAAGATTTCATGGAAATACCTCGACATACCTGATCTCAATGATTTCGTCAACGATGTACAGCATGACGACAAGGGCACACTATACGTCGGATCCAGACAGCACGGTCTATATATCTATGAAAATGAGCAATGGACAAACTACTCCATGAACAACGGACTGATGAGCAACAACATCATCAGTGTCTGCACCAGCCAAAACGGGGATGAAGTATGGCTAGCCACTGACAAAGACATCAGTTACTTCAATGGGCGAGTCTGGACCAACCACATCTTTCCCGAAAAACTCACACTATCCTACGAGGGAGGTACGATCAAGACCAACCAGTTTGACGAAGTATGGATCAGTAGATCACTACGAGAATGGAAACGACGCGTCTACACGGGTAAAAAACCCGATATCGCAATCAAAAGTAAATTCAATACCTACCGCTTTATCAAAGACACCATCGCTCCACAAACAGAGATAACAGTCTTTGCGGAGACAGTAGACAACACTGGTAATACTTCCATTTTTTGGACTGGACGTCATTTTTTCAATAAAGTCAGTGCGGATAATCTAAGCTACTCCTACCAGATCAATGACGAACCTTGGTCCAAGTTCAGTAGCCAGAGCAACCACACATTTTTAGGACTCACCAATGGAGACTACACCTTCAAAGTACGGGCTATGGATACTGAAGGTAACATAGATGCTACACCTGCGACCGTCCAGTTTACAGTACTCCCACCCGTTTGGAAACAACCCTGGTTTATCATCTTGATTGGGTCACTATTATTGGTCATTGGTTATTTCATTTATGTGATCATGAAAAAGCAAGAGATTCTAGAAAAGCTAAATGGCTCACTCCAATCCGCTAATACGGAACTAGAATCTCGAAACATCGAAGTGCAAAAGCAAAAAGACTCACTCGAAACAGCAGTACAAAAAATCGAAGAGCTCTCAAATGCCAAGGTCAAGTTCTTTACCAATATCACTCATGAATTTAGAACGCCACTTAGCTTGATCCTAGGACCAATAGACAAACTCAGTAAGGATGCTCCTGCTAATGCCACTGAGCGCAACTACTACGACCTGATCAAAAAAAATGCACTCAGACTACAAAAACTCATCAACCAGCTCCTCGAAATCCGAAGAATAGAGGCCGGAAACCTTGACTTGGTACTTACCGAAAATGATATCGTATCTTTTGCCGAGGGGATCAAAAACCTGTTTACCAATCAAGCTTTGGACAGAGAGATCAATCTTCAATTTCACTCCGACTTCTCAAAACTCAGTATCCAATACGATCAAGACAAAGTAGAAAAAGTACTATTTAACCTGATCTCCAATGCCTTCAAGCACACCCCTCGAAAAGGACAAATTAAAGTAAGCATCCTACAAGCCGAAAAGTACCTGATGAAGGACACCGATTTGGAGTTTATCAGACTAGTAGTCGAAGACAACGGAACAGGGCTGGATCAAGAAGTCATGAATACGATTTTCGAACGATTCTCAGTCGGACACAACAATGTAGAGCAATTCCAAAAAGAAGAAAATAGCGGCATAGGACTATCCTATATCAAAGACCTAATCGATGCACACAAAGGAAATATCAAAGTAGAAAGTGAGCCTAATCAAGGCACCAAATTCACCGTGTACATTCCTGAGAACCTAGAAGCACAAACCTCCGACCTAACCACTCCAGTTGACAAGAATTTTGTATCCAACTACACACACCCTACTGAGACATACAGTGTAGAAAATGAACTCAGTCTCAACCTCGAAAACACGCAAACAAAAGACAGTACGAAACAAACTATACTGGTGGTAGAGGATAATGTTGATATGCTATCCTTCATCAAATCACTGCTAACTCCGCAGTACAATATACTCTCTGCCAGCAACGGAGCGCAAGGACAAGAGGTGCTAAGTAGGGAATACGTCGATCTCATTATTAGCGACATCATGATGCCCAAAATCGACGGCATCACACTCTGCGAATCTATCAAATCGGATAGCACGACCAGTCACCTGCCCGTGATTTTACTCACTGCCCTGGCTATGGATAGCAAACGCATCAAAGGTTATGAATCAGGTGCAGACTCTTATATCGTCAAACCTTTCGAGCCAGATCTACTGCTCGCCCGTGTCCAAAACCTAATCATATCCCGAGAAAAGCTCAAAGAAAAATACGCCGATAACCTCAAGTTCAAACCCAAGGATATCAAAGTCACTTCCGTAGACGAGGAGTTCCTCGACAAACTCTCACAGCTCCTCGAAGAAAACGTATCTGATACCCAGTTCGATGTAGGAAAACTGTGCGAAATGGTCAACATGAGCCACATGCATTTCATCCGAAAAGTCAAGCAACTTACAGGCAAAAAGCCAGTCGAGTTACTCAAGACCTTTAGACTCACTCGTGCCAAACAGCTACTAGCCCAAGACAAAATCAACGTCTCCCAAGTAGGCTACATGGTAGGCTATGATCTACCCAATTCGTTTACACGAGCCTTCAAAAATGAGTTCGGGATGTCACCGACTCAGTTCGTCCAAAATCCAAACACCGAACACACCAAAAAAACCTAGTATGACCCTAAAACCATTATCCTCCGCCATCCTATTACTTATGTTTGCACTACCTATGCATGGACAAAACCAAATTCTACCTCTTTGGCCTGACCAAGTGCCAAACGAACGAAAGTCAAAACTGACAGAAGAATCTGAAATCACCGACACCAAACGGATCAGACAAGTCCGAAACCCCAGCATCGAAGTATACCTCCCTACCAAAAGTAGTGCTACAGGCAAAGCCGTACTGATCTGTCCAGGAGGTGGGTATGGCATTTTAGCCTACGACAAAGAAGGTACTGATTTTGCCAAATGGCTCAATGGTTACGGAATAGCTGGGATCGTTCTAAAGTATCGACTACCAGAAGATGACTCCAACATCACGCCTCACCTGTCCCCTATCATGGATGCCAAACAGGGTATGAAATTAATTCGTCAAAATGCCACTAAATGGAATATCGATACCGATCAAGTCGGCGTGATGGGCTTTTCAGCAGGAGGCCACTTGGCCGCCACGTTAGGCACTCACTATGACGAAGAGACTCGACCAGACTTCATGGCACTGATATACCCCGTCATCACGATGAAAACAGACTACACCCACATGGGCTCACGCACCAACCTCCTAGGAGAGAACCCCACTCCAGCACTCATTGCAGAGTACTCCAGCGAACTCCAAGTCACTGCTGACACGCCTCCGACATTCATCGTTCACAGTCAGAATGATGAAGCTGTACCTATCGAAAATAGCCTACAGATGTACAAAGCCCTCCGTACTCATCAGGTTCCCACGGAAATGCACCTCTACCCATCTGGCGGTCATGGCTATGGTTTCGCCTTGAATCAACCACACCTCTCCAGTTGGAGTCAGCGACTTGCTGATTGGTTAATGCTTCGCTAGCCCCTCATTCATCATCACACCCCTATCATTTTATAAGTATGTGTTTTTTATTAAGTGTATATATTACACTTAATGTTTTTTATCTATATTTGGATCGAAAGATGTCTACACACGTCACTGGCATCTAACAGCAGATGTAGTGAAAGCTCTTTATTGCATCTGAGCAGGATTAAAATATAAAAGACTAAATCAATTCAAAATGGGATTTTCTACATTAGACTATATCGTCTTTGGGATCTACTGTCTGGTCATCATTGGCCTAGGGCTTTGGGTTTCTAAACCAAAAAAAGGGCAGGAAAAAACTGCCAACGAATACTTCCTAGCAGGTAACTCGCTTACATGGTGGGCTGTCGGTGCTTCGCTGATCGCGGCTAACATTTCCGCCGAGCACTTCATCGCCATGTCTGGGTCAGGCTATGCGATAGGATTAGCGATTGCGGCTTATGAATGGCTCGCTGCTGTAACACTCATCGTAGTAGCCAAGTATTTCCTCCCGATTTTCCTCGAGAAGAAAATCTACACCATGCCACAGTTCATCAACCAGCGATTCAACCGATCGGTAAGCTCCTTCTTCGCCATATTTTGGCTGCTCGTCTATGTATTCGTCAACTTGACCTCTGTCAGTTACCTCGGTGCATTGGCACTAGAAAATATCATCGGCGTACCGCTGATCTACGGAATCGTAGGACTGCTCGTATTCTCAGGTATTTACTCCATCTACGGCGGTATGTCTTCCGTGGCTTGGACCGATGTGATTCAGGTTGTCTTCCTCGTCATCGGTGGATTATTCACTACATTCTTGGCGCTCGATGCAGTCGGTGCAGGTAGTGTGATCGATGGTTTTGGTGTGATCTTCGATAAGACCTCTCACCATTTTCATATGGTCATAGCGCGCGGTTCTTCCATGGTTCCTGATGGATCTGGAGGATTCAAGGACACGTTCAACGATCTACCTGGTGTAGCAGTCATCTTTGGAGCTATGTGGCTCACCAATCTTGGCTACTGGGGTTTCAACCAGTATATCATCCAAAAAGGACTAGCTGCCAAATCAATCAATGAGGCTAAGAAAGGATTGATATTCGCAGGGTATCTCAAAATCATCGTACCGCTATTGGTGGTTATCCCAGGTATTACAGCTTATGTACTCGTCAACCATTTCACGCCCGAAGAGTTGTCAGTCATCATCGGCAAACCCGTAGAAGCCATCGGTATCATCGGCAAGTCCGATGAAGCTTATCCTTGGTTGCTCAAGAACTTCGTCCCTACTGGGATTAGAGGACTAGCATTTGCTGCACTGGCCGCAGCGATTGTTTCCTCACTCGCATCTATGATCAATAGTACGTCGACCATCTTCACGATGGATATCTACAAGGAATTCTTCAACAAAGAGGCTTCTAACAAGAAACTCGTATTGGTAGGTAGAATGGCTGCTGTAGTGGCACTCGTGATCGCTATCTCAGTCGCACCGATGCTGAGCAATCTAGATCAGGTATTCCAATACATTCAGGAGTACACAGGGTTCATTTACCCAGGTGTTGTAGTGGTATTTGCCATGGGACTGTTCTGGAAGCAAATGACTTCTAAAGCTGCACTATGGACGACCATCATCACCATACCTATCGGGATCATCATCAAACTGTCTATGCCTGAGATTCCATTCATCATGAGAATGGGCTATGTATTTATGATTCTATGTACAGTGGCTTCTGTCATTAGTTTCTTAGACAAAGGGATCAAAGTCAAATCACCCGCTGCTGATAGTGATGTACAAAAATTATCCATCAAAAGCTCCTATATCCTCATGGCGCTAGGTATCCTATGTCTAATCGCAGGAGCTATCTTTAGCATATCACTGAGCCATTTGGGTGTAGAATCTATCTTGATGATGGGCGTACTCCTGCTGATGCTAGGAATCATCTTCTACACGAATTTCAAGATCGACATAGAGGACCCTAAGGCGCTAAAAGTAGAGAATGCTAAGACGCTGTTCACCACCAACGTTGGATTCAATGTCGGCGCGATAGGGATTATCGTCATAGTAGTATTCCTTTATGGGGTATTCTGGTAAACCACAAACAAAACATTAAAATGAAAATAAATATAATCATATTGGTCGCATCCCTATCTATATGGGGATGCACCGCTAGCCAACCCCAAGAGGAAGCGACCAACAGCGTTTCTATCAACGAGTCCAAATTTGGAACACTTCCAGACGGACAGGAAACAACGTTATACACACTCAAAAATAGACAAGGCACAGCTGTCTCCATCACCGACTTTGGTGGAGTCATCACTTCACTCATTGTTGCAGATAAAGAAGGTGACATGGCAGATATTGTCTTGGGATTCAATGAAGTAGAGCATTATATCGCTGAGGCTCCATATTTCGGAGCAGTGATTGGCCGGTACGGCAATCGTATCGCTAATGGTCAATTCACGCTTGGTACAGACAGCTATCAACTTGCCACAAATGATGGGAACAACCATCTACACGGAGGTATTAAAGGGTTTGATAAGGTACTCTGGGAAGCGAAAAGTTTTGAAAATGAAAATGCGGTAGGTATAGTACTGACTAGAACTAGCCCAGATATGGAAGAAGGCTACCCTGGTAATCTAACCACTGAAGTCACCTATACGCTCAACAATGAAAATCAGATCGTGATGGAGTATAAAGCGACAACAGACAAGACAACCGTTGTGAACCTGACCAATCATTCATACTTTAACTTGTCTGGAGAGGCTAGCAATACGATCCTAGATCATGTACTAGAGCTACCTGCTGATTCATTTCTACCAGTAGATAGCACCCTGATCCCGACGGGAGAGTTAAGACCTGTAGCTGCTACTCCGTTTGATTTTCAAACCCCTGCGGTGATCGGTGACCGCATAGATCACGAAAACCAACAGCTATTATATGGGCAGGGTTATGATCACTGTTGGGTATACAAAGACACGACAGATCAGATGAAGTATGGTGGTAGCCTCTACCACCCACAGTCTGGTAGATTGATGAAAATCTACACCATGGAGCCTGCCATACAATTCTACAGCGGCAACTTCCTCGATGGCTCACTAACAGGAAAATCAGCCGTAGCGTATCAGTACAGAACAGGTCTTTGTTTGGAGACCCAGCACTACCCTGATTCTCCTAACCAAGTAGCCTTCCCGACTACAGTTTTGGAACCAGGTCAGACCTACCAGACCAAAACGATCTATGAGTTTGGTGTGAAGTAAAAGACTTTAAGTTAATTCCAAGTTGTCCATTTTCCTAAACCACTATGGGCTGAAAGCACCATAGTGGTTTAGGAAAGAATGAAATTCTCTACATTCCGAATCAAAACCTTAGATCGCTCGACACTAGATTCTAGACAAAAAAGTATCGAATTTTTATCTAAATACTAGTATCCTATTGGGGTTGGTAGAAGCTAAAGCGAGATGCACTAAAGCCCATAGTTTTAACTCCAGCACTGACCAATAAAATCGCACATCTAAGCGCCATTAGAAAAAGGTGTCTAAATTTACTTTTAAATCACGAGCACAGCCCAAATGGATATCACCATCGAAAACATCCTACTGACAGGTTCTTTACTGCTACTAGCCAGTGTTTTAGCTGGAAAGACTTCTTACAAGTACGGGATTCCAACTTTGATACTATTTTTGGTCGTAGGGATGCTCGCTGGGACAGATGGTTTGGGTATCGAATTTGATGATCCACAGATCGCACAGTTTATAGGAATCGTCTCGTTGAACTTCATTCTCTTCTCAGGGGGATTGGAAACCAACTGGCAGTCGATCAAGCCCATCCTCTGGCAGGGCATCAGCTTATCCACTGTCGGTGTGCTGTTCACTGCCACGCTCATGGGCTCCTTCATCTGGCTCATCACTGACTTGACAATCTACGAAGGGCTTTTGCTAGGTGCTATCGTATCGTCGACAGATGCGGCAGCTGTATTTTCCATCCTGAGATCCAAAAATCTTGCGCTCAAAAACAACTTGCGACCTACCCTCGAACTAGAGAGCGGTAGTAATGATCCGATGGCCTATGTACTCACCATTGCTTTTTTAGGTTTAGTGATCAACCAAGACCTAGGCATACTGTCCATCATTCCACTGTTTCTACAACAAATGATCCTCGGGGGGCTTTGTGGTTTTTTGTTCGGCAAAGTCAACAAATTCATCATCAACAAAATCGAACTGGGGTTCGAAGGGCTATACCCTGTACTAGTCATCGCGCTCATGTTCATCACCTTCTCTGCCACTGATGCGATCGGTGGCAATGGTTTTTTAGCGGTCTATCTCGCAGCAGTCTACCTCGGTAACCAAAACATCATCCACAAAAAAACGATTCTCAAACTATTCGACGGGCTGGCATGGCTCATGCAGATCATTCTATTCTTGACACTGGGACTACTGGTATACCCTAGTCACGTGCTACCCTTTGTCGGCGTGGGGATACTCATCTCGCTTTTTTTGATATTGATTGCGCGCCCTATTAGTGTATTCCTGAGTTTAATTCCTTTCAAAATGAAGCCCCGGAGAAGGTTTTACATCTCTTGGGTAGGATTAAGGGGAGCGGTTCCCATTGTATTTGCGACTTATCCATTGCTCGCTGGGATCGACAAAGCAGACATGATATTCAATACGGTCTTTTTCATCTCATTGACTTCTGTCATCATCCAAGGAACCTCTCTGCCTATAGTCGCTAAATGGCTCAGTGTAGCACTTCCACAAAAAGAAAAGAGTAAATCTCCAGTAGACCTGCTCCTATCAGAGGATGCCAAAACAGCCATGGCAGAAATAGAAATCCCACATAATGGCTATGTAGTGGGTAAAAAAATAGTTGACATTCAATTTCCGAAATCTACGATTATCGCTATGATCAGTCGTAACAACCAATTCATCACACCTAGTGGCACGACGCTCCTAGAGGCTAAAGATATTTTGATGATTTTGTCAGATAGTCATGAGGGACTAGATCAGGTATATGAAATCCTTCACATAAAGAAATGAGTACTGTTCAAGGAAAGAGACTACTTAACTCAACTCCTTATCAACACCTACAGATGTTTTGATTCCAGAGAGTACTGACCGCCACCAGTAGCCAAATACTGCCTTTTTCTTATCTCTAGCGAAAGAAATCGACCCTACACGATAGTTATTCTTGTCTGGCAGATTGCTATCCTTCACGATGAAGGTATTGGCGATTAGAGTCGTTATCCCTTGTTTTGCATTCTGTTCTCCTGTGTCTGGGTCGATAATTTGAAATGATAAATCATCATAGTGCATATTCATCTTACCCGTAGAACGGTCATTATCATAGTCAAAATTAAAATCCATGTGCTTAAGCATTCCCTTCTCCACATCAAGACCAGCTGCAGCGATAGTCATCTGATTGGCACGGGTAAGGCTCATAGGCGACAAGGTACCCGAAACATGGCTGGATTTTGGTGATGGGTTAAGTTCAAAATGCGCTTTGAGTTTCCCCTCCCCCAACACAGTAGCCTGTGCATCTAGGATCATCGTGTCATCATTAGCCGAAGACACATTGTAGAATGTGGCATAGAGCCTTGCAAACGAAACAGAACCTGGTAGACTCGCTCCGGGAAAACTCTCCTGATGCTGAATATAAGCATTGACCAACTGCAGCGTATCTACGCCGAACTTGACTGGAACAGATTTAATCATATCTGCTAACAAAGGAATATTAGCTCGGTCAGGAAAAGGCTGGCGCTTGTCTTTGTAGGATTTCAAATTAAAAGTATCCACAACCATTCGCTGACACTTGATGCCTTTGGCATCATCGTGCAAGGCCTGTAGACTAAATCCATTCATCGTAAAAGAGGGGATTACTAAATGAAATTGCCCTTTTTGATAAGGAAACTTCTTGGAAAACTCTCTACGAGTAAGATTTGACTCCCAGGCGATAGTATTACCACTAAATACGCCTTGATCTAGGTTCATCGCAATAGAATCAGCTCGAATAGTCGAGAAATCTTTCGCCAAATCGAAGACCGCCTTACGAATCACAACGGACCCTTGACTAGCACCTACCTTAGAATCATACTGCAACGAATCTACATGAAAGCCAAATGTCAATCGACTAGAGTCTTGATCTATAAAATCCAACATACCATACCCTATATCCAATCGCCCTACACCGAACGTCACCTTACGCTTGCTCGCGGACATGGTATCAATCGGGAGAGTATCTGCCAGCACATCTATATCTATAAACAAAGAATCAACGGCAATAGATTGAGCATGAAATCCACCCGAGACGAGTAGACTTACCAAACCTATTTTAGAAATGCGAAGGTTAGTACAGGTGACCTGACCCAACATAGGGTTGGTAAGCTTCACTTTGTCGATAGACACAGACCGAGACCACAGGTCAAAGTCAGCTCCAGTTGACTCAGCCACTACATTCTGCTTGCTCAACTGCCGGTCGATGAAATACCCTATATTATTCTCTGCGAGTATGAACAAGCCAGGAATAACAACGAAAAAATAAATGGAAAATACAATGCGAGAGCGTTTCTTATTCATAGGAGTATATCAAGTTGGTGTGATCAATTTCGGTAATTATTTCGACAATCTATACCTCAAGTATATTTGTCCTACCGAATTTTTAGCATCACCTAACAAAAACTCTGCCGCATCACGCTTGGCAACACGTGCGCGTCCCCAATTGTAACGCGCTCCTACACCAAAATCATCGAAATTGAACGCTAAACCACCAGAAATCCCATAATCAAAAGTTTGTAAATCTTTTCGATTAAGTTCGTCTTCATCCTCACCTAGGTCACCCTCCGTCTTTATATTAGCTCCTAACATATAACTCATGTATGGCCCTAGATGTAGTTCCAGAACTTCTCCCAAACGTACGCCGGCTAATAAAGGCATGTCTATGTAATAGAGATTAAAATCGGTTTTACCCTCTGCGCCAAGTACATCATATATGACTGAATTCCCCTTAGTACTAAAAGTCAGCTCTGGCATCAAAAACACCGGCCCTCTTAGTTTGACTTGAGAATAAATTCCAGCGTGAAATCCCAGTCTAACATTTTCATCATTGACATCACCTTCCATCAGATTACTAAAATTCAAACCTGCCTTGATTCCTGTCTGTGGCTGTGCCTGAGTATACAATGTGGTGAAAAGTGTGAGAAATGTTAGCGTAGTAAGTAGTTTATTCAGTTTCATGCTTGGTGTTTGATTAAAATCTAGGTAAATGATACATACGATAAAGACAGCCATTGTTGAATGACTGTCTTTATCTATATCTATCTAACGTCCTCGAAGTATCCCTGCCAATAATGAAATCGCGAGAAATACTAGGGCTATAAAAAATACTATTTTAGCAGCACCTGCTGCTGCTACTGCTATCCCACCGAAACCAAATACTGCTGCGATGATAGCTACGATAAAAAATACAATTGCTAGTCTAAACATGGTTTTGTTTTTTTAGTTATACCATATCTATTGAAAAGAACATACCAATCCTACCAATCGCTCTCAAATAGATCAAAAAGGCATTTTAGGGCTACTTAGTTGTTGAATCCGTATGTCCAACTACCCAATGTGTAGAACAATTCCCACAGACATTAGATGGTTTGAGACTTGTCAAATACCCTGACCTATTCTATAAAACAAAAAAAGCACCATGCTAACGCATGGTGCTTTTAATAAATTCATTCTCGTTTGGATGATTAATCCATAGATTTTACTTCGTTATTCAATGTCTCAATTGTAGCTTTTGCATCTCCAAAGAGCATTTTAGTTCTCTCATGAAAGAACAATGGGTTTTCAATCCCCGAATATCCCTTGTTCATACTTCTTTTTAGCACGACTACATTTTTACTCTTTAGGATTTCCAAAACAGGCATACCGTAGATCGGACTACTTGGATCATCGAGAGCTGATGGGTTGACCACATCATTAGCCCCTACCACCAAACATACATCTGTATCTCCGAACATATTGTTAGCATCATCCATATCGATAAGTTTGTTGTATGGCACATCCGCCTCGGCTAGTAGTACATTCATATGACCTGGCATACGACCCGCCACAGGATGGATCGCGTAATTAACATTCACGCCTCGTTCGGTAAGACTCTTATCGAGTTCTTTACAAGCTTTCTGTGCTTGTGCTACGGCCATCCCGTACCCAGGAATGATCATCACATTGGTAGCATAGCGCATCATGATGGCAGTATCATTGGCAGTAGCTTCTTTAACATCCCCTTCTGGGCCAGCTCCAGCGGTAGCAGCTGAGCTACCAAACCCTCCGATGATCACATTGATTAACGAACGATTCATGGCATTACACATCAGTACAGTAAGGATCGTACCTGATGACCCGACGAGTATCCCACCTAAAAGCATCACCATATTGCTGTAGACGATACCCGCCAAAGCTGCTGCAATACCGGTGAAGGCATTGAGCAAGGAAATCACCACAGGCATATCTGCTCCTCCGATAGGCAACACAAAAGTAAATCCATAGATCAACGACACCACTAAAATAGCCATAGGTAGATATTCAATCTGACCCATCGCTACTACTTCATAGATGATTAGTCCTAGACATAGTGCCAACCAGATGAGGTTAAAATATGACGAAATCCCACTTTTCCAGTCCTTAACCTTTCCACTCAATTTGCCATAAGCAATCAACGAACCTGTAAAAGCCACGCCACCTATGAACAAAGCCATATAAGTAGTCGCACGTGCACCTATACTACTGGTTTCACCGAACTTGTACACTTCTATGATAGAGATTGCTACGGCACAGGCTCCACCAAATCCGTTGAATAACGAAACCAACTCTGGTATAGCTGTCATGGCGACTTTCTTAGAGAAGACCAAGCCTACAACTGTACCAATCGCTAACGCAACGATGATCCATGCATAGTTGCCTTGATCTCCAGCTATCGGATCAAACATCGCTACAATAGTCGCCAATCCCATACCTGCTGCTGCAATCAGGTTACCTTTAGCAGCTGATGCTGGACTGCTCATTCTTCTCAACCCGATGATCAATAGAACCGTCGAGAGGATGTATAATAAATTGATATACTGCATTATGATTTTTTCTTAAACATGTCCAACATACGGTTGGTCACTGCGTGCCCCCCTACTACATTAATGGTCGCAAGCACAATACCTACACTACCGATCACCAGCGAAACATAATCGTCGTTGGCTGATTGCCTGACCAGAATGATCGCACCGATGATGACGATACCAGAGATGGCATTGGAGCCAGACATGAGTGGTGTATGGAGTACAGTTGGAACCTTGGAGATGACCTCAAAACCGAGGTATATCGTAATGATCCATAAATTAATGGTCAATACATTATCACTTAGATAATCTAAAATTTCTAGCATAATAATTAGGTGTTACGTGATAAACTTAAGCTGAAACCGCCTCGTCTTGCTCAACCTTGAGCAGCGTATTCGCTATGATCTCGTTTTCGAATGGGATGTTTTCCGCTCCCTCTTTGAACATAAAGGTCAGGAAATTGAAAATATTGTTACTATAGACTAAACTAGACTGAGGCCCCATCTGGTTATATAGTTTGGTGTCACCGATAATTTTGACCCCTTCTACCTCCACCGTTTGGTTATCCTGCGCGAGGGCTACATTACCTCCACTGGCTGTTGCCATATCTACGATAACACTACCAGCTTTCATCGCTCTAACAGTTTTCTCTTCGATCAGTAACGGAGCCTTTCTACCAGGTATGTTCGCCGTGGTGATCACAATATCAGCCTTCATGGCTGTCTGATGGATCAACTCCTTTTGTTTCGCAATGTACTCTTCGGACTGCTCTATGGCATAACCTCCTGCAGAGGCACTTTCTGCTGCTCCTTCTACCTCGATAAACTTAGCACCGAGGCTTTCCACCTCTTCTTTTACCGCTGACCTCACGTCAAAGGCTTCTACCATTGCACCCAGTCGTTTTGCAGTAGCAATCGCCTGTAGTCCAGCAACACCAGCCCCCAATACCATTACCTTCGCTGGAGGAATTGTCCCCGCAGAAGTCGTCATCATAGGCAAATACCCACCAAAATGATCTGCAGCCAAGACGACCGCTTTGTATCCCGACAAAGACGCCAAAGAAGACAGCACATCCATAGACTGAGCAATAGACGAACGTGGCAATAGATCCAAACTAAACGCTTTGGCTTCCGCCTGTTTCAAAGCAGTCAATAGTTCCGATTCCACACGACCGTTAAACTTACCCACTATTATGGCAGACTGCTTGGTCTTTGATAGTTCATCTACCTCTATACCGGTAGATGTAAGCAAAATATCAGCCTGTGCCAACACTTCCGCTCTAGGTGCTATTTTAGCCCCTACCTCCTCGTACATATCGTCAGAGTAGTTAGATGCTGCACCTGCTCCACTTTCCACGAGTACCTCATAGTCTCCTTTGGTATATTTAGACACCACTTTTGGTACTAATCCTACCAGATTTTCTTCAGTACATTTTAATACCCCTATTATCATCACTGATTATTTATGTTTTTAAAAAATTCAGCATACAGCTAAAATCACATTGGGTTCGTGTTATTTTCTATCATTTGGAATGCGAAGATATGAGTTTGAAAAAAAAACTACGTAGATAATGTGTTAAATAATAAACAATTTGATAAAATCACTACCCCAGAAAAAACCTCTTCAACCCACTAAAAATAAGCTGCACGCATAACAAAAGCGCACTATCTCTATCGATACTACTAAAAGCAAGTCACAAAAGCCTCAATATACCTGAATAAAGGGATTACAATCACTGGCAATAAGTGCTAATTTTTTGGTAGAAAAATTGACAGGAAAACCATGGCGGTCCCAATACTCATAATAGTTTTTGGCATAATTGTGATTTTATGCATCTACTACATTCAAAACAAGAAACACAACACAATCATCTTATCTCTCAAACAAGATATCTACAAATATTATGTGAGCAAACAGTTTCAAAAAATAGAAACAGAAACCATGAATGATTTACTGTTGGACAATGACTCGGAGAGAAAAAAGATCATACATGAACTCCACGAAAACATTGGAAACAAAATCGTAGCAGCCAAAATGCAATTTGGTTCGCTCCCCCATCCTGAAATTCTGAATTCCAACCCCTACGTACAAGGGCATCTTCTACTGGATCAGGTGGTCAATGACACCCGCCAACTAGCCTATGGCATGTCTGACAAAGAATTGTCAGAATTCAACATCATGAAGTCTTTAAAACATATCAAGCATACTTTAGAACAGGAAGGAAAAATCAAACTGGGCATCTACTTTCATGGTTTGGACAAAACGCTAAGCCATGAACTGAACCTACGACTATTCCGCATGATCCAAGAACTCATTACCAACACGCTCACCCATGCTTATGCAAGTCAAATCACTGTTCAACTCAATCGTAACGATCAAGAATTAATCCTGACCGTGGAAGATAATGGTATTGGATTTGACCCAAGACAGGTTAACTTTATCAGAGGAAACGGTATCGGACTGAAAGAAATAGAGCGAAACCTGAACCAAATCGCTGGTTCGGTATTTATTGATTCTACTCCAGGTCACGGCACTACTATCACTATTCAAATACCGCTAGCAGCATGATAAATATATTGATCGCAGACGACCATCAAGTCATAGTAGAGGGTCTAAAAGCCCTCTTATCCAATGAAAACAGTATCCATATCGTAGGTCATGCTCATAACGGAAATGAAGTAATTGACCAACTACAGACGCAAGCGGTCAATGTAGTGCTACTCGACATCAATATGCCTGAACTTGACGGATTGGAAACGACCAAACTGATCAGAAAAAACTACCCTTTGACTAAAGTTCTTATCCTATCCATGTACAACAAGCCAGAATTCATCCGTAATCTAATAGAAATAGGTGCGCACGGCTATGTACTCAAGAATACGCCAAAAGACGAATTGATCACTGCTATCAAAGCAGTTCATGCAGGCGAACAGCACTTTAGCGCGGAGGTTAAAGATACCATCATGGAAAGCCTCAAAACCAAAGGGCACGTAGGCCCAGCCTACCTTACGGACAGAGAACGTGACGTGGTGAGACTGTTAGCGGATGGATTGACGACCAACGAGATCGCTGAAAAACTATTTATCAGTACACACACTGTCGACACCCATCGAAAAAACCTCATGACCAAGCTGAATCAAAAGAATATCGCCTCACTGATCAAATATGCAGTGGAGAAAGGTTATGCTGGAGAGCAATTTAATTAGAGTTCGCCCATCACCTCGTATTTACATGATAGAAAGAGACTAGCGCCTCCTTTTCTTTCTAAAAGCCTTACTCTTTGCACTGAAAGCTTTTTTCCCGTTGCTATTCTGGTGAGCCTTCTCTACGAAAGGTTGTTTTTCTAGTACATCACGAACAATCCTGCCTCCAAGTAACTTTTCTACCAAATCGCGTCTGTTCTTGTTGATTAGTTTGTCCTTGATCCGCTGCTGATACTCTTTTTTATGCCAGAAAAAGAACATGTGCTGTGCACGCTTTTCTTTCTCTGTCTTAGGTACGTACATCCGCTCCATCGTATACGGGTGAAAACCCGAATAATAGATCACTGTAGCGACAGTCATCGGCGTAGGCGTGAAATCCTGCACCTGCTCTAGCATAAAGCCCATGTCTTTGGTCTCTGCCGCTAGGTTAGCCATATCCTCTTCCTTGCATCCTGGGTGGCTGGAAATAAAATAGGGAATCAAAGGTTGATTCAGTCCATTCTTCTTGTTGTAGAAATCATATTTCTTTTTGAAGTCATGGAAATGCTTAAAAGACGGTTTTCGCATCACACGAAGCGTATCATCTGCTGTATGCTCTGGGGCGACTTTCAATCGGCCGGATACGTGACGCGTCACCAGTTGCTCCATGTACTCATCGATGCTGTTGTTGGCATTTTTATTATAACTCTCCACCAACAGATCGTAGCGAATCCCACTGCCCACAAATGCCTTTTTAACCTTCGGGTGCGCATCTACTTTTTTGTACAACTCTGTCATAGAACTATGGTCCGTATCCAAGTTGCTACAGATCACAGGATGTATACAGGACGGACTCACGCATCGGTCACAGATCTCTTGCACTTTACCCTTTAGCCCATACATATTGGCAGATGGTCCACCTAAATCTGAAATATACCCCTTGAAATCAGGCATAGAAGTCACCTGATCTACTTCCTTCATCACCGACTCCTTCGACCTACTGGCTATGAATTTGCCCTGATGGGCTGATATCGTACAAAAGCTACATCCTCCAAAACATCCTCTATGCATATTGATCGAGAACTTGATCATCTCATATGCTGGTATCGGCCCACGCTTCTTATATTTTGGATGCGGCAGACGTGTATAGGGTAAATCAAACGACTGATCAATTTCAGTCTCTGTCATCGTATAATAAGGTGGGTTGATAATGACATGGTAGTCATCAGCATCCTGCACGATTCTATTGGCGTTAAGCTTGTTGGACTCCTGCTCTACATGTTTAAAATTCGAAGCGTAAGACTTTTTGTCTCGCAGACACTTTTCGTGACTATTGAGCATGATCGTTTTCCAATCCACCTCTGGCAAATCCTCTTTCCGATCTGTCAAAACACTGGTTTGTGGTATGGTCTTCAGTTGATCAAAAGGTACTCCCTTGCCCAGCAATCTAAGAAGATCACGCAAAGGCTGCTCGCCCATGCCATAAACCAGCATATCGGCTTTACTATCCACAAGAACAGACGGCATGAGCTTGTCCGACCAATAATCATAATGTGTCACACGACGCAAACTCGCTTCCACTCCACCGATGACGATCGGTACGTCAGGATATAGCTTCTTCAGGATGTTAGAATAAGTAATCGTCGCATAGTCTGGACGAAAGCCTGCTTCCCCACCTGGGGTATAGGCGTCATTGGATCGCTTGCGTTTGTTGGCTGTATAGTGATTCACCATAGAGTCCATACAGCCAGAGGTCACGCCAAAAAACATCTTAGGCTTCCCAAATTTCTTAAAATCGCGCAAATCATCCTGCCAATTAGGCTGAGGAATGATCCCAACTTTGTAGCCCTCACTCTCGATAATCCGTCCAATTACCGCACCACCGAATGACGGGTGATCCACATAGGCATCTCCTGAGACGATTACTACATCTAGCTCATCCCAGCCCCGTTCGAGAACTTCCTTTCTGGTGATGGGCAACCAATCCGTTATGGGTCTTTGTGCGATCATAATGCAAAGGTAGTGAAGTAATCAAGAAAGTAAGGCTATTGAGTCTATCCCAAAGTAGATATAGTAGACTCCTGACATCTAAGAGCATCGTAAATCAATACCTAAGAAAAATACCTATTCCTATAAATACGTGAATCCCGTATTTATTTTAATCTTAGAATTAAACAATTTCGTATAGAAATAATCAAATAACACAGCTATGAAAATGTTAAAGAAATCTATTCTATTCTATACCATTTTGTTGAAAGTATTGCCAGTAATGCTCTACTTGATCTTAGTATAATCAGCTATTGACTCTCCCTAGTGGGAGATGTCAACTTTTTTCAACCCACCACCTCTTCTGGTTCCTCCCTGTAGGAATTAGCAAAGCGCAAGTTTTCCTTAGAAACCACCTCCAGCGGCATGTATTGATACTGCTTGATGGGAGCATTTGCGATGAGTTGTTTATACAGCACCTGAACACTTAGATTGCCCTGTAGATTCGGATTTTGATCTATAATAAAATCCACATGACCGTTTTCCAGTGGCGCAATATTCTCTTTGACTAAATCATACCCTACAATACGTTTTTTACGCGCAAGATTGGATTCATCTATCATCGATACGATCTGATAGGATCGAGAATTAGGCACAAACAAGTGCATCCCCTCTCCTTTGATGGAATTCAAAACCTCTGTCAGCTTTACTTGATTCTCTACATTGATCTCATGGATCCGTCCAGCATTCCAACCTTGATCCACATAGTACTGACGAAACCCATCGATACGTTCATCAATCGTCTTGTTGAGGCTATCAAAATCCGTATATTTCAAAATCCATGCATCATGTCCTTCACCATAACCATAATTGAGCAATCGAGCAGCTAGATAGCCACTCTGCACAGAATCCTGACCTATGAAGGCCAATGGTGCAACCTCTTCCAAGTTAGAATCCACAAAAACGAACGGAATAGCCTTAGACTTCAATCGCCCACAGATATCGGTAGCTTCCTCTTCCATCAAGGGAGCTAAAATCACTGCATCAGGCTCACCATCAATAGCCATGGCCGCTTTAGTCAAAAAAGACCCTTGGTTACTTCTATCAAAGGGGTAAAACTTAAGCACCATCCCTAGCGACTCATACTCTTCAGCAGACTGTTCGATCCCTTGGCGTTGAGTCTTCCAATAATCATTGTCCAAGGGTAGTATTACAGCGATTTGATACACCTTATTGAGCTTCAGATTACGCGCAAATACATTAGTAGTGTAGTTCCCTTCTTTGGCAATTTTGAGTACTAAATCTTTAGTAGCCTCTGCCACCTCTCCTCTTTTGTGCAACACGCGATCGACCGTCCCCACAGACACGCCAGCTTGTCTGGCGATTTCCTTGATGGTAATTCTTTTCATTGAGCCAAAGATGAAAAAAAAGATTGAAATAATTTGGAGCATCCTCAAATAATATTACATTTGTGAACATTCGTGTTCGTACACGATGCAATCACCCTTCAATCGAAGGGCTTTTTTAGGAGGGCCACCGTGTTCGAACACGGTAATTTGAAAACATTTAATATTATGAAAAAAGTTGTAACATTCGGAGAGATAATGCTAAGACTAGCACCACAAGGATTTTTGAGATTTTCTCAAGCCAATTCTTTCGATGTAGTCTATGGTGGTGGTGAATCTAACGTGGCTGTCTCATTGGCCAACTACGGAGTACCTGTTGATTTCGTAACAAGATTACCAAAGAATGATATCGGCGAGTGCGCATTGATGGAAATGCGTAAAAGAGGTGTAAACACCGACAAAATTGTATTCGGTGGCGACCGATTAGGCATCTACTTCCTAGAGACTGGTGCAGTCAGTAGAGGAAGCAAGGTAGTCTATGATAGAGCGCATTCATCTATGTCTGAAATCACTGCAGGCATGATCGATTGGAAGGAAGTGTTTGATGGAGCAGAGTGGTTCCACTGGACAGGAATCACTCCTGCTATTTCTCAAGGAGCAGCAGATGCATGTCTAGAAGCCGTCAAAGTAGCAAGCGAAATGGGGATCACCATCTCTACTGACCTTAACTACAGAGCAAAATTATGGAAGTACGGTGGAGACCGTGAGTCTATCATGACAGAGTTGACTTCATACTGTGATGTCATCCTCGGAAACGAAGAAGATGCAGAAATGCACTTTGGCATCAAGCCAGAAGGCGTATCTGTACAGACAGAAGGACACAACGTCAAGGCGGAAGCTTTCCTATCTGTATGTCAACAAATGATGGAGAAATTCCCGAAAGCAAAGAAAGTAATCACTACGCTCAGAGGTTCGATCTCTGCATCACACAACACATGGGCGGGCGTATTGTATGATGGCAAAACCATGCTAGAGACACGTCAGTATCAAATCACAGATATCGTGGATAGAGTAGGTGGTGGTGACTCATTCATGGGTGGATTGATCTACGGATTGTTGAAATACCCAGAAGATGATCAAAACGCACTTGATTTTGCGGTAGCTGCATCATGCTTGAAACACACGATCAAAGGTGACGCTAACTTAGTCACTGTAGACGAAGTAGAAAAACTAATGGGTGGCGATGCCTCAGGCAGAGTCGCTAGATAATATCTCCTAGATGGGGGCTGGTGTTTGATTGCATAGTACTTCGGTACAGAATCCAGCCCCCCATTTTTTCACCCCACACCTAATATGACACAGAAAACAGTAGCCATCATCTGCGGAGGAGGTCCCGCACCAGGAATCAATACCGTCATCAGCACAGTTGCCAAGATATTCATGGCAGATGGATATCGCGTATTGGGCATCCATGAAGGCTACAAAGGGCTACTTTCTCCTAATCCTCGAACAGTAGAGTTTGACTTCTACTACGCAGACAGGATATTTAGCAGAGGTGGATCTACCCTACTCATGAGTAGATTCAAACCTAAACAGGAGGATTTTAATACACGTCTTTTTGTGGAAGAAAACGTGAGCTTATTGGTAACTATCGGTGGTGATGACACAGCCAGTACAGCCAATAGACTCTCCAAGTATCTAAAAGAAAATAACGTGGATGTTGCCAATATCCATGTCCCAAAAACCATTGACAATGACCTCCCTCTTCCAGACAGGAATCCAACGTTCGGGTTTCACTCTGCAAAGGACGAGGGCGTTAAAATCGGTAATACGATCTATGAGGACGCGATCACGAGCAACAACTGGTTCATCATGTCTGCCATGGGGAGATCTGCCGGACATTTGGCTTTTGGTATCGCATCGGCATGTCACTTTCCTATGTTGATCATCCCTGAGATGTTTAACAAAACGAAAGCAACACTAGAAAAAGTGGTCACACTCATTATTTCGTCCATGCTCAAACGTATGATCATGGGGATCGATTATGGTGTGGCATTGGTCAGTGAAGGCGTATTTCATATCATCGATGAGCAGGAGCTCAAAGATTCAGGCATTCTTTTCACCTATGATGCTCACGGTCACCCAGAGCTAGGCAATGTCAGCAAGTCCAACATATTCAACGTTCTCGTACAAGAGAAACTCAAAGAATTGGGGTTGGAAATGAAAAGTCGACCGATCGAATTAGGTTATGAACTGAGATGTTGTCGTCCGATTGGCTATGATCTTACACTGTGTACCTTATTAGCGATTGGGGTCAAAAAATTATACGACGAAGGCATCAGCGGATGTATCGTCACCACCAACTCAAGAGGAGACATCACACCTATGTATCTGTCTGAATTCGAAAATGGAGATGGCGTAATCCCTCCACGTCTCGTAGACATAGATGCAGAAATCTCTAAATTGAGCTTCAAAAACCTTCACTTCATCAAAGAGAAGGATTATGAAAAACTGGGAACGTATGTAGACAATCCCGAACAATATGATTTTAATAAAATATTAAACTGGAATTAAGAAAATGGCACGATTTACAAGAATAGACGTTGCGTTGAAAATGAAAGAAACAGGTGTAGTACCTGTATTCTATCACAAAGATCTCGAAGTGTGCAAACAGATATTGAAAGCATGCTATGACGGTGGTGCGAGAGTATTCGAATTCACCAATAGAGGGGATTATGCCCACGAAGTTTTCGGCGAACTGAACAAATTCGCTGCTAAAGAAACCCCAGAAATGATCCTCGGGATCGGATCTGTAGTAGATGCTGGTACTACTTCACTTTACATCCAGTTAGGCGCCAACTTTGTCGTATCTCCTATTTTGAATCCAGAGATGGCAAAAACGTGTAATAGAAGAAAGATCTCTTGGTCACCAGGATGTGGCTCATTGACAGAGATTTCTTATGCAGAAGAACTGGGTGCCGAAGTAGTCAAAATCTTCCCTGGCTCTCAAGTAGGCGGTCCATCGTTCGTAGCAGCTGTCAAAGGCCCATTCTCATGGTCTAGCATCATGCCGACAGGTGGTGTGGAGCCTACAGAAGAAAACATGAAAGGATGGTTCGATGCAGGCGTGCACTGTGTAGGTATGGGATCGAAACTATTCTCAAAAGACGCAAGTGGAAACTTTGACTATGCAGCAGTCACTGCAAAAGTGAAAGACACACTAGCGATCGCTAAGAAACTAAGAAAGTAATTAGTAATTGTTTTTTAATTAGAGGCGATAGTCTGCCGCCCTTACAGACTATCCAATTTGAAAAGCCACTCCGAAGAGTGGCTTTTCTTTTGTATTATAGGCTCTAAAAACACACCAAATCAAGAAACCGAAGGAGTGTCTGTAGGCAAATACCCAAAATACTCCTTAAAGCACTTCGTGAAATACGAGGGAGACGAAAACCCAACACTATAGCTGACTTCTGATATGTTCGTATTGCCTTGTTCGATCAATTTATGGGCACGATTCAGTCTCACATTTCGTGTAAATTCGTTGACGGAACTACCTGTAATAGCCTTCACTTTCCGATACAACTGACTCCTACTCAGGTTCAATTCATCTGCTAGAGATTCTACCCTCAGGTCTGTTTTGGAGATATTGGCATGGACATAGTCTAATAGTTTTTGGATAAATCCCTTGTCAAGTGTCGTTGTACTTCCTACATCCTCCTTCGTAGCGGTTCCTTTAAAATACTTGGCAAAGAGCACCTCACGACTCTGAACCAACTGAGACAGTTGACTCAGTACCAATCGCATATCGAAAGGCTTGGTGATATACGCATCTGCACCAGTATCTATTCCTTCGAGATGCTCATCTGCACTACTCTTAGCTGTCAGCATGAGGATAGGAATATGACTCGTATTCAAATTGCCCTTTACCGCTGCACATAGTTCTAGTCCTGTCATACGCGGCATCACTACATCCGTCAAAATCAGATCAGGGATCTCTTTGACTGCCATTTCTAATCCTTCTTGTCCATCTTTAGCCATCAACACCTTATAGACTAGACTTAGCTCATTCTTCAAATACTTTCGTAGTTCAAGATTATCCTCCACGACCAAAATGGTTTTTCGCTTTTGCTCAGGCACGACCTCTCTCTCCTCGCTAGCCACTAGCCTCTCGCTATAATTTGGCGTCATCAGGGTTTCATCAGGTAGAATTGCATCTACTTTATCACCTTCTTCCAAATGATCATCCCCTAATCGGAAACAAAGTACAAATGACGTCCCCACGCCCACTTCACTTTCCACTATAATGTCTCCTTTATTCAAAGTGATGAAATCCTTGACGACTTCAAGTCCAATCCCTGTGCCTCCAAAATAATCCTTGTTCTTTTTGTCCACTTGATAAAAGCGCTCAAAAATCTTATCCAACTGATCTTCATCCAAACCTGGACCTGTATCTCGAATCCTAATTTTCAAACTATAAACCGTGTTTTGATCTGAATAGGTATGGCTAGCAAGCTCTGTATGCACCTGAATACTCCCCTGCTGAGGCGTAACTTTAAAAGCATTGGAAAGTAGATTAAACATTATTTTTTCCAACATCCCGCGATCCATCCATAGCAGCTGCTCGGTTGGATTTGGTATCACGTCCAAATCTATTTCTTTAAAAAGAGCTTCCTCTTGAAAGTAATCACAAACGGCTCTAACGGCATTTTCTACATCCAAAAGTTCCGCTTTCAGTCTTAACTTTTGAAACTTCAATTTTCTAAAGTCCATCAACTCATCAATCAATCGTTTCAGCAAGTCAGAGTTTTTGTACATCACTTGCAGCTTATCCAACATACGCTCTGGCAGCGCTACATTAGGATCATGCAGTATATCTCTCAGCGGATTCATGATCAAAGTCAAAGGCGTCCTAAATTCATGTGAGATATTGGTAAAGAATTGAATTTTTTTATCATTCAGTTCTTCCTCTCTTTTTCTATTTTCCACAGCTGTGAGCACCGCTTGCTTATCGTGGACTCGTATCTTAATCACCCTAAAAAACAGATACAGTAGAAACATAAACATGGAGAGATATAGCATAAAAGCTGTTTTGGTCTTCCACCACGGAGGTAAAACTGTAATCGTCAGTTCTCGAACTTCATCTCCCCAAACACCATCGTTATTGGCTGCTTTGACCCGAAAGACATACTCTCCACTCGTCAAACTGGTATAGGTAGCGCTTCGCTTGTTACCTACATAGTTCCAGTCAGACTCTAACCCCTCCAGATAGAATGCATATTCGTTTTCTTCTGGTCTGGTATAGTTCAATCCTACAAACTGAATGGTAAATACAGACTGATCATGCCTCAAAGTGATCGCCTCGGTCTCTGAAATAACTTGCTGTAGAATTGCATTATTCTGACTCGGCAATACTGGTTCGTTGAACAAACGAAACTCTGTGAGATAGACCTTTGGTTTAACCCTATTGGTGATCAAATCCTTAGGATTGAAATAGTCAATCCCCGCATAGTTGCCAAAAAACAACTCGCCCTTGTTATTTTTGTGCGTCGCGTTGAAATTGTATGCATTAGACAGCAATCCATCATGCACCGAATATTGCTGAGTGAATCCAGTATCAATGTCCAAAGAGGTAATCCCAGACTGACCACTTAGCCAAATCTTACCTTGATCGTCTTCTATGATACCACTTATGGTTTCTTGCAGTAGGCCGTTTTCAGAATTGTACCATTCGAAACGAACAGTGGATGGATCATAACGACACAGCCCCCCTCCGTCCGTACCTATCCACATATTGTGCCTTGAGTCCTCAAACAAGGAAACGACATGGGTAATACTAGCATGATGCTTTGCATCCCCTTGAGGCAACTTGATTTCCTCCCAAGAGGTGATATCCCCACCCGCATGCGAGAGTCTATACAACCCTCGTGTACTCCCTACCCAGACATCATTTTTAGTATCGACTAGTACTGTACGAACATCTACGTTAACCAATTCATTTTGCAAAAAATCCTCTCCAAGATAGGTAGTAAACTGTTTCGTCTTGGGATCAAAAGACAAAAGACCGTGTCCAAACGTCCCCAACCACAGGATACCGCTTGTCCCTTGTGCCAGCGATATGATACGAATCGACTCAGTTTCTCCTTCATTATTCACGAGATTAAAATGCTGAAAGCGTTCGCTTCCCTCGGGCAGATAGAACAATCCTCCCTCCCAGCTGCCTGCCCACAACCCAAAATCCTGATCCATTAACAGTGCCTGCACGGCTTTATTTTTCATTCCTTTGATTCGCGGATCATGTCCTAATGTATGTTCGAATATGCCAGTTTCGGGATCATAAATATCAATACCACCCCCATCCATACTAATCCAGTACTTCCCTTGACGATCTTCTACAATACCACTAACAGAACCCACATGTAGCGAATTCAGGTCATTCGCCTGACTAATGAGATGATTGAACTTGTCATAATTCGGATCATATAACCCTACCCCTTTGTCATAGTAGCCGAGCCAAATACGGTCGTTATGATCTCGATAGAGTGACCAAATTGAGTTCGCTTTAATATGATCTCCAGCGAACTTGTCATAGTAATAGCTATCCACTACCTCCCCCTCTTCGTTAATTAACCACAGCCCATCATTTTCTGTCCCGACGAGCATCAAACCACCCTTATCCTCCATCATGGATAAAATGCGCTTGTTCGATACGGGTATATTTTGTTTCGACCAAATGCCATTGCCCCGATCATCACGGTGCGAGAGCCTAAAAACCCCCTCCAGCTGAGTCCCTACCCAGAGATCTCCATTTTTGGATTCGTAAAGAGAAATAATCGACCCTCCCAATTCAAACCCTCCGCTAGCATCGTCAAAAGTTGCTTTCTTTACTTGTTTGTTTTTTGAGTCAAAAATCATCAGGCCTTCGCTACTCGCGAGATACACTTCACCAGAAGTAGTCGTCAATATCTGCTCAATCTGTAGCTGCCCAATTGAAGTACGTTGGACAGAAATCTGGTCAGTGGTCTCTGTCTGGCGATCATAACGCAGCAGCCCATAACCTCCTGCAGAAAAAAGCAGATTGCTTTGATCGTCCTCCGCCATTGCTAAGTATGAACGATCACTTACATCGACCCCATTTACTATAACTTTCAACCGGTCGAAAGAGTCATTATCCTTATTGAACCGACAAACACCATTGTCTGTTATGACCCACATGACTCCCTGACTGTCATTGTAAATACCAAAAACCACATTGCTATTCAGAGATGTTGAATCATTTGGCTCAAAATTATACTGCTTGTAATCCAACCCATCATAACGATATAGACCTCCCCCAAAAGTACTAATCCAAATGAACCCTTCTTTATCTTGAGCAAATGACGTCACGGCACGTTTACTCATTCCTTCGTCTATCGCAGTAAAGACGTATTGGTTTAGTCTCTCCGTCCCATGAACGGCCATCACCACACCCATCAGTACCACTACTAGGCTATAGCAGCTCTTTAGTAATCTTCTAACCATGAATCCTTGTCTTCTTAACCAACCTAATATTACCCGCAATTGACGAAAAAGCCAATTATATCTATATCACATATTCAACAATCGATGCGACAGATGTTGCATCTGACTCTTAGGTCAGCAATTGGGTAAGTCCAGTAATCCTGTAACGTATCCTAGAAATCTACATTACGCTATAAACACAAAAAGCGGCCTGATATCAGGCCGCTTTCGGTTGTTGTGAAAATCACTGTTATCGAACTATTATCTTCTGTCGCTTGATGAAGTTCGATTCTTCATCTATGATTGCAAAAATGTACAACCCTGCTTGCAACGCACTCACATTATACTGCCCTTGACCTTGGGATAGCCTCATATTCATGACTTGATGTCCTTGGATATCGTAGACTAATACTTGGCCTTTATCTATTTGTTTAGCCACTATCGTTACTTGATCCATCACTGGTACAGGATAGAAACTTATCTCTTGCTCCAAGTCATCCGCTGACAACACTTGATTTATTACCAATGTCGCACTCGCATCGCCTGTATAGTTAGGCTCATCTATGGTAGCCACTACCTGATAAGTTCCTTCTGCTGTAGGTGCGGTAGATGATCCGTCATAGGTCAATATCACATTCAAGCCAGCTGGACTAGTCGTCACTGTCGGTATGATTGCTGAACCATTAGCATGTCTGTCTAAATCAGTAATAGAAATCGTAGCAGTGGCAACTCCTATGGTCAACTGACCTGTGACATACACAAAGCTATAGTTCACATCCGAAGCACCTGCTGCAGTGATATCGTACTGGCCTATATCACTACTACTCGTAGCTGTGGTACTCGCTACAGGAGCAGTATCTAGCATTGATGCATCGTCCGCATTTACAAATCCTGAATAAGCCATCGTCAACTCAGGCAGTTCCTCCCCAAAGACCATCGTCTGATCATCTGGAGTTACCGTCAGTTCCTTTTGTGCTATCGTCAAGGTTCCATTCACCAAGGTGATCTCATAGTTATCTGCCTTTGCGACTACTGATTTAGAAGCACTACTTTGTCTAGCAAGCTCTTCCATAGTATTAAAGGCTAAGACTATATCATAGGTACCCGCATTGACTCCTCCATCTACAGAAGCTGTCGGGAGGGAGAGCAAATTCTCATGGCTCTCCCCATTAATGAAGCCACTATATGTCATACCAAATTCTGGAATGGTCTCTCCATAGACTAAAGCATGATCATTAGCAGTGATGGTCAATGGTATTTTATTCACTGTTAATGTACCATTGACTGTGGTAATACTGTAGTTACCCTCAGAAGCCTCTTTGTCTATTTTGGCATTGGCTGATTGGCGCGCTAAAGTATTAGCACTGGAAGAAACAAGGATAGTATAAGTTCCTGCATTGACACCATCTCCATCCACACTTAAAACATACTCTGTATCAAGAGCTGATTCATCTTCTCCATTCACGAAACCGCTATAGGTCATGGTAAGGGCAGGAATAGCATCTCCATAGTTGATCTGCTGGTCATCAGCCGTCACCGTCAAGGCTGCCGGTGTAATCTCTAATGAACCCGCTACTAGTGTAAATGTATAATTGGAAGCTTCTCCTCCAGTGACATTAATCACATAAGTTCCTGCATCACCAGTTGCATCTGTCGTCAAGGTAGGCTCTGTTGTCAGGTCTGACACATCATCTCCATTAACAAAACCAGTATAAGTCACCATTAGCTCAGGAACTGACCCATTATAAATAACCTCCAAGTCATCAGCAGTAGCTGTCAATGTCGCAGGACTGACTTCAAAGCTTTGTTGCTGAGAAATAGCCTCTGCATAATCTTCATCTCCAGCTTGTGAAACCTCTATAGTCACTGTACCTACACCGGTCAAATTGACTCCTGCATCCGAAATCGTCGCTGGCCCATCAACGACTCTATAGGTCAACTCTAAACCAGAGTCCACCGAAGCATCCAAATCAACTGGTTCTGCTCCGTATACTTGGTCTGCAATCGCAGCAAAAGTGATGGTTTGAGTCAACTTATCTATTACAGTCACTGTGGCAGTGGCAGTCGCCGAGTTACCACTAGCATCCGTAGCTGTCAGGGTTACCGTATGTTCACCTATTTCTGCATCCGTGAATGTGGTCACATCCAAGGCAAAAGTCAATGCACTACAGTTGTCCGAAGACCCATTGTCAATATCCTCTGTCGTAATCGTCACAGACGTATTACCATCTAGTCCCACGGTGATATCCTGCGTCACGACCTCTGGGTCTGTGACATCCTCTGGTGTAATCGTCACCGTAGTAGACATATCACCGCTACACACTACACTTGGGTTAATGTCAGCCCCTTCTATAATATTTTCAGCATCATAGACCCCTTTGATCACTGCGTCATTGCCATTACCACTTTGGTCAGTGATCACCATGTCACTAGCCGCAAAAGTCATGTCATTAAAAGTGTAATAGGCTACCAAATTGGCTTCATCCCCTGATAGCGAGGTATTCATGTTATCGAGCAACTCCTGATGCGTACGAACACCATTCCAAATCCTCACTTCATCCTCCGTCACTTGACCATACCTCTGAGCATTAGCTCCTATGGCTCCTAGCTTGATAGTCGTCCCGCTACCTCTCTGATCAATCGTGGAAGCCAAATACCCCACGCTAGTACCATTGATGTATAGCGTCATGTTGTCATTCTCTTCGTCAAAAACAAAAGCCAAGTGACTCCATTGATTTGCTGGTACCGCCGTATTACCCACCAGTTTTGAGAAACTTGAAGAACTGTACATCGCATAAGCTTCAGGAATTCCATTCGATTGCAACCTTAATATATACCCTCCTGATGCATCATAGGTCTCTATAATTGGCACGTAATTGTTGTAAGTACTAGGGTTGATCCATGCTTCTAGTGTAAAACTGCCCGACAATTGCATCGTAGTAGAAGATGCGATTTCAGCATATGCAGCTGTACTGGTTCCACCAAACTGCACGGCCTTGTTATCTTCAGATGCCTCTAACTGACCACTCACATGATAAGTAGTCTCGGCATTGATGGCTGTCGTTTCGAAATCCAATGCTTCTCCATCTCCCGCTATAGGTCCTGCTATATTCTCATCCGCAGCATTGCGCAGATAATAGCTGATCCCTTCCATAGAACTCGCCAGACTAATCGTAGCAGTTGATCCTGGACAAACAGATGTAGTCTCTGTACTCACCACCGCATCTTCTATCAATGACGGAATCGTGACAACTGCCGTAGCTGTTGCTTCATTGCCTGAGGCATCCGTCACGGTTAACGTCACCGTATTTTCTCCAGACATGGTGCAATCAAATTCACTCTGATCTAGCGTCATGACCAAGTCACCAACTGCTGTACAGTTATCAGTCGAACCATTGTCTATGTCCTCAGCAGTGATCGCTGCATTGCCATTCGCATCCAGTTGTACAGTGATATCTTGTGCGATCGCCGTAGGAGCAGTACCGTCTCCGACGGTTACCTCAGACATCATCGACACCCCACATACCTCATGATAAAATACTCCATTCACCCAGTCTGTTGCTGGATCCATGCTTGTCAACGTACCATCATTGTCACCAGCAAGATCTGTCAAAACAGAAGATCCTTCTTGGTTAAAATCAAAATAGGATACGAGTCCCGTTTCTGCCCCAGTTAGGGCAGCGTTCATATTATCAGATATCTCTGTAGAGGTTCTCTCGACACTCCATAACCTGAGCTCATCCATCAGCCCCGAATAACTATCAGTAGCATTATTAAATGTCAACGCTCGGCCGATATTTAAAGTAGCCCCAGCTCGCTTGGGCAACAAACCTGTCGGGTTCACTTCGTTGGTTCTAGTTTGTTCCACTCCATCATAGTAAGCTTTAACACCCGCTGTACCCCCATCATAAGTCACTGCTATGTGCGTCCATTGGTTAGTTGGTGGTTGAGGAAACTGAAAATAAGTATTGGGTGATCCGTTTCTATCATGAACAATTGTCAAATAACCTGTTGTACCCTGAACATAGATTTGAATATCACTAGCTCCACTCGTACCGTATTCTACCAACGCATGTGAATAGCTTGTATTAAAAGAGGATTTAACCCAAACCTCCATGGTATATCCCTGATCATAGTTAAAATCTACATCTTCTCCAGCAGCAACATATTGATTTCCCTGAGCAAACTCCAACGCATAGTCTTCTACCTCATCAGGTTCGGCGTAGACGTTGAATGTAGTCGTCTCACTGAGTGTACCTGCATCAAAGTCTAACGCATTGCCTGTACCAGCAATCGGACCATCTACGACACTACCCGTTGCACTATTTCTTAGGTAATAACTCACGCCTACTTCAGACCCTCCTGTAGAGATGGTCACATCAGATGATGTACCATCTGGGCAAAACTCGGTCACCGAGCTAGTCAAGGTCTCATCTGTGATAGTCGAAAGAACGGTCACCGTTGCTTCGGCAGTATTGCTATTGCCTGACTCATCTGTCACCGTCAGTATCACCACGTTTTCTCCTACATCTGAACAGTCAAACTGCGTCTTGGATAGTGAGTAAGTCAACGTTGACGAACAGACATCTGTAGAACCATCATCTACCATGTCTGCCGTAATGGCTACCTCATTGGTCGTCTCATCTAAGGTCACACTAATGTCTTGAACCGTCACTACTGGGGCAGTTACATCTTTGATGCTCAAAGTACGTGTATAGGACTTTGTTTCTCCGTCGTAAGTAGCCGTAACCGTCACATCTGTATATGGCATATCTGCACAACTAAACTCTAGCTGGTTAAAACTATACGTAATAGCACTACAGGCTGAACTGTTTTCATGATTGAGTTCCTCGACTGTATAGCTCGCTTCTCCATTTTCATCCAAAACGATCCCTGTACTAGTATAAACTGCTATATCCACATAGGGCTCTACAGTAATGATCGCTATATCCGTGTCAGTTCGTCCACCTTCATCCACTACTGTCAGTGTCACGGTGTTTTCTCCCAGATCATCACAAGTAAATGTAGTTTTGTCAAGGCTAAAATTAGTGATCGTAATGTCACAGTCGTCTTTAGACCCGTTATTGATTTGAGCCGCGCTCACGACTACTTCAGGCGCATTATACCCTAGTGATACAGTTATGTCCTTTGCAATTGCTGTAGGGTTCCCTGGGTTTAGACACTGCCCTCTATAATCTATATCGTCGATATACAAATTCACTGCAGAGCCATTTCCATTACCATGTCTAAATGCAATATTAGAATTTGATGTACCTGTATAAGTGGAAAAGTCATAGGTATATGTTTGCTCTGTAGAAGACAAGGTATAGCTCTGAGCAATATGAAATGTCGAACCTACATAAAAGCCCATATCCAAGGTCATTGTGCCTGAGTATCCTTTATACGCTTTAAAACTAATCACACCATCTACATTGTTGAGATTTGGTGTAAAGGCTATCCCTCCATAGGTAGAGTTCATGGCTAACTCCCCATTATAAACCTGAATCGACCCATTCTCACGCCCGTTGTATGGTGCAGTATAATAAGAGCTCCAACAATCAGGAAGAACCGACCGATCATTAGGATCTGGTACGACATCAAAATTCTCCATCACATTTTGAAATGGAGCTGTACATTGGGCTTGCCCTGAAGAATACTTCAAGGACAACAAACCCATCATTATCAGTAAGGTTAACTTTTTCATATTAATTCGAATTGATTTTCACCTCGAATAAACTACAAAGACAGACTCTATATATGCACAGTGTTTGTTCGCTAGCTACCTATGTGTATTTGTCAGTATCCAATTAATATTTGATTTTCGAATTATGAATAAAGTCTAACTCTGGTGAATTCTACTGAATTGCACTACTGACTTCCCGAAGTTGTCATTACAGCTATTTCCGTATATTTAGATTTGTCGAGAGATTATAAGTTGAGCCTTTGAAAAAATTGATCCCCAAAAAGAGCTATTGAATCAACTCTAATTTTTTAAACACTTTTCCCTAACAAACACCCAATTCTTTTTAGCTTTCCACATCCAAAAAACAAACTCCTCCACGTGACGCATAACTACTATCTTGACATACTGGGTCTCCATGAAGGTGCTACAAAAGCAGAAATAAAAGCCGCCTACCGTTCCCTATCTAAGCAATATCATCCAGACATTAGCAAGTATGAAGATGCCAAAGAGCGTTTCATTCAAATCCATGAGGCTTACAAATTTTTAACCACTGTAGGTCCTCGACCTCAGACGATCAAACCCTCTCAGTCTGACTATGACTATGATCCAGAGGCAGAGGCATACCGTCAGTATCGTGCCAAAGCCAGAGCCTATGCACAGCAGCGTACACGCGATGCGATCCGAGAAAAAAATGAGCTAATCAAATACCTACTTAAATTCTTCAATGTGGGTACAGTCGCCATGCTGCTGTTCAATATACTGCTGGAGGTAGACACTTACCTACCCCTACAAACTGATGACTATCAAGTGGTCAACAGACAAGTAGCTCCTGAAAGAGGTAAATCCTACGGGTACTATGATGTCGTTCATTTTCCAGACTTTCATATGAAGTTCGACAAAGGAGATGTTAAATACATGCGAAAGAATCAAGTCGCTACTGTACACCGGTCAACTATCTTTTCTCTGCCCGTGACGATGGATTACCGCTCGACTCAGGGAGATATCATACACCTCAAGCAGAGAGGCAGCATGATGGGGTTCTTTAATTTTTTGATCAAAATAATCCTACTGGGTGCATTGCTCTATCATTTTGTCTTTATGACCCTAGATACGAAACTGTCCATGGCGATCTTCTTGACATTCCTTTACTTCTTCGAACTGTCCATCTTTTTCTCTTGACAGCCTGTCGTTCTACAATCAAAAAAGCTAAACCATCGACTTCTTGGGATCATCGCTAAGCATCACCTTAGATGACTTCAAAAAGCGCGAGTACCAATACCCAGAGTCCTTCACGACACGTTTTTGTGTCTCAAAATCATTGTGTACTATCCCAAAACGAGGCGCGTACCCCTCTGCCCACTCAAAGTTGTCCATCAGTGACCAAATAAAGTATCCGTCCACTTTCACTCCGTTGCGTTTCGCTTTGAGCACCTCGGAGATATAGGACTGCAAAAACTTGACTCGGCGTGGGTCCTTGACATAGCCGCTATCAACCTGATCATCAAACGCTACGCCGTTCTCAGTCACTAGGATTGACTTGACATTCTCATAGCTATTGAATCGCTTCAACATCTTGTAGATCCCTTTGGGATAGACCTCCCATCCCATTTCCGTCCTTTCCACATCTCTGTCTTCGGCTTTTACAATCTGTCCCTGTAGATAGGGAATGTACCAGTTGTGCCTGACTACCTCACGCGTATAGTTCTGTAAGCCTACAAAATCAAAGTCAAAAGGCATATTCTTCTCATCATCTACTTCCAAATAGTCCTCTACGCGCTTTGCGATTGGTAGATCTTCCACAGGATAGCCTAGCCCCATCGCTGGTTCTATAAATAAGCGGTTGAGCAAGGCATCAAAACGCTTAGCCGCTTTGATATCCTTCGTCTCTTGACTCGCTGGATCGATATGTGAGCACGAAAATGTAGTCCCGATATGCGCATCTGGACATAGGTCACGAATAATCCGTCCACCCAGACTCTGACACAGCGTAGCGTGATGCATCGCTGGTACGAAATTTTTAATCCCTTTGACGCCTGGTGCATGATACCCTAAAAAATACCCTGCTCCCGTGAACACCATTGGTTCATTGAGCACCATCCAGTTTTTGACTCGGTCACCGAAAAGTTTGACACATGCCGTGACATACTCCTCAAACCAGTGCAACACCTCACGGTTGACCCAGCCCCCCTTACGCTGAAGCGCAAGCGGAAGATCCCAATGATACAGGGTGATCCACGGCACCACATCACTGGCTAGGCAGGCGTCTATCAATCGGTTGTAGTAGTCCACTCCTGCTTGATTGATATAGCCCACTCCTTCTGGAAAAATACGAGACCAAGCAATGGAAAACCTATAATTGGGAATATTCAACGACTGGATAAGTGCTACATCTTCAGCATAGTTATGGTAGTGATTGCAGGCATGGTTGCCATTCGACCCATCCTGAATTTTACCTTTTTTAGAGACAAACTGATCCCAAACAGAAGGCCCTTTGCCATCACTATCATGTGCACCTTCTATTTGATAGGCCGCAGTACTCACTCCCCAATGGAAATTAGGGCCAAAATCGTCTTTCGTAAAAATCATATTAGGATAATATTTTCAGGATTGGCAAGGAGAAAAGCGGGGCTTTTTTCTTCACCTCTTCTATTTCTGGTGCGGAGATATGCTCCTGCAGCACCTTGTCGATGATAAACTGGGTCTGCTCAGGAAAATAAACAGGAATCTCTTTTCCCTCATCTACCCATTCTTGCAGTACTTTTCTACTCTTCTTGCCTAGTTTAGGGAGTACTGGGACTCCTAACTCGCGCAGACTCTCTGCGTTAAAATGCTGCTCATACTGACGCTTCATAGGGATCACCATCAGTTTCTTAGTCAGGTACATCGCCTCAGCAGGCGTCTCAAATCCAGCCCCACACAACACGCCTGCACTAGCAGCCATACTCTGCACGAACTTCATCCCATCGATGGGTTGAATATGGACGTTGCCTTGGCTATAATCTTTCGTCGTGTGTTTAGAGAAGACCTCCCACTTGGCATTCTTTATTTTCGCCAAATTTTTGATCAATTTCTTGTCACCATAGGCAGGTAGATACACCGTAAAGTGTCCCATATCTGTGATCTCCTGATTGCGGATATCATTGCGAATGATGGGCGTAAAAATCTTGTTATCATACTTTCTAAAATGAAAGCTATAATAGTCACTGGCAGGTGCATAGTTTTTGAGAATCTGAGACCCCATCCAATCAGCATGTTTTGGTTTGGGTACCAAACTAGAACGCAACGCACTTTGATGGCTAAGCGCAATACACTTTATCCCTTTGATTCGACAAGCCCACGCTGACACGGGTTCAAAATCATTGATCACCAAATCATAGTCCTGCACAGGGCAGCTCTTGATATCACGAATCAGTCTTCGGACACTTGCTCTTCGAAACGTCTTGAGTATATCCACTCCGCCACCTTTACCAAAGATAAAGCTCAACCCATCATAGCGATACTTGACTGGAAAAGGAACTTTGAGATCTGCCTGTATCCCACTGATGAGCACATCCACTGTGACCCGTTTTTCTAATGCGGGAATCACATCCATGGCACGGCTCAAATGACCATTTCCCGTTCCTTGTATCGCGTATAATATCTTCATTGACTACTGCTTAATCTCTTAATTCTTCAACATCTCTTGGAGCATACGCCCATAGAGTTCTTTCGGCGTTTTGTCGGACAAATCCATGATCTCTTCTTCTAACTCTTGCTCTCTATCCTTTCCTGTTTTCAACTGAGGAAAGTCCTCGTCCTTGAATTGAAAAATCGACCACTTGCCATCATTGTACTCCAGTGAGGTCAAATTTTCTATCCAGTCTCCCGAGTTTAAGTACATGACGGGTTCCTTCTCTGTGACATACTCTCGCATTTCGGGATGATGAATGTGTCCACATATGACATAGCGAAACCCATTGTCCGCGGCAATCTCTGTTGCGGTTTGTTCAAACTGGTTGATGTATTTCACCGCGCTCTTCACGCTATTTTTCACTTTCTTAGAAAGCGAAATCCGTCCCTTTCCCATAAATTCGCTGACGAAATTGACCACCTGATTGATCATAATGAGCGAATCATACCCTATCGCTCCCAACTGAGCTACCCAGCGCGAATGCTGCATCGTGATATCAAATACGTCTCCATGAAAAACCCAAGCCTTCTCTCCATTCAGCTCTAACACCATCTTGTTTTGCAACTCGAATGACCCGACCGTGAAGCCTTCGAACTTACGCAGCATTTCGTCATGATTGCCCGTGAGATACGTTACCTTGACACCTTTTGAGATCCACTTAAAGATATAGCTCACGATCTTCATGTGGCTTTTGGGCCAGTAACGCTTACTAAACTGCCATATATCTATGATGTCACCATTGAGAATTACTTCCTTGGGAGATATACTCTTGAGATAGACGAGCAGCTCCTTCGCTCGACAACCATAGGTGCCTAGGTGGATATCTGACAATATAAGGATATCAACACTGCGTTTTTCTGACTTCTTCATCTAGTTCGACTTGAGTGGCGATCTTAACGATCCGGTGAACTGCGAAATCATAGAAAAGAAAAACTGTTGTACTGCTCTGAAAAGATACACAACCCTGGCACGCTTCGAGTGGTGGGGCATTCCTTTGAATGATGGAGTGGTTAGTTGAATATTCATGCTCGTTTATTTACAAAAGTGATAAACACATGTTACTGAGCCATTTACTCATCATTATTTTTGTATTAATAGCAAGAAAGGCATGTTAATGAATGTACAGCTACATGAGCTATTTGATAACATTGGACGAAGTTTGGGATAATGCTACACAGAGGACATGAATACCATCAGCAGAAGTATGTAACATTCCCTCGTCTGACTGTATGAACCACAAAATACATTTTACTGCTTTCCGCAAGCCCACTTAATAGCCAAAAATTGGTTTTTCTACTTTGTGCAAGCCTGTGGGAAGGTGAAAAATTGGTTTTTCTACATTCCGCAAATCCGCTGAAGACTCAAAAATGCATTTTTCTACTCTCCGCAAGCCTTCGGAAGGTCAAAAAATTGATTTCACAGCTTTTTTAAGTCTTAAAGCGAAGCGAGACTTGCAAATCCATGGCTCGTTCGTCCTAGGACCGCTAGCACTTATTAACCTGCCCCCAATAGCATACTCTTGGCATTTATAATACCTATTGGCAGTGAGTCAATTACTCATCAATATTTTTGAATTAATAGCCAATAAGGCATGTTAATGAATATACAACTACATGAGCTATTTCATAACATTAGACCAAGCTTGGGATAATGCTACGCAGAGAATATGATAAAATATCAGAAGAAATGTATTGCGCTATGATAGTCTTCAATGGTATCAATATCCACCAATTCGCGACTGTGCTGAAACAAGACAAGATTTGTTTCAGTTTGGGTCATCATGGATTTCGCACCAGTACTCCCTTCTAATTTTGACAAAGACGAAAAATAACGTCGGGGAATAATAGCAGGAACGCCTGGTACTCCACCATATGATGACGCTATGCAGGAGTCGGGGTTCGCAGAATACAATTCAACCATTTTCTTAAGATCACTGGTCAAAATAAATGGCTGATCACTTAGAAAAAGAAAAACTCCGTCGATCTCCTTTCGATCCATAACGTGATTGATCCCGATCTGTATACTTCCTCCCAAGCCTGTCGACCAACGTTTATTATGAATCACACCTACTTCATCAGGAATCACTTCGCATATCCTTTTATGGTGTGCTCCTGTCACACAAAATACGATCGGAAATGAAAGTGGTTCAATGAGATTAAACACTCTATTGATCATAGGTTCATCCTGAATCATCATGAGTTGCTTGGCTTGTCCCATTCTCGTAGATGCTCCTGCTGCCAATACGATTGCTGCTAGTCCCATCTACCCCTTTTGGATCATGTTGACATGAACGCTCTCACGCAGAACGTCTCGCTGCCTCACCAATGAAATGATTTCGGCTATCACAGAAAGGGCAATCTCCTGCGGCGTAACCGCCCCAATATCCAAACCTGCTGGAGAATGTACATGCTCTAGCTTATCTATATCCAACTCTTCATTGTACTGAAGGAGTTCATCTAATAGCATGTTTTTGCGCTTATGAGAACCTATGATGCCAAAATAACAGTATTCGGTTTGGAGTAGGTTTAGCGCATACTGAAAGTCACGCGAATAACTGTGCGTCATCAGAATGATAGCGGTTTGATCATCCAAACCCAAAGATTGGATATCATCTGGCTCCAGCGCTACAACTGCTGATGCTCCCAAAAAATCGTTTGGCACACGAGGATCTTTCACCGAACTAACGACAATTACCTCCATCCCACTATCACTAGCCAAGCGAGCCATGTGGACCGCATCATGCTCAGTACCAACAATCACTAGCCTAAGAGGTGGCGTCAATGTTTCTTGAAATATTTGGTAGCTTTCGCTAAAGTCAAAACTTGTGCTCAGTGGAACATTTTCGTCGTTGTATCTTAGGTAGGTGCCATATTGGGGAGATTGACTGACCTCTTTTTGATATTGTGAAACTAATGAAACAGGCAATCTACTATCAAGTATATCTGACCAAATCCGTAAAAATTTATGACTAAGCAAAATAGGTTCAATCAGGATAAATAAAACGCCTTCACACCCTAGCCTATACCTTCCATCATAGGTCATCACACAAGCCACATCATCCCTAAAGACCGCCTGTGCCTGTCTCATCACTTCCTTTTCGACGCAGCCTCCACTCACAGCGCCAACTGTCTCACAATGCTCCGTAATTAACATCCGAACGCCAGGCTTGCGATATGATGAGCCATCCAGCCCCACAACAGTCGCCAGTACGCACTTTACAGATGCTGACTGGCAAGTCACCGCATGCTGAATGATTTGTTTCAGTTCAAAAAACATACTCTTTGCTCTAAGTGTTCGATCGTTTTCTTCTTTTCCTCCTTTTTATCCCAACTCAAATCCTTTACCAAGGAAGGGCTGATTATAGTACCTTCGGTTAGTTGCTTGGTAAAGTGCATTGGCTACTGCTCCAAAAATTGGTGGAAACGGAGGCTCTCCCATTCCTGTTGGGTCTATCTCATTTTGCACGAAATGAACCGCTATATTTTTAGGTGCTTCGCTATGTCTGATCATCCGATAAGGGCCAAAATTCTCCTTGTCGGCTTGACCTTCTCTAAAAGTCATCACCCCATAAAAAGCATTGCCGATACCATCCACAATAGCACCCTCAGCCATATTTGCTGCAGCATCTGGGTTCACTACCACACCACAGTCCATGACGCAGGTTACGTTTTCTACTCGAGGCTTTCCATTTTCCATTTTCAAATCCAGTACATGTGCGGCGTAGCTGTTGTGACAAAAATAGGCTGAAACGCCTCTGCTGAGGCCAGGCTTTGCAGTATCCCAGTTTGATTTTTCACGAACCAACTCAAGGACACCTGCGTACCTGTCTGCATCATAATCGTTATTTTCTCCTACTGGATTAATTTTGGCACGCTGAAGGAGTTCTAATCGGAAATCAATAGGGTCTTTACCTGCCAGTTCTGCTAACTCGTCCAAAAATGACTGCTCCGCACTGGCGTGAAAATTTGATCGAGGGGCTCTAAATGCTCCTACAGTAATATTAGATGGCTCAGACCACTCCTCTGCTAAATAATGATCTACAGCACCCGCGGGAAATCTATTAGCGGCACCACGCCCAAGCGGACTTTCAGGGATACCGCCAGCTTTGACATGAAAAGCGATTAGATTGTTGTCGGCATCCAAAGCAGCTCTGTATGTAGCACAGTATGCAGGGCGATAAATCCCATAAGTCATGTCATCTTCTCTGGAGTAGGTCATCTTTATCGGCTTCCCCACTCTCTTAGATATCACCGCTGCTTCTACCATGTAGTGACCATAGGCTCTTCTGCCAAAGCCCCCTCCCATTCTAGACATTTCAATTTCAACCTTTTCTAGTGGCAACCCCAAGCGCGCGGCGATGGTACCCTCAATAAACTCAGGTGCTTGAATAGGCCCACGTACTAGCGCTTTTTCGGGAGTGACATGCGCAAAACAATTGATCGGTTCCATCATATTGTGCGCTAAAAAAGGAGCTGTATACGTTTTCTCAATCACCTTGTCAGCCTCAGCAAATGCCTTGTCTGGATCGCCATCTTTCCTAAGCAAAGTACCAGGTCTACCCAAATGAGACTTAAATTTGGCGAGATGATCACTGGTGCTTTCCAAACCACTTGGGACATTGACAGTGGTTTTGTTACCGAACATATCCATGTCAAATGAAAACTCGTTGAAAGGTTCCCATTCTACTCTAATTTCTTTTTTAGCTTGAAAAACCTCCCAAGTACTCTTTCCAACTATCGCTATTAGCTTGTTGTGTGTGTGGGTGTCAAAAAAGTTTTGTTCATAGCCCTCACTGTATGTCTCAAATGCAAACACATCCACTATACCAGACATGGATCTAACAGAATCCGCATCAAACCCTTTTAGCTTTTGGCCAAAAGCTGGCGGGTGTACAATCGCCGCGTACAGCATATCCTCAGATTTGATATCAATGCCATATTTTTGCTGACCAGTGACAATCGCTTTTCCATCCACATTTTTTTTAGACTGCCCAATGATCGAAAAGTTCTTGACATCCTTGAGTTCCACCTGCTCTGGTTGAGGGAGTAGTGCCGCCGCAGACGCAAAGGCTCCATAGCTCGCTTTTTTTCCACTTGCCTCATGTATAAGCTGACCATCCTCGGTTCTGATTTCATCTATAGCCACATGCCATTCATTAGCTGCTGCCTGTTTAAGCATCTGCCGAGCAGTACCACCAGCCATCCGTAGGCTAGCCCAAGCGCGTCGAATTCCCTGACTACCGCCCGTAAACTGCCTGTCGTACTTGGTCTTGTCATAAGGTGCCTGTTCTGAAACAACATACTTCCAGTTTGTATCCAACTCCTCTGCTACAATCATTGGCATAGATGTTTTTACGTTTTGCCCAAATTCAGGATTGGGCACACGGATAGTTACTCTTCCATTGTCACCTATTTTCAAATAGGAATTAAGCTCGAACCACTCATCCGGCATGGCGAGCACTTCTTCTACAGATTGACCTGGCGTACATGAAGCCAACCAACTAAAACTAATCATCAATCCTCCTCCTGCTAGTGCTGAAGTTTTTATAAATGAGCGTCTACCGACCTTCGTCTTTAATATTGCCATGGGTGTACTGTCTAAAGTTTGGATGCTGTTTTGATAGCCGACTTGATTCTGACATAGGTGCCGCATCGACATATATTGCCACTCATTGCTCCTTCTATCTGCTCATCCGTCGGACTAGGGTTAGATTTGAGCAAAGAAACTGCGCTCATGATTTGACCAGATTGACAATAACCACATTGAGGCACATCATGCTCAAGCCACGCTCGCTGTACAGGATGGTCTCCATGTTCTGAAAGTCCTTCAATGGTTATAATCTCGCTATCACCAACTACAGAAACAGGTAGTTGGCACGACCGTGTAGCCGTACCATTGAAATGTATAGTACAAGCGCCACACTGAGCTACACCACACCCATATTTCGTACCTGTCAGATCAAGGTGATCTCTTAAAACCCAAAGCATAGGAGTGCTGGGCTCTACATCCACTTCACGTGAACTACCGTTTATTTTGAGACTAAACTTTGCCATTTCTTGTTTATTTATTCGGGACTATTATTGACTTAACTTCACCTTCTTGACTGCAAAAGCACCAGTAGAATCATACTCATTTTCGAGTGAATTTCTCACCTCTTTCTACTCATCACTGATCCAACCAATAAATCTAAATATACTAATTACCATGCAGTTAATCATCTTTTAAGTGATTTGTGACCTATACAATCTTACAAACAAAGCTGCACAGAATGAGTATATAGATTACTGAAAGAGCTACCAATATCACCTATTTGATCATGCGCTGGGGCTAATCAAAGCTATCTATCATTGCCCCTCTCTTTGTCGTATTTAGACTTTAGGCATGTCATGGATTGATCTCCTCTATTAGGCTTTCGTTTCCATACTAACTATACAATTTTACGCATTGATTTTATGTGAGTTAATACACATATTACGGTTGAGCATACCATTATTACTGATGTTGTCAGCGCTATTTGAAAATTGTTCTAGTTTAGACTTATAAAAGGGAAACAATATGAGTGATCAGAAAATATTCGATACGGTCAAGTCTTACAATGATTTTAATAATCACCCCACCTTGCATCCATCGGTGAGTGTATTGGATTTCTCCGACGCAGAGCCACGGCATGGTTACAACATGTCCTTTGGCATCTTTACAATTATCTTGAAAGAAGTGAAATGTGGAGATTTAGCTTATGGGAAAAACACCTACGACTATCAGGAAGGCACACTCGTTTTCATAGGTCCAGGGCAGGTAGTCGATGTAAGTAACAAAACGGACATCTACCAACCTGTGGGTAGAGGGTTGACCTTTCATCCAGACATCCTGTTGGGCACACCCCTTGCCAAACAAATCGATGACTGTGGTTTCTTCTCGTACAATCTATCCGAAGCATTGCATCTCTCTACCGACGAGCAACAAACAGTATTGGAACTATTGTCAATAGTAGAAAATGAACTCAAACGCCCTATTGACAAGCATAGTAAAAAGCTCATCACTGCGAATATTAGTCTATTTTTAGATTACTGTGAGCGCTTTTATGATCGACAATTCGTCTCCCGTCAGCATATCAATACAGGCGTATTAGCTAAATTCGAAGAGTTGATAAATGGCTACTTCAAATCTGAAAAACCTTATTCTGAGGGACTTCCTTCGGTAGGATATTTTGCAGACCAACTACATCTTTCTGCCAACTACTTTGGAGATTTGATAAAAAAGGAAACTGGTAAATCTGCTCAAGAATTCATTCAAAAGAAACTGATTGAAATTGCTAAAGACAAAATTTTCGACTCAGAAAAATCGGTAAAGGAAATAGCCTTCGAACTGGGTTTTAAATACCCACAGCATTTCAACCGAATATTCAAACAGAAAGTTGGAGTCACTCCAAAGGAATTTCGGGATAAACAATAAACAAATTCATCAACAAAAATCTCAAAAACTAGTAATATTCACTACGAGTACAACCAACACCCCAGTTTATATTAGTCCTCCAGTGGTTTGCGCTGTGCAAAAGTCAAAATCAGAAAGGAAATCAGTGTCCCTAGTCCACCCGCTAGAAAGGAAAATAAAATCGAACCTATCACATACTGTCTCAACTGATCATAAATGGAATCCATCGTCAGGACTCTAAAGTCTTCGATAGACACGGGATCATCGACAAAAGGTGCTCCGCATACAAAGCTCAAGAAAATAATGAGCGGTATCATAGGTGGGACACTAATATTCGAAAAGAAAAGCACCACCATACGGTTCAGCTTGAATATGCTACCGATCCCGAAGGCTACAAGCATCTGAAAGCCCCAAACCGGAAATATCCCAAAAAAGAGTCCTAAACCGACAGAGAAAGCCATTCGCCCTGGATTGTCCTTGTTCTTCTTAAATTCATCATGAAGTTTCTTCCTTGAATTTTGAAGCGAAAAACGCATGATCAATAGCCGAGGCAAGAAAAACAACAAAGCCAAGGTCACCAAAAAGGTATTGAGCACGCTGATACGTGCAAAATCACGAAACATCCTAAAATGCGTAATCCTATCCTCTTCGTAAGTCACACTAATGGGCACTGACTCAAAAGGAACATTAGACCAGGCCAACCGCACAATCACTTCTATCTCGAACTCAAATTTAGAGGTGATCCATCGCTTCTTACTGATAGGCGCTAATGGGTAGGCTCTAAATCCTGTCTGCGTATCAGGCAGTGAAATCCCCGTCTCCGCCCAAAACCAAAAGTTAGAAAACTTGTTGCCAAAGCTACTCTTGCCTGGCACGCCCTCCTGCTCCATATTGCGCGCACCCATCACTACTGCTCCAGGATTGGCAGCTACCGCCTGCAAAAACAGCGGAATATCATCTGGATCATGTTGTCCATCCGAATCGATCGTAATCGCATAGTCATAGCCTAGCTCGATCGCCCTTTCGAACCCATGTCGGAGTGCCACGCCCTTTCCTTGATTGACAGGGTGTGTGATCACCTCGAACTGTGGGAAACGCGCCAATATCTCGGCAGTATCGTCTGTCGCCCCATCATTGATCACGATCACGTTAGACGTATAGTCAGAGACCGCATCTAGCACAGGTGCTATCTTCGTCCCGTTGTTGTAAGTCGGGATCAGTACGCAATAATGGATATGCGCTGCCTCAACTTGCATAATAGGTGGCTTGCTGTTTGAACAGTACCGCACCGGTGTCCTTGGCAGATATACTGGCTTTAACTTTGAGTCCCTCGTCCGTTTCTGTCGTGCTAAACTGCAAAACCAGTTCTGGTGTAGCATTGGGATCTATCATCCCGAGAAACTTAATATTGGCAGCCTTACGCAAGCGAATGTTCTGACTCGTCGCTAACGCCAACCCTCTCCTGAGTATCTCCATGGTGACAACACCTGGCACGATCGGATGCTCTGGAAAATGCCCTTCAAATATCTCATGTGCTGGATTGATAGTGAGTGGTAGCGTGAACCCTGACTCGTCAGTGGTTAGCGTACCGAATGTAACTAAGGATAGGAAAGCGTTCTCGTTCATAGATTATCGGGTAAACTGCGCTGCGTCAGTGAGTGTATTTAGTTCGTGCTGGCTAAAATAAACAGAACGAAAGTCTTCGGCAGACTCATAAAAGGTCAATTCTGTGAGAAGCAACGTTTTTTTATCGAACACCAGACGCACTTGCGAAAACATACGTTTCAGTGCACGCTGCTGCGGTACTAAAGTAATCTTGGCAGATAGGTCCGTGAGTGTAATCTCATGGGTAAAATCATCACTCTTGAGGATAGAACCATCCATCGTCTGCATGAGAAATTTCTTAAAGCCAATGATCTGTGGACTGTTCACGGGAATCTTTTTGATCCCATTCCCATCAGACTTATAGGCTTCATCTTCTTTGATGACAAAAAAGTAAGGCTCTGGTTTGATTTGATCCCATTTCATAATCCCGGGCTTCATGAAATAAAACTTGCCGCTAGAATTCATCTTCTCTTCCAAAAAAGAAAACTCCTGCACCTGCTCAAAATCACTCACGATAGAGGTCGTCTTTTCATTGAAAGCCTCTAAACGCTTTAAAAAATCCTCCACTGCCGCATCTTGTGCAGCCAAAAACTGACTCGCAAAGAGGCAGAGACCCAATGTCATTATTTTTATCTTCATCTGATTTTAACTTTTAGCGGTTAGTACACCAAACTCCATACCCTTTTGGCGGATGCCATCGATCAATGCTGGCAAGGCCTCTACCGTAGACTCCATGCGCTCGTGCAACAGCACAATGTCACGAGGTTTAGCTCGCTTTACAATTCTCGCCACTTTCTCCGTAGAAAAATCCGCAGCAGTATCATAAGTCCGCAATGACCAGCCTATCGTTTTTAGCTTATTTTGCTGCACGGCATAGGCGATGTGCGCATTGGTCACTCCAAAAGGCGGTCTAAAATACCGCTCATCTTGTCCTGTAATCTCCGACAACTGACGCTGGGGTTGCATCAACTCCTGCGTCAATTGCCGCCCGGTCTTGAATCCTATAGACCACTCGTGATGGTAACTATGTCCACCCACCAGATGTCCTTCTCTAACGATCCGCTCTACAAGCTCAGGGTATTGTTCTATATTTTTGCCAATGAGGAAAAACATCGCCTTGACTCCTTTTTCTTCCAATATATCTAACGTTCTCGGTGTAAGCGCAGGATGCGGCCCATCATCGAAAGTCAGCATCACATGGTCTGAGTCCAGTCTATGCCGAGCTGTCAGAAAGAAATTGGCACGAATCATCAGAGACATGCTCATCACCAAAACGAACAATACTGCCAGAGACAGCATGCTATACGCAAATGCATCGTCCGCATCCACCCAAAACATGAAGGGCAACTGCACCAGAAAGTAAATGATTATCGTGAGGTAAAACTTAGACACGTCTGAGGAGCATAATGCTACTAAACTGCAAATCACTAAAGTGAATCACCGTCGCAAAATCGCCCGGCTTACCTTGATGTTTGAGCGTATCACTGGCCAAATGAAACCCAAAAGCCGAACTGCTAAAGTAGCGTCCTACACGATCCGTATAGACCTGATGTGCAAAAGGCAAATCAGCCTTGGGCAACTCCGAATACCCCACAAAGTTCTGAACACTATCCGTTAGATTTAAGCTATGCGACTCTAGTAACCTATCTAGATTGGACAGCAAGTCTTCTGTCTTGCTGATCTTAACCTCTACGATCTCTACACCCGTCGCGGCTTCTCCCTCCACTACGAAGAATGAACAACCTTCAGAAAGTTGCCTCCGCATATCCTCTGGCCATGTCATCCGCTCCGCCAATTGATCGAGGACACCTATTTTTTCGTCCACAGCTCCCAGCAATACTGCATCATCTCCTTCCTTGACACGAAGCATCGCATCCAACAGCGCATACTCAAAAGAAAGTCCTTTTTGGACATGCGTCATGTTGTATTGCTGGTTTTTCAAGAGTAGCGCAATCTGGCCAGAGACGCTATTGTGTCCCGATTGGATAAAAGCTCCAGGTGCGATCAAGCTTCCTTCTTCGGCGCGTATCGATCCTTCTAGGAATTTGACTGTATCAGTCATCCCTCCTAAACCAGTCCCGACGATAATAGAGTCTGGTGATTGGATTCCTGACTGCTCTAATGCGGTTTGGCTAGATGCCAATGACATTTTCATCATTTTGGAGGCACGGCGAAGCATCGCTGGTGCGACATAGTCTCTGTAGTTTGGTTCCTTGAGTGTCCACGCTCCATTTGGAGATTCTGACAACTGAGACAAGTCCTCCTGCAGAAAACTATCCAATACGGAAATAGAAACGGCCGACTTTATGAATACTCTCCTCATGCCTTAGTAAATATCAAAGAGGTACTGTTGCCGCCAAACCCAAATGAATTGGACATGACCGCATTAATTTCTTTCTTGGTATAAGTCAGTACTGGTTTACGATCACTGGACAGCATCTTGTTCTTCCAGTTGAGATTAGGAAAAACTGCTCCCGTCAGGATACTCATAATCCCATAAACCGCCTCTATCCCACCAGCCGCAGCTAGTGTATGTCCAGTATTGGCCTTGGTAGAGCTGAAATCTACATCCACACCCTCGAACACGCGATCAATCGCACTCAACTCAGAATTGTCATTGTTTTTGGTCGCTGTACCGTGTGCATTGAGATAGTCGATAGCTGATGGCGTGAGTTGCGCTACTTTGAGCGCCTCTATCATCGCCAGTGCTGCGCCATTGCCCTCTGGGGAGGTGCCTGTCTGGTGGTAGGCATCATTGGCATTTGCCCAACCTGCACATCGCGCCAGTACTTTGTTCTGAGACTGAGCCAAACTCTTATCGTTTTCTATCAACAAAAAACCAGCTCCTTCTCCTAGATTCAGCCCGACACGCTCTTCGTCAAATGGTCTACAATGCTCCGAATCATAGATCATCAAAGACCCAAAGCCATCCACCGTAAAATCAGTCAAGGCATCTACGCCCCCAACCAGTACCCGATCAATCATTCCAGCTTTGATCATTCTAGCACCTAGCATGATCGCATTGGCTGCCGATGAACACGCGGTAGAAAGTGTATTGACATAATTGGTGAAGCCCAAACGCTGATTGACTAGCTGGGTCACTGTGCCCAAATCATGGGTCAGTAACTTCACCATCTCTGAATCGTCCTCTTCCAAATAAAGCGCAGAAAAATACGCTTCACTCAAATCCATCCCACCAGTCGTCGTACCATTGATGAATCCCGAACGAATGTCAGTATGCATGACTGTGTCTCCCAATGCCTCCTCTGCTGCTAGCATCGCTAGCATAGCAGTACGTGGCACCTGTGCAGACAGCTCTAACCCTAGCCGTGACTTAAGTACTTCGTCAGATAGTGATAGGCATCCTTTCAGTTTAGGTCCCTTTCGAGTCTCGCAGCTCACAATCCCTGTACGTCCAGACGCTAGGGCATCTTGATTCGCCGCTACGCCTATCCCCAGTGCAGAGACTACTCCGATGCCTGTCACATACACGTTCATTACTTTTGGTTTGCTTCTATATAAGTAGCCAAGGTATTGATCGAGTGAAAGATATCTCTCGCTTCCTCTGGATTACCTATTTTGATATTGTAGTTATTATCCAAGATCACAATGATCTCTAACGCATCGATAGAATCCAATCCCAAACCTTCACCAAACAAGGGTTCATCATCCTTGATATCCTCAGGTTTCACTTCTTCTAAATTCAACTGGTCAATCAGCTTTTCTTTCAGCTCTAATTTTAAATCCATAACGCTATATTTTACTGCTTCACTACGAAATACAGTTCTAATTCAAATTTCTCTTCCAAGACCTCTACCCATCCACCTAACACAGCCTCAGCCTTGTTTTGGTCGAATAGCACTTGGTTGGTTTTCATCCATCGTTCCAAATCAAAGCTATCTGCTACGACAAATAAATTCTCACCATACCACTTGTTTCGGATAGCAATTTCTCCCAGCACAATATTAGGCAAAGTGTACACAAAATTGGCGGGGCTAGCTGCCTTTCCCTCATTGATGTTTTGCTGATGTACCCAGTCCGTATCCAAACTCGCCGAAGCATTCTGAAAATGCATCGCTATGGCATCATCTGCATACGCACTCAAATCATATTGCGCACTAAGCATTGCTACGCCTAGCACACCCAGCTTCGAAAGATTATCCATCTTATGAAACTTAGGGTAATTCAAACCTAGCGACTTGTAGTAGGCTGCTAATAATTCCTTTAGTCCTCCCTCATGAGGAAGCAAATCAGCTTGCTGACCATCGACAATCAGTCCATCTGCATTCCATTTGATATGACACACTTGCTGACTCATTGTATCTTTTGGATTATCGCTGCGGCATTGCATCCTCCGAATCCCGAGGTGGTTTTGAGCAGCGTGTGAATCTCCATAGGTGTATTTTCGGTCACGACATTGATCTCTTCAGTTGTTCCGGGTGCTTCACATCCCAGACTACTAAGGAATATGCCGGCACGCATGCTTTCCATGGACATGACTAGTTCTAATAATCCTGCAGCTCCTAGGGTGTGACCGAAGTACCCCTTCATGCTGTTAATCGGCTTGGCTGCCAATCCTGCACGATGAAAAGCAATAGATTCCATGTCATCATTGTACCGGGTCGCAGTACCATGTGCTGACACAGCATCTACTTCCTCTGCCGAAAGTCCCGTCTGCTTCCATGTCTTTTGGATGGATCGGTACAAACCCTCGCCTGTTCGTGAAGGCCCAGATATATGATTGGCATCATTGGCACTAGCGCCACCGAGCACCTGACAATCCACTTGGCTAAAAATCTCTTTCTTATCAGAAACAACCACACTCACCACCGCTTCACCAAGTGACAACCCATCTCTATTCGCATCGAATGGCTTACATGCCTGAGCACTCAACGCCATGAAGGATTCAAATCCCTTATAAGTAAAATCAGAGAACAAATCCCCTCCTAGTACCAATACATGGTCATAAACACCTGTCGAAACATAGTCGTGCGCCATGATCACGCCTAACAATCCTGAAATACAGGCATTGGAGACTACTTCTGTATCTATATCTATAGGTAATTCTTTGGCTACTTTTTGTACCAAATACTGTGGCTTCACTTCTTCGCTGAGACCACTGGCTAGGCGATCTATATCTCCTTTCGTCGTGCAGAATATCAACAACCACTTGCCAGATGTGTCTTTCAATTGTGCCAAACTCTGCTGACAGGACTGTAGACAGAGCGACTCCAGTTTGGTCCATCCCTCAGATCTCTCATGATCCGTGATGATACCAAATGGAATATCCACTGGAGCAAAAGGATGATCCGAATGAAGACGTAGAGCAGATTGACCTACTAGTGCTCGCTCGAAATTTTCATGTACGGAATTCCCGAGAGGAGAAATAATATGTGGGGCTGCTATAAAACTCATGCTTCCGTGCTCCACGCTGTTTTTCCGATCCACTCCTCATAGAAAGATGGGTAAGTCAGCTCTAACTCCTTCGTGTCAGCATTCAAAAACACCTGCTCTGTTCTTCCAAGACAGCTCACTTTGTTATTCTCCAAGTTCTTCACCTCATATTCATGGATGAGTTTGGCAGACCTACTCTTGATCAACCTACAAGTAATCTGAATGCGGTCACCGAATGTCAGGGGGGATTTATAATCCACATGTGCTGTGACGATGGGTACAAAATATCCCCTCTTGGCGATATCCATATAGGACATATTACTCGTTTCGCCCAGATGCTCACGACCATCCTCAAAGTACTTTAGATAGTTGCCATGCCATACAACACCCATCGCATCTACTTCTGAGAACCTTGCTCGTACCGATATACTCGCTTCTATATACTCCATCAGTCTTGTTGGATAATAATTTTCATTTCGCACTCGATCAACAACTCACCATCCAACTCACTTCTACCAGACACGATCGTTACCCCCATCACATCATTCTTGATGGTGACCTGAGTCTCTATGCATGATCCTAATGGTGGCAGTCCATGCACTTGTACTTTGCTCACGGCACCTATGAATCCAAGTGGAACAGGAACTTGCTTTAGGTGGCAAGTATAACCTGCTTTAGCAGCTGCAGTTTGTGCTATATTTTCAATCAGTCCAGATTCCGTCATTCGTCCGTTTAGGATGAACAAATTCTCTTCTCTAATCTCAAAATTAGTAGTAATCTCAGCTTCCTCATAGGTCAACACCTCGTCCACCATGATGATGGGTGTTCGCTGTGGGATGTACTGAATGATCTCTTGACGGTTGATTAGTGGATTCATACTTGATGGAAAAATTTGTAGTAATTAAACCAATGATCTGGATTTTCTCTCACTTTTTGAGCCAAAATATCGGCAAACTCCTGCGCTACACCTGCTACATCTTTGCGATCAGTATGAGGCATATGAGCAGTGAAATGGTATTGAAATCGAGTTCTTTTATGTGCAAACACAAAGGCATATGGTGATTTCAATTTTGACAACATCTGAAAGGGACCTTGAGGGAACAATGCTTTTTGATCAAAGAAATCCAACGTGAACGTAGACGCACCTGGCAGAAACCGATCCGCATGCAAACACAATATCTCGTCATTGCGCAACGCTTCGTAAATCTGTATCAGATGAGAAAAATCATTTCCCTGAACGATGACATTGTAATTTTGAACTCCCTGACTTTTCAAATAATCTTTGATCTTTTCGTGTTCATTGTCATAGATTAGGATGTTGATTTTCTTATCGAATCCACGCAGCAGCTGTCCCGCAATATCCCAGTTGCCATAGTGACCCGATATCAGTATGAGTCCCTTTCCTTGGTCGGCTAGTGCTAGTAGATCATCTTCGCCTTCATTAGTATAGGAGTACAAATCCTTTTTACCAGCAGTAAAGGCGATCTTATCCAAGAGTGACTGTGCCAACTCATAAAAATTTCTACGAATAATGGGACGAGCCTCCCTTTTGGATAATTTTAAAGTTCGGGAGTAAAAATCAAAAAGTGCCTCTTTAGGTGTAGAGGCAAACAGGTAGTAATAAAACGATACGATTCTTAGGATTAGGTAGGCCGCACGAATATTAACAAATTTCAGAGTCCATACAATGATACGATACCCTAGTAGGGAACCTTTAGTACGTCCAGTCCATTTTGTCATTAGGCATGCTCGTGCTTGTTGACGATGAAATCGTAAAAATCATTGAGCGTAGAAATCGACTTGAAATCTTCTCCTGTCACCTTAAATCCAAAGTGACTCTCGATCACCACTACCAAATCTACATAGTCTAGACTATCTAAATCTAGCGTTTCGTGCAACACACCATTAGGATCCAATGCCTCAACTTCCACTTCAAACTCCTCTGCCAAAAAACCATTAACGGTCTCTACTACTTCTTCTCTACTCATATTTCTTAATAATAAGGGTTGAATTCGTACCGCCAAAACCAAAGGAGTTAGAGGCGATCATATTCAATTCTGCATTCTTTGATTCTGCAATAATATTAAGATTTCTGGATACTTCATCGGGATTTTCAAAATTGATATTTGGAGCGATGAAGCCATTCTTCATCATAATCATCGAATAAACGATCTCACTCGCCCCTGCCATCCAGCACTCATGTCCCGTCATTGACTTGGTAGAGCTCACAGGGGTTTTCCCTCCAAAAACATCAAAAATAGCCTGCGCCTCGAACATATCTCCCTTGGGGGTAGAAGTTGCATGGGCATTGACATAGTCTATCTGTTCTGGCTTAACCTCTGCCATTTTCAGCGCTCTAGATATAGAATCTACTTGACCTGCCGTATCTGGGTTAGAAATATGGTCTCCATTGGATGAGAAACCATACCCTGTCACTTCTCCTAAAATAGTCGCCCCTCGTCGTTGGGCTGACTCTAGTGACTCTATCACGACGGTTGCTGCGCCACCGCTGGTTACTAAGCCGTCTCTCCCTTGATCAAAAGGTCGTGATGATTTCGCAGGGTCCTCTTCTCTAGTAGAGAACACTCCCAATCCATCGAAACTACCAAAAGCGTACATATTGACTTCCTGCGCACCTCCGCATATAATCATATCCTCCAATCCGGATTTGATCAGATGGTAGCCTACTCCTATTGCATGTGAGCCTGATGCACAGGCTGCACTGATAGTAAAATTGATCCCTCGCAACTTGAAAATCGTCGCTAAGTTCATATTAACTGTAGAATTCATGGATTGAAAAATCGAGCCTGACCCGACTAACATAGTATCCTTCTTGGCTCTAATCGTATCCACAGCCTCAACTACAGCACCAGCCGTCGAATCATTCCCAAAAAGTATCCCTGCACGATTGGCATCTAGATACTCCTGAGAGATCCCCGCCATATTCAAAGCTTCTTTGGTGGAGACATAAGCATACTTCGCCTCCTCAGACATCCCTAATCTAGCACGCCTAGGTAGATCCGCCTTGAGGTCTGGTTCTGTCACGATTCCTGTCAGACAAGAACGATAGCCAAATTCTCTTCTAGCCAAATCAAGTCCTATCCCACTTTTTCCTTCACGGAGAGAATTAGTAACCTCTCCTACATTTTTCCCTATACAGGAATAAACTCCATATCCAGTAATAACTACTCTCATGTGATTAGGAATACAATCCTCCGTTTATATTGATAACTTCTCCAGTGATATAGGCCGCTTTATCTGAAGCCAAAAACGACACCAAATCAGCAACTTCTTGTACTTGACCAAAGCGATTCATTGGAACGAGCTTTTTCAGTTCATCCTCATTCAAATCTTCGGTCATATCACTGGTAATAAACCCAGGAGCTACTGCATTGACGGTGATTTTTCGCTTGGCCACTTCCTGAGCCAATGCCTTGGTAGCGGCGATCATTCCGCCCTTAGCCGCAGAATAATTAACCTGACCTGGAACTCCTTTAAGTCCAGATAGGGAGGCCATATTGATGACACGCCCTGACCTGTTTCGTACAAAGTGCTGAAGCAAATGCCTAGTCACATTATACATGCCCTTCAAACTCGTCTGTACCACATCGTCGAAATCACTTTCTTCCATGAACACCATCAGGTTGTCTCTGGTGATCCCTGCGTTATTGACTAGAACATGGACTTTGGACTCTGGGTTATTTTTAAGCCAAGTACTTAACTTAGCCTCCACTTCAGCATGATCCTGCACCTGAAATTTGAGCAATTCGGCAGTCCCGCCCTTTTCCTCGATAAGTCTTTTGGTTTCGTTGGCTGCATCATCATTCGATGCATAGTTGATTATCACATGTAATCCTAAATCTGCTGCCAAGGCTACAGCTACCGCTCTACCTATACCTCTAGATCCTCCTGTTACGAGTGCGCATTTTTTCAAAACAAATCCTTTTCTGTATTTAACAATTTCTTTTTCAGCTCCAACTGATGCGTATGCAACGCTACGTCTTTAGTCAGGGTTGGAACCTCAGTCCTTACAAAATTGTAAAAACTTCTCGTTGATGGTGCTTTCTGATCAATCTTATTCGTCAAATCGATAGCTTGAGAAATTGAGATCATCAAAATCGTCAACACCTCGAAAGAATTATCGATTACTTTCTGCGTCATCACAGCAGCGTTAGTCCCCATACTGACGATGTCTTGATTATCACCATTGTTCGGTATACTATGTACATACATCGGGTTCGATAGTGTCTGATTCTCAGCTGTCGTAGAGACCGCAGTAAACTGCATGCCTTGAAGACCAAAATTGAACCCCAGCTTTTCCATATTCAGGAATGGAGGAAAAATCTGGTTCAGCTTAGAGTTCATCAAGAAGTTGATCTGACGCTCCATCAGCATACTTAGCTTGGTGATGGCAATCTTTAATTTATCCATCTCTAGTGCGATGTAGTCCCCATGAAAGTTCCCTCCATGGTAGACATTTTGGGTATCGGTGCAGATGATAGGATTGTCATTGGCAGAGTTCACCTCATCCTCTACGATCTGCTTGCAATACTCCCACGTATCTAACACAGGTCCTATAATTTGCGGCACGCAGCGCAGCGAATAATACTCCTGTACTTTTTCGGAAAAGTACTCTTGTCCCTTGATATGGTCTTGGTTAAAAAGATGGGCATTTCGCTCCTTCAGTACACTACCATCCTTCACCAAGTCCCGCATAATACTAGCAACCTTTTGCTGTCCACGGTGAAGCTTGGCTGCATTGAGTTCTGATGAAAACGAATCGTCGTAAGAGGATGTGAGTTCGTTCATGATGGACGAAGCGTGTATCGCCCATCCAATTAACTTCTTTGCTTTGATGAGGTTGACCGCTGCAATACCCGACATACAGGAGGTTCCATTAATTGCTCCTAGCCCATCTCTCAGCTTGAGTTTAGCAGGTGATATACCTGTCGCTTTTAACGCCTCGGAAGTCTCTACAATTTCACCTTTGTAGTAGACCTTGCCGTGTCCTATGAGCGTATACGCTACATGTGCCAACTGCACAAGATCACCACTCGCCCCTACACCACCATGTACAGGGATACATGAAATAATGTCGTGCTGTATAAACTGCTCCAAAGTCTCAAGATACTGTAAACTCACTCCCGAAAAACCGAGAGATAGCGTATTCAATCGACAGATCATCACGATCCTAGCATACTCCTCTTCCAAATAAGCCCCTGTCCCATTGCTGTGACTGTGGATCAAATTGTATTGGAGTTCCTCTAGTTTATCGTCTGATATTCTATACTGAGCCATCGGGCCAAAGCCTGTGTTGATCCCATATATCACCTTATCTTTAGAGAAATCCTTCAGGAAGGTATAGGACTTTTCAATCCTTTCTTTCTGATCAGAATCTAGTCGATAGTCACTGTTCCTATCGAATATCTCTTCTATTTTTTCAATTGTAAGCCTTACCAACTAGCGTAATTTTATCTAAAAATTCGAACCTTATTTTTGCTAACTGACAAATCTAATTAATTAATTGTCAGCTCCTAGTTTAGTCTACCCAATTATGACTTTTTCAATGTGTATCCTTTAATATTGTAAACTCAAAAAAAGAAACAGCCAATTCGCTAATATGTCTCTTAATAGATTTCTGATCCCCCTTCTTATTGTTTGTATTTTTTTTGCAGGTCTATACGGGTTGTTTCACCTACAGATAGGTGAAAATTTAGATCAAACCTTGCCAGGTCATGATCAAAACTCCAGCATACAATCGTGGATAGACAAGCAAAAAAGTATCGTCGTATTTTCGCTGGACATTCCAATCAATATGACAATTGATGAGATAGAACCAATAGCCTCTGACCTTTCGAAACAAATCCAACAAACAGCTCTGATCCAAAACATACAATATCAGAACGACATAGACCCTGAAAGTTTCATCCAGCTGATACAAGACAACCTCCCCATCTACCTAGAAGAAAAAGACTACACCCAGCTCGACAGTCTTATCGCACCAAGCTACATCACGCAAAAGCTCACCGACAACAAGAAAACCCTCATGTCCCCAGAAGGGATAGGTCAAAGAAGACAACTGCTAGACGACCCACTAGGCTTTTCTCATCTGGCACTGGCACGGTTTGGGCAGCTACAGATGACAGATGACATCATCCAGAGTAATGGCTACTTTTTGATTCAAGACCGAAGCAAGCTACTCATCAAAGGACGGGCAACATTTGACATGGCCAACAGTGCAGCCAACCGATCTGCGGCGCATACACTAGACAGTCTCGTAGCACAGTGGAACCAGACTCATGATGCGCATACGCTAGACTACTTTGGCACTTTCTTAGTCGCGGATGAAAATGCTGAGCAAATCAAAAAAGACGTCCATCTCACGGTAACTATCGCAGTAGTGGCTATCATCCTATTACTAGCCTATTACTACCGCAAAGCAATCATTCTAGTATTATTTCTTGTCCCAGGTGTGTTTGGCATCCTCACTGCTGCAGCATTCATCTACCTGATTCAAGGGCAAATTTCTGGGCTAGCACTGGCTGCCAGTGCCATTGTGTTCGGTATTGTGGCGGATTATTCGTTTCATTTTTTTACTCACTTTAAAGAGAATGGAAATGCCGTAAAGAGCCGAGATGAAACCATGTTCCCACTCCTGATCAGTGCTGGCACGACCATCGTCGCATTTCTATCATTGCTATTTGCAGATTCTAAAACGTTGAATGACTTTGGGCTTTTTACCTCCCTGAGTCTGGCAGGAACGCTGTTCTTTATACTTACAGCCCTGCCTTTGATTCTGCGCCGCTTTGAAAAAGGTATCAAGTTCACAAAAACCAATCCTCTTGACCGACTATTTGCTAAAATCAAAATAGGACAAAGCATACCTAGCAAATGGAGTATGTTCATTTTTATTGGCCTCACAAGCTGGATGCTATACATGGGCATAGACGTGCAGTTCGAAAGTGATCTGCGCAAAATCAACTACTACCCCGACGAACTCCAGCAACGGGAGATCGCACTACGCAACACCCATCCTACTACCGAACAGCACCTCACTATGCTCTCCGTCGCAGCTGACGACCACAGCCCAGAATGGAACAATGAGCAGCTCGCCGACAAACTACATGAACTACAAAACCAAAACATCATCAAGTCTCATTTTTCCCTTGCGCCTTTTCTAATATCCAAAGAAAAACAACAGGAGAGAATAGCAAGATGGAACAGCTATTGGGAACAAAAAAGAACCCCTTTCTTGCACTCATTTCAAAATGCAGCGACGCAGCAAAACTGGAAACCACAGTATTTCGATAGGTTCTACGACATGGTAGAAAACGATTATCAAACCTACGACCTCAACGATTTCATAGCAAGTAGTGACAACCTCAGCGACATGACGCTAACAGACGAAGAACACACCGAAATCCTCACTACAGTCGTCTGTCCGATCGATCAAGTAGACAGTGTCAAACAAGAATTAGCCTCACTTTCGGGCATCGTACTCATAGACAATATGAGCATCGTCACCAAAATCGTAGATAGCGTCAAAGACGACTTCAATTTTCTACTACTCTATGCTGGATTGGCGGTATTCATCGCCTTCCTACTCATCTATGGCAATATCGAGCTGACGCTCGTTTCGTTCATCCCCATGGTGCTAAGCTGGATCTGGGTACTTGGCATGGCATCTCTTTTGGATGTCAAATTCAACTTCATCAACATCATCCTGACCACCTTTATCTTCGGTCTAGGTGATGACTTTAGCATCTTCGTCACGGACGGACTCCTGCATCGCTATAAGTACCGCAAAGAAGTCATGGGACAGTATAAAACAGGGATCGTACTCTCCTCCGTCTCTACCATCATAGGTACTGGCGTTTTGCTATTCGCCAAACATCCTGCGCTACAATCCATCGCACTGCTAAGTATCATCGGGATTGGCATCATAGTACCCATCACATTTTTTATCCAGCCGGTACTTTTCAGGATGCTAATCAGTCACCGTACCGAAGAGGGAAAACCTCCCTATTCCATCGCCAATATTCTGTTCAGTATCTGGGGATATGGCATGTTTATCGGCGGTAGTCTATTGAGTGTAGCGATGACTTTTGGACTAAAGATGTTACCTCTCTCTACGGAAACAAAAAAACTAGGCACGCATCGCATTCTCCAAAAAGTATCAGGTTTCCAACTCGATATTCTGTGGAAAAGTAAAAAGCGCCACATCGGAATGGAAAATCTGGATTTTGCCTCTCCATCGATTATCATCGCTAATCATACATCCTTCTTTGACATATTGGCATTGGTTAGGTTACATCCCAAGATGGTACTGCTCGTCAACGAGTGGGTATATAACTCTCCCCTCTTTGGACCAGCGATTCGCTACGCGGACTACATCCCAGCCTATCAAAACATGGAGGATCAGCTACCCAAGCTACGCCAACTCGTAGCGGATGGCTACACCATAGCCATCTTCCCAGAAGGAAAAAGATCAGAAGACGGCACAATGGGTAGATTTCACAAAGGAGCCTTCTACCTATCCGAAGAACTCCAACTAGACATCACACCGATATTACTGTATGGGCATGGCTATGTCATGCCTAAGAATGAGTACTACTTCAAAGACTCTCCCTGTGACACAGTCATCCTACCACGTATCTCATGGAACGACCCGAAATTCGGATCAGGGTATCGTGAGCGTACAAAAAAAATATCTACGTACTATAAAGCTGCCTTTAAGACATATATTGAAAGTACAGCCTGTCTCGATCACGCCTATGCACCACTTCTGTATAGTTTTTATTACAAAAGCCCTATACTACCTTGGTATTTCCGAATAAAGTGGCGCTTTGAAAAAAACAACTACGAACACTACCATCAACTCATCGGAACGGGGACTAAAAGAATCTATGACCTAGGCTGTGGGTATGGTTACTTAAGCTACTTTCTATGGCTGAGAAATAACGAGCGAACCGTTATTGGGGTAGACTATGATAATGAAAAAGTAGCCTTAGCACAAAATAGCTATTTGAAATCAGACCAAGTAGAATTCACAGTCGACAAAGCAGAAGAAACATCTATCCAAGACGCAGACGCCATAGTACTAGCAGATACGCTCCACTATCTATCTCCAGAGTCACAACAACAGTTACTAATTAAATGTGATCAAGGTCTAAAACCTGGCGGAATCCTATTAATAAGAGACGGCATTTCTGATCAAGAAGAAAAACACAAATGGACAGAGAAATCGGAAAAATGGTCTACTCAATTAATCAAGTTCAACAAGACCAATGGAGCGCTACATTTCATAAAAAAAAGGGAAATAGAAGCATGGGCAGAGCATCATCACTATAGCCTATCTATAGAGTCACAATCGGATAAATCTTCTAACACACTATTTATTCTCTCCAAGAATTAACCAAATTCCTTTGACCTTAAAACAAAGAGAGCTTGTCACATATGTGACAAGCTCTCTTTGTTTATACATAATTTTGAAAAAATTAAACACAAAAGCACTTCCATAAACAATAGTATTACTATTATTACACGAATAATTACTATCGGAACATGCTAGATATCTCAATTGTTATAGAGGAAGAGTACTACAACAAAGACCCTCAGTCCACGGAACTTGGCAAAAACATCATTTCAGCCAGCATTTCCCTCCTAAACGAGCTCGGTTTCGAACAGTTCACTTTTAAAAAACTAGCTGAAAAAATTAAATCGACAGAAGCCTCAGTCTATAGATACTTTGACAATAAACTGAAGATGTTGCTGTACCTCACGCGCTGGTACTGGGCATGGTTAGAATATCAAATCGACTATCAGACACACCATATTCGGACTCCGGAGGAAAAGCTCAAAGAAATCCTCAAAATTCTCAGTTATAGTCAAACCGAAACGTCTCAAATCACTATCTGTGGAACTGACACAATCTCCCTGAGACGTGTCGTCATGAGTGAGTCTGACAAAACCTACTTGAACAAGCAAGTAGATGAAATCAATAGTCAGGGACTCTTTAGAGGCTTCAAAAAACTATGTCACAAAATCGCAGAAGTACTGATAGAAATCAATCCAACATATGGCTACCCTCATGCATTGGTGAGTAACATCTTAGAGACCACTCACCAGCAAACGTTCTTTGCCAACCACCTGCCTTCTTTGACAGAAATATCGACCAAGAAAGAGCAGTCACTCAACGTCCAAGTCTATGATTTCATCGAAGATATGATTTTCAAAGTATTGAAAAACGTACCTCAACAAACCTGAAAAGCACTACCACTATGAACCAAAATCAGAGCTCCCAAGAAGTTAAGCTGACTCCTTTCAAACGGCTTTTCAGAATGCTATCCCTAGACAAGCGAGAGATCCTGATCATCTATGCCTACGCCATATTCAATGGACTGATCAACCTATCACTTCCGCTCGGAGTTCAGGCTATTATAGGTTTTGTGATTAGTGCCGAATACTCTGCATCTCTTAGTATTTTGATATTTATAGTGGTTCTAGGTGTAGCTGCAGCGGGAATCATTCAGATTCTACAATTGTCACTCACGGAACTACTACAACGCAGGATTTTTGCCCGTTCTTCCTTCGAGTTTGCCTACCGCATCCCTCGGTTCAAAATGGAGTCTATCTCTGGATTCTATGCTCCTGAGCTTATGAATAGATTTTTTGATACACTTAATATCCAAAAAGGGCTTTCCAAAATCCTCATCGATGTATCTAGTTCTACTTTGCAAATCATCTTCGGATTGTTGTTACTATCGCTCTACCATCCGTTTTTTGTTTTCTTTGGTATTACCCTCGTTAGCCTTGTTACATTGATCTTTTTCCTAACTGGCCCCAAAGGTCTAAAAACAAGTATTCTTGAATCCAAATACAAGTATCAAGTGGCACACTGGTTGGAAGAGCTAGCAAGGGTTATGGGTACTTTTAAACTAGCAGGAAAAACCGATCTACCTATCGATAAGATGAATGAATATGTAGGAAACTATCTCAAATTCAGAAAACAACATTTCCATATACTTATCCTCCAATTTTCTAATATCGTAGGATTCAAAACAGTGATTACCGCTGGCTTACTGATCCTAGGTAGCATATTGGTCATCAATCAAGAAATCAATTTAGGTCAATTTGTGGCTTCTGAGATTATCATACTACTGGTGCTCAGCTCTGTCGAAAAACTGATACTCAGTATGGAGACCGTCTACGATGTACTCACTGGAATCGAAAAGCTCGGACAAGTGACCGATATAGAGATGGAAAATGAAGATGGAATAGACCTAGAAGCCATGACCGTGGGTAAGAAAATCTCAGTAGAGTTATCAAATCTTACTTTTTCCTACCCCTCTACTACCTCCCCTGCGATACAGAACCTCAACCTGAAAGTAGAAGCGGGTGAAAAAGTATGTATCACTGGAGTAAATCAATCCGGAAAATCAACGTTAATAGCACTCATATCAGGCTTATACAGTCACTACGATGGATCTATCATGTTTAATGGTGTACCGCTAAGCAACCTAAATACGATGAGTTTTCGGTCCGTCATAGGTGACAACCTTAGCATGCAAGACTTATTCTATGGCACACTAGCTGAAAACATCACTGTAGGAAAAAAGCAAATAGACACAGCGGATATACTCTGGGCTATCAAGCAAGTAGGCTTGAGCGAATACTTCAAAGAGCTGACCAAAGGGCTCAACACCATGATACAACCAGAAGGTCAAGGTCTATCCTCTAGTGTACGACAAAAAATCATCCTCGCCCGTACTATAGCCGAAAGACCCAAAATCATCGTCATGGACAACACGCTGCAAGGGCTAGAATTCACAGACAGAAAACTCATCAGTACGATCCTAACCTCTCCAGAGCAACCATGGACACTACTAGCTGTAACCAACGATCCACTGATGATGAACCATTCGGACAAAATCGTCACCATGGAAAAAGGCAACATAGTCGATATCAAAGAACAAAAACCATCAATAATCTAAAGGAAGAATCATGCTCAATATATCACACAATTCGATCGACAGAGATGAGATTCTCAAAAACCAATCTTCCTATCAGGAGGTCATGCGTACGAAAGCCTCTAGAACACTGGTTCGGCTACTTTCTGTATTATTTTTCCTAGGATTTGTAATGCTGTTTCTCCCATGGACTCAAAGCATACGGGCACGAGGTACACTCACAACATTGAGACCAGAAAACCGGGAACAAGAGATTCATTCGGTGATCTCTGGTCGCGTCGAAAAATGGTTCGTCAGAGAAGGACAGTTCGTCGCTAAAGGAGACACAATCATCTTCATCTCTGAGATGAAATCAGAATACCTCGATCCAGACCTCATCGAAAAATCCAAGAACCAAACCAATGCCAAGGAAGCTTCAATCACATCCTATAAAAGTAAAGCAGAGGCACTTAGAAATCAAATTGATGCACTAGAAAACAACCAAAAACTGAAACTCAAACAAGCGAAGAACTATCTAAGTCAACAGCGTCTAAAGGTGAATTCGGACAGCATAGAATACGAAACTGCGATCATCAATCTAGACATAGCCCAAAAACAATTTGCCCGACAAGAGAAGCTGTATGAACAAGGATTAAAATCCCTAACAGAACTAGAACAACGAAGACAAAAGCTACAAGAAGCCGTCAATAAAAAAACTTCCTACCAAAACAAATGGTTCACGAGTCAAAACGAACTAATCAACGCACAACTCAATATCAATACCATCCAAGGGGAGTTTCAAGAGAAAATCGCCAAAGCACAATCCGACCTCATGTCTGCAGTTTCCATGTCCTTGGAGGCAGAGAGCGACTACAACAAACTGTCCATTCAGCAGTCCAACTATACACAGCGTTCTGGATTCTACTATATCAAAGCCCCACAAGACGGGTATGTCACCAGAGCCATCACCACTGGAATAGGTGAGACAGTCAAAGAAGGAGACCCCATTTTCAGTTTTATCCCATCGGATTACGATTTAGCCCTTCAAATGTACATTCGACCCATCGATTTACCTCTAGTAGAGGAAGGGCGAAAAGTACAGATCCAATTTGATGGATGGCCTGCTTTGGTTTTCAGTGGCTGGCCCAACCTCTCCTTTGGAACCTACACGGGCCGAGTGGTCGCCTATGACAAAGCCGCTACTGCCAACGGTGAGTTTAGAGTATTGGTATCTCCAGACCCTGACTCGCCCGAATGGCCACAATTGCTCAGGATAGGGTCTGGTGCCTATGGCATCTCTTTACTCAAAAATGTCCCTATCTGGTACGAAATGTGGCGAAACCTCAATGGTTTTCCTCCCGATTTTTATATCAATGAACAATTGAAAGAACCAAAAGCTAAAAAAGGTAAGGTAAAATGAATCGTATCATACTATTTTTCGTTTCAACACTGCTCATACAGCTGACCCATTCAGTTCATGCCCAAGAGTCAAATCAAGTACTTTCCCTTGATGATTTCTATCAAATGGTGGTCAATAACCATCCTGTGGCTCGTCAAGCCCGACTACTCAACCAACGTGGAGAGTTAGCGATCCAACAAGCAAAAGGTCAATTTGACCCGAAGCTCTCTTCAAGTTATAATAGCAAAGAATACAACGGAAAGGACTATTACAACCTATGGAATAGTTACTTGGAGATGCCCACCTTACTCAACGTGGACTTTAAGGCAGGGTATGAAAGAAACAGCGGAACATATCTAAACCCGGAGCACAATGTCCCCACAGATGGATTATACTATGCAGGGATCTCAGTACCGCTAGGACAAGGTTTGATCCATAATCCTCGAAAGATCAACCTACAAAAAAGTCGCTATGAAGAGCAGCAATACATGAATGAATCCGTTCTGGTGTTAAACAACCTGTTGTATGATGCTAACCATGCCTTTTGGTGGTGGTACGAGTTTCATCAGAAGTACGTCGTAGTACAAAACAACTTGACTTTAATGCGCAATCGTTTCGAGGCAATCAAAGAATCTGTAGCCAATGGAGAAAACGCAGCAGTAGACTCTTTAGAAACACTAATTCAAGTCCAAAAATGGCAAAACCTACACAGAGACGCGCAGATGCAACTACAAAACAGTACACTGTACATGAACAACTATATTTGGTCGGATAGTCTAGAGATAGACATGTTCGAACCCAAGTATGCTACCCAAAACACGCTATTGGATTTTGTAGCACTCGAAGAGCAAATATTAGCTTCGCATCCTAATCTAAAGAAGTTGACCCTAAAAAATGAAATTCTAGAACTGGATCGTAAACTGAGTGTAGAACAGATCAAACCTGTTTTGGATGTGAATTACAACTTTTTGTTACATCAGCAGGACAATGAATATGACACCTACTTTAACAACAACTACAAATTAGGCTTTCAATTCGAGTTCCCGATTTTGGTAAGAAAGGAGCGTGCAAAACTGCAAAGCACAAAACTAAAAATTCAGGAGAATGAATTAATGATTGATGAAAAAACGAGACAAACGCTAAACAAAGTCCGACAATCCTACAACAAGGTGCTTACTCTCAATCAAATGATAGCACAACAGGAAGAGATCCTCGCCAACTACCAAAGACTCCTAGTGGCAGAGCAAATCAAGTTTAACAATGGAGAAAGCTCGGTATTCCTACTCAATAGTCGTGAAAACAAAAAGCTAGAAAGTGAGCTCAAATTGATCGAACTTCGTGCAAAGTATGGCAAATCCATCGGTGAGCTCAAATGGTCCGCTGGTATATTGCATCAAGAAATTCAAGACCTCACACTATAAATCACCATTCTAAACAAGAACTGATGATTGATTCACTTTATGGTTAAAATTCTCGATCAGAGCACGTTCCTCTGGTACGATTCCTTCGTAGGCGTTGGCCATACGATTCATCAAGTCTAGGAAGTAAGGCATGTGTACATCAGTCTTCAAAGTCTGAAATATCCGCATGTTTTTATAGAATACCATTTTGGGATCCATCTCTAGATTCATCGCCGCATCAAAGGACAATTTGATGCGGTGCGCCCAGTCATCTTGATCAACCATCTTTTGCAAGGCTTCTCTTTCTTCTTTCTGGATACCTCCATCTGCCATAGCTAGGGCATAGAGGATTTTTCCAAATACATCTAGGGTTATTTCATCGGGATTGTTCATCATGCTTTTGGTTTTAGAACAGGCGTTCTATGTTTAGTAAATCAGTCAAAAAATCAAATCACTTTGATCAGAAAAATGCACTATAATAATCACATAAGCACATTTACCACTTCCACAATTGAGTACTATTTCCTCCATTTAAAGGTAGTCGATTAATCACTCATAACCAACGTTTTAACACTTATTAATACACTAGTAAATAACCAATCCTCCTTTCCTAAACAGAAACTAAAAACGGCATAAAACTCACCACAAGAGACATAACTCTAATCAGAATCTAATCTTGTTTTTCACGATTTATCAAAATATCATGGCTTATTTGTGTGACTAGAAAGACAGATCGACTTATCTTTTCGTCTTGATAGTTTTTAAGAGAGTAGATTGACAGAATCACACATGAATATATCCGCAATAGACGCTAAATACGAAGCACAAAAAATTGCTTTTGCCCCAATAACTTTCCAAGCCATCATGGCGATGAAAAACCTAGGTGTCATGGAGTACATCTACAAAAAAAGAGGGAATGCTACCCAAGCTGAAATCATTGAAGATCTAGGCATTAGTAAGTACTCGGTAGAGGTTATGTTAGAAACCGCTGAAGTGATGGATATCATCGAAACCAAGGAGGGAAAATTATCTCTCTCGAAGATTGGTTTTTTCCTATTGCGTGATGAGTTGACTCGTGTCAATATGAACTTCGTCAATGATGTATGCTACGACGGATCTAAATATCTCGAAGAATCACTCGCAACGAACAAGCCAGCTGGACTCAAAGTATTTGGTGAATGGGACACCGTGTACGAAGGTTTATCTAAGCTAGAGAAGCCAGTCAGAAAATCATGGTTGGAGTTTGATCACTTCTATTCTCAAGATGCTTTTGACTCTGCGTTAGAGATTGTATTCAAAAACAAACCAGGTAAGCTGTTCGATATAGGTGGCAACACGGGCAAGTGGTCTATCAAATGCTGCGGTTATGATTCTGATGTGAATATTAAAATTTTGGATCTACCAGGGCAGATCGAAATGGCAAAAAAGAACATCGCTGATAACAACCTACAGGACAGAATTGAGTTTCATCCCATCAACCTGCTAGACACCACACAAAAAATTCCACAGGGAGCTGACGTCATCTGGATGAGTCAGTTCTTAGACTGTTTCTCAGAAGAGGAAATCTTAGTGATCCTACTCAACTGCGCACAGGCATCTACCAAGGATACGACCATTTACATCATGGAGCCTTTCATTGATAATCAGCCCTATGAAGCTGCCACCTACTCTCTGGTCGCTACTTCACTATACTTTACATGTATCGCGAATGGCAACAGTAAGATGTACAAACTGGAGACTTTCAAGGAACTGATAGACAAAGCAGGTATGCAAATCATCGAAACCCACGCACTCATCGGTGATAGCTACCACACCATATTGGCTTGTAAGTTGAAATAACAACTATAAATTTATAGCGCATCACAGCTGTCTCGAGTCTCATCGAGACTCGTATTCCATTGATCTAAACCATCACGATAAGCTTGCTTTTGAGCACCGGGGATGCAATCGAGATATTCATACACTTCAGTGACATAAGTATCCATAGCGGATACATAGCTATTGCATGTCGAGGTTGTAGGATCATTGGTATATGCAGTCTGTGCAGCAGTCAACTCTTCTAAAAGGCTGTTAATCTCTGTATCATAACCATTGCAGCCAAACAGATCATCTTCTATAGAATCTTTGACTTTACACGCACTACTAAGTGCGGTGAGTGAAATGAATATCACTACGAACGGAAGTTTAGATTTAAACATAAAGAATCTAGTATAGGTGAATAAAAAAGCCCAATCGGGCTAATATTCACTTAACGAAAACACCTCCAAAATATTGACTAGGATGTATAAAATCTAATTGGGTTATTTAGACTTTTCAGAAGCAGCATCTACTTCCATATCTACCACATGAGCCACAGTCTTAATAAGCTTCCGGTTTCGTTTCACAAAAGGATTGGTCAAATCCCAAACATAACCAGCCAAAATTGAGGTCAGTTGTTTTTTTATTTCCACCTTGATTTCGGAATGAAAAAATATTTTTTGTAACTCCCCATTGTACCAAGTGTCTACGACTGCCTTGAATACCTCTGTGGCTTGTTTCATATGCTGCACATACTCCTTATCCCAGTCAGGTTTTTCTCCATTTAATTCTCGTTCGATCAACTTTGCACTACGCATCGCGGACTCTGTAGCGATCGCTACTCCTGACGAAAACACAGGATCGATGAACCCCGTAGTATTACCAGCCAGTGCAAAACGATGACCATACAACTGTGTAGAAGAATTGGTGTAATCATCCGCTCCTCGCACGTCATACAAAAATTCTTTGCCCTCAAATCGCTCAATGAAATGCTCGGATTTCTCCATCATCTTACGAAACAAATCATTCTTATCCGCTGCTGGAATATCGAACCATTTCTTATTCCCTACAAAACCTAACGAAGTATTGCCATTAGAAAATGGGATCACCCAATACCATAGATCCTGCTCCAGAACCTCAAAAGTAATGCGGAGTGGTCGTTTGAATTCCTCACGGTTGGTCTCTTTCACCTGAGTAAAAAGCGAACACCTGCCCGTCTCTGCATAGTCGATATCAAAGTTGAGCATTTTGGATAACACGCCAGCATTACCACTAGAGTCCAATACATATCTAAACTCGTGCGTCTCAACTTTACCGCCATCCTCTATCTCCGTGACAACTTTATCTTCTTGAAAATCTATAGAAGCAATAGTTGACTCGTATTTGAAATTAGCGCCTTTCTTCTCAGCTTCCTTGGCAAGGATGTGGTCGAACTCATCTCGTGGCACCTGCCAAGTCCAAGTCCAACCTGGGGTGAAATTTTCATCAAACGAAATATCCATTTCGTCATCCTTTCGAACAAATAACGCACCTGACTTTACTTCAAAATTCGCAGCCTTCAATGCATCCAGCATACCCACTTCTTCGAAGTGTTCCATACTCAAGGGTAACAAACTCTCACCGATCGTAAATCGCGGAAACTTTGATTTCTCAACCACAGTCACACTAAAACCCTGATTCACTAAATACGCTGCTGCTACACTACCTGCTGGACCAGCTCCTATCACCAATACATCCGTCATTTTTTGTTATTTTTCCCCGACTATTCCGCTTCTATTCATCTCCAATAGATCAATGATTAGAGATGAAATCGCTAAAATTGCGCTTTGGTATCTTTGCAATAGATAAGGCTAGTCTAGATTTTGTCCAAAACTAAAAAATACTATTGAAAAAGCGTTATATATTTTTAATCGTACTCTCGGTGATATCTACCCTCAGTGCTATCTGGTTTGTACAACGTGTCATCTACGATACGCCCACACTCCCTGTCTCTACTGTGCATTCGTCACAGTTAGAAATGATCGCGGAGCATCACTATGCGCTGGGAAACTCATGGCTCAAGCAAAATAAATACGGTAACTGGGAGAGCTATATCGAAGGGAGTGCCTACGACAGAGGTCGTACGATCGGTATCCTCCATCAACAGCTGATTCAGGATCAAGAAAAAGTATTCGTGGATGAAATCGACAGAAACGTCTCCTCATGGTTTCTCCGAAAAATGCTCATACTAGGCATATCATGGTTTAACCGAGACCTAGATCAATACATTCCCGAAGAGTACCGTCAGGAAATATATGGTATATCTGAATTCTTCTCCGACGAATATGACTACATCGGCCCTAAATTCAACCGTATCATCAACTACCATGCTGCCCATGACATAGGCCATGCCGTACAAAATATGCATTTAGTCGGTTGTACATCTGTAGGAATATGGAACTTCAACGACTCGACAGAGCTAATGATGTCCGGCCGAAACTTCGACTTCTACTTTGGTGATGAATTTGCCAAAAATAAAATCGTACTACTCTGCAATCCTTCCGAGGGCTATAAGTATCTCTCTGTCACTTGGGGTGGATTCTGTGGTATCGTCTCAGGGATGAACGAACATGGACTTAGCATCACACTAAACTCCGCCATCTCAGAGATCCCTACTAAGTCAGGTACTCCTGTCTCTATTATTGCCAGAGACATCTTACAGTATGCAGCCACCATCGATGAAGCCAAAACCATAGCAAATCGCTATGACAGCTTTGTCTCTGAGCTATTTACTATCTCATCTCTGAAGGATAAACAAATGGCTGTGATAGAAAAGTCCCCAACAAACACTGGGGTATTCTACCCATCCGAAGACACCTTGATCGTCACCAACCACTACCAAAGTAAAGAACTCAAAGATATTCCTCTCAATCAGGAACACATGATCAACTCCGAATCTGTAGATCGCTATACCCGTACAAAAGAGCTCACCGCCCAGCTCCCTAAATGTAATACAGAGGGCATCGCAGGAATCCTCCGCAACCAAGCGGGTATTAAGGATAAAGACCTTGGTATTGGCAATCCTAAAGCGATCAACCAGTTACTCGCACATCATGCAGTTCTCTTTGACAATGTCAAGAAGCGCGTTTGGGTCTCCAACTATCCTTTTCAGGAAAATGTCTTTGACACCTATGATTTAAATGACTTTGATCAATGGCCAGGTACAAAAAACGATATTACGATTGATTCACTCTCTATCGCAGCTGACCCGTTTTACTTTAGCGAAGGCTATCAGACATTTAAAGTCTTCAAGCAGCTCAAGGCCAAAATCATCCGCCAGACGGCCAAAGAGCAACCCATGGACAGTACACTAATCCAAACCTTCCTAGAGACGAACCCTGCCTACTACGAAACCCATCGACTCGTCGGCAACTACTACGCTAGCCTAGGGCAAAACGAAAAAGCCATCGCTGCCTATCGCGAGGGATTGACCAAAAATATCGCCTACAAAGAGGATGAAACGTTCATGAAAGAACAAATCAAAACGCTCACCCCATGATAGCAGGAATAGGTACTGATATCGTGGAAACAGATCGATTCAAAAAAAAACTTCTTAACCTCCCTTTTCTACAGACGGTTTTCACACCCCTAGAAATAGCCTACTGCCAAAAAATGGGGCATCCAGAGCAGCACTTCTCTGCTCGTTTTGCCGCAAAAGAGGCCTATATGAAAGCGCTCGGGACAGGGTGGGCAGAAGGAGCAGATTTTAAAGAAATCGAAGTACAAAACAATGCAGAAGGAGCCCCCTCTATTCACCTACTAGGAGGAAGTAAAAGATATTTTGATAAATCAGAACTGAAAGACATATTTGTATCATTAAGTCACACGAGTACTCATGCTGTGGCTTACCTAATCATAACTAAGTAGGCATTGTGGAGATAGACCCAAACCAAGATTATTTATCCAAATCAGAGATACGACAGTTGCAAAACGAGTGCTTCCTCTCCCACCTAAAGTACACCTACTCCCATGCCAAGCACTATCGGGACAAACTAGATAAGTGCGGTATAACACTTGAAGATATCTCAAGTCTAGATGACCTCACGAAAATCCCTGTTACGACCAAAGAAGAGATCGAAACGAACAATCTAGACTTTCAGGCAGTCAGCCCACGGTCTGTTGTAGAATATGTCACCACCTCCGGCACGCTAGGCAATCCCATCAGTATTGCGCTAACACTCGAAGACCAAAAGCGGCTCACTTGGAACGAAAAACGTTCGTTGAATATGTGTGGCATCACTGCGGATGATGTGATACAGATCACCACGACACTAGACAAGCGTTTCATGGCGGGTATCGCCTACTACTTAGGCGCGACAGCACTAGGTGCTGCTGTGATCCGATCGGGTATCGGTGATCCAGATTTTCAGTTGGATAATATCCGTCGCTTTCAACCCACCGTACTGATCGCAGTTCCCTCATTCGCTTACAAATTCGGCAACTATCTACTCTCTAAAGGAATAGATCCTAAAAGCACCTCGATCCGAAAGATCGTTTGTATAGGCGAACCGATTAAAGACACATCCTTTGCTCCCAATACACTCAACCAAAAACTGATGGAAATCTGGGATGTACAATTGTACTCTACCTATGCCAGTACAGAAATGGCGACAGCCTTTACCGAATGTGAAGCGGGTCAAGGGGGACATCTACTACCCGAACTAGTTCACGTAGAGCTACTCGATGATCAGAATCAGCCCGTAGCAGATGGTGAAGTCGGTGAGGTGACGGTCACTCCTTTTGGAATCGAAGGCATGCCGCTGCTCCGCTACAAAACAGGCGATCTAGCTCGTCTGCATACAGAAACTTGTAGCTGTGGTCGCAACACGAGCCGGCTTGGCCCTGTAGAAGGGAGAAAAGGTCAGATGATCAAATGGAAAGGCACTACACTTTTTCCGCAGCAGATCGAAAACGTTCTGAATCATATCAGCGAAATCGACAATTACATCATCGAACTGTCCCTAGACGATCTAGGGCTAGACCTACTCAAAGTGATACTGCCAGACCATCTGGAGCGCAATGTATTAGATCAGGCGCAGCGACTACTACAGCAAAGCCTGAGAGTCAATCCGATTTTAGAACAAAATACCGCGGCCTACATCGCCAGCGAAATCCTACCCAAAGGAAGTCGCAAGCCCAGAAGGTTCGTAGATAAACGACAGCTAGCCAATTGAAAAAGATAGAAGATAAATACGATGTAGTCATTATAGGATCAGGTATGGCGGGACTCTCCTGTGGCCTCATCCTAGCCATGGAAGGAAAATCCGTCTGTGTATTGGAGAAAAACGCACAGATCGGTGGGACACTCCAAACCTTTAAACGGGACGGAGGAAAGTTCGACACAGGTGTACACTATGTCGGTGGATTAGATGAAGGTCAGCCGCTCCACCCTTACTTCAAGTATCTCGATATATTCAAAGACATTGATATCATGAAGCTGAATGAGAACGCCTATGATGTCATTACCTTCGCCGGAGACAGCAACGAGTATCCTCATGCACAGGGTTACGAAAACTTCAAGGAACAACTCCTCAAGTTTTTTCCAGACGAAAAAGAAAATTTAGATCGATATGTAACGGATATTAAAGCACTCTGTAAAAAATTCGCACTGTACAATGTCAATGACATGCCTGCCAGAACCAACGAACTTGAATACATGTACGATGGAGCCAGCCAACGCATTAGAACCTATACTTCTAACGAAAAACTACAGCGTGTACTCGCAGGATCCAACCTTCTCTACGCAGGGGAAGAAGACAAAACCCCGTTTTACGTCCACGCCCTCATCATCAACTCTTATATGATGAGTGCTTACAAATTTCACCATGGAGGTAGTCAAATTAGTCGATCACTCAACTATTCAATCAAAGAACGAGGAGGCAACATTGTCAGAAATGCCGAGGTAGCAACCATCGATCACAATAACACTTCGGTATCTAGTGTCACGTTAGTCGATGGGCGAAAAATCAAAGCAGACCTATTCATCTCCAATGTCCATCCCACTGAAACTATCAAAATGATGGATCAGGGACTTATGAGAAAATCCTATACATCTAGGATCGCGGGACTAGAAAATACCGTATCGGTATTCACACTCTATCTGGTACTCAAGCCTCAAACTGTGAAATATCGCAACTCCAACTTCTATAACTTTAACGAGAATAAAGTATGGGGTCTGACCAATTATAAGCCCGAAGATTGGGGGAAAGATTTTGCTGTATTTTATCTCCCCGATAACAAAAACCCAGCGTATGCCAGTGTAATCACCGTCATGGCCTACATGAAAATGGAAGAGATGTTGCCATGGATGAACACCTTCAACACGACACTTCAAGAAAGCGACAGAGATGAAAGCTATCAAAATTTCAAGGAATTAAAAGCACAATTCCTGCTAGAAAAAATGGAAGGCTTTTCTCCTGGTCTCAGGAAAAACATTAAGAGCTACCATACCTCCACGCCTCTAACGCAACGAGACTATCTCAACACAACTGGAGGATCACTCTATGGCATCTCTCGGGATCATAATTTCCCATTAAAATCCCAGATCAATACCAAAACTAAAATGAAAAACATGTACTTCACGGGGCAAAACATCATCCTCCATGGCGTCCTAGGTGCTACGATCAGTTCGGTGGTCACCTGCGCAGAGATACTAGGTAGAGACTATCTGTTGAAAAAAATCAAATCGGTATTATAATCCCATGGCGAGCAAACGGCTATTTAGCAAAACCAAAAAGCGAAAAGAACCCAAAACCCTAATACTGGGTGTACATGGATTAGGTAATAAGCCTTCTCACGCAACACTCAAACTTTGGTGGAAAAAAGCTTTGGTCGAGGGACTCAAAAAAATCGAAGGAGCTCCCAAAACATTTCAATTTGAGATGGTGTATTGGGCGGATATCATGTACCCGCATTCCCTCAATCCACGCATTAAAAACCCCGATCACGATCTACATATCGAGGAGCCCTACATCGCTGAACCCATCCCTACTCCTACGATACGCTACACGCCTTGGCATCTCGCCAAATTGGGATTTAATAAGATGAAGGAAATCGCTTTTCTGAGTAAAAACGGACTAGCCAACTACCGCCTACCCTTCAATTTTGTCGTCAAACAATCTTTCAAAGACCTAGACGCTTACTATAACGAAGATCAGACGAAGGCTGAGTTCATGGATCAACTGCCCGTTAAAAGCTTGATTCGTAACCGACTCAGACGACTGCTATACAAAAACAGGCACAAACGCATCCTAATCGTAGCGCATTCTATGGGGTCTATCATCACCTATGATGTACTCTATCTGCTACAAAACATCTACGAGATAGATACTTTTGTATCGATGGGTTCTCCATTAGGTCTTCCCTTAATCAGAGAGAATATTGCCAATGAACACCAACTGGACTATAAAGAAGGTACTCTACTCCCAACACCTGAGTCGATCAACAACTGGTATAATCTTTCGGACAAAGAAGACCATTTCGCTGTATTCGACGAGCTCGCAGAATTTTTCGCTCCTAACAGCAAAGAGATCAAGCCCATCGATCATCTCGTGGACAATGATTACAAAAACTGGGTAACTAACAATGCACACAAATCCTATGGTTACCTCCGTACACCAGAGATGGGACGCATCGTCGCAGACTTTCTCAACAAAAAACCAGACACCGTCTGGGAGAAAACCAAAAAACTACTCAAAGACACGCTATCCAAACTCGATTAACCCTAAATAGTTTTTCGATCTGATCTCCAAGCATAGATCAATGATCACTTACTATGTTTCTTAATCAATTTTTCTCGGAGTTTTGAGGGCAAATACTCATCACTAAGAAGGGTACGCAGCAATTCGGGTTCGGCGTACTGGCCATAGGTTAGATCAAATACATCGGCAATTGACAACCCTCCCTTAACCGCCTCCAGTAAAACGAATTGATCACCTTTTTGCACTTGCCCTTCGTCGATTACCCGTAGATACACACCAGCGTATTTAGCAGCGATGAATTCTTTTAGAACTCCTTGATCTCCGAAACGAACACCTAGTTTGTAGCAAGGCTGTCTGGGTTCTGAAATCTGCACCTTAGCTTCTCCTAGTTGATAGACATCTCCTAAGATCATCTTCGTTTCATCCAAACCAGCTACGGTTAGATTCTCTCCAAACATCCCATAAGGTAAATCAAGGGTTGGATATTTTTCTCTCCAAAAAGGATAGTAATCTGCGGAGTACAAATAACAGGCCTTGTCCACACCACCGTGATATTTTCTATCGATAACTGCATCTCCTTTCACATCTGCCTTACCCAGATACAATGGCTGATCGGTAGGCTCCTTGTAGATGCCTGTTTGTTCCTCTTTACCATTCCAAACGATAGTTCTCGAAGTGGCAATATTTGTAGATACTATTTCCATCTCAATTTTGTTTGTGTAAAAATGGGCAGTCTATCTCAAAAGCCTATACCACCGCAAGAAAAAACTATTACCGTTTAGTCTAGAGTGGTGTAGAAACGAGTCACTTTCGGGTAAGGTCGGAGCGATAAAAACCCAACAGGCTATCACCCTCCGATTAATCCTCTAACTGAGATGTCGCAGATTTGATCTCCTCGATGGTGGTAGCATCCGTGTCATATACCGAATACCAACCTTGGAGCTCATGAGCAGGGTCTCCTATCAGATCATCTCCTTTCTCCCACAACTGACCAGGATCGGAGGGGCATCCTTCGCCTCCCCATGACCAGAAATTACAGCCTTGAATAATCCCTCCAGCCTTAATACTATTGAGTGTATAGTTGAATATAAAATCGTAATAATCATCACGGTAGCTCACCGGTGCTGTATTCCGAAAGTCTCCATTATCTCTAGATACACCAAACTCTTCGATTACCAGCGGCTTGCCTAGCTTACGTGCTTTCTCTTGTTGCCCTTCGAGATATTCAATAGTGAGTTGTTTGGCTTCCTCATAACTTGCCTCATTCTTAGGATCGTACCACGCCCAGTTCTGTATCCACACGTGAGTAGTCGCATAGTCTACATCAGGTGATAGATTATCCTCATATAGGTCGTTGCCCGAGTAGTCTGCCGCTGTATCTCCTTCTGTACCTAAGCACACCAGATGCTTCTTATCATGCTTCTTGATCAGCTTTGCGGTTTGATTGACCCATGCACGAAACGCAGGCACTTGTTTATATCCTCGGGGCTCGTTCGCTAGTTGCCATGCCATGATGGTCGGATCGTTCTTATACTTTACCCCGCTGATGCTATTGGTACGATTGATTATGAATTTGACGAAATCAAAATACATTTTCATCGCCTTCTTGTTGTTGTAAAAAGACTGTGCATAATTGATAAATGGATCCCAAGTACCGCCCCCCATCACATCTGGATACGGAATTTCTGATCCATCAGCCCATGACACATACTGCGGAAAACCACCACTCCACATCCAGAAATTACCCAAACAAACCACGGCCTTCATGTCACGCTTGCCCATCTCAACGAGAAAATAGTCCAAACCAACAAGCAAGTCTTCATTGTATACACCTGGTGCAGTCTGGAGTATAGGTTTGTTCTGATAAGGGCTATCCTCAGCACCTTCACTAGCGGCCATCACTCGGAGATTTTTTAATCCCATATCTGTCATTCGATCCAGCTCGCGGTTAAGTCGGTCTCTATCTCCTCCCTCACCTGTAGACCCGAGATTCATTCCATACCAAAAATTAGTTCCAATGTATTTATATGGGCTTCCGTCAATCTCAAATCCTAACCCTTCTACTCTTACAAAGCCCTCTTGAGCAAAGGCCAAACCGCTACACAGTAGCAGCGCCAATACAAATATCTTACGCATATTGATGTTCATTAATTAGAGCAGCAAGATGGAGCAAATGTGTAGAGAACAGGGCATACAAATCGTTCAGCAAACCGTTCTATTTTGCACAAAGTGAGGTGCAACTAACAAAATAATCAGGACTACCGTCCGCCTTTCTTTGTTTTGATATAGTTGGATGGAGTTTCACCAAACTGATCTTTGAAACACTTTCTAAAATAGGCTGGATCAGAAAAACCCACTTGATAGGTGACTTCTGACACATTATAATCCCCATGCTCGAATAGCTGTGCTGCACGTTTGATGCGCATCATTCGGATAAACTCGTTCGGTGACTTTCCTGCCAGCGCCTTGAGTTTGCGATAGAGCTGCATACGACTCAGCCCGATCTCCTTACCGAATTCAACCACAGAATATTCCGAATTGGCCATATTTTCTTCTATAGTTTCTATACATTTTTGGATAAAAATCTCATCTGCAGAGGTCACAGTCACCATTTTTGGTTCAAGTATCAGTTGCTTATTGTCTTGAACCAACAGTCTACTTTCTTCCCGTGATTTAATCAGGTTACGTACTTTGAGTTTAATTACTTCGATATGAAATGGCTTGGTGACATAGTCATCCGCTCCTTTTTCGAGTCCCTCCACATTGTAAATAAAAGAGGTTCGTGCCGTGAGTAAAATCACAGGAATATGCGATGTACTGAGGTTCGTCTTTAGTTTATCACATAATGTGATACCATCCATCACCGGCATCATGACATCACTAATCACCAAATCAGGATTTTCTTCTTCGGCTATCTCCAGTCCTTCCTGTCCGTTGGCTGCTTCAAAAACGGCGTATTCGTATTGAAACAGTGACTTGAGAAAACTACGCACATCATGGTTGTCCTCCACCAACAAGATGCGTTTCATGTCCTCTACATTTTTGACTGTCTTGGGCAGTTCAGTATCCTGCTTCACCACTTCTGATTCTGGGACTTCAAGCACCACATCACGATACAAGTCAATGTGCTCGCTGTCCTTGAAGTTGGTAATCAACTCGGCTTTCTCAAAATGCTCAAAACCTTTCGGCAACAACACTTCGAATGTCGATCCCTTCCCTATTTCACTCTCCACAAGAATTTGTCCATGATGCAACTCTACCAAACTCTTGCACAGTGCCAGACCAATCCCACTCCCTGTACCTGACTCCTGATCTCCAGAGTAAAACCGATCAAAAACTTTGTGAACAGACTCTTTGGAGATTCCCTCTCCATGATCTATCACCGATAAGGATATCGCCTCTTCTCTCTCTACCAGTTTGATGATGATAGACTGACCTCCAGAACAATGTTTGAAGGCATTAGATAGCAAATTAAAGAGTATTTTCTCGAACTGATCACGATCAAAGTAAGCATTGACAACATTGGATGAAGCCTCAAAACTATAATCGATACCTCGCTGTGCTGCTAGACTATCAAAGGAAAGCTTCACCTCCTTGACAAATTTATAGAAATTACCCTCTGCCACACGGAGTTTAAGACTACCTGCCTCTGCTTTTCTAAAATCCAACAGCTGACTAATCAATCGTTGTAGTCTGCTTGCATTTTGAGACACTAATTTGAGTTGTTTCTGTACGTTTAGACCACCCTCTCCAGCGTTCATCATCTGCTCCACGATCCCAAGTATCAGTGTCAACGGTGTCCTAAACTCATGAGAAATATTGGTAAAAAACTGCAATCGGGATTTATTGAGTGCTACCGTATTTTCTCTTTCCAATCGTTCAAACTTCAATTCATGTTCATATCCCGAGCGAATCAAAATCAATCTTCGAAACAGGTATAGAAATATCATCGCTATCCCCACATATAGCAGTACGGCCCACTGTGTCTTCCACCACGGAGGCGTGATCACTACATGAATGGCCGTTCCCTCTTCATTCCATAGTCCATCGTCATTCGAGGCTTTGACGGTGAACTTATACTTACCCGAGTGTAAGTTCGTGTACCGAACAAAGCGTCTATTGGCTGATGTAGATTTCCAATCCTCATCAAATCCCTCCAAACGATATGCATATTTATTTTTGGCAGGGTTCGCATAGCTAAGTGATGCAAATTCAAACGACAATGTATTTTCATCATGATGTAACACGATCTCATTGGTCAAACTAATGGGCTTGTCCAGTACTACTCTCCCATTGAATATTTTCCCTGGCTCTAGACTCACATCGGATGCAGTTATTTCTTTAATCACTACAGATGGTATGTGAGGATTGTGATAGATGTTTTTAGGATTTATAACATTAAACCCATTCGATCCACCAAAAATGAGTGCTCCGGATTTGGTTTTCAAATTGACTTCATTGAAGAAAAAACCTCCCTGAATTCTATCCTGCGTATCGAGATGATTGACAAACATTTTTTCCTTGCCTGGATCCATCACAGAAATCCCTTCATAGCCTGCCAGCCACAGTTGGCCATTACCATCCTGCATGATACTGATCACATCCCGTGGCAACTCACTATCCCGTTCATTCATCAGTACGAAAACATCATTTTCTTTGTCATACAAGCTGAGTCCATCTTCTGTCCCTACCCATAGTCGCTGCTGTACATCTTGAAAGATGACATTGACGAAATCATTGGATAAACCTCCACCTGATTCGTCATACTCATAGCGTTGAAAATCAATGATACTATCCCCTTCGATTTTCAACCGTAACAAGCCATTGCCTCGGGTACCAATCCATAAATACCCTTCAGAATCCTCAAACAATGATGCAAAAACAATATGCTCCAATCGTTCCTCTCGAAAAACAATCACTTTGCCGGATTCAGTGATCAAATTTAAACCTCTATTCCATGTACCAGCCCACATTCCTCCACCATTGGAAGGGTAGAGCGACATCACATAGTCATCCGATATCGCATTGGACTCATCATGCATACCGTAGTGTCTATAGGGATTAATGGTGTGTTTAGAATGATCTATGCCAGACTTATCTATCACATAGATTCCAGCTCCAGCTGTGCCCACCCAGAGCCTCCCTTTGTGATCCACTTCCAGTTTCTGTATATAGTTGGTATAATCAACCTCATCCTCGGTCAGAATATCATAATTCTCTATTTGCATCACTTGATCACCATTCATCGTGATCTGAAACAAGCCACTTCCTAGCGTACTCATCCAGTATTGGCCATTAGGCAACTGCCGAATGCCACTGATGATACTATTGGTGGGATCAAAAGATTTGGTGCGGTATAGGCCTATATTGTTGTCGTAGGTATCGAACTTATTGAGCCCTTTTCGTGTGCCTGCCCATAGCACACCGCTGTTGTCCATCATCAGCGCAGTGACCGTGTTTTGACTGAGGTTCACCTCCTTATCATAGTCGCCAAAGAACCGCACATATTCATTTTTCTTGACATCAAAAACACTCAATCCCATCTCAGAACCCAAGAGTAAAAATGGCTCATTGGTTTTCACCAAAGCCATAGACCTAAAGAAGTTAAAAGACGAGACCCCTCGCTTCACTTCATAGTTTTGCAATTTGCCTTGACTATACTTTTTCAGTCCCTTTTTGGTCACCCAGTAGATATTGACTCCTTGCGCATTTTCAACAGCTCCCATATCAAAAACATAGTTATGCAGCCCGTTATTCCCAAAATCCTCTAGGTATTCGATACGCTTGAAAACTGGATTTTCATGATTGATAGTCTCCATGACACTGACGCCGTACTCTGTCGCAATCCAAAGTCTCTTTTTGGGGTCTATCATTAACCGTGTAATGAAACTATTGCCGAGTGTATTGACATCTGCAGGATCAGTATAAAAGGCCGTAAACTTTCCAGTCTTTCGGTTCAAATGATTGAGTCCATTTTCTGTAGCTATCCAGAGGTCTCCATTTTCGTCATCGACGACATCCCACACGTGCTGATTGCTCAGACAGTTCTTCGCTCCTTCTTGATAAGTGTATTGATAAAACTCGTCTGTCACCTTATCCTTGCGAAACAAGCCTCCACTACGAGTAGCAACCCACAGCGTCGAATCGCGACTTTCGAAAACTCTAACGATTTTGTTACTCTTGATTTTGCCTGGCGTACTGTTGTCTGCACGAAACAGCTTGGTCGTATAACCATCGTATTTGATCAGACCAGACCATGTACCTATCCATAGATAGCCTTCGTGATCCTGCATCACGCAGTTGATAGATCGCTGGGACAACCCCAAATCCATCGACAATTGCTCAAAATATACATTTTTGGTCATGATACTCTGGGGCTGAGTATACCCCACATACATCAGACCCACGACGAATACCACCCCTATCACTAAACTCTTCATATCCTCAAATGCTGTATTTCAATTCCTCGTCAATCACTAAATATAGTATTTTTGAGTATAAAAATTTAGTACTTAGACAATAGTCGCGTATAGATAGCCAAAACCAATACTTGCTCAACCATCAACGTCTAATGATCAGTTGTAGACGCTCTGTGGTCTGTCCGTTTTGGAAGACCATCATGTAGTAGCCATCGCTCAGCCCAGATACATCTACAGTATCTGACTGCTGCGGCCATTGACCTACAGACCTACCTGTCATGTCATACACCGTTAGATCTACAAATGTCCCTCCCAATACTTGCACCTGATCGTGGGCTGGATTAGGATACAGCCGCATTCCTCCACTCCCCAGTTTGACATCCAAGACAGGTTCTTCTGGTTCGATTGTCTCATCTTCTTCCTCCCTGATAATCAGATTATAATCATCATCAAAAACCAGTACTCTCCAATAGCCATACACTTGCTGAATATGTCCATTGCTATTTTGCTCAAAAACCAGATTACTCCAAGACATAAACATCGACCAAGGAGCACCCTCCCCAAAAGAGGTTTTAAAATCTGGTATAGGGCCATTTTCGGTCATCGCGATGATTTTCTTCCCTTTGGTTATTTCATAGACCTGATCATACATCTGTGTCTGTGGGACATAATTTTCAGCACCCGGATAAGAGTCATATCCGATAAAATCCACCTTTTCATTCCCAGGATACCAGTCCTCCTCTGGTGTAGACCAAGACCAAACCAAGTTATGAATACCATGATGATTTTGCAGACGATCATAGACGATATCCCAAAGCTGGAGGCAAGGTTCAGCACCTTTCGCTCCCCACCAAAACCATCCTCCACCCGCTTCGTGCAGGGGTCGCCAGATAATAGGGACTCCCGCATTACTCAGCTTCTGCAATTGTACCGCGATGGCATCAATATCTCTGATGACCAATTCGTACTCTGCTGTACCTTTCTTCACCGCTTCACGCACATCGAAATCGGTCTGGTCTGTATAAAAAGAATTGGTACCAGCTTCTCCCCCACTCGGCGAGTGCCAGTGCCATTGCCAATTGACTATACCCTGACCTCCAGTAGCTTCATACCAAGTAATAGCTGTACTCACTTGTCCATCATCTACTGCCCCAAAAGTATGGCCTCCGGCTTGATTGTCCCAAGCGTAAGTATAGCCCTCAGTATAAGATTGAAAATCAAAAGTCCGCATCAGTGGTCGATAGCCTGCCTCGTCGGCCAAGTCTTCATACGTGTCATTAGTCTGACCTGAAATGACCCGTTTACCAAAATGCTCCAACATAAAATCATATAGTAGCCCTGCATCTTCGTTAGCTTCAGGATCAATCAGAGTAGTTGTCACATCATAGCTCTTTTCTTCTACCTCGTAGAGCGTAAAATTGTCTATATCAATATAACCCCAATCACTTTGCAACTTTAGTTTGTTGCTCCCACTGTTGAAACGATAAGTCCCTGATCGCTGGACTAACCACTCGCCACTATTCGTTCCTTCGAAATGTATGGGGTGAGCTCCTTCATCATTGATAAATATTTTTTGCGTCCGAGAACCTGCTGACGAACTATAACCTATCTCTAAGCGGTACAAATCTCCTTGCGATATATTAATCTGCACTTCTACATAGTCATTACCATTGTCAAATCCCGTGACGTAACCTTCACCTGAGTAACCAGAAGTACTTGAAGAACTCTGCACACCATTGAGCACACCTTCTTCTGCTTCTACACTCGCCACGGGGTCTTGTCCTCTCGCGACCCATGAAGCGAATAGGATAACAATCAGCGCAGATGTTCTGAACATTTGTTTCATAGTCATCGTGTTTTCATAAAATGGATGGGAATAAAAAAAGCACGTCATCCCTAGCGAATTGACGTGCTTGTCATGGTCTATTTCTTGCTCAGACGAAGCATCAATACATCTCTGCCTGGCAATGAAGCCTTCAGTGCTTTCTTGGTATTGCCTGCTTTCTTGTGTGTCCAGACGTTGTAGATGTCATAGCGAGACTGTGCAAAATCAGTCGTGTGTCCAAAATCAGGGTCTACAAGTTTGTTGGTCGCCCAGTCAAACGTGATGTCCATCGCTTCTTCGGTTCTGTTGAGGAAACAAATCGCTACGTCACCACCGGCGAGTGGCTTGACCCATACTTCGTAATCCTCCTCATCGATATGCTTGTAGCCCTGTACACCGAGCGTGTCTTGATCGATCGCGATCACATCCTTGTTGGTCAGGATCTCCAGAGTCTCTGGTGACATATTTCGGATGTCATTGCCGGCAATCAGCGGAGCAGCCTGCATTGCCCAAAGCGCAAAGTGTGCTCTATCCTCGTTGACAGTCATGCCATTGCCAACCTCCATCATGTCTGGATCGTTCCAGTGACCAGGCCCTGCAGCGCTACGGATACCCGGGTGCATGTCGATAATCTGCAGCACGCCCCACGACGACCAAGTCCCGTGATCTTCTTCACAGTCAAAACAATTGTAGATGTCACCCGTCGTCCTCCAGAGGTGACCGATAGGCTCGGCCCAATCCCACGGATCGTTGTCTCCCCACTCGCAGATGCTGAGTACAATCGGGCGACCTGCCTCATAGAGCGCGTCACGCATCGTCAAATAGGCTCCTTCTGCTTTGAGACCTTCGGTATTGCACCAGTCGTATTTGAGGTAGTCTACTCCCCAGCTCGCATAGGTCATCGCATCTTGGTACTCTCTACCCCGACTCCCCGGTCGACCTCCACACGTTTGCCATCCCGCATCAGAATAGATGCCAAATTTCAAGCCTTTGGAATGCACATAATCTGCCAAAGCCTTGATCCCAGAAGGAAAACGCGCTGGGTCTGCTTGGATAAACCCTAAACTGTCTCGCTCTCCATGCCAACAGTCATCTATCACGATGTATTCGTATCCTGCATCCTTCATACCCGAAGACACCATGGCGTCTGCCGTTTCTTTGATCAAATCTTCGGTCACATCACAGGCGAATTTATTCCAGCTGTTCCATCCCATCGGAGGAGTGTCTGCTAGTCCTTCGAACTTTTGTGCTTTTGCACCTAGTGCAAAAACAGTGATCATTGCTACTATGAGTATCTTTTTCATGCTATTCGTTTTGTTTGAACTGTCCTCTTCCTCTCTGCGCTCCCAAAATGGAAGGAAAGACGAGCGGTCTATTTGATCAATATTGTCTCTCCCAGTCGTCGGTGCGAAAAGGCACCGCTGGCAATTCTTCTTCGTTGTACAGGCTAGTCGCGGGATTGTCTGCCCAAGCATAGCGTACCGCTACTGGCACGGCCACTTCCGACGCAGACAAGACCACTTGGTCGCCTACTATTTTGGCATCCGCCCAATAGAACTTCTGATCTTCTCCTGCAATCGCAAACCCCAGTACTTTGTCCTCACTAGACTTCAGTCCCGTACCGATATTGTCAAAGGTCACCGTCACAGCATTGCCTTCCACTTGATGACTCTTGTACATCGGGCCTGCATAGACCACATCATCCCCGTAGGACACCTTTTTGGCACTCAGCCAAAGTCTCTGCCCTACATCCAGCTTGTTGCGGGGATGGATATCGTCCGCATCCCCTATATCGATCGTCACTGCCATACCCGTCTTTGGGAGACTCAAAGTCTCAGTCTGCGCATCTCTCAATCTCGCCCAGTCACTATCGCTTGGCTCGTCTTTTCTGGCCATGAAATTCGCCAACTGTACATACTGAAAGGCCAGATCATCCCCCCATAGCTTTCTCCAGTCCTTGATCACATTGGCAAACAAGTCACGGTAGTATTGTGGTTTGTCGGCATTGGACTCTCCTTGATACCAGATCACTCCTCGCGCCGTGTATCCACCGATCGGCGCGATCTTGGCATTGTAGAGGAAGGACGGCAATTGATACATCTTGATCGACTCTGGGATCTTCGACTCCACGTCATTAGAGTATTTCCATGCTCCTTCGAGTGACTGTTGTTGTCCATTGACTTCTAGCCACATCTCGCCTGCACGACCGAAGTACACGTTGTTGTCCCACGAGTTGGCTACACGGTATGTGATGACGTTTTTCCCCTCTTGTACGAGTTCTTTCGGAATCTCCAGCGGCTCTATGCCATCGCTCCATACTTTGGCCCAGATCAGCTCCCCATTGAAGAAGACAAAAGCTTCCTGCACGACATTGTTGATGTAGAGTTTCAGATCTTCTACACTATCTGGGGACAACTGCACTTCCTTTCTTAGCCAAGCCAAATCGGTCATTTTTGCATTGCTGGGAAGCTCGTAGGTGGTCCAACTGCTGTCGTCATACTCGACCTGCTGTGCCCCGCTGGCGATGGCTCCATCTTTGTCTCGCATCAACTCCCACTTTCGTGCTTCTTTGGCTTGGTTTTTCTCCGTAAACTCCTCCCAACTGATCTCGGGATTGATGATCTTCTCTGCTGCTGCTTCGTATCCTGGGGTCTCGGTCAGCGTCTCGACAGAAGCCCATGCTTCGGCAGGTGTGCCCCCCCAGTGGCTCTCGATCACTCCTACAGGTACATTTTTTTCTCGATGGTTTTGCTTCGCAAAAAACCATGCTACAGCCGAAAAGCTCGGGGTATTTTTGGGTCCCGCCAAGAGCCATTCTCCTGCGCTGATATCTTTTTGTGGGCTTGTCGCAAATTCGTTGGGCACCTGAAAAAACCTGATCTCTGGATAGTCACTGTCTTTGACTTCCTCTTCCCAGTTGTCCACCTCCCATTGCATCTGCCACTCCATGTTGGACTGTCCTCCTGCGATCCAGACATCACCGATCAAAATATCGGTATAAGTGATCGTCGTATCTGCGGCTACCGTCAGCGTATAGGGACCTCCTGCTGTTTTGCCGTCGAGGTATGCTTCGAAGTAGCCTGTATCATCGGCTTTGGTTTTGACTTTCTGGTCGTCAAACTGCAACTTGATTTTTTGTTTGGGACTGGCCCAACCCCAGATTTTGGTGGGCTGGTTGCGTTGGAACACCATGTGGTCCGCAAACAATCTAGGTAAGGTAAGATCCGCCGCATAAGATTGCATCACCAGCAACATCGGTAGGATGAATAATAGTCTTCTCAGTTTCATAATTTATATGCCTTAATTTCTAACAACTGCAATATGAAGGAGTCTGAATTGATTTGGAATCCCTATGGTTTTTCCTTACCCTAAATCCATTCATTTCTTACCCCAATTTTTAGTTTCTCATCACTCTTCCGTGGCATTCCTGTTCAACTCCGCATTGACCTTTTCCATGAATTTTTCATCCAATTTGTAATACTGAATCGCTAAAAAGGATACAAAAGCTCCTGCTGCCGCAAACACACTAAACATGAGTCGAATACCCAACAAAGACAGCTCGGTTTGCTCTTGATTCGCCTCGAAACCGTAAGCTGCCAATATCCATCCGGACAAGGCACCACCCAACGTCCAGCCAAACTTCTGCGACATGGACGAAGAAGAAAACACCAGGCCTGTCGCTCTACGTCCAGTCTTCCACTCTGAATAATCCGCGATATCGGCGTACATCGACCAACCGAGCGGCATCACCAATCCTGCACTGATCCCAATGAAGACATTGAGTCCAAAAATCACGACTATCTGAGACGGCTCTAAGAAGAAAAACAACATACTCAAGAAGGCCGACACCAAAGCAGCATAACCGAAGGTCTTCTTTTTGCCCAGTCGGGCAGAAATGGGCTTGGCCAACACTACTCCGATGATATTGGACCCGAGCCAAAGCGTCATGTATACCGAGGACAACACAGCTGTCGTCAGCTGGTAAGTCGTCCCAAATAGACTAAGCGTTTGGTCTTGGACGTAGTACTTGAAGTAAAACAAAATCGAACCGTCTCGCAGCGACATAAATATCAAGATGCAAATATTGGCCGCCAGCATGATGAACCAAGGCTTGTTCTTTGCCAAATCTTTGAGGTCATTTTTGAGCGATCCCTGCTGCTCCTTGGTCGGAATCAGTCGCTCCTTGGTGCCCAAAAAGGTGAGTCCAAACAAGATCGCCGCGACTACCGCATAGAGTGCGATCGTCGTTTGATAACCCTGAGCCTGTGTCGTACCCTCGCTGAAGTAGGCTACCAGTACGGTCGCAGTAGAGGTCACCAGCATCCCCCCAGAATAAGCACCAATGAACCGCCATGACGCCAAAGCAGTCCGCTCGTTGCTGTCGCTACTGATCACCGCCAGCAACGAACCATATGGGACATTGACAACCGTGTAGGCCATCATCATCAGCGTATAAGTCACGTAGGCATAGATCAACTTGCCCGTACTGTCCAAGTCAGGCGTAGTGAAAGTCAACACCCCCACGATCCCAAAAGGAATCGCTCCAAAGAGCAAAAAGGGTCTGAACTTGCCCCAGCGGGTCTGCGTGCGGTCCGAGATGATCCCCATCAATGGGTCATTGGCGGCATCCCAGACGCGCGTCACCAAAAACATGGTCCCCACCGCTGCTGCAGATATCCCAAAGATATCGGTGTAGAAAAACAGCAAAAACATCGAAAATAGCTTCCAAAACATAGAAGACGCAAAATCCCCCAAGCCATAGGCCATCTTTTCTCTCAACCCAACCTTCATACTGGTGTCTTTCATATGGCTTACTTTAATCCTATTGACTTCAAATAAGCCAAATTGCTATCTATGAGTTTGTTTCTCGTCGCTACACTCGCATAGGATCGGTATCCGTCCTCTGGTGTGTGCTTGCAGTAGTCCACTAGCTGCGCGACCGATGAGGTCGCTACATGCATCCGTGTATCCGAAGACGCGTAGTAGATCAATATCTCACCATTGTCTTTTTTGATCCATCCGTTGGTGAAGAGTACGTTGGACACATCGCCCACCCGCTCCTCGTCGATTGGCCCCATGAAGTGTCCTCCCGGTCTGTGGATCACCTCCGACGGGTCGTCCAGTGAGGTCATAAACATGTACAGTACATAACGCAAACCCGCAGCGGTATTTCGTACACCGTGCGCGAGATGCAGCCAGCCTTCTTCTGTTTTGATCGGTGCTGGCCCTTGCCCATTTTTTACTTCTTTGATCGTATGATAGACCTTCGGATCGATGATCTTCTCAGCACCCGTCTTGGCATTGTCCATGCTCTCGATGAGGCACCAGCCGATTCCTCCGCCCTTGCCTGCCTCGATGAATCCATCTTGTGGACGCGTATAGAGGGCGTACTTCCCCTCGATGAATTCGGGGTGCAGTACCACATTTCTTTGTTGATTCTTGCCAGAATCCAAGTCAGCCAATCGCTCCCAAGTCACCAAGTCTTTGGTACGAGCGATTCCACACTTGGCATCTGCGGCAGACTGATCTGCATCGGATGCAGAGGGGTCTCTCCGCTCCGTACAAAACAGCCCGTAAATCCACCCATCCTCGTGACGAGTGAGTCGCATATCGTAGACATTGGTGTCTGGCTCATGAGTCTCAGGCAAAGTGATGGGGTGATCCCAAAATCGAAAATTATCGATCCCATTTTGACTCTCTGCGATCGCAAAAAATGACTTGCGATCGTCTCCCTCTACCCGCACGGCCAAGCAAATTTTCCCGTCAAAGACGATAGCCCCCGAGTTGAAAGCCACATTGACTCCCAGTCGCTCCATGAGTAGGGGATTGGTCTCTGGATTCAAATCATAGCGCCAAAACACAGGCGTATGCTTGGCAGTTATGATCGGGTTTTGGTAGCGCTGTATCACTCCATTGAATTCCTCTTTTGGAGTATTGGCTGTAGCCAAAAATGCTTCGTGATCGGCAATCAGTTGTTTGACTGCTGCTATATGTTCTTTGCTCATCTGTTTTCTTTCTTTCCTCCCCCGTCCCCTCGACGAGGGAATAACGGTAGAGACCTCCTTAATTTCGTATCATTATCCGAATGATCAGGTACACTCCTTTTAGTAAGAATAACAGCCCCCCCTCGAAGGGTTACTCCTCAATCAATCTACCATTGATCGATTCCATTCTGAATTCTATTAACAAAACCCTTGGAGGGATTCAGCCACTTAATGAGCGTATTCTGTTCGTATTCAGCTATTTTCTATACATTCCATTCAAATCATCTTCCATCAATACAGCATCGTCTGCACAAAACTTCTTGAACCCATCTACTGAGGCATGTCCTGGGTAGGGTGCGTAGTGATGTTTTTCGTTGGCATTTCTCCATACCAACACATAGGACATTTTGATCTTGTCCGAAGACTTGATCGGACTGAGGATATGCGCATCGAACCAATCAGGATTGGTGATCGACTCTAACCCTGTCTCTGTGATGGCTGTCGCCTTGCCCTTGTCATCTGCCAGGCGCGTGACAAGTTCGAGTATTTCTACAAACACAGCTTTTTGTTCATCTAGACTGAGCTTGTTGGCATCACGGCCGACGTTCCAGTAGTCATCGATACCGAGCATATCTACATAGTCATCGCCCGGATAGCCGTATAGGTAACCCGCTTCGAGATTGGTCGTCCCCATGCGACTCGCATCGGGAGAGAAAGCATAGATCAGGTTGTGCAATTTCTTTTCATCGCGGAGATAGTCTACCGTAAACTTCCATATAGCGATGTACTCTTCTTCGGTACAGAGGCCTTTCCCCCACCAAAACCAATCGCCATTGTGCTCATGAAAAGGTCTGAAGATCATCGGCACCATCGTCTTGCCTACTTTGACAGACTGAATGAAGTCCGCAAGTTCGTCGAGCTGCTGCACATATCGCTCGTGTGCTGAGCCTCCGGGCAGAATATGCTTGACTGCTGGAGTCAAATCCCACGAGTTGCCTCCCGTAGCGAAGTTGTCCCAGTGCAGGGAAATCGTGTTGATGCCTCCACGAGTATAGATGCTCTTCATCCACTCCCGCATGTCATCTATGGATATGCCATCCAAACTTTTGCCTGTCTTGATGCGTCCGAGATCCCAACCGTGCACAGCGGGAAACGAACCGACGATATCTTTGACGTCAGACTTCCCTTCGATCTTTTCCCAACCGACTCCATAGGCCATGTCGTCTTGGTGTCCAAACATGATCTGACCGTCGGCAATCTTGATCAGATTGTTGAAGAGATTTTTGGTTTCTTTGGTCGCTTTATGATCGAGAAGATCGTACTGTGCCCAAGCAGGCATGACTGCTAGCATGGAAGCTAGTATGAGTACAGAAGCGAAAATTTTCAATGTATGCTTTTCCATTCTTGGTTGTTATTTCTTAAATGATATCCGGACTTCATATTTATTCCAAAATGAAGTTCCTTGACGTGCTTACTTTTAATTTATCTCACAAATATCTCGTGAATAGAGTCCTCACAGGAGGGTGTGATTTCACAGAAATGGGTGTCTTATTATCTTCCTTGATACTTTACAAACTATGTAACAAGACCTCACTACAATTGTTACATTGACCTATGTTAGGTCAAGAAAAAAATAGCCAGACACCAATGGTGCCTGGCTATTTCCACTCTAAATTTTATGTATGCTTTATAAAATTCACTCTTCTACTTGAGACCAATATGATCCATATACACTGTCCCAGTAACGCCTTGATCTTGGAACCAGACCTCTGATATCTCAGCAGGGCTACCAAAAACAGATAGATCAATCACAAAATCCGTCCACTCACCAGCAGTAAGCGTCAGCTCTCCATTTGCCGAACCACTGATATTGAGTGCTAGTTTTTGTCCATCAACTACGCCATCTCCACCATATACTGATACCAAGAAACTGGTCATTCCTGCAGTAGACAAGGGAGAATTGCCCCATGTACCCAGCTGACAGGCTCCTCCCCAGTCACCTCCATAGGTAACCTTGACAGAGGCGGATCCAGACCTTACCATTTCCGTACTGGCAAAATCAGTTGTGGTAGTACCCCAGCCTCCACCTTGACCGAACGGACTATTGTTGACATCTTCATAAATGACAACCGCCAAATCCTGCAACGCCGTAAAGTTGATATCCGTAGATTCAGTAAAATCAGTACCATAAGTTGTAAAAGTGATTTTACCCATACCCTGTTGTACGTCATCTGGAACATATACCTCAAGTATCTCTGTAGTTCTATTCCCAAACTTAGTTGCCTTCACATCACCAGGGAACACTACCTCATTGGTGAGGTTCAGTTTTTCTCCAGTTAAAGTCAACATCTCTCCTGGTTCTGCTTTGGCAGGAAAGGAATCAAATACAGGCACCTCAGCCAAAATAGTCAAAGCACTCGTTGATACTACCTCTACACCATTGTTAGCTACCAAAGTAACTACACCAGTATTGGTTCCAACTGGTACAGTAACTACTAAGTTCGTCTCAGTAGCCGTCCCAATCGTTCCCATCGTTCCGCCTGTAAACCAAACTTCCTTGACAATGTCCAAGTTCTCACCTGTAATGGTGATATCCTCATTCAACTTAACCTCAGCAGTCATAGTCGTAATCCCTGGTCTCACCATATCGACTGCTACAGAAGTTACGCTCTTGTTAGCCTGTGTACGGAATTCAATCGTTCCACTCTCTGCGTCTGCAGGAATTTCTACTGTGATCGAAGTATCAGAACCACCCGCGATTATTGTTCCTTCTTTATCTCCTGCAAACACAACTTGGCTCACTAGATCAAGATTAGTGCCTGTCACGGTAAGGTTCTGTCCTGTTTTGGCAGGATTTGGTGTCAAATCTGTCAAAGTTGGCACGACCAGTGTCAAAGCCTCTGTAGAAGTCACTTTAACTGTAGAAGGTGCTGCTAAAGCAATCTCCCCATCGTTGGTAGCGGCAGGTACAGCCACTACGATCTGGCCAGCAGTTGCACTCACGAAGTTGGCACTATCGACAATCTGGCTACCACCAAACTCTACGCTCATCACCAAATCCAAGTTACTACCCTTGATGGTCACATTACTTCCTGCCTTCACTGTCAAAGGAGTAACCCCTGAAATCGCTGGCAAAGTTACCATCAGCTCTTCCTCTGTTTGGATTTCGTTAGGAATCTCTTCTGAGTCCAACAATACCAAAGTTCCAGTCTGAGCATCTGCTGGCACCATTAACTTCAACTCACCTCTACTCTGCTCTTCGAAAGCCGTAACCGATTTATTGGTCGCAAAAACCACCTCTTCGATCAAATTAAGGTAAGTACCCTTGATGGTGATGATAGAACCTGGTCTAACCGCCTTGTCTGGCATAGACGTAATGGTAATAGGTTCTAGGATACTCAAAGGAGTTTTCGTCACCAGGTTGTCCTCTTTTCCTTTCACCTGCAAAGACACTAGACCTTCTACTACATCATCTGGCACATTGATCACGATCAACTTTGCCGACAAGCTATCAAATTCTGATGCTTCGATCACCACATCCTTAGGTAGGATGATTCGCTCTACATCTTCCAAATTTTCACCAATAAATTTGAGCTGTCCTCCGCGCAACACAGAGGGACCGAAACTATATAAAGTTACCTCATTGCTCAATTCATCTTCCTTTTCCTCACAAGCACTCCATAGCGCGACGAGCGCTAGCAGTACCACTGGAAAAGCATATTTTAAGCTTATATTTTTAAACATCTTGTTTTTCGTTTAAATGAAATAATTAGTTAGGCACCACACGGAAGTTGTCCATACCGATGTTATAAATAGCCGCATTAGGCCCATGGAAATAGATATACATACCATATCCACTTGGGTCATAATCAAAACTAAGGTTAGCTTCATATACTTCCTCCCAAGGAATACTTATGGTCTGCCATACACCCTGCGTATCGACATTAGACTCCCAGATATAATAGATGTTGTTTCTATCATCACCAAAAGTGCTGCCATCACCATTACCCAAGTATAAACGCATAGTTGCTCCCACGAAAGTCTCTTGCGAGTTCAATTCAAACTTCAAAGAATAAGCCTCTGGATTGTCAAATGCATCCGCTGGAATATTTCTGGTTTCAATATTTGTATCACTTTCTTGAGGCCCACCATAGACTTCAATGTATGGGTATGCGGCTTGCGCTCCATTATTGAGACGAATAAAATCACCACTAATGTTGGCAATATCTGCATCACTGGAGACTACATAATCAGCTCCTCTCCACATCCCTTCAAAAGTCTCATCAAAACTCGCAATGATGTTTCGATCATCTCTGAAGTAAGCTTTAGATTTTGAAGTACCAAAATTAGAAGTAATGGAAATTGGTCCGGCTTCAGCGCCTGTTGGCACTCTAATCAAAAGCAGGTCGTCTTCTACTGAAAGAATTTCTCCCGCTACATCTCCAGAGAAAGTCACAGACAGCGGTTCATAGAAGTAATTTCCATAAACAACAGCAACATCTCCTTCATTAACGTACTCACTCAAGAATCTATCAACACTAGGAGCACTAATTCTTACCTCAAAAGGAACTTTCAGTGAGTCACCATTGCTAAACACCATCGTCATCAAATTATTGATTTCAGAAGGAATTTTTGACGGTACAGTCACTATCACAGAACTACTCGTGATAAATGACGGGTTCAAAGTCGCTGGCCTGTCATTAAAGTAAAGTTGTTTTACATTTTGGAGGTTTTCTCCCATGATCGAGATCATCTGACCTTGACCCGCAGAGACAACCAAAGAGTCTGCAGACTCAGGAGCAGTTATCCTGATGAAAGACACCATTGGTTCTCCTCCACTCATATCATCTTCTTGACAAGAAGACAATCCTCCCCAGATGACCACTGTCATCGCAAGGAATAATGTATATCTAAGTATAGAATTCATATTTTTATATTTTTAATGATCTATGAGAAGTAAAACCCAATTGAAGTAACACGCACCTCATGTTTACCTCTCTCATTTTAAATTTTATCCTACTCTCCGTCACCAAAATCATAAGCCTCTGGCTCTTCTGCCAAGCTAGGAGACTGACTCATTTCCGATGCAGGTATAGGGATCAAGAAATTACCCGAGTTTGCAGTTGCATTTCTAAATGCCTGATCAGGGGTTTTCGAGAATGTCCATGCAGATGGGTCTGGCCACTGGTTAGGCTCGATAGCAAATAAACCTCTATCCTGAGCATTGATAATGTCATATGCCTCGCTAGGGTCATAGTAGTGCAGTCTCACCAAATCATACCAAGTGATACTTTCCATAGCAAACTCTCTAACTCGTTCTTCGAAGATATCGTCCCAAGTCAACGGATCCTCAAACTCAGGAAGGCCTGCTCTCATATGTACTGCATTGAAGGCCGTCAAAGCGGCCGCATCTGTAGTGGAGCCACTGTTTCCTAACACTGCCTCAGCATAGATCAAATACATCTCTGCCAAACGCAACATGTAGGTATTATTAGGATAATCCTGCGCATCTGCGTCTCCCTCTAAATAGGCCCCTCGTCCTATGACATATTTTTTGATGCTGGCAAAAACTTGGTAAGGATCCTCTCCTGGATCAGCAACTACCAAATCCTGATTTACATTGTTGCCCTCATCATCTTTTACCGTTTGGATGACACCTGGATAAGTAAAGCCTGGCAACATAAAAGTAGCTTTCAATCTTTGATCTAAAGTAAAACCTGGCGTAGCACCATCGTCCTGAATCAACCCATCATAGAGAGTCAACATCCACCAAGAAGCACTGAGATCGCCTCCCCAACCGTCTCCATTGGCAGCTACTTCATTGTTGGGATTGATTTGCGAAATCATCGTATTTGAGGCTTCATACTGAGTAGAACTCCCTTTGGGAGAATACGACCATTGCAATTCGAACAAAGACTCATTGCCATTGTCGTACGGATAAGTAAACAGATCAGCATAGTTAGACAACAAAGATTTTCCACTGTTGTTGATCACATCTGCTGCATAATCTCTGGCTTTATCTAGATGGCCTTGATCTCTACCTCCTGCTGATGCGCCTAAGCCTGCTAAGGTAAGATGTGTTCTAGCCAACATACCTTTGGCAGAATAACTAGTCAATCGTCCATCAGCTAAAGAAATTTCAGACAGGTTCTCTGCTGCAAACTCATAGTCACGAAGAATGAATTCCCAGACATCTTCCACGTTGTTTCTACGCAACTGAGGATTGTTCAAATGATCCAAGTTATTTTCAATGATAGGAACAGCACCAAAATTCATCACAAGATGTGTATATGCCGTCGCTCTCATGAATCGCGCTTCACCCAAAGCGTGGTTTTTAACCGCCTCTGTAACACCACTACCCGCATAGGTATTGATGTTGTTCATGATCAAATTGGATTGTCCTATTACAATGTAGAACGCACGGTAAGCATATTCACTAGCGTCTGATACAGCAGTAATATTGAACTCGACCGCATCCCTGTCGTTCCAGGCACGGTACAATGTTCCTCCACGTATATCGCCCAATTTAAAATTGGCCTTGTCTGCATAATCCTTCCATACCGCACTGTAAAGTGGTGCAGTCCCTGACAATAACTGATCGTCCGTTTGATAAAAGCCTGCGTCAACCAATCTATCTTTAGGTGGTCTGTCCAAAAAGTCTTCTGAACAGGACACGGTCAACCCTAAAATAGAGAGAAGCGCAACGTATATATATTTATAGTTTTTCATTTTCTTCTTCTTTAATCGTTTTAGAATTCAAGTCCTACGCTAAATGAGTAGACAGGAGTCAATGGATATCTACCATAGTCAACGCCCATAAAGCCCGAAGCAGCACCTACTCCTCCACTATCTCCAACAAAAGTTCCTACTTCTGGATCATACCCACTGTACTTGGTGAAGGTGTAGACGTTTTGTGCACTCACACCCAAAGTGACATTTCTAATCACGCGCTGTCTGTCTATCAATGATGAAGGCAGTACATACGAGAGACTAATGTTTTTCACTCTGATGTAAGAACCATCCTCAACATATTTATCTGTCAATCTATCATAGTTACCGTTAGCACTTGAGCTAGTCAATCTTGCTACATTGGTACCTGGATTTTCCAAAGCTGGATTTCCCGCCTCATCGACTCCTACTCTAGCATAATTCATCGCATCGACAACCATATTTTGTCCCAAATTGATGTTATTAGGATTGCTGTTTTGGAAGCGCAAATAATTGTAAACATCGTTTCCATAGCTCCCAATCAACAGCACACTCAAACTCAACCCTTTGTAAGAAAAAGTATTGGTAAACCCACCATAAAACTCTGGAAGAGGATTGCCAATGAAAGTCATATCTTTTTCATCGATGATGCCATCACTGGCATCCGCTACGCCATCTCCATCAGTATCTTCCGTGAGCTGATCTTTGTACTTGACATCTCCAACCCAAACACCATCTTCTGCAACTGATAGTCGGTCTCCATTGTTATCAACAGGTATTGCACTCGCTTCGATATCTTCTACACTTTCGAAAATCCCTTCTTCCTCATAGCCAAAAAACCTCCAAGGGGACTCTCCTATCACAGAGCGCTGTGCAAAGCCTTTTAGAAACCAATCTTCTCCTCTACGGGTGATATGGGTAGCTCCAGCACTCAACGCGGTGATTTCTGTATCAACGCTCGTTACATTAAAATTAGACTCCCATTTGAAGCCATTGTTGTCAATGTTGATGGTATTGAGGCTAATAGCCCAGCCCTTGTTCTGTAACGATCCTATGTTAACTGTTGGTGCTGTTACAGATGCTGCTCCATTGGTCCCCATGTAAGAAGGCAAAGCTGCTTGTAGGATAAGGTTGTCTGTACTTCTTATAAAATAATCTACATCTAACTGGATGCGACTACCAAAAAGTCCAAGCGTAACTCCGTAGTTATCCGTCTGTGTTTGCTCCCACTGATAGTCAGGGTTAGGATAAGACGCTGGTCGGAAACCAGTACCTAAATCTGTAGGAATCGCTGATGACATACCTGCATATATAGGCCCCGCATTCCCTTGGTTACCCGTCAGACCAATCTCATATCTGAATCTCAAATCAGAGATGAAGTTCACGTTAAAAAACGCCTCTTCGGACACTCTCCATGCCGCTGAAACAGATGGAAAATATCCCCATTTGTTTTCAGGGCCGAAGTTAGAAGAACCATCTGCTCTAAATGCCGCAGTAATGATATAACGATCATTATAATTGTAATTCACCCTTCCCAAATAAGAGTCCTGAGCCCAATCAGCCTGTTGACCAGAGTTGGAAGATAGTTCGGGGTTACCTGCTTCTAAATCAAATAGGGTATTGGTACTAAAGCCTTGTCTGGACGCACCTACATTCTTCCAATAAGACGACTGAGCCTCGTGTGTCACCATAGCGTTCACATGGTGCTTACCCAGTTGCTTGGTGTATTGGAGTGTTTGGTTCCAATTCCACCATGTATTGTAGTTATGATTGTTGGTCAACTGCGCCAAGTCATTTACTTGCCAGCCAAACTCATACGTTGGTCTGTAATAAGTAGATGCTTGGAAGCCCATGTTGGTATTGATGCTAGAACGAAGTTCCAAGCCATCAATGATTTGGAATTTCACATTGACCCCACCAATTAACTTCCTTTCCATACGCTCATTGGTAATCATATTACCCAAAGCGACAGGGTTAACTGGAGCAAATTGCTCTGCATTATTATCTAAGTTTCCACCTCCATAGCTTCCATCGATATTGGTAACAGGAATTTGAGGTGCTAATCGAAGACCATTAGAAATCAAATTGCCCTGAGTAGAAGCAATTTCTTCATCTGTCTGCGTTAGGTTGAGGTTAACACCCACAGAAAACCAGTCCCTTGGCTTGGTATCTAAATTGACTCTCATAGAAGTCCTTTCAAAACCAGACCCTACAGCAACACCCTCTTGCATAAACCGCTCACCAGAAATGTAGTAGGAACTTTTCTCATCTCCACCACTGATACCTATTTGGTGCTTCTGTATGGCTGCAGAATTAAACAACTCAGACTGCCAGTCAGTACCTTCTCCCAAAATAGAAGGATCTAAGAAATCTTCTCTCACATCACCTCCAACCAAGTCTTTGTAATCATTCTCCATTTGAGCATATTGTCTCAAATTCATCACATCCTGATTTTCTGGAGGGGTTTGAAGACTGTAACTGTAGCCATAAGTAATTTTAGCATTACCCGCCTTTCCTCTTTTGGTCGTAATCATCACAACACCATTGGTACCTCTAGAACCAAATACAGCAGTAGCTGATGGACCTTGAAGAATCTCGATACTTTCCACATCAGCAGGGTTCAAAGAAGACAATGGGTTAACTCCACTCAGTGAATTACTCCCTTGTATTTGTACTCCATCGATCACATAGAGAGGTTCGTTACTACCCCCTAAGGTACTAAGCCCTCTAATGTTCACAGAGATACCTCCACCTGGTGCGCCCGTATTCTGTGTCACCAGTACACCCGCAGATCTACCCGCGATTGCCTGATCAATAGTCGTATTCACAGTACGATCGATTTCCTGAGAGGAAATAGAAGTTTGCGCAGAGGTTAGATCGGCCTTTCTCATCTCACCGTACCCTACAACGACCACCTCTTCCAACTCCTCTGCATTAATATCCATCGCTACATCAATAGTAGATCTACCCGAAATCGCAACTTCCTTGCTCTCATATCCGAGATATGAAAAAACAAGTACCGCATCTGAAGACACACTGACCGAATAGTCTCCATTCACGTTGGTAATCGTACCATTCGTCGTGCCTTTCTGAACTACCGTCACACCAGGTAATTCATCTCCTGTATCACCGGCGGTAATCTTGCCGGAAACTTTCACCTCCTGCGCCAAAGCTGGGGATGCTCCTAGCAGTACCACGCAGAAAACTATAAGCAGGACTGCAGGGGTCTTAAACCCTCCGATCATCCATGCCTTACGTCTTTTGTAAACGTCTTTCATAAACATGCTTTTTTTAGTATAAATAGTAATTAATAAGTCTTATGCCGATCGTGTTATGAACCAGCACGTATTTTTGTTTGAATTAAATTCACAGAAACTTTACTCCATGAACCTTATTGGTTTGACTCAGTCAAGAGTCCTTTTCGTGTCATGCCACCGCATTTTAAGTATTTGTTTCTCTCATTCAGCTTTAGTTTAAATAATCATTTCTCACCTGCTAGTTTAATCCCTTTGACTAGATGTCAATCAACAGCTTCAATAAGAAATAAATCAGCCCAACAATCGCAACACCCATCGAGACCTCCATCAATAGAAAGTATCTCTTCTTTGTATGCTGTTTGTCTTGCTCATTATTCATCTGATATCGTCTTTATGATTGGGATTAATCCTATATGCAAGATTGTCATACTACAGCTGAAACATCCGTGAAGGATTTCACATTGAGCGTGGACGGATTCTACAAGATGTCTAGGGGCATTATGAAGGTCATAAAGAGACGGATGTAACACTGCTACACTACCCGATGTTACTTTAATATGGGGTGGGCAGGTAATTCGCAAGAATCACCCCACTAGGCTGATACCATCACCTAGGGTGTATAATTCTAGCCTAATAGTACACAAATGACTTTCACTAAGAAAAAAATAGGTTTTTGCTCACTCATTTAGGATGCACCCTCTGAGGCAACTTGAGACTATGCTCTCGGTGCATTTTCACCTTGCTACACCTCGTGTTTTTAAACTTACTTTGGAGAAGTATAAACCTACACACCCAAAACTCATCGCAAACCATAAGTAATACTCCTCATGACCAAAAGCATATACCTCATACTAGCCCTACTTCCTCTACTGGCTTGTCAGCCAGAGACCGTTGCTACACGTGACTATATTGACCTATCTGGACAATGGGAATTTGCTCTTGACACAGCGGATATTGGGATTGAAGAAAAATGGTACTTGAGACAGTTGGCTGATTCAATTAGCCTACCCGGCACTACAGATTCTAATCAAAAGGGCTGGCTCAATCGTGATACGACGACCATGCACCTCAGTCGCTTATACAAATACGAAGGAGCTGCTTGGTATCGCAAAAAGGTCATCATACCTCCTACTTTTGACCAAAGACAGCTACAGCTCTACTGGGAGCGTAGCAAACCTTCGCAAGTATGGATAGACTCTACTTACCTCGGTGAGTCCATACTCCTCCAGTCTCCACAGCGATTTGATGCGACAAGCCTGCTAACACCCGGTGAACACCATATCACCGTGCGCGTGGACAATAGCCTGACACTGACGCCATACGGTCACGTACATATCTACTCCGATGACACCCAGACCAACTGGAATGGTTTCCTAGGACAGATGCACATCGCCTCCCTCCCTACTACACATATCGCAGATCTACAGGTATACCCTGACCTCACCCATCAAAGTATAGATGTGAAGCTAAAGGTTAAAAAACCTACAACCAACCCATCGTTGACGATCGAGTTGAGTATCACTTTGGATGGTGAAAATGTAACCAATTTAACCCCTCAAAAAACCATTCATTCTGGTGATTCCGTGGTACAACTCAGCTACGTGCTTGGTGACCAAGTACAGCTATGGGACGAGTACAACCAACCGGTATATCATCTCACCGCGACGATCTCTTCTACCGACGAAACCATAGATATAATGAGCGTGCCCTTTGGTATGAGGAGCTTCGAAGCAGTCGCTAAGCAATTTCAAATCAACGGTAAGACGACTTTCCTTCGCGGGAAACACGAAGCAGGGGTATTTCCACTGACAGGACATGTACCGATGGATGTCGACAGTTGGATACGTGTCTACGAAATCTCCAAATCCTATGGCATCAACCACTATCGATTTCACTCCTACTGCCCCCCAGAAGCGGCTTTTACTGCTGCGGATCAGACAGGGATTTATTTGCAAGTCGAACTCCCTTTCTGGGGAGGGCTAGAATCTGATACCGTGGCGATGATGCTTCGAGAAGAAGGGTTGGCCATGCTCCGAAGCTATGCCAATCACCCCTCTTTTGTAATGCTCTCCCATGGCAATGAGATATGGAGTGGACACGATCGTGCCGAACGTAACATCGTCGCACTCAAAGCATTTGATTCTAGGCCTTTGTACACCTTTGGGTCTAACAACAACATTGGCTACATGCCTCCCACCAAAAGCTCGGACTTCTTTGTGGCATCACGCACTCCCTCTGATGGAGACACTACAATGACCCACACCCGGTTGACGCACGCCTTTGCAGATTCGCGGGGAGGTGGTAGTCTCAACACCAAAAAACCTAACACCGAGACCAACTTTGATTACCCTATCTCCCAAACAGATATGCCCTTGGTCAGTCACGAAATCGGGCAATACCAGATCTACCCTGACTACCAAGAGATCAAAAAATACACGGGAGTACTACGCGCTTGGAACCTGGAAGTATTCCAAGAAAGATTGAAAAAGGCAGGTATGCTCGATCAAGACAGTCTCTTCCAAAAAGCTACAGGAGCATGGTCTGCCCTCTGCTACAAAGCTGAAATGGAAGCCGCTCTGCGCACGGAACAAATGGCTGGTTTTCAACTGTTGGACTTGCAAGATTTCCCAGGGCAAGGAACTGCCTTGGTGGGGGTTTTGGACGCATTTATGGATGACAAAGAAGTCGTCAGCCGTGAACAGTGGCTACAGTCCTGCAATAATGTAGTCCTACTCATGGAGTTTCCCAAATATGTATGGACCAATACAGAAACATTCGAGTCTCAACTAAAAATCGCCAACTACAGCAACCAAACCCTCACTGGAGATATCCTCTGGCGATTGGTGGACAAAAAAGGAAATGTGATCCAAGAAGGCCACTTTGATCAGCAAGAAATACCAAACGGTCGACTAAACACTATCGGTTCTATTGCCATACATCTGTCGGAGATCGAGACAGCAAAACAGCTCACTCTGCATGCCTCCATCGCTGGCACGACCTATAGCAATCAATATGATCTCTGGGTGTATCCAAGTATAGAATTAGAGGACAATATAGAGAAAGTATTCGTTTCGAAAAGTCTAAACCAAGCAACCCTAGACCGATTGGAGGCCGGACAGAACGTTTTACTTTTTCCACAATCGGAAGGCCTCAAAGACAAAAGTGTTGCGGGGCATTTTCCTCCTGAGTTTTGGAACTATGGCATGTTCAAAGGGATCAGCGAGTGGGTCAAAAAAACCGTTTCTCCAGGTACACTGGGGTTATGTATGGATCCAGAACATCCACTATTCCGGTCATTCCCCACGGACTACCACACCAACTGGCAGTGGTTTTCGATCATCAAAGCCAGCCGGTCACTTTTCTTGGATAGTACCTCAGCCCACTACAAACCAATCGTCCAAGTAGTGGACAACCTCGAACGAAACCATAAATTGGGCTTAATCTTTGAATTCAAAGTAGGAGAAGGCAAGTTACTGGTATGCATGTCTGATCTTGAAAGAATCATCGACCAACCCGAGGCTGCACAGCTATACCAAGCGATGTTGAACTATATGAACTCTACAGATTTTTCTCCCCAACAATCAGCAGGTGTAGATGAGTTAAAAGCCTTGCTATAGATAAAAAAACCTGACAGATTTCACCATCCAATGAGTAAAACCTGTCAGGTTCAGTATTGCGGTTTACGCTTATTAGCGTACCGCTATTTTTCGGGTGACTACCGAATGACCGTCTGCTACACGCAGCAGATAGATACCTGCCTCTGATAGCTGGATATCGATCTGACTATCGTCTACTTGTGCCTGTTGCACCGTTTGCCCATTGAGATTGTAGACTTGATACGCATAATGTCCAGGTTCTGTCATTTGTGCCATGATACGCTGATTACCCAAGGCATGAATAGCCATTTGATTCAAATCTGGGCCAGCTATATCAGCATGCAGTACCGTCCCAACATAGATTTCTCTGGCACTAGACAGGATCACTTCATCTTCTGTATTACGCAATTCAAGACTAGCCATATAATAACCCGCTGAGATATCCTCAGCTGTCAAATCATAATCAGCTGTTTGACCGAGGGCATCAAAAGCAATCTCCTTTTCTACCGTAAATCCAGAAGGGTTATCCAACGACAAAACCAACGTATATACCGCATCGGACTGAAAAGTATTGAGCTCATACCCTAAGCTTTGCGACGCTTCGTTCCACAGGAGATGCAACGCCGCATGATAATCCATGGCATCTATGCCCGTCATACCGACGGTGGCACAGTAGCTTTCCTTCCAACTCTTTTGTTCGTTGGCACTGAGGGTCTCATCCGTAAAAAAGGATTCAGAAGCACCCGCCCACAATTCGATGTAGTTATCTGCTCCCCCATTGTTGAAATCAAACATATTGTTGTCCACATTGTTTCTCCCCCATGTCCAGAGTTTCACACCTGGTGTCTCTTGGTTGTCCGAGATGCGCATGATTCCCTCCTCATTTTCATGATTGATGACGCCCCAATAGTTGGCCTTGAAATCCGCAGCATAAGCGATCCCCATGTCCACCCAATCATCGAGGTAAGCAATGTCGCTCATCGCATAGTGAGTGTTGTAGTTGCCGATCCATGCACCAGGGCTCCAGGCGGCAAAGTACTCTTCGGACGGAATGATCATTTCGGAATTGAGCGGTGAAGCGGTCTTTCCCACCTCAGAACCGGGAGTTAGGGTGGTACATGTCCAATACTCGTAGTTCACACTTTCCGCCTCGTTGTTAATGAGTTTGACATCAAAATCCCACGACGCACTATGACTGTAGACGCTTACTTCTACGACACAAGTGATGTTGGTCGTACCGTTGTTGAACCCTCCCGGTGCACCGTCAAAACTCCTCTCGTCGGTGTATTGCATCTGGATCGTGACGGTATCAGTGGTATTTTTCACCACCGAATAGTCCCACGGCACGAGCCAAGCCTTGCCGTGCTCTGGCTCTGGAAAGGTCGGGAAAATCCCTCCCCACACCATCAGCCAATCATAGTAGAAATTGCCAGCATTCATTCCATAAGGAGAACCGCATTCGCTCTGATAGAGGTACTCGTGCTGCGTAGGCTTGTAATAATGAGACAGGACTCGTGCGCCATACTCTGGCACGACGACCAATCGGATGAGGTCATTTTCGATGACTTTTGCTCCCGAAAAGGAAACCTCTTCGATATCCGTATTGTCAGTAGTCCATGTATCCATACTATAGTCAGGATTCAAGGCATAACTATGATGCTGCCAGGTCACCGTAGTGTCCCTCAAGATGACTTGGGCTTGTGACGAGGTATAAGATAGACCGACAATCAGTAACGACAATAGGAGGTATAATGAATTGACTTTTTTCAAATAGTTCATGGTAGAATAGGATAAAAAAAAGGAGGCAGTGCCTCCTTCTAAGTATGAATAAAACGAGCTACAATTTTTTAGTACCCGTCGTTCTGTGTGAAGTTGCCATTGGATAAATCCAATGCATCTTGCGGGATCGGTAAAAATCCTCTCGTTGCAACATCAAAGGTTACATCGAAGTTAACTTGCTCACCTTCGTATAATGGTCCGCGCTCTCCCACCTGTGTCAATTCGGACTCTGCGTAGGTCAATCCTTTTCGGAGCAGATCAAAATACCTCAACCCCTCCAAGGCCAGCTCCAATGAACGTTCGTTGTAGATGTTGTCAGCGGTGGCAGGTATCGACGGTACGCCAGCACGCGTTCTCACTCTATCGAGATAATCTTGTGCATTGGGGCTCCCCAATTCTGCTGCCATGAGCAAGACATCAGCAAAACGAATCACTCTAAAGTTCGTCTTTCTGTTCAGCTCCAACGAACCATCCGTACCCCAGTGCTCCTTGTCCGAAGTGTACTTCTGAGAAAAATAAGTCGTGTGCTGAAAACCATGATCCACCGTCGTATTAATTTCTGACTCGTTGAGAATCGTAGCTTCCAACCGAACATCCGCTGGATCAAAAGCCTCTACGACTTTGTACGAAACAGGTGCATAAGACCAACCTCTATTCCAGTCACCTCCACCTCCAGCACGTGGTCCCTGTAACTGAGCCGCTAGGTTACCTTCCCCTCCAGGGATGTATCCCCAGTCTCCCCATCCAGGTGAATCTCCATAACCAATCTCAAACACGGACTCTATACTATACTCTGACTCCAACCTAAACAACATGGCGTAATCATCTAGCAAGTCGTGCCCACTGTTGGCGATGACATCTTCTAGTTCAGCCAAAACCGCTGCTTTGTTTAAAGTCACATCACCTGCAATCAAATCTTTGCCATAGACTCCATTGTAAAACAAGAATACTCTTGCCAACAAAGATTTTGCAGCCCATTTGCTCAACCGTCCCGTTTCGTCAGCAGCAATTACCTCTGGCAAATCCTGACTAGCCTCGTACAAATCAAGCGCGACCTGATTGTACACCACCTCTGGGTCTGCTTGAGGCATGTTATAATCAGAGCCTTTTACAGTTTCGGTCATAAAAGGAATATTCTCAAAAAACCTCAACAACTCAAAGTAAGAGTAAGCCCGACAAAATTTAGCTTCTGCAGATGTTCTCGCTTTGAAATCATCACTGGCATCTATGCCTTCTATTTTCTCCAAAAAGAGGTTGGCTCTATATACACCTACATAGTTTTTCTTCCATATAGTGCCTGTTTGAGGATTCTCTGCAGGGGTATTGAAGGTATTGAGCTGCTGATAATTGAATCCATCGTTGGCATCACTCCCACCTGCAAAAGCATGGTCTGACAACACGTCAGAGACCGTAAGTACTGGCGCCCAGGTCGTCGCATGAGCCTGTGACTGTATCCCGTCATATACTGACATCAATGCTTGCATGGCATCTGTCTCAGTTTGGTAAAAATTTTGAGAATCTGGGTTGATCAAATCTGGTCGATCCAAGAAATCATCCGAACAACTCAATAGCATGAATGAAGCCAACAGCGATAAAATATATTTATTATATGTTTTCATAATTCAAATTCTTTTAGCCTTAAAATGTAATGGATGTACCCACTCTGAAGGTTCTCGCCTGTGGATAGACACCTCTATCGATCGCGATATCAAATGCACTGATCGCACCGATCTCTGGATCTGCACCACTATAGTTAGTCAGCGTAATGACGTTCTCGGCAGACACATAGAATCTCCAAGTGTTGGCACCTATTCTGTCCAAAATACTATTTGGTAGCGTGTAGCCTAATTGGATGTTTTTCAACCTCAGATACGATCCATCTTCGATGTACAAATCAGAAACTCTGTTGTTATTATTGGTATCCGTCCATGTGAACCTCGGCGTGCTCGTGCTTGGGTTTTCAGGTGTCCATCTATCCAACATATCTGTAGGCATGTTGGTATAGCGCAAGTCACGTCTCTGCTGTCCCGCAAAAATATCATTGCCCAAAGACCCCGTAAACAAGAAGGAGAAATCAATCCCTTTGAAATCCAATGAACCATTGAGCCCAAAAGTCCAATCTGGTGTCGGGTTACCAATGTTGGTTCTGTCTTTGTCATCGATAACGCCATCATTATTCAAATCCACAAAACGAACATCCCCTGGTACAGCCTGAGACTGGAGTGGCTCACCCCCTGGCCCTATGTGCTGAAATACTTCTGCGTTGCTTTGAAATATACCATCAGTCTTATATCCATAGAAATAAGAGATCGGCTCTCCTTCGATCGTGTTGGTCACTGGTCCTGCCACTGCCCAACTCGCTCCTGGGATGTTGGCGTTACCCGTCCCGTCAATCTTGGTCATCGTATTTTTGTTGTAGGTCGCATTAGCACCAATGGAGTAGCTCAATTCTCCAGCTGCATTTCTGAAATTCAAAGACATCTCTATCCCTTTGTTTTCTACCGAACCTACGTTTTGGTAGGGAGCACCGATACCTGCATGTGGCTGAATAGCAGGATTGTAAAGAAGTTTGTTGGTCGTCTTATTGTAGACATCTACCGTACCTGTTAGTCGGTTGTCCAAGAGTCCAAAATCAATCGCCAAATCTATCTGATTAGATTCCTCCCACTGAATATCGGCATTGGCCGCATAGGCGGGAGAAGCCCCTACTGTATAACCACTACCGAGCGTATATCCACGTGTATAATTCATCGGTGAAGCGTAACGGAATCTAGGAATAGATTCGTTACCGTTGATCCCCCATGAAGCACGGAATTTCAATAGATTGATCGGCCCCAAACTCTGCATAAATGCCTCGTCGCTCAGCACCCACGCCACACCTAACGAAGGGAAATAGCCATACTTGTTGTTGTCACCAAACTTGCTAGAACCATCTCTTCTCAAAATAGCCGTAAAGGAATATCTGTCTTTGAAGTCATAGGTAACTCTACCAAAATAAGAAGACAGTGCATCTTCGGTAGCACCACCCCATGCATTAGCGACTGTATCTTGTGCTTGATCGATGTACACATGATCATAATCTAGCAAAGGTGCCTTGTCTTTCGATCCACCTATATTTTCATAGGTTCTCTCCTGTGCAGAGGTACCTACTAGCACAGCAAAATTGTGATCTCCGAGCTTCTTAGAATAGGTAATGGTATTGTCCCATTGCCAATTAAACCATCTCTGCGCTTCCTTAGTCACACTGGTTCTTTCCAGATTGCCCTGTGACCCGTTGAGATAAAATATGGGCGTAAAATTACTGTTAATTCCTATCGCCAAATCGATAGAATAGGCCGTTCTGATTTTCAATCCTTTGATCGGTTGAAACTCTGCAAAGACTCCACCTACGAGCTTATCTTCGTTCCACTCACCATGCTGATTGTCTATCAGTGCTAGCGGATTTACTATTTCTGACCCTACGTTGGTAGATATTCCATACGGAAAACCATTGTCAGCGTAGAGTACAGGTTCGCTAGAATATGGACTCTGAGACAAAATATCTGGATCTTGCTCCGTGACAGGAGTCAAAGGATCAATATTCAAAGCAGAACTATACGCGCCACCAAAAGAAGTATTACTCGAAATTCCTCTCGTTGTTTTGCGGGTATAGGCCAAGTTATTCCCGAAATCAAGCCATGATGTCACCTGCTGACGAGAGTTAAATCTCGCAGTATATCTATCGAACTGTGATTTTTCTCCTCCGATGATCCCTTGCTGAGAAAAGGCTGATATGGAAGTCGTAAATGATGACTTCTCTGACCCACCTGAAATTTGAATTTGGTGATTACTTATTGGTGCATTTTTAGTAAACATCTCTTCCTGCCAATCTGTATCATGTGCAGGCAACTGTGCCAAGTCGAATGGCTCATCTAGTCCACCGTTTCTAGCTCCTTCGTTTTGCATCATTCTATACTCTTCGGCATTGAGCATGTCGATTTTCTTGGCGGCATTTTGGATACCGTAGTAGCCCGAATAGGTAACATTCATTTGTCCCTTTACACCAGATTTGGTCGTAATCAGTACGACACCATTGGCAGCTCTGGCTCCATAGATGGCAGCAGATGCTGCATCCTTTAGCACATCCATACTTTCGATATCTCCTGGGTTGAGGTAGTCGATCCCTCCGACTACCATGCCGTCTACGACATAGATCGGGTTAGCATCTCCAGTAGTACCTGCACCTCTGATCCTCACGGTAGGTGCATCTCCAGGCTGACCTGAGAGGTTGGTCACTTGCACCCCTGCGGTTCTACCTTGGAGCGCTTGCTCCACTCGTAGAATAGGTGTAGATTCTATCTGTTTGGCAGACACACTGGCAATAGCACCAGTAACTACTTTTTTGCTCTGCGTACCATAGCCGATCACGACTACTTCGGTCAGCTCGGTCATGGAGACTGCTAGACTTGCATCGATCACGCTGCGTCCGTTGATCGGTAACTCCATCACTTCATATCCCACGAAGGAAATAATAACAGCCTCTGCTGCATCTGAAATATTCAAAGTATAACGTCCGTCTAGGTCTGTCACAGTCCCGTTGGTCGTACCCTTCACGATGACTGTCGCTCCAGGAATTGTCTCCCCGTTGATTTCGTCCTTGACCACCCCTGTGATACTCGTTTGAGCGAATACCTGAGACGCCACCAAGGTCATCAGCAGCACTGCTAAATATTTTTGTATACGTTTATTCATGTCTTTCATATTTTGTTTTGGCAATCAATTCTCATTGATATACTCTTACATAATCCACTTCCATTTTGACTGGCAGTGCTGTCGGGTCTATCCCCTTCAAACCTCCCCAGTTGCCCCCAAAGGCTATGTTCATCAGCAAGCGAAAACGCTGGTCATAAGGCCACTGCGCCGATGACTTGTTTTCGTTTTGATAGGTAAAAAATAGATTCTCATCCACATAGACTCTGTACTCATCTTCGTCCCATTCCAAGATGTAATTGTGAAAAGCAGTATCACAATCTGGTACCGCTATCGCCGTGTGCTTTTGCGTCCCTTGCGCACCATTATACATACCGGTATGTGTTGCTGACACCACACTATCTGGATCGTAACCGACATTTTCCATGATGTCGATTTCACCACTGTGTGGCCAGCCTCCATATATCCATTCGCTCGGGAGCATCCATAGTGCAGACCAAGTCCCCAGCGCTGAAGGTAGTTTAGCCCTGAACTCAAAGCGACCATATTTCCAACCCTTGTTGCCCGTAGATAAAAGTCGCGCTGAAGTGAATAGACTATCTATTTCACTATCCTGACGCAACACAATGATCAGTTTGCCATCTTCGACATAGGCATTGGCTGCATCACTCGTGTATTGCTGCAATTCATTATTGCCCCATCCACAATTGTTGGGACAACCATCACCTAAATCATAAGTCCATTTGGTCGTATCAGGCACGCCTGAGTAATCAAACTCATCCGACCAGACCAGTGTACTGTACTTTTTATCCTTGTCATCTGTAGCTGATAGACAGGATCCCAAACAAATGAGACTTAATAACACAAGGCTATTGATTCTGTTCATTTCCCTTAGTTGTTTTGAAACATCCTGATATAATCCACCTTCATCGTCTGTGGGAATGTAGTAGTAGCGTCCGGACTTCCTGGCCAATTGCCACCCACTGCGATGTTCATGATGAAGAAATAATCCTTGTGAAACTCACTCAGTTCATCTGACGTGGTATCAATTACATTGAACTGCTTATCATCGACATACCAAGTGATTTTGCTCTCATCCCATACGATCGAAAAGACATGGTACTCGTCTGCAAAAACCCCAGATGACAGTTTGGTCCCTTTGCCATAGCTGGCATAGTTGCCTCCATGCTCCCAGTGGACAGTCCCGTGAACTTCATCATCTCTGTCCGTGCCACCGACCAACTCCATGATGTCGATCTCCCCACAGGCCGGCCAAGTGACAGTCTGATAATTGGCGCCTAGCATCCATAGTGCCGGCCACAGACCTTGTCCTTTGGGCAACAAAGCTCTAATGTCAACTCTCCCGTAGGTGAACTCTTGCTTCTTGGCTGTCACCAATCTAGACGAGGTATATTCTCTACCCTGAAATGATTCCTTTTTCGCTGTGATGGTTAAAACACCTTCGCCAACCGTCGCGTTTTCTTGACGATAATACTGAAGTTCGTTGTTACCCCAGCCATTGCTACCTGTACCTGTTTCGTAACTCCAGTCTGCGGTATTGAGTTTGTTGCCATTGAATTCGTCATGCCAGACCAGATCCATTCCCTCATAACTCGTAGGAGTCGAATATCCATCTTCCAAATCAATAGGGCCTCCTTGGTCACCTACCTGAATATTAACTTCTTCGCTTTTGCTGACATAGCGACCAGATTCTCCGTAGGCTCTAACCTCAATCTCATAGATACCAAAAGTGGAATAAGTATAAGTCAATTTGCCATCCACGCTAAACTCGAATGACTCTGGATCTTCTCCCATGTAATAGTGATACTGTGTCACATTGTCGCCAGTAGCCACGATATCTACTTGGCCAGACCCATCTTCGGAGACGGTGACGTCTATCACTAGATTAGAAGGGTTGGAAGTATCTATCTCTCCAGATTCTTCTTCACAGGAAATTAAAAATAAGAAAGCGATCAATATCGGTATGTAGAATTTCATCATCGGATTGAAATAAGAAATGAAGCAGTGTACGCGCGCGTACACTGCTGAGTATTATGAAAAGGTTCTTATTCGAATTTCAAATTCCTCACATAGAATGTACCTGCTACACTATGTCCCGCACCACCTATGTTGATGTAGAACATATCAAGGTCCGTACGATCTTTGGGAGAAGTCCCCTCTGCTGGAGCAGCAGTTGGCGTATCAATCTGATAGGTCAAAGTAACCCAAGTGTCAAGTTCCAATTCATCTGAAGTATACTTGTAAATCGCATTCCACCATTCTTGAGTAGCACTTTGGTCCGCTATTCCTAGTTCTACAACTTTAGTTAAAGTAGTAGAGTAGTCGTTTGAGCTTGGTAAGTAGACCTCTAATGAAATGGTCGTCAAGTTATCGAACTGGATATCCTTAGCATCAGGACTCGTCATCAACTGTGCCTCTTGATAATCTTCTGCTACACGGTCGAACTGACCTACTTTAGCTGCCGATGCGTCAGCAGGGTCATCTGCGCCGACAGTGATCAACGAATTACCAGCAATAGCACCTAACTCTACAAAATCAGTCGCCGATGCAAAAGAATGTGACATGGTTGCTGGACTAATATCTGCTAAATCTTCACCAAAAACTGGTGCTTCAGTTAGTAGATCGGGCTCATCTGCAGGGTTTTCATAACTCACATAGATTGCTTTCCAATATTGACCATCATACTGAAAACCAACATGCAGTGTATCTACACCACTCTCTTCACCATCCATCAGCGTAGCAGAAAATGAAGTACTAGCTGGAGGAACTACGCCTTTAATATTGTATTCAGTAGTTCCTAACTTATATAATCCCATCCATGCTCCAGAACCAGTCAGTGTTATACTTCCTTCTGTAGAATTGTACTCATAACTATGTGTGTCAGACGACATCCAAGAGCTATAATCAACACCATCTACGGTCATGTTCGCAACAGACTCTTCGAAACAGGTCTCATTTAAATCCGCCTTATCAGAATCAGCATAATAATCAGCCTCTCCCCAAAAAGTACCATTTCCATTGTATTCAAATTGGCCATCTCTGCTGAATATGAATTCATCATCATACAAGCAGTTTCTAGAACCATCGTTAACCATTGCCCACCAAGAATACCAAGTCGCTTCATCAGGGCCAATTCCTAGCGATGCACCATCTCTTAACAATTTCCAAGTTTTAGAAGTAGTACCTGCTAAAAGGGTCAGTTGAGCATCAGGATCTTTAATCGTCAATTCCGAAGAAAATTCAGCTTCTACACCCGCATCGTTAGCAGCTGTTAAAGTCACAGTATATTTTCCACCAGCAGTGTAGGTGTATACTGGATTTTCCTCAGTAGAGGTTCCAGTCTCATCACCGAAATCCCACGTGTAAGTTGTTGCGTTTTGAGAGAAGTTGGTAAATGAAACTTCAAAGAAATCAACCTCATCTACAGCAGCCTGAAAGCTGGCGATGGGATCTTTTGCCTCTGGCTCTCCGCCTTCATCAGTAGAACATCCCATCATCACAATGCCCATGATCATCATAGACATGAGTGCGTAAATTAGTCTTGTTTTTTTCATGCTTAGAAAATTTAGTTTTTAGTAATTGTTCTTGGAAAGAGGTCAGAAGTCTTTCGGTTTCCCGCCTCATCCATGGTTACAATTATGAGAAACTAAATCACAGCACTTCAAAATAGAGCCTGCACAATAATACATCAACATCAAAAATAGAATACATCAAAAACTCATCAATGAGAGTCAATAATAGCTTTTGAAGCAAATAATCCACATATTTATCATGAAAGATTAATTTACATTTTCCCGACAATGAACAAAGCGACTACATCACTGCTATGCGCCATCCTGTTATTCATATCTCTATTCAGCTCTTCGGCTACCGCCGATGATTACAAGGGGATCCCCTTCATCACCACCTATCTCCCCAAGCAATACAATGCGGGAATGCAAAACAACGACCTACTACAGGATCAGCGGGGAGTCATCTACATCGCCAACAACTACGGGCTACTAGAGTATGATGGCAGCAGATGGCGTATCTACTCCGTCAGCAACGGTACGAAGGTCAGATCCGTATCCTTACACGCCAATGGTAGTATATATGTAGGTGCACAAAATCAGTTTGGTTACTTCTTTCCTAACGAAGAGGGTCTCATGACCTACCACTCACTCTCTGACCTACTCCCAGACAATCAACAGCAAATAGGAGAAGTATGGAAGTGCTATGTGATCGAAAAAAACATATACTTCTGCACAGACACACACATCTACAAGTATGATGGTCGATCCGTCTCTATAGTAGCACAGGATATAGAAATCGGCTCTTCTTTTGTGATTGGCAACCAACTCTATATCTACCAAGAAAACAAAGGGCTGTACTACATCGAAAAAGACCACCAAATCATGGTCTATGGCAGTGAGAGGTTCATCAACAAACGTATCGCTGGGCTTCTGCCCCTAGCCAATGATCGGTTTTTAGTTTGCACCGAAGAAAACGGTTTGTACTACTACAACGGGAGCAAATTTGAAAAATGGAAAGTTGGCGCGAGCCGCTTGCTCACCTCGGTCTTTATCCAGACTGTCTTGTCACTATCCAACCATACCATTGCGATCGGTACGCGCAACAACGGTATATTCCTCATCAGTAATGAAGGTGAGATTCTCGCCAAACTAGACAAGGAAAGAGGTTTCAACAACAAAGCCATCTTCGGTCTCATGGAAGATGAATTTGGCAACCTGTGGGTAGGACAAAACAATGGACTAGCCAAAATCGAAATCTCCTCTCCTTTCACTTACATCAGCCAGCAATTTGATCTTGAGGGAGCTGGCTACTGCAGTTATGCCAACAAAGACGGTCTGTACTTGGGTACTAACAATGGACTTTACCTCATAAATAACAACAAAGAAACCCAGAACAATCTCAACGACTACAGCACCAGCAAGCCCATGAATGGTCAAATCTATTCTATTCGAGAACTAGAAAACAAAATCCTTCTCGGGCATGAAGATGGGGCTACCTTTTTAGAACACGGAGTGGTCAATCAGTTCTCTACCACAGAAGGTGCATGGAAATTCATCACACCACAAAACAACTCTTCCCTACTCCTCGAAGGAAATTATCTAGGAATGAAAGTCTATAGAAAAGAAAATGGACAATGGGAAAGCAATGGGCTACTCGAAGGTCTTAGGGAATCTTCACGTGTTTTTATTGAGAACGTGGACGGTTCTATCTGGATGACGCATGGCTATAAAGGCGTTTTTAAAATCTATCCAGCCAAAGACTACAGCAAAATAGACTCAGTACGGTTCTACGGCGAAAAAAATGGTTTTGCTACCAACCGGCTGATCAATGTCTTCAGCATCAACAACGAGAATATATTCTGCTCTGGAGAAGGAATCTATCGCTATGACAAAGAAGGTGACAAATTCGTCCTACACGAGAAGTTCACAGACATCTTTGGATCTAAAATTCATATCCGTGAAATGCAAGAGGACGCCAATGGCAATATATATTTCATCGCCTCAAACTTTTCAGGCCTCTTGACCAAAGACAAATTCAATGACTACAGCCTTGATACCAAGATTTTCAACAAGATTCATAGCAAACTGAATGATGATTTGGAAGACATATCTGTATTGGACTTTGGCAATGTACTATTTGGTGCGCACGAAGGGTTCATTCATTTCGATCCCCAAAAACAATCCGTCCTACTAAATCCCATCAAAGTACTGATCCGACGTGTTTTATCTACCAATGATGACTTGATCCTCTTCGACGGTAGCTTCCAGACCAAAGGTGAGGTAGTCTCCAGTCAACCAGCCTCTGTACTACCCGAGTACAGTTACAGTGAGAATTCCGTGCTTTTTCAATTTAGCTCCAACTTTGTAGACGAAGACATGAAAACTGAGTACAGCTACTATCTCAAAGGGTACGAGGACAACTGGTCTGCATGGACTATAAACACAGAAAAGGAATACACCAATCTCCGTGAGGGGGAATACGAGTTCACCGTCAAAGCCAAAAACATCTATGACATAGAAAGTGAAATCGCCAGCTACCACTTTAGTATCAACCCTCCTTGGTACCGCACCAAAATCGCCTACTTCTTATATTTTGTGCTATTCGTCGGGAGTATCAGTACTGTCGTGATTTCGCAAAATGTAGTACACACCAAAGAGAAGAAAGTGATGAAACTGACTCAAAAGAGAGAATTGATCCGAAAAGACAATGAAATCGTAGAGCTATCCGAAAAGTCTAAAGCAGAAATCATGAAGCTTCAAAACGAGAACTTAGAATTGGAAATCAACACCAAGAACAAAGAACTCGCCAGCTCTACCATGAACCTGATTGATAAAAACCAGCTTTTGACAGGTCTCAAAAATGACATCAAGCACATCCTGGATCAAGACAAGAAAAACAGCAATACCCGTTCGCTCAAAGAAATGCTCAAAAAGATTGACCGCAGTATCACACACGATGACGAATGGGAGCACTTCCAACAGTACTTTGATCAGGTACATGGGGACTTTACGACTAGACTCAGACAAGCCTATGCCAACCTGTCTCCTCAGGAGGTCAAACTATCCAACTATCTAAGAATGAGTCTATCTACCAAAGAGATTGCTCAGTTGATGAATATCACTACACGAGGAGTAGAAATAGCACGCTACAGACTCAGAAAAAAACTAAACCTTGATAGAGAAGTGAATCTTTCAGAGTTCATAGGCAGATTTTAAACCCGTAGATCAAAAAACTAAACCTCTAATTCAAGATGTATAATCAGTGCTATCAACCAACAGGTCTGATGTAATCATTTTTTTATCCCTACTGTACACCGAAAACACCTATACAGCTCAAAAACACTCATTTAAGTCCAATTGTAGTGTTTTTGAAGTAGCGCACACAAGAGCTTTGATGTATTAATGTAGGGTCGAATAATTTCGGTTTCAAGTTATAGAAACTGATTATTGTATCAAGATGCAAGCGTTCAAAACAGCTTTGTCGCTAGCACTCATTACGAAATGACTTGATTATGAACAATAGTAAACAGACCAATCCGTCCGTGACGCTGCATGAGGCGTCCTCTCAATACCAATCGAACACACACAAGATAAAATGGCTAGCCAAAACCATTGTGACGCTCACCGTGAGTCTATTCTTATTCTCGTGTGGATCCAAACAAGTAGAAAACAACGAAGAAGAAGTTTTCGTCTCAGAGCTGTTAGACAAAATGACCCTAGAAGAAAAAATAGGTCAACTCCACCAGATCACCAGTCAATGGAATATGACAGGCCCTGCTCCAGAGTACGCCCAAGGACATGAAGAAAGACTCAAGTCTGGGCTCGTCGGTTCTATGCTCAATGTCATTGGAGCAGAAGCTACGCTCAATGCACAAAAATTAGTCGTTGAAAACAGCAGACTAGGCATTCCGCTCATATTTGGGTATGATGTCATCCATGGCTACCGCACGATGTTTCCCGTTCCACTCGGTGAAGCTGCCTCATGGGATCCTGAGGTCGTCAAACTATCCGCATCAATTGCCGCTTTAGAATCTGCGGCAGCAGGTCTTCACTGGACTTTTGCACCGATGATGGATGTAGGTAGAGATGCCCGATGGGGTCGTGTCATGGAAGGCGCAGGTGAAGACCCCTATCTTGCCAGTATCCTGTCAGCAGCCAGAGTACGTGGCTTTCAAGGAGAGAATCTAGCAGACCAAAAAACGATTGCGGCCTGTGCCAAGCACTTTGCAGGCTATGCTTTTGCCGAATCAGGCAAAGACTACAACAACGTAGACATCAGCAACGCTACACTACACAACGTCATCCTACCCCCGTTCAAAGCCAGTACCGCAGCAGGTGCAGCGACCTATATGAACTCCTTCAATACCATCCAAGGCCTCCCCGCCTCTTCCAACGAGTACATCCAGCGACAATTGCTCAAAGGTGACTGGGGATTTGATGGCTTTGTCGTCTCTGACTGGAACAGCATCGGAGAGATGGTCGCTCACGGTGCGGCACGCGATCTCAAAGAAGCCGCCAACATGGCGATCAATGCAGGTTCGGACATGGACATGGAGGGCAATGCCTACACCAACTTCCTCGCAGAACTGGTGGAAGAAAGCAAAGTAGATATCAAGATCATCGATGATGCGGTCAAACGTGTCTTGACTGTCAAATACCGTCTTGGGCTCTTCGAAGACCCCTACAAGTACTCCAACAAAGAATGGGAGAAAAACACACTATACAGTCTCGGCAATAAATCTGCCGCGCGCAAAGTGGCCAGAGAGTCTATCGTCTTGTTAAAAAATGAGGAGAATAAACTCCCGATCAGCAAATCAATCAAATCCATAGCAGTCGTAGGCCCACTAGCAGATGACAAAGATGCTCCATTAGGCAACTGGAGAGCCGATGCTGTCGCCAACTCGGCAGTATCTGTACTAGAAGGCATCAAAGCCAGAGCTGGAAAAGACGTAACGATCAACTATGCCAAAGGCTGTGATCTCGTCACCAGCGAAAGAAATTTTGCAGGTGAAATCAAATTCAATACGACAGATCGTACTGGATTCGCAGCAGCAGTGGCTGCCGCCAAAAAATCCGAAATTGTATTGTTAGCCATTGGTGAGGATTGTTTCCAATCGGGAGAAGGCAGAAGCCAAGCGGACATCAGGCTCAAAGGCCTACAAATGGAACTGTTCGACGCGATCTATGCCGTGAACCCAAACATTGTCATCGTACTGATGAACGGACGACCGGTAGCGATCCCAGAGCTAGACGCCAAAGCGCCAGCAATCCTAGAAACATGGTTCTTGGGCTCAGAGGCGGGTCATGCCATAGCAGATGTCGTATTTGGTGATCACAATCCATCTGGCAAGCTTCCTATGACTTTCCCTAGGAGCAACGGACAAATCCCTATCTACTACAACGCCATGAACACTGGCAGACCTGGCCCTAAGAACGAGGTATTCTGGTCACACTACACTGACCAAAGCAATGCACCTTTATACCCCTTTGGATATGGACTTAGCTACACAGATTTCAAATATGACAACCTAGCTGTAGATAGTAGTGATCCAAGCGCAATTCAAGTTTCGGTGACGCTACAGAACACAGGAGCAGTTACCGGTACAGAGGTCGCACAGCTTTATATCCGAGATCAATTTGCCAGTCTGGTGAGACCCATCAAAGAACTAAAAGGCTTTCAAAAGGTGACTTTAAAATCAGGAGAATCCAAAAACCTAACCTTCACTCTCACTGAAAAAGAATTGGGTTTCTATGACAATGAAGGCAACTACAAAGTAGAAGACGGCATGTTTGACGTGATGGTCGGTACCAATTCTACGGACTTACTCACAGAGACGTTCCTATTGACAGCAGAGGTTGTTCAGTAAACAAATTTGCTCTTAGTTTAGACCGTTATTCCTTGGCATGTGGCACACTGGCTAATACATAGTCTGTGTGCCACATTATATCAGGTTATATAATGATGAAATTGCTTCTTTAGCCCCCCAAACGATACAAGCATGAAAAACACGATACGGATTATACCCCTATTAATTGCACTCTCACTGCTACTCTCGCGGTGCAAAGAAGAAAGCAAGGAACAACTCAAAGGACAAGTCATGGATGCCTACACCGGCGCACCATTGTCAGGCGTACAAGTTCTACTGATAGAAACGGGCACATCTGTCACGACGAATGAAAATGGGAGTTTCAAATTCGCAGAAATGGACATTACCACTCTAGTTGAGGCACAGGTGGGACTAAAGTTGACCCTAGCAGACTATCGACCGCTAGAAATCAACGCTACCATAGACACCAACAATACCATCCAACTATCTCCAGCTGACATCCCCGTCTACTACTACAATCAGCCCGTACAGCTGAGCGATGGCATCACTACAGGTACCGTTCAGGATCAGAATATGGATCAGCAGCTCATTCAAAACCTGATGGACAGACTGGTCAGAGATGAATACAAAGAGATTCACAGTCTCCTAATCTACAAAGATGACATGCTGGTAGTCGAGGAGTACTACTATGGCAACAATGACACCATCGACTTTGAAAACGGTGTGACGGTCGATCATCAACCTGCCCCTATCCAGTGGTCTCGTGAAGACAAGCACTATGTAGCCTCTGCCAACAAAGCCCTCACGGGTACGATCGCAGGAATGGTTTTGGCAGAAAAAGGAATCAGCACAGATGAAGTTATTTCGCAGTATCTACCCGACTATGCGTCTTATTTCACGGACCCCAACAAAGCGAAAGTCACCCTACACCACTGCCTCAACATGACGGCAGGTTTCCAATGGGATGAGTGGTCTGGCAATGATCTCAAAGACCTCTGGAAGTCACAGGACTTTGCCGAATTTGTCCTATCCCGAAACAATATGTCGCCTGACTCAGAGTGGCGATACAACAGTGCCCTGCCTAACCTCATCCTCAAAGCGCTAAGCAACATCGTCGATCAGGACATCAGAGACTGGGCGGACGACAACTTCTACCAAGCACTCGGTATCACTGATTACCAATGGCAGTCACAGCCTGACGGTACGCCTGAAGGATCCGCACGCATGTACCTCAGACCGCGAGATATGTTAAAAATCGGCATCACCCTGCTCAATAACGGACAATGGGACGGCCAACAAGTTATACCCCAAGCATGGGTCGCTCAATGCCTGGAAGTACAAGAAAACACCGACTCGGGCGAGTATAGTCATGGATTCTGGTTAAGATCACTGGATGGGATCAACTACCTATCTGCAGAGGGAGATGGGGGCAATTTCATCAATGTGTTTCCTCAGCAAAACATGGTCGTCGTGATGACCCAAGGCAACTACCTCAAGTGGCCTATCTACATCGACCAGATGGACGACATGTTAGAGAACTACATTTTCCCAGCGTTGTAATACGTTTTGCTGTTCCGTATACATGCTAAATCGTAATCCTAACTCAAGATTTAGCATGTGTACAGCACAAAAATAGAAATGGTTGGATACCAAAGTCCTTGAGCTTGCGCAAGCAGGGAGTTGCAGTAAGTGTAACACACGATCCAGCTTGCGCAAGCAAAAGGGCATGCTTGCCCAAGTTGAACCCTTTGCTTGCGCAAGCTTCAGCAATGATCAATAGATCCAGTTTATAAAAGAAAAACCTAGCCGGTTTATACATAGCCTAGATTCGTGCATCACGAACCTAGGCTCTTGAATTTCTCTATCTAGATCAGCATACTGCTATGCTAATGATCCTGTGCGGCACCTGCTCCGCGTGGGTAACGAATGCTCTCGACCATCTCTTGCACTTCCTCAGGTGGCGCTGGAGACATACGAGATATCACCAGTGACACCACGAGATTCACCACCATGGCGACTGAACCAAAACCCTCAGGAGATATCCCAAACCACCAATCCTCAGGCATACCACCTCCAAAACCTTGCAGTTTGTATTTGACCATATAAAACAGCATCAGCAACGTACCGATTACCATCCCAGCGATAGCACCTTCCTTGTTCATACGCTTGTCAAAGATCCCCATCACGATCGCAGGAAAAAACGACGCAGCTGCCAGACCAAAAGCCAGTGCCACCGTCGCAGCAACGAACCCTGGAGGGTTAATCCCAAAGTAGCCCGCTACTACCACAGCTACTGCTGCGCCAGCACGTGCCCACATCAACTCCTCCTTGTCCGAGATGTTAGGCTTGAGTTGCTTCTTGATCAGGTCATGCGAGACACTCGTAGAGATCACCAACAACAAACCTGCTGCTGTAGAAAGCGCTGCTGCCAGTCCACCTGCTGCAACTAATGCGATCACCCAGTTGGGCAACTGTGCGATTTCGGGATTGGCCAAAACCATAATATCTCTGTCGATAGTCAATTCGTTGACCGCAGGGTCAGCGACATACTGGATCAATCCATCCTTGTTTTTATCCTCATAGGCTATCAATCCCGTTGACTCCCAGTTGCTAAACCACTCCGGTACATCGGAATAGCTCTTCTCAGAGACCGTCGTAATCAAGTTGGTACGCGCGAAAGCAGATATAGCCGGAGCAGTCGTGTACAGTATCGCAATGAAGAGCAATGCCCAGCCCGCTGAGATACGTGCGTCTTTGACTCGTGGTACAGTGAAGAATCGCACGATCACATGAGGCAATCCTGCCGTCCCCATCATCAGTGCTAGCGTGATCGCAGCGACATCCCATCTACCTTTTGCTCCTGTAGTGTATTCTTGAAAACCAAGCTCAACATGCAGCTGATCAAGCTTATCTAGTAAAAACATCCCAGACCCATCCTCTATCGTACCACCGAATCCCATCTGCGGGATGATGTTTCCAGTCAACTGGATGGAAATAAAAATAGCAGGCACCATGAATGCAAAGATCAAAACACAGTACTGTGCTACCTGTGTGTAAGTAATCCCTTTCATCCCACCGAGCACCGCATAGAAAAACACCAAGCCCATCCCGATGAATACGCCTGTATTGATCGGCACTTCGAGGAATCTGGCAAACACCACGCCGACTCCACGCATCTGCCCTGCCACGTAGGTGAACGACACGATGATCGCACAGATGACAGCCACCGTCCTGGCAACATTAGAGTAATACCGATCTCCGATAAAGTCCGGCACGGTAAACTTGCCGAACTTGCGCAGGTAGGGAGCCAACAGCAGTGCCAATAGCACATAACCACCCGTCCAGCCCATCAAGTAGACCGCTCCGTCATAGCCCATGAACGAGATCAGTCCCGCCATGGAAATAAAAGATGCCGCTGACATCCAGTCCGCTGCAGTGGCTAGTCCGTTGGTCAAAGGATGCACCCCGCCACCTGCCACATAAAATTCTTTGGTAGACCCAGCCCTGCACCAGATCGCGATCCCGATATAGAGTGCAAAGGTTGCCCCTACGATAATAAATGTCCAAGATTGAATATCCATAGCGATTAGTTTTCGTCTAGGTTAGAAGTTTTGTCTAGGCGGTTCATCAACCACACATAAGTGAATATGAGAACCACAAATACGTATATCGACCCCTGCTGTGCAAACCAAAAACCGAGTTTGAACCCTCCGAGGCGAATCGTATTGAGCTCATCTACCCAGATAATCCCAAAACCAAATGAAACTAAAAACCATATCACAAGTAATATGACTAGATACCGGAGATTAGTCTTCCAGTAGCGCTTGTGTCCTTCATTGTCTTTCATAATCATGTCTAAATTTTCGAACTCCATCATGCTGAGTTCAATCCACAATATATAAAATGAATCAGGTTTTGTCAGTCGACAAAACCAAGGATCGAAACATTTAGATGCATAAATGATCGATTTACCCCCTATAAAAAATGAGTCCTCATCGATTAGAACCGATGAGGACTCATTTTCATTTTCCTGATGAAGAGTTTCTGACGGTACTCTCTCAGTCCCTGAAACACAAAACTTGATTATTTATTTCGGTCAATTTTATTTTCTTCTATCACTTGACCTTTCTCATCCACGTCGATGACCTCATACCCAAGTGCTTCGAGTTTCGATCGATTAGTGGCTGCATCGCCCACTACTACGATGTAGAACTTATCCTCCGCCAAGTACTTCTTCGCCAGCTTATCCAAGTCCTTTTTACCGACTGTTGCGATGATCTCGTTTTGTTGATCTACAAAATCCTCTGATAGGTTGAAATGATTGATCCTTCGAAGAAAGCTCGCTTTTTGACGTGGTGTTTCATACTTACGTGCATCACGCTGGCCAACGGCCTTTTTCATAAACGCTAGTTCTTCATCCGTGATTCCATCTTCACGATACCCTGTAATCTCTCTCATGAACTCAAAGACCGCACTATCCGTGACGTCCGCTTTTACCCCTGCCAGTGCAGTATATGGACCTGGCTCATCCTCACTATGGAAATACGTTCTAGCTCCATAAGTCCAACCTTTGTCCTCTCTCAGGTTCAGATTGATGCGGCTGTTGAATGCTCCACCGAGCGGAAAATTCATTAGGTACGCTTTATAATAATCCCCTGTCGCATCATAAGCCATGTCCGTGACATACCCGATACGAATCTCAGACTGGGGTGCATCCTTTTTGTCCACTAGATAGATGGCAGTATTCGCAGATGCTTTGGCTGCTGGCAACTCTGGCAACTTCACTTCTTTGGCCTTCCATGATTTCAAAAAGCCCAACTGACTCTTGATTTCCTTTTCGGTCACATCTCCTACTACAACCAGTTCAGAGATAGACGGTGAGTAATATTTCTCATAAAATGACTTTACATCCTCTACCGTGATCGCCTCTACAGTCTCTTCTATCCCTTCTCTAGGGACAGAAAAAATATGTTCATCTCCATAGAGTAATCGGTCATACACCAAATCAGCAATACTAGACGGGTCCTTCAGAGAAGACTTAATTCCCTCCAATTGTTGATTCTTTAGTCTATCAAAATCCTCCTGCGTAAAGGCTGGCCGCTTCAAAATCTCATCCGCCAGTTCGAGGGTTTTAGTCAAATTCTTTTTGAGGGTATTGATCGTCATGGTCGTCATGGTCGTGCTACTAGAGACGTTGATTTCACTACCGATCTTCCTCAACTCTTCCTGAATCTCTTCCGAACTATAATTCTCCGTAGATTCGTTCATCATCGCAGCAGTTAGACTCGCCAGACCAGACTTAGTAGGCGCATAGGCGTCCATTTTGTGTCCGCCATTGATCGTGAGCTGTAGCGTCACGGTCGGGATTTCATTAGACTCTGCACCGATGACCTTGATTCCGTTGGCCATTTTATCTTTCCAGAAATCAGGCACCTTGATCGCAGGGTTAGGTCCTAGCGGCGGTCTCACGTTTCTATCAAAATTATCAGGAGCAGGTTTATTGTAAGCCACCCTATCATAGTCTGTCGTAGGAAAAGGACTATCTCCTTCCATCTGTGGGACATAGTTGTCAGGCTTGGCCTTAGCCGTATTTTCATCTGGGATTACGCTCTGAATCACGCCTGGTTTCCCTTTGATGTACTGATTAAATACACGCATTACGTCTTCTTTCGTCAGGCTATTGTACCTATCTAAGTCCTCTTTGATATAGTTGGGATTACCCGTAAAAGTCTCGTAGCTCGCTAGCTGACTTACTTTTCCGCTAACACTCGCCAAACCATTGATCATATCGGCCTCACGATTGGCTTTAAACTTGGTGATATCATCATCTGTCACCCCATTTTCGGCAAACTCTTCTAAGATGGTACGCATCTCGCCTTCAAAATCAGACAAAGTCTGCCCCGGAAATGGCAATACAAACATGGTAAACTCACCTGCCAACTCACTGCATGGATGAAAAGTAGATGCCTGAATGGCCTTTTGTGTCATCACAAACTTCTTGTAAAAATATGAACTCTTGCCCGTACCCAATATCTCCGCCAGACAATCCAGCGGCGCTTCATCTGGATGGCGAGTAGGAACAGTAGGAAAGGTGAACATCAACGCTGGGAACCGAATATTGCTATCCACATACGATACATAGCGGTCTTCATCCAGCGTAGGCATCGCTAGCTTCATATCTGTCACCTCTGGACCTCTAGGGATCACCCCAAAATACTTTTCAACCTTGGCGATCACGTCTTTGGTCTTGACATCTCCACCGACAGTCAGTGTCGCATTGTTAGGTCCATACCAGCGCATGAAAAACTTTTTGAGATCAGTCACATCGACTCGATCCAAATCCTCTAGTCGACCGATCGTCAACCAAGAATAAGGGTGTCCATACGGGTAAAGTGCAGCTGCGTTGATTTCTCTCCACCTGCCATAGGGACGGTTATCATAGTTCTGGCCTTTTTCATTCTTCACAGTAGCACGTTGTACTTCAAACTTCTCTTGGGTCACTGCATCAAGGAAAAAACCCATGCGATCGGCTTCTAACCACAGCATGGTCTCTAGCTGGTTACTAGGTACGGTTTCGAAATAGTTGGTACGATCGCGGTTGGTCGTCCCGTTCATGGTACCACCTGCTTCGGTCACGATTTTGATGTGCTCTTCGTCTGCCACATGATCCGATCCTTGGAACATCATGTGCTCAAAAAAGTGAGCAAAGCCAGACTTGTTCAACTCCTCTCGTGCTGAGCCGACATGGTAGGTCACATCGACATGTACGAGCGGGTCGGAATGATCCTCATGGATGATCAGTGTCAGGCCGTTGGCCAATTCATATTTTTCATAAGGGATAATGACTTCATCGCCTTTTTTGGTGACTTTTTCGATCAGCTTGGTTTGTGAAAACGCCACTGATGACACCAGGAGGGATAATCCTAATAGTAGATATTTCATTTTGGAATTGTTAATTGAATTAAATTATGGAATGCCCATAGGTTGATTGTATTGTAATATGTAGAAATCATCAGAGATAATAAAGTCCTCAACAGACAATACCGCTACCTACGATCTTCAGTTCGTCAATTAGTGTCACTAACTGGTCAGTTTATTACAAACTACTCAAAATTTCTATCCCAATTACAACCATGTTAGGGAGTACCGTGTCTTTGATAAACACTATTTACAATTCAAATAGTCATGTATAATATTTAAATGTAACTATATTATGAATAAACTCAACCCACTACTTTCTCTACTATTGTTAATTAATCTATGTATTTTATCAGGATGCGGTAGCGGCGATGATGGAAGTACCTCATTAAATGCTCCAGATCAAACACTCACTGTACAAGAAGATATTGAATCAGGTGATCTAATTGGTGAAATCCAAGTCGACCATGCGCAAACCTCTTCGTTAAGTTTTAATATTTTATCTGGAAACGATGCAGAGATCTTTGACATGTCAAATGATGGCAAGATTTCATTGGCTGATGGTATATCTCTAGACTATGAAGAAACCGATAGTTATGAACTAACTGTTGAGATTTCAGATGATGTATCTTCCGATGAGACAATCGTCACAATCAATGTCTCGGATGTGGACGAAACAGGCATCTTAATCCTCAATGGAATCACATACGAATTTGGCGATGAAGGTATTCTTCTGGACGAAGGTGCATCTGACCCTTTCGATAATGGCAACAATACTCACTTTGTTTACAACTTCAGTTTCGCAGAAGGAGATCTAACCCAAGATGAAGAAAACGAAGAGGACTTTGAATTTACAAACATCACTCTGCTTTTTGCAACAGAACTCTACTCTCCAGGAACTGAATCTTTTAACTTGGGCACATTCGAACACGCTTCAGGAGACGCCACAGCAGAAGAACTTGACGGTAAATACTTCTTTAGAGAACTAGCATTTGCTATTGATGGAAATAACAATGGAACGACCTTAACCAACGAGGATGACGTAGAGAAAGACATCATATATCTAGCAACGTCTGGTACCGTGGAGGTAAGTTCTACCGAAGGCAATACGTATAAATTAGTGTTTGACATTACTATTTCACAGATAGATTTCGATCCAGAGCTAAACTGGTTATATGAAAATGATATAGTCCCCAATACAGAAAGGCATATGAGGTTTACTTATGATGCCCCTTTTAAAGTCGTCAGCGGCGACACCTCTGAAGAAGTAGAAGATGATGACCTCAATTAATAGCTAAGTACAGAACCCATAATAAACAAAGAAGTGGTTACCGTATAGTAGCCACTTCTTTGTTTACTAGGGGGGGTAGAATCCATACTTCCATATGCGATTCTCTGTATCTTTTATCTCTTTTTCTTCTTAGTAACTTCCTCTTGAGCCAAAGCCCCTTTGCCCGTGGCAGCCCAAAAGATACCACCATAAATATGCTCTTGGAAAATCGCATCACTGTATGTCCCTGGCAGATGTCCTAGTGCCGTGTAGAATGCTCGTCCACCATCGTGCGTATGATACCAAGACATGGGGTGATAGCCGTCCATGCCTTTGGCGACTCTACCTTCTCCCCATTGGGCTTTGTAATCATAGGTAGACTCATCCACTGTCAGCAGGTACTGCAGATTGTCTGCCTTTTCTTCCAAAAACTCATAATACTCATCCGTCCACCAGCGTGTATCAGGCATGAGTTGCATCCCTGGGAAGTTACGGTCTTCTACTTTGAGCAGTGCCGTCTGGTTGTGCGGGTGGATGTGAAACATACGTCCCACCAACTGGGTATACCATGGCCAATCGTACTCGGTATCTGAAGCAGAATGAATCCCTACATACCCCTTACCTGACTGTATGAATCGCTCGAAAACTGCCTGCTGCTCTTCGTTAAGTACATCCCCAGTGGTATTGAGAAATATCACCACACTATATTGCGCCAGTCTCTTATCGGTAAAAAACAGCCCTGCATTTTCGGACCAATCAAGTTGAAAATCGTTTCGCTCAGCAATCTCACGTATCGCTGTGACCCCTTCGTGGATCGAGCCATGGTGCCAGCCATCCGTTTTGGTAAACAACAGGGCTTTGAATTGTTGTGCTTGTGCATAAAAGGTAGTCATCACAAGTGCGAGGACGACCATTGAAATCTTATTCATCATCATGTTAGTCTTTTTATAAATCTTACTAAAACGAAAATTAACAAGAATAATTGAGTTCGTGCTTTTAATCTCCTCCATTATCCATTTAAACCACACTAAGCTTATTGTTTATATAAGACCTCTTTTATAAACATACCATCCCAAAAGCAACAGCAAACCGCCTAATACAACACTCAACCAGATCCAGGTCATAGAAGTAGCAGGAGCTATTTGGTCCGGTGCACCGAGGTAAATAAAGGATGCCCAATAGTAAGGAGACTTTTTCTCTTGGCTCAGTTTGGTATCATCGAGGTAGTTGATTTTGGCCTGACGGATCGCTTGATAGGGATATGCATTGTCGTGGTAGTGTTGGTAAAACCTCTTCATGAGCTCCGCAGTGGCTTGATCATTGACTCTCCAGAGAGAGAGTAGTACGTTTTTGACCCCTACTTGCACGAAAGCAGTCGCCAGACTCTGAGGACTTGCTCCCTGATAGAGCAGTCCCAAACCCGTCTCACAGGCACCTAGTACCATGAGCGAAGCGGACAATTCCATACTGCCAATCTCTGGAAAATAAAGCGTAGAATCGATAAACTGGATCGCAGGCGGATCATGCAGATAGCCCCCAGAAGCATGGGTCGAGAGATGAATGATTCCATAGTTTTTAGCCTCCTCCATAAATCGTCGTTTGGTCGCTTTTTCCTTACTATAGTACTGCCCCTTGATTTGTTCCCTAATTGCGGACGCTTCTTGCGCACTGTACTGCAGATGAAGATTCGTGCCAGCAAATTCAGGAAAGAACCCCAATAGCTTATGATCTCCCGATGTACTAGTCCGTTGCTGCTGATAAAGTTGGGCAGAATAGTGATGAAGCAAAGTCGTTTGGCGAAGCAACCAGGGCCAATGGGCATAGTTCATCCCGACTGCTGTCTCGGTCAGCAAAGCATCAAACGGTACAAAATTAAGTAAGCCGTCCGCTACCACCATCAGCTGCGAAGGAGTTGTATCTCCGAGCAATTGACTACCTAACCGTTCCGCTACTTGAGCGTACTCCATAGGTCGTTCATTGATGTGTTCGGGGCTAGAAAAGAACTGCAACAAAGACTTACTGTCTTCTTTGAGTTGGTACACAGCGGTATCACGGTGCATCGTGACCGAATGAGGTGTCACTTCGAATCGATAATAAGCCTGCTTACCTACAAAATATGCCCAGAGTTGAAGTCTCTCCCGATCCAACCGCTTTTGCAAACTGTCAAGATCGAGTAATGAACGCTTCAAAATACCCTGAAAGGAGCCATTCGTATTGGCCTCAAGCCGGATATGGTTTTGCTGATCGATGAGTTGCTGTATCTCTTCTAGTCTCGCTCCAGACCCCTTGGCTCGAGCTTGTGCCAACTCCCCTTCGATTTTAGCCTGTCGTCGCACCCATTTTCTTCGCGACGAATCAGCATCATAGCTAGCAATCTGCTGCCGTAGTTCTACAGCTTTGGTATGCTCAGCTACTTGCAGTGCCAGTGCTGCCAGTTGGGTCTGAGGGACTACCTGATATTGCTGATAGAGTAGATACAAGATTTTTTCTGTCCGTTGTCTTCTTTCTCCTTGCTGTAGGAGAATGGACTTTCCATAATTGTAATGCTGCGCTAACTGATCTTCCACCCTAGCACTTTTGTGGTAGTAACCCATGGCCAATTTGAATTGTCCGAGACGCACCAAAACATCAGCCATACCATCCATAGCTGCCTTAAGTGTATTTTCTGCATAGAGCAAAGAATCATGAGGCAAACCACTATTCCACTCTGGGATCAACTGATGCAACGCCTTTTCGAAGCTCTCTTTGCTCGGAACCCATCGTCTCGTACTCATGAGCAACTGCCCCAGTTGGACATGCAGTTTGGCCAGTCGTCGTGGTTCTATCTCTTGTAGTTCTTTACAGCGCGCTAAGGCTTTTTGTGTCGCAGCGATGGCACTGACCGTATCTTCTAACTGTAGATACAGAGAAGCCTGATTAGACCAATGATCAGCCTGTAGCAGATCAGACACACTATTTTGCTCGAAAAGGGTTTGCGTTTGCGCACTGATTTGCTGAGCCAATTCTAGTTGTTGATCTAGCAGATAGGCATGAGATAGATTGACAAGAGTTCTGACCTTTTGATCCACTTGCTCTGGAGCGATCAAAAACTCCGCTTGCCGCAGTAGATCAATGGCATTCGTCACTCGACCCGTCGATTTATACACGATCGACAGGTTGATCAAAGCAGTGATTTGTTGCTCTCGGCTTTTGTTTTTTTGTGCTTTTTGGAGATAAAGCTGAATGATACTCTCTGCGCTACTGTAGTCACCAATCATACTGTAGGCATTGGCTAGAGGAATCAGCACATAATCAATCAAGTCATAGCTTTCGACAGGTTGACCCTTGCCTTCTATCCAAGCCTTTTCATACGCTTGTATCGCTTGCGTCACTTGCCCGTACTTCATTCGATAGTAGCCTTCATTGCTATACAGCACACAAAGCGCCAGATGCTCATCCGCTTGCGTGGCAGGTCGCCAACTGTTGTTTTCTATGGCATCAAAAATACTGAGGTTCTCTTTCGTAGGGTGTGCCAAAAACTCATCTAAGGTCGCATAGATCAAACCTTCTAGATCGTCTTGGGATCGAAAAGTATCCTGCGCCCACGTGACCTGCATCACCAAAAGACATAGGAACAGCAAGCAAAATTCCCGTATTAGAATCGCCATATCAGATACATCGACCACTGATGATTCGGCTGATTGAGCAGGTAAGAGTAACGAAAACCAGCACTAGGCCCTATCCGTGCCAACCCGAGATTGACATCCACGAATGCACCAGGAACAATTCGTTGCGCCCCCGTATCAGCACTTCCCTCATCTACCCTACTTAGATCTGGATTAGGCTCCAGTTGATCGCTTCCTTCAAACCGAATATAGTAATCATACGCACGCTCGTAATCCTCCGTCTCTTTTAGTTTCATATTGAACTGAATCCCAGCACCAAAACTTACAAAGTTGGCCAGATTGTAACGGTACGATATTGGAATCAAAGTCATCGTCAGGTAATCAAAAGAAGACTCCTCATATATATCCTCTATTTCCGTGATCGCCTGGCGATCCGTTTCTGTCTCTGTTCGGGTCTGACTCTGGCTTTCATAGCTCCCCTTGCCTAGGAGCAGTTCGGCTTGTAGGTAACCTCGGTCGGGTTTATAAGGAGCTATCGTCGCTCCTGCATAGTATTGGCGACTCGCACTGAGGGAAGGAATAGCAGTATAACCCATCACCGCACCGATGGATATACCCGGTTTGAAATACGACTTGCTGTAGTTAGTCAGGATGGGCTCGTTCTTGTCAAAAATGATGGCGGTACGACTGACTGTATTCTTTTTAGGCACATCCTTTTTGAGCGCAATCTTGTATTTTACAAATCCCTTCGTCGAGTCATATTCTGACACTCCGGGTTGATTACTCCCTGGCAAATATATGTTTCGAAAGACAAATGACATTTGCTTTTCGCCCCGAATGGTATCCAAACAACTGATGGTAATAGGCATGGATCCATCAGGACAGATCGGACACGGTGGATGCATATCCAGCACCTCTAGCGTCGATTGATCCAGATGCTCAGGCACGTCTACATCCAAACGGATTTTACTGGCTGGTCCTTCGCCATTGTTCTGAAAACGAATTTTGTACTTGAGCTTTTTATTCTTGGCAAATCGATAGTTGAGTCGAGTATCCGATACAGCCATTTTGTTGGGGTCATGCGAAGTGGTGATTTCCATCTCTAGATCCTCCACTTTGTGTGCACTGCTACTTCGATCTGGCACATAGATACCACGTACCTTGATGATCGCACTGGTATCCTTCAGCATGTCAGGTGTAGTCTCTAGTGTCATGAAAAAGTTACGCTGCTCATTTGGCCTCATGTCTCCAAACTCCAAGATAAGCCTGTCGCGAAACGTATGCTCTGATTTATCTAAAGTCTGAATCAAGGGTGGATGCTCAGTAGAGTCCCCTCCACCATCGGCATAGAGCCCCGCAGGACTCCCCATCCCTACCCATAACTTATCGGTTTGAAAATCCGATGAATTGAACAGTGCTGACAGCATCGGTGATTCGATGGTACGCTCTCCGTGATGTGTGCGTACATCGACCATTTTGAAGTTGTCTGCTCTAAATTTGTTTTCATTGTAGTAGACATAAAATTTGCCACTACTAATCTGCTGGCTCGTGTTTTCGTAGCGCAGCGTCACCACCATCTGTTCATTAGGTACGGGTTCTCGGTTTTTGAGCATCGCTATCCCTCCAAAACTCTCATAAGTACTATCCTTGACAGGTTCATAAGAGGTTTGGTTTACGGTTACTTTTTTGGGACGGCTAGGTGGTGCTTTTCCATTGTCATAGTTGTTGGTGACCTGAAGATGAACCTCCTGCTCTCCAGGGTTTTCATAGGTATGTTCTGGCGCTTCGTCCATACTATACGACCCGTCTCCAAACTCCCAGAAATAAGTATAGAAAGGCTCTGGTGCACCGGGTATTTGAATCAAAGGTGGTGTATCTGCTGAGAGCTTGACTTTATTTTGATCTTGCTCGATCAGTATATTGGCTTCTCTAAGACTATCTGTAGCGATGGGACTTTGTGCTTGACTAGCCGTGCCATATACAACTGATAGTATCAATAAAAGGAAGGGTAAATTCTTTCGCATAGATGGGGTGGATTGTAGGTTATGTGTCTGTGATACTTATAGAACCAAACGCACTCAAAAGTACCAAAGTATAATTGATTCTTTATTAGATACAATTTTATTCTAGTTAAGAATTAACATTTAGGCTATAAGCAGCGCAGTAAAAAGCACGCACAAAAGAAGAAAGCGTGTAATCAGATTTATTATCGTGTTGCGTTTCATGATAGTAGGGTTAATGTTGTCTAAAAAGAGAATGGAGATTAAAACATGCTTTCACCTCTATTCTGTGACTACCAAAAACAAAATACCACTTGGCAATCCAGAGGTGGTATCTTGAGCTGGTCAAAGAGATCTACTTAGGGTAGATCATTGATCAATTGTGTGAGTTCACTTTCGGTAGTAGGCATCAGCGCATCCACTACTTCGACATGATCTTCGGTTGTAGTGGCGGATTGAATCGCATAGTGATACTCGTCATCCACGATGGACACTACGATGAAGTGTACATCGATCCCTATCGGCATCATCCCGTAGTGTTCTGAGAACAATTCGTCCTCTGGGAAGTACGTGTCGAAACGCGCCAATGCAGCAGGTTCCCCGTCATAACTCAAGTACACTGCACAGTTGGTATCATCATAGCCCTCTGGCACATCTACGAACACAGTCGTCTTAGGTAGGTCAGAGCTATACCATTTGTCCAAGTTGGTCCAACCGAAATCGTTGAGGAAGGCATAATAAGTCCCGGCATGTTGTCCACCGCCCGTGCCATCTGCACCCTGACCGACTGCTTCCAATCCTCGGTTTTTCTCTTCTTCCCAGACTACATCACAGTCCGCCGTCTCACAGTCTTCATTGGCATTGCCAAATATGCGCATGTCCATGTCTAGTGAGTCGGTTTTCACCTGTAGCTGATAGCCCATGTTTTCTTTCATAAATACCGCTTCGCCATCTTGCTTCACTTCGATATAGAATTCTCCACCTGAGATGAGCGTAGCTCGGGTACCATCTCCCATTTGGCCCATGGTGGGCTTATTGCCCAGCAGCATATCTGCGCGTCCGAATATTTCTATAAAAGTCACATCCACAGAACCTGTCACTGGCTCACCATTCGCATCCACTAACCCCTCCGCAGGGATGGACAGTGTACTTGTTCCGCTTTTGCTGCTCCATGAGCCTCCTTCTGCTACATCGAACGCAAACGTCTCTTTGCGTTCATTCAGCTGCTCAGTGAAACTCTCATTGAGTGCTTGGCCATCTGGCTCAGGCAATATTGGATCCAAGATATCTTCGCCTTTATTCTCACAGGCACCTAACATAGCCGTTGCTGCAATACCTAGTACTACTACTGGCTTTTTCAAGAATGAAATAAATTTGTTCGTTTTCATAATGTTCGTTTTTGGTTTACACTCCTAGATCAATACTTCCCCAGTTTGTTACCCCCTCTCTCAATTTTTTTTTCATAATTTGCCTTTTCAGAATAAAAACCGCCTCTATTGATAAATAGAACGACCAACATGACAGAAGACCAACATAGTGACCAACGCTACATTCAGGGACTGCTAGAGAATGATCGGCATCTGGTGCAGGAGATATATGAAAAGTTTGCCCCTAAGGTGGTAGCCTTCGTGAAAAGCAATCAGGGAGATGAATCGTCTGCCAGTGATCTGATACAGGACACACTGATCGTGATCTACCGTCAGGCACAGGACAAGGGACTACTACTGACCTGTCCGTTTGAGGCCTATTTTCTATTGCTATGCAAACGACGCTGGTGGAATCAACTAAAAAGTCGAAAAACAGAGGTAACAATCGAGGACGAAACGCTATCTATAAACGAAGGGCAAGACGAGCTCGTCTCACTCAGCGAAGTACATGAAGCAAAATGTACACTGTTTGAGAAAAAATTTGAAGCACTGGGTGATAAGTGCAAAGAATTGCTTCGTCTCTCACTGAAACTAGACTCGATGAAAGAGGTAGCAGAAAAACTCGGCGTAAGCTACGCCTATGCCCGCAAGAAAAAATCTACCTGTATGGGGAGTCTTACCGAAATGGTACGCACCTCTGATGAATATAAAAACTTGAACACATAATGAGCCAGGAAGAAAATTATATACTGATAGAGTCCTATATACAGGGGGATATGGAAGCCTCAGAACGCAAGGCGTTTGAAGAGCGTCTAAACACTGAGCCTGAGCTAGCCGAACAATACCGAGTGTATGAGGAGACTTGGAAAAGCCTCAAATCAAGCATCCAGCGAGAAGCTCACGAATCAGAGCTCAAGAACAGCCTGCAACTCGCATCCCAAGCCTATTTTGCGAAAGCAGAAGACACACCTGTACTAAAACCCAAAAGACCATGGTACTTGGCAGTCGCAGCAGTAGTGGCTTTGCTGGTAGCTGCAGTGTATGTATTCAACATGGGTAGTCCGCAGTACGGTGACTATGCACGGTATGACGCCTTGAGCCTCTCGCTAAGAAGTGATGATCCCGATGCAGCCTTGAGAAAGAAAGCAGAAACGGCTTTTAATGCGGGCGACTACACTGCGTCGGCCAACTACCTCAAACAGATCAGCGATAAGAATGACAGTGTCAAGGCCTTGTTCTACCTAGCGCTCAGCTATATAGAAACAGGAGACTATCAGCTCGCCAATACGCTACTGACCGAACTGCAAAATGGCACATCTGTGTACAAACACCGAGCAACTTGGTTTCGTGCACTTTGCTATCTCAAGCAAAATAAAATGGATGAATGCAAACAATTGCTAGAGCAGATACCAGTAGAAGCGCAAGACTATCAACAAGCGCAAGATCTCTTAGAGGCTATGTGAGACGAGAGAGGGTAGAAACGAGTGACAGGTATCCTATAGACTTTGTTAGAAATCCATAAGGTCATCAACCCTGCATAGCCTCTGGTACCGTTATACCCACTTCTCGTATTACAAATATTCAGCTCGATCGGAAATGCGACCGAGCGGGTCTTTAAGATCAAAGTACAGGTAGTGGATCAAAGGCTTTCAGATCGCTTTGAGGAAAGTAATAAAGGTTCGGGTTTCTGCTTGCGCAAGCAGAAGGTCCACCTTGGGCAAGCAGACAGTTGAGCTTGCACAAGCACAGGCTCCCTCTTGCGCAAGGAGAGAGTCGACCTTGCGCAAGGCCAGATCGCCGCTTGAAGTCTTCTCAGTCTTAGGGTTCGTACTATTTAACTTTATTAAAACCTTGTCTGAAATGCATCAATCGCACATTGTCTTCAATCAACCTTTACATAATCAATAGAGTCTCCGACAGGGTTTGTCTAGCAGGATTTTTCTACCTTCATGCTGAGGTCTGCTTATAAATTCACGGATAGTTGATGAACCAGCAGCATATCTGTATCGTAGTGCAAGAGAATATGCAGCTCGGAAAGGTTTGCTGTCAATAGAGGTGATCGAGTAGCTGATCCGTGTCGGAGACACTGTTTTTATAGGATTGATTTTCAGTCGCCCTGCGGAAGACCTAAAACAACAGGTATTCGACTTTACAAAAGTCGAACAGCGGGTTCTTATATACTACATGTTCTGCTCTGATCGCATTGCAAATGCTCAAACCATACCATCCTCGTTACAAACGAGGACGATTTGGGTAGAAGATCAAATTGTTACAACAAAAACTACAGATGAACCAGATTAGACAGTTTATTGAGCGCATTACGCCTATGAATGATAGTGATTGGCAGTTTTTCTCTTCCAAACTAAAAACTATAACCCTTCACAAACACACACACCTTTTGGAGATGGGAGAAACAGAAAATGCACTATCCTTTATTACCAAAGGAATAGTCAGACTCTACATCCCCAGAGCAGAACAAGATTTAACCTTTGGCTTTTTATTCGAAAATGAATTTGTGACTGCCTACGATTCCTTTTTGACACAAATGCCCTCCGAATACCAAATAGAGACGTTGACAGAAACCACTTTGTGGAGAATATCGCATCGAGACTTACACGAAGTGTACGAGCAAACCCACAGTGGCAACATCATTGGACGCAAAATGGCTGAAAAGATGTTTTTGATCAAGTCCAAAAGAGAACTTGCTCTATTGAGCAAAACGGCAGAAGAACGGTACCTAGATCTATTTTCCGACAGACCAAAGCTACTGCAGCAAATCCCACTAAAATACATCGCCTCGTATATCGGCGTGACACCACAGGCATTGAGCAGAATCAGAAAGCGCATTACTTAACCTGGGTTCATTGTTTCTGCGCGCATGCTTTCTGAACTTTGCATTTCAATTATTCAGACAAACATGAAACCACTCATTGTACTTATACTCAGCTTTGCCATTTCCATTGTAGCAATTAGAATCACCCAAAAAGACTATGATTTTGGCCTATCTGCTAGAATAGCTATGTCGATCATGCTAGCTTTTACTGCGATAGGACATTTTGCATTTACCAAGGGCATGTCTATGATGATCCCACCATTTATTCCCTTTAGCGAAAGCATAGTTTACTTCACTGGTGTTTTTGAGATCCTACTCGCCATCGGCTTACTTATCCCTCAGCTAAAAACGATCACAGGATGGGTACTAATTGTTTTTCTACTACTCATGCTTCCTGCCAATATATATGCATCCATTCATCACGTGAACTACCAGAAAGGAACATTCGATGGGTATGGTCTCCTCTATTTATGGTTTAGAATCCCTCTGCAGATCCTATTCATTTTATGGGCATATTTTAGCAACATACGAGCTTAGCATCGCTATCTCTTAATCTAAGACCAGAAGGTAACACGCATTACGCCAAAAAGGCTAAACGCATGATGCTATTGAAGCATCACTCTTTCTTCTCCTCATGACTAGTCACAACACCCCTCCCAATCCCTCGTTTTGCAACGGCTGGTCATTCTATGAAAAACAACTGCTATTGATTGTTTAGTAGATGCTAGAGTGTATATAGGGTGTAATGGTATGTCAAGAAAATAGGTTGCAATGGCGTGACACTAGATAGAGCAGATACGTTACAAAACCAATCAAGCCACTTTCACCACCTTCTTTTTGCGCAGTGCGAACAGGTTGCCTAGTATAATCAAGGCAATACCTCCAAAGGAATATGCGGTGAACTGATACCCTTCGAAAAGCGTGGACAGTACGATAGAAATGATCGGGATCACCACCAAAGCATAGGCAGCCTTGTCTGCTCCGATCTTCCCGACTAGGGTCAGATAAAAACCAAAGGCGATGATGGAACCAAATATGGACAAATAAAGCAGAGACAACACATACTGAGTCGTCCAGACAAAGACGAATTCTTTGCCCAGCGCTAGACCGAGTAGCGCCATCATCCCGGCACCATATACCATACTGTAGGCATTGGCCTGAATCACGGGTACGCCTGCGGCGGTATTTCTGGCAGAGGCGAGATTGCCCAGAGATGCCAACAGTACTGAGCCCATCGCAATCCCAGCACCCCAAAGTATCTGATCAGAAAATGCCATTGAGAAAAACTCACGGCTAAAGATGAGCAAGGTACCTGTCAACCCAAATAACGCACCGATGATGACACCACGGTTGATCGGCTTGCCCATGAGTAGATAACCGAGGATAGAATTGGCAAATACAATGGTAGAAAACGCCACCGCCATCAGCCCGCTAGGGATATACTCTTCGGCCTTATAGGCCATCCAGTAGTTGATCCCAAAAAGAAAAGCGCCCTGTAGTGCCATAAAAAAATGTTGCCGTCCCGAAAACCGCATGGGCAGTTTCTGAATCCAGCAATAGAGCATCATTATCACTCCTGCCAGCACATAGCGATAGACGACCGATATCAAGGGATCCACTACACCGAGCTGAAAGGTGATGACAAACCACGTCGATCCCCAGATCAACGCTGGAACAGCATAGAGAAGAAAATTTCTATTGGGCATGGTTTCAGTTTTGGGTTAATGAAAAATACTCTTACGCAGTAGACCCAAAAAGTTTCCTGCATAGTGGTATTAATTCCTATAAAGTAATTTTCCAGATTTCAAGGCACCATCATAATAGACACGGTAGAAGTACATCCCTGGATCGACCGGTGTGCCAGTAGCATTGGTTCCATCCCATGTGACCGACACTTCCCCAGCAAACTGCTCTGCATTGAGGATGGTTTTGATCAACTGTCCTGCACTATTGAGTACTTGTACCACTGCCCTTCCTGACTCAGGGATACTAAACAACAGGGTCACTTGATCCTCAAAAGGATTCGGGTAGGCAGTCAGAACCTCTATACTACCTTCCACTGGTTCTGGGGTAATCTCCAGTGTCCCCTCTATATTGGTCTCAAAGGTGCCATTGCCATGCGTCGCTGCGATGAGTTTGCCATCTGACGAACGGTAATCCAGCATACTAACGACCGAGTTCCCAATAGATTCGTCAGCCTCTTTGACCCACACTGTCTGCGCGCCATCTAGGGCTGTAGTACTGTACAGACCTGTACTTGTACCCAAGAAATACAAGTAACTGCCGTTTTGTAACGGAACAATCTCGCACCAGCGCACACTCGATCCACCTCCACTGCCATCTGGGTTCTCCTCCATGTTGCCACTGACATCCACTACGGTCTGTCCCCCATCCGGGGTAAAAAACACACTCGGAAAATGATAATTGGAGTAGGTAAACATCGTACGCTGAGCATCTGTCGGATCTATCGCTATGCTCGATATATATCCACTAGACTCTCTACCAGCATCATCTTGAATCACATGTTGGTACACAAAGTCTGTTTGTGCGGTATCGGTATTGGTATATATGGTCTTGAAAACTGCTCCATAAGACGTACCGTGATAAAGTACATGCGCAGGATGCGTAGATATATCGAGTGACGAAACGGCAGAACTCGACCCCTCGGTACTTGCGATCTGAGACCAGTTGACTGATGTAGGGTTCTGCTTACCACTAGGGATTTGTTGGAGGTTATCGTTGCGCCAGACGACTCTACCAGCCGCCATATACATGCGGTTATAATTGTTGGGGTCTAGCATGTATGGATTGATAAAAAGATAGCCCTCTCCCCCCACTGGGTCTACCTCCGCAAAAGAAGTCAACTCATTCTCTTTGTTGAGTGTCAGTCTATAGGTTTGACCACTTTGGAAGGAGACGTACCAGAACTTTTCTTCTGGTGTAGTGGCCGCATAAGAGCCATCTCCACCTAATATTTCCTTCCAAGATGAGTTTTCACTCGCAAAAACCTTCATATAGGTACCATTGTCCTGCATACCGCCAATCGCCTTGTTGCTCTCTTCGTCTTTGGATAGTGCTATGGTATAAAACTGTGAGGAAACATAGCCCTTATTGCGAGCCTGCCAGGTCACCTTAGGCGCTAAGATTTGGGACGTATAGCGCACACCACCATCATTGGCAGAGAGAACCTGATTCGGGTCAGAAGGCATAAACAACAACTCATGCTGATCAGGGTGATGCCCTGGGTATTTGGCAGCAGTCGTCCCATCTGGGTCATAGCCCCCTATCCATGTCGTCTGATCCGACGAACTAAACCCGTTGGTAGAGCGGTAAAGATTAGTCCCTCCCAAAAACACGATGTTAGGATCTAGGGGGTGCGCTCTCGCTAGGACATTGTAGGAGTCTTGGGTATCGATAGCAGGTAAGGTGTCTTGGACTGCTGGCAAATATTGTGACCGATTCTGCCAGTTCGTCCCATCAAACCTCCAGAAATTCAAACTAGCAGATTCGGTCAGTACATAAAGCCAATTTCCCTGACTAGGGCTATAAGTCATCACCGTGCGGTCATGCTCTATCGGGAAGCCAAATGGCGTGATTTCCTCCCACACGTCTACGGCATTTCTACGATAGACTCCTGCGTACTGCGACCGATACCCCAGCGCCGTAAAAGAACTCATGCTCGCATACAGCTGTCCCGCATCTGTGAGGAGCACACTGGTATAGAATGGCGCGCCAGACTCATTAAGATCCTCTATCGGTGGTACGAAGAGCTCGGGATGCAAAAGATCAGGTCCTAACACCACATCCCAAGTTTGCCCTCCATCGTCGGACTTGACGACACAGCCATACAATGCCGCATACACGCTACCGGACTGATCCACTACAATATCCCAGACATAGTTGAACGGGCTCTCGAAATCCGCAGGTCGATTCATACTCGTGCTCACGAGCACATCCCAAGTCTCACCTCCATCTACCGATCGGTAGATGCCATCTCCACGATAGGGCGCTCCTGATGCACGGGACGAACTACCACGTAGCTCACCTGTGCCGTAGTACCATATATGCTCAAAACCCGGACGGGTATCCTGAGCGATACACGTCACACTGTTGAGCATGGCTGGATGAGTCGTTCGCTCCCAGTTGATCCCCTGATCCGTCGAACGGTACATCCCGCCTGATACAGCACCTGCGAGCCAGATATTTTCGTCCGTCACATCTATCGCTAAGGCTCTGGTTCGTCCACCGACATTGACCGGGCCGAGAGGCCTCCATTCAGAGGCGGTCACTCGGGCTTTGTGGTTTTGACCCGCCAATACTTGCCTCGCATAGTTAACCTGATGCTGATTGATCAGCTCAGGGATTTCATGTGTCGCAGGGTCTACGAGCTGCATCCGCTCAAACGCCGCGCGAGCATGAGGATCCTCTTCCGTTCCAATCGCACTGGGGGCATCTATGATTATTTCTTTCCTCTCTACTCTCTCCTGTTGACATCCTGATGCGAAGGCTATGATCAGCGTCACGGTTATCGCTATCTGACAATTAATCAATCGTTTATACTGCATGAAAATTCGTTCTGATACTCCCCTATTCAAAAGGGCTAAAAAGCTAGCAGGCAAACTAATAAAAGACTACCATTTCAAATGCCCATCCTATACCTTCGCGCATTTTTTAAGTTAGTATACTTGTAGTATTTTTAAGCCCAAATAGTTCAACTTTCTGAAAGCAACGTATGAATAGTCGCAACTTTATCTGGTACGCACTCCCAATGATGTTATTTCTTGCCATGATGTGGCTCTATGAACCATGGTTCTATCAACGCTATGTGGTAAGTGACGATATAGAAGATATCAAAAAAAGGAACTTCAAGATCGTAGGACACAAAGGTGCCTCTGGTGTAGCTCCAGAGAATACGCTAGCGGCATTTCAAAAGGCCATGGATATGGGAGCAGACATGGTAGAGATCGACGTACATTATACGCTAGATGGCGAAGTGGTCGTATTCCATGATGAAGATGTGGACCGTACCACCAACGGCACAGGAAAAATCCACAAAATGACTCTTGCTGAAGTCAAACAACTAGATGCAGGCTCATGGTTCGGAGATCATGAACAGTACAAAGGGGAAAAAATCCCTACCCTACAAGAGACACTAGAACTCATCCATGGCAAAATGGAATGCGTCATTGATATCAAATCCAAAGGACACGAGTTTTACGATGGCTTTGCAGCACGAGTCATTGAGATCATTGACGAGTACGAGGCAAAAGAATGGGCGATCGTACAAGCCTATGACGAAGCGTATCTCGAAGAAGCCTACGAGGCAGACTCTACGGTACAGCTCAAAAAAATCATGATGGGTGAAGAGGAAACTCACATTCTAGCATTTTATATCAATGCTAAATCATTTACCGATCACCGTAACAAACACGAATTCTATAATACACTCAACCCACATTTCACGACACTCTCACAGCGCAGACTCTTTCGCTTCAAGGCCCGTGGATACAAAGTGTTTACCTATGTCGTCAATGAGCGTGAGAACATGATCAAAATGCTCAATATGGGAGTAGACGGAATCATCACCGACTTCCCAGACCGTATGGTAGAGATCAGAGAAGAACTCGAACAGCTGGATCAAATTCGAGCCTCTAAAGATTAAATCAGATTTGGCACTTCGATTCAAAAACGGAGAAGAATACTACAATAAAATATATACAGTATTTAATCTCACAGTAGCGATCACGCTGCTCCCCTTTGGGTATTTAGTCCTAGAAAAGCACAGTGGCAATCTTGGCGTGATGTCTCTAGGTTCATGGCAGCTTTGGGCTGTTTCGCTTCCTGCAATAGCGACTCTAGCCTACTTGACTTGGCGTACACAACAAGTACATCAAAAAGAAAAAGAAATCGCCAAAGAGCAATCAACGCTAAGAGCTAAACTATCAGCCTACTACGCTACACTATACAAGCGGTTTTGGATATTCGCAGGTATCAACATGGGCTCTACGATCATGCTGTATATCACAGGAAGTGGTTTGTTTATCATGACCTATGTTGGCTCCATGATTCTACTATCCCTGAGCCGTCCGACTCTTAACCTCATTATCGAGGAACTGAAACTCAATCCAGAGGAAGAAAAGATCATTGTAAACAAAGAAGAAATCGTCTAAGTCGAACTTCTCTCTTTTTCACGAAACATGAATCTTTTGACAGAACAACGTTCGGTCAAACAACACTGGCCACTGACTGTACTTGCAACCGCTCAATCCCTTCACAGAAACAATGTAATCCACTCGAAACAAGTTAAAACCCTCAACAAATATGATTTTACACTTAGATACACTCAATTAATTGCGTTTTTTATGCACTTTTACATGCATATTGCACATAAAGCATTAACTAGTATAAATCGCATGACACAAAACATAGCTCCCCAAAAAAACCAACGTTTACTTGCGTTAGATGTATTTAGAGGTATGACCATCGCTTTTATGATATTGGTCAACACACCTGGATCTTGGTCGCATGTTTTCCCGCCACTGCTCCACGCATCTTGGCATGGGGCGACTCCTACAGATATGGTTTTTCCATTCTTTATTTTCATTGTCGGTGTGTCTATGTTTTTTTCCTTCTCGAAGTTTGATCAAGGCCTGACCTCTGAACTGACGAAGAAAATCATCAAGCGAACGATTACTATATTCATGATTGGGCTTTTGCTCAACTATTTCCCTTTTTTCAATCGCTCATTAGACACGCTGCGAATCATGGGGGTATTACAGCGAATTGCACTAGTATATGGAGCTGCTTCCTTGATCTGCATCTCAGTATCTATCCAGTCGATTTGGAAAATCGGTACAGGAATACTACTGACCTACTGGGGGCTGCTGTATTGGTTGGGGGGGGCTGAACCTTTCTCTCTAGAAGGAAACATTACTACCGCAGTGGATTTAGCCATACTTGGAGAAAACCACATCTACAAAGGGTTCGGAATCCCATTCGATCCTGAAGGGCTATTGAGTACCCTACCTGCCATTGTCACTGCGATGTTTGGCTATCTAGCCGGCTACACCGTACAGTCCTTCAATGACAAGAATTTATTAGTCAAAAATCTACTCTTAATAGGAACGAGCACTGTACTTCTTGCACTGGTATGGGATACAGTATTCCCCATCAATAAACCTATTTGGTCTAGCAGCTATGTTTTGTTTGCTGGCGGTATAGCGTGCATTACACTGGCACTATTAATAGAGATCATTGACATTAGAGGCTACAACAGGTGGACCAAGCCCTTCATCGTTTTCGGGATGAACCCTATGATAATTTTTGTTTTTTCTGGAGTACTATCCAAGGTAATGGTCTACATCATCACATGGAAAGACGCTGAGGGCGAAACGGTGAGGTTCTACCGCTGGTGCTATGAAACCATCTATATGGGAGCGTTTCCTAATCAAGCCAAACTCGCATCCCTCTGTTTTGCCATGACAGTGGTCAGTATCTGCTGGGCATTTGGCTATGTACTGTACCGAAAGAAAATTTTTATCAAGGTTTAGCCCGTCCTACACCTCAGCGTGTAGCGCCGAAAAAAACTGCTGTGCATTTTCTTCGTCAGAGAACATGGGTTGGTTTTCACCTCTCATGTTATACTGGGTCGATAGGACACTGCCATAGGCTCCTACCGAACGTATCTGCAACAAATCACCTCTTTGTGTTGTAGGCAAAACATGTTTCCCAAAAGTGTCTGTGCTTTCACAAATGGGCCCTACGACTTCATACTCATGATCTGGAAGTACAGAACTCACATTCTGAATCACGTGCCTGGCACCATACAAGGCAGGCCTCATCAACTCTGACATTCCCGCATCTATGATTGCAAAATCCAATTCCTTAGTCTTCTTGATGTAAAGCACCTCCGAAAACAAATACCCTACCTGCCCGACAAGCGACCTACCCAGTTCAAAATGAACTTGCTGGTTATCATAAATATTAAGGTACCGTCTATAGTTTTCAAAATAAGTGTCAAAATCCGCTATTGGGTTCGCATCAGGTTTTTTGTAATCAATACCCAATCCCCCACCAACATTGACATTGGCTGGATTATATCCTTTGTCACGAAGTGCCTTCTGCAAGACATTAACTTCTGTGCATAATCTTACAAAAGGAGATAAGTCTTCGATCTGAGAGCCTATATGAAAATGTAGCCCTGCAAAAACCAAACAAGGGTATTTCGCTAGTTCTTCCAGCGCTAGCCACAGCTCATTTGCGGGAATACCAAATTTATTACGTAAAGTTCCCGTTGTGATATTTGGATGAGTCTTCGCATCTATATTTGGGTTGAGTCTCAAGTAAACATTCGCTGATTTTTGCAATTTATTAGCCACCTCGGCGATCACTACCAGCTCTTCTATCGACTCACAGTTAATCCCATGTACTTCACTCGATATGGCTAGTTCCAATTCCCAATCCGTCTTACCCACTCCTGCGTAGACAATTTGATCCGCACCAAACCCCTGTTCTAACGCATACCTAACTTCACCCCCACTGACACAGTCTACTCCGAGTCCGGTAGCTTTCATTTTTGCTAAGATTTTAGCCTCGGCATTCGCCTTTAAAGCATAGTGTACATGAAAAGAACTATCCCCTCTGGCACGCACCATCTTGGATAGCGTCTGATCCAATAAGTCTAAATCGTAGTAATAAAAAGGTGTTTGTATCTTTTGCATTTTAGGGTTTCAATCTTTATTCTAAATAAGGTTTCAAGACTATTAAGTCGTCTTGGCAATCTCAACTAATCAAAGAAGAGACTCCTATGCCTGCCGAATCTGGCACCACGATGGTATTGTTAGCCAAACGTACACCATCAGCGATCTCACTTTCTAGCAGCAAAAAACCATCCATATCCACATAGTCTAGCAACGGCAATAGCTGAGCTATAGCCGAGATACCTACTGATGACTCTGTCATGCATCCCACCATCACTTTCATTCCATAGGATTTTGCTTTACTAATCATTCTTCTGGCTGGTGTCAATCCCCCACACTTCATGAGTTTGATATTCACGCCGTGAAAGAAACCATAACACCGCTCGATATCACCTTCGCCTACAATACTCTCATCAGCGATGATGGGCAAAGGGCTTTTTTCATACAAAGTCTTCATCCCGAGCCAATCGTCAGCTACCAAAGGCTGTTCTATAAACTCTACACCTAGCCCTATCATCTCGCGGGCATTAATGAGCGTCTCTTCTACTCCCCACCCACAGTTGGCGTCCACCCGAAACTTCGCATCTGTGAGCTTTCGGAGCTCTTTGATGATCGCGATATCTTCTTTGGTACCTAGTTTTATTTTATAACTAGGCCATGGGAACTCCTCCAGTTTCTGAGCCATTTTCTCTATTGTATCTATCCCAATCGTATAGTTAGACACCAGGTTATGTGAGCTTTCCTCCCCCCATAGTTTGCTCAGCGAGACTCCTTTTGATTTGGCATAGAGATCATTGACAGCTACGTCTAAAGCAGACTGAGCAAAAGAATTAACAGACATCTCAGTAGACATATCTACCCAAAACTCCTCAGGGCTTTGATACTGATAAGACTCGATCTGCTCACGATTGACTTCCAGTATGGCTCTCATCTCTTCTATGCTATAGCCATAATATTTGCTAGCTGTCGCCTCTCCAAAACCTGAAAACTGCCCATCTCGTAACTCCAAAATCAAGGATTTCTGAATATCTCTAGAATCGTGTGCAATGCTAAACCTGTGTTTCAGCTTCAAATCATACTCGTGTAATATTAGCTTCATTTACTTTGTGTTGGTTTAGTTAAAATTGCCTCTCAGCGCATAATAGCTAGGATCGATGTGTGTCTCTTTAGCTGTCAAAATCTCAGAAACGAGCTTACCCGTGGCAGGTCCCATACTGAGCCCGAGCATATTATGACCGCAGGCCATAAGCATATTTCTATACTTCGGGGCATGATCTATGATAGGTAAGCCATTGTTGGTCATCGGTCTCCAGCCATACCAGTGTTCCAATACATCATCTGTGTATGGATCTCTCAAATAGATATTCGCTGCCTTTTTAAGTGCATTGAACCGAACCTTATTCAGCTCAGTATTGTATCCCGCAAACTCCATGGTACCTCCTAGGCGATAGCTCCCATTCCATGGTGTAGCAACCACCTTTTTCTCCTCCATGATACAGGGCATTTTGGGACTAAAACCAGGAGACTTCATTGTAATACTATATCCTTTACCTGGGACAATGGGAATTTTCAAATCTAGATCATCAACTACTTTGGGAGACCACGCTCCTGTCGCTAGCACTATATTTTTAGCTTTGAAATCCCCACGGTTGGTATTAATTCCTGTTATCTGATAATTAGCACTTTCAAACCCCACTACTTCCGTTTCTTCAAAAAACTGAACTCCTTTTTGTTTGAGTGTTTTCTTGAGTCCTGCTACCATCAGATCAGGTTTAATGGATGCATCGAACCGATACCACCATCCTCCATGTACGTTTTCACTCAATGCTGGCTCTTTTTGATATAATGCATCACCCACCATAGGATCTGCCATCAGCTGCATATCCAAGTCCGTCAATCGACGATTGATCGCAGCATGCTTATCAAATGCTTTTTCCGACTCAAAAGCAAACATAATCCCCTCATCAGACCAATTACAATCAATATTCTCCTCCTTAATGATATCCTTAAACAATGCCTTTGAACTTAGCATCAAGTTATTTCGCCCCTCCATGGCTTTTTGCACCTTATCAGCACGAGCATTGAGACCAAACCCCAACATCCATGAGATAAAATTGGCATCTAACTGAGGACGGATATAAAATGGAGAATCACTCTGAAAAAGCCATTTCATGGCTTTCATCATCAGTTCCGGACTATTGAGAGGAAGCGCGTGGCTAGGACTGACTAAACCACAATTGGCATGAGAACAGGCATCCTTGGGCGCACCCTTTTCTATGATTGCGACTTCTACTCCTTCCTTTTGTAAATAATATGCACAAGAGAGTCCTACAATCCCTCCTCCTATGATTATCGTATCTATGTTTTTCTTCATATACTATTATCTATAACAATTTTAAGTGAGTCAATCTTTACAAAAAGGAGTCACACAATTTCCCCATCACAACCCATATCAACTGAAAGACAATTAATTACACACGTCACATCACAGACACATATAAAGAACTCACCGAAGATACCTGTCAATCAGCGTCAAAAAAGAGCATAAACCCGAGTGATGCAATAACACCATCAACGTTAATAGAAAAAGAAAAACAGCTAATAGGGTTTGGGCTTTTTGAGAACTGAATCTCAGTTATAGTTTAACCCTATTATCGGTTAAAATCTTATGCTTAATAAAACGCTGTTTACCTCATAGACCACCTTACATTTAACTCTCTAATTTTTCAATACATAATTCACTGATTGCATAATTCAGGATCAATGAATACTTGTGGCATTCACAAAATCAAACATTCAAGTACATCATTAGTACATGAAAAAAATAAGCAACACTAGGATGGTATGGATCAAAAAATCAACGAACAGGAAAATCAAAATACTGATTAGGAAAAGGCTCTTGGTTTAATGTATAATGCCACCACTCCTTACGATAATGCCTAAATCCATATTCCCGCATCGTAGCTTTCAGTAATTCTCTATTGGCTAATTGTGTTTTGGAAACCATCGCCTCATGATGAGACCGAACATCAAACATGTCAAAGGGGCTACCCATATCCAACGGTCGCTTCGTGTACAGATCGATCAAAGACAAGTCCACGCTGCTACCCCTAGAATGTCCAGATCTATGGGCTATATATCCCAACTGAAACAACCGACTCTTTTGAACATGAGGATAAAACACAGATTTCATTCTACGATCACTAAGATCGGATGCCCACCTAGAAAAATGATTAACCGCACGCTGTGGTCGATAGCCGTCATATACGATTAGGCCATAACCACGCCCATTCAAATCCTGCTGCACCTGTGCAAGTGCCTCTCCTGCCTTCTGAGACAGAATCAATACTGGAGCCTCGTACCCATCGATGGTATCTCCTACGAAGTTATTGGTAGAATAATACCGCAAGTCAAGCATAATAGTAGAATCGAGTGTCTGTACATACACAAAGCCATTGGGTAATTGTGCAGATACCGACATAGACAAGCTTAAGATCAATGACATGACCATCACCCAAAACCCCTTTGCTATGTCTACCCTACACATACGCTAAAAACTACCGAACAATCACACCATTTTTTATCTTGAGCTGATTTGATTTCACATCATACAAGAAACCATTAAGCACTACATAGCGAACATTTTCGTCCTCCATCAGCAGAAATGTAGCACCACTTCTCAGCTTCAAATCAGCTTTTAGTTTATCCATATCAGCGGTAGTTGTCAGGTTGATCGGCCACTCACTGTACTTAGTCTCTGCAGAGATAGAATCTGTTTTGATCCACGCTTTACCTTCTCTCAGATAGCCTAGCAACTCATCCGTACTGATCGCTAAACTATCGCTCGACCCGTCTACCACTCCTGCCTCTCGATAGGTCAATCCTGTAGCGTCCAAAGTCTCAAAGCCATAATAGGTTGACAAATCTCCCACCTCGGAAATTTTTCCCACAAAATGATAATCATCATGTGCCTCATTATCGATTTGATAATGATGTATCCCAGCGTCCATCCGGTAAGGCTTTCCATTTCGGACGTAAGTCAAATTTTCTATTTTTAGATCAAATAGTTTTCTGTCGTTTTGAGGTATTTCTTCATAACGGTCTATAGACACCTGAGCATAACTCTCGTCCGCTATACTGAAAATAGCAGCAAGAATAGACATGTAATTGAGTTTGCGAATTTCCTGCTTGTCGGGATCATTGTACTGACCTCCTGACTCGATCAAAATAGCACTAGTCCCCCATTTTTGAATATTGTCTCCAAAGGCGCGAGGTTCGAAATCATCCGAATAACGTCCTACTTGACCAGGTACATATTTTTGGATAATGTCATTCATCAATACGATGACTTTCATGGCATTGGCTCGGACATCGTTGATGTCCTTATCATAATTGTAAGCAGGAGCTAAATAAGAAATCGTAGCTGGTTTAGCCGTGCGCTCAGCATTATAATAGCGACTTTGGTCGTGAAGGTTAAACCCAAACTCAGCATCCAAACTATCCCGAACCGCCTTGAGGATTTGTCCCTCTGATGTTTGCAAACGTAGCGCGTCTCTGTTGATATCAATATCAAGCGCATTGCGCCTTTGAAATACCTCAGCACCATCTGGGTTCAACATAGGCACAAAATGCAACCGCACCTGTTTCAGCAATTCTTTTTTCTCTTTTTTAAACGATTTTTTATCCGACAAAAAGTTAAGCATATCGAAAATCGCCATAGTAGCCGTAGATTCATCACCATGCATCTGAGACCATAGCAAAATATCAGTATCTCCAGTACCTACAGAAATCATAGAGACACTACGTCCATCGATAGAATGCCCTAATACACTAACCTCGAATCCTTTGATCTCTTTATACTGTTCAATGAGCGGCTGTATGTCCGCATGTTTGAATCTTAGATGTGTCAGCGTCGGCTCACGATAGTCTTCATATCCCTCGTATAACTTGTCAAAAGTCGGTTGACTCATCGCTAATGTCGGCAAGAAGAATAGGACTAAATAAAATCTCTTTATCATATCTATAGACAACTATTGTAGAGGTGTTTTCAACTTTGGCTCAGGCAATGGCAAGAATCCCAAATCATCCGTCTGCTCTCTAATTGCAGCCATAAAAGCTTTGCCTGGATCAGACTTCACGGTACGGTAACCAGCATCTTTTTCCAACCACAGATCATGCCCTTCGAACAATGTATACTCGTCATGGCCAATCAAATATTGAATATCATACTTCTCTTTGAGATACGAAACGAGCCATACATTGGCTTTGACCTGAGAGGGAGTTAACGGTACTGCATCCGTACCTCCTACATTCTCAATTCCTATGGCGCAGTGATTGAGTCCTATGACATGTCTTGCCATGTAGTTCTCTGGCATCAGGCGATATATAGTCCCATCTTGATTGACCAAAAAATGAGCAGATACGTTCAGTGCTCCTGCTCCTGCAATCTCTGGCCTCCAGTTGGGCAACTTAGAATTTTCGAAAGCTGCTATAGACTTCTCTAATGTAGGAATCACCGTATAGTGGACTACAATCATCTTAGGATCGATCGTCGGCTTCTCCTGTACCAGACCATAGTGTTCGTCGAGATACTGCAGAGTCAAATCCACTCGCTCTTGATCAAAACTAACCGGTCTATCCACTATCTTGTTTTCCTCACAGGAAGCAAAGACCATCAATACCAATACCCAAAGACAAATCTCATTTCTCATTTAAACAAATATTAAATTGTATCGCAAGTACTAAAAAGAATTTTGTCCTGACCTTTTAATCACCGAAACATCGCCAATTAAAAGGTCAGGACAAAACCAAAATACTATAACGAACCTTAGCCTGAACACATTACTTACTTAATACCCCTTGCGTTACGCCCTTATAGTTGTCCACAGCATTTCTTACGGATTTATACTTATCCAATAGTTCTGCCGCAACATCGTGTTCTACGCCAGTTTCTTCGATAATCATACGAATAGCGCGCTTTACCAGTTTCTTATTGCTTAATTGCATATCCACCATTTTGTTGCCCTTTACTTTGCCCAGCTTGATCATGACAGAAGTCGAAATCATATTGAGCACTAGTTTTTGAGCAGTCCCTGCTTTCATACGTGTACTTCCTGTAACAAACTCAGGACCAACAATCACCTCGACCGTATGGTCTGCGACAGCCACCAGTTTGGTATCAATATTGCAACAAATCCCTCCAGTGAATATCCCCATCTCTTTGGCTTTTTTCACACCACCTACTACATAGGGAGTATTACCTGACGCAGCGATCCCAATCACTGAGTCTAACTCATTGATATCATACTTGGATAGTTCTTCCCACGCCAGATTCTCATCATCTTCAGCATTTTCAACAGCTACTCTAATCGCTTGATCTCCTCCAGCGATGATCCCGACAATCAATCCCTGAGAGACGCCATAGGTAGGTGGACATTCTGATGCATCCAGAATACCTAGTCTACCGCTAGTACCCGCTCCTATATAGAATAACCTTCCTCCCTTTTTCATTCGTCTAACTATACCCTCGACCAATAGCTGGACTTGAGGTATTACTTTCTCTACAGCTTTGGATACTCCATGATCTTCTTTATTGATATTAGACAGTAATTCTAATACACTCATTTTATCAAGATCACTAAAGTTAGATGGTGATTCAGTTATCGTCATATCTATTCTTTTAATGTGTATTAATGTGTTTTTTGATTGGTTTTAATATACTCGATCAATTGATCTATAGGTTTCTCGTTCACTGCTCGCAAGTCAAACTCGTAGACCTCACATAGTTTTTTCAACATGGTTCTAAAATGATATGCAATGGATCCAACAAACCCTATTTGACAATAGCCCAACTCACTATATTTGGATAAACAATTGTCAAAAAAAGCTCTAAACTGTGACTCTAAAACGTTTTGAAAGTAACGATGATCCCCAAAAGCTTTAGATATAGGAGCCACGAAACTTGCCATATATCGATTAGGATATGGCTGTGAATAAACCTGTGTCAATACGGACGATTCCGTAATATTGAATTGTTCTCTTATGAAATTTTGAATTTCGGTAGGCATGACTCCTCTGAGGTAGTCAGCGATCAACTGACTACCTATCTGATTACCACTCCCTTCATCTCCTAGGATATAACCTAAACTAGGTACTCCTCTCTTTATCTCCCCATCTTCATAATAACAAGAATTGGAACCCGTACCTAGTATCGCTACTACACCATTATCATCCCCGAACAAAGATTTAGCTGCAGCAATCAGGTCGCTATCCACCGTCAGTGTCGCTGATGGAAACAGTGATGACAACCATTCTCTGACACTCCCGCTGGACTCTGTTCCTCCACAGCCTGCACCATAGAAATAGACCTCATCTACCTGCTCTCCATGGATAGGAGATAAATACCCAGCCTGATCCTCTTCTATTTGACCACTACGTTGCAAGACAGGGTTGATCCCTGGACTGGAAAAAGACTTAACTGATCCGTCTGGATCTATCAATTTCCAACTGGTCTTGGTCGAACCACTTTCTGCCAACAAAATCATTTGCTTATGACTATTCAACCTTTCTATTCGTTTTTAAAATCCCATTCTACGAAAGCCTCCATGGCTTCATACTGTGCCATCCCTAGTTTATCATATTGTCTAGCGGTATGTCTGTTTCTATCCTCAGCTCTTTGCCAAAACTCACGTGCGTCACTACCAGGAAATGCCACTCCATCTTTTTGAGATTGATGTCTAAAAATAGCTTGCCTCTTTTTCATCAGCTCCTCAGGGCTAATCGGTACTGCCATCTCTATATCAGCAATATCCCATTCCTGCCACGCACCTCGGTACATCCATACTTTACAGTTGTCCGTCCAAGCTTCATTTTTGAGACGGCGCATAGCTTCAAAGATGGCTTCCAAACACACTCTATGTGTACCATGTGGATCAGACAAATCACCTGCTAAGAACACCTGATGAGGCTGCTGCTCTTGGAGTAGATCCATCGTCAATTGAATATCTTCTTCGCCCAAAGGCTTCTTCTTCACCTCTCCCGTCTCATAAAACGGTAGGTTCATAAAATGCAAATTCTTCTCATCGACACCACAATAACGACATGCCGCTTTGGCTTCATTTTTTCTAAGTTGCCCTTTGAGCTCCCTTAGTGCATCTGGTGCCTTATTACCACTTTGATCCGACTGCATATAGTCACGAACCTCGTCTCGGAGTGCTATCAGTTTTTCGTTTTTTACATCTATCATCTGATTGTAATCACACATAAAATCCAGATAGTTGTAAGCATACTCGTCAAACACAGCGATATTACCAGACACTTGGTAAGCAACATGTACTTCGTGCCCTTGCTCTACCAACCGCAACAAAGTCCCTCCCATAGAAATCACATCATCATCTGGGTGTGGACTAAATATAAGTGTGCGCTTAGGAAAAGGCGTATTTCGTTCTGGTCTCTGGCTATCATCAGCATTAGGTTTGCCTCCTGGCCATCCAGTAATCGTATGCTGCAGTTGATTAAAAACTTCAATATTAATCTTATAGGCTGAATCCCGTTTGGTCAGCAACTCACTAAGGCCGTTTTCATTGTAGTCCTCATTGGTCAAGGTCAAAATCGGTTTCCCTAGTATCTCACACAACCATACAACTGCTTTTCTAACCATTAGGGCATCCCATGTGATCGAATCCAATAACCAAGGCGTCTTCACCTGGGCTAGTTCTGATGCTGCCGGCATGTCAAAATAGTAAGTGACATTCATATGGTTTTGTAGAAAGGTCGCTGGTACTTGCGCTGACATGTGACCATTGATCGCACGCTCTACGATCTCCGCTTTACCTTCCCCCCAAGCCATGAGTACAACCTGTTTCGATTTTAGAATCGTACTGATCCCCATGGTAACGGCATTTTTGGGTACATTGTGTTTGCCGAAAAAGTCTTTGGTTGCATCTACACGAGTCTTGTTATCTAAGGTCACCAGTCTAGTAATAGACTCTAAAGTTGACCCAGGTTCGTTAAAACCAATATGCCCCGTACGTCCAATCCCTAAAATCTGTAAATCTATTCCTCCTACTTCGTCTATTTTCTCCTCATACGCTTGACAATATTTATTCACTGACTCTACACTAGTCAAGGTTCCATCTGGGATATGGATATTTTCTGGAAGTATGTCTACATGATCAAACAAGTACTCGTTCATAAACCGATGGTAACTCTGCTCACGATCAGGTGCCATTGGAAAATACTCATCAAGATTAAACGTAATGACATTCTGAAAACTCAATGCCTCTTCACGATGCATTCGTACCAGTTCATTATAAACCTCTATCGGAGATGATCCTGTAGCCAACCCCAAAACAGCCATCTGACCTACCTCCTTCTTTGCTATAATCAACTGTGCGATTCTACTCGCTATCTTCTTTGAAGCCTCTAGGGAATGTTCAAAAATTTCTATTGGACTTTCTATACTCGTTTTTTCCATTTTTGGATCTAAAATTAGATCAGAGGAGCTTAGACTATGATCCACTCCTCTGATGACTAACAATTTCAAACTCTAATACTAACCTGTGGTCATAGTGCGAATAAAAAACCACAGTTCTAAAACAATTACTAACTAATGCAAATTTACACAATTAACGCAAAATAAAATCACTATTTGCATTTTTATTGCACGTTTAAAACCAAAAACATGCAACAAATCAAAAACAAAGCATGCAAATCGTTAGAACTACCTTATTAGCACTTTAATTCTCTCATAGGTACTATCAGTTCTCAGTATTAAAATCAAAGTGCCTGGCATTTGACCTTCTAACCTCAACACAGGGGCATTCGATACATCATAGTTCAGATCTGGGATCGAAAGCCTCCTCCCTAGCACATTATACAGTTCCAGATTAGATACGCTTACATCGGCATCTCTAAATACCACTTTCACATCACCAGACATGCTATAAATAGCCTGCATTGCTGGCGCTATTTCATCTGACAAGTCATCATACACCCCTAAGATTTTATCTATGCTAATGGATACTTGTGCAGGTTGTCCATACCCACCGACATTTTTACCCTGAACCGATACATAATAATCACCTCCCATCAAACCACTAAAAGACGTGGTAGTATCATTCACTGAAAAACTCTCAAAAGTGTCAATAACAGTAGACATCTCAGCGTCCGATGAAATCGTCACCTTATATCCCTTAGCCAAATCAGATTTACTCCATTCCACCTCTAAAACATCTCCCTCTAATAGATTACTCTGCATGAGCGGTGAATAAATCACGGAAGGCTCAGGGAGTACGATCAATGTTTTGAAACTACTGTAGACCCAAATACTCTCTCCTAAATCATTAAACACCTTGAGTCGTAGATGATAGGTTGTCCATTCGTCGAGTTCCTCTGTCATTTGATACTCACTCACTCCTCCGAGTGTTTCAGTGAAAACCACATTGTAGCTTTCGAATTGGCTTCCCCCGCGTGCTATCTCTAAAGTGACTCCTGTAACCAAATCATCTTGACTCCATTCGAACAGTGGTTTCAATGGGATCAAATCTGAACCAGTCACAGGAGATACGATACTAGGTATAGAAGGGAACCCTGTACTAAACGAGTAGACCACACTCGCCGATCCAGTACCTGCAAAATTGACAGGAGAAACCCTCCAATAATACTGCGTATCACCCAAAAGCTCTATACCTGTAGCATTAAAAGAAGTTCCTGAAACCGTCTGAGTTAAATCAATCTGAGCAAAATCCTCTGAAAGAGATAGTTCTAACAAATACGACTGAGTATTAGGGACTGATGTCCACTCAAAATCAAAATCCGTAGGCTGACTAGTACTCTCATCCTCTGGACTCGCCAATGTCGGCACACCTACAGGAGCATCTACTTCAATCATCGATCGCTCAGTACTTTCATTGCCATAGCGGTCGTAGGTTGACATGAACAAGTACGGACGTACATCACTATTCATATCCCCATCCTCTATATAGTAATAGTCACCATATACAACTCGCAAAATATTTGCAGGGTCTTCAAAAAACGCTTCTGTAGGTGAGTCAGTAGAGGATGCGTACAACACATATCTATCTGCGCTATTCCCCTCATCCCAACTCAAAAAGTATATACCTGATTCGTCTTCATCCCAGTGCAGGTTAGCAGGAGCGGTTAGGGTTTCGCTTGTCTTCCACGTCATAGATGGCATCAATGCTACATCTTGATAGTGATTTTCGACTATCTGATCTTTGATTCCATTGACACGGATAAAATCTTGGTAGCGAAAAAAACATCCACCCAAGGCATTGATATCCCTGTTGTCCCGTACGATATCGATCTGTGTCGAAATCTGCTCCAATGTCCATGGATCCGCTAGAGTACGCCCGTTCGGATCATCAACATCAAAATATTTTTTATCTTCATGAATTGTGGCTCTTCCACGAGCCGAAACATCTGGATTGTTGGCATACCTGTATATTCCATGCCCTGCCATGACGTGACGATCATTTTCATAAGCAAGCTCTGCCCACCACGGGAGCAATGTCGCAAAGTCTTGTGCTCCACCTGTAGGCCAGTATAGCTGTGGACACACATAGTCAATATTGCCAGAACTCAACCACTGCTCAGCATCGGTATAGATTGCATTGTATGCATCTAGACCTGAGATTCCCTCAGGATTTTCGCCATTGCCATGGATACCAAATGGACTGATCCCAAACCGTACATAAGGCTTTAGAGATTCGATGGTATCCTTAACCATTCCAATCATGGTATTTACATTATCTCTTCTCCAATCCCCTATATCATCAAAATCCCCTCCATAGGTTTCGTAGGTAGCTTGATCTTCGTTGCTCGTGCCCGAGTATGGGTAGAAGTAATCATCAAAGTGTATCCCGTCTATGTCATAGTTATTCACTATCTCTCCTACAACATCTTTGAGATGCTCCATTACTTCTGGAACACCTGGATTGAAAATTCTAGAAGTTTCGTATCGAAGCATCCACTCTGGATGATCCGCATTGTAGTCGCCTGGTTTTCCGTCATTCTTGCCAAGAGAGGTTTCATAACGATAAGGGTTGAGCCATCCATGAATTTCTATACCACGTTTGTGGCCTTCTTCGATTGCAAAAGCCAAAGGATCATATCCTGGGCTAGTCCCTCTAGCGCCTGACACATACTCCGACCAAGGGGCAAGTGCTGACTCATAAAATGCATCGGACTGCGGTCTTATTTGCAGAAATATTGCGTTGAGATTCCAAGCAGCTGCCGAATCTAAGATATCAATTAATTCCTGCTTCTGTGCTTCCATATTAGTACGATTGGCAGAACTAGGCCAGTCGAGATTACTAACTGACGCTACCCACACCGCACGGTATTCAGCCTTGTAAGTTTGCCCCCATGATGCCTCGAGTGAGCACATCATCAGCAATAGAATAGCTATAGTACAAAGACTATAGTGGGTAATACTTTGTCGAAAGCAAGCGTGTTTTTTCATCTAATTACTATTTTCTTTTTAGCTGGAAAGGAAAGTTGGCATTATCGGAGGATAAAAAATGAGTCGACCCTCTCAGGTCGACTCTATATTTAATTATTCAGTAACCTTGTCATTAATATTAATGAGCATTATTTTTTAACTTGATCAATAGCTAGACCATATACCCATACGTCAGCAACATAAATTTCAACGTCACCTGACCCATCGATTTTCCATCTTTTCACACTATTCACTTCTAGTGGATTAACCTCAGGATCAGCATCTGCTGGTGCTCTATACCCCCAGTACACATATCCACCTTCAGCATCTACAGCGATACCAGTGATACCAGTTCTCTCACTGTCACCACCTTCTGAATGCCATCTCGTGTCATCAATCAATTCAATGTTCGTGCCATCTAGATCAGCTCTATATAATCCCATTTCATTGGTACCGTTTACAAAATTAATAGAGAAGTAAACCTTCTGATTCGTCTCATCTACCTCAAAGGCTCTTACTGCTTCGCTAGTCAAAATACCTCCCAATGCAGGTACAGCAGGTGTAGCAGATTCTAAATCAGTGATATCACCAGCTTCAAACTTCCACAACCCTTTGTGGTTAGAGTTTTTAGCCCACCAGAATTCTTCGCTACCTCCATTGTCTCTAACATAGAAAGAACCATTGAGTGCTCCCCATCCATAAGTTGGTCCACCATCTGTTCTGTATGCTGAGTAATATCCGAGTTGGTTATTCGCTACCCAGTATGGATAATCAGCTGTAGTATAAGTTGCATTTTCAGTAGTAATATCGATAGCAGTTATACCATTTCTTCTGTCTCCGAAGTAAATTTTGGTATCCGACACATCTCCGAAAAACGGATCAGTTGTATAGTCACCAGAACCACCAGCAAAATCCATAATAGACACATAATCAGTAGGGTCGTCCAAATCTACACTATAGATCGTACCATCAGCCTCAGCGGCTTCATCAGAAGAAAATGCAATACCCAAACCTGCATCAAAAACATACACTCTGTTGTCATGGATTCTTACCGTCAACGGGTGAGACGCAGTAGGCACATTCATATCCTCTGCTACAGAAACAGCATCTCCTGTGTATAGTTTTTTCCAATACAATGAACCATCACCAGATTCGTAATCCACTACTGTGAAGATAAGTGTCTTAGCCAACTGAGCTTTAACATCTAACGTTGCACTAGTAGATAATTCTTCACCTGCTAATGTCACTGTCAACATCACTTCAACTGCACCTGCTTCAGTAAATGCAACAGCTGGAGCAGCAACAGTAGTCATACCATCCACTAGATCAGCACCTGTAGCAGTTGCACCAAAATCCCATGCATATGTCAATTCTTCTCCATCTGGATTATAAACTTCAGCAGTAAAAACCACTTCAGCACCTGCCTCGATAGTCTCTACAGACATCATGATCACAGGCACAGGATCTCCTACAGTGATATCCTTAGTAGCAGACAATTCCTCAAAACCATCTACCATCAACGTAACAGTATAAGCTCCTGACTCCTCATATGTATAAACTGGGTTCTTATCGCCAGACGTTCCACCATCCCCGAAAGTCCATTCGAAACTATCACCACCAGTAGAGGCGTTAGTAAAAGTAACTTCCTCGCCCGCTTGTGGGTTTTCATTGCTAACCGAGAACGCTACGCGGTAATCAGGAACTGACTCTGCGTCATCCTTACAAGCACTAAATAGCGCCAATCCTAATACAAGACACACAATGGTTGCCTTATTCAATAGAGTGTAAACACTTTTCATAAAAATAAAATTTAAGTTGTTTAAAATTTAGAATACTAAAAATGACCTTCTAGCGTCATTAAACTTCTGACTGCCATTGGTCACACGGTAGCCTAGGGTGATTTGATATTCATTCTCAACTGTATAGCTATCGCCTATCAGAGATGCTAATCCGAGTTGCTCAAAACTGGCAATAACTTCTGCCTGACCAGCATCTGTCAAATTACCATTCTCATCATACAAGGCATCAAATTCAGACTGCGTCATCAGTCCATTACCTACTATGATGTTCTGCAATGCATCCTTGCCTAACTCTTCACTGTAAAACGAGAACACATCTTCTTGATACTCCTCTGGAGTCTGTTCTATAAATTCAGTAACCGTCAAATCATCTTTATCCAAGCTCACCAAATCATAAGCATTATCTACCTGATAAGTAATGGTTTTGACGTACGCTTTTTCCTCTGGATTAAAGTCTGCATAGTCAAATGGATAAGCCTGAACCTCTGTCCAATCAGCAAACTCATCGCTCGTACTAGACTCGTAAATCACGCCTTCTACTTCCACAGTCATGTCTTGAAATAGGTAGACATATTCCCATAATCCAGTATACTCGAAATAGTCATCTACAGACCAGAACTGAACAAACTTCTCGACCTCAACGCCCGCCTGTAGCTTAGGGGCAAACGGTTCAAAATACACATCTGCAAGCGTACTACCTTGTGCAGCGCCCAGATCATCGAAAACGTTATTTTCTTCACAACTCGACCAAGTCATCAGACCTAGTACAGAAAGAAGTATCGTTATTGATTTTTTCATCTTATAAGTATTTCTTGTCTTTATTAATTTTATTGAGCCCACCACATTTTCACCTTTAACCACTCAGGGTTTTGAAATGCTCCCAAGCGTTCCAATTCAGGTTTGTTATAGATCTCTTCAGTCTGATTATCATAAGCTATTCTTTGAATCCATTCTGTATCATCATCAGACCAAAACACTGCTAGGTTTTCAGGCTTGGTCAAACCTGGGTATACCTGATCATCGTACTGATACCTGCGCATATCCACCCAAGCCTCTGCCTGCAAGTAAAGAGCCAGCCATTTTTGCATCATGACGTCAGACAATTGCAGTTCGGCCACTGACTGAGGCACCATACTGCTGGACATGAAAGCTGCAATATCTACTGCATCCACCCCTACTCTTTTCATGTGTGCTTCTACACCCATCTGAAAAGCTGTAAAAGCCATCCCTTTATCTCCTGACTGAAAAGCAGCCTCTGCCTTGATAAAATATAACTCTTCAATAGTCATAAAAGGCTGCTCAGAATCGTTTCTAGTCATATAACTCCCGAAAAGATCAGGGTAATCTTCATCTTCTAGCAAAGCATTCTTCCCTTCAGATGCAATGATAGAAAGGTACTCCCCGCTCGCATTTGGCTTAACCAATAACGGCATCCGTGGATCATTTATCGTTTGTGTAATTGGGTCAAAACCCATCACGCTCTCCAAAAAGAATGTAGTCGGCGCACTGGAGTTCAAGATATTTGGAACATAATCCCATTCTGGGTTAGCAGCCATCGGCCCCCACTGATTAACTAAGTAAAGGTTAGCCGACGAATCATAAAGATCAAACACTGGGTCAGCCCAACCCGACAAGGCTAAATCCACCTCATCAATGATAGGTTGGTAGTCTTGATTCACATTTGGTGTCATATGAAGGAGAATCCTTGCCTTGATAGCATGTGCAAAAGCCAACCAATTAGACAAATCTCCATCAAACATTGTATCATTAATCAAAGCTCTATCCGTTTCATCTGGTGATTCTAACAGATCAATAGCCAGTTCGATCTCCTCCAACATACCATCATATATAACTGATTGATCGTCATATGGAGGAGAAGGGTTTCCTTTGAGTGCCTCAGAATAAGGCATATCACCAAACAAATCAGTAGCGGTCTGCGTCGACAAAACCATAATAATATGACCTATAGCCTCATAGTTTCCTGACCCTTCCGCTTGAGAAGTTCTAATCAAATTCCAAGCATTACTAGCTACATCATGAAAATGACGTCTAAACAATCCTACTCGAGTCACACTAGAGTAATCCCATCTATCTTTGACAGAGTTAAATCCGCTCAGTGTCGTCAATTGCTGTGTAAAATATGCCGTAGTTTCCCCTTGCTCATAGCAGTTCGTTGACATAAGCGCTATGATCGGCGAAATCAGTAAGTTTGGAGTAGCCGAACTTGGCTGATCTTCGTCCACATTAACATCTAAGAAATCCTCACAACTGACACTGCTAAGTACCAAAGTGAAAGCCATGAAATATGTAAGTATATTTTTCATCATCGTTGTTCGCATTACTTATTTAAAAAGTTCCTTTTAGGCTGAAGGTAATCCCCTGTGTCGTAGGTACATTGTAATAATCTACCCCTATAGTACCCGCACCTCCTACAGACGACCCACTGTAATCATTCTCAGGGTCACCTCCAGAATACTTGGTCCACATAAATAGGTTTCTACCTGTTACCGAGAAACTCAATTTTTGCATTTTGATTCGCTCAGCAATCGCACCCATATCATAGCTCAAAGCGACATATCTAAGCTTAACCCATGAGCCATCCTCGACAAAATTTTCACCAACTCTTCGGTGGACATTTCTGAAATAGTAGTCATCCAAAACGACCTCTTCTTCATTGGCTACAAACCCCTCAGGTGTCTCTACTACCCCACTAAAGAGGTAAGGTATATTTCTATATTCATCGATCATTGCATGCGTACCATTGCTCATCATGGAGCTAGCAGTAACATTGATCACATCTCCACCTTTTTTAATATCAAATAGGAATGACAGACCAAATCGCTTATAGCTAAATGTATTGGTAATACCCAATAACCAATCAGGCTCACGATTACCTAGGAAGACATTCTCCTGTGACACATTGATATTGCCATCAGAGTCATAGGTATAATCTCCATTTTCATCCGTTTCATAAGTCCCCCATCTCGGGTACCCATTATCATCCATCACGATATCACCATCCTGATTGCGAAGGAAAGGAATACCTTCTATTGCATATAGTGGTTGACCTATCAATGCTATCGGCTTTGCTTCATTGATAATCTGCCCTGTAGTCACTGGAAGTCTAGATATGTATCCAGGCAAATTAGATAGCTTCGATCTATTTCGAGAAAAGTTACCTTTGACATCCCATCGCAGACCATTGTTATTCAACACGTTCGCATCAAGAACCACTTCCCAACCCTTGTTACTCATATCTCCCGTATTGAAAGTCTGAATAACCCAGCCAGAAGCTGTTGAGATTCTGTTTTGGATGATCATATCATACGACCCCTGGTCATAATAGGCCACATCCAGGTTAACTCTCCCTTTAAAGAAAGCCAAATTAACACCCAGCTCTAGCGCTTTTAATGATTCTGGTCTTAGGTAGGGATTACCCGCATAATAATCATGCTTATACCCTCCCCCTGGGCCTGGATACTGCTCCAGTACTACATCCAAACTCTCTGCGTTAGCATCTTGACCAGATTCTGACCAACTCGCTCTGAACTTACCGAATGAAAGTACTGGGTCTAAAATCCCCCCCAATGCCTCAGTAAACACAAAGCCTGCCGTCACCGATGGATAAAAGAAGGAATTACTACCTGGAGCGATCGTTGAAGTCCAATCATTACGTCCAGTGACCCCTAAGGAAGCTATCCCTTTGTAGTCTACTCTAACCTCACCATATGTCCCCAGTACTCTTCGCCTGGTAGTACCTTGAACTGGCAACAAAAAAGCTTCTGGATCAGTATTATTAATACTAATAAGGTTAGGAAGTAAAAAATTAGACCCTGTATAACTAAGCTTACGCGCTTCGGTCATATCAACGTTCGCCCCTCCTAACACATATACATCCCATGTCTCGTTAAACATCTTAGAAAAACTAAGGTTGAGCGTTGAGGTCAACCTTTCCTTAGAGAGATCAGACTCATAGAGGCGACCAAAATAATTACCTGCGCTTTCTGGAACAGTTGGGTTTTTATAATACTGACCCGAACGATCCATACCTACTCTATAGGTCAACTTCAAAGGCTTTATAATATCCCAATCAAAAAACACTTGACTAATCGTACGATTAACATCATACTCTGGCAGATTGTTATTCACATACCAATAGGGATTCTCTCTATTTCTACCCATTAGGTCAGTCGGGTTATCCGCTGGTATCAGCCACTTTTTACTCCCATCTGCATTGAGGTAGTCAGACATTTGGTCATCAGAAGGCCAGTTAAATACGTTGTACATACTTCCCGATCCACCTCTTACATTCTCAGACCAGATACTATTGACAGATGCAGTAACATTCAAATTATGACGCAACTGCGAAGATCCTTTTAGGAGGAAATTGAACCTGTTATAGCTTTCACCTGGGACAATACCTGTTTGGTTGTTATTCGAAACAGACATGTAGAATTTAGCTTTCTCAGATCCACCATTGATGTTCAAATCGTACTTTTGCTGAACACCTGTTTGAAAAAACTCATCGATATTGTCATAAGTCTTGTCAGACGGCAGATAGGCAGGTCCCCACATTTGATAAGTGTCATTATCTACCACGCCACTCAGCCCTCTACTATAAGTCGTTTGTGCTTCGTGGGTTTTAAATTTTCTATCCAGCGCAACCGTTGACCCAAAAGTTACTTGGATCTTTCCTGCTTGCCCTGTTTTAGTGGTTATAATCACTGCGCCATTACCTGCGCCTATACCATATAGAGCCGCAGCACTAGGTCCTTTGAGAACTGTCATCGAAGCGATATCATCCGGGTTAATATCCATCGCAGCATTACCACTTCCTTCAAAGGTGGAGTTATCCATGATGATACCATCTATTACAAATAACGGCTCATTACTTCTTCCCTCAGAGATAGAAGTCCCCCCTCTAATGACAATAGATGACGAGGCTCCTGGTGATCCAGAAGATGCAGTGACTTGCACTCCAGCTATTTTACCCTGCATTCCATTGACGAGATTTTGTTGTTGAGATTCTGTAATCTCCTTTGACTTGATGTCCTGGGCTGCATAGTTCAGGTCTCGCTTATTTTGCGTGATATTCATTGCAGTCACGATTACTTCATTCAGCTCTGTAGCATCTACAGACATGCGAACATCCACGACTTTTTTACTCCCTACAGAAATCTCTTGCTTTTGGAAGCCAATAAAAGAAAAAACCAAAACTGGCTTTTGACTGACATCAACAGCAATAGAATAGTTACCATCCAAATCCGTCACCGTACCCGTCGAACTTCCTTTCAACAGTACAGAAACACCAGGTAATGAAGAATTGTCACTTTCATCCAGAACTTGACCTTTAACTGTCACGCTCTGTGCGTGAACCAGTGATATCATTGAGCAAAAACTCAAAATCAGTAGTACTCTTATCGATTTCATGCAGCTATGTTCATTTTTGTTAAGAATCATACAGCAATATAATCAATAACTCAGGCTTAACGCAATATTAATGCATGTTTTATGCATTTTTTATGCAAAAACAACAACAAACACATATACACATGACAAAAACCATAAAACAAAGCAAAGAAACACTCACATTAGAAGCCTGAAGGTACACCATGCCAAAACAGGATAACTGTCTTTAACCACTAGAGATACAGCGTTTAACAATATCAGAAAAACACGCATAACCTATTTATAAGTGGGGTTTATAAACCTTACAGTTAGGCTCAAGCCTAGGGAACAGAAGAACAAAAGCATCTAAACAACTCAAAACCAATTGTTTTTAACATCTACGCATAAAAAAAGCGAACCTAATTGATTCGCTTTTTTTATGCGGTATTTCACTCCCGATAAGTAATTGTTTCCTATTAAAAACTTACAAAACAACAATTTTCCGTAACATATACTCCCCATCACTGGTCAACACCTTCAATACATGCACTCCACTCACTGATAATGGCAATAATTGACTATAACTACTGGTTTCTATATTACTCCACTATTAAGGTAATTGATAAGTATATATTTCAACCTCACTCAAATCGGCTATCACGCAAAAAGACATTAAATTTTTCATTCACCCCATTTTCGTATAGCAAATCAGTTTTGCTCTCGAAATACCGGACTGACTGAGGCATGCTCTCATTCAAATCTACCCTAGGTACCCAGACGACATCATTCGTCTGGGCATAGCTTGTTGTTGTGGTGATCAGTGCGAAAACTATGGCACTGACCTGATGTATAGTCTTGAATAAAGGCATCTTTTAATCCTCCCTATTGCTCTCTATCAACATTGAGCAGATAGATCTCACCATTCGGCGTATGAAATAGCACTTTGGTTCCTAATGAATTAACCGCTGGGAAAAGAGCAATTTGTTTGTTCAAATCAGTCAAACGACTAGCTCCTTCGATGTTATCCAAAGAAGCTATCATGACAGTAGAAGAAACATACTGATAGCCGTCATCTTTGGTATTGGTATAAAGCACCGTGTGGTTATCTACCCATTTAGGAAACTCAACATCACCTAATTCACGCAATACATTTCCATCCATATCGGTCACAAAAGAACCTAAACCAGATACACGAAACGCAAGTTTGGTTTGATCAGGAGAGACCGAAACATTAAGGTAATCTGCTTCTCCCAATGGCTTAATAACTTTTGTACCCTGTAAACCATTCACTTCGATCGCTCTCAAGTCACGAGTTGCTTCTGCAAAAACACCAGTTCCGATTCGTCGTGCAGAAACCAATGATTCCTCAGAGATTTTGCTACGTGAGCCACTAGACCAAACATAAGAATAACTCCCATGGTCTTTGGTATCAAACCTTACTTCATCAGATTGAACAACGGCTTCATACCCCGCTCCTGACTCCTCAGAAATAACTATCTCATCCTTTGTTGTGAGGTTATAAGTTTTCAAACCTTTGAAATTTTGACCTGTGACTATTATATCATCAGAGCCTGGGACGAACTGAGGGTAATACCCCGTTACATCCAGTTTTTCTACTCCTATCACATGAACCGACTGGCTATTAGCACCGAGTGCTATTGCACTCATCAGAAAAATTAATATCGCTTTTTTCATCTTTTCGTCTTTAATGTCAATACTCATTATTGTTTCAGAAACCGAATCATTGATTTCGCATCATCACTTTGGATCGAAAGCCAATACATGCCTGACGACAATTCTGCAGTAGGCAAGGAAATCTGATGATCAACCGACTGAATCATCCATTGATTGTGTTTGTGCCCCTGTATGTCATACACTGCTATGGTATAGATTTGATCCGCTGCGTTACCGATCTGCAAGGTTGCATCTCCTGACGATGGGTTTGGATATAAAACCCAAGCTTGATCTATTTGTTCTAAACTCGCTAAAACCTCTTCTTCTCCTTTTAAGTAAGCTGAAACTTGAGCAATCACTGCCTCCAAATCAGACTGCACAGCTGTCTCTAATGGAAAAGAAATATAAATCACTGCCCCAGTGGCCTCTCCCCCAAAAGCTCCTTCATAGGCAACACCAGAAAAGTGTTCACTATCATTAAAAGAGAATATATTCTCAGCATCCTCTGTAGCAGAAATCTCATCTGGATAATCTTCTGGATACACAACACCTATAGGCACATTAAGTGTTTCGAACAAGCCGCCAGCGACACCTTCAGCCACTGTAAAGCTCGGTCCTCCATCGGACTGATACACTGCTTTTAGATAATTAGTATAGAAGGCTTGGTCTGTTGTTGTTCCTTTGGAATACAAATCCCAGCCTATTTCACTTCCTGATATAAACAATTGACCTCCCTGATCTAAATAGGCCTGCAATAGAACCTGTTCTCCGTCTGATAGTGTCTCGTAAACTGTAGATTCATCACCCAAAAACCAGAATACACGATCGTAATCCATCAAACTAACCACTCCATCAGCTACCTGCTCATTGGCTACTGTATGTACAGTTCCATCATATGCAGCACTGGCACCTAAATAGTATCGAGCAGCAAAATCATGATTACCTGATTTGTACGAACCCGAAACTCTATCAAACCCATCAACGATCAATGTTTTAAAAGCAACATCACTGCTTTTAACTGCATAAGTATCACTAGATAGACTCTCCGACCCTCCGTCTGCTACAGCTACCACACTGAACACAGACACCTCATCGGCAGAATGATCGGTGAAATATTCGTCAACCAATACCAATTCATAGGTAGTTGAAGTCAATTCACTCTCATCGGCTAATAAAACACGTGTACTCAAATCATCATCCAAAGAATAATAAACTCTAAATCCAGATAGCAACGCATCGTCACTGCTAGCAGTCCATGACAACACTCTACCTGCTTCTGATTCAGTGGCTGACAATAGTGTAGGTCTATTAGGTGTATAATCATAATATGACCCCACTTCTAGATAATCCATGGCGCTTTTGAGCAAAAACTGTTGATCAAGCGTAGAAGTTGTTTCTATCGGGAAGGAAAAATACAGCACACCACCTGCTTCAGTAGAATTGCCAAAAACTCCTTTGTAACCAACCCCTCCATGCGCTCCTTCGACTGCATAAGAAAACACCTCTTCGGCACCTTCGACAGCTGCTATATCATCTGGATAATCTTCTGGATAAGTAATCCCAAAATCTATGGTCTGACCACCGAACAATGTCCCTTCTAGCCCTGTCGCTGGCGAAAACGTCACAGATCCGTCACCGATACATGTTGCCTTGAGGTATGAAGCATAAAACGCTTGATCTGCTGCATCACCTTTGATCCCCAAGTCCCAGCCTATCTCAGATCCAGAGACCAATAAGTTTCCTCCAGCATCTAGATAATCCGCTATAAGGGCTTGCTCACTAGTACTGAATGTTTCGTTAGTCGTAGACTCATCACCTAATATCCAGACGACCAAATCATAATCAGACAAACTTACCTTTCCGTCCACTACGCTCTCGTTCGTAGAAGATGAGATACCCGCTAGTCGCATATCACGTATCGCCATCATATAGTCTGAGATAAAAGTATGGTATTCTTCCGTATACGAACCGCTACGTCTATCGAAACCATCGACGATCAACACTTGATCAGCCGTAGCTCCTAGACGTGAAAAGACTTGTCCTCCTTCGCTCTCCGCTCCTGACTCTGCAACCGAACGCAACTCAAAATGATAAGCTTCTTCCTGAGGCGTGTATTTAAAATCTGCGTCTGAAGCAAGTACAACAGATGTAGTCGTTTCATCGAGTGTCGTTTCGTCAGCTGCCAACGTCCAATTCTCCATGGTATCGTCAGTCGCATAGTATAGCCGGTAACCCAATAATGTTTCTTCCGTATTGGCAGCCCACTTCACCGAAACGCCAGACGTACCGACAGCTTCTAAAGCTAACATTTGTGGCACAGCTGGAGCTCCTCCTACTTCGGTCAGTTCGAAATCTGTCTCGGTATACTCTCCTGCCACTATATCGATGGTCTGAATTTTGGCATCATATCCAAACTTCTCAACCTTCATTTCATACGAACCAGGTGCTAACCAATCAAAGAAATAAAACCCATTGAGAAACACATCTCCTTCGAACACCTGTTCGTCCTCAGTACCTGGCTGAAGTGTAACTGTAATTTCATTGAGCGCTGCTCCATCTCTGTCTAGCACTAATCCACCAGCCTCTCCTACGCTTAGATCTGGCTGTTCGAAATAGGCTAAAAATGACTTAACAATACTCCAAGCTGCCGCTTTACGATAGCTACTGCTCATCAACCTTCTTCCTTCGTTTAGATTACTATGAAATGACGCTTCGGACAATGTACTAGGCATGTTTAGATTGTTAAGCACACCCAAACCATTAGTATATCCAGTAAATGGAATATCTGCACGAGCATACTTAGTGGTCGTACGCATATAGGCAAACAACTCATCATCCATGATCTCTGCCATCTCGTATGACTCGGGATAATCTGCGGTACCATCCTCTGGCCCTGCGTATAACACGAGCGTATAGTTAACCGTCTGATTATCTACTCCATTGGTGTGAAACGAGTGAAAATAATCGGATTCAAAGGCATTGCCTACTTGAACGCGATCTGATAAACTCGGATCTCGATCTTCCGCTTCGGGATCATTGGTCACTTTAGTCACCTTCACCTCTGCTCCCAATTTTTGCAGTAGTGTATCTAGGTAGCCTACGACCTCCCAGTTCGCATCCGACTCGTAGTACGTCACACCCAACCCTAGTTCGGTAGGTCTATCATTGCTGTCGTGACCTCCATGACCAGGATCTAGACAAATCCTAATCCCATCTAGTGGCTCCTGTGCTTTGGACGAAAAGATCGCACAAAAGCATAACAGCATCAAACACAGTGTTTTTTGAGTTATTGTTTTCATATTTTACTCTGGTTTAAAAATATACATCTGTCCTTCGGGTGTATTCGCTGTGATCTGTAGCGTAGCGGTATCAAAATTTGGGTTTTCGAGGGCTACATCTAAATCACTCCCAACAGGAGTCATTTTATTATTTTGAATATCTAACACGCCGATTTCTGCAGACAGCTGCTGCATACCGTCATCAGTCGTTTTAGCATATAGTACGGTTTGGTTATTGATCCAAATATCGGCATGTACATCTGCCAATTCATGCATGATATTTCCTTTCAAGTCACAGATGACCGCTACATTCCCTGCCGATTTGGTAAGTATTTTTTTCCCATCAGGAGACAAAACTGCATATAGATAGTTTCCTTCACCTTGTGGTTTAACCGGTTGCTCCTCACCGCTCACCATGATCCCAGACAGATCCTCTGCTAACGATACAGTTGTCTCTCCAGAGAGACTTTTGTGGTACTCCTGTGGAGAAAATCTTGCAAACTCTGAAGCCACCTTAGTCACTTCTTTGGTTTTCATATCGATCTGTTCCAATCGCTTCGTTTTGCCTTTGACTTGATAGGTAACCTTATCACCAGAAATTACCGGTAGATATCCAGCACCTCGTTGATCCGTTAGTTGCGTTACCTCATTAGTGGTCAAGTCTAGCATCCAAAGACCTTCGTACTTTTGATCAGTATAGAGCAAAATCTTTCCCTCAGTGGAAAACTGAGGGAAATAACCTGTAGGCTCCAATAGCTCTGCAGTATATGACCCGTTAGAAACAGGCGTTTCTTCTTTCTCTTCCACGACCTCTTGAACAGCGGTTTCTTGACCGACTTGGTTCGTTTCATTAGCTGCTCCCTCTTTAGACGGGGAGCAGCTAACTACTTGTAGAATCAACATTAAAACAATCAATTTTCTCATTTTTTCGGATTTTTAAGTGACACTTTTATCATTACACCTTTGCTCGGCTTACTCTCGTTGTACAAGCGACTCAGTGCCGTCACAGCATAAGTATATTTTTTGCGGCGCTGAACGGACTTATCTACATAAAACGTGGTACTGGCACGTTGGATATCTAGGATATTCTTTGGATCCTCAAAGTCTCCTGTCTCCTTGCCTTCGAAACGGTATATCGCTACATACTTAGCCGTACTATCAGGCATTTGCCAGTTTAGATACACGCCATCGAACTCATTTTGCGCAGAAATACTGTCAGGCATCGTAGGTATTTTTCGTCCCAACCAACTCATCGCTGGAATGAGAGCCTTTGTACTGTATAGGTCTGTCCTGAGTGAATCACTAAAACCTAGTGGGTTTTGTAGCATAGACTTAGCACTGAAGTAGGCACCGCCCTGAATATTTTCTAGTTCTCTGGACAAACGAATCTGATCGGGAACCTCTGAAGGATTTTGCCAAGCACTATCTGCACCTTCCAGTCCAATTCGGTAAGAAGCATGTCCCACATAGACGTGCCCATTGAACGGTTGCTCGTTCCACCACTTGAGCACCTTGCTATACGAGAGCTTTGGATGGTCTATGTGCAAATACAACTGAGGTAGTACATAATCGATCCAGCCTTCTTCCATCCATAACAGTACGTCTGCAAACAAATCGTCATAGTTCGTTTGACCAGCATCCGAGTCAGATCCTCTCGGATCATCAGCTATATTTCTCCAGACACCAAAAGGGCTAATCCCAAACTTGACCCAAGGCTTGACACTTTTGATCGTGTCATTGAGCATTTGTATGACGGTATTTACATTTTCACGTCTCCAGTCATCTTTTTGCTCCAGTTCAAAATCCTGACCATAGGTAGCAAAAGAAAGAGAATCGGGAAATTCCTTCCCCCATATTCTATAGGGATAAAAATAATCATCGAAATGTACTGCATCAATATCGTACCTAACCGTCACGTCCTTGATCACATCCGTCACGTAAGACTTGACCTCTGGAATTCCTGGATCAAAATACATACGATCTCCATAGGTCACAAACCATTCGGGCTTAGTGTAGAGCAGGTTAGTAGAGTCCTCTGGCATTTCCTCAAAGTCCACCAATGCTCTGTACGGATTGAACCAAGCATGAAATTCCATTCCTCTATCATGCGCCTCATCGATCATAAAAGTCAGCGGGTCATAATATGGGTCAGGCGCTTGGCCACTCACTCCTGTCAAGTATCTAGACCAAGGTTCCTTTTCTGAATAATACAATGCATCCGCCGATGGTCTAACCTGCACAATAACCGCATTGATTCCCGTCATTTCGTGATGATCCAACAGTTTTCGGTATTCAGCTTTTTGATCCTCTACAGTTAGTCCTGGTTTAGAGGGCCAATCAATATTCTTGACCGTTGCAATCCACGCTGCTCTAAACTCGCGCTTTGGTGCAGTCTGGGCGAAAGCAGATAGACCACTCACTAGAGCAATCATCACTACCAACACCCTCTTCTCAATTCCTTTCATTTTTCTATTTCCTCTCATTGTGTTACCACTTTTCAATAAATCATCCTCGTGACAAGTCCACGAGATATTAACCTTCTAATCAGCCATATACTTAGACCGAAGGGATTATCTCCCTGCGGTTAAATACTTACAGGCAGTATTCCCTTTGCTTCTTTTTTATTACTCACTATTTCATATGCCAGACGATGCGTGTATTCGTTCTCCTGATAGGCCAGCAACATAGACTTCACATGGTTTAAACTACCCAACTTAGAGACCGCATAGGCATTGCCAAAGAAGACGAGGTAAACTGGCACCGCATTAGACAAATCAGCAACCAGCTGAGCCATCTCTGCAGTTATCCCAAAATTGTCTGGTGCTTTGAGTTTCACATTGTGTATCGCTACAATGACTGCTTGCTTTTCTTTGAGTTCACTAATCACTTTCTCCTTCTTACTCTCGATTTGATCAAAACGTAGAGAAATGCTTTTCTCAATTCCCAAATCTTTTGTAACCAACTGTTCAAATAGTGGCGTTCCTGTTTGATCCAGAGTTCCTTTGAGCAAAGTATGGTGACTCAGCGCGCCTTGTTCGGCCTGATCCCCATTAGCAAATAGAGACAGCATACCAATAGATTCATCGTTCAATAACCCTTCAGTATGCTTCACCTGCGTCATCGAAGCTTCATACAACTGTTCATTGATCGTACGCGTATCTCGATTAATATCCTCTAATATCCCTTCTAGTTTGATAGGCTCTATCTGATCCAGCCCCATGTTATATTTAGCTACGAGTTGCTTTAAACATCTCTCGTCTAACTGTTCTTCAGTGATACTGCCGTCCGCTAATGCAACTTTGAACTGTTGTATAGTTGCTTCGACATCCTGCACAAAGAGCAGTACATCATTGCCAGCTTTGAACGCTTCTACATCCACCTCTCCTATTGCATAGTGATCTGCTACTGCCTTCATATCCAACGCATCTGTAAATACCAGACCTTCAAACCCCATGTCACCTTTTAGCAAATCTTGTACAATAGAGCGAGACAAAGTAGAGGCGCGTTTGGTATCTGGCTCCAACTGTGGAATCTGCAAATGCGCGACCATGACGGCCCCCAAACCTGCTGCAAATAGCTTCTTAAACGGGTAGAGTTCCGTCTCTTCCAGTTCTGCACGAGACTTGTCCAATTTAGGCAGCTCCTTGTGCGAATCTGATGCTGTATCACCATGCCCTGGAAAATGCTTGGCTACAGCCAAAATCCCTTCAGATTGCATCCCTTTCATGTAAGCGGTACCCTTTTGAGCTACTTTTATTTTGTCCTGACCAAACGAACGAAAATTAATTACTGGATTATCGGGATTCGTATTCACATCAATAACAGGGGCATGATTGACGTGAATTCCTATCCTTTTCATCTGGCGAGCAACGATTCCCCCCATTTCTTCAATGGCTTTTTCATCCTCTATTGCACCTAACGTCATTTGATATGGAAAAGGCTCAGCATTATCCAGTCGCATCCCCAGTCCCCATTCACCATCGATAGAGATCATCAGGGGTGTTTCACTAGATGACTGATATTCATTGGTCAAACGTGCTTGACTCACAGGGTCTCCCTGAAAGAATATTAACCCTCCCACTCCATACTTTTGTATGAGATCTTTGATATAGGTAGTGTGCTCATCGTTCTTATTAGACCATGTAGCGACATGTATCAATTGTCCAATTTTTTGTTCGACAGAAAATCCACTAAGCATTTGACTCGCCCAGCTTTGAGCTTGGCTATCTTCCTGACCTACTTTAATATCGTTTTTCATTTCTTTCCAAAATCTTTATCTATTTTCAAAAACCTAGTGATCACAAAAGATGGAATCGTAGCGATCATAACCCATATAAAGAAATATTTGTACCCTACTAACTCCTGTACCCATCCACTCACCATACCAGGTAACATCATACCCAAAGCCATAAAACCTGTAGCAATAGCATAATGAGCCGTACTATAATTCCCCTGAGAGACATACAGCATGTATAGCATATAACCTGTAAATCCAAAGCCATATCCGAATTGCTCGACTACTACTGCCGTGGTGATCAACACATAAGATTCTGGCTGAAAAAAGGATAAATACACATAAACAAGGTTAGGCAAGTTGATGGCTAACATCATCCACCAGATCCAATGTTTCAAACCATTTCTAGATGCCAATACCCCACCTACAATACCTCCAATAGTCAACGCCAACACCCCAAAAGTCCCATACATCACACCCACCTCTTGGGTACTCAAACCTAACCCTCCGACGGTCACATCATCCAACAAAAAAGGAGATGATAGTTTGACCAACTGAGATTCGCCAAGACGGTAGGTCATCAAAAATGCAATCGTCATCAATAAATCTGGCTTGGTAAAAAAGAGACGGAAAGTCTCGAAAAACTCTGCCAACACTTGACGACCTGTCTTCTTAACGGTAACGGGCTCTTCTGCTTTGGGTAGAAAGAGCTGGTGATAAATAAAAAAACCAAAGAACAATGCTGATACAACTCCAAAAACAGTGCTCCACGCCATTTGTATACTCGGCATAGTCTCTTCAAAATATCCCGCCAGAACGACCAAGAGACCCTGACCTGCTATCATAGATATACGGTAAAATGTACTCCTAATCCCTACAAAGAAGGATTGCTGACCAGAATTCAATGCGATGAGATATAATCCATCCGCTGCTATATCGTGTGTGGCAGAACTAAAAGCCATTAACCACAAAAAGGCCAAAGAATACTGAAAAAAACTATCCATTGGAATGGTCAGTGCTACACAAGCCAATGATGCACCCAAGAGTAACTGCATCATCACTACCCATCTCCTTTTGCTACCAATGATATCTACCAGTGGACTCCAAATGGGTTTGATTACCCATGGTAGATAAAGCCAACTCGTATAGAAAGCTATTTCCCCATTACTAATATCCAGGTTCTTATACATGATCACCGATACGGTCATCACCATCACGTAAGGCAGCCCTTGAGCAAAATAGAGCGTAGGTATCCAATTCCAAGGATTGGTGTTTGCTTTTATCATTGTGGTTTAATCTTATTTTTCTACTAATAGCTACATGCAATGCAGACTAATATCAATGCTTCTATATCAAAAAAAAGACATAGAAAGTCCGTGTTTCAATTTTGAACAAAGTGAAACAGTATTTTTTTCAAGACATAAACAACTGTATTACATACAGTTAATTATATCACTTGTATACCTCTTGACCTATAACCAGCTAATTTCCCATCGTATGAATCCACCTCTGTAATCAGTGTATGTATGGACTCTAAACCGCTAACTCTAAATCGTTGCTTGGTATCGATCTTTTCTGAAGTTGACATGACCACCACTTGATCCGAAACAGCAATAATGGCTTTTTTCAACTGAGACACTTCCCAATCGATCTCCATTAGCCCCGTATTCATATCAATACCACTAGCCCCTAAAAAGCACTTGTCAGCTCTAATCTTTGAGATATACTGAATCATATCTAGACCAATCGTCACCTGTGCACTCTTCATCAGCTTACCTCCAAACAAGATCACATCAATTTTCGGATGTTCCGATAATCTCATTGCGATCGGCAAACTGTAGGTAAACACTGTCACACCTAAATCAGGAGGCATAAGACTGACCAATTCGAAATTGGTCGTTCCTCCACCGATAATTAGTACGTCATTGTCTTCGATCAACTCCAGTGCCTTTTCAGCCATCACTAATTTCTTGTCATGGTCAAAAATCTCTTCCTCTTGATAAGAGTAAACCTTTTGAGAGGTATTTAGCGCTCCACCATGGATTTTTAGTAACTTACCTTCATTGGCTAGTTCCTTGAGGTCACGTCGAATTGTATCCTCTGACACGTTCAGCCGAACACTGAGGTCAGTAGAATATACCTTTTTCTCCTCCCTAAGCAATTTCAATATCTGATCTTGCCTTTCTCGTTTTAGCATATTTGCATCTTTTTTGCATGTATAATACCCAAATGTAACATTTATTTGCATATAAATGCAATGCATAGTTTAGATTTACACTAACAAGGGCAAAAACATATCATATTATGGTAAAAACTGGTTTAGATATATTGAGCAGCAACAAAACTGCACAACAAGACATCAAAGGAAATATTGGTTACTTATGCCATGCTGCCTCTATCGACACTAACATTCAGCACGGTATAGACGTCTTGCAATCTATCTTTGGCGAACGACTGACCAAGTTATTCTCTCCTCAACATGGACTATCTGCTGACGTGCAGGATAACATGGTAGAATCAGATCACTTTGAGCATTCGCATTATCATCTACCCGTCTACAGCCTCTACTCCGAAACACGCAAACCTACCCCATCGATGCTCGACAACTTAGACCATGTCATCATCGACCTGCAAGATGTAGGCACTAGAATTTACACCTACATCTACACGATGATCTATATGATGGAAGCCTGTGGAGAATTAGGTATTCCTGTGACGGTTTTGGATAGACCTAACCCTATCGATACAGTTCATGTAGAGGGCAATGTTCTTGATATGCAGTATCGTTCATTTATCGGTCGCTACCCAATGCCCATGAGACATGGGTTGACCATAGGAGAAGTAGCACAGATGGCTACCACACACTGGGATGTCAAATGCGAATTAAACGTCATTAAGATGACTGGATATGATCGCCAAATGAGCTTTTTCGATACAGGTCTACCATGGGTTCTTCCATCGCCTAACCTTCCCACAGTAGATGGGGCATACATTTTTCCTGGATCGGTACTGTTTGAAGGAACTAACATCTCGGAAGGGCGTGGCACATCCAGAGGTCTCGAAATCATTGGACATCCTGATATCAAACATTTTGACCTGCTAAAAACATTAACCCCCATGTTTAGAGAAGCGAAACTAGAAGGCTTTGTACTCAGACCCGTTACGTTCATACCCACCTTTCAAAAACACCATGGTATACCTTGCCAAGGCTATCAGGTTCATGTAACAGATCTTCAAACATTCGAACCATGGAAGGTTGGTCAGATTCTATGCAAAGCATTTTATCATCACCTTGGACAGGCATTCCAATGGAAGCAACCGCCCTATGAGTATGAGTATAACCTACTGCCCATCGACATCCTGAATGGCACAGACCAAGTGAGACAATGGATAGAGTCCAATGGGAGCCTCTCCAAACTGGAAGAACTCGACATGATAGGTAGAGGAGACTATCTGAAACAGCGTGACCAGATTTTGATCTATTAGTCTTGGCGGCAATGTTTTACACAGAGGATTTCTAGACCACTATGCTATTCTAAGGCCATTATCCACCTCACGCTCAGGCTGAATCAAGGTCACCTGTCCCTCCTCTCCTACTGCTCCCAGCACTAAGCATTCGCTCATAAAATTGGCAATCTGCTTTGGCGGGAAATTAACTACGGCGAGTATCTGCTTACCGATGAGTGATTCAGGTTCATACAGTTTAGTGATCTGCGCAGAGGTCTTTTTCTGTCCCAGTACACCAAAATCTATCGTCAGTTTATAAGCAGGCTTAATCGCCTCCTCAAACATCTCAGCTCTGACAATCACTCCAACTCTAATATCTACTTTCTGAAAATCACTCCAACTTAAATCCTGATTCACGACATTTTTTTGATCAAAACTAGCAAGAAGTCAAAACATATCTCCATCCATCGGGGTATGCATTAGTATATTTACCTATTATCAATCAAGAAACAGAAACATGTCAACGATTACATTAAAAGGAAACGAAATTCACACGTCTGGTCAATTACCTGCTACAGGTTCAACGGCGCCAGAGTTCACTTTGGTTAAAGGAGATCTCTCAGAGGCTAAGTTAGCTGACTTTGCGGGACAGAAGCTCATCCTCAACATCTTCCCAAGTGTAGATACAGGCACTTGTGCTACTTCGGTCAGGACATTCAATGAAAAGGCTGCCAAACTAGACAACACCAAAGTACTTTGCATCTCTAGAGACCTTCCATTCGCACAAGGCAGATTTTGCGGAGCAGAAGGAATCGAAAACGTGGTAATGCTGTCTGATTTCAGAGATGGAGCATTCGGCAAGAGTTACAACCTAGATATCATCGATGGTCCTTTACAAGGACTACACTCACGTAGCATCGTCGTAGTAGACGAAAGTGGAAAAGTAGTCTACACAGAACAAGTCGCTGAGACTACCGAAGAACCCAACTACGAGCAAGCACTCGCAGCACTATAAATTCACAATGTATTATTATAGAAATAACATAGGCATTGTGGAATAGGTTTGGAAAAACTATTAGCTTCCAGTTATCAAACTGGAGGCTATTTCTCATCCTTGGTTTGAGTTGTAACTGAAACGATTTTATTTAAATGATATCGTTCCATCGAGATCTTTTCAAAATTACAACCAGCAGCATTTGGAGTTAGAGGAGAGAAAAATTAATGAGTTGGACTAGTCATCACAGACGATTAGTTCATACTCATTACCTCTATACGCTTCTGATCTGATTTTATTCCCCGTGGCATCATAATACACGACTACATAGAAATCTCCCTCTGGAAATACCCGCTCAGCAAAGTATACATTCTGCTGTAAACTCCCGACATTGTAGATATCGTTGAAAACTGCGGGGATGATTAGCCCTCTCTCAGCATGATAGACCCCATATTTGTTATCTATCCGAACCTCTATGGTTTTGACCGAACTGGAGTCACTAAAATACTGATAACCGTCGATACCGCTCACATATACCTCATCACTATAGATCGCCCTTACCTCCCATTGTCCATTGCGATGAGCTAGCACAGCACTATCAGTCCAATACTCGATCTGGTCGTAAACACCATCAATACGCTGCTGATTATCTATCCCTAACAAACCATAGCCATCTTCCTCTTTCACAACGAACAACGCTTCATTGTAGCGTCTAAATTTCTCTTGAAATCCAATGGTAAGCAACTGTCTTTTATTGAAATCAAATGCTCCGAATTCACCATCCAGCAGTACATGAGACACACCATCTTTTGCCTCACTAATTGCATCATAGTTTACCTTCATAATGAGTTTACCTTTGGCATCTACAGCACCATACTTATTTCCCTCCTTGACGGAAAACACGCCATCTGCAACAAAGCCTATCTCATCATAATCACAGCGAAACTGTAACACGCCATCTTTATACAGGTACAGTATCCCGTCACGACGTATCACCAGATAATGTACTTCAGTCCTGCGGCTAGAACTCACGGTTTGTAGATACTCTCCTTCCTCCACCTCTACGACTTTCTTATTCGGGAAGATAGCCGTACCTCTCTCTCCACTAAATACAATCGCTATATCATCCCCTATCAGCTTCAGCGAATCAATATTTAAAATCGGTTCGTCATCCATGCTCTTATTATGCACAGACCAAGCTCCTTTCGCATTTAGTCCTATCCACTCGTAATTTTGCAATATATCATCATAGATCAATTCGGAATAGTGTCCAAACTTTTTGTCATATACATAGTACCCAGCCTCTACCCGAAAGACCCAAGTTTCATAAAGCGTATTGATACTAATCGTGGCTTCTGGCGAAACGACTTGCAGACCGCCATTGATCAAGAACTCATGATCTGCCGTATAGCCTACTATATAATCTTCGTTGATCAATTCTACCTCCTCGTAGGCAAGTTCGATCTCTCTTTGGTCATGGAGTATTTCGTCCAGACTAGTCACACCAAAAACACCATCTACTTCGACCACCCAAAAGGATCCTTCGAGATAGATATCATCATAGGCGGGTTCCAAAAACACTTGACCCGTAATTCCCGCCAAACCCTTTTTACCATCCTGTTGAAACACGATCAGTCTATCATCCAGCACATCAATCTTTTCATAGACATTGGGTAGAATCAAATCTCCTGTGAGTGTAATCGCTCCCTCTTTCCCCTCTTTGATCACCGCCAATATCCCGTTTCCCAGATCACGATAGCTATCTAACGCACCTTCATAAATAACCGTCCCCGCACGATTGATCAGCTGATATAGCCCATTTTGTTTTACCTCCAGAACTTCTTCCTCTACACCGCCGCACAAATATGAAAAACTTATATCTTCATAAGGACCTCCCAAAAAAGCGCTGCCCTCCAGATCAAAAAATGCATACTTACCCTCCTTGTAAAATGGATAAAGCACAACCGCATTCAGCGCCTCTAATGCTGCAACAGAATCCATGAAGTGATGATATACCGTTCGGTTAAAGGAAGCCAATTGATCCGCATCTATCCCTCCCGAATGATAGAGCAACCCAAGTGCTTTTTGGGTTAGTCGAGGGTTTTGGTAGTGGTTGACAAAATCCATAATATCTTCGGCTAACAAGCCCGCAACTTTCTTTTGATAGATCATGGTCTCTACCTCATCACGATACGGAGTATCTGGAAAATCGACTAAAAACTGTTCTAAATCCGCTAGTTGGTTGGATCGTGTTTTCTCCTCGAACACCAGTCGATCAAAACGCTCTTTGGCCTCCGCATACTGTGCAGCCTCAGGGTATCGCAACACAAAATCCTGATAAGCCTCCCACGTCCCTTCCTTCACAATGACTCGAAATTGGAGTTCATTCCGACGAGACTTAGCCAAGCCTAACTCCTCAGCATTAGGGTAGTGATTGATAAAAAACGCATACGCTTCAATTTCATCTACAGCTACTGCTCGTTGATAAGCCAGACTGTCAATATACATTTTCAGCACTGAGAATGATTCCTCCGTCACATCGGACTTATCCATCTCATCACTATGATCTTCCGTACGGTCTGGCAACATGTTCATCCCCGCTAGGATGTAATCATGCGCTGTATCTAGGTCACCCTGTTCGTTGCTCGGTGCGACATAGAACTTAGCGTAGGCATAGGAGACCAGTGGGTTCAGACTATCTACATCATAAGACCGAATCAGATATTCCTTCGCCTTTTCATAGTCTTCCTTTTCAATGGCACGGAGTGCTTGTTTGGACCGATCTGCCAGCAAGACATGCGCCATGCATAGCAGCAATAAGAGGATATATTTACTTTTATTCAAAAAATACAGCATTGGTTGTCATGCGAAATTAATCAATTCAATTTTAGAGCAACGACAAGTCATAGATAGGATTCCTCCATTATTTTTGAATCAAATATCAATCCATGACCATACAACAGCTCAACAAGGAATTAGGCAATATAGACCTCTACCTTTTAGATCAAATCCTCAAAGCCAATATACCACCCACTGTGCGGGTATTAGATGCAGGCTGTGGAGAAGGTCGAAACCTGATCTATTTCCTCAACAATGGCTACAATGTACACGGGATAGACCAAAATCCTGATGCGATTCGCATGCTACAGTTCATCGCAGGCAGCAACTATCCCGATCAACCCAAAGGAAACTTCATAGAAGGTCAAATCCACGACATGCCCTATCCTGACCAATGTTTCGACTTGGTCATCAGCAGTGCTGTACTGCACTTCTCTCCAGACACCGCTACTTTTTGGGCGGGGGTCAAAGAGATGACACGCGTCCTCAGACCTGGAGGTATGCTATTCATCCGTATGACAGCCATCATGGGGCTGGAGGATGTTATCAGCCCACAAGGAGAGCAGCATGCGCTACCCGATGGCAGTGTTCGTTTCCTCATCACCGAGAGCATTATCGAGCAACTCCAAAATGACTATAACTATAGCCCTATAGAAGCTACCAAATCTGTACTCGTCGACAGAAAGCGATGCATGACAACCTTGGTTTTGAGAAAAAACCAAATCGAACTGTAATCTTGGCAACAATAATTCGTAATATTACTACCTCTTCAAACAGCAACTATTGCGTGTATACCATACTTTTGAAGGGTTAAAAAAATTATATGCTTCGCACGAGTCTATTTGTTATTTTCTTCCTTTCCGCCTTTGCAAGCCAGTCCCAAAACTTCTTTGACTGGCGCTATCACGATCGGTATTTCTCGGTATTCGCTGGGACGGGATGGACAGGCTACTTAGGAGACTTGACCAATGGATCACCCCTTACCTCTGGCCTATCACATTTCAACGTAGGTGCAGAAGCGCGTCTCTACTCCAAAATTGCGGTTCGTGCCCAATATGCCACCTACAAACTAGAAGGCTCAGACCGTAACGCCGCAGACAGCTCCTACAACAGGCAGCGCAACCTCTCCTTTCATTCTCAAAACCATGAGTGGCAACTACAGATGGTCTACTATCTGTTCAAGTACAAAGGAAAATACTACAAACGCAGAGTCTATGAACCCTACATCGCCATAGGTGGAGGACAAACTTTCTTCAACCCAAAAGCAGATTTGACCAACTCAGAAGGCAAATCCACCACCTACACACTACGCGACTACCAAACCGAAACCGAAAGCTACAAGGGCTGGGCATGGATCATTCCCGTCAATATCGGTGTAAAACTAGTGATCACTGAATTCATCAACTTAGGCGTAGACGTTGGCTATAGGTATGCATTCACAGGTCATCTGGATGATGTGTACGGTGACTATGCTAATCCCAACGGTGACGGACAGGGCTATCCCGACGGCACGATCGATGCATCTCTCAGTAATCGTAAATTCGAAGACAATGTCTACATCATCAACCAAGACGCGTTTGATGAAATGATTCCTGGACAGCAACGTGGCAATGGGAAACTCGATTCTTACTTTCTGATGAATGTCAACCTAGAGGTTTACCTCCCAAAAGATGTATTCAAATCAAAAAAAGGAAGAGGCAGAAAAGGCAAAATACTTGGCAAACGGGGTGCGTATGATTGATCACAAACTACGAAACATACTGATGGTACTGCTGATCTCCTGCAGTAGCGCATTTGCGCAAAACAAAATACAGATTGCCAAAGTCAAATACGACGGAGGGGGAGACTGGTATGGCAATAAGACCGCACTACCCAACCTAGCCACTTTCTGCAATCAGCGACTTCATACCAACCTAGATCCAGAAGATGCAGTGGTAGAGGTCGGTAGTCCAAATTTATTTTTGTACCCTTATGTCTACTTGACGGGGCATGGCAATGTAGTCTTCTCACCCAATGACGCCAGTAATCTGCGCAACTATCTCATAGCAGGAGGTTTTTTGCACATCGATGACAACTATGGTTTGGATCAATTCATCCGACTCGAAATGAAGAAAGTCTTTCCTAATCTAGCATTCGTAGAGCTGCCGCATGACCACCCGATATACCGACAGCTATACCAGTTCCCTGGAGGTCTACCCAAAATCCACGAACATGATGGCAAACCTGCACAAGGGTTCGGTCTGATCTACGAAGGACGATTGGTCTGTTTCTACTCCTATGAATCCGATCTCGGCAATGGCTGGGAGGATCAAATCATCTACAACGATCCCGCCAACAAAAGAGAAGAAGCACTGCGCATGGGCGCCAACATCATTAGTTACGCTTTCTCTGAGTAACTAATAACGCTGGCTAAATTTTATTGAGTCTTCAATACTTTGATTCCAAAGCCTAACTCCCACTTCTCATTTGGCTTTAAAACGACTAAGCTTTCCCCTGTATTGAAGGCATTCGGAGGACACGTCACAGGCTCTACAGCCAGTGTCTTGCGCGAATCAGGCGAATAGATTTGACAGTACCCATACTCTTTCTCTTGAAACAATTGTACCTTCATCTCATTCGATGGGTCTGTCATTGACACTACAAAAGGCACATTGGTATCCGTCACTTGAAAGCAATCATCTAAAGCCATATCGACTAGCTCCTGACCTGACTCGAAACCATGTGTGTCCGAAACGGCATTGCCTGCAAGGGAAAAGATACGCTTGGCAGCTCCCATCTCTAATGTCAACTGCCCTACACCATTGTCGAACTGAAAGTAAGGATGCCATCCGTCACCTATCGGCATGCTGCCTTGCCCTATATTCTCTATCGACGTGTCGAAACGTGTACCTTCCTTTCCGAACGAAATCGTGACAGTCATCGCGTAAGCAAATGGATAACCTTGATCGGTACCGAGGTATTGATAGCGAAGTACCAACTGACAGTTGTCAGAGCCATCCACCGTATCTACCACCTCAAAGGGTCTGCAGTGCAACAATGCGTGCAGGTTATTGTTGCGATCGATTTCATTGACTATCATCTGGTAATCCTCACCCTCAAAACTGTATTGCCCAGCAGTCAGTCGATTAGGAAACGGTGAAAGCTTAGAGCCTTTGAAGGCTGAATGATGGGTACGCATCACCTCTTCCTCGCTGCGGTATCCATCTATGATAGACACCAAATCTCCTTTGCCGTTCTCGACCACTAAATCATTGATCCCTGCTCCAAAACCCGACAATACCTCCAAATACTCGCCAGTTGCTGTGTTCGTCAAACGATAGGCTTCAAACCTACCGATTGGCGCTTTTTTTACTTCGTACATGCTTTGTGTTTTAATACCCGTACCTAATACGTTTTATATCTACTGATAGCGAATATATCATATTGAGTGGAATGCAACCTAGATACCCGATAGAAATTGAATCCAGATGCAACATTTAGAAGCAAACCTTATCCATCGGTTTTTCTGCTCGCTCTTCTCCTAACTCTATCGCCTTACGAAAAGTCTTGCAAGCCTCATCATCCTGGCTATCCTTCATATAAGCCAATCCCATATTGTAGAATACTGACGCGTCTGGTCCTGCATTGTCTAGAAACCTTTGATAATACTTGATCGCATAGCCATAGTCTCCTAGCTCCTGCTGCGCATTGCCGATGAGCACAAAGTTCCTCAGCAGTGAATTATCCGCATAGATGGATGAATTAAAATCTTTGATAGCCGACTCATACTTTCCCAGTTTGGATTTAACAATCCCACGATTCATCAGGTCACTGGCATTGTCAGCCTTGATGAGCAAAGCAGAATCATAGTCCAACAGGGCCGCTTCATACTGCCCTTTCTGAAAGCGCTCAAATGCCCGTTTGGAGTATACCTTGGCAAAATCCCCCTTACCAAACAATATCTGATTGATCTCATCACGTTCGTCTTCATCTACGAGGAAGCTTAGATTATATAGTGCATTGCGGTGATGCGGATTGATCTTGAGTGCACGACGATAGTCTGCTATCGCACCTGTTTTGTCTCCACGATCCAACCGGTACATCCCCCGACTCACATAATAGTTCGGGTCGAAACCATTCAACTCGATCGCCGCATCAAAATCCAACATCGCTGGCGTATTGTACCCTAGCTTTTCATAGGTCATCGCACGATGAATATAGACATCCGCCTTCATTTCCTCCATCGTAGAGATTCCTGATAGTTTGACCTCTCCATCTTCCTCATAGGACACGCCTTTAAAAATCACCGCACGCGTCTCGATGGTCTCCATGTTGTCGATCAGGAAAGTGAAATCAGACGCTGCCTGCTTGTAGTTCTTTCTGTTATAGTAGATCAAAGCTCGCTTAAACACCGAAGCATAGTTCATAAGGTCTACTTTGCGAGCGGACTCAAAATCAATCAAAGCACCGACCTCATCCCCTTCCAGTTCTTTGGCCTGTCCTCTGGAAATATAATAGTCTGACTGGCGACTGTCCAACTGGATCGCACTATCGTAGTAGATCACGCCTAGCTCATATCTGGCTTGGAGCACCGCTTCGTTCGCTTGTTGATAGTATCGGGCAGCAGCGGCCTCCTTTTCTGCTCGGCTCGAATAAGAATCTTGCCCCTGACCTAGGGCTATAAAAGATGTGAGAAATGTTAAAATCGTTAGCGTTAGTTTTAGCTGCATATCATGGCTTTAGTTATGTTAGATAGCTGGTCACAGTAGATTTTAACGCCCAAAATACGGATTACAGATTGAATAATTTATTTTTTGGCTTAATTAAAAATCCTTATCCAATCCTATTTTTTACTTCTATCTTTGTCAGTTCAAAATCTCAAGAATACTTACAGAATATTATTAGAATAATGATAAAAGACTTTGTAGCAGAACTGACGTGGAGAGGCATGATACACGATAAGATGCCTGGGGTACAAGAGCAAATGAATAAAGAAATGGTGTCTGCCTATATTGGATTTGACCCGACGGCTGATTCGCTACACATCGGACACTTGGTACAGATCATGACGCTCGTACATCTACAGAGATCAGGACACAAGCCACTAGCACTGGTCGGTGGTGCGACAGGCATGGTCGGTGACCCATCTGGCAAGTCTGCTGAAAGAAACCTGCTGTCCGAGGACATCCTCAATCACAACCTGGCAAGTGTCAAAAAACAACTAGAGCAGTTCTTGGATTTTGACTGTGGGGACAACTCTGCCGAGATGGTCAACAACTACGACTGGTTCAAGGATTTCAACTTCCTTGACTTCATCCGTGATGTAGGCAAACACATCTCTGTCAACTACATGCTCGCCAAAGACTCTGTCAAAACAAGACTAGAGACAGGCATGTCTTTCACCGAGTTCACCTACCAACTGGTGCAGGGCTATGACTTCTACTGGCTCAACCAAAACAAAAACTGCAAAGTACAACTGGGCGGGTCTGACCAGTGGGGCAATATCGTCACCGGTACCGAACTGATCCGAAGAAAAGCACAAGGCGAAGCATGGGCGATCACTACGCCACTCATCCGCAAGGCAGACGGAACTAAGTTTGGTAAGACGGCTGGTGGCAATGTATGGCTGGACAAGGACAGAACGTCTCCGTACGAGTTTTACCAATACTGGCTCAACTCATCGGACGAAGATTCAGAAAATTACATCAAGATCTTTACCCTCAAAGAGAAAGAAGAGATTGACAACTTGATCGCAGAGCATAAGGAAGCGCCACACCTCAGAATACTCCAAAAAGCAGTCGCCGAGGACATCACGGTCAGAGTACATTCTCAAGAGGATCTGGAGATGGCCATCAAAGCATCCAGCATCCTATTCGGCAAGTCAACTGCTGAGGATCTGGCTTCTCTGGACGAAAAAACACTGCTGTCTGTATTCGAAGGCGTACCACAGGCTACCATCAGCCAAGCGGACTATGCGGCGCTAGAAAACGTGACCGACTTACTATCCGAAGGCAGCGATGGCGTAGTATTCCCCTCCAAAGGAGAGGCGCGACGCATGATCAAAGGCGGTGGTGTCAGCATCAACAAAACCAAAGTAGAATCTGCGGATCAAGCGGTTGACTTCAGTCTACTCAATGACAAATACCTGCTTGCACAGAAGGGCAAGAAAAACTACTACCTGATCACTGTCGCGTCCTAATAGACGCGTAGATTGGGGCGTTTGGGAATCCAAATACCAAGATTATGAAAAAGCAATTTTTAGCAGGGCTCATCGCCCTGCTACTCATCCATGCCTGTACCCCTATGAACCAAGAACATAAGTACACCAACGCCCTGATCCACGAAAGCAGCCCCTACCTGCTCCAGCATGCACACAACCCCGTGAACTGGCAGCCCTGGGGAGACCCAGCCCTAGCCGAGGCACAAAAAGAAGACAAGCTCGTCATCATCAGCATAGGCTATGCCGCCTGTCACTGGTGTCATGTCATGGAGCACGAGTCGTTCGAGGATAGCCTGATCGCAGCGAACATGAATACCAACTTCGTCTCCATCAAAGTAGACCGAGAAGAACGCCCCGATATCGACCAAATCTACATGGATGCCGCCCAGCTCATGACTGGCCGTGGTGGCTGGCCGCTCAATATCATCGCTTTGCCGAATGGCAAACCTGTGTTTGCAGGGACCTACTTCCCTCGGGACAACTGGGAGAAAGTGCTCAACCACTTCTCTAAAATCTACCAAAGCGAACCCGAAAAGCTCCGTGAGCATGCCGACAAAGTAACCGAAGGCATCTCTAACAACGAGATGCCTACCTTCAACGAAACTGCTGGCGACTACTCCTCAGACACCGCCATCCAAATCGCTCAAAACCTACTCGCCGGGATAGACTTAGAACTAGGAGGCAAAAACGAAGCGCCTAAGTTCCCCATGCCGACGGTCTATGAATACCTGATGGCAGAGAGCTACTACCGAAACAACGACACAGTCAACCAAGCCATACGCACGACGCTAGATCACATGGCCAATGGCGGTATCTACGATCACCTCGGCGGTGGTTTTGCGCGCTATTCGGTCGACGCGACGTGGACGGTTCCGCATTTTGAGAAGATGCTCTATGACAATGCCCAGTTGATCAGCCTGTACAGTCACGCCTATCAACACTATGGTGATGATACCTACCTACAGACCGTAGAGGAAACGATCGCGTTTTGTAACCGTGAGCTCAAAGACGCATCCGGCGGATACTACTCGTCACTAGATGCCGATAGCGATGGAGAGGAAGGCAAATTCTACGTATGGCAGGCCAGTGAGATCGATAGCCTACTGGGTGAAAAAGCCCAAATATTCAAGACCTACTATGGCATCACGCCCAAAGGGAATTTTGAAGGAAAGAACATCCTAGAACGCAAAACCTCTGTCAGAACGCTATCGGTAGACTATGGCCGCACGGAGACCGAAATCCAACGCATCATCGATGACTGCAAAGCCACGCTGATCACTGCACGAGACCAGCGCATACGCCCAGGACTGGATGACAAAATCCTGACCTCATGGAACGCACTCATGGTCACCGCACTGACGGATGCATACTTTGCGACGGGCAAACAGGCGTACAAAACGCAAGCCCTAGAAACAGGAAACTTCTTACTGACCCAGCAAATCTTTGACGCGAATCAAATCAATAGAAACTTCAATAATGGCAAATCGACCATACATGGTTTCTTAGATGACTATGCCTTTACCATCCTCGCTTTCGTCAAGCTGTACGAAGCGACCTTTGACGAGGCTTGGCTACTCCAGGCACAAGAGATGAAGACCTTTGTCAATGCACACTTTTTGGATCCAAAATCCAAAATGTACTACTACACCTCTGACACGGATCAGAAACTGATCGCGAGAAAGATGGAACTCTCGGACAACGTCATCCCCAGTTCTAACTCCGCCATGGCGCATGCACTCATCCTGCTGGGGCAGTACTTCTACCAAGAAGAAGACATCCAGCATGCTGCACAAATGATCGCCAACAGCCAAGCCAACTTCAGCGAATACCCCTTCTACTACAGCAACTGGGCGCGACTCTACACCCTACTAGGAGAAACACACTACGAAGTAGCCATCGTAGGAGACGAGGCAGCCGCCAAACGCGATGCGCTAGCCCAGCACTACATCCCCAACAAGATACTCCTAGGCGGCAAAACAGAAGGAACGCTCGCGCTATTAGCAGGAAAACACTCCGAAGGTGCCACCTTCCTCTACGTCTGCCAAAACAAATCCTGCCAACTGCCCACACAGACAGTAGACCAAGCCTTGAAACAAATCAAGAAGTAAAAAATGCCTTTATAGCCCACTAAACCCTTCAAGATTTCTGTCTAAGTGAAGATAAATCTTGAAGGGTTAGGAGTATATCGAATCTGGACAGGTACTCAGTCAGGCTTTTGGAAGAAGAGGGCAACTCTCCGTAGTAGACAAGCCTCCAAGGGTGGGATATTGTTTTGTAGCGCTTGTACAGCCATTGACTCAGCTCTGGTCTTGCGCTAGGTCGACGCTCCCCTTGCGCAAGGGGGAGCCTGTGCTTGGGCAAGCTCAACTGCCTGCTTGCCCAAGGTGGATCTTCTGCTTGCGCAAGCAGAAACCCAAACCTTTATTACTCTCCTCAAAGCTATCTGAAAGATGAAAAGAGCGAGCCTTTGATTCGCTACCTAGATTTGGGGGTTTTTCATGATTCGCGTGATTTTCAAGCCAGGTGTTGGTATGGGATTGTGAAGAATGGCTTATTCTTGGAGGAATCAAAACAAACAGCCTGATGGTAGTCGTGTTTTATACGTGTAATTATACGTATAAACTGTGGAGTGAACTATATTCGGTTGTTGGCAACCATTTAGAATGAAAATAGAAAAGAAAGATATCCCAATTTTAAAAGGTTTATTGTCAGAATTGATTAAGCCAATAAATAGCAATGGAATTGATTTTGACAGCTTACCAAAGGATTTTAAGCAAAATTTCAATAATAATAATAATGATTTAGATACTGAATTCAGAAGATTTGCAAATATTTTTGACAAAGCAGAGGCAGGAAAATTTGAACAGTCTCAAATTGGATGGGCTTTGATTTTAAGGACATCCAATTCTTATGGTTTTGATTTTGATGATTATTTTAAAACCCAAAATAGAAAGGAAAGAAAGGCGGAATTGGATTTTCAAATTTCAAAAATAAAAGCCAAAACATTTATCCCAGTATTAATTTTAGGTTCTTTTGGTGGAATTTATAGTGGTATTAGCTTATTGAAAGATTTTGGAATTATCCCAAATAAAGAAATAGAAACCCAACAACAAGCTGATGAAATTCAAAATCAAGAATCAACTTTAATTAAAGACAACGAAACTATTGATAATTTGCAGAATAAGATTCTAAAGAATTCTGATACAATTAAATAGTTTTATAACTAGCTGATAAAAAACGGTTGCCAATCAAGTAGACGGCTGACGATCAAATGACCGCCAGTGCGCCTCTCACACCACCCAGCGTACGGTTACCCTACAGGCCTGCTCGCAAGGGACCTCCGGTTCGTAGGAGTTTTCATCTTTCTAAACGCAGTGCTTTCCAATACTTTCGATGCGCTGGAAGATTTTGCCACTTCGTCCAAAGTGTGAGCACATGCCTCATACATGGGCGATAGCGAAAATTAACATCTAATAAATCTACTTCAGACAAATTCAATCATACTTTTTCGTAAATTGTAGTATGGATTTACAAACATCTAAAATAGAATTAGCAAAACTTATTTTAAACTTAGAGAATCCCTCTATTCTTCAAAAGATTAAGGACTTAATACAAAGTCAGTATGAAGATTTCGGAGAAGAATTAACAAAGTCTGAAACCGAAGAAATTGAAATTGCTTTAAATCTTCTAGATAAAGGAAGTAGAACCTCATTTGATGATTATTTGAAGAAAGTTTCGTGAGTAGTAAGCATACTATTTACTTATCTCCTGTTGCAGAATTAAAACTAGATAAACTCCTTGAATATCTAAATTCTGAGTGGGGACATCAATCTAAATCAAATTTTCTTAAAGATTTAGATTCAGCAATCCGAAGAATTGAAAAATTCCCTGAATCCTCTCCTAAAACTAATTTAATGGGCGGGTTTTACAAATGTGTTATTTCCAAACAAACATCTTTTTATTACAGAATTAAAGGACTTGATATAGAAATAATTACTCTTAGTGATAATCGACAAAATCCAAAAGAACTACTAAAGGAGATTAAAAAAAATCGCTAATCAAGTAGACGGCCGTGAACGATAAGCCCAAGGTACATTGACCGTTTTTCAATACTGGACTATACAAGATCCAAAGCTTGCCTTACCATGAGATCCAAGTAAGCTTTAGTTGGGGTGTATGTTGCCTTACCATGGGCTCCAAGTAAGCTTTAGTTGAGGTGTGTGTTGCCTTACCTTATACTCCTAGTAAGCTTACCTTTTTGGGTATGCTCCCATCACTGCAATATACAACCCAAACCAAGCGGCCATCGGGGTATAAAACCAGAAATCAGCGAGTCGAAAAACCAAGTAAACGGGTTGCCTGACGATGAGACAATCGAATAGTCGTCTCAAAAGAATTGAACTTTTCAGGACAATAAAAGATAGCATTTTGGAAAAAGTTCTCCCCACGTTCGATCGCATTTCCATTGTCTATCGGTAGGGAACCTCTAGCCATATTTTGGTTATTGGCCAACCGATCCTTTATCTTCACCTAAACCCAAGGCTACCGCTGTAACAATGGAGTACAACCCTACCCTATGAAAATACTACTAACAGGAGCTACAGGATACATTGGCAAACGACTGCTTCCCATTCTCGTGGAAGCTGGCCATGAGGTCATTTGCTGTGTCAGAGACCCTAAAAGATTCAATCCCCCTGCGTCACTGCATGGCAATATCTCCATACTACAACTAGACCTACTGGATGAGGCATCACTAGCACATATCCCCGAGGACATAGATGCCGCATATTATCTGGTACACTCCATGTCCGCGTCAGCCGATTATCAGTCCCTCGAAGAGACATCCGCCATCCATTTCAGACAGGCACTGAATAGAACCCGTGTCCAGCATGTCATCTATCTCAGCGGAATAGTCAACGAATCAGAGCTTTCGAAACACCTCAGTTCTCGAAAAAATGTAGAAATAGAACTGAGCAAAGGGGACTATAGTTTCACTGCATTACGAGCAGGGATCATCATTGGCTCGGGCAGTGCCTCCTTCGAAATCATACGTGACCTGGTAGAAAAACTACCTGTCATGATCACCCCCAAGTGGCTCAACACCAAGTGTCAACCCATAGGCATCTCGGATGTCCTTGGTTTTCTCTCCAAGTCACTCTTCAACCCAAAAACCTATAACCAAAACTTTGATATCGGTGGGCCAGATGTATTGTCATACAAAAGCATGCTGCTGGAGTTTGGCCAAGCACGAAACCTTAAGCGTACCATCATCACTGTGCCCGTGATGACCCCAAAACTCTCCTCCTACTGGCTATACTTCGTCACCTCCACCTCCTACAAACTGGCCATATCCCTCGTCAACAGTATGAAAATAGAAGTGATCTGCCGTGACCATCAGCTCGCTGACATCCTAGGGATCAAGCCTATCAGCTATCAAGAATCCTTGGCCAAAGCCTTTCACAAAATCGAAAGCAACGAAATCCTGTCCAGTTGGAAAGATGCCTATTCGAGTAGCGGACTTAGCTTTAACATATCGGACTTTATTCAAGTCCCTTCCTACGGATGTTTCAAAGATGTAAGAACCCGCACCATCAAAGACCGAACCGCATGCATTCACAAAATATGGAGTCTAGGTGGAGAGACAGGGTGGTACTATGGCGACTGGCTATGGAGCCTAAGGGGCTTTATCGACAAACTCTCCGGGGGTGTCGGACTAAGACGAGGACGAACCAATCCCTCATCTATCAATGTCGGTGACACGATCGATTTTTGGCGCACCTTGTACGCCAACAAAACCGAAGGGCGGTTACTCTTATTTGCTGAGATGAAACTACCCGGCGAAGCTTGGCTTGAGTTCAAGATAGTGGACGATCAACTCATACAGACCGCTACTTTTAGACCCTTAGGTGTACTAGGACGACTGTACTGGTATGCAGTACTCCCCTTTCATGGATTCATCTTTAAAGGGATGATCACACAGCTCACTACACCTCCAGCTGTGCAGGGTTAGCTATTTTCGATACCACATACATACCTGAGAGCAACAAGAGACAGAACTAAACTAGATACCAAAAGCATGTCAGAAAGAAGTATTGTATGGTTTTAAGTCTCTCGGCGTTTCTCAGCAAGCGCTCATCAGAATGTCAGCAACGCATCGACCTGCTCTTCGAGTAGACCATGATACAGCGTTGACAGTTTGTTTTCGGTCAGGTTCTTTTCGATATGGTATAGTTTGGGCTTTTGGGCGAGTACGTGCATGCCACAGTAGTTGAATATATCCGTAAGGTGACTCAGCGCTAGACCTGCCCCTTGTATCCCTGAAGACAAACCTACGAGAGCGGCTTTCTTACCTCGAAATGCATCAGGGTATTTCATCCCGTCGATGAAGGCTTTGAGTACACCAGGGAAAGAACCGTTGTACTCAGGTACGACGAAGATCATTTTTTGTGACTGCATGATCAGCTCACGAAAAGGGTTGAAGAGCTTATTCTTTCCAGCGTTTTCGTAGAGTGCCGTCGTGACAAAGTCCGTTGGCAAATCTTCCAAATAAATCACTTCCGCTTCTTGCCCTTTGTCTCTCAGGATAGATTGATAGATATGTGCTATTTTCTTCGATACAGAGTTTCTTCTGTTAGTACCGCTAATAATCGTGATCATGTAATACGCATAATAATTCAATGGCAAGTTAAAACCGAATTTACAATTCTTGCCTTTGGCCTTAGACAAAAGGCAAAAAAGCTGGTCAATGTACTTTGGCACCACCCATATCATACATATAAAGCATCAACACCCTCATTCATCGTCTCATTAGAGGCCTCTATCGAAACAATTTCATTTTAGATCTAGATCACGGCAGATTTGAAACATCAAACAGCTAAAGTCCAATAAGAAATGATTTACTTGTGGTACAATACCGAAGAAAAACGCCTAAAAATGGGACAACGGGTAGACCTAAAAAATGACTATCTACACTATGACGAATCGAGTATATCGGTAGTCAACCAGCTAAAGTCTACTGAGCAATTTACGGCTATGAAAATTATTAAACGATTTGAGGAGATGAATACCTGCCTAAATTAGCATCACACGAATACCTAATTGCCCCAACTACTTTCTAGATTTGCACAGACATTCGTAGACTGTCTACCTTATTGAAAGAAACGATTTGCATCCCATAAATTATGTTTGATAGTTCTGATTACCCGAGACCACTAGACGAAATGCTTTTCAATACTTGGTTAGAAGAGGGCCGTTTGAGCAAAATATCTTATCAATACCTCCTCATTGTCTGGGATGAGTTCGAGTCGAGCTATTCGCCAGTATATACCGAAGACCGAGACAGCATCTCTCAATACGAACCCTACGACAACTCGACAGGCAGAGAATCTCTCGTAGCAGTCTATGACTTATTCTCCGAATCAAGAATTTACATTGGTCAGTAAACCCGACCGATGTATAGCCAATTTGAGTCATAGCCTGACTCATACATGAGTAGGGCATGCAACTAATACCTGACACTCCTCCATACTAAAACCGTTAGTTATTACCTTATTTTATGGTCATTAGACATATTGAAAACTATCTCTTCACATATTTTGCTATATAGTGCCCTGATTGCTTTTAAACACACTACTTATTAGTAATATTCGCAATTAGTAGTAGGTAGAATCACTCATTAAAATCATTTATGAAGAGAAAAATTATGACAACATTGTTGCTGATTTCGTATGCAACAATGTCTGAGGTATGGGCTATGCCCGATGCCTCCCCCCCAACAGTTAGTTTCAACATCGATCACATCTGGGTATTACTGTCCGCCGCGCTGGTATTTTTCATGCAAGCGGGCTTCAAGGCTTTTGAGGTCGGAATGGTCAGAGCCGAGCATGGCAATGCAGTTGCCATCAAAAACCTCATCGACTGGATCATCGGTAGTCTGATCTTCCTGTTTATCGGGTTTGGAATTATGTTTGGCAAATCTTCCTATGGGCTCATAGGTACTGATTTGTTTTTTGGGATCGGTGTACAGGACAACCCTGAAGGGTCAGGCCTAGGCACCATCTTTTTCCTATTCCAGATCGCCTTTGCGACCACCGCCCTGACGATCGTATCAGGAGCCATGTCAGAGCGTACGGGTTTTATCCCCTACATGACTGCCTCAGCGATCGTAGCTGTGGTCATCTATCCGGTCTTTGGACACTGGGTGTGGGGCAATCTGTTTTATGAAGACAATCCCGCTTGGCTAGCCGACTTAGGCTTTATCGATTTTGCTGGATCGACCGTCGTGCATTCGATAGGTGCATGGGTAGGACTAGTGGGTATATGGATCATCGGTCCACGGCTCGGCAGGTTCGATAGCCACGGAAACCCTAAGGAGTTCAAGCCCGCCAACTACTCCTACAGTGTCCTAGGACTACTCATCCTATGGCTTGGATGGTGGGGTTTCAACGGCGGTAGCCAGTTGGCGCTAGATGGAGCAGTAGGCGACATCATCCTCAATACCAACATCGCAGGAGCGGCGGCTGGTCTGGTTGCCTTCTTTCATTGCTATTGGTTTCAGAATAGAAAAGACCTGTACCCTAAGTTTCTCGGAGGAATCATAGGTGGGTTAGTTGCCATCACAGCTTGCTGTGCCAATGTCAACCACTTCGGCGCATTAGCAGTCGGTCTCACGGCTGGACTCGTCCACAACTATGGCTATGACCTCATCCTCTATAAGCTAAAACTGGACGACCCAGTAGGTGCCATTCCAGTCCATGGATTCTGTGGCGTGTGGGGTACGCTGTGTGTGGCTTTGTTCGGGCAACTCGGTCCAGAAACTTCCAGACTAACACAGCTGGGCATACAAGCACTAGGTGTATCAGTCGCTTTTGTTTTTACCATCACGGTTTCCTATGTCATGTTCACGCTACTCAAGAAAACCATAGGTCTGCGTGTCTCTCCTGATGAGGAAAAGTATGGTATCATCATCGGAGGTGAGGCCAATATGGGCGAAGAAGAGGAAGAGATGGAAATGAGCGAAGAAGAGTTGCTCCAATTGATGAAATAAGTAGAACCGAGAAAAAATCACGATATGACCGTACACCAAATATCAATCAAAATAAAATCAGGATACGACCTGATCAGTGTAGAAAAATACCGCGAAATCCGTCCCATAGAACGGGTACAATTGGTCTCACAAAAGAAGATCAAATTTCTGGATGTAGAAGGTAACATGATCCCGACGCTCGCAGCGATCAAGGACATTAACAAAAACCTCCATCGCTAAGATGGACTCACTACTCTAATGAAAAAACACAGTGCAAGGCTACTCCAAGCCTTGCACTATTTGTTTTGATCCATATCTAACATACCCTCCAAAAGGATTTATCTATCCCTATCGAACAACGTTAACAGCGTTTGTTTTTTTCGGAACTGAACGTCAGTTGTAGCTTAACCCAATGGGTTAAACGCTTACGCTTAGTAAAATGCTATTTAGCACATTGATTACTACCTTTAAACTACCTTCTTTTTAACGTTTAACTCCTGAATTATACAATTCAGGATAAATTAGCATCATAGACACTATTCAGATCGCACTGATAATACCCCAACATGAAAGAGAAAACAATCGAGGAGTTTTGCCCCTCCAATCAACAAGAATGGCGACAATGGCTCCAAACCAACCATGTGGACAAAGACGCAGTATGGCTCATCTTCTATAAGAAAAAAGCGCAAATCCCTACCATTACTTGGAGCCAATCAGTAGATGAGGCACTATGCTTTGGCTGGATAGATAGCGTAAAAAAAACCATCGACGAGACAAAATACATACAGTACTTTAGCAAACGAAAAGCCAACAGTATATGGTCAAAGATCAACAAGGACAAAGTAGAACTCTTGATCAAGGAAGGTCTAATGACAGATGCAGGGCTTCAGTGTATCGAGATAGCCAAACAAAATGGGTCATGGACGATCCTAGATGAAGTAGAAAATCTTGCCATACCCAAAGACTTAGACCAAGAACTAAAAAAGACAACTGGCGCCATGGACTACTTTCTAAGTCTAAGTAAATCGGCGAGAAAAAGTCTACTGCAATGGGTCATCTTAGCCAAAAGACCTGAGACTCGACAAAAAAGAATCACAGATATCGTAGAAAGTGCAGGGCAAAAGCGCAAACCTAAAGCATTTAGCTAACCCACAAGATTCAACCCCAGCATACCAATATCCTCTCATGAGAACAATCAAAATGAGTACCCTATGGCAAAATTGAGGATAGAATCTCGGAGATCAAATGTGAGTCGTTCACCAGCAGGCAGACTTGGGTTTTTGAGTGGGGTAGCGAGATCAAGGCGGATCACAAAACCTTGTAGATCGACCCTCAGACCGACCCCTGCTCCCACAGCCAGTTCACTCAGGAACTGTGACGAAAAACGTCCTCCTGGCAATTCATCATTCTCTTTAATCAACCAAACGTTCCCTGCATCCACGAACCACGCCCCTTTCAAAAATGAAATCAATGGGAAGCGATGCTCGACATTGGCCTCTATGCGGATATCTCCTGACTGATCGAAAAAGCTATCGGTCTGAGCATCGTCAGGACTGGTCGTTCCTGGTCCCAAAGACCGTATGCGAAAGGCTCGCACACTATAAGGCCCTCCCGAAAAGAACTGCTTGGAATATGGCATAGTGACCGAGTTGCCATAGGCATAACCCACGCCCCCAAACACCCGTCCAACGAGCACCTGGGATCGCCCAAAACGATAATGATTCTGAATATCCATATCGATTTTAGCATACTGCGCATACGCTAACCCTAAAAAATCACTACTTCCACCATCCTCCTGTCCAGCGAAGAGATCTACCATGTTGCCTGCTATGTCTACATTCACTTTCATCAGCAGTGCGTTGGGTTTCTTGGAGTCTACCAGCTCATTGTACACGAAGGTATAGGTCAGCCCTGCAATAAACTGCTGCTCAAAACTGGTCTTGAGAAAGGTGTTTTCATCTAGGATGTCTTGAAACCTACTCGTCACATGGGTCAGGTTCACATAGTTGATGCTAATCGGATTAATCTGGTGAAACACCCGTCTGTTGCCTTGCCAAGCATAGCCAAAAGTCCCGAGATATGAGATCAGTCGGTAATAGCTACTCCTATCCAGAAAATCCATACCCATAGCCACTTTCGTCTTAGGAATCGAATATTTGAACCGTCCAGTATATCGCCCAGGAAAGATGAGTCTTGGAAAAATCAGCTCCACATTACCCCCTAACTGAGTACTCGTCAACCCTTCGTTGCTCCCATTGAGCACTTGCGCTTCATAGCCCACCTTTGCCGAGACATTGATTTTCTCTCCCCCTGCGAAAAGATTGCGGTCGCTATAGGTCAGAGACAAAGCTGGACCCGTGAAGTTATTGGACTGCATGACCGCTTGCAATTCGGCCCGCACCGCACGTTTGCTCAGCGGTGAAAGGTAGATTTTGGTATCTAAAAACCCTTGCTGAGAAGTACTATCAATGGGCTGCTCTTCAAAATCAATATTGACATACTTGTAGGTATTGAGCGAGGAGAGTCTACGGCTGGTGAATTTGGCATTGGTCGGGTCATACCCCTGCCCTTGTGCTAATACGATGTGATCGGACAGCCGATTGGGCTTAAAGAAAATCCCCTCCTGTACATACGCTGTACTATCGAGCATGACGGTATCTTCTACCGCATCCTCGTCTACCGAATAGTTCGGATAGACTGTCAGACTACTAATCTCGTAGGGAATAATGGATGCATGAGGCACATCCTTTTTCAGTCGCAGATAGAGATTGAAATTCTTGTCTCCGATCTGATTGGTGTCTGCTTCGAAGATGAGCAGCTTCTGACTAAAGTTATAATACCCCTGAGACTTTAGGTAGGTGTCGATACGCTCCCGCTCGGCAGTCAGTGCATATAGATCAAAACGTGAACCTGAGTCGAGCAATGTTTTCTCCATGGATTCGGCGATCACCTTATATATTGGGAGGCTGTCAGCACTGAGAATGTATTCGCGCAACTTATATGGCGTTTGCATCTCGACGCTATATTTCACCTGAGCAGTGTGGCGACCTATTTTCTCTTCACTCTTGATGTAGTTTTTGAAGTACCCTCGGTTTTCGAGACGGTTTTCTATCAATTCTTCGGTTCGGTTTGTTTTCACATCGGAGAGATAGACTGGCTCCTCTCCTATTTTTTTATTGATGAAACGAACGACAAAATCATCTTTATCATTTTCTACCAGATAATGCGCCATCAGACCGACCCTACGCCCAAGAATCTTCTTATTGGGTTTTGGCCTCAATAGTTCTTCGAGTTCTCTGTCCAGTGCTCGCTTGTTTTTCTCGCCATCAGGTGCCTTGAGAGCAATCGATCCTCCTGTATACAACCGCTCATTCTCTGGCACATAACGCATCACTGTACATCCTTCTATGATGAGTAAGATGAAGAGTAAATAGCTATATGTTTTGAGCTTTGTCGTCATATTATTTCTTCTTGTCGGTCTTGGTTTGTTGCTCTTCTTTCTTCGAACTCTTTTGCTTTTTTGAGTCTAAATCTATCCCTTCTTCTTTGGCGGCCCTCTTCCATAGATCACTAAACTCGTTGAACTCGCGGTTGTATATAAAAGCTATACCCGTCACGAAATACTGCCCATCGATCACCGTATCGAACTCATCCTTGCCAAATCCTTTGACACGGTATCGGCCGTTTTTGGTCAACAAATACTCGACACTCGCGTCACCGATCAATGGCGAACCTTGTCCCTCCTGCTCTTTGCCTTGGATATTGACATCACTCCCGACCTTCACAATCACGCGATCATCCGCAAATTTCTTCCTTGCATCGATTCCGAGCTGCGTGCGCGTCTCAGCCCCTTCGCCCTGATCATACGTATAGCTGTCTACATTAAAATTCAGTTCCAATCCTGAATTGCCCGTCACCTTGTCCGACACCTGATTGAGTTGACTTGACAGCACCTTAGAGACATTGTCTCGTGCGATAGCGGCTGTACCTCCACTACTACCGTCACTACCCGCCTGTGGGAAGAAACGATCCAAAACCAACAGTGAAAACACCTGCTTATTAAGTTCCTCTTCTTGCTCGTTGAGCTGCTTGATCTGTCCATATACCTCTCCACCAAGGGTACTCTGATCCTCTGGTTTCATATCTAGCTCGAATGAGATTTGTGGTTTCAGCAACTGGTCTTTCACATTGAGATAAACCAAAAACGGCAAGCGTCGGTTATAGATACTGGCTGCATCGCTCGTTAAACCAGAGGTCTTATTGGCCATCAGTGGTGCAGCAGATGTCGTTACTTTATAGATCGCACGAACATCCACATCGGCATCCAACGGGTCACCTTTCCACACAATACGACTACCAGACGCTATATCAAACTCCTTCGTTACCAAATTATAGAGACTGGCTTTGTAGTGTCCTTTGCTGATCTCATACCTCCCGTTAAAGGACGTACGTCCATTCGGCTCTAACCCAAGGTTAAAATCTCCTTTACCAGATATCTCTAAATTGTCATTCGTGTTTTCATTTACTACGATTTTGAAAGTTGATTTTTCGTTGATCGAGACAGTGGCATTGACATCATAGCCTTTGAGTGTCATAGCAGAGAGCTCTTCCTCATTGCCTCTGGTGAGGATATCGTCTGGGTTTTGCTTGTTCACGAATAGCACCACGCCATCTCTTTCTTTGACTTCCACTTCAGACTCTGGAATCACAACTGTCAGGTTCGTCCCCTCGTTGATGTTGATCTTGCCACGGATGATAGGGATTTTCAAATCTCCACCTACTTTCATGTCCGCATCCAAATTGACTTTCCCGTAAAACAACTCTTGGTCATTCTTGTCAGAGTTGAGTGCATGAAAATTCTTCGCCTGAAGACGGATATCAAACTTCGGATTCAGTCTATCGACCGTATTGATCAGCCCATCAATTTCGATGCTATTTTGCTTCTCATCGAGGACCGTAAATTGGTTAAGTATGACCTGTTTCGTATCAAAGCTGATTTGCTCCTCTGCCAGCATAAACTTGGCATCCAAAGCATCCACACGAAAACCTACCTGATCAAATGCCAAGTTTCCTTTGTATTCCGGTTTTAGCGTCGTGCCACTGACCTTGGCCTTACCCGTAATCACACCTGAAGCATCTGAGAGCTGCCCTCCAGAGAGACTATCTAGCAAATGCGCCTGAAACTGTCTCAGGTCCAAATCAAGATTCATCGCCGCTCTATCCGCCGACGCATGATAGTCTCCTTTCAGTCCCAGATCAATGTATTCTCCTTTCAGTCCTAGATCAAAATCATAATTTTTAGCTGTTTTCGATTCACCGTACAAGGTCAGTGTACCCAGCTGCGCCCCCATGGCCTGAAGGTTTTTTACTGTCAGGTCAGCGAGGAGCGCTTTGTCAGCAAAGGGATTGACCAAAACCACATCCCCACCCATAACTCCATCAGCCAGCGGCTCACCTCCCGACAGGTAACTAGTCACCGAACCAATACTAAAATTCGCCAAACGCAAACCGATGTGCGGCTCATCCACCTGCGCAAAACCACAGTCAAGTTCCACCCGCTGTTGCTGATAACTCAATACAAAGTCTGAAAAATTCACAAATGACTGGGCTAGTTTGATTTCATTGTCAGGGTCTACTTGCCATGACTGCCCATTCAAGACCAACCCCTCTGGGCGCATATGATAGACTATCGTATCGCCAATGCTATGCACATCAGACTGCACATGCACGAGCACATCCTCTCCTCGATAGGCATCCAGATCAAACACCAATTGATCCTCAGCCACCGTCCCTGACAGACGCGTACGCTCGATCAGTACTGGATCCATCGCGATCTCATACCACCCCATATCAAAGGCTAACTGAGCAGAATCTGCATGGACATGCATCTCCAAACTGTCTACGACTGTTCCGTTGTATTGGGTATAAGGAGCTGAAAACTGCAAATCCAGCAGTCGTTTTTCTTCGCTAAAATCCACATGTAGATTGACTGGATCGAGTTCCTCCAAATCTGCCAAAACCACCTCTAGTAGCATGGGCGTTTCGGTAATGGTCATATCCAGCGTCATCCCCACAGGGCTGTCCATATTCCTCTCCGTCGTATCCTCCAAATAACTAGACAAGTGCCGCTCTATCGCAGCAATCATCACCTCAGGAGCGGCATTGGACAGTAGCTTGGCGTTGAGTACTTGGCTCGAGATCTCTAATTTCGTCGAGTCTTCATCACGCAGACCATCGACCGAAAAAGCCCCCAGCGAATACGGCTCCTTGTCATAGACCACCTGCCCTTCTGAAATCACCGCATGCAACCTGCTATCCGCAGAATCCAAAACAGCCGAAAGCTCTAGTTTCATTCTCGCTCGAATATCGTCCTGTGTCAATCCAAGTGCATACAGGTCTATTCCTTTTAGATCCAGAGCCAATTGTATCTCTTTGCGCTCCTCGATCAGATGCAGCTGACCGTTGAGCGCCAACTTGATATTTTCATCATCGATGATCAGATCCACCGTTGCCCTCCCGTTCTTCATTTCTCCCTTGAGCGTAAGATCAGAGTAGTCTTTTTCTTTGATTTGAAAAGCCGTAAAGTGTGTCTTGAGGTCTGCATTAAGAGACTGGAGATCATTCCCTTTGCCTTTGGCTGTAGCCGTAAAGCTCATTTCTCCTAGCGCAGGATTCTGTAGCCATTTGCCCATCGCCAACTGATCCACTGCTAGGTCAGCATCGAAAGACATCATTTTCTTCTTCGAAAACCGCCCATCCAAACGCACATCACCATCCGTAGTATTCACAGCTGTATTGACCTTGACCTGGCTCAGGTCGCCTACCACAGCTGCTGTCACCCGTATCGAATCAGGATACTGAATACCAGAGGCCTGTGCTCCTAACAGTCGGTCTACATCTGCCCTTCTTGTACGGAGCTTTACCGTCTGCATGTCAAAACTCAGTAGATTGCTATCCAAAGGGTTCAGAATTTCTCCATCTAGCGTAATGTGTGTCTGATCGCCCCAGTGTAGCTCCGTATGGCGCAGTGTCACCGCTGCCTGAGATGCTTCTAGGTCAATCCTACCTGACAGAACCTCCTCACCAAATACAGCGACTGTAGCGTTTTGTGCTAAATCAGGGGCAAATATGTAAGCCTCTTGCATCTGTAGCGCCATGTCGTTCAGTTGTAAGGCTACTTTCGTCTGTTTGGGGTTTTGGATCAACTGATCGATGGATGCATATTCGGCATGTATGTCAGCCTTTAGCTTATTCTGGGCAGTCGCCAAAACGAAATCCGTCAACGCGGCAGATTGCTCATCCACTGTCAGTTCAAAAGCGAGTTCGCTCAATGTAAATCCGCTTGCCTCAGCAAATGTTAACTGGTTGAGCATCAAATGAGCTTGTTGATCTTGCAGACTGATATCCTCCGCCAGCAAGGTCAATCCTCGATAATCCATTGCCTGAGGATTAAAGGCTCCAACCGTTGGGGTATTGCTACCAGTAGTATAGGACAAATGGTTTCGCTCCAGACTAATGTCATCCACCTGTACTTGCCAGTCTGGCCATTCGAATGATGCTGATGACTGTGTCAGCGTGTCACTCACTTGCTCCTCCATAGCCATGCTATGCCAAGCAATATCCGAGTCATCCAACTGTAGTTTCTTTCCTTGAATATACTGCTGTGTCAAATCCAAAACAGGATCTTCCAACAGCAAGTAGCCAATCACAGCATCCAACGACATAGTATCTGGTCTCGCGGCATAACGCACCGTAACGTCCTCCAGCTCCAAATCCCCTACCCGAAAAAAAGGCAAAGCACTCGCATCATCACTCGAACTACTGCCTTTCTCTGCGGTTGCTTTGGTCTGTTCGTAGACGACTTGAGTATGGGCGATATTGAGTTCGTCTACTTCGAAAGTCAGCGTATCCAGATCCATACGATCTACATCTAGCCTCAACTCACCGAGCTGCAGCGTACTATACATCCCAGCATACTGATCATCATATAACAGGTCAAAATCTCGAAAGGCAATCACCCCAATAGCAAACTGGTATGGTTCGCTAGGTGGATCAGTCTGTGTGGTATCTTGTGAGGCAAATGCATCGATGAGAAAATCAAAATTGAAAGCTCCCGTACTATCCGCTCGTTGGACGCGAGCGGTCAGACCAGACCATGAGACTTTGTCCACGTCAATGGTTCGATCCATGAGAATGGGGAGCAATGCAACGGAGACTTCCAGATTGTCTGAGTAGAGCAGCGTGTCCTGTTGTTGATCTTCGACGTAGAGTCCTTCTAGGTAGACATTGCCCGTAAAGGTGATAAACAGCCTATCCAACTCGACACGTGTGTCTGTCTTCTGGGCTACAAAATCAAGGGCTTTGGTCACAATGAGACCTTGTCCCCACGCACTGCGAATGAGGAGTACAATCCCCACAAAGAGGATGAAAATCCCCGAAATGGCCCAGCCTATACCCTTTAAAATCTTGTAGTTCTTCCCTATCGACATACAGTCCTAATACAACCCAATGCTATCGTAGCAGCAATGATAAGCTATGTCGTTTTCAAACTGCTACGTTACAGATCAGATTTATCCAAGAACTGCGCCACATTGATTCCTAATGCTTTACCCTCAAGTTAGCCACCATACCTCCACAGACTAAAAACAGCTTAGGTTTAGAGAAAATGAAATACCCTACATGACCGAATTACGACCTTAAATCACTAACCCCTAAATACGCGACAGAAAAAGGAATCAAGCTCTAATTAGATTGAATTTTCATCACCTCCGCTTCAAACTCATTGTTAGGGATCAACGATTGATTCTTGATCCGATTCTTATAAGTGTAGATGGTATTGACCGAATAACCCAAAATACCAGCAAGTCGATCACTATCTCTGACACCTATTCTGATCAGTGCAAACAACCTGAGTTCGGTACTAAGAATCTCTCCTTTGGCAGGTTTAAAGCGCTCACCCTCCTCAAATAGGTCATTGAACCGCATTTGTACGATTACACCCCCATTTCTGGATTTTTAGTTTTTTGAATCCATCTAACTATGAGCTTAGAAAACTAAATGTATATACTATGTATAAAAACTTATCTAAAAGAGTACACCTCAAAAGCACATGGGTGGCGGGAGCCATTCTGCTATTCACGACAGTTTTGATCTCCTGTAGCGAAGATGAAGGAGGCAAATCGGCACCCATTCCTACCATTACTGCTGTCAGTGCAGAGAGTGGAGAGCCTGGTGACGACATCACGATCACAGGTACGGACCTAGACGAAGCGCTGACGGTTGCATTCGGTGGAGCCAATGCGGCCATCGTATCCAATACCTCTACTGAGATCGTAGCGACTGTTCCCGAAGATGCCGTGACAGGCAAAATCAGAGTAACCACTGAAGGTGGCGTAGCAGAAAGCGCTGGTGACTTCAATGTCATCATCGTAGGAGCTGCCGTCATTTCAGATATTAGCCCTATGTCTGCTCAGGCGGGAGAGACTGTAATCATCACAGGTACAGATATGGCGACTATCTCCTCTGTCAAAATTGGTGAGATCGATGCAACGGTAGTCGGCACCACCGAAACCACTGCAACAATCACCGTGGGCGAAGGCTCCGCTCTAGGACTCAGCTCGCTCACTATCGTCAACGAAGGCGGAACTGCCACTACCTCTACGGAGCAAAATGCATTCTACGTCATCAAAATGATCGACGAAAAATACCGAATGACGTTTGACAATGATGATGTGGAGTTGGCCTTTTCGGGTAGTCCAGATACCGAAGAGTCTACAGCATTTGGTCGCAGTGATGATGTCACGAACGTAGCAGACGTGGCGGACGCACTACCATCAGCCATCGACGGGACTTTCTTCCACATGGAAGGATACAGCAGCACGGAGTACTCAGGCAGCTACATCTGCTATGTGGGTACAGCCGAACAAGAGGTAGGGACTTTCTCTGACTTCTTTGGGACAGCACTACCCGAAGACATCTATTTCAACATCCAAATGAATGTAGGTGACCTACCAGAGGGCTATACAGGCGATGAAGATGACGGACAAATGGTCGTTGGATTTAGATTTAGATTCTCTAGCGACTATTATGAATACAACGCTACGATGAAAGAATTGCTAGACATGGGGTTTGCTCCGGATGAAAATGGATGGCAGAATGTCTCTGTCCCTGCTTCACTGTTCGTAGACAGAGCAGGGTTAGAAGAGTTTAACTTTGGAGACATGAACCGCTATGGACTATCTGTCAGAAGAGCCTACGGCGGGGGTACTACACTCCCTCTATCATCTGACCCAGATGCGATATTCTACTCATTGAGCTATGACAATGCCAGCATCTCTGTAGGAGGTCCAGCATCGTTCTAAGGCTTTAGCTAGGAAATTAATTGTTTGTGAAAGGCGGGTCGGTTGACCCGCCTTTTTGATGTCATCAATCGCATAGTCACCGCGCTGCAAATTTGCAGCTTGTGTCTAACCACTCCACAGAGAATGTTTGAGATAGATTGTATCAGACGTGGAGGTACGAGCTGCAAACTCGCACCCCATGTCGTTAAGTTAAATGCATACGCTCCATTGTGTCATCCCGACGGAGGAGGGAACTTTGCCATGCAGAAAGAATCAGTGCCTGTATAGATTGGCAACTATTTTTTATTACTTTCTAAATACACGATGAATATATAATTGTATTAGAATGGTGCAGAATTGTCTTTAGGATTGTTGGGAATACTCCATCGTTGATGAGCAGTAACGTTTTCTCGTGCATCAATAGATGTGGAAGAATCATTAAAAATACCATAGCTACTTGAACCTCCTCGTGGAATTTGCATACGGTCTCCATATAACCATACTACTAAGTTACTGCGTTGCCCACTAATTATTGGATGCGTAGCGTGGGGAACATTCCCTGTGTGAATAATTGCTTTACCTGATCCAAAAGTCGTTTGCACAGTTAGTCCTGTAGTATTGTCGTGAAAATCAACTTGTGAGCCTGTAAACTCTTCATCGGGTAAGTTAATATTGATATTTAAAGTGGCTGCAGAAGCATCTGTGTGTGGTTTTAAATCTTTATCCTTGTCGGGGTTGTACTGAATAGAAAAACCAAATGTTTGGCTATCATACCCATAAGTCCCTAATAATAAACGCGCAATCGGTCGCATGTAGCGGTTCATTATATCATGGTAAAAATTCTGAAAATTAGGTGCCGCAAGAAACCCTTCTGATCGAGGATCAAGCATCATTCCATAACGATTTAATTGAATACCATAAGGTGCACGTTTAGGGATTTGTGAGTTTACTACAGCTTCTAAATAATTACGGAAATCCGCTAGTCGTTCAGGGTCAAAAAACTGTGCAGAATAAACATTCGGAATGATTTCTTCCCATAAATCAGCAACAGCATTTTCTTTTTCCGGGTTTTTCCATGCTTCGTTAACAGCTTGTCGCAAGTTTGGTGCAAGGAGTGTTTCGTCTGGAACTAATAAATTGTCTTTGTTTTCGATTTCCCATTCTGCCCATGCATTTTCGAGTAAATTTCTATTGTTATTCCAAAAATGAGAGACTGATATATCACGTTGAAGTGATGCTTCGCGAGAAGGTAAGGTGAGTGCACGAGCTTTTGTCAGAGCGTTAATGGTTGTCATACTTTTAATATTTTGTTTGTTTCAGAAATCAAGTGATTTATTTTTTCTTGATTATAAGCATCAGGGTGAGCAGTAGAAAAACTTCCTTTGTCATTGTCAAAGTACTTTCCTGAGTCTGTGAGGTGCTTTTCTTTAATAGCTAATTGACACAGGATAGAAGCTCCTTTATCAGCGGAGTTCCAATATTGGCCATATGCTTCTTGCACCATTTTCGTATTTAATAAAGAGCCTGGGTTAACAGCAATTGTAGTTATTGAAGGATGTTTTGCTGCTAGATAAAAACTCCACATAGTAAGAGCAAGTTTACTCTGAGCATATGAATTTTGTGAGTCGATGGTTTCTGTTCCACACAAGGCACTAATTGACACCGGAGCTTGCGCAGCTGAGCTTAAGTTTATTATTCGAGAGTCGCCTTTAGTGAGCAAAGGCATTAGCATATTTGTAAATGCTACAGGAGCTAGATAATTGACCACAAAACGTAAGTCTAATCCTTCTTTGTTTGTAGGTCTGTTACTTTTAAATACTCCAGCATTATTAATTAATACATCAATCGAAGAGCTTGTTTGGCTAATATCTTTTGCCAAATCGTTTACCTCGTTTAGATTTGATAGGTCAGCATTAAAAGCCAGTATGTTTTGGTTGCCAGTGGTGTTGATGATTTCTTTTTTGACAGCGTTTAATTTTTCAGGGTTTCGACCGTGTAGTATTACTTGGTGTCCTTCTGAAGCAAGTTGAGTAGCAGCAAGTTTTCCTATACCATCGGTGCTTCCAGTTATTACAATTGTCTTCATGGCTTATTGGATTTTAATTGACCCGTTTGTTCTTATATAGAGTACTGTTTCCTTATTGCTGTCATTAGCAATGCTATGATTAGCGGCACTTGTAGAACTAAAATAACTGCCGACATCAAGAATACTATTTGTAGTAGTAGAATAACCTAGTTTTCCTTGTACAACTACACTATGGAATATGTCTCCATTGCTTCTAAGATTGCCTTTAAAACCGCTTGGTAATTTTATAAATAGGCCTTTTAAATTATCGTCATTCTGACTTCCCCATAAATAACAGAGCTCTGCATTGGTGTTTTGTTCAATCCAATTGGTTTGGTCAAAGCCTAACCAAACTAAGTTAGAAACATCAATGTTGATTGGTCGTTCTCCATTGTCAAAAGCTTCGTTAATTGGTTCAACAAGGTAAGGGCCTTGGTCTATTTCAACATAAGCAATAGTTTCGCCTCCTTTGGCTGATGTAATGTGCGATTCACCTTTTGGTTGAGTCCAAAAAGACCCAGGTTTCATCCACATAGTTTTTGCCTCAGGGTCATCATTATGAATTAAGCCTTTAAGAACAATTGCTCTGTATGTAACATTATGGATGTGTGGAGGCGACGAAAATCCATCAACAAATTTTGCCAGAAAACCAGTTGCAACTTCGCCTTTTCTATCTCCCCATATCGTGCCTGCTTGTGGGCTTTTGTCTCCACGTGCTGGATTGAGTTTTTCCCATTTAATATCTGAACTCAACACAATTTTATGATTGGTTATAGTGCTGTTGGTTTCTTCTGTTGGAGTAGAACATGAAACTAATAAGCAAGCGAAAAGGAATGTGTGGGTTAAGTTTTTCATACTATTATTATTTCCAAGTTATGATATCGTCAAACGCTCTTCTTGATTTTGCGTGAATAGGGTCTTCTTTTCTGTATCCAAATGCAACCATGAATGATAGACCGTATTTGGTAGTGTCTACATCAAATTTTTCTTGTAACACTTTCTCTGCTTTTTCTTGGTGGAACCCTTCAATAGGACATGAATCAATACCAACTAAAGCGGCAGAAGACATCATGTTTGCCAAGGCAATATATGTTTGCTTAGATGCCCAATCGAATAATTTTTTATCGTCATCAAGCTTAAAATCACTTTCTTGAAATTCGCGATAAAATTTGCTGTAAACTTCAATTACATCTTCAGGCATTTTCTTTACCTCTTCCAACATGTGTTTTATGTAGTCAGATTTGTGATGTGTCAAGGGAGCTTTCATGCTTAAGCCCAATACGAAATGACTTGCTGTATCTAATTTTAATGGAGCGCCCCATGCTACAGGTTTAAGTAACTCTCTTAACTCTTTATCTTGCACAACAATAAAGTGCCAAGGTTCAAAACCGAACGAACTAGGGGACAGGTGTGCTGTTTCTAAAATAAATTTGATGTTTTCATCAGTTATTTTTTTAGTCGAATCAAATTCTTTGCAAGCGTGACGAAATTGATATGCATTTAAAATCTCTTCTTTTTGTATGCTGGGTGTTTTCATGACTCTTTTTGTTACTATAATTATTATAGCAACAATATTAATTATAGTTTACTACCTTTACAATAACGGTCACAAATGATAGTATGAAATAATGGAGGGGCAAGAAAAGAAAGTAATACAATTTAAAGGGAAAGAATACCCTTGTTGTGCGAGTCTTACGATGGGTATAATAGGCGGTAAATGGAAAACCGTAATTCTATACCATTTAATGTCAGGTAAGTTGAGGTATAATGAATTGAGGAAAACGATGCCTACAGTAACTGAGCGTACGTTAAGTCTACAATTAAAGGCATTAGAAGAAGATGGACTAGTCATTCGGAAAGTATACAATAAAAAACCGCCATTGAAAGTAGAATATACTTTAACTGATTTTGGGAAGACTTTAATTCCAATAATTGAGTCTATTGCAGAATGGGGTGATAAAGTTTCAGAATAGGCTAATTGTTTTTAATTGTTGCGAACAATCAAGTATGCACACCCTTATGAAACATACTTGTATATCTCAGTAATCTAAACCAACATCAGAAAATATGAAACCACCTACTCTCACTTTAAACCAAAGCGGTTAGTTCAAAAGGCGCTACTCAGTACATCAATGATCAGGTCGAGCAAGTAGATCAACTCCAATCACAAAAAAGGGGCTAAAGAATTCCCGCGTTTCAGCCCCTACTCTAGCATTCAAACAAAAATTTATTAATCCAAATAACTGTCCACAGCTGAGTTGCGCTGCACCACATGTGCATTCAGTTCGCTAATTGCAGACTGAAAACTTGAACTAGAATTTAGAAAAGTATATCCATCGAGCTCGGAGGTCGCATATTCCTCTACCAAAGTGGAATATTTTGAATAAGTAGCCTGGATGGTACTCACACTGAAAGGACCGTCTACAACCTCTTGTACATAGGCATCATACTTCGCCTTATAAACATCATCTTGGTAGAGATAGCCAATCAGTGGCCATGAGGAAGTACTTAAATCTGAAAAATTCAGTGCCAAAGAACCTCCCATATTACCTTGTTGCAAGGCTTCATTGTTGTCCCACGGTATCCATGTCAACTTTTCCGTATCGGGATTGTTGTATAGGTAATAGTTGTGGGTCATTCTGCCATAGGTATCCCAGTTTTGGATTACCGTATTTACCGCTAGGTATTTCAAAAACACATCTGTGTCAAAAACTGCTTCTAGATCAGCTCTCCATGCAGCCGCATCGCTCGTGCGCGTAGCGTCATGAAGGATGGTCAGCAAGCTTCCTACATCCGTGAAATCTGCGTCATCCTCATTCGTCTTCTTTACATACTCATCTTCATCGTATGTGCCCAATGCGAAACTAGCCGCATCGCCATCTGGCTTGTACAAGTTGCCGTCATTGTCTGAAAACTGCTCATCCAAAACCGTATCGTCTACTTCCTCTACCAAGGTGTACAACCCAAAATAGGTAGGCCCATCACCATGATCTACATAAACGGTATAAAACGCCGTATGCGAAACCACCAAACCCGCATCTCTAAACACCTCACTCGATACCTTCTCACGAAGCATCGAGTCGTCATTGTAATTGTTTTTAAGGCTCAGTTTCTTGAATCCATAAAAGCGTTGATTGTCGATCTGTGGGTAGTCATCCTCAAACTCATCAAAATCCAATTTGAAAGAAAGTTTCAAAATGCCGCTGGCCCATGAGGAAGCCAAACTGGAGTTTCCTTTAAAACGCACCCCCACTCTATACCACTCAATCCCTTCATAAAAAACCTCTGCTGGAACGAAAATAGGATCTTCATCGTCGCTAGAAAATGAACCTCTACCCCTACCAAAAGTGCCGTACATGTTGGTCATATCATCTAGCATGCTTTCCCAGCGAGATTCTGAAATTACGATATCAAGCCTCTTTACGGCATTGTCTTCAAACACTTCGGCAAAATTAGGATCGGCATCTTTGCTGTGCGTTTCTGTAGTCCAGTCCGTGGCTTCAAATTCCGTATCGTCTAGTACTATTACGACCTCTTTTTCTTCTTCATCAGTAGATATCCCCTCTTCGCTATTACATGCAGCCAAAAAGGATAAACTCAACACGAATAGCATGGCTTTTGTGACATGCAGAAGAATACGCTCTTTTATATTAATCATAGTTGTGATTTTGATAAAACAAATTCTTTTTCATTATGAGTCGAAATGAATTTTTCTCGCCTCTTTGGTATAGACGCTAGTGATTTCAAAATCCCTCGGGCTGATGGGATTTTTTTTCAACTTGCCAATAGAGGAGCATTAATATGGATAAGTAAAAGTTAGTGCTGGCCAAACCTCTTGCTTGAAGGCACTCGTTTCGAACAAGTACAATTCGTCAAAATACTTCCAATATTCGTTGAGGTTCTGGAATCCAAGTTGATATCGAGATTCAATTTCGTGTTCAGGTACGTGATGGCCTCCGTTTTCCACTCGGATTTGCACTATTTTCTATCAAATTGTCAAAGCTAGAATTAGTGAAAATACAGCGAGAATAATGGTGATAGGAGTAAACACCCATAGCTCTATTTTGCTTTTTGAAATAATATTACCATAAGTATTAAAAAGAAATAGAACCGTCATAATCCACAACAAGATTGTCATCATACTTTTTGGAAAGTGAATGGACAAGAATTCGGATTGAACTAATATAATAAACAGAAAAAATAGATTGATTAAAATGGATACAATTTCAAACTGATACATTTCCTTATCGGAATTTAGTCGTCCACCCCAAACATTTTTGTACGGAATCATTTTAGTTAAAATGCAGACATGTAGAACTAAAAAAAATGATAGAATAATTATTAGACCGTATTGAGAAAAAGTTATCATATTAATACCAATTGAATCCAATGATGAACATACTTGAAACTCCTTCTCTTTGTCCATTATTAGAAAGATTAGATTTCCCAAGAAATATTCTGTATTGCAAGTCCAACGCAAAACGCCCCTTGTGCCAAATTTCATAACCTGTTGCAAACGTAAATGCTGGAAACCCAGTGTAAAAACCTGCTGTTTTAGGATCTTTAACTGTGTAAAATGCAGGAGCATCAAATGTCAAACCTGCACCACCCAATACCCACCAATTTTCTTTTAGCCAATATTGTCCTGCGATTATTACCCCTTCAAATCCTCTGTCCTTACCATTGTATTTGTAGTTGGCTCCTGGCAGCAGAGCCAGTAAGGCTAGTCGATTATTGAGCATATACCCCACTTTTATGTTTGGTAAAGTCGTAGAAAACGCTATCTCGGTAGTGTCGTTTGTATTGAGTGATAATGCACCTGCACCAAGTCCTAAGCCAATTACAAAGCCTTTTCGTTCAACTGGTTTCTTGTCTAAATTAGTTTGTGCAAATGTGTAATTTGCCATAACTGTTAAGGTAAGAATCAAAATTCCACGCATCTTTTCATTTTTAATATTGTTAAGATGCAAAGGTCAAAACTGTCTGTTTGAAAGCCGTTACCATATGGTAAAAAATCAACCTGCTGGATTTCTTATTCTACTCAAACTTTGCGGTGTAATCCCAAGATATGATGCAATGTGCTTTTGTGCAATTCGCTGATGAATGTTCGGGAATTTGGTTTGTAAAATCCGATATCGCTCTTCAGCTGTTTTAGTTAACAGCTCAATTTGCTGTTGCTGTTTTTCAACAAAAGAAGACTCTGCCGACTTCTGCATTATGACCTGCCCAACCGATTTCTGACTTAACATGTAAAAATCATTCCTTGAAATTCTAACCATTTCAGATTTTTCAAGGGCTACTACTTCCAATTCTGTGGGTTTTTGAGTTAACAGAGACATATAGTCCCCACAAAAATTGTTATCAAATGCAAAGTCAAGACAAACAAAATTGTTTTCTTTCCACAAAAAAATCCCTGCACTCCCTTTAATTATAAAATAAAAATACTTTTCTGCTTTATGTTGATGTTTAATTATTTCGTCCTTTGCAAAATGAATTGATTCGCATAAGTCAGCAAATTCTTTCCATACTTCAATAGGTGCATTGAAGTATCTTTCAAATGACTTTTTTAAAATTTCTGCAAGCATTTATTTTATCAAATATTTCTTCCCGTTAATGTTTGTACAGTCTTTTGCCATTACGTCTAACAACCGGAGATGAAGTATGCTTTGAACTGTAATTAAGAAAGTAAAATAGGGTAATAGATCAAAAGTGACAAGACGAACGAGGAGCTGATTTCAGTTCGATCGCAATTGCACTGCGATCGCTTCTTCTGGGCATTTCAAATGCCTCTAAAGTTTTCAGTCGAATTAGGACATGCGACTGAGCGGAGATAGAGATGGGTCAAGCATGATTTCATTACAGCATGTTGTGATCCGTCTTTTTAGCCGATTGTCAGATTAACTCGTTTACCTAAACCAACTTCCATTAGCCTGTATAGCGTAGAAAGCTGAATGTCGCTATGCCCATTTTCTATTCTAGAAATGAAGCTTTTCTTCGTGCCTGTTCGTTCCGCTAGTTGTTCCTGAGTTAAATGCGCCTCTTTACGCGCATCTCTGATTATCTCTCCAATGGCAAAGGCTTTTGCTTTGATTTCAAAATTAACCCGTTCAGCTGTTCCGATTTCACCGTATTGTTCAGTTAAATGATCGTCGAATGATGTTATGTGTTCGTTCATTTTGATTTGTTTTTAAGGTCAAAGTATTCTTCTTTTATTCTCAATGCTCTTTCAATCTCTTTCTTTGGAGTCTTTTGGGACTTCTTTTGAAAACCGTTGAAAAGCACTACCAGATTCCCATTATCAAAACAGCAAAATACCCTGTAGATGTTACTACGATATTCAATGCGTATTTCAAATAGACCATCTGTTCCTGTCATATGCCTGAAGAATTTACTGGGTATTCTTTCTGCAATACGAATCATAAAGAGAACCTCATCTACTTTGTTCTTAAGTTTTGGATCCAATTTTCTGCCAGTATTCATCTACAAGCTTTCGATCTTCCAGAACAGAATCTATGGAAGCAATGTTTATTTCGAACATGAAATGAACACCGGTCAAGCCTTCGTTTATTTTATGAAATACTGCAATTGCAAGATCCTTGACAACCTTAAGATCACTTAAAGTTTCCGGTTGAAAATCGCTGGCGTCTTTATCCGAATGAGCATAAAATTTTAATCGTCTGTTGTTGACTTTTTCTAAAATAGCTGATTGTTCATCTATATAGGCTCTAATTACTGAAACTATTTGGATGAATTCTGCTTTCGATTTAATGGAACCACCACTATCAGTCGTTTTTTCATTAGATTCTATAAGTTCTCTTAATTCCTTATTGAAGTCAGAATTTTCTATTTTGTTGCATAGCTTGAGAATACTCCAGCTTTCACCCTTCTTAAATATTTTATAGCAATTAATAACACAGTTAGAATATGATAGATATACATAGTGACCAATAAATCCTTCAATTGGCTTTAGCAATAAGCCTTCATTTTGTGATTTAATGATTTGCTCAATATTTGAAATACATATTGATATGTCATATATGAAACTCTTAAGGTGCTTGATATAATCATTGACTTCATTAAGTGTTAGTTCTGGTTTCATGGGGTGTTTCAATTACAACTAAAGCCACGGTATCAAACCCTTTGTCATGTACAGTAGTAATTGATTAATTATTTTACTAATAATTAATCAATTAAATAACTTGGGAGAGCTATGAATCAAGCCGCGTTTGATAAAGATAAAGTATCGTCTACTAAATAGCCAGTTCTGCGAATTGGCGAGGCTGCCAGAATGCAGAAAACCTTGGAATAGCACTACATACACATGATTTGATCACAGGATGTTGGCTGTATATTTCACTCATCGAATTTGTTTTTTTTCTCAATCTTTATCGAGTTTAGAGAACGGTTGTAATAAAGGAAAAACAATGCAGAGGAAATCGTGAACATAACAAATGCAGGTTTATAATTATAAAAATAAATTTTTCTATAAGTATGCCTCTCTATTACATTTTCGCCAGTTGGAATTAGTTGTTTTTTCACATACTCCCACTCGTGTTCAGTATTGTTAAATACAAAAACACCAATGATAAAACCAAGGGTCATCGAAAGAATTATATTATTAATTAACTTTTCAGAACCTCGCTTAAAAAAATGAATTAATTGTTTAAGTCGGTTTACCATTGTTTTAATCAAGTTACAGCTAACAACCATATAAAGCACACCATGCACTTATATATCTGCTATGTCTTTATACTGTTCTTTATTTTTCTACGTAGTGACAGCTCTCAATAGGGCGAATCGCCCACAGGATAGAGATAGCTGCACACTTCGAAGATAGTGATAGTCTAGTGATCAAACAACAATCCTAGGTTGATACCTACTTGCCCCAAAAACCTGACGGAACACCAATTCAGCTCGATCACAATTGCACTGCGATCGCTTTTTCTGGGCATTTCAAATGCCTCTAAAGTTTTCAGTCGCATTAGGACATGTGACCGAGCGGGTACAGTTCGCACATGCATCTCTCCGCCATGTTACCTGCCGGTTTCTACCTCAAGGCTTGGTCGTTCAAGAAGGTAACGGTTAGTATAAGAAACGTAGGGCAGGTGATAAGCACTTGCGTTTCGGTTTATTACTTAGCTAAATATAAATATTTTGCTTTTATCTTTTCTACTATAAATGCCAAATTTTATATTTAGCGGACTTTGTTAATATTCACAGAACTTTCGGTTTAGCACAAATGACCTATGTTTTTTATACCGTGTTAGCAACTAGGTTATTCTTTCTTTTCGATTTCTACGTCAATTATTTTTAGGGATAAAAGCTTAGTAAATAATTCAAGTATTAATTTATAAATATTTGATATTTCAATAGTTCCAAATACACCAGTCCTTTCGGCAATTCCTTGTTCGATTAAATCATCTATCGAATTATTGTATTTGTATTTTATTTCAAAAGCTCTTATTTCAACGCAAAGTTGGCTTACGTCAGATATTATTTCCTGGTCAATATCTAAAGAATGAAAACCTATTATTGTCTCTAATTTAGTGTTAAGATTGTCCAATCTTTTTTTCTCTAAAGTAACTAAGTCAAATTTCTCATCAGGATTTAGATTTTGAAACTTGCTTAAAATCAATTTCCTTATTTTTAAATGAGTTATTTCTATGAATAAGTTTAGGTCTATTATTCCAATAAACTTATGATTTTTTAAGTCTTTTTTTGTGGTGTAAATAGATAATTGTTCAGAAGTTAGTTCCTTATCTTTAAAAGGGGATTTTTCAATAAATCCACAAAACTCTTGAATAATATAGGATATTTTGGTCGTTATAAATTTCTTTCTTTTTTTCTTCAGTAGTTTTAAAGTGAAATGAGGTATTGCTAATATGGATATTAAGATACTAATTATTAAGAAAATAAAACTTACAAATGAGTTCATCAAAAATGAATCCCAATCAAAACACGAAAAAAAATCACTCATAAATATTTTGGTTTTTCCTTGTTGCTAACATTTCACTATACGCAATTGCGTATATAGTATTGGTATCAACACTACGACAGTCATTGATATCCCCAAGAATACCCCTTAGCCCTGATAGATACAAGCAAGCGGATCTCTAAGATCAAAGTACAGCCTATATATACCTAGATACAGGGGGCTATTCAGTGAAGTGTGACGGGATTTACTCCTGACGTTCAGCTCGATCACAATTGCACTGCGATCGCTTCTTCTGGGTATTTCAAATGCCTCTAAAGTTTTCAGTCGCATTAGGACATGTGACCGAGCGGCCCCCTTCGAATAGCACAAAACGCTATGAGGTGGGTGCTATATTTTGGGTTGGGAGGTGAGGTGAGACCTGATCTATCCAAACTAAGCTTAGTTCGGCTTCCATGTTGCCTTACCTCAGGGTCAAGGTAAGCTTAGTTCCACCCTGTAGTAAGCTTAGGTTGGGGCTCTGGTAAGCTTACCTTCAGGCTCAGGTAAGCTTAGCTATTTGTCCACTTTTTTGTTGCAAGTCCACTCACCACGCTCTGCCACTTGCTCAATGGGCTAGAGATGGCCAACATCGCGGGTATCGCGGCACTCAATACCCAGATAGACCAAATCATCATGGAGGTAGAAGTACCCGCTAGATCCAGATCCACCAAAAAAAGGAAATAACAACGAGGAGTAGTCGCTCGCCTGAGCAGCGAAGAATCCTCCGTGCTCTGTCATGTTTATCCATTGCTTGTAAAAGGCGAGTCGGTCGACTCGCCTTTTATGATGTTATGATGTGCGAGGTTGTCCATAATACTTGGCTTTGAGCCAAAACGCCACACGTACCAGCAGTATCAGCGCAGGCACCTCTACCAAAGGCCCAATCACGCCAGCAAAGGCTTGTCCGGAGTTCAAACCAAACACGGCGATAGCTACTGCAATGGCCAATTCGAAGTTGTTGCCCGCAGCTGTGAAAGCAATGGAGGCATTCTGACTGTAGTCCGCTCCGACTGCTTTGCTGATGAAAAACCCAATCAAGAACATGATAAAGAAATAAACCAACAAAGGAATCGCTATCCGCACCACATCCATCGGGATCTCTACGATCAATTCTCCCTTGAGCGAAAACATCACCACGATGGTAAACAAAAGCGCAATCAGTGTCATCGGCGAAATCGCTGGGATAAAACGGTTGTTGTACCAGTCTTCTCCTTTGACCCTAACCAAAATCACTCGACTCAAAATCCCCATCAAAAAGGGCAAGCCCAGATACAATGCCACACTCTCAGCAATAGTCCCTATGGATATGTCAACGATGGCTCCCTCAAACCCAAAATACGGTGGCAGCACAGTGATAAACAACCATGCATAAAAGCTATAACCGAACACCTGAAAAACACTATTGAGGGCTACCAAACCCGCACCATACTCGGTACTGCCTTCTGCCAGATCATTCCAGACGAGCACCATCGCGATGCATCTGGCCAGTCCGATTAGAATCAGTCCTACCATATACTCAGGGTAGTCACTCAAAAACAAGATGGCCAATACAAACATCAATACAGGACCAATAATCCAGTTGAGCAACAGCGATACGGATAGCACTTTGACGTTCTTAAATACCGCTGGGAGTAGCCTATAATTGACCTTGGCCAGCGGTGGATACATCATCAAAATCAGCCCTATCGCGATGGGTACATTGGTCGATCCATGACTAAACGAATTGATAAAACCAGCTGTGGATGGCACCAAATATCCTATAGAAACCCCCACAGCCATGGCCAAAAATATCCACCATGTCAGATGCTGATCGAGAAAACTTAATTTTTTTGAACTCCCCATGGTCATGATTTTATTTGAGAGAAAACATAAAACATCTCTGAAGCAATCTGATGCGATCGCTCATCGTACATCTCTACTTCCTTAGGCGTGTCATCGAAAGCCTTAGGGTCTTCATAGCGTACGGGGATTCGCTGCTCTGTACCAGGGATGAAAGGACAGTTGTCATCCGCATGTGAGCAGGTCATGATCGCCGCGAACTGATCCGCAGTATTGACAGGGTCGTCAAACAGTTTTGAGAAAGCCAATATTTGGTTTCCGCTTTCCGAGTGCGTGATGGTGTATTTGGGATTTCCCTCTCCCACCGAACTCACCTGAAAACCACTGCGTTCGATAGAGGCCACCGCACGCTCGTTAAATGCCGTCACCTCTACTCCACCAGAGTAGCAGTGTGCCGAAACCCCATAGCGGTCTGCCGCTGTCTGTGCCCAAACCTGTGAAAACTGGCTCCTACGTGAATTGTGCGTACAGATGAAATTGAGATGAATGGGCTGTCCCTCATCCACTTTCTTCTGGATATAATCGATGAGTACCTGCAAAACCTCTCTCCTCTCCTCAGACACAGACCGTTGATCTATTTGTTCAACAGCTTTGGCTAGGGCAGGATACCAATTGTTCGTTTTTTGTTGATTCATGATTTGAATAATATTAGCAACATCCTGATCCAGGAGCGCAGCTGTTTTCGTTTTCTGATTGTAGTGTTGACATTTTTATCCTCGGCTTTTGGGCAGGAATACCACATGCATCCTCTGCAAGGCAAGCGGTTTGCTTGGTCGTGAGGACAAATTCGCCATCTACTACGCTCAGGCCATACTTACCGATGCTATCTGACTGATACTCTACCTCTATCTCCCAGTCTTCTATTCCTAGCTTCTCCTCTGACAAGGATATAATATTCACGAGTTTAGAAGCGCTCAACCTGTGGTCATGGTCGTCAGCATGCCACAGTTGGAAGTTGACCACCTGCTCTTCTCTAATCGTCCCTCCACAGTCAATGAATTTCTTATGAATCCCTCCTACTTCTGTCACATGAAAGTGCTCTGGCACTATCTCACCGTTTGGCAATTTGAATACGACTTGATCCAGTCCCTTCAATGCTAATTTCATTTCTGATAGTTTCATATTTATAGCTTTTTATATTGCAATATTAGAATAGGGTTAAACAAAAAAATTTAACAGCAATTTTTATTTACAGTCAATATCTCTGATATCTCTGCCAAAGCTCCCTTGACACGCATCCACGTCTGCTCATCGATACAGTAGCAAATATTCTTTCCCTCAATGCTCCCTTTGATCAACCCCACCCTTTTCAACTCTGACAAGTGTCGAGAGATCGTAGGCTGTGCCAGCGGCAACTCCCCGACGATATCATTACAAATGCATGAAGGACTCTTAGCTAGATACTCCATGATGGCCAGTCTAGCAGGATGCCCCAGTGCCTTGAGTATATCTGCCATCTCAGTGATGCGTGATTCGAAACCTTCGGTCTTTGTTGTTCCCATATAGCGATATTAGAATACATTATCCATTTACACAAACTTATTGAGCATGATTTCTTCTCCTCCTTTCGACTTGCCTTAGATTTGTCGACCAGACGACCTATGAAAATGTCGATTTTATATCTAAGCAAAGCAGTCAGCCCACGCATCAGACAGATGCTCAGTACCAATGTGATCGGCGCAGCGGGACAGTCACCTGTCTACCAGCAGCTCTCCACTGATCAAAAACTCAGTCAACTTCCTCGACCCCACTTTGCTGAACTGGTAAAAGGAGATCGTCTACTGGGCGTATGTTGTTTTTGTGAACGCGAAACGAGGATAGACCAAACACCACTCACTAGCTACTATGTTCGCTACTTTTCATTCCTAGATCAACTCAGAGTCGCCAAAAGACTGCCCAATGGACGCAAAAAGAACAGCCAACTCAAACAAGAAGTACACGAATTACTAACCGGGACGGCATTTGCTCACGCCAGTCATACGCCCAACCTATTCTATGCCTATGTAGACCCCAACAATGCAAGGTCGGCGCTACTCTGCGAGGAGTTTGGTTTTGAGACAATAGGTAGCTTTCGGACCCAAATGATAGGAAGACTCTTCCCCCGAGAGCGATGCTTACCAGAGCGAGTGACTCCCGAGACTCAGCCACTGCTACGAAAACTACTCAGCACTCACTATCAGAACTATAACTTCTACACGGAAGACAATCTATTCTATCAAGACAACTACTTTGTCCTACGGGATTCGGACGGAAAGATATTGGCTGGACTACAAGCCAACCCAGAACAATGGAAGATTCACAGCTTACCTAGTCCATTGGGCAAAATTCTGCTCAATGTTGGTAGTAGAATCCCGGTCTTCAACCGGTTACTCAATCAACAATTTCGGTTCCTCGCAGTAGATTATATCTACAGTCCAGATGATAATGAGCAATATCTAATACAACTCATCGAAACCTTACTCGCTCGATTCGGGCTTTACACTGCTATGTTTTTAGTCGATGACAAATCCGACCTAACAAAGCAAATCAACAACATCAACAAGGGACTAATCAGCAAACTCCAAAAGGCAATTCCCATTTCGATTATCGTAAAACCTAACCAGCTGACGACAAATCAGCTAAAACACCTAAAAAAACATCCCACTTTTTTATCATCTTTTGATACTACTTAACATAATTCACTTGATTTTTTTTTCTGACCATTATATTTGCGACCTAAACACGCCTAAGTATTAAAGTATGAGACTGAGTTCCTTAGCTAGAAAGATCAAAATCACCCCCAATCAATTGGCGGATTTCCTATCCGAAAGATCGATTGACACACCTCAGGGGACTAATTCTAAGCTAACGGACGAAACCATCGAGCTAGTCCACGAGGCATTTGACTACCAAGAACCTGAAGAAGCCCCTATTACAGAAGAAGAGCCTGTCCTAGAAGAATCTCCTGTAGATACGACCGAAACAATCATCTTGGAAGAAGCTGTCGCTCCTGAAACCGATAGTTCTACGGTCAATGAAGTAGAAATGGAACTAGAGGACGAAATATTGCCCACCGAAACAGTACTGGAAGCAGAAGAAATACCTGACGAAATGGACGAATCTACTACGACCGCAGATGTGGAAGAAGTCCAAGCGAAAGAAGCGATCGATGAACCCGACACACAGCCAGAAGAAGCAATAGACCCAATCACAGAAGAGTCAGTTTCGGCAGAGCCAGAGCCAGAATATCAACCCATAGAAGCTGAGGATGGTACATTAATAGAAGCCAGAGCCGAACTACTTGCATTGGACAAATCTGTCAAAATCATCAAGGCTCCAAAAGCTCAAACGCTCCAAGGGCTCACCATCAAGGGAAAAATCGATCTACCACAACCCAAAACGCCCGAGCAAAAAGCTCAAGAGAAAAAAGAGAAAGAATCTAAACCGCTAGATCCTAATGCCATCGTGTACACCAGCGGGCCAAAACGTGAAAGAACCCAAAAACACAACCCTCGCCGAAACAAAAAATCACAGAAACCCAACCCTGTCAACAAAGTAGAAGCAGAAAGAAGACGCAAAGAGAAAGAAGAGCAAAGAAAAAAGGCGCGTCAATTGCAGCAAGAAAAAGAAGCAAAAAAACAATACTACCAATCCCAAGTCAAAACCAGCCCTACCAATACTCCAGCCAAAAAGAAAGCAAAAATCAAGAAACATAAACCAGAAAAAGTAGAAGGAAATGCACTTCAAAAATTCTGGAAATGGCTCAACACCTAATCATATACCACGATCTATCTAACCTAATTCTACAATCAACCCCAACTAAAAAAACACACCTGTAGTACTGAAAATGGCATACTTTTTTCTTGTCACGATCTCGAAAGCAACTAAATATAGCTAAAAACATCATTTGCGACATATATGTTAAGAACTAGATTACTCGTCCTTCTCTCCCTGTGCCTATTCTCTCATTTCTCTTTTGGTCAAGCCAATGACAGTCTCAAACTCTCGATAGACCAGAGCTTCATTCAAGCACAAAGAGGAGAAAAAATAAAGTTCCAAATAGGGAAAACACTTGACTATGGTCGTATCAGATTGATCAAAGCACCCGAAGGTGCTACACTCGACCCGTCTGGCAACTTTTTTTGGGACATCCCAAATCATTATGCTAAAAACAACGCCATCGTCGAAGTACATCTATATCTCGAAGAGAGATTGGTAGATGCACAGTCCATATTCATCATTATCACTCAGCCCTCTTCTGCTCCGCAGATTACGATCAAAAGCAATGCTGTTCTCCAAAATGGCGTCTACAAAATCAACCCCGCCTCGGATTTCCACCTATATGCTTCGGCCTATCTACCCTACAGTGCAGACTCTACTGGCGCCGTATTAGACTATTATTTCAATGAAAATCCTGAACTAAAGTCTCTCGACAATGTCGTCATCAAAAGCCAAGGACATCACCTCAACATAGAGTGGTCTCCAGATGCACTGCAAATCCAACAGAAATACTATCGTCTCACACTGATCGCTACTGACGAATACCATAACGTCACCAAGGAAGTGCTCATGTTTGCCCTAAGTAGCAACAATCACCTGCCCTATTTCAAATTCCCTGTTTTGGATGAATACTACGTCGCAGAAAATGAGGCCCTGTCGATAGATCTATCAGCAGATGATATGGATCATGACTCACTACTCTATGAGCTAATCATCCCCAGCAAAATCGGTAATCCGAGATTGTCTGAAAAAGGGCTATTCACATGGAAAATCAACGGGGACGAAATCCGAAGACTGAGAAGCTTCTTCCCTATGAAAGTAACGGTAGAAGTAACAGAGAAAGGGCCTGAAAACCCAAACACCATCTCCAAGACATTTCTCATCAGAAAAAGTATCCGAAACGAGCCCCCAAAAATCCTAAACCTGCAAAACGAACAGATCAGAGAAGGTATTACTCTAAACAAGAAAGTCTTTATTCAAGATGGAAATGATCAGTTTTCTGAATTGGAAATAGACATCATCGGTGCTCCCGAAAACATGGTATGGGATTTTGAAAACAACCTATTATCCATTCAGTGGACTCCTGGTTTTGAAGTGGTAGGTGTAGAGATGCAACCCAAAAAATTCGACATGCTACTAGTGGTTAGAGACCCACATGGCTATGTGGATCAGAAAGCATTTACCATCACTGTAGAGCACCGAGAAAACACCGAAGTAACCTACGAAACCTATCTAGACTACAGAGACGATGCAGTGCAATTGATAGAGCTACTCTCTCAAATCAACAACGAAATGGAAGACAGAGAAAACAAAGTCCAGAGCCTCAAAAAAGGTTTATCCGTGACTTCTATGTTTTTGGCTGTTTATACCGCTAGTGGTAACGTCTTTGATGACGGATCTACAGCCAGTGAGTTAGTGCCCTTCGTCGGTATCATGGCTGCTATCACCACTGGTATCAACGCATTTGGATTCAACGACCTACCCAAATTCGGGTCGATCCGTGAGCAAACATTTATCCTCCAGCAAAAACTCATGTACATACTAGCACTACTCAATGAGTACCGCATCGATGGACCTAACAGCCCCAACCTGGAAAACAAAGAGTTTAGAGACAACCTATCCACCTATGAACAGTGGATGGTGCAAGACAAGCTAAACTTCAAGAGTTACTATAGCAAATACAAGAGTCTAAACTACATCAAAAAGAAAACACAGCAGCAACGCAAAAAAGCAAAAGCACAGGGCAAAAAACCAGAAGGACTGCTATTCCTGGATTTGACAAAAATATAAGGATACGAAAAACAAATTGACTGCTGGCACAAACCAGTGGTCAATTTATTAGAAGCCTACCATGATATTCACCCCTATAGACCAGGGAGAAGCATAGCGTCCATTGTCTCGACCCGTACGATAGGTCACATTATAGAGTGCGTAAAAATTAATAGCCGCTTTCCCACCAATATTCTGAGAATACCCTCCTCCCACAAAAAAAGCATCATATCCTCTTCGCTCTTCGACATAATCTAGATTTAGGTATTCATACTGCGCCATCAGAAAGAATGGCGGGTAGATCGCGTACTGAGCAAACACATTGACTCCATAGTCATTGTAATTCGTATTAGTTGGCTTCCATTTATAATATTGATAGGTCAAACCTACACCAGTATTGAGTTTTTCGGTCCACCTATACCCCGTCAATACAGACACGCCTACATTTGTCTCACGATCACTAAAAAACAGCGACCCTATACCTCCACCAACATAGACTTTATCCATCCACTCACGGTTTTGGTTACCACGTTTATCCCCTTCTATCGTATAGCCATTGCGTGATTGCCCCATTGCCACACCAGTCATCAAAGCGAAAAACAGGCTAATCACTACTAATTTCTTCATATCTATTACTTGTAACATCACTCTTCTATTACTACGAAAACATCCTCTCCATCCTTCTTCATGAAATACTTTTCACGAGCAAACTTCTCCAACAGTTCATCATCATTGAGGAGTGCCTCACGGTCTGCTTCCGTACGCTCAATCTTCTTCTGATAGTAAGCTTTTTGATCTTCGAGTTCTTCGACCTTACTTTTTAGTTGATATTGGGAATAAAAATCATTGGAATCAAAAAACAGCATCCATACCAGAAAAACCACCGTGGCGATGAAGTAAAAGTTCTTGGTAACCTTGATGTGTTGTTTCATGGGCATTGTATTTTATGGCACTAAATTAACCAATATCAGTATCTTTTGCTACACCCATTATGCACTTCACTACTCGTCGCTCCCCACCCGACTTATCAAGTGAAAATCTCCATTATTGATTAGCTTCAGACAAAATTCAAAATCTAATGTTTTATTTGTCCTTCATCAACCCTCTATTTGAATGAAAGTACTTCTGACCGAAGACAACGTTGATTTGCAAAACAACATCCTCACCTACCTCCAAAATGAAGGTATTCTCTGTGAGTGTGCTACGTCTATTCAAGCCTGTCAAGACCGGCTCGTTGCATTCGAATACGACATTCTAATTCTAGACAGAATGTTACCAGATGGAGATGGTATTGAGATTATCCAGTTTGTCAAGTCGAGAAATATCAACATCAGCATCCTCATTGCATCCGCCAAAAATGAGTTGGATGACAAAGTAGAAGGGCTCAACCTTGGTGCAGATGACTACATTACTAAGCCATATTTCATGACAGAGCTAATCGCTCGACTCAAAGCACTCTACAGACGAAACACGCTGGGCGGCAATCAAAAACTACAGATCGGTAACATCACCATAGACACAGACAAACAAGAAGTCTGTATCAACAACACCCTAATCCCACTCACCAAGAAAGAATACGATTTGCTCCTCTACATCTATGCTAACAAGAACCGAATCATAACCAAACTAGCGATCGCCGAGCATCTTTGGGGAGATTTCACGGACACGTTAGGTTCTTTGGACTTTGTCTATCAACACATCAAAAATCTTCGAAAAAAAATCATCTCCGCAGGTGGCAATGACTTCATACAGACAGTCTATGGCTCTGGATATAAATACGCAATTGACGCATGAAACTCGTTCAAAAACTTACGCTATTCTACTTGCTACTTAGTTTAGTTGTTCTTTCTCTGGGAGGGGTCTTCTACTATATTACCTTCACCCAGTTAATTGATAAAGAAACCGATTATGAGCTCAATGGAGAAGTAGGCAGACTCTCCAAATTCATTGAAAAAGGAATCCCTTATGATTCCCTTACCGATCAGCGCGTACAAATTTCACTCATAGTAGACAGTGCAGACATGCACCATTCGAGAGCATTCAAGGACACCACAGCCTATCACGGGCCTTCCAAGGCAATAATTCACCACCGAAAGATCAAAAAAACAGTTCAAATCAACCAAGACTGGTACCATTTCCAAATCTACGAATCAGTCATCGAACCCCTCGACACCTTTTATGGAACTTTCAAAGCTACGCTAGTCGTATCTATAGCATTAATTCTATTCTCCCTGATTTACAGCTTTTTCGTATCTAAATGGCTCCTTCAACCCTTTCACAAAGCACTAAAACTTATTCAGAACTTCAATGTCCAAACCTCTACACCAATCGTAACTGAACCCGCCAGCACTTCAGAGTTCAAAAAACTCAATGACTTCATTGAGAACATGACACACCGAACAGTCACAGACTATAATAACCTCAAAGAATTCTCCGAAAATATAGCACACGAGATCCGTACACCACTCGCTATTGCTTCAGGAAAACTCGACCTCCTGATGCAAAACAGTGAGCTGTCCGAACAACAAATCGATTGGACAATTCAGTCCCAAAAGGCGCTTAACAAGGTCTCTAAGATTCAACAATCTCTGGTCACTCTTAGCCGGATAGAAAACAAGGAGTTCAACCATATTGCAGACATCCAGCTCAGTCATATGATCCGACATATCTGTGAAGAAAACGCCGACATATTTGAACTACGACACATCCATATCGAAACAGAATTAGCAACTGACACAGTCATCCAAAACGACCCTGTACTAATCGAAATCTTACTCACCAACCTTCTCCAAAATGCCATCAAACATAACCTATCAACTGCCGGCAATATCACGATATCGCTAAGCCATACTAAACTCAAAATAACCAACTCAGGATACGATCTACACGCCACGACAGAGATACTCATGCAACGGTTCAAAAAAGACAGCTCCAACAACGATTCTATCGGTTTAGGTCTATCTATCATCAAAAAGATCTGTGATTTATCCAACTATGGATTTGATTATTCCTTTGATCAGAGTCTAAAACAACACGAAATCACCATTGAGCTATCCTAATCACCCTATTCACTATCTCACATACATGACTGGGAGTCTTTCGTTTGTATCCAAGGCTATCTACCCACTCATGTAAAACTTCAAATTCTACACAGATTTGCATTCTATCTTTGTGATGAAAACATTTAAAACGTACGATTATCGAACACATGAAAGCATTATTCCTTGCTGTATTCACCACCATCCTATTTTCTATCCCGAACTGGTCCATTGCTGCCACTGAGTACCAAGTCAGAGGCAAAATAATTGATGCTTCATCAAAAGAACCTTTGGCATATGCTACTGCTTCTATTCATGACAAAACCACTAACGAGTTAATCGATGGACAAATCACACAAGAATCAGGCACCTTCCAGCTTCAAGTAAAACCTGGTTCTTATTATTTGGAAGTAAAATTCATCTCCTTCGAAACCAAAAACATCAATTTCATAGTCAGCAACTCAGATGTCAACCTAGGAGACATTATGCTGACAGTCGACAGCCAAGAATTGGAAGAAGTAGTAGTTCAAGGCAGGAAAGAACAAGTCGAATTTTCACTCGATAAAAAGACCTTTAATGTAAATGAAAATATAAGTAATATCGGAAAAAATGCTTCCGACATACTGGACAATCTCCCTTCTGTACAAGTAGATGTAGAAGGCAACGTTTCTCTCCGGGGCAATGACAATGTCAACATCCTAATCAATGGAAAGCCATCAGGCATGGCAGGCATGAGTAGTCAAGATGCACTCCGCATGCTACAAGGCAATATGATCGAACGAGTAGAAGTGATCACCAATCCATCGGCACGCTACGATGCAGAGGGCACGGGCGGCATCATCAATATAGTACTCAAAAAAGATGCACAAAAAGGCCTGAACGGGACATTCGGACTAGACGCTGGATACCCTGACCTGATCAGACCCAATGCCAGTATCAACTACCGGTCAGGCAAGTTCAACTTCTTCGCCGGAGCAGGCCTCAGCTACCGCCGCTACAACGGCTATGGAGAATCATACACGACTTACTATGAGACAGACACCACTTACGCTACCGATAGCCGTCGCGACCATGATCGGGGAGGCATCTCTCAAAACTATAGAGTGGGTGCAGATTATTTCATCAACGACAATAACAAGCTCACCCTCACAGGAATTTATAATGTAGGAGACGAAACCAATAATACTACACTAATCTACCATGATTTTGACGTCTACGATTCGCTACGCTACATTACGAATAGGGATGATACTGAGCAAGAAGACGAAAGTCTAATCGAAACCTCCCTTAATTATGAAAAAACTTTCTCTGATCACGAGGATCATAAACTAACAGCATATCTACAATACCGTGACAATAGCGAATTAGAGCAGTCAGACATCGATCAGGTATCGACTAAACCAGATAGCGATGTGATCCAAAAGGTGAGAAACGACGAAGGGGAGAAAACTCAACTAGCACAGGTAGACTATATTCATCCCTTTTCAGAAACCGGAAAATTTGAGCTCGGCATTCGAACTTCACTAAGAAACATCCGAAATGACTATCTAATCGAAAGTCTAGAAAACGAAATATGGGTCAGAGAAGATAGTTTGTCCAACGATTTTGAATACCAAGAAAACATCTATGCCGCCTACGCTATTTATGGCAATAAATTCGGCAAGATTTCTTATCAACTCGGCTTACGGGTAGAAGCCACCAACATTGAGACAACACTTGAATCTGAAATACTTGATGACACGAACACAAAAAAATATGTCAACTATTTCCCCTCCGGGCATTTCACCTACGAAATGAACGAAAATCAAAATGTACAATTGAGTTACTCACGGCGTCTACGTAGACCCAGTTTCCGCAACCTTAATCCTATTAGTGGGTTTAGCGACTATAGAAACCTACGCTTTGGAAACCCTGACTTAAACCCTGAATTGACAGACTCCTATGAACTAGGGTATCTCCATAATTGGGAAACGGGTTCTTTCTATGGAGGGATATACTACAATCATACAACCGATGAGATTGATCGTTTGACTTTCCCCAGCCCAAATCCAGATGACGATGGCGTGATGCATTCTAAGCTCTACAATCTAGCGACTGAAGATGCCTATGGTTTTGAGATCAATGTATCGCAGGACTTCACCGATTGGTGGACAATGAATGGTGACTTCAATTTTTTCAGGCGAATCACAGCAGGGGAAGCGAGAGGCGAGTCATTCGATGCAGATGCCCGCTCCTACAGTGCCCGGGTCAACACAAAGTTTGACCTTCCTCAAGACATTGATTTTCAGGCCAACCTGAACTACAGAGGACCGCAGAACACCACTCAGGGAAAGAGACTGGCATTCTACACCGTTGACTTAGGTGCTACCCGTGACTTCTTCGATGGCAAAGCCACACTCACAGCCAGTGTACAAGACTTGTTCAACACCAGAAAGTACCGAAACGAGTCTGCCGATACAGGCTTTGAGTCCAGCTCGGTGTTTCAATGGAGATCGAGACAGTTTATTCTCAGCTTTACCTACCGTCTTAATCAGAAGAAAACCAGAGAAGATAAGCAAGACAACAATCAAAACAATAATAACGACGGGGAACTATAAACCGCCCAATTGATTAGATATAAAAAAAGCCGAAGTTCTCACTTCGGCTTTTTTTATATTCTTAATATGTAATACGACTTAGTGAGCCGCCATCTTTTCCTTTCTCTTTTTCAGTTGACGTCTCAGTGATTCTATCACCTCATCTGTCCCTGCCTCAAAAGACTTAGATTGTCTCTTAGCAAATAACTGTGTCCCAGGTATATTAACCTTAATCTCTATTGTCTTATTATCTCTCGAATCTGCGTTCTCCACTTTCATGATAACCTCACCATCAATGATACGGTCATAAAATGTTTCCAACTTGTCAGCCTTCTTTTGGATGAAGTTTACCAATTTTTGATCTGCGTCAAAATGAATGGAATGCATCTGTAATTTCATAAGATTAAATTTTAATTAAACAATTGATTTATGCCTTTGGATGCGCCTGATCGAAGGTCGATTTTAGCTTCTCCAAAGAGTTATGAGTATAGACTTGAGTAGCAGCAAGACTTGCATGTCCCAGCAAATCCTTGACCGCATTCAAGTCTGCCCCATTATCTAACATATGCGTCGCAAAAGTATGTCTTAGCACATGAGGGCTTTTCTTATTTATTTTTGATATCAACCCGAGGTATCGCTTCACTATCCTATTGATCAACATAGGATAGCATGGCTTACCAGCATCTGTCACTAACAAAAATGGACTATCAAAACCAGCTTCTTGCTTATGCTTATTATACGTTTTGATGATAGAGGTGTTGTCAACTGACAGAGGAATAATACGCTCTTTATTTCTTTTTCCTAAAACCTTAATGGTAGCAACATACAAATTAACATCCGCAACCTTTAAACCTATCAATTCGGACAATCTAATACCGGTACCATAGAGTAGCTCGAGTACCAAACGGTCTCTTTGGCCTGAGAAGTTATCTTCAAACACCATCTGATCCAACATGTTATTCATTTCAATTTTTTGAATAAACTCTGGTAGAGGCTTAGGTATTTTGAGCGGGCGTATCCCTACTACAGGATTCTGGGCAACTACTTCTCGTTTTATAAGGAATTTATAGAAAGTTCGCAGGGATGCAATCTTCCTGTTAACTGATCGGGGCTTGATATCAGCTTCAATGAGAGAAACTATCCAAGTTCGCAAAAGCTTTGGATTAGCAGTTTCTAGCGTTTCGTTAAGATCTTCTAAAAAAGCATGAAATTGATTGATGTCAATTTCATATGATTGTACAGTATGAATGCTGTACCGCTTTTCGTTAAGAAGGTGTTTTATAAAAGGTTCTATCATTAGTATAACCTTGACATGAAGGTTATACTAACTTATCAAAAACCATCCAGAAAAACTACAAAGACTAGTAGTTTTCGTCAGCGAACATTTTCTGCTTGTAAGCAGCTCTGATCTTTTGCGTTCTCTCTGTAATAGAAGGCTTTTCAAAGTATGCTCTAGACCTCAATTCTTTCAAAACACCCGTTTTTTCAAACTTCTTTTTGAATCTTTTCAAAGCCTTATCAATTGATTCGTTCTCTTTAACGTTTATAATTAACATAATATCTTGTTTTCTAAAGGAGCGCAAATTTATGATTCAATTCAGACTTTACCAAGACTCCCTCTAGTATTAATTAAATTTTATCAAACAAAGTACGAGATATAACTAACTTCTGAATCTCTGAAGTCCCCTCCCCTATCGTACACAATTTAGCATCTCTGTAGAATTTTTCGACTGGAAAATCTTTAACATAACCATAGCCTCCAAAAATCTGAACAGCGTCATTGGCTACAGAAACAGCAGTTTCTGACGAATGAAGCTTTGCCATCGCAGATTCTCTATTTACACTTTTGCCTTGGTTTTTCAGTTCAGCAGCCTGCTTGATCAATAGTCTTGACGCCATCACCTGAGTCGCCATGTCCGCTATCTTAAACGAAACCCCCTGAAATTTAGCAATCTCTTGATTGAACTGCTTCCGCTCCTGTGCATATGCAACAGCCGCGTCTAATGCCCCCTGAGCTATCCCAAGCCCTAATGCTGCAATAGAAATACGCCCCCCATCAAGAATCTTCAAAGCTTGCACAAACCCTTCTCCAACTTCTCCCAATATATTCTCCTCAGGCACTCTACAATCCTCAAAAATCATTTCAGCAGTCTCTGATGCCCGCATCCCCAATTTATTCTCTTTTTTACCTCCAGAAAAGCCAGGCGTCCCTCGCTCCACCACAAAGGCCGTCATACCATGTGAATCACCAGCTTCACCAGTCCTTGTCATCACTACTGCCAAATCACCACTAATCCCATGGGTGATAAAATTTTTCGTACCATTGATCACCCAATGGTCACCATCCTTTCTCGCAACTGTCTTCATATTACCTGCATCAGAACCTGTATTAGGCTCTGTCAAGCCCCATGCACCTATCCATTCTCCTGACGCAAGTTTGGGCAACCATCGTTGCTTTTGTCCCTCACTCCCAAACTGTAAGATATGCCCCGTACAAAGCGAATTATGTGCAGCAACGGATAAACCAATAGAACCGTCAATCTTTGCTATCTCCGAAACCACTGTCACATACTCATGATAACCAAAACCTGAACCTCCATACTCTTCTGGTACAAGAACCCCCATCATACCCATTTCACCTAGCTTCCTAAACAAGTCAATAGGAAACTCCTGAGTCTCATCCCATTGCATGAACTGCGGTTTAATCTCCTTTTCAGCAAAATTTTTAATCATATCTGCAATCAACTCACAGTTTTGAATAGAGATATTTTGCGTATTTTCGCTATTTTTTATCATTTTATTTAATTGATTATCAGTTATTAAACACAATTATTAAAACATTATCCGCAATAATAAAAATACGCATGTGAGATTTTTAAGTTACTACTTAAAATCACTTCATTTCATATCAAAACACTCCCATTTTAACAATTCAACCATTAGATTTGCACCACTCCAAATGAATTGAATAAAATATGAAAATAGCTGTAGTTGGAACTGGTTACGTAGGTTTGGTAACTGGCACATGTTTTGCTGAAACGGGCAACCATGTCACATGTATTGACATTGACGAGAAAAAAGTTGAAAAACTTAAAAACAAAATAATACCTATATATGAACCAGGGCTGGATGTCCTTTTTGACAGAAACATCAAACAAGGCAGATTAGACTTTACGACTAATCTGAAGGAAGGGATCAAAGGTGCTAAAATCATCTTTTTAGCACTTCCAACACCTCCAGGCGAAGACGGGTCAGCTGACCTAAGCTACATCCTTGGTGTAGCTGAAGATTTAGGCCCATTACTGGATCAATACACTGTCATCGTAGACAAAAGCACAGTACCTGTTGGCACAGCAGACAAGGTTACTGCAAAGATTGCTGAAAACGCTAAGGTAGAATTCAGTGTAGTATCTAATCCAGAATTCTTGAGGGAAGGGGTTGCCGTAGAAGATTTCATGAAGCCCGACCGTGTGGTCATTGGCACATCATCTACTAAGGCACAAAAAATCATGGAAGAGCTTTATGCACCATTAGTTAGACAAGGCAATCCTATCATCACCATGGATGAGAAGTCTGCTGAGCTGACTAAGTATGCTGCCAACTCTTTCTTGGCTACTAAAATCACGTTCATGAACGAAATCGCCAACATGTGTGAACTCGTCGGTGCTGACGTAGATATGGTAAGAAAAGGAGTAGGAACTGACTCTAGAATCGGAAAAAGATTCCTATTTGCTGGAATCGGATATGGAGGTAGTTGCTTTCCTAAAGACGTACAAGCTCTAGCCAAATCTGCAAAAGAGGTCAACTATAATTTTGAGATTCTTAATGCAGTAATGGCTAAAAACAAAGAGCAAAAGACCAAGTTGATAGACAGGCTCAAAGACCACTATGGTTCTGATCTCAAAGGAAAAACGGTTGCAGTATGGGGGCTTGCCTTCAAACCTTATACCGATGACATTAGAGAAGCCCCTGCTCTTGTTAATATTAAGGCGTTGTTAGAAGCTGGTGTTAAAATCAAGACTTACGATCCAGAAGCGATGGATAACGTCAAAGAACTTCTCGGTGATTCTATTACGTTCTGCAAAGATGAATACGACGCAGCAGAAGATGCAGATGCTCTTCTCATCATGACGGAGTGGCCAGTATTCAGGACACCTGACTTTGACAAAATCAAGTCTACACTCAAGGACAATGTCATTTTCGATGGTAGAAATCTCTATAATACTGAGACGATGGCCGAATTAGGAATTACTTATTACAGCATCGGTAGAGCGATTGTAAAGTAAGATTGAATAACAATACAAGACCGAGGTGTGAATTATACATTCATGCCTCGGTCTTTTTGTATAGGTAAGGCTATCTGTATAATTGACAACCCACAAGTTTCAAATCGAAATAGTAAAGCATTAGAACAAATGAAAAGATCAATACTTATCACTGGTGGAGCAGGGTTTATCGGTTCGCATGTTGTGCGATATTTTGTCAACCAATACCCTGATTATCAAATCATAAATCTAGATAAGCTAACCTATGCAGGAAATCTAGAAAACCTAACAGACGTCACAAATAGTAATTACAAATTCTTAAAAGGAGATATCTGCGAGGCAAACTTCATAGAGAAGTTGTTCGCTTCAGAGTCCATTGATGCCGTCATCCACCTGGCAGCAGAATCACATGTGGATCGTTCCATTGAAGACCCACTTTCCTTTGTCAATACCAATATAATTGGCACGGTAAACCTACTCAATGCTGCGAAGAAACAATGGAATGGAGATTTTGACAACAAGCTCTTTTATCACGTTTCTACTGATGAAGTCTATGGGTCACTAAAAGATGGAGAGTTCTTCTTAGAAACGACCTCATACGATCCTCAATCTCCCTACTCTGCTTCAAAAGCTAGTTCGGATCATTTTGTAAGAGCCTATCAAAACACCTATAACCTACCTATAGTAATCTCTAATTGTTCCAATAACTATGGCCCTAATCAATTTCCTGAGAAATTGATTCCAGTATGTATCGAAAAAATCATTGAAGAAAAGCCGCTACCCATATATGGGGCAGGTGTCAACGTACGTGATTGGCTATTTGTAGTAGATCATGTCACGGCCATTGATGCAGTTTTTCACAAAGGAAAAATTGGAGAAACCTACAATATAGGTGGCTTCAACGAATGGAAAAACATAGACCTAGTCAAACTCCTGTGTAAAATCATGGACAACAAACTAGGCCGTCCAGAAGGGTATTCTGCTCAGCTTATAACCTTCGTGACCGATAGGGCTGGACACGACATGAGGTATGCGATCGACTCTACCAAGATATCCAACGAACTCAACTGGAAGCCATCGGTACAGTTCGAAGAAGGACTCACGAAAACAGTAGACTGGTATCTCGCCAATCAACCTTGGTTAGACAATATTAAATCTGGTGCATACAGAAAATAGTCGTTTAATTTATCTTCGTAGACTTTAACACAATCACTCATGGTTATATCATCAGAAGTTCGGCTCAACCAATTGGTCATTCACAAACTGGCAGAAGAAGGTCTCATCACCTCTACTGGTAGTATCGACGCGCTAGACGAAGACCTTAATAAACTGTTGGTTAATTATTTCTTCAAGTCTTTCAAGGAAGAAGAGCGATACCATTTTGCGATCGACAATGAGGAGATTGATCCTAAAACTTTTGAAGTGGTTAGTCAGATTTTTGACAACCCTGAATCTCTTTACGATCACTCATTAGTACTAGCCTCACACCTCTCTGCTCTTTCTCAAAACCAAAACATTAAAGAAGGAGACTTCTTGGTGTGTCACTTTGAAGATTGCGTAATCGACGATGAAGTTACAGATGTGATCGGGTTGTTCAAAGTAGAAAACAAAGAGACCTACATCAAAATCATGGGGCAAGGAAACGATTTCAATATTATCTCCGATGAAGGTATAAGCATCAATAAACTCGACAAAGGCGTACTTATCTTCAATACAAGTAGAGAAAGTGGGTATCAAGTTTTGCTCGTAGATATAACAAACAAATCAAATAGTGCGCAATACTGGCAAAATGATTTTTTGGGACTAGAAAAAACGGTAGACGAATATTATCAAACACAAAACCTCATCAATAACATTCAGGAATTTGCTCAAGGGGCTTTCGAACAAAATGAAAAGCCAGAGAAGCTTTCCTTTGTCAATGAATCCATTGATTACTTAAAAAACAACGAATTTTTCAACAAAGAGGATTATCAAGAAAAGGTATTACAATCACCAGAACTGATTGATCAATTCGAGAACTTTCAAATAAAAAAACAAGAAGAAGAACCAGACCTAGACACCAATCAATTCGATATATCCAAACCAGCCATTAAGAACACCAAGAGATTCATCCGTTCGATCATCAAGCTAGATAAAAATTTTCATGTCTATGTACATGGCAACAAAGAGCAAATTACACGCGGGTACGACAATGAGCGAAAACTCAACTACTACACTTTATACTTTCACGAAGAACATTAGGGATTCCTACAAAAGAATTTTAACTAAAGACCTCTTCTAGTTTTTCGTTGGTGATAGGCTTACTGACAAATGAAATGATATTTTCATTGTCATTGGCTTTATCAATATCAGATTGAATCACTGAAGAAGTGACCATGTATAGCTTTATCTTAGATCTCATCTCTGAAGGCAGCGTCTGATAGTCCTGTAGAAAATCCCAACCATTTTTAACAGGCATATTCACATCCAGCATAACCAAATCTGGGAGTACATCCGCTTGATCTACGTTCTCTTTAAAAAAATCGTACGCCTCTTGCCCATTAAAAAAACTGAGAATTTCACATTCGAAATTTTTCATCTCGATTTGCTTCTTGATAATCAACTGAAACACCTGATCATCATCTATAACTGCTACCTTTCTTATCTTACCCATAATGTGAAATCTAATTTATATTAATGGTCTGTACTTATCAACTTTAATGTTCCAAAATCGACAATAAACTTAGTCCCTTTTCCTTCTTTACTTTCTACCGAAATCAAGCCACCTAGGGATTCTATCTGTGCTCTAGTGATAAATAGCCCTACGCCCCGCGCATCTTGGTGTGCATGAAATGTCTTTCGCAATCCAAACAGTTTGTCACCATGCTTTTCCAAATCTATCCCCAGACCATTGTCCTCAATCGAAAGATACCCTCTACCGTTTTGTTCCCAACTTCGCAGCTTAATCAGTGCCTTCTCATTAGACCTCCGATACTTTATCGCATTGGTCACTAGGTTCTGCAAGATACTCTCCAAATAGATTTTGGGATAAAAAATTGAAGGCATGTCAAAGTTAACCACAAACTCCGCATCTGCCTTAGCAATTTGGTCAACAATACTGTTTAGTATTTTCTCTAACACCTCCTCAAAATGCAAAATTTTCCTCTGTTTATCTAGCTCCCAAGAAGTCTTCACGACATCATTGAGCTCAATAATGGTCTCGTCTAGGTTGCGAACCGTCTTTCCTACATTCTCCCATACGAACGCCTGTGTGGCTTCTGACGGGTCCGCTTCTCTAATCTTAATCAGAGATAGCATATTGGTAATCGGTGCTCTCAAATTATGGGACGCGATGTGAGCAAACTCCTCCAACTGATTGTTTTGGCGAGCGAGATTTTCGTTAAGCACTTCCAATTCTTGGTCTCGAACTAGAATATGACGTTCCGCTTCTTTACGATCTGATATATCATAAAATGCAATTTGCACAGACTCTTCTCCTTGATAATCTATCAAGGTACCCATAGCCTCCACTTCTATTACTGACCCATCCACACATAGAAACTTCTGTTCGTTACGATGTGCCTTTTTGGTTTTATATATCTTATCTACTCTTGCTTGGGCGATTTCTTTAGATTCGGGATGGACAAAACTCATGGCTTGCTTCCCTACAAAATCATAGATGCTATTTCCTCGTGCTAAACGAACCGTCTCCGTATTTACGTGTTTGATCACACCATTGCTATGTATAATGATGCCAACTGGAGAGTTATCAAAAAGCAACTGAAAACGATTGGCTTCCTCTATTACTCGCTCCTCACTGAGACGTAGATCTCTTTCCACCTGACGCAACAATGTCACATCATTCAAGCTCATAATATTCTTAACAAATCTACCATGCTCATCTCTGATGGTGGTAGCAGAGAACATGACCTCCATGATATCACCATTCTTCTTGATGAACTGCAGAGCCACATCTTTACAGTAACCATTTTGCAAAAAATCAGGCAACATCTTGACGGCATCCTTTCTAGACCGTGATGTCAGAAAATGCATCGCTCGTCTACCAATCACGTCTTTTCTAGCATAGCCAGTCTTCTCTAGGAAGTAATCCCCCACTTCTATCACCACGCCAGACTTATTGGTAGAGGAGAAATAAGCTGGTGTATTATTATAAAGAGCCTTGAACCGGTTTTCGCTATCTTCAATTTTCTTTTGGTATTCAATACGCTGTAGCTCCGCAGCTGCACGTGTCGAAAATATTTGCAAGATTTTTTCGGTATGCGTACTGGACGCCAATGGTCTTTCGTAAAGTGCAAAAATGAACCCTATTGGCTTGCTATACAACTCATTGTAATAGAGGGGAATACCTACAAAACCATTAAAAACATGGTACTGGTTCAGTTCGAAGTGCGGAAATTTATTTTTGAAGCCATGACCAATCTCAAAATAAGAATGAGTAACGACCTCTTCGAAGGGTGAGCCTTCTATCTCCCACTCAACATTCTCAATTTTCCCTCCTATAAAGTTAACAGAGACAGTCTCCAAAAGATCTTGTCTATCATCTATTAAACATATCGCAGTATAATCGGCCTTGAGCGCTTTGGACAGCTGTAGCGTCAGTTGATCCAAATAATCAGTGCCCGTCCAAGAAGATGTCGCTTCATAGATATTCTGAAGCAAATCATAATATTCTATGAGTTCGTTTTCACGCTGCCTTTTTTTCGTAATTTCTTTGATGATCGCCAGAACCTCGTCTGTATCATTGGGCTCTACTAGCACTTCGTAGTGCGTCCTGCTCCCCAGCCTCCCTAATGAGAAATATGCAGATTGTGATTCTTGAGACTCGATACAATCACGAACCGCTTTGTACACCTCTCCTAAAAACTCAAAATCCTTAATATTCCGATTGTTGTACAAATCCAACTCCAAAATAGCTGGATCACTACTAGGATGACAATGACACTCCAATACCCTGCCACTCCAATCTATGCGTAGAATGGGATCTTTTACAATCTTCAGTAAACCTTGTTTGGTATCAATGGGAGTCATGTATGCGACGAAAATAAATCAATTAAACCATTTTGCTTTCACATACATGAGCAGATTCCGAAATAGTCATAGCTGATCAACTTTTCTCCAATTCGTAAATAGTGCTACTTGATTCCTTAGAAATCAGCCTTAAGACTAAGCCATAATTCACAGATTCACAATTTTACATTCAAATATTTTATCCCATTATTTTTAATTTCCATCACCAGCATTCTTTGCTTAATAAGAGGGCATCTTCTAAATTTGCGCCTCATAGAAACCATTATATCATGCAGAGAGATCTTGACGTATTCAACCTAATCGAAAAAGAAAGAGAAAGACAAGAAAGTGGAATAGAACTTATTGCTTCTGAGAACTTTGTATCACCGCAAGTGATGGAGGCCGCAGGAACGGTACTCACCAACAAATACGCTGAAGGTCTACCAGGCAAAAGATACTATGGTGGCTGTGAAGTCGTCGATCAAATCGAAGACATCGCTAGAAACAGAGCCAAAGAACTGTTCGGTGCAGAATGGGTCAACGTGCAGCCACACTCAGGTGCACAAGCGAATGCAGCGGTATTCTTGGCATGTTTGAAACCAGGGGATGCAGTATTAGGTTTTGACTTGTCGCACGGCGGTCACCTCTCGCACGGTTCGCCCGTCAATATCTCTGGAAAATACTTTGACGCCAACTTCTACGGCGTAGAAAAAGAAACAGGACTCATCGACATGGACAAAGTCGAGGAGAAAGCCAAAGCTGTAAAACCTAAATTGATCATCTGCGGAGCATCTGCTTATTCTAGAGATTGGGATTACGCACGATTCAGAGCGATCGCTGATTCGGTCGGCGCTTTGCTATTGGCTGATATCTCTCACCCGTCTGGACTGATCGCCAAAGGTCTCTTGGAAGACCCTATGCCGCACTGTCACATCGTGACCACCACCACCCACAAAACACTCAGAGGCCCTAGAGGCGGGATGATTTTGATGGGCGAAGATTTTGAAAACCCATGGGGGTTGAAAACACCAAAAGGCATCACTCGCATGATGTCGTCTGTTTTGGATTCGGGTGTATTCCCAGGTACACAAGGAGGGCCGCTAGAGCATATCATCGCAGCGAAAGCCATTGCATTTGGCGAAGCGCTAACGGATGATTACATGCACTACGCACTCCAGGTCAAGAAAAACGCAGAGGTAATGGCTGAGTCTTTCGTCAAAAGAGGCTACAACCTGATCTCAGGTGGCACAGACAATCACCTCATGCTGATCGATCTCGGTTCAAAAGGCATCACAGGAAAGGATGCTGAAAACGGGCTCGTTAGAGCTGAAATCACCGTCAACAAAAACATGGTACCATTTGATGAGCGTTCTCCATTCGTCACCTCAGGTATCCGTGTAGGTACTGCCGCTATCACTTCACGCCACATGAAAGATGGCGACATGGATCGCGTAGTTGAGTTGATGGATACCGTTTTGATGAACCTCGACAATGACGCTAAAATCAACGAAGTGAAAAACGATGTAAACACATGGATGAAAGACTTCCCACTTTACACACAACTTGCTTCTTTGGTATAAACTATGAGTAACCTCCCCTTGGATCAAATGGATCCAGACGAACACGAAACAAACGAAATGTCGTTTCTTGATCATCTGGAAGAACTCCGGTGGCACATCATCAGAGCATTTATTGCGATCACTGCATTCACCGTCGGAGCATTTGCGTCCAAGGAGCTGGTTTTCGGCACCATCATTCTAGGGCCATCCAAAACGGACTTCTGGACCTATCGCTGGCTCTGTCAGTTGGGTGACCTCCTACAGACGCAAGCTATTTGCATAGATACACTCCCCTTCATCCTACAGAGTAGACAGATGACGGGGCAGTTTACGATGCACATCGCATCCTCCTTTGCGATAGGACTGATCTGTGCATTTCCGTATGCCTTTTGGGAAATCTGGAGATTTATCAGCCCAGGACTCTATATCAACGAAAAGAAAGTAGCGCGCGGAGCGGTCTTTTGGGTTAGCTTTCTTTTCATGATAGGTGTGGCCTTTGGCTATCTGATCTTGACGCCACTCAGTGTCAATTTCCTATCCAACTACCAGATCGATCCCTCGATTCTCAACGAGTTTGACATCATCTCGTATGTATCGACAGTGACCACACTGGTATTGGCTTGTGGATTGTTGTTTCAACTCCCAATGGTGGTACTCTTCCTCACCAAAGCAGGGATCATCACTCCTGCAATCATGAAAGCCTACCGCAAGCATGGCATAGTGGTCATATTCTTTTTGGGAGCTTTGCTGACCCCACCAGACCCGTTTAGTCAGATACTGATAGCTATACCCCTCATCGGGCTCTATCAGATCAGTATCACGGTATCCAAGAGAGCGTATAAGAACAGAGAAAAAGAATTAATCAAATTGTAAATAACAGCAAGATGAAAATAGCAATAGGCGGTGATCATGCCGGATTTGAATACAAAAGAGACATCATCTCTCACTTACAAAAGTTAGGGCATGAGGTAGAGGATTTCGGGCCAAACACTGCAGATTCGGTAGACTACCCCGATCATGTGCACCCTGTAGCTGACTCCATCGAAGGTGGCAAAAACGAGCTAGGCATCTTGATCTGTGGTAGTGCCAATGGAGTAGCTATGACCGCCAACAAGCACCAAGGTATCCGCGCAGGCCTCTGCTGGGAAGTAGAAGTAGCTGAACTCATTCGTCAGCACAATGATGCCAATATCATCTGTCTCCCCGCTCGTTTTGTCTCGCTAGATAAAGCCCTCGCAATGGTAGACAAATTCGTCACCACGGAGTTCGAAGGGGGCAGACACCAGACCAGAGTCGATAAGATTCGTTGTGTTTGAGCCAATGCTTAAACAATAGACTTTAGAAGAAAGCGCAGCAGTTTGTTGCGCTTTTTTATTGCCTTTCTATTGACACTACCAACTTTTCATCATAGACAGGTTAAAACGTTGTCAGTCACTTTTTCCTAAAATGAATAGACTCTTCCACTAATATCTATTATAATAGCTAAGCAGCTCATCTGAGAAAACTTCTTTATCTAAGTATGACATAAGCCCTATCAGTAGGCTTATGAAATCCTACTAGAAAAGTATATCTATGAAAACAAGCTTACTACCAACCCCCACCATGCCTCTATGGCACACGCGAGCACTTTATACCCTATTCACAGTTATATCCAGCATTGGCAATGTTCATTTGAAGTGTAATAAAAGAATTGACGAATTGGCCAAACAGCTGGAAGAGTTGACAAAATATAGTCTAAACCGTTATGACTATGATTACCGAAGTGCATAAGGTAACAAAAGTGTGCAAGTATGCTGATCTCACCAAAAACGCAAAGTATGTCTAGCAAGTAAATCATTTTTTTAATCTTATAAACACCAACTATTATGTCAAGCTTAAACTACAGTTTGTACGAAAACAAACTAACCAAAGACGTAGACAATGACTACATCGCCCGTCCGGTAAACAACGTGATCCGCGACCGTCAGGCACTGATCGATGTTATCACCGGACCAGGCTCCATCCTCAAACCTACCGAAACCACCGCTTCCATAGACGCCTACTGGAACACCATCATAGGCTTTATCGAAAAGGGTGAAAACTATCGTGACGACTTCATCACGGTCAAATTCGAAATGGGTGGCGTCTACATCACGCTAGACGATCGTTTCGATAGAGATCGTCACTCTCTGGTGGTCAATCTGGTACCTGGATCAGCACTATCCAAAGCGGCAGCTGCTGTACGACCTACCTACAAGAAGACTCAGGAAGTAGCACCCAACATAGAGACGGTCTACGACTGGGCCAGCGACAGCACCAATGAGCTCTTGAGCTCGGAGGGCATAGTCGAAATCTCAGGAGAAGACCTCAAACTCTATGGCACACACGACGAGGAAGGTATCTTCTTCATCAACCAGGCCAACGGCAGTGAGGTCAAAGCAGAGAAGGTACGCACCAACCTGCCTTCGGAGCTCAGCCTGCAAGCGCCTGTGCTAGAAGCGGGCGAGTACCGCATGGAGATCAGGAACACCACCCGCAAAGGCAAAAGCTTAAGAGTGGGCATTTTCGCACAAAAATTCACCGTGTCCTAACTAGACACAGGATAGGTCACGGGTGAGACCGAGTGTCGGTCCCGTACGAGACCGAAGGTCGGACCCAGTAATAATTAAGTATAAAATAATAGCTAACACTATGAAACACATCTACAACCCTATGGGTTTTCTTCTTATCACTTTGCTGATGCTGCTAGGCTGGCAGAGCAAGAGCCAAAACAGAACAGAGACAATTGCTAAAAAGGACAACCCTTACAAAGTAGAAAAGATCAAATTCAAAAATGATCAGGGCGAAACTGTCGGTATTTTCGACATAGAAGCCAATAACCCCTTTGCAAAGCAGGTACAAGCAGCCAATGCACCAGCTGGAAGCAATGCATCAGGTAGAACCACATCTCAGGAAATAAGAGTGAAAGATTTGGTTGGGAACCTTGAAAACTACTTAGAAAAAAATGATGGTGATGCGATTGTGGAAAAGGCAAGGAACAAACTTAAGATGATAAAGAATGAGAAAAATGAAGTATGTGGTCTAGTCTATACCCTTGTACTGTCAGATCAAGAAGGAGTTGTCGGTTTAGATTCAAGAATACTAAAGGTAAATAGCCAAGGAAATGTCACCCAAACAATTACTCTTAAACATGATGCACGTTCGGCAGTAATTTTCGAAGAAGGTAGAATCATAGGTGTAGTTAAAGGAGGAATTATAGATCACGACGGTCATAAATTTTTTAAAGAGGGTTTTGTATTAATTGATTTGAACAGCGGCAAAGAGCTACTAGAACTGCCTTCTGATAACCAAACTGTCGCTATCACAAAAACTCACATATATAAAGGCCTTATTCTGGTGGAATTTGATAGATCAGATGGTGTAAAATATGTTGCCGTTGACCCTATAAAGAGGATCGTTTATATAAAAGAATTGACACTAAGTGAAAGGCAGAATTTAGTTGACTTAGATAAAAACGGTCTGATTTTCAATTTTCCCAGTGGAAAGGCTCGTCTAGAGTTCAAAGAAACATTTACATCTATAAATTATTAATAGAAATGCGTCAATATATAGCAACGTTAATGTTGATTGGATGTGCACTGTACATAAAAGCACAAAATTCAGAATTAGATTTAAATTACTCTAAATGTGTGAATTGTGACACAGGGGTTTCTGGAGTTAAATATTTTCAGTATGAAGGATTGGAATCTTTTACCAGTTGGGACATAACAAATGACTATGGCCGAAGAGATTGTTGTAGCACACAGTGGCACAAGGGTCTTGATATCAGTCCAGAAAGTTATAATAACGATATATGGGCCATCGAAGGTCTACATTTAGATTCATAAACAAGAAAGAAAATCAGTAGGACGAGCTTAACTCACTAGTCTATTTGCTTGTTTATCCTGACATACACGCTTTCATGTGACGCATGCTCCCTATACTGCGCAGCGATCGTCGGCATCATGCGAAACAGCTCAGGCACCACCTCTTGCTCGTCTATGATCACCTCTGGCATGTCCGAAGTAAAATTGAGAAACACCTCTGCACTATTGTCAAAATAATTGAGATGCTGAAGGTGAATCTGAGACAACTGCCAATCTAGGTAAGGAGTCGCGAGACTCGCTCCTTTGTAGTGTTCTATGCCTTCTCCTATCACCAATATGTCCTTACCCTCTGTCAGCTCCGCATAGGGGCTCGGTTGCACTAGCAGACGCTCTACACCTACCAGTTGATCCACAAACAACCACCCCCGAAGCGGAAAAAGCAGATTAAGTATAATGGCGACAAAAATCAACAAGAATGTAGCCTCAGCCAATATCCAGTTTTTAATCACCAACAAATGATGTGCTACAAAAAAAGCCATTACAGGCACTAGATAAATAAACTGAAAAGTAGATCGCTCCTTGACCATAAAAAATGCCAATATCCCTGAGACAAAGAACATAAGCATGACACTCTGAATTTTACTCTGGAAATTAACGTATTTCCCGATCTTAAACGTCCTATAGATGCTATATAGAAATATCGAAAATGGCACTAGAACCATTATTACCATCCCTTTTCCACTCAAAAAGTAACTCGGATCTACAGCCCAGATAGACATAAACAAATGATGGTTGTAGACCAAAAAGCTATCATTCCAATAAAAAAATAAGCCACTAAAAATCAACACCAACAGAAAACCAACAATCAGCAACAGTATCCTCCTAAAAATCGACCCTGTGTACAAGAACAGGGAGATCAAAGTCACCAGCACATAAAATATCGCTGGTAGATAAAACAACACTGCAATCCCTAGATAAATCCCCGTATACACGAAAAGCTCGTCCTGCGTATGATTATCCATCCGTTTGAACAGGTTGTTCAAAGCCAATAGAATAAAAGTCATGCTCATCAGGACAGGCGACAGAGTCAGGAAATCAAAACAAAGATTCATCATGAGTACATACACGATGGCGGGGACATAACTCGGGCTGTTGTATGCTTTGTTCTTAAGCATTACATTGTTGAATATCGCGGCTTGAAACCCTACCAATATCATAGAGACGATCTGATAGACCAATTGGTGTTTACCGAATAGGATATCGAGCCACTTGTAGACGAGTACAGAGAGTGGCGCAGTATAATCCCATACATCTCGGTACATAATCATGCCCTCACCGCCCAGTCGTTCACCGAGTAATAGCCATTTCAGCTCTGGTAGTATGAGCGGCACACCACTGAGGAGCACAGCCACTCTAATGATAATCAGTATGAGGAATACCCCGAGTAATCTATAGGGATCATTGGCTTTGAAGTAGGAAAGCAATTCTGTAGCGGTTTATTCTGTCGTCTATCGAAAAACGAAAATACCGTTTTATTAAGTATAATTTAAATTAATAGGGATATTTGCATCAAAATATGAGCAGTACACGACAACTAAAATACGCAGGGTTGATTCAAAAAGACCTGAGCGAGATATTCCAAAAAGATAGCCGTCATTGGTTTGGCAATGCCTTCATCACTGTTACAGAAGTGAACGTCAGTCCCGACCTCAGTTTTGCCAAAGTGTTTATCAGTCTGATGATGATAGACGATCGAGAGGCATTCATAGAGAAAATGGCAGAGAAAAAGCCAGAAATCCGTAAAGCACTGGGACTCAAAATAGGCAAACAAGTCCGCATCGTACCCGAGCTGCACTTCGTCCTAGACGAATCTCAGGATCATGCACAAAAAATGGACAACATTCTATCCCGACTCAATATCCCCAAAGAGGATAAAGGAAAGTCAGAAGAATAAATCTCCTACATGCGCCTTCCCCTGTTTATATCTCGTAGATATTTCTTCTCCAAAAAGAAGAAAAACTTCATCAATATCATTGCGATCATTTCGATGCTCGTGGTGGCTATCGGTACCGCCGCGCTCATCATAGTCCTCTCCGTGTTCAACGGTATGGAGGATTTACTGCGATCGATATATGGGCAGTTTGATACAGCGGTGCAAGTGATGCCGGCCCAAGGAAAGTCTTTTCAATACACCGATGATCTCAAATTCAAAATCAACTCCATAGATGGTGTGATGGGAATTACAGAAGTCATCGAGGACAATGCCTTACTAAAGTATAACAACTCGGAGATGGTCGTCAAAATCAAAGGACTGAGTGAAGACTTCATCGAACAGGGGAGAATGAAAAACGCCATCAAACATGGTGAATTTGCACTACAAGACGGAAAACGCCCGCTAGCCATCGTAGGCAGAGGAATACAGTTTAATCTCGGGATATCCCTACGAAACGAATTCACCTTCATGGAATTCTACTACCCTAAAAACGTAAAGCCAGGCTCGCTTAACCCATCCAAATATTATAGTCATGCCATCATCTCACCAGGAGGAGTATTTGCACTAGAACAGCACTATGACGACAACTATGTCTTCGTCCCCATCACTTTCGCAGAAAAATTCCTAGACTATCAGGGCAAGCGTACCGCATTAGAAATCAGCATAGACTCCCCCGAGTCGACAGCTAGGATTCAAGAAGCACTCCAAGCCTCTCTGGGTTCAGACTATATCGTCCGAAATGCCGATCAACAACATGAAGACCTCTACAAGATATTGAAAATCGAAAAGCTGTTTGTCTTCATTGTCTTCTCTCTGATAGTCGCCATCGCATCGATCAACATCTTCTTCTCACTGTCTATGCTCGTGACCGAAAAGAAAGCCGACATCAGTCTACTCTTTGCCATGGGGGCTACCCGGTCCATGATCCGAAAAATATTCCTGACAGAAGGGGCCATCATCGCCTTTATCGGTTCAGGTTGTGGTTTGATCTTGGGGTTTAGCATCGCATGGTTACAGGAGAGTTTTGGTATCATATCGATGGGCGTGGAGTCGGCCGTCATGCAAGCCTATCCTATCAAAATCATCGCTTCAGATTTTGTATACACTTCGATCAGTATCATTCTGATCACCTTTCTGGCGGGTGTACAGCCCTCTCTTCGTGCCGCAAGTCAGTCACAGTTTTTGAGAATCAAATAGCGTTTCTTTTTACTGGTGATTCTGTCTAATTTGCCGAAATGAATAAAATCGTAAACTGGATCAACCTGTTCACCGACAAGACAGGCTCTTTGGTTTCATACATCAGCGTGATTTTGGTCGTACTCATCGCGATAGATGTCGTTCTGCGTTACCTTTTTAGCTGGACTAGTTCGGCCAACCAAGAACTAGAATGGCACCTCTTTGCAGCGCTGTTTCTTCTAGGAGCAGCCTACACGCTGCGTCATGACAAACATGTACGTGTCGACCTATTCTACTCCCGATTCTCCATCAAAACCAAAGCTTGGATCAACCTCCTGGGAACATTAATATTTCTCATGCCCTTTTGTTGGGCGGTGCTCTATACTTCAGTGCCTTTCGTGATCGATGCTTGGAACATCAATGAATCCAGTCCAGAACCTGGCGGACTCCCACACCGGTTTTTGGTCAAGTCAACCATTCCGATCAGTGCTATACTTCTGTCACTCCAAGGCGTGGCGATCACGCTTGACAACCTCAGCACGATACTTAACCCGACCGCATCATGATCTTAGATTACCTCCCTTTATTCCTGTTTGCACTGGTTTTTATCCTTATTCTATTTGGCTATCCCGTAGCATTCACGCTCGGCGGTCTCTCCGTCATCACAGGACTGATACTCTATGACATAGACTTCTTCTACCTCCTCTCTCTACGGATTTTTGGCACGATGCACAACTTCGTATTGGTAGCCGTACCGCTATTTGTATTCATGGGGATCATGCTCGAAAAATCAGGGCTAGCCGAGAGTCTACTCGAAACCATGTCACACCTATTTGGGAGACTCAAAGGAGGGCTCGCCATCTCGGTTGTCATCGTAGGCGGCATGCTCGCAGCCTCTACAGGAATCGTCGGCGCGACAGTGATCACCATGGGACTCATCAGCCTACCTACTATGCTCAAGAAGGGCTATTCGCCAGAACTCGCCACTGGCACGATTGCTAGCTCTGGTACGCTGGGCCAGATCATACCGCCATCTGTAGTACTCGTACTACTCGGTAGTGTACTCAACGTATCAGTCGGTGATCTATTCACTGCTGCATTAGTGCCTGGTATACTACTCGTAGGGATGTATATCGGGTACATCCTCGTGATTGCCCACCTAAACCCCGCCTCCGCACCTGCGATCACTGCCGAAGAGAGCGCAGCATTTTGGTCTACTGGAAGTACCAAAAAAGTGATTCACGCTTTCGTGCTTCCCTTTACACTGATACTACTCGTGCTTGGGTCTATCTTTCTAGGAATCGCCTCTCCTACTGAAGCCGCCGCTGTAGGAGCACTAGGCGCTATCGCTCTGACCGCTTCACAAAAGAAACTAAACTTCGAAATTTTAAAAGAAGTCATGCGAGACACCACCTTTCTGACCTGCATGGTATTCATGATACTGATCGGTGCTACCTCCTTTTCTCTGGTGTTTCGCGCCATGGGAGGAGACAAAATTCTCGCAGACGCCATCACGCAAGCGGGACTCTCACCCAACTTATTCTTATTGACGGTATTGCTCGTGGTTTTTATTGCAGGGTTCTTCATCGATTTTATCGAGATCATCTTTATCATCGTACCTGTCGCTGCACCGATATTCAGTGCTATGGGGATTGATTTGATCTGGATCGGAATATTGATTGCCCTCAATCTACAGACCTCCTTCCTAACCCCACCCTTCGGGTTTTCGTTATTTTATCTGAAAGGAGTCGCCCCACCAGAAATCCGAACAGGACAGCTCTACCGGGGAATTATCCCTTTTGTAATTATTCAAGTAGTTTTATTGGGGTTAGTAATCCTGTTTCCTGAGATTGTTTCATTTCTACTCTGACATAAAACCCCACTCGAAAGACTCACGGATTATCCTTTTTTTATAGGGATTTGAAAATCATAGGTTACCTCACTTTTGACCGCCCCAATAAACAACCCTACGCCTCCATTGACATTGGTAACCGTAATAGGAACAAAATCCAAGCTCGTCAAATGATAGAAATCCAGATATATCGGTTCGGGGATTATCATCCGCTGTACCGCCGTTAGTTTTTTTTGCTCCATAGACAATTCCTCATTTGTCTTGATTACTACTACGCAGCTCACCTGAGTACGTATCTCGCTAAACCCTACATAATTCTCCCCTAAATAGATTTTGTCATAGGAGGTATTGCTGTAGTAATCAGACACGACATCTGGACTATCCTGATACCTATAGTCTAAAAAAGATATATCCGTGGAGGCAACATCAAAATAAAGATACGCCTCAACCAATGGAATGATAGCCTGCCCCTTGGCTTCTCCCAACCATACACTACTATCTGCTCTTTCGTATTGATAAGTGCCATCCTCTAGTGTATCTACTATAATCTGTCGTTCGAGCCATATCATGTATTCTTCGACCAATACAGTATCCTCAAACGACACCTTTATCTCTCCAACATCTATATCAGGAACCATGGCTGTCGCTCTAGCCGACCTATCACCATCTCTGACAGATATCGTAAATACGTCCCCTACCTGCACAGTATCATCCGATACTCCTTGGTATTGGCCTTTGCCTACGGCTCTTGTGTCTACAGTATCGCCATTCCAAGTGAATACAATATCTGCATCATCAATAAAAAATGTGGCACTATCGAGTACAGTTATACGCTCTCCGGGCAAGTTTACACTTTGCCCAATCGTGACGACAGGCAATGTTTCTCCACTAAAAAAAGTCGCTTCTACCTGCAAAACTGATCTTTCTCTGGAATCTACAATGGCCTCCTTTTCACATCCAGCCACTGCTATCACTACCAAAAACAATAATATTAGTCTACCCATTTTTGATCCTTTCCTAGGCCGATTCTCAAGCTAATGACTGGCATGATCGGCATTTGACTGATGTATTTATTCTTTGAGGACGCTCTAAATGAGCCATTCGATAGGTTATCTAGCGACGTACCCTTTGTTATCGTCAGCACATTAAAGTGATTATAGACATTGATGACATTAAGAGAGATCTCGCTCTTTCTTTTAAACACCTTCCGGTCACGCCATATCAAGTTTAGATCCAAACGATGATAAGCAGGCAAGCGATAATTGTTTTGTTTTATAATCACCTGACTGTTTCCATGATAGTCCTCTATCCCCAAAGGATCACTCCTATACAAGTAATACTGCGTCGAAAAAGTAAGCGGTTGACCAGATTTAAAATTAAACAACAGCCCTAGACTCCAGTGTTTGGCAAAATCCCAGTTCACAAAAGTCTGAATATCGTGACGCTTGTCCAGTCGCGAAGGAAAAGCCAAGCCTCCATTGATCTCATCGAACCGGTTGTAGGCCCAAGACAAGGTGTACCCCACCCAGCCTGTGACGTCCCCTATTTTTCGATTGAGGAGAAACTCTACCCCGTATGCCTCTCCCTCTCCGCTTATCGTTTCTTGAGTGAATTGGGGGATCAATCCATCACCTTGTATTGCTCCAGCTTGCTGTTCCAAACTAAAATTGAGCAGCCCAGTTTGCAACTTGTAGTACCCTTCGATACTGAGTAACCCGACCTTTGGGATCGTCACCCCCACCCCCAAGGTAGTAGCCTTGGACAGTGCTGGAGGACGTAGCTCGTTGCTCCAAAACCAACGATCTGCCGGAACTCGCATAAAATCCAAACTCAAGGACTGTAGGTACTGGGTAAAATGACCATAGCCAGCACTCAGCATGAGTGATTTGTTAACGCGATACTCCATATTAACTCTGGGCATCAGGTGTAGATATTGACCTTGGGAGAAATACTGGAGCCTAACACCTGGGTAGATAGATAGCTTCCCCAACTCCAGTGCTGCACCAACATATCCACTTATTTCATGGCTATTGGTTACTGCTGTATCGCCGTTCATTTTATTCAGCATCAGCTCTATTGAGGGTGGTGGAGTATCCCAATAATCAGAACGATCACCAGTATAGCCGTACTCCTGCTCCCTAAACACATTGCTCTCCGTAAACACATGGTACAGCCACTGTCCACCTGTCGATAGCGTGACTCTATCGCTCAGATAAAAAGTAAAATCCTGCTGAGCACCATAGTCGGTAAAGTACTGTTTGAAGTGTTGATCAAAGTATAATTCTGTAGTAATTTGACCATCCAAATTCTCATGTAGATAATTGAAATCACCATAATAATATTGGTTATCTGCCTGATACCAACTAGTAAAAAGATGTGATACAGATTGGTAACGCTCCTTTTCAGTGATGAATTTGACCGAACCTGTGATATTTCTCCAGCCATAGTTCAAAATATTGTCACTATAGGGCTTAGACTCCTCTGAGGATAGGCTGTAAGATGTTTGAGTGTAGGTATTCTCCGCCTTTAGCTTATCATTGCCATAAAAGACACCTGTTTCTAAACGATGCTCTGCATTGAACTTGTGCACCAGTTTAAAATTGAAATCAAAAAAGTTGTATCGATTCTTATAACTATTGTCAGGAGTGGACAATATAGGATCAGAAACCCAAAAAACTGGATCCAAATAAGTTCGTCGCAGCGATAGCAGTACAGAGGTTTTTTGATTGATAGGTCTACCGTGGGAGAAAGAGGCACTCAGTGGACTAATCGTCAGATAGCCCGCACCATTTCTCGTGTCGCCCTTTTGCAACTCTATGTCCAACACACTGCTCAACCGACTGCCATATTGTGCTGGAAAAACCCCTTTTGTCAACTCTACCCTTTCGATCGCCTCCGTATTGAAAGCACTGAACAGCCCAAACAAATGCCATGGGTTATATACAGGAACACCATCGAGCAAAATCAAATTTTGATCGTTTCTTCCTCCTCGGACGAAAAAACCTCCGGTAAAATCAGTTTCCGTCTTGACTCCAGGCAGGTTTTGGATCATCCGGATTAGATCTGGCTCCCCCAATAATCTAGGGACATTGATCAAATTCAAGGCCGACACATCTATGGTACTCAACTTGGCCTGCTGCATCTGCACCGATCGATAAGCCGACTCCTCTATAGTCACCCCATCTAACTCCTGAGTAGAAGCATCCAAAGCTATAACCACATCCTCGGTCAAGGGAAAAACAAGCGTTCGCACCACTGGATCAAATCCTAAAAAACTAACCCTACAGCTATATGTACCTTCTGGAAAGTCCCTAGTAGCTATATGACCACTGATATTACTCACAACGCCCTTGCCTAAACTATCGACGTACAGTGCAGCACCATACAGCGGTGTATCATAGTCGTCATTGGACACAATGCGGAGACTATGGTTGCCATGCTGAGCATCCGCGTGAAAGCAGTGACAACCTATCAGTACCACGATCACCAAAAATAACTTTCTCAATTCAAGACAAAAAATTACAATATCCCATTACTGTTATCATTTGAGAGGCTTCAAAGTGAAATCAACACTACCAGTTGATCCATTTCCTATGGCACGTATAACCAATCTCAACTCTTCATTGGCAGGAGTAGGATCTACCTGATCCGGCAGTACAAAACGATAGATCAAAGTGTCCAATTTCTTATTTGAGTATAAGGTCTGAAAATCGTAATTGGTCACTTGCTCTTCTACACTGGGGTTAGCGATAAAAGAACCCAATGTCACTTCCACTCTATCTAACTTCCCTGCTGACACGCGAAGAAACAAAGGAACATACACTTCATCACCTCCTTGAAAATCTCGTGACAAATACTCTAAAGATAAGGGGCCTACATACCCGTCAAAATATTCTTCATCCGAACATGAGACCAAAGTCACGAGGATGAACAGAACCATTGATATTCTTTTCATTGTAAGTTTATTTAAAGGCCGTTTATTACTAAACGGCCTTATTTTTTAGATGAAATTTTCTAGCGTAAAGTTTAATCTAGCACCTCTCTTCTCTACCGTGATCTCCTGTGTCCCCCATACCATTCTGCACGTTCACTTAGACTCTTGGGTGGGTATGTAGGTATAAAACGCAGCTTTATCAAGCAAACCATCTATATGATGCTACCAGTAGGTTCATAATTATCTAGATCCAGAGGTCTTTCCATCCCATACTGGACTATGTCCATCTGAGAATCTGGCGCCACTCTTTCTTCACAGGAAAATTGAATGAATAGAATTGCTACGAGTGCAGCCACCTTGCTTATACCTTGTATAAGGTGGGTTGGTAGTTGGTTTTTAAAATAAGCATTTATTAAAAGTTACAGGTTGATATCCCTTACTAGAAGGGTAACTTTTGGGTTAGTTATTGGTTTCTCAAAATGCTGGCACGATGATAAACACTTGATTCCACATATACAAGAGCCGTACGCACAAAGCCTTATCGCTCCCCTGCCTCTCTCCCCTTTAAAAATCCAACTAGCACACATCAATGGAAGAATAAATCCTTTGGCAAAGTCGTGGATCTATTCGATGTCTTTGTACTGAATTAGCACCAGCCAGTTGTCCAGTTCCCTTAAAAGATTGTATTTTTAGGTTATACATAAAACCCTAAAACTATGTGGTACGAAGAAGACAACAAACTCGTCAAAATATTCACTTTCAAAAACTTCACGGAGGCTTTTGGCTTCATGACCAAAGTCGCTATCGTTGCAGAAAAAATGGAGCATCACCCAGAGTGGTCCAATGTATACAACAAAGTGACCATCCAACTCTGTACGCACGATGCGGGCAGCACCATCACCGACAAAGACAAAGCGCTAGCAGACGCTATCGATCAATTATAATAACTATGAACTTCGATTCCTCCCTTTATTTGGTCCCTACGCCGATTGGCAACCTACAGGACATCACCCTCCGTGCGCTCGAAACACTCAAAACGGTCGATGTAATTCTGGCCGAAGACACGAGAACTAGTGGAGTTCTTTTGAAGCATTTTGAGATCAAAAAGCCACTCAAAAGCTACCACATTCACAATGAGCACAACATGCTACAGCAGCTCACCGATGCGATGAAGAATGGACAAAAGATGGCTTTAATCTCTGATGCGGGTACACCTGCTATCAGTGATCCTGGTTTTCTACTTGTGCGAGCTTGCATCCAAGAGGATCTGCGCGTAGAGTGCCTACCTGGCCCGACGGCTTTCGTGCCAGCGTTGGTCAATTCTGGATTGCCCGCTGATCGCTTTGTATTCGAAGGCTTTTTACCACAGAAGAAAGGACGGAAAACGAGACTGGATGCATTGGCAGAGGAGACCCGTACGATGATATTTTATGAATCTCCTCACCGTATCGTCAAAGCACTGGGCCAATTGGCCGAAGTATTGGGCGCTGATCGTCAGGCATCGGTCAGCAGAGAGATCACCAAAATCCACGAAGAAACTGTCCGAGGGACGCTAACTGAGATCATGGAACACTTTGGAGAGAAAAAAGTAAAAGGAGAAATCGTCATCGTCGTAGCAGGAAAATGAATCTAAAACACATCACCCAAGAAGTAGTCAAGCTATCCATCGCCACAGGTGCCTTTATCAAAAAAGAAGGTGAGAGCTTTGACACCTCCAAAATCGAAGAAAAAGGCAAAAATGATTTGGTATCCTATGTAGATAAGGAAGCCGAAAAAATGATCGTTACGGGTCTCAAGGACATTCTACCAGATGCTGGTTTTATCACCGAAGAAAACACCATAGAAGAGGACGATCGAGAACTCAAATGGATCATAGACCCGCTAGATGGCACGACCAACTTCATTCATGGATTGCCTTGTTACTCTACCAGTATCGCACTTGCACGAGGCGAAGAGTTGCTGATTGGTGTGGTTTATGACATAGGTCAGGGAGAATGTTTTCATGCCTACCAGGGTGGCGGTGCATACCAAGACGGTCAGCCCATACAGGTCTCCCCTACTAATCTGATCGCTAATAGCTTGATTGCTACAGGCTTTCCCTATTACAATTTTGAAAAAATGGATAGCTATATCAGCATCTTGCGCCACTTGATGCAAGAGTCACATGGTCTGCGACGAATGGGTAGTGCTGCGATAGATTTGGTGTACACAGCCATCGGTCGATACGAAGCATTTTTTGAGTACAACCTAAACTCCTACGATGTAGCCGCAGGAGCACTAATTGTACAAGAAGCGGGAGGTCAAGTCACGAACTTCGCTGGAGGAAAAGACTTTCTGTTCAAGAGGGAAATAGTCGCCACTGGACACATCCATAACGAACTATTGGCCGTTATCAATAAAAACTGGTAGTACTATTATGATCCAAAATCTCATCGTTCTGGCTTTATTCTTAGGAGCTCTTTGGTTTCTGGTCAAGAAGTTCATTCTCAAATCAGATGCATCTGCTGGGTGTGCAGGAGGCTGTGACAAATGTGACACGGCACAGAACAAACAAAGCACTTGATTTCTAGCATTCCGTGCTTACTTTTGCCCTATCTATATCACCATAACAAATACGCATGTTCGGTTTATTCAAGAAGAAAACAAAAAGTACTATAGATTCGACGAATCTTCAACTCACGATCAAAGAAGTCGTGAAAGAAACCAAAGACGCAGTGAGCGTCGTTTTTGAAGAACCTGCTTCTGGTGCTATCCAATATCAACCTGGACAATACCTCACATTGATATCAACTATAGATGGTAAAAAAATCCGTAGAGCCTATTCGCTATCCAGTAGCTCCGCGTACAACGAATCCCCTACCGTCACGATCAAACGTGTAGAAGGTGGACGCATGTCCAACCACGTCAGTGACACATTCAAAGCAGGTGACACCATAGAGGTCATGGCACCTATGGGCAGTTTTGTGATTGAAATCAAACCAGAAGGCAAAAAGCATTTGTTCCTATTCGGAGGAGGTAGCGGTATCACGCCTTTGATGTCTATCGCCAAAACAACCTTAAAACTCGAACCGAACAGCAAAGTAACCCTACTCTACGCCAATAGAGATGAGGAAAGCATTATTTTTAAATCCAAACTCGAAGCACTAAAAGCGGAGCATGGAGACCGACTACAGGTCATTCACTGCCTAGAGACTGCACCTACTGACTGGAGCGGATACAGTGGATACCTAACCAAGGACATCATCAAAGAAGTCCTAGACAAGTCACAGGATGAGCAATACACCAATGTCCAATACATGACCTGCGGACCAGAGCCTATGATGAATATCGTATTGGAATCATTGGAAGGACTCAATATCCCTCAAGAGATCATACACAAGGAGAGTTTCACACCAGCTAGTGCTACTGAGGTGGTGATCGATGACTCTGCGGACAAACTCGTCACCATCAATCTAGACGGTGAGTCACACCAAGTGATGGTTCCTAACTCTAAGTCTATCTTAGAAGCAGGACTAGATGACGGGATAGACATGCCATATTCATGTCAAAGTGGACTATGTACTGCCTGTAGAGGGAAATTAGTCAAAGGGGAGATTGATAAAGGTAATGCAGATGGTCTGACTGATAGTGAAAAAGAAGAAGGATACGTCCTGCTATGTGTCAGCCATGCCAAATCCAACGATATAGAAGTAACGATAGGCTAGCCTGCTACAGCGGTATGGTTCGCTAACTCTACCTCGGCTGCCAGATACCCGAAAGCCTGCCAATACGGGCTTTCCATCATCTTCTCGAATACCTCTATCGCTTGTTCGGGCTTGCCGTGATTGTAATACCAATTACCCACACCATAGCCCAGAGTGAGCTGAGAGATTTCGCCATCGGTATCTTGAACATTATAGATTTTTTCGGGTTCATATAACCCCTTGTACATCAGCAGCAGTTGATGATAACTCTCATTGTCCACAATGTTCATCTTCGGGGTAATAGGTTCTAGCAACCTTTCTGCAGCGGGAGTATTCCCTATTTTCTGATACGTCATATACAACCAATGCGTCGCTGAGACGAGCATATCATGGTTATCCGCCACTAACATGCATTTCTTATAAGCCGAGACCGCCTTATCAAAGTTTCCTTTGATGTAATATGCTAAACCCAAGTGATACCAGATATTGAACTGAACAGAACTGCGCGGGATATTTCTTTCGTTTTGCACCACATCATCTTCCATGATAGTCGGTAAATCCCGGACATAAAATACGGCCTTCTCGAGATCATCTATCGCATGGTCTATATCACGAACGGTTAGATATCGGTGACCTCTATGCCGATATAAGTCGTAAGACTCTGGGAACTTAGACAAACCCGCAGTGTACACTTGGATCGACTCGTGGTATCGGTACAGGTAAGACAACCGACGACCATACCAGTATATCATTGGCAGACTATCTGGATAACTCAGATAGTTTTGATAGGCTTCTTCTAATTCATTTTCTCGTTTCATGAGAGACCATCGATCGAGTTCAGGACTGAGTAGCCTTTTACCCGTCAGGGAAGTATAGCCTTGGTCTTGTTGCGCAGCTAGGCCAGTCACCATATTATCTACTGACACACTATCTATTTCATGGTCGCTAGAGCTCGTACTCTCAATCTTCAAACAAGACTGTAAGAACAGCATAGCCAGTACCAGAAATAAACAAGTGCTTCTCATAAAATAAAATTATTCAATTGTTGATGGATTCTTTACCAAAAGATACTCTTTCAATTTATCAATAACGTAAGGATATTGAAGATATAGTATCAAAAACAAGGCATGAATACAACTAATCTAGCAGAATTCAAGGATTCTTTACGACAGATTCAAAAAGTGTGCCTTTATTTAAAATAGTTAAACTACTTTTTCAAACAATGGTTCTCCAATAACGCATTCTCCTCTATATTTATTAGAATAAATAGCATACAAATTTTAAAATCAACTGAAAAACGAATACCATGAGTGAAGGCCTAATTAATTTTATTACCGAGTGGCAAAGAATTATGTACATTTTAGCGCCCTCATCGGTTCTCTTAGGGGTGCTCATCTATACTTTCTACAGACTAAGACTCTCCAGCAAAAAAGCTTTCAAAGCCAAATACGATTTCGTCAGTAAGTATGAATACAACTACCTATTCATCACGCATGCTGCAATCGGTTTGGGCGTATTTTTCATTTGTAATACCTACAAACAAGAAACGGTTCTATTGAGCTTTGTATGGTTTTTTATTCGCTTCTTTATCTCCGCGTGTTTTGGCGTATTGTATGGCTATGTAGCGCAACTAATGCTCAAATACTACTACCCCAGCGTTCAAGCCAAAAAGCTCAAAAAATACAGATACACCCACCGTATCAATCCAAAGAATGGCAATGAAATGAAACTTCTCAGCGAAGAAGAAGAGGATGCCTACTTGGACGAAGGTATGCAGGCAGAGGAAGACGTTTTCTCTGTAGACTATGACGTATGGATCGATACTGAAACTGGGGATACCCAAATTGAAAAATATGAAGGTCGACTCAGTGCCATGGAGTGTGATCGCTGTGGTTTCCAGACTCTCAAATTGGAAAAAGAAGAGATCGCTAAGGAAGCCTCTAACGAAGAAGACGGGGAATTGATCAAGCACTATAAATGCTCCTACTGCAAACGTGTCAAACGTAAAACCGTCAAGCTGTCTACAGAAAAATCCGAAGATGATTTCAACATCGACGAACATACGCAGTTCATAGACTTGACAGGCAAGAAAAAAGTAGTACTAGTAAAGCTCGTACTTCATAGCAACGAAGGAGAGATCAAGAACTACGAATTCCAAAACCTCCAAGAAGCACAAAAATTTCTACGCGAGTTTAGTTTCATCAAACTAGAAGACTAAGTCAGTCTCACGCAAAACAACTATTTAATCTAAAAGAGCCGATGAACTCACATTCATCGGCTCTTTTAGATTTTGGCTACTGCCCAAACCCTTGATAGCTCTATTTTAAATAGCTGAAATCATGTCCCTCAGATAACTGCACCAAGAACTCGTACATCAGGTTGATAACATGCTCCACATCATCAAGATGAGCCGTTTCTACCGTCGTATGCATATACTTGATCGGCAATGAGATCAATGCCGAAGCAATCCCCTCTCCACTGTAAGCAAAGGCGTCCGTATCCGTTCCAGTAGATCGTGAAGAAGCCGCACGCTGATAAGGTATCTCCTTAGATTCGGACACGTCCATGATCATCTTCAGTAAGTTATTCTGAACAGCAGGACCAAAGGACAAGACGGGGCCTTTTCCAGCTTTCTGATCTCCATCGAGCTTCTTGTCGTACATCGGTGAGTGCGTATCATGACACACGTCGGTGATGATCGCTACATTAGGTTTGATTCGAGCGGCCATCATTTCAGCTCCTCTGAGGCCGATCTCTTCCTGCACCGCATTGACGATATAAAGCCCAAATGGCAACTCTACTTTGTTTTCTTTAAGCTTACGTGCCACCTCGGCAATCATAAACCCTCCTATGCGGTTGTCCAAAGCTCTTCCACAGAGATATTTACCATTGAGTTCCATCAGTTCATCATCGAATGTAATGACATTGCCCACTTTGATTCCTAGCTCATCAACTTCCTTTTTGCTCTCACATCCTACATCGATGAAGATATTATCCATCGCAGGATTCTTCTCGTTTTTATCTTTGCGCACGTGGATGGCAGGCCACCCAAATACACCTTTGACAATTCCTTTGTCTGTGAAGATATTGACTCGCTTAGAAGGTGCGATTTGATGATCCGACCCGCCATTTCTCACCACATAGATGTACCCTTCATCTGTGATATAGTTGACGAACCAAGAGATTTCATCGGCATGTGCTTCTATGACTACCTTGTATTTGGCCTCAGGGTTGATGATCGCCGCTACCGAACCATAGGTATCCGTGATATAATCATCGGTATATGACTTCATATATTCCAACCAGATCTTCTGTCCAGAAGATTCAAAACCAGTAGGTGAAGGATTATCTAAATATTTGTACAAAAACTTCTTACTATTCTCATTCATATCTTACAAGGGTATATTTCCGTGTTTTTTCTTGGGCAAAGTAGCCACTTTATTTTCTAACATGCGCAGGCCTGCGATCAATTTTAGTCGTGTATTCTCAGGAACAATCACCTCATCGATAAAGCCCCGACTCGCAGCGATATAGGGATTGGCAAACTTGTCTGTGTACTCCTCTACTTTCTCATTCAGCTTAGCCTCAGGATCAGAAGCGGATTTGATTTCGGATTTGAAAATAATCTCCGAAGCACCTTTTGCGCCCATCACAGCTATTTCAGCAGTCGGCCATGCAAAATTCAGGTCTGCCCCGATATGCTTCGAGTTCATCACATCATAGGCTCCTCCATAAGCCTTTCGCGTGATGACTGTAATCCGTGGTACAGTCGCTTCACAAAACGCAAACAGCAACTTAGCACCGTTGCTAATGATGCCGTTCCATTCCTGATCCGTACCTGGCAAAAAGCCCGGCACATCTTCGAATACAACCAACGGAATGTTAAAACAATCACAGAAACGTACAAACCGAGCGGCCTTTTTGCTCGCATCTATGTCCAGTACACCCGCCAAACTCTGTGGCTGATTAGCTACTATCCCAATACTCCTCCCCGCTACTCGGGCAAACCCTACGACGATATTTTCAGCATAGTTTTGATGCACTTCGAAAAAATCATTCTCGTCAACCACCTCCATGATCACCTCCTTAATATCATAGGGCTGGTTGGGATTGGCTGGTATGATTTGATTCAACTTGGGACGTTTCTCTTCGGAGATCACGTAGGGTACTTCCCCTACCGACTCCTCACAATTCTGCGGAATAAAACTCAGTAGTCGTTTGATACTCCTCAAACACTCCACTTCATTTGTACTGGCAAAATGCGTCACACCACTCTTGACACTATGCGCGGATGCACCACCGAGTTCTTCAGCCGTCACGACTTCTTGCGTCACTGTTTTTACCACATTAGGTCCTGTTACGAACATGTAAGAACTATTCTCCACCATAAATACAAAATCCGTAATGGCTGGCGAGTACACCGCTCCCCCAGCACAAGGCCCCATGATTGCAGAAATCTGAGGCACCACGCCAGAAGCCATCGTATTCTTAAAGAAAATATCTGCATAGCCCCCTAGGGAGTCTACCCCCTCCTGTATCCTAGCGCCTCCTGAGTCATTGAGACCAATGATGGGGGCACCGTTTTGAAGAGCTAAATCCATGATCTTGACAATCTTCTCCGCATGAGTTTCAGATAGAGACCCTCCAAACACAGTGAAATCTTGACTATATATATAGACCAAACGTCCATTGACATTGCCATAGCCAGTCACCACACCATCCCCTAATATCTTCTGTTTATCGAGACCAAAATCAGCTGCTCTATGAACCACCAATTTGCCAATCTCCTGAAAAGTACCGTCATCCAACAGTAGCTCTACACGTTCTCTGGCCGTCAACTTTCCTTTGGCATGCTGTGCCGCAATACGTTTCTCTCCTCCACCTAATTCTGCCTCTCGATTCAGCTTTTCGAGATAATCGATTTTTTCTTCTTCGGTCTTTAGATTCATGCTGTTTGGGTTTAGTCTTCTATCAAATATAAGTAGTCCGACAAACATTTCTCCCATGCCGCAACAAGTCTCCCTCAGTCCATCTCTAAGATCAATTTATTTCATAAATTAGCCCGAATTTTTGAAGAACATGAGAGAAGGGGTCATAGATATCGGAACCAATACGTTCCACCTGCTGATCGTAGATCGGTCAAACAACAACCAAATACTACATAAGGAGAAAGTAGCCGTTCGCATAGGAAAAAACGGAATCAGCAAGGGGTTCATATCTGATGATGCTATGGAAAGAGCCATAGAAACGCTATCACGTTTTCGTACAAAACTCAAAGAATACGAAGTATCCGAAACCACCGCTACAGCCACCAGCGCGGTTCGAAATGCGGAAAACAAACAGGAATTCATCGATGCTATCAGAGAAACAACTGGGATAGAAATCCAAGTCCTGTCAGGAGATGAAGAGGCCTTTTTGATCTATCAAGGCGTCAAAGAATTTATTGACATCCAAGAACCTGCTCTCATCATGGATATCGGCGGTGGGAGTATCGAATTTATCCTAGCCGATGCGCACGACATACTCTGGCTCAGGAGCTACGAGATCGGTGGTCAGCGACTCATCGATCAATTTCACAAATCGGACCCTATCACAACACAAGAAGCCGATGATCTCGACGCATTCATTACAGAGACCTTGCAGGAAGTTTTCTCTATGAGTGAAAAATTTAATGCCCAATACCTCATCGGATCCTCTGGCTCTTTTGATACTTTTTGGGACATACAATCAAAAAAAACACAGCCCAACCTTACCAAAAAACCAACCTTAAGCAAAGAACTTTTTGAGTCCATTCACCAAGAGCTGATCGCTAAAAACAAACAAGAGCGTTTAGCCATACCGGGCATGATAGAATTGAGAGTTGATATGATTGTCGGTGCATCCATCGTCACGCATAACGTACTCGATAACTGCGGGTTTGATCAAATCAAAATCTCCCCATTTGCCCTCAAGGAAGGCGTACTCTATCACGGACTCCCGACTAAAATCAAGTAAATATGTATAGCTACGAACAACTACATACATTCGCCAAAAAAATATTCATTGCTATCGGTCACACCGAAGAACTCGCTGCTAGTGCTGCCGACGTGCTCATCAGTGCAGATATCAGAGGAGTCGATTCTCATGGAATTGCTCGACTCAAAGGATACGTCAGGTTATGGGAAGTAGACCGCATCAATGCCAAGCCTAACATCCAAATCGTACATGAAACCCCTTCTACCGCAACGATCGATGCAGATGCTGCACTAGGGCTCGTGGCAGGTCCGCGTGCGATGCAGGTAGCCATAGACAAAGCTAAACAAGTCGGTACGGGATGGGTCAGTGTCAAGAATTCAAACCACTACGGAATCGCAGGATTTCACTCCATGATGGCTCTCGAAGAGGACATGATCGGTATATCGCTCACCAATGCAAGCCCCCTCGTCGCTCCTACTTTTGGAAAAGAACGTATGTTGGGTACTAATCCAATATCTGTGGCAATCCCTACGCTCAACGAGACGCCTTTCATCGCGGATATGGCAACTACGACAGCAGCCAATGGCAAACTAGAAGTTTTACAACGCAAAAAAGAAGATGCTCCTCTCGGCTGGATCCAAGACGGAGATGGTACACCTACCTCAAATGCGCATGGGGTCAAAGAGGGGGGCGCACTGCTACCTCTCGGCGGAGATCGCGAACACGCCTCTCACAAGGGATACATTCTAGGTTCTATTGTTGATATTTTTTCGGCAGTACTGTCGGGTGCCAACTATGGCCCGTGGGTACCTCCTTTCGTGAGTTTCATCGACCCAGTTGCTGATCCTGTAGGCGAAGGACTTGGACACTTCTTTGGAGCCATGCGCGTAGATGCTTTTAGACCTAAGGAAGAATTCCTTCAGCACATGGACCAATGGGTCGCAAGGTTCCGACAAACTACGCCTATCGATCCTAATGTACCAGTCCAAATCCCTGGAGACTATGAGCGAGGTATGGAGGCAGAACGTTTGAAAAACGGCATCCCTGTATTGGATGCTGTCATCGCGGATCTAAACGAACTCGGAGAAAAATTCGGTGTGAAGCTGTAGCGTATACTAGTACGGTCATTTCTTCCTCTCAGACAATCAAATGCTAAAAATTGTTAAATAGCGCACGGATGATTTGGGCTTGCTGAGCCGATAATTATATTTGTCAGAATCTAAAAACAGCGTCAGCATATGGTTTGGAATGGTACACTCGGTACCTTGGAGATTGTCTTCATCTTACTCTTCGGATTGTTATACATCGCCTACATCGTGAGAGCGGTCAATGCTGCTCGTGCACTCCAGAGTAGCTACCGTAGGGTGTTTTACAAAGTAGTACTACGTACCCTCTATTTCTCACTATTTATCGTTGCTTTGATGGGGCCCTCATTTGGTCACAGTCAAAAAGAGATCAAATCTGTAGGCAAAGACATCTTCATCTGTGTGGATTTATCCCAGTCCATGAACGCCTTTGACATCCAGCCTTCTCGGTTAGAAAAAATAAAATTTGAACTGAATGAGATCGTTCAGGCATTTAGCTCGGATCGCATCGGTTTGATCATGTTCTCAAATGAAGCTTATGTACAGTGCCCTCTGACTTATGACAAGAGTGCCTTGGGTCTCTTTATCGAAACACTGAACACCTCTCTAGTACCCAATACGGGTACAGATTTTGGACCTCCTCTGGGTATGGCCCTAGAAAAAATCACGGACGAAGAAAACACCGTCAGCAGACAAAAATCAAAGATCATCATCCTCATCAGTGACGGGGAAGATTTCGGGGAAAACACCGAATCAATCGCCAAAAAAGTAGAAGATGAAGGAATCAAGCTTTTCACACTAGGAATCGGCACCTCACGAGGTAGTAAAATTATGACCCGAAACGGTTTCAAAAAAGACAACCAAGGACAAGAAGTCATCTCAAAACTCAACGCGACCTCTCTAAAAAAACTAGCTAAGTCAACCAACGGAATTTATTTCGAGATTAATGACAAGCAAAATGATGTCAAAAAACTCATCAATACCATAGGAGACATAGAGGGGGAACTACGAGATGCCAAACAAGTCGATGTATCGGCCAATAAGTACTTTTACTTTCTAGCACTCGCGATCGTCCTTTTGCTTTTCGACGTACTCGTTAGAACTAAAACCATGACGATATGATCAAGCTAGTTTTCATTTTCCTGATGACATGGACGATAGATGGCAGTGATGTTGCCAAAGTCAATGGTCTCAAAAAAGAAGGCGAAAAGGCATTCAAAGCGGGTAACTATACACTCGCAGCTGAGAAGTTCTCCTACCTCATAGACTCGATGAATATCGATGATGAAAATGCAGTCCTCAATCTAGGTCACAGTTACTTCCAATTAGGAAAAAATGAAGAGGCACAAAACCAATATATGAAACTCATTCTTTCCGAGAACGAGGAACTCAAATCAATTGCCTATCAGCAGCTCGGCGCGCTATCTAACGACCCCAAAACACTCCAAAAAGCACTGTCTTTTTTCAAATCAGCACTCAAAGCCAATCCTCGCAATGAAGATGCACGCTACAACTATGAACTGATCAAGAAAAAACTAACGGAACAGCAGGACCAGGATCAAGACCAAGAAAACAAGGACGACCAACAGGAAAACGAAGATCAGAAGGATCAAGAGAAACAAGATCAAGAAAACCAAGAAGGCGACCAACAAGGAGAGAACGAAGACGGTGAGAGCCAAGAGTCCGAAGATCAAAATGAGCAATCATCCGAAGACCAAGAAGGAGAAGATGGTGAGCAAGATCAAAACCAAGAAAACCAGCAAGAAGGAGAAAACGACCAAGAGCAAGAACAGCAGCAGAACCAAGAAGGCCAAGAGGGCGATCAAGAAGAACAGCAGGATCAGCAAAATACTGATTCACAAGAAGGGCAAGAAAATGAAGAGCAGGAACAGCAAGAAGGACAAGCCCCTCCTAGCACCTCTGATAAGCTAAAAGAAATGAATATCTCCGAAGAAAAGGCAAAAATGATCCTAGAAGCACTCAAAAACAGCGAGATACAATACATCCAGCAAAACCGCAGAAGACCTACCAACAACCAGAGTAGCGACAAGCCCGATTGGTAGGGAACAATAGTGCTTTCACCTATTGCTCTGACTTATAAGTGCTTTGATTTTTCTAACATACGCAAGATAGACGCTTCGCCCGCTACATAATCGTCGAGTTGCTCTAACGGAATCCAAGCCAAATCATTGGACTCCTCATTCTTTTTCATTTCGTCGGGCTGTAATGCTACGAATACAAAACGTACATCATAATGCTCATGTGCAAGATCAGCCTTACGGGCAGGGATAGCATGGATATCCAGATCGAATATACCGTCCTTCAACAACTTCACTTGCGTCAACCCGGTCTCTTCCGACAGCTCCTTTTGTGCAACACGCACGACATCTTCATCACCATCCGCATGACCACCAGGCTGTAGCCATCGATCTAGTTTCTTGTGATGCAAGAGCATGACAGCATCGCGGTTCGGGTTCAGTACCCATGCGGACGCGGTGATGTGCCCAAATGACAGACTGCGCTCAAAACAGTTATCAAAAGAAAGGAGGTCCAAAAACCTCCTTTTATATGCTAATTCCTCTATGTAAGCAGATTGATATGATTCAATCTGCCTGATTAATTCCTTTCTATCCAATGACTGTATTTACTTTATTGATTCTTCCTTCTTTGAGTTCAGAGGTCAATACCCCTGCACCAATATTGCTCTGACCACTGTTGTCAGCATGAATGTAATACGGAATAGGATCGAGTCCTTTGAACAATACCTGTCCGTTTTCATCCGTCTTGTCCGTGGGTAACACTGCATTCGTTTCCGCTCTGTAGTCATCCTTCGTCGCGAAAACCGTTACCTCTGCTCCTTCTACAGGATTACCCAATTCATTGAGTACCGTGATTTTTAACTTAGTAGGCAAGAACCTCAACTCTGCCGGCTGAAAAGACGCAGAGAGTAAAAAAATCAAAATCCATAAAACACTTTTTGAAAAATACTTTTCCATCCATATTCTTAATTGATTCGCTCTCACTCCTTCATGAACCATGCCAAATATTTTTAATTAACTGAACCATAAAGTTTTAGCGCACAATCATCACTCCTCCTCGTTGTTGGATTTGCCCTCTCTCGGGCTGGAGCGAACTTTCGAATGTCATAATGTAGGCGTACGTCCCCATTTGTAGCAATTGTCCACGATAATACCCATCCCATCTAAAGTTGATATTTTCAGAATAGTACACCAACTCCCCCCATCTCGAATAAATCTTGATGCTAAAATTGGAGACATAGTCGTTGGGATAAACAAAAAACTGATCATTCGTTCCATTCGGAGCAAAGGCATTCGGCGCATAAATGATAGGAGCACAATTGTCAAACACCTCTACAATATCTCTGATACAGCTAAACCCATTGCCTATAGTTACCTCATAAACACCTGGCGTATTGACGACTAATATGCGATCCGTACCCAAGACATCCGTATCATTAATGATTGTCCATACATAGGATGTAAATGCACCTGGGTCTAAAGCTACTTCACTATTCTGAGGATCTGGATCTTGACTACAAAAAGACTCATTTGGAGACATCGTCAGTTGGTCTTCATCGATTGGAGTCACTGCTACATCTATACTCGCGTCAGCTTGGCATACACTCACATCAGAAGCCACATTGACCGAGTAGCTACCACTCTCGCTTATGGATATCTCTGCACCCGTCTCAGACAACACTTCACCATTCAAGTCTGTCCAGGTAAAAGTCACATCCTCAGAGATACTGGCATAGGCACTCAAAAACACTTCTGAATTATCGTCACAGTTAGGATCTGCGGCTATAAAGACAGTGAGCTCATCAAAAACATCTACTGTCCTGTCCACGGTATTGACACAACCTGTCCCTTGATCCAACACGCTCACAGTATAGGTACCTGTATTGGTTACATTGCGTTGAGAAGTTAGGTTTCCATTATCCCATTCGTAGGCCGGATTACCCACTAGCGTACTGGTAATGTTCGCCTCTAGTAGTAGTGACCCATCACACTCGTTACCCGTCACGTCTATCTGAACTTCTGGTAAATCATTTTGCGTCACTATGACCTCTTGGGTATAATCACAATAACCTGTACTCGATGAGGTCACAAAATAACTACCTGCCGTCCCGACTACAACTGAGTCTCCCTGTGCCGAACCTATGATATTGGGTCCTGTCCAAGAGTACAACACTGGATCGGCAGCATTGACGGTCACGGGCAAAATCCCTACCTGCCCCTCTGTACCACAAATGTACTGTGGATCGACACTGAAGTCCGCTCTTTCGTTCCCGTCCAGCTGAATATCGTCAAGTGTACCGACACATACATTCCCTAATCCATCGACTCCCTCTACCACGAGAGAATAAGTACCAGAATCTAGATTGGTAATCGCAAACTGATTGGCTGCATCTAAAGTAGCACTTGATGCAAATATCGAATTACCTACTTCATCGAAAAGCTCATAATCTACATTAGCAGTAACGGGTGCATTCACTGTGACTTCTAACTCTCCATCACCAGGGCAGCCTCGTACTGGTGCTACGCTCAGCGTAAATGTTCCTCCATCAGCTACCGTAGCAAGCTGTGGGTTGGCACACCCCGAAACGGTATTAGTCACTGTGATGGTATATCCACCACCACTCAGATTATTAGCGATTTGGGTATCCCCAGATGGCCCTGCGATTGCTGTAGATGTAACCGATACAGGCCCTGACAATCCATAGGTAAAGCTACCCGCATCCGTGATGTCGATATTCAGTGCACCATCCGTAGCGCCACAGCCAGTAGTAGGAGTCGGCGTGAAAGTATAATTAGGTGTAGGCTGTACTGTGAGTTCTATATCATCAATCGTACTACAGTTGAATATGTCCACAACCTCCACCTCGTACAAATAGACTCCTGGCACACTAGTATCTACCTCTTGCTGGCTCAGTGTGTTTCCATTTGGAGTAGCATTCAAACTCCAAGTGTACGCTGACCCTGGATTTTGTGCATCCAAAGGAGCAAATACTACATCCTGACAAATCATCTGATCTGGCCCCAAATTGACAATTGGACTGGTATCATCTACAAAAGACTCTCTAGGATCTGACTGACAACCCGTGGTGTCTGTGATAAAGACTGAAACAATGGAAGCCTGCGTCACTGTTATTTGGCGTGTGGTATCTCCTGTAGACCAAGTATATGAAAATGCCGCTGTATCGCTAGGCCATGCTTCTAGCATCACTGGTCCATTACAGAGCGTGACAGCATCTTCTACCGTCGGTGCGGTCGGTATGGCAAAAACCTCCACGGGTTGCAAAAATGTGGTATCCAAACCACATCGATTCGTCACCTGTAGTGACACGTTATAAGTACCCGTTAGATTGTATAAGTGTGTCGTATCCTCTACTGCGGCAGAAGTCCCGTCATCAAAAGTCCATAAATAATTATCTATAATAGAAGTCCCTGACCCATCAAAAATAGTCTCTTGTCCCAGACAGGCATTAGTGACCAGTGCTCCTGGTTGCATGGCTGTCAAAGGTACGGTCTGCGCAAAATTGGGTAGTCCCAACCTACTTGTGCGCCCTTCGAGATCAAATCCATCCACGACAAACCCTGCCAAGTCATCATCTGCTGCAGGGCTATTGATCGTACCGATAGTCGTCTGTCCTTCGATGGCCATATAGATCACAGCATCCGCTCCCGTCTGCAATGCTCCAAACTCCAAGCTTGCACTGGCTCCTAGCTCATACTTGGTCGCCATGATGTCTGCTTCGGCGGTGGGCGCTTGGATACTGTCTAAGTCATATTGCAGAAGTTTTGACCCGTTTGAATGGGTCGTGACATATAGCTTTTCAGCTCCAGAAGAAAACTCTACCCCATAGATCAGTGCCGGTAATGGTTCCTCTACATCTATCTTGGCGATTTGACTCACCACACCAAAAGTATCGATTTCGAATAGTTCTATGTAATTTTCGTTGGTGTCCTGAATCGCCATCGCGATGTAGTTACCTGCCTGAGCGACTTGCATCTCAGCAGTTGCATTCTTCTCTTCATCTAACCGCAGTACACTCCCCGCAGCAGAAGTCAACGGTTCGCCTATACCAGTAGCTGTCACGGGATAAGATTTGAATTGATTGTTACCAAACTCATGCGTGATCAACCAAGATAAACCCTGCCCCAGCCCCACTCCAGTCATCCGCTCAGTACTGTTCGTAAAGAATGGCAGGTTCTTTTGTACCACTGCGCCACGCATCACATCCTGTTTCATATCAACGATGCTATACCGCATATTGTAGGTATTATCCCCATAGACTGGATCACTCGTAAAGACATAAAAAGTCGTACTATCTCCAGGAAAAGGCATAATCATCGCCCCCTGCATCGACGTACTGTCTCCACCTATATTGGTGCCGTTGACCATAATTTGATGTTCTTTGTTCCAGACTGTCACACCATTCGTATAAAAAAGCAGGTCTCCGTTGAGATCGGAAACCGAAGATGCCGCCTGCGGTGAAGTCATGAGGTTGGCATCAGTAATAGCCACCGTACCATTAGGATCATTAAAATCTATCCCTGCATTCTCTCCAAAGTACCATTGGTTACGAAACTGTGACTCGTCCTCATAGGTGACGACCTGCACATAGCCATAACTACGACAGCCTGCAGCAGTCTCTACCGCCACCGAAAAGATCCCCGTAGTATCTACATCTATCGTCTGGGTCGTCTCTCCCGTATTCCATGCGTAAGTCAGTCCTCCGTCTCCCGCATCATAGGTAAACACTTCGCCAGGACATCTCACCGTATCCATACCGAGATCGATCACCAAGTCATTTTCGGTAATAGACACCACTCGGGTATATGATTCTTCGATTCCATTGAGTGTGACAGTCAGCGATACGGAATAAGTGCCTGCGGCTGGGAAAGTATAAACTGGCGCTGGACCTGACAAAGAGTCTCCAGTCCCAAAATCCCAAACGTAACTTTCTGGCGTGGGCTCTACCATCGAAAAGAATTTGGTAGACTGTGAAGTACAGGTATCGAGTAAGAAAAAAGACACCGTATCGAACATCTCGAAATGTGGAGCGGCAAAAGCAGGAAACTGACGCCCATTGATATTGGACGGGGCAAAAGCCAAACTGTCATAGCCCACATTGAAAAACAAGCTATCCTCGTGATAAGTACTATCCGCCTCGATGATTCGTCCGATCTCTATCGCATCACCACTGGTCTGCTGATAGAGGTGATAGATGTTCTGATCTGGTCCTCTTTGTATCCCATAACTTCTAAAGACAGGCTGAAACAAAATAGAATTAACCGTCTCTACCGTATCGTTAAAATCAAACTGGTACAAATCTCCCTCCTCTGCGGAACTACCAAAGCGAGAAATATACAATTGATCCCCTGATGCAGACCATTCTAGATCATAGACTGCTTCGCCAGTTCCATCACTAAAACCTGTATTGCGAATAGCTCGATTGAAAATCAAGGTACCAGTGGCTATATCCAAATCCATGACATAGACATTTCGATTTTCCTCCTTCGGTGCGATCGCCAAACGTCCGTTGATTTCGTCATAGGCAAAACTAGCCGCTTCATAAGCAGGGTCAGTAACCGTTCCTATGGCAAAAGTAGTCGTGACTCCCACTCCCGTGGCACTGCTGAGCGCTGTGACTCGGTACTCTAGCGTGGTTCGGTTCTGAGAAATTAGCCAATAGTTATCTGCATCTTGCTTGATGACGGTCATGGCTTCTGAGGGATCTACCAAACCTGTCCCATTGTTGAGGCTACTCACATCTCCTAGGACTGGCTCTCCCGCAACAGCATTGCCAGTCAGTGTTCTATCTAGGATGCTGTATTGAATTTCGTTGACTCCCGCACTCCCTGAGTTGGTAAAGAGGTAGTACTGCCCCGTACTATAAGGAAGAGGAAAAACCACGGCAGATCGATTGATGGCAGGGTTGCCATTCAACAATGGATTACCAGGAAGAGGGTTATGATTGATGTCAAAGACACGCTCACCGTCCGAGTAGAAGATAAGGTCTCCAGTCACTGGATTAGTGATCACAGCACCTCCACCTATCCCGTATGGGATTTGTTGGATATTGTCTAGTTGTGCTCTAGCGTCTGACTTATTGAATGTGATGCCAGCGGTGGAGTTACCAAATAACCAATTGTACTCAGAATAGTTTTGATCCTGTGCATGAGACCCAAAATGTACCATACTGAGCACTGCCATCACAAAGCATTGCCATAATACGAGCTGGTTTGGTCTGATTCTGATGATGCTTTTCTGTCCCAAAAAACGGTTATTATCTATTGTTCAAATAATTAAATTTTCCCTAAAAATAAGGCAATTCAATCAAGTTCCGAGACGAAATGACATTTCTATGCTATAGATGTCAACAAAAAATAAATCGTTTCTTTATTGCTACAATATTTTCTATTTTGCAACGATTCTATTATTACACGGTATAGTCTCGAAATTTAACCCTATGCTCAGGAAAGTCCTCGTCTTTTTTTTGGTTTCAACTTTACTGATTTCAGTAGACAGCTACGGTCAAGACCCGCAGTTTTCGCAGTACTATGCAGCTCCATTGTATCTAAACCCCGCTTTGGCAGGGGTCAATCAGATCGGGCGGGCAGGAGTCAACTACCGCAACCAATGGCCCTCGATCGACGCAAGTTTCGAGACTTTCTCGGCTTACGTTGACAATAACTTTGACGAAAAAAACAGCAGCGTCGGGCTCCTCATCACCTCAGATCGTGAAGGTATCGCAGGACTAACTTCTACAGAGATCGCCCTACAATACGCCTATCAGGTCAATGTCAACTACAAATGGACTTTTCGTCCAGCCATCCAAGCATCCTACACGCTACGAGATTTGAATTTCAACCGCCTGACCTTTGGTGATCAGTTGGACAACAATGGCCTCAATGGCAACCCAACTGCGGAGCAGTTTGATGGAGCAGGCAAAGTAAGCTATTTTGACATGGGGCTAGGTGGTCTCGTCTATTCGGAGAGGATCTGGTTTGGCGCAGCGATGCATCATATCCGAGAACCTGACCAATCGTTCCTAGGAGATGGCAGTCCGCTGCCTCGCAAATTATCGTTTCATGGGGGATACAAAATCCCGATCCAGACGGGATACAAAAGAGGTGAAACAGCCAAAGGCATGGAAAGAAGCATCTCTCCTACGTTCAACTATAGAAGCCAAGGTGAATTTGACCAACTAGACTTAGGGATGTACTTCACATTACAGCCTGTCATCTTCGGTCTATGGTATCGAGGGATTCCAATCAAAACCCCAGAAGGCAGTGGCACTAACAGTGAATCACTCATCTTCATGTTTGGGGTCACCCAAAAAAGCCTCACCTTCGGCTATAGTTTTGACTACACCCTATCTAGCCTCGGCATCAACACGGGTGGAGCGCACGAAGTATCGATTATATACACCTTTAGACTGGGGGATCCTCGCAAGCCCTCTCGCGATGTGAGAGAGCTCAAATGTCCCGTCCCTGTAATCTTCTAGCAGATGCTCGCCAAGTTTCGGACTGAATTTTTCAGACCTATTGACAACAGCCAGATCGTCTTATTCAGGATACTCTTTGGTTTACTCATGGCTACCGAATCCTTTGGTGCGATTGGTACAGGCTGGGTCAAAAAAGTCTTTATAGACCCTGAACATCATTTTCCATTCATCTGGGTAGACTGGTTGCATCCACTACCGGGAGATGGCATGTATTACTATTTCGTCGTGATGGGAATCGCTAGTCTGATGGTCGCGGCAGGCTACCAATACCGCTGGAGTTCTCTAGCGCTTGCGCTACTCTGGACGGGGTGCTACTTCATGCAAAAGTCTAGCTACAACAACCACTACTATCTAGCAGTCCTACTCTGCTGGTTCATGGCATTGATCAACCCACACCAGCGCAAATCACTAGACAGTAGGCTTAGTGGTATCACACGATACGATGCTCCCAATTGGTATCGATTGTTTTTTATCGTGCAGCTCTTTGTCGTGTTTAGTTATGCGGCAGTTGCCAAATTCTCTGACAGCTGGATATCAGGAGATTTCATCACGATGAAGTTCGCCTCCAAAGGAGATTATTTCCTCATCGGCCCACTACTCATCAAACCCTGGTTTCAGGCGTTTGTGACCTACTCGGGGATATTGTTCGATGCACTGATCTGCCCTCTATTGCTCTGGAAGAGAACTAGAAAGATGGCTTTTGTAGGTCTAATATCTTTTAACCTCTTCAACTCCGCAGTGTTTCAGATCGGGATATTTCCCTACATGGTCGTGGCGTTGGCCATATTCTTTTTTGATCCCAAGCAAATCCAGACAACTTTCTTTGCTACCAGCCCTACCCTCAAAACACAGTCTCATCAGTCGAACCGCTGGATCATGTACTGTTTCGTAGGGTATTTTCTATGGCAGATCTATCTCCCGCTGCGACATCATCACATCCCGGGCGATGTGCTATGGACCGAAGAAGGTCATAGACTCAGCTGGCGCATGATGCTAAGGTCTCGCTATGGTCAAGGGCTCTTTCAAGTGCATGATCCCGATACAGGAAAAAACTACAGCATCCGTCAACGTGACTACCTCAGTACCAAGCAACGCTACAGCGTCAGTGCTTTCCCTGATTTCGCTTGGCAATTCGCTCAAATACTCAAAGCGGACTATCAAACCAAAGGTATAGCACACCCAGAGGTTTATTTCATCGGTAGCAAAGTGAGAATCAACCGAGGAGAATATGCGCCATTCATCGATCCGACTGTAGATCTGGCTCAGGCCAAATGGAACTACTGGGGACACAACGAATGGATACTACCGAAGAATTAATCCTTCGCTGTATTTTCTTAGTTTTGCCACAAACACGAAAGTATGACTAGCGAAACGATTCTATACCTGATCATCGGCATCACCATTTTTGACTTTGTCTTCAACAAAGTCCTCGGCATCCTCAACAACAAGAGTCGCAAAAAACCGATCCCTGCATCACTGACAGGAATCTACGATGAAGAACAGTACGCCGAGTCACAGCGCTACCAAACTGCTGTGTTCAAGTTCTCTGCGATTAGCAGTACCTTGAGTTTCGCCGTGATGCTCGCCATGCTCTGGTTTGGCATATTTGGCTGGTTGGATGCGCAAGTTCGCGCCATTGCCCCAGTCGAATACCTATCGTCACTCTACTTCTTTGGCATCTTGTACTTTGCTTCGGATATTTTGGGACTCCCTTTCGACATCTATGGCACTTTTGTGATTGAAGAAAAATTCGGATTCAACAAAACCACTGCTAAGACTTTCGTCCTAGACAAACTCAAAGGCTGGCTCATGACCCTCATCGTCGGTGGTATAATCGTGGGTGTCTTCATTGCGCTCGTCGCACTATTCCCACAGACGTTCTGGATTTATTTCTGGATCGTAGCAGCCGTACTGATGGTCTTCATCAACATGTTCTACACTTCACTAATCATCCCGCTGTTCAACAAACTCACTCCTCTGGGCGATGGAACTCTCAAAGATGCCATCACGCACTACAGCCAAAAAGTTGGCTTCTCGCTCAACAATATCTTCGTGATCGATGGCTCCAAAAGATCCTCCAAAGCCAATGCTTTCTTTAGCGAGCTAGGCAAAAAGAAAAAAGTAGTACTCTACGATACGCTCATCGATCAACACAGCGAAGAAGAACTCGTCGCTGTACTCGCCCACGAAGTAGGACACTACAAGAAGAAACACATCGTCTGGTCTATGATCCTGAGTGTGGCTCAGATCGGATTCATGCTCTGGTTGCTTTCGCTGTTGATCTCTAGCTCCAAAGTGTCCTGGGCGCTAGGCGCTAACTCCACCAGCATGCACATCAACGTACTGGCATTCGGCATGCTGTTCTCGCCAGTCTCAACCGTCATCGGTATCTTGATGAATCTACTGAGCAGGAAAAATGAGTACGAAGCAGACGAATATGCCGTACGCACCTACGACCGTAAACCACTCATCAGCGCCCTCAAAAAGCTCACCGCCACCAATCTAGGCAACCTGACTCCACACCCAGCCTATGTCTTCGTGAACTACTCACACCCCAGCCTACAGCAGCGGATAGAAGCGATGGAAAAGGTAGCGTAATTTGAGGGTAAGGCTTACTTACGGGAATGTCTCTGGTGATTTTAGAGTAAAACTTGATAGAATCAATACTTGTGTGATTGGCAGTAGGATAGGCTTTCTACTATTTTCAATCTATGTTCCTTTCGGGTAAAAACAGCAACCCAATCCACCACATTAAATGTCAGAAAGTATATGGCTTGTTGATCTGCGATTATGTATCTATCTCTAGGCATCTATAAAAGCTAATCAAAAATGTGAATCTCCTTACCCCTGCTTTTGATCGCATTGCAAATGCTCTACCACAGCATCCTCTTCACAGACGAGGACGATTGGGTCTTTTTAGACTCATTCTAAGAAGTAAACATATCCAATTAAAACAAAGGTGGATAATATAAATGCAGCATATCCAATAAATTCACAGGCTCGGATAAACCATGGTTTATCCGTATAATTGAATAGGATTTCCTCTATTAGCTTACCTTCTAGGTGTTCATTGAGCTTCTTTTTCAAAAATCTTTCATTTTTTCTTATGAAGTATATTTCTTGATATAGGCTAATAGTAGAGAATAATATTCCTAGCACCAGTAGAATTATAGTGGCTAAAAAAAAATATTTCGCACATTCGTTTTCAATGCTATCCGATTTCAACCCAATGAATAATGCTAAAAACCCAGTGCTAATTGTTATCAGATTCCGAGTAAAATCTTTTCTCGCTTGACCCAATTCTTTAGATAAATCGGCCGCTGCTTTTAATATTTTGTTCTGAATATCCATTCTTTATCAATTTATGCGAACAGTTTCCCCTTTGGTCTTAGTATCTGCTAAGACCTATCCATCAGAAGAGCGTCCGCTCGATTACACATAACTGATATCTAGTTCGCCGATTCCCCACAATAGTACACTGGCACTCCTATAGACATAATCTAGCTTCTCATCCAAGAACTTGTTTGTTTCAGCATGACAACCCTCCTTCCAGAGGTTGGCTTTCTACTATTTTCAATCTATGTTCCTTTCGGGTAAAAACAGCAACCCAATCCACCACAGTAAATATCAGACAGTATATGGCTTGTTGATCTGCTATTATGTATCTATCTCTAGGCATCTATGAAATATAATCAAAAAAGCGAATCTCCTTACCCCTGCTTTTGATCACATTGCAAATGCTCTACCACAGCATCCTCTTCACAGACGAGGACGATTGGGGTAACATTATTTTGCTTAAGGAAAAATACTAAATATTCGGTATTCCTCTTCATAAAAAGGAGCGACAATTTTGGGCTTATTAACACATTAAAACAACTATGAAAAAAACAATAAAACTAACAACTCTGTTTATTGCCCTGTCAGTCTTTTTAATATCGTGTAATAATGAAGAGGATGATCTTATAGATAAGGTTAACTATTTGGAAATCATCAACCCTGAAATTTCTACTGCAGATATTCAAAAGGAAAATCCTGACAACATCATTGCCTTTAAAGACTTTGATGAAGGAGATTTATACTTGTCTAATGAAGGAGGTGAAGAAGTTTATATAAGTACAAGTCTTAATACAGCACTATTGTATTGGTCTAACTTTTCTGGTAAGGTTTCCCCTAATAAACCTGTTATTGTTTCATATATATATACTTACGCTGAAGGGGAAGATGAGTGGGATGCTTTATCTAAGTTAGCCAATAATGAAGATGTAAAAGCCGTTGGGTTTAAGAAAACGGTAACATTTGAAAACAATAGAAGGTACGAATGGGCCCCTAGAGAGGATTCTTTTGAAGATGTAGGAATCTACAAAGAGAAAGAAGAAGATGAAGATGATGATGATGATAATTCGGAAGACTGTACTGATTGGCATTACTACCTAACCGAATGCTTGGGTAACAGTGGAGTTAGTGGTGATATTTCATCAGCAGGGATAAGACAAAAAGCTTGTATAATTAACGAAACTTCAACATCTATAACTGTAGAGGCTACTATAGAACCTGCTAATGGGGGGATTGATTCCGATTTTTCTTACAAAGGAATTGACATTTATTTCCGTGGAGATGAAAGCTCAAGTTATATGACTGTTCAAGAGTTTAATAGTGGAGGGACAATAACGAAAACCATAACAGCAAATAAAGATGACATTAATAGTTATTGGTTAGAGAATTGGGAAAGTAAAGGGTCTATCGCTTTTGTTGAGGCTACTTGTGTTTATAATTAACATTATACTTCAGTAAGCTTCCTCTTTTTTGAGGGGAAGCTTACAATATCAAGAAGTACAAAGCCCTCTGGTCGTAGCACCTACTAAGACCTATCCATCAGAAGAGCGTCCACTCGATCACAAACAGCTCCCCTCAATGTCATTTAATTCCCAGCGTACGCTCTGGCAATAATCCAGACCCAGTCTTATGGTTTAAGTACAAACCCTTCACATTTTAGATCTTAGCGGATGTTACGGCCGAGCGAAAGCAGCTATGGGAGACCCTAAAAGTTGGGGATGAAAGGACTACAAATACTCGTCAAAACAAACACACGTGTTTGGCCGTCGAAACACACGTGTTTGGCGCTCGAAACACATGTGTTTGATCGAGCAAACACACGTGTTTAAAAAAGGAGGATAAAAACCCTCTCCAGGCTTTGTAAACAGCATTTTCAAGAAGGGTTTGGGACGATTTAGGAGAAATCTAAACACAAACCCTTTCAGAATGGCAAAGACCTATTCCTCCTCTGTTCGTAGCGCCCGCTACGATCTTCATCACAGGCTGATCATCTCTTATTGCATCACTCATACATCGGGGACGCCCTTCTATGTTTTAGGTCTTAGTGTCCACTAAGACCAGAGGGGTGCGGCGGATAGTAGCGGGGCAGATTGCGCCAATTATCTACACGCTTTGATTTGGCATCACCTGACACCAACTAGTCACGCATACCAGTCCAGTCATACAGGTATATATTCTACCCACACCACACCTAGCAGACGCTACGACTCAAATAAAATCAATCTCCGCACGGAAGGGAAACTTCATAAAGTAGGTGTGTGACTCGGCCACTGTCATCTTGCCGTGGATGATTTTGTGTAGGGTCTCTGTGATGGGGACACGGATATTGAGGCTATCCGCTAGTTCTTTGATGATCTGTATCGTATTGATCCCTTCGGCGACTTCTTCCATAGAGCCTTTGATCTGATCGATGGTTTCGCCCTTTGCCAGACGATAACCTACTGTGTAGTTTCTACTGAGACTAGAGGTACAGGTAGCGATCAAATCTCCTACCCCTGCCAACCCAATGAAAGCTTTGGTATTGCCTCCGAGGGCATTGCCGATATGGATCATTTCGACCAGTCCACGACTGATCAACAGCGAACGGGCATTCTCGCCCAGTCCCATACCACTCACCGCTCCTGAGCCTATCGCAATGATGTTTTTTAGCACTCCACAAAGTTCGATACCGATGAGGTCATTGCTGCCATAGATCATGAACCGGTCGTTCTTGAGGAGCTTTTGTCCTTCGTCGATCACCTCCTCAAAGTGACTCGCTACGACAGTCGCTGCAGGTTGGCGTTGTTCTATTTCTTTGGCCAGATTGGGACCAGCCAGACACCCTACACGCAGTACAGAGGTCTCTTCTAGTATCACCTCACTCATCGTCCGCACATGCTTTCGAGAGAGCGGGTTTTCTTTGGTGATGACAGTTCCCTCTGGGATATTGAGATCGAGCCCCTTGGTCCCATGTATCAATACATGATAGGGTTTGAGGTAAGGTGCCAAGTCGCGAATCATCGACCGAAAATTCGCCGAGGGGACGATCGGAAAGATGATCTCACAGCTGTTGCCTATCTCCTCTAAACTCGTGACAATGGTGATATTCTCTTCCAAATGCTGAGACGAGCTGACACGATCCGTCATGATCGCTTTGGCTTTTTCTTTGTCTCGGACATAGAGTAGCACATCACTCTTTTCTGCCAAAATATTGGCTATCGCAGTACCGAAACTACCCGCGCCTATCACTCCTACCAGCCGCCTAGAAGAACTTTTCGAGATCATAGCCTTGTAGTTTGTTATGGTAGTAGTACAACAAGTTCATGCTCTGTACTTTGATATTTCCTTTCTTGTTTTTGACCACAGGGATCACGGCATGGTACATGCCTAGATTTTTCAATCCATGCGTAATCACACCATCTATGTCTCCTAACAGATGATCCGCAAGGCCAACCTCATTCTGTGCATTGAGCTTTTTCAGCTCGTCGAGGATGACTACAAACTGCTTTTTGAACACTTCATAATCGATCACCAAATCATCGTCCTGCAGTCTGAGTAGGCCATAGAGGTCGAGATGTTTGTGTATTCTACCCAGCATCCTAAATGCCACATAGGCCACCAGATGACTAGAGAACACGCGGTTATGCTTGTGGTACTCCTCTACGATTTTCTTTCCTAGGATACGGTTGTACTCCTGCTCGCGCTGATGGTTTTCGGTGACCTCCCCGTTGGACTTGAAATAGTCCTTGATATCGATCACCTCTCCCTGCTTGTCGAGGCTATTGCCCTTTGCATCTACATGGTTGCCCAATACATCCAGTGCATCTCCTATCGACACAGAGATATCCGATCCTTTGGTAAAGAACTTGAGCAAGAACTTTGATATCTTATAAGAGGTCGTGAACTCATCATTTTCCTCATAGTAGCGCTGCTGCCCTTTCCTCTTCAGGTAGTCGTTGATCAAACTCGGTGCTTCTAGCACAAAGTGATAGTTGATGGCAACAGGAACCACAAAGACTTTATTTTGATCCTCCTCCTCACTTTGAAATACTTGACGCTGCGCCTCGATGGCCGTACCGAGTAGTCCAAGCTTTAGTGATTTTTCGATCTTGCCACTTCTAGAGCGAGTCCCTCCTGGGAAGAACAAACTGTGGCATCCCTCACGAATCGCTATGGTTGAGTAGGATTTGAGTGTTTCGAGATAGAGTGGGTTTTTCTTGCGCCTGTCCACCTTATATGCCCCGACGCTATTCATGAAATAAGCGAATATCTTGAGATTGAACAGGTTTAGTCCTGCGCCATAGATGAATGGCGGGAGACCCAAATGCTGTATCACCCAGCCGATCAATACCGAATCCAAGTTGCTGTAGTGGGTAGGCACCATCACGACAGTACCTATTTTAGCCAACTTTCGGAGTTCGTCCAGCTTGCCCTTGACATGAATTTTATCATCTAGGTCGAGTTGATTGCTAAATACCGACCAAGGACCTTTGACACGTGCTGCATTGAGCAATCTACCAAAACCGATGGTCACCAGCGTACGAGTGACGTTATAGTGAGAGGGGTTAAAATGCCCCGCTATTTCGTTGCTATATCTATCGACTACATCTCTGAGAATTTCTTTGAGTCGTGGCTCTTGCTCTTCTTCCGGCAATGCATCCACTCCCACGAGTTTCTCATTTTGCCCTTCCCAGTAGGAGTAGTCATCATCGGGATCAACTTTCCACGGGTTGTTTTTGACGCGCTGTCTCTCCCGAAAGATCGTCATCTCTAACTCCTCCTTGAGCGATTTCCCTCTTCTCAACTCCAAAAGATTGTCAAAGCTCTCCTCCGTTACCAGATGAACAAACTCCTTCCTCTTTTTTGCCATTTGCATGACAGGCCAAGTCTTATTGTTTTTGAGGATTGGCTTGTACTTTGTCTTAGTCTTTCTTTTTATTCCCAAGGACTTCATATAGTTACAATAAAAAGGATGAACATTTCGATTCATCCCTTTGAGAGCGCAAATTAACTAAATAATGGGTGAATAGAAGAAAGTGAATTTTAATAAATGAGAAAAGGTGAGCCACGTATATATTTGCACAAAATTAAGCCCATGCAAAAACAGATTCAAATAGCTCCCTCCATCCTCTCTGCTGACTTTTCTAAACTAGGTACAGACATCGTCATGGTAGACGAAGGAGGTGCCGATGTAATCCACTATGACGTCATGGACGGTCATTTCGTCCCTAATATCACCATAGGACCTCTCGTACTCAACAGCATCCGAAAGTGTACCCAACTACCGATCGATGTGCATTTGATGATCGAAAATGCAGACAATTATATCCCGGCATTTGCTGAGGCCGGTGCAGATTGGATCAGTGTACATGTAGAGGCGTGCCCACACCTACACCGCAGCATACAGCTCATCAAAGGTCTAGGCAAAAGAGCTGGTGTCGTCCTCAACCCACACACACCACTCTCGGCGATCGAAGACATTCTCCCAGACGTGGATTTTGTACTGATCATGTCTGTCAACCCTGGGTTTGGGGGGCAAAGTCTAATACCGTCTACACTAGACAAAATCGCTCGACTCAAGGATCTACTGATCCAAAAACACCTAGAACACATCGAGATAGAAATCGATGGAGGGGTCAAACTAGACAACATCAAACAAGTCATAGACGCAGGTACTGACATCATCGTCTCTGGGTCTGGGATATACAATACACCCGACCCGAAAGCCACGATTCGTCAGATGAAAAGTATCTAGATTACATAAAATTCTTTGAAAAATGGATGTGACTAAATAGGCAGGAACACCCTTCCTCTCGCACACCGTTTTTCTATTTCCCATTAACTGATAAAGCCACGGCCCAAGGTTCAATACTAGTAACATGAGTACCGAAAAGGAAACGCTCAATTTCATTGAGCAAATGATCGAAAAAGATATCAAGGAAGGAAAAAACGAATCACGCGTGCATACGCGCTTCCCTCCCGAGCCGAATGGATACCTCCACATCGGGCATGCCAAGTCTATCTGTTTGAATTTCGGTCTGGCCGAAAAATACAACGGGCTTTGTAACCTACGATTCGACGACACCAACCCTGAGAAAGAGGACACAGAATATGTAGACTCAATCAAAGAAGACATCAAATGGCTCGGCTATGACTGGGGCGATAGAGAATACTACGCTTCGGACTACTTCGACCAGCTGTATGCCTTCGCCGTACAGTTGATCAAGGAAGGCAAAGCCTACATCGACGATCAGTCTGCTGAAGAGATCAGTGCACAACGAGGTACACCAAACCAACCGGGTCAACCGAGTCCCTTCAGAAGCAGATCGGTGGAGGAAAATCTTCAAATATTCGAAGACATGAAGGCCGGCAAATGTGACGAAGGATCGCACGTACTCCGTGCCAACATCGACATGACTTCATCGATCATGCAGATGCGTGACCCAGTCATCTACCGCATCAAAAAAATGGCACACCACCGTACCGGTGACAAATGGTGCATCTACCCTACCTATGATTTTGCTCACGGGCAATCTGATTCGTTGGAGAAGATCACACACTCACTCTGTACGCTGGAGTTTGCAGCACACAGACCGCTGTACGATTGGTTCATCGAAAACCTAGGCATATACAAATCTGAGCAGACGGAGTTTGCCCGACTCAACCTGGGCTACACCATCGTCAGCAAAAGAAAACTTCGCGAACTCGTAGAGGAAGGCCATGTAGATGGCTGGGACGATCCCCGCATGCCTACCATCTCTGGCATCCGAAGACGTGGCTATACCCCAGAATCTATCCGCAGCTTCGCAGACAAGATCGGGGTAGCCAAACGTAACGGCATCAGTGATGTAGCCTTGCTGGAGTTCAGCGTGCGCGAGGACTTAAACAAGAAAGCCAACCGTGTACTCGGCGTATTGGATCCGATCAAACTGATCATCACCAACTACCCTGAGGGACAAACCGAAGAACTCGATGCAGTCAACAATCCAGAAGACGAATCAGCAGGCAAACGTAAGATTCCATTCTCAAGTGAGATCTACATCGAGCGTGGTGATTTCATGGAAGAGCCACCAAAGAAGTTTTTCCGTCTAGGACCAGACAGAGAGGTTCGCCTCAAATACGCTTACATCGTGAAGTGCACGGGCTTCAAGAAAAACGAAGCTGGTGAGATCGAAGAAGTCTACTGTGAGTACGACCCTGCTACCAAAAGCGGGCAAGATAATACAGGCAAAAAAGTCAAAGGAACGCTCGGATGGGTAGATGCTGCCAAAGGCATACAGACAGAAGTAAGACTCTACGACCGACTGTTCAAGACCGAAAACTTGAACACAATCGAGGACGACTACCGCAACCATCTGAACCCAGAGTCCCTGACCATCATGCCTCATGCAGTCGCTGAACCATCAGTCCAAGACATGGCTCCTGGTACACAGTTTCAGTTCGAGCGCATGGGCTACTTCATCATCGATAAAGACTCGGAGGCCAGCAAGCCAACGATCAATCGTACGGTGACGCTACGAGACAACTGGGCCAAAAAGAATGGTTAAACGTAAATAGTCAAAACACAGAAAAGGCGCACACTTGTAATGTGCGCCTTTTTATTTCATCTTAGCCTCTCCAAATGTACACCCCTATGACAGCACTCACTCACAAATGGATCTTGATCACTGGAGCCTCCTCAGGTTTAGGGTTCGAAATGGCCAAATACCTCGCGACTAAACACCAAGCCAATTTGATCTTAGTCGCTCGTCGTGCTGATCGACTTGCCTCATTGAAGGAAAATATTTTAGCCTCATCCGAGGTTTCTGTTGATACAATCACTGCAGACCTGACCAACCCAGAGGAGACGCACCGTGTAGCAGAACAATGCATCGCCAAAGAAGAATTTCATGGTGCAATACTCAATGCAGGTATGACCTACCTCGGTGAACACGCCCAACTAGAAGAGTCACAAATCGCTCAGATCCTCAACCTGAATGTGATCAGTACCACCAAACTCGCCAGCCACTTTGTCCGTCACTTCGAACAAACGCAAAAGCCCGGCAAAATCATGGTCATCTCCAGCCTAGCAGCGCACTACCCGACTCCCTACCAAGCGCTATACTCAGGCACCAAAGGCTTCATTACCAACTTCATCAACAGCGTAGCGCTAGAAATCCGAAACCCGCAACTGACACTCAGTGTATTCAGCCCAGGAGGAATCGCTACAGACATGACCACTGCGGACGGTTTCAAAGACCTACAAAAATGGCTCATGCCTGTACAAACAGCGACACGAGAAGCCATCCATTGCTTCATAACAGGAAAACACAACTATGTACCGGGCTTCATGAACCGAGTGGCCTTTGCCTTCATGAAAGTCCTGCCTTTGAAGTTGATCACGGTTATTCTGGGAAAACAGTACCGTAAATCACTAGGACTGTAGCTACAAAAACTCAAAAGGTTCGTAGGTGATCAAATCACCCATGAGCAACCAACTAAACAACAGTTATTTGCACGGCGTAAACACCCTGCAAATTCAAACAAACCTAATTGACCTAAAAACTATGGAAATAATAGCTGTATTGATATTGTTTGTATTGACAGTGATGATTTACAAACTCAAAGGGCAGGTAAACAGCATAGACCAAAAACTAGATGAACTGAAGAGTCAATTGGAAAACGACCCTTCTTCGGGCAATGTTGACAAACCAAAAAAACCTCCAGTAGACTCCCGTGACATCATCGCGGCGATAGAAGACGAGATCAACCTCAAAAAGCCTGCTCCAGAGAACCCTATCGACACAGAGGAGAAAAAACCCGAAGCAGTCGAAGAACCAGTAGCCCCGGAAATAGTCCACAAACAATCTACTCCTATAGCAGCGGCATCACCAATCATCAAACCTACAACACCTCCGCGTCCTCCTAAGCCTTCGTTCATGGAGCGAAACCCTGACCTAGAGCGTTTCATTGGAGAAAATCTATTGAGCAAAATCGGTATTGTGATATTCGTGATTGGCATGGGATTCCTTGTCAAGCTTGGGGTCGATAGCGGTGTAATCACCGAAGGTCTACGAGTAGCTATCGGTGTTTTGATCGGTGGAGCGATGATCGGTTTAGCACATTATTTACGACATTCCTTTTCCAAATTCAGTTCCATACTTATAGGTGGTGCTTTGGCGGTTTTATACTTCACAATTGCCTTGGCCTTTCACGAATACGGACTATTGCCACAGGTTGCTGCCTTCATCATCATGGTGCTAATTACTGCCTTTGGCGTTCTCCTGTCAGTCTCCTACGATCGCAAATCATTGGCCGTCTTGGCACTCATTGGTGGCTTTGGCACTCCGTTTTTTATCAGCACAGGTTCGGGTGATATTGTCACGCTATTCGCCTATATATTGATCCTTGATATCGGCATGTTGACTTTGGTTTACTTCAAAAAGTGGAACATCGTCAATTACCTCACCTATGGGTTCACCTATATTTTATTCTCGGGTGTTTATATCAACAATGAGTTAAACTATATCACCACAGCGAATGGCGAATTATTCCTGTTTCTCACTGCCTTTTATCTGATCTTCTTTGTCATGAGCATTGTCTACAATGTAAAGAACAAAAGAGCATTCAAGTGGCCAGAAATTGGAATGCTATTGAGTAACTCTTCTATCTATTTTGGATTTGGGATAGCCCTGACACAGGGCTACAAAGGTGGGTTGTACAGCGGATTGTTCACAGGGCTCGTTGCGCTATTCAATTTTGGGTTTGCCTATGTATTGTATAAGCGAAAAGAAATAGACAAAAACCTCATCTATCTATTGATCGGACTTGTCCTTACATTTTTGACTCTAGTCGCTCCAATCCAACTCAAAGGGAATTTCATCACGCTGTTTTGGGCACTCGAAAGCGTTCTATTGTTATGGCTTGCCCAAAAATCCCAGATCAAACTCATGAACTTAGCCTCTATCCTTATCTCGCTACTCATGACTATAAGCTTACTGATAGATTGGCAACAAAACTACATCATGTACTCAGACTCATCCATGCGGGTGTTTCTGAATAAAGTTTTCATCACATCCTTCATATCCATGGGGGCACTTTTCGCCACACTCGGCTTGATGAAAAGACAGCAAGACTTTGTATTCCCAAAAACACAATTGGTATGGAGACCTCTATACGTCAAAGTACTTTTCATCTTAATAGTCTATGGTGGGTTCTTTCTTGAACTAGACTACCAATTTATTCAGTTCGAATTAGCCTATACCTATAGAATGATCTTGCTAGGTATATACAACTTTTCCTTTGTGCTTGGACTGATGGTCTACCAGTACTTCAAGCCTAGTGATTTACAGCGCAAAGTAATCGCTGGCTTGTCCATCGCCGTGGTAATCTCATACTTGACCGCTTACCTTCATTATATTTCGTTCGCCAGAGATCTATATATAAGCAATCAATATGCTACATCTACGGGGTATTTTGCACATTATGTTTTGCTCGTACTATTCATCTTGATACTGATCAACCTATACAGAGAGATTTATGTTGAATTTGGATTCAAATCCAAGAATGGAAGCATCGCCCTATGGCTACTAGCATTCATTTGCCTTTTCGTTTGCTCGATCGAAGTAGGTCACATCTCAGTCCTCAGCCAAGGCAACATCGGCAATACCGAAGAGGCTATCGCCTACACACATGCTGTCAAACATGCCTACCCTATCGTCTGGGCAATTTCTGCCTTGGCACTGATGATACTGGGAATGAAATTCAAACTCAAGACACTCCGTCTGGCTTCATTGGTTATATTCTCGATCACGACGATCAAATTGTTCTTCTACGATCTAGCTGGGAATTCTACTGGAAAGATCATATCATTCATACTCTTAGGAGTGATTCTATTATTGGTTTCATTTCTATATCAGAAACTAAAATTCATAATTCAAGATGATGAAAAGAAAGATTAGTTGCGCAATCTGCTTGCTTTGGTCTTCAGTGATCTATGCACAGGACTTTACACATACGACAGAGATAGAGCCCGTTTCGACAGACGGATATCATAAGATACTCTTGTCTCCCGAACTACTCGGAATGGCAAATAGCAATCTATCTGATCTAAGAATATATGATGAAGCGGGAGTACAACAACCCTACTTCATCCAAAGGGAGTCTGCTCGATCTTCACATCAAGAATTCCGTGCTTATGAAATTATAGAACGAGAACATGAAAAAGACAGTACCTCGTACCTCATATTCAAAAACACACACCAAGAGTCTATCCATGAGATCCACATCATTGTCGAAAACACAGAGGTAAAAAAACGAGCTAGATTGAGTGGTAGTCACGATCAAAAGGATTGGTTTGCCATCAAAAACGACTACCTGCTACAGGCCATGCATAGCACTGACCATACGACAGATTCGAATGTCCTTCGTTTTCCACTCAGCAATTACCCCTACTTCAAGTTAGAAATTGATGACAACCTAAAGGATCCAATACATATCTTGAAAGTAGGATACTACGCCACCGAGGTAAAACAAGGACTCTCTACGCGTTTTGACTTCCCTATCAAGAGCCAACTAGACAGTGCGAACCACTCCTATATCACACTGGCTATGCCTAGAGAGGTTTATCTAGAGAACCTACATGTCAACATCAAAGGAGCCGAGTATTACTCTCGTGACGCTCGAATCTTCATCCTAAAAAACACAAAGAGTAACGGTGACAAAGCAGGCTACACACTACACCAAATCGGTCGCACAGCGTTTAATTCGTCTAGTGAAAACAGCATCAATATAGGCAGTACCCAAGCCAAAGAGCTACAAATACAAATCGACAACCAGGACAATCAGCCACTGCAAGTCGAACAGGTGACTGCTTCCTTTTTGAATCAATACGCTATTGCCAAACTCTCTCCGGACCACTCTTACCTCATCAAATTTGGAGATCAGAACCTCTATGCACCGATCTATGATCTGGCAGCTTTTAAAGACCAAATCCCTAGCGACCTAGCACTCGCTCACTTATCGCCGATTCATCATATCTCAGGCAATAGCCCAACTGCTCAGAAGTCCGTTAGCCTCTTCGAAAACATATATTTGATATGGAGCATCATCGGACTAGTGGGAGTTGTACTCGCTCTAGTTTCCATCAAGATGATCAAGGAAATGGGGAACAAAGCCTAGACTTATTTCACTTGCTTGATACAGGAATATCACTGGCATACTAGCCAATCACCGGAGTAGAGCTACTGACACAAGAGACAGCAGAGCATCAAAAAGGGTTGTCGATCCTAAGACCAACAACCCTAACTGTTATTTACTGAATAGGTAGCCCTTAGTTCTTACCTCGTTCTCTGCTGGAGTTGATAGTTGTACAATGATGGCACCAAAATCATAGGATCGTTGGTCGCTGCGATATAGGGGTTGGGCTGGTAGTTGATTGTGAGGTCACGATTGCCATGCACTCCGATCAATCGCACAGACGGACCATCTTTCATGCCATTGAGCAGTACGGGTTGTTTACGGTCCATCCCATTGCCAAAACGCACATCGATATTCCAAAAAGTGGTAAATGCACCATGAGATGGCTTCCAATAACCCGCTCCTCCGCCTGCAAAAAGCGGATACTCGTCCTGATCCAAATCAATATAGACCGTGATGTCATCAAATAGATTTTGGTGATTGGCTCCCGAATGCTGATCCAATACTGGATCGCGATATACCGTACAATGGGTATAGACGCTCTTGGTGGCGTGAGTATTGAAACTCAGCGGATGCATTACGCGATTGCGCACAGTCAGGTCACGCACCAGCACGTTGTGCACGCTGCCCATCGCTACACTGTAGTGGGCTTTCTTGTCTCCCGTGGTTTCGATCGATTCGATGGTTACATTGGAGATTTGCTCTGTCAGGATTCCACTATCCGCATTCTTGATTTTTACATCCCGAACCCAGCCATTGAACAGATTGGTGAGGTAGATGGCGTTGTACCCATCCTCCACATGGTGGGCGATATTGGGAGCCATAGGAAACTCAATGTTGAAGTGCGCGATCCCGACTTCTTCCAGGTGCTGCCACTCCACCATCACGGGCTGCCATGCTCGTCTCAGATCGTGAAGCAAGGGGGCTTTGATCGTGACTTGATCACCACGAATCGCCGTGATCTGCACCTGTTGCATGACTAGCGCGTGACTGGGGTAATTCCAATGGTGCGAACCGACCTTCAGTTGTACCGAGTCGTACATAGACCGAATCAGCGATCCTTCTTTGCCTTCCTTATTGTACCATTCGATCTGAACGACATCCCCCACAGCCAGTTTATTTGCAGACGCCACCTTAATTTGGTGTTCCCCTCGTTTTCCTTCCAAAAGCTTAGCAAGTACTTTAGGTTTCTGATCGTACTTGTCTAGATATGATTTGACCCGTGCGCCTGGCACTGCTACCCATATCATGCCGCCAGACCAGGCATACTGTGAGAACGGGAGGTCCAAATTATTCTCAGGTTCGCGCTGACGCTTGTCCAGCTCCACCAAGTACTCACGTAGCTCTGTGAGTGGCTCAGGATCATCAAAGTAGCGCATCGGGCGTGGGTAATATAGCGTTGTACCGCCCATAGCACTACCCGCCCCCTTGAGTTGGAGGTTGCTTCGTGTGATATAAAGAATATCGCTCAAGATAAAGCGCCCTGCTGGAAACTGAATTGTGACAGATTCATCCGTTTGATTCGCTGCATCCATTGCACGCTGTACCGCTTGACTATCATCCAGACCATCATCCGCCACAGCACCAAAGTCCGTAACATGCAACACCACATCGCTAGCATCAGTCGCAACGGCATCTTCTCCAAAATGGTAGCCCGCATAAGAATAATCAGGCAGGTACACCTCCTCTTGCAAGGCATGGTCCGTCAATATCTCTGGCAGCTGCTGAGCGGAAACAGACTGGCAAAAAATCATTACACATCCTAAAAAAACTAATGCTCTCGTCTCTTTATTCATCATATTTCCTATTGTTTGATCACTTTAACGACCTGCTGATCTGTTGCTGTTTTGACTTGGAGGAAATACACGCCTCGGTCCAACTGCTTGGTATCGATCGCTAGGTGTCGAGACGTAGTAGCATCTGATATAATTAGCGTCTGCAACCTTCCTGTGGCATCCATCATTTTGACCTGCTGTATCGTAGTACTTGTGTCCAGTGTCAATAGGTCAGTTACAGGATTGGGATAGACCAAAACAGCATCTAAATCACTTTTAGCAGACAATACCTCTGCCTCTACCGCTACACTGATCGTAGCACTGGATGTACTCCCTATATCATCCGTAGCTACTGCCATTAGTTCATAGACCCCAGCAGCCATACCGAACAATTCTGGATCCAAATCAATACGCTCCCCCCAGATGAAAGGGGGATTGATTTCCTCTCTGTAAAACGTTCCGTCCAAGTATAAATCAACCCTAGCTATCGTACCATCGGTATCTGTAGCATTGATTTCTACTTGGACACTGCTACCCACTGGCAACACCGCGTCCGCTGCTGGTGTGACAAAACTCACTTCTGGTAGCGCATTGATAACGAGCTGCTGCTCTACTGAGAACGTTAATCCATCGTTATCCAGCGCCTCCACTCTCAGCATATACTGGCCCGCGTCGAGTTGGTCAAGTGCATCGATCTCCGACCAGACATAGGGTGCAGTCGTCAGGCTACTGACCATCTCCCCATCTAGGTATAGCGTCACTGACTCGACCGTACCATCTTCGTCGCTGGCGCTTGCCTCCACCACGACAGGTGTTCCTAACCCTATGATTTCATCCGAATCAGGCTTCACGATCTGCACCTCTGGGACGTACCCTACTGACACATCTATTGTTTCGGTAACTATATTTCCATCATCGTCCTCAGCCTCTACTTTGAGCTCCAGCGCTCCTGCATCCAGATCAAACAATGCTGGATCCAACGCTTCGTCTTCACCCCATACATAAGGTGCCGTATCGATGGTGCGCAATGCTACGCCGTTGACAAAAAGTCTAACCGCTGAGATGCTACCATCGGGATCTTCGGCAGTCACTGTCACCACCTGATCCGACCCGATATCTAGATGATCTCCGTGTCCTGGAGAAACAAAATACACCTGAGGCAAGGTCGCTTGCTCCTCTAGCCTCAACTGTAACTGCGCATCAAATAACGAGGCGGGTTCTACTTGCTGTCCTTCGAGTTGGTTGAGACCTGTATCTGTCAGGTTCACATCCGTATTGGGCTGGAAACCTACGAAATAAGGATCCGCATAAGTATTGCCATTGCGCGAAAGACTCCAAAAATCATAACCGATGTTGCCCGAGGCATTGTGCTTGAAATTCCAAAAAGTTAAGCCTCTGGCGTGGTGCGGATAACTCTCATGTGGCCCGCCATTCTTGTTGAATACACCTCCAGTGACATTGTCTACCAGCGTAGCATAAGGCTGCCCACTGTGACTATCAAAGGACTGATCCGTCTGCATTTGACATCTAAGATAGACCGTATTGACACCCGAGTAGCCCGTCCCAGGGCCATGGTGTTGACTTGCCTCGTCAACACAGTCTTTGACAAGTAATCCATACCCACGACGGGTTAGGAACGACGCGTGTCCCTTCTTGCCCGAAATCGTCACATTCTCTATCGTCACTCCGATGGACTGTCGTACATCGACGACTTGATTCCAACTTCTAAATTCGCAATTGCGCAACCATCCATTCTGCGTGTTATTGAATTGAATGGCGTTCCATGCATAGTCATGGATATCGTCTTTGTGATGCACAAACTCCTCTTCATAGTTTTCCCAATCGGAGACAAACAAAATACCTTCAATTCCTACTTCTTTGATCACGGGTAAGCTTCGTACCTGATAGTCCTCCTCCAGTGTGGGCAAGTCGATTTGTAAAGGGTTTTGAAAAGTCACTCGGTTGCCACTGATCGATGCGATGAGGTGTGGCTCTTGTAGCGTCATCCCTCCTATCACCCCAAACAGACGCGTCCAATCATCCGACAGCTCCAGCGGGTCAAAGTGCGCACGAGCAAACGCTTCACTCTTATGACTGAGATAAATCGCCATCCCAGGTTCTAAGGAACTAGCATCCGCCACGACCACACTCCTGTCCCCTCGGCTAGCTGGCGCATCTAGTACCGTCAAGAAAGTCGCTTGTATATCGCTGGGTTCGAAACGAAACTGCCAGTGACCATTTTTGACACGCATTTGATCCATAAAAATCTCTGTCCCTCCATCTCCACTACCACTTCCTTTGAGCACGATAGAGTCCCTCGTGATGCGCAAAAATTGATTGACATCATTGTCAGGACTCACGATGAATCTACCAGACGGGAAATATACTACCGCTGGGCCGTCATGCAGCTGTGCGGCATCTATCGCGGCTTGTATGGATTCATCATCATAATCCTCATCAGTGCCATCAGCACCATAGTCTGTCACATCGAACTGCGTCCAAGCTGATACATCAGGTATTTCCTTTTCAGAAAAATGATACCCTGCATAGGAGTAGTCATACAACTCCGGCGTAATCCCCGCAGCCCGATCACTGAGGTAATTTTCCCATATCGGGGCGACTTGAGCCTGTACACTGAGGACACACCAAGTCGCTACACATAATAGTATTAGTCTTTTCATCTGCTATCTCTTTGTTCTCGAATGAATCTAGTGACTTATTCGGGAGGTTGAATAATGAATCGGTTTGGTCGGCACAGTTGGCTCTAGTATATCTAGAAGACTTAAGGATTAATATCCTTAAGGTCTATTTCTAAATAAGTCCCTTTGAAGTTCTGGTTGTAGACGCCCATCACCAGTTTCTTGCTCTTCGGGTCGGGGATTACCTCTATCGCAGCTCGTCCATTGGCCATATTGATCACTTCGCTACCTGTAGGTGTCCCCTGATCTTTGACAAGTTCTCCTCCAGCCAAACATTGAAAGTAGGCTCTATCCTCATAGTCCAAACAACGCAACCCTTTCTTGTCTATAGCTCTGGCACTGACGAGATAGTGTCCATTGTCTAGACGCTCGGCTGCTAACACAATCTGATCAGGTGCGCCAGCCTGCTCGAAACTATAGCTGACTACCAAAGAATCGGCAGCAATCACTTTTCTACCCTTGTATCCTATCGCCTCGAAGACATTCTCACCCTCCTGAAATTCCACATCCCAATTGAGCCCACAGGCTGGATACTGGCTCATGTCTCTTGTTTTCTTGCCGAGGCTCTTGCCATTCAATATCAACTCTACCGTCTCGTTGTTGCTGAATACAGATATATTTTTAGTTTTCCCTTCTGGACCAGATCGCTCAGTCCACGTGTGGGATTCGATGTAAACAAAAGGCTCATCTGACCAGTAGCTCTTGAATACATAATAGGCATCTTTGGGCTTTCCCGACCGGTCGGCGAGTCCCTTTTCGTTGAGATAGGGAATGTCATTTTCAGGCCTAAGTGGCGTCCCGAAATCCTTGAAAGCCCACTGTGCCGACCCTGCGAACTGGTCATGAGATTCAGAAATGGATAAATACCAATCAAATAAATCTACGATGTAGTTTTCGCTCCAGTCACCATCATTGGCAATATTGGGATACTCCACCTGATTGATGGGTTCTTCCCAATCTCCAGCACTGATCTCACCATCTCCAGTGATCGGATTTTCGCTATGTCGACCGACGAAACTTGACCCTCCATACTCCATGTGTAGGAAATGATCATATTTGGCCAGTGACTTTTCGAGCGCATTTTCATAGCCCTTGTATGTGCCAGAGTACCAACCAGACCAAATCGACGGACTGAACACATCGACGATATCAGCACCTGCGTAATACTTGCGAATGGAAGTCTTTCTGCTAGGGTCAAGTTCATGCGATAGGTCATTGAGCTCGGATAAAAACGCATTGATCTCCTCCTCGTCATCTCCGTTTTCAAAATCTGGCAGCCAATAGATTTCATTGCCCAATGACCACAGAATCACACTTGGGTGGTTGTAATTCTGATCGATCATTTCAGTGAGTAGATTCTTCGTATTGGTTTTCCACGTATCGTCTCCTACTCCTCCGCGACACCACGGCAATTCATCCCAGACTAGAATACCTAGCTCATCACAGGCTTTGTAGATTTCTGGATCTTGTGGATAGTGTGCCAAGCGAACGAAATTCGCCCCCATGCCTTTGATCATCTCCATATCCTGACGGTGCATTTCATTAGGAAGAGCTGCACCGATCCCAGCAGACTCCTCATGGCGATGCGTACCACGCAGCAAGAGCCGTTTACCATTGAGATAAAAAGGGCCATTTTGGGTAAATTCGAACCAGCGATAGCCGTAGCGGTCATCGACTGTATCGACCACTTTTCCATCCTTGATCAACTCTACTTGCACTTGGTACAGTTGCGGATTGTTCACGTCCCATAGTTTTGGTTTTCTGATCTCAAAATCAATAGACTGTGTCGCTTTGGCTGCCGTCTCTTGGTCATAGACCACTTTCCCTTTTGGATCAGTGACTCTCGTTCTGACTGTATAAGCAGTCGTTTCAGTTCCATCTAATGTGACATCTATCAGAGTAGATGCACTACTTTCACTCACTACTGGTGTGGAAACCTGCACAGAAGATACCCGTGTCTTGTGGGTCTTGACCAGCCAGACATCACGTGTGATGCCACCATAGATGAAGAAATCAGATTTCTGAGAAGGAATGATTTGGCGATCATAGCTGTTGTCTACTCGTACGCTCACGGTATTAACCCCTTCCACCAAATAAGTCGTCATCTCTGCCTCAAAGCCTATATATCCGCCGATATGAGTAGTTGCCAAGTTGCCATTGATGTATACCTCCGTAGTAATATTCGCTCCTTCGAAATAAAGGAAATACCTATCACCCTCAGACAAACGCTCTACCTCAAACGACTTTTTGTACCAGCTGGCATTTCGTCTGTATCCAGGAGCCTGGTCCATCACGTCAGTAGCATTCCAAGTATGAGGGAGGTCGATCCGCTCCCATCCTGCCTGCTGATTCGCTTCTACCCATGTAGATACAGGCTGCTCTAGATAGTCCCAATCGGAATTAAACTTGCTTTTCTCTCTCTCCATTGCCCAGCCTCCGTATGCGATCAGTACGCCAAGCATAATTCCTAATATTCTCTTCATTTCATTGATTTTACTCCCGAAATACGCCTTTCAGGATAATTATTCATTAATCTCTCTCGGACAAACAACTACACTATACTACTGTCCCGAACGCATCGACCGATAGAGTGCCTCCAAAAAGTAATAATCTGCATAGGCGATCGGCTGATCTATCTCATCATCCTTTGGGTAGTTGCCCGTGCTATGACCTAGCAAAAATGGCACGGTCAAACCTGCAGGTAGTATATAAGCCTCCGAATCCATTGCATCCAAAATAGCCAATGCAAAAGGTGCATATCGCTCGTCCGTAGTGTTCTCGTTTAGCTCCAATAATGCAGAAGCAATGACCGCTGCTGCCGAAGCATCTCTCGGTGCATCTGGAATACTCGGATCTTTCATATCCCAGTAGAAAATTTTATCCTCTGGCAAATTGTCCAAGGTCATGAGGTAATCCGCGATTTGTTCCGCTTGCGCTAAGAATGCTGGATTTTGAGTATATCGATAAGCCATCACAAACCCATAGAGTCCCCAACCCTGACCTCTCGACCAGACCGACTCATCGTTCAAGCCTTGGTGGGTGATCTTCTGTACAGGTTGTCCTGTCTCTACATCATAGTCCACTACATGGTAGCTACTGTTGTCTGAACGGAAATGATTCTCCATCGTCAGCGTCGCATGTGATACGGCGGCCTGATGATAGCTACTGTCTCCTGTCAGACGCGTCGCCTGAAAGAGCAACTCTAGATTGAGCATGTTGTCAATGATCACAGGATACTGCCATCTATCTTGGCCAAAATCCCATGATTTGATGCATCCAACCTTAGGATCAAAACGGGTCATCAGTGTCTTGGCACTTTGGATCAGCACTGCTTTGTAATGCTCGTTTTGGGTAATCTCATACGCCTTACCGATACTACTGTAGACCTTGAACCCCATATCATGGGTACGGCCATTCCATTGCTCCCTTTCCATGAAAGGAATCCACTGCTCTGCGCGATCGAGATATTTTTTCTCTCCCGTCAAATGATACAAATAAATCATCGAGCCAGGAAAAAAACCGCTCGTCCAATCCGAGGATCCTACACCTCTCACTTCTTTATTCTCCTCTAAACTCCTAGGAAACTTCGTAGAATCCACTTCATAGTTGAGTAGATAGTGAAACCGAGCACTTAAGCTCGGTTTCACTGTTAAAGAATTTGTTGTCTCATCTTTTTCTTTGCTATCCTGCTGGGTATTTTCCTCACACCCTAGGGCAATCGCTAAAATCAGTACAAATAAAATTCTTGTTTTTATCATTAGTAATTATCGTTTTGATCCAAGTTCGGGTTTCTATCCACATCCGCTTGATATTTAGGAAATAAATAATCTTTTGCTGGATTAAAACTCTGTGGTTCTCGTCCAGTAGCACCAAATACCTCTGCTCCCAACTGCCTTCTCTGAATGTCATACCATCTACCTCCTTCGAATGCTAGCTCCAATCTACGCTCCTCCAATACTTCGTCTCGAAATGCGTCAACAGACATCCCTGTCGCTACATTGGCTGGTACAGCACTATCATTAGACACATCACCATCCAACTCTCTACGCGCTCTCATCCGTATCTCATTGATATAACCTTCCGCTTCAGCATTAGCTCCTGAATTCATCTCGTTCAACGCTTCGGCAGCTATCAACAGCACCTCAGCATAGCGCATCACAGGAAAATCTACGTCAGAATCTCTACCATTATTGCCAGACAAAGTACCTGCCTCACCAGATGCACGAAAATATTTTGCGATATGTGGTCTAGATACGTTTCGAGCAATATTCTCCCATGAGGTATAAGGAGTTGATACCCCTTGATAAATCAGTAAAGTATCAAAACTCACAGCACGACGGTAGTCCTGTGCATCCCAGTCCTCGAATACATTTAAAGCAGGCACAGCCACACTCCAGCCTTCTCCTGTCGAAAAGCGCTCATCACCTCTCGGTCCTGTGACAGAAGCCAAGTAGTCGGTGGCAGCATTGGCTCCCCCTAGAGAACCCGGGTTACCAGCAGCATCATTCCCTACAAAATTCACTTCGAACATCACTTCGTTAGATGCATTAGGCAATGACGGGTCATATAGTGCTGCATAATCTGCTTCCAGATTGTACATAAACTTGCCACTGTTGTCTATCACGTATTTAGCTTCATCATAAGCATCAGACCAATCGCCTCGCGTCAAATGCACAGAAGCCAAAAAACCCGCAGCAGTACCTTTGCCAGGTCTAGACCTCATCGTCGGGACATCAGGCAACCATTGTTTGGCATATTCTAGATCCTCTATGATTCCTTCATACACATCTGACTCAGCACTCTGAGGCAATGTGTAGGCTAAATCAGCATCCGAAAAAGCAAAATCAATGTAAGGAATCTCTCCAAATAGACGAACAAAATTGTAATGAACATAGGCCCGCAAAAAGCGTCCTTCGGCTATCACTGGATTGATCTGATCCTCTGGCGCATCCAAGCCTTCTCCTCCTTCAATGGCGTAATTGACTGCTGCCAATATCTGGTACCCCATAGGCCAAAAGCTACCAACCATCCCACTGTTCGCACTCATAGCCATCTGATCCACTTCGATACGTGCAGAAGAGGTAGTCATATCACCGATCGTGACCATATCCCCTCTCAGGATTAGTGAAAGAGATATTTTTCTCCCCATGAAGTTCTCATGTGCCAGCAGAGAGTATCCTCCACTAACGCCATTGGCTACATCCTGTGGTGTCTTATAAACCGCCTCAGGTGCCAATAACCCTACAGGCTCTTCGTCTAGTGTACCGCATGAATATGTACCTAATACGAGCATCGATAGACATGCTATCACTGTATATTTTATATTCTTCATTTTCTTCAATTTTAAAGTCCTAAGTTGATTCCAAAAGTGTATGCACGGACATTAGGATAACTCGCATAATCCAAGCCTATGTTTCGGTTGCCATCCGCTCCACTGCCTGAGTTTTGATAACCGACCTCTGGGTCTAGCCCTGGATAATCTGTCATCGTGAGCAGGTTCTGCCCACTGACATAGAGACGCAGCGACCTGATGAAAGTCTTGTCCAAAATGGTCTTTGGGAAAGTATACCCTAAAGTCACATTTTTCAACCGTACATAGCTGGCGTCATACACATACTTGTCAGACACCCTAAATGCTCTCGTAGAAGAGGCCTTTGGCACATCCGTATTAGGATCTGTAGGCGTCCATCTATCCAATGCTGATGATAGCACGTTACTCTTGCCTGACATGGTTTCTAACTCCATGTTCGTAAAGCTGAGCATGTCATTGCCATGTACGCCTTGGATGAAAATATTGAGATCGAAATTCTTGTAACCGAAACTGTTGTTAAATGACCACACAAAATCTGGGTGGGGATTGCCAATGATTTTTCTATCCTCTCCTGAAAGGAGTCCATCTGGCTCACCATCAGGCCCAGAGATATCGGCATAGCTCTCGCCTCCTGCCTCTTGCTCAAAACCAGACCCAGGAATGAACGCATCTCCTGTTTGATAAATCCCCTGATAATCATACCCATAGAATACGCCCACTGGCTGACCTTCTAAGAGCAGTTGTGATGAGCCATCTAACAAAAAGTGACCTGGCTCTTGCCCATAGAACTCTACCGAATCAGGCAACTCTAGCACCTCATTTCGGTTGGCAGAGATGATGAAATCTGAATTCCATGTAAACTCTCCTACCAAATTCTTGGTACTCAGCATAAACTCAAACCCTTTGTTACTCACCTTTCCGATGTTTTGTAACTGTGTCCCTACACCTACATAAGATGGCAATTGTCTCTGAAACAGCAGGTCGCTCGTGATCTTCTCATAGTAGTCCATCACTACGTTGACACGCCCCTCGAATAGTCCTATATCCAACCCTACATCGACCTGGCTAGTCGTCTCCCACGTCAAGTCAGGGTTAGCAAGTGTACCTACCGCGAGGGCATTACCACCTGGTACGATGGAGTAAGTCGGCTCTAGACTGGCCAATGATTGGTAAGGGCCAATCGCTTGATTTCCAGTGAGTCCGTAGCTACCTCTCAGCTTCAGTTGTGTCAAGAAGTTCAGGTCATCCATAAAGCTCTCGCCTTTGATATCCCATGCAACTGCTCCTGATGGAAAAAATGCCCACTTGTTGTTCGCCGCAAAATTAGATGCGCCATCGTATCTACCCGTAAAAGTCAACACATACTTGTTTTGTAAAGAATAGTTAGCTCTCGAATAGAACGACTTGATAGTCGACTCTGTTAGACTAGAAGTAGGTGTATTAGGTACAGCTCCCTGATCCAATGACCAGAAACGACCTGCATCGGTAATAAAACCTTGGCTAGAAGCCTTCCATGCTTCTGATGTGTTTTTCTGAAAAGAATACCCAGTCACCCATGTCAAACGATGTGGACCGTATTCTTTGTCCACGGTAAAGTAGTTCTCACTAATGACCGAAGACTGTTTGCGTGACTCGATTCCACCAAGACCATCAGCTCCTTGGCCTCTGATCAGCGTAGTTGGCCAGTACTCGCCATCTCTCCAGTTGGTAGAGCCTATCCCTAAGGTAGTTTTGAAACTCAACCAATCGGTGAATTTCAAATCCGCATAAACATTGCTCTGAAAACGATCCGTGACACGTTCTCTGTCATACTGAGTAGCCATCGCTACGGGATTGTCTAGTTGATCCCCTATGGTGGATCGCGTGTACATACCATTGGCATCATAGATCCCTAAGTCGGGGTTAAACCTAAAGGCAGTACTCGTCACGCCTGCTTGTCCAGCTCCACCAGACCCCTCTTGGGTACGTACACCGACATTCGTACCTCGGCGACCATACATGCTCATGCCTAGCTTAAGAAATTTGGTTGCTTCTACGTTTACGTTTCCGTTAAGTGAATATCGCTTGTACTCCGATCCGACAACTACTCCCTGCTGATCAAAGTAGGTACCTGACAAGTAATAGGTCACATTCTCTGCTCCTCCACTCACTGAGAGCTGATTGTTCGAGATGATACCTGTTTGGTAAATTTCGTCCTGCCAGTTGGTATCCGATCCGAGATTAGTATAAGGAGCGAACTCGTTCATATAATCCGTAAACTCCGCCGCATTGAGCAGATCCAGCTGTTTGGTTGGAGACTGGGTACTATATGATGAATTAAAATCGATTTTTATTTTTCCTTTAGATCCCTTTTTGGTCGTCACCATGATGACACCATTGGCTCCTCTAGAACCATAGATCGCGGTAGCCGAAGCATCTTTGAGCACTTCGATAGAAGCGATATCTTCTGGTGGAGGCATCTCTGCCCCCACAAATCCATCTACAACCGTAATCGGATCACTACTGGCGTTGATGGAAGTTCCACCTCTGATTTTGACATTAAAGCTCGCACCCGGCTGACCACCATTGTTAGAGTTGATCTGTACACCAGCAGCTCGCCCCTGTAGCGTCTGCGTAGCTGAGAGTGCTGGGAACGCTGCAATATCTGCGGACTTCACCGAGGAGACTGATCCTGACAGGTCACTCTTTTTGACTGTACCATATCCTACCACGACGACTTCCTCTAGTGAGGTGTAGTCTTCTTCTAATTGGACATCTATCTGTGATTGGTTATTGACTGGTACTTTGACTGTTTTGTATCCCACAAAGGATATCACCAATACCGCATCAGGTGATGCTTCTATTGTAAATGCACCATCAAAATCCGTAACTGTACCTATACTCGTCCCCTCTATCAAAACGGCTGCTCCTGGTATCCCAGATTCATCGTTAAATGAGGTCACGACACCTTGTACTTTGTTACTCTGAGCTTGTGCGGCTGATGAGGCCGCTGCTATCACTAGGATAGCGATCACAAGCTTAAAGCGTTTTAGTAAATCTTCTTTCATAAGATTGTTTTTTGTTAAATGAAATAAATTATGATGAGGGACATCATGACGATGAAAACACCTAATATCCACTCTTGCCAATGCTTTTTTAGATTCATGCTTTCTAAAAATTTACATGACAATTCTACTTTCGTTTAACAAACCAAAAGTACAGAACAGGTACACTATTGTACATTTATATCCACTCAGGGGATTTATTTGATGATTTTAAGTCTTAGACTCAGGTGGAGTGTTGAATTTGTCAGCATACTGACTCGGGGTGCTACCGTGGTATTTTTGGAAGCACTTGCTAAAGTATTTGGGGTTCTTGAACCCGACCTTGAAACTGATCTGACTTACTGTGATCTTCCCTTGCTCTAGCAGGTTCGCTGCACGCTTCATCCGCATCGAATGGATGAATTCATTGGGAGTTAGATTCGTCCATGCCTTGACTTTCGTAAACAACATCGTGCGGCTCACTCCGAGCTCCGTACAGAACAGCGAGACATCAAAAAACTGGTTGTCGATATTTTGATCCACGATCTCAATGGCACGCTGTAGCATCTCTTCGTCTACAGATGATATCGTCAGTTCGCTCGGAGCGATCTCGGCATTGGACTGAAATCGGTCTTTCAGGTTGTCTACGAAACGCAGTAGGTTTCTAACCTTGAGCTGCAGTTCTTTGGTATTGAAAGGCTTATTGATATATTCATCTGCACCAGACTCTAACCCTTCGTATTTAAAAATCAACGAAGTACGTGCCGTCAGCAAGATGAACGGTGTATGACTCGTCTTCAAGTTGGCTTTGACCTGCGTACAAAATTCAATGCCATCCATCTCTGGCATCATCACGTCACTAATAATCAGATCTGGCACCTCACGAATCGCTACACGCAACCCCAGCTTACCATTCTCTGCCTCTACGATATTGTACTCTGCCGACAGTATATCAATGATAAATCGACGAACATCAGAGTTATCCTCTACGACCAATACAGTTTTAGCATCTGCATTTTTAGGCTGTATGACAGCATTTTGAATAACCTCAGACCAATCTGTGACTACTTCTGGCTGGTAATTCTCCAGCGCATCGCTTCCCTTGAAGTTACTAATCACCTGATTAGGCAACAAATGATCACTGCCTAGCGGTAGCCAAACACTAAAGGTACTACCCTGCCCTACCTGACTCGTGACCGTTACTTTGCCCTGATGCAGATCGACGATACTCTTAGTCAAAGCGAGACCTATCCCAGTACCACGCTGAGATTCGCTCTGAGCCGTATCCATCGGCAACTGAAAGAACCGGTCGAAAATTTTGTCCTGTGTCTCAGCAGGTATTCCCTGCCCTGTATCGATCACCCGGATCTCCACTTCCGTTCCCCGACGATGAACCTCTACCCGAATTGTTCCATTCTCTTGGGTATATTTAAAGGCATTGGAAAGTAGGTTGTACATGACCCGCTCCAACTTGTCCCGATCAAAAAACACCAATACCTCCTCCTCCTCGGATAGAAAGTCATAGCTATACTTTCCGTTTCGCGCATAAGTCTTAAAGGATAGATAAATTTCACGAACGAACTTCACCAAGTTGCCTTCTGCCGTTTCGAGCGGTGCTTGCTTGTTTTCCATCTTGCGAAAATCCATCAGCTGATTGATGAGTTTGAGCAGTTGGCTCGCATTGTGCTGCATGGTTTTCATCTGTTTGTAGATTGCACTACTCCCTTGATAATCACGAAGGATCTGTTCTAAGGGACCGAGTATCAGCGTCAGCGGTGTTCTAAACTCATGAGATATATTAGTAAAAAATTGCAACTTGGACGTAGTGAGCTCTTGCTCCTTTTTGTGCAACTCTAGCTCCAGATCCAGCTCATATTGTAGCTGGGTACGTGACCGTATACTTCTAAACAGTACTAGCAAGGCCACAGCAATCGCAAATCCATAAATCACAAATGCCCATACCGACCTCCAAGGCGCTGGATGAACCTTAATTTGGAGTTCAGTCCATTGGTCGGACCACAAACCGTCATTGTTAGCTCCTCGAATCTGAAACAGGTAATCTCCAGGGTTCTGGATCGCATAACTCACCGAAGGAATCATCGATTGTCTCCACTCGCTTTCCAAGCCCTTCAACCGGTACTGAAACTGATTTTTTTTAGAGTTGACATAGCTGGGTAGCGCAAAATCAATGGAAAAATTAGACTGATCATAATCTAACGCTATCGCCTCCGTCAGTGCCAGTGTCTGCGCCAGTATATTAGTCGAATCATTCGGGACTATCTGAGAGTTGTTGACCGTCAACTGGCTGAGGACTACCTGTGTAGTGAATGGATTAGATTTCAACTGTGAGGGATCAAACCAAGTAACCCCTCTGGGAGACCCAAAAAACATAAGCCCCTCTTCGCTCGCCAGCGATGATTTGTTATTGTACTCGTTGGAGTTCAACCCGTCCGATTCGGTAAACAATTTAATTTCCTCAGTATTAGGGTCGAAACGTGCGATTCCGTTGTTAGAGCTCACCCAAAAATACCCCTTAGCGTCCTCCTCTATTGCATGAATGATCTGGCTAGAGTTAGGTACCTCCCCAAAAATATCGACAAATTGAAACGCTCCATCCACCATACGATACAGTCCCTGTTCTTTGGTGGCCGTCCAGATCGTCCCGTCTCGTGATTGCTCGATAAACAAAACGTCCTGTCCGTTCTCTAGTGCTTCATCGTAGAAGTAATGCTGAAAAGATTCGTAAGGATTCTCTGCGTCCGCAGTAGACAAATTGAGTCCATTTTGAGTGGCTATCCAGAGGTTGCCTGTTCGGTCTACCATCAGTGACCGCACCTGATTGTCAGACAAACCCATCGCTCGATCTTCCTGCTGCTGTATCCATCGAAGGTCACCAGACACTGGGTCATAGAGGTTTAAACCTCCTCCAAAAGTACCGATCACCCAATGCCCCACCTGATCCTGTACCACATCATAGACGCTATTGTGACTCAATCCCTCTTTGGTAGACAGTCTCAAAACTTGCTTCTTGTTTCGAAGATCCCACAATACAATCCCTGCATCAAAAGTACAAATCCAGATTCGTTCTCCTTTGGTTTCCCAGTTGAGGTATTTCACATTACTACTAGGTATAGCACCATCGCTACTGCTCACATAGTCAAATGTCCCACGGCTTCTATTGTATATATTTAGTCCTCCTCCTTCGGTACCTAGATAGTAGGTTTCATCATCTTGCAGTACTGCACTGACGACATTGTTGCTCAGACCTCCTCCATCCGGTTCCTGACTCAGGTTATTAAAATTAAAATTAACCTCATGCCACATATTGAGTCCACCAAAATAAGTGCCTACCCATACCGCTCCATTGTCACTGCAGTAGACCTTTTTGATTTTATTTTCAGACAGCCCGTCCTGATCCCGAGGGTCAACAAGGCTAGCGATCATCTCTCCATTTGGCATCAATCTATTTAATCCCGTATAGGTACCTATCCAGAGCGAACCATCCAGACCGTACTCAAGCGAACGGATATTGTCATGCACCATAGCGGGCGTAGTATTCGTATCATAGTGTGCTACCGTCTGACCATCTGGGTCGACCAGAAATAACCCCCAATCCCGCGTACCAACCCACATATTGCCTTTAGGGTCTTCCAAAACTTCTTGTACAAAACTGGTCTGTAAATCTGCTGAGTCTCCAAGTGGAACATCCTCAAAGATGAGCAATGTAGCTTCGGGGTTTCTCGTCACACACAGACCATTAGAGGTCGCGATCCATACCGCTCCACGGCTATCTTGATAGATATCTAAGATGTAATCACCAGCCAAACTATTCGACCTATTGGTATCATGACGGATGGTTCTGATCTCATGGGTTTTAGGATTGATGATATTGAGACCTTCTTGTGTACCTACCCATATTTGATCTTCGGAGACGACCTCCAGCGTACGTATGGTGTGATTGGATAGGACGTTTTCGCCCGCATCGCTGGCAAGATAGCGTTCGAATCGCTCACTACGCTGGATGTAATGATTCAGACCATTATAAGTGCCGATCCAAAGATCTCCTTTTGCATCGACTTTGATCTCTAATATGTCGTTGTTGGATAAACTGGTAGAATCTGTGGGGTTGGTTCTGAAGACTTGAAAACTCCGCCCATCGTAGCGGTTTAGTCCATCACGGGTTCCAAACCACATCATCCCAAAATCATCCTGAGCGATCGCGATCACGGCACTTTGAGACAGTCCCTCCGCAGAATGAAAATGCTTAAAGGCGAGTTTACCTTCATCAGCCACACTCCACCAAGTGTACAACATCAGTACACACACCGCTATGCATTGCTTCATTCCTCTCACGCCTGCTTACTTCTAATTTTGTCTCTCAGAATAAAAAATGGCGACTACTTCACGGGAAAGCAGTCGCCATTCCAAGCCTAAAATTGGCTAAGTTGTAGCATAAAATCGTACAAATAAAGGGGTAAATTCGTACAAACCCTTCTAAGAGAACACTAGAGGCATATTACTCTATGACTACTGCAGCGCTAAAAACCAATGCTTGCTGTGCCACTGTCTCTCCAAAACCTTCGGCAGTCGAAAACTGAGCATCAGTAGGTTCCCAGCCCGCTACAAAGTAGTACTTCGGTGTCTCATTGCTCTTGAACGCTACATAATACGTCTCGATAACACCGTCCCCTTCGTTAGCAGTCTCTCCAGCATCTACGAACGAATCACTAGTGACCACCACTGCCATCCCTAGGTTATCCTTGTTCTCAGACTGCTGGTCAAACGTATAGATATACCGACTCTGAGGAGTCTCTCCCGTGTACATTTTATCAGCATATTTGTTAACAATTCCAGTCACCCAGGTGACATCCTTTTGGTCACAGATCAACTCTTCTTGGTAGCCATACTGACCAGCCCAGATCGTGATACGCTCGGTAACTGATAGATCGCCTACAGGTGTATTCCAACCCTGATGCCTTACCTCAAAAATCGTACGAACAGGCCCTTCTACAATCGTAGCATACTCTCCTGCTTCTGTATCCCCTAACTTCACCAGCGAATCCTCATACATCATCGCCACAGCACCAGCCCCGAGACTGTTCCCAACCTTGAGTACGTCCATACCCCAGTCATCTTGCTTGTGATAATTCTGACCTTTGACCCCTGCTAAGTGAAGCGTCATTTTATCGGTCGTCTTACCGTAGATATCCTTTCCGTTTCGAGAGTCAAAATAGAGTCTAAAACCTACTTTGTCGTTTTCCCAAGCAGGGCCTTCCATCTGATACATCATCGGATACTGCATCGCAATATTGTCAGCATGTCTGACTTCCTGATCTTTCTCTACAAAAGCATCTGACCGGTCATAATCCACGCCAAGATACACGCTGGTACGTTGTGTCAATGTCGGATAGACACTCGTCTTGCTCAGATCGAGCACCTTGTCTGTACTAGCTGTCAAAGCCACCAAAATGGCAATTTGATCCCAGTTACCATCACCATCTAGATCATCCAACTGCTGTGGCACGACAGATCCTTGATCCTTGAGTAACGGAAATGTGCCCGCTTCTAAAACACCTAATTTCTGCTCGATCACTACTCTCTCAATTACGACAGGCATCTCAGCGATATCCTGTGACAATTGGTTTTTAAGTGTCACAGTCACTGCTGGAGGCTGACATGCTGCCAGTCCCAGTAGTGATAGTGCTATTATTCCTAACTGCTTCATTAGTCTTCGTTGCTAGGTTTTCCAATAGTCGCGAGAATACCTCCATCGACATAAATCACTTGGCCATTAACGAAATCACTGGCCTTTGAACTCAAGAAGACCGCTGCACCTTCCAAGTCAGACGGGTCTCCCCATTTGCCGGCAGGCGTACGTCCCACGATGAAGTCATTGAACGGATGTCCATCGACTCGAATCGGAGCAGTTTGGCTCGTCGCAAAATACCCAGGGCCGATTCCGTTGGTCTGGATGTTGTGCTTTGCCCACTCTGTCGCCATATTTTGCGTCAGCATTTTCAATCCACCTTTGGCTGCTGCATAGGCTCCTACGGTGCTACGACCAAGCTCACTCATCATGGAGCAGATGTTGATGATTTTACCGCTCTTGCGTGCAATCATACCTTTTACCACATGCTTTGATACGATGAACGGACTCACTAGGTCTACCTTGATGACCTGCTCAAACTCCGCTACTTCCATCTCTTCGAGCGGTACACGCTTGATGATCCCAGCGTTGTTGACCAAGATATCGATATCACCTACTTCCGATTGGATTTTAGCGACAGCTGCTTTGACTGCCTCTTCGTCCGTCACGTCAAACTTATAGCCGCTGACCTTGATGCCTTCTTTTTCGTATTCTTTGATGGCATTGTCGATCTTCTCTTGCGACGAATTCCCGTTGATCACTACGGTAGCTCCTGCTTTGCCGAGTCCCATCGCCATGGCCATCCCTAGGCCATGTGTAGCACCCGTCACGAGCGCTACTTTTCCTTTTAAATTAAATAAATCCATGCTTTTTATCTTAATTCGTTGATTGGACAAACATCCATGTCTGTATAGTCTAGATTCTCACCAGCCATACCCCAGATGAACGTATAGTTAGACGTACCTGCACCTGAGTGGATTGACCAAGGGGGAGAGATCACCGCTTGCTCATTTTGCATCCAGATGTGTCTCGTCTCGTCAGTCTGTCCCATGAAGTGACACACAGACTGCTCAGGAGGCACTTCGATGTACATATAAACCTCCATACGGCGATCATGTACATGCGATGGAAGGGTGTTCCATACACTACCTGTCTTGAGCTCGGTCATCCCCATCTGTAGTTGGCATGTATCTACCACACCGCCTATGAGCATTTGGTTTACTGTTCTAGCATTGGCGGTTTCGAGCGTTCCTAGCTCTAGCTTTTTCGCCTCTGCTTTAGTGACTTTCTTGTTAGGGAATGAATGGTGCGCTGGCGCTGAGTTCAAGTAGAACTTGGCTGGAGCAGACGCGTCTTTGCTTTCGAAGATCACTTCTTTGGCTCCCATACCTACGTATAGTGCATCCTTGTAGGTCAATTCGAAGGCTTCTCCATCTACGTATACCGTACCATCCCCTCCGACATTGATCACACCGAGTTCTCTCCTTGCGAGGAAAGTCTCCGACTTCAACGGATCGATGGTTTCCAAGGTCAATTTCTTAGAAGCAGGCACTGCAGATCCAGCGATGTATCGGTCATAGTGTGTATAGACCAAGACGACCTCATCCGGCTTCATTAGATTGTCAATCAAGAACTCATTTCTTAGTTCTTTGGTGTCCAATTTTTTTACCGCATCTGGACTCGATGCATATCTTACTTCGTACGAAACACTCATGAGCTATTTCTTTTTTGATTTATAAATTCCTTTGGCTTCAAAGGTAAATATTAAAAATACAATCGATTGTATTTTGTGTTGCTTTTTTATTTTATCTTCGCCACTCCAATGAAAAAGAAGGCCACCATACACGACATAGCCCGCGAGCTCAACATCAACGCCAGCACGGTATCTAGGGCTCTAGCCGATAGCCCTCGGGTCAAAGAAAAGACCAAAAAACTGATCCAAGAAAAGGCCGCTGAAATGGGGTATTCGCGCAATCACTTGGCTTCTAACCTACGTACACAGCGCACACATACTATAGGTGTTATCGTACCCAATATTTCACGACACTTCTTCTCTACTGTGATAGGCGGCATGGAAGAAATCGTCTCAGAGCAAGGTTACAATCTGATCATTTGCCAATCACATGATAGTGCAGAACGCGAAGCACAGCTCGTTGACACCCTACTGGCCAATCAAGTCGATGGCATCATCTTGTCGATCGCTACCGAGCAGAGCGACGGGAGTCATATACAACGCATCGAAGCAAGTGGGAAGCCGGTGGTGTTTTTTGATCGAGAATGTAAAACCATCCAAGGTCACAATGTGCTCATCGATGATTTTTCGAGAGCTTATGAGTTGACAGACAGCTTGATCCAAAACGGCTGTCGTCATATTGTCCACCTCGGTGGCAACAGCGAAGCAAGTATCTATCAAGACAGGCTAAGAGGGTATAAAGATGCACTGGAGAAAAATAACATCGAATTTCAGGAGGATTGGGTCTTCAAGAGCCGACTCAAACAGCTAGATGGTCAAGAAATCGCGCAGCAATTGCTCGCTAAGGATAAAATGCCTGATGCCATCTTCTCTGCCAATGACGTAGCTGCTATCGCAGCGATGGAAGTGCTCCAAAAAGCAGGCATCCGAATACCCGAAGAGATCAAAGTGTTTGGTTTCAGTGGCGAACCGATTTCGGCCTACACCTCTCCGGCACTCAGTACGGTCAATCAAAACCCGAATCTCATGGGGCAAAAAACGGCAGAGCTGCTTCTCGATCAAATCAACGGAACACAGCTACCCGTCCACAATACCATCATCCCCTCCGAGATCATCATCAGACAATCCTCTCTAAAAACAGACTAACAGCATCTTGTCTCTTTAGTCTTGGTTCTACTAGGTCTAATCTCTACCCCTAATGTTCACAGTACATTAAATTCTCCTTAGTGATGATATCCAAAGGAAGAAACTGTTGTTGCTCTACTTCCATATTGAGCAGTAAATGCTGGTGTAAGGCTTGAATCGCCTTAAAGCCCTGTTGCTTCGGTTGCTGATGAATGAGATAGTTGATCGTTCCATCTTCGAGATACATTTTATTCTCCTCGATCAGGTCATAACCGACCATGCGAAGTTTTAGTTCTTGCTTCACTTCGTTCATCTCTGTGGCCAAAAAATAAGATCGAGAGTTGGGGACGAAAACACGAACCGGTTTCTTTCTGGTCAGCATACGCTCTATTAGTTCACTGTAGCCCATCGCTTCCTGCTCCATGTTTATTTTGATAACCTGAGGACTGTTGTTCACTTCTTCAAAGTAATTTTCCAACCCTTCTATCCGCGCTGCAATGGTTTTGTTGTACAAATCTGCCATTTGGAAAGTAATCACGTACAAATCATAATTCTCAGAATACCCTTCGTGGAGCAACCCTCCAGACATGCGACCACTCTGAAACGCATCCTGACCAATGTATGATAGACAGTTAGGCAATGGGATTTTAGAATCCACTAAGATCACCGGAATCTGACTTTTTTTCAACCGCTCAACTGCAGGACTGTTCTCATTCAGGAATATAGGTGCCAGCACAATACCGTCGGGCTTGGCTGCCACGACCTCTTGGATGATCCCTTCTATCTCTGTCTGTGACTCCACCGCTAGACTATAGGCATGCATATCGACTTGCAAGAAATCATACTCCGCCACAGCTTTCTCTACGCCCTGTCGGTGTTTCACCCAATAGGAATTTTTCTCTGGCAAAATCACCGCAAGATGATAAGTCTTATTCAACTTGAGATTGCGTGCATAGACGTTAGAAGAATAATTCCCTTCCTTAGCGATTCTGAGGACTCTTTCCTTGGTCTCTGGCGAAACACGTCCTCTATCGTGTAGCACACGATCAACTGTCCCTATGGATACATCTGCCTGTTTGGCAATCTCCTTTATAGTAATTCTCGGTTTCATATCGAATCTAAAGTTGTAAAAAACATTTTGAATTCAGATGCAATATACTACATTTGTCAAAATAATGTTAACGTACACGCACTAACAACACTCCTAGACGAGTGTTTTTTAAAAGCGAAATGCGGTAACGTACACACAGACTTTACAAACAAACACATACATGGAATCTATTCAAAACAAAGTAGTCGTCATCACTGGCGGTGGCGGTGTGCTCTGCGGCACGATGGCTAGCAAGCTTGCAGCATTAGGTGCCAAGGTCGCCATTCTCGACTTAAAGCAGGAAAATGCTGAACAAGTAGCAGAAAGCATTCGCCAATCAGGTGGAAATGCCATCGGTCTAGCAGCCAATGTCCTAGACAAAAACAGCCTACTTGCAGCACAAGCTGAAGTGCACAGGCAGCTAGGTAAATGTGACATCCTCATCAATGGCGCTGGAGGCAATCACCCCAAAGGCACCACCTCTAAGCCCTACTTCGAGCCAGCAGATTTAGACGCTACAGAAGAACTCACGACATTTTTCGATCTCGATCCAGAGGGAATCAAGTTCGTCTTTGACCTCAACTTCATCGGGACGCTCCTACCCTGTCAGATATTTGCCAAGGACATGGTCTCCAGTCAAGGTGGCAACATCATCAACATCTCGTCGATGAATGCCTTCACGCCGCTCACCAAGATCCCAGCCTATAGTGGAGCAAAAGCCGCCATTTCTAATTTCACCCAGTGGCTCGCCGTGCATTTCTCCAAAGTCGGCATCCGTGTCAATGCCATGGCACCCGGTTTTTTCCTCACGGAGCAAAACCGCAGTCTCCTCACCGAAGAAAGTGGTGACCTCACGGCACGTGGCAACACCATCATCGATCACACGCCGATGTCTCGCTTTGGGACACCCGAGGATTTATTAGGAACTTTGGAATGGCTCTGTGGGGACGGTTCGGCATTCGTGACGGGTGTGACTATTCCTATTGATGGAGGCTTCAGTGCTTTTAGTGGTGTTTAACAATGAAAGAGACTAAAATGAAATTAGAACAAACCTGGAGATGGTACGGACCCAATGATGGCGTCAGCCTCTCCGACATCAGACAAGCCGGTGCGACAGGCATCGTCTCAGCACTACATCACATCCCCAACGGAGAAGTATGGACAATCACTGAGATTCAAAAAAGAAAAGAAGAAATAGAAGCTGCAGGGCTCACGTGGAGCGTGGTAGAAAGCGTCCCGGTACACGAAGATATCAAAAAACGCAGCGGCAATTTCGAGACCTATATCGAGAACTACCGACAGTCCCTAATCAACCTCGGCCAATGCGGTATCGATACCGTATGCTACAACTTCATGCCCGTACTCGACTGGACGCGTACCGACCTAGAGTATGCCTTCGGAGATGGCTCGACTGCACTACGCTTTGACGTGACGGCCTTTGCGGCCTTTGAGCTGTTCTTGCTCAAACGACCCGGTACAGAAGCGGCCTACACTCCTGACCAAATAACGAAAGCCAAGACCTACCACGAGGCAATGAGCGAAACGGACAAAACGAAACTCGTCGGCAACATCATCGCGGGGCTACCCGGCGCTGAAGAAGGCTACACCCTCGATCAGTTCCAAGCCGTGCTATCCTCCTACGATCACATCGATGCACCGACTTTGAAATCGAACTTGTTTCAGTTTCTAGCAGCCATCGTACCTGCTGCTGAGTCAGCGGGCGTGTTACTTTGCATCCATCCTGACGATCCTCCATTCCCGATTTTGGGTCTCCCGAGAGTAGTCAGTACAGAGCAAGATGTACTTGACCTCTATGCAGCGGTAGACAGCCCGCACAATGGTCTGACCTACTGCACAGGATCCTTCGGCGTACGCGCGGACAATGATCTCGCAGGCATGGTCGAGCGCCTCGGACACCGGATACACTTCATCCACCTAAGAGCGACGAAACGCGATGCGGAAGGCAACTTCCACGAAGCGGATCACTTGGACGGAGATGTCGACATGTATGCAGTGATGAAAGCACTCGTCGAGGAGCAAGCGAAGCGTGTGGCACAAGGGCGACAAGACATTCGTATGCCGTTTAGACCAGATCATGGACATAAAATGATCGATGATTTGACCAAAAAAACCAATCCGGGTTACTCCGCCATCGGTAGACTGAGAGGTCTTGCCGAACTGAGGGGGCTAGAACTCGGAATCAGACGTAGCAAGGACAATTAAGTTCTTGCTACTTTAGTGAAGCAAACAATTAATAAATATAGTGTGATGAAAAAATTCTTAGACACAGATTTTCTACTTACCAACGACGTGGCAGCCGAACTCTACCACAACCATGCGGCAAAAATGCCCATCATTGACTACCACAACCACCTTTCGCCTGAGGATATTGCCAACAATAGGCACTACAAAAACATCACCGAAGCGTGGCTCGAAGGGGATCATTACAAGTGGAGAGCCATGCGTGCCAATGGGATCGACGAAAATTTCATCACTGGAGATGCTGACCCGAAAGAAAAGTTCTCCAAATGGGCAGAGACAGTACCCTATACCCTACGCAACCCCCTCTACCACTGGACGCACCTAGAGCTACAGCGCTATTTTGGAGAGAACCAATTGCTCAACAGTCAATCTGGAGATGCGATCTACCAATCTACCTCTGAGCAACTACAGCAGGACAACATGGGCTGCCAAGGCCTCCTCATCGGTCAGCAGGTAAAAGTAGTCTGTACCACAGATGACCCGATCGACAGTCTAGAATACCACAAAGCTATCGCAGCGGCAAACATTCCTCTGAAAGTGCTACCGACTTTCAGACCGGACAAAGCACTCAACGTCTCTGATCCAAAAAGCTACAACAGCTACCTCGACCAACTGGCTAATGCGGCTAGCACAGCAATCAAATCGCTCAGTGATTTACTCTCTGCTCTCCAAAACCGCGTAGACTACTTCGACAGTCTAGGCTGTAAACTGTCAGATCTGGGATTCAATACCATCCCGATGTACAACAGAAAAGAAACAAGCTATGAGAGCTACTTCGAGACTGTCAGAGCTGGACAATCTTTGTCCGAGGACAAAGCGGAATCCCTACAGGCCTACATCCTGCTCGAACTCTGCAAGATGTACCACGCCAAAGGCTGGGCACAGCAGTTTCACCTCGGCGCACTCCGCAACAACAACGCCCGTGCACTCCGCGAACTCGGACCTGACACTGGCTATGATTCTATGGGGGATTTCAAACAAGCCGAATCGCTATCGACATTCCTCAACAAACTAGATGACTCCAATCAGCTCGCCAAAACCATCCTATACAACCTAAACCCGAGTGACAATGAACTCTTTGCTACCATGGTCGGCAACTTCAACGACGGTCAGATCATCGGCAAGATGCAGTTCGGTACAGGATGGTGGTTTTTGGATCAAAAGACGGGAATGATCAACCAAATGAATGCCCTCTCCAACATGGGACTGCTCAGCCGATTCATCGGGATGCTGACAGACTCTCGTAGTTTCCTTTCGTTCCCGAGACACGAGTACTTCCGTCGTATTCTATGTGATCTCATCGGACAGGATGTTGTCAATGGCGAGATTCCTCACGACATGGATCTACTGGGAGAGATGATAGAAAACATCTCCTACAACAATGCCAATACTTACTTTGGTTTTGACAAAGCTTAATACATCTGACATCCACAGCACAAAGGTGTTTTAGCTTCAAAATTCCAGCAAAATCTATGAATGAATAGAAGATGTGAAAAAGTGGAAACAATAAAATACAATCGATTGTATCTTATACACCTTTTCACTTTAAATTGCAGCATGCTTGTCGTTGGGTTTCGGCGACAAGCATGCCTTTAAATCAACTAACTCCCTGCTGCACCAACCCGCAGCTTGCCAAACCGAAACCAAATGAAACTACATACTGAAGGTGGTATGCAGAGAAAGAGAAAGCGCATGAATATCGAACTAAATAAAAATAAGTGAGCATGAACATCAAAAATCACTTGCTATTGCTACTGACCGTTTGCCTGCTGTGGTCCTGTTCCCAGCAAAGCGACACCAGAAACCTGAAACTAGCACATAGTCTCAATGCCCAACACCCTGTACATCTTGGCATGTTGGAAATGGGACGAATTCTCGACGAAATCTCGGATGGCAAAATGACCATGGAGATCTACGCCAACGGCCAACTCGGTCAGGAACGTGATCTACTCGAACTCCTACAGATCGGTAGTCTCGACATGACCAAGGTATCTGTCGGTGCATTAGAAAACTTCGTCCCTGAGATGAAAGTTCTCACACTCCCCTACATATTCAGAGACTCTGCCCACACCTGGAGCGTACTCCAAGGCCCTATCGGTAAACAACTACTAGAAAAAGGTAGCAAGTACTGGCTCAGAGGACTCTGTTTCTACGATGCAGGCAGTCGTAGTTTCTACTCCAAAGCCAAACCCATCCTATCACCTAGTGATCTCGAAGGGATGAAAGTCCGTGTCATGAACAGCCAATCGGCATTCGACATGGTCAATGCACTGGGTGGCTCTCCTACGCCAGTATCATTTGGGGAACTCTACACCGCACTGCAACAGGGAGTGGTAGATGGCGCAGAAAACAATGCGCCGAGTTTTTTCACCTCCCGACACTACGAAGTGTGCAAGTACTACTCGATAGACGAGCACTCTACCATACCCGATGCACTGATTGTGAGCACCTACCTATGGGAAAGCCTCTCGGAACAAGAGCGCAAGTGGCTACAAGAGGCTGCCGACCAGTCCGTCAACTATCAAAAGAAAGTATGGGCTGCCTCGGTACAGGAGTCTCTCACCAAAGTACAGGCAGCGGGTGTGGAGATTTTTCATCCCGAAAAGTCACCCTTTCAGGCCAAAGTACAAGGGCTCTACCAAGCCTTTGAAACAGACCCTGAGCTCAAACAACTCATATCAGAAATTCAAAATCTAGGCAAATAAGAATACAAGCATGACGATAAGACAAAAACTAGATTCGTACCTTGAAGTAGCCCTAAGCCTACTACTAGGCTTGATGGTGCTCAACGTACTGTGGCAAGTCGCCTCACGGTTTCTACTCAATGACCCCAGTGCCTTCACTGACGAACTCGCCCGCTACCTGCTGATATGGGTAGGCTTACTCGGTGCAGCCTATGCCACAGGCAAACGCATGCACGTGTCGATAGACCTCATCACCCGCAAGCTCAACGAAAAACAACAAGCTGTACATTTTCGACTGATCCGATTTATCATCCTGTGCTTTGCAATCTTTGTATTGATCCTAGGAGGGACACGACTGGTGTACATCACCTTCATCCTCGGGCAGACCTCCTCTGCCATGCAGGTATCACTGGGCTATATCTATCTGGCCTTGCCACTGAGTGGCCTGTTGATCTGCTATTATACGATTTGTGACCTTTTGAACATCGACTAAGCCATGGAGCATTTAGAAATATACACGCTTGTTATCAGTTTCATTCTTTTCCTCCTACTCGGTGTGCCCGTCGCATACAGCGTAGGGCTCTCGTCGCTACTGACCATCTTGGTCAACATCGACACCATGCCTGCCTTCACGACCATCGCACAGCGCATGGGGACTGGACTGGATAGCTTTTCACTTTTGGCTATCCCCTTTTTCATCCTTGCCGGACAGATCATGAACCAAGGAGGGATCGCCCAGCGTCTCATTGCATTCGCGAAAGCGCTCGTCGGCTCACTCCCCGGAGGACTAGCCTATGTCAACATCATCGGCGCGATGCTCTTCGGAGCGATCTCTGGGTCTGCCATGGCAGCCGTATCCGCCATCGGCGGGACTCTCGGGCCACAGATGGAGAAAGAAGGCTATGAAAAATCATACGGCGCGGCAGTCAACATCGTCTCATCGACGACTGGACTCGTCATACCTCCTTCCAATATCCTGATCGTCTACTCACTCGCCAGTGGCGGAGTATCGATCGCCGCACTGTTTCTAGCAGGCTATGTACCGGGGATACTGATGGGACTGACCCTGATGATCATCGCAGCGGTCTATGCCAAAATCAAGAACTATCCGCGAGGCGCAAAATCATCGATAGGCAATGTCCTACGTACCTTCGTCGATGCACTGCCTAGCCTCATGATGCTGGTCGTCGTGATCGGCGGTATCGTCGTAGGGATATTCACCGCGACCGAAGCGTCTGGGATCGCAGTACTCTATACCTTCGTGCTCTCGCTGATCTACCGCGAACTGACCATGGACAAAATCCGTCAGATCGCCATCAGCTCAGTGAGTACCACTGCAGTGGTGACCCTACTGATCGCCTGCTCGATGAGTATGTCATGGATAATGGCCTACCAAAACATCCCACAGGCCGTCACCGACGGGATACTCAGCGTCTCTGACAACCCCATCGTCATCCTACTGCTGATCAACATCATCTTGCTCGCCGTAGGGATATTCATGGACATGACCCCAGCGGTACTGATCTTCACACCGATCTTCCTACCCGTAGTAGAGACCATCGGGATCGATCCAGTCCACTTCGGGATCATCATGGTCATGAACCTCTGCATCGGACTCTGCACCCCGCCTGTAGGCTCGGTACTCTTCGTCGGCATAGGCGTAGCAGGCATCCCACTAGAGAAAGTCATCAAACCGCTGATCCCGCTCTTCATCGCGATGATCGCCGTACTGATGCTCGTCACCTTCTTTCCGAGCATCACGATGTTCTTGCCCAACTGGCTAGGCTAATCGCCCTCAGACACGAAATCAAAAGTCCCCGCATCCAGATATAATTGTCTCGGTGCGGGGACTTTTTTATACGGGGCGGAGCGTAAAGAAAATATCTGTTAGATGTTTTTAGCGAGGAGCCGGCCTGTAGGGTAGAGATTGAGAACCGCTTGGCCTGTCCGACCTGGTGGTGTGAAAGGCGGCACTGGCAGTCATTTGACCGTCAGCTGTCTGCTCGATTGTGGGTGTTTTTTAAAGACGAATCTCGTTGGATAGTTAAGCGAAAAATGTGCGTTCAAACCTTTCGTATATGACTTTTGGATTAGCTTTCTTGGAGTCGGCTCGCTATCTCTCTGCTTTTAACTAACCTGAAAGTGCCTCTTACTGAATGTAGAAAAGCGCATTGCAAATGCTTAAAAAAAAGCGTCCTCGTTACAAACGAGGACGAGTTGGTTGTAGAAAGCACGTAAGCACATGCCTTATACATAATGTTATGAGGCTTACTTTATACTCAAATGTTCGTATATAAATGTTAGATTGGTTTTATCATAACTTCATTCTAAAAAGATAAATGAGTAACTCAAGAGGTTTATTGTATCCAGCACTTCATAAGTTTTATAGTGCCTTAAGCAGTCTAGAAAAATTTGAAAAAGGAACCAACTTCTTTGACAATATAAGTTATCTCGACGGTTTCTTTTCGGAATACAGAAATATCACATTTGTACTACAAAAATCTTTGGCGAATTCAAATTTCGTGACTACTTACGAAAGCTTGCGCGATCAATACCTTGTTAATAATGTTGGCAAATGGTTTATAGAAAAGCGAAATGAAGTGCTTAAGCAAAAACCCTTTGATCTTGAGAAACGCATTGTAATAAGTATTTATTCTGGTCAGACAATCTCACTACCTGAATTGGTATTTACCATCGATAATGACGTGAAAATTTCGACTATTGTCGAATCTCTGCGAACAACCTTTATGAGCTTCGGTCAATTAGAAGTAATGTTTTCGTCAGAGTTTTTTTTCTATGAACATGGTCATAGTGAAGATTTGTATAATAATTTGATTTTAGGGATCAACCAAATGAAACTCTTTTTAGCTAAGATGAAAGAGGCAATCAATCAGGAATGTTCATTATCGGAAGAACTCGAAAGGAAAATTGATAAGATGAACTTCCATCAAGTGCCTAAAGATTTTCTTTTTGTTGATGATTATGTGTTTTACTGCAAAAAGGAAACTTTTGAGAAGGCTTCAAGGATTTCTTTGGGAGCCAGACCGATTCAGACAAGAGTTCCAATTGAAAATTTTTATAAGGTGTATCCTGATGGTGACTTATTTGACAAATTTGAACTGATGCATTTGGTACTTTTTCAAATGCAAAAATCACTATTACCGACCTGCCTAATTCTATATAGTGATGATACTTTTGAATTAATGTCTTTTGGATTTTCTATTAAAACAACAGCATATAGAAAGTTTACTGAAATCGCGAGACGAATAGAAACAGATAAAATAGTTAGTATCCTCTTCGTTACGGAAATGTACACTTATGATATGCAAGATATAGCCAATCTGGACAGTCGAGAAAGAGTTGACCATGCTAAAAGTGAGGTTTTAGCATTTTATATGGTCGATGATCAATTAACTGTTAAGTGCAATGAATATGACACGATGCAGATTGATGATTTTAAGTATATAGCTTCTGTAATGTCTGCGAAAACGAATAAGCAAAAGATACCTAATTTCATGAATTCTGTTTTTCAAGAATTTGCACGTTTGAAAACAAATTTCTAATGAATTCGAGTCCAGTTTTATGATTTGAAAGCTGAATTAACAGCATTACCGACAGGCCTCATAACATTCGTGAAAGTACACAGTGCACTATATGCGCACTGCTTCAAACGTTTATAAACGTTTATAAAAAAATTTCTCTTCTCGAATGATGCTGCGGGAAGCCGACTGCTGATCGGCTTGGTGAGACCAAACTAGTATTTCCTGCCGATATTTCCCAAGGCTACAGGCAAATCCCTTGGTATATCACAAAACGCTATGAGGTGGGTGCTATATTTTGGGTTGGGAGGGGGATGAGACCTGATCTGTCCGAACTAAGCTTAGTTCGGCTCCCATGTTGCCTTACCTCAGGGCCAAGGTAAGCTTAGTTTCACCCTGTAGTAAGCTTAGGTTGGGGCTCTGGTAAGCTTACCTTCAGGCTCAGGTAAGCTAAGCTTTTGTTCAAAGCGCATAAAGCCTGCTCAAAAGCTTGTTTTGAAGGTTTTTGAGTGATGAATAGCCACCTGCTGGTTTCTGATTTGATCCCCTGATGAACGCATGGTTATGGCTGGGTATTGAGCCAATGAAGATCGCCAACTAGGATTAAGCAAGTCTGAAGACTTGTCCTGTGTATATGCTTTCAAGTCTCGCTTTGCGCTAAGACTTAAAAGAGCTGGGTGGTGTGAGAGGTGCACTGGCGGTCATTTGACCGTCAGCCGTCTACTCGATTGGCTGTATGTGGTTTTGCTTCTATGTTCTTTCATTCAGTTGAATGACCGTCTATATTCCAAAGGCGAAAAGCTTGTTTTTGTTTTGAATAACTTACTGAACGACTGTGAGTGTTCAAAGCCTAATGTGTAAGCAATTTCACTCACTGACAAGTTGGTAGTTGACAATTTCTCTTTTGCTTTCTCAATCAATTTTTCGTGGATATGTTGTTGTGTGCTTTGGCCCGTCAAGGTTTTCAGCAAACCACTTAAATAGTTAGGTGATACATTTAGTTCTTTAGCAATATTTTGAACAGTAGGTAATCCACTTTCTATCAAACTATCCTGATTGAAATAATCTTTCAGTATTTCTTCCAGACGATTTAATATTTTATGGTTGAATATTTTTCTGGTTATGAATTGACGATGATAAAATCTGTCTGAATAATTGAGTAACACTTCTAGTTGGGCAATGATCAGGGGTTGACTAAACTTGTCAATATTAGAAAGATACTCCTGCCTAATACTTTGAAAAATATTGACAATTGTGGTCTCTTCTTTATCTGACAGGTGTAAGGCTTCATTGGCCGAGTAACTAAAAAAGTCGTACTGTTTTATGGATTTTGCCAATGGGTTTTGCCATAAAAAATCGGGATGAATGAGTAGCATCCATCCCGAAAGCTTATAATCCCCTTCTGTTTCGACTGAAAAAACCTGTTTGGGAGCAATGAAAAACATGACGCCTTCATCAAAATCGTAGGTTTGCTGACCATATTTGTATTTTATGCTGGAATCAACATTTCTTTTTAATGCAATAGAGTAAAAGTCAAATATCCAACTGGTTTGCTCATCAGTTGAAAGATTCCTTACTTCATCCAAATTTATCACACTCATCAATGGGTGTTCTGGTTTAGGTAAGCCTCGGAATCGATGGTATTCGCTAATTGTTTTGATATGATGAGGCGCTATGTTTTTCATAATCTATGGCTATAGTTGATTATACGCTTCAGCAAAGTCTTGAGCAAAATCTTTCATTTTGACCTTGCCCATCTTCTTGGGTTTGTGTTCGTTGTAATGTTCGTACAATAAACCACTGTTTATAGCTGCATACATTTCCATCATACCCTCCGCAATGGCAGGTTGCATGCCCGCAGCTGCCAGACCTTCTCTCATCTGTTCATCCGTTATGGTTACCCATTTCAAATCTGGGTTTCCTATCGCTTCACCTAAAATAGCTGCCAATTCATTGTAAGTAAGTTCATCACTTGTCACATACCGTACTGTTTGGCCAGCAAGTGGTGAGGTAATCTCCTCGGCAATGACGCTAGCAATATCCGTGGGTGATACCCACGCATTTACAACCTCATCTCCGATATTAGATGCTATAAAACCATGAGCCTTTGCCGAATGAACCTGCGGCAGCAAGTTGTAGTAAAATTCGGTAGGACGAATGTGAGTAATAGCAACATCCGAAGGTAATGCATTGAGTATGCTTTCAACATAAAAAGTGCCCTGAAGTATGCCGTTACCTTCCTTCATATGAGCTCCGATGCTACTTAGATTAACGACCTTTTTCACTTTGCTTTGCGTTATGGCTTGTGCGTAGTTATTCCCCAGGCCTTTATAATAGGCAAGTAAATCAAGTTCATGGTCAAAATAGTTTGCCGGTGGCACCATACAAAATACAGCATCCGCACCTGTAAATGCTGAAGTAATAAAATCAACATCTTCTATAGAGCCAATGGCTGCTGTCGCTCCCATAGCTTCAATGTCTTTTTGCCGTTCAGTATTACTGCTTATCACTGTTACCGAATGTCCTTTTTGTACCAACTCCTGCGTTAGTGGTCTACCTATATGGCCTAGTGAACCTGCAAGTGTAACTTTCATCTTTTCTGTTTTTATGTGCTTTGCAAAATTGCTTAACAAAATTCCGCAGAAACAGAAGGACGTTTGTAGTCAAATATATGTTTGTTGTAGGCTAATATAAGGTCTGTTATTTTTCTTATTAATGTGTTGTCGTGCGGTGTATCATTACAGCTAACAACCGAACACGTGACATCATGCCACCTATCCGCATTATATCTTTTAATTCGTTTTCTTTTCAAAGCATCCTTATCATTGAGTCTGATGTAAAGAATGCTTTGAACTGTAATAGAAGGCAAAATAGGGTAATAGACCAAAAGTGACAAACCTCCCCCATCTCCGTCCCAAGATCTGTAACGCACACCTATAACAAGACCTCCCAATCCCTTAGCACTCTTTGCAGCGCATAAAAAAAGGTCTCCACCAGCAGTCGCTAGTGGAGACCTTTAGGATTAGCTAGGAAAGCCTTCTTGGTATTTCTTATATAATGCCTATTGGCAGACAATGCTTCGGTACCAACTTAGTCTTCAGAACGTACTGAAACCACCTCATCACCGCACAATAATTAGATCATCCCAGCACTCAGCAATACAGAAACAAAGATAAAACGCTCCCCCTGGTTCTAAATAAAACAGGCAGTATCTCCAGCCTAATCCGCTACTTTTATCCCCAACGATGTGTAGCTGTATTCTATCACAACCAGAATACTAATTTTTTTAGCTATTTTGTTTCAAATACGGAAACCCATCACTATAATTGCTAAAATATTTACTCCTGATACAAAAGGAAACCGAGCGCAGTTTATCAAAATAGACCTAAATTGCTCTCATATTCCCACTTCATAAACGACACAAACATGAGCGAAAACGCTGAAAAACAAAAAGCACTTCAACTCACACTAGATAAATTAGAAAAGACCTACGGCAAAGGCACGGTCATGAAGCTCTCTGACGAAAGCATCATGGACATACCATCCATCCCTACTGGCTCTGTCAGTTTAGATATCGCCTTAGGTGTCGGAGGTATCCCTAGAGGACGAGTTGTTGAAATATATGGACCCGAATCATCTGGTAAAACGACCCTCAGCATGCACTGTATCGCAGAGGCTCAAAAACAAGGAGGGATGGCGGCCTTTATCGATGCTGAACATGCATTCGATAAGTTATACGCCGAAAAACTAGGGATCGATACCGAAAACCTCCTCATCTCACAACCAGACAACGGTGAGCAAGCCTTAGAAATCGCCGAACACCTCATTCGTTCTGGTGCGATTGATATCATCGTGATTGACTCTGTCGCGGCGCTGGTACCTAAAGCCGAGCTAGAAGGAGAAATGGGAGATAGTAAAATGGGGCTTCAGGCACGACTCATGAGCCAGGCCTTGAGAAAACTAACTGGGGCAATCCACAAAACAGGCTGTACTTGTATCTTTATCAACCAGCTCAGAGAAAAAATCGGCGTGATGTTCGGCAACCCTGAGACCACTACAGGTGGTAACGCCCTCAAATTCTACGCTTCGGTCAGACTAGACATCCGTAGAATCGGTCAGATCAAAGAAAGTGCTGACAACATTCTTGGCAACAGAACTCGTGTCAAAGTCGTCAAAAACAAAGTAGCACCTCCGTTCAAAGTGATAGAATTCGACATTATGTATGGGGAAGGAATTTCCAAAGTAGGCGAAATCATCGACATAGGTGTAGAACTAGAAATCATCAAAAAAGCTGGATCTTGGTTCTCCTACAAAGGCAACAAACTAGGTCAAGGTAGAGATGCTGTCAAAAACTTACTCCTAGATAACCCTGAACTAATGGAAGAATTAGAAACAGGGATCAAAGGCAAAATCAGCGGAAAAGGAGTAGAAGAAGAAACCGAAGCTTAAACTTAAAAGCTTATAACCACCATTATGTAAAAGAGCAAGACATCACGTCTTGCTCTTTTCGTTTCACCACACCTTATTTGATCATCGTTAGATAATAAAGTCTCTCTACCAATCTATCTGAGACATAATTTTATAATTTTGCGATTCGAAAAAATCCAAATAAATCAGGCATGTCGATATCTGCAAAGTATGACCCATCAGAGGTAGAAAATAAAAGATACAAGGAATGGATGGACAAGGGCTTCTTTAGCTCCAAACCCAATCCAGAAAAAGAGCCATACACCATTCTAATCCCACCACCCAATGTCACGGGGGTTCTCCACATGGGACACATGCTTAACAACACCATACAAGATGTGCTCATCCGAAAGGCACGTATGGAAGGCAAGGAGGCTTGCTGGGTCCCCGGTACTGACCATGCATCTATCGCCACCGAAGCAAAAGTAGTCAACCTACTGCGCGAAAAAGGCATCACCAAAGCAGACCTAACACGTGAAGAGTTCTTAGCACATGCCTTTGAGTGGAAAGAAAAATACGGCGGTATTATCCTAAACCAGCTCCAGAGACTGGGTGCTTCATGCGACTGGGATAGAACCTTCTTTACCATGGACGAAAAAAACTCCAAAGCTGTCGTCGATGTATTTATCAGCTACTTCAACAAAGGATATATCTACCGTGACTACAAAATGGTGAACTGGGATCCTCAGGCTCAAACTACCATTTCGAACGAAGAAGTTATCTACAAAGACGTAGATGCAGCGCTCTACTATGTAGAATATCAAGTAGAAGGCTCGGACGAAAAAATCACCATCGCAACCACTCGACCAGAGACGATCCTCGGTGATAGTGCGATCTGTATCAACCCAGAAGACGAACGATACACACATCTCAAAGGCAAAAGAGCTATTGTACCTTTGGTCAATCGTTCTATTCCTATCATCGAAGACGAGTATGTCGATATCGAATTTGGTACGGGCTGCCTGAAAGTGACACCCGCTCACGATACCAACGATTATGACCTAGGCCAAAAACACAACCTAGAGACCATCGACATCCTCAACGATGACGCAACCCTCAATGAAGCGGCGCAATTCTTCGTAGGACAATCCAGAGAGGAAGCCAGAAAAAACATCACCAAGCAACTAAAGGAAGAAGGCTCCCTTGTCAAAACAGAAAGTCTACGTCACAATGTAGGTTTCTCGGAGCGAAATCCTGATACAGTCATCGAACCCAAGCTATCCCTGCAGTGGTTTGTAGATATGCAAAAATTAGTCGGGCCAGCACTCGACAATGTCATGAATGACAACATTCAGTTCTTCCCAGACAAGTTCAAGAACACCTACAAGCACTGGTTAGAAAACATCAAAGACTGGCCTATCTCTAGACAACTATGGTGGGGACAACAGATCCCTGCGTACTACTATGGAGAAGACGGTGTAGCGGTGGGCAAAACCAAAGAAGAGGCGCTCGCCATGGCCATCAAAGACACTGGAAACGCTGCCTTGACACTAGATGACCTCCGACAAGATGAAGATGTGGTAGACACATGGTTTAGCAGTGCTTTACTTCCTATCTCTGTATTCGATGGTTTTGAGAATCCAGACAACGAGGAATACAAATACTACTACCCTACCCAAGTACTGGTGACAGGATGGGACATCATTTTCTTCTGGGTCGCACGCATGATCCTATCTGGCTATGAGTTTGGTAAAGACAAACCTTTCGAGAAAGTGTACTTCACGGGTATGGTGCGGGATTTGAAACGAAGAAAGATGTCTAAGTCACTAGGCAACTCTCCAGATGCACTCGGACTGATCGATCAGTACGGTGCTGATGGCGTGCGCGTTGGTATGTTGCTCAGTGCAGCAGCAGGCAACGATCTACTCTTCGATGAGAAGCTATGCGAGCAGGGAAGAAATTTCTCTAACAAAATCTGGAATGCCTTTCGTCTGATCAAATCTTGGGAGATCAAAGATCAACCCCAAGAGGCCAGTGCTGCTACTGCCAACAAATGGTTCAACAATCGAGTAAATCAGGTACTAGAAGAGCTCGATGATCTCTTTACGAAATTTAGATTATCTGAAGCTCTCATGAGCACCTACAAGTTGATCTGGGATGATTTCTGCTCGTGGTATCTAGAGATGATCAAACCAAAATATGGTGAGGCCATAGATCAACAATCTTATGATGAAGCCATCGGTCATATCGAAAAAATGATGCGAATCATTCATCCTTTCATGCCATTTCTATCAGAAGAAATCTGGCACAACATCAAAGAGAGAGAGGAAAATGACTACCTCATCGTAGCAGAGTGGCCTAAAGTAGAATCTTTCGATACGGACTATATCAAACAAATCGCCAATGTATTCGATGCGATTTCGAACGTCCGAAATACCCGAAACACCTATGGCATATCTCCTAAGGAAGCACTCGCACTTAAGATCAAATCGACGGACTACTCCGCCCTCGAAAACGAATTTGCGGTGATCACTAAACTCGCTAACGTTTCATCTATTGACGAAACCTCTACGAAGGAAGACAATGCGGAAAGCTTCATCATAGACAGAGACGAGTATTTTGTCCTCCTTGGTGATCATGCCAATGCTGATGATCAAAAAGAAGAAGTAGAAGCAGAGATCAAACGACTCAAAGGATTCATCTTCGGTATAGACAAAAAGCTCAGCAACGAAAAATTCGTCAACAATGCCCCTGAGCAAGTAGTAGCCATGGAACAAAAGAAAAAAGCAGATGCAGAAGCTAAAATAGCCATGCTAGAAGCAAAGTTATAATTCCAAATCATCCGCCTCCATGATCTGTGTGCTACAGACCATGAAGGCCGATATACAGCATACAAAAAAGCCCTCTGATGTTGATTCACCAGAGGGCTTTTTCATGCAAACGATACACCTTGTCTTTTTATAGACTAGCTCTAGGTTTAGTTTCTCCTTGACCTGTGCCACACAGTCCAAAATGTAGTCTAGTGCAATTTGACCAAGAGTCGGGGGAATCGTCCGCTGTAGTGGACGTGAAGGAGTGTTAACCCCAACAGGCTATTGCCATGCGGTTAAAACCGAGCGGCCATCAACAGGTTCAAATCCTTGAAGCGCAAATTAAATTTATTGGCGAGGTGATAATTGGTCATAAAACCCTTGTAAGAATATACGCCTTTCATAAACCATTTATTCTCAAAGATCATCTGATCTACACCTCCATGGTTAGATATTCCGTTCAGGATCGGCGTAAAAATATTGCTTAATGCCTTGGTAGAGGTTCTAGGGTAGCGTGAGGCAATATTCGGTACACAATAGTGTATCACTCCATGCTTGGTAAAGACTGGTTTCTTGAGATTAGTCGGTACGGAGGTCGCCACACAACCACCTTCATCAATACTCACATCGACGATTACCGTTCCTTTTTTCATGCCCATCACCATCTCTTCGGTGATAATCTTCTCCACTTGTCCCTTCTCAGTACGTACGGCACATATCACCACATCTGCTTCAAGCAGAGCCTTTCGCAAAGCAACCTGATCTATGGTCGAAGTGAACACCGATGCGGACAAGATATGTTTGAGACGGTGCAGCTTATAGAGGTGTCGATCAAATATCTTCACCGATGCACCCAATGCGATCGCTGTACGTGAAGCATATTCAGTCACAGTTCCCGCTCCGATGATGACCACATTGGTAGGAGGCACACCTGTGATCCCTCCTAATATCGCTCCTGCTCCCTTCTTATCGGCAGACATGTACTCTGCCGCGATGGGAATCACCGATACGCCAGCGATCTCGCTCATTGCTCGTACGATGGGTAGCCCTCCGACTTTATCCTCGATAAATTCATACCCTATCGCTATCGCCTTTTTCTGATTGAGCAACTCTAAGCGACTCTTGATGTCTTGCTCCTCCGCATGTATGGTAGAGATAATCGTCTGTTTGTTCGTCATCCAGTCTATCTCCTCCGCAGTAGGAAACTCTACCTTGACGATCATGTCTGACTTAAAGACTTCTTTGGCTCCTGAAGCGAGATTTGCACCCGCTTCGGTATATTCCTCATCCGAAAAATTAGCTGCTACGCCTGTACCTGACTCTATGATCACCCTGTGTCCATTGGCCGTCAAGGCACCTACAGCCTTCGGTGTGAGAGGCACTCGATTTTCGTAGGTCGATGTTTCTTTGGGTATCCCGATATTGAGCTGCTGTGCGCCCTTCTTGATAGGTGCTAATTTCTCCTGAGGATAAATTCTCGTTTCCTCTATCAGAGTGGTTACGCTTTCATGCATTTCTTCAGTCATCTTTGCTCAAGCTGATGGTTCTCGTGGTATCTGCGTTCAAGTTAATATTTATTTTCAGGTTTTGAGTGGGGATCAATGAAGGGATTTTTTCACTCCACTCTAGAAAACAATGATTGCCCGAATAGAAATACTCATCACATCCAATATCAAGGGCTTCCTCCTCCTTATTGAGGCGATAGAAATCAAAGTGATAATACTCTTCACCCGCTGCATCAACATACACATTGACCAACGAAAAAGTCGGGCTACTCGTCTCATCGATGATCCCTAGTTGCTCGCAGATCGCCTTGATTAGTGTCGTCTTTCCAGCCCCCATTTGTCCCTCAAACAACCACACCCTACGATCGCCAGCGTAGGCAATGACCGCAGCAGCTACTTCCGAAATCTCATCCAGCGAGCTCAACTTCAGTTCCATACTTTAATTCTTAGGTTTTAGATGAATCAAGGGTACGATCATTTCTTCCAGCGAAATCCCACCATGCTGAAAAGTATCCTTGTAGTAATTCACATAGTAATTGAAATTATTGGGGTAGGCCAAAAAGTCGTTCTTCTGCGCAAACACATAAGAGCTCGATACATTCGGACGCGGAAGATGCAGCGCGTCAGGATCATTGCTGCTATAAACATCCTTGGTGTCTACTTTTAGATTCTTACCTACTTTGTATCGCAGGTTCGAATTGGTATTCCTATCCCCGATGATCTTGATTGGCTTTTTGACACGTATCGTACCATGATCTGTCGTGATGACCACCTTAACTTTCTTCTCAGATAAGATACGCAGCAACTCTAGCAACGTAGAGTGCTGAAACCACGACATAGTAAGAGAACGATACGCCGACTCATCAGGTGCCAGCTCACGGATCATTTTCATATCTGTACGTGCATGCGATAGCACATCTACAAAATTGTAAACAATCGTATTCAGATCATTGGTCATGAGATTGTTCACATTATTGACCAGCTGTCTACCCTGATTCTTCTGTAATATTTTATGGTAGGAGACCGAAATATCCAAATTATTCCTTTTCAGATTACGCTGCAAAAACTCCTGTTCGTTGTTGTTTTTTCCTTCATCCTCGTCCTCACCTACCCAGATATCACTGTGCTTTTTAGCCATTTCGTCTGGTAGCATCCCACTAAAGATAGCATTACGTGCGTAAGCCGTAGTAGTCGGCAGGATGGAATAAAAAGGCACTTCCTTCTCGATATTATAAAACTCAGAGATAATAGGCTCCATCAGATTCCACTGATCGTAACGCAGGTTATCGATGATGAAAACAAATACAGGTTCTCCCTGCCCTAGCAATGGAAACACCTGCTCCTTCATCACACGATGCGACATGAGTGGCTTTTCCTCATTCGGGTTATTGAGCCAATCCTCATAGCTTTCCATTACAAAATCTCCAAACTCAGCGTTGGCCTCATCCTTTTGCATGTTGAGCACCTCGGCCATATCCTTTTCTTCGGTCTCATCTATACGCAACTCCCAATAGACCATTTTTTTGTAGATATCAATCCACTCCTGAAAATCAAGATTCTCATTGATCTCCATGCTGATGCTACGAAACTCCTGTTGATAACTCATATTGGTCTGCTCCGAGACCAGTCTTTTGTTATCGAGTATCTTTTTTACCGAGAGTAAAATCTGGTTTGGATTCAACGGCTTGATCAAATAATCCGCAATTTTAGCACCGATCGCCTCCTCCATGATTTGCTCTTCCTCACTCTTCGTAATCATCACGACAGGAATACTCGGATAGTTTTCTTTGATCTGCGAGAGCGTCTCTAACCCCGTAAGACCTGGCATATTTTCATCCAAAAATATAATGTCAAAATCCTCCTTGGTCAGTGTATCTAAAGCATCCGAACCGCTATTGACGGGGGTCACATCATAGTCTTTATTATTGAGGAAAATAATATGCGGTTTCAACAAATCGATTTCGTCATCGGCCCACAATATTTTATAATTACGCATAATATTTATTTAGATTTGATCGACCATTCAGCCAATGCTTAAAGAATTTCAAAATAAGAAAAATCAAGGCACTCTACCTATTTAATCCCAGTTCATTTTGACGACTAACAAAAACAAAATCATCAATGATCCTGTCTATGGTTTCATCACGATTCCTAACGACCTGATATTTGAGATTATAGAGCATCCCTATTTTCAACGATTGAGACGGATCAAACAACTGGGACTAACTAATCTCGTCTACCCTGGTGCGCTTCACACAAGGTTTCATCACGCTATAGGCTCAATGTATCTCATGCAACAGACGTTGCATAATCTACGCGCCAAAGGGGTAGAAATCTCAGAAAAAGAATTAGAAGGTTCGCTCATTGCAATCCTCCTCCACGACATTGGTCACGGTCCCTTTTCGCACACCTTAGAATTTAACCTGATGGGCTCTATCAACCATGAAGATATCTCTCTGATGTTCTTCGAGCATCTCAACAGGCATTTTAACGGCGCACTGAGTCTGGGGTTAGACATATTTTCTGACCAGTACGAACGAAAATTCTTCCACCAACTGGTTTCCAGCCAGTTGGACATTGACCGCTTAGATTATCTAAAGCGAGACAGCTTTTTTACTGGAGTTTCGGAGGGCAGCATCGGTTCCGAACGCATCATCAACATGCTCAATGTCAAGGGCGACCAAATCGTCGTGGAAGCCAAAGGAATCTACAGCGTCGAGAATTTCCTAAGCTCACGCAGACTCATGTACTGGCAAGTCTATCTGCACAAAACCTCTGTAAGTGCAGAAGAAATGCTCATCCAACTAATTCGTAGAGCAAAAAACCTGACACACCGAGGAGAAAAAATCATCGCTACACCTGCTCTGACTTTTTTTCTAGAGCATACGATCACAAAAGACGATTTCACCAAAGATGCGGGTCTTATTGAACGGTTCGCACTCTTAGATGACAGTGATATATGGGGTTCAATGAAATTTTGGAGAGAACATCCTGACGTAGTACTATCCACTCTGAGCAAGAATCTACTGAACCGAGAGATATTCAAGATCATCTTGGACAATGAAGAACCCAGCAAAACATTCGTTGACCAAACGAAAGACAAAATGCGTGAGCATACTCAGTTGAGCAACGATGAACTGAGCTACTTCTCCTGCACAGGCAAGATCAGCAATGCTGCCTACATCAAAAGCAATCAAAAGATTAGAATTCTGGACAAAAGAGGCGAGTTACAAGATATAGAAGTCGCTACCGACTTACCGAACATCAAAGCCATGAGCAAAATCGTCACCAAGCACTTTTTCTGCTGGTCACCGCTAGACAACTTCAATTGACGCACAAATGCAATTTTCGTGAGCGAAACAATTGTCTTTAGCAAAAAAGGCTAAATTTGCGGTCTTCGAATAAAAATACCTAAGTTAAAAATTCAGAAAATGGAGAAAGACACACCTGTGGTACCGCCATACGACCCGAGCAAACCACCAGTATATGACATCAACCAAATCGCTAAAATCCTACCCCATAGGTATCCGTTTTTGTTGATCGACAGAATATATCACCTGGATGAGGTTCACGTAGCTGGTATTAAAAATGTCACCTTCAACGAACCCTTCTTCCAAGGTCACTTCCCTGAAAACCCTGTCATGCCAGGCGTATTACAAATCGAAGCAATGGCACAAATCGGTGGTATCCTTGTACTCAACTCTGTACCTGATCCAGAAAACTACTGGACCTACTTTTTAGGAGTCGAAGGCTTCAAATTCAGAAAAATGGTCATGCCAGGCGATACACTTGATATCAAATGCGAGCTCCTACAACCGATCAAAAGAGGTATTGCCAAAATGAAAGGTACTGCTCATGTAAATGGCAAATTGGCTTCTGAAGGAAGTATGACTGCCAGCATCGTTCGCAAGGATCAATAACATTTCAATCCATTCTTTATGGAAATCCGCCTAGAACATCTTAGTAAGCGATATTCCAATAAAGAATGGATTTTCAAAGACCTCTCCTACACTTTTGAAACGGGAGAGCGCATTGCCATCATAGGCAATAATGGTAGCGGAAAATCCACACTACTGCGTACCATAGGAGGCATGTCGCTTCCCTCTTCGGGGCACGTGCACTACCTAGACAAGGACACTTCCATTCATGAAGACGAGCTCATTAGACACATTACCTTTGCCAGTCCATACCTAGAGCTCATAGAGGATTTCACACTGATGGAAATGCTGTCCTTTCATTTCAAATTCAAACTCATCCGAAAACAAATCAGCCATAAGGAACTAATCCGTCTGATGTATTTCGAGGGACACGAAAATAAACTAATCAAAAACTTCTCCAGTGGAATGAAGCAACGACTCAAACTTGCTCTAGCGTTTCATACAGAAGCATCAGTAGTACTACTAGACGAACCTGGCTCTAATCTAGACCAAACTGGTTTTAACTGGTACCTACAGCAACTTGACGCACTCCCTTCTCAGACCATCACCATCATCGCTTCCAATCAGAAAGAAGAATACCAAAGCTGCAATAGAATAATAGACCTATCCGTGCCGTTAGGGAAGTGACACGTTTACCTCCTACTAAAATTAGGTAGAGTGATCAAAAAAATATATTTTTGATACAGATCAAATTTTTAATTTTTACTCAACAACAACAACATGAAGAAGTATTTAAATTATTTAACGGCAGCATTGTTTTTATCACTAGCAGTATTATCAAGCTGCGGCGGAGATGATAGCGATGGTGATGGTGATGGAGACGGTGATGGTGGAATCAACCTTGGTGAAGTAGCTGAATTGATTAACGGTGACTACACCGCTACTAGTGTTACACAACCTGGTGACGCAGGAGACTGGGATTCTTTTGTCCTAACTATTTCAGGCGCAACTGCAAGTGGTGCTGATTATGCAGCAACAGGTGTTCCTGCTGGTTACGAAGCAGTATGGCCAGCAAGTGGTGAATTAGCATTTTCTGTAGCAGCAGACGGTAGCCTTGAAATCACACGAGATGGTTCAATTGACATGGACGCAACACAAAGCTCAACTGGTGCAGATTTAGAATTGAGTTTCGAAGTAACTACAGGAGCAGCTAGAACTAACTCTGTAAATGGTACTTGGACATTTGATTTAGAAAAATCAGCTAACTAAGCTTACATAAGACACAAAAAAAGCACTGAGGAATATCTTCAGTGCTTTTTTTGTGTCTTATGTTTTCTATCTAGTACGCTCTACCCGTCGTACCTTTCATGAAATTCACGAACGCCTTGTTCACTACTCTATTTCCTCCAGGTGTTGGGAAGTCTCCAGTAAAATACCAGTCTCCTTCATGGTTAGGACAAGCTACATGTAGATTATCCACCGTTTGGAACAGTATTTCTAGATCAGCTTTCATTCCTTTGGGTCTCACGATTTCCGTGATTTTCGCTGAGATCTCCTCTTGCGTGAAGGGTGCATAAATCTCCTTGACATAGTTCGGGGCATCTTTATCACTACCTTTCTCCACACACTTCGCCATCACTTCATCGAGTAAGTTCAGTTTACCGTGATCTTTAAGAAGCGCAAGTACAGCTCTAAAAGCAATAAAATCCTTCATCTTACTCATATCTATCCCATAGCAATCAGGATATCGTATCTGCGGGGCAGAGGAGACGATCACTACCTTCTTTGGATCTAGCTTGTCGAGTAGCGTCAAAATGCTCTTCTCTAGTGTAGTACCACGCACAATAGAATCATCGATGATCACAAGGTTATCTTTACCCTTGTTTACTACTTCGTAGGTTGTGTCATACACATTGGCTACCAACTCGTCACGCTCGGCATCACCTGTGATAAACGTACGCAGCTTCGCGTCCTTGATCACCAGCTTCTCGACTCTAGGGCGAAACGACAACAGCTCATCCAAATCATCCGTACTGGGCTTGCCATCTATGATGATCTCCTTACGCTTTTGGATCAAATACTCATCAATCCCGTTCATCAGACCGAGATAAGAAGTCTCTGCCGAGTTAGGTATATATGAAAATATCGTATTCTTCAGATCAAAATTGACTGCTTTGAGCACCTTTGGGACGAGTAACTCCCCGAGTTTCTTACGCTCACGGTAGATATCTGGATCCGAACTACGAGAAAAGTAAATTCGCTCGAAGGTACAGGACTTCTTAGGTAGAATATTGTCTACAAACTGTTCCTCTGTCCAGTCTCCATCCTTATCGATAATCAGGGCATGCCCTGGTTTGACCTCTTTGATCTGATCATAATTACAATTGATAGCCGTCTTGATCGCAGGCTTCTCAGAAGCGACCATGATCACTTCGTCATCAGCGTAGTAGTAGGCAGGACGAATCCCCGCAGGATCACGTGCCACGAACGAGGCTCCATGTCCCATCATTCCGCACATCGCATACCCTCCATCAAAATCCTTGAAAGACTTCTTGAGGATATTGATCACTTTCAATTCTTCTTCTATCTTTTGAGTAATCTCAAGATTATTATACTCGTCTTTGTTCCCATCAAACAACAACTGATTTTCTTCGTCTAGAAAATGTCCTACCTTTTCCATCACGGTGACGGTATCGGTCTTTTCTTTAGGATTTTGTCCCAACTGAACCAAGATATCGAACAGTTCGTCCACATTGGTCATGTTGAAGTTACCCGCAACGACCAAATTCCTACTGCGCCAGTTGTTTTGACGCAAAAACGGGTGGCAACTCTCTAGGCCATTCTTACCATGTGTGCCATAGCGCAAGTGTCCCAACCATACTTCACCCGTAAATCCATAATTCTTCTTGAGCCACTCCTCAGAGTGAAACTGCTCATCCGTTCCTTCTTTGCGGGCTTTGCCAAATTTCTTTCCTACCTTCTCAAAAATCTTATTGAGGGGATTGGGATCGATCGACCGGTAGCGGCTGATGTATCGGTATCCAGGCTCTAGTCCCAATTTGATATTGGCGATACCCGCTCCATCTTGTCCACGGTTCTGCATCTTCTTCATGAGCAACAACAGCTTGTTGGCTCCATAAAGAGGCGTACCATATTTGTCAATGTAAAATTGGAGAGGTTTTCTTAGTCGAATGTGGGCTATACCACATTCATGCTTGATAGGGTCACTCATTGCTCAGTTTCAAAATACAAAGTTACATGGATTCCATGTGATAATTCAACTTATTGAACACCTAAATAGAGGGAGTCTATAGATTAAACTTCCTCCAAATAGCTTATGCTAGAATAGCATTTCTAACAAAAGGTCTGCCATAAAGAAGATTGCCAAAACCAACAAAGCAGTACATGCCAAAAAGACTACACTCACTGCACCAACACGATAGCGCTGTGTAGAGTTCGTTGTTTTGAGAAATAAGTAGTATGGTATTTTGAGGTAATAGAACAAAGAGATGGCGGAATTGAGAATTCCTAGTGCAAAGAGCCACAGCAGGTAGCTATCCGAAGACTGCAGGTACACATCCCACAGCGAAGAAAAGACCAACAGCTTGGCCGAAAAACCACCTGTAGGTGGCAATCCTACAAGCGACACCAGCAGGACGGTCATACACACACCGACAGCTGGGAACTGCCGCCCCAGCCCCGCAAGATCTGAGATATTTTCCAATTCATTTTTTTCCATCCAATCGATGAAATAGAACACCCCTACATTCATGACGCCATAGACGACTGCATAAAACAGCATCGCTTCGTACCCAAACGCTGTCCCTACGATCACACCGATCAGCAGTGTCCCCGCATGCGCAATCGAAGAATAAGCCATCATACGCTTGGCATTGTTTTGCCGTAGTGCAGAGAGATTGCCCACGAACATCGACCCTATCGCCAAGATGCTAAGTGCATATTGCCAATTGAATAGCTCCACATCAGTTGTATCCAACAGCTGAGTAAACTGATAGAAAAACACCAAGATGGCAACTTTGGGCAAGACAGAGATCAAAGCAATGGCAGCCGTAGGCCCAGCCTCGTAGGCATCTGGAGACCAAATATGAAACGGCACCAAGGCCAGTTTGAAAAAGATCCCAACGAAGAACAGCATCAGCGCGAGATTGAGCCAGGTAGGGTCACTGCTCTGAGCCACCATTTGCGGGATCAACGCGAGATCCAAACTCCCAGACAGGCCATATATCAACGACAGACCATAGAGCATCAAACCAGAGGACATGGCGCCAAATAGCAGGTACTTGATTCCTGCTTCGAACCCTTTTCTCTGAAAAGAGAAGGCAATCAATACATAAGAAGTAATCGACACGAGCTCCAACGCCACATAAAACAAGAGTAAATTCTGTGCTTGAATCAAAAAGAATGTACCCAACAACACCATCAGGATCAAGTACTGATATTCGCCCGTCCTACGCTGTACTCGACTGTTGGGGTACAGCAAAACGGCAGCTGTCATCAGGACAAAGAAATATTTTAAAGTAGGTGTAACGGCCGTCTGCGCCAAGACACCATTGAGGTACGCCCCTTCGATAGGTGCCGCATCAATCGCCAACGAAGTGGCTGCTAAAACAACCAACGTCGCGAGCGTCCTAACCGTCGCTGCAGCTGTCCCTTTGTACAGCAGGTCAAGTACCACTAGAAACAAGCTCCCTGCTATCAGGGTCATCTCTGGCAACAAATACCCAAACTCCCCAATCAGTGTGGTGATGTACGCTATGAATTCTGACTGCTTCAATTCCCTGCTTGGATTAGTATGGTATTGGCTTCACTCTGCGATTGGATATAATCTACAAAGCCAATAATCGTTTCGTTAGAATAATCGAGTAGGATGTTGGGAAAAATACCGAAGAGCACCGCCAACACCACAAGTGGCAAAATCATCAGCCACTCTCTGCGGTTAAGATCGGGCAATTGCCACGACTCGTCTTTGACCCAAAACTTGCCAAAGAACATCCGCTGTAGCGTCCACAAAAAGTACGCAGCACCCAGCACCAATCCTACCAGTCCCACTATCGGCATCCATGTACTGAGTATGCTACCATTGACCGCTCCGTCGAACGCACCAATCAACACCAAAAACTCCGCAATGAATCCAGAGAATCCAGGCAAGCCCAGCGCAGCAAAGAACCCAACCAATACGGCAGCAGAATAATACGGCATCTTGGTCGCCAATCCACTGAAGTTGGCTATCTCACGGTTGCCGGTACGATCGTAAAGTACACCTACCAAAATGAAGAGCAACGCGGAGATCACCCCGTGACTAAACATCTGAAACATCGCTCCAGACGCTCCTTCGATCGTCAAAGAAGCCAAGCCCAACAGCACAAAGCCCATATGCGAAACAGAAGAGTATGCGATCAATTTCTTAAGATCAGACTGTGCCATCGCTACCAATGCAGCATAGATGATGGCAATCACTCCTGCAAGTGCAATGTACCATCCATACGCCACCGCTGACTCTGGGAAGATCGAATAAGCAATGCGGTAAAAACCATAGCCCCCGATCTTCAACAAGACCCCTGCGAGCACGACCGATATAGGTGTCGGCGCTTCCACGTGTGCATCAGGCAACCACGTATGTACGGGTACAGCTGGCAATTTGATGGCAAAGCCAATCATCAGAAACAAGAAAGCCCATACTCTGACACTGACTCCCATCCACTGTGTACTGAACCCCAACATAGCCTCGCCAAGATAATTGGACGGGTCCATCATCTTCATGATATCAAAGGTATGTACCGAACTACCTGGTGCCTCGACCACTGACAGGTTGAGCCCGATCATCACCATGAGAATGAACAACGATCCCACCAAGGTGTAAATGAAGAATTTCATCGATGCATATTCTCTACGCTTGCCACCCCAGATGCCTATCAAGAAATACATCGGCAGCAGCATAAACTCGAAAAAGAGATAGAACAAGAACATGTCTATGGACACAAAACAGCCAAATACACTGGTCGTCAAAACCATATACAGCACAAAATAACCCTTGACACTCTTCTTGATGTTCCAAGAGGAGATCACACCGACCAGCATCACGATGGCTGTCAACAGCACCATCAGGATACTCACGCCATCTACTGCTACATAATATTGTATAAGGATACTCCCAAACGATCCGATATTCAAATTGATCCATTCAAGCTTTTGGGCAAACTGCAGGCTCGATGCGCTATAGCCCACAAGCGAACGATCAAACGAGCACATCAGTACCATCGTCAGCACGAACTCGACAAGCATAGCCACCAAAGCGATGACTTTGAATGCCTGCTCTTTGTCACTGGGGACGAAAAGCATGATTCCTCCAGCGATCAAAGGAACGAATATTAACCATGACAATAGGTGATCAAGGAGCATATACCTAGATAATTAAGTCAAAAAATAAACAATGATCAATAGGCCAAACAAAGCCCACACAAAATACATCTGCACATTACCACTCTGTAGTTTTCGGGTGCGACCACCCGCAAAACGTGCCGTCCAAGCCAGCAACTTGACCAGCCCATCCACGACGTGCTTGTCAATCAATCCCACAAAATGTGCAAAGACTACTTCGGCTTTCGCCAATAGATCAATCAAACGATCCAATATTTTCTTGTCAAAGAAAAACAAGAACGAGGCGCCCTTCATGGCACCTCCAGCCACGATCTTTCGATGAAAGTAATCGAGGTAAAAATTATTGGCAGACAACCCGCCCCATATCTTCTTAGATGCGCTGACCGGTTTGACCAACATTCCTTTCTCTACATAGAGGTAAGCCACCAAAATTCCAGAGACTGCCAGTACTACAGACAGTATCGGTAGCCACGTATAGTGAGCCATTTCAGGATTGAAAATGATTTGTGCGAGACTGTCGGTCACGCCATTATGCGAGCCAAATGGATTGAGGGTAAACACAGCCCAAAACGACAATGCAGTCAATACCATCAGTGGCAATTTCATTTTTATATTTTCCACAAATCGGCTCTTCACTTGCGTACCAAAGAAGACTCTAAAATACAGTCGTCCCATATAAGCAGCCGTCATAAAAACCGACACCAATGCAAAAATTGACACTATACTAGGAAGGTCAGAAGATAAAATCCCTCCTATAACTAATTCCTTGGACAAGAAACCCGAGAACAGCGGTATGCCCGCCAAAGACAAGGTGCAAATCGTAAATGTGACGAATGTAATCGGGAGCACAGCGCGCAAACCACCCATGTTGCGGATGTCCTGAGCATCAAAATCATGGTCGTGATTGGTCTCATGAAAATAGTGGATGATACTCCCTGCACAAAGGAACAAGCCCGCCTTGAAGAAAGCATGGGTCACAAGGTGGAAAAATGCAGCTACTGGAAACCCAGCACCTATCGCCATCACCATGTATCCCAGTTGGGATACCGTGGAGTAGGCCAAAATCTTTTTGATATCATTTTGCGCGAATGCGGCAAAAGCACCTGTAAAGGCTGTAACCCCGCCAATCACTCCGATCAACTGCAGTACGTCTGGCGACAGTAATGGGAATACACGCACCAATAGATACACCCCAGCGGCTACCATCGTCGCGGCATGGATCAACGCAGAGACGGGTGTAGGCCCTGTCATCGCATCGGGCAACCAGGTCTGCAACGGAAACTGTGCAGACTTGCCCACGGCTGCCAAAAACAACCCCAAGCCCGCCATGAATAACATCGCATCAGGGATATCCAGCCCAGCCTCCGCCAGTACCAATAGCTCCGCGATATTCAACGTCTTGAAATAGGCGTACAGCACGAATATACCCAAGAGGAATCCTGCATCCCCTACCTTGTTCATCACGAAGGCCTTGAAGGATGAAAGCGGTGGCTTGACCTGATCAAACCAAAATCCAATCAATAGATACGAAGAGAATCCTACCAACTCCCAAAACACAAAGGTCAATAGCAAATTGGAAGACAGGACGATCCCGTACATCGAGAAAGCAAACAGTCCCAGTAAGCCAAAATATCGTGCACGACTCTCATCATGCTTCATGTACTCCATCGAGAACACCGCCACCAGTAGTGCTATCAGTGCCACGACCATCACCATGATCCCTGTCAACTGATCGTACCACAGCCCCACGGCAAAACTATATTCACCCAAGCGAATCCAATCTGCCTGCAGGTTGGTTCCTGCTGGGATGGTCAAAAACGACCAAACGGCTATCCCGAGCACTGCAGCAAAGACCGTCGCGATCGTCACGCCTCCTCCTCGGTTGCCCGCCATGTAGGCCAACAAACCTCCGACCAAGGGCAGCAGGAGAATAGCGAGCATCAATATGGAATTCAAATCAACCATTCAATTCGTCTAGTTCGTCTATGTTGGATACTTGTTGGTGTCTGTACACCTGATAGATGATCGCCAGTGCTACGGCAGACTCTGCTACCGCAATCACGATCACAAAGAGCGACATCATCTGCCCAGTGAGCAGTGGGTCGTTTTTCGCGAAAGCGACCAAATTGATATTGGCGGCATTGAGGATCAGCTCCACCCCTACCAACACCATGATGGCGTTTCGCTTGATGATGATGATCATCAGACCGATGATCAACAGCGCTGCACTCAAGACGATATAGTGTTCTATCGGTATCATTTCTTGTCTTCGAATTTAGATCCTGCAAGGAAGGCCGCTCCGATCAGTGCCATCAGTAGCAAAACAGCGGTCAACTCTAGCGCCACCAACTGATGCGTCATGAAATTGATCCCGATCGTCTCGGTCACTGATTTGTCCAGCTCGGATTGCGGACCAAACTCCGCCAAAGGAAACTTCGTTTGTAGCGTACTGTAGAATACAAACGCCAAACCTAAGCCCAAAAGTACCGCAGGTATGATGCGCCTATGTTCGGTGAGCATCTTGCCTCCATCGATGCGATTGGTGAGCATCACGCCAAACATCATCAGGATCAATATCCCTCCGATGTAAACCATAATCTGCGTCACACCGACAAACTCCGCATTGGTGATGATATATATCGCCGCTACTGACAAGAATACCAGCACCAACATAAACACCGAATGGATGATGTTTTTGGACATCAAAATCATCAGCGCCGATATCACCGCTAGCCCCGCAAAGCCATAAAATGCCAATATGTTGAAATTGATCTGTTCCACTATTCTTCGCTCTGGGTAGACGACTCCCCGTCATCTGTTTTCTTTTTCTTTATTTTAGGCCGAAAGACTGGCTTAGGGCTTTTCGCTTTTGGCTCTTCGCTTTCTGAGTTTGTCTCTGAATCTGCCGCCCCCTGACTCTCGCCTCCAGCCTTCTTGATCTTTGGACGAAAAACTGGCTTTTGGCTTTTGGCCTTTGGCTCTTCGCTTTCTGAGTTTGTCTCTGAATTTGCCGCCTCCTGACTCTCGCCTCCAGCCTTCTTGATCTTTGGACGGAAAACTGGCTTTTGGCTTTTCGCTTTTGGCTCTTCGCTTTCTGTATCTACATTCGGCTCTTGACTCTCAGTATCTACCTTCTTAATCTTCGGACGGAAGACCGGCTTTGCAGCTTTCGGTTTCCCCTCTGCCCCATCCGCTTTTGCCTCTCTCGACTCCTGACCATCGTCTCCTGACTTTTTGATCTTCGGACGGAAAACTGGCTTTTGGCTTTTGGCCTTTGGCTCTTTGCTTTCGGTATCTACATTCGGTTCTTGACTCTCCGAATCTACCTTCTTCACCTTCGGTTTGAAAGCGGGTCTCGCAGCGGGTTTCTTCTCTGGCGTAGCTTCTCCCTCCGTAGCGGCAGGCTTCACTCGCGGCTTGAAAGACGGCTTGGCGGCTGCAGGTTTCGCCGTACTGGCTTTCGCTGCTGCGGCGGCTGCCTTGGCCTTTTCTTTCTCCGCATTGAAAATCTCCAACTCCTTCTTCTTCTCTTCCACCGCATCAGCCGTCATGTCCGAAAACTCAAAATTGTGCGCCTTCAAATCAAACACACTGAAGTCGTACTCCTTGGTCATCGTCAGACACTCGGTAGGACATACCGTCGTACAGAGACCACAGAAGCAACATTTGGACATGTCTATGTCAAACTTCGCCGGATATATTTTTTTGGATGTCCCGTCGGAGGTCTTGCCGATCTCCTCGGTCGCTCGTACGGGTTCGATATCGATACAGTTGACCGGGCAGACCTTGGCACACTTGTCACAGACGATACAGTCGTCGATCTCATTGTGCAGCTGGTAGCGGCCATTGTCCGGTACGGGGAACTCCTCTTGGGGGTACTTGAGGGTAAAGATGCCCTCCTTGTGCTCGAAGTAGTCCTTGTCTGCCACGCCTATCGGCTTGCGCGAAGTGCGCGCCTTCAAGAAGTGCCTAAAGGTGATCTTCAAGCCATAGAGCAGCCCGCCAGTTGTTTTGATGATATTTTTAAAATAGGTCTTCACAGCTTACATCCAAAGTTTCCAAAATCCCGACACAAAAACCATAAACAAACCTATCGGCGTGAGGTATTTCCAACTCAATGACATCATCTGATCGACACGAATCCTTGGATAAGTCCACCGCACCCACATTTGCACAAAAATCATCAACATCGCCTTGGACAGGATCCAAAACGTCCCCCATACATCGGCGGACAGTTGTCCGACCGTCCCTGAAGTCCAGTCTGCCAAGCGCACAGGTCCTAGGTTGGGCAGTGGGGTATTCCAGCTCCCAAAGAACAGGATCACCGCGATGAGCGACACGAGTAGCATCATCCCGTACTCCGACAGCATGATCACCGCCCATCGAAACCCGGAGTATTCCGTATGAAACCCGCCGATCAACTCTGACTCTGCCTCTGGCAAATCAAAAGGGGTCCGGTTGGACTCAGCCAACGACGCGATGAAGTATATCACGAATGGCACGATGAGGAAGGGATATTGGATGATGTTCCAGTGGATGAAGCCTAGGCCTCCTACCTGCTGGAGTGAAATTTCTTGTAGACTCAGCGTCTGCATCAGCATGATCACACAAAGGATGGCTAGCCCAAGCGGGATTTCATAGGATACGATTTGCGCCACGGAGCGCATCGCACCAAAGAGCGAAAACTTGCTATTCGAGCCCCAGCCGGCCATCAGTATCCCGATCACGTCGAGCGAGATCACCGCCAGGAGAAAGTAGATCCCCGTCTCTGCAGCAGACCCCTGTATATCCGCAGACAAGGGCAGCACGGCATATCCGGTAAATACCGAGACAAATATCACGAGGGGAGCCATCAAGAAGAGCTTGCGGTCGGCAGCCAGTGCGATGATATCCTCCTTTTGCATCATCTTGAGTACATCGGCAAAGGACTGCAGTATCCCGAACTTGCCCGTCTCCATAGGGCCTATCCTGTCCTGCATGAACGCAGACACTTTCCTCTCCGCGTATACCGCGAAAATGACAAAGACGAGTAGAAAAGGAAGATAGATGAGAAACGCTATCATTGATTGATTTTAAAAATCGTAATTTAAAAAAATAACAAGGGAAAACAGCGCAAGAATTTGGCTTGTTTTCGAGGGGGTATCAATCAATCAACAACAACAGCAATTACTCCCATAGCGGGTACTTCTCAAGATGAATATCTTGATTGAAGAAAAGACTGGCGGCCTTTTCGAAAGCAGGGGTAATATCAGATACAAGAAACTGGTCATTGCCTTTGTTTTTCTCTCTAGTTAAGTCTTGGGTTATTAACTGTTGTTTGAGATTCTGAGCCACAATATTAGCCGAATCGATCAACTCTACCTCGTTTTTGTAGAAATCTTTTAGGGCATCTTTGATAATCGGATAGTGCGTACACCCTAGAATCAATGCCTCGATCCCTTCGAAACGTTCGTCTCCCAAATACTGGGCGATGATCTCATGACTGATCGAGTTGTTGATGAATCCCTCCTCGATCATCGGCACGAGTAGCGGAGTAGCCAGCGACACCAGCGACACCTCTATCTGTCGTTGTTTGATCTTCTGATCAAACACCTGAGAGTTGACCGTCTGTTTGGTCCCGATCAGTCCGACTTTCTTGTCTACGAATCTTTGGGCCAGTAGGTCTATCACAGGATCGATTACATTGTACACTTTTGCTCTGCTGCCGACATATTCCTTGACCAGTTCGTAGGCAGCGGCAGAGGCTGAGTTGCAGGCGATGAGAATGACCTTGCACCCACGCTCCAACAGGGCGTTGGTGATTTTGATGGAGTAGGACTGGATCGTCGTGGCTGACTTGTCGCCATAGGGCAAGTGCGCCGAATCTCCGAAGTAGATCATGTCCTCGTCCGGCAGCATATCCTTGACCGCTCTCGCGACTGTCAGTCCGCCCGTACCACTATCAAATATCCCAATGGGTGCATTTCTATCCATACGGCTGCAAATATGGATTTTATTGTTGAAAAGTATTGACTTGAGAATGGAGATTTGAAGGCAAAATGGATTTGACAAGGAGCGCAAATCAGTTAGCTTTGGATTGATGCAGTGCGGGTAAAGTGCACTGTGCACTTTACACAAATGTTGTATACCATGCTTAAAATATGAGTTGGCTAGATGAAATCACAAATTTTCTTGAGGACTATACCGAGATAGAGCAACTATCCCCTGATTCTGATCTATTTAAAGAGCACGGCATTGTCGGAGATGACTTTCATGAAATGATTGAAAACTTTGCTAGAAACTACAATATAGATATGTCAACTTACTTGTGGTATTTTCATGCAGATGAAGAAGGTCAAAATCTCGGAAGCTTCTTCTTTAAACCTCCTTATGCAAGAGTAGACAGGATTCCAGTAACACCTAAACTCTTAGCTGATGCAGTTGAAACAAAAAAATGGAACGTAAAATATCCTGAGCATAAGTTGCCAAAATATAGAATTGACATCATCATCTCATACGTCATCATTGGTCTGATAATCGGTATAGTTATTTGGTCATCCCTATCGTAATTAGTTAATGAAACAAGACAGGAAATACGAGCTAAAATCCTTTAATGGCACCTTAAAAACAAAGCAAGCAGTCTCGGAAAACGAGAACTATTGGAAACTCATCGGTCAAACTGGAAGAGTAATAAGTTCAGCTGAGGAACAGGACTTTCCAGATAAAAACAGAGTACTGTTTCAATTTGATATTGATGTTCAAAAATTAGAATTGGAGTGTCACAACCAAAAACCAAATGCTTTGTGGATTTTAAAAACAGATCTTAAATAAAGGTATACAACATAGCCTATCCATCCATGGCAGTCTCTGTCAGCTTGGGCAGTTCTGCTTTCTACTTGCACCGGAAAATCTTCGATTTTCCTCACTGAGTCAAAAAATGTAGCGATCAAAATCGAAGATTTTCCTACATTGTACCCGAAACAAATTAGACGTCAATGCCACAGATGATAGGCAGGCGTTGTAGGGCATGACCATCTGAATGAAAAAATTAAGACACAGCCATCGGATCATTAAGCAAATCGAGCGATCGATTCCTGAAGATTCTACTTTAGACCTAGCGTTTTTAAAAAAAGAATCCTATTTCAACTTTCAAATAGAAGATTGGTATGGCGATAATATAGGTCAACACAAAAAACTGAGAAAGACCATCATTCGTGAACTTCTTGAAATCAAGAACAGTTGGCAACAGACACTTAATAACGAATTAAACGAACCTTATTATTTAGCGATTTGGCTATATGAACCACGAATTTTGAAATCTGAGGTAGTCTGTGCTATTGGTGACAAAATCACCTACTATGAAGACGAAGCATTTTTAAGCTCTAAGAAGCCCAACAGAATTCATACCAACCAATATGGCCAATTCGAAAATCAATTAAACACTCTTAAATGGACAAGGAAAGTTGATATAGAACCCTACTATGAATGGGAAATGAATTGGCCAGTCGAACGCTATGCAAACCCAAAGGAATTCTATAAGGATCAACGTCTTTATAACAGAATTAGAAAGATGGAGTTTCATGTTGTTGAAAAAGATGAAGAAAAAATCTACTTCAACCCCGAAGGTGATATCTGGATAGGAAAGTAAAAGCCCTACAACATGGTGTAGGCACGAATGCCCTTGCGAGCATACCAAGACAATGCCATAACATGCTCCGCCGATTCACTCGGAAAGCAGTAGAATACCGTGGAATGGTCATTCGTAGGCCGATAAGCGCCTGATGAAACTGATCGACTAGACTAGCTTTGGCGGTTTGGGGTGTATCGGCTACTTTAGAGCCTTAGTCAAGCCGTGAGGGCACATCGTCCTACACAGGCGTTACCCAGCATAGACTGCAACTCCCATGAGACTCTACACGAACTGCATCAACTGTAAATCCGAAATTAACTTCCGAACAAGTGCATCAGATAGGTTTGTCCTGGCGAAGAGACGAGGCGAACGAATCAAATTGAATTGCGAATCTTGCGGATCAACCAAGAAATATCATGTGAACAACTTGAAAGCTGAGGAAAGCAGAATAGTTGGAATCATCTCAGTGCTCATTTTCCTCGGTGGAACAACTGCATTGTTAATTTACCTCTGGCCTTACATTTTTCAAATAGCTTCCGTTTATGCGATTTCTGGAGCAGTCGGAATCCTAACGGTTCCATTTTTGGTATATCAGGCGATCAACTCTGGACAGGCGAACAAGGTGAAGTACTTTAACACCAAGAGATACGGCTAACTCCAACGAACTGGATAACGGAAATGAACCCCGCTCTTTTAAGTCTTAGCGCGAAGCAAGACTTGAAAGCATCTATACAGGGCAAGTCTCCAGACTTGCTTAATCCTAATTGGCGATCTTCATTGGCTCAATAACCATCAGGGTATCAAATCAGAAATCAGCAGAGGATTTATTTCACCACATTTGCAGTCGTAGAATGGGTAGATGTTTTTACCCGACGGCAGTATGCGGAAGAAAAGGCTTGGTGGAAGTTTGTTTTTTATAGGTCTACAAGCTGGGCTTGGCTGCTGTAAAACACTAAAAATAATAAGATAAAAAAATAACACTGTTTCATTGTTGGCAGGTCTTGGTTTACCTAGTTTAAGCATTGTATTTTTTATTACCCCAACCCAAATAGCTATGAGAAATCATTTCCTATTGCTTACTTCAATCATAGTCTTTAACGCTTGTCATCAGGAAGAGCCCATAGTACCAAACTACATGCTAGAGCTATTCGACAATCAGAGTTGCTCGGATGAAAAAATATCATTCGTAAAGTTAACATTCCCTGATAGTGTACTTTATATATCTGACACTATGAATCAAATCAAACTATATGAGGAATATGGTTTACGAGGAGTAGGTGCGGGGCTGAGTGAGTATAAACTATCAGGAGATAATATAGAAAAAATAACCACATACCAATTTCAGTTGTTGAGTCAGTCAGAAGAAAATGAGCTATCAAAGCTTATCAAGCCCGGATCCTATTTAATCAGTGAAAACATTCCAAATGGAGGATTGGGATCTAAGTTTACCATTATTATTAATGGATCCTCAGAATGGCTAGTTTACTATGGCGATGTTAATTCTAATTTTTTTCATATTTATGGGGCGCATGGCAATGATTTTGAGATGCATGTTTGTGGTGCTTTTGATTTATTGCTTACCACTGAAACATTATCAGCCCCTGTTCCAGTATTGGGTGAGTTCGAACTGACCTTTCGAGACTCTTTCCTCTAGAGCTATTCGACATTATTGCTTACTTGTCAGCCTCTCAGATCGTAGGATTCCCCGCTCTTTTAAGCCTTAGCGCAAAGCGAGACTTGAAAGCATGTATACAGGACAAGTCTCCAGACTTGCCTAGTTCTAATTGGCGATCTTCATTGGCTCAATACCCAGCCATAACCACGCGTTCATCAGGGGATCAAATCAGAAACCAGCAGGGGGTTATTCATCACTCAAAAACCTTCAAAAAAGGCTTTTGAGCAGGCTTTATGCGCTTTGGACAAAAGCTAAGCTTACCTGAGCCTGAAGGTAAGCTTACCAGAGCCCCAACCTAAGCTTACTACAGGGTGGAACAAAGCTTACCTTGACCCTGAGGTAAGGCAACATGGGAGCCGAACTAAGCTTAGGTTGGACAGGTCAGGTCTCATCCCCCTCCCAACCCAAAATATAGCACCCACCTCATAGCGTTTTGTGATATTCGAAGGGATTTGCCTGTAGCCTTGGGAAATATCGACAGAAAATACTAGTTTGGTCTCACCAAGTCGATCAGCAGTCGGCTTCCCGCAGCATCATTCGAGAAGAGAAAACCCCGCTCTTTTACGTCTTAGCGCAAAGCGAAACTTGAAAGTCTATATTACAGGGCAAGTCTTCAGACTTGTTTAGTCTTATTTAGCGATCTTCATTGGCTCAATATCCAGCCATAACCATGCGTTCATCAGGGGATCAAATCAGAAATCAGCAGGGGGTTATTCATCACTCAAAAACCTTCAAAACAAGCTTTTGAGCAGGCTTTATGCACTTTGGATAAAAGCTAAGCTTACCTGAGTCTGAAGGTAAGCTTACCAGAGCCCCAACCTAAGCTTACTACAGGGTGGAACTAAGCTTACCTTGACCCTGAGGTAAGGCAACATGGGAGCCGAACTAAGCTTAGGTTGGAGAGATCAGGTCTCACCCCCCCTCCCAACGCTCTTTTTTTTTCACCATAATAAAAAGCTGATGAAGAAAGACTACAAAAAGATACCTTTTCAGAGAAAGCTACACGACCATGATCGTCCACACCAGCAAGCATTTATCAGACACTAACCTGTCTGACGACCTCAATACTCCTTAATCGAATGGTTCAGGACAAAAAAAATAGCACCCAGAAATCTAGGTGCTATCTAACGCTTATCCTTTTCTATCAAAGGAGACGCTGAGGCATTACTCTTCGAGATCGCCAGTCCATGCCATCACACCACCTTCTAGATTGTATAGCTCTCCGGTGAATCCCATGCCTTCCATGAGGCCACAGGCCTGCCCACTGCGGTTGCCACTGCGGCAGTAGATGTAGTAGTTTTTGGCTTTGTCTAGCTTCTCTACTTCCTTAGGAAATTCTGGATTGAAAAAGTCCAACAAGATCGCATCTTTGATATAGCCCGAATCCCATTCCTGCTGCGTTCTTACGTCCAACAAGACAGCATTGTCATCAGCGGCCAATTTCTCAGCAAATTCTTCTTCATCAATATTTTCGTACATGGTAAATAACTTTTGATTGATCCTACTTTAATGTCGAAGGGCAAACATAATCTGACTTTTTGATTCCTGTCTCCTGTATGGCTTTAAATCCACCTGCCACGTCTGCGATATTGTGAAAACCACGTGATTTGAGAATCGAGCTGGCGATGACAGACCGATAGCCACTCGCACAGTGGATGTAGTATTTTTCGTTCTTGTCCAGTTCGTCCATATTGTCATTGATGAAATCCAATGGAAAAAACAAAGCCCCATCGACATGTTCAGAACTGTACTCTCCAGGCTTGCGCACATCCATCACAGTCATGGACTCGCTAGCCATGCGCTGTCCTAGCTCCTCAGCAGTGACCGATTCGATACTGTCGGTATCCTTACCCGCTTGTTTCCAAGCCGTCATTCCTCCCTTGAGGTATCCGAGCGTATTGTCATACCCTACGCGGGAAAGCCTGGTGAGGACTTCCTCTTCACGCCCCTCATCAGCCACCAATACGATCGGTTGTTTCAAGTCCGTAATCAAAGCACCTACCCATGGCGCAAAACTCCCATCGATCCCGATGAATATAGCATTAGGAATGTGTGACGCCACAAAATCCGTCTTGCTACGCGTATCCAACACCAATGCACCTTCGTGGTTGGCCATCGCTTCGAAAACATCTACATCCAAGGCTACATTTCCTTTGGCCATTACCTCATCGATGCTGTCATAGCCTGACTTATTCATCATGGCATTCTTGGCAAAGTACTGTGGAGGAGGCAAAATCCCAGAAGTCACCTCTTTGATGAACTCCTCGCGCGTCATGTCTGCTCTGAGTGCGTAGTTTACTTCCTTCTGGTTGCCCAGCGTATCCCACGTCTCCTTGGACATGTTCTTGCCACAGGCCGACCCAGCACCATGCGCTGGATAGACTATCACCTCGTCTGGCAAAGTCATGATTTTGTCTCTCAAACTATCAAACAAATGGCTCGCCAAATCCTCTCGCGTCAAATCCGTCTTCACCGCTAGATCAGGTCGTCCGACATCCCCGATAAACAAAGTGTCCCCCGAGAATATCGCATGCTCCCTACCCGACTCGTCGTAGAGCAAATAGGTGCTGCTCTCCATCGTGTGCCCTGGGGTATGCAGGAGTTTGATCCTAACATCTCCAAGCTCAAAAACCTCACCATCCGTACCGATGTGACTCTCAAAAGCCGTCTCTGCATTCGGACCATAGACGATCTGCCCACCAGTCTTCTGAGCAAGATCCACATGCCCAGACACGAAATCTGCATGAAAGTGTGTTTCGAAAATATATTTGATGGTAGCACCGTCTTCTTTCGCCTTAGCGATGTACGAGTCCACTTCACGCAGCGGATCAATGATGGCTGCCTCTCCCTTGCTCTCGATGTAGTACGCTCCCTGCGCCAAACACCCAGTATATATCTGTTCTATCTTCATGAGTCAATGTTTTTAAAGTTCTTCATTTAAACTATACAACAAATGTACGGCTCTGATCATCTTGGGATTGTAACAATAGTTACAAGTACAGAAAATTAACAAAGAAGAGGGACTTAAACGACTATATACAGAAAGCACTACAGATTAAGTGGAGAATAAAATCTCTACATTAACGAATCAAGACCTTAGATCGCTAGACACTAGAAATTGGGCAGAAAAGGTTTCTTTTTTTGATCTAGATACTAAAATCTAAATACCAGCATCTAACTACTAGCCTAAAAACTCCTTCATCAGGACGTTGATCTTACCGAATTCGGTCAGGAAACCATCGTGTCCATAGAGGGATTTGATTTCACGGTAAGTGACCTTAGGGATGTGTGAGGCGATCCACTCTTGTTCATCGCAGGCGAATAGGATATCAGAGTCTATAGAAATCTGGAGCACCTCCGCTTGGATCAGTTGCAGTGCCGCCTCTACCCCGCCGCGATCACGGCCGATATCATGCGAGTCCATTCCCTTGGTCATCGACCAAAGGAGATAGCCTTGAAACTTGCGATCAATCAGCTTCTTGCCCTGGTACCTCATATAAGAGTCTGCCCGAAAACCATCCATCTTGGATATCTCGTCAGCTTGGGTCTGATTAAAGATCGTGTGGTTGCGATAAGACAACATCCCAATGGCACGCGCCGCAGCGACTCCATGTTCACCCGCACGCATGTCATGGTCTCTCCAAGTCGGATCAGCCTCTATGGCAATGCGTTGCGCACTGTGTACGGCCAGTCTCCATGGCGACTCCTTCGGCCCAGTCACTACTAGGATCAGTTTTTCGAAAAACTCTGGTTCTTGTACCGCCCATTCGTAGGCCTGAAAACCACCCATCGAACCACCGAGCCCAATGGCTACTTTTTTGATTCCGAGATGATCCCTCAGCAACTGGTGCGCAGCGATCATGTCACGTATCGTGTACATCGGAAAATCCGAATAATATGGTGCACCCGTCTCTGGGTTGATGGTCAGCGGACTAGAGGTCCCATAGGGTGAACCGAGGATGTTGGCACATACAATGAAATACTTCTGAGGACTGAGGGCTGATTCGTCCGTGAGGATATCGCCCCACCAATCCGCCAAATTAGAATTGGCAGTAAGCGCATGAAATACCCAGACCACATTGTCCTTGGCCTCATTGAGTTCACCCCACGTATGGTAGGCAATCTCCAAAGCAGGCAACTCCCCTCCCCGCTCTAGCGGAAAGGTTTTTTCAATCTTCAGTATTTGTGGCTTGTCACTCATAAATTTACGCGACCGCAAACCTAAGTAAATGTATGATAATAGTCATCGCTCTTCCTTCAATTTCAGGGAAGAAAAAGCCATATTTGCACCTTGCTCAAAACAGGGCAATTCGTCAATTGATTAGATAGAAGATGAGTAAAGTCAATAAGCATTTCGAAACAGAAGCCATTAGGACACAGATAGAAACAACTCCAGAAAAGGAGCACTCTACGCCGATGTACTTGACGTCAAGCTTTTTGTTTGACGATGTGGAAGAAATGCGTGCGACTTTTGCCAACGAAATCGATCGCAATACCTACAGCCGATTTACCAACCCCAACACCAGCGAACTCATCGATAAGATGTGCAAGTTGGAAAAAGCAGAGGCGGGATTCGCTACAGCTACTGGGATGTCGGCGATCTTCACCACCTTCATGACGATATTGTCAGCGGGTGATCACATGCTCTCCGTCCGATCGATCTTCGGCTCGACGCATACGATTTTCAGCAAGTTTCTGCCCAAGTACAACATCAGCAGTGACTATGTCGACCTCAACGACACCAGTAGCTGGGACGCAGCTGTCAAACCTAACTCTAAGTTGCTATACCTAGAGACACCTACTAATCCTGGGATTGAATTGATCGACCTAGATTTTGCGAGCGCGTTTTGCAAAAAGCATGATCTAATATTGATCGTAGACAATTGTTTTGCTACACCATATATTCAGCGTCCAATCGAGTTTGGGGCAGATTTGGTCATCCACTCTGCCACCAAGTACATCGATGGTCAAGGTCGCGTGATGGGTGGCATGGTACTCGGTCGCAAAGACTTGATCGCAGACATTTTTACTTTTTCGAGAAGTACCGGACCTTCCTTGTCTCCTTTCAACGCATGGATTCTATCCAAGAGCTTGGAAACCCTCGCCGTACGTATGGATCGACACAGCGAAAACGCGCTCAAACTGGCTGAATATCTAGAAGCACATCCGCAGGTAGAATGGGTACGTTATCCTTTCCTTCCTTCACATCCGCAGCATGAAATTGCCAAAAAACAGATGAGTACGGGCGGCGGTATGGTTTCGTTTGGAATCAAAGGAGGCTTAGAAGCAGGCAAGACTTTCTTGGAAGGTGTAGAGATGTGCTCGCTCAGTGCCAATCTCGGTGACACGCGTACCATCGTAACGCACCCTGCCTCGACGACTCATGCCAAACTCACCGATGAAGAGCGTGAAGCAACCGGCATCACCGCCAACTTGATTCGTCTCTCCGTAGGGTTAGAACACATCGAAGACATCCAAGCGGACCTAGACATTGCTTTCGCAAAGTGTAAGTAAACCTCATAAGTACTATTTAACAATATTGATTTTTGATCATCCATTTGTTTTTCCGATTCAAAAAAGCCTTATTGTATTCTTTATTAGGACTTTAAATCATGTCTCATGAAAATCACACTTGACATACAGGACAATAGGTTTGACACCTTTATGGATTTAATTCAGACCTTAGATTACGTATCTATCAACGAAGAAAAACCTGTTCCCGAATGGCAACAACAAGAAGTTTCTAAGCGCCTAGAACTTGTCAATAGTGGAGAAATGAAAACGAGGAGTTGGGACAGTGCAAAAAAGGATTTGTTTAAAAAATAGGCAGCATGGCGTACGCTGTAGAAATCACAAAGGCTGCTGAAGAAGATATTCGTGATGCCTATTTATTCTACACCGAACAAAACAACGGGTTAGGACATGCCTTTGAAATTAGACTCCAACAAGCCGTAGATAACATCCATACATTTCCGTTCAAATCACAAACCCGATTCGAGCAAACCCGAATCATCTACCTGAAGAAATTCCCCTACGGTGTTCATTTTCGAATCGACAAGAGTAATTCTACGATACTAATCGTAGCTGTATTTCACACCTCCAGAGATTCTGATCTTTGGACAACCCGCTAGCGCTACGCTGCAGCCTTTGCAGGCAAACCTAAGGCTTTGAGCATACGCCCATGTGCCAATAGTGCCGATCTAAATGTCGGCTCTGCGTAGTAGGGATAATTGTACTCCGCAGCTGTTTCTTTGACAATCTTAGCCAGATGCTTGTAGTGCACATGGCATATATGCGGAAACAAATGGTGCTCGATTTGGAAATTCAACCCACCAGCGTACCAATCCAATATTCGGTTTTGATTCCCGAAATTCACGGTGGTGTACAGTTGATGTACCGTCCACGAATACTCCATGTTACCGTCTTTGTCTGGTGCTGGAAAATCCACTTCATTCATCAGGTGTGCAGGCTGAAAAATCACCGCCAAGCCCATACCTGCCACAAAGTGCATGAGCATAAACCCACCGAATATCTGCCATCCCGTATACGAAGTGAAATAGACCGGCACACCGATCGCATAGATATAATACACGACCTTCGTTAGGATCAATATCACATACTCTCCTGCAATACTCTTCGTGTTTTTGGCCAACAAGCCTTCCTTGTTGTATCGCGTGATCTTAGCAAAATCCTTGAACGTCACCCAAAAGAAAGTCCCCAGCCCGTAGAAAAACCATGCATACAAATACTGGTACTTATGAATAGGTTTCAACTTCGTCCCTGGAGAAAATCTCAAAATAGCCTTCGGCTCTATATCTTCATCATGCTCTTCGATATTGGTATAGGTGTGGTGCTTGACATTGTGCTGGATACGCCAGTTGATGGCATTGCCTCCTACGAGATTGAGTGTATAGCCGAGGATTTTGTTGACCGTACGGTTAGAAGAATACGCCCCATGAATCGCATCATGCATGATCGACAATCCGATTCCAGCCATCCCCATCCCCATGATGATCATCAGACCTAAAGCTACGAGACCTTGTGGCTCCATCAGAATGACCACAAAGTAGGGCACAATAAACATAGACAGCATCACTACGGTCTTGATGTACAAGGTCACATTCCCATGTTTGGAAATCCCCTTTGACTGGAAGTATTCGTTCACTCGTTTGTTCAATGTCTGAACGAATTGTTTCGAAGTAGCATCTTCATGATTGAATGATACCTTCTCCGCGGTAGCTCTCTCTTGCATAGGCGGCAAAAATAACAGGAATAACGCTCACTTACTAATCCCACCCCCTATTAACACCATCAATCAAAGCTAGACCAAAATAGCCGACAAAATTTAATATGTTTGCGGCAACATTCAACATTCGATTCTCTATGAGCCCACTACTCGTCTTCCTTATCATCGCTGGATATTTTGCTGTATTGATGCTGATCGCTAAACTCACCAGTCGTGGTTCTACTGCCGAAAGCTTCTTTACAGGTAATCGACAGTCCCCTTGGTATTTGGTTGCTTTTGGAATGATCGGTGCTTCTTTGTCTGGTGTCACCTTTATCTCTGTCCCTGGTGAAGTAGGGAGTAGTCACTGGTCTTACTTCCAAATTGTCTTGGGCTACCTTCTGGGTTATTGGGTGATAGGCAGTGTACTTCTTCCTCTATATTATAAGATGAATTTGGTATCCATCTATCAATATTTAGACTCCAGATTCGGAAAAAAATCTTACAAAACAGGTGCTTTTTTCTTCCTCATATCTAGAGTCATCGGTGCTGCTTTTAGATTATTTCTAGTTGCTACCGTACTACAAGTCGCATTTTTCGATGCATTTGACATCCCTTTTGCTGTGTCCGTATTTGTGACCATCGCTCTCATTTGGCTCTACACGTTCAAGGGAGGTATCAAAACGATTGTCTGGACAGACACTCTGCAGACACTTTTTATGCTACTAGCCGTCGGCATCAGCATCTGGATCATCGCCTCTGACCTCAACTACTCCCCGGGCCAAATCATAGACATCATCAGTAATAGTTCTACCTCTGAGATGTTTGTCTGGGACTGGCAAGCTCCCCGAAACTTCTTCAAGCAGTTCTTTGCTGGAGCATTCATTGCTATCGTGATGACTGGACTGGATCAGGACATGATGCAAAAAAATCTCACGTGCCGATCCCTTAAGGACGCGCAAAAAAACATGCTTTGGTTTAGCATCGTACTCGTATTTGTTAACCTGTTCTTTTTGGGGCTAGGGACACTACTTTATCACTTTGTAGAAGTCAAAAACATTGACCTTACCCAAACCACCGATGCACTCTTTCCATACCTAGCCATCAATCATTTTGGATTATTGGGAGGGGTTATTTTCTTACTCGGCATCACTGCAGCTGCCTACTCTAGTGCTGACTCAGCACTCACTGCACTGACGACTTCCTTTTATATAGACTTCTTGGGGAAAGACCCCAACGAATCCGCCACACACCAGCGACGCTGGATCCACCTTGGATTCTCAGTACTGATACTAGTAGTCATTTTAATCTTCAAGGCCATCAACGACGACAGTGTGATCAATCAGGTTTTCAAAGTAGCTGGTTACACTTACGGACCACTTTTAGGACTATATTCGTTCGGGCTGTTTACCAAACGAGCTGTCAAAGATGAGCTGGTTCCTGTGGTATGCCTAGTCGCTCCGATATTGACCTACGTAATCAACTCTTATTCTGCCACATGGTTCGGAGGATATCAATTCGGGTTTGAGCTTTTACTGCTCAACGGACTTCTGAGTTTCGTCGGACTAGCGATCATTAGCCGAAAGAGTTAATTCTCCAGTTCTTTCATCGGATCCCAAACGATCTCTTTGAAATGCTGAATCTTATCTTCCACAACTGTCAAGCCTTCCGCCTCCAGTAGTTCCTGCATGCGCGAGGGAGACCCAAAATGCACCTTACCAGTCAATAGCCCCTCTCGGTTGACTACTCGATGGGCAGGTACGTCTGGCAATCCATGCGCTGCATTCATCGCCCAACCTACCATGCGCGCGCTCAGTTTCGTTCCGAGATAGTTAGCGATCAGACCATAACTAGTCGCTCGTCCTTTTGGGATCAACTTGACCACTTCATAAACATCCTCGAAAAAACTGTATTGCTTGGCCATTAGCGGTAGAGTCCAGCTTTGTTAAGTGCTCTTTGGTATCGAATCGCATTATTATTGTGATCACGGAGGTTCGTGGCAAAATTGTGATAGCCCGAAAAATCTTCTTTCGCACACATATAGATAAATTTATTGTCCTGATGGTTCAATACTGCATCTATAGATTTGATACTCGGCATGTTGATCGGTCCAGGAGGCAGTCCAGCATACTTGTAGGTATTGAATGGGGAGTCTATCAAAGTATGTTTGGTCAATACACGTTTGATTTCAAAATCCTGCGCAGCAAAAACCAAGGTAGGGTCTGCCTGTAGCGGGATTCCTCTTTCGAGGCGATTGAGGTATAAGCCAGCCACAATCGGTCTTTCATCCGACATGATTGTTTCTGCCTGTACGATAGATGCCAGCACTGAAACCTCCTTGGTCGACAAGCCAAGTGCTTTTGCCTTTGCCAATCGCTCCTCATTCCAGAACTTGTCATACTCCCGCTTCATCTTCGCAAAAAGTGACTCAGGAGAAGTAGTCCAATAGGCCTGATAGGTATTGGGGATAAACATCGAAATAATCGTCAAACTATCAAAGCCATTGGCACGAATCAAAGAGTCATTTCGCAAAACACCCATGAAATCCGCTTCTGATATTTCTAGGTTTTTCGTGATTTTCTCAGCTAAGTCCGACACCAAGCGCACATTATTGAATGTTACGTTGACGGGAGTCTGACTGCCCAACCGAAGCATTCTAATCACTTCCAGGTTACTCATCCCTGGCTCTATCAGGTAGAGTCCTGGCTTTACGCTTTCATCATACCCCATCGTTTTGGAGAGAAAACTAAAACTAATCACCTCGTCCAAAAACCCGCCTTTAGAAAGTTCTTTTTGAACATACTTAAAATCAGATCCTGTAGGAATGATCAAAGGTTTAGGTTGCTTTTCATACAAAAAATTCGGGGCGTAAACGACCTGATGAAAATAAAACCCAAATGAGGAGAGCATCACTGAGAATGAAACGATAACAGCTCCCAAAATCACTTTTTTCTTATTCATAAGGCGGCAAAAATAAGCAATTAGTCATTTCGGCATCCGACTTGAACTAATAATGTTTTGCTATTTATAAACCGGACATTTGATTAAATTTGAATCCTATGAAAACAGAGTTCATCAAACTGTACGAAGAGAACCCAGACCCTAGAAAAATTAGTCAAATTGTTCAAGTCCTAAGAAAAGGAGGCGTCATCATCTACCCTACGGACACCATTTATGGGATGGGCTGTGATATATTCAATGCCAAAGCCATAGAAAGAATCAAGCAGCTCAAGGAAATCAAAAGCAAACGTGTCGACTTCTCTTTCATCTGCTATGACCTAAGTCATATCTCAGAGTACACCAAGTCTCTGGACACTTCGACTTTCAAGTTGATGAAAAAAGCCCTTCCTGGCCCCTTCACTTTCATACTCAATGCAAGTACCAAGGTCCCTAAGATGCTACACACTTCTAAAAAAACAATAGGCATCCGAGTCCCAGACAACAACATTCCGAGAGACATCGTCAGAGAACTGGAAAACCCCATCATCACCACCTCCATACACCATGATGATGAAGTACTCGAATACTCTACCGATCCAGAACTCATCTATGAAAAGTATAACGGCAAGGTGGATTTGATCATAGACGGAGGATATGGAAACAATGTCGCCAGTACAGTTGTGGACTGCACTGAGGGCGAAGCAGAAATCGTCAGGGAAGGTATGGGAGACTTGTCTGATTTTATATGAAAACCATCATTGACAGTCAGTATTTTCCGTGTGTTGCTTACTTTTCCTTCCTCAAATCTAAAGAGGAAGTATGGATAGAAACTCAGGAACATTTCGTCAAACAAACCTATAGAAATCGCTGCTACATCTTAGGCTCTAACCAAGTCCTACCACTGGCCATACCAATGATTGGCGGGAACAAAAAAATCAAAATCTCGGACATTAAAATCGAGTACAAACACCGGTGGCTCAATGATCACTGGCGGGCGATTATCTCAGCATACAATAAGTCCCCCTACTTCGAATTTTACGAACCATACATTCACGACATCTTATTCGCAAAACACGAGCGGCTCATCGATCTCAACACTGAGATACTGTCATTCTGTCTCAAAGTCCTCAATATTGGCACGAAAATCAATTTCACTGAACAATACGAATCCAATACAGAAGGTCAATTAGAAGACATGAGGTCCATGATTCACCCCAAAAAAGATTATATTTGTTCAAAGATCTTTGATCCCATCCCGTACCCACAGCTGTTTGGTAAAGAATTTGCAGCCAACTTGAGCGTACTGGATTTGCTCAGTAATACTGGGCCAGAATCCGACAACTATTTGTAAAAACTAAAGCCTGATTACAACGATTACATGAATAGATCGTTTTTATCTTAATGTTTAGTTTTTGTTAGATTAAAAATTATTTTTACTACAACGAAGTAGCACATGGAAGCAAAGTTTTCGAATAGAGTAAAAGAGGTAATTTCATTGAGTCGTGAGGAAGCACTCCGACTTGGACACGACTATATAGGTACGGAACACCTCATACTCGGTATGATTCGCGAGGGAGAAGGTGTAGCCATTAGCTTACTAAAGAAACTAGGGGTCTCGCTAGACGAACTCAGAGCTTCCATAGAAAAAGCCACCAAAGGGTCTGCTACTAACAATGTTAAGAACCTAGCGAACATTCCTCTGACGAGACAGTCAGAAAAAGTTCTAAAAATCACATACTTAGAAGCTAAAATATTCAAAAGCCAACTCATAGGCACTGAACATCTATTGCTTTCTATCCTAAGAGATGAAGACAATATAGGGACTCAAATCCTCGATAAGTTCGATGTAGCCTATGATGTCGTCAAAGAATTGCTAGAATATCAAACAGAGCACCCGATGTCTTCGTCTTCTGATACAGACGAACCCGAAGACGACTCTCGTCTATTTGGCTCTGGTGGCACAGGCGGTTCTTCAAGTAAGGATCCATCAGGCAAAGGCGGAGAGAAATCAAGAACTCCTGTTCTTGACAATTTCGGTAGAGACCTGACCAAGCTAGCAGAGAGTGACAAACTCGACCCTATCGTAGGTCGCGACAAGGAGATTGAGCGTGTTGCACAAATCCTAAGTAGAAGAAAGAAAAACAACCCTATTCTAATCGGTGAGCCTGGTGTGGGTAAAACTGCTATCGCAGAAGGCCTAGCACTGAGAATCATTCAAAAGAAAGTATCTAGAGTATTGTTTGGCAAGCGAGTGGTAACACTTGATTTGGCATCTTTAGTAGCAGGAACAAAATATAGAGGGCAATTCGAAGAAAGAATGAAGGCTGTCATGAATGAGATTGAAAAATCTCCTGAAGTGATCCTTTTCATTGACGAATTACACACCATAGTAGGAGCTGGCGGAGCGTCTGGATCGCTAGATGCGTCTAACATGTTTAAACCAGCACTAGCCCGTGGAGAAATTCAATGCATCGGGGCAACTACTTTGGACGAATACAGACAGTACATCGAAAAAGACGGTGCGCTCGCCCGTAGATTCCAAATGGTGATGGTGGATGCTACAACTGTAGATGAAACCGTGCAAATCCTAAATAACATCAAAGACAAGTACGAGGATCACCACAACGTCAACTATACAGAAGAGGCAATCAAAGCGTGTGTAGCACTATCTGACAGATACATCAGCGATAGATTCTTGCCAGACAAGGCTATTGACGTCATGGATGAGGCAGGTTCTAGAGTACATATCAACAATATATATGTACCAGACGAGATCATCAGTCTTGAGGACTCTATTGAAGATGTCAAAGTAGAAAAAAATCAGGTTGTAAAAAGCCAAAAATACGAAGAAGCAGCTCAGCTCAGAGACAAAGAAAAGAAGCTCATAGAGCAACTCGAACTAGCCAAAGCGAAGTGGGAAGAAGAAACCAAATCGCAACGCTATGTAGTTGACGAAGATAGTGTAGCCGAAGTAATCGCAATGATGACTGGTGTCCCAGTAAAAAGGGTAGCACAGAAGGAAAGCAAGAAACTACTCACGATGAAAGATGACTTGAAAAAGCAAGTGATCGGTCAAGATGAAGTTATCGTTAAACTATCAAAAGCGATACAACGAACTCGTGTAGGTCTGAAAGACCCGAAAAAACCAATTGGCTCTTTCGTCTTTCTAGGTCCAACTGGAGTAGGAAAAACCGAATTGGCGAAAGTGTTGTCTAAATACATGTTTGATAAAGACGATGCTTTGGTGAGAATCGACATGAGTGAATACATGGAAAAATTCTCCGTATCTAGACTGGTAGGAGCACCTCCTGGGTATGTAGGTTATGAAGAAGGTGGACAGCTCACAGAAAAAGTGAGAAGAAAACCATACAGCGTAGTTCTCCTAGACGAAATCGAAAAGGCGCACCCAGACGTATTCAACATCCTACTACAAGTATTGGATGATGGTATATTGACAGATGGCCTTGGTAGAAAAGTAGACTTTAGAAACACAGTGATTATCATGACTTCTAACATCGGTGCTAGAGACCTCAAGGACTTTGGTACTGGGATCGGGTTCATGAATCAGAACAAGAAAGAGAATCTAGATGACATCATGAAGTCTACGATTCAAAACGCTCTGAAGAAAACTTTCTCACCAGAGTTTCTCAATAGACTAGATGATGTGATTGTATTCAACTCTCTAGAAAGAGAAGATGTACATAAAATCATCGATATCACGCTAGACAAATTGCTAGAGCGTGTGATCGAACTAGGTTACAATGTAGAGCTAACTGATAAAGCTAAAGATTTCTTAGCAGAGAAAGGATATGACCCTGCATACGGAGCAAGACCTCTGAACAGAGCTATCCAAAAATACTTGGAAGATCAAGTAGCAGAGTTTATCCTAACTGGAGATGTTCAGGAAGGGGATACGCTGTTAGCAGATCATATAGAAAAAGAAGAAACGCTGAGTATATCAGTCAAGAAGAAAAAGAATTCTAAGAAAGAGAAAAAAGAGTAGGCCCAGAGCCTACTCTTTTTTTTAATACCCTCCAGAATATTTTCTGAGTAGCCACTCCGAAGATACCAGTACTAGGAGTACGAATAAAACCCATATCAAATTCACCAAAGGAAAGATTTCTTCTTGGAAATGCACACGGGGCTTGAAATCATACGATTCAACATCACCCAGCATTTCATCCCAATCGGCAAGCGTATAAAACTGGCCTTGGTTCTGGATCGCTAGCTGTTGTAACAATCCAAAATCAGCAACCTGATCTAACTGTTCCAGTTGCTGTTCCTTCACCACAAAACTACCTGAAACCTTTTCTGATTTCCCATCCACTAAGGTAGAAGCCTCATAACGGTAGTTGGCAGGTTCTAGATTAGCCAACTCCAGCTTAGCATATTGTGAAGCAGGCACAAATGAATACTCTTTGGTTTCCTTTCCTAATTCTCCCACAGAGATCTTGATTTCTTGCCCGTAAATTCGCTCATAGACATCATTGTAGAGCTCTGCCTGAAAATGTACGGGTTCATTGGTATTATACTCCGTATCTGTAGGATAGAATTTAAATTTCCGCTTGTCATTCTTCGTGCTCAAGTACTGCACTAATTTCAGAAAGAACTCATCAAAACTCTGTGTATCTTCATAAAGACCATACTCTTGCATCCTCCATTGCCAGACACCATCGGCCAGCAGATAAGCCTGCTTTACATCATCGGCAGCTACTGTAAAGAGCAATGGCTTATTCACAGTTACTGATCCTATTTTCTGGTTCAACAACACTTTGGCATTTGCTGGGATATTAATATCTCCATAAGGCACAGAGAGTGGCACGAACTCTTGCCACCGTTCATTTAGCTCTGAGTCTAGTGTAAACAAGTCCATCTCCGGATTGAGCGAGGCGATCACTCGGTCTCGTTGGTTTCGTTTCTGCACGACCTGTAGCACTTTATTCTCACGAGCGAGTGTTCTAAAATTAGTTTGAGATCCCACTATATAAAAAAGGGGCACCTTCTGCTTTTCAAGCTTAGCCAATATTGACCTAGTACGATTAGCGCCATCATAGACATTATGAACTATCGCTAAGTCATATTTTTCTTCAGGGTAATCCCCAACTCCTGCTATATACACTGTGACTTCAAAATTTTGATTATTCTCTATCACAGCTTTTAAAGCCTTCAAATCTGGATGCGGGGCGGGTGCCGCGATCAATATATTTTGCTTCCCATCAATCACATCTACATAGATGCGTTGGGAATTATTCTGTTGAATTACCTCTTCATCCAAGGGCGCAAGCACGACATCCAAAGGCTGCAAACCATCATGAGTAGCTTTTACTTCAAAAACCACACGTGTCACCCCTTGCCCTGAGTCAAAATTAACCTCCTTAGTCTCCAAGACTTTTCCTTCACGTCTGATACTCAGTTTGGTTTTATGTCCTTTGAACCCATAATTTTTCACTTCTACTACAACAGGATAACGATTCCCCTGATAGGCGATCTTATTGAACAGAATATTATCCAACTCCAGGTCCAGTTGCTGAGTTGTATCTCCTACACCTATCGTATTCAAATGAAACTGATACGGCTGATAAAGCGGAGACACGCCTCTATTAAATTTTCCATCCGACATTAAAAACACGGATGCCAAATTAGTATTCTCAAAACTAGCAGTGATACTACTCATCATCTCACTCAGATCAGTGGTGGGTTCGACGAATGTCATATCATCCCATGATTCAAATCCCCTACCCAATCCCATCTTGATCACCTCGTACCCTCGACCTTCCAATTTCTCAGATAATTTGGACATTTGATCATGGAGTAGTGTGATCTGTGTCGAATCCATAGTATTTCGGATAGAAGTCGAATTATCTACCGCTAATACTACCCTGGGGCTTTCTAACTGCTCGAGGTATTGATTGATCATCGGATTGAGCAGGAGTATCGATAGGACACTCCACAAAGCAAATCGTAGCGCGAAAAGTAACCGATTGGTCTGCTGATTCCATGGCCCACTTTTAGCATAAAGTAGATAGGTGAAAGCCAGAGCAATCAGCAAATACAGTGGCAGAAGCCAAATCGAATATTGAAATTGAATGACAGGCAATAGTGTATAAATTTCTATGTAAATGAAGTAGGCTCGAAAGATAGGAATAAAAAAGTTGTCCCAAAAAATGTCTTCTGACTAAAAGCATTCCACTTCTTCAATAGGCACAAATCTATAATTCAATTCCATCAAAAACACGAAAGAGTCTATGATCAAGCCAAATAATATGAATAAATAGAAATTATAATAATACAAATAAAACATAGTTTAGTACTAAAAATATATACATTTGTGCCTTAATTATCTATCTAAAAAAAAGAATATGAAAAAAGTAAGTTTATCACTTTTGAGTTTAGTGATTTTTGTAATGGTGTCTTGTAGCCCAGAGGAAAACCCTTTTGAAACGAGTGTTGGTATAGCTATCATAGAAGGCAAAGTACAGTTTGACGATGACCTGACCGACGGTGAAGACATAATGGTCGCTGCAGAAGGAGCAAAGATCAAAATATCATACAGTTCCCATGATCTATCTTTCTCTCAGCCAAATGGTGTAGATGTCACTAAAGTGATCGATGTAACTGTAGATGATGAGGGACGCTTCACTGTAGAAGTACCTGCCATTTCTAATGATGTATCCTACACGGTAAGTGGACTAGACTTTCTGACAGAATACACAGGGTACGATGAAGATTTCGATGAAGAAACAAAAACAGGGTTCTATTCTGCAAATCCTCAAACCATCTCTCTAACAGAAGGCCAGACGAAGTATGTAATAATCGACTACACATTCACATCAGAATTTTAAACTAGACTTCTTATGATTAAATATATTTTAATATGGGCACTGGTACTACCTTTATGTGCTTATGCTCAAGAAGAAACAACGAGTTCTCAACAAACAGGCACAGATAGTGAGCCCTCGTTTAAGAACAAACATGGTCAAGAAGTACTGCCTCAGCAAGGTGATTGGTCTGTTGGGATAGGTGCATCTACAGCACTTACTTATGTTGGAAACATCTTCACTGGCGGCACTAATAACAATGCCGACTGGTGGCAATATCAAAGCTCAACAAGCCCAATTGTAATTCAAGGAAAATACATGGTTTCGGGTACTACAGCGTACAAAATCGGTTTCAACTTGAACTTCTACAACAATGTATCCTACTATGACGTGATGGATGACAATGGCAGCAGCCCTGACGATTACGTTCAGGACAAACTTTCGCGAACCAACTCTAGTGTCACTTTGTTGGCTGGGATTGAAAAGCGAAAAGGTAGCGGTCGCATTCAAGGTGTATATGGTGCAGATGTATTTGTAAACTTTAGCGCAAGCACTTCATATAAATACACCTATGGCAATGAAATCACGGAAACTAATCAAGCTCCCTCTACTGGAGCCCCATCGTTTCCAGTTGGAGGCACTACCATACCTTCTCAAGGATATCGCCCTAGCCAAACCAAAAACTCAACAAACTGGGGTGCTGGTGCATACGGTTTCATTGGAGTAGAAGCATTTTTGTTTCCTAAATTCTCATTAGGAGGTAAGTTTACGTGGGGTGTCAGCTACTCGGACAGCGGTGCTAGCAGCAATACTTACGAGGCTTGGGACTCCCAATCTAACAGTGTAGTAGAATACACCAATGCTTCGAACAGCGGTTATACAATCAATGCAGGCATCGGGAACGTTGGAGGGCAAGTAACTGCTAATTTTTACTTCTAAATAGAATCTACAATATTATGTCACCTACATAGATCGTTGTGAGTCTTTGGGCTGATAGCGATTTATGTTTGTATTTTACCCTCACAAAAAGGTGATATACTAAGAATATAAAAGACAAAAAAGGATCAAACCCAATGGATTTGATCCTTTTTTTTACCGTAGTATTGAAAGACTAAACTTTAGGTGAGCATTGCTCCACAGATATTAAGAACCTGTCCCGAAACATAGGTAGACATATCTGAACCGAGGTAGACACAAGCGTCAGCTACTTCTTCAGGCTTTCCTCCACGTTTCATAGGGATCGCATCTCTCCATCCCTGCACTACTTTTTCATCCAGCACATCCGTCATCTCCGTCTCGATAAACCCTGGAGCGATGGCATTGCATCGAATATTCCTAGAACCTAACTCTAGCGCTATAGACTTGGTGAACCCAATGATACCTGCTTTAGAAGCTGCATAATTAGACTGTCCAGCATTTCCCTTGACACCTACTACAGAAGATACATTAATGATAGAGCCTGCTTTCTGCTTCATGAAAGTACGAGTAGCTGCTTTGACAGTATTAAAGCAAGACTTTAGATTGACATTGATCACATCATCCCATGCTTCTTCAGTCATTCTCATGAGAAGGTTGTCTTTGGTAATCCCAGCATTGTTGATCAACACATCAAGTTGACCAAAGTCAGCCACTACATTAGCGATTAGTTCTTCTGCCGCATCAAACTTGGACGCATCAGATCTATAACCTTTCGCCTTCACGCCGAACGCTTCGAGTTCCGCGACGAGTGCCTCGCCCTTTTCTACACTTGACAAATAAGTAAAAGCCACGTTGGCTCCCTGTTCTGCATATTTAATCGCTATAGCTCTCCCGATACCTTTAGAAGCGCCTGTCACTAATGCCGTTTTTCCTTCCAATAATTTCATGTGTGTCATTGATTTTATGATATCACGTCTACTGACTGCAGACGGACCTCCCGCATCCGCAATGCTCGCTACCGACACGAGTCGATACGACACTACTTTTGCACATTTCGTTTGATTGTTTCCTTAAAATAATTTCTTTCGAAATTTGAATCAAAAATACACTCTTTCAATCTATCCCGATGTTTTTTCCTCAAAAAATCCCTCTAGTCCCTCCTATTCAGGGTTGACTTTCCTCTTTCTATCAACAATGAATCAGATAGCATTGTCACAATGCTAAAATTATAGGTTTAGGCTTTATGCTTGAACATTATCTTTTTTTCTCAAGGCAAAGCGGTTAAATTTGCAGCTCTTTAACGGCCTGAACTAAACAAGGTCTCATCTTATTCAGTACAAAGAAATTATGGCAAACAAATATGACGTAATAGTGATAGGTAGCGGTCCAGGTGGATACGTTGCGGCTATCAGAGCATCTCAATTGGGAAAAAAAGTAGCAGTAGTAGAAAAAGCAGAAATCGGTGGTATCTGCCTGAACTGGGGCTGTATACCTACCAAAGCGCTACTCAAAAGTGCTAGTGTATTCGAGTACATCTCTCATGCGGAAAATTACGGAATCACCGTAAAAGACTCAAAAGCAGATTTTGGTGGAATGGTCAAAAGAAGTCGTGGTGTCGCAGACACGATGAGTAAAGGTGTCCAATTTCTACTCAAAAAGAATAAAATCGATCAACTCCTAGGATTCGGAAAAGTAGCAGCAAATAAAACTGTAACAGTAACCGATGCAGATGACAAGACCGAAACCTATAGCGCAGATCATATCATCATCGCTACAGGCGGTAGATCGAGAGAGCTACCAAATCTACCGATAGACGGCAAAAAAATCATCGGCTACAGAGAAGCGATGTCTCTCGCTAAGCAGCCTAAGAAAATGGTGATTGTCGGGTCAGGAGCTATTGGGGTTGAATTTGCTTACTTCTACAACTCGATTGGCACGGAAGTAACCATCGTAGAGTACCTACCCAACATCGTGCCTGTAGAGGACGAAGACGTATCGAAGCAACTCGCTAGATCGTTCAAAAAACAAGGTATGAACATCATGACCAGTGCAGAGGTGACTTCTGTAGACACCAAAGGTTCGGGATGTAAAGTGACTGTCAAAACGAAAAAAGGCGAGGAGCAAATCGACTGTGATATCGTGCTCTCAGCTGTGGGCATCTCTACCAACATCGAAGGCATAGGGCTAGAAGATGTAGGCGTCATGACCGATAAAGGCAAAATTGTCGTAGATGATTTCTACAAAACTAATCTGCCCGGAATCTACGCCATCGGTGATATCGTACACGGGCCAGCGCTTGCGCACGTATCGTCAGCAGAAGCTATCATCTGTGTCGAAAAAATATTCGGAGAGAATCCTGAAGCTCTAGACTATGAAAACATCCCAGGCTGTACTTACTGTACGCCGGAGATCGCATCTGTAGGTATGACCGAAAAAGCGGCTAAAGAAGCTGGATACGACATCAAAGTCGGTAAATTCCCATTCTCTGCTTCTGGAAAAGCACAAGCTGGAGGCAATGCTGAAGGATTTGTAAAAGTGATCTTTGACGCAAAATATGGCGAGTGGCTCGGATGTCACCTAATCGGTGCTGGCGTCACGGATATGATCGCTGAAGCGGTTGTTGCTAGAAAACTAGAGACAACAGGTCACGAAATCATGAAAGCTATACATCCACACCCTACCATGTCTGAAGCAATCAAAGATGCCGTAGAGGATGCATATGGTGAAGCAATTCACTTGTAAGACAAACACATAAAACTGCAAGCCGATTCAAACTGGATTTGAATCGGCTTTTTTGTTTACAATCAGACAAACTTACCTCCTCCTTACTACATTTGATTATCTAATATCACAGCCACAATGAACATTTATAAACAGATAAAATCCGAAATACTGAATGCTTCGCATATCGTCATCACCTCTCACAAGTCACCTGATGGAGATTCTGTAGGTAGTTCTTTGGGACTGCAACGATTCATAGAAAAACTCGGGAAAAGTGCAGTCATCTGTCACCCTGATATTGCACCAGAATTCCTGTTCTGGCTAGATACTTCTCAAATCTTGCTGATGACGGATCAACCACAAGAAGTGACAGCAGCATTTCAAAAAACAGACCTCATCTTTTGCCTAGACTATAACGGTACGGATCGTATCGGTCCTGATATGCAAGCTCTACTAGAATCTGCTACTTGCAAAAAAATCATGATTGATCACCATCTCAACCCTCAGGATTTTCCTAACCTCGCAGTATCTGACACTTCAGCTTCCTCTACTGCTCAACTGATTGTAGAACTGATCGAACAGTCAGGGCATGAAAACCTACTAGACGAACATATCGGCACACCACTGTACCTTGGCATTCTAACTGATACAGGTAGCTTCCGTTTCCCCTCAGTATTGCCACGTACGCATGAATTACTTGCCAAATTATTAGCCGCAGGTGTCAAACATCATCTCGTCCATGAAGTACTTAATGACAACAACACGGCTAGCCGATTGCGCCTTCAGGGCTATGCTATGAGCCAAAAACTAGTGATCATGGAAGACTACCATGTATCCATCATCTCTCTATCCAAGGAAGAACTAGAACAATACGATTACCAAAAAGGTGATACAGACGGCCTAGCAAATCAAGCCCTATCTATCAAAGGGATGAAAGCCGCCATCGTTTTCACGGAACGTGATGGGATGATGAAAATTTCATTTCGATCAAAAGGAGAAGAAAACCCTGTCAACGTATTGGCTGCAGAACACTTCGATGGTGGTGGTCATGCCAACGCAGCTGGTGGCATGAGTAAGTTATCAGTAGCAGACACCTTAGACAAAATCATAGATTTAGTCCCAAAATACTTCCCTGCTCAATAAGAAAGTCTAGCTCTCTGATTCGGCGACCGAGTCAGAGAGATCACTGCATTAATATCACAAAATTTCCCAATGCATAATGTAACTGGCCGTACTGTTCTTCTCCAGTAGCTTCATACTCGTGGAGTACTCTCCAGGTGTATCATCCACATTGAAAGTAAATGTACCGAGATGGTCGTTGAAGCTTAGAAAATCAAAGTCCCATAGTTCTACATCCACCCAGCCTAAGTCTACTTCTAGCTTTAGATCCACATCAACTTTATCACCAGTATCTATTCTAAAGTACAAATTCCCTACAGGCCATACCTTCTCTCCCTTAAATTTCAAGAACATTTCATCCTTATCTATTTCATCAGGAACGGTGCATTGTATCCTATTAATTTTAATCGTTGGCATAGTGTATCAATATTGATCGAGTGAAGCAAAGTAAGCTAAATATAGAATGAAAAGTAAGATTTTCAACAAACTATCATTTCCGTTACATTCCATCTACTCAAAGTATGATTTCATTAGGCAAAACAAGACTCTTCTTTACAATAATTGCAACAAATACAATAATTAACACCTCAATCCAAATATTCTTCTAAAACACCCCTTATTTTACTGAGTTCCTTTTAATTTGCCTTCACTGACACTGACAGCATATAACCTGTCATACACGCAGTATGAGGATTCTACTTAATAGAAAAAGCCCGATCAAAATCGGGCTTTTTCTTATTTCACAAAACTGTATTAGACATTTCTATTCTTAATACGTCTCAATTATTCTTCTCTGGAAGATAAAGTCTCCTCCTTCATCTCCTGTGTTTCTGATCTCACCAAACTGCGGTGTATTCGGACTATTGTTCAATACCGCTGGTTTCAGCTGATAAAACAACTGCTCAGAAGCCACATACTTCTCTTCATTTCTCTCTAGGTTCTTCAATAGGTATTTCATAAACACACTCTTGTCTGGCACCTCCGTCAAAGTCCCGCTGGTCATCGCCTTCCTACTTGGCAATTCATATAGCTTATTGATACCCATACTTGCGTCTTTAAAAGCCTTTCTCGTCTTAAAGATAGACCCTCCGAAACACGCATCCGTGATCAATAAAGTATGCTTAGAATTGATCTCACGCACATACTCTGTCACTGCACTATTTCGCATCCAGTCCCGCTTCTTATCTTCTTCTGCATCACGAGGCAACCAATAACCATTTTGTGCTTGCTCATCCCAATACCCATGTCCTGCATAGAAAATCAATAAATTATCCTTAGTCGTCACCTGAGCACTAAGTCCATCAAGTTTGTCATAAATCTGATCCCTCGTAGGGTTCTCCAAAAGCGTTGCATACTCTACGTCAAAGGTATATTGCTCTGTCAGCATTTTGTATAACGCCTTAGCGTCCTTGATTGGGTTGTCTAGATCTGTGATCGATGGATCATCATAATCTTGTATCCCGATAATCAACGCATAGTATTTCCCTGGCTCTTCTACTTCCACAGGTATTGGCTTCTCTCTTTCTACCTGATATGATCGGCTAAATGTATTCCCCTTCTCATCAATAGCTTCAAAGGTGAGCGTATTGTCTCCTACCTGCAGTGGCAAATCGTAAGAGAAACTACCCGTTCTCTCTGAGATATCTACTTCATAGTTATTCAACCATAAACCTTTGACACCATCATCATCAGCGATCACTCCTTCAATAGTTATGTATTCAACCTCTACTTTCTGAATAAAACCTCTTGATTTATCATATTCAGCCAAATACTCAGGGCTCCTCAACTCCAAATATGTCGGTGAGTTAGTAACATAGTTCAACGACACAGTTCCACTTTTTGCAGATACAGTCTGACTGTATCCCGCCGTAATGGCTGTTAAAGTGATAGTGATTAGTAGTAGTAACTTTTTCATAGTTATATAATTATCTTATGTACACCACTCTCTTATTGAAAGTTGATTGGTGATTTGCGCTTTGAATTTTGACTTGGATCAAATAGGTACCAGACCTTAAAACCCCATCTGTCAATTGCCCCGCTTCTAGCATATACTCATGATAGCCTGACGTCACACCCACTTCACTTATCTGATACACTGCTCTACCCGACAAATCCAACATCATAACAGAAACCGTAGATGACTCAGCAGTCGTCGCGATAGGCAACACCAGCTGATCAGCAAATGGATTAGGGTATGGATCTATCATTAAGTCTGTGATCGTTGATATTTGTTCTTTCAAATCTACCTTTCTACCATATATAAGCTCGAAACTTGTACTAACTGCAATAGGCTTAAAAGTGTATGAACTCTTATTAGATACATCGATGATCATTTGATTAGAGACATCTATCAAATACATGCCAAAATCACTGTTTTGCATGGTGCTATTATCCCAGTTTATTGTAACCTGCTTTTCACTCGCACTGTTTACGTCAAAACTCCAACTATAACTATCCGATGGAGAGACGATATCCTTAGTCACACCATGCTGTGTAAACACAACATCCAAATATTCAGAAAACCTAGGAAGAGGAAGTGCGTCAAACCTATCCAGCCCAATGGCAGCTTCAGGCTTCATTCCTACAGCTGATACATAATACCCTTTGTTTCCACTATTGATATTAAAACCAAAACTCCAATCGTCCGATCCAAAAACCCCTTGACTTGTCATCAATTTGGGAGCATCAGTAGTTCTCGCAGATGCATTACGGACAGCACTCAGTGGTATTTCTATCTCAGTTAAAGATGCATCAGAATTACTATAAAAAGCACCTTCAAAAGCACGCAAAGTCGACGAAGCTGAACTCCAAGTACCATTCTGGTAGGTATACAAAGTACCTGAAAGTCCATTATGACTAATGACCTCATTCCAATTGATATTCGTGAGATACGGGTTACCAATTTGGTTTTGTCCCTGTCTTACACTAATCTCGAAAGGCCTGTTTTCAGTAGCACGCACTACAGTAGCACTCGGTACTTCAAAATCAAAACTGACGGTATTCAAAAACCAATACCCTTTACCCGCTTCCAATGTTTTCAAACTTGGATACTCAGTATAACTAGAACCGTTATAGTGCAAAAGTCTCCATTCATCTTTGTCCTTACCTACCAAGTCACTAAACAGCTCAGTCACAGATACGCTTTGGAATGGCAAACTGACAATACGGTAATCGCTCTCAGTAGAACCTGTATTAACAGATACGCTGAACGCTCCACTAGGTAAAACGGGAGCAATATTAAATGTGTCAGAAGTCGATTCTGATATCCCATCGCTCGCTACAAAAACGTAAGACAAACTGGTCTGATCAAAATCAGTAGCGTCGAATGTATAACCAAAAACCCCATCCACATGTACAATAGCAGCTTGAGTATTAGGAGACTCAGGGTTCTCAGTAGCATTGACATACTTAACAGTTACCGTTAGTGTTTCTCCCTCTGGGTCAAACACCTCAATCGAAACATCAGTAGATTCCACTATATTCAAGTCAATCGTACTATTAAATGTGGGATTTGAAAACACTGGTACCTCTTCAACATTGTTAATTGTGATCTCAAAATCCTGTTCTATAACCGCCCCGCTTCCTTTATCATAACCTACGGTAATCGGATATACAGATTGCTCTTCATAATTAAAAGAACGGTTGGCAAGCAGTTTAAATCCGTCAATTGTAAATTCAGTGCCAGAAGATAAAATAGAGTATGTTCCATTTTCATCGCTGAATGAGCCGATTTCATGTCCCGATTCTAAATTTTCATCTATAGCGTTCGCCGATAAACTAATCTGTACGTTAACCTTTTCTGACTCATATATTCTACGGACTTCATCATCAGATAATCCACGATCATACAAGCGCATATCATCCATCGCACCTCCAAAAGCAACAGCATCTGTACTACCTCCTATACTGGTCACAGAAAAACCACCTGTTTGCGTCGTAACTCCAGTTGTGGATAGTTCTCCATCGATATAAAGATTCACGGTAGTACCTACTCTCGCTACAGTCGCCATCGTCCAAGTTTCCATCCTTACAGGGTCTTCCGAATACACGTTCTCACTATTAGAAGCACTATATGCAAGCAAGCCCTCACTAGTCAGCCTAAAATCCATGTATTCTACATCCCCTAGCGAATAAAGAATAAATGGCCCACTATTGTCAATTTGAGTAACGTAGATCCAAACGTTGAAGGTAAGATCTCCTGATATTGATACGCCCGCTCCACTATTAATACTCATGAAGTCATCCACTCCATCGAACATGTATGCATTACCCGCATTATCATAGCGATCAGCTATAGTGACGGGGTTATACCCGACCTCTACTCCATTGCCCAGTATCAGATCATTGCCAAACCCTGTACCATCAGTAAGGCTACCTGCAGTAAATGAATAATATGCAGCAAGCCCAACTTCTTTAGTCACATTAGCAGTCCATTGGGATTTACTAAAACCATTTGATGCTATTACTTCGAATGAAACTGGATTCGTGAAATCTATTGTATTGCTTCCGCTAACCAATTCTACATCATTGGCGTAAAGTGAAGCTCCTGATGACAAAATATAGGTCAGTGTCTGGGAAGTAATATCAGCGGAACCTGCGATTTTATGAGTAATCTCATGACTATCCTTCTCTATCCTCGCTACACCGATCTGATCACTAAGTTCAAAAGACAAGAGATCCACTTCGTCAGACAGACCTTCCCAACCCTCATGGTATAAGCTCATAATTGTCGATCCCTCTATGACCTGAGAATAGATTTTCAACTCATCAATCGCTCCATTCCAAGACTCTCCCCCGTTTCGGTCAAAAGCTCCAATAGTAAGTGGGCCAAACGTATATCCCTCCGCAAACTGCGTTGCTTTTAGCTCACCATTCATATATAGTGATGTATTAGTCCCGTCATAAGTCACCACAATATGCGTCCACTGCTGTACTGGCATAGCGACATCTATATCTTCCTTGAACCTGATATTGCCTTCAGCATTAACTCCTAAATAGTTGATCACCGAATTATCCTCTGACGTAAAACCAAGTATCTCACGGTAATCATTCAAATTCTCTTCCCAATATACCCATACAGATATACTCAGGTCACCTGCTTCAGGGGTAAAATCCGTTTTGATATAGTCGCTAGATGCATCGAACCAATAGGCTTGATTGGCATTACCAAACTTGTCACTAGTCAATACAGGCATGGTCCCAGCAGTTCCGTCTCCTAGCACACCATTAAACCCATTTCCTGACTCGTCATTGGTATTTCCATTGAAGGGAAAGTAGACAGATACTAAACCCAAAGTTGCTACTGTGCCATAGGCTGGCTCAGAGGTAACATCATCTATCGATGCAGTCAACTTAATGTAATAAACTGTCTCTTGATTTAATCCTGTTGCAGTGAATGTAATCGTGCTACCATCAAAATTCTCAGTAAACTCTGGCGAGCTAAAATCATCATTGTCATCAATGAGTAAATCGTAAGCTGTTGCTGATTCTACTGTCTCCCAATTGATCGTAAACCCTGTAGAAGAAACCTCTGTGGCCTCACTCAAAACTGGTGCTTGCAAGTTTCCTATGATTTGGGCATTGGCATTAGAAAAGCTCAAATCTTTTTGATTAGCAGTCAGATCTGGCGTAATACTACTGTCATCCCCTTGATCCGTATAGCTATTAAATGGCCAATAGCCTACCAACCCAGTCTCATTCCCTACCAGCTCAGTCTGCATATTATCTCGTATTTCTATGTCTGTTCGAGCAATATTCCAAAAACGAACCTCATCAATCTTTGCATCAAAATTTGGTATTACCCCTAAATCTGAGACATTGCCTGCATTCAACCATTCGAAAGCCTCATCTTTGACAAAACTCCCATTCAAATAGATAGATTTCGTCCCATTAGCATAGACAAAAGCAAAGTGATACCATTTGTTTGATTCAAAACCTCCCATTTCTGTTGGGTTTAAACCAAGCCAACTATCAGACGCACCAGAGCTGATGCCATCCCCAGTATAAAATTCTACATTTCTATCGCCTCCTTCTAGACTCTCAATGTATTGAATATTTGTATTCTCAATTTGAAAAATCTGACTATATACACCTGCTTCTGGGAATTGATCTACATTCAGTAAAAACTCAATCGTCATTTCTGTGGAAACTTGGTCAGAGAAACTGGACGCATTAAATCCTCCTCTACCATCTGCTTCACCATACCCGTTGATAGAGCTTAGTACTTCACTACCTATTGAATAATAAGCCTCCCAACCCGTAGCGACTACTCCTCCATCAGTCTCGAAAACTACAAGAAGACTAGTTGAGGTAGAATTAATTTCATTTGGAAGCGTAATTTGACCCGTCAGCTCCGCCAATAACGGGGCACTCGTGTCACTCCCATCATAGATGCGAACAAAATCGTAATCTAACTCTACATCGAATGCATTGAAACCTAATGTTACTTGCTCTCCTTCACCTCCTTCTATGAGCCACGAACAGTTAAAATTATTTTCATAATTAAACTCTGCACTACCGTCATCAAATACCCCTTCACTTTCAGTCAGTACGTCACTCTGACAAACAATATCTGGGATAATTTGAAGTTCAAAATTTTCACTATACGTAACATCAAACTGGTCTGTAGCCTGTAGTCTGATATATAACACCTCATTTGTAGCAAAATCAACTACCTCCTCCAGTACCAATTGATTGGCCTCATTGATAGAAAAATGGTCGTTATCTGTATCTCCATCTCCTGCAATCAACGCAAAGGAATGACTATCCCCAGGATCATCCGTCGCTGATAAATTCGCAACAATAGTTCCCACAGCATCTGTTTCGAATACAGTAGTATCTGAAAGACTAATCTTACTTGGTGCTTCATTCACCCCGTCGCTCACTAGATAATTCGCGCGAGAGATGATCAACTCTGGCACAAACTCATTTGTCATCTTAACAGTATAGACTCCTTCGTCTCCATCAGCATATACAAAAGAATATGTATTAGTGGTAGCATTTGGAATACTATCACCATTCACAAACCACTGATAAACTGTTCCTGTAAATGACTCACTCGTTGTTAGATTTAAAGTCTGTCCATCACTAACTTCCAAGAATTCTTCTTCCTCTATGGTTTGGGGGCTATAGAAAAAATTCACCCCTTCTTCGTGCAAAGAGATATTCGCATAGATATCACCGAATCCAATGCTATTACCATAAACATATAACCCAAATGCATCAAGAGACAATGCCGTCAAATCTGGAATCCCTGTGATATTATTTCCATGAAATGCCAATGTAGACAAAGAAGTAAGACTACCTATCTCGACAGGTAACTCACCACTCAACTCATTGAATTGAAGACGTAAATCTTTCAGTAAAGTCAGATTACCGAATTCGGCAGGAACACTACCCGACAACTTATTACTACTTAAATCCAGTATCTCTAAAGATGTTAGACCACCCAACTCTATCGGTATGTCTCCTGTCAAATCATTGCCATATAGATATAACTTATTTAAACCAGACAGACTTCCTAAACTAACAGGGATACTGCCAACTAAGTCATTTTGATTTAAATAGAGCTCGTACAGATTAGACAAAGCGCCTATCTCAGCTGGGATTTCACCTTCAAAATCATTGATACTCAAGCTCAAAATCTCAAGTCCTTCCAAATCACCTAACTCTGAAGGAAGAACTCCCCCTATTTGATTATTGTGAATAATGAGATGTCTCAATGCTGTCAACTCTCCTACCTCAGCTGGCAAGCTACCTGTCAGATTGTTTTCAGCAAGATTGAGCGAATCCACACGTCCGTTTTCGTCAAGACCAACACCATACCAAGTACTCATTTCAGCATTTAAGTCCCAAACATTAGTCCAATTGGCACCATCGGTGGCATTGTAAAGAGCCATAAGCGCATCACGATCTGAGGCAGCAGTTTCGTCACCTTCCATGACGAAAACATTCTGAATTTCTGACAACGTTAGGCTTTGATTATAAACATGCACTTGGTCTATCGCCCCAACAAAGAAACTATTCTTAACACTGCCAGTTGTCTGAGCCGATCCAATCAAAAAATCTCTTGTGTCAGTGAAATCATATAAAGATGTAGCGACAGTATTGCTAGCATCCAAAACACCATCTATATATATGGACATACCCTGATCCCTATCTAAAGTAACCGCTACATGGTGCCATGTACCGTCATTGAGATCAGTTGTATTACTCTCCAAAAACTCTCCACCATAGAGAGATATAGAACCATCGCTTAGGTAAACGATCAAACCATTAAATCCATCCTCTTTGAAAAGCAGGGCGCTCAGTTCTGTTGACGTAGTATTGAACCAGCACATAGCGGTCACATCCACATCTGTACCCCAGTCGAACCCTTCATCATGCGGTACTGCAATATAATCGCCTCCATCGAAGGAATAAGCCGCATCTGCATTGCCATCCCTATCTATCGTGAGCGTAGGGAAAGTGGTACTAGTGACACCATCACCCAAAACACCATCATTAGCATTGCCCGAACTGTCAGTAGCATCACCTTCAAATAAATATTGCGCGATTAAATCATTACTTTCAGAACTTTCTTCCCCAGCATTTAGCAATACACTAACCGTATTGCTTTGTTCATTGGCTACTGCGATCTCAGGCAAGCCGTCCCCTGTCAAATCTGCTACAGTTATACCCATACCTCCTGTACCTACAGAGTATAATTCAGGGCTTCCTAGTGCTATACCGCTCCCTTCATATTCATTGAGGAAAATGGAAACCTCATCAGAACCACTATTAGACATGACTAGATCCGCCAAGTAATCTCCATCAACATCTACTACTTGCAAAGCATAGGGAGTCGTTCCTCCTGTTAATAAATTTTGCCTGTTCGAAAAAATAAAAGATCCTGACCCTGAACCTACATTTTCATATAGAGTCACCACATTACCCGTACCTGTCGTGGCAATCAGCTCTGGGTAATTGTCTTCATTTAAATCCTGTAGCACTACGTCGTGAGGAGTAGTAACACTGTACTGAGCAATACTACCTGTACTGCCAAAAGATACAGTTCCGTCCGTCGAGCTGTTTTGATAAACACGAAACAGGTTAGCATCCTGACTAGCAACTACTACATCCAGCACCCCATTTTGGTCAATATCTCCCAGGGCCAATCCTTTCGCTCCTATTATACCTGTTTCTTCTACAGCAGCATCAAAACCAAAGCTCGTTGCTTCGGCAGCTGTATTATTGAGATACACTGAGAATTTCTCTCCATCGTAGCTAGACACTACGATATCCACCACGCCATCGGTATCGATATCTCCTATCTCTATGTCACTTACTTCTGTTCCGTAGGACACACTCTGGCTGGCTGCAAAGCTTCCAGAACCAGTATTGCGATGGAGAGTAAAAGTATTGTCGCTATTACCACAGATAATATCTACTAGACCATCCTGATTTAGGTCACCTGTGGCTAGTACTACTGGGGTATCGTTGACTGATATGCTAGCCAGCTCATTATAACTGAAGACACCTCCGCTAGAAGCGTTTTCATAAACTCTAAGCACAGAAGCCCCACTCCCTATCTGATCAGTAACAATCAAATCCTTGAGTCCATCATTGTTTATATCTACGAACACTACATCCTGGGGAGTAGTCAACCCCGAAAGAGTCTCTACACTGAAAGCACCTGTGTAGGTAGCTGTTTCAGTTTCTTCCTCAAGAGTATAGATATCTACTACATTAGAAGACTCTGAACCTGTATCCCCCCCCGCAAAAAAAACTTTGTCACCAACACTCGTGGCGCTCAAATAGCGACGTGCTTCAGAAAGCGTTGTTGTACTCCATGTATCAGTACTGTTGTCATAGATATCAACAACTGAAGATACAGCAGAATTAAACCCTCCAGCAAAAAAAACTTTATCTCCGACACTCGTAGCAACTAGGAAATAACGTGCCTGAGAAAGTGTTGCGGTACTCCACGTATCGGTACTATTATCATATATATCAACAACTGAAGAAGACCCCACATCATCTAATCCTCCAGCAAAAAAAACTTTGTCACCAACACTCGTGGCACTCATTAGAGATCGTGCTACAGAAAGTACCTCTGTACTCCATGTATCTGTACTGTTGTCGTAGATATCAACTACAGAAGAAGCTTCAGAAGCATTTATCCCTCCAGCAAATAAAACTTTATTCCCAACACTCGTAGCACTCAAATAGCGACGTGCTTCAGAAAGCGTTGCTGTACTCCATGTATCTGTACTGTTGTCGTAGATATCAACAACTGAAGATACAGCAGAATTAAACCCTCCAGCAAAAAAAGCTTTATCTCCAACACTCGTTCCACTTAACCAAGTACGTGCTGCAGAAAGTGTTCCTGTACTCCATGTATCTGTATTGTTGTCATAAATATCAACTACCGAAGAAGAAGAGCTAGTGCCTCCTCCAGCAAATAAAACTTTATCTCCGACATTCACAGCAACCATTTCACCTCGGGCTTGGGAAAGTGCTGCTGTACTCCATAGTTCAGTGTTGCTATCATAGATGTCAACTACCGAAGAATAATTAGTGCCGTCAAACCCTCCAGCAAATAAAACTTTATCTCCGACACTAGACGCACTCAAAATTCTACGGGCATCAGAAAGCGTATCTGTACTCCACTGTGCAGAGGCGCTAAACTCCGATAGAAGTAGGGTAAAAATTAATAACGTTAATGTAAAAACAGATCGTCTATTAGGCAGGTTTCTATTTTTAGTAATGTTTCGCATAGCTAAGTAAAGTTCTAATTTTCTCATCATTATTAGATTGATCCGAATCATGGTAGTTCAGGTGGATTAGGTAAGGATTCTCCTCCCCCCGGAGGCGTTACGGGTTCTCCTCCTTGTACCTCTAAGAAATAGTAGGCAGCAGCACCTGCCGCTAATACAGGCAGTACTTTGACAATAAATGGAACTTTACTTTTTATTTTAAACTCTGGTGAAAATGCCCGATTAGAGCTATTGCTATCTGACTGAATAGCTAATTTGTATTTTCCCTTCTTTTGTTTTCGTGGCATGACCCAGCTATAGGTACCGTATTCATTGTTGGCATCTAAGGTCTCTTGCTTTACACCATTCTTGTATAAATCAACAGAGAACTTTTCATCCTCTATTCCACCATGCCATTTGACCTGCACCATACTACCTTTCTTGTGCTTACTCGGCTTGCTAGGTGTATCGATTACGATTGGTGCATACACCATTGTCGCTACTATCTGAAAATTGACATCTCCTTTGAATTCCTCGAAGACTGTAGCTCCGTCCACTACATATGTCAACCGAGCATTCACTGCTGCTACATCTTTTAGCTTGCCATCTTTGACTGCAAGTGGCGTAGCGTAATTGTCCCGAGAAGAGAATATCTCTATGTCGTACTTTTCTTGAATACTGGATTTGAATTTAAGATCAAATGATATATTGATATCATCTCCATCGACCTGCACTTGTACATTGTTGATGCTCTGTGCCTGAACTTTGGATAATCCAACCATCACAAATACGAATACAAACAACGTTCGTAAGTAAGTTTTCCCCATAGCAACTCTATCGTTAGTTAAATAAGTTATGTAAATGTCTGCAACTGAATCATTCCCTTCCCGTAAACCAGACATATTATGCAACGGTCAAAAATATCAATTAATTGCGTCTAAACGAATACTCAAAAGTTGGTATTTAAATTCTATTGGTATACAGCAAATTGATATTGAAATCATCCAATTATTACACTATAAATGAACGGTTTACGCTCTCTTAGCAGTGTCCTTTGGGTTCAATTTCACCCTCTTAAAAGTCTACTTTTGCAACTAAAATTAAGAAAATAGACGCATTTAGAGTTCTTCAACCAACTGGATGGGTAGTATTTGTAAAACTCAACATGTGATCGTCATTTGGCAAAGGAGCTATCAGGAAATCCGCCTTTGGTATATGGAAAAACTATCAACCTAGTCTGTCAGACGCTAGGAACATTTTTGGCCTTAAGCTATAGATATGACAGGTGCATATAGAACTATTAACGCTTGGTCGAACGAATACTCTCGACGATTACTGAGCTCAGAATAATACCTCCACCAATTAAAACCTTAGGCTGTGGAATCTCCCCAAGAAACAACAGTCCTAAACCTATTCCAAAAAGTGGTGTTAGACTACTGATAATGCTAATAGTGGTAATGGAAAAATATCTAAAACTAGATACAAATAGTGTATGGCCCACAGCAGTAGTCAATACACCTAGTATCAACAGGGGCTGCCAATTGCCTCCAATCCCATGTAGGTTTGAACCAACATCTCCCAGATAGATCACAGGAAACATGACAATGCTGAGAATTGCCAACTGATAGTACATGAGTGTAATTCCAGAATGTTCTCCAATATCTTTTTTGAGTAGTATATTTCGAACCGAATAAAGTATAGCTGATACTACTCCAAAAGCAATCCCCAGCGTCACCTGGTTGCCAAAGGTATAAGCTGGCACCAAAAAAAACACTCCTGTGAATGCCAACAAAGCAACCAATACGTCAGCGAGCTTGTGCTTGTAACCAAGAATATAAGGTTCTAGTACTGCAGTAATCACCGGGTAGGTAAAGAGAGATAGCATACCGATAGCCACAGAGGTATACTTCAAAGCATAGAAGTAAGTCACCCAGTGCACTCCTAAGAATAAAGCACTAATACTGACGGTTCTAAACGACCGCCCCCATCCCAAATAGGTAGGAGTATTCGAAAATTTGAGATAAGCAAAAAGAACAATCGCTCCTACTACACAGCGAGCCCATATCGTCTGCTCTGGCGGAATCCCAACGAACCTACCTAAAGTCCCTGACGAACTCATAACCAATATTGCCAACCCTAATTGTAAAAACTGAAATGTTCTCTTGTCCAAACTACTCATCGTCTAATACCCCCATCAAGCAGTGAGTCATTGCGATCGAGTCACTACTTACTTTCCAATTCAATATTAGGGAATAATCCAACAACTTCAATTGGCTCTAGATAGTATTAATCAAATCGCACAAAAGGTATTTGATCAAAATGATTAAATTTATCCTTCAAATATCCTAATCACATTATGTCCAAGTCAACATTCCCCCACCTACTCTTACGCACAGCATTTTCGTTCATGACCTGCGATGGTCACATCGACAAGAAAGAAATTGTATCCATCATGCGCATGGGGCAGGGCAACAATATTTTCGGAGACATCACCATCGACGAAGAGCTAGAAGTTATGCTAAAGAAAATCAATCTGAGAGGTACCGAGTACCTCAAAGACTACTTCAGAAAGGTGAGCAAATCAAACTTGACCGAAGAACAACAGCTACAACTCATTCAGGTAGCCGTGGATGTCATATACGCCGACCTAGAGGTAAGGGAGGACGAAGTGAAATTTCTGAGAGTGCTACGTACTATGCTGGACATTTCAGATTCTATCATTCTCACGAGGTTTCCACAGTTGGCTAAGGACTTTATGTGGGACGATAATTTTACAGAAGCCTATGTCGCTCAACTCCATAGCAACTATTTCAAAAACAAAGAAATGCCGATTTTTGATGTGTCAGATGTCATGGATATTACCACTGATATACTTAAAGAAATCGCATAATTTAATAGCCCACAAACCAAAACAACATCGCCCCTACATTTCTGAACTAAAACATACAGAAGCGTGTATTTCCTAATCGTAGACGACCATCAGATGATGCTAGATGGTATAGAACAACTACTCCACCGAGAGTTTGATAACATCTCCATAGCCCAGGCCACCACCCTACAAGGAGCAAAAGACTTAACTGCCCGAAAAGACTATGACATCATCGTGACAGACTACAACCTCCCAGGTGGTGATGGCCTTACCCTCATCAAACACCTAAAGGCTGCTAACTCCTCTGCTAAAACGCTCGTTCTGAGCATGCATGACGAGGCACATCTCGTCAAGGAAATCCTAAAATCAGGGGTTGACGGATACATCCTCAAAAAGGATTCTCAACACGAACTCGTGACAGGAATCAAAACCGTGCTTGCCGGTAAGTCATATGTCAGCCAAGACATTAATCGTATATTGATTGACAATCTCAATATCACCACGCCAAAACTCCTATCGCAGCGAGAACGAGAAATCCTCGAACTGATCGCGAAAGAATACACCAACAAAAAAATAGCAGATGAATTATTCATCAGCGAACGAACCGTCGAGACACATCGCAAAAACATCTTTAGGAAAACCAAAACAAATTCTCTAGTTGGACTAATAAAATTTGCCTACGCCAATGACCTGATCGAATAGCCGATCTATTATCTAGCTAGAATTGTTGGTTAATTTGCTCGCTCCTTCATAGATTTGGACATGTTTGAAAAATCAGCTCCAACACCACTTGTACCCATTCATGACGAATTGCTTGAAGAAAAGAACATTAAACTTTTCCTCAAAAGAGAAGATCTTATCGATCCAGACATCTCAGGCAACAAATGGCGAAAGCTGAAGTACAACCTGATCAAAGCCAAAGAACAGGACAAAGAGATCATCCTCACTTTCGGGGGAGCGTATTCTAACCATATTGCAGCGACCGCAGCAGCTGCCAAACGCTTTGGCTTTCAAGCAATCGGGGTAATCAGAGGCGAGGAACTCAACGAGAACTCTAATCCTACGTTACAAAAAGCGCACGAAAACGGAATGCAGTTACTGTTCGTGAGCAGAGCTGACTACATGTTTCGGACGAGTCCACACTGGCTCACCATGCACCAGCAGGAATACTCTGCCTTCATTATCCCAGAAGGAGGTAGCAATCACCTCGCGCTACAGGGTGTTAAAGAAATCCTAAGCGAAATAGATACACCCTTTGACTATATCACATGTCCAGTAGGTACAGGAGGCACCTTGGCAGGACTAGCATCTGGACTGCAGGCTCATCAGAAAGCTTTGGGGTTCGCTTCACTAGCAGGAGAAGACTACCTCGAAAAACTAGTTGGACAACTACTCGCTCCAGAGTTTCACGAGCGGCAAGCTATCGTACATGACTATGACTTTGGCGGCTATGCCAAGCATACGCCTAAGCTCATCGAGTTCATCCAAAACTTCTACGATCAACACGGCATTCCTTTAGATCCCATCTATACAGGAAAAATGATGTACGGACTTTTTGATCAAATCAAAAAAGGAAAAATCGAAGAAGGAAAAACCATCGTCGCGGTACACACAGGTGGATTGCAAGGTATCGCAGGATTCAACGAACAGTATGGACTGAACCTGAAAACAATTTAAATAACTACCCCACTGACAATCGTTCAAAATATACCCTCTCAAATCGGTCAATTTCTTTAACTCAAAGACGACAAACTCAACTGCCATAGCGAAACGTGAAGAAAGATTAACCCCAAAGAGCTATCCCGTTTGATCAAAAAAATAGCCCTTACCTCTAAGGGCTATTTTCTATTTACACTTTTTTTAAAAAAAATCATCTACTAACGGTACCACTGGCATAAGTACTCGCAGCTATATTTTCCATGGCCTGCAAAGTCCCTGGAGCTAAACCAGAGGGCACTGCACCACGCAAAGGTTTCAGTTCGAAAGGATTAAGGCTATTGTCTGGCTCTGGCTCTATACTAAGCACGATCACTCCACCATCCGTTAGGTCTGTAGGAAAAGTCAGTCCACTCGGCGCATTGGTTATAAAATCCTCTCCAGGAAATCCTGGCCCAGACTCAGGACCACTAAACGCACTGCTTTGGTCCGCACCTGTATCCATGTTGAATCTACCTGTCGATACAGGCTGGCCGTCGATTACAGCCCAGCCTTCGTACACCCAGCCTGTCTTACTCGTCAGGTCTGGCAAATTGATCAATGCTGGTGTCCCAGTCGCTGGGTCTAAAAACCATACACCACTCAGGTCATCCGAATCTGTAGTCGTCGTAGGAGTTTTGAGGATATAACTACCTCCGACCTCAGTAAAACTAGTCCCTAGTGCAGCAGTATGGCTAATCATCACTGTTGCAGCATCTCCAGAAAAATCACCGCCGAGAATCTTCGTGGCTGAAGGGGCTGGATCGCTATCCATTTCTGGTTCTATAGACAGCACGAAAGTAGTCGCAGAGGCCAAGATCGCTTCGTCTACTTCGAAACGCGTTTGATCCAACACTCCGGCATCATTTACTGAAAAAACACCCGTAGATACGGGGCTGCCATCAACAATAATCCAGCCTTCGTACACATAGTCATCGCCCAGATCACCTAGACCAGATATATCTAAGCTTAAGACTCCCATAGCTGATCCTTCGTCTTCTTTACAAGCAGTGAATAACACTGCACACAGGGTTAGAGATAATATTAGTTTCTTCATTGTTTTAGTTTTTGTTCTATCCAAAGATCCTTTTTGGATGTCACAGAACTATCACGAAGACATCATAAAACCTTCAAACCTAAGCCGTGTACTGTGGTAGATCAAAGGAAAACGTCGTCCCACGCCCCATTGCGCTAGTCAGCCGAATCGACGAATCATGGATTTCCAAAATACGCTTAACAATGGCCAGCCCCAGCCCAGTACTGTTTTGGTCTAGTGATATACGTTTGTCTCCGATATGATAGCGATCAAACACAAAGGGTATCTGATCCTCAGGAATCCCCTTACCTGTGTCGGTGACTTTGATCTCAACCTGCTCCTTGACCGCATTGATTTCTAGGCGAATTTCTCCATTCTCTGGTGTATACTTGATGGCATTATCTATTAGGTTTTGAAGGACTCGCTCGATCAGTCCTATATCAGCATACACCATAAACGGGTGGTTTTCATGCACTGGTATCATGGTCAGCTTTCTCTCTTCTAACAACACAGCATATTTTTGAGTGATATCATCTATCAGTTCATTGATGAAAAACGCTTCCTTGTTGGGTATAACTTGTTTTGCCTCCAGCTTGGATAGTTCGAATAATTCTTCGACTAGCTTTTTGAGACGCTCGGTTCCATCTAGTGCTCTAGACAGGTATTTTCTCTTTTCCTCATCACTCAACCCCTTTTCTTTAATGATCAGTGTCTCGATAAATCCATGGATCACCGCGAGAGGAGTTCGCAAATCATGGGACACATTCCCGACCAATTCTCGGCGTAGGTTCTCCATCGATTTCATGTTTTCAATGTTACCGACGATTGTATCTGCCATCTCATTGAATGACTCTGCGAGCTCATTGATTTCGCCCCCTTTCGTCACTTCGATCCTAGCACTCATCTCCCCGTTTTGAAAACGGCGAACAGTATCAATCACCGTACTCAGATTTCGTGTAATGAAATAAATAGCCAACACCCCGATCACTAACGCTGCCAGCACCGCAATCAACCCATATACAGACCCTAATCTCAGTATATAACTATCAAACAGCTGCTCGCCGATACTATCATACTCTTCACTTGCCAATATCACATAGACATAGCCTAGTACTTGTCCATCCTCCTCGATTTTAGCCGCAGAAAAGACCTTACTTCGTCCCTCTTTTCGAGGGTCATCACCTAGGATCATCGCCTCACAACTCGGATTCAAAAACTCTGCTATCGGCTGGAGTCCCACACGATCCAAAACCACCTTTTTGTAAGGTGCGACATAGTTGAGGATAGCCCCTGTGGTATCGAGCAGATACACTTCTATGGCGGGATTGATCGCCATCATGTGGTGCATAATATCGTCCGTAGCCTGTTCATTAAGTTTCCCGTCCAAAAACGGTTTCAGCTCCGTACCGATATGCTTGGCCACACCGGCATTCAGTTTTTGATTCTTCTCCTGAAAATGCTTGTCAGCCACCGTCAGGGAAAAGTAAAAGTACAGGGCAGAAACGGACAATAAAAGAAGGAGAAAAATCCCTGCCAGTTTGAGAAACAAACCCGTCGAGTAATTGGATGCTGAAGCCATAATTTATGTTAGTTCGTCGTTGAATCGGTAACCTACTCCCCATGTGGTGAGGATGTAGTGAGGTGCATTCATGTTATCTTCTATCTTGGCACGCAGGCGATTAATGTGAGAGTTGACGGTATGTTCATATCCGTTAAATTCATACCCCCACACCAGTGAGAGTAATCGTTCGCGACTGTAGCTGCGGCCTGGGTGCTGCGCTAGCAAGATTAGCAAATCAAATTCTTTGGGTGTCAGTTCGATACGTTCATTGTACTTGAGGACTTTGCGTTTTTCCTGATCGATGGATAGCGAGCCTAATACGATGGTAGCCAGCTCCTCTTTCTGATTTTGAGGTCGAGACATATCGGATCTACGAAAAATAGCTTTAACCCTAGCTGTAAACTCTCGAATGTTAAAAGGTTTGGTAAGGTAGTCGTCAGCCCCCGTTTCCAGTCCCAGTATCTTATCTATCTCCTCGGAGCGTGCGGTGAGCATCAGGATAGGCGTCAGTACAGTAGCGGCACGTAGCTCACGACATACATCCAAACCATCTTTCTCAGGGAGATTGATATCTAAGACGATCAGGTCATAATCTCCCGTCATCGCCATAGTAGCACCTTCATTGCCCCGATAGGCGCTACTTACCTCGCAGTGTAAATCTCGTAGATGTATCGTCAACAGCTCTACGATACTCTCGTCGTCTTCTATGATCAGTACTTTTTTATCCATGGTCAAGCATCAGGAATTAGTCACTCGTAAAGAAACGGCAAAAAGATCACGAAAAGTTCACAAAGACTACAACGTAGATTTTTCTAAAATAAAGAAGCTCAACCACACAAATAACTGTGCTACCATGAATATATCATGGTAGAGCTTGTTTTTGAAGTCTCCAAAAATAAACAGCAAATAAACCCCTGCATAAAGCATCAATGGTACTTGCTCGATAATCGTAAACCCAGAGAAGAAGATGTTTTGGAGGATACTCACAATGATGGTCATCGTGAAAAGCGTATAGAGCCACTTCCAATTGTCATAGAAATACACATCCATATCCACCTCCTTGCTTCTGGTACCTGTTGGGAATAAGATGCGTGCTTCGATAAACAGTAAAATCGGAAAACTCAATATCGACAAGACGGTCGGCATAGTCCACTCCTCTATCTGTTTAGAGTACTGGTAACTGTAAAACCAATCCTGAATCGTAACAAAAAATATGATGACGATGAGAATCGTATGCGCAAAGCTGAATTTGATCTTGCTGTAATGTGCCACCATATCAGAGACACCATTTAAAATCTGAGCCATCGCTAGGCCAAGAATCAAGGAAGTTAAAACCACCACATATTCGAAAGATTCCATAGTTTTTGATTTGTTATAGCCCTCTAAACAAAGAAACCTCTGAGATAATTCCCAGAGGTTTCGATTCTAATTCTAATTGACATTATTTCTTGTCCGACTTGAACTCATCAAAGTCAGATGGCTTTTCTACTCGTGGGAAGACATTGTCTTCTACATTGGTGTCAGCCGTTTCTTCCTTAGGGTCGATCACGATATTGGTGACTTTCTTATCCTTCACGAAGACCTTTTTCACTTCGTTTTCATTCATTCTCCAGATCTCAGCAGGGATGTACTCCGTCTCAGAACTACCATCCTCATACGTCCACTCGACGATCAATGGCGTCACTAGACCTCCTTGGTTAGAGAACGTCAGCTCATAGAAATTTTTGTTCTCGTTGGCCAGTTTGACTGCTGCATCGTCTACTCTGTTCAAGAACTCAAAGTAGCTCTTGTCTTCGGTATCCTTAAACTCGAAAATCTCTGCTTCTTCTGCAAAATCAAGCACCTTCTCATCCTCAGTACTTTCAGAGACTTTCTTGTCCTTCTTACCTTTCTTAGGCTTGTTCTCTACGGTTTCTTCCGGTACGCCCATTTTGTACCAAGTCACTTTGTCTAGCGATACGTCTACGTGATCTGTTGAATAAAACCATCCTTTCCAGAACCAATCCAAATCTACCGCCGAAGCATCCTCCATTGTACGGAAAAAGTCCGCTGGGCTCGGGTGTTTGAACGCCCAACGCTCTGAGTACGTCTTGAATGCATAGTCAAACAATTCTGGCCCCATGATCGTCTCTCTCAATACGCTAAGCGCTGCTGCTGGCTTACCATAGGCGTTGTTTCCAAACTGAATGATCTGCTCTGAATTCGTCATGATCGGACGGATAAACATCTTGTCTCCCTTCATGTAATCGACGATCAATTTCGCTTCGCCTCTTCTCAAAGGCTTCTCTGGATAATATGCCTTTTCGGTCAGTGACTGTACGAATGTATTCAACCCTTCGTCCATCCATGTCCACTGTCTCTCATCAGAGTTGATGATCATCGGGAAGAAGTTATGCCCTACTTCGTGGATAATCACACCAATCATTCCCCATTTCAATCGATCAGAAAACTCTCCATTTTCGTCAGGACGTCCATAGTTGAAACAAATCATCGGATATTCCATCCCTATCGCTGCGGTATGCACCGAAATCGCTACTGGATATGGATATTCTACCGTGTGTTTTGAGTACGTGATGAGTGTATTGACTACTGCTTTGGTAGACTCATCTTCCCATAGCGGGTTTCCTTCTTTAGGGTAGTAAGACATTGCCAGTGGTGTTTTATCACCCAATTTAACTGCCTGTGCATCCCAGATAAATTTTCTTGATGCAGCAAAAGCAAAATCTCTTACATTTTCAGCTTTGTAGCTCCAAGTCTTCTTTGCCGTTGATTTAGTCTTTTCTTTCTCGATGACTTCTTCTTCTGTCACGATGATAACAGGCGCATCAAAAGACGTTTTGGCTTTCTCAAAACGAGCCAATTCTTTGGCCGTTAAAACATCTTTAGGGTTTTGCAGCGTACCTGTAGATGCCACGATGAAGTCCGCAGGAACGGTCAGGTTAACTTCATAATCCCCGAACTCCAACGCAAACTCCCCTCTGCCGAGGAATTGCTTGTTTTGCCAGCCTTCTACATCATCATACACCGCTAGACGTGGAAACCACTGCGCGATCGTATAGAGGTAGTTGTCATCCGCTGGAAAGTACTCATATCCCGAACGACCTCCCATATTGAGTCTGTCCTGCACAGTATATGACCATGCGATGTTGAACGTAACGCTCTCACCTGTTTTCAAAACTTCAGGAAGATCTACTCTCATCATCGTCTTGTTGATCGTGTAGGGCAACCCCACGTCTTTGGCATCTGTCACAGATTTGATTTTGAATCCTCCATCATAATCAAACCCATTGGTCAACTTTTGCAGTGACTTTCCTGTCATTTCTTTTTTGACTTCATTCGCCTCTACGAGTGGTGTATCCGAATCCTTAGCTCTCATGTTTTGATCCAACTGCACCCATAGATACGAGAGTTGATCTGGTGAATTGTTCGTGTAAGTAATCTCCTCACTACCTGTCACCTCATGGTTTGCCTGATTGAGCTCTACATCGATGGTATAATCCACTTTCTGCTGCCAGTAGTCTACACCTGGAGCACCAGATGCCGTTCTGTATTGGTTCGGTGTGGGCAGGGTAGTGCCCAATTGCTCAAATTTCTGCTCCCATACACCCTGCGCCTGCGACAGTAGCGGCATCAAAGCAAGAGCGAACATCATTATTCTCTTCATAGTGTGAAATTTATTTAAGTAGAATCCTCGGTGCTAACGCACCTATTAGTTAATAATCTATTACCAAAATTTAGTCTCGATCATCAGCATCACCGCGATACCTGCGATGGCTGAGGAGACGGCTAGTATCCAGTCTCTCCTCGCGATATGAAAGAAAAAATGTAGTACCGCTGCTATCCCCATAAAAATCAAGACGATCAAAACTTGACCGACCTCAAGCCCTACGTTGAAGGCAAAAAGCTGACCAATAATATCTGTATCCGTACCCAACAAGGCTTTGAGGTAATTGGAAAAACCCAAACCATGGATCAGACCAAAGAACAAAGCAAAGAAGTAATTGGTTCGAGAGGCGCGCTGATGAAAATCCACGTTGCGCTTTCTGATATTGCCCAAGGCCGTAATCAGGATCGTCACGGGAATCAAAAACTCAACCACCGCCGAGTTCACTGCGATCAAATCCAAAGTCACCAGTGCCAATGTCAATGAGTGCCCAATCGTGAAAGCCGTCACCAAAATCAAGACTTTCTTCCACTCAGCTACCTGATAGATCGTACACAGCGCCATCACAAACAAGATGTGATCATAGGCTGTGATGTCCATGATATGCGCTCTCCCTAATTCAAAATACAACTGAAAATCTGTCATCGCTATTCGCTCGCCGTTTGTATAATATCCAACACCTCTCTCGTAAGTTTCCTTACTTTTGTGGGTACGTATATTGTAAACATAGTTTTAAAATCAGACTTCATGACGATCTATTCTTTTGTGTTGCTAATAAATTATATGAGCGGTATGATGCTCCATGATTTCCATGTGTCAGTTACCAAACTAGAGCATGATACCGAGTCTCAAGCCTTAGAAATCAGCCAACGTATCTTCATCGATGACCTAGAACAGGCGCTCACCAGATTCGATACGGATCATGCATACAACATCTCCACCACAGAAGACTTCACCGAACTCAACCCTCTGATAGAGGCCTACATGCTGGAGCATTTTGTCATATCCGTGAATGAAAAACAAGTCACACTCGACTATCTCGGGTCGAAAGTAGAAGGGGATGTTTTGATCTGCTTCATCGAAGTACCCAAGGTCAAAAAACTCAAATCGCTATCCGTCAAAAACACCGTACTCTTCGAACTCTTCGCTGACCAGATCAATCTCGTCCATGTCAAAACGCCAGAGGGCAACAAAAGTCTAAAACTGGACACCAAACAACCCGTCGATCAACTGGTCTATTAAGTCAGAGTCGAACCTTAGAGCAGAAAACCCTCCAAGGGTTTAGCCCCATAACATCAAGACTGTCGATCGTGCGCTGCTTTATGAAAAACCCAACCCTTGAAGGGATTGTAACTATTCTGATCCTCGGCCTGTGGCACACACCTTTTCTATCACACTACCCCGTATACAGCACCTCCTGCCATTGCTTAGACTCGTTTTTCAACAGCGTAAAGCCTGCTACAGTCATTTTGGTTTGGAAGTTCCGCTGCGAATAATCCTCCATCACTTGAGGGAAAAGCGTCTTCTTTAAATCTCTGAATGCAATCGTCATGTGCGGATGAAACCCCATGTCTTTGTAGGTCGCATTGAATATGTTGAGCTCGCGACGGATGTGATCGCATAGGTCCTTCTGCAATTCGCGCAGTGCCTCGTTTTCCTCCACTTTGATGTAGACCACCCTAGGCGGGAAAAAGTCAAACCCATCGAGCGTCAGCTCTATCGGATAGCGATCAAACGAAAAAGAACGCATCACCTCCAGCAGCTGATCCTCTCGGTCGTCTCTCCACTGAAACGGCATATGTAGCGTGATGTGCGGTGGGGATTTCAACGCAGCCTTCGAGCCGTAGCGATCAGCCGCTTCGCATTTGAACTGGTGCACCTGCTCTCGCACAGGTTCCTCTGGCACGATTGCCACGAAATATAGATTCTTTTTAGCCATCGGTCAGCGACACTTTTAAGCCCTCACTACAGTTTTGACAAATATCAATATTGGAGCGAGACTGTAAGACGCTTTTTCTGAAATTCGTGTATTTGTCACTGTACCATATCTCAGCCATGGGTTGTTCGTTGAGATCTCCGAGCTGATGCTTGGCGTCCTTGTCAAAGCAGCAAGGTACGACCTTGCCATCCCAGGTCACCACACAGCCCTGCCACATCTTCCAGCACTCATTGAGCAGTGGATTCTTCAACTCGAATTTGCCCAAGGCATTTTTGCGGTAGCGCGAATACTGAGGGTTCTCAGGGATCAGGTCAGACCCGTTTTGATAGTCATAGATCTGAGCCGTCTTGAACTGTATTTCATTGACGCCAATATCCTTGGCGAGTTGTTTTGCTTCGTCGATTTGATGCTCATTGGGTCCTACGACCAAAAACTGAAAAATCAAATGAGGCGTCTTGCTTTTGAGCTCCCGCTTCCATTTGACCATGTTTCGCGCACCTGTCAGCACCTTGTCCAGCGAACCTCCCACACGGTAGTTCTGATAGGTCTCCTGTGTCGTCCCATCTACGGATATAATCAGCCGATCGAGACCCGATCGCACAGTAGCCTCGGCCTGTCGGTCATCCAAATAATGCGCATTGGTACTCGTGGCGGTGTAGATGCGGCGATCACTGGCATAACGCACCATATCCAAAAACTGTCGATGCAAGTAGGGCTCTCCTTGAAAATAAAACGTCAAGTAAATCAAATGTGCCTTCATCTGCTCAATCGACCGCTCAAACAAGCGCTGCTCCAGCATCCCCGTCGGTCGGGTAAACGACCGCAAACCACTCGGACATTCGGGACACCGCAGGTTGCAAGAAGTCGTCGGTTCGATCGCGATACTCAGTGGCAAACCCGGCGCGACATAACCGCCACTCCCCTTACTCCGGCGATAGCTTTTCCACACTTGATAGGCGTTGCGCACTTTGCGCACATCCAGTTTCGAGAGTAGATTGATATGATCGTGTAGTTGTGTCACCTTTGGGAGAAAGGCTGCATTTTAGTCCATCTAAAATTTGATTCAAAAAAAGCGACAGGTTAATTTACTCGCTCAATACACTCTGACACATGCAAGGCTTCAAAACACTCCTAACGCTCGTTTTCCTATCCCTCATCGCTCACGCTACCCTCGCCCAACGCACGCAGCTGTCGGGTCAGGCAGAGATCATCGTCATGACCATGAGCCCCGGACAGGAGGAGCTCTATTCGGCTTTTGGACACAGTGCCGTCCGTGTACGTGACGACCTCAACCGCCTCGATATCGTGTTCAACTACGGTATCTTCGACTTTGACCAGCCCAATTTCTACCTCAACTTCACCAAAGGGAAACTACTCTACAAGCTCGGCACGGCACACTACTCGCGTTTTCTGCGCTACTACATGAGTATCAACCGCACCATCACCGAACAAACCCTCAACCTAAGCCCTACCGAAAAACAGGAGATCTTCGACTTCCTAACGGAAAACGCCAAACCCGAAAACGCCGACTACTACTACAACTACTGCTACAACAACTGCGCGACCAAAATCCGAGACGTCATCGAACAATCATTAGACGGACGCGTCCAGTTCAACTACAGCTACGCCAACGATTCCCTCAGCTACAGAGATCTCATGGACAAATATCTGGGAGAGCAACCATGGGGAGACCTAGGAATAGACTTTTGTCTCGGGTCGGAGATTGACAGACGTGCCGATGGCCCAGCATACATGTACATGCCCGAATACCTCGAGATTGCACTAGATGGTGCCCAGCTCTCCAATGACTCGACCACTCAACCGCTCGTCAAAACCAAAAAGATAGTCAACAAAGCAGCCGACCAACCCAGCATGGCAAGTCCTATTCGTCCATTTTTGATCTTCGTATTGGTGTTTTTCTTTGTAGGACTGGTCACGCACCGCAGTCTGAAATATCAGGCCAACTACCGTTTCGTCGATGTGATCCTCTTCGGCAGCACGGGTGTGCTCGGCATCAGTCTACTACTCCTTTGGTTTGGCACGGATCACCTCTCCCAGCACAACTACAACCTCATCTGGTGCACACCGCTCAACCTGATCGCACTCATCCTCCTACTCCGAAAAAAGAAAGCACCATGGCTCAAATACTATTTCAACCTATACGGGTTCGTGCTCATGCTACAGGTCATCCTCAGTGGTGCACTCCCCCAGCAACTACACGAAGCTTTCATCCCCCTCGTCTTAGCCCTAATGATTCGCAGTTTCTACTTGGGCTATTGGTTGAAAGGACAGAAAAAATAACCGCTAGCGCAAAAAACATCGGCTACCAGCCCTAGGACAAACGCATTTAAACGATCTCAAACTTTTCCAAAGTTGCCATTTCCAACTACTCAGAAAGAGTAGGACTTTTCAGTGGATAAAAGATAGAACTTTGGAAAAGTTATAGGAAAACCTTCGGTTTTCATCACTAAATCATCGGATAACTGTCCTGCTCTTCACGCTCCTCAACCGTCATTCTCTGAAGCTACATGACAAAAAATAGGTTTTAGCCTTCTCGTAGGCTGCAGGGAGATATTTAGCACCGTGGATTCCTTCTCGCAGGCTGCAGGAGCAAATTCAGAACACTTGAAAAAGCCTAAGTGGCAGTAAAGGAATGAACACAATTAAAAATCCATTAGATTCGAGAGGAATATAAGGCAGGTATGTTGCACAAAGCGGTACTTGCTCAATTGTTGTAGAGCATCGTGAAAATGTATAAAAAAAAATATTGTTTTAAAGCCCTAATCGTCCTATTCTTAATTAGCAATCAATTAGTTGCACAAAAAAGCAAGTTGGGTTGGGAACTGATCAAGCAACAGAATTTTTCTGATGCTTTGCTCGAATTTGATCAATCAATAGAATTGAACCCAAATGATACAAGTTCTTATATAGGTAGAGCAAGGTGTTACTTAATGATTGGTGATTATAATTCTGCTGAAGAAAATATTACTAAAGTATTAGTCAATCAGGATAAAAGGGCTGATTTGTTGTTTCTAGCAGGTAATATTTATTTTCAAGTCAAGGAATACAATAAGGCTATTGAGCATTACACAGGAGCTATCGAAAATAATAAACCTGGTAAACATTTTGTTAGTCAATTAGATCTCTATTATAACAGAGGTAATGCTTTATTGAACATGGAAAAGTATAATGAAGCAAGGGATGATTTTATTAAAGCAATAATTGAAGGGGACAAATCTGCTGATGTACACCTTAAAATTTCTGAAATATTCCACGAAATTGGAAATAAAAAGGGGGCGTGCGATTACTACCAAAAAGCCATAAAACTAGATTCTACTTCATTAAATCAAATCATTTACGAGTATTGCAGTAAGACGGATACTCTAAATTTAGGAGCAATTACTAAACCCAACGACACAACTGAAATTTATGATATTGTTGATGTTAAACCATTGCCAATGGACGGTATGCGTGGCTTTTATAGGTACCTAGGTGTGAATATGAGATATCCTGAAGACGCTATAAAACGGAGAATTGAAGGAAGAGTATTTGTGCAGTTTATTGTTAATAGAGATGGTTCTCTGTCTGATGTAAGAGCAATCAAGGGTATTGGAGGATCTTGTGATCAAGAAGCGGTTAGAATAGTGAAAAATGCGCAGACTTGGTACCCTGCTATTAACAAAGGGGAACTCGCCAGAACAAGAATGATATTACCTATTGAGTTTAATATAAAATAAACGCTCTTTTAAGTCTTAGCGCGAAGCGAGACTTAAAGGGGGTCACGTCCTGAAATAGGTTGACACAAAAGTGTTAATTATGAAAAGGATAGAAGGAGAAGACAACTCAATAAAACACAAAAGTAAGCATGAGTACAGAGAGTCCTACAAGATAGCGGCGATATTGGACTTGGTTTCAGGAACAAACTCGGACACCTTTGTTGCTCGGAAATTTGGATTTAGTAGTAGTTTTATGTCAAGTCCCCCACTGGTCGTAGCATCCGCTACGCCCCATCTACCGCGTCAACCTAGATACATTTTGGGGTTGGATAGGCTACAAGATTAATGAAGTTGCCCCCCTTCTCTTCACGCTCCTCAACCGTCATTCTCTGAAGCGACGCAGGAGCTATCGCCTTGATTTTATGGCTAAACCCCTTGGAGGGTTTTCTGCATATTTTGACCCGATTCGGGGATGACCCAAAACACCAAAAAAGTGCCTTTAAACAGCTCTACCCCACCTCCGAAGTGGGGGTACCCACTTGCGAAGTACCCCTCCCCACTTCAAAGGCGCAACCTCGGGCCTAAAAGCTGCAACGGTGGAGTAAGTTGGTGCAACGTCGAGTCTATTTACTCCAGCGATGGTGCAAAAAGGCTCGACTATGGAGCTAAAAGGCGGATCGTCTGAGTAAATAAGTCCTCCCTTGAACCAAAAAGGTGCAACGACCCACCTCGCAGGAGGGTCATTGCACCTAAATAACTATCGCCCTAGGACGATAGGACTTACTGCTCTAGTATCGACTCATTTTGCAAAGCGCTTTTTCAAGTCATCGTGGATCGCTTTGGCGCCAGGGACATTTTGTTTGGCAGCCATCTTGACGGAGTTGTAGTAGCTCAGAGCCGCCACATACGCCTCCGATCCCGCCATCATGGTCGTATCGCTGAGATTGCTCTGCAACTGATCGACCGTCCGCAATAGCGGCATCAGCACACTCACCACCGCAAAATCCTTGGACATCTCTGGCACATCCATATAAGGTGGTACAAACATCGAATCACTGACCGCATAGTCCATCACCTTGTCCACAAATGGCACAGTGCCATCGCCCATCTTGGGGATGGTCTTGCGCTGCTCCGAAGTGAGTGCTAGTAGATAGGGTGCTAAAGTGGTTTGAATCGTGGCGAGGGCATCCTCCACCGTCTGAATATCCGCTGCTGGGATGTCTACTGAGATTACATTTTCTGTACTCATAATGGTTGATTTAAATGGATTAGTAAATAAACGATCCGCATCCATCTGACACGGATCAATAAGGAATATAAAACATCCTACACTGGATATCAATAGCTTACATACAAAAAAGCATCCACACCGATACGCCAACCACCCCTCACGCCGAACCATAATACACCCCACGCGTAGCGTCAAAGGGTTTGATCACCATCAAAAATCTACTAGATTAGTCTCTCATAAAAAATATAATGCGGATATGTGACATGGGGTCATGTGTTAGGTTGCTGTATGTCATGCTTAAACTTATAAGAATTGAACAATCGTATTTGTCTTTGGTGTTTAAAATCCAACCCTCAAACGACTTTTGATAAAAAAGCTCACACCATTCCAAAATCACTTGGTGGTCAAAACTACAATAACAACGTTTGCGATGCTTGCAATGAATATTTCGGAAACAAACAAGAAAGAAACTATTCAATAGAAGAGGCTCTAAAAGAAGCTTTTAACATTTCAAGAAATAGATTCCTTTTCGGTCAAAAAACAAAAAAGCAAGTTGGAAAGTTTAGATCAAGATTTTTCGATATAAAAACCCGTAAAAATAAACCTAGACTATCCATCAAACCTGCTTTCCGTTTAGATGGGAACTTTCAAAAACAACTTTGCAGAGACTTCAAAAGAGGACTTTACAAAATGTACTTTGAAGAACTTAACAGGCAAAGAGATTTAGGTTATGCGGAACATTACAACGCAATTAGAGATTTTGCTAGATCTGATAGGTTTGATATGCCAGTCTTCTATTTTGTTAAAGCCGTAGGGTTATTTACTATGTTACGAAGTGAAGCAGAAACACCTGTATTAATATTTGACAGAATGCTCTATTTATATTCAAACGATAAGTTCGTTGAAATTGAATTTTTAGGTCATGTATTTGGATTTCCAACAACCTATGTGTCTTCTGATGACATCAAAAGCTATATAAACGAATCACTAAAAACTAAACAGAAGCATTTTAGAAAATTTACTCTCATAGAAAAACTAACAGACATTGATCTAGCACTATCAATTTTAGACACTAACAATTAAAAAAGGCACACCGCCCGCTCTTTCAAGTCTTAGAGTGAAGCGAGACTTGAAAGTGTCTATGTAAGACAAGTCTTCAGACTTGTATCATCCTGGCTCAATGTGTTAGCTCACCCCAATTCTACAACCTCTACATCCAGTTCCTCTTCAGCAGGCATTGCACAGACTCATTTGAGTTGATCATTTACACCTTATTTAACTCCTGTCATAAAACATTCTAACTAAGAAAACAGAAACAAGCTAAATCAATAACTCTCCTTTTCATTGGGGAAACTCTTGGCTTTGACGTCTTTGATATAGTTTTCGGTGGCCTCACGCATGGCTTTGCTGATGTCAGCATATTGGCGTAGAAACCTTGGCTGAAACTCCTGTGTGATCCCTAGCATGTCGTGCACGACCAGTACCTGCCCGTCTACATCAGGCCCAGCCCCTATCCCTATGATCGGAATGGACACTGTCTCTGCTACTCGCTTGGCCAGTTTGCTCGGTATTTTCTCTAAAACGATCGCATAGCAACCACATTCTTCGAGCACCTTGGCATCTGAAATCAGCTTCTCGGCCTCCTCTTCCTCCTTGGCTCTCACGCTATAGGTCCCGAACTTGTAGATCGACTGTGGTGTCAATCCCAAGTGCCCCATCACAGGCACACCTGCCGTCAGGACACGCTGGATGCTCTCTCGTACCTCCGCTCCTCCTTCGAGTTTGACACTGTGCGCACCAGATTCCTTCATGATCCGGATGGCTGATTCTAGTGCCTGACGTGAATTGCCCTGGTAGCTACCAAATGGCAAATCTACCACCACAAAGGCTCTATTGATGGCCCTAACAACTCCCTGCGCATGATAGATCATCTGATCCAGTGTGATCGGTAGGGTAGTTTCGTTACCCGCCATGACGTTAGACGCTGAGTCTCCGACAAGTAGCACATCGATCCCTGCTTGATCCAAGATCCGCGCCATCGAAAAATCATAGGCCGTAAGCATGGAGATTTTCTCTCCACGATTTTTCATCTCTTGTAGTTGATGCGTCGTGACGCGCTTGATATTGGGTTTGTGTACAGACATGGCCGTTGTTCAATGTTAAAAGTCGTAAAGTTGAAAGTTTATTTGATACCGAACAAATAAAAGGTTAAAACCAGATTACACAACCGGGTCTCTTTACCATCCTCACACGTTCAAATTACGTGTATTAAGCCTTCCATTTGATCCCACAGCCTATACTTGGATGTTGCTCTCTATCGATAGGGAGATTTTTGACCAAATCATCCAACGCCATCCGAAGCTCCTCGCCTGTTACGACTTGCCCATTGCCTGGTGTCGAAGCGTCCATTCTACCACGGTAGACACACTTGTCTTGTCCATCAAAGACGAAAAAATCAGGTGTACAAGCGGCTTGATATGCCTTCGCTATCTCCTGAGACTCATCATAGAGGTAGGGGAAATCAAAATTATATTTTCGGGCATGCTCCGTCATCTTGTCTGGCGCATCTTCTGGATAATTGACCACATCATTGGCGCTGATTGCCACGAAGGACAGTCCTTGCTCGCCATATTCCTTGGCCATGCGGACGATTTCTTCCTGCACATGTATCACATAGGGGCAGTGATTGCAGATGAACATCACCACAGTTCCTTTGTCAGACTTGATAGCATCAAAAGAAAGCTCCTTTCCAGATACGGTATCAGGCAAGTTAAACTTGGGAGCGACAGTGCCTAGCGGCATCATATTGGATTCGGTTCTGGCCATGGTTTTGGGGTTAATAATTAGAACTCAAAATGGAGTAAAACAAAAATAGACATCAGATACTCGATTCTCTAATGTCTATTTTCTAATATGTTAAAACTGGCTTAGCAGTACTCGTCAAATACGCTCACCAAGTGGTCAGCGATCATCTCAGCGCTACGTCCTTCGATGTGATGTCTCTCGACAAAGTGCACCAACTCACCGTCCTTGAACAGCGCGATCGATGGAGATGATGGAGGGTAAGGCAACGTAAACTCTCTCGCCTTCTGCACCGCATCAGCATCTACTCCTGCAAATACAGTTGTCAAATGTGAGGGTTTTTTAGCGCCATTGGCGACAGCCATTTTCACACCGGGTCTAGCAGCACCTGCTGCACAGCCACATACCGAGTTGACTACCAAAAGGGTCGTGCCACTATGGTCTGTCAAGTGCTCAGTCACAGCATCTGCTGTTTTCAATTCTTCAAATCCCGCAGAGGTCAAATCTGCTCTCATTGGGGCTACTAATTCTTCTGGATACATTTCTTTATTATTTAATTTCCCTATCAAACGATCACTGATTAAATCCTATCTGCAATCGCTTGACTAATTCTTATTACATAAACCCGAGTTCCAACTTGGCTGCCTCGGACATCATATCAGTCTCGTATGGAGGATCAAAAGTCACTTCCACATTGACCTCCCCTACCCCTTCGATTTCTTGAATCCTCTGCTTCATTTCGTCCGGAATCGCTTCCGCAGACGGGCAAGCTGGAGAAGTCAGCGTCATCAACACATAGACACTATTGACCGGATGGATACTGATCTCATAGATCAATCCCAACTCGTAGACATCCACAGGAATCTCTGGATCGTATACTTTTTTGATGGCCTCTACGACCTTTTCTTTCAAATCTTCCATCTTAAGCTCCTATTTTAGATTTCAATGCCAATGCATAAATCTGCATCTGCTTAATCATGGCACCAAAGCCATTTGACCTTTGTGTACCGATAAATCTGTTCATCCCGATTCGCTCTTGAAAAAACAGATCCGCACTCAATATATCGTCAGGCGTCTGCCCAGACAATATCTCCGTCAGCATACTCACCAGCCCTTTGGTGATGGCCGTATTGCTGTCCGCTTGATAGATTACTTTGTCCCCCTCTAGATGAGCATAGAGCCACACCTTTGACTGGCAGCCCTTGACGATATTTTCGTCCGTCCTGTGCTCCTCTGGAAACTCCGGCAACTTCGCTCCCAACTCCATGATATAACCAATGGTCATTTCCATGTCGCCATCCAACATCCCAAAATTCTCAATGATTGATTCTTGTACGGAATTGATTGTTGCCATATTATTTTTTGAACATTTTAATGGAAGACTTCAGCGCCTCCACAAAATATTTGATTTCTTCTTTGGTATTGTAAACAGAAAAAGACGCCCTGACAGTTCCCTCGATGTTGAATATCTCCATGAGCGGCTGTGCACAGTGGTGTCCCGTCCGAACAGCGATCCCTTTTGCATCCAGTATCTGACCGAGATCAAATGGATGCACTCCATCGATCAAAAACGACACCACACTTGCCTTTTGATCCGCCGTACCGATAGGCCGAAAACCTTCTACATCCGCCAGCAGCTCGTTGGCATACTCCAGCAACTCGTGCTCGTACGCCGCGATGTTCTCCAACCCGATCTCATTGACATAGTCCAGTGCTGCCTTGAAAGCAATCACCTCACCGATGTTGGGCGTCCCCGCCTCAAATTTGTACGGGATGTCGTTATAGGTTGTCCCTGAGAAACTCACATCTTTGATCATTTCCCCTCCCCCTTGGTAAGGCGGCATAGCCTCTAGCAGGGCGCGCTTACCGTACAAGGCACCTACACCTGTAGGGCCGTACACTTTGTGCGCTGAGAAGGCCAAAAAGTCACAACCCATCGCTTGCACATCTACTCTAGCATGAGGAGTCGCTTGCGCCGCATCGATCAGCACTTTGGCTCCCACTGCATGCGCCTTGTCGATGATCTCCTGCACGGGATTGATCGTACCGAGTGCATTGGAGATATAGTTGACTGAGACTAGTTTCGTCCTTTCGGACAAAAGCTTGTCATACTCTGCCAAGACCAATTCGCCTTTCTCATTGACGGGAATGACCTTGAGTACACATTTCTTCTCTTCACAGAGAATCTGCCACGGCACGATGTTGGAGTGATGCTCCAGCGCCGAGATGATGATTTCATCTCCCTCACCAATGAACTTTCGTCCAAAAGTCGCCGCGACCAAGTTGATTCCCTCCGTCGTGCCTTTGGTGAAGATAATCTCCTCTGCCTCCGCAGCATTCAGAAACTTACCCACCGTCTTTCGCGTGTTTTCAAAAGCCGTCGTAGACCGCTCCGCCAAGGTATGAATCCCTCGGTGGATGTTGGCATTGTCTGTATTGTAGTAGTGGGTCAACGCATCGATCACACACTGAGGCTTCTGCGAGGTAGCCGCATTGTCAAAATACACCAATGGTTTCCCGTTGACCTCCTGATGGAGGATCGGAAAATCCTTTCTTATTTTTTCAATATTCAATTGTGTCTCGACCATTGTATTGTTTAGTCCACTTGTAATCTTTCCATCACTTTGTCCGCGATCTCCATCTTCAACCATCCTAGGCCGATATGTTCGATCACTTCCCCGGCATTGGCCAGCAAAATCATTGATTTTGCCTTGTCTTTGTCTATGCCTCTGGCTCGTAGATAAAAAATCGCTTCCTCATCTAGCTGCCCTGTCGTACATCCGTGCGAACACTTCACATCGTCTGCCCAAATCTCCAACTGAGGTTTGGTATGGATGGTTGCGTTATCTGACAACAAAATATTGCCATTGGACTGGAATGCATTCGTTTTCTGTGCCGCTTGTCGCACAAATATCTTTCCGTTAAAGACTCCTTTCGCCTGATCCGCAATGATCCCTTTGTACAGCTCGTTGCTGTTACAGTTGGGCTGGATATGATCCACGAGCGTGTGGTTGTCGATGTGTGTCTTGCCTTTGGCTAGATACAGTCCGTACATATTGCTTTCGCATCCCTGACCATCGACACGGATGTTCAGGTTGTTTCGAACCACCTCTCCATCGAACGTGAACACAAACGAAGAAAAGACACTGTCTTTCTCTTGGTACACGTTGGTATTCCCTACGTATACCGCATTTTCTGACTCTTCCTGTACTTTATATAGCTTGATATTAGCATTTGCCTTGACCAAATAGTTTTTGGTCTCATTGACGAAAGTCTTGGCATTTCCTTCCGAGAAATGGAAGTGAACAAAGTCTGCTTGGCTACTTTCGTTGGCCAAATAAATATTTTTCACAAAGCCATAGTTGACCCCATTGTCTACCGAGATGTAGTAGCACAACACAGGCTGAGCCACTTTCTTATTCTTTGGCACCTCGATCACTACACCGCTATTGACATAAACGTTGTTTTGTGCCTGAAACGGATCACTATTCTCTGCGATCAATTCATGTGCATCTGCACGATCTGCTAGAGAATCAATTCTCAGCTCCTCTGCAGTAGAGACAATCTCCGACTGCTCGGCATTGTAAACGCCATTGATGAAAAACAGGATATTCGCACCTGCATGTCGCTTCTTGATATCAGCGATCTTGTCCATCGGCAAATCCCCCTGTGCAATAGGTGTTGCGAAATCAAACTTCCCAGAAATCGCCTTGGTCAGACGAGTAAACTTGTACTCCTCCGCCTTAGGACCAGGAAACCCATTTTCTTTCAGATATGCTAGGCCTTGCGTCCTGTTGTCTTTCAGGTGAGCGATCGCATTTCCGTTCAAATTAGAAACATACTGCTCCGCCTGATCGATCAGTTCTTGACCAAATATTTTCTTTGTACTCATGCGCTTCTTATGCTTCTGCTCCTTCTAAATCCTTGATAATCCAATCGTATCCTCTCTCCTCGAGCTCCAATGCCAAATCCTTGGTACCAGACTTCACGATACGACCTTTGTACAGTACGTGTACAAAATCAGGCACGATGTAATCAAGCAATCTTTGGTAATGCGTCACCACGATGGTCGCATTGTCTTTGTTTTTGAGTGCATTGACGCCATTTGCGACGATTCTCAATGCATCGATATCTAGTCCAGAATCCGTCTCGTCTAGGAGTGCCAACTTAGGCTCTAGCATCGCCATCTGGAAGATTTCGTTTCTTTTCTTTTCCCCTCCAGAGAAACCTTCGTTGAGCGAACGGCTCAATAGCGACTGATCGATCTCTACAAGCGCCATTTTCTCCTTCATACGCTTCAAGAATCCCACAGCATCCAAAGGCTCTTGTCCTTTGTGCTCTCTGATTTGATTCAGTGCAGTTTTCATGAAGTTGGTAGTGGTCACACCTGGTATTTCTACAGGATACTGAAACGCCAAGAAGATACCTTCTCTCGCACGCTCTTCGGCTGCCAAGTCTAACAAATCTTGACCGAGATACTCTACAGACCCGCCGGTCACTTCGTAATCCTCTCTACCCGCCAAGACATTGGCCAAAGTACTCTTGCCCGAACCATTCGGTCCCATGATCGCATGTACTTCACCAGGCTTCACTTCTAAGTTGATCCCTTTGAGGATTTCCTTCTCCTCTACTCTAGCTTGTAAATTTGTTATTTTTAACATAATCTATGTTCAAAATTTATTATTCAAAGTTCAAGATCAACTTGAGTGATACTTAGTTCCTTTGAATTCTGAATTCTTTAAATACTTAATAATGCAAGAAACTCCCTAACCTGTCGTCCTCAGTTGAAAGCAGCACTTCATAGGAATAGAGAATGAACCCACTTCCTGAAAACGACACTGAATAACTACCTGCGCTTAGCAAACCCTCAAAAGACTGAATTCCCACCCTTCTTCAAGCTTGAATATAGAACTACGAAATCAACCAACCGATCCTTCGAGCGTCAACGCAAGTAATTTCTGCGCTTCTACTGCGAACTCCATCGGGAGCTTGTTCAAGACTTCTTTGGCGTACCCATTGACGATGAGTGCTACTGCATTTTCTTCGTCAATCCCTCGCTGCGTACAGTAGAATATCTGGTCCTCTCCGATCTTCGAAGTAGTCGCCTCGTGCTCCACTTGTGCAGTTGAGTTCTCTATATCAATGTAGGGAAACGTATGCGCTCCACACTGATCACCGATCAATAGTGAGTCACACTGTGAGAAGTTACGTGATTTCTCAGCACGCTTCATCACTTGCACTTGCCCTCTGTATGAGTTTTGCGAATATCCCGCAGAGATTCCTTTAGATACGATTCTTGACTTGGTGTTTTTACCAATATGAATCATCTTAGTCCCCGTATCCGCTTGCTGATGATTATTAGTCACTGCTACCGAATAGAACTCACCGATCGAATAATCTCCTTTCAAAATACATGAAGGGTACTTCCAAGTCACAGCAGATCCCGTCTCGACTTGTGTCCATGAAATCTTCGCATGATCACCCGCACAGATACCGCGCTTGGTCACGAAGTTGTATATACCTCCCTTGCCGTTCTTGTCACCTGGATACCAGTTCTGAACAGTCGAATATTTAACCTCCGCATCTTTCTCAGCGATGATTTCTACCACTGCAGCGTGCAGTTGGTTTTCGTCACGCTGTGGAGCAGTACATCCTTCGAGGTAACTCACATATGATCCTTCGTCTGCTACGATGAGCGTTCTCTCAAACTGCCCCGTATTGGCTGCATTGATTCTAAAGTAAGTCGATAACTCCATCGGACATCTGACCCCTTTGGGGATATAACAGAACGAACCGTCTGAAAACACAGCCGAATTGAGGGCAGAGAAGTAGTTGTCCGAAACCGGCACTACAGACCCGAGATGCTTTCTCACCAACTCTGGATGCTCTTTGACCGCTTCGCTAAACGAGCAGAATATGATTCCGCGCTCACCAAGGGTCTCTTTGAAAGTCGTCGCAACAGACACCGAGTCAATTACCGCATCTACAGCCACTCCCGTCAATCGCTTTTGCTCGTTCAAAGAGATGCCTAGCTTCTCGAAAGTCTCGATCAACTCAGGGTCGACCTCATCGAGGCTACCGACAGCTTTCTTCTGCTTAGGTGCAGAATAGTATTTGATCGCTTGGTAGTCGATTTTAGGATACTTCACGTTGGACCAATCTGGCTCCTCCATGTTTTTCCATCGCTCATACGCACTCAATCGCCACTCTAGCATCCACTCTGGCTCTTCTTTTTTGGCTGAAATAAAACGAACTATCTCCTCACTCAATCCTGCGGGTGCTTCATCAGCATCCAAATCCACAGACCAACCGTGTTCGTATTCTTTTGAGGTAAATTCCTCTAATATTTGATCGTCATTGCTCATTCGCTACGAATTATTTAGACTCACTTTAAATAAATGCAAAATTACTACCTTTCTGACAGGATGTTAGTTCTGAGCGGATAATTTTTTTCTACTATCTCATAAAGGGAATTGATAAAGCGCTCGAACTACTTACATTTGATCTTCCAATTTGAGTGATACCCCATGATCAAAAATCAAAACTTCGCCCCTCTCCTATTGTTAATCGTTTATGTGGTGATGATGTTTCACCCTAAGCCAGTCTTTTCTCAAAAGAGCATTTCCGAACTACGCATGACTGGTGCTACATTGATCGTCAAAGATCTCAAGGTATCGGCAGGTTGGTACCGTAAGTTCCTGCAATTTAGTATCGAAGAGTACCGCCCCAACCAGCACGTCAAAATGCGCAATGACGAGTTCCATCTCACGCTAAGGCAAGGAAGTGGCACCTTGCTCAAAAGTCAAATTCGATTCAAAGAAGGAAAGAAATACATTAACGGTATTGATAAGATTGGCTTCAAAACAAACCGTTTTGACAGCCTTCACCTCTATTTGGCGCATTACGAACAAAAACTATTCAAAGACACCTATACCGACCCCAATTTATCCATTGAAAGTTTTATCGCTATAGATCCTGACGGAAACAAAATTCAATTTTTTAATCAACCCAACAACTCTCAGCTCTATGAAATCGACCCCTGCTACTTCACGATCCAATCCTCCGACTACATCAATACACTCAAGTGGTATACGACACAGATGGGTTTTGAGGAGATCGAGATCGTAGATGACACCAACCTCCACTTTCAAAACTACCTCACCAAAGACGGCATCATTCTCGAACTCATCCATCTACCCTACGAATCAGTAGAGACGACAGAGTTCATGCCTCTAGAACGGGACCTAGCCCAAATCGAACAAGTCTCCTTCAAAATAGGCACTGCCAAAACCAAGGCTTTCGTCATGGACAACAATGGCAATAAGGTAGTGTATATGAAATGAGGTAGTAAGTAGTGAGTATTTATTAAAAGAATAAATTAAATACTTGTTTCGTAGAAGTTCTCTTCTTTACATTTGCGACAGTTCTATTTTTATTGAATGACTTATCAAGAAAGGTGGAGGGATTTGGCCCTGCGAAACCTTAGCAACCCCCGCGAGACGGAAGGGTGCTAATTCCAGTTCCGAGCAATCGGAAAAGATAAGCGAGAGGCATGAGATACAATTTCAAAAAATATATCATCCCTTCTAGCTTGTCTGGAAGGGATTTTTTTATGCCCTTTTCCAGACAAAAGTCCTTGAAAGTCTTCAACAAAGATGATTGAAAAACGAAAATAATTAGACGTATGAAACTAGGAATATTCGGATTTGGCGTGGTTGGACAGGGGTTGTATCACGTGCTACAGCAATCCAACACCATACAAGCAGAGATTGCCAAATTTTGCATTAAGAACATCACTAAACCAAGAAGCCTCGATGCGACTTTGTTTACCGATGACAAAACCGAGCTCTTGGACAATCCAGAGATCGACGTGATCGTGGAGCTGATAGATGATGCAGAAGCAGCTTTTGAGATCGTCAAGACTGCCATGAACAGCGGCAAGCACGTCGTCTCAGCCAACAAAAAAATGATCGCAGAGCATCTCGAAGAACTTCTTGCACTACAAAAGCAAAACAAAGTATCCTTCCTCTACGAAGGCTCATGCTGCGCGAGTATTCCGATCATCCGCAACTTGGAAGAATACTACGATAACGACCTTCTGACTTCCATCGAGGGGATATTCAACGGCTCGACCAATTTCATCCTCACTAAAATGATCAATGAGAGTGCTCCTTACAAAGATGTACTCAAAGAAGCACAAGATCTGGGGTTCGCAGAATCTGACCCGACGCTAGATGTGGAAGGGATCGATGCTAGATACAAGCTTTGCATCCTACTCTATCACGCCTTTGGGTTGATCACAGACCCACATACGCTTTTCACGCTCGGGATCACCAAAATCAACACCTTCGATATCGAATTTGCACAGAAAAATAATTTTGAAATCAAGCTCATCGCAAAAGCAAAGAAAATTGGCAGTCAAATTGACGCAACCGTCCTACCGACTTTTGTAGACAAGTCTTCTATTTTGGCTCAGACCAAAAACGAATACAATGCAGTCATATTAGAAAGCGCATTCTCAGAAAGTCAATTCTTGTATGGAAAGGGAGCTGGCGACAAACCAACTGGATCAGCAGTACTATCAGATATATCGGCGCTAGGCTATGGCTACCGCTACGAATATAAAAAATCTGCTAAGTCAAAGGAAAAGATCGAACTCCATGAAGACTTCCAAATGAGGATTTACGTAAGGTTCGCTGATCAGCAACCAGACGAAGCAGATTTTACGGAAGTATTGGAAAAGTATTCTAGTCGCTATGGCAACTACTGGATCGGCTACATCTCACGTCAAAAAATGAAAGAAGCACAATGGCTAGAAATCCCAGAAATCAATGTGATCGCACTAGGATAAACACCGCATGCATTACCTAGAAGCATCCAGCGTAAGCACTTGTTCAGACTGATGAACGGGTGCTTGCTCATGGGCACATAGCCAATAGCCTACCATCATCATTATTATTATCAATATACCTTTCATCGTGTTATTATTTAGTTCCCAAGTGGATGCCCATCTATCACGGACACCCATTGAGGATTTTACTAATTATTGAGAAAACTTATTACTGTCGTTTACACCAAGGTTTTGTTCGAGGGATTGATATTTTCTGAGACAACTTGCCCATCGAATAGGTTGATTATACGATGGGCATACTCTGCGTCTATCGGGGAGTGCGTCACCATCACCACGGTCGTGCCTTTGTCATTGAGTTCGCTGAGGAGACTCATCACTTCTTGCCCATTCACCGAATCCAAATTACCTGTTGGCTCATCTGCCAAGATCATATTTGGCTTAGCTATAACCGCTCGAGAAATCGCCGCTCGCTGCTGCTGCCCGCCTGACAACTGCTGAGGAAAATGATTCCTGCGGTGCATGATTTTCATCTGCTCCATCACCTCTTCCACTCTTTTCCTCCTTTCGGAGGCAGAATACTTAAGATAGATCAACGGCAACTCGATATTTTCAAAAACCGTCAATTCATCGATGAGATTAAAATTCTGAAACACAAACCCAATATTCTCCTTTCTAAGATCGGCTCTTTTGCGTTCGCCGTATTGGGAAATCTCCTGGTTATCAAAGTAAAATTCACCCTGAGAAGGATTATCTAATAACCCGAGGATATTGAGCAGAGTAGATTTACCACACCCAGATGGCCCCATAATCGCAACGAACTCTCCGTTTTTGATATCCAAATTGACCCCACCTAATGCGGTAGTCTCTATTTCATCTGTATGATAGACCTTCTTCAGACCTACTGTTTTGATTAGTGAAGTCGTATTTTCCATTGTTCCTGTTTGTTTTACTCCCTTTTAGTTAAATATCAGTCTATCCTTATCTTCATACCCATTGTAAGAGGAGATCACTACTTGTTCTCCGGGATCCAGCCCCTCCAGCACTTCATAGTACCTCGGGTTTTGTTTTCCGAGTTTAATCTGTCGTCTCACCGCAGCTCCCCCTTCAGACGTCACAACAAAAACCCAGCTCCCTCCTGTTGTTTGATAAAAGCTACCTCTAGGTATTTGTAGCGCTTCGATATTCTCACTGAGTTGTAGATTGATCTGCAAAGTCTGTCCTCTACGCACACCTTTTTGTAGTTCCTGGGAAAATCTCATATCAACTGAGAAGAGTCCGTTACTCACTTCAGGGTATATTTTTGTAATCTCTAGGCTATGCCTACCATCTGTTAAATCTGTACTACCCTTCAACCCTTCATAGATTCTAGAAATATAATGCTCGTCTATAGCAGCTCGGATTTTAAACCCATTCATATCATCTATCTGACCAATATTTTGTCCCATCTGTATCGATTCTCCTACCTCCGCATTAACCGAAGATAATCTACCTGCGATAGGTGCTTTGACATATAGGTTCTCCAAATTGGCCTTGATCAATTCTAAATTACTGTGCGTTCGAATCAATGTCTCTTCTGTCTGCCGGATCTGTATTCTGGCATTTTTAGTATCAAATGCTTGAGATTCGATTTCAATCTCTCTCGTATCGACGAGTCTATCATACCCCCGCTTGATTCTTTGAAATTCTTGATCGGAAATTATCTTTTCTGTTTTAAGCTTTACCGCTCTATCATAAGTATCCTTTGCGTCCGCTATATCATAATCCAGATCGATCAATCTACGTTTGAGTTCGAACTGAGTCCGTTGGAGGTTCAGTTTGGTGTTCTCCAGATTGTTAACCAATATAAAAGCCTGCGTCTCTTCTCGAATAAAACTTTGCACTAGATTATTGTTAGCTAACTTCAGTATAGTGTCACCCTGCTCGACCAATACCCCCCCTTCTAAATAGCGACGCTCCACTATCCCGCCTTCTATTGCATCCAGTCTAATCGTTTTGATAGGTAGCACCGTCCCATCAACGGGTATAAATTCCCTAAACTGTCCCATAGCTACGGTAGCGATCTTAATCTTATCCCTATCAACTTTAAGCTTAACTCCTCCATCGGCGAACACTACTCTGTATATCACAAAGCTCAAGAGTACCACTCCTACGGCTATGGATAATAGCTTGCTTTTTGTCCACTTCTTTTTAGGTATTATTCTGTCCACTGAGTCAATGTCTATTTCGATATTGACCAAGGCATGCCAATAAAAGTGCCATATACACAAAACACTGATTAACTGTACTTTACAACAATAAAGAATCATTCAAGATTCAGAAAAATGTTCAGGTATGAGACACTAGTGTACGGTATCGTTCAGTCACGAAAAGCTAATTAAGTATGCGATATTAGTTTTAGAGGGGAGTAAAACTATTCAGTTGTTTAGCGTCTAAACCTACTGTGATTGAATTGACAGAAACATTCCACGAATACAAAACAGTTTTTGGGTCAGTCTGTAAAGTTGGAGGGATAAACTCGGTAGACAAGTTCGATATTTTTCATTCCAATCATTCAAATTAACCTCAAGGACTTAGTAAGAGATGGTTATTCACGAAAAAAAATAATGAATTTCGAACAATGAATCTTGAATCACGAAGTGATCTACTACCTCTCCCCCATAAATACGGATTGATCTCTGTTTTTGACCTCCCGCACCCGTTCAGGAAGGAGCAAAAAAATAGGGTTCAAGACTTAACTTGAACCCCAAGGTCAAAAACTCAAAATAAAAAGGACTAATCAAATCTTAATCCACAACAACAATTCGAATATAAGGATTTTAAAAACCAAATAAAAATAGGGTTATTGAGATCGCTGATTTTTTAGCAAAACGCGATAAAACGACTACTAACTAATTTTTAATTCATCGGAACTTTTCTACCCTACATTTTGGATTAGATTTGCTGCGATGAACTTTGCCAATCCAACATTCTTATGGGGGCTGATCGCCCTAAGTATCCCGATAATTGTTCATTTATTCAATTTTCGAAAGGCGAAGCTAATCCGATTCTCAAATGTTAAATTTTTGAATCAAGTCAAAAAGAAGTCCTCTTCCAAGCTACAACTCAAACAACTGCTCGTCCTATTCTGCAGACTGACCTTTATTACTTTTCTGGTTTTGGCCTTTGCCCAACCCTTCATCCCAGGGCAAGAAAATGGTCTCAACGAAAACACGGTTATCATCTACCTAGACAACTCAGGGAGCATGACTAACCTAAGCTCAGAGAACAACGAGAGCCTAGTGACAGCCAAATCCATGGCTCATCAGATCGTAGACCTCTACCCGAGCACCACGACCTTCAAACTGCTCGATAATAATTTTGCTCCATCTGCCAACCATTATAAATCAGCAGATAAAATCCGTGAATACCTAAATGTTCTGGACTACTCATCAGTCAGTAGATCAGGACAAGAGGTACTCGATCGTATCCAAACCCTCACGTCAAATGATGATCGTTCAGATGTATTCATACTGAGTGACATGCAGCGTAGCACACTTGGACAGATCTCTGCATACGCGGACTCCATCCACCATCACTACCTGATCCCCATCGCTACTGCCCAGCAAAACAACCTCTATGTCGATTCGGTCTACCTTGACCAGCCTTTCATTCTCGCACATAAAAAAAACACGCTAACCGCTAAAATCAAAAACTCCAGTACGCAAGCTGTAGAAGACCTGATCGTCAAACTACAGGTCAATGACAGACAATCTGCCAGTGTAGCCATCAGCCTAGAAGCCAACAGTACTAAAAAAATTGACTTTGAGCTGGGCAAGAACCTAAACAAGTACAACGCAGGACGAATCGAATTTCAAGACTTCCCTGTCACCTTCGACAATGAGTTCTATTTCTCATTCAACCTAGCTCCAACGATTCGTATCACCGAAATCACCGATACCCAGCGCACACCATACATGCAAAACGTATTTGGCAGCAATGAACTATTCGATTTCCATAGCTACACGACTGGAGACATCAACTATCAGGTCTTGGAACAATCCGATCTTCTCATCATTCACAGCCTCGGTCAGATCAACCCTAGCATTCAGTCTCAAATCAAACTTCGTCTAACATCTGGAAAATCCGTACTCCTGATCCCAAACACCAACACCAAACTAAGTGACCTAAAAACCTCTATATCCCTCCAATACAAGGCGACTGGGGATACCCAAAAAACAGATATACAAGCACCCGACCTGACCAACCCATTCTTTGATGGTATATTCGAATCACTCGACCGCAAGACGCAGCTACCCCAGGCTAATCCCATCATAAAACTATCCGGACTACATCACCCCCTACTCAGTCTCAAAACAGGTTCTCCTTTTCTCTCCAAGGTGTCACAACAAGGCAACCTCTATGTGCTATCGTCTCCACTGACAGATGAGTTCACCAATTTTCAGCGTCATGCCTTTTTCGTGCCAGTCATGCAGCGCATCGCAGAGCTCAGTGCTAGCAGTGCCAACCCGCTTTACTACAGCGCAGACAACAGCCACGTCACGCTCCTTCTCGATACGATCGACAACCAAAAGCTCTACAAACTCCGCCACAACATCAACACGAACCAAGAGCTGATCCCTTCACAGCGACTGATCCAAAACCAACTAGCCATGGATTTCCCGAAGTACCTTCTAACCACTGGCAACTATCAGCTCTTCTCCGACCAACAAATACTAGACTATGTCGCTTTCAACCCCAGCAAACTAGAATCCGAACTAGAAATCATGGAAAAAGAAGAATACCTTTCCCTCCTATCGGATGTCCAGTCGCTCACCCTATTTGATCAGGTCGACAGTAAGAACTTTAGCCATACGCTGAAAGAAAAATACCACAGCATAGAGTTATGGAAATATGCTTTACTTTTGTCCGTGCTATTTTTGATAGCCGAATCCATGCTACTAAGATTTTTGTAAATGAGCCTATTTATAAGGGAAGTTAAAGTCCTGGATCCTCAGTCCCCTCACCATCTCAAACGTGTCAATGTTTTGATAAAAGAGGGCGTGATCACATCTATTGACAACAAAGAACATCAGGCAGACACGACTATAGAAGCCAAAGGTCAGTTCCTGACACCAGGACTGTTCGATCTTAAAGCCAATTTTTGCGACCCTGGTTTCGAGCATCGAGAAGACATCTACAGTGGATGTCAACTCGCTGCGGCATCTGGCTACACAGGAGTAGCAACACTCCCGAATACCGCTCCAGTAGTACAGGCCAAAAGCCATATCGAATACCTCAAATCTAAAAGCAGAGACTGCCTGACAGATATATACCCAATGGCTGCTGTGACCATCGATGCACTGGGCGAAGACCTCACCGAGATGATAGACCTGCACGAAGCGGGAGCGATTGCCTTCACCGATGGCAACCAGCCCATGTGGCACACCGACATCATGCTCAAATCCCTGATCTATCTACAGAAATTTGACGGACTACTCATCAACCTCCCAGAGGACAAATTATTGACACGCTTTGGAACAATGAACGAAGGGATAGTCAGTACAGGACTGGGACTCAAAGGCATGCCAGCACTGGCAGAACACCTGATGATCAAGCGAGATCTGGACATTCTAGCCTATAGCGGCGGACGCCTACACTTCTCCAATATCTCATCGGCCGAGAGTGTAAAACTCATCAAAAAGGCCAAGAAAAATGGTCTCAAAATCACCTGTGACGTGAGCATTCATCATCTACTCCATACCGACCAAGCAATCGTCGGGTATGATGCCAATTATAAAATCAATCCTCCACTGAGAGAAAACAGAGACCGAAAAGCACTGCTCAAGGGACTAAAAGATGGTACTATTGATGCCATAGTCAGCGCACATAGTCCGCAAGACGAGGAAAGTAAAAAACTAGAATTTGACAGAGCAGAAGATGGCATCTTAGGACTACAGACCATGATCCCTTCTCTCCTATCTCTCGACGAAGAACTCGATCCTAGCGAGTGGATAGACAAAATCACAAGCCGCCCAAGAGCTATTCTAAAACTCGCTCCTGTCACCATAGCCGAATCAGAAAAAGCCAATGTGACACTCATCGATCCGAAGAAGAAATGGAAGTATGACCAAAAATCGAACCTCTCCAAATCCGTCAACAGTCCCTACTATGGCAAAGAACTAACCGGACAAGTGAGTGCAACACTCAACGGCGAAAAAATATACCAAACCCCATCATGAGAGACTTATTCAGAATATCACTCCGTTATGGACTGATCGGATCAGCATTGATTATCATCATGTTTATGGTGTTTTACTTCTCAGGAGAAAACCCGCTACAGGAGCTACAGATGTTTGACCTCTTTATCATCCCTATCTTCATTTTCTTTGGACTGAAAGAATACAGAGACAGATACAACGGTCACCTTCTCCAGTACTGGCAAGGCATGACTGCTGGTTCCATTGTCTATCTCACTATAGGGTTCGTAACCGCTCTATTCATGTACGTTTTCATCCAGTTTGATACGGACTTGATCTCCGAGCATGTAGCGATTATGCTTAAAGGCTTAGAAGACACACAGACAAAGATCGTAGAAGAAATGGGAGCCGACTCCTACATCGAGTCCTATGAAAAAGTAAAAGCCACCACAGCCTCTGATGTCATTTTGGATAGTTTGGTCAAAAAAATCATCATTGGTTTTTTGATAACCAGTGTGGCATCTGTAGTATTGAAAAGAAAACAACTACCCATTACCAAGAAGTAATTACTAATTGGACTAAAATCTACAAAAACATTGAATTACGATTTGAATAAAAAAGGGCTTCTACATGGAGCCATCATCGGCCTAGTTGGGATTGGCATCTCACTGGTCGCATACTTGATTAGCAGTGACGCCTATTTCTCGTGGCGTAGCATCACCCTCATGATCGTTTCCTTTGGTCTTCTCATCTATCTAGGACGGAAAGAAAGAAGTGAAAACCACGAAGGATACCTTACCTACGCTGAGGCATATTGGTATAGCGGGATTGCATTTTTCATCATGATCTATTTCAATGAGGCATTCTACATCTTTGTTTTCAATGTCCTCAATCCAGACCTACAGGATATTTTTATCCAAAAAAGCATAGAATCAACCGAACAAATGCTCCTTCTTTTTGAAAAAGACATGAGTAAAGTAGACGAAAGTATTAGTGAAATCGAACGTCAGGTACGCAACAGTTTCAAGCCCTTTTCGCTGATAGCGAATAGCTGGCAGATTCTCATGCAAGCCATGGTGGCCGCTTTGATTGCGGCTCTATTCCTCCGTAAATCTAAGCCACTGTTTGAAGCCGAAGATTAAATGAGTCCAAACCCAAATATATCCGTCATCGTCCCCCTTCTCAACGAAGAAGAATCTCTACCAGAACTATGCAGTTGGATCGCCCGTGTGATGGACGAGCATAGTTTTAGCTACGAAGTATTGTTAATAGATGATGGCAGTACGGATAACTCATGGGCGACTATCCTCGATCTGAAAGCACAAAACGCCAATCTCAAAGGCATACAGTTTAACAGAAACTACGGCAAGTCTGCTGCGCTAGATGTAGGATTCAAAGAAGTCTCAGGCGATGTAGTCATCACCATGGACGCAGATCTGCAAGACAGCCCTGACGAAATCCCTGAACTCTACCGCATGGTCATGGAAGAAGACTATGATTTGGTTTCTGGATGGAAAAGAAAACGCTTTGATCCGCTCATGAAAACCATTCCTTCTAAGCTCTTCAACAGAGTGGCAAGGGCTTTTTCAGGAGTCAAACTGCATGATTTCAACTGTGGGTTGAAAGCTTATAAAAACAAGGTGGTCAAATCCATTGATGTATATGGAGAGATGCACCGCTACATCCCCTTCATTGCCAAAGGCCAAGGGTTTAGTAAAATCGGCGAAAAAATCGTCCAACACCAAGCTAGAAAATATGGAACAACCAAATTCGGGCTAGAGCGATTTATCTTCGGGTTCTTAGATCTACTATCGATCTCATTTGTATCTAAATTTCGAAAAAGCCCGATGCACTTTTTTGGGTCGCTGGGCACACTATCTTTTCTTTTTGGTAGTATCATCACCGTCTGGGTGGTCGCTCGAAAACTATACGAAATCCATTTCAACCTTCCCGCCAGAGACATCGTCGCACAGCCTCTATTCTTTTTGGCACTTGTAGCCATCATCATAGGAGTACAACTATTCCTCACAGGCTTCATCGGTGAGATGATGATACAGGTCTCTCCCAAAAAAGACGATTACCTCATCAGTGAGAAATTGGGGTTAAAAGACTAGTTCGATCACGTTCTATCAAAGGAGCAGGTCTTGGTTCTTGACTCCAAATTCTTACTTCTTTTTACAAAGATAGATGATTTCATCCTTCGGCAAGGCATAGCGAGCAACGACCTCTTCACTCAAAATCATCACATAATCATCCTCTACCACTTCAAAACCTGCTGAACGCAGACGCTCAGGATAGTCTCTACCGTAGAGCCTGACATGGTCATCTTGTCCAAAAATGCGTTCACGTTCCTTTGGATCCGTGATGCTATCATCTTCGAATGTCGTGTCAGCCCAAGGCTCGAAAATTGGGATTTGGATGATTGCCCATCCGCCAGGTTTTAGCACCCGGTAGATTTCCTTCATGGATTGAATATCATCCGCTACATGCTCCATGACGTGATTACAAAACGCTACATCAAAATGATTATCTTCAAAAGGCATCTCATGAATATCCATTTTCACTTTGGCCAAAGGAGATTCCAAATCTGCAGTGATGTATCTATCCCCATGCATGACTTCCAATCGCTTGATAAAGCAAATCTCTGGTGCGATGTGTAATATATCCTTGCCTGGAGTGAAAAAGTCTGTTTTCTCTTTGAGGTAAAGCCACATCAATCGATGACGCTCTAGGGCTAAACAATTAGGACAAAGGGCATTGGCTCTAGCAACACGTCCATAAGGCACGAACTTAGCAAAATGATGGGTACACACTGGGCATTCCACTTGATCTCCACGATAAAATACCGCTACAATCTTGAGAGCAAAATGGCTAAAAAGCTGGAGATACTTACGCGGTACTTTTTTAAGAAATAAACTAATGAGCTGCTTCACTGAAATCCGATTTAGGCTGCAAATATAGGAATAGCCCTGCAGCGAAAAAGTTTAGTCGTGAATTTCTATCAGTTCTTCGAATTCCCTATTTAGCGTATCATAGTTAAAATTATATTGATCACCTGGCTTTTGCATATTCTCTAGAATAGTCTTGATGTCTTCGATTACCTTTCTCTCTTTTTCCTTATCTCTTTCACTAGTAGCGAACTCTAAGGAACTCACCATTTCCTTGAAAGTGGCATTCATAAAACGGATCGCCTTATACTTATCCCCTTTGTCCAAGTTCTGTTCAGAAATCGTCAAGTTAGCATAAGCGATCGAATTGAGCGCATTGAAAAAAGCATGATTCAGGTCATCCAGTAAGATGGTATCGTTACGAATCTCCGCCTCTACTAATGCTAAATCAGCAATCGCTTTCTCCACATAGGCACTCGCAGAACTGTCCGCTATCTTTTCAATCCTACGCATATCTATAATCGCTTCGTCCAACTCCATGATACTCTTATCAAACTGCTCATGCACTATGGCCTGTCTCGCATTAGATAGATGTTGTACAGGTTCCATAGCTTGTTCAATCGTCAAATCCACTTTATGATTTTTATCATAAATGTGAAGTCCAAACAATGTCGAACCGATAAAAATGAACGCAAAAAAGAAAGGTTTATTCAGCATGGCGGGGTGATTGTATTGTTTCGTTTATTCTTTCAATATCAGAGCCCTAAAGTACATAAAAAAATACTAGTAGAAGGACTATGAGTGGGATTTTAGCAATTCTTCACTCTTCTAAATAAGGACTGATTTAACCTGATTTTCAAGAGGATGTGGAATATTTTTATTTCTGGACTGATCGCATATATTTGTGATCACTATAAATGTAATGCAATGCGTTTATAGTGATCACAAACAAATTTTCAATTAATCTAGGAGAAGAGATGAGTAACTTAATTTACGTGCCAATTGGCTTGGCCGTTCTAGGGCTGGTATTCATGATGATCAAGAGATCATGGGTCAAGAAGCAAGATGCTGGGACTGACAAAATGAAGGAGATTTCCAAAAACATCAAAGAAGGAGCTTTGGCGTTTTTGTCCGCGGAATATAGGCTACTGGCCATATTCGTAGTAATTGCATCGGTGGCACTGTTCGGAATATCCATGATGGTAGAAACAACCAGCTGGATGATCGTCCCGGCCTTTGTGATTGGCGCCTTGTTTTCTGCTCTCGCAGGGAACATCGGTATGAGAATCGCTACAGAAGCGAATGCCCGTACCACCGAAGCGGCGCGTACCAGTCTACCCAAAGCACTAAAGGTATCCTTTGGTGGAGGAACTGTGATGGGACTTGGCGTAGCTGGCCTAGCAGTTTTAGGTCTCAGTTTATTCTTCCTGATATTCATCAAAATATTCCTAGGCAATGGCGGCACGTTCTACCACGAAATGACCATCGTACTAGAAGCACTCGCTGGATTCTCGCTGGGTGCTGAATCCATCGCACTATTCGCTCGTGTAGGGGGGGGCATCTACACCAAAGCTGCAGATGTAGGCGCTGACCTAGTAGGAAAAGTAGAGGCGGGGATCCCAGAAGATGACCCTCGCAACCCTGCTACGATTGCCGATAACGTAGGAGACAATGTAGGGGATGTTGCTGGTATGGGGGCTGATCTATTCGGGTCGTATGTAGCCACAGTACTCGCCTCTATGGTACTAGGTAACTACATCATCAAAGACATGGCTGATGCAGGTGTAGTACACGACACCTTCGACGGTATGGGAGCTATCCTCCTCCCTATCATGATAGCAGGTGTGGGGATAGTCTCTTCGATCATCGGTACATTTTTCATCAAGATAAAAGACAATTCTGCCAAAGAAAATGAAGTTCAAAAAGCACTAAATGTAGGTAACATCACCTCTCTGGCACTCACAGCAGTCGCAGGCTGGTTTCTAATCGACTGGATGCTACCTGAGGCCATTGTAGGGATGAAATTCTTCGGAGAAGGGGCTATTGATATTCCTAGCCAAAACGTCTTCTACGCTACTTTAGTAGGACTAGGAGTTGGCTACTTGATCTCCTCTTTTACAGAATACTACACCGCACTGGGCAAAAAGCCTGTGATGGATATCGTAACCAATTCCTCCACAGGTGCCGCGACCAACATCATCGCAGGTTTAGCAACAGGTATGATCTCTACTTTTTCGTCTGTGATCCTATTTGCCGTTGCGATCTGGGGTTCGTACGAGCTGGCGGGATTCTATGGTGTAGCGATCGCTGCATCATCGATGATGGCAACAACTGCGATGCAACTAGCCATCGATGCTTTCGGCCCTATCGCTGACAATGCAGGTGGAGTAGCTGAGATGAGTGAGCTTCCTAAAGAGGTAAGAGAAAGAACAGACATACTAGACTCGGTAGGCAATACAACAGCTGCTGTAGGTAAGGGGTTTGCTATCGCATCAGCAGCCCTAACTGCCTTGGCATTGTTTGCAGCCTATGTGACCTTCACTGGGATCGACGGAATCAACATCTTCAAAGCGGATGTACTTGCGGCACTATTCATCGGCGGAATGATCCCGGTCGTATTCTCCGCTCTCGCGATGAAATCTGTTGGAAAAGCTGCCATGGAAATGGTGATGGAAGTCCGTAGACAATTCAAAGAAATACCAGGCATCCTCGAAGGAACGGGCAGACCTGACTATGCGCGGTGTGTCGAGATTTCTACCAAAGCTGCCTTGAGAGAAATGATGCTACCTGGCGCCTTGACTATCATCACCCCGATCATTATCGGATTTATAATGGGGCCAGAGGCACTTGGCTCTTACATGGCCGGTGTGGCCGTATCTGGCGTGATGTGGGCGATCTTCCAAAACAACGCCGGTGGCGCATGGGACAATGCTAAAAAATCGTTCGAAGCAGGTGTCATGATCAATGGAGAAATGACCTACAAAGGTTCTGATGCACATAAAGCAGCCGTCACAGGTGATACCGTCGGTGATCCATTCAAAGACACCTCGGGTCCATCGATGAACATTCTAATCAAATTGACTTGTCTCGTAGGACTCGTGATCGCTCCTATTTTAGGAGAGACCAATGGTACCGCAGGTCATGCCCACGAAGATATACACCAGTCTGGCATGATGATGTGCAGTCACGATGGTCCATGTACTGCAAAATGTCATGCCATAAGTTCAGAAAGCAAAACTTGTAAAGCGGATTGTAAAAAAGCATGCTGCCAAAAAGAAGGCATGGCAACCGAAGGAAAAACCTGCAAGCCAGGATGCACCAAAGCCTGCTGCAAAGGAAAAGTAAGTGAAGAAGCTGTGAAGAAAGACACATTGGCAGCCACCACGAAAGAATAGACATCACTGTGAAAATTAATAAAATCAAAAGAGGGTTTCGGACACATTCGAAACCCTCTTTTGATTCAAAGCATCAATACTTCAAATAGTAATCCTTGAGTAAGTCGATGAACTCAGTGGTGTGTTCCTGCCCGGATCTAATATAGAGCTCTCGGGGTGAAACAATAATCTCCTGCCGAGAAATGCATACAATGACACGAAACACCTCTTTGTTAGGTTGGTTTCGGATGATCAAAGCGGGGTAACTATATAATCCCACAGCCCTCAGTTCTTTCTGAAACTCTTTCGCTTCTTTCTCTGGGTATAACACGTATCCCTCACCATCCTCCGATAGCAAACTCGCTAGACATTGCACAAACTTCACTTTGCTAAACTGCCCTGTATCGTGCTTCGCCAGATTGTTTCTGCGCTCGGGAGATTTTAGACTAGAGGTAAAAAATGGAGGATTAGACACGATCAAATCATAAGACACTGTAGCCACAGCAGCATAAGTAAAGACATCCTCTTGAAACAGACTTAACCTGTCATCCCATGGAGAAGCTGCAAAATTCTCTGCCGTCTGGCGTGCAGCATCTGTATCTATCTCTACCGCATCTATCTGCCCACCCAATCGCTGCGCCAACATCAGCGAAACCAGTCCTGTACCAGCTCCGATATCTAAGATGTGTTTAGCCGAATGCTTCGACACCCATGCTCCCAGAATACACGCCTCCGTGCTGACCTTCATCGCACAGTGCTCTTGATGAACAGTAAATTGTTTGAACTGAAAATAGGTATTCGCCACTGGCTGTTTCTAACTAAAAATCATTGATACCTGACTCAAATGCAACATCCGCTGGTAAATTGGACCCCATTGCAGCATCCACTGCTAGCGTATCACAGCGCTCATTTTCAGGATTACCCGCATGGCCTTTGACCCATTTGAACTTGACCTTGTTGCGCTTATAGACTGGAATAAAACGCTCCCATAGGTCTCGGTTCTTTTTGTCCTTAAAGTTCTTTTTGACCCAGCCCCAGAGCCAGCCCTTTTCGACCGCATCGACGACATATTTAGAGTCAGAGTAGATGAGTACATCTGCATTAATCACCTTGAGTGCTTCAAGCCCTTTGATTACAGCGAGCAGCTCCATCCGGTTATTTGTCGTCTTGCGAAAACCCTCAGAGAGTTCTTTGCGGTGTCCTTTGGCGAGGAGTACGGTACCGTACCCTCCCGGTCCTGGATTGCCTCGTGAAGAGCCGTCTGTATAAATGATAATCATGGAGGTGCGTTCAAAGTTTGAAAGTTCAAAGTAAAAAGTTTTCAGGCAGTCCTACTACTATTCGGTTTATACTTTTCGTTTTCAGCCCTAACTACCACATGACCAAAGCATTCTTGAATAGCTTGATGGCTATCGCGAGTAGAATAATGCCAAACACCTTTCTAAGGATATTAAAACCAGCCTGTCCTATCTTTTTCTCTAGCCAGCCTGAGGACTTGAGTACGATATAGATGAACAGCAAGTTGAGGATAATACCCACTAGGATGTTCCACAGTTCGAACTCCGCTCGCAGGGAGATCAAGGCAGTCATCGTACCTGGGCCAGCGATCAACGGAAAAGCCAGCGGGACGATAGAACTACTGTTGCTCTCATCGGTATCGGGTTTGAACAACTGTATCCCTAGGGTCATTTCCATCCCTATAAAAAACATAATTAAGGCTCCTGTAATGGCGAAAGACCCCACGTCTATCCCAAACAATCCAAGAATTTTAGATCCCAAAAACAAAAACACCACCATGATCACTCCCGCCACGATAGTAGCTTTGGCACTCTGGATGTGCCCAGATTTTTTGCGTAGATCGATGATAATCGGCACGCTCCCCAAAATATCTATGATGGAGAAAAGGATGAGAGATACCGAGATAATTTCTTTAAAATTAAGCATAGGGGTAATGTTGTAAGGGTTATCATTTTTGTATCAAGTAGTCCACCGCGCTGTTGTATCCCGGCAAACCATGACCTATGAAGTGCGCCACACAGACAGGTGTCAAATAACTGTGATGCCTGAATGCTTCTCTCTCCATGATGTTGGAGATATGTACCTCTACAACTCGAGTAGTCACACCTGACACAGCATCCGCCAAAGCAACTGAAGTATGTGTGTACCCTCCAGCGTTGAACACGATCCCGTCATAAGAGAATCCTACTTCGTGGATTTTGTCAATCAAAGCCCCTTCGTGATTACTCTGAAAATAAACCAAATCAACCGCAGGAAAAGCCGTTTTCATCTCCTCAAAATATTCCTCAAAAGTCTTCGTGCCATATATCTCTGGTTCACGCTTGCCCAACAAGTTCAGGTTCGGTCCATTCAAAATAAGTATTTTCATATCTGGGTTATCTATTATTTAGAAGTCTTTCAAAATTAGTTTACTGGCTATAATTATCGGTATTAATTTATAGAGATTAATTTCGCGACCATGTCCTGGACTTCTCATATCAAGCAATTCAAAGCCTACCTACAGCTGGAGCGTTCGCTCTCGCCTAACTCCATAGAGGCCTATATTCAGGATGTGAAAAAATTGGAGCAGTTTCTCTCACTGCGTGATCCCGACAAAGACCCACTATCCGTCACAGATACGGATATCCGCGACCTACTGGAGTACATCATGGAGCTGGAAATGTCCGCCTACTCTCAGGCTAGAATAGTCTCGGGGATCAAAGCTTTCTTCAAATACCTCCTGTATGAAGGAGACATGGATCACGATCCCTCAGAACTCATCGAAGCGCCCAAGTTGGGCCGAAAACTCCCCGACACTCTAAACTTAGAAGAAATAGAGCAGCTGCTAGCAGCCATAGACCTTTCTAAACCTGAAGGTCAGCGCAACCGCGCCATGCTGGAGACACTGTATAGCTCTGGCCTACGTGTCTCAGAACTGATCAACCTCAAACTCAATTCCATTTTGGAAGAAATCAACTTTTTCAGAGTGGTAGGCAAAGGCAACAAAGAGCGACTCGTCCCAGTCGGGCGAGAGGCCATGAAGCATATTAAGCTTTATATAGACCACTACAGGTGTCACTTGGATATCAAACCGGGACATGAAAGCTACATCTTTCTCAACCGACGTGGGGCCCAGTTGACCCGCGTGATGATTTTTACAATCATCAAAAACCTAGCGACGACTATCGGGATGACCAAAAAGATCAGCCCGCATACCTTTCGCCACTCTTTTGCAACCCACCTAATCGAAGGTGGGGCTGACCTACGTGCAGTGCAAGAGATGCTCGGTCACGAGTCCATCACCACTACCGAAATCTACACCCATCTAGATCGTGACTATCTCAAACAAGTCATGCTAGATCACCATCCCCGTAGCTAGTACACGCAATAGGTTGATTTACTTATCGTTAATAGGAGAAAACACTATGAAAACATCCCAATTTTTCATAACTTCCTTCTAAGAAACCAATTTAAATCAACCTTATGATCCTAAAACCTAAACTTCTCTGCATACTTCTCTTTACGTTTCTTACCCATGTCTCCTTTGCTCAAAGCAACCGATATGTAGACGGCACAGGGTCTGATACTGCAAATGACTGTTCCGACCCAAACGCTCCTTGTGCTACTATCAACCACGCTGTAAGCCAATCGAGCACCAACGACATCATTAACCTCTCAGAAGGGATATTTGCTGCTGCAGACATCAGCACCAGAGTCACTCTTAGTGGTATGGGTAGTGGTACCATCGTCCAAACTTTAGACCTCTCTGCCGCAACCAGCGGCACTGACCTTTTGACAATCGAAAATTTAGTAATTTCAGGAGGAAGTTCTCCCGGAATTGATCTCCAGACCTCTTATGTCAATATTGAAAACATTACTGCTAACGGATACAGCAGGAATGTACAGATCCAAAACACATCCAGTGTTAGCAACATCACCATCAACAACTGTAATCTCAACAACGCTACCAATACAGCGCTACTCGTCAACATAAACGAGACAGGTTCTGCTGTAGATGGTCTGACGGTACTCAACACTACTATGGACGATAGTCGGTTTGGGTTCTATTCACAGATGGGGACGAATACGAATGTGGGAAATTACTTAACCAATGTCCTTTTCAGGAACTGTAGCTTTAGCAACAATACTGACAAAGGGATTTATTGTGAAAACCTAGATCATGCGACATTCGAAAATATCTCTATCATCAACAGTGGCACTAGATCCGACAATGCTTACAACAACGGAATAGATATCAATCTAAAATGGCAAGCCTATTCGGATATCACTATTCGAAACTCACGTATCATGGACTGTGGAGCTATTGGCCCAAATGACATAGATACTGCACCCGAAAATCGACGTACTACGGCAGTGACCATCAAAGCACGTACTGATGCAGGCTCATACAGTGGCTCTCCCGCTTCACTGAACAATGTCACCTTAGATGGTGTAATCATCGATGGACTAGTAGGCGACCTGCGGTTTGGTGAGATGGGAAAAACAGACAACACTGGCATAGACATGTCAAGTGTATCTATCTCTCACTGCTCTTTTGCTAATGATGATGTGTACGCATTGGTTAATGAAGAAAACACCAATACGCTCACCCTAACCCATAACTACTGGGGAGAATCAGCAGTCAGTATCAGCAATTACGGTTCAGGGGCAGCCACCTCTCAGTCCGATGCACTTACTCATGAAATCGTAGATGATGCAGACAATAGCTACTCCAATTTGGCTGCAGCCATACTGAACGCATCCTCCTCTGCTACCATCCAAAACCTACCTGCTGGCACCATCAGCGGAACAACTATTCTCGACAAAGAACTAACACTCGTAGCGCCAGGCGCTGGTCTACTCGATGACACTTACCGCACTACATTCGAAAACCTAACCCTCAGTGGGGAGAACTTAACCCTTGGAGGGGATATCAACATCTCAGGGGTACTCAGTATGGATGCATCTGATGGAGTAGATATAGATGACTACAACATTATCATCTCGGGTAGTATATCTAGCACGGGTCGCATAGATGGCAGCACTACAGGTGGTCTCTACCTATGGGGAACTGGAGACATTGGCAGCTTGACTACCACGGGTACATTCGAACGGGTAGTACTGAATCGTAACGGAACCACAACGCTATCTACCCCGATGAATACCAACTATCTACTGTTAGAAAAAGGACTAGTGGATGCAACTGGTTCTAGTCTTATCTTCAAGGGAAACACAGCTCTCCCCGGCAACACAAATGCATACGTCATTGGAGAGTTTATTCATCAGGTATTAGGAGCACATACTGGAAACAAACTATTTTTTCCTATCGGGGAAACAGATTATCACCCCATGACAATCGAAGGGATCGACCAAACAAACGATGTATTGTATAACGCAGATTTCATAGAAGCTGACCCGTCAAATCTTAGTACACTATTTGCTCTGACTGGGCTTTTAGACCGTATGATCAGTGAAAATTATTGGACGGTCACTCCTTCTACCCCTGGAAACATCACACAAGTCGATCGCGTCCTACTCTCCTACAACAGCACAGACCAAGTCTCAGACCCCAATAACCTGCAAGTCGCCCAGCTACAGACAATAGCCGCGGTTAACTACTGGATTAACCTTGGTGGACTATTGGGCTACTCGGGATTCCCATTACTCAACCCGATACAGACCTATTTAGGTTCATTCACTTATGGTGCAATGGCAGGAGGCACTAACTTCACAGAGTTGCTCACCATCTATGTCGATGCAACGTTTGGCTTGGATACCAATTTAGGCACACTGGCTTCTCCTAAAAAGACCCTCGCATCTGCATACGCTCTTAGCCAAGTCGGTGGTGGATCAACTCTCAATATAGCTGCAGGCACCTATGATGAATCTATCGAAATACACAATGATATAACCCTAACTGGAACAGGAGATCCTAATGCAACGGCTATCTCTTTGTATGCAGACATTACAGTGACTGGCTTCACAGCAGATGAAGTGACCGTCGGTGATGGCGGCAGCATTCAAGATGGTTTGGACTTAGTCTCCTCCGGAGGAACAGTCACTGTGGAAGAAGGTACCTACAACGAATCCTTAATAATCTCCAAACCCACCACACTAAATGGTGCCAATACTGGTATCCCTGCCAATGACCCTCGAAATCCAGAATCTATCATCGAACCAGCAAGCAACGCGGTGGCGATTACAGTGGCCGCTACAGATGTAACCATAGATGGCTTTCAAATCGGCACGAACAGTACCACCTCTAACGCAACTACTGGTATTGCCAATGATTCTTACGCTGATTTTTCAGTCCTAAATAATATCATCTATGCCAATAGTGCTGGAGTCAATTTAGCCAATGTATCCAGCGGAATTGTGGACATCTCGTACAATGATATAGAAATGTTAGATTTTGAAGACCAAACCAATCTCACCAATCCCAGCTATGGTTTGTTTCTCTATGGGCTAAATGGAACTGTGGACGCTGAAGCGACTAACAATGATATTATCGGAGCATCCTATGGTATTTGGGTTTACAACGCTTACAACACTGCCGACAATCTACTTCTGAGCAATAGTACCATGACAGGATGCACCAAAGGAATAGAAATCAGCAATACAGATCTTACTAATTTCGAACCTAGCGAAGTACAAATTGAACACATCACGATGAGTGCCTTCTCTGGGGTGTCAGAAAGTGACGGACTGGTACAGCCCGATACACAGGCTGGAATATACCTGTTTGCCAAAGGGGATGCCAGTGCTGATATCACCGATGATCTTGTTGTAAACATAGACTCAGTAGATATATCAGGGGTTAGCAATGGAGCAGGACTGAGTAGCAGCGGTGATTTTTCCGCTATTTATCTTGCTGATTTTCAACAAACAGGGCCTTTTGATGGTTCTGATGATGATGAAATAGGCATCACAGCAACACTCTCCAATAGCAACCTCCATGACAACTTCAACCGTGCCGTGTATGTAAGAGGAAACAATGCAGACTTGATGATATCCCGAACAGATTTCACCAACAATGGTTCTGATCCATATGGTACAGGTGGAAACAATGGATACAACATACAGGTTCGATCCTATGCCTCATGCCAAGTAAGTGAATCGAACCTAATCAATCCAGCTACACAGGCTGGAGCTTTTGGATTTGAAGGATTAGGGAAACAAGATGCAAATTGTGACCTGACCGTTTCGAACTCTTACTTTGATCAAAATGGGAATGGTAACCTAGCCATTAGCTCTGGTATAGACTTGTCTACCAACTATTTCAACTCTATAGATGAAACAGAAATAGAAGGCTGGGTAGGTAGCAACAATGATTTCACCCCCTATCTAGCAGATGGCACTGATACGGAGACTGACACAGATGGATTCCAACCCGACGATAGTCACTATTACATTACTCTTTTGGGAGTACAAACAGGGGGCTCACTGCGCAAGCAAGAAGCGCACGATGTAGCAATCGACGGTGGCCAACTCACATTAAATAGTGGTTCCTACACAGGGACACACACAATCACCAAAGACCTCACCGTCAACATCGGTAGTGCCACTACAATAGGAGGCATAATTATGAATGGCACTGGCAAAACACTCACGTTGGCAGGAGATGTCCTAATAAACGACGGAGTAACTCTAACCGATGGCATTGTACATCAGTCATCTGGCACAATGACGTTTGGCAACAGTGCCAATGACATTAGCGAAACGGATGACAGTCACATTTTAGGCCGTATCTCTACATTGCCACGAGCTGTAGGTACAGGTAGTATCACAATGTTTTGCACCACTATAGACGCAGGTACTGACGACCTAGGCAACGTCACCATCGCACGAACCACTGGCACTGACGGCATCATAGATACCTATGGCAATACTTCCATTTCCTGTTACTGGGAAATAGACACGGACAATCAACCTGCCAGTGGACGAAATGTCTCTTTCTGCTGGATACCAAACCATGACAACAGCAAGGACCTCACCCAAATCAGTCTCTTCAAAGATGGAGGGGCCGGTTGGGGCAAATTTTCTGGGCCTTATGATGTAAGCGTCATGGACCCTAGAATCATTAGTTCTACTACTACATCATTTTCGGATTGGACTGCCGCTCAAGAAGACGAACCATTACCTGTAGAACTAACCGATTTCAGTGCCTATGCTGAAGTTGATCATGTCCAATTGAGTTGGGAAACGGCATCCGAAATCAACTCCGATTATTTCTCGATAGAACGGAGCACAGACGGTACAAACTTTCAATCGATAGGTAAGGTATCCTCTCATCATCAGTCTAACGAAATCAATCGTTATCATTTAAAAGACTATCCCCTCTCTGCTGCCACCTACTACTATCGTCTCAAAGCAGTAGACTATGACGGCTCGTTCGAGTACTCGAAAACAATATCTATTGACTACCTCTCTGGTAGTATAATCTCAGTCAGCCCTAATCCTACCACTGGACTGTTGACTATAGAGACTACTCAAAAAATTAATCGAATAGAGGTATACACCCTCTCTGGAAACAAAAAACATAAAGCGGTCAATCAAAATTACATCAACCTACAATCATTGGCATCAGGAATCTATCTCGTCAAAGTCAACACGGATACTCAGTCTGAAGTAATTAAAGTGATCAAGAATTAACGCTTCTGAGTCAGGCTTAAAAAGCCACAGACACCGATAATCTTATCGGTGTCTGTGGCTTTCGGTCATAAAAAAACAGAGCCGTGGATATACTAACACCACGGCTCTTCTACCAAATTTAACTACCTATATTCTTATCGTCCTATTTACAAACTATTCCTTTTTGGTTCTTTATCCTGCTGAGTCAATGATTGCCTATGCGTCTTTGCCAATGTTTCTCTTTCTTCTATTGACAACCTAACAGTTTTATAGTTTGGAGATATCCATAGTATATCTAATTCTTCCTCAATTACTTCTTCTGGCAAAAATCCTGTAACCTTGAATTCAGCACGTCTGTTCTTTTGATGTTGTTCTTTGGTACACTTCACCCCATTGCCACACTCATTGAGTAATCGAGATTCCCCATAGCCTCTACCTACCAGCCGTTCGGCAGGGATGCCATGATTGATTACGTAATCAGCCGAAGATTTAGCTCTCTTATCAGACAAATCCAAGTTGTATCTATCTCCACCACGACTATCCGTATGTGTACTCAACTCAACTATGATAGACGGGTTATCCATTAGTTTTTGAGTGAACTTATCTAACTCCTTCGCAGCATCTTCACGAATATCCCACTTCGCTACATCAAAATGTATTTCATTCAGTTCGATCGGCCTTCCTATCACTATTTCCATCAATGATCCATCGTTGATGATTTCACCAGACTTGTCTGCACCAGTTGTCAGCGAATTAGCATAAGAGAGGTACCTGTATTTTTCCATTAGAAAGGAATACTTCGTGTTAGGCTCTGCTAGAAAAGAATAAGCACCATCATCCTCTGTTATCATCCCGAATACCGCTCCTGTTTTTTCATTTTTCACAATTACTTTCACAGATTCAAGCTCTTGCCCATTTTGCTCGCGATATGCCACTCCTTTGATCACCAATAATTCTTTGGTGATTCTTAGTTCTAATATCTCTCCTTTTGATAAATCAGACGGCGTAAACTGCAAACGGTCATTCGAATATTGATCCTTGGTACTAGTAACTGTATAGGAACTATTCCATTCGTAGGGGAAACTAAATGTACCGTCTATCCCAGTAACCATTCGACCAAGCGTATCTCCTGCGTCAGTCTGCGCGACTACTTCTGCCCCTTCTAGCGGCAAACCAGTGATTAGATCTACCACTTTCCCTGACTGTGCTCTTCTTCTCGTATAATGAAACTTATAAATATCATCCAGTCCCTTTCCTCCAGGACGGTTGGACGAAAAATATCCTGTTTGATCCGTTCCATCGGCTTTGATGACTAACCCAAAATCATCGCTTACCGTATTCATTGGATACCCCATATTTTCGACTTTAGTACTCATCCGATTCAAGTCAACCCGAAAAATATCCAAGCCTCCTAATCCTATATGTCCATTCGATGCAAAGTAAAAAAGGCCCTCCTCGTCAATGTAAGGAAACATTTCATCGCCTTCAGTATTGATGCTATCACCCATATTAACAGGCTCCCCCCATTCACCTTCGGTTAGTGTAGATACATACAAATCCGTACCTCCGTATCCACCTTCTCTATCCGAAGCAAAATAAAGCTTCTGTCCATCAACGCTCACCGTAGGGTGACCTGAAGACACATTGGCATCATTGAACGAAAGAGGCTCAGGAGTAGTCCACTTTCCATTCTCCATCAGTTCTGAATAGAAAAGCTTGAGTTTTACAGCTCCAGTGTTACTTTCGGACACTTGTGAACTTTGTATATGCACCTTGCTTTTATTCACTCGAAGTTCCCCTTTTTCGTAACTATTTCTGGTAAAGATTATTTTTTTGCCCTGATCATAAAATGCCACAGGTCCTTCATGATAACTCGTCTTTAATCTCTTATCAAATTCCGTCACTTCATTGTTCGCATCTACTTCGAACAGGTTTAAAAAATAAGAATGATCCCACTTGTATTTAGGTTTTAAGAATTGAGTGACTCGAGCAGTTTCTCTTGACGAAACAATCATCAACCCATTCTTATAAAAAGTCGGACTAAAATCATATCCAGCAGTATTGAAAGTAGCATTCGATATTTCAAATAACACTGAATCTCCATAAAAGCTCAACTGCTTATCGAGTCCTTCCAGACGAGCTTTTATTCGGCTATCCTTAGGATTTTCAGTCTCAAATTTTTCAAACCAGACTTTGGCCTCTTCATATCTCTCTTGATGAATGAGTGCCTCAGCGTATTGAATGTAATGTTTGTCCTCTGAAACTAGCCCTTCCTGATCGATCACATTCTTGTACCAATATTCGGCGCTATCTAATTCTTGAATATGAAAGAAACCATCTGCAATAGCCACCTTCAATGTATCATCCGAAGGCATTTTCTTCAAGGCTTTTTTATACACTTCTATACCTTTGGCATAAGCAAAATTATCATAACAGGAAGCTGCACGTTCTTTTGTGCGTTCATATGACTTTTGCTTCAAAGGTCCTATTCCAGTTTTCTCAATACCGTACACCGTTTTGGCAGTCGTTTCAAACAGAGCCACAGAAAGGATGAGAAGAATTAGTATTACAATTATCTTTTTTATTTTGCTCATGATAGGTGGTTTAAAAATATCGAGGGGTTACAATTTTATCACGTTTCACGTTGAACACGTAGTTGATCATGATCTCATGCGAACCGCTATTCACTCTACTCAGGTCCGTAGTAGTAAGGAAGTCATATGAGTATCCTAACTGAAACTGTGGCGTCACTTGTATCTGAAATAAAGCATCAAAGCTATCTAGCGACCGATAAGATATACCAAGCCAAATTAACTCTTTGATAAGAAAATTGGCATTTATATCTATTTCGAACGGTGCTCCTTGTACCCACTTAAAGAGCAGATTAGGCTTCAATTTTAAATCACGACTAAGTTCAAAAACATAACCAGCACTGACGAAATAGTGCCTGATTAACTTAGCATCTGGATCAGTGGAATTCTCCCCAACTGAATTCAATGAATAGTTAATCAATTGAGGGACAGAAAAACCCAAGTAAAATTTATCCGAGTGCCACATCAACCCTGCACCTGCATTAGGCGATATATCACTAATATTTTGACTCGCAAGATTTGGATCGTTGTATACATTTTCCGAATAATCCACTTTATACTGATTGAAACTGGCCTGAAGTCCAAATGACAGTTTGGTTCTATTGGAGAAACTGATTCTATACGCTGTACTAAAATAAGCGCCAAACTGATCTGTCAGTCCTATTTCATCATGAATCACTACTGCTCCCAAAGCAATGGGACGATACTTGACAGGGCTATGAATAGAAAACGTCTGTGTCCTAGGTGCCCCATCAAATCCAGCCCACTGGTGACGAGCAAGGAAACTAGTACTAATACCATTATGAATACCTGCATAAGCCGGATTGATCGCAAGCTGATTAAACATGTATTGTGTAAACATGACCTGTTGTTGAGCCCTTAGTCCCTGAGAAACCGACAAGAGCCCCATGACAATTATTATGATCTTTATGTTTTTCATCTTCAGGTTATTTTCTTCAAGTATTAAATCCTACATGGATTTTTTCTATGCTCAATATTATTGGATTCATACCTCGCATATGAGACGACTCGTTGAAGCACAGACTTTTCTCGGTGAACTATCTGTATTTGACCAAATGAATATGACCACAAAAAAAGCCCTGCTCTCGCATCGCATTAAACGACTTGATAAGCAGGGCTTTACATCTATTATTTAGTTTCTTATTCCACTCTTACAAATCCTTTGAGTAACTTTTCACCAGTCCCCAAATCGACAATGTAGAAATATGTTCCTACTGGTAAACTTCCGCTAGTACCAAGTATACCAGAGCCATCAGCTAAACCAAAGAAGGCATTGTCGTTGTTATCATAACCTTTGGTTTCCCATACTTTATTTCCCCATCGGTTGAACACTTGCACTGAATTATTCGGGAAGTCTTCGATATTTTCAATTTGCAGACTGTTATATGGTGCAGGACTAGAAGACGAGATTACATTGTTGAGCACCTTGGCTGGAAACTCACATTGATCCGCATCTAGATAATTGGGAACACCATCTTCATCACAATCATCATTCGTAAAATCTCCATCCTCATTCGTGTCTTCATCGATCGAGAGCAATCCGTCTCCATCATCATCTTCATCCAAATAATCAGGAACACCGTCACTATCGGTATCGTCATTGTCAGGATTTCCATCACCATTAATATCTTCATCCAAATCGACAATACCATCTCCATCTGTGTCCATCTCATCAAATGGATTATTAGGCTGTGCAGCACATGCAGGGGTCGCTGGAGGGTAACTTACACTCAATGTATTTTCAGGATTCACTGAGATTCTAACACTCATGTTATTTCTCAAACCATCTTCTACTTGTATCCACGTACCATCCACAAAATCCCATCCTGGCCAATTAACCCCATTTCCATTGGCATCAACTTCTGCCCCTGGCCATAGTAGTATACCACTCAAAGGTTGGTTACTTTGGGTTTGAACTACGTTACCATTCACATCTATCCATTCTACCAATGCCACCAAACCTGTTGGATCAAACCCTATTGCAGTCACTTCATAGTCTACATACGGTACATCGTTGATACACAACTCTTCCATAGAAATATCAAGTGACCTGTCTTCTTCTACAGTAACTGTAACTGTTGCTATGGCTGTTCCTCCTCGACCGTCAGACACTTCATAAGTAACCACAATCTCTCCGATGAAGTCAGCCGGGGGAGTTACAGTAAGGGTACCATCAGTGTTGATGACTACAGTTCCTGTCTCCGAAGATGCACTCGAAACAGTAAGTAGATCTGCATCAGGGTCAGAATCATTAGCCAGTACATCCACTGTCACTGCTACATCTTCAGGTGTGGAAATATTATCGTCAACTGCTATTGGATTTTCATTAGAGCCAATCATTATCACTAACTCGTCGGTGCTCGCATCTGTTGCTGTGTTACCTGCTCCGTCTGTCACAGTTGCTACTACTGGGTAAGTGTTACCGTCTGTGAATGTTCCCAAAGTACCACTCGCTGGCGTAGCGGTCTCTGT
>NZ_FRAA01000005.1 GCF_900142205.1 Reichenbachiella agariperforans
GCCTTGACCCTGTCTGGTCGGGATGAGGCTCTTGTCATCGAACTCACCAGAATATATCACGAGCCCCTCGCATAGGGTGGTGATCTAGTACATGATAAACACCACAAGTCAACCGATACCTTTTGTGCAGCTTGCGCAAGCATGGCTTCTGTCTTGCGCAAGGGCGCCTCCCTTCTTGCACAAGGACGTGCCTGACCTTGCGCAAGCTCATTATGATATCAAAGTACAGTCAATCGATCATTCGAAGAAGTGCCAGAATATCCCCCCGCTATCTACTTTTCAAGGGACTTCAGAAAAGAAACTACTGCTGTCCAATACGCTTCATGGTCATCGTAGCGCACCCACAAAGCACTCGACCCGTGGTTGCCTAAAGTCTCAGGCAAGAAATTCATCTTCCCATCTACTGGAATCGCTTCATATATGGCTTCCCAATTCGGTTTTTCATTGCGGGCTGAAGTGATAAATACGGGACACGTGATCTGCTTAGCGCTTTGGGTAATCCAATCCTCGGGTTTGCCTTGCGAACGGAAATACTCTCCAGGAGAAAATGATAATACTGCTTGTATCACATCTGGGTTGTCTCCGGCATATTTGATCACTAATGCTGAGGAATAGCTACTACCCCATATCAATAGCTTGCCCGTAGTGAGGCTCTTTGCGTAGCTGACCGCCGCTTCTATGTCTTGATGAGCATCCACATAGCGTGTCTGACGCATCTGAGCCTTGGCATGTTGATGGGTTTCGTTGCGGATACCATTGACGAGATTACCAGAGCGTAGATCGACTGCTAGGCAATTATACCCTAGTCGGTTCAAGGTAGGAGCAATTTCCAAGTACTCTCCTCTACTCCACCCTGCCTGATGAAACAGGACAATCAGAGGAGCAGATTTGGGATGAGACATGTGTAAGTCCGCCACCACCTCGACTCCATCCGCTGCTTTGAATGTAACTTTTTCAGAAGCCACAGCAAACAGACTTGAGAACAGGAGAATTAGACTTAGAAATTGCTTCATAATATGTTGTTAGACAGCTACACTGTTGTCACGTAGTGCATCATTAAGAGAGGTCTTTTTGTCAGTACTCTCTTTTCTTTTACCAATGATGATTGCACACGGAACGTTGTATTCGCCAGCAGGAAATTTCTTGGCATAAGAACCTGGAATCACAACAGAGCGCTCAGGTACATAGCCTTTGTACTCCACAGGTTCGTCACCCGTCACATCGATCACTTTCGAACTCATCGTCAAGTTGACTCCTGATCCTAGTACAGCTTCTTTTCCTACTCTCACACCTTCTACTACGATGCATCGTGATCCGATGAAGGCATTGTCCTCGATGATCACAGGAGATGCCTGAACTGGTTCTAGTACACCGCCGATTCCTACACCACCACTGAGGTGAACATTCTTGCCAATCTGTGCACAGCTACCTACAGTAGCCCATGTATCGACCATCGTTCCTTCGTCGACATACGCACCGATGTTGACATACGAAGGCATCAATATCGTACCCGCCGAGATGTACGCGCCATATCTCGCTACTGCGTGAGGGACTACACGAACACCGAGCTTGTCATAGTCTTTTTTGAGCGCCATTTTATCATGAAACTCAAATGGCCCAACCTCTATCTTCTCCATTTTTCTCAATGGGAAATACATAATCACCGCTTTCTTTACCCAGTCATTGACTTGCCATCCGTCTGCAGTAGGCTCGGCAGTTCTCAATCTACCTTTGTCCAATTCTTCGATTACATATTCTATAGCCTGCACCACTTCTGGCTGGCTCAATTTCGATCTGTCTTCCCAAGTATCCTCTACTAGTTTCTTGATGTCTTCCATCTTATCTTTGGTATTAAATTTAAAAAGTGACTAAGTATCATTAGCGGGTAAAAGCTCCGCAATATTACATACATTTGATTTCATGCCGAAGGAAAAAATAGCAATCATTTCCCTGCTCAAACCCGTAGACGATATCCGCTCCTATCATAAGCTGGCCAAATCAATTGCTAAGTCATGTCCACTCCCCATCCACCTGATCGGGTATCCATCCAAAGCACAACATTCGTCAAGTGACACCATCATTTTCCACCCCTCTAAAAACTATAGTAGATTAAGTCTTCCTAGATTTATTCAGCCTTGGGTAGTCTTTAAAAAGCTACTTAAACTGAGACCCAAACTAGTAATCATTAACTCTCCTGAATTACTGCCAGTTACAATTGTGTGCCAAATAATATTTGGTACGAAAACCGTCTATGATATCCAAGAAAACTACTACAGAAACCTATGGCACCAACAGATCTACCCTCCTGTAGTCAAACATCTGTTCGCCTGGGGGATTCGGCTGATTGAAACTGCATCCGCACCTTTCATCTCGCACTTTATCTTAGCAGAAAAGTGCTACGCCAACGAACTTCCTTTTTTGAGAAATCGATATACGGTCTTAGAAAACAAAGCACTAAAACCCGATACAACACCTATCATTAGAGAGGGAAAAACAAAGGAAACAAGACTGCTTTTTAGTGGGACGATTTCAGAAAATACAGGCGTCAAGACAGCGATCGAGCTGGTCAAAATTTTGAACCAACCGCATCTACATTTGGAAGTAATCGGGCACTGTTCGAATAGAACCTTGTACGAAGAGTTATTGCAAATAGACCACCAATGGCTGAGTCTAAACATCTCCCTAACCCCATTGCCATACCGTGAGATTCAAGCCGCTATATCAAGAGCAGATGTAGGGGTCGTTAGTTATCGCACCAATCCTAGCAATGTCCACTGTATGCCCACCAAAGTCTATGAATATGCTGCCAATGGACTAGCGATGTTGTACGAAACGGGTAGCTATTGGTCACCTTTCATCCAAGCAGAAGGGAAAGGTTTGGCTTTGGACTTCAATAAACCTGAGAGAGAAATGACACTAGCTTTCTTAACAGAAGTAAAACAACAGCCTGCTACGCCTAGCGCACAAGCGCTCTGGGTATTTGAAGAGTCTAAACTAATGAATGTAATAAAGCAGCTACTCAACTAGCTTCTTTGTCAATCCTCCTGTCTATAAAAGTCGGCATGAACTCCATCCTCTGTAATAGAGAAGTGATTTGTACCATGGATACTGATCGTATAACCACCATCAGAATTTTCTAGATATACTTTTTCGGTTGATTTGATTGCTAATGTCAGCCGCTCACGCTGCCCCTTGTTGATGGTCCATTGGTAGAAGTTATTGTTGACTTCATCAAAGCCAATCAAACCTTCTTTCACATACTGATCTCCGTTCTTTTGCTCGATCTCGAAAGCATTATCCTGAATTCGTGTAAAACGAATGACCGTCTCATCTGTGCCTTTGAACTCTCCATGCAGCATGGACAACACCGTATGGGCATTCTGCTCTTCATCGTCTGTCGGTTTGATCTTGGAAGATAGTTCTATCGCCAAGGCCAACTTAACTTTGATAGAGTCAGCTGTGACATGAAGGCTGTCATAAGTATGTGGGACAGGTATTTGGAGAAAGAATTCGTTGAATGACGGTCTATCATTCTTGATACGCTGTATCTTTTTTTGATTGCCGATGACATTTACCTGAACCACTTGACCATAGACGATGCGTCCCTGATCTTCATTCACATCATGTACCTTGATGCTACTGGCATCCAGATCTGACAGCAATACTTTGCGATCATAGTAGCTCTTTCTATTCAGAAAGGACGGCACATCCGATGAAGTGTTTTTGATATTAATGACACCTGTTTCTGAATTGTAAAAGAAACGGTTGCTCCACCATTCATTGGTTTGTGCATTGAAATAAGTGATATTGATTTTCCTTTCCAACCAAGTAATCGTTTCGGATAACACGACTTGGTCGTTTTGAGCAAGGAGACTAGCACTACCTCCCACCCATAATACGATGAAAAGGAAAATCAATTTCTTCATCTGGCTAATTTAAGGCTTTTGCCTGATCCCACCAGCGAGGAAAATCCGTTTGTAAAGAGTCCATCGTAAAGGGTAAGCCAATCTGAGGTGCTATCAGCGGTATGCCCAGCTCTATGGCCTTTTTCTCAGCCCGTTGCACAGGATCTCTCCAGTCATGAAACGCCAACACAAAAGCTCCCCAGTGAATCGGCATGATTACTTTAGCTTGCACATCTTGGCCAGCCATTACGCTTTCCTCTGGCATCATGTGGATTTGCCTCCAACGCGGATCATACTGCCCACACTCTACCATCGCAAAGTCAAAAGGACCATACTTCTCTCCTATTTCTTTGAAGTGAGGTCCATATCCACCATCTCCACTAAAGTAGATGTTATCTTCTTTTCCCTTGATCACCCAAGACCCCCAGAGAGAGGCATTGCGATCAGTTAGCCCTCTACCGGAAAAATGACGCGATGGCGTGAAAGCCAAATGAATATCATTCAGTTTAGTTTCGTCCCACCAATCTAAGGCTTCAATCCGAGAGGGCTCTACTCCCCAAGCGACGAGATGTTTATCAACTCCAAGCGGGACATAGAATCTGTCCACTTTGTCTTTCAGCTTTTTGATAGAACCATAGTCCAAATGATCGTAATGATCATGAGAAATAATAACTGCATCTAGGTGCGGTAGTTTTTCGATGGCTATCGGTAAATCATCCACAAATCGACTTTTGCCCAACCATGGATGTGGAGCGGGAACATCCCCTAGCATCGGATCAATCATGATCTTAGCCCCATCTATCTCTAACAATAAGGCCGAATGCCCAAACCAAGTAACTCTTGTCTTTTCATTCCCTACTATATCTAAAGAGTCCAGTTTGCCCGTGTGGAGTTTAGGAACGGGTGCACGCTTAGGATCATTTTTGAACTGATCTCTGAGAATACTAACGAAGGATTTAAATCCCATATCCATCGAAGTGGGAATCAAGTTGACAAACGAACCATTCTCATAGTGATCCAACTGGGCATATTTTTCTAAGTCTGTTTTGCCGGCCTTGCCACCAAACTCAGGGCTAAATTGGACAAATAAAAACCCACCAATAGCCAATAGGGCGATTGATGAGCCAATAATCGTTAATAGCATGTAAAATGTTTTTTTAATCAAATCGTGTACCACTCAGGCGAGTGATGTTATTTACTTCCCCTGTAACGTAGCTTTCGCCTGAGAGATGCTATTTTTTATCATTTCATTCATTTTTTTAACACTAGCCTCTTGTGCTTTAAGTGCGTCAAGTTTTTGTTCTGCCTCAGCTTTAGCTTCTTCCGTGTCAAACTGTTCGGGTAATCCGTTGAGCAATTCTTCGCCTGTAAATGCGTCAGAGAACCCTCTCATCCAAACCATCATACCCTCATGTGCAGCCTCTAAATCCTCTATCGCGACCACAGCAGTACTATCTATAGCTGTGCTATCTAGCTCTGCGGCCAACTCCTTTTTAAGACGCATGATAGTCCCCATCTCGGCCATAGCCTCATCGTGTATGGTAATCACTTCTGCTTTCAAATCATTAAACTCCACACTCACTGCTTCTGGTTTTGGTGTGTTACATGCAGATAATACGATTAGAACTATGGCTACATTCTTCATTTTCATATTGATATACTTTGGGTAAAACAAAGGCCTGACCCATCTCTATCCTTATGGAGTGAAACAGGTCAGGCCTTTTGTGTAATTATTATCTTATTCGAATTCTATCACTAAATCATTAGATTCTACGAGATCACCAGCCGTCAAATGAACACGCTTTACTACTGCACTTTCTGTAGCAGTAATAGTTGTTTCCATCTTCATCGCTTCGATCACGAATAGCGGATCATTGTCCTTCACTTTGTCTCCTACTTTGACACGGATATCAACCAACTTACCTGGGATCGGAGCACCGATCTCATGGTCTCCCTCGGCCTTTTTGTGTGCAGGCTTAGCTGCAGTCTGGTTTTGATCCAATACGCGAATCATTCGTGTCTGGCCATTGAGCTCAAAATACACATCACACTGACCAGACTCATCTGGTTTGGACTGGTATAAGAACTTGATGATGATAGACTTTCCTTTTTCCAGCTCTACCAAAATCTCTTCGTTTTCTTTCAATCCAAAGAAGAAAGCTCTAGTAGGTAACTTCATCACCTCGCCAAACATCTTCCATCTGTTGTAGAAATCTTTGAATACTTTGGGGTAGAGTTTGAATGACAAGAAGTCTAGTTCGTCACAGTACTCGTCGAACTCCTCCTGAAACGCCTTCATCTCTACATCAAAATCGATTGGCTCTAGATGTGCATTGGGACGCTCGGTAAAGGGCTTCTCCCCTTTTAGTATCACCTTTGACAGCTCCATCGGGAAGCCACCTGCCGGCTGACCAAGCTCTCCTTTGAATAAACTCACTACCGACTCTGGGAATGACAATGACTTGTTGGTCATCACATCCTCTGGAGTTAGGTTGTTAGAGGTCATATAAATCGCCATGTCACCGACCACCTTAGAAGATGGGGTTACTTTGACAAGGTCTCCAAACATCTTATTGACGATGGCGTAGTTCTTTTTCACTTCTTGAAACTTGTCCCCCAAGCCCAACGATTCGGCCTGTGGACGTAAGTTGCTGTACTGTCCTCCTGGGATCTCATGGTCGTAGACTTCAGCGTTTCCAGCTTTCAATCCAGACTCGAACGGGTAGTAATACTCACGTACATCCTCCCAATAATTAGAATAGTCGTTGAGTGATTTCACATCAAACTGATGCGCTCTCTCATGCCCTTCCATCACGTGTAAGAAGGAGTTGAAGTTGGGCTGAGAAGTCAACCCTGACATAGAGCCCAATGCCAAGTCTACCACGTCCACCCCTGCATTGACTGCTGAGTGATAAGTTGTTGACTGTATGGATGATGTGTCATGTGTATGCAAGTGAATCGGTAGATCCACCGCCTTCTTCAATTCGGTGATTAGCAGCTCTGCACTCTTAGGTTTGAGTAGACCTGCCATGTCCTTGATAGCCAGCATGTGTACACCCTCGTCTTCGAGTTGTCTTGCGAGTGTGAGGTAGTAGTCCAAGTTGTATTTTGAGTTGTTCTCGAATACATCCCCTGTATAGCAGATACACCCTTCGGCCAGCGCACCTGTTCTTTCCGTTACAGCCTTGATGCTGACCTTCATGGCCTCTATCCAGTTGAGTGAATCAAAAATCCTGAATACATCCATGCCATTCTCCCAGGACTTCTCGATGAACTTCTCTACGAGGTTGTCTGGATAGGCTTTGTAGCCCACACCATTCGATCCTCTAAACAGCATCTGGAGCAGTACGTTAGGCATAGCCGCTCGTAGCAATTTCAATCGCTCCCATGGGTTTTCGTTCAAGAAACGCATACACACATCGAAAGTCGCTCCACCCCACACTTCCATCGAGAAGATGTTCGGGTGATTCTTCGCAAAGCCCTCTGCGACTTTGAGCATATCTTGCGTACGCATACGAGTCGCCAATAGCGACTGGTGCGCGTCTCTAAAAGTCGTGTCGGTATAGTGAATTTTAGTATCGTTCTTCAACCAATCCACAAATCCCTCCCTGCCCAATGCAGTGAGTTTGTCTTTAGTACCCTCAGGGTACGCACCTGCTTTGTCAAACTCAGGAATGATGGGTGCTCTAAAGACTTTTTGCTCATCTACACGCTTCACATCTGGATTCCCATTGACAGAGATGTTGCCGAGGTAGCGGAGCAGTTTGGTACCGCTATCCTTGCGACGCGGCATATCAAATAGTTCTGGATGTTCCTCGATGAACTTGACCGTTGCTTTCCCTTTGTAGAACTCAGGGTGCGTGATCACCTTGTTGACAAAACCAATATTGGTCTTGACTCCACGGATTCTAAATTCTTTGAGCGCTCTACTGAGACGCTGAGACGCTCCTTCGAGCGTTCTACCCCATGAGCTCACCTTCACCAGCATCGAATCAAAGAAGGGTGAAATATTCACCCCCGAGTAGCAGTTGCCCGCATCGAGACGAATCCCAAATCCACTGGCACTACGGTAAGCGATCACCCGTCCATAGTCAGGGCTAAAGTTGTTAGCAGGGTCCTCTGTCGTGATACGGCACTGGATTGCATAGCCATGACATTCTACATCCTCTTGTGACTTGATGAAAATCTCCTTGTCGGAAAGTTTGTGTCCCATCGCGATCAATATCTGCGAACGGACAATATCAACACCCGTCACTTCTTCAGTGATTGTGTGCTCCACTTGCACTCGTGGATTTACTTCGATGAAGTAGATATTTTCTTCTTGATCCACCAAAAACTCTACCGTACCCACATTGCTGTACTCCACAGATTTTGTGATATTGAGCGCGTATTTATAGAGTTTGTCTTTGGTTTCTTGTTTGATCGAAATACAAGGAGCGACCTCAACCACCTTCTGAAAGCGACGCTGTACCGAGCAGTCTCTCTCAAAGAGGTGAATCAAATTGCCATGCCTATCCCCCATGATTTGCACTTCGATATGCTTGGGGTTGTCAATGAATTTTTCGATGAATATCGTATCGTCTCCAAACCCCATCAAAGCTTCTTTCCGTGCTTCACTGAAAGACTGCGCAAGTTTAGACTCTTCGCGTACTACACGCATACCACGTCCACCACCACCAGCAGCCGCTTTGACCATCACTGGGAAACCAATACGTTTGGCTTCCTTCATGGCGATCTCCACTGACGTAATATCCTCCTGGCTATCTTCGATCACAGGTACCTCAGCAGCGATGGCGATTTTCTTCGCAGCTACTTTGTCTCCCAACCGTTCCATTACTTCTGGATCTGGCCCAACGAAAATTATTCCCGCTTCTTGAATCTTACGGACAAAAGTCACATTCTCTGACAAGAAACCATACCCTGGGTGGATAGCGTCTACGTCATTGGCCTTGGCTACTGCGATGATCTCATCGATATCCAAATACGGCTTGAGAGGATCATCATCCGAACCGATTTGGTACGCTTCGTCTGCTTTGTATCGATGGAGAGAATAGCGATCCTCATAGGTGTACATCGCTACGGTTCGGATTTCGAGTTCGTTAGCGGCACGCAATATTCTGATGGCAATTTCCCCTCGGTTGGCTACTAGGAGCTTCTTGATAGGTCTTAGATTCTTGAGATGATCCATATAGGATAAAACAGGTTTAAATGATACAATTAGTCTAACAACAGAAGTAAAAATAAGGTGAGTTTAGCCCAATCCACAGACTATTGTAGAGTTTTTCTTGTGATAAATTTAACATGTCAATATATAGAGTATCGATCGACCCAAAGTCTATCTTGCCGTAGGCTCGACATGTATCGAGATCAACCCCAACGTAGGGATCGCTGCGTGCAGTGCATCTTGCAACTCATGGGCTAGATCATGTCCTCTCCGTACCGTCAATTCTCCATCCACTATCGCATGCAGATCGACGTGATACTTCATCCCAGATTTTCTAATGCGGCACTTTTCTGTATCCTTGATTCCTTTGACCGTCAGGGAGACCTCTCTAATCTCATCAATCAAATCATCATAGCGGTGCTCATCCATAATCTCACCAAGCGCAGGACGAAAAATCAAGAAGCTATTGTATAATATGAAGCCAGAGGCCAAAAGTGCAGCCCAATCGTCAGCTGTCTCGTATCCCGGCCCGAATATCAGCGCAATAGCAATCCCTACAAATGCCGTCACCGAAGTAATGGCGTCACTACGGTGGTGCCACGCATCTGCTCGGAGCGAGGAGCTGTTGGTTTCTTTACTTTTCTTGATCACTATGCGATAGGATATTTCCTTCCAGACGATGATCGCAGCAAGTACATAGAGCGTCCATACCTTGGGTACTTTGTGCGGGGTCTGTATATGTAGAATACTCTCGTAGGCAATAATCCCAGCCGAGATGACCAAAAATCCAACGACCATAAAGGTTACCAAAGGTTCTATCTTGCCATGACCATAGGGGTGATTTTTGTCTGCGGGGCGCTTAGCATACTTTAACCCTAACAAGACCAATATAGAAGAAAATACATCTGTCGTCGACTCCAGTGCGTCTGCGATCAACGCGTAAGAATTGCCCAAAAGTCCTGCGACTCCTTTGATCAGAGCCAAACCGAGATTGCCCGCTATACTAAAGTAGGTGGTCTTGATAGCCGATTCTTCGTGGTTCATTTTTGGATGAAATTGCTAAAGATGCGAAACTACAGGGTGAATATCCAAAATACCACAAAACCAATCATTAAAGCTTGAGACACTAAGCGTCATGTAATACCTGATCGTCCAAAGAGACGTATTATATTTTTGTGCTATGAATACTGGATTATTCTACGACAACAAGACCGATACAGGAACTTCAACCTTACTACTGATCAGTCATATCATATAGAGGTTCTCAACCCAGCAACTTTCTGATGTCTATCTATGGATAGATCGATGAGTTTTGAGATGAGGTTAGTGTAAGTCAGACCTGTCGCTTCCCATAGTTTCGGGTACATGCTGATTTTAGTAAAACCGGGAATGGTATTGATTTCATTGACCAGTATACGGTTGTCTTTGGTGAGGAACACATCTACTCTGGAGAAGCCTTCGCACTCTAGCACCTTAAAGGTATCAATGGATATTTGCTGAATCTGAGCAATCTGCACGTCAGTTATCTTAGCGGGGATATCGATGCGGTATCCTTGATCGTCCAGATATTTGGCCTCATAGGAATAGAAATTCGCCGAAAACGAAATCTCACCTGGGATGGATGCCTTTGGTTCTTCGTTTCCTAAGATCGCACATTCAATTTCACGGCCTTCGATGAATTCTTCGATGACGATTTTTCTATCATAGGCAAATGCCTCGTCTAGCGCTTGGTGGTATTGCTCTTTTGTATCGGCACGATTAATCCCGACAGAAGAACCCATATTGGCGGGCTTCACAAAACAGGGCAAACCGAGTTGTTCTGTGATCTCTTCGAAAGTAGGACGAGTCTCATGAGATTTTAGGGCGATGTATTTACCTATCGGCAACCCCGCATCACGTAGGATACGCTTCATCACATCTTTGTCCATCCCTACGGCAGACCCCAGTACATCACACCCTACGAAAGGCACGTCTGCCAGTTTGAGCAATCCCTGCATCGCTCCGTCCTCTCCTAATGGCCCGTGCAGTATCGGGAACACCGCATCTACTTTCTCCGCCAGTTTGCCCGTCTCTACGAAACGAAGCTGACCTGCGCTATGTGGCACAAGTGCTACTTCATGGCTGTCAGCATTAAGAGTCAAATCTTCACCAGTACCGACGATCAACTGAGCGGTATCATTGTACAGCCATTTGCCATCCTTTCCTATCCCTATCAATACGGGATGATAAAGCTGCTGATCCAGTGCTTCGATGACATTTTTAGCAGATCGAAGTGAGATTTCGTGTTCTGCTGACTTTCCTCCAAAGAGAATACCGACGTTGATTTTTTGATTTGCCATAATGGGCAAAACTATCAATAAGTTTGTTTTGAAATAAGACCTAGATGTTTATTTCAAAATAATTTCCCTTACATAGGAAATAGATATTAATTTGCTCTTTTACAATCATCAGATCAATGGAAGAAATCGAAGAAAAGAAAAAGACCACCAAAAAGCAGTTTTTGATCCACCTTGGACTCGCTGCAGTTGTCATGATATTTTTGGTGTATGCCGTTTTCAACATTTACTTTCCCTTCGTGACCAATCACGGCGAGAGCCTCTCTGTACCAAACCTAGAAGGCATCTTGGTGGATGATCTTGATGAGTTTCTAGAAGATCGAGACCTACGCTACGAAGTGGAGAAAGACTCGGGCTACTCTGCCAAATACCCCGCAATGGCGGTCCTAAAACAATTCCCAATGCCCAATGCAAAGGTCAAAGAGAATAGAAAAATATACGTCACTCTCAATGCTAAGAAGCCGCCAGTGGTTAAGATGCCTTCTCTCAAAGGACGTTCGCTCAAAAACGCTCAGCTAGAACTAAGAAGTCTAGGACTGTCTCTCGGTGAGATTCGTTACAAACCTGACTTTGCACTCAACACTATCCTAGACCAATACCATGAAGGTAAAATCATCGAACCTGGAAAAGAAATCGCTAAAGGATCACAAGTAGATTTCGAAGTAGGTGATGGACTGGGCAATCAGAATTTTCAAATGCTCAATCTGAAAAATCTAAACCTCGATGAAGCCATATTTGTATTGAGAGGCTATGGCCTGAAAGTTGGAGACCTCTACTATGAGAAGGAAGGATCGTACAACAAAGAAACCGAAGGTGAAGATGGCGAAACAACCTACACCAAACTAAAAGTCTCTGGAGGCAAGGTCTTTAAACAAAATCCAAAAGCAGGGTTCAGCGCAAGAATAGGCCAAAGCATTGACCTGTGGGTGGTCGAAGTGGATTCAGCGGCGTTAGAAAACACCCCGAGCCTAGAAATTACAGAGTAACAAAAACACAAAGCATGCAGTCAAAAAACATCATTGTAGGATTGATCGGAATAGCCGCTTTTTGGCTATCTCCTACGCTGCATGCACAAATCACGCTGAAACCTATAGGTCACGGAGGCCAGTCTAACGCTATCCCCCAAGCAAGAACTCATGCAGCAGGTGACACTTTGACCTTGCCATTCTTTGATGATTTTTCGACTTCATGGGGCACTGCCAGTAGTGATCTATGGCTCACCAAAGAGGATGTCCTGATCAATGCCACCATGGCAATCGTACCGCCGAGCATCAATGTGGCGACATTCGATGGTGTAGACCAAACTGGAACACCATACAGTGCAGAGACTACAGGTACGATCACCGATGTGCTCGAATCTAAACCGATAGACTTGTCAGGGTTAGACGAGGGAGACAACGTCTATTTGAGTTTTTACTGGCAACAAGAAGGCCTAGGTGAGATTCCTCAAAGTGATGATTCGTTGATCGTAAGGTTCTATACGAATGACGAAAAATGGATTGTCCCAACTGATGGAAAAATTGCTGGTGATCCTACCCTACCCTCTGACAACTTCCAAAAGGCCAGCTACCATATAGATAACCCTTTGCTATTTCATGAGGGATTCAAATTCAAAATCGAAAGCTACGGTAATCCAACGGGTCCTTATGACACATGGCATGTGGATTATATCCTATTGGACAAAGAGCGTGTGATAGCTGGGGAATCGATCAAAGATCATGCGATTTCGACACAGCCTACCTCTATTTTTAGCCGCTATTCGAATATCCCATTTGATCAATTTTACGCTTATCCTGATTCGATATTTAAGGGGTCGGAGTTTTGGTTGTACTCGCTTTTCTCAGGGCAAAACAATCCAGAGTTCCTCCTTACCATAACAGATACCGTCAACCAAAACATCATCTATAACACACCACAGAGCACAACTCAGCTGATTTTGAATGGTGTGGATGATCATAAGATGTACGTTACAAGTAGCATGACGATGGCGGATTGGCTTCCCTCCCAAAACCAAGACTCTCTATTTCTAGAGGCAAAGTTGGCTTACAACAGTGACGATGATCTCGCCTACCAAAACAACGACACCACACGATTCTATTTTCAAATCCATGAAACTCTCGCCTATGACGATGGCTCTGCAGAATTCGCCGCGGGGATCAACCAAAGTTCTGGAGAACTAGCTGTGTCTTACACGCTATCTTCAATAGACACCCTAACTCATGTTGACATTTATTTTCCACAGATCTACCCACAACCTGATGTCGCGACACTGAGTCTACGAATCTATACGGCCCTATCAGGAAATGTAGCAGACACCAAAGGGGGAGTTGAGATCAGGGTCAGCCTAGCTGACTCTATCAACCGATTCTCCCGCTTCACACTGAGTACACCTATCGTGTTGCCCGCAGGAGAATTCTTCATCTCCCTAGAGCAGTTTACCAATGATTATGTCCCTTATGGCTGGGACAAAAACACCGACAATGCAGACAAAGTGTACTACAAAATAGGAGAAGAATGGTTCCAAAATGACAGGGTGAACTTAGCAGGATCTCCTATGATACGCGGCATCTTCGCTGACAATGATGTCATCATTATGTCAAGTGCACAAGAAACTACTACATCACTGCTGGTATACCCTAACCCAGCTAAGGATTACATATATATAGAAGGAGACATAGACGAGTACCAACTCATAGACCTGTCTGGAAGTGTCCTGCGCTCAGGATCACACCCTCAAATCACTACTGAGGGAATAAAAAATGGTGTCTATTTGATCAAAACCAGAAGTGGTAATCAAACAAACACCCAAAAAATTATTATCAATCGCTAAGAAAGACGGTTTTTGAAGTCATCGTAACCAAACTCACGGGTCAGTTCAAAGTCTCCATCTACATTCAAAATACCTATAGCAGGATGCGCTACGCCGTTAAAGGTAGAAGTCTTCACCATCGTATAGTGTATCATATCTAAGAATGTAATGGTATCCCCAATTTTCAGCTCTCGATCAAAACCATAAGCCTCTAGATAATCACCAGCCAAGCAACTCACTCCTCCCAGTCGATACAGGAATGGTGACTCCCCAGCTTCTTTTTCACCCTCAACGATCGCAGGTCGGTAAGGCATCTCTAGACAGTCCGGCATGTGGCATGTGAAAGACGCATCTACGATGGCGGTACGCACTCCATTGCGCTGTACCACATCAAGTACAGTTGTTTTGAGAAAGCCTGTCTCCCATGCAAAAGCGCTACCTGGCTCTAGTATAATCTCTAGACCGTGCTTCTTCTTGAAGGCTTTGAGTATTTTGATCAAATGGTCTGTATCGTATCCAGTTCTGGTCATGAGGTGTCCACCGCCCAGATTAAGCCATTTAGCATCTGGCAATAAATGCCCAAATTTATCCTCTATAGCCTGTAGCACTTCCTCTAGTGCATACGAACTACTCTCGCACAGTACATGCGAATGCAGTCCCTCTACCCCATCGGGCAGTCCATCTTTCAACTCCGATTCGGTGATCCCTAGACGAGAATGGGGCGAAGCGGGGTTGTACAAGTCCGTCTCTACATCAGACTGTTCGGGATTGATCCGTAGGCCGATGGATACAGTGCTATCCTGACATTGGTCTTTAAAGTGATGGAACTGACTGAGCGAATTGAAAGTCAAATGCGTAGACCCCTTGAGTATTTGTACAAATGACTCTTGATCATAAGCCACACAGTAGGTGTGCGCCTTGGTACGCATGTGTTCATTGCACAGCAGAACTTCATTCAGAGAGCTAGCCGTAGCTCCCTGAATATATTGTCTCACGATAGGAAACGCACTCCACATCGCAAAGCCTTTGAAGGCTAAAATAATATCTACTCCAGCAGCATCTTTCACCTTTCGGATCAACTGGAGGTTGCGAATGAGTTTTTCTTCTTCGAGTACGAAACACGGAGAAGGAATTTTTGCATCACTCATGCCTACTGGACTTCCAAGTCCACGTTGTGCTGCTCATGCCAAGGCAACCCTTGAGTCATCAACTGCTCCATAAATGGGTCTGGATTAAACTCCTCTACGTTGAATACACCTGCTCCTGTCCATTTTTTGGTCAATACCATCATAGCGCCTATCATGGCAGGTACTCCCGTGGTATAGGATACGCCCTGTGCGCCAGTCTCGTCAAATGCGTCCTGATGCTTACAGTTGTTATAAACGTAGTAGGTCTTTTCTTCTCCGTCTTTTTTGCCCTTGATACGACAGCCGATGGAGGTCTCTCCTACATAGTTGTCTCCGAGGCTACCTGGATCAGGCAATACAGCCTTCAAAAACTGCAACGGCACGATCTCCTTACCTTCGTAGTTGATAGGTTCTATGCTCGCCATACCTATATTTTGAATCACACGTAAATGTGTTAAATACTCATCACCGAATGTCATCCAAAATCTCGCACGCTTGAGGGAAGGAAAATTTTTAACCAAAGACTCTAGCTCCTCATGGTAAATCACGTAGCTGGCACGTTCGCCAATATTAGGATAGTTGAGTTCTTGTCTAATCTCGTGTGGCTCAGTCTCTACCCAATCTCCATTCTCCCAATATTTTCCTTTTTGGGTCACCTCACGGATGTTGATCTCTGGGTTGAAGTTAGTAGCAAACGCTTTACCATGGTCTCCACCATTACAATCCACAATATCTAAGTATTCGATCTCATCGAAATGATGCTTGGCTGCATAAGCAGTATATATACTAGTCACTCCCGGATCAAAACCACACCCTAACACAGCAGTCAAGCCTGCTGCTTTAAATTTGTCCTGATAAGCCCACTGCCAGCTGTATTCAAATTTTGCCTCATCCTGCGGCTCATAGTTCGCTGTATCTAGATAGTGGACACCTGTCTCCAGACATGCGTCCATGATGGTTAGGTCTTGGTAGGGCAATGCCACATTGATCACTAACTCTGGCTTGATCTGGTTGATCAGTGTGACGAGCTCAGGCACGTTGTCTGCATCCACCTGTGCAGTCGACATACTATAGCCAAAAGCCACTTTGATATCTGCTGCAATAACATCACACTTGGACTTGGTTCGGCTGGCGAGACAAACCTCGGTAAATACCGCACTGTTTTGTGCACACTTGAAAGCCACTACTCTACCGACTCCTCCTGCACCTATAATTAATACTTTGGACATGTTTGTTCTAATAATGTTTCAACAAAACTACAAAATGACTCGCTTGAATTAAACATGAGATTTCTTTTTTATTTCAACCCCAGTCCGCTATTGACTCTTGCTCTAGTTTTAACTAACTTATGTCTGATTTACAAGAACTTAAACCGATTTAATATGAAAAAACACTTCTTTTTCGCCATTCTACTTGCCTCCGTTTTAGTTTCTTCCTGTTCCAGCCAAAAAGATTTCGTCATCGAATCAGACTATAGTTACAATGGTCGATTCAAAAAATACAAGACATTTGATTTCATCATCATGGCTGAAAATGACACGCTCATCCACAAAGACCTAATCGAAAAAACCATTGCTTCGCGTATGCATGCTCAAGGCTATCGCTATAGCGCAGAAAAACCTGACCTACTCATTACATATAAAATATTTGTTGAAAATTTTGCTATGAAAGGGTACGCCCAACCCAGTTTTGACAAATGGGTATCAGACAACTGGAGCGAACGGCTCCTTGTGGATGACAAACTAGTACAAGACCCCAGCAACAGTATCACTGCTGAATACAATAACCAGATGTACGACATGTATGACGGCACTATGCTCGTATCTTTTTTCGACAGGAAAAGAAGACGAACCGTCTGGCAAGGTTATGCTTCTGGTGTATTCTCTCAGGGAGAAGATACCTCCGACAGAAGCATCAAGCTGGCTACTGCTAAAATTTTTAGAGAATTTCGCATCGTAGCAAATGGCTACATCATCAAAAAAGATGCATAAGAGTTATCATATTTTTAATGTTGTATCATCAAAGAGAGAGTTAAATCGACAACTTTAACCCTCTCTTTGATGATAACTATTTCTTATTCACTCCTAATAAAACTTCATCAGTCGAACATTACTGAGTAGCCTTCTCACTCAGTAATCTTACCTCGACGATTTTAGTCATCCATTTTCCTTCTTTGCTTTTGATTTTGACCGTGATCAACTTCTCTTTTCGAATATCAACAGGTATATCGATGGTCAGTATATTCAGGTGCTCCTTACTTTTGGCATCTAAATCTAGATCAGCGACTTTTTGATCATTGAGATAAATCTCACTCCGACGCAACGGATCTACATCTAAGTACTTAACATACAATGTACTAGATTCAATCTCTGGATTTTTCATCTGATAGCTAAACCATCCAGTTCCCTCACGATAATGCTCATCATACATATACCCCGTCCAAGTGTCCTGCTGCTGAACAAAATGATCTGACTCAGGTTGTTGTTGTCCTGACAGTACGATATCCACCGTCACAGCATCCAGCTGGCGAACTGCCTCTTCTTTTTCAGACATCTTGCGTTTGATCTCCTCCAATTCATCTTGATTCGCCTGAGGGAAATAAACCATGTACCGAGCGTCATGCAATGTATAAAAAGGTATTAGTTGTAATCCTTGGTTGTATTTTTCAGGATACAAACCAGTTAATTGAAATTGCAAGGATCTACCCGGTATAGGTGCGACATTTTCCAACAACTGCTCAGTATCACTCAAGAGCATCGGCATCTCATGAATAGGAATAGTCCGACCACTGGCTATATGCCCTCCTCTACTGTCATCTGCATTCAAACCTGGCATATTTAGATTACTCGTCTTGGCAGCTAAAACGATAGGCCCGTACAAAAAAGAATAATAGTTAGAACCATCAGGCAGTTGCTCAGTGTGCAACTTCATTGGCATTTTGACAAGTATTTCATCTCCTTCCTTCCACTCTCGACGCAACGCTAGGTATCCCTGACTCGCATCAAAATCGGTAAACAGAGTCCCATTGATCCATACCTCTAACTCACCATGAATCCACTCTGGATTTCTAAGTTGTAAGGTGAAATCTCCCTTAGCAACAGAGGCGATTGTCAATTTGGTTTCTGCCTCTTGAGGAAAATTATTCTCCTGAAATATTTTCACTCCTCTCTCTTTCCACTCGACCTCCGACGGAATGAAAAGATTGACATACAGTGCTTCCTTAGTGTGTGCATAAATCATCTCTCCATATTTCGCATGATTTTCTATCCCCGAACCTACGCAACACCAAAAACTAGTTTGTGGCTGGGAATAGACTCTATAATGTCCCGGTCTCATCTGTGTAAAATAAACCAAACCACCTGTTTCGGGATTTTGGGAGGACAAAATGTGATTGTAAAGCGCTCGTTCGTAGTAGTCTATATAATCCGCATTGGGCGAATCTTGATAGAGCGAGCGAGTCAAACGAAGCATATTGTAGGTGTTGCATGTTTCTGGCCCTTGCGTACCTTGTATCATTCGATTAAAATCATCTGAGGGATGAAAATGCTCATAGGCACTATTACCCCCTATAGAGACCGAGCGATCATTCACTACCTGCTCCCAAAAAAAGCGCGCTGCACGAGTCCAACTGCTGTCCCCATTGATCTCCGCCACTCGTTGAAAACCAATCACCTTGGGTATCTGCGTATTGGCATGCATACCCGTCAGATGGTCTTCACCTTTGATGAGTGGGGCTAAAAGTACCTGATGTGAAAATTGCTTGGCTAGTTTCAGATATTTCTTATCTCCTGTGATCGCTGCTACATCTGCAAAAGTTTCATTAAGTCCCCCATGCTCACTGACCAACATGTCTTGTATTTGTTCATCACTGAGTTGTGAGACTACTTCAATCATCCAGTCGGTCATGTTGATCAGCATACCTTTGGCTTCTATACTGCCCGTATAGAGATAGGCATCTCTCAGACCTGCGTAAGTCTTATGGATGTTGTACAAAGGAACCCAACGATCATTGAGACCAAAAGCTCCCGCCCTGATATTGCCTTGCGCTATTTCTTTCCAGATTACCTTTCCATCTGGTACCCCTCCGATATAGCCATTGTTATTGGCTTGCTGACAAGCGTTGAGTTCAGTCAGCATAAAGTCTAATCTGTTCTTTATCTCCTGATCACCCGTAGATGCATACATCTGTGATAGTGCACTCAAATAATGCCCACCTATATGACCGTCCAAGCCCGTATTTTCCCAATTGGTATAATTCTCGGCCTTTGGCTTCAATCCTGCCTCTCTTAGAAAGGGAGCCAAAAGTCGATCCGCATTCAGTTCCAGCAAATATTGCTTGTCTAATTCTTGTGCATGCAAAAATGGACTCTCCAACAATCGAACATCCTCTAATGAGAAATATTCCAATTTTTGAATTGCCTTGGACTGAGTAGATGGCGTGCAGGACCAAAAGGTTACCCATACAGCAGTCATGCATAGTAGTGTTTTCATGTCTTTCATTCATCCAATGTTTAGCCGAATTAACAAAGTGTAATCTATACACTTCATTCGATATGAAAAATCAAATACACTATAATTCTATTTTTATCATCAAGTAAACCAGCAGCAATCTATGGTGGGTTATTTAGGTTCTATGGTGACAATCACTCTTTTGTATCTGGTCAGGGCAGGTTCGCCCCTGTCCGTTACTTTGACTATAAAGTGGGCTGTTTGTGATTGCTCTACGACTGGAGCTGTAAAATACGCCATGTGAACATTCTCAGCGCCATTGACTGGAATCAACTTCTGGTAACTACCTGCCTCGGGATAGTTAAACCAATGAAAACTGAAACTATCCCCGTCAGGGTCTGTCGTATCGAAAGCATCCAAAGTGAATCCCTCTCCTGACTTGACCGTTAACCGATCTTCATGAGTCAACACGGGAACAGGTGGATGATTGGCCTCACCGTAGGTCGATAGACACCAGTCCATACGTGCTGCAAAATCATTCTGAAAATCATCTCTCCATCGCCAAAGTGTCACTTTGAAATCCTCAAAAGTCACAGCTCCTTGCTTAATTGTACGCCCAAACTCATTGGGAACATGAGCTGTATATTTATCATTGGCATTGGTCCATATCTCTCTGGTCTCAGGAGCGATCTTTACGATCGAGCTCCCCTCTTTTACCTTCGAAAAATCAGGAAGATACAGTTCGTAGCGACCTCCCCACGCCCCCCACTCTGGGTGCTCGGCATCATTGAGTCCATTGGCTATCAGAGAAAGAAACGCTGGTGTATCCCCTTCCACGCCCCAAGCCACATCAGGATAAATAGCACCAAGTGCTCCATGGTTTTGCTGAAGGTTCTCTGCTATCCATTCGTTGCTAATCGTCGTGTGATCGACTCCACTCATATAACTGGCATTGATACCGGTCCAAGTCGCACTACCATAGTCATCACCAGGGCTCACGATGTAAAATAAGTCTGGAAAGGTGTTTCTAATCCAGATTCCACTATCATCCTGATCCGATATCGTATAGACTCTCAGTTTGGAAACCAGTCTGGCAAGTTCCTTTTCAGACTTGGTCTGTTTCATTTTGAACAAGGCCTGTGCCAGTGTATTGACACCACCCCAGGTAGAGATCCAAAGTGGTCGATCGTCTTTCTCCTCTAACACCTTGATAATCCATTCCGACCCTTCCGAATCCATCCCCTTGCCTACGCCTTTCATGCCATACTTGGGCAAACCACTTTTGACCAACGATGAGAGATGTTTAGCTTCTGGAAAACCCGCTTCGTGTTTAAGAAGGTTGGGCTGCACCTTAGCATAAGCCTCTATGACCTTATCAATAGATTTCGGACTCACCTTCGTAGTGTACCAACAGGACGTTGTGGCAATGATTCCTTGTATATCAACCTGATTAGCATACAAAAGCAGACGTACCAGAGACTGCGTATCATCTGGGTCAGCCTCTATATCCGTCAGGACAATGACTCGGTTCTTGTGGGCGTCCTTGGCGGAAAGCACAGATGATGCCGCGAGAGACAGATACACTGTAAGTGAAAAGACAACTCCTAATTTCAGATAATTTTTCATGTCATGCTTGGTTTACATCGCCTCAGGCGACAAATTTTCTTTCGTTAAATAATATAGATCAGTCACAAATGCCATGTTTTGAACACTCAACATAGAGTGGTATTTTTTTCTAACATGTCATTTTCATTTTGACCAAAGAACAAATTTTATATAAATTTTTCATTCTCTCCACAAATCATCACAATAATTACGCAATCGATTGTTGTTAACGCTAACAATTCAAATAGAACAATACTTTTGAGTGAATCTCAACATGGGCTCTAGGATGGATTGAAGATATGTCTTTGGAGACCTGCCCGATAGTTATTTTCCACTGAACATCAATTGCTTAACCTCCTAAACGGGGAGATAAACTACATAGAAAAGCAGCGCGTTGGTATCTACTAACAGTGCTCCTGTTGAAATCAAATTATACCTTCTCTCCAACTATCCCCTTTGAGGGAATTATAGGGATGTAAGATGACATCACATAGAGAAACAAATTATACAGGAAAGGCTTGAAAGAGGATGGAAATCTTAGTTTTACGATATACTTGAAGTTAATGAGTCACCGAATCACCATATCACGGATCAAGCCCGAAATCAAGGTAACCACTGCTCGCAGTAGGGGTCCAGGTGGACAGCACGTCAATAAGGTAGAATCGAAAGTCATGCTAAGGTTTAATGTATTGGAGTCCACAGGTCTGACAGAAGCAGAAAAACAGCGTCTTCTTTACAAAATGAAGGGGCAACTCACCAAAGACGGTGTGTTGATCATCGTGGCAGAGAGCCACAAGTCTCAACTGAAAAACAAGGAACTGGTCTTTAGCAAACTGGAACAAATGTTGAAGCAAGCCTTACATATCCCCAAGGCTAGGCGAAAAACCAAACCTTCTAAATCATCCATCAACAAACGAATCCAATCCAAAAAGCAACAGGGTGAAAAGAAAAAGTGGAGACAAAAGCCTTAGCCTAATTTGAGATACTCAACAAAATGGCTTCTGGAATGGAAAGGACAAGATTTGGAGTAGTAACCTATTTGGTTTATTCCATTATTTTGAATGTATGAATGTTATACATTCTTCTCCTTTGTACAACCTAATTTTCGTAATAAGTCTCCTCCTTTTCCACTCTCCCTGATATTAAGCCCCCAATCACAAGCATTATATGCAACCATATTGCATATAATGCTTGTGATGATTATTATTGCAACTATGTTGCAATAATAAGTTTAATATGAAACAATATTTGATAGGAATCCACGCGGACTGGATAGGATTGATCGCTTCGTTTGTATGTGCCTTGCATTGTCTACTGATGCCTGTTGCGCTTAGTCTAGCGCCCATGTTGGCTGGGTACATGAACCATCCCGCACTAGAGGCAATTATGATTGGTATCAGTGTGGTTATCGCTAGCTACGCCATAGGGAGAGGATATTATTCACGTCACAGGCGTCTGTTGCCTGTGGTGATTCTATGCACCAGCTTTTTGCTAATTACTATGGGTAGATTCTCTAGTGATGCGCATGTAGAAGTATGGATGACTTCCAGTGGAGCATTTCTCATCGCAGTAGCGCATGCGATCAATTGGAAGATGTTGAACCTGAATTAAGCAATTTAAATCTACAGCATAACGCTTACTCCATGAATTTCATGACCAAAACAAGAAAGCTACCCGTCACTGTGTTGAGCGGTTTTTTGGGTGCTGGCAAAACGACGTTGCTCAACCACCTACTCAACAACCGTCAAGGGCTCAAAGTGGCTGTGATCGTCAATGACATGAGCGAAATCAATATCGACGAGAAGCTCATTGCCAATGGGACCCAACTCTCACGAACGGATGAAAAACTCGTAGAGATGAGCAACGGTTGCATCTGCTGTACCCTGAGAGAAGACCTGATGGTAGAGGTCGAAAAACTGGCGAAGATGAAGAAGTTTGACTACCTACTGGTGGAGAGCACGGGCATATCCGAGCCGATTCCGGTAGCTCAGACCTTTTCGTTTGCGACGGGCGATGAACTGTATGATCTCACGCAGTTTAGCCGCCTGGATATGATGGTGACTGTCGTCGATGCGTTCAACTTCTTCACAGACTTTGGCAGTGCCGATACCTTGCTGGCTCGTGACATGACCGACGATGCGCAGGACGATCGGTCGATTGTCAATTTGCTGACGGATCAGGTGGAGTTTGCCAACGTCATCGTGCTGAACAAAACCGACCTGGTGGATGACACACAACTGGGTATGCTGGAGCGGTTGTTGATTAAGCTCAACCCCACGGCGCAAATAATCAGGGCGCACGAAGGAAAAGTCGACCCCAAGCGAATACTCAACACACGGCTATTTGACTATGCAGAGGCTGAGCAGTCGGCAGGTTGGCAAAAGGAACTGGAGTTGGCGCAGAAAGGCATCGGTCACAGCCCCGAAACAGAGGCATATGGGATTGGCTCCTTTGTCTATAGCAATGCGCGCCCGTTTCATCCCGAGCGCTTTTTGGACTATGTGAGCCAGCGATTTCCGACAAGTATCGTTCGTAGCAAAGGCATCTTCTGGATCGCCTCCAGGGCCGATCATGCCATCCTATGGAGTCAGGCGGGCGGTTCTCTGAAGGCCGAGATCTATGGACGCTGGTGGGTGAGTGTGCCCCTGAGTCAGCGCGCAGTGAGTCAGGCTTACATGGACAACCAGGAGCACATCCAAGCCAAATGGGACAAACGCTGGGGCGATCGATTGAACGAACTGGTATTCATCGGTCAGGACATGGATGAGGCAGCCATTCGATCCGAATTGGACAACTGCCTGTTGACCGAGTCCGAACAAGCAGCTTGGGAGGACGGTTGGGATTTTGACGACTCATGGCCCATCTAATGGACGCAACTCCTATACAAACCTATGCAACCTTAGGCAAGAGACTCGCGGCTTGTCTCTCAGCTATGCATGTAGTAAAGGAGAACAAATGCAAGGTCAATCTTGGTCTGAAGACTACAACCTAAACCTTAGAATCACACGAAGTTTTGTAGTTTAGATATGAATAGAATACCCGTACACCTCATCACAGGCTTCCTCGGCAGTGGTAAAACGACTTTCCTCAATCGCTTCATCAAGGAGCGACTGCCCGAAAGAATACTCGTCATAGAGAACGAATGTGGCCAAACCAATGTCGACGGTGCTTTGGTGATGGACGGTGTGGAAGAAATCATAGAGCTGAGTGCGGGCTGCCTGTGCTGCTCGCTCTCCGATGGTTTGCTCGACATACTCTATGAGGCCAGCAAAAGGAAAGAGCAGTATGATCGATTGGTGATTGAAACCACCGGTATCGCTGACCCTAGTTCGATCATTCAGGTGTTTTTGCAAGATCCACGCGTCGAAAAAGTATTTGACCTACAGCAAGTCATCTGCCTCGCTGATGCGAGTCAACTGCAATCCTGGCTCGATGAGGCGGAAGAAGCCCTGCGGCAAATCGCCCTGGCAGACAGTGTGCTCATCAATAAAACAGACAAGGTATCGGACAGCACCCGATCAGAGGTGGAATCGATCGTCCGAGGGATCAACCCCCATGCGCGGGTCTTCGCGGGCCACAACGGCAACTTTCCCATTGATGAGATTTTGGATACAGGGACTACCAAACCCAAGACCGTTGAGTCTCCACAGGTGTCGTCCCACCATCATCACCAGCATGAAGTGCAACAACACAACAGCCACAAGATCACGACCTTTACCCTAACCTTCCCCTACCCTCTGGATCTCAACAACCTCTCGTTGGAACTCAACCGGATCGTCAACCTGTACCACGACCAAGTCTATCGTGTCAAAGGGTATATCGCCATTCCCAACTACCCCAACCGCGTCATTCTACAATCTGCCAGAAGTACGTTTGTCGCAACGGACGGGAGCCCTTGGGAGTCAAGCATTGAGCGCACGGGCAAACTGGTGTTTATTGGTAGGGACCTGAACAAGCAGGTTTTTGAGAGGATGTTTAACAGATACATGGTTACTGACTAGTCAGGAAATTATAGAGACAGCGCCACTTGGTGCTTGATATATAGTCATTGAAGGAGTCACTATATACAAATAGTATTTTAATCCCTATAAAGGAACCAATTCATAGATAGTCATGTTGTAGTTGAGATTGTCATAACTTAGTGATGATTATGATTGTACTACCTCCAACGATTGACTATGAAAAAACACTACACGCAAAAGGCACTGATGTGTCTGATTTTGGTAACCTCCCTCCTGACGCTATCGCAGCATAGCACAGCTCAGTCTACGCTTCGAATAGAACTCAAAGAAATCAATGGGGAGTATTATACCCTAGACGACCTGAAAGGCAGTGAACTGACTGTTGTAGATTTTTGGGCTACTTGGTGCAAACCCTGTGTCAAATCCATCCCCAAGCTAGTAGAACTATCGCATCAGTATGAGAAGGAAGAAGTAGCCTTCGTCGGGATCAACGTCGACAGTCCCCGAAATCTGGCCAAGGTCCGACCCTTTTCCAAATCCCTCAAAATAGACTATCCTGTACTGCTAGATACCGATCAGGCACTTTACAATGAACTACTGGTATCTGTCCTTCCTACGGTGTTGATCCTTGATAGTGAAGGGAAAGTACTCTTTACTCATGAGGGCTATACGCATGGTGATGAGGAGTACTTAAAAAAGAAAATCAACGAACTGCTGGAAGAGAATGAATAGGTTTTTACTCATCCTGCTGTTGATCATCACTACATTAGGAACAGGACACGCGCAAGGGACACTGCGCGGCTCCAACCTCATGGAGTATCAGCTAGGCAATATCCCTGAGCTCACACCACGCTACCAAAGCTCACTATTTGATCAACTTGATCTATCCTACCGATACAAGTCCTTTGGGTTAGATGCACGTGTAGAGCAGTACTATCCTTCTTTTGGTGACGACATCAGCTATACCCGTGTTAGTCAGTTCAAATTCCAGTATCGAGCAGAAATGATAGACATACAGGTCGGCAACCTCTACGAGTCATTTGGTAGAGGACTACTCCTTCGCACCTATGAAATACCTGGATCGATCTGGGAGACGCGCGGTTATCGCGTGCGCTATGGCTTCTACCGGGATCTACTCGGAGCAGCTGTCAAGTTCAACTACAAAAACGCCGAACTCAAACTAATCCGTGGCGAAGTACTCGATGTGACACTCCCCCCTACAGTCTCTGATGACACCAACCGACGACCTGATCTCGTAGAGGGGGCTGAAGCGAGTTATCGTTTAGGAAGTCAAAAAGTAGGGCTTATCTATATGCGACATCACACGGAGAGTCAAAGTATCGTAGGGTCTGACCCAGCCCAATTGCTATCGGCATACTATGACGGAGTACTATTCGAAAACTTCTCCCTCTATGGTGAGCTAGCCAAGTCGCTCAACGATAATACGGACCTCACAGACTTCTCCGACCAAGCCGCTTATGCTGGCTATGTGGGGCTCAGTTTCTACTTTGGTAATCTCGGAGCTAGTTTGGAATACAAAAACTATCATAACTTCTCACTCGGAGCAGGTATCAATGATCCTCCCACGTTGGTCAAAGAACACAGCTACCGACTGCTCAATCGCAGCACACATATCCCTGTACTGACCGATGAGAGTGGCTACCAAGTAGAACTCTATTACAGCTTTGAAGATGGCAGTATTTTGACATTCAACACGTCAAGAGCATCTAATGAGATCAGCGAAACGATACAACCGGTCTTCAAGGAGTACTTTCTCGAATACCAGTTTTACCCGATTGAAAAGCTATCGATCAAGGCCTTTGCAGACTATGCTGAGGATCCTTTCCGAGGCGAACCTCATCGCTATGCTGGTGGTAGTTATATAGACTGGGATCACCCCAAACTAACATCCTCGATAGAGTTCGAGTACCAACAGATCGAGCGGGATGCTGACCCAGCCCACAATTACTACATCGCCTATACCCTCGCTAAACCATCCAAATTCAGTGCGTCGGTGGTATTGGAACTAACGACTGATCCTTTTTTGTTGGTAGAGCCTAGTGACGACTTCAATGCTTACCCTGCATTCATAGGGACCTATCGCCCCAATACCAAAAATACCATTACACTATTTGCTGGCAAGCGCCGTGGTGGACCTGCCTGCAACTCAGGTGTATGCTATGATGTACTCAGTTTTGAGGGCGTAGAACTCAGACTAAATACAAGATTCTAAAATGACAAACGATATGAAAACTCCCAAACGCCTTATCCTCATCCTTTGCCTACTCCTCAGCAACCTAGTGACTCACGCACAAAGTGTCGGAGACAAAGCACCTGACTTCACCTTAGACAAGTTGAATGGAGGATCTTTCAAATTATCTCAGCAGTCTGACAAAGTTGTTTTCATCTTCTTCTTTGGCAGTGCATGCCCTCATTGTCTAGCCAATGGACCCAATACCCAGTCTGGCATCTATGAAGTATACAAAGACAACCCCGATTTTGTAGCTGTGGGCTTGGACACTTGGGACAGAAATAGTGCGACAGTTACTAATTTCAAAGAGCAAACTAAAATTGAGTACGAGTTATGTCTAAATGCGAGTTCAGTCCAAGCCAGTTATTCTACCACCTACGATCGTATCGTGATCGTAGACAAAGAAGGCATCATTCGATACAAGGCCTCTGCCAATGCGACCACCGAAATAGTTAAAGCGGCCAGTGATGTGATTGCGACCTATCTATCCGCTGGAAACGGTGGTGGTGGAGGTGATGGAGACGATGGAGACGGCGGCATGGTACTGTCCACTATCGAACCCAACACTACCGACCTATTGCTCTACCCAGTCCCTGCACACGACTACCTCACGATCGAAAGTGATAAAGTAGTGGATAGATCTGCTAGTGTCAAGCTATATGACATCACAGGCAAGTATGTCAAGACACACGGATTCCTAAAAAGCATAGAAGGACAGCTCACAATAAACGTCTCTGATCAGCCTACTGGTCTCAACATCCTCGAAATCACTTTCGAGGATCAAAGTACCATTAGAAGAATGTTTATCAAGGAGTAAAAATCTAAACCTGCCATTTATTATTGACATCTAATTGACTCGTTATTATTTCCGATTTTGTTTTCGTGCTTTTCAGTAACTAGTACTCACTTGTGTCAGTTACTGAAAAGTACGATTTAATTAATTGCACTCAGGATTTTTTTCAAACCGTTTTTTTGCTTGGCTTTATTCCATTTATTTTACAGTCACTTTATAAAGCAATAATTCATTTTAATCAAGCGGTCTTATTATCAGACCAAAACTAGATGGCAAGAGTATTAACGGGAATTCAAAGCTCAGGAAAACCACACCTGGGCAATATTTTAGGAGCCATATTACCGGCAATCCAACTTACAGAAAAAGAAAATCAAGAGTCACTGTTGTTCATAGCGGATCTGCACTCCATGACCACTATCAAGGATGCTGAGATACGAAAAGAAAACACCCGAGCGGTGGCAGCTACTTGGCTGGCATTTGGTCTAGATACAAGTAAATCGATATTTTACCGTCAATCAAAAATCCCTGAAGTGTGTGAACTCACATGGTACCTGAGTTGCCTGACTCCCTACCCGATGCTAGCCAATGCGCATTCGTTCAAGGACAAATCGGACAAACTTTCTGATGTCAATGCAGGACTATTTACCTACCCGGTATTGATGGCGTCTGACATTCTCATTTATGACGCGGAACTCGTCCCCGTAGGAAAGGACCAAAGACAACATCTCGAAATGACACGAGATATTGCTAGTGCGTTCAACCATCAGTATGGAGAAAATTTCCTCCTACCAGAGTCGAAAATTGATGATAACCTCATGACCATACCGGGTACGGATGGACAGAAGATGAGTAAATCCTATGGCAACACCATAGATATATTCCTGCCCAAAAAGCAGCTCAAGAAGAACATCATGTCTATCGTTACTGATAGCCTTCCACTAGAAGCACCAAAAGACCCAGATACCTGCAACGTGTTTGCGATCTATAAAATCATCGCTACTAATGAACAAACAGCCGCACTACGAGAAAAATATCTAGCTGGCAATTACGGATACGGCCATGCCAAAACAGAACTACTCGAACTAATACTGGACAAGTATCAGCATGAAAGAGAACGTTTCGACTACTATATGGAGAACGAGGCGGAACTAGAGCAAAAGCTAGAAGAAGGAGAAAACAAAGCGAGAGCAATCGCCTCAGAAGTACTACAAAGAACCAAGAAAATAATCGGATTTTAGTCCCTAATAAAGATGGAAGCATACATACAAGAATCAATCGACAAGTGGTTAAACAGTAACATCGACGAAACTGACAAGCAAGCGATCAAGGAAATGATCGCTTCTGGTAACGAGACCGAGCTAATCGACTCCTTCTACAAGGAACTAGAATTCGGTACGGGTGGACTCAGAGGCATCATGGGACTAGGCAGCAACCGCATGAACAAATATACCATAGGTGTAGCCACACAAGGATTAGCCAACTACCTCAAAAAAGAATTTAGTGGGCAAGACATCTCTGTCGCTATTGCACACGATAGCCGAAACAATAGCTCTTTCTTTGCTAAAACTACTGCTGGAGTATTCTCTGCCAATGGCATCAAAGTCTACCTTTTCGATGCATTGAGACCTACGCCTGAGCTTTCCTTCGCGATCCGTGAGTTAGGATGCAAAAGTGGTGTAGTGTTAACTGCCTCACACAACCCTAAGGAATACAACGGTTATAAGGCTTACTGGGACGATGGTGCGCAAATGATCGCTCCACATGACACAAACGTAATCGATGAAGTAAGAAAAATCACCAGTTTCGACGCAGTAAAATTTGATGAGAACCCAGCACTCATCGAGAGTATTGGTAAAGATTTAGACAACAAATATCTTGAGATGCTAGCTGGACTCAGCTTGTCTCCAGATTCTATCAAAAATCAATCAGATTTATCGATCGTGTTTTCTCCTATTCACGGTACAGGGATCACGCTAGTACCTTCTATTTTGGAAAAACTAGGATTCACCAATGTGAACGTCGTAGAAGAGCAGGCCGAACCTAACGGTAACTTCCCGACAGTTGTCTATCCTAATCCTGAGGAACAAGAAGCCATGAGCATGGCACTCCAGAAAGCCAAAAACATAGATGCAGATCTAGTCATGGCTACAGACCCTGATGCTGACAGAGTAGGTATCGCAGTAAAAAACCATGAAGGAGCATTCGAACTCCTCAATGGAAACCAAACAGGAGCGCTATTGATCTACTATCTCTGTACCAAATGGAAGGAAAACAATAAACTAGATGGTGATCAGTTCATTGTCAAAACCATCGTAACGACAGAACTCATCAAAGATATCGCTACACACTTCAACATCGAGAGTCATGATACCCTTACTGGATTCAAATTCATCGCAGGGTTGATCAAAGAGTTCGAGGGCAAGAAAAAGTTCATCGGAGGTGGTGAAGAGAGCTACGGTTACCTCATCGGTGATAGTGTCCGTGACAAGGATGCGGTAGCCTCATGTGCTATGCTAGCAGAAATGGCAGCATGGGCTAAGGACAATGGTAAAACTGTCATGCAGCTCCTAGAGGAGATCTACAGCCAATTCGGTATGTACTGGGAATCTTTGTCTTCTTTGACAAAAAAGGGCAAAGCAGGTGCTGAAGAAATACAGCAAATGATGACCGATGCAAGAATCAACACGCCTAGCCGTTTGGGTGGTTCTCCAGTAGTCTCGTTACTAGACTATCAATCTGGTGAAGCAACTGATCTTCAAAATGGAACTAAGACTAAAATGGATTTTCCTAAATCTAATGTACTTCAGTTCGTCACCGAAGATGGCAGTAAAGTTTCTCTCAGACCATCAGGAACAGAACCAAAAATCAAGTTCTATTTTAGTGTCAAATCACCTGCGGGTAGCAATGCTACGATAGCCTCACAAAAAACAGAGCTAAACCAAAAAATTAATCAGATCAAAAGTGAACTAGGGATTTCATAACCCCAGTTCACTTTTAAGATTCAAAGAATAAATATTGTTTTAATAGAACAATAGACTACTCTATTAAATGGATTTGAATTTATACCAGATTAATTTGTATTATAACAACAAATAAAACAGGTCGAATTTGAGTCATTCTAAAAAGCCTCAATATTTCATAAAATTACCTGTAAGTATTACAAGTTCTCTTTATATTTCAATTCTATAAGGTGAACCATCCAACACTAAATAATACTAAATGGTCTTAGAGTCAATACTAATAGTTGTCGGTTTTGTAATGCTTATCAAAGGAGCCGATTTCTTAGTTAATGGGGCTTCCTCCCTAGCGAAAAGATACAATGTCTCAGACATTGCAATTGGACTCACAGTAGTAGCTATGGGTACGTCTGCTCCTGAGCTTGTTGTCAATTTGATCTCAGGGTCTAATGGGCATAATGATGTAGTATTTGGCAACATCATTGGGTCTAATATTTTCAACATGTTTTTGATACTAGGTATCTCTAGTGTGATATACCCTCTCACTGTTCAAAAAAATGCACTATGGAAAGAAGTACCCTACTCACTGATAGCCACTATTGTTTTGTTTATACTGGTCAATGACCAATTGATTTTTGGTAGTGCTAGCAATTCAGCGAGTGTATGGGATGGTGCAATTCTATTGGTCATGTTTGTAGGGTTCTTGTATTATGTATTTCAAAACATGACGAGAACAGATGATTCGGCAGGAGATTTAGATGAAATCGAAATGTACGGCAGCCTCAAGACTGCATTAATGATCATCTTTGGAATAGCAGGTTTAGCCTTTGGTGGTCAATTGATTGTTGACAATTCCATTGTTATTGCACATCATTTTGATATTAGTGAAAAGGTCATCGGGCTCACGATACTGGCAGCAGGTACCTCCCTACCTGAATTAGCGACAACTGCAGTAGCAGCGTTTCATAAAAAATCAGATTTAGCTGTTGGAAACATTGTAGGCTCTAACATCTTCAATATTTTGCTCGTGTTAGGAGCTACTGCCCTATTCAATGGTCCACTCGCTTTTGATATAGATTTAAATCTAGATTTATACATCATCATGATTGGTACATTTATGTTATTCCTATTCATGTTCACCCTTCAGAAGTACAAACTTGATAGAGCAGAAGGTGCATTGTACCTTCTTGGTTTTGTCGCGTATATAGTCTTTTTGTATTTTAACAGACTATAAACTCACTCCCTTAACGTTGCTTAACATCTTTTAACTCCTCCTTAACAGTAGGTTCTGTGTATGCTATATAGTTTGCAATGTAATTTTTACATACCAAGCAACTATACACACTTTGGAAGCATTACAATATCAGAACAATAACCATAAATATTCCAATCAATTGGAAGAGGGAGAATTAGTAAAGAAGTGTAAAGACCATGACGCATCCGCTCAAAAGGAACTTTATGACAAATACATGGATCAAATGTATCGAATAAGCTTGCGCTATTTAGCTAACGAAGCAGAAGCAGAAGATGCCGTTACTGAAGGATTCTTGAAGATTTTTTCAAAAGTAGGTTCTTTTGAATATAGAGGAAAAGGCAGCCTAACTGGTTGGATGAAAAGAATCATTGTCAATGAGTCTTTGATGGTTTTGAGAAAGAGAAAGCATCTACTCGTTGATATCCATGAGACGGATCATAAACTAAAATCCATTGATGGAGTAGAAAGTAATCTTCAAGAAGAGGATATTATCAATGAAATCAAAAAACTACCTAAAGGATATCGAACTGTTTTTAACCTCTACGCCATTGAAGGTTTTAGTCACCGAGAAATTGGAGAAAAGTTAGGAATCAGTGAAAACACTTCTAAATCTCAACTCAGTAAAGCCAGAGCATCATTGGCTAAATCATTAGTCAAAATAGGTGCCGTATAATCTGATATAAAAATGAAGAGCAACAAAGAAAACAAGAGCATTAATATTATAGACAGAGTCTGTCAAAATGCAAGTCAAGTTGCTGACCGCGTTAACGTGGACATCTCTAAGAAGAAAAGACTGTGGGATAATATATCTCAACGTCTTTCAGATTTGGACAAACGTGTACTCACATGGTTTCTCGCCATGACAACCTCCTTTTCATTACTAATAGCCGGAGGAGTAGAGTTGTGGAAAAATACACCTGAGGTCATACCAACCCAAAGAGAACTAACATTGCAGGTTAAAACAATAGATACATCTGAGCCGATTGAATCATTCGAACACGCACTTACTTCTGAGCTAAAAGCCAAAAAGCAGCCTAGTAGTATTAACTCACTAATCCCTACAACAACTATATTAAAAGGAACAGAAATAATCCAAACCAAACAACCAGAAATTCCTAAAGAAAGCCATAAGGCACTTCAAAACATCAAACCGCAAATCTACCTCGGTACAACACTGAGTACAGTAGGGCTAACTCCAGAGCTCGGTATAGATGTTCCAGTTTACACCAAATCAACTGGCAAGCATACGCATAGTATCAAGACAGGTATATCGGCACAGTTTCTACTATTTGGTCAAAGAAAAGCAACAGAAGGTGAGCAGCAAGTCAACAACACCGCCATACCATCCGTATTTGCCAATCTGCTGTATGAGATTAAAGACAATTCCAAAAACTCGACTTGGAGTGCACGTATTGGCTATCGACTTAACAACAATAATGATACAAGTATCTACTCTAACCACACGATGAAGGCTTCATTGCACAAAAGCATCAATAACCACATCAAGATTGGTCCAGAAGTTATCTTCACCAACAATTTCAGAAAGGTCTATCCAGGAATAGGACTAGTTGTAAGCAGTTAAGCAAACTGAAACTTCATATATTTAATATCCTCCCCTTTATCATAGAAGAGTTGTTCGTATTTTGTCTTTACACCGAAGTGTTCGTCCATATATTCTGAGTCGTAGAGTTTGTGTGTAGAAGACATATTTTTCACTTTAAGTTGCCCCGTTTCAATGAGTTCTAAGGTATAATCAAACAAAAAAGTGCTATCCGTTTTGAATTTAACCCAACCATCTTCAGCAAGAAGCTTACGATACATCTCCATAAAACGCGGTGAGGTTAGTCTTCTTTTCTCATCTTTGTCTTTTGGTCTAGGATCAGGAAATGTAATCCACAACTCTGAAATTTCATTCTCACCGAAGTGGTCCACAATCTGCTCGATTTTGGTTCGCAAGAAAGCAACATTATCCAATTGATTCTCAACCGCATAATTACTACCTACCCAGATACGTGCTCCTTTGATATCCACACCTACGAAATTCCTATCTGGAAATTTCTCTCCTAACCCAGTGGTATATTCTCCTCTACCACACCCGAGTTCTACGACCAGCGGCTTCTCATTCTTAAAATGATAATCTCTCCACTTACCTACAAGCTGACCAAAGCAAGCTTTGCCATTTTCTACAACGTTGTAGCGGACAGCATTGTCCTCAAACCTTTCTAACTTCTTACGCCCCAATTTATATATCTTTTATTTCTGCCACTACAAATGTACTCCCTCCTACAAAGACCCAATCTTCCTTGTGCACATTGGCCAAAGCTGCTTCATAGGCAGCCGACACTGTATCATGAGTAGTGTAGTTTAGTTTATGCTCATCCCCTAATCTAGCCAACTCGTTTACAGATAAAGCCCTCGGGATATCAGCTGCGCAAAAGTAGTACGAAGCATCCTTTAATAATAATCGAAAAATGCTTTCGATAGATTTATCACCAGCCATTCCCCAGACCACATGCAATTTCGCTCCCTGTCGTTGAGTATCTAGTCGGCTCATCAGCTCACGAACGGCTTCTTCATTATGACCTATATCGGCTACTACAGTTGGAGAAACACGTAATTTCTGCCACCGTCCTTTCAGTCCGGTATGACTGACCACCTGTCTGATTCCATCGACAGCTTGTTGATCGCTGATAGCAAAACCACGCGTACGCAACTGCGATACGCCCTCCAGTATCAGCGGAACATTTTTCAACAAAGAATACCCTCCTAATTCTGAAGTGAATTCTATACTTTTTTTGGTATCTCTGTTGACCACTCTGATGTGATGGTCAGCTAAAACTAAAGTTTCATACCACTCACTAGGACAAAAGACAGGGGCTTTTTTTTGTTTTGCCACAGCGGCCACCTCTTCCTTTGCTTCTGATGCCAAGTCTCCTATAATAACAGGTATAGATTCTTTTATAATCCCTGCCTTTTCTCTAGCGATATTTGCTAATCCAGTACCTAGTATATCTTCATGATCCAAACCTATAGAAGTAATTACTGATAATTCTGGAAGAATGATATTTGTAGAATCTAAGCGTCCTCCAAGCCCCGTTTCTATCACGGCTATATCCACTTTCTCTTTCGAAAAATACTCAAACGCCATAATCACAGTCATCTCAAAAAATGAGGGTTTCACCTCTACCATGAGATTCTTACAACGTTCCACAAAGTCAACAACGAATTCTTTACTCACCAACTGACCATTGACACGTATCCTTTCTCGGAAACTCTTTAGGTGAGGAGAAGTGTACAGCCCAACCCTGTAGCCTGCCTCCTGTAGTACAGAAGCAAACATGTGAGCAGTAGATCCTTTCCCATTAGTTCCTGCAATGTGTACGGATTTAAAATCATGTTGAGGATTAGACAGTGCTTCTGCTAACACTATAGTATTGGTCAGATCCTTTTTCATGGCAGCCTTACCTATTCGCTGAAAGATAGGCAACTGCTCATAAAGGAAGTCCAACGACTCCTGGTAGTCCATGATATTACTTGGATTGAATAATAAAGGTAATACGACCTGTCGAAGTAGAGGCACTATTTCGGTTATCAGCTGTCTTGCTAAAAGTCAATTCCATCACAGCATCTCTATAAATACGCTCTACCACAGGTGATACGGTCTTTTCGATGGTTCTAATCGCTACGATCTCACCTTCGTCATCGACTTTGATTTCAAACACAATGTAGCCCTCCTCAGTAGAGTTGTCATCTGGTTCTGGTCTAAAATCCCAAGCCCAACCACTCAGATCTAGACTAGCACCTTTATTACCGCTTCCTCCTCCTGCATCAGATTTTTTGAATATCGCTCGATCATCAATCTTTGGTTTAGATACGACCTTCTTAGCCTCTTCTTTCTTTTCGGATGTTTCTTCTTTCTGTTCGGCTTCAGCCTTAACCACTTCCTTCTTCTCGACTTTCTTCTCCTCTACCTTTTTTTCTACTATATCGGGACTATTAATATCTTCCGTTTCAGCAGTCTCTTCGGTAGGCTCATTGGTCTCTTCGACTTCTGGCTCTACAGGCTCTTCATTAGAAGCTGCATCACTTGCTTCACTCGTCTCCTCAGCCTCTTCCGCCTCCTGAACTTCCTCTACCTCATCGATCTGTTCTGCTTGCACAGGTACATCAGATTCAGAATCACTGATTATTTCATTTCCTAGGTTAAATTCAATGCCATACTCAGGAATCGGTGGATCAGGTTCTCTCCAGGCCAATACAAAGAAGAATATCAGCAACAACGCAGTATGTATCCCTACACTGACGTAAACACCCGTTATCCTATTTTTCTTTTCTCTGAGATTCATATTAATCTGGCTTAGTTGCCAAAGATATTTTCGCCTCCAATTTAGTTGCTATGCTGGCCACATTAACCAAATGTTCCACAGGAACAGACTTGTCACAGTGAAGTACAACTACACCTTCTTTGTCCTTCAACTCTACTTTAAGTGCTTGCTCAAGATTATTCAAAGACACCTGCTTATCATTTACAAAATACTGTAAATCAGGCGTAACCGTTACGCTAATCTTTTGCATTACGATATTCGAACTCTTACTTGTCGGTAGGTTCACTGGCAATCCTGATGGCGTAATAAACGATGAGGTCAACATAAAAAATATCAACAACAGAAATATCACGTCAGTCATAGAAGACATAGCAAAAGACGCATCCACCTTATGTTTACTCTTTATATCCATGGATATTATTTTTGCGGTTCTTGCAATAGATCGATAAAGTTGATGGAGGTATACTCCATCTTATGAATCAATTTAGCTACTTTGGTAATCAAGAAGTTATAGGCGATATAGCTTATAATCCCTACAAACAAGCCAGCCGCTGTTGTAATCATGGCCTCATAGATACCACTAGACAATAACTTAGGGCTCACCGCCCCTTCTTCTTGTGCGATTGACATAAAAGCCTGAATCATCCCTGTAACCGTTCCTAGAAAACCAATCATGGGTGCAGCACCAGAGATCGTCGCTAGCAACGTCAAGTTCTTTTCTAATTTATAGACCTCTATTTTACCTACATTTTCGATCGATGCTTCTATACTTTTTAGTGGGTTACCTATTCGAGACAGCCCTTTCTCCAACATTTTAGCGATAGGAGTAGTCTCACGAGCACAGAGTTGCTGTGCTTCTGATACTTTTCCACTCACGACCATTTGTTTCACCTCATCCATCAGACTCTCAGGAGTTTGATCTGCGGCTTTGATTGTCATCAATCGTTCAACCAAAATATACGTTCCTACCAAAGACAATAGTACAATGGGGAGAATCATATACCCGCCTTTGAACAACAAATCTAAAACGGACACATCGGCAGCTACAGCAGCTGCCGCAGCTTCTTCTACAGGAACATCCTGCAATAGCGTAACTAAAACCATACTAAGTGTATTCATAAAATGGATTTAAACAAAAAAAAGGCCAAAACTGACCTTTCTTATTTTTAATGCTAATTAATTATATTTTTAATATTTCAAAGCCCATACTTGATCTCCATACTCGCTTTTAAAGCTTCCGAGTTGACTAGCTGCATCACCATATGTTGAGTAATCTGCTACAGACACTCTAAATCGTTTAGCATTACCAAACGGTGAAATCACCTTCACTCCTTTACCTTCAGCGCTCAACTCTTTAGCATAATCCATTGCCAAATCATCGTCGATAAAACTAGCAATAACAATATAGGACACGCCTGTTCTTTCTGTGACTCTCACGATTTCACCAGCAGGCGCAGATGCAGCCTCTAATTCTGGTTTAGCAGACACAGATTCCAGCTCCTCTGTCGCAGGCTCTGGAGTAGCCTCTACTACCACTGGTTCTTCCTTCTTAACCTTTGGTTTCGTAATTGGTTTTTCTACCTTAGCTACTTTCTTTTCGGTTCCTTCAGGGCCTCCTGACAACCAAAGCATTCCCGCAGCAATAACGGCAATAACCACTACGCCAATTACTATTATTTTAGTAAAACCTCCAGAGGATTCATTATAGGTATATGCTTTATAATTTTCTGGTAATTTTTTATCAGACTCTACAGACGAATCATCATCTGAGTCGTCATCAACTCCAAATGACACATTGTCTGAGTCAAATAGTGAATCATCACTATCAGAAGAGAACAAAGAATCACTATCTGTATCATCTTCGATAGAAAAATTAGAATCGTCATCATCATCAGCCATACCCAGTGCTGCTAAATCATCTGGACTATCAATACTGGCAAACAAATCATCACTAGACATCACATCCTCTTCTCCTGTAGTATCAGCCTCAAATAATGAAGTATCAATTGGATCACTATCAAACATCGAATCGCTCTGCGTATCGTCACTTCCTCCACCAATAAGGTCGTCATAATTGACGCTACTACCAAAATCAGTACTCAAGGAATCGTCCTCCTCATCGTCTCCCAACCTATCAGAAATCAACTGTGCACTATCTAGTACATCTTCAACTTCTTCTATACCCTCATCCAAAACGGACTCAGATGAACCAGATGAAAGATCTATCTCATCTAACACACTCATATCTATATCGTCGGAACTCCCAGACAGCGGAGAGTCTGAAACAGGGTTAGACTCTTCGAAAGACAATTCTTCTTCATCGTCATCTCCAGATAAGTCCAATTCTTGCAATTCATCGAACTCTAAATCAGGTAATCCAAAATCATCATCAGAAAGGTCGTTTGATGCTTTCTTTTCCTCTTCTGAACCCTCGTTTAGCTTGTCTTCGGCCATAGTCAATCTTATTGTTGATACTGTAAAATATTCTTAATTCAATTCTTGCCAGTAAATGTAGAGAATTAATTTGACTTTACAACTTAAACCTAAGCCTTGTAAAATACAATAATATTACTTGCTAATATTGCACAATCATGTGGGACAAAAATTTTACCTCCCCTATCATTATTAACATTTTTCATGCATATGAAACCTAAAAATCTATCGCGCCGAGTGAACCTATATATTGTTATCCTCCTATTTTCTACGCTAGTTTGGAGCTGTACAACTAGCCAAACTACTGAGCAGACTTGGATCAAAAAGGAATCATGGAAGAATGAACTTACTCAGTGTACTGGCTACAGATCAGAGTTGACAAATCAACTGGATTCACTCACTACTCATCTCAAAACTTTGAGAGAGAGCGAGGTAACCGATATGATGGGGATGCCAGATCAAACACTCTTATATGAACGAGGACAAAAATTCTTTGAATATCAAGTTAACTGTACCACTGACAAAAAGACAAACAAATTTCTAAGACTAAGGTTCAATGCCTTGGGGTATGTTAATGAAGTATTATTAATTGAAAGATAAACTAATCATGCATTGATGCCTGCGCTCCTACATTTGCATCAACCCTATCGTCATTAACCTTTTTTAAAACCAATATCCCGATGAGGATAAACATGACGAGAACAAATTTTCTATTTTTCATAGTGTTAGTTTATGCTAGCAAAGGTGTAGTATTTTTCAGATTAGAAAAATGGGGGAAATTCCAAATATTCTTCTTAGGAAGAATACCTAATTGATCCACTGTATCTCTCTAACCAATGTAACATCAGATACGCCAAAATAGCCAAAAACCACACTATTTGGATCACTGATACTCCTAACATTCCCTATTACTTGATTAGGTTTTGCGTTCGGGCCGATCGAATTTTGGTCGGTTTGGTTTTTGATCGCTACTAAATACTGGTACGCACGGCTAGTCAAAGAATACTGCTCAACACTCACTGAGTCTCCTTTTTTGAAGACGACATTCTTTGCGTCTACCCTGAACTTGTTTCCATCCGTAAATAAATCATCAAAAAGCACTATCTCAGATGGATGATTTCTCAGTTCACCGTTGACATAAATCTTCCACCTATAGTAATTGGCAACATCGGGTTCGTCATTGATAAGTGCCGAGACATAATAGTTATCTTGTTCATCTTCAACCACGAAACGTTGCGGATCAACAATAAAACTCACGAACGAAGTGTCAATGGATGGAACAGCCTGCATATTTTCACTGTAAGACACTAGTGTGTCTCCATCAGTAATCAAAAACAATTGATAAGAAGCTCCTACAACTGTAGCAAAATCATTTGTATCAGTGATGTATATTCCAGTATTCTCTACCTCTGTAAAAGTGTATTTGTTCCCTCGATCCGAGTACACATATACCCCCACTTGACTAATAGGTTCATAGTTTTCGGTGCTTGCGTAACTATTGCTCCAGTTCAATTTAATTTCTTGATTAGTGTGGTCATGTCTAATCCAACCATAAATCACTCTCCTTGGTTCACCAGAAGGTAAATCCACCTTAACCTCTTCTAAGCAGGAGGTACTCAGCACTCCAGAGGTAGCCAGTAAGAGTAAAATAACAACTCTAGTATTCATTAAAATCTAAAATTATAGGTTACGGATGGGACTGGAAATGCTAAGACGGATAATTGATTAACCGTAGGTCGACCTGGTATATCAGGATCTTCGGAAAAGAAATATGCTTGAGCATTATCTCTACTATATACGTTGTATATAGAAAAAACCAGCTCGGATTCAAACATTCTCTTTTCACCATTCTTCTTCATGGGTTTGATTTGATAGGTTGCGGAGACATCTAACCTATGATAATTACTCAAACGATCCTGATTTCTACTCGGATAGTTTGGAACTAACACGCCATCCACTTCATACTTTGAGTCAGGAAAAGAATATGGCCTCCCTGTATAAAATACAAAATTAGTAGAAAAGCTCCATCTCTGCTCGGTCTCGTATACCAACGATAAGGCAAAATCATGTGACCGGTCAAAATCAGATGCAAAAAAATTCCCGTTGTTAATTTCTAAACTCTCATTACTGTTATCAAACTTGCGTTCTACTCGTGAAAGCGTATACCCAGCCCAACCTGTCCACTTCCCCAGCGACTTCTTTACAAAAAACTCAAGACCATAAGCCCTTTCAATACCATAAATTAATTCGGTCTCCACGGACTCGTTAAACTGTAAATTAGCACCATTTTTATAATCAATCACATCATTTAAATCTCTATAATATGCTTCCACAGAAGCATTCATATCCCATTGAGGAAAAAACTTGTACACGCCTACCGTACTTTGATTCATAGTCGTCGGAAGAACATTCAGCCCTGCCATCACCCAATTATCAGATGAAGAAGGGGAAGTTGTATTGGAAAGTTGGTGCATGTACTGAACAGAACTACTATAACTAACCTTAGCAGACGAATTCGCTCCCAATGAAAATTTCAACGAAACACGTGGCAACCAGTTATAAAAATTCATCTTATTCTCATCACTACCTGCTTTCAACGTATCTACAATAGTGGTTTGGGACAGTGGCTCCCCTTCTTCATAGACATAAACATCTGATTGACCATCATTGATGAAGTGCGAAAAACGCAACCCCAAGGAAACAGTTAGTTTACTACCTATTCGGTTTTCAGTTGATGCGTACACTGAGGATTCGAAACTAGTCTCATCAGGTAATGAAATTTCATTACCTGATGTATCGAGTTCTCCTTTGATAACTTCTCCTGGTAACAATCTATGATGAATACTGGAAATTCCCCAGTCCATAATAAAACCAGGACCGTAATAACTGGTAATATCCGCTTTCACCGCTAAATCATTGATCGAGTATCTACCTTCCAAATCCCGAAACTCTTCTTCTTCCTTCAAACTATATCTGTACCCACTATAATAGGATGTCACATTTATAAAATGTTTGTTTCTCATGATATGGTTCCATCGTAGAGAAAGCAATGAGTTCCCCCACTGCTGCAAAGCATCCGTCCCATACTTGGTAGCATCACTGCCCCAATATCCAGACATAAACAGTTTATTCTTAGCGTTAATGTTGTATTTAACTTTTCCGTTTAGGTCTTGAAAATTTGCACGGATATCATTGAATCTGGGGTCGCTGAGGTTTCGCAATAATAGATCCCAAAATGTCGCTCTACCTGATACGAGAAAGCTCCCCTTCTGATTGAACATCGGCCCTTCTGCCATCAACCGACTGGTGAGCAATCCTAGTCCTCCGGACACTTCAAACTCTTTCTCGTTCCCCTCACGCTGGCGCACATGCATTACTGATGACGTTCTTCCTCCATACTTGGCCGGAAAATCGCCTTTGAGTATCTCTACATCATTAACAGCATCTGGATTAAAAACAGAGATTAGACCAAAGAAATGGTTGGGGTTGTACAACACCGCTTCGTCCATCAAAACTAAGTTTTGATCCGAAGTTCCTCCACGTACATTAACTCCAGAGACGCCTTCACCAATATTGGTAATACCAGGCAGTAATAGAGACCCCTGAAAAACATCCACCTCTCCTAGATACGGAATATGTTTTGCCATCTCCATATCGATGCGGTTAGTACTAGACAAAATAGTATGCGCTTTGATTTCCATAGGGTTTAGCTCATCGATAGTCAATTCATCTAACTGAATAGGCTTAGGAACCAACTCAATATTAGATTTAATATTCTTTCGAAGATCTACCTCTATCATCATAGGCTCATACCCTAGATAACTCACCGAAATATGGTACACACCGCTGGGTACAGTAAAAGCATAAAAACCATAAGCATTAGCAGAAACACCAGATGCTAATTCCTGAATATACAACGAGGCTCCTATTAGCACCTCTCCTGTATCCGCATCTTTGACCCTACCACTGATGGTATATTTGTACTCTAAATCTGGACGTTCGTAATAAGTCAACAAAACTTGCCCCCCTATTACCTCATAGGTAAGGTTATCGTTTCTACATATTTTATCCAGGATGTGCTCAATGGTATAGGGCTTAACATCAAAGGTGATCACTTTGTGCAAAGGCACGATATTATCATGATAAGCTAAGGGTATGTCATGGGATGGGAGTATTTTTTCCAACAACACTCGCACACTGTATCGACGCTTTTTGAGGGTAATCTCTTGAGATAGAATATCCGACTGAGCCGATACCATAGGGCACAGTGTCAATAGCAAAATAATTAAAACGTATGCTTTTCGCGTCGAGATACTCAATCTATCATATTACAAGGTGACTTAAAGCCAAATTTATAACATAGATTAAGATTGAATCAATAAAGAATCAATAAAGAATCTGAAGCGTTCAAATATTGTCCTAGAACGGACGGATTAGCAACTCGGACCGCTCAGAACGACGACTTTCTCGTCATCAGAGACATTAGTAATATTAGCTATCACTTTAAGTACCTCTAGTATTTCAGACATGGTCTTCCCTTCAAATTTAGAAGTGATCAGACAACTATCAATCCCTGATTGTAGCTGAATCTCAACACCATAATGCTTGGTCAGCACCTGCGCTACTTCACGCAGTGGTGTACTTTGAAAATTCAACTCACCTAATCTCCATACAAGTGTTTTAGTGTCTATGTGCTCAAAAGACTCCAATTTAGCATCAACGATCGTCGCACTATTATTCTTCTCTAAAACAACCTTATCATTCGATTTCCTTCCTTTAAAAGAGACGCTACCAGACAAGACATTGACTTGACTATAAGTTTGTTTAGCGATCAAATCAAAAGAAGTACCTAATACCTCCGTCACTGAAGATCTGCCAATAATTTTGAAAGGATGATCCTCGTCACGCTTCACTTCAAAGAAGGCCTGTCCATCCAGATACACCTTTCTTTCACTACCGTCAAAGGCTTCAGGATACTTTAGCGTAGAGTTTTCATTGAGTGTAATGCTCGTACTGTCACTTAGGATCACACTGAGAACCTCTCCTTCCCTAGTATTAACGGCCACCAAGTCAGGACTAGAAAAGTAAGAAATCGAAAAGAATACAAGACCTACGGTCACAGCTATAGCTGCGGCAATTTTATAAAAGACATTACCAGAATTAAGCGCAATGGAATGCTTCGCTATCTTCTTCTCTACTTTTAGCCAAGCCATCTCCACATTAGGGCAGAAACTACTTGTATCCAGCTCCGACAGCTCATACAACTTACGATGCTGAGCCAATAGTTTAGCGTTCTGTTCCGATGCATTCGCCCAGTTCTTTATTTCCTGACGCTCATCTTCGGACAGTTTCCCGCTGAGATAACCTTGAATTTTTTCTTCTAAATTTTGCATTCCAGTATTTCTTTCAATTATAGGTCAACAAGAATGTAAGCTCCCCCTATTCAAGGCTCGTGTTTTTTACAGAAATTGAATTAAAATCAAAACCATGATTTTGTCCCATATCGGATTGAGTTGTTCACGCAGTTTACGAAGGGCATGACCTATCTGATTTTCGACAGTTTTGACTGATAAATCGAGTTCTTCCGCAATCTCTTTATAGGTCATCCCAGCATTTCTACTCAAGTTGAATATAGTCTGGCATTTAGGAGGTAGTGTATCAATAGCTTGCTGAACGTAGACCCTAAGTTCATCCATGACCCAGGCCTCCTCTCTATTCTCTGCTACGTCACTGAGGTCTACCACGCCTTCCACATCTACCTTACGTAGTTCTTTAGGCATCTGTAACTTCAGGTAATTGAAGGATCGGTTACGTACTGCAGTATATAGATATGCCTTGACCGAAGTATTGACAGACAGCGTATGACGCCTCTCCCATATATTGATAAATACCTCTTGTACGAGCTCCTCTGCGGCAAATTCATCTCGGACATACTTGAGGCAAAAACGAGACAACTCTGTATAGTAGTTACGAAACACCTGCTCGAATGCTGCACGATCATCATTGCCTATTTTGGCCAGTATATCTTCTTCTGTTAATTGCACTTAGATACTATCGTATGATTTATGTTTTAGTTTCCTTTTCGATGAAATTAATCAAATTTCAAAGCGGTCACTGGTTTTACCCGAGTAATCACGGCTAAAGGTATTCTCAAAGCCAACAACACGACGAAGAATGTCAATACATTCAGTAGCAACAACGCTTTGAAATCCCAAAATATCGGCACAAAATGCATGTAATAACTCACAGGGTCTAATGGGATCAAATGAAACTGATCTTGCAAAAAGGCCAACAAAAGCGCGATAGCATTGCCAAGTGACATTCCTTTGATAACCAGAAGCATCCCATTGTACATGAATATCTTCTTGATCTGTCGCTTACCAGCACCTAGTGCTTGAAAAACACCTATCATGTACGTTCTTTCCATAATTAAAATCAATAAAATCGAGATCATATTGAAACAAGCAACAATCAAAATCAATATCAGAAAAACCGATACGTTTTGATTCAGAAGATCAAGCCAATCGAAAATCTGGGCATACTTATCACGAACTTTATCTACATATAGATGTGCATCCACATTTTCAAAAAGGGTGTTTTCGGCTATTTCCAAATCATAACCATCCTTAACAAAAACTTCGACCCCTCCCACCAAAGTATCCGGCCAATTGTTTAGACGTTGAACCATACCTATGTCCCCCAGAACCATAGTCTTATCGATCTCCTCTAAACCAGTCTCATACAGCCCTACGATCTGTACCCTCCTAAATTTCGGTGGATTCTGGACGAAATAGATCGTCGCATCATCCCCTACTTCTAGTTTGAGTTTTCTAGCGATTCGCGCACTCAGTACTACCTCTTTGGAGTATTCAGAATCAGAATAAGCTATAAATCGACCTTCTGTCATATTCTCCTGAAAGCGCAGCGTATCAAAATCACGACTTACTCCTCTCAGTAGAACCCCCTCTACCTCTTCCTCCGTGCGAAGCATGCCTGCTTTATGGGCAAACGACTGTATATGATCAATAAATTCATACTGTTCTAAATCATTGAAAAAGTGAGCTCCAGTACTGATGTGATGATCTCCCAGCGCACTACCTAGCGTATATTTCGTAATCTCCAGATGCCCTTTGAAATTGTATATTTTATCTTTGACAGTCTGTTGAAAGCCTCCCAAAATAAAATAAGCTAATATCATAGCCGATAGTCCCAGAGCAATGCTAACCACGGCCAATTTGGAGATAATTTTGGTAAAAGATGAGTGAACATCTTTAGAAATACGATGAGATATAAAATATGGGAAATTCAAACTTCTAAAATCTTGCTACATTCGTGTGGTGGCGTAAAATAAACCAAAATTCGATGAACAGAGATCACAATATTAAGAAATACTTGCTCGTAACTTTTCTATTACTTTTAGGGCTCAAACTGAGCGCTTGCACTCCTCCACCCGAGCAGTCTCGCCCAGTCATAACAGGTGCGGAACAATTGCATCGGTACCTCCCGCTATTACAAGGCAAAAAGATAGGACTCCTCGTGAATCACACTTCTTATATAGGTGATACGCACTTACTGGACACACTACTAAGTCATGGGATTCAGGTTCAGACAATTTTTGCGCCTGAGCACGGGTTTAGAGGTGATCTCGCCAATGGCGAAACAGTCTCCGATGGCAGAGATGAAAAAACTGGGTTACCTGTTATTTCCCTCTATGGGAAAAACAAAAAACCTAGTAAAGACCATCTGGCCGATTTAGATCTAGTCATATACGACATCCAAGATGTAGGAGCTCGCTTCTATACTTATATCAGCAGTATGCATTATATGATGGAGGCATGTGCTGATTCGGGATTAGAATTCCTCATTTTGGATCGTCCTAATCCTAATGGTCACTATGTAGATGGGCCTGTTTTGGATATGGACTACCAGTCATTTGTGGGGATGCACCCTATACCTATAGTATATGGAATGACTGCTGGAGAACTAGCACAGATGATCGTCGGTGAAGCGTGGCTCGAAACGGCTTCTGACCTAAAACTCACGATAATCCCTATCGAAAATTGGGATCATCAACAGGTTTACCCTCTGCCTATCGCACCATCCCCTAATCTACCTAACGACCAATCTATCAACCTGTACCCTAGTCTCTGTCTATTTGAGGGAACAAAAATCAGTGTAGGTAGAGGTACCCACTTCCCATTTCAAGTGATAGGCTATCCTGGAGACTCTAGTCTATTGGGTAATTTTTCCTTTCGCCCCGTGAGTATGCCTGGCTACTCCAAACACCCAAAACATGAGAAGAAAACCTGCTACGGCACTGATCTACGCTCAACCAAACCACTCAGTGCTATCAATTTAGAATACATCATCGAACTCTACCACAAGACACCAGAGGAGTTTTTCAACTCCTTCTTCAACAAACTCGCAGGCAATAGTCGACTTCAAGAACAAATCCTAAATGGACGATCTGCTCAAGAAATCAAAGACAGTTGGGAGCCTAAGCTTGGGAACTTTAAAAAGGATAGAAAAAAATATCTGTTATATCAGGACTAGGGAGTCACTACGGGTAAGCCCTCAGTGATCCAATCGGATATTCCGCCATCAAGATCATAGACTTTTTGGAAGCCATTTTCCTTCATCAACTTAGCGGTACGACCACTTCGCCCTCCACTACGACAGTAGATGTAGTAGGTCTTAGACTTATCTAACGCTAAGAGGTCATTGTTAAAGCTAGGTTGATGAAAATCTAACTGAACAGCTCCATCTAGGGCTCCATTCGCCATTTCTTCAGTGGTTCGAAGATCCAAAAGCACAGCGTCTTCATCGTCTTGGTAGGATTGATGAAAATCGTTGGCCGAAACCAGTTCTACTTTTTGAGAACTACAAGAACAAAAAATTACACTCACTACGAGCATTAGTAAGGTTGATTTCATAACAATGCTTTAAAGTTAGGTGTCCAAAATTAAGTAATTTTATTTTAGAACAAAACGAAGAATACTTTTCACTTATTTTAGTTATGTCATTTTAATTCATTCTCGAACAATGAGCCATTGATTTTTACTAATTTCGCCTATTCACTATCTAATATTATCATTTCCATGAAAAATCTCATTTTAATTCTTTTAGCCATTTCAGGGCTTTTATACGGATGTTATTATGATGATGTGACTACTGCCGACCAGCTGGATGTAGTAGCGACCAGTTATAATTTAGAAGCTATCGAATCTGGAAATTTCATCACTTATTCTATCCCAGACTCTATTCTTCATCATGATGCAAACAATGATTCTGATCATCAGTTTGATCAAATTATTCTTGACGAGATCAAACAAAACCTAGATGACTATGGCTATACAGAAGTAAACCCTAGTCTCACTACCCCGGACCTCATCGTTCTACCCGAGGTACTGACCAACGAGCAGTACGAATGGGGTGGTTGTTGGGACTGTTGGTACTGGTGGGATCCATGGTACCCTGGTTGGGGATGGGGGTATTACCCTCCAACACCTGGATATGTCTATTCGTACGAGACGGGATCTATCATCATCACCATTATTGATCAAAATGCTATACAAGAGCAAGATGAAAACTCAAAGGCACTATGGGTCTCCGTTATCAACGGGGTGCTTCGCCAAAATTTGACTAAAGCCCGCATCAATGAGTTAATCGATCAAGCCTTTGTCCAATCTCCATATTTAGACCAGAATTAAGATGAAACTAAAATCAATCATATTAGCGCTAGTCCTCATAACTAGCTTCAACGTTGCGCGATCACAAGAATCCCTGTTCATAGCCAACTGGTCTATAGCGATACCTGTGGCCGAATTAGTAGACTACACAGATCAGCCTAGCTTCGGTGGATTCAACATTGGTGGCCGAAAATTCATCTATGATTTTGTCTCATTCGGGGGCTATGCGGGATGGCAATTGTACCATGACAAATCCACTGGACTACACGCTGTCAAAGACGGTCTAGATATATGGGGTAGAAAAATTCGACATCTCAACATCTATCCAATCATGGCCAACGTCCATATATACGGTGGTCAAGACGGAGGAGTCAGACCTTATTTTGGTATCAACACAGGGGTATCGATCGTCAATGAAAACATACAAATAGGTCTCTGGGAAGTATCCGAAACCACTGGAAACTACACCCTATCTCCCGAAATCGGTGTTTACATCCCAGTGGGTTTGAGAGGTGGTGGACTAAACCTCAGCGCAAGATATGATCAAGCCTTTCAGTCTTCAAATGATTACCAAATTCAGTCATTTATCATCAACATTGGTTACGGTGTAGGGTATTAATCTTTAGATCTACTTTTTTTATCTTTCATAATCTTAATCTATTTCGTAAAAGCTGCGTAAGTAGGTTAAGATTATTTTTTTACCCCTTTCTATGAGTCAAAAAACTACACTCGGTCAAGTATTCAAGACCATCATCCTACCCAGAAAAAAACTTCTTCTCATCGGTTTAGTATTGATTATCGTCAGTAGACTGGCGAGTTTAATTCTACCGGGCTCTAGCCAGTACCTGATGGATGATGTGATCGCCAAAGGTGACTATGAAATGCTCAAAGTCCTCGTAGCAGTCGTAGGCGGTGCTATCGTAGTACAGGCCATCACCAGTTATGCGCTGACTCGCCTACTCAGTGTAGAGGCACAACACTTGATCGCCCAACTCAGAGTCAAGGTGCAAAAGAAAATCATTCAGCTCCCGATCAACTTCTTCGATAACAATAAGAGTGGTGCACTGGTCTCTCGTATCATGAGTGATGTAGAAGGCGTCCGAAACCTTGTCGGAACGGGCTTAGTACAACTCTTTGGCGGTATTCTCACTGCCATCATTTCCCTAGGGCTGCTCATCCGAATCAGTCCGATGATGACGCTATATGTACTGATACCCGTGGGAATCTTTGGTTTTATCTCCATGAAAGCCTTTAGTTACATTCGTCCGATATTTAGAACCCGAGGCAAAATCAATGCGGAAGTAACCGGCAGACTCACCGAAACACTAAATGGCATTCGTGTCATCAAAGGCTTCAATGCCGAAGAACAAGAAATCAAAACCTTCGAAGCAGGTACGATGAAGCTCTATGACAATGTCAAGAAAAGCCTCACCTCTACTGCCATCGTTACCAGTTCGGCTACTTTCCTGCTCGGAATCGCCTCTACAGGTATCATGGGTATAGGAGGATACATGATCATTCATGATGACTTGACGATTGGCGAATTCCTGTCTTTTACCCTCTACCTAGGGTTTATGATCGCACCCATCGTGCAGATGAGTAACATCGGCAGTCAACTCACAGAAGCCTTTGCAGGTCTGGATCGAACTGAGGAGATCATGACCATGGATAGCGAAGATGAAATCAGCGAACGAGACATTATCCTAGATCAGGTATCTGGTGATATCAAATTCGATCAAGTCTCTTTTGCCTATGAAGAAGGCAAGAATGTCATCAAAGAAGTATCCTTCGAGGCGCCGAAAGGCAGTGTTACTGCGCTAGTAGGCACATCAGGGTCTGGTAAGTCTACGATCGCTGGATTAGTAGCTTCTTTTATTTCCCCTGCATCTGGGCAAGTGATGATCGATGGGAAAGATCTATCAAAAGTCACACTCCAGAGCTATAGAATGAATCTGGGTGTAGTATTACAAGATGATTTCCTATTCGAGGGTACAATTCGAGAAAACATCCTCTTTCCTCGTCCCGACTCTAGCGAATCAGACCTCATCAACGCAGTGAATGCTGCGCATGTGAGAGAGTTCACGGATCGGTTCGAAGATGGATTAGATACTGTAATCGGCGAACGTGGCGTCAAGCTATCAGGAGGCCAGAGACAAAGAATCGCTATCGCAAGAGCGATTTTGGCTGATCCCAAAATACTGATCCTAGACGAGGCAACTTCCAACCTAGACACGGAAAGTGAATCTTACATTCAAGAAAGTCTCAAATCACTGATGAAAGGACGGACAACCTTTGTAATCGCACATAGGCTCAGTACTATCAAACAGGCAGATCAGATACTCGTCATCGAGGGTGGACAAATAGAAGAATCTGGGACACACGACCAACTAATCCAAAAAGAAGGACGCTACTACGAACTCTACACCTATCAGGCTAGAATCTAATTCGATATACTCCGTCTAATTATTCTCCGAGATATTCGCTCAGGTTCTTCTCTGATCGAAACAAGAGATCGGAAGACTGCAGCAGTTTGTTGCGCGTATGCACATCGAGTGGTGCGGTCTCTATAAAATCACGAACCGTCTGTACTGCCGTAGCAGAGTTGTAACCATATAAGGTCTGATCTAGCCATCGTTTCGTAAAGAAAATATCTCCAGTCTGCTGTAGTTCCGCCAGCAGTTGCAGCGATGGTGCGATCATAGCCACAGACGCTTCGTTTCGTATCGGGTGATGCAAGTAGTACAAGGCAGAAATCACCCAAGGTTCATTTTTACGATTGGCTGGTTTTTTGAGTCCTTCGAAAAAAGACATCCTAACCGCCGAGTCATGCGACACAGCTGGCTGGATAAACTGTAGTCGTTTGATCCTATCCTCATTGTCCATGCGATCGATCTGCCAATCGATATATGACTCATCCTCTGCTGTCCCTTTGAGCGCAATATTGAGGGCAAGACTCTCGAACTGACGGCTGGAAAGCATGATCCCATCGGGCAGCCCTTCACTTTCCCAAAACTGTTTCATGCGATCTACAGCTTCTGGCGAAGATGCCATACGTATATAGGCATTGAACAGCGATGTCTTCACTTGCACATCCTCTACCGCATCTAGTTTTGCGAGTAGTGTAGATTCGATCTGCGCCACATTATCAGCACGCATCGATCCGTTAAAAAACTGGTCATATACCTGCTCTAGATTGGACAGTAGATACGCTATAATCATCTCATTCTTTTCCTCTCTGAGATAGTTCTGTAGGAAATAAAAATACAACTGTGGGTGAAAACCTTCTTGGAGTAGATACTCATGAAGATTGATGTAGGCAGCCCCACGAGTCAAGTCATCTTCATAACGAGACAGATCTACCCTAGCACGATTAAACAAAAATTCGCCCTTGATATAACCTAACCCATGGGTAAACACGCCATAACCTTGACCACCAGCATTGAGCAATATCATGCGACTATCTTCTACAGTAGCATTGATTGGCAATACGGTATGTATCTTATCTAACGTCAAATTCTCTTTCACAAACCCAACCTCATCCGAGAACATGATATCCGAATACTGCGGCCAGACTCGGCCTTCACCTTTCGGATCATGCTGTATGATATCAAACTCATTGACCGCCTCACTGCGCACTTCTTTGAGCTCAAAGAATGGCATTCCCGTCTGGTAAACCCACGCTTGATTGAAAGCAGACAGATCCTCTCCCGATACCCGCTGTAGGATAGTCATTAGATCCTCCCAGTCCGCGTTGCTGTAAGAAAAACTATCCAGATAGTCCGTCAGTGCAGACTGCAAGACGCGTTCCCCCACACGCTGCTCCAACTGCCGCATCATGATAGGTGCCTTGTCATAGATGATGTTGCTGTACATATTCGCTGCCTGATTGAGATTAGCCAATGGCTGTCTGATCGGTACAGTACCCGCAGTGCGGTCTACAGCGTAGGCACTAGGATAATGATCGTAGAGAAAAACTAGATCATCATTAACCTCAGGGTACAGTTGAGCCACGATCTTGTCTGCCATAAAACTGGCAAAAACCTCTTTCATCCATACATCGTCGAACCAAGTCATGGTCACATAGTTGCCAAACCACATATGCGCGGTCTCGTGTGCTATCAGTGCTGCACGTCTGCGTTCTGCCTCTGCGGTAGCAGAAGATTCCAGCATGAGCAAAGAGGCCTTGTAGTCAATCACACCTGGATGCTCCATTCCCCCAAACTGAAAACCCGGAATGAGGGATACCCCAAACTTCTGGAAAGGGTAAGCAATCCCCGTATAAGACTCCAGCCACGCCAAAGACTGAACGTGCAACCGAAGTATCTCATCCAAGTTCGTCTCCAACATACTGTCTATGGGCTCGCGATGCATGACTTCCATGGAGAATGTGCCATTTGATAAAACCTGCTTGTCAAAATCCCCCACGACAAAAGCAAACAAATAGGTACTAATAGCCTCTGTCTTTTCAAAAACTACCTTTACCTGATCGCCATGAACCGTTTCTTCCTTGACTTTGGCGTTAGCCATACTTGACCATCCTGATGGATAATCGAGCGAAAGGCTAAACGTACTTTTTAGATTCGGCTGATCAAAACATGGAAAAGCACTTGACGCTTTGTTGGGTACGAACAGTGTGTACATGTAGTCTTCTGTCCGATTGAGGGCTTCCGCTCCTGCGACAAAGTCAATTTCTATTTCGTTATAGCCTGACTTTAGTTGATCACTTGGGATGAAAAGGTGCTCATTTTCTTCATAAACCTCTTCGGTCTCACCATTAACGATCCATTTGGTGATGTGCTGTTTCCCCTCCGTAAAATCCAATATCAAATCCTTTGGTGTTTTGATTTTGAAGGAAAGAGTTGCTTGACCGAGTACAACCTCATTTTGATCTTTTGGGATGGTAAAATGCAAATCGTAATGAATGGATTTGATCCACTTCGCACGATCATCTGCCAGTTCCTTGGACACACCTGGCACCAACGTCCTCTTGGGTCGCTCAGAACACGACACCCCTACCATAGCACCTAACCACAACCAAAAAAGAATTGACCTCATATCGTTAACATTTTAACGCTAAGCTACACATGAGACAGGACTTCTTGTTGTTCAGGTTGTTTAAAATATTGGAATAGATAGCAAAGAGAGCACTATAATAATCAATGGTTCGATTTACGTTGTTCATTCTTATACCTCATCACCTCCTTTGTATAACCATTTGATCACAAATGACAAAGGAAGCGATGAGAAGTACAAATTCACGTCACCAAGTAAGTCATTCACTCCCATTACATCGTTCCAAGGAGAGTTAGGTTGGGGGTATTCAAAGGTAAGGCTACCGAAGACTAAAGCTTACTTTACCCTGAGGCTGAGGTTGCCTTACCTTGGGGTTGGGGTTGCCTTACCTTGGAGCTGGGGTTGCCTTACCTTGGGGCTGGGGTTGCCTTACCTTGGAGCTGGGGTTGCCTTACCTTGGGGCTGGGGTTGCCTTACCTTGGGGCTGGGGTTGCCTTACCTTGGAGCTGAGGTTGCCTTACCTTGGGGCTGGGGTTGCCTTACCTTGGGGCTGGGGTTGCTTTATCTTGGGGTTGAGGTTGCTTTACCTTGGGGCTGGGGTTGCCTTACCTTGGAGCTGGGGTTGCCTTACCTTGGGGCTGGGGTTGCCTTACCTTGGGGTTGGGGTAACGGTTAGTCAGGAATATTGCCCCACCAACACTAAAACCAAACACCTATATCTTGGTGTTTCACTAAGATTAGCCTTACAAAGCATCCGTCTATTTGATCAAAGGATGAACACAAAAATCGATCCGTTTTGAAAGCTAGAACCTCTTCTCGTTGAGGAGACAATGATTTTAAAACTTGTTTTCTAATGTTCAAAGCTTTTTGACATCTTGTGGAGCAGCCTGAAAAGACACGATAAAGGCCGTACCTTCTCCTAATGTCGATTCGCAGCGAAGGTTACCCTCTAAGAGTCCTATGTATTTGCTGACGATAGATAGGCCGAGTCCATTGGACTGTTCTCCTCCTGTAGCTTTAGCAGTCAATACCTGAAATTTATGAAACATTTTAACCTGGTCTGCCTCAGAGATACCAGGCCCTTCATCTCGTATACTGATTTCTATGTCTTCCCCTACTCGGTTCGTACTGATATAAATGCTCTTTTTAAGAGGAGAAAACTTGATGGCATTGGATAACAAGTTGTCAAACACATGGAAAACAAACTCATCCAACCCCATAATGTAGGTACCTTCCTCCAAATCTGTCTCTATCGAAATACTCTTTGCCGCTGCTGCTGAAGAAAAATTCTTTGCTATCTCTGCGAGCAGCTTACCAAGGTCTACGGGCTGGTACTCGTCTATTGTGCGAGACTCTATCTTTTCGATATCCAGTATCCGTGTCACCATGTCACTCAGACGCTGTGACTCGGTCGTGATGTGGTGTAGCATCTTGGTTTCTCCTTCTTCCAGTTTCAGGTCAGCGCTCAAGATCTTTGAGATGCTGTTGATGTTATTGATGGGAGCACGGAGGTCATGCGATAGGATGTGAATGAAATTATTTTTGTCCTGATTCACAGCGATGAGTTCTTCGTTTTGCTTTTCGATCATTTCCTGATGTTCGAGGAGCTGTTTATTCGCTTTGGATTTGATCCAACTCCGGTTGAATAAGAAGAAGGCAATAACCACCGCAAAAGCAATGATAACCAGCATGAGGTTCTTGACACGGGTCTGACGCTCTACCTCCTGACGATTTAGTTCTAGTTCTTCGTCCATGAACATTTTTTCCTGCATCAGGAGGACGACTTCTTCGTCTTGATGGTTCGAGAGATTCTTGATGAATGCATTGAACTCCGAGCCGAAGTAGCGCTGTACACTCCCCTTCTTGATACGCGCAAATTCAGGGCTTGCCAGGTACTCATTGAAGGGAGCATCCCAGTCCGAGTTATGATTAAAAACCACGCCCAACCCATGCCCTTTCATGGCAAAAGCATTGAGCCGTTTGATAGGCCAGTTCTGATCTAGCGCCAAAAGATACCGCGTCAGGTCGCTATACCCAAAACTCCTAGGCGTAGCGGCCACTTCTTGGATGATCTGTGTACTCTTATCTATGTACTTCAACTCAAACCCGAACTGATTAGCTTCTTTGATCCGTTTCAGGTTCTGATCATAAGTCGTACCGAGTACAGAGATCGCTGTATAGTCGCTGTATGGATTGCTAAAATCCTCCTCATGCAGGACTGTAGGGTTGGTCCTATGAGTCACCAAAACCTGAAAATCAGGGAAGTAGGGATTGGAGAATTTAACATTCCGCTCACGATCAGCAGTCCATGAGATGATGTCTAGACCTATGTCACCCGCATTCTCTTCATTCTGTATTTGCCCGAATATCTCGGCGAGGGTTTGCCACTCGTGCCATTTGTACTGAATTTTTACGCCGTATTTTTTGGACAAGAAACGCTGAAACCCAATCATCATCTCATACTCCAGCCCTTCTAAGACACCATCGTTAGAAAGCAGAAAAGGCTCATTGAGTTTGTACTGTATTGTAATGACACCCCCTTTGTTTTGCTGCGCCTGCTGCCATGTCAAGTCACTTGCTTGCGCGCTTGCCAAAAACGAAAACAGTACCACTATCAACCAAAACCGCAAGAAAAAAGTCCTTTTCATAATTCCAGTTTGATAAAAAGTAACGGTGTAAACTTAGCCAAAACAAAACACATCTCATGATGACCGGTTTATCTCCCAACCAAAACAAATGGTGCCCAATAGTAAGGTGCTGAAAAATCGTCTGAACCAATCATTTTCAATTTGGCTTTTCTCAAATCATCACTATACCCTTCCTGATCCGAATGATACAAGTGGTTTTGGTAAAAGGAAATCATCATATCTGAGGTAGATTGATCATTGACCTGCCATAGTGAGACCATGAGATTTTTAGCACCTGCGTACTTAAGCGCACGACTCAGACCTATCACGCCCTCTCCCTTCGAAATCTTACCTAACCCCGTCTCACAAGCTGACAGGGACACGAGCCCTGCATTGAGTTTGAGATTATATATTTCGCTACAGTACAGCCTACCATCGCTGCTAGCAGTCGAATGCATATAGATTCGTGACTGATCTGGATTGGACTCGTTAACTACCCCATGCGTAGCAAAGTGTAGATAGTGGTAGCTAGACAGATCGCCTACCAAAACTTCCTTGGATGCATCAGCCCTTACCGCCATATTTACCTCTACATCATTCCCTCCAAAAAGGTATTTGATCTCATTCACTTCGTCCATAGTCGCAGGTAGGTCTGACATTCCATCCAAACGATCAAAATCCACTGGCGCAATCAATAGCACTTGCCGGTTGGCAGCCGTCGGTTGACTGGATATATTACTGAGGTATAGCGTGGCACTATAGTCATAGTTTACCGCTGCTTGCTCTATCAAATATCGGTTCCCATCACGATCAGACTTTACTAAACTCTCGAATGGAATCGTCGACAACACTCCGTCAGGCAATATGGTCAACGTATGCAACGGGTCTATCCCAGACGGTATCAAGGTCTCGTACATTTGTTGGGATATATCCATGAACTCTTCCTGCATCTGGTATTTGATGGCGTTTCTCATACCTATGACTTTACCACTCCAATTTTGCCCTATCTCGACCTCCGTCAATATTGACTTTCGGTGCGTCACCAAGAATATGTAGATTTTATCCTTTGCTGTAAAGTAAGACAATACACCTTCTCCTTCGGCCAAACTAACTTGCAACTCTGACAAGGTCGCTAGATGCGTATCATATTTCAATTTGAAATACTCAGGGTGTTTTTCTTCCAACAAAGACACAAAATCTCTCAATGCTGACTCATAGGTAAAGAGTTGATTTTGAAACTCGCTCCGCTGCACATCTGAAATATCCTGCAACATCATCTGCTCCAGCATATCAATTTCCGTTTTCAGGCTGTCTTCAGTAGCAAGATCCTCATCCGAAATACCCGCAAAGTGTTTGGCCTTTGTCTCCGTAATGGCCTCTAGCAACACAGCCGCTTTACTTCTCTCCATGAAATCAAAAGCGATATCCAGGTAATGCTTGCGTTGAAAAGTCCGCTCGCTGAGGTACTTGGAGACACTGATCCCGTTTTCATAGACATCTGCGGCAATAGCCGCCAGACGGAGCTTGTCCTGCTCATTGATGCGCTGCTGACGAATCTTACCGATCAACTCGTCACAGCGCAGGTAACTATCCAGTGCGCCGTTGATATCTCTCAGCTTTAGCGACTTCTCAAAATGTAGCGCCTCTAAAGCCTGTGCTTTGGATTGTAGAGAGGACAATAAGATTTCTGCGTGGTAGTAATTTTTAACCTCTGGCACATCATACAAGTCCTCATACTGCTGATCGTAGAGGTTGGCATAGATCGATTGTTGATAGTAGCTCGCTGCTTGCTGGTAATCCTTTCGTTCTTGGTACAGCTGCCCGATCAAAAAATAGGTATTGGCCACATCTGGATGCTTCTCTCCGTGTAGCGACTTATACATTGCCAAAGCTTCTTCTTGATAGGTCAACGCCTCATCATAGGCGCCCTTCAATTTGAGAATACGCCCCCTACTACTCAGTGCAAACGCCTTATTGGGATGATCCCCAGCGTACAGTTTCGTCCACATACTATCCAGCCTATCCAAATAATGCAAAGCATCTTGATAGTTGCCCAACCCCACTTCGGCAAAGGCCAAATTGATATAACACACACCTATCTTTTGACGGTTTTGATCTACATCTGACTGATAGTACCTCAAGGCACGATTGAGATAAATCATACTTTGACGTGGTTCATCCTTGATATAAACAAGACCTATATTGTTGTTAGAGTCTCCTAACAGTCCATCAGGAGCACCGAGCTGCTTTCGCATCCCAAAAGCTCTCTCATGATACTGCAGTGCTAAGTCATCGTTTCCATTGTTCCAGTACGCTATCGCCATGCTTTCATAGCACTCGGCTTTATCCAATGTAGCGTCAGAGATATTCGGTTCAGCTAGAAGTAGTTGTTCCAGAGCAAGGTCGTTTCGCCCCACATGTAGGAGCGCACTGCCCATCAGTAAGCGTGTCTGCCCTACCAACTCACTTGTGTCTTGCAGGTATCCGTGGGCAAACTCCAAGATGCGCTCTGCTTCTTGAATAGACACGTCGATATGGCCTAATGCTAGTTCACAGGTCGATATCTTGAGCCGAGATACTGCATAAGAATTCCATTGTTTGTTTTCCCAAAACTGATCCGCCAACTCAGCATACATCTGATGAGCCTCCAGATACTGTGATGACTCTAGCAGTTGATTGGCTTTTGCCATATCCTGTGCATGTCCAGTCCATACCATTGTCCCAAATAGTATTATCAAGACGAACGCTTTAAAATCTATACACATAGCTCAGACTGGTTACATAATTTCTGGTCAATCCATCTGGATTAACTTTTCGATCCGTTATTTTCTTTCCATACAAAAACTTAACCCCACTGTTGACATTAAAACTATAGCCTGCCCCTAGCAATGCCGTCAAAGCCAGTCCAGTTGTGCCATCTAGCTTCACGCGCTGGTCAATGTCGAAATCGTACACTTCGTCTTTAGTGATTCGATATATTGGTAGTAGCCCCACATTGAAGTTGAAATTCGTGAAACGAAAATTTCTCTCCACTCTCAGCATCACGTCTGTTCCTCTTTTGAGATTATTAGCTAGTGGATACTCAAATATATAAGGGTCAGGTTCAGCGTGCGGCTGCCCATTAGGGTATCCAAGCCACTGTCCCCACCTGAAGTCATTTTGATTTTGCGTGAGGGCTATCTGAATACCTGTTGCGAAAAGCCATTTTTCGTTGATCCAAGCCCCCCCAGCAATGAAGTCGTAAGAACCCAAACTGGTTTGATAATACATAGGCAAATCCTGACCCTCTGACAAGAATTCATTGTTTTGCTTTTCGATATCTGAATGATTTGAAGGAATCTTGGTACCAACAGTTGCACTAAGGACACCTTTTTTTGTCTCTAGTAAATTTCGAGTTAAACTCAGAGATATGTCTCCTAAGCCTCCAGTATCTCCTAGATTACCCGTCACAGTCTGGTAGGGCACTTTGGCTTGTACAAACAGTTTATTGGTGATGGAAAAAGTCATATCAGCCGTCAATACATAGACCACTGGAGACAATGTCGTCTTACCACGATAGGCATTGATCTCTACCGACCGGAGTTTAACGTCTACTTTTTCACTATAATATTGGTCAGGCTTCATGGCTCCCATGGTGCAAAACCCTGCATCACTACAACCTTGTCCTAGCATATCAGACCACGTCACTACTAGTAAGAGTAGCACTAAATAGGATATTCTTAGTTTTTTCAATGAGTTTGGAGTTATATTGATTTTGAATCGTAAATTAATGACTTAACGGTTTAGAATAGAATTATTACAAATAATCTAGCACTAAACGAAAAAACCGAAGTTTACACATCGGTTCATTTCATTCCTTCACAACAGAAGGGAGCACATAATTCAAACGGCTACTTTTTCAAAGTAGCAACTTCTTGCTCAGTCATAGGTCGCATATACTTTTCTTTCACCTTGCCTTCACGGTTCCCGTGCCACTCACGCACCCAATAGGTCTTCCTCGACAAATGCCCGTGGATCACAGCCTCTACTTGTGCACCATCTTTTTTGGTGATCATCACATGCTGATGTATGTGAAAGGCATGCTTTTCAGACACATCTCCTGATTTCACCTGTTCTTTATTCTTTTTCGTTTTGCCATCCTCCTGACATAAAGCTGTAAAACAAATAAACAAACTGAAAACAGAAAGTAATAAAATTCTCTTGTACATAGCTATTAATTAATTGGTTGAAGTATCTAACTTATTATCAACAAATCTAAGGCAGAGGCATCATGCAAACAATTCTCATAGTGCAAATAATTATAAAAATCACCATACTAAATTCAGGCTAACTTGTAGAGCATAGCAATTCCCCACTTCCGAAATTTAAATAAGAATATTAACCTACGACTTGTAGATATATCAAACGCATGCTTAAATTGCACGCATGGAGAATTTCGTAGTATCGGCAAGGAAATATAGACCTCTGGGCTTTGATGAAGTGGTAGGACAAAGCCACATTACGACGACTCTAAAGAATGCCATTGACAACAATCACTTGGCTCAGGCACTGCTTTTCTGCGGACCTAGAGGAGTAGGTAAAACCACTTGTGCGCGTATTTTAGCGAGAATGGTCAACAAATTCGATGACCAACAAGGAGGTGAACAAGTCAACGCACTCAACATCTACGAACTCGATGCTGCCTCTAACAACTCGGTAGAGGACATCCGAAACCTGATCGATCAGGTACGTTATCCTCCTCAGCAAGGTTCCTTTAAAGTCTATATCATAGATGAGGTTCACATGCTCTCGAATCAGGCTTTCAATGCTTTCTTGAAAACCCTCGAAGAACCGCCTTCTTATGCGATTTTCATCCTAGCGACGACCGAAAAACATAAGGTCATCCCTACTATATTATCTAGATGTCAAATATTTGATTTCAACAGAATTGAAATAGATGACATTACCTATCAGCTCAAAAAAATAGCTGAGAGCGAAAACATTGACGTAGAGGACGAAGCGCTACATCTCATTGCTCAAAAAGCTGATGGTGCACTCAGAGATGCGCTATCCATCTTTGACCTGATTGTAACATTTTCATCAGGTAACAAAGTTACCTACCAAGACACAATCAAGAATCTTCATATTCTTGACTATGATTACTTTTTTAAACTGACCGAAAATCTATACGCTGAGAATGTATCTTCATCACTACTGATCTATGACGAGATTCTAAGAAATGGTTTTGATGGGCACAACTTCCTCGTAGGTCTGACGGAACATTTTAGAAACCTCATGGTCTGCAAAGACCCTGAAACGGTGAAGCTACTCAACGTATCAAAAAGCATAGAACAAAAATACATCGAGCAGGCAAAGGCAGTGAACCTGTCCTTCCTCATGTCTGGCCTCAATATCCTGAACCAAGCAGATTTACAGTATAAGTCTAGCAAAAATCAGAGGTTACATGTAGAGTTAGCCATCATGAAATTAGGCTATCTCAAACAAGCTTTTCAGTTATCTACAGGCACAGAGCCCGTAAAAAAAAAATTAGCGACGGCATAAGCGCAGAAGCTTCTACCAAAAGTGCTTCTACAGCTTCGCCTTCATCGACTCTAGGATCCACACCGTCTGCAGACTCCTCCGAGCGTAAAAAGCCACAATCAGAGAAGCTAACTCCGCCAGAAAAACCACAGACCAAGGCCAAAGAAACGCCTAGCCTGAAAAACATTTTCAACAAACCAAAGGCAGAAGAGATTTCTAATCAAACCAAAGAAGAGGCTCCCGTAGTTGTTGAATCTCGTCCAGTCACGAAAGATGATATTGTCAGAAAAATAACTGAGTATGTAGAAAAATTCTCTCCATCAGTCTCTGTCAAAAACGTACTTAAACGTCCTTTTCAGCTAAATGAGCTCACCATTGAGTACCCTATCTCTAACCGTGTGGAGGCTACTATGGTGCAAAATGTAGAAGTAGAGATGTTAGAGTTCCTAAGAAAGGAATTAAAAAATTCTATGATACAGGTCAGCTACAAGTTCTCTGAAAATCAGGAAGATCGAAAACCATACACCAGTACTGAGATCTTCGCTGTGATGGCTAAGAAAAACCCTAGCCTACTTAAACTGAGAGATGATCTAGGGTTAGATACAGAGTTTTAAACACCATGATCTCCTGTAGTCTCGTTCTACTTATTCCTTTTGAATAGTTTTTTCAATTTCTTAAAGACTCCTTTATCCTCTTCTTCTTTGCTTTCTTCTTGATCATAGTCATCACTCGGTTCCTCTTGATCATAGCTTTTCTCTTTGGGTTTCCCGTCTTTAGTAAATAAGCCCTGAAAGAAATTTTCTTCCTCTACCCCTACACAGTCCAAGTCTTCCATGACCTCTTGATCGGGTGTCGCAAATTGGGCTTGTGTGATAGAACGATAATCTTGGTCGGCATTCAGCTTTTGATAGAATAATCCGAATATAGGTAGTGCCGAATTAGCGCCCTGACCGTAACGGGTATCCTTGAAATACAGACCAGGGTTGTCTGCCCCTACCCAACTAACAGTGACTAAATTAGGCGTCAGCCCGACGAACCAACCGTCTCTATTGGATTGAGTCGTACCTGTTTTTCCAGCTATATCATTGTCGAGTTTATATTTCCATCTCAACCGACTTCCTGTCCCTCCTGCTTCAGTCACTGCCTGAAGGAGTTCCTGCATGATCTGGTAAGTATACTCACTGATTACTTGCTCTTTTGGCCTTGGCTTTTCTCTAGTGTATATATCTTCTCCATCAGCATCTACTATTGAGGCTATCATATAAGCCTCCTGTCCTCGACCCTGATTCACAAAGACACAGTATGCCTCTGCCAGCTCCGTCATACTAAGCTCGGCTGTCCCTAGAGCCAGTGATGGAACTCGAGGTAGATGACTATGAATGCCTGCGTCTTTGGCCAAATCCATCACACGATCCACCCCAGCCTTCTCCATCATCTTCACTGCGACTGTGTTGATAGAACGGGTCAGAGCAGCTTGCATAGACAGGTATTTATCATCATACTCATCTGTTCCATTGCTGGGTGTCCAGTTTTCGAAATTGGTATATGTTATCGTCTTACCTGAGATATGGTCACATGGGTCTACTCCACTTTCCAATGCAGCGGCATAAACGAAAGGCTTGAAAGTTGATCCTACTTGTCGTTTGCTTTGGTTGACATGATCATATTTGTAGTAGTTATGATTGACACCTCCTATCCACACCTGTATAGCTCCCGTAGTAGGCTCTAAAGCCAGAAAGCCTGCATTGAGCAATTTGGCATAGTGCTTCAGGCTATCAATCGTACTAGCATTCATGAGAGCTTCCTCATCATGATCCCAATCAAACCAAGGCATATCGGACTTAACAGACATAGAATCAAGAATCTCCTGATGTGTATAACCAGCTACCTTCAAGTGTTTGTAGACAGGACTCTGTATGATGAGGTTGTTTATAAAGTTACGGTCACTTTTCCATGGTGCCATTTCTCCCCAGTTATTTTCAAAACTACGTTGTAAGGTTGGCATATGCTCTCTTAAGGCCTCTTCAGCCTTTCTCTGCATACCTAGGTCTAGCGTAGTATATATTCTAAGTCCATCCGTATATAGGTTATATTGAGACTCATCACCTTTTACGTGTTTGGAAAGAAGTTTTTTGGCTTTAAGGCGTACTTGCTCTAGAAAGTATGGTGCAGTAGCATCAGCAGTTCGCACTTTGGTATATTGCAGTGCTGTTGGGGTTTCTTTGATCTCATCGTACCGTTCCTTTGTCAGGTAATCATATTTAACCATTTGATACAAAACCACATTTCTTCTGGACTGACTTTTCTCAGGGTGGATTCTCGGGTTATAGGTATTAGTAGCTTTGAGTGAACCAATAAGTGATGCTGACTCGCCTAAATCCAATGCAGATACAGGCTTGTTATAGAACTTCCTCGCCGCTGACTCTATGCCATATGCATTGTCTGGGAAAGAAACTGTATTAAGATAGAGAGTGATGATGTCCTCTTTGGAGTAAATTTTCTCTAAGCGCTGTGCGGTGATCGCCTCTTTGATTTTAGCAATTGCTAAACCAAGCTTTCCATTTTTCTCTCTGGGGAAAAGGTTCTTAGCCAACTGCTGTGAAATGGTACTGCCCCCACCCGAAGAGCGATCACCAAGAATAAGCGTCTTCACCAAAACACGCCCCATACTGAGATAATCTATCCCAGAATGAGAATAAAATCGAGCGTCCTCCGTCGCGACGAGTCCTTGTACGAGGTGCTCTGGCAGATCATCAAAAGAGATAGAAGTACGATCGAATAAATAAAACTTACCTATGATCTGCTCGTGCTTATCATAAACAATGGTAGACTGACTGTTGGAGATGTTTTCTAGCGTCTTTTGATTGGGGAGTGCACCCCACATTCCTAAGTAGATACTGGTAATGAACAGGGCAAAAATAGACACGCCGACAACCATCAGCTTTACACCAAAACGGATCAGCTTTTTACCCCATGTTCTTCCCTCTACTTCTTTCTTCTTAGCCATAAAATTTGTGCACAAAAAAACCCTGACGCAATGTATGCAATCAGGGTTTCTCTAAATATTGTTATTTCTTACTGAGCCGCTTCTAAAGCGTCAACTTTGTCTAGGACAGCTTCCGCCTTATCCATCATTTTCAACTGTGTGTACATCTGCTGCAACGCTTTCAAGCCGTCGATATCATCTGGCTTAATGCTAATTGCTTTTTCCATGTATGGCAATCCTTGCTTCAAAATAGCATCTGCCTTTTTGATTTTAGCAGGACCATATTTGTCATAGCTTTTAAGATCCATGTCTCTTACTTCGTCATAGTATCCTTTCGCCATGTTGACATAAATCACACCAGCATTGAAGTTAGCGATGTAGTTATCTGGGTCGATCTTGATCGCATTCAAGTAGCTTTCTTTAGCCTTTTCAAAACTAGCATCAGCTTCTGTTTGCTTGTCTTCACTTGCCTGCGCAGAACCTAAGTTGTCATACAATACACCTAGATTCAAATGTAAATTAATGTTGTTTGGATCTTCTTCGATCGCTTTTAGCAATTGTGCCTCGGCTTCATCTAGTTTGTCCATTGACAACAACAAGCTGATTTCTTCTTGTCCGAATCTACTGTCCGTTGGGAATTTCTCTTGCGCTGCTCTCGTTACTTCGAGTGCCTTCTCTGAGTTTTCTGATTGTCTCTCATAAAAGATAACAGAAGAGTAGATGTCTTCATTGGCGATATCCAGTTCGATCATTTTGTAGTAGTAAGCCAAAGTCTTTTCAACTTTACCACCTTGCTGTGCTGCTACACCCGCATAAAACAATGTCGTAGAATCTTCGCTCTTTACTTCCAATGCTTTCTCAAATTGATTTAAAGCTAGGTCATAATTTTCTTCCCCATATGCAGTACCACCAGCATTTAAGAAGTTGCCCCACATTTGATCCAAGTTAGTCGTAGCGATCAAGTAGTATGAGCTATTCTCTTTCTCCATAGACAAAGTCTTGTTATATGCCTCTACAGCTTTTGCTAGAGCCTCTTTATCAATCGATTTGTTTGATTCATCTTCACTTGTAGCAATGGCTTGGTATATTTTACCTCTAGTAAACCAAGTTTTTGACTTCCCAGCATTTTTTTCAATAGTAATTGCCACATCAATCTCTGCCTTTGCAGAAACCAATTCGCCTTTGGTCAGATAAGAATCCGCCTTGGTCACCGATCCTTTCTGTGCGAAAGAAATGGTACTCATCATGATAGCAATAGCTAATACAAGTATTCTTTTAGTGTTCATAATTTCCAATTGTTTGCGTAATGGATTTTTGGATAATCCTGTCTTAATTGTTTATTGATTGTTATCTGTTTCTTCTTCTGAAGAACTATCTGTAGCGTCTGGATTTTCGGAGCTATTTTCAGGAGTATCTTCTCCTTTCATTTCTTCGACCTCATCGCTTTCAATTCTTTCGATTTTTTCGACAGATGATATCTCATCATTGTCACCTAGTTTGATCAATCTAACTCCCTGCGTCGCACGTCCCATGACACGTAGTGTGTCCACGGCCATACGAATCGTGATGCCAGATCGGTTGATAATCATCAAGTCATCTGTATCGATGACCTCCTTGATAGCAACAAGTGCGCCAGTCTTTTCGGTGACGTTCATTGCTTTCACTCCTTTACCGCCTCTTTTAGTGATCCTATAAGCGTCGATCTCTGAGCGCTTACCATATCCTTTTTCAGATACGACAAGTAGGTTTGCATCTTCACGAACGATACACACCATACCCACTACATAGTCATCTGCACCTTCTAATGCCACACCTCTAACACCAGAGGCCGTTCGTCCCATAGATCGTACATCTGCCTCATGGAAGTGAATTGCTCTACCAGACTTTTTGGCAATCACGATATGATTATCGCCATTGGTCAAGCTTACATTAAGCAACTTATCTCCTTCGTGGATACTAATGGCATTGATACCATTTTGTCTTGGTCTTGAGTATGCTTCTAAAGCGGTTTTCTTTATTGTACCTTTTTTGGTACACATTACGATAAAGTTGTTTTTGATATAGTCTTCATCGCTGAGTGTCTTCACGTTGATCACCGAACGAACTCTATCGTCTGGTTCGATATTGATCAAGTTTTGGATGGCACGACCTTTTGTCGCTTTACCTCCTTCTGGGATTTCCCAAACTTTCTTCCAGTAGACCTTACCAAACTCTGTAAAAATCAACAAGTAGTTGTGTGCAGTCGCCACAAAAAGGTGCTCTGTAAAGTCATCCGTTTTGGTCGCAGCACCTCTTGATCCTACTCCACCTCGACCTTGGGTCTTGTACTCTGTCAGTGCAGTTCTTTTGATATAGCCCTCATGGGAGATCGTGATGACCATCTCATCGTCAGGGATCATGTCTTCAGCCGTGAAGTCGTCCGCAGCGTGCTCTATATCAGATCTTCTTTCATCACCATACTTATCCTTAATTTCGAGGAGTTCTGTTTTGATGATGTCCATTCTCATATCTTCACTCGCCAAAATAGCATTCAAGTGATCGATGAGTTCTTTGATTTCGTCGTATTCTTTCTGAATCTTCTCTCTCTCCAGACCTGTGAGACGCTGTAGTCTCATTTCCAGAATCGCTTTTGCCTGAATCTCAGACAGACCGAAATTCTCCATCAAACCAGTTTTAGCAATCTCGGGATCCCTAGAGTTTCTGATCAAGCTGATCACTTCATCGAGATTATCCAAAGCAATCAAATATCCTTCTAAGATATGTGCTCTTTTCTCTGCCTCTTCTAGCTCGTACTGCGTACGTCTAATGACTACCTCGTGCCTGTGTTCTACAAAATGAACAATGAGGTCTTTCAAGTTCAACGTATGCGGACGCCCCTTGACCAGTGCCACATTGTTGATTCCGAAAGAGGATTGTAATTGCGTGTATTTATATAGGTTGTTGAGAACAATGTTAGGGATTGCATCTTTTTTGATGTCGTACACAATACGCATACCATCTCTATCTGACTCGTCACGTATATCGCTAATACCTTCCAGTTTCTTATCATTGATCAAAGCAGCAGTCTTTTCGATCATGTTTGCTTTATTGACCTGATAAGGAATCTCATGGACGATGATCTGCTCTCTACCTGTCTTAGTCACTTCGAAAGTAGCCTTGGCACGTAGTACGACACGACCTCTACCCGTTTCATATCCTGACCTAACTCCCTGGTAACCATAGATCGTTGCCCCTGTCGGAAAATCTGGCGCAGTGATATGCTGCATCAGCTCTGGGATATCAATTTCTTTGTTATCAATGTATGCCACGATACCATTAACCACCTCGGTTAGGTTGTGAGGTGCCATATTAGTAGCCATACCTACTGCGATACCAGAAGTACCGTTGACCAATAGGTTAGGAAATTTGGCAGGTAACACAGAAGGTTCCTTCAGTGAATCATCAAAGTTAGGTTGGAAATCTACCGTACGTTTGTTGATATCCGTCAACAACTCTTCCGCCATTCTTTTGAGACGCGCCTCTGTGTAACGCATCGCAGCAGGTGAATCACCATCCACGGATCCAAAGTTACCCTGACCATCTACCAGCGGATATCTAAGCGACCAATGCTGCGCCATACGCACCATCGTATCGTATACAGATGAGTCACCATGTGGGTGGTACTTACCGAGTACCTCCCCGACTATTCTTGCTGATTTCTTATATGCTCTATTGTGTAGTACCCCTAAATCTAACATCCCATATAGTACGCGTCTGTGTACGGGTTTCAAACCGTCACGCACATCTGGCAATGCTCTGGATATAATAACTGACATTGAATAATCAATGTAAGCACCACGCATTTCATCCTCGATATTGATAGGAATAATATGCTGATCCCCTATAGGAAAGTCTTCGTTATCTTCTGCCATAAATAGTTAATTGAAAACGCATTTTTCAAGCCTGCAATTTAACTAAAATAGGGGCGAAATAGCAATATTTTTAAATAAAGAAAGTGCCTTAAATGCGTCAAAGAAATGGTTAAAAAAACAGCTTTGTAAACAACTGTTTTTCAGTTACTTAATAAGGGTTGATTTTCCTCTTATTTCGCCACTTGTATCTCCAAAGTTTGCGATGATTCTGTCCCACCTTTGGGTTTTGGACTTTCCAAATTGGCTGACCTCTTACCTCAGTGTACCGACCAGTTTCGGGATCTACAATCACATGCTTGAGCTGTACATGATCACTTTTCATAGGAGTTCGTGGGATTTCGGGAATGGTAATACTAATTCCGAAGTTAATGTTGAATGAAGGCGTGTTATGCTTGATACTTCCCATGCTTGGCATAGCCATTTGGTAGGATTGAAAATTATAAGATGGTTTGACCACTACACGGAAGTACTCTGAGAGATTTTTTTCGATAGATATACCGAGATTAAAATAGACACTTTGGTTCATGAGTGCCGTATTGAATTTATCTCCGAGATACTTTTCTTTCCCGAACTCTACTTCCCCAGCAAAAGAGTAGTCCCAAAAGTCATAGAATTTATATCCCACCATCCCAAAATACTTGAACTGAAATACAGAACCGATGTTAGGCTCATAGTTTCGAACCCCCAACCCCTCTACGGTAGGTTTAAGCGAATTAATTTTCTGATACAGAAAGGATACACCTCCCCCTACTCTAAAGCCCTTGTAGTTAAAGCGCACGCGTAAATTCAGCGGGACAGCCCAACTGGTTCTTTTAAATCCTAGACCCAACGAATCAGCGTTAAAGATACGGTCACTATTGACCAGTAGAGGATTGTTTACTGGATTGGAAATACCAGGATATGGCACATCAAAAGTATCCTCTAAGTTTACTGGAATTCCAATCTGGGGATCATTGAGCCAGTTTTCGTAAGTTTCAAACTCCAAAGGGAGTGCTTCGCCCGTATTTTCAGTAATGTATTGTCCCGTTTGGGTTTGAATCAAATAATAACCAGATAGACTGTGTTTGTAAGTTGTCGCATTGTAACCAGTACTCACTGTCATAGAAAACATATTGAGTACAGCCCGTACTGGAGATCGATAGATATCCTGCTCAGTGTACTCGTACTCCTGTGCTACTGCGCTCCATGAGATAACACAAAACCATATGATTAGTTTATATCTCAATTGACGATGGGTTGAGGTTGCAACAATTCGACTTCAAAAACAAGAATTTGATAAGGTGAGACTTTACTTGCGTAAGTGGGTATCACATCTTTCTCGACCAGATAGTCCTTTCTATTTCTAGGTGTGACAAAGGCACTTGCCCCGTAAGCCGTACGTGATGGCATAATCAGCAACGCACGCTCTTCTCTTTCCATCACGTCTACTCCGGCATCCAATCCAGTGATCACTGCCTGATCATTCAATGGGAAGGAAAAGAAGTCACTACCAGTAGTTCCATCAAACGAAGAGCCACTCGCATAGCTTTCCATTTTATAAGCCAGATACTGGATATCTGCCAATTCTCCCGCATTGACTGTTTGGTTAGATTGTCCCTCTTCTGTACGCTTGTAGTAGACTCCTGATGGCAAAAGCTCCACAGAGTCCACGGGTAGGTACATCGTAGTATCTCTGACCCAGACACCACCGATCATGGTACTATCGATGATCGCACTGTCCAGTTTCTGTTCAGAGATAAATGCTTCTATCATCAAAGTTTCTTCTGAATCCTGTTCGGTCTCCGACTGTATCCCTACTAGCTCGACCGTCATGATGATCACACTATTCGCTGGGATGATAGAGGACAGCTCATCTAGCCCTTCATAAGCCAATGATGTAGGGATATAAAAAATGGCTGTATCTCCTTCTTCCATCAATCCTAATGAAATATCTAAGCCTACCGGGAAAATTGATCCCGTATTGAACTGCATTTTTACAGGTTCGTTGCTTCCATTGTTGGTAACTGCATCATAGGGCTGGTTGTCTACTGCTTGGGCAGTGTAATAGATGGACAGCACATCGCCTGTGCTTGCAGATATACCGGATCTGTTTTCGGTAATGATTTGGTAGTAAATGCCTGATTCATCTTTTTGGGTAGAATCGCTCAAGTCATTCTCTTGGAGATAATCCAAAATGATGGCTTCTTGCGCAGCATAAGCTTCGTCTACCACCTCATCTTCTTTACAAGATGCGAGGATAGCCACCGCCACCAACAACATAATATATGGGTAAAAAACGTGTTTATTCAAATCACCTACAATTGAGACACAAATTAGATTGAATAACGCCGTAAAAGAAAATTAATTATAGAAAAATGTAAGGAACTCCCCCTGTTTACCAGAATTAATGCACTTCGAATGTGGCACAGAAATAATGAAACAGCGGCACTTTATTCAACCCCAATTTGTCCCCGATCGCCAATAGACGTTCGTGATCCGTCTTAGTCATACTGCGCGGACTAATAATATCTTCGTCGCTATCTAGGAAAAATGAAGCCAAAAACCGGATGAAAATATAGGGAGTAGCGAGTACTGCTTTTCGATAATCATCGAGCGTTACTTTCACCTGTGGATCGTAAGGTTGCTCTAGACTAGCAATATCGAATGATTGCTCCATGGCGATTCGAATCACCGCTAAGAATTTCATCTCCCAGATATCGTACTTAGACAGCAAAAATTTCATTCCGAAAACCACAGGGTCTTTCCCCCAGAAATAGCCTCCTTTGGATAGTTTTCGAGCCTTTTTGTTCAGTGCCATTTCTTCAAAGAAACTCACCTGGCCATCTGCCAGTGCTACTCCAACAGTAGGTGCCATCATGATGAGGGAGAAAAAGTCTTGATCGGAAATTTCTAAATATGGAGCTTCTGCTTTGACAAATTCCTTTTTGAGTGCTGCAGTAGCCTCAATCACATCGTCTAGTGCAATGAGGCTTTCAATCTCAAATTCTGTAAACATGGTTTAGATATGGTTTAGTCAGTCGATAGGCGTTCAATATATACATATCGGTTTACAAATCAGAGCAGAAACTCCATATTATCAACAAGATAACCTCCTATCCTTCTTGCTCCTCTGTGGCTGGTTGCTGCAAGGTTGCGACGATTTCATCATAACTTTCTTTCAGTGCAGGGTCTGCTTTGAGTGCTTTTTTGACTTTGTTGTAGTTGCCAGCACCTAGATCATCTTTGATCGCTGCAGTATAGTTGGTCTTAAAATTTGCCTTCAATACTTCGATATTGCTCTGAATGGAATCATAGGCAGCCAGTTGCTCTGGGGAAATCTCTGCTGCTGCAAGCTTAGCACTGTCTCCATTGGCCTGTTTGATAGCATTGAATGTACGTCCCATGTCCATCAATGGATCATTCTTCACCATGTCATTGGTTTTGGCCTGCAAATCTGCTTTCATGGAATCTATTGATAACATGACCTTGGCATATTGGGTAAGTTCTTCTGTTGTTATTTCTTCTTCTTGCGCTTGTGCTACAAATACCGCCATGCTCAAAAGCACTGCGGATAGTACTGTTCTAATCTTCATAAAATGTTTAGTGTTTATTAATTACCAACCACGAATTAACCACCTTCATGTTGAAATTTCAAATGAACCCCTCCTTCATTCGAGTATTGCACCTAGATTTGTATGATTCTTAACAAATAATAACGAATGAAAAAGATATACTATCTCTCTACCTGTAGCACTTGCAGCCGTATCATCAAAGAACTGGGTCTCACGCCAGACAACATCACGATGCAAGACATCAAAACAGAAGCAATGACCGCTGAGCAAGTGGAGCAAATGAAAGATATGGCTGGCAGTTACGAAGCGTTGTTTAGCCGCAGATCGATGAAATACAAGGCATGGAATCTTGGAGACAAAACCCTAACAGAAGAGGACTACAAAAACTACATTCTCGAAGAATACACCTTCCTCAAGCGTCCTGTGATTATACTCGATGATCAAATATTCGTTGGGAATAGCAAGAAAGTCGTAGAAGCTGCAAAAGCTGCGCTATAGTATCTCAGTTAGAACTTAGCAATCAAACGCAGATTGAGAAACCGTGCGGACAGTGCATTGGGCACAGCGAAATTGTTATTGTTTACATCCTTGACCCATGTGTAAGTCAGGGCATTGTCCGTACCGAGTAGATTCAATACCTCCGCGCCTATCCATAATGATCGTGGCAACCAAATCTGTTGGGCCTGAAAGGTGAAGCTTTTAGAAAACCCGACATCTACACGTGTATAGTGGTCGCCGGAGTAGACACTCCGATTGTCATCATCGCCTGGAGGACCAAAAGGCAATCCGCTACCAAACTGCATATTGAGACTAACTTTGACACTCGGGTCGTTAGGGATATGATCCTGAAAGAATATACCGAGGTTGAGGCGCTGATCGGTGGGTCTGCGGACATATCCGTTGCCTGTATGAAGATTTTCTTCGGTTTTCAATATCCCCAGACTGAACCATGACTCTGTTCCTTCTATAAACTCCCCATTGATTCGAAAATCAAAACCATAGGCATAAGCCGTAGCTTGATTGCTCGCGAAGTAGCGGATTTTGACATTCTCCACATCGTAGGGATTTACATCCCAGAGATACTTGTAGTAGCCCTCAGAACTCAATACAAAAGATCTCCCCCAGATCATCAACTGTCTATCCCATGCCAGCAGTGCATGAACGGACTGCTGTGCTTTGACATTAGGATTGATCGTCCCTGTGCGATCACGCAGCTCTCTATAGAATGGATGTTGGGCATAGTGCCCCGTAGACACTCGTATTGTATTTCTATCACTGAGACCAAAACGGTAGGCATATTGCAAGCGAGGGCTGAGGATGAACTGCTCACTATAAGTCCAGTAGCTTGCACGTACCCCCATGTTGAGCTGATGTGTTGATCCAGGATTACCGATGACCAACTGCGCAAAACCTCCAACCTTGTCAGATGACAGCTCTGCCTCACTATCCAACACTTCGGTGACCGTGACATAATCTGCCGAATCGATCAGTTCGTACTCATCTAGTCTGTCCTCGATCATTTCATGATCCCAGTTCACCCCGAATTGCAACAGATGCTCTCCTATCTTTACTTCGTTCTTTTGCTCTACTGCGATGATCTGTGCATCAAGCCGATTGCGTCCATAGCTGTAATTCGTCCCTACGCCGAGTACGTTTACACATTCGTTGAAGCGATTCGATCCGATATTGGTATTGACATCACAGAGCAAGTAGCCCGCTTCTATTTCATAGTTTTCTCGCTCAGAGGACAATACTCCCGATAGTGAAAGTGTAGACTGAAAACGATCTGAGAACTGATGACTAAGGATCAGTGCCGCCTGATTCGTATTATAGTCCAACAACTCACGCCCGTCGAATGCAATACTGAGGCGGTAGGACGCTTGCAGGTTTCCGAAATCCGTCTGCTGACGTTCGGGTATGGTTTCGTAGTTATTGATGGCAGTGGAGATCAATAGGCTTAGTTTGGTTCTATCCCCGAATTTCTTGGTGATGAAAGACTGCACATCGGTGAACTTTGGCAAATATTGCCCCTGCGTCTCTAGCGTTCCTAGTAGGTACTTGGTGTTTTTGTGTCGGGCGCTGATCGTGTAGCTAAGATCCTTTTTGTTATTGATACCTCCCAGGTAGATACTGCCACCGAGTAAGCTCAGGTTGATGGTCGCTTCGTGTCGAGTGGGTTCCTTGTAGTAGACATTGAGCACAGAGGACAGCTTATCACCATAGGCAGCTTCCCAGGCACCGGCTGAAAAATCAACCTGATCTACCAAATCTATATTGATAAAACCGAGTCCTTCTTGACGACCTGCGCTGACGATCTGAGGACGGTAGATCTTGACGCCATTGACATAGATGAGGTTTTCGTCATAGTTACCACCACGGACAGAATAGGCCGAGGACAATTCGTTGTTGCTGCTCACTCCTGGTAGCGTACTGAGTACTTTGGAGAAGTCTCCAGTGGCTGAAGGAAGGTTGTAGACATCCTTGGCATTGACATGTATCATCGTGATGTCGTCTTTATAGATACGATCTGTTACGCTGACATCCTGTAGCAATTCAGTTTTGTAAGTAAGTGGGACTTGGAGGGTCAAATCTTGTGATACGGAGAAGTTCTGAATGTACTTTTCGAACTGGAGATGAAAAACTGAAATGCTATGCTGCCCTTCTGGCAATTGAATACGCACCTCTCCTCTTCTATTGGTAGTACGGAGTATAGAATCGGGCATGATAATGACCTGTGCATCTTCTACAGGCTGATTCAAACTATCGACTAGCTCCAACTTTAGCTCATAATTGGTTTGAGCAAATCCTGATAGGCACAGGGCAAAGAGAAGTATAAAAGTGGTGATGAAAATTCTTGACATAGTACTGGTCGATCAGCCTTGCAATATATGATGATTAGCAGATCAGTACCTAAGCAATTTTACATTTTTAGTCTCTGATCCAGACTGCAAATGAAGGATATATATGCCGCTGGAGTTTCCAGTCACCGGGAGAGTAAGTACCTCTCCTTTTCTTACTTTCTGCGGGCTTTGTTTGGCAACTATTTTACCATCAGGTGCATAGAGTGTCACATTCAGCTCCTTACGCGCATATTCACGCTCTACTTGGATAGAAATATAATTACCTGTAAAAGGATTCGGAAAGACCGTAAAGCTATCCTCAAACACACTAGACACTGACAAAACTGAATCTCCAATCACACGCAGGTAATTGGGCAAACCATGACCTAACTCGTTGTCTGGGTTAGCATGCTGACTACCGATAGACGCTATGAGTTCCTTAATTTCCAAATTGTTCAATTCAGGAAACTGCTGCCACAGTCCCGCTGCAAAACCAGCGATCAATGGAGCCGAAAAACTCGTCCCGTTATTGGTACCGATAGAGTTGTCATCATGAAAAACTGCTACTCCTTGACCTAATGCTACGACATCTGGTTTGATTCTACCATCGGCGGCTGGTCCTATGGAGCTAAAGCTCAACCTAACTCCACTGCTGTTAACCGCACCCACTGCCAAGACATCTGCTACATCTGCTGGTGGCGTGACATACTGCCATGTTTTATTGCCTTCATTGCCCGCACTACTCACTACGAGGATGCCTTTGTCTGATGCCAATGCTGCCGCACGAGAGATCAATGCCGTTTCGCCATCCATATCCTCCTGCACATAGTTCATATCCGAATCCTCGAATATGTTATACCCCAAAGAGGAAGAGATAATGTCTACACCAGCACTATCCGCACGCTCTGCCGCAAAAAGCCAATTGTACTCTTCTATACGATACTCAAAGCGACCACCGTCACTCACATCCTCGGTGACATAAAGACTGATATCAGCATTGTACCCTGTCCCTAGGAGCACTTCTTTGTAGTCCGATACGATACAACTCAGGGCATTGGTACCGTGATCATCTATCGAAAATACATCTTGGCTATTGGTCGTGAAGTTCAAACGATCTATAAGCCTGTCATCCTCGAACAACTGTCCAAAGACAGCAGACTCGTTCACTTTTGAAAACCCTCCATCCAAAACCGCTATATGTACTCCCTTGCCCGTATATCCCTCTGAATGCATCGTCTGTGCAGCGAGCATCGTCAGTTGGTTATTACTATTAGAGGAAACAATAGAAGGCACCAAAGCGGTGTAGCTTAACTCGACTTCTTGCAGGTCTGCATTGAGCTTCGTGCCTGGTGCTACGTACTCATAAGCCGTGATATAACTCGTCTCCATTAATTCGATCAACTGAGATTCCTCTGCTTCGACGAGGACGGCGTTGAACCATCGAGAAGTGAAATAGGGCTTGACATTGTATTTGATCAGAGAGTCAATATAGTTCTGATTGACAGGAAAGTCCTCTGAAGTAATAGGCGTTTGGCGTTTGGCTCGCCGGTCTATGGCGCGTTGAGAAAGAAATGCTGTAGGCAGATCGATAGAAAAAGCGGAGTTGGCTTTGTCTGAGAAGAAAACAACGTAACGGTTCTCTTCTGCCCAAGAGACAGTGCTAAATATAGTAAGTATGTAAAGTAATAATATGCGCTTAATCTTGCTTCTTGCCATATGTTATCAACGTCTGCTCTAACTGCCTGCCTGCTACTATTTTGTCTGTGTTGACGATACCATCTTCCTGATCATACGCCCACTTGGCGTGATATTTAATGATCAATCCCACCTCAGGTGCATAATACTCTAATCTATCGTCTCTTCCTATCAATGGATCTATTCCTTGATTACTTTGTATCACTTGTACCACATTCGTGAAAGCCTGCTCAGCCAGTACCGTGTCGATTTGGCTTTCTCCATATTGATAGAACTCTGACTGTCGGTTATTGTAGCTATTTCCATCCCATGATAGGTTTTCCTCGATAGGAAATACCAATTTGACAAAGGAGACATTGTTTTCTACAGCGACTACTCGCGTGGTATTGATAGATGTTGTCCAGACTGAATCCAGTTTCCACACTGCGGTCTCATCGGCACGTTTGGAGCGATGCAGCTGATACCTCACTTCGGTATCCGAGATGATTGTCGAGTCTACCACTTCCTCTTTCAATTGGTAGTTCTCCTCTTCTGGACCGATCAGATAATAATTGGTATCATGTACATCATAGATGCGGTACGCTCCCACCTCCATGGGAAAGTACTGCACACCTAATCTACTAAAATCTGTCTCTAGCTCGGATGTACACCCAAAGCAAGCCACTAGCGATATCAGTAGCAGCTTATAGTACTGCATGCTGCGCTTGTCTGAAACTTGATTTGATCCAACCACCCCCGATGACATCATTGCCTTCGTAGAACACTGCGGCCTGACCTGGCGCGATGGCACTCACTCCCTTGCCAAAGTAGACCTTCATAGTATTGTCTACATGCTCTATAACGGCAGGCGTACCGAGATCATTGTAACGTACCTTGGTCACGGTATCCATGCGTTCGCTCAGTCCGTCATACTTGCCCATGATCAGTTGGTCAACATACATGCCGTCACGTGACAGTTCATCGAAAGTACCGAGTACGACTCTGTTTTTTTCTTTCTGTATTTCAACGACATAGACAGGAAATCCCAAAGCGATCCCTAAACCCTTTCGCTGTCCTACTGTGTAGAATGGATAGCCCTCATGCGTACCCACGACGGTCCCGTCCTCTAGTACAAACTCACCACCTGCGACCTTTTCTTCTAGACCATCTACTCTCCTTTTGAGGAACCCTCGGTAGTCATTGTCTGGCACGAAACAGATCTCGTAGGATTCGGACTTGTTGACCAAATCCGTAAAACCTCTTTCGATTGCCATCTCACGAATCTGTGTTTTCTTCAGATGTCCTAGTGGCAGTATGGTACGAGAGAGACTCTGCTGGGACACGCCCCACAGTGCATAGGATTGATCCTTCATCTCATCTGCTCCTTTGGAGATCACGTATCGGCCGTCTTCCTCACGTACATTGGCATAGTGCCCCGTCGCGATAAAGTCACAGCCGAGCTTGTCCGCTCTACGCAGCAGCGCATCCCACTTGATGTGCGTATTGCACAGCACGCACGGGTTCGGCGTACGGCCTTTGAGGTACTCGTCGGTGAAGTGATTGATCACATAGTCGCCGAACTCCTCTCTGATGTCTAATATATAATGGGGAAAACCAAGATCAACGGCGATGTTTCTCGCGTCGTTGATGGAGTCGAGGCTGCAACAGCCTGTCTCCTTTTTGCTACTACCCGAGGAGTTGTAATCCCAGGTTTTCATGGTCATTCCGATGACTTCATAGCCTTGCTCATGAAGCATCACTGCTGCGACGGAGCTGTCTATACCGCCACTCATCGCTACTAATACTCTTCCTTTTTTACTCATCTAATGTTTAATTGCCAGGTTCACAGTCTGGTGTTCACACTTATTTAAGCTACAAAATTAACGCAAAGAGTTGATTTGATTGTTGGATTGGGGCGATAAAGTGAGGGATTGGTCTCTTCTTATCGATTTAAAATAGATAGTCGTCCATCCAAAACGTACGACTATCTATTTTGGGAAGATAACAGGGGATTATATGTATGTCAAAGGTTGGTTAAGACACTATATTGCTTAAATACTCAACTTGACAGACTTCACTGAACAGACTCATAAGTCAACAGACATAAGATTATAATGCAACCTCTATTGTACTGTCAGACATATCTAAAATATATGGGTTCGGTTTTAGACTTCAAGAAAACCGTACCCACATACTTTATAAAAGCCAGACTGGCTCTACTTGAGCGTTTAATCAACAGGCATTTCTATTTTGGTATAGGAGGACACCTCCATGATAGGCTCAACGCTATCCAAATCAATTCTCTTTTCATCGCTATCCATTTTGAAAGACCAAACGGGTACTTTCACATGGTTGACAGTATCTTCAGTGAGGCTACCTAGCAGCCAATGTGCGATTCCTTTTCTCGCATGAGTAGCCATTGCGATCATGTCTATGTTTTCTTCTTCTACGTATCTCAAAATACCCACGGATGGAGACACAGACCGAACAATATGAAAAGTGAAGGCTTTAATCCCCAAAGATTGAATCAGCTTGGATGTCTCACGAGAGATTTCTTCTTCATTTTCTATATTATGAACAGTTCGAACCCATACAAAATCCAATTGGACGTTAAATAGAGCCTCCATACTTGCTACTTCTTGTAGAAAACTCATTCGGATATCATCTATGTCAATCGGAATCATCACACGTTTAATTTCGTCTAGCACCGTTTTTCCACTGATTGAGATGACCGGACATGCCGCCTTCCTAACCACCTTTTCTGTGTTTGACCCTTCCAAGAATTCATCTATACCAGAACTTCCGCTCGTTCCCATGATCACCAAATCGTAAGCTTCATGAGTGATCTTTTCGTTAAGTATGGTGATGAGCGTTTCATCAGAAATATACTCATCAATAGATACGCCTGATACATTGTATCTTGCGATCAGTTGATTCATTTGCTCCTTGGACGATTCCTCTACCTTCTTGAGTAATGTACTGGTCACTATAGTTGCGTCATGAATTTCTGGATAAAAATCATAGTGAAGGCTGGTTACCAAAGTAATGGTCGCTTCATATTTTTGAGCCACTTCAATCGCGAACGCCAACGCATCTTCACTCAATTTTGAGAAATCAGTAGGGACTAGAATCTTCTTCATGGTAAATCTATTATAGGGTTAAATTTTTGTTCAATAATATGTGTAATTATACGTTTCATCCTACCTCCTAGTTCTCTATTCAGTCGCTATTTTAATCATTTGTTTAAATGATTAAAAACATGTGATATGGGACCTCACAGACTCCCCACTACCCAACCGACCCCAAAGGCTGCTAAACCAATGACAACCTTGTCGGCGGTGGATTTCCACCAGATGCGGCGAATCTGCTTCTTAAGGTGCTTGACGGTGCGCTCCATCTCTGCCAGTTGCTGGTTGAGCTGCTCATTGGTGGACTGCAGCTCGGCGTTAGTGGTTTGGAGCACGACGATGCTGCGGTCTAGCTCGGCGATGATCTGGTTCATGTTGAGCGCGATATCGTGCTGGTCACGCTCGATCTTGTGGACGAGCTGCGCCGTGAGTCTCTCGATCTCCCGTACCTTGTCTAGGATCTCTTGATTGGTCTGTGTCAGTTCTGCATGGGCAGCTGAGACGGTCTGCAGTTCTTGCAACTTCTGGTTGAGCAAAGCAGCCCGCTGCATGCTGATCACCCAGGCACCGTCGGCCTGTACATGGACGGTCTGCCCCTGGTAGACTTGGAGGCTGTCGTCCGCTTGCGTGAAATCCACCACCTGCGCTGCGCTGACGGGCAGTGCTGCAAGGATCCATAGTATGAAATACAGCGACTTCATGGCGAGGGTATTTGATGGTGAGACATCATATTGGGTGAAACCGCATCGTAGGTTCGGAGGACTTGCCTCAGGCTATCCCGGATCTGGATCACGTCCTGCTGCTGCTCATCCGAGATACGCGTCAGGTCTTGGTTCATGTCGCTGATGCGGTGCTGAGACAGCAACAGTTGGGCATGGAGTGTTTCGTAGTTTTGATGGATGCGCTCGTACTGTGCAGCGATAGACTGCAAGGTATCGATCTGCACCTTTAGAGACTGGCTCAGGCTTTGCGCTTGGCGAAAGCTATCTTGGTTGACGAGGCTTTGGTAGACAATGAGGCCAACGAGCACCAAGAGTATGAGGGTGTATATATGGGTAGTTTTCATGATTTCCTTTTTTTTAGATGTGAGACTTTTAAACATTAGGTTTATAGATCGCTAGACGCTAGACTTTTGTCTAAAATCTACATACTAGCTACTAGTATGTAGTAAAAAAAGAGGCCCTCACTAAGAATCAATCCATCACTATCGTACGAAACGGTATGGTTTTATTTTTAGCTGTTTGAACACCAGACTTGAGACATGAGATAGATTGTCTAAATACTAAAATCTAACTACTAACATCTAGTGTAAATAAGGCCTCTCCTATCATTTGAATGCGGATACAACAACTTAGACAATCGGTTCAACATCTTGCTTTACGAACTTTACAGTTGACAATCGATCGTTTAGCTCCATGCTTGGTCTAAAATTGACCTTGAGCCTTTTGATCGTTCTTTTATCTACATCTTCTATGAGATCCTCCCCATAACTCGCGATAGCTGGTGAGAAACTACCCATATCCCCTAGCCTCACAATGCGGCCTTCTTCGAGATAGGTGTGCATGCGATCCAAGAATGACTCTAATACACCAAATATATCGGTGGTATGCAAACTCGTCATTTTGGAAATTTCCGTAGCAATCTTTCGGATGCCCACTGGGCGCTCACGAATGATGCTCGCGTAATACTTGATTTGACCTCCGCCAACCACTCCCGGTTGCGCTTTAGGTACAGCTTTATACATAATTGACATGACTTGAAAATTTAAAATGTGAAAAATGAGTTAAACTTTGCTTCACAAGGACGTACCACGGACACGTCTACTGAGCGTAGCATCAACCTTTCAAAACCGGCAGAGCCTGCCTGAGGTTTTGCTAAGTAATACTGATCATACTTGCATCTATTGGGTGCTTTGCTAGGTCGTAACTATGCGTAGTGAGACTGTGCAGTGCGTGTGTGCTTGCGAAAGCGGGGTGCTTGTCCATACTTGGATCAAAACAGCAGAACTGTTCATAAATTGGGTGAAGACAAACGGGGTTATCGAGTGGCCTTTTCGATGTGTCTGAAGACAATTCTTCAAGAACAATATCCGTTCCAAAAATGCTCGGGAAAATGCCAAAATATGTTAAAAATCAAATACTTAGTAAAGTTTTTACTGACCAATATTAATTACCTGCATTTCAATCAGTTAACCTTTACTCTAGTCATCAAATGAGGTCTAGTCACATGCCCCACAAAATCTGCACAGACTTAGCCTCCAATCCGTGCGGATTTTGCTTCAGATCTACGCAGACTTTGTTCCAAACCCGTGCAGACTTTCTCTCGAACCGCGCGGGTTTTCTCTCGAAGCTGGACAGGCTTTCTTCCAAACCTAGACAGACCTTCTCACAAACAACAGCAGTCTTTCTCACAAGCAACACTACGCTTAGGAGTAAACCTGCACGGGTTTTTGAAAGTCAGTAACGAGGTTACTTTAAGTAACCTCGTTACTGACTAAGGTAAGCTCCAAAAAAACAACCTTGTTACTCCCAAAACCAATCTGTATCCAAAGGTAGAACAGCGGTCTCTTCATGAAAAGAAGCATAGTTTTCTTTGCCACCAAACCAATCTAATACCTCCCTCCGATACAGCTTGGTACTGGTGGTCGCTAGGTGTGCATGATAGGATGAGTAGGGATATTCTTTGTGATCGGTGACAAACCCATGTTTGACAGGGTTGTGATGGATGTATCGGATCAATTGAGAAAAATAAGCATTGTTGGTGACGGCAATCCTCTTAAATGGCCTCTCAAACAAAGGGCCTGTGCGATCGTAATGCTTGTTGATGGCTCGGGTGTAGCCTTGCAAAAAGCTGGAGAAACCGTTACTGACGTGCCAGTAGCTAGGCTTGTCTTTGTCTTTCAGCATCACGGCAGATAGCTCTTCTTCAGATTTGACCTGAATCAACAGGTGAAAGTGATTGTTGAGCAAACAGTAAGCGTAAGTCCTAACCCAAGGATGAACATATCTCGCATACTGCTGCAAAAAGTAATCGTAGTTCTTAGACGCAAAGAAAACAGACTGGCCGTTGACACCACGGTTGTAGATGTGGTAATAGCTTTCAGGCGCTAGTTGGGTGGTACGGGTATCCATGGGTTGGTTGGTTTAAGTTTTAAGTAACGTCACCAGTAAGGAGGTTACTTGGAGTAACCTCCTTACTGGTCTGGCTAGATAAAAATAATCAGCCTAGTGTATAAAACCATCCCTTTAATCTACTTTTTGGTTTGACAAGGTTCTTTTGAATCTGAAATAACGAGGTTACTTAGAGTAACCTCGTTATTGACTGAAGACCGATCGTTTTGGTATCTCGTTTTAGTGGGAGAATATTCATCCTATCGGAGACTTTTGCGTATAGTACTAACTCAGTAAACGAAAACAAATACATGAAAGCCATAGGATTCAAACAATCACTACCCATATCAGCACAGGACAGTTTCATAGCCTTCGAAATGGACAAGCTCTCTCCCACTGGATACGATCTACTTATCAAGATAAAGGCAATCTCCGTCAATCCAGTAGATTTCAAAATCCGAACAAGTGCCGCCAAGGACAAGGTACTCGACACCCCAAAAGTCATTGGTTGGGATGCCGTCGGTATCGTCGAAGCGGTGGGTGATCAAGTATCAAAATTCAAAGTTGGGAATGAGGTATACTACGCCGGTGACTTGACCCGTAGTGGCAGCAATGCCGAGTACCAACTCGTAGATGAGCGCATCGTGGGCCTCAAGCCCAAGCGCCTAAGCATAGCAGAAGCTGCTGCCATCCCATTGACAGGGCTGACGGCCTACGAATCACTCTTTGACCGCATCAAAATCAACACAGAGACTGACAAAGGCAAGTCGGTACTGATCCTCGCAGGTGCAGGTGGCGTAGGATCTATCGCCATCCAACTCGCCAAGAAAGTAGCAGGGCTCACAGTCATCGCGACCGCTTCGAGACCCGACTCGGTACAGTGGTGCAAGGACATGGGCGCTGACTATGTCGTCAACCACTATCAGCTCAAGGAAGATTTAGAAAAAATAGGTCACAGCCAAGTCCACTACATTTTGGATTTTGTAGACCTCAAAGGATATTGGGACACGATGGCGGAGATCATCAAACCTCAGGGACACATCGTATCGATCACAGGTAGCAATGAACCCTTGAACCTTAATGTACTGAAGACCAAAAGTGTAAGCTTCTCATGGGAACTCATGTACACCCGATCCATGTACACGACCGACGATATCGAGAGACAGCACGACATCCTCAACCGTATCGCTGAGCTGTTCGATGATGGCACCTTACGCTCCACACTGACTACTACACTCCAGGGCTTCTCTGTAGAGAATCTAAAGAAAGCGCACGAGATGCAAGAGTCTGGCAAAACCATTGGCAAGACGGTGATTGCGTATTAGCATAGGTAGCACTGCCCCTTTTGACCCAAAACATCAAAGCCAGCCCCTCAGTAGAGGAAGCTGGCTTTTGCCTTACTTGCTAGTTTCGAACTATTATTTAGGAGCGTTCCAAGAACGACGCGTGTAGCTGGACGTATGGTCTACAGTCACCGTATCCGAAACCAATTCATTTGGAAAATCCACCCACAGGTGCAAAGTGCTATTGTCTTTGACACTTCCCGTTATTTTGCCACTGTTCACGACCATGTATAGAGACTCTGTACCTGATTTGAACAATTCAAATTTGGGAGTCACAGCATCTCCAGAGATGAGTCGATTGGTGTTCACATTGGATGAATACCTACTTTTTACGATCAATCCCCCAAGGGCTGTCACCTTAGCAGGTATACCAATGGTCGCTGCATCGTCCGCATGAATAGTTAAGGTTCCCTTCACTGTGATTTCTTCCAAGGCATGGATAGATCCACCTTTTAGTGCATTCAGTGTGAGGTCTTTTTCATACACACCACCTTCTACTGTCTTCACCTGAAAGGCACCTTCACATGTGACTATCACATCTTCTTTGTGTGTTTTTTGTTGTGTTGCTTCTAACGTTTCCATAGTTGTTTGTTTAAATAATACAAATGTTATGATGCAAGTTTAGAGACTAAGTCTGGTGCACAAAAGAGCACTATTACGGCTTTGGAAGAACACGTAAGCTCACGCAAATCCATAAGTATCAATACGGACTATGAATAAAACAAACAAATTACAACTCTGTATATCAATGCGTTACAGTTTACACCCTAAACATTCATACATAACGTAATGGGGTTTTTCTGTAACATTGCATTCACATATTAAAAACCGTAAACTTATGCAGCTAGAACAAGCAAATGAAAGACATCAAAACTGGATACAATGTAGCGTTTTTGATCTTGCCAGAAATTTTGATGGGATCAATCTCCTGACCGAAATCAATACTCCTCCAGTTACTCAATTCAGCAGAGTGAGCACCTTTGATATGCTCATGCCTGATGCGCTCTCTACTAAAAGTGTAGATACAGAAATGACGTCAGCTGTTTTATTCATGGGACTTTCGGCAGTCAATCCGATCAATACCGAAGTTACTTTCGCACCATACTTTGAGATCAACTATGCTGACAGCTCCAAAGCCTATGTCTCTATGGATATAAACACCCCGGATCAATCCACTGATCACGATCCAAACCTAGAGGACAGCATTATCTCAGAACGTCTCAAAGACACCCTGATTCGAAACTGGATGACTTTGGATAGCCATCTGCTCGACGATATTTTTACGCGAGAGGAACTCATCAACCGTAGAAATGAAAGAGTTAGACTCATGGGCTATAAATTTGGTGAGGGCACGCCCAATACTATATTTTTGGAATGTATGAATGAGCACAGAGGAAACATCAGTCGCGTATCCTTACACATGGGGATGGACTACAACAAATTCCAACAAGGAGATCAATTCTCGTTCTCTCCTATTTTGGAAATCCAGCTGAACAGCACGCTAAACCACGAAGAGATCGGAAAAATCCATGAGTTCGGTGCGCGCTATGAAGCGACAGCAAAAGCATCTACTATTGTCATAGAGTACATCACTCCTTGCCCTACGACTTGTTAAGTTAAATCCGTTAAAGTAAATGGCTAGCGAAGAAATTTTCCAAATTTTGCATACGATTCCCTATGTATTCATAGGGATCGCCTTATTGATCGGAGCGGTTCGGTTCAAGCAGCAAAACAACATACAGCGCAAGCTATTTGCTTTAATCATCATCACTGCCGCAGTAGAACTATGCTCGCGACTGCTGTGGCAGTACCAGATCAACAACATGGCGGTCTTTCACGTTTTTACGGTCGTAGAGTTTTGTATCCTCACCTCGATATACAAGCACGAATTGAACCTACTTCGTCAAAACAACGCCATCCAATGGATTAGAGGAGCTTTCATTCTCTTCGCCATAGCGAATACCCTGCTCTGGCAAGACTTCACCATATTCAACTCCAACACACTCACCATCAGTTCAGCCTTGTTGATTGCGCTGTCTGTGATGTATTTCTATCAGCTACTCCAGCAGACCAAGTACGAAAAGCTAGAACAGAACCCCATGTTTTGGATCAACTCGGGGGTTCTTGTTTATTTCTCTAGTTGTATCGTATTGTTTCATGTCACCAATGAACTAGGTTTGGAGGCCAAACAAGTAAGAGAACTCTCGTTTAGCATCAATGCTATCTTTAATGTTTTCCATTATATCGCCTTCTCTATCGCCCTATGGATCAGACCAGTTCGTTAAGTCTCCTAGAAGTACTCCTTTTCTCTATGCTTGGGATGTTTTTCATGGCGCTAGCCATTATTATGTTCTTCATCGTCTACCAGCGTAGACTGCTCGATCAGCAACTACAAAATCAAAAACTAGCGACCGAACATCAATCCAAACTCCTCAAAGCCAGCATGGACAGTCAGGAAAAAGAACGAAACCGCGTCTCCAAAGACCTACACGACGATATCGGTGCGATGCTCACCACCATCAAACTGTACACCGATCAGATCGACATGGAAAACACCCCTGCTCAACTGACCCAACTCAAAGAAAAAACCAACCAGCTCGTAGACGACACCATCCACAATGTACGGCGTATATCGCACGACCTACACCCTGCCATCCTCGAAAACCTCGGCATACTAGAAGCCATCGAAAACCTGATCGACAGCATCAATGGCGCTAAAAACATCCTCGTGGATTTCCATCACAACGCCGTAGCGGGGATGAACTACCAGACCGAACTGATGTTGTTTCGGGTCATCCAAGAGCTAGTCAACAACACCCTCAAACATGCCCATGCCAGTCACATACAACTGAGACTCATCCAGACCCATCAAAACCTGCACATGACCTACATGGACGATGGTGTAGGCTATCTACCCAAGGACACGCTAAATTTCAGTGGACTGGGCATCAAAAACATTGAAAGCAGAGTTAACTTGCTGGGCGGTGAGATTACCTACCGCCAACAAGACAACCACACCATTGTATCGATTCAAATCAGCTTAGTATGACCACATCCACCATCAAAGTAGCCCTCGTAGATGACCATGACCTCTTCAGAGAAGGGATCCGCTCCATCATGCTAAGGATGGAACATATCGAACTCGTCGCTGAGGCCTCCAACGGGATCGAGCTATTGGCAGCCATGAAGGACACGCCCATAGATGTAATCCTCATGGATCTAGAGATGCCCGACATGGACGGCATAGAAGCCACCGAAAACGTACTCGCACAGTACCCCGATAGCAAAATACTGGTACTCACCATGCACAACGAGGACCGAATGATCACCTACCTCATGGAGTCCGGCGTACATGGATACCTCGTCAAAAACACCCAAAAAATAGAACTGGAACAGGCCATCCATGAAGTCCATACCAAAGGGCACTACTTCAACCACCAAGTGTCTCAGGCCCTGCTCACGGGACTGAAAAAGAAAAACAGAAACCGACCCAGCTTCACTCCAGGTAGAAACCTCAGCTCACGAGAACACGAAATCCTACAACTGATCTGCCAAGAGAAGTCCACCCAAGAAATCGCCGAGATACTATTCATTAGTCCCCGTACGGTAGAGGGACACCGTCAAACCCTGCTGATCAAATTAGAAGTAAAGAACACCATAGGCATGGTCCTGAAAGCTGTCAAAGAAGAATTGGTTTCTTTGGTCTAAGGTATCGAGGGGATCACCTTGACTCGCTATACTGTCACCCTAGCTGCTGTGGATCAGCCTGTATTTCTGGAGATAAAATCAATATTCGACATTGAGTGTTCATTATTCCAATCATTTAAATATCACCTCAAAGCCTCATAATAGGTGGTTATTTTAAAGAAAAACAGTAACGAATTTCGAACAATGAATCTTGAATAACGAAGTGATCTACTATGTCACCCCATCAGCGCCTTCAAAGCCTCTTCAGCTTTCTCGAAACCAAAGCCCGCCAATACAGTCTTTAGTTTAGCCTCTATCTGATCATTGGCTGGGTCACCGATACTACCGAGATGCGTATGCTTCACTTCCTTAGAGAGCTTGTCAGAACCCTCTTGGATCGCTTGACCGACTTGTATGTAAGCATCTCTGAATGGTACACCTTGCAGTACTAGTCGATTGACTTCCTCTACACTGAATAGATCCTTGTACTTCTCATCTTGAATGATACCGTCTTTGACCTTGATGTTCTTCATCGCAAAGATGGCTATCTCTAGAGTAGATTTCAATTCATAGAAAGCAGGCAAGAAAGTCTCCTTGATCGTCTGCATATCTCTATGATAACCAGAAGGTAGATTGGTAGTGATCAAACTGATCTCAGTGCTAAGCGACTGCAGCTTGTTCATTTTTGCGCGGATGAGCTCAAAGACATCCGGGTTCTTCTTGTGCGGCATGATACTAGACCCAGTCGTCATCTCTGCGGGCAACTCTAGAAATCCAAAATTCTGAGAGTTGTACAGACAGATATCCATGCTCATTCGTGCCAAGGTTGACGCGATGCTGTTCATGGCGAATGCTACTGTTTTCTCCACCTTGCCACGACTCATCTGCGCATAGACGACATTGTAACTGAGGTCATCAAACCCTAGTAAGTCGGTCGTCATCTGTCTATCCAGCGGAAATGAAGACCCGTAGCCTGCCCCCGATCCGAGTGGGTTTTGGTTGGTCACCTTGTAGGCCGCCTGCAAAAGATGCATATCATCGGTCAGACTCTCGGCATAAGCGCCAAACCACAACCCAAAAGATGAAGGCATAGCCACCTGCAAATGCGTATAACCGGGTATCAGTACGTCTTTGTGCTGTTTGCTGAGGTCATTGAGTGTTGTGAAGAGTTCCGTCACCAAATCAGCAATGGTTTTGATCTCATCACGGATAAACAAACGGAGATCAACCAAAACTTGGTCATTGCGCGAACGACCACTGTGGATCTTCTTGCCTGTATCTCCTAGCTTTCGGGTCAGCATCAGTTCCACTTGTGAGTGAACGTCTTCTATACCATCCTCGATGACAAAATCACCTGCTTCGATGATGCCCAAAATCACTTTGAGTTCACGGTGTACCTCGGTTAGCTCTGCTGACGTCAGCAGGTCGATACTCTCTAGCATCGTCGTATGCGCCATCGAGCCATATACATCGAATCTAGCCAACAACAAATCCAGTTCTCTGTCTCGTCCGACGGTGTAGTTTTCTATGTCCTTAGATACCTCTGTATTGCCTTTGTCCCAAAGTTTCATGTTGTATTGCTTTTTCTTATTGACCTGAGTCCTATTATCAAATATTGAAATACATTCATTAAATGTATTTTTTGTCACTATGCTTAAATATCATCCTCTCAACAAATCACAGAGACTTTACAAAGCACTTTTATTAGTCTAAACCCTTCAAACTATATCTCCAGCCCATCCAACAATTGGATGTAAAGCTGTATTCCTTTTTCGATCTCATCGACGTAGATGAACTCATCTGCCGTATGCGACCTTGCCGAATCACCTGGGCCAATCTTGATGGAATCAAAAGGCATTAGCGCTTGGTCTGACATGGTTGGTGATCCATATTTTTTCATTCCTAAGTGATCCCCTCGCAGCACAATAGGATGCGTATTCGATATACCCGATGAGTTGAGTCGCAGCGACCGAGGCTTGAACTCCACGTCGATCTCACGCGCCAAGATTTCTACAACCTCTTGGTTGGAGTAGGCGTCTGTGGTACGCACATCTAGAACAAACTTGCATGAGTCTGGCACGACGTTGTGCTGTGTACCTGCTTCGATCAGCGTGACAGTCTTCTTGATCGGCCCGAGGTAGTCCGATTCTTTCTCGAACTGATAGTTCTTCAATTTCTCTATTTCGGTCAGCGCCTTGTAGATGGCATTGACACCCTCATCACGTGCTGCATGACCACTCAATCCTTTGGCCTCACAGTCGATGACGATCAGTCCCTTCTCGGCAATCGCCATATCCATAAGCGTCGGTTCACCCACGATAGCCAAATCGATTTTGCCTAAAACTGGCAACAGCGATGCTACGCCGTTGGCTCCAGACACTTCTTCCTCGGCTGTCGCTGCTAGGATCAGGTTATAGGGCAAGTTTTCTTGTGCATGGAAATTCAGAAAGGTCAAAATCAACGAGACCAATGGACCACCTGCATCATTACTCCCTAGACCGTGCAACTTGCCATCAATGATCTGCGCTTTGAATGGGTCCAATGTATAAGTCTTGGCAGGTTTGACCGTATCGATGTGGGAGTTCAAAAGTATCGTGGGTTTCTCATCAGAAAAATACTTGGATAGCGCCCAAATATTATTTCCCTGTTGCTGTACCTCTACTCCTTTTTCTTCCAAGAATATTCGAACCACTCGGGCTACATTTTCTTCCTCGCGACTAAAAGACTGCGTCTCTATCATAGCCGCCAATAGTGCCACTGCCTCTCGAGTATACCTGTGATATGATGCGTCTATTTCAAGCATAATGTAGTCCCGGGATAGTCTATAGATTGAACTTTGTCCAACGCCTCGAAGTGACATATTTTCACTGTATCAACGCCCGCATTGATCGCATCAAAAGCATTATCGAGTTTAGGGATCATCCCATCGACAATCACTCCGTCAGCTTTGTACTTGGCATAACCCGCGGGAGTGATCTCAGGGATCACTACTTTGTTCTCAAAGTCACTCAATACCCCTGGCTGCTCAAAACAGTAAACTAAATCCACTTGATAGTGATCTGCTATGCCACGAGCCAATTCAGAGGCGATTGTATCCGCATTGGTATTGAGCAATTGACCTTGATTGTCATGCGTCAACGCACAGACTACTGGCACGATTCCTAAATCAAACAAAGCCTTCAGAAACTCTGCATTAACCTCTTCTACATCACCTACATAACCATAATCAATGGTGGTAACACTTCTCTTGCGAGACCGAATGAGGTTTCCATCCGCCCCAGACACGCCAAGAGACTGAATACCAGCAGACTGTAACTTGGCAACTATCTTTTTATTGAGGCCACTGAAGACCATCGTCACGATATCAATGGCATCAGCATCCGTAATGCGTCTACCCTCTACCATTTTGGGCGGTATACCCATTTTATTTTGCACGACAGAGGCGATATTCCCACCCCCGTGTACGAGTATTTTATTGCCTTTTAGTGCTGCGAACTTCTTCAAAAAGATATCCAACTCAGCCTCTTCGTTGATGACTTTCCCTCCTATTTTGACAACTGTCAAAGACTCCATTCTACGTGTGATTATTTGACGTTAAGTAATTTTTGTAGCACGGCTTGTGCTGATGTAATGCGGTGATTGGCCTGTGCAATCACGATCGAACTCTCATGATCCAGTACCCCATCTGTCGCGATGACATTGCGACGTATCGGCAGACAGTGCATGAACTTAGCTGCATTGGTCAACGCCATTTTTTCTGGAGTGATCGTCCATGTCGGATCTTGCGAAACAACCTGTCCATAGCTCTCATCATTGAAGGCAGACCAGTTCTTGGTATAGATAAAATCAGCCCCGTCGAATGCCTTATTTTGGTCGTATTCTACGGTTGCATTGCCTACGATCCCGGGATCCAATTCATAGCCTTTAGGGTGTGTCAATACCAAGTCATAATCCATTCGATTGCTCCAGTTGAGAAACGAATTGGCTACAGCCTGAGGCAATGCTTTGGGGTGTGGTGCCCATGACAATACAACTCTAGGCTTATCGACTTTCTTGTATTCTTCGATCGTGATCATGTCTGCAAAAGACTGCAAGGGGTGAGAAGTTGCTGACTCCATATTGATCACTGGTACCGAGCAGTGCTTGACGAACTGACTCAATATTTTCTCTTGATAATCCTCCTGCTTGTTGCTCAGAGAAGCAAAGGCTCTGATACCAATGGCGTCAAAATAACTACTCATCACACCAGCAGCCTCGATGATGTGCTCACTGGTATTGCCGTTCATCACGACTCCATCACCGAACTCCAACTGCCAGCCTTCGGTATTGAGGTTGAAGATAAAAGACTCTATCCCCAAATTGAAAGATGCCTTTTGCATACTCAATCTCGTCCTCAGACTTGGATTGAAAAACAAAAGGCAAACAGACTTTCCATTCTTAGTGAACGGACCATCTTGCTCTATTTTTTTCTTTAACTCTACTGCACTTTGGATCCACCCAACGGGATCATCTACATCATCGATCGAGCAAAAGTTTGTCATACTAGTTCTTTTATTGCATTGATTAAAATATCCGCGTCAGCCTTGGTCACCGTCATCGGTGGTAGCAATCGCAACACCTTCGGATCTGTGGCTGCACCCGTAAATATCTTATATTTTTTCAACAATTCGCCTCTTAATTCCTTGACAGGTTCGTCAAACACCAACCCAAGCAACAATCCCTTGCCACGTGCGGACTTGATTGCGCTCACTCCTTCGAGTTCAGAGAGGATGTAATCACCTATCTCTGTGGCATTTGTCATCAAGTCTTCGTCTTTGATCACATCCAAGACTGCATTTCCTGCTGCGCAGGCGAGATGGTTGCCCCCGAATGTCGTACCCAACTGACCAAAACTAGCTTCAAATTTTGGAGTGATGACTACTCCGCCAATCGGAAAGCCATTCCCCATTCCTTTGGCGATGGTGATAATGTCTGGTTGGATGTTCGCATACTGGTGCGCAAAGAACTTACCCGTACGACCATAGCCTGACTGTACTTCATCTAGGATAAATACCGTATCAGTCGCACGGCAAGCTTCCTCTAGTCCTTCTAGGAACTCCGCTCCTGGATCGTTGATTCCACCGATCCCCTGAATCCCTTCGATGATGACACACGCCACATCCTTGGCAGCCAAAGCGTCTTTGACCCCTTCTAGGTCTCCTAATTCAAATAACTGGATATTGTCCGTAAAGTTGACAGCAGCTTGTATTTTAGGATTATCAGTAGCTGCTACTGCAAGTGAAGTACGCCCGTGGAATCCATTTTTGAAAGCGATGACTTTTCTTCTTCCATTTTGAAAAGAAGCTAGTTTCAGTGCATTCTCATTCGCTTCGGCACCAGAGTTACAGAGGAATAGATTGTAGTCTTCATAGCCACTCAACTTACCCAGCTTTTCGCTCAGCTCTTCCTGCTGTGGAATCACTACAGAGTTGGAATAGAAGCCAATCTTACTCACCTGCTCTGTCAATGCTTTCACGTAAGTGGGATGAGAATGCCCGATAGAAATCACGGCATGACCACCATAGAAGTCAAGGTATTTTTCTCCGTCCGTATCATACACATAATTCCCTTCTCCTTTTTCGATCGTAATATCGAACAAAGGATAAACCTTGTAATTCTTCATTGTTATTTATCGGTCATGATTTGAGATATCTTTTCGTAGGATTTCATCAATCCTTTGATCAATGCAGAGCTGAGTCCTTCGTGCTCCATTTCATTTAACCCAGAGATGGTACAACCCTGTGGAGTCGTCACCTTATCGATTTCTTCCTCTGGATGATTGCCCGATTCGAGGAGAAGCGTCGCTGCACCCATACACGCTTGAGTCGCCATATGTTTGGCCTCTGGCGCATCGAACCCTAGCTGAATAGCCCCTTGAGTCGTCGCTCTGATCAGCCTCATCCAAAATGCAATCCCACTCGCACAAACCACCGTAGCGGCCTGCATTTTACTCTCATCGATCACCAGTGTCTCTCCCATCGCGTTGAAAATCTCCTCTGCCAATCCTATCTTAGCTTTACCTGTCCCGTTGGTGGAAATACAAGTCATCGATTCACCTACTGAGATTGCAGTATTTGGCATACTGCGAATAATTGCAATTTTATTGCCTACGATTTCCGCGATCTCACTGATCTTACGGCCTGTGATCGTAGAAATTAGCACATGTCTCTTCTCATCTAGTTCATCCTTTATTTCGTTTAGGATTGTATTGATCTGACTCGGTTGTACGCAAAGAATGATAACATCCGAAGCTCTCACTGCATCAATATTGGATGGGGTCACGAGTACATGAGGGTGCTTTTTCCAACCATCAAGATTAGAGACATTCCTTTTGGTCAGCACCAGCTGCTCTATATCAAAATTGGTTTGGTCTACGAGTCCTTGTGCAATCGATAATCCTAAGTTTCCTACTCCTATTAATGCAATTTTCATCGGGTAATAATTTATATGATGGGTGTGTTATCCTAATTCTTATTTAAAATCCTACGCTCTTGAGCTGTAGTCCTGTTTTTTGATCCAATCCAAACATTAAATTCATATTCTGAACAGCTTGTCCAGAAGCTCCTTTGACCAAGTTATCGATACATGAAGTCACCAAAACGGTATCTCCATGCTTCTCCACATGGATCAAACATTTGTTGGTGTTGACCACTTGTTTCATATCAGGTGCATAGTCCAACACGTGGACGAATGCAGCATCCTTATAAAACTCCCTATACATCTCGATCACTTCCTCTTCACTGAGCGTACATTTGGTGTACAAGCTAGCAAAAATCCCTCTTGGGAAATTGCCACGGACTGGGAGAAATTTCACCTCATGACCGTAATCACTTTGCAACTGCTGAATCGACTGATTGATCTCACCTAGGTGCTGATGGCTAAATGCCTTATAGATCGATACGTTATTGTTTCTCCAACTGAAATGGCTCGTTTTACTTGGGTTTTGCCCCGCTCCTGTGGATCCTGTAATTGCATTGACATGTACATCCTCGTTCAACTCGCCATTGGCTGCTAGTGGCAGAATCCCCAATTGGATCGCCGTAGCAAAACAGCCAGGATTGGCTATTTTAGTTGCCTTCTTGATCGCTCCCAAATTCAGCTCAGGCAATCCATATACAAAACCATCGGCATCAGCCTTGAGTCGGTATTCATTGCTCAAATCTATGATCTTGACACCTGCGGGGATATCATTCCCTTCCACAAACGTACGCGAGTGACCATGTCCTGAGCAGATAAACAATACGTCTACATCAAAATTTAGCTGATCCGTAAAGTCTCCTTCTATATCTCCCACGAGATCCTTGTGTACCGAATCAATCGAATTACCTGCATTGCTCGTACTGTGTACGAAAGCTACATCCGTCTCCGGATGCCCTGCCAATACTCTCAACAACTCACCTGCTGTATAGCCAGCTCCACCTATTATCCCTACTTTAATCATTGTTAATCGAGCTATAAATTTTCGTTTGGTTTGCTAATATCTTTGTAAAGCCTTTGACATCTTCGCCCGACCATCCGTTGTTCATTTCACCATACTGCCCAAAATCCGATGACATCAGATCCTTGTCAGATTCGATCCCTATCACTTGGAAACGGTAAGGTGCCAATTTTACTTTAACAGTCCCTGTAACGTTTCGCTGCGTATTTTCTAAAAACACTTCAATATCTCTCATCACTGGGTCTAAAAACTGCCCCTCGTGTAGTAGCATTCCGTACCAGTTGGCCAGTTGCTCCTTCCAGTGTTGTTGCCACTTGGTCAAGTTGTGCTTCTCTAGCAGGTGGTGTGCCTTCAATATCACGACTGGTGCTGCTGCCTCGAACCCCACACGACCTTTGATTCCGATGATGGTATCTCCGACATGTACATCACGCCCGATTCCATACTTGGATGCAATATCGTTTAGTGTCTCGATCACCTCGACAGCTCCCATGGTTTTGCCATTAAGCCCTTTCAATTGCCCTTTGTCGAAAGACAATTCTACCTCTTCGCTCCCATCCTTTTCTACTTGGCTAGGATAGGCCTCTTCGGGCAATGTCAGATTAGACGTCAAAGTCTCGTCACCTCCAACTGAAGTCCCCCATAATCCTCTATTGATCGAGTATTTGGCTTTCTCCCAAGAGATATTGACACCCTTTTCTTTCAAATATTCTATTTCCGCTTGACGCGAAAGTTTGTTATCTCTGATCGGTGTAATTATCTCTACATCTGGACAGATGATTTGGAATATCAAATCAAAACGCACTTGGTCGTTGCCTGCGCCTGTGCTACCATGCGCGATATAATCCGCATTGATAGACTTGGCATATTTAGCAATCGCCAAAGCCTGAAACGCTCGTTCAGCACTCACTGATAGTGGGTACGTGTTGTTTTTCAAGACATTACCGTAGATCAAATACTTGAGACACTCATCATAGAAGTCCTGAGTTTTTTCAAGATTGACATGCTCGACTACACCGTATGATCTTGCCCTACTTTCGGCCTCTGCCATTTGCTCAGCAGTAAACCCTCCCGTATTGACCAGAGCGGTATATACATCCAGATTCAAACCTTGTAAATAGAAAGCGCAATACGTGGTATCCAATCCACCACTGAAAGCCAACACTACCTTTTTGTTACTCATTTCTTCTTCTGTTTTCTTTGATTCTTGAAATTCGCTAGACGTTGAAAACGCTTCGCAATGATTCCTTTTTCTTTGATTACAAATTTATTGGAAGCTTCGTGAAGAAGCATCCCCGTACAGAGACAATTTCTGCGTTCGTTTCTTTCTAAGATATCGTAATTGGGACAGCTGCGACAGCCGTTCCAAAACTCTGAATCAGTGGTCAGTTCAGAGAATGTCACTGGACGATAGCCCAACTCATAGTTGATCTTCAGTACCGCCAAACTGGTCGTGATACCAAAAATCTTCGTCCCTGGAAACTTCTCTTTAGAGAGCTTGAGTACTTTGAGCTTAATCTTCTTTGCCAGTCCCAAATTCCTAAAATCGGGATGCACAACGAGACCAGAGTTCGCGAGATACTCCTTGTTTTGCCAAGTCTCGATGTAGACGAACCCTGCCAAGTCTCCCTTGTCACTCAAAGCGATGACCGCTTCACCATTGTTGATTTTCTTCTCGACGTACTTTGGATCGCGTTTAGCAATCCCAGTACCCCGCGCTTTTGCTGCGGATTCTATCAACTCACATATAGCTTGGGCATATTTAGCATGCTCAGGCGTTGCATAATGCACTTCAACGTTCATAGTTTATGAACTTAGTTAAGTAAAAAAATAATTGGTGTTTATATATACGATGTGCGACTACCACGTAGGTAATCCTTAATTAATTGACCCCAAAGGGTCTCCTATTCCTCCTAGGGCTAGGAGCAACTGTAGTGAAATCGATATGTGAAGCGAGTGTCTTCATTATATTATAGCCCAAAGAAAGTGGTATTTATTGAAAATACAGCCAATAACCGAGCCATTTCTTAACAATATTGATAAAATTTACGTGAATTTTAAAATTAAGAGTCTATAAATACCATTTTCATAATTAACTACTCCCCTTGCCATACTTTTTAACAGGCTCATAGAGCGGTCAATTGCTGCTCGAACCATGCGTATTCTTCTTGAACATCTACTACGTCCCTCCACGCTGAGAGTTTAGCTTGAGACTGTAATAAAAACTGGCGGTGTGCAGCAGTCTTAGGATTAAAAGGGCGGTGAGCCATAGCTGTACGAATCAAATACCACTGCTTGATAAAGTCTTTACTATGTTCATCCATAGCCGCATGCAAAAAAGAATTCCAGATATACTCTTCTGCTTGCTCAGTCGGGTGCACCATATCAGACTTATAAAACCGATAGTCTCTTAGGTCATCTACCATCACTTCATAAGACGGGAAGTAATACATTCCGTTGTTCTGGGACAATTGATCACAAAGCACGCGGAGCAGCGATTTACTCAGTTGGTTTTCGGTAATCCCGTCTTTGATATGACGTACAGGACTAACGGTGAGTATCACTTTTAATTTCGGGTTATGTTTTTGCAATGTCCCCAATACATCCTGCATGCCTCTGTTCATTTCACCCGACCTTAACATTCGCTTGTCAAACAAATGCTGCGGCTGCTTGTGGCAGTTCGCGACTACCTGCCCGTTGTATTCATAGACGGTTGCGCTACCGAATGTCAGTATCAGCCAATCCGCAGATTGAAGGTAAAACTGTACTTGCTGGCGTTTTACAGCAATCTGCTCCACCAATAACTCCGGATTTTCCGCCCGCACATCAAAATGATAGTCATAGTGACAGCACAAACCATCACGCTCCACAAAACGTGACGTATCAAGCGGAGAGTCCCGCAGCAAGTTCGCCAGAGACACGGGGTTAAAAACCACACCAAAGGGATTGACAAGCGTATCGAATTTAAACTGCTGCAATCGTTCCCCCATCCCCTGTGCAAAACACGAACCGAGCGTCACGATCTGCTGACCGAGCTGGATAGACTCGTTAAAAGATTTAATTTTGATATCGGTTTTGAGGGGTAGCTGCATGATTCTGGTCAAATATAGACACAAAAAAACCTCCGACACAGGTCAGAGGTTTCGTTATCTTGAGTGTTGAGAGTGATTATTCAGCTACTACGTTAACAGTAACCTCATGCTTCACTTCTTTATGCAAATCTAAAGTCACACCGTACTCACCTACGCTTTTGATAGCGGTGTTGAATCCGATTTTCTTACGATCTACTTCGAAACCTTTAGCAGCAAGAGCATCAGAAATCTGAAGTGCAGTGACTGCACCAAAGATTTTACCGCTTTCGCCAGCTTTAGTTTTGATTTCTATAGCACTTTCACCGATCTTCTTCGCCAATTCTTCAGCATCTTGCTTGATTTTTTCTGCTTTGTGAGCAGCTTGACGAACATTTTCAGTGATCATTTTCTTGTTTGACGGGCTACCTATGATAGCGAATCCTTGAGGAATCAAGAAATTTCTACCGTAACCAGGCTTCACAGTTACAATATCATTTTTATAACCAAGGCCTTTGATATCTTCTTTCAATATAATTTCCATGTCCTTGTATTATTTTAATGAATCCGTAACATAAGGTAACAAAGCTAGGTGTCTCGCTCTTTTGACAGCTTGAGATACTTTACCTTGGAATTTCTGACTCGTACCAGTCAATCTTCTTGGCAAAATTTTACCTTGCTCGTTGACGAACTTCAATAGGAAGTTAGCGTCTTTGTAATCGATATACTTGATACCGTTTTTCTTGAATCTGCAGTACTTTTTCTTCCTGTCAGTTCTGTTCATTGGTTCGTTAACTAATGTCATGATGCAGCCTCCTCTTTCTTTTTGTTAAATGCACCGCTTTTTCTCTTTGCATTGTATGCCAACGCGTGTTTGTCTAAAGCAGTCGTCAAAAATCTCATGATTTTCTCGTCACGTCTGTACTCAGTTTCTAGAGCATCAACGATAGTTGTTTCACCTTCGAATTCGAATAGTTGGTAAAAACCTGTTGATTTGTGCTGAATCGGATAAGCTAACTTTTTCAAGCCCCAGTTCTCTTCGTTGGTGATCTTAGCACCATTGTCTTGGAGAACTTTTTTAAACTTTCCGACAGCATCCTTCATCTGATCATCAGACAAAACGGGAGTTAAAATGAATACCGTCTCGTAATTTTTCATTATGAAATATTTAGTTTTAAAAATCGAGGGGCAAAATTAGAAAAACATTATTTGAAATACAAGGGTATTTTGAGATACTACAAGAGTGAAACGCAAAGACTAATTTAGGCTCACTGAAAAACATTTATGACTTAAGCTGACAGAGAGTTAGGAGATGAATATCTTGTTTGAAGTGCAAAAAAAAGCCAATGACCTCCCCTCTACGCGAAAGGAATATCTTCATTTGATTCAAAAGAGGCTAAAACGGAGAAAAGCTATCCACAAGACCATCAGCAAGCAATTTCGGTATTTGTGCAGAAATCTGAATAACATTAAACACCTAAAATCTCGCTTCTTTTCTAGTATTCGTTAACTACTCCCCCATCACCAATAAAGAGAAATCACGACAGGTTTCAGTGCAACTCACCTTAGTACTATCAATGATACTGCGATACTCTTGTATAGAGCTTTGGTATGAAGTAATTAAACCCTCTGCACTTTGTATCTTATCATCTATATCGGCAGATGCTTCACCGTTCTCTAATACTAACATTAGCTCTTGTATATCCAGCCCTACATTTTCTATATCCTTAATTTTTCCATCCATGATCTCCTGAACCTCCAGCAAGACATCACCATGTGCCAAACAAGCTTTTTTCAGAACATTTACTTTCGCCATCGTATGGTCATCCAGCGTATCTGACAGCTCGGCATACATCCCATGATACATGGATTTCCAATCTGAAATCTCCTGACTAGCCAACACAGACAAATCACTAGCATCCTGCGCTGTGATCTGCCACTCGGTACTCAAAGTTTCGATAGACACTCTGTATTTATCCACTGAACTGCAACTATACAGTCCACTTATGACAACACACATAATCCAAATACTCGCTCTTGATATAGTCATATCTATAGTTATTTGGTGTAATAATAAGAAAGGAGCTGGTTAAACCACTCAAATCGACTGACTATATCCACCAGAGTAACCACATCAATCCCATTCTTATATCGACAGTTGGATTCTTAAATCGAGAATATTATTTCATCAAAACAAATATTTTCACTTCATATATGAACTGGAACACTATTTGCTCAGTAGGAAAAGGTAAATTTATACGTGATTTCATTTGAATCACTAACTATACATAACAATAAGAACAATGACAAAACACATCAGTAATATCCCCTCTTGGTCTATGGTCATCATATTGGCCTTACTCGTTGGTTTTTCCTCTTGTAAGAGCAAGAAAAAACTCACCAAGTCTAGTGATGCACCTATAGTCACCACGACACAAGAAGTGGAACCTATCGAAGAGCCTGAAGAAAAACCCGAAGTAGAACCTGTAGAAAAAGTACTCAGTAAAGAGGAAAAACTCACCAACTACTTTAATGCCGTAGCTACTTCATCATCTACCGCATCTGCTAATGCGAGTATCGAAGAAGCTCTCACGATGTTTGGCAGACCTGACGCACCAGTATTAATCGTCATCTATAAGGATGGTAGTGAAGCAGGCTATGATGAGCCTACCACGATAGATAACTACCTGCACTATCTCAAGGATACCAAAAACAACAAAGCAGTCATCGAAGAAATCGTTTATGACGACAATGGCCAAATCAAAGAATTGGTTCTTAAAAAATAATCCACGCAAATTAGAATATTAACACCATGCAAATCATAAAATACACAGCACTATCACTCTTGCTGGCACTGACAACTAGTGCCTTTGCGCAGACGAACATTAACCCAAGTAGAAAACAGGCGATAGACTCGCTCGCACTAGAGAAAGTTAAAGACCTGAGTAAGTATATCAGTATCATAGGCAGCAAGGATACCCAGTTTTCTGAAGCCAAGCGTGTCATGGATAGAGCCGAAGAACTATTCGCTGAGGATAGCGAAATGGGAGTTTCGTCTCTAGAAAGTGAAGAAATCAGCTATTTCAAAGTGCGAGACTACTTTGAGCGACTAATGGCTCTCAACTATGACAAGGTCAAAATCCAATGGTACGACATACACTATGTCAGTGATCTAGAGCAGCAGCCTGACGGTACTTATGTAGGTGTGATTACGATCTATCAACGATTCGAAGGGACGTCCAAAGATGGTAGCCTCAGTTACAAAGACACCACCAAAAAGGACATCACGATCTATGTCAAAAAGAAAGAAACGCAGATCGCGGGTAGAATCATCGAATTTTGGGATGTACTCTTAGGAGACATCAAAGTAACAGAAACAACTGCATGAGAATCTTATTAGCATTCATCCTAGGGATATGCACTATGCAGTCATCGGTGGGCCAAGGTAGGCTCACCGATGATATGCGTGAAACCCAGGAACAACTCAACGCCTCAACCAAACAAATCAACCAGTTTTTCAGACGCTTCAATGGTGAAGAAGACAAAAACGGCAAACGCTACTACGAAACGGACAAGCAATACCACAGTACCAACCTCCGTAATCAATACATGCCTGTCTTGTTTGACACACAGACGGGACAAATAGATCGAAAATTAGCCGAGAAATTCATCTCTACAATCACAGACAAAAAGTCTCCCGTCTTCTTAGATTTTCATCAAGACGATTGGCTCGCAGAGGTCAATACGACCTTTACTTACAAGGGGAAGAAAGTACCTGGCACCTTATATATGCGACTACAGCAACAAGGGCAGGGTTATGAGTGGATCATAGATAATGTCTCCTTTGATGTTTTTAGCAGTAAATTCGACAAGGATACCACGGAGAGTAAGAAATTTTTACATCCCATGAGTCACGAACTGGAGTTCATGACCCTGCGCAAAGCCTTTGCTGACAACCAGCACAATGAGCAGTTCACAGGAAAGGATTTCGAAACAGACTACTTAAGTATTTTTCTCTACGAAATGAATATGGGTAATCTCAAATTCGTCACCGTAAAGAATGTGTCCTTTCACTTCTTTTCTGTAGAAGGCTATTACTTTTCACTCGCTAATTTTAACCGATCGGGCTACAACTCTGGCTGGCTCATTTCTAGTCTCGTTGCACTTGCTAACGAAGATGAAAAACAACAAATGAAGAATTACCTCTATGGCAAAAATTAATATACTGCGCTACACACTCATGCTCTTTGGTGCACTATTGACAACCTTCCCTTCAGCAATAGCTCAAGAAAATCAGCCTGTGGACTCTTCTCGCTACGATGAAGTCAGAAGTCTTGTTGGTTTCTACGAGTTCATGCTCAATTCCATCGGGTCTGCCACCAGCTCTACACGTGACAAGGAAGTCATCATTACGCAGAGTTACAAAAAAGTATTTGGCAATCCCGATGTACAGATCGAGGACGATTTAGTTCATGACCGAAAAGTCATCACTAACAAAAACGTAACCGCTTATCTGCGAGATGTAGATTTCTTCTTTCAAGGAATTCAATTTGATTTCGAGGATATCAAAATAGATAGAGTAGCGAAAGAAGGAGGAGACTTTTATTATCTCGTGGCTTTTGAAAACCGTATCAATGGCACCACTTTAGAAGGAGAAGACTACACGAGTATCAAACAGCGTTTTATAGAAATCAACAGTGATATTGAATCTGGAGATCTCAAAATCGTCAGCGTCTACAGTACTAAAGTTAGCCGCGAAAAGGAACTGCAACTATGGTGGACAAGTCTATCTTATGGATGGATCAAAATCTTTAAAAGCTATGTCCCATTCGAAGGAGATAGTGCTACCAATACTATCCTCAAAAGGATCGCTAACCTTGATAGTCTAGACCTCTCTGGCAACCAATTGATACAAAACATAGAACCGCTGGCTGCACTACGCAACCTGAAAACACTCAACATCAGTAACACCAAAATCAACGACCTTAGCCCTCTACGCTACGCCAGAAACCTACACACCCTCAAAGCAACCAACACCCCACTCCTAGATGTAGATGCGTTGGAGTACTTTGAGCAGCTGTATGAGCTGAATCTGTCCGAATCACAAGTCATGGACATCAGTGCATTGTCACGGTTAATGCAACTCAAAAGACTCAATCTGTCACAAACTCGGATTTATGATTTCAGTGTCTTCCAGCAAATGACATCACTCACCCATGTCAACCTAGCCAATAGCCTACTGACTGATCCAGAACTACTTTCAACTAATACGGCACTGATAGAGGCTGATATATCCAGCACGGCGATTGTAGATTTAGCTGCATTTAAAGCTATGTCGCAGCTCACCATGCTCAACGTATCTGAAACAAGCATCAGATCGCTAGAAGGACTGAAAGGACATCCAAGTTTAGAAACCTTATTCATTAATCAGACTCAAATAAAGAACCTAACACCTCTTTTGGGATTACCAAAACTAACTAAGGTCTATGCTGATCAAACCGGTATCACCGAACAAGCCGCCTCGACCTTCATGGCACAAAAATCCAATACCCTCGTCATCACCAATAGCGAGCAAATCATGAAGTGGTGGAAATCACTACCTGGCAACTGGCAAACCGTATTCAGCTCTATCATCAACCAAGAAAGCCCTAGCAAAGAACAAATCATTCAGTTGATCAACATAGACTCTTTAGACGTATCTGGTCAAAATCTACAGAATGCCAGCCCACTGCTGAAATTCAAAGGATTGAAAATGCTAGATATTAGCCAAAATCACTTCCGTGACTTTTCCTTTACTAAGGACATGAAAGAACTAACATACCTGCGTGGTGAGGAACTACCTGTCGAGTCAACTGATGGACTAGATCAAAACACGCAACTACAGTTTTTGATCTTAACACAAAGTGGGATACACGATATGAAAGCTCTCTCCTACCTCAATCAACTGGAGCTCGTTGACCTAGACCAAACTTTTGTAGACGAATCTCAAGTCAGTGAGTTCTTAAAATCAAACCCAAAAACAGTGGTCATCTATCAATCAGAAACACTCAAAAACTGGTGGGATAGTTTGACCGAAGATTGGAAAACTATATGGTCCTTGAAAAAAGTAGATACTTATCACCTACACGCCCTCATAGAGCAACAGGAAGTATCTATCAGCAATCTATCCGTCTCTACACTGTCTCCGTTGAATATATTCATCAACCTACAAAAGATAACCCTTGACCGTGTCAGCATGACGAGCCTAGACGAACTATATGTACATGCAGACCTGCGATCACTCACCTGTACCAACGGACCCTTACAGAGCCTGAGTGGAATTACGCAGCTCAAAGAATTAACGTATCTCAACATCTCTAATACAGCCATCGAAGACTTAAAGGAACTTGATGGGTTAAAATCGCTCAAAGAGCTCAACTGCTCCGGAACAGGGATCTCCAAAATGAAAGGCATTGAAGCACTCTATGGGCTCACTACCCTCAATGTGAGCAATACCCGCATTTGGAGGCTGGACAGGCTCAGTGATTTGGAAAACCTCCAAAAATTAGTATGTAACAACACCCGATTGAGAGACTTTATCGTAGATCAATTCAAATCTGACTTCCCGAATTGTGAAGTAGTCTATTATTAACAACCTCATTTATAACAATTTGACCTTTATTAGAACTCCATGGTTTAAACCCTGCTTGCTAGTATGAAGGAAAGTAGGGTTTAAACCCTTTTAGTACTCTATCGCTCCCCTCACTACCCTTACTTATTTTCAGAAAACCCTTCGAAGTATATACTACCAATGGTAGGATGACAAATATTCAAATCGTATTATTGCAATAAAACAATACTGCATAACCAAAAAATCATCACCATCCACGCATAATAGCCATACCATGAAAATTGCCTTCTTCTCTGACATACATGCCAACTTACCAGCTCTTGAGGCCTTCTTTGAAGACCTAGATTCTGAAAATCCAGATGCCGTTTATTGTTTGGGGGACTTGGTGGGATACAACGTATGGCCCAATGAAGTCGTACATGAAATACGCAAAAGACGAATAGCCACGATTATGGGCAATCATGATGAAGCACTGTTGAGTTCCGAAATTCTGGAAGATCAGCCCTCAAACCGTGGATTGACTCGCGCATTGACAACCGAAGAGAACAGAAATTACTTGATCAACCTGCCTAGACAGTTCTCTCTGTCTTTTGCAAGAGACAATCACAACTACAACTTTTTATTGGTTCATGGTAGCGTAAAATCCATCAATGACTACATGGTGATTGACTATCCCGAAAAAAAGGTATTGGATATGATGGATCAAAACCAAACAGATGTTCTACTCTGCGGACATACGCATAAACCCTATCACCGAGTGATTGAACATGGGCAGCGGTTCAAGCATGTTGTCAATATCGGGTCAGTAGGCAAACCAAAAGATGGTGACAATAGAGGATGTTACGCAATCATAGAACTGAATGGTACTCCGAAAGCCAATAATCCTAACGCTATTAAAGTCACCTTTCGAAGAATCGAGTACAACGTCGAAAGAGCCGCTACTGCAATAGAAGAAAGTGAATTTGACAACTCCTACGCCGAAGCGCTCAGAGAGGCTAGATAATGTAGAATCTATTTAGTACTAGATACTTCATTAAGTATCTCTATCCATTTTTGTGTAATCAATACAAGACAAACAAAAAAGGCTACTGATCATCGATCAGTAGCCTTTTTTACTTCTGGTTTGCTCTTACTTACTCTTCCCATACAATCCATCCAACAACAACTGTGCTCCTGCAGGGTTGGTTGCCAGTGGGATATTATGCACATCACACAACCTCATCAGCATCTGAATATCCGGCTCATGTGCATGCTTTCCCAGTGGATCACGAAAGAATAGCACTAGATCGAGTTTCTTCTCCGCTACCAGCGTAGCAATCTGCGCATCACCCCCCATTGGGCCAGACAAAAATTTATGCACTTTCAAACCACCCTTTTCGGCATGTGAACCTGTGGTACCTGTAGCGACTAGCTCTGCGCCTACTAATTTATCTTCATTTTCACGTAGAAAACCAACCATTTCGGCTTTCATTCCATCGTGTGCTATCACTGCTATTTTCATTTCTATCTCGTTTAGTAGTTAATCAATAGGCTATCTCCAAGCCTTCCATTGGTTGATCAGTGCATTAGTAGATCCATCATGAGTATCAACAGTCGCATCATCTTGCAATTCTGGCAAGATTGCACCTGCCAATTGCTTTCCGAGTTCTACTCCCCACTGATCGAAACTAAACACGTTCCAGATCACACCTTGTACGAAGATTTTGTGCTCATACATTGCGATCATAGCTCCTAAGTTATAGGGAGTTAATTTCTTAATCAAAATAGAGTTAGTCGGTTGATTCCCTTCGAAAACCTTGAACGGCATCAATGCATCGATCTCTTCTTCGGTTTTACCAGCAGCTAGCAGTTCTGCTACCACTTGCTCCTCTACTTTCCCCTTCATCAACGCTTCGGTCTGCGCAAAGAAGTTAGCCAATAATTTAGGGTGATGATCCCCTACTGGGTTTTGGCTTTGAGCTGTAGCAATGAAGTCTGATGCGATCAACTTCGTCCCTTGGTGAATCAGTTGATAAAACGCATGCTGACCATTGGTCCCAGGTTCTCCCCAGATCACTTGACCAGTTTGTATAGCGATCGGGTCACCGTTTCTGTCTACGAATTTACCATTACTCTCCATATCACCTTGCTGCAAGTAGCTCGCAAATCGGTGCAAGTACTGGTCATAAGGAAGGATTGCATGTGATTCTGCTCCAAAAAAGTTGTTGTACCAAATTCCCAAAAGTGCCAAAATAACAGGCAGGTTTTCTCCGAATGCTGTCTCTCTAAAGTGAATATCCATCGCTTCTGCTCCGTCTAGCAACTCCTTGAAGTTATCAAAACCAATCGTCAAAGCAATAGATGCGCCTATAGATGACCACAGTGAGTATCGACCGCCTACCCAATCCCAAAACTCAAACATATTTTTCGCATCGATACCGAATGCCTCTACAGCAGTTTGGTTGGTAGATAGTGCGATGAAATGCTTCGCAATCTCAGTCTCCGATTTGGCATAGTCCAAAAACCAATCCTTCGCAGATTGTGCATTAGTCATGGTCTCCTGCGTCGTAAAAGTCTTAGAAGCCACGATAAACAGTGTTTCCTCTGGGTTGACTTTCTGCAGGACTTGGTGGATATGAGACCCATCTACGTTCGATACAAAATGGGCTGTAATCCCCTCTACGGTGTAAGGCTTCAATGCTTCGGTGACCATATAAGGCCCCAAATCAGACCCTCCAATCCCGATATTGACAATGGTATTGAGTTTCTTTCCAGAGTAGCCCTTGAGTTCTCCCGCATGAAACTGTTTAGCGAATGCTTCTACTTTCTTTAGCTCCGTTTGGATCAAAGGTCGTACATCTACACCATCCACGAGCAACGGCTCAGTGCTGTTACTTCGAAGTGCTGTGTGCAGGACTGCACGGTTTTCTGTTTCATTGATTTTTTCGCCAGTGAACATCGCTTCTATGGCTTCTTTGAGTTGGCACTCTTCAGCTAACTTCAGCAACGCAGCGATGGTCTTCTCATCAATGATATTTTTGGAGTAATCCACTAAAAATTCTTTCCATTGGATAGAAAACTTAGAGAACCGCTCAGGATCATTGTTGAACATTTCTATGATAGGTTCTTTCGAGATCTCTTCGTACAGATCTTCTAAGTCAGCCCAAGAGTCCGTTTGTGCTGGGTTTACTTTTGGAAACATATTCGTTATACTTTTTGATAAATTATTTTGCCCTTAAATCAGACGAGATCTATAATCTCCTCCAACGAATCAACAACTGTAACTGCCATGTGCAGATCCTGATTGCCAGAGTTAGGATTCTTAAAACCAATAGATGCCATCCCAGCCGCATTGGCTGCCAGAATACCACTATTTGAATCTTCAATCACCAAACATTTGTGGGGATCTACAGCGAGCTTTTGCGCTGCTAATAAAAAAATATCAGGATTGGGTTTTGCCTGTTTCACATCATCACTACTTACATAATCTTGAAAGTAGTTTGAGATGCCAAATTTATCTAAAACCAAACGAATATTATGCCCTGTAGCAGAAGAAGCTACGATCATTTTTTTATTAAGCTTTTCGAGATGACTGAGCAAATAGCGTAATCCATGGAGAGGTTCCATTTCTTCTTCTTGGATGTACATCAGGTACTGCTCGTCGGATGTCTTGGTCAGAGTTTCTACATCATCGTTCAGTGCAAAACGCTCGACAAAATACTTCCATTTGACTGAGGTCTTTCTACCTACAAACTCATCATGCAGCTCTGGTTCTACCCGATACCCTCTATCAAACATCATCTGATCCACGACATAGCGCGAAACAGGTTCACTATCTATGATCACCCCATCCATATCGAATATAACCGCATCGATACCCTCAAAATCTATTTTACTCATTTAGTAAATAACAGCACACCTAATTTTAAATCAAAGGAAATAGGTAATGGATATTTATCAATATTCTCGACCGTATTGATATTAGTCTGCACATCCTCTTCAGTATACACAAAGGCTGGTGTAATATCCTTGTCTACATAATTAAAGTTAACACCTGTCTCAAAGAACATTTTCTGATCAGCAAAAGTCAAGCGATACCCCAGCATGACATAGTAGGTCATGACTGTAGTGCGATAGTCCTCTGTCACATTTCTATAATAGTATCGACCTGCCCCCTCATGAATAGACACCACGTAGGACGCACTATAATCTGACTGTAAATAAGAATACCCCGTTCCAAAGAAAGGTTTGTGTTTTCCTGTCAAGGCATAATATTTAAACTCACCAAAAGCCTTAAACCCTTGCTCATGATCTATAACATCATTGTCCCCTATATCTGAAAAAAATCTCACAATAGGAATCTCTATCTCGCCAGTTCGTCTATCCTCCATGGTCGCCCACATTTCTGACCCCATCAATGGACCTCCACCCACTTCGATACAAATTTGATCTTTGAACAAGGCATGTGCAGAAAATAACACGGCTGGATAGTTGCTAAATATAGGTGCAAAATTGACTCCTATACCAGCATTAAAATCTTGAACATTATAATCCTGTGCTTGCACTGCTGTGCCACTGACACCTATCAATAAAGCAATAGCAAGAATGATCTTATTTAGTTTGGTTGGCATAGCTTAGTAGTTTATTTTGCTCAAAACACTCAATGTCCCATCAGTACCTACCTTAGCCTGTACCAATCCAGTACGGGTAGTAATGATAAGGTTTTCTCCATCTCTGATAAAGTCAATCGCTGTGATCTCATCATAAGACACCACCTCTGTCACGGCAGTTACATCTGTAATATCAAAGACTTTCATCCCGTTCAATCCCTGTCCCACATAGAGATAGTTGTCAAACAGCACCAAACCATAAGGAGAAGCCACATCATAGGAAGCCGTCAAACTAGGCGCTGATATATCTGACAGGTTGATAATATCCAACACGTCACTACCTCCCCCACAGGTATTTGAACTACGGAGCGTGGAATATGCATAGCTACCATCAGACACGACAGGATCACATGCAGTGATATGATCATACGAAGACACATAGCTCGGTTGATTCACATTCGTGATATCGTAGAACAAAACACCCGAAGTAGTCCCTAGGTAAAGTATATCTCCTAACCGGAACAACGTTTCTACTTCTCTATCGACATAGACCTTTGACAACTGGCTCAGTTGCTCAAAATCTGTCACATCATAGATAGACAAAGAGTTCTCCTCTACCACATAAAGGTATTTACTATCGATTTGAAATTTAGCAATCGATCCACTCGTAGAAGTGCCTTGATTATCAAACTCAAAGGCAGATTCACCATCCTCACATGACCACAAGGCAAATGCGAGAACTATCGTTAATATTAAGTTTAGTTTCTTCATCTTAGTAGTAGCATTGAGGGTCTAGTATAGTTTGTTTCTCCCATCCGATCACAGTTCCTTTTTCATCATCCACGCACTCGAAGTAAAACCCTGGCAATGGAGGCAAGTCACCAGTCACACCAATATCAAACATACCGACACTACGTCTAACATCCAGACTACCGTCTGACATGATCTTGATTGCTAATAGATCAAAACCTGAATCAGCATACACCACATTATCCTTGACGGCTATGTTGTTGTTTTTAGGGATATTGAAAAAGCCAGATTTGACGGGGCTACTTGGCGTGGAGTTGTCAATTATATGAAAGCCACGGCTCGCCTCGGAGATAAAAATATAATCTGCGTATTTATATATTTTACCCGGGTTGATAAATTCCTGCGCTTCGGTAATCTCTACTTCGGTAGATTCATCTAACGAATAGATCGGCACGTATGCTTCGATGTAGCCATTGTTAAAAACAGGCACATCATCATCCACACAGGCAAACATTACAGCAGCCAACGACACAGTATATATAAATGAGTGCCACCTGCTTAGTCTAGTAGTTGTTTTCATAGTTGGTTCATTTTTTATTAAAGTTAAGCATTATCAATACATAATTACCCACACTAGTACTAGTGATTTTTTAGTCGTTTGAGGTAATAATGCACCCCGTAAGCAGCTGCCCATACCCCTAGTGCGATTAGGGAATATTCCAGTTGCTGGGTTTTGGATCGTAAACTCACATAAAAAGCCCATATCGCTACTGCAAACATGATCCAATACACTACCGTCAACACTTTGATCTTATTCATCTCTTCTCTCTTGCTAAAATTTCCAAATAGGATTTAATATTCTCATTCGACACGAGTACGGCCAGATTATATTGATTGATCTGCCATTGTGCTCCGTCATGCATCAGAACTCCAGAGCCTCGACACGGCCCCATCCATGTCTCGAGGACTTCCTCGAACCAAGCCATTTTTTGATCCTGACTCAGAAAAACTTTCCTTCTCTTCGGGTGAAAATCCCAAGTATTTTTTTGCGCAAAATAAGGTTCGCAGAAAGTCTGAAACTCCCCTTTTGTCCAGACTTCTGACTCATCCGTCCCCAGATAATAACCATCCTCAGCGATCACATCAAAGTAGCTTTCATAATCAGCATTAGCGGCTGCCTGATGCCAATCATCCATCAGCTGATTAATTTCAGCCTCTTGCGCTCGTATCTGCAATGAGGCAATCAACAAAACAACGACTAAAACTCTCTTCATTATGCTTTCATTTTCACTTTCAAGGAATTCCCTTCCTGGCCAATCACGACGATGGCACTATCCTTATCTATGTACTCTCCTCTACTGTATGCGTCATGGATTTCTTCATCGATCATCACTTTACCACTCGGACGCAGGACAGTATAAGCCACACCTTCTTTACCGAGGAAAGATTCCTTTTTGAAGTTAGACGAATAGCCTTGTTTGGCATCCATGACCATGGGCAATGATACGCGCTTAAACATCTGAGAATCTATCAACCGAACACCCCCCACAAACATCAAGATAAATGCGCCGATCAGTCCCAAAAATGTCGTCAAAGCAGCAGTAGCGATAGTATCCGCTGGCACGAAAGAGAAATCAAACAGGTCATTGTTAATCATCACCAGTATCAACGCACCCGTAGACAAGAAAATTCCCGCAATCCCCGCAACCCCAAAACCAGGGATCACAAATATCTCCAGACCGATCAATACGATTCCTATAAAGAACAACGCCAACTCCCAGTACTCCGCGAGACCGTTCATATAGTATGGAATGAAGTAGAGTACCAGCGCCACTAATGCAGCCAAAATCGGAAAACCTACTCCCGGAGACTGTAGCTCAAAATAGATTCCGCCCAGTATGATCAGTATAAGAATGCCACTCACGAAAGGATTGATAAACACTGCTATAATTTTCTCCGATAATCCCAATTCAAACTCATATAGCTCATAGTCTGCTACGCCTGATCTTTCCATGATTTGGCCCAGATCATCTACCTGTGCCTCACAAAAACCGTGTTTAATTGCCTCTGAGGTCGAAAAAGTAATCACCTTGCCAGTAGCGGATATTCCATCCACCTCTATCGTCTCATCGACCATCGCCTCAGCAATCTGTGGGTTTCGACCTGTAGCCTCTGCAGTAGAACGCATGATAGAGCGCATATACGACTGATATTTGTCTGGCGCAGCAGAACCATCCTGCGTCACCACAGTGGCTGCTCCTATCGAAGCACCCTTTGCCATGAATATGCTATCACATGCTATCGAAATCAGCGCACCCGCCGAGGCGGCATCCTTGTTGATATAGACATACACGGGTTTTTCGAACTCCAAAACACGTGTACGAATATCATCTGCATCATTGAGTGCTCCGCCATAAGTATCCATTTCTATGACAACTATGTCAGCACCCACTTCGAGCGCTTTGTCTAGTGCTTGTTCAGTATAGCGATTGGTTCGGGGATCTATCTCCGCGTCCAGTTTCATCAAGAACACTAAGGTGCTGTCGGTTTGTGTCCACCCCATGAGAGACATACACAGAAGACCAACGAAACAGAGGAAAAAATATAGTTTAGATTTCATTCAGACAGAATTGTAAATTAGAATCTTAGTTACTGGCAATTATATGGATTTCTATCCTAATTTGTGTTTTAAACCTCTAGCAACCGTACATAATTTGTCTACCGAATCACCACTCAGCCACCTAGAACTCACCACCGCTGGCCCCATTCTCTACATGCTCCCTGACCCCAGCGGCCAGTACTTGACTTTAGAGTATCTTGACGATGACATTCCTGCCTTCTATCTGGTCAATCTAACGACACAGGAAATCACAAAAGAGTTGTCTCTAGGTAATGATTATCAAAATGTAGTGCTAAAATCATTCTCAAATGAATATGTTCTAACCCAGCGATTTTCGGATCAGAACAACCCCAACTCAGTAGAGATTTTCAGTTTTAGATGGGGAGACCCAAACCCAACCTTTGCACAGATTGACTCTCAAATATTGGATCATGGAGCAGGCTGGATCAAAACCCCTCACCCACACTTTCAGGGCAAGACCGTGCTGATGGATGTATTGACTGGTGAGGTTTTGTCACAAGTCGATGACAAGAATAAAACAACTGAAACTCGCTACCCAACAGCCTACTCCGATCAATCCAGTTATTTCACCTGGTTTGAAAAATTATTAAACCAGCAAGATTTGATGCCTGTCAAGTCCTGTGAATTCTTGAAAGAACAAAAAAGACTTATTGTTTCTTATTATGTCATCGAAAACAAAAAAGTATCCAACTACTTATCCATCTTTGATGAACAGGGACAACATTTGGAGAAGTTTTTGTTAGCTGATGGTCTCAAAGGAATCGGTAAAGACACCTTCTTCGTTTGTAATAATCAACTCATTTTTGTCACAGGTAAATCCACATTGAATGTCATTCATCTATAAGTCACTATTCATTTTCATCTTGACAATTCCCGCTCTCTATCAGACACATGGGCATACGCTGGACAGTCTGCGTATGGAAAAGATCAATGGAAAGCGTTTCATCATACACCGAGCAGAACCACAAGAGACTCTCTATGCCATCTCACGACACTACAATGTCACTGTTGACGAGATAAAAGAGTATAACCCCTCCCTCAGTGATGGATTAAAAATGTATACTGAGCTAAAAATCCCTTACAACAAAACGACGCAAAAGATAGATCAATCCTTTCCTAAAACTCATCAATTCAACTCAGACCAATCCCAAACACATATCGTAGCACAAGGAGAAACTCTCTTTGCTATCTCTAGGTTATATAACATATCAGTAGACTCACTCAAAGCCTACAACCATCTCTACACCAATAGTCTTAGCGTCGGAGACACCCTCGTTTTAGGTCAAGAACAAAAAACTGCACCCAGTCCAGCTACACAAAAACAATCGTCTACACCTCTCACTGGATCGCGCTACCATGTAGTACAGCCTTCCGAAACCTTGTTTGGGATATCCCGAACCTATGACATCAGTGTAGATTCACTGCGTAGCTACAACCAGCTCATGTCCAACAGTCTCAGTATTGGAGATACGCTAGATTTAGGTATGCAACCCCGCCCCAACCTCACGACTCCAACATCACCTCACGAGTCAGCTGAGCCCATAGACAGCTCCCTCTACCACTTCGTCCAGCCATCAGAGACATTGTTCAGAATATCCAAGACATACGACGTAGACCTAGACACCTTGGTGGCTTGGAATCACCTAGAATCTTATAATCTCGACATTGGTCAAAAACTAATCATATCGGAAAGAGCCCCTTCCATGACCCAAGAAGAAGTCAAAGAAGAAGAAACCAAACTGAAACCTAAAAAGAAAAAACAACCACTCGATACGATCTTCGTCAAGACAGACAACGCCCCCATCAAAACAAAAGCAAGTGTAAACAGCGATGGGAAAGTCGAAATCCAACAAGAAGGGTTCGCGATGGAAATACAAGACACCGACCATACCACTAAATATCTCGCACTACATAGAGATGCTGCCCCAGGTACCAAAATACGTGTAACCAACCAAATGAATGGCAACACAGTAGTAGTACGAGTCGTCGGTATCCTTCCAGAGACTGGACTCAACAAAAATGTAATGATTCGTATCTCTCATGCGGCTTTCGAGGGATTAGGAGGTATAGACATCAAAGTTCCCGTCAAGTCGAAGTACGTAGAGCAATAGCAGGACAATGATAGATCAACGTTTGATTGATTTTTTGGATGAAAAAGTGACGCTCTACAACCGCCCTGACTTCATCGCCGAAGATCCAATTTGTATCCCTCATGCTTTTCAAAAGCAGCAGGATATAGAAATCGCAGGACTATTTGCCGCGACTCTAGCTTGGGGATTGCGAAAAACCATTATCAACAAATGCCGAGAACTATTGGCCATGATGGACAATACACCTCATGATTTTGTACTGAACCACTCAGAAGATGATCTAAAGCCTCTTCTGAACTTCAAGCACCGAACCTTCAACGCAACTGATACTTTATATTTCATCGCTTTTCTGAAGCATCACTACCAGCGACATGAATCGCTCGAAACGGCCTTCATCTCACCAACAGGCAATACGACCAAAGATGCTTTGACGCACTATCACGACTACTTCTTCAGTCTAGATTTTGCGCCAGACCGTACCAAAAAGCATGTGTCTACCCCTCAGCGAAAATCAGCCTGCAAACGCATCAACATGTTTCTAAGGTGGATGGTGAGGCAAGATAACCTCGGCGTAGATTTCGGGATTTGGAACACGCTACAACCCTCACAACTCATCTGCCCACTAGATGTGCATGTACAGCGAACGGCTCTCAAACTCAACCTACTCTCTCGCACACAAAGCGACTGGCAAGCCGCCGAACAACTGACTCAGCAACTTCGACTCATGGATTTGAAAGACCCTGTCAAATATGACTTTGCACTGTTCGGACTAGGTGTGATTGAGAAGTTTTAAAAAGTGACCAAACAAAAAAGGTCTCGACCAAATCGAGACCTTCCTATTCCTTCAAAAAATCAACCCTTAAGCATTCCAGTTAGCAGGATCTTTCCTCCATGCCTCCAAAGATGCTTTGGCTTCTTCTTCTATGTAATTTTCTTGTTTTGCAATATCAAGTAGTACATCATAGCCTGATAGCGTAAAATAATCCACCTCCGCTTCACTCAAGTTCTTATCTGCATCAGGGAATCCATAGGTAAATATCGCTCCTAGTCCAAGCACCTTCATATTCGCCTCTCTGAGCGCCTCTATCGCTCGGATAGAACTACCACCTGTAGAGATCAAATCCTCTATCACTACTACATTTTTACCTTCCTGAATCCGCCCTTCGATTCTATTGGTCATCCCATGGGACTTGGCTTTGTCGCGCACATAGATGAATGGTAGATTCATCGCCTCTGCGATGATAGCACCCTGAGGTATCCCCGCAGTAGCCACACCAGCGATAACTTCCGCTTCTGGGTATCTCAATTTGATATCCTGTACGAAAGCATTTTTGATCATCGTACGCAGATCTGGATAAGACAGTGTCATACGGTTGTCACAGTAGATGGGTGAGTTCCATCCCGAACTCCATTTGAAAGGCTCGTTCGGACTTAGTTTGATGGCTTTAATGCGTAGCAACTCTGATGCGATTCTCGATCGAAGCGCGACGTTATTTCCTTGATTACTCATGATGCGAAATTAGCAATTTTATAATCCATTTTGATAATTATATTCTCTAGACTTTTCTATTATTGTGCAACTAGTACTTTTTATTATTTTCTATGAAAATCTACATCAATGATATTCCAGTGCGCATTCGTGACGCGAGGAGAAAGGACATCAAGGAATATGATCTGAAACTGATAGATACCGAAAATATCATCCCGCTGGCAAAACTCAAAGGTCATGTTCTGATCCAAAACAAGAGTGACAGTGCGATCGATAAGTTGCTCAAAATCATGACGAACAAAAAGCATCACAAGCTAAAGAGTGTAGAAATAGTAGTCAAGAATAAACTCAAAGCCCAAGAGTATCTCATCTCTCACTTTAACCTTGTAGAAGCAGCTGGAGGGATTGTTGAAAAAGACGACAAAATACTCCTCATCCATAGAAACAACCTTTGGGACATCCCAAAAGGGAAACTAGAAAAAAAAGAGACAAAGAAAGACGGAGCAGAACGTGAAGTAGAGGAAGAAACGGGCGCAAAAGTTAAAATCATAGAAAAAATCTGTGCTACATGGCACACCTACCTCATGAATCACAAATATGTGATCAAAAAAACCCATTGGTATCGCATGGAATGTCTAGATGACAGCAATATCAAGCCACAGAAAGAAGAGAATATTGACAAAGCACTATTTATGACTAATTCAGAGGTAGATATAGCCATGTATCACTCCTACCGCACGATCGAGCAAGTCGTCAAAAAATATCGTGAGATTATCTCTAAGAATGTCGAAGTGTAACCTCAAAAATCACAAATCATAAGGAACAAAAGGACTAATATCCCCCTCGTACTTATGTACTTCGCGAATGATGGTAGAGCTAATATGAGCGTACTCTGGCGAGGTGATCAAAAAGACAGTCTCCAGAGATGCGTTTAGGTAACGATTAACCTGCGAGATACTATTCTCATATTCGAAATCCGTCGTATTGCGTAATCCCCTAAGCAGATACCGTGCACCATGTTTTTTGGCTAGGGAAGCTGTGAGTTCATTATAAGTTATGACTTTAACTTTGTCTGTATCTGCAAAAACAGACTCAATTCGCTCGATCATGAAATCGATTTCAAAGTAACGTTGCTTTTTAGAATTATGCCCGATAGCAACGATTACCTCATCAAAGAGCCCCATCGCCCGACGAATAATATCCTCATGTCCTCTTGTAAAGGGGTCAAATGAACCTGGAAATAAAGCGATTTTCTTGTCAGCCATGCTCTGAGACTTTAGTCGCAAAGATGCATACTGAACAGATCGATATGATGATGATCTGGAATCTCATCAAACATGTAATTGAACTTTAGGAAAGATGGTTTCTTGCCTAAGGAAACGTTGCGAATATACTTGCGCAACAGCACGAGCGATTCTCCCTTCTCAGAAAGCGTGCCCCAGAAAACTACAGGCTGTGTACGTTGATCGAGATTAAACTCTTTGAACACCAGCATGACATACTTTAATAGTTCTTGGCTCGACTTGATAGAGAACTGGTTGTAGTAGTGTAGTTGATTATCTTGAGAAACAAATACATGTAGTACGTTTCTATCAAGAATGCAATAGACACCCTTACCCTCTTGCGCTCTCTGTCCCAATACTGCTTCTATCAGCGCACTACCTTGATGTAGTATAGTGATTTCTTTAGCTGGGTATAGGGATTGTATCCAGTTGACCAAACGCTTGTCTGACGCAAATGCGTTGACAACATTGGACGATTTGTGTTGGTAGTAATATTGCCCTTCTACATTAGGATTGACCACACAGTTCAGCTTCAGGTATTCACTGATAGACTCAGGAATAAAATGAGAAGTTGGTACCAACGAAAATTTATGACTTTTGAGAGATAGCTTTATCGAATCCCAAAAACCTGCTTTGAGCAGGTGATGATTCTCAAACAAGCTCGCCAGCACTTTGAGTCGTGCATTGACGGTTTTGATATCCAACAACGAAAAGTCCTCTACCAACAGGCAAGAGTTATCCTTAGTGTCTGTGACACATATCTGAATATCTCTAATACCTATTTGCAGTAAAAGACAATAGTCGTGTAGTTTGTCTACATCGAACCTATTGTCTTTGACTCTTGATATTAGTTTGTATGACGTGGATTTTGCTGTCTCCAAAGTTGATTACTCCCAGTTACCTGCGGTTGTTATATTAGTTCTTGATCCGAATCTCAATGGCTTTCTTGTTCTAGCCTCATTCTTTTCGTTTCTTGCTGGGTTAGTCGGTGCAGTATCCCATACTTCAACTACATCTACTTTTACACCACCTTTTTCGATTTCGTCTGCCCACATACCAAACTCGGCATCTTTAGTACCTGGTATCTTAGATAAGGTTTCAAGATTAAATTTCGGGTACTTTTTAGCAGAGAAAAGAGAATCTTTAACCGAGACAGTTCCTAAAGTATCTAATTCTACGTAAACACTATCCGCACCATAGTCTAGGGTAATTATATGCTCGATTTTACTGATCAAATAGAACTCACCTGAATCGACAAAGCTTTTCAACTTACCCCAATCACTCGTGTAATTACCATTGACAGTTTGATAAGCGATCTGTGCCTCTCTAATCATAGACAATTTATTGATCACTCTATTCTCCATATTTTCTATTCTCTCCGTCTCAGTGATAGAAGTATATATGCTGCTTCCTAGGTAATATGCGATACCCAATGCGATGACAAGAAAGACGACTGATATGATTTTAGTTTTCTCCATTCGTAGTTCAATTTTTTGCAAGTATAAATATTTTTATAGTAATTCTGGTTTTAACCAAATGCTATTTTAGATATTCTTTTCAAATTTAAAAAATCCTCGAATAGCAAATAATTCGTCCATGTTTCGAAGCTTCTGAAACACAGGATGAAAGCAATCCAAATTATGATTTTGTATCTCTGAAACAGACCAAAAACGATAGTTTTGTAAGATTTGCTTCTCTGCCATTTCAGGATCACGACCAATTATAGGCTCTCCTATGAGCTGATCTATTTCGAAGAACAACTCGATAGCGTGCAAGGTATCATGCCTAAACTCATTCATAAACAAAAATGCTCCTGGCACTATATCAACTCCCAACTCCTCGCGAAACTCCTGAACCAATACATCCTCTAATCCCACCCCAAAATCAACCCCGCCACCTGGTGGCAACCATAGTTCATTCGCTGAGTTAAGACCACTATGATTTAGAAGTAAGATACTATCCCCCTCCCTGTACAACCCCATGACACGTACGCGCACTTTGTTTCCAAAAATACTTTTAATTTCCTCACTGCACATAGTAGACGATACTTATCATTGTGTTTACAAAACATAAACCTATCGAATTGCCCTTACCCTCCGAAATATTAAAGAACAAATTTGAGCACGAACCTACCGCCAGTCAAGCCGCTATGTTCTTGCAGTTCGATCAATTCATTGCCTCTCGTGAGGAAAAACCTACTTTTGTACTCCAAGGCTATGCAGGAACTGGAAAAACAACCACCGTCGGTGCATTAGTCAAAACCCTACCGCTGTTCAATTACAAATTTGTTCTTCTAGCACCAACAGGTCGAGCAGCTAAGGTGATCAGCCAGTATTCCAAACGAACGGCCTTTACCATCCACAAGCGTATCTATAAAACCAAAACAGACAAGGAGGATTTAGGGCCTGTCTTTAGCAAGACCAAAAACTACCAAAGCAATACGGTGTTCATTGTAGACGAAGCATCTATGATCAGTGCCGAATCAGACTATCAATCGGGTAGTCTGTTGAGCGATTTGATAGATTATGTTTTTGAGACACAAAACAACAAACTCATCTTGATTGGTGATACAGCACAGCTCCCGCCTGTGCATCAGTCCAAGAGTCTCGCACTGGACACGAGCTATCTTAGTGAGGTTTTTAATCTAAACGTATATGGTAGCACCTTGACTGAGATCACTCGCCAAGCCGCAGATAGCGGCATATTAGTCAATGCCACTTCTCTAAGAAATGCTCTCGGAACTAAGAGTCAAACACTCTCTTTACAAACCAAGTCCCATACGGATATCTACCGCATGACTTCCGAAAAACTAGAAGATGGTCTGCGCTACGCTCATGACAAATACGGAATAGAAAACACACTCGTCATTTGTCGATCCAACAAGAACGCTGTGATGTACAACCATTACATCCGAAACCAACTCCTCTACAGAGAGGGAGAACTCGAAGCAGGCGACCTACTCATGATCGCGCGAAATAATTACAGCTTTGCGACGGACGAAGTGCCCTCAGGTTTTCTGGCCAATGGTGACTTCATGGAGGTTCTCAAAATTAAGCGTGATGAAGAGCTACATGGCCTACGCTTCGCAGACCTAGAGATACAGCTTGTAGACTACCCAGATGTCAAACCCTTTGAAGTTAAGGTACTGCTAGAAGGCCTACATAGCTACAGCCCTTCTATGTCTCGGGAAGACAACCAGGCTCTCTACCGAAGTGTCCTCGCAGATTATGCAGATCTCCCTAGAGCGAAGCAAAAAGAAGCCATGAAGCAAGATCCTTATCTCAATGCACTACAAGTCAAATATGCTTATGCGCTCACTTGTCACAAGTCACAAGGTGGGCAGTGGGATGCGGTATTCGTGGATCAGGGTTATCTCGGTGAGGAATACGATGCAACGGATTTTATTCGATGGGCCTACACCGCCATGACTCGTGCTAAGACAGAATTGTTCTTGGTCAACTTTGACAAGAAGTTCTTTTAACGTCGAACGACGCATTTGTTAAGGAGGGTTAACATTTTTTCACATCTCTAATAAAGAGATTTATTGACCAATCAAAAGGATAATTGGACAGAAATTGCTTCTTTCGTAGATACAATTGAAATATTGACAGACAACGGACGAGTTTATTTCTCGTTTGTATTCGAACAAAAAATCTAATAAAATGAAAAGAAGCATATTCATACTCGCGTTGGTGCTCAGTACTATGACTACATGGGCTCAGGAAGGTGCAGAAGTAATCCCTGCAGGACCACACATCAGTTTCATCACCTCATCATATGATTTTGGGGACATCACACAAGGGGACAAAGTGAACTACACGTTTGAGTTCACTAATGATGGCAATCAACCCCTACTCCTATCGAACGTCCAAACGACCTGCGGATGTACTGCCTCTAGCTGGCCAAGAGAAGCCATCGCTCCAGGAGAATCTAGCAAAATAGATGTAACGTTCAACAGCCGTGGTAAAATCGGTCACCAAAACAAAGTGATTACCATTACAAGCAACGCCAGTAACAATCCTGAGCGTGTAAAGATCGTTACCAACGTCCTCCCACCAGCTCCTATATCAGAAGAAGGAGATTCTTAATCTCTACACCAAAATTTCGCTAAAACGGCTATTTGATGATCTCTCAAGATCATCAAATAGCCGTTTTTTATTTAATCCACACTCAAGATAAAGCTTCTATTACAGAATACCCCCTGTGAAGCGATCTTCACAGGGGGTAAAATTATACATCTATTTTATCCCTTTTTGGGATGAATGAATCAAGAAGCAGATCAGATAGAAGAGGTGAAAAATTCCTTTGCGATCTTTCAGGACAAACGTGGTGTACCTCGCTCCTACCAGATCCAGTCTCGCATAGCGACACATCGTCAAGGACTGATAAGATACCCACACCAGCCAACAGGTTACTCCAAGTTACCTGTTGGCTAATCTTAGTACAGTCTTTCGATCATATGATTGAACCCCTCCACAACTTTGATGATTTCTCGGATATCTACCTCACCCTCTGGACTCTCCACTCTCAAGATGCGGTCACAATCGCCCAAGTCGAAATTAATACTCAGGTCAGGCCACTTGGCTGATAAATATCCCAAAATGCTACTGGCCTGCCCTTCATCGGTGACGTTGGTTTTAAATACTTCTACCGTAGACAAAAGTGGGTCAGCCTGAGGAATCAAGGTATCGCTCTGGTTCATTATTTCTCTCCACAGTTGAACATCCACTGCACTCTAAACTGATCAATGCAGCTCCCATAATAGTCCCCCCAAAACATCTCCTGAAGCTCTTGGGTCACCTGTCCGCCTTTGGACAACCCCTCAAACAAACGTTTGGTTTCTACACGGGTATCCGGCTGGAGATTGATATAGGCATTGTTTCCAAAATTCAATTGGAACCCCATCGACTCAGGAGCGTCTGTCCCCATGAGGTTGTGACAGCCCAATATTTTCAGTTCGATATGCATGATTAGATTCTTGTCCTCTTCGGCCATAGGAGGCATCCCTTCTTGTGGAGGAATATCTCCAAACCGCATAGGACCATCTCCGAAGAATTCCCCTCCAAAAATGGACTTATAAAAATTGAATGCTTCCTCTGTGTTTCGAGAAAAATTGAGATAGGTGCTTACTGCTGCCATGGTTATTGGATTTAGTTTAAACTAATATATTTATTTCGCCAAGTTGGCGCTTAGCTCCTCTACTGATGTGGGTATTGAGAGGTGAATACCTAGAACCTTCATTGGGTAGTTTCTATCACGTAAGAATGCATTTCTTTGATGATGGAGCTACCGGCACTGGCAAAGTGATACACATCACAAAAAGCGTAGGTCTTATCCGTCATCTTCATCTCCCCTTGGAGTGAAGCTTCTTTGCCATGGGTGATGATTGTATGTATAATCACTTCATCAGCTACATAGTTTTTCATGGCATTGATTGCTTTGGAGAACTGTTCCTTGCCTTGTATGGATTGGTCTCCGTAGATTTCCCAACGTATATCATCGCTGACGTGCTCGATAATGAAATCCACATCCCCTTTGGCAAATGCGATGTTAAAGTCTTTGAGAAAGCCCTTCTTAGGAGCGTTTCCACAGTCTGGGGTTATAGTTATTTTAGTCATTGTATCAATAGTTTTCATCAATGATCGCTCATGTATAAAAGATTCCACCGGTGCCCATCTAGATCAGCAAAGGCACAGCCGTACATCCATCCTTGAATATCAGCCGGCGGTGAAAATATTTCACCGCCTAGCGCTGCTACTTTCACAGCCATATCATCTACATATTCCTTGTCTGGTGCCCCTACCGAGATGAGAACTTCCGTACTCTTAGTGGTATCTGTGATGGTTTGTATAGCATATTTTTCGAACTGTGCGTGAGTCACCATCATGACAGGCACACCTCCGATTCTGAACCCAATCATGTCAGGAGCATCACGCAAGGCTTCAAAGCCTAACTCACTAAAAAAGGCTTTCGTTTTCTCTAGGTCTTTTACCGGCAAGTTGAGCCACAAATCTTGTTTCATCTTTTATTGGTTTTTGATTGTATCAAAGCTCATAAAAATCATATTCAAACACGCAGTGTCAATACGACATTGTAAGGGGTTGATCACGACAAGGTTAATTCGTAGCTTGCTCATATGAAACACATCTCCATTCTCGTACCCGAAGGGGACACTAGCCTCAGCAACCTAGAAGCTACCCACAAGATGTTTACGATGGCCAATGGCCATTTGGAACGCACAGGGCAATGCCCTCTCTTTGATGTGCACTTGGTCGGTCAGACCAAGGAAAGTCAAATCAGCAACGGTATATTCAGTATAAAGCCAGACCTAACGATCAACGAAGTGGATCATACTGACCTCATCATCATCCCCGCCATTCATGGGGATATTCGTACGGTTTTGAAGCTCAACCAGGCTTTCGTCCCTTGGATCATCGATCAGTATCAAAAAGGATCTGAAGTAGCAAGTCTCTGCATCGGAGCTTTCTTACTGGCCCAAACGGGGCTTTTGGATGGAAAAAACTGTGCGACGCACTGGCTGATGACGCGGGAGTTTCGAGAGATGTACCCTGATATCAATCTCGTGGATGATAAAATCATCACCGACCAACAGGGTGTCTACACGAGTGGTGGCGCTTACTCCTCATTGAACCTCAACCTCTACCTCATCGAGAAATTTGTCGGTAGAGACATGGCAGTACTCTCTTCCAAAATATTCGAAATCGACATCAACCGACACAGCCAATCCCCCTTCATTATCTTCAAAGGACAAAAGGATCATGACGATGATGTCGTAAAGAAAGCACAAGAATATCTGGAAACCCATTATGCTGAGAAAGTGATAATGGACGAACTCTGTGAGCGTTTCGCTGTAAGCCGAAGAACCTTTGAACGAAGGTTTAAAAAAGCGACCACAAACACAGTCGTCGAATATATGCAGCGCATACGAGTCGAGGCGGCCAAAAGAGACTTAGAAATAGGCAAAAAGAATGTCACCGAGGTGATGTACAACACAGGCTACAATGACGCCAAGGCTTTTAGAGAGGTATTTAAGAAACACGTAGGAATCAGTCCATTAGAGTACCGGCAGAAGTACATGAGAGGATATGCAGAGCAAAATCATTCATAATATGATTCAGCTATAGATACAGTCGAAGCTACTCAAGCCAGCAACGCAAGTGATGCGGAAACTTATCCTATCGAACCATTCGATAACAATGCCAACGCAATCACCTATTAGAAAATATTCAAAATACCACAAAAAAATAGGCCGCAATTGTATTGCGGCCTATTCATTCTCTTTATCCTAAGCTGTCAGGTTTGTTTCCTCCCTTAAAAGGCCACTACCCCCGCATTCGCCTTTACCGTTTTCATCTGACCCACTGGATCAAAATTCAAGCTGTCGATGGCTAGCTCTCTGAGTAGTGTGCCGTTATTGTCCCGAATGCGGTGATAGAGGATGTAATCTTGCCCTCCCTGTTGGAATACCGTGTGATGACCAGGCCCCAAAGTAGTAGAGTCTACGCTCGTGGATACAATAGGACTGCTCTCCTCTTCGACCCACGGTCCATAGGGTGTATCACCTACTGCGCTTCTGATCATATAGGTGCGATCCACACATTTGCCCTGAGAGTACATGAGGTGGTACTTGCCATCCTTCTTGAGCATGTAGGGCGCTTCGAAGTAGTTAGGTGGCGTCACGTCTCTAATCTCTGCAGCATCAAAGGTCACCATATCCTCCGCCAGCGGCACCACAAAGCAATGTCCATTCTCCCAATTGAGTCCCGATCCCCAGTAGAGATAGGCCTGTCCATCTGTATCGACGAAGGCTTCTGCATCGATCATGTGATATTCTGGAAACATATCTCCTTTGATCAACGGCGTACCATCCTCTTTGGCATTGCGCCATGGTCCGAGTGGTCGATCACTCTCTCCTACCCAGATTTCGTTGTGCACGGTGACATACATGTAGAAACGACCGTCTTTGCCCTGAGTCACTCCTGGTGCCCACACGCGATCACGACCCGAAGTAGGGCTGCTACAATCCGTCAGGTTTGGCCACTGGATGTGCTTGCGCTCCCAGTGCAAAAAATCATCGGACTCCAAGACGACCAACTCCTCGCCTCCCCAGGGATCGACCGTCGCATAGATGTAATACTTCCCTTCGTATTGCACGATAGAAGGGTCGGCACAGGCAATCTCCGAGATGGGATTAGCAATTCGCTTTTCATTCTTAACTTCATCTCCCTTCTTTTGACAAGAAAGAATAGATCCCATGAGTGTCAAAAGAAAGAATGATGTAAATGTGGTAATTGTGATTGCTTTCATAGGGTATGATTAGTTATTTGATAGGCTCGATGCCTTTCAGCGTAGGCGTCACTTGAGTGATTTTCCCTTCCGAGTCAAACTCCATCGCATCTATACATACCTCCCTGTGAAAACCAGCAGCTCCTCCCATTTTCTTTCCATTGGGGCGATTGAATCGGTGGTAGACGATGTACCACTCGTCTTTGCCCGGTACATGAATCACCGAGTTGTGTCCTGTCGCATAGATTTCGTTTGCCTCGTCTTTTTGGATCACTAGGTTGTCTTTCGAGAAGTTAAGCGGGCCCAATGGTGAGTCAGCAGTCGCATAGCGCACACGATAGTTTGGACTCCTCGTATCGTCCTCAGACCAAAGAAAATAGTACTTCCCCTCTCTGTAAAACACCTCTGCTCCCTCTCTGAAGGTCTCGTCAGGGGTCATCACTTGCACGGTCGATCGATCGACCGACACCATGTCCTCGTTCAACTCCACTACAGCTAGGTATCCATTGCCCCAATAGAGGTAGGTCTTCCCTGACACAGGATCGGCAAACACGTCGGGATCAATCTCCTGACCTCCATCCACACCCTCTGGTTTGAAATCAATCAATGGCTGACCTGAATCTACAAAAGGCCCTGACGGGGAATCCGAAACCGCCACGCCGATGCGCTGTGCTGCGGTGAAATAGTAGTAATATTTGTAACTGCCATCCTTTTGCTTCTTTTCTATCGCCGTAGGTGCCCAAGCGTTGCGATCCGTCCATGACACGTCTTTTTTCAAGTCTACAATCACACCTTCGTTCGTCCAATGTACCAAGTCAGGTGACGAAAAGGTCTCAAAGTAACTCCCAGACCAACCATTGAAACCATCGGAAGTTGGGTAGAGATAATACGCCCCTTCTTTCTCTGAATATATAATCTCTGGATCTGCATAGTAGCCCTCTAGCACTGGATTGTGATCTACGCTTAGACTCACTGCGTAAGTCTTGCTTTTCCCATCCGCTAGAGAGAATGTATAGTTCACTGCCCCCTTGCTAAAATCTTGCGGTCCGGTAGTCTCCATTTTCACCCATGGCACCACCTCAAATGCGGGATCGAAAGAGGCTGCATTCACTTCGTCTTGGATCGGCAAGTAAATCGTGGCATTCTCCTCATCCACGACTACATTCATGGCTTTGACCCCTTCGCCAGTAGCAGATTGAATCGCTCCGTCCAAACCTCCCCATTTGTTGATCAAAGCTCGTTTTTCTGCGGCTGTGATAGGAATCACAGTACCATGTCGGGGATGAAAATTCATAGATACATCCTCATCGATCACCCGAAAGTTCTCCAAGTCCGTCGATTCACAGAATTGATACTTGCCCGATGTGTACATATCGTACATCAGGATGTACTTGTCCGTGTCAATCAATGGAAAAACACCTGACCCCTCTACAGGAGAGTCTGTCTGATCCATGTATTCTGTCCCGACGACATAGCCTTCGTTGATTTTGTCTGATACTGCTTTGAGTATCCCTTTGGCTCCTTCTTCTTCATTCTTGAAGAACATGTGGTACTTGCCCTGATGATAGATGATGTCCCCATCGATGCACGCCCCTGTTTTAAATAGGAGTTGTTTGGGTTCGGCTTCCAACCCTGTAAAATCTTCGTTGGCATAGGCATAGTAGATGATATCCGCATCATAGTTGTGACGCATAGACCAGTAGATCATGTACTTACCGTTGGCTTGGTCATAGATCGTCTGTGGTGCCCACACACGGTTCACCGCTCCAAAGTTCTCCGGATAGGTCTTAGGGATATCTATGACGGTATGTGTCCAATTGATCAAATCCGCTGACTTCATCAACACCATGGCGGTGTTTTCCCAACCCATCTCAGGGACGTATAGATCGGTGACAACCATATAGAAAAATCCGTCTTCCCCTCGCAAAATATGTGGATCGCGCACACCTCCAGAGACACTGATATCCTTGGAGTCTACGATAGGCTGGTTGCCCTTCAAGGCATAATAGTTAAAGCCGTTTTCACTCAAAGCATAGTGAATGGACTCCTCTCCTGGACCATTTCCTACGAAATAAGTAAACAAATAAGCGTCGTATTTCGGGTTGTTTTGGCATGAGCCAAAAATCAAGATAGCCAAACAGCCCAGTACAGTTTCTTTCAAATATTTAAACATGCTTTTGTCGTTGTAATAGTTACAGTTTAATTCATGACGCAAGTGACGATCGACCTTGCAGGTAAGGTAATTGTCCCATATACATCTTTTGTTTTAATCAAGCTTAGGTTTTCATGATCCAATGAAGAAGTCCGATAGATGGAGACCTTCTTTAAATTCTTAGGTATTCCTTCTATCCTTACAACTTGGGGTTGATCCAGAGAATTGCTAAGTACGAGGGTCACTTGTTTCTTATCCTCTGATCGAAAAGCCGAGACGAGCAATTCATCCAGAGAGTTTTGGATGTTTTTGTCATCCCATCGTGTCACCTTGACCCGTACAGAACCCGGTCTCACGAAACGCGAGTAGTGCCCCAAAGTCCAAAGCATTTTGGATTCATAAACCTCCCCATCCTGTTTGTCATCATCGATATATACCAATCCATCTTTGTAGTCATAGGGACTAATCGCCAACCACCAATGCCAAGCACTGGCCTGCGCCACGACCAAGTCCGCATAAATCACCTTGGCGATATACAAGGCGGCATCCATACCCAAATCTCTGCCACTGCCCTTGATTTGTTCATTGTCCTCCAGAATACAGTACTCGGACATCCAGTACTCCAGCTGTGGGTCAATGTCTTGCATTGTCTGACGAAGCGATTCCCGTTTGCCAATCAAAACACTAGAATCCCACGTGGAGAAATAACTGTGTCCAGCAATCTTCTTTCCGACAGTAGAGAGCCCCTCTACATAGTTGGGCGAACTGGGAGAGAAAAATTCTTCAACTTGATTTCCTCGCAAAGAATTGTTCTTGTTGTCATAGAGGTAATCTATCTGGCCCGATTCGGTCAATTCAATTTTGGTATCTAAACTTGCTTTTCGAATCTCACGATCAAGTACGTGCGTCATGGCAGCTATTTCGTCGTTGTTCCATGGCGTCCCCTCCTGCCCACAGCATTTCCACTCCCACTGCGGCTCGTTGAAGGGACTGATATAATCAAACTGCACGCCCGAAGTTTGGGAAAGCCCTTGTAATGTCTGCACCAAAAACTGAGCATAATCCTGATAACGATGCAGGTTGAGATTAGCTGCTAGTCCATCGTCTGACCAAGCTTTTCCATTGGATGTCATCGAAACGGGGGGGCTATTGACAAAGGCTATAAATTCATTGACTCCTCTCTCCTTGGCAGCCTTTAAAAACCATTGTTGTCCAGACTGCCTACTCCAATCATAACGACCATCCGCTTGCAGAAAGCATTCGGCCCGTCTCCATGCGTCGGTGATCCCACTGGCATCCCCCTGCTGCGCGCTTCCCGCTCCTATGTTGAACCGCCATGCTGATAGACCAATACCCGCTGGACTACCGTCGTCTTTGGTCTCAAGGCTAAATAGCAAGTCTGCTATTTGCTCCCTTTTGACTATCGGCCAGTTAGCCCCCACATACTGGGTAGCCCAAGCATCCGAAGCGCCAAAATTGTGAATCGTTTGGTACGTAGAGTCACAGTCGAGCTGAAATACTACATCTATGAGTTGTTCTGTTTGTGCGTGCTCTGCCTTTTTGTTGGAGCTTGCACAGCTCCAGAGCAAAAGCAAGACTGCTCCTACACCCAACAATTGAATTTGAATTCTGATCATTGTACTGAACTACTATCCTTATCCGTCAGTCTGATCACATAGCTGTAGCTATACTTATCCGCGTTCAGCAAATACGGTGCATGAGGCAAGTAGCCCCAGCTGTTGTCACCTCCCACACCCCGCTGTGCCAGATCGATATGCAAGGTGATATTCTGGTTGTACCTCAAATCTGTCGGGTGCTGCTGCTTTTTGGTCATACCTGGATCGAGATCTTCTGTCTTGATATTCAAAGCACTAAAGTTCAAGGGTTGTGTACCTGCAATCATGATCGACTGCCCTTCATCATTCGACAATCGAACCCATCGAGTATCAGTGTGGTTGCCATACTCCTGAGGTCGGATATAGGGCATCTTTTGCTCGCTGACTTTGTGCTCCCAAACCCCCAGAAAGCTTGCTGTACTACGATCGCTGTAGTTTTCTCCTGGTCCACGACCATAATAAGTCACTTGATCAAAGCTTCCTGGCACATCCATGCGCATCCCAAACCTTGGAAGCTCCGGCAGTTCCTTTCCACTCACATCTATAGAAGAAGTGACTGCTATGGAACCGTCGTTTTGAATCAAATATTCAACTGTATAGGGCACGTCAACATCCGTCAGCTGATAGTACACTCGTATGGATAACCCTTCCTTGTTTGGCTTGCCTGCCTCTACACTTTTGAGCGTTTTGTTGCTATGTGCTGTTCTCCATACCCCCGACTGCTCAGGCATGTGATTACCAAAATCATTGTCAATAGGAGCTCTCCAAAAGTAAGGGCTCGGCAAATTTCTAAGACTCACTTCTCCATTGGTGTAGGACGAAAACTGACCCCATTTTTTATTGAATGTACCAGCTACACTTCCTGACTCAAATTTGATTTGATCTCCATCTTCTTGCACAGTCAGCTGTCCTTTGACCAGTCTCTGATCAAAGGATGCTTCTTGGAGTATAAACTGCTCCCTTGCTATTTCATACCCTACAGGAATAATTTCCGTCCCAGACTTGGTATAGGCAAACACATTGAGATAATATTCTTCATCACCAGAGTACTTTGGCAGTTTAATTCTCACCTCAGCTACACTATGAGGAGCTGCTTTCACTTTGAACTCCTTTGAAGCCTGTAGTTCACCATTCTTGTATAGCTCCCATGTGAATTGGTACTGATTCAAATCCGTGAAATCATACAGGTTCTCAACACTCAAAGTGCTCTTCTTTTCGTCCCAATCAAAAAGGATGTTTTGGTAGACCTTCTTGACCTCTGACAGTCCAGGATGTGGCGTCCTATCTGAAGACACGAGACCATTGGCACAGAAATTTTCGTCATTTTGGAAATTCAATCCACCCAAATCACCACCATACGCCCAGTAGGTGCCATTTTCATCTTCGGCTTTCAATCCCTGATCTACCCAGTCCCAAATAAAACCTCCTTGCATCTGTGGACTACTCATGATGATGTCCCAGTACTCTTGGAAATTACCACTGCTGTTGCCCATCGCATGCGAATACTCACACATGATGAAAGGTCTTGTCTTGTCGGTCGCGCCAGCATATTTCTTCATATGCTCAATACTCGGATACATCGGGCATACGATATCTGTATTTTCGTTTTCACCTGCTTGCTCGAACTGTACCAATCGGGTATTGTCTCGCTCCTTGATCCATTGATAGCCCTCATAAAAAACTGGCCCATTGCCGCACTCATTGCCCAGAGACCAAATGATGACTGACGGGTGATTTTTGTCCCGTTCGACCAGTCGCTGCATACGATCCAGATGTGCAGGCGCCCATTCGGGCAAATAGGCAGGATGACGAGTCTTGTCAAACCAACTCTGCCACTCTGCACCCATGCCGTGGGTTTCGATATTTGCTTCGTCCACCAGATACAAACCATACTGATCACAGAGCTTGTACCACAGTGAATTCTGGGGATAGTGGCTGGTACGAACTGCGTTGATATTGTTTTGTTTCATCAGACGGATGTCCTTCATCATGATTTCATGTGTCGGCACGTGTCCCTTCACATCGTCGTGGATATGGAGATTGACCCCTTTGACCAGCACAGGTACGCCATTGACTAGCAATTGCGCATTTTTGATTTCGACCGTTCGGAATCCAATCTGCTCACTAGTGATCATCGACATTTTTCCTTTGGCATCTTTGAGCGTAATGACGCAATCATACAAGTCGGGCGACTCAGCACTCCACTTGGACACATTTTTGATTTGAGAGGAAAAGGTGATCGGATCATCTGTAGTTTTAAATTGTTTTTCTTCCGAAAAAACGGCTTGGTTTGATCCTACCGGAAAAAGTTCCACCTTGACTCCTCCAGAAGAATTGATCTTCTGATCAAAAGTCCTAAGATCTAGCTCAGCGGAGAAAACTCCATCTTGGTATTTGGCGTCCAACCCTGCTTGGAGAAAGAAGTCCCATACTGCTACTTTGGGCAAAGCATACAAATACACATCCTGTTCTAGTCCGCTCAAACGCCAAAAATCTTGGTCTTCTAGATAGCTACCGTCGTGCCATCTGAACACCTGGATAGCTATGACATTTTCACCTTTTTTCAAGAAAGGTGTCACCTCAAACTCTGAAGGGGATTTGGCGACTTTGGTCATTCCGACTTCCTCTCCATTGACGAAGATTCTAGCATAACCAGAAACCGACGACAGGTTGAGGATGACTGCTTTATCACCCCAGTTGGCGGGGAGTTCGAAAATCCTTCTATAGGTCCCTACGGGGTTGTAATCATGGTCCAGAAAAGGTGGGTTGGCTGGAAAGGGATAGGCCACATTGGTATAGATGGGGAGATCAAACCCCTCAATTTCCCAATTGGCAGGAACTGTTATGTTTTCCCACGCAGAATCATCAAACGAGCTTTCGAAGAAATCCATCGGTCGGTCTGATGGCTTCTGAACCAAGTTGAACTTCCAAGTCCCATTGAGAGAAAAGAAGTTGGGAGATCGGCTAAAATCGTCAACTCTGGCAGCTTGCATCTGCTCATAAGCGATGAAATCAACATGACCTGCTTCTTTGTTTCGTTCATAGATACTTGGGTTTTCCCACTCATTCTTCTCCTGCCCCAACAGCGGCAAATGAAGGATAATGGCAATCAGAAAGGATGTGATGTTTTTTGTCATTGATATATATTTATTCCCCATTCAATTTCTTCTTACAGGTAGGTTGATCTTTTGTGTTTATTGCTGCTTCCGAATCCATGCTATACTGGACCAACAGTAGTAATTCTTTCTTAAAAAAACCTTTTTTCTGTGCTATTAGAAAAGAATCTCCCTCAGAAAGAGGGAGATTCTTTTACTCTTCCAATTAATACCCTGGATTTTGCGGTCTCAAATTCTCATTGTTTTGAATCTCTCTTGAAGGAAGAGGCCACAACCAGCCTTTTTCCGCATCAAAAACTCTTTCTGAAGTCGTTACTTCTTGAAACTCCCAAGTAGATGGATCAGATGGGTCTGACAATTTGGACTTATCATATCCAATGACATTGTGAACCAAAGATTCGTCCTTCCATCTCAACATGTCCAAATAGCGAAGACCTTCTATCGCAAACTCTACGCGACGTTCGTGACGAACAACCTCTTTTAACTCATCAGCTGTTAATGCTGCTCCTTCTACGTCTTCCACTTTTGGCATGCTGACTCTAGCTCTCACTTCATTGATGAGGTCATAAACCTCTTGAGAAGTACTTCCAGATTCAACCAATGCTTCTGCTTTCATCAGTAACACATCGGCATAGCGCATCGTGATCGTATTGATCCCACAGTTGTTTCGATTCGAGTTATTTAGATCGGCATATTTTCGTGGTCTCACACCTGTCAAGGTACCGTCATTGTTGGGAATCAAAGTTCTATCTGGCCCCATGTCGGTACCTGGCAAAACGATAGTAGCAGCCAATCGAGGGTCTCTGTTCACATATGGATCTTGAGCATCATATCCAGCACCAGCATCGTCGATTGATAAACCACTCTGCATGTAATAGTCATTGATCAGGTCTACACTTATATTAGGTGTAGGCCACTCCACGAAGGATAGCGATGAACTCGGCCAAGGTTGCTCGTTCAAATTTTGCATATATTGAATATCAAATATGACTTCAATATTGTTTTCGTTCTCTTCAGTGAACAGCCCTTCATAATCACTGAACAAATCATAAACACCTAGGTCAATCACCTCTTGCGCTGCATCTGCTGCTTCATCCCACATTTCATTGTAGAGATAAAATCTAGCCTTGTATGCCAATGCTGCACCAGCAGTTGCACGACCTAAATCAGTAACTGAATATGAAGTTGGTAAATTTGCTGCTGCAAAGTCTAAGTCTTCTATGACAGCTGTCAACACCTCACTTTTCGGTGTGCGTGACACCATTGCTTCATCAATTGATTGAACCTCAAGAATCAAAGGAACATCTCCATAGAAATGAATCAAGTCACCATACATATAGGCTCTCAAAAACCGAGCTTCACCAGCCATTTGAATTTTGAACTCTTCAGAACCAGGTGCCTCTTCAAGATTAGCTAAAAAAGTATTTACTCTCACAATCAATTGATACGCTCGCGCCCATTTGGCATCTGCAGCCCAGCTACTGCTGTTTTGCTGCCATTCACCAAATTCACGAGAGCCCTGCCAAGCATCCTGACAAAAAGCATCATCTGACATGAAATCAAACTGGAACCAATGGATTGGGGTTTCATATTGTTTAATAGTCTCATATACCCCAACTAAACCAATCTCCACCTCTTCTTCGTTTTGATAAAAGGTATCTTGGGACAATCTGTCCTGAGGACTTTTATCCAAAATGTCATCGGTACAACCAAGAACAAAAAGGATGGAAAAAAGAATTGATATTATATTTATAGTTTTCATCATTTCAGTCTTTAAAATTTCACATTTAACCCTGCTGTCATGACCCTTACTTGAGGGTAAGCTTGCGCTCTGGTCTCTCCTACTGTTTGCTCAGGATCAAACCCTTTGTAATTGGTGATGGTAAAGGCATTTTGAATGTTCCCAAATATTCTGAGAGAACTCACACCAATTTTGGACAATACTCGATCAGGAAGAGTATATCCTATCTCCAAATTCTTCAACCTGAGATAAGAAGCATCCTCCATGTAGAAAGTAGATGCCATAGAAGTCCTGTTATTGTCAAGCGTAACTCTTGGGTATTCATTCGTTGGGTTTTCTGGTGTCCAACGATCCATCCACCATGATCCCATGTTGGAAACTGAACCGCTAAAAGGTTGTGCAATTTCCACAGAAGTATATCCTTCGATTCCCTGTACCCCTTGAAAGAATATTCCCAAGTCAAAGCCTTTCCATTTGGCATTTAATTGCAAAGAATAAGCAAAATCTGGGTACTGATCTCCAATTACTTTTCGGTCATCCTCCATGGTCACTACATTGTCACCACTCTGATCCTTAAACTTCAAATCACCTGGCTGAGCGTTAAAATTTGCCACAGAGACCACATCATCTTTCAAGACATAGTTTCTATCTTCATAAGGCACAGAAGTATCACTATTATTTTGCCAAGTGAAATCATCTATTTGATAAAGTCCATCCTTTTCATATCCGTACAATGAATTGACTGCCGATCCTTCAACCAATGCTGTTGCACCATTGATGATAGGGCTTCTACCATACAGATCCGTAATTTCATTTTTGATATGAGCAAGTGTCACTGTAGAACTAAAGCTGAAATCTTTGTTTACCGTTTTTCGGTAAGTTCCTGCGAATTCAATTCCTTTGTTTACGACCTCTCCTACATTTTGAAATGGTGAAGCAAGGTTACCAAGCGTGAGGGGTATTGGAAGCTGCATCAAAATATCGCTGGTCTTCTTATCGAAATAATCGATAGTCAAATCAATATTTTGATTGATCGTAATATCTGTCCCGAAGTTTGTTTGCGTGGTTGTTTCCCACGTAGTCTCCTTGACAACAAGACTGGAAACAGCCACGCCAGAGTTAAGTAAGCCTCCAAAACTATAATTAGCATTAGATAATGTTTTACTAGCAGCATAATAGTTTGGAATATTTTGATTTCCTAACTTGCCCCATGAAGCACGAACCTTGAATTGATCTAACCAAGTAAGTCCTGATAAAAATTTCTCTTCAGACAAAATCCACCCTGCAGAAAAAGAAGGAAATGTCCCCCACTTGTATCCATCAGCAAACCTGGAAGAACCATCTCTTCGGATATTTGCTTCAAATAGATACTTTCCATCGAACACATAGTTGATACGACCAAATACAGACTGCAAACCAAGATCCCATGCGCCTGAATTATTTGTCATAGTACCACCATCTCCTAAATTGAGGTATCTTTGTGAATTGTTTAGAAAACCTTTTCTGTACGCATCGTTCCACTGATAGCTAAACTCTTCTTCTTGATAACCAGCCAACAATTTGATTTCATGCTTATTGAAAGTTTTATGGTATTTCAACAAGGATGTAAATATGGTTTGATTATCCCTATAATCGTTCTCTCTAAGATCGGAAGTCAAGGTTCTAGTACTACCATCAAGATTGGCCAAGAGTACATTGGCATTGAATGAATTCGTATTCTCATTGGTTACATTGAAACCACCAGTAACTTGAGCAGATAACCCATCAAATATTTCATATTCAGCCTCTACTTGTCCCTTAAATGTATACCGCTCGACTCTTCGTGTACTTCCTTCCTCGATTTCACCAAAAATATTTCTTTCGCCATTGACAGCCACCCATTGACCTTGTTCATTTTTCAAAGGCCAAACAGGAGAATTGGTCGCATATAGCTTGGCTCCCCACTCGTCTGTAGGTTCGTTTTTCACGCCCCTATTTCCTGACATCCTTGTAGTCAAACGGAGCTTGTTGTCTTTAAGTAAATAGGCATCAACGTTGGTTCGAAAGTCAACTTTCTTATAATCAGTTGCTTTCAGTATCCCTTCTTGGTCGAGATACCCCGCCATAAATGCCACATTAACTCTATCACTGCCACCTGAAAGATTAAATCGATGATTCTGAATTTTGGCTTTATCATAATACACATCAAAATAATCTATACTCGGGTACATTGGATCTGTACCTGCAGCATACAGATCGATATCTGCTTGACTGTACCTTGGCACCAACCCCGAATTAATTGAAGCCTCGTTGTGCAAAGTAGTGTACTGCTCTGAGTTGAGTACATCAGGGAGAGAAGTAGCTTCTTGAATTCCAAAATAATTATTATAAGAAAGAGAAATTCCATTCTTAGAACCCTTTTTGGTAGTAATTACAATCACACCATTAGCAGCCCTATTGCCATAAATGGCTGCCGAAGAGGCATCCTTGAGCACTGACATAGATTCTATATCCTGAGGATTCACATCATTGATGTTGGATGGAAAGCCATCTACCAAGACCAAAGGATCATTGTTATTAAGTGTACCAACACCTCTAATGTTAATCACTGCATTGTCCCCTCCTGGCTTACCCGAATTTTGGAGCACATATACACCTGCCACTTTCCCTTGCAAGGCAGCACTAGAACTGGTCACAGGACGTGAATCCATATCTGCTAAATCTGGAGCGCTCACAGCACCTGTAAGGTTTTCCTTTTTCTGAATTCCGTACCCGATCACCACGACATCCTCTAGACTAGTCATGTCCAATTCTAGATTTACATCTAAAACAGATCGACCACCTACAGTAACTTCCTGAGTTTCATAACCCAAGAAGGAAACAACCAATACGGCATCTTCTGATACCGTCACATAAAACTTACCATCCAAATTCGTCACTGTGCCGTTGGTTGTGCCACGTTCTACCACAGTCGCACCAGGCAGAGGCTGTCCCATTTCATCAAATACGACACCCGAGACTGTCAAATCGGCTATCCCTGCACGGGAACTGGACCATGCGGTCGTTCCCATCGAGCATATCATTAGAACACTCATGAGTGTTCTAATGATTATACTCCACTTTCTCTTTAGTAAATTGTCTTTCATACATTGTATTTTTAAAATTCAAATTATGCAATCGACAAGCTGCGTATAATGCTAAACCCAGCATTTGTCTTAGCCAAAAGAAGAAAAATAGCCTCAACTCATAAGGGGGCACATCACCCCATGATAGGGGATTGATCGGTATTTGTTCTCAAAACCGCCCATACGATGTGCTAGACCGAGTTTTGTACGAATAAAAACGCACGACGCTGATTGATGCAAAACATAGGTAGAAGAATCGTTCGTCCTACTGCTTATTCTGTCCCCTACCTAGAGGTTGTTGATATTGACCGTCTGTGGTTTGATGGCATGATCGTTTTTATACTCAGAGGGAGTTTGATCAAATTGCTCTTTGAAGCACTTTCTAAAATACTTCAAGTCCGAAAAATTAAGTGCAATAGCTACTTCCGTCACAGTCATATCTTCTGCCACCAACATATGGGCTGCACGCTTAATCTTAATTTTTCTGATGAATATCTGAATAGAATCATCGGTCAAAGATTTGATTTTGCGATAGAGTGAAGTCTGGCTCATACCCAATTCCTTGCATAGGTCTGGCACATTGAATTCTGCACTGTCCAACATGGCGATGATAGTGGCCTCCACTTGTAGTATAAACTCCTTCTCTTTGGACACTTGCTCACTTTGCTCTACCAAATCTCCTGAAGTATACTTGAGTGCCAACAACTTTCGCCTACTGAGGATGTTGGCCACTCTTACCTTCAACAGGTCTGAGTTGAAGGGTTTGGTCATATAATCATCTGCACCTACTCCATATCCGTCCATTTTGGACTCATTGGAGTTTTTGGCTGTCAGTAGTATAATCGGCACATGACTGGTGGCAATGTTTGATTTTAGCTTTTTGCATAGCTCCAGACCATCCATCTCTGGCATCATCATGTCTGAGATAATGATATCAGGCATACTGTTGATCGATTTGTCAAAAGCATCCTGTCCATTGTCCGCCTGAATCACCTTAAAATCAGCAGAAAAAATAGAGCTGATATATGCGGCAATGTCTCTGTTGTCATCCACTACCAACATCACCTTGTCTGCATCACTAATTACCTCTGGCTTTCCATCTATCACAAATGACTCAGTCAACGATTTGATCTCCAGCGATTCTGTTTGATCCGAAGCAATAAAACGGATATTATCCTTCCCCAATAGATGCTCTTTGCCCAAGGGAATCCCCACTCTAAATACCGACCCTTCCGAGCTACTATCCACAGTGATCTCGCCACCGTGCGCCTCTACAAAATTCTTGCTCAAAGCCAAGCCGATACCAGTCCCCCCCGACCCGGCTGAATTGCTTGCTTGATAAAAGGGAGAAAAAATATTACCCAGCTCTTCTGGTTTTATTCCTTCGCCTTGATCTTTTACTTCTATGATGACACTGCTGCCTTCTTGGAATACGCCAAACTGGACTTTCTCACCGGGTGACGAAAATTTGATTGCATTGGAGAGCAAGTTGTTGATCACAATTTGAACCTTTTCGATATCCACCCAGACGTTCAAATTACTCTCTGAATAAAACCCAAATGGTATGTCTTTCTCTTTCGCTAGATAGGTAAAGCTTTCTGCCTCCTCTTGAGCAAGGATGTTCAAATCGTAGCAACCTACGTTCAAATAGCCCTGATTCATCTCCACTTTTCTAAACTCGAGCATCCGTCCAATGAACTTGAGTAAAATGGATGTATTCTTTTTGATCAATTGTAAATAATACAAATGCTGTGGGTCTTGCTCTTTCTTGATCAGGTCATTGACCGGACCTTGGATCAAGGTCAAGGGTGTCTTGAGCTCATGAGAAAAATTGGTATAAAAACGCAGCTTCTCCTGCATCAAATGATGATCCTTTTCACGGAGTTCTTGTTCAAATTTCAATTGTTGCCTGAGAGTGATTCTTACGTTGTTGAACTTGACAAACCTCCAGAGCACGACTGCTAGGGTTACTATCATCAATAGATATGCCTCCCATGTCCTCCAAAACGGTGCAGAAATCGAAACTTTAAGCGCATTGCTGACTTTGTCATCATATATACTCTTGACCCTAAAGGTGTAGTTGCCATACGGCACATTTCTATACGTGGCTTCATTGACCCCATTGTTGACCTGCCAGACTGCATCATAGCCTTCCAACATGTACTCAAACTTGTTTTGTTTCCCTTTGTTAAACCCAGGGATGGAGTAGCTGATAGAAAACACATTATCTGTATGATTCAACTTGATCTCCTTTGTCAAAAATATACTCTCCCCCGTGACAAACACTTCGGAATTAATAGGCGTCATTTTCTCATTTAGCACCTTCAGTTCGTTGAATATCACAGGCAGTTGTGGCAACTCCTGCAATACCTGACCGGGGTAGAACAAATTCATCCCATGAATCCCTCCTGCGACCAAATACCCCTCTGACGACAACAAAATAGAGCCGTAATTGAAATGCCCCGGCTGGATACCATCCATCGTATCAAAAACCGTAACTTCCTCTGTTCGGACGTTATAGGAGTAGATACCCGAATTGGTCGTCAACCATAGATTGCCCTTTTGATCCGACACCAGCCCAGAGACTGCTACATTTCTCAAAATAGCTTGGTATTCAAAAAAATGATACTTTCGAGCCAATACATCATACCTGACCAATCCGTTTTCTCTGGTAGCAAGCCACAGGTTGTTGTCCAGTGCACAAATATCACTGACGACCAAACGCTCGTCATTGCCCTCTCCTTTGACCTCTTCTATCCGCCAAACATCCCCTAAGAGTTCGGCCCTCATCAACCCGTTGCTAAAAGATCCCAAATAAAGGATCCTTTCATTCACACGCTCTATACTTCTAACATCCAGCCAAGATGCCCCCTCGACAAGTAGAACACGCTCGCTGTGCTCATCAAACCAATACAGACCACCATAATTGGTCCCTATGAGAATCTTACCATTGTCCATCTGATGAATCACCCGAATATCATCCACTAGCAATTCAGACATCGCTCCACCATTCCGATAGTTCTTAACCTGATTGGACTTGAGATCTATCATGTACAACCCACCCTCATAGGTACCCACCCATAACCTAGATTGATCATCCTCCAATAGCGACAATATGGCTTTATTGGCCAATTGCTCTTGAAACCTGACGGAGACTTCTCCAGTCTTCGGGTTGAGTGTATTCAGTCCCTTTCCATCTGTACCTACCCAATACTCCCCATCACTGGATGGAGCCAGTCCCCAGACATTTTCATAACTCAGCGTTTGGTTATTGGATTGGCTATGGGTCAAATAGCGTACCTCTTCGCCCTCGGAGTTAAAAACATTGACGCCACCGTTGTGGGTACCTAGCCACATCAGACCGCTATCATCACAAAAAATCTTACTAATCGTACGGTGAGAAATCCCACTATCGTCAGGCTGAGGTTCAAAATGCTCCAAACTACCGACAAGCCTATGCGCCTGATCCAACGCAAAAGCATACATGCCGTGTTGGCGAGTCCCTAACCAAGTCTTACCATTATCATCTTGATGAATGCTCAAATAATCATCAACAGGCAATTGCCCCTCAAGGATATTATCCAAATCATAAGCTCCCGTCGAATCTGATTTGATACCTACCAGTCCTCGATTGGTAGCAACCCATACCATACGCTTAGCATCTATAAGAAAATCTATGATTTCAAACCTTGCGCCGTGATGAAAAAGATCTGGGTGAAAGTACACCACTTCACCAGTATTCAAATCATATTTAACCATACCCTGTGATCGAAAAGCTACCCACAACGTTTGATTGCATATTTTAAGCTGTGAAATCTGTTCTTGAGATAAATCCTGACCTGTCTTAGAATCTATCATTTGTAGATGCGTCAAACTGTCACGACCTACCCAAACGCCCCCACTATACCCTCCAAAATAATACTTTTTATCTTCATCCATCGCCATCGCAGTGATCCCAACAGAAATCTCTTCTGGCTTAAATCTCGTCACCTTGTCCTCGTGATAACTATACTTGGCGACTCCCTGATCTGTCAGTGCCCAGATTTGATTTTTATCATCCACATAAACTCTGTAGACAAGGTTGTGAGGAAGGGAAAACGCATTCGTTCTATCCTTTTGGTAGGTTTTGAATTTGAATCCTTGATACCGCAAGAGACCTCCCTCAGTGGCTACCCATATATACCCTAGCGAATCTTGCGCGATATCATTGATGATATTGTTAGTGAGATCCTGTGACTCGTCTAGCCTATGAAATTTATGTTGGGTAAATAAGTTTTGCGACTGCACAGATGCACAGCTACACAGGAGTATAAATAAAATTAATCTAGTCTTCATTACTTGTTAGAAAGTAGCTATTTGAAAAATCAATACCTAGGTCATCCTACAAAACTAACCCATGACGGCTCTAAAACTGAGAACTATCATGCAATGAAAGGGGGCTGATCAACCAGAATCTTGAAACTCTAAATGATCAAAACCTGAATTCGATTTCAACTTTCATTAAACCCTTGTCGGAAATGCATCAATCATACTTTGTCTTCAAGCCAGATAGACCATACCTCCGATAGATAAACACCCCCTCTTTTTTCATTGTCAATGAAAGAAGCTAAAAGGCTAGAAACCTATAAACGCGCTACCGCTCAAACAGTATAATTTTCAAACCCCTTGAATAAAGTATATAGAGCATGATTCATTTTTAATCGAACTCAGGTTAAAAGGTAGATGAGCATGAGACATAAGCACAAAGTACATTAAACCTCGTTAGGTTGTAGCGTTTTGATATATATCTAAAACATTTTAGATATATGTCTTATTAAGTTTAGATATATATCATTTTATATTTAGATATATATCTTATCAAGTTTAGATATATGCCATTTTATATTTAGATATATATCTTTTTGTTGTAAGATGCTGTGGAGTCATACAGCATCACCTTACATCTATACCCTCTTGTGCCCAATTACTAACCTGAGTTAGATGCTAAATAACAGTTGCCTTGAAGGTCAAGGCTATCTTAGCAACCTGATTTCGATTATTAATTTGGTTAAAAAAGGAGGATAAATAGATAAAACCATTATTCATTTTTACGTTTAATCATATGATATTCAAATACTTAAACTAACAACATAGTTCTATCCATTACTAAAACTACCTATATATTCTATCTAATAGATGAATTCTGTATTGAATTTGATCAATCGGTCAAAAAACATTTGATTGGCAATAAACCCAAATTCAAAAAGTAAAAAGAAACTTCATCAAGAGCTAGACCGACTTCATTCTAGCGATCCAATGACCATAAAGTTTGAACATATTTTTTCTTTCCCTCTGCAAATTATCGTAATATTACGCAATCGGTTGTTTGACTACCAGTCGATGTATCAACGCTGTGCCTAAAAGCCAAAATCATGACTATGAAGACGAAAAAAGACAAAGCCTCCTGGTATCCACTGCTAGTGATCACTCTCCTGCTATCATCTCTATGGAGCTGCCAACCCTCCCCTCAGTCTCCACCACGAGAGCGAATCTCCATCAATGACAATTGGAGATTCTACAAATACGAAAACATAGAGAAGACGGATAACCTCATCTACGATGTACGCCCTGAGATCACTGACACCAATGACGACAAACAGGCTGACTCTAAACCAACAGAAGCCGTCGAGGTAGAAGCCACCCAAGAAACGCTCAAAGCGTGGATCATGCCAACAGGCAATCGCTTCATCAAAGACCCCACGAAACACTACACCAGACCAAAAGGCAATCCCGGAAAAGACTTTCCCTTCGTTCAGAGTGACTTTGACGATCAAGATTGGCAAGCCGTGGAGCTACCTCATGACTGGGCCATCGAAGAGCCCTTCTACGCAGGGTGGGACACTCCCGTAGGTGGTGGTATGGGACGACTCCCTAGTCCAGGCGTAGCATGGTACCGCCGAACCCTCGACATCTCTACTGCCGACCAAGGCAAATCCATCTTCTTGGATATAGATGGTGCCATGTCCTACGCCATGGTCTGGATCAACGGCCAACTGGCAGGTGGCTGGCCCTATGGGTACTCCTCATGGAGACTGGACTTGACTCCCTACCTCCACTACGGCGGACCGAACCAACTCGCGATACGCATCGACAACCCCGCACACTCCTCACGGTGGTATCCTGGTGGTGGCATCTACCGCAATGTATGGCTCGTCAAAACAGAGCCTATCCACATCGCACAGTGGGGTACCAGCATCCGAACCAAAGACGTATCTGCATCCCAAGCGACCATTCTCCTAGACGTGACGATTGACCATGATGGGAATGAAAACCAAAACATAGCTATTCAGACAGACATCTTTGTACTCAACGAAGATGGGTCGATTGGAGACAAAACTGTCGCGGCATTCGCCAAAAAAGCAATCAGCATGACTGCTCAAAACAGCAGTACCATCCAATCGACACTGACGCTCGACAACCCTCGACTATGGGGACCACCACCTACCCAATCCCCCAACCGATACGTAGCGATCACTACCCTCACCAGCGGGGGACAAACCATCGATGAGTACCGCACACCATTTGGGATACGGGCCATTTCCTACGATGCAGACAAGGGCTTCTTCGTCAATGGCGAAAAAGTCTACCTCAAAGGTGTGAACCAACACCACGACCTTGGAGCTTTGGGAGCGGCTTTCAATGCCCGTGCGGCAGAGCGACAGCTCGAAATGCTCAAAGAACTAGGCTGCAATGCCATTCGTATGGCGCACAATCCTCCTGCTCCCGAACTACTGGAGATGACCGATCGCATGGGTTTCTTGGTCATCGATGAGATGTACGATTGCTGGGCGCGAAAAAAGACCCCGCATGATTTTCACTTGATCTTCCCAGAATGGCACGAGCAAGACCTCCGCGCACTGGTGCGACGTGACCGCAACCACCCCTCTATCATCCTATGGAGTACGGGCAATGAAGTCGGTGAGCAATACACAGGAGAAGAAGGGGCAAAAATTGCCATGCGCTTACGAGAAATCGTCAATGAGGAAGACCCCACACGCCCTACTTCCGCGTCGATGAACTATGCCAAGCCCGGCATGCCACTGCCAGAAACTATGGAAGTCCTCAACCTCAACTACCAAGGTGAAGGCATCCGAAATGCCCCTGCCTATGCCCACCTCAAAGGCATCAACACTTCGCCGCTTTACCCTCGCTTTCACCAAGCCTTCCCAGACAAAGTCATCATCAGCAGCGAAAACGCCGCTGCACTCAGCAGCCGTGGCACCTACCTCTTCCCTGTCAATGAAGGCATCAGCGCCCCTATCAGCGACGGTCTAGGTGGTGACCCAAAAACTGGCTATGTTAGTTCGTATGAGCTGTACACGGCAGACTTTGGTTCATCGGCGGATAAGGTGTTTGCTACTATCGATCAGCACCCCTATGTGGCAGGTGGATTCGTCTGGAGCGGATGGGACTATCTGGGAGAACCTACACCCTACTACCTCTCACGTAGCTCGTATTTTGGACTGATTGATCTTGCAGGATTCAAAAAAGACCGGTTCTACCTCTACCAGTCTCGATGGAGACCCGAACTACCGATGGCGCATATCCTACCCCACTGGAACTGGTCAGATCGCTTGGGCAAAATCACCCCCGTGCATGTCTTTACTTCGGGAGACGAAGCAGAGCTCTTCCTCAACGGAGAATCTCTCGGACGAAAAAAGAAAGGAGCATACGAATACCGTCTGCGCTGGGATGATGTCCTCTACGAGCCAGGCGAACTCAAAGTCATCGCCTACAGGGATGGGAAAGAGTGGGCTGAGGAGACGATCAAAACCACAGACTCACCGACTCAACTGACGCTCACAACAGACAGACAAAGCATCCTAGGCGATGGCAAAGACTTGGCGTTTGTCACAGTAGCGGTCACCGACCAAAACGGGCTCACAGTCCCCAATGCCATGAACGACATCACCTTCTCTATAGAGGGGCCTGGAGAGATAGTCGCTACGGACAACGGCGACCCGACGAGCTTGGTAGCTTTCCCATCCCTAGAACGCAAAGCCTTCAACGGAGTAGCACTAGCAATTGTACAACCCAACAAAGGGCAAGCTGGGACGATTACGATCAAAGCAGTATCTTCTGGTTTGAAAAACGCAGAGGTCACGATTGAAGTCATTCAATAATTATCAATTTCAAAAGCATCATGATGAAAAAGCATTTTATTCTAAGTCTCCTATTACTATTTATACTATTTGGGGTATCCCAAGCGGAGATTCGTCTACCCAAACTCGTGAGCAATGGCATGGTACTCCAGCGCGATACGCCCCTCAAAATCTGGGGATGGGCAGACCCTAGCGAAGACATCACCGTCCGATTCAAGGGTAAGAAATATACCACTACCACCAGTGCTACAGGAGAATGGTCCGTCACGATGCGCGCAACCAAAGCAGGTGGTCCCTACACCATGCAAATCCAAGGAAAAGACGACTCCATCACACTCTCCAACCTCCTCGTAGGAGATGTATGGATGTGTGCAGGACAATCCAACATGGTGCACTACCTCGGCATACATCAGCAACGATACCGACAGGAGATCGCGGAAGCTAACTACCCCGAAATCCGTCAATTCCTCGTCCCTACCAACCCTCAGTTGCAGGGCACAGCGACGGATATTCCACAAGGAGAATGGAAAGAAGCCAATCCCGAAAATGTATTAAAATTCTCTGTGGTGGCCTACTTCTTTGCCAAGAATCTTTACGATCAGTACCATGTACCTATCGGTCTGATCAACGCCAGTGTGGGCGGTACTCCGGTTGAAGCATGGATCAGCGAAGAAGGGTTCAAGTCCTTCCCCTCCATCACCAAGACGCTCACCCAAAACAAAGACACAGCCTACGTCAATCAGAAAAATCGTATCGCACAAAAATACCGAGCAGCAGCCCCTCCACAACCACAGGACGATGGGCTCACCGCCTCTACACCATGGTATGACCTTAGCTACAAGCCCACCCATTGGCACAACATCAACATCCCCGGCTACTGGGAAGACCAAGGCATCCGCAACCTAGACGGTGCGGTATGGTACCGTCGAGAGATCGATATCCCTGCCTCGATGACAGGCGTAGCGACCAAAATATTCATGGGCAGAATCATCGATGCGGATCAGGTCTACATCAATGGTACCCAAGTAGGTGGCAAGACCTACAAATACCCTCAACGCATCTACGACATTCCTGAGGGACTACTAAAGACGGGCAAAAACCTCATCACGATCCGAGTCGTGAACTATGGTGGCAAAGGCGGTTTCGTACCTGACAAGCCCTACTACCTCGCTACCGAAAACGACACCCTAGACCTCAAAGGCACATGGCAGTACAAAGTCAGTCAGGTGTTTCGTCCAAAACCTCCTCAGCCCTCTGGGGTATCCGCACAGCACCAGCCCACTGCCCTATACAACGGCATGGTGGCTCCCTTCACCCAGAGCCCTATCAAGGGAATCGTCTGGTACCAAGGAGAAAGCAATGGCGGCAATCCCCAAGCCTACGAAAAACTCATGGAGACGCTGATCCAAGATTGGAGAACCAAATGGAACGACAGCAACCTGCCCTTCCTCTATGCGCAGCTCCCCGATTACATGGATGTAGACTACCTCCCTACCGAGAGCAACTGGGCTGAACTAAGAGAAGCACAGCGACGGGCTCTCGATGTACCCAATACCGCCATGGCTGTCACGCTAGGCTTAGGCGAATGGAACGACGTACATCCAGACAACAAGAAACCGGTCGGAGACCGTCTCGCACTAGCTGCCAAAGCACTAGCTTATGATAACAAAAAAGTCGTCTACTCAGGACCGATGTTTCGGTCTGCGTCAGTAGAGGGCAGTCAGGTCACGCTTTCCTTTGATCATGTCGGCAGTGGATTGATCTCTCAGGATGGCGAAGCGCTGAGGTGGTTTGCACTGGCTGGGGTTGATCAAAACTATGTTTGGGCGGATGCCAAAATAGAAAACAATCAGATCGTCCTGTCTAGCGATGAGATCAATCAGCCCATCTATGTCCGCTATGCGTGGCAGGACAACCCTATGGACGTCAACTTCTACAACCAAGAAGGGCTACCTGCCTCCCCCTTCCAGACCCAACTGACCGATGCGCTATGGTTTGGCAAGAAAGCCACCGTCGTACTGACCTACGACGATGCACTCAACGTCCACCTCGACAATGCCCTACCCGTACTGGATTCGCTGGGGCTCAAAGCTACCTTCTACATCTCTGCTGATGCGCCTGGCTTCAAGTACAGAACCTACGAATGGAAGAAAGCTGCGCAAAATGGACACGAACTGGGCAACCACACCCTCTACCACCCTTGCCTCGGTGGAGACGGACGCGCGTGGGTATCGGATGACAATGACCTCAGAAACTACTCCGTGCCTCAGATGGTTCGGGAGATCGACATGACCAACCTCATGCTCCAGACGTTAGATGGGAAGTCAAAACGCACCTATGCGTACACCTGTGGTGACAAGGAGACAGGTGAAGGTTCATTTGTGAAGGAAATAGAAGGAAAGTTCGTGGCGCTACGTGGTGTCCAGTCCGGGCTCAACCACCTCGGCACCCTAGACATGACTGACCTCCGGTGCAACTCCATCGTCGATACCCCTGCATCAGATATGATTGCCTGGGCGGAGCAAGCCAAGAAAGAAAATGCCATGCTCATCCTCCTCTTTCATGGGGTCGGTGGAGAGCATTCGCTCAATGCTGCACTAGCTGATCATAAGGAGTTCCTAGAGTACCTCCAGGCCAATAAAGACGACCTATGGATCACCACTCTAGAAGATGCTGCAGAGCACATTCTCGAACAACAGAAGAAGTAGTGTGAAACTTTTGAGAACCGAGAGGCAAGATATTGAGAGACTAGACGGCTAGAAAATTCAAAGCCTCGGCACGAGACCGAGGCTTTTAGTTTATACCTTCCTTCTTAACTAAACCAGTATAAACACTTATCCTCCTAGGAGTGATACAGGTTGGCAACAATATTAATTTTTCCGTAACAAATGCCAAACATACAACTGTAGAAATGATTAGAGATTGTAATATTTTCAACTAGAACTCAATCTTGAGACAGATTATCTAGAAAATCATTCATAAAACCGCCAATATCAATAGTTCATTTTGCACTGAAGGATTTGAACAACATCCCCTTTGATGCGATACACCAGCCGATGTTCAAAATTGATACGCCGTGACCAGACGTCGTTGAGTTCATAGCACAAGGGCTGTGGATACCCTAGCCCTTCGTAGGGTGTTTCTTTGATGGACAAACACAGTTCATCGATCAGGCGCTTCATAGACTGATCGGTTTTCTGCCAATGGATATACTCTAACCATGCATGGGACGAAAATTTAAGCAAAGTCATGAGAGCTTTTGGATTGTTTTTTCAAATCCCCCTCCATCGTTCATCTCTCCTATTGATTCAAAAATACGCTGTGCATTTCTGGGATTCTTAAGTAAGAAGAAAGTCTCGTGTATGCTATCATAGTCTGACTTGGATAGTACCACTACATCTTTACCATCCGTACGTGTGACGAGCAGTGGCATACGATGGTTCATTACCCGATCCATAAATGATTTTAGATTTTGCCGAAAGTTGGTGTAGGTCGTATGTTCCATATTAAGTGTTTGGAACAAATATAAGTAGTTGTACAGAATCAAGTACCATACAAGACACTGAATTTAAAGCACTACCAAGTCCACCACTCTGCTTTCACTCCGAAATAATGACCCCACCTCTCTTTCCCAACAAGGTCAAGATAAGGAGAATACTGATTGTCACGAGCGGTATCATTGTATCTCGCAACTGAATACACGAAACGCAAATGTGGGCGTGACCAAACCGATCGTTGTCCGCGCAGGAATCAGACTCAGCTTCGTCATAGTATAACCCATCCATCCTCACCAGGAAACGAGTAGAGTCCGGAAGAATCATTTTCGCTGATCTCTGTATCTGTCGCGTCTCCCATGTGATGATACTCTCCCAGTAGGGTAATCAGTTTGTTGTCCCCGAGACGGAAATCTTGCTCCACGGTCAACAGCAACCTTTGCCGCAATTCCAAACTAGGCGTTCCCGATTTGATATTCAAAAAGAAATAAGGTGGTACCGTAGAGGTCGTATCTGATGAGGATACAAAATTCATCGACATTCTAGTTCCTTTGTACTCTAGCCCAAACCCTTGGCCAGAATGATCATAAAAGGGATTCACTGCAAGAGACTACAACTGCATACTATAGCTCTCTCTGACAGATTTCTATCAGCTTGTCTTTTCTAAGGGGCTTGACCAAGTAATCTTTGATCAAATCAATATTTTCCGCTTTAGTAATATCTCTATAATCAATGGATGAAGACAATATGTATATCGGAACAAGTGCTATACCTAAGGATTGATAACTCTCTATAAAATCCCAAGCATCCATGATGGGCATGTTGATATCTAGAAATATTAGGTCAGGTAATTGATCATCAGATTTCAAATGAGCAATAGCTTCTTCCCCATGCAAAAAGGTCTCTATAACTAACTCATCATCAAAATTGACAAGCATCTTCTTCATGATTCTTTGCAAAATAGGGTCATCATCTATGACGTACACTTTACGTTTCTCTGTCATCCAATTTTTCGTTCTAAATAATGCATTCCAAGATACGCATGCCAAGTAGTTCGATGCAAGAATTCATCTATTTAATATGAAATTAGTTAGTTGAATTCTTAATCGAGATATTTGCGCCTCGCTCATATATATCACGGATGGAATTAAAGGCAGGAATCAAAATCATCAACACAGTCATACACGAATGTCTCAAAACGAAAAAGGACGCTATCGTAGCTGTAGTAGACCAAAATGGAGAGTTAGTCACCTTTGCGCGCACCGACGGTGCTCCGTTGAGTTCTCTACAGCTCGCCATCAACATGGCCTATACTGCTACTAGACTCCAGCAAGAGACGCAAACCTTCTCAATACAACTCGCACAAAAAAATCCTGAAGACCTCCGCTTTTACAACGATCCCAAAATTGTCACCTGGCCAGGAGGCATCCCCGTCTATGATCCAGCTGGCAAACTCATAGGAGGAATAGGTATCAGTGGTATGAGTGACGAAGAAAACATTGCGCTAGCGCATCAAGCACGCGAAGCAATCAAACCCACTCCACCCAAACCAGACAACAGCCTAAAGCTGTATTCGTAACCATTCAACATTCACTAGCATAGCAACGATCACCATGGAAATAGGCGAAAATAACCTACTCAAAGTCAATAGATTCACAGATAATGGAGCATACCTCATCGACGCAGATCACACCGAGGTTCTCTTACCCAACAAGTACGTTTCCGAGGACCTCACCATAGGAGATGAGATCAATGTATTCGTGTACACCGACTCTCAGGATCGCAATGTAGCCACCACCCTGACACCACTCGCCAAACGAAATCAATTCGCCTGCCTACAGGTCAAGGATGTCAGTCAATACGGTGCTTTTATGGACTGGGGATTAGAGAAAGATCTTTTTGTACCTTTTAGCGAGCAAGATCGACGACTAAAACCAGGACAATGGAACCTCGTCTACTTGTATCTCGACTCGATCACCAAACGCGTCGCAGCAAGTACACGTATCCACCTATTCGTAGCTCGAGACATTATGGATATCGAGGAAGGAGACGAAGCGGACATCATCATAGGCGAAACCACCATCAACGGAATCAAAACCATTATCAACCAAAAATACCTTGGTCTGATATACGAGAACGAAACTTTCGAAGAACTCAACAAAGGAGAAAAACGAAAGGGATACATCAAAACCATTCGCCCAGATGGAAAAATTGACGTTTCACTCCGAAAATCAGGAATTGAAATTCTAGAAGAAGGAGCTGAAAAAATCATAAGCTACCTCAACAGTCACGACGGCCAACTGTCTCTTCATGACAAAAGTTCTCCTGAAGAAATCCAGTCTGTTCTCCAAATGAGCAAAAAGAATTTCAAACGCTCAATTGGTATACTATACAAGAAAAAAATGATAGTTATCAAAGATGAAGAAATTGTACTAGCCTAACATTTTACATTTATTTAGATTTAATACAAATAAGACTTGGATAAACCATTCCGAGTCTTATTTTTGCATAGAATGAATCTAAATAGATAACACAGTGCCTATAACTCAATCCGTCATCATCGCTGACTCCAACTACCTAAGCATGCAAGGATTGCAAAACATTGTCACCAACAACAGCGCCTTAGAGCTCATTGAGTCTATATCCGATATCGCTGATCGGGCTCAATTTCAATACGATCAAGCAGACATCTATATCATCAATACCAGCCGAAACACAAAGGTGCTAACAGAACTCGCAATGAACGTATCTTCTTCTAAGCGTGTACTGGCCATTGCCAATACTTCAGAAGTCGCTGGAATAAAAAAACTTTGGAAACATGGTATCCAAAGCATCGTCACAGACCACTGTAGTGAACAAGAAATTTCTCAAGCCATCGAACACCTCGCCAACAAAGAAAATTTCTACTGCAATACGATCTTAGATTTAATCAAACGTAAAAGTAAGACCTCTCCCCGATTTGGGCTTACTAAAAGAGAATATGAAATCCTGCTCCTAATCACCAAAGGCAAGAGTTCGAAAGACATCTCGGAACAGCTTTTCTTAAGCCCCCACACAGTTAATTCGCATCGCAAAAACATCCTCAAAAAACTCAACCTAAAATCACCCGCCGAACTCATCATCTTTGCTTTGGACAACAACATCTAGACACGTTCATTGCTTATTTTAAACCTCCTGCTATTTATCCCAACTAGTCGTTTGTCATTACTTCACGGATAACACTAATATCTTGTTGATTGTTTTATACTTCTAATATTTCCTCTTAGATTTGGCACATACTTTAGGGGTGCCCACAGATGCTGTGGCTGAGACAATACCCTCAATACCTGATACTGGTAATTCAGTCGAAGGGAAAAGTCAGGCACTTCACGTGGCTCCTAAAGGTAAAACCGATTCAATATGAAATTCAAATTGAACAACGAGGAGCAAATTCTTCAGGACGATCACACACAACTAACATCAGTATTAAAGGAAAAAAACCTTTATATTGAAAGAGGAATTGCTGTGGCGATCAATGACGAAATTCTACCCAAATCAAATTGGGAAGAATACCTCATACAAGAAAACGACAATATTCTGATCATCACCGCCACACAAGGTGGATAATTGAAACATTATGGCTAAAGACGAACAAATCCCAAGAGAGGAGAAAATCACAAGAGACCCATTCCCTGCTTCCAAAAAAATCTATGTCAAAGGAGAAATCCATGACATCAAAGTGGCGATGCGTGAGATCACATTGAACGACACAGTGCTGAAATTCAACCCTTCTGCACCCAAAGAAAAAAACCCAGCAGTGACCGTCTATGACACCAGTGGACCATTCACTGATCCAGATATAGCCATCGATGTAAGAAAAGGGATTCCAAAGCTAAGAGAGCAATGGATCAAAGACCGTGGCGATGTAGAGCAACTGGACAGTATCTCTTCTAACTATGGTCAAGAGCGACTCGACGATTCTAGTCTTGATGACCTTCGGTTCGAATACATCGCTAAGCCTTACAAAGCAAAAAAAGGCGCGAATGTGTCTCAACTGCACTATGCCAAAAAAGGCATCATCACTGCAGAAATGGAGTACATCGCGATCAGAGAAAATCAAAAAATCGATGAGTGGAATCATCTCAACGTCCAGCATCCAGGCGAAAGCTTTGGTGCCAATACTCCAAAAGGTAAAATCACGCCTGAGTTCGTCCGAGATGAAATCGCTGCAGGTCGTGCAATTATCCCTAACAACATCAACCACCCTGAGTCTGAACCTATGATCATTGGTCGTAACTTCCTCGTGAAGATCAACGCCAACATCGGTAACTCAGCGGTCTCCTCCTCTATCGAAGAAGAAGTAGAGAAAGCAGTGTGGGCGTGTCACTGGGGCGCAGACACTATCATGGATTTGTCTACTGGTAAGAACATCCATGAGACAAGAGAATGGATACTAAGAAACTCTCCTGTGCCAATCGGAACCGTGCCAATCTATCAAGCATTGGAGAAAGTAAACGGAAAGTCTGAAGACCTCACATGGGAAATATTCAGAGACACGTTGATCGAGCAAGCTGAGCAAGGTGTAGATTACTTCACCATACATGCCGGTGTACTCCTAAGATATGTACCACTGACGGCTAAACGTGTCACCGGTATCGTATCACGTGGCGGGTCTATCATGGCCAAATGGTGTCTAGCACACCACAAAGAAAGCTTCCTCTACACACACTTCGAAGAAATTTGTGAAATCATGAAAGCTTACGATGTGGCCTTCTCTTTAGGAGATGGATTGAGACCTGGTTCACTGGCAGATGCCAACGATGAAGCGCAGTTTGGAGAATTAGAAACACTCGGTGAGCTGACTAAAATCGCTTGGAAACATGATGTACAAGTGATGATCGAAGGACCTGGTCATGTACCAATGCACATGATCAAAGAAAACATGGAAAAGCAACTCGAAGCGTGTGACGAAGCACCATTCTACACACTCGGGCCATTGACGACTGATATAGCTCCAGGTTATGATCATATCACCTCTGGTATCGGAGCAGCGATGATTGGTTGGTATGGTTGTGCTATGCTATGCTATGTGACGCCTAAAGAGCATTTGGGACTCCCAAACAAGAAAGATGTAAAAGATGGTGTGATCACTTACAAGATCGCAGCACATGCCGCGGATTTGGCCAAAGGTCACCCAGGATCACAGTATAGAGACAACGCACTCTCGAAAGCTAGATTCGAGTTTAGATGGGAAGATCAGTTCAACCTATCTCTCGACCCAGATACCGCAAGAGAGTTTCATGACGAGACCTTACCAGCAGAAGGAGCCAAAGTAGCGCACTTCTGTTCAATGTGTGGACCGAATTTCTGTTCGATGAAAATCACGCAGGATGTACGTGAGTTTGCAGCAGCCAACGAACTAACCGAGCAAGATGCTCTCGGAAAAGGAATGGCTGAAAAAGCCAAGGAATTTACTGAGAAAGGAAGCGAAATATATCTAGAGCAATAGCGATTGAAAATCGTCATCATTACACCAGAGACGCTGGTGGATCAAGAGCTGGAGACCTGCAACGAACTGCTGCAACATGACGTTCGTTTGCATATCCGAAAGCCTCATGGATCAAAAGATGAATTAACAAGATATTTAGATCAGATAGATCCGTTACATTATAAAAAAATCAGCCTCCATCAGCATCATAGTCTGGTGGAGGAATTGAAACTGGGAGGTAAACACTGGAAGTCAGACCAAATAATAGACAACCAATGCTTAACAATCCGTTCCAAGTCATTTCATAATTGGGAAGACCTAGTACAGGAAACAGCTGCAATAGATTATGGCTTTTTAAGTCCCATATACGATAGTATCTCCAAACGGGGGTATACATCAGGATTTGATGAGACCAAGCTAAAAAAGTGGGTAACACATAGCAAGCCCTTTCCCGTATACGCTTTGGGTGGTGTCACATTTGACAAACTGGAAGCACTACAGGACTTAGGTTTCGATGGGGCGGCACTACTGGGAGCTTTTTGGAATTTATCGGATATTAAATTACGCTTGAAAACACTTAAACAAATAACTCATGGCAATAGCAAAAGATAATCTAGTATTAAGTATCGCAGGGTTTGATCCCTGTGGTGGTGCAGGCATATTGGCCGACATACAGACCATGCATCAGCTCAAAGTGCAAGGAATGGCAGTAGTGACTGCTCTAACCTATCAAAACGAGGACGACCTGTGGGGTATAGAGTGGAAAGATTTTGATCCCATCAAATCACAAATTGATGCACTACTAGCAGATTACAGTTTTGGTGTTGTCAAAATAGGGATTATCAACGGACTAGACCTGCTCAACAAACTACTCCAGTATCTTGAAAAAAGAATTCCTAACGCTAGGATCATTTGGGATCCCGTTTTAAAATCTTCATCAGGATTTGATTTCGTCAAGAAAGTCGAGTCGGATGAGTTTCAAAACATCCTGAAACGTGTACACCTGATTACACCCAACCGATGGGAATTCGATAAGATTTCGGCTGCATTAGGTTCAGAAACCTGGCCTACCAACGTACTCAAAAAAGGAGGACACAGTGACACCTCTGACACCAGTGATATTTTGATTAAACCAGACGGTAGCCAAGTCAAAATAGAAGGAAAACGCATCGAAGGAAAAGACAAACACGGCACTGGATGTGTACTTTCTTCGGCAGTAGCTGCCAGCATCAACAAAGGAATGTCACTAGAAGACGCCTGTAAAGCAGCCAAAGAGTACACGGAAAAATATCTACAAACAGGAACAGCCAAATTAGGAAGACATTTTGAAATCAACGCATGATCAGTAGGTTACATTACATATCCCAAGAAACAGCAGACAAGTCTCATCTTCAAAACATAGAAGAGGCATGTCAAGCTGGCGTGGACTGGGTACAATTAAGAGTAAAGAACAAAAGTGATAATGAAGTGCTAGCAATAGCAACTGAAGCGAAAGAAATTTGCAAGAAGTACAAAGCTAAGCTCATCATCAATGACCATGTGGCCATTGCCAAAAAGGTGAAAGCCAATGGCGTACACCTTGGAAAAGAAGACATGGATCCCGCTGAGGCAAGAGAAATCCTTGGTGACAGACCTTATATTGGTGGTACAGCCAATACTTGGGAGGATGTAGAACGACTCGCTATGGCGGGGGTAGACTATATCGGACTAGGACCATTTAGAGATACCAGTACCAAAGAAAACCTCAGTCCTATCTTAGGAATCAAGGGTATTTCGGCGATATTAAACAACATGATCATTGGTGATATCCAAGTACCTATTATTGCTATTGGAGGGATACAAACAGAGGATATTTTTGATCTACAGCTATCCGGATGCCACGGAGTGGCAGTCGCTTCGCTCATCAACCTCTCTGACAACAAAAAAGAAACTGTAAACGACATCAATTACTGCTTGCCCGATGGAGAATTTTAAAATAGCCGACAAGGAATTTAAGTCTCGCTTGTTTACAGGCACTGGCAAATTCAAAAACAGCCAGTTGATGAAAGAAGCGTTAGAAGCATCAGAATCTGAACTGGCTACTGTAGCACTGAAACGTGTAGATGCAGGAGATGCGCATGACCAGATCCTCACACATCTTAACCATGACCGCATCAGTCTACTACCGAACACGTCTGGTGTTCGTACGGCGAAGGAGGCTGTATTTGCAGCGCAGTTGGCTCGGGAAGCATTGGAGACCAACTGGATCAAACTGGAGATCCATCCAGATCCTAAGTACCTGATGCCAGACCCCATAGAGACACTCAAGGCAACCGAAGAACTAGCCAAATTAGGTTTCATTGTCTTACCTTATATTCACGCTGACCCTGTGCTATGCAAACGTCTAGAAGATGCAGGTACATCAGCGGTCATGCCGCTCGGTTCTCCTATCGGCAGCAACAAAGGGTTGAAAACGATTGACTTTCTAGAAATCATCATCGAACAAGCCAATGTGCCCGTAGTGGTAGATGCAGGTATCGGTGCGCCTTCGGATGCTGCTAAAGCAATGGAGCTCGGAGCAGATGCATGTTTGGTCAACACGGCCATCGCCGTATCAGACAATCCAGTACAAATGGCAATCGCTTTCAAAATGGCTATCGAAGCAGGCCGCATGGCCTATGAAGCCAAACTCGCGTCACCCGTCAACAACGCCATAGCAAGCAGTCCACTACTAACAGCATTTTTAGATGAGCTTTAAGGAAGTATTCGATAAGTATTCATGGGATACGGTCAAAGAATCGATCTATGGCAAAACCAGTACGGATGTAGAACGTGCCCTGAGTAACCCTGAAAGGACACTAGAAGATTTCAAGGCGCTCATCTCTCCTGCTGCTGCGCCCTATCTGGAGCAAATGGCAAGGCTCAGTCATGAAATGACTTTGAAACGCTTTGGCAATACCATGCAGCTATATGCCCCACTCTACCTATCCAACGAGTGCCAAAACATCTGTACCTATTGTGGTTTTAGTCTGGACAACAAACTAAAACGCAAAACGCTCAACGACATAGAAATCGCCAAAGAAGTGAAGGCCATCAAAGCGATGGGTTTTCAACATGTGCTTTTAGTAACTGGAGAGGCAAACCAAACCGTAGGAGTCGACTACATCGAGCATGCCATACAGCAGATACGACCACACTTTGCGAATCTCAGTATGGAAGTACAACCGCTGGATCAGGACGAGTATGAACGATTGATACCACAGGGATTACACGCTGTACTGGTCTATCAAGAAACTTATCACAAGGAAGATTACAAAAAGCATCACCCAAAAGGCAAAAAATCGAACTTCGACTACAGACTAGAAACACCAGATCGCCTCGGTAAAGCAGGCGTTCACAAAATGGGACTGGGTGCGCTCATCGGTCTAGAGGATTGGCGTGTGGACAGTTTCTTCGTCGCGCTACATCTAAGCTACCTAGAGCGTCAGTACTGGCAAACCAAATACAGCATTTCATTTCCTAGACTGAGACCGTTTTCTGGCGGACTAGAGCCTAAGGTAGAAATGGTGGATAGAGAACTGGTACAACTCATCTGTGCCTATAGAATCTTTAATCAGGAAATAGAACTATCCCTATCCACACGCGAGATGGAGACCTTTCGAAATCACGCTATTAGACTGGGCATTACAAGTATGAGTGCTGGATCCAAAACAAACCCAGGAGGCTATGCGGTAGAACCTCAGTCTCTAGAGCAGTTCGAGATATCTGACGAAAGAAGTCCTGAAACCATCAAACAGATGCTGGAGCAAAATGGGTACGAACCTGTTTGGAAAGATTGGGACATCACGCTGGAGCACTCCTAAACCCAACTAGTGTCTATGCCTCCATTGGTTTCGGTAATACTACCCTACTACAACGCTGAAGCCACTTTAGAAACCGCAGTTCAAAGCATACTCAGCCAATATTACGTGCATTTAGAACTGCTGCTGATTGACAACAATTCGTCAGATTCAGGAATGCAAATCGCACAACGATATGCTGCCAAAGACACAAGAGTACGGTTGATCCATGAGCCTAGACAAGGAGTGGTTTACGCAGCTAATACTGGGATTCGTTTAGCCAGAGGAGCGTACATCGCACGCATGGATGCCGACGATACTTGCAGCCCAAACCGTATCAGCAGTCAAATGGAACAACTGACCAATGATGCTACACTCAGCATCTCTGCTACTCAGGTAACCTACGGCTCCTCTAATCGCACCAATGACTTTCAGCATTTCATAGACTGGAGCAATAGTCTACTGAGCCACGAACAAATATTCCTCAATCGATTTGTAGAATTCCCAGTGGTCAACCCTACGCTGATGGTAAAAAAGGAGGTTTTTAACCAGATAGGATTATTTAGAGAAGGTGATTTTCCAGAAGATTATGAATGGTTTTTGAGAGCTATGGAGGCTGGATGCCACATCGAAAAACTCGCTGAACCATTACAGATATGGCAGGACAGTGAAACGCGACTCACGCGCACAGACACGCGCTACGAGACAGAAGCATTCTTTCAGATCAAAACACAGTATTTGGCGAATGTCTTACAACAAAAGAATCAAAAGTCCGTCTGGGTTTGGGGAGCGGGTAAACTCGCTTTGCGACGTAGCAAATGGCTCGAAGACCACCACATCCACATCGCTGGCTATATAGATATCAAGAAGAACAAGCACCTAGCAGACTATTCATGTGTACACTTCGAGGACATCAACCCTACTGACGAGCCATTCATCATCAGTTATATTACCAACAGAGGACGCAGAGATGAAATCCGAGCATTTCTAAATCAAAAAGGATACAAAGAAGGTCATAACTATATTATAGCTGGATGACACAAATAAGTTGAGAACCTGAAATCCAATAATGATAGATAGGTTTTCAACCCTGATCTTTAAACACATATAAAAAATAATAAGAACGCCCTGTTCAACTATATCTCAAATTCATTTAACATTGCAGTGATTATTGGTTCAGCGAATGATTGCATCATTGGTTGATTAAAAGGGAATTCGGTTCACTATTACTTCTAAGTAGAACGATATAAAATCCGAAGCTGTCCCCGCAACTGTAGTCCTGAATACTGTCTAATCAGTATTATATTTTTGATCCACAACACCACTGGTGTGCACAGCACGCTGGGAAGGTCATCAAAAATCAGGAAAGCCAGGAGACCTGCCATTAATCTTAGTATTACGGAGCTTTCGGGTGAAAAGTCTTGAGATTCAGAGGGAGTATATTCCCATCTTGTCTACATAGCAGCTCTGTATAAACAAACGAACTATGCGGAGATTCTCCATCCTTTTGATGTATATGTGTACTGGGTATTGGACATGGGCACAGCAGGATTCTATCCTTTTAGAATCTGTACAAATACAATCCTCTCGGCTGGAGGTATTCGCTAGTGCGGATAGAACGACACGCATAGACAGCAACCAGCTTGCGCTCAATGATGGCAACTCCATAGCTATGCTTCTCACCAAATTCGCGCCGCTGAATATCCGCGCCTATGGTATCGGGGGATTGTCAACCGCATCCATGCGTGGCACGGGCAGCAACCAAACCGCAGTGCTCTGGGAAGGCATCAATCTCCAGAGTCAGATGAACGGCAGCCTCGACCTCAACCTAGTCCCGGCCTTCATGGTCGATGATGTGACGATACAAAGTGGTGGTGGTGCCTCGATGTTTGGATCTGGTGCGATGGGCGGTACGATACTATTGGGCAACCAAACACCAGCATTCAATCGTGGGCTAAACCTATCCCTACATGAGCAAGTCGGTAGTTTTGGACTACAAAACCATGGTTTGAAACTAGGATTTTCTTCCAAAAAACTCAGCCTAGGTATTCGTGGATTCTATCGAAAAGCCGACAATGACTTTAGCTTCTACAATGATTTCACCCAATCCGAGGAGACCCAAGAAAACGCAAACATAGAACAGTACGGCCTACTCACAGAACTAGCCTATCGAGCCAACGACCACCAACTGATACAGATCAAACATTGGTATCAAAACAATAACACGTACATCCCAAAGACAGCCTCTGCAGGTCTACCCTCTCAGGCAGTTCAACAGGATGCCTTTCACCGAGGACTGATCAAGTGGCAACAATCCTTTTACAACAAACTACAACTAGACTACAAACTCGGACTACTAGATCATATATTGGAGTACGATGACAAAATCAACACCCACTCCCACAACCATGCGCAGTCTGTCATCAATGAGGCACAACTACGCTATGACGCAACCCAAAACATAGCTCTAGAACTAGGAGTCAACCATACCTATGAAAACTCAACTGCAGACAACTACACAGACAAAGTCACCCGAAACAGAACCGCAATATTCCTATCGACACACTTCCTACTCTGGAACAAACTAGACCTAAACCTACTCGGTAGACAGAGTGTCATCGATGGCAATGCAGCCCCTTTCTTGCCCACACTGGGACTAAACTATCACGCCACAAACTGGCTAGACATCAAAGCCAAAGCAGCCAAAAGCTACCGCATACCGACATTCAACGATCTCTACTGGTCTGGCTCCTCTATGGGCAATCCCGATTTAGTACCAGAGGAAGGGGTCAGTCTAGAGGCTGGCTATGTTCTGACTACTGATCAGCGGTTTTGGAGGATCACCTACGAAGGCACCGCATTCTACAACAACATACAGGATTGGATACTATGGACACCTACAGGCAGTGTTTGGTCTCCTGAAAACAAAGAAGAGCTGTGGTCCTACGGCATAGAACAAAGCCTTAAGCTCACCGCACAATTCAACGACAACCAGCACGTATCTCTTAACGCCAATTATCAATACGTCTTGTCTACACTCAAACAACCCACGACTTTCATCCCAGAGATACAGACGACCTATACGCCCACTCATCAGGGCAATCTCTATGTGAGTTATGAATGGAAAAAAGCAAACATCGGTATCAACAACACCTACATAGGCAAACAGTATAGCGATGAGAGTAACGTAGAAATTCGGGCACTTGATCCTTACCTACTGACTGACATCAACTGCGGTTATCGCTTTGTACTCAACAGAAAACATCAATTGGCTACCAGCCTACAAGTAAAAAACATCTTTGATATCGACTATGAAGTCAGGCGCGCCTACTACATGCCCGGTATCAACTATCAATTCAATCTTGTTTATAAGTTCAATTAACATATCACATGAAAACAAATACCATTTTTAACACACTCATTAGAGTATCCTTCATTGCAGTCACTGTATTTTTCGCAGCATGTAGCAGCGATGACGGGATCAAATTCACTCCAGGACAAGACGGTTTTTTCATCGTCAATGAAGGCGGTTTTGGCAATGGAAATGCTAGCCTTTCCTTCTATGATAAAACTAGTGCTTCTGTCACCAACAACTTATTCGAATCTACTACTGGCAAACCCTTAGGAGATCAAGCTCAGTCTATGACAGTCTACAATGATTTCGGATATATCGTCGTACAAAATTCTGCTAAAATAGAAGTCATCAGTACTGACGACTATTCTTTGGTCGCTACGATATCAGAAGGTCTTCCTTCTCCACGATACTTCTTAGGCATCAATGCTAGCAAAGGATATGTCTCTGACTGGGGTGCAGATGGATCAACGGGTACAATCAAAGTCATCGACCTAACCACCAATACAGTGACAAAAACTATCAGTACAGGATCTGGCACAAATCAGCTTGTACTCGTAGGAAACCACGTCTTTGCCGCCAACTCTGGTGGATGGAGCAATGACAACTCCGTAGTAGTCATAGATGCTGATACAGATGAGATCATCGAAACAATCACTGTAGGAGACAACCCGTCTACTCTAGTGGTAGACGAAGACAATGACGTATGGACAACAGGTACTGGGCAGACAGTCTACAACACAGACTGGTCTGTCAACACAGAAGAATCTACACCAGCATTCCTTGCTAAAATAGACCATGAGGATTTCGAAGTAACACTTAAAATCGATGCACCTAGCGTAGGCATGGGACCTGCAGGTCTCAAGGTTGATTCTAATGGTAGCACTTTGGTATTCAAATACGATGGCTCGATCTTCAGTACCGATACCGAGACTGTCTCTAGCACGGATGACTTCACGAAGATTATCGAAACGGACTTCATATATGGCCTCAGTATCGACGCTTCTGAAAACCACATCATCCTCGGTATATCACCTGACTACACGAACCCTGGGTCTATCAAGCGATACGATATCACAGGCTCTTTCATAGACGAACACACCGTAGGTATCGGACCGAACGGCATAGCATACTAACCCTAATCCACCCTGACTTGATACTCCGCCGAGGCGGAGTATCTTTACCCTATGATCACCTATATATCAGGAGGCGAAAGATCAGGAAAATCCTCCTTCGCACAACAAACAGCTCTTAATCACTCGGACACCCCTATTTATTTGGCAACTGCCAAAAAATGGGACGAGGATTTCGAAGAGCGTATCCATAGACACCAGCAGGATCGAAACCAGCAATGGACGACCATCGAAGCGCAAATCGAGCTATCAACCGCACTCTCTCCTAACCAAACTGTCGTCATAGACTGTGTCACACTATGGCTCACCAATATATTCTCTGCCAACCAATATGACCGAGATCGTTCGTTTGCCCAGACACAGATAGAATTCGAAAAGCTGACACACTACGATGGACACCTCATCATCATCTCCAACGAAATCGGTATGGGACTCCACGCCGAATCCAAGATGGGACGTGACTTTGTTGAACTCCAAGGCTGGACCAACCAGCTGATTGCCAAAACTGCCGACCAAGCCTATTTCATGGTCTCAGGACTTCCGCTCCAAACTAAATAAAATGAAAAATTACTTCATCGAGAAGCCTAGCCAAACCATACTGGATCAGGTTAAAAACAAAATAGATCTCAAAACCAAACCCCTCGGTTCGCTGGGTCAATTGGAATCCATCGCAAAGAAAATTTGCCTCATACAACAAACACGCTCACCTAAACTCAACCACCCTGCTATGTTGGTCTTTGCGGGAGATCACGGACTCACCGATGAGAACATCAGTGCATTTCCTCAGGAAGTCACGCACCAGATGGTGCTCAACTTTCTATCTGGTGGCGCTGCGATCAACGTATTTTGCCAACAAAATCAAATCAACCTCAGCGTAGTAGACGCTGGCGTCAACCATACCTTTGCACATCACCCTGATCTAATTGATAGAAAAATAGGCTTTGGCACGGCCAACTCACTACATGAAGAAGCCATGACCGACAAGGAATTTAACCAAGCCATGGCAGCTGGCGCACAACTCGTCGATAGGAAGTTCACCAAGGGCTGCAACATCATCGGTTTCGGTGAGATGGGAATTGGCAATACATCCGCTTCTAGTCTACTTATGAGTGCCTTCACAGACTGTAGCCTAGAGGACTGTGTTGGTCGTGGCACAGGAATAGATGATCAAGGACTCCACCACAAAATCGATGTACTCCAAAAAGTCTATGCGCAACACAGGGCAAAACTCAATGATCCATTGACCTTCTTCCGCTGTGTTGCAGGATTCGAAATGGCCATGATGCTCGGCGCGATGGTACAGGCTGCCGAAAACAAAATGATCCTGCTCATAGATGGTTTCATTGCCAGTGCGGTGTTCTTGGCAGCTTATCAACAATACCCTAACCTAATGTGCTACGCACTCTTTTGCCATCAATCCGACGAACATGGCCACCAATCTCTACTAGACCATCTGGGACAAGAGCCCATACTCAAGATGAACCTAAGACTAGGAGAAGGTACGGGATGCGCACTCGCCTACCCTATTATCCAATCTAGCGTAGCTTTCATCAATCAAATGGCTAGTTTTGAGTCAGCATCTATCACCAATAAACCCTAATGCGCAAAGAATTACAGATTTTCCTCACTGCCATCATGTTCTACACCCGGATCCCCTGTCCACGATGGGTGGATCATTCTGCAGATCATCTCAACCAAGCTACACGCTATTTTCCACTAATAGGATGGGTCGTCGGAGGTGCTAGTGCGCTGGTATTATATGGTGCAGGGCAAGTACTTCCTATCAGTCTAGCCGTTTTGATCTCCATGGTGGTTAGTATTTTAATCACAGGTGGCTTCCATGAAGATGGCTTTGCGGATGTCTGTGATGGTTTCGGAGGAGGATGGACCAAAGAAAAAATACTGACGATCATGAAAGACAGTGTACTCGGTGCCTATGGGGTCATTGGGATCATGCTCGTCTTGATGATCAAGTTCTTTTCGCTCAGCGAACTCGTACAGCAGGTTGACCTTTGGACTGCATGTACGGTACTATTCGTCGCACATAGCCTTAGTCGCACGGTATCGGTATGGATGATATTCACCGATAGCTATGTCCGCGAAAATGAGGACGCCAAAGCCAAGCCCATCGCCAAAAAGATGTCCAAAGCGACCTTTCTAGTTGCCAATCTATTTGGGTTCATCCCTTTGGTTTTGATTCCTAAAATAGAAATATTGCTTTTGATCCCCGTACTACTCATAGTCAAGTGGTACTTTTCTCGCTACTTCAAAAAATGGATAGGTGGCTATACTGGCGACTGTCTAGGTTCAGTGCAGCAAGTCGCCGAACTCATCATTTACCTTACGATACTCATACTATGGAAATATATCTAGTCCGCCACACCACCCCTGACATAGCCAAAGGCATCTGCTATGGCCAGTCCAACATCCCACTCGCCAAAGGCTACCAGCAGGAACTCGCACGTACTGCCACGCTACTCCCAGAACATATCGATGTATGCTACACCAGTCCGCTACTACGCTGCAAGGCTCTCGCCACCGAACTATCAGACGAGATACACGTAGACAAACGCCTCTTGGAGCTCAACTTTGGTACATGGGAACTCTCAGCATGGGACGACATCCCCGCAGACCAGCTCACTCCATGGATGGCAGACTACATCAACACACCTCCACCCAAAGGAGAAACCTATCAGCAGCTCGCAGATCGTATCAGTACCTTCTGGACAGAACTAGTAGCAACATCCGCAGACACCGTACTGATCGTGTCTCATGCTGGAGCGATGCGCGCCATTCTCGCCCAACTGCTACATCTCGATCTAACCGATAGTTTCAAACTACAACTAGACTATGGTAGCGTCACCAAAATAAAAGCCGATGGAGACCAAACCACACTCTGCTACACCAATAGAACATGAACAAAATCCCGATTACAGTCAGCTGGAGTGGTGGCAAAGACTCAGCCTACATGCTATACCTCCTACTACAGGACGACCGCTATCAGGTCGTAGAACTACACACGGCACTATCTGCTACGAACGATCGAGTATCCATGCACGGCGTGTCCAAAACACTCATGGAGGCACAGGCAGAGGCCATCGGACTGCCCATCACCTTTCTCTCCATCCCTGCTGATCAAACCAACGACAGCTACGAAGAGGCACTAGCTACCTACTACACCAATCTCAAACGCCGCAACATCCATCATGTCGCCTCCGGTGATATATTTTTGGAGGATCTTCAAACCTACAGAGAAGGCATCTTTGCCAGTCACGGTATCACAGGCATCTACCCCCTATGGAAGAAAGATACCACCACTTTGATCCAGGACATATTGGGTGTGGGATTCCAAACGATACTCTGCTGCACCAAGCAATCGCTATTCAGCACTTCTATCTGTGGTCAGGTACTGACACCCGAGCTCATACAAACCTTCCCGTCCAGTGTAGACCCATGCGGGGAAAACGGAGAGTTCCACTCCTATGTATTCGACGGCCCTATCTTTCATTATCCAATAGACTATATCAAAAAAAACATCACCCAAAAAAGCTACCAACACCAACTCGACAATGGTGACACACTAGAAACCCTATTCGAATTCGCAGATTTAGACTTGGCCTCCCACAGTTAATCACAGCCAATGGTTACGAACACATCATGATGAAGTAACTTATGTTCCTTCCCAAGACAGGTTACCCCTCTTTATACAGTACAAATAATTTATTCTATATCTCGAAGGATTCGTTGTGCTATTTTGCTTCTGATTGCTTTCTTTTGGCCTCAAAAAAAGAGTAAATGAACATGAAAATGAGAATATACCACCGCTACTTGGGATTCTTCCTTGCAGGAATCATGGCGGTGTATGCCCTAAGTGGAATCATATTAATATTTAGGGATACAGACACTTTCCACATTGTCGAAACCGTAGAAAAGGTTTTGCCAGAAGGTACGGAACTAGAAAACCTAGGCAAAGAACTAGGCATCAAGCGTTTTCGCATCGACCGTGTCGAATCAGGTGTGGCGTATTTCAGAGACGGCACTTATAATATAGAGAGCCGTACGGCGGTCTATACTAAAAAGGAAATGCCCTATTTGCTGGACAAGATGACACATCTGCACAAAGCCACTAGCAGTCGACCCCTCGCCTTCCTCAATATCTTTTTCGGCGTATCACTGTTCTTTTTTGTCATGTCTTCCTTCTGGATGTTTGTACCAGGAACGAGCGTATTCAAAAAAGGACTCTACTTTGCATTGGCAGGTTTAGCCTTGACGCTACTGGTACTCTTCGTCTAGTTAACCTTCAGAAAGGTTTAAACTGGTCGGTGTATGGACTACACCTAGGACGGAGATCTAGTCCATACTAATGGTCTTCGTCGATACAGCAAAATTGATCAATTCGCCTAACGTCGTTAGAGACAGCTTTTCCTTGATGTTCTGTTTGTGTTTTTCCACGGTAGCAGTGGCGATATTGAGGATATCAGCGACTTCCTTACTCATTTTTCCAGAAGCCAGCGAAAACAAAATTTCCCTTTCTCTGCGAGTAAGACTTTCTAATAATTCTACATTCTTCTCATTGTAGCGCACGTTTTGACTCTCTTTCTCAGCATTGAGCATGGCAAGATTGATCGTCAGCTTCAGCTGATTAACATTGTAAGGTTTTAACAGATAAGCAAAAGGCAATGAGCCCTCAGCCTTGCGAACGGTACTCTCGTCAGTATATGCCGTTAGATAAACTATAGGTACTTTGTAACTAGTACATAGCTCCTGCACTAGATCTATCCCATCTATGTCAGCATTGAGATTAATATCCGAAATAATTAAGTCAAAAGTCTGTGAGACGAAAAACTTACGCGCCTCATCTGGCCCCAATGCTATCGTCACCGAAGCATAATCTCCCTTCTCCAAGGTGGCCTTAATTTCCTTGGCGATTATCATCACATCTTCTATAAGTAGTATACTAAGCCTCTCCATAGCTCACCGGTATTTTAATTACATTCTTTGCCCCATCATGACTATCAACGGTCATCTCGCCTTTCAATTGTTTCACCATATCCTTTACTAGATCAAGCCCTATTGAACCCTGTTTGATATCCTCCTGACGGTAGCCCTTGCCATTGTCTGCTATCACGAGCACCAGCCAGTCACCTCCTACCTTGCAACTGATCGACAGGCGGTTGGTGTCCTCATAGTTGTCAAAGGCATATTTGCTCACATTGGTCAACAGCTCATTGATCAATAAGCCATAAAAGGTAATATTGAAATTAGTCACCTCCGCAGGTTCCAGATCATAGATTGTTTCAAACGTCGGGCTTTCGTCCGAAGCAATCAGCCGCAGTACATTCTCACATATATCCCGAGTAAACTTATCCACATGAATATGTTCACTCTCAGAATCCATAATGTTTTCCAAATAGGAAATCGTCAAGATACGGTTCCTCGCTACCTGTAACGTGTGAATGGCATCTAAATTATCCAAATGCAAAGCCTGTAGACTCAGTAGACTGGATATAATTTGTAGATTATTTTTGACGCGGTGCTTCATCTCCCGCATCAAAAACTGAATACTCTCCTGTCTCGATTCGGATACTTCGAGTGCCTGCCGCAACTCCCCTGTACTCTCCTTGACCATTAGTTCTAAACGTTCTTTGTTTCGCCGATAGGTGTGAGATTTATAAAGGTAGAACCCTACTGCTAACAGTAAAGTCGCCAAAACAGCTGTCAACTTGAACCAAAACTGATCATACCACGGAGGGATAACTGTGAGCGATACCTGACGCCCCATCTCACTCCAAGCCCCATTATCGTTGGTTGCTTTGATGTGAAAAGTATAATCTCCTGGAGACAAATTCGTATAGGTAATACTTTGGCTTTTCGTGACGGGCCTCCATTCCTTGTCAAATCCATCCATCCAATAACTGTAGTTCACTTTGGATGGGTTCAGAAAGTTAATCGCAGCATACTTGAAAGTAAGTACATTTTCGTCGCTACCGAAGGCGTAGCGATCTTGGTAGATCGCATTGGTAGGCAAAGGCTGATTGAACAATTCGATGGATTCCAGATGTACCTTGGACTCGTAAGGATTGATACGAATATCCTCTGGATGAAAGACATTGATCCCATCGACTCCTCCAAAGTAAAAATTACCATACGCATCTTGGTAAGCAGCCTTACCGTTGAACTCATCGTTTTGAAGGCCATCCTTGTGAGAGTAGTGAACAAAGCGATCTGTCGAAGGATCGAGTACTGCGATCCCCTTGTTGGTTCCCATCCATACTCTATCCTGGGCATCTATCAGTACACTGTACACAAAATCATTGGGAAATCCCTCTTGTCGATAATAGCGATGAACATCCTCAGTTTTCAGGTTCAACATGGTCAGCCCGGTGCTTGTACCCAACCAAATATTGCCATTTCCATCTTCGTTGATCGCAAAGATTCTATCACTATTGATTGCTTCGGGATGCGTCCCTTCGGTGTAGTGATGTACTACTCCCTCTCCTAACTCCGCTATCCGGTATGCTCCTTGATCAGACCCTATCCATAAGTTGTCCTGACTATCTACAAAGCTAATTCGGGCACGATTGAGCGCTTGCCCGTCTACCAAATAGCCCTCAAATTTCTTTTGGGTCAAATCATAGATATACATCCCGCTGGACCAAGTAGACACCAGTAGCTTCTCTGACGTGAGTGGCCGTATATCGATGACGGATTTATCGTTGGGAATATCTCCTGTCACTTCAGCCTTTTCGAAACGGTCCTGTGCAGCGTTGTAATGCAACAAACCTGTCCCATCAAAGCCTCCACACCATACATCACCGTTATGATCACGCTCCAGCGCATAGATGAGCGACTTAGGAAAATCGTCCTTGTAATGTTTGAACTCCCTCGTGAGGTAATCATATTTGAGGACGTTGTACGTACTACCAAGCCACAGGGCAGAGTCCTCCCCCTCAGCAGGCAAAAACTGAAAAGTACTCAGCTTGGTATCTCTCGTATACCCCTCCATCTCCAAACTAATAGACGTAAATTTCTTCTGGTACTTGTTGTAGTGGTGGAGCCCTTCACCCGCCGTACCCATCCATACGTTCCCTTTGCCATCCCCATAGATCGTCATGATCTCAACGGGAAAATACACCTTACCCGATTGATCCTTAGAGACGCATTGGGTCACAGATTTTGAGACAGGATCATAGATCACTAACCCCTCATTGGTTCCCAGCCATAGTTCACCGTTTTCGTAGGGGTAAATACAGTTGATCGACTGATCAGGCACAATCAAATCTGCCACTCCACTGGACAGATCTAGCGTATATAGTCCCTGTTCTGTACCCACATAGAGCTGCTCCTGATGCAGTAGCAGGGCATTGTGCGCAGATGGATCTAGACGCTGCTGCCCTACCACGGACAGTGTTTTCAAATCTAACACCAACAAACCTCCATTCAATGTCGCTAGTACGGCCTGACCTTCACTCATTCGTACTAGAGCAGTGACATGGTTCTCCGAGCCTTGTTCTTCGTGAACAACTTTCTTGAGCGTCTTGATACTCCTATCGTAGATATGAAAGGCATTGGATGACGAAAAAAGAAGATATTGATCGTTTAGGCGGAAGACCTTATAGGAGATTACATTAGATAGTTCGTCAAAGGGACGGATGAAGGTTTCGCTACGCAGATCAAGCGCAAATATCCCTTTGCTATTGGAGGCAATCCAGAGCGTATCATCCACGATCAGTAGACCTCTGTTATGATCATCCGGGATACTCATACTGTCGAGCGGATTGCCTGAAAAAACCTTCATTTTCAGTCCGTTGAACCGGTGCAGACCGTCCTCAGTAGAGAACCAAAGATAGTCCATATCGTCCTGCACGACATCCTGCACATTGAGCTGGGTCATCCCCTCTTCCTGTCCGATGTAGTTGATCTGTAGTGTATCTAGCTGCGCCCCAGCGACCGCTCCTAGACACGTGCCTAACATACATATCCAAGTAACAACAAATACTTTCAATCCTCTTTCTTAATGTTGAATGGTAGGTTAAGGCTAGGTTAGAGCCTAAATCTAATCAGACCGCACTACTGTACCAAATAAATGAGAATTTGCTCCACACAAAGACATGTCAGAGGAGGCGTTTCTACTTGGGTAAAAGCTATTCTTTGAAAAAGGTTCTAGCACCGATTAAAAAAGAGTGTACGACAAACACCCCAAGCTTGCGCAACCACAGACCTCAGCTTGCGCAACCAAAGACCTTAGCTTGCACAACAAAGGAGTGGAGGTTGCGCAACCGAATAGCCAACCTTGCGCAACCTTTGGGTGAAGCTACTAATCGACCTAAAAATCTAATCGGTTTTCTGTATCTAGACAACCCCATAGACGAGTGGATCAAAGGCTAAAATGGAGGCAATCTTAATGTAGTAACATTGACTGAATAAGAGGACTATGAGATTAAATAACGCTCCTACAATCAAGACTACCCCCTACTTTAGAACTGAACTATTTGTAAAGCATACTACCTCACAACTCATTAAAACAAACGATTACTCAACCCCTTATCGATAACACCACTATGTTTCGAATTTAGGAAAAATGCTTTTTCATACCTCTCCCACCGGTAGTACGGCGAACAGCACCAGTGAGAAACTTCTCTTTCATCATGATTGGCAAGGTAAATCCTTGGAACAAAATAGAACACACAACTACCACATAGGTCATCGTAATCATCAACTCCTTACCTGCAAAAGGATCCAAAGCTAGTATTAATGCTATGGGAAGACCTCCTTTAAATGCTCCCCAAGTCATCACAGAGACCGTATCCTTATCGAAAGAAACCGTCATAGACATGATTTTCACAGGGATGTAAATGCTGAGCCATCTACCGAACCATACCAAATTGACTGCTATAAAACCGACAGAAAAATAATCCATGCGCCATTCAAGCACCAATATCTCCAAGCCCATGAGCACAAACAGCAATACTGCCATAGTCTGCTCCATCAGCTTCCAAAACTTATAAACATACCCATTAACTACTCCCCGCTCGTCAGGGTTCTTTTGATCGACCCTTCCTAGATTACCTATCATGAGCCCCATGATCAATGCCACGAGCTTAGAGTAGATATTAAAGTACTCGGAGATGAATGATCCCACCATCACCAAAGCAATAGTGATGAGCACCTCTATATGCATGTCTTCATTATCAATATAATTCAAGATCAAATACCCAATATACCCCATACCTATTCCGATAGCCACGCCACCAAGTATCTCTATTGACACGACGCGTGTCACCTCCATCAGGATCATTTCGTGACCTTCTGACACCATCATTACATGATACAGTACAAACGCCAGCACGACTGAAAAAGCACCGTTAAACAGTGATTCTCCTTCTACTTTAATAGATAGTTTTTTAGGAATAGAAAAGTTACCTGTGATATTGGCAGCAGAGATAGGGTCGGTAGATGAAATCACAGCACCAAACACCAAACTGTAGAGGTAACTCACCTCTAGATTAACCAAATGAAGCACGCCATAGATCAACGATCCAATCACAACTGTCGATAAGATCGCACTAAAAATGGACAACAGAATAACTGTCAGTTTCAGGTCACCTAGTTTTTTCATGTTCATCTGTAGCCCTCCAGCAAACAGAATGACACTGATCACGACTTGGTTGAGGACATCACGAAAGTCAAAAGCTTTGACATGTTCCGCAATGTGGAATCTTGGGAACATGTGTCCAATAATCATGACAGTAAATGAAAGTAACATCGTCAGAATCATCAACCCAAGAGAAGTGGGCATCTTCAGATAAAATGTATTGACGAATATGAAAAGACCAGACAGGAAGATCAAAAAAGCAACAACGTCAAATAAGTGCATAGCATATTGATTTTAAGTACGCTACAATGATAAATGCTCCTCAGACCAAATGTAATCTAAGAATAACGGTAAATTATCCTCCGTATTAATACCTACCTACCCCAGCTACTCCTCAAAAACCGCCCTACTTTCGGGTCACTCCTTATTTCTGGGGAGAGATCGAGGATTACTTCGTGATTCAAGATTCATTGTTCGAAATTCATTATTGCTTTTAGTTAATAACCATCTCCTATATATCCTTGAGGTTAATTTGAATGATTGGAATAATAAACACCAAATACCAATAACGCTTTACCCCGAATGATGCTATTGCATCATCAGAGTTAATAGCCTACCTGATTCGACAGACAGAAAAAAAGAAAATTAGTTGATAAGGGTTGAACTTTTTTAGGAACCGAATCTCAGCTATCGCTCAACCCAATAAAGAAAACATTAGTTTTAGAAAAAGGCTCTCATAGCGATAGGACACAAAATACTCGCTGTCTCCTACCACATATTTAGAGATAAAGTTGAGTACAAAAAGCCTAAGATGACTAAAGAAGTGATCATACAAAGGAAAAAATGCAAATCGAACAGCTTCAAAAGCGGCTTAATAAGCTAAAAATACCGGCATCCAGCAATTTAAAGGTCGGCTTTTTTTGGTGGATTACGCCCGAGCACAAAACCGACAATAGATACTAAGCCCCCACATTAGTACTTGAGCATGTAGAAAAAAATCTCTTAGAGTAAGCAGCTGAGATCGATCAGTTATACAGGCAACTCATGTCTCGCTAGTAGGGCTTTCAAAAAAAAAGCACTCAGCCATCACCGTTGTGTATGGTACTGAGTACTTAACTATTGGATAACTCCTATTACGCTATCAATCCCTCCAAGGACTGTTCTTAAATATTTTACAACCAAGTTTTAAATTAACTCCGCATGCTGTCGGGGCATGCAGAGTTAAGCCGAGGAATGGTTATCTCCTCCATGTGTTATTAGTCATTGTCCTTGTTAGCCCAAACCTTCTGGTTTTTGGCCGCTGGACCCTTGAGATCATTCTTTCTAGATACCAATGCTACTTCTTGGAAGTCTGCTTTTGAATCTTGATCCCAAGCCTTCTGATTTTTTGCTGCTGGACCTTGTACACGGTCAGCGTCAGTAGACTTCATCACGATAGAAACTTCCGTCTTATTTTTATCTTTCCAAGGCTTGTAGTTCTTAGCCGCTGGACCTTTGAGGTCGTTTCTTGATTGGGCGAAACTCATAGTGGCCGCTAGTGTAAAGGCGAATGCAATTATGATAGTTTTCATAGCTCTATAATTTATGTGATGTTTTCAATTAACTTCTACACAATTATACGCGCTATATGAGGGCGGTTTTCTCTAAGAAATCTGGTAAATATTTATACGAACATTTCGGTAACCCAAACATCCGTATTTATACGGATGTTTATATAATACTCAGCTTTGTAGCCTTTTTGATCAATTCAGCGGTGTTTTTTACATCTAATTTCTTCATCATATTGACCCTATGCGTCTCTACAGTCCGTGTACTGATGATGAGTTTCTCTGCAATTTCTTTGGTCGTGAGTCCATTGGAGATCATTTCTAATATTTCTGATTCCTTTGCTGACAGTTTTTTCGGTTGGTTTCCTTCCATAGCCATGATATTGATCATGCGCTCAGATATGGTAGGATTAAAATACTTTTGCCCAGAAAAAACGGTATTAATAGCCTGCACCAATTCCTCTTCGTCCGTATTCTTTAGTAGATAACTATAGGCACCACTACGCACACACTTGACGATATAGTTACCATCGTCGTGCATGGATATAGCAATGGTCTTGATTTGAGGATATTCCTTTTTAAGTTTTTTGAGTGCCTCGAAACCATTCATCTCAGGCATCGTCAAATCTAGTAGCAGTACATGAGGAATCTCTCCCTTCTCTAAGAACTCGAACAGTTCCACTCCATTATTCAACCCTCCCAGTACTTCAAAATCCTCGTTGGAGGACAACAACGCCGACATACCATCACGAAACAGCTGATGGTCATCCACTATAGCCAATTTAATTTTCATCTATTCTCTCTCCTATTGGTAACTCTACTTCTACTTCGGTCCCTTCTGCATCTGAATGAATCGTAAAGTATCCTTTGAATACTTCTATGCGCTCACGAATATTTCGTAAACCCGACCCCAATTTAGCTTCATCGACGACAAACCCCTTCCCATTGTCAAAATAGTAAAGACTAAGTTTATCCTCAAATTCGGTGAGGGACATTCTCACACGAGTGGCTTCCGCATGTTTTAAAGTATTGTTAATCAACTCTTGACAAACCCTAAAAACACAGATATTCAACTCTGGAGTAAGCTTTTCCTCATCATGAGTTGTCGTATTGACATACTGAATATCCAAACTAGAAGACTTACGCATCATTTCTACAAAGTTCTCCAAAGCCTTGCCCACCCCGAAATCAATCAGTGAATGAGGCATCAGATTATAAGACATCCCTCTGATCGCAACGATGGTATCATCTACGATCTTCTTGATCCTATACTTATCCTCACCTTCAAGATTAGCAGATTGCACACTCATCTTGAGCGTAGTGAGCATAGGACCTAACCCATCATGCAACTCTCTTGACAGACGTTTTCGCTCGTTTTCTTGCCCCGTGATCAATGATTGTTTGGACAGTAGACGGTTTTGCTCTTCCATCTTTTTGAACTCTATCAATCGTTTCTGCATCAGGATCAATGATTTTCCTAACACATCACTTTCACCCGAGAGTTTATGATTCGCCCCCAAATTCATTCTTCCTATTTCATGAGAAAACTGTATAGCTCCATTGATCGAGTTTTTAAGTTCATCTAGTGCGATAAACATCTGATTAATTTCTAATGCTGGATAATACTTATTGAAGGTAACATCATACTCACCTTTAGACATCCCATTAAGCAGATTTCGCATTTTGATCAATGGTTTAGAAAATATATCGGTGAGAAAAAATGAAAGTGCAATAGACATGATGGATACCAAAATGGTAATCATAAGCAGTTTGATACGTAAGGACTGTAACGGCTGATTCACTTCCCGAAGATCGATTTCGGACAATATACCCCAATTGAGATTCGACACCTCTATCTTTTGATACGCACTATATACTTCCACACCACGATAGTCTTTGAAAACTCCCGTACTGTCTTTGCCCGCTAGAGAACTTACAACTCCTTGCGTGTGTGCATGGATATCAGGAGGTCTTTCGCCAGGAAAAAAACGTGAAACCGAACGCAATGAAGAATCCACTCCTACCAGATAAGTCTCACCACTCTGCCCCATTCCTGTTCTTTCGAGCAAAATTTCCTGTATGCGAGGGATCTTTCTAGCATCTAAAATATAGCCCCCATCATCTAGCTTTTTGACAAACGCCAGTTTGATCTCACCATCTTCATCACACCGACTCACATCGTAAATGCCTGAAACCACATCCTGCTGCCCAAAACTAAACTCCTCGCACAGGTAGCCCTCGGGATCTCTCGTGTAGGTATGATTCTTGCGCTCTAACCCCAACAAAAGCTCATTTGAGATCTCCTCCTCGAACCGATCCCACTCTCCATTGAGGTAATGTTCGATCTGTACACATTTTAGATTCTTAATAGATGCCAAATGAAGCAAAACTCTATCATTGAGAGCTTGCTGAAACTGCATATAAAAAAATATAGATACAGCACTGACTGTCAACAAGATGAGCATGTTGATCATAATAGTCGTCCAAAGCCGTATACTTATACTTTTCATGTTGCAATAACCTTATAAGAAACAATTAATGGATTTCTGATTCTTTCATTAATCCTCTAAATCCAATTCGCATACAAACATAAAATATCATGTTTCAAATCATGTTTTTAACTGCGTGAATTATAAAATGATTATTCTTGCAATTGAGTTTAAATAGAATCCCTCCAAATCAAACTATTTAATATCAGAAACTTAAACATTGGATAAATCAATTATTACAAATGAATCAAAAATCAATTGTACTGCTTCTTTTGGCACTTTCAGTGCCTTTTTTGAGCCATGCAGAAGCCTCCGCTTTCGACACAGGTGATACGGCATGGATGCTGATCGCAACTGCCCTCGTCATGCTCATGACACCAGCCGGTCTAACCTTGTTCTATGGTGGACTCACCCGTCGAAAAAGTGTACTCAACACCATCGGAATGAGTTACACAGCCTTTTGCACCGCGACCGTAGTGTGGGTTGTAATAGGCTATAGTTTAGCCTTTAGTGAAGGCAATGGCTTTATCGGAGGCTTAGACTATTTCATGCTACACGGTATCAAAATCGACGATCTAGTAGGCTCTATTCCGCATTTATTGTTCATTATGTTTCAGGGCACCTTTGCTGCGATCGCTGTGGCGCTCGTCAGTGGGTCAATCATCGAGCGAGTCAAATACTCTACTTGGTTCATATTCTCCATCCTCTGGGTGATGTTCATCTATTCACCTATCGCACACATGGTATGGGGTGGTGGTATTTTGAGTGACCATGGCGAACTGGACTTTGCAGGCGGTACGGTCATCCATATCAATGCAGGGATATCAGGTCTCGTACTTGTGTACTTGATCGGGAACAGAAAAGGCCATAAGGAAATGGAACACCGGCCATCCTCGACCAAACTGATGCTACTCGGCAGCTCACTCCTATGGTTTGGATGGTTTGGATTCAATGGTGGCAGTGCTCTCGCAGCTGATTTCATCGCAGCGAATGCCTTGCTCGTGACCAACGTAGCTGCTGCAGCAGGTGGTCTGGCCTGGCTAATCGTCGAATGGGTGTCGACAGACAAGCGACCTACACTGCTCGGTTCAGCCTCAGGAGTAGTCTCGGGACTAGTAGGTATCACTCCCGCATCTGGTTATGTAGATGTCACGGGAGCATTAGTTATCGGTGCTATCGCTGGACTAATAGGCTACTTCGGGGTAGTCAAACTCAAAGTACTCCTCGGATATGATGATACCTTGGATGTATTTGGGATACATGGGCTAGTCGGCATATTCGGCGCAATCGCTACGGGCTTCTTTGCCAATCCAGAAATTAATGGAGAAGCGGGCCTGTTGTATGGCAATCCGTCACAAGTCATCCCTCAACTCATAGCTGTAGGAGCTACAGTTGTGTATTCAGGGCTAGGGTCCTATATACTATTTAAGATTACAGGTTTTCTAACAGGCGGTGGTCGTGTAGAAGACACTCTAGAAGACCAAGGAATGGATTTGGGCTACCACGGAGAGGAAAGCTTTGACACGGAGGACTATGTGGAATCAGTGAAGTAAAATAACAATAAAGGAAGCCAGACATAAATTCTTGCCTGGCTTCTTGATATAAATAACACACCTATTTCATCCGGTTTCATAAGTTCCCAATACGCCTAGATGAAAAACGCAGCTATTTATTCTAGTTCTTTCATAGCATCAATGACCTGTATCTATGCTGATTTTTGACAATGCCTCATCACGCTTTATCTTACCTTGATTGTAATTATCTAACACAGACTGCTGTACGGTCACTTTTAAGTCTTTGGGAATTGCACACCCGTTACACTGGGTCAGTTTGATTTGAAACACTAAATATTCATCCGATCTCAAAGATTTTACCGTTTTCCCGTAATCCAATACGTTCTCGATCAACTCATATTCAAACTGTGGATATAATTCACTCACAATTTGATTCCTCTCTGACTCAGTCAAACCCGTCTTGCCATTCGCTACGACTTTATAATTATCCTTACCATACTGCACAGACGAATACATCTTCATCTTAAAAACCGCTCCAAAATGATCAAGCATCTCATACTGCACTCTTTCTGAAGTGTAATATGTAGTGGCCAAATCAGACTTATACAGACGCTGAAAAATACTTGCTAAAAGCTCCAAGTCTGCCATTTTTTTATGGCTAATCTCCGTTTCCGAAAAGACAATCTTCTCTTGAAATTTCTCAACAGACAGTTTACCACTATTCTTAGCCATTATATCATCTACCAGCACATAGGCACTAATCTTAAATCTTGGATCACTGGATTTATTTAAGCCTACTTCTGTGGTGAGTAGCACTTTGTCTTCTGGCCGCAACTGACTCATCAAATTTGCATAGTCAGCCAAATACACCCTTATCACTTCATGGAATAAGTTTTGGTATTCTTCTTGACCACCATCAGTTGATTCATTAGTTCTTCGAACCACTACTACGCCATGTTCGACACCTTCAGGACTCTCAGGTGTCTCTATGACCGTATATCTCTCACCTCTATTATCCTCAATAATTATTTCTATGTCATCGCTTTCCTTCCGCTCATCTTTCTCTCGTACCCTCTCACTCTTTCGTCTAGTTCTCTCGTATTCTCTCATCGCAATCTCTTCCTGATGATGCGCCTCCATCTCCATTTCAGCGGCGATTCTCTCAGCATTTGCTTGCATTTCATCCAGGTTCATCTGCCATTCTTCATCATTAAACTGCCAATGAAAATCAAAATCCGAATGGATGTTTGAAGAAGAGAAGTGCCCCAGTCTATCTATCTTTATCATCACACCAAAATTAGGCACATAGTTGGCACTGACTTTTACCGAAAAATACTCTCCTTCTTCTGATTCTGATTTAACAAGTGAACCGATTACATCCTCAGAGATTCTAAGATCTCTCTCCATTTTTTTAGGATCTATATCCTGCGCCACTAGGTGATTGACCGTCACCATTAGCAGCATTACCATTACCTTCTTCATTCTATTTACTTTGAGTTTTAACAATATTGTACAGGCTAGCCAACATATTCTCTTGTTCTAGCTGTCGTGTACTGTAGGAATTTTCTAGCATACCTAAGTTGGACTGTATCATCTCTAGGTCATAGCTTCGCTGCTTCTGATAAAAATCACTGAAATCAGCCAAAACTCTATTCATGTATTTTTTTTGTGTCTGATTCGAAACCAAAAAGAAATCTTCTATCATCTTCTTATTGCTATCATTGAGTTGAGCGACATAGAGTTGCATAATCTCTTCCTGCTTGACATACTGTTTGCTCAACGCTTTATTCCAGGCCTGTTCTTGCACTTTCTCACTTTCTCCTAGCCGTGTTTCTAGATCAGTCTGTAGCGTCAAAATCGCTCCAGACGTTTCTTTCTGTTGTTGGTCTACAGCTCTAGCAATCCACTGCTTCACTTCCAACTCTGACAGCTCTGGCTTCACATTCATTTCCCCGAACCCTATCATCGTGCTTTCCTTTGTTTTTATAATTTTGAAATCCATGAGATAGCCAGCTACCATGAGTATAAGTAATGATGCAGCGATAGAAAGTCCCCATCGAAAAGCACCATGCGAGAACGCTCCCTTTGTTTTAGGAGCCGTCCTACGAATCATTACTGGTGGAATTACAACTTCTCGGTCCTTTACCATATCTAAATGTCCCGACACTCCGGACACATCGTCCAGTTGTCTCTTCAGCTCACTATTCACGGCAAGTTCCTTTTTGAACATAGCCAGATCAGTTGTGGACATTTCTCCATATAGATAGTCTATGATTCTCTCCTCGTTCGCTTTATTTTCCATAACCATATGATTCATTAAATGCGCGATTCTTAACTAATATTTTTTTCATATTACCAAGTCCATAGTAAAGCCTTGACTTCACCGTATTTTCCGAAACATTGAGTACTTCTGCTATCTCCCTAAATTTAAGTCCCTCGTATTCCTTCATGAGGATAACCTCCTTTTGCTCATCTGAAAGAATATTCAGTGAATCAATCACGATTTGTGACAGTTCAGCTTGTTCCAACGTGTGCGCTACCGAGTCTACCATCTCGGTTTGCTGTGGACTGTTAGATTCATCATTTTCGGAGACAAACATCTTCGCTACTCGACTTTTCTTTCTCCCCTCTTCCCTACATACATTCAGTGCTATGATGTATAGCCAAGATTTAAACTTCGAATTATCTTCCAAATCAGACAGTTTATCATACATTTTGATAAAGGTTCGCTGAGAGACCTCAGTAGCCATGTCATGATCAACAAAATACTTATAGGAAAAATTATAAATCCGCTTGTACCACACCCCTACTAGGGCATTGAAGGAGAGTTCATCTCCCAATTTAGCGCGCATGAGCATTTGTTCCGAATGATGGCTGGCTAGGTCAGGCAAACTCATTAATCTGTTTAGTATACATCATAGTTTCAAACTTGTACCTATAGGATGACAATGCTCGAAGGATAGTTCTACCCAAACAGAATTTAACGAAAGAAAACTAAGAAAAAGTTCTAAATAGAATTGTAAAACGCCATCACACGGATGAGATCACGCACGTCATTGAGGTCCAGACGGTTCTTTTTGATGTAGGACTTTAGTGCATCGCCATGCTCTGGTAGCAAGGTGAATATCTCTCCCTTTTTGCCTGTGTACATTTTGATTTCACCTGATTTGAAGGCGAAATAATACGTTCTTGAGACACTTTCACGGCTGGATCCTGGCCCGGTGTAGTAGTAGGATTGACTATAGGGATCCATTTCAATCACGATTTTTTCTCGGGAGAGCAATGTAGTAGGCCCCTCGTATAGCACCTCAAACAGAATAGGTGCCCGGTAATCATAGGATACATTATAAGGAATAGAATAAAACTGACGATAATTCTTCAGTACACTATCAAAAAACTCGACATACATGATCTTCTTACTACTAAAGGTATAGATTCTATCCTCTCGCATGACCTGTATAGAGTTGGCTTCCATATCATATTTGAGTTCTCCACGTAGCGTATCCCCCTCAACAGTCACCATCCATCCAGTATGCCAGACACGGGATGAAAATTCTTGACTATAAGTAACGCTCACCGCACCTACCATCAATAATATGAAAGCCAATCTTTTTATCATTTCTTCAAAATACTATGTCCCATTTTATCTCTCTTGGTCTCTAGGTATTTTTGATTGTGTTTATTAGGGGTTACCTCTATCGGGACATTGTTTACTATTTCCAATCCATACCCCATCAACCCCACTCTCTTGGTTGGGTTATTGGTGATCAAATTAATTTTGCTCACCCCTAGATCATGAAGAATCTGCGCGCCAACACCATAGTCTCTATGGTCTCCTTGAAAACCTAGTTTTTCATTGGCCTCTACTGTGTCTAGACCATCTTCTTGGAGCTTGTAAGCTTTGAGCTTGTTGAGTAAGCCAATGCCACGACCTTCTTGATTCATGTACAGCACCACTCCAGTCCCTTCGGTCTGCACCATTTCCATGGCTTTGTGTAGCTGTGTCCCACAGTCACATCGGCACGAGCCAAATATATCACCTGTCACACATGAGGAGTGCACCCGCACCATTACCGGATCATCTGGTTTCCACTCCCCTTTGACCAAAGCTAAATGCGTCTCTCCTGTACTGAGTTGCTTGTATGAGGTCAATTTAAAATCTCCCCATTCGGTGGGCATATCCACGGTGATCTGCTTTTCGATCAGAGACTCTTTCTCCATTCGGTAGCTGATCAGATCTTTGATAGAGATGAGTAGTAGATTGAATTTCTCTGCTACTTTCCTTAAATCCGGAAGACGAGCCATCGTCCCGTCCTCGTTCATGATCTCTACCAATACACCTGCAGGCTGCATTCCCGCTAAACGTGCCAAATCTATGGCTGCCTCGGTATGTCCAGCTCTTCTCAGTACGCCACCTTTTTTAGCTCTGAGAGGGAAAATGTGACCCGGCTTTCCTAATTCTTCTGGTTTGATCGTAGGATCTACCAATGCTTTGATCGTCTTAGCACGATCGCTGGCAGATATACCTGTGGTGCATCCATGCCCGATCAAATCGATCGATACCGTAAAGGGTGTCTCATAAGCAGCTGTATTTTTACCCACCATCAGCTCTAACTCTAACTCGTCGCATTTCTCTTCCACCAAGGGGGCACAGATCAAACCACGACCATGAGTCGCCATGAAATTGATAATTTCTGGTGTGACACTTTCCGCAGCACAAACAAAATCACCTTCGTTTTCTCTATCTTCATCATCTACTACGATGATAACTTCTCCCCTTTTGATCGCTGCTATAGCGTCTGATACTTTATCTAACATTTCTATTTTACGGTAACGTTTCCTAACTCTTTGGCGATGGCCATTTCCATCTCCTTTAAATCTTTCTGAATGGATAGAAACCCATCTATTTCATTGTCATCGGTAGCTGTCTTCATTTTTTCCATGTTTTCAGCTATCATTTTTTGTATAATCCTAAACTTCAGCCGCAGGATATTGCCCATGGCAGAGGTGCGTAATGAGTCGCGCTCATGCGCCACTGATATCTGAAACTTGTCGGACCAGTTGTGACTCAACTCATATCGCTCTGTAGACAAGTTCACTGCTTCTCTTTTTATTTCATCGTCATCATGATTCAGCAGATCTTTCAAGTTCAGCACTTGTCCATCAACGAGTTTTTCTTTGAATAAATTCAATATTCGCTCATAAATTGATGTAGTAAACTCAATATCCTCACATTCAGTCAATATATAATTGGCCAAGTGTGTTTCCGTACCCTCAAACCCATCGATCATTTCCTCACCATAGTTGATCAACATACGGATACTCTCCCGCTCTTGGTTACGAATAACTTCGTTTGGGCTGACTTTTTCTTCTAATAAGTCCTGAGGATCTGCAAATAAATCTGGAGGTGGCTCCATCCCAAAAGGTGGCATCCCTCCTTGAAAATCTGGTGGAAAGAACCCTCCACTCGGTGCAGGATTACTTCCCTGTGACCTACCTGAATTAGAAGAGTAACTGTTTTTTTGACTTTCCTTGATTAACAGTTTGTTGAGCTCAGAAATCAAAGTCCCCTCTTCTATTCCTAGTTTATTGCTACATTGCTGGACATACACCGTTCTTTTGATCGGGTCGGGAATCAGCGAGATACTATGTACAATCTCCCGAATAGCCTCTGCTCGCTTGATCGGATCATTGGTCCCTGTGATATACAGCTCTGTCTTGAAGGATATAAAATCCAGACTATTTTCATCGAGGTATGCTTTAAAAGCGGTTCCTCCTAGTTGCTTCGAATAACTATCTGGATCCTCACCCTCGGGAAAACGCACCGCTTTGACATTGAGTCCACCTGAGAGCATCATGTCTATCCCACGCATAGACGCTTTGATACCCGCTTTATCCCCGTCGAACAGCACTGTCACATTCTCTGTGTATCGCTTGATTAGTTTGATCTGATCCTCGGTCAGAGAAGTCCCCGAGGATGCCACTACATTCTTGATACCACCCTGATAGAGCGATATCACATCTGTATAGCCTTCTACCAGGTAGCAGTTGGCTTGGTTTCTTATTTCGTTCTTCGCCTGAAATATCCCATAGAGTATTTTACTCTTGGTATAGAGTTCTGTTTCAGGACTGTTTAGATACTTAGGGCCTTTTTCGTTGCTTTTGAGCGTACGCGCTCCGAATGCAATGACCTTTCCTGATACATTATGAATCGGAAAAGTCACTCTTCCTCTGAATCGATCGTAAGCCTTATCTTCTTTGACAATCTTCAGTCCAGCACGCGCTAAATAAGTCTCGTTATACCCTTTTTTGGCAGAAGCATCCATGAGGCCTTGCCACTGATCTAGCGCATAGCCCAGTTCGAAAGTCTTGATCGTCTCTTCGCTAAAACTCCGCTCTTTGAAATATGTCAGCCCTATATTTCTCCCCTCTTCACTCTCCCATAGATTGGACACAAAGTGATCCTTGGCATAGTTGAGCGTAATAAACAGACTCTCTCTTTCATTTTGGGCATTGACCTGCTCCTCGGTCTGCACCTCTTCTTCTAGCTCTATTCCATACTTCTGCGCCAGAAACTTTAGCGCTTCCATATAGCTAAGGCCGTCCAGTTCCATCAAGAAAGTAATCGGATCACCTCCCTTTCCAGTACTAAAGCATTTGAATATATTCTTAGATGGCGACACCATAAACGAAGGTGTCTTTTCGTCAGTAAAAGGGCTGAGAGCCTTATAACTAGACCCGGACTTTTTGAGATCTACAAACTCACTGATCACTTCATAGATATCCATACGGTTTTTAATTTCCTCTATGGTATGATTACTGATCACGGATATAAAATAGTTTTTGGGGTCTTTAGAAATACAAATCTAGCACGAAATTAACTCATTCTATGATACAAAAACGGTATATCGTTTAACTTGCACCAAAATTGAAATAATAGACATTTTTAAGATTTGAAAGTAACAGATAAAGACGTACTCAAAGCACTTGGCACGGTTCAAGACCCAGATCTCAAACAAGATTTGGTCACGCTCAACATGATCAAAGATATTGAGATCAGTGATACAACCATCAGCTTCACCGTAGAGTTAACCACGCCAGCATGTCCCCTCAAAGAAAAGATCAAAAATGACTGCCTAGCCGCACTAGAGCCAATAGCAAACGGTTTAGAGATCAAAATTGAGATGAGTGCTCAGGTAACTTCTACCAGAGGACAATCTTTCACCCTTCCTAATGTCAAGAACATCATAGCAGTATCGTCTGGTAAAGGTGGAGTAGGTAAATCTACGGTGACTGCCAACTTAGCCGTAGCACTGGCAAAAAGTGGTGCAGAAGTAGGTATTATCGATGCGGATATATTTGGTCCATCCATCCCTACCATGTTCAACTGTGAATATGAGCAACCAGAGATGGTCAAAGAAGGAGATAGAAATTTGATCATCCCGATCACCCAATATGGAGTAAAACTTGTATCGATCGGTTTCTTAACGCCTAAAGATAACGCCATTGTATGGAGAGGCCCTATGGCCAGTTCAGCATTGAAGCAATTCATCTCAGATGTAAAATGGGGAGATCTAGATTACCTATTGATTGACCTCCCTCCTGGGACAAGTGACATTCACCTAACGCTCGTACAATCGGTACCCGTGACAGGTGCTCTCATCGTAACGACTCCTCAGAAAGTAGCCATAGCGGATGCTAAAAAAGGACTATCGATGTTCAAACTACCACAAATCAATGTACCTGTACTAGGCGTCATCGAAAACATGGCCTACTTCACACCAGAAGAACTGCCTGACAACAAGTACTATCTCTTTGGAGAAAATGGTGGAAAGATGCTCGCGGAAAAAGAAGAAGTACCCTTCCTCGGACAGATCCCTATCGTACAGTCTATCAGAGAAAGTGGAGACAGTGGTTTCCCTGCGGTAATGAAAGATGGCATCACAGAAGATGCCTTTATGGAGCTATCACAGTCGGTAGCCAGACAGATCGCTATCAGAAATGCCACACAAGACAAAACAAACGTCGTACAAATGAGTTAACTTTGGTAACACAAAATCAATTATGGACAGCAATAAAAAAGAAGAGCTATTAGTACGTATCAACCAGGCCATTGCCAATATCAGACCCTATCTAGAGGCTGATGGTGGTGATGTCAGAGTACTAGATGTAGATGATGATTTCGTCGTACACGTGGAGCTATTGGGCGCATGTGAATCATGCCCTATGTCTCCTATGACCATGAAAGCAGGTATCGAAGAAGCCATAAAACGTATGGCTCCCGAGGTGACTGCTATAAAAGCTAAGAACGCTCAGGCTGCACTATAGTCCTTGATTCAAAATCTCCTCTTTGGGATCTTTGAAACATTGATTAGCTTCAAGGGAATAAATAGCCGTGCAAAAATCCATTCTAATTCTACTATTGATACTATCCACATCTGTCTTCGCGCAAGACAGATGTGGTACTGTCCCCTTCAACAAACTCCAGCACCCCGAATCAACTGAACAATTCGAGAACTGGATTGAGCAAAAAATAGCCAACAGAAAACGTTCAAGGATTTCTGGCATCCAAAACAACACTGTATACACAATCCCTGTTGTTATACACGTCATACATCAGGGCGAACCTATCGGCACGGGGACTAATATCCCAGATGAACAAATCCTCTCCCAAATAACCACACTCAACGAAGATCTACGACGGCTTAACACGGACGCTTCAGACACTCCAACAGACTTTCTCTCTGTAGCGGCAGATATACAAATAGAATTTGTACTCGCCAAAAGAGACCCCGAGGGCCTACCTACCACAGGTATAGATCGTGTCCAAGGCAGTCAAGACGGATACAGTATCAACAACTTAGACGTACTCGCAGCAGAGAGTTATTGGGATGCAAACCAATACTGCAATATCTGGGTCAGCGACCTAAGTGCAGATTATCTGGGCTATGCCTACATGCCACTATCTAACCTAGCAGGGTTAGATATAGACCGCAATAACAACGCGCTGATCGATGGAGCATTTATTGATTACCAATACTTCGGCACAGGCTACAACGCCGATAATTTCTCTCGTGGCAGAACCGTCACACACGAACTCGGTCATTGGCTGGGTCTTCGACATATCTGGGGAGATAATTCTAGCTGCACTGTAGACGACTACTGCGACGACACCCCCCCACAGAGCAGCAGCACCAATAGCAACCTTAGCTGTACAGACGTAGCGGACGCTTTCTCCTGCGGCACACAAGACATGGCACAAAACTACATGGACTACACCGCAGACAAGTGCATGAATATATTCACGGTGGATCAAAAAGAGCGTATGCGTACGGTCATAGAGAACAGCCCTCGCAGAAAAAGCCTACTAACTAGTCCAGCACTCCTAGAAGCCATACAAGTCGCCAATGATCTCGGCATATACCGAATCATCTCGCCAGGAACTGGTAGTTGTGATGAGATGCTGAATCCATCCATCACCGTTAGAAACTATGGCAACAATGACATCTCTTCGTTTAGCATCTCTCTATTGATAGATCAAGTCGTCGTGGAACAAATTCAGTATTCCAATACATTGCCCCCCCTAGCCACAGTAGACATCACCTTTAATAGTTTATTCTTAACAGAAAAAAACACACAATTCACGTTCCTTATCGATCAGGTCAACAACACAGCAGATGCCAATCCTAGCAATGATAGCAAAACCATACAAACCTATCTGCCATCACATGAGGTCATGCCAGTCTATGAGAACTTCACACAAAGCACCACCCACTTCACCTCATCGTGGCACATCCCCGACGGTTCATTATGGAGTTTCGAAACCGCACCGAACCTCACAGTAGACAATGAAGCCATCGCTCTGCGCTATGGAGAAAGTTCCAACGATACTTTTGGATCGATCGATTATCTGCTCAGCCCATTGATCAGCATGGTAGGGATTGCAGCAGCCAATCTTCGATTCAACTACGCCTACGCCCCAACAGCAGGCATCATTGCCGAAGGTTTAGAAATACGAATATCTACCGATTGTGGAGAGACCTTTCCATTAGACAATAGCCTAATGCTATCTTGGGCTCCTAATTTGGGAACTACAGCCTACCAATCCGCACCATTCGTACCCACAGGGCCTGGAGACTGGACGAGCGTTGATCTTAATCTCAGTGAGTACAATACTGAAGACGAAATTATGATTGCCTTCATAGGCTACAATGGCAATGGAAACAACCTCTACCTAGACGACATCCAGATCGTAAGTTCTAGCACTCATAACTATGATGCCAGCATCTATGCGCTCACGAATATCCCTATCGTGAGCTGTATCAATAGTTTTCGTGCAGATGTCACCGTAAGAAACAACGGCTTCCTACCCATGACATCCTTTGATCTAACTGCCACCGTAAATGAAGAGAAGCAAAGTAAGTCCGTCAACGGAATCAGTTTGAATCCAGGCGAATTCACCACCGTTGACATGGCCTTTACCGACCTTCCTATTGGAGAAAACCAAATTTCCTTTGAGGTATCCAACCCCAATAATGAAACCGACGAAAATCCAGACAACAACAACTGGATCAGCCACTTTATAGTCGATGATTCTCAAGAAGACATCCCTCTTAAAATAGACTTTCTCACCACTGCTCCTTACGAAAACTGGCAATACTACAGTGGCAGTGATTTACAGTTTTGGGAAATCTATATAGATGACCGAGACTTCACTAACCGCAGCCTCTTCTACAACGCCTATAGCAATATCAATACGGGACTTCAAAACATGTTTGTAAGTCCACTGTTAGATTTATCAGAATTTGAGCAAGCAGCAATTCGTTTTGACTACTCTTATGCCTATCGTAGTGGCAAAAACGACCGACTACAGGTACTGTTATCGACAGATTGCGGTCGCAACTTTGACCAAGTGTTATATGATCAAAATGGACTTGGTCTAGCCGTCACAGAAACCAATTCTGAGTGGTATCCCTCAGAAGAAACAGACTGGAAAACTATGACAATAAACCTCAGCGACTATACAGGCCAAAATGATATTCGTTTGGCTTTTGCCTTCACCAATCAAAACGGAAACAACCTATTCGTAGACAACATTGAGTTCTATGATGTGGCAGAGCCAGACACCTTAGACCTAACTGAGAAAATAAGAATCTACCCCAACCCAGCATACGATTATTTCAACGTCAAACTAAACTTCAACACCAAACAAGATGCAACGCTGAGACTACTCAGCCTGAATGGAGAAGTCTTACTAGAACAGCGTATAGAAAACACGCTCAATCAAGTCTACCTCATCGATAATCTTCAACTTCGATCTGGTATCTACATCCTCCAAGTCCTAGGAGAAAATGATCACATCTCTAGCCGAGTGATGATTAGCAGGCAATAAGGGATCACACCGTATTTCTGAGGGAGAGGTAGTAGATCACTTCGTCATTCAATACTCATTGTTCGAAATTCGTTATTATCTATTATAAATCTTTGAGGTAATATTTAAATGATTGGAATTATGAATCTCGAATGCTCAATGTCGGATATTGATTTTTACCCCCAGAGATACCGACCGATCTGTAATCTGTACCCTATTAGCATTGATAAAAAAAAGGTGACCATGCTGTGCAAGATCACCTCTTTTTATTTTTTATATGGCACTAATACATGACTAGTACCAAATCAATCACACGACACTTAGTCTATGCGCTCTACGTTTACAGCGTTCAAGCCTCTTTTTCCTTCTTCTACTTCGAATGACACTTTATCATTCTCCATGATCTCGTGGATCAATCCACTCATGTGTACAAAAACATCCTTTTTAGAGTTGTCTGGCGTAATAAATCCAAATCCTTTTTCGCTGTTGAAAAACTTTACCGTTCCTTCTTGCATTTTAATCTACTTGTATTGTTATTATTTCTTCAATAATGAAGGAAAGACGTTTGAATCTGACATCTTGTGTCAAACCAACTTGAGTGGATACCTCTTAGGAGAAAATTCTTAATGGAAATTACTTCTTACCGATACTACTTACTGTTTGGAACAGCGTATTTACTTAATTATTGACTCAAATATTATTGAGTATTGCAAAGCTAAACCTTTTATTTGACAATTCATATATAGATAAAATAGCACTCATGTCTATTAGAAGAAATATCTACTCGATTGATTGATGGTACTTTCAGGCGATAGTGTTTTAGTATTAATATTTCTTATTAGTTTTAGACTTACGCTTAATACTGCTAGATAGAATGGCGATCCTAAACCAAGAGAGATCCGAACTTGTCAATGAAATCAAAAAGCTCAGAAACGAACTAAAGGAGCTGCACAACAAGTATGACCTCTTGTTAGAATCCTCTGCGAGTTTCTTTTTCATTTTCGAGGCGGATCAGGTGATCGAGTTCAGCCCAAAAGCTGAAGAGAAATTCGTCTTTGCCAATGACTTTGAGGACAAATCAGTAGAAGAAATACTCCCGATCTATCAGGTAGATGGAGAAGAAAGCAAGAAGAACTGGCTCTATCAACTCAAAAAAGCAAGCTATGGAAAAAGTGAACCTTTTGAGTTTGAATTCATTGACAAAAATGGCAACTCCTTTCCCGTTATCTGTACACTTAGCAAAATCAAGGACGAGCGTTTTCTCGCCCATCTAGACCTAGTAGAAGAAACTGCTAATACCGCCAGCAATGCCAACTCCCTATCAGACAATGCGCCAGTTTTCATCCGTATCACCGATGAGTCTAACAAAGTCACCTACTTCAACAAAGGCTGGCAAAAACTACTAGGTGATAGGCACGAGAAACACACCAACTGGAGTGAGCTGATACACCCAGATGACCAAGCACAGTACACGAGTGCATTAGATTTTGCGATTAGCAAAAAGAAGAAATTCGAGTTCTCGTTTCGAATCAAAGACACAGATGACAACTATCACTGGTTGTTGGACTCTGGCATCCCTCGATATTCCAAGAATAACAAGTATCTCGGCTATGTGTTTGCCGCAGTTGACACTACTGAGAGAAAAAACTTAGAGCTGGAGACTACCAAGGATCAAGCCATCGCATCCGCAGAGATCACGCTACAAGAGTCTCTCGACACCTCAGAAGTCGTCGCATTGACTACTGATACAGAAGGTACGATTCGCTTCTGCAACAGCAAATTACTCAAGTATCTCAAGCGTGAGCTCAAGGATCTCGTAGGGATGAACCTGTTCGATGCGTTCATACCCGATGGGACGACCCAAATCAACCAAAAAAAATACGCCCAGCTAGCAGTCAAAGGCAAATTCACCAATCAACTTCAGGGTAAATTTTTCTCCCAAGATGAGCAAGAAATTCAGGTTAGGTTCAACGTCATCTTCCTAAAAGATGCCCTCAATGAGGTCTCAGGGATTAACCTCATCGGCGAGAACATTACAGAAAGACAGCTCGTCAAACGTCAGCTCGAACGCACCAACGATCAACTCAAAGAACTATTTGACAACTCCTACGATCTAATACAGATCTTTGATCAAGATGGCAGCTTCCAGTTCGTGAATCAGGCTTGGTCAGAAAAACTGGGTTATCATCAGCTCATCGACCAACTCAAATTCAAAGACATTGTAAGTCCAGATGAATGGAACAAAACCGTCGAAAACCTTGACAAGGTTATCAAAGGAGATCAATTGGATAGATTCGAGAGCGTGTTCCTATCCGATCAAGGCAAAAAAATATTTGTATCAGGTAGAGTCAATTGTTCGTTTGACGCAAACGGCAGAGCCCAATTTAGAGGGATATTCTATGACATTACCGAAAGAATCCGTACCGAAAAAGCGCAATCCCTTTACTTTAAAATAGCCAGCTACAATGTAGAAGGCATGCAGCTCAACGAGCTATATGAGAACCTATTCAATGAACTAAATAACATCCTCATCATCCGAAACATCTCTATATTGATTTCGTCGGATGACAAAGAGAAAAGTATCCCCTACTTTAAGACTGCACTAACCGATAAAAACGATATCAAGAAGCAGAAGAAGATCAATGAGCTGCTAAGTGACTACATCATGAAAAGCACACAGGCCAAGATGCTCTATCGTGAAGAGATAGAGGCCTATTTACAAAGTGTAGAAGAAGATTTTGGTGGCTATATCCCACAGGTATGGCTGGGTGTACCGATCACGGTAGGTAGCAAAAATATAGGATTGTTGACCATCCATTCCTTCGAGGACAGATCCGACTATAGTTACAAAGATTTAGAGCTTCTTTTTTTTGTATCCAGCCAAATATCATTGGCCATCGAACGAAAGCAAAACGAAGACAAAATCACCGATCAAGATGCACGGTTACGAGCTATTTTCCAGAGTAGTAGTCATCAAATTTGGTCGGTCAACAAAGACTATCAACTGACTTCATACAATGACAATTTCGCCAATAACCTCTCTCATAATTTTGGGGTAAATATAAAACTAGGGCAACTCATCAATCCAGAAGATAAAGAAGTCCAATCCAGGTGGGAACAATACTACCAAGAAGCTTTTAAGGGAGACCCTATCAACTTTCAAAACAAGGAAACCACCAAAAATCAAGAGATTAACTGGACTGAAGTATTTATTAACCCTATCGTCAAAACAGACGGACACATAGAAGAGGTGTCGGTCATCTCCAATGACATCACCGAAAAGAAAAACGCAGAGATTGCTCTATCCGAGAGCGAATCGAAGTTTAGAGAAATCTTCGAATCTATACAAGATATCTATATACGCTGCGATATGACGGGACGAATCAACATGATTAGTCCATCTGTAAGTACGCTTCAATTGACAGATGATGAGGTTATCGGTCGCAATATCATGAGCTTTTTTGTCTCAGACATTCCTCCAGAACAAATCATCAGCGAACTAGTCACCAAAGACACACTCCAAAACCTAGAAGCTAGACTCAAACGCCCAGTTGGTGAGCAAATGGATTTCATATGTAACATTCGTTTGCTGCATAGAGATGGCCGTACCATTGGATTTGAAGGTGTAGCGAGGGATATATCTGTTCTCAAACGAACCAACATTGAACTACTAGAGGCCAAGGAGTTTGCAGAAAACTCATTAGCGATCAAGGAACGATTTCTAGCCAACATGAGTCATGAGATACGCACGCCGATGAATGGCATCATTGGAATGATAGACCTCTTGGGCAGTACAGAACTAGATCAGGAGCAGTTTGATTACGTGAAGACGATCAAAAAATCCTCTGAAACGCTCATGGTGATTCTCAATGACATTTTGGATCTCTCCAAAATCGAAGCAGGAAAAATGCAACTGAGAGAAAAACCAGTTCGTCTCATCAATACTTTCGAAAAACTCTATGACCTATTTTCTCAGCAGGCTCAACTCAACAACTCCTGCATATACTACCACTTAGACCAAAATACACCAGAGCGTATCATGGTTGATGAGACCAGATTATTTCAAATTCTATCCAACCTCACAAGCAACGCCATCAAGTTCTCCGAAGCAAAAGGCACGATCAACATAAGTCTAGTCCTCAAACAGACCGAGAACAACAAGCATCAATTCAAAGTCCAAGTCAAAGACGAAGGCATAGGAATACAAAAAAGCGAACTGGATAAGCTTTTCATCAATTTTAACCAACTCGACAATACCAGCACCAAATCTTATGGTGGTACTGGCCTGGGTCTCGCCATTTCCAAAGAACTCGTCAAGTCTATGGGGGGCAGAATCGGAGTAGCCTCTACCCCTGGACTCGGAAGCACCTTCTGGTTCACTTTTGAAGCAGGCATCATAGAAGATACGGAGGTTGAAACCAAAGAATCAGAGCCAGAGTCAAGGATCAACGTCCCCGAAGAATTTGCACAGCGTGCTCCTAAAATTCTCGTCGTAGATGACAACAAAGTAAATCGCACAGTCGCCAGTCAAATACTAATCAAAGCAGGCTGTACTGTAGAGACCGCCGAGAGCGGGCAGATAGCCATCGACAAAGCCAGCACGATAGGGTTTGATCTTATATTCATGGATATACAAATGCCAGAGATGGATGGAGTGCAGACAACAGTCAAACTAAAATCGATGAATATCCCTAAACTCCCTCCTATAGTCGCGATGACCGCCTACTCTATGGAGGATGACGAACGAAAATTCCTAGAGGCAGGCCTTGACGACTATGTTGCCAAACCCATCAAAGCACAGATCGTCATCAACAAAGTCAAAGATCATGTACACTTCGAACCTAAAGAAATCAAACAAGCTCTCAATGATGAAAAATTGGGTTTGGTGATCAATCAAAACACGCTCAATCAACTCTCTAAATATGGAGGTAAGGAATTGTTAGAATCAGTACTGTCTGACTTTGAGGTAGAGGCTAAAGAACTAATCGACAACTGCTTCACATTCTATACACAAAACGAAATAGAAGAGATTCGAAAAGAGCTTCACACACTCAAAGGAAGTGCAGGAACCCTCGGTATAGAGATACTAGAAAGTAAAGTGATTACACTAGAAAGACAACTCAAAACTGGAGATACCAAAGACCTAAATACACAACTAAATTCCATTTTAGAATCATATTTTGAGTTCAAGGAAAATTACAAAAATATCCTTCAAAACTGATAGATTGTTTATAAATTGTGCTTCTTTTGGTTAGTTATAGAAGCCTAAAGTATTGCAAGTGCCTAGCACAACTATTGGTTAAAATGTCTGATAATGAAAAAAATAATAATTGCAGAAGACAGCTCAGTTATTCAAAATTTAACGAAGAAAATCTTACAGATTCAAAATTTCAGTATCACTTCAGTTAAAAATGGCCAAGAAGTTCTGAAAAAATTAGATGCTGAAGATTACGATCTAATCCTGATGGATATCAACATGCCCAAAATGGATGGAATGGAGTGTGCCAAACAAATCAGACAACTCAGCGACCCTATCAAATCCAAGATACCTATACTAGCGATCACTGGCAATGCAAGAAATTACTCTATCAGTGATTTCAATGAAGTCGGTATAAATGAATACATTCCTAAACCACTTAATTTCGATTTACTGGTAGACAAAGTAAAACTCTACACGGAAAAGGATGATTAAATACTCAAAACATTTTCTGAACAAACTGGAAGACCTCTTCTCTGAGTCAGATTATATTTTGAGATACGAAAAAGGGAATTTCCAATCGGGCTACTGCATCCTGAACGAATCTAAAGTCATTATTATCAATAAGTTCTATTCATTAGACGGAAAAATAAACTGTCTACTCGAAATCCTAAAGGAGGTGAAAATCTCTCACGAAAGATTGAGTGATAAGAATAAGAGCTTTTTGCACGAACTCACCAATAAGCAACTCGAACTTTGAAAATCACCTTCCTCGGCACAGGTACATCACAGGGCATACCCGTTATTGCATGTCAATGTGAGGTATGTAGCAGTGTGGATTTTAGAAATCAGCGCTTGAGATCATCTATCCTCATAGAACAAGAGGACACATGTATAGTCGTTGATACAGGCCCTGATTTTCGCCAGCAGATGCTTACTAGCCGTGTCAATCATTTGGATGCAGTCGTATTCACACATGAACACAAAGACCATGTAGCGGGCCTTGATGACATTCGCAGTTTCAACTTCAAACAAAAACGAGACATGCCGATTTATGGCCGTCCCACTGTGATCGATAGACTCAAAGTAGAATTTGGCTATGCTTTCTCTGAGGTAAAATACCCTGGCGTACCCACTTTTGAAGTTCGTGAAATAGAAAATGAGCCGTTTCAAATTGGTAAAATTAAGCTAACCCCTGTGGAAGTCATGCATTACAAACTACCCGTCTATGGTTTTAGAGTCGGGAAATTTGCCTACATCACAGATGCAAAAACTATTTCCGAGACTGAAAAAGACAAACTCAGAAACCTAGATGTATTGGTGCTCAATGCGCTTCAGGTCAAAGAGCATATCTCACACCTCACACTAGAAGAAGCTTTGGAATGGATAAAAGAACTACAACCCAAGAAAGCTTACTTTACTCACATTAGCCATTACCTAGGACTACATAGCGAGGTGCAAGAACAATTGCCTGATCACGTCTCCCTAGCCTATGATGGGTTGAGCATTTCACTCTGATGCAATTCAACTACTACTTTCTGCGATTTCTCAGCGAGGATCTCAAAGATCACTTGATTGGCAAACGACTTACTACATGTTTTAGCCAGAACAAAAATGAACTGGTCTTAGCATTCGAGGACGATCAAAGCACGTTTTATATCAAAGCAAACCTAGATGGCGAGGCGTCCCTCCTGTCCTTTCCCGAACAATTTGCACGGGCCAAAAGAAATTCAGCAGATCTGTTTGAAGACATCATCGATGAGACCATCACGGGCATCACACAATACGTGAATGAACGCTGCCTGACCATAGAATTCGGTACATACAGTCTACTCTTCAAACTACACGGCCGTCGTGCCAATGTGGTCTTATTCCATGACGAAGCATATGTAGCAATGTTTAAAAATGATCTAGTTGCAGACAAGCAGATTGACTTAATAGCTTTAGATCGCCCCATAGACCAAAGTCATGAGGCTATTCGGGCAGCAGACTTTGCATGGAAATCGATCTTCCCCACTTTCGATAAGAACCTAAAAAAGTATTTAGAAAGCAAAGGGTATCACGAGAGCGCTGATGATGAAAAGTTAGGACTGCTAGATCAGCTATTGGATCAGTTACTAGATCGGACTTTTTACCTCTATGAGACAGAAGCCCTCCCAAAAATGAGACTCATAACTGACCCTAGCTTAGGTGAAGTAACCGTGTTTACAGACACTATTGCCATTAGCAATGCTTATGCACGGGCATTTTTTCAAGAGTATCACTTCAACCGAGACAAGGAAAGAGCCATACGGCAAATCGAAAAGGAACTCCAAAAATCACAAAACTACCTCGAACACACCCAGACCAAAATCGATGCAATAGAGCAAGGTAGAAAATATGATGAGCTGGCCAATATACTTATGGCCAATCTGCATGTCCCTCTTGCTACAGAACAACGGAGCATTACACTTTTTGATTTCTATACCAATCAAGAGCTTGAGATCAAAATCAAACCCAAGATGAGCTTGCAAAAAAATGCAGAGGTCTACTATCGAAAATCTAAAAATCAAAATATAGAACTAGATATAGCCATCAAGAATCTACGTAAGAAAGAGAAACATGCACTACAACTCATGAAGGAGCTAGAAACACTCAAAACCACAGACAACTATCGGGATTTGAAAAAGCTTCTCAAGGATCAATCAAGTGCGGCACAAACCAACAAAGTCGTAGTTCCTTTCTACTCCTGTATGATTGATGGTTTTGAAGTTTATTTAGGGAAAAATGCTCGCAACAACGATCTGCTAACGCAAAAATACGCCAAGAAAAATGACACTTGGTTACATGCTAAAGATGTATCTGGCTCCCATGCTATCATTCGCAATCCCAACAACCAAATCATCGCCAAGCACATCATCGAAGAAGTAGCAGCCCTTGCTGCCTGGTATTCTAAAAGACAGCACGACACGCTCTGCCCTGTTCTATATACCCAAAAGAAATATGTTCGTAAACCCAAAGGAAGCCTACCTGGTCAAGTCATGGTGGATAGAGAACAAGTCGTATTAGTGAAGCCTAGCAGATCACTTCTGGAGGAATAGACAGCTTCTGTCATTGACAATTCGCTCCGTTATACTTACATTCATTTATGAACAATGAATTGAGATTACCAACAGCCTTAGTTCGTCACCTTCCTAACCGACCGCTAGCCCATCACACGTTCATAGTCATGAGGCTATCAATTTTATTATGTAACTAAACACAATTAACTATATGAAAGCATTACCGACATTAGGCAAATTTATCTATTCAATTCCAATGATGATCTTTGGACTGTTCCATTTTATGGGAGCTAAAGGCATGACAGGTATGGTCCCCTCATACATACCCGGAGGCGTTTTTTGGGTTTATCTAACAGGTGTAGCGTTGATTGCAGCAGGATTAGGCATCCTTATTGGCAAAAAAGGTAGATTAGCGGCTCAGTTACTAGGTCTCATGCTGGTGCTATTTGCACTAATGATACACCTACCTGGTGCTACTAGTGGTGATCAAGCAGCTACTGCGATGTTTCTTAAGGATATTGCTCTGGGTGGTGGCGCTTGGGTGCTTTCAGGTCAGTTACGCAGCTAGATTCACATCACTGGTCGTTAAGTTCTACTAACGATCAGTGTGTCAATATTTCCTCCTACCATGCGGCAGTTCTTTTGGATATATTCGTAGTGATGACCTCCCTTAATCAGTTTGTTGACAAAGTTTAAGTCTATCCCTTCCCCACCTGTTTTGGCTCCTTTGTCCAGCATATTGATCGTACCCATCACGAGCCCACCCGCATAAAACCCAAGAGGTGATTTGGTATTACCTACTAGTTTAAGGAAAGCATTTGTTTCTGGGTTATTCTTAATACTGATCTGAAATTGTCCAGTGGTTTTGGCAGCAAGTTGCCATTTGCCACACCCGAAGGCTGTCCATATATCAAGACAAGCATATAGTTCGCTACTCTCATCCTTACCAACAGAACCTGCAATATATTCTGCCCAATAATCAGAGTTGATCATCTTACCTATCGTAAAGTAAGCGTTGCTTTCTCCTAATTTTTCTAAGAACTTTTTGATCGTTTTGATTCCACCTGGCCCCAACCTCTTTTTGGCTTGCATAAGGAGTTTGATCTCGATCATCGCCATATAGTTAGAAAAATGTTTGGTGATAGTCATATCAAATTGATCGATAAGACCTTTTTTGGAATCCAAACCACTCAAATTGAGCCCATTGATAGCCTCTACGACGCTATTACCATTAGGAACGAATACATCGTCTACCTCACCAACTTCATGCTGTAGCTTACCTAGACCAGGTGATTTATTGATCTTGCGTTTGAATCCTCTGAAGATTTCAAACCTACAGATACTATCACCTTGAGAGAGACACTGGATTTGTTTGCCTCGGAATGTGCCTGGCTCTACTTCGAATATTGCCTCTATCGCACCACACAAAAAACCCAAAGTAAAATAACTCACTCCTGATAACCCCTTGCTTCTTAACCCAAAATGACGTTTCCATGCCATGGCATAATGCTCTGATGTAGCGTCTATATAACCACCTTTGGGCTGTATACTCTCTAGATGAATCCTACCAAAGCCACAATGGGCGAAGTACTTTTCTACTGCTTCTTTCCGCCTCTCGATTTTAATAAAGCGTTCGTTGTCTTTGAAGTATCTGCTAAAGGAAGTAAAGGCAATCTCTTGCGAAGTAGTCACAAGCAAGTCTACGATATCGAATTTATTCCCCATATCCTCTATTCCCTTCTGAAGGTATAGGTTCAAGTACTCACTCTGGAAGTTCAGGGGTTCGTTAGCAAAGTAGTAAACACTTTTGTCCTCGAAATAAGTATCAAAAGATATTTCCATAGATACAGGTAAGATTTATAATCCAGTAGTTAATTGATCATTAAAGATTGGGCAATTTAATGCGAAATTATGATTTGCACCTACATTTTACCAATTCAGGATAGAAAGATAGAATATCCTATTTGTTATTCTGGGGATAGAGTAGATAAAGATCAATCACTGCTTTAGTTCGAGCGAACAATTCTCTAAGAATGGCTTTTTTATGTTCGAATATCTCTGGAGTATCAGCCTGATAGCATTCTGCATTCATTCCTAACTTGTCTGCGATAAAAAGACACCTATAAGCATGGTACTCTTGGGTGACCATTACACACTGCTCGTACCCATAGACATCTCTGAGTCTAGCGACAGAGGCTAATGTTCTATCTCCATTGTCATCCAATATAAGACTAGACTGTGGTATACCGTGCTCCATGAGGTACTCTTCCATCATTTGTGCTTCATTGTAATAGATAGAGTCACGCGAACCACTGAGCACCAGTTTTTCTACTTTTCCCGACTTATATAATTCCACTGCTGCCTCCATTCGATTAACGAAAAACGGATTATCAGCCCCTCCTATTAGTTTGCTACTCGTACCAAACACCAAGGCTACTTCAGCTCCTAGCACCTGTCTAGAGTCGTCGTAGATGCGGCCAGAAGTCTCGCCAATGATCCATACGTTACAGAATACCAGAAAGCCAAGAACTAGTAAAAATCCTCCGAAGAGGTAGCGAAAAAACTTCATTCAAATTTGGTTTGGTTTTGCTCGAAATACTTTAGGTGCATATCGATTTTGGGCACCACTTTCTGATACCACTCTAGCAACAAAGAAAACTTTTCTTCCGAAGAAAGTTGCCATCCTTCAGTCTTTCTTATCGCATGATTGTAAAATTCTAGCACGATAGCAGCACTGACCGAGATATTAAAGCTCTCTGTAAAGCCTGCCATCGGAATAGTGATCAATTGGTCTGCATGCTCCTTCACATAGTTACTGATCCCTATTTCCTCTGCTCCAAAGACCACTGCAGTCTTTTTGGTCAAATCCACCTCTCGGTAATCTACGGCCTCTCGCGGTGATGTCGCTAGAATTTGATACCCTTGCTCACGCAACATGGCAAAACAGGTTTTCACGTTTTGCTCTTGATCTTTATGATGATGAACAGTGAGCCACTTACCCGAGCCACGTAGGACATAAGGGTTGAAGTCGAACTTATTATTCTGCTCGACTACATGTACATCTTGTAGTCCTAGACATTCAGCCGTACGCATCACAGCACTGGCATTGTGCGATTTGAAGATATCCTCCACCACAAAAGTCAAATGACGAGTACGCTGATTCAGTACTTGTTCGAATTTTCTCTTCTTGTTATCTGTGACGTATTGATCCAGATAACGCAGTAGTTTCTGATCGTACGCTTGTTTATCAAAAGAGTCCAAGTTGATCTTTTTCATCCTTGTCCTCCTTCTTCTTAGTATCCAGATCGACAGACGATCCTACATCATAGCCTTCTCCCGTTTTCTCTTCCTTCTTGACTTCTGCCTTGATGCTCTCCTTGAGCGCATCTAGTTCCGCTGTAGACGAAGAGTCAGGTGTCGGTTGCTCGACCACTATTTCCGTCACTGATAGGATGTTTTGGACAGGAAACTTGTTTCCTATGGCCTTCCAGCCTTTTTTGTCAATGATCTCAGAGAGTTCAAATTCTTTGACGGACTTGCTTCGTTCTCCCTTCTTACGGTAGCCAATCTCAACTTTCGGATTAGTAGTAGAAGTCAAAAAGAGCAATTTTGAATTTTTAGCATCATTGATCAAATTGTAAGTCTTGTCAATACTCGTAGCTTCTATCGCAAACCGCTTGATATAGGAAATCTTCGACTCACCATCTTGATGAATAGCTGTGACAATCCCATTCGGATCGAACTTTTCGATCTTATAAATTTGGTTCTGGTTGTAGTGATTAGAAAGCTCAAATGAGGTCAATTCACAGTTTCCATCTTTGAAAAAAACGATAATTTTATCATCCGCATTGAAGTTACCCAACAATACACCTCGTTCATCGCGGTTCAGTCGGCCAATGGTTTCGTCATACCAAATATCTGTCCCAGAGAGTGTTGACTTTCCTTCAGATTTAAGTACAACTTTACGTACAGGGTATTTGGTCAGTGTATTCCCTCCTGCCGCACGTCCTTTGATTTCTATATCCGCGAAATCAAAGTCAAAAACCTTCTTGCGTGCAGAAGAACCTGCTGTCAGGTATACCGTCACTAGCTCAGCTTCTCCATTTGGGTTGGCAGTGAAGTAGTGTACCTTAGATCCCTTGTCGCTTTTGGTCAGGTTATAGATACGGTCTCTGGTGATGGAAGTCACGCTGAAGCGCTTGACCATTGATCGTCCAGACTTACCATCCACATAGGCCATGTTGTAGACCATTCGCTCGTCGTTCTTATTGAAGACCGCCGCATGGATGATATCCTTGCCTACAAAGACTTTGTCTTGGATTTTGACTACTGAGAAGGTTCCGTTTTTGTGAAATACAATGATGTCATCCAAATCCGAACAGTCCGAAATGAATTCATCCTTCTTCATACCATAGCCTACAAATCCTTCTTTGAAATTGGCATACAACTTGGCATTGTTGGCCGCCACTGTCGTGGCAGTGATCGTTTCGATGGATGAGATTTCTGTCTTACGTTCTTTGCCCTCTCCGTATTTTTTGAGCAGGTTTTCGAAATAAGCCACGGCATAGTCTACCAGATTGGCCAAGTGATGCTCTACTTCCGCCAACTCCTCTTGCAGGCGCTTCATGAGCTCATCAGCCTTGAACTTGTCAAATTTAGAGATGCGCTTGATTTTGATCTCTGTCAATCGGATGATGTCGTCCTGCGTGATCTCACGGTAAAACTGCTCCTTGAACGGTTCCAGCCCCTGATCGATCGTTTCGAGTACGGCTTCCCACGTTTCGCATTCTTCTATGTCACGATAGATGCGGTTCTCTATAAATATTTTTTCAAGAGACGAAAACAGGATTTTCTCCAGCAATTCTCCTCTCTTGATTTCCAACTCTTGCTTGAGCAACTTGACCGTCTGATCTGTATTGATACGGAGGATCTCATCCACATTGGTGAATATAGGCTTCTCATCCACGATCACGCAGGCATTTGGCGAGATCGATACTTGACAATCCGTGAAAGCATACAATGCATCCATGGTAATATCTGGAGAGACACCATTGGCCAGCTCTACCAAAATCTCAATATCCTTGGCAGTATTGTCTACCACCTTTTTAATTTTGATTTTCCCTTTGTCGTTGGCTTTGATAATAGACTCTATCACACTGGTGGTGGTGGTACCAAAAGGAATGTCCTTGATGACGAGTGTTTTCTTGTCATACTCTTCGATTTTCGCACGAACCTTTACTTTGCCGCCACGTCCCCCTTTGTTGTACTCTTCGATATCGATGACTCCACCCGTCTGAAAATCAGGATAGAGCTTGAAGGGTTTGCCTCTCAGGTGTTTGATAGATGCCTCGATCAACTCGCAGAAATTGTGCGGTAGGATTTTGGTAGATAGCCCCACCGCGATCCCTTCTACCCCCTGAGCCAGTAGCAAGGGGAATTTTACAGGAAGTGTCACGGGCTCCTTCTTACGACCATCATAGGAGAGCTGCCAGTCTGTCGTCTGTGGGTTGTACAGGATATCCAGCGCCAGCTTGGAAGGCCGAGCTTCAATATACCTAGATGCTGCCGCACGATCCCCCGTGCGCACATCTCCCCAGTTGCCCTGCATATCGATGAGCAGTTCTTTTTGCCCGAGGTTGACCATGGCGTCACCGATGGACATGTCTCCGTGCGGGTGATACTGCATGGTAGATCCGATGATATTGGCAACCTTGTTGTACCTCCCGTCATCCATCTCCTTCATCGCATGGAGAATTCGTCGCTGCACAGGCTTCAAACCATCATTGATGGCAGGTACCGCGCGCTCTAGGATTACATAAGAGGCATAATCCAAAAACCAGTTTTCGTACAGCCCCGATACGGGCAGCACATTGTGGATTGGCTCGTTAGACTCGTTATTTAATTCTTCGTTTGGTTCTTGTCCGTTTTCTTCCATTTGTTACGCTACTTCCTCTACTAGGTCCTTTTCTACTCTTAATTTTTCGATGATAAAATTCTGTCGATCAGGCGTGTTTTTGCCCATATAAAATTTCAGAAGCTGTTCTACTTTCGTGTCTTTGTTGAGAATGACGGGTTCGAGACGAATGTCCTCTCCGATAAACTCTCCAAACTCCTCCGGTGAGATCTCTCCCAGTCCTTTGAACCGTGTGATCTCTGGCTTGTTACCTAGCTTAGCAATGGCCTTTTGACGCTCTTCATCTGAGTAGCAATAGATCGTTTCTTTCTTGTTTCTCACTCGAAACAATGGCGTCTCAAGAATGAACAAATGACCATTTTTGACCACTTCCGGGAAGAACTGTAAGAAGTAAGTCATCAATAGCAGACGAATGTGCATCCCATCCACATCGGCATCCGTCGCAATGACGATTTTGCGGTAGCGCAACCCCTCTATCCCGTCCTCAATATTGAGTGCATGTTGGAGTAGGTTGAACTCTTCGTTTTCATACACGACCTTCTTTGTACTCCCAAAGCAGTTAAACGGCTTGCCTCTCAAACTGAAAACCGCCTGCGTCTGTACATCGCGTGATTTAGTGATGGACCCACTGGCAGAGTCTCCCTCTGTGATGAAAAGCATCGTCCCATTCTTCTTGTCCTCGTCTCCTTTTTTGTCATCAAAATGGAGACGACAGTCTCTTAGTTTTTTGTTGTGTAGATTGGCTTTTTTCGCACGCTCATTGGCGAGTTTTTTGATACCCGCGATGTCTTTGCGCTCACGCTCAGACTGAAGGATACGCTTGAGTAGAGCATCTGCCGTCTCTGAGTTTTTGTGCAAATAGTCGTCGAGACTCTTTCGGAGAAAATCCAATACGAAAGTTCGCATGGTCGCTCCCTCTGGCACCACGGTCAACGAACCTAGCTTGGTCTTGGTCTGAGACTCAAATACGGGCTCCTGTACCCGAACAGCGATCGCGCCGACGATACTGGCTCGGATATCAGCTGCATCATAGTCCTTCTTGTAGAAGTCCCTGACCACTTTGACTACTGCCTCTCTGAACGCTGCGAGGTGTGTTCCTCCCTGCGTCGTGTTTTGCCCATTGACAAATGAATAGTACTCTTCTCCATACTGATTGGAGTGTGTCAGAGCAATTTCTATATCTTCACCTTTGAGGTGTATGATTGGATAGCGTTGGCTTTCGACATCTGTCTTCTTCGCCAAAAGGTCTTTGAGACCGTTTTCGCTATGGTATTTCTGCCCGTTGAAATTGATCGTCAATCCTGCGTTGAGGAAGGCGTAATTCCATATCAGGTTGTCGAGATATTCTGGAATAAAATGGTAGTTTTTGAATACTGACGCATCTGGCTCGAAGGTTATCTTGGTCCCATTGCGCTGCTCTGACTTTTCTACTGGCGAGTCGAGCGTGATGTTGCCCGCATTGAACTCTGCCATCTTGGTTTCTCCATCACGGAAGGACTGCACGCGAAAATAGGTTGAGAGAGCGTTGACCGCTTTTGTACCCACGCCATTTAGCCCTACCGATTTTTGAAAGGCTGAAGAGTCGTATTTGCCACCCGTATTGATTTTGGAAACACAGTCCACGACCTTACCCAGCGGAATACCACGTCCATAGTCTCTCACCTCTACGCGATGATCACCGACCTTGACCTGGATAGTCTTGCCATATCCCATCATGTGCTCATCGATACAGTTGTCCATGACTTCTTTGACGAGTACATAGATCCCATCGTCATGTGCAGAACCATCACCGAGTTTACCGATATACATACCAGGACGGAGACGGATATGCTCTTTCCAATCGAGGGATTTGATACTATCTTCCGTGTATTCAACTTTTTCAGCCATAATATCTTTTGATCAATCTAGTCGATGCGCCAAAACAGACACATCAGTCGTGCGAAACAGACCGTGAATATAGCCGATTTGATATGAAAAAATAAAGTCATTTTTCCGCTCAAAAAATCAATTCAGATCTAAGTCATTGGAGAATTTATTGAATCAAATAGCGATAACTATCTGATAAGCAATATGTTTTTACTTCTTGGTGATTTGTAGATACAAAAACCAAAAAATCCACAAGATGATAAATATCGGCCCTAAGTACACCAATACTGTGTAGTCGGTGATATCCAAGTTTTGTCTGGACTGGAAGAGGCCAAGATAAATAATGGAAAGGATGTAAGTAACATTGAACATCAGCGAAAGTCCATTGATCCAATGGTACATACTTTCGGATTTGGTCATCTGACCAAAATCGATCAAGTCCATATCCACTTCGCTTTGTTTCAAACGTCTATACAAGAAGATGAGCCCATTGGTCACCACAAAAACGCCTATCGCCAGATAAAACAACATACTCTTATCCACACTATGCGTAGCTAAACCGCTCGCATTAAAATACACATCGATCTGCGCTGGGAACAGTGCGTAATAATAGAGCAATACGATTAAAAAAATAGGAACAGAAATGAGATAGCAGAACTTGATTGCCTTGACCATAATGGAATTAAATTTCAGATTGCAAAACTAAGCAAAGTGCGAGCAAGAAAAAACTCAATTCGTTTGTGCTTCGTCACTACCAAACACTTTTTGGATGATGGCACTGGCATAGTCGAGTGGGTTAGCTCTGATCTTCTTCTCTTCCTCCCCTATCAGGTAAAACAAGCCTTCAACTGCTCGCTCCGTAGCATACCCATCTATTGATTCGGGCAGCTCCTGATTGATATAATCCTTGACGGCAATGGTTTGAGTGGTCACTACCAAATTAACCTCATACTCGTAAGCCAAAAAACCCTGGATGCTAGCATAAAGGGTAGTCGCCTGTGTCTGATCTAGTGCAGATTTGATATCTGGCTGAAAACTATCAATCAGCTGACTCCTCGTCTTGCTGATGAAATACTCAGTAGCAGAGGTTTCACCTCCCTGCAGGATCGCCAAGGCATCTGTAATACTCATACTCGTGATCGCATCGACGAATATAGGCGATGCTTTCTGTGCTGCGGATTCTGCGCCGCGATTCATAGCAGTAATCAGCTCTTCGAAAGGATCCTGATCAATATCAGGGGTAGCAGCGATGTACACATCCATGATGGTGCTATACTTCACTCCCACTACAGGCACAGAGCCATTCGCTATGGTCTCTTGTAGTGCGGCTACTTCGCTGGGTAAAAATATCTTGATCAATTCATTTTTAAGGTAACCATCTGTGGCAGACGCCGAAGTAGTCGATTCGTCCACTCCTTCGTTGAGCGCTGCTTTGAGTCCCTCAGCGATTTCTTGTTCGGACAGGGGCAGGTCAAAGAACTTTTCAGCTTCTTCGCAACTACACATCAGCAACAATATCAGGCACGGAATCAATAACAATGTTTTTCTCATAGCGGTAATTTCTTCTCTGGCTCAAATGTAACATTGTCTAAAAGAATATATCTTAGTTTTTCAAAGATCATCTGTATTATGAAAGAATTCTTACACATCGAGTTATTGCATATAGGTGACTATCAGATCATGGTGTATCATATATTGGCTCTGGCTGGTATATTTATTGGTACCAAGTTGATACTCTTTATCACTTACAGGATCTTTCTTCGCCAGATCAAAACAAAGAGTTATGACGAAGGACGTAGCTTGGCTTTTTATCAAATCATCAAGTATGTTCTGATCGTAGCAGCGATAGCCGCAGGACTAGAGACCATGGGGATCAAATTGACGCTCCTCTTGGCGGGCTCTGCCGCATTGCTGGTGGGATTAGGTTTGGGGATTCAGCAGTTCTTCAATGATCTGGTCTCAGGATTGGTACTACTCATAGAGGGTACGGTGACTGTTGGGGATATTGTGGAGCTCGATGGGCTCGTAGGCAAAATCACCGAAATCAATATGCGTACATCCAGCGTCGCTACACGTGACAACATCATGATCATAGTCCCAAACTCCAAATTGGTCGGAGACAATGTGATCAATTGGTCACACAATCGTGAAGCCACCCGGTTTCATGTAGAAGTCGGCGTAGCGTATGGTACAGACCTCAATCATGCCGAACGGCTCATCCTGCAGTCAGCCTTGAAGAATAGCTACGTCGCAAAAAAACCTGAACCCTTTACTCGGTTTATAGAATTTGGAGACTCCTCTTTGAACCTTGAAGTATACTTCTGGACGAGAAACATGTGGGAAATAGAATTCGTCAAAAGTGAGATTCGAAAAGAAATATACGCTGCATTTAACCGTGAAAATATCACGATACCATTTCCGCAACGAGACATTCATGTACATTCGAACCAAAAAAATTAAACGCACAACATGACTACAATAGATATCGGATTAACAAGGAGGCCATTTCATCAGCTGCACTTCTATTTATTATAATCTCTCATTCCTACAAATCGATAAAAATAACACTCGTATCACGGTGACACGACCCTTCCACTATGCTGTACGGAAAGATACGATGAAGGTACTTCCCTCTCCTATGACACTCTCACATTGGATGGTAGCTCCCATAGCATCTACGAACTTCTTAACGATAGATAGCCCTAGACCAATGGACTCTTCATTGCCTGTAGGCCGTGCACTCAGCTGCTGATATTTAGTAAAGAGTAGTTCTTGATCCTCTTCTGTTATCCCTTGTCCTTCATCTCTCAGACGAACGATCACAGTCCTATCTGTACGCTCCAGTGAGAGGTAAATATTCGTATCTCTATCGCTATATTTAATCGCATTGGACATCAAGTTGTCAAAAACCTGCATAGTATACTTGGAATCGATTAATGCCTGATAGACTTGATCGTCATAGTTCTTATGTATGACGATATTCTTTTTGGAAGCTACATATTCATAGTTATCGGCTACTTTGTTCACGAGAGTGGCTACATCACATGGTGTCATATCCAAATTAATCTTCATATCCTCAACAGCACTCATATCCATCACTCGATCAATCATATCACGCATATTATCTACGCTATCGTTGAGCATACGCGTATAATTGCGCTGCTCCTGACTGCTCACATGATCTAAATTGACTAGTGACATCACTCCCTTGATATTGTTCAGGGGACTCCTCAGATCATGAGCAACCATACCCATGAGGGTATTTTTCTCTTCATTGATTTGTACCAGTTTCTGATTGTGCCGCTGCATAAGGTAATAAGACCTCCCTAAGCTAATTCCAAGAATCAAGATCAGTGCTAGAATAAGATAGAGATTGTTGGTGTTAGACACTTGCTTGTCCAACCGAGCCCGTAACGCAAGGTTTTCGGCTTTTTCTTTGAATGCTAATAGATGTAGCTTCTTTTCAAATTCATAATTAGCAGTTACTTTAGACACCTCTGACCTCTCTTGATCCGACAGTAGTAGGTCTCTCGACCTCTGATAAGCCTCGAAATAGCGAAGAGCAGTTCCTAAATCTCCAACCTTCTTATATATTTTATAGAGTGAGAAATTAGACTTGACACGTTCTTCAATAAGTTGAAAACGTTCGCAAAGTGCCAAGCTCTCTTTTAGATGCTTCAATCCTTTGGACACAGCGTGTGTTTCAATTTGAATCTCACCCAAATGCCTGAGCGCACTTGCCACAAGCATATGATTCTGGCAGCGCTTGGCTAACAAAATAGCTTGATCATAATACCAACTTGCAGAGTCATATTCCTTTTTAATTCCATAGAGCTCTGCCATCCCTTCATAGGGATAAGCCAAATCACAACCTCTTCCTGCTTTTTTGGTCAAAGTAAGTGAACGCATCAGAACCGCTTGCGCTCTTATCGTATCCTTTTCCTCTAGAAAAATACAGCCAATGTTCCCCAGCAAGTAAGCTTCATCCTCATCCAATCCTAAAACATGTGCTTTTTCAATGGCTGACCAGTACAGCTCTTTAGCCTCGGCACTCTTTCCTATTAGCTCATACAAAATGGCTAAATTATTCGATACTATAATTTCAGCGTTAGTATCTGTACTTCGTTTGGCAACTTCCAGTGCACGATAGTAATACTCAAAAGCCTTGCTTTGATCCGATAGTTCATCATAGATAATCCCCAGCAAGTTCCATATGTGCCAAGCATTCTGATTAGTTCCTAGCTCCTCATAGTACTTTTTTGCCTTTAGGATATGCTGCATCGCTAACACATTATTTCCCAAAGAATTAGCAATACTACTAATCCCATAGTGAGCCTCCGCAGCTCTATAAGAGTACTCCATCGAGTCAGCTAATGTCAAAGACTGAACATAATAATACATCGCAGAATCCAAATTATCCAAATCGTTCATATTCTCCCCATAGGCAAAGAGCACATCTGAAATCAATTTAGTATCTGCAATTTCCTCTGCCAAAGTTTGGGCTACCTCAAGATTCTTAAAACTGTTTGCAAAATTACGGGTTTTGTTTAGGCACTCTCCTATATGGTAAGAGCTCTTCGCCTGTCCCCATAGGTAGTTCAGTGAAGCGGAAATATAATAAGCCTGCTCGGCAAGTTCGAGTCGGTGCTCTCGGTCGTCAATCGCACCAAGCACTTCAAATAGCATATTGACTTTTTGGGTATCCGCAGGCATCAAGGCTAGTTTTTCGAGCATACTCTTCTGATCCAGCTTTTGGGATAAAGCGGAGAAAGAACAAAAAATAAGTAAAATGGAAAATTTAAACATGTATTTCCATTCACTGGTTGAACCAATCATGACTTATCATTTTATTTTTTCTCGAAAATGATACTGCTGCTATTCAGTTAGTCCTTGGTTATCAATCTTCAGAGCTCATAGACTCTTCAAGTCCTTCTATGTCTAAATCATCCAGATCAATCTTTTGATCCGCATGATCTAGTCCCCCTATTCCCGTAGGGTCAATACTTTCCATGCCCTCATCAATTTTTTGTTGCTCCAAATCATCATCCTGACGTGTACTATCTTTCATTTCGATCGGATTTTTTTAATTATCAACTAGCCATGTTTTACTATAGTTTCTACTCCCACATACATGTAGAGAATGATTTACTTGTCTGAGTTATATTCAAACAAACACCGCAACAATATAGAAAACTATTTTAGCGCAGATATTGAACAACGGTATGAACCATGACATGTCAACGCTACTGACGAGAGGAATAAACCACACACCTCTCACATTCTAAGCTTAAAGTTCGGGTAGTAAAGAAACGAATCCAAGGATTCGTCAATTAATTCTCGAAATATACCAATTATCAAGTAGAGAAGCGATTTGACTTTAAATGTTTCCTTCCATTATAAACATAGATCAAGGTCTCCCTTTTTAAAACTTATACTATTAATCTCTATCCCCCACGGAACTAAAGCCTAGAAAGGTGCGTTGGGTACACACTAAATCAAACAGTGTTCAAAAAGAATATCATGACCAAAGAAGAAACGATCCAATCGGCGGTAAAAGACGCCTATACTTTCGAGCAGTACATCGCCCGCATCGAGCAACTACACACCGAAGAGAAAGCCACCAGTTCTCCTGACAATAAGATGTACTACGACTACTCCGTACTGGGTCTGGCACGTATGCAGCGTGTCTACAAAAAGGCAGAATTAAATCCCGAAATCACCCAAGCTGTCGCAACGATCCAAAGCCCCCAGCACTGGGTACTGATCAGCGAATCATGGTGCGGAGACGCTTCTCAGACCGTCCCCGTCATAGCTCGAATCGCGGAGCAAAACCCTAATATCACACTGCACATCGTCCTAAGAGACTCCAACCCCGATCTCATGGAGTACTACAAGACCAACGGTGCGACCTCCATCCCGATCCTAGCGATTCTAGATGAGAACTGGTCAGAGCTCACCGTATGGGGACCTAGACCTGCTGTCGCTCAACAAAAAGTCATGAACTACAAATCTACCCCCGAAGCAGAACGCCCTGCCTACGAAGAGCTATCCAAAGAAATACAGAAGTGGTACAATGCAGATAAAGGCATCAGTACACAAAATGAATTGGCAAAACTCATTAAATAGACAGAAATCCAATAACTTATGGAGTCTCGTATCTATCACATACAGACTCCATAAATAGAACAAACAAATGTCCGAAAGCCTGACCCTCGCAATCAACACTCTCGCTCCTACATTCGATCTCACTGATATCTTTGGCAGGCGGATCAACCTCAAAGACTACCGTGGTAAGCGTGTCATAGTCGGCTTCTTTCGTCATGCAGGTTGCCCGTTTTGCAACATACGTATCCATCGGTTACAAAAAAAACATGCGGCGTTCAAAGCGTTAGGCTTAGAGATGATCTTCTTCTTTGAATCCGAAGAAAAAGTACTTAAGAGCCACGAGTTTCATGTAGATGTGAATCCTATTCCTTTAATATCAGACCCAGACAAAATCTGGTATCAGAAGTATGGCATAGAATCCTCTGGTGTCAAATCAGCAGTAAGTCACGTGACTAGTTTTTTTCAAACCGTCGTAGAGGCCAAAATGAAAGGACTGCCTGTACACATGATGGAGGGCAACGAGTCTATCAAAACAATCCCTGCCGAGTTTCTCATCGACGACAAAGGCATGGTACGAAAGGTACACTATGCCCGCAGTCTGACCGACCGCATGAAATTAGAGACTATTTCGAAGTTTGCCGAAACTGGTAATGTATAAATAAGGACTAAAAATCATCTCTGTTTTTGAGATAGCTGGTGTGAAATGGGTTAATTAGCGAACCGAATCAAACAAGCACACAAGATGAAAAATTACTTCCTGTCCATAGTACTAACCCTAACGATAGTACTGCCACTTGTGGGACAATCAGACAAGTACCAAACTAAAAGTGACCTAGCATACTACAGCAAAAAGCTCCAAAAAACAGATAGCTATATAGCTGAGCGGTGCAAACTAGACCTCTACTACCCTACAGACTCCGCTAACTTTGCGACCATCGTATGGTTTCATGGCGGTGGACTCACTAGCGGCAACAAAGAACTCCCTGCACGTCTCAAACAACAAGGGGTAGCCATCGTAGGTGTAAACTATCGCCTCTACCCCAACGTAAAAGCACCCGTCTACATCGAAGATGCCGCTGCTGCCATCGCATGGGTATTTGAACACATCGAAGAGTTCGGTGGAGATCCTAACAAGATATTTCTGTCCGGGCACTCTGCGGGTGGCTATCTCGCAAGTATGGTCGGAATGGACAAACGCTGGCTAGCCACTCATAACATAGATGCCAACCGTATTGCAGGATTGATTCCTTTTAGTGGTCATACAATTACACATTTCACTGTTCGAGAAGAAAGAGGTATCGCAGGAACACAACCAGTGATCGATAATCTAGCACCACTCTACCACGTGAGAGCAGATGCACCACCACTCCTACTCATCACTGGTGATCGTGAGATGGAGCTACTCGGTCGCTATGAAGAAAATGCCTTTATGATGCGCATGATGAAGGTCGCAGGACATCAGGACACACGCATCTATGAGATGGATGGCTATGGACATGGCATGACTGAGCCGGCATTCCCCCTACTCCTCAAAGAAGTCGAACGCATTGTTTCACAGTGAATTAGATTTTTAATCTAATCTGAAAACGATCAATCCATGCTGTGATCTGTATCACCAATACAGCAAACAGTATGGATTTGACTAACCCCAACGTTCCTGTTGTAAACATATCTGGCAAGTCCCAACCCACCAGAGTCAATATGGGATAGACAAAATACGGAATCAAATAACACGTGAGCGTACTATAGCCTGCCGCTGCGATCGGTTTTGACCAAGCCGTCATTCCCTTTTGGTCCGTCAGCACATATAGGATGACAAAAACAAGGGTCGTGATCCCAGCACAGATAGTCGTCCAGGAAGGGGTTGCAAGAATTTTGGAAATCCCCCACTCTGGTCGTGTCAAAAAACCAAAGGCCAACAAGACACCAGACAAACCTAACAAGACCGGCACGAGGTATGTGGACTTACCCTTCTTGATCATATAGGAGTACATCACCGTCACCCAGACACCCAGCATGACACTGGCGTGATTAGAAGCACTCACAACCAGAGTGAAGTCTACTCCACCGAGGTGCAAAAACTCATTTACATTCATGAATACCAATACAATACAGGCCGAAGATATCGCTAGTATACTATCTCCTATCCATAGATAGAGCACTGCACATAGAAGGTAAGCCCAACCAATCAGCCCCAGTATTCCCCACCAGTGAATCAACATCCAGTCTCCACTCGCACTCTGATAGATCACTGCCAAAAGGAGTAAAATGCTCCATCCGGCTAGTTTCATCACCACGGTCGGTATGGTATTCCACACCTTAGGGTTTCGGTAGTTATTCCAAATCAGTACAAAGGCCAGTGCCATCAAAATCTGCCAGAAAGGCTTACTCACTATCATCTGACCATCATCGATACTTTCCATGTTGACCATGAACAGTCCCATGACTACCAAGGCAACCGTTCGACTCAGGATATGCAACAGTACTTTAGGTTTGGATTCTCCTTTCTTTATGCGGGCCTTGAGAGCATGAGGAATAGATAGTCCTACGATGAACAAAAATGCTGGAAAGACGACATCAGCTAGTCCCATACCATCCACATCTGCTGCCTTATGTTCGAGCCACTCAGGTATCTCGGTCAGAGACCATAGGTCATTGACGAAAATCATAAGCAACATCGTCAGTGCTCTAATTATATCTATCGAGGCAAGTCTATTACTTTTCATTCTGATCAAGATAATTAATCATGGCTTTAAAACTAGCAACTTGATCCATAGCAGATTGGTTGGTACTCTTGCCATAGTAGGCATCCAAGAACGAACCAGCGGGACTCCATACCGTCTGCATTGTCCCTAGATATCTCGGACGCATACGTGGATTGCTATTTTCTTGAAAGAACCCCATCATCTCCATGTGTGCAGTCGTAACCATTGCTTTGTTCCAAAAACAAGAAATCACTGACAGTCCCTTCGTTGCAAAGAGTGCAGGAGTAGGCTCTGCTACATCATAGTGCCAGTCACATATCACCACATCTTTAGGGATGAGGTCAATAGCTGCTTCTGTACTATGGTAGCTACCCTCCCACATACCTAAACCACTCGTTTTTCCTTCGAGTAATCGATCTCCCCAGATCCAAAGCTTACGATCTGAAGTTGCTAGATGATCTCTAATGCGTCCGACCTCTGCTGCATATAGTTCAGCTTTGTCTTGCCCACCACATCTGGGGCATTGATCATCACCTATGTAAAACACCTCGTCCATTCCTGCATGAAATGCCGATGCTTCGAAAACTTCCATGATCTCATCCACCAAAGCAAATACTACTTCGTGCACCTGAGGATGAAGCGTGCAATAGCTCTTGCAGTAGAGACTGTCCTTGTTCGGCCACTCGTACTTCTTGGGCATCTTCACATGTGGTGTTTCGTCAAATTCGGGATATTCTTGTAGCAGTTTCTCCAATCCTGAAGCCCAAGACTGGTGTCCTAGCAAATTGATCTGTGGGATCAATGCTATATTTTGAGATTGCGCTGACTTGACTAGCTTCTTGATTTGTGCTTTCGTGAGTGGATCTTCATTTCTTAATTTTGGATAAGACTCATAAGAATAATTATAATCCACACGTAGCACTAAAGTATTGATCCCATTGGGGCCGAGTTCTTCTTCCATAAAAGAGATGAATTCATCTAGACGATCCGGAGTAGGTGCAGCTATCGCAAAACCATATAACGTAGGCATAGCCAATGTATCATTGGTCACAGACTGTCCCCATACCCCAGTGTACAAGACAGACATCCACAAAATCAATATCATTTTTCTCATGAGTCTAATATACACTTCTCATGCTACCTAGTCACATATAATCGCTAAACCGATTCACATCATAGCCTAACAGCACTTGCCTTTCGATTGGTTTATTCAAACTCCTCTTTCATTTCAAAAATCTAACTATGAAATCACTTCATGTTACTTTTCTCAGAAAAAGGCTCAAATATTTTATTCTTCATTTCACCTGAAAAAATATACAGCTCACCGATTTCCACTTTAGTAGTATCAGAGCTTGCCCTATCCTTGCATCGTAATCAATTTCAAAAAACGATAAAATTACGAACATGAAAACGACACTAAAAACAATCGCCCTGACTCTATTGGTAACTATGACTTCACTAGCATACGCTGGAGAAAAGTCTGAAAAAATGGTTAGTCCAGAACTAAATGTTCAGATCACGGCTATGTCTCAGTCGAAAGTATTGGTAGCCTTCAACAAGCTAGAAGGAGAAGTAGTTAAAGTAAAAATATATGACGCTGCTGGATCATTGATCTACCAAGATAAAGATGTCAACAACGCAAAGTATGCCAAAAGATTTGACCTATCTGCTTATCCTGCTGGTGAGTATGTATATGCAGTATCTAACGATGTATACAGTGTCTCCAAAACTGTGGAGTTAAAATAAAGAAACTGAATAAGAATAAGTTTATAACTTTTTGGAATCCCAGACGTGACACGTCTGGGATTTTTTTGTTTATACACAGGCATTTTCGCACAACCTATGGATCAGTCGGTATGTCTGGGGATAAAAATCAATATTCGACATTGAGCATTCGAGATTCATTATTTCAATCATTTAAATATTAGCTCAAAGACTCATAATAGGTGATTATTTTATAATAAAAAAAACAATAATGAATTTCGAACAATGAATCTTGAATAACGAAGTGATCTACTACCTCTACCCCCAGAAATACGGAGTGATCCCAACCTATGTGCTTGCCAAAACAGAGCTTCACCTCACCCGAAGCACTCATCAGAGACATGCTAACCACCTATATAGTTAGATTAAAAACACCCCCCACAATTAATCACATTGGCAGAATAATGAACAGATCTGGCAGTATTAAAAATTCAACCCTAGAGACTTTTACAATGGTAATAAGTTGTGTCCCCCTGAATCAACCCATACAAATTTAACCTAACCGAAAAGGGTAGCTGAATGGCTACCCTTTTATCATACTGCCTTTCTTATAATATTCAACCACACCTTGAGTTACACTCTCACTTTACCACAGTAGTATCTCTATCGAATGGCGCATTTCAATTCACCATATACCCCCATATTAAACTGGGATTATGTATTAGAAACTCCCCGTGAAAGCATCCTATAAAACACAGTCCTATCCTAAAAAAATAGACCTAAAGCCCATTTTCAAGCAATTATCACTAATAATGACAGGATTTTGAACTGGTTTGGCAGGAATAGAAACTCACATTAGTTGACTTTTACAACTGTAATAAGTCGATACCCCTGAATCAACCAGCATAGAACTTAACCTAACCAAAAAAGGGTAGCCAAATGGCTACCCTTTTATATTTTCATCCAACCTAAAATCAAATCAACCTACTATTTATTCAATATAGATTTAAGGTCCGCTGGTGAGTAATCGATAGACTTCAGTGTTTTGTCATCTTCCTTTCTATAGACCAGAAATAGGCCATCCTCTTCTTTGATATAGCTCTCAGTATTTTTATTTTCTCGATAGTGTTTCACCGTTGCTTCCGCTTCTTCGAGAGACTTGCATGCTTTGCTCATGTTAGAGCGTTGCACTTCATCGAACAGTTCTACGAACTTGTCCCCCAAACCAAATTCTAACACCGCACCAGATAACACATACTGTATATCACAGAGCGCGTCAGCGATCTCTACTAGGTCTTTGTCCTTGATCGCTTGATCGAGTTCTTTAAGCTCCTCTGATATCAGTTCCACACGCAGTGCACATCGCTTTGCATCTGGGATCGCAGGAGTGGTAACGATAGGGTGTTTAAATGTCTTATGAAATTCTGCTACTTGATTGAGCGCGTCTATTTTTTCCATGGGTATATATTAAGATTCGAAATTAGGGATTCATCCTGAGATGGCACAGCCTATCATCAACAAACTGAGCAACTCTATCTATGCTTGTCTTCTTTGCGCATAGCTATTGTCAGACAGTAGATAAAACCACCTATCACTACCCCTAGGATAGTCACCATACTGATGATTGCTTGTACGCTCATTGTTTGATTGCAAATTTCCTGTATAAAAAACTATTGAGAACAACACCCACGAGGATCACAATCCCCCACTGGGTGATAATAGATGCATTGCTATAGGTATCGAACATATTCCACTGTCCTGAGTCGTCCCACCATGGATGACTGCTAAAACCCTGTGACATCCACCAGTAGATCAGTACGCACCCCAGCACCAGGTTACAAACGACTGCTCCCTGAAAATACCGTGTCGAAATCTGAAGATCTGAATGCTCATCGATATAAGTCTCCTTGAACCGTTTCAATCCAAAAACAGCCAAACCGAATAATATAAACATCCCAGATAGAATTAATCCAAGCCCCCAAACCCAGTCCTGATTATTGAAAAAATCCAGTGAATATGCAGAAGGAAATCCAAAAAAGATAAAGAACCCTGCCACCCATAGCATCACCTGCTTGCGCTGTAGTCCAAGGTCTTGAAGGTTTCGCCCCATCAACTCTAGCATAGGTAGCAGCGAACTAAAAGCCGCCATAGATAGCGCAGCAAAGAACAATACAGATAAAATCCCGCCCCCTGGCACATGCGCAAATAGTTCTGGTATGACCGTAAAAGTCAGTGCTTGGTTACCTTGCTGCAGATATGTAATTGCATCTGCTTCTGAGCTTGCCAATGCAAACACCGCTGGCAAAATCGCCATACCAGCCACCAAAGAAGCCGTATTATTACCCAGAGCCCCTATAAATGTATTGAGTGCTACGTCTTCTTTCTGACGAGAATAAGAAGATATAGTAATCATCAGTCCCCACCCTGCACCTGTCGACCAAGCCGACTGTGACAGGGCTTCTATCCAGACCTTACCGTTAGAAAAGTGATTTACATCGATTGCAAACATGTATTCCAAGCCTCTTACTCCTCCATCCATACTAAGAGACACGAACACAATAACCAACAGCAAAACAAACAAGCTCGGAATCAGCACTTTGTTGGTTCGTTCAAGTCCCTTTTGTACTCCTTTGGACAGCACCCATACGCCTGCCATCACGCATCCAATATAAAGGACTAGTGTCACAATACTACCATGAGACACCTCGGCCCAGTAGTCCTGCATATAATTAGGCTGAACTGCCAGTTGCCCCAAAAGAGATGTGTCACGAAATAACTGATCCACAGAAAAAGTCAAATACCTAAGTGACCATGCTGTCACTACTGAGTAATAGAATGCAATCCCTAAAGTACAGAGTGTGATAAAAAACCCCATCCAAGTGTAGCGTTTGCCTGCCAGGTGTGCAAAAGAGCCAATGACTCCTTTTCTAAAATTTTTACCCATAGAGAACTCCGCCAGTAGTAATGGAATCGACCATATAAACAAAAATACGATCCATAGGATAATGAATGCCCCACCATACTGTCCTGCCAGTCGAGGAAAACGCCAGAGATTCCCTGCCCCTATCGCCATCCCTAAAGAAGCGAGTATAATTCCCCAACGGTTACTAAAATTTTCGGTATTGCTCATGTAATGCCGAAACTACACAAAAAGAGGCGGTCTCAAAAGCATATATGGACATTGCCTGAGACCGCCCCTAGTATTCAACCTACCTTAATTGTAATTCTTAAATCTTGATCAGCTCCAGATTCATCTTAACATTGACATCTTCCCCTACCACAAGACTCCCTGTATCCAGCGTATCGTTCCATGTAAGGTTGTAATCGAACCGATTGATGACAAAGTTGGCTTTAAAAGCACTAATCGTTTTATCACCCAATTTCGCCATTCCACTATATTCTGCTGGGAACGAAACCTTTTTGGTCACATCCCTAATCGTCAACCAACCCGTGATCACATACTCTTTGTCACTTTTTTTGACGAATGATTCACTTCTAAAAGTCATCACAGGATACTTTTCCGCATTGAAGAAATCGTCTTCCTTGAGATGTTTATCTCTCGTTAGGTTCTTTGTCGACAAGCTACTGACTTGGACGACAGCCTCTATTTTAGCTCCTTCAAAGCTATTTCGTTTGGATTCCACATCACACACAAACTCAGAGAAGTTACCTATCACGGTCGATATGGCCAGATGGTCTACTTCGAACTGAATGTTGGAATGAACAGGATCACTCTTCCACTTGGTCTGTGCGTGGCTCATCGGTGACACCAAAAACAGCGCGCACAACATGGCGGCAAATAGGTAATTTGTCTTTCTCATAATCTTAGGTTTTGCTTGATTTAATATAATCAATTTTGCAGACAATTCCCATAGCTCTTTGACCTAGATTGATATTGAACTAGATTCGAGATTCAATTTTAGATTCTATGAGTGAGTACGGTTTTTGGTCATTGGTACCATCTATACTGGCTATCTTTTTAGCCCTGCGAACAAAACAAGTTTTTCTATCTCTGACTCTCGGTATATGGGTCGGCTGGGTCATCCTGAATGGCGGCAACCCACTCACTGGCACAATGGACACTCTAGCAGCTTTCGTGGAGGTGTTCAAAGACAGTGGTAATACACGTACAGTTATTTTTACGCTACTTGTTGGATCGTTGATCGCATTGATTCAGCGCTCAGGAGGTGTAGCAGGCTTTATACAGTGGGTATCCATCCGCCTAGAGAAAAAAGCCAATGATACCAAGAGTAGAAAAATGATTCAACTTTATGCAGCACTAACTGGCATGATCATCTTCGTTGAATCTAACATCTCCATCCTAACCGTAGGCACTTTGTACCGTCCTATCTTTGACAAGATGAAAATCCCGAGGGAAAAACTAGCATACTTAGCAGACTCCAGCTCAGCTCCCTCATGCATCATTTTCCCTTTCAATGCCTGGGGGGCTTTCATCATGAGCCTATTGCTGGCTCAGGGATTTGACTCTCCTTTCAAGTTACTATTCAGTTCTCTGGCATACAATTTCTATCCATTTTTGGCTATCGCCATAGTACTCTATGTCATTCTGAGCGGCAAAGATTTTGGGCCTATGAAAAAAGCCGAAGAGCGCACACGTACGACAGGACGAGTAATTGCCGAAGGCTCTACTCCCATGATCTCTGACGAAATTGCTCTGATCGAAGCGAAGCACGAGAACAAACTTCGGGCGTACAATATGACGATTCCCATCCTCGTCATGATCCTATTCATGCCTACTATGCTCGTCTATACAGGATGGCAAGATGGTATGACAGGATCTTGGATCGAACAGGTTTTTACAGCTATCGGCAATGGATCGGGCTCTACAGCCGTGATGTACTCCATCACCGCCTCCATCGTCAGTGCCATGCTCCTATACAAATCACAAAAGATCATGGGACTCAAAGAAATGATAGACCTAGCCATCAAAGGTATGTCTGGCATGGTATCACTGGCACTATTGATGGTATTCGCCTTCACGATCGGTGCGCTATGCAAGGAACTCGGTACAGGGCTATACGTCGCCCACATCACCGAGGCATGGTTATCTCCCAAACTAGTCCCAGCCATCGTATTTGCGACGAGTTGCTTTATCGCATTTAGTACAGGAACCTCATGGGGTACTTTTGCCATCATGATCTCTATAGCGGTCCCCATGGCACAAAACATGGACAGCAATGTCAGCATGGCGATCGCAGCTGCCATAGGCGGTGGTGTATTTGGAGATCACTGCTCACCCATCTCAGACACAACCATCATCTCATCAATGGCCTCTGCCAGTGACCACATCGATCATGTCAATACGCAGCTTCCCTATGCCGCGATAGCGGGCATAGCTACTTTTGCGTTATACTTGGCCATGGCTTGGATTATATAGTGATGTTTATAATAAGAGATAAAAACACAAGCTATCTTTAGAGATGTTATAAGTAAATGCATCATACCCAACCTCTCTTCTGGGCATACCCTGCCAACCAGACTAAAAACACCGCAACCAACACCACCATAATTGGCATCACCACAGCTCCTGGCCCATACACCTCCGTGGACTTGGCGATAAACAAACTGTGGTACATCTGAACAACAATCGCCACCAAGGAAACTAACAAAACCATCCGAGACCAACTTGCACGCAGCAGCAAACCAATACTCCCTAAGGTACCTCCGAGTACTGCCAGTGCAAACGCCACATAAGTCCATGCGGGGTATTTGGCATACAAATCTCGTTCAGCCTCTGGCATAGCCTGTAGTGCTTCATCTGATATCAATGCATGATACAAAAATGAGCCTACACCCATCAAATTCCATAGTAGCATCAGAATCATCACGACCCAAAACCAAATCGGGATTTTCACATTTTCAGAAGTCTCCATTTTTCGTTCGTTTAGGTTTTACCAAATACCTTTCTCCTCATTATTAGACATTTGTGATTCCCAAAATAATTGATTTTCGCACCAAAAGCCAAAAGCCCACCTAGGCACTCACAAGCTTGATCCCAAAACACCATACCCGTTTCCAACCAAAATGTATTCTCTGGGGCCTTACTAGTCAAGCATCAAAACCTACACCATGAAAAGCTTTTCTTATCTATGGGTCATTACCACTATTCTAATGGTAGCCTGCGAACATGACAGTCCAGAACTCTATTACACGCCCAACCCTGTCGACCTATCTCTCCCAGCCGATGGGCAAGCCTCTCATTATATACGCTATACCACGACCTGCGAAGACCTAACAGGAGAACTAGAATACAGAGGAGACACGCTGACATTAGCCATATCAGAAAGGAATGACAGTCTATTCTTTCAAGAATACTACACCCAGCTGTCCACAGCCTATACAGAGGATAAAATACAAGACACTATAATGCACCACTTTGAAATAGTCGAAAACGACCTATTGATTCGAGACCGCTTGATGTCTCAGTTATTCTATTTTTATGGCAATGACACCATCCACCTCACCCCATCGGGCAGATCGGTAATGCGCCAAAAAGGCTGTCGAGTATTTTTGAAAGACGTTGTATTCGTGGGTGATGAAATTGGTCAACTCGATCATTTTTTGATGGCAGGTAAAAGCATCCATCATCAAACCGTCGTATCCTGTGTTCCTGATTTCTTTGCGCTAGAAGGTTATTTACTCTATTCCCCCAATGGACTACAGCTCAGCCACACGATCATCAATGATAGAATCACTGGATGGATTAAACTCTAGTCCCGAACACCTCACATATATAGCTTTCACTTCTTTACGAAAGTATCCAGATCTCCTTCGAGTAATATAGTGTAGTCTCCAGGGTTCAGTCTTTTAAGAGGTATTTTCTTAGCCGTCCCCTGCAAAATCACTTCACCATTGGCATTCATGATTTCGAACCGTGCCTCGCGAGAGAGATACATATAGTCCGTGACAACTTTGGGAGAGAAAGTCACCCCATCTGGATAGTGGTAATACTCTAGTTCCTCAGAGTATAGATAACGACCGTTAGGAAGTTCATAGCGAATACGGTATTTGTTACCTCCATCATTGTGTTCTGGAAAATACACATACGCTGCCCCATCAAACCTCCCCTTGGCTCTTACCGTCATCACTTCATCCCATCGATCGGTCTTGAGTTGTTCGATGATGAACTGTCCTTCTCGTCTATCCCCCTTGGTGTACCAGTGCAGTATCGAATCATTCATCACCAGACTGTCGAACTTAAAGGATGAGTAGTAAAGGATCGCTTCTGGGTTCACGATCTTTGGTTGACAGCTATCGGCATGATTGATCTTTATGTTGACGGGAGCATATTCTTTGACTCCATCAAAATGTAGGCTTATTGCTGTCAATTTTAGGTTGGCCTTAGACTCTTGTCCATTCACATGGATGGATTGGATACAAAAAGAGTTGGTAGCGACCACATAAGGGTTTTTGATGTAGAGACTCTCCCCCTTGTAGACTCCCGTCATGTGCAACTGCTGAGCCCAACTCAACTGCGCTATCAAAACAAACCAAATGATGCTAAGGTACTTCATCAACTCTCCACAAGATTTTAATCCTAATTACTAATATGCTATCACAACTGGTCTGCAACTCCATGACCGACTGTATCGATCAAGGTTGATCTGACCTTAAAATTATACACATATACATAGAATACAACGCCGACCTAGTATATAAAAGAAATCTGACAGCAAACGACCTAAACATGACTCTATTACATTGACCGAATCCTCATCACCTCTGGTCATGATCTAACCAGACCGCAACATTAATCGTCAATATTCGATAGAACTTTGACGGGAGTTCATAAATTTGATCCCAAACAAAGATAATCTGCATGAAGCGCATCGTACTCCTACTATTGATTCTCATCTCAGTACAAGCCAAAGCTTCCTATCTATTCCTACCGATGGACAATACCCAGTCCAATCACCTCAAAGCCTATGGCATTTCTTTTTGGGTACTACAAAATGATATTACGGTAGACTGGCTACTCAACTACAAAGGCGGTTCATTCCTATTCAAATACTACCAGACCTTCGAAAACGAACTGATCATCAGAGGCGTGAGCTATCAGGTCATTTCTGACGCACAAGCTAACAGCATCTTATCCGAAATCGCCAGCCCTTCCTCTAATATGGATGCCATGACCTTAGATAAAGTACCCAAAATAGCAGTTTATTCTCCAAAGAGTAAACAGCCTTGGGACGATGCGGTCACCCTCGTTCTGACCTATGCCGAGATACCCTATGATGTAGTGTTCGATGACGAACTGATGTACGACGAACTACCCAAGTACGATTGGCTGCACCTCCATCATGAAGACTTCACGGGACAGTATGGCAAGTTTTACCGAGTCTACCAGCACTATCCGTGGTATCAAGAACAGCAGCGAGAGTATGAAGCATCGGCACGAAAACATGGCTTCAACAAAGTCTCCCACCTCAAACTCGCCGTAGTAAAAAAGATTCAATCTTATGTCGCCAGTGGAGGATTCCTCTTTGCGATGTGCTCTGCCACTGACACCTATGATATTGCACTATCCGCTGAGGGCGTAGACATCTGCGAATCGATGTTTGACGGAGACCCCATGGATCCCAATGCCCAGTCGAAGCTCGATTACAACAAAACCTTCGCTTTTGAGAATTTCATTTTGGAAAGAAATCCCTATCAATATGAGTTCTCCAGTATAGACACCTCGCCTGCACAGCGTGGATTGCGTGAGGAACAGGACTACTTTTCGCTTTTTGAGTTCTCTGCCAAATGGGATCCAGTACCCACCATGCTCACCCAAAACCATGAGCACACCATCAAAGGCTTCATGGGACAAACGACTTCATTCAAAAAGAAGCTCGTCAAATCAGATGTCGTAGTACTGGGAGAAACCCCCTCTATCAAAGAAACCAAGTACATTCACGGTATCTTTGGCAAGGGATTTTGGACCTTCTATGGAGGACATGATCCCGAAGACTACCAGCACATGGTCAGCGAAGAACCGACCGACCTGAACCTACACCCCAATTCGCCAGGCTATCGGTTGATCTTGAACAACATTCTCTTCCCCGCAGCAAAAAAGAAGAAGCAAAAAACATGATCCCCATATATACCCGTATCTCTACTGGTTTTGCCCTAACTTCGACACCTCAAACAATCCACCAATAAGCATATCATTATGGACAATAGAAAACTCTTACCTTTTGTATTCATCGGTGCGATCGCACTCATCGTAGTAGTCAGCCTTTCGTCAAGCCTGTTTTTCAAAGTAGAACCTGCTGAGCGCGCCGTGGCATTCTATACCCTGACCGGTAAACTAGACAAAGACAACATTATCAGGCCAGGATGGCACTTCAAAGCACCCTGGACCAGCATCTACACCTTTGATGTCTCAGAGAGCAAAGTCGAAGAGAGTATGGATGTTTTGGACAAAAATGGTCTATCCATCAATGTAGACGTATCGGTACGATTCACGCCAATGAAGGACAAAATCGGTGAGATACAAGAAAACTTCAAAAGTAACTACATCAACGTTTTGGTGATCCCCGAAGTGAGATCATCAGTAAGACAAGTGATGGGTCGCTATACTGCAGAAGAAATCTACTCTACCAAGAGAGCGGAAGTGGAAACCTCCATCAAAACAGAAACCGAAAAAACGCTCGCTGCACCACAAAACAATGTGATCATGAAGGCGCTCCTGATCAGGTCAATCAACCTACCGGCTCAGATCAAACAAGCTATCGAAAACAAACTCCAGCAAGAGCAAGAAGCCCTCGCCTACCAGTTTAGATTAGACAAAGAGAAAAGTGAAGCTGAGAGAAAGCGAATTGCCGCAGAAGGCGAAGCGCAGGCCAACAAAATTGTCAACTCCAGTTTGACCCCAGAACTACTCAAAATGCGCGGTATTGAAGCTACGCAAATGCTCGCCAACTCACCGAACGCAAAAGTGGTCGTGATTGGCAATGCAAAAGATGGTCTACCTCTCATATTAGGTAATAATTAGACTTCTTTTTGAAACAAATTATTTTAAATTCGCAATAATTAAATGTCGTAAACATATTCAGTAAATAATGTCAGAAATAGCAGAAATAAAGGTAGGAGATAAAGTAATAGAACTGCCAGTCGAAGTAGGTACCGAAAATGAAAAAGCAATCAACATAGGTGCTCTGCGAGCGCAATCTGGACTGACAACATTAGATCCGGGATACAAAAACACCGGAGCAACCAAAAGTGCTATCACCTTCTTGAACGGTGAAAAAGGAATCCTAAAACATAGAGGCTACACCATCGAAGAGTTGGCAGAGAAATCTACCTTCATCGAAGTGGCTTATCTCTTGATCTACGGAGACCTACCGACTCAGGCTGAGTTGGACAAGTTCAGAGGTGAAATCACTAAACACACGTTGGTACATGAGGACATCAAAAAGATCCTAGAAGGTTTTCCTTCTACAGCACACCCGATGGGCGTACTATCTTCTTTGGTTACTTCACAAACCGCATTCTACCCAGAGTCTTTGGATCCTAACAGATCTGTAGAAGAGGTGAATCTGAGCATCATTCGTATCATTGCGAAAATGCCAACATTTGCAGCTTGGGCTTACAAAAATCAGATGGGACACCCTGTAATATATCCAGACAATAGTCTTGATTACTGTAGCAACTTCCTCAAGATGATGTTTGCACTACCTACAGAGGATTACAAAATCGATCCAGTAGTCGCGAAAGCACTCGATACGCTATTGATCTTGCATGCAGACCATGAGCAAAACTGCTCTACCTCTACAGTAAGAATCGTAGGTTCGTCTCAGGCTAGCTTGTACGCTTCGCTTTCTGCAGGTATCAATGCACTATGGGGACCTCTACATGGTGGAGCTAACCAAGCAGTGATCGAAATGCTAGAAGCAATCAAAGCAGATGGTGGAGATGCTGACAAGTACCTCGAGAAGGCTAAGGACAAAAACGATCCATTTAGATTGATGGGCTTTGGACACAGAGTGTACAAGAGTTTTGATCCTCGTGCTAGAATCATCAAAAAAGCTGCGGACGATGTCCTAGACAAACTAGGAGTCAATGATCCTGTATTGGATATCGCTAGAAAACTAGAAGAGAAAGCATTGAAAGACGAATATTTCGTACAGCGTTCTTTGTATCCAAACGTAGACTTCTACAGCGGTATCATCTACAGAGCTCTCGGCATCCCTACAGAGATGTTCACCGTGATGTTCGCTCTAGGTAGACTACCAGGCTGGATCGCTCAGTGGAAAGAAATGAGAGAAAACAACGAGCCTATCGGTAGACCAAGACAAGTATACGTCGGCGAAACGGATAGAACCTACGTGGATATCAACAAGAGATAATCCTCGTCTCAGATACTATACAAAACCCTGTCTTTCTTTGAAAGGTCAGGGTTTTTTTATAGCCAATTTCAAACTAATTTAGCTTTCAAATTCAACGACAAAATAAGATACGATTATGTACGAAATACTACTCTACACACACTCCTGGCTCAGATGGGTCATCTTGATCCTAGCCGTCATCACGATATACAAATCCTTCGTGGGCAGCAAAGGCAACATCCCCTACTCAAAGGGAGACAATGCTATTGCATCTGCATTCGTAGGCTGTATTCATTTGATGTTCTTGCTAGGACTCGGACTATATTTCACTAGCCCTTATGCTTTCAATGCCTTTGGTGGTGACGTATCTGTGATGAAAAATGCTACGCTGAGATTTTGGGCAGTAGAACACATCTTCGTCATGATCGCTGCGGTCGCTGTGATCACCATCGGAAAAGCCAAAGCCAAAAGAGCTGCTACAGATCAGGAAAAATTCAAGAAGCAACTGATCTTTTTTGCAATCGGTCTTGCACTGATACTCTCTAGAATCCCATGGGGGGAGACTGCCAGACTTTTTAGATTCTAAACCATTAACATATACCAATGAAAACCAATCTTTTGCTACTCGTCTTCATGCTATGGGGATTCGTATCACGTGCGCAGACAGATGTAAATCTCAACATCGTCAACCTACTACTATTCGAAGCATCTGGATCCATAGATAAAGGCATCAATGAAAACCTGAGTTTTGGTGGCTTTATGGGCTATTACTATGGTCTACCGGATCTCTCAACAGAGGATGGATACAACAATTTTTTCTACATCGGCCCAGAATTGAAGTACTATGTACTCCCACAAAATGGTTTGGATCGTTTCTTTGTCAGTGTCTATGCCAAGTACAGCAATGGTGAGGCAAAAGCCGCCGACTGGGATTATTATGGAAATGGCGCTCTAAACCAACCCGTGTCGAAATACAACAAATTTGCCTTTGGTATAGGCTTGGGGTCCAAATGGGTGACAAAGAATAACATTATTTTCGGATTCTTTGGTGGTGTAGACAGAAATCTTGTCTCTAACTATGACAACCAAGCCTATTTAGACCAAGAACCAGGAGACACTGACGATGAGTACTTTGGATTTAAGATTGGCGCACACGTAGGCTATAGATTTGGCACGAACAAAAACGACTAAACGATGAAAAAACACCTGTACACATTACTCTTAGTGCTCACGATGACCACTATCAGTCACTGGGCATCTGCCCAGCATGATTTCCAAATCAACCTGAGTAATCTGATTTTGTATGAAATCAATGTCAATTACGAATTCTTAGAACTTAATGAAAACACGACACTAGGAGCATTCGGGGGCTATGTCTATGGTTTTCCTGATCAGGACGATCATCGCTACTATTATTTCGGACCAGAACTAAGATTCTATCCCTTCCCCATCAAAGGAGCGGATTTGTTCTTTATCGGGATATATAGTAGATATAAAAATGGCTATACCGATATGGAAATCACGGAAAACGGCTATAACTCAGCAAATAACGAATCCTTTTACAACTCTGAAATTGTACAATCTGACTACCAAAAGGTTGCCGTAGGTTTCAACCTCGGCATGAAATGGGTCACGGATTCTAACATCATTTTTGGATTCAATACTGCTTTAGGGAGAAATGCCTACTTCCACTACGAGACACCGCAATACCAGAGTTCTATCAAAAACCAGTCAGACTCAGACTCCTATAATAAGGACGAGTACATCGATAGCAATGACAGTAAATATTGGGATTTTCGTATTGGCGTACACGTAGGCTACCGTTTCGGGCGCACTGCTAAAGCATCGGAGTAATCCCAAAATCAGATTTCAGGCTCTGGTACACCTTGTGAATCGGCAATCCCATGACCGAGTAAAAAGAGCCTGAAATCTGCTCAATACCTACCATACCTATCCACTCTTGGATACCGTAGGCTCCCGCCTTGTCCATCGGTTGGTACTTCTTTACATAGAATTGAATTTCCTCATCTGATAGTGCGACCATCTTGACCGCTACATGGTCGCTAAAGCTAACTTTTCGCTGGTCATCAGAGATGCAAACGGCTGAGATCACCGCATGACTACCACCAGACATCGCACGTATCATCTCTACAGCCTCCTGTTCAGAGGCTGGTTTACCCAACACTATGCCAGCATTGACGACTATTGTATCAGCAGTCACCACGATTTCATCCTTGAGCACTTTACGGTACGCATCATTCTTTTTGATGGCGAGGTACTCGGCAACTTCCTCCGCAGGCATCTCACCATAATCCTCCGCGACCTCCATCGTTTTCACTTCAAAATCAAAACCTACCTCCTGCATCAACTGCTGTCTTCGTGGCGAATTAGACGCCAATATCAATTTATTACGCATTGTACTTTATGATTTATGATCTCCGAGACTGCCATGCCGATGACTTTTGATTGATGGGGAGCTGGGTAGATTTAGCTTGATCCAAAACATGCACCGCCATGATCGCCGCGACTTCTTGTGTATTTTCATCTATGGGATTCAAAAGCGCAGGATCGAAATATTTGCTTACAAACCCAGTATCAAAATTCCCTGACTTGAATGCCTCATGATTGATCGCAAACTTACAAAACTGTAGTGTGGTTTCTACCCCACCGATTCGAAATTCATCGATGGCACGGCTCATTCGCTCGATCGCTTCTGCTCTATCTTTTCCCTTGCAAATCAGCTTCCCTATCATGGGATCATAGTGTGTGTCTATTTTCATCCCCTGCTCAAACCCATCATCCACTCTCACGCCTACTCCTTGTGGTCGCTGGTATAAGCTTAGCGTCCCCGTCGAGGGGAGAAATCCATTCGTAGGGTCTTCAGCATACACCCGAATCTCTAAGGCATGCCCATTGATGTGTAGATCATCCTGCCCAAAAGACAGCGATTCACCCTGCGCTATTTTGATTTGCTCTTTGACCAAATCTAACCCTGTGATCTCCTCCGTTACACAGTGCTCTACTTGCAGACGGGTGTTCATCTCTAGGAAGAAAAAATTAAGGTCACCATCGACCATGAACTCTACCGTACCAGCCCCTACATAGTCACATGCCTCTGCTGCACGTACTGCTGCTGCCCCCATCTCCTGTCGTTTGGCCTCCGTGAGAACCGACGAAGGAGCCTCTTCGATCACCTTCTGGTGTCGGCGCTGTACACTGCACTCTCGCTCGAACAGATGCACGGTATGTCCATGCTGGTCTGCCAAAACCTGTATCTCGATGTGCCGTGGGTTCGTGACATACTTTTCAATGAAAACGGCATCATTGCCAAAAGCAGAAGCAGCCTCGCTAACTGCACGTGCCATCATCGACTCTAGTTCCGCTTCATTCTCAATGATCCGCATTCCCTTGCCTCCGCCACCCGCTGAAGCCTTGATCATCACAGGATAAGACACCTCGCTTGCTATGCGTTTGGCTTCTTCTACGTCACGAACAGCCTTATTGACGCCAGGTACCATAGGCACTTGATGCTCTGCCATGAGGTTTTTAGAAGTTAATTTATCCCCCATCAACTCCATGGATTTGGCACTCGGCCCTATCAATACAATGCCATGATCTGAAAGTGCTCGTGCAAACAAAGGGTTCTCGGACAGAAAACCATAACCTGGATGTACGGCATCAACATGCAAATCCTTACAAACCTGAATCACTTTATCGATATTGAGATACGAATCACTCGCCACTGCATCCCCAATACACACCGCCTCGTCCGCAAAACTCACATGAGGCGAGCCACGGTCTACTTTGCTATACACTGCGACAGTAGCGATGTTCATTTCACGTACTGTACGCATAATCCGAAGGGCTATTTCACCGCGGTTAGCAACTAATATCTTCTTGAATTTCATCATGTTATGGGCTATTAGTGAATTAAGATCATCAAATTTCATTCATTCCATCCCCTGTTGAGAGCATAGAAACAAACCATTAGCGTCTCCTTTTTCAATATCTCCATTTTTTCACACAATCCATAATCTGTTCATACGGGTTTATATTATTCATGCTACTTAGTATAATGAATGTTTTTCAGTCCATTTCAATTCCAAATTGATCCATTATCTTTAGCCTTCAATTAATTACACCATCAGCCTAACTGCTTCATCCTTGTTCAGAAAACACCGCTTACATTTCATCCTCTCAATTGGCTGCTGGGTCAGCTTCCTGCTAGGGGCTCAGCTCGCTCATGCGGCTCAAGTCAAAGGAAAGGTCACAGATGAAAACGACAACCCACTCTCCTATGCCACGCTCTATGTGGAAGGCACTACCCTCGGCACCACGACCAATATCGAAGGGGATTACGCCCTGAACCTAAACCCTGGCAACTACAACTTGGTATTTCAGTATGTCGGTTACCTCAAACAAAAACGGTCGATCACCGTGGGGCAAGCCAACGTCCAACTCAATATCCAACTCCAACCTGAGACCCTACAACTCAGAGAAGTCATCGTCAATGCCCAGTCCAAAGACCCGGCCTATGCCATCGTCCAACAAACGATCGATCACAAAAAGCAATTTAGAGAAGAGATCAACGCCTACCAGTGTCAAGTCTATATGAAAGGACTGCAAAGACTCGACGAACGCCCTGACCGCATACTGGGCGTGGAAGTCCCCATCGACACGGGGATCGTTTACTTATCCGAATCTGTATCCGAACTGACTTTTCATCGTCCCGACAAAGTCAAAGAACGAATGATCTCCTCCAAAGTCAGTGGCAACCAGTCAAGCTTTAGCTTTAATCAAGCCTCTCAGACATTGTATTCTATCTATGATGACCTCTTGAAGGTCGAAGGCATCACCGAGCGGGGCTATGTATCGCCACTGGCCAAGAACGCACTGTTTTTCTATGATTATAAACTGGAAGGTGTCATCACAGAAGGCAACTACCTCATCAATAAAATCCGTGTCTATCCCAAGCGAAAAACTGACCCAACCTTTGAGGGGCATCTATACATCCTCGAAGACCTATGGAGAGTCACCAGTTTTGATCTGACCCTGACCAAGGATCACCAGCTCGAATTTCTAGACGAACTCACCGTGACGCAGGTTCATGCGCCCGTCGCAGACAGTACATGGGTGATGCTGTCTCAGAATTTTGAGTTCTATCTCAACACATTTGGATTCAAAGGATCGGGTTACTTCTCCGCGACCTATTCTGATTACCTGATCGAACTCAATCCCGAGTACTACGACCTCACCTCATCTAACACAGAGACTATCGATACCTCTGGCGTCACAGCACCCAATCCACAGCTCTCCTACACGTCCATTGACAAAAAAGACATCAAAAACGAAATACTCAAAATAGAAGAAGGCTCTAACGAACGCAGCGATGCATACTGGGACAAAATGCGCCCTATCCCACTGACTACTATCGAGAAAAAGGACTACTATATCAAAGACAGCATAGCTGTCATCAAAAACGCCAAAGCCTACAAAGACTCCACAGACCAAATCCAAAACAAAATAAGTATCGGCAACATCCTCTACTCTGGCTATCAGTATCAAAATAGCTATCAAGAATATACGCTCTCCATCCCGTCTATCATCCAGACCTTGCAGTACAACACCGTAGAAGGCTTACTCTTTAACCTCGGCATACAATACACTCAGTCACGCGATGACAACAAGGTCAACCGGGTCACGACACACCTACGCTATGGCATAGCCAGCCATCGGTTTTATGGACAGATGGAATACAGGCACTATCTGAACCACCGCAATTTCGAAACAGTGACTATCAGCGGCGGACAGTTCGTCAAGCAGTTCAACCCTGACGACCCGATCAGTCCTTTCATCAATACACTAGAGACCCTACTGGACAGACGTAACTACATGAAGCTGTATGAAAGAACCTACCTCGCCCTAGGCTACCAACGGGAAATCACCAATGGCATCATGCTCAAACCCGCCATCAGTTACAGTCATCGTCACCAGCTCCACAATGAGACAGATTATTCTTTCTTTTACAGAGACAGCAGAGATTTCACCTCGAACACACCCGACCATATCAAAGTGGTAGATACGAGTTTCGAAGACCACAGTGCATTGCAGGTTCAACTAGGGGCAGCCATACGTTTTGGACAGAAATATATCTCTCTGCCAGACAAAAAGATCATCGTAGAGAACAAGTATCCCAAACTCAACATCACCTACACCAAAGGCATAGCGACACTAGGTGCAGACATAGACTATGACAAACTAGAACTAGAAGTGGAAGATGACATATCCATGGGACTGTTCGGGACCAGTACCTTTCGACTGGGAGCGGGAGCATTCCTGAATCGTAAAAACATGGAATTCATGGATTATCAACACTTCAACACCAATGCCTCGGTACTGGCACGGTATGACGAGGGGTATTTCCAGTTGCTAGACTACTACTACTACAGTACAGATCAGCACTGGGCAGAAGGACATCTGGTGCACCATTTCAACGGATTCATGTTTAACAAACTACCCCTCATCAGGAAAACGAAAGTGCAGGCCGTAGCCTCACTGCACTATCTATACACAGATGCTATCGACAACTATCTCGAAATGGGCTTTGGCGTAGAACATATCTTCAAACTCATGCGCATAGACTACTTTAGCTCCTTCATCGACGGCCATCACGAAGCGCATGGCATTCGTCTAGGCTTTGGGTTCTGATTCCCTAGGTCAATGATTAGCCCCCATAGAGAAACAATCCGTTTGCCCCGCTTTTATCAAGCGGACTATTTTCCCAACCGCATTGACTACCTAAGCGTTTAATATCATCTCCGATATTTATAGATACGCCTCACTTTAATCTGTCTGCGCAGACTTTGTCCCAAACCTACTGAAGCTTTACCAAAAACCTACTGATACTTTGCCACAAACCTGCTGATACTTTATGCTAAACCTGTACAGGTTTGTTAGAAAACCCGCGCAACATTGCTAGAAATCCGCGCAGACTTTAGATCAAACCTGCGCAGACTTTGCTCCGAATCTGCGCAGACTTTAGGTCAAACCCGTGCAGACTTTGAGTCAAACCTGCGCGGGTTTTTGAAAAGACAAAAACAGCCCCTTCCTGCAGCCTGCAGGACAGTATTTAGCATCACAGCTTCCTTCCCGATGACGTCAGGAACAAACCCGAAGGCTCGGAGACGTCAGGAGCATATTCCAACACACTTCACTGCCCCCTGTATCTAGGTATATATAATTAGAGACTTGCTTGTATCTATCAGGGCTAAGGGGTATTCTTGGGGGATATCAATGACTGACATAGTGTTGATACCAATAATATATATACGCTATTGCGTATAGCGAAGTGTTGTATGCAATTGCGGAATACTCAAACCTGAATGAAGAAACTACTCTACTACTCTCTTATTGCAGTTCTTGCGCTTACTTCGATTGCGACAATTATTGGATATTTTGGAACTGATAATTGGTTCTTTGATTTATTCAGTCACTTTAAATTCCAATACTTCATTTTATCATTGCTTTGCATTACAATTCTGCTTTTCATGAAGCGCAGAATTGGTTTGTATTTCTTGCCTTTAGCTATAATAACAGGGCTTGACATAGTACCTCTATATTTTGGTGACACCAAGAATTCCGACATTCAAGAAACAGTCAAAATTGTCTGCATAAACTTGCTCAGTTCGAACGGAGAATTTGAGTCCGTTGAAGCATTTATAAATTCAGAATCTCCTGATGTTCTGGTATTACAAGAAATGACGGAGTTATGGCAAATGATGCTTGAACCAACTTTGGCTTCATACCAATATAAGACTGTTATCCCACGTACCGATAATTTTGGGATAGCACTTTACAGCCGTGTCGATAGTACTTCTTCTGGTGTTATCAATATTGGCAATTCAGGATTGCCTTCTATTGAAGCTCAGTTCAATTACGGAAAAGACCGTTTAACAATTTTAGCAACTCATCCTTTACCTCCAGTTGGAAAAGAATACTTTGACAGCAGGAACGATCAATTGATGGCTTTAACAAATTATTCCGTCTCAGCTATAAATGAACACATCTTGATAGGTGATTTGAACTGCTCATCATTTTCAAACCACTTTAAACAACTCGTTAAGAATACTAACTTAATTGACACACGAAAAGGCTTTGGAATTCTACCAACATGGCCTACATGGTTTGGCATGGCGAAAACAACGTTAGACCATTGCTTAGTTTCAGAAGGAATAACTGTTAAGTCTCGAAGAGTAGGTCAATTTATAGGTTCTGACCATTTACCAATAATAGTAGAACTCGGAATAGAATAAAAAGCATACAACATAACCGGATCCTCCATGGTGATTTCTGCTAGATTTGATTGCCGCGATTTTTACCAGCACCGGAAAATCTTCGCTTTTCCTCACTTGAGTCAAAAAAGGTAGTGATGAAAATCGAAGATTTTCCTAATTTGTAACCGAAACAAAACACACCTCAAGCACCACGGAGGATAGCTAGGCGATATCTATGCCATGTGTGTAGCGTAAAAAAACCACACAAATCAAAACTTAGAATGGAAAAACTAAGCCCTAATCAATCCTCATTTATCTTGTATACCTCCCAAAGTGGAGATGTAAAAGTAGATGTGCTTCTTCAAGACGAATCGGTTTGGCTTACCCAAAAAGCCATGCAAGAGCTCTTTGGTAAAGCAAAAGCGACCATTAGTGAGCATATCAGTAATATCTTTAAAGAGGGGGAATTAGAAGAAAATTCAGTTGTTCGGAAATTCCGAACAACTGCCGATGATGGCAAAGAATACACTAGCCAACTCGTCCTCGTTTGTAACGAGGACGCTTTTTTTAAGCATTTGCAATGCGCTTTTCTACATTCAGCATGAGGCACTTTTAGGTTAGTTAAAAGCAGGAAGATTATCAATCCCTACCCTACAGGCCGGCTCCTCGCTAAAAAGACCTAACAGACATTTTCTTTACGCTCCGCCCCAGTTCATCCAATCAGACTTGCTATCTTGTCTTCCTAAATGAAGACTATCCCAATATTGGGATTCCTTTACGGATTTAGACGTGATTAAATAGCCTACCCGTTGCAGAACGGGGTTCGGTCAACACCTCACGGTATCCAACCCTGCGACTTGCTAACGATTCGAGCTACGAACCCGCTCGTAAGGAACTTCCACCCACTGGAACTTTCGTGTTAACTTTGTTAACACATGCACATACTGGGCACATACAGACACTATCGGTTATGTGCCAGACTGCCTCTTTTCCAGCTTCATCGGGACTTGCCCACGGAAGTGCACCTTCTGAAACTTCATCGCTTTTGGAAAGATCTGTGCTTCTGGATTTTCACTTGTGGAACGCAGTTTTTCATAGATACCGTAGTGGGTATGGTGCACTTCCGTTATTTTAGTGCTTTCTGTCAACTTTGGGCACACAACCGATAGTTGAGCGTTACCAGCAATACTGGAATGAAGAAAATTCAACAGAAATACGGACTCCTTCTAATTGGAGTGTCAATAGGAGTTCTATATGGGCTAATAACCCGTGTAGTATTTGATGAAAAGGCAACATTAGCTTCTGTCACATACCTTTTCGTAATCCCAACTATCTTAGGAATTGTTCCTCTAGGATTTGCCAACAACGAACAACTAAAATCATACAAGAATATAATCTTTATTCCTTGGTTAACTACGGCAACTTTTTTTCTAACGATGTTCCTAATAGGATTAGAAGAATTCATTTGTCTGCTTGTTTTAGCCGGGCCATTCTTTATTCTTGGAACGATAGGGGCATTTATCTATCGGCTGGTTCAGTTAAATAAGGAAAAACGAAAAGGGAAATTACTTTCACTACTTTTAGTACCGTTTTTGCTTTCTCCATTAGAACAAGCGATTAACAGTCCATCATCAATTTATCAGATAGAAAACGAGGTGGTTATATCAAGTACTTCTGAGAATATCTGGTCTAACATTATAGAAGTCAAACCTATTCATGAGGCAGAGTACAAATCTGGATTCTTCAATCGAATAGGAATTCCAAGGCCAATAAGTGCAGAAGTTGACAAAAAGGAAGTTGGGGGTCAGCGAATAGGGAATTTTGAAGGAGGTTTGGAATTCAAAGAACACATCAGTGAGTATGATCTAAATAATTCAGTTTCATTTAGTATTCATGTAACACCAGAATCGATAAGACAAAATGTATTTGATCAGCATGTGTTAAATGGAAACTATTTCAACTTTGTGAATGCTACATATAAATTGAAGGAACTTGAGGACGGTAAAGTGTTACTCAAACTATCTTCAAACTATCAACTAACATCCAAGATTAATCTATATGGAAAATTTTGGGGTGACATAATACTTGGAGATTTTCAAGAAAGATTACTTTATGTAATCGCCAATCGTTGTGAAATGAAAGAAAAAGCTGGTAATCGAGTAGACGGCTGACGGTCAAATGACCGCCAGTGCGCCTCTCCTCACACCACCCAGCGTACGGTTATTCCCGTATCAAGTACGGGACAGACTGTACTGGGCAGTTCATCCAACCAACTCGTCCTCGTTTGTAACGAGGACGCTTTTTTTAAGCATTTGCAATGCGCTTTTCTATATTCAGCATGAGGCACTTTTAGATTAGTTAAAAGCAGGAAGATTATCACCCCCTACCCTACAGGCTGGATCCTCACTAAAAATGTCTAACAGACATTTTCTTTACGCTCCGCCCCAGTTCATCCAATCAGACTTTCTGTCTTGTCTTTCTAAATGAAGGCTATCCCAATATTGGGATTCCTACACGAATTCAGATGTGATTAAATAGCCTGCCCGTTGCAGAACGGGGGTCGGTCAACACCTCACGGCATCCAACCCTGCGACTTGCTAACAATTCGAGCTACGAACCCGCTCGTAAGGAACTTCCACCCGCTGGAACTTTCGTGTTAACTTTGTTAACACATGCACATACTGGGCACATACATTCTGTGATGAAATCATGGCGATTCAGTTGTGAATGAAAGTTCTCTGCATTCTGAAACTCCGCCATATCTCAGATTTGCCCTATGAATCAAAAAGGGATAGCTCAAATCAGAGATTTGTCTATCTTGTAACCGAAACTGAATCACAAAATTGAAATTTGATCCTCCCATAGCCTCTCGAAGTACGGACGAACTAATTGAAATCGCCAACTTTCCCGAAGACTGGAATGCATCTGCCGTTGAACAGGCTCAATGTGAACTTTCGAACAGAGGTGTTTCGGAGGAACTGCAACAGAAAAAGGTAACCGAGTGGAAGAAACAATTACACGCTGAACATAAAATCGAAATGGCCACAAGAGCCATAGAGAGTTTTGGTTGGTACGATCTTTTTTGGATGGCTATCAGATGGCCGTACACAATTGTATTTGGAGGTTGGAGTCTAAAAAAGGAAGGTTTTCTGAGGATGCATAAGGAACGGCTTTATTCAATAGTCGTTGGCATATTACTCTGGGTTTTGATGCTTGTCTGGGTTGATTGGAGTTATAACCGCTCCCAGCGTAAGTTTCAGAACGAGGTTAACAACGCTGACATCTACGAATGGGAAAATGATAACTACTCCGACGAGGAAATTATTGAATTTCGTAAGAAGTCAATCGAACAGCTCATCGAAACCGTTCGATCGAACGAAACCAACGGAACTCCAACGTATGTGATTGTTGACCAAGACACCATTCCAAACTCAGAGGTAGAACAACTCAGAAATATGAACATGCTGAACATTCGTAATGTGGTCTTCGAAGGGGATTTTGAACCCGAACCACATGAATGGATAACAATAAAACTGGTAAAACCAACTCGTCCTCGTTTGTAACGAGGACGCTTTTTTTAAGCATTTGCAATGCGCTTTTCTACATTCAGCATGAGGCACTTTTAGGTTAGTTAAAAGCAGGAAGATTATCAATCCCTACCCTACAGACCGGCTCCTCACTAAAAATGTCTAACAGACATTTTCTTTACGCTCCGCCCCAGTTCATCCAATCAGACTTGCTATCTTGTCTTCCTAAATGAAGGCTATCCCAATATTGGGATTCCTACACGAATTCAGATGTGATTAAATAGCCTGCCCGTTGCAGAACGGGGGTCGGTCAACACCTCACGGCATCCAACCCTGCGACTTGCTAACAATTCGAGCTACGAACCCGCTCGTAAGGAACTTCCACCCGCTGGAACTTTCGTGTTAACTTTGTTAACACATGCACATACTGGGCACATACATGGTCTATATCCGATGGCGGTTTTGAGCTGTCCGAAACTATTCTGCAATAAATTAAAATTAGTAAAATGAAAAAGACACTATTAACCGGACTAATTTCACTATTGACCATTATAAATTTATGGTCGCAGCAATTAGCTTTTCCAACTGCTGAAGGATATGGAAAATATACAAAAGGCGGACGAGGTGGAGTAGTTTATGAAGTTACCAACTTGAATGATAGTGGAGAAGGTAGCTTGAGAGCAGCAATTGAAGCTTCGGTACCACGTACAGTTGTTTTTAGAGTATCCGGAACTATTATACTTGAAAGCGCTTTAACTATCAGGCACCCTTTTATTACAATAGCGGGTCAAACTGCTCCTGGAGATGGCATTTGCATACGGAGACACCCTCTGAATATTGGAGCAGACAATGTAATAATAAGATATTTACGAGTAAGATTAGGGGATGAATCAGGCAATGACTATGATGCAATGTCAAGTAGATATTGTAAGCATATTATTTTAGACCATATATCTACAAGTTGGAGTATCGATGAGTGTATGTCGATTTATCATTGTGATAGTATAACAGTGCAATGGTGTATCGTCTCTGAAAGTATGAGCCATTCCAATCATGTCAAAGGTTCTCATGGCTTTGGTGGAATCTGGGGAAGTAATTACGGAACATATCATCATAATTTATTAGCTCATCATTCAAGTCGTAATCCACGTATGGCTTCAGGATGTGGAAATACAGATTATAGAAATAATGTAATTTACAATTGGGGCTATCAAAGTCTTTATGGTGGTGAGAAACATCAAAGCGGAAATGATAAATTCAATTTTACAAACTTAAATATTGTAGCCAACTATTATAAACCAGGCCCAGCTACAAAACCAGGAGAGATAATGTATAGAATTGCAAATCCGTCATTCAGAGGTGATGGTAATGATGATTACGGTAAATGGTATATTGCTAAAAATACAGTAGAGGGCAACGAAGAAGTTTCAACTGATAATTGGAATGGAGGAGTGCAAACTGAACTATCTTTTGAAAAAATCAAACTCCAAGCGCCTTGGACATCAATGCCTATTAATCAACAAAAAGCAGAAGAAGCGTATAAACTAGTACTTGATAATGCTGGAGCAAAATTGCCAAAAAGAGATCTAATAGATACTCGAATTATTAAAGAAGTAACAGATGGTTATGCAACGTATGAGGGTAAAACGTACAAAAAAGAATATCAAGTAGCCGACACAACAAAAATATGCGGTATAATTGATACGCAAGAAGATGTCGGAGGCTGGCCGATACTTAAAAGTTTAGAAGCACCTTTAGATACAGACCATGACGGAATGCCCGATGATTGGGAAGATAATAACGATTTAGATAAGTCAAATCCAGATGATAGAAATAACATTTCATCTGATGGATATACTCTGTTAGAAAAATATTTAAATAGCATTAAATAGAAAGCATGACGACACAATCGAGTAGACAGCTGACGGTCAAATGACCGCCAGTGCGCCTCTCACACCACCAGGTCCTTTCTTCGTCAGGACATCAATCCCTACCCTACAGGCCGGCTCGTAAGGGACTTCCACCCACTGGAACTTTCGTGTTAACTTTGTTAACACATGTACATACTGGACACACACGGTATATAGCCAATAGGGCGTTCCGTAGTTTTCGAAAGTTCAGTGCTACTTACAAACACCGCCAAATCGTTGATTTGGCTTTTATGAATGAATAAATTAAAAACAAAATACAACGCTTTGGCTAAGTGCAAAACTGAAAGTTTATTGCTTTCTACTGCCCTACTTGCCATGTACTAAACGTTGTAGATAAGTATGAAGGACAAATGAAAGACCGACTTAAAGAATTCCTCACCAAATTAGATACCTTTAGTTATTCTGAGGTGAATGCTATTGTGGATGCTACATCGGTAAAGCATTTCAAGAAAGGTACGGTTCTTTTGAAAGAAGGACAAATTTGCAGAAGCTGCTACTACGTTCTGGATGGATGTATCCGTCAATATCAACTAAAGAACGGCACTGAAAAAACTACCACATTCTTTACCGAAGGACAGGCAGCAGTTTTATATACTAGTTATATGGAAGGAACTCCGTCAGAATACTATCTCTCCTGTGTAGAAGATGCTGTCCTGACATGTGGGACATACGAGGAAGAACAAAAACTTCATGACCAATTTCCTAAACTAAAGTACTTGGTAAATACCCTGATGACCCAGGATTTTATCGTTTTACAGAAACGACTATCTTCAATGATCAATCAAACACCTGAAGAAAGATATTTGAATATACTAAACAGCCAGCCAGAGCTCTTACAAAAAGTCCCTCTGCATCACTTGGCTGGCTATATTGGTGTTACCCCAGAATCCTTTAGCAGAATCCGAAAAAGGCTAACGGATAAGCTTAATATAGAAGCCATTTAGACCATCACCCCACCTTTTTTGAACTGTTCACTTTTAACAGAATAATCATACTTATGACTCCTATGACGATCTCCGCAATAGTTGCCGAGACGATAGTGTGTGATGGCATGTTATCCAAGACCATACCAACTAAACGAGAGAAGGCAATAGTCAAATAAAGAATGGTGGAAGTACCGACTGACAACAATATCAAACTTTGCTTAAATACACCTAATAAAATCACAATCCCACCAACAAATATAAGTCCTCCAAAAGCACGTAATTCGCTAAGAAGGCTGGCATCTTTTTCAAGAACAATATCAGCAGAGGCCTCAAACTGCACCGGAAAAAACAAAACTGAAAAGCCTATTCCTACTGCAATTACTCCAAACAGAAATAAGGTAAATTGTATTGAATTAATCTTTTTCATGAGCTATTTACTTAATCAATTATTATCCAAATATCAGAAGCGCAATGCTCAATTCTCTTGACTTTGGGTAAGAAAGTAAACTCATAGAAAAAAACTATCTACAATCGAGTAAACGGCTGACGGTCAAATGACCGCCAGTGCGCCTCTCACACCACCAGATCCTTTCTTCGTCAGAACAGGCCAAGTGGTTCTCAATCCCTACCCTACAGGCCGGCTCCTCGCTAAAAATGTCTAACAGACATTTTCTTTACGCTCCGCCCCAGTTCATCCAATCAGACTTGCTATCTTGTCCTCCTAATTGAAGGCTATCCCTATATTAGGATTCCTTCACGAATTTAGACGTGATTAAATAGTCTAGACCCGTTTCAGAACAGGGGGGTCGGTCAACACCTAACGGTCAATGACTAAACAAGCTTTTGTGGTTGTGCGCGGATCGGCTATCTTTCTGCCTTAATCAAGCTGTGAGGGCACATCGTCCTACACAGGCGTTACACACCATTGGAGCTAACCTCATAAGTCAATCTAATAACATGGACTTTAAAAATCTCAAAACGAAAAATCTAGAGAAAGGAACAGTACTATTAAGTCCTGGACAAAAATGCAACTATGGCTACAGAGTAATAAGCGGCTGTCTGAAAAGCTACGTGTTAGATAGTTCTGGGAAGGATCATATTCTACAGTTTGCTCCAGAAGGATGGTTCATTTCTGATTTGGAAAGCTTCACAAAACAAACTCCCAGCAAAATATTCATTGACGCCATAGAAAATTCAGAAGTTCAAATGATTGGTAAAGAAGTTGTACCGAGTTTTGAAGAATTGAATCATGAATGGCAAGTAGAATTAGGACTGAAGTTCCGCAATAATCTGATTGCTTCAAATAACCGATTGATTTCGCTTTTGAGCGGAACAGCCGAAGAGAAATATCTAGAATTTACACAAACCTACCCTGCCCTAGTTCAACGGTTACCACAAAAGCTGATCGCTTCCTACCTTGGAATGACCCCTGAGCACTTAAGCTATACTCGCGGCAAGTTGGCTAAAAAGAAGTAGCGCATTTCTTAAGATTTCTTATTTTTTATCTATCGAGCCTTTTGGACTTTTGTCTTATAAAAATTTTAAGACATGGAACAAAAGAAAAACAAAGCAATGCATATCACATTATGGATTGCACAAGGATTATTAGCAGCGATGTTTATCATGGCTGGGTTTATGAAAGCCACGCAACCAGTGGATGCGTTGGCCGAATCACTCGTATGGGTCACATCCACTCCTCTCGGATTGGTGAGGTTCATTGGCGTTAGTGAGTTGCTAGGAGGAATAGGTCTATTACTGCCAGCCATTCTACGAATCAAGCCATTTTTAACTATCTGGGCAGCCCTAGGCATTGGCGCTATCATGCTCTTAGCTGCTATATTTCATGGATCAAGAGGAGAATTTGAAGCAATAGGATTCAATGTAATCATGTTGGCCGTAGCACTCTTCATTGCTTGGGGAAGAAGCAAAAAAACTCCAATCGCAGCAAAATAAATAAAGGTTTCTTCATCATTCGTGGCTCAATGTTGCCCATGATGAGATAATTGATTTAAAATATAAGACAATGAAAAAAGTAAATATTCTGACCGCCTTAGTAGCAGTCATAGCACTCTCAGCCTTCACAATCAAAGCATCAATCGATTGGAAGATTAGTGACGACTTTTCTATCAAATTCACCAGCGAAGACCCTACTGGCGTCTTTACCAAAATGGATGGTGATGTTTCCTTTGATCCGGACGATTTACAGAGTTCTAGGTTCGACGTAAAAGTAGACGTAAGCTCCATCAACACGGGCAGAGGCATGCAAAACAAACATGCTGTAAGTGACAAGTGGTTCGATGCAGACAATTACCCAACCATTGATTTCACTTCTAAGAGCTTTGCTAAAACAGCTACTGGATATGAGGTGACAGGCACATTGCAGATACACGGTGTAGCCAAAGAATTTACTATGCCATTTACCTTCGAAAATGAGGTGTTTAGCAGCAGTTTTACGATCAATCGACTTGACTTTAAGGTCGGCACTAGCAAAGGAATGTCTGCAAAAGTACCAGAGGAGTTGTCAATAGATATCACAGTACCAGTCACTAGAAAATAATTAAGATGAAAAAGATATTTGTACAAGGTCTGGTAGCTGGCGCGTTATCATCATTGGCCAGTGTGATTTATTTGAATATATATCAGGGCACCTTACTAACAGATTTTGATAAAATAATCAACGTGGGATCTATTATTGGTTCTTCTTTCATAGGCTGTATGCTTATTGCGTTAGGCTACATCATCTTGTGCAAATTGGATAAAACCAACTTTCAAGGTTGGCTCAATGTCCTCATTTGCGTGTTGTCATTTGCTAGCATTATTGGACCCATTGGGATGGCGTTACCATTGGATATTGAATTTCCTGAACTTTTCCCAGGCTTAGTAGTGCCTATGCACTTCTTTCCTGCCCTGGCGTACTTCACGATTCAACCTTTTTTTCAACAAATTAAAATTCAAATAAAATGATAACAATTACAGGTGCCACCGGACAATTAGGATCTGGGGTAATAGAACATTTAATTCAAAAAGGGCTTAACCCAGCAAACATAACAGCACTTGCAAGAAATGAAGAAAAAGCCCAAGCTCTAAAAGAAAAAGGAGTCAATATCAAAATAGGAGACTATGATAACTATAGCGCTTTGGTCGCGGCTTTTGAAGGCACAGATAAGCTGTTATTTATTTCTAGTAGTGATCTTGAAAATCGGGATAAGCAGCAAATCAATGTCGTAAAAGCTGCTAAGGAAGCCGGAGTGAGACATATTCTCTATACCAGCATCCAGCGCCAATCTGACAGCCCAGATTCACCTATCGCTTTTGTAAGTAATTCACACTTAGCTACGGAAAATGCAATTAAAGAAAGTGGTATGAGATATACACTGCTTCAGAATAATCTTTATATGGATATTCTGCCTTGGATTCTGGGAGAACAAGTTTTTGACAAGGGTGTTTTCTATCCGGCTCAAGAAGGAAAAATTGCCTTTACACTGCGTTCGGATATAGCAGAGGCTACAGCCAATATTTTGATGGGCGATGACCATGAGGACAAAGTCTACAACATTTCTAATTCTCATTCATTATCCTTTAGAGAAGTGGCCGAGCATTTGTCAATCATTGCTGGAAAACCGGTAAACTACTTTAGCCCTGGCGTAGAAGAATATAAAAGTGCATTAACTGGAGCAGGAGCTCCGCAAATGGTGGCCGATATGTTGGCAGGTTTTGCTGCGGGTATTGCACAAGGTGAATTGATAGCTGGAGACACAGACTTGCCTACCTTATTAGGTAGAGAAGCTGTGAGTTACAAAGCATATTTAAGTGACTTATACGCTAAGAAATAAGTAACAATCACTTAAGGAATAAATGTAGTTAGATATCTGCTAAAACCAGGAAAACCTGATCTCATTAAAATTTTAGTGCTCTCCTAATTGCATTTATTCTTTTTTCGTCGTAAAAATTATTTCCCAAGGGGAATAAAAATGACACTAAAGCTATTCAAGATGACATCTAAAAGATGAAAAGCGAAGAAAACAATTGTGCAGAAAGTGGTGGCAAACTAATGCCACTTGTTGATTTCAATAGCTGTGGAGCAAAGGAAGACTGTGTCGCTATTTGCCCATACGATGTATTAGAAATGCGGCCCATAAGTCTGGAAGACAAGGCTGCCTTGAACCTGAAAGGAAAAATAAAAACCTTCTTTTTTAAACACAAAGCGTATATCACAGATCCATCTTTGTGTCATGCTTGTGGTCTATGTGTACAAGCTTGTCCCGAAAAAGCCGTAAGACTAATCAAAATACCGACTTGAGTTAGTTTCAATATTGGGCTTATGGAACGAAAACTTTTTCTAAAAACAATCCTTGGTGCTTCGCTTGTCACCTCTATGGATGGATTTGCATCCATCGCACACATTATTTCAGATATGAATAAAGAACAACAGACTTTAGAAAAATTTGCTTCATTTGGAGCCATACATCTCAACATTACCAATCTTGAAAAATCTACCCGATTTTGGACCGAAATAGTAGGCATGAAACTGCGAATCACTTCTGGGAATACTGCTGAATTGGGTACGGACGTAAATACATTGGTAGTGCTTCATGAAACCGCCAAAAAGAAATTTCAAAAAGGATACAGTGGCCTATATCATGTGGCTATTCATGCACCTAACATTCAAGAATTTGCCAGTATGGTTTACCGATTGGCGCTGAATAAGTATCCGTTTTCGCCTGTAGATCACACCATGTCTAAGTCCGTTTACTTGGATGATCCTGACGGAATCAACATAGAGTTTACATTGGAAACGCCAGAACGCTTTAAGCGGGTAGTTACCGATAGAGGTCTAAGCATAGAAGATGTGAATGGCAACATTCGCAGTGCATCCGATGGTCTCGATCTAGACGAAGTAATGAGTCACTTAGGAAGTCCAAACATGGATAAAATCATTTCGAACGAGACCTATATTGGTCACCTGCATCTTTATGCGAATAACGTGGCAAAATCTAATAGTTTTTATCAAAAGATGGGCTTTGAGTCTTTCAACAATTTACCGCAATTCATGTACGCAGATGTTGGAGCCGGAGGTTCCTATAAGCACCGAATTGCTATGAATTCCTGGCATGGGGTAAACAGACCATTGGCTTCAGGTGATAGCGCTGGGATGCGACATTTCAATATCATTTTTAACAGCAAGGAAAAATTAGACTTGGCTTTGAGTAACCTGACTGACTTTAAGAAAAAAGATGACGGGTATTGGTTCTTAGACCCTTCCGGAAACAAAATTTGCTTGACGTATTCCTGATCTGCTTAAATTTCAGCTGGTAAAAAAACGGCATACAATCGAGTAGACGGCTGACGGTCAAATGACCGCCGGTGCGCCTCTCACACCACCAGATCCTTTCTTCGTCAGGACAGGCCAAGCGGTTCTCAATCCCTACCCTACAGGCCGGCTCGTAAGGGACTTTCACCCGCTGGAACTTTCGTGTTAACTTTGTTAACACATGCACATACTGGACACATACATTTGATATGAGATGCATGGCGGTTTAGCGGTCAGGATTCTATTGTGGGGATTGGAAAGTCCGCCACAAGTAATATATTTGATAAAAGCTGCTGTGGCGGTGAGGAACTCGAAAGGTTAGTACTTTCTAATCCCCACTCATCATAGCTGGTCGTTGTATTCCACTCGTCCAGTCGCAAAATGTCGTGGGAATTAACAAGCGGATTTGCTAAATTTGATATATGGACAATCTCAAGGAACATCTGAACACCATAGCGGGGCAACTGACTCCTGACTCAACATTAGAAGACGTGTACGAACAACTTGCTTTGCTGGCAGACATTGAAAAGTCCGAACAAGATGAGCAAGCGAATAGGGTATTCACAACTTCGGAGGTCAAGGAACGACTCAACCAATGGGTAAAGTAGTTTGGACTAAGACCTCTCTCGACCAATTCGAAAGAATCGTTAAATACATCTCTGAAGAACGTGGGAACTCATATGCCAAAATCGTTGGGGCTACAAGATCATTTATCGACTTTCAAAGGACAAAATAACCATCTCTCGTATCTTTCACACTGCTCAGAACCCAAGGAATATAACAGGCGCTAAGCGGCTTACTTAGTTACCTGCTTGCCGCAGGCTGCTCACACCACCACGTCCTTTCTTCGTCAGGACAGGCCAAGCGGTTCTCAATCCCTATATCTAAGCCCCCTCCGCACTACGTTCGCGAATCTTGTTCAAGAACTGATCCTGAAACATCCACGTAAAGTCTGGTGTAATGTCCAATTCTTCCCCGACAAAATTAGCTTTGAAATAAACCACGTTGTTGAACTCCTCCGCCTCAGACTGCAAATAATCTTTCAGTTCGCCAGCTGGCATTATATGCAGGCTAGGCACATGACCAAATAAATCTACATCGAGATAGTTAGAGAACTGTGTGATTACAGCAGCAGACACGATATTGTCCAGTTCTGTCAAAAACCCTTCACTGAGCGCGGCAGCTTCTACCGAGGCACTCTTCTGAAAATGCTCAGGCAAACAGGCCGCATTGATTTTTTCTATCTCCTCTGCGGTGAATATCAAATGACAAACCCCTTTGAGTTCACCGATCAACCCTGTCCGTAGCAGGTAATAACTACTACTCGCATCGTCCGTCGGGCGCACGCTTTCTACTTGCTGTAGGGAATCAAAGCCAAAATCGATTTTCTTGATTGCTATTGGTGTTTTGAGGATACTAGACAAGGTCACCGATGCGTGATCCAGTCCATCTTTGATCAGGTCTGTAGCGATCTGATGCTCTTTTTCTTGTAAGTCAAATATCATAATCTTGAATGGTTAATTTTTAGTTTTATTCATCACGAGTTTCATGAGTACCTGTGGGATTTGATCTAGAGGGCATACCTGATCGACAGCTTGGAGTGCAATGGCCTCTTTGGGCATCCCAAACACCACACAACTGTCCTCATCCTGTGCTATGGTATGACTTCCTGCAGTATGCATGCCCAGCATACCTATAGCACCATCTTTGCCCATCCCTGTAAGGATCACACCGATGACGTACTTGGCCCAGTCGCCAGTCACAGACTGAAATAGCCTATCCACAGAGGGTTTGTGTCCTGAAACTTTGGGACCATCAAAAAGCCTGGCTCGGTAACTTCCTCCATATTTTTCAACTGTGAGATGTCTATCACCAGGCGAGATATAGACCTTGCCTGATCTGAGCGTCTCTTGATCTACTGCCTCTGCCACTTCCATAGGACACACACTATCGAGATAACGAGCATACTGCCCCGTAAACTCCACGGGCATGTGCTGGACTACCACTATCGGCGGAAAATTATCCGGAAGCTGCGACAGCAAATGCTTGATCGCCTGCGTCCCTCCTGCTGATGCACCGATACACACGACAGTATCTGGTCGTACCTGACTTAGTGGCATAGGTGTCTTCGGTACGCTAGTTTGGTAGATACTGCGACTCGGGATCTGTTCTCTACCAACAGCATGTACGACCTGTAGCAGCTTCTCCTCCTGCACCAGTGTAGTCGTCATGTTAGAGTAGTCTATCACTGGTTTGTCTATTACCTCCACTGCGCCGTACTCTAGTGCTTTGACGCCTATTTCCGGGTTTTTAGTGATTAGAGATGAAAACACAATCACAGGAATCGGATGCTGATTCATGAGTTTTTTGAGGAAGGTCAGTCCATCCATTTTGGGCATTCTGACATCCAGTAGTATGACATTTGGCTTGACCTTTCGCATGATATCGACTGCTTCGTAGGCATCATTGGCCACACCGATCACCTCCAGCTCATCACTTTGTGCAAAAACATATTCCAGCATTTTTTGCACGGAACGTGAATCATCTATGATCAGTATTTTAATCTTGTCTACACTCATGGCGTTTTCTTCTGAGACCCTACATAGCGCATCTTCACGACACCTGATTCCGTATCGAAGATGATCTTTCTTCCTACTTTCCCTCCGACACTTTTTGCCACGACTCGTATCCCATGTTCTTTGAGTATATCATGTGCTACTTCGGCATTTCTATCTCCTATCCGAGCTGTAAATTCCACTTGGTTGGCTCCACCAAATACCTTGGCGATGATATTTTCTACCCTGCAGTTGTGGCGTAGCATCTCCTTGATCAGTTTTTCTGTAGCAATGTTGCCATACTTCACAGATGCCAGACCTTGACCATTCCAGAAGGGCAGCATGAAATGATTGATCGCTCCTATTTTCCTGACCGTATCATAGAGACACACCGATATACATGAGCCCAATACAGTCGTCACTTCCGTGTGCTGTGACCCTACGAATAAGTGTGAAGGGTACAGAAAATGAGTCGATATCTTCGATACAGTTGTCAAAAGCTCTCTTCGCTGCTATCTGAAAACAATTCAAAGTCATCCTCATCAAAGAGTGACAGGTTACCCTCAGACGTTACTGATGACAATCGCACAGTCGCGACCGTCCCCTCTCCTAATGCGGAATCTATCTGCATCGTACCATCCAGCATATCGACCAACGCATGCACGATGGACAGTCCCAGACCATGACCTCCGTAGGTTTTGGTTGTCCCTCCTTCGAGCTGGTTAAATCGGTCATAGATAGTGGCGCGATCCGCATCGGATATCCCTACTCCATTGTCTCGAATAACGAATACCAAATGATCTTCTGCATTGCGTGACAGTTCGATCTCTATTTCCCCTGTTTCAGGATCACTAAACTTGTGTGCATTGGAGATCAAATTAGACAGGATCATCAACACCTTATTTCTATCCGAATAGAGGATTTCGTTGACATCTGCATCTACTCGACAGGTAACTTGACAATCATTCAACTGATTCTGTACCATCGCGATCGCCTCTCCAATCACCTCCACACAGGTAAACTGCCCTAGCTCGAGCTGTGCATCACCTGCCTCCAACTCAGCTGCCATGAACAAATTTCGCAGTTGAAAATTGAGTGCGGATGCCTCTTGGTAGACCAGTTTCGTGTTTTTGACCCAGGCCTCAGGAGATAGATGTCCAGACAGATTCAATCGCAGCAAGCCCATGATGGAGGTCATCGGGTTGTTGATTTCATTTTTGATATTGGAGAGAAACTGTGACTTGAGTCGCTCGGACTGCAAGAGCTTATCATTGACGACCTTTAGATCTGCCATGAACCGCTTCTGCTCCTGTAGCAGTTCGTTCTTTTCGGCGAAGCGTGCTTTCAGCTCCTCCAGTAGTTGTTCGTCTGAGAGTTGAGTCATAGTGCTTTCTGGTAAATGGTGGGCTTAACGAGTTTGAGGTTCGTCGCAGTTCTAAACAATGACTCGGAGTGTCCTACAAAAAGGTATCCTCCGGGTTTGAGTTTCTTGACTAATCTACTGATTACCTTGTCTTGGTTTTCACGATCAAAATAGATGAGCACGTTTCTACAAAAGATGATATCATAGGTATCTTCTAGCTTGTACTCTTCGTCCATGAGGTTGAGTCTACCAAACGCAGTCTTAGCACGCAGCTCTGGTTTCACTCTCACTATAGGTTTATTAAGGTCTTTGCTTTTGAGGAAATACTCCTTTTTGAGCTGCTGCGACATATTGATCAGCCGCGCAATATTATAGACCCCATTGATGGCGGTGTGCAAAGCATCGACAGATATGTCGGTACCTAGTATTCGGTACGAACGGTGTGTGAGTTTATGCTTCTTCATGAACTCTTCCATCACCATGGCGATGGTGTAAATCTCCTCTCCAGTAGATGCTGCCGAGCTCCATATCTTGATGTCACCTGCCCGCTTCTCTGCAAACAGACTAGGCAGCAGCACTTCGTTCATAAAATCAAAATGTGCAGATTCTCTGAAGAAATCTGTCTTGTTAGTCGATACGGCATTGATCATGTGGACAACCTCCTCGGTCTCCTCATGTCCCAATACTAAATCTATATATTCTGCAAAGCTCTCCAACTGCAACTCTTTGAGACGCTTTTGGAGTCTTCCCTCTACCATTACTTTCTTGTGCTCTGGTAGTTTGATCCCATAGTTGGTCGTGATGAACTCACTGAGCTGTATGAACTGCTCTGGGTTCAGCATCTTGCGAGACAGTGTATGGGTGATAGCGGTATTGGGTTTAGGTACTGGCATGTCCATCGATTAAAAACTTTCGAAATCCGAATCTGAAATAGAAGAAGGCGTACCCAAGTCTATGTTGACTCCAGACACCACTTTCTTAGGAGCAGACACTGGCCTTGCTGTCGGTTTTGGAGCAGTTTTGGGTGTCTCTGTTTTCTGTACTGTTGTTTTCTTTTTAGCATCCACTTTTGGCACTTCTGTTTTCTTCTTGGTGGACACAGATGCCATGGTTCTATTGCCTGTCACTGACTTGAGCTGACTCACATCATCCACCTGACGTTCAGCGGTTTTAAAGAAAGAAAGCACTTCATGGATTTGTCCAGATAGTTTGATAAGGTTCTCCGCATTGTGCGCCAAATCTCCTAATCCATTGGCATTCTTTTGTGCCACTTCGTTGAGGACATGTACGGCGTTGTTAATCTGCTCTGCTCCGTTGTTTTGTTCCACAGTACTACTGGCAATCTCACGTACGAGACGGGCTGTGTTTTCTATCTCTGGCACGACGACCTCTAACATCTCACCAGATTCCATGGCTGTAGAGACGCTAGACGCAGAGACTTGGTTGATCTCATTGGCAGCTAGCTGACTGCGTTCGGCCAGGCGACGTATCTCAGCAGCTACAACGGCAAAGCCTTTGCCATGCTCGCCAGCTCTCGCTGCCTCGACTGCTGCATTGAGTGCCAAGAGGTTAGTTTGTCGAGAGATTTCGCCGATGATAGAGATTTTGTCTGTGATGATTTTCATCGACAGGACTGTCTTCTTGACGGCATCATTACTGTTTTTGAGGTTTTCAGCGCCTGATTGTGCGATCGCCTCGGTCTCTCTTGCATTTTTGGTGTTTTGATTGATATTGGCCGCCATCTCTTCGATAGAGGCGGATATCTCCTCAGCAGAACTCGCCTGCTCTGTGCCCCCTTCTGCGATACGATGCGTCGTTACGTTCATCTCCTCACAGGCCTTGACCATAGACTTACCCACTGCTTTGAGTGTCCCAATGAGATTTCTAAAATTGGTAGTCATGGATTCAAACTTCTCCACCAAGTCCCCTAGTTCGTCATCACTAACTTTCTTGATCTTGGCCTCCAGATCTCCATTGGCAAAGGTAGTGACGGTATGAAGTGCGTGTGATACAGACCGAGAAACTTGATAAAACACGACCCACATTACCACGATCAAAACGAGTGTCACCAGTATCATACCGATGATCACACCTCGTTCGCTATCTGCTCTCTGCGTCGCAACTAGCTCACTTATCCCTGTATTTAATTGTTCAACTGCCTGTAGTGTCTGAGCAGCTACGACTTGAATATCCTCTTTGATTCCCTGAGAGTTATCGTAACCAATTTCACGCTCCACTTGATCCAGATTTGTCAAAAGGGTGCGGGTTTCGTGTACTTGAGTACTATCCAAATCACCAGCCATCAATGACGCATCCAATCGCCCGATTGCATAGTCCATATCTAAATGCACCCCATCATAGAGAAAAGCCAGATCGTGCAAGTCAAGGTAAACCCTAAGCGCTGACACATTCTCAACCTGAGGCAGCTCTGTTAGCGCACGTTTGAGTTCTCCCACTCGCCCAGCCTGATGCTTACCTCTCTGCCTCATAGCAGTTGATAGTGTTACGAATTCATTTTCATAAGTTATGAATAGCTGTTCTAATGCGGTAAGCTCAGGCTCCATCCCCTGTGCTTTGACCCATTCATTAGACTTCAGTGCATGTATGGCACGTTCTACCTCTTCATGATCCGCTTTGATTTCTTTCATCGCAGCACTACTCCCTGAGGACAGATACGCATCTGATAGCAATTCGTGATACACAAAATCGTTTTTGGCTCCTGCGATCTTCAAAGCATTTTGTGCTATAAGGTGTGTTTTTTGGTCAACCTGTGTCAGTGCCTCATTGCTATGAAATGTACGGACAAACATCCATCCCAATGTCAATATCAGAATGAGTATTACCGAAGCAGTTAGCGTTAGTTTTTTCTTGATGGTCAATCTCATGGTTATGATCAGTTATAGCTAAGTCAAAGACTATTGGGCTGGTTGTTTAGTTCTTTTTGTGGTTTGATCTTTCTTTTCATTCTCTGCTTGCGTAACAGACTCCAGCGCGATCACCTCATGGAGTGAAAATATTTGATCCAAATCCAGTATCATGGCATAGTGTTCCTCTACCGAAAACATACCTGTGATAAATCGCTCATAATCATTGGATTCAAACTTCGGAGGAGGTAGTATCTCTTCACGTGTCAAATCAATCACTTCTAATACTTCATCTACTAAAACCCCTACTGCCAAACGCTGACCGTTGGCATTGATCTCCACGACTATCACACACGTATCTACTGAAAAAGCTGTAGCGGACATGCCTAGTTTGACACGGGTATCTACGAGTGGCACCATGTGCTTGCGCACATTGATCACGCCACTCATATATGCAGGTGCTTTGGGTATTTTAGAGATTTTGGGCACTTCGATGATCTCTATCACTTTGGTAACATTGACTGCAAAGAATTCCTGATCTAAGCTAAAGCTAAGTACATGCTCTGGTATTTTGATAGCTATAGGTGTTTCCATCTTTAGGCTTGTTTTATATTATCCACTGATACTTTGTTATCATCATCTAGCGCGAAGACTTTATTGAGATCCAGCATCAATATGAATTTTTCATCCTGCTTGAACATCCCTGAGACAAACTCCAAATCAAATTTTGCCTCTATGCTTTTCGAGCTCTGAATCTCCGTAGCAGGTATGGAGATGACTTCCTCCACTGCATCTACCAATGCTCCCACTAGGACTTTCTCTTCCTCTACCTCCATGTCTATCACGACGATGCAAGTATCTACAGTATCTACCACTGGCGGCAACCCGAACTTGACACGGGTATCGATCACGGGGAGGATTTTTCCTCTCAGGTTCTGCACCCCTGCCATGTGTGTGGCAGCATTTGGAATCTTAGTGATGGCAGTCATATCCTGTATCTCCACCACACTCTCGACTGGTACGGCGAAGGTCTGTTCGTTGAGATCAAAAGTTAAAAAGGAACGAAGGTCTAAAATCTCTTTGACCTCACTATCTAATAAACTACTCATGATGCAGCCAATTTTAGGTTGTTATGCTTTTTTGAAATTAGATTGTTAGTATCCAGCACCAAGGCGATTTTTCCATCGCCCAGTATGGTAGCTCCTGACACGAACTCTTGGTCACGGTAGTACTTGCCCACAGGCTTAAGGACTGCCTGATACTCTCCGACGATCTCATCGACACAGAACCCTACCTCTCTTTCGTGATCTTTGACCAGAATGATACTGTTGGTCACTGGTGCATTGTCTTCTGAGATTTGAAACTCTCCACGCAAGTCTATATAAGGGTACTGCTGTTCATCAAGCGACACCACTTGATTGAAATCATTGACAAATGAAGACCGTTTTAGCTCGAAACACTTCTCTACACTCCCTAGTGGGATGATGTAATCCGTGTCATGTACCTTGACCTGAAGGCCATCTATCACCGACAAAGTCAGTGGTAGCCCGATAGTAATCGTCGTACCCTCACCCAAGACAGACTCTACTGATATATCTCCTCGTAGGTCTAGTACATTTTTTTTGACCACATCCATTCCTACTCCACGACCCGATAGATCCGTCACATCCTTCGCCATAGAGAAGCCTGGTACAAAAATCAGATTCAACAACTCCTTGTCAGTCAACTGATCGGATTCCTTGATGATTTCGTTCTTGAGTGCCTTTTGTTTGATTTTTTCTACATCTATACCTTTACCGTCATCTTTGATCTGCACATAAACTTTCGCGCCAGAGTAGTAGGCTTTGAGCAGTATTGTTCCTTTCTCCGGTTTACCTCTCTGCGCCCGAATACTCTTGGTTTCTATGCCATGATCCAGACTGTTGCGAATAAGGTGCATCAGTGGATCCGCTAGATTATCGATGATAGTCTTGTCTAGTTCTGTATCTCCTCCCTCTGTGACGAAGTGCACTGACTTGTCCAACTGTGTAGCAATGTCTCTCACCGATCGGTGAAAACGCGTGAAGAGATGATCGATCTCTAGCAGTGTCATATCAAAGGCCGTATCGCGCAGTTGGCGTGCGATCTTTTCCATGTTATCGGCTATCACTTCCAGATTAGGGTCAAAATGATTCTTAGCATAGAGCGACAGAGCAGCCTGCGAGGTAATCAACTCAGACACCTGATTCATCAACTCATCCAATTTAGTAGAAGCCACTCTGATATTAGAGATTGCATCTACTTTAGTAGCCGAATCGGTCTCAACTGGTTCGACCTCTTGCTCTAAACCTTTAATAATGTCGTGTATTTTTTCTTGTGTCAAATCTGCTCCTAATTCCGGTTTAGGCATTCGCTGTACAAACCTTGGATTCGCTAATAAATCCTCATTGGACAGTAGCTTGACTTCTTTGATATCTTCGTCCTGAGTAAAAATGAAAACTTCCTGAACATTCGACATAGGTTCGTCAGTAGACAAGACGACCTGCCACGAAGTATAACATAGCGTAGGGTCATAGTCAGACATCTGCCCCATGTCGATATGAGCATAAACCAGTGTATCTCCTATCTCGGTCAGCTCTTCGATCAGCAGCAGTGGATTAGAACCATCCTTCAAAAAGTGAGCGTGGGGCTTGAAGTAGACATAATAAGTATGTCTACCCACTGCGGACTGAGTCTGTGCAGGCTGAGCGGTGGCCCATTTGGCAGAACCAGACAAGATCTGGTTGATTCTGTCGGTTAGCGCTTGATCATTCGTTTGGTCTTTATCTTTCTTGAGTTCTGGATCTACTATGAGAACCTTGACGTGATCCATGCACTGAAGTGTACAGTCGATGATCTCTGGCGTCAAAGGTGCCATCCCTGAACGTATCTTATCAAAGATACTTTCTAAGTTGTGAATGAAATCGGTTACTTTTTTGGATCCGATCATACCACTACTTCCTTTGAGGGTATGAATCGAACGAAACAATGCTGCGATCAAGGTAGGATCGTCAGGGGATTGTTCTGCGGCGAGTAAATTCTTTTCGATTTTCACAAAAAGCTCACTGGCCTCATCCATAAATATGTTTCTAAGTTGAATTAGGTCTTCTTCTTTCATGACTTACCAATCACTTTTTGTACTATTTTCAATAATCTATCCTGATCAAAGGGCTTTTCTATCCAGCCTGTTACCCCTTCTTTTTTGGCGATCAATTTCTTTTCTATTTGAGACTCTGTGGTCAGCATGATGATGGGAACATATTTGTATTTATCATTTTGGCGTACCTCTTTGACCAACCCAAATCCATCCATCTCGGGCATGAACAAATCCGTAATGATTAATGACAACTTCTCTGTAATCTGACTCAGTTGTGCAACTCCATCGAGACCGTTGACTCCTTTGTAGACCGTATAGCCCTGTGCTGATAGCGTCACAGAGACCAGCTCTCTGATGCTCTCCGAATCATCCACGATTAATATATGCTTGCTACTCATTCGACGGTTAGTTTAATTTTCAATCCTGATTTATCTATCAAAGCTGTCATGGAGACAGGTAGTTCGTGTATGAGTTCTAAACTATTGCCTCCTTCGTCTGCTAAGGTTTGGAGATGATACAACAGTTGCACAACCGAAAGATCAATAGCCTCTACTGCTCTCAACACCAATCTAACATGTGCAAATTGACTTAGGGCTAACTCGGTTTTTTGATGAATATCCGTCACATGGTCTAGAGTCAAGACACCTTCCAAATACACGGTTACTCCATCCTCTTGATTGCCGAAGGGTTCGAGAGAGATTCTAGCAATATGGTCGCTAGGAGTTTCCAGAGTATCTACTTCAGTCTGTGAGTCAATATGCTGATTCGATTCTATCATAGTCTTTTTAAGAATTATGAATAACAAAAACACCAAACCAACTAGCCAAGAGGGTAATACGATACCAATTTATGCAAGACATGATGTTTAGGTTTTTGGTTAATGGTTCAATACATAATATTAGCCTCAAAACGACTCTATATCAATCCCCCAAATCTGTCAATATCATCTAGGCTTTTTTACTTAGACTCTATCAACTGGGTATTGTACTGACTGGGTATTTGCTTAGGCGATGGCTGTACTTTTGCAAACCTCATCCACGACACTGAGCAACAGTTCTGGCTCGAAAGGTTTGACAATGTAGCCATAGGCTCCCATTTTCTTGACTTTGTTGATGATACGATCTTGACCTACCGCACTAATCATAATGATACGAGCGGCATTGCCCTCATTGGTCAGTTGCTGGAGAATTTCTATCCCGAACATGTCCGGCAAGATGTTGTCTAGGGTAATCAGGTCTGGTTGAAGAGATCTGGCGAGTTCTAGGGCTTTGGCACCATCTTCGGCTTCTCCGACGACATTGTAGCCTGCATCATTAAGCGCGATCTTAATTAGTGCCCGCATGTATGCAGAATCGTCTACTACTAAAACAGTTTTCATAGGTTCTTGGATTGAGTTAAACTTGAAATCAAAGGTAGACCTAGGGTGGCTCAGGGTCAATCCACTGTTTTTGTCATTTACATCTAAGCAAAAAGACTTAGGAATCTTTCATCCAGAAACACACTTAATATTGTCACTTTGTAATACGTGGATTATCTTTAGCAATTGGCACTCTTAGTCACACCAAATTTTCTTTAAAATCAAAGCATGATAAGCGTAATATTAGCAGACGACCACAGCGTAGTAAGAAAAGGGCTAAAGCTCCTCCTAGAGGAAAGCGGGACAATCACAGTAGTGGCAGAAGCTAGCTCAGGAGAGCAAGCACTAGAGTTGGTCAAAGAACATGCACCTCAGGTACTGGTCACTGATATTAGCATGCCAGGCATGTCAGGCTTGGATCTCATCCCGCAGGTCAAAAAGCACAAACCAGACACACAAATCCTGGTACTCTCTACTCACAACGATGAGGAATACATACTGGTCTCCTTCGAAGCAGGAGCCTTAGGGTATCTACCCAAAAACACCAAGGCGGAGCAACTCATCGCTGCAGTAGAAAAAATAGCTACTGGAGACCTATTCTATACCCCAGAAGTCATAGAAATATTAGGTGCCTCATTGATCAAAAAAAGAAGTCCTGGCAAAAGTATCAAATCATGGCTGACCAAGAGAGAAAAAGAAATTCTGGCAGAACTCGTCGAGGGATCTACCAATAAAGAGATTGCGGAGAAGTTATTTCTAAGTACTCGCACGATAGATTCGCATCGCCGAAACATCATGAAAAAACTCAATGTCAGCAACAGTGCACAACTGGTCAAAATGGCTATTGAGAAAAATTTAATCTGATCGGTAAGCAAAAATCACTTAACCAAATTTCGAATTTGACTGGTCTTCGTGACGATTCGTGCGATGACTTCATCCACTTCTTTGGCAGATAAATTGAGCATACTGAGCAGTTCGACAATCTCCTCCATTTCAAAAGATCTTCCTTTTGTTTTCATCTCTATAAGATCTAACAACCCGAGCATATTGGCCAAAGGGCGTCTAAACTCATGTGCTTGTACAAAAGCGATCTCTTCGAGCTCTCGCTGCTGATCTAAAAGCTGCTGCTTGTAGTTGACCTTATCTGTCACGTCGAACAACACTCCCCGCCAAAGTATCGCTCCAAACTGAAGTTCTGGTGTCGCTACTCCCTGCACCCATCTGATGTCCCCCTTGCTACACACAAACCTAAAAGTAGCCTCCCATCGCTGCATATTACCCGCGGATTGCCGGATCGAATCAGCGACGATCGATTGATCCTCTCTGTGGATACGCTCCATCACTGGCTCAGCATCATCTCTGAGTAATGCTGCATCCATCTTTAGCCATTTGACAATACCCTCAGAGATATGAGGCAGACTCTGATGCCCAGTATCTGTCTGTAGAAAATTAAAAAATAGCCCCGGAATTCTACTGTGTATCGATCGACTTTCTTTGGTCTGACGCGGGTATTCACACCTATAAACCAACGGTCGTATGGCTACCAAAACCATCTCCTCTCCTGCTATCTCTCTAGGAGTCACCTCCCAGCCACAGCCCATATTGACACAAGTATGATCATACTCTACCCATAGTGTCACTTCTCGAGCGGTCTCATTAGATTTGGATTCAAAAAAGTCATTGGCCTTTATAATCCCATGGAGATTAGTCAAGGCAGCTACTTTTAGCGCGATCTTATCTGACACATTGGTAAGCTTGTTTTGATAGGCCCGATTGACACGACATACCTGTCCAGAACTATCGAATACGACTGCCAAAAGACTTGCTGAATTCTCGATCCAATCTGGCCAATACGTTACGGTTTGATCAACAGTATGCTTCATCTGACTAGTGCTGGTTACTTTTTCTCCTATCAAGATTATTGAAATCCAATAGGTAAAAAAAACATAATGCAATGTTAGACAGTGCACTAAGCAGATTCAATAGGCTAGAATACCTAATTTTCTTTAATCAGGTCTAGTTCGACATGAATCGCACACCCTTGATCTCCTGAAAAATAAATATCTGCACCTATGCTAATCGCACGACTCTCTATACTTCCTAACCCTAACCCGTCTTTGGTTTTGATCTTGGTCGTATCGAACCCTACTCCATTGTCTACGATGGAGAGTAGCAGTGTATTCTCTATCATCCGGAGTTGAATATCTACGTCTGTAGCCCCTGAATGCTTTATAATATTCGTAATAGCCTCTCGGCTAATGTTATAAAGGTTCATCTCTATATCCTGATCAAACCGCCTATCACAGGATGCGTCAAAACCAAAATCAAATTGAATATTGCCGGACTTGTTGAGCTTGGTCACGTCAGACCTAATGGACTTAACCAGACCAAAATCCATCAACAAAGAAGGCATCAAGTTATGAGAGATTGCACGGGACTCATCCATGGCTTCTATCAACAACTGGTACGCATCATGATACAATTCCTGCCGATCCTTATCTAGTTTTTTGACATCCTCTGACAGGGCATCTAGGCTCATGCAAGCGATCGTGAGTGTTTGTCCTAAACTATCATGTATGGCTCTAGCGATGCGCATACGTTCTTGGTCACGCACTGTTATTTGAGATTTGATCATGTTGACTTCCTCTTCCTTTCTATGTCTCATGTTGATCATGATACCTACGATCTTTCGTATCACATTCTTTTGCCAATAGACTTTACCGATAGAATGCAACCAAACGGTTTTGCCATCAGCTCCCTTGACCCTAAACTCTACATCGAAGTTTCCTTTGGCAGACTTAGACTCCATGACCTGCTTTCGGATTTTGGAAAGGTCATTGATATGTACATATTCATGTCCGTCAACAATCATCTCCATGAACTGATCACGGGCAAATCCTACTAGCTTTTTAGTATTCCCGAATACTGATACCTTCCCTGTATATTGATCATAACTAACAGAAACTACATCTAATGAGTCCACCAGCATACTGTTAAATTCGTTGAGTTCATCGCGGTTTCGCTTGAGTTCTATTGCATAGAGGCTCTTTCCATAGTCGTTAGACAGATTTCCCAAAAATTTCATCAATGCATCACTCATCTCGACTCGCTCTGTACTATAGAGGTTGATCGTGCCCTTTAGCCTATCTCCCTGATAGAAAGGCAAACAGATGTATGAGTAAAAACCATGATGTACCATGACACGACTCCACGCTGAAAAACGGGTATCCATCTTCAAATCTTCAATCCATATTGGCTGTTGTGTCTCTATCACCGCCCTAGACACCTCGGCACTCTCGGACTGAACAATCTCATGCACATCATGATCGCTGGTGGTGCGCAAACTAAACTGATGCGCTAGAGGGTTAAAATCTCCCAACTTGACATTGCCATGGTCTGCAATCCATGCCCAGTCAAACCCAACCTGCATCACGAGTGCCTGGCAATATTCGTTGGTGAGTTGCCAGTCATTACGTGCTTGGGCTGCTTCTGCGTTGAGTTCGAGCGAGACCTTGGCATAGAGTTCACGTTTTTGCTTGTCCAACTCCATCATTTTACGCTCGGTGATATCCTGTACTGTACCGAGTACTTTGGTCACCTTGTGTCGTTCATTGCGTTGGTTGATTGCTCGAACCGAAATATATTTAATCTCTTCCAACTCAGGATGAATAACTTTCAGTTCACACTTAACAGCAGAAGACACTGTGAGTGAGTCCTGTAGTAACTCGGCAAAATATCGCTGCGAATCATTATCCAATACTGACTCAAACAGTTCAAAACTGGGCTTTTGGCGACTCACACCTAGAATCCCAAACAACTCTTCGGACCAGTAGTAGCTATCATCTTCCAGATACCATTCCCAGTTAGCCAGCTGCGCCAGTTGATTCGCATTCTTTAGTTTTTCTTCATTTTCACGTATCCCTTCTATTTGACGGATATAATGTGTCAAATCCCGCTGTGCCCCAATAACCTTAATCACTTCTCCATTTTCATACACGGGCATACCTGAGAAGTCCACCCATAGCAATTTACCCTTCAGGGATTGCAACCTAAAGGTGAGTTCAAAAGGCTCTCCTTCAAAACATGCCGCTATAGCCTCTGTTATCTTAATCTGGTCAGCTTCTTTATAAAAGCTCAGCAAGTGATCCAAAGTGATTCCTTCCTCTTTTTTCAATCCATATATAGTATACGTTTGGTCAGTCCATCTGAGCTCTGATGTATCCCTATCCAGCTGCCACCCACCTACTTTAGCAACTTTCCCCGTGGTATTGAGCAATCTTTCTCTATCTCTGAGTTTATTTTCTGCTTCTTTGCGATGATGAATATCTATCAATGTCCCCACGCGTCTAATCGGCTCTCCTGCTTCGTTGAACTGCGTCTGACCACTGACGTGAAACCATCGGTACTCTCCTGATTTAGTTCTAAGTCGATACTCATGCGAATGTCTTTCTCTGACAACTAACATCTCCTCTCTCAGCCAAACTCTATCTTCTGGATGAATGAGTTCAGCATAATTCGCCATACTAAAAGAAATTTCGTCTGGCTCATACCCGATTAGCTTGTACAACTGAGGTGACCACCACATTTTACCTTCTTCTAGATCGTATAGGTCCCAGATTCCTGCTTCCGAACCCTGTGCCGCTAGTTCGAATTTTTCACGACTCATTTTTAGTTCTAACTCGAACTGCTTTCTTTGGGATATATCATAGAACACAAACTGTATTCCTTCACGTCCATGATAATCTACTAGTGTCCCTTGAAACATCAACGTAAAAAACTCTCCATCTCTATGCTCTAGTGTAATCTCCGTTACGGGTATTTGACCATGCGCCCTAATGAGCGTCACCAACCCTGAGATATCTGGCATATCCGCCACTGGCACATACCCACTGAGCCACTTGGCATCTATCACTTGCCCCTGAGGTATACGGAGGATGTGTAAAAACTCCTGATTAGAAAACACTATTTCTCCATCCACATAGACACCTATCGCCATCGGCGAATGCTCCACGAGTTCCCTGTAGCGATTTTCGCTGTTGACCAAACGCTTTTCTTGCTCTATTCGATAGTGAACAATCCCTAAAATATGCGTCAACTGCTGCAAACTCTCTAACTGCTCTATAGGTGTCTTGAACGGAGACTGACTCAGTAACACCAAAGACGATGACTGTACTAGTCCTTTATAGATAGGAAAAACTGACCAATAGGTGTACTGCTCCTCTTCTGACAGTAAAGGAAACCGATCTGTAAAAACCTTAAAGTCATTATTAAAACTATTGATCTTTAGAAAATCAAATGTATCATCACTATCCATCAAGCTAGACTGATTGGCGCCCGAAAGCATCGTCTGCTCCGAAAAAATCCACTTGTCTCCTTGTCCATCATAGGTCACACAGGCAAATACAATTCGTGGGCAAATCTCTTCCAACTGTTCACAAATATTTCTAACAATCTCTACCATCGTACGCCCAGTCTCTTTCATCGTCAGAACTTCTTGCTTGAGCCGGTTGATCTTGTATAGTTTCTTTTTGAGGGTAATGTCTCGGATATTGCACTGAAAGAGTTCGCCCTCTCCTACGTGCATGATACGTGCAGATATCTCTATATCGATGTATTCACCACTGCGATGAATCACACGCCGATTAAACCTAAGGTCGTTGTTTTGTTCTAGCAGCTGTACAAATCGTTCCATCTCATCAGGGGACACAAAGGCAGCTTGACTCAGTGGTACTGATTTTAACTCCTCTATGGTGTATCCCGTGATCTTCAGCGCAGTCTCATTCGCCTCTATGATGCGCTTGGTTGCTTTGTTGATGATCAGCATACCATCTAGGCTGGAATTCATCACATCGACAAAATTGAGCAAACTATCTTGATAGTAGCTATTGAGTACCGCATGCCCTGTCACATTGCGAATATTACCTATCAATAGACCCTGATAAGCTCCCTCCTTGCTATATGTCGTACTAATGGAAAGCGTGTAAGGTTGACCATAAGGATTAATCACATCCATCACCTTCGCGACGACTTGTCCTTGTTTTATAGTTTCCTGATGCAGACTCTCAAACCCCAACTGATTGTTAAACACTTCTCCGATAGATACGCCGATCAGATCACTTTGCAAACAACCATACTCCCGTTCCATCTTATGACTCGTACGACATATGACTCCCTCTGTATCTACGATATACCACACATCGGGCAACAGATTGATCACACTATCCAAATGATCCAGTTCAGATTTTTCTTTCATAATTATAACTAACGCTTAAGGTCAATTAATCATTTACCCAACATCTAATCAAAAACACTATTCATTTTACAGACAATCGTCTTTAAACAATCTCTTACTTTTCCAAAATCAGTATTTCCAATCACTTCAACAGACTCGGACTTCACAGGAGATCAAACATAGAACTTTAGAAAAAGCTCGCCCTAAAATGCGTTTTAGCAAACAATCCGTTTGAACACAGCTGCCCTGACCAACATTGGGTTGATATGCGATTTTGCATCATTTCAATATCTAATCTAACCTCTTTTCTCTGTCTACACACAGATAATTTATTGAACTTCCTTCTATCGATTATAATTTATTAAAACTCATACATTTACGCCTGAGAGAATTTATTATATTACGAAGAGAATTGTTTGGTCAATAAGTTTCAAATCATCAAAACCAGCATAGATGCGTCAACTTAAAATCACAAAGCAAATCACCAACCGTGAGAGTCCCTCTCTAGAAAAGTACCTCCATGAAATCAGTAAGGTAGAGCTCATCACTGCCGAACAGGAAGTATTACTGGCCCAAAAGATCAAGGCAGGCGATCAGATCGCATTAGAACGCCTGATCAAAGCCAACCTCAGGTTCGTCATTTCTGTAGCCAAACAGTACCAAAATCAAGGGCTAACACTCAGTGATCTAATCAATGAAGGCAACCTAGGATTGATCAAAGCAGCTCAGCGATTTGATGAAACACGTGGGTTCAAATTCATCTCCTATGCCGTCTGGTGGATACGTCAATCCGTACTACAGGCACTGGCCGAGCAAGCGCGAATCGTGCGCCTTCCGCAAAACCGTGTCGGCTCCATCTCCAAAATCACCAAAGCATTTGCGGTACTAGAGCAGCAGTTCGAACGAGAGCCTACGCACGAAGAGATAGCAGACATGCTAGAGATCACACTCGATGAGGTGATCTTAGCCACCAAAAATTCCAGTAGACACATTTCCATGGACGCCCCCTTCTCTCAAGGCGAAGAAGGCAGCCTACTAGATGTGATGCCAGATACTGCCAGCAAAGAACCAGACGATGAACTAGAAAACGACTCGTTGAAGAGTGAAGTAAAACGCGTCCTCTCTACCCTCACACATAGAGAATCTCAGGTCATCAAATACTATTTCGGGTTAGAAGACGGGCACCCCTTGACACTGGACGAGATAGGCTACCGAATAGAGCTGACCCGTGAACGTGTGAGGCAAATCAAAGAAAAAGCCATCAGAAGACTACGTCACACGACCAAAACACAAAACCTTAAAGTTTTCCTTGGGTAGGCTCATCAAATTTTTCGATCTCCTCTAAACTATTTTTGATGAGAATTGTTCTGCATATGGTGAACACCCATTCTATATTTGCGTTCATCACAAACGGACAATTCAAGATTTGTAAAAATGACAGAGGAAAAAATAAAAGTACTAATCATAGGATCAGGACCTGCAGGATATACAGCAGCCATATATGCATCTAGAGCAGGTTTAAATCCAGTATTGTATACAGGAGGCGAGCCAGGTGGACAGCTCACTACGACCAACGATGTGGAGAACTTCCCAGGATACCCAGACGGAATCAATGGCCCAGCTATGATGACCGACTTGCAAAAGCAAGCGGAACGTTTCGGAACTGATATCAGATTCGGACTAGCGACATCAGTAGATTTCTCATCCTACCCGCACAAAGTGATCGTGGACGAGAAGCACGAAATCACAGCTGAAGCAGTTATTATCTCTACAGGAGCAAGTGCGCAGTACCTCGGTCTACCCTCTGAGAAAAGACTCATGAACGTAGGTGTATCTGCATGTGCCGTATGTGATGGCTTCTTCTACAAAGGAAAAGAAGTAGCCGTAGTAGGTGGTGGAGACACCGCTGCAGAAGAAGCAACTTACCTCGCTAATATCTGCCCAAAAGTCTACCTACTCGTACGTAGAGATGAAATGAGAGCGTCACAGATCATGCAGGAGCGTGTCAAAAACACCCCAAACATCGAGATCCTCTGGAACACCTCTACAGACGAAATCTTAGGAAAAGACGAAGTAGAAGGCATGCGTGTGATTAACAATATCACAGGAGAGAAAAAGGAAATTCCACTTAGCGGATTTTTTGTCGCTATCGGACATAAACCTAATACTGACATATTCAAAGAATACCTCGATACGGACGAAGCAGGCTATCTGATTGTCGAGCCAGGTACGAGCAAAACCAAAATCGAAGGAGTATTCGTGACAGGTGATGCAGCGGACAAGGTTTATAGACAAGCAGTTACAGCAGCAGGTACAGGCTGTATGGGTGCCCTAGATGCTGAGCGCTTCTTGGCGGCCAAAGAATTTGAACTAGCAAAATAGTCTTAGTACATTCGCAGCATGAAGAGAAGTATAGCAATAGGCTTCTTTCTATTCTTAATGATACCATCTAAATCCTTTAGTCAAGAAAAAAGACTAAAGGATTTTTTTCATTTCAAGAATAAAAAGATAGAAAGCGCAGTAGCACCCGACACCATTCAGGTCATCGACGACAACATGTTTACCATCGATGACTCCTACCTAGACAGTCTCGCATGGGAAGAACAGCGCGTATTAGAAGAAGAGATGAGAGCTGATATAGATACTGGACAAATCATCCTCTTCTATGATTCACCTGTGGAGGTCTCAGAGCAACTCTACATCGACTCAGTCTGGGTTACGATCCGTGAATATTACAGCATCTGGAGCTCTAACAAAATCAACCCTTACGATCTCGATGGAGAGAATTTCTCCGATACAGTCAAACTACCTCTCACCTATGCCAACCCATCACTGGACTGGTCTATGCCACTAGAGCAAATGACCATCACCTCCCCATTCGGTCTACGCAGATGGAAATGGCACTATGGGGACGATATCCGGCTCAATGTTGGTGACTCAGTACATGTGGCTTTTGACGGGATCGTCAGACTGGCGCGCTACGATCGCTATGGCTATGGCTACTATATCCTCGTCCGTCACTACAACGGCCTAGAGACCCTGTACGGTCACCTCAGTAAACAACTCGTAGAACCTGGTGACATTCTCAAAGCAGGTGATGTGCTCGGCCTAGGTGGTAGTACAGGACGCAGCTCTGGCCCTCACCTTCACTTCGAGGTACGCTACCAAGGCAATGCCATCAAGCCTACAGACGTCTTTGATTTTGACAACAATGCTTTGATCAGTCCAGAGTTAGAAATCAACGCTTCAACCTTTTCCTATCTCAAAGAAGCCAGAAAAGTAAGGTATCACCGCGTACGCAGTGGAGATACACTGAGCTACATCAGCTATCGCTACGGTGTATCGATCAGTACGATCTGTAGGCTTAACGGAATTCGTAGAAATTCAATTCTACGTATCGGACAAAGAATCCGAATCACCTAACTTGTACACATAACTTAGTCTTATGAAATTAGACGTATTAGCATTCGCTGCCCACCCAGACGATATCGAACTCTCTTGCGGTGGCACCCTCCTATCATTAGCCGCACAAGGTAAGAAGACTGGTATCGTTGATTTTACCAGAGGGGAAATGGGTACTCGAGGTACCCCCGAGATCAGAGACCAAGAAGCCGCCGCTGCTGCACAGATATTGCACCTGACTGCCAGAGAGAACCTAGGTTTCAAAGATGTGTATTTTGAGAATAACGATGCGCATGTGCTTGAAGTAGTCAAAATGATACGCAAGTACCAACCGAGTATCATTCTCGCCAACTCGATATCGGATAGACATCCTGATCATGGCAAAGCTGCTGCTATCGTCAAGAAAGCCCTGTTCATCGCAGGACTAAAAAAAGTAGAAACGATACTAGAAGGTGAAACTCAAGAGATTTGGCGTGCAGATAACCTCTACCACTACATCCAGACGGACTACCATCACCCGGACTTTGTCGTAGATGTATCGGACTACTGGACCAAAAGAATGGAAGCAGTACGTGCGTACCAATCTCAGTTTTTTAATCCATCGGCCGGAGCATCCAACACACTCATTTCTTCTCCTGAGTTCATGGAACTGCTCGAAGCACGAGCAAGAGAGTATGGAATGGCCATTCGTGTCAAATACGGAGAAGGATTCGTCAAAGACAGAATGCTCGGTGTGTCTGACTTGACCTCCTTGCGCTGAGGTTCGATGATATCGAATGGTTTTGGACTAAAACACAATATAAACACCAAGATAGCTATCCAGCCTAGTATTTTGCGTTTTACATCCAAAGGCCGATCAATCAATACAGGTGGATGATAGATCCCAATCACTCGCCCTAAGACAAATGAAAACAACAACCAACCCGCATAGCCTTCTACCATAGGGTAGAAATATACGGTCAGTAGCTGTGCCGCAAACACCCCAAGTGCATACATCACACGATCTGTTTTCCTCTCGGTAAACTTGTGCAAACACAGATATAAAAACCCGAAATAGATCAGCTCATCGATCATCCAAGCTGACACATCAAAGGGGCTCATCAACCCCAGCCCTGCGTAGTACACAAAGCACAAAAAGAAGATTTTGGAAAAAAGACGATGATTTTTAGACCCGATCAACCCATACATGATATGTCCACCATCGAGCTGACCTATAGGCAAAAGGTTCAACGCGGTAAAAAACAGTGCCAAATAACCCGCAAACAAAAACGGATAATGAATCAACTCGTAACTGTGAGGGATCAAACTCACATCTGACACGACATACTCCTCAAAAAAGGAAAACAACAAATTCGGTCCCAAGACCATGACCATCATCCCTTCTTCCTGATAGGCATGTGCTGGGTAATCAGCCCCCCACTGCTCATACTCGGGATGAATATCATAGAGATAATCCATACTTGGTAGATTCGAGAACCCATACCATAGCACAAAAAATGCAACCACAAAACCGGCCAATGGCCCAGCAATTCCTATATCGAAATACTTCTTTCGACTTTCTACCCGCTCCTTGATCTTGATAAATGCCCCCATCGTACCAATGGATGGACTCCCCATGAACCCCAACCAAAACGGTATATAATAAGGCAGCGTTACTTTCACTTTGTGATACTGCGCCATAAAATAATGTCCAAACTCATGTACCGACAGTATCAGTAGAAAGGTCAAAGAGAACGAAAAACCATCCATAAACTCAGCCCATCCTACAGTCTCTTCTCCATAGAGTAGCGACTTGCCACTCATCCACTCCGCACCTGATATTGTCGTGGTGATTAGTGTCAGAACAAAGAGTCCAATCTGAATATAAGTTTGCTTCTTGCCTTCTGTATTAAACATGGTCGGTAAGTTGAAAAATATGATCTGGAGTAGTGATATGCATCGTATGAATCCCTACAGAGGCTGCCCCCTTCAGATTCTCAGGTTTGTCGTCTAAGAAGATACATTCATTCGCTGATTTGCCTGACTGCCGCAGTACCTCTTCATAAATATCAGCATTGGGCTTGCGTAGATGGAGACGGTGCGAAAAGTACACTTCATGGGCAAAGTCATGCAAAGACGCCTTCCCACTCACCTCAGCAAGTATCTGGTTAAACGCCGTCTCATGTATCTCGTTGGTATTACTGAGGATCAACACGCTATATTCTTTTTGCAACTGCAGCATAAAATCTAACCTCGCCATAGGGATCTCCCCTAACATGGCATTCCATGCCTGATCGATCACATCGTCAGTCGCATCCGTCTCCATCAGTTGGCGGATAGCAGTTCTAAACTCCACACTGGAGATCAGCCCCATCTCGTAGCGTTTGAACACATCAGAGACCTGATACATCTCGACTACCTGCGCTATCGGCTTACCAGATAGTTCTGCAAAAGCCCGGACAGTGGCTTGTTCATCTAGATTGATGATAACGCCACCCAAATCGAAAATAATTGTATTGATATTCAAAGGAAATGTTTGTGATATAAACGGCAAATATGTAACATTGCACTCCCAAATTCAAGGCAGTCGCAAAGACTATTTTGAAGGGCCTATAGCTCAGTTGGTTAGAGCACCTGACTCATAATCAGGTGGTCCCTGGTTCGAGCCCAGGTGGGCCCACAAAAACCCTTATTGCAATGCAATGAGGGTTTTTTTATGCTCGTCTTAGATGAAAGGGAAGAATTAACGAATCAAGGATCAATCGGTATTTCTGGAAGAGAGATAGTAGATCACTTCGTTATCCAACTCGTCGTTGTTTTTTTATAAAACAACCACCTATTATGAGTCTTTGAGGTAATATGTAAATGATTGGAATAATGAATATCGAATGCTCAATGTCGAACACTGATTTTCACTTCCAAATTTACCAACTGATCCATCAAACTGGGGTTATGTAAAAATGTTGTACAACAAACACTCCATGGTTGTACAACAAAGAGGTCAAGCTTGCGCAACCAAAGACCAAACATCGTACAACCAACAAGCAAAGGTTGCGCAAGCTTTTGAAAAAGCTACCCATTGACGTGAGAACTGGATCAACCCTGATGCAGGATAATCGATCATGTTGACATGACTATTTGCCTGAGTTCGATTTGTACTCCACTCCACAACCACAGTATTATCAGAGATCAACTTTTGAAAGGCTTGATCACAATAAAGGGCAAACTAAACAGCTGTTAGCTGGTTAGTTTGCCCTTCTTCTAACACTTCTAAACACCTCCTGTACTACCAGCTTGAAGCTAGTAGCAGTTTGAACACAATAGAATTAGAAGTCTACTTAGACGCAGCTATTGGAAACTGCTTCATCATTTTACTTATCTTCTTTTTGATATCCTTCTCACGCTTAGCAGGTTTGGTTTTGACCACAGCAGTGACAACCCCTTGCCATACGAGAGATTTGCTTTCGCTATCGTACATATCGAGTACGAGTGTCCCCTCATTGTAATCCACCTCCGAATAAGTCGTCGTAGAGCTCCCTCCACCATATCCATATCCGTAACCATACCCCCATCTACCACCATAGCCTAGACCACCATTGTAGTCGGTATAGGCAGTCTTACTGGTTTTCTGATCTACAGAGACAAACAGTGTGATCGTCGCATCGGCATCCGTATCTACTTTGGTCATGCCTCTAGCATCCAGTTCAGCTTTGAAGGCCGACAGGATACGTTTCTGATCTATGTCATTGACACTATCGTCGCTACCTTCTGCCCATCCTGCAAAGGTATAGGTCTTGTACTTGGAAAAATCTGCGTCTTTGTCATAGTCACTCTTTACCTGTGCGGATGCGATCTGACTGGTCAAAACAATGACCAAAATGAGACTTAAAAATTTGATTGTTGTTTTCATTTTTTGATAATATTATGTGGAAAATTATTTTTAAAATTAGTTACACACCGACTACCCTCTGTTGTTCCATGCTGAGCCAAACACGATGTAGTATCCAAAGTCGTCATTGGAAGCGGCAACATCTACCCCCATTCTCAGACCGAATTTTCGAGCAATCAAATAACGGAATCCTGTCCCGTAATTGTACACCAATGTCGCATCCGAAAAGCTCGTTTCCTTGGGTATAGCCTTGGCCATTCCTGTAAAAAAGACCCCACTCCACCGCATCGTAAAATCATAGCGCTGCTCCGTCTCTAGCAGGTAAACCGACTGCCCCTGATACCTCGCCATAGGAACACCTCGAAGGTTAACTCCGGGATTAAGATAAAATGGTGCTTTGCCATATTGCAGTTGGCTCTCGAACCGAAAACCACTCACCAGTGAGGGTGTTGTTTGAAAGTACTGTAGCGCTTTGAAGTCCAAATTTCTAAATTCAAAATCGCTACCTGTCCATGCTGCGTTGATTCGGAAATTAGAAGACAACATCGTCCCCTTGTTCGGGGTGAAGCTATTATCTCGCATATCGTACTCGACCAGCACACCGGGGCTGCTCACATGACTTTTCAAAGATTTTTCACTCACAAAATCTGGCAAACTCGTAAAACCAAACTCAGGTGACAAATCGGTATCCATATAAAAATACTCTATCCCAGCGTATATATTCGTTTTGCCAATTTCTTTGGTCAAAGAACCAAAAATGGGGATCGACCTAAAATTAAAGGAGAATTTCTTATCGCCCAGCCCTCCTACATTTCTATAAAAATCCATATTCACCGACCCATACCCAGCTCCTATCCTGTATTTCAGTCCATACTTAGGCAATGATGCGATACGCATCGCTCCCAGCATCCAGCTTTGGTTGGCAGTATAGGCTACAAATGCGACTGTGATATTCGGTGGGACATACCGTCCTTTTTCTTGGTACTTATTAGGATGTATAAAAATAGGAGAAAATGCCAACCCAAAGCTCCCTAATGACGGCTCGGTAATGAATTGGGGCAAAGGAATAAAGCCGTTTGCAGTCATTAGAAAATCACTGGCATCCAATTTATGATCCAAGGAATCTCGTAATGCACTCTTTTTGTCAACTCGCTGCGAATAGCTTGAAAAACTCGCTGCAAGAACCAGAGAAAGCAAGACAACTCTTTTGATAAAAAACATAAATCTAGGTGGTGTCAATTCTATAAGCAAACTACATAATCGTTGTTTGAATAGGGAACGATTCTACACAAAAAAATCAGTACTATATTGATTTACCTTCTCTCGTAAGGAGTATAAAAAAGTGCGTCCGTCTACCCTATTAGGGAAAGACAAACGCACTTTATTCTCCTAGAGTGGCTACATGTGTGATATCAGTAATCTCGTAACTTAGTGCACTACCGAATTCATCAACATCTGCTGAGCCACATATTGCTCATCAGGGTTGAGTCTTTGACCTTTGGCATTTTCTAATAACGCCAACATTTCATCCTGATTTCCTAACGGCAAAATCTCTTCTCTTTGATCGATTTCTTCTACCCACTGCACGATGTTGTGAATGGCCGTTCTTTGTATTTCTCTATTTGCTAAAACATTCATTTTATTATCTTTTTTAAGTTAGTTCCTTGTACGAAACATGTATAACAAGAGATGTACCAGAAGGCGTAGGTAAAACACCCATTTTGTAATCTAGGACACAAATCCCCGTTTTTTCTGCATATTGAAGATAAAGCTCCTAACTTCGCGGCATGAAGATTTCAAAAAATTCGGTGGTATCTATCACCTATCACCTCAGAGAAAGCAACAAAGAAGGTGAAACCATACAAGAAGTAGACAACAAAGAGCCATTCGTATTCCTTTTCGGAGCGAACCAAGTCCTACCCCAATTCGAAGAAAACCTCATCGACAAAGAAGTCGGTGCAACATTCGAATTTGGTATCAAAAGCGAAGAAGGATACGGCGAGCCTAACCCTGATGCGATCGTAGACCTACCGATCAACATCTTCCAAGGCGAAGATGGAAAAATTGCAGACGCGGTACAAGTCGGAACTTTCCTACCGATGAACGACCAAGAAGGCAATCCTATGCAAGGTCTCGTGCTTGAAATCGGCGAAGAAAGTGTCAAAATGGACTTTAACCACCCGATGGCTGGTGTTGACCTTTACTTCGCAGGAGAGGTTATCGAAGTGAGAGAAGCTACTGCCGAAGAACTAGATCACGGTCATGTACACGGCGAAGGCGGACACCAACACTAAGGCCAAAAATCAAAACGATATTTCATCTAACGCCACTTCTACCGAGTGGCGTTTTTTTGTTTTAGTAGTTACTAAAAACCGACACCCTCATAAAGTTTAATATATCACTAAATTTTACACCTAATTCGTTAAAACCCACTAAAACACACATCTATGTAACTATATGCACCTAATATATCCTATTGTTAACCATCCCATCACACACTTATTTATACAAAAAACAATAGATAATAAAAACAATATTTGCATTAGTTGGTTAACATATTGATGTGTCCAACTTTGGGCTATTCACAAACTAATAATACTATGAGTAACTTAGATGAATCTGTAAAAACATACCCTAGAACCTTTTCGCATATTGGCATTACAGTTCCTGACCTTGAGGCTGCTGTTAAATTTTATACAGAAGTAATGGGTTTTTATGTAATCATGGAACCTACCCTGATTAAGAAAGAGAATGAAACTGCCATCGGTGTGATGTGCATTGATGTATTTGGTGATGATTGGGAGACCTTTAAGATCGCTCATCTATCGACAGGAGACAGAATCGGTATCGAATTATTTGAGTTCCCCGTCAGCAAAGACTTAAAACCTACTTTTGAACCTTTTAAAACTGGCTTGTTTCATTTTTCTGTTCAAGATCCTGATGTAGAGGGGTTAATTGAGAAAATAATAGCTGCTGGAGGAAAACAAAGAATGCCTATCAGAGAATATTACCCTGGCGAAAAGCCATTCCGTATGTGCTATGTAGAGGATCCATTTGGAAACGTATTTGAAATATACTCGCACTCATACGAGCTAAATTATTCGGCTGGAGCCTATAAGTAATGGCCGTATACTTAACTCCATTTAGTTCAAGGAATCATGATGGAGTTAAGTTTTAACCTGTCGAAGAGGTATTATCAAAACGCTCACACAATAATGCTGATAGCGTGTATATCTCGTTTTCCCCACTAAGTCACAGATACCAATATGGAATAGTTAATAACGAATTATCAATAGACCGCTGCGAATAAACAAGCAACCGATATGGCTATAGTAGCTAACCTAGCTTTGTTGTAAACAACAAATATTGATAACAATGAAAACAATACTATATCTATCTACATTATCCCTCTCACTATTCTTGACACTTACAAGCTGTAATGATGATGAAAATCAAAAGCAAAACGAAGCTCCTACAATCGATGCGCAATCTTTCAATGTGTCTGAGGAATTGGCCGCTGGGGACATCATTGGTATCGTGAATGCCGTAGATCCTGAGGAAGATGAACTCTCTTTTAGTATAGTTACCAATGATGATGCGGACTTATTTGAGATCAGTACTACAGGTATATTAAGTATTGCGCTAGGTCAAAGATTTGAGGTTGAATCTACTACGGTCTACGTCATAGAAGTGATGGTAAGTGACGGAGAACTCTTTTCTGTAGCAGAAGTAACCATTACGGTGACTAATGTAAACAAAGCACCAGCATTTTCGGATGCTAGCGATCTAGATGATGTCTCTGAAGGCATAGCGGATGATGTGGTTATTGGGACTATCGTGGCATCAGATCCTGATGGAGATGTCATTACCTTCTCTTTAAGTAGCAATCCCAATAGCCTATTTGAAATTAACGCTGGTGGTGAAATAAGTCTAGCCACTGGCAAAAGCCTAGATTATGCGGTGGCGACAAGTCACACGATTGGCGTACAAATAACTGATGGCGACCTAACAGTTTCAGCGGACTTCTCTTTTGATGTAATCAAAATTACAGGGGACATACCCTTCATTACTTCGTGGGAAATCACCATTGCAAATGATATCATTACCATTCCTACGCATCCTAGCTATGACTACAACTACACAATCACATGGGGAGATGATACTCAAGATGACAATGTAACAGGAAATATTGACCATGAGTACGCTACTGCTGGCACTTACACCGTCTCTATTACAGGAGTTTTTCCAGCGATCTACTTCAACAAATCAGGAGATGATCGAAACAAAATAAAGGATGTCCAACAATGGGGAAATATAGAATGGAAGTCTATGGTCTCTGCCTTTAGGTATTGTGGTCTGCTAGATATATCTGCCACAGATGCTCCAGACCTTTCTCAAGTAACCGAGATGGACTTTATGTTTGACAATGCCTACGCGCTAGAAGCCTCTCTAAACCACTGGGATGTAAGCAACATCGCGCAAATGAGTTATGTTTTTGCTGGAGCAACCAATTTTAACCAACCCCTTGATCACTGGGACGTCAGCCATGTCACCACTATGAGTAATATGTTTTTATCAGCCTATAAATTTAATCAAGACATTTCTGCATGGGACGTTAGCAAAGTCACGAATATGCAATATATGTTTTACAACGCGTCGGCTTTCAGTCAAGACTTGTCAGGCTGGGACACTTCGAGTGTCATCTATTGTAACACCTTTGGTGATAACTCTTCACTTACGCCAGAACAAGCCCCTACTGCAGGCGACTGTTTTTAAACTGAACGCATAATTTTTATTAGGCCCAATTGTGTCGCACAATTGGGCTTTTTTATTGAACTAATACTATGCGCAAAACCATGATAGAAAACATATTCGAACCCGCTGAAGATCTGACATGGAGATGTAAAACCGGAAGAGACTCTACGACAGTCAACGACTCAAACTTATAACTAACCAATACGCTCGCAGGATACAATATAATATCTCGGAGTAAATCTTCTCAATAGAGGTCTCACACCGATTTTATATATCGGTGTGATCCATTTTTCAGCAGCTACTATTTTCCAGCCAGCCTTCTCCAACAACATATCAAACTGCCGTGGTTCGAACTCATGGTAGTGTCTATCCCAAGGATCTTTTTCATTCCAATAGGCATTAGCGAACCAAAGCTTGAGTGGTATCGAAGCAATCAACTTATCTGCTTTAATCTCTCGTAATAAATTAAACGGAGCAACCATGTGTTCGAATATTTCAAAAGCTGTCACTACATCATATTGCTCGTCTTTGACGACATCATAATCCAAATCAAGGTCTACGCCCAGCGCAGTATTCGTCACATCAAAGCCCTCTTCTTTCATGATTTCCCCAAACGGGTTTCCTGGCCCCAAATCTAAGATCTTGGCTGGTGCTGTAACACTGCGCTTTAGAAATGAAAGCGTACGCGCGAACCTTATCTGATGCGTTTTGCTGTATTTTTGATCAAATGACATCTGTTTCTATTTGATTGTAGTAATTAATTAACTCATGAGAAGTTCGCTCCCAGTTGTAATCCTGACTGACAAAAGCCTTTCCGTTCTCTCCCAGTTCCTGACGTAAATCAGTATCCTCGTAAAGCTTCAAAACCTGCTGCTGATAGTCCTCCACAGACTCAGCCTGATGTACCAAACCACTGTTGGCACGACGAATCACCGTCTCCTGTGCCAAACAATCACTAACAATCAGCGGCTTGGCAAAGGCCATATACTGGAAAATCTTATTAGCATAGGTCGTATCGTGATGAACGTTTCTATGCAATGGGCTAATGCAGACATCACTCACCGTGATATAAGACTGAAACAAAGTAAAGTCCTGCCAGCCTTCAAAATCCACATAATCATGAACTCGTAGCTCCTCTACCTTGGCTTTCAAAACCCCGTCGGTTTTATTGCTCCCCACGATCACGAGTTTGACATCAGGAATATGTTTCGACAACTCAGGCATAGCCTCTATTGCTGTCAACAGCCCCCTCCTCAGTCCTGTATCTCCGACATACAAGATGACAAATTTATTCGCCAAACGATCCACAATCGTGGCATCATGCTTCGCTTCTTTTTCAAACACTGCCCGCACTGTATTGGGTACGACGATCAACTGATCAGGCGACAATCCCAGTTTTTTGAGATAATACTCCTTGGCCTCCTCTGTCACAACCACCGTGCGATCTGCCATCTGGATGTACTTACTTTCATACTTTTCCCACTCGGACGGAAAAATAGTTTGCTTGCCAGGAAACTTCTGTAAATGCCCGTAGAACTTCATGATCTCTGGTCTATTCTCATGAAGATCCAATACCACTGGGATATCCAACTTGAGATTAAAAACTGATCGGGCTATTTGAATATCATGTATATGGATAGCATCTACGGGATTGTCTGATAAAAAAGCAGCGATCCACCGTTTAAGTATCCAATGATAAAATGGAAACGTATAAGCCCATGCTGACAACTTGTACACCCAACTACCACAGTAAAAACGCCTGACCTGTATCCCTTTGATCTCTTCGGCAGGTTGAGCACACCCCTTGTAATCCAAACAAAAAAGATACACCTCAAAGCCTGCCTCGATCAGCGTCACGGCCTCATTTTCTACCCGAGGATCTGGGGGGAAATCCGTATCCAATATCATCCCTATTCGCATAGAATCGTTCTATTTCTCCTCCCTAAAACTCACCCCCACAAAAGCCAAGCATCCAAGGACCAAAAGGACATTAAAAATCCAAGTGATGGTGTTACCCGTATAGTAGGACTCTGGCTTGAACTCAAATATGATCTCGTGCGTCCCTGCTGGCACTTCGAGTGCACGCAGTACATAGTTGGCTCGAAGGATACTCACTGCTTCACCATCTATCGTCGCGGACCAACCTATAGGATAGTAGATCTCTGAGAACACTGCTAGTCCATCAGCACGACTGCTCGACTGATACACCAGACGATTCGGTGCATACGCTGTCAGTGTCACCTGTGCCGCTGAGTCATAGGCTATCGTCCCCAACTCAAACTTTGCCATATCTACTACAGCTTCCGTCTTTGTATCTAGAGACATCATAGTCATCAACTCATCATCGGCATTGTTCACCTCCACGACCTCTTTGACAAACCACGCATTGCCATTAGCGGCTGGATTAGGAATCACAGCGCGTGCTTCCTCTCCTGCTTTGAAATACTTGGTATTGAGCATATTGAGCACCTGTGCTTGTTCAAAGTTGAACTTACCAGCCTGCAAATCTTGGATCACCTGAGACAGCTCCGGTGACAGACTCGTTTCTACCAAATCCTGATAGCGACGCATCTTAGCTCCATGGTAGCCCCCGATAGATTTATGATAGTAAGATGTCTTGGCATCATTGAATGGGTTCATGAGGTTGAGTACACGGTAATCAGGATCGCTGTCCTGCAGGATACGCTTGTCTGCCTCGCTCATAGCCCATTCACCTTTGCCTGCTTTTCTGGCAAAACTGTCCCCGTTGAGATAGCGCTTCGCAACGCCGAACATGTCAATCAAGACTAAGGTAATGATCAGACCATAAGCCAGTCCTTTGGATAGTTTTTGCTTTTGGGATAGCCAAATCACAGCCGCAGCAGCGATGACGAAAAACAAAGTTCGAAATGCATCCACACGCAAAAGTGAGGCACGATCCGCACGCAGTGCCTCTAGATACCACGCTGGATAAGAAGCCAACCGCTCATCTATCGCGCCACGATAAGACCCCATCCCTGCCAACAGTGCTGCCAGTAGCGCAAAACCACCTGCTATGGCTACCGAAAGTATAAATTTCTTTTGCATCGCCTGATCCCACTCCTCGGAGAGTACTTTTTCCAATCCCATGAAACCCGACAACACCATCGTTAAAATCGCGATGATGATCACGAAGGTTACTGACCGAAACTTGTTGTAGCCTGGCAAGTAATCAAAGACCAGATAGTTAAAGGTCTCAAAGTTATCTCCCCAACTGAGCACGATAGACAGAATCACCAGTACCTCCACCCATCGGGTATATTTTCGATCCAAAACCAACAAACTAAGTACAAACAAAAACACTACGATCGCCCCGGCATAATAAGGTGCCGTGAGTGGCTGATCGCCCCAGTAGGCAGGTGCGGCTTGAACAGACTGTTGGATCTGCTGGCGACTCGCACCTTGTTTTTTCAAAGCTTGCTCTAGGTTAGAGTTCTTGCCGAGATCTTCCTGCGCAGTACCACCAAAGAAATTCGGAATAAAGAGCACCAAAGGCTCCAAGATGCCATTGCTGTACTGGAATGCATAATCTTTTTCTAACCCACTCTTTTCATTCACTCCATCTACGGTCAGTTCTGACTTGCCTCGCATGGAGTATGGACTGTATTCCATGATCGTCCATAAGCGTCCAAAGTTAGCTCCTACTGCCATCAGTACCGCGACCAACAGCAAGCCCACCGTCTTGGCAAACTCAGGCAGCGTCTTCTCTTTTACACTCTGAATCAATTGAAACAAACCAAAAACCAACACCATCAGCATCAAATAATAGGTAATCTGTAGGTGATTGACACGCAACTGCAGCGCCAGTCCTAATGCCGTCAAGACAAAACCCATGAGGCGCTTCTGATGAAAGGCTGCATACACTCCAGCGATCACCAAGGGCATATAAGCCACTGCGCTAACTTTCGAGTTGTGTCCCGCTCCGATAGAAATAATGTTGAATGAGGTCAAACCAAAAGCAAGAGCCCCTGCTATCGCAATCCAAGGACGTACCCCCAAGACGAGCAACATGATGTAGCAGGATAGAAATGCAATAAGAATAATCCCCGTCGGGTGAGGGAGAAACAGACTCAGCACCTGGTGTATATCTTTGGTCAACTCACCCGAGAACTCCACATTGATCAGATAACCTGGCATCCCGCCAAACATCGAATTGGTCCACAGGCCCTCTTCCCCTGTTTGGTCTCTGAAAGACGTTAACTCCTGCGCACTACCCTCCCACTGGGTGATATCGTGCTGAGGCAGTTCTTTGTTGTCAAAAAATACTGGGGCATAAAAAACCACCGTAACTATCAAAAACACCAATACAGCGATGAGGTGAGGAAGGATATCCTTTTTAAGATCGAATTTCTTCATGAGATGAAACTGGAATTGAAAATTTTCAAGTCGTAATATTATACAAAACATGGCTGAATAGATTCTCCGAAAACAAATATCTGAGTGATTGCACCAAATAACAGGCACTATGAATTGGGCAGCTCTGGTTTGTCGTTTGACCTGACGTTTCTACCCTTGATCCTAGACAAAAAACCACGAGACATGCAACTAAGTCTATAGACGGAGCATCCTATAATTAAACGATTCTACTATACTATGAAACCTTCACTAGACCCCAACCGAGAATTTGTGATCGGTATCAAAACAGATGCTGGATTCTCAGGTCGACGCGTAGTACAGATCGATACGCTCACGGAGGCAGCACAGTGTATCGCTCTCCTAGCCATCACTCCCCAGAGCCAAGCTACCCTGTACAGCAAACATGACCTCCCTGCCATCTCCCAACTCGTCTCACAGCAACTCCGTATCCCACTCGATCAAGTCACCCTCGTCAGAGACTATGCGAACTGCCACTCCAGCACGGCCTGTACCCAAGCCATCCTAGCCCTCAGTGCCACCACACGCGCTATGCTCATCAACGCAGCAGCCAATCGATGGAACATCTGCCCCACCCACTGCAAAATGGAATCTGGTAAAGTAGTACAGAAGGAAAAATCCTTTGATTTCGAACTGGGCGAACTGATCACAGAGGCCAAACAAGGAGACATCCCCCTCATCCCCGAACTCTACCTCCAACACCGACAACCCAAATCCTAAAGAGAGTCCCTCAGCGAAGGATTTGTTGACTTAGCCAGTGGATAGGGAGACTTAGTGAAATAATCCGTTTGCCTCACTTATATTAAGCTGGCTCATTACCCAATCACAATAAAAATGCTACACATAATTGAGCTCGCTTTGCAAAAGCACAAAATGGAAAAATCATCACATGTCAGACAGATTTCAAAATGCTAAATTTTGAAAAACGAAGCAATCTGAGCATCTCTAAAACACAGACTAAAACTAGATCAGTAGGTATTTCTGAGGATAAAAATCAATATTCGACATTGAGCATTCGATATTCATTATTCCAATCATTTAAATATTACCTCAAAGACTCATAATAGGTGATTATTTTATAAAATAAACAATCACGAATTTCGCACAATGAATCTTGAATAACGAAGTGATCGACTACCTCTCCCCCAGAAATACAGGGTGATCCGTTTCACACGAAGATGATCAAAATCTGGACATAAAAAAACCCCAGCCATTGACCGAGGTTCTTGATATTATATGAGTTGTCGATTATTTGATTTGATCAACAACTGCTTTGAAAGCTTCTGGGTGATTCATTGCTAAATCAGCCAATACTTTTCTATTCAATTCAATCTGAGCAGCCGAAACTTTACCCATAAACTGAGAATAAGAAAGACCGTGCTCTCTTGCACCTGCGTTGATTCTCTGAATCCACAACTTTCTAAACTCTCTTTTCTTTACTTTTCTATCTCTGTATGAGTAGCCTAAACCTTTCTCAACGGCATTTTTGGCAACTGTCCATACATTTTTTCTTCTTCCGAAGTAACCCTTGGCTAACTTCAGAACCTTTCTTCTACGAGCTCTACTCGCTACTGTGTTTACCGATCTTGGCATAATTTTTAACTTTTTTGATTATTGGCGTCAGTGATTAAACCGAACTTAGTACCAATCATCTGGTGAAAATTTGAACCTAATCTCGCCCTAGGCGTGATTAAATATGAAGCATGTCTTTAACATTGTTGACATCTGACTTATGGACTTGACCCATTTTTGTCAAATTTCTCTTCTGCTTCGTTTCCTTCTTGGTCAGGATGTGGCTTTTGAAAGCGTGCTTTCTTTTGATCTTACCACTGCCTGTCAATTTGAAACGCTTCTTCGCTCCAGCTTTAGTTTTAACTTTTGGCATTTTATTTATTTACTATTTATTTCTTCTTTAAAGCTTTAGGTGACAGCATCAGGAACATTCTCTTTCCTTCTAGCTTAGGCAACTGCTCCACCTTGGCGTACTCTTCTAGAGCTTGCGCAAATTTCAATAACAAAATTTCCCCTCTTTCCTTAAAGACAATGGTTCTACCCACAAAGTGAACATAAGCTTTCACTTTAGCGCCTTCTTCCAAGAACTTAACGGCATGTTTCAATTTGAACTGAAAGTCATGATCATCCGTGTTAGGACCGAATCGGATTTCCTTCAAAACTGCTTTGTGCGCTTTTGATTTGATCTCCTTTTGCTTCTTCTTTTGTTCGTACTTGAATTTAGAATAATCCGTTATTTTACAAACAGGAGGCTCAGCTTTTGGAGAAATCTCAACAAGATCCAGACCTTGCTCTTTAGCAAGCTTCAATGCCTCGTTCAACGAATACACGTCCACGGTTACATTTTCACCCACGACTCTAACTTCTCGAGCGGTTATTTTATCATTTACTTTATAGGGCTCTTCTACTCTACCTCGAAAACCCCTTCTCTGATATCTTTGTTTAGCGATTTGTTTTAAAGTTTATGGTTTAAAAATTTCGAACTGCAAATATCGACTTTTATAAAACAAAACCAATACTTCCATTCAGTATTAAATCAATTATAGACAATTATTATAGAACAACAATACTCTTCAATCTTATCGATACAAATTATTCATCCTCACAATATACTCTATGATCTCTAGCAAGGACATTTCAAGAAAGCAAAAAAGACAACAAACATCATAGCCCAACACGCAAAAGATGGCACATCTCATCCCCACGTCTCAGACTAAAGCATCTCCACCCCCCAATGGATCAGCATAAGTTTCTAACTCTTGACTTAAGAATACACAGTTTTACAAACATCATGCTTAATCTAATGACCTATTATGGCTCTTGGCCATTTCTTCAGCACAAACTAAAGGAAACCAACGGCTAAAAACTAGACAGCCATCATAAACAGGCCTTTGAGACTATCTACACTTTACTTCGCCAGAGGACTTTATTTCCAGCAGACCTTATATATAGATGTATACCCACCTAATTTACATCGGGATTACGGCTGACAGGAAAAAGCATTATAGCTAAAGGAGTTTAGGCTTTCTTTGGAGCTGAAGGTCAGCAATAGCTTACGTTCTTAACCCTATTAGATTAAAATTTTACGTTTAGTAAAATTCTAATCGGCACATTGACCATCTATCCTTTTAACGGTCTGCTTTTCAACCTTTAATTCCTCAATTGCATAATTAAGACTGAAACGCCATTCACAATCAACGCTCTTAAGCAACTCATTATAGGGGAGTTACAAACACCCCTGCATTGCCACAAATAGAGCGTTTTAAGATTGAATAAATTTGTTTGGCATTAATGCTTTTAATTCATTTCTTTGCACAGATTTTTAAACCAAAAAACAATAATAATGTCTGATATAGCACAAAAAGTAAAATCAATTATTATCGACAAGTTAGGCGTAGAGGAGTCTGAAGTTAATGCTGAAGCAAGCTTCACGAACGATCTTGGTGCAGACTCACTAGACACAGTAGAGTTAATTATGGAATTCGAAAAAGAATTCAACATCTCTATTCCAGACGATCAAGCTGAAAACATCGGTACTGTTGGTCAGGCTATCACATACTTGGAAGAGAACGCAAAGTAATTTTTAATTATACCTAAATAGGGAACTCACAGAGATGCAATTAAAGCGAGTTGTAGTTACCGGCCTTGGAGCTCTTACACCAATAGGTAACAATCCTGACGAATATTGGCAGGGATTATCTACTGGTGTAAGCGGCGCTGCGCCTATCACGCGTTTCGACGCAGAAAAATTCAAAACACGATTTGCATGCGAAATCAAGAATTATGATCCATTGGATCATTTTGACAGAAAAGAAGCACGCAAGATGGATCCATTCACTCAGTATGCCCATATCGTGGCAGAACAAGCAGTGCAGGATTCTGGAATCGACTTGGACAAGATAGACGTAGATAGAGCTGGTGTGATCTGGGGAGCTGGTATCGGTGGACTAAAAACCTTCCAAGACGAAGTAATGAACTTCGCTGCAGGAGATGGCACACCTAAATACAACCCATTTTTCATCCCTAAAATGATTGCAGACATTGCACCAGGCATGATCTCAATCAAATACGGTTTCCGTGGACCGAATTTCACTACGGTGAGTGCATGTGCCTCTGGTACCAATGCACTACTGGACTCCTTTAATTATATTAGACTAGGCATGGCTGATATGTTTATCTCAGGTGGATCAGAAGCAGCAGTGACCGAATCAGGAGTCGGTGGGTTCAATGCCATGAAAGCATTGTCCGAGAGAAATGATTCTCCAGAAACTGCATCAAGACCTTTCGACAAAGACAGAGATGGATTTGTCCTAGGAGAAGGTGCCGCTTGTTTGATTCTAGAAGAACTAGAGCATGCCAAAGCAAGAGGTGCAAAAATATATGCCGAGTTGATCGGTGGTGGTATGTCTGCAGATGCTCACCACATGACCGCCCCTCACCCAGAGGGAATAGGTGCTACCAATGTGATGAAAAATGCCATCAAAGATGCCAACATATCACCCGAAGAAGTGGACTATATCAACGTGCACGGAACCTCTACTCCACTAGGAGACTTGAGCGAATCTTCGGCAATCAAAAACGTATTTGGAGCGCATGCTTATGACCTCAACATATCTTCGACCAAGTCGATGACAGGTCACTTATTAGGTGCCGCTGGAGCCATCGAAGCTGCAGCATGTATCATGGCGATCCAAAACCAAGTAGCCCCGCCGACCATCAACCACTTCACTGATGATGAAGCATTTGATGCCAAGCTAAACTTTACATTCAACAAAGCCCAAAATAGAGATATTAAAGTTGCCTTGAGCAACACATTTGGATTTGGTGGACACAATACGTCTATCATATTCCGTAAATTTGAAGGGTAATAGTTGATAACTAAAGTTGAACTAATCTGTTTCTATTTAAAAAATCTAAGAATCGCAGTTATTCTAACTATGTAAAACGAATCATTGGAGGAAGTCCCTCCAATATTGATTTGTATTACTTAGCCATGAGACACACGTCTGCTGCACAGGAGAAACGCAAGGGTTTCTTGGAGTCTAACGAGCGCTTAGAGTACCTAGGGGATGCTGTGCTCGGTGTTGTCGTGGCAGAGTATCTATTCAACAAGTATCCCTTCAAAGACGAAGGGTTCCTCACTGAAGTACGGTCTCGTATCGTCAACCGTGAGAACCTCAATCAACTCTCAAAAAAAATAGGCCTAGAGGAAATTTTAGAATACAACGGCCACCTGAAGGGTAACAAACAATCCTTCAAATCCATCTATGGTGATGCACTAGAAGCGCTAGTCGGTGCAGTATATCTAGACAAAGGACATCAATTCACCAAAAATTTCATCCTCAAAAAACTAATCATTCCTCATGTAGATATTGACATGGTGATTAGTACCGACACGAATTTCAAGAGTAAAGTGATCGAATGGTCACAGAAGGAAAATAAAAAGCTATCCTTCGAAGTAGTAGAACTAGACAGTCAAAAGCACTTCAAAAAATTTGAAGCAAAGCTTTTCGTCGGCAAAAAAGAAATCAGTACAGGCTATGGACTCAGCAAGAAAAAAGCTGAACAAGCAGCTGCCGAAAAATGCTGTCAAGTACTCAAAATCGAATAAACCAGTCAGCCCATGACGCAAATGAGAATCGGCGGTGCTTGCCTAAACCAAACTCCCATAGATTGGAAAGGTAACATAGACCACATCAAAACGGCCATAGATGATGCCAGAAACAATCAAGTTGAGCTGCTGTGCCTACCCGAGCTATGTATCACCTCCTATGGCTGCCAAGATTTATTCTTAGCAGAGTGGGTCTTAGAAGAAGCCCTTTCTCAACTCTTAAAACTGCTAGATCACTGCTATGACATCACCGTGGTAGTCGGGTTGCCAATCATACTTGAAGGACAGACCTACAACACATGCTGCGTAATCAAAGACCAACAGATTCAAGGATTCTACGCCAAACAAGCACTAGCCAACGATGGCATACACTATGAGAAAAGATGGTTTAGCCCTTGGCCTAAGAACACAAGTAAAACCATCAGTATTCAAGAAAGTGACTACCCCATTGGTGACATTACGTTTGACATCAGCGGGCTTCAGGTAGGTTTTGAAATATGTGAAGATGCCTGGAGCAAAGACAGACCCGCACAACGACTGAAAGAAAAAAATATTGACCTTATACTCAATCCGAGTGCCAGTCATTTTTCATTCAACAAGAAACAGTTGAGAGATCATCTCGTCCAAAGTAGTAGTTCCGAGTTTGACTGTTACTACCTTTATGTCAATCAATTGGGTAATGAATCTGGTCGTGTAGTATATGATGGAGATATTCTGCTGGCGCACAACGATCAGTTTTTACTCAAAAACAGACGTCTCTCCTTTTCAGACTACCAACTACGATACTTCGATATTAATACCATTGATCCTGACTATCTACCTCAGCTAGACGAGGACTTCACTACCTCTAATGAGGAGTTTGCTCAGGCAGGTGCATTGGCGCTGTTTGATTACATGCAAAAGACCTTTATCAAGGGCTATGTGCTATCACTGAGTGGTGGGGCCGACTCTTCATCCATTGCCATACTCGTCGCGCACATGATACGAGTCGGTATAGCAGAATTAGGGATACATACACTGGCTACCAAACTGCATATAGCAGAGGGAAGCTATGAGGCAAACAACCCGCACACTGCCGCGGAGCAAATCACCGAAAAGGTATTGTTCACAGCCTACCAAGGAACAGATAACTCATCCGATGAGACTTTGGCATCCGCCAAAAACCTAGCAGGATCATTGGGTGCAACATTCAGATCATGGACCATAGATTCGTCAGTGGAAGCCGCCCACCAGATCGCCGAAGAAGCAATAGGAAGGAAACTGTCTTGGGACACAGATGATATCGCACTCCAAAACATCCAGGCGAGAACTAGATCACCACTGATCTGGATGATCGCCAACATAGAAAACAAAATTTTGCTCACAACCTCCAACAGGAGTGAAGGAGATGTAGGCTATACGACCATGGATGGAGATACCAGCGGGAGTCTAGCACCTATAGCGGGAGTAGACAAGGCATTCATCCTCCAATGGCTACAGTATGCCGAAAAAGAACTCGGATACACTGGACTCCAGTACGTCAACAACCTGACTCCTACTGCCGAGTTGAGACCCAAAGCGTATTCACAAACGGACGAGGATGATTTGATGCCCTACGCGATCATGGTAGCGATCGAACGACTGGCGATATTCCAAAGGCAATCGCCTATCCAAGTATTTGACGTACTGATAGACCAGCTGAAAATAGACAAAGAACTACTAAAAGGCTACATCACCAAATTCCATAGACTGTGGTCGATCAATCAATGGAAACGTGAGCGGTTGGCACCTTCGTTCCACTTAGATGATTTCAATGTAGACCCTAAGACTTGGTGTAGATTCCCCATTATTTCGAGTGGATTCAAAAAGGAATTAGAAGACCTTAAAAAACGCTAATCATAAGCATCCATTACTCTTTAAGAGTATCAACGCGCATTCGGATAGAAAACTGAATCGTAATTTCATCATTTACCTTCACCATACCCATATACTTCGTAGGTGGCTCTATCCCAAAGTCACTGATTTTCATGAGACGGCTCCCTTCAAAAATCAATTCATTCTCAGATTTATTAATCACTCTTCCATCCTTGACAATAAACTGACGTCTCTCACCAGCTATCTGAACAATAACATTGGAATAAACGTGCAACCGTTCTATCTCCTTGTTGGTATTTGGAATTTGAATGTTTTGAACCTTGAGGACGAGACGAGGATACTGATCGGCATGCAAGATCTCTCTAAAGTCCTGATTCATCACCTGCATTCCACAGTCAAAATCAACTACTTTATAATTCAACTCTAGCCCTTCAAAATTGAGTTGAGAAGTAGTCCATCTGCTATCTACTTTTAACACATCATGTCCTGCATTCTGCTCTAACCCACATTCAAATGAGTTGACATTTGTACTCCCTGCGATGGTGATCTCACTAGACAAAATAGTCACTCGATGATTTTTTTGCCCAAATACTAGATCACTAGAACCAATAAGAACAAGAAGAATTAATAATCGAATCAAATTAAAAAAGGGTTAAAATCCACGTAAAACGAAGATAATGATTCCCTTATTCTTCAGCAATCTAAATCTCTATACTAGGTACTGACTTAACTTTACCAAACCGATTAAGCCCGCTTTTTGGCCAAAGAGGTCAAGCGAAGTTGGTAATAATCATACCCTATGATAAACAACAGGAAGAGACACACGATGTAGAACACATTGTATGAAACCTGTAAATAGATATACCCAGCACTAATCCCTCCTACCATATAAGACACCATGATAGACACCTGTATTTTTGCCTTGTCTCTTAACTGCTGATTCGCACGAAACTCATGCTGCGTAAACATGGAAAACAATATACCTAAATCTGTCGTCAAGCCTGTAAGGTGAGTGGTTTTCACTGCAAAGTTGGAAATACTAGCCGTCAAACCATTTTGGATTCCCATCGCAAAAAGCATAAAGCCTACCATTACCTCAGTTTCTAACAAAGTCTCTTTGTAGAAAAACTGTATATAGCTCCCCACGATCAATAGACATATAATTTCCAAAACTAGAGGTAGCGCATGTGCCAGATAGGCATTGATACGATTGACATTGATGACAATGAAATTGGCCATAAAGCTCCCGAAGAAGAACAGCAAAATCCAAGTCCCCACTACCCCCGCCTGATACCAGTTTCCCTTAGCGATCTCCTCCGCTAGGATGGCGTAGTGCCCCGTCACGTTAGAGGTAAATGCAAAAAACAATGTCACCGATATCACGTTGACCATACCTGCCGAGATGGCAGTTAACACACCTAATTTGATATTGTCACTTAGTGCTCGGTCATTACTAAATCTTTTCAGCATACTGTTCCCCTATCTTGTTAAAAGTCATCTTCACTACCCCACGGGCTCCTATATCTGTGCTAAAATGTATTTCTAGCTTGTCTTCTGTCAGCACTTTGATTTGATAATGCTCTGCTGGATTTTTTTCATCAATGAACTTAAGAATATTTCCTCTGCCCTTAAGCCTCCAATTCATATGACGTTCGTTTCCTTTACTGCTATGTAGTTTTACTCCTCCTTCAGGACTAAACTCCCATATCTCTGCTTCATGAATCACCAAATCCTCACTGATTTCATGCTTCATCTGGCGATCAATTTCTGAAGAGATTACCGAGCTATGCTCGTCCATATAATCCAATTTCTCATAGGTCCATGAGACCTCTTGCCACTGACCTATTAAATGCGTACCTGGGGTAGTCGTATTGGCAAATGCGAAACATACTAGTCCGATCATCGCCATAAAACCTGCTGTATAAATGATTCCAATTTTCATATCTATTTTTAGTTGTCAGTTGAAGGAACAACGTGTCCACGAGAAAAAAACAACTCTACCATATCTTGGTAAGCATCTACTGTTGTACTGGGTTCTGAATCCAACTTCACGATGATTTTATTGACCTTATTCGTATTTCGAACAAATGTGTTCAGATCAAAACTGCGCGAATGACATGACTTTGATTTCCACGACCCCATATAGATCTCATCGATCTGCTCTTTGACGAGGTATTCATCAAATGACCGCTGGCTCAAACCAGAGAACAAATCAGTCGTCATGATGTTTAAAGTAGATTGATACTTGTTTTTAATCAAATGACAAGCTGACGTGAATTCTGAACCAGTCAGTTCCTTAATCAAGGTACGTTTGGAATAGAAAAGTAAGTCTATTGATGAGTCTGGTAAGAATATACCATGTACGAGCACTACGTCCACGGTCTCACCTTTCGTATGACTTGTCGTCAAGGCTTCTTTGAGTAGATTCAGTGAACGAACGGTAAAGTCCGTTACGATAAGTATTCTTTTTTTCATCTGCTAAACGCTTTGTTCCACTTTGATAAAAACAAAGCTAGGGGTCAAGCATTAAGATGAAATAAGTACGAGATTAAGATAAGATTAGAGTGATGAACCAATGGGAATCACTACCCTAGCCACTGTTCCTTTACCCGTCTCAGAAGAGACGTACAATTGCCCCTTGTGCATTCTAATGATGTTGCGGGCCAGTGGAAGCCCTATCCCATATCCTTCGTGATTTTTAGTATTAGAAGCTCGGAAATAAGGGTCATATATAAACTGAAGTTCGTTCTGAGGTATCCCTATCCCTTGATCTTTGACCAGTATTATTACTTGCGTATCGGTCACCCCGAAAGCCACTTGGACAGGTTCATGGTTAGAGTATTTACACCCATTGATTATCAGATTGGACATAGCCAAATGCATCAACGGTTCGATCGCATCAATCTTGAGCAAGCTTGGGTTCTCTGGCAGTAGACTAAAATCAATCTGAACTTGATTTTTTGGGTTGATCTTTTCGACAGTACCTTTCACATCCATGATCAACTGATCGACACGTAATTTCTCAAACTTCTGTTTCTTCCCATCAAAGCCCGTCTGTGCCAGTAAAAGCAGAGCACTTGTCTTTTTACTCAACTTTTCGGCATCCTCTAGGATCGTCATCAATGTCTCTATATAATAGGCTGGCTCTCTTAATTTGCTTAGTGCTACGTCTGCCTCTCCTATGATAGACGTCAACGGTGTATTGAGTTCGTGAGAGGCATTGCTGATAAAATTCTTTTGGCTTTCAAATGAGGTCTCTAAACGATTTAGCATATCGTTGAACGTACGGGTCAACTTGCTAATCGCATCATCATTATCTGATTGCTCTGGGAGGCGCTTGTGTAGATTACCTGTACTGATTTCGTTGACACGGTGAATAATCTGATTGATGGGTTCTATGATCTTGCGCGAGAATAGAAAGGAAATCAAAAGGATAATCAAAAAAGCAACACCCAATGAAATGAATAGCAAATTGCGAAAATACGAGATATGGTGGGTGATAAAATAGTTCTCCGCTGAAATCAAAACAAGGTAATCTTTCTGATCACTCGATCTATAAACCACACCATAGTAAAAAGTCTTTTGGTCGTTGAAAGTAGCTGTTCCACTTGTTACTACCTCTTCCACGAACCCTGAGTTGTATTCCTCTATCCCGTCTATGGCTTTCCAGCTTCTATCACTAGAGAGCGGGTATAAATTTATTTTCTCATCCTGTAGCGTTTCTAAATGCTCTTGTCTCAGTTCACGAATGACCTCTGCATCCTCTTTCTCCTCCAGTTGAAACTTAGCCGTAGTGATCGCACGTATCTCTAGTCGCTTATAAAAATCCGCAAAAGCATAATTCGAAATATTGTAATAAATAAAGACACTGAAGAGTATCGTATACCCCACGAACACCGCGATCAGTACCAAGATGATTTTGTTCTGAGTTTTCATTCGGCCTCCTTTAGTACATACCCCATACCGATCACGGTATGGATAATACGGTCACTGTTGTGCTTTTCTATTTTCTTGCGTAGATAGTTGACATAGACATCTACCACATTGGTTCCCAAATCAAAATCTACACCCCACACTTGCTCCATAATAGATATTCTAGACAGCACCCGACGAGGATTCTGTACGAACATCAGTAGCAGCTTATACTCTGTAGAAGTGAGTGATACGTCGACACCATTACGCTGTACGACCTTAGTGTCGTCGTTAATTGTCAAGTCTGAAAACTGATAGACAGTCTCTTGTGCAGATTCCGAAACCTTTTGTCTCCGTCTGAGCAAGGTACGCATACGCGCCAGCAGCTCCATGAACTTAAATGGCTTAGCCAAATAATCATCCCCTCCTGAGTCTAGCCCCATCACAACATTTTCGGTACTACCCAGTGCCGTCAAAAACAAGATCGGCACCTCCATCTTACTCGCACGAATACCCTTGCAAACATCGATACCGTTCATCGTCGGGAGCATTACGTCCAAGATGATCAGGTCATAAGTCGATGCTATCGCTAGCTCCAGTCCCTGCTGACCATCCATCGCCACCGTGACTTCATATCCCTCCTCTATCAATCCTTTGTTGATAAAAGAGCACACATGGTTATCATCTTCTACTAATAGTATCTTCTTCAAGTTGCTTCTCTTTTGATTTTAGCTCTGCTAAGTAATACTAGGGGATTTAAAGTAAAAACTAAAATCGAAAAGATGGGATTTGAAATAATACTACATTGCGATTGTAGTCAAAGTATCCAAGCAGTAACAACTAACTCACACTCCCCTAGTTGTTTCTGGATAAAAACCCGAAACAACTAGGGGATGATAAAATAGTGACCTATTCTTCATAAAGATTACTTCAGTATCTCTTCAATCTTAGCCAGTTCGTCTGCCGTGAAGGCCGTGTTCTCTAGCGTCTCCAAGTTCTGCTGAAGCTGACGGACACTGCTCGCTCCGAGCAGGACAGAGGTCACCACCTCATGTCTCAGCAACCAAGCAATCGCCATCTGCGCGATAGACTGTCCACGTTCGTCGGCTAGTATTTTCAATTTTCTGACTTGATTGATTTTCTCCTCAGTGACTGCATCCTGCTGTAGATGTCCTGTCTCACGTGCGGCACGCGAATCCTTCGGTATCCCATCTAGGTAGCGATCTGTCAGCATTCCTTGCGCCAAAGGTGAAAATACGATTGTCCCCTTACCGAGCTTCTTCAAAGTCTCCAACAACCCATCCTCTACCCATCGATCAAACATCGAATAGCGAGGTTGATGAATGATAAATGGCGTGCGCAATTCTTTGAAAATTTTCTCTATAGCCTCTGTCTGCTGGGGTTTGTAGTTAGAGATCCCTACATAGAGTGCCTTGCCTTGCTTCACCAACTGATCCAATGCCAGCGCCGTCTCCTCCACTGGTGTCTCGGGATCAGGGCGGTGGGTATAGAAAATATCGACATACTCTAGTCCCATGCGCTTGAGCGACTGATCGCAAGACGAGATGATATACTTGCGGCTGCCCCAGTCACCATAGGGGCCGTCCCACATCGTATAGCCTGCCTTGGACGAAATGACCATTTCATCCCTCAAGCCACCAAAATCCTGCTTGAGTATCTTTCCAAAGTTCTCTTCGGCCGACCCTGGAGGGGGGCCATAGTTGTTGGCCAAATCAAAATGTGTAATACCTTGATCAAAGGCGAACTTGAGCATTTCACGGCAGTTTTCATAGTCATCTACATGACCAAAGTTGTGCCATAGCCCGAGTGATATCTCGGGTAGAAACAGACCTGAATCGCCACATCGGCGATATTTCATCTTGTCGTATCGGTTTGTATTGGGTACGTAAGTCATCTCCTAAAATTATTGATGTTTCAAATTCCTTTTGGATAAAAATAGTGTTCTAGCTGTCCGGTTGCATTACGGACATCCTGCCAGTCACCAAGCTGCAAACTAATCACAGCTACCCCACATGTGGGAATATTCTCTATATTTTCTGCGGTCAGTTGGTTGACAAAATCGGTAAAGCCCGGATTATGTCCAAAGAGCATGACGGATTGGGTACTAGGGGACAACTGGGACAACACGGCTGATATCTCGCTCGGCCCTGCATGAAACAGTGCACTCGTCTCTCGTACCTGATGAGGCAGCGTACCCAGTGCTTGGGTAAAGTAATCTGCTGTCTGCCACGCGCGTATAGCCGTACTCGTCACCACCATGTCAGGACGATCCAGGTATCTACAGAGATACTCCGCCATCCTTGGCGCATCCCGCATCCCACGTTTGGCCAATGGCCGGTCGTGATCCGTGAGGCTAGCATCGTCCCAGCTTGACTTGGCATGACGTACGATGATGAGTCGCTTGATGGACTGCCCTACCATGTTTACTTCTTCTTTTTCTTCTGCTCAAAAAAGGCCGTAATCTCAGGCAAACTCATGCTGTTGAGGTTGTCTTTGGCCGTCAATCCACCTTTACGTGCCACTTGCAGCCCGTAGTACATGTCTTGGTAGCCATCCATGCGGTGTGCATCGGGATTGATGCTCAGTTTGACACCCTTTTCCAAGGCATAGTCGATCCATCGCCAATCCATGTCCAAGCGATAGGGACTCGCATTGATCTCTATGACCACTCCTGTCTCTGCACAAGCTTCAATGATGGCTTTGTGATCGACAGGATAGCCTTCGCGCTGCACCAGCAAGCGACCTGTCATGTGACCGAGAATAGTCGTGTGTGGATTATATATGGCTTTGAGCAAACGATCGGTAGCCTTTTTGATATCCATATTGAGGCCTGAGTGTACAGACGCCACGATGAAATCAAATGACGACAAAATCTCCTCCGAGTAATCGAGCGAGCCATCTGCCAAGATATCCGACTCGATCCCCGAAAAAATCTTGAAAGGGGCCAACTCCTCGTTGAGTTGTTTGATTTCCTCCTGCTGACGCGCTACATCAGCATCCTGAAGGCCTCCAGCATAGACCGCTGTCTGGCTGTGATCCGAAATCCCCAGATACTCATACCCCAACTGCTGGCAGTGCTCTGCCATCTGGCGCAGCGTGTGTTTGCCGTCACTGTAGGTCGAGTGGTTGTGCAATATCCCCTTGAGATCTGACATCTCAATCAACGCAGGGATTTGGTCATTTTTGGCCCATTCTATTTCCTTCAAGCCTTCTCTCAATTCGGGTACGATGTACTTCATTCCCAACGATTGATACAGCTCTTCTTCACTTTCGAAAGGCCTAATCAAAGACGATTTGATTGTTACTTGATCCGCGATGGGCATATTGATGTGACGAACCGACCCAGTCGTCTCGACCAGCCTCTGGACAAACTTGTCCGGACTCGTCAAGTGTAGTTTGAGAGGGGCTTTGATCCCAACATGACGACCATACCATGTCGTGGGTCCTGATTTTTTTTCTTCTTCACTCAATACCTGTAGGGCATTGAGTGAGGTACGTAGCGCATCGAGATCCTCTGCCGCCACGACGATCTCCACCAAGTCGATGACTTCCATCCTGCGACGCATCTGTCCCGATTCGGAACAAGACTGTACTTCCTTGAGTCCATCTATCGCTGACACCAAATTTGCGATCGCTTGATCGATGTTCCCATATTTTTCTTTGTATTGATTCGAAATCAAAAACGCCACTGCGGCCTTGAGTGTTTCTTGGGATTTTTCTGCAAACCCCTTGAGACTAGCGACTTTGCCTTGGAGACACAGCTCCATGAGCTGCTCTAGGGTTTCGGCTCCCCCCTCTTGCCAGAGAACGGCGACCTTTTTGGGTCCAAACCCCGAAATCCCCAACATCTCAACCACTCCGGCTGGTGTCATTTCCATGTACTTGTCGAGGTTATCAAACGACCCTCGCTCTAGCAAACCAGAAATATTGGTGGCCATACCTTTGCCAATACCATCTATGGCGAGTATTTCGTCGGTACTCAGCGTACTGAGCTCCGCGTCCAAACCTCCCACCACATCGGCAGCAGATACGTACGATCTAGTTTTGAATGGATTCTCCCCGTGCAGCTCCATGAGTTGAGCGGCCAGTTTTAGACTGTTTTTTATCTCTGAATTGTTCAAATCGACGATTTTAATTGAAGGCATAAAGCTACGAATTGCCCAAGGCAATTACTTAAAATATGACGGTAATAATTATCATTGTGCCCACACATCAAAACAACAAACCCCTTGGGAGTAGTCATCAAGCAAAGCAGTATTTCTGGAATCGTCACCTACCTCGGTGCCTTCATTGGCTTTGTCAACTCCGTGTTATTATTCCCCGCATTTCTATCTACCGAAGAACTGGGGTTGATTCGTGTCCTGCCCAACATCGCCTTCATGCTGCTCCCATTGGTACAGCTAGGTACCTCTCAGGCTTTACTCAAGTTTTCTCCCGAAATCAAAAAACAGCAAAACGGTCTTCCGCAATTACTCGGCCTGATCACCTTGAGTACGCTACTGGGTGCAATACTCATGAGCCTCGGTATCGTCTTGTTCAAAGCAGATTTCGTGGCACTATTCGAAACCAAATCTCCACTCGTCAATAACTACATCCCTGTCATTGTTGCGCTTATATTTATCGTTGCGATTTACTCGTTAGTGGAAACCTATAGCCGCATTCTACTCAAGATCATTGCTATGAACCTGATCAGAGAGATCCTACTACGTATTCTCACAGGGATAGCAGTACTACTCTATTTCTATGAACTGATTGATTTGGACACCTTAGTGTATGGTCTTATTTTGATCTATGGATTTTGCCTCATGGCACTGATCGTCTACCTGATGTTTTTGGGTGAGCTGCGGTTTTCCTTCCGGTTCTCTTCCGTCAGTAGAGAGCTGATGTACCGCATGGCTAACTTCAGTCTGTATAGTATCATTGGGGCAAGTGGTGCGTACATTGTCCTCAACATCGATCAAGTGATGGTTACCTCACTATTGGGGTTGGATGAAAATGGCATCTATAGTACCTCTTTCTATTTCGCAGTGATGATCGAACTATCGAAACGCCCAATTCTACAAATCACTACACCACTGATTTCACAGGCTTTTGAAAATAATCGCCTTGCGGATGTCCAAAAAATGCACCGCCAGCTATCTATCAACCTCATGATCATAGCTTCGCTGTTTTTCGTGGGGATCGTAGCGAACCTCGACAACATCTACGCACTCATGCCCAACGGCAGTGACTACAGCCTCGGGCGAAACGTCATCATCATCATCGGAATATCCAAACTAATAGACATGACCTTTGCCAACAACAGCGAGATCATCGTCATGTCTCGCTACTATCGATTCAATGTAGTCTCCATTTTTTGTCTGTCTATGATCATGGTCGTACTAAACAGTTATTTGATTCCCATCTATGGAATGGATGGGGCAGCTATGGCGACATTGCTGTCCATTTCAGTCTTCAACCTTGTCAAAATGACCTTCCTAAGATGGAAACTGAACATCACTCCCTTTTCCATCAGCACACTCAAAATGCTAGGGATATTTGGCGTTGTACTGTTTATGGGATTATACCTACCCTACTGCTACAACACCTATATAGATCTCATGGCTCGTTCAGGCATTATCACAATTACCTTAGGGGTACTTGTCCTTGGTTTGCGAATATCACCTGAGGCCAATGGCATCTATAATAAACGCATCAAACCTAAACTCCCTTGGTGACAATAAATCACGATGCAATCATCAGTCAGTGATCTGATCAAGTATGCTTGCTAGCCCTTGTGTCAAGTTGCGTCGTTCCCACTGCGTTTTGTTAGATACAGGCACATGTAATCTACCCGATTTGCATCGCTGATAGGCAGTCTTTACCCGCGTTTTGATTTGCTCTTGATTAGAGTAATTCACCACACCTTCCAATCCCGAATCAGTCAAAATCTGATGCACATCTGACTGCTCAGTCCCAAATGCCAATACATCACGCTCTGCATACAGGTATTCGAATAGCTTTCCAGGGATCAACAAATCCGCATTATCAGACTGATTCATGAGCAACAACAGTAAACCAGACCGCTCGTACTGCTCGACAACCTGATCATGCGACAAGTACTCTTCATAACACAGGCACTTTGACAACTCGCTAGAACTCTCCAACTGTTGGAGTACTCCATCGCTGATCATTCCGGATAGGAAAATCTGTAAGTCTTCCGCAAACCCTTGCTCCTCCGCACACAGTTGGGTCAAAGCAACCCATAGCTCACGCGGATTACGCATGTCATTGAGCAGTCCCATGTGACTAATAATAAACTTCCCAGAAGACGAAGCATCGGACTGGTAGTTTAAAAAATCTCGTCCATCAACTCCATTGGTGATCATTTCTACACGATATTGATTATTCTTGGCGCGAAAGAGGTCTGCCATGGCTGGCGTACAAGCCAGTACACGGTCTGCCATTCGCATCACTTGACGTTCGAGTCTACGATGGAGTTTCTTAACCACCGCACTTGTTTTTAGCTCATCCAGTATATCCCAGTCTGACCATGGATCCCGAAAATCTGCAATCCATTTGATCCCTGTTTTCTTCTTCAATTCCAACCCAATCAAATGGAGACTATGAGGAGGCCCTGTGGTAACCACAGCATCGATCTGGTTCTGCTCTATATAACTTTGTAAGAATCCCACTGAAGGCTTCACCCAAAAACGTTTCGGGTCAGGCACGATCAAATTACCTCTGAGCCAAATCATCAGTTTGCCTAGAGTGGTCAACTGCTGATCACTAGCGACTACTCCCTGCTTCGTCTTGGCTGACTTCAGTTTTTGGGTGGGCTCCCAGATGGGAAAACGTATTACTTCAGTCGTATGGGGTACATCCAGCTCCAAGGACTCATCTTGAATACCAAAATCAGGATCTTCTGGCGTGAATACAACAGGCTCCCAACCATAATCTGGCAAATACTTAACGAATTTGAGCCATCGTTGTACTCCTCCTCCAGCACTAGGAGGCCAATAATATGTGATAACCAGAACTTTTTTGGACATAACCATAGTGTTAATGCATAGCGAAATAAACTAAAAATTATGGCGTGATCACCAAAATATGAAATTTTGAAAAATACGCAGAAAAATAATTACGTAGTAGGGCAATTGAGCATTGTTATTGATGATTTTGTAGCAAAATATGGTTTACTTTGGGCGCCAAACAACGCAACCCAAGCGATATATTATTTAATTAAGGGCAGAACTGTATAAGTTTTAATTCTATGAAAAAAATTGCTGTATTTACTTCTGGTGGTGACTCACCAGGAATGAACGCCTGCATCAGATCAGTGGTACGTAGTGCCATCTATCTCGATCTAGATGTATATGGTATCAAATATGGATACGACGGAATGATCAGAGGTGAAATCACCAAAATGGAATCTCACTCCGTAAGTAACATTGTACAAACTGGTGGCACGATCCTAAAGTCAGCCAGAAGTGAAGAATTCAGAACCAAAGAAGGAAGAAAAAAAGCCTACGAGAATCTCAAAAAACATGGAATAGAGGGCATTATCGCCATTGGTGGTGATGGTACATTTACAGGTGCCAACTTGTTCTACGACGAGTACGGCATTCCTGTCATAGGTGCACCAGGTACGATTGACAATGATCTATACGGATCAGATTATACGATTGGTTTCGATACGGCTGTCAATACAGCTCTTGATGCTATCGACAAAATCCGAGACACTGCGGCCTCTCACGACAGAGTATTCTTCGTCGAAGTAATGGGACGTCACAGTGGCTATATCGCCATCCAATCTGGTATTGGTGGAGGTGCGGAGATGGTCATGGTACCTGAAACAAGCACAACCATCGACGATGTGATCGCTAAACTGCGAGAAGGTAGAGACAACAAAAAAGGTTCATCGATCATCGTAGTAGCAGAAGGAGATGCACAAGGTAGTGCGCACGAAATCGCCGAAAGAGTAAAAATTCACACTCCTAATATGGATATCAAAGTGACCAACCTTGGTCACATCCAGCGTGGTGGTGGCCCTACTGCGTTTGATAGAATCCTAGCTTCACGTCTAGGTCTAGCTGCGGTAGAAGGACTAATGAATGGACAAAAAGGAGTAATGGTCGGTGTGATTGACAACAAAATCACCTATACCAACTTGAAACTTGCTATCTCTAAATCAAAACCATTGAACCAAGAGTTGGTTCGATTGACAAAGATTCTGAGTATCTAATCAAGAACATCCAAAGACAACAAAAAAAGGGAGCATCAGTGATGCTCCCTTTTTTTGTTGTCTTAATTTTCACACAGGATTATCTACCGATCAAGGCATAGCCTACAGAGATTTGGAACATTGCATTTTTCATTGATTCGATATCCGATGCTTGGGCATCTTCTACTACATCAGTGAATCCGTTGACGTATCTAGCAGTAACGTTAAGGTTGAAAGGTAGATCAACACCCACACCTGCTGCGATAGAAAAATCACTGTTAGCCGTTTGCCCTTCTAAGTCCTCTGCTACACCATCAAAATCATCCGATACGACAAATCCAAACTGTGGTCCAACGTGAACATTGAACATCTTGAGAAAATTAAATCTCACCAAGATCGGTACCTGAACGTAGTTAGAATTAATGGCTCCTTTAGCTCCATCTACAGTAACATCCGCTCCCTGAACAGAGTAATAAACTTCAGGCTGAATTCCCAATGGTCCTAGTTTGATATGTGCATATCCCCCAAAGTGATAGCCCGTTCTTGTATCTGCTACATCATTGTATGACTGACCCGCCTGAGCTGCATCTACAGATGCTGAATTAAAATTCAAACCAGCTTTAACCCCTAACTCCAATTGAGCCTTTGACTCGAATGATACCAAGGCAACCAACAACAGTACGACTAGCGCGGAGAATTGTATTTTATTTTTCATGTCTATGATTTTTGTTTAAGTAATTCTTTTCAAAGTGAAAACGCTCACACTACAAATATTACTAAATCACAGACATTATATTGCATCGTAAGACCTAATAAATGTCAAAACCTATGGATAACTGAAAGGAAGGCTGATTAAAGACAGATGCTGTAATAGGATGAAGGTAACGTAGCGACAAGTCAAAACCACTAGGCAGATTAAACCCCACTCCTCCGAGATAAGTGTATTCAGTATGCAATCCTTTGGACTCCCACACCTGGCTCTCCGTGGCAATAGTAGCCGCTTTGGTTAGAATTTCTCCTTGCAGCCCTCCTTGTAGATACAGTGGCTTGAGTATAAAGTATTTGAATAAGAGAGGGATTTGAAACTCGGTAACCAGATAAGGTTCTCCTTCAGATCGGGTTCGATTCAGGGAATACAAACACTCCAGTTGCAGTGTGGTTTTCTTGCTGGCGTCATATTTGACAAATAACCCCGCATGATAATTGTTCGATACATGCGCCACCTCGGACGACAACTCCTCTACATTCAAACCGCCTTTCACCCCCACATTCATTTGCTGTGCCCTTAGTTCTACCTCCAACAAACACAGCACTACAATCCCCACACATACTTTAATCATACCGACATCTTCTATATCATAAAACCCACTAGTATGAGGCAGTTTACAAATAGAATGCCATAATCTGAATCACTACAAAAAGCGGCTAAACCTGTCTTTAAATAGCAAGACAAAGCCCCCTAGCCGTCCAGCGAGTGATCAAGTGGGGTATGACGGAAAAGGAATATGCGGTAAGAAATTCTAAAAGCGTTTGGCGATCACCAATGTCCCATACTTGTGCGGACGACCACCGACCACTTCCCTGCCTAAAAATGACCACAATGCTTGGAGATCAAAAGTCTTCATACTGAGCATGACTCCTACGCTTTGCATCCACACCCATGGTTCAGCAGATTTGACAAATGGACTGGGCTCACCTATGATATTCCCCTCAATCGTCGCATCATAGAAGACATGCATCAGCTGCGTCTTGGTGACAAAAAATAGCTCCTTGCACTTTCGGTCATTGGCTATCCGCTCTCCTGTTCGTGCATGTGTGAGGACACTTGCATCCAAAGGCTGACTCCTGCCTAACCTCATGGTTATGGCTGCTGCGGCATTGGTATTGATGGTTCCTACACGCACATCTACATCACTAATTAGCGATAGAGGGCCTATAGATACGATCTCTCTGGATAGCCCTGTATAAAGGTGTGCTATGGGCGTGTCATGGATCTGATAATCACGCCAGCCTCTAGGCCTCACCCATCCAAATGTGGTGTGTAGATTCGTCTGAATGTCATCGCTCCGTGTTTTAGTCCCTAACCAACCCAGATCTACTCCGACCGCTAACCTATTCTGACCCCAATAACTGGTGTACAATCCATCCACATACAATTCCCCTGCATACGGTCGATCGATCTCCTCGGCTTTTTCCCCTTTCAGGTTATAGGGATTGAAAATCTTCGATACAAATGCAACATGAAATATAGACTTGTGTAAAGACTGAAAACCAAATAGATTCGACCAACTCCTATCCTCCTTTATTTTTTGTCTGTAGGTAAAAAACAGACCATTGGTATAGTAGCGATCCCCGGCATCAAAAAACAGCAAGTCATTGTCGAATTGAAAACTAAGTTCGTGGTTGATCGGGGCAGATTCCTGTCCGAAGAGATGGAACGTGTTCAACAACAAAAATGTGGCAAAAATATACTTCAATGCAATTTGGTTCTGCTAGACAAAATGGTAGCTGGATTCCCAATGATAAAGCAAATTCTGTAGTAAAATTGTATCGATGAAGCAGGATTTCATAAAAAAACTAAGAGACAGAGAGAGTCAAGGCAACCTCCGAAGGTTAACTACCCCGACGAAAAGTCTGGTAGATTTCGTCTCCAATGACTACCTCGGACTGAGTCGCTCCCGTACGCTATTCGATAAGATCAACAACTACTCCTACGAAGGCATCACACATCTGAACGGATCGGCTGGTTCGCGACTGCTCGCAGGCAACACGAGTCATGCCGAAACCTTGGAGCGTAAGTTGGCCAAAATCTTTCGCGCAGAAGCCTGCTTGCTATTCAACTCCGGCTATGTCGCCAACCTGGCACTGATCTCCAGCCTACCACAGCGTCAGGACACCATTATCTATGATAGCCTGGCACATGTTTGCATCAAGGAGGGAGCAAAACTAAGCTCAGCCAAAAGCTACTCCTTTCGACACAATGATCCCGAGGATCTAGAAAAGAAGATCAAAAACAGTCAAGGACAAGTGTACATCGTGATCGAATCAGTCTATTCGATGGACGGAGACATGGCTTGTTTTGATGAGCTATTGGCAGTAGCCAAAAAGCACGATGCACAACTCCTAGTCGATGAAGCCCACGGCACGGGACTTTATGGCGAGCAAGGTAACGGACTCGTTTGCCACTTAGGAATCGAGGATCAGTTTATAGGTCGGGTTTACACCTTTGGAAAAGCGATGGGAGTACATGGTGCCTGTATCGCAGGTTCGCAGGAGTTGATCGACTACCTGACCAACTTTGCACGATCATTCATCTACACGACTGCCCTACCCATCCACAGCATCTTTGCGATAGATGCAGCATTTGATTACCTCGGTGAGCACATACATCTACAGCAAGAGATTCAAGACAAAATAAGCTTTTTCAATCAGTACTATCAAGAGACTATAGGCAACAAAGACCGCTGCTATAAGCCCGAAAGTCTCACACCAATCCAGCCCCTCATCGTGCCTGGTAATCAGACGGTCAAACAACTCTCTGATACTCTCCTCCAAGAAGGTTTTGATGTCAGAGCTATTCTATCCCCTACTGTCCCGGTGGGCTCAGAGCGTCTCAGGATATGCCTACATCAGCATAATACGACCACAGAGATCAGGGCTATGGTTGATTTATTATCTTCGCATCTATGAGTCAAAACAAGAGATATTTCGTGACAGGTATCGACACAGATGCAGGCAAAACCCTAGCCAGTGCAATACTAACACAGCAGCTCAAGGCAGACTACTGGAAACCCATACAGGCAGGAGAACCTACCGATAGTGACCAGATACGACAGCTCATAGATTCGAGTCTAGTCGTCCATCCAGAAGGAGTCATGCTACAGCATCCCATGTCTCCGCATGCCGCTGCACGAAGAGAAAACGTACAAATAACCGCAGATCAATTTACGCTCCCTGAGACCAGTAATACACTAATCATCGAAGGAGCTGGTGGACTGATGGTACCATTCAATGCCCAAGGTCTAGTCATCGATCTTGCGAAGCAATTTGAGGCAGAAGTGATTCTAGTCTCACGCAATTACCTAGGGAGTATCAACCATACCCTACTATCAGTAGCCTATCTACAAACACACAACTATCCCATCAAGGGCATCATCTTCAACGGAGATCCCAATGAAGACACAGAAAGCTTCATTCTCCAATACACTGGATTGAAATGCCTCGGGCGAATCCCTATGATGGACACCATCACTGCTGATACAGTGAACAAACAAAAAATCACAAATCTATGACTACCGAACAACTACGTCAGAAAGACAAAGACCTAATATGGCACCCTTTTGCTCCGCTCATCACTCCTTTCGAGTATATCCCCCTAGAGTCCGCCAAAGGCATGTATCTCCATACCACAGAGGGTAAAAAAATCATAGACACGGTCTCCTCTTGGTGGGTCAACATCCACGGTCACGCCGATGAGACGCTCGCCAAAGCGCTCTACGACCAAGCCCTGACGATGGAGCATGCGATCTTTGCGGGATTCACACACAAGCCAGCCATTAAGCTCTCTGAAAATCTCATGAAGCTCCTTCCGGATAGTTTTAGCAAGATATTCTTTTCGGACAATGGCAGCTCGGCCATTGAAGTTGCACTGAAAATGGCTTTTCAGTACTGGTACAACCGAGACGAAAAACAACGAACCAAAGTAGTCGCAATCAATGGCGCATATCACGGAGACACCTTTGGGGCTATGTCTGTAGGTGAGCGTGGTGGCTTTACTGCCCCATTCTTTCCCTTTCTATTCGATGTAGATTTTATCGATTTCCCTGACGCAGACAATCAAGCGGAAGTCCTTAGTACATTCGAAACGCTGGTCTCGGATGATAAGTGCAGTACTTTCATCTTTGAGCCTTTAGTACAGGGATCAGGTGGGATGCGTATGTATTCCGCCGAGCTACTGGACCAACTGATCGCTATTGCCCAAAAGTATGGCGTGATATGTATCGCAGATGAAGTAATGACGGGCTTTGGACGTACGGGCAAGCCATTGGCTACCGACTACTGTATCCACAAGCCTGACCTTATCTGCCTCTCCAAAGGCATCACAGGAGGAACTATGGCACTGGGCATCACCGCCTGCAACGAAAAGATCGAAGAAGCATTCCAGAGTGACTCCTATGCCAAGGCACTTCTACATGGGCACTCCTACACAGGCAATCCGCTGGCCTGTGCGGTCGCCAATGCCAGCTTCGAGATATTCATGAGCGACACGTGCCAAAACAACATCGCTCGCATCCAAGCCAAGCATGAGGCATTCGCCAAAACCTTAGAAAAGCAATCGCAGATAGAAAAGGTAAGAGTACAAGGCACTATAGTCGCTTTTGATTTGAAGGGCTTTGGGGAGACCGGCTATGAAAGTACTGCGAGACAAAAGATATACCCCTACTTCCTCGAACGTGGCATCCTTATTCGACCCCTCGGCAATGTCATCTATCTCCTTCCTCCCTACATCATCACGGACGAGGAGTTAGATTTCGTCTATAAAGAAATCCTTACCTTCTTAGAGCAACTCTAAGAAGATAAGGATTCATTATTCTAGTCAGGGCAATTGCATTCAAACCACTGCGAAGAACCCTCCAAGGGTTTAGCAATAAGATCAAGGCTACCGTTCGAACTCGTACTGTCCTTTATGAATACGTGACCCTTGGAGGACGTATTCATAAAGGACAGTTGCTGTGCCACCTATAATTATCAGTCGATTCTGACCAAATAGACGTGTGCATCTTCTTCTAGAATTTCACCATCTTCCATAGCGATCAGGATATCGTCCTCCATCATCCAGTACTCATCTCCATCAGACTGATAGGAATCAGTATCGGAGATCAACAGTTGCCCCTTTTTGTTAATAGACCATTTACCTGTCTCTATCTCGGGATCAGAACCAAATGCAGACACATATATCTTGCACTCTCCGCCATCCAAAAATTCAAAACGAATATCTACTTCATCCAAAATCCCATCTACAAAGGATTCTGTCGCCTGCATGATGACACGCGCCATGGCGTTGTCTTCATCATCAATCTCTTCTTCTAGAAAATCATCTCCTAGATCAATCTTCAATTGCCAAACACCATCTAGATCCTTTTCTCTAACTTTTCCAGGTTGAGCTTGGATCAAATTGACGGTCAACATCAATACTACGATTCCTAATACACTTTTCATAAGCTATGTTTTTTGAGTTTAAACTGTACCTTTCACTACTATGTATCACAAGGTACATAACAAACTACAATACTCCATCTATTTACAAAAGGTTTCAACTGAACCAATAAATAGTAAGCATCACGAGGACGAGTTGGTGAAAGTCCCTTACGAGCGGGTTCGTAGCTCGAATCGTTAGCAAGTTGCAAGGTTGGATACCGTGAGGTGTTGACCGAACCCCGTTCTGAAACGGGTCAGACTATTTAATCACGTCTAAATCCGTGAAGGAATCCCACAATATTGGGATAGCCTTCATTTAGGAAGACAAGATAGCAAGTCTGATTGGATGAACTGGGGCGGAGCGTAAAGAAAATGTCTGTTAGACATTTTTAGTGAGGAGCCGGCCTTTAGGGTAGGGATTGATAATCTTCCTGCTTTTAACTAACCTAAAAGTGCCTCATGCTGAATGTAAAGTATGGCTAGAGTCGTCTTTACACATCAAAAGAAGTATGGGATTAGTTAGAGGTAAAACCGATAAGATTGATGCTGAGAGAATAGCCAAATTTGCTTTTGACCATCAAAGAGATGCCAAACTAGTCAAACTCTCTCATCCTACCTTAAACCGCCTTAAAGACCTTATGAAGACCAGAATAAGACTTCAGAAAGGACTCCAAAGTCAAACCGTTGCGATCAATGAACTGACAAAAGTAGATCCAAAGGCAGGTAGGGAAATAGAAAGAGTCAGTCGACAAGCTGTAGAAGGATTAAAAAAATCCTTAGTCAAAGTAGAAGAGAAAATGGAAGAGTTGGTCAGCATAGACAAACAACTTCGTGCACTCTACCAGTTGGTCACTTCGGTGAAGAGTGTGGGTAAAGTTTTGGCTATTGATCTCATTGTTTATACAGATGGATTCACTCGCATGTAGGACAACCGAAAACTGGCATGTTACTGTGGTGTTGCACCCTTCGAATATCGCAGTGGGACGAGTGTGTTTTCTCAGCCTGGCACCTCAAGCTTTGCTAATAAACAACTCAAACATCATTTGCATATGTGTGCCATGAATGCAGTAAAATGCCACAAAGAACTCAGAGAGTATTACTTAAGAAAAACAGAAGATGGAAAAAGCAAGATGAGTGCATTAAATGCCGTTAGAAACAAACTGCTTCACCGCGTGGTAGCGGTTGTCAAAAGAGGAACGCCTTATCAAGAGAAATTGGATTAAAAAAAGGCCATTACACTTGTTTTTACCATAGATATCGCCAAGATATGGTGTCGTGGCGTTTTATGTTTTGTTCGTTTCGGATACTAATATAGCCGAATCTGCGATTCGGCTCATACATTTTTGATTTCTAATGAGGCGCAGCGCAGAATCGGCGGGGCTTGAAAAAACCGCTACACTCTCCATTTTCACTAAACCGCCATGCATCTCATATCAATTGTTAGCTACTTTTTATTCTCCAATCTCGACTTGACATATTCCATGTTTTGTAGAATGTTTTCCACATATGAAGGGTTCTCGTATTCTGGTTTTTGATAGGTTGTTAGTGCAATCGTAAAAAGTTCAAGTGATTTATTAAATCGATCTTCATCATACTTGCCAAATGATAATATGTACCCTGATTTATAGCTTAATAAAGCACGATTTAATTCAGATGGTAAAACCTCATAATTCTTATTAAGATCACATATTTCTCTGTCATATTCATCAAGTTCCGAATAAGCTGCAATTGAATCGGAAAAGTTGTAAAACAAACCTGCACTATCTATCATATGTTCAGCTTCAACATTCTTTTCGAACTCATCAATAGATACTGGAAAATTTAAAAGTTGCCATCTATTTTGACCTGGAAGGTGTTGTTCTACAAAGCTTATTGGATTTGCAAAAAGAAATTTAGGATCAAGTTTCTTGACATATAACGAAGAGTCATAAAATGACGAATGACCACTTGCCCATGTTAAATCGAAAAGTTCATATACTCCATTGATTTTTACAATATTCCAAGCATGATTAGTTTCTTGAAATGAATAACCCGGCTCTATGCCATAACCCTTTGCATAGCCGGTTATCAAATAACATTCGATATCTAAGAGATCACAAAATTCCTTAAATAGTTCAGAGTACCCCTGACAAACTGCTTTTTTTGTGATTAAGGTATTGGCCCAAGAAGAATTACCATAACTGTTACTAAAGAATCCAGTTAAGTCGTATTCAATATTGTTAGTAATCCAATAAGATATTACCTGTATTTTTTGTTTGTCTGTTTTTGCTACCTGTGATAAGTATTCTATCAATTCTTCAATATCTTCATTAAGATTTTCTGGAGCCGAAATCGAGTGATTGTATAAAACACTGTCAATAACATCTTGCCCTTTAAGCGAGCCAAAAGTAAGCAAGAAAACAAGTGAAAATATTAATTTCATTGGAGGCAATTGTATTGTAGCTAACGCCACTGTATGAATCGTGGCTTTTGGTGAAGATAATGTTTCCTTAACGAATTAGCCAAATCTCTGATTTGGTCTATTCCTTTTTTGATTCCATAGAGCTAATCTGAGATATGGCGAGGCATCCAGAATGCAGAGAATTTTCGTCTGCTCTAAACCGCCATGATTTCATCACAGAATGTTACATGCCTTTATTTAGATTTTGCATGAGGTACCAATTCAGGTATTTGTTCTCAGCCTGTAAAATGAAAGCCTCATTCACAGCAATAACATTTAGAGCTTCAATTAGGTTGACATTTGCAAAGTTCATTTCTTCATATGTTTTGTGTTTTTGATTTGGGTCATATCGAAATATTTCTATGTCTTTTGCGTCTCTGGCAATTCTAGGCAGTTCATATCCTTGCTTATTGATATCGCTTATAATTGAATTAACATATTCTTGTATTTCCGATGCTTTTCCATTTTCAATTAGAAATGCTCTAACTCGAACTTGTTCCAATGGATTTATGTAGTTGTGGTATTCATCGTAACCACCTGAAGAACTAACCAGCTCTTGTTTAATCGTTTTGAGTTCCTTCAAGATTAAAGTTCGAGTGTTGTTAATCTCGACAGGTGTTGATGGTAATATTGTGTTAATGAATGAAATGGTTGAGTCATTCATTATTATTTGTTGCCTGTTTAATTCCTCAACTGAAACGGTATTTAATATTATCGTATTAATTCTATGCTGTTCATCGTTTGAACAAGAAGTGATAAATGTTAAAAATAAAGAAAGTGTTAATATGATTCTCATAGTGGCATGTAACGGTTAGCATATGAAAAGTAGGCGATTACGAAGCACGAAACTTTCAGTTTACCACTTAGCCAAGCCAAATATTTTTATAATCTAATTTACTTTTTTCATAATCAAAATTTTGGATTGGCGGACTGTCCAAAAGCTCTGAACTTTCTAATACCACCAAACCCCTATGTTTTCTTAGCCCATGTTGTATGCCGTGTATTCCCCCCTTTAGTAGCAGACCGCTTCGGGTTACCACCGTGCGTTGGGTAGCCATACTCTTTGACATGTTTTGGTTTGTGCGGTTGCCTTGTGCGACTTGGCAATGTGTTTGGCTCACTGCGTGGGCTTCATTATGACTTTCATAAGTTCTGTGAGTGTAGTTGTAAAAGGATATGCTTTTGCATTACCCTCACTATAATTCGATAGTTTCGTATAATCCCATTCGCGACCCACAAATTCTTTGTCGGTGACTTTTTCAATTTCGATCACCAAGTAATGCTTTTCGTAATCCTTTTCATCAGTTGCTTTTGGATAACCTTTCTTTTCCAGATTTAGCCTTGAATAAACTTTTGGTCCTTTACTTACAATCTTCCATAGATCACCACTTTTCTTCTCTTTGTGGGTGTGTAGTAGAAGGTATTTTGCTCCAATTACTTCTTGTTCAAGAATTAAAGAACCGTTACCAGATCCCATTCTAAAATTGTATTGACCTTTTTTTATCCAATTATAATGCTCTGCTGAACGATAGAACCCAACTAAAACAAAAGTCTCGTCAGGTATGATGTTTTTGTCACCATACTTTTCAGGTATAGGTTCATTTAGCTCTGATGGTTTGTCTCGGTAGATGTCGTAAACTTTATTTGATAGAAACTCACGCTGTGAAGCTCGGTTAACAAAGTGATTAATTACTTCAAGAATGAATGCCTTTAAATCTGCTATCCCCGTATTGGTTCTGGACGGTCGAACTGGGAAGGCTCCCAGCCCTGGTATTATCTCATGAAAGCCTTTTTCCTTCATCGATTCCGTTCCTGGGTAAAGGACATAAGCACCTCCTGTACGTCTAATTGCGTCTTTATAGGCATGCATTTTTAAAATGTCTGCATTTTTGAATGACCTACTTGTTTCTTCTTCCTCATCTATTATTTGGTTGAGGTGTAGAACTTTGTATTTAGCATCAAAATGAATATGTACAACCTGTTCTAGTCGTTCTGCCTCTTCTACCTTAGTTATCGATTTTGGCCAAAATGACAAGGTATAATCTGGACGCATACTTTTAGTCCAACTGCCACCTTCCGGGTATTCACTTTTTCCTGAAAAGGATTTATTATAGTTAAAAGATACATTCAACTCTCTTGTGCTTGTATTGAATACTCCTTTGAGTGCAGTATGTTGGCCTTGCTTGAGTTGCAAGCCTAGTCCATCATTCGTTTTCTGAATGAGTTTTGAAGTTTCCTTTGGTTCAATTTCAAAGGCATCTTTGAATAAGTCCAACAGGGTGAAAAATAACCAGTATTCGTATAATGTAGCTACATCTCTTTTTCCAGCTCTATACACATCATCACCGCCTTGCCAAGTCAGTTTTGCTGCCAAATCAAACACGAGCCAAGATTTCAGTAATTCTCTATAGCCTTCTTTTCGTTGCAGTATTGGACTGTTTAATTTTAAAGAGGTAGGACGAGAGATCCCCTTAAAGATAGTATTGTGTAAATACGATTCTAATTTTTGTGTTACGGCCTTAGCCTCAAGGTATAATCTCGATCCAACACTGGCTTTCGATTGTATATCAGAACAAAATTTTAAGTAGGTTTCTAAAGCATGTTTTACGAATCTGTTTTCCGGAGTGTCAACCGAATCGGTCTTACTGTATGAGCTAATTTTGTTAGGAATCGAAGTTAATCCTACTGAATGGAGATGATGACTACTCGGTAAAGATGTCCTCTGAGAACCAGTTGTCAACTGACGAATTTCGAAACTACCCAATCGTTTTATTCTCTGAGTATTCACCACTTCCGTTTTTTCAATCCATTTAGTAACCGGTGAAGTCAATATTCGTTGAATAGCCTCATCAAATTCTTCATTATCAATAACAGATTTAATGAATGAAAATCGCTGATAGGTACTTGAACTGTCTTTTTCATAGTCGATATCGAAGTGTTGCGTAACGGGTGAATTGCTTTGAAGAAGTAAATCGGTGCATTTCTCCGTAATAGTTTCCAACATAAAGCGATAATCAGACCGATAATTCGCTTTGATTGATCGCACTTCTAGCTTTAATTCAGCAACCTTTGTTTCTTCAGCATCCAGAACAGGAATTGAAACTTGTCCCACATAAATGTTAGGTGTTATTCTTCCTTGATTGGTGTGGAAAGCGTTGGTTTCAACTAATTCATGTCTGTCGTCAAGCTGATATCCTTCCGGTAGTTCGTATTGGTAAAAGTTACCCTCTACAAGTTGGTATCGTTCTTCTCCGAACTCCAAGTGATCTTCACAGTCAAAAAGTACTCCTTTAACTTTTGAGGCAAGTTTTACTTTTATGTCATCAATATTGAATTCAAGTAGTTCCATAATTTCTACGCCTCTGCATAGCTAGCAAAACCGTTATCTATAGCACCATGGTACATTCTCGTTATCTTTTCCAACGAAATGGGGAATTGAACAAACTCACTCTTATGGTCAAACTCTTTGTTTAGTAAAATGTCTTTTTCGATGTTTCCTTTATATCCTTCCTTTATACAAAAGCCCGCTAATTGTTCTAGGACTGGCAAAAGCTTTCTTCTTGAACCATGTAGCTTGGGTAGGAGTTTTTGCATAATGGCAATATCCAGACAGGTATCTAATGCTAATTCAGCATCGATTACTTTAAGTTGATTAATTAAACGAATAATCTCCGAAGCACTTCGATAACCAAATTCTGCTCCTGTTTTTTGTAATTCAGCGAAGAATTTCACCAATGTTTCTTTTACCGCCTCCGCATCTTTGTTTTCAACGATTTTAGTGTGAGCTTTTTCTAAGAAATCAACAGCCATCAAAGCACCTTTGCCTCGCAATTGATCTAGATCAAGCTGTGGACTCTCAGTAAAATATTGGTTCATTTCATCAGTCGTAATTCGAAATTCAACGGCATTTGCTCTGTCCAGTACTTTTGGGCTAAACATGTAGGTGGTTTCATCAATGTTTACCGTACCAATGATAAATAAATTAGACGGAAGTGTAATGGAACTAGGGACGTCCGACTTCTCTTCCTCGCCAGAATGGAGCTTTATGGTATCGTTTGACTCCATCACGCTCAAAAAGTCAGCAAAGTACCGCTCCACATGGCTGAGGTTCATTTCGTCTAATATCAAAAAATGAGGCAGCTGTTTATTTGTTATGGCCGATAAGATCAAATCCAGCACACCATTGTCGGGCTTTATGTATTCTTCACTATTCAACCCGTTAGGATAACCAAGCAAGGGTTCTCTATTGGTCCAGTCTGCCCCCACAGGTACAATTTTATATTGACTCTCGTCTTGGCAAATCCACTGCACAAAACTCTGAGCCAATTTCGTTTTCCCTGAACCCGATAAGCCACTCAACAGCACAAAAGGCTTGGTAAGAAGAGAAGCTACAAATCGTGTTAGGATGGTTTCGCTGAATAGTAGGCCGGAATCTTTGAGGGAAACGGAGTATGCGGTAAGATTGAATGGTTCTTGTTCAATGATAGAATTTAATTTCACTACTGATTTTAAAAGTTCTTCCTTAAGACTTGGGTGAGTTTTAAGTTGATATACTATTGAACTTAGATACCCACTACTTTCATTCAATAATCCAGAAGCCTTTAGTAGAACGCTATGTGCAAAATCATTTTGAGATCTTCCTATTGATTTACCTCCTCCCCAATATGAATAATCTGTAATGAATTTTAATATTTTGTCGGTTTCATCTTCTCCAAAATGAGATTTAGAATATTCAACAAATTCTGCTTCAGGAGTTTTATTGCCTTTTCTAATTTCATCAGCCCAAGTCGAATACTCAGTATCTAGGTTAATGATATTAGTAGCGGTTAAAATTTCTTCAACTCTGCTTTTATATTTTTCAAGTTCATCTAACAAGTCTGTAAGATGGCAGGCAACCCAAAACCAAATCGATGGTGCTGCAACAGTTTTGGTCGATGTGGGAATTAAAACTGTTGAGTTTTGAAAGATTGCTCGGTTATTTACTAATTCCTTATAAGAGGTCTTAAAAGTTTCTGAAAATTTATACTCAGATACATACGAAATCTCTTTTTGTACAAGCTCAGTTGATTCTAATAGTAATTCGTTTAAATCTCTTAACATTTTATAAAAGTTGTTTAATGATCTCTTGTGCTATAGTTTTTACAACAGGTACAGAAACGCTGTTTCCGAATTGTTTATATGCTTGGTTATCTGAAACAGGGATGATAAATCCATTATCAATTGGGTAACCTTGTAATCTTGCTGCTTCAATTGGATGTAATTTCCTAGGTCTATTTGGCCTTCCCTCAATATGGTTTTGTTCTATTAAAATCTCACTACCATCTTTATAATATCTAGCAGATATCGTACTTGTATAAGGAGAATTTTCATTAAAGGAAGAAAAGCCAAAACCGTTGCCTTTATTGGCATGTTCGACTCTTCTTCTTTGATGACCTGCCCACAGTCTTTCTGAAATTGTATAAGTTTTATTTGCCTCTTTTTCTAATAGTTCCAGCTCTTCTTTTTTTAATAGGATATCACCAACTTTTACTTCTTTTGCTAATTGTTCACGCTTTTCTTTATCAAAGATCACTTTTCCATCATTATCTATTCCGAATGGAAAATTGAATTTTTCAACCTTTATGAGGTCTCGATTCCACGCAACCATAAATATACGCTCTCTATTTTGTGGAACTCCAAAGTGCTTGCTATTCAGTACTTCGGCATTCATATCGTAACCTAAATCATCTAAAACATTTTTAATTGTTTTAAATGTATTCCCTTTATCATGATTTTTAAACCCTTTAACGTTTTCAAGAAGCAGAATTTTAGGTACTGAAATAGATTTGTCCTTTTGGTTAGCCTTAATTTTTGAGTGCACTATTTCTTGAATATTGAAGAATAATGTTCCTCTTGTATCACCAAAGCCTTTTTTTAATCCAGCATGAGAAAAAGGTTGACAAGGAAATCCTCCGCATAAAATATCGAATTCTGGAATATCTTCATATTTGAGATTTTCATCTGTAATGTCTTCATTGAAATTACCATTATCAAATATCTCAGGAGAAGACTGTTTGTAATTTGCTTCATATGTCTGTCGAGCAAATTTGTCAATTTCAGAGGCGAAAACGCATTTTCCCCCTACACTTTCCATCGAGAGATGAAAACCTCCAATTCCTGCAAATAAGTCAATAAAAGTGAATTTATATTTTTTGTTTTTTGACATTAGTATTGTTTTAATCTCCTATTTAGTTTCTCCAGCAGCACATCAAAGCTTTCTGAACTTCCATGTATCATGCTGCCTTGCATATCTCTGTAGTCTTTGCTGTAATTTTTCAATTGCTGCTGAGGTGGAGTAATGTTCAGCGTTTTTAAATCCAACGTTTCATAATCAGTCGTTTTCGATGGAGTAAACACTTTGCGATGCTCAATAATGCTGTTGAATAGTTCCGAATTATTTAAAGCATCATCCCCGAATTCAGAGTCAACAATTTGTCCTATGTCATAAAAATGACGGGACATTCTTAGATGTCTTATTTTGTCTGCTGGTTTCTCAAACTCCTCGTGAAGTAGAATCAGCTTTTCTAAGAACGTCTTTTGTGGGCTAGTTGCTTGTACTTGAAACTCGGGCTCGGAAAAATCCATTTCCGAATATTGCTGATCGATAAAAGAGTTGATTTTAACCTCTTGAAAAGGTTCCCTTAATGACCTTGCACTCACTTCGATCAAAACTCTTTTGGGTAAGTAGGAAACTTCTTCGAAAACGGAATTATAGTTTACTTGAATCATTTCAGGGTCTTGATCCGAAATCTTTTCGTTATCTACCGCTATGTCATACAAGCTTTCTTCAATCCCATAGTTGTTGAGTTCATGAGTGAGAATAGTTGTTAATTTTTCTGAAACGAATGTATGACAGGCTCTTCTGAGCTTTCTAATTTCACCTTTGGTTAATTCCCCTTTGAAGCCCAGGTATGAACGATCTAGGCCCAAGTCAATATCTTCAGAAAATCGCTGAATGAGGTTGAACGCTTTACTTAACGAAGTGCCTCCTTTGAAGATAAACTGGCGGGCTAGCTCAGAGTTGAAAATCATGCGTAGCATAAGCGTAACCCAAGCATCTTTTTCTATTGCTTGAGAGGGTAGGTTCATACGAACCCCGACCTGAGTAAACAACTCAACTTGTTCTTCTTTCGATAAGGTTAGCCAGTTGTTCATTTCGTTATGAGTAGTTTTTGCATCCAAACTGGAGCATTCAACAAGTTTTTATAGATTAATTCTCGCTCTTGGCTATCGTTAATAATCTTCTGGATCTTTTCAATTTGTTTCTCCGTCACGTTTTTTTCTCCAATGGCTTTGAGTGCTTGAATTATCAAATTGCTTAGTTGATGGTCGATACTGAGGTTTTTAGGGTTTGTTTTTTTGAATTGAATGGTCTGGTTACCCACCTCAATTTGTCGGGTTGATCCGTCTGTTAAATACACAGCTTTCAAAGGTACTTGAGTGGAAAGTCCTAGTTTGTTGAGAGCTGTTATTCCCGTTGGGATAATACGGGCTTTATCACGCTTGGCAATTGCTTCAGCTATTTGTTCTGCATGCGGATAGATGATGCCGAATTTCTCATGCTTTTTAGGTAAGAAATATATTCCTTTGGCAATTCGACCAATTTCTTCTTCGGTTGTCAGTCGCTGTAATGACTTTCTTATTGCTTCATAAGAACCCAACTCCGTGAAGTCAGCGATAAAGAAGATATCTCCTTTATTAAACTTCTTTTTTATGGTGTCCAAATCTAACATTGTCCCAAAAATGATTAAAAAATGGGACAAATCAATCTTCTTTCTAGAATTTATTGTCCCGAAAAATAGATAAATATTGGGACTGATATTGAGTAGAAATGTTTCAGATACAAAGTGGGTGGGGAGATTTTAGCTCTTTTGGTTTTTTTGGGTTGGCTTTGTGCGTTGGCAAAAACCAAATGTGCTAAAATGTGCGGTGGGGTTTTACTTTACACAATGGCATACAACGTCGACTGTATGTTTAGCTTTAGCGTCGTTGATTATTTGTAAGCTGACCATTTAGTCATCTAATTAAAACAGCTTACAAGTTAATCAATGAAATATACGCAGTGTTATTGTTCGTTTGAAAATTGGAATCTACCGCTGCTTTTCGCTGTTTTGTTCTGAAAAAATATGAGTTATAGACAGGGCTATGAATCGTCTTTTTGAAGAAGAGAGGTGCCTTTTTAACTGCTTATCCCTTGAAATTGTGGTGATTCTCGCCTAACTTAAATCTCAAGTTTTGTCAACGTGTCCACGTTTTGAAAGACTGCTTTCAACGAGTCCTGACGAGCAAAACTTAATCCTTCGGATAAACCACACTTTCAGCCAATATCATTCGACTTCAATCCTCTCTAAAAGCA
>NZ_FRAA01000008.1 GCF_900142205.1 Reichenbachiella agariperforans
CCTGCTACGCTCACTTTTACTGCTACCTCTTGGAATACAGCTCAAACGGTGACCATCACTGGTGTGGATGACAACATCATAGATGGCACTCAAACATATAATGTGACCATTGCGGTAGTAGACGCTAGCTCCGATGATAACTTTGATCCTCTCGCTAGTCAAACCGTAGCTGTAGAAAATGCAGATGATGACTCTCCTGGATTTGAAGTATCAGAAACCACAGCATCAACTTCCGAGTCAGGGACTACAGATGATTTCACAGTAAAACTGATGAGCGAACCGGATACAGATGTGGTAATTAGCATCACTTCTGGTGATACTGGAGAAGGAACGGTAGCTCCAGCCACTCTGACCTTTACCCCAGCTAACTGGAATGTAGCACAGACAGTGACCATCACAGGAGTAGCGGATAATATTATCGACGGAGTAATTACCTATGACGCCACTATTGCTATCATTGATGCGCTGTCAGATGACAACTTTGATGGATGGGCAGATATAACGATTTCCGTGAGTAATACGGATACTGACACTGCTCCTACTGCAAATAACAACAGCAATACCACAGATGAAGATATCACTTTGACCATTGCACAGGCTTCAGGATTGCTCAATAATGCAAGTGATGCTGACGGTGATGTTGTGAGCATTGAATCGTTTGAAGTCGAAAGTATCACTTATAATCCAAGTGAGACCGCAAACTTATCAGTCGGTAGTGTGACCATACATGCAGACGGAAGCTATGTCTTCGTTCCTGCAACTAATTATAATGGCATTGTTCCTATCATTAGCTATTCTGTTACAGATGGTGTCAATACCGATGATGCTACTTTATCGCTAAGTGTCTTAGCGGTAAACGACCTTCCTGTAGCAATAGCAGATATCATAGCTGTCAATGAAGGTGCAACAGCAACTGTCCTGACAAGTGGGGCAAACAGCGTGTTGGCCAATGATACTGATGTAGAAGGTAATGCCTTGACGGCTAAACTGGCTACAGATGTTTCACACGGTACATTGACTTTAAATAGTGATGGTACTTTCCAGTACATACATGACGGATCTGAAACGACTACTGACAGCTTCGCTTATAAAGCGAATGATGGAACAAGTGATGGGAATACCATTACCGTAACCATTACCATCACTCCAGTCAACGATGCTCCGGTATTCACTTCTACGCCAATTACTACGGTAGATGCTAACACACTCTATAGTTACACGATTACAACTTCAGATAATGATGGAGATCTTGTATCTATCACCGCTGCTGTTATACCTACTTGGTTAAATATTACAGATCATGGAAACGGTACAGCCACGCTCTCGGGGACTCCTGACAATGGTGACACTGGTGATTATAACTTTTCGCTCAATGCGACTGACGGTACAGTAAATATTCAACAAATATTTACGATCACTGTAAATAGCAAATTTCGCCCTCCTACAGATATATACTTATCTGACACCACAATCATGGAAAATGCAGTATCGGGAACAGAAATAGGACTACTCAATAGCGAAGATTTAGATATTAATGAGACGTTTACTTATTCATTGTTGGGTACAAATGCATCTCTGTTTAGTATAACAGGAGATGTATTGAGCTCCAATATGGTTTTCAACTTTGAAAACATAAGCAGTTACGATTTGATCATTAGATCAACGGATAGCAATGGAGCTTCATACGATAAAACATTTACTATTTATGTAACTGATGAAAATGACCCCCCTACGCACCTCCATCTAGATTACAACAGAGTAATTGAGCTTAGCCCAATTGAAACAGTCATAGGAGAATTAACTACTGTGGATGAAGATATAATCGACAATCATATTTATACAATCGTTGATGGTGACTATTCCGACCTATTCTTACTATCTGGACAGACCTTGTACACCAATGAGGTATTTTATATGTCTGATCAAAGTAGTTACGAGATTTCCATTCAATCTGTAGACAAAGGTGGGGCTACCATTATTCAAGATTTCGTAATATCCATCGAGCAAAATGAGAAATCACGCTTGATTATCCCTACAGCCTTTACGCCCAATGGAGACAATGAAAATGACACTTGGGAGATTCTAAATCTGAATCTATCTGATGACAACAAAGTAGTCATTTTTGATCGGTCAGGGAGGTTGATTTTTGAATCTAGAGGATATAAAACCCCATGGAGTGGAAAATACAGAGGAGATAGACTGCCTACTGGAACCTACTTCTATCAAATAGAAGTAATCATCGATAACAAAGCGAAAACCTACAAAGGTTTTGTAACCATATTATAAACAGCCTCTTTATGACACGAAATAATAGAATCAAAAAAGGCATTTTAATGAAACACCTAATCATACAGGTTTTGTTACTAATAATCACCTTAGATGCTGCCAGTCAAAGCAATGTTGTCATTGGCCAGTATTACCAATTAATGCCCGTGTTTGCACCAGCCTTGAATGGAGCAAACGACTTCATTGATATCAGGATGGGAACAAGGCAACAATGGATTGGATATGAAGGAGCTCCAAAAACACAATTTATCAGTGGCAGTGGAGTAATCAAACTAGACAAAAACAACCCTCACAAGTACAACTCGGTACGAGTCAGTGATATGTCCCCATATACTACCAAAGGAACAAAAATAGGTATAGGAGGATACGTTTTTAGTGATAAGATCGGAGCAATAGATCAAATAGAAATAATGACCTCCACAGCGATTCACGTACCCGTCAGTAGTAAAATGTATTTATCACTGGGGTTTTCCTTTGGTGTATACAATACCAATGTCGACATTTCAAACTTATTTGTACTGAGACCTCAAAACGACGCTATCTATCAAGAATATCTCCACAATCAATACAGAAACACTTACCTAAAGTTGAACTCAGGCATTTCCGCCTATTCTGATCGGTTTTATATAAGTTATTCGATAATCAATTCCGCTTATATACTTATCAATGGGGATGCGTACAACCTCCGCTATTCATCGAGTCTCTTGCATAACCTACTCGGCGGATACCGATTAAACCCTTGGCCTAAAATAGAGCTTATCCCAAATGCATACCTCAGATATTCAACCGTATTTCCCTTCCTATTTGACGTAGGTATACGAGTTCGATATGATCAAAATTTATATAGCGGATTATCGTACAGAAATGATGGGTCAATCATCTCTATGTTAGGCTTTATGATGAACAATAAATATAGCTTTGGGTATTCTTACGAAATCAAAACATCTGATAACGGACAAAACTCTAGTAGTCACGAAATCATTCTTGGAATTCAACTAAAAAATAAAAAAAGGTACTCCCCTATTTGGTAAAAATGAGATACATCATATTCACAATACTATTGTTTTCACTCCATAGTACAGTTTTAGGACAAGAACTTATTTTTTCTGAACCCAAAAAAATGGAGTCTACTATAAACTCAACATCCGAAGAGGTCTCTCCCCTATTAAGTCGTGATGGCAATACACTATACTTTGTCAGAACTTTCTATGAAGGAAATATCGGTGGGGAGCTAGGTGCTCAAGACATCTGGTATAGTCAAAGAGACCAGTCAGGCGTCTGGGACACGGCTGTTAGTTTAAATCAACTCAATAATCAATACAATAATATCATACTAGGAGTAGGAAATAATGACAGTAGTATCTACGTACAAAACACCTATTCAAATCCACTAAGATGGGACTATGGTATTTCTGTTTCAGAGAAAAAAAACGGCAAGTGGCAACCCCCTTTAGAGCTAAATTTAAAATTTAAACGAATAGGCTCCTTTCAGGGCTATTTTGTTCCCTCCAATAAAGATGTCATCATAGAATCCTCCAACAAAAATGACTCCTATGGAAATGAAGATTTGTATATCTATCGACTAGAAGGAAACAAATGGCTCGGCCCTATTCACTTGGATACGATAATCAATACCCCCGAAGGTGAAATATCCCCTTTCCTATGTGATGACTATGAGACCTTGTTTTTCTCTAGTGATGGGCATGACGGATATGGTAGTTTCGACCTCTTTATGACCAAACGTCTAGATAGCACATGGCTCAACTGGTCTGTTCCTGTCAATTTAGGTCCCGTTATCAACAGTACTGCTTTTGATGCTTATTTTTCCACCTATCCCAGTGGAGAAAGTTTTTATGTCAGTTCAAAGAAAGAAAAATATGCAGATATCTATAGTACCACCCTCAGCTACGAAGAAATCCCAATCGTAACAGACACTATCGTAGAAGACTCCACAGCATATGATACGCTGATTGTAGACACCCTCCTAGTCGAAATACCAATCGATACTATCAAAACAGAACCCGTCGAGGTGGTAGAAAAAGAAGATCGACTGCCATTTACAATTCAAATTTTGGCTATGCCAAGGGGGAAAAAGCCAAATAAAATATTCTTTGATCATCTAGACATCAGTCATGTTGAAAAATCTGAAGGAAAGGATCATTTGGATCGTTACTACATCGGAGAATTTCAAACGCTAGTAGAAGCACTACGTGGCATGGATACCCTTCGGAAAGTAGGATACTCAGATTCGTTCGTTAGGAAAGTCGAAAAATACTCCACTCTGTAAATGACCTCTACTAAAAGTGTCTCTGAATACTTTCATTCCTTTTTTATTCCTCCTCTTTCATGCTGTCAAAAGCTTTTAACAGCATGAATACTTTCTAGTGTGATATGGGTTATTTGTGAGGCTCTTTGCTGCATTTTTTTCGTAATGAGAGATAGCTATTTGAAGATCAGAATACAAACCAAACCATCTATGCTGCCAGTTCCAAAGCATCCTGCATGGCTTGATTGACGCCTTCTAATATCTCGTGGATTGATTTGATTTTGTGACAGGATATTTCGGGTGGCGGTGCAGAGATCCTGCCACCAAGACTCAGGATGCTGCTCTGCCTATCCGCTATGGCGCGACAGTATCATCGAATCATGCTCTGGATATTGATCTACACCGACGACCTTAGTATCCTCTGTGTCAATCAGAGCGACTTTAATCGTCGTACTGCCTATCTCGTACCCTAGTAAATACATCTTTGCTTTGCTTGAATAATGCTCTTTTAGGCATTAAAAAAACGCTTGTCAGTGGATCTAGCCAGTCACAAAAGAAGTCTCTTGACTAACCTCCTCTGCCCTGTCTCAAATAGCTAAAACTATTTTCTCATCGTCAGCATATCACGCTCCAAACGCTATTTTCGCACCTAAACTACGCCAAAATCACGTCACTTATCAAAACCAACATAGCAATCTCAACAATAACATTCGCCGCTTTCAATCTCCTCCCAGTTCCTGATTTTTCAACTTTATACTTTGGTCTCTACCTAGCTCCCAAACATGATGAGCACGATACCTGCAATGATCCCCAGTAGTATCAGAGATTTGTACAAGATGTTTTTCTCTTTGAATAGTACTGCTCCTACCCCAAAGGAAATGATCACGCTGCTCCTGCGTAGCAGAGACAAGATCGACACCAATGAGTCCTCATAAGTCAACGCATAGAAGTAAGCAAAGTCCCCCAAGACCAGTACGATTCCTATCAGCGGTATCGCATGCCGCCACTGAAAGGGGGTGAGTTGTTTTCGTTTGGGATACCAAAAAAGCCACAGCACCAGCAGCATGATCGGCACTTGATAAAAGGAAAAGTAGGCTTGCACCGCCAAGCGGTTGTAGTGCGCGATCAGGTACTTGTCATAGAGTGTACTGAAGGTCCCGATGAGGGTCGCTAGAAAGATGAACCAAACCCATTTGTTGGTTTTGAAATCGACTCCTTCCTTGTTGCCCGCGATGGAAAAAAAGTAGAAGAACACCAAGGCAACCATCATCCCGATCCACTGGAGAGTCGTCAACGTTTCGCCATAGATCACGATAGCCCCGAGCAACGTCCACACTGGACCTGTACTGCGTATCGGTGAGACGATACTGATGGGGAGGTTTTTGAGTGCCATGAAGGATAGAATCCACGATGACACAACGATCAATGCCTTAGCGATAATCAACAAATGGACTTTGAGGCTAACCGCAGGAATGTAGAAATTATCATACTGCTCGAACCCCGCTACGGTATGAGAAAGCACAAGTGGTGGCACAAAGAGTAAAGCAGAAGCTACTGTAGAGAAAAACAAGACGGGTAAAACGGCATTGTTGTTCAACGAGACTTTCTTGAGTAAGTCATATACCCCCAATGCCAACAATGAAACCACTCCAAATATTACCCACATATCATCCGACTGTTTTTGCGATATAACTACACTGCTACTGAACGAACACCCACCACCACGGCGTTTGCATTCTTCGATCAGTCCCCTCCTTCTCTAATCAACTGCACCGAATCCATACGAATGCGTGCATCCCCGATCAAAGTAGTCAAGACCTCTTTCTCTTCCAACGCCGTACGAACTTCATCCTGCCTGATGGCTTTGTTTCGCTTGTACAGGGAGGCCAATCGACCGATTTCATGATCCAATGTTTGGTTCATCCGCTGGAGCCCCCCTTCTATTGCCTCCTTTTTCATCTGCTCTGCTACCTCTGTAGCAGTTTTGATCATCTCTGGGATAATGGCATCCACCAGCGTTTCATTATCAAGGAGATCATCTATCCGTCCAGGGATCAACTGCTGGCGAAACATGTCTACCGAATAATCTCCCGTGACCTCATCTCCTGAGTGATTGACCACTACTCGCAAGGGTGTACTCGGCAGAAAACGATCAACATGTACGCCTGATCTACCCGCTGTCTCTAGTACAAAGGTGGCCTCTAGCAATATCCCAGTCCCTTCTGTCCCTCGCAGCACGCCAAAACCAGTACCTCCAGTACCCATACTCAGTACCATATCTATCGCGCCAGTTACCATCGGGTGATCCCAACTGATGAAGCTCAAATCCTCTCTGCTCAAGGCCCGCTTTCGATCAAAAGTGACAGATATCCCCTCATCAGGAATGGATGGAAATACCTCCGCATTCGTTCGTACTGGATGCAATAAATAAGTACGAGGTGCCAGGTCTTCCATCTCGATCCCAAAGTGCTCGAATACTTCGGTCATGTATTGTTCAAGCGATAGATCTTGATCCGCTTCATGGATTTGCTGTACGAGCTGGTCCGCCACCGCTGGCCTGAATGAGTTCATTTCGAGCAATCGATCACGACCATTGGCCAAGGTTTGCTTGAGCTCCTTCTGGTAGGCAGCTGTATCATCAATGAGCAACTCTAGTTGCGTATTACTATCCGTAGCAGCCAACGTTGCAGCGACCAAACGATCGCTAAACAGCTGCCCGATCTGATTGCCACCTTCTATGTTTTCTTCAAAGGCATTTAACCCCTCATGAAACCACCGCACCAGCACTTCTTGTGGGCTTCCTTTGAGATACGGCACATGGATCTGGATATCGTCAGACTGTCCGATACGATCCAAACGACCAATCCGCTGCTCCAACAACTCTGGGTGCACTGGCAAATCGAACAACACCAAGTGATGCGCAAACTGAAAGTTGCGCCCCTCGCTACCGATCTCCGAGCACAGCAATATCTGCGCGCCATCTGTCTCCGCAAACCACGCGGCATTCCTATCACGCTGTACGATCGTGAGGTCTTCATGAAACACCCCGACCTTGGCACTACTGAGTTCTCCCAACGCTTTTTCTAATGCCAACACTTTCGCTTTGCTGCGACAGATCAAGACCACTTTGGCAGGGTTCAATTGTACAAGCAAAGCAACCAGCCACGTGACCCGTGGATCTTCCGAAAACCAAAACCGTTGCTTTGTTCCTTCCCCCGTCTCCACTTGCTTATCCACTGCATATTCTTTCGTCATGCGCTGTATCCACTCCTCGTGATTGTCCACGGCGGTCAAAGGAATCAAGTGCGCCTCACGTGTCGGGAAACCACTCATGGCAGCACGCGTATTTCTAAACACCACTCGCCCAGGACCGTGTTGGTCAAGCAAGTCTTCTATCAGTTGATTTTTTGCGACAATTTGTCCTTCTTCTACCTTAGCCACTCGTTCTTTTCCAAACATCGCTTCTAGCAAGGCTCTATCATTCTGCTTCATAGCATTTCCTAGAGACAAATCTTCCACGATGTTGGCGATCATTTTGTGATCTTGTGACTCGTTGATGAACTCCTCATAATCTGCATACCTATCTGGATCTAGCAACCTGAGTCTCGCAAAATGACTCTCCACACCCAGTTGCTCCGGCGTGGCGGTCAGTAGCAACAACCCTTTGGCGACCTTGCTCAGCATCTCTACGATAGCATAGGCGGGACTTGCTTGCGTCTGAGACCACTCCAAGTGATGCGCTTCGTCCACCACCAGCATATCCCAGTCTGCTGAGATCGCTTGGCGCGCACGCACCTGAGAGTTAGCCAAAAATGACGTACTACAAATCACCAATTGATCATCTAAGAAAGGATTGCCATCAGGTGCACTTTCGTCCAATGAAGCACATCGCTCTTCATCAAAAATATGGAACCATAGATTGAAACGTCTCAGCATCTCCACAAACCACTGATGCACCAAAGAATCTGGTACCAATATCAGTACACGGGAGACTTGCCCACTCAACAGCAGACGATGCAGAATCAAACACGCCTCTATCGTTTTGCCCAAGCCTACTTGATCCGACAGCAATACGCGTGGCGCATAACGAGAACTGACCTCATGTGCGATATACAACTGGTGCGGAATGAGGTCTATACGTCCACCTACGAACCCATTGATAGGAGAAATCCTACGCTGGTGATCGTATGCCAATGTTTTTCTTCTGAGTGCAAAGACACTAGGTGCTTCTACGTCACCGATCAGTAAACGGTCGTCCACACCATGTGTCACAGACACATCACCCAAATCAGCCTCCGACAAAACGCCTTCTTTCCCTATGTACAGTAACAGGTCGGTGTTTTCTTGTACCCGCTCGATCACAAAAGGACGCTGATTAGCATCTACCACAGTATCTCCTGATTTGAAAACGACTCGTCGCAGCGGCGCTCCGTCCAAAGCATACTGTCTCGTCTCCCCTGATGCAGGAAAATACAATTGCACCCGATTTTTACTAACCTCAACTACTACACCCACTCCTAGCTCAGGTTCTCCCTCACTTGTCCATCTTTGATCTGGATAAAAATCCCCTATATGATCTGCCATTTTACGCTCAACGATTAACCACCCAGATTGGATGTTTTCTAAAAAATGCAAGTTCTTCAATCTTTGCCCGCATCTCCAACAACCGCTAACCTTTATTTCAGTCCAACCACATAGAAACAGGGATCGCTCCGTATTTCTGGGGGAGAGATAGTAGACCACCTCGTTATTCAATATTCATTGTTCGAAATTCGTTATTGTTTTTTTATAAAATAACCATCTATTATGAATATCGAATATTGATTTTTACCCCCAACTTTACAGACTGGTTTAGAAATAGGACTTATTTTCATCAGAATCATACATACCCATCGCCACTAAAAGCAAAAAGAACCTATCTAGGTTCTTTTTGCTTTTAGTGGCGATGGGTAACCGTTACTATGTTTTGGTCAAAATTAGTGTTTGATAATTGTCTGGGTATAAGCATCATTTTGATCATAAAACGTTACAAAAAAACTACCCGACCTATCAGCTATCGCATGATTAAGATTTGTTTCCGCATGTGTAGTAGACACATGCGGATCTTCATAGATTATAGTCCCAGACATATCAATCACTCTCATAGATAGCGATGTTTCTCCTTTCAAATGGAATGCGCCGCTAGAAGGGTTAGGATAAATCAACATTTTTGCACCCTTATGAGCCAAATCATTACTCAAATACAGTGTTCTAAACTTTTTTGATTGCCCATCATAATCCACTTGAACTAGACGGTAATAAGAGTCTTGCTCAAAATCAAAATCTACATACTCATACTCCATCTGATGATTCACTGTACCAGCACCTACTACCCTAGCCAAATCACGAAAACTCTCTTCATCTATACGTTTTTTTTGAATGATAAAATAGTCATTATTGAGCTCTTGAGCCGTAGACCATCTCAATATTGCATCACCTCCGTCTTGGTCTACTGAAAAGCCCACCAAAGTAACAGGCAACGCCGCGCAACCACTTCCACAGCAACCTGTAGCACAATCTACGCCATCTCCGCCCGAAACATAAACATCTCCCCCCTCCTGATCCCAAGAGTCGGTTTGCATAGTCCCTCCATCTGCGACAGTTGTAGTTCCTCCATCATTATTAGTATAGGTGCCATTTACGGTCATTTCTCCCTCCACATTGGTATTACCTGGATCTCCTTCATCGAGTGGTATGATGATCAAAACGGCATCTTCTCCTCCATTCGTATAGTCTCCATTGACAGTCACACTACCCCCTGGCGCTACATACAGTACTCCACTAGCTCCATCTCGTGACGCTACTGTCATATCACCATTGACGATTAATGTCCCGTAGACTTTGACACTGTCATAGACCTCAAAATCCTCATTAATCGTGAGCGAAGCGTCAGATGCAATAGTCAACAAAGATTCCACCCCATCGTTATAACCTTGGGTAATTGTATTCCCGCCGTTCTCGACATCACAATCATCCCCAGTAACAATATAGGTGTACTCAGGAGCCCCATCGCCTTCATTGATTTGATTAATTGTTGGGCATTGAGCATAGATGACAATCGAGCTCAACATCATCCCTAACAGAATAAAACAGTTTATTTTCGTGACTTTCATTTTCTTTCATAGTCTTTGTTAAAAATTTATAGAAGTTTTACATTCTGCATTAACCCTATCATGAGACAATGGCCTGCAGTTTCTGAAATACTTCAACTATTGAAAGTGAATGTATTCAGCACATTTCGTGACTAAACACATGAAGCCTACACGATTCTAAAAAAACCGCTATTTCTTCAATTTAGTCTTACCCTACATCCTGTCCTAAACAATTAAGAAAGGATATTTTAATAAATGCTGCTGGAATAATTTAAAGAAAATAAACGAAAAAAGCCATAGCCTACTAGACAAATAAAAAAATACTGAAGTAGTCAGAAGACCGTATAGATACAAAAACCACAAAATCAGCCCTTAACCTACAACGCCCCAAAAGACACCAAATACCCCAAAGTCACGCCAAGCATCATGTGGTTGGATAAGGTCGGCTCTCCAGAACTGTAAGTAACAGGATCGATATAGTTACTCAGATCGTAGCTAAAGCTCGCTTCGAGCATGAATGTCCCCAATCGGGATTCATAGAACGACCCAATCCCTCCTCTAAAACCATAGCCGTAAGACGGATCACGAGACTCGTCATAAGGGTGAAAATCAACCCCCTCCGTATCTGTAGGCAAAGGAGAAGACTCCACTTTGAGCAAGTACTCAAAATAACATCCTGCGTTGAAGAATACATGAAACTGATTTTTGCCTGTATGGAGATTGAATAAGAAAGGTAACTCTATATAGTCAAAGGTCGATTCGAAATCAGGCTCTTGTGTCACAGCCCCTTCTGGATATGCAACGAAGCGTAACTGACTACTATTCAACGTAGAACCTAACTCGGGTTTATTTTCAGAAAAACGCTGGATATATCCCTTCTGCGTATAATTCAGCTCTGCCTGAATCCCGATATGGTTTCGAAGAAAGTTCATCACCACGATTCCCGCCTGATAGCCATGCTTCAGTCCTTGATCTATTTCATAGCCATTGAAGGAATGGTACACATTAACCATAGAGGTATTGTACCCGCCTTTGACACCTAGATAGGTTTTTCGTTCGTCCTGTGCCTGAGCCCCAAAACGCACCCCAACTAAGAATAGGATGATAAGATAAATGAACCTGATTTTCATGAAGGCCAAAATTATAGAATCAGATGGAATAATCAGGAGCAGACTCAAGAAATCATCAGACCATCTGAGTATTCCATCTAGCGCACTTTGAACGTGATATGTTTCAGGCTTTATTTACGACGATAGGTGCTGCGAGGCAACTGTCTGGAATCCTAAACGCCTCCACCAAAGGCACGGCATTTTCTCTGACTTCCGCACAGAGCTCGTTGATTTCTCTACGGATGGCTTTGGTTTTGATTCCTTCCATGTATCCATTCTCTAGATACCAACCCTTGTGTTTCTCAATCTGCGTCAGCGCAAAAAGCTGACACAACTGCGTCAACACAGCCTTTGCCCCTTGGTCATTGGTTCTTTCGACCTGCGCAACAAACTGCTCTAGCACAACCCGCTCGACATAGGCTGACCCGACCGTCAACATGTGGTTTTGTGTCTGATTAAATGCATCAAAGGAATCCATTCCTTCATCTATATGATGTTTGATACGTCGTGCAGCAGAGGAGAGTATCTCTTTTTCACGGTAACGAAAAGCACTTAGGTGGAACTCAAAATCCAACAAATGCTCTTTATTGGTGTTACGCACTGTGATAGGGTTACGCTCAGTGACCGATGTTTTCGCCTGATCGGCGATATACCCGATGATCCCAAAGAGATTGATGTCCGAAAACTCCTTTTTGAACTCCGAGAGTCTACTCTTTGCGACCAGCTGCATCAGGACAGTATTATCACCCTCAAAAGTCGTATAGACATCCGTGTCGTTCTTGAGTCTGTCTATGCGGTTTTCGGAAAGATAACCTTTTCCTCCACAGGCTTCACGACACTCTTGCAGACCTTGAGTCGTGTGCCAAGTCGAGAAGGATTTCAGTCCGGCAGCCAGTGCCTCGATTTCCTGCATATCGTCATCCGTTCGTGCCAAAAAGCGCTCCGTCAGATACTGCAGCCCAAAATGCAAAGCATAGGTTTTGGCCAGTAGTGGCATCAATCTCCGCTGATGTGTCCGGTAGTTCAAGATCGGTACCTCCGCCTCGTTCTCAGGTCCAAACTGTCGGCGTTGGTCTCCATATTTGATAGCAATGGCCAATCCAGACTTGATCGCGCTCAGCCCCGATCTTGGGATACCGATTCGTCCACCGACCAAAGTGCCTAGCATGGTAAAGAAACGACGGTTGTCACTGGTAATCGGACTATCGAACTGCCCATCCTCGCTGACCGAAGCAAAACGATCGAGCATGTTTTCGTAAGGAATCGAGACTTGATCAAACCAAATTCGACCATTGTCCACGCCATTAAGTCCCATTTTTCGACCACAATCCACTATTTTGACTCCCGGTAATGTCTGTTTCTGTGGATCACGCAGCGGTACCAAAAATGCATTGACACCATAGTCTACCTCATCTATCATCAACTTGGCAAAGACAGTCGCCATTTCACCATGAACAGCTGCATTGCCGATGTACTCCTTGCAGGCTGCTTCATGAGGTGTATGTATCACAAAACTTCGTGTGCTGTGATCGTAGGTAGCAGTCGTTTCTATGCCTTTCACATTGGATCCATGGTGCGTCTCTGTCATCGCAAAACAGCCTGGCAATGCTAGGCTACCTACAGCAGGCAGATATTTCACATGATGCTTTTGCGTACCCAAAAAATGGATACTCATCCCGAACAATCCAAACTGCACGCCAAACTTGATCACCAGACTAAGATCATGATAAGACAGCGTCTCCATGATACTGAAATAAGATCGCATATCTCCACCTCCACCATAGGCTTCTGGATAGGCCATTCCTCCGAAACCATTTTCAGCAAGAGTCTTGCACCAGTCCAGTACTTTCTCCCGATACTCCGATAGGTTATCTGTCTCCAGATAGGCAAAATCAGGTTGCGATATAACGGCCTTCACGGCGGCAATAATTTCTTTGTCCTTTCCATCCAGTAAATCCGCTAAGGTCTCCACATCAAAAGTCTGCTCAGTTGTTTGATTACTGGTTGCAGTCTCTCTATGTGCGGATCGTAGGTGATAGGCTGCTTCATTGGATATCACGCCGAGTGCTTGTTCGATTTGCGTCAATGACTCCCGCGTTTTATCAAGCGCAACGGAGTCTCCATCTGCCGTATTCAACTCGGCTAACTTTAGTCCAATGTCTACGAGTGAGTTACGCATTTTGGGACTCAACTGGTCCGAGATACGGCGAATCTCTACAAGCCAGCTCTTGAGCTCTCTCGGTGAAGGAGGATTCTGAGGATCTAGATGAGACAGAATAAATGCTCGCTCATCCGCCTGCAACCAATCTTGCTCATCCATGAGTTCTCTAACCTTAGCTATCTCAGCAGAGGTCAATACTGCATCCGCCCACACCATGTACAACATGGGAAGGAATGCATAAAGCGAAGGATTTTTCTCGAAATATGGGGAAACTAAAATATCGTCTTTCATAGATATGGGGCTTCAAACAGGTTTTTTATTTCTTTCGAATTTAAACGGATATATCCATCCTAGGTCCTTATCTGAGAGAAAAAATCCCAGATCTGTAGCGAATAGTCTAATATAAAAAAATGGCGTTGACTGCTCAGCAATCAACGCCATTCTATATTATTTTAGCCGTCCCTTCTAAATTGAGACATCCACTACCCCTACCAGATATGCGCTCTTTCGTCTACATTTTTGTAGAGGACATCTCCATCCTTAATATCAAATGCCTGATAGAAAATCTCCATATTCGATAATGGTCCATTGACTCTATGTTTGGCTGGTGCATGTGTATCTTGTATCAGCAATCTCTGCTCTAACTGCGGCTTGTATTTTGATCTCCAGATGGTACCGTATGACAAAAAGAACCTTTGTTCTGGTGACAATCCATCGATCGAATCAGGTCTACCATTCTTTGCATATTGCATCTGCAACGCATCATAGGCGATATTCACTCCACCAAGATCTGCAATATTCTCTCCTAGCGTCAACTGTCCGTTCACATTGAGTGTATCCTGCACCGTCAGCTTATCGAACTGCTCCTTTAGCACTGCGGCTCTTGCCTCGAAACGCGCTGCATCTTCGGCCGTCCACCAGTCACTGAGTTCTCCTTTTGAGTTGTACTTTCTCCCTTCATCATCAAACCCGTGCGTAATCTCGTGTCCTATTACCGAACCTATCCCGCCATAGTTGACTGCATCATCAGCCTTATAGTTGTAGAATGGAGGTTGTAAAATTCCCGCTGGAAATACGATCTCATTCGCTGGAGGGTAGTAGTAGGCATTGACCACTGAGGCTGCCATCAGCCACTCATCCTGATCGATAGGCTGCCCCAGGCGACCGAGGTTTTTGTCATTGCTAAAGATCGCCGCATTCCAGTGGTTCTCTAGGTAGCCATCCTTGCTAATCTCTACATTGCTATAGTCATCCCAAGTATCAGGATACCCTATTTTGACTTTCAGTTTCGTTAGTTTTTCATGTGCTTCCTTTTTGGTTTCCTCGCCCATCCAGTCCAGGCTATCGATACGCACATGCAAGGCTGCTTTGATATTATTGACCATCTCTAAACATTTCTCTTTCGCCTCTGGAGGAAAAACCTCATTGACATATAGCTTGCTCAGGGCATCTCCCAAATCACCATTGGTTTCGTTGATCACACGTTTCAATCTCGGCCTCATTTCATCCTGTCCTGACAGCTTTTTGCTATAGAAATCAAACCCTGCTTGCACAAAATCATGTGACAGATACGATGCACTACTGCTAATCAACCTAACCTTCATGTAATCCTTCACCGTCTCTAACTCCGTGTCAGCTACTATACCAGGCAGGGCTTTCATATAGTCTACCTGGTTCACATTGATATCAGTCGCATTCGGTGCTTTCATCGCTTCGTAAAAGCTCGCCCAATCGAGCCAATCACACATCTCTTGAAACTCTGCCATGGTCATCTTGTTGTAAGTCAACTCCGAGTCACGACGCTGTAGTCGGGTCATGGATTCCGTTGCGAGTTTGGTTTCCAAAGCCAAAACAGCTTCGGCTTTGTCTACTGCAACCGCAGAATCTTCACCTACTAGCGTGAGCAATCGAGCCATATAGACTTTATAAGCTGTGATAATATCTTGACCATTCGCATCTTCTCTGAAGTAATAATCTCTGTCTGGCAACCCCAGTCCAGATTGTACTACTGACAGCAGGTACTGATCAGATTTTTTGTCATCGATCCCGACGTACTCTCCATAAAAAGGATTGACCCCTCTTCTGTGTAATACAGCTAATACATCCTGCATACTTTGGGTGTCTGATACCGCATTGATTTGAGCCAATATACCTTCTAATGGCTTGGCGCCAAGTTGCTCTATTTGTAGTGAATCCATCCCTGCGGCGTAGTAACCCGCTGCTTTCATCTCGTTACTATTCGCTGAATAGACTTCTCCTTTGGTGGCTTGTGCTAGTACAAACTCTAACACCTCCTCGTTGTACTCGAATAGCTCGTGGAAACTACCCCATCCCGATCTATCTGATGGTATCTCCGTAGAGTCCAGCCATACCCCATTGGCATGTCTAAAAAAATCATCCCCTACAGGCGTATTTTCATCGATAAAAGAAAGGTTTAATGCCGGCTTGGTCTCAGAGGTCTCTTCCTCCTGCGGCTGACAAGAGAGTAAGGCTGTCGTAAGTCCTACGAAAAGACATAAGACGTGATTGATTCGCGTATTCATATTTCATATTTTGAGTTAGAATAGTAATTTAAAGCACTTCACCATTCAATCGCCAAAGAATATACATGAATGGTCATTTATTGATTTCGTACCCTGAACATTTAACATCGAAAAGCAAGGTTCTCACCTTGGGCATATCTAATCTTATGTTGATTTGACCTATTATTGCCTCCATGATAGATACCTCCAAAATCAAAATGCTCGTCCTGGATGTAGATGGCACGCTCACTGACGGCAGTATCAATGTCATGGATGATGGCAGCCAATTCAAAAAATTCAACGCCAAAGACGGCCTTGGCATCAAGATGCTCATTCGCCAAGGGATAGAAGTTGCTATCATCAGTCACAGCTCTACGGCAGCAGCTATAGAGGCTCGTGCACAGATGCTCGGCATACAATATGTCTATGCAGGACAAGAAGAAAAAGACATCATTCTCTCCCAGTGGCTGACCCAACTCGGTCTGACTTACGATCAAGTTGCTTTTATCGGTGATGACCTCAACGACATCCCTGCTATGGAAAAAGTCGGTATCTCAGCCTGTCCAGCAGACTCATCTGATGAGGTGCTCTCCTTCGTAGATGTGATCCTCAAATCCAATGGCGGAGACGGCTGTGTACGTGAGTTTATCGATCAACACATGGCAGTCGCCTATCAGCGACTAACTGGACAAACAGTACAAGCTGAAGTACCTACTTTCTATAAAAGTAGGTAGGGGTTTAACGCCAAACTGTAACCAATAAATTTAGCTGCCATCTATAGGGCGATTCGGCTTGTTTAAGACATATAATATCCTATTTTTGCACAAAATTGAAATCGAATGAGTGTATTAGTAAATAAAGATTCTAAAATCATAGTTCAAGGCTTCACAGGTACTGAAGGCACGTTTCACGCTTCTCAGATGATCGAATACGGTAGCAATGTCGTAGGTGGAGTAACTCCTGGAAAAGGCGGTCAAACACACCTAGATAGACCCGTATTCAATACGGTCAAAGATGCTGTAGACCAAGCTGGCGCAAACGTATCCATCATTTTCGTACCACCAGCATTCGCTGCTGATGCTATCATGGAAGCTGCTGATGCAGGTATCAAAGTAATCATCACCATCACAGAGGGTATCCCAGTGAAAGACATGATCACTGCCAAAGAATACATCTCAGGAAAAGATTTGACTTTGATCGGACCTAACTGCCCAGGTGTCATCACACCAGGAGAAGCTAAAGTAGGTATCATGCCTGGTTTCGTATTCAAAACAGGTAGAATCGGTATCGTATCCAAGTCAGGGACTTTGACCTACGAAGCGGCTGATCAGGTCGTAAAAGCAGGACTCGGCATCTCTACCGCTATCGGTATCGGTGGTGATCCGATCATCGGAACCTCTACCAAACAAGCTGTAGAAATGCTAATGAACGATCCAGAGACTGACGGTATCGTCATGATCGGTGAGATCGGTGGTAACTACGAAGCAGAAGCTGCACAATGGATCAAAGCACAAGGCAATCCAAAGCCAGTAGTTGGATTCATCGCAGGACAAACTGCACCAAAAGGAAAAAGAATGGGACACGCAGGTGCCATCATCGGTGGAGCCGACGATACTGCAGAAGCTAAGATGAAAATCATGGCAGAATGTGGTCTTCACGTAGTGAACTCCCCAGCAGATATCGGAGAGACTATGGCAAAAGCTATTGGTTAATCTCGGATAACTCAACGATACAAAAAAAGCCTCTGATTCGAATCAGAGGCTTTTTTTGTGTCTATGTAATTGTTATTTGGAGACTGGAGTCAAAGTAACAAAAAGATGTTTAGGAACCGAAAACAAGCGTTTTTCAGCAGAACCTATATATTCTCCTCGTCTTCCTCAAACCCGGAAAACATACTTCCAATCAGGTCATCTATTCGCATCCCATTGTCCAAAGTATGCTTGCTCAGGTAACTGTACTCAACCAATGCGAACAGCACAAATTCCATTAAGAAATAACGAAGAGACTCATCCTTGAGTCCTTTGATCTGTTTTTTAACCAAATCACCGAGACCTGGCACTTTATCCAGTTCCTTTCGGTAGTTTTTTTCAGAGTAGTCATTCAGTACATCGATCACATTCTCCTCACCAAACCACTCTGCAATCTTCTTGTACGGATCGACCTTCTCTCGACTCTTACGTACCTCATCTGGATCTTCAAAATAGTCGGTAAACAACGTACGGATGGCTTTGCCTATCAAGTTGTGCGCTACGATACCTGGACCTTCTTGTTCACCCTCATAAACCAGTTCTATCTTGCCCGTGATCGATGGGATCACACCAATAAAATCGGTAATCCGCACACTCCCTTCTTTCTCATTGTTGCGAAGCAAACGTCGCTCTATACTAGAGACCAAGTTTTCGTAAGACGATATCGTTAGTCGTGCTGACACACCACTGTTGACATCTACATATTCGCTCGTTCGCGCCTCTACTGCTATTTGCTCTATGAGCAGTTTCGCAATCTCATTGACCTGTACATGTTCTAGGTTAGCAGATTTGGCTTCTTGTTCTGTGATTTTCAAACCAGTATGTATGGATTTAGGGTAATGCGTGATGATCTGACTCCCTAATCGGTCTTTGAGCGGTGTCACAATACTCCCTCTATTGGTGTAGTCCTCAGGGTTAGCTGTGAACACAAACTGAATTTCTAAAGGAAGCCTTAGCTTAAAGCCTCTTATCTGAATATCTCCTTCTTGTAGAATATTAAATAATGCTACCTGTATTCGCGGTTGCAAATCAGGCAATTCGTTGATCACGAAAATACAGCGATGCGATCTAGGCACCAGACCATAGTGTATCACACGTTCGTCCGAGTAGGGCAACTTGAGTGCCGCTGCTTTGATAGGATCTACGTCGCCTATCAAATCCGCAATAGACACATCTGGCGTAGCGAGCTTCTCTGTGAAACGCTCATCTCGGTGCAACCATGACACAGGTGTACCATCTCCTTTTTCCTCGATCAACTGGTGGGCAAAACTGGACAATGGACGCAAAGGATCATCATTGAGTTCGCTCCCCTCCACCACTGGCACATACTCATCGAGCAAGTTCACCATCAGACGAGCCATACGTGTTTTGGCTTGCCCTCTGAGTCCTAGCAGGTTGATATTATGCTTGGAAAGAATCGCTCGCTCCACATCAGGAATGACCGTGTCATCATACCCCAAAATCCCCTCAAACACATTGACTTGATCCTTGATCGATTGTATCAGGTTCTCTCTCAACTCGTCTTTGATCGATCTCGCCTCATAACCACTCTTCTTTAACTCCCCTAAGGTCTTGATTGCCAATTTCGAATCTTGATCAAGTTTTTCGTATGCTTTTACCATCTGTAGTTCTTCCTTCTATTTTTCTTAAAGTCTTCAAACACTATATGTCCCAATCCCTGCAAATCACTGTAATAGGCATTGCCATTATTTGCAGCAGTAAAGTCCCTCACAAACTCTTTGAGATATGGGTCGGACGCAATCATAAATGTAGTGACAGGTATATTTAATTTGCGACAGCTCGCCGCTAAATTCAAGGTTTTATTGATAATCTTGGGATCCAACCCAAAACTGTTTTTGTAGTATTTAATCCCAACTTTCATACAGGTGGGCTTACCATCTGTAATCATGAAGATTTGCTTGTTTTGATTTTTACGCTTTCGCAAAATATCCATCGCTAGTTCGAGACCCGCTACGGTATTGGTATGATAAGGCCCTACGCTGAGGTATGGCAAATCCTTGATATCAATTCGCCAAGCATCGTTACCAAACACAATCACATCTAGTGTATCCTTCTTGTATTTTTTGAGGATCAACTCGGACAAGGCCATCGCAACTTTCTTGGCAGGCGTGATTCTATCCTCTCCATAGAGAATCATAGAGTGACTGATGTCAATCATGAGTACGGTAGATGTCTGAGTTTTGTATTCGTTATCCACCACTTCCAAATCATCTTCTGTAAGCGTAAAGTCCGAAAAACCATGGTTAATCTGTGCATTTCGAATGCTATCCGTCATCGCTATATTGTCAGGCGAATCCCCGAATTGAAACTCACGCATATCTACGCCTTTTTCATCTCCCTGACCATTGACGAAAGCCTGATGACTTCCCTGTCCTGATTTACGGAGTTTCCCAAAGATTTCTTCCAATGCACTCTTTCGAAAGTCACTCTCCGTTTTGGCAGTAATTTTCAATTTACCTTCCCCAGGCTTATCATCTAGATAGCCTTTGTCCTTTAGTTCTTGGATAAAATCACCAATCCCATAATTCTCCGTCGAGACGTTGTATTGCTTATCTAAGTTAGTCAACCAGCTCAAAGCTTCATTTGGATCTCCCGAAGTAATGAGTAATAACTCTCTAAAGATATTCCACAAGCTATCAAAAGTGCTTTGGTTTTCCTTATCTGGCGGTATAAAATCCGTAAAACGGTATCCTTGCATATATGTGAGTTAAACTGACCCTTTCAATAAAACTAATATTATTGTTTAGGGTTTTAGCATTTATTGATTAATTTAAAAAAAACTTAAACTTTCCTTTTCAATCCCAACAAGATGGCCGGAAGACGCCCCATATTTGCTTCACTAGTTCATGACCTGGTCATGTTCGTACGAGATCACACTTTCAAGATACTTTTAGAGCCGAAAGCGGGCAAACCCAAGAAGAAAACCGACAACATAGATGATCTAAAAAGAAACACGAATAAGTAACTAATCAAAGAAAAGCCCGCATGTATCAGATATATGCGGGCTTTTCTTTGGTGTAGATTTTTTTATTTCTGTTGCTCTGGCATAGTACCAAAAATAATATCCCAAAGCGGTGTACTCACACCAAATGCTCTATGCGGCTGCTTGTAGTGATGTATCCCATGATGCACCCACCAAATTTTAAAGGCATTCTTAGGGGGCTGAAAAGCATGAACCATATAATGTACCCAGAGATAAGAAGCATACCCCATCAATATCCCTGGCAAAAAGGCATAAACGAAATCGCCCATTGCAAAACGAAATACAAAAAACAATATCGCTGAGAGTGCTAGGCTCACAGGAACAGGCATAGCTAGCCTATCTTTGTCTCTTGGAAAATCATGATGCACGCCATGTGCTGTATAGACAAATTTCTTACGAGCGGGGGTCGTCTCAGGCATGTGAAATACGAATCGATGCATGATATACTCTACCAGACTATAGAGCAATAAGCCTCCCAAAAACCAAACCAATACCTGTAGTCCCCCTATTCCTTTGGCGACCACTGCTTGATAAAGCAAATAAGTAGAAACTGCAGAAAACGCGACAAGAGGCGCTGCGATGTGTGTTCGGGTTAGTTTCTCAAGAACAGGATTTTTAAAAATCCTTCCACTCCCAGAAGTTTTAGGCATTTCGGTGAATTATTGTTGTGTTGATCAAATATATGAGCAAATACGAAATTAATCCAAACTAGTTTTTCCTTTTCGCTCAAATTAAGATACTACAACCTGCTTATAATCTTTAACTGTCTGAATATAAAACTCTTCATACATCGGAAGTATGTTTTTAAGATCAAAAACTTTGGCTCTAGCCAAGGCTCTTTGCTTAAAACCGGGAAGGTTCGCATCGTCTAGGATTTTTAGTGCCGCTTCGGCCATGGCATCTACATCTCCAACTTTACAGATATACCCAGAATCGCCATCTTTGTTGAGTTCGGGCAACCCTCCAGCATCTGTACTGACCAGAGGCACCTCACACGCCATCGCCTCTAACGCTGCGAGTCCAAAGCTCTCCTTCTCGGAGGTCATCAGAAACAAGTCACTGACACTCAGCACTTCTTCCACTGCCTCTAGCTTACCCAGAAAACGCACATCATCACCCTGGCACACCGTATCTCGTGCCAATGCCTCAATATGAGTACGCTCAGGACCATCTCCCACCAATAGCAACTTAGCAGGTATCTTTTCACGAATTTTGCAAAAAACCTTAATTACATCTTCGACACGTTTAACCTTTCTAAAGTTGGACGTGTGTACGATGAGCTTTTCATCATTCTGGCAGATCGCTTTTTTGAAATGATCCTTCTTCTGTTTTTTAAATCGTTTGAGGTCTATAAAGTTAGGTATCACTTTGATATCCTTTTGGATGTTGAAATGCTCCAATGTATCCCGCCTTAAGTCATCGGAGACCGAAGTGATACCATTGGACTGGTTGATAGAGAAAGTTACTACTGGAGCCAAAGATGCATCCTTGCCCACGATGGTAATATCTGTACCATGCAAAGTGGTAATGAACGGAATATCGTACCCCTCAGTTTTTAAAATCTCTCGTGCCATAAAGGCCGCCGAAGCGTGTGGCACTGCATAATGTACATGAAATAAATCAAGCTTTTCGTGCTTGGCTACATCCACCATCTTGCTTGCTAATGCAATCTCGTATGGCGGGTATTGAAACAAGGGGTAAGGTTTAATATCTACTTCGTGATAGAACAGATTCTCATTGAAGAAATCTAATCGAGTGGGCTGTGAATAAGTGATAAAATGAACCTTATGACCTTCTTGCGCCAGCGCCTTCCCTAATTCAGTTGCTACCACACCCGATCCACCGTAGGTTGGGTAACAGACTATTCCAATTTTCATAAATTTATATTTTGTCCCGTACGTGATGTATCGTCCTCCACGGTCTGCGATATTAAGCACCAAAAATGCTTCTACATCTGATGATTCACAACCTTCTGTCCTGATAATATCGACTCATACATCAAATCGTGAATCTTAGTACGTGTATTACTCTTGATGAGTTTGTAATTATTAGGGTCGGGATAGACACGGTTGGACAAAAACACATAGACTAGGTCGTTTTCAGGATCAGCCCAAACCAATGTACCTGTAAACCCTGAGTGCCCAAATGATCGTTCAGAGGCATATTTAGAGGTGTTTCCTACTGCCTGACGTGGCTTATCCCATCCTAAGGCTCTACTATATTTAGGATCCGTTTTTTCTGTAAATAATTGTACCAAAGCTGGATCAAAATACTGTTTACCTCCATAGTAACCTCCTTGCATCATCATTTGCATGTACTTCGCTAGGTCATTGCTATTGGAGAACAAGCCCGCATGACCACTCACACCTCCAAGCAAGGCAGCATTGCGATCATGTACTTGACCTCTCAGTAGGTCATGACGAAACGAATCATCCTGTTCGGTCGGTGCGATTTGATCTGCCGAAAAATAGCGCAAAGGATTGTAAGAAGTGTGGTCCATAGAGAGCGGGTTATAGAATAGGCTATCCACCAATCTATCGAACCCCATTTTCTCTCGCTCCTCCACGGCATCTTTCATTATCATGAAACCCAGATCACTATATAGATAGCGGTACGTGTTGTCTGGATTTTTCAGGCTATTGTAGGTCGAGCTACCGATCCATGTAGAGATAGAATCCTCCCAATTAACCGACATGTATTCATATTTCTTTCTTTTGATCTCCTTTTTGTAATAGAACGCAGCACTGTCGATCAAGAATTCGGAATTCTTCCAAAACGGTAGATAAGAACGTAAGCCTGATTGATGCGTCAGCATATCCGAGACGATCAAATCGGACTTATCCGTTTCGCTAAACCTCGCAGAGAAATCCCCCAACCGACCATTTAAATCCAAATGCCCCTGTGCCACCTCTTGCATGATCATCGGCACAGTAGCTGCCGTCTTGGTGATCGAGGCTATATCGTAGATATGATCCCATGCTACTGGCACCAAGCTGTCATACGTCAAATAACCAAAAGACTTTTGATAAACAACAGCACCATCTTTGACCATCATGATTTGACACCCCGGAAACATCTGATCTTTGATTCCTTCCGCTACAATACTATCGATTTGATCAAGCTTTCTCACGTCAATCCCCAACAGTACCGGATCCATGTACTGCAACCTGCCCAAAGACTTTTTAGATACTCCCATCCTTTCTGATGTGCTACCCAAATAAGCAGGCAAAGTTCCCGAAACATCCACAGCACCAAAAGCCACCTGCACCATGAGTTCCATGCTTTGACTGTCATGTTCAGGCGTCCACAGCAAGGTTTCTAACCCCATGAGATACCGCAGATTTGACCAATGGCCCTGATAGATCACTCCAATCTGGTAAGTGTCCGCTAGTGACTCTATCAGCGATACATAATACTGGATCTCACTAACCCGAAAAACACTCGATAAGTCTACAATCACATGACTATGCAGAGGGATATTAACCTCCGCACTATCTGGACAATACGCCGACAACTCATCTAACGAATAGTGCTGGCCTGACTTGTACAAATCCATCGTGTGCCCCATCACTGACTGGTGTTCATGGGATGAGAAAGAATAAACCGGATACCCCATGAGGTTCTGTATCGGGAAGTAGCCTACTTCGTCTTTGATCAGGGTGATAGCCTTGGATTTAAAAGCATAGATCATGCGATCAGAGAACCGTTCTGTAGTGGGGTATATCGTATTGGGTTTTAATTGAATGGAATGCCAATGCTGGTAGTACTTTTTAACCGCAGTTTTAAAATAACTCTTCTTCGCCACCTCACTGTGCAACAATTGCTCGACTAGGTATGGGCTACCATTGTTCACGGTCGACCAGAGTACATCGACTCCTCTATTCCATTGGTTCTTTTTATGATCCTCCAGGCTTTTTCGGTCTAGCGACTCGATGACCAGCCCCTCAAACTTCGTTTGCTTCCTAAACGCTCGGCTCGGCTTTTTCTTGGTCAAGACATGATCTGCCACAGCACCAGACTCTAACCAAAGTACATTTTCCCAATTTATCTGTTCCCGGTACTTGGAAACAAAAGCTCTCGTGCCATTGCCAAACGACAAACTCACTCCACTATCCTTCAAAACAGACCAATACAACAATGTCTTTTGTACATCCAAATCATCAAAATAGACTGGCAATTGATCATAGTGCAATACATCTACCCCCATGTCTTGGAGCGTGGCAGCATTAGCCTCTGCCAGCTGACGAACCAAATCAAGGTCTGTCAAACAAGATACGATTTCATCCTCAGGCATCTCTCCCAGTCCATCAAAGGGAAGTTCGAATACACCACTCGCTTTGGCTGCTACGAGTGTAGCGACCACTGCCTCTCTTTCCAAAACCTGTATCCATTTTTTGACTTGCGCTCTATCACCGTCACTGATGTAGATAGCACCTATTCCATAGTTCAGGGCCAGGTTCATGACCACAGAACGATCATGCGCATCCTCGAACCTTGGTAGGTTCATATAGACTACTGGCAGTGCTGATTTGGTCTTGTTCCACGTCACATACAAGGAATCCCTGTCCGCAGATGTCCCTACCTCTGCGGCGTATCCCCATATACTGAGACCTAAAAAAAGAAAAACGATCAGACCAACCTGCTTCATGTATCGACGTAATAAATTATATTCTAAGTAACTTTGCTCTGGTAAGCGCAAGAACCTAAGAGAGGTGGGTTGTGGACAACAAATTGAATTTTTGTTTAAATAACAATCTATCATAAATTAGAGAATAACATAAACAATGCCACATATTTTTAACGACGAATACCTCAATTCACTATGAAAATACCGTCATTCATCAAAACCTCCAGATACAGTCGATTTCACATCGAGCCTAGATATTATGACCCGATCAAGGAAGAAATAGAAGGCAAGATGAAAGCGGCACGTGAGCGACTCAACCGACAAGGAGAAGAGGGCTCATCTATCGAGTATCAATCAAGTATATCGGCCGCTTTCGGCAAGCGAGAACGTCGGTCTGGTCAGACCTCTATCGTCCAACTCGGACTGGCGATGGCCATATTTGCACTCGTGGTTGGCTGGTTGTTTTTTGGCAATGATGTATTCTATGTTTTCCTACTACTCTCCCCATTATATTTCTATTTTCGCCTTAGAAAACGAAAAGCGCCTAGAGATTAATGCCTGATATCATCCACTTATTACCTGATGCGATCGCCAACCAAATAGCGGCTGGAGAAGTCGTCCAACGCCCTGCCTCTGTAGTCAAAGAACTACTCGAAAACAGCGTGGATGCAGGCAGTACCAAAATACAACTCATCGTCTCAGACGCAGGCAAAAACCTGATCCAAGTCATCGACGATGGCAAAGGCATGAGCGAAACAGATGCTCGCATGAGTTTCGAACGACATGCGACTTCCAAAATCCGAAAATCAGAGGATCTATTCAATATCCTAACCATGGGATTTAGGGGAGAAGCCTTAGCCTCTATCGCGGCAGTCGCACGCGTAGAACTCAAAACCAAAACAACTGATGCAGAACTAGGCAGCTCTATCATCATAGAAGCGTCTGAAGTCAAGAGCCAAGGCCCTGACTCGATGAACCAAGGCACGACACTATCGGTCAAAAACCTGTTCTACAATGTACCCGCCAGACGAAACTTCCTCAAAAGTAACTCTGTCGAGATGCGACACATCATTGACGAGTTTCAGCGGATATCACTAGCGAACCCACAGATTGGTTTTTCTTTGATCCAAAACGACAAAGAGGTCTACAATGCTCCCGCAGGGAAACTTAGCCAGCGCATCGTGCACCTCTTTGGGAAAAACTATCAAACCCAGCTCATCACCTGCCAAGAGGAGACCGAGTGGTTTAAAGTAACGGGGTATATCGGCAAACCGGAACACGCTAAGAAGACACGTGGCGAACAATTCTTCTTCGTCAACAACCGATTCATCAAGAGCAGTTACCTCAACCACGCGGTGCAAGGTGCCTACGAAGGCTTAATCAAAGATGATCAGCATCCGTTCTATACACTCTTCATCGAAATGGATCCAGCCCGCATCGATATCAACGTACACCCAACCAAGACCGAAATCAAATTCGAGGATGAGCGCAGCGTCTACGGCATCATCAAATCAGCCGTCAAGCAGGCACTAGGCGCACACAATGTCACGCCCTCTTTGGACTTTGAGACGGATGTCAACTTCGAAAACTTCGCCGTACACACCCAAAGATTCGAATCGGGTGCCACACACAAAGATTCAGGCTATGGCAATTTCAAGTCTTTGGATCAGAAACAAGGAAAGTCCGTCCGATGGGAGAGCCTCTATGAGAGTGCCATCAACGAATCTTCTCTATCTCCTGCCGAAATCCGACAAGAGGAAATGGCAGGCTTTGACCAGAGCATCCCCGACGAACCTCGCGAAAAGGTACAGATGGAGATCGCTTCCACCCTATCATCCAGCCATGATGCGCCGACCTCAGGGACATCTGACCCTGTACTGATGCATGAAAAATACGTCATGAAGCAAGTCAAATCAGGCGTCATGATACTGGATGCTACCCTAGCACATGAGCGCATCCTCTACGAAAACTATCTCGGGACGCTAGAAAACAAAACAGGGATGACGCAAAAAAGTCTCTTTCCGGTAAGTCTAGATCTGAGCCCTGCTGACTTTTCGCTCGTGATGGAGTTAGAAAAAGAAATCATGGCATTGGGTTTTGAATTTGAAGTATTCGGAGACAAAAGCATCGCCATCAATGGTGTCCCCGCTGATGTACAGCACATCAACGAAAAAGAACTGTTCGAAGGACTGATCGAGCAGTTCAAGTACAACAAATCCGAACTCTCACTCAACACCCAGGAGAGTATCGCCCGTGCCATGGCCAAACGATCTGCGAGTCGAACCAAAATTTCCAAAGAGACATTAGAACTCAAAACCCTCATAGACCGTTTGTTTGCCTGCAGCCAGCCTAACTATACACCCAATGGTACACCGACTTTTGTTATCTTGGGGCTCGAAAAAATTGTAGAATTTTTTAAGTACAAATAGATGTTTAATCTAACTCCTATGGTGAAGAACATCCTGATAATCAATATCGGGGTATTTCTGATCGGTTCTTTTCTTAATTTCAACCTGTCTCACTTATTTGGTGTCCATTACATCTTCTCAGATGGGTTCTTCATCTTCCAGTATGTAACCTACATGTGGTTGCACGCCAGTTTCATGCACTTGTTTGGCAACATGTTCGCCGTGCTGATTTTTGGTCCTATGCTGGAGCGCGTCTGGGGTGCCAAGAAGTTCTTGTTATTCTATCTCATCACGGGCATAGGAGCTGGTCTCCTCTATGGCGTAGCTGATACGGTAGAAAAGGGCCGTTTTAGCACAGACACCGAACAGTTCGTCGATCATCCAAACCCAGAGGAGTTTTACATCTATATTCATAACTATGCAGATGGCTATGACATGGTCAAGCTCGGAGATTTTGCGGATACTTACTACGACAACCCTGACAACCTCTCCTTCGCCAGCCAGGCAGTGAGCATTGTCAACCAGATCTACAATGAGATGTCTAACATCCCCATGGTCGGTGCGTCGGGTGCAGTCTTTGGGATACTCATGGCATTCGGGATGCTGTTCCCTAATACTGAACTCATGTTGCTGTTTCCTCCGATCCCTATCAAAGCCAAATATTTGGTATTTTTCTATGGAGCGTATGAACTATATTCGGAGATCAATCGTACCGGAGGAGACAATGTCGCCCACCTTGCCCACCTCAGTGGGATGTTGATCGCATTTATATTGTTGAAATACTGGGCTAGGAATGGCCGAGATTTTTATTAAAGTAAAGTAACGCTATGGACAATTTGATGGATGATTTTAAGAATGCATGGAAGAGACCTAACAATGCCCTTCCGCAGATCATCATTATTAACATTTCGGTATTTATAGTACTCGCTGTACTCAATTTCTTCGGGAAGATCGCTGGGATAGATTCGGTCTCCAACTTTATCATAGACCAATTCACCATCCCTTCTGCATTTGCAACGTTTTTGACGAGACCTTGGACGCTACTCACCTATGCCTTTGCGCATGATTTAACAGGTATCCTTCACATTCTCTTCAACATGCTGGTGCTGTACTGGTTTGGTCGGTTGATCGTAGAGTATATCGGCAATCAAAAACTGATCAACCTATATGTACTCGGCGCACTGGCGGGCGGTCTCATCTACCTGATGGTGTACAACCTGATCCCGTACTATATAGAGAGGTCCAACTTCAACGGAATGGTCGGAGCATCCGCAGCAGTCTATGCGATCACAGTGGCCGCAGCGACACTGCTGCCCAACTACACGTTCCACCTGATGTTCATCGGCCCTGTGAAGATCAAATACATCGCAGGGTTCTACATCGTCATCTCATTCTTGGGCGCAGTGGGTAGCAATGCTGGCGGCAATATCGCCCACCTAGGTGGGGCACTGATCGGCTTCTTATACATCAAACAACTGCAGTCGGGTACTGACTGGGGGATTTGGATCGGCAGCATTATGCGCTTTTTCAAAAGTCTATTTGTTCGACAGCCTAAGATCAAAGTCACCCATAAGAAAACCAAGAGCCAAAGCAGCAGTCGTAGTTCGTCATCTGCGACATCCAGTACAGGACACAACATCGCCGATCAGGCAGAAATCGACGCTATCCTAGACAAAATCTCACAGTCTGGCTATGAAAGCCTCTCCAAAGAAGAGAAACAAAAACTGTTCAATGCCAGCAAAAAGAGCTAAGAAGCAGGAAGAAACAAAAACGCCCTAGTTGATCTAATCAACTAGGGCGTTTTCATATCTGGATAAAACTCCGTTCTATTCCACTTCTTCCTCGACCTCTTCCTCTTCCAGTTCGGACACTGGTGTCAGGTTATCCGGGATCGCTTCTTCATCTGCGTCATATGGATACACCTCGACGATATTCGTCTTCGCGATCGATGGGATTTCGAAAGGTACCAGCATAGTGTTTAAGCTTTCGCTCACTCGCTCAAATGCCTGTTTGAGATCCTCCGCATTCACCAAAAAGTAGGTGTTGACTTTGACCTCCTTGTCACTATCACCATCCACTGTCGAATAGGATACTTTGGCTTTGTACCAATAGTCCGCATCTTCTAGATGCAGCAGTTCTCCGATATTGGTCTTCGTAATGCTATTGACAGAAAACTCACCGCTCACATCTCTCTCCATTGCCTCGTAGATACGGGACTCTGCCTCTGTATAAGTCAACGCATCCACCAAAAAAGCCTCTGTGGTCTGTTTCATCACACCCTCTTCATCGACCTTACCGTACTTTACTTTACACGAATACCAAATTCTCATTTTATATACTTTTGTACTGTTAAAAATCCATTTACTTCAGCCCAAAAGTAGAACTTAGCCTGACTAAATTCTAATAATACAAGTCCGATCCTTAAAGTATTTTATATTTTTACTTTTAGAAAAAATATAAAATCATATCTATGAGATTCATAACATTAGTACTCCTAACGATCAGCCTCAATACCTATGCCCAAGTGGGAGATCCCTTCCCAGAGATGTCTACCGAGTCGCTCACGCACCAGCTCATAGAAATACCCGATCATACCATGGGCAAATACACCCTGCTGTGTATCGCCTACTCCAAAAAAGCAGAAGAAGATCTCGGCAAATGGTTTTCGCCTATCTACACCAACTTTATCCAAAAATCGACAAGCCCATTTGCCTTTCACTACGACATCAACACCTATTTCATCCCGATGTTTACTGGAGCGAAACGACCCGCCTACAAGAAAGTGATGAAAAAAACGCAAGCGTCTGTCGATCCGCTGATCCAGCCTCACGTCCTCTTCTATGAGGGTACACTGATCGAATACAAAACCAAATTGGATTTTAATGATTCGAAAATCCCCTACTTCTACATTTTAGACCCAGAAGGCAAAATCATACACTTCACCTCTGGCAATTACTCAGACAAGAAAATGCAAGAAGTCATCAATGCTCTCGCTCCCTCACTGAAATAATCAAGTATCCCTCGGCAAACTACCCCATGACCCCATTGTAATTTTCCACTAGTTTGAAAACGCCAACTACTATTCTTGTCCTGTTGGAAGGTGGGAAATTCTTGGTCGGGTGTTTGTTTGGATGGTATGGCTACCAAAGATTCAATATTTGAAAACCAGGTAAAACCCACTATTGTTGGGCTTTTATGACCTTTGAACAAAAGCTAAGCTTACCTGAGCCTGAAGGTAAGCTTACCAGAGCCCCAACCTAAGCTTACTTCAGGGTGAACCTAAGCTTACCTCGACCCTGAGGTAAGGCAACATGGGAGCCGAACTAAGCTTAGGTTGGAGAGGTCAGAACTTTTTCGGAGAACATGATTGTAGTTTGAGCATTTGTCATGTGACATTCCGCTCACATGATCATATCTACAGCTGCTCAAGTGAGCCATGCCATCCTCGTCACAGACGAGGACGAGTCTAGGCTAAAAGGCCTGATTGCAGCATTTGGATTGACTAATGATCTTTATTTTGTTCGGTCAATTTTGCCATATACTGATTGAATGAAGGCAATCTTTCCCCCAAAACGGAGAAGAATTCTGAATCGGTATTTTCCACTGCTGTCAATGCTTTTTGTAGGATTTTAGCCCCTTCATGTGTCAGGGTGATTACTTTGGCTCTTGTATCTGTTTGGTGTTCTTGCCTACTGATAAATTTCTTTTCTTCTAGGGTTCTCAAAACTTTGGACACCATCATCCTGTCCGTATTACTTTGGTTAGCAATGTCAATTTGCGTTACCGCGTCACTGACCTTGGATAGCCATCCTAATGCTGCCAAAAGCACAAATTGTGTTTGCGTCAGGTTTAAAGGGTCTAATACTTTTTTTTGTTTTCTCTGCCACAACATTGTGAGTTGGCCTAGTAAATAGCCCGGGCTATCGTCAGGGCTTTTAAAAATGAATTCGATTTCTTTAGGCATAATGATCTTGGAGCATATGTGATGAGATTGTATCAAAGTCGTGTTGGTTGATTTCAAAGAAACCAAATCTAAATGGATAACCCCACTTTTTTTTGTTTTGAATAAACTCCAGATCATCAATCAAAGGAAGGATAGAAATGTCTTTGCTAGGGATAAATTCGACCTTTCGTCTAGCAGGACAAAAGTCTTCTGAAACTTGAAATTGATAGATCTCATCATCAATGATCTTTCCTAATGCAGTAAACTCTTGGCTTTTCTCTGGTTTGCCCATGGTTTGCTTTCCCGAATAAAAAATCACAAAGTCTCCTTTCTTCATTCTTTTTAATGGCGAAGATTTCCCGTGACAGGTTTGAGCGATTTCTTGTGCCATTGCCACTTTGACGTGATCTTTTGATGCGACGATTACCCAATTTTTCCGTGCTCTATCCATCATTTACAGTCATTTTGTTTCCAAAAATGTAATGATGTATCCGTCAGGGTCTTTTGCCATGATTGTTTTTCCAAACGGTGTATGGTTGATTTCACCTAAAAGAGTAACCCCTTTTTGAGTCAGTTGGCTTTGTAGTGCTTCGATTTTTCCGTCTATCGCAAACCAAAGTGAAGCACCAACCCCCAGTTCTTTTCCTTCTATGTCTCCAATGGGGGTTCGTATGGCAAAACTTGCTTCGCCTTTGTTGAACTTAAAAACGCAGGCGTATTGATTACTCATTTCTGACAACTCAAACCCTAACTTATTGGTGTAGAAGGCCTTTGACACTTCTAAATCCCTTACTTGAAGAGATGCAAAATCTAATTTCCTCATTTCATCTGTTTTGTTGTCGCAATTATAATATACACGACAACAATAAACAACCTTTTCACCTTGAGAGTCAAACTATTCATACTTGCATGTATGGAGAGCCCGCTCGGTCGCAAATGCATTGCGACCGAAATGTTCTAAAATATGAAGGTAGTGAGCATTTGTCATGTGACATTCCGCTCACATGATCATATCTACAGCTGCTCAAGTGAGCCATGCCATCCTCGTCACAGACGAGGACGAGTCTAGTCTATACCCTGCGAAGGTATCGATGCATCAACCAAAATCTCCAATTACTGTAGACTTGTACCGATTCGCTCGGAGCGAGGGCAACGATACATTTTCGCCCAACAGCCTCCCGAAATGCCCCCTCATCCACTAAAAACGCATGAGAAAGCGACAAAAACGCTAGCATACATTACCCACCACTTGGCAAGGACTAACCGTCACCTTGGAAACACACACAGTCTCCTCTCCAAGACTACTTGATGTTCATTAATGAATAGAGTCGTTCAATTATTGGATAGTTGATTTTCAAAGTGCTTGTTTCCTATTCGGTAGCTTAGTGGTCTAGGTATTCTTGCCTGATCCGGTTGCTCCTTGTAGACAAACCCAGTCCTGCAAACGGGTACCTAATCACAAAACAAAGAAAGATGAGAGCTATTTTACTAGGTATATTCATGTGCTGTACGATCGGTACTGCATCGAGTCAGATTATCAATACCCTCGCGCCAGCCTTTCCAGGTGCAGAAGGACACGGGCGGTTCACGACGGGAGGTCGTGGAGGTGAGGTCATCTACGTCACCAACCTCGACGACTCAGGAGACGGTAGTCTCAGAGAGGCCATCAAACAAAGCGGGCCACGTACTGTAGTATTCGCTGTATCGGGCATTATCGAACTACAGAGTGCACTCAAAATCACCAACGGTGACCTTACGATAGCTGGCCAGTCAGCTCCTGGCGAGGGCATTTGTCTCAAAAACTATAGCCTGCAGATCTCTGCTGACAACATCATCATCCGCTACATCAGTACCCGCATGGGAGATGAGAAAGCCTACGAAGGAGACGCCATTTGGGGACGCAATCAGCGCAATATCATCATCGACCACTGTTCGCTCAGCTGGAGTACTGACGAGTGCGGTTCGTTCTACGACAATGAGGCCTTCACCCTACAGTGGTGTATCCTCTCAGAAAGTCTACGGATCTCCGTGCATGACAAAGGCACGCACGGCTATGGCGGCATCTGGGGTGGACAAGGCGCATCGTTTCACCACAACCTCCTCGCACATCACGACAGCCGAAACCCACGCATGAACGGCAGTCGATACACGGGCAGGCCTGACTTAGAGTTGGTCGATTTTCGAAACAACGTCATCTACAACTGGGGAGCCAACAGTGGCTATGCAGGCGAAGGCGGAAGCTTCAACTTCGTCAACAACTACTACAGATCCGGACCGGCGACCAACAGCAGTAGACAGTATCAAATCTTCCAACCTGATGCAGACAATGGTAGCAACAGCAACCTCAGTGGCACACATGGATATTTCTATGTCGACGGCAACTACATGCATGGTAGCGAGACCGTCACCCAAGACAACTGGCAGGGTATAAATCCCAGCGGAAACTTGAGGGATGCAGATGTCAAATCAGAGGTGGAATTTGCCTATGGACAAATCACCACACATAGTGCGGAAGATGCCTTTGATAGAGTTTTGGATCATGCTGGAGCAAGTTTGTCCCGTGACATACACGACACGAGGATCACAAATGAAGCGCGCAACGGTACGACCACATATCTCGGGTCTACTACAGGAGACACCAAGCCCGGACTCATCGATACACAAGCAGATGTCGGTGGATGGTCGACCTACGATTCGTCTACTGCACCGACGGACACTGACCTAGACGGCATGCCCGATGACTGGGAGACGACTCACGGACTGGACAAGGATGATGCTTCGGACCGGAATCTCTACGACATGAGTGCGTTCTACACCAATGTAGAAATGTACCTCCACAGCCTCGTAGCGTCCCTCACTGAGGCGCAGCTGAGCGGAGGAGACACCAACTACGAAAACAACGAAACACCTGCCCTGCTGCTAGTAGACACAGAGAGCGACACCACCCAACATATCGAACTCGGTGAAGCCATCGCCGATATCGTGCTCACGTGGCAGAATGCCACAGGTGTCTCTGTGACCGGCTTGCCCGAAGGTATCACTGCAACAGATAATCCAGACGAACAAACGACAACACTCAGCGGCACACCTACAGTAGAAGGAATATTCACCTACTGGGCCAAGACAGCAGGTAACACCGCCAATGACAGTCTATCGGGCACACTCACTGTCCAGATCATACTCGAATCACCGCTCGCTCCGAATCAAGCCATGCTCTATCCCAATCCCCTCCACGATTCGGTACTACAGATCTCCACAGGGACGACCCAAGTCATTCGCTCGGTACACCTTGTCAACCAGACTGGACAAGTGATGCTCCGACAGCCCGGCAACTATCACTCTAACATGTCCCTCAACCTAGTGCTCGATGCTGGGATATACTTCGTACTAATCCAAACAGACACTGAAGTGATCACCAAAAAACTCATTCTGAACCCTTAGTATCATGATACGACTCTTGACGACTGCCCTACTCTTGTGTTGCTTTGCACAAAGTCAGGGACAACCCTCCGAAACCAAGGCTGCCATAGACGGCATCCTCTCTGAGATCTCTGTACCGACATTCCCCTCCTACACCACCAAGGTGACGCGCTTCGGCGCAAAAGGTGACTCGATCAGTGACGACCATTTGGCATTCGCCAAAGCCATGGCGGCCTGCAAGAAAAAAGGAGGAGGCACCATCGTCGTACCTGCGGGCACCTATACCCTCCACGGACCGATCCACTTCGTGAGCAATGTCAGGCTACACCTTGACCAAGGCGCCAAGATTCGATTCAGTTCGAACCCTGCAGACTACCTCCCAATGGTAATCACGAGCTGGGAAGGCACCATGCTCTACAACTACAGCCCCATGATCTACGCCTACCAAGCCGAAAACATCGCGATCACTGGTGAGGGAACCATCGATGGAGAGGGACATCTGTGGATGGATTGGAAACAAAAGGAACAGGCAGACAAACAACACAGTCGTGACATGAACCACGCCTCCACTCCGATCACTGAGCGACAGTTTGGCGAGGGGCACTACCTCAGGCCACAACTCCTGCAATTCTTTGATTGCAAAAACATCCTCATCGAAGGAATACACGTCGAAGACTCACCATTTTGGTGCCTACACATGTTGCGATGCTCCAACATCACGATGAGAGGCCTCTCCTATGATGCACACAACAAAAACAACGACGGGATCGATCTAGAGTACAGCCGCAACGTACTGATCGAGGACATAGACTTCAACAACGCCGACGACAACATCGCCATCAAAGCAGGACGCGATCACGAGGGCAGGGCCAACAGCATCACACCCAGCGAGAACATCGTGGTGCGCAACTGCCGATTCCAAGGGCTGCATGCCCTCGTCGTGGGCAGTGAAATGGCCGCAGGCGTCCGCAACGTCTACGTCCAAGACTGCCAAGCCAGTGGATACCTCAAGCGTGGCATATATCTCAAAACCAATACCGATCGAGGCGGATATATCCAAAACATCCACATGGATCGAGTCAGTCTCCTAGAAGTCGAGGACTGCTTCTACATCACCTCCAATTACCACAACGAAGGCAGTGGCGAGTACCCCTCACAGGTCTCCGACATCTACATCTCCAATGTCACCTGCCAGTCCGCCAATCAATCGGCCATCGTGATACAAGGTCATCCAGACAAGAAAATCAAAAACATCCAGCTGCGTAACATCAAAGTCAAAGAAGCTAAATATGGGCTCAGCATCACCGATGCACTAGATGTCACTCTCGAAGAGATCATCGTCGGCAAGGACATCACTGCGCCTACGTCCGTTCACTGACCAACCTCGAATCCCTCCAGAACAACGTGTGGTGAGGTTTGCGCTGGATTTGGTCGATAGCTAGTGGACAAAAAGCAACCATTGACTAGTCACTTACATTATTGACCCAAAGACATAACTCACTCAGAATCTATTTGGTTTGAGGTGTATCAAATCAGATAGCCCCCTACCCCAGACTATACAATCCTAATAGAATTTCTTGCTGTTCTTCTTCTTGTTTTTTTTCTTTTTGGAGAAGACCTCCTTGACTGCTTTTACCATATCTGTGAGAATAGAATAAGCCATGCTTCTCTTCGTGTATGTTTTGTATTGTGCCTTCATGATTGTATTGTTTTATAGGTAAACCAAAGAAATAATCCCACAGGCTATCACCACAGACTCTATCAATACCAACAAAGCCAACATCCAATCCTCCGTAGTGAATGGGCTGTTGGCTCTGTTCTGGTTGAAAAAATGCTTGTTGATCATCATGTAGAATTTCTTGACACGAAGAAGCCACATGGGTCTGATAAAGCACTGAGAGATGGATTAGAAATCGATTAGAAGTTAGCCTTCTGCGAGAGGGAGCACGACCCTGACCGTCGTCCCGACCCCCAACTCGGAGGTGATATGCATCTGTCCTTCGTGTAGCTTGACGATTTCATTGACGATAGACAGTCCTATCCCAGAGCCTGGAATCGCACCGACATTCATGGCTCTAAAAAACGGATCAGCAATCATGGGCAAATCCTCCTTCGGAATGCCTATCCCCCTATCCTCAAAGGCGATAGATACCGTATGATCCTTGGCATCAAACCCGATATGAAGCAAGACCGCTTGGTTATCCGAAAATTTCAAGGCGTTTTTAGCGATGTTAGAAAAGGCGATAATCAACCAGTTTTTGTTCCCTACGAGTTGGCATGACTCCTCCTCACTTTCGTAGTTTACCTTGATGCGGTCCTGGCCGAGGTAGCGAAACATAAAAGCCTGCAGCTCCAATATGACATCCTCGACCCTAAAACTTGTCTTCTCAAAGTACTTGCTCCCTCCTGTACTCACCTCTGTGAGTTGGATCAGGTCCGCTATGATCTGTGCTAGTTTATCCGTTTCGGTCATCACCACTTGTAGAAACCCCTGATACTCTTCGACCGTCCGGGTGCGCTGTAGCGCGACATCCGACTGCCCACTAATGATGGTGAGGGGCGTTTTCAATTCGTGAGAGGCATTCGCCAAAAATTTCTTCTGGAGGTCAAAACCCTTTTCCAACCTGTCCAACATCTCGTTGAGCGTCACTTCCAGCTGACGAACTTCATCGTTTCTCTCACTGACCACTACACGACTGGACAACTTGCTGGCATTGATTTCCTTGAGTTGAGCCGCTAGCGTTACGATAGGAAAGGTAATGTTCTTGGCAAAAAACCACCCCACCAAAAACTGAACGATCATCGTCAAAACCAACCCGGACAACATGCTGCTGACTAGATCACTTAGTTCCTCTTCGCTCTCGTCATCTACCGCCGTGAGTAGAATAATAAAGTCCCCCTGATTGTCCGTATAAAACAAGCTCACCCACTGCTGCGTGTCTTTGTAGTAGCGGTGTTCGCCATGACGAAGCGTCTCACGCAACACCTCTCGCTCCAGTACGCCCTCAGCTATCGATCCCAAAGTATCGGACACAGGGATTACATAGAGCCGCTCCTCGGTGAGTTTGACCGAATGACTCAGAATGATCTCTTGGTATATCTCTGCTGCCAACTCATCCTTTTCCAAAAGCACTTCCCCTTCGAGATTCGCTTTGTCCATCAGGTCATCAAAAAAATTATCTTCCATGTTGTCCTTAGAGGTGAAATACACCAAGGACATAAAGAAAAGTAAGGCAAGCCCCGTCAAAAAGGAAAACAATATCGCTACACGCAGGCGTATCATAAGTCCTCTATTTTGAGCACATAACCTATCCCCACCACAGTATGAATGATGCGGTCTTTCGCTTCCTTCTCAATCTTCTTTCTCAGGTAGTTGACATAGACATCTACGACATTGGTCGTCAACTCAAAGTCAATCCCCCAAACCTGATTGAGCAGTTGCTCCCTAGTCAACACCCTGTTTTTGTTGCGAATCAAACAACACAGCAACCGATATTCTGTATGGGTCAAATTGATCTTTTCTCCGTTGCGCTTGACTGATTTGAGGTGATCATCGACCACTATATCCGCAAAGCTCAAGATGTGATCATCGACTACCTTCTCTCGGGTAGCACTACGCCGTGTCACGGCAGTTATCCTCGCGATCAGTTCTTCGAACTTGAAGGGCTTGACCAAGTAATCATCCGCTCCTGTTTCCAGTCCAGATATGACGTTTTCGGTAGTGCCTAGGGCAGTCAACATGATGATGGGCGTTTGAATCTTCTTTTCACGTGCTTGACGCAAAAAATCCATACCATTGATGCCTGGCAGCATGATATCCAACAGCACCAAATCATACTCATGCCCCACGAGCATCTCGAACCCCGACTGTCCATCCAAAGCTACCGAAACACTGTGACCATGTTCTTCGAGTCCCATTTTCAGAAATGAAACCACCTGCACTTCATCCTCAACAAGCAATATTTTCATCTGACAAAAAGTAAATTCGAGTAAAATTCCACAATATTCCTTTACCCTGACACCTTTTGGAATTAGAATGTAATGAGAGAAGCGCTGAACCCCGCCATCACGAATAAAATAGCGTTCGCTTACTTTACCCGTCACGCTTGTTCAGGCGGATGTTATTAGAGGCAGCACCTCTTTCTAAGACTCTGGCAAGCCTTTTTTAAGCACTGATGCTGCTCCTCGCGAGCAGCATCACGCCCAAGTTTATAACAAACTTCATTTGAGATTTATTATTATTTCCCCCTTCACGAGAAGAATGATTACTCTGAAAGCTGAATCAAGAAACCACCGTTGGGTTTCAAAATAATTGGCAATTGGCCGTCTTCAGCAACAGTGATTTGATCTTGCACCAAGTCTCTGTTGGTCATGCCGTCATTGATCATGGTTCCTTGGAGTCCTTTGACAAAAGAAAGATCCAAAGTCAACGCCTTTTCTTCGGTTTCCCCATTGATACCAGCGATGAACCAGTTCTTGCCACTGCGACGGGCCATCACGACCTGCTTGCCAGGGAATCCATCGACAAATACGGTCTCATCCCATTTGACAGGTACGGCGCGCATTGCCTCACGCACAAACTCTGGAACGGCCTGCATACCCTCTGCCGTCTCTGCATAGTGCTGCACACCCGACACGAATAGTACCGATAAAGCCAATTCGAAACCATTGGAGGACAAACGTTTGATGTTCGGTATCTCCGAGAATGCCACGGGCGTGAAATCCATCGGATCGAATACGTTTCGAGTGAACGGCAACATCGCACAATGTGGCACTGCTACATCTGCATCCTTTTGATCGAAAGTGATAAACTCCATCCCTTTGATCGACTCCATAGAGACGAGGTTAGGATAAGTTCTCTGCCAGCCACGAGGCAAAGTACAGCCGTGAAAGTTGACCATGATTCCCGCCTCTGCAGCATCCGTCAATATCTCGTGATAATACTCAATCACCGACTGACCGTCTCCACCGAAGAAGTCAATCTTCACTCCTTTGACACCCATCTCTTTGATACGCTTAAACTCTGCCATTCTAGACTCAGGAGTCAGCATCATATCCTTTGGGGTCTGAAAAGTCTCATTCCAATTGCCTGCTGAGTTGTACCACAGCAATAAGCCTACGTCTTTGGTCGCTGCATAGTCTACCAGCTCTTGAATCTTTTCATAGCCGATCTGCGTATCCCAGAGCGCATCGATGAGGCAGTACTCCCAGCCCATGTCTGAGGCATAGTCTATGAACTGCTTGGATACGGGGTAGTTGGTCATATCGTCCTTGAGTAGTACCCAGCTCCAAGAGGCACGTCCTGGCTCTACCCATGAGAAATCCCCTGCAATCGCAGGAGTCGCGACATCAGTTCCCAGCGTAGACTCGGTCACGGTCTTGAGCGAACCAATCGCCAATACTCTCCACGGGCTATACCATGGCAAAGTCGACTCAGGATACAACTCCCCATCAAATATCTGCTCTGCATCTTGTGGAAAACCTACCTTGTATTCCCCTTCTGGAGATTTTGGTTCGAGTCTCGTCGCACAGTAGTTTTTGTCCAGCCCTGCTTCGGAGATGATCACCCAGTTGTCTCCTGTCTTGAACAACGCAGGGTACACCCAGCCTGCTTTGGTAGGACTGGCTTGATTCACTGATATATCCATCAAGTAATTTTCCTCATAAGACGGATTGCACTGTGCCCAGCCCGTCTTGGCATCTGCGCATGGTTGCAACCATGCACGGGCATCGTTTGGCAAATTGAAAGTCGTCAGTTCGTCCGTGATGAACTTCTGCTCTCCAGTCTCTCCCAAAAAATGGTAACGAAAAGCCACTCCATCATCTGAGAGTTGGAAGATCACTTCCATGATTTGATCCTGTGCATTCGCGAAAGTGAAAACCTTTTGGTTGGCAAGATACTGGTTGTCTCGTCTCTTCCCTACTTTGAGCGTATAACTATCCTTGATCGATTTGCTCTCCGATGAAGCGGTCAATTTCAGTCCTGCAGTAAATTCCCCATCCTGTCTGCGTACACCCAGTTGGGATGTCTCTAGGACGGCAGTGCCATCTTTGGTTACTGAGTAGCTAGCATTCCCTGTTTCGGATAGTGCCACCGTCAGTACCAACGTGCCATCTGGGCTGCTGACTTGGTTGGAGGTAGTATCTACAGAGGGCTGACAAGAATAGAACAATCCTATCATCGCCATCCATGCAATCATCTTTCTTTTAAACATGCTTGTAGTCTTTTGTTTGTTTTAGAATTTCAAGCAATAAATATAGTGAGATTAAGTAAAGTGTACGAACTACACTTTACTTAATCTGTACTTTTATTTCCCTTTGGATTTGATCCGAAGCATTCCCAATGTAAAGCACATAACTACCTGATTCTACTTTCCAATCTGAGCTCTTCTCGTCGTAGTAAGCCAAATCGGACACAGGTATCGTCAGCGAGCCTGTTGCAGACTGCCCTGCTTCTACTGTGATTTTATCAAAGCCTTTCAATTCCTTCTTGGCTCGATTGACTTTGGATTTAGGTTTTCCGACATAGACTTGTACCACTTCTGCACCTGTAGTTTTGCCGGTATTCGTGACAGCATAAGACACCGTGATTTCGTCCGTCAAACGATACTTTGTCCGGTCCGTCTTGATCGCTGACACAGCGAAATCCGTATAAGACAACCCGTACCCAAAAGCATACTGCGGCGTGACCTTCTTGGTATCGTGCCATCTGTAGCCCACAAGAATATCCTCCTTGTAATACTGATCGATGCTGTCACCAGGGTATGACATCTCTCCAAAGCTATGCGCAGCGTTGTCTTTCAGCTGCTTCGGGATCGAAAAAGGCATCTTACCCGACGGATTGACATCCCCACTGATCACGTCAGCCAGTGCATATCCAGCCATACTGCCAAGGTACCAACCTTGCATCACGCCTTTCACTTTTGGCAGCCAAGGCATGGCGACTGCATTGCCACTGATGAGGACCAACCCGAGGTTGGCATTGACAGCAGCCAACTCGTGGAGCAATTCGTCCTGCCCGAAAGGCAAGCCATACTGCAAACGGTCCCCGCCTTCACAGTCCTGGTAGTGGTTCTTGTTGAGCCCACCAAAGAACAACACGACATCTGCATCCTTAGCCACTGCTAGCGCAGCTGCTTTCAATGAGTCCGCATCATACGGAGAAGGCAACGCACGACCATAAGCCGGCGCACCCGAAGCATACCCCATGCTGTGTACGATCTCCGCCTCCCTATAGCGCTCACGCAATCCCTGCAAAGGCGATATCTCAAACTGCGCCTTCAGCTCCGAAGAGCCTCCACCCAGCGTCATCTGACGAGTGGCATTTTCACCGATCACGGCAATCTTCAGTTTCTGATTGGGGTCAATTGGGAAGAAGTCTCCTTCATTTTTCAGCAAAACGATCCCTTCGGTCCCTACTTGTCTTGCCACAGCGTGATGCTCGGCATTGTTGACACGGCCCAGTGGTTTGGTCGCATCCATGTTGGTGCGATACATCAGACGTAGGATTCTACGCACCTTGTCATCCACCAAATCCTCTGACAAATCACCTGCTTTGATCTGGTTCAAAAACGGGCTCGCCAGGAAGTAATTGTCATAGGCTAGCGCCTTGGAAGCTGTCAGGCCGTTAGTCCAAGTTCCCATCTCAATATCGAGACCGTACTCGGCAGCCTGTTTGGTGTCATGTGCACCACCCCAGTCGGTAACTACTACACCATCAAAGCCCCAGTCTGTCTTCAAAATATCGTTGAGCAACAGCTCGTTGTGACAGCAGTGCTGCCCTCTAAACTGATTGTATGCCCCCATGATCGACCAAGCTTCGCCCTCTACCACTGCTGCTTTGAAGGCTGGCAGATAGATCTCGTGCAGGGCTCTGTCGCTCACGTGGACGTTGATGTGTCCTCTCCATAGTTCTTGGTTGTTGAGCGCATAGTGTTTGACGCAGGCAGCTACTCCATTTTGTTGTACACCTTGGATATAAGGCACCACCATTTGGGAGGCCAAATAAGGATCCTCGCCCATGTATTCGAAGTTTCGCCCGTTGAGCGGCGTACGGTAGATGTTGACGCCAGGCCCGAGGAGTATGTCCTTTTTGCGGTAACGCGCCTCCTCACCCACAGCCACTCCATAGGCCGCAGATAGCTCCGGGTTGAAGGTAGAAGCCAGAGCCGTCAGCGCCGGAAATGCAGTGATCGAATCGTTGGTCCAGCCGGCATAGCCCCAGTTGTCCCAGTTGATCTCAGCACGCACACCGTGTGGCCCATCCGACATCCAGATCTCGGGGATACCGAGTCTAGGTACTCCAGGCGAACTGAATTTGGACTGTGCATGACACATCGCTACCTTCTCCTCCAGCGTCATCAAGGCGATGAGGCTGTCAATTTGGGATTCCCGTGCCGTCTCCGTGCTTTGTCCAAGCGCGGAGAGGCATGAGAAAACCATTACCAATGAATACAAAACAAATTTCATGTTACTTTTCTTTATGACTTAAATAGGTTGATTGGGTTGTCATTTTCATCATAGGGCACTTTTCGCATCTCACCAAGTTCAAACCCCGACAGGTTTATGCCATTCTACAGCAACAAGGCACTTAGAACTTCATTTGGCTCAATGGTCGAAACCTGCCAGGTTTAGTGAGGACCTTCTACCCTCCTCTTTTATCCTTTCACCGATACAGGCTGTCCCGAATACTTCACTTCCTCGTATCCTGACAAGTCGTCGATGTTGCCTTTGTTGTCTTTGTTGATCACTTTGATACGGAAAGTCCTGTTCTCCAGCATGCCGTCAAAACTGCCCTCGCGCTCACCGATCGTCAAGGTCTTCGTAGACTCAGACCATTTCAAGTTGATGGAAGTGAACTTGCCCGACTCGTAGTTGTAGTTCGTTCCTTCATCCTCGTATAGATCAAACGAAGCATCCGCTCCGGCATACACCACGACCGTGATCGGGTCGGCTGGCTTCTGTGTCGTGTACTCGATCTCAGGACCGAAAGTCACGATCGATCCCGCTTTCGCGAAAAGCGGCATTCTTTCGTACTCCGCTTGTGCCGTGATTGTCTGTCCACCTGTGTAATACTCCCCTGAGTAAGCATCGTACCATCCCGCTGATTTTGGCAAATAGACTTCTCTGTCTCTCGCGCCATAGGCATAGACTGGACAAGCCATCAATGACGGTCCAAACATGAACTGATCTCCAATATCATAGACCTTCTTGTCCGCCGAGAAATCCATCGCCAAGCCTCTCATGATCGTGTAGTCCTTGGTGTACGTCCAACCCGCCAGCGAGTAGATATACGGCATCATTTTGTATCGCAGCTTGTTGTAGTACAGCATCGATTTGTAGGCTGGATGCGTCTCAGGTGCGAGATTGTACACCTCTCTGAACGGGTACTGACCGTGTACTCTAAACAACGGCACGAATGCACCGAACTGGAACCAACGCGTGTTGAGCTCTCTCCATTCTTTCATGTCTTCGCTCCCTTCGGTGGCTCTCTCGTAGCGTTTCTCCACGCAGAATCCACCCACGTCCATCGTCCAATATGGCAAACCCGACATGGCAAAATTGATCCCTGCTGAGATCTGCGCCTTCATGTCTTCCCATCGTGTACCGATGTCTCCACTCCATGTCACTGCTCCGAATCTCTGGATACCCGCAAAGCCCGAACGAGTCAAGATGAACACCCTTTCGTCGTTGTTGACCGAACGTTGCCCCTCGTAGATGCCTTTCGCATTTTGTAGTGCGTAGGCGTTGAAATACTCCGTCGATGGCCCTAGCGCTGTAGGAGTTGACAATTCCTTTCTGTATTTGATGCTTGCATTGGACAAGATATCTGGCTCGGATGCATCCATCCACCAAGCATCAAAGCCTTTGGTGTAGAGCTTGTCATGGATTTGATCCCAAAACATCTTGCGTGCTCCTGACGAATATGCGTCGTAGAACGACCCAATGTATCCCGGATAAATCCAGTCCTTTACGCTGTCTTCCACCGCACGTTTGTACATCCAACCTTGCGCATCGAACTGCTTGTAGTGCTCGGTGTTGTGGTAGAATTTAGGCCATACAGAGATCATCACTCTGGCATTTTGCTCGTGAATCTTATCGATCATCCCAGTGATGTCTGGGAATCTCTCTAGATCAAAATCATGGCTACCCCACTCTGTCTTAGGCCAGTATGACCAGTCCAGCACGATGTTGTCTATCGGAATGTGACGTTTTCTGAACTCGCCCAGTGCACCAAGCAATTCGTCCTGCGTCTTGTATCTTTCTCTACTTTGCCAGAAACCCATCGACCACTTCGGCATCACTTGCGCTTTGCCGGTCACGGTGCGGTACTTGCTGATCACGTCATCCATGTTGTCACCCGCCATGAAATAGTAGCGAATGTTCTGTCCCATCTCTGAGCTGAATGCAATCTGCTTTTGTGCCGCTTCGTCTACGGGAGACAATGCTTTCAACCCGATGTATGATACACCTCCGTCTGGAATCCACTCCAGCTTGATGTCGTTCTTCTCTCCTTTTTTGAGGTCTGCACTGAACTTGGCAACCGATGGGTTCCAAGCGGTTCTCCACTTCTCGAACTGCAGCTCACCGTTGATCCATAGTTTGGTGTATCCCGCGTAGTAGCACAGGAACCTAAACAAACCGCTTTCGCTTCCTTCGATTTGGCCTTCCCATACGATTTTCGCATTCGCGAAAGGAAAGTCCTTTGGGAAGTTCTCTACCGTAGTGAGGTTCTCGTAATCGATGATATCTTCTACCCTTTCGACGAATACGTGTTCTGAATTTTGGTCGTCATAGTAGGTAGCCGTCAAGCCACCTTCTTTGCCTGTCTTGTCGTAAAGTTTGAACTGATCGATGTTCGTGTATGGTCTTTCATCACCATATCTCGTCAATGAGTAGTTGTCCCACAAGATACCGTAGTTCTCCGTGGACATCACGAATGGAATCGACACCTTGGTGTTATACTGGAACAGCTCTTCATTCTTGCCCTTGTAGTTCATCTCGTCGGCTTGGTGCTGTCCGAGACCATAGATCCCCTCGTCCTCCGGTGAGTCAAACTTCTGACTCATGGTGTAACCCGCTTTGCCTTCGACAGTGATCGCTTCGAAAGCTCTGCCTTCGTTCTGTTCGGACATGATCGGATTGCCCTCTGCATCTGCATAAGACACTTGCCCCGTAGCTTGATTGATGGTCACGATGAGTTCGTCAGTCGCTAGCGTCAACGTGCCATCCGCTTCTTTGATGTCAATCGGTACAGACACCTGCTCCGGCACAGCGACCAAACTCGTCGTGGTATCAAATGCCGTAGTGGCCGATGCTTCTACCTTGACGATATCGTCGGTCACGAAAGTCACTTTGAGACCTTTGGCACTTCCCGTTGTAGGATATACCACTACGCCGTTTTCTACTTGCTCATAGCTTTTGGAAGTCTCTCCGCAGGCGTATATCGCGCAGATCAGTGCTCCCCAAACCAAAATATTCTTCATCATTTTTCCTTTTTCACTCATGTCACGAGTCTTTATTTACCCTTATTGTTATTCCTTATTTCGTTTCTATGACTAGTGAACTAGTCGTCAATCCCTCACCAGAGGCCGTGAGTGTGATCTGTCCTGCACTCTTGCCCGACTGGACGATCACCAAGCATTTTCCTGCCATGGCGCGCATTTTGTTTCCTTTCATCGACAAGTGGCTCGTCGGATCGCCATTGTCCACGCCGACGATCTTGCCTTGGCCTGCAACCGCAAACTGGATGAGGTCAGTTGCCACAGGCACTGTACGGCCTTGGTCGTCTTGCACCTCTACCGTGATGAAACTCAAATCCTTGCCATCCGCAGTGATGGTCTGTCGATCAGCGGTGAGCGCGATTTGACTTGCCTCATTGGTTGTTTCAATGACTTGAGTCAAAACCTCTTGACCACCTTTTCTAGAAACTGCCTTCAATTGCCCTGGCGCATAAGCTACTCTCCACATCACATGGAGGTCTTCGCCCTCTTTTGATTTTGTACCGAGTGATTTTCCGTCCAAGAAAAGCTCTACCTCATCTGCATGGTTGTAGTACGCCCACACATCCACCGAGTCACGACCGGTCCAGTTCCAGTGCGGGTAAACATGCAGGACATCCTGATCGGTCCATTCGCTCTGGTACATGTAGTAAACGTCTTTGGGGAATCCCGCCAAATCAATCACTCCAAAATATGAACTGCGCGAAGGCCATGTGTATGGGGTCGGTTCGCCGATGTAGTCAAAACCCGTCCAGATAAACATCCCAGACAACGACGGGTCATTTTTGATCACTTGCCAAGTTTCCTCGTGCGTAGATCCCCAGGGAGCACTGACCTGGTCATACGCGGATACAGTATTGCCCGGATTGCCCTGATCGAATGGAATGTCCCAACGAATCGGCCATCTTTTGACTGTATCGGACTGTGTGTCATAATATCCTCTCGTCATCAACCCTGATGTCGTTTCTGTAGCGATGAATGGCTTATCAGGAAAATTAGCTTGATGGTGAGGGTATGTTTGGTGCGCATAGTTGTAGCCTATCACATCGATCCCATCTGATTTTGAAATGGAATTGTAGTTCACTTCAAACTGTGTCGTGACCCCTGCATTGGTCATGTTGACCGGTGGGTTCATCCCCACAGTAATGGGTCTGGTCGCATCGAGTGCTTTGACGATATCGTATAGCTCTTTGGCTATGATCGGCCCTTGATCTCCCCATTGCTCCAATATCTCATTGCCTGTACTCCACATGATGATACTGGGATGGTTTCTATCTCTTTGGATGAAATCCTCCAAATCTCTTTTGTGCCATTCGTCCCAGTACTGTGCATAGTCATAAGGTGACTTTTTCAAGCTCCACATATCAAATGACTCGTCCATCACCAAGAAGCCCATCTGGTCGCAAAGGCCGAGCAGTTCTGGTGCAGGTGGGTTGTGCGAGGTTCGGATGGCGTTGACGCCCATGCCCCGCAAAATCTCCAGCTGACGCTCCAACGCTCGCGTGTTGATGGCAGAACCCAAGCTCCCCAAATCGTGGTGCATGCATACACCTTTGATTTTGACTGACTCGCCGTTGAGAATGAAACCTTTCTTCTGATCAAAAGTAAAAGTACGCACACCCATAGGGGTCTCGTAGTGATCCGTGAGCTCCCCTCCTGTTCTGATTTCGGTCACGACCGTGTATAGATGGGGAGAGTCTATGCTCCACAGCTCTGGGGACTTGATCGTCACACTGTGTGCTACGGTATTCTTACCCGCTACCAACTTGGTAGACGACATGGTATTGGCGACTACTTGATTCTTTTGATTCTTGATGAGAGTGTACACTTCCGCATCAGCCGGTTGAGTACCTGGGTTGAGCACAGTAGTCTCCAAGCTCACCGTAGCAGACTCACTCGTCACCTCTGGAGTAGTCACATACGTCCCCCACTGTGTGACATGGATCGCATCGGTGATCACCAAACGTGTGTTTCTATATATTCCACTTCCCGAATACCATCTAGAGTTGGGCTGATTGGCATTGTTGACTTTGACGGCTAGGACATTTTCTTTCGAACCGAAGTTCAAATAAGGTGTCAGGTCGTACTCGAAGGATATGTAGCCAAAGGGGCGCTTGCCGAGGTAAGTACCATTGATCCACACCTCACTGTCCATGTAGATCCCGTCGAACTGCACGTATACCTGTTTTCCCTTTTGGGAAACATCGAGTTGGAAGCTCTTGCGGTACCAACCGATCCCTCCGGGCAAAGCTCCCCCACCAGCAGTCGCTGGATGATCTTCGGAAAACTCCCCTTCGATGCTCCAATCGTGTGGAACATCGAGAACTCTCCAGTCTGCATCGTCATAGGACGGGTTGCTCGCATCTAGCGTACTGTCAGCCAGTGAGAAACTCCAGTCTTCGTTGAAAGACAGGATAGTTCTGGGAGACTTGGCCTGGTGGCAAGATGCCATCAGGAAGCCTATCAAAACTACTATTATGAAATGTGTGTGCCTTTTTTTTATCATGATTTTCTAGAACAACCCTCCAAGGGTTTGAAACCCTTGGAGGGTTAGTTGATTTGGGTTGGGTGCTTTAGTTAAAATCTTTACTCCTCTCCTGCGCTGATGATGCCATCCAATGCACTTTGGTTGGACACTTCGGTGCTACTTCTGTTGAATAAGGCAAAACCGTTGTTTCCGGTATGTCCATTGTCCCAATAGACTGGGATAATCCCATTGTCCAAAGCGGCTTTAGTCACGTAGTTGAGATAATACTTCCTTGACTCATCGTGCTCAGACTGACTCGGATAGTTCGGGTCAGAGATACCTGACACATCCCTCCACAGTGCACCATATTCTCCTAGTAGCACAGGGTAGCCTTTGTCTACGAAGTTGGTTTTCATCTTACCAAACTGCTCCTCTACCCAGTCTTCCTGTCCCCAAGTATCCACATAACCTGTTTGGTCTTTGTAGGGCTCGCCCCATAGTGGTTTGCCACTCGCGGCATTTTCGTCTAGAGAAAAGTTGTAAGGGTCATAGTAATGCACCTCTACCATCATGCGATCTTCTGTCTCATCGTCTGGAATCGTCAGTTCATTGACCGTGTGATCAATGTTGGTATTGAAGCCTTGAACAATCAGGTGGCGATAAGTATTGCGTCCTCCTGTGGCCCTCACAGTAGTCAAAAATGTCTGATTAAAGGAATTCTGTACCTCTGCCTCTTCTGCTGTTGGAGCGTTGTAATTCGCTTCATTGCGAACCTCATTACTACCGGCAAACAATAAATGGTCATCATAATCTCGGAAGTAAACGGCAATTTGCTTCCAGAAAGCTGCGAGCTTCTCGTTGATAGCATCTTGCTCCGAATAAAAAGGGTGGTCCATCCATCCACCGTCCCAGTGGACATTGATCACGACATACATTTCATTGTCCAGTGCATAGTTGGCTACTTCTTCTACTCGCTGTAGCCACTCGGTTTTGATTTTGTAGGTTGATTGATCTGAAAGCATGTGCGACCAGGATACCGGTACACGGATGGTATTGAACCCAGCTGCTTTCACTGCGTCGATTAGTTCTTTGGTCACTACGGGATTTCCCCAGGTAGTTTCGCTTCCAGTAGGTGGTGTTGAGCCTGCATTGATGGCTTCCATAGAATTACCCAAGTTCCAACCTATGCCCATGAGCTGTGACAGTTGGATGGAGGTAAGGTCGCGCATGTCTGTGTTGTCAGGATCGACGTAGTCTGGACCTTCCGGTTCTATTGGATCTACGGGCTCTCCTTCGCCTGCTGCTTGGCTGATGCTGATGGCAACATCCTCCGCTCCCTCGCTGGTCAAGGTCATGACCATGCTGCGCGCTGCGGTGGTCTCATTGGCGGTGGCATTGATGGTGACGTCTGCGTCACCAATGGCAGATTGAATGGTGGGTTTGCAAAAAGCATCCGATTCGTAGGTCAGCTTCCATTTGGCATTGCTGGTAATCAGGATCTTGTCTGACCCTCCGTCAGCTGAAAAATCATAGCTGTCTTGGTCAATGCTCAAGGTAACCTCATCTGGCTCATCGATATCCTCGCCAGCAGAATCTTCTTTGCACGCAGTGCCAGAAAAAAACAAAGTGAATAATAACAGGTAGGTAAGCATTTTAGTTTTGTCAATAATCAGCATACAATCCATCTTTCGACTTGTAAAATGAGAAATAATTAAGAATGGAAACCATGACAAATGTCACGGTTTCCATAGGGTATTCGTTTTTGATTTATTCGGGTACGAAAACATAGGTCATCGTGTCAGCACTTTCGCCCGATAGCGCTGCGTCACGGATTACTTGTAGCATCAATACACCATTTTGGACACGATAGATACTGGTCGCGCCCCAATCAGCTACTGCGTAATCGCAAGTCCATGGATGAAGCATCGGAATACTCAACGTCAGCTTGTTGTCATCCGCATTCAAGACCCATGTACCTGACAGGGTCTCCTCGGTATCAGACGACAAGACATCACCGTCTTCGGGCAGGCCCCCTCGCACCGAGGTCCCATCATCCGGATCCTCAAACGTATAGACCCGCTTCCTTTGAACCACAGACACAGTCCCGTCAGTATTGAAAGTCATCGAACCATAATCTACCGATGCTTCACCTGCCGAGTAGTGCTCGCTTGGAAGTGGATTCCAAGCCCATGTCGCAAAATCAGAAAACATGATAGGCCCCTGCTCAGCTCCCCAAGAAGTAGCCACATCATAGGTCCTGTCTGAATCAATTTTCCATGATTGTGCTGTCAAAATATCCTTTATTTGAGTCGCTCTATCAACTTCTTCGAGTTGCAACTCAAGCAAATAGGTCTGGTACTCTGGTTTGTCTGGGTTCAAAGCTCCCACCCACATGGCAACCAATTGATCGTCTTCTTTGACCAAAGACATGATACGCAATTGATTGTCGGCCGTAGTTTCAAACTTGACCCCACCAGACACAATATCAAAAGATGGTGCCACACCATCGAAGGTGTAGATGCCCTTTTCGTCCAAGGTATATGTCCCTGTAGATTCTGACCCATCTGGTGCGACGTAGACTATCGAGTTGTCGCTGGAGTTCATGGTCAATGAAAAGTCAGCATAACCTGCTGCCTGTGATCCGTCAAAACCAGCCCAATCAGGATAATCCGACGGAGAATTCCACGAGTTGAGCATGACACCATCTAATCCAGCCCAATTGAAAGGTGTCTCTGCAGACAGTACCCATTTCATCTCTGTTTTTACAATGGCAGATACATCATCTGCCCAACCGTCAGGCAAAGTTGGCTCTGGATCTGGTTGATCTTCTGGCACCCAGTTGTCATAATAGTCCTTGGTCACGAAATTGTACACCAACATTGCTGGTCCTTCACCAGACAAGGCTTCATCTCTCAAGACACCTAGCTGCATCTTGTCTTCTGTCAAAGAAAAAACCGTAATGTCTCCCCAATTGACTACCTGTCCATCACGACCCGAATCATGCAAGATGAATGCGTCTGAAGTACTCATCGTCTTGTTTTCCGTATTGAGCAAGTATGTTCCCGCTTCTTGTCGACCCAGAGTTTTGTGGTCTACCGTCAAATTTGGCCCATTGATCAAATCAAATGTCATGCTCCCAAAATCAGCAGCTGTCATCAACCAAGAGTTGCCCGGGTAATCTGGGTTCCAGTTCCAACAGTCTGCTCCGTAGCAGCCATCGTTCTCCAAGAGCCAGCCGTTTTCTGTACCGTAGAAATAGAGTGGCCCCAAGAATCCTTTGGAAACCCCTTCGGCATCCAAATCCAAATACCAGGTCTTGGAATTGCCCACACCACCAGACAAAGTCACCCAAAGCGGGTCTTTGATATAGTCGAAGTTATTGGTAGTCAATTCTAACTCTACCGTATCTGCAGCGACATATCCGCCACCACTTTGCACACCATAGACGAACTTATAAACTCCTGCAAAAGCGATCTTCACTGTGTCCTGCACGCGTGTAGACCGTCCAGAAGGAGTCGTCCATAGGGGCGTCACATTAGGTGTCTCACTGGTCAGGATCACCATGTTCGGATCCTCAGGATTCTGAGTGATCGAAAACTGTAGATCCTCTACTGGCATGATCTCATCCAGTACATAGTCTTCTTGGAGGCAAGAACTCAACAGCGCACCAACAGCCAAGAGGACGAATAAATATTGATTTATAATTTTTTTCATAATCTTCATGTGTTTAGTACTTCCAATTATTTCCAACCCTCATTTTGTGTCAAGACACCTGCTGATCTGGTAATCTGATTTTGTGGAATCATGAGTAGACCTCTAGTGGTCTGCACGTTGGTAGCTGCTATCGTTTTTGGAGTAGCTACTCCTCCGTTTTCTACCGTTCCGCTGAAAGCAAGCTTACTAGCCGCTGCATCGACACCTTGTCTGAGCAAATCCCAATACCGAATCCCTTCGAAAGCAAACTCTAGCCTTCTCTCTTCCAAAATATTGGTCACTGTTGCAGGCTTACTTGCCAAACCTGATCGAGTTCTCACTTGGTCGAAATAGCTCTGTGCACTCCCAGAACCAAGTTCTGCTGCCATCAATAGGACATCTGCATATCTCATCACCACAAAATCTTGGTACTGACCTATCTGGAAATTGGTCGATCCATTGGCCTCAGACACATCCTGCCCATCAGGGTTGGCGAGTGGCGTGTACTTCTTGTTGGTATAGCCAGTGTACTCACGCTGATCTGAATTATCAAAATCCAACGCTTCTTCGTTGATCCCGATGATCGAAGCTTCTCTACGAGTATCCCCTGCTTCATAGGCGTTATACAAACTTGGTAGCACCGTACAAGCACCCCATCCTTTGCCATAAGGGCTAAAAGACTGGCTTCTCAAACCGAGCATCACGAGCCACTGGTTGCCGTCTACATTGCCGTCATAGTCAGAAGTGATGTTGTACTTGATAGCAAATATGGTCTCCGAATTGTCCTTGCCTGCGTAGGTTGTCTCCAAGCCATCGCCCGCGGTATTGATCGTAGACGAAGCAGCTGGCCATAGATTCTTGTAATCCGCCACGAGCTCATAAGCTCCTTCGCTGATGACATCCTCTAATCCCTGCAGCACTTCTGCTTTGGTCGCTTGACCTACTAGGTCAGCAGCACCATAGTACCCTGTATAAAACATGTAGACACGCGCGAGGTAAGCCTTGGCTACCCACTTGTTGATTCTACCTGCCTCTACGGTCTCACTACCAAACTCTGCTGCGTAGAGCAAGTCCTCGGTGATCTGCGCATAGATTGCATCAGGCTCTGACTGTGGCACGTTTTCGTCCGTAGGCTCTGTCACCAACGGTACACGCTCCCATAGTCTCACCATATCAAAGTATGAGTAGGCTCTCAAGAATCTGGCTTGCGCCTCCACTACATTTCTGTAGTCCTCTTGACCTGTCCAGTCGATTTGATCCATTTTCTGCAAAAGGACATTGACTCTGTAGATAGCCTTGTAGTAGGCTGCCCATGTCGCATCTAGCAAGTTGACCTCTCCTGGAGATCTGCTTAGATCCAACTCATCCATCACTTGATACCCGAGAGCGTCGTTGTTGCCAGTCGCTCCGAAGCAGTTGTCCGACATCACCTCTGAGGCTACCGGAAACGCCACGCCATTGGCATAGATCTGCTGCACGCCATCGTAGCATCCCACCAAAGCCAAATCGGCATCTTCTACAGTTTTATAAAAATTGGCGTCCGTAATCGTCGTAATCGGCTCTGTATCGAGAAAGCTATCCGAACAACTAGAAGCTGTCGCTGCGATCCCGAGGGCCATGATATATATATATAGTTTCTTCATGTTCTTTCAGATTAAAAGTTAAAGTTCAAGCCCAACAAGTATGTTCTCGGTCTTGGGTAATACCCTAAATCCACACCGGACGAACCGTTTTCCAATCCATACCCAACTTCTGGATCCATGCCGTCATAAGCTGTGAAAGTGTAGGCATTCAATACTGAAGCGTACAATCTCAGTTTGCCTATGGCAGGGTTGTCGATGAGTTTTGCAAAGTCATAACCTAAAGTGATGTTGTTGAGTCGAAGGAAATCCCCATTTTGGACGAAAACATCTGAGAACTGGTAGTTGACATTGGACTCGGTCACACGTGGAGTCGAATTAGACGTCCCTTCTCCATGCCATCTATCCAAGATCGCTTTGGTATAGTTGGAGTAGCCATTCGCATGGTTGCGGTAAGATTGTACAATTTGATTGCCTGCTACTCCATACGCCAATACAGAGAAGTCAAAGCCTTTGTAATCAAAACCCAAAGACAAGCTATAGGTAAAATCCGGATTTGGATCGCCCACCATGTCTTTGTCAGCGTCATCAATTTTGCCGTCATCGTTGAGGTCTTTGTAGATCAAATCGCCTGGCTTTGCATTGGGCTGGATGATTTGACCTTCACTGTTGGTATGAGCGGTCACATCACCTTCGTTTTGGAAAACACCATCCGTTTCATAGCCCCAGAAGTATCCTATAGGGTATCCACTCTCTGCTCTTCTGTAAAATTCTGTTGCATTGTCATAGAGCATATTGGTCAAACCATGTACGATCCCGTCATCGGTAGGGACCTCAGACACTTCGTTCTTGTTTTTAGCTCCATTGGCAGAGATAAAATAATTGACCTCTCCGATCTGATCACTCCATGTCAAAGCCAATTCGAGACCTTGGTTGGTCACATTACCACCATTGAAGAAAGGTGCGTCGGCACCTGCTGTCGCATATACTGGTTTGACGAGCAACCAATCCTTGGTCGTCTTCTTGTACCAGTCCAAGTTGACTTCCAGTCTAGTGTCCAATAAATAAGCATCAAACCCAAAATCCATTTGCTCTGACACTTCCCATTTCAAATTGGTATTGGATAGTCTAGATGGATAAGCCCCTACGCTGTTGCCCGCTGCATCAAAATCAGCTGATCCAAAGTAGTAGTTGGCTTGCCCGATATCCACAGGAGCCAAGAACTGGAAAGCATCGATATTCTGGTTACCTACCTGTCCCCAGCTCGCTCTCAATTTCATGAAGCTCACCATGTTTTCCACTGGAGTCCAAAAACTCTCCTCTGACAGTACCCAGCCTGCCGACACAGAAGGGAAATACCCCCATCGGTTGTCTTTGGCAAACTTGGAAGAACCATCCGCTCTGAACGTGGCGTTCAAAAGATACTTGTCCTTGTATGCATAGGATAACCTACCAAAATAAGACTGTAGTTTGTCTTCATCGTTTGGCGCACCGCCATACGACAATCTCGTCAAATCGGTATTCGTCGTGTTGTCTATATAGGCATGATCCAAATCCGAAATCGTCAGCCCAGAGTTGGACACATTCATCCAAGTCCCGTTGTTGATCCATGCATAGGTACCTCCCATGACGGTTACGGCATGTTCACCTACTTCAAAATCATAAGAAAGGGTATTGTCCCATGTCAAGGCCAATCCTTTGCTCATACTCTGAGAAGCTGCGTCATACGTTCGCTGCGCATAGATGGACAGTTCGTACTCTGGACTATATGACCTATCTTCAGAAGCGTAGTAGTCGTACCCAAATCTACTTCTCAATTTCAACCCCTCGATAGGCTCAATCTCGACATAGAAGTCTCCGAGCATCTTTTGGTTGTTGTTGTCATTTTGGTTGTTGAGCATCATCGATGCGTACGGGTTGCTCTCTCCAGGAAACCATGGGTCCCACGCTTGTCCCTGATACATCGAACTCGTCGAGTTGTTGAGGTAATCGCCATTGTCATCATACATCGGCAAGAATGGGCTCGTATTGTAGGCTGCTCTCATGGAGTTGTTGTACTGGTTGCCCACCGAGATACCATTCTTTTTCATGTATGAGAAAGTCAAGTGTTGTCCCACCGTCACAATATCCTTGAAGAACTTGTGATCACTATTGACTCTAAAAGAGAACCGCTCATAACTAGACACGTCCGGTCCGCCGATGATCCCCTCTTGTCCTGTGTACGCACCAGACATAGAATACGTAGAGGTCTCATTTCCTCCCGATACACCCAAGGCATAGTTTTGCGTGATGGCATTGTTATAGATCATCTCATCGATCCAGTCGGTACCGCTGCCCATGTTGGCAATCGAATCAGAACTAAAATAAGGCACCTTGCCAGAGTTGATGGCTGCCTCGTTCATGATGGTTGCATATTCTTGGCTGTTGAGCATGCGGATTTGATTGGCTGGCTCTTGGATGCCATAGTAGCTATCGAAAGTCCACTGTGCTTTTCCAGCCTTACCCGTTTTGGTGGTAATCAGTACTACCCCATTGGCTGCTTGCGAACCATAGATCGCGGCAGATGCAGCATCCTTCAACACATCGATACTGGCTATGTCAGAGTTGTTGAGGTAAGAGATGTCTCCCGTTTGTATCCCATCTACGATGTAGAGCGGGCCAGAATTGCCAATCGTACCCACCCCACGAATGGTTACTTTCATGGATTCTCCTGGCTGTCCAGATGTCGCAGCGATATTGACCCCTGCCACTTGACCTTGCATGGCATTCAATGCATCGGTACTACTCAGGTTGGTTAGTTTATCTCCTTTGACTTGTCCAGTCGCTCCAGTGACCAGTTTCTTTTGCTGGACACCATATCCGACAACTACTACCTCGTCTAGAGCCGTCACATCCTCGTCTAATGAAACATCCAATACCGAACGCCCCCCTACAACCGTCTCTTTCTTGACAAAACCGATAAAGGAATATACCAACACTGGATCTGTCGTTCCGCCCACATTGACACTATAGTTACCATCCAGGTCAGTCACGGTACCTGTAGAAGTGCCTTTGAGAAGCACTGTCACTCCCGGTAATGGCTCACCATCCGACCCGGAACTAACTACCCCTTTCACGATTTGACTCTGAGCCATCAAGCTAGCGCTCGAACCCAAAAACATCACCGCAAAAAGGCACAAACAAATTGCTTTAAGCTTGTAATTTTTTAGCATAGTCTTTCTTTTATTTATTGAAAATCATGTTGACCGATTCACTTTCATAAATTGGTTTTTCAATATTAGTGGATCATCATTTCGAGATAGTATATGCTTTGCATCCGTCTAGGGTCAAAAATGTCATCCCCCTTATAAAAGCCTGTTATAGCGCAGTTTGAATCGATTTATTTCACCGATAGGGTAACGAATGTTCACTAAGAGGTAAACAAATACTACCCCTATAGTCTCCTCAGGTACAGAGATATAGTCAGATGAAGAGTGAGTGAATGGATAATTCATCGCACTATGTCCCTCTTAAAGGGGGATTGCGGCGGTGGTGAGAGTAGACCGCTGCTGTGAGTGACTGCTTTGCCAGTAAAACCTCCCACAAGCACAACTCTCCCTACACCAAACCATATTCCCCTTTGGAGAAAGGGGGCTAGGGGGATTTGACGGAAAACAAGATCAGAAACCAGCAGAGCACTACTTCGGACAAGATGACAGTTTTGCAACAGGTGGGAGAGCAAAAAGTCTCGTGTTTTTTTGTTCTACGAGTCAAAATTGAACACCAAAAGTGGGGAGTAAAAAGACATCAGGTGAACGGCTCTTGAAACACAGGTGATTGACCATCCAAACACCTGTGTTTGACGCGCCAAACACAGGTGTTTCAAGCGCTGAACACACGTGTTTGAAAAGAGCCTTCAAAAACCCACTCCATTCGCCACAAACGGCGTTTTCGACAAAACCCTAGCATGACTCAATGCAATCCCAGCCTCACACAACTAGTCCTCGACCGATCGATCGAACAAACTCAGAAAAAGGTGACATTTTGTCTTAGTGCACTTATCAAAATCCATCCAATACCTAGAGTGCTTTGCAAGACATCTCTTTGCCGCAGTAGTCACATTATCACAGCGCTAGCTTTCTCATGCGACTATATGTTAATCCTCGGCAGTGTACTGCGAAGGGTACTTCTTATAGACAGACTTGAAGTATCGGCTAAATAGCTTCGGGTTGTTGTACCCTACGGCATAGGCAACCTCAGATACCGTCATTTGGCTTTTGCTCAGGAGTTCGGCGGCTCGCTTGATACGGATGTTTCGGATAAAATCCATAGGAGTCTCACCTGTGATCTTGAGCATCTTCTGGTACAAGTATCCTCGACTGAAACCCAGTTCGTGGCTTAGTTCTTCCACGCCAAACTCAGAATTGGACATGTTTTTCTCTACAAGTTCTAGCGCATCCTTGACCAGTTTTTCATCGCGCGACACTACTTCGATTTTGTCCGGCTCGGCCGTGAGCCTTTGACTCGATTCATTGACCCGCTTCTGAAATTTGAGTGCACTACTGATCGTACTCACCAATATCTCAAAATTGACTGGCTTAGAGATACATTCTATCGCACCGGCTTCCAAACCTTGGATCTTATGCTCTTCTGATGTTTGGGCCGTCAGGAGAATAACCGGAATATTGGCAGTACGTGGGTCATTCTTGATCTTCTTGCACAGGTCAAGACCATTCATCACAGGCATCATCACATCCGAGATGACCATATCTGGGTGCTGGGTCACGATGGACTTCCAGGCCTCTTTGCCGTTGAACGACTCAGAAACATTGAAGTGCTGCTTCAAGTTGTCTTTGATGTAAAATCTAAAGTCGGCATTGTCCTCTACCAAAAAAACATGTGGTTTCTTCTTGTCCTCAAACTCCTCTTCTACATGCTTCGTTTTTTCTCTTGGCTGATTCTCTTCCTCCTCTGATTCTATCCGTGCCTGATCCAATTGCTTGAATGGAAACTCCACGAAGAAAGTACTCCCGTGATCCTTTTCGCTCTCGACACTGATCGTCCCTCCATGCAACTCCACAAATTCCTTGGTGATCGATAGACCTATCCCTGTGCCACTGTTGATCATATTGGGTTTGATTTCACTCTGGATGAAGCGCTCAAACACCGCTTCCTGCTTGTCGAGCGGAATCCCAATCCCCGTATCCGCCACAGACACCACGATATGTCCTTTGTCATTTTGCTCCAATGCCACGACTATCTTGCCCCCCTCTAGCGTGAATTTGAAGGCATTGGACAAGAGGTTGAACAGAATCTTGTCCATCTTGTCCTTGTCGAAAGAGCAATAAAACTGTGGCAAGTCACTCTCAAAACTCAAATGAATTTCGTTTTCTTTGGATAGGTCCGAAAACGAATCGATGACATCCTGCACAAACTTGACCAAATCTCCAGAGGAATAATGTAAGGTGTGCTGATTGGCCTCCATTTTCCTAAAGTCCAACAACTGATTGACCAGCGTCAAGAGACGCTTGGCATTGCGCTGAATCACATGAAAATCCGCCTCCCGTATGTTGGTAGGGTTCTTGATCATCCGTTCGATAGGAGTCAATACCAGCGATATGGGTGTACGAAATTCGTGACTGATGTTCGTAAAAAACTTGAGTTTCATCAGATCGAGTTCATGCAAACGCTGCGCATCGAGACGCTCGTTCTCTAGTTTAGCCTTTTCTCTCTCTCGCTCCACAATCACACGTCGTGTAAAATACAGCAGGACAACCAAGACCAAAATATAAACTCCATACGCCCATCCTGTCCGCCAAAACGGTGGATGAATCACCACTTTCATACCGAGATCGTCCTCACTCCATACGTTGTGACTATTGGATGCTCGTACTTTGAAAGTATAGATTCCTGGATTGATATTGGTATAGTTAGCCCGTCGAATATCCGCAGACACCCTCATCCACTCCTCATCAAATCCCTCAAGTTTATATTCATAGTTATTACCCCCCGCTTGGTCAAATGTTAGCGCTGCAAACTCAAAACCAAATGAGTTTTGGTCGTAGTTCAAATCGATTTGATCCAATTCATTCAAGTTCTTGGACAAAAGTGTATCTCCCTCTACTAAACGCGTTGGTTTGATCAATTGACTATTGAGAGAAAATCCAGTAAAAACCAATAAAGGTGCTCGGTCATTGATGATGATCTTTTTGGGATCGAAAACATTGAGTCCATTTTGTCCTCCAAAAGCCAACATTCCCTCCTGCGTCTTGATCGCGGCCCTTTCGTTGTAGTAGTTCCCTTGCAGCCCATCTGACTCGCTATAGCTTTGCACATCAATGCCATCGCTACTTCGCTCAATTTTAGAAATACCATGATCTGTCCCTACCCAGAGCCCTCCTTCGTCATCTTCGACAATCGACATGATAATATCAGAAGCTAAACCATCTTCTGTCGTGTAGACTTCAAAACCATCCTCCTCAGGGAGGTATCTATTCAGCCCATTTAGTGTGCCCACCCATATCTCACCGTGGCTATCATAGAGCAGGCATACGACGGAGTTGCTACTGATAGCGTGGGGTACTGTATCGGATAATGCATAGTTCTTGAATACTTCGTTTTCTTTATCCAACACACTCAATCCCAGTCCAGAAGCTATCCATAAACGATTTTGTTTGTCTTCCGTGATGCTGGTTATGTAGTTGACAGGTAGCCCAGACGCTATGTTATAATTCTTGAACTCTTCTGTAGTAGGATCCATACGATCCATACCACTGAGCAAAGTCCCTAGCCACAATTCTCCAGTAGACCCCTCATATATACTCCATACATTATCATCGGATATCCCATTGCCGCTCTGAACTCGATAGTTAGTCAAACGCCCATTTTTGTATCGGTACAGTCCTTTGGTAAAAGTCCCAATCCACAGCGACTCATCACTACCATAGTATAGACTCACTATCACATCTGGCAGTTTAGCCGACTGATCCGAACGTAGGACATTGGCGGGTTCTATTTTTTTGGTTTCGGGATCAAAAACCATCAACCCCTGACCATTGGTTCCTAACCAAATATCACCAGATTGATCTTCTGCTAGACTCAGTATATCATTGTAGGCTAGGTCATCGCTTGGGTATTTAAAGTGTATAAACTTTCCAGCATTTTCGTTAAAGTAACTTAGCCCTTTTCGGCTTTTCCCTATCCAGATTATCCCTTGACTACTCCTATATAGCGTCGTGATACTGTTATTTCCTAAACTTGCAGGATTGTTAGCCTGATACTTATACCGCTTGGTTGTCCAGTCGGACTTATTGACCAGAGTGATTCCTCCATGATCCGTCCCTATCCATATATACCCCTTTTCATCTTGAACAACCTGGCGCACGATATTGCTACTAAGAATCTTCTCGTTCAGTTCTATTAGCTTCCCATCGGTGGTATTGAAATACAAAAGCCCCAATGCTCCTCCTGCAGAATAAATCCACAAATCATCATCTCTATCTATAAAAAAATGAGAGAAATCATTACTGAGCGTATGTTTACTCAAATCAAATTTTCGAGTCACTTTATCTATCTCAGTATCTATCACATCGATGCGGCCGCTACTGTACATCACCCAGAGATTGCCATTCTGATCAGAGTTAATGTCGGAAATACTGTCTGACGTCAACTCGATCAAGCTAGAGGGCGATGCAGACAGCTCCACCAGTTGATCATCAGCCTCAGTATAGCGAACCAAACTCCTGCCGTTAAGCAGAAACCAAATTTGACCTGGTGTATGGTGAACTTTAGATATATCCACACTTTCCACACCCAGTCGATCCAACCATGGTCTGGTATCGACAAAATGGTCAGTGACAGGATCATATATAGCCAACCCTTCCCCACAGCTGATCCATACCGTACTATCAGGCCCATTGGCTAGCCAGATGATGGCATTGCTAGGGAGGGAATAAGGATCTTCCTGATTGTGATAAAAATTTTCAAAGCGATAGCCGTCATAACGATTGAGTCCAGATACAGTCCCAATCCACATAAAACCATAACGGTCTTCTAGCACACAGTTGACCTGACTATAAGACAACCCTTGCTCCGTACTAACCTGCTCGAACGAAAGTTCCTGTTCCCACTGTGCTACAGCAGTCATAGGAACTAACCATATTACCAAGAAAGTTATAATTCTCATCATCTGCTCTGCGTACTTCATCTATTAGACTGGGTCAAAATATCCATCTTTTGAAGAATACGCAATATAGGTTACTCATCATTATTCGGAGGCACTAAAAGCATAGACCTCTCCTGCTTCGGCCTGCCATTCGTACACATAGTAGTTCTTTTCATCTACTACGTTGAGATCAGAATCATCTATAAAAATAGGTTTGGCGGGATTGATGGTCACCATCAAAGGGTTGTCATTGGCTGTCTTGACACGCTTCGCTCCCTCCATGGTCAAAGGCCATTCGCTGCGCAGTTGACAGTCTCCTGTTAGATTTGCCTTTATCTTTCCTGATTCGATCTTTCCTTCAGACCAAACCAAATCCACTTCAAACCCTCCACGGGCTTTTAGTCCGCTGACACTGCCCTGTGGCCAAGCAGCAGGCAAGGCAGGCAATACATGAATAGCACCTGTGTGCGACTGCATCAGCATCTCGGCTACCCCAGCCGTAAAACCAAAATTGCCATCTATCTGAAACGGTGGGTGCGCATCGAACAGGTTGCCATACAGGCCTGGCCTGTCCCATTTCTCCCCTTCGATATCAGCCGTTTTGATGAGATTGTTCATTATTTTGAGCGCATGATCTCCGTCCAGCAGTCTAGCCCATAGGTTGATTTTCCATCCCATCGACCAACCCGTCGCTTCATCTCCACGCTTGATCAGAGATTGCTTACATGCCTCAAAAAGCTCTGGTGTATCCCAGCGATTAATTTGATTGCCTGGGTGTAGACCATAGAGGTGCGATACATGCCTGTGATGTGGATCTTTCTCCTGATAGGGTTTGTCCCATTCTAATAGTGTACCATCGCTTCCTATCTTCAGCGGACGCAACTGCGCAATCGTATTGTCCAATTTCTTAATGAATGAATTCGTAGGATCTAATAGTTTTAGACTTTCTCTACACCGCACGAGTATTTCACGAGTCAGTGTAATATCCATAGCAGTGCCATTGGTCAAGCTGACTTCTTTGCCAGTTGTGCTGTAAAATTGATTTTCTGGCGAAGTACCCATCGCAGGCTCTAGATAGCCCCCACCGTTTCGTTCGAGCATCCCCATCACAAACTGTGCTACCCCTTTGATCTCTTGCAGGTAAGATTTCAAAAAAGCCTTGTCTCCTGTATAGTAATAATGCTCAAATACATGAGACATGAGCCAAGCACCTCCCATCGTCCAATTGGCCCACATCGGATCACCTGCTACTGGCCCTGTGTGTGCCCACAGGTCAGAGTTGTGATGCGCCACCCAGCCATCTAGACCATAGTTTTGTTCGGCGGTCTTCTCTCCATTTTTTGCAAGATCATGAATAAATGACAGCAATGGCGCTGTGGTCTCGGTCATATTAGTGACCTCCGCTGGCCAGTAATTCATCTCCGTATTGATATTAATGGTATAATTGGAACGCCAAGGTGGATAGATATACTTTGACCAAATCCCCTGTAGATGGGCTGGCTGCCCACCTTCACGAGAAGAAGACAACAGCAAGTACCTACCATAATTAAACAAAAGCTCGACCATGGTTTGGTCTTGCGACTGTGCAAAAGCATCTATACGCTCATCAGTGTCCTTAACACTGAGCGAGTCCGACTGGGCAACATCTAGCTGAACACGGTCATAGATGCGACGATAGTCCGCGACATGTACAGCATTCAATTCATCAAAACTGAAAACCGACGCACCATCCATGTCCTCCTTGGCCAACTGCGCTGGATCAACTCCATCATATCCCGGCGACTTAAAACGACCATTGAAACTCGTACCACAACTAAGAAGCAGCAAGGCTTCATCCGCACCTTCCAGCTGTACCGAATGATCTGTAAAACTCAATACACCGCCTTTATGTATCACTTTCAGCCATACCTCGGCTTCCATCCCTTCTCTATCCCATGAGCTATCATTCCAAGCCTTGCAGCGAATTTTTAGGATTTCATCCTCTACAAATACCCTATTCAATACTATGCTAGACAATACAGCCTCAAAGGATATACCCCCCTCCTTTTCGCTTTTCAACTCATACGCGATGACATCATGCGGAAAACTAGCAATCGCTCTACTGGTCATCAAACTCCCGTCCTTCATATAGGTTTGGCTATACAGTGCATTCTGAATATCTAAGGATCGTTGATAGCCTGTGACCTTGTCTTTAGCATAGTGAATCACCAAATCAGCTAAAGGCTGGTAAGGCTCAGTATCTTTGCCCTGCATGTAGCGTACTAGACTATCCGCAAGGTCATGCTCTCCTTGCTTGAGGGCTTGTTTGACTTGAGGGAAATATTGCTTCGCTTCGGGATTGTTCCAATCTGAGGGACCTCCACGCCAAAAGGTGTCGTGGTTCAGTTTGATCGTATCACTCCATGGGTTGCCATAGATCATGGCGCCAAAACTACCGTTACCTATAGGCAAAGCATCTGTCCATTTGTCCGCAGGCTTGGAATAATGTAGTACGTGTGAGAGTTTGTCGGTCAGTTTTGTATCCTCCTCACACGAAAAAGCACAAAAAATAGCTAACACCGCCAACAGCAATAAATTCGTAATTTTCATTCTAACTAATCAAGTCCTTTACCATATTCCAATGCAACCAAACATGCATATTCAATTCGCAATTTACAAGATGTCTCAATTTTTGATGGATAATAAATGAATACTGCTTAGGTAATAAATGTTTTTATCACAGGATTTATTAGATTTAATGGCAGTTTCAAAACAACAGATATACTTTTCTAAAACTGCATACTCGAGAACTAAGCAGATCTCTGTCAATGATCGCTAATCATATTAAAGAAATGATTGATTAAGTTGACTAATTACTATTGGGGCCGACAATATAAATTGCCGGCCTTTTTCTTCTCCGAGAGAAAGTATTATTCAGATAAAAATTATTTAGTCAATATAAAATTCTACTGCTTCTCGCTCTCTCTCCCATTACTGTAAGACATCTGATGTTTAGATATAATTTTAAGAATATAAAACAGGACAAAATCAAAAACAGGCTCAAACACTCATATAACCTACTGATTATCAATAATTGCATAGTAAATGACGATTATTGATATGTCTAATTTGGTAGGAAATTCTACCTTGGTTTTCATAGCATGACAAGTGAAGAGACTAATTTCTTATAGGACAGGTGGTGCATAGACACCTACCTAAACATGACCAATCATTAAGATAATTTTTCAATTCACCTCTAACAATAACACTGTGTGCCTAGTGAGGTAGCAAAGAGAAGTAGAAGTGCATTCGGTTTCAATAATTAACGGAAGAAGGTTCAAAAGGAACCCTACAAACCGCTAACTGTCATGCTAACAACTATTAGTAGAAGAAACCAAACATATATCTTATATGAACCCACATGTATTAACCCCGAGGACATCCTCTATCAAGCGCAATAGGCGAACTCAACACCTACATCCGCGCTAGCTAAAGCGATAAAAAAAAACACCGATGCTACGCATCAATACCAAAAGAGCCTTCATTAGCTTCTAAAATCAATAAGGTTCAACTGAAAATACATCACCATGACAGGTACGATGGCAGGATCACTATGTCCATACCGATACCTCTCAAAGACTATGAAAGACAAGAGGATTGACTGTCCTCATTTATTACTATTAAACTAAATACTATTATGAAAAAAGGATTACCTGTAATGATAATAGCACTGCTATTGTCCTACATCACTTATGCCCAATCCATCACGCTGCAAAGCGCTGAAGGATGGCTAGAAACAGCTACTGTCAAGTGGCTACCTGTATCCAGTGCGGAAAGCTACAACGTCTACTACAGCGGTGGAGGTGTGACCAACCAAAAGATCGACGACCAGCTGATTCGTAGCTATGGTAGTTATATGCGTGCTGACATTCCTGGTCTCAAAGCGGGATCTTACACAATCAAAGTAACACCTGTTGTTTCGGGATCAGAAGGGTCAGGAGCAGTATCCAGTTCGTTCTCAGTACTAGCGCACGACCGAACGGGTTTTGCATTTCACAACGGCAGAGTACCAGGAGCCTACAAGGCTGACGGGACTCCCAAAAGCGGTGCTGTGATTTTGTACATCACCGAGGAGACCAAAAACACCATTTCCTTGGATGTCGAAGGTGCCACTAGCAACCCTTGTGTAGGGTTACAAACCATCCTAGAAGGTTTCAAGAAAGGCAAAGACAACAGACCATTGATCATACGAATGGTAGGGCAAATTACCGACTTTGACTACATGCTCAACGGAGACATCGTTATTGAAAACAAAAACAACGATGCTGGTTACATAACCCTAGAAGGAATAGGTGACGATGCTACAGCAGATGGCTGGGGTATTCGACTCAAAAATGCCAATAACATCGAGCTTCGAAACATTGGCACCATGAACTGCAATAGCGGTGAAGGTGACAATATTGGTCTACAGCAAAACAACTTCTACGTTTGGGTGCATCACGTAGACTTCTTCTATGGTGACGCTGGCGGAGACTCAGATCAGGCCAAAGGTGACGGTGCACTAGACAGTAAGAGATCTGGATATGTAACCTTTTCTTACAACCACTTTTGGGATACTGGAAAATCAAACCTATTAGGTAACGGCACAGAAGACCCTGAATACCTCTCCTACCATCACAACTGGTATGACCACTCTGACAGCCGCCACCCACGAATTAGAAATCACAGCGTACATGTCTACAACAACTACTATGACGGAAACTCCAAATATGGGGTTGGGTCAACCAAAGGTTCTTCGGTCGTCGTAGAAGGCAACTATTTTAGGAACTGTAAGTATCCAATCCTAACCTCTATGCAAGGCTCTGACATCTTTGATGAGGATGCTGGTCAAAATGACGCAGGAGATATGGCTACTTTCTCCAGTGAGGATGGCGGTAGTATCAAAGCAGCTAACAATTATATGGTAGGACACAAACGCTTTGTTCCTTACGGAGATCCCAACTATCCAAACTCGACCGTTGATTTTGATGCGTATGTCGTGAATAATATCACAGATGACATGCCAAGTTCGGTACAGTCATCAGAAGGTGGCAACACCCACAACAACTTCAACACGACTTCTATCATGTACACCTATACTGCCCAAACACCTGAGGCAGCCAAAACTACCGTTATGCAATATGCAGGACGTATGAATGGTGGAGACTTTAACTTTACTTTTGACAACTCAGTAGATGACACGTCTTATGCGGTGAATACAGCGCTCAAATCAGCACTATCAGGCTACAACACTAACCTTCAAGGAATTCAAGGGGAAAATGGTGGACCTATCATCGACCCAGAGGATCCAGAAGACCCTGAAGATCCAACTGATCCAGAAGAACCAACTGACCCCGTTGATCCAGGAGACTATGACCATAACTTCACCACTTCTGGCACGAGTAGTTCATTTTATAGCATCTCGGGCAATCTTTCGGATTCTAAAGGAACTGTAAACTATGGAGGATTGACACTGACGCAGTGTTTAAAAATAGAGTCTAGCACTTCTATATCATTTACGACTACAGAAGAAGCTACCTTGACACTCGTATTCAACGACACTTTCAATGGAGATTTCAAGATAGACGGTACGAGCCAAAGTGTATCTTCTGGTGTCTTAACTGTAACACTCGCTAGTGGCAGCCACACCCTCACCAAAGACAATACAGCCAACCTTTACTACATGAGCCTAGTCTATGCAGGTGGTGGCACGACATACTACAGCTTGACCACTACCATCAATGGCCAAGGATCAGTCAGTCCAGCCAATGGAAACTTCGAAGCAGGAAGTACCGTAGCACTAACTGCTACACCAGATAGTGGGTGGGAGTTTGATAGTTGGAGTGGTGGCTATACAGGCACTACAGCTACCGTCACAATGAATGCTGACAAGTCGATCACGGCTACTTTTACGCCTATCACCTCTAATATCACATACACAGTCAGCACGTCAGTAGTTGGACAAGGTACAGTTTCTGGCGATGGTACTTTCGCAGACGGAACGAACATTTCCTTGACTGCATCAGCAAGTAATGGCTACTACTTCAGTGGATGGAGTGGTGATGGATCAGGCAATAGCAACCCGCTATCAGTCACTGTCAATAGTGACAAAAACATCACGGCAACCTTTACAGAAGAGAGTGAAGAGACTGGTGACGGTTACTATGTAGCGACCAACGGAAATGACTCCAACGCTGGAACTATCTCCAGTCCATTCAAAACCCTCCAAAAAGCCATCGCATCTGTATCGGCAGGGGGATATATCTATCTCAGAGGAGGAACGCACGTGATGACCGCTTCATCCATTGTGATTCAGAAAAACGGTACTGCTGGCAACAACATTCATGTCTTTGCCTATCAAAACGAAGTACCTGTACTAAGCTTCGATGACATAGAAGTATCCTCTAACCGAGGCATTGTCCAAGATGGTGACTACTGGCACTGGAAAGGTGTGACGATAGAAAAAGCAGGAGACAATGGCATGTTACTATCTGGCAACAACAACACCATAGAGCATTGTGTCTTTAGAAAAAATCATGACACAGGTCTGCAACTCAGCAGATACAATACCGATGCTGATCAAATCAGCGAATGGCCTTCTAATAATCTGATCGTTGATTGTGAAGCCTTTGACAATGCGGACAGTGATAGCGAAGATGCAGACGGGTTTGCAGCTAAATTAACCTCAGGAACTGGCAATATCTTCCGTAGATGTGTCTCTCATCACAACATCGATGATGGTTGGGATTTATATACCAAATCAGAAACTGGCCCTATCGGAGTGATTTTGTTCGAAGACTGTATCGCTCACCACAACGGTACCCTGACAGATGGAAATACCTCCGGAGGTGGAGATAAAAACGGTTTCAAGCTAGGTTCGTCAGCGCATCAAGTCAACCACGAACTAAGAAGATGTATCGCCTATAGCAATGGCAAGCATGGCTTCACCGATAACGGAAACATAGGAAATATCAAGTTTTACAATTTGACATCTTATGACAATGGAGACTACAACTATCATACGAGAGACAATGCATCGCACACTTTCCGAAACTGTATCTCATTAGACGGAAACCATACGGATCGAATCGTCGGAGATGCACCTACAGGCTGCAATGCATTTGACGACACAGATACCAACTGGACAATATCAGTCTCTAGTAGTGATTTCGAGACATTATCTCCAGGATCATATGCAAACCCTACAGGCAATGGCTTTTTAAATTTGAAATCATCTAGTTCATTGGTAGATGCGGGTTGTTCTGCTCCTGGAGTATCAGGCAATGGAACTTTAGATATCGGCGCTATAGAGCTGGGAAGCAGCACAGAAGATCCCGTTTACACTTTGACTACTACCATCAATGGACAAGGATCAGTGAGTCCAGCCAACGGCACATTCACTGCGGGTACATCAGTCTCTATGACTGCCACTCCTGCTAGCGGGTGGCAATTTAACAACTGGAGTGGTGGCTATACAGGCACTACAGCGACTGTAGTGATGGATGGAGACAAACATATCACAGCCAACTTCTCTCAAATCGGAACCAATACAACCATCACGATACAAGAAGGTGGTACTGGTTTTTGTGAGGTGGAAGGCAGCGTAGACTCCAACAATGGAGGGTTTACAGGTGCCGGCTTTGCCAATACAGACAATGTTACAGGCAAGGGCATAGACTGGAACGTAGACTTTGGATCAACCAGCACCTATACCTTTGTCTTCAGATATGCTAGTACCTCTAATCGTCCTGCACAACTATCCGTGAATGGTTCTACAGTGGTGAGCAACATTAATTTCACATCGACAGGTAGTTGGACTACTTGGCAGACTATATCAGTGAGCACGACTGTCAACATGGGTGTGGGAGCACTTAGGTTAGAAGCTACCGGATCTAATGGACTGGTTAATATCGACTATGTAGAAATCACTGGAGTCAACCCTACAGCGGTTTCATGCAACAGCAGTGCCAGAGCATTGTCAACTGATCTCGGGGAGGAGTTCGACCTACAAGTCTACCCTAACCCTGCTTCACACCAAATCACGGTCAACATTCCAGACTTTCGTGGAGACGAAAGAATCCGTATCGTCAACCTAATGGGCATGGAAGTAATCAACATGGCAGCTCAGTCCGCTAGTTCCGTACTAAATATCAGCCACCTAGCACAAGGTAGCTATGTAATGCAAGTACAAACTAGCCGCAGCACGTACGCAAAAATGATAGTGAAAAACTAAATTAGATGAGTTCAAAAAGCCTTAACTGATTTTTGAGCTCCACAAAACTCAAGCTGTCTCGGTAAGACATTTTACACCTGTAGTGAGATACTTAACTGAGACAGCTTTTTTATACCTTTACGCCCATGGAAAAAATCAAAACAGGTATCGCTTCTTTTGGCATGTCAGGTCTCGTATTTCACGCCCCACTCCTACAAGCCAACACATCTTTTGATCTACACACCATAGTAGAAAGAAGCCCTAAAGGCTCCAAAGACATCTATCCCGACATCAACATTGTCACAAGCTACGAAGCACTACTCGCTGATCCTGCAATCGAACTCGTGATCGTCAATACGCCTGACACCACACACTTTGACTTTTGCAAACAAGCCCTATTGGCTGGCAAACACGTCGTGGTAGAAAAGCCTTTCACCATACACAGTCATGAAGCAGAAGAACTTATTTCACTTTCCAAAGTGAAAAAACGCATCCTTAGCGTATTCCAAAACAGGCGATGGGATAGTGACTACCTCACGGTAAAAAAAGTAGTACAAAACGAAATGCTCGGACGACTCGTCAGCTTCGAATCACACTTTGACCGCTACCGAAATTTCCTCAAATCTGACACGTGGAAGGAAGAATCCCTCACAGGAGCTGAAATCCTCTACAACCTCGGTGCACACATGGCAGACCAGGCTTATGATTTGTTCGGGACACCCCAAAGTGTCTTTGCGGAAATTGGCATCCAACGCAGCAATGGCAAAGCAGACGACTACTACACGCTCAACCTGAAATACGACGGGCTCTCCGTTACACTCAAAGCCAGCTACCTCGTGCGTGAGGAAGGTCCTAGATATACGCTCCATGGAACACTCGGATCATTCCTCAAATGGGGGATGGACGTACAGGAAGATGATCTCAAAGCTGGTAAATCACCAAATGATTCAGCGTGGGGAATCGAACCCAAAAAGCAGTGGGGCAAACTCAATACAGACATCAATGACCTTCACTTCTCTGGCAGAATCGAGTCACTGCCTGGCAACTACAGCGCATATTATGACAATATCGCAGCAGCCATCCATGGCACAGAGCCTTTGATCGTAAAACCTGAGCAGGCACTAGACGTCTTGCGTATTATAGAAGCTGCCATCCAAAGCAATGAAAAAGGAATCAGGGTCAACTTGTGATTACTTCGTTCTGTCACAAAACCTATCGCAGGCATTCTCTTTCGGACGGATATGAAATAACAAGTCTTTAACCTGAATCACGCAATTCAGGAGCCTGTCTACAGAACAGACAGACTTTCGCCCTTCGATTAAAACTTGATTGAATTCAATATCAAACCAGAAGCTGGTGCAATGAATGTAAAGGGTTCTTCTCGTTTTTGTGTCAATGATAATTCCAACTCCTCCATCGTATGGACACCTCGTCCCAGATTGATCAGTGCACCCGCCATCAGCCGCACCTGATGACGCATAAAACCAGGGCCACATACACGCAGCATATAGCTCTGCTTTGGAAAGAAACTCGCGGTATAGATGTCGTTGTTGACTAATTCGCACTGCACCACCTCTCGCTCTAGCACGGTCATCTCAGAGGGTTTGTAGACATAGTTTTGGAAGTTGTGACGTCCCTGAAACAACTGTGCCCCCTTTTTCATCTGCTCAATGTCTAGGTGATCATTGATGTGGCAGATATAAGGCGCAGCAAAAGGATGGTTCTTTTCTCCAAAAGAAAACAAGTACAGGTACTCCTTGATCTTCGGATTGAGGATCACATTGAACTTCGCATCGACCTGTTCGATACTCATCGCGCGTACATCAGATGGCAGGTTATGATTGAAGTCTTTGAGAAATACTTGCTCGTCGAGTTCTTCCTTGACAAACAGCTCTATATAAGCTTGGTTGGCAGACACCATCGCATCGGTACGTCCAGAGGGTAGGACTTTGTGATCTTTGTGTCCAAGGACATAGTTGAGCGTCCTCTCTAGCACCAACTGCACCGTTTTGACGTTGGGTTGCTTTTGGAAGCCATGGTAGCGAAACCCCAGATATTGGAGTTCGATCAAGTAGTAGTAGCGTTGACCCTGCATCACCAGTCAATCGGAAAATAATCCTTGAGAAACTTGCCACACCAGTGCTTGCCAGAGTTGATACCGTCGAGCAAGGGATCCACCACACGTGCTGCACCATCGACGATATCTAGCGGTGGTTGAAAGTCATGCAGTTCTTCTTTCTTCTTCGCCAGCTCGACAGGATCCTCATCGGTCACCCAACCCGTATCCACAGCATTCATATAGATACCATCTTTCGCGAAATCACTCGCCGACGTATGTGTCATCATGTTGAGTGCTGCCTTGGCCATGTTGGTATGCGGGTGTCTATCTTCTTTCTTGAATCGATGAAACTTACCCTCCATCGCCGAGACATTGATGATGTGCTTTTGTCCAGTGTAGTCTTTGCGCATCAGGCCAATGAGGTTATTGATCAGTACGAAAGGCGCTACCGAATTGACGAGCTGTACTTCGAGCATCTCGGCGGTCTGTACCTCTCCTAGTCGCAAGCGCCAGCTATTGGTCTTGCGAAGATCGACCTGTTGGAGGTCAGCATCCAGTTCCCCTTCTGGGAATATCTCTGCTGCTTCGAGCGAATTGTCAAAACGGTACGGTATCTGTGACAACTTTGCTGAGGCACGGATCCCTACACCGGGCTCCTGTCCATGCCAAGTCACTGGCATGGCACCATCGTTGTTTTCCAACGCCTTGCCATAATCCGTCAAATCCCGCACGCAGGCATGATGATCTTTGAGTAGCACTTGAGCTTCTTTAGACTGTTGTTCGTAGGGCAGCAATTCCTTCTCCATCATATGGCTATAGAACCCTGGCGGTCGTCGTACCGTCTGCGCGGCATTGTTGATAATGACATCCAATCGGTCAAAATTCTGCTCGACGTAGCTCGCGAACAATTCTACACTAGGAATATGACGCAAGTCCAGCCCGTGGATATGCAGCCTCTCCTTCCAGTCGTGGTAGTCCTCTTCCCTAGCAAATCGGTTGGCCGAATCCACAGGAAAGCGAGTCGTCGCGATCACCGTAGCGCCAGAACGCAGCATCATCAGACAGATGTGGTAACCGATTTTCAGTCGTGATCCCGTGATCAGCACCACCTGCCCTGTCATATCGGCACGTTGGAAGCGCTTCATGTAGTTGAGATCCCCACACTCCTCACACATCGCATCATAGAAATGGTGGAGCTTAGTATATTCCTTCTTGCAGACGTAGCAATTGCGCGGAGAGGACAAGACCCGATCATCTGTCGCAGGGATATTCTGCAAGAGCAGTTGTTTGGGCGCCTCAAACACTGGCGTCTCCCGTGCAGAGCGAATACCTGATAGAGCCCTGGCTTTTCGGTCGTTGGTTACGACCTGCTTGCGCTTTTCTTTCTTGGCTTGTTTCTTTCTCAGACGATATTCGTTGCGATCAGGGCGGGACAGTTTGCCTGCAGCTTTGAGCAAATCTACGCGCAATGCCTCTGGCAAGGCATCCAGTAGCTCTCCTCGCTCACTCAATGTCTCGAGCATCTTGATCGAACGCTCCAGCTCTTCCTTATCTATTTCCTTGTCTGACTCAGCCATAGTTTTATTTTTCCGAGCGCAAAACTAGTGGGAGTTCAGGGATAAATAAAATGTAATGTATCTACAAAACTAACTTCCCTCTCAAGTCTATATTTTCAACAAGAGCAATTGCGATCAATCCCAACTGATATCGTAGGCCGTGAATTTGTCTCCTTTGGACAATGAGCTCGTGATATTAAATTGTAGATTTTTACAACCACAGATCTCCAGTGCCTTTTCCATCCATCCACCTATGCGGTATTCAAGCAGTTCGTTGTTGACAGGCAGTTCGGTCAAGTGCAACAGCATAGATTTGTCCGTGGTATTCTTCACTTCAATGTTAGTGGGATTATAAAAAGTCGTCATCACGCGACTCGATCGCTTAAGCATAAAAGCAGGCGTACTCACCAGTACAAATATTTTATACACACCCGAAAGTGAGACTTTAGCGCTATATCGTCCAGATTCCCACGCTCCTTTTTTAGGATCATCATAACACAGTTTGCACAGCTGCACCGTTGGATCTATCACCCCATCCTCCACTGGACACCACTTTTGCGGACCTACTTTATCCAGTAGTTGCAGCGTATTCTTTGAAAGTTGTTTTTTCCATGCATCGTATTGGCTTACATGTTCACTTTTCATGAATTCGTCTATACTAATCAAGACCGATCCTCTTACCTCCATTGTTTCTGTTTTTTGATTGGTTTTTCTACTCCTAAACAGCTAAAATAATCAAATTAATCAAATCCGAAAATCCTGATTAATTTTGATACTGGACTATAATGCTTACCGCTATGACTCAGCCTAGCTCCCCCTGTTACCTATTCGTCTACGGCACATTGATGCAAACTTATGACAACCCCTATGCCACACTACTCCGAAGCAATTCACGTTTTGTGTCAGAAGGCTATGCTCAAGGAAAAATTTATAAAATAGACTTTTACCCAGGACTTAAGCGCTCCATAGATCAATCACATAAAGTGTATGGCCAAGTCTATGAACTAACCAACCAAATTGCTCACGTGCTACAATCTCTAGATGAATATGAGGGGATAACTCACCCTCCTACACAAGAAAACGACTATGAACGGGTTTCAATTCCAATCTATACAACACATGGATTGATAGACTGTTGGGCATATATCTATCTACGACCCGTATTAGAAGAGGAGTGGGTCGTTAGTGGCAGATTCTCAGGTTAAAAACCTACCGCTCCCAGATACTAAAATCCTTCCCTTTCCCTCTACCTATAAGCTCTGACATGTAGTAAGTTTCGAGGGTATTGACATCCTTGAGCAAAAATTCATCATACGGCATAATCTCCTGTACTGAGAACTCAAATTTCTCTCCATAATTAGTCAAGACGTAAGATTTGTGGGTACGTAGGTTACTCAGTGCTATGCTCATATACTCGTAATTCTCGGCAAAGATTGTGAAATATCTAAACTTTAAGCCTTGAAATAGAAGAGAATATAGTCTAAATTAGATATTGATGAAAACCAACCAACCGCTCATCCTGCTACTCTTGCTATGCCTATCTGTGTCTACTCTGGCTCAAAATGGGGACTACTCTATAGGTGCACGTTCTACTTCGCTAGCAGGTGCTAGTGTCACGATCACTGACGAATGGGCACTCTTCAATAACATAGGTGCTCTAGCTGAAGTCAAAAATCTATCTGTCTTCGGCACCTATAGAAACCAATATGGCCTGTCAGAACTATCCACCATCGCCATAGGAGCAACTGTCCCCCTCTGGAACGGCACTTTGGGTTTAGGTATCTATCGCTATGGAGGAGACCTGCTAAACGAACAACGCGTCAACCTCGGCTACAGCTATCAACTCGGGCTGGTGAGTCTCGGGCTCAACATGAGCTACTTTCAATACTATGTGGAAGATGGCGGTACCAGCAGCCAAATGATGATCGACTTTGGAGGCAAAGCTAAGATCAGCGAACAACTCTATTTTGGTGCGCACATATCGAACATCAACCAAGCCGAACTGTCCACCGCTACAGAAGAACTAGTTCCGACATACCTGAAAACAGGACTAAGCTATCGTCCCAATGAAAGCATCATGCTCAATGCCGAAGTAGAGAAAAACCTAGACGACCCTGTCACACTAAGAACAGGTCTAGAATACCAAATCATCAAAGTGCTAGCCCTACGCATGGGTTTTCGAACAGAACCTTTTATCAGCAATTTCGGATTAGGTTTTCATATCAAACACCTCAAAGCAGACTATTCCTTTGGGATTCATCCTGACCTAGGAAACATCCACCAAGTCTCCTTCACCTACCAAATCAGACGCAAAGAATGAAGCGAGTCGTTGCTACGATATGGATATTGGGATTGTCACTTACAGTCTGGGCACAAGAACCCGAACGGCCAGAGATCGATATACAGACTTTCGTAGAAGATATGTTTCAGGTTCCCGATCAAGACATCAACTATGACGATCTCTACGAGTCTCTCTATCAACTCTACCTCAACCCTATCAACCTCAACAACACCACCAAATCAGAATTGAACAGCCTCTATCAACTCAATATTCGCCAGATCAACAACCTCACAGATTACATCGCACACCATGGCCCACTACTCTCCATCTATGAACTTCAGGTCATAGATGATTTTGACACCCAAACCATCGACCAGCTACGTCCATTCATTACCGTCCGATCCAAAGGAGACTATGCGACACAAGGAAATCTCATACAACGCATTGCAAAAGAAGAAAATACCTACCTCCTGCTACGAACCGAAAGGACGCTGGAAAACAAAAAAGGCTATATCCGCCAAGATTCTGGAAGGTATCTCGGTTCTCCATACAAAATCTATGGACGTTTTTTGACACGACATACCAAAGATTTTAGTCTCGGATTCACCTTCGAAAAAGATGCTGGAGAACAGATAATTTGGGATCATAAACAAAAGCAGTATGGGTTTGATTACTATTCCTTTCACCTGTTTCTAGAGAATAAAGGCAACTTCAAAAAAATCAGTTTGGGAGACTACCAGATGCAATTCGGGCAAGGGCTAATACTCGGAGCAGGGTTCAACCCTGGCAAAGGTGCTGAAACCATTACCACTGTCAAGCGTGGCAACTCAGGCATTCGTCCGTACAGCTCTGTACTCGAGTCTGGTTTCATGAGAGGTGCAGCCTTTACGTACACATTAGCCAAACACATCGATATCAGTCCATTCTACTCGCATACGCGAAAAGACGCAGGTATTCAACCTGCTGGTGATCTAGAAAGCTATGAAGAATACGTGTCGAGCATACAAGAGACAGGTTTTCACCGCACCCATACAGAAAGGTACAAACGTCACCAAATCACTGAGCAAACCTTTGGGATCAATCTAACCTACAATGATATCGGCAACAAGAATTTTCAAGGAGGAATCACCTACATCAACAATCAGTATTCCGTCCCTTTGATCAAGTCACCTACCAACTACAACCAGCACGAGTTCAAGGGGCAGCAAAACTATAACTTGGGCGTATTTGCGAACTACAACTGGCACAACATGCTCCTGTTCGGAGAAGCTGCTCTATCCAAATCTGGCGGAAAAGCCTATGTCGCTGGATTGATGAGCAGCCTGTCCCCCATACTCTCCATGAGCTTCGTCTATCGCCACTATGACAGAAACTACCATGCCTTCTACGGCAATGCTTTTGGTGAAAGCTCTCGCACCATCAACGAAACTGGTATGTACTGGGGCATCCATCTGTCACCATCCAAACGCTGGACTTTTTCTGCATTCTACGACAGGTTCCATTTTCCATGGCTCAGATATCGAGCCGAAGCACCTAGTACAGGTTATGAATACCTCGTCAAAGCACAACACTCTCCTAACCGAAAAATCAACCTCTATCTACAGTATCGTCAGCAGTCCAAAGAACTGACGATCACACAAGAAACCCAGCTCAAAAAACTAGCGGCAGGACTTAAACGCTCATTAGCTGCCAACCTAGATTTCAATGTCAACACCTATCTCGGTCTCAAGTCTAGAGTTCAATACAGCACCTATAATTTGGCTGGAAACAAAACGGAAGGCATTTCCATCATTCAGGATGTCAATATCAAAATAGCGCGATTCAAAATCAGTACACGTTTTGCGGTATTCGATACCGAAGACTATGAAAACCGACAGTACGTCTATGAAAGAGATCTACTTTATGCCTTTTCCATTCCCGCCTACTCAGGCTTGGGTACGCGTAGCTACATTCTCGTACAATATCGTCCTCACAAAAAAATAACGCTATGGGCTAAATATGGGCGGTACCACTACGACACCAAAACTGAATCCATAGGTGCCAGCAACGAACAAATCAGCGGGCATATCAAATCTGAAATCAAATTTCAAATCCGCTACAAAATATAAAAAGGCTGCCTCTCACGAAACAGCCTTTTTATCACCTCACTTGTAGCTTTAGGTATTAGTCGTCAGCTTTCAGGTCTGCTAGACTTTCTGTCACATTGATCAAGTGATCACCAATTTTCTCACAAGCAAAAACTAAATCCCTATACGCCACACCTGTACGTATATCATAGTTTTTCTCTTCGATTTTCTTGTAATATGCTTTGTTCAATTTTTTCGTTTTCACATCAATCGCCTCTTCTATGAGCATCGCGCTATCCAGTGTTACATCACGATAGGACATATTTAAATTATCCATCATCGTATCTATGGCGTTATCCACCAACCCGATAATCTCTTCAAGATTCTTGAATTGTTCCTTCGAAAAGTTCAGTTTATGCTTTGCCTTTTTGCTAGCGTCTTTAGACATCCGCATGATAATATCGGCTACACGCTCCAAATCACCAGTGATGCTGAGTATCGCACGGATCTCCTCAGACGATGCGGCAGATAGCCTTCCTTCGGCTACTTTCACTAGGTAATCATCTATTTCTAGCTCTAGATCATCTGTACGTTGTTCATACTTCTCAATTTTCTTGAGTAGCTTTTCTATTTTTTTCTCGCTATCCGAGGTGATTAACTCTACAGACAGCTTATGCATTTTCTTAATGATTTTACCAAAGACCGTTAACTCCTTTCTAGCCTCTAGGAGAGAAATCTCAGACGTCTGCATCAAACTCGTACCAATGAATTCCAAATGAAACTCATCATCTTCCTCTTCTTTAGATGGCACCATTTTGATCACCAGCTTCTCTATGTAGGGCACAAACCATATCATCAATAAGGTATTAATGATATTGAAACTCATGTGAAAATAAGTCAATCCCCATTTCACATCCGCTACATTGGTCAAAGGCGATCCATGATCCGTCATCGTCATGAAGGTATCTACTGCATTGATATAGACATTGAATATCAAGAGCATCCAAATTACACCCACAGCATTGAACACAAAGTGAGCCCGTGCAGCTCGTTTGGCATGTACGTTACCTACCAGTGCTGCTAGATTAGCCGTGATGGTAGTCCCTATATTTTCACCCAAAACAATAGCAGCCGCCATATCAAACGGAATCCATCCATTGTCACACATGATCAGCGTTATCGCCATAGCGGCACTAGACGACTGAACTACTACCGTCAAAATTGTACCTATAAGCACTGCTATGATAATCGCTAAAAATCCAAGTTCATTTAGATTAGCAATCCACTCTAGAATTTCAGGGTTATTTTTCAAATCTGGCACAGAATGTTTCAACTCATCCAATCCCATAAATAAAAGTGCAAAACCAATAAAAAACTCACCCCAATATTTTAGGTCAGCTCGCTTCGCAAACAACAAAGGGAATCCCAGTGCTATAATTGGCAAAGCATAATTAGATATGCTAAACTTAGAAAAGCCAAGAAATAATATTAAAATAGCCGTAATCGTAGTACCAATATTAGCACCCATAATGACGCTAATCGCTTGACGTAACTTCAAAAGCCCCGCATTCACGAAACTCACGACCATCACGGTAGTCGCTGACGATGACTGTATGATAGCAGTCGTCAAAAAACCAGTCAACACTCCACTAAAACGATTAGATGTAATGAGACTCATCACCCCTCTCAACTTATCCCCTGCCACCTTTTGGATAGATTCACTCATGACCTTCATCCCATAGATAAAGAACCCGAGTGCTCCAATTAGCTTTAAAATCTCAAAAATGCCGTATTCCACCTTTCTCTTTTTAAATATTCGATTATTTCAAACGCGTGCAAATGTAAGAATTATTCACACGTACCATTTTATTTAAATATTAACATATCACCGTAATCACCTAAAATCACCATAGAACAGTTAATGATTTATTAACATTGCGCACCGACATATATATTAATTTTGCGCTTCCTTATGATAAAAACATCTGAACATGCGCCCAAAGGTATCATCAAGTTTGTACTTAGTCTAGTAATTTCTTTGACCATTTTTCTTTGGTCGCTAGACTTGATGACAGAGACATTTCAGATCATAGGTAATGACACAGTCATCAGGTTGCTAGACATCATTTCCAACCCATTTGTGAGCCTATTTATAGGGATTTTTATAACTGCAGTAATTCAGAGTAGTTCTACCAGTACATCACTAATCGTAGCGATAGTCGCCTCAGGCAGTCTCCCACTACAAAATGCAGTACCTATGGTCATGGGCGCTAACATCGGTACCACACTAACCAGTACCATCGTATCGCTCAGTTACATCACCAACAACAAGGAGTTTAAAAATGCTATAGCGACAGGCGTCATGCATGATTTTTTTAACATTCTAACCGTGACGATCCTTTTCCCTCTCGAATGGAATTATCACATATTAACTGAGCTATCACAAGACATCACTCATTTTGTAGGTTTCAAAAATAAAACGGCAACAGACGTAGCAGTAACACACTCTGGCTTATTTGATTATATCAATAGCTATTTAATAGGCATCACTAGTTTCAAACCTTTACTCATTCTACTTTCAACAGCTAGCTTGTTTGGATCAATTAAGATTATGTCCAAAACAATCAGTAACCGAATGATTGGTACGATGAGGGAAAAGTTCGAATCTGTATTCTTCAAAAACAACTTCAACGCCTTTAGTTTAGGGGCTATCTTAACAGCTGTCATCCAGTCAAGCTCTATCTCCACTACAGTGATCGTCCCACTAGGTGCCACAGGAAAAATCAAACTAGAGAAGATATTTCCCTACATAGTAGGGGCGAATATTGGCACAACAATTACCGCCCTCATCGCTGCAGTCAACAAATCAGAAGCAGCTATGAATATCGCCTTGGTGCACTTCCTTTTCAACCTGATAGGCACAGTTATATTCCTATTGACCCCTGGTATCAAAAAGATACCTGTCATCTACGCACAAAAATTCGGATCAATGACCATGAGATATAAAATCATAGGTTTTTTCTACATATTGGTCGTATTTTTCATCCTCCCTCTCTCACTTATTTTCTTAGGAAAACTCTAAAATTAACAACATCTTCTAAGCGAAGCATATTGAGTAACAATACGCAAATGTTTCCTGAATATTAAGTCAATGTTACCGATTATATCTAACCTTGCAGCTTAATCAAAATTCAGAAAATGAGATTATACATCTTAGGAATGTTATTCCTTTGTGTCAGTGCGTCCGCATATTCGCAAAGATTTGCAGACAACAAACTAGGAAATGGCATCAGATACACTGCTAAAGACTCGTCATTTAGCACTCAAATCAATGTTAGGTTTCAGTCCAGATACTCTGGGCTCATGAATCTCGAGAATAGCAACTATACAGACAACTTCCTCATCAGAAGATACCGAATCAAATTCAAGGGTTTTTTGTACGACCCAAGCATACAATACAAAATCGAACTAGGACTCTCTAATCGCGATCAAGGCAACTTCTACAACGAAAACAATGGTGCAGCCAATATCGTACTTGACGCAGTACTAAAATGGGAGTTCAGGGAAGGCTGGGAACTCTGGGCAGGTCAAACTAAACTACCTGGTAACCGAGAAAGAGTCATATCCTCTGGCTCGATGCAGTTTACTGAGCGCAGTGAACTCAATGCATTTTACAATCTGGATCGAGACATGGGACTCCAATTACATCATGAACACGAAATGAACGGCTGGATAATCAGAGAGATAGGATCCATCTCCATGGGAGAAGGTCGAAACATCACTGCTTCTAATGTTCAAGGATATGGATACACCGTCAGAGCTGAAGTTCTACCCTTTGGAAAGTTCCAAAAAAAAGGTGACTACTTTGGTGGAGATCTAATGAGAGAACCTAAACCAAAGCTATCCATAGGTATCACCTACGACTTCAATGACAACAACAACCGTGAAAGAGGTCAATTAGGAAGGTTCCTAGACACGCATGTAGACATCAGTAGTATATATGCAGACCTGATGTTCAAGTATCATGGATTTAGTATCATGTCGGAGTACGCCAACAGACGTTTAGTGAATGGTGCAGCTTTCGGTCAGGATGAATTCGGGGAACAGCGTTACTTTTATATGGGAGAAGCCTTCAATTTCTCAACAGGTTACCTTTTCAAAAACAAGTTTGAAATAGCTGGGCGATACGTCATCAACAGACCTGAAAGGATCGATATAGCTCCAGATTCAGAGATAGTAACACTCAATTTGACCAAGTACATCTCAGGCCACACACTCAAACTACAGAGCAGCGCATCCTATATCAACAATCACGAAGAGGCCAACGAACTGTTGTTCATGTGTCAAGCTGAAATAGGCTTTTAATTCGACTTCACCCTTATCGATTCATTCATCTATCACAGGAAGATTAGTAATAATAGAGCCCATCTTACCCCTCACTGTTACTTGTCTTCCTTTAGCTTCACTATTTCGCTTTGCAGGTTGGCAACTATGGCAGTAAGTTCAGTCATATTCATCTCTGGCGTAGACGAACTAGGATCTGGAAAATCTATACTGATAAATGCTTTGGACTCCCACACCTCTATGATATTTTTAGCATCCACTTGATACGGAGAATAGGATTTATTATCTGACACGAGAAATAGCATACCATTTTCATCGACATAGTTAAAGACACGCTTATAGACGACACCCTCTTCCTTGCTCAGGAGTACATAGGTTTTACCATTCTTAATATCAGAAATACGCTCCAAATACTGACCAATGATAATCGTACCAGGCTGCAAAGGAAGCATAGAATCGCCCGATATTTCAAAAGCTCTGTAGGTAGCGTTGCTCGGGAGCATAGGTAACTGAAACCTCGGCAATGACTCGATATAATCTGGATCTGCATAACCGTTAAGATAACCCGCAGAAGCCTTTTGTGGTATCAGTTCGATATTTTCACGCTCCTGACTATCCACTGTTATAGACAATATTTTTGCACCATCACCAGTAATATATAAATCCTCGTCAGACAACTTAGACACATCTTTGCTGATCAGTGTATCAACACTCACATTAAACAGCTCTGACATACGAAGCAAATTATTGAGTCGTGGATCTGCTCGCCCTTCTTCGTAGGCTCCCACCAAAGACCGCTTGATACCAATCGCATTGGCAAAGGTCTCCTGTGTGTACCCAAAATTCTTTCTCAGAAATTTAATATTCTCGTTCAGCTTAGCAACTTCCATACGGTGACTTCTAATTTAGGCCTCAAACATAATAATACCATTGTCATTATTACAGGCACGACCGATCGAATATAGGTTGATATGATGTGTATTTCCGTTGTGCTGTATTTGATCGAGGCGCATGTAAATCTTCTGTACGACATTGGTCAATGTCTCCCCAGAGTCTGCTAGAACATAGCCATACATATTCTTCTTCTGTTCCAAAGAGGCATGGAACTTCACTTGGCATTTTCCTGACTTCAATTTCTTTGAGGATAGCTTCAGCTTATAGTTTCCTCCGATATGATATTCTTCCATTACTAATTTTATTATCAATTAATGAGATACAAATTGTACTACTAGCACTATTTGATAATAAAATTAGCCTATTATTTTTAGCAAGCAAAGTGATTAACTAATTATTTTAGCATTAACTACTTTCTCTTACTAAAACCTCGCTTTGGACGTGAACTTCCTCTGAATTTAGATGACGCCTTTGGGTTGTACTCTGGCCCCTCCCCTATATACTCAGGTAGCGGAACTTTTCTAATATCCTTCTCTATCAGCTCCTCGATTTTGCTGAACTTAAACATATCCTCCTCATTGACGAAGGTAAATGCAATACCCTTGGCCTCTGCTCGTCCTGTACGTCCGATACGGTGCACATAATCCTCAGCATCTCCAGGCACGTTGTAATTGATCACCATGTCGATCCCTTTGATGTCGATCCCACGGCTCATCACGTCAGTCGCTACGAGAACATTAATTTTCTTATTGATAAACTCCTGCAGTACAACTTCCCTTCGAGACTGCTCTAGACCTGAATGGATTGCTTCTGCATTGATACCTATCTTCTTGATCTCAGCAGCAGCTCTATCAACTTCTGATTTTTTAGAGAGGAAGACAAACACGCTCTCAAGTGGTTTTGCCTTGAGTAGATGTTTAATTAAGTCCAATTTCTGTCCATCATATACCATGAAGGCAGCTTGCACTATCGCAGCACTTGGCTTAGAGATCGCAATATTCAATTCCTCTGGTTCATTCAGTACTTCCTTAGCAAGCTTTCGCATTTTAGGAGGCATAGTCGCTGAGAACATTAAATTTTGTCTTTTGGCTGGCAGACCTTCCATGATCTTTTTGATATCATCATAGAATCCCATATCCAACATACGATCTGCTTCGTCCAAGATAAAATGCTTCACCTTAGACAGGTCTACATACTCTTGGTTCAAGTGTGCAATCAAACGACCTGGCGTGGCAATGATCACGTTAGCACCATTGACCAAAGCCTTCTTTTGGACATCCCATGAAGTACCATCTCCACCACCATAGATAGCAAGTGAACTGATATTGACAAAATAACCTAACCCCTGTATCTGCTGATCGATCTGTATTGCCAACTCTCGTGTAGGTACGATGACCAATGCATCGATAGACCCGTGATCTTCCTGAGCCTGAATCTGCTGTATGGTAGGCAACAAAAATGCTGCAGTCTTACCTGTCCCTGTTTGTGCGCAGGCGATCAGGTCTTTTCCATTCAATATGATTGGAATTGCTTGTTCTTGTATTGGCGTGGTAGTTTCATAACCCATAGCCTCTACACTTTCTAGCACGGGGCTTTGAATGCCAACTTCTTTAAATTTTAACGTCATATTATGATTTGATAAAGGTCAAATCTAGTGTTTATTCTTGAATAACTCCTTTTAATTCGACGGTTGATGACTTGAAAGGATAGGCATTGTTCTCTGGATCCATATCGGCAGTAAACTCATCAGGATCGATCTGTATGCTTTTGATCTGCGCCAATGGCAGGTCGATTGAGAAAGTATAATATGGGTAGACCCATGGCCAGTTGGTCAACTGTTCAGCATTCTTAGCGATAGGTTTCGCACCGCGCATGAGTCCGAGTGCTATGTGATACCATTGTTCGCTACCATCTAACATAGTGACTTTCACATCTACAGGCATAGGCATCTCCCCGATCCGCTGGAGGTGGATATTCGTTTTTCCTGCTGACGCATAGACTTGAGTGATCGCATAATCGATCGATTTGGTAGTTTTTACCCAAAAATCAAAATACCAATCCAACTCAATCCCACTTTGTTTCTCTATGATCTTTTGAAAATCCAACATATCAGGATGCTTAAATCTCCATTCTTTGTAATACTGTAGGAGTCCAGCACGTAGATTCTCCGATCCCACGACGTACTCCAACTGACGGAGTGTAATCGCTCCTTTGGAATAAGCCGCCGTCCCATAGGCCCAATTCGTACTAAAAAAGTCTGAATGTGTCGTCAGTGATTCTTCCTTACCCGCTTCTACCAATCGACGATAGCCCCTCATATTTGCTCCATGAGGGTTAATGGCTGGATATTTTTCGTTGAACAAATAGTCCATCACCAAATTAGAAGCATAGGTTGTAAAGCCTTCGTCCATCCAAGAGTAGTAACTCTCATTGGTCGCTAACATCATCTGATACCAACTATGCATCATCTCGTGCACAGTCACTCCTACGAGACTTCTAGCGCTTCTATGCCCAGTGATCAAAGTAGCCATCGGGTACTCCATTCCTCCATCGCCTCCTTGAATCACCGAATAAACAGGATACGGATATTCTCCAAAATTCTCTTCGATGAATGGCAGTGCCTTTTTCATATAGACCTGTAGATCCTTCCACTCTTGCACTAGGGTATCTCCCTGATAAAAATAGTGAAACTGTAGTCCCTCTTTCATATCCACCACATCATGTTGATAGTCTGGATCAGCTGCCCAAACAAAATCATGCACGTTTTCTGCTTTGAAGTGATAGGTCATCTTCTCAGCAGTCGGACGTCCCGCACCATAGCCTTTGCCTACCTCACTCGTATTCTGTAGCACACCAGTAGCCCCTATGTTATAGGCACTGTCAATCGTGATCTTCACATCATAATCTCCCCATGGGCTATAAAACTCTCTGGCTATATATGGGTGCGTGTGCCAACCAGCTCTATCATATTCGGCGATTTTAGGAAACCACTGTGCCATAGATAGGCGCACACCTTCGGCATTGTCCCGACCCGTTCTTCTAATCTGTAGCGGCACCTGACTCTCGAACTTCATCGAAAACTCTGCTGTAGATCGAGGTAATATGGGCTTCTTGAGATCTACGATCATAACCGTACCATCTATGGTATAGCTTAGTTTCTTCCCGTTTTGTTTGAGAGACTCAATCTTGTGATAGCCGATTTCATTCTCTTCGAGCTTGTAGATTCTATCTTTCACCCTGCGATCTGGGTCAGGCAGAGTTCTACTGCGTACATCCATCATACTACCCGGCTGAAAGGCATTATAATAGAGATGAAAATATACGCGAGTCAACGTGTCTGGCGAATTATTATAATACTTCAGCGTTTGATCTCCAGTGAATCGGTTGGAGGCAGCGTCCATATCAATCTCCATTTTGTATTCTACTCTTTGTTGCCATCGGTCTTGTGCCAGGGACATGACTGGCACCAACAGGATCATTAACGCTTTGATGTATTTCATAACTAACTTTTGATTTTTTTCCTTCGTGCAAACTAAAGAGGGTATAAGGTTTTACCCAGAACATTTTGATAGACGGTAGGATTAAAACTTGGACACTATGGAGTTCAAAACCTGGGGATTCAACTCATGCGCTCCTTGATAAGGTATCAGTTCGGGATCTATTCCAGTGGCTATAGCTACTTTCTCCATTTCAATCGCATAAAGATCAGTATCAAAGTATCGATCATTATCTCCCAAGACTCCATATATTTTTTCCTCTCCAGACAGAAACGAAAAATCAGAAGCCTGCAACTCTGGAGGAAAACTCCCTGCCCAAAGTATCAGAGATGCAAGTGGCAGCTGCAAGTGAGCAGCCAATCTACATATCGCAGACACTCCCTGCGAGAAGCCCAACAAATGAATTTGATAATCAGCAACCTCACGCCTATCTAATGCTACAGACATGACTGACGAAAAATAAGCTTGTTGATTTGTCAACTCAACTGCCCGATCCTCCTTAGTCATCCAGCTCGCTCCCACTTGCCTATGACCTGGCAGATAGAACTTAGACAAGCCCTGTAGCGCAATCACATGATGTGTCTCAGCATCTAACTCGTCAAAGTGACCAATAAAATGCTCAGATAGCTGTCCATACCCATGACACACCAGCCAAATATGTTTGGTGTCTCTGGTTAGTTCATTGAGCGTATGATAACTAGCCTGTATCTCCACTGACACGTGGTTGACTTGTCCCATCAGTCGCTGTAGCTTATTCGGTAAATCTTGCCTGCCTTATCGTCCGAGACCAACAGACTCCCATCGTCAAGGACTAATACATCGACAGGTCTTCCCCATGCCTCCTGCTCCTCTACATCCAACCATCCCTCTACGAACGGCTCATAAGAAATCGCTTTCCCATCCTGAACTTTGACCTGAGTGAGTCTGTAGCCTACCTTTTTGGAGCGATTCCATGAGCCATGTTCAGCGATAATGATAGACCCACGATAGTCCTGAGGAAACATCTCTCCATTATAAAACTTCAATCCCAACGGTGCTACATGCGCACCTAACTTACGAGCTGGAATCACAAAATCCGAACAGGGGAACTTAGCTCCAAACTCAGGATCTGCAATATCTCCACCATGACAGTAGGGATACCCAAAATGCTGCCCCAGCTTGGTCGCCTTGTTTAGCTCACAAGGAGGCATATCATCCCCGAGCAAATCACGACCATTATCAGTAAACCAAAGTGTACCAGCAGAATCCCACGTGATACCTACTGAATTTCTCACTCCATGTGCGTAAATTTCACGATCCGAGCCATCAGGATTCATTCTGGTGATGGAGGCGTATATTTCGTCCTTACTCTCACATATATTACAGGGGGCACCTACAGGTATGTAGAGTTTACCATCCGGGCCAAAAGCAATATACTTCCAGCCATGATGCTTGTCCGACGGGTAATCGTCATAAATCACCGTTCCCTCACCTAAGGCATCCAGCTGTTGTTCTATATCGTCATATCTGGTCAGTTGATCAACCTCCGCGACATATAGGCTACCGTCTCTAAAAGCTATCCCATTTGGCATATTCTGCCCCTCTAGTAACGTGATCACCTCATCTGCCTGACCGTCTCCATCTGTATCTTTGATCGCATAGACCTTGCCCGCATCCTTAGTTCCTACATAGAGTACCCCACTTGGACTGACTGCCATTGATCTCGCATTCTCAACTCCATCTGCATACACTGAGATTCGAAAACCCTCTGGCAACTTCAATGTCGCCAGTTGTCCAGTCGGTTCTTCGATCGTATCAGACTCGTCGGCAGGTTGTTCAGAACCCGTTTCAGTTGATGCACATGAACTACTTATCGTCAGCCATGCTAACAGGGGCAGGTAGGTGATTAGATTCTTCATTTTTGGTTTCATAGATTGAGTGTACAATTTAGCCTTTAGACGGGATAGCCAAAATATAAGTTGGGATTTTCTACGACTAGGTCGCAAGAATGCCCTGCTACCTCACTTTGCGGTATCTCAAAAAAACAAAACACAGATATCTGCTCAAAACACCAATCAGAGAAAAGCTTAACTTCACCTGAAAAATCTTGAAGCTCACCGATTTCCGCTTTAGTAGGCTGTAGGGCTGTGCTATCATTGCATCGTAATCAAATTCAAACAAACAAAATATTACTACGATGAAAACGACAATCAAAACAATCGCCCTGACCCTAATGGTAGCATGCTCTTCACTAGCTTTCGCTGGAGAAAAAGCTGAGAAATCTGAAAAAGTAGTGAGCCCTGAGCTTAAAGTACAGATTAAAGCGACTGCTGATTCTAAAGTAATCGTGATCTTTGACAAACTAGAAGGTGAAGAAGTAAAAGTAAGAATCTATGACAATTACGGTGCTTTGATCTATTCTGACAAGAAAGTAGAAGGTGCTAAATATGCCAAAGCATTCGACCTATCTGCTTACCCTGCAGGAAACTACGCTTACACAGTATCTAACGACGTGTATAGCGTGAAGAAAACTATCGCATTGAAGTAAGGCTTGTCCTACTTGATGAATTTGAGCCTTGGCAGTATTTGCCGAGGCTTTTTTATGTCCTAGCAAGTCAAGCTATTCCCAATTAGTCCGTTTGAGTACCGTATAGGTCAAACATCTTTATCATATTTGCGGCATGATTTCAATCAATAATTTATCCTACTATTTAGGCAGTCGCGCACTATTCGAAGAAGCATCTCTACACATCAAACCCAAAGACAAAATTGGTTTGATCGGACTAAATGGCACAGGTAAATCCACCCTCCTCAAACTCATCACCAATCAACTCAAAAAAGACGGAGGTGAAATCAGTAAATCAAAAGACTGCAGCATAGGGTTCCTCAACCAAGATATGCTCTCCTTTCAGTCCGAAGACTCCATACTATCCGTCGTAATGGAAGCCTTTCAGGACGTCATAGACATCCAACATGAGATAGATAGGACAATCAAACTCATGGAAACCAACTATGAGGACAAACTGGTAGACAGGCTAGCGAGACTACAGGAAGAGTTCGAAACAAAGGATGGTTACACGCTGCAAAGCAAAGCCGAAGAGGTGCTAGAAGGAATCGGATTTAAAACATCGGATCTGCAGCGACCACTCAAAGAGTTCTCTGGGGGCTGGCGCATGCGTGTCATCCTTGCCAAACTACTACTAGAGTCTCCTTCGTTGCTCATGCTCGACGAACCCACCAACCACCTCGACCTCCCCTCGATTCAGTGGATAGAAAATTATCTCAAAAACTACGAAGGAGCAGTGATCGTCGTATCTCACGATAGAGAGTTCCTCAACAACACCATCAATACCATTGTCGAGGTGAGCCAACAAAAACTCACCGCATACCCTGGAAATTACACCAACTACCTACAAGAGAAAGAGCTACGAAACGAGCTACAAAAAAACGCCTTCCTCAACCAACAACAGCAAATCAAGCAAACGGAGAAGTTTGTTGAGCGATTTCGTGCTAAGGCTACCAAAGCCAAACAAGTACAGTCACGCGTCAAAGCACTAGACAGAATGGACCGTCTCGAAGACGTCATCGAAGACAATGTAGCCATCAACTTCAAGTTCAACTTTGGGAAGCAGTCAGGTCGACATGTCGTCACCTTGGACGAAGTATCCAAGTCCTATCCCGATATTGATATTCTAACAAAAGCTAGTGCCAACATCGAAAGAGGTGACAAAATCGCCCTTATCGGTGCGAATGGTAAAGGAAAATCCACCCTCCTTCGGATGATTGATGGAGATGATAATATGGAAGGAGAGGCCAAAATTGGATTCAACGTCAATCCTGCCTTTTTTGCACAACATCAATTAGAGTCTCTCAACATCGAAAATGAAATTCTCGAAGAGCTAAAGCAATTTGGATCTGGAAAATCTGAACAAGAACTCAGAGGAGTACTGGGGTGCTTTTTGTTCTCAGACGAAGATGTATTCAAGAAGATTAAAGTTTTATCTGGGGGAGAAAAATCAAGAGTTGCCCTAGCAAAAACCTTGATCTCAGAAGCCAACTTTTTACTACTTGACGAACCGACTAATCACCTCGATATTCAGTCGGTCAATATACTAATACAGGCACTAGAGCAATATGAGGGGACTTTCATACTCGTATCTCACGACAGGTACTTTGTAAGTAAAGTAGCCAACAAAATCTGGTGGCTCGAAGATCAACAGATCAAAGAATACCCTGGCACCTACGATGAATTCAAATGGTGGGCAAGCCAAAACCAAAAACCTAAAGCAGCAACTCCTGCCCCTAAGAAACAAGACACTGCTCCAAAAGAGAAAAAGAAAAAAGCCAAGGATGTGGATCAAGTCCAACTCTCTAAGTTGAATAAAGAACTATCTGCGGTGGAAGCAAAAATAGAAAAGCTAGAAACTGAGAAAGCGCAACAAGAAGTAGATATGGCCAATCCAGACCACTTCAACGATCTCGATAAGCTAAACAAACTGAATGCTCAGTATGAAAAATTACAAAAACAGCTAGAAGATGCCACCGAAACATGGGAAGATTTGGCACTAAAAATAGAAGAGCTGGAAAATTGATCCCAGCTCTTCTATTTTGTCTTAGTTATATTTTCCAGCCTTTAGGACTTCTCATAGCTCAGTGCCATTTCTTCGGCTAGTGCCTGTTCTTGTCTCGATTTACAGAGATTATACCCTTTGATCACACGGTCATAGTGCTGCCAGAGTTCAGCATGCAGGTTGTCTATCGTCTTGGCATTGGCATATTCAAAAGCCTGACGACTCATACGCTCACGAAGATGGTCATCTCCTAGTATAGTCAAGATCCTCTTGTAGAAACCACGAAGCGAACCTGGAGCTGCTAAGTATCCTGTCACGCCATTCTTGACGATATCAGAGGGCCCACAAGCGTCAGCAGCTACCACTGGCGTACCAGATGCCATTGCTTCCAACACCACGTTACCAAAAGTCTCAGATGCAGATGGGAAGAAAAATAAATCCGCAGACGCATAGGTCTGTGACAATTCATCTCCACGAAGCTTACCCGTAAAAAGTGCCTTCGGCATTCTCTCTTCCAACCATTCTCTCTCTGGACCTTCTCCTGTTATCACCATAGTGATCTTTTTGTTCTTCCTTTCGAACAGCTGATACATATCTGCCAAAACAGCTACATTCTTTTCTTTGATCAGACGACTGACAAACAACACCGTCTTATTACCCTCAGGTACTCGATCTTTAAAAAAGTCTTCTCTATAAAACTCTGGATTGAAACGGTTGGCATGAATCGCACGACCCCATATTGCCATCGTATCACGTTTGATTCCTAATTTTTCTAAATCCCTGCGAACAGGTCCTGTCGGTACAAGAGTCAAATTTGCGTTCTTATAATACCACGCCATCCCTTGGTTAAACAAACCACCCAAAAAGAAATCTCCTATTTTCCCTAGGTAATATTTGAAATAGGTTGGGTAATGCGTGTGATAGATAGTCATCACTGGTATATTATTACGCTTTGCATATTTGATGGCATAGCGACCCAATAGTGACGGGGAAGTAAAATGCAACACATCCGGTTGAAATTTATCCAACTCAGCCTTAAGCCCCTTCATTCTGCCTGGCAGGCCTAATCTATACCCCTCCTGAAACGGAAGACCAATGTAAGGGCATATCAAAATCTTGAAATCGATCCCGCTCATATCCTTTGGGGGATGTGGCGTTACGATCAAAAGATCAAATCGATCCTTTGGGAAATTTGCAATTATCTTGTTTAAAGTAACGCTAACTCCATCAAAATCCTCTTCCAACACATCGGCGAAGAGCACTACTTTTTTTCTAATATTCTGCATTCAGGTACTATGTACGGTGATAATTCCAATTAGTCTGACAAATACCAAACCAATTTTTCAGCCTATCAAACCAAACTGGCTTTTCAAGACTTCTACTATGGTGTCACTTTAATGGTGGATTACCCCTAATGACATGACTATTTTTTTATACTTTCTTCCTCTCATGACTCTTGGTAAATCCTCAGTAGCTTGTCAAAACAATTCTTCCAATTGAGGTGCTTGGCATATTCTCTTGCTTTAACCTTGAACGAGACTCGTTCAGAGCTATTCACGAAAGCAACGATCATCTCTGCAAGATTCTCTGGTGTCACAGTATCTAACACATACCCCGCTCCAGATCGATCAATATGCTCTTTAGCTGCACCATCACCGGCAGCAATTAACGGTAGTCCCGCACTTAACGCTTCCACCAGTGACAAACCAAAAGTCTCCCAAGCACTCAGTGCAAATCCCAAATCCGCACTAGCATAATAGGTTGCCATTTCTTCTTTGCTCTGGATAAATCCTTTGAAATGTACATGCTCATATTTTTCAGCGGCCAATTGTACCCGTTTGATATCTGGTCCCATCCCTGCTAACACTAGTGTAGGCTCGACATTCAACTTCTCACAAAGAATTGGGTATGCATCTAATAGCACATCTAACCCCTTCTCCTTGCAAAATCGGTGAGGAAAAAACATCACCAAGCGATTAGAATCTCCTGCTTTCAACTCCTCAACAAGAGACAAATCCTTTTTATCAGGGTTAAACAACACTTCATTGACTCCTAGAGGCACGAAATGTGTATTTTCTATCCCATTCAATTTCATCCGGTCAAGAATGATCTCACTAGACGCCAATACCCCTGTCATACGGTTGTAGTTTTTCCGGGCATATGCCCATGCCAACTCTTCACCTCTCTGATCCAACGAAAACGGCAATCCCGACAAAAACCGCTTCACATAGGTCACTGGAAAATCTGCATGCCAAAACCCATACACTCTTGCTTTCAAATGATGCTTCGTGACCACATTATTTACGATTCTTGGCATAATATAAGGTGAGCCTACCTCGATCGCGTCAGGATCATGCTTGACCAGCAACGGAGCAATTCGATCACTATTGGTAAGGTATCTGTATTCCCAGTTCCCAAAAACCTTCGGCACTTTCAGGTGTTCGATATATGCGTTAGAACCGATCTGTTCAGTATAGGTCTCACTATCGTGCATGACAAATACGTACTTGACATCAGCCCGATCTTTAAAGTACTCCATCTTTTCCAAATGATATCGCCGTACTCCCCCTCCAGATGGGCTCCAAAAATTATTACAATCAACTAAAGTGAACATGTATAGACTGTCTATTTGAGTACTAAATTATTGATTTAGAGACCACCACTCTTTTTGAAAATACCGGTAAAGCTTATTATTGTTTGTATTATCAGCATTGACTGTACTCGAAAGACCAAATTCTGCAGATTGTCTCAATGACACGAATCGACCGTAACGAAACGGGGCTGGCACCACATAAACTGGAGATTTACAACGGGACAAATTCCCACTTACCCAAATATCATCTACAAAAAAAGCTTCTCTAGGTGCATTATCGAAATCAAAAACCCCTCTATCAAATAATTTAGGCTTAACAGCAAAACTTGCAGCCCCTTGCAAGCAGTCTACACGCACGGGTTCATCTACAGACGTATCTTTGCGGTAGATACGTACAATTGCTCCGTACAATTGCACTTTATCACCATGATCAAAACTGCTAGGTACAGTCCAACCAGACAAAGTCATTGCTGCATCGGGGAGGCTCTTAGATTGATTGATATAATTCTCAACCATACCCTTTGGATATAGCTGGTCATCGTCCACTATGATAATTAATTTCTCAGGCTCGTTTTCATACAAATTAAGTGTAGGTAGTAGCTTAGTGGCTGGGCCCATGTCTTTTTCTATCCAATTAATCTCTACCAAAGGGTGATTAGTCACATAATCTGGAATGATGTACTCAGCCTTGTCTCGCTCAAAAGCCTTCGGTAAATTGAGAATGATTTTTTCGGGAAGGACAGACTGATCAGTGAGTGAATTGAGCGTGGGCGTCAGCCCTTTAAATCGAGTAGGTAACACTGACAAAGATATAACAGCCTTTGATCTTGGCTTGTTACTCATTCTTTTGATCCAATAACTTGAATTTGTACTCCTCAAGGTTAATAACCTCATGGTTTCGGTAACGATCCTGCTCATTTATGCTGTATTTAAAATAAAGCGCAAACATAATCTACCCCAAACGCATTTAATATTGTTTTACATGAAAACACAAGCCCCCTACTTGATTTGACAAGTCAGTCATCTTATAACATAACTAATTATTTCACCCCCTATTGACAACAGTTCCTGCCGATTGTCTCTTGTTTTTCATACTTTTGCGTGATTTATTAATCTCTTATGAACAAGACAGGCTCCCTACCCGACATGTGGGTTTCCCATGATGATAGAGTTGAATTTTATCTAAACAACTTGAAAACGTTTGAGATTGACATCAAAGACTTCAATTATTATAAGAGTCTAACAAAATGGTCTAAGATAGAACTAAATCTGGTATCTTATAATGATTATAAAAACAGCTTTGCACACTGGTACTGCCAACACATTGTTCATCTTCCAAGAATAAAAAATATACGGGTACTCCCTTTTTACAAGAGGTACAAAGACTTGCATTCCCTAATGAATTTTTTCATCCCATTTGATAAAGCAGGTCTATTGACTGTTGATTTTAAATACCCACTGTACTACGGTGAACATGGTTCTTCTGGAGAAATACCAGCCATCCGAAAATCCAGAAGGGCTACCGACCAACACAGCGTCATCTATAACTTCAGGTCACTGAGATTAACTGATCCATGTACCACCAGCCAAGCCAACGACCTTTCATGGAGAGAGAAAAAAGACAACGTAATATGGAGAGGTGCTACCACTGGTCAAGAACAGCGTGTTGATTTTGTCAAAAACTACTACAATAAGTATGACGTGGGTTTTGCTACCACCAAACAAAAACCTGAACTAACAAAGTGGAAAAGAGGAAAGGTTACAATCAAGAAACAACTTGAGTACAAATTCATCATTAGTTTAGAAGGCAACGATGTAGCCAGTAACCTCCGGTGGATACTTTCATCCAACTCCGTCCCCATCATGCCCAAGCCCTATTGGCAGTCTTGGATCATGGAAGAAAAATTAGAACCCTACGTACATTACCTTCCCTTAAAGGATGACCTATCGGATCTAGAACAAATATTGGAATGGACCAAGCAAAATGATCAACTTTGCGCCGAGATTGCACAAAATGGAAGGAAATATATGTCTCAATTTTTGGATGAACAGAATGACATGGCCGTTCAAAAACTTCTTTTAGAAACATACGCTCAAAAAGTAAGTATCAAATACTAAACAAATACATCATGATAGATATTCTCATGCTCTCGACCGAGCATATTGACATATACACACAATACTCTATTCCGATATGGAAAAAATATTGTGAGATACACGGTTATAAATTTTGTCATTACGGAGAAAAATTAATTCCTGACATGGCATTCACATGGAGTAGGATCAAGATGATTCAAGATCACTTCAAAACATCAGATGCTGAGTACGTGATGATGGTGGATGCAGATACATTAATCTACAAGGATCAACTAGAACTCAGTTTAGAGCGTCTCATCACTCAATATATGACTGGTGACAAAAAAATTCTCTTCCAAAAAGATGGGTCAGACAGGCTAGGCATATACTTTTCTCACAACTGGAAATTAAGTCTGGAGATGAAGAGATGGGCACTCCCTAATGCTGGTTTCAATATTATGAAGAACAGTCCTGAGGTTCACGAATTCATTGACACTTGGCTCGAACTAGGACAAGGAAAGCTAAAACACTTAGCAGATATTCACCCTAGAACACAAAACGTCCTACTAAGAGGGGTAATGCTAGATCCAAAACTGGACAAACTCATCGGATACTTACCTTCGTCTATCGTTAGCAAACGAAACACGAAATTTTGCAAGCATCTGTCCGCCATGACCAAAGAGCAAATCGCTACCGAGATCAAAAAAGAATATGATAAGATTTTCTAATTCTAACAATAACTAGAATTAATCAAAACACATAAGAATGCAAAAAATTCTCCCGTTAATCAAAACTAGAATTGGTCTGTTTATAACTGGTGCAATTACTGGTGTGCTATCTGGATTCTGTACCTCTAGAGTAATAATGATGCTCAAGACAGGTCTGGACTCAGTAGATAATATCAACAGTGAATTCATTCTTTATATCCTAGCATATAGTTTAGCTGCTACAATTCTAGGTATAGCCTCAGGATATTTCTTGGCCAAAATCACATCCATCGTTATTCGAAAACTAACCCAGCAGCTATCAGAAAAAATCCTACGTGCAGACTATGAATATATAGAAGCTTCCTCCGAACGAATCGTACCTGTACTTACACGAGACATCACGGTTCTATCTGAGTTCATCAATCGTATCCCACAGTTTTTGGTATCTATGACCACTGTGATCGCTACGCTCTATGTAATGTTCGTATCAGATGGACAGCTAACTTTCTTCTTCACGTTAGCATTTGTGCTTCAGATCATCATGATAGCCGCTACCCTCCCTTTCGTAAGGAAATTGACCCGTAGAGCTACCAAGTACAATAACTTCTTGTACCGAGATTTATCTAGCATGGTCTCAGGCCTGAAGGAATTGTCCCTGAACGGTGCTCGAAGAAAAGACTACATCTCACTAGTCATATCTTCCAATTTACGAAACTGGAACAATGCCGAGGTAAAACGAAAAGTTCTCTTAGAGACTACAGATAGACTATCTGACTTGTTAGTTTTTGTCTTTTCGGGATTACTCATGTATGCAGGAGTCACGATACTACCTATTGATTTTGATCATTTCAAAGCTATCTTACCAACCATCCTATTTCTGATCCCTTTCACTACCAAAATTGCTGCGTTCTTTAGGTTGAAAAGCTCCGCTACAGTATCTCTAGAACAAATCAATAAATTAGGAATAGCAGTGGATCAACATCAGATTTCATCTAACAAAAACATCCCTGAATCAATAGAATCGAATAGCCCCATCCTGACATTTGACTCGGTATCATTCCAATACCAAGAACAGCAACATGAAAACCCAATCACTTTTGGTCCATTGAACCTCAGGCTTCAGAAAAACAAAATCACCTTCATTATTGGAGGGAATGGAAGTGGAAAAACTACCTTTTCTAAAATACTAACTGGCCTGTATATCCCTACAGATGGCATAATCAAGTACCATGAAGAGCCCATCAGTCAAGAAAATTTGATTAGTTACCGAGACTTGTTCTCGGCATATTATGCAGACTCACATGTGTTTGAATATTTATCGCACATAGACAAAGAATACCTCAGCTCTAATGCAAACGAGTTTATCTCTTTGCTAGAGATGGGTGAAAAAGTACATATTGACGGAGATCAATTTAGCTCTACAAAACTATCCTATGGCCAACGATCCAGACTAGCACTCATCGCTAACATGCTAGACAACAAAGAAATCTATGTCTTTGATGAGTGGGCGGCTAATCAAGACCCCTACTTCAAGGGAATATTCTACCACAAAATTCTTCCATTCTTAAAAGAAAAAGGAAAAACTGTAATCGTGATCTCTCACGACGAAAAATACTTTGATGTAGCTGACGAAATTATAGAATTGAAAGAAGGAATGGTCGCCTCAGAAAAATAGACATGCAAAACACTAACCAAGCTGATCCAAAACTAGAGCGGCCATTTCACCGTCCTTACCAGGTAAAAAACAATCTAACGTACAATTTGTTTCGATAACGCGTCAGTCTTTTAATAGCTGAATCTAGATTTACGATTTCATCTTTTCCTCTCAGGCTCAAATACTTTAGCGAATTCTGAATATGTTCAGCAATCAACGCGTCTTTTTCAGATTCAGCGATAGTTGTATCCTTTTTCATTCTATTGAGATGATGAACCAAACTCTTAAGTACGCGCTTTTCGAGAAATTTCTTATCTGACTCTAGCTTCCCATGTTGCTCCAAAAAATCCTGAATAATCTGAAATACAACTGGCAAATCCGTCAGTAGCTTCTTATAGTTAGATGTCAGCGACCCTTTGCGATTGATTCTATAGTTGTACAGCCCCTTTCTCACCAAAACTACACTATCGACAAAGTATAACAGTCTCGTCATTGTCGCGACATCCTGAGACGCTATTTTCTCAGGAAAATAGACATTGTTATCCTTGTACAGCTTTGTTTTATAAATCTTATTCCATGCCAGTACATTGATTGCATGCATAATATCAGCCTGCTTTCTGAAGCCTTTAACACGCTGTAGCCGTACATTCCCCTCCGAATGTTCATAGAAAAAACATTGTGCAATATCTGCATCCGATTTAACAGCTGCACTGTATAACTCTTCGAACATATTGAGTTCCAACCAATCATCACTATCTATGAATGTAATATACTCTGCTGTCGCGTGTTCAATCCCCGTATTGCGCGCACCTCCTAACCCCTTGTTCTTTTCATGCTTCACATACAACACATGTTCATATCGATTAGCAAAATCCTGACAAATCACATCATCCTGCGGATCAGGAGAATCATCGTTGACCAATATCACCTCTAAGCCAGACAAAGTTTGATTTACAATGCTGTCAATACACTGGGTTAAATACTGAGACACATTATAAATCGGCACTACTACTGTTATTTTGGGGGTATTCATATTTTAATCCATTATGTTGAACATTCGATAGAACATCGATGATATAGCCATTCGCCACGCGAAGATAATGATGTTTTTATCCAAAAAACACAGGCGTGTCATACGTAAACAAACCACTAGGTAGAAATTAACTTTAGATAAACTCTATGCTTGCAATCCCTTGTGAGCTGATTAACTTCGCATAAAGTTTTCCATATATGAACCGATACACTATCTATTTCGCTCTATGCATGCTGATCGTTCACATCAACACTCTGCATGCGCAAGTCCTCTACCCTGATAGTGAATACCTAGAATACTATCGGATTCTAGAAATCAAAAATGAAGGGATATCCAACCGAATGAATATTTTCCCCACGATAGTCTCCCAATACAACAAAGACTCTATCACATGGAATCCTTGGAAAGACAACTTTCAATTAGACCAACAAAAAAACAAATCAATCTCACTACTCCCAGCCCGACTGACAAACCACTACAACTCAACCTACGCACATGGCTACAATGATGGAGCACTATGGAAGGGAAAAGGCTACACAGGCTCTATCCAAGGAGGCGTGGCAGGAAAATACGGGCTACTAGAATTCACTATTGCTCCTATTGTATTCTTTTCACAAAATTCTGCATTTGAGCTAGCTCCACAGACCAGTGACAACAATCCATACAACTATCAATTTACAAACAAGCGCATTGATTATGTCCAAAGATATGGAGACCAAAGCTTTGCAGAGTTTGATCTGGGACAGACTGATATACGTCTAGTCTACAAATCATTCACGATCGGAGCATCTACACAAAACATAGTCTGGGGTCCAGCACAGAGAAACCCTATTCTACTTAGTAATAATTCTTCTGGAATTCCTCACATTGATATTGGCACACATAAACCTGTCAATACAAAAATCGGAAGATTTGAAGGAAAAATATATTACGGACTCCTTAAGAAATCAGACTATTTCGACGAAGACACTCAATGGAATCATCGCTATTGGTCGGGTTTTTCTGCTTCCTATAACCCCAGTTTTTTACCTAGTCTTTATCTCGGTTTCAATAGAGTATTGTACAAAAAAGCCAAGGATTTTGTTCCACTTGATCTATTGGTCTTCATTACCAATTTTGATGACAATGATGGGGTCGATGGAGTGAATGATGAGTACGACCAAATGGGTTCGATTACCATGCGGTGGTTTTTTAGAGAGGTAGGTTTTGAAACGTACCTAGAATTCGCAAAAAATGATTTTGGAGGAAAACTATACGGCACAGAACCTGACCATTCAAGAGGCTATACATTAGGTTTTAGCAAATATATAGATTTGAAAAACAAAGATTTGATCAAATTAACCTATGAGCATGCGACCTTAGATCAATCCAAAAGTAACGCATACCGTGCTACTCCTACATGGTATGCTCACCATATCGTCAAACAAGGGTATACCCAAAAAGGACAAATCCTTGGTGCTGGTATAGGTCCTGGCTCCTCTTCGGATTATTTCAATGCTCAATACGTATTTGCTACAGGTATACTACAACTCACTGCCCAAAGAATCCGTTTTAACGATGATTATTTCTACGACACTATTAAGGATGAAAACAGACATGATCATGAATGGACATTAGAAAGCACTTTTTCAAAGTTTATAGGAAATTATCTAGTCGGAATGCACTTCGGCATGAATTTTCGTCAAAACATGTATTATGTTGAAAATAATGACAAAACAAACGTTTCAATCAGCCTTAACCTTTCCAAAAATTTCTAGTCTCATGAATATTTTCAAAAGAACTTTTCAATACCTCATTGTTATTTTTACACTCATCGCATGTGTCCCTAATCCTAAAAAATTAGGAACAGAGAAAGCTGACGCACCGCTACCTTCCGATGATGGGTATAGTATCATTTTCTATGAAATAAACAACTATGCCTTGATCTATGTCAATGACGAATTGTATTTTGATACCCGAAAAAACCCAGAAACAGAAAAAGAACCTACCATGGTTAAACTCCCATCCAATACTATAAAACTGCGACTAGACATCTACAATGCAGAATGCATCACCTGTACTAAAAACAGTTGGGAAGTCGTCTACGAGCTATATAAAGACGGTATAGCACTAGAGTATGTTACCGAATCATCTGACGGAAAACACACTGAAGTAGGTATAGTAAATTCGCACACATTAAACCTGGAAGAGAAATAGATCTTGATATAGTAGCCTCATGTCCCAGCTTACGACAAACAAATACTTTTTTATAGTTACTGCCCTTGCTTTCCTTTTAGGCATTCCTTTTTTAGCTAAAATCGCTTTTAGCAGCAAAGAAATCTACCCCTCTGTGGTCATGCCTGCAGCAGGCTCTAAAGTAAATATTGGAAAAGATGGGACATGTACTTTTGAAAAAAGACAACTATACGGTATAGATCCAAAAACAGGTACCGAAATTGAACTCAATCATACGCGATTTATATTCCCTGCTCCAATCCACGATTTGAGAGGTATGATCATGAATGACCTTGGGCTTTTCACATACGACAAGCATACTGATCAATACACAGAGGTGACAAACTGGTGGAGACAAAAACTCAAGGAACAGCATTGTTCTGAGAATGTAATCATTGCAAGAAAACTAAAAATAGACTCCAAAGATTTTTCTCAAACAGTAATAGATGAAAAAATATATACACTGGATTGACAGAAAAGCACATACAGCCCGCAATAGCATATTGATCAGTACCCATATTGATTTTAATCAAAATGGACTAGGCGTTTTTAGAATTCTGTTTGGATTGTATAGCCTACTATTTTCAGAGCATTATTGGGGTTGGTTAAAATCCATACCCAGTGCCTTATACAGAAATACTCGATGGAACTTCTTTAATATATTCTCAGATTTCCCAGCTGATTGGTTCATTGATATCATGGATATCACCATGCTGATTTGCATGGTTTGCATTACAATCGGTTACCGTACTCGTTTGACATCCATGGTCGCCTTTTTTATCATGTTGATCATGGATGGTTTTGCCTATAATCTTGGAAAAATAGACCACGAAATCATGATGACACTAATTTTTCCAATATTAGCCTTTACTAATTCGAGAGCCAAAATTGCCATCAGACCCGAAACACACACCACCAAGAAAACACATGACAGAGCAATCGCTCTATACGCTATCGTTATCGTTTTTGGCTTATTCACTTCTGGCGTTCCTAAAATACCATGGATGGATTTCAATACATCAACCAATGGGATTTTAAGATGGTACTACGAAGGGTATTACGTCTCTGATCGTGTACATTTATTGGCTCCATATTTCAAGTATGTTCCAATCTTCTTGGTTGAAATCACGGATCATTTTATCCCCTTATTCGAGATGGCAGGACTTTATTTTTTACTCAAATCAAGAAAAACGTGGTACACATGGCTATTTGCACTATGCGTTTTTCACCTCGGAAATACACTGGTACTAAACATCCCTTTTATACCACAGGTATTTGCGTATGGGGTTTTCATTCTCCCTAAGTTCTACAACCTGTACCTCAAAAATGCACGTTTGAACTTATGGGTAATATATCCTATTGGTATTATTCTAGGATGTAACAACTTATTCGGAATACTCTTTAAAAATCAATCTACCTACTTTCCTATTGAAAACAATCTGTATACAGGGTTAGCAACATGGATTGTATTGACAATACTAGCGCTTTCTATTTTGCTTAAAAAGCATCCAAAACCAGATACCCCCCTCTAGATAACACGCAACCTATCACTCCTCCAGTTTCAACATGGCCTCAGCGAAAGCATTGCCTAACTGAATGTAATTAACACTTTTATAATGCCATGGATCGGAGTGCTCATAATGTTTAGTCTCTCTGACAATGGCTGCTCGATCATCTTTCTTGACGAACTGTTCCTGAGCATATTGAACGAGCTCACCATACTTCCAAACCTTACCTCCTCTAGAAGCATCGTTGCTATCAGAGATCTTTCCTATCACGATAGGTAAGTCATCGGTAAGCATCGTCGCACGAATCAAATCCATCAACCGCTTTAGGTTATCATAATACGCGTATGCAGAAGATTCCAAATTACTATCGCTCTCCCCCTGCATCCACAATATGCCCTTTGGCACCAGTACATCTTTGACTCCATCATCATCAATATCCCCATCAGCCATGGCGTGACGCATCGTGGCTAGGAAGTGATCATACTGATTGATGCCAGTCACCCCATGATAGTCTGGATCCCAGCACCCAAACACATCTGCTGCCAAACTATCAATAGAAGTCCCTCCACGCGAATATTTGATTAGCGCTATCCTTCTATCAGGTTTAGCCTGCTGCATCGTCATCGCAAAACTCAATTCTAACCCAAAACGATCCGAATATTTATTCCTTTTCATATCAGCAGTAAACCCAGTGCCATGCCCCGGCTTCAGCACCTGCCAGCTCCCTATTCCACCTCCTTCTTCATCATCCGGCACAGTGTGTCCATGAAAAATATAAATCCCGTCTTGCGCTCGCTTCAACGAATCAGGCAAGTCTTTGATATACCCATAGCCATCCATGTTAGACTGCCCTCCGAGAAAGTACACTTCTATCTCGTTGCTATTCTTTTGCGCATTCGCGAAAAAAGTCAACCCTACTAGCCCTATCGCTACACTCCAATTTTTCATACTCTAATATCTTGATTCAATACTTAGGACGGGACACCTGTCATGCATCTGACCATCAAGGCTTAATCTGAAACTTGTTTCCCGTTTTCATTTGCTGTTTGTATTTATCTTCATCAAACTGATATAGAAATGCCCCCTTCTTACCCGTTGTACGCTTCTTTTCGTTGAGTTTGACCAAAATACCGAGCGAATCGATGCGCTTGATAAAATTACGCTTGTCCATCTCCGTCTCGAAGATCGCTTCGTACAATGACTGTAGCTCTGGCATGGTAAACTTAGGTGGGAGGAGTTCAAATCCTACAGGATAGTGCTCCGCTTTATATTTGAGCCGCTGGTGGGCACGGTCTACAATCTCATTGTGATCAAAAATCAGGTCGGGCATCTCACCCAAATCAAACCATGATGCATCGTGCTGTTTGCTCAATTCCTCGTCATGATCCTCGATATTGATAAGTGAATAATATGTAACACTGATCGTACGCTCTACAGGGTCTCTATCGACTTGATTGAAACAATAAAGTTGCTCTAAAAAAACCTCTTGCAACCCCGTCAAACTCATCAGAATACGACTAGCAGCATCATCCAAACTCTCAGACTTCTTGGCAAAACCACCCATCAAAGACCACTTCCCCTTCTCTGGCTCAAAATCCCTTTTGATCAATAGCAGTTTCAGTTGATCCCCATGAAATCCAAAAATAATGCAATCCACTGCGACCAATAATCGGTCATATTCATTGTAAAGTGTCATAATCACACAAGTATAGCCGAATCCATGTAGAGATGAAAGTATCCATAGGATCAAAATCCTGCTTCACCATTCGCTGAACATGATAATCTAGAGCGCACAGATATATTTTACTTTTCTATGCATCACCGCTTTTTTTATACTCTTTTTTATTTTGCTTAGTTCGAATATTTTCTATCCATAATGTACATCTCTGTGGCAATTTGGATAGAAAGCCACACAATTAATCAGCACCTCTTCGTACAAAGAATCACTCCTGTAGACCAGTTCATTTTGGTAATGGTAAAGTCATCTCTTTCTTCGAGGTATTTTGTTAAGTGTATGGCCTTCTCCTCATGTCCCGCTGGCCAGTTAGGCTGTGGAGTCATGTCATCGATGATATAAAAACCTCCTACTTTGACAAGTTTCAATGTCTCTAGTAACTCAGAATACTTACCTGGCCATGTGTCCGCAAAGATCAAATCAAACTTATCTCCCTCGTAATGCTTGATCCATTGCGCACCGTCAGCACATACTAAATCTAATCGCTCATCTTCTCCAAAAAACGCTTGTGCTACTTCGATGAGACTGGGATCATTGTCAATACTCGTCAACCTAGACTGCTCGTCTAGTCCCTCTATCATCCAAGCCAGCGATAGGCTAATGCCTGTCCCCAATTCGAGAATATTGGACTTTGGTTTGGATGCTACCAATGACTTGAGCAAAGTCCCAATATAAATATCCGATGGCATTGTAAATCCCATCTCTTTGCACTTTGCTTCCAGTTGAGGATACATCTTAGGCGTATCCAGAATATTAGATTCTTTCATTATTCGTTAACATTTATCAGTATACACAATCAGTGTACTCTATAGTTCTTTCTCAGAAAACATCTCACTCCACACATTTGCGATACATTCTCATAAGGTTATGATATCCCACTCTGCTCAAAGCACCAAATTTTAGGGCTAGGAACAGAAAAATGAGCCCCAATTAATCCACACTTTGGGATAGTTAAAATCGTCTCGGTGCGTTTACCCTGACAAATCAAACCCTTTCACCAGACCTTAAAAACAGAAGAACCTATATATGTTACAATCATCCCCTATCCCCCCTGAGGCAAAGAGCTAGTTTAGCCACTAAAATTACAAGCATGAAAATAAAGATTACACACTTATTATTGACCTTAGGACTGATCACTTTCTCAGTTCAATCACAAGCACAAGACCCTAATTTTCATATCTACCTATGTTTTGGTCAATCCAATATGGAGGGACAGGGAACGATAGGTTCTCAAGATCAAACCGTAGACAACCGCTTTCAGGTTTTGCAAGCAGTCGATTGTTCCAATATCAATCGGCAAGCCACAGAATGGTACCCTGCGATCCCTCCATTGTGCCGGTGCTGGAATGGACTATCACCCGCAGACTACTTTGGTCGTACGCTGATAGCATCTCTACCCTCCCATATCAATGTAGGTGTCGTCAATGTCGCTGTAGGTGGGTGTCGAATCGAATTATTCGATAAGGACATCTATGAGGACTATCTAGATACCTACAAAGAGGATTGGTTTCAAAATGCACTTGACAGCTATGACCGTAACCCTTATAACCATCTACTCAGTCTAGCCAAACAAGCGCAAGAAGTAGGCGTAATCAAAGGTATTCTACTGCATCAAGGAGAATCTAACGCTGGCGATGCACAATGGCCGACTAAAGTTAAAAAATATATGATGACCTGCTATCAGATCTGGATATGGAAGCCAATGCTATCCCTCTACTCGCTGGAGAAATGGTACACGAAGATCAAGGGGGTAGCTTAGCTAGTATGAATAAAATAGTCGCTCAACTGCCTGAGATCATCCCTAATGCGCACATCATCTCTTCTAGTGGCTGTTCGGATAAGGATGACAACATCCACTTCGATGCTGCGGGATATCGAGAACTGGGCAAACGCTATGGAGAGAAAATGTTAAGCTTACTTGAGTATGATGCTAATGCACCTATCCTTCATAGCGAGTCTAACACTACCTACAGTCTCAGCACAGTCTATCCTAACCCTGTAGACAGCTACGGACAAATTGATTTTAGCTTACCCAAAGCCACTCATGTCAAACTAAAACTATACAATACCGCAGGACAGGAAGTAACACAAATCCTCAATAAGCCATGCACATCAGGTCACCACAGCATCAGCTATGATTTTGCATCAGTACCGCATGGCGTGTACTACTATCGACTAGAAACAAACGAGAAAATGCTCAGTAAGAAAGTGTTAATTCAATAAAAAACTCTAGACCCGTAGATTGTATGGCTTAACGCTTTGTTTTGAGAATGGATCACAATGCCAGAGCGTATTAATCAGTCACGGGCATTGTGATCCATACCTTATTCTATGATTCCTACTCCACTATCGGTTTTTATCACGGGCTTAATAGTCCCGTCTTCGTTGAAGTAAAGGCGATCAATACAAACACTGCGACGAAACTCCCCTCCAGTCGGTAACTGTCCAGTGTGATACACAAAATACCAGTTGCCCTTGTACTCCTCCACGCCTACATGATGCGTAGGAGAGTTGGGCAAAGCACCGTTGAGATTGCCTTTATACTCCCAAGGCCCCTCTGGACTATCGGACATGGCATAATCTATCTCTTCTGGAAAGTGTGCCGAATAAATCAAATAATACAAGTCCTCTCGCTTGAAAACCCACGGCGCTTCTGTAAACTCAGGTACAGAGATCGTATGTACTGGGCCATCTAGCTCGATCATGTTGTCCTTGAGTTTCGCCCATTTCAGCACGGTATTGCCCCAATAGATATAGGCACTCCCACTCTCATCGACAAAAACGGCTGGATCGATATCATCCCAAAAGATATCTGTCTGAGTGGTCATATCATTGGTGATCAGTGCCTCACCGATCGCATCCTCCCATGGTCCGGTAGGGTGATCTGCTACCGCCACACCAATAGCTTTGCCTGGTATGGTCGCATGCTCGACCGTCACGTACCAGTAGTATTTCCCGTTCTTTTGCTCGGTATGCGCTGCCCAAGCTTGCCCATTGGCCCATGCAAAATCAGTCGTACGCAACTTGGCTCCATGGCGCTCCCAGTTGACCATATCTGTCGACGAGAACAACAACCAGTCGTTCATCAAGAACCCCTCTCCTCCTTCGGACTGTTGGTCATGTCCCGTATAGATATAAAAGGTATCATTAGCTACAAAGGGAGCTGGGTCCGCAGTAAAAACCTCTTGTATAATGGGGTTTCCTGCCCTCTCCGACCTTACTCCTTCTGTTTGTTTTTCTTTCGTTTGTCCCGAATCACAAGCTGCCAGAGAAATCACTCCTGCTAACAACCATAATACTTGTACGCTCACTTTCATCATTTAATCTTCTAGTTTCACTTGTTTAGGCCATCCATCGTCACTCCATTCGATTTCTTTGATGATCAGTTTGGGATGCCCCTCTTGGGTCATGTCATAGCCATGAAACACCAAGTAGTCTGTCTCGCCGAAGGTATAGGTACTGTTGTGCCCTACCCCCGCCCAGCGGTCATTTCCTTCCACGACGAGCATACCTCCGCCTTCATTCATCGGTGTACCTTCTCGGTCTACGAAGGGCCCTGTGGCTTGATCGGAGCGCCCGACTACTACTTTATAGGTGCTCTTTTCTCCTCTACAGCAGTAGTCCCAAGACACGAAGAGGTAATAGTTTGTATCCTTCTGGAAGATGAACGGAGCTTCTATGGCAGCATCTCCCGGATTTTTGTCATCGAGTTCGAAACTTCTTTCTCTTCTAGCTATGGTTTTCCACTCCTGTGGTTCAGCGATAGCTGTTCGGTTAGGTATCAGTTTCACAGCTTTCATTCCATCCCAAAACGAACCAAATGCCATCCACGGATAGCCTTCTTCGTCCACAATGATATTGGGATCAATGGCGTTCCACATGTCACGGTAAGGCACAGACTGTAGGATCATTCCCTGATCTTCCCATTGGTAGTTGGGGTTATTGGGATCCAAAGTCACATTGGTAACTAAGCCAATAGCCGATGTGTTTTTGGCAAAAGAAGAAACCGAATAGTACAGGTAGTACTTGCCGTCATAAAACGAAATATCTGGTGCCCAAATATGTCCTGTAAAATCCGTAACGGTTTCCTTAGCCCACTGCGGTGGGGCGTCAAAGACCTTGGGTTCGTGCTTCCAAGACTTCAAGTCTTTGGACGAATAAACGGTGATCCCCCTCCCCGTACAATAGAGGTAGTAGGTATCTCCCTCCTGGATCATCACTGGATCGTGTACGCCTATATCGTAGATGCCTTGGGCAAATACAGGCGAACACAACAGTCCCATGGCCACCCCTACGATGATTGCTTTTATACTTTTCATTACTTTACTATTTTTTTACCCCAATATGCTATGCCTTCGGTAGTCAATCCAGTGAAAAGGATAGTCTCATCGACCTCATTTTCCCAATCTCTACCACGCTCCACTTTGAGTTTGAATGGAGCAGACTCACCCTCTAGGTCAAATGTCAACCAAGGCGATTCGTAAGTCCACGTTCCAGTAGATGTACCAGACACTGTGCCGTCCGAGTGGATGACTATACTCAGACCCTGCTGAAAATCTGGAGATGTTTGTTCGTCTGCATAGCCTGGTACTACTTGATAGTTCATGACGATCTGCTCCCAGTCCCCTGCGATCTCGCTCTCGTCCACAGCAGTTTCTTCTTCCGCTGCATAGCGCTCTGGACTGACCATCGGCCAACCGTCCTCTGTCCAATGAATCTGTCGAATATGCAACAGCATATAATAGCTATCAATGCCAGGTCTGCCCTGATGCCCCATGTAAAATTCCTTGGATTCTTTGTCAATGAATACCGAGGGGTGAGACACCCCTTGCCATCCCGAATGCCCCTGAAAACGGTAGGGAGCCAAAATCATTGGCAAATCATCCACATCGTCGTTCATGTCACGACCGAGTATGTCATAGAATGGGCCATCTGGACTGTCTGATCGTCCAACTCGGACGTTGTATTTGGTCTGCAACCAGTCGTAGGAGATGAACATGTAATACTTGCCAAACTCCTCGTTGTGGATGATTTCGGGCCCTTCGATGTTGCCATTGATGCTATTCCCAGTAAAGGCTCTTTGTGCCACTCGTGTTCCTATATCTCCCGTTTGCTTTGGCAATCCACTAGATGGGTCTAGTTCGATACGATAGATACCATCCCATGCCGATCCGTAGTAGAACCAGTGTGCTCCAGATGGAGACACCGTGACCGTAGGATCAATAGCATTGGTTTGTCGTGTGGAATTGTTCAGAGAAGTCACTACGAGTCCTCGTTCTTCAAACGGCCCATACGGATTGTCCGACACCATCAAACCAATAGCACTGAGTCGTGGCACCTCTGATGAAATGGAGTAATACACCCGATACTCTCCGCCCACTTTCATCGCATAGGGTGCCCACAAGTTATCGAAAGGTTCACCACCGTTGGAATGAATATGATCGAGCCCGAGTGGAGGATAACCTGTATCACCTTGTGCGTTCGGGTTGTTACCTCCAACTACCCAGCCTACAAACTCCCATTCCACCAGATTCTTGCTCCTTCTGATCTGGTGACCAGGTCTTACAGATGTGCCATAAGCCACATCTGTGGTATAGCAGTAGAAAAAGTCACCATTATCGATAATGGACGGATCGTGAACATTGTAATGTGCCCAGTCATATACATTGTCAGTACTGGCAATACTGCCATAGGTGTCGTTGAACTGTGTAAAGTCTATGGGGCCATCCCCCAAATTGGAGTCTAAACTATCTTGATCAGGATCAATCACATTGATTCCCGTCCCAGAAGAAGAGTCATCATCACAGGAGGTAAATACCCCCAGTGATGTGATCAAAACTATTACTAAAATTAAAAACGTGTCCTTTACGATCTCCTTCATCTCCTACACTGATTTCGTTCCTGTTTATTTCACTTCCAAAACCACTACCGAAAATGGTGGCAAAGTCACAGTCCACTCGTCTCCCTTTTTCTTGAAGCCTTTGAAGCTTTTGGGGGAAATTACTGTTCCATTTTCAAATGAATTGTAGTCCTGCAATTTGTCAGAAGCCAAAATCTCACCGCTCATTTTTTTACTATTCGTCCCGAGTAATTTGAGGCTCACTGCCTGTGACTCTTTCGAATCGATATTGACCAACGAAATATGCATCACGCCCTCACTATCTACAGAGGCCGAACCCGATACAGCTGGCAGTTTCTCTCCCTTGTATTCATAATCAGCAGTCGTCAACTCCATCGGTAGCAAAGTTGCGTCTTGGTGCACATTGTACATTCTCATCACGTGGTAGGTAGGTGTCAAAACCAGTTTCTCTTCATTGGTCAAGATCACAGCTTGTAGTACATTAACGATCTGCGCGAGGTTGGCCATTTTGATTCTATCGGCGTGGTTATTGAAGATATTGAGCGTCGCTCCAGCTATCATGGCATCACGCATCGTATTTTGCTGATACAATACGCCCATTGTTTGGCTTTCGGGTGCATCATACCACCCACCCCACTCGTCCACGATCAAGTCTACTTTCTGCTCAGGATCATACTTGTCCATAATCGCAATATGCTTCGTAACTAACTCCTCCATAAAGAGTGCTGATTTCATCGTAGCAAAATACAGCTCTTCACTGAAGTCTTTGGCAGGGCCTTTTTTCCCCCAGTCGATTACCGAGTATGAGTGCAAGGCGACTCCTTGGATGAGTGGTTTCGGGATGTCACGCATCAGCACCTCTGTCCAATTATAATCCGCTCCATTCGCACCAGATGCGATTCTATATAGTCCATCAGAGTTGGACCAATCCGTCATGAATGTACTGTACTGTCTGAATAAATTGGCATAGAACTCAGGTGCCATGTTGCCACCGCATCCCCACATTTCATTGCCTACCCCCCAGTATTTTACATTCCATGGCTCGGTACGACCATGCTCTATTCTCAGGTCAGACATGGGGCTGCCTCCTGTGTGATTGACATACTGCACCCAATCCGCCAATTCCTTTACTTGTCCACTTCCTACATTGCCCGCCAAATATGGCTCTGCATTGATGCGCTCACATAGGTTGAGGAAATCATGTGTACCAAAACTGTTGTCCTCTGTAGTACCGCCCCACCATTGGTTGACGATGCTCGGTCGATCGGCACGATCACCGATCCCATCCATCCAGTGGTAAGTATCCGCAAAACAGCCACCTGGCCATCTGAGTACCGGCACTTTCAGTTCGATCAGTGCATCGATGATATCGGTTCGGACTCCTTCTGTATTGGGTATCGCTGAGCTATCACCTACATAAATCCCGTCATAGATACATCTACCTAAATGCTCCGCAAAATGACCGTAGATATTTTTGTTGATCGTATGTTCTCCTTGGTCCGCATTGATGATGACGGTTGCTTTTTGGGCCTGTACACCAAGCGCAAAAACAAACAAAGCCGCAAACATGATTATTCCTTTTTTCATTACTTTATATATTTCTCCTGATTATTAAACAGTACTAATCACTCCTTTTGTCCCTAATTGAATGAGTGAAAGGAGTAGTCTTAAACCTTTATTTAGCTTCTACTCTTAAAACTGTGAAAGAGTATGGCTCAAGTTGATAAGACAATTTTTCAGAGTCTAATGTTTTCTTCTCTGTTCTTGGACTGATTTTATTCCCTTCATCCAGGGTATTGACAGCCTCTAGCTCTTTGCTAGAAAGCACCTCAGCGGTCACTTCAGTACCTATAGTAGCCCCTGCGACATCAAAGCTGGCCTCAACTGCTGCTTCGCCAGTATTCACGATTTTGATAATCAACTCTCCAGCATTTTCATCTCTGGTGGCAGTAGCGTACAATCCATTCTGTCCAGTCACTGGTTTGCCGTCTTTTTCGAGCGGAATCACGTGTGTACCTGGATTGGTAGCGTACATCTTCTGCACGTAGTAGTTGGCCGTGCCATATGAATCGAGGTTATCGAACCAAATCAAATCTGGTGTCCACTGCCAACCTTCTGCATGAGCAAAAAGAGGCGCATAGGAGGTCATCGTAACTAGATCGGCATTTCGCTCCAGACCAGTTAGGAATGCTGCTTCTGAAAGAGCAGTCTCCCAGTTGTTCTTATTGTCTGGGCTAGCTACACCTACACTTTGTGCGGCCCATTCGCCTACGAAAAGTTTAGAACCTGTGCGCTCATAGTTGTCATACCAATCCGCATTTTTCATAAACCAATCAGGATTGCGATAAAAGTGCTCATCCACAATTTCTGGTTTCAGCCTTTTCCATTCTTTCCAGAGGTACTCAATCTCCTCTTCGCCATTAGGGAAGATAGACCCATCTGACCCAGTCGCTGCAATAATCTGTATTTCGGGATACTTTGCTTTAACAGCGTTGACGATTGGCACATACCTTTCTACATATTGTGGACCCCATTGTTCGTTTCCTACACCGAGCATCTTGAGGTTAAATGGTTCGGGGTGTCCCATATCGGCACGCAATTTCCCCCATTTGCTGTCCGTTGATCCATTGGCAAATTCGATAAGGTCAAGCGCATCTTGGATATAGGGATCCAATTGATCCAGCGGAACCAACTCTCCAGTATTGAACTGACAAGCCATACCACAGTTGAGAATGGGCACAGGTTCTGCCTCCAAGTCCTCAGCCAACAAGAAGTATTCGTAAAATCCAACACCAAAACTTTGATAATAATCCGGTGCAGGTCTATGGTCAAACTCAAAATTCCAACGGTTGATGGTCACTACCCGTTCATCGACATCCCCAACTGTATTTTTCCATTGATATCGCTGGGATAAATCGAAACCCTCCACGATACACCCACCGGGGAAACGCAAAAACCCTGGATCCATATCGGCGAGCAATTGCACTAGGTCTGCTCTCAATCCATTTTTTCTTCCCTTCCACGTATCCGTTGGGAAAAGGGAAACCATGTCTATGTCAACAGTTCCTTCTCCTTCGAACCAAATTTTCATCGTACCTTTTGCGTCCGTTTTAGAAGGGGTCAATGAAGTAGTTAGGGTTTGCCATTCGTTATTGATGCCATCCACTCGACTATTAGCGATTACTTCACCTTTTGAGTCCAATAATTCAATTCGGATGGCTGAGACCTTACCGTCCCCCCCTCTGACCTGAATGCTAAAATTATGAGGGAGTCCCTCCTTGAGGCCCATTCCTCGAAAGCCTTCATTCAACAGTCCTGCTCCAGAACCTTGATCCTCGATTTGTACACGCATGAACCTAGTGTTTCGTGGATTGTTAGTGTTGATAGGTAAAAATCGAACGCCGAGCCCCTTGTCTTTGAGTTCGGTCCACCCACGCAAGGGTTTGTCAAATTCAAAAGATCGGTTTTTGACCAACTCAGCATACAAGCCGCCATCGATGGCAAAATTGATATCCTCGAAGAAGATGCCATACATCGTAGGCTCTACCTTGGCAATGGTTTTGCTCGCGTCGATTTGAAAGGTATGCGATGCGGCAGTTTCGGTCTGCGTCTCGGACGGAGTAGTACCACAACCACAAGCAAGCACAACTCCCACTCCTAATCCCAGTATTTGATTTATTATTTTATTCATCGTTAATTCATTTCTATAGAAAAAGCCATTTGGCCTGATTATCATTTTGGTATACAGTATCAATTCCACTATTGCGTTTTCTTTCCCCAAAGCGAAACCCCAGAAGAATTCAACCCAGCAAAAACAAGTGTCAGCTCTCTAGGAGATGCCTCCCAATCCACTTCACGCTCGACATACAGTTTTGTATTGCCAATCGTAAGGACATTGTCTGCTTCATCAAACGACCATGCGCCCGTTAAAGCACCTGTAGCTTCCCCATTTGCTGATAGCGTGAGCGCTACTGATGTTTGCTGTGTTCGGTACTCGTATCGTAGTGTGATAAGCTCCCAATTTCCTGCTAGGTCAGCTTCGCTGATCTCTGTCTCTGGGACTCCAGTATATCGCTCAGGCATGACCACTGGCCAACCGCCTTCTGTCCATCTCACTTTTCGGACATGCCCCATCATGATGGCATTGCTATAGGCATTGCCTCCTGTGTTAGCTGGCAGACGCGCCTGTGAAGCGTAAAACCAATCTCCCGTTTCTTCATATTGAAACATGGCATTGTGCGCAAAACCAACCCATCCAGAATGATTGTTAAACTTGTAAGGGTGAGTAACAATTGGGTAGACATCTCCACCATTCGTCACACTAGCACCATCATATCCCTTGTACGGCCCTGTTACATTTTCTGATCTGGTGACTCTCGTATTGTAGGGTACATCCAGACCGTCATAGGCCAAGAACAAATAGTAATACCCAGTTTCTTCACTATACATCACCTCTGGCCCTTCTGATCCCTGCCATCTTGAGCCGTTTGTTCGGGTGTAGATATGTGTACCCCAAGTGGATTCATCATTGATATCAAATTCATGTAATGGCAATCCTGTATCCGAGTCAATTTGAACCGCTGCAATACCGCTATGCCATGAACCATAAAACATCCAGTGTTCACCCTCAGGAGTAACGACGTAAGAGGGGTCGATGGCATTGTATTTAAAATATCCACTCCAGTCGTTAGTCGACGATCTAGACCAGTCAGTTCCTCGATCAGAAACAGAGCAAACGACCATCCCCTTGTCTTCCCAATTGTTCGAGGAAGGGTCTGTCGTTTCCATCATACCTATGAAGGCTCTTTCTGTCCAAGTGTTATCAAAATTTTCTTCAGACCATGGCAATCCATTACCAATCAAATTATCAATAATGATGCTGTAATACATTCGGTAGACATTGCCGACCTTACGGACCACAGGAGCCCAGTGTCCAAAAGCGGGATTGTTGATTGGAGCCAAACCCACTGCATCTCGCATACTGTTTAGCGTATCTTTTACCCATGTTGGTGTCACTGACATAGAAGCTCCCATATAGGACCAATTCACTAAATCTCTGGATCGGCGACCATGAAAATGTCCATGTCCATCATGGGCATTGCCATAGGAAGCATTGGTACCATACATATAGTAGTAGTCTCCATCAAAAACTACACTTGGGTCATGTACATTGGCCAGGTTCCAATCAGAGCGATCATTCCAAGAAGCCATCGCTGCATAGTCGTCAGCGTATGTGGGAATGGTGTAGGTGGTATCAGTCACTTCATCTTCATCCTCCTTTACGGTGATGCCTGTAGGCTCTAAATCATCATTGTTGCACCCTATAAGTAATAGAGCAGCTAGGGTGACAGATAAAAACAGAAAATACTTATGTCTCATTTCAATTATATTTTTTATCAATCCGACGGGTATAACTCAGCACTTTGTTGAAATTGCCAAATACTGATACGCCAAATATTTTACTAGTATGTTTAGGGGATAAGTCCGTCTGTTTAACATTAAAAGCACCCTTATCGACATACAAAAGCACATCGATAAGGAGGCTCTGATTTTATAGAATGATCCCTAGTTTACAATAGGGCGTGCATCCCATTTATCAGCAGGTTCATTTTTATTGGCTGAATTGCCTACCAAATTAGGGTTGGCATTTAGCGTACCTTGGAATATTGGAAAATACTCATTTCCAGGAGTGTAGGTATTGAACGATGAGTTACTAGCAGTTGCTGCAGTCAAAGCATCGGTGTTGGCTGTACCATCTGTCACATAATATCCATGCTCAGTCAACTGCTGCAAACGTGCAGCATCGTAGAAGAATCCCCAACGGATCAAGTCAATACCCCGACCGTTTTCGCAACCGAATTCTTTAGGACGCTCTACATTGGCAATTTGCTCGAAGAGATGATCGGCAGTTGGAAAATCTGCCAATTGAAGCTCTTCGAGAGCCACACGCTCACGCACTTCGTTGATATAATCGATAGCTTGTTGATTTGGGCCACTGATTTCATTGATACATTCTGCTGCTCTTAACAATACATCGCTATATCGCATCAAACGTATATTCACCCCGCATTGCAAACCATTAGTAATGGAAGCATAGATGTTGTTCCTTGCATTGGTAAACTTGGCAATTGATAACCCACCCTGAGCAATGTTCGATCGAGGTGATTCTGTTATTTCAGCTTGGTAAACAATATTGCTACGAGGATCGCCTTCTGGATATGCAGCCGTAGAAATGTCTGTATAGTTGCTGTACTCAGGTTCGTACGAAACCAATGTCCAGTACAAACGAGGGTCAAGTCGTCCATCCGTACTATTCTCTGCTTTGAACAGGTTGTACAACCAAGGCGAACCCGCTAGATCGCCCCAGCTACCCAAATCCTGAGAAGCAAAGTTGCTTTCTACTGCATGACCCTGAGTAGCCACTCTACTGATATTTACTGGAGTCCACTCTTCGTCGGTTCCCCCTGTACCAAAATCCATAAACTGAACCTCAAAAAGGCTCTCTGAATTGTTTTCGGTACTTTCTCTGAAGTTATCACCATAATCTGCAGTCAGGGCATAAGTCCCGTAGGTACCTGCTATGATATCTTCCAAAATAGGTAGAGCTAAATCAAACTTATGACGAAACATCAATGCACGAGCCAAATAACCCGCAGCAGCACCACTGGTTGCACGACCTTCTGCCCACTCGCCTCCGGCATCTCTGGATGGTAGGATATTCATTGCCTCCGTGAGATCCTTCTCTATTTGATCAAACACTTCGTCTTGCGTGTTGTTAGACGAATAGAGTGTTTCTAAGTCTGAGTAAGCAGCATAATCGGTGATCAAAGGTACATCCTGGTAATAAGTAGCCAGATGATAGTACGCCAAAGATCTCAGAAAGAGTGCTTGTCCTTTGATCTCATTGTATGCATTCTCAGACATTTCTACTTCATCTACATTCGACAAAATAAAATTGGCACGGTTCACCACATGATAATTGTCTCTCCACGGCCATTCATCACCAATTCCGATGGTGCCTGGAGAATTAAAATTATCATATTCTAAATACCACTGTTGAGATGAGTTCCATACCTCATCACCACGAACCGCATCCAATGTATAACCTACACGGGCAAATGTACCGTCGAGACGAATACGGTTGTAGCATGCAATCACTACTTCTCTAAGTTCTGTCTCAGAATCCCCAAAATCAAAGGTCGTCTGATTGTTTGGGTTCTCAACTTCGAGTTGGTCGCTACAGGCCACCATGCCTACGATCAGCACCAACGTTGTTAGAATTTTATATATACCTTTCATATTGATCCCTTATTTTTAGAATGAAAATTGAACTCCGCCCATGACGGTTCGTGGTGTTGGGTACGATGCGTAGTTGTATCCAGGAGTGAATGTACCTCCAGCAAAATCCACATTGTATCCTTTGTATTTAGAGAACACGAACAAATTTTGCCCCGTGGCATAAATGCGAACGTTGTTGATATAGTCTCCAAACCAACTATCAGGAAAGTTATAGCCAATTTGAATATTGGCTATTTTCAGATAAGTAGCATCCTGAATGAAGCGCGAACTGAACATATCGTTGGTAATGTCACCATTCGATCTATTGGCTACACGAGGTACATCAGTATTGGTATTTTCTGGTGTCCAAGCATTCAATAAATCCGTGCTCTTGTTGAGCGCACCATAGGAACTACGCAAAGTCACATCAACAAAATCTACCGCTTTGAAACCTGCCGCTCCGAATGCCATGACACTCAAATCCAACCCTTTCCATTCCACACGAGCATTCAGACCGAAACTGTATTTAGGCAAGCCGCTGCCCAGATAGGTTTGATCTTCATTGGTGATTTGACCATCAGGTATTGGATTACCCTCCGCATCAAATGCACCAGCAATGTCTGCATAGGCTACATCACCAGGCTGTGCACCAGGCTGATCAATAAAATTACCTTCTGAGTTGACACGGTTATCGATTTCATCTTGCGACTGAAAAATCCCCTCATAAACATATCCATAGAAGGAACCTATTTCACGGCCTACCTCTGTACGAGCCGTACCATCGGTACGAGGTGCATTTAATACACCCAACTTTGTCACCTCATTGGTGAGGGTAGAAAAGTTAGCAGACACATCAAATTTCACTTCATTGTTATAGTTGTGATAGGCTAACAAAAACTCCATACCTGAGTTGACCATCGTCGCTGCATTCATCTTTACTGCTGCATTGGTAAAACCTGCCTGAGCTGGAACAGCTACATCATAATGGAGGTCTTCTGCCGTGGCTTCATACCAATCGAAGGTAAACTCTAATTGATCATCGAACAGCCCCAGATCAAGCCCAATATCAAGGGTTTTCTTCTTTTCCCATAAGAGTCTTTCATTTACAAAACTAGAGATGGCCGACCCCATCACTACACTATTTTGATAGCTATAAGTATAATCTCCTCGCGCCATAGTGGCCATATAATCATAGGGTCCCAAGTTCGAAATATTGCCTTGTTCACCATAGCTACCACGGATTTTGAACAAGCTTATAGTCGATTCACTGACAGGAAAGAAGCCCTCTCGGTCTATACGCCACCCCACAGAAGCCGCTGGAAATATATCCGTATTGTCATCAGGTGAAAGACGGCTTGATGCATCTTGACGAACAGTTGCAGAAAACAGGTATTTCTCATCAAAATCGTAGTTGATACGACCAAAATAAGATTCCATCAAGCTCACTTCCTCGTATGTAGATGATTGCGTCTGTTCAGAGTTATTTACTTGCAGGTAATAAGGCTCGGTCATGTTGTTACCTATACCTGTAAGTCTATTGTGATCCCAACGCTGAAAAGACTGACCCGCCAGCACATTGACATGATGACGGCCGAATTGACCATCGTAATTGATCGTGTTTTCTATCAAAGATTCCGTATAGCTACGGTGCTCCTCTGTCAACGTCTCATTGCTCTTGGTCAAGTAGTTTGTTGTACTTTGTATAAAAGCAGGCACAAACGTAAAATCCTTGACATGGGTCTTGCTGTACGACAAGTTCAGGTTGTAACTCAACTTGTGTTTGCCGCTCTCAGCATTCAACATTTCTAAGAAGTCCACATTGGCAGACCCTGAGGCTACTATACGATCTACTGTAGAGTTTCTCTCTAACAAATTATTAGTGAGCAAAACGTTGGTTACACGAAGGTCACCATGAATATCGTCATAGTAAGTGCCATAACCATAGGAATCGTATTGGTACCCAGATGCTGGAGAAAGCGTACCATCCAGAACCCAAGTAGATTCATCGTAAGCCTTGATGGTGGGAGGTGTAATGAGCGCTGAGGCCATCACTGGAAATTGAGAACCATATAACCCCTCTACATACTCATTGGCATTGCTAAGAGCCATATTGTCCTGATCGCTGTGACTGTACACTACGTTCGTGTTGAATTTGATAAACTTCACATCCATCGAATTTTTGAATCGAGCCGTGTAACGGTCAAAATTCGGCCCTGCACCTTCCATGGTTCCTTCCTGAGTGAAGTAGTCCATCGCAACGTTGTAAGTATTGTTCTCACCACCACCTGACAGGTTGATGTTGTGGTTTTGGCGAATACCTGTTTTGAAGACTTCATCGTACCAATTTGTATTCACTTTTGCAGTACCGTCGGCGTTGTACAAATAGTTTTCACTATTTGGATTGTAACCAGAAGGCACATCCAGACCACTGTTGCCAAATACATCGGTCAAGTGTTGACCATACTGCTCAGCATCCATCACGTCATAAACATCTTTCTGTACTTGGTCAAACCCTATGTATCCGCTATAATCTATCCTCATGGGTTGATCCTTTTTACCAGACTTGGTAGTAATGATCACTACTCCGTTGGCAGAACGCGCACCATAAATAGCCGCCGCAGAAGCATCCTTCAAAACCTGTACTGATTCGATATCGTTGGGAGAGAAATCTCTAATCGTTGTTCCCATAATCACCCCATCAACTACATAGAGAGGCGAAGTATTACCAAAGGATCCCATACCACGAATACGTACTGCAGGATCAGCACCTGGCTGCCCGTCAGATGTAATTTGAACACCTGCCACTCTACCTTGCAGCATAGTAGAGATGTTAGAATTGGAGACTTTCTTCATCTCCTCAGTGTCCACTATCGCCACTGAACCCGTGAGATCAACCTTGCGCTGTGTACCATATCCCACTACTATCACCTCATCGAGTTCGGTTAAATCTATACCTAATGTGATATTACCTAGTACAGACCTTCCACCAACGATCACTTCTGTACTTTTAAACCCTATGAAAGAAACTACCACCGTAGCATCTGAAGGAACAGTAAGTGTAAAATTACCATCGATATCCGTAATGGTTCCATTGGTAGTGCCCTTTTGTGTCACGGTAGCGCCAGGAAGTGCCTCTCCCGTATCATCGATGATTTTACCAGTTACTGTGATATCTTCTGCTTGAGCCCTAGCCATCACATCGGCATTGTTAGTACCTGCTGCGTATGTTGCAGGTACGAGCGCCAGCACCCCTAACAGTATTATATATAAATATTTCATTGTTTCAGTATTTTTTATCCTAGTGATTATTCAACAATTACGAGGTAAGCTCCCTCTAACACGAGTGCAGCATTCAAATCCGCACTGTCTACCGCTATACCCGTATACTCTTGGAAATGTGTATCCCCATTAGCATAAGTAACATCGTAGCGTATATCCGCGGTATCATCACCATTGTTTGTCACAGTGATCTCTATATAAGAGCCGCTTATATTTGCTGCGAACACATCCCAATTCCAGTCACTAGTGGCCGTAGCTATACCTTCATAGCCAGTTCCCCATCCGAAGTTGTCCATTCGAACTACTCCATTTTCAGTCCCGTCAGCTTTGCGAAGGATTGTACTAGGACTGTGGTAAGAATTAAGACCGTTGGAGTAGCAGTACATTTTGATCGTCGTGCTAGATCCAGAAGCGACTGTATAATCATCAGAAAAATCTGACCACCATGGAGTCGTCATATCCGTAAGACCTACTTGATCGATTCCCTGAGTCAGCGTCAGTGGAACCGTAGTTGTTACAGTACTAGAGGATCCTACGTAGGACACTTCTGCGGTTTGTGCACCAGCAGCAGCTGTGATCGTACCGAACTGTAGATTTTCGTTTGATATCACCCCCGTCGTAGCATCCGAATAGGTCGCTGTTACTACCAATCCCTTAGTATTAAAAACAATAGGGTCAGTATTGTAGAAGTAATAGCTCGTAATATCCGGCATAGTCGTCACGTCCATACTGACCACAGAATTGGTCACCTCCAAATTGTAATAAGTTGATACCGCTTGGGTAAATTCTCCAAGTTTGGTTTTGCTGTAAGCAACTACTACAGTCTTTTCGCCCAGTGTGGTCATATCAGGCACCACATTGAATGAGATGTCAGTGGAGTCCACTTCGGTCGATGATCCGTCTTCGTAAGTCACGGTAGCCACTGCACTACCCCAAAAGTTTTCATTGCCAATCTCCACTGTGGCAGGTGCCCCAGTTACAGCGATCGATACAGGATTGTAATCCACTACTACCGATACATTCGATGGCAGCAGATAAGCCGTCTCCATCTCTACATAGCTAGCGTCCATTACCAAAAATGCGTTGATATCATCGGCAGCAGACACGGGCTGATTATAGGTCATCACCATCTCGATACCATTGGTACCTTCTACAGTAGCGGTCACATAGACGTTGCCCGTCACCGAGTGATCTATTTCAAGAGACACATAAGCACCATCCATCGTCGTGCGGAATAGATTCCAGTCCACTTCTTCAGGATCAGAACCTTCGATCACTGGATAATCCTGGGCCACAAGGCCAAGGTCAAAATCTGTATTGCCCCAGCCAAACGCATCTGAACGCAAGACAAAGTATTCTGCATATCCTTCGCCTTCTCGATCCGCTACATTGTTGACTACCGCTACATTCCAGTTGTTCCAGTTGTTGACGCTACCTCCATTATGATTAATAAACTCTAAGTGTAAGAGCTTGTTTGAAGGGATGGTAAAGTAATCAGAGAATGCTGTCCACCAAGCGGAACTATAATCTTCAGCCCCTACTATCGCCGTAGCGATATCGATATAAGTCGTATCACCTGTATCTATACCTGCTTTCGCAGCTGCGACCGAGTCAATTCTAGCTTGTAGGTCAGAAGGAGCATCTATCCTATAGATTTCGTCCTCCTCACAGCCAGCTAAGGCAAATGCTATAAAAAACGCTGCAAACAAAACGCAACTCATTAGTCTAGTTTTTTTCATATCATACTTAGTTCTTAATTGTTAAAAAATTTAGTCTACGAGATGGATCATGACCATCCTTATCGTAAAGGTTACCAATGAGGATAAAAACGAGGTGGAGCTATGTCTTTTTGGGTTGGACTATTGTACAACCACACTATAAACCAAATACTTACAAACTATTATTTCTTAATAAATCAACGAAAACCTACTCCCCTTCTTGGTACTGTTTAGGAGAATGCCCGTAGTATTTGCTAAATAATCGAGAGAAATACTTGGGGTCATTGTAGCCTACAGCGTACGCGACTTCTGAGACATTGAGTTCTTGTGTTTTGAGCAATTCCTTCGATTTCTTCATTCGAAAATGATTGATAAACTCAGAAGCAGATTGGTTGGTGAGAGCGCTTAGTTTTTTGTGCAGCAAACTGCGACTGATACCCAGAGAGGTCACTAGATCTTTGGAGCTGAAATCAGAGTTAGACATTTGCTCTTCCACGACGGTAATGGCTTGCTCTAGAAATTTTTGATCTTTAGTATTTTGTGTCAAGGCAGCAGGGCGTACATCTTCCTCTGTTGCAAATTGCTCTCGGAGTTTTCTACGAGACTCGATGAGGTTGGAGATACGTGCCTCTAGCAATTCGAAGTTGAAAGGCTTGGGCAGGTAGTCATCTGCGCCGATCTGCAGCCCTTCGATCTGATTCTCTACGGAGGACTTGGCTGTGAGCAGTACCACAGGGATGTGGCTCGTACTAAAGTTGTTTTTGATAGAAGTACAAAGTTCAAACCCATCCATCTTGGGCATCATGACATCACTGACGATCAAGTCTGGGTTGTACTGCTCCGCAAACTCCATCCCTGTCAGTCCGTTGCCTGCTTCGACGATGTTGTACTTTTCGCTCAATCGCAATGATATGAATTTTCTCAAATCCAAGTTATCCTCCACGACGAGAACAGTTCTACGTTGTTCATCGATCACCAAATTTTCAGAAACCAGGGGTTCGTCTTCCCGAATCACGAGTTCGTTCTTCAATATTTCGATTTGCGACTGAATATTAGGTGCTCCTCCATCCACCTGATCTGCGTCATGCGCCAAGGCGCGTAGACATGGGAACTGAACCTCAAATACCGATCCCTCCCCAAGCTGACTACTTACAAATATCTCTCCGTGGTGTGCCTTGATCAGTTCCTCGGTGATGGCTAGACCGATTCCAGACCCGCCGATCTTAAAGGCATTTTCGGACTCTATACGATAAAACCGCTTGAAAATCAACGGAAGATTCTCTTCGCTAATCCCCGATCCAGAATCTGTGATTTTGACACTGATGATCTCCTGATCTGCGGCATTGTACTCCTCATCCAACGTCAATTTACTCTCCTCCAGAGATGGATTGCTAATCACCATTTTGACCTTACCACCATTCAGAGTGTACTTAAATGCATTGGAGAGTAGGTTGTACAGCATGTTCTCGATTTTCTGTACATCGAACCACACCTCACTCGGCATCTCCCCTACTTCGTGGCTAAAATCAATGCTTTTGATCTCAGCCAAAGGCTCAAAAGCTTCAAAGATTTGGATACAAAACCCTTTGATATCTCCTCGACTCACTTTCAACTCTGCTTTGCCTTGCTCAATTTTTCTAAAATCCATGATTTCATTGATGAGATGTAGCAGACGCTTGGCATTGCGGTTGATGACGTCTAGGTTATTCTTCACGTCCTCTCCAAAACTATAGTGTGACATCAGCCGCTCCAAAGGACCGATAATCAGTGTCAGCGGTGTACGAAACTCATGGGAAATATTCGTAAAAAAGCTCAAGCGAAGCTGGCTCACGAGCTTCAGCTTGTTATTAAGCTCCAGTAACTCATCACGCCTATCTCCGATCTCCTTGTTCTTGCTTTCTAACTCTTGATTCTGTCCCTCGATGTATTTCTGTTTGTCCTCTAGCGACTCGTTGGTCTTTTTCAACTGGATGGATTGATAGGTCAATGCCTCCTTCTGACGATTGATCTCCTCGGTACGTTCTCTCACTTGCTGTTCCAGTACTGCCCTTTGTCGCTTGAGACTGTAGACACGGTAGCGGATATAGCCCAAAATCACAGATGCTATGATGGCTACCAAAAGCAACTGAAACCAAGTCGTCTGCCAATACGGCGGCCGAATGCGGATTTTCAACTCTGTGGGTATATCATTGTATATACCATTAGGACCTGCTGCCTTGACCTTGAATATATACTCTCCTGGTTTCAAGTTAGTGTAGCTCGCAAAATGTCTTTTCGAACCGATGTGGTTCCACTGCTGATCGAACCCATCGAGATAGTAGGCAAAGGTGATCACATCCGAATCCAAAAAATTGAAGGTGGAAAACTCAAATGACACAATTTTTTCCTTGTAGGACAGCTCAATACTTTTGGCATTGGAGAGCAATCCTTCACTGACGACCACTCCGTTGTAACTATGATTAGGCACGACAGATTGATCCAGTAATTTCAAGTCAGTGATGACCACATGCGGTTGATCGATCTCATCACTGATCCAATCTGGATGCAGTGCATCCACTCCATTCATCCCTCCAAAATAGAACTTCCCCTCCTCGTTTTTGTACGAAGAAGACCAATAGTACTGGTTGTTGAGCAAACCATCCGATACATAGAAGTTTCGAGAAGTCTCGGTCTCTGGATCGAAGCGACTCAACCCATAGTCCGTACTGAGCCAGAGTGAGTGGTCCCCTGCCTCCTCTATCCCAAAAATGATGTTGTTGCTCAGGCCAGATCGTGTATCGTATCGTTTGATGATTTTAGACCTTCCCTCAAGGGTTATCTTATTGATGCCCTGACCGTAGGTCCCTACCCACATATTGCCTTGGTAGTCCTCTATGAGTGAAATCACATAGTTGCCACTAATCGAATTGGTGTTTTGACTCTCATGCTGAAATATTTGAATGCTTTCGTTGGGCCGCAATGGGTCGAGTTGAAACAACCCCTCCCGAGTACCTACCCAGACTTTCTCCCTAGAATCCAATGCCAAACATCCTACTCCACTAATCGCCACCTTTTGATTCACTGGTTGGATTTGTATCATCTCCCTTTTGGCCCTGTCCAATCGATAAAGCCCTCCCAAAGTACCAATCCATACATAGCCCCAATTGTCCTCTATGATCGAGGAAATGAATGCATTACTACCCATGCCATACACTTCATTCATCCGTAGGAATGGGGCTTCCATCTGACCTTTTGGTAGGATATTTATGCCTTGACCCCACGTACCTACCCAGAGCTCTCCGTTCTTCATTCGGTAAATTTTGGTCACAAAATCACTCGAAATTGCCCCATGATCGGTAGACGAAATCTTGAAATGCTTAAAGAATTTTGTTTTCTTATTCATCCGATTGAGGCCTCCACCAGCAGTACCTATCCATACGTGTTTGTCCCCCTCATAAATCGAATTGACAGTGCTGTGACTCAAGCTATTCGGGTTTCCAATCTCAAACTTGATTTGCTCAAAACTATTTTGACGAGCATTGATGATATTGACCCCTCCACGTTCGGTCCCGATCCATACATTGTCCTCCGTATCGACCAGTAGACAATTCAAAAAATCATTGTTGAGACTGAAATTATCCGAAGGGTTGTTGCGGTAATTGCTAAACTCATCGGTCTTCACATTCAATACCGACAACCCACCCAAAGTGGCTATATAGAGTTGATTTCCGCTCTCAGCTAGATCCAGCACCGAGTTGTGAAGCAAACTATTGGAGTCATCTGCTTGACTATAATAGCGCACAAAACCATCAGTGACAGGATCATAGCGATTGACTCCTATCTCCGTAGCTATCCAAAGCTGTCCATCACGCGTCAATAAAATATCCAATATCAGGTTGGCTGTGATACTCGCTCCATCCATCGGATCATACTGATACGTCTGATCCAGTTGGAGCCCCTGCCCCAATCGGTAAAGCGCCGAGTCCGTCCCTACCCATAGTGCCTCTTTGGTATCATGTGTTATAGCATTGACCACTGTCCCCCTCAATTCACCTCTACCGTCTAGTTGGAGGTGCTGAAGAAGTTTTACTTCCCCTTGATTATCTTTGATTTCTAAGGATGTCAGTCCCTCACTAGACCCTATATATAGGATACTATCCATGGTATGAAGAGAGTGAACAGCAGCGACCTTGGGTAGGTCATAAGAAGAGAGATCAGTATAGCGAAAGGTCTTGCTATCATACAGATAGACATACAATCCCTTACTCGTACCGACCCAGATGTTGCCAAAATGATCCTCTAGAAGTGCATAGACAAAATTATTCCCAAGGGTAGATTCAACATTGGCCTGACTATCAAAAGTTTCAAAACTATACCCATCATACTTGCAGAGACCGTTCCATGTCCCTAGCCAGATATAGCCTTGACTGTCTTGGAGCATGCAGTCAACCATATTTTGCGCCAAACCATTGGCGGTCGTGAGATGCTGAAAACGAATGTTTGGTTCGTGACTAGCCCACGACAACCCAACAGCCCAAAGCTGTAAAGCCCATACAAGTATTCGTTTTTTCATCATCTGCTGCTTCGAGTATAGAAAGTCTCTACTCGTTCCTTGCTCAAAAATACAAAAGAAGTGTAAGAACTACACCACAATAAAAAGCTCTTTCAAATTGTAACGAGAGCAATATCCATTTATATGGTGTTTCACGTGTTCAATCCCTTCGATGGAATTGAGCGTATTTATTGACACTCCTGTAAATCAAACATTTTAGTAACTTAGCGTTAAGCTACACACAGAATCTTCCCTGATAATATGAATCAGTAGGTAGCAAAGACTTACACTATTCTAAACCGTGATTATGAACAGAACAGCCTATTTGGTCATCTTGTGTATACTTTTTTCACTTCGCACTATTGGTCAAGGACTAAAAATAAACGAGCAGGGGTATTTTGAAAAACCGGGATTGAATATCACAGTATTTAGCGATATCTACCCTGATGGACACCAAACAGGTGTGACTATTATCCAGCATGGTAATCGAGTGGCTGCCAACGGTGACCTTAGATTGGAAGCATCTCCCGGACAATGGTCACCAGTACCCAAGGGAGGGCATATAAAAATTGACGAAGACAATCAGCGCATTACACAGCGACTTTGGTATCCAGATTCGTCCAAAAACCGAACAGGGTTCAATCCGATTCTCTACCCAGACCTCACATTTGCCTATGAGGTGGAAGTAAAGGCATTGGAAGGCAATAGCTTTCAAGTGGCTGTTCATCTGGACGAGGCGCTCCCCGAAGAGTGGATCGGAAAAGTCCACTTCAATTTCGAACTTTTTCCTGGTGATTTATTTGGCAAATCTTGGCTCATGGATCAACAAACGGGACAGTTTCCCATTCAACCCAATGGCCCAATCATCGAGCAAAACGACACCAACATTTCACTCCCCATGGCCAAAGGACAGCGCCTGACCGTCGCACCAGAAAGCGATCTACAGCGCATTCGCTTTCAGTCCCAGAGTGGAATACTACAACTACGTGACGGACGCTCCAACCACAACAACGGCTGGTTCATCATCAATGAAGCCGTACCCTCAGGCACTACTCAAAATGCCATCGTATGGATCATCACTCCCAATACTGTAGAGGACTGGGTGTATCAGCCAGTCATCCAAGTATCTCAGCTGGGCTATCACCCTGATCAGGAAAAAAGAGCAGTGATCGAACTGGACAAAAGAAGCACTGCGCCGCAAACAGCACGACTCTACCGAATAGGTCAGGAAGGTAAATCACTTGTCAAAGAGGTTAATCCTGAAAACTGGGGAGAATTTCTTCGCTACCAATATCGTATTTTTGATTTTTCGGAGATAAAGGAAGCTGGTTTGTACACGGTACAATTCGGAGCGCAAGAAACCCATGCTTTCCAAATCAGCAAAGAACTCTATGACCGCAATATCTGGCAACCTGTACTGGAATACTACCTACCCGTACAAATGTGCCACATGCGGGTCAACGAAAAATATCGGGTATGGCACGACTACTGTCACCTAGACGATGCACGCATGGCCCCCGTTAACACCAATCATTTCGATGGTTATATTCAGGAAACTTCCACACTCACAGAGTATAAATCAGGAGAGATCGTACCTGCACTCAACCAAGGCGGATGGCACGATGCAGGTGACTATGACCTGCGCGTAGAGTCTCAAATCGGCACGATCCGTAACCTCGCTTGGATGATCGAGGAATTTGGTATCAACTATGATGCTACCATGGTTGACCCCTACAATCAACTGGTCGAAATCCACCAGCCTGATGGCAAATCAGATGCCTTGCAACAAATAGAACATGGACTCCATAGCGTATTAGCAGGATATCGGTCACTCGGCAGACTCTATCGTGGGATCATCTGTCCTACACTCCGTCAGTATGTGATGCTCGGAGATGCCAGTGCAATGACAGACAATTTATTTTATGATCCAGCACTCGCCAAAGGAGATCGAACAGCACGTAACTCTTCTTTGTCAGATGATCGCTGGGTGTTTACCGAGGAGAACCCTAGACGAGAACTCCATGTCATTAGTGGCTTGGCGGCTGCCAGTAGAGTACTCGCAGGCTATAACGATGACCTAGCTACAGAATCTCTGGTCGCAGCGGAGGCATTGTATGACTTGATCCCAGATGACACCTCTCTCGCTACTGCCAAAAGTATTGCCCTCTCGGAATTGATACTGAGCACTGGAAAGAGAAAATACATCGACGAATTACTTACACTGCAACCTCAAATAGTAAAAAATATCGAGAAATGCGGCTGGGCTATAGGCCGTGTCATGGATCAGGCAAATGACCGAAAATTTAGAAAAGCAATAGATGGTGCGGTCCAAACCTATCATAATCAATTGAAAACAGCACAAAAAGCAGACTCGCCCTACGGCGTCCCCTACACCCCTAACATCTGGGGAGCTGGTTGGTCCATCCAGCGCTTTGGTGTCGAGCAATACTTCTTTTACAAGGGTTGGCCAGAGATCTGTACTCCTGACTTTACACTCAACTCCCTCAACTTTGTACTCGGGGTACACCCAGGGATCAATACTTCTTCGTTTGCCTCTGGGGTAGGATCAAAATCGGTCACTGTAGCGTATGGAGTGAATCGTGCGGATTGGTCCTTTATCCCTGGAGGAGTAGCCTCGGGTACGGCACTAATCCGACCGGATCTACCAGAACTGAAAGTATGGCCATTTTTCTGGCAGCAGACCGAGTATGTCATGGGAGGAGGATCAACAGACTATATGTTTTTGGTGTTGGCTGTACAGGACATTCTTAAAAACTAAACGACTAAAGCATGATAGCTCCCTAAGTTTACTTTTACCCAAATCGATACGGGATGAGCCTTTGTCATTCTAACTCGTACTTTTTGATAACGAGATATTTAAGCAGACCTGTGCCTGCATTTTTAATACCATGCATGGACTGTGATGGACAATATAGACTCGTATGCGAGCCTACGATTCGTGTTTCTCCGTCAAGAAAGAACTCAGCGGTTCCTTCCAGCACGTAAAAAAACTCATCTTCCGAATGCTGATGAGGTGCATGTGTAGACATACCCAGCTCAACTACACTTAATTTTAACGTGTTGCCTTCGGCAAAACTCTTGTCTGCAAACCAATACTGGTATCCACTTTTGGTCTCTACAGATCGTGTTGTATCCAACGTGTTGACACAGTTGTCCATAGTATACTCTTGAGCATGAGCATAAAATATCATCCCCATACTCAATACTGTTAATGCTAATTTCCTTTTCATATCTAAAGTCTCATTCAAGATTAAAATTCCATAACTGATGCTGCCATCAATATGGCACAGTACCCATGAGGGTGTTGCTTTTCCGATTCAGATGGACAAGACACTGGCCTAACTTTGACATACTCATCCAAATTGTCTTTGATCCCCATACCTGGGTTAAAAGAATTGATTTGAGGTAGTCCATCTGGGTTAGTTGAAATATATGTCTGCATGCTATTCCATGCTTGGTTTACAACTCCTTCATATGAGGTGTCTAACCACCCTTTATCCATTCCTTTTTTCAGTGCATAAATAACCATACCTGACCCACTGGTCTCAATATAATTACCGAATGCAGATGGGTGATTGACCATCTGATACCAGAGACCTTGCTGGTTTTGGGTCTCCTTGATCCCAACAGACAGCTGCTGAAACAAGTACAGTATGTTTTGGTAATCGGAATGTGTAGCTGGCAAATCATCCAAGATATCTACTAGCGCCATAGAAAACCACCCTACACTCCTACTCCACACCTCAGTGGACGTCCCAATAGCGTTTGACCAAGATTTGTTTTTGGCATAATTCCACCCATGATACGGCAAATGACTCTCGATATTGAAAGAACGAGACGCAATCAGTAGCGTTTGAAATGTGGCTACATCTAAACTCTCTGCGTCATCAAACATCTGACCATACTTGACTAAGAAAGGATTGGACATGTATGCTCCATCCACTGTCATTACCTGCTCGTAGTGATCGTTATTTTTATGCCAATACCCTCCATCAGGTGTTTTCTGAAAAACAGAAGGATGATCAACCGTACCGATCAAAAAATCTCTCATCTGTTGAGCTGCGACTTGGTATCGCTCCTCTCCCGTCTCTTGGTACAGAAACAGGCACAACACTCCCGGATGTATCCCGTCCAACTCAGTCTTCAGTCCTCGTACCTCTCCTTCACTCGAAACAAAATCATCAACAAAAGACTGGATGTATTGGACATAGGTCTTATCTCCCGTGTGTGCATAAATCTTCTCCATGCCATGCAGAATGATGCTATTGGCATGATCCCAGTCTTTGCCCGTCATGGCATTGATATTGGGCTGATAACGGCTAATGATGGCATCACTGAAATCAACGCCCCATTGGGTCCTCTGCCCAAACACTGGCACAATAACTCCACACAGTACTAATACCATTATAGCTTTCATCATCACTTTTTAACTTAATCCCGGATTAAAAAAGGTCTCCATTCTACGAACAGAGACCCCACTTTACAAACTCCAACAAACATTGGATTTCTTTCTAGTCAACACCTGTACGGTTTCAGTTCTGAACTTAAAAAGCCAGTTGAACAGTCACAGGTTCTTTCAACCTTTCAATTTTCTCTTTGAGATATGTACTAAATGCCTCTTTGGTTTTGATACCATTTTGCTCTTGCTCCCATGCGCCCAAGAGATAGTAGCTAAATTTCTTAGTCGTTGGTTTGAATACCACCAAATGATCATAGTCCGATACTTTGACATAATCCACGTCCTTGACATGGTAGATGATTGCTAGGCCTAGATTGTCCCCAGCCAGGCTTTGCTCTCCATAGGTAGCGATGTATGCCCAGCCGTTTGTACCTACGAGTGATTCCATTTTCTCTGCTTTAGGATGCTTCACGAGCCCCGTACAAAACCCTTCTACCGCCTTACTCAACTGTATCTGGTGCTCTACGGCTCGGTCACCCGTCTCTATGCGCAACGTCGAAGAGAGATCAGTAGTCGATGCAGAAGTCGTCCATCCATAATACCTCGTATCTATCTGCGACCCTAGGTACCCGTCAGTCGTAATCTCACACGTCACCGAATCAGTCTGTTTGAAATGCTCCACGGCACCACCTATGTACTGCCCAATAGAACCTACGCCGAGTGACTTTCCCGCTTTGAGTATATCCATACCCCATGGTGATGGCTCGTGATAGGAGTCAAATCCATCTTGACCGACGGTTTGCAAAACCAAGGTATCGACTTTTTTCCCGAAGATATCGATGGCATTTCGCCAGTCTAGATAAAAGCGATAGCCCAGCTGCTCATTTTCCCACCCTGGTCCTTCGTAGCGAATAAAATAGGAATGATCCGTATGTGCATCAGGTACTCTCAATTGTTGCACACGTTCAAAACCAGTTTTGTCATCGTATTTTCTACCGTTCCATGTACCTCCCGTTCCGATAGATAGCTCTGCTTGTGTTTTTTTGGGCAGATCAGTACCTGATATCAAATCCTTGTTCAGATCAATCGAAACAGTCTGTTTAGGTGCTAATTGAGCACGAACGGCTAGTTGATCCACCGTGCCATTCTCATCCTGATCCAAAGCCTCTACCCATGTATCAGCCGTCTGATACATCCCTGGTTTCATCTTTGCCATTTTAGCCTGTTGATCTATTGATAGTGTCAAGGTGACCACCTCTTCTCTAGATACGTCCAGTGGGTTAGTCAATACTAAGGTATTTGCCTCCTCATTCGTCGCTCCTTTAGAAGCACAGCCATATACGATAGCTACTCCACAAGCCAACACTAACATCTGACTCCAAACTGATTTTTCTCTCCTATTCATGCTCTAATTCTTATCATCCCTTAGCGGGACTTATGTTTCTACATCCTGTAAAACTAACTTGCTACACGCCGTATCGATATTCAATAATTAACATTTGACTTGCAGCTGCTGTGGTACAGTCTACTTTTCGAACATTTGATACAAAAAATCTACAATCCAATCCGTGGTAGGGTCTAGCCATGGATCAAACAACCAAAACGTATGTGGGGTATCTGCAATCTGATGTACTTCGGTATAAATATCGAAAGCAGACAACTGTGCAATCAGGTCGTCTTGTCCTGCATGAAAGCGTGGCGTAGAACTATTGATAAACAAACAAGGTGGATCTTCTGCAGAGGCATGATTAAGTGCAGATGCCTCTTCCCAAATCGCTGGAACTTCTTCATAACTACCTCCTAGCCATAGTCCTGCCACTCGACCCTCAGCTGACTCTGGATGGTGAAACGCCAGTACACCATCCATATCTATCATCGCCTGTACCTTATCACTCGCTGGACAGTCATTCACAGACTCATATAGACTGTCCATAGCAGTCAATCCTACCAATGCTGCCAATTGCCCCCCAGCCGAACATCCCAAAATCGCAACCTGCGAACTATCAATTGCATACGTGTTGGACTGCATTTTGAGCCAGCGAATCGCAAATTTAATATCATGAACTGCTGCTGGATAAACCGCCTCGGGAGACAGACGGTACGAAACCGTAGCTGCCACAAAACCCGCACCGGCCAAACGACTTGCTAAAGGATGCAGGTGATCGCGTGTACCAGATACCCAACCTCCACCATGCACCATCACGACCAACGGATGCTTGGCGGCAGTATCTTTGGGATAGAAAATATCTAGTGCTAGATCACGTGCCCCAATCGACCGATAGACGACTCCTTCCTCCATTCGAACAGAAGAAAGTGTCTTGGCAATTTCGATCTGAGGGAACTTCTTTTTGTACTTGGTATAGGCACTATTGACAGTGTAGGATGTATCTCTAGGATAACCCTGACCCCATGTCGTCAATACCCCCAAAAGTAAAAGTCCCACCGTAATCAATACAGCAGGACTAACACATTTACTAAAATTAATGAATTGCACTATCTACTAGTTTTCGAAAGGCCCTAAATCTGGTGCAGTACCATTAAATGGCAGACTAACATCTGTACCTGCATCGATCAGCGCACTTGTTGATTTCAATTTCATAAAAGCTACATCAGGCAAACTGCCATCTGCTTGCCTCGCACTAGACAACCAATCTATGTCTAGACTCTCATAATCGTCCGCACTGGCTACACTGGTATCCCAACTGTTGTGTGAGATATCCTTACTAGCTGCACTGATACTCCCCACGCTACCGACTACTACACTGTTCTTAATCGTCAGACTCGCAAGACTATTGGTTGAGCTAAAATTGTAGTTGGTTCCATTGTCATAAGCACCTGCATTGTAGATAATGACTGCTCCGCGATTGCTATTATGATCAAACCCATCGTGTGTATTACCTACAGCGATACAGTTGCTATAGACCGCATGGTGCTTCAAGTCTTTGCCATCACTACCACCCGTTTTGAAGCCATTGCCGTCTCCTGCTCCTTCTGTGCCATCTTTTAGAAAGCCGTTTTTGAAAGCCCAGCAGTTTTCGTAAGTCGTCTTCACATTGTCATTGTCTCTGAGGTAGCCATCCCAGCCATCATCTAAATTTTGCCACGCACGACAGCCTACGAACTTGTTTCCAGACCCTACGGTCAGTTTGGCTGCAAAACCATCTGCATTCTCCAAACTAGAGTCCGCATTGAAGTACGAATCACAGTTGAGAATCAAGTTATCCGACGCACCACCATCGAGCTGTAACCCCGTGTCAGAATTTTCATAGAAAGCACAAAACTCTATGATATTTTTGCTGCCTTTGACTTGCATCCCGTTGTCTCCTGCTCCTTTGATATCAAACCCCTTGAAGTGCCAGTAGTCTCCTTCCAACAAAATCCCTTGGTTGGACGAGCCTTCGCTCATCTGAGAGTAGTCCAATACTGGTCGTTCAGTAGCTTCTGGATCAGCCTTTACAATGATCATTTTTTCTTCCGTACCAGAGTCCTTGATTCTGATACGAGACGACATATCATAAGTCCCCCCAGCCAATAGAATCATATCTCCTGGCTCCACTGCATCAAATGCTGCTTCCAACTCAGCCTGCGTCGATACATTGATGGTATTGCCCATCTCTGCTGCGACACTCGTGATATTAAGCGTAACCTTCCCTTCTACTGTACCTTGATCTGCTGCCACAGCGGTTACAATCACTTGACCATTCTGCTTGGCAGTCAAGACTCCTTGTGAAGAGACTTCCGCTACCTGAGTATCAGAGACAGACCAAGTCAAACTTTGGTCATCCGCATCCTCTGGCAGGATCGTCACAGCAATCTCCCTAACCAAATCAGTAGTCAAATCCTCCGCACTCAAGACCACTTCCTCCACATAGATCGCTTCTACTACCCCGTCTCCATCACCAGTATCTGAACCTTCGTCTTCACTACATGACAACATGGATACAAAAAAAACTCCTAGTATATATAACACCCTTTTCTTCACGCTACGTTCTCCTCTCAATGTACTAATTAATTTAATTCGACAGATTTTAAATCTACTTCCGAACCGATATTCACTTCCGCTTTGTCAATATGCGAGTTCGCTAAGACAAAATTCTTAGTTTCCTCTCCATAGATATTGATCGAAGGACCTTCCAGCTCTCTTACTTCTAAGCCTGTCATCTGTAATCCAGACGTATTGAAAGTCGTCAACCCAGCTCCCTTTTGCTGTTTGATCGTCACATTCGTGAAAACGATATCATCCGCATCAATCATCGTTATTCCTCTTTCTCCTTCCAGCATCACATTTTCCAACTGGATGTTTTTGAGTTTCATCTCAGGCAAACCTTGAAAAAACGCTGCTACGCCAGAACCTGTAGAGGTTACATTCTTGATGTAGATATCTCTAAACGACGGAGTGGTACGCGTCACCGCTACTTCTTTGGCCTTGGCCATGTCTTTGCCCACTGATCCATCAGACGCCACTGGAGATTCTCCTCCATAAAACAAATTGAAACGAATTGCCTCCGCTCCTATATCTACCATATTGATCTCAGAGATGTAAATCTGCTCTACCACTCCACCTCTACCTCTCGTACTCTTGAAGCGCAACCCACAGTCCGTACCTATGAATGTACAATGCGACACGTGAACATTTTTGACTCCACCAGACATCTCACTCCCTACGACGAATCCACCATGACCGTGGTAGACAATGTTGTCCCTCACGATGACATTCTCAGTAGGAATATTTCTTTTCAGCCCATCTTCGTCCTTGCCTGACTTGAAACAGATCGCATCGTCTCCAACATCAAAGCTATTGTTGTAAATCAGGACGTTTTTGCAAGACTCCAGATCCAGACCATCACCATTTTGTGAATACCATGGATTGCGAATCGTCAGGTTACGCAGAATCACATTCTCACACATGATAGGGTGTAGGTTCCATGCGGGAGAATTTTGGAAAGTAGGACCATCAAACAGTACTTTATTGCTACTTATGATGTTGACCATCACGGGGCGCAAGAAGTCTTTCACCTCTTCGAACTCAGCTAATGAATTGAGATCAGGCACGTTAAAATTGCCCGCTGTATCTCCTTTCTTAGATTTTTCACTCGGATACCATGTTTGCTCGTCATCACTAGTGACACCTCCAGATTTGACAAATTTCCTCCACTGCGCCTCGGTAAGTTTGCTACGCTTCACGGGTCTCCATGAATCCCCTGATCCGTCAAATACTCCCCCTCCTGTGATCGCCACATTGGTCAAGTTTTTACCGTTGATGGGGGATGTACATCTGAACGTTTCTAACCCTTCGAAACTCGTCGCGACGATAGGATATAGATCAAAATCAGTACTAAAAAGTACCAAAGCACCGTCTTCGGTATTCAAGTTCACATTGCTCTGCAACTTGATCGGACCGGTGAGCCAAATTCCTTTAGGGATAACTACTTTTCCTCCTCCATTTTGAGACACCTCTAAGATCGCTTGATTGATAGCTTCCGAATTTTCGGTCAGACCGTCTCCTACCGCACCATACTCCTCTATACTCACCGTGTAGTCTGGAAAGGAAGGTTCTTCCACTTTGGGCATATCAAACTCTAGGCCGTCATACAAAAACGCCGTCTCGTCGACCGTCTCTACCGCTACCGTAGCATTGGGCTGGCACGCCTGCATACCGAGTGCTGCTATCAATACTACCCCTACAATTCTTTTCATGTCTATTTTCATATTCACTGTATTAAATCTCTTTCTTAAGGCTCTACTGTTGTTTGTTCGTTGGGATTCCACCCACCGAGGACTGTCACTACATCATACTTCTGCACCTCCGACGGACTCAGCTGATGTGACCAAGCGACACGCTCATCGGGTGCTGCTCCTGACCCTCTAGACTCGTACTCGGCATAGTATGCGGTTGATTCCGCATTGGGTTTGTCCCAATTGTGCCATCCCTCTGGTACAATGTGCTCGTCCATCGTACATCCGATATATACCGTCTGTGCATAATCTCTCCAAGGCCGTCCCAAATAGACCGATCCCTTGGGTGCATCTCCTGATAATCTACAGTTGAGGAAGACAAAACCATACGCAGAGGATTCTACTGTACTCGCCGCTGTAATGTATCTCCCTCCCGTCTTCGAGTATATCTCACATTGCTCGAAAACTGCTGTAGACCAACCGAATATGTAATCTGTTGTCCCTTCGATGTAGCAGTTCTTGTAGTACTGCCTCGAATTTTTTCCGTGTGGGTAGAGCGTATCTTGGTAGCCCAAGAACCTACAGCCCACAAATGCCACTCGGTCTCCATCGACCCGTACTGCCACTGCCTGCCCTACGGGTCCAGACGAATTCTCAAACGTGAGATTCTCCGCTCTGAAACCATCGCCATAAACATAAAAACTAGATGACCCTGACGTACCGATGCGTTCTCCGAATCGGTTGAGCTTGTCCGCAAAATCGTCGTAGGTCAACACCGTCTCTTTCACAGACTCACCGATGAGTGTGACGTTGGTCTTAGAACCTGCCAAGACCAATTTCTCTTTGTACACCCCTTTTTTAATCAAAATACGTGTCTCTGCTTTTCGGATATCCGGCACGGCATCCAGTGCAGCTTGTACGGTCGTATAATCCCCCGAGCCATCCAGCGCCACGACGAAATCATACTGATCCGCCTGCGCACTCGCTCCCAAGGTGCTACCAATCCAAAACAACGCTATGATAAGAGGCAATCGCATGTTACAGTTCTGTATTGAGGTTTTCGTATAGCAAGGCTGCCATGATGAATGGCCCTATGCCTTTCGGGTCGTTGTCTCGAATCTCTTCGCCCACATAGTACTCGAAAGAAGCATCTCTATAAGGATCTCCACCCAATCCTGCTACACCACATACTTTGGTCAGACTGACTGTCCCATCAGCATTTTCTATCACATAGTCGTTAAGCATCCCTTCGTAGGCCTTTTTGGCATTCGCCAAATACGCTTGATCGATGTATTCATATTTGACAGCCTTTAGTAGAGCGTAGGCAAACATGCTCGTGCATGATGTTTCGAGGTAGTTGCCTTCACGATCGCCCTGATCCAACACCTGCCACCACAGCCCTGACGCATCTTGGTAGGTCACCAAACCCTCTACGAGTTTATTGAGAATGTCTATCACCTCGTATCGTCTCGGATGATTGGCCGGGATGTAATCCAGTACATCTACCAAAGCCATCGCATACCAACCCATCGCTCGTCCCCAAAAGTGTGGAGAAACGCCCGTCTCAGGATTGGACCATTTTTGTTCTCTGCTCTCATCCCATCCGTGGTAGTAGAGTTTTTTGTCTTGGTCATAGGTGTACTTGTCTACCAATGTGATCTGATGGATCACTTCGTCAAACAAAGCAGGTTCGTCAAACGCCGCACCGTACTGAGCCAAAAAAGGTGAGCCCATGTACAATCCATCCAACCACATCTGATAGGGGTATCTTTTCTTGTGCCAAAACCCACCTTCCGAGGTACGCGGGTGACCGTTCATTTGATCTCTTAGCGTATCGATCGCCTTGAGGTACTTTGGTTTTTGATCGAGTTTGTACACCTCCATCAATACTTTACCTGGATTGATTCGGTCGATATTGAAATCTCTTTTTTTGTAGGTCTTGATACTCCCGTCTTCGTTGATCATCGAGTCCAAAAAGTACTTGGCATAGTCTAGGTATTTCTCCTTGCCTGTTGACTCGTATACTTGTACCATCGCAGAGCATACCAAACCGTTGGTATACTCCCATTTGGGTTTCTCCCGAAAATCCAACAACCGAGGGTCAGGATTGCGCTGCATCTCCGAGTCCGCCATACGTACAGACATGGGAGCCTCATTGCTTTCGGTCACGGTTTCCTGCTTCTCTTTACCAGTCGTCGTACAAGCCGCCAGTAGTACGGATAGAATATAGATGTATGTTTTGGTTACCCTCATTTGTTCGTCTTTTTAGCCAATAGAAATTCGAAATAATACTCGATGTTGGTATAATCACTACCCAAGTCGTACGCTTGATGATCCTTTGGATCTTTAGGATCTAGCCCATTCTCCTTTTCCCATCGATCACTCATACCGTCTTGATCTTTGTCTTTTGGTGCTTTGCCTCCGACCAATACGGGCCAGTTGCCTACATCGCTCTGTGTATCGATGATCCCATTGGACTCCTTACCATACGTAGCAGTACCCTCGGAGACCTCTGTCACGATGCGTTGATCCAAGACATCTCGTCTATGGCTCGCCCCTGCCTGTGCCAGCACAAGTGCCAACGCTTCGTCCGCAGACTGCGTAGTGACTCCCGCTACATCGATAGGTTCAGTGAGTAGGCCCTCGACAGGAAAATCCCCCTTGACACCCAAACTGTTGTCAGCGGTAATATCATCTTGCCCCAAGATCCTGTTGCCTGACAAGTAAAATGTTCCGTAAGGAGCGAAAGGTTCTACGATAATCCTTGCTTTTTTGCCTTGCGTAGCTGGACCAGGTTTGTAGTAGTTGCCGATCATGTTGTGGTTACCCTCTTCGCCACCATAAGCACTGTTGGCCTTCCAGTTGTAGATGACGTTGTTGCGAAAGTCCACTATTTCTTCTTCGGGTACCTTGTGATAGCGCGCCCCACAGAATCTTGGATTTCGGCTCTTGTGATGTGCCAATAGGTTGTGATGAAAGGAAGCTTTTTTCCCTCCCCAGATTCCGCCATAGCCATGCTCACCTTTTTTATGCACCGAGTTGTTGAGACTCTCGCTGATGATGCACCACTGCAACGTAAAGTTCTCATTGTCATAGAAGGTGGCCGTCTCATCCGTTCCCCAGCTGAATGTACAGTGATCGAGTATGATGTCCTTCTTTCGGGTGATACTGATGGCGTCATCCTGCTCAGCAGCCAAATCCCCCATACGCACGCGGATGTAGCGTATGATGACATTCGATGCGCTGACCTTGAGAGCATAGTTTTGCAAGCAGATGCCTTCTCCTGGTGCGGTCTGCCCAGCGATGGTGACATTGCCACTGTTGATTTTCAATTCTGACTCTAAGACGATGTTGCCACTGACTGCAAATACAATCGTTCTTGGCCCTTTGGTCTCGATGGCTTCACGCAAAGTACCTGCTCCACTGTCTGCCAAACTGGTCACAATGAGCACTTGTCCACCTCTGCCCCCTGTCGTGTACTGACCATAGCCCTCCGCGCTCGGGAATGCCAAAGTCTGCGCTTGCAATCCTATTGAAAAGAAGGTACAAACTACCGCAAGGCAAATTTGAATGTGCTTGAATGAAATAGACAATATAGACTTTTGGTCTAGCATTAATTATTTGTTTTTAGGTTCTCAGCCTTCAAATATTTCACAAAGGGAAAGCCCTGATTTTTCATTTCTTTGATGGCCAGTTGAGCCATCTGTTGTGCCCCATATTTGGAGAAATGTGTATCGTCCTGTTTGCCCTCTGGCTTGTAAGAAGACTCCCCCGGCTCTAGCCAGAGATATAGTTCTTTTGATTTTGGGTCTCCCATACTCGCGACGAGTTGCTCGGAATACCACTGCATGTCCACGAATGGCACGTCTAGCTCGATGGCCAGCTGTCTCATCACATAAGGATACACGCCGTGTGTGTCGATGAGAACACCTTCTTCATTGAATTTTCGTCTGACGATCGAACTAAATAATACTGGTTTTGCTCCCAAAGCGTGTGCTTCAGTCACATAGGTCTTGAGGTTGTTGCGGTAGCCGGTATACGGGTTCGTATAGCGTTCGGCATCTTTGCTTTTTTGGTCGTTGTGACCGAATTGAATGAAGACATAGTCTCCGGATTTGATTTGTGCTTTCACACGGTCCCACTTTCCTTCTTCGATGAAGCTCTTGGTACTACGACCATTCACCGCATGGTTGACCACTGTCACTGCTGAGTCAAAATAACTCGGCAGCACTTGCCCCCATCCGTGTTCTGGATTGAGTTCTGGATCCTTTTTGTCTGCCATCGTCGAGTCTCCCACCAAATGAAGCGTGTAGGATTCCTGCTGATGACATCCACTCATCCATATCGTGAGAAGAAAAATCAGAAAATATTTCAACATTGATGTTGTCAAAAAATGAAATTGAGAGAAGAATACAACCAAGGTGACAAGCACCCTGGTTGTATGTATTCTAAATTTTAGTTGAGGTCTTGGTAAACCACTTTGAAGTCCATGACATAGTAGTCACCTTTCATTGTGCTACTTTCTGGGTTTTCCTTCACTTCTCTCAATCTCACTAGGCACTGTGCTCCCCATTGAGTTTCGAAGTAAATAACTCTTCCTCCTACGATATCGACATTGGAAGAACCATCTGCTAAACCTCTGATATCAGTATCTCTTGTACTCGCACCTTCGTCTGTCAAGGTCATAGCCATGATATCATCTTTGGTAGCTGCATCAAAGAATGCTTCGTCTCCTCTATCCAACACAGAGAAAGTGGTAGTATTCAGGTTCAATTCACCATTAATCTCGCTTAGTTTGAATTTATCTCCATTCTGACTTGATGGTGAGTAGAATCTAACTTTTGGCGTAGTATTGTCTGCATTGGTGATCATGAAGTCAATGCCCATACCGTCAGGATCTGCAGTGATAGTCGCCATGTCATAGACCTTTCCGTCAGTTAATGCAATGCCTATTCCATTTCCAGCAGTTTTTCTCTTGTCTGTACCATGTAGCTCTTTACCAATATACTCATAGTACAAGAATACTGGAGAAGCTACTACTGATACCGTTAGTGTGTTCGTCGTTACATTTCCTCTATCGTCCGTCACGGCTACTTCTAGAGCAGTCATTCCCATTTCGAAAGTAAAAACTTCTGAGATGTCATAAGAAGACTTATCTGCTCCTGACAAAGTCACCGTTTTGGTATCACCTCGTACGTCACCTGAAATAAGTGTGTAATCCACTTGAGATAAGATGTCTTTTGCTGAGGTTACGTTTCCTGTCAACGTACCTGTAGCCTCTACAGACAAATCAATGATGAACTCGGTCACATCCAAAGCCAAAACAGGGCCACCTTTGACATTGATCTTACGAGACTCCTCTACGATATCACCACTCTCGTTTTCAGCAGTAGCGATCAATGTAGTCATGCCCAAGGCATAATCAGGCTGTACGTCGAAATCATACGAACGTGCATTTCCGTCGAAGCTCGTCGCTTCGTCTATCATGATACGGCCCTGATCAGAATCAACACTAATCGTCACTTTCACTAGATTCGACTCAGATGATATATGACCTGAGAAACCCGCTTGTGCCTCTACATCCAAATCTACTGGTGCGTAATCCACTGGATTTTGATCGATACTGATCGTGATAGACGCATCACTACCTGCATCGTCTTCGTTACATGCGAATATTACCAAAGTCAATAGTATCGCAAACAAATAATTTATCTTTCTAAACATAATTCTTCTATTTTGATGATACAGATTACTTAGAATAAGCAGGGTTTTGCTTATAATCTGGATTTTGGTTCAAATCCAACGCTGACTGAGGAATAGGTCTCAAAATCTTCTGAGTACTATTGTTTCCTGTAAAGTTAGTCGTCTCTACCTGAGGGTTGTGAGCAGATGCTCTCTCTACGAGTTTACCTGTTCTCTTGAGATCAAACCATCTCTTGTATTCTCCCATCAACTCTCTACCTCTCTCGTCAAGGATATCGTCAAGGTCAAGGGCTGTCATATCAGCCACATTTGCTCTTGAGCGCACTTCGTTGATTCTGTCTAGTGCAGTAGGCTCATTGTTAGCTCCTAGGTAAGCTTCAGCAGCCACCAAGTAAGTCTCAGCCAATCTAGAAACCACTACGTCTCTTGTACTCGTGTAAGCATCGTTTCCGGCAGACGCAAATCGTGAAGTAGGATCATCGAATTTCTTTACGATGATGGTAGCATAGTTACCAGAGATATCTCCACCTTCTGGATCATAAGTTCCATATTTATGATATCTAAAGTTCGCCAACTCATCTGTAGACAAAGCACTTACGTATGCTGTACTATCCACAGTCGTGTACCATGCTGGTGCATAGAAATGAACTACATCTAAAGTCGAGTGATCTGCTACATCAAAGTAATCAAAGTATCTCGCGTACACTTCTGTCATGAAAGTTGCCTCCCAACGCTCATCTCCTTGCTCGAAAAGATCCAAGGCGAATCTCGTTGGACACAAGTTGTATGACTTGTAAGGTGCATCTCCTGCTACCTCTGTTCCTCCTGTGTACGAACCAAAGAAATTTTGCTGTTGGTTACCTAACTCTGTAGGTGCTGTACTGATACTCGCTGCGTCAAACTGAACAGAGAAGATTACTTCCTCGTTCATCTCGTTACCTGGTGTCCATAATTCTTCGAACGATAGGTTTAACGTTTGTGATCCTATCGCTGCATCCGCATAAGAAGCCGCTTTAGAGAAATCATCACTGGCTGCAAAATCCTCATAGGCTCTAGTCAAGTGAACCTTTGCTAACATATCCTGAACTGCTCTTTCAGTCACTCGACCTGCAAAACCATCTTTAGATACTGTAATCAATGCCTCTTCTAAATCCTGAATGATCAAATCATACACCGCAGAAGCCTCTGCTCTATCAAATTCAGTGACAGCTTCATCTACTAACTCAGTGATCAAGGCTACACCTCCATAAGATTGAACCAACAAAAAGTAAGCATTGGCTCTGATAAACTTCATTTCACCGACATACTGATCTAAGTTATCAGTAGGTGCAGTCAATGTAGCATAGTGCAGAGCAGTGTTTGCACGTTGCACAGCCACATAAGCTTTCAAGTAAATAAAGTCTACTCCTTCAGCAGCACCATTTAGCTGCGTATAGCCTGCCAACCCTACTGGTGACTGGTTTCTACCATCTGTGTACAAATCCGTACCAGAAGCAAACATCCATGGATCTTGACCATACAGTGATCTCATCGAAGAATAACTCGCATTGATCAATGATTCATACCCCTCCTCTGTGAGGTAAAACTCCTCTGCAGTGACATTAGACTTGTTTTCTTCTTCTAGGAAACTCTCGCACCCCACTAGAAAGATCAATGCCAATGTTATTATTGAAAATATATTTTTCATCTTTCCTTATTTTAAAATTTCAAATTAAGTCCCAACTGTGTGATGACATTACTCACCCCACCAGTGCTAAATGAAGCCGTAGCCCACTCAGGATCAAACCCAGTGTAGTCTGTGAAAGTAAATGGATTCAATACGTTGACATATACTCTCAACTGCTGAACTCTCAATTTTTCCAGTACGCTGCTCGGCAAAGAATAACCCAAAGAAATGTTGTTCACTTTAACATACGAGGCGTCTTTGTAGTAGCCTACGCCTGCACCTGATTGGTTCCAGTAAGTACCTTCGTTACGCGCTTGTGGGTAAGTGTTAGAAGGTCTTGGTGTCAAGCCTACATTGTTGGCAGGGACATAAAAATCGATATCCAATTTCTGACGACCTCTATCTCCTACATTTTCAAAGTTCTCGTGGAACCTACTATATGCCAGCACGCCTTGTACCGTGGATAGTGTAAAATTGAAATCAAACCCACCTACTTTTAGAGTAGAGACCAAACCACCCGTCCAGTCTGGATTAGACGACCCTAGAATCATTCTATCATCATCTGGATCAATTTTGCCATCGTTGTTTACATCTACAACTTTCGCTTGGCCTTCTGCTTGGTCATATAGCTCCGCTAACTCTGCTTCGTCTGCTTGCCATACACCATCGAACTGGTAGTTATAATAAGCATCAAAAGACTCACCGATGAAGAACCCATTTCCTACATCGTCATTTTCGCTTTGTCCATAAATAGACTCTACTACATTGACATTTTTACTAAAAGTAAATGTAGTCTCCCAAGTAATCAAATCAGTTTCTACATTGGTAGTAGTCAACATTAACTCGACTCCTTTATTTCTCATAGAACCTACATTGGCCCATATTTTTTCGTACCCAGTCTCCAAAGGCAAAGTTTGCTCCATCAACATACCGTCATGTAGTCTATCATAAACATCAACAGAACCTCTTAATCTTCGCTGTAGCAACGCAAAATCTAACCCTATATTTAACTCTGTCATAGTCTCCCATGTCAAGGCTTTGTTTGCGATGTTATTCGCTACCCAGCCATTCGCAGTAGAACCATTGTAGTCATAGTATGTTGGCTGAGTCAAAGTGTTGACAGAAGAATAAGTAGGCACATTATTATTACCTGCAGTACCATATCCTACTCTTAATTTCAAATCATCTATTTCTGAAATCCCATTCAAGAATGCTTCATTGCTCAATCTCCAAGCCACTGCTACTGATGGAAAAGATGTCCACTGGTGGCCTTCTGCAAGAATAGAAGACCCATCCCATCTATTGGTCACAGTCAAAAGATACTTGTCATTGTAAGCATAGTTCAAACGCAACGCATAAGAAAGCAATTGACTCTTGCTAAAGCTGTTACCTAAGTTGTAGCTTGATTGCAAACCAGACCCTACATTATAAAACCCTGTCTCAAACGGCTGATTGTTCGAAGACATATTCGATCTATCTGTTTGAGTCACAAAAACACTCTGCAGTCCCATCAAATTGATATTGTGCTTACCGTATTCTTTAGTGAAGTTCACTTGATTGTCCCAGGTATAATTGAAGTTTTGATAACTCTCTAACTCAGAAGAAGCCAAATCATTATTTTTAGAACCATCATTGGTCAATACTCCAGAAAACTTACCTCTACTGTAAGATTTCAACCCTCCAGAAAAACTAGACTTCAGCATCAGCCACTCTACTGGCTTGTACTGTAGGTACATGTTACCAATGGTGTTCCACTGGCTCTGTAGATCACTAGAGTTAGCAATCTCCAACAGTGGATTGTATGTACTCGTTTTGTTGATTACATAGTTGCCATCCACATCCGTCAACTTACCTGGCAGTGGAAACAACTCACTTGTTTCAGCACCATTCTCATCTATGGCATACGGATGCAAGAAAGGGTTCAAACGGAAGGCCTCCTGCATCGCATATCGGCTACCTCTTTGCGTCTCTGTCTTCGCTAATGTAAACGCCGCTCCTACTTTGAATTTATCATTGATCTCTTGATCGATGTTGGATCTCAATGTAAACTTCTCTAATCCTTCGTTCTCAATGTTACCTGTTTCTTTTTGGTAACCTGCACCGATCGTATAAGATGACCCACCGTTTCTGTGTGCGATAGACACGTAGTTATTAGACTGCATACCAGGCTGCAATACTGCATCGTACCAATCAAATCCATCCAAATTCTGTACTCGCTCTCTCAATACTGAGTTAGAGCTCGTCGGATATACTTTGTCATAATACTCATCAGGTGTTAGATCGTCATACCCACTCGTAGTGGCCATGTAAGCAGACAAGTGATAATCATTCCAATCACTATAGCTCATCATCTCTGGCAAACGCGCTGGATTTTTAAATCCATAAAATGCATCATAGCTTACTGTCGTGCCGCTCGGTACACTAGATCCACCTTTGGTTTTGATCATCACAACTCCATTAGCTCCTCTAGAACCATAAATAGCTGAAGAAGAAGCATCTTTTAGGATATCTAGTTTTGCAATATCCTGTGGGTTCAAGAAGTCAATATCTTCTACAATCACACCATCTACCACATAAAGAGGGGAACCTCCAGTAAACGAGCCTTGCCCTCTAACCACTACATCGAAACTATCTCCTACTCTACCAGTAGAATTACTCACTTGGACACCAGGTGCGGCTCCTTGCAGCGCTTGAATAGGGTTTGTCACCCCTCTACCTGTAATCTCTTCAGCACTTACTCCAGTAATAGACCCTGTTAAATCCTTCTTCTTTTGTGTACCATAACCTACAATAACCACTTCGGTCAACGTCTCTGCGTCAACTTCTAGTCCAACGTCAATAGTAGATCGTCCGTTGATACCTACAGTCTTCGTAGTATAGCCGATGTAGCTAACGACAAGATTAGTCGTACCCTCTGGCACTGACAGTTTGTAGTTCCCATCAAAGTCAGTCACTGTACCGGCAGATGTACCTTCTGCTAAAATGGTTGCGCCAGGAAGTCCTTCTCCTAAATCACCTACCACCTTACCACTTATCTGTGTCTGGGCAAACGAGGCGAAACTCATGAAGAGTAAACCTATTAATCCCAGCTGAACTCTTCCCAATTGTCTCAGGAATGATCCAAATAGTAATTCTTTAATCATACTTAGTCTTTTAAATATTAGAAATGATTGAACAAACCATCACTCACTTCATTGTAATTAGTCTTTTGTGCAAATGAGCGATATCCCAAAAGTGACTATTCAAGATTTATTCGGCTATTCAAAAATTAACACTTGATCAGCAATAATCTTTTGACACTTTCCCAACCTCGCTTCTTCAAAAACCCTCATAAATCAACGCATTACACGTTTTAATCACAACATGAAGAATAAAAGTGAATTCATGCACCTATGCGAAAAGCAAATAAATTAGCTATTAAAATAGACTGAATAGGAAAGCATACATATAAATCCTCCCCCCTCAATAAATATTTGCTAAACAGCACTTTTGGTCTATTAACTACAAAATAACGGTAGAAATGTGCCTCCCAGACATAACATTTGTCTCCGATACGGTAATAGAATGTATACTGATTAACCATCACGCAACGAAAAATCAAGCGCTATGCTAACCCTACCCGTTCAGAAAATGTCCTTAACCAGAACGAAAAGCAACATACCTTGCCTAGTCCTAGATTATTGTTTGCTTATAAACAATTGTTTAGATAGGTATCTAAAGGAAGTTTTATAACTATAAATCACCTAGCAGAAAGGCCAGTCTTAACTAATCCCCCCGTCCCAAGCGGGCATGGTTAAGGTTCTTTTAAAGAGTCTCTTGGCTACTCCTCACTTTCGAGAGACACCTCCTTCCTTCAATTAACCAATAACTTAGTAGTGTAGCTCCTTCCGCTACTGTGTATATTGATAATATAAATACCGCTAACGAGCTTGGAAAGCTGAACTTGATGGTCTCGTATATTCTTCTGAGACAAAACAAGTTTACCTGTATTATCATAAATATTAATGGCCGGATTAGACACAGATGGGTCTATGTTGATCGAGACCTTTCCTGAGCTAGGGTTTGGATATACATCTAGCCATGAGGTGACGGCATTGGTATCACTCCCTAATATAGGTTCATCCTTGTTCACAAATACATCCAGCGCTGTGAACTCAAAACTTCCAGTACTTTTATAGCCTTCCACCACAAATGACACTTCGTACAACTTGCCCAAATCCATCCCTAGTGACTCCCACCGATCAAAATGCTCAGAAATATTAATCGTCCCTGCATTTCGTTCATCTCTCCTAATGCTGAAATACTGTTGAAAAGTAGTATTACCTAAGATTGATGGTTGATTCACTCTCGTATTCTCATATATATCGTAGGTTGCTCCATTGACAGAAATCGAACCTTTTGAAGAAACTCCATTAGCCATAGAGGGGATCCAGTTTCGCCAGTCCTCGACTATATAAAACTCAATCAATGGATCTACCGTCCATCCATAGATGGATAAATACGAATTCCCCGTAGCACTTTCAGGATTATAGTCACAATCATAGGTCGCATAGAACCTACCGATTTCCTCATGTTCTTGTGTCTGGTCATAATCCAAACCACGACGGGCCAAATAGTTTAGTATATCATCCCATTCACCACTAAACAAAGCTCCACTCCCGAGCGTCATACATGCGGTTCCCTCTGAGTTTTGATTCCATAGTTCATATCGATAATCATCTTGCACACCTGCAACCTGATCAGATCCACTTTCAATACAAAACGTCTGAGAATGCAAATTCTGAATACTCAGAAGCACACCGATCAATGATAAACATATTACTTTTTCTACCCTGTAAAAACTAGCCTTTTCCATAATGAAACGAAGTTCAGTTGCCGAATTTGGGTTGAAGATATTGAACACAATACCCATTCGTACCCCTTTCTATGTAGGCACAAACAAACACGACCGAGGGAATAAGACTAAATCATAGAATGCCCAAATCAAGATGCCTTTTAGCCCAACCGTCTACTAAAGGATGTTCAATGTAACGTGAGGCGTTACACTAAAGAGTAAAAAACATGATACTTTAGTGATTAGAATCAATCCTAGCAACTTTGGTCAGCCCCGAACTCTCCTATAGCGAACAATGAAAGAAGAAAAAATATCTATATTTTGGTTTCGAAGAGACCTCAGGTTAGAAGACAACCATGGACTATGGCGTGCACTTAGTAGCAACTCCCCCGTCTTACCTATTTTCATCTTTGATGATAATATTACCGCTGAACTAGACAAAGCAGATCCTAGAATCACTTTCATCTACGATCAACTAACACATATATCCAAAACACTAGTAGGTAAGAGTAGTCAACTGTATTGCAAACAAGGAGATCCGCTGGAGATATGGAAAAGTATCATCAAAGAGTTCAATATCGATACGGTATACGCCAATGAAGATTACGAACCCTATGCCATTCAGCGGGACAAAAACATAGCACAGCTCCTAGCCCAAAGTAACATACAATTTAACCTGCACAAAGATCAAGTGGTCTACGCAAAGGACGATATTCTTAAAGCTGATGGATCACCCTACACTGTCTTCACTCCCTACAAAAATAAATGGCTGAGCCAATTTGAACTGAAAGGTTTCAATATGTACCCCTCCGAAGTAGGTACAAACTTCCTCAATCTCAACAATCAATTCCCCAGCATTGCTGAACTAGGGTTCGAAAGATCCACTATTGAAGTTTTAGATTACACACTAGATGAATTAGACACCTACGAAGAAACCAGAAACTACCCTAGCCTAAATCAAACCTCTCATCTATCTCCTCATCTACGTTTTGGTACTGTTAGCATCCGCCAGATCATATCACAGATGGATGGCAATGTAATCTTTCTCAGCGAGCTCATTTGGAGAGAGTTCTTCATGCAGATTCTATATCATTTCCCCAAGGTGGTCAATTCCAATTTCAAGAACAAATACGACCATATTCAATGGAGAAACAACCCAGAAGAATTTGAAAAGTGGAAAAAAGGAGAAACAGGATACCCAATAGTAGACGCAGGTATGCGTGAGCTAAATGCTACAGGTTATATGCACAATAGGGTCAGGATGATCGTTGCAGGATTTTTGTGCAAACACCTCCTAATTGACTGGCAGTGGGGAGAAGCTTATTTTGCCAGCAAACTGCTAGATTACGAACTCTCTTCCAACAACGGAAATTGGCAATGGGCTGCAGGAACAGGCTGTGACGCTGCACCCTACTTCCGCATATTCAACCCATACGAGCAGGTCAAAAAGTTTGATTCCAAAATGACTTACATCAAAAAGTGGGTCCCTGAGCTAAACCAACTCCACTACCCCATGCCAATAGTAGACCACAAACAAGCCCGAGAAAGAGCCATATCAACCTACAAGAAAGGACTCGCACTCACTAATCAATAGTGGTAGCCTATTCTGATCATACTGACAGTAGCCCTAACACTAGGCTACTTTCGGATCAGTCGGTAAATTGAGGGATAAAATTAATGCTAGACATTGAGCCTTCGATATTCATTATTCCAATCATTTAAATATTACCTCAAAGACTCATAGTAGGTGATTGTTTTATAAAAAACAATGATGAGTCCTGAACAATAAATCTTGAATAACGAAATGATCTACCTCTCCTCCATAAATACAGATTGATCCCTTACTACACGTCAAAAACCTTTGTGCACAAACAAAAAAAGGACTACTCATTCTTGAGTAGTCCTTATCAATCTGGAGGTCCCGAGCGGATTCGAACCGCTGTGGATGCTTTTGCAGAGCACTGCCTAGCCACTCGGCCACAGGACCGTTTTGATGTTGCAAAAATAGAATTATTTAGGCGATGCGCAAACAATTCTTGATCTAATACAACTAATATCTCTTACGAGATAAGAATAAAAAGGGTGCGCATATCACACACCCTTTTTATGTATTATTATTTAGCTGATTCGTCTTTTGAATCGCCTTCTTCTTTCTTAGCAGCGGGCTTTTTAGCACCACCTTCCATTTGCTCTTTTAGAGCAGTCAAAGCAGCTAGATCACCTAAAGTAGATTTCTCAGACTCTGAGTTCAGCTTGCTGATCGCCTGTCCGCCTTGTCCACCTTTACCACCTTTTTTAGCTGGCTTAGCTGGAGCTTTCTCTACGATGTGATCGCTATATGTCCCTACGTGAGACAAAGCGATTCTTCTTTCATCCTTAGAGAAATCAATCACGACGAAATCTAGACTATCACCTACTGCTGGAGTAGATCCATCTTCTTTCTTCAAGTTTCTAGTCGATGAGAATCCTTCCAATCCGTATGGTAGCTCTAGGATAGCTCCTTTGTCTATGATCGTATTGACCGTACACTTGTGAGTTGTTCCTTTTGAGAATACAGTTTCGAAAGTATCCCATGGATTTTCTTCTAGTTGCTTGTGTCCTAGTGCCAATCTTCTGTTGTCTACGTCTAGCTCCAGTACTCTCACTTCTAGCTCTTCGTTTACACTGACAAACTCTGATGGGTGCTTGATCTTTTTTGTCCATGACAAATCAGATACGTGAACCAAACCGTCGATTCCTTCTTCTAGCTCGATGAATAATCCGAAGTTAGTCAAGTTTCTAACCACTCCTTTGTGATCAGTACCTACAGCATACTTCGTCAATACGTCTTGCTTAGTCCATGGATCTTCAGTGAGTTGCTTGATCCCTAGAGACATTTTTCTATCATCTCTATCGATAGTCAATACAACTGCTTCTAGCTCGTCACCGATATTGATGAAATCCTGAGGATTTCTCAAATGCTGTGACCAAGACATCTCAGATACGTGAATTAGACCTTCAACACCTGGCTGAATTTCTAGGAACGCACCGTAATCAGCAACGTTTACAATCTTACCTTTCACCTTAGTACCGATCTCAACAGTAGCGTCTAGAGAATCCCATGGATGCTCTGACAACTGCTTCATACCGAGAGAAATTCTCTTCTTGTCATCGTCAAAATCAAGAACAACAACATTCACTTTAGCATCTAGATCCAATACTTCCTCTGGGTGATTAACTCTACCCCATGAGATATCTGTAATGTGAAGCAGACCATCTACACCACCCAAATCGATGAATACACCGAAGTTGGTCATGTTTTTGATTACTCCTTCTAGTACTTGACCTTTCTCTAGGTTCTCTAGGATTTGTGCTTTTTGCTTCTCTAGATCTTTCTCGATCAGGATTTTGTGAGATACTACTACGTTATCGTTCGTGTAGTTAATTTTCACAACCTTCACTTCCATCTTCTTGTCAACGAAGATATCGAAATCTCTAATTGGCTTCACATCAATTTGTGAACCAGGTAGGAACGCTTCCACTCCGAAGATATCGACGATCAAACCACCTTTGGTTCTTCTCTTGACCATACCGTCGATCACGAGATCTTGGTCGAAAGATTTTTGTATATTTTCCCAAGCACTTACGATCTTCGCTTTTCTTCTAGAAAGAACGAGCTGACCGTTGTTATCTTCTTGCTCTTCAATGAATACTTCTACTTCATCACCTGCCTTCAAATCCGGCTGATCTCTGAATTCTGAAGCAGATACCAAACCATCAGATTTAAACCCGATGTTGATAATCACGTCTCTAGCAGTCATGCTAACGATCACACCTTTCACTACCTCTTTTTCTTCGATAGTATTCAGTGAATCACCGTATAGTGCTTCTAGATCTTCTTTTTGTGCTTTAGAGTAACCGTCACCGAAACCTTTTGGTTGGATATTATCCCAATCAAATTCTTCTTCTACGACTACTTTCTTTGCAGGCTTTTCAGCTGCTACTTCTTCTGTCGCTGTCTCAGCTACTGGAGTTGCCTCTGTTGCTTTTTCAGTTACTTCTTCTTTAGCAACCTCTTTTTCTTCTTGTGCCATTATTACTGTGCCCTAGTTATACAATGCAATCACGGGCATGAGCGCATCATTATTTGTTACATATTCTGATTAGATCAGAACCCACCCACTTGAATGGAGCGCAAAGTTAAGTATTTAATCGTTAAACCCGAACTAATACACTAAGTTGTTGAAATCAGCCGCTTTCAACTGTGTTTTTTACCCCTGATTATTCAATAGGAAATAGAAATAGTGTTTAAATAAGTATTTTATAGTTGAAACAACAAACCAGGTTGAGCCGATAATAAAAATGATGAAATGAAATGGAGCGGGTACATGAACGTGTTAAGAAAGTAATTATTGCGATACCATATCCAATGGCATAAAATAAGAATCCTTTGATTCCTGTCCTAACTATTGGGGTATGATCACCTTTAGTAGCAATTAATTTTACACATTGTTGTGCTTAGTGTTTTCTTCGTTCTGCTAAATTTCAGACATTAATTTCTTAAAATCCCAAACACTTGCAAATTCATCATTCAAATTAGCAAGAGTAGTCAAATGAATGGTTTCTGAATCATATTTTTCTCCGTTAATTCCAATTCTGTCAAATGTTGCAGTTGCATCGGAAATTAGATAAGTTTCGTATCCAAAATTACCAGCCATTCGTGTCGTTGTTGATACGCAATGATTAGTCGTTATTCCTACAATAACTAGAGTGTCAATATTTAATTTGTCTAATTGCTCTTTTAGGTCTGTTCCAATAAATGCACTATTAACCTCTTTTGTAATTATCGGTTCTTTCTCTAAGGGTATTACGTTTTCATTGAATTCAAATCCTTCATTAGATTGGTTTAACTTGGAATTCAGATTAGTTGAACTATGTCTTATATGAAATATTGGTAAATCTAATTCTCTCCATTTCTCCAAAATTTTAGCACAAACAAACTCTGCATTTTTATTGTTCCTGTTTCCTCCCCAATAATCTTCGTCCAAAAATGCTTTTTGTACATCGATTAGTATTAGTGCAGGTTTTTTATCTCTTAATTTCATTATTCGGTCATTTTTTACATTAAGCACAACGACACTGTATGAATCGTGCGTTTTGGTGAAGATCATGTTTCGGATTGAAAATAGCCAAATCTCTGATTTGGTCTATTACATTTTTTTTGTTCACAATAGACCAAATCGGAGATTTGGCGGGGCTTCCAGAATGCAGAAAACTCCCGTCTAGCATTGCCCACGCATGATTTCATCACAGAATGTTGGCATTAGTTTTTAGTTCCACTCTGAATTTTTCCAACAGACTCTTAATTAGCAACTCTCTTATATTGCCTAGGTCTTGAGATTCATCCTCGTCAAGTTTGGACAAAGCCATTTTGCAAAATGCTTTAAAAAAGGGATCTGAAAAAGAGTAGGTTCCAGCGTTCTCATCGAGTCTCAATATTTCATTGCCTTCACTGGAGATTAACTTTTTCAAATATGTTGTGCAATTTCCCTGCGGATAATCTCTGGTGGTTTCTTGAATTTTTGAAAGTATTTCATTGTGAGTTACGTTCTCCTTATTAAGTTCAATTATTGCATTTAATATGAAGTGAACGTTTTTAAATTTCCTTTCACGTTGTTTTAAAACATTATCTAATTTTTGTTGAAACGTATCTGCTTTATCCTTAACATAATCCTCTATGGAAGTATTTATTACCGATTCAGATATGTCTTGATTGAATCTACGAGTTTTATCAATACCTGATGAATCACAATGATTATATGCTAAAATATGACATATAGAGCCTAATGAATTTGAATAACTTATTGTTTGATTGATCAGTTTGTTTGTGAATGTAATATTTAGAAGTCTAGATCCATTTAGAAGTATTTCTTTAAGTTCTTCATCATCAAGAAGTGGGACTAATGTTTCTGATAACCGAGGTTTTAATTCATCGTTATAGTTTACTACTTCTCTAGGTGAATTCACTGCGCCTATTGCAATTATCTTAACTTTTGGATATTCATCTGAAATATCCACAAAGGCTTTCATTACCTCTGCTAATTTTTTCTTTTCTTCATCGCTAACTTTATGGAAGTCATCAATTAGCCATACGCAATTAGCCGCTCCAAGAAACTCTGCAAGCTTTTCATAAGTTAATTGAACAGGAAGAACTCTTTGAAACTCAGTTGATGTTTCAGTTGAAAACTCAGATTGCAGAGAAGATTCAATTCCTGAATACGTTGCTTTTAGTGAAGATGATATTTTCGTGGAAAATTTGTGCGATTTTTTTGAGGTATAAAACGGGTTTAATTTATCAAATGCGTTTATTATCAGCTCTTCTAAAGTACTTGTGGAAATGCAGCTCGTTTTAATGAAATTTCTCTCTGATCTATTTAAAGCCCTTCTTATTAGAGTAGTTTTTCCACTTCCAGAATGTCCATATACAATAAGCTGAGTACCAACAATTTTCAGTGCCTTATCTACTTTTCGTTCCAATTCTGGACGATTTATATAGTTGATTTTAGCTGCATTAGAAGGAGTGAAAACAGATTCAAGTGAATATCGGTTGATCCCTAAAAAATTAAGCAAGGATTTTATCATGGTTAAGTTTTAATTAATGCCAACAATTCAATAAACACACCTTTGTGGTGTTTACTTCGGTTGTATCAGAGCGAATCTAATGGATTTTTGATATCTCGCAAACTTGAGGTGGCTACACTAGGTATACATTTGGGTGGTTTCTAGAGAGTTGTGTCCCAATAATGTTTGAATAGTGCGTAAATCTATGCCTGCTTCTAACAGATGTGTTGCAAAACTGTGACGCAGCATATGTGGTGTAACGACCTTTAATATTTTTGCATTTCTTGCAGCGACTTTTATAATTTTAGCCAGGCTAGTAGCGCTGTATTGAATAGACAACAATCTCAAAAACACCTGATTTCAGATTCTAATCCACGCAAATAGTGCATTAATATTTTCTTAGGAAGTACCCATAGGATACCTAAAAACCCCTCCAATATCTATCGATTATGAGGTACCAAAAAAAGCCTGTTTTTGTCTTTTCAAAAACCCGTGCAGGTTCGGCTCAAAGTCTGCACGGGTTTGACCTAAAGTCTGCGCAGATTCGGAGCAAAGTCTGCGCGGGTTTGATCTAAAGTCTGCGCGGATTTCTAGCAATGATGCGCGGGTTTTCTGGCAAACCTGTACAGGTTTAGCATAAAGTCACAGCAGGTTTGTGGCAAAGTATCAGTAGGTTTTTGGTAAAGCTTCGGTAGGTTTGGAGCAAAGTCTGCGCAGACTTTTTGAACAAGTACATTTTATGCCTCTAGAAGACCTGAGGGGCAGTTTATTGACTTGCCTTTGGTACAAGATTCATAGAAGCAAAACAGCACTCAAACCAGACAATATCCCCACTTGAATCCCCAAGAATCCAGTCCCTTATTCTCCAAAAATCCTCCGAATACTCTCCTCGGCGAATCCTGCGCTACCTGTCATGCCCTTGCCTCCTATCCCGGTGACAATGTGGATGTGCTGGTCAATGGTATGCTCGAAAACATCCTTGTTTTTGCACTGGCTGTAAACCCCAAACCAGGTGCGCTGCAGCTCCCAAGATTCTAGGTCGAAGATTTCCTTGGCTAACCGGATCATGTACGCATTCATCTCCTGATTGATATCGAAACCCAAGGCATCTGCTTGGGCGGCATCTGCATATTCGTGGGAATCACCGATGATGACACTGCCATCCATCGCTTGCTTGAATAGGATGTGAATCCCCCATTCTTTGTGTTTGGACTGTGGGTCTTCTTTGGCCTTGATTGCTGCGTAGGAGTTGCATTCGCTAAAACTCTCATAACGTCGGATGCTCAGTCCTGTCAGCACAGAGCCAGGTATGAACTGATTCCTTTGCGGTACTGTCTGCATCATCTGCAGCTTGGTCACTTCGAGATCGCTCTCCTGGTAGAGTTTTGGATACAGATTTTTGAAATCACTGCCCGTGCATACGACGACCTTTTCGGACATGAATACTTCGCCTGAATTGCAAAATACCCACTGGTTGTCACTGGCAGACTCAATCTCTGTCACACAGCGGTTCGAGAGATACTGCAAACCGTACTGCTCGATCAAGTAGGCTCTGATCTGATGTACCGCCACTCTCGGCTCTACGGTCACCTCATCTGGAAAAAACAAGCCTCCCTTCACATAGTCCGCTTTCAAACCCTGATAAGTCTCTAGACATTCGGTAGGGGATTTCAACTGTGAAGCATATCCATTGACCTGATTGATCTGATGCAGTTCGTGGATCAGTGTCATTTCTTCCTCGTCTGAGGCAATGTAGATCGAGCCGTTTTGACGAATCGATATATCTGTCTTAGCCTGTATGTCTTTGTATATCTCTAGACTCCTGCGTCCATATTTTTGCCATTTGGCATCCATACCCGAGGGGACGACCTGTCCGAAGTTTCGCACGGTGGCACTCATCGGTTCATGGTCTCGCTCGATCATCGCGACGGACCTGCCTGCCATCAGTGCATGGTAGGCATGAAAGGTACCCAAGATACCGCCACCCACTACGATCAAATCATATTTCATTGTACTCATCTCAATTCGCTATTCTAATCTTTCGCAACAAATAAACTACCGTAAAGCCCGTCATCACGATCCCTATCACGGCCACCACATAGGCGGACTGGACGATAAAGTCCAACCAATCCACATTGGGTGAATAAAAATTCTTAAACAACAACACTCCCACACTGCCTAGGTAGCCAAAAGCATCCGCGATGTACATCAAAAAACCTATGTTAGCACCAGAGATTTTGAAGACCGGGATGACCCGCTCAAACACAAAGCAGTTGAACGGTATATAGGCCAAATACACGCCTGTCATGATCATAATCACCCACAGCGAACCAGATACCACTTTTTGTTCCATCCCAAAAGTGCTCAGTGCAATCGTGACATAGCCCACCAATATGATCAACTGTATGGCCAACAGTGCCTTGAAGTTGTCCCTGATCAGGAAAATCGAACTCATCACGATCAGTACAATGATGGTGGAAGGTATCGACGTACTCAAGTAGATCGACGGCTCCTCCGCAAAGCCCAAAGCCAGCCAAATATCGGAAGCGTAATTGCTGCGCAGGTCTCTAAAGATGGTGAGCATCATGTAGCTCAGTACCATGACCAGCATCAATCCTCCGATACTTTTGAGGCTTGTACGGCGACTTGCGGCATCCATGGGGACACGTGCCATCCGCTCCGCTTTGTCCTCCTCTGTCGGTTCGGGCATTTTGTTGAGCAAATAAACCGAGACCAACAGTGGCACGGTGAATATCAGCCCAACAATGTAGGGCATGTGGTACTCCGATACACTGAGGTTGATGATGAGCCATTGTGCGACGGACTTGCAGAGATTGGATGCCATGATGAAACTGATCGACAGGATCGCACCCAATATCTCCGTACTAGACCTACCCTCGAGGTAACTAAACACGATACCCCAGATCATACCCAAGGGCAGACCATTGAGGAAAAGACACCAGAAGTTATAGGGAGCTGGGATGAACGCAAACAGTACCAAGGCCAACTCTGCAAAACCAATCAGCGCCAAGATCAACCAAGCCCGCTGGCTCTTCTTTAGTTCAGAAATGAACTTGATCCCTATGAACTTCGAGAACATATACCCCAGTGCCTGAGCGATGATCAGCAGACTCTTGAACTCCAACCCCAGATAGGTAACATCCGCAAATACACCCACAGAAAAAGCCTTTCGAAAAGCATACATGCATGAATAAGTCGAAAATGCCACCAAACCCATAGAGATCACGAGGAACCAAGCGTTTTTGGATTTTTGGGAGAAAGCAGCAGGCAAGGTCACATCCATGTCTTATACTTTGGCGTAATCCATGATTTCCATCAGATTGGAGACGACATGTGTCGCGCCCAAAGCTGTCAATTCTTCGCGGCTGTACATGTTGGACGCTACGCCTACGATGTACTTGCACTGGGCATTGAGTCCCTCTTCCATATCGGATTGGGTATCCCCTACTTTGACGACTCGCTGTGCGTCTGTGATTCCAAAATGCGCCATGATCTTTTGGATCATCTCTGGCGAGGGTCTGCCCGATTCTACTTCATCACTGGTCACTGTGAAATCGATCAAATCACTTCCAGTCCAGCCTAGACGCTTGAGCAATAGGTCCACAATCTCCCGACTATAGCCAGTATCTAGGGCTACTTTGATCCCACGGTTGTGTAGTTCTGCAAATAACTCTACCGCTCCTGGAAAAGCCTTTATTTCATCTGTCTCTTCGTATTTTTTGATCAAAATCTTAAAAAAATCTGCATTGACTGCCTCACGCTCTTCATCACTAGTCTCAGGCGCATGCGCATCAATCAACTGATTGATGCCTTCGGTTTTGTTCATCCCACCCACTGCTCTAAACACCTCTTCCAACTCCAGATGGATGCCGACTCTTTCCAATGCTTTTTTCACACACTGATACACTGTTTTTCCTTCTTCTACTGTGGTGCCAGCCATGTCAAATACGACCAGCTCTATTCCGTTCAAATTCATATATCTATATTATAATGCCGAAGCACAATGGTTAATTTTTTATTAAGCTTTTGAAAATCTGTCTGAAGCTCTCCAGTATAAAATCCGCTTCGTCCTGACTGATGATCAAGGGAGGATGCAGTGTGACCACATTGGTATCGATCACTTTGAATGACAAGCCTTTGGACAGGCCATATTCCAATACCGCATTCGCTAAAGTTGGGTTCCGTTCTTTGGACTTCTTTGAGGTCACCAGATCTATCGACAGGAGCAAACCGATCCCGTCCACATGACCGATCTGATCATATGCAGCTGCCATCTCTTGCAATCCTTTGAGCAGGTAGCTACCCAATGATTCCGCACGTGACACCAATTCTTCTTGCTGAATGAAGTCAATGGTCGCATGCCCCGCTGCTGCACTAATCGGACTCTTCTCATGCGTAAAATGCCCGATCGAATAATCTGCCACGACGTTGTATTTGTCCTTGGTCAAGATACCTGCAAACGGCAGTATTCCTCCGCCTAGAGACTTGCCCACTACCAATACATCAGGGGTGACATAGTGCTCCGCGGCAAACATTTTACCCGTTCGCCCCATGCCACACACGATTTCATCAAAGATCAAAAATGCGCCGTACTCATCGCAAAGTGTTCTCACAGTCTGCCAATATCTAGCTGTCGGGATAAAAGGCGTAGATGCCACAGGCGTCCCGACCACCGCTGCGATATCTGGATTGTTCTGAAACACCACACGCAGCTGATCAAGATAGGCAGCATCGATGGCATCTGTATCAGCAGGATCTATACCCCAGGGATTGCGGTAATAGTTCGGGAACTCCACGAAAAATGCACCCGGCACCATGGGCCCCACGCCAGTCGTCCAGTGGGCATTGCCACTGAGCGTCGCTGCTTGAAAGGTGCTGCCATGAAATTGATTCCAAAAGGAAACTGTCTTCCACTTGCCCGTCACACGCTTGGCGAGCATCACGGCCATCTCTATGGCTTCCGATCCTCCCGGACAAAACAACACCCGGTCCAGTTCCTCAGGTGCCATCGACACCAACTTCTCTGCAAAATCCACCGTCACCTGTGCCGTGTAGCGTCTCGGAGCAAAACTCAACTGATCGTCCAGTTGACGTTTGATGGCTGCTACGACAGCAGGGTTGTTGTACCCGATGTGGTGTACGCCATTGCCATGCAGGTCGAAGTAGCGCTTGCCGTCATGGTCGAAGATGTAAGCGCCCTCTGCCCTCTCGATGACATTCATCACAGGCGAAGACAATGCTTGGTGCAAAAAAATATTGGCATCACGATTCAATATCGTCCGTGACGCTTGACTCAGGGATTCGGCCTTTCGGCTCTGCACCCCAGACTTGTGCGTATCTCCTTGCTGTACGAAGGAGGCAGTCATGTTACTCATGGTTGGTTGATTTATTGAGTTTAAATATGTCTTTCATTCGGCCTTCGCTATCGTACATGCGCAGCTCCAGCTCGTCCCCAAACACCTCGATGGTCAAGTAGTGATGTCCCCTGAATGTCTTGGCACTGAACCATGAACGAGTCGGTGCAAAATCCTCCAAATTACCGCCTGCACCACCGGCTTGGACATAAGTCACACCTTTGGTTTTGGTGACTTTGTTGTCCAATATCTGATGGGTCCGCTGATAGGTATGCAGGTGACCGAAGAAGACCATGTCCACACCATACTTTTCGTAGAGTGGCACGATGGGCTTGATCTCTGGGTCGCCCATGGAGGTAGACTCCTTCCAACTGTCACCATAGTCGTCCTCATCCGAAGAATAGGGTGCATGATGATGCGCCACGAACTTCCACTCAGCAGTAGAGTGCTGTAGCTGTTCCTCTAGCCAGACATACTGCTCCGCTCCCTCCGCAAACTGATCCTTTCGGTTGCTATCGAGCATGAAGAACTCCGCATTGCCAAAGGTGAATTTGTAGTAGGCCTTGTCCTTGTACGGCAAGATGTGGTACTGATTGAACCAATACAGATCACCCTCTCCATTGCCCGCAACTGGATACACCGGAATGCGTGAGGTCAGTTGACTCATGGCATGGAAGTACTCATAGTTCCACTGGAACTTGTTGGCCTCTTGACCGCCATCAGTCAAGTCTCCAAGATTGAGCAAAAACTCAGGTCGCTCGTCCCAAAGCAACTTGGACACACGGTTGTTGACATGTGGGCGCGCCTCCGTATCACCAATCACCGAGAAGGTGAAAGATGCTGGCGCAACCTCCCCAGTTTTGAAGGTCGAAATTCCGCTTTCTATCACCTGCCCATCCTTGGTAGTTGATTTGATGTTGTAGAAATAAGCTTGACCCGGCTCTAGGTTTTTGAATACGTATTGATTGATGTTGCTGCCTTCAATTGTGCCTGTTTCGCGGTTGCTTTTTAGGGTCTCTAGCTTCACACTTTCCGTCAAGGGCACAGAAGTCCCGTACTCAATCACTGTATTGGTGGGTTCGCTGGTTTCCCAGACGACCCCCATCTGGGTAGGCGTACCCATCTGTAGGTAAGGTCCAGCATTGTAATGAAATAGGTCTGGGTAGAGCTTGCCTTCTATGGTCAGGTTTTGAAAGTCTTCGAAGTTCTTTTCAATCTCCTTTTTGCTCAAAGCCTGACGATACAGTCGCTGACACTTCAACAAATCTCCCATCTGCATGTAGGGCTCATGAGAGAGGTAGGCAGCATTCTCCAACTGCATGACTTTCGGGTCGTATTGCATGATTTTACCGACTTTCATCTGAGCTTTCAGTTCGCCATTGAGGTAGAGTTTCATGAACTGCCCGTCATAGGTGGCTACCAGATGTGCCCAGTAATTCTTCCATCCGCGTCCCTCCACTTCAACATTCAGCGCGCTAGAAAACGCCGACTCCTGATCTTTGAGTGTAAAAACTACCTGACGACCATAGACACCCAGCAACCACAGCGGATCTTGCTCCTGATGCTGATAACGATAGGTGGTCATGATGCCCACCTCTTGATTGACATGATAGAGCAACCAGAGTTCCACCGAAAAAGCCTCCGTTGGCACTCGCTCAGAAGGAAAAAACCCTTCGACTCGCTCCGTCGGATCTTGACCGAAAAACTCAAACGGATAGGTCTTGTATTTCAAAGGAGCAACGGGTGACTTAGGCGATTCTAATCTTGGCCCGATGGGGTTATTGGCATGGCGATCCAGCGTATAGTCTGGCCAAAACCACCATTCGCTGAGGGCGTCCTGTGCTCGCGAAAATTGTACTGTTCCTATTAAAACAACTAGAATTAATAATCTTTTCATGCTTTGTCTCTCAATTGATCCCAAGGCCCTGTGATGGCCATGGTGAGCCCTTCTTCTTGTACATTGACGAATAGTGTTTTGCCGGATGGCGAAAAACATACGCCCGTGAGCTCTGATTTGGAGCCTACATTTCTACCAATGTTGTAGATCTCTCCGTCCGGCTTGATGCCTCGGATGTAGGCATCCGCTACATCCTCCACCAAGATCACATCACCCCATGGTGAAACGGTCAGGTTGTCGCAGAACTTCAGTATCTCGGTATCATTGGGTTCTGCAAACAAAGTCAAAACACCGGGCTGTTCGGCTTCCCGATCAGTCCCCTCAAACGGACTCGGTTTGTATTTGAACACCTGACCTGAGCGGTTCTTGCCGCCATTGGTACAGGCAAAATAGACCTCCTCGTTACCATACCACATGCCTTCGCCTCTATCAAAAACAGCCGCTCCCGCTTCGAAACCTCTGTGGCGCAAATCATCCGCTGGGCTTTCGACATTGTCAAGCGTCATCCATTCCACAGCAAGTGACTGGCCAACTGCCAGCGCCTGTTGTTCAATATTTCGTGTATCAAAGCTCAACTGGTCTTTGATAACCAAGGCCTGTAGCACGCCTCCTTCATGGAGCTCTCCCGGCACATGAGGCAGGTAACGATAGATCAAACTGTCGTGCTGATCCTCGGTCTGATAGACTATGCCAGTACTGGGATCTACAGCCACCGCTTCGTGGTTGAAGCGACCCATCGCCTTGATGGGCTTAGGTACGATCAATCCTGTGCCACTGACAGGAATCTCAAAATTGTATCCATGAGACTGCTCATTTTCTTCGCCTTGTGGCGTAGTGTCTTCCTCACAGGTGATCCAGGTGTTCCATGGAGTCGGTCCACCTGCGCAGTTGCGATTGGTACCGATCAGACTCAAAAACTGCTTCTCGACTTCCTGCTTCTCTTCGTCAAATACCACAGTAGTCGTACCTCCTAGACTTGGGTTTTTCCCAAATCCATGGTCATAAAACTGCTCTTTGTGCAACAGATCAAACAGCTCCAAATCTTTGCCAAATGGACCAAATTCAATGGGATTAGGGCTGTTCTCATGGTTGCGGATGAGGACGACTTTTCCATCCAAATCAAAAGCCGCCATGCCATCTGCTCTGCTCGGTACAAAGAATCCATCTGACATTTTTTCTCCCCACTGAGAGATGATCTTTGCCTCAAATCCTTCTGGTAATTCCAACCATTGATTGGCAGCTGTCATGGTTTCATTTTTGGCAAACGAACAATGGGTCAGGTACTGTGCTAGTCCTGCAAATCCTATGGAAACTACTGCAGACTGCTTGATAAATTTTCTTCTTGAATTCATAGTGCTGGATTGGGATGGATGGACACTGGATTGCTTCTTTCGTAGGTCGAGCTATCAAATGTGACTTGGAAAGTACTGAATGGATTGATTTCTTTGATATAGTAATCTGTGGTGATCACCTGTGCGCCTGAGCGTTTGGCAGCCTCGAATCGCTCGTAGTTGTTCTTCCTCGCTTCATCTGTATTGGCATCTGCGCGGGTTCTGACCATGTAGCCTTTTTTGACTCGCTCTCTGATTTCCTGCTCCTGCTCAATCGGATCATTCATGATGAAAAATGCAGCCATAGGGTGCGTCTCTTCTACATCCACGAACATCGGTTTGCTCGCTACGTCACCTTGCAAATACTGCTCAGTTAGTTCACGACCTGCATCGAAGACAAACAAAACTTTCCCTCTCGAAGCGTCCAATGCTGGCCAGCCAGTAGTCAAGACCGCTTCCCTCAAACTCGCTGCTGATCCCTGTACCAGTCCAGGGGTGATCAGCTCTTCATCTGCAAATACAGCTGCGATCTCCGCATCCAAACTATCCAAAGCCTGTGCATCGAAAGCCGTCACTTCGGTATATCCTGGCTTGTTGATGCCGGAGTTCTTAGGATTGATCGTGATGATGATAGGGAAATGGGTAGGATTTGCCATAGACCAGGTCCGTACATCCGACAAACATCCCTTGAAAGTCAAACAGTGACTCCTAAAGTCAATGTCCGGGATATGAAAAGTTTTGATGCCCCGAGTCGACAACTCATGAGCCGTATCGAATGGTAAGGCTGGGATTCCCAGAGAATCCATCAACTGCAAAGCCAAAGGCTGCTGAAAACGCCCTCCTTCTGGGTCATACACGACATCTATTTCCAGATTCCTCAGTCCCAAATCCAACTGCTGATCGAGTGGCAGGTGTCTGTAGTCCAAGCCCATCGCACCAGAGTCTTCTTGAATCAACAATTGCATCAGGGCGGGTTCTATACCGCTCTTGTAACTGTTGTGGCTACCGATGACTTGCATTTGGTTGAGCTTGATTGGTACTTGGGTTTCTTGCTTGGGTTGGCAGGCGATTGCTGTCAGGAAGAGAAAGAATATGGGGGTCAAATGTTTCATGAATATAAAATGATTAATTGCTAAATTCTTTTGGGTTGGGTGAATCATTGGTGCGTTAAGGTTAGACTATCCATCAATTGATTTTCCAGATCATAGGCTCTGAAAGTCAATGATTTGCCTTGTACTGTAGCTATACCATAGTGGTGTTTTTTGATGACGGTATCCATGACTGGCCAGTCGGACAAACCCGAAGGTTCAAGACCTCCTCCTCCACCACCTACAACCAGAAACGCTGTCTTTTGCGCTCCAAACTGACGGATCAATCGCTCATAGTCATGGCTGTGTCCAGCGACCACTAGATCGATGCGAGTGGATTCAAAAAGCGGCTCTAGGAGTTCCAGTATAGATACCTCACCGTGATAGCCTGGCCAACCTTGTGAGTAAGGCGGATGATGCAATACAATCCATCGCCACTCCGCTGACACCCAAGCGGATGAATGAATCTGCTCAATAAACCAATCGTACTGCGCAGAGCCCTCTGGTATCCCAACAGGAAACCGTTCATCAGGATCCAATGCAATGAAAGCACAATTGCCCTCAGTCCATGAGAAATACTGCTTTTGATGAGGCAAAGCAGCAAACTCAAAGTAATTCTTTGGATGGAGGTCATCGTAATACCCGTCATAATCATGATTGCCCGGCACTGGATAATGCACAAAAGTGGACTGACTCAAGGCCTCTACAAACTGTAAATATGCGAAACGGTCACTACCCTGATCAACAAGATCCCCTGCTCCTAAACCGAAGGCGGGTTCATGTTCATTCATACGAGATATAAGCTGCCCAAATGTTGTCCAACCTCCTTGGCTATCTCCCCAGAGTGCCAATTGGAAAGTGTCCTTTACCATTTGTTTTTGGAAACTATAGATCTGCGATTGCGTCTTTCCTTGTTGTATTTGGTAATAGATTATGTTCTCAAAGGATGGAAAAGAAGTCAGAAAATTCCCTGAAACACCTGAGACCGTTTTGTGCAGATTGAGATCTAAAGAATCTTTTCCGAATCGGAGGATTGCCTGCTCTATTCCCTCAGATTGCCACCTTAGGTAGAGACTATCATTGGCTGCTTGCCAGTAGGGATCGGTAAGCATGGCTGGATATACTGACAAATCTGCTTGTTTCAAATCTGGATGAATCAAGCTGAGCTTTCGCTCTGTGATCCACTGATCGTAATGTTTTTGTTGGGTGCTCTGATAGTCTGACCAGCCCTTTTGAGCAATCCATTGGACACTTCTGAGCCCACCCTCCATGGCGTTGTTGAGCACTCGAATCGTGATTTCTGTAGGTTGATTGGATGTAGCATGAATGGGAAAATATTCTCCTGTCAATCGATGAGCACGCTGGCCATTGAGCCAAAGCTGTGCGCCATCATCGGCACGAATGTGCAGTACGCCGTTATCGAGTGGCACAGAGGTTCTGTACCAAATCGGTGAATTGGGCAGTAGGATTCGATGTGGGAGTGTTACAGACTCGCTACTATCAAAGGACGGTATGGTGGGATTCAAGCCTCCAACCGTATCTGTGGCAATTACCTGCCAGTCTTGATTGACATCCATGCCAACCATCATAGGCAAATGCAGCAGAGAGTCCAACCTTGCATTGGCTGTCAAGTCTCCTAATAACACATCCGAATAAGTAGGAATGGGGAAATGAGTCTGAGGGCTACTACACCCCCAGACAAACAAAATTACAAACGTAACAACTAGTCTATTCATAAATCACTACTACTGAATTGCTCCCTGCACTGCCTCACCAGCTTTAGGTTGCTTGTATTTTTCTCCCAGAGCCTCCATGACAGTACGCGCCACTTGGTTTTGGTAAAACTGCCCTTCTTCTTTTATTTCACCTTTAGTAGGGGTATCTGGTCCCATCACTGCTATCCAGATTTCACCAGCATCTTTGATGCGGTTGCCATGGTGCTGCCAAGTTTTCTTTGGGTGTGTGCCACGGCCGTGATCCGTTGTGATGATCAGAGTCGTCTTGCCTTTGTACTGTTCCTGAGACTGTGCATAATCCCATAGCTCTTTGATATAAGCATCCGTTTGCTTCGCAGATTTCAAATACTGGTCGTACTCGCCATCATGAGCAAAATCATCCGTCTCACCGTAGGCGACATAGAGCACCTTAGGCTTGTTTTTCTTCATGTACTCCATGGCATAGTGATGGGTAAACACATCCAACCGAACGCCACCCCAAGGGCCTCTGATCTCGTCCTGAATCTTGTTCAAGAAAGACTCGGTCTCGTTAGGACTATCAGTTGCTTTCTCAAACCCGGCATTGATTGGGAGACCACTGCGCTCCCTGTTGATGATGTAGGGGAACACATCCCAAGAGCCGAAGGCTGCTACTTGCCCCTTGTATTTTTTGGTATTGTTGAGATGCTCTAGAATGGTGACATTGGGATTGTTGATTTTATCGTTGCTACTGATGTTTTCGTCATCTGCAAAACCCGTCAATATCTCGTTATAGCCTGGGTATGAAAACCACATTTGGTTGCTGCAGTCTACCTTATTTCCATACTTCCTATTGCCATAGAGTTGCCCCTCTGCTGCGATGGTGTTCCAAAAGAAAGGCATCAACATTTCTCTTCTTTGTAGTGGATCATTGACCCAAAATGCTTCGGTCAGTTCTTCTGGATTCTCGACATATTTAGAATCATCAACTAATAAAGAGTCCGCTCCACCGAACAATTCTTGCCATCTCAAACCATCAAGAGATACGAGTATGACATTTTCTGTTTTCTGCGCCAAGCTCATAATTGACATTGAGCATAGTAGGCACAGTATTGATATTTTTTTCATCCTTAAAGTATTGTGTTTTTTGACAAAATTTGATTGCTAGTGTGCTAGACATCATTATATCGAAAAGACAAACCACCCCGTCTCTTATTCAGAGGTGAAGGGGTGGTTTTTATATCCTTATCGTATTAATTTATATCCCACCACACTTTCGTGTTGAGATTGTCTGGTCCCTGACGAGCGATCACTGCATCGTAATTATCCTTGTTGAGAGCCTGTACATCAGTCGGGTAGATGAATCTCACTGGCACTGTCGACTGTACTGCTCCTGCTCCAGGCGTGATCGTCGGGTAACCCGTTCTTCTCCAGTCGAACCATGCCTCCATTCCGCTGAAAAACAATGCGATCCACTTTTGTGTCCCGATTTTCTCCAAAAGCTCTGCTTGCGTCCCAGTGTAAGCCACATCTGCTTGTGTGAAATAAGTCGCGTCTGGCGCTACTGCTGCACTGATATCAGTATAACCACCCACATCAAGTCTCGATATGTAGTAGTCAAATGAAGATTGAATGCCATTCGTGTAGTAAGTCTCGGCATCACCCGTCGAAATAAACCCACGCTCTCTCGCCTCTGCCAATACAAACTGCAACTCAGAATAGCTCATCAAGATCGATTGTCTTGCAATCGGTGAAGCCAAATCATCACATGCTGAACAGGAGAACATCAAGCCTACTCTAGAGATGTAGTTAGATCCGCCCTTATCCGCTTCACCACTAGGAGAGTAAGCCAATGCCTCTTCATCAGCTAGGCCATTAGGCACTCCTTGATAGTCATCCAAAGCCCCAACAAGCCCTGCGCCAGAATTAGTAGTAGGTTGAGCATAAGCGTAGATTCTGTTGTCATTCAATGACTTGAGAATGTCTTCCATATTTTCGCTCAGTCGATACTCATCAAATGAACCTGAACGCGTCGTATAAAGTGGCTGCTGATTCGGGTTATCTTGCAAATACTGCAATGCGGCATTGTCTTCATTGCCTGTCATGATTGGGTAAGTACTCGCATCACTCATGATCGCTTGCATCGCAGCACTAGGATCTATTCTATCAGACAGTCTCATGTGAATTCTCAACAATAGGGAGTTTGCAAACTTCTTCCACAACATGATGTCTCCAGCGAACAAAATATCTCCTTCGATACTCGCTCCTAATGGATCTAAAAGTGTATTAGCTGATTCTAGATCAGCAATAATCCCTGCGTATATATCGGACTGCGTATCAAAAACCGGTGAATTCACACCAGACTTGGCCGCTACAGCTTGACTATATGGCAAATCGCCATAAGTATCTGTCATCACAGAGTACATCCAAGATTTCATCACGAGTGCGACTCCTTTGTAATTGTCCTCACCTGACTCTTCAGAGATATTGATGATATTCTGCACATCACGCATCGAATTGAAGAATGGATCATACGGATCACTAGCGGGTCCCCAGTTATAACGATCCTCGTTAGTAAACTGAATTTTTGCAGAATATTGCATCACGACATTACCATACCCCCATGCTAGACCAGCGGTCTCAGACACTCCTTTTCTGATGACAGTCGGAAGCAAGAGAGAAGCAGGCACAGCCTCAGGGCTATTGGGGTTGACGTTGGTTTCTTCGAACCCTTGGTCACAGGCTGACACAGCAAATGCTAATGCTAGCGCTACGGGAATTGCTTTTATATTAATTTTTTTCATCTTTCTGTATTTATACTATTTAGAAATATGTCCCTGAATTATAGGTTGATGTTGATATTGAAACCGTAACTTCTCGCAGATGGGTAGGCCATGTTTTCTATCCCTGGCTGTAGTGTCCCTCCACTCATCGCCATGACATCTGGGTCAAAATGCGGGTTCTCCGTCCAAAGAGCTAGATTTCTACCTACTACAGATACTTTGATCGATCTAACTGGCGTACTAACAAACCACTTGCTAGGCATCGTGTAGCTCAACTTAACCTCTCTCAACTTGACATACGACGCATCATACTTTGCAGCCTCTACGTTGTTTCGCTCGTAGTATCTGTTGTGCCAATTTCTAGAAGCAACTTTCACATTATTTGGTATAAAAGAACCATCGGCATTTTGAATTACACCTTCAGAAATGATACCGTTTCCATCTAAAGCTAGGTCATAGCCATTCTCTCTTCCATATAATGTCTCTTTCAACTGACCAGAAGTACTGCCAATCGTCTTGGTTCGAGACACAACTATACCTCCTTGACGGATATCAAACAAAACCCCCAATGATAGGCCTTTGAATGAAAGCGTATTTTGGATACCCATCATCCAGTCTGGGTTATAGTTGCCTTGTTTTTCCAATTCAGAACCACGGAGAGGTGTACCTTCAGCTGAGTGAATAATCTGACCGTAATACGGACTGTTCTCATCTTCAACTCTCGCAAAACCAACACCATAGATATCCCCCATTCGCTCACCTACTCGTGCTTGTACATAAGCTCCATTTATTTCAGTCATGGTATATGTATCTAAGCCTTCCGTCAATTCGATTACTTTTGATCTGTTTCGTGTAAAGTTGACTCCCATCTCCCAGGTCAATCCATTGGCCAACTGAACTGGCGTAGCGTTCACCATAAGTTCGATTCCGTTGTTTTGAATCTCTCCTGCGTTGATGATACGGCTATTATAGCCTGTAGCTATATCCAATGCGATCGGGATGATCTGATCACTTGTACGATTGTCATAGTATGTAAAATCTAATCCCAATCTACCTTTAAAGAGCCTCACATCTGCACCCAACTCGAATGAAGCTGTTTTCTCTGGCTTCAACTCAGCATTAGCCAAAACAGAAGACTCACTTTTAGCCTGAGTAGAACCCCATGCAGTCTCTGACACATAGACATTAGACAGACTGTATGGATTTGTATCGTTACCAACCTGTGCGTATGCGCCTCTCAACTTAACAAATGAAATCGGTGACGGAAGCGCTACCATATCACTAATCACCGCACTCAATGTCGTTGATGGGTAGAAATAGCTATTGTTATCAACTGGCAATGTCGAAGACCAGTCATTTCGTCCTGTGACATCCAAGAAGATCATGTTCTTGTATGCGAACTGAGCGTAACCATATAGCGAGTTAATTTTCTTCTCAGTATCGTTTTGAGAAACTTGAAGATTGACAGCCGAATTAGAGAAGTTATAAATCCCTGGAATCAATAGCTGAGGAGCAACGGTTTGATTGTAGTTGAAGGTTTGCTTCATTTGATTACCTCCTACTGAAACCGTGAAACCAAAGTCCTTATTCAATTGCTTATTGTATGTCAAAAGGAAGTCAGAATTGCGTTCGTTGAAGTACAATTTATCCTCACGATACATACCTAATGGGAATCTCTGTGTACTAAAGGCTCTTTTTCTATCTCTGAGTTCGTTGTAAAAATCAGTACCTGTTCTAACCATCAAGCTCAACTCATTGGTAAACTTGTAGGTAGCAGACACATTCCCCAATACTCTGTCCTTGGATTGACCATTAGTATTTTCGTAGGTCGTGAAATAAGGATTGTCGTGGTAGTTGTAGTTGTAATTGAACTGTTGTACACCTTCCATCCCTGGCATCCAATAATTCTTCAGGTTGTTGGTATTGACCTGACGACCATACCATATCCATAAGTACATCAAACTCTCCGTACCATAACTAATCGCTGGGCGGTTGCCACTCTCAGTATTGATGTAGTTGATAGAAGCATTGATTTTCAATTTATCCGTCAAGTTCACCCCTGTATTCAAAGCAAGTGTGTTTCTTTTCAAATCAGTATTTGGTACCATTCCCTTTTGATCCAAATTGGTATATGACAGCCTTATGTTTCCTTTGTCATTAGACGAAGCAATCGAGATACTATTCGTCAGTGTCACTCCTGTTTCGAAAAAGTCATTGATATTGTCTGGACTTGGAGACCATGCAGTAGGTGTGATAGTACTCCCAGCAGGTGCATTAAGATCACCTCCCCTAAACCCATCAATATTTCGTGGTGAGTCAAACTGCGAGATCAACTGACCGTCCAACTTAGGACCCCAGCTTTCGTCCACACCATCCGCGATCCCTGATCCCGAACCATCTACAAACTCGAACTGACCATTGTTTCCTTGTCCGTATGTATTTTGCCACTCTGGCAAACGCAATGGATTCTCAAAAGTCGTATTAGAGTTGATAGTTATCCCGATTCCTTTGGAGGATTTCCCTGTCTTGGTTGTGATTAAAATTGCCCCGTTAGCAGCACGTGAGCCATACAGGGCTGCTGCTGCAGGCCCTTTAAGAACAGACACCGTAGCAATATCATCTGGGTTAATTTCTCCTGCGGCGTTCCCGTAATCCACTTCTAGGTTTCCACTACCCGATGCGCCCTGCACTTGATTACTAATTGGAATACCATCCACGATGAACAAGGGCTGATTTCCATTGATGTTCAATGAGGACTCTCCTCTGATCGTAACTCTAGCCGATCCTCCTATGGTAGATCCTGAGTTAGTCACCTGTACACCTGCGACTTTACCACTCAACCCACTGACCATATTGGTCTCGCGCGCTTCGGTCATGTCATCACCTTGTACTTCTTGCACTGAATAGCCTAGTGCCTTAGTTTCTCTTTCCACACCAAGAGCAGTGACCACTACCTCGTGGAGTTCTTTTACATTTTCTGCTAATGTAGCGTCCACTACTGTGCGGCTACCTATCGTTACTTCCTGAGTCGCATAACCTATGCTAGTCATGATCAGCTTCTCTGCACCAGATGGAATCGTAAGAGAGTAACGACCATTGACATCTGTAATACTACCTACAGTTTCATTCCCTTTGACGATCACAGTCGCGCCGATGACAGCAGTCCCTGTAGCATCAGATACTTGTCCTTCGATGCGTCTATCCTGTGCGCTAGCGACAATACTACCCATGAGAACAAAAACGAGCACCAAGCTTTGTAGCAGTAGCTTAATGTTTTTTGGATTCAATAAAATTGAGTTCATAGAATTTGATTTTTGTGTTTTGATCCCGCAATATCAAATTCTACTTTGAAGTGAGTATGTTGAAAATGTTACACTATCTGTAAGATCAGTAGCGCAAAAAGTCCATTTGTTAACATTAAATTAATTGACTAATATGAAACCCAATTGACAACACTGAATCAAAATAAAGTCATTAAACAAATGTTAAGTTTACTAATATGAAACTATACTTGTACGTAAGTTGACAAATAAGAAACCAAAGAAAAGCCATGAACAACATCGTAGTTAGCTGGATCGGTAACAAAATCAAGTCCCTCCGCAACCAAAAAAACCTCTCACTCAACGAACTAAGCAACCAATCCAAAATCAGTAAAAGTCTACTCTCAAAAATAGAAAACTCACGCACGATCCCTTCTCTACCTGTTTTCATCAATATCCTAGAATCACTCGAAGTAGCACCCAAAGATTTCTTTGAAGACATGTACCTAAAAAACGGTCACAATTTCACAGTCGTAAAAAAAGAAGATCGAAAAACAATAGAAAAGGAAGATCGTGTGGGATTCAAGTATCACTCCATCATCAACCAAAGCCTCCTCAACCTCAATGTAGATATCGTACACCTGACAGTAGAACCACACGCCAAATATGAACCCACCAGCACCGATGGTTATGAGTTCAAAATTGTTCTCTCTGGAAAAATCGAATACATCATAGGAGAAGAAAGCACCCTGCTGCAAGAAGGTGACTCGATATTCTTTGACGCCCGTATCCCCCACTATCCCAAAGCTGCCGAGGAACGGGTTCAGCTGCTAGTCATCTATTTTTTATTCCCATAAATAGATGATGAAAGCATCACAAATCAACTAACCTCTATCCAGTACAAACTGAATTCGGTCCTGCATACGTGACACCACTGCGCCCCAATTAAAGGAAGTGCACACGCGATTTCGTCCATACACTGAAAGTATGATGGATTACTACGCCAAAGTGAAAGTCTGATTGGATGAACCGCCCAGTACAGCCTGTCCCGTACTTGATACGGGACAGGCTGTACGCTGGGTGGTGTGAGAGGCGCACTGGCGGTCATTTGATCGTCAGCCGTCTACTCGATTAGGTGTAGTTTTTTATAATTCCAAAACATTTTTAGTTACTTGAGTTAAAACTTCTCTCAGCATTTTATTTTCAGACAAATTTGATTTCTTGTGTAGGTTTTTATTTTCGATTGAAAGGTTGTCAGTTCCATAAAAATCTTTTACATATTTTAGAAGAGAATAATATTGTTCATAATAAACTTCATAAGCCAACTGTTTCTTTTTAGTATCACTACCTAATTGAATTAAATAAAATTCCTGACTATCAACTATCAGATTCTTGCTCAATTCCGCAATTTCACTTGGAATCAAAAATTCATTATTTTGGAATACTGAAGCAATGTTATTTATAATATTTTGATATTCGGATTCTTTTATTCTATTAGGATTGTTTATGATTTTATCAAATTCGGCATTCATTTTATTAAGTTCAAGAAATAAATCTTTGAAGAAATCTATTTGCTCTTTGTAAAGATGTTCTCTTAAAGCATTTCGTCTGTTTTTTAAATTCAAATACAATGTTATTATACTCAAAGTTAGAGTAGCACAAATTCCTATTATGTAAAAAACATCTTTAGTTTCCAATTTCTATCGAGTTTGTTTTAAATTACACACAACGCTCTAGTTGTGCGTCGTGGCGTGTTTAAGTTCGTGTTCTGTTTCGTTTATCTAAGTAGCGAATTCAGAGAATTCGCGGGCTATCAAATAACCACAAATATCGTAACCCACTGACACGACATGGTGTTATAGGTCTTGTTAGCTACTTTTTTTAAATATCTGTTCGAAGATTTGACTCAACTCACAGACTTCTTTGTCTCCAATTCTAGTTGTTGGTAGAAATGAACTCAAATCATCTATTTCCTTAATTTTTTTGATAGCATTTAATGCTTTGGAGGGTTTATCTTCACCTGTTACCCCTTCTGGATAATAGTCCTCAATCACTCCCTTACCAAGGATGAAAATGTTTATGTCTCTGAGGTCTTTTAGTAACTCATGCTTAAGGTCTAAATCCCCTTCAGGATACCCAAGAACTTGTCTTCTCAAATTATTGGATTCCTCTGCAAACAAAAAGTCTATATCTGAAATATCATTGCTAGAAATTGTTCCACCTTCCTTAACTAAAGCAGCAAGCTCTTTTAGACGTACATACTTTTCCTTCCAGTTATATCTTCTCGTTAATTCTTTAATTTTTGACTTTTTTAGGTCAGACTCAAAATCACCTGATTCAGATATGTCATCTAAATTTTTGAGCAATTCTTCTCTTTTTGATCGAATTTCTGCACCAACCTCATATTTATCAAATCCGTCAATTAACATATCTAAGTCAACCAAGGAAAATACTTGGACTTCAAAATGGTGATAAAAATCCGTGTATTTTTTAAGGTTTGATTTACCACTCATTCTTATTATTGGAATGTTTTGGTTGTCAAAATCCCAATTAGGGTTCATGGTTTTGGATAACTCTTTGAGATAAATCAAATCAGAATCGCCTTCAACCAGTAAAACTTTATTTGCGAAGAATGCTGGAGTGCTATTTTCATAACATAACATTTGAAAAGCATCTTTGTAAGATATGTCACGTTCTAGATTTACCGCAATAAGTTTTCCAAATGGCTTTTCTTCATCAGGATATACTTTTTTGACCTTTATAAATGTTCCTGTAGAATTAGCTGAGAAAAAAAGAGGAGAATGAGTAGTAACGAACACTTGATTTAGTTCACTAGATAAACTTTCCAAGGCTTCAAAAAGTATTTTTTGCGCATTTGGATGAAGGTAGAGTTCAGGCTCTTCAAAAAGGAATATGTATGGTTGAGAATTTACGTCTAATGTTTCTCCTTCGTTATTTTCTTCAAACTTTCTCTTTTTATGTTCCTTGAGCTGATCAACGTATGTTCTTAAAAGAGAAAATGTAAGAGCTCTTTTAATTCCATCACCTTTAGTTTCAATTGTGTCTTTAACACCATCATTGATAAATATTTTGGAGTTGCTAAAAACCTGCTTAAGCTCAGGTTTTGGCACACTGATTTCAACTTCTACCTTTGGAAAGTTTTCCTTAAGGTATGTTTCCATTTGATTCTCAATGTTGATTATTTGTTGAATCCTATTATCTGAAATACCTTCTTTCGTTTCAACAACATTGAGTAATCCATGTAATTTTTCAAAGGAGCTTGAGATCTCTTCAAATTCTTCTGTGTTTTCAAGAAACCTTAGAAGGATACCTAAAAGCTTACCAAAGGTTGTAGATTCTTTGGTTTTAACATCATCTTTTAAATCTTTGACAGCCGCGATATAAATTGGTTCTGGTAAAAAGTTTGTGACACTGTTATCAATTCCTGTAGGGAGGTTGGTTATCTGCATTTCAAGACAGTCACTATCAAGATTGTTAACAATTGATTCTATTTTCTCTTTCGCGGCTTTTTGAGTTTTTAGATCAGTTAATTCTGGCTCATATTCAGGCAACATTGTTATTAAGCTACTCGAAATATCAGCACCCTTTTTTCCTTTTAAAAGATTGTTAATATTGTCTTCAGATAATCTTGAATCTTTCGGACCAAGTTTCTTACAATAAAGCTTCGATTTACCATCAGTTTCATAAAGTCTTACTAAGCTTAGCTTACCATCTATGATTAAATCTTCGATTTTCGATTTGTGTTCGGGTGAAAGACGGAGCAGATCTTCATCTGAAATATTAGAAAATTCGAGCTCTATTAATATCTGATCTTCTGAATTGTAAAAATCTGATGGTGAAATTGCGCTACCTGAAAAGAATAGACTTATGGCGATTAAAACCGTTGATTTACCAGCGTTATTTTCACCTATTACGCATGTCAATGCTGAAGGAAAAAAGTCTGCATTCTTTATTCCTCTGTAATTGTCTATGGTAACTCTTGTAATATCCATTTTGGTCAGTTGTAGCTAACATTTCGCTATACGCAATTGCATATATATACTATTGGTATCAAGCTAATCTAGTGGGTTTTTAATGTTTTTCATAGTGTTATGAGCAACATGTGTATAAAGCTCCCTAGTGCCTGCCGTGTCGAGACAATGCTTTTCGTTTCAGTGGTTTTCAGTCACTCTGCGGAAGGCCTAAAACAACAGACAGCCAAGCTGCACACTATTCATTTTACACGCTTAAAAACCACGGCTACCGACACCTCGTCAACCATTGATTTCCTCAAGAATACCTTTTTCCCAGCGTAGCGGCAAGCAAGCAGGTCTTTAAGATCAAAGTACAACCTATATATACCCAAATCTGGGTAGCGGGTCAAAGGCTTTCACCTTTCAGAACGTTTTGAGGAGAGTAATAAAGGTTCGGGTTTCTGCTTGCGCAAGCAGAAGGTCCACCTTGGGCAAGCAGACCGTTGCGCTTGCCCAAGCACAGGCCTCCCCTTGCGCAAGGGGAAGGCCGACCTTGCGCAAGGCCAGATCGGCGCTTGGAGTGTTCCCAGTCGCAGGTGCTACAGGATTTAGGGTTTTCATTTCAATATTTTGCTCGATCTACCCTGTCAAAGACAGACGATACTACTTCTCTTATGAATATGGTTTTTGTCCAATAGAGGAGAAAAAAATACTGGACAGGAAGTGATTCAAAAAGTAATAATCATTCAAAAACAAACTTACATGACCGTGCCCTTTGACCCGTGGGTCTCATGATAGCCGCTAGTCCAGTGATGCTCCTAAGCCTATTTCTAGTCCCTGCCCTCTCTCATACTGCCACAAGCTTACCAAAGAAGATGTACAGCTACTGGCCACATATTTCTTGTTTCCATAGCTACTGTAGTATCTTTGTGCGACATCAATGCTCATGACATTTAATCAGGATCGAAAATCAAATCACAGATGAATATAGAACAAGAACTACTTAAAAGAAGTGAATCCAAATGTGAACTATGCGGCGCGACAGAAACACTCAACGTGCACATCGTCTCTCCAAAATCTGGGCAGGACCTCTCCGAAAACGCAATGATCTGTGGCTCTTGTTTGGAACAAATAGACGACAAAGATAAAATCAACCCCAACCACTGGCACTGCCTCAACGACAGCATGTGGAGCGAAGTACCTGCCGTACAAGTACTCGCATGGAGAATGCTCAACGACTTGATCGCTGAAGGCTGGGCACAAAACCTCCTAGAAATGCTCTACCTCGACGATGACACCCTTGCATGGGCCAAAGAAGGAATGGTCGCTGATGAGCAAAAGGCCATTAAGCATATCGATAGCAACGGCGTACAGCTATCTGCGGGGGATTCGGTTGTTCTCATCAAAGACCTCAACGTCAAAGGTGCCAACTTCACTGCCAAACGTGGCACGGCAGTCCGCAACATCACCCTCACCCATGACAATGCCGAACATATCGAAGGCAAGGTCAACGGACAACACATCGTCATCCTCACCCAGTTCGTCAAGAAGAGCTAGTTAGCATGTAGATTCCTACAAAACCCATACAATCACAAATACTGTTTTTCTAAGGAACAAACCCTACTATCTGATTCAGAGGGATTATCAAATTGAATAATTCAGGTTAAATTGTGCCTTAGACTTAACAACATAAATTCGACAACTATGTCCATAAGTACTGACGCTGAAATGGCAGGGATGCGAGAAATTAGCACCATCGTGGGACTTACCTTGAAAAAAATGCGTGAATATGCCAAGGAAGGCATGCCCACCAAAGAACTCGACGAGTATGGCTATGAAATACTCAAAAAGCATGGAGCAAAATCTGCCCCATTCGAAACCTACGGATTTCCTGGATGGACATGCATCAGTGTCAACAAGGAGATCGCGCATGGTATTCCCTCAGAACAAAAAATCCTCAAAAATGGTGACCTCATCAACATAGACGTGTCTGGAGAGCGTAACGGTTTTTGGGCAGACAATGGCGGATCATTCGTGCTAGGCGAGGATATACATGTACATCAACCACTCATCGAAGCATCCAAAAAAGCCCTCTTCAATGCGATCAACAAAATCCAAGATGGCGTCAAAATATCCGACATAGGACACATCATCGAGTCAGAGGCTAATCGAAGTGGATTCAAAGTAATCAAAAATCTAGCAGGTCACGGAGTAGGCAGAAGCCTCCACGAAAAACCCGAAAACATCCTCAACTACCGAGACAAACATGATCACCAAAGGTTCGAAAAAAACTCTGTCGTGGCGATAGAAACTTTCATCTCTACCAAATCTACCCAAGCTGTAGAACTGAAAGATGGATGGACTTTGGTAGGCAACCGAGGAGGGTTCGTCGCACAGCACGAACACACCATCGTGGTGACTGATGAGCAGCCGATTGTCTTGACAGAAGCCAACGAGATATGGAAGTAAACCTAGCCCCTCGACGATGACCAAAAACATCCGGACGGTTTTACTACTCGCGGTGGTGATCCTAACCCCTCTCCTGCTCTATGCGCTACTTCAGGTCAAATCACTCGAAGAAGACGAAGAGACTGCAAACCAAATCTACCAAAAGCAGTTAGAGACCATCATGTTTTCGCTCAACCAGTATGCAGATGATATGATGGATAGTTGGGTACGAAAACTCACCAACGAAAAACATCCCCTATCCAAAAATGCATCTGATCTGCTACTCGCCAACGAGTCCATCCAAATGCTCGTCATTCGTCAGATGTCTAACCGATCCGACAGCATCTGTGTCAACGACTATGTGATATCTACCGATGATACCCGTCGCAACATCAACAACTGGTACGACTCCAAGGATTCCGTCCTCTTCCAATTGACCAAATACCTCGATGCGGGATTTCAAAAAATCCAACCCGCTACAGACTGGCAAGCCATCAGCGGTCTACAACCAGCCCAATCTGGCATCACAGTCATGCTCTACGACCGTGACTCAACCCTATACAATGCCCTTTTCATCCTAGAGACCAACTACTGGATAGAACAGACATTGGGATCCAAAATGCAAGAATCTGCTCAAGACAACCTCCGAATAGCGGTACTACAATCCGCCGACACCTTAGACACTCCACGCATCGCATTCAGCACGGAAACCTTCGACCTAGACAAAGACTACATACGCAACGAACTCTGGATACTCCCCAATACCTCACTAGCCATACAGACCAAAGGAGAAAGCTACGCTGAACTGATCCGATCCAGAAGCCGAAACAATCTCTACATCCTACTAGCATCCATATCGACGATGCTACTAGGTACACTCATCATGCTCCGAAACATCCGAAACACCGTACGGGTTGCACAGCTCAAATCGGATTTCGTATCCAACGTATCTCATGAGATTCGTACTCCCCTCTCCCTCATCAAAATGTACGCCGAAACCCTCATGCTAGGCAGGCTACCCTCTGAGGAGAAAAAAAAACACTACTATGAGGTCATCCATCATGAAGCCGGGAGACTCACCTACCTAGTCAACAACATCCTTGATTTCTCCAAAATAGAGGCAAACAAAAAGACCTACCGACTCGAAGCTCAGGACCTCAACGAACCCATCCCGCAACTCATAGAACATTACTCACACACCCTACGAGAAAAAGGAATTCGCTGCGAACTATCACTATCCAGTAGTCCACTCCTCGTCAATCTAGATCTTCAGGCATTTGACGAGGCATTGTCTAACCTGATCGAAAACGCAATCAAATACCACGGAGACAGCGATCAACTCAAAATCTCAACCTACCGCAAAGGCGACTATGCTTGCTGCCAAATCCAGGATTACGGCATTGGGATACCCAAAAGTGCACAGCGCAAGATTTTCGATAAATTCTACCGTGTAGAGCACGCCCTAACTCAAAAAACAAAAGGGACAGGACTTGGGTTGAGTCTCGTACAGCATATCATGACCTCTCATGGAGGGCGAGTCACTGTAGATTCGATATTGAATCAAGGCAGTACTTTCACCTTATGTTTTCCACTAAACCAGACCAGCGCATGACTAGAATATTAGTAGTAGATGATGAGCCCGCTATGCGGGAAGGGTTACATGACAACTTGATCTTCGAAGGGTATCAGGTCGATACAGCCAGTGATGGTAGCGCCGCACTAGCTGCACTAAAAGACCAACACTACGACCTCATGGTTTTAGACGTAATGATGCCTGAGATGTCTGGATTCGATGTGTGCAAACAACTGCGCAGTGAACAAAATCCCATCCCCATCATCCTGCTCACAGCCAAAGGAGAAGAAATAGATCGTGTACTCGGATTAGAATTCGGTGCAGATGATTACATCTCCAAACCCTTTAGTGTCCGTGAACTAGTCGCTCGAATCAAAGCCATTCTCAGACGCACACAGCAAGGACAACAAACCGCTTCTCCTCAGCATTTTGAGCAGATCGGGCTAATGCAGGTAGATTTCAAAACCTATGAAGCCAAGTTGGGATCGGAAACAATCAAACTCTCCCACCGAGAATTCGAAGTGTTACACTTCCTCTGGAATCACCGTCAACAGATCGTCAGTCGAGACGATCTACTCAAAAACATCTGGGGCTATGACGAGTTCCCTACCACACGGACTATAGACAACTTCATTCTACGTCTTCGTCAAAAAATAGAAAACAACCCCAACGATCCAAAAATCATCCTGACTGTCCACGGTATGGGGTATAAAATGCTTTAAATTGATTTAAACGTAAGTACCAAAAGGCACCTGTAGTTCTACTCTCGTACCATGTATTTCTCCACTTTCATTCTTAATTTCATTGAGGACCAACTTGATTTTATCCTTGAGTGATTGGTTAACTCGACCTTCCACATCATAGCGCCCACGTGTTGGACTGACACAAAAAAAGGGCTCCCCTTTCGAGAAGCCCTTCACTAACAATCAATAATAATAACCAATACGGTATTTTAATTATCCTCTTCAAGCCCTGCTTTGGCTTGGAGTTCTTCCAACCCCTTTTTGCCGTAGGCCAATTTCGTAATCACGATATAGAGTACTGGCACGATGAAGATCGCTAGGAAGGTCGCAGCGAGCATCCCGCCGATCACGGTCCACCCGATCGTCTGACGCGCGACAGCTCCCGCACCAGAAGCCAACGCCAACGGCACGACTCCCAATATAAATGCCAAAGACGTCATCACAATCGGCCTCAATCTCAATTTGACCGCCTCCAGTGTAGCTGCGACGATTTCCATCCCACGGTCTACCCGTTCTTTGGCAAACTCCACGATCAAGATAGCATTCTTAGCAGCCAGACCTATCAGGGTAATCAAACCAATCTGCGCATAGACGTTGTTGCTCAGGTGTGGCAAGAACATCAACGCCACGATCGCTCCAAAAGCACCCAAAGGCACTGTCAGCAAGATCGAAAACGGTACAGACCAACTCTCATACAGTGCAGCGAGCAGCAACAACACAATCACGATTGACAGTCCAAAAATCGCTACCGTGGCATTGCCTGACGACAGCTCCTCACGGCTCAGCCCTGAAAAATCATAACCATAGCCTGCTGGCAGCACTTCATCCGCCACCTCTTTGAGTGCCTCCATCGCTTGACCACTACTGTAGCCCGGTGCTGCAGCCCCATTGACTTCTGCCGATCGGAAGAGGTTGTAGTGAGAGATCACCGGTGCACTTTCCTTGACGTGATAGCTGACCAATGCACTCAGCGGTACTGATTCGCCGTTGCGGTTTTGGACGTAATACTTTTCTAGATTTTTGATATCCATGCGATAGCTCGTATCGGCCTGAGCCACGACGCGGAAGTTTCGACCGTAGCGCGTGAAGTCATTGATGTACTGGCTCCCCATAAACGACGACATGGTTGCAAAAACATCCGATACGGACACACCCAATTTCTTGGCTTTCTCTCGGTCTACATCTACTTGGTAGCCCGGTGCTCGTGCGGTAAAGAAGCTATAGGCCATCGCAATCTCTGGTCGCTGATTGGCTGCCATGAGAAATTGCCCCAAGACTCCTTCGAGCTCCTTGACCTCTCCGCCAGCACGCTGCTCCAGCATGAAACTGAATCCCCCTGTGTTACCCAAACCTGGAATCGCAGGTGGAGACACCACGCGAATGGTCGCTTCGTGTACACTCGCAAATGCGGCATTGAGCTGACCGATCACTCCCTGCAACTGCATGGATGGATCTTTTCTTTCCTCCCAAGGATGCATCTGGATGAAGTAGGTCGCTGAGTTGGATTTGAACGAGAAGTTGATCGCATTCAGTCCAGCGATACCCGTGTAGTTTTTGATCGCGGGGTGCTCGCCGAGTGTCGCACCTACTTTGTCCATCACTTCCAGTGTACGTGCCGTAGACGACCCTTCGGGCAGTTCCATCGCGATGAAAATACGTCCTTCATCTTCCGTTGGGATAAATCCAGTCGGTTTGATGTTGAACATCCCCACCGTGCCTACATAGATACATACTAGCGCGATCAATACCATCGGCGTGGCTTTGATGGCCTTCCGGACACCATTGCCATAAGACTCAGTAGTCCGCTCAAACCAAGTATTGAACTTGAAGAACAGCCCATTGATACCCGTAGATTTCTTGGACAAATTCATCGGACGCAGCATCAGCGAACAAAGCGCTGGTGTCAGTGTCAGAGCGACAAAAGCCGAAATCAATACCGAAATCGCAATCGTAATCGCAAACTGCTGGTACAATCGTCCTACGATACCTGGGATGAATCCCACCGGAATAAATACAGCCGCCAAGATCAAAGCAATCGCAATAACTGGCGCAGTGATGTCTTTCATCGCTCGGCGTGTGGCTTCTTTGGGCGAAAGCTTGAAGTGATCGATGTAGTGCTGTACTGCCTCTACCACCACAATCGCGTCATCCACTACGATACCAATCGCAAGGACGAAACCAAACAGCGTCAGTGTGTTGATGGTGAAGCCCAAGGGAATAAAAAAGATGAACGTACCCACAATCGAAACCGGAATTGCCAAAATCGGCACCAAAGTCGCTCTCCAGCTCTGCAAGAACAGGAACACCACGATCGTCACGAGCAGCAAGGCTTCAAACAGCGTATGCAACACTTCCTCGATCGACACCTCTACCACAGAGACCGACTCAAAAGAGACCACATAATCCACATCATTAGGAAATGCTTTCTTCAACTCTTCCAATGCTTCGTTGACCCCATCGGCCGTCGTGAGGGCATTGCTACCCGGCGCTTGATAGATCAAAAGCAGCGCCGTAGGGTCTCCATTGACCACAGACGCACGGCCATAGTCGAATCGACCAAACTCGATGCGCGCGATATCTTTGAGATAGACCAAAGAGCCATCTTCGGGGTTAGTACGAACGATGATATCTTCAAATTCTTCTTTTGACGACAGTCGGCCGTTGACAGTGATCGGGTACTCGAAAGCCTGATCATCTACCTGCGGCATAGCGCCTACTTTCCCCGCCGCGACTTGGAGATTTTGCTCCTGTATCGCTGCACTGACTTCTTGTGTACGGATCCCATACTGAGCCATCTTGTCTGGCTTGAGCCAAAGTCTCATCGAGAAATCCTGCCCTAGAGAAGTAATATCCCCCACACCTGGCACACGCAACAAAGCGTCTCGCACGAAGATGTTGGTATAGTTGTCGAGGTAGCCTACGTCGTGTGTCCCGTTTGGAGAGTAGATCCCTACCACCATCATGATGCTCGGATTACGCTTGCGTACGACGATACCGAGACGCTTGACCGCCTCTGGGAGTGTCGGTTCGGCGATGCTCACTCTGTTTTGCACATCCAATGTGGCAATATCCACATCGGTCCCCACCTCAAAGGTGACGTTCATTTGCATCTGTCCCGTACTCGTACTGTTGGATGACACGTAGGCCATACCCGGAGTACCGTTGACCTGTGTCTCCACAGGAGTCGCGACCGTCTGCTCTACGGTCTGGGCATCTGCCCCTGTATAATTACCCGAAATCGACACCACTGGGGGCGTAATCTCCGGATACTGGGTCACAGGCAGGTTCATGATCGCCAAGGTCCCCGTCAACAGCAGCAAGAGCGAGATGACGATCGAGGTGACCGGGCGTTTTATAAATACATCAGATATCATTCTTCTATGTTATGTTTTGAACCGAATTGATTAATTGTTGCTCACGACCTCTACTGCTGATCCTTCGCGTAGTTTCTGGATGCCGTTGACGATGAGTTTTTCGCCTCCCTTGAGCCCGTCACGTACGACGATATCTCCACCGACAATGCTACCGAGTTGGATACGGACTTGATGTGCTTTACCGTCTTGGACGACATAGACGAAGTACTCGCCCATCTGCTCGACAACTGCTTTGTAAGGGATCGCAATTTGCTTTCCATGGTCTTGATTAAGTACCTTGACATCCACAGTCATCCCTGGAATCAGGTCCTTCTCCGGATTAGGAAAACTCAAACGGATCGTCAGTGTCCCCGTCTGACGGCCTACTGCACGATCGATGGCTATCACCTTTCCCGAATAGGGGTACTTGCTGCCGTCACTCAACGCCATGGTAAACAACGAATCAGGCTGCTCCTCACGTTTCAGCCTGTTGAATCGTGGAATTTCCTTTTCGTTGATCACGAAATCTACCGCCACAGGATCGTCAGACGAGAGCGTATTGAGCAATGGCTGACCGGGCGATACTTGCGCACCGACGCGAACTTGATGTATCCCGATGGTCCCAGCGAATGGTGCTTTGATCGTAGAGTACTGCAAGTCATTGGTCGAAGAAGACAATTGCGCTTTGGCCGCATCGACTTGCGCTTTGGCTGTTTGGAGGTCTGCTTTGGCGTAATCTACTTTTTGCGCAGCGATGGCATCCTGCTCGCGCAGTGCTTCGTAGCGCTTCACGTCCTGCTCTATTTTTGCCAAATTGGCTTCTGCCGTAGACACATTTGCTTTGGCTTGATGATAGGACGCGATATATTTGGTTCGGTCTATTTCATAGAGTTTCTGCCCCTTTTTGACTGTTTCGCCATCTTTGACGAAGATTTCGGTAATGTATCCAGACAGTTGAGGACGAAGTTCCACTTCGTTGACCGGTACGACAGTAGCTGGATAGCTATCCAAACTTTCCACTTCTTTGGACAATACGTCCATGGCCGTCACAGTCGCTGCTCCTGCCATTCGAGGCGCACCATTCCCACCCGTACATGCGGTCACGGCTACTGCGGCTAGGACTATCAGGATGGCGTTGAGATATAAATTTCGATGTATGTTCATGGTTTTTTGAAAGATCATTGTTGTCAATTGATTTCGATGGTTCCGATGGATTTTTGGAAGTCCAGTTTGCTAGATAGCAACTGAAATACCGCATTGAGATAGTTGAGTTGGGCTGTCTGCAATTCGGTCTCCGCTACGATTACCTCCAAGTAGGTTTTGATGCCTTCGTCGTATTGTAGTTTGATGGTTTTGTAGACATCCGCTGCGAGATCGGCATTGCTACGGAGTGTTTCCATGTCGTAGTAGTCGCTCTTGTATCCTGCGAGTGCCGTCTGATACTCGGTGCTGATCACACGCTTGGCATCTTCCAGTGTCACGTCGAGTCGCTCTTCTTGGAGCTTGGCGATCTTGATTTGTTGGTTTCGCTTGTTGCCCGTGAAAATCGGAATGCTAGCCGTCAACCCTATGCTCGACGTGGTGTAGTTGTTGTTGTACAGACTCGTGAAATCATCGTGAAAGTACTGCGGGCTATAATTGGCATACGCCGAAATCGTCGGGATCAAGCCCATCTTATAGTATGACGTGTTGAGCTTGAGCAACTCCATGTCCGTCTGCAACTGTCGGTACTCGATGCGACTCTCGATCGCTAGATTCTGCGTGGTATCCAACAGAATATCACTCTCCAAGATCTGCTTTGTATCGTACTCCAGATTGAACTGCTCCTCCATCGGCAAGCCCATCAGCTGTCTGAGGTATGCAAACTTGGCCTTGAGCGACTCCTCGGTTCTCTTCTTGGCACTTCTCGAATTGGCCAAAGTGATGCTAGCCCGCTGGTAATCGGTCTTGTCCACCATACCATTGTCGTACTGTGCACGCGAATCGTTGTACTGCTTCTGCTGACGCACGATGTTGCCCTGCAGGATATTGAGCTGCTCGCGTGTCAACAAGATGTCGTAAAACGCCTTGCTCACATCCACAACCGTACTGATCTTGCTCGATACGATGTTTTGTTCGAGCTGTCGACGGCTATGCTTCGCAGCTTTGCTCGCCAAGAGCACCTCGTTGCTATAGAGCGTCTGGTCAGCGCGCAGAGACAAGTTGGAATTGTACTTCTGACCGATCTGCACGACATTGCCAGCAAACACAGTACTCTGCAACTGGGTGTTGTTGACCAAGCTGTAGCTCCCCGTGATCTGTGGCAGCCAAGCCGACAAACTGGCGTTGATCTCATGGTGACCGATCTGCTCATCGATCATCGTTTGCTCCATGTCTGGTCGGTGCTCCAGCGCAAAAGTAATACACTCCTCGAGTGAATAACTCTGCTGCGCCGACACGTGAAGCGTCGTGACCAGGCATAGTATGATTAAGAAACTGAGTTTTTGTTTCATATGATTTCTACTCTCTTTGTTGTTAATTATGTTTTGACAATAGTTTTCCTATGCCTGATTATCTCCCAGACACAATTCATTCCTAGTAAAATAGTTTAGTCATTTAAATGATCATGCCCTTCCATTGCATGTCAATGATGTCATTCAAATCTGACCCATCGATATCCACCTTTCGGTAAAACTTCATTTTCAAGGCGGAAATCACACTCCCGAAAAACAACCCTGAAATCAATTCTGGGTTTTTATCGATGATTATTCCTTGGCTGATTCCTTCTTGAAAAAATGCCGAAAAATACAATTGAATCTCTTTCCTTTTGGGATAGTTGAAATAGAATGGCGAATTGACAAACTGCTCGTAAAACCGTAGGACATGAGGACGATCTATATGGAACTGGTAGATACATTTCCACCTTTTCTCAAAACGCTCTTTGAAAGAAAGGTTTTTGTCGTCACTTGTCGTTAAGCTCTCCAACAGCTTGTCCACGATATCCGTATGCAAAGCACAAATCATTGCTTCTTTGCTCTCAAAATAATGATATATCGTCCCTGCCGCCACACCTGCATGCTTAGCCAGTTGACTCATAGACGTCCCATGAAACCCACATTCGTTGATCAATTCTAGGGCACTATCGAATATCGCTTGCTTCTTCTCTACCATACCGCAAATATAGATTGAATGTTCATTCGGTTTTACTTTCCTTTTGTCAAAAAGGTTACACCCTTGATACAATTTGAAGAAGAAAAATGAAATTTAGGAGAATCTCCTATGGAGGGGAATAGTAGATCACTTCGTTATCCAACGATTCATTGATCGAAACCCGTTGTTGATTTGTATCTCCAGAAATACCGACTGAACCTAATATTGGTCAGAAACACAAAGCCACTATAGTTAAAATGCTATAGTGGCTTTGAAAATATTCTAAGATTAACTTGTCCAAAGTTTGAGATCCTTTAGAGACACTTGGTCTAGGGTCTTGATTCTAACAATCCTGACTCTACTATTTCCTGATTACGCATTTCGAAGATGGCACTGGCTCCTAGCAGAGCCATGTCCGCCTCTCCTGAGTAGTCAATCACCAACAAATCCAATACCCGTTGATAAGGGAAGGTCTTGAGCACCTCTCGCATCGAAGCTTCAAAATAAGGGGAACAGTCCTTGATCGAACCGCCAAAAAATATAGCCTCCGGGGACAGTATGTGCAAGGTCAACTTGACCAACTGCCCTATATGCGTCCCCAGTTCTGCCATGATACGCAAGGCACGCTCGTCACCAGCCGCCGCCTGAGCAAAGAGTACTTTCCCCTCCTCCCCATGCTCTTTCTGGAAAAACTGTCCGCTACAGTAGTGCTCATAGTTGTGCGCCAGGTATGGAAGCACCGCCAACTCTCCCGCGCATGACATGAGGCCAGCGTGCAAACTACCGTTGATGACCAGTCCCACTCCCAGTCCCGTACCGAGCGTAATCCCCACGACACTGTCATAGGGCTTTCCTTTGCCATGAAACTTCTCTCCTAGTACATAGCAGTTGGCGTCATTGGTGAGGCAGACCTCTAACCCGAAATGCTCGCTGATGCTATCCACGAGATGCACCTCATCCCATGACGGTATGTTGGTCACTTGATAAACAATGCCACGTTTCTCATCAACTAGTCCCGGGACACCTATCCCGATACCGAGTATGTCAAAACCCATACTCACCTGTTCGATCCCTGCTATAATCGCATCGACCACCACATCCTTACTTTCTTGAGCTGGAGTCGGTACGCTGATTTTCTTCACGATCTCCCCGTTGCGAATCACCCCTAGGTTGATGGTAGATCCGCCTACATCCACTCCTACTATGTATTGACTGTTGTTCATTCTCTGTACAAATAATTCGTTGACCTTATTGTTCTGCTCCTACGACGATCTCTGTAACCTTGCCATATAGGGTTTCATCCGTAGCATATAATATCGCCTTGAGCCTCGTGCCTTCTGCCACCATGAGCGGTGACTCATAGCGTGAAGACTCTAGTGTAGGTTCACTACCGTCCGTGGTGTAATACATCCCTGGCCAGTCCATCTGGTTGTCCAACTCGACTTGGTAACCATCGGTAGAATCCTCGGACACGGTATAGGTCACATGAAATAGACTCTTGGCATAGTTGATATCGAGCGCAGCATAGCGCGCTGTCTGTCTTGGCAATTTCTCTTTGAAACGCTCCCAATCCTTGGTACTGCCTGGTGACCACACCAGTTCGGAGAGTGCACTGATCCTAGGGTAGACCATGTACTCGATTTGATCTTCGGTAGGCATGTACTCCGTCCAGACATTGGCCTGTGCACCGAGGATGTAGCTTTGCTCCTCCTCCGTGAGCGAATCAGGTAGCGGATCGTAGGCATATACATCAGCCATGGTCAACTCACGTCCCACCACAGTCGGTTCGAATCGTGGATCTCCTTGATAATAATCGAGGTACAGAAACTGATAAGGTGCCATCACTACGCTGTGTTGACTCCTCGCTGCAGCGATACCACCAGACTCTCCACGCCAAGACATCACCGCCGCATTGGGTGCAAGTCCTCCTTCGAGGATTTCGTCCCAACCGATGATCTGACGCCCTTTGGAATTGACAAATTTCTCTATGCGCGTAATGAAATAACTCTGCAATTCATGTTCGTCTTTCAGTCCCAATTCCTTCATCTTGGCTTGTATCCGTGGCGACTCCTCCCACTGAACCTTCATCGCTTCGTCTCCACCTATATGAATATATTGGCTCGGAAACAGTTCGATGACTTCTGCCAATACATCTTCGAGGAAGGAAAAAGTGGCATCCTCTACATTGAAGATATCAGGGAATATGCCCCAGTTCACTTCCACCTCTGGACGCTCACCTGATGTACCCAACTCTGGATACGCAGCGATCGCCGCAGTAGCATGCCCTGGTAACTCTATCTCAGGGATCACCGTGATATACCTGTCTGCAGCATACGCCACGATCTCTTTGATTTGCTCTTGTGTATAGAACCCTCCGTATCGTTTGCCGTCATAGACTTTGGGCTGATGACGACTTGTGATGGTCAAGCTCTCCTTGCGAAACCCTCCAATCTCTGTCAGTTTCGGATATTTTTTGATTTCAATCCGCCATCCTTGATCATCTGTCAAGTGCCAATGAAAGGTATTGAGTTTGTGCATGGCCATGTTGTCGATGTATTCCTTGATGAACTCCACGGAGCTCATGTTGCGTCCCACATCCAGGTGCAATCCTCTCCAACTAAATCGTGGATAATCCTCAACCTGCACCAGCGGCAGACTCCACTCCACCTCAGTAGCCTTCGCTTTGCCATAGATTTCTACAGGCAACAACTGCTTCAGCGTTTGCATCCCGTAAAACAAGCCTGCGCCAGATACAGCACGTACAACCACAGCATCTGTGGTGACACTGAGTGTATAAGCCTCCTCGGGTTGATCATTGGCTACTCCCTCAGACGTAAATACGATCTGGTTATCCCCCACCGATTGGTCACTCGTGATCGGGGCTACTGGGACAGCCCAGCCTGTAACTTGCCTCAAATCCTCCGCTAAATGCTGCGCCACGCGATTCGCCTCTTCGTTATCTGCCTGTGCAAACAACTTCAGGTCCTCTGTGAGAACCAGTTGACCAGTTGACTGTTGTAGGGATACAGGCTCAGGGATAATCTGAACAGTTCCCTTGTATTCTCCCTGAGGTTTCGGGCTACAGGCCAGCAGGCCTCCCAACACAACGCTCAGTATTACATTCCATGTCTTTCTCATGCTATGATCAGTTAATATTTTAATTGTTTTCAAAATTCATCAAGACAGATAAGCTACTCTTTGATAAAGCGGAGACTTTTGACTCTTTGGTTATTCTCTATCCTTACCAAGTATATCCCTGACGAGAGTGAACGTACATCAATTTGACGCTCGGTATCTGCCATTCCGCTCCACACGTGTGCTCCTTGTAAAGTAACGATTGTGACGGTATCATCTGCTCCCAGCTCTGGTAAAACCAAGAAATCATACGTTGGGTTGGGGTAAATACTATCTACCTCTACGCCTAAACCCGTCGACAATATCTCCTGATGAACCGGCTCAATCACCTCGTGTATCGTCCGAAGAAGTGAACGTTCGTCGCTATAGGATACATCCTGGGTGATTTCCCAAATCATCACTCCGCCTGCTTGTTCCAGTGCTAGTTCTGATTTGGCTCGGATGGTTGGCTGACCGTTGTAGTAGATGTTGTCCACTTGATCGAGAGCCTCCGCCCCCTCGTACTGCGCAACAATATCTCGGTAGACCATCGATCTGATTTGCGTGGCACTTTCAAAGTTGTAGCCATAAAACGGCAGACCAAGTACTACTTTGTCCGCAGATAGTTTTTTTGTATTCTTCCAATAATCAATGTCATATACGGCATTCTCATAGCTCGAGTGCTGCCCCGGTGCATTGGGCGTCCATGGACCAGTCTGATCATAGGACATCACCCCGATGAAATCGTAACGATCTAGGGTCTCGGACTGCAAATTGGTTGCGCTCCAAGTTGCCATGGCGGCAGTGTACAGTTTAGTCTCAGGCAAACGTTCGTCTAACTCCCGAACGAATGCAGGGTAGGCACTGCTGAGTACCAAATCACCCTCCAAATCCACATCGATTCCATCAAAACCATGCGCTTGCATAAAGGCAATCAAGTTGCCGATGACCCGTGGGCGATTGCTAGATTTCATGTTTTCGTGCCAAGCATCATTGATGGTAGTAGATCCTCCACCAATAGACATGAGGACTAGGCACCCTGATTGGTGGGCCTTGCGGATGAGTCGCTTCACATCTGCCTCCGATGCTCCGATACTGACATTCCCATCTATATCCGGATTGGCGAATGCCAACATGATGTGCGAATACGACGAAAAATCTGTCTCATGAAGTAGAGCACTAAAATTGACCCAAGTAGGTATATACCCGACCACACGCGAAGGTGAGGACTGGGCTATGCTCGCAGTGATACAGAACACTGTCAAGCTAAAAAATAGGATTGCTTTTTTCATTCAATAAGAAAAACTAGCCCCCGTTTCTCCATCGGGGACTAGTTACTTTAAACTTAACGCTAATTATTACCTAATGCTGAATATGCAGCTTTCAATAAGGAGGTTTCAGGGTCTTTGGTGTCGCTCTCGATACTCCACATCATCATCCCTCCATACCCTTGAGAGAGTACTGCGTTGGCCTTTTCGGTCACCGCTGGGTGTCCATCGTAGAATAAACCATCGTCTACGCTGAGCATGTTTTTACTATACGCTTCCGCATCCATCGATAAAATCTCTTTGTAAGTATGGTAAGTGGCAAACATCCACAAGTTGCCCCAGCCGACGACCGTGCCGTCTGTAGGCATGTCGTACTTCAGTCCGAAAGCTGGAAACCCGCCTACAATCTTCTCTGCGGGAACCCCCAAACCTATCCAAGTATCCGCTAGACTGGTATAAGCCCAGCCAGGCGAGTGTGATGTCGGAGACAAATCTTCATATCGATAAGGTTGTATATTCACCCAATCGATGCGCTCTACTGCCGCCAATGGACTCAACAAACTAGTCGTCCAACCGCCCGGTACAGACACGGAATAAAAGAACTCTCCGTCAGGCCCTGGCCCTTCGGGCAAATAATCCGGTACCGCTGCATAGAATGCACCAATCGCAGCAGCATCCAAACTACCTGGCCCTCCCCAAGTATCGTTAAGATAGAAATTAACTCCATCCAGCTGATTGTCCACCGCAAACTTCATGATCGTTTCCAAGACCTTAGCACGCTTGTCTGCGTCTGCTACCGCGTCAAAGAAGGTCACATCTCCATACAGACCTCCACCAGTGATGGCTGCCATATCATCCGTCACGTCCAGCATGACATACACACCAGCATTGTGCGCAGACTGCACGATCTGTGGGATATTCATCGCATCTGCGAATGTCGTATCCACGATGGTCTCAGGAAATGCCACTTCATCCACCACGGCAGATGAGATCACCAAGTGCGTCAAGCTACTGAAATCAACATCCGAAATCGACCCAGCACTCGTGAGGAAGCCAACCATCATTTTGGCATAGTCCTTCGGGATAAAAGGCTGGTTCACTTCGACAGTAGCTGTCCGGGTATTGGGCACACCATTTCGCTCGATAGCTAGATGCACTTCGTAGGTTTTGGGATCATCAAAGAGATATTCAAAAGTAGGCTCAGTAGAAACCTCTACTCCATCGAGTGTCCAGCTGTAGGTCACCCCATCGCTCGGAGATACCTGCACGGCGATCTTTAGTGAGTCTTCGATATTGGTACCGTAGAGCTGCTCCCAGCCAAATATCCTCGGCAATTCGTCCGAATCAAAGCTCGGGTTCTCTACTTCCTCCGCACAACTGACGAACATCGAGACGATGACCATCAGTAGAAATGCTTCCTTTATAAATCTATAATTTTTCATTTGGTTCAATTTTTTAGTTGACATAAGCACCGGACTACTGGACATCCCACCATACACGTGAGGTCCAATCGTCTCCACCCTCGAGGCGATCTACCGCTTCTAGCAGATTGGCTTCATTGAGCAAGTACTCGTTGATCGGATACTGCATCCTGCGAGGAATCGTCCCGTTGGTCTGGTTGATCCCTGGGTCGACGTTTGGATACGCGAGTGCAGGGAAGCCTGATCTCCTCCAGTTGCTATACGCCTCCATCGGGTTGAAAGCAAAGTTGACCCATAGCTGCGTATTGATATCCTCGAGCTCTGTACCTGCGCCCAAAGGATTGGCCGCTACGAATGCATCGATCGTGCCTTGATCCGGCAGTTCGATACCATACGCATCGTACTGCATCACCCCTGCTGCGAGTGCTTCCGCATAATGCGTCGCAGCATCACCACCAGCAGACCACCCTCTAAAGGCTGCCTCCGCCATCAACAGTTTGACCTCAGCATAACTCATCATGATGAAAGGCGCATCGATAGCTGTCAATGCCTTAGCAGGCTGTAATATCTGTAGCGGCCCAGTCACCTCAGTCGGTGTACCGTCTACGTCGACCTCTATCGTGCCGCCAGCTGCTTGCCAGATGAAATTGCTCGGCAATACTGATAAGTCTGTATAGCTACCAATCTCGTCGTATACCTCTTGGCTCACATCCGTACGGTCTTTGTTGTCCAGATAGCTACCAGCCATGAGAGTGATGCGAGGATCGCCTGTAGACTCCAGCTGCTCAGCGAGTGTCGTACAGATTCTGAAACTACTCACATCAGGCGATGCAGACATGAAGGTGTACGAAGTACCATTGCCCCCCATACCTCCGCCGTTGAACGGTGCGTCGTTGTGATACATGATCGCCATGTCGGCATTGCTTTCCATGACTCCTCCAGCGATGGCAGCCTCAGCCTCGCTCTGTGCTTTGGCGGCATTCACTTTGACCAGTCTCATGGCTAATTTTAATCGCAGCGAATTCCCAAATTTTTTCCATTGTGCAATGTTGCCCTCAAAGTAAAAGTCTTGGGTCACCTGATCTGCACTAGGGTCCAAAGCATCTGTAGCCAGCGCGAGTTCTTCGAAGAAATCATTGTAAATATCCTCTTGCGTATCATAGGCCGGCTTGAGTACTCCTTCGAAATATCCTTTACCCGCTGTGAAATACGGTAAATCTCCATACAAATCCGTCAATCGATGAAAGATCAGCACCCTCATGATCCGTGAGACCGCGTTGATATTGACTTGTTCTGGACTGTCTTTGGTTCGCTCCACCATGTCCGTGATGTTTCGCACCTCGCGAGAATACTCTCTATCCCAAAGAGCACTCATGTAGGTATCGTTCTTTTGACCTTTTCCGCCAATCTCCACCGTCGCGTACTCGCCTGTCCATAGTTGCATCCAATCTGAGGCATAGATGAAACTGTTTCTCCATGTCTCGTAGCGCTCCCCAGATAGCTGCATCTGTATCGTTGGCAGCATCAGATTGGGATCCATGTCCGTCGACGTGGTAGGATTCTGATTCATCTCCTCAAAATCATCACAGGCAGCAAAACCTACCGTCATAATCAGCGCGATGATATATATATTTTTCTTTATGAAAGTCTTCATCTGATTTCTATTTAGTGATTAAAACTTCAAGCTTAGGTTGACACCATAGCTTCGTCTAGAAGGAATCGATCCATACTCAAACCCTTGGCCATTGCTGTTGTTATAGCCTGATTCAGGGTCTACATTGGGCACATTGCTGTAGATCAGCCAGAGGTTTCGACCTACGAAAGAGATCGATCCTGCCGTCAAAATATTGCCCAACCACTTCTTAGGAAAACTATAGCCAATCACCAATTCTCTCAACTTGACATAAGATGCGTCATAGATGAACAACTCCGGTGATTGGGTGTATAAACTCCCCCAGTAGTTTTGTGGGTTGGTAGGGATGTCGTTGGTCTCATACACTGGATTATCCGCTGTACCTGTGTTTTTGACCCCTTTCCCGACGTATCCACCCGTAGGCGTCCATGCCGCAATATCTGTCACACCTGCTGCTAATCTAGCCTCTTCCGACGCATACCATGCATCTCTGCCTTCGAGTGTCTCCTTAGAAGTACCATTGGCATACGCCAAACCACTACTCATCGAGTACACATCTGCTCCTGATTTGTAATCAATCAAGGCACGAAGCGTGAAGCCTTTGTAGGAGAAATCATTGATAATACCCGTAGTGAATTCGTACTGACCGTTGCCCAAAACCTGCTGTCCTGCCTCATCATCGAGTACCGGTAGTCCTGCGGCATTGTGTACGATATTTCCGTCAGGATCTCTTAACCATTTCTTGCCAACGATGTCTCCATACTTGCCTCCTTCGGTCGCCACGATCGCCGCATTGGCCCACCTTGCATTGGATAACAAATACGTGTCTGACTCAGGGTGTAGCACAGGGATAGAATTGACATTCTTCGCAAAATTCACCGTCACATTCCACTGGAAATCGCCTACTTGGATCGGTGTGGCTGCCATTTGGATTTCGACTCCTTGGTTGAGAATCTCTCCCGCATTGATGACAGCTATATCGTACCCACTCGTCGCGGGGATGTTGAGTGTCAAAATCTGATCTCTCGTCAACTGATAGTAGTACGCTGCGTCCAATCTCAACCTATCTTGAAAAAAACGAATGTCTGCCCCTACTTCGTACGAATAGGTTCGCGTCGGTTTCAAATCCACCTTGGCCAATTCGACTCCTGACAGTTCTCCGAGTGGTTTGCCCAGCAACGAAAAGTCCTTTACTCCATAGTTTTGACTCAAACGATACGGTTCTGTATCACCACCTACTTCAGCATAAGAAGCCCTCAACTTACCAAAAGATAAAAACTTGCTACTCTCTAATAAATTAGAAAACACAAAGCTACCTGAGAGAGATGGGTACATATATGAATTATAATCAGGGTCTAGAGAAGAAGACCAATCGTTTCTCAAAGTCGCATCCAAAAAGTAGGTATCCTTATAGCCTAACTGTACTGCTCCAAAGAGTGAATTGATCTGCTTGCGCACATTCGAGTAGCCATTGTTGACCTGCAGGAAATTTTGAATAGTCTGCACATCTTCGAGTATGATTCCAGTACCCGCCTGGTTAAACGTCTCCGCATTATACGTCATGATGTTGCCGCCTACGTATGACGACAATGAAAAACCTCCATTAAAATCCTTGTGCACTTCGAGCATCGCTTGGTAGTTGTCCTCGCGATTGAACCTACTCTGCTCAGTCAAACTACCTGTTTCCAATGTAGGCGTGCTAACAGGTGAGAAATTGGTGAATCTAGACTGATAAAAATCAGTACCTCCACGCAAATTCAAATTCAACCAATCCGTCAATCTGTAATCCACCTGCAAATACCCGATGATGCGATCTCTCGAAGACTCATTTGATATCTCTCGTGTCGACCAGTAGGGATTGATCCGGTAGATATTGCCGCCATTCCAGTCGACATATCTGTCCTCATCATCTTTGTAATCTTCTGACAGCCATTTTTGATCAAAACTAGGTGCGAGACCGATGAGAGATAGTCCCACATTGTTTGGGTTATCAGATAGTGCTGGACGATTAGTCGCCGACTCACGTATGTAGTTTACCTTACTTGTAATCGTCAAGCGGTCTGCCAATTTGAGCGACCCGTTGACCAAAAAAGTATTTCGAGCCATCTCTGACCCTGGGATGATATCTTTGTTTCTCATGTCTGATACCGACACACGCATATTGGCGATTTCGCTACCTCCCGTCAGTGCGACGGTATTGGTGAAGGTAGAACCTGTTCTGAAGAAGTCTAATATATTGTCCTCTACTACGCCATAAGGCTTCAACTGACCATTGTAAATTGGAATCGTCAAGTTGGGATCCATTTTGGCTCCCCAAGCCGACTGAGTTGTATTTTGTGCATCGTCCACATCTGGAATCTGCCCGTCTCTTCCCTGTCCATAGACTGTCTGATAATCATCAAATCTAGCACTGACTTTTTCGAAGGTCGCATTGCTGGTAAATTCTACCCCTATACCGTTTCTTTTTCTACCTTTTTTGGTCGTAATGAGGATAACTCCATTGGATGCTCTCGATCCATATAGTGCAGCAGCCGATGGTCCTTTGAGTACGGATACAGACTCTATATCGTCAGAGTTCAAACTAGATACTCCATCACCCAAATCGTATCCTCCCCACTGGCCTGCTCCTTCTCCCTGTGATCGGTTATCCATAGGTACACCATCTATTACATACAACGGTTCATTTGACCCTCCCAGCGATGCTTTTCCTCGAATCGTGACACTGGATGATCCAGTCGGCCCAGCACCTGAGAGATTCACATCTACTCCGGCGACTTTACCCGAAAGGGAATTGACTACATTCACTTCCTTAGCTCTCGATAGATTGTCTCCATCTACTTGACTCACGGAATACCCCAAAGACTTAGTTTCCCTCTCTATCCCTAATGCGGTCACAACTACTTCGTCGAGTTGTTTGGAGTCTTCTGCCAGTTCCACATCAATGATCGTTTGACTACCTACAGTGACACGCTGACTCAAATAACCAATAAAAGAGAAGATCAAAACATCCCCTTCTTCTGCGTTCAACTTGAAATTCCCATCAAAATCCGTCACGGTACCGCCCGTTTTTCCGTCCATCAGTACAGTCACTCCAGGAAGCGGAGATCCGTTTGCCCCATCTGCTACTGTGCCTGATATGACCACTTGTGCCTGCGCATAATTAAGCGCTAATAACAATACCACTAAGAGTGTCAGACCTCCTTTGAGCCATGACTGACTCGTAGACGATACCCATAAGGAGATCAATCCAGGATCCTTCTCCGGTCTCGTGTCAATCTTCACACCAAGCAAAGCCCTCACTTGTGTTTTGTAATGTTTCATCATATAAAATGGTTTGTATTAATAAGTAATTAGTAATTGTTTCTAATCAAATCCACACGTACTAAATCCCCCCTTCTACCACTCTCACAATAGCTCATTCTCTAGCGTCATTCTTCTCTCAAAACCGACAGTTCATCCCCCTCTAGCTATAGGCTAACATTCTGGCATTTTGCAACTTGATGGGTTCAAGATAGAAATAGAGTTAACAAAAACAAAACAATTTCACAACTAATTGTGTGCGCACACAATTAGTTTGTGTTCGCACACAATTTTTACAAGCAAGTACAGAGCCAAATCTGACTTTTGACAGCAAACCGCTTTCATAAGGGTTAAAAATTTTAATTCAACGTGCTTTGATTATTTTTGACATTGAAACAATCTACCTACATGAGCGACAACAAAAACATACGAATAAAAGACATAGCTGAGATGGCTGGTGTATCGGTAGGAACCGTCGATAGAGTGATACACAAACGTGGAAAAGTCGCTGAAGAAGTTCGAAAAAAAGTGGAGAATGTACTCCAGTCGACTGGTTATAAACCCAACCTACTCGCTAGAACACTCGGGTCTAAAAAAGCACTCAAAATCGCTCTACTCATCCCCGATCCAAAACAAGATGAATACTGGGCATTGGCCGAATCGGGTGTCAAGCCTAGCTTAGAAGAGTGGTCACAATATGGATTAGAGATCGCTCCGAACTTTTTTGATCTCTATGAAAGCACATCCTTTGCCACATCTGCTAAAGAGGTCTTGTCGAGTAAACCAGATGGTGTCATCGTTGCCCCTATTTTTCACAACGAATCTCTGAACCTATTTGCGGAACTAGATAGGGATCAGATTCCTTATGTACTCTTCAATACCAACATACCAGAAGCCCAACCTTTGTCCTTCATCGGTCAGGATCTCTATCAAAGTGGAAAGGTCGGAGGAGAATTACTCAGCCTAGACAATACCGAAAAGAAAGGAGTCGCAGTGTTTCACATCCACGAGAGTATAGACAACTCAGTCCACCTCAAGGCCAAAGAAACTGGATTGCGCGACTTCCTCGGCACTGCATATGATATAGAAAGCTATGATCTCAACCATGTGAACAGTGGTGAATTGAATCAAATCGTCTCAAAAATCTTACACCAATCAGATCTAGGCGCTGCATTTGTCTCCACTTCTCAAGGCACCAACATCATCGCTACACTCATGGAAAAGCACAACTGTACCCACATCAAGCTCGTGGGCTATGACCTACTAGCAGCCAACCTCCACTACCTAGAAAAAGGTGTTATCAACTTCCTGATCAACCAAAACCCGAAACGCATGACACAAGTCGGAATCAGTCATCTAACCAACCATTTACTCTTTCACAAAGAACTCCCAAGAGAAGAGCTGTTTCCTTTAGAAATCATCAGCAAGCAAAACGTAGGCTCTTACCTAAACTCACGAATCCACTAGGCATCCGTTTCCTCAACAGGCCTCCAGCATATCTTAAATAAGCATAAGAAAGGCTTGGCGAATGAACGCCAAGCCTAGACTTAGAATAGTACAACTAGGTATTGAAACTATTTTCTTTTACTGCATCTCGGGACTCAAGATTAGCTCACCCTCAGACATCCCTTCTGCAGTAGCTGTTATTTTAATCTCCTTCGTAAACCGTGTAGTACGTAACAAAATCGTGGCTATTCCAGCCTCAGCCCTAACAGGATTCTCCCCTATCAGTTCAGCCTCCTCACTTTGTAGTGCGAACGTTACTTCACGGCTATCATCACTCACTAAAGTTCCGTTTTGATCTACGACCGTGGCATAGATAAATACAACATCCGACCGCTCTGTCGTCAGTGCCACCCCAGATAAATCTACGCTCAGTCCTAGTTTTGTAGGTTCTAGCGCTGTAGTCACTGTATCGCTCGCTACTACTTCGCCATTTACAAAAGCTTCTGCTCTCAATGTTCCTGCTTCAAACTCTCCCAAGTCAAACACGAATGGAGGAAAGTCCAAGTCCGTAGCGTATATATCTCGTTCGGCTAATTTCTTCTCGACCAACTCCTCATTGAGGTAAAGTGCTACCTCATCGGCGTTGCTATAGACTTTCACAACTGGTGAAGAACTTTCTGTCCAAAACGTCGCGATATCCACCATTGATCCATCGGCTATACCAGCAAAACCATACTGTTCCGCGGCTGGGCGCTGGCTTCTATAGAAACTATGTGCGAATTTTGGTATGCGAAAAACATCACTAATCCCTGAAGCCTCCAAGTCATCAGCATAGCCTCTGTTGTAATCGAACATCAGCCAATTGGCATCTCCAATGGTGCCCACATCTCGTCCTTTTCTATTAGAGTTAGTCGCCTCTTGATAGTTAAGTGCCTGCTGCTGCAATCTTTGTTCCCCGGCACTTCGGAGCTGACGACTCGTACGAGCCTCCTCCGCGAGATCCTCAAATGCCTTTTGGTTGAATCCCGCATTCTGGGCATAATACTCCCAGTCTCCGTACTCTGCGATGAACACTTTTCGCACACCACCCTGATAGTTATTCCAATAATCAGGACTCTTACCGTGCTGACGGGCAGGAATGAACAAATCATAGGATGGGTGATCTATCCACCCTGCACTATATATATCCTGATAGGGCAGTTCAGCATCCAATATATCATTGGCCATCACCATGAACTCGTCGCTCATCCCTGACTCGTTGAGCGACACCTCCCAAAAGAAGACACTCGGATGATTTCTATCTCTACGGATCATATCCCGAATCTCCTGATAGGAGTTCGCTACAAATGCCTCATTTCCTACAAATTGCCAACCCGTTAGGCAGTTCATGACGATGATTCCTAGTTCGTCACAGGCTTTCAAAAACGCCTCATCCTGTGGATAGTGAGACAGCCTCACCATATCAAAACCAGCATTTTTAATCTTAACTGCATCACGATACTGCGCCGCATCAGAGATGGCATAACCTACATATGGATACTCTTGATGCCTATTTGTTCCTCGGATGAATGTATTTTTACCATTGATAAAAAAACCGTCATCGGTTAGTTCTATCTTTCTAATCCCGGTCGTTTCGATCAGTTGATCCACCGGCTTATGATCTGCCATCACCTCAATCGCTATTTCATACAACTCAGGGCTTTGAGGCGACCACAACCTCGGACTTTTGACCTCCAAAGTCTGCATCAAAGTCGTATCGGACTCCCCTGCCAATCGTACAGTCTCTGAAGTATAATCCTTACCATCCAACTTGTAGTTAATATATACCTCACGCTCTTTGTGACTATCGTTCTTGATATGAACTTTGAGTATCCCTTTGGCTACCTCCGAAGAGACCTCTGTAAAATGCACCAAAACGCCTCCACTATTCACCTGATTGGCATGCACTGCATCCGTGATATAAATATCATCGGTAACCGAAAGGGTTACATCTCGGTAGATCCCTCCGTAGTAACTAAAATCCAACACCTCAATAGCTTTCCCTGGTGGAATGACCGGATTGTTTTCGTTGTTGACACGTACACGCAATGTATTAGAAGACCCCTCATCGAGATAATCTGTGATATCGATAGAAAAAGGCAAGTAACCTCCCTGATGCTGAGTCACGAATCTATCATTGAACCAGACGTCTGCTTCGTGCATGACTCCTTCGAATCTCACAAACGCCCTCTGGCCATCCTGAAGCGAAAGGTCAACATCCTTTTCGTACCAACTGGTACCTTGCCACATGTCGTTGACGACCAGCGGCTCTATTTGCACGGTATGGGGCAGCTGTACCTCCTCCCAAATTATGGTCTCTGTCGTATCTCTCGTAAACTTCCACCCCTCATTAAAACCAGTAACGCTCCGTGTATTTCCTTCACCAGGTGCGCTACACTGAAAAGAGCAAACCGCTACAGCGGCTATCCATATCGTCGTTAGTAATCCTTGTCTCATATCCAAATTAATCATGATGCTTACAATACAATATTCATTGATCCAATCTCAAAGCACTTGTACTAATCGACCACAAAATGGTAATTGTCTTACATCGCATCTAAAAAACACACCATACGGAGAGAAAACAGGCTTTAACAGGAAAACATCCCCCTACCGTTTTCTCACTCAATTTCCATAAGCATGCAACACACACATAAAACCGCACAAAATCTAGTAGCTTCGTAACCAGACGAAACACTCCCCAGATGGCTAACAAATCCATCCCTCGCATCGAGGGTATTCTACAGTTTTACACCCCTGCCCTAGGCGCTGACTACAATGCCTATCGCAACCATGTCTATCGGGTCTACCATCTCACGCTACTGCTCAACACCGAAGAACCTACTCCCGAGGAACAAGCCGCACTGGCTATAGCAGCGGCATTTCATGACCTAGGTATTTGGTCCAATCATACCATGGACTACCTACAGCCCAGTACTGACCTAGCCAAAGCCTACCTATCCGAAAACCATAGCGACATCCTGACCCCTCTGGTGCATGACCTCATCGTCACCCATCACAAAATCAGCTCCTACCAAGGTGCTAACCAGTCACTCATAGAGGCTTTTCGCAAAGCAGATCTGATGGATCTGAGCTTTGGTACGATACGACACGGACTGCCCCGTTCACGCTATATACACCTGCGAGAAGAGTTCCCTTTTCTCAACTTTCAAAAAACAGTATTCAAAAAAATAATGCGCTATGCCATCGGTCATCTAAACCGTCCATTCCCTATGCTCAAACGCTAAAAAAGTTCTTACTTTGGGTCTACAATGGACTCCAATCTTAAAGTATGAATATCCAAACAATCGCCTTTGATGCGGACGACACGCTCTGGCACAACGAAGGTCTGTTTCGAGAGGCCGAAACTGAATTTTGTCGGCTGCTCGAAGACTACATGCCGCAGCATAGTTCTGTCAAAGAACTCTACCGCATCGAACTACTCAACATGACACGTTATGGCTATGGCATCAAGGCCTTCATGCTGTCGATGATAGAGAGTGCCATCGAAATCTCCGGTCGTACCATCAACGTCACAGATATCGAGCAGATTCTGCGCATCGGCAAAGAACTCCTCGAAAAACCCGTCATACTGCTAGATGATGTCGAGCATGTTCTCTCTTCCCTATCAGAAAAATACAGGCTAATACTCGCAACGAAAGGTGATCTACTAGACCAGCGACGCAAACTCCAAAAATCAGGATTAGAAAAGTATTTTCATCACATAGAAATCATGTCCGAAAAGAAAGAGAATGACTATCAGCGCGTCATCCAGCATCTCGACATCAATCCCGCCGAATTTGCGATGATAGGCAATTCGCTCAAGTCGGACATACTACCTGTACTCAACCTAGGTGGTCATGCCTTTCACATCCCCTATCACATCACATGGGAACACGAAAAAGTAGACCGAAAAATCGAGCACAAACAACTGATCCAACTCACCGATATCCGCCAAATCCTTCAGCATCTATAGCCCACGTTTATGTCCAAAAACATTCAGGAAGAACTCAAACTACAAGTACAACTCCTACACCAAGAGAAAGAAGAAGATCTACGTCAGTATCGTCTCAAGATGTCTAGCACATCCCTCAAAGAGCGACGCAAAGCAGGTGTATGCTGGTATCCCGTAGACCTCAACAAGACACGCTTTGATGCAGGCGAACGACTCATCGTCAAAGTATCTCGGCAGCCCGAGCACACCGATGCGCACCTTTTTCAGTCTGGCAAGCTCATTAGTATGTTCTCCAACAGTACGGGCGATAGTCAACACGAAGAAGCGGTATCTGGAGTGGTCAACTCGGTCACCAAGACTGACATGCACATCACTCTCAATGTAGACGATGTACCTCAGTGGGTGCATCACGGACAGCTCGGTATTCAATTGCTATTTGATGAAAATGCCTATCGAGAAATGGAAAAGGCACTCTTCAAAGTCATCAAATCCAAAGGAGACCGTATCGAGGAACTAAAAAACGTGATCCTAGGCACTACTGCAGCACGATTCGACAACCAAGAAGTCATCCGAGACATCGGCCTGAATGATAGCCAAAATGAGGCATTGCGACTTGTACACAATGCCCAAGATGTAGCCATCATCCACGGCCCTCCTGGCACGGGAAAAACCACAACACTCGTACACACGATCGCCGAAACACTGAAATCGGAAAAACAAGTCATGGTCTGTGCTCCGAGCAATGCAGCGGTAGATTTACTGACCGACCGCCTCGGGCAGCAAAACATAGAAGTCCTCCGTATCGGTCATCCCGCTCGTGTACACGAAGACATCCTCAACAAAACGCTGGATGCCAAAATAGCCAACCACGATGACTTCAAGAGCCTCAAAGACATGCGCAAGCAAGCCGAGGAGTATTTCAAACTCGCCAGTAAGTACAAGCGAAACTTTGGTCACGCCGAAAAAGCTCAGCGACGCGCCATCAAAGCAGAAGCACTAAAACTCAAGGATGCTGCCAACAACCTAGAGTACTACATCATCAACGATATCGTCGCAAAGACGCAGGTCATTGCCTGCACCCTGGTAGGGTCGACGAACAGCTATATCAAAGGCATGAGTTTCGGTACAGTGTTCATCGATGAGGCTGCTCAAGCCATGGAAGCTGCCACTTGGATCCCCATCCTAAAGGCTCAGCGCGTGATCTTCGCTGGAGACCACTGCCAACTACCACCTACGATTAAGTCCTACGAGGCAGCCAAAAAAGGACTAGAAGTGACACTCTTCGAAAAGGCCATAGACCGCAACGAAGCAGACGTAATGCTCTCTATCCAGTACCGCATGCACGAGCAGATCATGAACTTCTCCAGCCGAACGTTTTACAAAAACAACCTGACAGCAGATGCCATGGTCAAGGATTGGAAAGTCTTTGGTGAGGACAGTGTAGTGGAGTTCATCGATACAGCAGGCTGTGCATTTTACGAAGCTGTAGACAAAGAAACACGCAGCTCGTTCAACGAAGAAGAAGCCGATATCGTGATGAAACACCTCATCGAATACCTTGGCAGTCTAGACAGTATGGAGCGACAAGAGGATTTAGAAAGTGTCGGCATTATCTCCCCCTACAAGGCACAGACAGCACTACTCTCTGAAAAATTACTCGCGAGCGGTTTAGCACCTGATACAGCAAAAAAAGTACAAGTCAACACCGTCGATTCATTCCAAGGGCAAGAGCGTGATGTAATCTACATCAGCCTCGTTCGGTCCAATGACAAAGGAGAAATCGGATTCCTCAAAGACACCCGACGCATGAATGTCGCCCTGACGCGCGCTAGGAAAAAGCTAGTGGTAATCGGAGACAGTGCCACCATAGGTCAGCACAGCTTCTACGAAAAATTCCTAGACTACATCCACGAAATAGACGCCTACCGCAGTGCATTTGAATTGATGTACTAACCTGAGTTAGATTTCAACTTTCATTAAACCCTTGTCGGAAATGCATCAATCATACTTTGTCTTCAAGCCAGATAGACCATGTCTCCGGTAGATAAATAGCTCCCTCTTTTTTCATTGTCAATGAAAAAGGCTAGAAACCTATAAACGCGCTACCGTGTAAACAGTATAATTTTCAATCCCCTTGAATAAAGTATATAGAGCATGATTCATTTTTAATCAAACTCAGGTTAAAAGGTAGATGAGCATTAGACATAAGCACAAAGTGTATCAAACCTCGTTAGGTTGTAGCCTTTTGATATATATCTAAACCATTTTAGATATATATCTTTCTAAGTTTAGATATATACCATTCTATATTTAGATATATATCTTATCAAGTTTAGATATATATCATTTTGTATTTAGATATAAATCTTTTTAAGTTTAGATATATATCTTTTTGTTGTAAGATGCTGTGGAGTCACACAGCATCACCTTACATCTATACCCTCTTGTGCCCAATTACTAACCTGAGTTTGATTTTAACTTTCATTAAAACCGTTTCTGAAATGCATCAATTGTACTTTGTCTTCAAGCCAGACAGGCCATGCTTCCGGCAGGTAAACGCTTCTTTTTCATTGCCAAAAAAGGAAGCAAAAAGGCTAGAAATTATAAACTCGCTATCGCTCAGACAGTATAATTTTCAAAAACCTTGAATTAAGAAGATGATTTATATCCTTTATTAATCGAACTCAGGTTACTAGTTAAACCTCTATAAGATAAAAGTATCATAACAGACTACCCAACAAACCAAGGAAATCACTTTTAAAGCTAAAACCGAGACGCACTTTAGCACATCTCGGTTTTGCGACCACTGTGCAGTATTATTTACAATACTTACACCTTAGGCTCCCACTCTGGCTCATACGTGCGCTTCCAGAGCGCATCCGCATCAGCGTTATCTATCACTCTACCTGTCTCTGGGTCTACGTCGAGACTCGTTTCGAGCTGCTGCGCCATATTACCCAAGTGACATAGATGTGTCGAAATACTTCCATCATCAATCGGAGAGCGTAATTGCTCCCCACTACGAATTGCATTCACAAAGTTCTGCATGTGTCTAACTGTTAGCCAGTCAAACCCCGTAGTATCCTGCGTCGAGCTTGAGGTACCTACGCTTTTTTCTGCTTGGTAACTTATTTCCTTCCCCTTTAAATCGAACAATTGATATCCCTCACGATCGAGCAGTATCGATCCTTCGGTACCATGAATAATCGCTCCTCTACCTCGATTGTACAAACTCATGCCATTGCAACTTCGCCCTTCCCAGTTGAGCGTTTTGCCTCCGTCAAATTCGTAACTCACCAACTGGGTATCATAGTACTGCCAGTCGTCGCTTTTGAAATGCAGCCGACCACCCGTCGACACGACCCTATTGGGCATATCCACACCTAGTGCCCATCTACAGATATCTATCTCATGTGTCCCATTGTTATGGATTTCGCCAGTACCCCAGCTTCTAAACCAGTGCCAGTTGTAGGGATGCACATTGTCTCTATAGGCTTCTCTCGGCGCTGGCCCTTGCCATAGATCCCAGTCCAACGTCTCTGGCACAGGAGTCGGTTTGCCGATCCCTATCGATCCTCGCGTATTAGCATACCAAGCCTTGGCATCATATACATCCCCTATTTTTCCGTCGCGGATATCCTTTATCCCCTGTATGGAAGTCAGTGCCGAACGCTGCTGATTCCCCATCTGACAGACTTTGTTATACTTTTTGTACGCTGCATTGAGCAGTTCATTTTCATGAAGGTTGTGGCTACAGGGCTTTTCCACGTACACATGCTTGCCCGCCTGCATCGCCATGATGGCCATAGGCGCATGCCAATGTTCTGGTGTCGCGATGAGCACGGCATCTATCTGCTTTTTCTCTAGAACCTTTCTAAAGTCTGTCTCTGTTTTCACTTTGAATCCATATTTCTCCTTTGCGTGACTTTTGGATTGATCCAAACGAACCTGATCCACATCACATAACATGGCTAAGTTGATATTATCACAAAAACTGATGGCTTGCATCAAGGCATAAGACCGCCCTCCTGTGCCCAAAATGGCTACATTGATCGTTTCGTTAGGAGAGAAAGCCCAAGCTCCAGTGCCTGACAGTACAAATGAAGCTCCTGCTCCAGCAATGGCTGACTTCTTTATAAAATTTCTTCTTGTTGACATAATCCTGCGCTTTAGGTCGTGTTTCTATTTAAAGTTGAGTTCGGGATAGTCAGACCACTGCCTGACACCACCCTCGTGCAATGCGTCCAATACGATTTGTACACATTTAGCCGTAGTAGCTCCTGTTTGAATATCTGAGATCACGGCATCTCCATCAACGATGGATTTATGAAACTGGCGTAGCGCATCTATCGTCGGGTCATTGCCTGGCGCATCTATCGGAGCACCTTTTCCCTCTTGCCATGCCTGAATCGTAGCACCTGATACGCCATCCACGACTCCTGTTGCTTTCCCTCCTCTTTTTTCATGGTATATCTTGCCAGCTGTATAATCAAGAATCAAAGTTGCCTCAGAGCCAAGTACTTTGATCTGATAGTCTTCGTATCCGTTGGTCGTCGTGCACGTGAAGGACGCATTTAATCCCGATGGATACCTAAACAGTACGTGCGCATTGTCAAAGGTCTCACGACCATCCTTCCAGTGATCAATCCCACCGAATCCCGTGATTTTGTCTGGATGGCTCTCGCTAACCCAGTTGACGAAATCAATCTGATGTGACATGAGCTCCGCTGGCAAACCTCCAGAAAATTCTCGATACATGCGCCAGTTGATCAGTCGCTCCCATTTGAGATCTGGCACGGGTCTACGCCAGTCTCCGTTTCTGTTCCACTGACATTCATAGGCAGTCACCTCTCCAATATAGCCTGACTGGATGATTTCTCGTGCACGGTTATAAAGCGGACTACTGTGGTACTGATGGCCGGTCTGAAAGACCAAGTCCGTTCTTTTGGCCGCATCAATCACAGCCTGCGTCTCCGATACGCCTTTGACCATAGTTTTCTCACAGTAGACATGCTTTCCTGCTGCTAATGCTGCGATAGCAATCTCCCCGTGCGTACTAAATGGCGTGGTGATCACGACCGCATCTACAGATTTGTCCTCTAGTAGTTCTCGGTAATCTTCGTAGCTTTTCTTGACCTGCGCCTTCTGGCATGCAGCCTCCAACCTAAAGGGAATCAAATCGCTACATGCTGTGACTTTCACTCCCTCTATCTCACCGATGAGATGGATGATCCCAGTACCACGGTCTCCCGTACCAATCACTCCCACACCGACCTCATCAGGCTTTCGCCCAAACATCCCCGTAGCATAGTTGGCACCCAACAACATACCACCAGCAGTCACAGCTCCAGCCTTTACAAATTTTCTTCTATCAATCTTGTCCCTCATACTTAGTTCAGTTCTCTGATTTTAATGCTACGGTAGCTGACCTCATCTCCATGATCTTGGAGCAAAATACAGCCCTCAGGCCACTGACCAAAATTCTCCCACTTCGCATATTTGCTATAGGCCACCAGTGCTTTAAATAGCTGCGAATGACGGTCATACGTTACTACTTTTTCGTTGTTGAGCCAGTGCTCTACTTTGCCATCTTTAGCTACTATTCTGGCTTTATTCCATTGACCTATACCTTTGAATTGCTTACCACGGTCTTTCACAGATAGGTTGTCTGCGGTGATCAAATCGTATAACGATCCAACGGTACGGTTGCCGTTGACACCCTTTTTGGCATCAGGGTGCTTTTCATCATCTAGGATTTGAAACTCACAACCAATGGCACTGCCTGCTCCTTTGTTGAGACTGGGATCAACATAGTATTTGATGCCGCTATTGGCTCCTTCTGTGATTTTAAACTCCAATTCCAACTCGAAATTGGCAAATTTATTGATGGTCACTATATCACCTGGACCCGTAGATTCTCCTCCATCTGTCTTTTGTACTGTCAATACTCCATCGGCCATATTCCAACCAGACACTGGAAACTCATCCAATTTTGCACCTCTCCATCCAGCATTCGTCGTTCCGTCCCACAACAATCTAAATCCGTTGCGCTGCTCCCAGTCAGTCAGTTGATTTTTCAAGTAACTCAACTCTGGAACGGCAGGGGCTCTGTCCCACTCCTCATTTTCAAACCCACTCGTCAGTATCTTGATATTCCTCCATTTGATCTGAGCACCTTTGAGATGATCTTCCCAGATGCTATGCACCTGCAACCCAATAAATCCCTCAGCGGTCATATCGTCAACGAGTCTGGCACATTGCACACCATTAACCCATGTATTGATCTCAGAGCCGATTGCTTCTATATGAATTTTGTTCCAACCTGCTTTGTTGAGCGCTGAAGCTGCCTTATAGTTTCGACTCAAGGGATAGATCCATCCCCGTCTCTGCTCATCGTATATACCGCCAGACCAACCACGACTCGATGGGTCGATTTCCACTTGATATCCATGAACTACTCCATCTCTGTAGTCCTTGTCGGTATTTGATCTTATTTGTATTCCTGAGTTGAGACCAGAATTAATAAAAACTTCCAGTTCTAGAATGAAGTCACCGTATTTCTTTTTGGTAGTCAAAAAACTATTGGGTGTGTCTGGCACGGCTGCACCAACTATTTCGTTATCAATGACTTCATACGTCGCTTTTCCTCCTAATTGAGTCCATCCTTTTAGATCTTTGCCGTTGAACAAGTCCACCCATTGTGCACTCACTGTCCCTACACTTAATGCTAAGCATAGTGCTAATCCTACTTTCCTAATCATGCTTATCTTCGTTTGCTTTCAATTTCTTGTCATTCGACAAGTTGTGTTAACGTACACACGTATTTCAAAAATATATAAGAGAACTAAATAATACTACGTATTAAAGATTATTCCTTAGAATAAAATTCATACTGTTAATCTTTTATCGTCTGTACAATCCATCCTTATTGTATTTATTCGATCAAGTCATTCTTTCTCTAGAATTATTTTAATCATACATGAAGTATTTAATCTGTAATAGCGAATTTATGCTAAATTCACGTTCCATCGTATCCTTATACTAAACAGCCAACCACAACCTACTATTACAGAAGTAATTATGGCCAAATTAAAGATACTCGTTGCTGAGGATGACACGACTCATGCGACTAAAATGGAAATGCTACTCGATGAAATGGAATACAACTGTGTCGGGGTTCACGACAATGAGAAGGATTTACTTCGCAGCATTCAAATCATGAAACCCGATGTGATTGTTTTAGATATTTCACTCAAAAACACAGACAGCGGCATCAGTATTGCTCAAAAAATACAACGCATTCGCCCTACTCCTTTTCTCTTTGTGACCTCATTTGATGACAAAGAAACTTTGGGCAAAGCCATGGAGACAAATCCCTATGCCTATCTTATCAAACCCGTCGAGCGAGGCAACCTACAAGCTGCGATAGAACTCGCCATCCACAAATTTAGTCGACAGGAGACGACCTCTCACACTCAGCAATCGGAGTGGAATACTGACGTACTCGTTCAAAACAGTTTTTTCCTCAAAAGAGGAAGTAAACTTGAGAAAGTACAGGTCAAAGATATACTCTGGATAGAATTAACAGATGAACGCTATTGTCAAATCATCACTACTACACACCAATATCATTTGCGCATGTCGCTCAAGGCACTGGAACAACAGCTCGACCCTAAGCTGTTTTTGAGGGTACATCGAGCCTACATCGTCAGCATAGACCGAATTAATAGTATAGAAGAAGCTGATCTAATGATCGGTATTGAAGGCAGGGAGATCCCTTTTGGTCGCAGCTACAAGACCGTTTTGTTTAAAAGATTACAAATGCTACACTAATTACCTGTTCAAAGAGGGGCGATAATATTGAGAATGATTTTAAGATTGAACCAGTTCATGCAAATTAGAAATTACCTTTTAGCACTATGCCTGACTCTCGTCGGGACATCCTATGCCCAATCACCTATCCTGCGACAAATGATAGAAGCGCAGCAGGCAGATAATGAAATATTGTTGGACTCCTTGATCAATCAGATGTATGCCAAATCTAGTACGTTAGACTGGGCTTCATATTTTGACTCGTTGTCTGCGTCAATTGATTCGGACTCTATCTTGATAGATTTCTATTATGATGTAGCTGCTCCCATTATTACGGGAAAAAGTGCTTCTGAAGCAATTACCCTAATAGATGAAGGAATTCGATTGAGTGAGGGAATCGATCACAAGATGCTCACAGCGGAGGGGTTAGAACTAAAGGCATTTGCACTGAGTCAGTTTGGTCGATTTGATGAATCCATCGCTCTGTTTTATCAAGCCTTACGCTTAATAGACCCAAAGTTACACGGCGGACTTTACGCCAGTACTTTGGCCAACCTTGCCTCTACCTTGCACGAGATGGGAGACAATGAAAAATCCATCGATTACCACCGAAAGAGCTTGGCTTATCACCAGGATACTGGAGACCTACGCGGCGAAGCTTTGTCGTATTTGGGTCTGGGCAACGCCTACTCCGGGGGGCCAAATTATGACAGTGCGTTGTATTATTACGAGAAGACCATCAAGTTGTCAAAACCAAATGGATGGAACGACCTAGAAGCCTATAGCTATGGCAACATGGCCTCTGTCTATCTAGAGCAGAACCTCTTACAAAAAGCCATTGACTATCAGAAGAAAGGATTGGCGATGGAAGAAGAGCGCAATGATGAGGTGATATCTATCGAGTCTCATGCCAACCTTGCTTCTGCGTATGCCCAACTTCAGAACAGAGATCTGGCGATGTATCACTTGGATCGAGCCAAACAAATCGTCGAAAAATACGACGCATGGCATACCATGGTGATGGTCTATGAGATTGAGTCAGAAGCGTATAAATCCTTTGGACAATATGATCTAGCACTCGCTGCTTACAAGCAGTTCAAAACATTAGGAGATAGCCTGTCAGGTGAGGAAGTCCAACGAAATAAACTGGCACTACAAGAACAGTACGAAGCAGAAAAGAAAGAGAATGAAATCTTAACCCTCCAACAGCAAAACCAATTGGCTACTTTGGACCTGGAACAGGGTCGGATGGAAAAAATGCGCTTGACTATCTTGGCAGGAGTAGCCTTACTCGCTTGTGGAGGATTCATCTTTGGGTTCATCCAGACCCGAAGATCCAAACGAGCACTGGACAAGCGAAACCTAATTATCACTGATATCAACAAAAAACTGAATGCCTCTCAAGACGCGCTGATGGAAAGCAACAAGATGAAGGACAAGTTCTTTGCACTGATCGCTCACGATATCCGAGGACCTCTGACGTCCTTTCAGGGGATTGGACGCATGCTCCACTACCAAATGAAAAAGGGCGACACTCAAAAGGTAAACCAACTGATAGAACAAGTAGACAAATCTGCAGACAAAGTCAATCACCTATTGGATAACCTCCTCAAATGGACCTTGAACCAGCTTGGCACTTTGCCTTACCAACCGCAGGAGATCAACCTCCAACTCCTGATAGATGATGCGGTGACGATATTTGCCCCCAGTGCACGAGCCAAAGAGGTAGAATTGATCGTCGACTCTATCTATGAAGAGGAAGGTGTCTGGGTACGTGCAGACATCAATATGATAGGCACCGTACTGCGTAATTTACTGAGCAATGCTATCAAATTCACCCCACGACTTGGGCAAGTGACAATTGCTATTGAGTCACGGTCGGATCAGTTGATTGTCCATGTCCGTGATACAGGAATCGGGATGAGCGAAGAGGCAAAAAGCCGAATCATGGAAGAAAGTCTAAACGCCAGCGCAACTGGTACCGACGGAGAAAAAGGCACAGGACTCGGACTGATACTCTGTCGAAAATTTGTAGAAATACATGGCAGTCAACTCAACGTGACGATCCATGAAGGTACCACTGTCAGTTTCTCCTTAGAACTGGTGAAAACGAGCATCTTGCACGAACAATAAGAAGCTCAGTCATCGATTTCGTGTAGCAATTTGAACTACTCATGAAGGGATTTGAGCAACTCATGTACAAGTCATCAAAGTAAGGTTTTTGGATTGAAGAAATTCACGGTTGATAATAAAACCGTGAATCGATGATTATACAATTTTTTACTTCCCTATTCCACCGACTCAATGCAACTCTTGCCGAGTCATCTGCTGTCTCAAGATGGCGCTTTATCCCTTCTTTCAAAACCAAGACAGTGCTAATCGCCATGCTGCTCATGCTTATTGCAGGATTGGCTCAGGCGCAGGATCGCCCTTTCATCACGACTTGGGAGACGACAAGTTCTAATCAATCCATCAGAATTCCCTGGAATTCCAACACATACAGTTTGGATTATACGGTGGACTGGGGTGATGGCTCTGTCGATACACACGTAGCAAATGATGCCAATCATACCTATGCCGAACCAGGGATTTACGAAGTACAAATCAGTGGTTTTTTTGACGCCATACTCATGCCCAATGGTAGCAGCTCTAACTTGCTCAGTATCGAACAATGGGGAGACATCCCCTGGCGGACGATGAGCTCCGCATTCGCAAATACTACCAACTTGCAGATCAATGCCACTGACGTACCGAACTTGTCTGCTGTGACGGACATGTCTGGGATGTTTCAGGGAGCTTCATCACTGGATGCGGATCTGGGTGCTTGGGACATTAGTCATGTGACCAACATGAGCCAAATGCTCTATGGCACAAATCTCTCTGTTGACAACTACGAGCAGACACTAGCAGGGTGGTCCACACTAGACACAGATGAAACCAGTATACCCACAGGCGTTACATTTGGTGCTCAAGGACTCCGCTACTGTGACAATTCTTCTAGGACCTTGCTAGCAGACACTTATGGTTGGACCCTCAACGGGGACGCGCCTGTAGAACAAGGGATTATACTGCACAATGCAAGTTTAGAATACATCATCAGTCAAGAGCCTATCACAAGTTTAGCCCCTCCCACCGCAGAGACATGTGATGGAGAGGCAATCACTGCTACGACAGATGCAACATTTCCAATCAGTGAAGCACAGACCATCACATGGACATATACGTCGACAAGCGGAGCTAGTAGAACCCAAGAACAAGAAATTTGGGTAGGTAGACCCTTCGTTACCACATGGGAAACAGCCAATTTCATAGATGCCCAAAATTTCATTAGAATTCCAATCAACAGCGGATTGATTTATAATTATAGCTATAAGGTAGACTGGGGCGATGGCAGTACAGACAATACCATCTACACGAAAGCTAACCAGGCAATTCACGAATATGCCTCTGAGGGAACTTATACCGTTTCGATATATGGTGATTTCCCGGCTATCTCATCAAGTTCCGCATTTGACAGATCCAAGTTCATGACAATCGAACAATGGGGGGATATCGAGTGGAAGTCAATGAATAGTGCATTTGCCAACCTATCAAACATGGTTTGTAATGCGACAGACGTACCTAACCTCACGCAGGTGACAGACATGTACAACATGTTCAACAATGCTACGCGCTTTACGGGAGATCTCAGTGGATGGAATGTGAGTCATGTGACCAATATGTCCAGTATGTTCTACAACGCCCAATCTTTCAACAGTGACCTTAGTGCATGGGACGTCAGCCACGTGACCAACATGTCGTACATGTTTTACAGAGTGTCTTCATTTGATCAGAGTCTAGCCAACTGGGATATCAGTTCGGTGACGCAAATGTCAAGCATGCTCAGCTACTCTGGTTTTTCTACTCCTCACTATGACCAGACACTGGCTGGCTGGGCAACATTGGATACTGAGGGAGGAGAAACGAAGATTCCAACGAATCAGTATCCATCACCCTATGGACTGATCTACTGTGATGCCACAAGCCGCTCTACGCTAAACAACAACTACTCTTGGAATATTTCAGGTGATCAAGAGGCTGACGGAGGTATCGTGCCAGATGCCAAATTTTTATCTACAGTCATAGGCAAAAGCAGCCTTGAGAGCTTAGTAGCGCCTACGGCGACTGCTTGTGATGGAGAGATCATCACTGCGACCACAGATGCAGTCTTACCAATCACTTCTCCACAGACCATCACTTGGACTTACACCGCTACTGGAGGCAACACCACGACCCAAGAGCAATATGTTTTTGCAGGAAGGCCTTTTGTCACCACATGGGAAACAATTGACAATTTGGAAGGACAGAACAATGTAGTATATATCCCTGGATACGACGAAGATTTTAACTTCGTGGTAGACTGGGGAGATGGCACTGTAGACGAAACAATATACTCTGAAGATGTCGATGCGGTGCACAGCTACGCTACTGCTGGGACCTATACGGTTTCTGTGAATGGGCAGTTTCCATATTTTTATGCCTACGACAGCTACTCTCCTGACAAATTGGTGAGCATAGATCAATGGGGAGATATCCAATGGGATGATCTGAGCTACATGTTTGAAGGAGCCACAAAGATGGTCTACAATGCCACTGACACACCTGATCTTTCATATGTCACGGACCTTTCGGGTATGTTTTATGGCTTAACTTCTTTCAATGCTGATTTGAGCAACTGGGATGTGAGTCAAATCGAATACATGGACGATATGTTCTATGGCGCCTCATCCTTCAATCAAAACCTTGGGAATTGGGACATCAGCAGTATCGAAGACATGGAAGAGATGTTGAGTGGGACAGGATTGTCTGCACAAAACTATCAGCAGACCTTGGCAGGTTGGTCTACACTGGATACAGACAACGGAGAGACAAGTGTGCCTACTGACATCTATTTAGGAGCAGAAGGGCTGCGCTATTGTGACGATACGGACAGAAATATCCTCATAGATACATACTCTTGGACTATTGACGGGGACGGTGAAGCCGAAAACGGAATAGTACCCAACACCAACAACTTGGCTAGTGTAATCAGTAAAGAGTCTATAGAGACAATAGACGCACCGACTGCTACGACTTGCGATGGAGAAGCTATCACCGCAACAACAGAGACCATATTCCCAATCACCGAACCACAGACTATCGTCTGGAATTATACCGCAACGGACGGTAGTACCGCAACGCAGGAGCAATATGTATTTGTCGGACGACCATTCGTCACGACCTGGCAAACCATCGATGATTTCGGGTTTAGCAATTTTGTTTTTATTCCAATCAATACGAATACAGATTCTCCTTTTAACTTTATTGTAGATTGGGGCGATGGCACAGTAGACAATACTGTCTACACCAAAAACTCCTTCCCTATACATAGCTATGCCACTGCAGGCATCTACACGGTATCTATCTACGGCCAATTTCCTGGCTTAAGTGCCTCAAATGGACCCGGAGGAGAATTCTTGATGAGTATCGAACAATGGGGGGATATCGAATGGGAAACCATGGAGTCTGCATTTAGGTACACCGAAAACATGGTATACAACGCTACAGATGCGCCTAACTTGTCCTACGTCACTGACATGAGCGACATGTTTTATTACGCGTCTTCTTTCAATGGAGATCTGAGCAACTGGGATGTGAGTCAGGTGGAAAACATGGAAAACATGTTTTACCGAGCTTCTTCCTTCGATCAAAGTTTGGGCCATTGGGACATTAGCTCGGTTCTAAACATGGAAGAAATGCTTAATTATTCTGGACTTTCCGTCCAAAATTATGATCTCACCCTAGCTGGTTGGTCGACACTGGATACCGAGGCAGGAGAAACACTCATCCCGTCGAATATCAGTCTAGGTGTTGAGGGGTTGTACTATTGTGACGGAAACCCAAGAGCGACACTAGGCATTGGCTATGTATGGAGCTTCGATGGCGATGAGCAAAACTGTCCCCCTACGGTCGCCGAAGAGTTGGACGACTTAGTAGGTGCTTGTAGCGTAGATATGCCGACTGTACTGCCGACTGCCTATGATGCCGAGAACGATGAAACCATCACGGGTGTAACGGAATCAGAGTTTCCAATATTCGCAAGTACTGAGATCACATGGACATTCACAGACCGTGAAGGCAACAGCTCGACGCAAACCCAACAAGTAACAATCACCGATAGTGAGTCTCCCGTTGCTGATGTAATGACACTTGCCGTTGTAAATATCGAGTGTGGTGAAGTAGAAACATTGATTGCTCCTACTGCTACAGACAACTGTACCAGTGTGATCACTGCCACTACTGAAACGACCTTCCCGATTACAAGTACAACAACAGTGACTTGGATATACAGTGATGCCAATGGCAATACAAGTACGCAAACGCAAGAGGTCGTTTTCGCAGACGTGACAGCCCC
>NZ_FRAA01000006.1:0-267441 GCF_900142205.1 Reichenbachiella agariperforans
AAGGTCTCGTCTTGATCTGCATTGTTGATATTATTTAGCGTGAGGATATAGTCGTTGTTGCTGAAATCATCGGCGAAGGTGAGTAGCACTTGATCTGCATTGCTGGCATCTATGAGGGCTGATGATGGGGTAGCATACCCGTTGCTCAACGTGTAGTTGCTAACCGATTCCGCAGAAGTCGCATCCAAACCCTGCGTGAAATGCAGTCTTAGGGACTGACTACCCTCGACATCTACACTAGCCAATCCAAAAGGCGGATCAAACGCCGCTACACTTACGTCATCAAAGTAAAAGTTGTATTTGTTGGTCTTGGTATGAAAAGCCACAAAACCAAAGTAGGAGGTGGAAGTATGGGTGTTGTCTACAAAATCATCTCCTTCGGAAGCGAACGCTACTCCGCCTGTTGGGTCAGCAAAAATGGACCAAGTACCCAAAGCGTCACGGGTGACTTTGACCCGTACAATTACATCACCAGTAAATTGAGTTGTGCCTGTGAAAAGCAAGCTGGATGAACCTGCAGTCTGCCTATAAAAATCGATTTCGTCATTTCCACTTTGACCGATCTGAATGTAGTACCCGTTGAGGTTTCCTTCGAGGTTCGCTGCATCGGACACCAAGTAGGTTCTAGTTTTGTTGCTCCCTGATGGGGCAAATCGCATATCCACGAGAAACGTCCATTCGGTATAGTTTATCAAAGAATTGGGAGTGGATAAGTGGAGTGTTTCTGTAATATCTGGGCCGTTGGAGTTGAGCTGACCGCTCTCGATCTCAAACGCTGTGATGTCACCTGACCAAGCAGGGTTGTTGGTAAAATCTCCGTCAGTAAAATCCTCTGTGATTTGCGAAAACGCGTGCAAACTCATCACGAGTAAGCACATGAGTAGGGTTGGTCTCATTGTCTTGTGGGTTGGTTATGAACTCGTTGGTACTACAAAATACGAAATTCACGATCAATACACAATGATTTAGGGTATGAGTTAAGACTCACTAGTTCCAGTCCTATTCCAAACTAAACTTGATGCGCAAGGTGATGACATCCTCGACAGATTGGTTGTCCCTAATCGATGGCTTCCAAGATGGCCCTTCCGTAATCAGGCGAATGGCCTCCTCATCACAGCCATAGCCTAAGCCTTTTTTGATCACAATATCAGATACATTACCATAGCTGTCTACTGTAAACCGTACGGTGACTTTTCCTTCGATCTGCAGCTCTTTCGCTGCGACAGGGTAGCGTAGGTTTTCCTTTATATATCTTTTGTATTTCAAAAAACCATCAACGGGAGTTGCACCTGCGTCGGGCTTAGGGCGAGACTCACCATAGCCAATCACCACTACTTCATCGAGAGACGCCATATCGATTTCCATGACTGCAAGGATTGTGTCATTCGCACCTATCCTGATCTGTTCGCTCGAATAGCCAATAAAGTTCACCTCCAGCGTCTCCCCCTCATGGGCATTCGACACTTCAAACCGTCCTTCGATATCCGTGACTGTTCCTTCGCCGGTTTCTTTAATCCAAACTGTCGCACCCGGAATATCCTCTCCGTCGGATCCTACGACCTTGCCATAAACCGTTTTGCTACTGTAGCTCCCATCAGACGTAGCGACGGATTGTCGCTTTTTCATTCGCGCAGCTAAGGCTGGCTGAGAACTCATCGCCATAGATTCTTCTGCTGCCTGATTGATTGGTACTACGTCCTCTTCGACAGAATACACGGTTTCTGCCAATTCTTCATCAGCCAAAGAAGGGCTCTCTTCTTGTTCTGGCATGGGTTGACCCTCTGTTTCTACAGCTATCTCTAGCATGTCCTGCTTAGGTGTTTCCTTTGGAGGAGAAACCTTATGCTTAGGAGTCGGGGCTACTATTTTCTTACTCGGCTCAACTGCTTCTATTTCTTCGGTCACAGGTTTCGAGAGAGGTGGTTGGGCTTGTTCCTTTTCTGGTTTCACTGGAGTATCTTCCTTCATGACGATAGTGTCTTCCTCACTGAGCGTATCCATCACCATCCATATCGAAAACGACCCCATAAGCAACAACGCCACTGCAGCAGCTATCCGCATAGGATTTTTCCATATCGGCACAACCTTGGCGTCTGACTTGGCCATTGCCAAACGCTCAACCAGGGTCGCTACATCCTTTTCCATCTCTACGGACACAGATTCATAGCCTCTCATGGCCTCCGCCTCAAAGGGATGATCCAGCAGATAGCGCTCTACTGCATGTCGCATCTCTGGTGAGAGCTCGTCGCGTAGATATTGTTGCATCAGTGCAGGTGTCAGTTCTGACAGAGGTTCGATATGTGGACGGTCTTTATTCACTTTCTTCCATGCATAGTTTCAAATTTCGCTTTCCGTTTTGGATGTAACTCTTTACTTTTTTGATCCCAAAACCAGTCTTTAATTCCACCTCTTGGTAGCACTTTCTTTCGAGGAAAAACAAACGAACGCAAGTCTGCTGCTCTTCTTTCAGCTTATCTATACAGCTTTCTAATTTTACGAGATTCTCTTCGAGCCTGGTTTCGTCATCATGATGCAAATCTTCACTCGATTCCATAACTGCCTCCGACAATTCTGACGATTGGCCTTTGGTTTTTTGTCTTCGCAGCTGCATCAAACAATGGTTTCTTGTCAAGACATAGAGCCAACTCTTGAAATTGTCCACCTCGTGACCAGGCAACTTGACGACCAGTTCTTCGAATATATTGTGTACGGCATCCTGTGCCTCTTCCTTGTTTTTGAAATACTGCAACGCCACCCCATAGACCAAGTGCATGTAGCGCTGGTATAACCTGCCGAGTACCGCTATGTCTACATGCTGTTGGTACTGCTGCAAAATAAAATGGTCGCTATCAGTCGTGGAGTTTGTCAAATACGGGTTCTTTTTCTCGGATGAGAGATCAATCTATTCACTTTTTTCAAAAACTTTTATGGAATCCCAATCGAGGCTGCATCCTATGGTCAAATGTTTTACCAAAAAGTTAAAATCATGAGACAAATAGCCATTATCCTTTTCGCCCTATTGGTAGGTACAGCTGCCCAATCCCCCACAACGAACCGTACAATCCAAGGTCGCGTCACTGACGCTGCTGACGGCCAACCGGTCGCAGGGGTCACAGTCATCATCAAGGGTAGTTCTACCGGAACCATCACCGACATAGACGGCCTTTATGCTATCTCTGTCCCTTCGGACAAAAACTTCTTGACTTTCTCTTTCATCGGGTATGAGACACAAGAGGTTGAAATCAAAAATCAAAACACCATCCATGTCAACTTGCACGTGGACTCGTCTCAGTTGGAAGAGTGTGTCGTCATAGGCTATGGCACAGCCAAGTCTCGCTTGTTCAACAGCCGCACCAAAAAAGCCATGGCTGCCCCCATGTATTTTTATGATAGAGAAGCCAACATACAACACAACACGGAGGACTATGATGCTATCGAAGAAAACATCTTTCATATGGCGCAAAACAAACCGCTCTCGACTTTCTCCATCGATGTGGATGCTGCGTCCTACAGCAACATGCGTCGCTTCATCAACAACGGTCAAAAACCACCCAAAGACGCCGTGCGAATCGAAGAAATGATCAACTACTTCAACTACGACTATGCCGAACCGATAGGTTCTGATCCTTTCTCAGTCAACACCGAAATCTCCACTGCCCCATGGAACGAACAGCATCAACTGGTGCACATCGGCCTGCAAGGAAAAAACATCCCTACAGACGATCTACCCGCTTCCAACTTGGTATTCCTACTAGATGTATCCGGTTCGATGAGCGACCCAAACAAGCTGCCTTTGTTGAAATCAGGCTTCAAACTACTCGTGCAGCAACTACGCCCACAGGATAGAGTCGCCATAGTCGTCTATGCAGGTGCCGCTGGGCTGGTACTGCCCTCTACGCCTGGCGATGACAAAGAAACCATCATTCGTGCCCTAGACAATCTAGAAGCAGGTGGCTCTACAGCTGGTGGAGCAGGGATCAACCTCGCCTACAAAATCGCCCAAGACCACTACAAAGAGCACGGCAACAACCGTATCATACTTGCAACCGACGGAGATTTCAATGTCGGAGAATCCAGCGATGCAGGTATGCAGCGACTCATTGAGCAAAAGCGAGAAGAAGGTGTATTTCTCACCGTACTTGGTTTCGGGATGGGCAACTACAAGGATGCCAAAATGGAAACCCTCGCAGACAAGGGAAACGGCAACTATGCCTACATCGACAATATCTTGGAAGCCAAAAAAGTCCTCGTCAACGAATTTGGCGGCACACTATTCACCATCGCCAAGGATGTCAAAATCCAAGTAGAATTCAACCCCGCCAAAGTCCAAGCCTACCGGTTGATCGGCTATGAAAACCGTGCCTTAGCAGATGAGGACTTCAACAACGACAAGAAAGATGCAGGCGAACTCGGAGCGGGTCATACCGTCACGGCTCTCTATGAAGTCATCCCTGTAGGTGTCAAAAGTGAATTTAGCCCCGTAGACCAATTGAAATATCAAACCGTAGAAACAACACCTGCCGCACAGCAAACCGATGAGCTCATGACTGTCAAGTTACGCTACAAAGCCCCCAAAGGCAATAAGAGCCTCTTGATCGAACACCCGCTACTTGATCATGCCATCTCATGGGAACAAACCTCGGACAATTTCAGGTGGTCAGCCAGCGTAGCGGCATTTGGCATGATCCTCCGTGACTCAGAGTTCAAAGGAGGCGCTACGAGCCAGCAAGTACTCTCATGGGCCAAGGCCTCCAAGGGCAAAGACGAAAACGGCTACCGCAGTGAATTCATCAACCTAGTGAAGAGCTATCACCTGATGGTGATGTAAAGCTATGCCTAAAGAAGACCTAGGCATTTCACCTATTTTAACATTCATGTTCTGACTTTGGCACAGGGCTTGCCTATTACCTATCGAGTTTAGATTAATAAAATTTCATAGTTTATGGTCCAGCCGGGACCGATAGATTAGTTGATTGGTTATGTTTTGAGTTTGGCCTTAGCGATGGTTTCGCTAAGGCTTTTTTGTGTCTCGTACTTACTATCCATGTATCATCACGGCATTCTCCAAACTACCCAATATCCACAATCCATTTATTATGAAGTGGTTACCCACACAGACTTTTTTCTCCTCAACAGTTATTGGTCATGGTTTAGTTTTTCTCTGTAAAAAATGATAAATTAATCTATTCTATATAGGTAAAATAGACTGATATTTGACAATATGAAGCAATATGTACTGGCATTGGATCAGGGAACCACGAGTACGAGGGCTGCTATTTTCGATCAAAAAGCAAAAATGATCGGGGTGTCTCAAAAGGAACTCAAGCAAGTGTATCCCAAACCAGATTGGGTGGAGCATGATCCCAAATTGATGATGAAAGATCTCGAAGAGGTCATTTTTGAGGTGCTCAAAAAAACCAAAGTCAGTATCACACAGGTAGCCACTATTGGCATTACCAATCAACGTGAATCGGTCGTTGTTTGGGACAAAAAAAACGGAAAGCCAATCTACAATTGTATTTCATGGCAAGACACACGTACTGCGCAGCAGTGTCGTGAAATGAAAGATGAAGAAGAAGGACTCGATGCTTATATTAAAGAAACTACAGGTCTCAGACTTGACTCGTATTTCTCGGCGACTAAGCTGCAATGGATACTGAACAACGTCTCTGGAGCTAGACGAAAGGCCGAAAACGGAGAACTCCTTTTCGGCACTATAGATTCATGGATTATTTGGAATCTGACTCAAGGAGAATCTCATATCACAGATTTCACCAATGCTTCTCGCACCATGCTCTTCAATATAGTGGAGCTCAAGTGGGACGATGAGCTACTAGGTAAATTTACCATCCCTCGAGAAATGCTTCCTGACGTGACGCATTCAGGGTATTTCTTTGGACTAGCCAAACTATACGGACAAGAAATTCAGATCACAGGAGTCGCTGGAGACCAGCAGGCGGCCTTATTTGGACAGGGCTGTGTCGAGCCAGGACAGGCCAAAAACACCTATGGTACGGGCTGCTTCATCCTGATGAATACAGGTGAAAACATCCAATACTCGACCAACGGTCTGCTCTCTACCATCGCACTGGGATTTGATGGCAAAATCGACTATGCTCTAGAGGGAAGCGTCTTTATGGCAGGTGCTGCGGTAGACTGGCTCAGAGACGGACTCAAACTCATCACCTCTGCGGACGAAACGGAAGCCATCGCTAAGAAAGCTGACCCAGATTCGGGGGTGTACGTCGTACCAGCCTTTGCGGGACTAGGTGCACCTTTTTGGGATATGTATGCACGCGGTGGGATTTTTGGCCTCACGAGAGATTCAGGGCAACAAGATTTGATTAAAGCCACTTTGGATTCTATGGCATATCAAACCAGAGACGTATTGCAGGCCATGGCTGCAGACTCAGGCCTCAAAATCACCGAACTAAAAGTCGATGGTGGTGCCTCTGCCAACAACTACCTCATGCAGTTTCAGGCCAACATCATGGGGATACCTGTCGAGCGTCCATCGGACATAGAGTCAACAGCACTAGGAGCGGCGTATCTCGCAGGCATTACTGCAGGTATATGGAACAAGGATACGATCTTCAAAAAACGATCGGTAGATAAAACCTTCAAGCCCAAGATGGACGACTATACGCGAAATAAACTCTACGAAGGCTGGCACAATGCCGTCAAACGCTGCATGAACTGGGCTAGATAGCCACTATGAAATATCAATTTTGTATTTGCTGAGCAAACCGATTGCACCTTCCTTTGAAAATTTAGCACCTTTGATGGCATTGATATTTGGATCGAGCGCATAACCATAGGCTGTTCTAAAATCACACTTCTCCAAACCACTGCGATCAAATACTGCCTGAGACAGGTTGCACTCTTTGAACAGTGACTGAGTCAAGTCCGTCTGCGTAAAATCAACCTTCTCCATCTTGCAATTTTCAAACCTTGTCTTCTTGATATTCAATCGAAAAAAGGAAGAAAAATCCAACACACAACCTTCGAAAACAAAGTCCAACAAAAACGGATTGCAATCATCAAAGTGCAACCCCATCAATTTGCAATCTTTGAAATGAACTTCCTTGAATGAGGTATGGGCCAGTTTTGACATGCTCAGATCACACCCTATGAATTCTGTAGTGGCAAAAGTATCACCTGACAAATCCAGTCCTGACATGTTACAGTTCTTGAAAGTACAGTCGACATACTCTCCGTTTTCCCATGCTTCAGCTCCAAAATCAACCGCTGTATAAACCTGTTCATCAAAATATCCGTCACTCATTCTTACTAGTCATTTAAGAGGTAAATATGCGGTCATTCATTAAAACATAAAAATCGAGTTCTGCTTTGAATTTTCAAGTTTTAACGTCTTTTTACTAATAAAAAAGTCTTTCATTTCGCCTACAACATATTCTATTCACGAAAACCACCTTCTGAAGAAGACAATTTAAACTCAACTAACCCGAACCTTTTTTTCATAATATTGTTAGAAAGAATACCTTCATGTGATATGCACCTAGAATACAAAGAAAGACAACTCAGTGCCTACTTTAGACTCAGCAATCAGCTGGATTTGATGACAGAAAACCTTGTGATGACAAAAGGTCTCAACCACTTGTTTTGGAATCAGTCTACCAGTACCATTGAACTTGAAATCAATCATAGACAGGTCAAATTAGCACCTAATCACATTACCACTGCGACTGAGCTTCAAAATGTAACTTTCAATACCCGAGATGTACAGATCACTTGCCTTTCTTTCAATAGGGAATTCTATTGTATCAAAGACCACCAAGAAGAAGTATCCTGCAATGGCGTCATATTCTACGGCACACAGGACATCCCGCTGATCCATCTAGATGAGAGCGAAAGCCAAAAAATGCAAAGCCTATTCGAGGTGTTCGAAGAGGAGTTTGACACAAAAGACGTCATTCAGGGAGAAATGCTCCAGTTACTACTCACTCGACTCATTATCAAATGTACTAGGCTTGCCAAGGCACAGCTTATCATAAAGCCTAATATCCAAGACGCCTCCGATATCATTCGTGTCTATACTGCCTTGGTCGACAAACATTTTCGTGAGATGAAAAACATAGCAGACTATGCTGATCTATTACACAAATCTCCCAAAACACTATCAAATGCATTTTCCAAACACAGTGACAAGACTCCTCTTCGAGTCATTCACGACCGGGTGATCCAAGAGGCTCAGTACCAGCTGTTGAATAGCAACAAAACGGCCAAGGAGGTCTCGCACAGTCTGGGGTTCGAGGATGCATCTGCTTTCAACAAGCTTTTCAAAAAAATCACAGGCTGTGCCCCCATAGATTACAAAAAATCGAAGAAAAAGCTCACTTAGGGAAATATTGACCATTCGTCGGGAAAACATCACCATGACCTAATCGGTGATTCGCTGTTTATATACTCAGAAACAATTTTTTGAAACACTAAACACATAAGACAATGGCTAATTTAAATCCAAAAACAAGAGAAGAAGTATCAGCAAGCAATCAAGCAATTTTTGATCAACTGAAAGGGGCTCTTGGTTTCGTACCAAACCTATATGCGTCTTACCCACATGCCGAGGGAGCACTCGGCGACTACCTTACTCTGAGCAATAGAAAAACGTCTCTATCCAATAAAGAAAAAGAAGTAGTGAATCTAGTTGTCAGCCAGGTCAACAACTGTGATTACTGTCTAGCAGCACACACAGCAGTATCTAAAATGAATGGGTTCTCAGATGAGCAGATTTTAGAGATTAGAACAGGTCGCGCAACATTTGACAGCAAGTTTGATGCCCTAGCTCAGTTGGTGAAAAATGCATCTATCAACCGCAGCAAAGCAGATCAAAGTGTAATAGACGCTTTTTTTGCAGCAGGATACACCAAAGAAAATCTAGTAGATACGATCATCCTCATCGGTGACAAAACCATCAGCAACTACCTACACGGTTTCGGTCAGTTCGAAGTTGATTTTCCCGCAGCGCCGGTACTTGAGGCTGCTACGGTTTAACCCTCCTAATCATACAGTCACCTATTGATCCTAATCAATAGGTGACTGTATTTGAAATAATTTAATTTTTTCCCGTCACAAATAGAACCTCTGCCTCTGATTCATTACCCAATAAATCAACTGCCCTGATGTATAGTATTTGTTTTTGGTTCTTCTGTACGAATTTAACCTTGCCCACATACACTCTTTCTTTCCCATCATCTACCCTATAGTATAGCTCTTTGAGGCCTACATGATCATCCTGTGCTGCCAGATATATGGCTGTTCCGTTGGTATAAAACTCACCTTCGGGTGATGTGGTGTATGGTTTGCTACTAAAGTAATAAAAGATTTTGGGCCCTTGATTGTCCACGAACATATCTATATGATTCACATTGCGATTGTTGACATTGTCATAGCCATAAAAATCAACGGCATGATATCCTGGCTCTACAAAATTTAACCCTTCGGTAAAATCAAACTCCTCTGCTGACCCCTCTAAACTGTATGTAATTTTTTGCATCCCAGATTCATTGTCTGTTGCTTGTAAGATTACTTTTGTAGAAGAGTTCACAAACACAGTATCTCTCGTTTCAATCAGATCTCCTGTAAAAGAATAACTCAAATCAGGACCTGTTAAATCTACATACACCTTGGTCGCTTGATGTTCATACTCATGAAATGAGCGGGCTGATTTTGCATCGTTGGTTTTGTTACCAAATCTATCAATGGCAAAATATTTGATCACATGAGTACCTGCAGCGCTAGGAAGATAAAAGGGCTGATCATAGTCTAAAAACGGCTGGCTATCAATACTGTATTTAATATGCTCTATGCCTGCTTTATTGTCCACTGCCGTAAACTTCATTTTCGTTCGACCCGAAAAATAAATCTGATCTCCTACTATAAATCTATCTCCCAAGATATCAGCGGCCATTAATGGTGCTGCAGTGTCAAAATAAAATTCATAAGTATTAACTGGTTCCGTATTACCAACATAGTCAACGGCATAGTACTGAAGCGTATGATATCCATTGGTCAAAAAATCCAACGACAAGTTACGACCTGAATACAACTGATATTCTCCAGAATCTAGCTGATAATATATCGCTTTGATTCCCGATAGGCTATCCATGGACTCTAATACCAATGAAGCTCCTTGAGAATAAGCTTCTTGAATCTGGATCCCGTCAATACGATGCGTGCTCACTGGTGAATATAAGTCCACCATTATTCTTTGTTCGTGTAGCGTCTCAACATTGCCCACATGATCCACTGCATAATACCTGAGATGGTTCAAGCCCGATTCTCTCAATTCGATCTCTGTAGTATAGGGAGCAAACCCATCCTCATTGAGTGAATAATAAATTTGTTCCACGCCAGACATAGCATCACTACTATGAAGAAACACCACAGCGCCACTACCAGTATATTCGATATTAGCATTTGAATAAACATTCGTCGTGACGATCTCTAACTGTGTTCGTGGACTGAGTCCATCGGCATATACTGGTAGCAGAACTTCCTGATGCGGAACAGCTACTGTCTTAGTCTGATTATCTATCGCATGACGGGTTCTGATATAATTGATACCTTCGGTATCAAAATATATTGGGCTAGTATACTGCGGTTGCTCATCATTTTTTAGCAGTACTCCCTTATCATCTGGCGAACTTGCTAGACGTAGATAAACTGGCTGTGATTTGTTCCAGTATACTCTTCCCTCAGCATCTGTATGTGGTTTCGGGGTGTGATTACCTTGAGCCAACACCACGATTACTGAGCAAAGCAGTATTACAATTATACTTGTAGCTCTCCTATATAGATTCAAAGCCCTATTGTTCACTAGTTTCAATTTGATTGGTCACGGACTCATTGAGAGTCAAACTTTCATTTGATGCTTTAATCACCTCATCAAGTTCGTCGATACTTGTTTTCAACAAAGCAAATAACTCCAAGTCACTTTCTTGAAAATTTCCTTTTCTCGTCTCGATTAAGTTTAAAATCCCTATGATGTTAGCTACAGGTCTGCGGATCACATGACTATTAGAAAAAATATACTCCTTTAACTTTTCATTAGCGAGTCGCAGTGTTTTTGTTCTTTCATCTACCTTGACTTGAAGGTTTTCATTAAGGTCTGTAATTTGTCTTCTACTCTCTTTGAGGTAACCTGCTACTTTCCTTGCCTTTCTATAGCCCCTTGCAATAAATATTGTTGTGATGATCATAGTCATCAAACAGAGAATGACAATATCTCTAATTCGTCTTTGTTTTTCATTTTCTAGGTTTTGTTCTTGAATGGCACGCTCAGATTCCAATTCTTTAATTGTAAACTCTTTCTGTATCACCTCTATTTGCAACTCCTTCTGTGTTAAGTTCTCATATAAAGCAGCATTGACACTATCATACTGGCTGAGTTTCACATCAAGACTCCTTCTTTTCCCCTCTATCTCTCTAATTCGACTTTGTTTTGCGGCAAGTTCTTCTTGGCCTCTTCTGTTTTCTTCTTCTAATTTTTGCTTAAGCAATCTCTCCTCAGAGTAATCCTCCATGATTTTATCCATTTTGTCATCCTGAGCCATTTGAGTAAAGGTCTTGTAGAGATCAAAATAATAAATTGATTGTTTGGCGTTGCCTGCTTTTTCATAGGTTTCTGACAGCATTCCATAACAACTTTTCATTTGGTCTACATCATTTTTTTCCCTTGCTAGGTTAAGTGCTTCCAGCAAAAATGTTACTGATTGATCATACTCTTTCAAGTTATTAAGTACTACAGATAAGTTAATGAGCGCGGATATCATGCCTAGCTTTTCATTCTTTGATCGCCTAGCTGCTAAAGTCTTCATAAAATAATCACGGGACTGACTAAAATCTTCTATATCAGAATAAAGCATTCCCAAATTATTATTAAGCATAGCTATACCATTCTCATTTTCAATCTGTCTATTAAGTTCGAGTGATTTGTGGTAATATTTGATAGCCTCTTCATAATGGTTGTGCTCCCAATACACGTAAGCAATCTGATTGAGAAAATATGAAGCATCTTTGAAATTTCCCTTTTCATCTAGACTCTGTTCATAATTCGCTTGGTTTTTTATAACCACCGCCGAATCGTGCTTTGACAAAGGGTATTGTTGCGCATTAACTGAGGTCTGTAGCAAACTGCATAGCACTATACATAATAGTGTTTTCATGGGTTTTTCCATAAGTATTTAAAGCATATTATCTCTGTGCTAACAGTTAGAACAAAAATAAATAAAATACTGGCATTCAAAAAGTTATTTACTCACCTAAGGATAACCCTAACCTTAGAATCACGGCACTGTTGCTGTTCAAGTAAAAAGGACTACTACCGTGTTCGATTAAAATTTTAACAAAAAAGGCGTTTGAAATATTTCAAACGCCTTTTCTCTAATGTGGAAACAAGTCTATTATACCTGACTCAAACCTCCGTCTATTTCTAGTTCTACTCCTGTGATAAATGAAGCTTCGTCAGACGCCAAAAACAAAACTGACTTAGCGATCTCTTCAGACGAACCGAACCTACCTAGTGGCACTTGCTGTGCAAAACCCTGTCCCATTTCGTTCAGCTGCTCTTCGGACATGTCCATTTTACCGTAGATCGGGGTATCTATCGGGCCTGGCGCCACACTCACCGCACGGATTTTTTTAGCACTTAGTTCATTAGTCAGCACTCTGGATAGCAGTCTCAAAGCACCTTTGGTCGCGGAATAAACCGCAGAACCTGGGAAACCTTTTTGGTGTACAATCGAAGTATTCCCGATGATGACGCCTCCCTCATTAAGATGTGGTATTGCAGCCTTGATTGTAAAGAAGGGGCTCTTCACATTGGTATTGAAATGATCATCAAAGTGCTCTTCGGTGATATCACTCATCGGCATAAAATGAGCTATACCCGCATTCAAGAACAGAATATCAATATTACCATAGGCCGCTACTGCTTTTTGCACAGCTGCTTGACTAGCGGCTATATCTTTAGCATCTGCCAGAACCGCAGTTACATCTCCCCCGATTTCTTTAACTGCAGCATCGAGTGCTTCTTGTCTACGACCTGTGATCACGACCTTAGCTCCTTCTTTTACGAAAAGTTTGGCAGTTGCCAAACCGATACCACTGTTTCCTCCAGTGATCAATGCTACTTTGTTTTCTAATCTACTCATGATTTTGTTTTGGTTATTTGAAACGATTGGTTCAGATAACGAATCATTTGAAACGAACGTTTCAGATTTGAACAAAAAAATTATAGATTTTCTAAAATCCTTTCGACCAGCGCATCCAAATCTCTCTGGTCAGACATCAATATCGCCGTGACCTGTAGACCCTGTAGGCTTGTGAAAAGGTAAAGCGCCGAGAGGCGAACATTTTTATCCAGAGCTATTTCTCCTGCATTCTGTGCTGCAACTAACTTCTGCTCAAACAGTCCCACCATCGCATCCTTGTTCGCAATGAGCAATCCTTGGATATTGACATCTGATTTGCCTAGCTCCGTAGTACAGTTGGAGAGAAAACAGCCTCTTCGTTCTTTGTCCTCTTTGATACTCGCTAGTATGGAGAGAAAAAAATCATGTATTGACTCTAGAGGAGAAAGGCTTTTATAAAAAGATTGTAAAACCGTCTCAGACTGGCCGTTTTGATAATGTCGAATGGACGCTTCAAAAAGTTGATATTTATCCCCAAAGGTATTGTAGATACTCGATCTATTGAGACCTGTAGCATCCACCAAATCCTGCATAGAGGTCGCATGAAACCCCTTCCTCCAGAATAGTTTCGTGACTTGGTCTATGACCTGGGCTCTATCAAATGATACTGATTTGGGCATGTGATTTGTTCAACGCACCAAATTTACAGAAAGTTTCGGAGTGCTGTTTGCCATAGTTATCAAGTCTCATCAAAACCCGAATTATCTATCGGACGGATGACCTGAGCAGGGTTACCTGCGACGAGTACATCATCTGGTACATCTTTGGTGACGACTGATCCTGCACCTACTACAACACGGTTGCCAATAGTGACTCCAGGGCAGACGATGGCTCCTCCGCCTATCCAAACATCATTGCCGATGGTGACGGGTTTGGCATTCTCTAGCCACTTAGATCGTGTCTTGGCATCCAAAGGGTGAGAGGCTGTGTAGACATGCACGTTGGGCGCGAAGAGAACATTGTTCCCTATATTAACCTCCATCACGTCGAGTATGCAACAGTTGAAGTTCATGAAGACTTTCTCTCCCAACTTGATATTATAACCATAGTCGCAGTAGAATGGTGGCTCTATCCAGAGGTCTTCTCCTGCCGACCCAAATAGCTTATAGAATAGTTCGTTGCGTTGCTCTTTGTGTTCGTCACCTGTCCTGTTGATCTCTTGAAACAACAACCTCGCCTGATGGCGCTCCTGGACTAACGTTGCATCTGATGCATCGTATAGTTGGCCAGAGAGCATTTTTTCTTTTTCTGTCATCTTAGCTTTTTCTGCGATACACACCATGAAACACGGTAGTTACGGGACGCTCATTGGCATCTAGTATTTGCCAGACTTGACTCACAGTATTGTCATCTATCTTGGTGTAGGTGATGCGGTCATAGTACCATGAGATTTTCTTGCCACGGGTAAGCCCACTCTGCAAGACCATGCTATCGTCTGATTGTTCGCCTTTTAGCTTTAGATTGGATCCACCGCTATCGAGCCAGAGTTGATTCCATTTGGAATCTGACGGATCGAAATAGTTGAAACTACGACCAGTGACTCCCGACTCTCCGTGCCACTCCTCTTGGATCACACAGTCCTTTTCTAGTTTAGATACGGTGCTTTCCCCGAGCTTTTCATTTTCTATGGTATAAACTTCCCAGTCTCCTACCCAAAAATCAAACGCTTCGTGGCTGGTAGTACAGCAAGCACAATTGCTTTGCGCTTGAACAGCTACTGTTGAAAGGAGCAACAGGACTCCTAATAAAATCAATCTCATGCTACAGGTTTTATGTTTGTCTCAAAATACTAAAAGGTGTCTAGTATCGCAAAACAATACGACGAGTAACATGAGATTGTAGGATTAACCTTTATTGAGCTTAGACTAAACAGGCATCTCTTCTGCTTGCTCAACATGTTTCTTTTTCTTCTTGACGAACGGGCGAATGATCAGTCGTGTCCCGCGATCATAGGTGAAGTAGTTCCATACCCAGTTAGACATGATGACGAGTTTGTTTCTAAACTCAACGATGAGCACTAGGTGAACAAACATCCAAGTCAACCACGCCAAGAAACCACCGTACTTCAGTTTTCCGAAAATCTCGGTTACTGCTTTGTTTCTCCCCACGGTTGCCATGGTTCCTTTATCGACATATTTGAAGGCTTTCCAATTGGTCTTTTCCATCCCCTTATTCAGGTTTTTGGCTAATAAGCCCGCTTGCTGTGTGGCTACAGGCGCAAGCATGGGGTGACCTCTTTTAAGCTCCTCACTTTGCATAGAGGCTACATCACCCACAGCATATACTTCATCAAAACCTTTGACCTGGCTGTATTCGTCTACTTGGTAGCGGTTGTCACGGGTCAATGTGGTGTCCATGCCTGTCAAAGCATTGCCATTGACACCTGCTGCCCAGATGAGCGTTTCGCTTGGGATACGCATCCCGTCGTTGAGCACGACCGTTTCTCCATCGAAAGACTCGACGATCTTGCCTACATAGAGGTTGACATCAAATTTTTTGAGATAACCAAAGGCCTTTTCACTAGATTTTTGGGACATCCCACCCAGAAGCCTGTCCTGTCCCTCGATCAAGTAGATCTGCATTTTATTGAGGTTCAGTTCTGGGAAATCCTTGGGGAGTACTTGTTTCTTTAGCTCTCCTAGCGCTCCTGCCACTTCGACTCCAGTAGGTCCTCCGCCTACGATCACGTAGTTCATGAGACGCTGCACTTCATTTTCGTCGTTTTTAAGGACTGCCTTTTCGAAATTTTGCAGAATCTGCGAGCGTAGGTTCAGCGCATGAGGCAACTGCTTGAGTGGAAATGCACGCTGTTCGAACTCTTCGTTGTTAAAGAAGTTAGTAATCGATCCACATGCCAACACCAAATGATCATAACTCAACTGACCTATATTGGTCTCGATGATTTTATCTACTGGATTTACGTTTTTGGCGGATGCCATACGGAAGTAAAAATTCTTCTTGTGATGAAAAGTCTTTCGCAATGGGCCAGCAATCGAATCGGGCTCTAAACCTGCCGTAGCGACTTGATAGAGCAGCGGCTGAAATGTGTGGTAGTTGTAGCGGTCAAGGAGTACGACTTGGTACTTTTTAGAATCAATATTTTTGACAAACCGCAATCCCGCAAATCCTCCTCCTATAATGACGATTCGTGGTAATTCTGATTTAGGAATGTTGATTTTTTCGAGTTGGTCTGTTTGGACAGTAGACATAATGTGTGATGGATATTCGTAAATGATTTTACGAATGCGAAGATAGCTAGTTCATCAAATTAACATTTAAATAACCACGGAATACTACCATATAAAACTGCAATATTTACGCTTAGAAGAAAGTCACACTGGCAGATGATAAATCAAATCTTTGTCTCAGGACAAAAACACTAAAAATTGCCTTATGATTGATACATCTACCACACGATTCTGATACTCCGCATCGGGTATCGCACCCATTTTGACTCGATGGTTTCGGTAGTTCATCTGGCTATCTATAGTTTGTCGAGCACTGATATGAATCTCTCGAACCCCTGTCTGTTCTACCAGCGATTTGATATTGTCGAGACGGACTCCTCCTCCAGCTAAAATCACAATCCGATCTCCGGCCTGTTGGACTAGTGCTGTCAACTGAGCGGCACCTTCTACCACATTGGCCTCCAGCCCCGAAGTGAGTACTCGATCTACTCCTATAGAAATCAAATCCTCCAATGCACGACTGGCGTCTGATACCATGTCAAAGGCACGATGAAATGTCACCTGCATCGGTCGAGCCAACTCGATCAGTTGCTGGGTTCTCTCTCGGTCTATGTTTCCATCTGACATCAAAAGGCCGAATACCACGCCATCTGCTCCCAGAGATTTAGCTTGTCGTACATCCTCTTGCATCACGCGAAACTCATCTTCGTCATACAAAAAATCTCCGCCTCTGGGGCGAATCATAACTTGAAGTCCAATACTCACCTGCTCACGGATGGTTTTGATCATACCGGCGCTCGGTGTGGTTCCTCCTTCGACCAGATTGTCACACAACTCCACACGATCTGCTCCACCTGCCAGAGCATTGCGCGCTGAGGTCACTGAATCTACACATACTTCGATTGTCGTTTTTCTACCTGTGAGCATGCTACAAACATAATGGAGAATATATAGTTGTATCAAAAAGCTCCGGAGTAAAGCTTCGTGAGGACACGAACCTCGCTGGAGGCAGATTAGACAAACAAAAAAGTCGATGAAGCACACCTCCATCGACTTTCCAAAACAATATTTACCAAACAATCAAAGTGCTACGCTAACACGACGACTTCTTTTCTTAGCTTCTTTGCAGCATTCACGAGGTGTAAAAGCGCCTGCTTGGTCTCTGGCCATTGTCTGGTTTTGAGTCCACAGTCTGGATTGACCCAAATGTTGCCAATAGGCAACAGTTTACTTGCTCGCTGAAGTAGTTTTTCGATTTCTTCCTGACTCGGTACCCGCGGTGAGTGAATGTCATAGACACCTGGCCCGATTTCGTTAGGGTACTTAAACTCCACGAAGGCGTCCAAAAGCTCCATTTCAGATCTGGAGGTTTCGATCGTGATCACATCGGCATCCATGTCTGCTATGCTATCGATAATGTCATTGAACTCAGAATAGCACATGTGTGTGTGAATCTGTGTGCCGTCCTGCACACCACTTGCTGATATTCTAAATGCCTCCACGGCCCAGTCCAAATAGGTTTTCCAATCCTCTCGACGAAGGGGCAAGCCCTCCCGAATCGCTGGTTCGTCTATCTGAATCACTGCCAGACCAGCTGCCTCTAAGTCACACACTTCGTCTCGTATGGCCAGTGCGATCTGCTGACAGGTCGTAGCTCTCGGCTGATCGTTTCGGACGAAAGACCACTGTAGGATCGTGACTGGCCCAGTCAGCATTCCTTTAACAGGACGATCAGTCAAAGACTGTGCATAGCTAGACCACTTGACTGTCATCGGCTGTCTCCTATATACATCCCCAAAAATAATCGGAGGCTTGACACAGCGACTCCCATAACTCTGTACCCACCCAAACTGCGTGAATACAAAACCTTCGAGTTTTTCCCCGAAATACTCGACCATGTCATTGCGCTCGAACTCACCATGCACCAAGACGTCTAAGCCTATCTCTTCTTGAAAACGAATCGTTGCTTCGGTTTCCTTTTTGAGCAACTGGTCATATTGTCCCTGAGTCAGGCCTCCCTTCTTGAACTTGGCACGCCAGCTTCTCACCTCTGGGGTCTGTGGGAAGGAACCTATAGTGGTCGTCGGGTAAAGTGGAAGCTTCAAAGTCTCGCGCTGGGTAGTTTGGCGCACAGAGAAGGCAGAGATGCGCTGGCTATGAGAAGGTGCCAATCTCTCGACACGACGCTTCACTTTCGGGTCATGGATGAAACCTGAGGTTCGTCTATCATCATTAGCCTTTTTGTTCGTGACTAATTCTTCGACCAATGCCTCAGACTTCACCTCTACAGTCAAAGCCTTCAGTGTGACTACTTCACTCACTTTTTGTTTGGCGAATGCCAACCAGTTTTTGACAGTATCTGGTAACTGTGCGTTGTTCTCCTCCAGATCCAAGTCGCAGGGACTATGGAGCAGCGAACATGAGCTCGCGACCCATACGCGTTCACCTCCCAGTTGTTTGACAGCACGCTGAATGACTTCTAGAGAGGATTGAAAATCGTTTTTCCAGACATTGCGACCATCAACTAGTCCGAGAGAAAGAATCAGTTGATCGTTTAGTTTTGGGGATCCCAAAATATCATCCAACTGCGAGGAACAACGAACCAAATCCAAGTGTAAAGAGTGGATAGGCAACTCCAATACCCTATCGAGATGGTCTCCATAGCAATCAAAATAGCTGGTCAAGGCGATTTCTAACGTAGGGAACCTGTGTGCGAGCTGTGTATAGGTCTGAGTGATGGCTGATTGTGCAGATGTATCTAGATTCAGTGCTAGACATGGCTCATCGAACTGGATCTGAGTAGCCCCGAGATCAATCAGCTGGTCGATCAGCTCAAAATATACTGGCAATAGCTGATCCAGTAAATCAAGGCGGTTGAACCCCGCCTCCTTCTCTTTCCCCAAAAGCAAAAAGGTCACAGGAGCGATCAAGACAGGCTTGGTCTGTAGCCCTAGTTGGAGTGCTTCTTTGTATTCTCCCACGATTTTGGTTGCGTCTAGCGCGAAAGTCTGATTCTGAACAAACTCAGGGACGATATAATGATAGTTGGTGTCGAACCATTTGGTCATCTCCATGGCGGTGACATCATAGCCGTCACGCTGAATCCCACGTGCCATCGCGAAATATAGATCAAGACGTGAAGACTCTGCTTTGACCTGCTGATAGCGCTGTGGAATACACCCCAGTGTCAGCGTCATATCCAAGACCTGATCGTAAAGCGAAAAATCATTGGATGGAATGTAGTCTACTCCAGCCTTCTGTTGAAGTGCCCAATTTTGTCTCCTGATGGTTTTGGCTGTGGTCAGCAATTCTTCCGCATCAATCTCTTGTTTCCAATACTTCTCTGATGCTCTCTTTAGTTCACGTTGGCTGCCTATTCTGGGATAGCCCAATATGCTGGTTTTCATAGTTTGTTTAGATTTATTTTCTCCACAAAACTATATATCAAGTGTAATGATCCGAATTATAAAATATATTTGGTTATTAAATCTTAATATGGGTTATATCAAAGATTATTAATTTATCAATACATGATTTCGGACGCCAAAACAGAAAAATTTTCTACCCCAAAACTCGACGAAGTAGACCTTAAACTACTCGACCTCCTTCAGACTCAGTCTAACTTGACGACCAAAGAGCTCGCCAAACGAGTCAATCTTTCAGCTACTCCCGTATTCGAACGAATCAAGAGGTTGGAAAAAAATGGCTTTATCAAAAAGTACATTGCGGTGCTAGATGCTGACAAATTGGACAGGGGGTTGATCGTGTTTTGTAACATCACGCTCAAGCAACACACCAAAGCTATCGGCAATCAGTTCGTCGAAGAGATCACTGCCCTCAAGGAGGTCACCGAGTGCTACAACATCTCGGGTGACTATGATTTTCTGCTGAAAGTTCTCGTCAAAGACATGAAGCACTATCAGGACTTTGTATTCAACAGCCTCGGATCGGTCAGCAACATCGGCAGTGCACATAGCACCTTTGTGATGGGCGAGATCAAGCAGACCCATGCTGTGCCTATTGGGGTATAAAAAAAAGTCCACGAACGATAGCGTTCATGGACTTTTATCAAACTTGATTGAGCTGCTCTATTATTTCTTAGCAGGGATGGTTACTTGAACCGTCACATCAGGCCACAGTTTAGATACGCCATCCGATCCTTTGTGTAGCAGTTCGCACACACTGTTGAGTGAGTCGATCGCCGCGCCACCGTTCCAGTTGGTCACGTCTATAGAAGCCGTCAAGATCAAAGTTGAGTCGTTGGTGATGTAGCTAAACGGTACAGCACTCGTCGTGTCGTTCATCATGAGCGACAGTTCGCCACTACCTGCGTCTGCGGAAACGATTTTTCCTTCGATCGCTGGGGTATTGAATGTGCCAAAGAAAGACTCTTTGATTTTTGGGTCTCTCGTCGCTTCGTTAGAGTTAACGCTTGATGTATTGATGCTAAAGCTACCATCTGTCAATACACTTTCGACAGTACCCTCACCGCCAGCGGTCACAGCTACCTCATCGAAGGTACCCGATACACCGACTCTTTCGGTCAGCTTAAAAGCCGTCCATTTGATCTGCGCGGCAGCTACGTCATAGACGATTTCTTTGGTCGCCTCTTCTGATTTTTCTTCTTGTGCCTTCTTAGGAGTACAAGCGTACATCGAGAATAGGGCAACTATCACAGGGATATAATTTTTGGTTTTCATACGATTGTTTTTGAATGTAGACCAAATTTAACACAATGGTAGAGCCATACAATAGCTTAACAAAAGAATCGAAACTTACTCAATGCCAAAGATTCCAGATTAGTCGATTCAGCCTCTCCCTAACACACCGGATGACGAATGATCGTTCTCAACTTTTCTTCCGCAGTTCGCCTTGGATCACTCAGGTAGATTTCTGTGTGATACCCATTCGGTTTGAGACACTGCTCTTGCATCAGACTCAATATTTTATCTATTGTTGGTTTTTCTTCCTGATACGAACCTACGTGCAAGCACTGCACGCATTCTCCTAGATTGATCACTTCATATTGTACGCCTGTCACATCTAGTGATTTGTCCCTAGACAGAGCAGCTGCTATGCCCGCTTCGAAAACACCCTCACTCACCGAGATTGGCATACGCATGAGTAGCCGCCAGTGCCATTGATCCTGAGGAGTACTCTCAAACAGGTGCTGCTGCTCATAACCGCCCGCTATCCACCACTGCCCCTCCATTTTGGGGATTTTAAAATCCAAATCCTCCGCCTTCTGCATAAACTTGATGGTGTAGGCTACCTTGTAGAGCTTTTCTATCGCGGAGAGAAACCGCTCTGCGTCTGGCGCGGACTGTCCGGAGATCGTGAGGTAGGGGTAAGTCCCCAAATCTACAACCTCTGCTTTCTTCTTGGCGGTATAGTACACCTTGTCCGACTTGGTCAAATCTAGTTTTTCTGCTACCATGGTTTAGTTTTTAAAGTGGCCCGAAAATTTCATATCCGCTACGTATTGCATCAACAATGCGAACTGTGGATGTTTCTCCAACTCCTGTTGTGCATTTTTGGCGTGGGCTAGCGTCTCCCAGCCGACCCAGTCCATCAGCTGATTGTCCTGACCACAGGATCTGTAGCTCTGTACGCCGAGATAGCCCGGCATTTCTTCTAGACATGCTTTGACGATATGCTGCACTTTTTGGTATTCCATTTTCAGCTCTTCCTTGATCGTATAGATCACCAGCTCTTTGATTTCTGTATTCATCTGTTGATTTTGTTTTGTTCGAATACAAAGAAACTCGCGTGAGTGACAGCCCTATGTCACTGCATTTTTTGAATCAAAAAAATTATTGATACTGGTCAAAAATCTCTTGACTGAGGGTTTTGGCAATCTTCTTCAAAGATGACGGTGCTACAATGCGTCCATACTTGCCATACATCATCATCCATCGCGCAAAGTAATACGGGTCTGGAATCATAAATTTCATTTCGCTCCATTCTCCTTTCTTTATCTCACTGACGAAACCATACTGGTACTTACTATCGACTATGTATTTGATTATACTACTATGTAGCTCGACGGTGACCTCTTCCAGTACGAAACGTGACCTTTGCTCCTCAATAAAATCATCATAATTGGGGTAGTCTTTTGGGTCGAACGTCCGTGGAGTCAGTTCTAGGTTTCGGATGCGGGTCGTCCTAAAATCACGAATCTGCTCCCGCAGAAAACAATAACCAATCAAATGCCAGTTGTCATTGTAGTAGATCAACCCTAATGGTGCCACTTGCCGATTGGAGACGGTCTCGTTATAATTGGAAAAGTACTCCATGTCTACCACTAGATGCTCCGCTACTGCCTGTTGCACATCTGGGAAAAACTGATCCTGAAAATCATCATGATTAGCACTATTTCTCTGAAGCACACTTACTTTTTCTTCTAGCGTCTGGAGATAGTCTTTGTCAGAGTAGCGGAGTACTGCTTTGATTTTCATCAATGCTTCCTCAAAAGCCTGAACTGTTTTCTTGTCTGATCTTGGCGCGAGTAGCTTTCCGCCGAGCAGTAGAGCAGCGGCCTCTTGCTTGTCAAACACCACTGGAGGCAAATGGTAGCCCTCGACGATGAAGTACCCCTGAGCAGCATCGCCTCCTATCGGTACGCCCGCCTCGATCAATGCACGGATATCACGAAAGACTGTGCGCCTGCCGATCTCAAATCTATCTTCGATCTCCACCAATGGTATTCTTTTTTTGCTCTGCAGCTGTACCATGATAGCAGACAGGCGGTCAATACGGTTCATGGAGTTAAAATTAGGACTAATTTTGAATGCATACCAGTACGTCCCGCACCAAAGGACGCTGTTTTTGTAGAGAGATTCTACAGTCTGGGGTGATGCTAATCAAAGTGTTTCTGGATTTGGCATGGTCTAAAAAAACACAAAACAACTGTAAATCAGCTATTTAAGTTTTTTATTTTGCCTTGGCACGCCTTTGTCTATATGACTATCAAACAAAATTAAAAATTCACTTAAAATTTTATACCTATGAAAATTGCAAGAAAATTAATCGCGTCATTGATGTTGTCATTCGTAGTAGCAGGTGCTGCTTTTGCTCAAACTGTAGATCCAAATGCTCCTACTGATGAAGCCATGGAACAAGAGATGCAGTCTGAAAAAACAGCCATCGCTATGGAAGAAGTTCCTGCTGAAGTACAAGATGGCCTTCAAGAAACCAACATCCAAACTGCTGAAGTAGAAGAGGTATACAAACTAGATTTGACTGACGAGACACTCTATGAGTTCGTCGTGACCTCTGAAGGTGTGAAATGGGCTATACAGTTCGATACCGAAGGGAATTACGTGAACAAAAAAGCTTTAAGTTAATCTGCACTCTTTTATTTATATATCATTCCCCCTTTTGAAAAGGAGCCGTGTATGCGGCTCCTTTTTTTGTGCAGAAAAATGAATTTTGTTCAGCTTATTGCTCCACAGGTTAGCTCACCACATCAATCTCGGGATAGCTAATGCGGGTAGTAAGCTATTTTAAGACAGTTTTTGCTTTCATAAGGTTAGTGGCATAGATATATGTACTTTTATATCAGATCTACACCACTATGAAAAACTTGTTAAGAGTGCTCAGTATTGGACTGATTGTGACTCAAGTTAGTTTTGCACAAAGCAACGAGTATGTTGTTTTTACCAAAGCGAAAAAATTACCCCAACCTATTTTTGGAATGTCGTATGCCGCAAACGGGCAAAAAGCAATACTTGCTGGAGGGCGTTCTTTTTCGGCTAATTCGGACGAGATATATGTATATGATAGTGCCATTGATGAGTGGTTGAACTTGTCTTCGTCTAGTCCGTTGAAACCAACACTTTTTGGAGGGGCGGTATACCTTGAGGATTATGGTAGCGTGCTTTTCGCTGGAGGCACGACGCAGACACGTGATCATGTGTTGCTGATTGACAACATTCAGTTTTACGATATGAAGACGTTTCAGTCTTCGGATTTAGGCGAAAACCCTATTGCAGCGAAGAATCAAGGTTTGGCTTATGCAAATGATAAAGTTTACATCTTTGGTGGCTCGACAGGGAGAAAGGCAGATAAAGAAGGTGTTGAGTTCGAATTTAACAAACGCATGTATGTCTATAACCTTAAAACGGGACTCATGCAGCAGCTATCTGATATGCCAGAGGGCAAAGAAACCAAAGGTTGTATTGTAGCAGGAACGTTGTATACACTAGGTGGGTATGGAGAGAAGGCCAGTGATCAGATCCATGCCTATGATATTCAAAAAGACAAGTGGAGTAAAATAGGTCGATTGAAAAACCCCTGTTCTGCCTATGCTCTTGTTCAGTATCAACAGTACATTTTTCTTATAGGGGATTATAAGTTTATGGATCAAATGGTCGTTTTTGATACTAAAAGCTTAAAGACAAAAACCTTTAAGATGAACTTCCGCGGACGACACATGGGAGCAGCAGTATTAGAGGGTGAGCTACATGTCTTTGGAGGCTTTGATCCAGAAAAAAGCCGAAGCTCTGGATCCGCTCAACATTGGAAATTGGATCTAGATCAATTTTTTAAATACAACTATTGATATTAAAAGTTTGATAATCAGGCTATTTAGTCTTTTCTAGAACCTTTCAAATAATAGGTGGTTTTTGTTTGAGCATGATTGCATAGATTTATTCATTCATCAAAACAACAACCTCATGAGAGTATTAACCCTAGTCGTGCTGATTTCATCCATTTCTTGGATGTCGTTCGCACAGGACAAAACTTGGCGAGGAAAGTTCGAGCCAATCGATCGGATGATTGATCCACCGAGTACCTATCGTACTGCCTCTGGTGCCCCAGGCGCAGACTACTGGCAGCAGCGTGCTGATTACAAAATCAAAGCGTCTTTGGACGAGAAAACCCGAGTACTGTCGGGCGAAGAGACCATTACTTATTATAACAATTCTCCGGATGAATTGCCATACCTCTGGCTACAGCTAGAGCAAAATGTCAATCGTAAGGAGAATGAAGGCTTTGGTGGGATCTTTAGTGTCAAGGACTCGATGACTTCTCAGCGTATGCAGTATCTGCTACGACCGATTGAGTTTGAGGCAGGGTACACTATCTCGTATATCAAGGATGCTTCGGGTAAGACCTTGAAATCCCTCGTCAACAATACGATGATGAAAGTGATGCTACCAGAACCGCTGCAGCCGAACACGTCGGTGACTTTCTCTATTGGTTGGTCTTACCCTGTGACGGACCGATCCAATTTTCTGCTGTCTCGGGAGGGCTATGAGTATTTTCCAGAGGATGATAACTGTGTTTTTTTAATCGCACACTGGTTTCCTCGCATGGCGGTGTACAACGATACCGAGGGCTGGCAAAACCAACAGTTTCAGAAGCTGGGGGAGTTTGCGCTAGAGTTTGGCAACTATGATGTGGAGATCACTGTGCCAGCTGATCACCTCGTCGCGGCGACTGGGGAGTTACAAAACGATAAGGACATCCTGTCTTCGGACCAAAAAAAGCGAATGACGAAAGCCAGAAAATCATTTGACGAACCTATTATGATTGTGACCCCAGAGGAGGCTGCCGCCAATGAAAAAACAAAAAGCACCGATACCAAGACGTGGAAGTTCCATGCAGAAAATGTGCGTGACTTTGCCTTTGCGAGTTCGCGAAAATTCATCTGGGATGCACAGGCTGTCAAGTTGCCCAACCGTATCACGATGGCTATGTCTTTCTATCCCAAAGAAGGGCTGCCCGTTTGGAGTGAGGAGTCCACTCAGGCAGTCGTCCATGCGCTAGAGGTGTACTCGGAGGCTACTTTCAACTATCCCTATCCAGTAGCGATATCGGTTAATACGTCTAATATCGGGATGGAATTTCCGATGATCAGCTTCAACGGCGGGCGACCAATCGATGGAGAAATGAGTCACAATGCCAAAGAAGGTATGATCCGAACTATTGTGCACGAGGTGGGGCACAACTGGTTTCCAATGATCGTGAGCTCTGACGAACGCAAATGGATGTGGATGGACGAGGGGTTGAATACTTACCTAGACCAAAAAACTATGGCGGAGCGTTATCCACAGTTTCATAGTTTGACACCAAAGGATATGATCCCCTACATGGATGGAGATCAAAATGTCATGCGTCCTATCATGGTGACATCTGATGTCGAGTCATTGTATAGCATAGGAGCCAACTTCTATGACAAGCCGACGGCTGGCTTTCAGATTTTGAGAGAGTCAGTGATGGGGCCAGAGTTGTTTGATGCGGCGTTCAAAGAGTATGCCACACGATGGATGTACAAACACCCGAACCCAGCGGATCTGTTTCGTACGCTAGAAGATGCTTCTGCCGTGGATTTGGATTGGTTTTGGCGAGGGTGGTACTTTACCACAGACAAGGTCGACATCAATCTGACGGAAGTCAAATGGTTTCAGATGAGTGAAGAAGAGGTAGTGATTGAAAACAAAGGCAAGAAAGTAAAATCAAAAATCAGCGGGAAAGATGAAAAGGCAGAAATGACAAAGGATTTTTCTGCTGGCCCACAACCTTTCAATATGATTAACACACCTGACAAAAGCTATGGCGGGTTCCTCAGTAGAATAGATGAGACAGCTATGCGTGATCAAGTTTCAGGGAAAAACATCTATGAGCTAACCCTCAAAAATGAAGGAGGGCTCATCATGCCAGTCATCATCGAGTGGACGTATACAGACGGTAGTACTGAGATTGATAGGTTGCCAGCCGAGGTGTGGCGGCTCAATGAAGTGCAGATCAAAAAGACTTTCTTAAAAGAGAAAGAGGTGGCTAGTATCACTATTGATCCGCAACAAGAGTTACCCGATGTGAACATGGAGAACAATTCTTTTCCTCGCATAGAGGTCAAGTCCGAGTTTGACGCATTTAAGGAGTAAAAGATCAGAAATTAAATAAGGTGTAGGGGCATTCCTGCACCTTATTTTACATTATAATCTACTATTTCAGGCGTAGGGTATTGTACCAGCGGTGTAAAGTTCTCTTTCCAAAAATCTAGGTCTAGTAGCTTACCTTCTTTGTCTTTGGTCAGTGAGAGCACGACCTTCACACCATCAGTGTCCACATACTTGCACTGCACGAGATCTCCGTCATAGAGGTCAGGGCGATCATTGTCAAAATTAATGCTGCCCATATAGGGGTCACCATACTGTGTGACTGTCTCAGATACAGGAAATTGATCAGTGTTAGCAGTGATATGCGAGAGCATTGCTGTTACTATGGCTTTTTCTTGGGATGTGATTGCTCTTGATTTATTCATGGATAATCGCTCTTTCATTTAAATATTCGAGCGCAATATTATTTATTCTATGCCATTTGTGCATATTTTGCAGCTCGATCAAAATGCGATATGACGAAGATTTCATTTGACCTGTGGGGATTGCAATTATTGGAGCCCATGGGATTTTTGCTTAACATGGTGATGTGCCTACTCTCCATGTTCCTTTATTTTAGACTGAAGGACGAAGAGATCAGTGACTTTAAAAAGTACTGGATCAATTTCTATTGGCTCTTTGCTTTGTCTACTTTCTTCGGAGGCTTTTCGCATTTGATGTTTAATTATTTCGGGATGATGGGCAAAATACCTGGTTGGTTAGCGGGTGTTTTGGCAATCTCTAGTATCGAAATGGCCGTAGCGACCCAGTACGAAGGCCGTCAAAATACACTAAAGAATCTTGTCCGAGCCAAAGCCGTCATTATACTCCTGCTACTATCTATCAACCTCCAGTTCACATGGGTGATGATACATACTGCGATTGGCCTTTTGTTTATCCTAGGCGCATCTTCTATCCATCAAGTACGCATGGGAGCGTCTCACTATTATTTATTTCTCTATTCGATTGGTTTGATGATTTTGACACTCCCGTTTCGTTTGGGAGGAATAGATTTACACCTTTGGTTTAACAGAGATGATGTCAGCCATGTTTTTATGATCCTGTCTTTGATTTTGTTTTATAAAGGGGTCAAGCACAGAGAGCTGGTGTTCAAAGAAGCTATTTGAAACGCATCATCCTGAGTGCCACTTTAGGTGCAAGACGGTGAAGAAGTCGGAGTAGTTTTACCTTTCCGATATTGATTTCATACATATCCTTTTTGAGTCCTCTCATAAACTCATCTACCAGTGTTTCTGGTGATATTTTCATCCCCTCATTGTCTTCTGTCATGGCCGTATCTACTAGACTGGGTATGAGCTCGAATACTTTCATCCGATCTTCTAGTTGATAGCGTAGCACCTGCGTGTAGGTGTGCAGACCAGACTTGGTCACGGCATAGATGGGCGCGGATTGTTTCGGTACAAAAGCCAAGGCCGAGGTGACGTTGACTATGGCACAGTTGGGGTTACGCTCCAGTACAGGCAGTAGTCCATTGGTCAAGAGGATGGGAGCGATCAGATTGGTTTCCATTTCTTCGTATACCCAGTGTGTGACGTTGGGTTGCTCTGGGATGTGATAGTTGAACTGTACACCTGCGTTGTTGATGAGGATATTCAGGTCAGAGTGCTGATGTTGTATATGCCTGATGAGCGCTTGGATGTCATCTGTTTTGGTGAGGTCACACAGGTAGACTTCTAGCGCAGGTAGTCGTTTGGCGAGACTATTCAGTGCAAAGGCGTTTCGACCTGTGATGATTACTTGATTGCCCATTTGTAAAAAACGCTCTGCCATAGCTAGACCTATGCCTCGGCTACCACCTGTGATGAGTATTTTATTTCCTGTTAGTTTCATGGTTTTGTATTGGAATAAATGAGCCTGAGATCAAAAGTTGATTCGGTAGAGTACGTCTGGAAAGAAGCCTGTTTGTTCTACTACGTTGATAGCGTCAGTGACCTCATTGTAGCGACGTACAAATTCATTTTTTCGATTGGTGACATTTTGGAAATCAATGTAGAACTGGTGTGACACATTGCGTTTGGTGCTGTTGAGTCGGACACCTAGTTTGACATCCCAACGGAGATAGTTGGCCAACTGATCTTCAAACGCCTGATTCTCGTAGCGTACTTCTTCGCCATTGTTTTGTCGTGTGGCGGCTAGGTCAATGGGCGTATAGCGCTGGCCGCCAGCGGTTGTGAATTTGGTATCAAATGTCCATGCATGTTGGCTCTGGCTACCGAACTTCCACTCTTTCCCGAAGAGTGTATTGAAAACAAACTGGTTGTTGAATGCGGTATTGCGCATCAGGCCATCACTGCCTTTGTACTCTGAGTTGTAGATGGAAGTTGTCATGAGGAGATAGTAGCCTTGACTAAAGAATTTTTCTAAAGTCAGCTCTATACCATAGTTACGTCCAGTTCCTTCATTGACAAGTGAGCCTTTGTTGTCGAAGACAAAGTCGGCTCCCTCGTTGACCACCGAGTAACTGCTGGGTAAAGATTCTACTGGGACATCAAAGAGGTACTGATAGTATAGTTCTGACTTGAGTCGCCAGTCCGTGCCTAGGCTGCGGTTGTATCCCAAAACAAAGTGGTGACTTCTCGTAAAGCCAAGATTCTCGTTGGTACGTTCGTAAACCCCAGGGCTGGTTTCTTCTTCGTAGAAGAGCACTGGGCTAGGAATGGCCTGCGCATGTAGTCCGTAGGCGAAACTTATGCGCTGATAGCTGTTTAGCTCATAACTCACGGCAGCCCGTGGCTCCAAAGCCTTGGATTCGGTATGGGAGTGGTAGAGAGCGTGGAGACCATAGGTGATACTGAGACGGTCAGATGCATTGTACATTGCCTGAGCGAAGAGCTGACTGACAGCATAGCGGTCATCAAAATCTCTAGCCAGTATATAATAGTCAGGAATGCCATCTCCATTATTGTCCGGGATGTCGGCTTGGTTGTCTCGACTTTCTGTGAAAAAGTTAGGGAGATACATTTCACTCAAAAAGCCTGTACGCAACGACCATCGTGCATTAAACTTCTTGTTGAGCGCAGAGGTGAGTGATATACGGCTTTCACGGTTGTTGACATTGACTGCTCGGTATTTGTCAGTGATGTCATCATTGGCATCTCTGACGAAATTGTCCTGAAAGAACTGATTGCTATAGGTGGATGCACCAACGGTCGATTTGATATAAGCTGTTTTGCCCAATCGGCCTGTATGGCTTAATCCCAAAAGGCCAAGGTCATTGTCTACAAAGGCATCTTCGTCGGGATTGGCAAAGAGATCATTCTCGTCAATGTCTTCTCCGAAAAAATCAATGCTACTCAGTCCTCCCATACCAAAGAGTTCAAAACGACCCAATGGGCTGGTGCCAAAGTTTAGTTTGAAAGATAAGTCTTGATAGATAGGTACAGCACTCGTCCCAGTAGCAGCCATCTGGGCCAGCCCGTAGCGGTAGGATATCAAGAATGAAGAGCCGTTTTTCTTACTGAGAGGCCCTTCTGCCATAGCTTCTAGACCAGAGAAGATGCTCATTTGACCTGTGAACTCATATTGGTCTGAGTTGCCATTGCGAAAGTTGACATCAAAAACCGCTGCGTTGGCATTGCCATATTCTGCTGGGAAAGCCCCCGTTAGGAAGTCAGAGCTACGGAGCATGTTGGTATTGAGTGCGCTGACTGGGCCTCCTGTCGTCCCGAGTGTGGCGAAGTGATTGGTGGTGGCGATGGGGAGGCCGTTGAGTCGCCAGAGTAGGCCTGTGGGTGAGTTGCCACGCACGACGATATCGTTTCGAGAGTCATTGGGAGCACTTACTCCTGCAAAAGAAGCTGCCAGTCGTGCCACATCATTTCTCCCTCCAGAAAAACGAGTGACATCATCAGGGCTAAAAGTCCGGGCACTGACTTTGGCGAGTTCATTGATGGGTAGGTCTCTATCAGCATCCGCAGAGATCACGACTTCACTGAGTTGCTCGACAGATTCTTCTAGTTTGATCCGCAGCATGACTTCTTTTCCAGCTGTTACGAGGATATTGGGTAGGGTGATACTTTTGTATCCTATGTAGCTGATCTGTAGAGATTGTCGTCCAGTGGGTACATTTTCTAGACTGAAAAGTCCATTTATGTCACTGAGGCCACCGACTATGGGGCTGGATCCGACTAGTTGTATGGATGCACCGATGAGTGGGTATTCGGATTGGGCATCTATGATGCTTCCTTTTACTGTTTGCACTTGGGCTTGGCTGATACTAATCAGGGCGAGTAGGATACCCACTAGAATGGTAATGGTCTTTTTCATTCGTTTATTGGTTTTCGACGAAAGTAGGGGAGTGCTTTTTTTTAGAAAATGAAAGCAAGGTGAATAGGGCATTATTCGATCTGAACCGTCATTTTAGTCTATTGAATCGTTTTTAGTTACTCATTCCAGTTCACTATTTACTTTTCCTGTTTGACTGGCAGCTATTCCTGCTTCGTCTGGGAATAGTTATTTTTGATTCAAAATCAAGCTAGCCTTGTTCATGCGCAAAATCAAAGAGGTACATATTCGGTGGGTTGGGATTCTTATTCTGAGTTTCATCATGACGTTTCTTATCGATGACGATGTGCATGATCGGATGTCACTTCTTGAGGAATTTTTCATTTCTGTGATTTTCACTGCCATTCTATGGAACGGTGTGTTTATGATTATCAAATGGATGCGTAGACGTTTTGATGCAGTCAACCAAACGGCCAAGCGACTTGTCTTAACGTTTTTCTATTCTGCCCTTTTTTTAACCATCGGGTCAAATATGATAGGGGTTAGTTTAGGATTGTGTTCGTTTTCGAGTCTTCAGTCTCCTGAGTTTTTCTTTCGACATGCACATCTCAATTTCATTTCTGCCTTCATGATTGCATCGATCTATGAGGCGACCTATTTCTTTCAGAAGTGGAGAGAGTCTGTCATCCAAAATGAAGCACTCAAAAGCCAACAGATCCGTACTCAATATGGCGTACTACAGAACCAGATGAGTCCGCACTTTCTTTTCAATAGCCTCAATACGCTGACGACACTCATTACTGAAGATCAAAAAACAGCCATTGATTTTACCCAAACACTCTCAGAGGTCTACCGCTACATCCTCCAAAACAAGGAACGGGAACTGGTAAGGCTCGATGAGGAGATCGAGTTTTGCGAAGGGTACATCTTTTTGTTGAAGAAGCGCTTTCCCGAAAACTTTCATGTCAGGATAGATGTAGATGCTGCTAAACGGCAGCTTTACATCGCGCCGCTGACCATTCAGATGCTGATCGAAAACGCCATCAAGCACAACATTGTTTCTAAAAACCAGCCACTAGTTGTAGATATCCACATAGACGAGACCAACCGTGTCACCGTATCCAACAACCTACAAATCAAAACGTCACTAGAGAAGTCCACTAAACTCGGGCTGGACAACATCAAAAAGCGATATGAACTACTCGGTCAGCGAGAAATAAGTGTTAGCCAGGGTGATGAACAGTTTATCGTTAAAGTACCTCTGATCGAATTGATCTCCGAAGTAGAACACCTCAAATCCGCTGTATAATTATGAAAGTACTCATCATAGAGGATGAAGCGCCTGCCTTTAGACGGTTGCAAAAACTTCTCACAGAAATCGATCCCTCCATAGAAATCGTCGAGGTACTAGATGGCGTGAAGGATACGGTGCAGTGGCTGAATGCACATGAAACACCCGATCTGATCTTCATGGACATCCAGCTCAATGACGGCATCAGTTTTGAAATCTTCGATCAAGCGGAAGTTAAAAAACCCGTGATATTCACCACGGCCTTTGACGAGTACATGCTCAAGGCTTTTCGGGTCAACAGCATCGACTATCTCCTCAAGCCAATCAAGCAGTCCGAACTTCAGCGGAGTTTGGACAAATACCGAACACTCAAGGCACAGCTCAGCAATGAGCCTCTATCACAACCCAATATTCAAGAGCTGGTCAAAAATATTCAGTTTGGCCAAATCAAGTACAAATCACGCTTTCTTGTCAAAATGGGCGAGAAAATGATGTCCGTCGAGACAGAGCACATCGCTTGTTTTCAGGCGAACAACGGGTTGGTCTATTTGGTGAGTCAGTCTGCTAAACGCTATGTGATAGACATGACATTGGATGAAATCATGAAAGAATTGGATCCCGAAAAATTCTACCGCGTCAACCGCCAATTTGTACTATGCTATCACTGTATCGCTGCAGTACACAAATATGGGAAGAGTCAACTTCTCGTCGAAGCATGTCTACCGATAGAAGAGCAGATTATTGTTAGTAGCGAAAAAGCCAGTGCATTTAAACAATGGTTGGGCTAGAGATGGATTACTGAAAGTTTAAATTATTAACAAATAATTGTGATTTTGATAAAAATAAACCTAATGGATGTCATTTAGGGCAAATAAACGACCCTTTTATAAAAAAGCGCCCTATCTTTGAACCCCATTTAAGTGTAGTGCGTTAAGCATGAACCTAAGGGATAAGACAATGAAAATTAACACATTATATACCTCAAGAATGATGGGCTGTTGTCAGCCGTGTTGTTGCTGTGCAGTCACGAGCACCAGTGGAGATATATTTTAGTGCGTTATTAGATAGAAGTTAACCGATAACAATAAGACATTAAAAAAAGCCTCTCCCGCTCTACAGGAGAGGCTTTTTTTAGATTAAAACGAAAAGCATACTATGCAAAGTTTCAGAACAGAACTCGAAAATCTAGACAACCCAGTCGTTGAACAAGACATTATTGATTTGGCGGCTAAGATCGAAAAATTCCATGGAGGAGATATCGATCCTGACAAATTCAGAAGTTTAAGACTCGCTAGAGGGGTGTACGGCCAGCGTCAGCCTGGCAATCAAATGGTCAGAATCAAGATCCCGTTTGGTAAGATGACCATCCAGCAGATGCGACGTATCGCTGATATCTCTACAGAATATGGTGGAGGCAACTTGCATGCGACGACCCGTCAAGACATTCAGATTCACTACGTGAGCCTAGACCGTACCCCAGAATTATGGGCCAAACTAGAGCAAGATGATATCACTTTGCGTGAAGCCTGTGGAAACACGGTGAGAAACGTAACGGGATCACCCATCGCAGGGGTCGATCCAAACGAACCTTTTGATGTATCTCCCTACGCTCAGGCAGTTTTCAAATACTTCCTGCGTAACCCAATCTGTCAGGCCATGGGTAGAAAGTTCAAGATTTCTTTCTCATCAAGCGAAAAGGACACAGGGATTTCTTTTATCCATGATATTGGTTACATTCCAAAAATCAAAATGGTGGATGGCAAAGAAGTTCGTGGGTTCAAAGTAATGATCGGTGGTGGACTCGGTGCGCAGCCTGCTGCTGCGGTCAAAGCCTACGATTTCCTCGAAGAGGATCAAATCATTCCGTTCGCAGAGGCGCTATTGAGAGTATTCGATAGATACGGTGAGCGCAAGAGAAGAGTAAAAGCAAGGTTCAAATTCTTGTTGGCGGATATCGGACTGGAAGAAGTGATGAAACTCATCCAAGAAGAGTGGAAATCGCTCAGCACGAAAAGCTACAAAATAGATACGAATGCAGTGCCTAAGCCTGCTTTGCCAGCGACAATTGCATTCTCTGACAAGGCATTGATCAACCCAGAGCGATTTGCGCTATGGAAAGAGACCAATGTTCATCCGCAGAAGCAAGAAGGCTACTACTATGTAGAAATCAAAGTGCCTAATGGTGATATTGGCGCAGCAAAGGCTCACAAGTTTGCAGACATCATTGGCAAGTATGCCGCAGATGACATTCGTGTGACAGTCAACCAAGGCTACATCCTCAGATATGTCAAAGAGGATAGTTTGAAATCGCTCTTTACAGAGCTAGATGACTTGAATTTGGCAAACCCAGGATTCGACAGTACTGCCGACATCATCGCTTGTGCAGGTACGGATACCTGTAACCTTGGGATCTCCAACAGTACACGTGTCGCTTTGGAACTCGAAAACGTGATCGAAAGAGAGTTTCCAGAGCTGATCAAAAACAACGACATCAAGATCAAGATCAGTGGGTGTCCTAACTCATGTGGTCACCACGGGATTGCCTCGATTGGTTTCCACGGTTCGTCTTTGAAAAACAAAGCCAACAAAAAGGTCTTGCCAGCTGTGCAAGTGCTACTCGGTGGAGGTATCGACAAAGACGGAGATGGCTACATCGCTGAGAAAGTCATCAAAGTGCCGAGTAAGAAAGCACCAGATGTATTGAGAGTCTTGTTCAACGACTATGATGACAATGCAGAAGAGGGCGAGTACTACGCGACGTACTTCAGAAGACAAGGCAAAGATTACTTCTACCAATTGCTGAAATTCTTGGCAGACACGGACAATCTCGTAGACTCTGACTATGTGGACTGGGGCAAAGACCAGCAGTTCAAAGTAGAGACTGAGGTAGGAGAATGTGCGGGCGTGATCATCGATTTGTTCGCGACACTGATGTTCGAGGCAGAAGAGAAAGCAGAGTGGGCCAAACAAGCCTATGAGCTCGACCACTATGCTGATTCGATCTATCACGCTTACAACGTCTTCATCAACGGAGCGAAGGCACTATTGGTAGACAGAGGTGTCTCTGTCAATACCCAAGCAGGCATCATGCAGAGCTTTGACGAAGAGTTCGGTTCTGATTTCGAAGGAGTTGTGGGATCATCCTACACAGATTTTGTTTTGAGAATCAAGCAAAACGAACCGACGAAAGAATGGGCGGAGAAATACATCGCAGAGGCAGACGCATATTTGGCGAGAGTCAAAGAAGTACAAGCTGCTGAAGCAGAAACCGTATAAGTCACAGACACAAAACGAAACACACCCTTCTGTATCCCTCACTGAGGACGCTATGGAAGGGTGTTTTTTTATTCCCTATTCAGGAAAGATTGAATTAGTGTATTGAATAACCAAGTGCGTTTCCAATCCGCTAATTAGCATAAATTTACCGTATGGCACGCAAAGCAAAACTCACACTCGTAGGTGCTGGTCCCGGAGATCCGGATTTGATCACGCTCAAAGGCATCAAAGCACTCGAAGATGCAGATGTCGTACTCTACGACGCGCTGGCCAATGAGAGTCTACTCGACTATTGTAAAGAGGGAGTCATCAAGACTTTCGTCGGTAAGCGGGCAGGCTTCCACGTGTATCAGCAAGACAAAATCAACGAAACGATCGTCAGTGAGGCCTTGGCTCATGGGCATGTCGTTCGTCTCAAAGGGGGAGACCCTTACGTCTTTGGTAGAGGACACGAAGAACTAGAGTATGCCGAAGCGAATGGTGTAGAGGTAGAGATCGTGCCAGGTGTGACGAGTGCCATCTCGGTGCCTGCCCTCAACCAGATCCCCCTCACCCGTCGTGGGCTCAACGAGAGTTTTTGGGTGATGACAGCCGTCAAAAGCGATGGTAGTCTGGCTGCAGACATAGAGCTGGCCACACAATCCACCGCCACCGTCGTGATCCTGATGGGGATGAAACGACTCGAAGAAATCATGGCTGTGTTCGTCAAGCATGGGAAACAAGATACGCCGGCCGCAGTGATCCAAAACGGTTCAAGAGAAGACCAACAGATCGTCATCGGTACTGTAGAGAACTTGGTGCAGCTGGTGTTGGAAAAAGACCTCCAATCACCCGCCATCATCGTTGTAGGGCAGACCGTCCAACTCGGTCAGGCCAAACTCAACAAGGAAATCAACAAGCTCAATATATAATCTATCTCAACTAGCGCACACATGACTGACACAGGCAACAATCTCTTTCCAGTATTTTTCAAACTCGAAGACATGAACCTACTCCTTGTAGGTGGAGGCTATGTAGGGTGTGAAAAGCTGGGTGCAGTACTCAAAAACAGTCCGAAAGCGACCATCAGGATAGTCGCCACTGAGATGAGTACCGAAATCAAAGCAATGGCGGAGGGCTACCCAAATATTTCGTTGGTCGAAAAGCCATTCGAACCGTCAGACCTAGCGGGAATCAACCTAGCCATCGTCGGTATAGATGATCCAGAGACCAGCGCCAGTATCCAAGTCATCTGTCGTCAGCAAAACATCCTCGTCAACGTGGCAGACAAACCGGCACTGTGTGACTTCTACCTCGGCTCAGTGGTCAAGAAAGGTGATCTCAAAATCGCCATCTCCACCAATGGCAAGTCGCCAACAGTCGCCAAACGCATGCGTGAAATGCTCACCGAAGTGATCCCCGAGACCATCGATGATGTCCTCGACCAAATGGCCAAAGTCCGTGACAAACTCAAAGGTGACTTTGACTACAAGATCAAAAAGCTCGACGAGATCACGAAGGATTGGAAGAACTGAGTGAAAGACTAACGACGAATTAACTTTCTCAATAAGCTCTTTAGAAGGTCATCGCTACCCCAACGCCATTAGGACTCCCTATCAGTTTAAGCCCTAGTCTATATTGATTTTCCATCAAATTGGAATTGTATATACCGATCGCTTCGCGAGCATTCTTGTTGGTTCGGGACGCTATGGGTATAGCTATCGCGATGAAACCAACACCGACAAGCGCCAAATCCCACTGTGGATCATTTCCTGCCGCTGATGCACCTATAGAGACACCTATCATACCTCCACCAATTCCAGTAAGTATTTGCGTCCAGACATGCCCCTTCTTTGCTTTTTTCATTAGGTTATGGGCTTCTCGATCGATAATGGTGAGTTTTACCATCTCCTTCATGCCAACCCTTTTCCCGTTTAGCGTATATTGGTTCAGACCAAAGTCTTTTTTGATATGGATATTTTGGGCAAGCGAAGCAGTGAGTGTTGTCAGTGCCAACACTGTGGTCAAAAGAATCTCTTTCATGTACCAGATTGTAGTTTTACATGTGAATAGTATAGTGTCGGATGAAATCGAGCCTTTCATCACATATACCATTTGTTATGATCCCCCTCAAAGGTGTACTAGGAGTGATGACTCGCTTTGTTTAGTATAAATTACTCATAAAAGCACAGGCCTTGTGTTAATGAAAAGGAATCACCATTTTCTAAAGTTCCCGTCAAATAGTAGTCTCCTTCTGGGATAGCCTCTGGATAGCCCAAGCTTATATTAGCGAACTTGCCGGGAGAAGTATAATAATTAGAGTTAATAGTTAAATCAATAATATGATTTGCATCTGATTGATCTACTAGGCTCACTGTCTCAAGTTTATCATAGCTCCGATACTTAATGGTAAAGGATTGTGGTGTTGTGGATTTTTGACTATCGCAATTACGAATATAACCGTGATAATCAGTGAATTGAACAGTATATGGTTTGATTCGTATTAGATATTTCTGACTATGTCCTGATTCGGAGATCACTGTGATATATCGGTCATTCGTAAAATCCAATGGCGTATTATTTCCTTCTTGAATTGATGCACCTTCAGAGACAGTGGCTATCAGAGAGAAACGGCTTAAATCTACATAAGACCAAACATAAATCAAGTAACAATGCGTGTCTGGCATCCCTCTGAAATCATCACCTACTACACCCGTATAATTTCTCCTCCCCCAGTCACTAGGGTATGATTGGAATACTTCTGGGTTTTGGAAAGAAAGGATTTCATTCTCCGTATTCTTGAAAGAAATAGTGTACTTCTCCTCATTGCCTAATGGATCAGTAACAGCAAATGTTAGATCGGTTAAGAAGTGGTCCATAACTATATTGTCGGTCTTGCTAAATCCATTCAACAACCTGGGCTGAATATTGATTAGATAATCTTCAAGGTATTTTTCTACCTTGGTGTACGACACATCTATCGATATAATGTTACCAGAGTTGACATAGCCCGTGCTGGAGTGATTTCCAATATAGAATTCGACAGATTCTACTCCGTTGATATAATTAACTTGTGTTTGATATGAGGTAGAAAGTCCCTCTTCAGTCTCAACGGTAAAAGTGACTGGCTTGGTGAAGTCGATGGGTTGATCGATACTTGGGCTGATTGTAAGCCCCTCACCCAATGCAACTACGGGCTGGATGGACGTTAGATCACTGGATTGGTAGATGTCAAATGTTATCATGTTGTTGTTGATCAGCGCCTCTCTACCATAGACCTTGAAGGAAGAAATCCCAGGCCGTTTTTTCACCTTAACCGAATAGGTAACTTTATCACCATTTTCGGCTGTCACTTCCAGCTTGACATCTTCACTCAAATCTAGGGGGGCGGATAAGTCAGGATCGCAACTGGCGCCAGCGGGGAGTTTTATTGTGGCCAGGACATCTGTAAGATCTTCACCGTAATCTGCAATAACCACAATTTCATGTGATGCATGATCTATCGATATTTCAAATGTATTAATCCGCAATGAGACGATCTGATTGTCTGGGTTCAACTCTTCTTGGTTCAACTCTTCTTCTTGACAAGCGATCACAGTAAAGAGAAGGAGGTAGGGGACTAGTTTTTTCATTTTAGTTGGTATTATAATGACCAATTAATCAATAAAGAGAAACTATTGGTGCTTATGGGTTGTGATGGTAGGTACTGGTATGTATGTCTCCAGGGAGTGTATAGTAGACGTAGTAAGGCCAAGTGCTCTTAGGAGAATAAAATTGAGTGTTTTGAAGGTTCTTAATCAAACTATTATCCTGATTAGGGTGAATTTTTGCTTTGTCTCTAAGCTCTACAAAATGTTTCACAAAATAACTATAGGTTAAATTTGAAACCGTACCCTCTGAGTCTTCTCTAGGGGCAAAATTGTTTTGTATATGTTCATCATTTAAAATGAATGAGTACGGGTATCCCCACCAATAAACCGCATCGAGTGGAGGTACACCATCCTCAGTGTTTTCTTCTATTGTTAGAAGTCCTAATTCTACCACCTTATATACCAGATCATAGATTTTTTGATAGTAAGAACTATCATCAAAATCATTGGTAAGGATTAGGAATGGGTTCACATGGTTTTTCTCATTTCCTTTGACCTCTACCCAATCAAAAGCTTCTTCTTTGATTATCAAATTGTTGCCAAATCTTCGCAACTCATACTCATCATATTTCTCTCCAGGATATTGCCAATATCCATCACTCGGCCCATTGTCTTCGATCTTCTCCAAAAAAGTGTCGTACAAACTGGTGCGAATATGAAGGGTATGAAAGACAGACTCTTGACCGTCCTGTGAACTTTCCAAAAATTCTATTTTGTGTATTGTCTCTTTGGCTAGGTCGTCGGGCATTTCGTACTGAAAAGTTAAGTTTTCATAGGTCAATGGAACTGTTTTGCTATACGTATCGTCTAGTGAAGAGATACGAACTTGTGTAGCCCAGGACGGGTCACTGTCACTGTTCAGCAAGCCTTCTTGATGATATAGGAGCTTTAAATATCCATAAGGATACTCTTTGGTTAAAAAAGTGTATTGTCTATCTACTGGGTATTGGTAATCTATATTATCTGCTATGATCTGATCTGACAGTTGATTTTCTCCCCCCACGAATGTGTAGGAGTTTTCGTCCACGATAGGGCCTGTTGGGTCTTCCAGTTGCTTTTCTTCGCCAAATACTCGCGTAAAGTAAGCCAACTCGATATCAAGCGAATACGTACAAGACTCACATAGTGCCTCGTCCAGAGTGACTTCTAACTGCATATCTTTCTCATGGATTTCATAATCGAACGCTACTTCCCTGCCATCCTGCATTATCTTAATGCTGTACTCGTGTCTGACCTCTATGTCTAGTTGTTCATCCCAATAGAAAGTGTCGACTGGGATAAAGTACAGATCGAATAGGATGTTGGGTCGGTATGGATTCAACGCTCGGTCTTCTAAAAAATGCATCCCTTTGACCAGTTGAAAATGGACAACTGGTGAAATAGAATAGTTGAAATATTGTTCATACCTTTTCGATGTTTTTGTGTGGTTGACCGCTATCCACTGCTCATTGTCATCTTGCACATATAGCTGGAGTTTGATCTCACCTAAGTAAGTGCCTTCTCGTTGGAGGGGGGACGAAGGCAATAGGGTAAGGGTGTCTTTGGTGTTGCTCCATACGTCACGATCAAATTCTTGTATTTGATCAAAAAAACTGAGTGAAAAATCCAGCATCTCGAACTTATAAGTAAGCGTAGACGTGTCCGTCTCCACTTCAAATGCAGAATCAATCGGATAGGCGAAAACCAACTCAGGCAACAGAAACTGGCTACCTGTAGGTTGGGAAGACACGATCGGATAACTCAAAAGTGAATAATAATCTATGAAATCTTCGACTGCTTTTTCTTCCTCTTTTGGTTGCACGACGTTTGGTTGCACGTCATCTTCCTTACAGCTATACAAAAGTATGGAAGCAAACAGGAGGGAGAATAGTATGGGGTAAATTATCTTAAATTGAATACGTGTCATGGCTGGTTGTTAATACAATTCAATAGAACGCTACAAAAGTGATTCACAATAAATTAAAAAACAAGCTTCTTAGCACTGCGATTTTTAGGAAATCCTTGTAGGTAAAATTCATGGCCATTGGTAATGACAGCCAATGATGAGAGGAACCATTCCTCTTTGACTATCGTTATTTTCCTTAAACACACAGCCATAAAATATATAAGTATTATCTCCCTAGTCCTGATCACTGCCTGTGCGACACCAAAACAAGAAGGATAAGTCTAGCGGTAGCTATACCATCAATAAAACTGATGTAGAGTGGAAGTCCGAATTGAGTGATTTGGACTATTACATTCTTAGAGAGAAAGGAACCGAGCGTTCTGGCACAGGAAAATATGATGTCCTCGACCAAATGGCCAAAGTCCGTGACAAACTCAAAGGTGACTTTGACTACAAGATCAAAAAGCTCGATGAGATCACGAAGGATTGGAAGGAGTAGTGTCGTTTGGGGTTTCTTTTAAGGAATAATATAGTCTCCTACTTAAAGCGAACATAGTACAGCGCTGCACTAAGCGGGTCATCGACATAGAATATGGATTTCAGATTTTTATAGTTACACCTCTTTTGATCCGCCTGCGCAGACTTTGTCCCAAACCTACTGAAGCTTTACCAAAAACCTACTGATACTTTGTCCCAAACCTGCTGTGACTTTACACTAAACCTGTACAGGTTTGCTAGAAAACCCGTGCAACATTGCTAGAAATCCGCGCAGACTTTAGATCAAACCTACGCAGACTTTGCTCCGAATCTGCACGGGTTTTTGAAAAGACAAAAACAGATCCTTTCTGCAGCCTGCAGGACAGTATTTAGCGTCAGTGTTTCCTTCCCGATGACGTCAGGAGCAAATCCTGACACACTTCAAGCCCCCTGAATCTAGGTATATACAGGCTGTACTTTGATCTTAGAGACCCGCTTGCTTGTATCTATCAGGGCTAAGGAGTATTCTTGGGAAATCAATGACTGACGTAGTGTTGATGCCAATAATATATATACGCAATTGCGTATAGCGAAATGTTGGCTGTAATTTGAATGAATACCTTATAATAAATAACAATATGTATCAAACACATGAAGTCTTTGGGGTTTCGAATGAAATGGTTTCAACATATATTGAAAGACCAGACGTTGACGATTTGTTTGTTAAAGGTCTAGAGAAAAACAAACATATAGTAATATATGGAGCTTCTAAACAGGGTAAAACCGCACTGACAGCTAAGCACCTAGAAGAAAAGGATTACATTAAAGTTAATTGCTCACCAGCATCGACAATTCAAGATTTATATAATTCAATAGTTCGACAACTAAACATTGAAATTATTGAATCAAGAGAAGTAACACAGGAAGTCGGTGGCGAGCTAAAAGCGGGTGTTAAAGCAAAGGTAAAAATACCATTCTTTGGCTCAGGAGAAGCAAGTGTAGAAGGTAAGGCATCAACAAAAGAGGGAGACAAATTATCGTATAAGGTTGTCGATTATAATCTTTTCTTAGCTCAAGACTTATCGGAATTATTGAGGGTAATTGAATTTGATAAAAAGATTATTGTAGAGAATTTTCATTATCTAACAGAAGATAACCAGAAGTTACTTGCAATAGATTTACGAATCTTTGATGATTACAAAATTCAATTTATTGTATTAGGAATATGGAGAGAAAAAAATAGATTAATTCAATTCAACGGAGATTTAGTTGATAGACTAATTGAGATACCCGTTGAACCTTGGGAAAAGCAACATTTAGAAGCAATAGTTCAAGAGGGTATGCCTCTTTTAAATGTAAGTTTTGAAAATGTATTTGACACATTAGTTGAAACATGCTTTGATAGCGTTGGAGTGTTTCAAGAATTATGCAAAGAATCATGTTATGCTGCAGGAGTTAAGCAAACAGCTGAAGAAACTGTATTTATATCAATTGAAAATATTCAGCAAGCAATTGATATAAAGCTTAGCGACTATTCAAGTAGACATATTCGTTGCTTGGAAGCTTTTGTAGAACAGAAAGCCAAAAGCTCAGATGAAATACCTTTGTATATTCCATACTATTTTATAAAAACATTATTTAATGAGGAATTTGAAGACATCACAAACGGTTTAAAACGTAGAGTAATTCAGGAGAAAATAAAAGTAATCCACCATAGAGCAGATGATGTGAGACCATCAGATATGGGTTACTTCTTACAAACCCTCGTTTCAAACCAGGTAAAAAAATCAATTTCACCACCGATATTTGATTATGACATCGGAACCTCTTCTGTGAAAATTATTGATTCAACATTCTACTTCTTTTTAAAGAATTGCGAGAAAGAGGAAATTTTGGAATACATCCCAATACCTTTAGGATTATAAAAATACAGCCAACACTGTATATAGCAAATAGGGCGTTTAGTGGCTTATGAAAGTCCAGTGGTTATTTGAAACACCGCCAAATCAACGATTTGGCTTTTATAATGTATAAAATAAAAACAAAATACAACGCTTTGGCTCAGTGCAAACTTGAAAGTTCATTGTTTTCTACTGCCCTACTTGCCATATACTAGACGTTATCTTCAATTTGTCGCATGGAAATTCTGAAGCCCAACCAAGAAGTCTACTACCAGACACAACTTTCTGAAACGGAGATATCGGAACGAATTAACAACCTACTTGATTCGAAGCAACAAACCGCACCGAATGTATTTGGAGGGACTTACAAACAGAATAAACTGGAAATTTATAACGTGAAGGTTGGTCTTTGGCTAACTCCTGTGGTTCGAGGAACTCTTTCTAACGGTCAACTCAACTTGAGTTTGAAGCCATCAAAACAATTCAAATTTGCCGTGTTCATGATGATTTTTGTAACATTTGGACTTCTGACAAGCTTGATTTTAGGTTTTCGTTCTGAGTGGTACATTCTTCCATTTCAAACCTTGATTTTTCTAATAGTGGTGAACTTCGGAGGGCTAAGTAACTATCGGAACATCACTGAAACACTTGAACGAACTCTCGAATTGACGGAAAAAAAAGAAGATAACAATCGCTGAGCAGGAATGCGCCAACTGCCACTTTACAGATATCAGTGCAAACCATACCATGAATCAGCCGCTGGGAAATGGTTGTGCTTTCTACTGAGTGCAGATCGCAGGATTTTTCATCTTTCTGAACCCCACTGGTCTTAGTATCCACTAAGACCCAAAATATAGAAGGGCGCCTGCCTGTCCGGCGAGGCAGGTCCGCCCGGTGCTGGAGTTATGCAGGATGAGATGATCTGCCTGTCATGACAAGGTCGTAGCGGACGCTACAACCAGAGGTGTAGATTGATGGTAGAGCAACTACCGTAATCCTTGCTCTCAGCGAGAACCACGGTCGTCCCCATCACCCGAGTCTGTGACGAGGATGCTGTGGTAGCGCATTTGTATTTGATCGCCTCTGCCAAAGAGGGCGATATTTTGTCTGACATCATCAGAGATTTCAAGAAGTTCACAGCCATCATAGCAGGTATATCTACCGAGCCAGAAACCCTACCGTCTTTTTGAAGTGGATGGTCGCGCTACCTTATGGTTTGATGGGGCCGTCTCGTGCTGGACAGGGGGTCGGTCTCGCTCGTGACGGAGTGTTGGTCTCGTACGTGACCGAAGGGCGGTCCCAGTAATTATCATTTTTCTGTATCAGAATGATGTTTCCCCTCAGTATAGTCCATACTTTCTAGTGTGATGTGTTCGTTTTAGAACGCTTTAGTGTTCGCTATTACCCTCTTTTTTCGCGTTCAAAACTGTAAGTATCTGATTAACAGTAGTCTTTTTGTTTTGGCATGAGTTTGGTCAATATAGAATCAGATATTAAAAACTTAAATTATAAAGCCATGAAAAATACAATCAAAACAATCACATTCGTAGTAGCAGCAGTCTTGTTCATGAACACCTCTTCTTTTGCCTCGGGAGCGAAAGAAAAGGCTGTTGAAAAAGCAGTAAGTGTAGTCGAAAACGGTGCGCCAGATGACTGGATGCTATTGGCAGAACAAGCAGATTATTTGATAAAGAAGAATGCGGGCATCGCCAATGCGAAAGGTTGGATACAAGAATCGCTTAGCATTAAGGAGGCTCCATACAACTTAGAAGTTATGGGAGACTACTACAGCAAGTGTAACTTGAATAAGCAAGCAACGGAGTACTATATCAAGTCTATGGACGCGATGAAAGTAGAGAACGCCAATGTGAACACAACTCACATTCAGGACAAAATAGCGGCATTGAGATAGAAATAGGAGTAAGTAGAATTAGGTCAAAAACAGAGAAGGCATCCATACCATGGATGCCTTCTCTGTTTCGTGTAGTAGTAGCGTTACAGCAGTTGCTTCAGCTCCAGCGTCACGGTTTTTTCAGCACCGTCTTGGAGGATGACGAGCTCGACAGTTTTGCCATCGGTCTTTAAGGTTTCTTTGACTTCTGCCATATCCACTTCGCTCATCGACATGCCGTTTAGTTTGACTAGTTCATCGTCTTGCTGGATGCCAGCGGCCTCTGCTGGGCTGTTTTCGAATACTTGGTGGATGAGTACTTTTTGCTTGTCTGGGGATAGTTGCACATCTAGTCCGCTACAGTTGATACGGAAGGGTTTGTCGTAGTTGCCATTTTTCTCGATGTAGATCATTTTGGCAGGCATGTCAAATTCTAGATTGTAGCGCATGAGGATTTCATTTCCGATGATACCAGCGATTTTCTTGTCAGCTTGTACACCAGTGGTTGCTTCGCTGATCCCTACGGGGATGTTATCAAATTTTTCTCCTCCGAACGAGAAAGATTGTACCCGTCCTTCATAGTGTTTGGTCTCCTTGTTCGAGATGCTTTTGACCATATAGGAGTAGTGGTCGCCCGTCTTGTGTGCTACGTCATATTGCAGGGCATAAGGAGAGTTGAAATCCATGGTCGTACCAGCTCCTGTCATCACGAAAAAGCTACCTGGGTGTGTTTCGCCATTGTTTAAAATCACGTTTCCTTCTACAGTAGGGATGCCAGCATGTAGTTTGAAGGGGATGGCTTTGCCGACTTTAGGGTGTTCACCGTGGTTGTACACTTCGAATATTTTGTTCTCATAGTCGATTCGTACCGCGTGGTGCATCATTAGGTCGTATCCTATAATCCCATCAAAATCTCTCCCTAGACTGATCTCCAGATGATCTAAGTCCGTGGCGTATACTTTGATGTTTTTCTCTAACAAGAAATCACCGATGGCTAGCGTGTTGTGCTTGATCAATGAACCTCTAACAGTACCATTGTTGATGGTGGCATCATGCTTTTCCAAACCGAGGGCCTCTGCGACATCTTGGTCAATGACCGTCAGTCCATCGCCAGAGTCAAAGATGAAATCCAAGGGTTCAGAACCATCTACATTGAGCTGAATGATGATGTGATCTCCAAATAGCTCGAAAGGGATACTCTTGACAGGCGTCTGGCCGACCGCCAAAAAAGAAGTGCATACAAAGGCTAAAATGACTAATAATCTCATAGCTATGATTAGTTTAATTTGAGGGCATAATTTAGGAAGTCTTTTGACGAAAAAAAACTTTTAGCTGCTCCTTGCAGAGAAAACGCATTTAAACCAGAACTCCTGATAGTCTGCCATACGTGAGGGATACCCCGATCAAGTCGGGGCATGACGGTAGTGGTGTAGTCGGGGTATGACGGGGGTGGTGAAGTCGGGGTATGAAGGTGGTGGTGAAGTCGTGGTATGACGGGGGGTGAAGTCGGGGTATGAAGATGGTGGTGAAGATGGGGTATGAGAAGTTAACACACATAGAGCCCTGACTGGATTCTTAAATGCGCTTGTACTTACAAATCTAATCAAGGAACTATTTCGTAGGTAGTATAGGTTATTGCACTACAAAATGAAAACAGCATGAAATATATAAGCATTATCTCCCTAGTCCTGATCACTGCCTGTGCGACACAGGGCCAAAGCAAGAAGGATAAATCTAGCGGTAGCTATACCATCAATAAAACTGATGCAGAGTGGAAGTCTGAATTGAGTGATTTGGAGTATTATATTCTTAGAGAGAAAGGAACCGAACGTCCTGGTACAGGAAAATATGATGACCATGACGAAATTGGTCTCTATGTCTGTGCAGCCTGTGGCAATCCGTTATTTAACTCCGATACTAAGTTTGACGCACACTGTGGATGGCCGAGTTACTTCCAGTATGCTACTGACAGTAGTGTTGTAGAGTTGCAAGACAATTCGCACGGCATGCGACGGACTGAAATACAATGTGCGCGATGTGGTGGACACCTAGGGCACGTCTTCAATGATGGACCTCCTCCTACAGGCTTGCGTTATTGCATTAACTCCGTGTCTTTGGATTTTATAAAAGAGGAGTAGCTTAAGACGCTGTGTTTTTCATTCTATGTACAGCGTATCGGCCACTCGTGTGACGATGATCTGGAGGATACGCTTGTTGTATTCGGTATAATGCAGGTGGTAGCCTGTTAGCTCCTCTATTGTCATCATGGCGATGACGACCCCCAGCAGTTGATTTTTGATCTTTGGACGCTTTTGGAGCCAGATGCCGGCGAGATTTCTGTATTCGGATTTGTTTTTGGCTTGGAGTACGCCGAGTTCAAAGGTCTTTTCTTTTTGGACCAGTGCGATGACTAGTTCGTGCTGTAGTTTGATGATGGGGCGAATGATGCCGTTTTGGAATCGCTCGACCTCTCCACTGCGCCCAGTGGTAGCTTGTGGTAGTTCGGGACGTAGGTCTACTATATCTTGATCTGGACGTGTCATGGCTAGAAACAAAAAACGAGGATCAATATTGATCCTCGTTTTTTGTTGTTTTTATCGTTATCAAACCTCTTCGTAATCGACGTAATCGCCTCCTTTGAAATCTGATTTGTTTGCTGCTTTAGTTCCCTTTTTAGGGACAAAATCAATATGTACATTGCCATCCTGTGGCTGTCTCTGCTGATGCTGCTGTGCAGACTGTTGCCTGTTTTGATTGACCATGTTGCCCAAGAACATCCTCATAAAGAAGCCGCCCAGCTTGAACACAATCCAAAAGAACAGAATAAATAATACTAAAAACTTCAACATAGACTTATATGTACTTATCGACTCAAATAAAGGTTGCGTTCACTGTATAGTTTTAGGAAGTAATCGTCCATCAAATCGTCAATGAAGTAGATCGCTTCACCGGTAGACTTCATTTCTGGTCCGAGTTCCTTGTTTACGTTCGGGAACTTGTTGAACGAGAATACGGGTTCTTTGATCGCATATCCTTTTTTCTTCGGATTGAATTTAAAGTCAGTGACTTTAGCTCCCAGCATTACTTTTGTCGCATAGTTCACATACGGCTCATCATAAGCCTTGCATATAAACGGTACTGTACGTGATGCTCTTGGGTTAGCCTCGATGATGTAGACCTGATCATCTTTGATCGCGAACTGGATGTTGATCAAACCAACCGTATTGAGGGCCAAAGCGATTTTTTTGGTGTAGTCCTCGATCTTTCTAATGACTAGGTCTCCCAAGTTGTACGGAGGCAAGACAGCAAACGAATCCCCTGAGTGGATCCCTGCTGGTTCGATGTGTTGCATGATCCCGATGATGTAGACGTTCTCTCCATCGCAGATGGCATCTGCTTCGGCTTCTTGTGCATTCTCTAGGAAGTGATCGAGCAGTACTCTGTTGCCTGGTATCGTTCTAAATATCTCTACTACGTGCTCTTCGAGCTCTTCCTCGTTGATCACGATCTTCATACCCTGACCGCCTAGTACATAGGATGGTCTCACGAGCATAGGGAAGCCAATAGTTTTGGATAACTCGAGTGCTTCGTCAGCATTCTCGATTACACCGAACTCTGGGTAAGGGATGTCGTTTTCTTTTAGTAGATCAGAGAATGAACCTCTATCCTCTGCCAAATCAAGTGCTTCGTAGCTTGTGCCTATGATTTTGATACCATACTTGGATAGTTTCTCTGCTAGTTTGAGTGCTGTCTGTCCACCGAGTTGTACGATGACCCCTTCTGGTTTTTCTAGCAAGATGATCTCGTAGATATGCTCCCAGAATACGGGTTCAAAGTAAAGCTTGTCTGCGATATCAAAATCAGTAGAAACCGTCTCAGGGTTACAGTTGATCATGATCGTTTCGTATCCAGACTCTTTCGCTGCGAGGATACCGTGTACACAGGAGTAGTCAAATTCGATTCCCTGACCGATGCGGTTAGGACCTGAACCTAGTACGATGATTTTCTTTTTATCCGATGGGATCGACTCGTTTTCTTCTTCGAATGTAGAGTAGAAGTACGGTGTTTGCGCTTCGAACTCTGCCGCACAAGTATCTACCATCTTGTAGGTACGCTTGATACCCATCTCTTGTCGCTTGGCGAAGACCTCACTTTCGAGACTGCCCATTAAATGACCGAGCTGTCTGTCGGCATAGCCTTTTTTCTTGGCCGTCATCATGAGCTTCTTAGGGATGTCAGCTAGCGTATGCTTTTCGATTTCGTTTTCTAGCGCGATCATCTCCTCGATCTGGTATAGAAACCATGGATCGATTTTGGTGAGGTTTCTTACCGTCTTGTACGGGATGCCCAATTTGAAAGCATCATAGATATGAAACAGTCTGTTCCAGCTAGGGTTCTTTAGGCTATCGAGTAGCTGATCATGGCTTTTGAGCTCACGGCCATCTGCGCCAAGCCCATTTCTTTTGATCTCTAGTGACTGACAGGCTTTTTGTAGGGCTTCTTGGAAGTTGCGACCGATACCCATCGCTTCTCCTACTGATTTCATCTGTAGGCCTAGGTGTCTATCAGCTCCCTTGAACTTGTCGAAGTTCCAGCGTGGTACTTTGACGATTACATAATCAATCGATGGTTCGAAGAACGCAGAAGTATTTTTAGTGATCTGGTTGTTGAGCTCGTCTAGGTTGTAACCGATAGCGAGTTTAGCAGCGATCTTGGCGACTGGATATCCAGTGGCTTTAGATGCCAGTGCAGAAGATCGAGAGACCCTTGGGTTGATCTCGATCCCGATGATTTCTTTGTTGTCTGGGCTGACAGAGAACTGTACGTTACATCCCCCTGCGAACTGACCGATAGAGTTGATCATTTCTATGGCATGGTTTCGCATTCTTTGGTAGACTGTATCAGGTAGAGTCATCGCAGGTGCTACTGTGATAGAATCACCAGTATGTACCCCCATAGGGTCGAAGTTTTCGATCGAACAGATGACGATGAAGTTGCCTATGCTGTCGCGCATGATTTCCAACTCGTACTCTTTCCATCCTAGGATACTCTGCTCGATGAGTACCTCATGAATAGGAGAGGCGTGTAATCCATCGTTTAGTGCTTTGTCGAAATCCTCAGGTGTTTCTACAAATCCACCTCCTGCACCACCTAGCGTGTATGAAGAACGGATGATCAATGGGAAACCTATTTCTTGTGCAATCTCTTTTCCCTCTAGGAATGAAGTCGCTGTACGTCCTTTACAGACACTTACGCCGATTTCCTCCATTTTGAGTCTGAATTTCTCTCTGTCCTCGGTCGTTTCGATCGCATCGAAGTTAGATCCAATTACTCGCACGTTGTATTTGTCCCAGATGCCTGCTTTGTCACAGTCCATGGCTAGGTTGAGTGCGGTCTGACCTCCCATGGTAGGGAGTACAGCGTCTATATCATGTTTTTCTAGGATTTCCCTGATCGATGCTTTGGTGAGAGGCTTGAGATAGACATTGTCAGCGGTTACCTTGTCGGTCATAATGGTCGCTGGGTTCGAGTTGATCAGCGTCACTTCGATTCCTTCTTCCCTTAGTGACCTAGCAGCCTGTGATCCTGAATAATCAAACTCACATGCTTGACCGATGACGATGGGTCCACTTCCTATTATTAAAACCGATTTGATACTTTTATCCTTTGGCATTTTGCGACGACTTTTGTTTTTTTAAGGGGTATAAAATTCTGCAAATCTAGGTTCAAATGCGCGTAATAAAAAGGATATACAGAGGGGATATGGTTTTTTTCGAACAAACTCTGAATTACCTTACGGCATAATAAATACTACAAAAACACACGTAAAATGACAGCTAATTTTAATCAATCGGCAATTGCAACCTTTGTGCTCTTTTTTGTGCTCGTTTTGTCATCATGCGAATCAGGTAAGGAAAAGAAGCAAAGTCTAGTCGGTAATTGGGACGTTCAGTGGGTAACCTACCCAGACAATGAAGCTCCTATGGACCCTAGCATTAACCTCACCATGAATGGAAAAATGGACATTAAGCCTGATGGGAAAATCACGATTAGTGCGTTTGGTTATGAGAACTGTATCTTTGGCAAGGATACTTTGGTTCATAGTCTAGAGTGGGAGATGCTCGGTGACACACTCAATGTCAAGAACAAAGGAGATGAGTTCGGGATGCCTTACAAAATCCTAGAAGCGAGTGATAGTAAGGTCAAACTACAGCTCGTCGAGGATGTCTATCTTTTCCTAACCAAGTGATTTGGGTAATAGATAGTGTTCCTTAGCAATTAATCCTAAATTAGATATTCATACCAAAACGTAAAAACTGATGAAAAAGCTCCTAATTATTTTGGGGTCTATCGTAGCGCTCGTCGTTGCACTTCTTATTTTGATCCCGATTATTTTCAAAGATGACATACAAAAGGCGGTCGATGATGCGATAGCCAAAAATATCAATGCGACGGTCTACTATGATAGAGGAGGTTTTTCGCTCTCTTTGATTAAAAGCTTCCCCAATTTTAGTTTGGCGATAGATGATTTCGGTATCGTGGGTAAAGCACCTTTCGAAGAGGATACGCTTTTGTCGGTCGCTTCTTTTGGATTTGAAATTGACCTGATGTCTGTCATCAATGGAGGGCAGATCAAAGTCAATTCCATCCTGCTGGATCAGCCAGAGATCACGGTGCTGGTTTTGGAGAACGGCAAAGCAAACTATGACATAGCCGTGGCGAGCGAAGAAGTAGCCGAGGAAGATACGACTGCTAGTACTGCGGCATTCTCTGTTGCGATCAAAAGCTGGGAGATCCGGAATGCCAACCTTATCTACTATGATGAGTCGATGAAGTTCTATACGACGATTTTGGGCTTGAACCACAGCGGAACGGGTGACTTTACGCAAGATATATTTGACCTCACCACTCAGACAACGGTCGATGGTTTGACTGTCAACATGGATGGAGTCGAGTATCTGAGCAACAAAACGCTGACCGCTGACCTCACACTCAATATGGACTTGCCCCATGCCAAGTACACATTCAAAGAGAACAAGATTGCGCTCAATGATTTCGGGATAGGTTTTGACGGGTATGTTGCCATGCCTACCGAGGATATCGACATGGATTTGAATTTTTCGGGATCCGATATTTCTATCAAGAGTATTTTATCTCTGATTCCAGGCGTATATCAGGAATACCTTGCTGGCGTAGAGACGAGTGGTAGCATTTCGTTTTCGGGGACGGCCAAAGGTACCTACAACGAAAACCGCCTACCTGATGTGACGGCTAAACTGGATGTAGACAATGGGAAAATCAAATATGCAGAGTATCCAATTCCTATCGAGAAACTGACCATACGTACCGCACTCAATGTCCCAGGCGAGAATATGGACAACATGACCTTTAACATGCCGACCTTCTCGATGCTCCTAGATGGTGAGACTGTCTCTGCTAATTTGGCCTTTAGCAATCTACAGAACTATACGTGGGACTTTGGACTACATGGCAATCTCGACCTAGAGAAGCTGCTAAAAGTCGTCCCTGTAGAGGGAATGAATCTCAAAGGACTCATGACAGCTGACCTGAGTACCTCGGGTAATATGAAACTCATAGAGGAGGAGCGCTATGCGGAAATACCCGCCGCGGGTTCACTGTCACTGACGGGTTTTGAGGTGGTTAGCGAAGACCTGCCTCAGGGCTTTAGCATCAAAAAGACGAGCATGACATTCACCCCAAAACAAGTTGCCTTGAAAGAGTTCGATGCGATGCTGGGCAAGAGCGATATACAGCTCGACGGTGTGGTGTCTAATTTCATAGGTTTTGCTCTGTCGGAGAACGAAACACTAGTTGGGAAGCTCAACCTACGCTCCAAATCGTTTGATCTGGATGAGTGGATGACGGAGGAAACAGCAGAAGTCGATACGACTGCTGCTCCTTTAGAGGTGATTCGTGTTCCGACCAACATTGATTTTGCGTTTATGTCCGCGATCAATACCATACACTACGACGGTATGGAGATCAAAGATTTGGACGGATTGATTACAGTCAAAGAAGGAATCGCTCGTCTCAACAACATAGACTTTAATCTCCTCGATGGAGCGTTTGTGATGAATGGCACCTATAATTCTGTAGTCGAAGAACCTGCGTTTGATTTCGGGTTTGACATCAGCGACCTTTCTATCCCGAAGGCATACGAGACGTTCAATACTGTCCAGAAATTAGCACCTGTAGCGAAGAATGTCACAGGAGATTTTTCTGCACTACTGCAACTCTCAGGTAACCTCGGAGCGGATATGATGCCCATCTATGAGCATCTATATGGCACAGGCGTGATACAAATCGATGATGCTGCGCTCAAAGGAGACAAGCTGATGAAAACCATCTCCGCGGTATCTAAGTTCAGTGGCGAAGAGGTGACGGTGAAGGATGTCAAACTCCAAGTAGAGATCAAAGAAGGGCGTATCTATGTTGATCCATTCGATGTGTCGATGAAAGGGCAGAAAGCCACCATCTATGGCTCGAATGGCATAGATGGCTCTCTGGATTATAAAATCAGTACAGTCGTAAAGACGGGAAAAGTAGGCAGTGCGGTCAATGCTGCGTTGGCCACCTACACTGGTGGTGCGAAAGTTATCGATGAGACCATGCTGGTCAAATTAAAAGTATCCGGCACCTATGAGGATCCGAAGGTAGGAATCGCCAGTGCTGAATCTGCGGGAGGACAATCACCCGCTGCATCTGTCAAGGCTGCCGCTAAAGCAGAAATCGATAAGCAGCTCAAAGCTGCCGAGGACAAAGCTAAGGCCGAGCTAGACAAACAGAAAAAAGCGGCAGAGGCTAAGGCCAAAGCAGAGTTAGCGAAGAAACAGGCAGAACTAGAAAAGGAGGCTGAGGAGCAAGCTAAAAAAGCAGCAGAGGAGGCCAAGAAAAAAGCCAAAGATGCCCTGAAAAAAATGTTCTAAACCTATGCCCATGATCAAAAAGCAATTGACGGCCTTAGTGAATCTCGCTAAGAGTGATGATAACATCGATGAGCGCGAACGCTCTTTGATCTTCAAAATAGGTAGCGCTCATGGTCTCTCTGACGAGTCCATTCAAGAGATAGTAGACCACCCCGGTGAACTTACCGGGGTGGCTAATTTGGACCCTGACGAGAAGTTCGAATTCCTCTATAGCATCATCCAACTCATGAAGGTAGATGACGAGATCTTCAACGAGGAGGTTGAATACTGCAACATGATCGCTGACAAACTGGGCTATAGCTATGGTGCTGTGATGGAGATGTATCCCTTGGTGCACAAGAATCTCGTGATCAAAAGCGAAAAGTTGTCGCTTAAGAAAAAATTAAACGCCTTTTTAAAATAGATTTTCTTCTATACATCATTTCGTCGTTAGTTTGCATTAGACTGTAGTAGACTACTATGCGACGAATCATTTTATTATCGATACTTTTTATGACCCAGTCGGGTATGGCTATCTGCCAAGACATCTTGGTAAGAGGTGCTGTGATGGACAGTGAGACAGCGGATGTACTCCGGGATGTTCAGGTTTATACGCACATCCACTCGGGTACGTATAGCGATATCGATGGCAACTTCGTGGTAAAAGTGCTGTCAGGGGATACACTACACTTTTCCTTGCTGGGCTACAAGGAGCAGCAGTATGTGGTGACCGACTCGATTCGCTATCAAAACATCATGATCAGCATGAAGAAAACTACCATCGTGTTAGAGGATGTGCAGGTCAGTAGTATGTATCAGGCGAATACCATCATCCGAAACCCTCGTCTCGAATCAGTGCATGTTAATGGAGTCTATGCAGCCCCCAAAACGGAAGCGGACGATTATAGATTAGGGGCAATGGGTGCAGTCGCTAGTCCTGCCACGGCGGTCTACCGTATGGTGAGCAAGCAGTACAAACAAGAGAAACGTGTCTACAATGAATCGCTGGCTCGTGAGGCGGAGGGTGAAACCTTTGATGTGGCGAAAGAAAAAATGGAGGAGATCTTAGAGATCATGGGACAGCGACTAGATGAATATTACTACATCGATTTTATTCACTATGCAGGGATGGACTTACAGTCCTTTGCGAGGAGGGAAGTCTACGAGCTTGTACAGATCTTACCTAAAAACCTAGACGGCTACTATGATTACCTAGATGAGAAACTCAAAGAAGAAGAGCGAATCAAATCAGGTGCGAAGCAAAACCCTACCTTTCATTAATTTTAGTTTCATCATGTATGGCCTTGTGGATTTGACGCTTCGTACACGGTAGTTTTTAGGCTTTCTTACTTTTTTTAGGGATGAAACATGGAAGAGAGTATAGTCTGATCCTTTCTAAGAAATCACTTTAACCCTTAAGACTGCCTCCTGCTTGCGCAAGGATGACGGTCTGCTTGCGCAACCTCAAGCCCATGCTTGCACAACCGTTTTATGTTTCAAAAGTCCACCCTCTACGGTCTTGCTTTATGGTTATATGGTTTTGTGAACTCGTATCAAGGATAGCACAAAGTCATGGCATTTTTAATTTACCTCTTTAGGCACAAAAAAAACCTGACGGAGACCGCCAGGTTTTTAGTTATTCTCCTTTTGGGAGAGAAATTCTTATTATGGCTGAACCAATACTTCGATTTCTAAATAAGCATCATTATCATATCCATTGCCACTTTGACCTTTGTAAATCTCAGTTACTTTGATTGCGCCTATTTTTGACCCACCTTCTTTGCCAGCATCAGTACTGAAAAGGATGATTTGTCCTTCAGTTAGATCTTCTACTGTACCAATCTCATCAGAGGTATTGTCAGCATATGCAGTAGCTAGTGCAGCAGAAGTAGATAGTGCCATGTATTCTTCAGAAGACAAAGTCGTTTCTTTGAACATTGTAGCATTTAAAGTTCCCCAACCTTGACCATCTGCTGACAAGTCATAAACTGAAGAAGGGTATGTCGCTGGTGATCCTAAATTAGCTTCACTGAAGTAATAGTATCCAAAATCAACATCTGCAGAGCTAGCAGTACTAGCAACGACTTCACCAGAACTAATAGTTTCTCCTAAGTTAGTAGAGAAAAATGTATGAGAGTCTCTTGTCTGAGTAGGCGCATACAATAGTTTTTCTGTATATGAGATTGCTGGGATAGATGTGATATCTAGATCTATAGAAACGGATGCAGTTGCATTTTGATCATCTACGGCAGTCACTGTGAAAGTCAAAGTTTGACCTGCGTAAGCTTCAGGAATTGTAACCAAAATGTTATCAGATGTAAAGCTAGTTTCTGTAGCACCTGGTTCTTTAGAGGCAGTGTATGCTGTTGTCACGTCTGCACCGTCAGCATCTTCGATAGTTGCAGTAGTCGTGTTGAAAACGCCTGGAGCATCTACTGTATAGCTGAATGTAACTTCTTCGCCAGCGGTGATCTCAGTAACTGAAGACGAAGGGCTAGTGATCGTAATGACTGGTGCATCGAATGTTTCTTCATCATCGGTGCTACATGCCACGGCAAATACCAATAAGCTTAGGCACATTAATCTTGTTAGGTTCTTAATAATTTTCATAGACTTAGATTTTAATTGTTTGAAATTGTGTTAAATATTTACTTCCACTGACATGACAAAAGTCATACCTAAAAACGATAAGGTTGATAAAAAAACATTGTATTTCGATCAACACGGTTTATTTCTCTATGGGATCGTTTTAATCGGGGGGAATTAAACGGTCGAGTTAGGTTACTAAAGATGTCACTAGCAATAGATTGAATGACCTTTGTTTAGTTTCATGTTTGTAAGAGTTGGTTATAAATTAAAGTTAGTCATTTGATAGAATATATCATACGACTATAGTTAAGTGTCAATTTTATTTTGAGGCCAAGATGCCACATTTGGGGATTAGTTACGTCAAACTATTTCCCCAAGTTACTATAGAAACCTGCGTTCGATTTTAATAAAAGTTAAAATCGTTTATGAAATGCATCAATTGTACTTTGTCTTCAAGCCAGACAGTGTAATTTTCAAAAACCTTGAATTAAGAAGATGATTTATATCCTTTATTAATCGAACTCAGGTTAGTAAGGCTTTTGTAGCGAAAATATTTTACGGCTAGTGTTCTATTGTTCGGTAGGATATTCGTACCCGTATAGTTTGGTGATTTTCTTTTTCGAGAGTTTTTCTACTTCCATGGTGACGTATAGATCTTCTATGGGTTTGTCTCCTCTGGCTGTTTTTACAGCAGCTACTTGGTCGATGATCTCTAGTCCTTCTACCACCCGGCCAAACACGGTGTATTCATTGTCTAGGTGTGGAGAGCCACCTACAGTAGTATAGGTTTCCTTTTGTTGGGCAGTGAGTGTGATTGGCTCGAAGCTGCCCTCTATTTCCGTCATCACGATTGCTATCAGCGAATCAAATGCTTCGGGGTTGTTCTCTTGTCTATAGGCTTGTAGTTTTTCGAGCTGTGGTTTGTTTTCAGATTTGGTGATGTATTCGTTGAAGAGTTGGTTTTTGGTTCCCATATTCATTTGCTCTTCGTACTGATCGATCTCTTCTGCCGTATAGGTTTTGCCCTGTACGATGTAGAATTGACACCAGCTAGAAGCCTTTTTGGGATTGATATTGTCGCCTTGTCTTGCTGCGGCTAGTGCTCCTTTTTCATGGATATAGCCTTTGCTGAGTTCGGCTGGGATGGTTTTTTTATTTCTTGTCCCTTCTTTCGCATCTATGTCACCTGCCTGGATCATAAAATCCTGGATCACTCGGTGAAAGGTCGTGCTGTCATAGTCACCAGACTCGGCGAGCTCGATGAAGTTGGCTTTGTGTAGCGGCGTCTCATCATACAGGAGGACTTTCATATCCCCAAATGAAGTGTGTATGGTGACGATGTAGTCTTTTCGGTCTTTGGCACATGAGACCAAGATGACCATTGATAGTACGAGTAGCGAGAGTTGTTTTTTCATCTGTTTAATCTTCTGCTTGTTGTTTTCTGATTTCTGCTAAAATTTCTTTTCCTCCATGATCGAGGACGTATTGCGCGAGTTTTTTTCCTGTCTCAGGTCCTTCGTTTGGTGATGAAGTATAGGTCTGTGAGACTTGTTCGCGACCATCTAGGCTGATGATGCCACCTGTGAGGGTGAGTTGGCCATTTTCTAATCTGGCACGTCCGTAGACGGGGATGCTACAGCCGCCATTCATGATCTGTAGGTAACTGCGTTCGGCGAGGAGGCATTGTTCCGTTTCGGGGTGATTGGTGGCTTTTCGGATCAAGGCTTTCTTTTCGTCTGAGATACCACGGTAGACTTCTATGGTGACACTGCCTTGTCCTACGGCAGGCACGAACTCGTTTTCGTCAAAGTGATGTACCATCATATCGTCAAATCCCATGCGGTGTGCGCCGGCATAGGCGAGCCACAGTGCATCGCAGACACCACTTTTCATTTTTTTGATTCGTGTTTGTAGGTTGCCACGAACGGCTACCGTATTCACATGAGGAAAATGCTTGTTGAGGAAGGCAATGCGGCGAGTGGATGAAGTCCCTAGTACTAAGTCTGGTTGATTAAAATCAATGGTCTTGTGGCTGATGAGCACGTCGTGTGCTTGCTCTCGTTCGCTAAACGCAATGAGCTCAAAGCCTTCAGGTAATGTGGAGGGCATGTCTTTGGCACTATGTACGGCGATATCGATAGCGCCGGATTTTAACTGCTCTTCGATCTCCTCAGTGAATACACCTTTGCTGCCGATCTTGGAGATGGTTACGTCTAGTCGCTTGTCTCCAGTGGTTTCGATCGTGATGATTTCACTCTCTACGCCTTCTTTGGCGAGCTGGTCTTGTACGAAGTAGGCTTGCCAGAGAGCAAGTTTGCTGCCGCGCGTTCCTATTTTTATTTTCATTTGGCTGTCATGATGCGACCTATCGTTAGGGAGAGGTCCATGAATAATATTTTGACGTTGGCATTGCGCTCTAGATGGTAGGCGGCTTGGTTCAGTTCCTTGCTGATGCGCTCTAGTTTATCCGTGCTTAGCGCCTTGCCAAAGTTGGTCACGAATCCTTGCTCGTCGGTGTTGAGTTTTAGTTTTTCATCAGGCATATAGACAGAGACGAGTGAGTGACGAATCATATTGACTGCATACTGCAGGTACATCTTCTGTGCAGTTTTGTTCATTTTGAAGAAGATGTCATTGGCACCTGATATTGCCGTATAGTCTTTGGTCCAGCACTGGCGCATCCAGTCTCTAAACATGACATGGGAGTCTTCTTCTGCACTGACGATATTTTCTACAGCGGCTTTTATACTGCCTTCGGCGAGTGCAGCGATTTTCTTGGCGTTGCCTTCCTCTAGCCCTTTGGTGTTGACCAAGTAGCGGGTGATCTCTTCATGAGAAAAGCTGGGTACTTTGAATAACTGACATCTAGACAGGATGGTTGTGAGTAGTTTCTCATAATCATTTGTGACTAGGAGAAACAAGGTCTTCTCTGGCGGTTCTTCGAGGATTTTGAGGATACCATTGGCAGCAGAGACGTGCATGTTCTCGGGCAGCCAGATGATGAGTATCTTGTACTCCGCTTCGAAGGATTTGAGAGAGAGCGATTTGATGATATTTCTACTTTCCTCTTTGGAGATATTGGCATTTTTGTTCTCCGCACCGTAGTGACCGCTCCAGTCTTCTAGTGAGCCATATTTGTTGTTGGTGAGATAGTTGCGCCATTCTTTGAGATAGCTAGAGCTCACTACATTTTTACCCGTTACACTTTTGGTAGAGCTGACGGGATAGACGAACTGTAGGTCGGGATGAACCAGTTTATCGATTTTGGTGCAGTTGCTACAGACTCCACAGGAGTCTGTCTCTGATTTGTCTTTGCAGTTGATGTAGGCTGAGTATGCTAGAGCCAAGGCCAGATTACCTGAACCCTGCTGTCCATAAAACAATTGCGCATGTGCGACATGGTTGTTTTGGATCGCTTGGATCAGTTGGTCTTTGGTGTCTTGCAGTCCAGGTATATCGGCGAATCTCATGAAGCTTTGCTGTTCGTATTGTAGATATGTAGGAGCATGTCTTTGTCTTTGGTATTAAATTTTTTCCCCTTTCTTTCCATCACGATGGAGGCAGTCTCCATGGCCTTGTCAAAGTCATAGGTGATCATTGCTCTGTCGCCTCCCCAGGAGAATGAAGGGATTCTTTTCCTTGGAAATCCTGCTCCGAAGATATTGGCACACACGCCTACAGTTGTGCCTGTATTGAACATTGTGTTGATGGCTGCTTTGGAGTGATCCCCCATCACCAATCCACAAAATTGAAGCTCCGTATCGATGTAGTTGCCAGTGAGTTCGTCCCACATCTCTACGTGAGTGTAGTTGTTTTTGAGATTGGAGTTGTTGGTGTCTGCGCCAAGGTTGCACCACTCACCGAGGACGGAGTTGCCCAGGAACCCGTCGTGTGCTTTGTTGGAGTTGCCGTAGATGATGGAGTTGGAGAGCTCTCCGCCGATTTTGCAACCAGGCCCTACAGTGCTGCCTTCTCGGATTTTGGCGTTCATATTGATGCGCGCGCCTTCGCCTAGCGAAAACGGTCCACGGATCGTGGCACCTTCTTGAATCTCTGCTCCTTTGGCGAGATAAATGGGGCCATTTTCGGCATTGAGTATGGCTGCTTTGATTTTTACACCTTCTTCTAGGAATATGTTTTCTTCACCATAGACGATGGTGTGTGGATCAGCTATTGGTGCTGAGATTTTTCCTTCGGTGAGCAAATCAAAATCCTGTTGGATTTCGTGGGCATTGTTGAGAAATAGACTCCATGTACGATCGATGTAGATCAGTTCGCCTTCATAGGCTGTTTTGGGTAGTGCTAGCAGCAGCGCTGCTTCGTCTCGTGTCGCAAAACTTCCCTTCGTAGCGATCCAGAGGTCGTCTTGGTAGAGGGCTTGATTTTCTTCTAGGTTGGTGATGCGGTCTATCAGCGTAGCATTGGGGCAGACGGCACTGTTGATGGCGAGATCGAAGTGATCCCTTTTGGAAGGGAAAAGTGTAGATAGGCTGTCATCTGTCAGAAACGAAACCTCTTGGTTGAGCCTTTTTTCCCACTTTTCACGAATAGTGAGGATGCCGATACGGAGGTCCGCGATGGGTCGGGTGAAGGTAAGAGGAAGGAGTTTCGATCGGTGAATATCCAGATCGACGAGTGCTATATTCATAGGGGTAAAAATAAAAAAGTCTCCAAGAACTAAATCTTGAAGACCCCGATATTTTGAATGCAAAAAGGGATTATTTCTTTTTGTATCTTTTGTTGAATTTCTCAACTCTACCAGCAGTATCCACGAATAGTTTCTTGCCTGTGTAGAATGGGTGTGAAGCAGAGCTAACTTCTATTTTAACTACTGGGTATTCTTTACCATCTTCCCACTCGATTGTTTCGCTTGAGTTCATAGTAGACTTAGTCATAAACTTGAAGTCACTAGATGTGTCAAAGAAGATCACATCTCTGTACTCTGGATGAATGTCTTTTTTCATTTTATTATAGTTTTAATTGCGCTCATGGTTTTTGCCATGAATTTGATTTTTCGTTTTTCCAGTTCCTTTCTAAGAAAAGGATGGCAAAATTATGCATAGAGCATTGAAAAACAAACATGTTTTCTCAAATACTTTTCTGTCTATCAGGCTTTTATTGATCATAAGCCTAAGTGGTTGACTTAGAAACGACTCCATGTAGAATAGGTCATTTGGTTTGGATCTTGTCATGACAGGAATTAATCCCTATCATTGTTTCTTAAATTTTTGGTCTATGATGAGAAGTGTTTTGTTGCTAGGGATCGTGGTGGGTATGTGGAGTACAGTCTTGGGACAAAGTGTCTATGCGCCGTTGAATCAGGATTATTACCACTTGATAGATCGTGAAGAGGTGCTCAACAAGACCGTCAGTCCTAGTCTCCATACGAGCTACAAGCCCTATCGCCGGGTAGATATCGTCACGCATATCGATAGCCTGTCGACCAATGAAAACAACCAACATTACTTACTCAATGATAACTGGGAGTTTGTGAGTGAGGGGGAGGTTTATGCTGCGAGCAAAAAACCTTTTTTAAAATGGTTTTATAGAACCAAACCAGACTTTTTGCATGTTAATCAAGAGTCCTTCCAGTTGAAGGTTAGCCCAGTACTGTACCTCGGGCTGGGGATCGATGACAATGCTGGTGCGAGACCTTTCACTAACACACGGGGGGTGGAACTACGCGGGAGCATTGATGATAAGGTGGGTTTCTACTCATACGTGGGCGAGAATCAGGCCTTGTTTCCGCAGTATGTGCAGGACTATACGAGTACCTACGGAGTGGTGCCCAACGAGGCTTTTTGGAAGAAGTTTGGAGAGGATGGAGCGGTCGATTTTTTCACAGCAAGAGGATATTTTACCTTTCAGGCGACCAAGCACATCGGGATACAATTCGGTCATGACAAGAATTTTATTGGCAATGGGTATCGATCGATGTTGTTGTCGGACTTTAGTGCGCCGAGTACTTTCCTAAAAATACAGACCAAAGTATGGAGATTGCAGTACACCAATTTATTTACAGAACTAGTGGCTGATGCACCATATACGACTTTTGGTTCTAATGGGACAGAGGTGTTTCCGAAGAAGTTTATGACAGCCCATCATTTGAGTTTCAATGTAACGGACAATTTTAATGTGGGAGTCTTCGAAGCGATCATTTTTCATCGTGGAGACAGTACGAGCTCCGCGTTTGAGTGGAACTACCTGAACCCAATTATTTTTTATCGCTCGATCGAGCAATTTACAGGGAGTCCAGACAATGCACTTTTTGGGTTGGACTTCAAATGGAACATTGTCAAAAGTGTACAGCTTTATGGTCAGGGTCTCCTAGACGAACTGGTGGTGAGTGAGCTAAAAGCAGGCAATGGGTGGTGGGGCAATAAATACTCGCTTCAGCTTGGGGGGAAATACTACAATGTATTGGGTGTGAAAAATCTGGATCTACAGGCGGAGTATAATCTCTCAAGGCCATTTACCTATTCGCACGAATCGATATTTACCAACTATGCGCATTATCGTCAGCCGCTAGCCCACCCGTTAGGAGCGAATTTCAAGGAGCTGGTTTTGATCGCACGCTATCAGCCTATCAAATATCTATTTTTGACTGCCAAGGCGATAGCTTCGGACTATGGTACAGACCCGATTGGGCAAGATTTCGGAGGGGACGTGCTCAAGGACTACAATGAGCGTTCTGGTGATTATAACTATGATATAGGAGGTGGGGTTGGTAATCAAGTACTCTATATAGATCTCCTGGCTAGCTACATGTTGCGCCACAATTTGTTCATCGATTTGCGTCATATTTATCGAAATCAAGATAGTGACGATATGTCTTTGGATCAAACAACCCATTTCACCTCGATAGCCATTCGACTAAACATAGCAGCGAGAGACCATAGTTTCTAATTGCAGGGCGATAGTGTGTTGTTTTAACCCTCCTTCGTGTTCTGCTACGGTAGACGAGTTTCCGACCTTTTCAGTGCAGAGTCGCTTGGTGAACTTATTTTTTTGATCAAAAAAGCCACGAGGAAATCCCCGTGGCTCAATGTTTTTGTTTTGAAAAACAACCTACTTACTATCTGCAGTTTCTTTTACTACTTCGAGGAAGGGACGGCCAGAGATTTTACTTTCTAACCAGCTCATGATGTCAAAGTACAGCAAAGGCTTTGATTCGAACTTGTCTTCTCTCAGCGGCTCTAGGCTCAGCCTTAAGTTTTTCAGTTCACCTTTTAGGTCTAGAGGCATAATGTCCTCCGATCTTTTAATGAACTGCAAGATGATGTGGTGGAACTTACCTAGAATATTGCGCTGTCTGAGGTAGACGAAGGCACGCTTTCTGATTTTCTCCAGCTTTTTGTAATCACGCATTTCGTAGAGAGCGATCACATATATAATGTAAGAGAAGCTTTTTAGGTCTTCGCGCAAGTGTTCGTCATGATCCTTTAGAATTCTATCCAGATAGCTGATACACTTGTCATATTCCTGAAGACCAAAGTACAGTATCGCTGATTTATAGAAGATCACCAGCTGGTTGTTTCTATCTATGTAGTCCATGCTGTCCTCAATCTTGTGCAGGTATCTACCTAGACTATGCTCGTACTTTTTGAATTCCCCTTCCATGAAACACTTGTTCAGCGTCTGGATGGTGAGACATCTTAGGAGTAGTTGTTTGCTATTCGAGTCGATGGCTTTCATGTACAGCTTTTCAAATTCAATTAGCTCTTCATAGTACATGTTGAATCTGTCTCGGTCGTTGATTCGGAACAGTGACTGCAGCAGCCTGTTGAGTCCTCTCAGGAACTCGGCATGGCGTAGGTGTGTCAAATTGTTCTCTTTGAAAATACTGACCCATATCTCGGTGTACTTGACACAAGAATCAAAATCTTGAATCAAATAGGAGTACCAGTAGTAGGCGCGACACATATTATACTGTTCGCTAAACGAAAGGTGTGCTTTGTCGTATTCTGGCAAACTGGAGTAAAACAGCTTGTTGATTTTTTCGAGCTCATCTTCACTTCTGGCCATCCCTCCTTTGAGGAATTGTGCCTTCATGCGGAGCGCCACTGAGAAGAATGACTGGGCGACATTGATCTTGTTGAGGATGCTCTTGGTCTCTCGGTCTAGACGCAGTGTGGTCGTGGTGTCTAGGGTTAGCATTTGTTGGTTTTCTATGTTCTTTTCATAGTTAAGCAGAGCCAGTTTGAAAATATTTTTTTTGTAGTTGTTGGCCGTTAATTTGATCTTGTTGAGCAGCTTCATACTCTCATCATAAAGCCCTTTTTTGTACAATAAACGCACATAATCAAGGTTTTCACGGAGCTGAATGTCTACGTCAGATTTCAGGTGACTGATCCGTAGGACGAGTAGTACTTGTTTGTACAGGTGAGATTTGAGATTAGCCAGTTGTGCTTTGCTAATATTTGACATCTTCTTGATGATGATTTTTTCATCGTATTCATCTAATTTGTCAAGGATATCAAAGAGCGTAATGAACTTGACATCTGCCTCATCATTGATCCGGCTGACATAAAGCTTGAAACTTCGCTTTTCAGACTTGGTCAGGGACTTTATGAGGTGGAAGAGTGGCTGTGCGCTAGAAATTTTGGACATGATATTAATGGTGCTATTTTTATTGGTTTAATAAATTGAAAATCAGAAAGTTAAATGATTTTTGGGGTGTTTTGGGAATGTTATGTTATTGCTAATCTATTAAAATATTTGAAAATTAAAAATTTAGATTTGTAAACTCGAAAATGATCTGTGCTGACCGACAACTCTCAATTTAGGAGAGATCTACATCAAGGCACAGCGAAAGCAACATTTATTTATTGGATATGTCTATGAAGCAAACTATAAAAAATACAGGATTGTACTCTCCGGAGTTTGAGAGGGATTCTTGCGGGATTGGATTTATTGCTCAGATTAAAAATAAGCCTTCCCATAAGATCGTGTCAGACGGTCTGATCATGCTTGAGAAAATGGAACACCGAGGGGGTGTAGCTGCCGATGGTGAAACTGGCGATGGGGCTGGTATCATGACCCAGGTTCCTTATGCGTTTTTCGAAGCAGTAGCCAAAGAAGAGAAGATAACGCTTCCTAAAAAAGAGCAATATGGTGTGGGCGTTCTGTTCGTGCCTAAAAATCTAGAAGAAGAACAAGGTCATCTGGATATCGTCTCTCAGGCGATCGAGGAATTAGGGTTCGACAACCTATGGTTGAGAAAAGTACCCGTCAATGATAAGAAGTTAGGTAAGATTGCCAAGCAATCTGAACCGACGATTTACCACGTTTTTGTCAAAAAGGATAATCTAAAAGGACTTGATCTGAACCGATCACTGTATGTCCTCAGAAAATCGATCGAGCACAAAGTGAAAAGCGTTTACCCAGTGAGCGATTTTTATATGCCATCATTTTCGTCAACGACCATTATCTTCAAAGGAGAGTTGAGAACTTGGCAGATCCCTGAGTTCTACACGGATCTGAGAGATGATAGATACAAATCAGCCATTGCACTGGTTCACTCTAGATTCTCTACCAATACATTCCCAGAGTGGAGATTGGCACAGCCGTTTAGGTTCCTCGCGCACAATGGAGAGATCAACACGATCAAAGGTAACATCAACAAGATGTCCGCTCGTGAGGCACTATTGACCTCTACGAACTTTACCGATCAGGAGCTGGAGGTATTGTCTCCTATTTGTAATGGTAGATTCTCTGATTCGGCGAACCTAGATGCCATCCTAGAGTTGATGGTGATGGGGGGTACCAATATCCAGCACGCTATGGCGATGCTCGTGCCAGAGGCATGGCAAGAGGAGACCGTGATCAGCCCAGAGAAAAAAGCATTTTACGAATTCCACTCGACGATCTTTGAGCCATGGGATGGTCCTGCTTCACTCGTGTACACGGATGGTTATACGATAGGAGCCTCTTTGGATAGAAATGGACTGAGACCTTCGCGTATCGTATTCACCAAAGATGATAGACTCGTACTCAGTTCTGAAGTAGGAGTGGTAGATATCGCACCAGAGAACGTAGCAAAGAACGAAAGACTAGGGCCAGGAGAAATGGTCATGGTGGATCTCCAATCAGGAAAGATTTCTTACAACAAGGAAATAAAAGAGTTTTTGGCGAATGCCCAGCCGTATCAAGAATGGGTAGATAAGAACCTCGTGAGAATCAACGAGCAGGTGAAGACACAGACATTTGCACGTGAACTCAAAGAAGATGAGCTGACGCAAAAGCAAATCGCTTTCGGGTTTACCAACGAAGACGTGAAGTTCATCCTAGAGCCTATGCTGAAGGTCGGTACTGAGCCGCTCGGTTCGATGGGTAACGATACCGCGTTAGCAGTGTTTAGAGAACATAGTACGCACATCAGTCAGTACGTCAAACAGTTGTTTGCTCAGGTATCTAACCCTGCGATCGATCCGATCAGAGAGAAAGCGGTGATGTCGTTGGTTAACTACCTCGGCACTTCGTACAACGTACTAGACCATATCCCAGAGCACGCACACAAATTGAGAATAGAAAGCCCGATGCTTTCGACCGCTGAGTTTGAGTACATCAAAAATATAAACCTAGAGGGGTTCAAGTCTGTCGTCGTTGATTCGACCTACGATAGCAGCCAAAAGAACCTAAAACAAGCACTCGAAGACTTATCAGCCGAGGTAGAAGCGCAGATCAATGAGGGAGCAAGTATCGTCATCATCTCTAACAGAGCAGTTGCCGCAGACAAGGTAAGAATACCTTCTTTGCTAGCGACTGGTGCGGTGCACAATCACTTGTTAGGCACGAAGCAAAGAGCAAAAGCGAGTTTGGTCATCGAAGGAGGTGATATCATCGAGACGCATCACTTTGCCACCTTGACTGGTTTTGGAGCTACAGCGATTTATCCGTTTATGGCGATCGAGACGATGCTTAGCGAAGGAGATACTTTAGGTGAGTCAGATCCTGCCAAATTGTTTGAGCAGTACAGAAAAGCAGTAGGCTATGGATTGAGAAAAATCCTTTCCAAGATGGGTATCTCTACGATACAGTCTTATGAATCTGCACAGATTTTCGAAATCCTAGGCTTGGATATTGAGGTGTCTGATATGTGTTTCAGAGGGACTCCTTCTAGAATCTCAGGAAAGGGATTCGAGCAATTGGAAAAAGAGATTCTCGAGGATCACAACATAGCATTCAAATCAGTCAACGAATCTCCAGCACTCAGCACGGGAGGGTTGTACCAGTGGAAAAGAGATGGCGTACGTCACCTTTTCTCTCCAGAGGTCATCCATGCGCTACAGAAGTCCACGAGACTCGGCGACTATGAGCTGTTCAAGACCTATCAAAAGGAAGTGGACAACCAAGCGAAGCGCAACATCACGCTGCGTAGTATGTTCAACTTCAACTCGAAGGGAGCCATCAACATAGACGAAGTAGAGCCGATAGAGAATATTTTGCCACGATTTGCGACAGGAGCGATGTCTTTCGGGTCGATCTCTGAGGAGGCACATACGACAATCGCCAAGGCGATGAATAAGATTGGTGCAAAATCTAACAGTGGAGAAGGTGGAGAGGATGCCATTCGATACGAGCCAAACCCAGACGGTACCTTGTCTAGGTCAGCGATCAAGCAGGTCGCTTCGGGACGATTCGGTGTGACAGCCCACTACCTAGTCAACGCAGACGAAATACAAATTAAAGTTGCGCAAGGAGCGAAACCAGGAGAGGGTGGACAGCTGCCGGGCAAGAAAGTCGATGAGACCATCGGTCGTATCAGACACAGTACACCAGGTGTATCCTTGATCTCACCGCCTCCTCACCACGATATTTACTCTATCGAGGATTTGGCGCAGTTGATTTATGATTTGAAGAACACCAACCAGCAGGCAGACATCAACGTCAAGTTGGTTTCTGAATCTGGTGTAGGGACGATTGCAGCAGGTGTGGCCAAAGCAAAGGCAGACAATATCCTCATCGCTGGACACGATGGCGGTACAGGAGCATCACCGATCAGTTCGGTACACCATGCGGGCATTCCTTGGGAGATTGGTCTAGCGGAGACGCACCAGACTCTGGAAAAGAACGGCCTCAGAAAGAAAGTGAAGCTACAGACAGATGGTCAGTTGAGATCAGCACGTGATTTGGCCATTGCGGCTATCCTCGGTGCAGAGGAGTGGGGTATCTCTACTGCAGTACTCGTCGTAGAGGGCTGTATCATGATGAGAAAATGTCACTTGAACACTTGCCCAGTGGGAGTCGCGACGCAGAACCCTGCTTTGAGACAATTGTTCTCAGGTCAAGTCGATCACATTGTCAATTTCTTCCAGTTCTTGGCGCAGGGACTCAGAGAGGTGATGGCAGAGTTGGGTGTCAAATCAGTGGATGAACTGATCGGACGTACGGATTTGTTGACTTTCGATCGTTCGTTGGCAGCAGAGCATGCGGGCAACATCGATTTGGAAGCCTTGCTTCAGAATCCATTCCACTCAGCAGAAGATGGCCTGTCTTGCAAAACAGAAAACCAAGATCACGAATTGGATATCGTGATTGACAATACACTGATCAAAGATGCTGCACCAGCCTTGGACAACAAGGAGAAGGTGAAACTAGAGTATCCGATCAACAACCAAAACAGAACGACAGGTGCAATGCTATCAGGCCAATTGGCTCGTCTGCATGGACCCAACGGACTGGCAGAAGATACCATCAAGGTGAAGTTCGTCGGATCGGCAGGACAGAGTTTTGGTGCTTTCCTCGCACACGGGATTACCTTCAACCTCGAAGGGGAAGCCAATGACTATGTAGGAAAAGGTCTGTCAGGTGGACGAATCATCGTCTCACCAAATAAGAAGTCTGATCTCGTGGCAGCAGACAACATCATCGTGGGTAACGTGAACCTATACGGAGCGACCTCTGGCGAACTCTATGCCAACGGTAAGGCCGGAGAAAGATTCGCTGTGAGAAACTCAGGCGCTACAGCCATCACCGAAGGGCTCGGAGATCACGGGTGTGAGTACATGACTGGTGGTCGTGTGATCGTACTCGGTGAGACGGGCAAAAACTTCGCTGCAGGTATGAGTGGAGGGATCGCTTACATCTATGTAGACAATTTTGACTTTGCGTCAAGATGCAACATGGAGATGGTGGAGCTAGAAACGCCAAGTGCGGAGGATTTTGATTTCATCCATGAGATGATCAACAAGCACCAGAGATTTACAGACAGCAAAGTAGCCTTTGGACTACTGGACAACTGGGAATCAGCCAAAGGCAAATTTGTCAAGGTGATCCCGACAGAGTACAAAGCAGTACTAGAGAAACAAAAGTTAGCTAAAAAAGAGATCGCATAAGGATGGGACAAGTAGACGGATTTTTGACATACGACCGACACGCATTGCAATACGAAGAGGTCGACGAGAGAACGAAGCATTACAAGGAGTTTGTGAAGCCTGTCTCTGAGCAAGAGACCAACGAGCAAGCGGCCCGTTGTATGGATTGTGGTATTCCTTTTTGCCATAGCGGGTGTCCTTTAGGTAATAAAATTCCTGATTTCAACGATGCGGTGTACCGCAAGGACTTCAAGGAAGCTTGGGGGATTTTGAAAAGCACCAACAACTTTCCAGAGTTTACAGGACGTATCTGTCCCGCTCCATGTGAGGGGTCATGTGTACTTGGGATCAACAAAGACCCTGTTAGTATCGAGCACATCGAGAAGACTATCGCAGAGGAGGCTTTTGCCAATGGCTGGGAAACACCACACGAGATTATGGTCAAGTCAGGAAAGTCTGTGGCCGTGATTGGTTCAGGACCTGCTGGATTGGCTGCTGCCGAGCAGTTGTGCAAGCAAGGCCATGACGTGACAGTGTTCGAGCGTGATACACAGCCTGGTGGATTGTTGAGGTTTGGTATTCCAGATTTCAAATTGGACAAGAAAGTAGTCGAGAGACGTGTTGACCTGATGAAAGCCTCTGGTGTGAAGTTCGAGTGTGGTGTGGAGATTGGCAAAGACATAGATGCCAAAGAGATCGAGGAGAAATTTGACGCAATCACGATCACGACGGGTAGTACGGTAGCGAGAGATCTACCGATACCTGGGAGAGAGCTAGAGGGGATTCATCTGGCGATGAAGTTCTTGAAGAATTCCAATAAAGTGGTGTCTGGTGAGGACGCGAAGATCGTATACGAGATGAATGCCAAAGATGCACATGTCATCGTGATCGGTGGCGGTGATACGGGCTCTGACTGTGTGGGTACGTCCATCAGACAAGGCGCACAAACAGTGACACAAATTGAGTTACTTGATAAGCCCTCTGAGAGCAGAGAAGCGACCAATCCTTGGCCAGAGTGGCCTTTGGTACTCAGAACATCGACTTCTCAGAAGGAAGGTGCGGAGCGAAACTGGTCTATCCTCACCAAGGAGTTTATCGGAAACGAGCAAGGACAGGTCACAGGACTTAAAGTCGTAGACGTAGAATGGACGGACAAGTCTAAGTTCCAGTTCAACGAAGTGGCTGGCTCGGAGCGTATCCTACCATGTGATAGAGCATATCTAGCGATCGGGTTTATGCACCCGCAGAAAGAGGGCTTGCTGGAGCAACTCGGTATCGAGACCAATGAGCGAGGCAATATCAAAGACGAAATGTACCGAACGAATAAGGAAAATATCTTTGCAGCAGGAGACTGTCGTAGAGGGCAATCGCTCGTCGTATGGGCGATCAGCGAAGGCCGAAAGGCTGCCTATTCGGTCAACAAATATTTGATGGCTTAACGTTCGGTTAGGGCATTGACGCATTGAATTGTTATTACAAATAATCACTGCATTTTGACCCAAATTACAATATTTGTCTCCGTAGCAGTTGGAGATAGGAAGACAAGTAGTTTTCTCATATTGTAGTTGGAAAGGACTTCAACTTGTTTGCCTTTGGCAGGCTAAGATTTGGAAGTTGTCTGTTGAAAACCCCGATGACATATGTCATCGGGGTTTTTCTTTTTTAGTGTCTTGGAGTAAAAAGACTAGACAAGACGGCTTCTGAGAATGATGTTTTTGTTGCTCATTCTTAAAATCGAACTCAGAGTAGCGTTCTTTTCTGTCCCAAGAATAACAAATGTAAAATGATAAAACCAATAGATATAAGTGGGCATTCCCCAGCTCTATGGATTGACTGGAGAGAACTTTCCACCAGCATCTAGAGCTTGTTGGATGTGAGCGAGATGGTGCTCGGAGTGCCAAGCATAGGTGCCTATGGTTTCTTCCAAAGTAAATCGTTTACCATGCTCTGGATGCACAAATTCACGCTGCAAATCTGTTTTGCTGAGATTTTTGATCACGCTGACCAGTCGGTAGTGTAGCCCTTCGAGGAGCATGAGGGTGTAGGACAAATCATCATCCTGTGAATCGATTAGTTCTGCCCAGCGGTCTTCATGGTAGGGTCTAATCTCGGGAGAATCTTCTGTCAATGCGAGTTTGAAACGCATGAGGCTATTCATGTGGCTATCGGCGCAGTGGTGTACGACTTGTTTGATAGTCCAGCCATCAGGTCGGTAGGGCCAGTTGAGCTGCACTATGGATAGACCATCGGTTAGTTGTTTGATGCGCTCTGGAAAAGACTGAATCGAATTGATCCACATCTCTCGTTGCGTAGTTGTGATAGAGCTAGGCTTTTCAAATTCGCCTATGGGGTATTTTAGTTTGTATAAGGTTTTTTCGTCCATAGTCTAAAATACAATGTTCAGATGGAAGACAAGCCCAATTATACTAAGATTTCCTTTCTGGATTACAAGACTATTTTACCTAGTCGCTCTAGTACCTCAACCTTGTAGTTTCGACCTACGGGTATACTTTGTTCGGTCATCTCTATTTCGCAAGCAGAGTAGCTTTCTATCTTAGGGATGTTGACGATGAACGATCGATGTACTCTGATGAAATCTGTAGCAGGCAGTTTACGTTCTAGCTCACTGATTTTGTGATGTGTGACGACCTCTTTGTCTTCCGTTAGAATTTTGACATAGTCTTTGATGCTTTCGATGTAGAGGACGTCTTTTAGACAGATTTTGATGTTCTTTTTGTCGGATTTGAAGAAGATAAAAGAGTCATCACTCTCTGGAGGAGCGGTGAGTTCGTTGGACTCTCGTGGGTATTTTGAGACTGCTTTCATGAAGCGCTCGAAGGATATCGGTTTGAGGAGATAGTCCAATACTTCTAGTTCGAAACCTTCTAGTGCATATTCGCGATAGGCAGTGGTGAGGATGACTTTAGGTTTGTTTTGAATTGTTTTGAGGAAGTCAATTCCTGTGAGTTTGGGCATTTGGATATCCAAAAAGATGAGATCCACTTCCGCTCCACTTTGCAAAAAATCAAAAGCTTTGATGGCATTTCGAAACTGACCGACGAGCTCGAGGCAGTCCATGCGGTCTATATAGGATTCGATGATTTCTAATGCCAGTGGTTCATCGTCTACAGTTATACATTTGATTTTCATTTCTCTAGGTTTAAGTTGATGGAAAGGGATACAGTATAGGAGCGCTGTTCGTCATGGATCTCTAGGCTGTAGCCTTTTTTGTACAGGAGATCTAGGCGGCGTTTTACATTCGTGAGACCGATTCCTTGGTTCGATTCGATGAGGTGTTGTGTTTCACTTTTGCTATTGGCGAGTTTGAGTACTAGCTGCTCATCCGTCACCGTGAGATCAAAATCGATCCAAGACTTATTCAGTTCTTCATTGATACCGTGCTTGAAACTGTTTTCTATAAAAGGCAGTAGGATCATTGGAGCGATATACACATTAGCACTGTCACCATTGATCATGGCCTTGATATCTAAGTCATCTCCGTGACGCATACGTTCGATTTCTATATAGTTTTTGATGAAGTTGAGTTCATTATCGAGGAGTACTTTATGGGCATTGCATTCATAGAGCATGTAATTGATCAGTTCAGACAGTTTTAGCACTACTTCTGGGGCATAGTCGGATTTTTTAAGCGTTAGCGCATAGAGGTTGTTGAGGGTGTTGAATAGAAAGTGTGGGTTTATCTGAGTCTTGAGGAATTTTAGTTCAGCTTCTAGTTTTTCATGTGCCAAGATTTGTTTGTCCTGCTGGTTGACATACCAGTATTTGAGAAGCTTGATCACGAGTGCTAGGAATACAACGATGTATATGTCCATGATGCCCTTGATGATTTTGTAGAAATTGAGCGGGTCTCCATCGATGTATTGCGGAAAGTAAAGCGGGTACTCTATGTAGTATGCGATCAGTCGATACAGTGCGCCCCCAGTGAATGCTGATGCGATGAGAAGAAACACAAAGGGTAGCCAACGACCTTTGAGGATGTATTTGGGGAGTAGGATGTAGAGGGTATAGTAGGTCAGTAGCATCTTGACGGGTACGAACATGAGCTGGATCGCGAAGCTGCCAACATAATCATCGTCATAGCTGCCCCACAGTAGAGTATAAAACAAAATATAGGAGCCCCAAAAGAAGATATGGCTCACGACCCTGCTTTGAAAGAGGTACTTGACGATCATTTCTATTTTTCCCATCCTAACAAATATACCTCTAGCGTAAACAAAACACTATAACCGTAGACCAGACAGCAGGTTGCCTATACCCAACTACCCATGGGTAATAGTATGAGACAACTATTATTGTCAACATGGCATTATTATTATACCTTCCTTATGTTCTTTGTGATTCACAAAGGCGACCTAGCTTTGTTGATTCTAAAATATTTTTTATAAGCTTGAGCTAAAATTTTTACGCATGAAAAAGCATCTGTTCACTTTAGTACTACTAACCTTCTTTTTTGCCACACAGGCACAAGATCAAATCATCACTGCCAAGATGGACACCCTAGTCGGGAAAGTCCTCATCCAAACGGGTGGTGAGTATCAGGCGGATCGCGTATCGGTCAAAGTAGGGAAGAAAAAGCACCGTTTCGGTGCGGCAGAGGTCAGGGAGATACAAAAGAAGGATCAGAAGTATGTGACGGTTAAATTTCGTGGGAGATACCAGTTTATGGAAGTGGAACAAGAGGGCAGTTACTTGAATCTCTATCGCTATGCGGATCCAAAAACCAATACTTCTGACTATGCGGGTCAACTGCTCGTGACTGCTGATGGTCGTCAACATATTGTCAGTAATATTGGTTTCAAAAAGAGACTTTTGGAGTTCCTGACCGAATGTGAAGATGTCTCGGCCAAGCTGGAGTCTGGGGAGTACAATAAGTCAGACTTAGATCAAATCATCATCGATTATAATGCTTGTATCGATCAAAAATCTGATGCGAAAGAGCAAGCACTTGTAGCCAAGAAGGACGCTTCTAAAATCAGTACATTGATAGAGCTGGTGGACGAATTGGATCGTGATGATCAGCAGGAGTTGCTAGACATGCTCGGTGATGTAGAGTCAAAATTAGAAGCTGGAGACCAAATACCAAGCTACCTGCAATCAGCAATCCGTGAGAAGCTCGCAGGAGAAAAGTCTCTACTAGCGTTGTTTAATGAGGCGGTAAAGTAAACAGATTGTTTCACTAGGAATAAATCAAACCCGACTACAGACTAGCACTTTAGGACTGCCGTCCATCAGTGTGGTAGCAAATAGATATACAGAACCTCCGTCTTTGATGGAGGTTTTTTTTCGTATCTCTTGTATGGTATTGGGGTAGTTTCGGACGGTGATATTGGCTTTGTTGGCTGGAAGATAGGGTTTCAGCTTTTTTTTGTTGAGAACAGTTAATGCTTCTATCTTGAAGCTTCGTCCAGGGAAGTTAGGTACAAGTTCGTCAGAAGTGTACAAGTGAGAGTTTCGATGAAGTTTGCTGAGAGCGTATTTTTTCGCGACAGCTTTGAACCCTCCAGCTTTCATGATCGAGGCATTCGGTTCGTAGAGGTAGTGTAGTGGTAGGTTGTAGTTTATTTCATCGCTTTCCTCCGAATAGCAAAATTTCAAAATTTCATCACCTTGTTTGGTCAGATTTACTGCATGGATGATTGGTTCGGTGCTGTGATTAGGGATGACTCGGAGGAGAAGCTCTTTGCATTCATTTTGCACAGAGACTACATGCACCTCTGCTACGTGGGCGATTTTTTCTAGTGCCTGATGAATGTCTAGAAGCGGTGACAACTTGATCCACACTTCTGCTTTTCTCTCCATGAGAGCGGGTAGGATGTGTAGGAGGTTGGGCTGACAGTCTTCGATGAGATGGAGCTTATGATTGACATCATCACGTCTCGCGGGATCTATAAAGTAGAGGTCAGTAGGGTTCTCTTCCGTACTAAGATAAGTCTCTGCCTCTGTCTGGTGATAAGTGATGTTTTTCACTCCGAGTACGTCCCAGTTGTGGTTGACGATGGGAATTAAGTCTGGATTGCGCTCTAGAGCGATGACTGTCTCGATATGTTGAGAGAGGTAGTAGGTGTCTATCCCAAAGCCTGCCGTTAGGTCTGTCACGGAATTACCTTGAATCAATCGTGCTTTGTATTGTGCAGTCGCTTCGGACGAACTCTGCTCCAGTGAGATACCTGGAGGGTAGATGATGATTGATTTTTCTGCGAATGCAGGAATCTTACTTTTTGCCTTCTGGTAGCATTTGATCTGGTGCGCTACCCACTGCATAGGGATGTCTGGATATTTTCTGGCCTGCAGTGCGAGTTGCGCTGGATCATCGTCTCTGTGTTCTTGGATGAACTGCTGTATTGCGGGGGTCAGAAGTGCTTCGGTCATAAACAAAAAAAGGCTGATCCAAATTTATACAAATCAGAACCAGCCTTCGCTAAAATAGGAATGTCTTACAACACCAAGTTGTTTTCGGTGACGTACTGTGCGATCTGAACGGCATTGGTAGCAGCTCCTTTTCTGAGGTTGTCCGCTACGATCCAGAGGTTGAGTGCGTTTTCTTTGGACTCGTCCTTTCTGATACGGCCGACGAATACCTCGTCCTTCTTGTGAGCCGTCAATGGCATTGGGTATACGTTGTTAGCCACATCGTCTTGGATCACTAGACCGGGTACTTTAGATAGAATAGATTTCACTTCTTCTAAGTCATATGGATTGTCAAACTCGATATTGACCGCTTCTGAGTGACCGCCCATGGTTGGGATTCTCACACATGTAGCGGATACTTTTACTTTTTCGTCTCTGAGGATTTTGACCGTTTCGTTGGTCATTTTCATTTCCTCTTTGGTATAGCCATTGTCTTGGAACACGTCGATGTGTGGCAGTACGTTCATGTCGATTTTGTGTGGGTACACCATCTCTGGTGTTTCGCCAGCACGCTCAGCCATCATTTGGTCTACAGCTCCTTTTCCTGATCCAGTCACAGACTGGTAGGTCGATACGATCACACGGTTGATCCCGTATTTTTGGTGCAAAGGTCCTAATACCAATACCATCTGAATGGTAGAGCAGTTAGGGTTGGCGATGATGCGGTCATCGATGGTGATGGCATCTCCGTTGATTTCTGGTACGACTAATTTTTTGGTAGGATCCATTCTCCATGCAGAAGAGTTGTCGATGACGATCGTGCCTACTTCGGCAAACTTAGGTGCCCAGTCTAGGGAAGTGCCCCCTCCAGCGGAGAAGATGGCGATGTCTGGCTTGGCTGCTACAGCATCTTCCAAACCAATCACGGTATAGGTCTTGCCTTGGTACTCGATCTGCTTACCCGCTGAGCGAGCAGATGCGACCAATAACAATTCGTCATATTCAAAATTTCTTTCCTTCAACACCTCTAGTATTTCTGTCCCTACTAGTCCTGTTGCTCCTACTACTGCAAGTTTCATTATGATGTTCCTTTTAGTTGTGTTCTAATTTCGAAGGGCAAAACTAGCTCAAATCCGACAAGAAGCAATTGATATAGAGGGGCATCCTTAAGAATTGTCAAGGAATGGGCGGTTCTGTTAATATTTTAACTTCTTAGCTAGGGAGTCTCAAGATTCTAACAGATAAATTTCAAATGCTGTTATGGCTAACTATTTATCGTCTTTATTAGTTTTGGTCTGGTATGAACGCCATCCTTACTTATATTCATAGCAAGCCTGCGGCACAGTCGGCTCTGCTACAGCATCTGCACCAAATTGTCTCGCAGCACCCAAAGATTCAAGGGAAGATCAGCTACAGCTTGCCCTGCTACAAAATAAAAAGCCCCGTTTGCCACCTGAACCCTTTCAAGGATGGGTCGGTTGAAATAGTGTTCTGGCGAGGCAGAGAGCTATCCAATGAGTCGGGCGTCTTGGATTTCAAAGACAGAAAGAGAATGGCTGGAATCACCTATTCATCCATCGAAGAAGTAGATGAAGAAGTCTTGAATCAAGTGCTGCATGAAGCCTATCTACTAGATGAGACCGTGGAGCACAAGCCGATGAAGCTGGGGTAATAAACCTATCTACTTGCCCAAGAAGGGCTTGTTAACCTTTCGTCTCTGGGTGACATGGGGGGGGAGCTGCTTGCTATAGCTGGGGTACATTCTTATTGATTTCTATAGCTAATTTTAATCTGTCAAAGAGACTTCAAAAACTTGTCCTGTCATGCTGAGGGGCTCGAAGCACAGAGAGGCAGCACCGAAGCTTCAAGATAAAAAAGCCAGCTCTTTCGAACTGGCTTTTCACTTATTGCTACTTGACTTCTTTCTCTATTTCAACCTCATCGAGATTGATAAACTCGATCTCCCTGTCGTCATTGAGTGTGATACCAATTACCGCCTCATTGCTGATCTTGCCTGCGAGTATCTGTTTGGATAGCTCGTTGAGAATCTGCTTTTGGATGACACGCTTGAGCGGTCTAGCCCCATACTGCGGGTCATACCCCAGCTCTCCCAATCGATCCAGTACCTCGGGCGAAGCTTCAAGCTTCACGCCGTTTTCAGCCAGACGCCTTTTGATTAGTCTAAACTGTATCTCGACGATTTTTCGGATATTGGCACGATCCAATGGTCTAAAGACGATGGTCTCATCGACCCGGTTCAAGAACTCCGGTCTCACCGACTTCTTGAGCATCTCCATTACTTCGCGTTTGGTCTTATCGATGATCTCGTCCTCATTGTCAAAGTCCATTTGTGCAAAGTTGTCTTGAATCAACCCCGCTCCAATGTTGGTTGTCATGATGATAATCGTGTTCTTGAAGTTGGCGACTCGGCCCTTGTTGTCCGTCAATCGCCCATCATCTAACACCTGCAACAAAACGTTGAAGGCATCTGGGTGAGCTTTTTCGATCTCATCGAGAAGCACCACAGAGTAGGGTTTTCTTCGCACCGCCTCAGTCAACTGACCTCCTTCATCGTATCCCACATACCCAGGAGGTGCTCCGATGAGTCTACTCACCGCATGACTCTCTTGGTACTCGGACATGTCGATCCGTACCATGGCATTTTCGTCATTGAAGAGGTAGTCCGCGAGGGCTTTGGCCAACTCCGTCTTACCCACACCTGTCGTGCCGAGGAAGATAAACGAACCAATCGGGCGCTGCGGATCGTGCAAGCCTGCTCTGCTGCGACGCACTGCATCAGAGATACTCTCGATGGCTTCCTCCTGTCCTGCGACGCGTTTTCCCAACTCCTCTTCTAGGTGCAGAAGCTTCTCTCTATCGCTTTGCAGCATCTTTTGTACCGGCACACCAGTCCATTTGGCAACCACCTCTGCGATATCTTCGGCTCCTACTTCTTCTTTGAGCAGGGTGCTTTCGCCCTGCATCTCTACGAGTTTGACCTTCAGTTCTTCGAGTTTCTTTTCGCTCTCCTGAATCTTGCCGTAGCGTATCTCCGCCACACGCCCAAAGTCTCCTGCACGCTCCGCTTGCTCCGCTTCGATTTTGAACTTATCGATGTTCTCTTTCTCTTGCTGGATACCGGTGATCACAGATTTTTCATTCTGCCACTTGGCCTTGAGGTCATCACGGCGTACGGACAGGTCCGAGATTTCTCGTGACAGTACTTTTTCTCTTTCTTTGTTTTTCTCCCGACGGATCGCCTCACGTTCGATTTCCAACTGCATGATCTTGCGGTTGAGTTCGTCCAGCTCCTCGGGCATGGAGTCGATCTCGATCCGCATTTTGGCGGCAGCCTCATCCATCAGGTCGATCGCCTTGTCTGGCAAATAGCGATCAGAGATATAGCGACTCGACAACTCCACCGCTGAGATGACTGCATCGTCTTTGATGCGTACACCGTGATGCAACTCGTACTTGTCTTTGATCCCACGCAGGATAGAAATAGCATCTGCTTCGTTGGGCTCATCGACGATCACGGTCTGGAATCGACGTTCGAGCGCCTTGTCTTTCTCGATGTATTTCTGATACTCCTTGAGTGTGGTCGCACCGATCGTATGTAGTTCGCCACGTGCCAGCGCTGGTTTCAGCAAGTTGGCCGCATCCATGGCGCCTTCTCCGCCACCCGCACCGACGAGGGTGTGTATCTCATCGATGAACAGGATGATCTCTCCCGCAGAGTCTTGCACCTCCTTGATGACGGCTTTGAGCCGCTCCTCAAACTCCCCTTTGTATTTGGCACCCGCGACGAGCATTCCCATGTCCAAGGAAATCAAGGTCTTTGATTTCAAGTTTTCGGGTACGTCCCCGTCGACGATACGCTGCGCCATACCCTCTACGATGGCAGTCTTACCGACTCCTGGTTCGCCGATCAGCATAGGGTTGTTTTTGGTCCTACGAGACAAAATCTGCAAGACACGTCGGATCTCTTCGTCGCGACCAATCACCGGATCAATCTTGCCGTCCTTGGCCAGTTGATTCAGGTTCTTGGAGTATCGCTCGAGTGATTGATAGTTGGACTCTGCACTTTGACTATTCACGTTGTTTCCTCCTCTTAGTTCGTGTATCGCCGCTTCTAAATCTTTCTGGTTGAATCCCAATTCTTTGAGTAGCGCAGCGGCTTTATCTTTTCCAGCCAAGACACCTAGAATCAAGTGTTCGATGGCTATAAATTCATCTTTTTGCTTCTTCGCAATAGCTTCTGCTTTTTGCAAAGCAGCGGCGGATTCATTGGATAGGTAGGGCTGTCCACCACTGACCTTGGCATAACTCGCCGTGACCTCATCTATCCTGATGCTAAGCTGTTCCTTGTTGATGCCCAGCTTTTTGACAATGAATCCTATGACATTCTCATCGGTCTCCACGATGGCTTTGAGGATATGCGCAGGCTCGATGGCTTGCTGGCCATGCGCCAATACAATCTCCCCGGCCTTGTTGATGACCTCCTGTGATTTGACTGTGTATTGATTAAAATTCATTTTCTTCTTTGTTTATGTTGGTACTCATCCCTTCGATGTGGATGGTGATAGGGTTTCATCAATTCTTATTCCATTTTGATTTTTGACTCAAATCAAGTCATTGTGTCCGATATCGGACGTGTCTAACGCAAAATCAAGTCAGGATGACAGACATGTAGCTCCCTGTCATCACGCATAGTGGTGGATACTTTAGAAAGTTAGAAAAAATGCCCCGAGAACTAATAGGGCTTTTTCTTTATCTTCGATCCATTAATCGCATGATATGTCAGAACAGAATAGACGAAAATTCATCAAGGCAGGGAGTTTAGCCTTGGCGGCAGGAGTGACGGGTGCATTCGCATCCTGTACCACCGAGAAATCCCCCATCGAAACCCCAAACATCAATTTCAACAATAACTACCAATGGAAGATGGTCACGACATGGCCACCTAATTTTCCTGTACTGGGACAAGGCTGTAAGCTCCTCGCCAAATGGGTGGAACAAATGAGTGGAGGTCGCCTCAAAATCGAGGTGTATGGAGGGGGAGAATTGATTCCATCCTTGGAGTGCTTTGATGCCGTGAGTCATGGTGCGGTAGAGATGATGAGTGGATCGGGCTACTATTGGGCTGGCAAGATTCCCGCAGCAACATTCTTTTCGTCTATCCCTTTTGGGGTGTCTGCTCAGCAGATGAACACCTGGATACTCAATGCTGGCGGACAAAAACTCTGGGAAGAAATATACGCGCCCTTCAATCTTATCCCACTACCTGGAGGCAACACCGGCCAGCAAGCAGGTGGCTGGTACAACAAAGAAATCAACACCATCGAAGACTACAAAGGCCTCAAAATCCGAATGCCTGGTATCGGAGGCAAGGTCATCAACAAGGTCGGAGGCACCTCAGTCCTCGTGGCTGGAGGAGAGTTGTTCACCAACCTAGAGCGTGGTGTGATCGATGCGACAGAATGGATCGGCCCTTATCATGACTACAAGATGGGGTTTCATCGGGTCGCCAAGCACTACTACTTCCCCGGCTGGCACGAACCCGGTACGGTATTAGAGATGGCCATGAACAAGGACAAGTACAACGAGCTACCCAAAGACCTTCAAGAAATCCTCTATGCAGCCATCATGCGCCTCAATCAATGGATGCTCCTGGAGTTCGATGCTCAAAACGCGATTTATCTCCAAAAAATGATCGACGAAGGTGTCGATATTCGTGCCTTTTCGCCCGAAGTACTGGCGCCCCTGCGCCAAGCCTCCAAAGAGGTGATCACCGAGATGATCGATACGGACTCCCAAAGCAAAAAGGTCTATGAGCATTTTCAAGCCTACCGCAAGAAAGCGGAGGTGTGGAGCAAGGTGAGTGAGGGGAAGGGAGCAAGTAGTTTTAAAGTGTAATTGAAGTCCTCGCCTAAAGCGAGGACTTCAATATTATATAGGGAATAAGGTTTATAAACAAAGAAGGCTCATCAATTGATGAGCCTTCTTTGTTGGTGTTTTGTGAGTTTTAGTCCTCGATTTTTTCGGTCACGATTTCTTTGATATCCATCATGATTTTTTTGGCGAGTACCTCGGCGGTGTTTTTGGACTCGGACTCAGAGTAGATGCGGATGATAGGTTCTGTGTTTGACTTTCTCAAGTGCACCCATTCGCTATCAAAATCTATCTTCACACCGTCCACGGTGTTGATCGGGTGTTTTTCGTACTTTTTCTGAATCTGTGCCAGTACATCATCCACGTCAATATCCTTGGTAAGGTCTATCTTGTTTTTGGAGATGTGGTAGTTAGGGTAGGTCGCTCTCATGAAAGAAGACGACTTACCAAATTTTGCTAGAGCGGTCAAAAATAGCGCAATACCCACGAGCGCGTCACGTCCATAGTGGAGCTCTGGGTAGATGATGCCGCCGTTGCCTTCTCCTCCGATGATGGCGTTGGTTTCTTTCATTTTGGTCACGACGTTCACCTCGCCTACCGCAGATGCTTCGTAGCTACCACCGTTTTTCAAGGTGACATCTTTGAGTGCGCGTGTAGAAGACATGTTAGACACTGTATTGCCCGGAGTGTTTTTCAGGACATAATCAGCGATCATGACGAGTGAGTATTCTTCGCCGAATGGCTCGCCACTGTCCGAGACGAATGCCAAGCGATCCACATCTGGGTCTACTACGATCCCAAGATTGTAGCGATTGTTTTCTACCTCATTGCAGATGTGTGTGATGTTCTCTGGAAGTGGTTCTGGGTTGTGTGGAAACAATCCGTTTGGTTCATCAAATAGTATTTTGTAATCCTGAACGCCTAATTTATCTAGCAACTTAGGAATCGCAATTGCGCCTGTAGAATTGACGGCATCTACTGCGATCTTCATGTTGGCAGCCTGTATTGCCTCGACATCTACGAGTCCTAGTTCTAGAATTCTATCGATATGAAAATCGATGTAGGTGTCATTGCTTTCGAAAGAGCCAAGGTCCTTAGACTGTACATATTCGATTTCACCTTGTTCGGCGATTTCTAGTACGCGTTGACCTTGGACGTCTGAGATGAATTCTCCGTCTTTGTTTAGGAGTTTCAGAGCATTCCAGCCGTTAGGGTTGTGGCTTGCTGTGATGATGATACCGCCAGAGGCTTGTTCTGTGGGTACAGCCATTTCGACTGTAGGAGTGGTCGAGAGGCCTAGATCGACTACATCTATGCCGAGGCTTTGTAGGGTGCCAGATACCATCTTGGTAATCAAATCACCTGATGGTCTTGCATCTCTACCAATGACAATTTTATTGCTGTCACTGTTTTCCTTGGTCCATTGGCCAAACGCTGCTGCATATTTTACAACATCATTTGGTGTCAGAGCCTCACCTTCCTTGCCACCAATTGTTCCCCGTATTCCAGAGATTGATTTTATTAACGTCATCTACGCGTGTAGTTTTTTGGGAGCGCAAAGGTATTCAAAGCTTTCAAAGCACAAAGTGAAATGTAACTTAGTAATACTGATGCAACTAGTCCCCGGTTAGTTTCTAGGTTAGTTATTTGAAGTTTTTCATGACCTTATCCACCTCGTTGTCTGGGTTGCCACAAGATTCGCCAGGTGTCATAGTCTTGCCACAGTAGCCACATGGCTCACCTGTTTTGTTCAAGTAAGGGTTCTGCGAAGCACACGTCCCTTTAAATTCCCCGTTTTTCAAGAAAATGAGCCTTACACTCATGAAAATGAAAAACACCGCTATAAACCCGATTCCTAAAAGTACTGTTGTCATAATTTCGAATACTTGCTGCAAATTTATACATTAAAGCGAATAGCTTTGTTGAATCTGGGTCGAAAAGAATCCAAGATCCTTATCTAATGTCAACAACTATCACCTTCAAATAATTCATTATGTCAGAATCAAGAAGTAAGCCAGATGTGAAGCGTCCTGAAAAATTGGCAGCATTTGATCGACTATTGACCGTCATGGATGAGCTGCGAGAGAACTGCCCGTGGGACAAAAAGCAGACTTGGGAGACACTTCGATACTTGACTATCGAGGAGACTTACGAGCTATCAGACGCGATCTTAGAAAGTGACGGTGAGGAGGTGAAAAAGGAATTGGGAGATTTGATGCTTCATCTCGTGTTTTACGCTCGGATCGCACAGGAGAAGGGAGACTTTGACGTGGCAGATGTGCTGCATGCCATCTGTGACAAATTGATCTACAGACACCCACACATCTATGGTGATACCAAAGCTGACGATGAGGAGCAGGTCAAGGCCAACTGGGAGAAACTCAAGCTCAAAGAGAAGGGCAATAGGTCTGTATTAGGAGGAGTGCCTAAATCGCTCCCCGCGATGGTAAAAGCCATGCGTATTCAGGAAAAAGCACGTGGAGTGGGTTTTGACTGGGATGATCAGGAGCAAGTCTGGGGCAAAGTTCAAGAGGAGCTGGAGGAGTTCAAAGTAGAAATCGATCAGGGCAACAAGGAGGAAGCACTCAGCGAGTTTGGTGATATTCTGTTTTCGATGGTCAATTATGCACGCTTCGTTGGAATAGATCCCGAAGAGGCCCTAGAGCGTACTAATAAGAAGTTCATCAAGCGTTTTCAGTACCTAGAGATAGAAAGCAAGAAGGACGGCAAGCAGATGGGCGAAATGAGCCTAGAAGAGATGGACGCCTACTGGGAAAAAGCAAAGTCGCTGTAGTCAGTTGTCCCGTGGCTATTCTTGATCTCAAAATATTCGACAGGCTCCGTCGCATCGTCCAAAGTGAGGATAGAATAGAGGCGTTTGATTTTGTCAGGAGTATGGCGGCATTGTCTGTCATCGTGACGCATTTCGAAATTTTAGAGACTTACAGCATTGATATCGATGCTTTTTTTATCCTCTCAGGATATTTAGTGGTACAGATGCTGAGTCGAGAGGAACCCATGGTCAATCAGCGATACTTCGTCAGCAGATGGACGAAAATTATTCCTTCCTATTTTTTCTTTCTAGTTGCGGCATTCTTGATCGGAAAACTATTTTTTGCAGAGATTTATGGAGAGAATCTACCCAAGCTGAGTGAATGGAAGCAGTATTTTCTTTTCTATCGCAATTATGCGGGCCTTCCACATAGATGGGCATTTGAGCATGTTTGGACGCTTTGTGTTGAGGAGCATTTTTATGTTTTGATATGGATTGTATCTTTAGCTGCGGTGAGTAGGGTTTCATTTCGGAGGTATGCCGTTTGGTTTTCATGTTTCGTGATTGTTTGTTGTGTCATAGCTAAGGTGCAGGCGATGTACACCGATATTGCGGAGTACCCGACCTACACACACAACCGTCTCGATGCATTCTGTTATGGGGCTTTGATTTTTCTATTCCGAGATCAAATTCGAAACATGAAGTTTTTTCAAAGTGGCTTTTTCTGCCTTATCGCTGGGGGAATGTTGCTGCTGATCACGCAGATAGATCAGACGACATATCAGCTGGGTTTGAGAATCACTTCGCCGCTGCTGCTGGCTTATGTATTGGTGTATTTGACTCAGTTTCGATTTCACCGTGTGTTTAGAATTCTGGCGTATTATAGCTACAATGCCTATCTGTGGCACTTTTTTATTTTGATTCCCATTGTGCATTATTGGGGCTATAGTGTGGTTGGTTTCGTGATTTACTTTGGAGGAACGGTGGTATTGGCTTTTTTATCAACACATTTTGTGGAGGATATTTTCATCCAAAGAAGGACTCAATTATTTGAATTTTTGTTCAAAAACAAGCGGGTTTGATGGGGGTTGGCGGGCAGACTGCCTTTATTTACATTTCGAAACGAAGAGATTGATTAGGATATGAAACCAAATATAAGAGTAGGTTATGGCTATGATGTCCACCAGCTGGCAGAGGGAGAGGAGTTTTGGCTAGGAGGTATTTTGGTGCCACATACACATGGTGCAGTGGGACACTCTGATGCCGATGTGTTGATACATGTTATCTGCGACGCACTGCTAGGTGCAGCGAATATGAGAGATATTGGCTATCACTTTGCGGACACAGACCCCAAATTCAAAGGAATAGATAGCAAGATCTTGCTAACAGAAGTAATGAATCTGATCAGGGAGGCAGGTTATGAAGTTGGAAATATAGATTCTACGATCTGTCTACAACGGCCTAAGGTTAACCCACATATCAGCGAGATGAAACGAGTCTTGGCAGAAGTGATGGAAATGGAAGTTGAAGATGTGTCTATCAAAGCAACTACTACAGAGAAGCTCGGTTTTGTGGGCAAAGAAGAGGGGGTATCTGCGCATGCGACGGTTTTAATCTATAGAAATGCCTAAAGTAGAAATTTTCGAGACTAAAGACGGTTCTCATTCGCTGCTCTTGCCAGAGATGAACGAAACCTATCACTCTACTCATGGAGCGATCACCGAAGCGCAGTATGTGTTTTTGGAGAAGGGGCTGGCGCACTATCGTGAGAGGAATCCTGATCAACAGGTGATTCGGGTACTAGAGATCGGGTTTGGCACAGGGCTCAACGCTTGGCTGACAGCTTTAGAAACCAATAAATCTATGGAATCGCTGGTGTACACGTCCCTAGAAAAATATCCATTGGCCAAAGAGGTGACCGATCAGCTGAACTATGTAGGGCAGCTGGGAGATGAAAATGGGCAAGAGGTTTTTGATCGCGTACACGCAGTGGCGTGGAATGAGCAGCAAAAGATCACGGAGCTATTCTCCCTGATCAAGGTAGAAACGGATGTTTTCCAGTTTGAAGTAGAGGAGGCCGTTTATGATTTGATCTTTTTTGATGCCTTTGCCCCCTCAAAGCAACCAGAGATGTGGAGCCCAGAGGTGTTGGCTAAAATGTATCAGGGACTGGCGCAAAATGGTGTGTTGGTTACTTATTGTGCACAAGGGCAATTTAAAAGAGATATCAAGTCGGCAGGCTTTGAAATTGAAGAATTACCAGGGCCTCCAGGAAAAAAGGAAATGACAAGGGCGACAAAGCGGTAGAGTTTTAGCACTTTTGGCGGTTCAACTATTAGATAGGAAGGAACCATTGGTAAGTGGATTAAATTATATTTGTTCTAATCAATGAATACTTTGAGAATTCAATGAGAATAGTAATAGCAGGCGCGGGAGATGTAGGCTTTCATTTGGCAAAACTTTTGGCATATGAAGCACACGATATTAACATCATTGATACGGATGATGATCGATTACAGTATATCTCTAATCATCTAGACGTACACACGACGAAAGGCAATTCGACCTCCTACAAGGTCCTGGAAGATGCACAGGTCGCCAAGGCAGACTTACTGATCGCTGTGACAGAGTCTGAGACAACTAATATCACCACCTCCATCATTGGGAAGAATCTCGGAGCGCGAAAGACCATTGCTCGTGTCACTAATACCGAATACATACAGCGGAAAGATATTTTGGATCTCAAAACGATAGGGATCGATGAGGTTATATCCCCTGAGTCACTAGCGGCCAAGGAGATCAAGCGGCTCCTTAAAGAAAATGCTCTGACAGATAATTTTGATTTCGAAAAAGGATGTCTATCTCTCGTAGGCATATTGATCGATGAGGAGTCAGAGCTCAAGGATAAAACGCTAGTCGAAACAGCCTATCTCAATCCTGATTATTCCTTTATCACGGTAGCGATACTGAGAGGTGAGGAGACGATTATTCCTCATGGGGATAACAAGTTTCAGGTCAATGATCATGCATACTTTATCTGTCAGCCTGATGGTGTGGATCGTGTGCTGGATCTAGCTGGTAAACAAAGGGAGTCTATCAAGAATGTGATGATCCTCGGCGGTAGCAAAATAGGCATACAAGCCGCTAGACAGCTAAGCAAAAAATACAACATCAAGTTAATCGAGCAGGATAGGGACAAGTGTTTTGATCTAGCCGATGAGCTCCCCAACACCATGATCATCAATGGTGACGGTAGAGATGTCGAACTACTCAAGGAAGAAGGAATCGACGATATGGATGCCTTCATCGCAGTGACTGGTAACTCTGAGACCAATATGATCTCTTCGCTAGTCGCCAAAAATCATAATGTGCCCAAAACTATCTCGCTCGTCGAGAACATGGACTACATCCACCTCTCTCAAAACATAGGTGTGGACACGATGATCAATAAGAAACTAATCGCGGCGAGTTTTATCTTCCGTTATATCCGAAAGGGACAGGTCGTCAACATGACAACCATCCATGGAGTAGATGCTGAGATCGTAGAGTTCGAGGTGAAAGAGGGGTCTAAGATATTGGAGGCTGAGCTTCGAAATCTTAATTTTCCTCAATCGGCGTTGATCGGGGGAGTGATCAGAGGCGATCGTGGCATTACGGCGAGAGGAAATTTCACCTTTGAGCCCAAAGACCGTGTTGTAGTGCTTTCCAAACCAGAGTGTATTCGAAAAGTAGAAGGCTTTTTCAAATGAGATTTAACTACAAAGTCATCCTGAATGTACTGAGCCTGCTCATCTTGCTCAATGGCGCCTTTATGATGACTTGTATCCCGTTCAGTTGGTATTTCGGAGGCAAAGACATGAATGCCTTGTTAATATCAGGCGTATCAGCGATGGTGATTGGCTATGTGGTATTTGTGATCACACGACGTAATCGCTCCAAAGAACTAAAAAAGAAGGATGGCTACTTGATTGTAACGTTGGGCTGGTTGTCCATGTCTTTGTTTGGTACGCTTCCATATTTGCTGAGCGGTGCGATCCCTAGTTTTACAGATGCATTTTTTGAGACCGTATCCGGGTTTACTACTACAGGAGCTACGGTCCTGACGGACATAGAGGCGCTAGACAAGGGCATTTTGTTTTGGCGTAGTTTGACGCAGTGGATTGGAGGGATGGGTATCATCGTGTTGGCAGTGGCCATATTGCCGCTATTGGGTATTGGAGGTATGCAGCTGTTCGTGGCGGAGGCGCCAGGGATATCTCCTGACAAGCTAAAGCCTCGAATCACTGAGACGGCAAAACGACTATGGTTCATCTATGTCGCATTGACCCTAACCGAAATGACTCTTCTGTGGGCAGGAGGAATGACCTTCTACGATGCGATCAACCATGCCCTGACGACTATGGCAACTGGTGGATTCTCTACCAAAAATGCTAGTGTAGCACACTTCAATTCCCCCTTTATTCAATATGTCATTATTGTCTTCATGTTTTTGGCAGGGACTAACTTTACGGTTACCTATTTTGCACTGCATGGCAAGATGAAGACTGTATTTAAGAATGAGGAGTTTCGCTTTTATGTGTTGTTGACGGTACTCGTGACGGTTTTGATCACGATAGGGATATACCAAACACAGGGAACGTCTATAGAGCTGTCGATACGCGAAGGGCTTTTTCAGGTGGTCTCTATCATGACAACTACGGGATATGTCAGTGCCGATTATACACAGTGGCCGTATGAAATTGTGCTGTTACTTTTCGTCCTCATGTTTGTAGGAGCTAGTGCCGGTAGTACCGCTGGAGGAGTTAAGATCGTACGTCATTTGATCTTGGTAAAAAACAGTGTACTAGAATTGAAACGGCAATTGCATCCTTCTGCGATTTTGCCCGTTCGCTTCAATGGCAAAGCGGTGCACAAGGATATCACTTTTAACATCCTAGCCTTTATCATGATCTATGTGAGCATCTTTGCGCTAGGGTCTATTCTGATGGCGTTTTTAGGGCTTGATTTTATGACCGCTATTAGCTCAGTGGCAACCTGTCTGGGTAATATTGGCCCTGGATTGGGTGATGTGGGACCTGTTGATCATTTTGGCAATATACCTATGGTAGGTAAGTGGGTGCTGTGTATGCTAATGCTGCTTGGGAGATTAGAGCTGTTTACTGTATTGATTTTGTTCACTCCATATTTTTGGAGAAAAATATAAAAGAGACCTATGACATTATTTGAGATGATTATTTGGAGTCCAAGCCCAGAAATTTTCACGATTCCTGGTTTGGGACATCCCGTTAGATGGTATGGATTGTTGTTCGCTTTGGGATTTATCCTTGCACAGCAAGTAATGTATTGGATTTTTAAATCTGAAAACAAGAATGTAAAGGATGTAGACCAGCTGACGATGTATCTCGTGATAGCAGTAGTTGTCGGCGCACGCTTGGGTCATTGCTTATTTTACAATCCGGGATACTATCTATCCAACCCTTTTGAGATTATCAAAATATGGGAAGGGGGACTAGCGAGCCATGGAGGTGCGATAGGTATGCTCGTGGCGTTGTATCTCTACAGTCGAAAACATGCAGACCAAAGTTATATGTGGATATTGGACCGTGTAGCGATTGTCACGGTACTCGTAGGGGCTTGTATTCGAATAGGTAACTTCATGAATTCAGAGATCATTGGATTGCCTACGGGGTCTGAGAATGGGATTGTGTTTGCGAGAAGCATAGAAGATATGTTTACCCGACTGGATCCACGGATCGAAGAGGTCTCTTTCGAGAAAGGTGGAGAAGCTACAAGTACATCACCGGGTGAGATACCGATGCAAATCGAGCTCGTCTACAAGCGTGGTGTGGAGCTACAGGAGGACAATACCAAGTTGTTTTTTGAGACAACTATCCCACGGGCGATAGATCGCTACTACGGGGTAGCGGAGCATATGACACTGCCAGTGGATCAGCCAGCGCACTATGAGGCCTACATGTCAAGAGGGGAGCAGCATGTTAAGTTTTCTGTTTTGGGTATCCCGAGACATCCTGGACAGCTCTATGAGGCTATCGCCTGTATATTCATGTTCCTGATTCTTGCGCACATTTGGTATCATCACAGGATGCAGATCAAGACAGGTTTTCTGTTTGGCCTGTTCATGGTGATGCTATGGTCCGAGCGGTTCACCGTGGAGTTCTTCAAAGAGAATCAAGAAGCTTGGGAAGCGTCTATTCCGCTCAACATGGGGCAGTGGCTCAGTGTACCGATGTTTCTCATCGGAGTAGTTGTATTGGTCAAGTCATGGGGGTTTACGCAAAAGAAGGAGATGTAATTTTTTATGAGCGACCCCAGGTTTTGTATTATCTACTCTTGTAGACTATAACGCCTGTTTTGATCTGTTTTTTTGTAGCAGTTTTTAAAGGTGGTGTCGGTTGTATGTGTGGTTAGTTATGGATATGCTTCAAAAATGAGGTATATTAGTATTAATAGCTCTAGAGCATAAACTTGATCGAACCAACTGTCAACTAGCATGAAAAGGGATAGGCATCATCGTGTAGCTTACCGAATAGGATATTTGATTGTATTTCTAGGGGCAGTATATGGTGTCTTCTCATTTGTGTATTTCAATGCATATTTAGCCGTATTCCCGATTGTTGCAGGTTTTTTGGGCTTGCTATCGATAGGGTTGCTCAGACGTAACTTTTCCACCGTTCCTAGAGCCATTCTTTCACTCATACCTCTTGCTCTCAATGCGGGTTATCATGCTTCTCTGGTGGCTCCTAGCGATCCGTTGATCATTTCATTGTACATCTCAGAGTTCGGGATGATGCTTATCCCTTGGGTCATTTTTGACTACCGTGAAAAATATACTCTTTGGACTTGTACGGGTTTAGGGTTGCTGATCATACTAGGACAGTATAAGTTGGGGAGTCTTTTGCCAGATAGGAAGGACATGGGACAGGTATTCGTCGATAGTTATTTAGACTATGTGACCTATGGCTTTGGCACTTTGTTGTTGTTTTTGGTCATGTATGCTTTTCTCTATGAGTTGTATTTGCAAGCGCAGCGCGAACAACGACTCATGAATAAGCTAAAGAGCTATCAGCGTAAAATTTTCAATGACAACAAAACACTGTACGAGAGCCAATCCAAAGTCACCGAGATCAATGAATATTTGACATTGGAAGTGAGAGAGCGAGCCCAGCGGCTAGAGCAGCAAAACAAGATATTGGCAGAGCAGTCTTTTATTAACTCACACTTGCTGCGTGCACCACTGTGTAGAGTGATGGCCTTAGTCAATCTACTGTCTTCAGAAGAAAGAGAGCCTGAAAAACAAGAGATTCTCAAGATGATTGATGATTCTTTGGACGAAATGAATGAGCTCACCAAACGAATCTCTTCCAGTCTAGAACAGCGTGGTTATTTTGATCAATACGAGACGAATTTTAAACATATAGAAGAGACGCTGCATGAGACAGATGTGAAACTGGAGAATTTGATTTCGGACGACTAGATTTTATTTGAAAACATACATTACCATCATCAGATAGTGGAGAATACTCCCTGCCATCACAAATAGATGCCAGATGAAGTGGGCAAATTTCATTCGGTAGTCAATAATATAAAAGACGATCCCTATGGTATAGCTGAACCCTCCAGCAGCGAGCAACCAAAAGCCAGGTTCTGGGAGGATTGATTTGACCAGTTCCAATTTGAATACAATAATCCATCCCATCATTGCATAGAGCATAGTTGAGAGGAGGTTGTAGCGTCCTGTAAAGAAAATCTTTAGGATGATGCCGATGAGAGCCATTCCCCATTGTATTCCGAAAAACACCCAGCCTGTCACTCCTCCGATGCTGATGAGCATGACGGGAGTATAGGTGCCTGCGATCAGCAAAAATATACCGCAGTGATCAAGTATGTTGAAGACGCGTTTCGCCTTGACATGTGTCAAACTGTGATAAAACGTAGAAAACACATAGAGCGCAACCAAACTACTGCCATAGAATAAGGCACTAAATAGACTCCACTTTTGATCACTCTGAACACCATATATGATGAGTATTACGAAACCTGCAATAGCTGTCAGTGCAGTGATGCCATGGGTGATGGCATTAGATATTTCTTCTCCACGTGTCTGGTGCTTGTCGATTCGTTTGCTCATGGCTATGATAGTATAGTGTTAATAAATCTGATATTATTTATGGGCTGTCCCCAATCTGAGGTACGAGAAAATACCCTCCTGTGGGTATAAGATACGCTACTAATATCTCTTTATTTTGGGTCTATACCATCTAGGACTTAGATAAAGAAACTAAACAGAGAATCATGGATAAGAAAACATCAACAGGGCCTATAGTAGTTTATACGATCGTACTGGCGTTAGCAGGTGCTGCGCTTCTGGGCGGAGGGATGGCAGTAGCGTTGGGTGTACGCCAGACATGGCTCATGGCGGTAGTGGTTTTTGGTGTGTTGGGTATTCCCATTGCCATCAAATTATTGTCGGGGGCGATGCGTCAGCGCAGAGTAGCAGTCTCTGATCAAGTGCGTCAGAACGCGGCGGGAATCATCGAGCAGTGGTCACTGTCTGGGACTGACTGGAGTGACTATCTCGCTACGAGCCGCAGTGAGATGAATCAGGATCAAGTCGCCAAGCCGATTGGTATAGCTGTGATCGTCATGGGTGTAGCGATATGGCAGTTGTTGCCAGAGTATGATTGGCTGCATAGTGTATTGTATGGTTTGGCTGTGGCTGTACCCGTGGCTGTCATCGTTTGGTATTGTTATGGGGTGTTTATTCGGTCTCGAATGCAACTCTTGGAGAGTGCTCGTGAGGGCAAGGTGATTTTCACAGAGGATAAAGTACTGGTGAATGATCTGCTGATCGAACTGACCGGAATGAAGCGATTCGTGTCGGTTGCCAAAATAGATGAGGAAAAGAAGCCTATGACGATGGCACTAACGGTTTCGTCCAAAGCGGGAGACAGAGAAACCAATCAAATCTACCGCATACCAGTTGCGGAGGGCAAGGAGGCGTGCGCGCACTATCTAGTAAACAAGTACTATGAGGATGCTGCCGAGCTGAGAGAAAGGATGGAGCGAATCGGTGATTTAGCAGATATAGCAGATTAAATTTTAGACGGATGGAAACTCTAGCGTTAACCTCAGAAGATGTCAAGTCGCTCAAGAAGCAACTGATACGAGCCTTTATTTTTTCCCTCTTCGTTGTGGGCATATTTACAGCGATGTATACGTTTGTACTGTCCCACATGCATGATGACATAGTGATCTATGTGTTTGCAGGCTTTGGGGTGATTTTTATGGGCATTATCGCTTATATGGCTTGGACAGTTGTCAAGGACATTAAAGGAGGTCTGAAACATCGAATTTCGGGTAAAATGACTGATAAGCGATTGGATATCCATACCTCAAATACTGGGTCATCATCAAAGGGGAAGAGTAGCACCCGAACGACTAGAAATTATTACATCTATCTTGATGGCGAGGAGTACAAAGTGGATTATCGTCATTATGCCAAAGCCAGAGTTGGAGATTTGGTTGTGATGGATCGTGCGCCTAAGTCTAAGCATGTTCTCATGTTTGAGGTGCGGGCCACAGCAGCGTCTCATGATATTGTCACGAGAGAGCCCGCGATAGACCTGAGCCAGCTCGAAGAGATCGAGTTGCCTCTTCATGAAGATGACAGAGTGGTCATGAAGCAGAATTTTTGGAAACAATTTCGATCAAAGTTGATTTGGATGACGCCTTTTCTATTCATTATATATGGACTGCTGTCTTCTGATATGTGGGGTGTTTTGGTATTCATGTTTCCCCTCGTGATCATTCCAAGCGTTCAGTTTTTTAGGCTGTGTCATTCGGTGTTTTTATATATGAGAAGTCAGTCCTACGGTCAGAAAGTGGGCATGGCTGCCATCGTTTTGGACAAAAGTACCATTACATCTAATCGATCCAGTACGCTGCAACGGATACACACCACATGGAGATCGATCGATGTGAATCCGATACTATATGATCGTCTGTCAGAGAAGGATAAGATTATCGTGTTTAGACCTAAATATGGGAAGAAACCATTTAGTTTGACGACCGCAGATGACCAGATGTTTTATTTGGGATAGCTTGAGTGACTATTTGACCTTCTCGAACTTCTGTGCGCAACCTTCTATACAGAAATAATAGACGATCAAGTTGCCATTTTCGAGCTTATAGGGCAGTCCGTTTTCTGATAGCCATTCATTATCTTCGCATCCCGCTGGATGGAGACTTAGTTTTTCGGTGTTGTAGGTACCCGTCCCTGCATTTTGGGGATCCCCAAAAACAGAACACAGTGAATTTGTGGAAGTATAGCTGCCGTTGGTGCGGAAGGTTAATCGCAAATCATTTTTTGTAGGGTGAAATACGCCACTCCCATCTCCTGGATCCGCGAGTTGTTCGATGAGCTGCCAGGTGCCTACTATGCCCGTAGTGTCTTCTGGTTCGTTGGTGCTGTCGTCTTTGGAGCAGGCTAATAATATGCCACTAGTGGCCAGTAGAAGTATAAAAGGTGTTTTCATCATCAGGAATTTGGTTCATCATCAAGACCCTTGATTCTTAGGTTTGGTTGTAAGTGCTAATTTTTTCGTCAGATTCTTTTAAATTTGATGTACCTATCTGCCATAACCCTGTGTAATACAACTTAAACTTAGCGTATGAAATTAATAGCCTTTCCTCAGGTAGGATTACTCATTTGGTTAGTAATACTGGGGTCTAATTCAAGCCTCATGGGGCAAGACACACTTGTGTTGAAGAGCGGAAAGCGTATTCCGTTCACACGTATGGTTACCTATGAGGATGTAGTCCAAGTCAAAGACTACAACATAAAGGAGATGATCGATGTGCTACCTGATTCTATCATCGGTTATAGTCAGGCTAAAAAGGATGAGGATTATTTTATGATTTTCCCTCCAGAGACGGGTAGTTACCTTTTTGTAGAGCGACTGATGACTGGTAGTATCACGCTGTATCTGGATCAGTATGGAGGGTATGTACTGTATGCCAAGAAGAATGATGAGTTGTTCGAACTATACGATGCACATGACAACAAGCGTGAGCGGGAAGAGAAGCTTAAAACCCTAAAGACGCTGGTGGCGGATGATGCCGAGTCCTATGGCTATGTTTCTGCTCCAGGGTTCAAATTGAAAAACAAAGAAATTCAAAAGGTCTTGTATCACTATAACGAGCGTAACTATGTCGAGCGAACGCCTACTGCAGATGATGTGGTGGGCACGGTTTATCTCTATCGTACACAGTTTCAAAAGACCAAAAACCGAGTGCGTGTCGTGCTATTTGGCGAGACGCATGATCTTTATATCCGAGACTATATTCAGCTCAATATTCCCATTGAATATGCGAGTCGAATGCTGATCTATGATCGCGACATCAAGAGTGATCTCCTGATCACGGGCGAGCTGGAGGATCAGTACTACGAGCTGTTATATGATGGACAGAAAGACGAGTTTGTCTTGGAACCAAAAAACGGAACAGAGCAACACTATGAATTCTATGGAATCAAAGAGCAAGTCGGGGAGAAAATGAGTGGCGATTAGCGGGTGTTTCTAATTTTAGGTTAGAGGTTTTTGCAGAGCTGCGAAACCAACTGCTCTAGGTATTGTTGGTCTATTTCGTCAAAACTGGCGAATTGATCACTGTCTATGTCTAGTACGCCGATGACCTCCCCAGCCTTGAATAACGGTACGACAATTTCAGATTTGGATGCGGAACTGCAGGCAATATGACCCGGGAATTCGTCTACATTGTCTACTACTAGAGTCAAGCCTTCGTGCCATGCTGTACCACAGACTCCTTTTCCTTTTGAGATGCGGGTACAGGCTATTGGGCCTTGAAATGGGCCGAGCACTAATTGATCTTCTTTGACGAGATAGAACCCAACCCATAGAAAACCAAAGGCTTCTTTCAGCGCAGCGGAGGTATTGGCAAGATTGGCAATCAAGTCTGTTTCTCCACTGTTAAGTGCTTCGATCTGAGGGAGCAGTGTTGTGTAGATATCTTGTTTACTAAGTGTTTTGTCTAGCGTAAGTTCTTCTGCCATGATAGAGGATTTTTCTGATGCAATTTTACGAGCAAGTCTTCTAATAGTTGATGATTATCTGTGATATTTAGGCATGCTAGATGTGATTATCGTTGGAGGAGGGTTGGCTGGTTTGATTAATTCAATTTTGCTCTCTAGGGCTGGGCTGTCGGTCTGTTTGATGGAGAAAGGGCGTTATCCCTTTCATCGGGTGTGTGGAGAATATATTTCTAATGAGGTAAAGCCTTTTTTGCTCCAGCATGATTTGTACCCGTCGGAGCTAGAACCTAGTCAAATTAGTCAGTTTCGATTGAGTGCCATTAGTGGCAAGACTGTTCGCAGCGCATTGGGTATGGGAGGTTTTGGAATTAGTCGTTATGATCTGGACTTGTACCTGTCGCAGAAGGCCAAAGCATCTGGTGTAGAACTAAGGGAAGGGATGAAAGTGAGTGATATCAGTTGGGATGGAGATCATTTTGAAGTCACTGCGTCTAACCAACGATACCCATCCAAGTTGGTCATCGGAGCATTTGGCAAGAGGAGCCAGTTGGACGTACGTCTGCAGAGAGCTTTCATGGCCAATCGATCACCATATATCGGCATCAAATACCATATCAAAACAGATTTTGCCAAAGATGTGATCGCATTGCACAACTTCAAGGATGGCTACTGTGGACTGAGTAGCGTGGGTGGAGATGTGTACAACCTTTGTTACCTTAGCCATCGAGACAATCTCAAAAGTAGAACGATAGAAGAAATGGAAAGGGAAGTACTGTTTCGTAATCCTCACCTTAAGGCCATTTGGGACGACTCAGATTTTCTATTCGATAAGCCTGTAGTGATCAATGAAATTTCCTTCGAGAAGAAAAGAGCGGTAGAAAATCATATTCTGATGTCAGGAGACTCTGCAGGCATGATTACCCCGCTGTGTGGTAATGGCATGGCGATGGCGATCCGCTCGGCATGGCTACTCAGCGGGTTGATTACCGAGCATTGGTACGGTGGTACTATGGATCATACCGCCTTAGAATCTACGTATCAAAAGTGCTGGAATGATCAGTTTGCTTTTCGTCTCTGGGCAGGCAGGCAGTTTCAGCGCATGTTTGGGAGTCCGATCTTGTCAGAGCTGTCTGTAGGGCTGATGAGAATACCGCCTGTTGCTGATCATTTGATAGGGTTGAGCCACGGTCGTTCGTTTGAATAAAACAAAGAGACCAACGAGTGGGCAGTACTCGCTGGTCTTTTGAAATGGAAAAGTATCGGTTCCGACGTTGGTCGCTAATGTGTTTTTTAAGCCGCCAATTTCTCTTTGGCTTGTAGCTCTTTCTCGAACTCTTCTAATTTCTTTTGTTCTGCTACGGCGGCATCTTCGTCTGCTTGGCTAAACTTGATACCAAGACCGAGCATACTGATGGCGACCACCGCGATACCGAAGTACATGAAACTGTTTTCGAGTGAGGCCCCACTTCTTAGCAGGAATTGTGCGTAGATCACCGCACCGACGTTACCGCCTGCACCGACGATACCGGCCACTGCGCCTAGAGATTTCTTGTTGATAAATGGTACGACAGAGTAGGTTGCTCCCTCGGCCATTTGCACGAAAAGTGAGAAAAGAATCATGGTACCGATGGCTAGGCCTAGCATGTCCATTCTGGAGAACAATATGAGTGCAAATCCTTCTACGAAGAGCACCATCACGAGCCACTTGACTCTACCAGATAGCCCGCCAGTTTTGGAAAATCGGTCACCTAACCATCCGCCCATCGAGCGTGCGAATAGGTTCATCAGGCCGAATAGTGCTGCAATCATCCCAGCAGTGGTTTCGTTGAGGCTAAATTTGGTTTGATAGTAGGTTGCTGCACGTCCATTGACGAATAACTCTAGCCCGAAACATGCACCATAGATGGCAAACAGTATCCAAACCCTACGGTCTTTGACAGCAGACATAAATAGGCCTGATTCGCCTTCTAGTTTTTTTGGCTGTAGGTCTGGGTTTTCAGAGAAGTTTCCTTTTGGGTCATCCTTGGTATAAGTCCAGTAGAGGTAAGCAACGCCCAACATGATGAGAGCAGGAACGAACATGGCTGGTCTCCATTTGGACAGTTCTGAGTTGGCTAGGCCTACTGCGAGCATGCCTGATGCGATCAACGGCATCAAAGCTTGCGTCACGCCTCCACCGAGATTCCCCCAACCTGCGGTGGTGGCGTTAGCAATTCCTACGACATTCGGAGCGAACATTTTGGTCGTGTGGTACTGTGTGATCACAAAGGAAGCTCCAATCACACCAATCGCCATTCTAGAGAGGAGATAGGTCTCCCAGTTGTAGGCAAAAGATGAGCTGGCTACCACGACCGCTCCGAATAATAATAAATACGTGTAGCTCTTTCTTGGTCCGATCTTATCACACAAGTTACCGATGATGAGTCGCGCAATAATGGTGATACCAACCGAGGCAATAAAGGCTGTAATTTTTTGTGCTTTGCTCAGGTCTAAGTCTGGCCCGATGGTAGAGTTCATCAGAGGAGCATGCGCAAACCAGCCAAAGAAGCAAAGAAAGAATGCGATCCAGCTCAGGTGAAAGGTGCGCATCTGGAGAGAGCTAAAGTCAAGCAAGTTGATTCTAGTCGCTTTTTCTAGTGAAGGTGTATTTGTTTTCATCGTTTTGTCAAGTCTAATTGTCTACGTAGTTGTCGGTTACTACTTAATTACATGACAAAAGTATGATGAATGATCTGTCTAAAAAATGGTTAATCAGTGGTCTAGAAAAGGTTTATTTACATGATAAAAGCTGATATAACACAGTTATTTATGTTATATCAGCTTTTAAAGTACGTATAGCTGTTTTTTTATTTTAATACGTATTAGTACGTATTTATCTTAATTTTAAGCCTACTACCAAAACATCGTCTGTTTGTTCGGCGGCTCCTTGCCATTCATGTAGATCATCGAGCAGTATGTTTTGCTGGGTATCGATATCCATTTTATGGGCTTGTTTTAGCTGAGCTTTGAAGCTATCGATTCCTAGACTATTGCCACTTTCATTGACTTGATTGTAGTAGCCATTGGTATATAGATAGATGGACTCACCAGGCAGATAAGAGATCACTTCTCGGGTAAATATTGCCTTGTCGTCATCGGGAGTTTGTCCGACGGGCCATTTGCTTCCTTGGTATTCGGATAGACCTGAGGCAGTAAAGTGCAGCAGACCATTGTTGGCACCAGAGAAATAGATCTTTTGTTTCAGTTCGTCCACGATAATGATAGAGACATCCATGGCATCTTTTAGTTTGGCACTGAGTGTTCGAGTACGAAGTGCATGATCAAACTTTTTGTCTAGCAACTTGAGAACCTTATCTGGGTAGAGCAGTTTGTTGTTGCTGAAGATTTCCTTGATGAGTGATATACCTAGCATACCTAGAAACCCACCAGAAACACCCATGCCTGTACAGTTGGAGACGATCAATATTTTGTATTCAGAGATTTGTTTGAACCAGTAAAAGTCTCCGCTTACTTTTTTGCGCGGTTTAAAGATCAAAAATGCTTCACCAAAGAGGTCTTTGAGTCCAGATTCATCTTCGAGCATGGCGCTTTGTAAGGAGCTGACATGCTGGAGCGAACTATCATATTCTGTTTGTTTGTTGCGTAGCTCATCCCTTTCGGCTGTGGCTTCATCTTTCATGCTATCGAGCATCATACCTAACTGGCGAACGGCCACTAGTGGTGGGATGATACCCCCCGATTCGTCCATGTATTTGATGCGGTCCTCTGCGACCATTTTTTTGCGTCGCTCTTGACTGATCGATAGATATTCTATGACGCTGTAGATGTTGTAGCCTTTATCACTGATACGGATGGAAACCTGAGATACGGTCTGATCATCTACTTCATTGATGCCTACTTCGAGATCATAGTTGCCTACGAATGAACCTTTTTTCTCTTCGATAGGAGACACCCGGAGACCGATGGTTTTTTTGATCACGGTGAACATGACATAAGAAACGGCCGTGGTGAATAGAAAGCAGGTGGCTACTCCCATAAACTGAATCCCGAGCTGCATCCAGCGGGAGTGCATGAGGAGTTCTTCCTGACCAAATAGTGCGACACTCATCGTACCGAATACGCCACCGATTCCATGTACTGCAATGGCACCTACAGGGTCATCTAGTTTCCATTTTTCGCTAATTACTACATAGAAGATATTGTGAATAACGCCTGCTAATGCACCTATCATCAAACTGGAAATTGGCGTGACGACATTACAGCAAGCGGTAATGGCGACCAGCCCAGTCAAACTGCCCCCTGCGATTTTTTCGATTACGTCTTTCTTGTTTTGAAACAAATAGGCGTGGAAGAAGCCCGTGAAACAAGCTGCTGCACCAGCTAGGTTGGTGTTGAGGATGATTTTGACGACATCTTCGTTGAAGGCGAGCGTGCTACCACCATTGAACCCCCACCAGCCGAGCCATAGGATCATTACACCCAATATGCTGTAGGCATAGTCTGATGCTTTGGTCGGTTGGATGCGACCATAGGCGTCATAGCGTCCAAGCCGAGGCCCTACCATGTAGATGCCCATTACAGCTACCCAAGCCCCAGTGGAGTGTACCACTGTCGACCCTGCAAAATCCATAAATCCCATGGATGCTAGCCAAGGTTGATTGTCGGGATTCCAGAGGTTGCCCCAGGCCCAGTGCCCAAATACTGGATATATAAGTGTAGCGGTAATTAGAGACACGATGAAGTAAGCCACCACGCCTGTACGACCAGACATGGCACCAGAAACGATAGTCAGTGCCGTCCCTGCAAAGGCAAGTTGAAAGAGGAAGAAGATGAGGATTTTCCCAGAGTCGAGACCCTGACCAAAGAAGTAGTCTAGCCCGAGAAACCCATCAATACTATCCCCAAACATAAAAGCAAATCCAACTAAGAAAAAGGCGATACTACCTGCCACCCAATCCAGTAGGTTTTTAGCCCCAATGCTGGATCGATGTTCTTTTTTGACCATACCAGTTTCTAGAACTTTGAAACCTGCCTGCATGAAAAATACGAGTGCGGCGGCTACTAAGACCCAGAGGTCATCGATGTTGAGACGTACGAAACCTGCGCCTTCGGGAGGAGTGGAGACTAGACCCAAAAGGGCCAAATTAGAGTTTGGATGCATAAAAATGAGTTGATATAGCGTTAATAGAACTCATTTTTAGGCTAATGCTGCTTTGGGTTTTTTCGTGAAGAAATGCGATACAGCCGCTTAGGTGGAGATGGTTAGGAAAAGCTCGTAGCTGATGAAAACATTATTTTCTCGAAAATCCAATGATAGTTTATTCTTTGACTCATTAAAATGCCTCTTGGCACGTGAGTTCCTGTTTTTACTACACATATAGGAGGTAAACGCACACAGCCGCTCTCTGCTGGGCAAAGGAGCGGCTGTTACACATACTTAATTGTCAGTGGCTAGACTACTCTTCGTTGGTAATGGTCTGTGCTTTTTTGAGCTTTTTGACTTTTGTTTTCAGTCTACTGTTTTCACTTTTGAGCTTTTTGATGGTTTCATTGGCTTCATTGATGAGGGTTTCGCCTTCCTGACTTTTACCTAAGTAGGAAATGGACTGTTGAACATATTCATGCAGATCCGAAATTTCTGATTCCTTTTTCTTGGCAGACTTAAACATAGGCCGAAAAATAAAGAATGCTTCCAGCATGATTAATACCAGTGCTACAGCCAGTAAGTAGTATTCAGAGGTGGAAAGCTCTTCTACTTTTTGATGAGCCAGCCTGTCATGTTCAAAGGTGATGTCATTCATTAGCTGCAGAAAGTTTGCTTCATTGTCCGAGATTGTTTTGATGCTTTTCACTAGGGTATCTTTTTCAGAACCTCTAATACTACTAGAAAACCCTAGTGTCCTAATATTTCCTACCGCTCCGATGATGGAGTCATAGTATGGTTGAATATTTGAAAACAAACTGATAAGTATCGGAGAAGCATTCATTTCTGAGACATCTATATTCGCATTGCCATGCTGTAAGGCATCATGAGACTCAGCCCATAGATCTGCAGCAGTGGTCAGTTCTAATTTGACCGCATAGAAGTCTTCCCGTGTTTTGCAACTTTGTAATTTGAGCGCTGCTTTGGTGATTTTTTGACTGAGCATTCGCTGCCTTCCCGATATATTGATAATTCGAGAATCGGTTTTGCTGTCAGCGATGGCTTTTTGAATTAGTATTTGGCTCGCAACGATCGCGACAGTTAGTACACCCAAAAAGAGCAAATACTGCACGGATAGTTTTTTCATAATCGATTAATGGTTTAAAAAGTTCATCAAATAGCTCCTGTAGTCATAGTAGTCATCGTGCTCTAATACATGCACGCGATCTCTAGGTCTTTCGAATGGGATTCTCAGCTCATCTCCGATCTTGGCATAGGGGCCACTGGTCATCATGATGACACGGTCTGCCAAAAATATGGATTCATCCACATCATGTGTGACCATGAGTGCGGTGATTTGTTCTTTTTGCCATACTTCTAGCAGGACATCTTGTAGCTCGCCTCTCGTGAGAGAATCCAGCATTCCAAAAGGTTCGTCAAGTAACAAAACTTTGGGTTTAAGTGCAAATGCTCGTGCTATACCGACTCGTTGTTGCATTCCCTGAGACAGTTCTATTGCTCTTTTATTCAGGTCATTGCCGAGCCCTACTTTGTCTAGGTAGTATTTACAAATATCTAATTTTTGTTTTTTGCTCGCATGAGGAAAAACTTGTTTCACACCTATAAGTACATTTTGTAGTGCAGTCAGCCATGGGAATAGACTCGGGGACTGAAAAACGACCGCTCGGTCAGGTCCAGCCCCTCGAATTTCCTCTTGATCCACGAGGACTTTGCCAGCGCTGATCTCGTTGAGCCCAGCGATCATAGATAGTAGGGTGGATTTTCCACAGCCTGAGTGTCCGATGATGGATATGAATTCTCCTTTTTTGACGGTGAGTTGAAGGTCTGCGAGTACGGTGTAATCTCCCTTAGGCGTAGGGTAGATTTTGGTGATGTCCTGACAGACGAGCATGTCTGGTCGGAGGTCTTTGCCTTGACTATTCGCTTTTTGCTGTATTTTGTTTTTTTCTAAAACTTCCATGTGTACGTAGGTTTAGTCTGATAGTATCAGATATTCGATTTTTGTATGTGTGTAGTGAATCCGGCTATTAAAAGTACTTGACCTTTTCTTTCTCTTTCTTCTTGCCCCACTGTAGTCTGCCGGGCATGATGGGTTGCAGATCGGGGAGTTCTAGATCGACATGAGTTGTGGATTTTCGATTTGCTCCTACTTTGATGAGGTATTCGATCACCTCGTTTCGAAGATGTTTGTAAGCAGGATCTTTGTTGATCTCAGTAATGACTCGTGGTCTTTCGAAATCCACTTTGAACTCGGGTCCTAATGTAGCTTTCGGGCCAGGTTTTAGAGGAATGATGCGGTCGGCCATGACGATTCCTTCATCTACATCGTTGGTGATGAGCAGACAGGTTTTTTGGTCTTGACTCCATATATTAACGATTTCTTCCTGCAGTGTGCCACGCGTCAGGGCATCTAAAGCCGATAGTGGCTCATCCATGAGTAGCATGTCTGGGTTCATCGCTAGTGCTCGTGCGACGGAGACTCTCTGTCTCATCCCTCCAGATAGTTCGGCTGGTTTTTTGTCAATCGCATGGGAGAGGTGTACCATCTCTACATACTTCTCGATGCGTTCTTTCTTTTCGGCTCTGCTGGCGCTAGGGTAAGCCTCATCGATGGCCAGTTTGACGTTGTCTCGGACGCTGAGCCATGGGAGGAGAGAGTAGTTCTGGAATACTACTCCACGATCTGGACCAGGCCCGAGTATGGGTTTTCCATTTAGGAGGACTTCTCCTTCATCAGGAAATAGGAGACCATTGACGAGGTTGATGAGGGTAGTTTTTCCACTGCCGGTGAATCCGACGATAGCTACGAACTCGCCCTCTTCTATGTGTAAGTTGATGTCTTTGAGTACTTCGACTTTGTCTTTGCCAGTGCCATAGGACTTACTGACGTTGTTTAGTTCTAAGAATGCCATGTCTGTTTTAGTTAATGGTTAAAAGAAAATAGTTAAGAGTGCTATCCAGTCGTAGTAGTGTATGTCTACTACCTTTTGCTGATTATTAACCAATTATGCGACTTCAGATTTGTCAAAGGACATGAACTTCTGGATGGTAAGCATGATTCGATCCAGAGCAAACCCGATGATGCCGATGACGAACATCGCTACGATGATTTTGGCATTGGAGTCATTGGCGCCATTTTGGAATTCTTCCCAAACGAAGGAGCCAAGACCAGGACTCTGAGCGAGTAGTTCAATCGCGATCAGTACCATCCATGCTACGGATAATGTGATTCTAAGACCTGTGAAAATCAGGGGGAAAGAAGCAGGTAAGATAACTTTGAAAATGTTTTTGCCTACCGATAGACGTAGGACTTTAGATACGTTCATAAAGTCTTTGTCTACGGTAGCGACTCCCATACTTGTATTGACCAAAGTGGCCCACATGGCACATAGCCCCACACTGATAAAGGAGATCATAAAGGATTTGTCAAGGTCTGGATCTGTGATCAGTGTTTTGATGATCATAAATACTAAAAGTAACCACACCACTGGAGAGACAGGTTTGAATATCTGTATCAGCCAGTTGAAGGAGGAGCGTAGGGTGCTGCTAAGTCCGATGATGATACCAATCGGAATCGCTATGAAGGCGGCAAGTAGAAAGCCTGCAAATACGGTCTTGATACTCGTTTTGATTTGATCTAAAAACGAAGGACGGCCTGTGTACTGAATAGGGTCTTCACCTTTTTCAGCTCTTTTGGCATTGATTTTTTGTGTTTTTGCAGCGAACTCGTCTTTTTTGGCCGAGATGGCTCTGTGATCGTCGAGAAGGGAGAGATAGGCGCCCCATACTTGGGCAGGAGACGGGAGTGTGTTAGGTTGGCAGCTGACACTGCCCGCCTTGATGCATGCTTGCATAGCGATGGCTGCTTCTTCGCCTTGATCTTCTCTGGCTTTTTCTATTTTTCTAGTGGCTTCTTTGTTGAATAGGTAGTTCGCTCCACTGTGCCATATCCCTATGAATAGAATAATAGAGAACACCGGGAAGAGGGCTTTTTTGACAAAGTTGGTTGCGTTTTTTTTCGGTTCTTCGCCATTGATAAGGCGAATGAGTGGCTCTAGGAATCCAAGGCCGCAGAATCGGACTATTTTGATGAGCTTATCTTTCATGATGTAAAATTTAAGTATGTGTGTGCAATGGGTTGAATAGCGACAAAGGAGGTCGCGGGTGTCTAGGGATTATTGGGAGGAAAGAAAACCATGCGGTTTCCTTTCCGTCCGAATAACCTTTAAATCAAACTTTAATCTTTGTTGCCAATTTCGAAGCTATTGATATAACCGATTGGGTCTTTGCCGTCATAGCTGATGCCATCGATGAAGTCCGTGGTGGCAGGTTTGTAGCCATCTGTTTCGGGGATTTCTTCTTCAGTCAAGTAGCCCTCCTTGAGGAGGAGTTGTGCGGCTTGATTCCAGATGTCAGGCCTGTAGATGTCTTGGATCGTTTCGGAGTACCAGTTGGCAGGTTTTGATTCTGGAATCTGTCCCCATCTTCTCATTTGTGTCAAGAACCACGTTCCGTCAGAGTAGTATGGATAGGTGGCGTGGTATCTAAAGAAGACGTTGAAATCAGGCATAGAGCGTTTGTCTCCTTTTTCGAATTCAAACGTGCCCGTCATAGAGTTGGCGATCACGACCGAGTCAGCACCGACATACTCAGGCATGGATAAGATACCCACAGCCTCGGGTCTGTTCCCTGGTGTGTCGAGCCATTTGCCAGCTCTGATCAGTGCTTTGGTCACAGCGATGGCAGTATTCGGATACTTTTCGGTGAACTCTTTGGTCATCACGAACACTTTTTCTGGGTTGTTTTTCCAGATGTCTAGGTTGGTGGTGACAGGCACGCCGATTCCTTTGAATACTGCCTGTTGGTTCCACGGTTCGCCTACACAGTAGCCGTAGATGGTGCCTGCCTCGAGTGTAGCTGGCATCTGCGGTGGAGGTGTTACCGATAGCAATACGTCTGCATCTACCTGTCCTTGAATGTTGTCGGCAGTATAGTAGCCGGGCTTGATACCTGCAGCGGCCAACCAGTAGCGAATCTCATAATTGTGCGTCGATACGGGGAATACCATACCCATTTTGAAGGCTTTCCCATCCTTTTTGTATTCATCGATGACGGGAGCCAGAGCATCCGCTTTGATCGGGTGAATGGGTTTTCCATCTGCATCGGCAGGGACATTGGCTTTCATTTTGGACCAGACATCATTGGATACTGTGATGCCGTTCCCGTTGAGATCCATCGAAAATGCTGTGACTAACTCTGCCTGACGGCCAAATCCAGCGCCTGCTGCGATGGGTTGACCAGCTAGCATATGTGAGCCATCTAACTGCCCGTCAATGACTCTGTCGAGTACATTTTTCCAGTTGGACTGTGCCTCGATCGTTACGAATAGTCCTTCATCTTCGAAATAGCCTAGTTCTTTGGCGATGGCCAATGGTGCCATGTCAGTGAGTTTGATAAAACCAAAGGTGAGTTCTGGCTTTTCTATGTCCAGCTGTACAGTTTGTGTGGTAGCGTCTGAGAATTGCTCAGTAGTCGGTTCAGTTTTTTTGCTTCCGCATTGACTCAGTAAGAACATGAGTGCCCCGAATGCACTGAGTCTAATGAAGAAGTTGTTGTATAGATTTTTCATGGTATGTCAGTTGTGATATGTTATATGAATTTTGGTTTGAAAATGAGTTGAACCCAAGCCCAGTTATTGATAGAAGCGGTTTCAGAGGTGATGCCTTTGACGGTTTCCATAGAGTCGGTGGCAAACATTTGCGAGTATCCAACTTTGAGCGTGCCTGATGCACCAAGTTTTCGAACGTAGACGAGATCGACTTCTGTGCCGAGTCCTTTATCTATAGTCGCTCCTGCTCCGTCCATCACGTCAGCAGCAGTGAGGAAGTAGTGCAAGTGTCCGAGTAGTGCGCCTTTCCCAACTTTGAATTTGGTCTTTAAGTAGATGTCTTGTAGTCCGCCGAGGTGGCCGTTGCCTACGTAGAAGTAGTCCATAAAACCGTATAGTGCGTGGTTGGTGCCGAATAGTGGAGCGAATGCTGTTGCTTTTTCGCTACTGGTATCTTGCCCTGATAAATAGTCATAGCCTATCGTCAATGGTGTGATTGATGTTTTGGCTGTACCAGATAGGGAGAACATGTAAGCACTGAGGTCGCTTAGTCCCATTTTTCCGCCTTGATAGAATCCTTCTGCATTCAAGGTGAGGCCACCTAGTTTTTTCATCCCCATTAGTCCGTATGACTGTCTGTTGGCAACAGAATCTTCCAGTCCGTACTGACGAGCGTCGTTGATGAGGTAAAGCGAGAGACTTGCTGCGCTGAATTTCTTATTGAGGTAGGCATACTCCATGTGCTTGTAGTTACCTGTAGCGTGGTAGGGACCATTGCCTGTGAATGATGGGTAATAAGTCCCCGTTAGTCGTACAGGTTCACCTCCAGTAGTTGGGTTTTGGTTGAATGCTCCACCTACGTGGATTTTGAGACCAAGCGTGTCTTCGTACATGAACAGGAGTGCGTCATGTCTTAACCCTTGCATGGCCCACTCTAATCCTCCGAACATTCGCTGGTTGTCGTAGGAGATGATCTGGCGTCCCATTTTCATGGATAGATTGGAGGTCATGTAGTAGCGTGCCCAGGCCTGAGAGATACCAAAGGATCCGCTGTAGTCTTTGTCTACGATCCCGTCCTCTCCCCACATCCGAACGTCCTGTAGGTCGACTTGTACTTCGAGATCTTCCATTTTGTAGTTGGCATATAGTCTTGTTCTTTGTTCTATGAAGAAGGCCGGGTCTTGCGATTCTAGGATGGGTCGTTTAAATCCATTTCTGTATTCTCCTCTAACGTTGACTTCTCCAGAAAGGGAGAATTGAGCCTTAGCAGAAAAGCAACTGATGACCAGTGCTGTGATGATGAGGTATGCGTTTTTCATATTGGTTATGGTAATTTTCGTTTTGACTAAATTTTAACTGAACTAAGTATTAATACGTATTGTTTTTACTTGCTATGCAGCAAACATAGACTGAGAGTTTTCGCTGGGAAATGGGATATGACAGCCTAGAAAATATTTTTTATCCATGAAATGACATGCTATAAATCATTTATTTAAGAAAAATCGTCAAATAGAGCAAACTGGTTACATTTCGCTTCAAAATCTGAAGATTACGTAGAATTTGGATTTTTGAGGCTGTATTTTCTAGAATTTCGCATAAGTAAGTAGTGATACGTAGATAAAATATGACGATTAAAGAGCATTTAGGTACGGTGATCAAGAGCATGAGTGACTTCTCTAGACAGACAAATATGGTTGCTATCAATGCTGCGATTCACGCAGGTAGGTTGGGAGGATCCGAAGGAGCTCCGTTCAGGGTTTTGGCAGGAGAGATACAAAATATGAGTGCACGATCGATCGATAAACTAGAGGAGCTGGATCGATTGGTTCATGATATCGGAGAGATGTCTGGCTTGATCAATTGTGCGGGACGTTAGAGGATGTTGTTGATGAAACTGCTCAATGCGCAACTGATGGAGAACGAAAAGATGACCAGAGAAACGATCACTGCTTTTGAGGGTAACATTAAAGTCATTAGAAACTCGCGAATCAATTCAGCGCAATGTTTGCCAGTGTTGGATCGAGTGGATGCGTTGTGGCGTGACATGTTGGTTAGCTTGTCCGATCGCTCTGCTGAAATGTTGGCGAATCAGGTGGATAAGCTGATTGATCAAATTAATAAATTATTGTCCTACTACGAGGCGTTTTCTGGACAATAAAAAGGCCACTAGTCTTCTACCAGTGGCCTTGAATTTGAATAAGTAAAATTTAGTTTTTTGTTCTGTCAAAATCGGTGGACAACTGTGGTACTGCTTTGTCGGTCATCTTTTGAATCACACGGTGCATCCAGATTAGGCAGATCGCTGACAGTGCGAGCATCAGTATCCAACAACTCGACCAGAGTCCGGTCCATTCTAGCAGATAGCCAAAGATGATGGGACAGCAGAACCCACCGAGACCACCTAGTACCCCGACCATACCGCCGACTACCCCGACCTCATCAGGGAAGTAGTCCGGGATGTGCTTGTAGACCGCTGCTTTGCCTATTCCCCAGATAGACCCTAGCAGTATCGCTAGGCTGGCAAATATCCAAACGTTAGCCTGAAAGTAGATGTGTGTTTTTCCTTCGGCGAGTAATTCTTTTTTGGCAATCTTATCGCCTACTTGTACGATAGGTTCCTGCCATGTTTCTTTTACAGGCCAAAAGTGAAATTCTTTCTCGGCATCTTTTAGTTTGTTTGTTTTTTTTTCTAGGTCATAGGTTTGTCCATCTATGGCTATGGACTGGCTGGATACTGCTGTGATGGTGCCGGATTTTTTAGCAGGAACACCTTTCCCTGTGGAGTAGATATCCATTTTGGGAAGTAGCAATGCTAGAGAGAGTATAAGTGTCCCGCCGAGTACACGATACATGATCGTACGTGCGCCGAATTTGTCAGAAAGCCATCCGCCAAAGGCTCGAATAATACCAGAAGGAAGACTAAAACAGGAAGCCAAAAAACCAGCCATAGCCAGGTCAAAGCCATAGACATTGGTATAATAGGGGACTAGCCAGCCAGCAAAAGATACAAAGCATCCGAAAACCAAAAAGTAGTATAAGCCAAATCTCTAAACACGGATGCTTTTGAGTGGTCGTAACAGTTCTCCGACGGATTTGGGATCAGTATTTGGTTTCTTACCTCGTCGTGGAGAGGAAAAATATGATTGCCATGATGATAAGACCCGCAGCGTATAGCTGGGGCATCACTCTCCATCCTTCTAGGTTAGTTTTGTCATCGGTGAGGTAGTCTAGGATGTTAAGGCCAACCATCGTAGTGACCGCTGCGCCTGCATTTCCTGCTCCGAATATGCCTAGTGCGGTTCCTTACTTTTCTTTTGGAAACCAAACCGAGCTATACGCAATACCAATTGCGAAACTAGTACCTGCGAGACCAAAGCCTAAACTGCATAGTGCATAAGACCAAAAATCGTCAGCATAGGATAGTGAGAATAATGGGACGGCACAAATGAGTAGAAGTGTTGTGAATACGGGTTTGCCACCGAATTTATCTGTGAGTATGCCGGCAGGAAGTCTGAAAATTGCGCCTGTTAATACTGGGATGCCTATTAACCATCCGATTTGTATTGCAGTCCAGTCGAATAGTTGATTGTCAACAAGGAATGTAACCAAGATACCATTGAGAAGCCAGGCGGCAAAACAAAAAGTAAAGGCCAGCGTGTTTAGAAAAAGTGTTTTGTTCGCTTGAGTGGATTGAAATTGTGACATTTAATATATACGTATTATTACGTGCAAATTAAATGCGTAATAGCTTTATGTAACATGTTTTAGCTATCCAAGAAGAAGTTATGTTCTGATATTTCTTTTCGTAGCTGGTCTAAGTCTATGATGCCAAGCCTTTTACCGCTTGCTCTTAGCAGGTTCTCCTTTTTGAGGCTGGAGATTACACGTATGACTTGTTCATCAGTAGTTCCTGCAAAATCTGCTATTTCTTTTCTAGAAAGCTGAATATTTAAGTAGTCGTTGCTCTGCCCGAATTTTCTATATATATATAGGAATGCATCAATAACTTTCTCCCTTACAGTCATTTGAGCAAATTTTCTGACTTTAGTTTCACTTCGATTGAGTTCTTCAGCATAGAACATCATAAAGTCGTAGGTCAGGTTGGGTAGCTTGTGGAGCATGTCCTGTAGCACGTCATTGGTAAAGTTGCAAAGGACCGTGTCCTCTAGTGCTACTGCATTGATCTGATAGGATTGACCAATACCAAAGCCTCTATGGCCGATGATTTCTCCGTCTTTGGCGAAGCGAACAATCTGCTCACGCCCCTGAAAGCCTGTTTTAGCTACTTTTACCTTGCCATTGTAAACAAAGTACAGCCCGTGTACAGGAGCTCCTTCCAAGATAAACTGCTGTCCTTTTTTGCACTGTATAGTATGTTTTTGGGCAAGGTAATCTTCTATCCCTTCTCCATAGCTATTCCTTTTAATAATACAATCTAGGTTTTGGCACGTTTTACATGGTTCGTTCTTCATCACTATTTAATTACGTATAACTACGTACAAATTAATATAAATACTGAGTCATCTGCAACTCTCTCGAACAAATGAGTAGAATATATTGCAGGAAATTACAAGGTCTCAGCCCAGAAAACATCCTGCAAAGTGTGATAGATTAAAGCAAAGGCCGTTTTTTAAGAAATTCGTTCATGCGTGAAAAATGATAGATAAGAGACTGACTTTATGAGATGTGACATTTACGGCTTGGTCTACTAATACTAAAGGGGTGGAAGAGCAAAAATACGCACTATGTGGTATTGCTACTTTAAATAAAATCGTAGAATTTTGTGAATAGACGTGCTTAACGGGGCGTCTCAGCAGTATTTGATTCGACTAATATACCTAATACGTGGTGTTGACTTAGGCTATAAATAGGTAGTCTTTTGAACCATGAATTATTGTGATTTTAATCTTTAACCAGAATCAATGCATTATGACTGTTCATAAAAAAGACCAAAGGAGTTACGGCAAGTTAATCTTGGTGCTAAGCATGTATATAATATTAATGGGAGTTCTAAAGTCGAATTTACTAGAAAAGCCAAAGAGTGCTATGGACAACCGTCTTACGGCATTGGATAGCAATTGGCAGACGGTAAGGTTTTGGTAGTTCTCATAGAGAAAGACAACCTTTTAACCTAACCGCCTATCTTAGTTTGAAGCACGAATGATAGGAGGTTTATGCCTGACTCTGATGAGTCAGGCTTTTTTGTGCTCAATTTTTAGGTCAATTCCGTCATCTGCCCAGCATCTATTTTGAATATTTTTAAGGCCTCAAATTTTTTTATGAGGAGATCCCTGGTTCGTTCTTCTCGTGCGTCGGTGATAAATATCTGACCAAACCTGTCTGAGGAAATGATATCTAGCAGTTTTTGAATTCGCTCATCATCCAGTTTATCAAATATGTCGTCTAGAAGAAGGATGGGGGTCAAATTCAGGTGGGCTTTGATAAATTCGAATTGTGCCAGTTTGAGTGAGATCAACGTAGATTTTTGTTGCCCTTGAGATCCAAATTTTTTGAGTGGCTTTCCGTTAATTTTTAGAATGAATTCATCACGGTGTGTGCCGACCAGTGTACGTAACATGATACGATCTTTGTCACGGCTCTCCATGAAGAGTTCTTTGAAATTTACTTCTAACGCCTTTGAACTATAGTCTATCGTGACATTTTCTTTTTGGTCGGCGAGTTCGTCATAGTTGTTTTGGAAATAGGGCTGATACTGTAGCAAGAAAGCTTTACGTTTTTCAGCGATCACTTTGCCAGCTTGGGTTAATACAGCGTCATAGTTGTCGAGTAGCGTCGCATTGAACTGCCTAGTCTCTTTGAACTGCTTTAGAGCAGCGTTCCGCTGTTTTAGATGGTGGTTGTATTTGATGAGTACTTGTAGGTACTCCGGGTCGTACTGTGAGATAATACTGTCAAAGAACCGACGTCTCACCTCGTTGCTTTCACGGATCAGTTCATCATCGTTAGGCGCGATCATGACCACTGGATATTTGCCCATGTGCTGACTGAGCTTATCATATTCCTGTCCATCGACTTTAAAGGTTTTCTTCTCTTGAGCTTTTAGGCTACACTGTATTATGCTGGATTTGTTGTTGATTTTGAATTCCCCTTTGATGAGGAAGAAAGACTCTGCATGTCTTATGTTTTGACTATCTATGGTGTTGAAAGCGGACTTGGTCAACGATAAGTAGTAGATCGCGTCGAGAAGGTTGGTCTTTCCACTGCCATTGAGTCCGACGAAGCAATTGACATGTTCGCAAAAAACGGCCTCTTCTGCTAAATAGTTTTTAAAATTGCTGAGTTTAAGTGATTGAAGAAACATATATTCTTTGCTGAAGTGACGAAAATAACTAATTTCGCACTTCGCTAACCTAGTGTTTAAGTCTAACCTTGAAAATATTGCGTGTTTACGCTTTAAACCTTATTTAGAAATGGCAAGTGTAAAAGAAAAAAAGAATACCAGAGCAAAATCCAAAAGTGATTTTCCAAAGGAAACCTACATGGAGTGGTACGAGTCCATGTTGTTGATGAGAAAGTTTGAAGAGAAGGCGGGTCAGTTATATGGTCAGCAGAAAATCAAAGGTTTTTGTCACCTGTATATCGGCCAAGAGGCATGTGTAGCTGGAGCTGTTTCTGCATTAGAAAAAGGCGACAAGTATATCACTGCTTATCGAGACCACGCTCATCCTATGGCCTTAGGTTCTGATCCTAAAGCGATCATGGCGGAGCTATATGGCAAGGCGACAGGGATATCCAAAGGTAAAGGTGGGTCTATGCACATGTTTGACAAAGAGAATGGATTCTTTGGTGGCCATGGTATCGTAGGTGGACAAGTGCCACTAGGAGCAGGGATCGCATTTGCCGAGCAGTACAATAACACTGGCAAACTATGTATGACCTACATGGGTGATGGCGCGGTTAGACAAGGTGCATTTCACGAAGCACTAAACATGGCAATGACTATGAAGCTGCCAGTTGTATTCTGTATCGAGAACAACGGGTATGCAATGGGTACTTCTGTAGCTAGAACGTCTAACGTAACAGGTCTAGATCAATTAGGTGCTTCATATGAGATGCCTTCTGAATCAGTAGACGGGATGTCAGTGATCGATGTGCACCATGCAGTAGATAGAGCTGCTAAGAGAGCTAGAGCAGGCGAAGGCCCAACATTGCTAGAGTTCAGAACCTATAGATATAAAGGACACTCAATGTCTGATCCTGCTAAGTACAGAACCAAAGAAGAGGTAGAGCAATACAAGCAGAGAGATCCAATTGAGCAGATTAGACAAGAGATTTTGGATCAAAAAATTGCAACAGAGAAAGATCTCGCAGCGATTGGTGACAAGATCAAGGAGATTGTGGCTGAGGCGGTTAAATTTGCCGAAGAGTCTGAGTACCCAACGGCAGAAAATGCTTACACGGATGTATATGCAGATGCTTCTTATCCATTCGTGGAGGTTTAATTAGACTTGAAAGACTAAACATGGCGGTAAATCAAATTCTTTACTAGATTTACTGCCTTGAATTTTAAATAAAGATGACAAAAAAGAGAAAAGACGCTGAGTCACACGGAAATGATTTGCTAGAGAGCCCAGAGGCACTTGCTGCGCAATTATCCAGAACTGAGCATTTCATAGAGAAGAATAAAACGCTCGTTTCTGTACTAGGAGGAGTGGTTGCTGTGATTATTATAGGTTTTCTTTTTGGACGTTACTATATAGAGAACCAAAATGAAAATGCACAGCGCGACATGTTTCAAGCGGTGTATTATTTCGAGGCAGATAGCTTAGGCTTGGCACTCAATGGTGATGGTAACAACTATGGTTTCTTGGAGATCATGGATTCCTACGGAATGACCGATGCGGCTAACTTGGCTAGCTACTATACAGGAGCGACGTATCTTAAGTTAGGGGATTATGACAATGCTTTGAAATACCTTAAAGAATTCAGTGCAGATGATTACCTGATTCAGTCTAGAGCGTATGCTTTGACAGGAGACGCTTACATGGAGCTAGGGAAGTTCTCAGATGCTGCAGGATTATACGAAAGAGCAGCGAACTATCAGGCCAACGATCAGTTTAGCCCTGTATATTTAGTCAAAGCAGCGATTGCCAATGAGAAAGCAGGTAGCAAATCTGATGCACTAGCTAACTATGAGACTATCGTTGAAAAGTATAGCGCCTCTACAGTATACCAAGATGCTGTGAAGCATGTGGCAAGACTAGAAGGTCTGCAAAACTAATAATAGAAAGATATTTTGAAGGAAAAGGGATGGATATTGATTCATCCCTTTTTTCTTTGCAAAAAAGTAAGAACCCATGGCGAGTGCACAAAAAAATCTAAGCGATTATAGTACCAATAACCTTATTGATATCAGTGACAAAGTATTTGCGATCATTGTTTCTGAATGGAATGAGGAGGTGACAGGTTCATTATACAATGGAGCAGTACAGACGCTACTGAGTCATGGCGCAAAACAAGAACATATCGTAAAAGTAGATGTGCCAGGGAGTTTTGAGCTTAGTCTAGGTGCGCAGAAACTCGCGCAGCGAGATGATGTAGATGCGGTGATTTGTTTAGGATGTGTGATTCAAGGAGAAACCAGGCATTTTGATTTTATCTGTGATGCTGTAGCACAGGGAGTGACTAATGTTTCACTCAAGTATGACAAGCCCGTTATATTCGGCGTATTGACACCAGAAACACAAAAACAAGCCATGGATCGTGCTGGTGGTAAGCACGGCAACAAAGGAGATGAAGCAGCCATAACTGCTGTCAAGATGTTGGCGCTGTAAGCTTTTTTCGGGGCTAGTATAAAAAAGGGATGCAATATTTGATTGCATCCCTTTTTTGATTTTCTGAACTTATAATATCCCCCAATAAAAGAAGACTAACCATACCAAAAGGAACAGAGGTAGTAGAATCGGAATGGAGAATCTAATGATATAGCCGAAGAATGAAGGCATTTTGATACCGACCTGTTCTGCGATTGATTTGACCATGAAGTTTGGTCCATTGCCTATATAGGTCATTGAGCCAAAGAAAACTGCCGCGACGGATATGGCCTTTAGGGATAGGATAGAATTAGTGAAAACTGCACCGCCTTGAGAGAAATCTATGACCTGTGCAAGGCTATTGATAGATGCTCCCTGAGAAGCCATGGCCGCTGTTAAGAAGTTGATATAGGTAGGTGCATTGTCCAAGAATCCTGATAAAAGACCTGTTCCCCAAAATAAGGTATTAGGAGTGATCATTGCTGCCCCTGCATCTGATTGAGCAAAGTTGCCGACCAGTTCTAGTGCAGGCATCATCGTCCCAAATATGCCTACAAAAATAAAGGCAACCTCACGGATCGGTTCAAAATTAAACTCATTGCCATCTATTGCTTTTCGGTCTGCAAATTTGAAAGACAAATAGCCGGACAACAGCATAATAATCTCCCTAACGAAGGAAAATTTCTGGCCTTCATAAGTGATCGCAGGGACCCAATCTAGCACGTTTGGGTCTAAGAATACTGAGCCTACGATTACCGCTAGCCAAGCGAAATTTTTAGTTCCAGTGAAAGTTATCTTATTCGTCGGAGTAGCTTGCTCTTCTCCAAAGCTGTAGTCTGCTTTGTTTTTCTTATCTACAAAGAAGAAAACAATAGCTAATATAGATGAGGCAAAGAGCCAAGGGATCAAATTGTGTTCTAGTGTCCAGAAGAAAGGCACCCCCTTTAAGAACCCGAGAAACAGAGGAGGGTCTCCAATAGGTGTCAATGAACCTCCGATATTACTCACCATGAAGATGAAGAATATGATATGGTAGGGCTTGATTCTGTTTTTGTTTAGTCTGATGAACGGGCGAATGAGCAACATTGATGCACCTGTCGTACCGATGATGTTGGCTACTAATGCGCCAATCAAAAGGATCATCACGTTGGTCATAGGTTTGGCCTCCTTATCCACTTCTATCATGATGCCTCCTGATGCGATGAACAGGCCGCTCAAGAGAGCAATAAATTGCACATACTCAGCCAATGCATGGACGGGGCTATGATGATTGTGTAGTATAAAGAGGTAATAGAGAACTACGATGGCTGCTAATACACATGCTACGATGGGGTAGTTTTTGTGCCAGAAATGTTCATAGAACAAAGGCCCCGTAGCGATCATCAGTAGTAGCAACACGAAAGGGATGACCGTCCACGCTGGGGCATGATGATGCGCTTCTTCTGCATCAGACTGGACTGAATCTAACCCAACTGTAGTTTCCGTATGGTTGGAGTTTAGGTCGGTTTCTGATGTTTTGGCAACACTTAGTTGTGCTGTATTAAGTAATAAAAATAGAATAAAAAACTTCCGCATGAGGACATAAATATGGTATGGCAATAATATATAAATGCGCTGAACTCGTCTATCCAATAATTACATTATTTCACTCCTTTAGCCGACTAATGCCAGCATTGTGTGAATAAATATAGCGAGGTGGGGGGCATTTTCGGGTGATCCGGCATATTTATTTTGGAATAGCTTATAAATTCCGGTCTGATTAATTTTATGTTAATTTATTGATAAAATGAAGGCGGTTGCAATCGATATAGGCAATACGAAGGTTAAGGTAGGTAGTTTTGATAGCGGCACACAAATAGAGATTTTGGAGGTCTCGGATTTGCCTAGTCTACAGAAGGTGCTGACTCGATTGGCACCAGATCGTGTGATTTCTTGTTCGGTAGCCTACTCTGTTACGGAGCAGGAGGCTTATCTGTCAAACCATGACGTGCTTTATATGTCTCACGATACACCACTCCCTCTCCAGAATTTGTACAGTACTAAGGAGACCTTAGGTCTGGACCGTCTCGCTGCAGTGGTAGGAGCACAGACGGTAGGCAACCTTTGTGATCGTTTGGTCATTGACATAGGGACATGTATTACCTATGATTTTTTGGATAGGGATAACAACTACCACGGAGGAGCAATATCTCCAGGTATCGCGCTGAGGTTTAAAGCGATGCACGACTATACCAAGAGGCTGCCTTTGATAGAGGAATATGATGAAGTTGACTTGATAGGAGATTCGACACGCTCAGCTATGACGAGTGGAGTCATCCATGGGATATCTGCCGAAATAGACGGTATTATCTCACGGTACAAACAAAAATGGCCTGATATACAGGTGATTCTATGTGGTGGTGGTGCAAAACGTTTTGAATCTAAATTAAAAGAATCCATCTTTGCGTCCCCTGAATTAGTGCTGGTAGGTTTGAATAGGATTTTGGAGTATAATGAAGATAAAAAATAGTATAGCCCTTGTAGCTACCTGTCTTTGCGGCTATCTCGCTCAAGCACAGATTACTTTTTCCCCGTATTCGGTTTTTGGTATTGGTGATATACAGAGTAGAGCCATGTCTCACCAAGAGGCCATGGGGGGAGTGGGTATCGGTACGCCGAGTTTTTATCACATCAACAATATGAACCCGGCACTCTTGACTTATAATGTCCTCAGTGCATTTGAAATAGGGTTGCAAGGAGAGTCACGTACAGCAGCAAGCGAGTTTGACAATCAGACCACAGGTACTGGGGGATTCAAATACCTCAGTTTTGCTTTTCCAGTACTCTATAACCGCATGACGACCAATATTGGCGTTAGACCCTATAGCTCTGTTAATTTTGATTTTCTTACCTCAGGTCAGGTCATTGGTAATGATGATGTGATCTCCATTACCGAGAATCAAGGAGAGGGGGGTATATCAGAAGTCTATTGGTCTAATGGTATCAAAATCATAGATAATTTATCCGTCGGCGTAAGGAGTTCTTTTCTATTTGGGTTTATAGAGGACGAAACTAAAATCTATCTCTATAGCGAAGATGTTTTGGCTCAAGTACCTACGGGTCTAAAAGAAAAGACGAATTACAAAGGGTTTACTTTTGGGTTTGGGGCTTCCTATGAAATAGATATCGCAAAGGACAAAAGAATAAATATAGGGGCGACCTATGACCTGGCGCATAGTTTGGAAGGGGATAGGCTGACGCGTCAGGTGACTTTCGTTAATGACAATTCCATACCAGGAGATACGTTGACCAACCGAACCTATAGCAATGCCTTTGATTTGCCGGCTGAATATGGAATAGGTGTTTCGTTTGAGCACCTCAACAGATTCATCATAGGAATAGATGTAGCACGAGCAGAATGGAAAGAGGATGCTGCCTTTGGAGATTTTTCTGAGCAGAAAATGAGGGATTCTTACAGAGCAGGGTTAGGTGTAGAAATAATCCCCAAGTATAACGATGTAGACAGCTATTTGAGCCGTGTGAGATACCGTTTTGGTGTGAGCTATGAGCAAGTGCCCTACCTAGCTGGTACGACGAAGATCGATGACTTTGGCATTAATTTTGGCTGGTCACTTCCTGTAAAGTCTGTTTCATCGCTTGATATGGCGTTCAAATATGGGCAGAGAGGTACTAAGAGTGACGGGTTAGTCAAAGAGACATATATCAAGTTTGTCTTAGGTGCAACACTGAATGATCGGTGGTTTGTTAGAAGAAAATATAATTAATAGTTGGGCATTAGTTGAGAAAGTGGACAGTTCATCATAATTTTTCACTTTTTTAAGAACTCAACGGTCAAAACATAAATTCGATTAAAATGAAGAAGCTACTATTGATAGGGTTAGTTGTTGGATTAAATGCCGCAGCAATCGCTCAGCCAGGATGGAACTGGCCAGAAGATGTAGATAAAGCCAAGGAAAAGAACGCACTATATGTAGACGCTGTTAAAAGTGATCAGTTTGCTAGAGCAGTAGAGCCACACCAATGGCTACTAGATAACTGCCCAGATCTCAACGAATCACTTTATATCAATGGTGCTAAAATCTACGAGGGTTTAGAAGAAAAAGAAACTGATCCTGCTAAACAACTCGCTTACCAAGAGAAAGCGCTTCAGATGTATGACGATCGTATCAAGTATTTTGGTGATGAACCAAATGTGTTGAATAGAAAAGCGTTCAGAGCATATAAATTCTACAAAGGAAATCGTGACAAGTATCAGGAGTTGATGGATTTGTTTGACAAAACTTTCGAGATGAATGGTGTCAATACACTTGATAACAATCTAGTGGCCTATATGGATGTGGTCAGAAGATATAAGCTAGGTGGGGGATCTATCACAGACGAAGAGGTAATAGACAAGTATGGGAAAATATCGGATGTGATTTCTGAAAAGGAAGCACAAAAGAGCAATCCCAAATACGAGCGATACCAAGAGAACGTAGACAAGCTATTGACAGCTACTGTAGATGTTAATTGTGAGTTTATCGAAGGGAAACTCGTTCCTAAAATGAATGAGACTCAAGACCCCAAGATGGCCAAAAAGGTATTTCAGTTGATGTTGTCAGCGAAGTGTACAGATAGCCCAGCATTTGTAGAAGCGGGAGAGTTGGTCTATAAGAGCGAGCCATCGTACGGTATGGCAAAAGTGTTAGGGATCAAATTGGCCTCTGCTGGAGAAACAGACAAAGCAGCTGAGTACTATGATGCTGCAATCGAGATGTCTGATGACAACTTGCAAAAAGCAGAAATTTATATGAATAAAGCTCAAATGTTCGCAAGCAAGGGGCAAAAAGCAGCTGCCAGAACAAATGCAAGAAAGGCATTGTCATACGATCCATCTATGAGCGATGCATATACTATGATTGGAAACCTTTATATGCAGAGTTACAATGACTGTAGAGAAGGGGTGAGCAAAGTAGCGGATAGATTGGTGTTCATCGCAGCATATAATCAATACCAAAAGGCTGGGAATGTAGATGGAATGGCAAAAGCCAAAGAGCAGTTCCCTTCTATCTCGGAGATCTTTGAACTTGGGTTGACCGAGGGACAGTCTATGACTGTAGGATGTTGGATCAACGAAACAGTCGTTCTCGAAAGAAGACCAAACTAGTAGATAAAAAAGAATTGATGAAAAGCACCTAACTGTTCTAGTAAGGTGCTTTTTTTGCTTTGTATGAAATACTTACTTCCCATATTAATGATTGGCCTATTGCTAGCATGTGAAAGCAAGAATGCTGTTTTGGAGAAGGAAACCTATGACGGGCCATCGGTAACTTTGGACAACATAGATGTCTTGGTGTCTGACTCAGCGGTAACCAAACTGAGACTGGTAGCAGCCAAACAGTTGGTTTATGAAAACGAAGACAGGGATTTTCCCGAAGGGATATACCTTGAGTTTTACAATGCCATGGGACAATTATCATCTACCTTACGTGCCAATACTGGATATTATTTTGCCAAGGAGGACTATTACAAAGCTGAAGGAGATGTACAGATGAAAAGTCTAGCCAAAGGAGATGAACTGCATTCTGAACTTCTCAATTGGTACCCAAAAGAAGAAAGAATATATACGGACAAATTTGTGACCATTAAGGCAGATGGAGAGGTACTGAAGGGAGAAGGCTTAGAAGCCAGTGAGGATTTTGATCAGTATACGATTTTGAACCCTACAGGCGTGATGACGCTAAACCCGACCAAGGGTAGTGTGGACGAAGAGTCGGGCTTTGATGAAGATTTGGTCTTCGAGGAAGACACGACCAGTTACGATGATGAGCCCGAAGAAATAATGGAAGAGTAGATGAATTCAGTTTTTCAAATCATAATATTTACACTGGCGGCAGGCTTTTTTTTAATTGGCCTACACCAGACGATGACATACGGCTTTTCGCATTCATATTGGATTTTTATGTTAAGTGTATCTCTCTTACTTTTATATCAATTTAAAAAGAACAAGAAATAGCTCTTCTATAATCTATGGACACATTCCTCACAGGGGGCATCCTGACATCTATATTTTTTTCAGCGCTATTTTCAGGTATAGAGATTGCTTTTATCCGGACGGACAAGTTGCACATCGCCTTACAAGGGAAACAAGGAGGTCTGTCTGCTCGTATCCTTACCAAATTTTCTAACAACCCTTCTAACTTCATCGCCACGACACTTATCGGAAACAACCTGACACTGGTGGTTTATGGTATATTCATGTCTATGTTGCTGGACCCTTGGTTGGTCTCGGTGCTACCGCAGAGTTTGAACAATGACATCATTGTTCTACTCCTTCAGACGATTATCTCTACGATTATTGTATTGTTCACCGCCGAGTATGTACCCAAAAGTATCTTTTTGACTAACCCCTATCGGTTTTTGTCTGTGTTGTCCGTGCCGATTTTATTGATCTATTATGTACTCAGTCCTGTAGTATACGTGATTGTGGCTGGTAGCAAGTTCCTCCTGAAAAGCGTACTAAGACTCGACTATTCGGATGATAAACCAGTATATGGACTGACTGATCTCAATAACTACCTCAAAATCATTATGGAAGGTGACAAGGAGGAGAATGATCAGGATGTGGATACCAAATATTTCAACAATGCGCTAGATTTCAAGACAGTCAAAGTTCGTGAATGTATGATCCCACGTACGGAGATCAAGGCAGTGGATGTCAATGATACCATTGATAATTTGCGAGATCAGTTTGTGGCAACAGGTCACTCCAAAATAATAGTGTACAATGACTCTATAGACGATGTGATAGGATACTGTCATTCTTTAGAGTTGTTCAAAAAACCCCAGGATGTAGCGAGTATCTTGACGAAGATCATTATTGCACCAGAAACCATGGCTGCTAACGAACTGATGGTTCAGCTCATTACGGATCGTAAAAGTATTGCGCTGGTCGTCGACGAGTATGGAGGGACCTCAGGCATCGTGACTTTGGAGGACATCATCGAAGAGATCTTTGGAGAGATCAGAGACGAACATGATGATGATGATCTTGTCGAACTTAAAATCAATGACAGTGAATTTATATTCAGTGCGAGACAAGAGGTTGACTATATCAATGAGAGTCAAAGTCTAAACTTACCGACAGGTGAATACGATACGTTGGGAGGCCTGATTCTTACCATCAATGAGAATCTACCAGAGTTAGGAGAGGTGATTTTGATTCCTGGATACAGTTTTGAGATCATGCTCATGGAGGAGGCTAGAATCGAAAAAATTAAGCTCCGTGTTTTGGATCAAGAATAGCCTCATAAACAAGGATTTAACTAAGAGAAGAAAATTTTGATATTAACGGGAGGCTTTCTTATTTTGCGCTTCTTTTTAACATAGATAGACATGGCATTAATAAATACATTAAGGAATAAAGGAGGGAAGATTATTGTCGGACTCATTGGGTTTTCGATCGTTGCTTTTGTAGGCGCGGATCTTTTGGGACCTAACTCAAGGATATTCGGTGGGTCTAATGATATCGGGGAGATAGCAGGGCAGTCTATTTCTTATCAGGACTTTTTGGACAAGCAGGAGGAAATGACCTACAACTTTCAGCTGAATCAGGGAAGAAGCCCTTCTGCCTCTGAGCAGGAGTATATCCGCAACCAAACTTGGGATGCCTTGATTAGCAAATATGCATTCGAAAATCAGTTCCAGGCTTTGGGATTGAAGATCTCAAAAGAAGAAATTGTAGATATGGTTCAGGGTGATAACATTAGCCCACAGATCAGACAGGCATTTACTAATCCAGAAACAGGACAGTTCGAAAAAGAAAATGTGATTGCATTTTTACAGAGCTTAAATGAGCAGACGCCACAGCAGCGGGCTTCATGGTACAACTTTGAAAACAGTTTAGCTCCGACACGTCAGCGTACGAAATACAACAACCTCATACTTAAAACGAACTACGCTACAGAGGCTGAGGCCAAGTATGAGTACACTAATGCTAACAATACAGCAGAAGTTAACTACATCTACGTGCCATTTAGTTCAGTAGAGGATAGTTTAGTGTCTGTGTCAGAGAGTGAGTTGAAGGCTTACTTGTCTGATCACGAAGATGAGTATAAAAGAGATGCTTCTAAGGCTATCAATTATGTAGTGATAGATGTAGTACCATCTGCGGCAGATACTTTAGAGGTTAAGACACAAATCGACAAATTAGCTACAGAGTTAGCTAATGCAGAAAATGATTCATTGTTTGCTACTGTTAATTCAGACTCAAATGATCCATATAACAGCTATGCCGCTGACAAGCTACCTAGCGCAGTACAAGACGCTGTAGTTGGTGATGTAGTGGGGCCAGTAATCGAGAGTGGAAGCTATGTGGTTTACAAAGTCTCTGGCAAAGAGGCGGGAGAAGAGTATTCAGCGAGAGCAAGTCATATTTTGTTCAAAGCGGATGGCGATACTGATGCTGCGAAAGCAACGGCTAAGAGTGAGGCAAGAAAAGTGTTGAAGCAAATCAAGAACGGTGCTGACTTTGCCGAAATGGCAAGAGAACATGGTACGGATGGTACAGCGTCTAAGGGTGGTGATCTTGGTTGGTTCGGCGAAGGAAGAATGGTTGCTCCGTTCCAAGAAGCAGTGTTCAATGCGAAGAAGACCGGTTTGTTATCTGATGTAATAGAAACACAGTTCGGATACCATATCATTGATGTTACTGCACTTAAGACGAACGAAAAGCTGAAAGTAGCTAAGGTTGCATTGGAGTTATTCGTAAGTGACGACACGCGTAATGAGTACTATAGAAATGCAGAGAGTTTTGCATTCGATACCAATTCTTCATCGGATTTCAAGGAAAATGCGAGAGCTGCAGGCATGAGCGTAAAATCAGCTGGCAAGTTAGGAGCAAATGATAAAAGATTGCCAGGCTTAGCCGAGGCTAGAACGATTGTCTACTGGGCGTACAACAAAGCGAGTGTAGGAGATGTGTCTGATGTCTTCGAAATAGACAACCAGTATGTAGTGGCTACCCTTGAGTCTGAGCAAGAAGAAGGCGTTGCTAACCTATCGTCTGTTAGAAATGAAGTGACGAAGAAAGTAACAGATGCTAAAAAGGCAAAAGTCATTACGGATAAGCTAAACAGTATTGATGAGCCAGTGTTGGCAAATAGAATCATCGCTTATGATGGCAATAACGTGAAGTATTACTCGATGGATGATTTGAAATTGAGTAGTAACTCTCTCAAAAGCGTAGGTCTAGCTCCTAAAGCGGTAGGCGTAGCGTTTTCGTTGGAACCAGGAGAGGTAACAGCTCCATTTGCAGTAGAAAACGGTGTAGTTCAGTTGGAGTTAATCAACAAGCATGAAGCGCCGGAAATCTCTGACTATGAAGTTTACAGAAACCAAGCCGCTTCTAAGCAGCAGTCTAGGTTGTCGTATAACATAGATCAAGCAGTAAGAGAACTCGCTGACATCAAAGACGAGAGATATAAGTTTTTCTAGTAGAGAAACAAAAGATAACTTTGAGTCCTGACCTAAATAGTCAGGACTTTTTTTATTTATGGACTATTCATCACAATCATTCAAAGACAAGCTAGAGAGCGTACATTCGTTTCCTACCTTGTACATGTTTAAGTTTATCGTACCCGAGGCTCAGGTCGGGGCAGTCAATGCTTTATTCCCAAAGCATGATGTAAAACTAAAGCCCTCCAAGAATGGTAAATATGTGAGTGCTACGATCCAGGTGATGGCAGGCAGTAGTGATCAGGTGATTGAGGTTTATGAAAGCGCCAAAAACATCGAAGGCATCATCTCGCTATAAATTCACCTTTACCGTTCGCTATCTATAGATATTTGAATTATCATTGAAATGATGTTAAGCTCTTCAGTCATACGGTTTCTTTTTGCTTTGGTAGTCACTGTGCTATTGAGTGGTGGAGCATGGGCTCAGGAAGTAACAGAAGAGGAGCTTCCCACAAGAAAGGTGGATCGAAAAGTCAAAGAAGACATCCGACGAAATCAGCCAGACAAAAAGGAGATTAGTTATATCTATGTTAAGGATGGTAGAAAGTTGCTCTATGGAAACCGATGCGCTATAGAAGTGACGCATAACATGGGTTTTGAGTATGTCCTAGAGCATCGGCCAGGTCAGTCTGTTAAAACAGGTTGGAGACGGTTCAAAAATAACCTTTGGGTTAAGACCAAACTGGTATTCACCAAAGGGCCATGGTGGAAAGCTACAGTCAACAAGAGACTAAAAGAATGCGCTCGTGCGAGTGGTGACTTCAGGGGATAAAACAACCTAGCCCTGTTTCGTGTCTTCACAAAACAACATCACTATCCAATGGCACATAAAAAAGCAGGAACCTCAACGAAATAGCTCCGCTTTGATTCCTGCTTTGTATCAAATGATTTTTTTTATTCTTATTTCAGCGGGTTGATACCCGTGTAGTTGAATGGAGTAATTTTTTTCATTTGCGCTTTGAGTGCGTCACTGATTTCTAGTCCATCTATGAAGACCTTGAGGCTTTCTTGAGTGATCTCTTGGTTGCCTCTGGTGAGCGCTTTGAGTGCCTCGTATGGCTCTGGGTACGCTTCGCGTCTGAGGATAGTCTGAATGGCCTCCGAAACGACAGCCCAGTTTTGATCGAGATCATACTCGATATTGGCTTGATTGAGCTCTAATTTCCCTATCCCTTTTTCGAGAGACTTGAGCGCGATGAAACCATGACCAACGGGGACACCGACATTGCGGAGTACAGTAGAGTCTGTCAGATCTCGTTGTAGGCGTGAGATCGGTAGCTTTGCAGAGAGATATTCGTAGAGCGCATTGGCGATACCGAGGTTGCCTTCGGCATTTTCAAAGTCAATCGGATTGACTTTGTGAGGCATAGCTGATGATCCGACCTCTCCTTTCACGATCTTTTGTTTAAAGTAGCCCATCGAGATGTATTGCCAGATGTCACGGGAAAAATCGATGAGGATGGTGTTGATTCTTTTGAGGTTGTCAAACAGGGCAGCCATGTCGTCGTAGTGTTCGATCTGAGTGGTGGGGTAGCTGCGTCTGAGTCCGAGGGTGTTGTCTACGAAATTGTTGGCAAACTTGATCCAATCGATTTCGGGATAGGCGATGTGGTGCGCGTTCATGTTGCCAGTCGCTCCGCCAAATTTAGCACCATAGCGCACTGAGTCGAGCATGTTGACCTGCTGGGTCAGTCGCTCATGAAACACGAGGATTTCTTTGCCTAGCAAAGTAGGGGAAGCGGGCTGACCGTGTGTTTTGGCGAGCATAGGGATGTCTTTCCATGCTTCGGCCATGTCCATGAGCAGTGCTTCGATTTGATTGAGCGCTGGGATGTACTCGCTCTCGATGGCGTGCTTGAGTTGTAGTGGGATCGCCGTGTTGTTGATGTCCTGAGAGGTCAACCCAAAGTGGATGAATTCCTTGTAAGGCTCTAGTCCGAGCGTGTCGAATCTTTTTTTGATGAAGTACTCTACGGCTTTGACGTCATGATTGGTAGTGCTTTCAATCTTTTTGATCTCTAGTGCATCTGCTTCAGAAAACTCCACGACGATCTGGCGAAGCTTGCCATATACGCTTGCGTCTACACTCTCCAATTGTGGCAATGGGTGCTGACATAGCGCGATGAAATATTCGATCTCTACGTGTACTCTGTATTTGATCAACCCAAACTCGGAGAAAAACTCGGCAAGGTCTGCGGTGTGTCTTCTGTATCGGCCGTCTACTGGCGAAATAGCTGTCAATGCATTCAATTCCATCGTCTATGTGTCTAATTGTGAGGCGCAAAATTAGCCAATATATGCTACTTATGCATCCGTGCGGTCAAGATTATTGGGTAGGCCAAAGTGTCTTGGAGGTCTGTCATTCAGCAAAATACAAAGAGCGATGAAGGGATCGCTGTGTTATCTCATCGAATTGTGTAATTTCGTTCCCTATTGATTTGAAAAATTATTATCATTCTCCATGCATAGGTTATTAGGGTTGATGTTGCTGTTGGTGGTTTCGAATGGTGTCTTTGCCGCAAAGCTAGACTCACTGCTCGATGTGCTCGATCAGGAGCTCGCCAAACGACCACTCTATGAGGAGCGCCGGGAGCTGAAGATCAACAGCATCAAAAGCCTCATGGATGACCCTACACTCACCGAAGCAGACCGCTACCACATCGATGTGCAGTTGATTCGGGAGTATGCCGCGTACAATTTTGACTCGGCACTCGCCTATATCAAAAGGAATTTAGAGATCGGTAGTCGTCTGCACAATGCTGCCTTCGAAGGGCAATCCGAGCTATATCTTGCCAAACTACTCGCACATTCGGGCAGCTATATGGAGGCGATTGAGATCCTGCAAAAAGTAGCTCCTGATAAACTGGATGAGTATTCGCTCAAAATGTACTATGTCGTCTACCGAAAAGTGTATGAGGATCTCCATTTCTACTCGCGCATCGAGTCCAACATCGTCATGTACCGTGAAAAGCTTGACAGTTATACGGATTCGTTACTTAGGCATGTGGACGAGGGGTCGGATTTGTATTTGGACATTCAAGAAAAGGAATACCGTGATTCCCGTCAAATGGAGAAGTGCTTAGAAATCAACACGCGCCGAATGCAAATGGTAGAGATGGCGACTGCTGGGTACTCGTTGGTGGCGTTTCAGCGCTCACTGATCCATCAGATCAACGGCAATCGCGAGGAGCAGAAGGTTTATTTGGCGCTATCGGCGATCTCAGATATACGTGCTGCGATCAAAGACAATGCTTCGCTGACTCAGTTGGCACAGTTGCTCTATGAAGATCACCAGATCGAGCGTGCCTATCGATACATCAAGTTTTCGTTTCAGGATGCGGAATTTTTCAACTCAAGACTGCGCTTTATTGAGATTTCTAACATTTTCCCGTTGATTACGGCGGCCTATCAAAAGCGCATTGATCAGCAGAATACTAAGCTTCGTTACATGTTATTGCTGATCAGTTTGCTCTCGGTGGGATTAGCCGTGATGGTGTTCATGATTTTCAGACAGGTCAAAAAGGTGCGTAAAGGCCGCAATGACCTGAGCAGAGCCAACCTCAGTCTCCAAAAGCTCAACGACGAACTCAAGTATGCCAATGATCAGCTCAATAGCCTCAACGGTCAACTTGTCGAGACCGATAGTATCAAGGAGCAATACATCGCCAACTTCCTCAACATCTGTTCGGACTTCATCGACAAGTTGGATAACTACCGTCGCATGGTGCGCAAGATGATCACCAGTCGAAAATTTGAGGAACTGCTCCAGACGACCAGTTCGCCTGAGCTGATAGACCGAGAACTCAAGCAATTTTATGCGACTTTCGACAGTACCTTTCTCAATATCTACCCGGATTTTGTCAACCGTGTCAACGAACTCCTGCTGGAGGATGAGCGCATCGAGCTCAAATCGGGAGAGCTCCTCAACACCGAGCTGCGCATCTTCGCTTTGATTAGGTTGGGGATTCATGATAGTTCGCAGATCTCTAAATTGCTACGCTACTCTGTCAACACCATTTACAACTACCGTGTCAAAGTCAAGAACAAATCGGCGGGTCCCCGCGAGGAGTTCGAAGAGCAGATCATGAAGATCAGCGCACTCGTCCGTGGTGCGGGTAGCGAAAACAATTGATTCAATTTAGAGGTAGACTTGGCGTTCCTAGTATTATCGTTGCTTTTCCTTCACGGAGGGTTCTCCATATCTATCCACTTTTTTGACGGCATTGATTTGTTTTAACCATTTGGTAATCAAACTATAATTGTTTTTGTAGACTTCATTTCGTCCACTTCTTTACTACTCACCTTGGCGATTGGTTCTGGATCTTTCTTGGTTTACATATTCCTAAAAATGGGAACATGATTATTTCAAAAGACGAATGAACAACGCATGAAACACATTGACAAGATTAGATTATATGCTTGCGTGTTGGTAGTATTTCTACTGACACAAAGCGTCGCGATGGCACAGCAGAGTACTGTGGTGGGCCAAGTGACAGATGAATTTGCAGAGCCGATACCGGGCGCGACGATTCAGCTCGTCGGGACAACTACCGGAGCGGTGACGGACATAGACGGGAGGTTTTCGATCACCTATGATTTTTCCGCGACGGATCAGTTGGTGGTGAGCTCTTTGGGCTACTTGAGTCAGACTGTATCAGTGGGCAATCAATCCAATTTCCAATTTGCGCTGGTAGAAGATGTCGTCAGTTTAGAGGAGATCGTGGTGGTAGGCTATGGGACGCAGGAGAAAAAAGACGTGACAGGATCCATCGCTGTAGTGGGTGACGAAGACATGAGCCTACGCCCCAACTCTCAGATCGGATCACTCATCCAAGGAAAAGCAGCGGGTGTGCAAGTGATGTCCAGTAGCGGGAAACCCTCTCAAGGGCTCAACCTTAGAATCCGTGGAACCAACTCCATCAATGCGGGCAGTGAACCTCTTTACGTGGTGGACGGAGTACCCACGACTGACACCCGTTCGATCAATCCTGCAGATGTAGAATCTATTTCGATCCTAAAGGACGCTTCGTCGGCAGCCATATATGGGGCGCAAGGAGCAAATGGGGTAGTACTGATCACGACCAAACGAGGTACAACTGACAATGCACAAATCAATTTCAATGCCTACGGTGGCTTTGCCCAAGTATGGAAAAAAATGGATGTGCTGGGCAGCAGAGATTACATCGAGCTGATGCAGGAGATGGGCCAAAATACGGATTGGTCACAGTATACCGAAAACACGGACTGGCAGGATGAGGTATTCCAGCGCGGGGTATCACAGAACTATCAATTGTCGATATCTGGTAAGGACGAAAAGACGAACTACTATATCTCGGGTGGATGGACGGATCAAAAAGGAGCCGTACGTACTTCGGAGATGAGTCGAACCAATTTCAAAGTCAACTTAGACCATGAGGTGAGTGATTGGCTCAAGGTCGGAACACGTGTAGCCTATACGCTCTACTCCGATGTAGATGTGACTGACAACCAAGCCGTGAATTCGGGGGGAGTATTGCTTGGGGCATTGTCGACTCCATCGATCATTGGGATTTACAACCCAGACGGCAGCTTCACGAGCAACCCGTTCCAGAACTGGGAAAACCCACTTGCGAGTACCGATGGATCGGATAGAAAATACCGCAACCAACGTTTGATTGGAAATACCTATGCGGAGATCTCTTTTCTCAAAAACTTTAAGTTCAGGAGCAACATCGGTCTGGATCATAACAATGACATCTACGACTACTTTTTGAATCCTTATTTGACGAGCTATGGACGAGCCTTGAATGGCCGTGCCGAAAACAACACGAACAAAAATCAGTATTACATTCTCGACAATACGCTATCCTATACCAAAGACATCGGGAAGAGCAGAGTGGAAGTACTGGTCGGAGCGGTACAGCAAAAATTCACTTGGGAATACAACAAGGTGGTGACTCAGAATTTTTCGAGCGATGGAATACAAACACCCAATGTGGGTTCGCAGATCATCGAGGCTACCGCGACCAAGTCGGAGAAGGCCAATCAGTCTTACCTCAGTAGAGTACACTACGAGTACAATGACAAGTATTTGTTGACAGCCAATTTTCGGGTCGATGGATCTAGTGTTTTTGGCCCTGAGAATCGCTGGGGATATTTCCCATCGGTATCAGGGGGATGGAGAATCTCCGAGGAGAGCTTTCTCGAAGGGATTTCTACCATCAGTGATTTGAAAATCCGTGCAGGATGGGGTATCGTAGGAAACGACCAGCTAAGTGGCGACAATCGCTACTCTTATCTTGGGTTGATTGGAGGAGGTGCCAACTATCCCATCGGAGGAGTGACTCAGCCAGGGACTTATCCAGCCTCGATCAGTAACAATACGCTCAAATGGGAGGAGTCGCAGCAGACCAATATCGGTGTGGATCTAGGCTTGTGGAACAACCGAGTGACGTTGACGGCAGATGCTTACCGCAAGACCACCACTGACCTATTGCTCAATGCTCCGCTGCCCCGATCCACGGGTTTTGACAATGCCATCCAAAACATCGGAGAACTGCAAAACCAAGGGTTAGAGTTTGTTGTCAGTACAGTTAATCTTGACAAAGACTTCAAATGGAATACGGATTTCAACATTTCATTCAATCAAAACAAAGTAATCGATATCGTTGGGCAAGAGATTTTTGACGGGGCTGTTGCAGGTCGTGGTGAAGCCAGTTTGGTTCGTGAAGGGGAGTCACTCGGTACTTTGTATGGCTATGTGTATGGAGGGGTGGATCCACAGACAGGGGATGCTTACTATATCAACCAGATCGGAGAGAGCACTTTCACACCTACGGCGGACGACCGTCGTATCATTGGTCATGCCAATCCAGACTTCCTCTACGGGATGACCAATACACTGAGCTACAAGGGGCTCACCTTGCTCGTGTTCTTGCAAGGATCCTATGGCAATGACATCCTGAATGCATCGCGCATTGATATCGAGGGCATGACCGATCCTAAGAATCAATCCACGGCGGTACTGGATCGATGGAGACAACCAGGAGATGTGACGGATATTCCGAGAGCAACTTGGGGCAATACCGATAACTCGCGAATCTCTACTCGATTCATCGAAGATGCATCATATCTGAGAGTCAAAACCGTGACGCTAGGCTATGATTTGCCATCGTCACTCTTGTCCAAGGCCAACATCAAAGGACTGAAGGTTTATGTCACAGGTGAAAACCTCCTCACATTCACGGGTTATTCAGGTTTTGATCCAGAGGTCAATGCCTTTGGGTATAGCAACACCGCCCAGGGGATCGACTATGGTACCTATCCACAGACCCGCAATTTCATCGCTGGACTTAACCTCACTTTCTAAAATCGCTACCCATGAAAAAAATAAATGTAAAGATAAATATAGCCCTAAGCATGGCACTTGGTCTGTGCTTGGTGGCCTGTGATGATTTTTTGGACTTGGAGCCGATCTCTCAGGAGACGACCGAAGTAGGCTATGATAATGCTGGCCAGATCGAGGCAGCTTTGGTTGGCGCATACGAGTCCTTTCAGTCTTCAGATTATTATGCTTGGGACAAGATCTTGTTTCAAGATGTGCGCTCCGACAATCATTACGCAGGAGGAGACAACCCAGAGATTTTTCAATTGGACTGGTTGACGGTGACGCCTACTAACTCACGTCTGTTGACCAACTGGTCCAACATCTACAATGCCATTGCGAAAGCAAATGTGGTACTCGAAAGAGCACCTTTGGTAGAAGACCCACAGCTGACAGAGGAGCGCAGAGAGCAGATACTCGGGGAGGCGTATTTCTTACGTGCATATCATTATTACACACTAGTCACGACTTGGGGACAGGTACCGCTGGTGACGGAATTTGTCAAATCTACGGACCCTGATGTCATTCGTCCGGAGAAGTCTACAGAGGATGAAGTCTACGACCAAATCTTGTCAGATCTCACAATGGCGATCTCAATGTTGCCAGACACCTATGGCTCAGATGCGAGTGTCAACAAGGCACGAGCGACTGCTGGTGCTGCCAATGCCTTAGCCGCCAAGGCGGCATTGCAACGTCCGACGCCTGATTATCAAGCGGCACTGGATTATATCCTAGCGGTGGAGAGCAGTTCAGCCAATTACACACTGATTGACTATGCAGACTTGTTTGATGGGGCACACTACAACAATGCCGAGTCCATCCTGGAGGTGCAATATATCGGAGCACCTGAGGCGACTTGGGGACCACAGATGCATTTGCCTCCATCGATATCGGGAGATACTTGGAGGAAATTTACTACGCCTTCGCACAACCTCATCGATGCTTATGCTGCTGAGGGCGATGTGATTCGTAGAGATGCGACTGTACTGTTTGAGTCCGTCAATTGGGTGGATGAGTACTGGGGCAATGCCGTGGGCAGCTCGATTCCATTCGCTTACAAGTGGAAGCATGCCGATGGTTGGGCGAGTACAGACCGTCTGCACTTGCTCCGTCTAGGGGATGTGGTTTTGCTCAAAGCAGAGGCGCTCACAGGTCTCAATCGACTGGGTGATGCAGCAACTGAGGTCAACCGCATTCGGTCGAGGGTGAACTTACCAAATCTGACGGTCGCAGATCAGGCGAGTCAAGCTAGCATGAGACAGGCGATATTGGACGAAAGAAGGTTGGAGTTGGCACAAGAAGGTCAGCGCTGGGATGATCTCGTGCGCTTTGATCAGGTCGTATCGGTGATGAATAACTTGGTGGAAATCGATTTGCGTACGGGGCAGCCAGTTGAGTACAACATGGATGAGAGCAAGATTTTCGTACCGATTCCACAGGAAGAATTGGATAGAAATCCAAACCTGACACCCAACGAATAATTAAAATACTTCTGTCCAGATTGATAGCATGAAAGTCGGGATGGAAAACATAGGGGAAAGGCCGTTTGCCGACCCATGGTACATTTTATCAAATCAATTTTTAACAACTATAATTATGAAAAGACTATTTAGAAATTACAGTTATTTGGCGGCACTTCTCGTAGCGCCTGTGATTCTCAGCTCATGCGGAGAGGATAGCAAAGAAGACAAAACTGTGGATGCGCCTTTGGCGGGCTTCACACTCGAAGTGAACGAAGAGAATACGATGATGATCTCTGTGACCAATACATCCATAGGAGGAGAAAGCTATGCTTGGGATTTTGGAGATGATTCAGACATTGTTACTTCTGCTAATGCTGAGCATACCTATACAGAGAGTGGTACCTATACAGTCACCTTGACAACTACCAATGAGGGAGGCAGTGATGATGCGACCCAAGAAGTGAAAGTGTCAGGGTTCGGCCCCAATCTCGTAGCAAGTGGAGACATGTCTGATGCGTCAGCATGGATATCCGTAGCACTGTGGACAGCTGATGACAACATCACGGAAGCGGCGTTTGTTGATGAGACTTTCATGTTCAAAAACGCGACGGATGATATGGACAAGGTTTACCAGTATTCGAACCATATTTTGTATCAGAAGGTGGCCTTGACAGCAGACAAAACCTATAAGTTCTCTGCCAATATCAGCAGTACGACAGGCAATGACGGCACGTGGTTCGAGGTATATTTCCTACATGAATCACCTGACTCAGAAGATATCATCAATAAGCCAGGGTCGCAAGTTGCACTCAAAGCCTACGGAGAGGGCGAAGATTGTCTCAAAGGTGCTTTTGATGGAGATATCATGGAAATCGCACAGGGGTGTACTGCTGCGAATGCTTTCACTCAGTCGTTGGATGCTAGTGGCGAGTTTACTCTGCCCGCAGACAGTTTGACGGAGGATGGCTCGATCTATTTGCTTTTCAAAGCTGGTTCGGGATGGGCCTCAGATGAAGAAGTCTCTCCATTTGGTGAGGGCATGCACCTCGACAATGTGGAGATCAAGGAAGTATTATAATAAACAGGTTGAAAGCCGTTTGATCGGTTAGTGAATAAGTACAACATGGGCAGGTGACTAGATTCACCTGCTCATCACTCCTGAATCGTAGGGTTCAGCAAATAACTCAAATGATGAATAGAAAAGTATGGATAGCAGTGCTGTGGGGAATGTGTTTGTGTTTACTCAATTGCGCAGAAAGTGACGACACTGTCGCACCACCTCCTCCAGTAGTCGAGCCTCCAGAGACAAACCTGCCCGAGGTGATGGTGTATTTGACCAAGGCCAATGAGTCGGTCAAGTTTGCTCAACAAGAGGGTTTAGTCGGAGCGGCAGTAGCCAATGCAAGTATCAACTTGACGATTAATCCAGAGATTGGCTACCAAGACATAGATGGTTTTGGGTTTGCCCTGACAGGTGGTAGTGCACAGCACATCAGCCAAATGAGTGATGCGGCACAGGATGACTTGCTCCAAGAGCTATTTGGAACAGAAGGGGATGGGATTGGCATCTCATATTTGCGCATTAGCATTGGAGCGTCGGATTTGGATGCTTCTGTGTTTTCTTACAATGATCTCCCGCAGGGAGAAACAGACATGGATCAGCTGCAATTTTCGATCGAACCAGATCGAGCGGTTTTGATCCCGCTGCTCAAAAAAATATTGGAGATCAAACCAGACCTCAAGTTGATGGCGACCCCTTGGTCTCCTCCTGTGTGGATGAAAACCAACGGCGCGTCCAAAGGCGGTCGGTTGCTTACCGAATACTATGATTCGTACGCGCTTTATTTGGTCAAGTATCTACAGGCTATGGAGGCAGAAGGGATCACGATAGAGACGGTATCCATTCAAAATGAACCCCTACATGGCGGCAACAACCCGAGCATGGAGATGTCTGCGGACGAGCAAAACGAGTTCATCAAAAGCAGCTTGGGGCCCCTCTTTGCTGCACATAATATTTCGACGAAAGTCGTTCTCTACGATCACAATGCAGACATGACGAGTTATCCGATCTCGATACTCGATGACGAAGAAACACGACAATATGTCGATGGTTCAGGGTTTCACCTCTATGCAGGTGATATCTCTGCCCTATCTTCAGTGCACAATAGTCATCCGGACAAGAACATATATTTCACCGAACAGTGGTTCGGTGCGCCAGGCAATTTCTCAGGAGACTTGCAGTGGCACATACGAGAGATCATCATCGGAGCGACGCGCAACTGGAGCCGCAACGTGATCGAGTGGAATCTATCGTCAGCGCCCAACCTACAGCCGCACACCGATGGGGGATGTACGGCATGCTTGGGAGGGATAGAAATCAGCGGCAATACAGTGTCGCGCAAAGCGGGTTACTATGTGATTGCCCATGCGTCGAAGTTTGTCGTGCCAGGATCGACACGTATCTCGTCCAATTATACTGGTGAGATTCCTAACGTGAGTTTTCTAACGCCTGAAGGGCAGATAGTCCTACTCGCTCTCAACAATACCGACGCTTACAAAACTTTCAATATGACTCAGGGCGAGCTGTCCTTTTCTGCTTCGTTGGATGCGGGGGCTGTGGCGACATTCGTCTGGGATCCAAACCAAACGATAGAATAATGAATCGAGTACTTACCTATTGCTGTGGTCTGATGCTAGCGGCGTGTGGAGCCAAAGACAGCCAAGAGATCTCAGATAATCAGACACAATCTCTTCATGTAGAACCCGTCGTACAAGTGTACGTGACTGATGCGAGTCGAGAGCGCCAGTTGGAAGAGTCTTCGGATTTGCTAGGTGAACCACGACTCGATGCTGATGTGCATGTGTTCGTAGAGCCAACACAAATGTATCAGCAGATGGAGGGGTTTGGCTTTGCGTTGACGGGAGGGAGTGTCTATCACCTCAGTCAGATGAACGAACAGGCACAGTCAGATTTGCTACAGGAGCTGTTTGGTGTCGGTACCAATGACATAGGCGTGTCGTATCTACGCATCAGTATTGCCGCATCGGACTTGGATGCAGAGGTGTACTCGTACAACGACCTGCCAGCAGGCGAAACGGATCTGATGCAGGAAAATTTCTCGATAGAGCGAGAGAGAGAACTGTTGATCCCTATGCTCAAAAAAATACAGGCGATCAATCCTAATATCAAAATCATGGCAAGTCCATGGTCACCTCCTGTCTGGATGAAAACCAATGGATCGAGTATTGGAGGCCATTTAAAGGAAGAATATTACGATTCCTATGCACTTTATTTGACTAAATACTTTCAAGCCATGGAGGCGGAAGGAATCACCATCGAGACGATGACCATCCAAAACGAACCCTTGCACCCTGGCAACAATCCGAGTATGAGCATGGAGCCAGAGGAGCAGGCCAATTTCATCGAGCGGAGTCTCGGACCTGCATTCGCAGAAAAGGGGATCAAGACCAAGATTGTTTTGTATGATCACAATGCGGATCGACCGGATTATCCGATTTCAATTTTGGATCGTCCCGAGGTGCGAAAGTATGTAGCAGGGTCGGCGTTTCATATGTATGGTGGGAGTATAGCGGCACTGTCTGATGTGCATAGTGCACATCCAGACAAGGGACTCTACTTCACTGAGCAGTGGTTTGGCGCTCCCGGCAATTTCCCCGAAGATCTGAAATGGCATGTCCGTGAATTGATGATTGGTGCTCCGCGCAATTGGAGTCGTAGTGTCATCGAGTGGAACCTATCGTCTGCTCCTGATCTACAGCCACATACTGACGGAGGGTGTAGCCAATGTCTCGGAGGGATCACCATCGATGGCGATGAGGTGACCCGCAACGCAGGCTACTACTCGATTGGACATGCCTCGAAGTTCGTCCGACCAGGAGCGAAGCGCATCGCATCCAACGCACCCGAGGAGTTGCCAAATGTGGCATTCTTGACTCCAGAGAATCAAATTGTGTTGTTGGCGATCAACAATACCGATACGAAACAAATATGTAACATCACCCAAGGAGAACAATCCTTCTCGGCAGTCTTGGAGGCTGGGAGTACGGCGACTTTCATTTGGGACAATTAGAAATTTATGATTCAGAATAAAATAGCATTCGTTGCATGGGGGCTAGGGCTGCTGGTGAGCTGCAGTACCCCACAGTCTCCTGTAGAAGAAGCAGTTCCCGAAACAATACAACCAATAAAAGAACTGAGTACAGCGACGATCTACACGACGGCTCGAGGTACAGACTTGAGACTGACGCAGACCGGTACGAAGACTTTTGGTCCGGGCGAGCAACCTTTGGAGACACAGATATCTGTCTTTGTCAATCCCGACAAGACCTTTCAGGAGTTGGTAGGGATAGGAGGAGCAGTGACGGATGCTTCGGCGGAGGTTTTCGCAGGACTCTCAGCGGACAAGCAGGAGGAGTTGCTGTCTGCGTACTATTCCCAAGAGGGTATTGGGTACAGTTTGCTTCGTACGACAATTCATAGCAGTGATTTTGGATCTGGATCGTACACCTACATCGAAGAGGGGGACACGGCTCTTGCGACTTTTTCGATAGAGCATGACCGAGCCTACCGTCTGCCGATGATCAAAAGAGCGATCACAGAAGCGGGAGGTTCATTGCTGACCTATGTGAGTCCATGGAGCCCTCCAGCATTCATGAAGACCACTGGACGTATGCTTCAAGGAGGCTCGCTACTTCCTGAGTTTGCTCCTGCTTGGGCGAGATATTATGCCAAGTTCATCAAAGCATATGAGGCGGAAGAAGTGCCGATCTGGGGCCTGACGATACAAAACGAGCCCATGGCTACTCAAACCTGGGAATCGTGTATCTATACAGCAGAGCAAGAGCGTGACTTCTTGAAGAATCACCTCGGGCCGACCTTGGCGAGCGAAGGGCTGGGGGACAAGAACATCATCGTATGGGATCACAATCGTGACCTCATCACGCAGCGAGCCAATACTATTTTTGGCGATCCCGAAGCGGCCAAGTATGCTTGGGGTATAGGGTTTCACTGGTACGAGACATGGACAGGTAGCGAGCCCAACTTCGAGAATTTGAGACGAGTCAAGGAGTCCTACCCAGACAAACAGCTGATGTTCACCGAAGGCTGCAACGAAAAATTCGATCCTGCGAAGTACCAGTATTGGCCAAATGCCGAGCGATACGGCAAGTCAATGATCAATGACTTCAACCGTGGCACAGCGGGTTGGACAGATTGGAATATTCTGCTGGATGACAAAGGAGGGCCGAACCACGTGGGTAATTTCTGTTTTGCGCCGATACATGCAGACAGCCAAACGGGCGACTTGATCTATACGCCATCCTACTACTATATTGGGCACTTTTCGAAGTATATCAAGCCAGGAGCTAAGCGGGTGAGCACCGTAGCGAGTCGTACCTCGCTCATGGCGACCACCTTTGTCAACGAAGATGGGAGCTACGCGACCGTAGTGATGAACGAGACGGACGAGGCGATAGACTATCAGTGCTTCGTAGGGACGCAAGTGATTGAGGCGAGTATTCCTGCGCGAGCGATTCAGACCTTGAGGTACTGAGCGCGAGAGTAGTTGCGAAGCAAAAAGAGCCGCTACCTAAGATCAGTCTTGGGTAGCGGCTCTTTGCGTATCTGCTCGGTTGATATTAGTAACTAAAGCTATTGAGAAACTCGATCATTTGGTCTTTGAAGGACTCCTCTTCTCCGTATGGAATGTATTGCTTCAATTTCTGTTCAGCACTGACCAGCTGTTGGTTGTAGTTGTTTTGCTGATTGATGAACAGGAATTCGAGTTCTGGCTTGAGTTCTTTCAGTACATCGACGATATCGAGTACGGACATGTTGCGTTCGGACACGTTGTAGGTATCTGCTGGGATGTCAGTCACCGCGATTTGCTCCAGTATGTCAGCGATCGAACTGATGTGAATGAAGGCACGCTGTTGGTTGCCGCTACCGTGGATAGAAAGTCTACCATCAAAGTTCGCCTCGAAGACAAATCGATTGATCACCGCATCGAATCGCATGCTACGGCTGTAGCCATAGACGTTTCCACATCGGAGGATGATCGGATTATGTGCTTTGTTGAGGCGCTTGACGTGCTCTTCGCCGCGCTGCTTAGAGATTGCATAGAAGGAGGCAGGGTTTACATCATGCTCTTCGGTGATTGGCTCATCCGAAAATCCATACACACCCATGCTACTGAGGTAGACGAATTTTTTCACGTCACTTTCTTCGATCGCATAGGTCAGCTCGGCAGTGCCCCAGTTGTTGATCTGCTCGTAGAAGTGTAAGTTGACATTGGCAAAGGGAGAAGTAGCCTTGGCAGCCAAGTGGAATACAACGTCCACGCCTTTGAGTGCGTTTTTGAGCGTGCGCGAATCCAACAGGTCTCCTTTGACGAACTCGATCGACTCTCCATTGATAAATTTGTCTCCCAAGAAGAGGTTGTAATTGCCACGCATCAGGTTGTCATAGACGATGATTTTGTCTATCTGTTTGTTGGCGCTCAATTTTTTGATCAATCTGGTGCCGATATATCCCGCACCTCCAGTTACTAATACTTTCATCTCAGTGTATGTCCAGTTCTCTCTGGATTATATGATTAAATAGCGCAGCACGGCAAGCGTGCTGCGTTGGATTATTTACTTACTAGTTCGGTGTGGAGTCCACATTCCGTTTTGTTCATGCCGTACCACCGTGCTTCACGCTCCATCATTTCGAGGCTTGGCTTGCGGGTACAAGGTTCACAACCGATACTGCTGTAGCCTACCGCATCGAGCGGATGGCGCGGCAAATTATGCTCTTTGATGTAGTCAAAGATCATCTTGTTGGTCCACTCCAGCATGGGATGAAAACGCACGGTGTTCATCTTGGAGGGTTCTTCGACACGCATCTTGGCACGGTTGGCATTTTGATCACGACGGATGCCGTTGATCCAGATGTCATAGTCCGAGAGGAGCTTGTCCATAGGCTGTACCTTGTTGTAGTAGCAACATCTGTCTGGATCCGAAGCGAACAGCAGTTTGCCTTCTGCATCTTTTTGGATGCTCTTGGGCACGTCGGGTTTGATGTCTTTGATGGTGATACCAAAGGCATCCGCTAGCTGGTCCTTGTACTCAATCGTTTCAGGAAACAAGAATCCTGTATTCAGACAGTATACTGGTATCGATTTGTCAATTCTACTCAACAAGTGGAGCAAAACGATACTGTGTGTCTGAAACGAGGAGGTGGTAAAGAGCTTTCGCCCGTCCTCCTGATACTTGATTATGCTACTTTTGATCTCTTCAAAATCCATATATTGCAGGACAATTTATTAAAAAACGAAGTTAGTACAGTTTGGATAAACTGATCTTATAAAAGTCTCGTTAACGCAGAATAATCTGATTTAGATGAAGATTATTGAATTTTTCTACTGAAGAATTGTTTAGAAAGTAAGATCAGTATTGAATTGTCGTCAGATTTGCAAAAATTTGTCAGTTCAATCCAAACGCCAAAATTTCCAAATCACGTAGCATGAAAACAGCTGTCATTCGAGAAGAACATTTTAATGCAGCGCATCGTTTGCATAATCCAGCCTGGTCGGATCAGCAAAACCAAGAGGTCTTTGGGAAGTGCAATAATCCGAACTACCATGGGCACAATTATGAACTGCACGTGAAACTGATCGGAGAGATCGATCCTGAGACAGGCTATGTCTACGACATCAAGATCCTCAGCGACATGATCAAACGTCTCGTTGTAGATCGTTTTGATCACAAAAATTTGAATTTGGATGTAGCGGAGTTCAAGGACTTGAACCCGACGGCCGAAAATATTGTAGTTGTCATTTATGATTTGTTGAGAGAGGAGATTGACGAAAAGTATGACATAAAAATTCAATTGTATGAAACAAAAAGAAACTATGTCGAATACCCCGCTTGACAATGATGATATACTAGACGATCACGTTGCATCGTCTTACGATACGCCACTCAGACCAGATGCTTTCGAGATGGACGATGAGCTCAAAAAGGAGCTGATCGCAAAGCATTTCAAAGAAATCATGCAAATCCTCGGGATGGACCTGACAGACGACAGTCTAGCAGGTACACCGCGTCGAGTGGCCAAGATGTATGTAGAGGAGGTTTTCAGTGGGTTGAATCCCAAAAACAAGCCCAAAGCACGTCTGTTCGAAAATAAGTTTGGTTACAACCAAATGCTAGTAGAAAAGGATATCACGTTCTACTCACATTGTGAGCACCATTTTGTGCCAATCTATGGCAAGGCGCACGTGGCATATATCTCCAGTGGTGAGGTGATTGGCTTGTCCAAGATCAACCGCATCGTGCAGTACTACTCCAAGCGCCCACAGGTGCAGGAGCGACTCACTGTACAGATCGCCAACGAACTCCGCAAGGTGCTCAAAACCGAGGATGTCGGGGTGGTGATAGATGCCAACCACATGTGCGTGTCTTCGAGGGGAGTAGGCGATACCAACAGCAAGACGGGCACCGCCCACTTTAGTGGGAAGTTCCTAGAGGAGAAGTACAAAAACGAATTCCTCAACTACATCAATTCACCAGGAAACGGAATGGTATGAGTAAGAGTATAGAGACAATGAAAGAAGTGTTTGCTTTGAACTTCGATAGACTAGAGACAGAGCTCAAAGCATACGAGAATGAATCTGATCTTTGGCTCTTGAAGCCTGGTATTGGCAATTCGGCGGGTACTTTGGCACTGCACCTTTGTGGCAATGCCCAGCATTTTTTCGGAGCGATGATTGGCGAGACGGGTTATGTCCGTGACCGAGAGGCTGAGTTTGCTCGGCGGAATGTTCCTCTCAAGGAGATTCTAGAAGAGATCAAAGCGGCGGAAAAGGCATTTGAGGCAGGGATGTCAAAATTGACGGAGGAGCAGCTAAGTCGGCCCTTTCCTGTCGAAGTATTTGGACATCCCATGACCTATACGTTTTTCTTGCTACGACTTCTTGGTCACTTCGATTATCACCTTGGTCAGATCAACTACCATAGGCGGTTGATATAAAGGAGGGCGATGGTTTTTGATAAATTATTACTTCAACATATTATAATCTAGGATGAAGCGGAGCATTTCTTCGGCGGCTTCTTCGACGGGTTTGTAGTAGACGCCTAATTCATTTCTGCTCCTAGTATTGTCTATTTTGAGCGGTTTTCCCACATTTTCCATTACGTATTTTCTAGAAAACCCTTTGGTGAAGCCAAAGAAGTACAGCATCCGACTAGAGAGCTCTTTTCTAGGGAAGTCAAATTCTTCACCAAACTTCTTGTGCAGGAACTTGGAGAGCTGAAGTAGGGACATTACTTCGTTGACTAGAAGGAATCTACCCGTAGCATATTCGTCTTGTGCAGCAAATATATGTGCGTGAGCGACATCCCTGACATCCACTAGTCCATGCTGGAGATCAGGAACTCCAGAGGCAAAGGTGCCATCAGCTAGTTGACGGATGAAATCAAAACTACCTGACTGACTATAGTTGGTTAGCGAAGGGCCAAGGCACAATGATGGGTTGAGTGTTGCCATTTTCCAGCGAGATTGTGCATCATGGATACGCCATGCCTCGCGCTCGGCTACTGTCTTTGCAAAGCCTAATGGTTGGTGTTTGAGGTTGGAGCTTTTGTTCCAGTGGGCTTCATTGAAGGATTCTTCCTCTAGCCCGTCAATATCGGTGGCGTCCCCGTAGATAGCAGAGATGGCGCTCGTAAAAATGACTTTTTTGACTGAATGGGCTTTATTTACCGCTTCTAGTACATTTCTAGTGCCTTCTAGAGAGGGATCAATCAATTCTTTTTGTGGGTTTTTAATCCCGGTTATTTTGTAAGGAGAAGCGGTATGAAAGACGACGTTGCACCCAGTCATGCAACCTTTGAATGCATCAGGATTTAATAGGTCAGCTTCGAAAATTTCTAAACTCCCCTTGGATCGCTCTGCTATTTTGGTCAGATGTCTGTAGCGATCCTCATTGTGCATGTCTCGTACAGTTACGCGAATTTTGTAGCCATCATCGAGGAGGTATTTGACGAGCCATGATGCCATGAAACCAGCTCCTCCAGTGACCAAGACGGGGAAGTCTCTACACAGTATGTTAGGGTTAGGTTCATTGAGGTCTAGGTTATTCGTCATAGAATTCTAAAAATAATGATGAATGATGGAAATCAAAGCTTCCAATGAAAAAACATGCCTATTAACTTCATCTTGCGGTTAGATCGCAGTAGAATAATTGGTAAGGATCTGTAAATTTGAGTTTATGAAAAATTATTGGCTTGGACTTATCTTTTTGGTTTCGTGTTCTGCTTTGGAAGGAGAACAAAAAACCAACGTGAATGAGATTATTAAAACACAGGAAATTCGTCAGCTCAATGAGGCAGAGGTGATTATTGCGGCAGAGCAATTTGGTGTGCGACTTTATGGCTCGCTTGATAGCCTGTTGCATATCAAATCGGATTGCCAGAGCATATTGGCAAGAGAAGAGCTAATAGTTGATTCATTGAGCACTGTCATTTCTGGACAAATCAAACTGGGCTTCTCTGAGGGAGATTTTGTATCTAGACAAGAGAAAGACCTGTATGCCGCATATCAGTATAATAATGAGAACGGTGTAAGTAGCCAACCCGCTATACAACGGATGGATGATAAGTATGCACTCTACACCGTACCTTATGATGTAGCGGATAGGTTCTATGCGGACTGTGTTCCTGACTCTGCGGCTGTGGGCATGTGGAGCCTGGTGATCCCGATCAAGTCGGTGATCAATAGCTTGGATTAGAACTAGCCAATTAGTTCGATTCCCCCGAAGAGTACGATCCCTTTGACCGTGAGTACATTGCCAAAGTACTCTGTGGGTTTGTGGATGCGTTTATCTTTGAAACCACCGAATACAGTAGTCGCTTCGTAGTTGATGACCCAGTCGTTCGGGACGAAAAGTTTGACAGAACCAAAAGTCGTGAAGGAGTCAAGGATGGCTTTTCCTTCGGCGAGGGATGATTGCCTTAGGTCTACCTCTACGCCTCCAAAGATGGTGGTGATTTTTCCTCCAGCGAAGTTTTTGCTACTCACGGTCTGGTTCGTGCCGCCGAGTATCGCTAGGTGGTCTATGGTGTCGGACTCAGTCTGGTGGAGTTTTCCGGTTCGACTTTTGAAAAAAAAACTGAGCCCCAGTGCGATCAAGAATACAGGCCAGTAGTCTTTAAAGCTTACATCAAAATAATCAGGAATCCAGAAGATCACGCCGAGAGTAATGAGTAGTACTCCACCACGCTGGTTGCCCGTAGCGAACTGGAAAATACCGATTACGACCAATATCATCTGCCAAGTAAATAGGTAACGGGGTACGGAAAAGGATATGATGTTGAAATTGTCAAGTAGGAATAAAATCCCGATGACGATCATGACTATGCCTAACGATGCTCTTCTGTTGGTGTGATTCATGGTTTTGTATTTTGAAGCATCTAAAGTAACTAAATACGGATATTAAATAAGGATAGAACACAAAAAAACCCTAGCGAGGATCGTTAGGGTTTTGGAATTTCCAGTCTAATCGAAATTATTTTACTGTGACTAGTGTCACGATCAATTTGAATTCGTCAGAGATAGCTTTATCTCCTAGGTTGTCAAAAAAGCTGCTTGAACCATATTTTACACCATATTTGGTTCTGTTAAGTGTGATGGTCGCATTGGTAGTTACTTTGTCTCCTTCTGCTGTAACAGTAGTTGGGAAAGTGATGCTTTCTGTGGTTCCTTTGATGGTGATGTCACCAGTTACATTGTATTTCCCTTCGGCAGTTTTCTGTACTTTGGTGATTTTGAAAGTAGATGTAGGGTAAGTAGCTACACCGAAGAAGTCATCATTTTTCAGGTGACCATCGAGTTTATCTTTCCACTCACCCTCTAGGTCAGTCGATGAGATAGTTGTCATATCTACGGTGAACGAACCGCCTTTTAGTTCAGTTCCTTTTAGTTTGAGGTCTGCTTCTTTGACAACTACTGTACCTTCATGTCCACCACCTACTACTTTGGTTGCTTTCCAGATGACAGTACTTTCGGTGACGTTCGCTTGTACATCATTGGTGTTTTCAGTACCGGTGAGCGTAAAAAATGTAACGATTGCTAATATTGTATTTAACATGGTCTAATAATTTAATATGATTTTAGTTCTTTTTGTATCAACATTATATGTTGCAACAAATATAACGGAAGCTTTAGAAAAGGGTTCAGAAAAAGTGAAAATAAATCATTTAAGATCAAGCCGCCGTGGTATTAATTTTCTAATCGATCAAATACTTCGACCCAGTTATCGTCCTCTGATTAGTTTATCCGCCATGGAGGATTGAGTCTGTTGTCACCAGCGTGGTATAGAATGATACGATTACCATCTGGATCGGATAGTGCTACTTCACGCCACAACCAAGTTTGGTCTGTTGGTACTGTGTCAAAGATGACTCCCTCGGCAGTGAGACGGTCGTATTCTTGATCCAGATGTTTACACTCAAAATAGATAACAACTCCAGCGCCCGTAGGAAGGTCATCGACGAGATGAAGAGACAGGGAACTATTACCGTCGGGACATTGAAACCTAGCGTATCTCGGTGAAGCATCTACAATCAGCTGTAGCCCGAGCTTTAGATAAAACGGGATTGATTTATCTAGTGATAGAGAAGGAAGTGTGACCTGGTTTAAATCCATGATTACCCATACGTAATATCCTGAGAAAGGGATCGCAAAGCATGGGAAATAGGGAGAGATCATATTTTGGTATCAGATAAACTAGTCATACTGGGTGTGTACTCAGTTTTACATTCCTCCAAGTATTTTATAGTGCCCGATCGATCTTGAATCTATTTACATATCTTTGCTTTTGTATTGTTATACAATAAAGTTAAAGAATATTATGACACATTCAATATTGGCATTTGGTATGCCGGGAGGTTGGGAGCTAGTCATCATCGTACTAGTTGTTGTGCTGTTGTTTGGAGCAAAGAAAATACCTGAGTTGGCCAAAGGTTTGGGTAAAGGAATCCGTGAATTCAAGGATGCATCCAAAGAAATCAAAGATGAAATAGAAGACGGAATCAAAGAAGAGAAAAAGTAAGTTTTGAAGAGTTACCATTCACTGTCTCAGGTCCGATCCGACATAGCATCTGGGACCATCACTTGCGTAGAGTTAGTACAAGGCTATTTGTCTAACATCACGTCAAAAAATACTGACCTCAATGCATTGTCAGAAGTGTACGAAGAGGAGGCGTTAGTGCAAGCGGCCGAGGTTCAAGAGAAAATCAACAATGGCTCTGCAGGCCGCCTCGCTGGAATGGTAATTACCATCAAGGACGTGTACTGTCACAATGGGCATACGCTACAGAGTGCCAGCAAAATCCTAGATGGATTCAAGTCTCAGTTCACAGCGACCCCTATTCAGCGACTCCTCGACGAAGATGCCATCATCATCGGGAGGAATAACTGTGATGAGTTCGCTATGGGCTCATCTAATGAGAACTCAGTGTATGGGCCTGTTAAGAATGCTGTAGGGAAAAACAAAGTCCCAGGAGGCTCATCGGGAGGCTCTGCTGTAGCAGTTCAGGCCGAGATGTGTTTGGTCTCAATAGGGTCAGACACTGGTGGGTCAGTACGACAACCTGCGTCATTTTGTGGTGTGATAGGCTTTAAGCCCACCTATGGTAGAATCTCAAGGCATGGACTCACAGCTTATGCGAGTTCTTTTGACTGTGTGGGTGTATTGGCACATTCGGTAGAGGATACTGCGCTCGTGCTAGAGATCGCTGCAGGGCCTGACGAGTATGATCACACAGTGAGCACCACCAATGTACCCGCCTATTCGAAAGCTCCTGAGTGGGCAGAAAAATTTAGCGTAGTTTCCTTCGAAAACATCAACTCGCATGAGGCTATAGATTCTGCTGTTAAGCAATCCGTAGATCGTGTGTTTGATAAGATTGAGACTTTGGGAAATCGTATTCATAAGGTGGACTTTACCTATCTCAATTATGTGCTTCCTACCTATTATATTTTGACAACTGCTGAGGCGAGTGCAAACCTTTCGCGTTTTGATGGTGTTAAATATGGCTATAGGACTGAAAATGCTAAGGACTTGGATTCCATGTATAGAAAAACACGGACAGAGGGTTTTGGTGAAGAAGTCGTGAAGCGAATATTGTTAGGAACCTATGTGCTGAGCGAAGGGTTCTATGATGCATATTATACCAAAGCGCAAAAAGTTCGACGATTGATTCGTGACGAGATGAAGTCTCTGCTAGAGAACAATGATTTTATCATCATGCCCACAGCACCTACACCAGCGTTTGATTTGAATAGTCACGACAGAAATCCGCTGGAGATGTACCTCGAAGATATTTTTACAGTACAGGCATCTTTGGCAGGGTTGCCATGTATTTCGATCCCTAATGGTACTGATGAGAATGGTCTTCCAATAGGCATACAGGTCATTTGTAATTCGTTCGAGGAGGAAAAATTATTATCTTTCTCCAAATATTTGAAAGAACACATTTTATGATCCGTAGGTTTTTTATAGCGTTTTTGACTGGTTCGATGGTTTGGACGAATGTCGCTCTTGCACAGCAAGAGATCGATGTTTTGCCAGATGTGAGTTATGAACTCGTCGCGGATCGCATGTCATGCCTACAGCAATCACTTCCTCTCGAATTTAATGAGCGGGTGTATTCTTTCATTGATTATTTCACGGTGCGAAATCGTGATTATACCCGTGGAGTACTGGAGAAGAAAAACCTTTATTTTCCGATCTTCGAACAGGTTTTGGCAGACAAAGGAATGCCTGATGAGCTTAAATATCTTGCGATCATCGAGTCTGGTCTCAATCCTAATGCGGTATCGAGAGTAGGCGCAGGCGGACTGTGGCAGTTCATGCCCTATACAGGAAAAGCCTATAAGCTCGATCAATCTTGGTATATCGACGAACGAATGAACCCATGGGAGTCTACCATGTCAGCTGCCCGATACCTCAAAGTGCTTTACAGCATGTTTGATGACTGGGAGTTGGCACTAGCAGCATACAATACAGGTCCTGGTAATGTCAGAAAAGCAATCCGTCGCTCAGGATACAAACAAGGGTTTTGGGAGATTTATCCTTATTTACCAAGAGAAACACGGTCGTATGTGCCGCAGCTGGTCGCCATGATCTATGTTGTCAATTATGCTGAGGAGCATAACCTGATAGACAATCAATCTGATCTCAAACACATGATGGCCTATGATACGGTACATGTGAGTAACTATGTCCACATGGAGACTTTAGCGACTCAGTTAAATTTGTGTTTGGACGAGCTTTTGATCCTCAACCCTCAGGTACTTCGTGGAGCTATCCCAGAGGGCATGACCAATTACCCACTGAAAGTACCTGCTGATCTGGCTGACACATTTAGAATACAAAGGTTGGCTTTGTTGGATTCTGCATCCAAAGTCGGTAAGAAAGAGATAGAATATCTATCTAGAAACACTCCTGGTGCTACCTACGGCAGAACCCGACAGGTATATCGTGTACGCAGCGGTGATGTACTCGGGACCATCGCCGAGCGACACAATGTCCGCGTGTCGGATCTCAAACGATGGAATAACCTGAACAGTAACATGATACGTGTCGGTCAGCGGCTAGATGTTTGGGTGATGCCCTACTACAATCAGTCGACCAAAGATGTTTATGCGGTCAAGACGCCAAGTGCTCCAGTGCAAGAGCAAAAAACAATACCTGGAGGAAAATATCATTTGGTGCAGTCAGGAGATTCTCTATGGAGTATATCCAAGCAGTATGACAATCTATCGATAGAGAAAATTAAAAAATTAAATAACCTAACCTCTTCGAGTATTAAACCAGGCCAAAAGTTATTGATCAACATGTAAATTGCTGATCTTCGGGCTGGCCGTACCGTCGTTTCATATACCTAAAATCTCCCAAGCCTATGTCCAAGTTGCTATGTACCTTGACGCTGTTGACGAGTATGTCTTTACTCGTGGCATGTTCTAATTCTTCTGACCAGTCTATTTCTTCCAAGAAGGATTCAGACAAAACTTATTTGCCAAAGGCGGGCGGAGAGCCGAATGCTGTTTTGGTGGTGATGGATACGACAGATTGGTCTGGGGAGATCGGCGAATCATTACGAGATATATTCTCAGCCTATGTGCCAGGCTTACCACAGGATGAACCATATTTCAAGGTTCGAAATATCAACCCTCTCAAGTTTAACAGTATCATTAAGCGTGCGACGAATGTGATATTCGTGCATACGCTCGATAGTCGAGGCAGACAGAGTTATCAGATGTCCAAGTATTACTCTGAGGCGACAGTGGAGAGAATCAAAAAAGACAGTAGTATTTTCATGCTGCCACAGACAGATGTGTATGCAAAGGGGCAGAATGTACTCCACCTTTTTGGTCAGACCAAAACACAGTTGATCAAGCATATCCAGGACAACCAATCGACACTCCGAAATCATTTTTTGAAGATTGAGAATGATCGCGTTGCAAGTAAAATTTTTAAAGTCCGAGAAAAGCAAATAGAGAAGCGTCTCGAAGAAGATCATGACTTTACATTGAACATCCCCTATGGTTATGAGTTAGCTAAAAACCTCAAGGATTTCGTTTGGATTCGCCAATTAGACACGCAGTGGGAGAAGGATATATTTGTTTATTTCCGTCCCTATGATAACCAAGAGCCATTTGAGGATGTGATGGCTTATCGTGAGTCTATCACGAGTATGTACATGCGGGACATCCAAAAACCAGAGATATACATGACGCTACAGGACACTTTAGGATATGTCAAGGAGGTGAACTTCAAAGGTCGTTATGCTAAAGAGGCTCGCGGACTGTGGAAGTATAGCGACATATCAGCAGGAGGCCCCTTTGTCAGTTATACATTCGTAGATGAAGAGCAGAAGCGAATATACTACCTTGAGGGGTATGTGTTCAATCCAGGAGAGGACAAGCGCGTCCCTATGCAGGAAATGGAAGTAATCTTACAATCATTTACCTCCAATTTGAGCCTATAGTTTAGGCTTTCAGATCAAAAGACTTAAAACAATTATCCCCATAATTATGAGTAAAATAAGAAAAAAGGATGCCTTGGACTTTCATGAATTTCCAACCCCTGGGAAGATCGAGGTACGTCCTACCAAAACGTTATCCACTCAGCACGATCTAGCGCTGGCCTATTCTCCGGGTGTAGCAGAACCATGTTTGGCTATCGCTGAAAATAAAGAGGATGTTTACAAATACACTTCTAAAGGCAATCTCGTAGGGGTAATCTCGAATGGTACTGCGGTATTAGGTCTGGGAAACATTGGCCCAGAAGCTTCTAAACCTGTCATGGAAGGGAAAGGTGTACTGTTCAAGAAATTTGCTGGTATTGATGTGTTCGATATAGAGATTGACGAAACGGATCCTGATGAGTTTATCAAGATTGTCAAGTCTCTCGAACCGACTTTTGGTGGAATAAATCTAGAAGATATCAAAGCTCCAGAGAGTTTCAAAATCGAAACTGAACTCAAAGAAAAGATGAATATCCCTGTCATGCACGATGATCAGCATGGTACGGCGATTATTTCGAGTGCGGCATTGCTCAATGCTCTGGAGGTAGTAGGTAAGAAGATCGAAGAAATTAAGATCGTCGTGAGTGGTGCTGGTGGTGCAGCGATAGCGTGTACAGACCTGTACGTCAAGATGGGCGCACGAAAGGAGAATATCCTAATGCTCGACAGTAGAGGCGTCATCACCAAAGACCGAGAAAACCTCGATCCGATGAAGGCACAGTATGCGGCGGATACCAAACTGAAGACTTTGTCAGAAGCAATCAAAGGAGCGGATATGTTCCTCGGGCTCTCTATGGGCAACATCATGAATGCTGATGATTTGCTATCTATGGCAGACAACCCTATCGTATTTGCACTCTCTAACCCTGACCCAGAGATTCCTTACGATCTAGCAATGAGAACCCGAGAGGATGTGGTCATGGCTACTGGACGGTCGGATCATCCTAACCAGGTTAATAATGTTTTGGGCTTCCCTTATATATTTAGAGGAGCACTGGATGTAAGAGCCACAGGTATCAATGAAGAAATGAAATTGGCAGCAGTGCGTGCTTTGGCAGAGATGACTAAGCTACCTGTTCCAGACGCAGTGACCAAAGCGTATGGTTCGGAAAGTATCAAGTTTGGCAAGGATTATTTGATCCCAAAACCACTCGATCCTAGGTTGATCGCGAGTATATCATCGGCTGTAGCGAAAGCAGCTATCGACTCAGGTGTGGCTCGTGCGACGATCAGTGACTGGGATGAGTATAAGATGAAATTAGAGGAGCGTCTCGGAATGGGACAGCGAATTATTTCACGTTTGGCTTCTCGGGCGAAAAAAGATTTACAGCGTTTAGTATTTGCAGAGGGAGATAGATTATCTATCCTCAAAGCGGCGCAGTTGGTGATAGACGAAGGAGTGGCTATTCCGATACTTTTGGGTAACAAAGAGAAAATTCAGGAGCTTATCAAAGAGAATGAATTGGATTTAGACTGTGAGATCATCGACACCTATCATCAGCGTGAAAAGCGTATGGTCTATGCGGATACTTTGTTCCAAAAAAGACAGCGTAAAGGCATGACGCTAAGGGAGGCACAGCGTCTCATGATCGATCGCAACTACTATGGAGCCATGATGGTCGAGCTGGGAGATGCAGATGCTTTGATTTCAGGATTGTCTAATGATTATCCGAACACGATTAAGCCGGCACTTCAGATTATTGGCATGGAGCCAGGGCTGAGTCGTGTGGCGGGTATGTATATCATTCGTAATCAGAAGGGAACTTACTTCTTGGCAGACACGACGGTAAATGTTAACCCTGATAAGGAGGCATTGTTGAACATCATCGAGCTCACTCATAGAGCTGTTAGATTTTTTGATTTCGAACCTAGAATGGCGATGCTGTCTTATTCGAGTTTTGGTTCAGCGAAGGGAGAGCTGCCGACTAAAGCAGCTGAAGCAGTCGCAATGGCGAAGGACAAATGGCCAGAGATGATCATCGATGGAGAGATGCAGGCTAATGTGGCTCTCAACCCTGAACTGATGGCGAAGAGCTACCCGTTCAGTGAGTTGAATGGCAAAGCGGTCAATACTTTGATATTCCCGAATCTAGCCTCTGGCAACATCGCTTACAAACTACTGATGGAGATCGGGTCTAGTGAAGCCATCGGCCCTGTACTGATGGGAATGAACAAGCCCGTCCATGTGCTACAGCGAGGCAGTTCGGTACGAGAGATATTTAATATGGCGACTATCGCGGCAGTAGATGCGATACAGTCTAAAAGTAGAAAAGCTATATGATCGCATATATAGAAGGAAAATTAGTCGAGATCGATCCGACTTACATTATTATAGATACGGGAGGTATTGGCTATCATGTCAATATCTCCCTTCTTACTTTTGGTCAGATTAAGAACCTGACACAGGCGAGAATCTTTACGCACTTCCATGTGAAAGAAGATGCCCAGACGTTGTACGGTTTTTTTGATCAGGACGAGAAAAAAAGATTTCAACAGCTGATCTCCATATCCGGAGTAGGCCCCTCCACTGGATTGATGATTTTGTCATCTCTCTCATCCCAAGAACTACACTCTGCCATCGTCAATAGCGATGTAAAAACGATCAGTAGTGTAAAGGGTATAGGACAAAAAACAGCACAGAGAATCATACTAGAACTCAAGGACAAAATGTCCAAAGAAGAACTGGAAAGCAATGTGCCAATCCTGTCCCTCAAGAAGGAGCAGAGTATTAAATCTGAGGCTTTGGCAGCACTGACGACTCTAGGAATATCTAAGTCGGTAGCAGAAAAGACCTTAGATAAAATATTGAAAAGTTCTGAGGAAGATATTGGTCTGGAGGATTTAATTAAATTAGCGTTGAAAAGACCGTAAATACAAAACTAAACCTGTAAACTCCGAGTTTGATCAGAGTCAAATTCTTTGTACGCTTTTACTCATTTCTCCTGACTAGTGTGATAATGAGCCTATCGGTATATGCCCAACAGCAGATGCCGAATCAGACGGATAGTGCCCAAAACGCAGAGGAGTATGAGCCGAGTTTTAGACCTTCTTTTAGGGCAGAAGATCGCTACGGAGATCCCTTCTCTAATACGGAAAGCCAGTCCCCATTGTTGCTGGACAACCCCTCTAATATGTCTATCGAAGTAGAGATGGATACGGGGATGAACTACACGATATATGAGCGTGTAGGTGCATTGAATTATCGTCCACGTTCCACGATGACTTTTGAGCAGTTTCAGGCTTATCAAGATGCACAGATCAAAAAGCAGTATTGGAAAGATCGATCGGCTGGACTAGATGGAGAGAGTGCCGTGAGTGGTCGACGACTGATCCCCAAAATCTACATTAGCCCGATGTTTGACCGAATTTTTGGTGGCAACTATGTGGATATTCAACCCAATGGTTTCGTCAATATGGATTTTGGTGGACGATGGCAGACCGTAGAGAATCCTGCCGTCCCTGTTCGAAACCAGAGAACGGGAGGATTCAACTACAACCAGCAAATCTCCATGAATGTCAAAGGAAATGTAGGGGAGAAGCTAACGGTCACGGCTAATTTTGACAACAACAACTCTTTCGATTTTCAGAACAATATGAAAGTCGAGTACACAGGCTATGAAGAGGAGATCATCCAAAAAATAGAAATTGGAAATGTAAGTATGCCTGTTGCAAATACCCTCATGACGGGAGGACAAAGCCTGTTTGGGGTTAAAACCCAGTTGCAGTTCGGTAAGTTGTCTGTGACAGCACTTGCTTCGCAGCAGCAAGGTAGCGCCAAGACCAAGTCCTTTAGCAATGGAACGGAGGGGACTCCATTTAGCATCCGTGCCTCGGACTATGATCAGTACCGTCACTTTTTCTTAGGGCACTTTTTTAGAGACAACTACGAGCGTTGGTTGAGGAATCTGCCACAGGTCGTGTCAGGAGTGAAGGTGTCGAGGGTGGAAGTCTATGTGGTCAAGCAGCAGACTGAGACGACAGGTTTACGTGGGATCATTGCTTTGGCAGATCTGGGGGAGCCAGTTCGCTTCGGGAATTCTACGGGTATCGTACCTGTTCCTAGCTCACCCAATGACAATGAAGCCAACAACATCTACAACAGTATCTCTAACGATAATGCAATCCGGGACATCTCTACCGTAGCTGACTATTTGGGAAGTAGCCAGTTTCAGATGGTAGAGGGGCGTGATTTTGAGGCGCGACCCAGTGTGCGTAGGCTAGATCAGTCCGAGTATCATATCAATGATAAGTTTGGTTATATCTCGTTGAACAGCAGACTGAGAGAGGGAGAAGTGTTAGCAGTGTCTTATGAGTACACCTATAGTGGTAGTTCTGAGCCGCATCAGGTGGGGGAGTTGGCAGAGAACTACCAAGGCCGACCAGACGAAGAACTCATCGTGTTGAAACTTTTACTTCCAGCTAAAAACACGAGCACAGATCTCCCTATCTGGGATCTTGCGATGAAAAACATCTATAACCTGGGAGGGTCACGGATCAATCAAGAAGGGTTTGATCTTAAGATTAATTACCGAGATGATGTAAACAACTATGATGCGCCTAACCTGAACGAAGGACAAAACACGAACAATACCCCGCTGATCGAAGTGCTGAAGTTGGATCAACTGAACATGAATGGGGACAATCAGCCAGATGGTAATTTTGATTTCATCACTGGGATCACTTTTGACGAAGACTATGGCAATGTTATTTTTCCAGTATTAGAACCTTTCGGTACGACCCTGGAAAATGCCTTCACTACGAATGAGCAAAATCTGAAAGACAAATATGTCTACCACGAGTTATATGATCGCACCAAGACACTAGCGGAACAGGTGTCGGCAAAAAATAAATTTCGCCTTACCGGTACTTATTCTTCTAATGCCAAGAATGTCTATAATCTGGATGGGTTCAATATTGCCGAGGGTTCGGTACGGGTCACGGCTGGGAGCACACTATTGACAGAGGGATTGGACTATGAGGTGAGCTATCTGGGCTCTGGTCAAGTGACCATCATCAATGACGGGGTGCTCAATTCGGGTAAGACGATCAATATCACCTACGAAGTGGATGATTTGTTTAGTTTTCAATCTAAGTGGTTGACAGGTACCCGTCTCGATTATCAGTTTAGTGACAAAATCAACGTGGGAGCGACCTTACTTCATCTAAGTGAGCGCACCGGAGGAGTGTCTCGCTATAGTATGGGTAATGAGCCGATCAAAAACACCAAATATGGTTTTGATGTGAACTATCAGGAGGACTCGCGAATGTTGACTAAGATTATAGATGCGATCCCACTCATCAGTACCAAGGAGACTTCTACTATTACCTTCAGTGGGGAGTTTGCGCAGCTGATACCTGGGACGAGTAATCAAGTCAATGGTGAGAGCACCTCCTATATAGACGATTTTGAAAGTGCTGCAACTCCATTCAATCTAGGAGGGGGCAACCAAGCATGGAGCCTAGGGGCAACACCATCTGGATTCGGTGAGTCAGGCTCGCTGGGCCAGGGGTTTCGTAGGGCAAGGTTGGCCTGGTATATCATTGACAATACCCTGTACACCAATGCTCGACCAGGAAACATAGAAGACGATGATTTGAAAAACATCTATGTCAAGCCAGTTTACCCGCAGGATATTTTTAAGCAGCAGGACACCAATACACCAGGGTTGAATACTCCGCTGAGAACCTTTGATTTGGCTTACTATCCGAGCGAAAGAGGTCCTTATAATTACAACACGAATAAGCTAGATCAGGATGGTCGCTTGGAAGACCCTCAGGAGAACTTTGCGAGTATTACCAGAGCGGTGCCTTCTAGCGTTGATTTCACAAAAAACAATATTGAGTATATAGAGTTTTGGTTGATGAATCCATTTCAGGCACCAGTGATAGATGGCAATGGCAATGCAGTGGTCAATAATGACACGAATGGAAAACTAATTCTCCAGTTGGGAGACGTGTCAGAAGACGTCATGCAAGACAAAAAGCATGCATTCGAAAACGGTCTATCAGCCAATGGTAGTGATGATAATACTGAAACCAATGAATGGGGACGTGTTACTACACAGCAATTCCTGACACAGTTTTTTGATGCTTCGGGAAGTGCTAGAACCAATCAGGATGTAGGTTTAGATGGTTTTAACAGTGATAGCGAACTCAATCATTACACTGATTTTCGAAACTATGTAGAGACCAATGTGTCAGGAGCCTCTGGCAATCAGATTTTGTCGGATATCTCTGCGGATGATTTTAAGCATTATCTGAGCCCAGACTATGATGCTGCAGGAGCTCAAATTCTAGAGCGATACAAACTGTACAATGGTTTGGAAGGAAACTCTCCTGTCAATGCAGGAGGGCTGTCTGCTACTACGATACCAGACAATGAAGATTTGAATCAAGATAATTATGTTAATCAGACGGAATCCTATTTTGAGTATGAAATCGATGTGAACCCTAGCACTTTGGTGCCAGGAAGAGGGTATGTCGTAGACCAAGTGACTGACATCAGTGGGGATGCTGAGTGGTACCTCTTTAGGATACCGATCTCTAGTGGTACTGCAGTTAATGATCCGAATTTGCAATTTCTCCGATATATGAGGATGACTTTGACGGGATGGACGACCCCAGTGGTGATGCGGATGGCGAGATATCAGATGGTAGCGAGTCAGTGGAGACAGTACACGCAGGATCTGTCTGCACCAGGACTAGGAGAGTTGCCAGAGTCGGTACTGTCTGACTTTGAGTTGTCAGTGGTGGGCGTTATACAAAATAGCTCTCCAGCGGGAGATACCCCCCCATATATGGTACCGCCAGGCATCAAGCGTGATCTAGACAATACCAGTGCTGTGACGATCCGTAGAGATGAGCAGTCGCTCAAACTATGTGTAGATGACCTAGAGGATGGTGATGCTAGAGCAGCGTATAAAAACTCACTGAACCTAGATATGATCAACTACGGTACGCTAAAGATGTTCTTTCATGCGGAGGCCAATGAGGGAGAAATGATTCTCGATGACGAAGTAAGCGCTTTTATTCGATTAGGTTTTGATCAGACCAACAACTATTATGAAATAGAGGTGCCACTCAAAATCACTCCTGATGGACTTGGATCATATAGTGCTGAAGACATTTGGCCGGAGGAAAACAATATTGATTTGGCTCTCAATGAACTTTATACTGTGAAGTCCGCTAGAAATGCGGATAATTATGACGTCAACAGTCGCTATACGCGCGCCTCACTCAATGGGAAATATCAAATAACCATCATCGGAAATCCCAAACTAAGCGGCGTGACAGACATGATGATCGGGATTAGAAACCCGACGACTGAGGATAAGGACAGTAAGTCCGTTTGTATCTGGGCCAATGAAATGAGATTAACGGATTTCGATACAGAAAAAGGGTGGGCGGCTAATGCTCAATTGAATATGAAGTTGGCGGATTTTGCGACGATTAATGCTGCCACACGATATACATCGGTAGGCTTTGGAGGCATACAGCAGCGAATTTCAGAGCGCACCCGGTCAGAGACTTTTGAGTATGACCTGTCTGCCAATGTTAACTTGGACAAGTTCATACCTGCTGAGACGGGGATCAAACTGCCTATGTTCGTGAGTACGTCACAGTCTACAGAAACCCCACGGTACGATCCGTTGGATGATGATATTCCGCTAGAAGCATCGTTAGACAAGTTTGATACACAAGAAGAAAAGGACGAGTATCGAAAGAAAGTCATCTCACAGACGACCAACAAGAGCATCAATTTTATCAATGTGCGTAAGGAAAAGGTAAAGCCAGATGCGAAGAGTCATATATACGATATTGAGAACTTCTCTTTCAATTATTCCTACTCCGAACAAAAGTCATCCAATGTCAATACCGCCGAGAGGTTAAACAAACAGTATTCGGGAGGTGTTGCGTATGACTACACCATGAAATCACCGAGTATTGAGCCGTTTAAGAATGTGAAGGCTTTTTCTAGTCCTTACCTTCAGTTGATCAAGGATATCAATTTCTCCCCCTTACCGAATAGTTTTTCGGTCAGAGCGTCTATGGATAGGCAATTTCAGAGGACTCAATTGCGCAATGTGGACTTGACTACTGATGGTATAGATGCAAATTATGAAAAGTTATTCAGTTTTGACCGTACCTATAATCTGCGGTGGAGTTTGTTCAAAAACCTTAGCTTGAATTACAATGCGACTGCTCGTGCGATTATAGATGAGCCAGAGGGAGATATAGATACACAGGCCAAACGTGATTCTATTATGGCGAATATTAAACGTCTAGGGCGTATGAAGAATTATAACCAGAGTTTGAGTTTGAACTACCGACTGCCACTGGACAAGCTACCATTGACAGACTGGATGAGTGCGGACTATCGTTATTCGGTTGATTTCGGATGGATAGGGGGCAATATCGATCAGGTAGAGGAATATGGTAACGTCGTAGAGAATCAGCGCACACAGGATATGACTGGGAAGATGGATTTTACCAGATTATATAACAAATCGAAATATCTCAGCAGTATCAATAAGCCGCCGAGCCGCTCACGTACTTCACGCTATGATACCGCTCAAGCTTCGGGAGGAGCAGGGGCATTTAAGGGGATTCTACGTCTGGTGATGGCACTACGTTCGATCAATGTGACCTATGGGTTGCGAGAAGGGACTTCTTTGCCAGGTATGTTGCCGTCTCCTTATATGTTTGGCATGGATAGAGATTTTGCAGCACCAGGTTGGGATTTTGTATTGGGTAGCCAGGATCCTAATATCAGGATACGTGCCGCCAAGGAAGAATGGCTCGTGAAGAACGGATTGTTTACCGTGCCTTTTGTACAGAGTCGTACCGAGGATATCAATATGCGCGCATCGATAGAGCCCTTCAAGGATTTTAGAATACAGGTCGATGCAAAGCGGAGTAATCGTGCGGAATACGAAGAGTATTACAAATGGGACAGTACGACCGTCAATACTTTTGTCTCAGAGACCCCATTACGATCTGGGAGTTACACGGTTAGTTTCTTGCCGATCAAAACGAGTTTTACCAAGGACAATGGAGACAATATATCTCCTATTTTTGAACAGTTCGTGGAAAATCGTGATATCATCTGGGATCGGTGGAGAGCCCAGGGTCAGGAATATGACACCACTTCTCAGGACGTATTGATACCCGCATTTATTGCGGCATATACTGATCAGAATGCTTCAGAGATCAATCTTTTGCCATTTCCGAAAACGCCTATGCCTAACTGGCGAGTGGACTATGCAGGGTTGAGTAAACTCCCAGGGCTCAAGGAAGTATTTTCTTCGATCAATTTGACGCACGCTTATACTTCTAGTTTTAGTATTTCCAATTATACTAATTCGTTGAAATATAACGATGTTGATTTGCTTGATCTAACTAATGATATTTTGGACTACCCAAAAGCCACAGTTAAGGACAATGGAAGCCTGGTGCCCGTTTATATTATTAGTCAGGTAGATGTAGTAGAGCGTTTTTCTCCGTTGATCGGAATTAGTGTCAGGACCAAAGGGATGTTCACTGCTAAGGTGGATTATGCGAGGGAGCGTAATTTGCGATTCGATCTTTTCAATACTCAGATTACGGAGATGCGCAGCAGTAATGTGTCTTTCGATATTGGTGTTACACGTGACACATGGAAATTTCCTTTCAAAATTAAAGGACGAACAGTTACAGTAGATAATCAGTTGCAGTTTAGGATGGGATTCACTGTACGAGATACAGAGACTGTTCAGCGCAAGGTCGAAGATGTGAGCACGATTACAGATGGTAATATCAACTATCAGGTGAGACCGACCCTCAGCTATGTAGCCAATCAAAAATTGAATATCACGATGTACTATGAAAAGAACATCAACGAACCAAAAATTTCTAGTTCTTACAACCGGTCGTCTTCTGCTTTTGGTGTTCAGGTACGCTTCAGTCTAGCGCAGTAGGCTAGGAGCTATCTCTTCACGAACGATTATCCTTTTTCTGAGATCATTATTTTGGAATTAAACCGTATTTTTGGACTCGAAAATATTATTCAACAAAACAATTCAAAAATGAATATTCCAGATCATTTGAAATATACTGCTGATCACGAATGGGTGAGTATAGAAGGCGATGTGGCTACTGTAGGGATCACGGATTTTGCTCAGGGCGAATTAGGTGATATCGTTTATGTGGAGATCGAAACCGAAGGCGAAACCATCCAGAAAGGCGAGCTTTTTGGCACGATAGAGGCAGTCAAAACGGTTTCGGACTTGTTTATGCCTGTGTCAGGAGAGGTGCTAGAGTTCAACGAAGAGTTGGAAAGCGAACCAGAGTTGGTCAACTCTGCTGCCTACGAGGATGGCTGGATGATCAAGATCAAAATAGCAGACATGGCAGAGGCAAATGAGTTGTTGTCAGCGGATGCGTACAAAGAGCTGATCGGGAAGTAATTGGTTGCTATTAGTCAAAACCTGTATAAGTATATTTTTTTAGGATGGACTTTATCCATCCTTTTCTTATTGCTAAAGCCTAGCACTGGCGAACCAAGTTTTTTGGGTCAAATCCCACACTTGGACAAGGTGGTTCATTTTACTTTGTTTTGTGTTTGGGGAAGTCTGGGCTATCGTGCTTTTGGTGCAAGCCAGTCTACGGTTAAGTTGTGGTCTGTGGCAGTCGTAGCGATCGTATGTTTGGCAGCAGGTACCGAGTGGCTACAGCGTTATGTAGAAGGGCGTCAGGATGATGTTTTGGACTTTGTGGCAGATATGTCAGGAGGGTTACTCGGAGTGTGTTTGACAAAGTATTGGAAAATAAATTAATAAATGTGGAATTGTATTTCAGTTTAGTATATTTGAAGTTACTAATGGTTACTGAAGTAAGAGAAAATAAATATAAAGGAGCATGGAGTTAAAGAAAAACCCGAAAATCTCCCTTGAAAGAAAGGCTGGTATGTTTTTTAACATCGGTCTTGCTGTCAGCTTATTGCTCATCACTACTGCTTTTGAGTGGAAATTTTATGATGAAGGAGAGTTGGTAGATCTTGGACAGATTGATGATGATTTTGAAGATATTATGGAGATTCCTCCTACGGAGCAGCCACCTCCACCCCCACCGAAGATTGAGCTTCCTAAGATTATAGAAGTTCCAGATGAAGAGGAAATCGAGGAAGAAATCGAAGTAGAACTTGACGTGGAAATCACTGAGGAGACAGTTATCGAAGATATCGTTTTCGAGGAGGAGCCAGAAGAAGAAGTTGCGGATGAGATTTTTGACATTGTAGAGGATCAGCCAGCACCTCCAGGGGGTATGGCAGCATTCTATAAGTATGTTGGTAAATCTATGAAATACCCTAACCAAGCCCGTAGAATGGGTGTAGAAGGTAGAGTGTTTGTTCAGTTCGTAGTAGACAAAGATGGCTCGATCACAGAGGTAAGAGCGATCAAAGGTATTGGAGCTGGATGTGATGAAGAAGCGGTAAGAGTACTACAGGGTGCTCCTAAGTGGAAGCCAGGAAAGCAAAGAGGTAGAGCAGTGAAGGTAAGAATGATTTTACCGATCACATTCAAATTGAGCTAAGTCTCGTTTCATACCAAAGACATAAAAAAAAGCACTGAGGATATCCTCAGTGCTTTTTTTATGTCTTATGAACCTTGTGCTTGCTTAGATGATATTGAGTACTTGCTCTTTTATTTTTTCTAGCTCGTCTTTCATTTCTACGACTAGTTTTTGGATGTCAGCGTTGTTGGCTTTGGAGCCAATTGTGTTGATCTCTCTTCCCATTTCTTGACTGATGAAACCAAGCTTCTTGCCTTGAGATTCTGTCTCTGCTAGTGTAGTGTTAAAGAAGCGCATGTGGTTTTCTAGTCTGACAACTTCTTCAGCTATATCTAGTTTTTCGATGTAGTAGATCAGTTCTTGCTCAAAGCGGTTTGGATCAGACATGTCTGCGGCATTTAGTTCTTTTAGACTCTCGTTGATTCTGTTTTTGACGTGCTGAATGCGCTCAGGGTCTTTGACTTTGATGGCTTCTAGACTTTGTGTGATATTGTGTGCGAATGATCGGAGTGCAGTGTCTACGGACGCACCTTCTTGTGCGCGAAAGGCATCACACTTGTCGAGTGCTTCATTGATGAGCGAAACCATGGTCGCTCTGTCTACTAGGTCACGTTTGCTGGCAGGGTGCTCGAATACGTCACCCGTTTTCAGAATACTGTTGAGGATATCAGCATCTGCTAGCTGCATATTGCCAGTTACTTGTTCAAACTGATTTTTGTAGTGCTGAAATAACTCAGGATTGATTCTTAAAGCCTGATCAGTACCTGATTTGATAGTGAACTCTACACTAAAGTTGACTTTTCCTCGGATGAGTCTGTCAGAGATGATTTTTCGAAGGTCAGTTTCCATGGCCGAAATCTCCTTGGGAACTTTGCTGTTGATGTCTAAGAACTTAGAGTTTAGCGTTTTGATTTCTACTTGAATGCCTATTTGATCATTTTCAAACGTGGCATTGCCATAACCTGTCATCGATTTTGTCATGCGCAAAAGTCAGGAATAATTCGGATTATAAAAAATACAGTTTCAGTCCGTTTAGAAATCATACCCGATGGAGAGATAGTATTTCATTTCCCCTCTGCGATAGTCCTCTATAGGTCGGGCTGCATCGAAACGTAAGTAATAGCCAAGTAATACGGTTCGCATACCAAATCCATAGCTCTGTAGCCATGGGTTTCGACTTGTTTTGATGATGGCTTCAAAAGGAGATCCTGGGGTTTTAACAATTTTGGTGTCGACAGTATTGTCTTCGTTGAAGGGGGATAGCCCTGTCCAAGCCGATCCTATGTCATAGAATCCAATGAACTGAAGATTGCGAAGGAAGTTAGATTTGATGGTGCCACGGGTGAAGTATTTGATGACTGGAAACCTCAGTTCTGCGTTTGCTGCTAAGACATTTTCGCCATTGAAACGATTGTAGTTGAAGCCACGGAGGTTTACGAACTCCGTAAATAAGATGTCTGTATTGTCCTTGAAATTACTAAAATAGAGTGGTGAGTTGATCTGGTCTTCATTGTCTTTCTTGTTGAAGAGCCAGTTGTCCATGCCGCCGAGCATATATGTTTTTGGGCGATTGCCAAAGGAAGCTCCGTAGTAAACGCGGGTAGCGAGTACGAGTTCACGATGAATTTTTTGATATCGTCGCATGTCGATGTTGAAATTACTGAAGCTACGGCTGGCGTCATCCAATGCTTGATTGTGTTCGAATGATATTTTGCCACGCATTCCTTCGAATAGATTGAGCCCATTGACGAGGGTATTGTCAAACACCCATGCCGCCTTGAAGCCAGCATAGGTATGCTTGGAATCTTCGATGGCACCTGAAACTGTACCCGCGATGACATCTCTGTTTAGGTTATAGTAGTTGGTAAAGCGCATGAAACCATCTATTTCGAAACGAGCAGAAACGGATACAGGTAGGGCGGCACCTAGAGCGACGGTGTTCATTTGGTATTTTTGGAGATGCTCGCGTTCTGTAAAATCACGTTGTGTGTCAAAGTCATTTTGTATAATGACGTTTCGGTCATACCTGACGCGGAGGTCAATCGTGTTTTTGAGATATTCGTACTGCGCAAAGAAATCACCACTCTTGAAGTCGCTGATAGCGAGAAACCCACCGTTGAATTTGTGGTTTTCAAGTGCATCGGTCATTTGTGTCTCAACCAAAACGCCAAAGCCTCTCATCTGGTCGAATACGAATGAGGTCACAAGGTTGTCAGCCGTAAAGCTGGTTTCGTATGGTAGGGGGCCTGTAACTGTAGGCTCTTTCTGGATTTTTTGGTAGATAGATAGGAAGGAAAAACGCTGGTCATTGTCTGGGCTATCCTTATCTACTTCCTCATCCTCAAAGGTGTAGTTGTCTGTATCTATGAAGCCTTCGTCTACTAAGAGCTGGGTCGTGTCTGCCTGTTGGATAGAGTCGAGCAATGCTGTTTCTTCTTCTGAGCGCTTTTTCTGTTCGAGTAGTTCCTGGGTGGCTCGTTCTTCACGTTTTTTTCGGATGTACTCCACTTGCTGAACCTGATGACGAAGTGTAGGAGGAGTGAACAGACGTTGGTCTAGGTTGTAATCCTCATTGTAATAGAGCCGGGTCTTGCCCTCGTGCAGCATGAGGAAAGCGAGATCCCCAGAGTAGGGGTTGAGGTCATATTGTTTGAGACTGGTGCGAAAATTAGAAACTTGATGATAGAGGCTATCGCTAAAACTATAAGTGTAGATGTTATTGATCCCTTTTAGATCACTCAAAAAGTAGATGTGATCTTTATCTACAGGGACCGGATAGGTTTCATTGCTGATGGTGTTAGTCATCCGATGGAGGACATTGGTAGTCGTGTCTAGATCATAGGCGAACAGGTTGAGCAGGCTCGGCATGTGATTGATGTCTGGTGTAGTGATATTGAGCGTGTCTGTCGTACGGTTGGAGCTAAACACAAAGGCATCTGTGCCAGGAATAAACTGTGGATATAGATCATCCCAGCTGTCCTTGGTGAGCCTTTTAATGGCATTTCGTCGCATACTGATTAGGTAGAGGTCTGTTTGTCCTTTGACGTCTGCGCTGATGATGGCGAGTTTTCCGTTTTCGTTAAAGTCTATGTCATTGACTTGGTTGAATCTGACGAGTGATTTTTTTTGCTTAGACCGTGTGGGGATGTCGTAGGTCACAAGGAAATTTTTGCCGTAGCTGTTTTGGACAATCCCGAGTTGTGACTCGCTGATCCAGTCTATGATGGGTAGTTTATAGGATACCTCTTGGTCGATCGAGTGGTAGCCCCCTTTGAGTGCGACACGTTCTTTTCCTTTTTCTATGTTCCTAATGATGATTTTGTACTTGCCTTTGTAGTTCTGTATGTAAGCGATTTGAGTGCCTTGTGGGCTTATTTTCAGGCCAGTGAGTTTGGTTATTTTTCCTGTGACATTAATGAGCTTTTCATCCTTTGTAGGAGCGATATAACTGTCGTCTAATTGTTCGTTAGGTACGCCGTAGTACTCCGCCCATTCGTACATAAACTGTCGAAAAGACATCCCTAGCGTACTGGCTACACTATGTTCTGTATTTCGGATGATACGGGTGAGGTTGAGGATGTTGCTTAGATTGCTTTTGCCATATTTGATAGCGATGAAGTTCCACACTGACTGGCCTATTAGTGCTGCTTCTTCTCCTTCTAGTTTGTTGAATTTTTTAATTTTCTTATCCGTGAGGTAGTCTCTTACATAATCATCCATAGTCACGTCCCATCCTTTGGCTATATAGTTGACGGCTCCTTCGATGAACCACTCGGGGAGATTGAGCAGGTAGTTGCTCTGGAACATCTCTGTGAGACTCCCGCCGAACATCATGTCTTCGAGCAGCATCTTGGAGACTTTGAATCTTAGTTCTTTTTTGAAATCTACCATATTGCCAGGATAAGCAATCTCCACTTGTAGTTTGACGAATTTGGTTTCCCCGGCTACAGAGAAGGTAGCAGCCCCTACGCCAATATTGCTTTGAAGTAGGTCTGTGTGTGAGTTGTAGATGAAAATTTCACTTTTAGAAAAAGGAGCATACCCGATCATGTCGGTGATTTTCTCGAACTCATCCTGTAGAAAATCTACTGTGACGTCAGCATACTCTTCGCCCTGACTATAGAAGTGGACGTCATACTCTTCTGTACCATAGTAGTACCAGTCAAACTCCTTGTATTGCACCCTGTTTTGACCAAAAGTCTGAGGCTTGTATTGCCCTATGGCACTGGAGGTAGCAAGGAGGAATAGACATGCTATGACTAATCGGTTCTTCATGCAGTGATACAGTTCATTATTTTGATGGGTACGCTTTGTAGTATCTAGTGATATTGACCTCTTCCATTAGTGGGGTTTCGTCAGATAGATAAGTTAAGAATTTATCAGTGAAAAACGGAATCAAAGAGACGCCTTTAGATCCGAAACCATTGAAAAGATAAATATGTTCATATTCAGGGTGTTTTCCAATGATTGGTCGACGGTCTTTTGTCGCAGGACGCACCCCGGCTACACTATCTACGATTTCGATGGGTTCGTGCAGGAGACTTTCTAGTTTTCGCGTGATTTCTTCTTGACCTTTGTTGCTGGGAAGGATGTCCTCAAAATGATGTTGATAGTTGGAGCCTACGCGGACGAGACCCGTATCTGTGGGTAGGATGAAAACACCACGGTTGAGGATGGTCTTGAGTGGCTTGTCTAATTTGCCACGGAGGATTTCTCCTTTAACAGGTCGTAGCGGTACCCACCCAAAAAGGTTCGTGTTTAGTGCCCGTGTTCCGTTCGCATAGATAAGTTTGCGATAGGTCTCGCCGTTGTATTCGACGTGGTTACTAGCAACGACGAGTCGTGTTTCGTCATATTCTTCTTCCAGATAGCTTGCTTGATGAAGGAGCTTTTCTTTGCTGCTCTGAAGTAGTTTTGGAATCTGTAAAAAACCCGCAGGTTTTAGTTGGATGCCTCCGAATCGATCGTCTAGTTGATACTCGGGATGATGTTTTTTTCGGATGGACGAAATAAAAGGACTGAATTTTTCATCAGACTGTTTTATGTCCCAGTCGTTTTGCTCCTCCTGATTGACAAAGGGGCGATAGATTCCTATAGCCTGTAGAAATATAGCATCGAGATGTTGTTCTAACTTACGATAGAAAGGCTCTAGCATACTGAAAATCTCATCTGCTAGCCAGGTTTTGACCATTTGACGACCAGTGATAGGGTTGTAAAGTCCTGCCGCTACAGTAGAGGAGCGGTTTTCATTTGGCTGATCAATTACCATCACCGAGTGATTTTTTTCAGTCAATGAATGCGCCAGTACAGCTCCTGCTAGTCCATGTCCGATGATGAGGTAGTCCTTCAATGTTAAAGTGTTTTGCTATTGATCAATATTAGGTCAAATTTGCAGATATATTCCTAATTAATATGATCCAGATACACAATTTCGTTTTTAATCCATTTTATGAAAACACCTACGTCGTATACGATGAAAGCAAGGAAGCTTTGATCATAGATCCTGGGTGCTATGAGGATACTGAAAGGCAGGAACTGACGGAGTTTATAGAGAACGAAGGACTCAAAGTCACCAAACTGATCAATACACACTGTCATGTAGATCACGTGCTGGGCAATGCTTTTGTGAAAAAGAAATACGGTGTGGAACTATACGTACACCCTGAGGACGAAGCTACATTAAGATCCGTCGAGGTGTATGCACCGGCCTATGGCTTTTCGGATTATACCAAAACAGAGCCTGATCAATGGATGAACGAGGGGGATGTAGTCACCTTTGGCACCTCTTCTTTTGAGGTGTTCTTCACACCAGGGCATGCACCTGGTCACGTCGTACTGGTGAATAAGGAACAAAAAATCTGTATCGGTGGCGATGTGTTGTTCGATGGGAGTATTGGCAGAACTGATTTGCCAGGAGGGGACTTTGATACCCTGATTCAAAGCATCAATGAAAAACTTTTTGTTTTGGATGATGAGACCGTGGTGTACTGTGGTCATGGTGGTAGTACAACGATCGGTAAGGAGAAGGCGAGTAATCCATTTTGTGCGGTGAAGAAATGAGACTAAGAAATTTCGTTCCCAACTTCCTGACCTGTCTCAATCTCATCTTTGGCTGTCTGGCCTTGATCGAAATATTTGATGGACACTATGATCGTGCAATCTACTATGTGTTTCTATCGGGTGTAGCAGATTTTTTTGATGGGTTTGCGGCGAGGTTGCTCAAGGCGACTTCTAATATCGGAAAAGACTTGGATTCTTTGGCAGACATGGTGTCTTTTGGGGTGGTGCCAGCCTTTGTGATGTTCAAGATGATAGAGGAGAATGCAGAGCAGGATTATTTGCCTTATGCTGCATTAATTATTGTAGCATTTTCTGCGCTGCGACTGGCTAAGTTTAACAATGACGAACGACAGAGCGATTCGTTTCATGGCCTGCCTGTTCCTGCCAACGCTTTGTTTTTGTGTGCTTTGCCTTTTTTAGCAAGTGCAGAAGTGTTCCAGAGTACTTTATCTAATCCTTGGGTTTTGGTAGTGATTAGTATCGTCATGGCGAGTTTGCTGGTTACAGACGTGAAACTCTTGGCGTTGAAATTCAAGCATTTTGGCTGGAAGGGCAATGAAGCACGATATTTAATTCTTGGTCTTTCTCTGGTGGGTTTAGCGACATTTCAGGTGATGGCTTTACCTTTTGTGATTGTATTTTACTTCATTGGGTCTATTTTTGTCAATGCAGCTGCGCCCGAAGGGCACTGATTTACAATCATTTGTTGATTATTCTGTTCTGTTTTTTTTAGATCCAAAACTTGATTAAACGTCTTCTTCATATCTCTTTTTATCTCCTGACTATGGGAGGCGCATATATGGCTGTAGGCCAGACTCAGTCTGTATTGCGAGCGGGCGATTGGTACAAAATTGCCATCATGCAAGACGGAGCGTATCGAATAGATGCGAATGTCCTCAAAAAACTAGGTATCGATCGATCATCAATCAATCCAGCCAACCTAACAGTCTATGGCAATGCCGTGAATGGTATTCTGCCACAAGCCAACAGTGCGGATAGACCAGTAGATCTAATCGAAAATGCTACGATGGCTGTAGGGTTAGAGGATGGTAGTTTTGACAAGGACGACTATTTGTTGTTTTATGGCAAATCACCACATAGGGTTGATTTTGATCCTGTAACTAGAGATTTTCTTTTCGAAAAAAACATTTATAGTGATAGTTCTTTTTACTTCGTCACAGAGAAAAAGCAAGCGGCCAAGCGTATGGCAACACGACCTGTTGGAACAACGACTGGTACGGTCACGACTGATTATTGGAGAACATCCATTTTCGAAGAAGATTTGGTTAACATTCTGTCCTCTGGGCGAGAATGGTTCGGAGAACGGCTTTCGAATGGGGTGCCTCAAACCACGATTAAACATGACCCGACAGGGTATGTCACTGGCAGCCCGTTGACAGTCTATGTAGGAGTAGTATCCGAAGCAGTTGTGCCGTCAGCTTTTCATTGTGCTCTAGGAGGGGAGACATTGGGGACGATCAATATGACACCTATGTCTGGTGATCAATATGAAACACAGGCGGACATTAGATATGAACGCTACGAGATAGCCAGTCATGTGGAGGATAAATTGGATCTCACTATTGGTTTTGAAATCTCATCTGGCAATGCCAAGGGCTATATAGATTACGGTCATCTGGTGTCTCGACATGTGCTCAACCTAGATCATGGTGTAATGTCTATTTATCCTGAAAACGAGGTGTTGGCAATCTCAGGAGGTGAAACCAACCGCTACGTTTGGGATATTACAGATCCCACTGCTGTACAAGTCCAACAAGCGTTAATAGAAAATGAGAGTCTACGCTTCGAGGCAGTAGCAGGAGTACAGTATTGGGCATTCGACGAATCCCATATAGAGAAGCCGATTGTGGTAGGAGAAGTGGCCAATCAAAACTTACATGGGCTAGCTTCGGCCGAAGTACTTTATATAACGAATAGCTCTTTTGAGAAGCAGGCGCAGCGCTTGGCAGATTTCAGAGCAACCCACGATGGGCTAGCGACGCAGGTGGTGACGGTAGGGGATATCTACAATGAGTTTTCGTCAGGGCGTCAAGATTTGACTGCCTTACGAGATTTCATCAAGCATCAGTACGATAGCTATGGCACATTAAAGTATGTGACACTACTGGGAGACTGCTCGTATGATTACAAAGATAGAATATCAGATAAAACCAATTGGGTACCTGTCTATGAAGCACGAAACTCTGTACACCCCTTGTATAGTTATTCGTCGGATGATTTTTTGGGATTTATGGAGGATGATGAAGGTGAATGGATCGAAACCTCAGCAGGAGATCATACCCTCGAGCTCGGTATCGGCCGTGTCCCTGTCCGTACGCCGACGGAGCTAGCGCAATATGTAGATAAGGTGATACGCTATGAAACCAGCCGATTTATGTATGGCAATTGGAAAAACAAAGTGGTGTTTTTTGCGGATGATGAAGATGGTAAACGACATCAGCGAGATGCAGACCGTTTAGCAACATTGGTCGACACATCACGGCGAGAGTTCAATATTCGACGAATTTTTCTGGACAGTTATGAGCAGGTTGGAGCGATGGGGGAGCTGGATCAGCGTTCGCCACGGGCTAGCGATGCGTTTCTAGAGGCTTTGACCAAGGGGTCGCTGATACTGAACTATGTAGGCCATGGCAATGAACGGGTACTGGCTACAGAGCAGGTATTTACAGTGGACATGGTTGAAAAATTAAACAACCGACATTTACTGCCCTTTGTCGTCACTGCTACTTGTGCTTTTGGTAACTATGACAACCCAGAAGTTGTGTCTGGTGGAGAGCAAATTCTTTTAGCTCCAGAGGGTGGGGCGATTGCGATGCTAACTTCGACAAGAGATGTATATGCGGATACCAATTACGAGATAAATAAGGCTTTCTATGAAGCACTGAGCCAGAAAGATGGGCAGTATTTCAAACGATTGGGAGACCTGATGAAGGAAACTAAAAACAACAGCTTGGTCGGGTTTGGCAATAGAAACTATGGTTTACTAGGCGATGCGAGCATGCGTTTGGCCTTCCCAGAGTCAGCAGTGGAACTCACTCATATCAACGGTCAGGCATTGGATGACCTAGATAGCCTGAAAGCACTAGGCAATTACACCCTGTCAGGTCAGATAATGACTGCTACCGGTGACCGAGACGAGTTTTTTGAAGGGAAAGTGACGGTGACTTTGTTCGATAAACCTGCACCGTTTACCACGTTGGGAGACGAAGGAGACCCTGCGACCTATCAGGATAGGGATGTGATTTTGTTCCAAGGAGATGCCACGGTGACGAATGGAACTTTTACGATCGAAACCATTGTCTCTAAAAATATCGATTATGATTTCGGGGAAGGGAAAGTCAGTTTTTATGCGCAGGACTCATTGCGCGCTACCGATGCTCATGGCTATTATAGTGAAGTCATAGTAGGAGGAATTGCGACCGACCCGATAGTTGATCAAGGCGCCCCTGTTATGCACTTGTATATGGGAGACACGGGATTTAAAACTGGTGACCAAGTTGGTGAGAATACGATACTATTGGCGCGTCTCCAAGACATCAGTGGGATCAATACTTCTCGACTAGGGGCTGATGCCAATATTATGATGTACCTGGACGATGAGGAAGGAGTAAACCTCAACGCTTATTATACAAGTAGTCTAGATACTTACCAAGAAGGCTGGGTTTTGTATCCGATGAACAACCTCAGTGATGGCAAACATAGCCTCAGGCTAGTGGCTTATGATAATCAAAATAACAAATCAGAAAGCACTGTGACTTTTCAAGTTTCTGATGAGTTAAAAATTTTATTATCGGAGGTTAAAAATTTTCCAAACCCGATGCAGGATCAAACAACATTCAGCTTTTTGCACGATAGATTGGGGGAAGATTTGGATATATCCCTGTCCATCACCAATTTGCAAGGCCAGCAGGTATTGAGGATAGACTATGAGGTGCGAGAAGCACCTACTTTGGTCGAGGACATTGAATGGGATGGCAGTGATGCCAATGGGAATAAAGTGAAAAAAGGAATCTATATTTATAAATTAGTAGTGCAAAGCAATGTAGATGGTGCTAAATCGCAGGTCTACAACAAGATCATTGTTTTGTAATAACCTCAACTGGAATGAAAAATATTAAGATTAATGGAGTAATAATGCTGGTAGGGCTGATGGCTATGCAGTTCCAACTATTTGCACAGTCTGGTGTAGTCAATGGGCAGGATACTACGCGCAGAGTGATCACGACTGCAGTGCCATTTATCGGGTTTGCTCCTGACTCTCGTGCCTCTGGTATGGGAGATGTAGGCGTAGCGACGAGTGCAGATGCCAATAGCGTGCACTGGAACAACGGTAAACTAGCATTTGTAGATAGAAAATTCGGTGCATCAATCTCCTATTCTCCATGGCTGGCGACTATTACCAACGACATGGCGCTGTACTATCTCTCGGGTTACTACAAGATAGATCGTGTACAAGCAGTCGCTGTGTCTATGAGATACTTTGACCTGGGGAGTATTCAGCTGACTGGGGAGTTCGGCGAACCGCTCGGAGTAGATAACCCACGAGAAGGCGCGGTAGATGCTACTTACTCTAGAAAATTGAGTGAAAATCTAGGTATCGGAGTGACAGCTAGATATATCTGGTCCAACCTTATCGGTAGTATCTCAGGAGTGAGTCAAAAAGGATCGAGTGTGGCTGTAGATATCGGGACCTACTACAACAAGGACATTCACCTCGGGAGTACCAATGCCAACTGGGCACTGGGAGCGCATGTGTCTAACATTGGCCAGAAAGTAACCTACAGTACCGATGAGTTCAAAGATTTTATCCCAATCAATCTAAGACTTGGTACAGCTCTGAAGCTAGAGTTAGACCCATTCAATAGCCTGACTTTTGCCGTAGATTTCAACAAACTACTGGTACCTACTCCTCCTGTATATGAATTTGATGAGGATGGTGATCCTGTATATAATGCTGATGGTACCCGAAAATTAAAAAGTGGTAAAGATCCGAATAGAAACTTGATTAGCGGGATGTTTGGTTCTTTCTCAGATGCACCTGAGCCTACCTTTGAGGAAGAGATGCAGGAGATCATGATCTCTTTCGGGGCGGAGTATTGGTACAAAGAGCTGTTCGCGGCACGTACGGGCTATTTCTATGAGAATGATGCCAAGGGAGGACGAAAATATTTTACATTGGGTGTTGGCTTTAGGTATCAGAAATTTGGGATAGATTTCTCTTATTTGATTCCAGGTAAGCAAGATCACCCATTGGCAGAGACGATTAGATTCTCGCTGTTGTTCAATTTTGACAAAGAAGATAGCAAAGAGGATCTCAATTAATGCTCGATCGATCAATAGCCCCACAAGCGGGCGAAATACGCTACTCTCCGATACAAGAAGCGGAAGAGTCGCGTTTAAAAAACAACATTCCATTATTTACCATCAATGCAGGTCTGCAACCCGTTTTCAAACTGGAGCTGCAGGTACTCGCAGGGATTTGGTATGAGCCCAAGCAGGCGATCTCTTGGCTCACTGCTAAGATGTTGCTGGAGGGCACTAAGACACGGTCAGGCCGAGATATTTCTTCGTCTTTTGATCGGTTAGGTGCTTTTATCGAGGTGTCAGCTGGCTTTGACGATATTTCTATTGCAGTTTTTGGAGTCACCAAAACCTTTGACGAAGTGGTCGCGCTGTTGATGGAGGTGCTGTACGAATCAGTATTCCCTCAGGAATCTATCGATAGATTGAAATCTCTGAGGAAAGATCAACTCCGACTCAACGATCAAAAGAATGACATGTACGCTTCTAAAAAGATGCGTGAGGTTCTTTATGGGCTGGATTATCCTTATGGTCGTGCATTGCAGATGGAGCAGATCGATGCTTTGACGAGGGAGGATGTAGTGGACTACTACGAGAACTATTTGTTTAATCAGCCGCGTATTTACCTATCAGGTCAGATCGATTCGTCGATGTTGGCTGCTGTAAAAGCTAATTTCTCCAATATCAAAACCTTAGATCGAGGCGAGCTGCGATATGAACGAAAAAGCACGCAGCATGACTGCTATGTCGAGCGCCCAGATAGCTTACAGACTTCTATTCGCCTAGCGTGGGATATCCCAAACAAAGGGACGGAGGGCTACTTTGATTATCTGCTGGCTAACACCTTTTTGGGGGGCTATTTTGGGTCTCGCCTGATGAAAAATATTCGTGAAGAAAAAGGTTATACCTATGGGATCAGTTCCTACCCCATTCATTTAGATCATGGTTCTTTCGGGGTGATTTCTACGGATGTGAAAGCAGAACATGCGCAGGATACCTTAGACGAAATCAAAAAGGAAATCGATGCACTACAGCAACATGGGGTAAGTGATGAGGAGATCGAAGCAGTAAGCAACTATCTCGCAGGTACTTTTCTAGCAGGGATCAATACCCCGTTCCAGTTGATGAAGATGTTTCAAAAGGTGAGTGATTTTGGACTTGGGTATGATTACTACGAATCTTACTTTGAGGCCTTGAAAGCTATCCAGTCAGAGGATATTCGGGCAGCAGTGGGGCGTTACTTTGACATGGACAAGGTATATACTGCCATTGTTGGGTTGAAAAAATAATCTACTTCACGATTTTCTTGCAGACATATTGTCCATATTTCAATTCGTAGATTTCATCGTACTTTAGAGGAATTGTATAAAGTCCATTGGTATTCATCAGCCCTGCTTTTGTTCTACGCGATACGATGAAATAGCCATCACTACTCTCTGAGATCAGGTCATAGGAAGGGCTAAGTATTTTGTTTCCATGACTGTCATATAAGCCATATTTTTGATTTGACGCTACGATGAACATATCACGAGGAGTCTTTGTGATTTGGTCATAGTTGATGTCTATGGCTATCTCACCATCTATACCGTACGCGCCATATTTTTCATCTCTTTTTACAATAGCCATGTGATCAACAAAGTGAGAGACACTGTCCAGGTTAGGCTGTATGATTAGCTCTTCTTTTTTGTCTACATAGCCCCAGTGACCGTGTAACCGGACAGGGCATAAGCCCTCCTGAAAATGCCCAACACTGTCATAGCGATTGGCGATGCGCAGTTGCTGATCAAAATCAATAAAACCGTATTGATTGTCTTTTTGGATAGAGAGAAAACCTTCTGAGATGTCTGAGATAGCTTGGTAGTCGTCTGTGAAAGGGATCAAAAAAGACCCGTCTTTGAAAGAAACGGCTATTTGGTTCCGCTTTTGAATAATGATAAAACGGTCTCTGATGAGTGGCGAAATCATGTCATATTTTGGGTAGAATAGTATACGGCCATTGTGATCGATAAGGCCGACTTGCCCTGATTCGGTTTTTTCCAGATAGCCCAGTTGGTGAGGTGTCAGTTGATTGTAGGTTTGGAAGAGTGCCGCACCATTCTTGTTGAGGATGTCTGTTCTGGAGCGTTGTTTGACGCGCGCAGTATTGTCGTGATTTATCCAGATGGAATCATAAGAGGCTTCTCCCACGACTTCTCCGAATTGATTGATGACGTTGTTGTAACCTAAGTAGTTGACCGCAGCTATTTCTTGGAAGAATGGGCTGACAGCTTCATACTTGTAGTTGATGGCTACCTCACCAGATAAGTCCAGATAGCCCCAGTAGCCATTTCTTTTGACAGGAATCAGGTTGTTGCTTTCGGTCTGAATACCATCATAGCTTTTGCCATTGAGTTCACGACCAAAGGAATTGTAGACCTTCCAATGCTTGTCGGTATATCCATAGAGATAATGTTTGTCAATTTTGACACTGTCAAAATTGACAGTTCTAAAGACAGTTTTTCCGGATGGAATCAATGTAGTCGTCTTATAATTGGTGATGACTAGGTGGCTTTTGAAAGCGTCAATTTTCGTAGGAAGAAGCCCACGGTAAACTGTCTCTTTGTTTTGATTGATGATCTCAGCCCAGCCATTGGTACAGATGGCTAAGAACCGATCTCTAATCATAAAAATAGAGTCCGCAGACCAGCTGCCGTTTAGTTGGTCTTCTGATGTTTTGATGTCGAATTGATCGAAGGGTATTGTCGTCTGGTCGCTGGTTATTGCTTTGTATTTGGGCTGATGGATGTACTGGCCTTGAGCGGAAATTAATCCGACTTTTCCGGTCTTGTACACGAGGGCATAGTCTCCAGAATAGGGCGCGATGCTATCGAGGCTTGGTGTGAGTATAATTTCCCCCGTCGTACGTACAAGCCCGTGCTGGTTTAGCGTATCTGTGAACTGAAACATACCATGGTCTAGGTATTGTATCGTTCGATAACTTTTGGGGAGGATTTCTTTATTGGTTTGGGTGTACAGGCCGCTGTAGCGTTTGTGTTTGATTTTTTCTGAGACTATGATGTGATCATGGTCTAGTTTGATCGTTTGGTTTTTGAAGCTGATGATTGTCTGCCCGTTGGCGTTGATTGTTCCGTATAGGAGGAGGTTAGAGAACTTTCCTTTGATAGATGCGACGATCAGGCTACCATGCACGGCTTCTAGGCTGTAGTATTTTGGAGTGGTGACGACTTTTCCTTTGACTGTGACTAGTCCCCATGCTGTACCGTCGTAGTAGCCAATGACACCTTTGACGGGATATTGAAAGCCTGATGACCAACCAAGCTTTTGATACTTTGGTGTGATGAGGGTTTCTCCATTTTTATCTTTGAGCCCCACACGTTCATTTTCTTCAAAATAGGAATAATTGCCCTGAGCGAATGAGGGTAAAGTGTAGGTTAGAAGAAAACATAGCAATAGAGTGGTAGCACTACCACTGCGAATCAGTTTCCTCACGCTTACTTTTTAAGTTGTTCTTCTTGTTTCTCGAGGTTGAATAGGTCGTTGAGCACTTCGATCAATGAATCGGCCTCTCCTCTTTTGCATGCGGCTTTGAGTTGAAGGACTGGGAGTTTGATGATTTTTTGCATCATGCTCTTGGTCACCTTATCCACCAATTCAGATTCTTCTGGACTGATTTTTTTGAGGTGACGAGCGATTTCGTTTTTGCGAATATCTTCTAATGCGTTTTTTAATTTATTGATCACGGGAGAAACTTCCATCTCTTGTGTCCAACTGCCAAACTCAGTGATGGCTTCATTGATAATGCTTTTTACATCCGGGATAGCCGCAATTCGTTTTTCTAGGGCCTTGGATGCTTTCGCTTGTATGTTGTCAATGTTGTAGAGCAAAAGCCCATTGACAGATTCGATATCTTTTTCGATGCTTCTCGGTACCGAGAGATCAAATAGATATTTGTGACTCATTACTTTGTTGGTTGCAAAGAGAGACTTGTGAATGATGGGTTCATCAGTAGTGACGGAAGAGATGATAATATCGGCTTCAGCCACAGCACTTTTATATTGCGCAAAGTCAATCACTTGATAGCCGAGTTCGTCAGCGAGTGCTTGTGCTTTTTCGATGCTTCTGTTGCAGACGAAGACTTCTTTGCTGGCAATGTTCTCGAGGTTTCTCGCGACATCTTCTCCGATCTCACCGAGACCGAGTACGAGTATTTTAGGGGTTTGAATGCCCGTGGTGAGCTCACTGATCAGGTCTACTGTAGCATAAGATACAGAAGCTGCTCCATCTCTAAAGGCAGTTTCTTGCACGACTCTCTTATTCGTAAAGAAGATGGTGTGCAGCAATCTATGGATGAACGGGCCTGCCATGTTTTCGTCCGCAGACCATTGATAGGCATTCTTGACCTGATTGATGATTTGGAGATCCCCAATCACCTGTGCTTCTAGTCCAATGGATACATTGAACAAATGAAGGACAGCATCTTCATGTTTTGCGAAACTAAAAAAGTACTGGGCGTAGTTTTGTGTCTCTTCTATGCCCTTGGCTATACCGATGAGCTTGAGAATTGTATCAAATTGGTCAGTAGGTGAGGAGTAGAAAATCTCCGTACGATTGCACGTCGACAGGACAATGGCTTCTGAAATCTCCGAATAGTCATTCAAAAGATTCAAGAAGGCCTTGATTGCCCTTTGATCCATAGAAAATAACTCCCGCGTCTCTAAGGGGGTTTTCTTATAAGATAATCCTACTGCTTTAAATTGATTGTGCATATATCACTCACTCTCCAAGAGGCAAAATTAAGTCAAAATGATAATTATTAATGTCAAAGAGCTGTCACGACTATTATTTATAATCATTACAAATTGATTATTGTGGGTATTGGAATTTATTCCATGTTTTTATTGAAAATATTGTGAAGAAGGTGATGAAAATCATGCTTTAGACCATAGTTTTGCACGGCAAATAAAAACACTTATTTGCCCATGCATTTCGACAGTTCTAAACTCGTTTTTGAAGCCCTCACCTATGATGATGTGCTTCTTCTCCCAGGATATTCGGAGGTCTTACCAAGAGATACTGATACTAGTACTTACTTGACGAAGAATATCAAATTAAACATTCCTTTAGTGTCTGCCGCGATGGATACTGTCACGGATTCCGCTTTGGCTATTTCGATGGCTTTAGAAGGCGGTATTGGTATCATTCACAAAAACATGACGATTGAGCAACAGGCTGCTCAGGTACGCAAGGTCAAGCGATCGCAGAGTGGTATGATCCTCGATCCAGTCACTTTACCAGAGACTGCTACGATTGGTGATGCATTGGCTTGTATGAAAGAATACAAAATCGGTGGGATTCCCGTTATTGATACAGATCGTAAATTGATCGGAATCGTGACCAACCGTGATTTGCGTTTCCAAAAGAACCCAAAACTCAGCGTGAGAGAGGTTATGACCAGTGAAAATGTCATCACTGCCAATGACGGAGTGGGGCTTAAAGGAGCTGAGGCTATCCTGCAAGAGCACAAAATCGAAAAATTACCTATCGTCAATGACAAAGGGGTCTTAACAGGACTTATTACTTACAAGGATATACTGAAGAACATCGACAAGCCAATGGCTTGTAAGGATGAGTTTGGTAGACTGAGAGTAGGTGCAGCGGTAGGTGTCACGCCAGATATCGAACAAAGAGTAGAGAAGCTGCTCGAAGCAGGCGTAGATGTAGTATCGATCGATACTGCACACGGGCACTCGAAAGGAGTGATTGATACCTGTAAACGTATCAAAAGTAAATTTCCAAAACTAGACGTGATCGTGGGTAATATTGCCACTGCAGAGGCGGCAGTCGCGCTAGCAGATGCTGGAGCAGATGCTATCAAAGTGGGGGTAGGACCAGGTAGTATCTGTACCACGCGTATCATCGCAGGAGTAGGAATGCCACAGTTGTCAGCGGTCTATGAAGCAGCCAAAGCACTCGAAGGAAGAGATGTGCCGATCATCGCTGATGGCGGTATCAGATTCTCTGGAGATTTTGTCAAGGCGATCGCAGCAGGAGCCAACTGTATTATGATTGGTTCGTTGCTAGGAGGTACTGAAGAGGCACCAGGAGAAGTAATCATCTACGAAGGAAGAAAATTCAAGACCTACAGAGGTATGGGGTCTGTCGAGGCGATGGAGGATGGTTCTAAGGATCGTTATTTCCAAGATGCTGAAGATGATATTAAGAAATTAGTCCCAGAAGGGATCGTAGGACGAGTGCCATACAAAGGCATGGTAGCTGAGGTGCTTTATCAACTTACAGGAGGTTTGAAAGCAGGTATGGGTTACTGTGGAGCAGGCAATGTCGAGGCGCTTAAAGCAGCGCGCTTTGTGAAAGTGACAGGTGCTGGGATGGCTGAGTCTCATCCACATGATATTCAAATCACGCGAGAAGCACCTAACTATTCTCGATAGGAAGAAGATGCGTTAACAATTTTTTTGAAGGCCTTGTTAGATCATATCTATCAAGGCCTTTGTTGTTTTAGGCAGGGCGAGAATTTCACTTTTATTGCTAAATTGCCCCGAATTGATAAAAAGCGTATATGCTATCCCAAAAAGGCATAATTAGACTTAGTGTAATATTCGGATCTGTCTTTTGGTCGCTACTGACAATAGTCGACATGATGACGCTATTCAGTCAGGAGAACAATATTGAGTTTGGCTTGCCAGGTTTTGTGGCCAATCTGCTGCTGACTTTTTTTATCATATCAGTACTGACCTTCTACCGCTATAATATAGGGAAAGCCGAGAGTGTAAACTTCGTGGAGTTACTCTGGCGGGTTTTTGTTTTTGGTCTGATAGCTACCTTGGTCACTCTGATGATAGAGTTTTTCTTCTCTATATTCGGCGCGCATAAATTCGCACAGAACCTGCTTATCATCAACCTATTCTATCACGTGATTCTAGGATTGGTCATTGGGTTTTTGATCTCTACCTATGTGGTGTGGAAGCGTCTGATTCTGTATCAGAAATCCAAATCTCTACTGGCGGCATGGCAGATATTCGAATATGCGCTGATGATGACGTTGATCTTTGATTTGTTTTCGCATGACTATCAGGATACTTCGTTTTTAGTGCTGTATTCTATCTTGGCGTTGATTGGCATTGTGCTTTCTTTTAATCTGAAGTGGATCGCTTATCTCAACTTTAAACAGAAGTGGAGGAGCTTGCTTTTCATTTTTTTGGTGGTAATCTATATCTGGTATTTCTTCAAATCCCTGATGTCTTATTCTGAGCAGACAGTACTGGTGAGGGACTTGCTAGACAGTGTTTACATCCTAGCCGTGATCACTTTCATAGTAGTATATTCATTGATTTCATTTTTAGTGATCCTGTTCAACTTACCGACTACTTCTGTTTTTGAACGAAAGATCAAGGAGGCTGTCAATTTTCAGCGACTCAGCCAGTCTATACCTGCTGGTGAGAGCGAAGAGAAAGTATATGAAATCTTACTGGATAGTGCGGTGAGCGCGGTGTTCTCTGATGCTGCTTGGTTGGAGATACATGATGAGGAAGACGATGTAGAGTTGACGCTCACCTACAATCTTCAAAAGAAGGAAATCAAAGACATAGAAAAGGCATTTGAAAAGAGTCGATTCAAGAAAGTGCTGAACTCGGAGTTTGAAAAAAATACCGTTTACCCTAAGATCTCTGCTAATATTAAGAACACCCTGAACCGATCGGTTCTATATTTTCCTGTTTTGATCAAAAACAGGAAAATAGGCAGTCTCGTCCTGCTCAAGCAGGTGGATGATGGATTTAACAAGGAGATGGTAGATATCATCGACACTTTTGTGAACCAAGCGAGCATTTCGATCGAGAATTTTAGGTTGCTCAATGAGGCCATCGTGACAGAGCGTTACAAAGAAGAGTTGGATATTGCTAACCGAGTGCAGAGCAAGTTGCTTCCAGATGATCTGGTGTCTACCGAGGCATTTGATATACATGCCTTCACAGTAGCTGCTGATGAGGTGGGAGGTGATTATTACGACTATTTCCAGCTGGACGACCACCGCACTGCGTTGATCATTGGTGACGTGTCGGGCAAGGGAACCTCTGCTGCTTTTAACATGGCACAGATGAAGGGGATTTTTCAAAGTTTGGTGCAGTTGGATTTAGACCCGAAGGATTTTTTGATCCATGCCAATAGCGCACTGAGTCGCTGCTTGGAGACTACTTCCTTTATTACAGTCTCATATTTTGTGATCGATAGTAATGAGCAGCGGATCAATTTTGCTCGTGCAGGACATTGCCCCTCATTGTTCTATAGAACCGACACCCAGACGTCAGATTTTTTCAAGAACAAAGGCTTGGGATTGGGTATATTAAGAAACTCTAATTTTCATAAATACGTACAAGTCAATGATTTCGAGTATCAACCGGACGATGTACTGGTGCTCTACACTGATGGTGTGACGGAAGCTTGCAATGCCAGCAAAGAACAGTTTGGTATGGATAGATTGCTTGCGGCGTTGACACGATATGCAGACCAACAACCTCAAGAAATACAGAAAGGAATAATAGATGAGCTATACGAGTTCTGCGGCAAGCGTTCGTTGGACGATGATTATACGTTGGTGATTCTAAAATTTAAATGATATGGTAAATATAGAGAAGCAGATAGATGAGCAGACGGGACACTATGAGATCATAGTGATAGGAGAGGTGGATGCTTCTTCGTCCATTCATTTGGATGAGGCGCTCACCACGGCTATGACTGAGAGCAAACACATCTTAGTCGATCTACGAGGTTTGGATTATATCTCGTCGGCAGGCTTAGGCGTATTTATGTCTAACATTCAAGAGATAGAAGCTGAAGGGATTCGTTTCGTGTTGTTTGGAATGAAAGAAAAAGTATTCGAAGTGTTTGAGATACTTGGTTTGGATCAATTGTTAGTGATTAAAAAAGATAAAGAAGAAGCCTTGGAGGCGGTTAAATAATGCACCAGTTCAAGACATCATGTGCTAAGGAGAAACTCAAAGAGATCCGTGCTTTCGTAGCGGAGACGCTGGGCAATATGGGGGTTTCCGAAAATGAATGCCACAAGATTATTTTGGCGGTAGATGAGGTCTGTGCCAACCTCATTATACATTCAAACCAATGCGATGCATCCGAAAAGCTGGAGCTTTTTGTAGAGGATCATGGAGACCACTGTGTGATATTTGAGATCATAGACCATGGCAAAGGCTTTGTCTATGACAGCTACAAAGAGCCAGATTTAGAGGAGATTATTCGTTCTCGAAAGAAGGGAGGGTTAGGGATCATGCTCGTTAGAAATATAATGGACAAAGTGGAGTTCAAAATAGAAAAGAATCGTAACATTTGTCGAATGATGAAGAAATTCTAAAATGACAATGAAGTTAAAATCTGTAATTACCCTTTTACTCTCCCTTACCTTTTTTTATACCCAAGCCCAGACCGATAGCAATCTGCTGTCCAAAGACCTGTTTCGTCTCGGTGATCAAAACTATGATCTGGGAACTTTCGAGTATTATTTTCTGAAAAATGCTGAACCACCTAGCGCGGATAGTGCAGAGTACAAGGTGGAGGAGTATTTGGATCTCTATGTCAAATTTAGACTGAAAGTACAGGAAGCTCAAGGGCTCGGTATGGATCAGAGCCCAGCTTTCATACAAGAACTCGAAGGATACAAAAAGCAGTTGGTAGAACCCTACTTGATTGCTACCCAATACAACCAAAACCTATTAGAAGAAGCATACGATCGGTTGCAGTCAGAGGTGTCAGCTGCTCACATTCTGCTCAAAGTAGACGAAAATGCATTGCCATCCGATACTTTAGCGGTCTACAACCGCCTTTTAGGGATTAAGGCAGAGATCGCAGCGGGTGCGGATTTTGCAACTATGGCAACCAGGTATTCCGAAGATCCCAGTGCAAAGATGAATCAGGGCAACTTGGGTTATTTTTCTGTGCTACAGATGGTTTATCCATTCGAAAATGCTGCTTATAACAACCCGGTAGGCACAGTCGTGGGGCCAATCAAAACCCAGTTTGGGTATCACTTACTAGAGGTCATCGACAAGCGTCCTGCTAGAGGGCAAGTCAAAGTAGCGCATATTATGATTCGTCATCAGCAGGATAGTGCATCGGATAAGGCAGAGCGAAAGATCGATTCGATCTATGAGAATCTAAAGGAAGGAAAGGACTGGAATGAGCAGTGCAAGATGTACTCCGAGGACAAGAGTTCAGTTAACAATAATGGTGAGATGCGATGGTTCGGGACGGGGGCTTTGGTGCCGGAGTTTGAGGATGCGGCATTTGCTTTACAGAACCCAGGAGACATGAGTGAGCCAGTGGAGACGCGGTTTGGGTGGCATATTATAATGCTGCTGGAGAAAAAGCCTGTTGGGAGTTTCGAGGACATGCAGGCAGAATTAGAGCAGCGTGTCAAGCGGGATAGCAGATCAAAAGCGACACAATCTGTGGTGATCACTACGCTCAAAAAAGAACATGCCTATCAGTTGGATTCAGTGGTTTGGCGGGAGGCGCTATCTGCTATGGATTCTACTGTGAAGATGGGGCAGTGGAGTTACGACACGACGAGTACAACGCTTGCCAATGCGCTCTTTACGCTGGAAGATCAGGAATACACTGTTGGAGACTTTTATGCTTTTGCGGAGGAGAATCAACGAAACAGACAGTCTGCAGATTTGGAAGCGTATAAGCGACAGCTCTACCAGCGCTTCGAGACCAAACGTATTTTGGATGCAGAGATGCTTTTCGTCGAGCAGAACAATGTGGAGTATCAGCGGATTTTGGATGAATACAGGAGCGGTATTTTGCTGTTTAACCTGATGGAGAAGGAGGTCTGGCAAAAAGCATTGACGGATAGTGTAGGGCTACAGGACTATTATGAATCCAACAAGGATGTCTATGTTTCTGAGGAGTTCCTACAGGTACGGAAATTGACCGCAGAGGACAAAGCGGTTTTGGATAGTGCGAGCAGTTACCTGAGCTTTTCAAATTCCCAGTTGGATAGTCTATTCAATTCCCAAGAAGCTTTAGCTTTGCAAATTGATGATTTGAAAATTAAGAAAGGAGAAGTTGATTTTCTTGATCAAAACTGGACGGTGGGCAATCACCGCCAATCTACGGAGGATTATCACATCCTATGGGTGGTCAGCAAAGTGATTCCTGCTGCACAGCGACCATTGGACAGTGTGAGAGGTCTCGTGATTTCAGATTATCAAATGGAACTAGAGCAACTATGGATTGCGCAATTGCGCAAAAAGTACCCATATAAGCTGAACAAAAAAGTACTGAAGAGTTTTGTTAAAACATTCAATTAATATTGCCCTATTGCTGAGTCTAGTCTTATTTGGCTGTGAGAAACTCTATGCTCCGTTAGAACCAGTTGTCGAAGAGGACAAGAAGGCCATAGCTCGCGTCAATGAGGTGTACCTGTATGAAGATGATATCGAAGGGTTGACAGGCTCAGGGAGTACTGATAGTGCTCAGATCATTCAGAAGTACGTTGATTCGTGGATTAGAAAGCAATTAACAATTTCACGCGCTTCGCAAGAGATCGATTTTGATGAGGCGAATATCGAACGCAAAGTACTAGACTATCGCTATGCACTGATGGTTCATGAGTTTGAAAAGTACTACGTGAACCAGCGTTTGGAGAAGAATATCTCAGAAGATGAAATCAAGACCTATTACGACGATAAGTTTGAAAATTTTATTCTCCGACAAAACATCATCAGGTGCCTTTATGCGGTAGTACCTGCCGAAGCGCCTCAGATGGATAATTTTCGCAAGCTGATTCGCTCCTACCCTAATTCTGACCTAGAAGAGATCCAATCTTATTGTTATCGGTTTGCCTCTCAGTCTTCGCTGGAGACGGAGCTGTGGCTCAATTTCGATGAAGTGATCGCTAGCACACCCTTTGCCAATGTGCAGGACAAGGTCACCTTTTTAAAAAACAATAGCTACATAGAGAGCTCGGATGAATCCAACTATTACTTCATACGCTTGCTTGATTATAAAATTTCCAATCAAATTTCTCCATTGGAATACATCCATGACAACATAGAAAGCATTCTAATCAATAAGAAGAAGGTCGAACTGAGGAGACAGCTAGAGGAGGACCTATTAAAGAACGCAAAAGAGAACAATGAATTCGAAATATATTAAGGCAAGTCTGATCATGTTGCTACTGACCTGTTCGGTAGCGATGGGACAAAAGGCAGACAAGGGAGTGGTGATAGACAAGATCATCGCCAAGGTGGATGATTATATTGTGCTCAAGTCTGAGTTGGAAAAAGGCTATATGGAGTTCATGTCCAGAGGGGAGATTACCCAGGGAGATGTGAAGTGTCAGATATTAGAGAGCCTCGTGATCAATAAACTCATGGTAGCCAAAGCAGAACTCGATTCGGTGGAGGTGATGGACATACAGGTAGAGCAGGAATTGGGTCAGCGGATGTCTTATTTTATCCAGCAGATCGGTTCCGAAGAAAAGCTAGAAGAAGTCTACGGTAAGACAGTGGCTCAGTTTAGAGAGGAACTCTTTGATCAGATCAAAGAGCAGATGATTGTACGAAAGATGCAGGGGCTCATCAGTGCGGATGTCAGTATTACTCCTTCGGAGGTTAAGAGTTTCTTTAAGAAGATCCCATCGGATAGCTTGCCGTATTTTTCTACCGAAGTGACGATTGGCCACTTGGTTAAAATCCCTGAGCCTAATGACAAGGTGAAAGATCAAATCCGACTGGAACTTCTAGAGTTCAAGGATCAAATTGAAAATGGGATGGATTTTGGGGTACTGGCAAGTAAGTACTCGATGGACCCAGGGTCGGCGCGTCAGGGAGGCGAGTTAGGTTTCTTTAACCGTGGCGAACTCGCGCCAGAGTTCGAAGCAGCAGCTTTGGGCATGAAGCCAGGAGAAATTTCCGAGCCAGTAGAGACCCAGTTTGGGTTTCACTTGATTCAGCTCATCGAGCGCCGAGGAAATCGGTACAACTCCAGACACATTTTGTTGATCCCCAAAGCAACACAGTCAGATATTCAGGAGAGCAAGGACTTTTTGGATAGCTTGAGAACGAGTATTGTCAGAGACAGTATGCGATTCGATATATTGGCCAAGGAGCACTCAGATGACAAGCAGACCAGTGGTAATGGGGGATATTTTAGTGATGCAGATGGTGCCATGCGTATCTCTGTGGAGGAGCTAGATCCTACGATGTTTTTCACCATCGACACGATGAAAGTCGGCGAGGTGTCCAAACCTTTTGAGTATAAGATGCCTGATGGCAAAGCTGCCGTTAGAATTGTATATTACAGAGCAAAAATACCACCCCACCAAGCGAATCTTTTGGATGACTATCAGAAGATCAGGTCGGCAGCACTTGCTAACAAGCGCAACGGTATCATGTCTGACTGGTTCAAAGGTGCTCAAGGCGAGGTATACATCAACATAGACGAAGAGTACGATTATTGTCGTATCCTGCTAGATTAAGAAATCATATGACCGAATTCAAAAATGAAGTAGAAGCAGCGGATGCCTTGCACAAGGCTTACACTGATCTCAAAGCGGAAATTTCTAAAGTAATCATCGGACAAGATGATGTCGTGAAACTACTGTTGACGGCTATATTCTGTCAGGGGCACTCTTTGTTGGTAGGGGTGCCAGGACTTGCCAAAACGCTTTTGATCAAAACGATTTCTTCGGCACTTCATTTAGATTTTAGTCGTATTCAGTTCACACCTGACCTAATGCCGTCGGATATTTTGGGAGCGGAGACTCTGGATAAAGACCGAAACTTTAAATTTATCAAAGGGCCTATCTTCTCGAATATCGTACTCGCTGATGAGATCAACCGTACGCCACCTAAGACGCAGGCGGCATTGCTAGAGTCGATGCAAGAGTATTCGGCGACTGTCGGAGGAAAGAAATGGGAATTAGAAAAACCATTTTTTGTACTCGCGACACAGAACCCAATAGAGCAAGAGGGGACTTATCCGCTACCCGAAGCGCAGCTTGATCGATTCATGTTCATGGTGACGCTAGATTATCCGTCTTTTGCGTCCGAAGTAGATATCGTCAAGCAAAAGATAAATGTATCGGAAGGAGTGAAACCAGTATTGAATGGAGAGCAAATCATCGCTTTTCAGCAGTTGGTGAACGACGTGCCTGTGGCAGACAATGTGGTAGAGTATGCCGTAGACCTAGTGCATAAGACACGTCCTAACTCTGATCGTGCTACAGATGTGACCAAATCTTATCTAGAGTGGGGAGCTGGACCTAGAGCATCACAGTTCCTCATCAAGGCGGCCAAATGCAATGCGCTACTAAGTGGTAAATATTCACCGGATATCGAAGATGTCAAGGCTATCGCCGAACCTGTGCTGCGTCACCGTATCGTGCGCAACTTCAAAGCGGAGGCAGAAGGCATGTCCATGACCAAAATCATACAAGCGTTATTATAGGTCGCATTTAGATGATCTTTGATAGGAGTCTTCGTTTTTAATTGCTCCTCGCTTTCTGATTTTTTATCTTTGGTAGACGCTATTACTCAATAACCCTATGGAGAACAAATCAATAGAAAGCTTAATCAACGAGAATTTTGTCTATGCCAAAGTGCTGGATTTTTTTGGAGTTGAGTTTTATGAATCCAGAAACAAAACCTTGAAAGAGGTGTGTGCTGAACACAATCTCTCCTCGGAGCAACTGTCTGCCGTGCTAGAAAATAGCAGAAGCGAACGGGCGATGGATTTTTTAGCTTTAAGAAAATGTCCGGTAGAGTTGGTGATCGCTTATCTCAAGCATTCACATCAGGTATTTATCAAGGATGCGCTACCCTTTCTGCTCAAGACTGTCAACCGACTCAATGGAGGAACGACTTCTGTATTAAAGGAAGATTTGAAAATGATCTTACCGATGTTTGTAGAGGATTTTATCAAACATATCTACGAAGAGGAGGATAAGTTTTTTGCGTACATTCTCGACCTTGATAGCTACTTAACCGAACCGAATTCTCGTAACCCACTCTTGGATCGAGATGATTTTTCTATTCAAGAATTTGCACTCCACCACCACGACTCTGACGATGAGATGGCGGGTATTCGTGGGATTACCAATAGCTATAGCTTGGTAGATTTGCAGGATGTCCAGCTCAAGGTTATCCTGCAGGAGCTGAAGGCCTTTGATGACAAGCTACAGGTGCATGCGCGTATAGAGAACGATATTTTGTTTCCAAAAGCCATGGAACTAGAGAAAAGGGCTAAGGCACTTTTCAGAACCAAAGTAATCCAAAACTAATGGGGAGAGTGCTCGCCATAGACTATGGCAAAAAGAGAACAGGGCTAGCAGTGACCGACCCATTGCAGATCATCGCATCACCTTTAGATACTGTGCCAACATATCAGGCGCTGGACTACTTAGTCAAGTATCACGAGACCGAGGGGATTGAGACGATTGTGATCGGGATGCCGAAGGATTTGATGAATAAGGATACAGATAGTACCGCATCTGTAAGGCATTTTATAACTTTGCTCCAGAAAAAATTTCCAACGCACCAAATTCATACCGTTGACGAGCGTTTTACCAGCAAGATGGCTAAAAAAGCGATGCTAGATGGCGGGATGAAAAAAAGTGACCGAAGGAAAAAAGAGAACGTCGACAAATTGAGTGCGACGATTATTTTACAGTCGTTTTTAGAGTCTAGTATATGATTTATCCGATCGTGGTATATGGAGATCCTGTTTTGAAGAAAGAAGCTCAGGATATAGAAGAAGGAAGTATTGATGTAAAGAAGCTCGCTGAGGATATGTTCGAGACCATGGCGAGTGCCAGTGGGATCGGTCTAGCAGCACCACAGATTGGTATGTCGATACGTATGTTCGTCGTGGATGGTAGCCCCCTAGACGATGAGGAGGGTGAAGAGGATATGTCCGACTTTCGAAAAGTATTCATCAACCCAGAGATACTCTGGGAAGATGGAGAGGAATGGGTTTTTACCGAAGGCTGTTTGAGTATCCCTGGCATACGTGAAGACGTGAGCCGACCAGAACGTCTGCGAATCAACTATCTAGACGAGAATTTCAAAGAACACGAAGAGGAATTTGACGGGATGAAAGCCCGTATTATTCAGCACGAGTACGATCATATTGAGGGAGTCTTGTTCACGGATTACCTGACGCCTTTCAAAAAGCGCATTCTCAAAGGAAAACTCGCCAACATCACCAAGGGTAAGTGTGATGCAGATTATAAAATAAAACTCCCTAAGAAAAAGTAGTAAAATGAAGGACCTCAAGATTGCCATCATACAAGCAGAACTCCACTGGGAAAATGCCGATGGGAATCTGGCGATGTTCGAGGAGAAAATCTGGACTATCCATGAGGAGGTGGATTTGATTTTGCTCCCTGAGATGTTCAGTACGGGGTTTTCTATGAACCCCGCAGAGCTCGCTGAGGTGTCAGGCCTCAAGACGCAAAAGTGGATGCTACAGATGGCTGCCCAGCGCGATGCATTAGTTGGAGGTAGCTACATCGTGCGTCAAGGGGAGCACTTTTACAACCGTTTTGTGTTTGCTTTTCCTGACGGTACGATTCAGTTCTATGACAAACGGCACTTGTTTTCGTTGGCCAAGGAGGAGGATTACTTCACTGTAGGACAGGAGCGTCTGGTAGTGACTTACAAAGGCTGGCGTATATGTCCGATGGTATGCTATGACTTGCGTTTTCCAGTATGGGCACGTAATCATGTGACGCTGGACGGAGACTATGGCTATGACCTGCTGTTATATGTCGCCAACTGGCCCAAAGTACGGATTAAGGCTTGGGACACCTTGCTGCCTGCACGTGCGATCGAGAATCTGGCGTATGTGGCAGGCGTCAACCGGACAGGTTTGGATGGTAACGAGCATCTATATGATGGGCACAGTGCAGTGTATGATGCACTAGGAGAGCAGATGACACGTCCCCTGATAGGTGAAGAAGGGATACTAATCCAAAAAGTAGATAAACTGGCTCTGGATATGGTACGACAAAAGTTTGCTTTCTTGCGTGATGCGGATGCGTTTGATATCCGTTAAAACTCAATCAACAATAATTTTCTGAGAAGCTTTAGCATTTCCAGACTGGATGTAGGCGATGTAAACCCCCTTCCTTAGTGTAGAGAAGTCTAAGGTCTGAGGTTGTCCAGCTCGTAAGGACACGCCTTTGAGAACGAGATGTCCAGCGGTGGTGAGGAGGTAGAGCGTAGCATCCTGGTTTGAGCGAAATGTTGCTTGACGATCCGCTCCAGTAGGGTTAGGGTAGGCGAGCAATGTTAGGTCTGGTGCATCTGAAGGAGAGGCTTGATATAGCCATAGCCCCCCTTGTATGCTGCCTGCTGCGACGACTGTTTTGCCGAAAAGCTGACCGATTATAGGTTTGGTGTAGCGACCTAGTCGGGTGGTGTGCAGAGAGGTATTGGGTTCGTATTGCACTTGCAGGCTGTAGGGCTGGTCTAGCTGGTTTGGGAAGTCGTTGTACACCGTCATTTGGCCTGAACGGTCGGTGGTCAGTAGGTCGTTCGAACCGTTACTGTCCAAGTCTCCTATAGTTATCGATAGATTGGTAGGTGCGCCCTTTTCTGCATCGAGTAGATTAAAGGTCTCGATGACGAAGTTCATTTCGCCAGTGTTGCGGTAGTAGTCTAGCTCGCCATAGCTCCGAGCGATAAGTGCATCGAGTATTCCATCATCGTCCATATCGTATAACAATACGTCATCACCCGAGGTGTAGCTAATGGTGATTTCTGTCAGCTGGCTTAGATTAAAAGTCATCTCTTCTCCACTGCCAAGATTGAGTAGGTAGTGCATTTTGTTTCTAAACCTTTCGTCTACAGACGTAAATACCAAGTCGAGTCTATGGTCACCGTTGATGTCTACGAATTGTGGTTTGATGTCGGTGTGTCCCAAACTCCCAAGCCCAAACTGATCCGAGTTATGGAATGAAAAACTGCCATCGGCTTGACCGAGGTATATCGTTAGCGTGCTGACGTATTGGTCATGGAGCAATGAGCCTTTGTTGCCAAGTACGAGATCGTTGATGCCGTCTCCATTGATGTCTGCGATGCTGGGATAGGCCCATTCACCTACGTCTATCATTTCCTGTTGTAGGAATGCTCGTGAGCTAGTAAAACTGTTAGCGCCTTGATTGGGATAAACCAAACTGGATTGTTGGAAGTTGATATTCCGCTGGGAGTTGTCTCTCACATTTGGAGAGATGAGCAGATCTTTTTGACCATCAAAGGTCACGTCCTCGTAGAAGCTTGCTGGAAAAAGTGTAAAATCGAGTGGTTCGTTTTCGGAGGGGAAATCAGGAAACAAGGAGTTGAAAAGTGCCATTCCGCTATTGCCTTGGTTGGCTAGATAGTTGAGTTCTGGACAATCTTCTTCACTGATGATTAAGTCCATTAGCCCGTCTTGGTTTTGGTCTATAGAGAGTATGGCTTTTCCGGCGAGGTGTTTGAGCCGACCGCCAGCCGAGCAGTCACCTGCGAACTGATAGTTGTCACAGTCGCATACCTGAAGTCCTCCATAGTTGTCAGAGGCATGGGTGTAGATCAGGTCACATGTCTTGTTGAGATCCATGGAGAGATTTTCATGAAAGTCGATGGTGATACCCGTTGCAAAGTCGAACACCAGAATGTCTATATCTCCGTCACCATCTAGGTCTTCTATAGATGGGATATCCGTAGTGTTGAGAAAGATGTTGATGGGATTGGTGTTGATATTGGTGAGTAGTGGGTTGGCGACTTCTTCCCAACTGATGGAGAAGTCATCTGAGGTGTTTTGATAGACATGAATACCGAGTTGCGAGGAGGTGAATAGGTCTTTACGTCCATCGCAGTTATAATCTTTGAGTATCATCCAGTTTTGAATCCCTGACGGAAACAGATGTTCGAACTCGGGGTGGTATGTATAGTGGTCTTGTTGGTTTTCGTAGCAGTTGATTTTGTCCGACGATCGATCAAAAACAATCAAATCCAGGTCTCCATCATGATCCAAATCCATCGTTTGATATTGGGCACTATTGATGCCGCCAGCGAAGGGGAAATGGATTTGTTCCTGATGGTAGACGACAGGTGTGTAGGGAGAAAGCGTGGTTTGTGCTTTGGCCGCCCCGTGGAGGGTGAGCGTAGATAATATGACTATTTTTAGAAGACTTTTCATCTTAGCGTGTTGATACCTCCATTATACGCCAATACTTTGGATTGTTTATTGAATGACCCATAAATAAATTTTACCTTACGACGGCAAAAGACAAAAATATTGAAAGAATTCATTTCTAGTTTATACGATAAGTTTTTAAGCAGTACTGGTGTCAATACCGATACACGATCTATTGAAAAGGGGCAGCTCTTTTTTGCCCTCCGTGGCGACAATTTTGATGGAAACCAATACGCACAGCAAGCCATAGCATCTGGAGCTTCTTATGCTGTGGTCGATGACCCTGCTATAGCGAAGGATGACCGCTTTATTTTGGTGGATAGTGTGCTACAGACTCTACAGTTGCTCGCTAATCATCACCGCAGACAATTTACATTTCCCTTCCTAGCGATCACAGGGTCTAACGGCAAAACGACAACCAAAGAACTGACTGCACGCGTACTCGGTGAGCGATACAAAGTGCACTATACTAGGGGTAATCTTAACAATCATATCGGGGTACCGCTGACCTTATTAGGGATCAATAGTGAGGTCGATTTTGCGATCATCGAGATGGGAGCGAATCACCTTGGAGATATTTCGTTGCTCTGCCGTATCGCAGAGCCGACGCATGGTCTGATTACCAATATAGGTACGGCACATATCGGAGAGTTTGGCGGGCGAGACAATATCATTCGAGCCAAAAGTGAACTGTTCGATTACTTACGAAAGACAGATGGGCTCCCCTTCATCAACAAGCTAGATTCTGTACTGGTCAATATGTCCAAGCGTTTTGAAAAATCGGTTGATTATCCGAACGACAGTTGTAAGCTGATCGAAGCAAAACCCTATGTAAACTACCTCGATGACCAAGATCACGAGCATAGTACGGAAATCATAGGTGAGTATAATTATATGAATATAGCGGCAGCTGTCACGGTTGCAAAGCATTTTGAAGTGGACTATCCGTACAATGCCATAGATACCTACCAACCAGATAACAATCGATCACAGATCGTGGAAATCGGTTCCAATACGATCATTCTGGATGCCTATAATGCAAATCCAGATTCTATGAAGGCTGCATTGAGGAATCTCGCAAATATGAATGTGGGAAAGAAAATAGCCATGCTCGGTGAGATGAAGGAACTCGGAGACTATACGATGGTAGAGCATGAGCGTATCGTCTCTGAAGCGGAGGAGTTAGGGATTAAGAATCTTTACTTAGTCGGAAATGAGTTTAAGAAAGCTTCTGAGTTTGTGCATGTATTGCTCGACGTGGATAGACTCATAGATTATCTAAGGGAAGATAAAATCTCGGGAGCTACAGTTTTGATCAAAGGATCAAGGAGTATGCAAATGGAACGCCTCATTCAAAACAAAGAGATATGGGATTAAAACCAGTTGTAGATTTTTTGAAGGAGCTCAGCAAGAATAATAATAAGGAATGGTTTGATGAGCACCGCACAGCCTATCAAGGTCACCGTGTGGAGTTCTTGGGCTTAGTCCAGGTGCTCATTGACGGTATCGCGATGTTCGATCCATCGCTCACAGGAGTAGATCCCAAAAAATGTGTTTTCCGAATCAATCGAGACATTCGTTTTAGCAAAGATAAGACGCCATATAAAACCAATTTTGGTGCACTGATGGGAGATCAAGGAAAAAAATCTGAAGGGACAGGGTTTTATCTGCACTTGGCACCAGGACATAATTTCGTAGGAGGAGGGATGTATAAGCCTCAGCCTGATATGCTAGCGAAGATACGGCAAGAGATAGATTATAACCCTAAGGATTTAATGGCTGTGATAGATACGGAGGATTTCAAATCCACCTTTGGCAAGATTCAAGGTGAGCAACTCAAGACAGCCCCAAAAGGCTATCCAAAGGATCATCCTTTTATCGATCTACTTCGGTACAAAAGTTTCTATGTGCTTAAAGAGTTTTCGGATGAGGAGGTAGCTGCTCAAGGTTTTGTAGAGGAGGCACTAGTCGTGTGTCAAAAGACCGCCAAATTCAATGAATTCCTACGAAATGCAATTAATTGAAAATTTATCCTCGTAATGTTTGCAATAATGAATTTGGTTTCTATTTTTGCACTCCCAAATCAACGGATTTAGGAACAAGTAGTGAAAAAATACACACTTGGGCGCTTAGCTCAGCTGGTTCAGAGCACCTCGTTTACACCGAGGGGGTCGGGGGTTCGAATCCCTCAGCGCCCACACTAAGACAGTCATTTACGGCTGTCTTTTTTTGTGTCTATACTTTTCGTGTTATGTAAAATACGGATCAATCCGTATTTCTGTAGAGAGATCGAGGATTACTTCGTGATTCAAGATTCATTATTGTTTTTCGTGAATAACCAGCTACTATGAGCCTTTGAGGTAATATTTAAATGATTGGAGTAATGATTATTGAATGCTCAATGTCGAATATTGATTCCTACCCATAGGAATACGGAGTGATCCAGCTTCACCAAAATGACCTCATCAGAAAACCTTAACTTTTACTCTTGTGAATGGCTAAAAACCTGTCAGGTTTAGGGCTCCTCTCATTCGTTGAAGCGAAGAGGGGCTTATCGATCTGGATCCGGTTGATAGATTCCTCCAAGAAATTACTTTTGGAGATTGTGTCGGATTGTTTTCGCTTCTGTTTTGGGGTCAGCTTTTAGCGATCACCTCTTAGCAATTGCATTAAATAGCGTGTCGGTGAATTGCTCTGTACCTTTGAGTGGTTTGGTGATGAAGGCGTCTATGCCGTGTTTTGCGGCGGTGTCTGCGTGCTCCCAGTGTGAGGTGATCATGATCACGATAGGGTTGTAATCTAGCGCGTCTATGAACGTGAACCCATTGATCTCGGGTAGGTCTATGTCTATAAAAATGATGTCAGGCTTGGATTGATCGACTTCATTAAGGGCAAGCATAGGGTTGGTGAAGGTGGCTTCCAGTTTTAGGAAGTCAAGATTTTTGATGTACTTGGAAAGGATTTCCAGAAATAGTCTGTCATCGTCTATACAGACACAACTATAGGTTTCTTTTTTCATAGCTTTTTGGCAAGCGTGATTTGTTGATGAAATAAAAGTCTAAGTTGTGATTTGCGCGAAGATAAGTTAAATGCTCCTTATTTTTGTCCGATGAAAGTATATCTCGATAATTCTGCTACTACACCTGTTGATCCTGAAGTTTTGGAAGAAATGATGCCCTATTTTTCCGAAATTTTTGGGAATCCCTCCTCTATACATGCGCATGGTAGAGCGGCACGTTCTGTGGTAGAGCGGTCACGTAAAAAGATAGCAGAATTGCTCAACACTTCGCCCGCAGAGATATTTTTCACCTCTGGTGGCACAGAGGCTGACAACATGGTGTTGCGATCCGCTGTAGAGACGCTAGGGCTGCAGGTGGTTATCACGTCGGTACTAGAGCATCATGCGGTCTTGCATACTCTGGAAGCAATGGAGCGACAGGGTGTGATCTGCGTGAGGTATGTTCGATTGCTCGATGGAGGAGCACTTGATGTGGAGCACCTTGAGGTGTTGCTACAGGAAAATCCTGGTGCAATGGTGTCGCTCATGCATGCCAACAATGAGCTGGGTAATCTAAATGATGTCTTGGCTATTGCAGGGTTGTCTAAAGCGTATGGTGCTTTATACCACAGCGATACGGTGCAGGCGATGGGGAAATATGTTCATTCGCTAGCGGATAGTCAACTTGATTTCGTGGTAGGGTCTGGTCATAAGTTCCATGGGCCTAAGGGGGTTGGTTTTGTGTATATTAATCATGAGACGAAAATTCACCCTTTTGTCTATGGCGGTGCGCAGGAACGAAATATGCGCGGAGGTACAGAGAATCTAGCGGGTATAGTAGGAATAGCTAAGGCTCTGGAGATATCCTACAGAGATATGGCAACTAACCGTACGCATATAGAGGGGTTAAAAAGGCTCATGATCACGGAATTGAATGAGAAAGTGAAGGGGGTATCCTACAACGGTCTTTCGGCCGATATGGATAGGAGCCTGTATTCTGTTCTCAATATTGGTGTACCAGAGTCCGAAGAGAACGATATGCTGCTTTTTAATTTAGACATCAAGGGGATCTCCGTCTCTGGCGGTAGCGCTTGTGCGAGTGGTTCGAGCATTGGTTCTCATGTGTTGGAGGCGATACACTCTGACCCTATGCGTGGAGCGATTCGTTTTTCGCTCTCCAAATATACGACACGAGAAGAAGTAATCTACGCTGTAGATTCTTTGGCTGAGATTGTTAATAATCGCTAAGGGTCATTAATCTCTTGCCATATCAGTTACACAGTCGATCCAGGTCTCTTCTACGTTGAGACTGGGTACTAAATCCCACTGTTGTCCGCCTGCTGCGATGAATTCTTCTTGGTAGGTCTCTCCTACCTCTAGTGTAGTTTCTAGGCAGTCCGCCACGAATGCGGGAGAGAAAACCAGAACCTTTTTGATTCCGTTTTTTGCGAGTTCTTGGAGGTGAACATCCGTGTAGGGTTGTATCCACGGAGTTTTTCCTAATCGGGATTGAAAAGTAGTGGCAATTCGGTCAGCTGGGATATTTAGTTTTTGGGCTAATAATCTGGTGGTTTCGAAGCATTGCGCGCGGTAGCAGTATCTATTGGCATCACCAAAATGTTCACAACAGCTTCCAAGTTGACATTTCTTGATTTCAGCTTTCATGATCTGTCGTTCGGGTAGTCCGTGGTAGCTGAATAGGAAATGATCATAATCCGTAGTAGCCATGAATTTTTGCGCATTAGCGACGATGGTGTCTAGGAATTTCTCATTCTCGATGAACTGACTCACAAAGTCAAGCTTAGGAATGACTTGCCAGTTTGAAACAACTCGCATGACCTCTTCTATCACAGATCCCGTACTGGCAGAGGCGTATTGTGGAAACAGTGGAATGATTTTGAGAGAAGAAATGTTAGTTTTTTTGAGAGAAGCAAGTGCCGAGGCTATGGAGGGAGACTGGTAGCGCATTGCTAGCTCTACTTGATAGTTGTTCCCTAGTTTGTCTTGTACAAGATCTCTTAGATCTTCGCTGTAGAATTTGAGAGGAGAGCCACGGTCTTCCCAGAGTCTTTGGTATTCTTTGGCGGATTTGGGTCCACGAAATGGTGCAATGATCAAATTGATCAAAAACCATCTGGATATATATGGGATATCGATGACCCGTCCGTCCATGAGAAATTCACGCAAATACTTTCTGACATTAGGAACACTAGGGCTATCTGGTGTGCCGAGGTTGACCAACAAAACTCCTTTTTTCATAGACTGCAAATCTACAGTGTCTGTGGTAAATGTACCGAGGAGTAGGGGGATAAAAAAAGCTCCAGAACGGGAATTCTGGAGCCAGCAGCATTTGAGAAAAATTAATTATTATGTACTTGCTAAATAACGCTTGTCTGATTTTATCATCCTGCCATATGTCTTTATAATCATGACAAAGTGATGGTTTTGGGATGATATTTTTTCGAGTATTGATTTTTTATACCAATTCTAAGAGGGGATAAATAAGGAGCGGCTCTCACCGCTCCCTGAAGATAGTTTTGAAACCTTATACCTAGGCTATCTTCGTATCACTAATCTAGTTGTTGTAGTTATATCTTGGTTTGTGATTTTCATGAGGTAGACACCCGATTGGAGGCTATGTACTGATAGCCGCTGATCTTCCATGATTATTTCAGTCATGATGTGTGTTCCTCGAAGGTCGAAAACTTGAATCTGGGCTTCATTTGATTGTATTCCGCTTACACTGACCCAATCCGTAGCGGGGTTAGGGTAGTACTGAATCTTGACCTCAGGGGCAACAGCTGTCACGGTAGATTCTTCAGTCACGTCAAAGCTAATAACTGACTCTGCGGAGTGGTAGTTGTCATCTCCTGCTTGACTAACCGTGACAGTCACAGTTCCTGCTATTCCATCCAAAGTAATCGAAGCATCGTTGATGGTTGCTGGACCACTGACAGCATAGCTTAGGGTCAAACCTGATGTAGTACTTGCTACTATCTCTACGGGTTCTCCATTGGTGGTTTGATTTTCGATCGCTTCTATGGTGATGACCTGATCAGCTTTCTCAACGGTGAATGTTTGTGTGACTTGACTCGCTGCGTTGAAAGTTTCATCTCCCGACTGATCTGCTGCGATGACTATTTCACCCGCTCCCGTGATGGTCACGGTACTGCCTGCGATAGTCGCTGGCCCACTTACTACGCTGAAGGTAACATCTAGGCTAGAACTGGCCGTAGCGTTTAGATCAAAATCAGCATCCCCGAAGACTTTGTCGGCCAGTGCGTCGAAAGAGATCGTTTGATCTGTTTTGTCAGGATCGGTGACGTTAAAAGTCACTTGCTCACTAGCAGAGTTGTAATTGTCATCTCCTGCTTGACTGACCGTGACTGTCACCAGTCCAGCAGTTCCAGTCAGGGTAACTGTAGTGCCTGAAAGTGTTGCAGAGCCAGATACTTGGTAGGTCAAGCTGAGTCCAGAGGTAGTACTTGCTACTATCTCTAGGGGTTCTCCATCGGTGGTTTGATCTTGGATCGCTTCTATGGTGATTACCTGATCAGCTTTCTCAACGGTGAATGTTTGTGTGACTTGACTCGCTGCGTTGAAAGTTTCATCTCCCGACTGATTTGCTGCGATGACTATTTCACCTGCTCCCGTGATGGTCACGGTGTTTCCTGCGATAGTCGCTGGCCCACTTACTACGCTGAAGGTAACATCTAGGCTAGAACTGGCCGTAGCGTTTAGATCAAAATCAGCATCCCCGAAGACTTTGTCGGCCAGTGCGTCGAAAGAGATCGTTTGATCTGTTTTTTCTACTGTGATGATAAATGTATCACTCACTGATTCGCCATCGCTATCTTCCACTGTCACCGTGATAGTAGATATCCCGATGTTTCCTTCAGTGATTTGCAGTACATTGTTGTTGGATACTGCTACCGTTACCACTTCCGTATCGCTGCTACTGACGCTATAATTCAAAAGATCTCCATCCACATCTGTGAAGACGTCATTTAGGTCAATATCTATCGTTGCAAAACCTGCAGCCTGTGTTAGGTCTGCCAATGCATTGGTGAGAGTAGGCGCTGCATTGTCTTCTAGATCATTGATCGTGATCGTAAAAACTTGCTGATACGTTCCCCCATTATTATCGTCTACCTGTAGACGAATCGAATAACTGGTTTTGGTTTCGAAATCAAATACTTCGTTAGACCTCAAATGAAGACCATTGACGGAGAATGAGGCATTGTCTGTATCTCCATCACCTGCTACCAAGCTGTAGGTTGGTTCATCGTACAAGTTCACATCTGTTCTACTCATTAGCGCGATGATCGTACCGACGGGGAGATTTTCATCTATGGATATATTATCCAGCATGATTGCGGTTGGTGCTGCTTGGGCTACAAAATTCACCGTGAAGTTGAACGTAGCATCGGTCGTTCCACCATTGCCATCATCAGCTGTGACAGTAATCACCGCCGTGCCTAAGCCTACTTCGGACACGGTTAAAATACCATCTTCATCAATAGCAGCTGTAACGATCATTTCGTCACTGCTAGATACTGTTAGTATGATATTATCACCATCCACATCTGTGAAAGCGCCTGACAAATCTCTGGTGGAGAGGTCAAACCCATTGATATCCGTATGATCAGCGATTACATCCACCAGAGCAGGAGGCGTGTTCGCAATACTAACGGTCACCACCCAATCCTGTGTCGTGACACCATTCTGAGCAGTTACAGTATAGGTAAAAGAGTTTGTGAAATCCTGTGCGCCATCTGGTGTGATCATAGCACCGTCTGATAGGGTAATCGTTGGTGTAAGGTTGGATATCTCAGTGCCTGGCTCTACTTCTATACTGATGGAATGATTGCCCGCATTGATAGTTGCGGCATCTGATTGCTCGTCTAGAACGAAGCTCACTATGTCCGACGCACTGTTAGGAGCCTCCGACAGGGTCACAACCCATTCCTCTGTAAATGTTGGCTCCTCTGCAGTGACTGTGTAGGTCACTGGAGTGCTAAAATCCTGTGCACCGAGAGGAGAAATATCCGCCCCTGCTGATACTGTGATCGTGGGTATCAAACTCGTCATATCAGTACCATAGGCAACTTCTAGAGATATGGTATTGGTCTCATTATCGACGACAGCAGTACCCGTTTGTTCTAGCAATACAAAAGTCAGGATATTTGTATCCGTGGATTCTGCCTCATCATCTATCGAGATGGTAAAGGTTCTTTCTAAAGAGTACCCATTGCCATCATCAGTACTGACTCGAATAGCATAGGAGCTTTTTACCTCGTAGTTGAAACTTTCGGTCGTGAAGATTTCGTCATCAATGACTTCAAAAGAACTGTTGTCATCGCTACCTGTACCCGTCACCAGTTCATACGTGAAACTCCCGGACAAATCTTCTCCAGCCGTTGATAAAGCACCTACTAGCGTGCCTGCGTCAGCATTTTCTACGACAGTAGTATTATCCAAATCGATAGAGGTGATAGATGCAGCTAGGTCATTGACAGAAATCGTAAATGATTCTTCATAAATCCCACCATTACCGTCATTTGTCTGTACGAGAATTGAATAGCTGGTTTGTGATTCATAATCTAAAACCTCGGTAGTCACTAATTGATCTCCGGAGATCGCAAATGAGGCATTGCCTTCATCGCCTGTACCTGAGACCAAGGTGTAGGTATGGGTTTGCCCTTCGTCTTCGTCGGTCGTACTGAAGGAGCCAATCACAGTACCTACTGGGTTGCTTTCATTAATCTCCAAGCTAGACAACTCCAGATCAGTGGGTGTTTCATTTACATCGTTGATATTGATGATGAACTGTTCGACGTATAGCCCACCGTTTCCATCATCGGTTTGCACTCTGATCGAATAGGCACTTTTCGTTTCGTGATCAAATATGGTATTGGCTTGCAACTCATTGCCGTCAATGGTGAAAGAAGCATTGTCTGCGTCTCCTGTACCACTAGCCAGTGTGTAGGTGTGACTATCTGCGAAACTTGCATCTACTGTAGATAAAGTGCCAACCAAATCACTGACGGCATTATTTTCATCAATAGTAGACTCAGAGATCGAGATGTCGGTAGGGCTGGCCAGAGCCTCCGTTACGCTTACAGTTATAGCGTTAGAAGTCGCGTCCTCTGCTGTGACGGTATAGACTACTGGAGAAGTAAAGTCTTGTTCAATGCCACTCTCTGGAGAAACCGTCGCACCGTCCGACACGGTGACCGTAGGAGTCAAAGCAGATATATCTGTACCTGCGACCACCTCTATGGACACTGTGCTGCCTTCACCATTGTCAATGGTCGCTGCACCTGTTTGCTCTGAAAGAGTAAACGACAATATTTCGTCATCTGAATTGGCTAGAAAATCGATTCCTGCATTGATGCTATGATTCGTCGCATTTGCGACTTCAGATGCCTCATAGTTAGTAAAAGCTGCATCGGTAAAGTTAAAAATCAAGTTGCTGAGGTCGTCGGTATCTTTGTGATCAACCGCACTGCCAGTAAGTGTCACAGTAGCTGTATAACCATCCGAAGAGACAGACATTAAAGACGTCAGCCCTGTAGGTAAATTCGTAATACTGTAGGCAGTCAACACCCCACCAGGGTTGGTAAAAGTGTCGTCGGTCAGAGATATACTAAGTTCACCTTCGACAGCTCCGTTATTTACAACCGTTTCGGTGAATCCTCCAAAATCCATTTCAAACTGATGAATGCTAGCCCCAGTACCTTCATTAATATCAATTATAAAAACGCGACTGCCATCGGGTTGAATCGCAATACTATGGGCATAGTCAATTTCACCATCTATCTCTAAAGGTGTACCATTGATCGCAATACCATTTGATATATCGAATGGTGTATTGAGAATATAGCTTACCGCATATCCACTCGACAGCATAAGAAAATAACGCCCATCAGGAGAAATTACTCCACCTGAGAGCCCCTCTAGCTCAGGTTCATAAGTCGCCTCGAAGGTGGCATTGGTAAGGTCAAATGGTGTAGGAAGACCAAACTGATGTATACCATCTCCCATTAGGTACATTTTCGTGCCATCAGGACTCATTGTCATCGCTGATCCACTGCTGTAAGTGTTTACACCCAAAGAGTTGCCACTATAAGTGGCTCCTGTTGTGATCTCGAAAGGAGTGCTTAGGTTATACTCATAGATGACATAGCTGTCATCACCCAGTACGTACATTTTTGAACCATCTTCAGAAAAAACGATGTCTTCTGGGTGTTCATCTTCCATGCTCACATCAAACGACCCATTAAAACTAACCCCAGAGGTAATTTGATAAGGAATGGACAGGCTGTACTGATGAATAGCTGAGTTATCTCCACCTGCGGTGAACATTTTTGTTCCGTCATGGCTAAATACAATTCCAGCAGGGTAGGTTTCTTCACTATACACATCTAGTGGGCTACCCGCATTCGTGGCGTATTCCATATTCAAGCCATTGCCATAAAAAAGCATAGGATGGTTGTCTCTAAAATCAACTGACCGACCGCTAGAGCCTGCTACAGCATTAGCTACTACGGAAGCGTCATTACCGACAAATGCCGAATTATTGAAGGTAAATTGAAGGTCATCCACATCATGTATATCCTGATGATGTTCACCTTTATCTGTCAGTGTCAAAGTAGCAGAAAACCCATCTTCAGCTACATCCAATGTAGCTGTTAAACCTGTCGGAAGGTTGTCGATCGTATAGTCAGAACCATACGTCAAAATACTTCCTGCTGAAGTGAATCGCTCATCATCGATCTCTATAAATAGAGAGCCAGCCACATCTCCATCATTTTTGTCCACTTCCATAAATCCATCGACTGGCAATGCCAATTGCAAGATTTCTTGGTTATTGGCCAGTACCCAAAGGAATTTTCCGTTTGGACTGATGCGCGCATCTCCGGCATGGTTGGTCAATTCAAACAGACTTTTACCACCGATGCTCGTCACGCCGCTGCTCAGGTCATTTGCGATATTCATTTGATATTGCCGAATCGACGTTTGTCCTGGATACGAAGTGTTGATCAGATAAATCTCTCTGCCATTGTCCGAAAGCAAAATCCCGGCATAATTGTATCCAGGGACACTGTACGAAACGTCATCATAGTCTACAGTACCTGTCAGGTCAAAAGGTGTTTCTAACGTGTACTCATATATTTTATCCGTATGCGACCCGATCATGTACATTTTTTTACCATCACGGCTAAAGGTGATACCACTTGGCTGAATATCGTTGCCCATATCGTATGACCCCTCGTAACTCACACCACCGGACAGGTCAAAAGGTGTAGTCAGGTGATATTGAAGTATGTCGTCGGAGCTGATCTGTACATACATTTTGACTCCATCGTGACTAAAATCAACATCCCCAGGCGATACCCCTTCATTAGAAACATCAAAGGATACAGAAGCATATGCTGCTCCATCTGATAGGTCAAAAGGCGTGGTGAGATCATACTGATAAATGGCATTTTCTTCCCAGCTGGAAACAAATATCCTCATGCCATCCTGACTGACGGCAAAGCTAGATCCTGCATTCTCGTTAGCGACACTGAATTTGGCTACCTGGTTCCAGTTAAACTGCTCAGTAAAGTCAAGTTTGTTGCCATACATGATCCTGCGATCATTTTCATCAAAGTCAATTTTTCCTCCTGAACCGTGTGCTGTCGAATTGAAAACTACATCTGCGTCATAGGTAGTAAAGGCAGAATTTTCGAATGTAAAGATAAGGTCATCCATATCATCTGTATCCTGATGATGAGTAGCTGTACCGCTGAATGTGAGTGTTGCATTCAAGCCATTGGCTGATACTGACAGGTTTGGTATTAATCCATCAGGAATATCTGCGATCGTATAATCTTCCCCTTCAGTAAGTGTACCTCCTGCATTGGTAAATGTGTCATTAATTATATGAAGGCCCATTGCCCCCGTTAGTTCTCCTTCATTTTGATAGGTTTCTGAAAAAATACGGGCATTATAGTTAATGGTAGCATTGTCCAGAAAATCAAAATCCAGTAGAAACGCAAGTGTTGAATTTTGGATACTAGCTGCATCACCCGAGTCAAAAGACCCATCTAGCAGCGACAAGCTGATTTCGGCTGTAAGATCATCGGCATCCTGATGTGCTTCAGCATTGCCAGTCACAGTCAATGTAATCGACAATCCATCGGCTGCAACATTCAATGCTTCTGACAGTCCTGCAGGCAGTCCGCTCAGTGTATAGTCTGTACCAGCTTCTAAGACATCACCAGCCTTGGCAAATGCTTCGCCATTGATTTGAATCTCAAACGACCCAGAAACTTCCCCATTATTGGCCGCTAATTCACTAAATACTGCCGTGTGCATGCTTTCATACTGGAGAATTACATCACCTACCCCTCCAGATACCAAAAATTTCGTACCATCACTGCTAATGACAAAACCTAGTGGGGCAGAGTCATCCGGTCGGACATAGATACTCTCACTCGTACTTTCGGCTGTGGTTATATCAAACCCTTGGGAAAGATTGAACTGATAAATCACATCTGAGTTACTATTGATAATAAATAACTCCTCCCCACTGGGGGAAAACCTAGGGGAATAATTACCAGCAGAGACTGTTCCCGTTAGCGTTACCGTGCCTGTGATGTCAAACGGTGTTTCCAAAGCATATTGTTTCAGTGTCGAGCTCGATAAAGAGGTCGTGTACATCTGAGTCCCGTCTACACTGAAGGTGAGCCCAACACCTTGTGTGACAGCATATTCTCCCTCATGCGTCACGGTACTGTTGATGTCAAATGCTGTAGAGAGATCAAACTGATGGATTTTGTCACTGGCATAGCCGATGATGAACATCGTATGTCCATCGGTACTAAAGGCGATATCAAAGGCTCCAGTTTCATATTCAGATATGTCCAAAGGCGTACCATCCAATACGGCACCTGCGGCGATTTCATAAGGTGTAGTCAGCGTATATTGATTGACCGTTGCATTAGTAGAGGCTAACATAAACAACTTGGTGCCATCTGGGTTAAATGCTAAGCCTGATGGATTGGAGGCTTGTTCTGACACGTCAAAAGTCGTTTCGTTCACTGCCATATTAGTTACCTGAAAACCATTGTCTGCATAAATTACTCCTTCGATTTCTCTGAAGGTGATACCACACCCACTACTGGCGCTTGCGGCATTTGTTACATTACTTGCGTCACCATTACCGAAGGCACTGTTGCTAAACGTGAATACCAAATCGGACACATTATCTGTTTTTTCGTTATCGGTTGCTTTCCCTGCAAAAGTTAAAAGAGCAGACCAACCATCTGCTGCTACGGTGAGCACTGGCGTCAATCCAGCGGGTATAGGGCTGATCGTATAGTCATCGCCATAGCTAAGCGTTTCTCCAGCATTGTTGAAAGAATCATCAGTAACAGTCACTGTGAACTCTCCGAGCACCGAACCGTCGTCCGCATAGGATTCGTTAAAGCTGGTGAAGGTTTCGTTTTCATAAGTAATAGATGCTGTACCGTCTCTGAAATCTATGTCGATACCTGAGTTAGCAGATGTAGTATTTAGTATAGCTGAGGCATCACCACCCGAAAATGCCGAATTATTAAAAGTAAATATCAAGCTACTGATGTCATCTGAGTCTGAATTATTGGTGGCATTACCCGTAAATGAAAGTGTTGCACTCGTCCCACTGTTAGCTACCTCTAATACAGGTGTCAGACCGGCTGGTAGGTTAGCAATCGTGTAGTCACTACCGTGAGCAAGTGTATTTCTCTGATTGGTAAAAGTTTCTCCTTTCAATAAAAAACCCTGAACGGTAGTCAATATCGACCCATTGTTAGAGTTACTTTCTACAAAACCAGCACTGACCAGTTCATATTGTGTCACTTGATCACCCCACCCCGTCATAAACAATCTGTTGCCCGCAGGTGAAAACACCATGCCTTGTGCCTGGCTATGTATAGGTTCAGTACTGAAAATACTTTCTCCCTTTATCATGGTAGAAGTCAAATCAAAAGCACTGCTCAAAAAGTAAGTTTCTAGTTGATTGTCTCCAGTCAATACCACAAGATTTTTTCCATCTGCACTAAGATCAAAATCATATATGTTACCCAATTCCACAGTCGAGTGAACAAATGTTGTCGTGGAGGTAATGTCGTAAGCACTTGTCAATTGATATTTGTGGATTTTCATGCTAGTGATTCCTCCTATATACATCGTCATACCATCATCACTAAATTTCATGCTGTATGGGTTGATTTCTTGAGCAGTGGCATTAAATGACCCTTCGGGCGTGACAGTAGAGGTAATGTCAAAATTGACCGAAAGACCAAACTGATGTACCTGTCGAGAACCTGTGCCTAATACAAATAACTTTGACCCATCGTCATTGAAAGTCATAGTTCGTGGGTAAGAATCCCCACTGGTTATTGATCCTTCGTGTGTTAAACCAGCTCTGAGGTCATACGCCGACACTAACCCATATTGGTTGATTAAGTCTCCCTCGCTACCAATCACAAATAACTTTAATCCATCATGGCTGAACACTAGGTCATTGGCATAATTCTCCTCATCACCTATGTAGTGTGATGTCTGAATAGTAGCACCTCCTGTTAGGTCAAAAATAGATCCATATGTGAGTGAGCCTCCATCATCGATAAAATCAACCCCAATGCCACTATTGGCACTGATAGCATTGGTTACAATAGATGCATCATCTAGTTCGAAAGCTTGATCAGCGAAAGTAAAAACAAGCGCCTCCAGGTCGTTGATGTTTTGGTGATTCGTAGCTTTACCCGAAAAAGTAACAATACCAGACTGACCATCAGCAGCCACAGAAAAGGAAGGAGTTAGTCCAGCGGGGAGATTATCAATGGTATAGTCAGCACCGTGGGTAAGGCTTCCTCCTGCATAACTGAATTGATCGTCTGATATTTTGATTGAAAATGAACCAATCAGACTACCATCGCTTGATCCATCACCTGCTACCGCTTCTATAAGTATTTGAGGGTTCGAAATCTGAAAGTGATTTACCACCTCGTCGTAATATCCCACGGTAAACAAGGAACTACCCGTCGCATTGAAACAGAATCCATTTGGAAAGGCGTCAACCGCTCCCATATAAAAAGTATTAGTGACAAAAGTTACACCTTCTGTAATGTCAAATGGCCTCTCTAATGAATAAATATTGATATCTCTACCTGCTCCGCCTAAGATATACATTTCAGTACCTGTACCGTTGAATGCTATATCCATAGGGTTGTAATCTTCGGACAATACACTGAATGGACTCTCGTCAAATGTCACACCAGTCGTAAGGTCAAATGCGTTAGATAATGAGTACTGATTGACTTCATCTCCACTAGTCCCCACTATAAACATCTTGGTGCCATCGGGGCTAAAAGTCACACCTGTGGCTGCCCCCTCCTGTGAAGTCACTAAATGAGTGACGGTATGCGAAACAGTTCCCGTCAAATCCCATGGCGAATTGACGCTGTATTGATTTACAGCTCCTCCATGGTCTAGAACGAACATTCTAGTCCCATCACGGCTAAAAGTAATATCATGGGGCGCATTGACCTGACTAGAAACATCCATGGCAATATCCAAACTATATCCAGCACTGGGGGCGAATGGTTTGGCTAATGAATATTGATTTACGTTATCAGCTGCATCACCCGTAATGTACATTTTTAATCCATTGGTGCTAAATGTCACGCCACGTGCATCGGGCTCTTCAGAAGAGATGCTGTAAGACCCAAGTAGTTGGGGGACAGCCGTATCAAGGTTGAAGCCATCACCATATGCAACCACTGGCCTGTTTTGTTTAAAATCAATTGATATACCACTACTGGCAGATATAGCATTTTCTACTGCTGAAGCATCTCCACCAGTAAAAGCAGAATTGGCAAATGTGAAGAGTAGACCGGACACATCATCAGCGTCTTGGTGTGATATGCTTGTTCCCGTTAAGGTCAGTTCGACTGATAAACCATCCGCTGCTACAGTCAATACTGGTGTCAAGCCTTTGGGTATGCCTGACACTCCATAATCAGTTTTGTATATCAATGTACCACCAGCATGGGTGAATGTATCTCCACTGATATGAATTTTAGCGGAGTTTTCAATACCACCTTTGTTATCTCCATTTTCGTTAAAGACAGTTGGATTCAAATCGTATTGAATGATGTCGTTCCCATCATCACCTAGCACGATGAGAGCTGTGCCTGTTTGGTTGATCAGAAGATCCCTTGGAAAGCCTTCCTCATTTGAAATATCCACTTCGTATATTGTCTTGGTCACCCCAGTTGTAATATCATATGGTGTACTTAGCAGATACTCTGAAATCACATCATAGTTTGGTGTGACCGAATAGAGTTTTGTTCCATCATTGTTGAAGGCCATACCCATGCTTTGGTAGTACCAAGTAAACGTGACGCTGAGCCCATCTACTGTCACACCTGTACTAATGTCAAAAGGGGTTGACAAAGTGTATTGTCTTGCACTATATGGAGATCCCGAGCTATTAACGTACATTTTTGTTCCATCCGGATTGAATATTAAGCCTGATGCTCCAGAGACATTGGCGTCAAATACAATGTCATCATACTCCACTGTGGAGGAAAGGTCAAACCCGATGCTGACAGAGAATTGATGGACATCACCAGCTATATCTAAAACAAATAACTTTTCTCCTGTGTTATTGAAAGCCATCCCTCTGTTGCTGGATACATCACTGGATAAATCCTGAAATACATTGTCATAAGAGACGCCACCGCTTATTTCAAAAGGTGTGACCAGACTATACTGAAATACTTCTCCGCCATTTTCAGCCACATAAAGTTTGGTGCCATCCGGGTTCATGATCATACTACGAGGAGCACCTGTCTGCCCAAGGATCAAAAAATTGTCATTATAAGTCGCTCCATTCGAAAGGTCAAACGATGAATTATAAGAAATCGACTGTGCCTGAGACTGATCGATTGCCATGAGGCTAATCATCATCAGACACCATAAATGGATAAGGTTAAGTGAATTTTTCATGGTATAAGATTTAAGTTTCAATACCGTGAAATTCTTCACTTCCTAACAGGATCAGCCTACACCATAGGGATAGTTCTGTACCTATCCCATGGGATAGTTTTTTATAAAACACCCCATACGGCTCTTAAAGAGCTATTTCAATTTAACCACATATTTGAGTGCTTCTTTGCGATTGGACACGCCTAGTTTTTGATAGACGTTCTTGAGATGAAACTTGACGGTGCTCAGTGTGACGAATAGCGCATCCGCGACCTCTTGATTGGTCTTACCAGTCATACTACTTTGCAGCACTTCGTACTCACGATCGGTTAGTGGATTGACCAGCTTGGCATTGAACATGTCTAGGGCAATATCCAAATCAATTTTGGCTGGGCCACTGAGGAGTTCTACATATCTACGCTGCAACTCTTCCATTCTTAACTTCTGCTCGAGCTTATCTGACTGTGCTTTTTTTGCTTTGATCCAAAACAATAATCCCCCAATCAGAAGAACCATCAGTACCCCACCAATCAAAACAGCGATTTGCCAGCGAGCCTGTGTTAGACTCGCCAGTTTCAATTCGTTTTCTAATGTGAGCTTTTCTATTTTAGACTCCTTGAGAGAGGTTTCATACTTGGCTTGAAGATCATTGATCTGAAGCGACTTTTCGGTATTGAATATCTTTTGTTGCAGTTCATATTGCTGCTTCTGATATTGGTAGGCTTGTCGATAGTCTTGTTTGGATTCGTACACCTTCTTCATCAGCTCATAGAGGTAGATTTCGTCCTGTTCAAAATGATGATCCATCACGAGTGCAAGTGCACGTCGAGAGATCGCCAAACTTTTTTCATTTTGCCCCTCCAGATGATAGTTCTCCGCAAGGTTCAAGTAGGCGTGTATCACACCAGAGGTATAACCGATCTCCTTAAAAATCCCCAGAGCCTGCCGGTAATTTGTCTCAGCTAGTTCATACTTACCTAGCATCGAATAGACCGTACCAGTATTGAGCAGCGTGTTGGCATAACCTTCTTTTTCCCCTATGTGCTTAAATAAACCAGCCGCTTGATCATAGCGATCAAGTTCCTCATCGGTTTTGTTTTCATATCCATCGAGCATCCCGAGATTATTGAGTGCATGCGCCCAACGGAGGGTATCTCTATAGCTTTTGGCTAGAGATTCCAGTTGCATGTAGTAGGTTCTTGAGGTGACATAATCCTCCTGATACATGAAATCAATCCCCAGATTGTTATACCCATCCATAATACAGATTGTATCCTTATTGGATCGTGCCAAATCTAGTGCTCTGATGGAGTAGGCTACTGAGCTATCATATTGTGCTTTGTAGCTGTAGGCTATCGACCGTAGGTTATAGACCCATGCCTTTAAGGAATCGTTTGGATGCAAGTCGAGCGTTTTCATGATTTGATCTGAAACAATCAGTGCTGAATCAGGTTTCGACTCGGTTAACTGTTTTCCTATTTGGAGGAGTATGATACTATACGCCCCACTTTCAGATTCATAGTTAGTAAGAATGCTTCGCAGGGAATCTAAATCGGAATATCCTCTGCTAGTCAATGAGGTCATCGACAGGTACAAGAGCATCATGCAAGTACATAATCTCGCCATAATGGTTTAGCTAGGTTTCAAGGTTTCTTACTTCGAAATTAACCCAAAAGCACACATATCCCTAGTGGACAGGTACAAAAGCCTACAGGTTGAAAGTGTATTCAAATACAAACGGGGTTGAAATACCCTCTGAATGACATGAATTTTGTGATTACTTCATGGGTATGGAATGCTGCAAGTTTTATGCATTATTTTGACTGTTTTGCATGTATAGATTCCGGCTAATATCATATTTTTGCGACCATGAAAAATGCACTGGGGAAATTGGCGAATACGCTAAAAGGGGATTTGTTTGTAGATGAGACGTTGCGTACGCTGTATGCTACGGATGCGTCGGCGTATCGTGAGCTTCCTCTCGCAGTAGCTATGCCTATCGACAAGGAGGATATTCGTCTCCTGATTCAGTTTGCCAATGAACACAACACCTCGCTGATTCCTCGTACGGCTGGTACTTCTCTGGCAGGACAGGTGGTCGGAAATGGTATCGTAGTGGATGTGTCTAAGCATTTTAATCAAGTACTGGAAGTCAACCCAGAAGGAAACTGGGTGAGACTTCATCCAGGTGTAATCCGCGACGACCTCAACCGTCACTTGAAGCCCTTTGGGATGTTCTACGGGCCAGAAACCTCTACAGCCAATCGTGCGATGGTCGGTGGCATGGTTGGTAACAATTCCTGTGGATCGAACTCTGTGGTCTACGGTAGTGCCCGTGAACATTTGTTAGAAGTAACGGGCTTTTTGTCAGACGGTAGTGAGGTGACCTTTGGGGCGGTGAGTCAGGAAGGTTTTACAGCGAAAGCAGCGGAGGATTCTCTAGAAGGACAAATCTACCGTGAGATTAATTCTCTTTTGCAGCCTGCGGAGGTACGTGAAGAGATCGCCAAGGAATTTCCCAAACCGAGTATTCCTAGAAGAAATACAGGCTATGCAGTGGATTTATTGGCTATTAACCAACCGTTCGAAAGTACAGGTGAGCCATTTAACTTCTGTAAACTGATCGCGGGTTCTGAGGGGACTTTGATGTTTATCACAGAACTGAAGCTCAATACCCTGCCTTTGCCTCCCAAGAACAAAGCCTTGGTATGTATCCACTGCAACGACATCAATGAGTCGCTATTGGCCAACTTGGTCGGACTAAAATATGAGCCACACGCCAGTGAGCTGATCGATGACATCATCCTTCAGTGTACCAAAGAAAATATAGAACAGCAGAAGAATCGCTTTTTTGTCCAAGGTGATCCAGGTGCGATACTCGTAGTAGAGCTAGCTGCAGAAAATGACGAGATGCTAGACCAAAAGTGTGAAGCGATGATCGCTGAACTCAAAAAGGATGGACTCGGTTATCATTATCCTATTTTGAAAGGCGGAGATATAGGCAAAGTCTGGAATCTCAGAAAAGCAGGACTTGGTCTCTTAGCCAATATCCCTGGAGATGCTAAGGCTCAGCCTGTGATCGAAGATACGGCGGTGGACGTGCAAGACTTACCAGAGTATATTCGTGAGTTTAACGAGACTTTGGCTCAGTATAATCTGAACTGTGTGCACTATGCACATGCTGGGTCTGGGGAGCTGCACTTGCGTCCAGTACTCAACATGAAGACCGAAGAAGGTCACCGGATGTTCAGGGTAGTGGCGGAAGAAATTTCTCGTTTGGTCAAAAAATATCGAGGCTCTCTCAGTGGGGAGCATGGAGACGGTCGTCTTAGAGGGGAGTTTATCCGGGAGCAGATAGGAGAAAAAAATTATCAATTGATCAGAGCGGTCAAGAAATCTTGGGATCCAAAAGGGATTTTTAACCCTGGGAAGATAACTGACACGGCAAAGATGGACGAGTTCCTAAGGTATGAGCCGAACCAGCCAGACCCAGAGATCAAGACTTATTTTAACTGGGACAAAAGCAAAGGAATCCTACGTGCAGCAGAGCTGTGCAATGGTTCAGGTGATTGTCGAAAATCTGAAGGGAGTGGAGGCACGATGTGTCCTAGTTTCATGGCGACCCGAAACGAAAAAGATACGACTCGTGCCCGTGCCAATATGCTGCGAGAAGTACTCACTCATTCTGATAAACTCAACAAGTTTGACAGTGTGCAGATCAAAGAGGTGATGGATTTGTGCCTGTCATGTAAGGGATGTAAATCGGAGTGTCCTTCTAATGTGGACATGGCTAGACTCAAGGCGGAATTTGAACAGCAGTACTATGATGCTAACGGGATGCCACTAGCCAAACGCATGATGGGTGAATACGACCTCAGTATGAAAATGGCCTCTTTGGTGCCATGGGCATACAATGCGGTTTTTAAAAACACATTGACTGGAAAACTGGGGAAAGCCCTTATGGGTGTACATGAGGACAGGTCTATGCCTCTCATGCCAAAGAGGACTATGAGTGCTTGGTTTAAGAAGAATAGATCAAAACTCAAGAGCCAGCAGTCTGATAAGAAGTTGTACCTATTCTTTGATGAGTTTACTAACTATCTGGATGCAGAAATCGGAATCACCGCGATACAGCTCTTGGACGAGCTGGGCTTTAATGTTATGCAGTTAGATCATGACCAGTCTGGGCGTGCGTTGATCTCCAAGGGTATGGTGCGAAAGGCAAAAAAAGTAGCCAACAAGAATGTCAATATACTTCATGGTAAAATCTCTTCAGAGACTCCTTTCGTCGGGATAGAACCTTCTACGATTTTGACATTACGGGATGAATATCCAGATCTCTGTGATGTCGAGTTGAAGCAAAAAGCGACCGAAGTAGCAGACGCTTGTTTGACCATCGAGGAGTTTTTGTCACGTGAGTTTAGGAGAGGAAATATTGATGCTTCGCGTTTTACCACGGAGAGTAAGCAGCTCAAAGTACATGGGCATTGTCATCAGAAGGCCTTATCGTCAGTGATTACACTAAAAGACACTTTGTCCATTCCTGCCAACTTTGAGGTAGAAGTCATTCAGTCAGGTTGCTGTGGAATGGCGGGTTCGTTCGGGTACGAAAAGGAACATTATGAAACCTCTATGAAGGTCGGTGAATTGGTGTTATTCCCCGCTGTGCGCACGGCTACTGAGGAGACGATCATCTCTGCGCCAGGGACGAGCTGTCGTCATCAGATCAAAGATGGTACAGGCAAAGTGGCACTTCACCCTGTGGAGGTGCTTTATCAGGCATTGAATCGCTAGAAGTTCATCTCGTAGGTGATGCCAAAATGCTGCTGGAGCAGTGAGCAGAATTCATCGTGATTTAGAATGTCCTGCTCCTGTTTTTCGCCTAGTCGTTGTGTGATCAATTTTTTATCTGTTAGTGTGATTCGACCATCTGGTTTGGCCTGAGAGATGATGTTTTGTTTGGTGAAATGCGACTTTGGGTTGGTCTGATGATAATGGCACATATCGATGAATTCTACCAATTGATATTCTTTTTTGCTAAACACATATTGCGCATCAAACTGTAGCGAATCTTCAGACTTAGAGAGTGTGTAGTCTTCATCAGCGTTTTTATCTATCCTGAAATAGCGGGTATAGTCCATTTGTAATTCTCCGGGGTGTATGACTTTCGGAGAACTAAAGGAATCGCCAAACCCAACGTCACAGAGGTAGATATTGTCATCTAAGTAGACTAGCAGTGCGGCATGATCTAGCACTGGGCCTAAGTTGCCCTGCCGGTCGTAGACTTGCGCTCCTATTAGATGTACCTCGAACCCTAGTGATTGTAGCAAGCAATAGAAAAAACCATTGAGCTCATAACAGAACCCCCCACGTCTTTTGATTAGAATCTTTTCATTCAGGTGTTTGATGTCCAATATGATTTCCCTTCGCATAGAAATGTCAAGATTCTCGAAAGGAATATTCATTAGATGATTTCGGTGGAGCAGTCTGAGATACCTCAGGGATGGTTTGAGTTCGCGAGGAGTTCGTATTCGAGCGAGGTATTGGCTAATCTCTTGTTCGCTTAGTTTGGGCTTTTGTCTTTTTAGATAACCTGTCGACATATTTTTTAGATAATTTTCGAGCAACTAGAATCCTTTGTCCGAACAAGAATAGCTTTTCCCTATCAAAGATTTTACTCCTCTGCTTGTTTTATTTGGTTCGGAAAATACCCGACTAAATAGGGTTGGGAACTCCTTTTTAGAATCCTATAATGATATTTTATCTAAGTTTACATTCGTAAATTTATCTAAAGTATACAGAAGAAAACCTAGAGGATGAAAGTATTGATAACAGGTGCAAATGGGCTTTTGGGACAGAAGTTGGTCAAACTCCTCTTGGACAAAGGAGAAGAGGTCATCGCCACTTCGCACGGAAAGAGTCGGTTGGACTACCTAGAGCAGTCATTCGAGTATGCACGGATGGATATTACGCAGCAGGCCGAGGTGCTAGAGGTGATTCAGTACTATCAGCCAGATGTAGTGGTCAATACAGCTGCTATGACTAATGTTGATCAGTGTGAGACTGCCCGCGAAGAATGTCGTCAACTCAATGTGGATGCGGTGCAGTACTTGGTAGATGCGTGTCGTCTATCGGGTAGTTTTTTGGTGCACTTGTCCACGGATTTTATCTTTGATGGAGAGGCGGGGCCTTATACGGAGAATGATCCAGCTAAACCATTGAGTTACTATGGGCAGAGCAAATTGGATGCGGAGACTATCGTGCAGGATAGCGGTATTGACTGGTCTATACTTCGGACAGTACTGGTCTATGGGATTACTCCTGGGATGAGTCGCTCCAATATCGTGCTTTGGGTCAAGAGCAGCCTAGAAGAAGGCAAAGAACTAAAGATTGTAGATGATCAGTGGCGTACACCGACCTTAGCAGAGGATCTAGCGATGGGCTGTTATCTATCAGCGGCCAAAAGAGCGCAGGGCATTTTTAATATCTCAGGAAAAGACATGCTGACTCCCTACGACATGGCAATGAAAACCTGTGACTATTTCGAGTTGGATAAGGCTAAGATTACGAAAGTAGACGGTTCTACCTTTACACAAACAGCAAAGAGACCACCCAAAACAGGGTTTGTAATAGAAAAGGCTCGACTGGTGCTGGGCTATGAACCCGTTAGCTTTGACGAAGGAATACAGATTTTGGATACTCAGGTACGTGATTTGGCGGTCTAACCGCGCTGATATTGTTCCTACATGAGTTAGTGTGAGTTTTTCTCTATTGAGTCAAATGATTTTTTTGAGTAAAAATCCTCTTGTCAAAATCCGTTGGCGTTACTTCTTTTAATGTGAAATAGAATAAATTTGGTGGATTCATCTAAAAGTAATTATTCATGCAAAAATTAGGATTAATACAATCCCTCGGTCAGAAACTGTCGCCGCAACAGATACAGTTCATCAAGCTGCTACAGGTGCCTACTGCTGAGTTGGAGGCAAGAATAAAAGAAGAAATGGAGGTCAACCCTGCGCTAGAGGAAGGCAAGGATGATGACGAGGAAGTGAGTAACGAAGAAGAACGTGCTGAGAACACCGATAGCGATGAGCTCAATGTCGATGACTACCTCAATGAGGATGATTATGTAGGATATAAAATGCAAGGTGATGGCAATCACCAAGAGGAAGAACGAGAGATGCCCATCTCCTCAGGGACTTCTCTTCAGGATCAACTGATTGTACAGTTGGGTTTTTTGAAGTTAGATGAGACCCAAGAAATCATAGGACGACAGCTTATTGGTAGCATAGAGTCCGATGGCTATATTCGACGTGATCTTGAAGCGATCATGAACGATCTGGCTTTCTCTCAAAATATTGAAACAAGCTTGGAGGAGTTGGAAGAGATTCTAACCAAGATACAAGGGTTTGACCCAGCGGGCATAGCTGCGCGATCACTCCAAGAGTGTCTGATGATACAGTTGGAGAAAAAAGAAGTGCATGGTGATGAGGTTGATCTAGCACTAAAAATAGTGGGGAGCTGTTTTGAGGAGTTTACTAAAAAGCACTATGATAAAATCATCAAAAAACTAGATGTCACGGATGAGGCACTCAAAGATGCCATTCATATGATCACAAAGCTCAACCCAAAACCTGGTGGGACGAACGATAGTTTGGTGAGAATACAGTATCTGCTGCCAGATTTTATATTGACGAACGATGACGGCAAGTTGGAGTTGATTTTGAACTCTAAGAATGCTCCAGAGCTCAAAGTTAGTCGCTCATATTCGGACATGTTTCAGTCCTATCACAAGAGTGACAAGAAGGACAAGAAACTCAAGGAGACGGTGTCTTTCGTGAAGCAAAAGCTAGATGCGGCCAAGTGGTTTATTGACGCTGTGAAGCAGCGTCAGCAGACTTTGCTCAACACCATGAATGCGATCATCAAATATCAATATGATTTCTTTTTGGATGGAGATGAGTCTAAGCTGCGACCGATGATATTGAAGGATATCGCCGAGATCATTGGGATGGATATTTCGACGATTTCTCGTGTAGCGAATAGCAAATCTATCCAGACGGAGTTTGGGATTTTCCCACTCAAATATTTCTTCTCTGAAGGAATCGCTACGGACTCTGGCGAAGATGTAAGTAGCAGAGAAGTCAAGTTAAAACTGAAGACTTTTATCGAGAACGAGGACAAGTCTAAGCCTTTGTCGGATGACAAATTAGAAAAACTCCTGAAGGCTGAGGGGTACAATATTGCGCGCCGTACGGTAGCGAAGTACAGAGAACAGCTCAATTTGCCAGTAGCAAGATTACGAAAGGAGTTATAGTGAGAGATAAGGTTAGCCAAATCGTCTCTCATTTGTTTCATCCATTGCTGATGCCGACGCTGACTTTTTGTTTGTTGTTTGCATTTGCTCCACACTTGATACAACCTATCTCGTTGATGACACTCCCGTTTTTGTTCGTCACGACATTTGTGATCCCGATGATTAGTATTTCTATTCTTAAAGTTTCGGGATCGATCAAAAGTCTACGAATGGAGGACAGAGAAGAGCGCATGGTGCCCTTTGTTTTTATCACCTTGTTTTTTATGATGACGACCTATTTGTTTATCTATAAAGTAGGCGTCAACCAGATCGTGGGGGTGATTTTTCTGTCCACTACACTATTACTCATCTTGCTGACTTTAGTGACTTCTCGTTACAAAATCAGTATTCATGCTGCAGCGTTAAGTGGTGTGTGTGGTTATTTGCTTGCGCTGTGCTGGAGGTACCCGAACGGTATGTTGGTCTATCCTTTGATTGCGACGCTGATTGTTGCAGGAGGGGTGATGAGTGCTCGGCTTCAACTGAATGCTCACCGAGCGCATGAGATCTTAGCAGGTAGCCTACTAGGGCTATTGACCTGCTTTGCTGCTCTTTATTGGTTTATTTAGAAACCAGAGATAGAGACACCGATTGTGGAGTAGGTGATATCCTCTCCATCCAAAGGACCTCTGCTCGTAAATACAGGAGTGAAATACTGCTTGTAGAAGATACTAAAGCTACCCCAGCCTATTCTAGCCTGTGCTCCAAGTCTTAGTTTTGAAGTCCCTTGATCACCTTTTTCTTTGATTTTTCTGGTTTTTCCATCTAAATCATACTTTACTTTCGTTTTTTGATCGAAGATGATACCAGCCATACCTCCTACGGAGATGAAAGGGCTCGCTTTGTGGTCGTTACCTGTGATGTTGAACCTAAACTCCATAGGGATCTCGGCATAGTTGAGACTGTACTGAGCCTTGGTATAGCTCCAATCATCATCAACGTCTTCATATTTGTCTCCTAAGAAGTCGCCATTTTTTGACCCTAGTTTGTCTAGGCTTACGCCAATCCCAGGCCTAAATTCTATTTTCTTACTGAGTTCAAAAGGTTTTACGAAGTATATAGCAACCGATTTAGATCTCCACCAGTGGGTATCGCTCCAGTAGCCTGGTTTACCGGTCATAAGGTTGAATCCAAAATCCACCATCAATTCACCAGGTAGTTCAGGTGTTTTTTTGGTCACTTCTTCGCTCAACTGAGCATTTGCTTCTATATGTAAAGTAAGGAGAAGTGTGAGCGCTCCTAGGATAACTGTGATTCTATTCTTCATTTGCTTGATTTAAAGCCTTTCGATTTTCGACTGGCAAAGATAGATGAATTTTGAAATTATAAGTTTTCAGCGGTGTTTATCTATGCCTAGTGTTACAATGAGTTGTTGAGTAGTGAAAGTTGCCCTGCCTTCTTGAAATATTTTGTTTTCATGGCCTTTTGATAATTGGCTAGGTGTTGCTCATGATGGATATCAGATCCGATGAAGTGTACTTGCCCTTGTTTGACAAGGTGCTCAGCTGTTTTTTTTGCTTCTTTGGAGTAATAACCAATGAAGGAGCTGGAATTGATTTGTAGTTTGACACCCATATCGATGATGGGTTGGATCAGACTATAGTTTTCTTGGAGGTACTGATATCGCTCTGGGTGAGCTAGGATAGGGGTGAACCCCTTTGCTCGTAGTTTAAAAAACACCTCTTCTAATTGCAGAGGCTTGTTCATAAAAGCTGTTTCTACCAGTATGTATTGGTTGCCAAAGGTGAGTAATTCTGTGTCATCATCAATCGCTGCGATGAACCAATCGTCTATATAGTATTCTGCTCCTGCTATTACTTTAGCCTTAATATCGGCCTCTGTGAGCCGCTGATTTAACTCTTCTACCCCGGCTAAGATTGTCTCAGGCTTATTGGGGTAGTAGTCGTTGATGATGTGTGGTGTCGTTATGATTTTGTTAACACCTAATGCATAAAGCCCTTGAATAATATTTAATGATTGCTCCCAAGATTTTACTCCATCATCGATCCCTGGGATGAGGTGTGAATGGAGATCTGTATGAATTGAGGGCTGTGGTTTTCGATGGTTAAACCAATTGATCATTATGATTTTTTTCTAAAGAAGCTTCTTTTTTTAGATTTAACGGTTTCTTCATAGTAGCCTGATGTGCCACCTGAGCCGTATCCATAGCCATAGGTTCCTTTGTTACTAGCGGAGTTGAATATGACGGACATGTTATGAAATTTGTTGTTTCTAATCAGTCCGTGTACAGACTTAAGGTAGGATCGTTTAGAATAGTTGGCACGAACTACATAGAGCGGAAGGTCACTTTTCTTCATCACAAGTATACCATCGGTCACTAGTCCCACTGGTGGTGTGTCTAACATGATGATGTCAAACTTTTCTTTTAGTTCAGATATAAATTCATCGTACCGTTTGCCGAGCAATAGTTCTGAGGGGTTCGGAGGTGTCGGGCCAGCACTGATATAGTGCAGATCTTCTACTTCGGTCGTATTGAGACATTCATCAACCGTGTTTTTGCCGATGAGAATGGTACTAACACCTTTGCTCGTTTCTTGTTTTCCGAAAGCCAAGTGAACCTTAGGCTTACGCATATCTAGATCGATGACTACCACTTTGAGTCCTGAATAAGCAAATATGGCTGCTAGATTGACCGTGATAAAAGTTTTCCCTTCTCCACTAACTGTAGAAGTGATGGAGATGATTTTCCGGCCATTGCCAGAGGACATGAACTCCATGTTGGTACGGATAGATCGCAGTGCCTCACTCATAGATGACTTAGGGTTGTTAGATACCACAAGTCTAGTCGTAGGGAGTTTTTCTGCCCTATACTTTGGCACTACGCCGAGTAGTGGAGCCATTAGGTGTTTCTCGAGCTCGCGCGAATTTGAAATTTTGTCATCACTGATGTAAGCAATCGCGCCAAATAGAAAACAAATCACTAAACTGATGATTGCGCCAGCACCATAGATGATTAATTTTTTTGGCTTTATTGGTTCGTTGGGCATGGAGGCTGGAGAGAGAATAACAAAGTTGGTGACAGTACCTGCCTTAGCAATCTCTAGCTCTATCTTACTGTGGATGAGAGAGAAATAAAATTCTTCTTGTAAGGAATGAAGCCTGCGGTTTTTGTTGTAGGAGGTTCCCATAGAAGGGAGTTCTGCAAAGTTACTTTCAAGGAATTTGCGTTTTTCGGCCAGCTCTTTTTGCGTCGAGATTAGGTTGTCTAGGTAAGAGGTAAGTCTAAATTTTGCAGAATTTTGGCTGATTTCTAACCTTTGATTTAAACGTTGTATGACTTGTGTGTTCTCATTGTAACTTTCGAGTTTTAACATTCTTTCATTTTTCAGCTTGTTGTAGTCGACCAACAACTGCATGATTTCTTTGGGCATGTCTACTGGGCTGATAGGGGTGCCCTCGTCTAGTTGCTCGGAGGCTAGTTCGATGGCAGTGATTTGATTTCGGATTTTGAAACGCTGCGAGTCGAGTTGATTAAGTAACTGAATGGTATTGTTCAGGTCTCTGGACAAGTCTGTGGTTCGGTTTTGGATGGTGAACTTCTCAAAGTAGTCTTCATATTGTTCTAATTCGACTTGTGTTTTTTTCATCTGTCTATCAAGGAAAGAGATTTTTTGCTCTACTGCTAGATTTTTGGCCGCCTTAGTGAAGTTCAGATATATCGTGTCTATTGCTTGGAGTAGACTTTTTGCTTTGTATTTGTTAGGGTCAGAGAGGGCTATTTTTATGGTGTTTGCGTTGAAGTTAATAGGCTCTACGACGATGTTTTTTTGAAAATAATTAATCAGAGCATCTTCACTATTGATGATGAAATAGAACTCTACAAGGTTCTTTTGTGATGCAAAATTGCTGGTCTTTTGGATGGTGAGTTCTCCAAGTCTGTGGGAGATCATTTCTCCAAACTTGTATTTGGGCCTCCCTTCTGTCTGATCATGATCTAGGCTGAGATAAAAATGGTTGTCCCCTACAAATTCTATGTAGATACGGCGGTCTAGTAGCTCTGAGCTCAGTTCATTGTACAATACCTGAAATGGAGAGTTGCCGTAACGCTCATCTGAGAGGTGGCTTCTTCCTGGGCGGAAATAAGACACATCCATGCCCACGGCATTAACTACTTGACTAGCAAATAATCTAGATTTCAGAATTTCTATTTCCCCAGAAAGTCCTTTGATGTCTTGATCCATTGGGTTTTGTATCCCCAATATGCCAGCCTCACTTTTGATGTCGAGTTTTAGAATAGACTCGGAGCTATAGATGGGCTTGGTATAGCGGACATAGAGTACGGTACTGGCGTTGATGAGTAATAGAATGAGTAGCATCCAGATGACGTTTTTGACAAAAACCTGCTTGATTTTGTCAAAATCCAAATCATCAAGTGGTGAGCCACTACTATCAGCGTTCTGATTGTTGGTTTGGTTGAGGACGTTATGTTCTGGCGAAAAATTCAATTATTTTAGGTTTTGAAGTACCAATACGAGTGCTAGGGTACTACTGAGCAAGCTTAGAACAGGTGCAATGTCTTTGGTAGCCTGTAGCCATGGTCTTCTCCATGGTTCGATATATATGACATCTCCAGGTTCCATGTTGATCATGGTGTCGGTCATTCCATGGATAGTGCTCAGGTTGATTTGGTACACTTCGGGCTTGTTGAGAGCACCTCTGATTATTTTAATGTTTTGCGCTTTCGCCCCTAACTCTAGACCTCCTGCGAGTGCTAAAACCTCGAGTAAACTCATATTTTCATTGGTGAGAGGGATGAGTTGGCCACCTACAGCACCGAGAACGATGACTCTTTTATTGCTGTAGCTTAGCTTGACAAAAGCGTCTTTATAGTACTCGTCGAAACGTTCTTCTAGAAGTTTTTCCGCTTGGTTGAGGGTTAGGCTATCTAGGTGTATTTGTCCGACAATGGGTATCTTGACAGTGCCATCTTTTTGTACGAGATAGGAAAGCTCTTCACGCATGCGCTGGTTGTTGCCCGTCATGCCTTGTTGCAGTTCGTTGTTAGGATCAATGAGTCGCTCACCTTTGTTGGTGTATACATCTATCTCTAAGTAGTCGTTGGTTTGGATGACGTAGTTGCGCTCAGCATGGAGTATGGCTGTTGATAGTTGAGCTTCGGAAAATTTCGAATCCAGCTTGAACATAATGTCTTGCTTGTATGCCTTGCAGGAGCATAAAAAGGCGAGTAAGATCAATGTTATGGTTTTGTTCAAGTACGTGTCAATTTTGTAGTGTGCAATTTTATTAAATGCCCTGAAGTACAGCAAATAAAAGGAGTAATATACCTGAGAATAGCTACTTCTTTTCTCTTCTTAGGAGAGAATCTTGTATGTCTCGGTTAGATAATGATTTATAATGATCGATTCATCAAATTTTTTCTCTACCAGTTTTCGGCCTGCTTTCCCCATTTCTACGAGTGTGTCATGGTCTAGGGTGAGCATTTTTTCTAGCTTTTTTTGTAGATCTGTAGTGTTTTTGACCATGCACAAATATCCGTTTTGTCCATCGATGATGACTTCTCTGCATCCAGGTACATCCGTCGTGACGATAGGCTTACTCATGGCGGAGGCTTCTAGTAGTGTCTTTGGGGTCCCTTCTCGGTATGAGGGGAGTACGACACAGCTGCAGGGCTCTATGGTCGCCTTGACTTGATCACTGGTGCCTAGGTAGCTTACAGATCCATCGTCTATGTAAGTCTGAAGAGTACTGGCACTGAGGCCTCTAGCATGACCTTCATCGAGTTGCCCCAGTAGCTGGAAGGTGACTTCAGGGTGTGTTTTTTTGAGTTCCCGAGCAGCATCTAGGTATTCAATGATTCCTTTGTCTAAGATTAGACGTGCAATCATGAGGAAGGTAAATGGGGTAGTAACCAGCTCCTGTTCAGATTTGAATTCGGATAGATTAATACCCGACCCTGGTAGTAGTTTTGTTTTGAGTCTAGGTAGCTTAATTTGATCGGTAAAATCCTTTCTGTCGTCTTGATTTTGAAAGAAAACTAATTCGACTTTTTGGAAGGCTTGTCTATAGAGAAGCTTGGCTATACGAGGGGTGATTCCTTTGTTTAGAAATACAGTACCTAAACCGCTAACATTGTTGATGACTGGGATGCTGAGTGATTTAGCAGCCATTGATCCATAGATGTTTGGTTTGACGGTGTACTGGTAGATGATGTCAGGTTTTTCTTCTCGATAGATTGTCTTGAGTTGAGTGTATAGTTTTAGGTCTTTGATGGGGTTAGAACCCGTATTGTTCATGGTGACGTCTCGGTAGATGCACCCCATGTCGATGAGTCGTTGGGAGAATTCATCTTTGGGTGCCACGGCAATGATTGTATGACCTTGTGCCAATAGTACTCTGATCAGTCCTGACCTAAAGTTGTATATATTCCAAGACGTATTGACGGTAATGGCAATTCTCATGAATGGATTCTTCAAGGATTTGATGTAAAACTATACTAAATCCAGATAATTGATGAATTTTGTAAAAAAATCAAAGAATGGGAGATTATTATCTAACAGAGAAGGAGACAGAACGAGCGGTGTTAGTGGCATTGTCACCACAGAAACAATCTGAGGAGAAAACACAAGAGTATTTAGACGAGCTGGAATTCCTAGCAAGTACGCTGGGTATAGAGACTTCTAAGACCTTCGTGCAAAAGTTAGATAAGCCAGACATTCGGAGTTTTGTAGGGAAAGGTAAGTTGGAGGAGATTCATACCTATGTGGTAGATCGTGAGATTAATATTGTGATCTTCGATGATGACTTGACGCCATCGCAGTTGCGTAATTTGGAGCGTGATCTTGAGGTTAAGATTTATGATCGTAGTTTGTTGATTCTTGATATTTTTCTCAAAAGAGCAAAAACGGCTCAGGCAAAGACTCAAGTGGAACTAGCGAGATATCAATACCTGATGCCTCGATTGACTAGAATGTGGACGCACCTAGAGCGTCAGCGTGGAGGGACTGGTACCAGAGGTGGAGCAGGTGAAAAGGAGATAGAGACGGACAGAAGGATGATTCGGGATCAAATTGCCGTTTTGAAAAAGAAGCTGGAGAAAATAGATAAGCAAGGAGAGACTAGGAGAAAATCTAGAGAGGGTGTAGTACGCGTAGCATTGGTGGGGTATACCAACGTGGGTAAGTCTACTATTATGAAGATGCTCTGCAAGGAAGAAGAAATATACGCCAAGGATGAGCTTTTTGCGACGGTAGATTCTACGGTCAGAAAAGTAGTGATCAATACCGTGCCTTTCTTGTTGTCAGATACGGTTGGGTTCATTAGAAAACTACCTCATAACCTGATAGAATCGTTTAAGTCTACCTTGGAGGAAGTGAGAGAAGCAGATATTCTCCTACACGTAGTTGATATTTCTCATCCATCATTCGAAGAACAAATGACGGTGGTGAATGATACCTTGACTGAGCTAGGTGCTGGGGATAAAGAGATGATCGTGGTTTATAACAAGATAGATCAACTTGGATCTCCTGAAGAAGGAGGCTTTGATTTTTCGTCTGGTATAGACACGACCTCTACGAGTAAAACCAATATATTTATATCGGCAGTGAAAAAACAGAATGTAGCGGAGTTTAGAAGGATGCTCTTTGAGAAAGTCAAAAAGCACCACTTACAGATATATCCTAATTACTTAGCACCAGACTACTATTAGTAGTCCTTTACGCATCTACAGCTGTTCATATTACGCGCACTGATTACATCGTGTGATACTTCGTCATAGTCAGCATAAAGCGATATCAAACCTGCAGTCCTTTTATCACCGAGTTCTGCATCCCAGAGATGGGCAGTTTTGCTGATGTCACTAAACTGACCCTCTACGTTTGAGAAGCCCCCCATAATGATGCCTAGATTGCTGGAACCACCCTCTTTGAGGTGCTTTCCTGCAGTCTTGTATCCGCCATAGGCGATCATGAGTTCTTGCCATTCGAGCTGAGTAGAGAGATGCCAGTTTTCTGGACATGCAGATTTAGCATCTACCCAGTTGTACAAACGACCGAACTTGCCACAGTAGGCGGGGTAGTTCTTGTAACAGACCGAATTTTCCATTTCAAAATTCAGGTTTTCGGCCATCCATTCTCTTTCGATAAAAATCCCACCTTCTAGTTCGATTTGTAGTTTCACAGTCTTATACACTTTTCCGTCACGAGCATCGGTCATCGTACTCATCTCTTGGCCGTAGGAGCTTAGTGTGGTTGTGAAAATTATCAGCAACAGTAATAATTTTTTCATAGGATTTAATTGAGTTCTCTTATTTAGGTATAATTCCAGTTCTTAATAATTTGAATTATGCTAAGTATAGTTTTACGTAGCACGCCCAAAAATATAAAATTTTCTAGCAATCTGTGGTGATTTTGTGCTTTCTTGGGTTCTAGCTTAAATTTAAGCGATAAAATAGCACATTTCGAAGTGTATTTTCACCTTAAGCTATGCTAAATTGCATGGATCGATGAACTACACACCATTGACGACCAAAAAAACATAGCTGATGACAGACGAAAGTTCAAGCTCTCATAACCCTATAATTACCTTGGTTGTAATTACACTGTCCATCGTTGCGCTTCACCTTTCGGTAATTAATACGCATACGGAAGAAAAGGTGACCCACCAACGTGTCATTATAGACGAGGAGGGGAATGTGCAGCCTATAGAAAATTACAGTTTATTCATAGACAGCGGAAAGACAATTAACCAGCCTCACAAGGTTAAAATACTCAAGACCAAACCTGAGGCAAAGCTCAAACCTGTGAAGGATCTGAATACAGATTCTTTGTTTTATGCAGAACTGATGCGACAATCTCCAGAGTACGGCTCTCCCGTCAAAAAGACAATCATTCGGTACTATGTTAAAGATAAAGACGCAGACAAGGTGTATGGATTGGAAAAGTATGGGTTTTATATCCATGAGAGGCCTTCTCCTTTGCGAGCGAGCGATCAATCCAACGCCATGTACGTGGGAGACTCTGTGAGTAATGCCGATGTGTTACTCGTCGGTTACACTCTGATTCGTGCGGGTTTGGAGATTAAGACCATTTCTTTTTCGAGAGCGCACGCTGGATGGAAGTCGAATTCAATAGAAATAGGTACAGATACTACCGCTACGGATTTGCCTCCACTGACCTTGAGCGACCTCAAGCAGGACTGGGGCAATATGTAGGATATATATGCCAATCAAATCTCATTTTAGATTACTAATCGATGCGCTCAAACTGAGCCGTGTCAATAATCTTTTCATCATCGGATGCACGCAGTACGCTGGAGCGGTGTTTGTGCTCGGGCGCAATCAAAATCCATTCGACCTATTGATGGATGCTCGATTGCTCGGATTGGTAGTAGCGACTATGATTGTAGCGGCCAGCGGATACTTTATCAATGACTACTACGATATTAAAATAGACCTCATCAATAAGCCCAACAAAGTGATCGTTGGGAAAAACATCAAACGAAGACCTGTGATGCTGGCTCACCTTGGTATGAATACCGCTGGTATATTACTAGGTGTATGGGTGTCGGTATGGGTGGGGTTGGTTAATTTGGTCTGTGCGGTATTGCTATGGTGGTATTCGAATCAGTTGAAAAGACTACCTTTTGTGGGGAATTTTGTCGTGGCACTGATGACCGCAGCGACATTGCTGGTATTAGGCGTGTTTTACCAGCGGTTTGATTTGTTGCTTTTTGTGTATGCCTTTTTTGCCTTTGGGATTACATTGATTCGTGAGGTGATCAAGGATATAGAAGATATGGAGGGAGACGAACGATTCGGTGGTGCAACATTACCTATAGTCATAGGTATGAGGAAAACAAAATATGTGTTATATGTACTCATGGTGGCTTTCTTTTTTGCGCTGTGTTACTTTTTGTATCGTTTGGCCAGTTTGGAAATGACCATTTATTTTTCAATCATGGGGTTGTTTTATGTTCACTTTATTGGACTACTGGTACGCGCGGATACAAAAATTGCCTTCACGCGTTTGAGTAATTATTGTAAGTGGCTTATTGTTGCAGGCATATTCAGCATGGCTATTCTTTATATATAATATGGGCAAGATAAAAATCGCAATATTCGCATCTGGTAGTGGTTCTAACGCCGAGCAAATCACAAATTATTTCTCAGGTCATGACCAGATAGAGGTCGTGCTCATCTTGTCTAATAAACCTACTGCCTATGTGCTAGAGCGAGCTGCCAAACTGGGGGTTCCTTCACAGGTTTTCGATCGTCCGACATTTTATCAAAGCGAGAACGTGTTAGATAGTTTACGTACGCATGAGGTAGACTACATCGTGCTGGCGGGTTTTCTTTGGTTAGTTCCCCAATATTTGATAGAAGCCTACCGTGAGAAGATGATCAACATTCATCCGGCTCTCTTGCCTAAGTATGGAGGGAAAGGTATGTATGGAGATCGGGTGCACCGTGCAGTGATAGCGGATCAGGAGACCGAAAGTGGGATCACGATTCATCTCGTAGATGAGGTCTATGACAATGGCCGGATATTGTGTCAGGAGCGTGTCAGTTTAGTAGCAGATGATACGCCTGATAGCCTTGCCGAAAAAATTCACGAATTAGAATACGCTTATTTTCCTAAAGCTATCGAGTCTTATCTTCTAGAACATAAAGGCTAGGGAATCTTTAGAGAGAACACTATGCGTCTGTCAATTAAATAAGTAGCTTTGCAGCTTATTTTTTAAGCAGAGAAAATGGGTTCTAAAAAAATCAAATCCGCACTTATTTCAGTCTTTCACAAAGACAATTTAGATCAGTTGGTTAAAGTTTTGGCTGACAATAATGTTCAGCTTTATTCTACAGGAGGTACGCAAAAGTTCATCGAAGATTTGGGTATAGCCGTGACACCTGTCGAAGAGATCACAGACTATCCGTCTATATTTTCTGGTCGTGTCAAAACACTTCATCCTAAAATTTTCGGAGGTATTCTAAACCGTCGAGACAATGAAAGTGACAAAGAAGAGAAAGCGACGCATAGCATTCCAGATATTGATTTGGTCGTAGTGGATTTGTACCCATTCGAAGCTACAGTGGCTAGCGGAGCACCCGAAGCAGAGATTATAGAGAAGATAGATATCGGAGGGATTTCGCTCATTAGAGGTGCGGCTAAGAATTTTAATGACGTACTGATCGTTTCGTCAATGGAGCAGTATGCAGAAACAGTTGATATACTTTCTGCTCAAAACGGAGAGACAACTTTAGAGCAGAGAAAGAGATTTGCTACCAAAGCATTTGATATCTCATCTCACTACGATAGTGCGATATTCAATTACTTTAATCAGGGAGGCCAAGAGGATGTTTTCAAAGAAAGTATTCGTCAGGCTTCTCCATTGAGATATGGAGAAAACCCTCATCAGCAGGGCGCTTTCTTTGGGGATTTGAATGAACTGTTTGACAAACTGAACGGTAAGGAGCTTTCTTACAACAATCTCGTCGATGTAGACGCTGCGGTTAACCTCATTAGAGAATTTGAAGGAGAGACAGCGTTTGCAATCATCAAGCATACTAACGCTTGTGGTGTTGCCAAAGGGACATCAGTAAAGGAGGCCTATCTTAGAGCATTATCATCTGATAATATTTCGGCCTTTGGTGGAGTGCTTGTTACCAATGCGAAAGTAGACATGGCTGCTGCAGAAGAAATTAACAAGTTGTTTTGTGAGGTGCTTATCGCTCCAGAGTATGACGAAGAGGCCGTAACGCTTTTGAAGTCTAAAAAGAATAGAATTATCCTCAAGATCAAGCCTGTTGCTACGAGCAAGAAGCAATTCAAGACGCTTCTTAATGGTGTGATCATGCAAGATGCAGATCTGAAAACCGATGTAGCGGAAGATCTGAAAACAGTAACTAAAACAGCACCTACGCAGGAGCAAGTGGAGGCCATGCTTTTTGCATCTAAAGTCTGTAAGCATACCAAGTCTAATACGGTGGTGTTTGCGAACAAGGACATGATGCTATCGAGTGGGACTGGTCAGACCTCTAGAGTCGATGCACTCAACCAAGCGGTAGAAAAAGCGGCAACTTTCGGGATGGAGCTAAAAGGAGCTGTGATGGCATCCGATGCATTTTTCCCATTCCCAGACTGTGTTGAATTTGCAGACAATGCAGGGGTAGTAGCGGTGATTCAGCCTGGTGGATCGATTAAGGATCAACTGTCAATCGACTACTGTGACGAGCACGGAATGGCGATGGTCATGACAGGTACGAGGCACTTTAAGCATTAAGGAATACAAATAATATATTCGTAGTTGTATAATGTTGATTGAGAGTTAAATTGTGCGTAATTTGTCACAATCCACTCAATATAAAATTTTTGATTAAGCTATCAGTATGGGATTTTTAGATTTGTTTTCGAGCGACATTGCCATTGACTTGGGTACCGCTAACACGTTGATTATTAGTAGAGGACAAGTGGTTGTAGACGAACCTTCAATTATTGCTATCGATAAAGCTAAAAACAAGGTGTTGGCTATCGGGCGTGAGGCCATGCAGATGCATGAAAAAACGCATGAAAGCATAAAGACCATACGTCCTCTCAAAGACGGTGTGATCGCAGATTTTCAGGCAGCCGAATCTATGATCCGTGGTATGATCAAAATGATCGACAAGGACAAAAGAAGATTATTTCCTGTTTCACATCGAATGATTGTCTGTATCCCATCAGGTATTACCGAAGTGGAAAAAAGAGCAGTAAGAGATTCGTGTGAGCATGCAGGCGCCAAAGAAGTATATATGATCCATGAGCCAATCGCCGCGGCGATTGGAATAGGGATAGATATTGAAAGACCTGTTGGTAGTATGATTGTAGATATTGGAGGGGGGACGACAGAGATTGCGGTGATTGCCCTGTCGGGTATCGTATGTGATCAATCGATCCGTGTAGCGGGAGATGCTTTCAATAAGGATATTTTGGATTACATGAGACGTCAGCATAACCTGCTCATCGGTGAGCGAACTGCTGAGAAAGTGAAAATCAACGTGGGTTCAGCTCTAACAGAGTTGGATGAGGGGCCTGAGGATTTTGATATCCGAGGTAGAGATTTGATGACAGGGATTCCTAAAGTGATCAAATTATCTTATTCAGAAGTGGCGTTTGCAATTGACAAATCGGTTTCTAAAATAGAAGAGGCTGTGCTCAAAGCACTAGAGATAGCACCACCAGAGTTGTCGGCAGATATCTATGACAATGGGATCTACCTAACGGGCGGAGGAGCTTTGCTCAGAGGGCTAGACAAGCGTCTGGGACTGAAAACAAAACTGCCGATACACATCGCAGAAGATCCGCTAAAGGCCGTCGTAAGAGGTACTGGTGAGGCGCTTAAAAACATCGAAGCTTTCAAGGCTGTATTAATGTCATAGTAAATGAACAGACTCCTTCAGTTTCTATTCAAGTATAGAACACTACTGGTGTTCATTGTCTTGGAGGGAATCTGTTTTTTCGTGATTGTTAAAAGCAACAGCTACCATAGTGCGACGTATTTTACTTCGTCAAATCAGGTGGCTGCATCCCTATATAAAACGTCTTCGTCGGTCACCAATTATTTTTCTCTCCTAGAGCGAAATAATGAATTAATAGCAGAGAATGCTATGCTTCGTCAGCAGCTATTGGATTTTGGAGATACTTCGACCTTGCCTTTGATTACTGCTGTGACAGATACTTTGGATAGCAGTATGGTTACTCAAACTCCCGCGCTACATGCACGTGTGATAGACAACTCCGTTTTCTTCCGAAACAACTACTTGACGATTGACCGAGGGCTGGCTGATGGCGTGAAAGAACGCATGGGCGTGATCAGTTCTAATGGTATCGTGGGGCAGGTTAAATATGTCTCGGAGCATTATGCGACCGTGGTGTCGTTGTTACATGGACGGGCGATGATTTCTGCCAAACATGGCTTGTCCAATGGGCTCTGTACGATCTCATGGAGTGGCGAAGATCCAGAGTATGCCGATATAGAATATTTCCCAAGGCACATTGCGCTTAATGTGGGGGACTCTATTGTGACTTCTGGGTACAATTCGATTTTTCCAGAAGGGGAGTTGATAGGTACAGTGAGTGAAGTACACTTAGAAGATCAAGCGACTTTTTATGATGCACAGATTAAGCTAGCTACTGATTTTTACAGACTGAAACATGTCTATTTGTTGTCTTTGCCAGACAAAATGGAAATAGATTCTTTGATCCAAATAACGACTCGAGAGGATGGGTAGATTTAGAGTTTTCGAGGGATTACTGGGTGTTTTCTTGCTCTTACTAGGGCAGGTATTGTTGTTCAAGAACATGGTGCTCTTTGACGTAGCTTTTTGTTTTGGTTATTTGATGATCTTGCTGTTGATCCCTGTAGACACTGGAGCTATTATTCAGCTCATATTGGCATTCATCGTGGGTATGATTGTCGATGTTTTTTATAATACGCTAGGTATGCATGCTGCGGCTTGTTTGGGTTTGGTGTATCTAAAAATGTACTGGTCTCGAGTGATGACACCTAGTGGAGGCTATGACGCGGGAGCCAAAATCAATATCCGAAATCAAGGTTTTCGATGGTTTGTGATGTTTGCCTACCCTTTGATATTGATTCATAGTTTACTGATATTCTTTATAGAGGCAGCAGGGTTTTCGATGTTTTGGAAGACACTTAGTACTGCATTTTATACCTCTCTGTTTACGTTAGCCATGATATTGATTATTCAGTATTTGTTTTATCGAAAGATCAAATAGGGATGCATGATGATAGAAAATATATCGTCAGGATCTTCATCGTACTGATCGCTGCGACCTTTTTGGTCAAGTTATTTTTTATTCAGATTTTGGATGAAAATTATAAAGCAGCAGCAGAAAACAACATCATCCACAAGGTCGTCGAATATCCCTATCGCGGGTTGATCTATGATAGAAATAACCAGCTCATCGTACACAATGAGCCAATATTCGACCTGATGGTCATTCCCAAAGAGGTCTTTATTCCCGACACTTTGGCATTTTGTAAGTTGTTTAGGATCACCCGAGAGGATTTTGATGCGACGATGAACAAGGCCAAGAGGTACTCTTATATTCAGCCTTCACAGTTTGCTAAGCAAATTTCTAGTGAGTGGTTTGCCTCTATTTCGGATCAAATGACGGGTGTAAAGGGATTCTACCCCGAAGCACGGACGATTCGCGGTTACAGTTTTGACAACCTCAGTAATGTTCTCGGGTACATCGGGGAGATCAACCAGAGGCAATTACGAGCGGACACAACGAACTACTATCGACAGGGAGATTATCTTGGTATCACGGGTATAGAGTCTTCTTACGAGAATGAGTTACGTGGTAAACGTGGTGTAGAGTACAAAATGGTGAACGTTCGAGGCGTGGATCAAGGCTCATTCAAAGATGGAGAATTGGATACCCTTTCTATACCTGGCGATGATTTATTATTATCAATAGATTTGGATTTACAGCGATATGCCGAGAAGCTGATGGAGGGGAAGACTGGTAGTGTGGTAGCGATCGAACCCTCGACAGGAGAGATATTGGCTTTTGTTTCTGCACCGACTTATAAACCCAGTTTACTAAGTGGCCGTGAGTTTAGTAGCAACTATGGAAAGCTAACTCAGGACAGTCTGAAGCCACTTTTTAACCGCCCATTAATGGCGATGTATCCACCAGGGTCTATTTTTAAAGTAGTGCAAGGGCTCATAGCCCTAGAGGAAGGTGTGGTCACTGCCAACGAACAAATTTACTGTGACAACAGCTTGATAGGGGATCATGCTCCTCCTGGGTACTACGATATGCGAAAGGGAATCATGTATTCGTCTAACAATTATTTTCTCAAAGTATTTAGAAGGATTATCAATCAGCATCCAGAACTGAGTCAATTCGAACAGGCTCCTATTGGATTGAAGAATTGGAAAGAGCAGATGCACAAATTTGGTTTGGGAACTCCCCTAGGTGTGGATCTCCCTAACGAAAAGGCGGGACAAGTGCCAGGTCCACAGCTGTACAATAGGATTTATGGAACTGGGAGATGGAAGGTGTCGAATCTGAGTTCGCTTAGTATTGGCCAAGGAGAAACGTTACTCAACCCGATTCAGATGGCTAATCTAGCAGCGATTATGGCCAATCGGGGGCATTACTATAGACCTCATGTGGTCAAGTCGGTAGGTTCTACGAAATATTTGGATCCCTATTATTCTGAGAAAATCGAAACGGGGATTAAGCCAGAGCATTTTCAAGTAGTGATAGAGGGAATGCAACGGGCACTAAGTGGTACAGCAGGCCGTGCTATTATCAAAGATATTGAGATATGTGGCAAGACAGGGACGGTTCAGAACCCACATGGCGAGGATCATTCTACCTTCATGGCGTTTGCACCTATGGAGCAACCGAAGATTGCTATATCGGTATATGTAGAAAATGCCGGCTGGGGAGGTAGGGCTGCAGCCTCGATTTCGAGTTTGATGATAGAGTCCTACATCAAGGGAGAAATAACCCGCCAGTGGCTTGAGGATTTTGTATTAAAAGGGGACTTTTTGTATTGAGAGGAGATAGCGTATTAGATCGAATTGATTGGACAGTGGTCCTACTATACTTTGCCATGGTGATACTAGGCTGGGTGAATATCTATGCAGCAGTCTATGAAGAAGAGCTGGCATCTAGTATGTTCTCTTTGTCTTTCAATCCCGGTAAGCAGCTGGTATGGATAGGTACTTCTATTCTGCTGATCATTGGTGTGATTAGTCTGGACTACAAATTTTTTGACTCCTTTGGTTATATAATCTATGGTGTGATGGTGTTTTTGCTTATCGCGGTACTCTTGTTTGGACGTGAAGTCGCTGGATCTACGTCATGGTTTCAGATCGGTGGCTTCAGGTTTCAGCCATCTGAGTTTAGCAAGTTCGCCACAGCTTTGGCATTAGCGAAATACCTAGGTGATATTCATGTCAAGATGACGAATGTCAAGACACAACTGATTGCTGCGGGTATTATGTTTTTGCCTATGGTACTAATCGTCATGCAGGGGGATACTGGTTCTGCTATGGTATTTGCTGCGTTTGCTATTATACTGTTTAGAGAAGGGCTCTCCCCGATTTATTTTATACTGGCGATTGGATTAGTTGTCTTGTTTGTGCTGACACTTTTGGTGAGCAAAACTGTAATCTTTATTACGGCAGGTGTACTTTGTTTGGTGATAATCGGAGCATCGGTGAAGCACCCGAAACGCATTTTGATCACTGTGGTAGTAGGTTTTGGAATTTTTGCAACGGTGACGAGTGTAGACTTTATTATGAAAAATGTTCTGAAACCTCATCAGCGTAGTAGGGTCGTATCATTGATCAATCCTGACGCAGACCCCTTAGGTGCTGGATGGAATGTGACACAGTCTAAAATTGCGATAGGATCGGGTGGATTTTTTGGGAAAGGATTTTTACAAGGAACTCAGACCAAGTTTGATTTTGTGCCAGAGCAAAGTACAGATTTTATCTTCTGTACGCTGGGAGAAGAATGGGGCTGGATGGGTAGCTTGGTGATGGTTGTTTTATTTGTGACCCTACTGATACGAATTTCAATTATCGCCGAACGACAAAAGACACAATTTGCTCGTGTATATGGCTATGGCGTGTTGGCCGTTATTTTCTTTCACTTCGCTGTGAACATAGCCATGACCATAGGTTTGTTTCCGGTAATTGGTATTCCCCTCCCATTTTTTAGCTACGGGGGGTCGTCCCTCTGGTCATTTACTGTTTTGCTTTTTATTCTACTTGCTTTAGATGCCAATAGGATGCAGGTACTAGTGAGATAGCGTATTTATCTAAAGCGTTTAAAGATCACTTTTAGCAGCTCTTTCACCTCATCAGAGTTCATGTCCCAAGCGTATTTTTTAGCATAGCTTTGAACGAGTAATTCTACTGATGCATCAAAAGACTTGCTTGTCTCCATTTGGTAAAGAGCCTTTTCATAGTCTTTTTCGTTTCCTTCGAATAGATCTTTGATGAACAGGTAACGCTGATTGATACTGATAGAGCTGACCAACTCTGGCGTAGGTTTGGACTCATGGGATGAGGCGATCGTTGCTTGCTCTCCTGATTCTTCGTAGCGCTGGTGTAGTGTACGTATGTCTTGTGGAGCAAACTGCTCATTCAAGTTAGGCTTAGATGAAGTGCCTTTTTTCTTAGGTTTTTCTTCTACAGGAGTTTCAGGTTCAAATGTGGTTGGTGCAACCTCTGGCTCGAACTCCTCTACCATCGAGTCTTCTTCATAGATTGGACTAGGCCTTTCTTCAGGCGCTGTGATGAGTTCCTCTTTTTGTGGCTCTGGTTCTATCGGTTCTGGTGAGACATGAACGGGTTCTTCGGGTAGCTCTTCTAGCGTATCAAAGAAATTTACTTCTTCTGCTGTCTCAGGCTCGGAGGCTACTGGCTCTACAGGCGTTTCTTTTTCTAGGAGATCAAAAGGAGTCACGGTATTGAAGAGTATCTCTATTTCCTGTTGCTCTTCTTGATTGAGCGCGTAATTTTCTACCCCGTTTTTAATTACACTTTTTAGAACAGGTGCATCTGTTGACATGCCCTTTTCCAGATTTTGTATGATCGCATCGTACAGGTCTTTATAGAGCTTGATATATTTTCCTAGATTTTTTAACTCTTGGATTAGATCAGTAGAATTCAGTTTGGTAGCTTCTTGTAGCAGATAATCACTCGGCGTATAGAGGTAGTCTATGGTTTCTGTGACAGCCCGCTCTAGTAGTGGTCTTAGATCTTCCTTTTGGATATGAATGTGCTTGGATAGCGTATTGACCAACGTGTGAAGGGCATGACTCACCTCTTCGTTTTGGTAGTTAAAATATGGGCTTTTGAATTTTTTGGTCTCCTCCTGCCATTCCTCAAAAAGTACCTTTAAAATAAAGAAGTTAACTTGTTTGATGGAAGTGAGAGAAATGATTTGTTGCCCGCTGATTGCTTCGTTTTGTCCGAAAAAATCGTCCAATATGAGCTGGCTATAATCGTGAATGAAGGAGTGTTTGGCTTGGGGATTTAATTTGCTACCGTGCATAATAATTGCTTCTTTTGTAAAGTTATAGAATATGCTGAGAATCGTTATACAAAACCTTCACAAGAAGGAAATTTTCACCAACGACGAAGATAAAAACCTTTTAGAACTGATCCATCAAAACCATGTGGATTGGATGTTTGCCTGTGGAGGCAAAGGTCGGTGTACGACCTGTCGTGCTATCGTGCTACAAGGTTCAGACCAGCTTTCGGAATTATCCCCTGTGGAAGAAAAATTTAGGGCTAATAGTCGCCTTCAGCCTAACGAAAGGCTAGCATGTCAATGCTCCGTGCTGGGAGATGTTGTGATCAAGGTGGCGGAAGAAAATAAATTTATGCATCTCGAATATTCGGAAGATTAAGCTATGTTCATAGAACCAGGGATTGATCAGGGAGGAGCTATGGGTGCCAAGTCATCAGGTTGGATAGAGGTGATTTGTGGGTCTATGTTTTCAGGCAAAACAGAGGAACTGATTCGTAGGCTCAACCGTGCCGTGATTGCCAATCAAAAGGTTGAGATTTTCAAACCTGCTATAGATACGAGATATCATGATACGAATGTGGTGTCGCATAATGAAAACTCCATACGATCGACCCCAGTGCAGTTTGCCGATGATATCCTGCTGTTGACAGGTAACTCAGATGTGGTGGGGATAGACGAAGCGCAGTTTTTTGACAAGGAACTGGTAGCCGTATCACGTAAGCTGGCCAACTCAGGTAAGCGCGTAATCATAGCTGGTTTGGATATGGACTTTGAGGGAGAGCCATTTGGGCCTATTCCAGCACTAATGGGCATAGCTGAGTATGTCACCAAAGTCCGAGCGATTTGTATGAAGTGCGGGAGTGTCGCTTCGTTTTCGTATCGGCTGTCAGCGACCAAGGACAAGGTGATGTTGGGGGAGAAGAATGTGTACGAAGCGAGATGTAGAAAATGTTTCTATGAGGATTTTGATCCCAAAGAAAAATTATGAGCTATATGGTCGTGTGTCAGTTGCTGAATTGGAATTTCGCTAGGTCAAATTTTTAGCACATGCTACATAAGACGAAAGGAATAGTTCTCAACTATATCAAATACCGCGAAAGTTCGATCATCGCACGCATCTATACTGACGAATTCGGTTTACAATCCTATATCATCAATGGGGTGAGAAGCCAGAGATCGAAGAAGGGCCTGGCGCTGCTACAGCCTCTTACACTATTGGAAATGGTAGTCTATCACAAGGACAACAAGGTCGATCAGCTGCAGCGAATATCAGAGTACAAGTCTGCCTATACGCTTTCGAGTATCCCATTTGAGGTCAAGAAGTCGTCTATCGCTCTCTTTGTGACGGAGCTGCTGCACAAAGTCCTCAGGGAGGAAGATCAACGGGGAATAGTCTTCGAATTTTTATGTCATTTTATCATGCTGCTGGATCAGAGAACCAATGGATATGAAAGTATGCATGTGTATTTGATGGTCCACCTGACCCATTTTATTGGTTTTGGGATCCACCAAAAATCAGAACTCGAAAAGGACAACATACTCCAGCGTGTCAATACAGATTTTAATCAGATTTATGATAGTATATTGTATATGAACAATCATGATCTTAATGCTCCGCTAGTATTGGACAATAGGCTGAGGAAGGACTGTCTTAGTTATATGGTCAACTATTATGGTCAGCACATTGAAGGGTTTGGGGAACTAAAATCAATGACGGTGCTGTCACAATTGTTTAAGTAGTCTCCCTCAATCTGGTGAACATATATTAATTTAACAGTCGAAATGAACAACAACTACTTCAAATCAAAATGACATGAGTGAGCATCTATATGACGAGATACCGTCACTGGATTTGGCAGATTTTTTATCCACAGATCCAGACATTAAAGCCCATTTCGTAGCTGAACTGGGTCGTGCCTATACCAACATTGGTTTCGTGGCAATAAAAAATCATGGGTTATCTGATGCATTGGTTCAAAATCTATATCAATGTGTGCAGGATTTTTTTTCCCTGCCGACGGAGGTCAAAGAAAAGTACGAAGTGCCAGAGTTGTTTGGTCAGAGAGGATACATCGGCAAGGGCAAGGAGCACGCGAAAGGTAGAAAGACAGGGGATTTAAAAGAATTTTATCACGTTGGACAAATAGTAGAGGATGATGACCCCATCAAGGAACAGTATCCAGATAATATATGGCCTGCCGAAGTGGTCGCATTTGAGAATGTAGCGTCAGAGGCCTACAAAACCTTAGAATCGACGGGTAAAAATATGCTGCGAGCAATTGCGCTGTATCTTGATTTGGAAGAGGACTATTTCGAAAGTCGTGTACATAATGGCAACAGTATCCTGCGTCCGATTCACTATTTCCCAATAGACAACCCTGAGGAGATACCAGCAGATGCAGTACGTGCTGCGGAGCATGGTGATATTAATTTGATCACGCTACTGATGGGGGCTAGTGCGGATGGACTCCAGGTCAAGCGTAGAGATGACAAGTGGATACCTATTACCGCCCTGCCTGAGCAGATCATTGTGAATGTAGGAGATATGCTGGCTCGGCACACCAATGATGAATTGAAATCAACAATACATCGGGTGGTCAATCCACCAAGAGAACTGATGAGGACATCTCGTTTTTCTATTCCGTTCTTTATGCACCCAAGATCGGAAATGGATTTGACCTGTTTGCCTGGGTGTGTAGATGACGAACATCCAAAAAAATACGAAGATATCACTGCGGGAGAGTTTTTGCATCAGCGTCTCGCTGAGATTGGGTTGAAAAAATGACCATTAAGAAAGTTCGATATTATATTTTTTTAAGAGATGTGATCATCTTAGCTGTGACTGCATTCGGTGGCCCACAGGCTCATTTTGCTATGATGCTAGATATGATGGTCAAGAAGAGACGATATCTCGACGAGAAGGATTTTATAGAGCTCCATGCGCTTTGTCAATTTTTGCCAGGTCCTACCTCCACTCAGACACTTACCGCGATAGGCTTCAAGGTAGGAGGGCCAAATTTGGCATATTTAACACTCTTAGTTTGGATCATCCCTGCGTTTATCATTATGTCTACGGCTGGTGTGTTGATTTCGTCTTTGGAGGAGCATGATATATCGTTGAGTTTCACGAGGTATATACAGCCAACGGCGGTAGGGATCGTTAGCTACTCGGCATATATAATCATTAGAAAAGTGATTCACACTAGGTTGGCGATAGGTCTGATGATCGCTGCTGCTGTTAGTAGTTTTCTCATCCGTACACCCTATGTTTTTCCCGCTTTGATTTTAATCGGAGGGGCAATTACAGGGGTCAATTACAAACGTCAGCAAAAGGAAGAGAAGGAGGGGATCAATATAGAATGGGCTAATTTCTTTCTTTGGGGAGCTGTGTTATTAGGAGCTGCAGGTTTAGGTGCTGTGACACATTGGAGAGGAATAGATCTTTTTGAGAATTTCTATCGAATTGGTAGTTTGATATTTGGTGGGGGGCAAGTGCTCGTGCCGTTCCTGTTTACGGAGTTTGTAGAGTTCAAGGGGTATTTGTCATCAGAAGAGTTTTTGTCTGGCTATGCCTTGGTACAGGCAGTGCCTGGTCCCGTATTTTCTTTTGCTGGTTTTGTAGGGTCTGTATCTATGAGGGAGTATGGTGTTTTAGGTCAATATTTAGGCGGCTTTCTGTCTGCCGTGGGCGTATTTCTACCAGGTGCATTTTTGATCTTCTTTGTGATTCGTTTTTGGGATGAATTAAAGAAATTTAGAATTGTAAAGGCCTCCTTAGATGGAGTCAATGCAGTAAGTGCGGGTATGATTTTAGCAGCTGCTTTGTTATTGCTTTTACCACTGATAGATTTTTCTTTCCCTGGGTATGAGAGCTATCTTAACATTGGTATTGTCTTGTCTACCATTTTGGTTCTCATCTATACTAAGATCCCTGCACCTGTATTGATTGGACTTGGATTGATTCTAGGGATATTACTATAGTAATAAATTAGGAGATTGTCTTTGGCTAATACTATCATACTTGTTGTCTTGTACCAGTTGCGATTGTTTTGGATCAATCAATTATGCTAGAGTGAAATTCAATACCTGTTTAATTTGTTAGAGGGTGCGTGAGTGTTCGATATTCTATTGTTGCTCATGGAAACGCTATCTCTATACTGCATAGAAAAAGTATTTGAATAATGAAGCAATTCTCGGGAATATAGACTGCACTATTGTTTTGTTGGAAACGTGGCGCAGAAAAAAGGCCTTGTCTAACATCTGTTAAACAAGGCCCTAAAAACGTTTTGTAGCTTCTGATTAGTTACCTGCTCCGCCAGTAGTAGGAGGAGTGATGCCTAATTTCTTGAAAATTAAATCTGATACGTCAAATTTCTCATCAGCATCCAATAAAATATCAACGCCTGGTACACCTGTGCTGAATATAGCATCGAACCCTTGCTCAGTTCTAACAGCCTTAATCGCTGTTCCTATTTCCTCAAAAAGTGGCGCATACAGCTCGTTTTGCTTTTTTTGTAATGACACTTGCGCATCTTGTTGGAATTTTTCCAATCGCGCTTGTAGATTTTGCAATTCAGACTCTTTGTCAGCTCTCATGATGTCGGTCATTGTAGCAGCTCCTTGCTGATACTCTTGCAGTTTAGTTTGGAATTCTTGTCCTTTTGACTGCAATTGGTTTTGAAGCTGAGACTCGTAGGTTTTGTACTCAGAGTCTACTTGTTTAGCTTTTGGCATTTGGCTCAATATATATTCTACATTGGTGTATCCAAATTTGAAAGAGGTTGCCTGAGCTTGAACCCCAAGCGATACAGATACCAATACCAATACTGCGATTAATGATTTGATCTTCATATTTCTATCCTAAATTAGTTATTACTTATTACATCGTTTTTATCACCCAACCCTAATTCTTCTAACACATAATCCGTGTAGTCATGCACAGGATCGGTATATATCATGACTAGATCACCAGATTTGTCAAAAACAATCTGCAATCTATGAACTTTTGCTACTTTTTCTACTGATTCGAAAACTTTGTCTTGAACAGGTTTGATGAGTTCTTTCTTTTTGAGAAAAAACAAGCCTTCAAATCCGAATATCTTATTCTGATACTCTTTTACTTCGTTCCATTTTCGATCGATTTCCTTGTAACGATCATCTTTCATTTCCTTAGTTAGCAAGACTTCTTCTGCTTTTAAGGATGTCTCCAGCGCTTGGATTTCCTTGTACATTTCTTGTATTTCGGCCTCCCATGCTTTGGATAATTTTGCAATCTCTGCATTAGCTTCTTTGTATTCAGACATCTGACTTAGCACGTAATCCGTGTCTACGTAACCAAATTTTTGTGCCAAAAGCGCATTTGACTGACATAGAAGCAGTATTACAAGAATCGAACCGAAATTAATTATATTCTTCATTTTGCGCATCATAGGATTTAAAATTAGTCCATTGTTTGCTAATGATTTGTTCATTCTTGCTTTTTATTCTAGCGTAGGGTTTGGCCGATTGAGAAGTGAATCTGACCACCACTAGCCGACCCGTTCGGGTTGCTTGGGTCTGGATCGAAACCATAGCCCCAGTCAATGCCTAAGAGACCAAATGCGGGCATGAATATCCTGACACCAGCACCTGCCGAGGTGTAGAGGTTGTTAGGATTGTACTCTGTAAAGTCGAGCCAGTTGTTGCCCGCTTCTGCAAAACTCAATACATATATGGTTGCCGATGGGTTCAATGATACTGGATATCTCAGTTCGAAAACGAACTTGTTGTACAAAGTACCTCCTCTGATCACGTTACCATTGACTGTTTCGGTAGGAGTGATCGAGTTGTTGTCATACCCTCTGAGTCCAATGATATCATTACCCAAGAGGAAGTTAGAGCCTGTGAGACCGTCACCCCCGAGTTGGAACCTCTCGAATGGACCTATTCCTGTAGTACTTTGATATGATCCTAAATATCCCATGTGTGCTCGTGCAGATAGGACTAGGTTACCCGCTAGCTGCATGTAGTATTTGGCGTCAAACATCCATTTGTGATATTCTACCCATTTGTATCGGTCGTTGTTAGATGCAGATTGGTAGTCTAGGTCATTGAACAAAGAATACGGAGGAGTTAGTGCTAAACTCAAGCTGATTGATGACCCATTTCTAGGGTACATCGGGCTGTCGACACTATTCCTTGATAGCGTAGTAGTGAAGGTAAAGTTGTTTGCTATACCAGTTCCTTCATCAAAACCTAGGCTCTGCCCAAATCGGTAAAGGTTGTAGTTCGTGTAAGATACAGCGTTACTCAGTGTGAAATAGTCATCAGGCCACTTGAGTCGTTGTCCCAAACTAACTGTCACACCTGTTACCTGCATTGACCCTAGTATTTCTCTTCTGTTGTAGGGGTTGAGACTGCGTTGTACAGAATAGTTGTAGCTCACGCCGAAAGATTTCGGTTTTTTACCGCCTAACCAAGGTTCAGAGAAGCTAATAGAGTAACTCTGGAATTGGCGGCCATTGGCTTGCAATCTAAGAGACAGCTTTTGACCATCACCTACGGGGAGAGGTCTCCATTTGTCAAAGTGAGTCAAGTTTCTCAAAGAGAAATTGTTGAAAGTCAGTCCTAAGGTTCCTACAAACCCGAAAGATCCACCCCATCCACCGGATAGCTCGATTTGATCACTTGGTCTTTCTTCTAGTGACCATTCTATATCCACGGTCTCGTCTACAGGGTTTGGTATCGGATTAGGTGATACTGTTTCGGGGTTGAAGTAGCCAAGTTGTGATAGTTCGCGCTGTGTCCTGATAAGCTCCGATCTGCTGAATTTTTGTCCAGGAAGCGTTCTGAGTTCACGCATGATCACATGGTCGTTGGTACGGTCGTTACCTGTTACGTATACCTTACGTATAGTTGCTTGTGCCCCTTCGTAGATTCTCATTTCCACATCAATGGAGTCTCCTTCAATCTTGACCTCCACTGGATTGACGGAGAAGAATAGATACCCATTGTCCATGTACAGCGAACTGATGTCTGGGCCGTTCGGGTTATAATTTAGTTTCTTGTCCAGAGATTCCATATTGTAGATGTCACCTCGCTCTACACCCAAAATTTGATCAAGTGTTCTGTCATCATGGATAAAGTTACCCGTCCACGTGATCTCTCTAAAAAAGTACTGTTGACCAGGAACGATGCGTATGTCTATGTCAACAGAGTTCTCGTCTATGGTGACAATGGTGTCTTCTGCGATGTAGGCATCACGATACCCTTTGGAGTTGTAAAATGCAATAAGTGCCTCTTTGTCCTCTTTGTACTTTTCTTCTACGAATTTAGAAGATTTGAAAACGTTTAGTTTAACGTTTTCAATCACTAAGTTTATTAGTGGTTTAGTGAGACTGTACCATGCTGTGTCTTCTTCGTCTTTGATTTTTACACGTTTGTCTTTGGGCTTTAAGGCATTGATACCTGTCGCGATTAATGCTCCTGCGATTTTGAATCTTGGTCTTTCTCCAGTATTCTTCATTTTCCCTTTTAGTTTCATCTCAGGGAAGTTCTCATTGCCAACGAAATTGACGTTTCTGATTTTAACTTTTCTATTTTTTTCGATATCAATGTCTAACATGACACTATTGCTGATAATAGAGTCTTGGCTGTATCTGATATCTACTTGTGTGTTTAGAAATCCTTTTTCATAGAAGTACTTTTTGACAGTGAGTTCGCTGTTTTTGATAATAGCGTCTGTCATCACACGTCCTCGGATAAGGTTAATTTTCTCCCGTAGGTCAGACTCTTCACTTTTGGTAATACCATGAAAGTTGAATCGACTAAGCCTTGGACGTTCGGTTAGTTCAATAGTGAGGTAAATATTAGAGCCCTCTACTTTGGTGGCATAGATTTCTACATTACCGATTAGTCCTTGTTTCCAAAGTTTTTTGATGGCCTGAGTGATGTCATCACCAGGAATTTTCACTTTGTCACCGACTTTGAGCCCAGAGATGGATGTCAGCGCGATATGGTCGAGGTATTCGGCACCTACTACTTGGATTTCAGCGATAGTGTATTCTTTAGGGTTGGAATAGTTGATACGTACGGTATTTTCCGATTTGGTTCTACCGTAGTTGCCATACCTAATCTGCCCAAAAGCACCTGTGCATGTTATAAGAAGTATAAATAATAACTTGATTTTCATTGTATATGTGCCGACGCTCCTGCCGTTATTATTGCGTTAGTTGTTCACTGGTTTTGCCGTATCTTCTTTCCCTATTTTGGAAGTCAATTACAGCCTCGAAGAGATCATTTTTCCTAAAGTCAGGCCAAAGTTTGTCGGTAAAGTATAACTCAGCATAGGCGAGTTGCCATAGCAAAAAATTGCTCACTCTATGTTCTCCACTGGTCCTGATCATTAGTTCCACGTCAGGAGTACTGTGTTCGCTGATATAGCTATTGATATATGAGTTGTCGATTTGATCAATGTCAATTTTGTTATCCTTGATGTTTTGTAACAGTTTATTCACACTTTTTCCAATTTCCCATCGGCCACTGTAGTTCAGAGCTAAGGAGAGAATCATGCCATCGTTTTTGCTAGTTTCTAATATCCCTTGCTCGAGGTTCTTTTGTGCCTCCTTTGGTAAATGCGAGATGTCCCCGATTGGTTGCAACCGGATATTGTTTTTCATCAAAGTTGGTATCTCTTTTTTGATAGTAGAGACGAGTAGGTTCATTAAGCCATCTACTTCGACTTTGGGTCTGTTCCAGTTTTCAGTGGAAAAAGCATAGAGTGTCAATCGTCCTACCCCTATCTCGGCACAGCCTTCTGTTGTGTCTCGAACAGCTTTAATGGCATTCCTGTGACCAAACAGGCGAGTAGCACCGCGTTGCTTGGCCCACCGCCCATTGCCGTCCATGATAACTGCTACGTGTTTTGGGATATTTGTTGAATCAATCTTCTCCTTCATGCCGAATTGCTCTGGCTTTTATCTCTAAATAACCCGCAAAGTTGTACTTTTTTTTACTGAAAATGAACTCTAGAGAGGGATTTCCTTAGCGGTACAGTGTTTTGTTTGGTTGATACTTATAGGTACATGGTACTTTGAAAATCACGTAGGATACAGACACGCCTACGAAGTAATACCAGTCTTTGTCTTCAGGATTGCCAAATTGAAAAGTTGGTTTTTCAAATAGTTCATTATCGGATATCCCATCGAATTGATCGGTAAAGGTTTTTCTGGCGCCAAACTCAAGCCCGACATTGAATTTTCTACCTATGAGATGCTTTACCCCTCCTCCGAACGGGATGACAGGCTGAATGCCGCTGATATCCTCTGATCCAGTATCAAAAATCTTCATTACTCCCACACCTCCAAATATATATGGAGACCATTTAATGAGGGATTTTGGATTCTTGTAATCTAAGAAATGAAATTCTATTGTAGCACTTCCTTCTAGTACTCTTCGTTCAAAACTCGCATTTCTAACCTCTCCGAGAGCGTCGAATGGGTGTTCGTCACTTCCAGATACTTTTCCATAAAGTGCTGAAAATCTGAAGCTGACATCTTTGTCATAATTCACTCGGTATAGAAGTTGTGCACCGAGGTTTTGGTTCAGTACATCATAGCCTCTATAGAGGTCTCCCGAGTAGCTCATGCCACCGATTCCTATGCCGACTTCTGTACGTTGTGCAAAAGCGAATTGTCCCAAAAAAAGAAATGCCGACAGAATCGGCAAAATTTTATATTTCATAACAGCGTATGCTAAGATGTCTTAAACTTATCTGAACTTCCCTCTAGCCATTCCTTTTTTATCTAGGACATAGACTAATCTAATCTGAGTTGTCACCAAGAAGTCTTTATTACTAGCGTCTGCCCTGTCTGTACCAGGAATATAGTTCCATCCATGGGTGTAGGAGGAACTTGCATTAGGGTCCCACTGTAGACTAGGGTCGTTAACGTTTAAGTTAGTATTTGTACTGGTTGTAGGTACATCGTGTGGCTTGTTTTCCATTAGAGCTACACCCTCGCCACCACGCTCCGAAAGCGCTCTAGCTAAATGGTCACTACCGAAGTAGTCTAGGTTCGCATATTTGCCCCCTATGTCATCTAAGTAATCTGTAAATAGGTATCTAAAACCAACTTCGAAATTGAGGTCAAAGTTTCTGGCCAATTTGATTTTTACTCCTAAACCTAGAGGTATTGCAAATTGAAATTTACTGTATGGTTTTAGGTTTAGTGAGTCTGAATACTGTCCTTCTGTACCGATTTTTTGGAGATCTACCCATTCTCCTCCATGACCTGTAGGGTTGCCTGCTTGGTCCGTTTCAGGAGCTTTGGCCTTAGGGGCATGGTGAAATACAGCTGCTCCTAGATACATATATGGATTGATTGGAAAACGGTTTTTTGCACCACCTTTCGTTGGGAAGAAGTCTATTTCTAAGCCTAGGGAGAGCTCTTTAATAGAGTTTTTGAAATGGTAGTTTCGTTGGTATCTTCCGTAATCATTAGGATCACCATCTGGATCACTACTACCCGTACTGTAGTCAGATGCTTTGATAGTGCCATAGTTGAAGCCTGCTCTAGCGAATATGCCAGGATATAGTGATTTGGATGCAGTAATCCCGAATCCATCAGGGATGAACTTGTAGTCAGTACTGAACCTGCCATTGTTATTGGAAATGTCACCAAAGTAGTTGTTCATATTAGCGCTAATTCCAATCGTGGCATATTTGGAGTTGCCACCATTTGTGTACCCTACTTTACCCCCTCGGTAGTTAGAATACTTCTTGCTATTGTTCTTTTTTTGGTAACTATACCTTGGTTTACGTCTTCTTTGTGCCTCTGCATCATGGATGCAAGACATAAATAAAGCCAGTAAAAGCGTGACTATTAGTGTGTTCTTCATTACAAAATTCATACAACCTGTTGCTACAAAACTACATAAATGTAGTAATAAAAATATTTATCTCGCGAAAACTAATTTCTTATATCTAGTCCCCAGTTAAGTTTAACTCTCAAGGTATCGAAAAAATTGTATCCTTTGAGCTTGATTAGTTTAGCGGCGAATGATTCTTTTCTAATGGATAGTTTGACCGAGTTGTCAACTTTATAGGACCTGGAATCTAAGGAGGTCAAAAAGGAACGCCCTTTGCCTTCTATCTCGAAAGAGATGATACTCGTGCCTGAGACGATTAGAGGTCTTACGTTCAGGTTGTGCGGACTCACGGGGGTGATGATAAAGCTGTCAGACTGAGGAAGAACCAAAGGTCCTCCAGCACTAAGTGAGTAACCTGTAGAACCTGTAGGGGTAGCGACCATGATTCCGTCTGCCCAGTATGTATTGACAAATTCACCATCGATGTAGCAGTGAACAATGATCATGGATGAGGTGTCACGTTTGAGTATTGCTACTTCATTGAGCGCGAAGTTTTGTCCATTAAATATTTTATTGTTGCTGTCGAGATGGATGAGCATTCGCTCGTCAAAAGAAAATTCTTTTGCAAAGAACCCGTTAAGTGCCTCTTTGATGTCTTTTTTATTGATGGTGGCAAGGAAGCCTAATTTGCCGAGATTGATGCCAAGAATGGGAGTTTCTAGACTGCCGACTTTGGAGACCGTTTCTAATAATGTACCATCACCACCAAGGCTAAAAAAATAGTCTACTGAGGCGAGATCAAATTTGGAATCGATGATTTCGAAACGGTTGGTATTAAAGTGACCTTTGGTAGATATATGTAGTTCTTCTGTGAAGATGACTTCAGAGTTGTTTTCTTCTATCTCGCTGATGATTTGCTCGAGATAGTGAATAGAGTCTTCTCTATTGATTCTGCCATGTAGGGCTATACGCATGAGGTTAGATTTCTTCTTTTTAGACTTTGAGGTAGTGCAAGAGGGTGTCTAAACGTTCTTGGTCTATTTGATGCTCTTGGCCTTTGCCAAACACGGATGCAATGTTATATCCGAACCGTTGAAATGATGAGACGATACTAGATGCATTTTCTAAATTAACTTTTAGCGTCAGTCGTATGTTTTCGGTCTGGTCAGCATGCTCTATAAAGCTGCTGAGTATTTTGCCTCCTTCTGACTCCACGATACGACTGATTTCTGCCATAGAGTAATCCATCATGCTCATAGAGATGACGATAATACTGCCAGGGCTATTGATAGAAGACATTTTGGAAAAGGCTTCTACGACATCTTGAATGGTAATGCTGCCAATATAGTCTTTGTCCTCGTTGAGGACTGCGACAAGGTTTGAACTTGCTTCATAGGCTTTTTTGAGTACTTCGTAGTAGTGCTCATTCTGATCGACATAGAGGTGCGCACTGAGGAGATGAAACTCCTGAATGAGTTCTGCGTCCTCGACTTGGTCGAATATGAGATTCTCATTGAAGATTCCGATGAACTTGCCATTGTCCACTACTGGGAGTTCGTGAACATGAAATTCACTCATCCAGTTTTGTGCCTTTGAAATGTTGTCAGTAGGCTTTAGCGGTGGAATGGTATAGTTGATCAGATCTCGAGCTATCATGCGCTTTTTCTTTCGTTCAAAAATTCTTCTAGAATTATATTGTATTCATCAGGTCGCTCCATCATCGGGGCGTGACAGCATTTGTCAATGAACCGCAACGTAGAGTTTTTTAGAAGTCTGTTAAATTCATGTCCTACACGTGGAGGAGTGATCGTGTCGTTCAATCCCCATATCAATAACGTCTCGTTTTCGATTTTGTGCAGTTCTGTGGCTAAATTATTTCTTTGAGCAGATTTGGCTATCCCTACGATGCGCAGACACATAGGCATGCTTTGCATCGTGTTGAAAATTTCGTCAATGTATTCTTTGGTAGCAGTATTAGGGTCGTAGAAGGTGTATCTAACTTTTTCTTCAATGAAACTATAGTTACCACGCTTAGGAAAGGAGCTACCCATGGCATTTTCGAAGAGTCCCGAACTACCTGTCAAAATCAGTCGGTCCACTTTTTTGGGGTGTTTTAAAATATACATGAGTGCCATGTGTCCCCCTAGTGAGTTACCCATGAGATCAAAATTATCTAGGTTTTTGTGAGCAATGAAGTCTTCAAGGTACTCAATCAATTTGGGTAGACCAGCTTCCCGAACTGGCAACTCGTAGATGGGTAGCATCGGGATGATGATTCGATGATCTGCCGAGAATTTTTCTATCACACTTTCCCAGTTGCTCAATGCGCCAAATAGACCATGGAGCAGGAGCATCACTTTTCCTTCACCTTGTTCTATGAATTTGAATTCTCCTTCTTGTTTTAAATTTGCTACCTCCAGCATGTCTTCAGTGAATAATTTTTATAAGTATATCTATAATATATTAATTTCCGATCAATCAAACATTAACTTCTTGTTGATTTAACATCTCTTTGGAGTGATCGAAGAACTCCATAAAGTAAGGAAATAGACCTGAGAACAAGTCAAACAGGGTTGGTGCTAACGAAGCGATAGGTTGATACAGAAAGCTCGTTTCGGTTCGCTCTTCATCTATCGTACCTCCAAAGGAGTCGAATATCCAAAAGAATATGCTAATGAATAACCCCCACTTTAGTATCCCGAGTAAACTACCAGCAATATCATCGAGGCTGCCTAGCAAGGTCAAATCTAGAATCTTTTTTAGTGCTTTGCCGAGTAAATGCAATGAGACAATGATGGCGACAAAGATGATGGTAAACGCAATGATGGGGAGCAGGTTGTCATACCCTTCTATGTAGTCTGCTAAAACCATAATGCCCCAGTCAAGCAGCTTGATGCCTAATATAATGGCTAAGAAAAAGGCTCCTATGGAAATAATTTCCATGAGTAGCCCCTTTCGGAATCCGGTCACTGCACCTATGAGTAGGAACACCAATATGACTATATCGATGACGTTCACTGTACTAGCTCAATAGAGATTTGACCATGGCAGAGATTGTCTTGCCGTCTGCTTTGCCACCGATTGCTTTGGTCGCAGCTCCCATTACCTTCCCCATGTCCTGCGGGCCTGTAGCACCTACTTGATCGATTATTTTCTGAACCTCTGCTTTTAATTCATCTTCTGTGAGTTGCTTTGGGAGGTAATTGCTAATGATGTCTAGCTCACCCTGCTCCTTGTCAGCTAGGTCTTCTCGACCTTGCTCTCTAAATAGGTCTGCAGAATCTTTTCTTTGTTTAGCCGCTTTCATAAGGAGCTTCATTTCAGCATCTTCAGAGATTTCTTCTACCGCACCTTTTTCCGTTTCGGCTAAAAGGATCATAGATTTTATGGCTCTCAGAGCGGTTAATTTCTCTTTTTCTTTGGCCAGCATAGCGGCTTTTATATCTGCATTAATTTGATCTTTGAGGCTCATTATCTCTGTTTTTTAATCTCTTAAAATGTGTAATTTTGGTGCAAATTAATTTAGAAACAGTTCTAAGCCAATTCGCGGCTCAATATACTTTAGCTCATCAGATTCTCATGACGAAACTTAGTGTAAACGTAAATAAAATTGCCACGCTTCGGAATGCCCGGGGTGGAAACAATCCCAATTTAGTACAGGTTGTTCGTGATTGCGAGCGCTTCGGTGCGCAGGGGATCACAGTGCATCCTCGTCCCGATGAACGACATATCACGACTGAGGACGTGTATCGGATCAATGAGGTTTGCACGACTGAGTTTAACATTGAGGGCTATCCTGATGCGAGGTACCTAAAATTCATCGAAGAAGTGCGTCCCGCGCAGGCAACGCTAGTGCCTGACCCACCAGAGGCAATCACCTCCAATGCTGGCTGGGATACGGTCAAAAACGAGACCATGCTACGTGATATCGTGCAGCAGATCAAGTCGTACGGTGTGCGTGTTTCGATCTTTGCTGATCCCAGTGAAGTGATCATCGAAGGCGCTAAAAAAGTGGGTACGGATCGAATTGAGTTATACACTGAGCCTTTTGCTACGGGGTATGCTAGTAATCCAGCCGCTGCTGTGGCAGATTATGTCACGGCGGGTAAGCTGGCCAAAGAGCTGGGGCTGGGTATCAATGCTGGGCATGACTTGGATTTAAATAATTTGAAATATCTGAAAGAGAAGCTGCCCTTTATGGATGAGGTGTCGATCGGTCATGCACTGGTCTGTGATGCGCTTTATATGGGGTTAGAAAATACGATTCAGATGTACCTAAAGCAATTGAAATAATGGAGTTGTTGAATTATAAGACATTCGGAGAGGGACAGCCGCTCATTATCATACACGGTCTATTGGGGTCGCTGGACAATTGGTTGACATTAGGCAAACGATTTAGCGAACAATATCAAGTATACCTCATTGATCAGCGTAACCATGGAAAATCGTTTCACTCCGACGAGTGGAGCTATGACCGTATGGTGGAAGATTTGGAATATTTTATTGATGAGTTGGGGATTGAAAACCCAATTTTGCTCGGGCACTCGATGGGAGGGAAGACCGTGATGCAGTTCACCGCTTTTCACCCTGATAAAGTGGATAAACTCATTGTTGCGGATATTGGCCCTAAGTTTTACCCTCCTCACCACAAACAGATATTTGCTGGATTGGATGCAGTACCGATAGGTGAAATTGCCAGTCGGCAGCAGGTAGATGATATACTAAAAGAATATGTCGCCGACCTAGGGACACGTACGTTTCTGATGAAAAATCTCACTCGGTCTGGCGAAGGTTTTGCCTGGAAGATGAATCTGCCGGTGATCAAAGCCAATATTGAAAATGTAGGAGAGGCGTTGAGTTATCACCTACCGATAGAGACGGAGACGCTTTTCGTACGTGGGGGGAAATCAGATTATATATTGGATGATGACTGGGATGAGATCGAGGAGATATTTCCCAATGCGACGCTAGAGACGGTCGATAATGCGGGGCACTGGCTACATGCGGAGCAACCAGAAGATTTTTATAACAAGGTAATCCAGTTCATAGGATGAGCGGAAAACTATATTTGATCCCAACAGTCATTGCTGATGATACAGAGGAAAAGGTACTCTCACCGCAGATCAAAGAAGTGATTCAAGGATTGGATTATTTTTTGGTAGAGAATGTGCGGACGGCACGCAGATACATCAGCAAGCTAAAACTGGGGTTGGTGATCGAGGATTTGCAATTCGAATTACTAGATAAGAAAACCAAACGTCCTCAGATCGAGCAGTATTTGGCTGTCGTGCAGCGTGGACGTGATGTCGGGATTATCTCTGAATCTGGCTGCCCAGGAGTCGCCGATCCAGGATCAGAGGCGGTGGCGGTGGCACATCAGCTGGGGATTCAGGTCGTGCCGCTGGTCGGGCCATCTTCGATACTCATGGCGCTGATGGCTTCTGGGTTCAACGGTCAGTCGTTCACGTTTCATGGTTACATTCCGATAGACAAGAAAGACCTAACTGCTAAAATCAAAGCCATGGAAACGGCTACCGTCCAACAGCGGCAGACACAGTTGTTTATGGATACGCCTTACCGAAACATGAAACTGTTCGAAGAATTACTAAAGACCTGCAACGGTGATACCTATTTGTGCGTTGCGAAGGGGGTCACTGGGAGAGATGAATACATCAAAACGAAAAAAATCAAAGACTGGAAAAGAGAAAGGGTTGATTTGCATAAGGTTCCAGTAATATTTTCGATTTACTCTTAAATCAATTGTGTACAATTGCCCTAAATTTGCCGACTTTAAAAAGAACTAAGAATAATTATGCCATATCTATTTACATCAGAATCAGTATCTGAGGGACACCCAGACAAAGTTGCGGATCAAATTTCAGATTCACTGTTAGATCATTTTTTGGCTTTTGACAATCAGTCAAAGGTAGCTTGTGAAACTTTGGTGACCACTGGCCTGACTGTATTGAGTGGCGAGGTGAAAACCCAGTCCTATGTGGACGTGCAGCAGGTAGCGCGTGACGTGATCAACAAAATCGGCTATACCAAAGGAGAGTACCAATTCGACGGCAACAGCTGTGGTGTGATCTCTGCGATTCACGAGCAATCTCCAGATATCAACCAAGGTGTAGTGCGTGCCTCTGAGGAAGAGCAAGGCGCTGGTGATCAAGGGATGATGTTTGGCTATGCCACCAATGAGACCGAAAATTTTATGCCACTGGCATTGGACCTGTCTCACATGTTGCTCAAAGAGCTTTCTAAAATCAGAAGAGAGAATACAGATATCAATTATCTACGACCAGACGCTAAGTCGCAGGTAACTATTGAATATAGTGATGACAACAAACCTGTTCGTATAGATGCTATCGTGGTGTCGACACAGCATGATGATTTTGGTCCAGAGGCAGAGATGCTAGAGAAAATCAAAAAGGACATCAAAGAGATTTTGATCCCAAGAGTAATCGCTCAGTTGAAACCAGAGATCGCTGCATTGTTCAATGACAGCATCAAGTACCATATCAACCCAACTGGGAAGTTCGTGATCGGTGGACCTCATGGTGATACAGGACTGACGGGAAGAAAAATCATCGTCGATACTTACGGAGGAAAAGGAGCACATGGTGGAGGAGCATTCTCTGGCAAGGATCCTTCTAAAGTGGATAGATCTGCAGCCTATGCGACACGTCATATTGCGAAAAATCTCGTGGCTGCAGGCGTAGCGGACGAGATATTGGTGCAGGTGTCTTACGCCATCGGTGTGGCAGAGCCTATGGGGATTTTTGTCAATACGTATGGTAGTGCAAAAGTAGACCTCAATGATGGCCAGATTGCCAAGAAAATCACAGAGCTGTTCGATATGAAACCTTCTGCGCTCATCAAGAGACTGAAACTGATGAACCCGATTTATTCTGAGACGGCAGCTTATGGTCACATGGGTAGAACGCCAGAGGTGAAGACCGTGGAGTTCAATACACCAGGCGGTAACAGCAAGATGGAAGTAGAGACTTTCACTTGGGAAAAACTGGACTATGTCGATCAAGTAAAAGCGGCATTTGGATTATAAATTTCCTTGGCGGAAACTTTTTCCGCTTATTTGCGATTAGTAGGCTTATAGCAATCACTAGTATGAAGAAATTAATCGCATTTATAGTTACAATATTATTATTACAAAGTGTCCAAGGACTGGCGCAGATTCTCAAACCTGCCAAGTGGTCTTTGGACATTTCTGTTTCTGATCCTAAAAAGGGAGATCAGTTGGATTTGATTTTCGATGTGAAAATCGATGACCAGTGGTACCTCTATTCCTCTGATTTTGACCCTGACCTTGGCCCCATGGTCACCACTTTTGAGTTCACGCCAGATGCGAGCTACGAACTGGTCGGTGAGTTGACTCCAGTCGATCCCAAGAAAAAATATGACTCTCTATGGGAGGGCGAGTACACTTACTTTAAGAAAACAGCACAGTTTAGACAGACGATCAAACTACTTACGGATGAGCCAGCTGTAGCAGGTTCTTATTATTATCAAGTCTGTACCGATGTGGACGGTAAGTGCATTCCCTTTGATGAGGAGTTTGATTTTGACAAACTCTTGGGGGGTAAGAAGGAGTCGAAAGGCGCTGTGGTAGCCGCAGGCGATACACAAGAGTCCACATCAGAAAAGGGGCTGCTTTCGCAGCGTAGTAGCAACGATCCCTATAGTCTGTGGGGTTTTATGATAGCGGCTTTCTTGGCAGGGCTTGCAGCAATCTTTACACCGTGCGTGTTTCCGATGATTCCGATGACGGTATCGTTTTTTACAGGAGGCTCGGGTGCCAAATGGAAAGGCGTATTTTACGGCCTGTCCATCATCGTGATCTATACCGTGATCGGTTCGGTGATCGCTCCATTCATGGGAGCCGAGACCGCCAATGAACTCGCCACCAACTGGATCCCCAATGTGATATTTTTTGCGGTCTTTGTTTTGTTTGCGCTTTCCTTTTTGGGGCTATTTGAGATCACATTACCTAATAAATTTGTTAACAACATCGACAAGCAGTCTGATAAAGGCGGTTTGATCGGTATTTTCTTTATGGCTTTCACACTCGTGGTGGTGTCATTCTCCTGTACTGGCCCTCTAGTGGGGACGATCCTCGTGGAGTCGGCAGGTGGTCAAATCCTCAAACCGATATTGGGCATGTTTGCCTTTTCTCTGGCCTTTGCATTGCCGTTTACGGTTTTTGCTTTGTTTCCTAGCTTGCTCAACAATCTGCCTAAGTCTGGCGGTTGGTTGAATAGTGTTAAGGTTGTTCTTGGGTTGCTAGAACTTGCATTTGCTTTCAAATTCCTGAGTATAGCGGATCAAGCTTATCACTGGCATATTCTTGATCGAGAGATATACTTAGCCATTTGGATTGTGATCTTTACCATACTTGGCTTTTATCTACTGGGCAAGATTCGGTTTCCGCACGACTCACCCTCTGACAAGACCTCTATCAGTGGATTGGTGTTAGCGATTGCCACGTTTACTTTTGTGGTTTATTTGATCCCAGGGATGTTTGGTGCTCCACTCAAGGCCTTGGCGGGTTATCTCCCACCGCAGAGTTCACAGGATTTTAACCTCAGTGTGCAGGTCGGTTCGGATGTGGAGAATACGATCTGCGAAACTCCAAAGTATGCTGATTTTCTACACCTGCCTCATGGCATACAGGGCTACTTTGATTATGACCAAGCATTGGCATGTGCCAAAAAGCAAAACAAGCCACTCTTTATTGATTTTACGGGGCATGGCTGTGTCAACTGTCGAGAGATGGAAGCCCGTGTTTGGTCTGATCCCAAAGTGCTCCAGCGTCTCAAAGAAGAATTCGTAGTAGTAGCTCTCTATGTGGATGATAAGACCGATTTACCCGAATCAGCGTGGGTCAAGTCTAGTTATGACGGGAAAATGAAGAAGTCTATAGGTAAGAAAAATGCAGATTTTCAGATCACAAGATTCAACAACAATGCGCAACCCTACTATGTCATCTTGGATACGGATGGTGAATTATTGGTCGCGCCCAAAGGCTATGACTTAAATGTTGCTAGCTTTGTGGAGTTTTTAGATCAAAGTAAGCAAGCTTTTGAGAAGCGGGCTGATTAGTAGTAGTTTATATGTCAAAGAAGAAAGGGAGAAAGAGGTTGTTTTCTGCCGGAGTATTGTCCGTCATTTTCATTGGAGTTTATTTTCTCGTATTAGAGCAGGATCAAGATCAGGTGGAGCAAGCTGTGGTCATGAAGCAAGATACGATCCAGACAGAGGTGCCGATTTACGTCCCTAATTATTACTATGGAATCGTCGTGGATTCTCTACATGTATTCGAAGGAGAGATTCAGCGCAATGAGACCTTGGCCGATATCCTGTCTGCTTATAATGTGCCTTATGAGAAAATTCACCAGCTAGCCTCTAGCTCCAAGTCGGTGTTTGATGTCCGAAAGATTGGGGTGAGAAAGCCTTACTCTGTGCTCTATCAAGGAGATAGCATCAAGCACGCGACGCATTTCATCTACAAACCGAACTCCATCGACTATGTGGTTTATGATATCAAGGACTCGGTCAATATCTACAAGAATTCTCGTGAGATTAGCTATAGAGAACAAGAGTTAGCGGGCGATATCCAAACCTCGCTCTACATAGATATGTTGAATCAGGGAGGGGATGTCGATCTAGTCAATAACCTCGTGGATGTATTTGGTTGGCAAGTAGATTTCTTTGGGATACAAAAAGGAGACCACTACAAAATCATCTATGACGAAAAGTATGTAGACGATGAGTATATCGGTTCGGGTAAGATCAAAGCGGCTTATTTCAATCACATCAACGAACCCTACTACGGGATATATTTCGATCAGGGTGATGGTCAAGATTATTTTGCGCTCAATGGCGAAAGCCTAAGACGGGAGTTTTTGAAGGCACCGTTGACGTTTACGCGAATCAGTTCGCGTTATTCGGGGAGACGCTATCACCCCGTGCAGAAGCGGTTCAAGGCGCACCTTGGGACGGACTATGCTGCACCAAGGGGGACGCCTATTTTTGCAGCGGCAGATGGTACGATTACCGATGCGAGGTATAAGTCCAACAATGGCAACTATGTCAAGATCAAGCACAACGGGAATATCTCGACCCAGTACCTACACATGTCCAAAATCGCCACAGGGATGAGACCGGGCAAGAAAGTAAAACGTGGCGAAACGATAGGTTTTGTAGGGTCTACGGGCCTAGCGACAGGCCCACATCTATGCTACCGTTTTTGGAAGAATGGCGTACAGGTGGATGCGCTCAAAGTGGACTTGCCTCCATCAGAACCCATCGATTCGCTGTACAGAGCGGAGTTTGATTCGCTTTCGCAGATGTATCTTGTGCGACTGGATCAAATCCAAATGCCCGTGGATAGTGTACAAGAAGAAAGGATGACCGCAGAGGTTGTCCAATAAATTAAACTGTAGCCATATGAAATTCGATGCTGCCGAGGTAAGCAAATTGCTTCAAAACAGGAGGTCTATATTCCCGAAACAATATTCGGGAGAGCGTGTGTCTGACGAGATCATCGCTGAGATGCTCGAAAATGCCAACTGGGCACCGACTTACAAAAAGACAGAACCGTGGCGCTTTCAAGTCTTCTGTGATGAGGGATTGAAAACGCTGGGTGATCTGCAAGTAGCAGCGGTCGAAAAAGCAGAAGGCAAGAAAGTCGATAAAGACAAAACAAAGAAGCTGAGAAACAAACCCCTCGAATGCTCACATGTGATTGCCATCGGGATGAAGCGCAATAAATCCATCCGAAAGGTAGAAGAAATATGTGCCGTAGCGGCTGCTGTCCAAAACATGCATCTTACCGCGACAGCACACGGGGTAGGTTGCTACTGGTCGACTGGTGGAGTGACTTTCCTCGAAGAGGCAAAGCCGTTTTTTGATCTGGGTAAAAAAGATTTGCTGCTTGGGTTTCTATACATTGGGATGCCTGCCAAAGACAAATGGCCAACCAGCAAACGAAAGCCCATTGACAAAAAAGTAGACTGGATCAGGGAGTAATTCTTATGTAAAGAAAATGGCAAAATCTTTACATACGAGAGGCCTTATGTAAAGAAAACGCAAATATTTTTACCTAGCGAGAGAATCACCCCTTCCAAATAAGGACCTCCCAACGAAAAGCCCATTTCCATTTGAGCGTGTAATTCTTGATGCCTGCTTGGTGTAGGTAGCTTTTTAGTTCTCGACGCGTGAACGAACGGGCGACTGATAGCACACTGTCGTAGCGCACCATCTCGGAGCGTGACCAGGCGGTGAGCAGCCATTTGGTGAAGTAGTAAGAGATCGGGTGACGGTGCAGATCATTGATGACTATACCGGTGCTCACCTGATCGTATAGTTGCCGGGTGAGCTGGACGAACTCCTGCTCACGAAAGTGGTGCAAAAACAAACTACAGTGTGCGATATCATAGTCTCTTGATTTGAAATCTTCACTAAATACATCCTCAGAAAGAAAAGAGATATTCGGAAAAGCGTTGGTGTTTTGGATGGCGTAGGAGATGATGTTGGGGTTGGCGTCTACGCCAGTGAGCGTTAGATCGATGTTTTTTTTCTGTCCCCAGTTGGCAAATAGCTTTAACGTATCTCCGCCCCCACAGCCAAGGTCTACTATACGGTAGTTCTCCTTAGAAGTGGAGCGAATGAGTTTTTTGACTCCACGCAGGGAGATATTTGTGCCGCCTAGATAGGAATTGATCGCATGTAGTTCACGTAGCGTTTGGTTGACGACTTCTCCCTCACAGGCAAAATCATCCATCATTTCTTCCTCTTCGGATCGGTGATGTAGGAAGTTAAACATTCGTATGGGATTTGAACAGGATACTCTCCATCGTCAAGCCAGGGCCAAAGGCGAAGGATAGAATGTTCTGATCGTCTCGCTGCTCGGCCAGTACGCGTTTGAGCACGAATAGGATCGTGGGCGAGGACATATTGCCATAGTGTTTGAGCACCTCGTAGGCGTGACGGTTGTCTGCTTTGGTCAACCCCAGCTCGGCCTCTATCGATTCTAAAATCCGTTTGCCTCCAGGATGAATCGCATAGCCGTCTATATCGGTGAGATCCATGTCCGTCTGCTCCAAAAGCTGCCGGGTGAGGTCATGGATTCCGCTTTTGATGATGTCGGGGACGTAGGAGGTCAGTGCCATCTCGAACCCGAAATCCCCGATTTGCCATGCCATGTCATTTTTGCCGCTGATGGCGAGATAGCTGGAGCTGGATTTTATTTCTAGGCAATTGTCACTCGGTTGAGAGCTTACGACCACTGCTGCTGCACCGTCGGCGAAGAGCGAGTGCGCGAGGAGATTGTCTTCATTCTTGGTAGACTGTAGGTGTAGTGTACATAGTTCCACACTCACGATCAGTACTTTGGCGTCCTGGTTTTGGCAGATTTGTTTGGCTAGACCGAGGGCATTCATCGCGGCATAGCAGCCCATGAAGTTGATGCTGGTGCGGTTGATACTGGGGCTTAGGTTCAGTGTTTTGATCAGGTCTACATCCAACCCTGGCGCGTACATGCCTGTGCAGCTCACCGTGATTAGGTGCGTAAATGATGCCAAGGAACTCCCGTTGATACAATTGGTGATGGCCGATATGGCGAGCGGTACCGCCTGTTCGCGGTAGAGTTTCATTCGGACGCTGGTGCTCGGAAAGGGCTGTAGATCTGGACTGTTTTTGAAGAATTTGAAATCCCCGTTTTTGCGTTTGTAGTCATCCAAGATCGAATAGCGCTCCTCGATTCCCGTGGCGCGATAGAGTATCCGAAGCTTTCGTTTTTCTTCGTCGCTCTGTGCGAGATTGTCACACATGAAGTTGGCTATGTCTTCTTGTTTGTAACGGTTGTCTGGATTGGCAGTGCCGATGGAGGTGATGTATGCGCTCATAGATTTGAAACTTTAAAGTAGACATAAAATCAGGATTTTTCTATGTATCGGTTGTGATATAAGTCATTATCTTCGAGGGATGACCAAATCGACGTTTCTACATCTTCGTTTTCCGTTTTCTTTCTTTTTGTTGCCTGTGTTTTTGTTTGCCCTGGCGGTGACTCGGAGCGATCAGACTTTTGAAGTGATTTGGATTTTCTTCATCCTACATTTTTTGATCTATCCCGCGAGCAATGGGTACAATTCCTATTTTGACAAGGACGAAAAAAGCATAGGAGGCCTCAAAGAGCCACCCAAAACGACGCTAGAACTCTACTGGTGGGCGATGGCTTTGGATGGACTGGCGCTGGTGATGGGTTGGGTGATTTCATGGCAGTTTGGTGTGATGCTATTGATCTACGGCTTGGTTTCCAAAGCTTACAGTCATCCTGCTATTCGGCTCAAGAAAATGCCAGTTATAGGTTGGCTCGCCGCAGGGATTTTTCAGGGTTACTTCACCTTTTTGACGGTGGTCTTGGGATTAAATGATTTGGGAATCGGAGGACTGTGGGAGATGCAGTGGCAAATCCCAGCGGTACTAAGCTCACTCTTGCTGATGGGTAGCTATCCGATGACGCAGGTCTACCAGCATGAGGAGGACAGTGCCCGAGGAGACCGTACGATCAGCCTAAGGCTTGGTATATTGGGGACTTTTCACTTCACCGGAGTGTTCTTCTTTTTTTCGAACATGGGTTTCTTGACCTATTTCTACTGCTATTTTGACTGGATTACTGCTGTGGCCTTTCAGGTCAGTCTGCTCCCTGTCATGGGCTATTTCCTCAGTTGGTATCTCAAAGTCAGAAAGGATGAGCACCAAGCCAACTTCGAACACACCATGCGCCTGAACCTCATCTCTTCGCTATTACTCAATGTGTTCTTTTTGGGGTGGTATGTTTTGGGAGAAGGGTAACCGTGACTTCAAAAGGTTAAGACTCTGTTTCAAATGTCCATAGTGGCACTTGAAACAGAGGAGAGGCTTTTCAATATCTTAAAATCTTACCAGAGCTAGAATAACCAGAGCTCACGAATTTTACTACAAACGTGCCCGAGTGGTGATTGCTCAAAACGTCATTGATTAGTATTAAGGCTTGCTGCGGTGAAACCCCTGTTAACTGAAGCAAGAGACTGCCTGTGATATCAACCAGCAAAACACTGTAAAGCCCTTCTGGCAAACCATCGATTACGATTTCTTGACTTGATGGGTTTGGGTAAATATTTAGATGTTTTAGAGGGGTTTCTGCTCTGGACTTAATTGTGTGGACGGTCCGGCTAAAATCATACTTCCCATCAAAATCCACTTGTTTCAATCTATAGTAGGCAGAGCTTCCAAATTCAAAATCGACAAATTGATAGCTGCTGACGCTATTGATGTTTCCATGACCTTTTACAAATCCGATCTCATCAAAATTTTGTCCATCTGTGCTTTTTTCAACGTAGAAACCATCGTTTGAAATCTCTGAGGCCGTAAGCCATTTGAGTAGAACATCTTTTTCATCATTATAAAGTGATGCGGTAAAAGAAACCCAACTTACTGGAAGGGACACTTCGGTCGCATTGATAGCCCCTCCATTTTCGATTACCACATTGTCTGGTAGATCATCCAGATTTCCTGGGATATCATTGTCAATAGATTCCGTATTTATTTGTCCACCATCTACGATCAGGGAACCAGAAGAAGTCTCTCCGATATCGATGTTGTTGCCCACTTCGAGCACTCCATTTACTATTACAGTACCAGCCTCATCTATTCTGAGCTCATCATCTATGACAAATGTGCCTCCATTCAGGATAGTAAGGGTAGATCCAGTCATCACATCTGCACCGCCATCTTCTACTATGACTGTGCCGCTCACTACTGTAAACGTCACGCCCGTCTCTAGATCAAACTCTCCATCTTGTCCATCTCCATCCAGCGTAAGGGTGCCACTGACCCAGCAGACATCTGCTTCTATTCTTACTGTATTGCCTATGTCGAGATAGCAATCTCCACAAAAGGTGCCTCCGTTTCTCAGGTCGTTTTCGTTGATAGGGCAGCTGTTTTCGGTACATACGGTGGACTCGTCACAACTATCGTCTGCTACCGCCTCGCAAGTGTCCCCTCCAGCACAATCTGAAAATGTCCCTCCATCTCCGTCATCAAACTCTCCATTTACGTTGATGGTACCTGTACCTGTGATGGTGCTGCTAGGATTAGAATCCTCAAAGTCGACATCATCATCTACATTGAGGGTACCGTCTACGATCACCGTGGCAGGCCCGTCATTTTCTAGGTCTCCTCCGTTGATGATGTTGACAGTGCCGCCCTCTTGTACGACCAATACGGCTCCATCTGACATGTCTATGTCTTGCCCAGATGTAAGCGTGCCGCCATCCCTCACGACGACTGTTCCTTCATCTATTTCTACTCCTGTGCCACCGTTGCTGCCGGTGGTTACAGTCCCACTGATGTCTACCTTGCCATCTGCATCTACTACCAATTCTTCGTCCACTTCGAAGGTCGCCCCGGCCAGTACCAGTAGCGTGCCCTCCTGCACTTCCACATCTCCGTCCTCTATGGCGATAGAGCCTCCTACGACGGTCAACGTGGCTTCATCGACTATATTGAGATCTCCGTCTTCTATCACTAGATTGCCACTGACCCAGCAGACATCGTTTTCTATAGAAATATCATCGTCTATCGTACAATTGCCGCAAAATACACCACCGGCCTCCAATTCAGCTGCTGTAGGACATCCACTCGGCGTACATGCCGTATCCTCGTCACAGGTATAGGCAGGCTCTTCTGCTTCGCAGTTGACTCCATCACCTCCACAGTTTGAGAATTCATTACCTTCCTCATCCGTTAGGTCATTTTCTACAGTGAGTGTGCCAGAGCCGGTCAGTACGGTAGAGGGATCGGTGTCTTCTATAACTACGTCATCGCTCACTGTCAGGGTTCCATTGACAATGATAGTCCCTTGTCCTTCGTCTCCATCGGGATCCGAGTTAGTCACGTCTCCACCGCCACCACTGGTAGCTGCACTACCTCCCTCGTCAATCCTGAGTACACCATCGCCATATACATCGATGTTGTCTCCAGATTCTAGGCTGCCGCCATTCTTTACTACGACTCTCCCTCCGTCTATTTCTATATCATCACCTGTCACAAAGTCCCCAGATATCGATACATCGCCAGTATCTTCTATGTAGGCAAAGTCGGCTACCTCCATAGAAGAGCCAGCTTCCAATTCTAAATCACCGGAAACAAAAATATCGCGACCATTGTCAAGGACCTCTACCGCACCGCCTGACTCTACGGTGAGTGAGCCTCCATCTTCTATATAAAGATCTCCGTCATCCAAATCCAGTGTCGCTCCGTCTTGGATGGTGATGCTGCCATTATTCTCAATAATCACATCTCCGTCACCTCCATTGATGGTCAGCCTTCCGCTCGTCCAAAATATCGCACCGGTAATCTCTATTTCATCGCCGACGTTTACCGTGCAGTTCCCACTAAAAACACCCCCATTGGCCAAATCGTTTTCCGTGGGGCACTGAGCAAACAGGGCGCTGGATGTCAAGCAGATAAAACAAATCAAGCTGATCGTATGCCTGAAGAAAGAAAAGAATGAAATTCTCATAATTATGTTGGGTATAAATTTATTTAGCCTATTCAGCCTCTTGGCATGCATAGTATTGATTCAAATTTGCTTAGCACAATGGATCAACCACCCACCAATGTATGGGCGATAGTAGACACTTTACGTCCCTTACTGAGGGACATTGGCTAGTCTTCAAATCCAGTAAAATCTTCTAATAAAAACAATGATTGAATGCAACGGTGGAAGGGGAAGCATCTTAATCAATTATTCGAATACGGGAGCGTAAATATAGGGTTTCTTCTAGAAATTTGGGTCATGTATAATATGCTTTTAACGCATGTTAATGCATAAGTGGGGTAACGCACATAAATCTCTCCTGCCGTCGAGATGACATGATAGGCTAGCCTTGATCCTAGCGAATATATTGTTGAAGGGGATAGGAGGTTTCGTGGCAAGTAATTCCTCCCCTTGACAGTTTGCTGACAGCCCGAAAATACCACCGTCACTCCGACAGAGTAGACGGGACGTGAGTCCTGCGCTACGACGAGGAGTCTCATGCTCTGTTGGCAGAGTGAATTGGAAAGTGCAGTGCTATCCGAGCGGGATTTCTCGTCGCACACTTGCCATGGGCAATCACGCTCTGTCGAAATGACGAGGGGACTTTGTTCGATCTGCCATTCTCGATATCTTTCATGTATGAT
>NZ_FRAA01000006.1:269239-290196 GCF_900142205.1 Reichenbachiella agariperforans
CCGACAGAGTAGACGGGACGTGAGTCCTGCGCTACGACGAGGAGTCTCGTGGTCTGGTGGCAGAGTGGATTGGAAAGGGCAGTGCTAGCCGAGCGGGATTTCTCGTCGCACGCTTGCCATGGGCAATCATGCTCTGTCGAAATGACGAGGGCACTTTGTTCGATCTGCCTTTTCGATATCTATCATAGATCTCTCCTATCGCCGAGATGCGATGATAGGCTAGCCTTGATCCTAGCGAATGTATGATTAGTAGATTGGATTGCTGAAGGGGATAGGAATTGATTTTCCTCTCTAGATTTACGATCTCAAAGCACCTCATAAAGCGACATCAAATAGCCCTCAAAACAAACACGTGTGTTCGGTCTTCCAATCACGTGTGTTCGACCTTCCAATCACGTGTGTTTGGAGCTCGGAACACGTGTGTTTGATCGAGCAAACACACGTGATTGAAAAAGGGGGTATGAAAACTGCCCTCAGGCCTTGTAAAAGGGGTTTTTGCTGAGCTGAAATCCTCGTCCGAGGCTTACTGATAGAGCAACTATGCTTTGTCTAAGTGACGAGACTGGTCAAGCAAAAAACCAATAATCCTTCACTGGTTTTTTGCCCCAAGCGTTCAATATCTCCTTGATTTCTTTTTTGCCGTCAGGCGAAGACACGACGATCATAATTTGGGGATTGTCGAGGGAGGGGATCACGTCGTAGTGCTCCATGCGCACCTCGTAGACGTCCTTGCCGATCTTGCGCTCATTGTCACACACCCAGTGAAAAGTGTCCTGGTGTTGGATCAATATCTTGGCCATGTCCTTGCCGTTGCGTCCTGCACCCCAGAGCACGAGTGGACGTGACGGGTCTCTGTCTAGTTCGTAGAAGTAGCGGGTCTTGAGGTCGAAGTAGCGGTTGTCTTTGTACTCGTCCCATGTCCGTGAGATGCGGTTGGAGCGGTCTCGCCAGTGATGGAGTACCACATCGATCCCGATGACTTTGAGTTTGGCACGGTAGAAGCGAAAGCACAGGTCATAGTCCTCTGGGTAGACGATCGGGTCAAATGCTCCTACGTGATCAAAGTCGTCGCGGTGGATGATCCAGGAGTGGGAGGGGATCACACATTCTTTGTAGATCTCTTCGTAGTGCGCAGAGCGACGGGCGATATCGTTGAGCCAGCGTTCGTAGCGACGAAAACCATCTCCGACTTCTCCCTCGTCTACGAAGTGCTCCGTGCCCCCTCCGATGACGTGCCCCTTGCCGTATTTGTTCCATTCTTGGACGAGTACGTCTAGTTTGTAGTCGGGCATCTTGTCGTCCGAGTCCATGCGGTTGATCAGCGAGCCTTTGGCCTGAGCGTATGCGACTTGGAGGGTGGGGATCAGCTTGGGTCTGTCGCTATCGAATACACGGATGCGGTTGTCTTGTGCCGCGTAGGCTTGTAGTATCGCGGGTGTGTCGTCGGTGCTGTGGTCGTTGACGGCTATGAGTTCCCAGTGGGGGTAGGTCTGGGCGATGATCGAGTCGATGCAGGCGTGGAGGTAGGGAGCGGTGTCTTTGACCGCCATGATGATGCTGACGAGGGGCGTATCGTTTGGATGCATAGGAATGATGTTCTTCTAGAGACAAAAAAATGAGGGTGAGATTACTTTCTACAATAGTCTCACCCTCATCGAATGTAATGTTTGTTGCTGTTATATCGGCACGTTGACGTGACGTTCAGCGTGGTACGATGATCTGACCAATGGCCCTGACTCGACATATTTCAATCCACGTTTCAATCCTTCTTCTCTGTACTTGTCAAACTGATCTGGGTGGATGAACTCTGCCACTTCGATGTGCATCTTGGTAGGCTGTAGGTACTGACCGAGTGTCAGGATATGCAGCCCGTGTGCGACGAGATCGTCCATGGCTTTGTAGATTTCATCTTCGGTCTCTCCTAGACCGAGCATGATGCCTGACTTGGTCCGTTTGCCGTATTCGTTGGTGAGTTTGATCTGATCCAAACTCCGCTGGTACTTGGCCTGAGGTCTGACACGGCGGTAGAGTCTTTCGACAGTTTCCATGTTGTGTGAGACGACCTCTTGCCCGCCATCGATCATGCGGTAGAGGGCATCCCAGTTGCCTTTGGTGTCTGGGATCAGCGTTTCTATCGTTGTTTCTGGCGCAAGACGCTTGGTCTCTACCACAGTCTGGTACCAGATCTCTGCGCCACGGTCTTTGAGTTCGTCACGGTTGACTGAGGTAAGCACGGCATGTTTTACGCCCATGGTTTTGATGGCTTCCGCTACACGGATCGGTTCTTTTTCGTCGTACTCTGGCGGTCTACCCGTGGCGACTGCACAGAAGGTACAGCTGCGGGTACAGACATTGCCTAGGATCATGAATGTGGCGGTACCTTCTCCCCAGCATTCGCCCATGTTTGGGCAGTTGCCACTTTCGCATATCGTGTGAAGTTTGTTTTCATCGACGATTTTTCTCACATTGGCATAGGCTTGACCTACTGGGAGTTTTACTCTGAGCCAGTTCGGTTTCTGTCTTTTTTTTGCCTTTTCAGCTTCTATTACCGGTAGTTCGATCATGATCTAATTCGTTTGTGCAAAGAAACACACTCTGCCTTTACTTTCATAGTCCTAGGTGTCTCTATTGGACTTTACCTTCTTGTTCCGTAGAAAATGGTGATGTATCCAGAGAAGAATACAGCTCGGTTGTCTTCATGAGGCATGAGTTCGATGACTTTAGGGAAAGCCTCTACCAATGTACCAATCTCAAAACCGGTGACGTTGCTTTTGAAGGTTCCCATCTCGAATAGTAATCCCGCTCGGGCGTTGATCCCGACGGTCAATTTGGATTGACCCAATCCCTCGAATAGATAACCCGTACGAGCTATTTGTGCCCACTGGCCATAGTCGTCAAAGTTGAACTGTCCACTATTTCCGTCCCAGTCCTCTACATAGTAGGGAGCAATCACGCCTATCGTCGGGCCGATGGAATAGTTGAAGTTGATTTGAACTCCTTTGTTGGGTGCTTTTTTGAAAAGCAAATGATCAAATCCGTACTGCGCGCGAATGCTATAGAGGTAATTTGATTTGCCATAGATGAATTGGCTCTGACCATTAGTAATGCGTGATTCCTTGGGGTGTTTCACATTCATGAACTCGAACCCGATGTTTCGAAATTTCTTTTCTCCCCGTGCGCTAGACCACCTAAACATAAAGCCTCCAATAAGCCCGCCGTTGGTGTTTTTGTTGATCCCCCAGATAAATTCTTTGGTGTATTCATAGTTGCCATCGGTCTGTGCTGAGGCAGTCAAGCACATTCCTGTAAGAATCATTGCGGCAATTATTTTTTTCATCAAGTATAAAACTAGGGATTTAAAGAGGGTAAATATAATCGAACCGATTGACTAACGAGGTGTTTGTTCATGCCTGATTGCGTCCAGTGACAACATTTGTACACGAAAAATGAGTGGACTGAGGGTGTCAACCTTAAGGGAGATACTCATCATGAAAGTCATTAGAGATAATTTTAGGAGCATAACTTTTTTCATTGGACTCGTATAAGCAATTTTGCACATTCATTTTGTAAAAGCTTTTCGATGCTCAAGGACTTAAGAATCAACAACTCACTTTCAGGTAAAAAAGAACTATTCGAGCCAATACATGCGCCATTCGTTGGGATGTATGTCTGTGGCCCTACGGTATACAGTGACGTGCACTTGGGCAATGTTCGTACGTTTGTCAGTTTCGACATTATCTATCGCTACCTGCTACACCTAGGCTACAAAGTGAGATATGTCAGGAATATCACCGATGTAGGACACTTGGTCAATGATGCAGATGCGGGCGAAGATAAAATAGCCAAGAAGGCAAAGCTCGAAAATATAGAGCCGATGGAAGTAGTTCAGCGATATACGCAGGATTTTCACAGAGTGATGGATCAGTTCAATGCCCTCCCCCCGAGCATAGAACCGAGTGCAACGGGACATATTCTAGAGCAGATCGAGTTGATTGAATTGTTGATCGAAAAGGGATTGGCCTATGAGGTGAATGGTTCGGTATACTTTGATGTCAAGGCTTATCAAAAAGACCACAACTACGGGAAACTATCTGGTCGAAAGATAGAAGACCTACTGTCTAACACACGTGCATTGGATGGACAGGATGAAAAACGTGAATCTGTAGATTTTGCGCTCTGGAAGTCCGCAGTAGGTACGGATCACATCATGCGATGGAAGTCTCCCTGGAGTGATGGTTTTCCTGGCTGGCACCTAGAATGTACCGTGATGGGGACCAAGTACCTTGGCAAAACATTTGATATTCACGGAGGAGGTATGGATCTAAAATTTCCTCATCATGAGTGCGAGTTGGCGCAATCTGTCGGAGCACATGGACACGACCCTGTGAAATATTGGCTACACACCAATATGCTCACCGTGAATGGTCAGAAGATGAGCAAGTCTCTCAACAATTCTTTTTTGCCGCATGAGTTGTTTAGCGGAGATCACGAATTGTTGGAGCGACCTTATAGCCCGATGACGGTGAGGTTTTTCATGTTACAGTCGCACTATGCGAGTACACTGGACTTCTCTAATGATGCCTTGCTGGCTGCACAAAAAGGCTATCGAAAACTTATGAATGGTCTCAAGACACTTCGCAATCTTCACGTAAATGAAGGAGAGGATGCTACGCCAAACGAAAAGGCTACTGCTCAAATCAACCAGATCTGCGACAACTGCTACCGTGCCATGAACGATGATTTTAACACGGCGCTCACGTTGGGACACTTGTTCAATCTGCTGAAAAAAATCAATAATCTGCACACACAGAACCTAACGATCTCTCAGATCGGTCAAGAAGCTTTTGATCGAATGAAGCACACCTATAAGACCTTCGTTTTAGAGATATTAGGATTGAAAGAGGAATCAAATTTGGACATAGATGGCTTGATGGATATTGTGATCAAAGAGTACGCTGCAGCCAAAGAAGCCAAGAACTACGATAAAGTAGATGTCCTGCGAAGCAGCTTGAAAAGTCAAGGCATTGTGCTCAAGGATATGAAATCAGGGATTGACTGGGCGTACGAGGAGTAAGCTTAGTCAATCAATAATGATCAAATTTCAGCTGCATCGCATCTAGGCTTTCAGTAGAACCGACGAAAGTCACTACATCTCCCACTCTCAGTCTTGTAAACCCATGAGAGATAATCATCTGCCCCGCTCGATGAATGGACAGGATCAATACATCGGATGGCAACCTCAGATCACGTAGCGTTAGCCCATGTAGGCTTGGCTCTTTTAGCTCCATGTCTCGGGTGTCTTGCCCTGGCTGCATACCTAGCAGTAGAGAGGTAGCTTGAGGTGAGCGTACATAATGGTCGAGTAGACTGACGATAGCAGTCGACGGATCTACTACTCTCGCCCCTAGCGCTAGGAATTTGTCATAGTAGGAACGGTCGCCTAGTCGTACGATCATGTCCGGCGTACCAAAATGTTTGTATGCGAGTTCACACGCTTCTAGGTTTCGGCGATCAGACATGAGACAGACGATGGCTTCAGACTTGTCGGCATGCATGGCCTTGAGAGTGGATAAATCTACGCACTCAATATGCTTCAATATGATGTCATCTGGCACCTCGATTTCTTCTGGTTTTTTTCGGGTAGCGATCTGTACTTTCCAGCCACTCTTCATGAGCTGCTGCGCCAAAGAGACACTTTGGGATTCGTATCCAAAAATGATAGCATCTCGCACACCGTCAAATTTGAAAGAGCCTTTGTTCCTATTTTCACCTGCTTTGGTGATGGCGTATTTGAATAGGGGTGGTCCTACGATTTCATTGATCACCACGATGGCAATGATGAAGGCGGCAAAGTCTGGCCCGAAGGTGGGGAATTCATTGGATACTACAGCGGTCAGCCCTAGGGCAACTCCTGCTTGGGTCACATAGGGCATCCAACTTAGGTGAATCTGTGGCCAAGGGTCTTCTGCCATTGCTCCCCCGAAGTAGTTGCCCGCTATGATCGCAAACAATCGCACTACAAAAAATAAAAGTGCGACCAACGAGGCATCTAGTAGTGCATACAGAGATAAGGATGCTCCCGTGAGCGTAAAGAAGGCTGCATAAATCAGCGGGAATGTTTTGTCTAAGATGGAAAGAAATTCTGGTCTGTTTTTCGTGTAGTTAGCCACGTAGAAACTAGCGATGATACATATGATCAGTGGTTCGATAGTGAACGGATGCTCCATGAAACCATCCGTCAAGTCTTGAATATAGAACTTGAGCAAGTAAACCATGTAGCCTAGCCCAATAATTAGAACGGATTTGGCATAACGTCGAATGCGAAAAGAGATGACAAAGTTGAGGACCTTGCCTAGTAGGAAACCAATACCCAACGACACGGCAATTTCAACTATTAAGATCAAAATACTGATGTAATTGAAGCTGCTGCCACTGGTGAGGCTAACAGCAAATGACATACACACAGCAAAGAGAATAATGACGAAGAAGTCAGTCAATACGATGACGCCTAGGACGGTCTGAGTCAAAGGCCCTTTGGCACGCAGCTCACTGATGATGGCAATGGCACTCGTAGGTGACCGTGCCACGAATATAGCACCGATGAGGAGTGAGATACTCAGCTTCGTACTGAAGTCCACCCCTTGGGTGAACGGCAATAGATCAGACAAGAAAAAGGCAGAAAGGGCACCAAAACCGAAGGTAAAAACCAACTGGCTGATTGTGTTCCATTTGATGCTTCGAATGCGTGCATGCAATTCACGAAGGTATAATTCGGACCCAGCAGCAAAGGCAATGAAGGCTAAGGCTATTTCATTGATGAAGTTGAGCTGCTGGGTAGACTCTTTAGGAATTAGGCCTAGGAGATACGGCCCAGCCAATACACCTGTTGCTAAAAAACCGGTGATGATGGGTAGGTTTACTTTTTGAAAAACAGGAGCAATACGAGATGCAGCGATACAGATGACTGCAAACCCTAGACCAAGGATGATTAGCTGTTGATAAGACTCCAGAGTTATATTCATGCACTCATAATTTGATTTAGATCAATTGTTAAAATAGTGAATAACTTTAATAATGCATCTCGTTAAACAATTTATATTAACTTAAATGTTTAAATCTAAAACCCATGACAATTCTAATTACAGGAGGTACTGGTCTAGTCGCATCTCATCTAACGGCATTGCTCGCCTCTAAAGGGCATACTGTCAGGCTGTTGAGCAGGACTCGGTTTCAGCATTTGTCAGCCGAAGTGTTCGAATGGGACATCAAAAAGGGATATATCGAGACTGGAGCATTTGATGATGTAGAGGTAGTTTTTCATCTCGCTGGCGCAGGTGTGGCTGACAAAAAATGGTCTGCGAATCGCAAAAAAGTTATTTACGACAGTCGTATTCAGTCTACACGTTTGCTTCATCAAAAAATGGCTGACTTAACCCAAAAACCCAAAGCGTTTATTTGCGCATCTGCCATCGGATATTATGGATACCGGGATTTTGATCATTGGTCTACAGAGGAGGATACTACTGGGACAGATTTTCTAGCAGAGGTGACTTTGGACTGGGAAAAGGAAGCGGATAAAATCGCTGATCTTGGTATGCGCCTTGTCAAGCCACGCATAGGCATGGTGCTCTCAGATAGAGGTGGTGCTTTGCAAAAAATGGCCCAACCTGTGCGCATGTTGGTCGGGGCTCCTTTAGGCTCTGGTAGACAGATATGCAACTGGATACATGTCGATGATCTGGTACACATGATGGAGCATTTTATGCTAGACCCGAAAACAAGTGGTGCATACAATGCCGTCGGCCCTAACCCCATCACCAATGCTCACCTTACAGAAGTTATTGCTAAGGCGATGAGGCGACCACTTTGGTTGCCGAACGTACCTGCATTTGTCCTGAAATGGATACTCGGCGAGATGTCCATCATCGTGCTCGAAGGTCACCATGTATCAAATCAAAAAGTCTTGGATAGCGGATTCAGCTTTAAATATCAGCAGGCCGATCAGGCGGTAGAGGATATTCTCTCAATAGGATAAGGCTTGAGCGCTAGAATGTATAAATTTGCGGCTTGTTTACCAGCAAAAACTAAATACTAAACCCATAATCCAATGTCAGAAAAGCCCATCAGTAAAGAGACTGAAAAAAGAATTAGACGCGCTTTTAAAAAGAAAGATTGGCACGAAATCAAGAGTATAGATTCGTGGGTTATCTTCAAGGTCATGTCCGAAATGGTCGAAGGCTTTGAAAAACTCGCCAGAATAGGTCCCTGTGTCTCGATTTTCGGGTCAGCGCGGACACCCGCAGACAATGTCTACTATAAGATGGCAGAAGAGATTGGTGCTAAATTGGTGCGACATGGCTATGGTGTGGTCACCGGTGGTGGCCCAGGTATCATGGAGGCAGGTAACAAGGGGGCGCATAGCGAGTCGGGTAAATCTGTTGGGCTCAATATCGATCTGCCCTTCGAGCAAAATGGCAATATCTATATCGACAAGGATAAGTTTATCAACTTTGATTATTTCTTTGTGCGCAAGGTCATGTTTGTCCGCTATTCGCAGGGTTTCATCGTTATGCCAGGAGGGTTCGGAACATTGGATGAGCTGTTCGAGGCTCTTACCTTGATCCAAACTGAGAAAATCGGAAAGTTCCCTATCGTATTAGTTGGATCAGAATTTTGGTCGGGTCTGATGGATTGGATTCATACCGTGTTGTTGGATAAGTTTGGCAACATCAGTGCCAAGGATTTGGAATTGTTTCATATCGTGGACAATGCTACCGAGGCAGTGGATGTGATCGATGAGTTCTATAACAAATACAATCTCTCACCGAATTTCTTGTTTTAATTTATGCCAAAAGAACTGAGATATTTATTGATAGGGCTGGTACTAGGAGGCGTGATTATTTATTGGGTCAATCCCGGTGGAGAAGGACAAAAAGAAGTAACTGCTGACACAGAGCCAGAACGAGTAGAGTCAGGAGTTCCCACGGAGCTAGAGACGCAGATCAACAACGGGACAATTGCTGGCTATGCCTTGCCTGAGGAATTCTCCTTTGCAGGGGAACTGGTGCCGTTGCATCGTGCTGATGTGAAAGAACGGCTAGACCGAGAGGTACAGGTCAATGCTTTTTGGCACTCCAATGCCATCCTGATCATTAAGCGGGCCAACAAATGGCTACCGACGATAGACTCGATACTTCAGGCCAATGAAGTGCCCACGGATTTCAAATATCTAGCAGTAGCAGAGAGCGGATTACAAAATGTGATTTCACCATCCAATGCCGTAGGGTTTTGGCAGTTTCTCAAAGGGACAGCCAAAGATTTTGGGTTGACGGTAAATAGTGAAGTAGATGAACGTTATGACCCAGTCCTCTCGACGGTAGCTGCGAGCAAATACCTCAAGAAGGCACACCAAAAATTCGGCAACTGGACATTCGTAGCGGCTTCCTACAACATGGGGATGCGAGCAGCATCCGAAGTGATTCGAAAACAAAATGCAGAGACCTACTATGACATGATCATGAGTGAGGAGCCTTCACGTTATGTGTTTAGAATCATCGCACTCAAAAATTTGTTAGAGGACCCTACAGCTTTTAGTTTTCAGGTGGATGAAAAAGATCTATATCAGTTGCCTGAGACGAAGCAAATCATCGTGACACAATCCATCTCGGATTGGAATGAGTTTGCCCAAAAACATGGTATGACTTTCTATCAGTTGAAGCAACTTAACCCTTGGATTAGGGATTATAAACTAACCGTCAGGTCGGGACAAAAATATACCGTAGAGGTAACCATATAATAGATATATGCAGGTAAAAGAAGGCATAAAGAACGAGGAGACAGTATTGGAGCAGGAGCACACCGAGTATCTGGAGGTCTATGGTGCCAGAGAGCACAACCTCAAAAATATAGATGTACGGTTCAAGCGGGATCAGCTTGTCGTGATCACAGGGATCAGTGGTAGTGGGAAGTCTTCATTGGCCTTTGATACGATCTATGCCGAGGGACAGCGTCGTTATATGGAGAGTTTTTCGGCATACGCCAGGAGCTTTCTCGGAGATATGGAACGGCCTGATGTCGACAAGATCAACGGGCTATCACCAGTCATCTCGATTGAGCAAAAGACGACCTCAAAGAATCCACGTTCTACGGTGGGGACGGTGACAGAGGTCTATGATTTTATGCGCTTACTCTTTGCGAGAGCAGGGATCGCCTACTCCTATGTGACAGGAGAAAAGATGGAGAAGCAGACCGAAGAGCAGATTCTCCATCACGTCATGTCACATTTTGATGGTCAAAAGATTTCTATCCTCGCTCCTGTAGTCAAAGGCCGAAAAGGGCACTACCGTGAGCTATTTGTGCAGGTCGCAAAGATGGGATTTACCAAAGTTCGTATCGATGGTGAAATCGAAGATTTAGTACCCAAGATGCAGGTAGATCGTTACAAAACGCACGATATAGAGATCGTCGTTGATAGACTACTGGTCGGAGAAAAGGATCAAGTACGGATCAATGGATCGATCAAAGCGGCACTACAGCAGGGTAAAGGAATCGCGATGGTGATCGATCAGAATGGAAAAGATCATCATTTTTCGAAGCATCTGATGGATGCTAAATCTGGTCTGGCGTACGACGATCCAGCACCTAATATGTTCTCCTTTAATTCTCCCTACGGTGCATGTCACGAGTGTAATGGATTGGGACTAATCGAGACGATTGAGGAAATCAACATTATTCCTGACGCCTCCTTGAGTATCAGTCAGGGAGGGTTTGCTCCGCTGGGAGACTACCGAGATATTTGGATTTTCAAGAAGGTAGACGCTATCCTCAAACAGCATAACTATAAGCTGACCACTCCTATCAAAAGCATCAAGCGTGAAGTGCTGGATATCCTATTGTATGGATCAGATGAGCCTGTCGCGGTGAGCTCAAAAAAATACCCCGGCACAGACTGGAACACAGCGTTCGAAGGGATTGTTAATTTTCTAGAGAAGCAAAAAGAGAGCGGGACGGAAAAAATCCAGAAATGGATCAAAGACTTTACTTCCAGTACGACTTGTCCGAGTTGTGAAGGTGCGCGATTAAAAAAAGAATCACTCCACTTTAAGATAGACGAAAAGAATATTTCTGAGCTTGCTTCACTCAATATCGAAGAGTTAGGCCGGTGGTTCGAGGGGTTAGAGTCTCGACTGAACGAGCGTCAAAATATCATCGCGGCAGAGATTCTCAAGGAGATTAGAAAGCGTCTTGGGTTCTTGCTGGATGTGGGGTTGAGTTATCTTGAACTCAATCGCCCATTAAGGACACTTTCAGGAGGAGAGGCACAGCGTATTAGACTGGCAACTCAGATCGGGACGCAGCTTGTTGGCGTACTGTACATCCTCGACGAACCGAGTATCGGTCTTCATCAGCGTGACAATGTCAAACTGATCAAAGCACTCAAAGACCTGCGAGACTTGGGCAATACGGTGATAGTCGTGGAGCATGACAAGGATATGATGCTTGATGCGGACTATATTATAGATATTGGCCCTGGAGCTGGTAGACATGGTGGGCAAATCGTAGCGCAGGGCAATCCAGAGGAATTTGTCAAGTTTCCTACCACGACAGCAGGCTATCTAAAAGGAGATATCAAAATAGAAGTGCCAAAGGAGCGTCGTGCAGGAAATGAGAAAGCCATCGTACTGAGTGGAGCTACGGGGCATAACCTTAAGAATGTGACGCTGACGCTTCCGCTAGGCAAGATGATCGCCGTGACGGGTGTGTCAGGAAGTGGCAAGTCGTCTCTGATACATGAGACTTTTGTGCCGATCCTGAATCGTAAATTTTACCGATCCAAAAAGGAACCGCTACCCTATGAATCTATCGAAGGGATAGAACACGTAGACAAAATTATCGAAGTAGATCAGTCGCCGATTGGGCGAACGCCACGATCTAATCCAGCGACTTATACAGGTGTTTTTTCGGATATCCGAACGCTGTACACACAACTGCCAGAGGCGAAAATTAGAGGCTATAAGCCAGGGCGTTTTTCGTTTAATGTCAAAGGAGGACGATGTGAAAACTGCGAAGGAGCTGGAATGAAACTGGTCGAAATGGACTTCTTGCCTGACGTGCATGTGCCATGTGAAACCTGTAAAGGAAAACGCTACAATCGAGAAACGCTAGAAGTGCGATTCAAAGGCAAATCCATCGCAGATGTACTGGATATGACCGTGGAGCAAGCTGTTGAGTTTTTTGATCATCAGCCCAAAATCGTTAGAAAAATTAAAACACTCAGCGATGTAGGACTGGGGTATTTGACATTAGGGCAGCATGCTACGACGCTATCTGGCGGTGAAGCGCAGCGTGTTAAACTCGCAACAGAACTGTCCAAGCGTGATACAGGTCAGACATTCTACGTGTTGGATGAGCCTACGACAGGTTTGCATTTTCAGGATATCAAACTGCTGCTAGATGTACTCAATATCTTGGTAGAGAAAGGAAACACGGTCATGATCATTGAACACAACCTAGATGTGATTAAAGTAGCCGATCATATCGTCGACTTGGGACCCGAAGGAGGCGTAGGCGGAGGGACCATAGTGGCCGAAGGGACTCCAGAAGAAGTCGTTACATTAAATAATTGTTACACGTCCAAATTTTTGGCGATCGAGCTAGAGCAGTCTTAACAATTTGGCTTGATTTGCAGCTTATAATACATTGAACTCGTGGAGAATATAGATACTAGGGAAGAGAAGTACAACAAAAATTGGGTACCCTACCAATGGCCTTGGAAGAATAGGTACGGAGAAAACATGACTTCTTTTAAGGAGTGGTTGTGGTCTCGAAAGTTTAGCATTGGCTACTTGATTATCGTTTGGGTTCTGTTGGGCATATTTGGTTTTGCGGCACGTCGCAACTGTGACGGGCCATGGGAGATACAGTTCATGTGTGAGATGACCATGTGGATGGGGCAGTTCAAATCCGATTTTTGGCACTTCATGCTGACTTGTTTTACCACGCCATGGTTTCATAATGATTTTGTACATATTCTATTTGTGACGATTTTCGGATTCTTTTTTCCAGTACAGTCTTACGAAGAGCAGCATGGGACATGGAGCACTATCAAGATATATTTTGCTTCTTATGTTTTCATAGGCTTGTTCACAGGGTCGTTGTTTAATACGCTATTGGTTTACTTCCCCGATGTAGTGTTTATCACCAAAGGATTTACCAGAGCTTGGATGGGAGGATCAGTGGGTGTTTTTGCCATCATAGGGGCATTGTCCTACTATAGTAGTAAAAAGTGGTTTCTGTGGTCCATGGTTTTTGTATTTGAAATCTTCAACATGTCTGTTTTGGGTAACAATTCACATATTTCGTTTATTCATATTTCTTGTGCCACATTTGGTTGGGTTTATACTTGGGTAGGGGATCGATATGGATTCAAATCGCCACGCAACGCTATGAGACTCTAGTTCGATTAGTTTATGACCAGCGTTCGCATACGTCCGAGGTTCCAAATCCAGAGCCACCTCAGTACGGAGGAGATTAGAGAGCGACTGCAGTCGGAGAAAGAGTCTGGTATGTGTTCATGTAGTGTGACTTTTGCTCACAACATGATACATATTAAGATGCCGAACCAGGAACAGCATTTTTGGTCTCCACAACTTGATTTGAGCCTAGAGGAGGAGGAAGGGCAGACTGTCGTTCGTGGATACTATGGACCAAAACCAACGGTGTGGACGGTGTTTGCTTTTATGTATGCGGCGGTTGGAATATTGGGGTTGTTTGCACTGATCTATGGTTTTGTACAGTTGACCTTTGGGACTAGTCCATGGGCACTGTGGGTTTTAGTTGCTCTTTCTTTGCTTGCAGGGGGGTTGTATTTTTCATCTCAAGCAGGACAAAAATTAGGTGCTGAGGACACATTTCGTATTCATATTTTTATAGAGCACATTTTCGAATCGAAAATTCACATCCATTAATTTTAGTAAATCAACCCCTTCGACCATTCATCAAAAAGAGAATAGGGTGATATGTCCCTATGCTTAATTCTATTACCTTGGTATCATGACGAAACGTGCCGTATATATATGGTGTCAGTGGCTGGGATGGTCACTTTATGGATTGCTCAATTTTGGGATATATTTCATACAGAGCGGTGCTTTTAGTAATAAGGAACTCGTTATCGCCATTTGGCAAATCTTGTTCTATATCTTGTCCTCTCATATCCTACGGTGGGTAATCAAGCGACAGGGCTGGGTCGGTTACCCCATCGTGAAACTCCTGCCGACTATTCTGGGAAGTACCCTTGTACTGGGCATGATCAATTACTTGCTGTTGCTGACGGTAACTTGGTTGATGATGGGTACGGTGGTTTGGTCGATAGAGCTCCGGACTGTCAATATGATTTTTGGTGTGCTGGGTCCAGCGATGATGTACTGTCTCTGGTCTCTAATTTATTTTACCTACCATTTTTTCGAGCAGTACAACAAGTCACTGCAGTATGAAGCGGCTATCCGTGAGGCAGAGCTACAGCACCTTCGTTCACAGTTGAACCCTCACTTTATTTTCAATGCCCTCAATAGCATCAAGGCACTTGTGGATGAAAACCCTATCAAATCGAAACAAGCGATTACCCAGCTATCCAGTATTTTTCGCAACACTTTGAACTCTGAAAAAAAGAAGCTCGTACGTCTAGAAGAAGAAATGGAGACAGTCAGGGCTTATTTGGGGTTAGAGTCCATTCGGTTCGAGGAGAGGCTAGAAGTGACGCTGGAGGTAGCAGATGAAACTCTGCTGTGTCAGATACCGCCCATGATGATACAGACCTTGGTCGAGAATGGTGTCAAGCATGGGATATCCAAATTAAAAAATGGAGGTACTGTGAGTCTCCTATCTCAGGTTAAAGGGGAGAATCTTGTCATTCAGATTCGCAATAGCGGTAAGTACAAAATAGAGGAGGTTCATGAGGATGGTCATGGACGGGGCTTGCAAAACACGAAGGATAGACTATATTTAATCTACGGAGACCGTGCGAACCTGACGATTGACAATGAAGATGATACGACCGTTTTGACCAAAATAACATTACCCAAAGAATACTGACCATGAAAGCAATCCTGATAGATGACGAGCGATTGGCGCGCAAAGAATTACAGTCACTCCTCAAGGTACACAGCGAGATAGAGATCGTCGGCGAAGCTGCCAATGCAGACGAAGCACTGGAGCTGATCGATCAGCTCAACCCCGATTTGATATTCCTAGACATACAGATGCCCGAAAAATCTGGGTTTGATCTACTGTCAGAGCTGGATAAGTCTCCGTTGGTGGTTTTTACTACTGCATATGATCAATATGCTATCAAAGCTTTTGAGGTCAACGCTTTTGATTATTTACTCAAACCCATCGAGCCGGACAGGCTCTCTCGGGTTATTCAAAAGTTGATGGATCAAAAGAGAAAAGAGGTGTTGGTAGCCAGTGGAGCCAAACAAAAGCTCAGTTATGGTGATCAGGTGTTTGTCAAGGACGGAGAGAAATGCTGGTTTGTCAAACTAGAGAAAGTTCGGATGTTCGAATCGGATGGCAACTATATCAAAGTGTTCTTTGATAAGGTGCGCCCTATGATACACAAGTCACTCAATGCACTGGATGAAAAGTTAGATGACAAGTCCTTTTTTCGAGCGAGCCGAAAGCACATCATCAACCTCAGCTGGGTAGAAAAAATCGAACCTTGGTTCAATGGCGGGCTGATGGTAGAATTGCGCGGAGGAGATAAAGTGGAAGTGAGCCGCAGACAAGCCTCCAAGTTCAAAGAACGGATGAGTTTGTAGGGGATCGTAGTAGATTGTAATCATTACAACACCTCTTCCTACTTTTCCTTCAGTTAGTTGTCCGTGATTTATTATGGTAGAGTTATAGTTTTTTCGAGTTAAAAGGTATTATTTAGCGAAACAATTGTATTTTGTTGTTAGTGTTTTATGATTGTCGTGTATTCACTTGTACTTTCAATTAGAATACAAACGATGTGTTAAACTAGCTATGACCAACCTTTTTTCGATGTTTCTTATACTTCCCCAACTGGGTTTGGGCTCAAGTCTTTCTGCTTTTCGACGGGCTCTTGCGTGGTATTACCTAGTGTTCAAACAGAACAATCGTTCTGAGCATTTCCTTTTTCAATCAAAAAAATATTTCGAGGGAATTAAAACCATTGGACGTCAACAGTTTCATGTCTGTAATCGCCCGTGCCTATAAAATCTTTATTACTGATCGTATTTTACCAAATCAAAATTGAACTTATGTTACTGAGTAAAATTTTTACCAACCCAGATTCAGGAGTTTCTTTAAGGAGAAAATTCTTTGGAGTCTTGTTTTTGTTTTTCATTTCACCATCTATATATGGTCAGGTGACTTTGCCGTATGAGCAGAGTTTTGAAGAAGTAGCTGATGCGACCTATTCGGCCAATCAGAGTGCTATTCCGGAAATGGAAGAGTGGAGCTATGAACAGACTACTGAGAATGGTATTCTGTCAATAGGAAAATATATTGGTAATACTACCCAAGCATTGGCACTGGGACGTTCATCTTCTACAACGACATCTAATTATGCTACATTGACTTTGGATATGAGTGGCTATGATGAGTCTACGGATGCAGTATTACTTGACTTTAATTTTTCCTATCTGTATTCTGTTGATTACGCACACGACAGGGTATATGTGCGAGGTTCAGATACTGATGACTGGATTGAGGTTTACAATTGGGTTGAAAATAAAGGAGAGAACAATGAATGGATACATGTAAACACACTTGCTTTGTCAAGTGCTTTGGTAGCCAATAGTCAAAGTTTCTCATCGACCTTTCAGGTTCGTTTTGGTGAACGAGAAACTTATAATTCACGGTTTTTTTACTTGGATGATGTTAGTGTGTATATGGCACCTGAGCATGACATTAAGGTGTCAGGTCTAATGGTCCCAGAAGCCTCTGCGACATTGGGAACAGAAGAAAGTTTGACTGTTCAGTTTGAAAATATAGGGTCGAGTACTGAAACTAGTATTCCATTCACAGTATGGGTAGATGGCCCGAATGGTAGACAGGAATTTAGTGAAACAGCAACTACCTCTTTGGTGAGTGGTGACAATTCTACCTATTCGTTCGCAACGGGTTTGGATTTATCTGCTGTGGGTAATTATGAAGTGACGGTATTTAGTACATTGACTGGAGATGAGAGACAGTCTAATGATACGTTACGTGCTAATACGGCTAAGCAATCAGTTTACAGTGCGGGTTTACCTTATTTCGAAGATTTTGAAGCCACAACAGATACGGTGTATGTTGGTTCTCAGGGGGAGCTTGTAGGTCTCGCTGGCTGGAGTTACAGCCCCAATGCGGACAATGGTAGATTGACACTGGGAGCGTCTACTAACAGCTCAGGAGTAGCGATGGCTTTAGGCAGGTCTAGTAGCTATGGCCATGACCACGCTATCTTGACTATAGATATGAATGAATATAGTGGTGTGGATGATGATATTTTGATTGACTTTAGTTTTTCACAAAGGTATGCGTCTAATTCTACAGAAAACAGGGTTCATATCAGAGGATCAGAATCTGATGAATGGATAATGTTCTATGATTGGTATGCCAACAAAGGAGCAGACAATGAATGGATTACTGTCAATGCCTATTCATTGGCAGATAGTTTATCAGCGCATGATCAAGACTTTTCATCTACGTTCCAGATTCGTTTTGGAGAGCAGGGGTTTAGCAGTGATGCCTTTTACCTAGATGATGTTAAAGTATATGAACGTCCTGCACATGACCTAGCGGCAGTCGATTTGGAAATTCCCGCATCATCACCGTTACTCGGTGTAGCAGAACAAATTACTGTACAGTATGTGAATCAAGGAGTAAGTACAGAGACAAGTATTCCATTGACTATTTGGATAGACGGTCCTAGTGGTCGCCAAGAGGTAAGCGAAACCGCTACGGCTTCTTTGGCAACAGGAGATACTTTGACCTATACTTTCACGGCTGATATAGATTTTTCTGAAGCAGGAAATTATGGAGTGACAGCATTTAGTGAGCTGACTGGTGATTTGATCCAGTCTAATGATACGTTGCGTAGCATGACACGAAAAATATCTAGCTACACTGATGGATTACCCTACCTTGTTGATTTTAACAATGTATCAGATACGGTTTATACCGGTGACCAAGCAGCGTTAGTTGATTTGGAGGGCTGGAGTTACACCTCCAATGCGGACAATGGTAGATTGACACTGGGAGCGTCTACCAACAGCTCAGGAGTAGCGATGGCTTTAGGCAGGTCTAGTAGCTATGGCAATGCTATCAACCACGCTATATTGACTATAGATATGAATGAATATAGTGCTGTGGATGATGATATTTTGATCGACTTTAGGTTTTCACAAAGGTATGAGTCTTCTTATACAGAAGACAGGGTTCATATCAGAGGATCAGCATCTGATGAATGGATAATGCTCTATGATTGGTCTGCTAACAAAGGAGCTACCAATGAATGGATTACTGTCAATGCCTATTCATTGGCAGATAGTTTATCAGCGCATGATCAAGACTTTTCATCTACGTTCCAGATTCGTTTTGGAGAGCAGGAGTATAGCACTGATGCCTTTTACCTAGATGATGTTAAAGTATATGAACGTCCTGCACATGACCTAGCGGCAGTCGATTTGGAAATTCCCGCATCATCACCGTTACTCGGTGTAGCAGAACAAATTACTGTACAGTATGTGAATCAAGGAGTAAGTACAGAGACAAGTATTCCATTGACTATTTGGATAGACGGTCCTAGTGGTCGCCAAGAGGTAAGCGAAACCGCTACGGCTTCTTTGGCAACAGGAGATACTTTGACCTATACTTTCACGGCTGATATAGATTTTTCTGAAGCAGGAAATTATGGAGTGACAGCATTTAGTGAGCTGACTGGTGATTTGATCCAGTCTAATGATACGTTGCGTAGCATGACACGAAAAATATCTAGCTACACTGATGGATTACCCTACCTTGTTGATTTTAACAATCTACCAGATACGGTTTATACCGGTGACCAAGCAGCGTTAGTTGATTTGGAGGGCTGGAGTTACACCTCCAATGCGGACAATGGTAGATTGACACTGGGAGCGTCTACCAACAGCTCAGGAGTAGCGATGGCTTTAGGCAGGTCTAGTAGCTATGGCAATGCTACCAACCACGCTATATTGACTATAGATATGAATGAATATAGTGCTGTGGATGATGATATTTTGATCGACTTTAGGTTTTCACAAAGGTATGAGTCTTCTTATACAGAAGACAGGGTTCATATCAGAGGATCAGCATCTGATGAATGGATAATGTTCTATGATTGGTCTGCTAACAAAGGAGCAGACAATGAATGGATTACTGTCAATGCCTATTCATTGGCAGATAGTTTATCAGCAAATGATCAAGACTTTTCTTCTACATTCCAGATTCGTTTTGGAGAGCGGGAGTATAGCAGTGATGCCTTTTACCTAGATGATGTCAAAGTATATGAACGCCCTGCACACGACCTAGCGGTAGTCGATTTGGAGGTTCCCGCATCATCAGCATTACTCGGAGCGACAGAACAAATCACGGTTCAGTATGTGAATCAAGGAGTAAGTACGGAGACCAGTGTGCCGTTGACTGTCTGGATCGATGGTCCTAGCGGTCGACAGGAGGTAAGCGAAACCTCCACGACCTCTTTGGCTACAGGAGATACCTTGACCTATACTTTTACAGCTGACATGGATTTTTCTGAAGCAGGAAATTATGAAGTGACCGTATTTAGTGAACTGTCGGGAGATTTGGTGCAATCCAATGATACACTGCGTCACCAATTATTCAAGCGATATATGCATGTGGGGCTTCCATACCAAGAAAATTTTGAAGAGAGTGACGGGGGCTGGGTTACAGGTGGAAAATCCAGTAGCTGGGCATGGGGTACTATGGCGTCTGCTAATAAAGGCTGGGCTACCAACCTTTTGGGAAACTACAATAATGGTGAATTGTCCTATGTCGAATCTCCAGTATTTGATTTGTCTGAAGTGACATCTAGTGTTGTGGTATCATTTGATTTGAAATATAATATGGAAACTAACTATGATTTTGCTTGGCTGGAGGTGAGTAATGATGGTGGAAGTAGCTTTAGTAGGTTAGAAGGGGCGTACATGGAGTACACGTCCAACAATCGTTGGAATGGTGTAGGAGAGGTTGAAGTATCCTCTTTTCCTATAGAAGAATTTTCTGAAAAGTCCAATGTCGTTTTTCGTGTTATTTTTGATTCAGATGGAAGCGCTGTTAGATCAGGTATTGAGTTGAATACTTTTAGTTTAAACCTTGCTTTGGATCATGACCTATATGGCTTGGAGATCGAAGAGATAATACCATCGCCTACGCTAGGAGAAGAGAATGTTAGCATTAGTTATATCAATTTTGGAATGAGTACAGAGACAAGTATTCCATTGACTATTTGGATAGACGGTCCTAGTGGTCGCCAAGAGGTAAGCGAAACCGCTACGGCTTCTTTGGCTACAGGGGATACTTTGACCTATACGTTTGTCTCAGGGTTGGATTTCTCGGCAGTGGGTAATTATGAAGTGACAGGGTTCAGTACGCTAGATACAGATTTGAATTATGTTAATGATACGTTGCGTAGTACCACGCGAAAAGTATCTAGCTACACTGATGGTTTACCCTACCTTGTTGATTTTAACAATGTATCAGATACGGTTTATACCGGTGAGCAAGCAGCGTTAGTTGATTTGGAGGGCTGGAGTTACAGCTCCAATGCGGACAATGGTAGATTGACACTAGGAGCGTCTACCAACAGCTCAGGAGTAGCGATGGCTTTAGGCAGGTCTAGTAGCTATGGCAATGCTACCAACCACGCTATATTGACTATAGATATGAATGAATATAGTGCTGTGGATGAT
>NZ_FRAA01000006.1:291256-292605 GCF_900142205.1 Reichenbachiella agariperforans
AATGATCAGGATTTTTCAGCGACTTTTCAGTTGCGTTTTGGAGAAAAGGAAGATTATGCATCAGACGCCTTTTTGTTGGATAATGTTCATGTTTACGAACGTCCTGCTCATGAGTTAGCAGTAGTCGATTTGGAGGTTCCTGCATCATCAGCACTACTCGGAGCGACAGAACAAATCGTAGTTCAGTATGTGAATCAAGGAGTAAGTACGGAGACCAGTGTGCCGTTGACTGTCTGGATCGATGGTCCTAGTGGTAGACAAGAGGTGAGTGAAACAGCAGCGATATCATTGGCTACAGGAGATACCTTGACCTATACTTTCTCCGCTGACATGGATTTTTCTGAAGCAGGAAATTATGAAGTGACCGTATTTAGTGAACTGTCGGGAGATTTGGTGCAATCCAATGATACGTTGAGAGGTTATTTAATAAAACCATCTATTTACAACGGGGGTCTGCCTTATTTAGCAGATTTTGATTTGTTAGCAGACACAGTTTATGCTCAAAATCAAGGAGAGTTGATAGGGTTGCCCGGTTGGAGTTATGAAAATAGTTCTGAATATGGGCGATTGTCTATTGGTCAATTTTCGCAAAACGAAACACAGGCCATGTCGATGTATCGTAGTGAGTCAAACACAACATCTAATTTTGCAGTACTGACGATGGACATGAGTACGTATGATGCGTCAACGGATAAGCTATTATTAGATTTCCGGTTTTCATACCGATACTCTGGCGTTTATGCACATAACCGTGTGTTCATCAGAGGGTCTGAGACAGATGATTGGATTGAATTCTATGATTGGCACGAAAACCGTGGAGGAAATAATGAATGGGTTGATGTTAATACACTGCCTTTGACAGACTCTCTAGTTGCGCATGATCAAAATTTCTCATCTACATTTCAAGTAAGATTTGGAGAAAGAGATACATATAACTCGCGCTATTTTTACTTAGATGATGTCAAAGTGCGCGAACGTCCTGCACATGACCTAGCGGCAGTCGATTTGGAAATTCCCGCATCATCACCGTTACTCGGTGTAGCAGAACAAATCGCAGTTCAGTATGTGAATCAAGGAGTAAGTACGGAGACCAGTGTGCCGTTGACGGTTTGGATCGATGGCCCTAGTGGTAGACAAGAGGTGAGTGAAACAGCAGCAACATCATTGGCTACAGGAGATACTTTGACTTACACTTTCTCCGCTGACATGGATTTTTCTGAAGTAGGAAATTATGAAGTGACCGTATTTAGTGAACTGACTGGTGATTTGATCCAGTCTAATGATACGTTGCGTAGCATGACACGAAAAATATCTAGCTACACTGATGGATTACCCTACCTTGTTGATTT
>NZ_FRAA01000006.1:292995-314475 GCF_900142205.1 Reichenbachiella agariperforans
TGAATGGATTACTGTCAATGCCTATTCATTGGCAGATAGTTTATCAGCGCATGATCAAGACTTTTCATCTACGTTCCAGATTCGTTTTGGAGAGCGGGAGTATGGCACTGATGCCTTTTACCTAGATGATATAAAGGTGTATCAGCGTTACGCTCATGACATGACTGCAACAGGCTTAACTGTGCCTGAGGCTTCCGTTCAGCTCACTGCTACCGAAAGCATTACAGTGGAGTTGGTCAACGATGGGTCTAGCACAGAGACGAGTGTGCCTTTGGTGGCATGGATCGATGGACCAAACGGAAGACAGGAGGTTGCAGAAACAGCGAGTGTAAGTATGGCCTATGACGGTACGACGAGCTATACTTTTGAGAGTCTGGTAGATTTATCAGCACCAGGCAACTATAGTTTTACAGTGTTTAGTGAACTGACTGGTGAGGCTAATGTGATGAATGATACAATCAGATCATCTACAGAGCACTATTCTGTATATACAGGAGAGCTACCATATCTTGCCGATTTTGAGAGTGTGGAAGAGGCTATTTATACCACCAATCAAGGAGAATTGTCAGGATTGTCAGGCTGGAGTTACACTATTGATAATGGTAGTGGATTATTGTCTATTGGTAGTCATGATGCGAACGATACCAGAAGTCTACAGTTGACAGGTAGTGAAGACGCACTTAACCAAGCACGTTTCACGATAAATCTCAGTCAATATGACGTAGCGAATGATGAAATTTTATTCGATATAGATTTTGCCATGGGAGCGGATGTTAGTGCTTCGCAAAACAAGATTTTCATCAGAGGAAGTGAGGATGATGAATGGATAGTGTTTTATGATTGGGGGCTGAATGGGACGGCTGGCGAATTTGTTGAAGTACGTGGGCTACCTATCGCGCAGTTACTGGCTGATAATGATCAGAATTTCAGTGCTACGTTTCAGTTCCGCTTGGATCAGATGAGTACATCTAATGAATTTAATCTCACGGTCGATAACATGAGTATCTATGAGCTGCCAGGTCTCAATGCAAGAGCAGCTGCGGTAGTAGCATCTACGGGTACAGAGGCTTACATCGGCTTAGGATCTAACGGGACTAAATTCTTCAATGATTTTTGGAAAACGGATGCAGAAAATGAGTTCTCCATTCAATTAGCCGAATACCCAGGAGTGGCACGTGACAATGCGGTGAGCTTTATGATCGGAGACCTACTATATGTGGGTACAGGTTCGGGAGAAGACGATACGGAGCTGTCAGATTTTTATGTTTACGATCCTGCTGTGGATACTTGGTCTACGATAGCTGACTTTGGTGGAGGAGCTAGAACCAATGCTGTGGGCTTTGCTCTAGATGGATATGGCTATGTAGGTACAGGATATGGTTCGGGAGATGAACAATCTGATTTTTGGAAGTATGATCCAGTCACAGATACATGGATAGAGGTAGCTGGACTGGGAGTAGACAAACGCCAAAGCGCATTTGCTTTCGTGATAGATGGCAAAGCCTATGTTGGTGGAGGACTGTTCTATGATGACTACAGCGTACAGCTGAGTGATATCAAAGCTTATGACCCATCAACAGATGTTTGGATAGAAAAAATAGATGCAGATGGGATCAACTTGAGTGTCAATAATGCAGCGACTTTCACGGCCTATGGCAAAGGCTACATCACCTATGGTAATAAGGAAAAGATAGTATCCTATGACCCAGTCACCAATGAGGTGGAAAACCTGGGAGACTTTTTAGAGTTTGGTGAAACGAGGGTCGACCCAGTCGCCTTTATGTTGGGTGATCAGCCTTATTTTGGTTTGGGGTATTATGGGTTTTTCGAGACGGTGTATAGTGACGAGGTAGTGCCGTTGACAGGCTTTAATTTTGCACCTGTGGACATCTTCTTGTCAGCAGAGTCTATGAGTGAAAATAATGCTATAGATGCCTTAATAGGCACTTTGACAGTAGAGGATCCGTCGGATGAAAATAGCCACACATACTCGCTCGTATCTGACGGTGTTCATGACTCAAACAATGATCAGGTCTATATCCTAGGTAGCAATTTATATGCTGAGAATAGTTTTGATTACGAAACACAGTCTGTCATTCAGTTTTACTTAAAGGTAACAGATAGCCATGGAGCAAGCTTCGCAAAGGCTTTTGAGCTCAATGTCCTTGATGAAAATGAACAACCGTCATCAATTCAAATCTCGAGTGCCGTGGTAGAAGAGTCTCCGACAGGAGAGAGCTTGTTTGTTGGGGTGTTTACGGTTTTAGATGATGATGTGAGCGATACGCATGTCTATTCTATATTGACTGGGGATACACCATTTACTGTCAAAGACGATAGCTTATTTGTGACGGCACCTGATTTCGAAACACAGACTTCTTATGAACTATCGATTCAGGCAACCGATGCAGGAGACCTAACAGTCAATGCGCAGTTTGAAATTACTATTTTGGATGTCAATGAAGCGATGACTGAAGTGGAATTTGATTCAGACAGTTTCGCTGAGGATCTGTTGGTTAATGATTACGTTGGTTCGTTTACTGTGGTAGACCCTGATGCCAATGAGACCTTTACCTATTCATTCGTAGAAGATAGTGAATTAGGAGCCGACAATGATTCGTTTTATATTAATACGGGTGATTTATTCCTTAGTAGTAGGTTCAATTTTGAGGAGCAATCAGAGGCGAATATCCTTGTACGTGTTACGGACAATGGAGGGCACTTTGTGGATCTGGCAATAGTACTGACGGTAACAGATGCGAATGATTTGATTACTGATATTGTTTTTATTCAGACCTATACACCTATCAGTACGATAATTCCTGGTCAGACGGAGTTGGGGCATGTGGAGTTCTCGGATGAGGATTTGGAGGATAGCTATTCTTACCAGATAATTAGTGCAAATAGGGATTTAAGTATTAATGCCGAAGGGGTTGTAGCGGCTAATAGTAATTTTTCCTTTTTCTCTGGAGAGTCAATGACATTTACGGTGGAAGTTACAGATGCTAGTGGGGAGTTGTTTCAGCAGGAGTTTTCGATAGCTTCAGGTGATTTGGTCTTGGGTACTGGGACGAAGAATCTACTGATAGAGATGTACCCTAATCCCGTGTTGTCACAGTTGACCATCTCTGCACCAGAAGCGGATAGACTAGAGGTCTACACATTGACTGGTGTACTGGTGCGAGATGAGCAGATTGGCGGTCAGACAGTACAGTTAGATTGTTCAGCCTTGCAGGCGGGAGTTTATCTGGTTAGACTGTATGACGGTAATCAATACAGCACGTATAGGCTGATAAAGGAATAATTTGTCAGTGGAAAAGGACATGAAAAGAAGCCCAGATATTATTTAATATCTGGGCTTCTTTTTGTTAGACATGCTGAGTATTGTTTGATCACTAAGGCTTTGAGTAAATTAAATGATGTTATTCTTATTTTTAATTGTGTTTATTGAAGAGTTGTGCTTATTATTGTAATAACCACGTCCATCTGTTAAAAGACTAATTAAAGTGGAGACTTTACTGCGTTTTTAAACGTGAGTTTTTTTGTATTAGAAAATTCTCAAAGCGTTAGAAGTTACAGATAGATAATTTAACCAACCAATGCTAGCTATACTTAGGTGCTTTATTGTTTTATATGTTTTGTTTCTTCCATGTTACGTGTGGGCAGATTCTGAAGTAGAAGAAAAGATGACAAGCAAGTATAGCGTTTCTTCAAAAAGGTCTTTTGCTGATCTTTCCCCTTTTGAAACCATATCTGCAAACCCTGCTAGCTATTACCATGATTCTTATGTGATCAAAGAATCCGATAATGATGATTTGGTTAGATCTGAGATAGAAGCGGTGTATGACGAAGTGTTGGCTTCTAACCGTTTTGTGAAATTTCTGGATAAAAATGCATTGATGGAACTCCCTGTTGGGATAAAAAAGACCATTGGAGCACTTGATTATACCATTCTCATCGAAAAGGTGGAGGCTTATCCCGAATATTCTCTACTCTATGCAAGCATGTGTTTTGAATCCCCTAAGATGGGTAAAATTCATTTTAGAGGTGAGGGTATCAAGTTTTCTAAGAAAGGGGGAATAGTTGGAGATGGGACGCTCTATTTGGTAGGGGATTATTCTACACTTTCCAAAGAGAGTATGGATCGGGCGGACAAGACCCAGTTCATTATCAAAGGGACAAATGATAAGACCTATGTTGAGTTTGACTGTGATGGATTCAAATCATTTAGTCTAGATGCGAGTATGGTTTTCTCTAATGAAATCTTGCAGCCAGAGGATGCGAATGGAGAGATCATTGAGAGTGAGAATGCAAAGGCCGATTTTACGACTACAGTCACGGATTGGAATGATTTGTTGGTAGAGGTAAGTGTGACACCGTTTCAGGTCAAAGGATTAAAAGATGTATCGTTCTCTATCTCTAGAGCAGTACTTGATTTTAGTGATACGAGAAATATGCCTGGAGTCACTTTCCCTGCTGATTATGTCCAGCAATCTTCTTATCATCAATCAGGAACTCCAGAGTTATGGAGGGGTGTTTATATCCAAAATTTGACCATAGCCCTACCACACCAGTTCGATACGGCTCGTGCTGATGGCAAAACGGGAAAGAGGATTAAATTGATGGGTAACAACATGTTGATCGACGACATGGGGTTTACAGGCATGATTTCTGGCAAGAATTTGATTCCACTGGAACGTGGAAAAATGGGCAAGTGGAATTTTTCGTTAGACGAGATTAGTGTCACACTTGTAGCGAACGAGTTGACCGAGGGGAGTTTAGCGGGTAAGATTGATATTCCTATAAACAAGAAGAATGATCAAGAAGGTGCTGAGGCAAATGATAAAAAGTTGTTTGCATACTCAGCAATGGTCAAAACGGGAAATGAGTATGTATTTAATGTCACCACAGCAGAAGAGATCAACTTTGACCTTTGGAAAGCTGCGAGTGTCACGCTACTACCTTCTTCGAATGTAGAAGTACAAGTGATAGACGATCGGTTTTCGCCTAGTGCTAATCTGCATGGCAAAATGGACATTACTCTAGGTCTAAACTCTAAAGATGGTTCGGCGAGTGAGAGCAGTGGTAAAAATGTAAATCTGGCAGAGATTAGCTTTCAGGATTTGCGTATCCAATCTGAGAAACCCTATGTGAAGGTGGGTACTTTTTCTTTAGGTGTATCTTCTTCAGGTATGGGGGGCTTCCCTATTCAGATCAATAACATATCTGGAGGACAAACTGATGGAGAGATTTTCCTTGGTCTAGATATTCTCCTTAAACTTACGGGGGACGATGGAGGTAGTTTTGGGGCAGTAGGAGGTTTCAGAATTGTTTCTAATGTTACCGAATCTGGGGGGAAGGTCAAATATCAATACGATAGGATTGAGATTAACAAACTAGGAATTGACATCTCGCAGGGTGATAGTTTTAGTTTCAAAGGGCAGCTTATTTTCTTCAAAAATGATCCTGTTTATGGAAATGGAATTAATGGAATAGTGGAAGCTAAATTCTCTAGCATTGGACTTCAGGCCAGTGCTGTATTCGGTACAGTCGAGGGGATGAAGTATTGGTATGTAGATGCGATAGCAGATTTGGGCACAGGGATTCCCATTTTTACGGGGTTTTTCATCACGCGGTTCGGGGGTGGTGCCTACTATCACATGTCATTGGATAGTAAAGGGGTTGGCTCAGAGTTAGGGCGAACTAGCTCGGGAATTACTTATGTGCCCGACAAATCCGTCAGATTGGGTATCAAAGCAATCGTTGGAATTACTGCTGCTAACGAGAAGTTGATGTTTGCTGAAGTCACCTTTGAGATGGCCTTCAATTCAAACATGGGCTTAAAGTATATCCGTTTTATGGGGAATGTGACCATGTTGTCTTTGCCCATTGAGGTTCCGGTAGCGCAATTGGCTAGTCAGGCTAAGTCCATGGCAAGTAGTGTCGGTAAAAAGGCAGAGATGAGTAATAATCCCAATGTCTCCAATGAGGTGTTCGGTAGTGACCCAGGTGATGCCTCTGTGTTTGGATCAGTTACGATTGAGTACAACTTTGATGATCGGTCCTTGCATTCGAATTTGTCACTGAGTATAAACGTGGCAGGTGTAATCACTGGCGGTGGCAATGCTGTCATGCACTTCGACACCAAAGATTGGTACATCTACATCGGTCGGCCAGAGAGAGAGAATCGATTTAATCTTACCATTATGAGTGTGCTCAGAACGGACTCTTATTTTGTAATGGGTTCTGTAGTGCCAGATACTCCACCTCCGCCCGAAGAGGTGTCTGAGATACTCGGAGGGATAGATTTGGACTATATGAGTGATCTCAATGCACTAGCTGATGGTGCCGGAATTGGGTTTGGAGCGAGCCTGACGCTAGATACAGGAGATAAGACTTTTTTGATCTTTTATGGGCATTTCAAAGTAGGGATGGGCTTTGATATCATGCTAAAAGACTATGGTAATGTAAGGTGTGCAGGTAGTGGTCAGCTAGGGATAGATGGCTGGTATGCCAATGGGCAGTCTTATGCCTATTTCGATGGATTGATCGGGATCAAGGTCAAGCTGTTTGGCAAGAAAAAGAAAATCGATATTATCAATATTGCAGCTGCTGTAGTCATGCAAGCTAAACTGCCCAACCCTGTATGGATGAAGGGCGTCGTTGGGGGTAGATACAGTGTTCTAGGAGGAGCTGTCAAAGGTGAGTGTAAATTCGAAGTAGAGATCGGGGAGGAGTGTGACATGATTACTCGTTCAGCTGGAGATGTTCTAGAAGGTATGGAGGTTATTGCTCAACTGACACCTAGCGACCAATCTGTGAATGTAGATGTATTCACACTACCTCAGATTGTTTTTAACTATGAAATTAACAAATCCTACAAACTAGTTGAGGAGGATATGAATGTTCAGTTCAGGATTTCTGCAAAGGATATGAAAGTGATGCAAGGCTCACAAAAAATAGAAGCGGAGATACAGTGGTCGGATGATAAAATGACGGCTGTGATTTCTCCACGAGATATTTTGAAACCTCAAACAGAGTTGACATTAACGGCATCTGCCACTTTTGAAGAGTATAAAAATGGATCATGGCAAGTCGCAAAAGTTGATGGTAAAGAAGTGAAGCAAACCAAAAGGATCACTTTCAAAACTGGAGATGCGCCAAAGTACATTCCTGAAAAGTGTATTGCTTACCGTTACCCCCTAAAGGATATGGTCAATTATTATCCAGAAGAGTATCCAAATGGTTTTCTTCAATTGAGTCAAGGAGGGTTTGATTACTTGTTTGCCAGTGACGAGTTTACTGTGAAGGCGCGTTTTGTGAGTAATGGTGATCAGAAAGAGTCGGAATCTGTGTCTTATTCAAATGCCAAGAAGGAAGTGACTTTCCCAGTACCAACGGATCTGATAGGAGATAAGGTGTACGTGATCAATTTGGTACAAGTACCTAAACAAACGACGGACATATCGGCCAATGTAAAAGAAGACTCAACCGCAGTAGATCTCGGTAACGGAGGTGTTACTCAAATGAGAAGCAGAAGTGCAGAGGGAAGTGTAGAAAAGCAAGAAGAAGAGCAAATCTATGGTTCCTATTTCAGGGTAAGCAGATTTGCTACTTTCCCCGAGAAGGCAGCGGCGACTTTGGGCCGTGGAGGTTGGAGAGATCCTATTGAAGTAGGGGTGCACCGTATTGGTACGAATATTTCAGGGTCAGAACCTTTTGCATATAGAGAGCTGAAAGAAGTGGAAGGAAAGGCTCCACTAATTAGTATGGAAGCAGATCTGGATGGTAATTCTTGGTATGAAAACAAGATATACCCTGTTCTCTACAAAGACTACCCTTTGATGGGAAGCATTACTTTGAGAGAAAGTAATCGTGATCCAGCTAAATATGGGGTTGTACCTAAGAAAGCTGTTCACATTTGGCAATATCCCTATATGATCACGATGCCTGAGAGTGCTTACCATTCAGGCACTATGAATATGAGCTCTCCAGAAGGAACTACAAGTTACATGTTGGCTTATTACATGTACTATGATTATTTGGATTTGGCTAATCAGGTGGCTAGCAAGTATGCTGGATCGACGCAGTTATCGGATCGCTACAAAAAGTTGCTGTCAGAACCCTTCCCTTATATTCAAAAAGGAGATTACTGGTCAGTGGCAAAATATATTATTCCTGGTCGCAAGAAAGTAAGTTCTACTTATAGACATAAAATCTTCAATCCGCTTGATTAGAATCAAATACCATATCGCCATCTTATTCTTTCTATGCCCATTGATGCTTTGGTCGCAAGAGAGATATACTCTGTCATTAGAGATGAAAGGTAAAGTGCATAAGGGCAGAATATATCTCAGGTGGGCACCTACTGATCCGATCGCCTGGAAATGGACGAATGAAAATGGCTATTGGTTAGAAAAAACCAAGATTTTGGATGGAGGGACTTTTGTGGGCCAACCAAGAACAAGGCGTTTGCTTCCCTATCCTCTTAAACCGGAATCACTGGATCAATGGGAAGCCTATAGTGAGGATGACTATGTATCGGTAGCCGCCCAGGCCATTTTCGGTGAGTCTTTCGATGTAGATCCGGGACAAACCTCAGATATCAGCACAATTATCAATGCCTCCAGAGAGTTAGAAAACCGTTTTTCTTTTGCTCTTTACGCAGCGGATATGTCTCCTAAAGCGGCAGAGCTTTCGGGATTGTACTATGTAGACGAAGAAGTGAGCATGGGTGATAAGTACCTTTACAGGGTTTACCCCAATGTTCCAATGGGGAATTATGCAGTGGATACCGCTACAGTTTTCATTGGGTTGGAAGACGAAAGAGCACTTCCTAAGCCCATGGAGGTAGAAGTCGAATTTGCGGATCAGGTAGCAATGATCAGTTGGAATGCCCAGATTCACCAGAACACTTATACCACCTATTGGGTGGAGCGTTCTGAGGACGGGCGAAATTTTGAGTCCATTACCAAGGTGCCCATTATCAATACCTACTACAAAAATCCGGGTGAGCGCATTTACAAGGGGGATAGTTTGGCCACTAATGGTAGTACCTACTATTATCGTGTCATTGGAATTGACGCTTTTGGTTTTGAGGGGCCTCCGTCTGAGGTAGTGGATGGGACTGGCTTGCCAGCTTTTCGTGTGGCGCCTACCATCTCTGGACATGAAATTTCCGATGACCAGCAAGTCACTTTATTCTGGAAAGTACCTCAGATTGATTTGAGCTTATTGAGTGCCTTTAGCATCAGCAGGGAAAGCGGCACGACAGGTTTCACAGCTCCTGTGGCAGCAGAGCTTTCCAAGCAAACCCGTCAGTTTACCGATAGTTTGCCAAATAGCTCTAACTATTACATCGTAACTGCCCATGACGATCATGGTCGAAAGATCGCTTCCTTTCCCTACATGGTACAGTTGGAAGACAGTATTCCACCTGTAATGCCTGTGGGACTGAAAGGAAATATTACAAAAGAGGGTATTGTTAGTCTTTCGTGGATAGAGAATGTGGAAGAGGATCTTCGTGGCTACAAAGTATATAAGTCCAACTATAAGGACGACGGATTTATAGAGTTGCCGGGAGAAATGACTGAGCAAGCGCTATTAGAAGACAGTATCGCGCTCAACAACCTGACAGAGAATATTTACTACAGAGTGAAGGCCTTTGACAAGCGCATGAACCCTTCTGAGTTTTCGGAAATATTAGAATTGAAAAAGCCCGATCTAATTCCCCCAGTCTCACCGGTATTTACCAATATCCAAAATGATTCTTTGGGTTTGCTGGTACAATGGGAGATCAGCCCAAGTGAAGATGTGGAAATGCACCTGCTCTACCGTAGGGCGGTTGACGAAGCAGATTGGCGTTTGGTGTATGAGCAAGAAGAGGGAATGCCTTTTTATCTGGACAAACGAACGGAACATAATACCCGATATGCCTATACCCTGATAGCTGTAGATGACGATGGTTTGGAGTCCTCACCTGCCAAGCCAGCGACCATGATGAGAAGGTCTAATGCAGGCTATCCTCCGGTCACTAACATAACACATACAAGAAATACTGAAAAGAAGGAAATTACCCTCAACTGGGCATATAGTCATCCAGATGTGACAGGATACAGAATCTATAAGCAAATGGGTGAAGTAGGAAGTTGGCAGCTGTTTCGAGAAATGGAAGCCAATACTGACGTCAGCCACCAAATAGTGGATAATTACAGTGGGAATGAAACGATTCGCTATAGCGTTCAAGCAGAGTTTGATTCGGGGGAGAAGTCGGTGATGTCGGATGAAATAAAAATTGAGATGTGATGAGGAAGGTGTTGATCATAAGTTTCTTATTCTGTCTAAGAATGCTTGCGGTTGCTCAAGATTATCCGTATGGCCCTCCCTGTTTGGATCGCCCTGGTAGAGTACATTGGTCAATGGTTCAATCAATTGGATATAGTGGGGGACGGGTAGAAATGTCTTTTTCCAATCTTGTTGTATTGAATAACCCAAATCCGACATCACTTGTCTCTTGTTTTTCATCTTCTTGCACATTCTGGGAAGGGACGGGTGATGATATTGTAGTTACTTGGAAAGACCCTTCAGAAAGTGTTTCAATTACTGTATCGTATTACAACTCTTTAAATGAATACACAACAAAAACTAATACTTATAACCCAGTTTGTTCAATAAACCCAGAAGCAGGGAGTTATTGCGGAGGAGAGCAGTTGAATATTAATTCTTACGGGTGGTGGGATTCGGATAATTGGCAGATAAGCACTGGTGGAGGTTGGCATAAAGTTATTAAATCTGGAGGTAAAGACATTCCTAATGGAACACTCACTCTTACTTATGGAGAAACGTATACCACTGATGATGGAGAAGATATTTTTATAGATTACAATAAGTCTTACCGTGTCAAAAAGTGTCCAGAGGGAGATTGTGGCACTGAGGCTCAAAACCCTATACAGGGATCTTATACTTTCTACCCCGAGCCACCAGAGATAGATACTGTAATTGTGTCACCACCAACATGTATTGATGGAGGTGATGCATCAGTGAAAATTAATCACTTGAATACGGTTACGGAGTACGATGGTGTCAGGTATTATTACACTTTGATAAAGGCTGTTGAAAGGACAGAAGGTGGGTGTAATGCTGATTATGGAGTTGAGGAAGAATTTTCAGATGGGATAATCTACTGTACGGATGGGGCAGCTGTATACAGTGTTGTAAATGATAAGGGCTTGGATGAATTTGATATTAGTACTAAAAAGTTTGCAAATACCGATGGAGATTCTGTAAAAGTGAATTTTTCAAAGGGTGCGTACCAATTGAAAATTGAGACTCAGTATTACTCTGAAGATGAAAACAAGTTTGTTACGACATGTGAGAATCATGAAAAGGTGTTTTTTGTAGAGGATCCTACAGATTACACACCTCTAACTGCCGAGAATATCAAGCTTACACCTAGTCCACCTAGTTGTTTAGGAAAATCAGATGGTGAAATTAAGGTTGAGCTAATAGTCGAGAATGTAGGAAAGGGGACTTTGCAATGGAGAAAAAATGGGGGAAACGATTCGTTCATTTCTTCTGGAAATCTGACAGGATATTTAGGGGGGGTGAACTATACAGTAGAAGTAAAAGATGATTGTGATAAAGTTTATCCAAAAATTGATTTACCATCAGGCACCCAACTCTCGATTTCAATTGATAGCCTAATACATCCAGATTGTAATGATAATGGTGCTATTGAAGTTTCAGTTACCCCTAATAATTTGGGAAGCTATACATTTGAAATCGACACTGCTGACGGTGAGACCTTAGAGAATGATATTAATGCTACGACTTATACATACTCTGCTTTAAAAGGTGGAGTGGAATACGATTTGGTTGTTGGTTCGGATGGCTGTACATCCTCGAGTGCAATTTCTCAGGAGCTTGATACTATTCCAAACACAAATTTCACCGTAGAAGGACAAAGTCCTGAATGCCATGATGGACAAGGTTCATTGTTAATTACGGCCACAAAGGGTTCTGTTAATAATATCCCTTCAAAAATTGATTACACCTACACCATTTTTCACGACACTTTGGAATCTGATCTTAGCGAAACAAAGAGTAGTACTTTTATTGTTCCTGAACTTCCCTCTACTGTAAATTATTCAGTAAGCATAGATGATAATTGTAAAACAACGGAATCTATTTTCGATGAATCGGAAATAGTTCCAAATACAACTAAAGTAGCATTTTCAACTCCAGATATTGCAGATCAAGAAATCAACTGCTATGATGGTACCTATGACAGTGATCTTAGTTTTTCCGTGGGGTCTGGGTCTGGAGATTATAGCTTCTCTGCCGTCAGGTCATATGACCAAGATGGAGAGACAGTTGAAGAAGATGTATCAGATAAAATTACTGCAACCGATTCTTCAGGTACCATCAGCAATTTACCACGTGGTTCATATACCTTGACTGTGACCGATGATAGCTGTTCTTTTACTGATACTATGAGCTTTACTATTGGAGTGGTAAATAATGTGTCAACAGCCATTACTTATCAACCGACTATTACTGATCAAGCTACTGAGTCCGATGACTACCACCTAAAATGCAGAGATGATTTGACAGATGTTTCTATTGCAATAAGTGGTGGTAATCCGTTTTCTGGGGATTATGGCTACCATGTTAGCTTGTATAAATTGAATGATGCTGGCGAAGATGAATGGATCAATGCATCATTTGGAGAAGACAAGGACAACTCTACCTTTGAGCGGACAAATGAAAGTACTTATGTCTTTAAAGACTTGGCGGTAGGAACATATTATCCCCAAATCACAGATAACAATGGCTGTACAAAACCTTTTAGCGGTCAAGAGGAAGATTCTACATTCCAAATTACCGCACCAGCCGAAAACTTAACATTGAGCTCTATTGACCTGGATCACTTTGATGGCACTGATGTAAAACTTCGAAACAGCAACTTCTATGTAAAGTGTCATGATACGGGGTTTACATTTAAACCTGCAAATCCCATTGCACAGGGGGGTGTCGGATTCTATACCTTCAAAATGGACGGGACGGAATTTTCCCAAACTGATGGATATTCCTATACATGGGATAGTGATGAAACGCAGTTCGACCAGACTTTTACCGTTACCGATGATAATGGCTGTGTTAGGAGTGAGGGTGTGGCGGTCAATAATCCTCCAGCCCTTGGTTTTTCTACCCTTGCTTCGAGCAATTCATACAATCATGGAGCCAGTGTGGAGTGTTTTGATGATGTGGATGAAGGATCAATTACAGCGCAGGGTACAGGTGGCATAGGTCAGTTCAAGTATTTTATTTCTGACACAACCCATGCTAGCGAGAATAAATGGACTGAAAGGTCTGTCCAAGTACCATTTGGTAGCCTTAGCATAGAAGCAGATTATGGCACCACTTATGCTTTGACTGTCCGAGATGGTATCGGTTGCTCTTTTGATAGCACGATTAGTTTGACTCTTCCAGACACTGTGAAATTACAAGTTACACTGGGAACATGGAATGGAGGAAAAAATATTCGGTGCAAGAACGAAACCGATACGGTTGATTTTTCAGTTTCTGGAGGAGATAACACTTTAGAATATACAGTCTTTTACAAGAAAATAGAGAGTCTGGACACTATTCCTCTGGACACTAAGTCAGACACCATTGATGTATATTTAACTGCGGGAAATTATCATGCTTATGCTCAGGACGGATATGGTTGTGCATCCGGAACCAAATTATTTGGCTTAGAGGAACCCACTGATTCACTTCTCATAGATGAATCCAACATAGTCATTAATCTTCCAAATTGTATTTCGGACTCAATCGGTGACAATGATATGGGTAGGGTAGACTTTACTGTCAGTGGAGGTATAGGACCCAGTAGTACTAACCCTTATGATTATTACTGGTTAGACTCTCTCGGAAATCAATTGCAATCTGTTTTAGAGGATTCAATAGGTTCGTCATACTTTCGAGATTCAGCTAGTTATTATGATACTGCAAGATATATTTTGAAAGTGGAGGACATTAATGGTTGCGTAGATACCGTGCCTGTCAATATTATTCCAGATACCACTCGATTAACTATTAATGTTATTAATTCTATTGCGCCTAGCTGTTATGACGGAACCGATGGAAGCGTTCTTTTTGAAATTGAAAATGGTATTGCGGATGAAAATTCCAATTTCTATTACCATCTTATTGGTGGCAATCTTTTAGATACTATACCGATTACACATGAATATGATACACTTAAATTGGATGGTTTGAGAGATACTAACGTTCATGGTGCTTATCATATCTATGTGGAGGACACTTTTGGATGTGATATAGTAGAGGAAAACTATGATACTTTTACTTTGCAAGCGCCCACCGAATTAATATTAAGCGAGTTGGCCAACCTTCAACCCTCCTTTGGTTCTCTTGCAGACGCTATGTTTGCTGTTAAAGCCCAAGGAGGAAAGGGTGATTACTGGGTATCTAATGACGGTGAAAATTTTAGTTTACTTAATAGAGATACCGTTCAAGTGTATGAGGGTGTTTTTCCTCAGTCACATACCATTTATTTGAGGGATGACCAATACATAGATTCTCAAAAAGATGTTTGTCAAACCGAAACTAGCATCATAACCAGTCAAGGCCGAACCCTATCCCTAGCTGGCTCTTATGCCACAGATGTCAGCTGCGCTGAAGATGGTAGCGTCCAGGCTATAGTCTCCGTTAATGGCATGTTGGCTGATGAGTCTATTGACTTGGATGAATTAACGGTTACATGGACAAATATGGATTCCCAAGAAACCGGGGAAGTAACCATTGATAGCGACGGATCAGGAGTAGTGGAGAATCTTCCTGCAGATCCATATCAATTGAGAGCTTCTTACCGTTTTGCTTCAACGTTTGCTGATGAGGATAACCTGCCAGGTTATAGCTATGGGCAAGATACAACCATGACTCTCCCTCAAAATTTGGAAATAGGACAACCCCAGCAGCTGATTAAGACCATGAACGCCTACCCGGCTCTATGTGGGGAAGATGGTTCTGGTCGCCTTCGCGTGCAAGTGTTACAGCCTGGTTCTCTTTACAAGATTGATGACGCGACCAACTGGCAAAATACAGGGAGCAGCAGTGTATTTGAAATTGCGGGCATATCAACAGGTGAGCATACGCTATATCTGACCAAGTCTGACGGTAGTTGTGAAACGGATAGCACTTTTACTATCCAAAATGAACCCCTGCAAATAAGTATTGGTAGCCAGATCAATCCAGCTTGTCATGAAGGCAGTGATGGTGAGGTGACTATAAACGCACATTTTGCTACTCGATCGGGAGGCTTTATTTACCACAACCTTACAACTGGAGAAAATCAAACCCATGGAGTTTTTAGAGGCTTGGAAAAGGGTATCTACCAATTTCAGGTAGAGGATGAGGATAACGCCGGCTGTCTATCCGAAATCGTAGAAGTAGAGTTGACCGAACCTACTATCCTTTCTCCATCCATTCAACTGGAGGAAGTTTCGTGTGATTTGTTTGGGGTCTCCAGCGAAATTGGTGGAGGGACGCCTGGCTATTCGACCGTCTACCAAACAAAGGCCGGTGTGCTAGTGGAGGATTCCACGGCATTGGTTCCGGGCGATTATCAATTGATAGTGACAGATGATGCGGACTGTAGTTTCACTTTAGACTTCACGGTGCAGCCAAGTGAAACTTTGGCTTTGGCTGGTAATGTCGAAACCACAACAGCTAGCTGTAGTTATCCTAACGGGACAGCCCAATTTACTATCCAGAATGGTATCCCTCCCTATACTGTAGGAACAGAATCATTCGATACAGGCATCATAGAGTTAAGCTCCTTGACTGAGGGTGAGAAGACTGAAGAGGTAATTGATAGCAGAGGCTGTATCATGGTAGTCGAATTTGAAATCGACAGTGAAAACACACTAGAGCTGCCCACCATCCACTCGTATCCCACGACTTGCGGTGAGCATGAGCAAAATGGTGCTTTGGCAGTAGAACTACCAGAGGGAGCAGCAGCCCCCATCCAAATAGAATGGATTGAAATTCAGCAAGATACAGGTATTGATCAGGATTCTATTAGCGGATTGGCGGGAGGAAATTATACCGTGCGGGTTACGGATCGCTTTGGCTGTAGTCAAGAGCTTACTGCTATGGTCAGTAATGAAACCGGTATTCAGTCCGCGGATTGGTCGATTAGCAGTAGTCCCTATTGCGGTTTGAGCAATGGTGCTATAAATATTCATTCGATCAATGAGGGGATAGCACCATACGATGTTTATCAGATAGAAGACGAAAATGAAACCAGGTTGGGAACGATAAATGCTGATGAAAGTCTAGCCGTGAGTTCATTGGCAGCAGGCAACTATTCGTTTCAAATCAGGGATCAAAATGCTTGTGTTTTAAATCTGTTCGGGTTGAGTTTAGAGGAAGATGACTCTTTGCTACCGAGCTACAGTTGGAGAATGAAAGCATTAAGCAGTTGTGGACAGTACAATGGCTCGCTGGAGGTCGTCGACTCACTTCAGCCTGGTGTGGTAGAATATCAATGGTTCGATGATGCCGGTGAAAATCTGAATATTAGTAGTTCAGTAGCGAGTGGTATCGCAGCGGGTAGCTATAGTGTTTTGGCTACTAGCGAAGATGGATGTGAGCAAGCGCTCAGTCTGGAATTGAACGACCGGGCACCGCCAGTTCTTTCATTGGTCAGCAGAACCAGTTCGCCAGAGGGGGCCAGCAATGGTAGTATTACGGTAACTCAAACGGGAGGTGCCGGTGGACCATATCAATACCAGTTGGGTTCTGATCCTTTAGAAAGCGAAGCGAGTTTTGATAATCTGGCACCAGATACTTATCAGATCACAGGACAAGATCAGCATGGATGTTTATCAAACACGATTGGTGTGGCGGTAGCTGCTACAGAAGGATTATCCTTGAGACACCTGAGCTCTACAGCCGCTACTTGTACTAGTTCTAGTGATGGTCAGGCTACTATACTGGCCAGTGGAGGCATAGCTCCTCATAATTATTATTTGGCTGGTGAGGCAGTAGATGCCGAGATATCCGAATTGCCCGCTGGTAGCTATACCGCCACCGTAGTAGATGATATTGGTTCAGAATCTACAGTGGATTTTGATGTGCCCGTGTTAGCAACTATTAATGTTGTTTCTAGCACATCTCAGGTGTTCTGTACGGGAGATTGTACCGGCTCTCTCAGTTTGGATATATCAGGAGGCTCGGGAAACTATGAGGTTAGATGGGATGACGGAGCAACAGGCCAATCACGTCAAAATTTATGCGTGGGAACTTATGCATACCAAGTGGTAGATGCAGCGGATAGCAGTTGTACTTATAGTGCTTCTGTAGCAATCGAAGAAGAGCCAGAATTAGCTATTAATCTTTTGGAATCAAGTTCGCCTACTTGCTACCAGGGAGACAATGGTCGGTTGCTGGTGGGAGCTACAGGAGGTAGTGGCAGCTATTCTTATCTATGGTCTAATGAATCAACGCTTCCTTTCGTGAATGCTGCAGCTGGTGAATACACTGTTACGGTAACAGACAGCAATTTTGGTTGTACTGCTACACAGACTTACAGCATTGAGGGTACAGAAGAAGTAGTGGCATCTGATATCAGTGTTCATGCACCGCTGTGCTATGGGACCGCCACGGGTACGATTCGTTTGACTATAGACCCACAGGCTTCGGCCAGTGTACAATGGTCAGATGGGCAGGTGGGAAATATAGCCAATGACTTGTCAGCAGGCCAATACCAATATCAAATCACTACATCGCGAGGTTGTATTAGCACAGGAGAAGTGGACGTGGTAGAGAACCCTGCCCTGTCTGCCACACTTACCAAAAAGGACAATGTCTGCTATGGAGCCAGACAGGGGGAGATAGAATTAGTTGTCTCCGGAGGAAGAGCGCCCTACCGTATTAGTTGGGATCATGGCAGTCGGTCTACTCACCTTCGTGGATTGGCGGCAGGCCAATACAGCTACACTGTTTATGATGCCAACAGTTGTCAGGTCACAGGAAGTGTTTCTATCAGCCAGCCCACCCAGCTATCGATTGAGTCGTATGAAATCAGGGATTTGACATGCTTTGCTTCGAATGATGGAAGCATCTCATTGAACCTGTCCGGAGGGACGGGTAGCTATGACATAAACTGGTCCAATGGTGAAAAATCTACTGAGATACAGTCATTGTCTACAGGTACTTATATAGTAGAAATCACAGACGAAAATGGGTGTAAGGCTACAGGTTCTTATGATGTTAACCAGCCTACCCCTTTAGGTATATTGAGCACGACCAGAATTCATCCTTCATGCTATGGTTATGAAGATGGAAGTATTGAAGTGGTTCCTTTTGGAGGTACCGCTCCGTATCTCACTACATGGTCAGATGGTACGGTGGCTTCTACTATTGAGGGAGTAGGAGCCGATCAGTCCTACACTGTTACTGTCACCGACGATCAAGGCTGTAGTTTAGAGCGCACCCTTCGACTCTCAGACCCGCCAGGTATGCAGTTCAGCAATGTCAGCTATTTTGACCCAACTTGTTACAATGGTGAGGATGGTAGTATCCAGTTTGATATGGTGGGAGGAACCACACCTTACACCTACCAATGGACCCAAAGCGAGGGAGCCAATCAATTGGCCGAATTGCAATCGGGTACTTATGAGGTAATGGTACTTGACGATCAAAATTGTGAAATCACCAGAAGTTTTCATTTGGATAATCCGGAGGAGCTCTTTGTTGCAGGGTTGGATGACTACTATATCTTATGTACGGGGGGTGAATTGTTGCTATCTACGGATCAAATTTGGAGCAATTACCAATGGACAGGTCCAGATGATTTCCATAGTGTAGAAGAACAAGTGATTGTTCAGGAAGAAGGGGATTATTCCCTTTTGGTAAGGGATGAGGACAATTGTCCGGCTTATGGCGAGACCATAGTAGAGGTATCTGAAAACCCAATGGATGCAGACTTTATCCGAATCAGCGAAGCAGTTACTTATCAGCCCATTGTTTTTGTTGATTTGACTACACCTATGCCAGATCAGGTGCGCTGGATACTACCGGAGGATGAGTCTATTCTGATCGAGGAGTCTGATGAAGTCTATCTGGAATTAATTTTTACAGAGCCCGGCACTTTCGACATTGGCATTGAAGTACAACTTAGCAATTGCGTATCCGAGTCCTACAAGTCTATTCTAGTAGAAGCTGGAGATGAATCTGCCATAGAGGAACAGGCTAGAGTAAAACCATCGATTGATGTAGAAATGGCCCCAAACCCTACACAGGACGAAATACAGTTGATTCTCCATGTGCCCAATGAGAATAAAGTTACACTTCAGTTGATGGGGTCTGATCAGAAACTCGTTCGATCCGAAGGTCTCATGGGCAAGCAGGATTATCTATTGAAATGGAACTTAAGTGATGTCCCGACTGGTGTTTATTTCCTTGTTTATAGTCACGAGGGGCAAGTGCAATCCAAAAGAATCGTCGTACTCCAATGAAGCAATTAAAAGTTTTTTCTTTTTTAATCGCTGGGTTCGTCTATTCTAGTGCCTGGTCTCAAACATTCACAGAGCAATCCGTCACTGACATAGAGGCGATGACCCATGCGCAGGCCGAGTGGGCAGATTTCGATGGGGACGGATTGATGGATTTGATCGTGGCAGGAACTAATGCAGGTGGCAGTTCGAAAGTGGTTGTTTATATCAATGAAGGCAGCAATAGCTTCAACACGGTTGCAGTGGCTAATTGGGAAGATACAGATTTCGATCTCGGCGATTACAATGCCGATGGTTACATCGATATTTTACTTTCAGGAGAAGATGCTTCAGGCAACAAAAGCTTGAAGGTTTTCAAAAGCAATGCGGGCAGTTCATTCTCGGAGCAAAATTTTTCATTGGCCTCTTTATCTCGAGGAGGAGTAGAATGGTTCGATTTTGATAACGATGGGGATTTAGATATCGCAGCGTCTGGTTTTGACCAGACGGGCGATGAGACATTTGTTATGTATCAATATCATGGATCAAGTTATACACTACTTGACACAGATATTCTGCCATTGGCCTTGGGAGATATGGTATCATTTGACGCTAACAATGACGGCTATGAGGAGGTACTGACTACTGGATACGATGCGCTGGGAAATAGCAGAGCAAGGATTTATACGATATTAGCCGATGGTACTTCCGAGCTGTACTCGGAGCTTTCCAAAGGCTATGCTTTGAACACGATTGCAGTAGGAGATATGAATGAAGACGGCTTGTTAGACATCGTTTTATCTGGTGCTTCTGAATTGTCTACCGAAGACAGCGATCTATTTGTCAATAATGGAACTTCCTTTACGCAGGTATCGTCGTTTTTGCAGGAGCTATCCAGTCCGGTGAGCCGTTTCGCAGATTTGAACAATGATGGCTATACCGACTTATTGCTTTCTGGCTTAAATGGTAGTGATTATTACACCTTGTATTATCAAAATGACGGCCCGCCCTCTTATTCCTTTAGTTCCCATAGCCATGATTTGGAACCTATTTTTGAAGGAGACTTGGCATTGGTGGATTATGACGCAGACGGGGATCAAGATGTTTTTCAGGTAGGCAATACAGGTTTCGGAAACATTGCGAGTTTGTTTTTGTCGGACATGTCGGCTAGTCAGGTAGATGATCCTCCCGCGGCTCCAGTATCCGAAGCGGATTTTGGGTCGCACGCAGATTCGGTCTGGCTGTCATGGAACGAAAGTACTGATGACTGGACAGACCAAAATTCGCTTTCTTATAACCTTTATGTAAGGACAGAGGAGACAGGAAATGATTGGGTAGTTTCTCCTCTCAGTGATCTGAGCACAGGATATAGGTATGAAAACAATGGGGGAAACGTAGGTTTGAGTACCTCTCTTCAGCTTCGTGGATTAGAAGAGGGCTTGTACTACTGGGCGGTACAGGCTGTAGATGCAAATAATAGGGGATCGGAGTTCTCTGACCAGGAGTCTTTTTCTATTTGCTATGATGTCAGTATTGGGAATGACACCACCATTTGTAGATATGAAGCATTGCCTTTATTGATTAGTGATGCGGCTGCTACTGAAGTGAACTGGTATTCAAAGACAGATGGTCTGCTACAGGCAGATGCATTTAGTTATACACACACAGTTGACAAAAAAGACACCTTAATAGCTGAAGTGATCAAGACTTATGGATGTGTGAGATATGACACTTTGATCGTATCGGTCTATGACTTGCCGAGTTTCAATCTGGGGAATGATACCACCGTTTGCTACGGCGAGTACTTTGATCTATCGGTAAGCGACCTGGGCATTGTAGGTTTGGACAGCACCAATTGGTACTCTACCCAGACAGGCTCATTTTTGGAAGATTCAGAAACGCTATCCTTTGAGGTGCTGGAGAAAGACACTTTGATCGCAGAGGTTTTCAATATGAA
>NZ_FRAA01000018.1 GCF_900142205.1 Reichenbachiella agariperforans
ATGTTAGGAAGTTCGAACACATCATCAATAGAGAAGAAGAATACCGAACTAGAACAATCACTCGTCGTGTTGGTGATGGTGACTTGGTAGTCTCCTTCACTCAAATCATCAAGCTTGTTAGGTGTCAGTGGGTCAATCGATCCACCGTGAGCACCACCACCTCTTGCTTCGAAAACGTAACTGTAGTCTGTAGTCAAGTCATAGCTAAGGTCGACAACAGCACTTTGTCCATCTTCAAGGATGTCAGTGATTTCGAAAGAACCTGTACCGTTACAGTTGGCATTGTCTACGATGGTGTAATCGTCTACTCCTAAGGTAACTGTCGGAGTAGTATCTGGAACAGTAAATGTCGCTGTGGTTACACACGTTTCGTCTGGTGACGAAGTGTCTGTTACTTCGATGGTGTAGTCTCCACTCGCAATGTTTTCCAAGGCCAATGATGCACCAGCCGATGAGCCAGAGATATTGGTGATCCCTGTTCCGGTAACTTCACTGCCAGCAGTGGCTGCTGTACCTGTATACCATTGGTAACTGTAGGTGCCAGTAGCACCAGTTACACGCCAGTTCAAGACGCCATTGCCTCGGTCATCTTCTACGATACAGTAGTCATCTCCTTGTCCTAATGTGATGACCACAGTCGGCGCTTCGGAGTTGTCTAGAATTTCTATTTCGAATGCAGAGGTCTCACAGCCTTTTTGCGTATGTGTCGCTACTACGAAGTAGGTACCTGCTAACTGTCCTGATAGGGTAGCAGCATTTTCTCCTGAGATCGCTGTACCTGATACTGCATTTTTGTACCATTCATAGCTATAGTCTGACGCATCGTCGGTGATCATCGCATCAGTGATCGTGATCTCTCCTGTACCACTACAGTCTACGATGTGTGTGATATTCGCATCTGTAATTGTATGTACTTCAGGAACGTCTTGAATGGTTACTGTTTGTGTGGTTTGACAGCCGTTGGCCGTGTTACCAGCAGCTCCTAATCGATCGATGTAGACGATATAGTCTCCTGGATCTAAATCTTCTATCGTAGAAGTGGTGACATTGCTTTCGGTCGCTTTCAATTCATCTCCAGCAGATTCACTGCCTACTTCGTACCATGTGAAAGCAAACGTGCCAGTTTGGGTTGTATCTCCAACATCTTTTCGAGCTGTTACCGTGATCGATCCATTTCCTCCCGCTGGGAAAGTAACATCACAGATCGTGTTGTCTACATGACTGTAAGAGTCTACGATAGGAGCGAAAGATCTTTGTTGGATTTCGTCCGTAGCAGACGCTGAAAAACACTGTGCAGTACTACTATTGTTAAAGGCAGGGTTTGATTTCTCTCGAGCCACTGCAGTATAGGTGCCTGCTGGCAATCCTGTGAAGGTTACTTCCGCACCAGCGATTTCTCCACTCGCATTGATGATTTTAGGGAAGGTTTCACCATCTACCGTGTAGTTGGTGAATTTATCCGCTGGCACACCTGATCCAGAGTATAGATAGATGAAATATTCGGATATATCATCTACTTCTCCATCGACGTATCCATCGTTGAGTACATCAATATCAGCAGTGGCACCTGAGGTCTGTCCTGTGATCGCATCCGCAGCGGTAAAGGCTACTGATGAAGTGGTGGCTATGTCCATAGCGGTACCACTGTTGTTGTAGATGATACCTGTCGCACCACTAGGGCTTGCGATGACTTCTTCTCCATCTTCGAAAGTACCTGTTAGGTTGATGTATTCGATATCAATGTTGTCAGATAATCCTACGGTAGCTTCCCCATCGTCTGGACACTCTTCTACGTGTTTAATCGCAATGGTCGTGGTAGCTTGCTGACCTAGGAAGGACAGGTCATATACTTCCTGTGATCTACATCCTGTAGAGGCATCAATCATCACCAAAGTATAGAGTCCTGATGGAATACCTGCTAGTGAAGCAAAACCAGCGGTTCCTGCACCAGGTGTAGTACTCACAGTAACACTAGCAGATGCATCACTGGCCAAACTAGCTCCAGTAGTTAAGATTGTTCCAGCACTTGGATCGTCCGCAAAATCAAGCGAACCTTCATACCATTCGAAGGTGATATTTGCTCCATTAGGATTATCGGTTACATCTGCTACGATCGTTCCATAGGCATCACAGCTGGTAGGAATCAAACCACTGACTCCTCCTTGGTTGGTACCTGTACTGATCAGTGCAGTAGGTTCGGTAGCCGTTACATCGTCTACAATCTCAACGGTGTATGGACTACTGCTACATCCAGAAGTAGTTTCTGTAGCTACTACGGTGTAGTATCCAGCGACTTGAGCTTCTAAGGTTTCGTCCGTATCTGCCAATGCCGTACCAGCAACTACTTGCCCTTCGTACCATGCATAGGTATACACGATAGGAGTGTGGTCAGTAGGAGCACCATTGGTGTAGGTCAAAGCCTGTGGAGTCGCCACTGCTTCGCCATTCGGTGCACAAGTAGTTTGCGGGGTTTGTCCCATGACCAGTGTGATGACTGGTGTAGAGCGTTTGATCGTGATACTTTGTGATACACTACATTTTGACACGTCGTCTGTGACCACAGCGGTATAAGTACCCGCAGCAAGTCCAGTTGCGGAGTTGTCGGTATCATTTGTAGCTGTATTGGCTAGCGTACCACTCGCACTGGTATTGGTGCCTTTATACCATTGGATGGTATAGTCTGTAGTACCTGATGTTACACTTGCAGTGATTGCGCCAGTAGGCGTTCCTGCATCACAACTGTAGTCATCTTTGTCTACCACTGTATTGATCACGATTGTCGCAGGTGCATTTTCTATCTCTATTGTGATCGGATCAGAGACACAACCTGTCGCTCGGTCTGTTGCTACGACGGTATAGAACCCACCATCTAGATTGCTAATGGTTTCGTTGGTATCATCGATGACTACATTAGTATTACTACTTCCTGTTCCTTTCAAGGATAGTAAGTCAGTATTGTTTGAAATTAATTTAGCTGCATCAACGCTAGTTCCATAGTACCATTTAAAGTTATAGTCACCACTTCCAGAGATGTCATCCAGTTCGATAGAACCGTTCGGGTAAGCAGCTGCATCTTCACAGACGGTATTGTTTGTTTCGATTACATCGGCAGCTATGGAGTTGTCGATGACAACATCCACTTCATCATCAATGATACTGAAAGACTGTAGGTTCGAACAGTTCGTCGTGTTGTGTGTCAAACGAACCGTATAGTCACCGGCAGGAATCTGGCTCAGAACATTGTCAGTTGCTGATGCCGTGAAACTAGCTGATGCGATAGGTGTATCATCGTTCGATCCTAAGAACCATTCCCATGTATAGTCACCTGCAACACCAGCATCTGGCTGTACAGTGATCTGACCATTGTATAGACCAGAAGTAGCTACTGTGATATCACAAATAGAGTTGTTGATGGTAAGTGCAGGGTTAGCATCATAGTCAGCTGTATAAGCCGCCGGAGGGTTGTTGTTGATGGTGACGGAAATAGGATCTGCTTCACATCCTGAGTTTTGATCCAATACCACCACAGTATATATACCGTTGTTTAGGTTTTGGATGTTTTCAGTAGTTGCTCCAGCAACTGCTACTGCAGTAATACCTGTAGCACTTCCGTTTTTGAGGTCAAAGATGTTGTCTCCGTCTTCGATTACTTTAGCTGCATCAACTGAGGAGCCATAGTACCAAGTGTACTCGAGGTTTGTGGTAGCAGCGGCACCCGCTACAGTGATGTTGTTCAATTCGATAGCACCGTTAGGATATCCAGTACCACCTTCACAAACAGTGAGGTGTGTTT
>NZ_FRAA01000009.1 GCF_900142205.1 Reichenbachiella agariperforans
ACTGCTTTCAACGAGTCCTGACGAGCAAAACTTAATCCTTCGGATAAACCACACTTTCAGCCAATATCATTCGACTTCAATCCTCTCTAAAAGCAGCGAAATGTCCTCGCCGATTTTCATATGAACTCTAACGCTTGGCTAAGAAACGTAGGGGAGTTTGAAATGCTGCCCTTTCGGTTTGCTCATTAGCCAAGCCAAATATTTTTATAATTTACTTTATTTTTTCATTATCAAAATTTTGGATTGGCGGACTATCCAAAAGCTCTGAACTTTCGAGCACCACCAAACCCCTATGTTTTCTTAGCCTTTGTTGTATGCCGTGCCATTTTTCCTTTTGTAGTAGTCTGTTTCAGGTTACTAGAGCCATACTCTTTGACAAGTTTTGGTTTTGTGCGGTTGATTTGAGCGACTTGGCAATGTGTATGGCTGTATGTTATAGCAGAAAGCCTTTTTTCAACCCGTATTCAACACCTTTCTCCCAATCCGAACTTAAATGTTCTCGAACTGTATTGAATAAGTGTTCTACTACATCTTCGTGAATTGGGTTCTTTTTATAGTCATCGGCATACCTAAATTCACGGTCGGTATTCTTCTGTTTTCTAAGGACGTAGATTTGGTCAACCTTATATTTTCCTAAGTTTACCTGACTAGTAAGTTTTAACCATTCAGAAACCACTATATAAATACCATTTGGGTTCTTGTTTTTCAGTTGTTCAGCTGCAGTTGATGAGCCTTCAAGCATTGTCTTGTCCAAATAAGTCTTACACTCGATCGCAACAGCTGGTATTTGAAGCGTTACTTCTTCAATGTCTGTGCTGCCATGTACTTGCATCTTAGTATCGATGTTAACGCCAATTACAAAGTCATGGTCTTTCTTTTCAATTTTGGTATAAGGCTTAGTTACCATTTCCCTAAAATTTGGGGCATTAAAGAAAACGTCTTTAAAAGCGTGAGCCTTTCCTAATTGAGCATGCTCAGAGAATTCAAAAACTATGTCTTTGAATAAATAATAAATGAATTCTTCTAAAACACTTGAATGCAGATTCGATCTGGAATCAAATTGTTCTGCATATTTCTGTTCATCAATGAAATCTTTATATTCAGTAAACAACCTAACCCTTTCCTTTATGGTCTCAGAATCTGTTTCTTTTATTTCAATATGAGGACCTTTGAGGTCTTCATTTGCCTTATTCCATTTGTCGTATTCTACACGTATTTCCTTTACATAGGAAACTGATGTCGCATCACGGTATTTAGTGCCGTGATTTTCTTTCTGTTTTAAATTGTCTCCGTGAACGTACATTCCAATTCTTTTATTGGTTCAGATTTAAAAACCTGGTAAATATTTTCTGCGATAGCTTTTGCCATTAATGGAGGTACAGCATTACCGATTTGGTTGTATTGACATAAGTGCTTTTCTTCTGTTCGTCCTTCTCGTGCCAACAGCTTGTGGCTAACAACTGTTGGCTTCCCTTTGAAAACAAACCAATCAGGGAATGATTGAACTCTAGCCCCCTCTCTTGGAGTAAAGTTTCTGTTTTTAAAGGGATGAACAAAATTGGCGTAAAAAGAAGCGGCTATGGTATGACATGGTTTTTCAGGGTATAGTCTTCTATTATTTTGGTCATAAACTTTCGTTGAAATCTCTCCATTTCCATTTCTCTTGTGAGGTTTCAGGTGGTCAGGTACATCAGAAACCGAATGACCCCAAGACATTGATTCAAATCTTTCAACCATACGCTTAGAGTGGTTCATAGCTTTGTTATTATATACCTTTTCAGAGCCTTTTCTAAGTAAAACCTGATAATCATTTGTTGGGGTTTTGTCATATGGCATTTCCTCAGAACCTTCTCTAGCTTCAATATCTGGTAAATCAGATATCGCATCCCATAAAGTAGGGCATTTTTTTAATCCTTCACCAAATAGACTTGGGGCAGTATCTGATACAGAATGCGTAGGGGAAGGGTGCGGATTTTCCAAGGGCGTCTTTGTTGCAATTACAACCAAACGCTTTCTGATTTGTGGTACACCATAATCCGTAGCACTTAGAATTTTATCATAAGTAAAATATCCAAGTTCTTCGAGTTCTTTTTTGATAATATCTATCACAAATTCCTTATCCGCAGTTTTTGCCTTTGTTATGTTAGGAACATTCTCCATAATCATAACCTCAGGATTAAATATTCTACCAAGTCGCACGAATTCTTGAAAAAGTGAATTTCTAGGATCTTTTGGGTCGCCTGCATTTCGATTGCAAATTGAGTACCCTTGACATGGAGGACCACCTAAGATAATATCAGGCTTTTCCTGAAAAGCCCTTAACAAATCTTCATCGCTATATTGCTGTATATCACCTACCAAAACATTAGCACCTTTATGATTGTGTTTAAAAGTATCAGCTGCCCATTGGTCATATTCAATTCCCCCAATTATTTCATAATCTCCTGTCAGTTCAAATCCAAGACTAAATCCACCTGCACCTGAAAAACTGTCTAATACTTTAATTTTCCTTTTAGTCATGTGCGTTCGATTTAGTTGTTTTTAAATATTTAATTTGCTCTTCAGCCACTTTTAAGGCTTCTATTCCTAACTCCTCATCTTTTAATTCATAAGTGATTTTGTCACTTAAAAATCGAATAGTTAGTTGGTTGCAGTCAAGTTGAAATACTTCAGATAATATGGAAACCATTTCTTTAACTGGATGTCGTTCATTCCTCTCTATTTTGCTCAATGTGGATTGATCAATGTCAAGAAAAGCCGCAAGTTTTCTTAAAGGCATTCTATGCTCTTCTCTTAAACCTCTTATATACTCACCGAACGTTTCCATAATTGTTTAGAAATATTATTCTTGACAAATTTGTCAAATAAATTTATGGTATACTAATTATTTGAGTATAATTTGATAGTAATATTCTGAGCGTGGGGAGATTTTAGCTCTTTTGGTTTTTGGGGTGGGTTTTGTGCGTTGGCAAAAACCAAATGTGCTAAAATGTGCGGTGGGTTTTTCTCCGTTCTCGAATGGCATACAACGTCGACTGTATGTTTAGCTTTAGCGTCGTTGATTATTTGTAAGCTGACCATTCAGTCATCTAATTAAAACAGCTTACAAGTTAATCAATGAAATATACGCAGTGTTATTGTTCGTTTGAAAATTGGAATCTACCGCTGCATTTCGCTGTTTTGTTCTGAAAAAATATGAATTATAGACGGGGCTATGAATCGTCTTTTTGAAGAAGAGAGGTGCCTTTTTAACTGCTTATCCCTTGAAATTGTGGTGATTTTCGCCTAACTTCAATCTCAAGTTTTGTCAACGTGTCCACGTTTTGAAAGACTGCTTTCAACGAGTCCTGACGAGCAAAACTTAATCCTTCGGATAAACCACACTTTCAGCCAATATCATTCGACTTCAATCCTCTCTAAAAGCACCGAAATGTCCTCGCCAATTTTCTTATGAACTCTAACAATTCAATAAACACACCTTTGTGGTGTTTACTTCGGTTGTATCAAAGCGAATCTAATGGATTTTTGATATCTCGCAAACTTGAGGTGGCAGCATAGGTATACATTTGGGTGGTTTCTAGAGAGTTGTGTCCCAATAATGTTTGAATAGTGCGTAAATCTGTGCCTGCTTCTAACAGATGTGTTGCAAAACTGTGACGCAGCATATGTGGTGTAACGACCTTTAATATTTTTGCATTTCTTGCAGCGACTTTTATAATTTTAGCCAGGCTAGTAGCGCTGTATTGAATAAACAACAATCTTAAAGACAACTGATTTCAGATTCTAATCCACGCAAATAGTGCATTAATATTTTCTTAGGAAGTACCCATAGGATACCTAAAAACCCCTCCAATATCTATCGATTATGAGGCACCAAAAAAAGCCTGTTTTTGTCTTTTCAAAAACCCGTGCAGGCTTGTCTCAAAGTCTGCACGGGTTTGACCTAAAGTCTGCGCAGATTCGGAGCAAAGTCTGCGCGGGTTTGATCTAAAGTCTGCGCGGGTTCAGAGCAAAGTCTGCACGGGTTTTCTAGCAAACCTGTACAGGTTTAGCATAAAGTCACAGCAGGTTTGTGGCAAAGTATCAGTAGGTTTTTGGTAAAGCTTCAGTAGGTTTAGGACAAAGTCTGCGCAGACAGATCAAAAAAGGTGTAACTATAAAAATCTGAAATCCATATTATACGTAGATGCCCGTCTTGAGCTCAACGAATTTAACAGTAGGTATGCCGCCCCTCTGACTCCTCTGGTCGTAGTGTCCGCTACGACCCTTTTATAAAGTAGAGCGTCTGCTCGATTATAAGTAGCTGAACACCAAGTCCCCTTCCTCTCCTGTATACTGTCTGGCAACCCACTTTCTGCATTTGCTTTATCCTGCAAAGTCTCCTTGATCTATCTAGATCTGAAACGCTTAAAATCTCTAATCACATCTGACAGCTCTCCCTCAGACACACTAATAATCAAATGATCATAACAATGCTTCAGACTTGACAATAGGCTTTCTTTGAATCGTCTCGTATAAATATATCTACCCAATTCACAACAGTAAAAGTCACACTGTGAACCGATGACCACTGATCACGAATTGCATATTGTCTATCCATCAATACAAGATAAATGCATTCTACAAAACGTCAACAACGGGCGAACGCCCTTGTCTGTATTGGATCTCAGCGGACGAATTATTAGGTTTGTTCGGAAAGCAATGGATTATAACTCCTCCAATTAGTCTGTAATGATGAGTTTCGAATAATGATGTCCAAAACCCAAATGATTGTTCAGATATGACCTTTCCTGAAGAAAGAGAAGCTTATAGTTGATATTATACTTTTTAAGTATTTGTTCTATTCGTTCAAAGGTGGAAGCAAATTCACCCTCCTGAAGTTTTTTTTTGGAAAAGTAGACAGTGTTATTTTCTTTGCCTGTAATCATCTAAGTCTGTTTTTCCAGATTCCCTTAATTACTTTTCCGACTTCTAAAAATTCCTCTTTAGTAAAAGTGTCCGTTTTAGCGTTGTTACACCAGTAACAGGAATAAACTAGATTCGATACATTTGAATATGGAAGATTAGGCTCTAAACGTTCAATTTCTAGCTTTCTACCTCTGTTTCTTTTTGTCAGTTGTGGGTGTTTATTCCATAAATGTTCAATCTCTTTTTCCGAGATTTCGCAGTAATAGCACTTTTTGTCTGTGGACTCATGCCAGTTTCGGAAGTCTTTAAAATCAACTTCTTTACATTTTTTTAGCCACTTATCACGGATTGAGGTTAGGTAGGTTCGTTTGTCTTTTAATTCATCCCACCATGGTGCAAATTCGCTTCGAGAGATTTCCATTCGTTTTTCAATTTCGGAATAGGTGAGTCGGTCAATAACCGCTAACTGTAAAAACTCTTTTTGCTTATCTGTCATTTAAAAAAATTATTCACCACAACGGTCTCGGCTATGAGTAGTTGCGTGGGTTAGCACTTAACTTTACAAGTACACACCAAGTTGGAAATTCCGCAGGAATTTCCAAAGTAGGCGAGAACAAGCAATTACTTATAGCCATTGTTACCTGCTGGCTTTTTTTATTAAGAAAATACTTCTTTATCGTCAGAGAATGATTTGAATTCCAATGGATTTCCACTAAAATCAAAAACGAACATTGTCATTTGCTCACCAACTTTTCCTTTGTATCTCGTTTGAGGTTTAACCACAAATTCAATGTTTTCGGATTCCAATTTCTTTTGAATCTTTATAAATTCACTTTTCTCAAGTAAACATCCGAAGTGAGGAATTGGGACGCTGATTCCGTCTACTTTCCCACAGTAATCCAATTCAGGAATTCTATCACTCACGTGTGCAGATAGTTGATTGTCAAAAAAATTAAAGTCAATCCAAGATTCAGTCGACCTTCCTTCTTTACAACCCAAAATATCCACATAAAATTTTCGGGTAGATTCAATGTCTTTTACTTTAAAAGCGTAATGAAAAGCACTCATAGTTTCTTTATGTTATTTTTTTCGTTCATTTTTTTCAGCTTGCAGGTAACGCCCCTGTATCAATCGTGGCGTGTGATTTAGTTTAAGTTTCGACTACAAGATAGCCAAATCTCTGATTTGCGTTATCCCTTTTTGATTCCATAGTGCTAATCTGAGATATGGCGGAGCTTCTAGAATGCAGAGAGTTTTCATTTACAACTGAACCACCATGATTTGATCACAGCATGTTGTGAGTCGTTTTTTAGGCTGTTCCAACATGAAGATTACTTCCAATAGCTCTCAAAACTTTTAGAACAGTTTCGAACTGTGGTTTAGCTCCTTTTGAAAGAGCTTTATAGAGGCTTGGTCTGCTTAATCCCGTTTCTGCAGCTATTTTAGACATTCCTTGCGCCTTCGCAATATGGCCGATCGCAGTTAATATATCTGCGGAATCACCATCTTCCAGAACGGAGTTAAGGTATTCAGCAATCATTTCGTTATCGTCTAAATACTCTGCAATATCGAATTTTGATATTTTGTTAGTCGCCATGATTATTCAATTTCGTTTTTGTAATCCAACCAAAGTTGTTTCGCTTTATCAATGTCCTTTTGTTGGGATGATTTTTCACCACCGTTCAAAAGAAACACAATTCTACCGTTCACATCTTTTAAATACACTCGGTATCCCTTTGCATAGTGAATTCGAAGTTCACTAATTCCTTGTCCAACTGGTTCACAGTCTCCAAAGTTGCCATGTTCTTGTATTCGCTGAATTCTGAAAAGTATTTTAGCCTTGGCTCGTTTGTCTTTGAGCTTTCTTAGCCATTTATCGAATTCACCCGTCTTTTCTATAGAATACATACGCAAATGTATTCACTTGGATACAGCTATGCAATTGATTTATTGAAATGTAACGAATGAAAATCGATGACTCACCACACCCTAGTATGTGACACCATGTCGCATATCCGCAATGTATCTTTAACTAATCTAGTAGATTTTTAATGGTTGCCAAACCTTTGACTGCTACATGGGTGTAAATTTCTGTGGTTCGTAACGAATTATGCCCCAGCAAGGTCTGAATGTAGCGCAAGCCTGTGCCAGACTCTAGCAAATGCCTGAAGAAGGGGGGAAAGTATGGGGCGCGAATTCTAGCTATTGAAGCTGCTCTTGCCAACTGCCAACTCCCCCACCGCGCTCAATGTCGAATATTAATTTTAATCCCCAGTCATACAGACTGCCCCGAAGAGACTCCCCTATTTGCTAATTGTCCAAAGCCCCGTCATCTACCCAGCAGGCGAGCATGGCGATCTCTTCGTCTGATATTTCGCCATTGCGTGGCATGGTCTTGCTCTGTGTGAGGCTTTTGATATCCGCTGCTTTTTCCTGAATGTTGTCAAACTGCCCAAAGTCTACGATCCCCGTACCCGCTACATGACAACCACTGATCGCGCAGTTGTTTTGGATGATCGCGCTAATACTCGTCGCATAACTAATCCCCGAGGGGACGTAGACACTTTGTTCGGTGCTGCAGCCCGCTGCATCTGTGACACCCAGTATGTGTTCGCCATTGGCTAAGCCAGTCAGTTGGGGATCGATCCCTCTGTCCACGCCATCCCATGCGTACGTCAGCTGACCCGTACCTCCACTAGCTGTGACCGAGATCGCTCCGTCACTCCCTCCACAGCCTGCATTTTGTGCTACTGTCATGGATATCTCAAATGAAGGCAGGTCAGAGGCCACAGTCAGGGACAGCATCTTGGTACATTGGTTGTCATCACGGACGATGGCGGTGTATGCTCCTGCGCTCAGCCCAGTAAAATCTGTCGTCTCTCTAAAAGACACGCCATCCAGACTGTATTCGTATGGAGCACTCCCTCCACTCGCGAGTAGCGAGACAGTCCCTGCCTCCGTACAGCTCACTGCGCGCTGTGATACTACGGCTAGACCTAGGTCAGATACGGCACAGTCCACAGCTTCCTCCTCTTTGTCGCATGCGCTAAAAAGCACTGCAAGAACTGGAACTAATAATCTTAATTTCATAAGTATCGATTCTAGTATAATTAATCAATATAGGTATTCAACTTTTGTCATTCATGATGCCAACAGCAGTGCTATTGGCCAGACACCAACTGCATCAGTACACCACAGGTATAGGCACCATAGGTACCCAGTGCATAGCCCAGTACGGCCAGTAACACCCCCACTGGCGCCAGCGACGGATGAAAAGCCGACGCTACGACGGGTGCAGAAGCTGCGCCACCGACATTGGCCTGACTCCCCACTGCCACGAAAAAGAAGGGAGCTTTGATGAGTTTAGCCACGACCAGTAGCAATAGGATATGCACCAGCATCCAAACAATCCCTACGAGGAATAGCCCCGGAGAGTCTACGATCGCGATGACATTCATTTGCATCCCGATAGTCGCCACCAATATATAGATAAACAAACTCCCTACTTTGGAAGCGCCTACCCCTTCGAGCTGTCTACATTTGGTAAAAGACAAGCCCAAACCTATGGTGGTCGCAATCACTACCAGCCAAAAGAAGCTACTCGTCAAACTATACTTTGCCAACTCAGGAAAGTTAGCCCCGATCCATGGCCCTATCCAATCCGCCAAAGCATGCGAGATACCCGTCACGCCAAACCCTACTGCCAAAACGATCATCAGATCCGTCATGGTAGGGATTTTGGATATACTAAGTTGATAATCCTCGATTTTATTTTTCACCCCCTCGATCGCCGAAGCATCAGCCTTCAAAAAGGCATCTATCTGCTTAGACTTACCTGCCCCGATCAATAGTACAGCCAGCCACAGGTTCGCTACGATCACATCCACAGTCACCATCTTAGAGAACAACTCCTCGTCTACCTGAAAAACCTCAATCATCGCTGCCTGATTGGCACTACCACCGATCCAGCTCCCCGCGATGGTGGTCATGCCACGCCAGATGTCATGAATATCACCTCCCACTACATCGGGGGCTACCCACGCAAAAAACATGATAGACAAAGGGCCACCTATCATAATACCCACCGTTCCTGTCAAGAACATAATGATCGCCTTGCTACCCAGTTTCATCACCTCTTTGAAGTCCGTGCTCAGTGTCAGCAATACCAAACTCGCTGGCAACAGATAGCGTGATGCCACAAAATACAACTGAGAGTCCTCTCCCGATATGATGCCCATGGAATTAAAAATGGAAGGCAAAAAGTAGCACAGCAGTACCGACGGTACGTAGGTGTAGAACTTTTTCCAAAAGGGAATTTTCGAGTTGTTTGTCACAAAAATAACTCCCAATAATATCATTAGTAAGCCAAAGACCACTGCGTCATTGGTGATCAAAGGTTGCGTATCATTCATTTCCATAAGTTGTTTTCTTTATTAATTCGGACAGTTCACTTAGTATCATCGCCGTAGCACCCCACACCACTCGTTCTTGGATATCAAAATAGGGTGCTTCGATCTGTACCCCCTCATAAGGCTTGATCCACATTTTCTTTCTCAAATCGGCATTCTGAATATCAGCCAGATCCACTTCTAGTATCTCCTCCACCTCTATTTGATCCTTGACGAAAACGGGTTTTTCGGTCACATAACCTAGATAAGGTTCGATGTTAAAATTGCTCGGAGGGATGTAGTGACGGCTCAGTTTGCCAATCATCTTGACCTGCTGTGCAGGTACGCCTATCTCCTCGTGGGTTTCTCGCAGTGCCGTCACCGCTAGGTCGCCATCTTCCTCCTCTTGCTTGCCTCCGGGCAGTGCGATCTGCCCGCTATGGACGCCCTGGTAGACTGGACGGACGATCAGCGGGAACTTGACCTGCCCATCCTCAGGGTAGAACAGGATCAAAACAGCACTCTCTCTCGGCGGTGTCTTGTGTGCAAAAGTCCGCTTGACCTCTGACATCCGCGCAGGTGCCATGATATGCTGTGCCTTTATCCCCGGCAGCCCTACTTCCAATACTTCACGTAACGAACTAACAAATCTCTCGATCAAACTAGACTCCTTTTTGGGTTATTGCGACTCTTTTATGAGTGGTGAGAACAAACCTATTAAATATAATTATTAAATTAGGTCGGGCTACCTTCAAAAACATGTCAGACCATCTCCCCTACTACATCTATATCGTCTTTCTACTGACGACTCTTGCGACCTTTGCCTTCCTTCACTTCGGTTTTAAAAGTGCCGAACCCAAAAAATCTAATGTCGCACTGATCATTTCCATTTGTCTGGTTGTGTGGCTATTTATCATTGGCACCTTGTCGCTCAATGCGTTTTTTGTGGATTATGAAACGATCCCGCCCAAATTCGTACTGGCGATAATGCCTCCCAACTTGTTCGTGATGCTGCTCTTTATCAGTAGGAGAAGTCGAAACTTCATTCGCCAAATCCCCATCACCACGCTCACTTACCTGCATCTGGTGAGAGTCCCCGTCGAGATCGTCCTATGGTGGCTGGCACTCGAACACTGGCTACCGATGCTCATGACTTTTGAAGGTAGCAACTATGATATCCTGTCTGGTATCACTGCACCGTTCGTCGCGATATTCATGGTTGGTCTCCGTAGCAAGGTCAAAATCGGTGCTATCATTTGGAACTTTCTCGCACTAGGACTCCTCGTCACCATCGTCTACCATGCTTTGTTTTCTACGCCATTCCCTTTTCAGAAATTCGCGTTCGACCAGCCCAACATTGCGGTATTCTACTTTCCGTTTATTTGGCTGCCCGCCTTTATAGTACCTGCAGTTTTATTTTCTCATCTCGCAGCACTATACCAATTGTTTTCTAAAAGCGAAGAGTCAATATAAATGCATAATTTTCCGCATGGCGCTTGACAAACAATATATCAAACTCATTTTTGGGATCAAACTAAAACAGTACCGTCAGAGACTAAGCATGTCCCTGCAAAACCTGTCTGACCTTTCAGGCGTTTCGGTCTCCTATCTCAACGAGATAGAGAAAGGGAAAAAGTACCCCAAAACAGATAAAATCCTTTCGCTCGCTCAGGCGTTAAAAGTTCATCCTGTAGACCTAAAGTCTGAAAACCTAGACAAGACCCTCGCACCTATCACGCAGCTGATTCACTCGGGTATCCTATCTGAACTACCGCTAGAACTCTTTGGGCTAGAAGCATCCCGCCTCTTGGACCTCCTATCTAATGCCCCCTCCAAGCTCAATGCCTTCATCGGTACGCTACTAGAGGTCAGCAGAAACTATGACGTACGTGTGGAGACCTTCTACTTCTCCGTACTCCGTTCGTATCAGGAAATCCACGAGAACTACTTCGAAGCGATCGAGCAAAAAGCGGAAGAGTTCATCAAAGAGGTTAGTGCCATTCGCCAAAAGCACTTTCAGGCGAAACTATTCGAAGACTACCTCACCGAAGAATACAACTACAAGATCGTGATGGATGACTTTGACTCCCACGAATCCCTCAATGACATGCGGACGCTGACAGTCGTCAAACGCAGGAAAAAGCATTTTATCCTCAATAGTAAATTAAGCTCAAGACAACAAGCCTTTTACCTAGCCAAAGAAGTGGGTTACAACTACCTAGGCTATAAAGAAAGAAACCATGCCATGCCTTGGGTCAAAATTGACTCCTTTGATCAGGTACTCAATGACTTTCGCGCATCCTACTTCGCCACTGCAGTACTCATCAACAAGCATGACTTCACACGAGATTTGAAAACATTCTTTGAGAGCGAATCATGGAACCAAAACATCCTCATCGACACCATGAGAGAGTACAATGCAACGCCCGAGATGGTCATGCAGCGTATGACCAATCTGCTACCAGCGTCTTTCGGACTCAAAGAATTGTTCTTTTTCAAGTTCAATCACCGACCAGACACAGACAACTACCACCTCAGCAAAGAGCTACATCTCTCTAGGCAACACCAGCCACGTGGCACGGTACTACAGGAGCACTTCTGCCGCAGATGGGAATTTATCCAAATGCTGCAAGACCTCTCCGACATACATAAGGAAAAACCTGACCACATCATCGGGGGAGCACACATCGCCCAATACCTCGATACCAAAGATGAGTTTCTACTGCTATCGCTGGCAAAACCCTTTAATCCTACCCCGGGTATCAACAACAGTCTGTCCCTTGGTATTCGTATCAACAACAAGACACGCGAAACGATCAAATTCCTCCAAGACCCTAGCATCAAAACACGACTCGTACATGACACCTGCGAGCGCTGCCCCGCGACCAATTGCAAAAAACGTGTAGCTCCAGCTATCATATTCGAACGTACCAAAAAAGAAGGAGAGCGCATCGAACTACTCCGAGAATATGGCCTAGACTAACCACATAATTACTCCAATAGGAAAGCGGTATCACATGATTTATGTCTAATTTTGTAAGCTTATTTATAGCAAAATTATAAGATAAATCACACTATGTTCTCAGACTGGTTCGGTCATTTCAGCAATTACACCCTCATACAGATCGCAGGGTCAGTGCTCATTATCATCTTCTATTTAATACTGAAGGCTATCTTACAAAAAACGATACTCAATCGTTCTATTCAACAAAATTTTGACCCTGCCCGATCGATCTATGTCCGTAAGCTCGTAGGCTTCATCACCTTGATTCTTTGCTTAGTACTCGCTGGGATAGTCTGGGAGGTATCTCTCAAAGGACTCTCTGTCTACATCGCATCAGTTCTGACGGTCGTTGGTGTTGGCTTGTTTGCGACTTGGTCTATTGTCAGCAACATCACCGCATCCTTGATTCTTTTCTTTTTCTTCCCGCTCAAAATCGGGTCTAAAGTCAAGATCGTAGATGGCGCCAACTCGATAGAAGGCGAAGTGCTCAACCTCTCCCTCTTCTCTATCAAAATACTGGTAGCAGATGGACAGCACGCCTACTACCCGAACAACCTAGCCATACAACGCTATATCATCCACCTAGACGGAGGCTCTGCCAAATAACCAAACTACTGGCAGGGAGAAGCTACGTCGAGCAACTCGGCGTGGCGTTGATAGAGTTTACACGCATCTTCTCTCTGTCCATTGGCTATATAAGCCTTGATCAATGCTTGATAACTCTCATAATTAGTAGAATCCAAGGCAATCGACTGGTGAAATGCGGCTATGCCAGCCTCCCTTTGATCCACGGTAGTTTTGAGACGCCCTAGATTGAGATAAGCATAAGTATTCTCCGCATCGAGCTGAATGCTCTTAGCGATCAATGAATCAGCCATCTCGTATTCCTCCTGTAGCAGTTTGATGTAGCCCGCATTGTTGATAAAGTAGGGCTGGCCCCCTACCATGTTCATCGCCACAGAGATCACAGAATCTGCTTGCTCTAACTCTCCCTGCTCTGCTAATACCAAAGCCAAAGAGTTGAGTGCATAGGGTTCATTTTGGTGAATCACCAAGGCTTGTTCCAGATCAGACTGAGCAGATGCATAGTTTCCTAAATTGTAATGCATAATCCCACGGTTAGAGTACGCGTCGAAATTATCCCCATCCTTGGCTATAGCTGCTGAAAAACTCTCCAATGCTTTGGCGTAATCTCTTTGCTTTTCGAATACCAATCCACTCACCACATCCACCAAAGCAGTATCTGGATAGAGCTTACGAAGGTATGACAGATCCTCAAAGGCATTGTCCATCCGCTCTAGTTCTAGATACGCATAGGCACGGTTAAAAAGCACATCATGGTAATCTGGTTTTAGGCGATAGACCTCATTGTAATCAGCCAAAGCGAGTACATACTTACCCATTTCATAGTATGCCACGCCACGGTTGAGATAGGCGTCCGTGGTTTCAGCATCCTTTTCGAGTACTTGCGAGTACAGTACGACAGCATCTGAATAATACCCCTCATTGAGTTTCTTGTTGGCAGTTTCGAAAGTGTATTTGATGCGGTTCTTACGATTAGCAGGACTACAAGCCACTATGAGAACCAATAAAGAAAGAAATATCAACCATGATTTTTGCATGGCGCAAATCTCATCAGATGCGCGGATAATCAAAAGCGAATGTTAGAATTCTAGTACATGATCATTCTCATGATAAGCAATACGTACTGAGATCTACTCCAAGTGTACAAGCATTCGATAACTACATTAACTTCAACCCTCCTTCTTCACCATGTACTTAATCAAATCAGTAGTCGTCACGATACCAACCAATTCGTTGCTGTCCGTCACTGGCAAAGCATGAAAATGCCCTTGTAGAAAGATATCTGCTGCTTGTTTGATCGTATGACTCACGGGTACTGTCACAGGATTGGCCTTCATCAGTTGCTTGACGGTCATCACATCGAGGAGTGAGTCACTACCCGAAGAATCCTTAAATTTCGCACATTGTTTTACACCATTGATATCCGTCAAACTGATAATCCCAACCAATGTACTATCTGCCAATACAGGAATATGCCGAATCTTGATTTGTTCGAATACATTGAATACATCTCTAATGGTATCTGATACATCTACTGTGATGATATCTCGGGTCATGATGGTTGATATGGGCTCGTTTATGGACATAGTGTGTATTGAGTAGTGTTTAACATGCTAAAACTAAAGCATTATGAATTGTCGCCTTTGATTTTTTGTACAAAAGATGAGTTTTCAGACCATAAGACCAGCCCTATTTATGAAAAAAAACGTCCCCCGCAAATACTAATGCGAGTGCTTCTCGGTCTTGACCTGCCTCCAACAGCGCTTGCACTTCGTGATGCATGGCCTTGAGTCTCGCCTCTCTAGTCGTGTGCTTTGCGAGCGCTGATTGTACTGATGCAGTACGCTGAGAATCCTCGATCTCTGCTGCATTCGGGAGTCTCTCTTGGTTGCCCAGTCTCCCCAGGTTGTTGCCGGTCAGCACCGTACTGTTCCGCGCACTGGCAGGCAACTGATCTACACCTATCCCCTGTCGCTGCAGTGGTTTGGGGATTTCGAAGAGCGCTTCTGGGCTCATACGCCCGTACCAACTGCCTCCCATCCGAGCCACCAGATCCAATCTGGGTGTGTCAAGTTGACGGTTTTCATCCAAGTACTCTTCCCTTACATGCACATGTACCACTTCGGCAAAAACGAGGTTTCCAGCACCGGGACCATCACCCAGCGCCTTGACCTCCGTCACACGACACTCGAATGCCACAGGAGCCTCTCCCACTCTCGGTGGCTGGACCTGCACGCTAGGCCGCTGCGTCAACCCCGCCTTGACGAACTCATTGACTCCCTCTGCATACTCTGTGCTCGACAGAGACATCTGCTCCACGATGGGGTGATTGACAATATTAATCACTACCTCTGGTACAGCGAGCACATTCTCCAGCGTGTGCTTGGTCGTATTGTCTCGTCCTCTCCTAGAGGGAGAAAAAATCATAACGGGCGGATTGGAACTAAACACATTGAAAAAACTGAAAGGACTCAGATTGACTCGCCCCGTTGCATCTACCGTGCTGGCAAAACAGATCGGTCGTGGCGCCACGGCCGACAGCAAATAGTGATGCAATTCGACCTGTGACAAATCCTTAGGGTCAAAACTCAAATCAGCCATCTAATACACTTTAGCAGGTAAAACCTGTGCAGACACTTCCCCAAAACCAACACGTACACCGTCCTTGTCCGCATATCCGCGCATCGTGACGGTATCTCCATCCTCGATGAAGCGACGCACCGTGCCGTCTCGCATTTCTAGGGGTTTCGTTCCTGCCCATGCCAATTCCAACATGGATCCATAAGCATCTGGTGTAGGACCTGAGATCGTCCCAGACGCCATCATATCACCGACATGCACATCACAGCCATTCACCGTATGGTGCGCAAGCTGCTGCGCCATGTTCCAGTACATGTGTTTGAAATTGGATCGACTGACTACCTGCTCTTCGCTCCCTTCGGGGCTAATCGCCACTTCCAACTGGATATCGAAGTTGCGATCACCCGTCGCTTCAAGATACGGCAGAACTTTCGTTTCTTGCTTTGGTCCAGCCACCCGAAATGGCTCCAGTGCTTCCATCGTCACTACCCAAGGCGAAACAGACGAGCCAAAATTCTTGGCCAAAAATGGCCCCAGCGGCACGTACTCCCATTTCTGTATGTCACGCGCCGACCAGTCGTTGAATAGCACCTTCCCAAAAATATACTCCTCTGCCTCAGCAGTCGACACCCGATCTCCCAGCGACGTATCTTTCCCGATGATGTAGCCCATCTCTAATTCAAAATCCACTCGTGACGATGCGGCAAACACCGGTTCGGTAGCATCCTTGGGCAGCACCTGCCCCATCGGTCTGTGAATCGGCACCCCGCTCACCACGATGGATGAAGCCCTGCCGTGATAGCCCACTGGGATGTGCTTCCAATTGGGCAGCAAAGCATGCTCAGGATCACGAAACATCACCCCAACGTTGGTAGCATGTTCGATGCTAGAGTAGAAGTCCGTATAGTCACCTATGCGCACTGGCAAGTGCATCTGCACCTCCGATTGATCAATCAGCAACTCTGGAGATGCTCGCAATGGAGAGTCCTCCTCACACAGCAAGCGCTGTACATCAAGACGCACTTTCCTTGTTACGTTTTTTCCTAGTCGGATAAAATCGTTGAGATAGTCTTGCGCAAAAAAAGCAGACGCTACATCCAGCATCTGATTTTCAGACAGACCGAATAGGTTCACCACTTTGTCTCCTATGGCAATTCCTACATGCTTTTTCCCTCCTTTCTGAGAGTAGATCCCGAAAGGTAAATTGTATATACTAAAATCTGACTCTGCCGCTATTGGCAACCAGCTTTTCATTTCTATCATATGGTATTGTTGTTTTTCATTCGAGTTAAATCTAATAGCCTATCGGCCTCCGATTAAATGTTCATCTCGGGGATATCTCCTGTCACAATCAACTTGCCTGCTGTAGCAGCCTCGATCTCTGCAACTGTCACTCCAGGTGCTCGTTCGATCAGTACAAAGCCCTCTCCTGTCACCTCTAGCACCGCTAGATTCGTCACGATTCGCTTCACACAACCTACTCCCGTGAGTGGCAGACTACACTGCGGCAAGAGTTTCGATTCCCCTGACTTACTCGTGTGCATCATCGCGACGATGATGTTTTCGGCCGATGCGACGAGATCCATCGCTCCGCCCATTCCCTTGACCATCTTGCCAGGGATCTTCCAGTTGGCAATATCTCCCGTCTCGGACACCTCCATCGCACCTAGTACCGTCAACTGCACGTGTCTCCCGCGTATCATAGCAAAAGATGTCGCTGAGTCAAACAATACCGCTCCCGGCTTCAGCGTCACGGTTTGCTTGCCAGCATTGATGAGGTCGGCATCCTCTTCGCCTTCATAGGGGAAATTACCCATCCCCAAGATTCCATTCTCGGACTGAAACTCCACCGCAATATCATCTGGCACATAGTTGGCGACTAACGTTGGGATACCGATCCCGAGATTGACATACCACCCGTCTTGCAGTTCTTGCGCGATGCGCTTGGCTATTCCATGTTTGTCTAGCATACCTATCGGGTTCTAAGGGTTCGTTGTTCGATTCTTTTTTCATAGTCCTTGCCCTCAAATATCCGCTGCACGAATATCCCCGGCGTATGAATGTAATTCGGGTCTAGTTCGCCCGGCTCGACCAGATGTTCGACCTCTGCGATTGTGACCCGTCCAGCCATCGCCATTGGCGGATTGAAGTTTCGCGCTGTGCCTTTGTAGATCAGGTTGCCCAGTCTATCCCCCTTCCACGCCTTGACAATTGCAAAATCAGCCTTCAGTGCCGTCTCCAAGATATGCGGCTTCCCGTCGAAGACACGGACTTCCTTGCCTTCTCCCACCTCTGTCCCATAGCCAGCGGGCGTATAAAATGCCGGTATGCCTGCCCCTCCTGCTCTACAGCGCTCGGCCAGCGAACCTTGAGGGATCAAGTCTACTTCGAGCTCTCCATTGAGAAGCTGTCGTTCGAATTCCGCATTTTCCCCGACGTAGGAGGAGATCATCTTTTTAATTTGTTTTTGCTGCAAAAGCAGCCCCAGGCCAAAGTCATCCACTCCAGCGTTGTTGGAGATGCAGGTCAGCTCCTTGACTCCTGACTTCACCAGAGCGGCAATCGCATTTTCGGGTATCCCACACAGTCCAAACCCTCCCAGCATGAGCGTCATCCCGTCATGGATATCTGCGATGGCTTCCTGCGCATTGTTTACTATTTTATTCATCGTCTTTCGGTGTTCATCTGCTATTCTATCCAAGATTTATAATACTGCCTGTCATCGATACGCATGGCATTTTCGGTGAGCATCAGTGGCCGAAACGTATCGATCATGACTGCCAATTCTAGCGTTTCTTTTTGTCCGATACTCTTCTCGTAGGTACCCGGATGAGGCCCATGCGGTATCCCTGCAGGGTGCAGGCTGATGTTGCCAGGCGCGACTCCCGTACGACTCATGAAATCTCCATCCACATAGTAGAGCATCTCATCCGAGTCGATGTTGGAGTGATTGTAAGGCGCAGGAATGGCCTGTGGGTGGTAGTCGTAGAGTCGCGGACAAAACGAGCACACCACAAAAGCCGAGGTCTCAAAAGTCTCATGCACTGGCGGGGGCTGATGCACCCGCCCTGTGATCGGTTCGAAGTTGTGAATCGAAAACCCGTACGGGTAATTGTAACCATCCCAACCTACCACATCGAATGGATGCGCTTGATAATGCAAGTGATGCAACATGCCCTGCTTTTTGATTTTGAGAAGGAAGTCTCCCGTCTCGTCATGTGTCTCCAGATCCTGTGGCAATTTGTAATCTCGCTCACAGTAGGGTGAGTGCTCCAGTAGCTGCCCAAACCAATTGCGGTATTTCTTCGGAGTATAAATCGGCGTGAAGGACTCAACGTAGAGCAGCCGGTTGTCGGTCGTATCAAATTCGATCTGATAGATCATTCCCCGAGGGATCACCAAATAATCCCCATACTCAAAAGGGATACTCCCTACGAGCGTACGCAGCGTACCCGATCCTCGGTGCACAAACAGCAGTTCGTCTGCCGAAGCATTCTTGTAGAAATAGTCACGCATCGACTGTTGTGGAGCAGCTACTCCGATGATCAAATCACCATTGACCATCAGTGGTTCGCGTGCCTCTAGATAGTCCCTTTTCGGAGCGACATCAAAAGTCAACAACTTTTTGGAGTGAATGTTTTTGTCCACAGCAATCCGTGGACTTGCATCGATGGACTCAGCAATATCCGTCACCATCGTAGGTCGACGGTGGTGGTAGAGCAGCGAGGACATACCGTCAAATCCGATCGTTCCAAACAACTGCTCAAAAAACAGCGAATCATCGGGCTTTCGAAATTGGGTATGCCGCTTAGGAGGTATCCTACCAAGTTTATGATAAATGGGCATATGTCTGTTGTTTTGGGTGTACACCTCTAGCCCTACTAGCGTGAAGTGTAGCTAATTCTAATCATTTTTTCTGACAATATAAATGGCAACCAGACGCTTATCACAGTCCATTAGTCTCAAGACATGATGCTGTTTAGAGTAGTCGGTATATCTGACTCATGACACTATATTCTCCAAAGAATCAACAAGCGAATTTTCGTTCACATGACAGAGCATTTATATAATTGGGCTTTGAGTGTCCTACTCAGTTGAAAATATTTATATTGATGCCAACAACCACGCATGTATGAAATTTTACGAATCCCTCAACTTCTCTGCTCTCAAGCATTCTTATATCTATAAGTTCCTATTCATTGCCTTTATAGGTACACATATTCCATTGGTAGCCAGTATCGCCTACATACTATACAGTCCAGTAGACCAAATCAACAAGTACCTGATGCTCCTTTTGATCTTAGGGTTTACAGTTGTGGCATTGATAGTCACGGTCATCTTGGGCAAGAAACTCCTAAAGCCCGTCAAACTTGCTTCAATGGCAATGGATCAATTCAAAGAAACACTTCAGATCATGCCATTACCCATCCATTATCAAGATGAAATAGGACAGCTACTACTCAACATCAATTTGACCCTCAATCAAGTCAAGCAACTCTCAGAGGAAAAACAAAATTATGCCAGTCTCATCACGCATGACCTGAGAAGTCCCATCACCTCTATAGTCGGCATTGCTGAACTAATCAAAGAGAGTGATGAACTCGACGAAATCTATGAGTTCACTGATATGATCTCTAATTCTGGAAATCAATCTTTGACGCTCATCAATGAGACCATGCAACTCATCAAGTCGACGCACTTCAACATAGAAGTGGGAGAGAAAAAAAACACCAATGCTAAAAAATTCATAGCGGGTGAAATTGCTTCGTTGGCCGGAAGCAACCTGCTTAAAAAAATTAATTTCTCCATCGCAATCGATCCTGAACTAAGTATATGGGTTCAACCAAGATTGTTTTCGCATGTCGCGCAAAACTTACTAAACAATGCCATCAAGTACTCTCATGAAAATGGCTTGGTAAAAATATCGGCCATAGAAAAGGAAGAATACTGTGAAATAAGCATCAAGGACCAAGGCATAGGTTTCGATCCAGAAAAAGAAGATATACTATTCGACAAATTCACAAGTGCAAAAAGAAAGGGTACACAAAATGAACCAACTACAGGACTCGGACTCTATCTAACCAAACTACTCATAGAAAAGCATCAGGGACAAATCAAAGCACATAGCGAAGGGAAAGATAAAGGGGCAATCTTCACCATCCATATTCCGAAAGAGAAAACAATAGGTTAATTGGGTAATTCAGGGGATAAAAATCAATATTCGACATTGAGCATTCGACATTCATTATTCCAATCATTTAAATATTACCTCCAAGACTCATAATAGGTGATTGTTTTTTTATAAAACAATCACAAATTTCGAACAATGAATCTTGAATCACGAAGGGATCTACTACCTCTCCCCCAGAAATACAGGACGATCCTAATTCAGGAGTTAAGCACCCTAATAAAAACACAAAGTCCCGTCTAAACTAGACGGGACTTTGTGTTTTATCGCATCGAAACGCGCCTTACAACCCGCTCACTTCTGCTTCTCTGTGTATTTTTTTAACCAATCCCTGAAGCACTTTTCCAGGACCACACTCTACGAATGAAGCTCCACCATCTGCTACCATAGCTTGAACCGATTGTGTCCAACGCACAGGTGCCGTCAACTGAGAGATCAAATTATTTTTAATCTCTATGATATCACTATGCGGCTTAGCATCGTAGTTTTGATACACCGGGCAGATAGGACTACTAAAAGTAGTCGCTTCGATAGCTGAGGCTAACTCTTCTCTAGCAGGCTCCATGAGTGGACTATGAAACGCCCCTCCTACTGGCAGTGGCAATGCTCGTTTAGCTCCTGCTTCTTTCATCTTTTCGCAAGCTGCTTCTATGCCGTCGTTGGTTCCTGAAATTACCAATTGCCCTGGACAATTGTAGTTCGCTGGAACGACTCCCTCAATCGATTGACATATCTCCTCTACGACCGAATCCTCTAATCCCAAAATAGCTGCCATAGTTGATGGATTCATTTCACAGGCTTTTTGCATCGCTAGGGCACGTTGTGAGACCAATCTTAATGCATCCTCAAAGCTTAACGCTTTGTTAGCAACCAAAGCAGAAAACTCACCCAAAGAGTGACCCGCCACCATATCTGGCTTGAAATCCGCACTAACTAATGCTGTGACCGCAGAATGAATAAATACCGCTGGCTGTGTCACCTTGGTTTCTTTCAATTCTTCCGCACTACCCTCGAACATCACTTTGGTGATATCGAACCCGAGTATATCGTTGGCACTATCAAAATATGATTTGGCTGCTGCAGAACTATCGTATAAGTCCTTGCCCATACCTGAAAATTGAGCTCCCTGACCTGGGAATACGTATGCTTTCATTTACTTTTTTAATTTGCGAGGCGCAAACTTAAAGCAATTCCCTTCATTCTAAAAACCGCTCCTTGTGATTCGCAGGCGGTAGCATACAAGCATCCGTCATCCCAAACCACTTGTATCGATTCTTAGCGATGACATCATAAAAGACATTAGAAACAAAGGAAGGTACAACCAAAAACACCTGCCCTAGTGACCATGGCGCTTTCAAAAATTTGGAAATCTTAAACGCTGCCTTAGATTTAGCATACAGCTTATCTTTGGACAAGAACAAAATACTATCCGTGTAATCCTTAGGAAGACCATGCTCAGACAGTATCTTTTCTCCTAGTGGAGATTGGAGCGGTGTAAACTTCAGCTGATCATTCTTTTCATGATCCAGTACAAAACTCACGGAGCTATTACAAAACTTACAAACCCCATCATAAAGCACCAAATTATCCAACTGACTTATCTTATTATGTTCACCCATCCTTTGTAATTCTTCACCGATTCATCTGGGTCAAGTGCATCAAATGTCACCTCTAGACTAAAATAATACACACCAGACTCAAGCATACGGCCATTTTTATTTTTCCCATCCCACATGATCAATATACCTGGATCACTCTCTGCGGGTCTGTCGTCTTCGGAGTTGTACGTGAACAATACTCCTCCAGTTCTATCAAAAACAGTAAAATTAACTGCCAATACAAAGCGAGGGCAATCCGCATTATCAAAATCTGGAATACCACCACTGCCACCTTCTGAACCTCCCGTTAAAACCTGATCCCAGAACGGGGTAAACGTGTCGTTTACGCCATCACCATTTGGCGTAAACACGTTAGGCATTTTGATGAATGGGCAGTTGTCATGGCATATACGTGCAGAACGCTCGCTTTCATTGCCTGATCGATCCACAGATGTAATTTCGTAGCAGCCCTTGAAAGAAGACAACCCTTCATGTAAGTATGAAGTACCTTCTACATTGGCCAAAAACGGCAACTCTTCTGCAGTATCTTCATCTGAGAAATAGATGTTATAACTATTGATATCATTGTCACATTGAGATGCTCCATCTTGATTCCATTCGAGCAAATTCTCGAACTGATCAAAGTCACACCCCCGAGTCGACAAGAACGTCTGACAATCAAAGCTGTCATCAAAGGCAAAATCAACTGGTGTACAAGGCGGTATGGTATCGTTCGGCTGGGCTGACAGAATCTGTGACTTGTTCAGTAACGGGTCATAACTACTCAATGAAGGATTCCCATAGCTTCCTTTGGTCTCCACATAGTAGCGGTACATCGTCTCATCGCTCAGCGCTACACCGTTGTGTGATCCATCATCTATATAGCGAAACCCATCTACTGTCACCTCTACTGAATCGATCAACATCAACTGATCGGGAAAGAAATCATCGACATTGTCTCGCCACACACGATGATAGGGCAAAGAATCCATCACATTAGACCATGGCACGAGTGCTTCCCATTCTATCATAATAGATTTCACATCTGTCGTTGCTTTGAGGCGTACTGATGAGGCGGGAAAAGATGAGTCAATATAGGTACCATCATTTTGATATGCATGAATCAAATAATGATAAGGGAGCTGATCAGTATTCAATCCAGTATCTGTAAACTCTCTATTGGTAATCCCCAGCGCAACCGTATCTCCATTCGCTAAGCCCGAAAGCCCCTCATAACGAACCACATCGTAGGTATAAGGCCCTGGAAACAAAACAGGATCCAAATCAAATGGTTCTTCCCACCTTACATAGATTTCACCATTGGCTTCACTCGTTTGTAACACATCTACATTGAGCACTACAGGTGCTTCTACTCCTATTTGAGCACAAGCCTCTTCAGAGACATAGCTCTCTCCTCCTGCTGGTGCAGGAAACTGTGCGACAATACGATAACAATAATTAGCACCTGGTGCTAACCCAGTTCCTTCATTATCATCTATATAATTTGTCACTTGTTGACCTGCAAGATTGCTATTATTGACTACATCAATGAGTTCATAGCCTGCATTGGCGGGCATACCCACCACACAGTCTTCTGCTACGATATCAAAGCTATCCACCCTTCGCCAAATCTCAATCTTATCAGCATTGCCGCAAGTGTACATGTCCCAATTAAGTTCTACCCGTCTTCCTGACAACTTATTGGTCACTAGTCCTGTGGGCGCTGGAGCTACTACACGTATCAGCCATGTTTTAAAATCTACCAGTCGAGTTCCTAGCGGTGGTTCATCCTTCGCTTTGATCTGCACTTCATACGGTCTCTCACGAATATGATCACAGGTAGTCTCCCATCTAAAAGCAATTTGCGCAGGCGTCGGCTGTACCGTTGGTGGATCGGGACTAAACGTTGCGGGGTTAATAAATGACTGCAAAGGACCACCAAACACTTCCAAAGTCAATGGGTCTCCATCAGGATCCGTCGCAATGATTATCTCTTCTATCGTTTCCCCCGCCTCTACACATATCTCCATGGGTTGGATAATTTCTGGTGGATTGTTATCTGTTTCCTCTATAATGATCTGCATGTCACGAGTTACAGAACCTATATTAAACCATTGATCATCAAGCTTTCTCCATTCCCTTACTTCAAAGGCTACATTATACTCTCCCATCAACCCAGGTGCATCCCATGTCAAATCTCCGTTGATAGAGTCAATTGAGAAAGTAGGTGGCCCATCTCGTTCTTGATTTCCTTCTAAGTAGTTCGTATAAAAGCTTGGGTCATTAGGCTCTTTATATCCGTTGACTTCACGATCAAAAAACTGCTGAGGAATTTTTAAATGATAAGACAAACTATCCCCGTCCGAATCGTAAGCTCCAGGGTTGTGCAAAAAAATAGCGCCTTCTGCTCCTTTATCTATTGGCGGGACTAGAAAAACAGGTGTATTGTTGATTCCAAAAATAGGGTCGATGGATATCTCAGTTTCTATATAAAATGGCGTGTCCACCGAACTAGACATATTGACCACTCCAGCATTTCTATTCTGTTCGTTATATCTGACCACATAGCGACCATTCCCTTGAAAAGTATGTGTGATAGTGAAGACGTTATAGGCTACTTCATCACCGAGCAGTATGGTTTGGTTGCTTTCGGCATTCTCTCCTAAATTGACATTCACTCCATCCCCGAAATCAATATCTCCACTACCAAACAAAACAGTAGAACCCGTGTCGGTATAGCCAATCACGGAGAACCGATAGGTCAACGTAGAACTAGAAATACGTCGTGCGACGATTTCTCCTGCACGTATATGTGTCGCCTGTGATACCACCACCGATAACATCATGAGTGTGGCTATCAATAAAAGAACCTTTTTGTCGAGCAATCTAATCATCGCGTGTCTACTTGTGTGTGATCATCGAGTAGCTAGTCGGAAAACTACCGCATAGCAACTGTCAAATATAAACTGATTGTAATTCAAATATAGGGTTATTGATAAAGCAACGATTCTCTATAAGAGGAAAATTCGCAGGCATCTTTGCTCCTAAATGACAATCACACCAATAAAACTGCTTAAGCCTCACTCAAATCAACAATCGCTATTCATGCTAATTTATACCCAGTATAAATACTTATTGTCATTGTCAGATTAGCCCCCCGAATATATCTTTACAGAAATTTATTCTACTTATTCAAAAACTAAATCATGAGTTGGTTTACACAATCGATTTCCGGCACGATAGGCAAAAAACTGCTAATGTCGCTGACTGGATTATTTCTAATTCTTTTCCTGGTGATTCATCTCGCTGGAAACCTACAGTTGCTCGCAGGTGATGGAGGCAAAGCCTTTAACATCTATGCCTACAACATGGCGCACAATCCATTGATCAAGTTCGTCTCGTATGGAAACTTCTTTTTCATATTGGTACACATCATCGATGGGATCATCCTGACCAGACAAAACAAGTCTGCGAGGAAAGTAAAGTATGCTGTTAGCACCAATGACTCCAAGAGTAGCTGGGCCTCTAAAAACATGGCACTACTAGGGATCATCATTTTGGTCTTTATCATCGCTCACCTCGCGGGCTTTTGGTACAAGTTCAAAAACGGTTCGTTGGCAGACGTAGTGTACGATGGCGTCACTTACCCCAACGGGTACGAAGTGGTCTCCTTCGCTTTTTCACAGCCACTGTACGCAGGTTTCTATGTCATTTGCATGGTCTTCTTAGGCTTTCACTTGTCACACGGGTTTTCTAGTGCATTTCAGACTTTGGGTTTGAATCACAAGAAATACACCCCTTTCATCAAAAAACTGGGCGTGCTCTACTCTATTTTGGTAGCCGCTGGTTTCGCAATCATTCCGATTGTTATGTACCTGAAAGGATAATTTAAAGAATTAAGAAAACTAAGAAATTAAAGAAATGGCTTTAGATTCAAAAATACCTGAGGGACCGTTAGCAGATAAGTGGACTAGCCACAAATTCAAAAGCAAACTGGTCAACCCAGCCAACAAAAGAAAATACGACATCATCGTAGTAGGGACTGGACTAGCAGGCGCATCAGCTGCCGCTTCGTTTGGCGAACTGGGCTACAATGTCAAGTCGTTTTGCTTTCAAGATAGCCCTCGTCGTGCACACAGTATCGCGGCGCAAGGAGGTATCAACGCGGCAAAAAACTATCAAAACGATGGAGATTCGGTCTTCCGTCTCTTCTATGACACCATCAAAGGTGGTGACTACAGAGGTAGAGAAGCCAACATCCACCGTCTCGCAGAAGTATCTGTCAACATCATCGACCAGTGCGTCGCGCAAGGTGTACCCTTCGCCCGTGACTATGGTGGGCTACTAGACAACCGATCGTTCGGGGGCGCGCAAGTATCGCGTACCTTCTACGCGAGAGGCCAAACGGGACAGCAGTTACTACTCGGTGCCTACTCTGCACTCAGCAGACAAGTCGCTACGGGCAAAGTAAAACTCTACGCTAGAACAGAAATGCTCGACGTAGTGATCATCGATGGTCAGGCCAGAGGTATCGTCACCAGAAACCTCATTACAGGCGAGATCGAATCACACTCAGCACATGCCGTAGTATTGGCGACTGGCGGATACGGTAATGTATTCTTCCTCTCTACCAATGCCATGGGCTCGAACGTGACGGCCGCTTGGAGAGCACACAAGAAGGGGGCGTTCTTTGGTAACCCATGTTACACGCAGATTCACCCAACATGTATCCCTGTATCAGGCGACCACCAGTCCAAACTGACCCTCATGTCAGAGTCACTCAGAAACGACGGACGTATCTGGGTACCTAAAGAGGCAGTCAAAGGATTGAAAGCAGCAGATGCTGCCAAAATCGCTGAAGAAGACAGAGATTACTACTTGGAAAGAAAATACCCTGCATTTGGTAACCTCGTCCCTCGTGATGTGGCTTCTCGAAATGCCAAGCAAATGTGTGATGCTGGCAAAGGTGTCGGCGCAACAGGCTTAGCGGTATTCCTAGATTTCTCTGACGCGATCAAAAGAGATGGACTAGAAACCATCAAAGGGAAATACGGCAACTTGTTTGACATGTATCAGCAGATCACGGGTGACAATCCCTACGAAATGCCGATGATGATCTATCCAGCCGTACACTATACCATGGGTGGTCTATGGGTAGATTACAACTTGATGACTTCTGTCCCTGGGCTATATGCTGCAGGTGAGGCCAACTTCTCAGATCACGGAGCAAACCGTCTCGGAGCAAGTGCCTTGATGCAAGGGCTAGCGGATGGATACTTCGTCTTGCCGTATACGATTGGTGACTACCTCGCCAACATGCCATACGACAAGATCCCTACGGATCATGAGGCATTCCAAACGGCAGAAAAAGAAGTCAAAGACAGGATTCAAAAACTCCTCAGCATCAACGGAACCAAAACCGTAGATGACTTCCACAAAGAGCTCGGACACATCATGTGGGAACACTGTGGTATGGCCAGAAATGCGGAAGGGCTGAAACTCGCCAAGGAGAAGATCAAAGCACTCCGCGAAGAGTTCTGGAAAAACGTCAAAGTGCTCGGAGACAACGAGGAGATGAACATGTCTCTCGAAAAAGCCAATAGAGTGGCTGACTTCATCGAACTCGGCGAATTGATGGTCGATGATGCCTTCAACAGAAGAGAATCATGTGGCGGTCACTTCAGAGAGGAATCTCAAACTCCAGAGGGAGAAGCACTCCGTATCGATGATGAATTTTCTTATGTAGCGGCTTGGGAATACCAAGGAGAAGGCCAAGATGCCAAACTACACAAGGAAGAGCTAGAATTCGAAAATGTTAAATTGACTCAAAGAAGCTATAAATAAGAATTGACATGAATCTGAAATTAAAAATCTGGAGACAGAAAAACGCTAACGACAAAGGTGCTTTCGAATCATACGATGTTTCGGACGTATCCCCAGACATGTCATTTCTTGAAATGCTTGACGTGTTGAACGAAGACCTATCGAGAGATGGCAAAGACCCTGTACACTTCGATCATGACTGTAGAGAAGGTATCTGTGGCATGTGCTCGCTGTATATCAACGGCAAACCACACGGACCAAAGGATGCTGTCACGACGTGCCAGCTACACATGAGATCGTTCAAGGATGGTGACATCATCGTGATCGAGCCTTGGAGAGCGTCTGCTTTCCCAGTGCACAAAGATTTGGTGGTAGACAGAAGTTCTTTTGATCGAATCATCCAAGCGGGTGGCTATGTCAATGTCAACACTGGAGGTGTACCAGACGCCAACGAAATCGCGATCCCTAAAACGATCGCTGATCAGGCCATGGATGCTGCCCAGTGTATCGGTTGTGGTGCTTGTGTTGCAGCGTGCAAAAACGCTTCTGCTATGCTATTCACCGCGGCGAAGGTTTCTCAACTGGCCTTGTTGCCACAGGGACAAACCGAGAGACACACACGCGTCGAAAGAATGGTCGCGCAGATGGAAGAAGAAGGTTTTGGTAACTGTACCAATACTGGCGCTTGTTCTGCAGTCTGTCCAAAGGAAATCGGTCAAGAGCACATTGCTCGCTTGAACAGAGAATACATCGGAGCAAAAGCAGCTTCTGATAACGTATAGTCTAGCGCTATCTTAAATATTCAAAGCCACTCTTTTTCGAGTGGCTTTTTTTATGCTTAACCGACCATTTTAAAACTTTTATGCTATCTTCAAACTTTTAAGAAATAGCACGTAACGCTACTTCATTTAACTAACCATTTTTAAATATTAATTATGAATTTAATTTCAAAATCATTCCTATCTGCAGCTCTTTTAGCTTCTGTTCTTTTTGTTTCTTCTTGTGACAAAGACGATGACGGTGGATCCTCTACTTGGACGGATGCGCAAATTGCTGAATTAAGAGAGGAATCTTGTGAAGGGACTAGCGACGATGCTTGCGACTGTTATGTAGATAAAATAACTGAAGAGTACAGTTACAAAGAATATTCAAATCTAGGGTTTGACGATTTAGAAAAACTCATTGAAATTTCTACAAGCTGTGCAGGATAAGATTTAAATACATTTAAAAACAAAAAGAGCGGCTCTCAGGAGTGGCTCTTTTTGTTTTTAACCATCCACTCCTAAACCGCTGCACCCCTCTAAATCTGTTTAAAAGGGGGCAATCCGTATTTCTGGGGAGAGATCAAGAGTTACTTCGTGATTCAAGATTCATTGTTCGAAATTTATGATTGTTTTTCGTGAATAACCATCTCTTATAAGTCTTTGAGGTTAATTTGAATGATTGGAATAAAAATATCGAACCTGTCTACCGAGTCCCCTCCAACTTTACAGACTGATCCTTTAAAAGGAGCTAAATACGCCTTGTATTTTTTGTTCTACGCTCCGAGGAAGGTGTCGTGTAATTCCGCTTGCTACTAATAGTATTACCGTCATAAGACTAGGCTCTCCGCAAGTGAGGAAGCTAAGATTGACTGTGGTGAGTATTCTGCCAGAACTGAGAGATCGCTCCTCCTCCCAAATGATGTAAAAAGGGTTCTCACAAGTACAATTCACAGTACTACCCCTGCTGTAGTAGGTAGCAATGATCATCCCTCCAAACATAGTCTATGCGTATAAATAATTAAGACAATATGTCAGCAGCATATCACAAAAAGCTCAATTTAACTCCTGTCAAGATGAAAAAGAAAGGGCTTCAAATGAACGTCAAAACAAACACGTGTGTTTGAACGTCGAAACACGTGTCTTTGGCGCTCGAAACACACGTGTTTGTCGCCCGAAACACCTGTAGTTCCAGCGCCAAAGACACGTGTTTAAAAAAGACAACTAAAACCCCCCTTCAGGCCATCAAAATAGCACTTTTAATAAAAACTCTGACTACCAATCACAAGGTATAAGACGCTCAATTGTTGTATATTCTCTATCGATTGAGAGAAATCAAAAAAGAAGACATTTTGTCTGAGTGAAGCGAATTTAAAAAAACACCTCGAACGATTTAAACCCAACCCTATAGCACTCCAGGTCGCACCCAAGCGATGCTTACACACCATCTCGGTCTTGTGTGGAAAACTTCCCCTTCACTCCTCTCCTTTCCATCCACATAAATCACTAATTTTAAGGCGCGCTTTTCAAAGTGCAAAGCCAGACGTGTAACTACCTAAAGCTTTGTACTTTTCACTTTCAACTCGACAGTATGTACCTGATTTTTGATACCGAGACCACGGGTTTACCCAAGAACTACAATGCACCGCTCGAAGACCTAGACAACTGGCCTAGACTGGTACAGCTCGCATGGCAACTCCACGCCAACGACGGTTCGCTGATCGATAGACAAAATTTCATCGTCAAGCCAGAAGGGTACACGATTCCTTTCAATGCGCAAAAAGTACACGGTATCTCTACGGAGCGTGCCGAAGCGGAAGGACACGATCTCAATGAAGTCCTCAGTATATTCAGCGAAGACCTCAAAAGAACAGAATCAGTCGTCGGTCACAACGTCGAGTTTGACCTGAACATCGTCGGCGCAGAATATCTGCGCAAAGAACGAAACAATGACCTCAATGGCATCAAAGCCATCGATACCAAGGACGAATCCACAGACTATGTCGCCATACCCGGTCGTGGCGGTCGCTTCAAGTGGCCCACCCTGACCGAGCTGCACACCAAGCTCTTTGGCGAAGGCTTTGATGATGCCCATGATGCGGCTTATGATGTAGATGCGACAGCCAAGTGTTTCTTTGGTCTGATCACGGAGGGGGTCATCCCTCCCTTGGACGATACGGCCAAGGAGCAGGTCATCTACGAAGCACCTAAACTCGAAGCGGCCAATTTCGCTGCAACAGAAGAGCAAAGCATCGAGATGCCGCCCAAAGCTACTGCCGAAGAAATCAAGGCACTCGAGGACCTCCCCTTCTCCCACCTTCACGTCCACTCGCAGTACTCCGTACTACAGGCAGTCTCCGAAGTAGACTCCATCGTACAGACAGCCAAACAACACAACATGCCCGCCATTGCCCTGACAGACCATGGCAACATGATGGCGGCTTTCCACTTCGTACGCGCCGCACTGGCTGCTGACATCAAACCTATCCTAGGTTGTGAGTTCAACGTCACCGATGATCGCACCTCGAAGAGCAAACAAAACAACGGTTACCAACAGGTACTCATCGCCAAGAACAAAAAAGGCTACCACAACCTCGCCAAGATGGCCTCCATTGCCTTCGTCGAGGGGTTCTACTATGTGCCTCGTATAGACAAGTCAGTCATCGAGCAATACAAGGAAGACATCATCGCAACGACGGGTGGGCTTTGGGGGGAGATTCCATTTACGATCCTAAACATCGGCGAAGAACAAGCCGAAGAAGTGTTCCTCTGGTACAAGGAACTGTTTGGAGAGGACTTCTATGTCGAACTGACGCGTCACGGTGTGGAAGAAGAAGAAGTCGTCAACCAAGTGTTGCTGCGCTTCGCTGAGAAACATGGCGTCAAGTACTTCGCCTCCAACAACACCTACTACACCGACAAGTCACAGGCCAATGCCCATGACATCCTGCTCTGTGTCAAAGATGGCGAACAGCAATCCAAACCAAAAAAATACATCGGCAAACGAGGCAGAGAGTTTCGCTACGGCTTCCCCAACGAGGAATTCTACATCAAGTCACCGGCAGAGATGAAAAAACTCTTTGCGGATCTGCCAGACGCCATCAGTACCACCAACGAGATCGTAGACAAAATCGAGAGCTACGTACTCGAGCGCGACATTCTCCTCCCAGCCTTTGACATACCGGAGGAGTTTCAAGACGAGCGAGACAAAGACGATGCTTCCCTCAAACTGGGCGAAAACAATCTGCTGCGCCACCTCACCTACGAAGGTGCCAAAAAGCGCTACGACGAGATCACCCCAGACATCGAGGAGCGACTGGACTTTGAGCTGGATGTCATCCGAAACACCGGCTACCCTGGTTACTTCTTGATTGTACAGGACTTTTGCCAAGCGGCACGTGACATGGGCGTATCGGTAGGCCCAGGCCGTGGGTCAGCCGCTGGATCAGCAGTCGCCTACTGCATCGGGATCACCAACGTAGACCCGATCAAGTACGATCTACTTTTTGAGCGTTTCTTGAATCCAGAAAGGGTGTCCATGCCCGATATCGATATTGACTTTGACGATGAGGGTCGTCAGAGCGTGATTGACTATGTGATCAACAAATACGGGGCAAATCAAGTCGCCCAGATCATCACCTACGGTACGATGGCAGCCAAGTCAGCCATCCGGGACACCTCACGTGTACTGGAGCTCAATTTGGCAGATGCCGACCGACTCGCCAAATTGGTCCCGGACATCAAACTCAAGAAGCTGTTTAGCCTCAGCGACAAAGACCTAGCGGACAAACTCAAAAACAACCCCGAAGCGATCACACAAGCCAACGAACTGAAGCGTATCGCGACAGAATCTACGCCAGAATCCAAGGTCGTCAACCAAGCCAAAATGCTCGAAGGATCGGTGCGAAACACAGGGATTCATGCCTGTGGGGTCATCATCACACCAGACGACATCACCAAGTTCGTCCCTGTAGCACTGGCCAAGGATTCGGAGATGTACTGTACGCAGTTTGACAACTCCGTCGTAGAAGATGCTGGTCTACTCAAGATGGATTTTTTGGGTCTCAAAACCCTCACCTTGATCAAAGATGCTTGCCGTCTGGTCAAGCAACGACACGACATCACGCTCGACCCTGATGAGTTCCCCATCGACGATCAAGCGACCTACGAGCTCTTCCAGCGTGGAGAAACCGTCGGAATATTCCAATATGAATCCCCCGGTATGCAGAAGTATATGCGGGAGCTCAAGCCTACGGTATTTGCCGATTTGATTGCAATGAACGCACTCTATCGTCCGGGACCGATCGAGTACATCCCCTCATTTATCAAGCGTAAGCATGGCGATGAAGAGATCCAGTATGATCTGGACGACATGCAAGAGTACCTAGAGGAAACCTACGGAATCACCGTCTATCAGGAGCAGGTTATGCGACTTTCTCAGAAACTGGCGGACTTCACCAAGGGGGAAGCCGATGTACTGCGTAAGGCCATGGGTAAAAAGCAAATGGCAGTACTGGATAAGATGAAACCTAAATTCATCGAACAAGCTTCTGCCAAAGGGCATGATGCCAAAATACTCGAAAAAGTATGGAAGGATTGGGAAGCTTTTGCATCCTATGCCTTCAACAAGTCTCACTCGACGTGCTACGCATGGGTGGCCTACCAGACGGCCTACCTCAAAGCCAACTACCCTGCCGAGTACATGGCTGCCGTACTCTCCAACAACATGAACGACATCAAGCAGGTAAGTTTCTTCATGGAAGAATGCCAGCGGATGGGACTCGAAGTACTCGGGCCAGATGTCAACGAATCCATCACGAAATTCAACGTGAACGACCAAGGCCAGGTACGATTTGGACTCGCAGCGATGAAAGGTGCCGGTGATGCAGCAGTGAAGGCACTCATCGAAGAGCGAGAAGCCAACGGGATATACAAAGACATCTTCGATCTAGCGATACGTGTCAACCTGCGTCAGGTCAACAAGAAAACACTGGAAGTCATGGCACAGGCGGGGGCATTTGACTGCTTCGAATCCTACCACAGACGGCAGTACCTCGCAGCAGTGGGCAATGAAACCAACCTCATCGACAAGGTCGTCAAATATGCCAACCGCATGGAAGCACAAGCTGCCAGTGCACAGGCATCCCTATTCGGTGGAGACTCAGGCGTGTCTGAACCCATCCCTACCGTCGCGGATGTAGAGCCGTTTACGAACTTGGAACAGCTCCGACTGGAAAAAGAAGTCGTGGGACTATACATCTCTGGTCATCCATTGGATCAGTTCAAGTTCGAGATCGATAAGTTCTGCAACACCTCCGTCGGTGAGCTCAACAACATGCCCGAACTGCAAAAGAAAGGAGCCAACATCCGCATGGCCGGCATGGTCACGGCAGTAGGCCATCGGCAAACCAAAAATGGAAAACCATTTGGAACACTGGAGATCCAAGACTACACAGACACCTATACCTTCTTCTTGTTTTCGGAGGACTATGTCAAGTTCAAGGAGTACTTCGAAGTGGGGTGGTTTCTCTACCTCCAAGGCGCAATCAAGCTCAAATGGCAAGGCCCTGATCTAGAGTTCAAAATCAACTCCGTATCCCTACTCACCGACATCCGTGCAGAGAAGACCAAAGGCATCACGCTCAACCTGAGGCTCCAAGACATCTCCGACGAGCTGATCAAAGACATCAACGAGCTGACTGCAGCCCACGAAGGGGACGGCCTACTCAAAGTCAACATCTTCGATCCAGAAGCAGGCATGAAAGTCAACCTCATGTCTCGCAAGATCAAAGTCAGTCCCGATGACGAACTCATCAAAAAACTAGACACCTACGAGCACATTAAATATGATGTGATTGTATAACTCTATACCCAAAAATCGAACTAACAATGACCACCAGTCATACTACTATAGCGGTTTTCCTAACAACTATTCTGCATAAATGTAGCATATCGATACGCTAGGCTATATCTTGGATTTCAACTTCTGAGATCAAACCTCTGCTCGAAGTTCTGACAACCTATGCAAAACAAGCCATACGCTTCCTTCTCAACCACTGACGATCACACGGGGTTCGACCATGTCATCATCGGCTCGGGTATGGGAGCCATGACCCTAGGCACTTGGCTCGCCAAGGCAGGTAAAAAAGTCGCCCTCTTCGAGCAGCACTATGTACCGGGTGGGTTCACCCACTCATTCAAACGGAAAGATGGCATGAAATGGGACGTGGGTGTCCACTACATGGGCAACATGCAGGAAGGACACGGTCTACGCAAACTCATGGATTTCCTCACCAACCATGAACTGAATTGGGCTTATATGGGAGAGGTCTACGATGTGGTCATGATCGGCAAAGACCGCTACGAAATCCCCGCAGGAGAAGAGAACTTTAGGCAACAAATGAAGCATTACTTCCCTGACGATCATCAAGCCATCGATGACTATCTGACCTTACTCAAGAAAACCAACAAATGGGGCAGTGCTTTCTTCTTTGAGAAAAGCTTTGAACCCTTCTTGAGCCAAACACTAGGCAGATTGATTCGACGGGCATACGCCAAATACTACCGCTCTACGACGCTAGAGACACTTCAAACCCTCACGACAAACCGGCGTCTCATCGCAGTACTCTGTGGGCAATGTGGCAATTATGGCCTACCTCCGAAGGAAAGTAGTTTTGCAGCACATGCCATGGTGATCGGGCATTTCATGGAAGGAGGATACTACCCTCATGGAGGCAGTGAACAGATCGCCAATCGCACTTTAGATACTTTTCGTCGACTAGGAGGCAAAACCTACATCAACGCCCCCGTCTCTGAAATCGTCACCGAAAAAGGGAAAGCCACAGGCATCCGTATCAAAGGAAAATTCATCCCCTGTCGCAGTGTCATCAGCAACATAGGCATCAAAAACACTTTCGGAAAACTCCTCGATGAAACAGCTCGAAAACGACAAGCCATGTCACCAAACGACACCAAACCATCGAGTGCTCATCTGTGTCTCTATGTTGGACTCGATCGATCCGACGAGCAATTGAAACTGCCCAAACACAACATCTGGAGTTACGAAACGGAAGATTACTCAGCGGATATCAATAGTATCACCGAACATAATACGGCAAATAAGTTTTCCTATGTGTCTTTCCCCTCTGCCAAAGACGCACTATGGGCCGAGCAGCACCCTAACAGATCAACAATTCAAGCCATCTCCGTAGGCCGATACGAATGGTACGAATCATATGCTGAGCAACCCTGGCGCAACAGAGAAACTGCCTACCAACAAAAGAAGGAACATTTCAAAAACACCATGCTGGAAAAACTCTACGAACTCGTTCCTCAGATCAAAGGGCACGTGATCTATGCAGAAGTCAGCACACCACTATCTACACGTCATTTCACGGACTACCAAACTGGAGAGATCTACGGACTAGCACACACGCCAAAACGATTTGCCCTACCCTACCTCAGACCTCAGACCAAAATCAAAGGACTCAAACTCGTCGGCCAAGACATCACCCTCGTCGGCGTAGCAGGCGCCATGCTTTCGGGTATGCTATGTGCCATCGTCATTCTCAAATTTCGCGTTTGGAAAATATTCAAAGACATGAATAACCCTGTAGGGTGATAATGACCTTTGAAATGATTTACTTGATACAATCAAACAATCCATTTAGAATTGTTCTTTGTCTTCAAGCCAGACAGACCATGCTTCCGGCAGGTAAACGCTTCTTTTTTACCGCCAAAAAAGGAAGCAAAAAGGCTAGAAAATTATAAACTCGCTATCGCTCAGACAGTATAATTTATATCCTTTATTAATCGAACTCAGGTAACTACGTTATAGCGAAAAGACTTTCAAAAATAAAAGGTCATTCCTCTTGCGAAGAATGACCTTTTGTATTTTCATAAGTGATCTAACCTTAGTCCTTTTTCTCAGGCTTAGGCAGAATCGCTTTTCTAGACAATCTAAATTTGCCAGTCTTCTTGTCGATCTCGATCAATTTGACTTTCACTTGCTCTCCTACTTCCATGACGCCATCCATTTTCTCGACGCGTTCCCATTTGATCTCAGAGATGTGTAGCAATCCGTCTTTGCCAGGCATGAATTCGATGAATGCACCGAAAGGCTGAATCGACTTCACTTTACCGACATAGATTTCGCCTTCTTCTGGCATTGCTACGATGTTGTTGACACGTCTAACCGCATCCTCCATCGCATTGCCATCTGTAGCGAATATGCTCACGATACCATTCTTGTCATCCTCGTCCACTACGATGGTCGCACCAGATTCTTTTTGGATTTCCTGAATGATCTTACCGCCAGGTCCGATCACAGCACCGATCAATTCTTTCGGTATTCTGATGACCTTAGATCTAGGCGCGTGAGATTTCAAGTCCGCTCTAGGCTCAGACAATGTCTCGGTAATTTTGCCCAAGATATGCTCTCTACCCGCTTTGGCTTGCATCAACGCTTCGGTCAATACTTCGTAAGACAACCCGTCTACTTTGATATCCATCTGACAAGCAGTGATACCATCCGCAGTACCGGTTACTTTGAAGTCCATGTCACCCAAGTGATCTTCATCACCCAAGATATCCGATAGGATGGCATACTTTCCAGTCACAGGATCAGAAATCATACCCATCGCAATACCTGATACAGGCTTCTTCAACGGCACACCAGCATCCATGAGTGCCAACGCACCCGCACATACAGTCGCCATAGATGACGAACCGTTTGATTCCAAGATATCAGAAACTACACGGATCGTGTATGGATTTTCATCGTCTGGTGGCAACATTGGCTTCAATGCTCTCCAAGCGAGGTTACCATGACCTACTTCTCTACGTCCAGGACCTCTATTAGGTCTTACTTCACCCGTTGAGAAACCAGGGAAGTTGTAGTGTAGGATGAATTTGTTGTATCCAGAGTGTACCGCTCCATCGATCATTTGCTGATCCATCTTGGTACCCAATGTCACAGATGTCAACGACTGGGTCTCCCCTCTCGTAAACACCGCAGAACCATGTGCTGACGGCAAGTAATCTACTTCACTCCAGATCGGTCTGATCTCGTCCAATTGACGACCATCAAGACGTACTCTAGTGTCTAGCACTACGTTTCTGATGGCTTCTTTTTCCACATCGTGGTAATATTTCTTTAGCAAGAATTTGCTGTACTCTTCGCCTTCTGGCAATTCTGGAAGCGCCTCTACATACTCGTCATAGATTGCTCCGAATTTTTGCTTTCTCAAGTTTTTGTCCGCCAGACCTTCTTTGGCTACTGCGTACACTTTGTCGTAGGTCTTCGCTTTGATATCGGCAGCAAGTGCTTCATCATGCGTTTCGTGGTTGTATTCTCTTTTGACAGATGCTCCGACCGCCTCAGCCAACTCTGACTGCAATGCACACTGGTCTTTGATCGCCTCGTGTCCTGCTTTGATCGCTCCGATCATCACGTCTTCAGACACCTCTTGCAATTCGCCCTCCACCATCATGATCTCTGTAGCAGAACCTGCTATAATCATGTCTAGCTCAGCGCCTTCCATTTGTGTTTTCGTTGGGTTGATGTGGTAATCTCCGTCTTTGAAGATCACGCGTACTTCTGAAATAGGCCCGTTGAACGGAATGTCAGAAACAGCGATCGCGGCAGAAGCAGCAAATGCAGCCAATGCATCTGGAAGATCATCCTCTCCCAAAGAGATCAACTGGATGAAAACTTGTGTATCCGCGTGATAATCACCTGGGAACAAAGGTCTCAAAGCTCTATCTACCAATCTACAAATCAATACTTCTTGGTCAGAAAGTCTACCTTCTCTTTTCAAAAATCCTCCTGGGATTTTACCAGCAGAAGCAAACTTCTCTTGATAATCTACAGACAATGGGAGGAAATCCACGTCTTCTTTAGCGTCTGGAGCAGACACTACAGTTGCGAGCAACATGGTGTTGCCCATTTTCAAAACTACAGAACCATCAGCCTGCTTGGCCAATTTACCGGTTTCAATCGTAATTTCTCTGCCGTCCTTTAACTTAACGGACTTGTTTACTACGTTTAATGACATAAAATATGTTTTAAATTTTGACTAATGATTGAGTGTGAGTGATGTCAAAATTTCAATTAACATGGAGTGAGAAAGAACAAGAAAGGGAATCCGTAAGAATTCCCTTTTTGCGCATAATATTATTTTCTAATGCCTAGATCAGCAATTGTTGCTCTATAGCGTTCGATATCGTTTTTCATAAGGTAATCTAAAAGTTTTCTTCTCTTACCTACCAACTTCAAAAGACCTTTTCTAGTAGAGTGATCTTTTTTGTGCGTTTTCAAGTGCTCCGTCAAATGTGTGATTCGGTAAGTGAAGAGCGCTACTTGTGATTCTGGAGAGCCAGTATCTGTTTTCGCTTTCAACCGACCATGATTTGCAAACAACTCTTGTTTCTTTTCTGTTTCTAAATACATGACTAGTAAAATTTTAATAAACTAAGCGGCAAAGTTAGACAAATATACCCCAATAACCTACCGTCTTTTCAAAGTAAATTTGGCCATCAGCTCTTGCCTATTACCCCAAACACGCATCGCTCTCTCTATGATCACGTTGTAGAAATCGGTATCAAATAGTTTAGCATCTTTCCACGCCTGTATCAAAAAGAACACGCCAAAGGGCAACAGTACTGCGTCAGCCATCCATGCAGCATATAACCCATCGACTATACCTCCCTTGGCCCACTTGTCGCTGGCACTCGTGAACACATAGAAAATGATAAAAAATACCACCCCGACGATGACAGGCATCCCCAGCCCTCCTCGCTTGATAATCGCACCAAGTGGAGCACCTATCAAAAACATAACAATACAGGCAAACGACTGAGCATACTTCTTATATCGCTCCACAGTATGAGAGTCTATCGCTCGTTTGAAATAAGTCGTTCGGTTGATTGAACTATTGATAGAGGATTTGATCCCTCTAGCTATACTCAACGCCTTGGTTGCTACTTGCTTATTTTTCGTGACGGGCAAGAAAAAAGTATCTACACGAGCCTTGACTGTATCCAATTCGGCCATAGTCAGCATTAGCGAATCATTCTTGAGTTTCTTTTCTTTTTTGTTCTCCAAAAAACTCATAACACTACTGATACTCTGTTCTTTGTTCATCTCCCGTTCTTGAACAACACTACCTCCAGCCGCCACAGAAGGCCGTGCAACATATTTCTTTGGTGCTTTTTTCCCTTTGAGAGAGTCTAACTCTGTCGTATCTAAGGCTACTCTACCAATAGTAGAGTCTACATTTGGCGCCTCCGACACCTCAGGCAACTCGGCTACTTTGGACAAACTATCCCGCTCAGTCCGCAAACGCGACAGAGAATCTTTTTTGTACTGCATGGCTACCAACTCCTCTGATGGTGGTATATACCCGCCCATAATCAACCGATAACTTGTCGCTACGGAGCTGTATAGCTTAAAATGCACTTCTGACTGATCAATCTTCATCGAGTCTATACTCTGCCCCAGCTCCTTAACACTCTTCATATATCTATTCCCCGAAAATAAATCCATGTCCGTTCTGTCCAAGTCAAAGGAAGACAAACTGAATACAATATCCATCCGGTCAAATTTGGTTCGAACCAACTGAGGAATATCTGACTGGCGGGACGATTTGGTTTCCTCCTCGACATAGTGGTTGCCCCGGTAGAGTTCCATCATTAGGTACCGATCGTTGATGAAAGTGTACATCCGGCAAGAGTCCGCCAAAATCACTTTCTTGTTTCCATTCGAATTGGTATGATCATAAATCACCACGTCAGACATGGCGATTCCGTCTTTGTGCTTCTCACGAATCTTGATACTGTAATCTGGGATACCCGCATAGAACTGACCTTCTTTTAGATCAAGAGCCGGCTTTTGCTGCTTAATATCATAGAGCAAACTATAAGCGCGCAAATTAGCATGTGGCACGAGGTAGTTGTTGAGGAAAAATGCTCCAATAGAAATAAAAATGACCAAAATAAATGTTGGAAGCAGTACTCTCGGTAAAGAAATTCCTGCACTCTTTATTGCAGTGAGTTCAAAGTGTTCACCGAGCTTACCATAGGTCATTAATGAAGAAATCAATATCGCCAGTGGCAGTGCCATCGGCACCATATTGATACTGAAATACATCATTAGCTCTCCAAAAACCCCAAAACCTAAATCCTTTCCTATGAAGTCATCAAAGTACTTGAGCATATATTGGATTAGCAGTATAAATACAGCGACCAAAAACGTCAGGATAAAAGGTCCAATAAAGGATTGTAATATGAGCTTGTCCAGCTTTTTCATGTACAGAGACTTATTGCGTCAAAGAAATCAAACTAGTAGCCCGTCTAAAGGTTGTCCGTTTGGCAAAATCCATCACAAAAAAGATTAGAATAATCAAAAAGAGCAGTGCGATTAGCAAAAATATTTTCTTTGAACGATTCATTCAGTTTCCAAATGGTCTACGCTGCAAAGCTCACATTAAATCCTTGAAATCAAAACATCCCGCTGGCATTTGCATTCACCAGTAACTCTCCCACCCTTCCCTCAATTGTATTTTTCTTTTAAAACCTTGGGGTATAACTAGATGAAAGCAATGCTTTCAATCAATAATAGTTCAAAATTCAAATAGCTGATTATATTTGAGACTGTTATTAGCCTAATTCGAGAAAAATTAACTTTTGTATCTGAATGACTGCCATTTCTTTAAATAAGAAACTAGACACGTTATTAAAAAAATCATTTGAGCAACGCGTCAGTGATTTGCCTGGAGCTATTCAGATAGCGCACAAAGTCATCAATAGATGTGCGCTCAACTACGACGACTATCACCAAGCGTTTGCCAATTGCTACCTAGGATACTACTACATGATCCTAAGCGACAACCTACAAAGTGATATCTACACACAAAAGGCCCTTAAGTATTTTGAGAAAAACCATATCGACGGAGGCATGGCGATGTGCTACTATACCCTCGGTAGCACACTATACAAGACGGACAACTACCATAAAGCACTCAAATACCTATTAGAAAGCTATGAATTGTTCAAGAAAGAAGAAGACCTATTTGGACAATCCAGATCTCTGCGAGCCATCGCCTCGATCTATGAATTATTCAACGATTACACCAAGGCTGAAGAGACCTACCTAAAGTGTATTGAAATCTCTAAACTCAACAAGGATGACAATGGCATGTCAAATGCCTACAATCCACTGTCGGGGATTTATCTCAAAAGAGGTGATATTGGTTTAGCAGAAAAAACGATCCTTAAAAGCATCCGTCTTAAAAAGAAAACAAAGGACAAGCGAGGACTGGCATTTGCCTACTACGGAGAAGGAAAAGTCGCTCTAGCTAAAAATGAATATGAACGTACGGAAACATTGCTCCTACAAAGCAAGGAGATTCATATTGAGATAGGCGATCAGCTAGGGCAGATGATGACGCTCAACAAGTTGGGTATATTGTACTTTCGTCTCGGCAACAATGAACAAGCCAAATCTATACTGCAAGAAAGCTTGCAAATCGGAAAATCTCACAAACACTACCTCCTACTATACAAAGCATACAATGTCCTCTATCAGATCGCTAAATCTGAAGGAAAACCTGAAGATGCACTCTCCTATTTGGAATCCTACACCGAGTTCAAAAATTTAGTTGAGAGCAAAGAGACCCAAAATGTAATCAGCAGCATCAAGTCACTATCCGAAATGGAACTCCTTGAAAAAGAAGCTGGTTGGCAAAAAGCTATCAATGAAAATATAGAAAAGAAGAATCAGGAACTAGACACCTTTGTTTATAAGGTAGCACATGACCTGAGGGGACCTATTTCTTCGCTGATGGGGCTATTTACTATCGTAGAGCATGACATCAAAGACCCCAAACCACTGGAGTACTTTGAAATCTACAATAAAGAAATCAATCGCCTCAATAACATCGTACTGGACTTTATCAATGTCACACAGATCAAGGAAAAAAGACTGGAAAAGATTAGAATCAATTTCGAAGCAATCCTAGCAGATGTAATTGATTCGTATCGCTACATGGAGAACTTCTCCGAGTTAGATGTTCAAATCAAAATCGATGAAAACTTAGATATGTACTCTGATGTAAGTACAATCACAACCATCATCCAAAACCTGATAGAAAATGCCATCAAGTACTCCAAACCACAAGAAAGCGGTCGAGTCAATATCAAAATCTATGGCAGAAAGCGTGACATGGTCATCCAGGTACATGACACAGGAATAGGAATCGAAGAAAGAAATCAAGCCAAAATATTCGATATGTTCTTCCGAGCCAATAACGAAACCAAAGGCACTGGTCTCGGACTCTACCTTTTGAAATCAGCCGTAGAAAAACTAGGTGGTAAAATATCCTTTGAAAGCTTCCTTAATATCGGCACTACTTTCAAAGTCATTATCCCCTACTGATAACCTTTGTATTGCTTTTTCTTACCCCTCCTGTTGTATTGATACCACACGCCCGTTTCCTTTCCTGATTGGTAGTTTCCCTCAAAACTAAGATTACCCTCCCCATCATAAAACTGCCAAAACCCGCCTTCCTTGCCTTGATTATAATAACCCGTCTGTAGCAAAGACCCATCGTCTTCATAGACTTCCCAGTAGCCATGCGGGAGGCCCAAATGATACATACCGCTACTTTTGAGGGTAGCATTCTCATGATAGGTCAACCACTCTCCCTCGTACAACCCTGATTCAAACCGCCCCTTTCTTCTGAGTTGTCCATTATCATAATAGTAATAGCCACTATCTACTGGGACGTCTAGTTCATACCTCTCTTGACTTAACATTTCACCCGACGGGTAATAGAGGATCACCTCTCCATCTAGCATTCCGTCTTTGTAATTTTCCACAGCATTTAATTGTCCATCGGGATAGTAAAAACGCCACTCCCCTTGCTTTTTCTGATCATTCCAATCCCCTTGAGACTTCAATTGATTATTAGAATAATAAACCTTTTGCATCTGAGCCGTTCCCTCCTCAGTTACCAAAAAACACACGCCTAACACAATCAACCAAACACTCCTACTCCATATATTTTGTATCATATCAATCACTAGTTGTCCAAAGAAGAAATTCCACTATTCATCCACAAAAAAGCGTAAGAACTCCACCAAATAAAACATGCCAGTACTTTATTACTTTACAAAAATGCGTTAAAATTGGAGCTAGGAAAATTCATAACTAACAATGATCAACATAAGACACATACTGAACATTTCTGCAGTAGGCGCTATCGCTATATTAGCTACTGCCTGTGGAGGTGAAAAGAAAAAATCACAAGGAGAGCTAGACGCACAAGCTGAGGTTTTCGAAAAAGCAGAGCACGAACTCATCGAAGAGATCGACAAAGTAGTGCACGATATGCCCCCTCCATCTGAAGTGCCTTATTTACTCATGGCAACAGGTGCAGATTTCAACGGAGACATCATCAACTCTACTGACAATGCCTCTAAATACTTTAACTCCGCTGACAAAGCGGCAATGAACCTAGGTGCTTATGCAACAGACATTGGGTACCTTTCTTCTTATGATCAGGTTCAGGATGCATTGACCTACATGGAAACTAGCCAAAAACTAGCAGATCAAATTGGTATTTCTTCAGCGTTCGAATTGGACCTAATGGAAAGATTTGAAAAAAATCTTGGCAACAAGGATTCACTAGCGAACCTCATCAACTACTCTATGGAAGTCGCTGAGAAAAAACTAGAAGAAACCGATAGATTGCAAATGGTTGCTTTGGTATTGTCTGGTAGCTACATCGAAGGCCTATACCTTTCTGTGATGGTGCTAGACACTTATCCTGAAGACCTACTACCTGCAGCACAAAGAGATTTGATCCTAGAGCCCATCGTAAGAGTGATTATAGATCAAAAGAAATCTTTGGATGATATCATTCACTTGCTCAAAGACCTAGAAAGTGACCCGATCATTGCAGATGTAATCGCTGAGTTTGACATCTTAAAGGAACTTTATAAAGAAGACGTAGGTGATATCGATCAAAGAATTGCAGATCAAGATCCTACCTTAAAGCTTGACAAAGCACTACTTATAGACATCATTACAGAAGTAAAAAGAATTAGAGGTGACATGGTGAAATAAGCCACATCATTTTCGTCCTAAAAAAGCATTGGATTCTTATTCAATGCTTTTTTTATATGCAGATCATAATAACTTATCTTTAGCCTTAATATCCTACACCAATACTACGCCTAGATTATGAGTGAACAACTACTAAGAGCCATCATCCACCTATTAGCTATAGTAGCAAAAGAAGACGATGTAACGGCTGATGAGCGAAAAGCCATCGAAGACTTTCTATTAGAAAATCTCAACCAGAAAGATAGCCTTCGCTTTTTGAGATTATTCGATGAAATGACTACTAACATGGCCAATGGTCGAAATGTATCATTCAGTGAAGAGAAAGAAATAAGCATCCTTGCCAAGCAGGTTAATCAGGAGTTCACCCAGCAACAAAAGATCGTAGTAGTACTCAAAGTAATCGAGCTAATCGTAGCAGATGGAGAAGTCTCAGAAAGAGAGACAATCCTGCTCAATCAAATCGGTATAGCCTTTCATTTTACACATGAAGAAATCGACGAAATCAAATCTTACGTGATGAGTCGTGAACGTGCAGACCTAGATCGTGACAACATCCTACTCATCGACCATGAAACCAAAGACGATCTCACGCATGCCAAGCACCTCTACAGAGAGAACCTGAGCGCCCCCATAGCATTCTATAGGATACCAAAATTAGACATCTATTTTGCCAAGGCACTAGGAGACGACCCTTTGACCAACAATGGTGTCCCTATCCGAACCAACAAAACCATAGTATTCTCAGCAGGCAGCTCTATTAGAGGCACGAAAATCACTCCAATTTTCTACAGTGACATCATCTCACACTACCGAAAGGAAACCAACGAGACAAAAATCTCCTTCGTTGCTGAAAAAGTAGAATTCGAATTCCCCAATGGACACAAGGGACTAAGAGGCATAGACATAGCCGAATCATCAGGCAAGCTCATCGGGCTCATGGGAGGCAGTGGTGCAGGAAAATCCACCCTACTCAATGTCCTCAATGGCAATGACGCCCCCTCTTCTGGCTCTGTCCGTATCAACGGAATTGATATCCATCGAGAACACGAAAAAATAGAAGGAATCATCGGTTATGTCCCACAGGATGACCTACTCATCGAGGAACTCACCGTCTATGACAATCTACACTACGCTGCACAACTATGCTTCAAGGATAGAAGCTCAGAAGAACTAAATGAACTCGTAGAAGGGACACTATCCTCTCTCGGCCTCTTGGCTACTCGCAACCTCAAAGTAGGCTCTGTCCTAGAAAAAACCATCAGTGGCGGACAGCGCAAAAGACTCAACATTGGACTAGAACTCCTTCGTGAACCTTCGGTCATGTTCGTAGATGAACCTACTTCTGGCCTATCATCACGAGACTCAGAAAACATCATGGATCTGCTCAAAGAGCTTTCCCTCCGTGGAAAAATGATCTTCGTCGTGATCCACCAGCCCTCATCGGATATCTTCAAGATGTTTGACAAACTGGTCATTCTGGATGTCGGCGGTTATCAAATCTACTATGGCAATCCTGTAGAGGGAGTCATCTATTTCAAGAAGATCGTAAAACTCATGGACAAAGATGATGGGTCCTGCGTGGAGTGTGGTAATGTCAACTCCGAGCAGATTTTCAACATCATCGAAACCAAAGTCGTCGATGAATACGGTCAGCTCACGGACACCCGAAAACTAAGTCCAAAGGACTGGAACATGCTCTTCAACGTAAAGATCAAAGTACCAAAGGCAGAAGAAGCTACAGAAAAGCCAGAAAAAACACTCAATATCCCGAACAAGATCAAGCAGCTGATGATCTTCTCCAAACGAGATCTAGCCGCTAAATTGAGCAACAAACAATATCTGATTATCAACCTTTTAGAAGCACCTATACTTGCGCTTCTATTGGCATTCATCATTCGGTATTCTGCCAAAGGCCAAGATTACTCCTTTGCGCAGAATCCAAACATTCCTGCGTTCTTTTTCATGTCCATCATCGTGGCACTGTTCATGGGACTAACCGTCAGTGCTGAGGAGATATTCAAGGACAGAAAAATTCTGAAACGAGAATCCTTCCTCAACCTCAGTCGTAGCAGTTACCTAGTTTCTAAGATGTCCATACTCTTTGTACTATCCGCTGTGCAGACTTTGATGTTTGTCATTATAGGTGACTGGGTATTAGAGATACAAAGCATGTCCATCTCATTTTGGCTAGTATTATTCTCCATTTCATGCTTTGCCAACATACTAGGACTCAATATATCGTCTGCCTTCAACTCTGCCGTCACGATCTATATTTTAATCCCCTTATTATTGATTCCTCAGTTGATTCTGAGTGGTGTGGTAGTCAACTTCGACAAACTCAACCCTCTACTGAGCAATGACAACAAAGTACCGATCATCGGAGAAATGATGGCTTCTAAATGGGGCTATGAAGCACTCGTAGTGAGCCAGTTCAAAGACAATGCTTTCAAAAAACACTTTTTCGAATACGATCAAACTATTGCCAATTCAGAATTTAAGAGTGTATATTTCTACCCTGCCATCGAAAATGCTGTGGACTATGCACTGAAAAACCACAAAACTGAAGACAAAGCCATACAGAACAAAGTCAGTCAACAACTAGCTCTCGCTCAAAAAGAGCTTTCTCAAGAAATGAAAGCCTTTAACGTCCCTGATGGAAAATTCAAAGCCATTGATGGTTTGACCATAGACAGGTTTGATCAAGACGTATATGACGAAACGATACACTTCATCAAAATCATGAAAAAAGTGCATAACCAACGTATGAAAACAGCGTCACAAGAGAGAGATGGACTGTCTCAATCCATGTCCGATACGCCAGAGAAAGCCAAAGCTTTGATCAAACTGCGTAGCGAAAATGAAAATGAGTCTATCAGTTTCTTTCTCAAAAACACCACGACTAAAAATAGACTCTTGGTCACTGACGATGCACTCATCCAAAAGATCTACCCTATCTATAAACGTCCTTCCGCCAATGGGCCATTGGATTTCAGATCTCACTTTTACGCACCAGAAAAGCACTTTATGGGACAGTACTACGACACATTACCTTTCAATGTAATTATCATCTGGATTATGTCACATATTCTCTTTTTGACGCTATATTTCGATGTATTGAAGAAAATCGTCAACAGTTTCGGTAGATAAGCCCGTATGCTTTTTGTCTTATCCAAAATCGTGTACTGGCTCATCATGCCCTTGAGTATTAGCATGATACTCTTGCTTAGCTCATGGTGCGTTAGGAATACAAAAACGAAAAAGAGACTGTTCCTGTTAGGGATAGTCTCTTTACTATTCTTCTCTAATCCACTCCTCTCCAAATGGATGATCAATCTCTGGGAACCCACCCCAGTGTTGTACACCGAAATTACGAAGCACTACGACTGGGCTATCGTACTGGCAGGCATCACCGAGCCCAATCGTCCGCCCTATGATCGAGTGCAGTTCAACAAAGGTGCTGACCGTATCGTACATGCGATCCAACTCTACAAACTCGGAAAAGTGAAAAAGATTTTAATATCTGGTGGCTCAGGAGTGGTGGGCTATGATGGCAAAAAGGAAAGTCATGCTCTGGCAGGTTTTGCTCAGATGTGCGGTGTAGATAGTACGGCCATTTTCATCGAGGATCAATCTCGAAACACCCATGAAAACGCACTCTACTCGACCCAACAAATAACTACAAACGAAACCACAATACTCTTCACCTCAGCCTTTCATATCAGACGAGCAAAAGGATGCTTTCAAAAATTAGGTGTCACCGCAGATACCTTCCCTACAGACTATTACGGTGGGGAGATTCATTGGACTCCTGATGCGCTTTTCATCCCAAAAACCGAAAGTATTCAAACTTGGTCTATGCTCATCAAAGAATGGGTTGGATTGGGTTCGTATAAACTACTAGGGTATATCTAGCCTTTCACTGGACAGTTCAACTGAGGGTAGAAATCATTACCCAATGTATCTACTTTGCCCCAAATTAAGTCACTGCAATCTTTCGTACGATGCGAGAAAATAAACCTGGAAAAAAACGCTTGACGTAGATACCCATCACTTCTTTGAATCCTCCTATATAGACCTCTTCTTTTTCAGCTGCAATGGCCTTGGTAGCGATCTCACAAAACTGCTCTACCGACAGACCATTGGCTTGCGCATTATCCAGTTTCTGCTGCTGAGATCCATCACCCATAAGCGCATTATAGGAAATATTGGTGTGCACATACCCAGGGCAGAGCAATGTAACTTTAACATTATTTTGATGTTGTTCTGCTCGTAGTGCATCATAGAATCCATGGAGGGCGTGTTTAGAAGCAGAATACCCAGACCGGAACGGCGTGCTAATGATCCCGACAGCACTAGTCACGACGACATGCATCCCTGACTGGCGCTCGACCATCTTAGGCAAGACAGCTCTGGATAGGTGTATCGCACCAAAGTAGTTGACCTCCATGATCTGGCGCTGTACCTCCATCGATGTATTGAGTACCGTATCACGCTGACTAATCCCGCCACTCTGAATCATGATATCAATGTAGCCAATCTGTTCTTCTACTTCTGCAACGCACTGATCAATCCTTTCTGGTTGGGCCAGATCTAACGGAGCTATGACGAACTTCGCCTTTTTATCTTTGTTGGCCTCCCGCACACGGATCAACTCTTCTTCTCTCCGTGCTGACAACACCAAAGTACAATCTACATCACTCAAAAAATGAGTTAATCCTTCACCTAAGCCGCTAGATGCTCCTACGATCCAGATATGTTTTCCTTCAAAGTATTTCATGTGATCCAGTTATTATAGTGCTTAATCAGCCTCTTTCGTAGGTTACAAAATCAAAAGCGTATTTGTGTCGCTCATCTGCCGCATGATGTGTTCGAGATTGCTCCACCCAGTCATTAGTCAATTCAGGAAAGAACACCTCTCCCCCTTCGATATGTGCATCTATCTCCGTCAGATATATCCTATCGGCCAGTGGTTGCCCCAATTCATAAATCTGCCCGCCTCCGATGATGAACAACTCTTCTTCGCCTGCCTTTCGGGCATACTCCACAGCAGCCTCTATACTATCAAATCGCTCACAACCTGGTGCACTGTATTCATCTTGTCGGGTCACGACGAGATTGGTACGGTCTGGCAATGGACGAAATTTTGGAGGCAAAGACTCATAATTTTTTCGTCCCATGATGACACAATGATGCTTAGTCGTCTCCATAAAATATTTCATATCATCTGGTAGATGCCAAGGTAAATCATTGTTGATGCCAATCACTCGGTTGCTCGACATGGCTGCTATCATCGAAATCTTCATACTATTCGAATTTATATCCTCGGAGTAAATCTGCAGTTTCCATTCGCTTCTTACCCTCCATTTGCAATTCCACTATATCCAAAAATCCATCTTGTGTTTTGACGCTTAAATACTTCTTACCATCCGTTATGTACGCCCCAACCTCTACATCTCCATGCTCACGCTCTTCTGCATGAACCGTTTTATAGATCTTAAACACTTTATCATTCCACATCGTCCAGGCAGCTGGATATGGAGAGAGCCCTCTAATAAAATTGCGTACTGATTCCGCTGATTGACTCCAGTTGATCTGACACGTTTCCTTATGAATTTTGGGAGCTGATTTCAACTCAGAAGAGTCCTCTTGCGGTTTAGTAACTACCGTATCTGCATCGATTTTCTTCACCGTATCCAAAACCAACTGAGCACCGTTGTTCATCAGTCTACCATAGACATCTCCTACATTATCATCAGTATGTATCGGTTCATGAATTTGATCGATGATATGACCTGTATCGATTTCATGCTGTAAAAAAAAAGTGGTAGCACCCGTCTCGGTCTCTCCGTTCATAATCGCCCAGTTGATTGGCGCTGCACCTCTATATTGTGGCAAAAGAGATGCATGGAGATTAAAGGTTCCTCCAGCCGGCATATTCCACACGATCTCTGGCAGCATACGAAAGGCTACCACGATCTGTAGATCTGCCTGTAGCGCCTGTAGCTCTGTGATGAATTCTGTAGATTTCAGATTGGTAGGTTGAAGCACATTCAAGCCTACGCTCACCGCATAATCCTTGATAGGAGTGCCTTGAAGCTTCTTACCACGTCCCTTAGGCTTATCAGGTGCTGTAACTACTCCGACGACATCCCAGCCATTCTCCACCAATATTTGCAAACTAGGCACCGCAAACTCTGGTGTACCCATAAAAATTATCTTCATATCTATTCGGAGGATTATCTGTGTCTTTTCACTCGACTCCCTAAACTAATCTTAGGGTTGGCGATGAACTGAATAATAACCTTTGACCAGGACTTATGTGTAAACAAATGGTCATAAAAATCAGGTGCAGTTTTCTTTAGTTCAGGTAGTCGTGTCCCTGGTACATTAGGAAAATCATGGTGTTCGTTGTGATAGCCTACATTCAGAGCAAGTACATTGAGCGGCCCATAATAAGAATAAGTCTCCTGTCCTTCCTTAAACACATAGTGCTCTGCAATGAAGTGTCCTGCCAATGGATGCAAACTACCCGCTAAAAACACGCTCAAAAGCAAATACAAAACAGCTCCTGTACCTACAAAATACCAATAGATAGCTAATGCAGACAGTTGAAATACGATATTAATCTTGTGCCACTTCTCATACTTGATAGGATAGACAAACATGGGTCTCAATGCGTAAAACAAGATTTGGTTAGTAGCCCAAAGCAGCTTACCAAGAAAGCCTTGGAATATGCGACGCTCTCCATCAGTAGGTAGGTCAGTATCGTGTTTCACATCACCTTGCTCCCAGTGGTGCTTGAGGTGATAGGTCCGAAAAGACATAGCATATGGGAACAAAATTGGAATATTCGCCACCAGTGCCAACCAGTTGTTCGACACGCGGTTCTTAAATGCCAAATCATGACTAATCTCATGGATAGCCAAAAACAAGGTATGACTCACAGAAGCTCCAAAAATGTAAGCCAAAGGTATATACCAATACCAAGCCAGTTCAGCGATAAATGGCGCAGTAGCCAATTGAAACACAACCAGAGCCAAAGTCTTAAATTTCAACCCCTTATCAATACCAAACAAGTCTCGTACCTGAGGGTATTTAGCCAGTATATCCTTCCGTCTATTAAAATGCGGTTCACGCTCGTCAGACCAATAAAAACCGTTTTTCTTTTCCACAGTATTTCCCGTTTTATTCAGCCGCAAAGATAGGTTGTAAATGGCAGCTTACGAAAAGGGGTAAGGCAATTATTGCCTAGGGGACAGGATCATAGCCACTACCTCCCCATGGGTGACATTTCCCTATTCTTTTCAATCCCAATCTCACCCCTCGCCAAACTCCATGTTTCATAATGGCCTCTTTCATATACTGCGAGCATGTCGGCGAATAGCGACATGAAGATGGAAACATCGGAGAAATACTGTATTGATAAATCAGGATTGGAAATATGGCAATTTTCTTTAAAAACTTCTTCATAGGCTGATCATGGTAACAATGAAATCAAAAAACTAATTCCCATAAACTGGCCACAAAATCTAGTACACGCCTTTTTCGGGGTACTTGCCTTTCACATCCTTATAGAGAGACTTTATGTATGCAATATCCTCCTCCATCTGCCCAGTAGGGGCAAATTCCTCTATGAACTTGACTAGTCTCTTCGAGTAATCAAACCCTACAATAACGATCGGAACTTTAGCTCGGAGTGCTATTCTGTAAAAACCTGTTTTCCATTCTTTTACATGAGATCGTGTCCCCTCTGGAGTAATCGTGAGCACCAGGGAGTCACGAGAATTGAACTTATCTACCACTCCACCAACCACATCGATTTTTTTACTCTTACGATCAACGGGGATACCTCCCGTAAAATCAAAGAACCAAGCCAAAGCTCGGTTCTTAAAAAACTCTTTCTTAATGAGATAGTTAGCTTGAAAGCCACAAATCCTTCTAGAAACTACTCCTATTACAAAGTCCCAGTTACTGGTATGTGGCGCGATAATCAGCACACATTTCTTTAGACCTTCGGATATATTACCTTCTATCCGCCAGCCCAACAACTTGAAAACAAATATAAATAGGACACGAAGCATAATCTAAGAGGCGTATGCACCCATAGCACTAAACTTCTCAATACGCTGATCTATACGATCTTCAACAGAGACTTTATTCAAGTCCTTGATATATTTAAGTATCTCCTTTTTCAATTCCTTGGACGCTCCTTTCATGTCAGTATGCGCACCACCTAAAGGTTCTTTGATGATCCCATCGATCAACTTGTTCCCTATCATATCGTTAGCCGTAAGTTTAAGTGCCTCTGCAGCTTGCTCCTTATACTCCCAGCTTCTCCATAGAATAGACGAACAAGATTCTGGTGAAATCACAGAATACCAAGTATTCTCCATCATCAACACCCTATCTCCAATACCAATACCGATCGCACCTCCTGAAGCACCTTCACCAATGATCACACAGATCACAGGTACTTTCAACATAAACATCTCTTTGATATTTCGCGCAATCGCTTCACCTTGACCTCTCTCTTCAGCTTCTAGCCCTGGATAAGCACCTGGTGTATCTATCAGACAAACGATAGGCTTATTAAACTTTTCGGCCATTCTCATCAAACGTAGGGCCTTTCGGTATCCTTCTGGGTTGGCCATTCCGAAGTTTCGTGTTTGGCGTTGTTTCGTATTACGACCCTTCTGTTGACCGATCATCATGACAGTTTGCCCATCTATAGATGCAAAACCACCCACCATAGCTTTATCGTCCTTTACATTTCGATCTCCGTGAATTTCGATAAACTCATCTGTGATCTCGTAAATATAATCGAGCGTATAAGGTCTCTCTGGATGACGTGAGAGCTGTACCCTCTGCCACCTCGTCAGATTCTGGAAAGTTTCTTTTTTTAATTTTTCGATTTTCTGCTGCAATGATTTTACAGTTTCAGATACGTCCACGTCATTGGTCTGAGCAAGTTGCTTCATATCGTGCAACTTTTCTTCCAGCTCAGCAATAGGTTTTTCGAATTCTAATAGCATAAATCTTATGTGAATTGAACTGCAAACCTAAGAATAAAAATGATTTAGAATAGAAAAAAAAGTAGAGATATCTCAGGTAACTACTATAGCCTACAATCACCTAATAGTACCAAAGAGAATGGCGCCTCCGGAGGTGCTTCCTAAAATTCATCACAAAAGCCAGACTAAGATAAACAATCAAAGGACTGCCAAAGGCCAAAAAAGACGCATATATAAAAAACAAACGAATGCTCGAAGAAGGCAACCTCAGCTTCTCCCCTAGCCTAGCACAAACGCCAAATGCATGTTTCTCAAAATAATCCTGTATTCCTTTCATAGCATCGCAAATTTAAGCGAATTCAACCAATTTAATTGTTTTTATTAATCTTAGGATATATTTATTTTTTCCGTATTATTGCACTTATTTCGAAGATAAGTACAAAAAGTTATATCAATTTTCAAAAAAACAATTTTTCAAATGAGAAAATCGAATATTGTGATAGCCCTTGTTTTAGGCTTGACTGTATTTTCAGCATGTAGTTCATTGAACAACATGGTCAAACTTGCAGAAAACCAACAAGTGGATATAGTTCCCAATCCATTAGAATTACACGGTGATTCAGTAAAGTATGACATGGCGGTAGTATTGCCTGCCAAAATGCTCCCAGAAAAGTATCAGTATAAAATGACTTCATTTTATAAAGCTGGTGAATCAGATGTTGAAGTCGGTACAATGACTTTTGATGCGGCTGACTTCCCAGATAGCAAAACAACTACATCAAGAAAATCAGAATCTTTTGCATTCCTTTATGATCCATCAATGGATCAAGGCAACCTAGAAGTAATAGGTACTGCAGTAGATGAGAAAGGTGAAAACAAGTCAACTCCAAGAGTAGCAGTGGCGCAAGGTCTTATCACAACTTCTACATTGGTAGAGGACGTATACTACACTGCATTCGCAGATCCAGGGTACACAGATGAAGAAGAATTGACTCCTACTAATGTGAGTATCTTTTTCGATAGAGGTAGCTCTGTATTGAAAAGATCAGAAACTAGAAGTTCTAAAGGAAAAGAATTCTCTGCTTTCATCGCGGACAAAAACGTAACCAAAACTGTAACAATCACTGGTACTCACTCACCAGAAGGTTTGGAAACTGTAAACTCTAAATTATCAGAGAACAGAGCCAAAGCGATCGAAGATTTCTACAGAGGTCAAATGAGAAAGTACGACTACAAGGACATGGCTGACTCAATCAAGTTCATCTTGAAGCCAGTTGTAGAAGATTGGACTGAGTTCAAAGACTCTCTAGACGTATACGAAGGCGTAACTGCTGATCAAAAGTCAGAGATTCTAAAGATCGTAAACGGAGCTGGTACTTTCGAAGACAAAGAGAAAGCGCTACAGAAGCTAGATTCATACAGTGCCATCTTCAAAGATATCTATCCAGGTTTAAGAGCTGCTAGAACTGAAGCACTTACTGTGAAAGAGAAAAAATCAAACGCAGAAATCACTGTCATTGCTAAGCAAATTGTAGATCAAGATTCTACTGCAACAGATTCATTGTCTATCAATGAACTATTATTTGCTGCTACATTAACTCCTTCTTTGGAAGAAAAAGAAGCGATTTATCTCGCTGCTACTAAGCAAGAAGGTGTCTGGCAAGCACACAACAACTTGGGTGCAACTTATTTGGCACAAGCAATCGAAGCTGAAGGTGATGCGAAAAACCAAAAAATTGAATTGGCACTAACGCAATTGGAAATCGCAGCAAACAAGAAAAATGCTGCTGAAGTACAAGCAAACATGGCTACTGCTTATGCATTGCAAGGAAACGCTGCTCAAGCATTTGATGCTGCCACAGCTGCCTTGGCTAACAACCCTGGAAACCATAAAGGTGGAATCTACGGTGTAAAAGGAGCTATTGAAGTAAAGAAAGGCGATTATGAGGCTGCTGTTGCTAGCTTAGGATCTGCTGACGAAACTACTGCTGTAGCTTTCGATAAAGGTTTAGCTCTATTGCTTCTAAAAGAATTCGAAAATGCAGAAACTGGTTTCGATAGCGCGATCGAGCTAGATGCGGATTTTGCTAAAGCTCACTACGCTTTAGCTATAACTGCAGCTAGACAAGGTAATGCTGACGATGTATTGTCTAACTTGAAAACTGCTGTTGAGAAAGATCCTTCATTGAAGGAGAAAGCATTAGCAGACCTAGAATTCAGAACTTTCGCTACTCAGGTAACAGAAGCTTTGAACTAAGAAAAAATCACATTTGAAAAGAGACCCTGACTTAGTAAGTCAGGGTTTTTTTTATGTCCTGTCGCATAGAACTAAGTATCTATTTATGTGAAATAGATTGGGATATTGGCAGTCATGACATAATTTAGCAGCTTTAAAATCATAGGACAATACACCCTCCCTTTGGAAGTAATTATTAAATAAGAAAAGAATGAAAGTTTTACAATTTAGAGAAGCCCTCAGAGAAGCGATGAACGAAGAGATGCGTAGAGACGAATCTGTTTATCTCATGGGTGAAGAAGTTGCAGAATACAATGGCGCATATAAAGTAAGCCAAGGCATGCTTGACGAATTCGGCGCAAAAAGAGTAATCGATACGCCTATTGCTGAGCTTGGTTTTGCGGGTGTAGGTGTAGGGTCTGCTATGAACGGTCTACGTCCTATCATTGAATTCATGACTTTCAATTTTTCATTGGTAGCTATCGATCAGGTAATCAACGGAGCTGCTAAAGTGATGTCTATGTCTGGGGGACAATTTACTGTACCTATCGTATTTAGAGGCCCAACAGGTAACGCTGGACAGCTAAGCTCTCAGCACTCTCAAAATTTCGAAAACTGGTATGCTAACGTCCCAGGATTAAAAGTAGTGGTACCTTCTAATCCTGCTGATGCCAAAGGTCTATTGAAAGCTTCTATTAGAGACAATGACCCTACTATATTCATGGAGTCAGAATTGATGTATGGAGACAAAGGTGAGGTACCAGAAGGTGAATACATCATCCCAATCGGCGTAGCTGATGTTGTCAGAAAAGGATCAGATGTAACCATCGTATCTTTCGGTAAATTTATGAAAGTCGCTAATGAGTCCGCTGACGAACTAGCAAAAGAAGGAATCAATGCTGAGGTCATAGACCTAAGAACTGTGAGACCTATCGATTACGCTACAGTCATCGAATCTGTCAAAAAAACAAACAGACTGGTAATCGTAGAAGAAGCATGGCCACTAGCGTCTATCTCTTCTGAAATCAGTCACTACGTACAAAGAGTTGCTTTTGACTATCTAGATGCTCCTATCCATAGAATCACCAACAGAGATGTGCCGCTACCTTATGCGCCTACTTTGATTCAAGAGATTCTACCTAACGTAGAGCGTACCGTCAAAGCAGTCAAAGAAATCATGTACGTGCAGAAGTAATCTACTCCTCACGTAATTTCGATATCAATATTTCTAAAATCCCCGAAGCAGCTTCGGGGATTTTTGTTCCAGGCCCAAAAACACCTGAGACGCCAGCTTCATACAAGAAATCATAGTCCTGAGGTGGAATCACTCCACCAACCACAACCAACACATCTCCTCGACCAACGTCCTTCAAAGCCGCTATTAGCTCAGGAATTAACGTTTTATGTCCGCCAGCCAAACTAGACACTCCTACCATGTGGACATCATTGTCTGCGGCCTGACGAGCTACTTCATACGGTACTTGAAACAATGGCCCTATGTCTACATCAAAGCCTAAATCTGCAAAACTGGTAGCGATAATTTTGGCTCCACGGTCGTGCCCATCTTGCCCCATCTTAGTGACTAAAATACGAGGGTTTCGACCATCCAATTGGCGTACCTCCTCTACAAGGTTCGTTACCTCCTTCATTTCATTCTTTTTCATATACGCTTTCGAATAAACCCCAGACACCGCAGTAGTCTTCGCAGTATATCTACCAAAAACCTCCTCTAACACAGAGGAAATTTCGCCTAAAGTGGCACGTACTCTTGCTGCCACTACACAGCACTCCAACAAGTTGCCAGACTTAATTTCAGCTACTTTTTTGAGCTCAACCAATGCTTGCCTTACCTCTTCACTGCTACGTTCTTCTCGTACTCTCTTCAGTCGCTCTATTTGCTGCGAGCGAACCTGATGGTTATCTACTTCTAATAGATCTATATCGATATCCTCATCAGACTGATAACGGTTCACACCGACAATCACATCTTCTCCGGCATCTATCCTTGCCTGCTTTTGAGTGGCAGAAGCTTCGATTTTCAATTTGGGCAGTCCCAGCTCGATCGCTTTGGCCATCCCTCCCATCTTCTCGATAGATTGAATTTCAGCCCAAGCTTTTCGTGCTAGCTGATCCGTGAGATACTCTACATAATAGGATCCACCATACGGATCAACAACAGACGTAATTTTACTCTCCGTCTGCAAAAACAACTGCGTATCTCGAGCTACTCCTGCTGCATAGGTACTCGGTAGAGCCAATGCCTCATCCATAGAATTCGTATGCAATGATTGAGTATGTCCCATCACTGCCGACATAGCCTCCATACAGGTTCTTACTATATTGTTTCGAGGGTTTTGAGCCGTCAGACTCCATCCTGACGTTTGGCAATGCGCACGCAATGCCATAGACTTAGCGTTCTTAGGGTCAAATGACTTCACTAGTTTAGCCCATAAGAGACGGGCAGCACGCATCTTAGCCACTTCCATGAAGTGATTCATCCCGATACCCCAGAAAAAAGAAATTCTAGGAGCAAAATCATCGATCGCTATCCCCGCCTGTACGCCCGTCCGTAAGTATTCCAAACCATCCGCTAATGTATAAGCCAACTCCAGATCAGCACTAGCCCCCGCTTCGTGCATGTGATAACCACTAATGCTAATCGCGTTGAACTTCGGCATTCGTCGTGAAGCATACTCCATGATATCTCCTACTATTCGCATAGACTCCTTTGGTGGGTAGATATAAGTATTTCGGACCATATACTCCTTTAAGATATCATTCTGAATCGTTCCAGTCAATAGTTCTGGAGCAAACCCTTGCTCCTCCGCAGCGACTATATAAAACGCCATAACTGGCAATACGGCACCATTCATCGTCATGGACACTGACATTTCACCCAAAGGAATTTGATCAAACAGTATCTTCATATCCTCTACAGAATCTATCGCTACACCCGCTTTTCCCACATCTCCAGACACTCTCGGGTGATCTGAGTCATACCCTCTGTGTGTTGCCAAATCAAACGCAACTGACAACCCTGTCTGCCCTGATTTTAAATTCTCCTTGTAAAAGTGGTTCGATTCCTCGGCCGTAGAGAATCCCGCATACTGACGTACCGTCCATGGTCGATTGACATACATGGTACTATAGGGCCCTCGTAGATAGGGAGGTTTCCCCGGACCAAAGCTCAAATGAGTAACTGACTGTATATCAATGGATCGAAACCTCGACTGCAAGGATATTCCTTCGGCAGAACTCCCTCTATCCTCTACCTCTAAAACTCGCTTGGTTTCAATCAGCCTTTCAAATGCTATTGTTGACAGATCAATTCTCTTCATGACTGAGTGATTTGAATGAACCGATCATAATCCCCCTGAAACCAGACTAAACCACCTTTATCCTTAATACGCTGAAAAAACAACCAAGATTTTCGCATCATCTCATGCGTTATCTTCTCTATAAAATAGCTCCCGCTGAGAGGGTCTACCACCATAGAAAGCATGGCTTCTTCACGCAATAAATTGGAAATGTCTCGATAACGAGATATTGACTTATTATTAGATTCCAAAACCACCTCAATATCACTCGCACCACCCAAAACGGCAGACAAAAACACAGAAGTCAAGCGAATCAACTGTTGATCCAAAGCCATCGCTTCTAAACCTGAACCAATAGCTACATAGATTGGAATATTTATACTTGGCTGTCTTTCTTCTCTAACGAGCGAAATCACAGATTGTAACAGCAACGAAACACTCCGCAACTTGACGACCTCTGACAAGAAATGTACAGATAACTGCATCCTAACAAATAACCGAGAACATAGCTCATCCAAAGCTTCCCCTTCAGAAACACTGGTCAGCATTTCGTCCAAATAAAGCAGCACCATCACGACTTCAAAAACAGGATCTTGTTTAGCGCCGTACCCACTAACATCTATCTCCAAATCATAACCAAATGAAGTACCCTCCTTTTGTATTTCAGAATATTTACCACCAAAAACAAAGCCTCCACATTTCTTACTATCAGGTAGGTCTTTCTCAAAACCTACCTTAAAACTGTCAAAAGACAGTTTTTTAAACACCTTCATGCTTTGCGCAGAATATTTCAACAATTGCTCTTCTGTCAAAATCAAGCCCTGGACTCCCAATTGAGCCAATGCTTCAAGTTCTAGCGGTGACATATTTTCATCGTCTCTGATTCGTTCGTGATAGCACCAATCAGCAGACATCCTATTCGTAAACCAACTAGGCTCGGAAGCTATATCTGATTGGTCATAGTAACTAAATACACCTAAATGTGGTATAAGCTGGGGGTGATACAATGCAGTAAAAGTCTCCTCTCCCAAGGTGGCTAAACTAGTATTGATCCAGTCCTCCTTAGTCATAGACGAAAACTCACTGAAGTGATAGTTTTCCATAATCATTCTTTTGGGTTGTTACTAGTAATATAAATTCTTCTTGACAAGAATAAAAACAGAATCAGCTACCCTATGCAAAGCCCAACAATCTTGTTTAGCTTTGCCAAAAGAACTTCAATCAAAAGGTGCAAAAGACCAATTGTACTATTCAAAGAATTTAAAATAAATGATTTCCATTATACAGGATGGAAGAACTATTTAAAAAGTCAACACGTTTTTGATTTTTTAATTCATTTTTTTTTGATCAAATTTGAAATTCTGAAAAGAGAAAAATTGCCTTTTTTAATTATAAACCTCCAATTGCCAAGATTCCAATGCATACACGAATATGGGATAACTGTCTGAAATACATTGGGAATAGAATTCCTGAACAAAGCTTCAAAACTTGGTTTACTCCTATTATTCCGTTAAAATTCTCAGCTCCAGTTTTAACAATACAGGTTCCTTCTCAGTTTTTCTACGAATGGCTAGAGGACAATTATGTACAGTTACTTAAGGAGGCTATTCAATCCGAAATCGGCTCTGAGGGCAAATTAGAATATTCAGTCATTGTAGATAAAGGCAATGCCAAAAACCAGCCCTATACGGTCAATCTAGCTCAAAAGAAGGAGTTTGCTAGATATGGACAAAACGGAGGCTATAACAACCAAGCATCCACCAGTCCCTTTGCTCTGCGTGAAGTTGAAAATGCACAGCAAAGGTCAAATCTAAATTCTGAAAATACATTTGATACATATATAGAAGGTGACTGTAACAGGCTTGCTAGATCAGCAGGACTCGCAGTGGCTTCCAAGCCTGGTATCACTTCGTTCAATCCGCTCATGATATATGGTGGTGTTGGGCTAGGTAAAACACATTTAGCACAAGCTATTGGTAATCGAATCAAAAGAGAACATCCAGAGCAGTTTGTGCTGTATGTGGCTTCTGAAAAATTCGCCAGCCAATTTATCGAGGCACTCAAGAACAATAGCTTACAAGAATTTCAAAATTTCTACTTGAACGTAGATACCTTGATTATCGATGATGTTCAGTTCTTCAAAGACAAGGTGAAAACGCAAGAGATTTTCTTCCATATTTTCAATCACCTACATCAAAACGGTAAGCAGATCATCATGTCTAGTGATCGTCCACCTACGGAATTGAAGGGGTTGCAAGAAAGATTGGTCTCTAGGTTCAAGTGGGGACTGACTGCAGATCTACAGCAGCCCGATTTCGAAACTAGACTCGCAATCATACAGCGCAAGCTACAAGATGATGGGCTAGAGATCGATGACAAAGTACTAGAATACCTTGCCTACAGTGTCGATACGAATATCAGAGAGCTGGAAGGCGTACTGATTTCACTCGTCGCACATGCTTCGCTCACACGATCAGAAATCGATCTAGAGCTCGCCAAGCAGACACTCAAATCGATAGTAAAAAATATCGAGTCTGAAGTAGGTATTGACTACATCCAGAAAACCGTTTCAGAATACTTCAATGTATCCTCAGACGATTTAAAAGCAAAGACTAGAAAAAAAGAAATCGTAATAGCGAGACAGCTAGCCATGTACTTTTCAAAAGACTACACCAACCATTCGCTAAAAAGCATTGGGAGCCATTTTGGAGGTAGAGATCACAGTACGGTGATACACGCGCTACAGTCGGTCAACGACATGCTCGATACAGATGCACGGTTTAGGTCATCCTTCACCGAGCTCAAAAAGAAATTTAAAATGAAGGCTATCTAACGATAGCCTTTTTCTTTGGTAGATTAGAAAAGGTATTCTAGAATATAGAACCTTCAATTTTGGTAGTGAGCCGCTCTAATGCCATCATACCCATGTAAGAGTTACCCTTCTTATTGAGCGGCGGACTCCATACACTAACACAGTACTTTTCTGGCAGCAATGCTACAATAGCACCTCCGACCCCACTTTTACCCGGCAATCCTACCTCAAAAGCAAACTCACCAGACTCATCATAGAATCCGCATGTCATCATCAAAGCATTGACTCGTCTGGCCTGACTCGATGTTAAAAAATAAGCTCCATGACCAAATGGAACACCCGTATCTCCGAAGTTTCTAAAAGCATCCACTAGCTCTACGCAGGTCATCTCTAGCGAGCACTGCAGATAATAAAAATCCAGCACCTCATCCACTTCATTAATTAGGTTCCCCTTATCTTTCATCATGTAGGCAAGAGAGGCATTCATATACCCTACGCTTTTTTCAGACTGTGCCACTTGACGGTTGTAATTGATATCAGGGTTATTACACAACCCTCTGACATAGGCGAGGAATTCTTGCTTAGGATGCTGTAGTTGACTCACCAGTATATCTGCGATCACAATAGCTCCTGCGTTGATAAAAGGATTGCGTGGAATCCCATTTTCATATTCCAACTGAACAATAGAGTTGAAAGGGTTACCAGAGGGTTCTACCCCTACTCTTTTCCAGAGACTTTCCTGCCCTTGTAAACTAATCGCCATCGTCAGTGAAAGCACTTTCGAGATACTTTGTATCGAAAATTTAACATTAGAATCCCCATACATATACCTATCTCCTTCTATCGTCGTGAGACATATCCCAAACCTATTCCTATCCACTTTGGCCAGTTCAGGAATGTAACTAGGCACCTTCCCATGATTGGTCTTTTCTGCTAACTCCTGCGCTATCTCAGCTATCGTCGCACCGTAATCTATCGTCATATAATTCCTTGTCTATAAAAAAACCTCTGACAGAAACTATCAGAGGTTTTCACGATCCAAAATTACGGATTTTCTACTCAATACCTGTGCAGCTCATCGCCCATTCTAAATATTGATCTTGATATTTTTCATAACTCGCAGGAGTTGCCAAAGCATAGAACATGTAGTACACTTCGTTGTAGGCATTTTTAGCCACTACGGCATACATCATTTTCTTTCCAACTTCAGCTTCGTACACTTCCCACCACGCAAAACCATTTTCAGTTTCGCCATTATCTATGGCTATCCAACTTTCCTTAGCGATACCTGATTCTTTAGCTCCAAACTGATAGATTTTAGCTTTCTCAATATTACCTACGTAAGCATAAGCATTGATTTTAGTATCCGACTCCAAATTGTAACCTTCGATCTTAGTAAAGCCATCTTTCTCAGACTGCTTAAACCCGTACCCCTCAGGGATCACCATATCAAACTTGTACTTCTTGGTATCAATATTACTTCCTTGAGCAAATGCTCGTCCTTGTGCGAAAAGCGCAAACAAAGTCACGATTAGGAGGATTCTTTTCATATCTGTTGATTGTTTATACTTTGTAAGATTCAATAAAAATATAGAATAAAATCAAGTCACCAAAACAATCTTCCCCTTCACTACCTTATCACGAAGTAGATTTAAAGCTTGTTCATAATCTTTCAGTTCGAAAACTCGATCAATTATAGGTTTCAACTGTCCCGAAGCGAACCACTTTATGAGTTGATCTACATTCTGCGCATTTCGTTCTGGATTATTTCTAAAAAACGAACCCCAAAACACGCCCACTATAGATGCACTTTTGAGAAGAGGTAAGTTAAGCGGTAGTTTGGGAATTTCACCTGCTGCAAAGCCTACGACTAGATACCTACCAAAACGAGCAATCGAACGAAAAGCGGGCTCGGCAAAGTCTCCTCCTACTGGATCAACTACTACATCCACACCCGTTCCTTTGGTGATTTCTTTGACAGTCGCTTTTATATCCGTGGATGTGTAGTTGATGACATGATCTGCCCCTACTGCTTTGCACAGTTCTAGTTTTTCGTCTGTAGATGCACAGGCGATCACTGTCGCGCCATGCAACTTAGCCAGTTGGATAGCAGAGACTCCTATCCCCCCCGCAGCACCTAACACCAAAACAGTCTCTCCAGGCTGCAACTGCGCTCGGTCAAATAACGCATGATAGGATGTGCCATAGGTCATCAGAGAAGCTGCTGCGGATTCAAAAGCCATCTCTTTAGGAATTTTAAAAGCATTGGTCGCCAAGGATCGCACTTCCTCAGCCAATCCACCCCAACTCGTCCCAGCCATGACACGATCACCTACCTGTAAACTGGTCACTTTCGCACCCACCGATTTGACTACCCCTGAGACTTCACCTCCTGGTGAGAAAGGGAAATCTGGCTGAAACTGATACTTGCCACGGATAATCAGATTGTCTGGAAAATTAAGTCCACAGGCTTTCACAGATATAATCACCTCATTGGCTTCTGGCACGGGAGATGGCACTTCCTCCAGCTTCAACAACTCTGCCCCACCATGGGTGCTACATAGTACTGCTTTCATACGGCTACTAGTTCTGGTTCTGAAAAATATATCAAATAGCCAGCGACCTCACCATAGCCCATCTTGGATAGAATAGATTTATATTCTTCTACCTGTCGGATGTGTCCTGCTGATTTAGCACCAGTTTTGTAATCAATAATGAGTGCCTTGTTGTCACGGATCACTACCCGATCTGGACGTTTCATTTTTCCATCAGAAAGCAAAATAGACGCTTCATTCTTCACCTCCCAGTCATCGGTAAACCACTGCGATACGCCTGGCAAATCCCAAATCTGCCTGAGTCTATCTTTGATTTCCTGCACCTCGTCTGGATTGAGCCCAAACTTCATAACGGCCATATCTATCGCCTCGCCAAACTCACTTCGCTTCGTTATCTTAGAGAAAATCCAGTGCACAATATCTCCATAGTTGATCGATTCGATCTGGGTCTCTTCGAGTATACGAGACTTGTACCGGAGTGCAACATGCTCTCCTAGATCAGTCGTAATCTTTCGCGGATGGATAGTAAATGCGGGCATGAGATCATGCTGGTACTCGCTCAACGCTGGCAACTCTCCTATCCGATGAAGAGATTCCTCCTCTGTAATCCACCTCTGCTCTAATGCAAAATGATATATCAGATGTCCTGCGGTCTTGAGTAAGGCAGGCTTGTAACCATCTACTGGAGCAGTGATCAACAAGGCCTCCTCTGCCCGTGTCATCGCCACATAGAGCATATTGAGATTATCCAGATGAATATCATGCATCTCCGCTTGATAGTCTTCTGAGAAAACTGTACCACCCAATGCCGCTGAATACTTCACCGGTACGAGAGGCATTCCCAGCATCTCAGTACTCTTGGCTTGCTCACTCCAGATCAACTGCTCCCTAAAACCACCAGAGTGATCCAGTGACCAACTACAATAGGGCAGCAACACCGCCTTGAACTGTAGCCCCTTGGACTGGTGTATGGTCATGATGGTGATAGCGTCTTGGTCTCCCGATACTTGGATCGACCGTTTGTCATGGTCACTCCACCAGTTCATAAAATCTAAAATCGTATCTGGTTCATACTCCAAAAAATCCTCTACCGCATCCTGTATCGCCAACACATAGGGCAAATCTTCTTCTACATCCATCAGATCAAACTGCCTCACCAGCGTATTGACCAGCTCGGATAGGCGAAGAGACTTCCAGTACAAACGTTGCGCTTCGATCTGTTGCATGTGCATCGCCACATCCTCCGCGGCATAACACGAAGACAGTGCATACTCTACCTGTTTTTCGGCCAGACGCTCGCTTGGATACTGCAAATAGTGTAAGACCTGCAAAATCAAATGCACAGACTTATTGTTCTTGATAAACAGCGATTCGTTGGACAACACATCGTAGCGATAGCCATCTTTAGGGTTGGCGCGCTGATGATTCATCAGTGCCTCCGCTACTTGACGCCCTTCATTGTTTTTTCGCACTAGGATCGCGATATCGCTCAAACCATATTTGGCATCCTGTAGTGACTGCACGTCTGCAATCAACTTCGTGAGAGGAAAATCCTCTTCCTCTTCGGACTTGTCATAGAACTGGAGCTGTATCAAACCAGTCGCCGACTCGTCGAACAATTCTTGACTACTCGCCTGATAGGCCTCTTGTATCCGTAGCTGTTTTGCCCCTATTTTTGACTCCAATGTAGACTCTAACAAAACCGGAGCATGCTCAAAAAACAGGTTATTGAACTCGACTATATTTTGTTTGCTTCTGCGGTTGGTTTTGAGGCTTTGCTCATCTAGCAGTGCTGGATCCACGCCTTGCTTCACCTTCGAAAGCAAGATATCCCAATCTCCACCACGCCATCGGTAGATAGACTGCTTGACATCCCCCACGATCATGTTGAAATTGCCACTCGCCAAACTATCCTGTACCAATGGTCTGAAGTTGTCCCAATGCAGACTACTCGTATCCTGAAACTCGTCTATCAAATAATGATTGTAGCGTGTACCTATTTTTTCGTAGACATACGGAGAGTCACTATCGCTGATAATATCATGCAAGAACAACTGAAAATCAGAGATCAGCAGCATGTCATTTTCTTCTTTGTAGCGAGCGATCTCCTGTGAAACCCTAGACAATAACCCAAAAGCATACAGCCGTTTAGACACTTGCTCGAATGAACGGTAGGTTCTGATGTTCTCTTCATAAAAAGTCACCATAGAAGCCACCAAGCCTCGCAGACCTCCTTCCACAGCCTGCATCACCACCTCTTTTTCCTTTGATGTCTTAGCGACCCAGGCATCATCAGATACCGCCTTCTTGACGCGGGTACCTGGTTCTTTGATCTCTCCTTCGGCTACTTTATAAAAATACCCGCCAACACCCGCCGCTCCATAGGTAAAACTCGTCATCTCCAGTCCATACTGCTTGCACAAAAACACTGCCTCTTCTCCCAATTGACGGTACTCTTTTTCAAAAGCGTGCAATTGCTCCCGCACACGACTCAGTACCTGGTCCATGAAAGTCGCATCCTCCAGTTTCTCAAACACCTCGGTTTTCTTGGCTACCAGCTCATCCTTGAACAATTCTCCTGATAGCGACAGTATGCTCTTGTTGGTATCCCATGACTTGCCTTCATTGATCTCGCTAATCGCAAAATCGGTAAGCCAACGCAGCAGCTGCGGATCCTCTGAGATACCCTGTATCATCTCATTGATCACTTCTGTGAGTACCTTGCCTTGGTTCAGTTCGATCTTGAAACCAGTATGCATTCCGATTTCCTTCGCAAAGGAACGCACCACACGCTGAAAAAATGCGTCGATCGTCGTGATCGCAAAAAAGGAATAATTGTGCAGGATGGTATTGAGTACCAAAGCGGCTCTGTTCTGCAACTGCACATCAGTCATCGCCAAATCCCGCATGAGATCTGAGGACATACTATGTGTACCCTTGCTCAGTTCCGTCAGGGTCTCGACGATACGTGACTTCATCTCCTGGGTCGCTTTGTTGGTGAAGGTCACCGCTAAGATAGACTTGAAATAATCTGGGTATTTGAGTGCTAATCGTAGGTAATTATAGGTCAGCGTATAAGTCTTGCCCGATCCCGCCGAGGCACGGTAGATACTAAAGATCTTGGGTATTTCCTCTTGATTCATTGTTTGCATGGTATGTGAGACTAGGGCTAGCATTCACTACTTGATCGTCAAGCAAGCTTAGGCTATTTCATTATCTTTTTTGGGATGTCTCAAAAAACTAAAATTAAGTAATATCGGTCAGATATCGCCCTCTAATCACGCCATCTATAAGATTACAACTACTAAAATGGTCTATTGTTTGGGTTTTGGCGAGAGTAAGAAGCTTATATGCGTTCGTTTAAATCTCGCAAATCCCTATCCATCGTCTTCAAGCCAGCCAGGCCATGCCTACGGCAGATAAACTCTTGGAGAATTTACTAAGATAGCCTTGACCTTCAAGGAAACTGTTATTTAGAATCTAACTCAGGTTAGCAATAGGGCACAAGAGGGTATAGATCTAAGGTGATGCTGTATGACTCCACAGCATCATACAACAAAAAGATATATATCTAAATGTAAAATGGTATATATCTAAACTTAAAAAGATTTATATCTAAAATTGATAAGATATATATCAAAATGCTACAACCTAACGAGGTTTGATACACTTTGTGCTTATGTCTCATGCTCATCTACCTTTTAACCTGAGTTCGATTAAAAATGAATCATGCTCTATCTGGCTTGAAGACAAAGTGTGATTGATGCATTTCCGACAAGGGTTTAATGAAAGTTGAAATCGAACTCAGGTTATTACCTAAATCACAGGTATATAAATCACGTCATGCACCCACTTGATGTGGCGGATGTACTGGAGGGTGATGTCGTTGATACCCGAATCCATCTCAATGATCTGACAGGCAACATCATTCTTTCCCTTTCGGGAAACGGTCATCGTGGCGATGTTGCAATCGTCGTGTGAGATGATGTCAGAAATGAATGCGATGCTGCCTTGAGCATCGTCAGTAGTCACTACCAGAGTATGTAGGTTGGCAGTAAATCCTGATGCAAAACCATTGAAATTGGAGATTCGGATCACTCCACCTCCTCGACTCTCTCCTTCGAGCTCGATTTTCTTATCTCCCTTTTTGAGTCGCAAAAAAACCGTGTTGGGATGTTTGGTGGAGGCATTGCCGACAGAACGAAACTTGTAGGTCAGTTTGTCTTTGGCATGATCAAATGCGTCTTTGATACGCGCATCGTCGGTATCAAAATCCATTAGCCCAGCTACAATCGCCCGGTCACTACCGTGTCCTTCATAGGTCTGGGCAAATGAATTGTAAAAGATAATCTCAGCCTCGTCCGGGACACCACCTAACAGCTTCACGCCGACACGTCCTATACGTACGACACCAGCAGTATGCGAACTCGAAGGACCTATCATCACAGGCCCTATCATATCAAAGACACTACTTCTTTCCATCTATTTATTGGGGGTTGTTGTTGCACACTAAGGAAGCGAATATTTAGGACAATTCCATCCATCTAACGGATAGCCATGGCAATCACTTTCAAAACCTATATACAGCCTCCCTATTCAAAGAGTCAGTCTTGGTTCTAAGCACCTTGATTCTTGGCTCTAGCGATCTTGGTTCTCTCCCTTATACCGCTACTGCCCCTTTGATGTGCGGATGTGGGTCATAGCCGACGAGTTCAAAATCCTCGAACTTGAAGTCGAAGATATCCTTTACCTCTGGATTGATCTTCAAGGTTGGCAAGGGTCTGCACTCACGAGACAGCTGCAACTCGGTCTGCTCCATGTGGTTAGAATACAGGTGCGCATCGCCCAGTGTATGCACAAAATCGCCCGCCTCTAATCCGCAGACCTGCGCCACCATCATGGTGAGTAGTGCATAAGACGCTATATTGAACGGCACACCTAAAAACACATCAGCACTACGCTGATAGAGCTGGCAGCTCAGTTTGCCCTCTGCGACATAAAACTGAAAAAATGCATGACAGGGAGGCAAAGCCATATTGGGCACATCGGCGACATTCCACGCACTCACGATCAGTCGTCGAGAGTTAGGATTGGTCTTGATATCATGGATCAGCTGTGCGATCTGATCGATCGTCTGTCCATCGGCAGTCGGCCAGCTTCGCCATTGTACCCCATAGACAGGCCCCAGCTTTCCATCCTCGTCCGCCCATTCGTCCCAGATAGAGACGCCATTTTCTTTGAGGTACTGGATATTGTCATCCCCTCTCAAGAACCACAGCAACTCATGGATGATCGACCTGAGATGCAGTTTCTTAGTCGTCACGACAGGAAAACCTTGAGACAAATCAAACCGCATCTGATGACCAAAGACACTTTTCGTCCCAGTGCCAGTACGGTCACCTTTTTGAACGCCTTCGTCTAAAATTCGCTGCATCAGTTCGTGGTATTGCTTCATCTTATTTGGTCTTTTGTCTTAAAAAAATGGTTTTCCAAAAGTAGTCGATTTATGCAAAATGGACGATAGATACAGGCATAAATGGCCTCAATTGACAGGCTGCCCTGAACAGGCTCAAAGAGACTACCTCCTTATATGATAGAGAAAGAAATCAGCTGAGGGTAGGTCGGGACAAATCAGCCTCGCTAGACTCTTCATGTTATGCTGAAGACTTATGGGTTTTCGGGTGCTGAGATTAACCAATCTACATTAATATTGCGGCATGACATATCGCTTGCTCTATGATCAATAAGAAGTCCTCTATTCTATCGCTCGTCATCACTTTTGCGGTGATACTCGGGATGGGTAGTCAGCTGGTTCACCTGCGGTTCAACAATGATCTGGATGCCTTTTTCCCTCTCGACGATCCAGACCTGATCTACTACAAATCCTTCACCGAAAAGTTCGGCCATGACAATGACTACATCCTCGTCGGACTGGAAAACAATGCTGGCGTATTCGAACAGGATTTTCTACTCCGCAGCGATTCTGTACTGTCAGACCTAGAAGCCATCGATGGTGTCAAAAGTGTGATCTCACTGATCAATCTCAAAAAACTGGTCAAGAGCCCGATGGGCTACATCGAACTCCCCTACCTCCACCTAACCGATCCCAGTCAGCTAACGAAGGATAGCCTCAAGATCACCAAAGAACCGCACGTGCAGGATCAGTTTCTATCCTCAGACCACCGATCTACCAAACTGATCATCACACACAGTAAGTTCAAAGACAAGAAGCTGGCAGATGCATTTGTCTCCCAAATCGATCAGACCTTAGCCAACTATCCGTTTGACAAAGTTCGACTCGCGGGACGCCCTATCGGCGAACGTGCCTATGTCTGGGCCGTACAGCAGGATTTTACCTTTTTTGTAATCTTCAGCGGTCTCACGATACTGATCATGCTGATCATTTTCATCCGAAGGCCTTCTATGGTGATCGCTTCGTTACTGGTCTCGGTGCTCTCTGTGGTGATGACACTCAGTTTCATGACCATCGTCGGCAAGGAGATCGACATACTCTCTACACTGATCCCCTCCATCCTATTGGTCGTCTCCATGTCGGACATTATCCACCTCTACGCACATGCACAGGACGAGTATTCGAAGGGAGCCAGCATGTCAGATGCCATCAATCAGGCCGTGAAGAAAGTGGGGTTCGCTACCCTACTCACCTCCATCACTACCGCAGTAGGCTTCATTACTTTGATCTCCATCCGTGTACAACCTATCATCGATCTGGGGCTATACAGTGCCGTGGGAATCATGTTTGCTTTCGGTCTGACCTACTTGCTGTTCCCTCAACTCATGTTCCTCGTTGAACCCAGACTCAAAAGAAAGAGAAGCAACCCCATACTCAAGCGGTTTCTTGATACCCTCTACCATGCCGTGATCCAAAGGCAAAAACTCATACTCGCCCTATTCGCCATCGCGTCAGTGCTCATTGGGATTGGGATCACCAAACTAGAAATCAATGCCTACCTGATCGATGACCTACCCAAGGACGATCCCGTCAAAGAAGATTTTACTTATTTTGATACGCAGTATGGTGGCTCAAAACCCTTTACGATGACGGTATGGACACCCGATAGTGCAGAGCTCTACTCGAAGGAAATCATCACGCTGATCGACTCCATCGCTACCCTCGCACATCAAACCCTCAATGCCAACAACCTCGTATCTCCTGCCTCCCTCGTCAAATCCGTGTATCAGATGCAGCACAGTGGTTTGGCCAAAAACTACAAACTACCAGAGACAGACCGAGAATGGCGTCAGGTCTTTTCGACCATCCAGAAAGGAAAAATAGAAGAACGATTCTTCAAAGTCACCAGTGGCAACTTAGCCCGCATCAGTGGATTTTCTAAAGATTTCGGATCCAAAGATGGAACCGATCGCGCCATGGCATTCAAGGCTGATCTAGATCAATGGCTAGACAAATCCGTCCTAGACTATCGCATCACAGGCTCTACCCAACTGATCGAAAAGAGCCACGAGACCCTATCCATGAACCTAATGAAAGGGCTCTTCGCCGCAGTGATCATCGTCAGCATCATCGCTGGCTATATGTTCAAATCATGGCGAATGATCTTAATCACACTGATTCCTAACCTATTCCCTATCCTAGCCATAGCTGCAGTGATGGGCTTCTTTGGTATCCCTATCAATCTAGGGACGTCTATCATTTTTGCGATCTCCTTTGGAATCGTGGTGGATGACACGATACACTTTCTCAGCAAAATGCGCGAAGAGCGACTCGCAGGGCGATCCATGCCCTATGCGATCAAACGCACCATCTTCGCGACAGGAGAACCTATTATCGTCACGACGATCATTTTGACCTCTGGTTTTATCATCTTCTGCTTTTCTCAGTTTGCCGCGACCTTCAATACAGGGTTATTCGTCAGCGTCTCGTTCATCGTAGCATTGATTGCCGACTTGACGCTGCTGCCCGTATTGATCCTGTATTTCCTTCCACGCCGAACATTGAAAAAATCAGACAATACCTAAATCACACTCCTCTAATTTTCTGGTTCTACATGGAATTGAGTGGAAACTAAGAAAATGATAAGTGTTCAGGATGTACATTTTCTTCACAGTTCTAGATTTTCGCTTACTTTTCATCAATGGAAAAGTATGAGTCTGTCTGGCTTGAAGACATAGACATGAAAAACAACAACCTTTTCAGCCTAAGGCAGGTTTCCACTATCAATCACATAGACTCAAATTTTCTCTATTTACCACACATTCATCCCTGTTTTTATTCATTGTTTCTTTACCCTTTTCACTAACTTCATCCCCACAAAACTGAGTTATGGTTCATGCCATGACTCTAACCATTAGCCATCATACATGTATGTTAGAGAGCATAGAAAATATTGAGTTACAGTACCTGACGCTGAGTGATTATCAGGAGTTAAAATCTGCCATGATTGAGGCTTATTCGAACCTCCCTAATTCCTATTGGGACGAGATTCATATCAAGACCTTGATAGAAAAATTTCAAGAAGGACAAGTAGTCATCAAAGTCAACGGTCAGTTGGCTGGGTGTGCCTTGTCTATCGTCGTAGATCATCACAAGTCTGACAACTCCCATACTTATAAGAGTATCACTGGGAATTTCTCGTTCGACACCCATACCGATGATGGAGACATCCTCTACGGGATCGATGTATTTGTCAAATCCGAATACCGCGGACTCAGACTAGGACGTAGACTCTATGACTACCGCAAGGAACTCTGCGAACGACTCAATCTTCGCGGTATCGCCTTCGGTGGGCGTATCCCTAACTACCACCTGCATGCTGATAAACTCAGCCCAAAAGAATATATCGAGAAAGTCAAACGAAAGGAAATACACGACCCTGTTTTCAACTTCCAGATATCCAATGATTTTCACCCATCGAAAATACTCAAAGGCTATCTAGAAGGAGACGCAGCGTCCAATGAATTTGCCGTACTGCTCAAGTGGGACAACATCTACTATGAGAAGGAAACCCAAACGGCAGTCAACAAAAAGAAGATCGTGCGTCTAGGACTGATCCAGTGGCAGATGCGTCTATACAAATCCCTGGACGAAGTGATGCAACAGGCCGAATACTTCATCGATGCGGTATCTGGCTATAGGTCTGACTTTGCGCTATTCCCAGAGTTCTTCAACGCACCGTTGATGGCCGAAAACAACCATCTCTCTGAGTCCGCTGCGATCAGAGAACTCGCCAAACACACCGAAGAAATCGTACAGCGTTTCTCAGAGCTCGCCATCAGTTACAACATCAACGTGATCACAGGCAGTATGCCAGAGATCAAAAACGATCTACTCTATAACGTGGGCTATCTATGCAAGCGTGACGGAACGGCAGAGCGTTATGAGAAGCTACACGTCACCCCTGATGAGGCCAAAGTATGGGGAATGCAGGGAGGGTCAGAGCTCAAGACCTTTGATACCGACTGTGGTAAGATCGGCATCTTGATTTGTTATGACACAGAGTTCCCCGAACTGGGTCGCGTATTGGCGGATCAGGGGATGGACATCCTGTTCGTTCCTTTCCTGACCGATACCCAAAATGGCTACTCTCGTGTGAGACACTGTGCACAGGCTCGCGCCATCGAGAATGAATGCTATGTAGCCATCGCAGGTAGTGTCGGCAACCTACCCAAGGTACACAACATGGACATTCAGTTTGCCCAGTCGATGGTTTTCACGCCATGTGACTTCTCTTTTCCCGCCAATGGTATCAAAGCAGAAGCCACAGCCAACTCCGAGATGATCCTCATCGCAGATGTAGACATTGATCTGCTCCGAGAGCTCAATCAGTTCGGCAGTGTCAACAACCTCCGAGACCGTCGCAAAGATCTCTTTGAGATCAAACAAAAGAAGCCGACTAAGTAGTCAAACGACTCATTTTAAAAGGTCATTGATTTTTGAAAACCAATGACCTTTTATTTCTTCCTGTTTCACCTACAAGAACTACCTACATCATTACCACGTCACCTTTATATCATACATAGAGACATGTAACATCACTAATGGTAATTCCCCCATTTTTCGTTCAGAGCCAGACAAAACCGCCAAGAAGCTCTGAATTACATAGGTATTGGTTTATGTTTGGGATAGGAAATCTGAAAGATAAATTATGTTAAAGTACCCATTCATACTCGTACTCTTAGGTGCGTGGATCGTAGCATGTGACGCTACCCAATACGATGAAAACTCCATCCCTGACGAACACCGATTCACCCAAGAAGTGTTTCTCAACTATCTCAATGAACCTGTAGAACTAGAAGTCCTGCCCAATGGACAAATACTCTACATAGAACGAAAAGGAGGGATCAAACTTTATGATCCCAAAAAGATGAGCATGGTACTTACCGATAGTCTCTCTGTATTTTACGGAATGGAAGATGGGCTCATGGGTATGGCACTAGACCCTAATTTTAGCCAGAACAAATGGATCTACCTATACTACTCCCCTATTGGAGACGAACCCAAACAACATCTATCACGCTTTACCTTTGATCAAAATGGTATCTCTGATGAGAAGATCATGCTCGTAGTACCTACACAGCGTGACGAATGCTGCCATACAGGTGGATCAATCGAATTTAGTGCTGACGGGCTACTATATCTATCAACTGGAGACGACACCAACCCTTTCAAATCGAATGGCTATGCTCCTATCGACGATGATCGAGAAGGTTTCAAACCTTTCGATGCACGCAGAACCTCATCCAACACCAATGACCTAAGAGGAAAAATCCTCAGAATCAAACCCGAAACAGATGGCAGCTATTCCATCCCAGAAGGCAACCTATTCGAAGACGATGACCCTAAAACCAGACCAGAGATATATGTCATGGGGTGTAGAAACCCCTACAGAATCACTGTCGACCAAAAAAGAGGATGGCTATTTTGGGGAGATGTAGGACCTGATGCAGGAAACAATCATGCCGTACGAGGACCTAGAGGACACGACGAAATGAATGTCGCCATGCGTGCTGGCTACTACGGCTGGCCGATGTTTATCGGAGACAACAAACCCTATGCCGATTGGAATTTTGTCACGAACGAGAGTGAAGGAACTTTCGATCCAAAAAACCCAATCAACACCTCTAGGTATAACACAGGTATAGAGAAACTACCTCTCCCTGTGCCTGCGATGATCTACTACCCCTACTCTCCTAGTGAAGAGTTTCCCCAACTCACCAACGGGGGACGGACTGCGATGACAGGTCCCGTTTTCTATCAAGAGAAAGGGATGGACAAAAAACATGGTTTCCCCAACTATTTCGATGGACGACTTTTCATCTATGACTGGATGCGAGACTGGATATTCACGATCAAAGTGGACTCTACAGGTACTCCGTCAGATTTCGAGCCTTTCACGCCATCCGCAGACTATCGCAATATTATAGACATGGACTTTGGCCCAGATGGCACATTATATATGTTAGAATATGGCACGGCATGGTTCAAACAAAATGAAGATGCAAAGCTAAGCCGCATCGTATTTGACCGAGGCAACCGTGTCCCTGAGATGAAAGTAGACATCTCTCAATCCTTCGGTAGCAGTCCACTAACCGTCACGCTAGATGCTAGCAAATCTCGTGACTATGACGAAGATGAACTGAGTTACACTTGGAAAATAGGAAACGAAACCTTCGAAGGTGCAGCGGTGACTTACACTTTCAATGAAACAGGTGTATTTTACCCTAGGCTAACGCTACGAGATGAAGCGGGGCATACACTCATGGAACAGTTCAAAATAGAAGTAGGTAATGATGCTCCTAAGATAGATATCAACATCCAAGGCAACACGAGCTTCTACTGGCCAGGACGCAACATCACATACGAATTAGCCATCAACGATGCGCAAGACGGGACGATAGGCAAGGGTATCAACCGGGATGAGGTCAATTTCGACATCCTATATATGGATGGTTTTGACCAGTCACAGATACTAGGACATCAAATGCCAGTCACCTCTGGAGAAGCCCTGATCAGTAAATCGGATTGCATGTCTTGCCATAAGGTCAATGACAAGTCCGTAGGCCCTTCGTTCACCGAAGTAGCCAAACGCTACAAAAATGACAAATCGGCTATGGAGTACCTCAGTACCAAAATCATCAAAGGAGGTAGTGGTGCATGGGGAGACCACTCCATGTCGGCCCATCCTGATTTCACACAGGGAGAAGTCAAAAGTATGGTAGATTATATTCTCTCCCTCAGCGAGGAAAAACCAGCTCTCAAAGCTTTAAAAGGAATTTACTCAGCTGATCCAGCTGAGGACTCCAAACAATTAGTATTCAGTGCGCAGTATACAGACAAAGGGTCTAATGGTCTCACACCTATCTCAGAGATCAAATCCTTAGCATTAAAACCCAACATGATAGATGCGGGATTGGCTGACAGCATATTCAATGCTGAAATCAATCGAAATGGCAGTATCAACCGAGTGTACGGGGGAGCATGGATTAAATATGAACAAATAGACTTAACTGATATCTCATCCATCTCATTGATGATGAAACACGTAGCAGATGTCCCAGTAGCACTTTCTATCCGAACAGAAAGTCCAAAAGGAACAGAAATAGGCTCATTCACTATAGAGGGAGACAACCATGATTTTACACCTACAGTAATAGATATAAACCCTACACAGGGTATTCAGAATCTCTATTTCGTATTCTCTAGCGAAACTAAAGACATCAACTTGGCACAAGTCAAAACAATTAAATTCAATCCAAATGAAAAATAAGACAGATCGAATCTCAACATTGATGATCTTAACATGGGTCTGTGTTGGACTTACTTTTTGCTCACCCAAATCAGAAAGTCAGGAAACAAAAAAACAAGATTCACCATTAGACGAGACACCAGTCGAAACTGTTCAGATAGGTCTTCAACTCTACACAGTTCGTGATTCTATGGCAGTCAGACCCAAAGAAACACTAGAGCGAATCGCTCAGCTAGGCTATACCCAAATCGAATTGGCTGGGTATGATCAAGGGCATTTTTATGGTTTTGAACCGAAAGAATTTGCAGATATCGCCAAAGGCTATGGACTCTCACCAGTCAGTGCACACATCAGCATCGATGCACTACGTGACAACCCACAGTTGGCCATCGCATCATCGAAAGCGGCAGGCTTGAGCTATATCGTACTACCTTGGCTCAGTGATGATCAAAGGAAAACCATCGGGCAATACCAAGACCATGTAGAATTGATGAATCAGGTAGGACGAATGTGTACTGACCAAGGTCTAAAATTCGCCTATCACAACCATGCTTTTGAATTCGAAGAGATCGACGGACAGATCCCCATGGACATCATCATGGAAGGTACAGACCCTGCACATGTCAAAATGGAGCTAGACCTCTATTGGATTTCCAAAGCAGGCTTTGATCCCGTGGCTTACCTTCAGAAATATCCTGAAAGGTTTACCATGTGGCATGTCAAAGACATGGACGACACGGCTGATCAAAATTTCGCAGAAATCGGTAATGGCACCATAGATTACAAAGCGATCTTCGCACTTCGTGAAACTTCGCCAATTGATTATTTCTTCGTCGAACAAGATCAATCTGACGATCCATTCAAGAGTATAGAAACATCCATTAGATACGTCAAAGAAGTATTACTAGCAGAATAGAATTTAGAAGATGAGGGCATTAGGAGCGGCAGTTTTGGTACTACTATGTACTACATTAATTTATGGGCAAAATATCGAAGGCAAGGTTACCGATCAGATCAGCGGAGAAGTTCTGATCGGTGCTGCCATCGAACTCAATCATCAGACAAAAGGTAGTATCACGACCGAAAAAGGGCTATTTCAATTTCAGAACCTCGTCCCTGGACTCTACGAAATCCAGGTTAGCTACCTCGGGTACGAGCGCTATATCGAAAAAAACATCTGGGTAAAAACCGGAAAAACTGTCTACCTTAATATTCAGCTCGCTCGTAGCAACAACGAAATGGATGAAGTAGTCGTCACGGCGAACACCGAGCCTTTGCGTGACGAAATAGGTGACATTTCCATCACAGAGGAGAAAATCAATCGCTACGCCGCGACCTATTACGACCCAGCACGACTAGTACTCAGTAGCCCAGACGTGATGGTCACCAACGATCAAAACAACCAGATCTCCGTACGTGGACTCTCTCCTGAACTCAACGTCTGGCGACTAGAAGGCGTAGAAATCGTCAATCCTAACCATCTATCCAATGCAGGGACCTTCAACGACCAACCCGCTGCGACTGGAGGTGGCGTCAACATCCTTAGTGCTCAGATGCTCGACAGGTCCCAGTTCCACATCGGAGCGATGGACAACAGCAACAACAACACCGTAGCAGGGCTATTCGACATGGATTTTAGAGATGGCTATGCAGGAGATCATCAGTTCACCGCACAAGCCTCGTTGATCGGACTAGACTTCAGCGCCGAAGGGCCACTCAAAAAAGGTAGTCAAGCCAGTTATCTCGCCAACTACCGCTATTCGTTCACTGGACTACTCGGACTCATGGGCGTAGATTTCGGTGGAGAGGTCATTGGGTTTCAAGATTTAAGTTTCAACGTACACCTACCTCTCAAAAACAAAGCATCTTTAAACGTCTTTGCGCTTGGAGGATTGAGTTCTAATGAATTTAAGGCAAAAAGCCCTGCAGATGTTGAAATCGAAAAAGATAAATCCGACATCTCCTATCGTGAAAAAATGGGAGGTATAGGAGGTAAATACAACTTACCCCTCTCCAATGGGTACAGCATACAACTCACCTCTCTATTCTCGTCCAATTCTCAAACCAGAAACCAAACAACTTTCAGAGACTTGGTCAATGTAGAAAGTCGCTACAATACCGAAAACCAAGTCGCTATCTGGTCCAACAGAGCAGAAGTCAAGCGTAATCTTGGTCACAACACCTTTCAATTAGGTAGCAATTTCAATCACTATGACCATCAATACCAATCGACAGGTACTCAGGTTATCGATTTTTCGAATCAGCAGTCGCTCCTCGCACCTTACCTACTATGGGAGTATCAGCCAACCACCATTTTGTCAATCACTGCTGGTGGCACTTACTATCTGCTTAACGCCAACTCCACAATGTACAATTATGACTACCGAGCAGCAGTGAGTTATAAATTAGGAATGATGAAAATGAGTGTTTCTGCAGGCAAATACTCACAAGTCAAACAAGCTTATAGCAATTTCACTCCACGGCAAGCAGAAGCTCAATACAACCTCTACACCAATGGTTTCATCGAAAGCTATCGCTACCTAGCCTCGACCGAGACTACCATCAAAAAGGTAAATATACAAGTAGAGGGGTTCTATTACTATTTCCCATCGGTGAGTGTCATCAAACGTATGACTCCTCCAGATTACATCATCTATACAAACAAACAATCTCAGGCACAAACCTCTGGCGTCAGCCTTAGACTTCAGGGAATGACACCTCTGTTTTACTATGACATAGGAGGATCCTTGTTCAACTCCACTTACGAAGGAGAAGACTTACCCTACAACCTTGGACACTCTTTCAGTGCATCAGTTGGAGAGAAATGGTTTTTCAATCGCGAGGGTGAAAACAGAGTACTTTCAGCAAACTTGAAAGGAATGTATCAAGGAGGCATGTATCAACCCGAAAACGACAGACTATCTCCTTATGGACGAATTGATATAAGAATCTCTTGGGCAAAGAACAAGAAAAACACTGTTCGAACATGGTCTTTGGATATCCAAAACCTAACCAACCGACAAAATGAAGCCTTCCAGTACTATGATTCGGTTACAGGTCAGATAGAAATGAACTACCAACTCGGTCTACTCCCCATACTCACTTATAGAATCGAATTCTGATGAAAACAAAACTAATCAGCATACTCTACTTCCTTATTTTCGGAGCATTCGCTTACCTACAGCTCAATGATCCCGATCCTTTATTTTGGGTCGCAATCTATGGTCTAGTAGCCGTAGTGTCTGCAATACGGCTGTTCGGGTTTTCTCACCCGAGGGTATTCCTAGGTATCACTATCTTTTTGGTCGGGATCGCTTGTTTTTACATTCCGGGGTTCGTAGAGTACCTAGTCCAACCCAACAAAAATGAGATCGTCGGCGAAATGGTCTACAAAAAACCATACATAGAAGAAACCAGAGAGTTTATCGGATTACTCATCGCTGCAGCCTCTACTTTTCATCAATATAAAATCAAAAGCTAAATCAATTTATATTTTGAGTCCTGTGATTATCTTAGTTGTCGATTCCAACTAACGCTATCACTAGAATGCTCAAAACATACGCATGGGTCTGTCTATTGCTGACCTTGACTACTGTCAGCTATGCCCAAGACAAGCCTGAACTCCATGTCGGTGGAGCGCTACGATTCAACTACAACCTCTCGACTTGGAAAGATGCCCAAAAGAAGCGTGGTGGAGATTTCGGGTATGACGTATTCCGTATCAACGCCAAGGCCAAATACAAAGGCGTAAAACTGAACGCCGAATACAGGCTCTATTCACCCGGTTTCGGTGGTGGCATGCTCAAACAAGGATGGTTTGGCTATGACTTCAACGACAAAAACAATCTACAATTGGGCTTGACGCAGGTTCCTTTTGGCATTACGCAATACAACTCTCACACTTGGTTTTTTAGCATCAACTACTATGTCGGACTAGAAGACGACCATGACATGGGCGTCAAATACACTCATATCGGCGAACAGTGGGAATACGCACTGGCCTTTTTCAAAAACGCAGAAGAGCTGCGCTTTGGCAACAATAGCGACATAGACGATGGCAGATACTCCTACGACATAGCTTCCAAAGACTGGGACGGAGATGGCGAGTTAGATCTTCGCAACAAAGAAATCAATCAAGTCAATGGGAAGCTGAGTTATAAGTTTGGTTCGGAGACCCGAAAAAACAAATTAGGTATCTCAGCAGAATACGGAGGAGTTTACAACCTCGATACCGAGTCGATTAGCCCTAGGTATGCCTTCGCTATTCACTATGAACTCACCGCAGGACCGCTCAACCTCAAAGCCCAAATATCCACCTACAAAATCACGACAGATGGTCTAATTGGCGAACCGACAGACATCATTGCGATGACTGCCTATGGCTATCCGTATTTCGTAGCAGCAGCAGCTACCTCCTACACCTTGGGGATCAGCTACGACATTCCCGTTTCTTGGGGGCCTGTCTCCAACTTACAGTTATACAATGATTTTGGTTTTTTAGACAAGACCGTCACAAGATTCGAAGACACCTTCATGAATGTTACTGGTGTACTCGTCACTGCGGGGAATATATATTCCTATTTTGATTTTGCAGCTGGTAAGAACCAACCATGGCTCAACCCTGATTTTGATCACTCATTAGCAGAAGGATCCAGCGTCACGAACCAATGGGAGGCTCGTTTCAACATCAATTTTGGTTACTATTTTTAGGGCTAAACAGGCAAACTAACATGAAATATGCTCCCCTGTCCTATTGTAGATTCCAACCACATCTTCCCGCCTAAATCAGTTACGTATTTCTTAACGATAGATAGTCCAAGCCCCGTGGAAGTCTCTCCTCCTGTAGGTTGCGCACTGAGTTTTTGGAATCTTCCAAACATTACTTCTTTGTCTTCTTCTGTAAAGCCAGGCCCTTCATCCTGGACCGAAAAGACAATGACTTTTTCGTCATAAGCAACATTTAAGCTCACAGCAGTTTCATGACTAGAAAACTTCAAAGCATTCGACAATAGATTTTCCAAAACAAGAAAGAGTAGTAGGTGATCTGTTTGAAGTGAACGAGGAATACCTGTTTCATTTACATTTAGACTTATCGATTTCATAGCAGCTGTCGGTTGGTAGCGACTACAGACCTCCTGCAATAGATTACTCACATCCACCTGCTCTTTGAGTACAACACTCTGGTTTTGTTCCAGCGCATTTACATCCAGTATTTTGGTGATCATATCACTCATACGCTGAGCTGAACTATCCATGAGCGTGACAAACTCTCGGTCTTCCTCGGTCATTTTAGAGTCACTCACTCTAAGGAGATTTGATATCCCGATGATATGATTCAGCGGTGATCTCAGATCATGCGCCAGTATGCTCACCAGATTATTCTTCTCCTCATTCAATGCCAGCAACTGAACATTTCTATTCAGTAGTTGTTCATTCTTTCGACTAATATCGGTCTGTTGTTTCTCTATCTGCACTTTTTGAACCATCAAGGTCTTGGTGCTCTTGTTGTTATTATAGTATAGTACAACAATCACTATCAAAAACAGTACGACAATTACGAAACCTAGCACCAAAATCTTGCGATAGTTTTTCTCCTCTTCCAATCTAAGATTTGCATTTTTAACCATAGCTAACTGCATCTCCTTCTCTTTGGTGAGAATGATAGTTCCCAATTGATCATATTCGTACAAGTTGTCTATGAATTGAAACACCTCCTGCCCCATGTACTTAGAGGTCAGTTCAGCAATCAATGAAGTAGCTAGAGAATCTGTCAAAAACTCATTTAGTGGCTCATCCCAATCACTCTGGAGTGGCATGATATATCCATATCCCGTTCCTTTAACTGTGAAAAAATTTTGGCGAGTCAACTCCCCTCCGTTTTTCAATAACATGAGATAAATCGGTAAATCGATAAAACCAAAACGATTGTCGTGACTACTAATCTCATCCAAAATATTTTGATCGCTTGGGATAAAGTGTGTTTTGAAATCAATATTAAGACGCCGTTTCAAGTCCGCTAGCATATTTTCATACACCGTACCTTTGATCGTTACAGCTTCCGTCTGACTCATCATCTCAAATATCTCGTCATAGCCATGTATGATAGGAGTTCCTTTACTAGACACCAATACAGTGATATCGGTCAGATAGGACTCTGAGAACTTCAAAAACTGCTTTCTCTCCTCTGTAATCGAAAAAGCCGAAACACCTAAGGTACTTGGGTTTTTCGCATCTCTAGTTTGGACGATAATACTGCTAAAATCCTTGGCCTCTATCCAGTTTAGTTTCAACTCAATACCATGTTTCTCCTTTACATAAGATTGAAATCCCTCTAAAATCTCACACTCTAAACCATGGAATTTCCCCTTTTCATCTTGATAGATAAAAGGTTTAGAAACATACCAGTGTAAATCCAGTGTAGCTACACCCGTACGTTGCGCCTCCTGCCAAGAGTCAGCAAGAGACTTAAAAGAAATAGAAACCAGTAATAAGCAGAAAAGAATAATTCTACGCATATATAATTATATCAGATGACATGCAGTTGTATGGACTGAGCACATCATGCCATTAGTATTACAATGCTGGTTGTATACTTGAAAGCAATATAATTGGGAAAATGCGTTGTTAAAAGTCTATTTGTGTTTTAACCAGTTAAAGGCATTAGATATAGACTGGAAATAGGTCACATTTGATATTCTTCGTTCTTGAATATCTCTTTGTATATCATCAATTGAAAATTTGGCAAAAATATCATCGGGAAAAACCGCTGCAGCGAATTTCACTCCCGAACTGATCATTTCCTGAGTAAAAGTACCAGAAATGTATCGTTGAGAATTGTCATCCAGTACTTCTATCTGTCTAGCATCATAGAGGACTTTTTGTGCACCTTCAAAGGTTACTGCATCTAAAATGCGATCTCCCACTGCTTTGATCTCTTCGAAAGTACAAAAACCCGACCATTTACTCATCAATATACTATCCTCTGGGCTCCAAAAAACCTTTACGTAGGGTTTGTCTAAATAGACTCTTGACTTGTTAGAAATGACTGGCTCTGACTCCATAGAATATCAAATAGTTTCAAAATGATACTCAAAAGTAATTTTTAATCCTTTAAAAAAACAGAGTAAAAACGCATAAATAAATAAGCATTTTTCCTAAAAATGTTTCCATCCTTGCGCCTGTAAAGGCACTGTATTCCCACCTTTGGTGACTAGTTTATGGCCATTTTCTTTCTTATCGATATAGCCTATAGCTGATACATCTGGCAAGTTTTTGATCTTTTCAAAATCTGTCTGACTGATCGTAAACAGAAGTTCATAATCTTCACCTCCATTGAGTACACAGGTCACAGGATCCATTTTAAATTCCACAGCTGTATTATACGTTACCTCATCTATTGGTAGCTTATCCTCATAAATGGTAATTCCCACTTCAGACTGTTTAGCGATATGAAACAACTCGGAAGCCAATCCGTCCGAAACATCAATCATCGACGTAGGTACGACTCCTGCCTCTTCTAATTCGAAAATCACATCCATTCTTGCACTCGGTTTGAGCTGCCTCTTGACGATATACTCATAAGCAGAGATATCAGGCTGCATCTCAGGATTCGTTTTGAAGACTTCCTTCTCTCGCTCCAGCACTGTCAGTCCCATCAGTGCACCTCCCAAATCACCCGTAACACAGATAATATCATTCTCCTCAGCATTTTTTCTATAAGAAACTTGCTCCTTACTGGCCTCTCCTATCGCCGTGACCGATATGATCAACCCTGTCGGAGACGATGTAGTATCACCTCCGATCAAATCCACAGCATAATCTTCACAGGCGAACTTTACCCCTTCATAAAACGACTCCACCGCTTCTACCGAAAAACGATTGCTAAGCCCCAGGCTCACCGTTATTTGTTTAGGCTTGCCGTTCATCGCGGCGATATCAGAGACATTGACAGCCACGGACTTGTATCCGAGATGTTGCAGCGGGATATATGATAAGTCAAAATGCACCCCTTCCACTAGCATATCGGTAGTCACCAGTTTCACCTTTGCCCCACTCTCTATCACAGCCGCATCATCACCTATCCCTACCAAAGTCTCAGGGTTCTTGTGTCCAAAAGACTTACTGATACGATCTATTAGACCAAACTCACCAATCTCTCCTATTTCTGTTCTTTTTTCTTTCTCCTGTGACATGTTATTCTTTGATTTCTTGACATAGCTCTATCAACACCCCGTTGGTAGATTTTGGATGTAAAAAGCAGATACGTTTGTTATCAGCGCCCTCCTTGGGTATCTCTTGAACAAACTCAAAACCCTCTGACTGAAGACGCTCAATCTCGTATTGTATATCCTCTACCTCAAACGCCAAGTGATGTATTCCTTCTCCCCGCTTATTTATAAACTTAGCAATCGCCCCTTGTGGGTCATGCCCTTCGAGTAGCTCTACCTTCGTCTCTCCCAATTGAAAAAATGAAGTTTCCACCCCCTCCGATGCAACGAACTCAGACTTGTATACTGCCTGTCCAAACAGCTTCTTAAAAAGAAGATTACTCTGTTCCAGATTCTTAACAGCAATACCTACATGTTCTAATTTCATCCGAGTTGAGAGGTTAATTATTTAAATTAATTCTAATTAAATCCTTACTTTTGCAAAGAGAATGAAACTTTTCATCAAGCTGAAGAGTTCTATCTAAATAATATTGAATAGTAAAATTTATGCTAAAGGTATCAGAAAAAGCGTTGACGAGAATTGTAGAATTGAAAAAGACAGAAGGTCACCCTGAGTCACACAATCTACGTGTGGCAGTAAAAGGAGGCGGTTGTTCCGGATTGATGTACGATCTTTCGTTTGATGATCAAATCACGGACAAAGATGACGTGTTTGAAGATAAAGGTGTAAAAGTGATCGTAGACAAAAAAAGTCTCTTCTATTTACTAGACACCACTTTGGACTTCTCAGATGGATTGAACGGCAAAGGATTTCAGTTCGTAAACCCAAATGCCACACGTACGTGCGGATGCGGTGAGAGTTTTGCTGTATAATTAGGTAATATCTACAGCAAACTACAACATAAAGCTATCACCTAAAATTAGGGGATTCCCTTAAATTTTGTTAAAAAGAGATAATATAGAAGTCATAAGTTTGCAATTTGGTATGCATGTCATACTTTTGTCAAACAATAACAGAGAAACAAAGAGATAAAAAATATTTGATCTTAATTTCAGTTTGGCACGGTGTTAGCAATAACATTAACAATTAAAAGTTAAGATTATAAAGGTAAGTTTAGGTTAGGTTGGTTTAGGGGTTGCACCGCAAGGGCAGCCCCTTCTTTTTTGGAATAAATCCGTAAAACACACACATATTTAAAATCAGTCTATAAAGTTTTTTTGGATCAGTCGGTATTTCTGGGGTTAAAAATCAATACTTCTATATTCATTATTCCCACCATTCAAATATTACATACAGGTTTCATCTTGTATCTGTACTATTCATAGATTTCTGAAGTTTATAAAAAAGTTCCTTTCCGTTTCATTTCATGCTCAATTAGAATTTATTAGTTGAATAGGGGCACTAGAACAATCTTTAGTCTTTCTACATACGTCAGAGGCAACTCACTTCGGGTTCACGTCACGCATCACTATGCTTAACTACCAAATTATATTACTCACTCATTAATTTAGCGTTAAATTTGCCCGTGCATGATTAGCCAGACGGTAATGAACAGGATTTTTTCTCATATCACCAGACTATTCGTTACTCTCTTTTTGTTTTTAGTAATCAGTCCTACCTACAGCCAACGTGCCCAGCTTTTTACTACAGATTCTGAGTTGCCTAGTAGTTTGATTTTTGACCTTCATCAAGACAATAAAGGTCAAATATGGATGGCAACCGAAGATGGGCTATGCAGGTATGATGGTGCAAAAATCACCACCTACAAGACCAACAATAGCAACATACTTAACAACTATTCAAAATTCATTTTTGAAGACAGCAAGGGTCACTTATTTTTTGGCTTTTTCAATGGTCTACAAGTTTATGATCACAATACGGATAGATTTACTACTATCCCCTTGTTGCTTGAAAACGGCACTCCTTTTTACGCCCACACTATGGCCATACTAGAGCGAAAAAATGGAGATATATTGATAGGCAGTTCAGGGCTTGGTATTTTCAAACTAAACGAGGACAGCACACAATTGGTGGGCAAGCAAATGCCTAACCTAATTTCGGGCAACCTGATCCGATACCTTTTCGAAGACCAAAACCAAAACTTATGGATTGCTACCAATGACGAAGGTCTTTATAAAGTCACTATGGATGGACGGTCTTTCAACTACTTTGCCAGTGACTCTAGAGATTTCAAAGAAGTTTCTGCTATTGTTCAAAACAACAAGGGGCAAATATTCATTGGTACGACTTACAATGGTTTTTATGAATACCTTTCTCAATCAGATAGTTTTAATCATATCAACAGCATGCCTTCAAACATGCCCATAGTCACGCTTAATATCCGAAAACAAGACGACAAAATACTGATAGGGACGGATGGTTACGGAATAAAGTACTTTGACCCAATAACCCGAAAAATATCCAATCTCAATTTCGAAATCTCTAACCTAGATTTATCCAAATCTAAAGTACATTCTATATTAGAAGATATGTCAGGAAATACTTGGCTTGGCTTATTTCAAAAAGGAGTCGCACTGATTCCTTCAAACGAAAATAATTTTGACTACATAGGTAATCAATCCATCAAAAGTAATTTAATCGGAACCAAGTATATCATGTCCTTGTGGAAAGACCATGCAGGAGATCTCTGGGTTGGAAGTGACGGTGATGGTGTTTATAAACTTAGTAAAGATAATAACGAACAATACACAGTCTCTATAACGTACGACAGTTCTCCCTCTACAGTATTGAGCGTTTTCGAAGACTCTAATCACAATTTATGGTTGGGATCATACGGAGAAGGCTTGTATCTATACAACAGAAAAAGCAAAGTATTTGAAAAGTTCAAACTACTTTTAGATCACTTGTCCAAGCCAATAGAAAATGTCACCTTCATAACAGAAGATAATCATGGAAAGCTATGGCTAGGAACACTTGGTGGAGGAATATTTTCTATCCAACTCAATTCAATGAAAGTGACACAACTGAGCTCCTTTACTCCAAACCCTACGAACAATGACAACAGTGTGCTGCACAATAATTGGGTTAGTTCGCTATATACCTCCCGAGATGACAAGCTCTACATTGGCACCTATGACGGTGTTAGCTGCCTGGATTTAAACTCTGGTCATTTCTCGCTATTGAACAATATTCGAGACGAATTCAAAGGAAAGATTATTTATTCCCTGCACGAAGACTCGTTTGGCCAAATGTGGTTTGGCACGTCTCAAGGTTTGATATCATTTAACCCAACGACTAATGAACTGGTTAGTTATACTATAGAAGATGGTCTGCCAAGCAACGTAATATGTGGTATTAGAGCTAATGGGGATAAACTTTGGATCAGTACTAATTACGGAATATCTCAATTTGACACCTCGACAGGCATCTTTTTCAATTACTACTATAACGATGGCCTACAGGGCAACGAATTTGCAAAAAGCTGCTCATTCAAGGATAAAAAAGGCAATATTTATTACGGAGGTATCAATGGGATCACCATATTTAAGCCAAATGAGATAAAAACTAAAGTCAGAGAACCAGAAATTAATATAACCGCCCTTTACCTTGGCAATCAACCTGTCAATACAAACACTAAATCAGGCAGCTATCAGGTAACTCAACAGTCTATACTAGAAACAAATCACATCGATCTATCCCATAACGACAATTCCTTCACCATCGAATTTACTGCCATGGAATTCAGTAACCCTCAAAGGATCAACTACTATTACTCCATGGACAACAGCAAATGGATCGGGCTTCAACCAGGCACCAACACAGTCACCTTTAGTAATCTGAGTCCCGGCTCCTACCAGTTTAGAGTTAGATCTAAAGACTACAATACCTTATCAGAGCCGAAGACACTAAGTATCCAAATCCACCCTGCCTGGTACCTGTCTGGATGGGCCAAAATCCTATATTCTATTACCACAGCTTTGATACTCTGGATTATCTATTTCTTGCTTCGCCAACGGCTGGAAATACGAAAAAAAATGAAAGCTCAACAACAGGATCAAAAAATAAACCAAGCCAAGCTAGAGTTTTTCATCAATATATCACACGAGATCAGAACCCCTATTACTCTAATTATCAATCCTCTCCGAAAACTCATTAAACAAGATACCGATGAGAAAAGACACCGTGATTATTTTATAATGCAGCGCAGTGCCGAACGAATCCTGAAGCTCGTTAACCAGTTGTTAGATATCAGAAAAATTGACAAAGGGCAACTGAAAATGAAATTTCAGGAAACAGATATCATCCAATTTTTACAAGAGACCAGTTTGATATTTGATGAGCAAATACATGGAAAGGACATTAAGTTTAGTATCAATGCTTCAAAAAACACCTTGGTATATCTCGACCCAAACCATTTTGATAAAGTAATCCAAAACATTCTTTCTAACGCCATCAAATATACGCCACATCAGGGTGAGATAGATATTTATGTCAAACAAGGAACAGATGAAACGCACAAACCCTCCTACATATCCATCGAAGTTTATGACACAGGATCTGGGATCAATGAAGAAGAAATAGAACGGATTTTTGATCGTTTTTACCAATCCTCCGACGACAAGTCGTCTAACCCAGAAGGAACTGGAATTGGTCTACACCTCACTCGATCAATTGTAGAACTCCATCATGGTACGATCAGAGCAGGACTCAACCCGTCTGGGCAAGGGACTAGCTTCCTGATCCACCTGCCGCTGGGGCGGCAACACTTAAATGAAGAAGAAATAACAGAATCCGACAGCAATAAATCAAACGGTAATACTCCGAGATACTATATACCTATAGTGCCCATAGTAGAACAAGCAAAATCCAAAAGCAAACTCAATGTCTTGATAGTAGATGACGATGATGAGATCAGAAACTATCTCGTTAGCGAATTTTCCGAAGACTACCATACAGCTGCAAGTATGAATGGTGAAAAGGCTTACGCTGAAATCCTTAAAAAATCACCTGACCTCATCATCAGTGATGTAGTCATGCCCAAAATGGATGGGGTTACGCTATGTAAAAAAATTAAACACAACGTCAATGTTAATCATATCCCAGTTATTCTTCTCACCGCAAAAACCACCGAAGAAGACAAACTTCGAGGGCTGGACACAGGTGCAGATGCTTACATAGCCAAACCCTTTAATATTGATATTCTGAAGAAAACCGTAGCAAACCTGATAAAAAACCGTCAGCTACTCAAAAACAACTACAACGGTAATCAGCTGCAGAATGATAAAATCAAGAAAATAGAAGTACAATCTACCGACGACATCCTGATGCAAAAAATCATGACGGTGATCAATGAAAACATTGCTAACTCCGAACTCAATGTAGAGATGATCGCTTCTGAAATCGGCTTTAGCCGCGTACACCTTCATCGAAAACTCAAAGAAATCACAAGCCAATCCGCGAGAGATTTGATCAAAAATACTCGATTAAAACAAGCCGGTGACCTTCTCAACCATAAGCAGATCAGCATCTCAGAAGTCGCATATGCTACTGGCTTTTCATCCCCTGCCAAATTCTCCACCAGCTTCAAGGAATTCTATGGTATTGCTCCTTCTAGATATGTGGAACAAAAACAGCAAGATAAAAAAACAAGAGTTCAAAAATAGAAAGTCATTGAAATATGGCAAGAGAAACAATTACTAACAAACCATACTAATAACCCCATGTGTCAGTACCCCATACTTCTCTATCTATAAATGAAGCCAATCAAGAGCAAGTGAAAGTGCTTCAATGACACTCCAGATATTTTCGAACATAACGCCATTAACTAACTTCCAAATTAAAAGTTGTCTCTGACGAAGGAGTATAAATTAAACTCTGTCTGATTACTATTAATTGCCTATTGACTCAGCCCCATTTGGGGATTGGGTTCGACGCTGACGTTTTTGTCTCAGTAATGTGAGAGTTCTCTATTTGGCGGGTTAACAAAGACGTAAGTTTTCACTGTGAGCTTTTACATCAGGAAACTTGAAAAGGACAATCTCTAAAAAGAATTGACCTCTTCGCTCGGAGCGAGAACGCCAACTCCCCTTTTTTTTAAAAAATCAAAAAAACTTTATAAAGTCTGTCAGGGTAAAACCCTCCTCGCCTTTCTCATAACCAAAGAACAACACCTTAGTTATTAGTTATGAAAAGGAATATCAAAATCATCAGCATCATAGTTTTCTTCCTCATCGGTAGCAACTACCTCCTGCGAGCACAAGACAACACACGTATCGGCCAGGTCTCATTTATTCCTGGATTCAGCACCAGCATCGGGTCATCTGAGAGAACCAACATTATCTCTCTCAATATCCTAGGAGGATATCAATACGCACTAAAAGGTGCAGAAATTGGTTCATTGTTTAATCTCAACCGCCAGAACGCATCTGGCGCACAACTAGCAGGGTTGTTAAACTACACCGGCGGTCAGACAATCGGTGCACAGGTCAGTGGACTAATCAACCTCAACCGAAACCATATACAAGGCTTACAGTTAGCAGGGATGATCAATACAGTGCAAGGATCGGTCACTGGTGTTCAGATCGGTGGACTACTCAACTACAGTACCGAAGTAGTACAAGGCGTTCAAGTTGCTGGGCTCAGCAATCTTAGTCAAGAGACTATCGGTATGCAACTCAGTGGTCTACACAACCACTCTCTCCGTACCAAAGGTCTGCAACTCGCAGGACTATCTAATCAATCTACGCTACTACAAGGAACGCAGATCAGTGCTATTGCCAACGTATCTGAACAAAACCAAGGGCTACAACTATCTGGCATATATAACCAGACAAGCGAGCTCAATGGTATTCAGATTGGTTTGGTCAACATCGCAGATTCGGTCTCTAGCGGCATGCAGGTTGGGTTAATCAATATCGTCAAAAAGAACGGTCTCTTCGAATTAGGAGTGGAATATGGGGATGTGACTCCTTGGAACCTCAACCTTCGTACGGGGCGAGATCACTTCTACTCCATTCTTACAGTAGGCACACAGTTCGAACAGTCCAACGAGGACAAAATCTGGTCATACGGTATCGGTTTCGGATCAAAAATGTATATCAAAGACAAACTATTCGCCAATGTAGAGCTCTCCACACACCAACTCAGAAAACACCAAGTCAATGTAGAATCACTCAACCTACTCAACAGGTTCCAGATCAATATGGGATACCAATTGTTCAAACATCTGTCGGTGACTGCTGGTCCAGTCCTCAATATCTACGTCGCGCAAACAGATCTAACACCTTCGGATCAGCCCACGATAGATATCGCCAAAAGCCCTTTCTATGAGGAGCAAGAAGGCAACTACAAAATCCAAGCTTGGGTAGGTTACTCAGTTGGTATCAGGTTTTAATTCTCAAAACACAATAGGTCATCGCCTATAAACCCAGCGATGACCAACTACTAATCCTTCAAAAAACAAACAAAATAATGACAACCAAACACCACTCTATATATCTAGTATTGATCGTACTATTCATGATCAACACTACAGTTCTAGGCCAACCAATTACTCAAACGATCAGAGGCACGATCATAGATCAGGACTCTAAATCTCCCGCTATAGGCGCTAATATCGTTATACTCGGCACAGACCCTATCAAGGGAGCCGTTACTGATGTAGAAGGACAGTTTCGTGTCGATGGCGTGGCAATCGGACGCATAAACCTCCGCATCACCATGATAGGATATGAAACCAAAACGATCCCTAACCTACTGGTGAGTTCTGCGAAAGAACTGATCCTTGACATCCCTATGGAAGAGTCCTTCGAAAAACTCGATGAAGTAGTTGTCATCGCCAAAAAGGATAAATCAGAAGTACTCAACGAGATGTCACTCGTCAGTGCGCGTACTTTTTCGGTGGAAGAGACCGGTCGCTTTGCAGGCTCATTTGGTGACCCTGCCCGGATGGTATCAGGATTCGCAGGAGTGACCAACTCGCCCGATGGCAACAACGACATCATCGTCCGTGGCAACTCCCCCAAAGGCATCCTTTGGCGACTCGAAGGGATTGAAATACCCAATCCTAACCACTTTGCCAATGATGGCGCTACTGGTGGCCCTATCAATGCCCTGAACAGCAATATGCTCAGTGATTCGGATTTCATGAGTGGTGCTTTTGCGCCTGAGTATGGCAATGCCCTCTCTGGTGTCTTTGATATGAAACTTAAAAAAGGAAACAATGAGCAGCGGGAATATACCGCTGGGATCAGTACGCTTGGACTGGACTTTACATTGGAGGGACCTTTCAAACCAAACTATAATGGATCCTACCTCATGAACTACCGCTACTCATCGCTGGCGCTGATTGACAAGACTGGGTTGATTGATTTTGGGGGAGTCCCAAAATACCAAGATATGTCTTTCAATATCAACCTACCCGTGAATCAAAAGCATAGTTTCTCTGTGTTTGGGCTCGGAGGCATCAGCTCGATTAGTACCGAAGAAACCATAGACGACAGTGACGAGATCGTAGGCAAAGCCATCATGCAGAGCAACATGGGGACTATAGGTGTGATCTACAACTACCTAATCGATCCACGCTCCTATCTGCGTGCCAGTGTATCCGTATCTGGGACACTACTCCAAAACACCTATGACATTCCTGAAAACAACGATCCGACGGATTTTTACCGCGTCTATGACACGGACTACAGCAAGACATTTATCCGTTCGGCAGTCACCTATGGTTTCAAATGGAATGCGCAGCACAAATTTGAGATAGGTGTGATCAACAACAGTCACTACTACAACATGACGCAAAATGCCTATAACTATGATCAGGATAGACTCGAAAATGTACTAGATGACGATGGCAACACCAACCGCACACAGGGGTTCCTCACATGGAAATACCGCATCACCGAAGACCTCACCATGACGAGCGGACTCCATGGGCAACATTTCGCACTCAACAACAGCTACAGCATAGAACCACGTGCTGCGCTAAAATGGGAAACCTCACCACGCAACTCCGTCAGTATCGGAGCAGGTATTCATAGCCGCATGGAGAGTGCAGCTGTCTACCTGTGGAAGTTTCAGCAAAGCGATGGCAGCTACACCCAGCCCAACAAATCCCTAGAAGTATCAAAAGCAGCACACTTGGTACTCGGATATGATCAACTCATCGGTCAGCGCACCCACTTCAAAACGGAACTCTATTACCAATACCTCTATGATACCCCTGTAGAAAACGACCCCAATAGCACGATCTCCATGATCAATATCAGTGACTTATACACCCAGTTCGACCTAGTCAACGAGGGAACTGGTCAAAACTATGGTCTAGAAATGACGCTCGAGCAGTATCTGCATCAGGGTTTTTACTACCTGAGCTCTGCGTCGATATTTCAGTCACTATACACTCCGATGGATGGTGTGGAGCGTGAGACTGCTTTTGCGAATCAATACATTTTTAATGTCCTAGCCGGGAAAGAGTTTAAAATCGGACAAGCCAACAAGAAGCGTGTGCTTTTCGTCAATGGCAAGGTTACACTCATGGGAGGTAAACGCTATACGCCCATCGATCTGGCGGCTTCTATAGCCACAGGTGAAGAAGTGCGTATGGATGACAAACCCTTTTCTGAGCGTTCTGATGATCTCTTCATCGCGAACATTGCCATAGGTACGAGACGCAACAAAGGCCGAACGACACGTGAGCTAAAATTTGACGTGCAAAACGTTACCAACAGTCAAGCAGTCGTCAATGAATACTTCGTCCAAGCCACCAATGAGATATACAAAGTGACCCAACTGGCACTATTCCCGACCATCTCCTACTCGATCAGCTTCTAAACTAGTCAGGCAATGATATGATGTATTAATGTTTAGCAGCGCAGGCGAAAGCTTGTGCTGCTTTCTTGTTTAGTAGATTCGAATAGTTTTGCTTTCGTCTATGGGCAAACTCTATCGGGTATCAGTCTACAGCTAAAACCATGACTACCAATCATCGATATGATTTCGTCGACATCAATAACGCTCGCCTCAAAGCGAAGTATTTTATCGCAATCATTCAGATCAAAATTGATCTCCGCATCAGGATAGAAATCAGCCAGATGCGCCAAGAACACTTTCGCCTCCCCATCTAGCAAACATCCAGAATGTAGAATCGGCACACTGCCCCCATCCACGTTTCCACAATAATCCAACGGTGGTATATCATCACTCAAATGAGCAGATAATTGATATCCAAAAAAATTAAAGTCAATCCACGTTTCGGTCCCCCTCCGCTCAGTCCAAAATATTCATATAGAACTGTCGAATTCTGGAAATATCTGTTACTTTGAAAGCGAAACAAAATGTACTGACGAATTTGTAATTTATTGATTTAACATCCACTCGATCAAGTCAGGCTTATCTACAATCGACCAACTATGTGGGTGTCGTTCGCCATTGGATCGATATCCCTTATTTTCAGACGTGATATACTGTACCGTGGCGCGAGGCAATTCGTTTTGGATCTGACTCGCAAGCTTTTCTAGTCCATAAGCATTCAAATCCATAGGGTCATTTTGTCTATTCTCCTTCCACCAAATGACATCAGGCTCTGCATAGAGTCTAATTTTCAGTCCATCCAGATGGATCAAATTATGCATATCATGAGTCTCAGCGGTATAGGGAGACTGGGACTCAAATCCAGCTATCCCCTCTTCGGGATCACCCAAAGAACGTTCTAATAAATCAGTCAACCAGATCGCCTCCTTTACAGATACCTCTGAAAAATTGCGCCCAATATTCTTTTGAGACACTTGATAAAGTGCCAACAAATCCACTGGCGAATCTACAACAAACAATCCCGCAGGCGCCACTACAGAATTCACAGACCGCAAATAATCTGCTAAGAGCAAAGTGACATTGCCACCACTAGAAAACCCACCAAAGAAGATTTGATCAGGCACCAAATCATAGTTATCGAGAACAGTTTCCAATAACAGGGTCAGCTGCACTTTATCCTCTGTCTCTAACCATAGTTTTCGGTTATAGTTCATATAGAGCACCGCGATCTCATTAGCCTTAGCGACTTCTAGGATAGAAAACTCTCTTTCAATACTTTCAGCATCTTCGGGAAACCCACCAAATAGAATCAACAAGGTGTCTACACCCTTTAGCGGATAATACAATACATATTGTTCGTTCATGACTTTCTCATACGACGTATTACTCGATTGATTCTTCGGTGCCTGACCAGAAAGGGTCATTGCACCGAGTAGATAAATAACGGTGGTGTATAGCGGTAAAAATTTCATCTGACTCATCAGTTAATAAATATTTACATAAAACAATAGAAGCTCTATTGACAACTATTACTATAAATAATAGATCACTACAATAAAAGACCTACACAAAAACAAAAGGTTAAATGTAGTACACTCGACTGCACATGAGATTATTTGATCAGTTCGCTGGGCAGTAGACCGTATATTTTTTTGAAGGCAACGGTGAAGTGCTGTGGGTTCTTGTAACCTACACGATAAGATGCCTCGGTGATGTTGCAGACACGCTCCTCGATGAGGGATTTGGCGGATTTCATCCGTTGTTCGGTGATGTACTTGAATAGTGTCGTGCCATGAGTCACCTTGAAACTCTCTTTGAGTTTGGAGGCATTCATTCCTACCAATGCTGCCAAGGACGCAATGGATAGCGGGTCGTTGAGATGAGTTGAGATGTGCTGAACGACTCGTTCCAGCTTTTCGTGAGTGCTAGGGGATAGCTGGGTAGTGGTGGAGCGAGACGAACGTTGATCCCAAGAGGCGAAAATCATCACCAAGAGTTCCAATACCTTGGCTTCCAAAAAAGGCTTTTTGAGTGAGTCGGCATATTGACAGTCGAGGATGTCCTGGATGTGGCGTTTGAGAACAGGGGTGATTTTCTGACTTCTATTCCAAAACAGGAAAGGTCGCTTGCTCTCAATAGCCGTCCCAAATTCTTTCAATACCTCCTTGAAGTTTTGACCAATAGCTTTCTTGATAAAAGCCTTGGTAAACTGTATCTCTAGGGTCTGACGATGGGGTGGGGTGAAATGCAAAACACCATTGACTCTGGGGAAATAAAACAAATTGAACTGACCAGATTGAATTTCGACAGGCATGCTGTGTTCGTCTTGGGGTTCGTAGTGATTGTAGCCTTCGATCTCAAAATGCAGTTTGAACAAAGGGAAATCATGAGATACCTCCACTTCATAGGGGGACTTGACGGTGACGTTTCGATTGACCAAAATGATCCCATCTACTTGTACCTCATGTACTTGTCCCGTCACGCCATTTTGATCAATACTCGTGTTCTCCTCCTTGATGGATTGTGTAGTGAAGTTTTTAGAGTACTGCTTGGTTTGCGTACCACCTTCGAATATCTGGCTTTTGAGAATTGTTTTCATTTCATCTTTTTGCGGCATTTAAAAAACCTTTTGCGTTGGTGCAAATGATGGCTTCTATACCACATTTGCACAAAAATACACTATTTAGAACTGGTCTTAATAAATGCAGCTTTTTTTCTCTTGAGAATAATCTACTTCCATATTCTATCCTTGTCTCTAGCACTATGCCTGTGCCTCAGCGCAACACTCGCTATGTCACAGCGACAGGAGACTGGGGGGATTTCTGGTGCAGTATCGTCCTCGGATGGAGAAGCCCTCCCTATGGTGCCTATTCGGATTCTAGAGACAGGCGTAGGAGTAGTAGCCGATGATCAAGGACATTTTGTGTTTTCAGACTTGCCTTTTGGGGAGTATCGGCTCAGTGTTACCTTCCTCGGGTTTGAGGATCGCCAAATTACCGTCACACTGGATGACCAACACCCTCACGTATCGCTAAATCTTACCTTGACTCACGATAGCGAAATGCTAGAGGAGGTGACTATCTCTCACGATGCAGAAAAGGAACAGCAAACCCAAGGGTTTGCGGTAGAGGCTGTGGGAACAAAGCAGTTTCAAGCCCAATCGATCGAAATCAATCAAGTATTGGATCAAACTGCGGGGGTCAAAGTACGTCAATCCGGAGGGCTGGGCTCTAGAGTCAACTATAGCATGAACGGCCTGAGTGGTCAATCCATTCGTTTCTTTATGGATGGGGTACCCATGGATTATTTTGGGTCGTCCTACTCGATCAATACCATCCCTATTTCGCTCGTAGACCGTGTGGAAGTCTACAAGGGCGTAGTGCCTGTCGAACTAGGCAATGATGCATTAGGTGGCGCAATCAACCTCGTGACCAAATCCAGTTTCAACGAGTTCGTAGAGGCTTCTTACTCCTACGGATCATTCAATACTCATCGAGCAGCGATACAAGGCAGCTGGCGAGCGAAACAATCCGGCTTGACGATGAAGCTGTCTGCATTCTACAATTACTCGGACAACAACTACTACGTATGGGGCGAAGATGTACCCGTCACCGATGTGAATACAGCCAATGTCACCCGTGGGGAGAAAGTCAGGCGTTTTCATGACGGGTATGAATCCAAGTCTGTCAAAGCTGACTTTGGCTTTACGCAAAAAAAATGGGCAGATAAGTTACTCCTTGGTGTTCTGTACTCTGAGATGGACAAAGATATCCAGCACGGTCCTACGATGGAGGTGGTGTTTGGGGAAGCTCGATATCACCAACGTGTGGTGATGCCCAACATGACTTATCAGAAGTTTGATTTCTTAGCCAAAGGGCTGGATGTGAATTGGTTTGCGTCGTACTCGTACCTAGTGCGTGACCGCATCGACACGACAACCAACATGTACAATTGGGATGGAAGTATTCTGGATGCAAATTCAGATCGAGGGGAGCAGCTTTGGACGTTGAATACGCTGGATCAGAAAGTCTGGCTCAACCGTCTCAACCTCGTCTATCAGCTCAATCCTCACCACAAACTGGGCTACAACTATGTCTTCAGTGACCTGACACGAACAGATAGTGATCCAGTCGTGACACAAAAGACCGACGGCTATTGGGCACCACAGACGTTTCGAAGGCACAGCATGGGATGGGTGTTGCAGAGTCAGTTCTTGGAGCAAAGACTCCATACTTCGCTGTTTGTCAAGTGGTTTGGCTACCATGCTGCGATCAAAACAGCTACCACCGAAAACAGCATCACCAGTTACCAAACCGAACAAGCCAGTGCATCGGATTGGGGCTATGGGGTGGCGGGTTCGTATCAGCTCAGACCTAGCGTGATGTTGAGTCTGTCTGTAGAGCAAGCCTATCGACTACCAGCCGCCAACGAAGTGCTAGGGGATGGTCTCAATGTTGTCAGCACTACTGCACTTCGTTCTGAGTCGAGTCTCAATGCCAATTTGGGTTTTAGGGTCACTACTGCGACGGAGCGCAAAAACCGATTCACCTTTTCAGGCAATGTCTTCTATCGGGATGTCACGAATTTGATCCAGCAGTACTCGTACGATCCTGGAGCCTTTGTCAACATCAATTTTGACCAGGTAAGAATGCAGGGAGTGGATGGCAAAATCAAATTCGCGCATAGTCATTGGTTGACCGTCAATCAGACGGTGTCCTATTTGAGTCCTATCGTCAAGTCGGATACCGATGAGTTGGGCAACAACAATGTGACGAAAAATTCGCGACTAGCCAATACGCCCTTTTTCCAAACCAATACCGAGCTACGAACTCAATTCAAGAATCTGATCCAGGAAGGTGCTGCTACCTTCTTCTATTGGAGTGTATCGTATGTGGGTGAGTTTCATCGTCACTCAGAGATCATAGGTCGGTACAACAAGGACGTGATTCCTGCTCAGTTGGTCAATAGCTGCGGGATAGGTTATACGTTTCCCAAAGAAAAACTCAGCCTCAGCGTGGACGTGAGCAACCTGTTCGATGAGCAGGTATTCGACAATTATGCGATTCAAAAACCCGGTAGAGCGGCCTATATCAAAGCTACCTATCGATTATTATAAAACCATTTAACATTCAAAATCATACAAATTAAGAAGTATATGAAACAGATTTTTAAAATAGCAATGGCCATGTACATGGCGATGTTCTTGATCGCTTGTAGCGAAGACGATGACTCTAATGAAGATGTCATCGCTGCAGATGGTATCTACAACTTCCTAGGAACTATCGACGGTGCTTACTACCTAGCAGCCTCCGAAACGCTCACCGAAGGTAGCCTGACTTTTGTCAACAATGGTACGCAGATCGATGCAGACCAAGCCGCGCGTATCATCGCTTCTGGTGATTACTTGTATTCGTTGGATTACGGGACGGGGTTGTTGTCTCAGTTGCAGCCTACAGCTACAGGGGAGTATGTCAAGATCAAAGAAATCAACGCAGGGCTGTCAGTCGGGACCAATACGCCACGCTATGCACTAGCAGACGAAAGCACCATCATCGTGATGAACGTGGAGACGACTCCCGTGACTGATGATGCAGGTGACGTGACAGACTACATTTGTACACTGAGGTTGTCTTCTGTGGCTATTCCAGAGATGACCATTGGCAATTTGACGGAGTTTGTGATCCCACAAACAGAGAATGCCAAAAAAGGAGCAACCATTGGGTACCATCCTATGAGAGCGAGTTCTCCGGTGATTTCAGGAGACAAGATCTATTTTGGTTTGATGCACACAGATATTTTTGATCCGACTGTACCTCCTCCATTCAGAGCACCTAAGCAGTCTGGTTTAGAGACTTTGGTGTTTGACTACCCATCGATGACCAATGGGACAATCACCGAATCGAGTGCTGCGACGGGACACACGGGTGGATACCGCGCACCTGCGATGCATGTGGACGAAAACGGTGACGTATACCAAAACAACTGGTTCATGAGTGCCACTGGATTTGATCTATCGAATGGGGACAAAACAGTCATCATGAGGTTGAGAGATGGAGCGTATGATTCGAGCTACGAGTTTGACGTGTCGGCAGCTTTAGGGCTGGAAAGCAATGTCGCTGCAGTAGGTTGGTTCTATGTAGGCAATGGGATCGGATACATGCCTATCCAGCTCGAAGACGAGGGCAACTACTATACAGACAACTCATGGAGTGTAGCCAGAATCGACATCTACAACCAAACGGCTGTCAAGCTTGATGTACCGCTATCTCAGCTATTTACCTACGAAAACGGCATCACAGTAGACGACAATTTCTACATGGCTATCAGTCCAACAGGTGGTGATGCAGCTGTTTACGAGTTTGACGCGAGCTCTGCTGCTGCTGACGCAGTGACTGAGGGGCTTGGCTTGGATGGCAACAACATCCACGTAGAAGGTATCTATCACTAATCCAGATCAATCAAAATACGGAAACAGACCTTGTTATTTTCGACCAGAAGAAAACAAGGTCTGTTTACATACAAAACCCAAACAACTATGAAAGTAAATATCCTATCGGTATTCGTGTTGGCACTCGTGCTGTCGCTGCTTGCGAGCTGTGGTCATCAAGAGGAGCGGTTCAATTATACTTTGGTCAAGTCAAAACTAAGCTTGACAGAGGAGCAAACCCGTCAGTTTGACCTCATCAAAGATGAGTACAGCACCAAAGCCAGAGCGGCCTATGAAGCCAGCAAGCCAGACCGTCAAAAAGTAAAAGAGGCTGTAGGGGAAGTATTTGCGCAGCAAGACGCAGCGATGCAGGACATCCTATCTCCTGAGCAATTCGATATCTACGTGGCGGAGATGAAAATCGAGCGCGATGGACGCGAAAAACACAACATGCAATTGATCAAGTCTGAGCTGGCCCTAGACAGTGCCCAAAGCGTACAATATGATCTCGCCAATGAGGCTTTCTACAAGACACTGATTGACAACCATGACAACTACCATGGCAAGCCCGATGTATACCTACAATACTATCAGGAGCTAGACCTGAGCAGAAGACAAGCCTTTGAGGGCTTCATGTCTCCTGCCCAATACACGCAGTATGTGGAATTGGCGACCGAATACAACATCGGCAAGTCCGAACATTAAAAGAACCAGGTCCACCTGTTGCAATACAAGCCCTGAGGTTTGGGACGAAAAAGGTGTTCTTTTTCATCCCAAACCTCAGGGCTATTAACCCAATACCGATAAAACGTTTTGCCCATCTGGGAAACAAATGATTCAAAAAAGAAATCCACTACTGAGGAAACGAAGAAAAAAGGAGAGCGTTTTCAAGTACAGCATGGCACTACTGCACCTGTGGTTGGGGCTTTTGTCTTCTGTCGTGGTTTTTATCGTTTGTCTATCGGGCAGTATCTACGCATTCAAACAACAGATCGAAGATTGGATCAATAGCGAGTCTCTCCATGTTGCCCATCCGTATGAGGACCGGGTCATCAGCAGCGATACACTACTGCTCAGGTTCGAGAAGCGCTTTGGTCGTCCGACGACTATGTGGGTCTATCCTGAGTCAGACCGAACCGTCCTCATCTCCTCTTTGAGTCGAGAGGGCACAGGAGTATCAGCCTATTTCGACCCCTATACGGGCAATGTCGTGGGAGTGAAAAACCAAAACGCATCGGCTTTCTTTGCTTGGGTATTGGATCTGCACCGCTTCTTATTGGCAGGGGATGTTGGCAAGTTCGTCAACGGTACAGCGGTACTGATGATGGTGCTCATGTTGGTATCTGGTTTGGTGCTTTGGATACCCAAAAACCTCAAACAACTCAAGAAAAGCCTGCTGATCAAGTGGCGTGCAAAGCTACTGCGTGTCAACTATGATCTTCACAAGGTATTAGGATTCTATGCCGCGCTATTGCTGTTGTTCATGGCGATTACAGGGCTGTATGTGTCTTTCACATGGGTGAAAAATGCAGTGATAGTGGGGTTGGGAGGTGATTCTATCATTATCTCTGAGAGCAACCTGGCTATCAAAGCACAACTGGCGCAATCTTTTGAATCCGTGATGGGGTCACTCGTCACCGAACAGCAATCCGCCGGGGACTCAGTAGCCTCGCTGTCTTATGTACTCACCCAAGCCCAGAGCCACTTCTCCAGTACCGGTCTACTCACTATCAACCTCCCCAACGAAAACATCAACAACTATACCCTCACACACCTGAGTGCGGAGGGGGTATTGGGCTTTTACACACCTGATGTGTTAGAGTTTTCCCTAAATGGGAACTTGAGGAAGCTTGTCCATTTTAGCGATCTGCCTCTGCATGAGCAGTTCAAGGCCATCGCCAAACCCCTCCACACGGGAGAGATCATGGGACTGCCCAGTATCATATTCTACTTCATAGCCAGTTTGATTGGGTGCTCACTACCTGTCACAGGCTTCATCATTTGGTGGAGGCGGGTATAACGAATTACTACGAAACCGTATACAAAGCTCTAGAACGATATCAGAGAGTATTGGAAATAAATGATGAAAGAAATCAGTATTGTGAACGACCCCAATAGCACGATCTCCATGATCAATATCAGTGACTTATACACCTAGTTCGACCTGGTCAACGAGGGAACTGGTCAAAAGGTCTAGAAATGACGCTAGAACAATTTGACGTGCAAAACGTCACCAACAGTCAAGCAGTCGTCAACGAGTACTTCATTCAAGCCACCAACGAGATATACAAAGTACCCCAACTGGTACTATTCCCGACCATCTCCTACTCGATCAGCTTCTAAGCGAGTCAGACAATGACATGATGTAGTTAATGTTTAGCAACGCAGGCGAAAGCTTGTGTTGCTTTCTTGTTTAGTAGATTCGAATAGTTTTGCTTTCGCCTATGGGCAAACTCTATCGGGTATCAGTCTACAGCTAAAACCATGACTACCAATCATCGATATGATTTCGTCGACATCAATAACGCTCGCCTCAAAGCGAAGTATTTTATCGCAATCATTCAGATCAAAATTGATCTCCGCATCAGGATAGAAATCAGCCAGATGCGCCAAGAGAACTTTTGCATCACTTAGCTCTTGAACATTTGTTTTAAAAATCTCTGTTCTCATAGTTACCAGTGCTAAAACTGTTCTTCCACGAATTCTTTATTGACCATCGCTCCAGCCACATTTCCACTGTAAACAGCGGTCGCCACCGAACGCATCATCGAGGAGTTATCACCGCTTGCAAACACGCCATCAACCGTAGTTTTTTGAAAACCATCTACCTCTATAAATCCTGACTCAGTAATCGTACATCCCAGCGAAGCAGGAATATCCGAATGCTGCGTAAACGGAAGTGCAGCATATACACCATCAAAAGGCATCTTGTCCCCATTCTCGAAGACTACATGCTTGACATAGCCTTCATTGTGTATTATTTCAGATATTTCAGTTTCGATGACTTCAATATTTCTACTCTTGAACTTCTCGATTTGATCAGGTTCAAAATCGGCTTTCCCTGATGTGAGAATGGTAAGTTGGTCCGTCAAGTTACTGACCAATGATGCAAGATGAAAAGCTCTTTCTCCATTGGCAATGATGCCCGTTTTCTGATTTCTGAATTCATAGCCATGACAATATGGACAGTGTACCATCGAAATCCCCCAGCATGCTGCAAAGCCTTTGATTTCAGGCATAGTATCCGATACCCCTGTCGCAAAAATGAGCTTCTTCGCTTGATATTTCCTGTCCGATTGTGTCGCAATTACGAATCCATTTTCAACTTTCTCACCACTGACAGCTAGATCATTTACGAACTGTACCGTCTCGTATTTCAACACCTGCGCTTTAGCCTCTGTAGCTATTGCACTCGGCGCTACCCCATCTTGCGTGATAAAGTTATGCGAATGAGGCGTCTGACGATTACAGGGCAGCCCACTATCAATAATGAGAACCTCACGAAGCGAACGCCCCAAGGCCATTGCAGCAGAGAGCCCTGCGTAACTTCCTCCAATGATGATCACATCAAAATTCATATTGTCAGTCATACTATTCTTCAATCTTTATGGTTTTCTACAATTCACTATCGCAACAAAGTCGCATTAGTAAGTGTTTGCAAATGTATAATCTTTTTACAATATTGCAACATTGTCGCATTAATAAATGAAAAGAAGAAACACACAATCCAAAGAAGCTGTACTCTCTGCATTGGCTAATTCTAGTAAAGCCATGAGCCAAGATGCTATCGAAAAGAAAATGACGGTAAACGTAGACAGAGCTACGATCTACAGAATATTAAATCGATTTTGTGATGATGGGGTAATCCATAAGATAATCGCAGATGATGGCAAACAGTATTTTGCCCTCTGTGTCAAATGTGATGATAGTGAAAAAATGCCTGACAACCACTTTCACTTCCGCTGCATTAACTGTCAAACCATAGAATGTCTCCCATCAATAGTAAATTTTTCTTTACCAGCAGGCTATCAAGTAGACCGTCTCAATTGTGTCTTGGTAGGGACTTGCAAAGACTGTGCTTAGGGTGATAGGTATTTGATAGTACTTTATCAAAAACACTTTCATCAAGCATCTGCCTCTCCTTTCATACCTACCCATAGTTTCTTCACGAGCGAAACGATCAGAAACACTACAAAACCCAACACCAAACCAACTAATATCTCTCGAACGATACCGGGGAGTATTGGAAATAAATGATGGAAGAAATCAATATTGTGAACGAAAATACCGCCTGATACAGTGATCAACGCAATCGTACCAATGACACCCATGCTTTTGACAATCACGGGGAGTGACTTCACAAGTACGCGACCTACTTTATCAGAGAAACTATCGTCCTGCGTATTGAGCGCAATCAGCTTGTAACCAAATTCGTCCATTCGCACAATCAATGCCACAATACCATACACTCCTACTGTAGCTAAGAGTGCAATGAAAGATACGATCACTATCTGAGTCAAAAGTGATGACCCTACGACAGCCCCCAGTGCAATAATGACAATCTCCACTGAGAGAATGAAATCGGTCACGATAGCGGACTTTATCTTTTGCTTCTCCAGCGACAAGACCTCCACTTCGTTCAGATGCTCTAACACTTCCAGCGTATCGTCATGAGCATGTGGAACAAAAAATTCATAAATCTTTTCCGCCGCTTCGTATGCCAAGTACAGCCCTCCAAAAACCAGTATGATGGTAATCGCCTTGGGAACAAATGCACTCAGCAAAAAAGCAAAGGGGAGAATGATCACCTTATTGAGCAAGGAACCTTTTGCAATCGCCCAAAGGACAGGAATTTCCCTATCAGAGACAAAGCCTGATGCTTTCTCAGCATTGACAGCAAGGTCATCACCCAATATACCTGCAGTTTTTTTGGCTGCTACTTTGCTCATCACAGCCATGTCATCCATGAGTGTAGCGATATCGTCTAATAGTGCAAATAATCCAGAGGCCATTCTTTAGCTATTTATTATACTTTTATTAATCTTCAATTTTACCCATAATACTTGTAACGCCAAGGTAGTATTGCATTTCATCACTACAATTCAAACCATGAATCTACCTGCTGCTGATCTACTGCCTCACTCCCCTTCTGCGCAAAATCATTCGTCTTTTGATCGTAAACATAGTCCTGAATGAGCGTTTCTTTGTGTGTCGCGATATAGGCGACTCCTTCGAGCACCTTTGCCAGCTCCTGATCAGTCATCGTAGGGTGCAGTGACAATCGTACGAAACCCGGCTTATCCGTGAGGTTGCGCTGATCTATCTGTCCAGTCATCACATCAGATTGCTTTTGGTCTATCCCAAACAAGTAATGCACATAAGTACTGGCACATGCCCAGCCGCCTCTGACTTGCACCCCAAATCGATCATTGAGCATACGTACGACTGCATTGTAGTGAATCCCTAATAGATTAAACGAAACCACCCCTATCCGCTCTGCAGTCAGCCCACCTATGATCTGTACTCCTGATATGGCTTGGAGTCCTGAGATAGCATCTTTCAACAGCTCTTTCTCTCTCGCTTCTATTCGTTTCACATCCATTTTTTCCTTGAGACGAATGGCTAGTGCAGCTCGGATGGTTTGGAGAAATGCTGGCGTACCTCCATCTTCTTTGGTTTCAGGATCGGTACTAATACCATACCCTCCTGCAGGTTTAGTCCAAGTGACATTCCCTCCTCCTGGCACACTAGATACACCGTGATATAGTTTTTCATCCATTACCAAGACTCCACATGCACCGGGACCACCAAGGAACTTGTGAGGAGAAAAATAGATTGCATCCAATTTCTCTTCCTCATGGCTCGGATGCATATTCATCTCAACATAAGGCGCAGTAGCTGCATAGTCTACAAAACACTGTCCTCCATACCGATGTATCAGTCTAGCCAACGCATGTACTGGAGTCAGTATCCCCGTGACATTCGATCCAGCAGTAAATGCACCGATGAGTGTCTTGCAGCCTTCATAATTTTTGAGGGCAGACTCCCATTGTATCAGATCTATCTCTGCTTGATCATTAGGTGCTACGATCACCACCTCAGCACCTGCAGCGATCCACGCCACCTGATGCGAATGATGCTCCATGTGCGACATCAGTATGACTGGCTGCTCATCGAGCTGATCCAACTTCATAATCTGTATCAAGCGGTGAACAGCCCCAGTCATACCACTACCCGTCGTGACGAGCATGTCTGTATCCTTAGCACCTACATGACTCTTGATGTGTTTTCGCGCGTCTTGATAGGCGGCAGTCATCTGACTACCAGTCCTGTTAGAATAGGAATGTGTATTGGCAACCCACGGCCCTACCTGCTCCACCATGATGTCCTCGATCGGACGATAGAGCCTACCTCCTGCCACCCAGTCGGCATAGATCATCTGCTGGCGACCATAGGTCGTATCGAAGCATTGATCCCAACCGACGATGTTTTTCCTTATTTCATCGAATATCATTTGTGTTAAAGTTGTTGTCAAGCAAATTTGGTCAAGTGCGTGTTAAGAACCATACATCAGTACTGTTTTTACACTCGCGGTTTCACCTGTATATATTTGAGTTATTTTCAAAAACTATTTATTCCTTCAAAAGGGAGTTTTTTGGTATTTTGCAGCTAAATAAGATCATGATCAACATGATTAAGGAGATATATACACATGACAAAACTTGCATTAGTTCTATGGATGGTCATCGCTAGCCAGTCACTTTTTGGACAAGGGAGTTCTCCTTTAGAAAAAATTGACAGTCTGCATGTTCTCCTTCAGTCTTCGTCTCATAAGGATCTCGTCGATATATACAACGAGATTAGCTGGAACTATCGCAATATCCACATAGACTCCACGATCTACTATGCAGACAAAGCTTATGAGCTATCTACCTCCCTAAACTATCCGCTGGGTCTCAGCAAAAGCTTAAATTTCAAAGGAGTGGCTTACCGAAATCAAAGCAATTTCCTCAAGGCACTCTCCTGCTTCTTCGACGCACTCAAACATGCAGAGCAAAGCAGAAATCTTGTTCAGATAAGTTATACGCTGATTAACATCGGTAACATCTATGTCTTCCAGACCAACTACGAAGGAGCTATCGACTACTTCGAAAAAGCGCTCATCAATGCCAACAAACTAGAGGATATAGACCTAATTGCCTATTGCCACGTCAACTTAGGAAGATCCTACGTAGGACTAAAGAATTACATAGATGGCGAAAAACACCTAAAACATGCGCTCGAACTTCGTATAGAACAAAAAAACGATGAAGGCATAACAATCACTCGGGTAGACCTGGCCAATTTATATATTTTGGATGGGAAATATGACCGAGCGGAATCCCTGCTACTACAAAATCTAAAAGATGTCAAATCGCTATCTCATCAAACTACGCTGGCTTATTCGTATCTAAACTTAGCCAAGATCGCTTTGCACAAAAACGATTTGAACAAAGCCAAAAAGTACGCAAAACAAAGTCTCAGTGTTTGTGAAGCCAACCGCATAAAAAAAATAGAAAGTGATATTCTAAATCTACTCTCTTCGATCTATGAGGCAGATGGCAATGCAACACAATCCCTGTACTATCTACAGCAGTTTATTATCCAAAAAGACTCCATATTCAACGAAGAGAGCACTCGAAAAATAGAGTCGCTGCATGCCAGCTACGCAGCAGAAAAGAAAGAAGCGGAGACCAAATTTCTCAAGCAGCAAACAGAGCTCAATCTACTCGTCATCCACAGACAAAAGATCATTATATGGCTAGCCGTCATCATATCGATATTGTTTCTCGGCCTAGCTATCACAGCTCTCAAAGCAGCAAAGGACAGGAAGAAAATGACTTTTCAGATCGAAAAACAAAAAGAAGATGCCTTCAAGCACAACAACAGCCTCATCGATCTCAATCATGAAAAAAACAACCTCATTCGGATTCTGTCACATGACCTGAGAGCACCTATCAACAATGTCAAAGGACTAACAATGGTACACATGTCCAATCACAATTTTGACAAAGAAGACCGTGACATGCTAGATCATATCGTCACCGAATCAGATCGATTATTGAATATGATCACAAAAATTCTGAATGTAGAAGCCCTCGAAGAAGAAACCAAAAACTATCGTTCGGACAAAATCAATGTCGCTTTTGTAGCGGAGCAGGTGATAGACAACTATCGTTCAGCCGGCAAACAAAAAAATATTCAGTTCACATATGACCTAGGCAAAAAAGCTCGCCATATACTAGGTGATCAGCTACAGCTGCACCAAACCATGGAAAACTTGATGTCCAATGCGATCAAATTTTCTCCAAAAAACACGACAATTCACGTTCAAATCACGTCATTTGAGAATGATAAAAAGTTGCGTATCTCTTTTAAAGACCAAGGACCAGGCCTCACGGATGAAGACAAGAGTAAAATATTCAAGAAGTTTCAAACCCTAAGTGCTAAACCAACAGGGGATGAACAATCCACAGGACTAGGGCTCTCTATTGCCAAGCAATATGTCGAACAAATGGAAGGAGCAATCTGGGTAGAAAGTACGTATGGAGAAGGTACCACTTTCCATATCGAGTTTGCCCAAGTTCAATAACGATAGCTTATCCAACGAATATAGTCTAATTTTGATCTCTCAACATACAATCAAGATATGCCTGACGGTAGAAACAGAAAAGATGTACAAGTAGGACTAGCTGTAGATATAGTTCTCAAACAGGACCAACGCAACGGCACACTCACCCGAGGTATCGTACAAAAACTACTCACCAAATCTTCCAATCACCCGCATGGCATCAAAGTCATGCTCGATGATGGTCAGGTGGGTCGTGTCAAACATATTCTGGAAGAATAGGATTAAATCACGCCTGTCTTAACTGGTAGCACGTCTTGCCTCACGATCCATAATCCCTGTAAATTTGTTAGGAATAGGTATTTCTACCTTAACCTCTTTGTTAGTTATTGGATGCACAAACACTAAGCGGTCTGAACACAATAACAACCCCTTGCCATACAGTACATCTATCTGCCCAGAATACAACTTGTCCCCCACTATGGGATGCCCCAAATTAGCCATGTGGATACGCAGCTGATGCGTCCTGCCTGTCACAGGGTACAAATGAACCAATGACAAATAATCATATTTTTGGGAAGGTGAAACACGTATCACCTCATAATCACTCCTCGAGGGCTTATCATCCACTATATCCGTCAGTGTCCCTGATGACTCGACCACCTGTCCAACCACTACTGCTTGATAGCGCTTCCGAATTTCTTTGTACTCAAACTGATGTCCCATCGCTACTTGTGCTCTTTCGGTTTTGGCAACCATGACCAATCCACAGGTGGGGCTATCCAATCTATGAAGCGGACGCATGATCTCCAATGCATCAGGCTCATGTGACGGCTTGAGATTGATCGTCAGGGTGTTTTCTAGCGTTTTGAACATATTACCATTGACAGGTAGTCCCCCTGGCTTATTGAGTACGGCTAAATGATCATCTTCATAGACAACAGGAATAGTTTGCTTGAATACCTTTCTACGTGGTGCACGAACTTCCACCTGACTAGCCACATAGCTAATCACATCTCCGACTACTACCCGCACATCGGTAGACACCGTTTTTCCATTAACCCTAAGTGCCCCAGACTGTATGGACTTGCGAGCCTTTGCCTTAGAGGCTATCCATTGAAACACCTCAGGTGCCAGCACATTCAGATAAGGTGACGATTCATTTCCTAATACGGTATAGGTTTCTTGCATACCACAAAACTATTTAATTCTAACTTTTTCTCCTTGTTTGTCCAGTAGACACTCTGATGTGGGAGCAAAGAAAAAGCTATACGCCTAGACGCTTTTGGATCAAACCATCGATGAGCTGACAAAGGAGTTGGGGCTTCATCGTGCGCCAGTTGATTACCTCGAGATTTCCTCCAGAGTTGATATAAGTATCGATATTAAATTGGTTCATTTCAGCTAGAACAAAATCTCTAAAACCTATGGCTGTCACCCACCCTTCTTCCACATCCTCGAACCACTCTTCGTAGTAGCTATCATCAGACCCATGGAAATTGAGAATATTTTCCCCCACTAGAATAAACTTGGTAATCTCAGCGGCCAGCAACTCATCGACAATGTTTCGCTTGAGATGCATGATATCATTATTTAGGGCATCATTCCACTCGCCTATAAACTCAATCACTGCATAGCCCTGATCATAATCTAAGTACAGAATCTTCACATAGAGAGTTTCTGACCCCATAAAATCCCACCCGGGATCTATATAGTATCCATAAATTGTATCTGAATAAGTATCGTAATTATACTCCTTGCCATGAAATGGCGAATACTCATCTTTGCTAGAATCGTAATATTTCAACCAACCATAAAATGGCTCAATTACATGCATATATCACCCTTTGTATTGATCTATTGCTTCTCGTACAGACCCGTGATCTCCGATGAGACGTTCTGCAATTTTTCTATCTACCTCTATCTCACCCATGAGCATATTGATTGCTCGATCGATCAACTTGGCATTACTGAGTTGCATATCTACCATTTTGTTTCCTTTGACATGACCTAATTTGATCATCACCGATGTAGAAATCATGTTGAGAACGAGTTTGGTCGCTGTACCGGCTTTCATCCGCGTACTACCTGTGACGAACTCAGGGCCTACCACTACCTCTATTGGGTACTTGACAGCATGAGCAATTGGAGACGCTTGGTTACATACGACACATGCGGTGGTTAAACCTTGGGTCATGGCTTTTTGCACGCCACCTAATACATAAGGAGTTCTACCTGAAGCTGCCACTCCTATTAATACATCTCCCTCAGTAGCGCCGTGTTTTTCTAAATCCTTCCACGCCTGAAACTTGTCATCCTCAGCATTCTCTACTGATTTTCGAATAGCATCATCTCCACCAGCCATGATACCGATCACTCGATCATGTGGCAACCCATAGGTCGGAGGAATCTCCGAAGCATCTACCACCCCCAATCGACCGCTCGTTCCTGCTCCAATATAGAACAGTCGTCCACCAAGATTCATTTTTTGAGCGATCTCTTCTACCAGTGGCACTATGGCGGGTATCGCCTTTGCCACTGCTTGTGGTACACTTTGGTCTTCTTTGTTCATCGAACAAAGAAGTGCCTCCACTGTCATTTCTTGGAGGTCATCGTAGTTTGAGGTTGCTTCGGTTGTAGTCATGGTTCAAAGGTTTGTTATATCCATCATTTTAAGAAATTTTTGAATTAAATTCTTGTTAAGAATTTAGCACGAAACGGTTTTAAATGAATTTCCCCCTCAAATTCAAAATATCCGCTACTGACTGTAACGCTCAGAGGACTGCATGAGTCCCTTGTCATAAGTCTTCCACTCCCCAATGCGTTTCCCCTTTTTATAACCTCCTACCGATAGAAGCAGCCGCTTTTGATCCGTATAATATTCAAACTCCAGCCACGCTCCATCTTTATTCCCTCGCTTGTAACTTCCTTGTTCAAAAGCCAACTCTCCGTTGTAGATCCCCTTAAGTTCTTGGTATTCTCCATGCAGGATTCCTTTCTTGTAGTGCTCGATCTTGACTGTATCGGTGCGCTGAACTTTATCAGATAAATTAGCCTCACAGCACTGTGCGTAATAGACCCACTGCCCATGTCTCTCGTTTCGCTTCAGCGTCCCTAGCCCAATCACATCATGAAACTGACTCCACAAATCTTCGGGATCATAAAACACCCTGCCCTGAAAAGTAGTCTTCCAAACTGGCGGTTCAGTCTCGCTATCACTTTGGATCAGCATCTCTGCTCCATCCATCCGAAAAACCACTATCCCGGACTCGTCCAAATACGGGTTAAATATCCTGCCTGCAGTTAACTTTCCTTTATCAAACTTCAATTCGTAAGGAATCGCAAATACTCGAACCTTACCCTCCTCGCGTACGAAATAATCCCGCTGGATGCTACGATCCACACTACCGTCAACGGAGACATAGCCCCTATCGTACACCTGCGTGGTATCTTCGCCAGTACCTCTGTGTCTCCATTTCCCCTGACGAAAACCATTCGAAATCCGCCCTTCATTGGTCCAAATTAAAGTAAGCTTACTCTTTGGCATATCCGGCATTGGGATCATAAAAGCAGACTCCTTAATGACCCAATCTCTACCCGCACTATTGATCACCTCATATTTTAACTCCACATGACCAAAACCATCATCTACCGGTAAGTATTCTCGCTCATCGGACGACCGAAAAGCATAAAAATCACCTTGTAGGTTTTGATTCTCTCTAGCTCCAGCCACCATCAATGTATCATATCTAGGCACAAACGAAGACTCTCCATCATAGCCCATCTGCTCTAGCGAATCCTCTAGCACCACTAGAAGCACTTCATCATTCAGTGCTTCTGCATAAGTCATATCCTTTTGGTACAAGGCGACAATCATGTCTGTATCTACCTGAGTGGATTGCGCTTGTACATTCAGCGCAGCGAGCAACGACAAAACAACTAATCTGTATTTCATAACTTTCAATGTTTTAGGGTTCAATCAAGAACATAGTACAACCCCACAAAAACCATACTAACCCTCTGCCCTGTGATACAAAGCCAATCCTGCCACAGGGTCTTCGCTAATCACACCTACAGCTACTCCCATATCTGTCCCTACCTTTCGAAGGATATTGCTAAAATAGAAAGCCACTGAACCCGTAAAATGCACTGGCACCTCTTGATACCCCGTGTACTTGCATACATTCTGCTCAAAAAAATCTTGAAAACAATCGTACGCCATCTGATACAAGTACGGATGCTGGATATGCTGAAAAATAAATTTAGCAAAGCTTGCTAAAAAGCGAATCGGCATCTCAGATTGATAAATCTGCTCTAAGACTTGATCTCTCGTCAACTGAAACCTAGCATCGAACTTCGCTTTTAAATCCTCTGGAAGTTCGTGCTTAAAATAGCGTTTGATCAACATACGTCCAAGCATATTACCACTCCCTTCATCACCTAGCAAATACCCCAATGAAGTGACATTCTCTACGATAGATTCCCCATCATATAGACAAGAATTAGAGCCTGTACCAAGGATGCAAGCAATCCCCTGTTCTCTACCACACAAAGCACGAGCAGCTGCCATCAGATCATGGTCCACTGACACTACCGCCTCTGGATACAGCCCATAGAGCGCATCAGCAATAAGCGCCTTGTTCTTATCCGAAGAACAACCCGAACCATAAAAATGTATAGCGGTCATCTTTGTGTCCTGATGCTCGATGAGTCCCTCACTAATGGCAGATTGAATTTCCTCCTTTTTCATATAATAAGGATTGATCCCTCCCGATTTGGCTTGAGAGATATTCCCTTGTTCGTCAATCAATCTCCAAGCTGTCTTGGTCGATCCACTATCTGCTATTAGTATCATGCTTTGAATTTTATTTAGGATAATATACCGACTACTTCGAACTTGTCAAACACCTTGTCGGTATGTGGTGCATCGCGCAGTTCCTCTGTCAAATCCTGTCCTGCCCAATGTTCGTAGTGTTTGCCATCACGCCACAACCGCGAACTGCCCACATCGTAGATTTTACCATCATAGGCCACCCAGATTTCTTCACGATCCTGTCCATTGCGAAGCGCTAGTTGTTGTCTGGTGTATGGTTTTAGATTCAATGTTAAAGAGTTTAATTAGAAAGTGAAAAGTTATAAAGTTGACAGAAGTACTGAACCATGTCGTATTGATCTAACATCCTTTTTCATCTTGGCTCTAGTCTCCTAATTATAATCAATCTTCCAAAGTCACGACAGTGATCCCCATCCCTCCTCTTTCGACATGTTCATCTGCAGTTTTAATCACTTTGCGATTCTCTCGTAGGACATTCCTGACCAAATCTCTCAATATCCCATGACCTTTGCCATGTAGAATCTTGACCTCTGGATGCCCCAGTAGCAAAGCTTCATCTATATAGTCCTCTACTTTGCCAATAGCCTCTTCTGCTCTGACACCACGGATATCCAGCGTCATATTAAAATTGGCCATTTTGAAGTTCAGATCTATACCTGTCATTTGCTTGACACGATCATCAGTGGTCTGTTTAAATTGCTTGCTGGATATCTTTTCCAAATCCTTTAGTTTGACACGAGAGGTCAAGCCTCCCAATGTCAGTTCCACCTGATTGCCTTTGATCGCGACGACCTCACCTGCAGCCCCTGAGCTCACCATTTTCACTTTATCTCCTACCTCTATCTTTTGCTCTTTAGCACTCAATGGCTTGGCGACTTTAGTCACAGCCTCCTTGGCAAGCTGGTCTCGGTGCGTGTGGAGTTGCTCCCTAGCGAGCTGTACCCGTTTCTTATCTGCTTTAGCTTCTTGGATTTGCTTGATGGTTGACTCTACACGCTTGTTCGAAGACTCGATCACGCGAGCCGCCTCACGCTTGGCATCTTTGAGTACTTCATCCTTTTTCTTATCCAAAAACTTCTTGAGGTCTTGATAATCCTTGATCGAGTCGCTGAGACGCTTGTTTTTTGCCTCTATCTCCTTTTTTTGTTTATCAAGATTATTCTTCTCTGCTTCCAGTTCGCTGAGCATGCGGTCGAACTGCACATGAGACACACCAGCCTTCTTCTTGGCTCTTTCGAGCATTTTGGGATCCAAACCTATCTTACCCGCGATCTCTAACGCAAACGAACTACCCGGTTTGCCGATTTCCAACTCATAGAGCGGTTCCAGTTTCTTGACATCATACTTCATCGCTGCATTGACGATCCCGTTGACCTGATCTGCCATTTTCTTGAGATTACCATAGTGCGTGGTGATTGCACCATAGGCTTTGGACTTAGCCAATTCGTACAGTACCACCTCTGCGATTGCTCCGCCAAACTGCGGCTCTGTCCCTGTCCCGAACTCATCGATCAGAAACAAAGTCTTGCTATCGGTATGCTCCAAAAAGAACTTCATATTCGTCAAATGCGAACTGTAAGTACTGAGGTCATTTTCGATAGACTGTTCATCACCTATATCCATGAATATGGACGAGAACATCCCAAACTTAGACTCCTCATCTACCGCCACTGGTACACCACACTGCACCATATACTGAATCAACCCAATGGTTTTGAGACACACAGATTTACCTCCAGCATTTGGACCAGACACGAGCAATATACGTTCAGAAGGCGAGAGCACAATATCCAACGCCTTAATCTCTCGTCCCTGTTCATGGAGCGCATGTTCGAGGATGGGATGGCGTGCTTGCTTCCACGCTATCTTTTGTGTCTTTTCTACCACGGGACAGATACACTCGAAAGTAATCGCAAAACGTGCCTTGGCTTGGATAAAGTCCAACACGCCTAGCATCCGTAATCCACGCTCGATATCTCCCTGATGCATCCTGACCATATCGGTGAGTTCTGTCAGGATACGGATGATTTCACGACGCTCTGCATATTTCAGTTCACGCAGTTCATTGTTGATTTCTAACGCCTCAGCTGGCTCCAGATACACGGTCTGGCCAGTCGCTGACTCATCATGGACAAATCCACGCACGTGCCTTTTGTGCTCCGCCAGTACGGGGATCACCAGTCGACCATCTCGTACCGTGAGCGATGCTCCATCAGGCGTATAGCCATGCTGATCAGCTTGCTTTAGTATCTTATTAACAGCTGTACGCGCACGCACTTGACTCTTAGATATCGCCGAACGTATGCGCATCAATTCCTTACTGGCATCATCACGGAGCTGCCCTTTCTCATCAATTTTGGACTCCAAAGCATGAAGCAACAATGCATCCACTGCGATAGCACCTAACCTGTCGAACAAGACCGGGTATTCGGTTTCGTGCGTAGTAAAGAACAAATGAACCTTCCCTAGTGTATCGACCACCGCTTTGATCTCATGCAGCTGCTCCTCGTCTAGAAAACTACCTGGTACTTGCGCTTGTTTGAGATAGGGAAATATGTCTGTATAAGCAGCAGCAGGAAAACCACCACCACTTGTCAAGATAGACATGAATTCACGGGTCTGTCCCAGCCATTCGTTTATTTTGTCTACACGGGTAGAAAACACCAATCGATCCACAAAATCTTGACCCAGTGGACCGAGACAATTGTCAGAGATGATTTCTTTTACTTTGTCAAAGCTCAGTTTGACTTCTATTTCTTTCGGGTATAAATTCAATGAATATATGAATTAGGCAACTTATAACTTATTCTGTTTGGGCGCAGCAATCTTGCGAAGCTTTGGGTCTCTGAGTGAATCGGTACGGGTCAGCGGCTTTTCCTGCTCTTCTGCTACCGAACCTTCTTTCACCTCTAGAGCCAAAGAGTCGCTCAAACTAACCGTCAGCGAATCTTTCCCTATGTTGGCTATGGAATCCTTGATGGCTTGCTTCCTTTTCTTCTTTTCCTCCGCCAGTCTCTTTTTCTCTTTCTCCTCTTCCTCTTCTAACACCGCTGCATGTTGATCATTGACATTGAGGCTATCTACTACGACCTCATAGATCTCGTCCAGCAACTCAGGTTTCGATATATAATACTGGTAGCTCTTTTCGTACATCGCTTTGTCTACCCCGTACTTCTCGAAAATCTCTTGCTCCAGCGAATTGTAGACCTTATTGGTAGAGTCTGTTCTGACTTTCAACAACAATACTTTCGCTTCTAAGAGATGTTGTTCTATCAATATCTCGGTCATCTTGCTTTTTGAGATCACATCTTCTGGTCTATCCCGCTTACAAGCGTTAAGAAATGTTAATGTTAGCACTGCGAGCAAAAAAATAAATTTGTGTCTCATATAAATTTTAAGATTCTCTTAATTTTAAGCTCCCAAAAGTACAATGAATGAAGGACATCCTCAAGAAGCTTAGGAAATACGAGATTAGAATTAGGAAGGCCTTAAACTCCCACATGCAAGGGGACTATCACTCCATCTTCAAAGGATCAGGATTAGAGTATGATGACATACGATCCTATCAGTATGGCGATGATATACGCACCATCGACTGGAATGTATCTGCTAAAGGGCAAGGAACCTTTGTAAAGACTTTTAGAGAGGAAAAAGAGCAAAATGTCTTTTTGATTCTAGACGTCAGTGCCTCCCAAGAGATCGGCACCAAGGGACGTCAAAAAATGGATATCAGCAAAGAGATCTCTGCCCTACTCGCCATGTCTGCTATCAAAGAAAACAGCCAAGTCGGACTTATCTGTTTTTCAGATCAAAAAGAAAAGTATGTAAAACCAGGCAAAGGCATGAAGCACTCCTTTAGCCTAGTCAACGAGATATTCAAACTCGTCCCTCAATCCAAAAAAACAGCTCTCAGCAAGGCGTTTCGTTTCACGAACCAGTTGTTAAAGAAAAAAAGTATCGTCATCTTGATCTCAGATTTCATAGATGAAGACTATCAGCATGATCTCAAGGGACTGGCACACAAACACGACCTAATAGCCATACATATCTCAGACATCCGTGAGACGAGATTCCCTAATCTGGGCATCATCCCGATAGAAGACAAAGAATCAGGCCGTACACTATGGAGAAACACCTCTTCGCGAGAATTCAGAAAGATACTAGACCAAACCCATGGACAAAAACAAGCCGATTTGGAGCAATTCTGCAAACGAAACCAAACCGACTACATCAAGATACAAACGGATGAAGACTATGTACCCAAGCTCATCAAAATGTTCAAGGTCAGAAATAAAGCTGGAAAAAGTGGTTAAAAAATTCGTATTCATCTTAGTATCAATCGCTATGTATCAGCCCCTTTGGGCGCAAGACATCGCACCCAAAGGCGTATTCCTAACCGACAGCATCATGATCGGGGAAGAGATCTCCTATACGCTATCGGTGAAGTACCCCAAAGGCTGGCAAATCGTATTCCCAGACTCGACCTACGACTATGCACCGTTCGAATTCAATAGAAAAACCTACATCTCTACGGTATCAGATAGTACATGGGCCTTTGATAGTGTGACCTATGTACTGAGCAGTTTTGAGATCGACCCCATACAGCAGCTACAGCTGCCTATATACGTTCTTCAAAAAAATGACAGTATAGAAATCTTGTCTGATCCAGACTCTGTCTACTTCCATGACATGATCACGCAGCTACCCGATAGTATCGTGCTCAAAAACAACGTGGCATTTCGCGAACTCATCTATTCATACAATTATCTATACATAGGAATCGGGACAGCTGTCATATTACTGATACTCGTAGGCGGCTATTTCCTATTCAGGAAAACCATCCACGCCAAGTACCAACTCTACTTCCTACAGCGAGACTACCGACGTTTCGTGCAGCAATACGAAGCAGACATGCAGCGCATCCAAAACGGTAAAGACAACACAGCAGCCATCGAAGGACTCGTACTGAGCTGGAAGACCTTCATGGAGCGAATGGAAAACCGTCCCTTCACCAAATACACCACACGTGAAATCATCGCTGCGGGCTATGGCGGTGAAGAACTGAATGGAACTTTGCGAAAAATTGATCAATCCATCTACGGCAAGGTCGCCATAGAGGATATGCACCAAAACCTAAGTGCACTGAGCCAATTCACAAGCAATCAGTTCGAGATAAAAAAGCAGGAAATCAAAAAACAGGAGACAAACAATGGGTGATCAGGTAGCTAATTCTTCACAATGGCTTTCGTCGCATTGGTTTCAGTGGGAGACCTTGCAAAGCTTCAACTGGGAGCTATCCGTGGTGCTGTACGCATTCTATGTACTCCCGCTCGTGATATTGATATGGTTCGCCATCGATATCATGAAAAAGCAGAGCCTCTCCATCGCCCTGACGGATCGTGACATCAAATGGAGCCCCACTAGCCTACTGCGTCTGATCCCGCACCTGATCATGCTCTTGATCCTAAGTCTACTGCTACTCGCTCTCGCCAGACCACAAAAGACCAACGAAAAAGTAGAACAATGGACCGAAGGAATAGATATCATGATGCTCATTGATATCTCCGAATCCATGCAAATCGAAGACTTCAAACCCAACAGGCTAGAGGCAGCCAAAGATGTCGCACGTAAGTTCGTCTTAGGTAGATTTCAAGACCGAATCGGATTAGTGGTTTTCTCTGGTGAAGCCTATTCTCGCTCTCCGCTCACGACGGATTACGACCTACTCAATACCTACATCGATGACATAGATTTCAATCTGATAGAGAAAAGTGGGACAGCCATCGGGAGTGCACTTGCAGTGGGAACCAACCGCATGAGAGAGTCCGAGAGCAAGTCAAAGGTCATGATCCTGATCAGTGACGGAGACAACACCGCCGGAAACATCGACCCCATCATCGCAGCAGAGCTGGCAGATGCCTACGACATCAAAATCTATACAATCGCCATCGGCAAGGAAGGCAAAGTACCCTTCGGAAAGGACTTCTTTGGTCGTACGCGCTACGTCGAAAACACGCTCAACGAAACAACCCTCCGTGAGATCGCCAAAATCGGAAATGGCAAGTTCTACCGCGTCTCCGACAACCAAGCACTGGAGGATGTGTTCATGCTGATAGACAAATATGAAAAAGCGGAGATCAAAGAAAACCGATTCAAGGACACGACAGACTTCTACCCCATCTACCTCAAATGGGCCATCGTCCTTTTCCTCCTTTGGATGCTCCTCAAGTCAACCTTCATCAGCAACATCCTACAGGATTGATAGATAGTGAGTCTTAGTCCCTCCCTACCTGTCTTAGCATCACGTGTGCTTATCTAATGCGACCGGGCAGAATAGAGTGGTTGAAATAAGTGCGTTGCATATAGACCCAAGCCTACCAAACCAAAAGCACCGTCATTGCCCGGCTAGGACGAGGTACGAGGACGCAGATCGGTGCAATCCCCCACTACAAGCTGTTCAGCTATTACACCTCCTGCAAAACACCAACAACGGGCGGACGCCCTTCTATCTGAGCAAGTGCCAAATGGTATCTGTCTCTGCTCAATGATTGATTAGCCTACTTCTCCGCTCGCCGATGGGGATAACCTGGTCTATCGCGGCTATGACGGGTAAAATAGAGTGATTGAACGCTTTGCATATAGACCCAAGCCTAGCAAACCAAAAGTACCGTCATTGCCCGACTAGGACGAGCTACGAGGACGCAGATCGGCGCAATCCCCCACTACGAGCTGTACAGCTGTTACACCTCCTGCAAAACACCAACAACGAGCGGACATCCTTCTATCTGATCAAGTGCCAAATGGTATCTGTCTCTGCTCAATGATTGATTAGCCTACTTCTCCGCTCTCCGATGGGGATAGCCTGGTCTATCGCCAGGCTATGACGGGTAAACATAGAGTGGTTGAACGCTTTGCATAGACCCAAGCCTATCAAACCAAAAGTACCGTCATTGCCCGACTAGGACGAGGTACGAGGACGCAGATCGGTGCAATCCCCCACTACAAGCTATTCAGCTACACCTCCTGCAAAACACCAACACTTCTACATTTTTGGTCTTAGGATCGCTCGCGCTTAACCTAAGACCAGAGAAATTACCTAGACCAGTAAGAGGGAATTTGTATCACTAGGCCTTAAACTGTCGGAGATGATGATCTGTATGCTTATAGACATACTGCCCGATTTGGTCGCGGGTCATCGCTCCAAAAAACGGATGCAAAAACCCAGCGAGTTCGTCGGGACTGATCGTCGAGTATCTCTCCAGTAGTGTCTTCCAGTTGTTCTTCAAAGGCACTATGTCTCCTTCGCCCGTTATTTTGAACGCTGGATGAGTAGGTTGATTTTCTTTCAGAGGATTGTCATTTTTAAGAATCCCTTTCAAGGCTACTTTCCCAAAAAGCCTACCTATAAAAAGTCTCTTGTATTGATTGTCCCCTAGAAACATTCGCTCACTCAAAATACAATGCCTTAGCATCTGATAAGTATTCATTTTGCCCCACGCCGCTGTTGCTTGTGGTGAGAGATTGTCGATTCTAAGCTGTAGTTCGCTCAAGACGTTTTGATCAAAGATTGTTTTCATGATTCAATGGTTAATTAAATGATAAAACAAAATTGGGCATTCGTTCGCTTCCAAATCTTGTCATATGTCAAGAAACCGAACCGCTGGCCATTTCTTTTCTAATCCTACTCAAAGAAGTATCTGTAATGCCCAACAAAGTTGCGATATGTTTGAGCGATGCATTTTTGATAACCTCAGGATGCTGTCTAAAAAGTGTTTCATACCTTTCTTTAGCAGATTTAGTAATCATTTCAATGTTGCGATTTTTCATCACAAAGTAGCTCCCTACCAACCGCGTACGCCCCGCTTCTCTAAAGTCAGCGATCGAATGAAAGAGCTCTTGAAACCTGTCAAAACCTAGTCGCCAAGCAGAGCATTTTGTCATCGCTTGGTAGTACTCTGAGGTCTTTTGATGCATGAAGAAAGCAGGCCAGTCTATGACTATTTCTCCCTTCGAAAAAAAGTGAGTGGTAATATCATTGCCCTTTGTATCGATGGCAAAGGACCTCACAAACCCTTCTTCTAAAATGTAATAGTGGTCAATGGTCGAACCGGCATTGAAGAGGTAATCGTTCTTGTCAATGACAACATGCTCAAAAGCATTGACTACCTCCTCCACATCTTTAGACAAGGATAGGTCCTGTTCAAAATATTCTCTAAGTTTTTCTCTCACTGCTATAGGTTGTTTGTGATAGGTATAGTTATAATGGATGGAAATTAGCAAGCAATAGTCGATCTATCTACGGAGAGTCACACTTTATTTACTAACTTATCTACAAGGTGATCGAATAGGCATTACCTATCACACTGGGCAGACGCCCTTCTTTGGTATTACATAATACCAAGAAGATTTCAGTCGCATTGGGAAATGCGACCAGTCAGAATAGGGTGGTTGAAATAAGCGCGTTGCATATAGACCCAAGCCTAGCAAACCAATAGTACCGTCATTGCCCGACTAGGACGAGGTACGAGGACGCAGATCAGCGCAGTCCTCCACTACGAGCTGTACAACTGTTACACCTCCTGCAAAACACCAACACTTCTACATTTTGGTTCTTAGGATCGCGAACGCTTAACCTAAGACCAGATTTTTTTGCTTGACCAGTCTCGTCACTTAGACAAAGCATAATTATCCTATTGGTAAGCCCCGGACGAGAATCCCAGCTCAGCAAAAACCCCCTTTACAAAGCCTGAAGGCGGTTTTCACTCCCCCTTTTTCAAACACGTGTGTTTGGAGCCTGAAACACGTGTGTTTGGGGCTTGAAACACACGTGTTTGAAAGGTCGAACACACGTGTTTGGAAGACCGAACACACGTGTTTGTTTTGAGGGGCATTTGACTTGCTTTTATGGGGCTCTTTGAGAGAGTAAATACTAGAGAGGGAAACCATTTCCCGCTAAACTTTCGGGTGGTCTTAATAAACTAAAACAAGGAATAACCCACAGATATATCTGGGGGCTAATTGCTTTAGCTCTTACCTTTGGTGTACTTTGTTCAGTTACACTCAATGAATCTATGCATTGGTTCTGAGCAATACTTTTAGAAAATTTTGCTTTTTCCTTCTCCGGCTTGATCATCCCAGTTGTTATCTCTTTTTTCGTTCTATCGTTTTATTGCTTTTCCTATGTTCTGAATCTTTTGATAATAAGTCCATTGGCTTGGGTTTTAGATAGAAAGAGAGTGAATACAATTGTGAATCCTCATTATCAACGCAGATAAGCCTCTCAAAAGCAACCCGACCAACCTAGAATCTTTGGAAAGTCATAACACGCTGTTCTGGTAGAGATTTCTACGAAGGACTCTCCTCTCTCCCATCAGCATGTAGTGCGAATCTACCACGCTTTGGATCGTGTACTTGTTCGGACTTAGGCCATGGCCATCCACCAAACTGCGTACGACCATACTCCTGCATCGTTTGATGGATTTGCTCATGGGTATTCATCACGAAGGGGCCATGTTGTACGACGGGTTCATTGAGTGGTTTGCCTTGCAGCACCAACACATAACAGTCCGTACCTCCTCCCACTAGTGAGAGTTCGGCAGTACTATCCACATCCATGAGGTGATAGTCGCTGATCTCTTGACCTTCCACTTTCAGCCCCGTTCCTTGGTAAAAATACAAGGTGCGGTTCGCTTCGGTACTTTTGGCAGCAGGAATGGACACCTTCGCACCCGGCTCTAGTTTGATCGTCCAGATCGCTACCTCATGAGCATCGTCCGCAGCCCAAGAATCTGGCGCAGGGCGCAATGCTTGCTGCTCCCCAAATGCACCCGCGATCACACTCACTTTGCTCTTTGCTCCATCTGTGCTTTGTTCGACGACAGGGATTTTTTCATGCCATAGCATGGAGAAGTAGGGCTCCACCATTTTGCTCTTCGCAGGTAGGTTGAGCCAGATCTGAAAAATCTCCAGTGTATTTTCTTTGTCCTGATTGAGCAACGGAAACATCTCCGAATGCTGTACGCCTTTGCCAGCAGTCATCCACTGCACATCTCCCTCTCCAAATCGTCCAGCTGCACCCAAAGAATCTGAATGGTCTACCATGCCCTCTTTGGCGATGGTAACGGTCTCAAAACCACGATGTGGGTGGGACGGAAAACCTGGCACGGTCATGCCATGATACATTCTAAACCCATCCTTGATCGTAAAATCTGACCCCATATTGCGCCCTGATAGACTCGTCGCTGGGCCGAACTGCTCATTCCCTTTTGGGTAGAGGTCTCTATGATGTGCACAAAACAAAAATGGATCTTGGGTTCGCCATGGAAAAACCATCGGCTCGATGTTTAGAATCTTATCAGACATGATCTTGACTATTCAAATTATATGTTACAACATATATACAGAATCATTGGGTGTTGGTTGCTATTTCTGGAAGCTTTTTTCAAAAATGGCAGTATAATCCTCCTTTCGCATCCCGTCCAACTGCTGCGTCATCTGGGCAAAGTGCTGCTGAAACTTTGGGTTAGCGACGCGGGCGTACATGTATTCGATCAGAGATTTAAACTCGTCTATCAGTGTCACATCTGCACCCACAGACGCTAACCAAGCGATATGTGCCGTCAGGTGTTCTTTGGCTTCTCTTTTAGCCCCTTCATCCAAATGTACAATGTTGTAGGCACTGGGTCGATCTAGGACATTGAGGTAGATATTGGATACAGCTATGATCTGGCGATCCACAAAATATCGATGCACCTCTCCCAGTCTCGCTACATTGAAGACACTCACAGTTGGGGCTATTTCTATCGCTACGTGTGGACACTTAACCTGAACCTGTTCGATATTCTTCAGCAACAGCTCCCACTTCAGTCCTTTGCGGACATACTCTCCTCGCTGCGCTAGTTCATCGATACTCACCGACACTTTCACGTGATCAAACTGCCGCCAATAATCACAGGCATCATAGGTTTTGCGCTGGAGCAGGCTTAGGTTGGTATTGTATCGAATCAGCGGTTGTTGCTTTGTAGCCAGCAAGCTATCCAACAGTTGATAATGCTCCTCCATCATGAGTGGCTCACCTCCAGCAAAATACACCTCGTCGATTGCCTCACAGTAGTTCATCACGTCGGTGACCAATTGGCGATTGTTGGTCGTAGCGCGAATAATAGCCTGATTACCCGCCGTATTATTCAGCTGTTTGCCCTCTTCGAACCAACTCGAACTGGCACCATGCCAGCACGTCCGGCACCTGAGGTTGCACACGTTAGAAAACCGAATATCCAGATACACAGGCTTTAACTGACTGGTTACAGTCTGCTCATTCACGATTTGTCTAGACAACTCGGGATACTTGGCGATCGTTTCGGTACGCATACTCTCCTTGCCCGCTTGCTCCCTATGTAGACAACTCGAACACCTCCTATCCACTCCCTGGACTAATACCTGCTGACGAAAAGCCTTAATTGATTCGCCCTCCCATATATCAGACACAGACTGATGCGCCAAATCCCCATAGGTGACAGACGTGCTACAGCATGCCTTTACCTTACCCGTCGTATCGGCATGTAGATGCACCCAAGGCATAGGACAAAATTTATGGTCTGGTATTTGATCTTTCTCTGTCAATTTGGATTAAAGATTTGGAACATTTAGATTCAAAACAAGTTTAAGGTATCCGAAGCAATTTGATTATTTTGAATGGTAATTTAATAGCAATATGAAGTCGAATATACTCAAGTCATTTATCATACTTCTCTTTATTTTCGGTGGCTCCATCATGGCGCAATCTCATGTGCACCCAGACGGTGAACTGACCAAAATGAAAGTCAACAAGCTCAGTTATAAATTCAAAATAGGCTGGTTCACGCTCGGGGGTGGTGATCTCGTATTTGAAGAAAACAACATGATAATCCAGGATCAATACCACCATGTCGTAAAGGCTTACGCCTATACCGATGGCATGGCTGCCTTTTTCACTGAGATGGATGACAACTATATGTCAGTCATCAATAGCCGTACACTACACCCCTACCTCTCAGAGAAACACGTTACGATCAAAAACGGATTTTGGGATCAATGGAACTCGTTTGACTATGACAAGAATGAGATCACTGTCAAGGCTAAAAAAACCAAGAAAGGAGAGAAATCAGACCGCAACTGGGTGGTCAACATGACCCCAGACAGCTATGATATCGTCAGTACCTTCGTGTATTTCATGGATGTAGACTGGTCCAAGCATAAAAAAAATGATACCGTCACCGTGATGACTCACTACAAAAAGAAGGTCTACCCTGTATCACTGATTTATAAAGGCAAAGACAAAATCAAATACAACGATGAGAAAGTCGACACTTACCTCACACAGATATACTTACCCGCAGATACAGAGTACACCTACGGAAGGCCTGTACACGCTTGGGTATCTAGTGATGGTCGCAACATCCCCTTGGCCATCCAGTGCAAACTAGCCTTTGGGAATGCCCGATGCGAACTCACTGAGGTCAATGGTGGCACACCAGATTTTTAGGACTCTTAAAGCATGATCTCACGGCTACTTTTGGATGGGATGTTAAAAACCACACCTAACTGAAAACGCTGCTGCGACTCGATCGTACTACGCTGATCTGTATTGTAATCCTGTTTGATCGGTATGGAGTAGCTGGCCATCAACATGATGCGTGATACGAAAGCTTGCATGCCCAAAGTCCCCAATAGTGCATTTCCACCAGTATTAACTTGTTTGAACCCCTCGTCCGTATGTATCTCGGACTGCTCATAGGTCATACCAACGTAGGGCAACAGACTGTAGCTGGGTTGGATCAGTGCATAGTATGCCTTAGCGGATACACCGAGCTGATTTCCAAAACGATAGTGAAGGTCGTTTTCCGTATTCATCTTATATGACCCTTCGAGATTCAGTCCAAAACTTTTATACTTCACCGTATAAATCCCTGAGAGGATATAGTCCAGACTACCCGACCCCAACTGAAAGTTTCTGTTGATCAACACATCATTCTCCGCAGCGTCATAAGTCCCTACTGGAAACTTGAGCCCCGCCCCCACTAGCAACGAATGGTTCAAATCACGAAAATTCTCCGACGAAGTGTTGAGTACATTGAAATATCCCATCAAGATCGGATCGCCTATGCCATTCACTTCGGTCTTTTGACTATTTCCATCCATACTGTTGATGCTATAGGGGACAATCGCCGAAAGCTGCCACCGTTTACTAATCACATAGCGTCCCATCAACTCCATCGTCCGATAGGTATCATCCGAGTACTCATCGGGTATAGATTGATTATCTATGTGCGCTTCGAAATGCGATTGGTTGTAGCGTATCCCTATAAAATGTGTCGGGTTCTGGGACAATATCCCAAACGAATACCCGCCCAATTGGCATCCGCAGATATCACAGGCCCATACACTGGATGCGAATAGAGACAGGAAAAGTATGATGCTTAGTTTTCTCATGGAGCAAAAAATAATGGATTGGACACGAACTCCTCATCGGTCAATGTCTCTAGAAATGTAATAATGTCTGACTGCTGTGCGTCACTCAGTGGGATTCCCAAAATCCCCCCTGCTTGCAGTAATGGATCGAGTGTAGCAGACTGTTGTACCCCACTGCTGTAGTGGGTCAGCACCTCATCCAGCGTCTCGAATCGTCCGTCATGCATGTAGGGAGCCGTCAAAGCGATGTTTCGAAGGCTCGGCACTTTGAACTTCGCCAAGTCCCCGTTCTCCTCTGTGATCAAGTAGCGACCTATGTCAGTCACCTCAGTATCCAAACCGTTATTTCTAAAACTACCATCTGTGAAGAGGTTACCCTCATGACAGGTGGCACAGTTCTCCTCGAACAACGCCAAACCCCGCAACGCAGACTCGCTCAGTGCCGCCCCTTCGAGCAAGTACTGATCGTAACTAGAATTAGCAGATACCATCATCACCATGAACTGAGAGAGTGCATGCAGCATACGCGCACTGTTGATCTCTGTTCCCTCACCGAATGCAGTGGCAAACTTCTGCTGATACAAAGCACTAGCCCGCATCTTCTCGATGACAACTGCTATGTCCTGATCCATCTCGACGGGATTGGCGATGGGATTGAGCGGAATAAAATCCACGTGTGTCACGCCCCCGTCCCAAAAGAACGCATTGACAAAGGCCAAATTGAATATTGGAGGTGCATTTCGCGCACCGATCTGTGCGTCTATCCCGATACTCAGTCTATGCTGAGGGTCTGCAAAGGCGACCCGTTGGTCATGGCACGAAGCGCAGGACACGGTACTGTCTCTTGACAAAAGAGGATCGTTGAAGATGAACTTACCCAGTTCGAATCCCTCTTTTGATATAGGGTTGTTGTCAAATGTATAAGTCGCTGCTGGAAAATGCTCCGGCTGTACAAAGCCAAAGGGAATCTCGCCTTTGTCTCCCTCACAGGCCATCAATAGCCATCCCATGACCAGTAGAAACCCTAATTTCTTTCTCATCACAAGGGGTTGTTGTGCACATGATCAAAGCGAAACATACCGGGAATATTGTCCGCATACTCTGCGCCTGTTGCTGCGTCATGGATGCTGTTGCGCTTCGAAAAATCAAAGGTCAACCCTCCATCCAAAAACTTCGCTATATCTATCACCAGATGAATCTCTGGTTTGTAATCTGGCGTGATGCGTATCTCATCCATCGCGATCGTCACCTCTCTGACATTATTAGGAGACTTCCATCCTCCGATGTGATAGCCAAATCCATGTGGATTAGTCTCCTCGATCGTATCACCAAAAGACTCTCCTGCAGAGGACGAAGACTGCCCCTCTACTTTCATCCCGATGTAGCCAGAGCTCCACGCCCAAAACATCCCATCCAAGATGATACTGGCACCTTGATCTACCCCTTCTTCTTCTATCCCTATCTTAAATGATATCTGATCATACACCCCCGGAGCGATCTGATCCACCGTCAAAGTCTGACTACTCAGGTTAGACTCATCTATCAAGTAGTAGCCATTGACATCATCGCCTGCTATAGACAGCTCATCCGCATAGTAGGCTCCATCAGGGCCTTCCAGTACGATTTCACTGACGATGTATTTGACCAAAGTCAAATTGTACTGCTGCCCCAAGACAGTCGTGTAAGGATAGTCCTCGTTACCAGGGTTGGCCAGTAGCCCCGCTTGTATGTCTCCGACGACATTGTCAAATTTGATCTCTACTGTCCCAGTGCTCACACCATTGTCCTCTTCAGTACATTGGCTGAAGAGGATGATAGTGGATAATAAAAGCGTATAAACTGCTTTTTTCATTCGGTTGCTATTCATGTTCGTGTGTGCTTTCTGCGTCGTTTTCAACTGATTCGACAGCAAAAGCACTCATCAGATTGTTTCCTATTGGCTGGCTCTGAGCGGGAGCGTGAGCAGTCGCCAAAGTCGTAAAATCAATGTCCGTCTCTCCTGTCAGAGCTTTCAACACATCCGACGTGATCGTCACCATGGATGTAGATGCACTGCTGATCATCACATGTGTACCTAGATCCAACGTGATCGTCTTGATGTTACTAAAATCCTCCCCTTCTCCACCGAGGTGATAGGCAAGTGACGCTGCTTCGTTTTGTCTTCCGTGGTGTTCGCTGGCTTCACCGTGTTCTGCGGCTCCTTCGAGTTTGTATCCAATGTAGCCAGAGTTCCAGCTCCATACATACCCGTTGGACTCACTCAATGCACCACCTTGTGCGCCCTCAGAAAGGTAATCCATACTGACTCCCAGCGTGAAAGTCACCGATGTGTAGTGTCCCATAGGCACGTCTTTGAGTGTGATCATGTGCCCAGAAATACCATCTACGGTCTCCTCCACGAGATAAAACCCTAAGGGCTCTTCCGCACTATACACAACTTCGTCGGCATAGTCTGCTGTTCCTTCCATGCCTGTCAGTTTGATCTCAGAGATATAATATCCCAGCAGATCCACGTTGAACGCCTGATCCAATGCGTTGGTCAAGTTATAGTTGGTCGATGCGTCTGCTTCCAATACCAAATCAGCATCTCCTGCGACATTGTCAAACATCAGTGTGACAGTACCAGGCATGTCCATTTCGCCACCTTCGTCCTCATCGTCACACGCACTAAAAAACACGATCGCAGCAAGTGCAATCACCATATTGTAATATTTCATTATTTCGAATTGATTAAAATCTATTAATAAACTAATTGAGCCAAATGACTCGGGTGGGACGATGCTAGAGCCTAGACTTTAAGAAACAAGACATTAGATCTAGATGTTAGACTTTAGACAATAACTGTAGTTCAAGCTCTTCGCCTGTGACACACAGATCATACAATGTGACTAAAGAACCAAACTAAAACCGTCAGCCGTTATCACTAAGCCAACAATCCTTCCCACAAAAAATAAATAATCAATTCAACCCCGAGGTGGAGTAAAGATTTGCTGTAGATAAGCCGTATAGTTCAAGATGCCGGGCAGCACTTGATAAGTGTTCTGGAGTAGGCCGATGTGCTTGTCAAAAGCAATTGCCTCCTGTATCTGAGCAAAGAAGACAGGTGCAGACTTGATGTTGATCGTTTCGTTCTCTTGCTCCTGTTGCTCCTGCGCAGCTTGTAGTTTTTTGGCGAGGTAGCATTTTCCATCACAGTTGAGCATAGGCTTGTCTCGATTGATACAGAGCACCTCTGCGATGTAGTCCTGACGCATCCCAAAATCCATATAGATCAACGGCACAGCCAGTGTACTCGCCAGCGTATTGAGCACCAGTAGATAGATCAATATGTGTTTGATGATATGCATCGCCGCAAAAATGCTGCTGAAAAAAACCAAAGACAAGACAAGACTAAGAAATAGTTTCTCAGTTAGTCGTCCTAAATCCCCCCCTCTTTTACAAAGTAGTCCATAGCAGCCAACCCAAAAGACTCAAGATCTCGAGAGACAGATGATCGGACTTTGGAAAATTCACAACATCAAAACACACGCCTATCCTGCCTAAAATGGCTTTACAATTTTTGATTCACCACTTTTAGCATTAGTTTAACTGTCCGATCCATGCAACCCGAAACCTACTACCATGTCTACAACCACGCCAACGGCTCGGAAAACCTCTTCCGCTCAGACGAAAACTATCGTTACTTTCTGCGCCAGTGGGTCAAGTATATAGAACCCATCGCTGGCACCTACAGCTATTGCCTGATGCCCAATCATTTTCATGCTTTGGTTCGGGTTTATGATGAGAATAAGGTGCTACAATTTATCCATACCAAGCAGCCAACCCTCCAAGGGTTTGAAACCCTTGAAGGGTTCTCTAACACCATCAGCAGACAGTTCTCTCATCTATTCAACAGCTATACGCAAGCCTATAATAAAATGTACAACCGCCGAGGCAGCTTGTTCATACCCAATTTCAAAAGAATAGAAATCACCAGCAACGACTACCTCACCAAGGTCATTCACTACCTGTCCGTCCGGAAGGCGGGCATCCATCACAATCCTATTCACCATCGATTTGGCAAGCAGTACGACGACTGGCCTCACTCCTCCTATAACCCTCTAATTAGTAACCAGCCCACACGCCTACAGCGACAGGAGGTTATCGAATGGTTTGGTAGCACAGAAGCTTTCAAATCTTTTCATCAACAAAACATCATCTATCCCGACCAGATCAAATTAGAATCGTCAACGAAAACCCCTAACCCTCCAAGGGTTTAGAACCCTTGGAGGGTTACTATATAAAACAATAACCAAGACCCTAAACCCATGATCAAACGAACCCTATACTTTGGCAATCCCGCCTACCTCAGCACCAAAGACCAGCAGCTGGTCATACGGTTTCCCGAAGGGGAAAAAGAGAACGTCACCATCCCTATAGAAGACGTAGGCGTAGCGATACTCGACCACTATGGCATCACGATCTCAAAAAACACCTGCTCCAGCTCCCCACCATCGATGTGATGCTGGGCAAAGAAAGGCGCCCACTCATGATCGCCATTCAGTACACTACTGCCAGCCTGGCAGACTGCCTGATGGGCAAACGAGACAAGCTCAAACTCCCCGAGAGATGCAAACCCATCGCCTAAACCAATACAGAATCATGTGGGTAATGGTGTTTTTTGATCTCCCGACCGATACCAAAAAGGACAGACGCAATGCGGCCAGCTTCCGAAAAAAGTTGTTGAAAGATGGATTTAGGATGTTTTAGTTTTCGATCTACCTGCGCCACTGCCCCAGTAGAGAAAACGCAGCAGTACACATCAAACGTGTCAAGATGAACCTGCCTCCCGATGGCTATGTGGGCATCATGGTGATCACCGACAAACAGTTCGGCAACATGGAACTCTACTTTGGCAAAAAGGAAAAGGAATTGCCTGCCGTACCGCAGCAACTGTCCCTATTTTGATCATTGTCCTAGGTCAATCGACCAGATTGGGAGAGATTCAATACCTCTCTAAATTCGGCAGACAGCTTTGACACAGATTGAACCCTTGTCCTCGCTGCGAGCGAGAACAAGGGACACAAATCAATAAAAAACCCGACAGGGTTTTAGCAGCCTTTTTTACCGCCCAACTACCCCTTAAAACACAACAGAACAGATAGTTACACCTACCTGTGCTGTTAAAAACACCAATCTGTTAGCCAACCAACGGCTAAATCAAATGTTCATCTTGTACCTCTACCAAGAGGTTATCAGAACTGTTGAGTCTGGTAATAATCGATTCTGTTTTGGGTAATTCGTATTCGAAGTAGTAGCGCATGGTGTAGAGCTTGCTCTCGTAGAATTCGTCTCCACGGTTTTCGTTGACGGCTATTTGACTAGGGATCGCTTGTAACAGCCACTGCCAACCCACTGCTACCAAACCAAATAGTTCCAAGTAGAGTGTAGCGTCGGCCATAAAGACTTCCTTTTTCTCCTTCATCGCCATGGTCGAGAGACGCATCGTTACGTTCTGCAACCTAAACAAAGCATCTCCTAGTCTTTCTCCATACTTATTCAACTCCAGAATCTCCAGTTTCACCTTCTTGATCGTCTTCGTCACCTCTTCGGTAAATGCCCTAAAGGCGATCCCTCCTCCCATGATAATTTTACGACCTAACAAGTCCAATCCATGGATCCCTGTAGTTCCCTCATGCAGTGTGTGAATTTTGATATCTCTGTAATATTGCTCTACTGGAAAATCCTTGCAGTACCCTGCCCCTCCAAAAATCTGAATTGCATTGGCGGTACATTGTACCCCATACTCACTCGGAAAGGTTTTAGCTACAGGCGTCAAAAGATCCAGCGTCAATTGATAAATTTCTTTGCTTTCTACCCCCCCTCCTTTGATGATATCAGCATATCTCGCACAATTCATCAATAGTGACAAAGAGCCTTCCGAGATCGCTTTTTGCTGTAGCAGCATACGCTTCACATCGGCATGTTTGATAATGGGCACTTGGGGTTTGGATACATCTTTCTCATCAGGGAGACGGCCTTGCAGTCTTTCCTTCGCATAGTTGAGAGAAGTATAATAGGCAGCTGAAGCTATCGCAGTGGCACTCAGCCCTACACCTATCCTAGCTTCATTCATCATCTGAAACATCTGCGCTAGTCCTTGATTCGCTTCACCTAACAGATAGCCATAGCATCTATCTTCGTCACCAAACGACAAATGAACTATCGGAGTACCCTTATAGCCCATCTTGTGATAGATACCAGATGTCTTGATGTCGTTAAGTACAATTTTATCCTCTTCGTTGGTCATCTTCTGCGGCACCAAAAACAAAGACAAGCCTTTGGTACCCTCTGGAGCATCCTGTATTCGTGCTAACACGAGATGGATGACGTTCCCTACGCCATCGTGATCTCCAGCAGAGATAAATATCTTTTGACCTTTGATCCTAAAAATCTCATTCTCTTCATTGATCGGCACAGCCTTCGTTTTCAGATCAGACAGCGAACTGCCAGCATCTGGCTCGGTCATCGCCATGGTCCCTTGCCATGCACCGTTGTAGAGGTTGGGCACATAAGTATGCTTTAGGAAGTCAGAGCCATAATGCTCTATCAACCTAGCTACACCAGTCGACAACTGTGGAAAGACACTCGCAGAAAAATTAGCCGCCCCAAAAATATAATTCGCCGCTGAGCTAATCATTATGGGTAAATCCATCCCTCCAAATGCAGGTCCTGAACTGGCAGAAATCCACCCACCTTCTCCGAATTTTTTCATCATGCTGCGCACTTGAGGATGCACCTTCACCTTCCCTCCTTCGAGCCTAGGTTCCTGTTGGTCCATTTCCTTAAAGTAAGGGTGTAATTCATTTTGAGCCAACTGATCAGCAGCATCCAGCATCATTCGGATACTATCCAAATCATGTTTTTTGTAAACCCCCAACTTGAGTACACCCTCAATGTCAAAGACTTCTGTCAATAAAAACTCAAGATTTCTACGAGAATAGTATTCTGCCATTGTACTGCGTTTAATAAAAAAATATATGAAGAATGAAGTTAACAAATCAGCACATAAAACTGCCATTCTCCTTTGCATATTCTAGCTAAAAACTAAACCACTATGGGTTGAAAGTACCATAGGTTTAGGAGAGAGTGAAATTCTCTACATCCGGAATCAAGACCTTAGATCGCTAGACACTAGCTTCTAGAAGCAAAAGCGAGATACTCTAAAGCACATAGTTTTAACGCCAACTCTGACCAATAAACAAGGCTCCTTCTCAAAAAAACAACTTTATAATAAATAAGGTTTCTTTTAAATTAAAGCTCCTCGTCATATATTGAATCTGAATAATCAAACCCTAAGACTTTGTCAAAAAACTCAACCATCATTCAACTCTCGTTGCTCATTTGTCTCTCCATGTACGGGTGTACGAGTTCGAAAGAACTCGTGCTAGATGCAGTATGGGAGCAAGATCAATTTGAATCCAGAAAATTTCGGAAAATAGCCGTATTTGGCCTCACAGACTCTACACGCGCTAACATCCGATTTGAAGAAAATGCCGTTCGTAACTTCAAAAGCAAAGGCATAAGAGCAATAGCCGGACATGAGGTATACAACATAGCGCTAGAAGGTCCTATAGACCCAGATCACCTCAAGAGATACTTATTTTCATTGGGGTTTGATGGTATCCTTACTACCGCACTGATAGACAATATCTCCACAGATAATGAAGACATCAGTGATGACGAGCTCCAGCAATACACAGAGGGCATTTACAAATTCGGGCAGTACTTTCAAATCAGATACGAAGAATCCCAAAAGCCCTCCCATGACATATATGGTGTACTGGAAGCCAACTTCTACTACATCATGGACTATAACGAGTTCGATGGTAGTGGTCTAGTTTGGATATCTCACTATCAGATCGACCCTGAGTATAGAGCGACCTTTGAGGTAAGTGAATACTCAAAACGAATCGTCAACAGTCTATTCGAAGACCAAGTGATCCTTCGAAAGTGATCACACGCTATTGCTTTCCGTATACTTCTAGTATCCTAGCCATTCTAAGCATTTGTCCCTGATCAATTGGACTAGATTTTTCTTAGAATTACTATATTAGAGGTATAGAGAGATGGAATCAATACGCAGACTGTAAAGGAACTTTTGATTCTTGAAAACTAAATTATTCAACAACAATAACATCAAAACAAAATAGCATGAAAATACTGGTTTGCATCACACACGTACCTGATACGACTTCCAAAATCGCATTCACGGACAACAACACCCAGTTTGACAAAACAGGTGTACAATACATCATCGGACCTTATGACGACTATGCACTGGCTCGCGCCGTGGAGCTCAAAGAGCAGAGCAGTGGCACCATCACTGTCATCAACGTAGGAGAAGCCGAAACAGAACCAACGCTCCGCAAAGCACTAGCGATAGGAGCAGATGACGCCATTCGTGTCAATGCAGCCCCGAAGGATTCATTCTTTGTAGCGAACCAAATCGCTGCGATTGCCAAAGAAGGGAATTACGACCTAATCATGATGGGGAGAGAATCCATAGATTTCAACAGTGGCGTAGTACACGGCATGGTCGCGGAGCTTTTGGGTATCCCGTGTCTATCGCCTGTGATGACACTGGATATAGACGGAACTACTGCTAAAATGACCCGTGAAATCGAAGGAGGTAAGGAATCCCTAGAGGCAGAACTACCGCTTGTACTGGGGTGTCAAGAGCCTATAGCTGAGTGGAAAATCCCAAACATGCGTGGAATCATGACGGCCAGATCCAAACCACTCCATGTAGTCGAGCCTTCTGACGATAGCGCACGAACGAAACTGAATAACTATGAACTACCCGCTGCTAAAGGTGCGGTAAAAATGATCGATGCGAACAATGTGTCCGAACTCGTTGATCTACTAAAAAACGAGGCGAAGGTCATTTGATCCATCCTTTAGAATCATTGTTAAACATAGAACAAAAAAAGAAATGTCAGTATTAGTATTTATAGAAATATCAGAAGGAACCGTTAAGAAAACTTCACTCGAAGCAGTCAGTTATGCCTCAGGCATAGACTCAGCAGTGACGGCCATTGCGTTTGGACAAGCAGACGAAGCAGCACTACAGTCTGCAGGTGCAGCAGGCGCAACGAAGATTTTGCATGTCAGTGATGCCAAATACAACGAAGGCAATATCCAAGCCTATGCCTCTGCAATCGCCAAAGCAGCAGCCAACGAATCAGCAGACACAGTCGTGCTGGCCAACTCCTCACTGGGTGATCCAGTAGCAGCTAGACTCGCCATCAAAATGAACGCCTCCCTAGCGAGTCAAGTGGTAGAGTTGCCTGATACCTCCAATGGATTCACGGTAAAGAGAAGCATCTATACAGGTAAGGCTTTTGCTCATGTCGACCTCACAGAAGGTAAACGTGTGATAGGTATCAAAAAAAATGCAGCAAGCATCAAAGAAGATGGTGGTACAGCTACGATAGAAGCCTTCACGCCAGATGATCAAGCGGGTGATTTCAAAGTCAAAATCCTCTCGCAGGAAAAGGCAACAGGAGATGTACTACTGCCAGAAGCAGAGATCGTAGTATCAGGAGGTAGAGGCCTCAAAGGCCCCGAAAACTGGGGCATGATCGAAGACCTAGCCAAGACTCTCGGTGCGGCTACTGCATGCAGCAAGCCTGTCTCGGACATGGATTGGAGACCTCATCACGAACATGTTGGTCAAACGGGTATTAAAGTGGCTCCTTCTTTGTACATTGCGGTCGGAATTTCAGGGGCGATCCAACATCTCGCTGGAGTCAATGCTTCGAAGGTCATCGTTGTGATCAACAAAGACGAAGAAGCACCGTTTTTTAAAGCGGCAGACTACGGTATAGTAGGAGATGCTTTTGAAGTAGTACCAAAATTGACGGAAGCATTAAAAGCGATAAATAGTTAATACAGTTTGGAGAAAATTAAGTTAGATATCATCGGCCTCTCATCTAGTCACGCACAATCGGGTTCGTTTGCGCTCGTGCTAGGCGAGAGCCATGGAAAAAGAAGGTTGCCGATAATTATAGGGATGTTCGAGGCACAGGCCATTGCCATCGAAATAGAAAAGATCACGCCCAACAGACCCATGACCCATGACTTGTTTAAGTCATTTGCGGGGAATTTTAATATCAGCATCAAACAAATTTTAATTTCTGACTTACGCGAAGGAGTCTTTTTTGCACGGATCATCTGCGAAGATGCCCAAGGGAAAACCGTAGAAATCGACTCTCGTCCCTCTGACGCCATAGCGATAGGCATACGATTCAATGCTGAAATCTATACCCACGTATCGGTCATAGAAGAAGCCGGAATCGTCGTGACAGATGAGTTCGAAGAAGAACTCGACACGATGGTCACTACCGACGAGGAGGAAGAGGATGCGCCGATAGGATCTCCAGAGTATCTCAAAAACCAAAGCATAGATGGTCTCCAAAAGTTGCTAGATCAATCCCTGAGTGAAGAGGATTATGAAAAAGCCGCTAAAATAAGAGACGAACTCAACCGCAGGAATTAACGTTCCTGTTGATACAAAAAATCAAAAGCCATTTATCACTGATAAATGGCTTTTTTGTTTCTCGCTGTTATTCATAAACCCGGACTTCAAGGATCAATCCGTATTTCTGGTGAGAGATCGAGGATTACTTCGTGATTCAAGATTCATTGTTCGACATTCATGATTGTTTTTCGTGAATAACCATCTCTTATAAGTCCTTGAGGTTAATTTGAATGATTGGAATAAAGCATCGAACCTGTCTACCGAGTTTACCCCTCAACAATCTGCGGGTGATAGATCATCTGAAGCATCTTGAATAGATCAGGGTGTTTTTTCTCTAACAGATGAGGACGCTTATGATAGTACTCTGAGATCACTGCAAAAAATTCAGCATCCGAGGTGGCTCCATAGGGATTAATATCTGATTCATCGGCCTTGATCCGGCCAATCTCACGATGCACCAGTTTAGTCCACGGATTCACCATTTCCTTTGGCAGAAAGAGCTCTGGGATTCCATCTACATCACCATCCGACTTGTCAAGCAAGTGTGCAAACTCATGAAAGCCGACATGATTTTTGTTGGTTTTATTGTCAAAGCCTGAATACAGAGCAGGTTTGGACAGCAGCATCACATGATCCATATTGCCCCCACTACCAACCATACCTAATATATGATGATCTTCACTGATCTGATAGTTCTCATCAAAGTGCCCCGAGTACACGATCACTTCCTGTAACGATCCATACTGCCACCGCGGCAAATCCCAAAAAGGCACAATAGAACTAGCCGCCACCAAAAGGCGACACTCATCATCCAACTCAAAATCTACAGCCGTGATTTTAATAGTAGAGAAAAAAACAGCAACTCGCTCTTCGAAGACTGCCTGATCTGAACGATCCAAATCTTGATAAAAACTAACTTTAGAAGCTAATACCTCACGCCACTGGGGATTGAAAGCAACGGCTGCACTACGTGCTATACGGTAAGACCGAAAGAGTAAGCCAGCCATCATACCTAATACGACCAAGAACCAAACGATACCCAAAGCATCTTGGTACACACCAATCCCCATGATGATCCCCACAAAAAAGAGTATCCCTAAAAACAGTCGTGTAGTAAATGAAGTCTGCATAAATCAAATTTTACCCGAAATTGTACAATTCAAAATTAAACTCTACCATACTATGGACTGAAAATTCGATAGGCTTAGTGGGACATAAATATCTCTACATCACCGAATCAAGACCTTAGATGACTAGACACTAGGTTTTAGACATAAGAGCATCACGTTTTGTCTAAATACTCGTATGTGATTCGGCTCTTTAAGTAAAACCTGAACAACACCCATCAAGCCTCTTCGCTACCAACAGAACCGGTCTCACTCGGGAGCAAATGATAGACTTTGTCAGGAGTTAGCCCCGGTTCATCCTGATGTGAAACGTAGAGGATGGCCGTATTACTTTCCTTAGCGATCTTATTGATCAGAGCAGTCATTAGCCCTGTATTGGCATCATCCAGATCAGAGGTAGGTTCATCTAATATCAACAGTGGCGGGTGCTTGACCATCGCCCGAACGATGAGTACGAGTCGCCTCCATCCTATCGGTAAATCTACGAATGGCTTATCTTTCTTTTCTTTGAGACCTATCAAATCCAGCCAAGCCTCTGTGCGTTTGCGCTGCAGCTCTGTAGGTCTATCATAGAGTCCCACAGAATCATAGTACCCTGATATGATCATATACTCGATACTCTGGTTTCGCCAAAACTCATAGGTCATCGTAGAAGTATAGTATCCAATATTTCGTTTGATATCCCAAACAGACTCCCCGCTTCCCTTCTGATAGCCAAACAAACGAATATCCTGACCAAATGCTTTTGGGTTATCGCCTGTGATCATCGTAAGTAACGTCGTCTTACCTGCGCCATTGGGACCTTTGAGTTGCCAAAACTCTCCTCTCTTGATCTCCCAACTGATATGTTGCAAAATACAACGGTCACCATAGGAGACTTTCACATCTTTCATGTAGATAAGCACCTCTTCGTTCAATATCACTGGACTGATCGGCGCAGGGATTTCTTGGTCAAAATTAACTTCTACACTACCCTCCGTATTAGCGACGAGAGGAATCAGTTGCCCATTCTCATAACACAAACTCTCATCAGCAAAGGTTAGAAAATCACGCCTACGACTGACAACATTGATCATAGATACAGTATCAGACTGCACCTCTATCTGCACCATCAACGCTTCTCTTCCTGCTATGTCAAGACTATCTAGCGGGTTGTCCAGCACGATAGCCTTAGGCTTACTTTTGAGGATATGTGCCAACAAAGCACGCTTTCGCTCACCGCTAGACATAGACTTGAGCGTCTGCCCTCTATCATTGGTTACTTCATATATATCATGCACTTCTTCCTCCCTGATATATTTGGCAAGTGCTATGGCAGAATAGAGTACGGTCTCTTTGCCATTGACATCAGGTAAGATCACTGACTGACTGCTCAGTTTCTTGATCAACTCTTCTTTCCCTGCTCCATTCGGAACTAAGATATTCCAGTGTTTTGTTTTGCTCATCTAATCGCTAAGATAGAATCCCTTCCATTAATTTTTAACTCCTCTTGTAATAAAAGCTAGGTCAACTTCGTCCAATGAACAAAATAGGATTTTAAACGACAGCAACGAAGAACTGGCTATCCTGCTAAAACGCAAACAACATGCTCAAAAACTACTACATCACCGCGATAAGAAACCTCCAGAAGCACCAGAGCTACTTCATTCTCAATATCAGTGGTCTTGCCATCGGTATCGCCAGCTTCATTTTTATATCCTTGTACATATACAATGAACTAAGCTATGACACCTTCCATAGCAACGCCCAAAACACCTACCGTGTGCATGTCGCTGGGCAAGCCATGGGACAAAGCATGGACATGGCTGTCTCTGCCTCTCCTATGTCAAAGGCGCTCGTCAACGACTACCCAGAAGTCGACAAAGTAACTCGGGTCAAAGAAAGTGGTGCCTGGTATATCGGCTATGGAGACAAAAAATTCAACGAAGACGGCGTACTATTTGCGGATTCCAGCTTTTTCGATGTATTTGATTTCAACTTACTAGCGGGAGACCCAAAAACGGCTTTGGTTCACCCCAGGTCCATGATATTAACCGAATCCTATGCGAAAAAATACTTTGGAAATGAAAACCCCATGGGCAAAAAAATCACCGTAGAACAAGACACTATCTTCTATACCGTCACAGGTGTCCTAGCAGACATTCCTGATCACTCTCACATACATTTTGACATGCTAGGCTCGATTAGCACCTATAAATTTTGGGACAACAATCAATGGGTATCACATAACTTCTACACATACCTCACACTGAACCCGAATGCAGATCGAACGCACTTTGAATCCAAAATGCAAACTATGGTCACCAAATACATGGGGCCTCAAATAGAACAGTTCTTAGGAATCACGATGGATGAGTTCGGCGCGTCAGGCAATTCGTTTCGTTATTACCTCATGCCCCTAGAAGACATTCACCTTTACTCTGACTCAGACAGTGAATTGGAGGCCAACAGTGACATCTCATATATCTACATCTATAGCCTGATCGCTATCATTCTACTATTCATTGCGGTGATTAACTTCGTCAACCTAGCCACAGCACAGTCCTCCTCGCGTGCCAAGGAAGTCGGGGTTCGCAAAGTATCGGGTTCGTCTAGACAAGGGTTAATTTTTCAATTTATTTTCGAGTCCATCATCCTATCCTTACTCTCAACTGCTGTAGCTTATATATTGATCGTGTTCCTCATGCCCTACTTTACGGCCCTCATTGGCAAAGAGCTGTCGATAGACATGACGACTAACTATATCGCATGGCTCATTATGCTCGGATTGGCAGTTGTCATCGGTATACTGGCAGGATTCTATCCAGCATTTGTATTGGCAGCATTCAAACCAGCACAGGTACTCAAAGGCAGCTACCGTTCTGGAGTCAAATCAGGCTGGCTGAGAAACCTGTTGGTGATCGTGCAGTTCACAGCATCCATCGTGATTATCATCGGTACGGTGGTCGTCTACAGCCAAACCAACTATATGATGACTAAGAACCTTGGTTTTGATAAAGAACAAGTAGTCGTCATCAGGCGTCCAGATGTGCTACGAGCCAATCTCGAACTCTTCAAAACGCGTATACTCCAAAACCCAAACGTCAGTGCAGTAGCCAACTCCGTCTCTATACCAGGCAAGGATCGCTACAACAACAATGCATTCATCAAAGAAGAAGAGCCTGAGCTACCCTATATTTTGTATCAAAACAATGTGAGTTATGGCTATGGGGAATTGATGGGACTGAAATTAACGCAAGGAAGATTCTTCTCTAGAGACTATCCCAGCGACTCGAGTGCTGTAGTGATCAACGAAGCGACTGTCAAATCACTAGGATATGATGAGCCACTTGGCAAACGTTTTATCAACAAAAACCGGGATGGTAGCATAGACTACTTGACGATAATTGGAGTCGTAGAAGACTACCACATTGAATCACTACATCGACAGATTCCTCCTACTATACTGACACTGATGCCTGGCAACCTCGAAGGTTATGCTATTGTCAAAATCAACACGACAAACAACGTAAATGAGACAATTAGTTACATAGAATCGACTTGGTATGACCACAGTTATGGCAAGCCCTTTCAGTATTTTTTCTTTGAAGAGGACTATCAAAAACTATATAAATCTGAATCTACCACAGGCCAAGTCTTTTTGGTATTTGCTGTGCTATCAATATTCATTGCATGTTTGGGGTTAATAGGTCTCATCACCTACACCTTGGCGATTCGCAAAAAAGAGATAGGTATCCGCAAAGTCCTAGGAGCAAGCACCCAATCTCTCGTTCAACTACTATCTACGGAAATCATTAAACTGATTGCGGTTTCCACACTGATCGCTTGGCCTTTGGCCTACTTTGCTACAGACTACTGGCTACAGAATTTTGCGAGTCGTCTCAGCGTCAGTCCTTGGACCTATATACTCGCCACTCTAGTCGTCTTCTTGATCGGTTCGATTGCCATTAGTTTTCAAACCATCCGTGCTTCATTGAAAAATCCAGTCGAAGCGTTAAGACAAGATTAGAACTACACTGTCATAAGCCTCACAGTATTAGAATGTGATTAGACTTCAATTAATTAGTCCAAACAGACATGTTTTTTGCGCCCTTTGAATTAATTTTCTACATAGTTAACAGCAAATAAAATATTAGACCAATGAATTCACAAGAAGCACTTAGTAGACTAAAAGACGGTAACGCCAGATTCGTATCAGGTAAACCAACAGCCGCCACACAAAACCAAGACGCAAGACAGCACTTGACTGAAGGTCAAAGCCCTTATGCAATCATCCTATCATGTGCAGATAGCCGTGTTGCACCAGAGCTCGCATTCGATACAGGTCTCGGAGAACTCTTTATACTCAGAGTAGCTGGAAATGTGGCCAATACCTCTACTATTGCTAGTATAGAATATGCAGTCGCTAATCTAGGGACTAAACTAATCGTATCTATGGGACATGAAAGTTGTGGTGCAGTTGGTGCAGCAGTTGCTGGCGGAGACAATGGCCCCAACTTAAACAAACTCGTGAGTTACATCCAGCCTTCGGTTGACAAACTCGGTAAAGATGCTCCTGTAACGGATATAATCAAAGAAAATGCAAATCACTCGATCGCGACTTTGCTTGAAAAATCAGACATTATCAAAAATGCGGTAAAAAATGATGGCTTGGAATTAGTCTCTGGCTACTACAGCCTATCGACTGGCGAAGTAGAGTTTGGATTCTAAAACTCCTATTTCACAGTAAAACAAAAAGAGGCTTCCCTGAAGGGAAGCCTCTTTTTGTTTTATCAATATTTGCATCTACTGAATAAGCTCAGTAGGTACTTGTCATTCTTAGTTCTGTCCGAATACATATCTCGCCATTACTCCAGCACCAAACGGCTCAATGAATGTATCTTCTACTATCCAAAAAGTGGGTCTAACATCTACACCTACTGCCAATGGAAAATCAAAATGATACTCTAATCCAAACTCAGCACTAACACCAAATAAGAATACACTATCATCATAATCATCATAGTGATAGAAACCACCATTACCACCAACAAACATAGATGGTCCAGCACCAATGTACCAATTAAATCCATCCTCTCCACCAATAGTCAATGGCTTATAAAAGAAGTCCCAAAGTAAATCTGCACCAAAACCAAAACTATCATTGTAGCCAGGGTGTCTGTCTACTCCAAAAGAAACATTACCATGTAGTCTGCTAAATTCGCCTAAAGAGAATACCGCATCAACTGCAACATTATTCCCTCCAACATCACCTACTCTACCACCTATCTCTTGTGCTCGTAAGCCTGCTCCTGTCGTTATTATTAAAGCTATTGCTACTAATATTTTTTTCATGATTGAATTTTATTAAGTGAATTAATTAGTAGCAAAACTAGTCATCTCACAGGATTAAACTATAAACAATCCAATAGAAATTAGGATTCTAAGGCAATATCTTCAGCCCCATGAGTGAGTTTTTTGAGTTTCCTCAAGAAGACGACCAATAGCAGACCAAACACTACCGAGAAGATTCCAATCCCAGCAAAAACCTCATACTCCCCAAAATGTGAAGCTGATTCTCCCAGTAGACCTGCAACCTTGTTACCTAGACCTGTCATCGCAAAATAAAGGCCCATCATGATCGACCCATATTTGACAGGAGCCAACTTTGTCACAAAAGAAAGCGATACTGGAGACAAACATAATTCGCCTACTGTATGAAGTAAGTAAGCCCCTACGATCCACCACATACTCGCCAGATTCCCTCCCGACGCTTGGATCGTAGCGCCGACCATGAGTACAAAACCTAACCCCATGATCATGTTGCCAGTAGCCATTTTGAATAGTGCAGAGTCTTCCTTGCCTTTGTTACTCATCCATGCCCAAAAACCAGCCACAGGAATACCAAACAAAAGAATAAAGCCTGGATTGAAAAACTGGAACTGCGCAGCTGTCATCTCAAACCACCCAAACACACTTTTGTCCGTCTTTTGATCTGTGTAGAGATTCATCAAACCACCTGCTTGTTCAAATGCACCAAAAAATGCAATCACCATGAGAAAGGATATCAATAACACCACTACTCTATCTCTCTCTATCTTATTGAGTTCATATTTATAAATATTGATCCCAACACCCAAAAACACCGATGCGATAATAATCATCACCCCAAAGAGATAACTCACATCCACAAAAACATAAGCTCCGAGCATTGCGACCAATGCGATCACGATTATAGACAAAGGGTTTTGTTTAAGCCGTGCAAGGTGAACCGATTGATCGGGCAAAGCCTCCTCTATTGATTCTGATTTTTTCAACTCTCCTATACCTTCGAGATATTTTCCGCCCAACATAAATTGAATTTGACCAAAAAGCATCCCTATACCAGCCAATCCAAATCCCCAGTGCCAACCATATACCTGACCTACATATCCGACGATCAGCGAAGATAACGCCGAACCTAGATTGATCCCCATATAAAATATCGTAAAGCCTTTGTCACGGCGTGGATCCCCTTGCTTATACAATTGTCCCACCATAGTCGAGATATTGGCCTTGAGTGCGCCGACTCCCAGAACTATCAATGTAATCGCGGCATAGAACACCATCTCACCAGGCAGCGCCATGACACCATGACCGAGCACCAATAGTCCACCACCTATCATGACGGCTTTCTTTTGACCTACAAATTTATCGGCGAGTATTCCTCCTGGAATCCCCATGATGTAGACCATCATTGTATATGTACCATAAAGGGACAGCGCCTCTACTTGGCTCCACCCAAACCCTCCGTTGGCTATATCATCTACCAAGTAGAGCACGAGCAATCCGCGCATTCCGTAGTAACTGAAACGCTCCCACATTTCCGTAAAGAACAATACAGTCAATCCCCTCGGGTGACCAAACAATTTCTTTTCTCTCAAATCTTCCATCTTATCTTTTTGGGTTGTAATCGATCGCCAAAATAGTAAGAATTTACCTGAAATAATAAAAGCTTTTTATAATCGGTCAATCAACGCTTTTGACCTTTCGATATGCTAGGCGTTTCTTCTGCACTGGTGTAAAATTACCGCCAGGCAGTATCTCCTCACTCATGTAATATATCGCAGCATCTTTAACAGGATTTTCTCTATGATTTTCGTTCCATGACTGCATCGCCCAGTCCAAATATTTCGTGCGAGAAACGCCTCTTCCAGTTCGTAGATTCTTATAGAACTTTCTCTGTCTGTGATTAGGATACATAGCCGAACAGACTGCTGGTTTTTTCCAAGTGACCGAATCTCCACCCTGCAAGAAATCAACCCAAGTCCCATCCGAAAGTTGTGCTTCGATCACTAGCCATCCGTCAGATTTCTTAGGACCACCAAACAAATTCCAGCTTTGGTTAAGACGAGATTGGCGAACAAATCGAGACAAATGTGTCTGATACGGAATGACCTTTTTAGACCTCATCCCACTATAGATCATCACAAACAAAAACAGGCTTGCTGCGATAAAACTCCAGCGTCCCCTCCAGTGAGACTGAAATTCAATATTGTACTTATCCCATATTTTACTCGATCTATCTCTTCGAGTAAACCACTCCCAAAATCCAGAAGGAATAACCGCCACCCATAAGATCATCCCTAGCCAAGGAAACATTCCAAGCTCCATAAACCAGAACAAACCAAAATGAAAAAGCACATAAGAGATCACCAATACAGCCCTCATGATACCACGATACTTGGGAATCAAAAGTCCCCACCAGAGGAAGCGTTCAAGAAAAAGGGTGGCATAATTCAACAACCACATCAACCATGAATAACCCAATAAAAATAAAGCACTCTTCTTGGCATAGGTATGAAGATTCATACTATAAAAAATTCCAAGCCCATCGAAATTCCAAGTTCCATTATTCTTGGACATTCCCGCCATCGAGTACATCAAAATCAACTGAAGGAGAAACAAAAAAGTCCATGGAGAACTAAAGCCGAATTGAGATTCTAAGTCAGTCGGTTTTCTGCGAGCATCCATAGACCAAACCTTGGCGATAGGAAGAAAGATAGACAAGCAAAGCACGCAAGCCAAGAGCAAATCTCCAGCATTGTTAACCGCCGGGTTTCGCAGCTGCAATGACACTATCAAAACATAAGTAGCAACAGTCGCCCACTTGGTAAAAAAACCCAGTGCTATCATCAAAGAAAAAAGTGCAGTAAGCCCAAACAAAAAGTACTGCCAATCAGCAGTACCATACCATGCATGAATAGACCCATACATTTTCAAAACATCAGCCGACTGCAACACTCCATCGTCTGTATAAAACATCTCTAAATCCTCGAATCTCACCCAAAGATCTAGTAACACAAAAACGCCTAGCAACATCCTAAATACGGCCAAAGACCGTAGATCCATGATCGAAATCCTCTCTAGATATTTACAAAAACGCTTCATTTTTAGCTTATTTCACAACACTTTCCGAAGAGACACAGCACCTAAAACCTATTATACCAATAGATACTTATAACTATCTGAATAATAGATTTTAAAATCATAATTTTTAGATTAGGCTAAATTGAATAATCACGCGAATTCACGCATAAATTTAGCCGTCGAAGCGACAGCATCATCTCCCTCTGCTACAGCCTTTACAAAAGCACTCCCTATGATCCCTCCTTTCGAAAATTTCGTCACTTGATCAAAGGATTCCTTATCCTTGATCCCGAAACCAGTCACCAGAGGATTCTTCAAATTCATCGCTTGGAGTCGTTTAGCAAAGGCTTCAAAATCTTGGCTGAAATTCTTATTCACACCTGTCGTAGCAGCGGACGAAACCATGTAAATAAAGCTATCCGTATGTTCGTCAATCAACCTGATCCTGGCATCTGTAGATGAAGGAGTGATCAGGATAATATTACGCAAACCATAGCGCTCCACGACATCCTTATACTCGCTGATATACTCCTCCACTGGGAGATCAGGAATGATCAACCCATCCGCTCCTACTTCTTGGCATTTCTGACAAAACTGTTCAAAGCCATATTGTATAATCGGGTTCAAGGAACTCATCATAATCAACGGCAAAGACACCTTATCTCTCACGCCTGACAACTGATCAAAAAGCAACTGAACCGACATGCCATTATCTAAAGCTACCGTATTACTATGTTGTATCGTTGGGCCATCTGCGATCGGGTCTGAAAACGGCACCCCTACTTCGATCATATCCGCTCCACTACGCTCCAACTCTACCAGTACTTTCATGGTATCATCCAATTTTGGATATCCTGCGGTAAAGTAGATAGATAAGATATTATCCTTTGATTCCAGTACTGTATTTATTCTATTACTCATCTTCTCTAAGCTTATGATCGATTACAAATATTTCAAATAGGTCTCTAAATCTTTGTCCCCTCGACCTGACAAATTCACAACGACATGTTCATCTTTACCAAACTTCGTCTTGTCCAAAACTGCCAAAGCATGTGAGGATTCTACTGCAGGAATAATCCCTTCCAATTTGCACAATTCCAAGCCAGACTGCATAGCATCTTCATCTGTGATTGCTTGATACTCCACACGTCCCGTCTCAAACCAGTGTGCCAGCGCTGGACCAATACCTGGGTAATCCAAGCCCGCAGATATCGAATGTGGCTCTACCACTTGACCATCATCGGTCTGCATAAACAAGGTCTTGCTACCATGCAATATCCCACTCACTCCCTTGAAGGTTGCTGCTGCAGTGAAGCCAGATTCGAGCCCTTTACCAGCTGCCTCTGCGGCGATCAATCGTACCTTTTCTTCCTCCAGAAAATGGTAGAATGCACCCGTTGCATTGCTCCCTCCGCCGACACATGCAATCACCACATCAGGCAGTTCTGAGCCTGTCTTTTCTTTGAGCTGTTTTCTGATTTCTTCGCTGATCACAGACTGGAACTTAGCAACCATATCTGGGTACGGATGAGGCCCCACGACAGAGCCTATGATGTAGTGTGTATCGAAAGGATTTGCAATCCAATACCGCATCGCTTCATTGGTCGCATCCTTGAGTGTTTTCGATCCCGAAGACACCGGTACTACCTGCGCACCGAGCATCTTCATTCTACCGACATTCGGAGCTTGGCGTTTCACATCTAACTCCCCCATAAAGACCGTACATTCCAAGCCCATCAAAGCACAAGCCGTAGCAGTCGCTACCCCATGTTGTCCTGCACCCGTCTCGGCGATAATACGCTTCTTCCCTAGCTTTTTCGCTAAAATAATCTGACCCAGTGAGTTGTTAATTTTGTGCGCTCCAGTATGGTTCAAATCCTCCCTTTTGAGATAAACATTGGTTTCATATTTCTCTGACAGGCGAGTCGCCAAATACAAAGGACTCGGTCTACCGACGTAGTCTCTGAGTAAAACATCGAACTCATCCTTAAACTCCTGAGTCCCGATAATATCCAAATATTTCTCTTGCAGCTCAGCTACATTGGCTTGCATCATCTCGGGGATAAACGCCCCGCCAAAACTCCCATAATACCCACGTTCGTCGGGGTTCAGACTAGTTTTCATATCTTCTACTACTTCTTCGTTTCGCTTATAAATTTCTTGAGCACATCCACGTCTTTTAGCCCTGGTTCGATCTCGAAACGGCTATTGACATCAATGGCTATCAACTGTTCTATACCCAAGGCACGGACTCTTTCTACATCCTCTGGGCCAATCCCTCCACTAAGAATCAGTGGCACAGTCATTTGGTATTGTTCTAGCACAGACCAGTCAAACTTGACTCCATTCCCGCCATGGTCTACCCCTTTGGTATCGAACAAAAACGCATCCACATACTCGGTATATTCGTCCAATTTCTTTGGCAAATGATCATAGACTGGAAAAGCCTTCCAGACCTGATATCCAGCCGCTCTGAGCACTGCACAGTCACGGGAGGATTCGTCTCCATGCAACTGTAATACGTCTAAGTGATATTCCTTGGCGATGGTCAGAACCTCTTCTACCTGCTCGTTAACAAACACGCCTACCTTTTCCTTGTCCAAAGCTCGCAGGTCATTCGACGACAAGCTACCATCCAAAAAGAAACGTTTGGACTTAGGGTAGAAAATAAAACCAATGTAATCCACCGATGAATCGATCAATTGATCCAAATTCTCCTTGTGTCGTATACCACATACTTTAATCTGCATCACACAAGCTCTTCTGTCATGAATTTCTTAAGCTCTGCGGCTGGATCATCGTGCTTCATGAACTGCTCACCGATCAAAAAGCCCTTATACCCTACTGCTATGAGTTCGGCCATATCCTTCGTCGTGGAGATGCCACTTTCGGATATTTTGAGTTGCTCCTTGGGTAGAACCTCCGACAGATCGATAGAGTTCTGAATCGTCGTTTTGAATCGTTTCAAGTCCCTATTATTCACCCCCAAAATGTCTACTTCTGAAATATACCCCTGACGAAACTCCTCTTCGTTGTGAATCTCTAACAACACCTCTAACCCCAGATCATGCGCCACTTTGGTAAAGTGCGTTATCTCCTCTTTGGTCAGAATAGCAGCAATCAGCAGCATCAAGTCCGCTCCAATCGCCTTGGTTTTGTATATCTGATACTCATCGATGATAAAATCCTTTCGGAGGATCGGGCAAGTAACATGCGGTCTCGCTCGTTGCAAATCCTCTATCGTCCCACCAAAGAAAGGCTCATCGGTAAGGATAGAGATCGCAGAAGCACCTGCTTCACAGTAGCCCTTAGCCACTTTCATCACATCCACACGGTCGTTAATCACCCCTTTGGATGGAGACTGGCGTTTAAACTCCGAGATAATCCCCGGCAATACTGAGCTTTTCAACCGCTGAGCCGTAGAGATACCTGACCTATCAAAATCTGGCATCTTAGTCAATTGATCTATGGAGAACAAAGCCTTTTGCGCTGCAACTTCCTTTCGCTTTTCAGCTACTATTTTATCTAAAACATTCATTTCCCTACTTGGATAAACTTCTTAAAACACTGATACGCTGCACCCGAGTCGATAGACTCTTTGGCTTTCGTGATCCCTTCTTCAAAACTCCCTAATCCTTGCCCCATATAGAGCGCTAGGCCTGCATTGGCAAGCACCACGTCTGTTTGAGCTGCTGTAGCCTCACCTTTGAGCACTTGTTCAAATATCTTGGCTGAATCCGCTACGGTCTCTCCCCCATGAATCGCGGCTGGAGAGATTCGCTTCAATCCAACATCTTCTGGAGAAAAAGTCAGTATTTCGTCTTTGGTGTACACCTTAAAATCACCAGTCAAGGAAATCTCATCATACCCATCCACGGCATGTACGATAGCACAATCACGACCTTCTTCGCGGTGCAGATCCTGGTACAGCTGTGCAACCTCTAGGCTGTACACTCCCATCAACTGCTTGGCTGGCTTGCTCGGGTTAACCAAAGGGCCTAGCATATTAAAAAATGTCTTGATTCCTAGATCTCTACGCACTGGAGCTACATTTTTCATCGCAGGATGGAAAAGTGGCGCATGCAAGAAGCATATCCCTGCTGTCTCCATACTCCTCTGCAAAACGGACTCCTCCGCAGTAAACTCGTACCCAAAATGGCTCAACAAGTTAGATGAACCACAGTTAGAAGACACACTATTATTACCATGCTTGGACACCATCTGCCCTGCCCCAGCCACGACAAAAGACGAAGTGGTCGATATATTGAAAGTATCCTTACCGTCACCTCCTGTACCGCACATATCCATGGCGTCATAGGCACTCAAATCGATCGCATGACATAGCGCCAACATCGCATCTTTGAAGCCTGACAGCTCATGTGCTTGAATCCCTCGCATGCGATAGATCGTCAGAAAGGCTGCCAACTGGCTAGGATTATACTCTCCCTGTGCCAGCTTCATCAGTGTCTCTTGTGCTTCTGCCTTGGGCAAGACATAGCCTCCTGTTAGTTTCTCTAATAATTCTTTCATCTCTAAGACCTCTTATAGTTTCATCCAATTATCCATCATCTGGATACCATGCTCTGTAAGTATCGACTCTGGGTGAAATTGTACGCCACGAAGACTATATTCTTTGTGCGCCAGTGCCATCACCTCATTATTATCATCGACAGCCGTGACCATAATATCCCCTGTCTGATTAGGGTCTACTGCCCAACTGTGGTAACGGCAAATCTTGAACTGCTCAGGTAACCCCTTAAAGAGCGCATCCTCAGCTTTGACATGGACATTGGTCGCAATACCATGCAGTACGTCAGGCAGATTATAGAGCGCACCACCAAAGCACTCCGCAATCGCTTGGTGTCCTAGGCATACGCCCAAAATATTCTTATCTGGTGCATAGGTACGGATCGTATCCATGAGTATACCACTGTCTTTGGGCAACCCTGGCCCAGGAGATAGTAGTATCCGGTCATATTTGGCCACATCGGCCAAGGCTATCTGGTCGTTTCTAAATACATCGAGGTTTTCATCTCCTTCGAGTTCACGGATGATATGAACCAGATTATAGGTGAACGAATCGTAATTATCTAATACTAAGGTCTTCATTTCGCTTTTCTTTGGGCTTGATTCAAACTATTGGCTTTCTCTATAGCGGTCTTCAATGCCCCTATTTTGTTGTAAACTTCCTGCACCTCGCTATCTGGGTCAGATTTGGCTACCACTCCCGCACCAGCTCTGAAGTGCAACTGATTATCTTGACTCAAAAACGAACGGATCAGAATGGCATGGTTAAAATTACCATAGAAATCCATCAACCCGATCATCCCACCATAATAGCCACGCACGGTTGCATCATATTGATCGATCAACCCCATGGCTTTGTATTTCGGTGCTCCAGACAAGGTCCCTGCTGGAAACGTATCCGCTGCTAAATCAATGGCTGATTTACCTCCTCTCAGGATAGTAGTCACCTTAGATACAAGGTGAATCACGTGAGAGAAAAACTGAATCTCTTTGAACTTCTCTACCGTGACTTGATCCCCAGAGATACTCAAGTCATTGCGGGCTAGATCGACGAGCATCACATGCTCAGCAGTTTCTTTCTCATCTTCGGAGAGTGCCTTAGCTGCTTTGGTATCTTCTTCGTCACTACCTGTACGTCGGTAGGTTCCCGCTATCGGAAAAATGGCTGCTTTACCATCATTGACCTCCAACTGTGCCTCTGGAGAAGAGCCAAAGATGCGAAACTTACCATAATCGAAATAGAACAAATAAGGCGAAGGATTGACACTACGGAGTGCCCGATAGAGGAAGAAATCATCTCCCTCATAGCTTGTCTTAAAACTGCGCGACAACACCATCTGAAAGGTATCCCCCAACTGACTATGCTTGATGGCTTTGAGCACGTTTTCCCTAAATTCACCATCTGTCATATCCGACTCGATCTCTCCATCAGACGAAAAGTCAAACTGAGGAGTTTTAGACGAAAAGATGAGATCTTCCACGTTTTCGATTCCCTGATAACTCTCCACTGGATCACCACTATTTTCAGTGATAAATATCTTGTTACGGAAGTGATCAAAGGCGATGACGTACTTGAAGCAAAAGTACTGCATCAGCGGTATCTCAAAATTCTTTGGCTTGGAAGGATTAAAAGTGATATCCTCAAAATACTGTACTGCTTCATAACTCGTAAAGCCAAATAAGCCAGATTTGGTATAGTACTGTTTATCATCCTGTGGCTTGAAACACTCCGAAAAAGACACAAACTGCTCTCGAAGATCTACCCCCGCCAAGGCTTCACTCGTCTCTTCTTCCTCTGGAAACCTCTTAAACAACCTATCCTCCTCGACTCTAAATTCCGCAACGGGCTGAAAACCTATATAGGATATACTTCCTTCTTTGGCATGATAGTCAGAACTCTCTAGCAGAAAAGAATTCGGATACTTTTCTCTTACTCTTAGGTAGATACTGACTGGAGTGATTAAATCCCCTAGTATCTCCTTGGTCTTAGAATATATTTTAACTTCTTTCATTGATTTTTAGCAAAAAAAAAGCCCTGACTGTGAACGTCAAGGCTAATGTTATATTTTTATAAAATACACACAGGTCGTGTTCACTTCTGATTAGAAATGCACCACCACCAAGTCATATTTTTGTTTATCATTTTCATTGTTGCAATTATATCCTAGTCCGACGAAAGTGCAAAACTTTCCTCTAAATTTTTATAGATCAAGTTCAATCATCTAGCTCAACATTCATTAAACCTCATCTTAATAGGTCTAGCTTTTCCAAAGTACTCCCTCTCAAAACCTGAGAGACCCAACCCTTTATAAACCACTAGAAATAGCAGCTATGGAAAGTTAAAACATTATTTAAATACGATTATCCCACACTGCCATTCATGGATCATCTAATTTATTTCATCTACAATACACTAGATTTTTAAGAAGTTGTATAAATTCGTAAAGGCATAGGATGTTGATTTCATACACTATCCATACTCTATCCATGCCTTATCTATACTTTTGCAGCAGCATAGTTCGAGATAACCAAACGCTAAACCGAAACTCATGTCCAAAGTCACTGAACATCTCAGCCTGCTCGTTCGTCTATCAAAAGTAGACAATTTCATAGCAGAGCCCGAAGCGAAGATGATACACTACATCGGTTCTCTACACGGAATGGAGAGCAACGAAATCGAGCTAATCATAGACAACCCACTCCCTATTACCGATCTACATGACCTACAACCAGAGACTAAGTTTGAATACCTCTTTAATGTCGTGCAATTGATGAAGGTAGATGGCAAAGTCTTCCAATCCGAAATAGACTTCTGCGAGAAAATCGCTATGAAACTGGGTTACAAACCAAGTGTAATCGCTGATCTATCAGCCTATATCTACAGTGATCCCAACATCAGTACCAACAGAGATTTCTTAAGAAGCATCGCCGACGAACACCTAGTCCCTATGCGGGGCAACTAAAACATTATGGGCTGAAAGCACCATCGGTTTATAGGAGAATGAAATTCTCTACATTCCGAATCAAGACCTTAGATCGCTAGAAACTAGATTGTAGACAAAAAAGTATCAAATCTCTATCTAAATACTAGTTTTCCTATTGAGGTTGGTAGAAACTAAAGCGAGATGCACTAAAGTCCATAGTTTTCAACTCCAACTCTGACCAATAAAACTAGTTTGTATAGAAAACCAAAAGGCTATCTCCTTTTGGTTTTCACTTTAGAAGTACTTCTTCCTTTTCTTCTTAGCATCACATCATAACCATACATATATGACACGGACAGTACCAGCATATTGGTATGGTACTCTGTATCCTCTTCGTAGATAAAAGCATCCGACAGTACGTTTCCCTCATTGAAAGCCAAGAATGAGTGACCAAAGCTATATTTGAGATCTACGATAGCTCTACTGGTAGGAGAAAATTCAAAAATAGCTCCAAAACCAAAATCCAGTGCATACTGTAGTCTATTGGGTTTAGACACGATAAACTTCCCTGGAATATCTGTATTGGCTAATTCTTCTTCAGTGAGGTCCATAAACTTCACATTATAATTAGCTTCCTCATCCCCAAACCCATATATCTCATCGGTACGCAACGTACCTGTACCTCCTAACCAATAACTCAGTCGTGGCCCGAGCTGTGCCAGCAACTTAATTTTACTATCCTTAAAAAACACGAGTCGTGCCATCAGTGGAGCCGATATGTAATGATTAATTGTTCTGCTATCTACAAACTGTCCACCATATCCCCCTTCGCTTAAAGGTGTTTCATAGGCTTCTGTACTACGGCTTCTGTTATTGACCCGCATGTACACTAGCTCCGTATGCACTTCAAAATTACTTTTGGTAGAGTAATCAAACGCTATCCCAGCATGCCAATTTACTTTGGACGAAGTATTAAAACTATCTAACCTCGCCTCATTATGATACCTAGGCGTCATCAACTGCCCTCCCACTTTAGGTCCTACCCAAAACTGCGCTTTGGCAGACACAGCACACAACATCACCCAAACCACTAACACCAGTTTCTCTTTCATTCTTATCAGATCAATCTAATTCAAAGTAAAGTACAAAAAAATATATAATATCTCATATTTCATCTATGAGTCATTACTTTTGTAAAATTAATAATAATTTCAAGACTTTCGATTTATTGTATCAAGGAACAACTTCTGTTCTTTCGCAATTTTAATATAGTTTTGGCATAAGTATATAAGAGCCTAACATATCCCGTTATGTTATGAAATTATTGATAGGTGGATTTGTATGAAAAAAATAACATTATCATTTTTACTACTCTCCTTTTTAGTAGTTGGTAAAATCAGTGCCCAAGATCAACGCGTTTACAGCCAGTTTTTCATGAACCCATATGTACTAAACTCAGGCTATGTCGGATCGACAGGCTACAGTACATTATTTGGTTCTTACCGCCAGCAATGGATAGGACTCGATGGAGCCCCCGCTTATGCTCATGTAAGTTTTCACACGCCTCTACAAAACAACCTATCTATCGGAGGGATGGCCTACAACGATCAAGTTGGCGCCATTACTACCTCTGGTGCAAAAGTAACGGGAGGTTATTTATTACAACTAGAGAGAAAACAATTTATTCGATTTGGACTCTCTCTGGGGGGAGGCTACACGGGCTATGACGTAGAAGCTGGCAATGACCCTACCCTAGCCAAGTATGCAGGTACAGGTACTTCATATGTCACGGCAGATTTAGGAGTTGTTTACTATTACAACGACTTGAATATCGGACTGTCCGTTCCTAACTTAATCGGAAGAGACATGGTCAGCCCTGATGGCTTCAGCGAAATACAACTCAAGCCTTATGAAAATCTATTGATACAAGCGAGCTATCGTTATTTGCTCAACAAGAATCTAGCGATCGAACCACATGTCCTCTATAGGTTCTCTACAGTGAACATGCCACAATTTGAAGTAGCAGCCATTGCTCATATCGGTCACGTAGTCTGGGCAGGGTTAAATTACCGACAAGAATATGGAATCGCAGCACTGGCTGGTTTCAAAATCCAAGAACAATGGGCTATAGGTTTCTCCTATGAATACGGCAACACAGAACTGGCAGGCTACTCTTCAGGAACTGCCGAGGTAAGTATTGGGTACAACCTAGGAGACAAAAAGAAGTCACAAAAGCAAGCACAATCTTTCATACAGAATTTCAGAAGAACCAAAGCACAAGAAGACCGTGCTGCACAGCGACGACAGCAACTCGCTCAGCAACGAGCACAACAACAGCGTGAAGAAGAGGCTGTAGCCGTTACAACCCCTGCTCCTACGCCAGCCACAGAAGAACCTGTAGAAACGCCTGTACAGACCGAAGCAGAAGAGGCAACTCCTGCGGCAGAAATCGCTATAGTTAGTGAGACCATTGATCATTCTATCCCTTTAAAACATCGCACCAACACTGCGGGAGAATGGGAAATCGGAGCGACTTACACACAGGTTCGTGTAGACAGCTCAAAAATCTCAACCGTAAAATGGACAGACGCATTGACCGCTACACCAGCTACATCTGCCGAACTCCCTCCTAGTACAGTGAGAAAAGGTGGCCACTTCTTAGAATTACCAGCAGGTCACCACGTCGTAGCAGGTGAGTTCGATGACTTCCAGGCCGCAGAAGACTACAGTGATGAAATATTCGAAATGGGCTATCATGGCGCAATCGTAGGGTATGTCTCTAAGATGAAGCAATATGTAGTCGTGGTACACAAAGGAGCCACTATGAGACAAGCCGAAGAAGAGCAGAAAGTATGGAGTTCTAGACACAACCTAGATCACGTATATATCTTAAATGTATTGAACTAATCAGCTATGTTGAAGCAAACGATAATGAAACTCAAGCACCTTGTTATAATCGCCATCAGCCTGATCAGTTCTTCCGCTGTGGCTCAAGTTCCCTATATCAACAAAATCAGTCCTAACTCAGCAGCAGTAGGAGAAACTATCAATATCATTGGTAGTGATTTCCCTACTAGTAATGTGACCGTATTCTTTGGAGGCGTAGCAGCGACTACCGTAGACGCCAGTGCATCCCTACTCATCGCAACAGTGCCTTATGGTGCTACTTTTGAGCAAATCTCAGTAGTCAATACGCTCACTGGAGATATCGCCTACTCTAATCAAAAGTTCTTCAATACTTTTGAAGCTGCGGACTTAGGGGCCGATGAAATCAATGACCATCTCAGTAGTCAAGTCACTAACAACACCAATGAATTCCAAACCCAAGACTTATGCACCTGTGACTTGGACAAAGATGGTGATTTGGACATTATCCTTTCGAATGTCGGCAGCAATAACATTACGGTATTCACCAATACGAGTACAGCACCAGGTAGTAGTAATGCATCCTTCGTAAAATCGTCCATCAGTAATACGCAAAAAGTCACCAATGTAATCTGTGGTGATCTCGATGGAGATGGCTATGCGGATCTAGTTGCTAACGAGTTAGGAGGATCAGGACTATTATATATCTATAGAAATACAACTGCAGCAGATGGCAGTGTGGACGCACCTGTTTTTGCCGCAAAGCAGACCGTACAAATCCCAAACCTCTCTAATGGAGACATTAGAAAACCAGGTAAAATAGCCATTGCAGATTTAGATTTAGATGGTCATCCAGAGTTGGTCGCGTTGGCAGAAGATGACAACAGCCTGTTCATCTATCAAAACAGCAGTACGCCAGAAACGATCACTCTTAATGCTACCCCAGTCATCTTGACAGCTTCGGAAAATTCAGGGACTGCTGGATTAGGAGGACTAGAAATAGCAGACATGAACAACGATGGTTTCCCCGAAATTATCACTTCCAATTTTACAGACAGGGGATTATATGTATTCGAAAACCATAGCAACCCAGGCAACTTTAGTTTTAACAGTCCTCAGTTCGTTGATTCAGGTGCTAGTATACGAACGATCAAAGTAGGTGATCTGGATCAAAATGGCTTTGCAGATATCGTCTTGAGTAACTCGGATGTCAGTATTCACCTCGTCGAAATTATCGCTAACACTTCTACGACTGTGGGATCCACGCCTACTTTTGCCAACTCTTTTGAAATCCAAGACATCCAACGAAGCTGGGGCTTAGATCTAGGAGACATAGACGGAGATGGTGATCTGGATATCGTCTTTGCATCCGTAGGTACTAACAACTTTTACGTCCTAACCAATGACAACCCTACCAGTATCGCTGCAGCCAGCTATAGCGTGAGCAATGTACCGCTCACCAACAATAGTAGAAATATAAAAATTGCAGACCTAGACAATGATGGTAGACCCGATTTCGTCTTTACTAACAATTCTACAGCAGCTGCTCAAGGTGCCATGGGTATCAAGTATAACGAAGTTTGTTTTGATCCTGAAATCACCGTAGATGGGAGCACTAAACTCTGTACAGGTGAAACCGTAGACCTGATCGCTCCAGAAACAGGTTTATCCTATATCTGGAAGAAAAACGGTACAATCATCGCTGCGACTAGCAGAACCCTTACTGTAACGGAGTCAGATGCGGGCAACTACACGGTTGCCATAGCAGATGCCTGCTCTAATGATTCACCAGCTATCACAGTCCAGTCACTAAGTGCCAGCTATACGACCCCATCTTTCACCTTTAACACCAACACACCATGTGTAGGAGAAGACTTGAGTGTCAACATCATCTCAGATCCTAGCACATCTAACTTTAAACTCACTGGACCAAATAATTTTGAAGTAGAAGGTACTGACGTCACTGCGATCACTGTATCTTCAGTTGACATCAACAGTTCGGGTTCATACGTACTCACTACCACTTCTAGCAGTAGTGGTTGCGAGATTAATTCTGCACCTGTCACTTTAGAAGTTGTCGTACTCCCTACTGTCACCGTTAACAACGAAGAAGCGGACCAAATCTGCGATGGATCTAGTCTCACCCTTACCACAAGTACTTTTTCGGGGTACACCTACGACTGGAAATTAAATGGATCGAGCTTTACCCCCGCGCAAACGGATCCAGCTGGACTCACTATTACTGACGAAGGAGACTACAGCGTCACGATCTTGAAATCTGGATGTGCTGAAACGAGCGAAGAGCGAACCATCACCAAAAACACTCCACCTGTGGCTTCTTTCACTCCTTCAGCTACAACACTTTGCGAAGGAGCTGACATCAGCTATATAGCGACCTCTACTGGTGATACAGGATTGACTCTGGTCAATACTTGGGATTTCGGAGACGGCAGTACTGCTACTGGTAATACCGTTAGTCATGCACATGCATCGGCAGGTACTTACACCGTCAGCCTCACAACCAGCTATGCTGGTGTAACCAACTGTACCTATACACCAACTACCCAAGAGATTACAATCACAGCGACCCCTAGCGGTTCAGCATTAAATTTGATTCGGTCAGACAACTCAGACCCCGTCAACTATGAAAAATGTGAAGAGTCTAGCCTGCTTCTCAGAGTACAAGACCCTTATACGAGTTACAATTGGAAAACAATAAGCGGGACAGACACTACCACTGTATCACAAACCTCCACTGCACAGATCAGTGGTGAGTCACGAACCACAGTTCTGCTCAGAGATGACCTTCAATGCTCTTTCTATGCTAGTGAAGTACAAGTGAGTAACTACATCAACGGTGGGATTTCAATTTTACCAACAGGCAGCAACCAAATCGTGAGCGACCCGACTTTAGGACAGATTATTAATCTAGAAGAAGATCAATATACAATCAACCTGAGTACTGACGCGACCTCTCCCGTGTGGACGCCTGAAGACATAATAGACAACCCTACCGCCATCGATGTATTGGTGACACCAAGCAGTGCCCGTGAGCAAGTTTTTTTATCAGGTATCGATCTACAAGACTGCCAAGCTACAGACAGTGTATTACTCATCACCCCAGGAGTGAGAGCAGACAAGAGCTTCACACCCAATGGTGACGGCATCAATGACTGCTGGCAAATATCTAACGTCAGCGGAACAGACTGTGAAATCACTATATTCGATGCTAAAGGCCGAAAAGTAAAGGACATTAGCTTCTCTCCCGACAACAGTTTCGATGATTGTGTATGGGATGGCAGAGCCAATGGACAGGAAATGCCTAACGGTACTTACTATTTTAGAATGTCCTGTTCAGACAGTGAAAATGAGAGTGGAGGAGCGATTTTTATGGCTCGATAAGTTAATTACGCAAATCACCTAGTTGGTACGCAAAAACCGTAAATTCATCGAAAACACACCTTCTATTTGTCATATTCTATATAAAAAAAGTACACAATGCTTACTTTAGCCTAGTGATAGTCTTACATTATACATATAATGGTGATTCTCTAGTAGAATTAGAACAAAACCGAGCTGGTTACTTTATGCCTTGCTCACGCATAAAAAGTATAACTTTTTTCAACTCCTATGAATAGCTATAGAAAGATAATTTTTATCCTTCCTTTTTTGTTAACTGCATTGTTGACCTCTTTCATGGTCTCTGCACAAGAGATCTGTGATGATGGAATCGACAATGACAATGACGGATTCATTGACTGTTACGATGGTCAGTGTTCTGGGGATGCACAGTGTCTCGAGTTTTATTTTGGAAACTCAGTCAAATGTAGTGATGCCGCTACGCAGAACCCTGCGTTCACGGTCAAGCTACAGTGGGCATCAGCAGACGAAACGGCATTTAACTCTGTCACCCCAGCCATAGGAGATATAGATGGTGATGGCACACCAGAGGTAGTCTCTACCAATCGTGAGCTCAATACGGTCACTATCCTAGATGGTGCTACAGGTGCCACTCAAGAAGGACCTCTCAATGTAGGTTTTGATATAGCCAAAACCGTAGCGATTGCCAATCTAAACGATGACGACTGTGGTGAAATATTTGTTCGAGGATTCAAGAACAAAAACATCAAAATGTACGACTGTGAGTTGAATCAAATATGGAGTAAGCAGACAAACACAGGAGACAAAGTCGGGATCATATCCCTTGCAGATTTCAACGGAGATGGAGTGGTTGAACTATTGCATGGTAATGAAATTAGAAATGCACATACAGGAGATGTAATCATAGCAGGTACGGGTAATTTCCGAACAGAAGTACCTCACGGTACGCTAGCTGTAGATATTTTACCTGATGCGGCCTGTGCCGCTTGTTCTGGTTTAGAGATTGTAACGGGAGGTAAAATCTATAGCGTAGACATCCCTGCACAAAGTGACCCTAACGTAACCGTAACGGGAACAAGAAATTTAGAGATGGACATCAATGACATCCTACCTTCGGATGGTCAATATGACATCAAATATGATAGCTGGAACTTCAATGCCGCTGCAGTAGCCGATTACAACCTAGATGGAAACATCGATGTACTCTTCAGTGGTGGACAATATGTAAGTGGTTCATTGGTCACGACGGCCTTTTTCTGGGATCCTACAAACAACAACACACTGACTTTCAATGTCCCGCAAAACCATAAAAATGCAACTGGACGTATCAACATCGCGGATATCGATGGAGACGGAAAACTCAACTGTACGTTCGTATCCAAACAAAGACTCTATGCGCTAGACGAAAACATGGATGAGCTATGGTACAAGGACATCAATGAAGGGTCATCTGGCTTTACCGGGTGTACCGTATTTGACTTTAACGATGACAAAGCCGCTGAAATCATCTACCGTGGGGAGAAGTACGTCCATATCATAGATGGTAAAACTGCGGTCTCATTGAAACAAATCAAATGTACCTCAAGAACCTTTGAAGAATATCCCGTCGTGGCGGATGTAGATGGTGATGGCGCGAGTGAAATATGTGTAGCCTGTTCTACCGATGACAACACGCCTTTCTCTCCATACTCAAATGGTAAATGGAGTCAAATCAGAGTCTTCGAAGCAGATGGCGGTGAAAACTGGCAACCCTCTAGAGCTGTATGGAATCAGCATGGTTACTTTAACGTCAACGTCAATGATGATTTGACTATCCCTGCAATACAACAAGACCCAACCAAAGTGTTTTCTAGTAATGTATGTACCTCTGGCCCCAACCGTCCTCTCAATGGATTCTTGAACCAAGCGCCTTACCTCAACGAAGATGGCTGCCCATCCTATGTAACGCCAGACATCGATATCGTGAGTATTACCAATATCGGTATGGCGGCATGTCCCGACGTATCGTTCAGTGTCACCGTCAACATCCAAAATTCTGGGGATGTAGTCCTTTCTGGTATTCTACCAATCACCTTCTACAATGGTTCTCCGCTAGAAGATGGATCTACCAAACTAAACACCGTTACTACCTCTATGTCAGGCTTCAATGTCGGTAGTAGCATGGCTATCACTGCTGAAGTTATCGGTGGTGGTGGAGATTTTGATCTCTATGTATCCGTCAACGACGATGGAACCCAAAACCCAGCCGTCACGAACTTCATTAGACCCATCCCTGAGTGTAATGATGACAACAATATAGAATTCTCCGCAGTTACTTCTGAGGCTTTTGATCTGGAACATGAAATCGTTAGTCATAACGAACTATGTAACCCTGCCCTACCAGACAATGGTGATGCCAGAGTATACTACTTTGGTACGATTAGTGAAACCGTCGAAGAGATATGGGATGAAGATTTTGATGATCTAACAGCAGGTGTAGAAGTAGACAATGGTACGACTGCATGGGAATTCACTACTACCCCATCAGACGCAGATGATCTAAACGTTTCCTTTACGGGAGCTACCAACGAACTATTCTTTGCAGACACAGATGGTGAAGCTGTCTGGAAATCAGAAGTAATAGATATCAGAGGGCACCAGTCAGTACGTGTATCAGTAGACCTACGCTCAAGTCCACATACAGATAACGGGAATGACTATCTCAGACTTTATTATTCATTGGATGGGGGATCAGAAATAGGTTTTACTGACGGCATCCATTCGGGTAACTTTGGTTCTATCACTGCTACCGCAGCAGATGCTGGTGACGAAATACAAATCATCGCTAGAGTAAAAACAACCGAAGACAATGAATTCTACTATCTAGATAATATTTTGGTAGAAGGTGTAACTGACGCGCAAACTGGTGAAATCACTGCTGGGTTTGATTTTCACTGGTTTCAAAACAACAACTATTCAGATACAATCTACACAGGTAACAGAATCGCAACACTCGAAGACGGTACCTATCAAGTCATCGCGAGTTCACAAAGCAACTCCTGTCAGTCTGATCCAGAAGAAATCATCATCGACAGAATCGAAGACAGACCTGTCGTAGGTATAGACAAGACTCAAGACCTCACCAACTGTTCTTCACCTGATGGGGTATTGACAGCCTACGTCATTGACGGAACAGACCACATCACTGCAGGATATGATTTCAAATGGTACATAGGTAATGACTTGACTACAGTACAGAGTACAGGAGCAGTTGCTTCCAACCTACAAGCACGCACCTACACTGTCGTGGTGACCGACAACCTATCAGGCTGTGAAGAAACCTTGTCAGAAGACGTGAGTACTGCTGTCATACTACCCGTGATCGTAGAAGAAGATATTGTACATGTTACTGATTGTGAAACGCCAAACTCTGGAGAAATCACACTCAACACGGCAAACAATACGGACTCCAACCCGAGTAATGATGATAATCTCTCCCAGTTTCTATTCAATTGGTACAATGGTACGGAGATAAAAGCCACTCCAGATTACAGTGGCAATGGCAACAATGGAGGAGGAGTCTCTGGAAGAAGAAGAAACGACTTAGCTCCAGGTTTTTATACCATAGAGTTAATTAACAAAAACACGGGTTGTCTCTCAGCTCCTATAACTTTGGAGGTCTTAGATAATTCTGATTCGCCAGTAGTAAGAGTAGACACCCGAGACAATAATTCCTGTAGTGACAATGGTAGTGGTAGCGCAACTGCTACTGTCTTTGGAGATGTAAGTTCTAACTACACCTTCACTTACTACTCTGGCTCAAGTATCATTGACGCTAATAAAATCAGTACTGTATCGGGAGGAAACGGCCAAAGTGCCCTCCTACTCAGTGCAGGTCAATATCTTGTCATTGCAGAAGAAAACAGTACTGGGTGTACAGGTAGAAGTCAGTTCACGATTGACGATAACATCACTAACCCTACCAGTCCAGTCGACCCATTAGATCATATTGTCATTGAGCATGCTACCTCATGTAATGGTACTTCTGTGGCTTCTGGTTCTATTGATGCCTCTGGTCTGGCACTAGACGTTGTAGACACCGATGAGTATGAAGTAGTAGAGAATGGTAGCTTTGAAGTTCCTGACACGAGATTAGCCAGCAATGCACCTTATGTAGTCGCTGGAGGACCTATTGGTTCTAACAGATGGTTCTATATCGATCAAAGTAACACCGATGGATGGAGCACCTACAATGACCATGCGGGAGAAACCTATAGCAACGTAATCGAAATCCACCCAGCGGGATTCGAAGGCAAGCAACCGTATGAAGGACATCAGTGGGCAGAACTCAATGCTCACTACCCTAGTACGCTGTACTTTGACGTGGTAACCAAGCCTGGTATTCGTATGAAATGGGGCTTTGCTCACAGATCACGTGTAAATGGTACCGACTGTATTGCACTCAAAATAGACGATATTTCTGAAGGGGAAAATGGACTAGTCATTAGTAACCAATGTTCTGAACTCAACAACTCTGGACTAAACGGTTGGGCATATTATGAAGGAGATTATGTAATCCCTGCGGGACAAACTGCTACTCGTTTTGCATTTGAAGCTGTTTCTTCAGAAAACGGAAGTAACGTAGTAGGTAATCTACTTGATGGAATCGTGTTCGAAGTAGCTCAGTACTACTATCAACTCTATGAAGGTAGCAACACCAGCGACCCAAGCAAATTAGTAGCAGAAAACACTACCGCTGTATTTGATGATCTACCAGCTGGCACATATACCATTTCAATAGTCAACAACATCACGGGTTGTCCTACCGATGACATCACTGTAGTAGTCCAAGAAGCCGATCAGCAGCCAGTGGTTATCAGACAACTTAAGACCTCTGATGATTTCTGTGTGAACGGAAATGGCTCACAAAGAGTCGCTTCATCTACTAACACCACTTTGGGAGAACCCGCAGCTGGTTATGAGTACAATATCTACACTGGTACTAATACAGGGGCTACACCATACGATGGCCCTTATATCGACGCTGATGGAGATTATACTTTCACAGGATTAGAAAATGGCACTTACACCGTAGAAGTTATCAACCTTGATAACCTATGTTCGAGTACTACGCCTGTCACAATTACTGACAATTCAGACTCACCTACTTATGCAGGCCCGATCATTTCACCCAATACTACATGTAGTGGCACGCCTAATGGTTTTGTGTCTATCAATGTATTTGGCGATTCGAAAACCGAATATACTTGGTCATGGTTTGATTCTAGTGGAAACCCTATTGCTGGCAAAACAGACCTAGACGGGAATGTAGACGCTACTGCTAACAACCTTATCGATTTTGCAGCCGGCGACTACTCCGTAACTGCCGTACATACACTGACAGGCTGTAGCCCTGGTTCTCTTAGTGTAACCATTCCTAACCAACCTGCATCACCGCAAATCAAGCTCGAAGAAGTTGCCTCAAATACTGGCTGTACGATAGCCAATGGTTCATTGACTGCTAGTAGATATGTAGCAGCAACAGACACCTACACTACAGATGACACGACTTTTGAATGGTTCATCGGTACCGATGACTCAGGTACTGCTCTCTCAGCAGGTGACGATGCAGGCAACGGGTCTATTGTAGCTTTATCAGGTACAAATAATCAAACTATCACAGGCCTAAATGCTCCTGTATCAAAGGCAACCTATACCGTTCGTGTAACAGATGATGGCGGTTGTGTCAACACAGCTACCATTACCTTAACAAATAACCCTACGGATCCTACGATAGACGAAACCACTGCTAACGTGACAAACTTATCAGTTTGTGAAGGCAGTGCCAATTTCGCAGATGGAGAGATTGAGTTAGTGACGGTGAGCGATGCAGTTAGTTCTGCCCCTGCTGATTTCGTTTATACTTGGTATTTCGGTTCTTCGGTAGATGCAACTAAACTCATCTCTAACGGTGATGACATAGCGACCTTGAAAGGCAACAGCCCTGCAGCTACTCAAGTGATTTCAGGTGCTACTACCCACCACATCACAGGACTAGATGACGGCTTTTACACCGTGATAGCTAGTAGAACTGCTACAGGTTGTGCGTCTGATCCAGTCACGATAGAGGTAGAAGCTACCCCTATCACATTGAATGCAACACTGGATGCAGCTAATACTTTAACCAACAGTGTCTGTGACATCACCGTCAACACCACGTCAGCACATGACGGTAAAATCACGATTGACCCTACTTCACTCCCTACGGGCACAGCAATAAGTGACTACACATGGGAATGGTTCTCAGGGACTGATGCTACTGCGGGACAAGAAATTGCCACAGTACTCACATCAGCTACCGAATCAGACAATGTACTAGAAAACATCCCAGGTGGTGACTATGCAGTACGTGTAACAAATACTACCACAGGTTGTGTAGCAGTGGAGACTTATAGCATAGCAGATGATGTAAAGTCTGTCAACATCGACAACTCCGTTGGGGGAGATGTTACCTCTACTCCTCTTACAGTCTGTGAGGGTGCTGCGACGTATCCAAATGGGGCAATAGAATTGAACAACATCGAAGTAGACGGTTCACCAGCCGCATCTGGAGATGTATCCTTTACTTGGTACTATGGTTCTAATGTGGATGACACCAAAGAAATCGAAGATGGTGATGACATCTTTGTCACCAAAGGTTTGACTAATACGGCTTCTGTAACAGTCACAGGCGCTACAACGGAGCATATCCAAAATCTCAATAACGGTATTTACACGGTCGTAATGACTGATTTAGCCTCTGGCTGTGTGTCTGATCCTATTTCCGTCACCATCAACAACAACCCTCCGGCGGCTTATACAGCTACAGAGGATGCAACACCAGGTGCTACGGTCAACAACTCCGTCTGTAATCTCGCAGAAACTATTTCTGGTGAATACAATGGTCAGATTACCATCACGCT
>NZ_FRAA01000010.1 GCF_900142205.1 Reichenbachiella agariperforans
CCACCTAACACCAAAATTATATCGATACCTCACTAAAAAAATCCAGAAACCTTTCGCTCCCTTCCCCCTTAACGGGACGCAAAGATAGAAAGATATTGATCAAAATCACTAATCGTAAACTAGATTAATTGAACACTAATATTACTTGATCGATCAACCTATTATAGACCAGCAAGTTAAGTATATTAAAAAAATCAAACTTTGTGTTATTACTCTAATCAGAGAGATCAATTAGAGTAATAACACTCCTACATATGGGACACAAGCCCTACTCGACTATCTGTTGCCAATCGGTATGAAACACATCTTCTAGTGATCTATCTTTCCTCTTATAGGTATGAGACCCAAAGTAATCACGCTGAGCTTGTATAATATGGGCAGAGGACTGTTCGGAGGTAAATCCATGAAGATAATTAATAGCCGCCGAGAATACAGGCATGGCAATTCCCATTTGTAAGCTATATGCCACTGTATTAGCTAGTGTTATACGCTCTCCCTTTAGTTGATGAATAAAGGAATCTATCAATAACGTGTGTTTTGAAGGATTGTCACTATACTCCTGAACCAGCTGCTCCATTAAGGAAGAACGTATGATACACCCATTGGTCCAGATACGAGCCAGTTCAGACAAATTGATATCCCACCTATACTCCGTTGATGTCGTACGAATCATTTCAAACCCTATGGCGTGGTTGACCACACGAGCGGCGTGATAAGCGACCTTTAACTCCGCAATCATAGTTTCGGTATTCTCTGAGGGGTTCTTTGGGTAATCCCCATAGTGCTCTGAGGCCTCTACACGGGTAGCTTTGAGTGCAGATAAACACCGCGCCATCACCGCTTCTGAAATGGTACCGAAAGGTGCACCAACCTCCAGTGCGGAAGTTGTAGACCAGCCTCCTGTCCCTTTCTGCTGAGCCGCATCATATATGAGCTCTACGAGGTGAACATCACCTTCCTTGACCATAAGTATATCCGCTGTAATCTCTAGAAGATAACTCTTAAGCTCTCCTTGATTCCACTCCTTAAATATTACGGCAATCTCATCGATCGATAAACCTGCCCCTTCTCGCAACACAGTATAAGCCTCTGCTATCAATTGCATCTCTGCATACTCGATTCCGTTGTGAACCATCTTGACGAAATGTCCAGAGCCCTGCAAGCCTATATTCGTGCAACAGGCTTTCCCCTGTTGGTCTCTGGCGGCAATTTGCTTGAGATATGGTAATACCGCATCGACAGCTTCTTTGTCTCCCCCTGGCATAATAGAAGGTCCCTTCAAGGCTCCCTCCTCTCCGCCAGAAACACCACAGCCTACAAAATGAATAGAATGCTGGTTCAAAAGATCTATGCGACGCGTGGTGTCGTGGTAGTGAGAGTTACCTCCATCTATCATGATATCTCCTTCTTCCAAAAATGGAAGTAAATCCTGAATCACATGATCCACTGCTGGCCCAGCGTTGACCATAAGCATAATTTTACGAGGAGAGATCAAGGTCTTTACAAATGAACTGAGGTCATCAAAAACCTGAAGATTAGTTAAATGCTTATTCGTCGAAGCGAAATCCTTAGCCACATGTTCCTCACCAAGCACTGACCTATTGTAAGCAGATACATTTATATCGTGATGGGCGAGGTTGAGTGTAAGGCTCTTGCCCATCACACCTAAGCCGATCAGTCCCAAATCGGATTTCTTCATATTCATATTCTCTATTATCTCTGACACTATAGTTTTAGGTGGTTTAGCAATATCGACATTGTATGCGTACCTAGGTGGCTCCATCGTCTCCAACTGAGTCTGCAACAACTCTGGTTTGAAAAAATGTCCCTGCCTGTTACTCAGCCTTTGTTCCAGAAGTTCACGACTACCTGACAAATACACCCACTGGATCGGGAGATGGCAATATTGACCCAGCGTCTGCCTGTAGATTTCCTTCAATGCAGAACAGGCGAGTACTCCTCCTCTATTTTTCGCTTGGACTGCCAAATGGCGCGCCATGGATTCTAACCACGGCTGACGATCTTGGTCATTAAGGGGTTGGCCTGATGCCATTTTCTCCTTGTTTTCAATAGGATGAAAATCATCTCCATCATCAAAGGGTATTTTCAATGCCTCAGCTAGTATTGTACCAACAGTACTCTTACCCGACCCGCTGACCCCCAAGACCACAATAATGGATATTTGTTTCTTATTATTCATTCAGCAATTCAAATTCTCCTTCTAATCCACTTTTCGCATTTTCTGCTATCCACACTTTGAATACTCCTGACTCTGCTACCCAATCGCCCGATGCATTGTAGAAAATTAGATCTTTTTGGGTGATTCTGAAATCAACCCTAGCTTGTTGTCCAGGATTCAAAATCAAACGTTCGAATCGCTTTAATTCCTTTACCGGTCTCGTGAGGCTACCGAATCTGTCCTGCAGGTAAAGTTGTACAATTTCCGCTGCCTTTACATCTCCTGTGTTTCGTACTGTGGCTGATACTACTAAGGTGTCGGTCGGTTTGATTCTATCATCCGATATAGTCAAATCACTATACTCAAACTGGCTATAGGTGAGACCATATCCGAAAGGATACATCGGTTCGAACCCCTCATCGAGATAATGCGAAGTATTACCCAAGGAACTTTGCCATGCATGTAATGGAATATCATCAATATGCACAAAGCTCTCTTCGTTCGCTGGCCGACCTGTACTTTTATGGTTATAATAGATAGGGATCTGTCCGACAGACTTAGGCCAAGACACTGGCAGCCTACCACTAGGAGAAGCTTCTCCAGACAGCAAATCAGTCACCGCTGGCCCTGCCATCGTACCTGGATGCCAAGCAAACAATACGGCATCTACCTCCTCTATAATATTACCTAATGTAATCGGACGCCCCGCCATCACTACCAGTACTATTGGTTTTCCTGTTTTCGCCAGTTCGTGAATCAAATCCTCCTGTCTGCCGGGTAAGCTAATATCTGCACGACTGTGCGCCTCTCCTGACAAAATAGCCTCCTCACCTCCGAAAAACAAAATGACCTCCGAGCTCTTAGCCACTTTAATCGCAGACTTGAACCCAGAAGTCGACTGATCACGGCTATATGCCAATCCAGAAGCATACTTGACTGCTTCACCATACTTTCCCTTTAAACTAGTAAGCGGTGTGACCGAGTGTTTTTCGTCTCCGTCAAATATCCAAGTGCCCAACTGTTCTCGTGGTGCATTCGCCAACGGACCTATGACAGCTATATTCTTTGTCTCTGACGAAAGTGGTAGGACCGACTCGTTTTTCAGCAAGACCATGCTTTGGATTGCCATTTCTTTGGCCGCTTCTAAATGCTCTTCTGCATACAGCACGTCCTGATTGGGATCAAAATAGGGTGACTCGAATAGTCCCATCCGAAGTTTGATACGCAAGATATTTTTCACCTTCTCGTCCAACTGCTCCATGGACAACCGTCCTTCGTTGATCAACTGTTTCATATTGTTTTCATACGCGTGACTGGTCATCTCCATGTCCAGTCCAGCACGTGCAGCACTGTATGCTGCCTCCTTTTCATTGGCACTGTATCCGTGTGCTATCATCTCCGTCACGCTGTTCCAATCACTCACTACTATACCGTCAAACTTCCAGTCATCTCGCAATATTTGTCTCAAGACATATTCATTGCCCGAAGCTGGTACCCCATTGATTTCATTGAAAGAACTCATAAAGCTGGCTACACCTGCATCGGCTGCTGCTTTGAATGGCTTCAAGTACACATTGTGTAACAGCGGTTCACTGATCACGGCGGTATTATAGTCTCGTCCTCCTTCGGCTGCACCGTAGCCTATAAAATGCTTGGCACATGCTGCCATAGAGTTAGGGTTAGACAAGTCATCGCTTTGAAATCCTCGTACAGCGGCCGCTCCCATCATGGATGTCAAATAAGGATCTTCTCCAGAGGACTCTGCGATTCTCCCCCACCTCGGATCACGAGCAATATCAATCATAGGAGCAAATGTCCAACGGATACCTGTCGAACTGGCTTCTATCGCTGACACTCTAGCCCCCTGCTCTACCAAATCAGGATTCCAACTGGCTGCTTGTCCTAAAGGAATCGGGAAAATGGTTTTGAACCCATGAATCACGTCACGTGCGAAAATCAATGGAATACCATTAAGGCTCTCTTCGACGGCTATGCGCTGCAGTTCGAGGATAGATTCTTTACTCTGGACATTGAGAAACGACCCTACTCGCCCGTCTCGAACCATTTGTTTTAGTTCTTCAGATATTCCGTTCTCACGAGAGGATGTCCCTCGCTGATTGAGCTGTCCGAGTTTCTCCTGCAAAGTCATTTTGGAGAGTAAAACACTTATATACTCCTCGACTGGATCGTTGGTTTCTGATGGTGTTTGCCAGCCAACCATTGTGAGCATGATGGAAACCGGTAGTATGAACAGTAGTTTGGAAACGAGTTGTTTTTTCATCGAGTAAATTCTGAAATATCTTAAACACCAAAACTACCAAGAGAGGCAATAGAAGTCCCTTGTATATATTTCAGAATGGATGGGTAAATATATCAATGTGAAAACTTGACAGGAAATCAAGTAAAACAAAAAAGCCCACAAGTTCTGGTATAGCTAGAACTTGTGGGCTTTTTCAATACTCCTTTTCGTTACTGATTGAGTTGAAACACTTGAAGAGGCCCTTGGTTATTGGCCACTACTATGGTTTTGGTACCGTCATCTAGCAACTGTACCTTCTTGGCATCATACGGAACAAGCAGACCAGACTCCATCATACTCTGCGCTGCAAAGTTTCCCTGTCCATCGCCTAACATGACTAGACCAATACCTCCATCGTTTCGCGGTGTTTCTATCTCTGAGGCATACAATCCGCCAACAGATACTAGATCTAGGTTTCCATCACCATTCAGATCATTGACCAACCAATCATTGATCGTAGAAAACTGCGCTTCATAAGGCAATTCATGCCTCACCAGCTTACCATCTTTGTTCTCCAAATACACACTAGCAAAATGCTCCACTTGAAAATGGTAGGAGCTATCGAGCATATCGTCCCCGAAGATGTCCTGCATACTCGCGGTAGAAAAAGAGTTGTAATCTTTGTAAGCTACCTTGATCGCTGGAATCTGTTGCGACGAGCATTGACGCCCTCGGACGGGATACTCCTCTCCTTCGTTGTGATAGCTGAGGACTATGTCGCTTTTGTTGTTGTTATCAAAATCATCTGCATAGATACCAAAAGGCGCCTCTGGACTGGCCTGATACTTATAGTTCCTGCCCAAGTTACCAAGGACATAGTCCATGTCTCCATCACCATCAAAATCACCCTGATCTATGCTAAACCACCATCCGGTGGTATTGCCCGCTAACCACTGTGTACTCTGATCTTCGAACCCTTCTTCAGTTTGAATGTATGCTTTGATGGACATCCATTCCCCTACAACCATCAAATCTGTCAAGCCATCAGCATTGATATCAGTCCACAGAGCATCCGTAACCATACCTATATTGGTTAGTTCAGGTAAGAGCTCATCAGTCACGGGCTTATATTTGAGTTCCCCAGTTTCCACCGTGTTTTCTAGCAAATAACTCTGCCCTGGATAAGGATAGTTTTGTGCAAAATGCCTCCCGCCTACGAAGAGATCCAAATCACCATCTCCGTCATAGTCATACGGTCGTACACATCCACCACTGTGGTACATCATCGGTAGCACATTGACACTACGTGTAAACACACCCTTTTCATTAAGAAAAAGTCGATCTTGATAATTTTGATGCCCTGGAGCATCTTGATTACCTCCGCTCACTACATAGAGATCCAAGTCTCCATCTGCATCTGCATCATAAAATACAGCATCTAAATCCTCGTGCCATATATTGTCCTTAGCATCCAGTAGCTGAGACACAAATTCTCCTGAGTCCGTTTGCATGAAAAGTTGACCCGCATAACCAGATGCAGCTCCTAGGTAGAAATCTTGCTTGCCATCACCGTTCACATCTGCGGCAGCCAGTGCTGGGCCAAAATTGGACATCTTGTGAGGGAGTAGCACTTGGACTTTAAAATCATTGAAATCGTTTTCGACATGAATAACTGATTTGCCCAACTTGTCTTTTGTCACTTCTGTGAGCAATGATTTCCCTTTGGGTGCAGTAGCATATTGCTGCTGGCTATCCATAGCTATCACTAAGGTTTGGTTAACCGGTAAGTCAAACCGCTTTTCGATCACTTCGCCGTTTTTGACTATCCAGATAGAATCTACTTTGATTGCGTTTTTCAATCCGAAGTGCAACAAAGGCTCTACGGCAGACTGAAAACCACGAACGGGATTGAGTTGTCCTGTTTGCATTTGTCCATCGGTATATACCTTGACTTCAGCACCGTATGCCGAATTATTTGACTCCTTACTCGTGAATGAAAGGCGCAAATAATTACTCCCTGCGATATTTTCACTATTGTTTCGGTAGATGAGCGCTTCACTGTCGATGTTGTTGACGACCAAATCAAGATCTCCATCATTGTCCAAATCACCATAGCTCGTACCATTAGAGAACCCTACAAATTCAACTCCCCACTCTTGGTTCACCTTTTCAAATCCCTCACCTTTTTTATTCCTAAAAATGAAGTTGTCTATCGGCTCAGAAGGGATACTGTCAGACAAAAGTTTGAGTTCATGATCCGATGCTCTGTCAAGTTTGCCATCCAGTGGAATGAAAAAATCTCGATTATTAATCTCTTTTCTGGTTCCATTGGACACGAACAAGTCTTTGAATCCATCATTGTCAAAATCCGCGAGTAAAGGTGTCCAACTCCAGTCCGTAGAAGAAACGCCTGAAACCCATGCGACATTACTCATGACTGGCAATCCATCTTTGATCCCTCGATTCAGCTGTAGACTGTTATACATATACTGATAATGAAACCCACTGTTAACAGTAGACCAAAACAATGCAGGGTTCATACTGGCCATGTTGGCTTTGGATCTGCGGTTGTTGGCGGCAGACATATCTACTTGGATCAAGTCGATAAGACCGTCATTGTTGATATCTGCGGCATCTGACCCCATGCCATAGAAGCAGGTCTGTTTGGTGATCTGCTGTAGTTCGTTTCGAAATGTACCGTCTCCATTGTTGATATAGAAATAATCAGGCGTACTAAAATCATTAGACACATAGATATCCTCCCAACCGTCTTGGTTAAAATCTACAATACTTGCACTCAGACTCAATCCAAACGAGAGCAATCCTGACGCTGCTGTCGCATCGACAAACACACCGTCTCCATCATTTCGATATAGGTGGTCGCTTTTCTCTAGGGTTGGATTATTGACCAGATTGTAATAAGTAAAATTACTCGTGTTGAACCTAGTAATAGGATAGTTGGTCACGAACACATCTAAGTCGCCATCATGGTCATAATCGAGGAATGATGTTTGGACAGAATTACCTGGGTCGGCTAGCCCATACTCCACGGCTGATTCGGTAAACGTCAAATCGCCGTTATTAATATAAAGTTCATTGGTTCTATCCTCGCCTAGTCCAGCGACACTATAGTATAAATCCATCCACCCATCAGAGTTGATATCTACGATACTGACTCCTGTGTACCATTTGGTCGTATCACCCTCAAGGTTCGCAGAGTTAGTGAGATCTTCGAATTGCAGGTTGCCCTTGTTGAGGTAGAACTTATTTGCGACCATATTTCCAGTAAAGACAAGATCTTGTAGACCATCATTGTTAAAGTCTGCGATGGCTACCCCTCCTCCCATATAGAGATAGGGATACTTAAAATAATTGAGGCTGTCTGATTCTGTAAGGGTGTTGGAGAAAGTGACCTTAGAGTGCTCACTTTGAATTCTATCGAATCTTTTATACTGCGGATCGTCACATGAGCCTAAAACAAAAACACCCACGACACACCACAAAGACCAAAAATTAATTTTCATAACTCTGCTTACTTATTGTATTCTGTAAATAAAAAAAAGGGCTGGAATATCCAGCCCTTTCCAATTGTTTTTTCTAGAACTTATTGTCCAGACCAAGCATCATTCTGCGTTAAATTCTCAGATATATCCAATGCACGCAATGGAACTGGGAATATGTTATGCTTCTCCGTATATGTATTCGCAGAGAAAGTAGTCACTGTTCTCTTTTCGTTTGCAACGAACTCGTTGATGATATCAACTGCATAAGAAGGATCATTTTGACTCCACCTTCTCAAGTCAAACATTCTATGTCCTTCCATAGAGAGCTCCAGTCTTCTTTCGAACCTTACCATCTCAACAGGATCAGTAAATGTAAGCAAAGTATATGGCTCTATCGAATAAGCCGCAGCGTCCGTAGTACCGTCCTCTGCTTTGACTGTCGTAGAGGTCTTGGCACGGTTCCTCACCTCATTTACTAATGCCATCGCTCCAGCAGCATCACCTTGCTCAGCTTTCGCTTCGGCAGCCATCAATAGTACGTCTGCGTATCTGATCACATTGTAGTGAATACCAGAGAACTGCTGTCCCCAGTCGCCTGTACCCATTGTACTAGTTTCACCTGATTTATAAACATTCTTCTTAGGTAGATAAGGTCCTGCATCTGCCTGAGCTCTCACCCAATCAAACCCAGCATGAATACCATAACCATTGTACTGTATACCTCTACGACCAATTGTATAATCCAACCGTGGGTCTAAATCACCAGGATACGGAGTAAATGGATCCTCAGATGTCAAACCGTAATCGTTGTTGATATCTGTATCATTATAGGTATCGATCTCTGGCAAACCAGCAGTCGTCTTAAATGCATTAGCTAAATCTTGTGTTGGCTGATAAAACCCACAACATGTGCCTAAAGGACCACTACCTGGAAAATTCAATGTCCCACCTTTGTTGCCATTGGCATTATTAGTAGCTCCATCATTCGCTTCGAACTGGATAGAGAATATTGCTTCCGCAGAATTCTTACCCGCTGCGTTGAAATTATCATTGAACTCAGCATTGAGTGCATATGGGCCGTTATCAATCACATCATCAAGCATGGTCTCTGCTGCAGCCCATTTTTCTTGATACAAGAGTGCTTTACCCATATAAGCTTTAGCAGTCCATGAGCTAGCTCTACCCGCTCCATTGTCAGGAGGCAAGTTGTCAATCGCAAACTGAAAATCAGCCTCTACTTCTGCCCAAACGGGACCTTCATTCGGTACGTCAGGATTTTCTATCGCAGTGATCTCATCTACATAGGCCACATCACCATAGAGTCTGGTCAACTCAAAGTAATAATGTCCACGTAAAAATCTAGCCTCAGCAATTTTGGTAGTTAAATCTACATCTTCGATCGTATTGGCTAGTGCAATCACTGCATTGGCTCTGTTTGCTCCAGCATAAAGCGCTACCCACTTACTGTTGATAAAACTATTACCTGTTGTCCAATCATAAGTTTGCAATGCATGTAACAAAGGCTGGTCACCATTGGTACTACCCTTGTGCGAATCATCTGTCAAGGCATCCATCCACCAGTTGTCACCAGTCGGTTCCCAATCACCTACTACTCCTACTTGGCCATCCAGCGCACTATATGCTGCGGTCAGAAGTAAATCTACCCCATCCGCATTGGCTAGAGCCGCGTCACTCAAAGCACCTTTATTAGTACCTTCAGAAAAATCTTCACTACATCCCAGTACAACCAAAGCTGTAAGGATGTATGCTATTATATGTTTTTTCATCTTGTTTTCCTTTTAAATATTAAAAATCAACACTTAAACCAATGAGGTAAGTCTGAGACGTAGGGTAGCTACCAAAGTCAATACCTGTGTCTATATCACTGTTATTGAATCTTCCGATTTCTGGGTCTAGGCCGCTATATTCTGTGATGGTAAACAGGTTAGATGCCTGTACATAAATTCTAGCTCTAGACATAGCAACACGAGACACTACTGATTCGGGAAGCGTATATCCTATCTGAATATTTTTCATTCTGAAGTAAGAGCCATCTTCTACAAAGTAGCTATTGGCTTGTGTCTCTGAATTGGTCACGTTCTTACTCAAAGCAGGAACACTTCCGTTTGGATTGTCTGCCGAGAATGCATCGAGTACTCTAGTACTTCTGTTGCCATCATAGAAACTAGCAAAATCAGTAAATATTCTCGTATAGTTGTAAATCTCGTTTCCTTGCGATCCTGTGAAAAACATAGCCAAATCAAAGCCTTTGTATCCCAAATCGATATTGATACCATAGGTGAAATCTGGGTTAGGGCTACCGAGAGTCGTACGGTCATCGTCCGTGATCGTACCACTATCATCTATATCCGCATATCTGAAACGTCCAACACCATCTGCTGGCGTGGCAAAACCTTGATCAGGAGCAGCAAGCACTTCTGCTTCATCTTTGAAGATGCCAATGACCTTTCTGCCATAAAAACTAGAGACAGGGCCACCTACAGCTGAGTTGGTAAACGTAATTCCTCTTAGGTTTCCACCTACGATACTCGTGCCAATGTCATCTGTTTTGATAATCTCATTTTTATACTTAGAGAATTTCAAACCGATATTGTATGTGAAATCTGAGCTAGTTCCCTGATTACCATAGTTTAGACTAATGTCAAAACCCTTGTTATTGATCTCACCATTGTTGATATACTTGTTTCCATCACTAGCAACAGGGGCTGTAGATGGTGCTGATGTGGCAATGATGTTGTTCTGACTAGTTAAGTTAAAGTAGTCAAATGTCAACTCTAACTTATCATTAAGCAACCCAACATCTAATCCAAGGTTTTGTTGAACAGATGTTTCCCATGTCAAATTAGCGTTACCTGGTGTTGACAATACAGCTCCTGGTGTATACACGCCTCCAAAGTTGTAAAACGCTAATTGATCATTAGCCTTGTTAACATTGACTGTTGGAGTAGAATTAGGAAGGCTTTGGTTCCCCATTTCACCATAAGATCCTCTCACTTTCAAATTAGAAAAGAACTCAGGAATGAAAGCCTCTTCACTCAAGACCCATCCAGCACTCACTGCAGGAAACACTCCTGTGTTGTTGCCATCTTCGAACCTAGACGTCTTGTCTCTTCTCAAAGTAGCCGTCAGTATGTACTTACCAGCATAGTTGTATTTAAGCTGACCAAAGTAAGAGAACAACGTAGACGTGTTACTCTGTGACTGTTGGATTGAAGTCGCTCCTACACCAAAACCTAATAAGTGGTTGTCAGGCACATCGTTCAACAAGAAATCTTGCTGTGCAACCGAAGTAAACTCAAAGTGATCTTCGATAGCTTCAATACCTCCAAGGAACCCAATGTTGTGATTACCTACTGTTTTTTCGTATCTCAGTGTATTTGTAAACACATACCCTGAGCTGATATATCTTCCCGTAATCAGCGAATTAGTAGTAATCGCTTCGCTATGTTCTGGATTAAGAGAATTAAATACATCACCCACTCCTGATCGATAGTTGACCCCTATATTAGATCTAGCTGTCAACCCATCGATGATATCCACCTCAGCATACGCATCTCCATAGATTCTCATGTTGGAGTTGTTATTATTCTTAGCCCGGGTCATGACAGCTAACGGGTTCTGTGCGTTACCCAAACCAGCAGCTGACTGATAAGTACCCGCGAAATTTCCTCCTTCGTCATAAGCCGGCATCAATGGACTCGCTCTGTACGCTAGGCCCAGTGGGCTATCGTCACCATTTTGACCTGGAAATAAGATTTGTCTAGAATATGCAAAGCTTAAGTTTTGACCAATTCTAATTCTTTCTTTGATACTAAACTCTGTATTGGCTCTCCCAGTATATCTGTCATATCCAGTACCCGTCAAGATACCTTCTCTATCCATGTAGCCCATAGACATCATATACTTACTGGCTTCTGTACCACCATTCACTGAGATGTAATAGTTCTGATAAGTAGCATCTTCGAAGATTTGGTCAAACCAATCCGTACCACCGCTGGTAGCTGTCAGTCTGTTAGACCCTGCATCATACGGCAGTGATGGATCACCTCTGTAGTAATCAGACATACTAGGTGTATCACCACTTCCAAACTGTGGGTGTCCCCAAGCTTCATCACCTACTGACAATCCATCATTCCTCATACTTTCCCAAAACACCTCTCCCAGCTGCTCAGAATTCAACATATCTGGAGCTGTTACTGGTGTCTGCACACCATAAGAGATATCCAAAGTAACTTGTGGTTTTCCCGAGATGTCATAGTTGCCCTTTCTGGTCTTGATTACAATCACACCGTTGGTCGCTCTAGCTCCATATACAGAAGATACTGCAGCATCTTTCAGTACCGTCACACTCTCGATATCACTCGTATTGAGATCAGTCAAGAAATCTGGATCATTGGTTTGATACCCATCGATGATGTACAACGGATCATTATTACCCGTAGTAGCGATACCACGAATTCTTACGATCGGTGCTGCTCCTGGACTACCATTCGATACGACAGTCACACCAGACAAACGACCTTGGAAGCCTTCTGCAGCTGAAGTAGATGGAATAGAGAAAGCTTTCTCTGTATCCAAGGCATCAATAGATCCTGTGATGGTTTTCTTTGATTCGGAAGAATAACCCGTCACAATCACTTCCTGTAGAGAAGCAATATCCTCTTCTAAGCTGACATCCACAACAGAACGAGAGCCTATGGCTACTTCCTGCGTTTTCATACCAATAAAAGAAAAAACAACTGTCTGAGCATCTGCTCCGACTGAGAGTGAATAGTCTCCAGAGATATCTGTGACTGTTCCGTTGGAGGTTCCTTTTACTAGAACACTCACACCTGGCAATTCTTCGCCAGTAGTTGAAGTCACTTTACCTCTAATGGATCTGTCCTGCGCTTGAACACTAAAACAAACTAGTGCAACCAGCATCAGGGATAGACTCATTAAGCGCTTCAACTTAATTTTAACTTGTCTAAGTTTAATCATGCTAATAGATTTAATAATTAGTAAATAGATTTAGTAATAATCGTCTTCCAAACTTCCTATTTCAAACACTGCCAAGCGCACGGGATTTGTCACAAAGGGAACGGGTAATTATTGCAATCCCCTCTTATACAGCTTAAAACAAGGTTTTTAGTTTATTTTTTCTTTCACATCTTGAGCATATTCCGATGGATTTACGCCGTATTGTTTTTTGAAACAATCTCTGAAATATTGTAAATCATTAAATCCTACCTGATAAGTAATCTCTGAGATGTTCAGTTCATCTTGCCTAATCAACTGGGCTGCTCTTTTAAGTCGAATAGAACGGATGAACTCGTTGGCCGACTGACCTATCAGTCCTTTGAGCTTTCTATACAATTGCATGCGGCTCATTCCTAGTTCTCGTCCAAGATCATCCACATAAAACTCAGAATTAGAAATATTCTCCTCTATAACAGCTACCGCTTTAGCAATGAACTCCTCATCTCTTGATGCGATTTTTACATTCTTCGGGTTGATGTTGAAAGTGCTCTTGTTGAGCAATTGTCCACGAATTTGGTCTCTAGTCTTGAGGGCGTTCCTCACCCGTAGGCTCAGTAACTTTGGATTAAATGGTTTAGTAATATAGTAGTCCGCTCCTAATTCAAATCCGGTCAAGGCACTATCATTGGAAGCTTTAGCCGTGAGTAATATCACGGGGATGTGACTCGTCTTGACATTAGATTTAATCTCCTCGCATAACTCAAGACCATCTTTGCCCGGCATCATCACATCAGATATGATCAGATCGGGGATAAACTCCTGTGCCTTTGACACGCCATCGTTTCCATCCTCAGCCTGAATCACTCTATATTCTTCTTCTAATATACTCTTGATGTACAACCGTATATCGGTATTATCTTCTGTGACCAGAATTAAGGGTAGTTTTTTATCTTCTTCCTCGGCAATCTGATCATTGGATGAAGCGGACTTATAAAGCGACTCTTCTATCTCATAGATGCCTTGATTGGCGGATATAGGAGCTACTTGTTCGTCTTCCAATTCAAAATCCTCTGCTTCAAAATGCATCGTCCCTTTAAACAAGTGTACTTCGAAACTCGTCCCTTCATTTTCCTCACTCTTAAACGCTATGTGCCCATGGTGCAACTCGACCAATTCCTTTGTCAGAGATAAACCTATGCCAGTCCCTTTACTCTTCCGTGACTTGTGGTCACGGACTCTATAGTATCGATTGAATATGTAATCTTGGTCTTCCTGAGGAATCCCTATACCGTCATCCTTTACCTCCAGTACCACTTTATCCTCCTCCTCTCGGAGCGATACGGTGACCTTCCCATAGTCATTGGTGTATTTGAAAGCATTGGACAGCAAATTCACTACGATCTTCTCCAACTTATCTTTGTCAAAAGACAATTCAACAGCACCTTTAGGCATTACAACCTTATAAGCCATGTTATTGCGGCTGGCTAAGGATGAAAAGGAATGAACTATGGGCTTCAAAAATGCAGTTACGTCCTTGGTCACGAGTTCCAACCTCATCTTACCAGACTCCAGTTTGGACAACTCTAATAACTGATTGATCAGATTTAGCAGATTCTCGGCATTGCGTAGCATCATGTGGACTTGCTCCTCATTACTCACATAGTTTTTTTTCTCAATCATGGCCTTCAGCGGTCCCAATATCAGGGTCAATGGCGAGCGAAACTCATGTGAAATATTCGCAAAGAAGCTCGACTTCATCTGATCCAATTCTTGCATTTTGGACAACTCCATGTGCTCGACCATGAGCTTGGTCTGCAAGCGTTCTCTATTGATGATCACCTGAAATGCCCAGTAGAGCACTCCCAGCAAAAACATCGAATAAAGGACATAAGCCCACACACTAGCATACCATGGCGGATCAACAACCAAAGAAAAAGAAGCCTCTTGACTACTCCACTCTCCACCATTGTCAGTACCTCTGACTTCAAACGTATAACTCCCCGGAGGTACATTAGTATAATATGCCTCCCGACGGTTCCCCGCCTGTTGCCACGTCTTATCGTAGTTCTTCAACCTATAGGCATATTCATTTTTACTGGTTTGACTAAAATTGATTTGAGCAAACTCAAAATCAAAATCGTTCTGGTCATAATTGAGCCTCACCTGCCCCCCTTCTATCAATCCCTTTTCTAGATGGACGCCTGCCATATTCTTAATAGACTCGTTAGAGACCTTAAAATCTACCAAATAAACCTTTGGCTCTTCGAAGACATCCGAAACTTGCGCTGGGTGGATCACATTGAATCCGTCAACTCCCCCAAAGAGTAACGCTCCTGTTGACAGCTTGAAGCTCGAATGTTTGAAAAACTCCATGGATTGCAACCCATCGTTGAGATCAAAATTTCTAACTTTTCCAGTTTCTGGGTCAAATCGCACCAATCCCTTATTCGTACTCATCCACAGCATCCCTTTGTCATCAGACAAAATCGAATGAATCACCACATCAGCAAAACCTTCGTCATACCCATACCTCGTAAAACTATCATTTTCGGGATTGTACAAATTCACTCCCCCAGATGTACCCACCCAAATATTGCCCTGATTATCTTCTAGAACACATTGGACGGTATTGTCACTGATAGTTGTCGTATCGTCGGCAGAGTGATTGAACCGTCTAAAGACTCCTGTAGATGGATCTTCTAGAACATTGAGTCCCCCGCCTTCTGTCCCAATCCAAAATCGACCTTTGCTGTCTTCGAAAATATATCTCGTCAGATTAGAACTAAGACTTTGCTCGTCATCCTCATCATGTGTAAACACTTCGAACGTCTCTGTCTTGGGGTCATATACTTGAATCCCACTGCGAAAAACTGCAAACCAAAGCTTCCCTTCTTGATCCTCCCTGATAGAAAACACATTCTCCCTGCCTTCACGTACCTTAATCCCTGGCGGAAGTTTAAACTTCTTGAACGTAGAGCTGCCCTTTCGTTTGACCAGCGCACCACCTTGCCAGTTTCCCACCCAGACATTTTCCTGACTGTCGATCATCACGCTGAGCACCTGATTGCTCATCTGGGGGTACTCATCCTTTCGATAGTGGGTAAAGCTCTCTGCCTCAGTGTCCCAATAATCCAGACCTCCTCCATCAGTTCCTATCCATACGTTCCCTTTTTTGTCTTCATAGAATGAACTTACGGCATTGTGTGTTAGAGACGTCTCGTCGTAGGGATTATGTTTATAGACGGGAAATTTTCGATTTCCTTCATCTAGTTTAAATATCCCTTTGTTAAAAGTCCCTACCCAAATCACTCCTTTTTGATCTTCGAAGAGAGACCATATAGAGTTATTCTTGATGCTATACTCCTTCTTAGAGTCAACGGTGTACCAGTGATACGCTCCATCATCCGTATCTAGAATACCCAAACCATGGTTTTCACTCCCAATCCAGAGTCGCTGTTTTTTGTCCTCTATCAAATCAAGCACAAATGGCTCTTCATCCTCCTCGCTCTTGATCACCATGTGTTCAAACCTATACTTTCCTCTATCATCGTAGGAGACTCGATCTACTCCTCGATCTGTACCAAGCCAAATATGCCCGTCGCTACCACCAGTCATACATCGGATAATGTTCGAATAAGGACTATTGACATCCTCTTCGTCGTGTCGATAGTGTATAAATCGCTTGGTATTGGTATCAAATAGGTTCAGACCACCTCCCCATGTCGATACCCAGAGATTGCCACGGCCATCGCCTATGACTCCTGTCACGGTGTTAGAAGAAATCCCCCAAGAATCGTTTTCGTTGTGACGATACTGTACGATGACCTGATCTTGCGCTCTCCACATGAATAGCCCTTTTCGCTCCGTCGCAATCCATATATTGCCTTTTTGATCCTCATAGAATGCATTGACCGTCACATGATCCAACTCGGGATACCGTTCTGCGGTGGGCAGTTTACCGAATGTACCATCGGTATCGTTATAGATGCAATATCCTCCTGCCAGCGATCCAACAAATACTCGATTGTTAGTACCTATATAAAGCGATCTTATATAATTGTTGCAAAGGGATGTAGAATCACGCTCATCGTGCATGAAGCTCATCATGTTGATACCGTCATAGCGATTGAGACCGCTTCTAGATCCTATCCATAGAAACCCTTCTTGATCTTGGGCCATGGCAGACACTGTGTTTTGGGATAGTTCCTGATCAATGGTAACAAACTGATAGTCCGAAATCCCTTGCTGAGAAAAGAGCAAAGAAATCGTGATAAGATTGACCAAAAAGTATATCCCTAGTGCTTTCATAATACATTGTTTACCGCAAATAATTCAAAAATACCCGTAAGTAAAATAGCCTGAACAAATACCCTCGCCTCTTTGGTATATATACCTCTGTGCGAAAATGCCCTTCTAAATCATCTTTGTGATTCAATATTTTATAACCAAGTATTTCATTCTAATGATTACAAAATATACAAAGTTTATAGCAGGTATAGTGACTATCTCTATATTCTATTTGGCATCATGCCAACAAAGTACGCCGCAAACAAATAGCGACCAAGACGGCAGAGTCACCGAACTCATGAGCCAGATGTCTGTAGAGGACAAAGTAGGCCAGATGACACAGATCACACTGAGCATGCTCATGAAGGACAATCAGCTCAACATCGAAGAGTTGAAAAATGCCATCATCAACAAAAAAGTTGGTTCAATACTCAATGTCAACGGTACACCACTGAGCATCGAAGAGTGGCACGAGCTACTCACCAGCATCCAAGACATCGCTACAAAAGAAACCACACTAAAAATCCCTGTGTTATATGGTATAGATGCCATCCACGGGACCACATATACACAGGGTTCGACGCTCTTTCCGCACAACATCGGAATGGGTGCCACCCGAAACCCTGACCTAGTCAAACAATCGGCTAAAATCACCGCACTAGAAACACGTGCCTCTGGTATCCGATGGAACTTTGATCCAGCACTAGGTATCGCTCGACAGCCACTATGGTCTCGATACGAAGAGATGTACGGCGAAGCAACTGTACTGTCTACCGTACTCGGCAGTGCTGCAATCACCGCATACGAAGAAGATGGACTAGACCAAGTCACAGCTGTTGCATCATGTATGAAGCATTTCCTCGGATACTCTGTACCCTTGAGTGGAAAAGATCGGACACCTGCATACATCCCTGACACGCAACTCCGAGAGATCTTCTTGCCTCCATTCGAGGCGGCCGTACAGAGTGGCACCTCTACTGTTATGATCAATTCAGGTGAAATCAACGGAGTACCCGTTCATGCGAGCAAGTACTACCTCACGGATATCCTCAGAGGAGAACTAGGGTTCGAAGGACTCGCTGTGACGGACTGGGAAGACATCATCCGCCTACATGGCAGGCACCATGTCGCTGCGACACCAAAAGAAGCCGTCAAAATCGCCATCAATGCAGGGATAGACATGAGTATGGTACCAGTAGACTACAGTTTCTTCGACTACCTCGTAGAACTCGTCAACGAAGGAGAAGTACCTATGTCGAGAATCGACGAAGCGGTATATAGAATTTTGAAGTTGAAATATGATCTCGGGCTATTTGACAATGCCTATCCAGAGCAGGAAGCAATAGCCAATTTTGGCAAAGCGTCCTACAAAGATGTCGCACTGAATGCTGCACTAGAGTCTATCACACTACTGAAAAACGAAGGACAAACGCTACCGCTCGACAAAAATGCAAAAGTCCTCCTCATGGGGCCAGCAGCCAACAACCACGGCTCGCTACACGGATCATGGTCATACACTTGGCAAGGGCAAGATGAGAGTCAATTCGCTGACGAAACATTGACACTCAAGTCAGCTCTAGAAGCCAAAATCGGCACGGGTAATGTCACTTGCAATACCACTGCTGTATTCGAAGATGCTGCTAATACAAGCCTTGACTTCTTGAAGAAAAATGCTGCTAAATCAGACGTCATCGTACTCGCAATCGGAGAAAAATCTTACGCAGAGTCACCAGGAGGTATTCACGATTTGAATCTCGAAGCAAACCAAATCGAACTCGCTAAGGCAGCTTATGCCACTGGCAAACCCGTTGTTCTACTAATCGCACAGGGGAGACCGAGGGTTATCTCGCCCATCGTAGAGGGGGCGGATGCAATCGTCAACCTGTACCGCCCTGCTAGTCAGGGAGCTACTGCGACCATGGAGATTCTATTCGGTGATTACAACCCGAACGGGGTGCTCCCTTTCTCCTACCCAAGACATGCGGGAGACATTCTCCTCTATGACAGAAAGCACACCGAAGAGGTGACCGAATTCATCCCAGATTCTTATGGTGGTGGGGGGTACAACCCTCAGTGGGCATTTGGATATGGACTCAGTTACACGACATTCGAGTACGGAGACATCCAGTTGGACAAGAAGGCATACGCCAAAAATGAAACTATCACAGTAGCGATCGACATCACCAACACTGGGGACAGAGATGGCAAACTAGCCATAGACCTATTCGTTTCGGATCTCTATGCCTCAGTGACGCCTAGCTATAAGAAACTCAAGAAATTCAGCAAAGAGAATTTCAAAGCAGGAGAAACCAAAACGGTAACCTTCACGTTGGATGGCAAAGACTTGACCTACATCAATGCAGAAAGCCAAAAGACCTTAGAAGCAGGAGAGTTTACAGTAAGTATCGGTGACAAAAAATCAACGTTCGAGTTAAAGTAGTTCACTACATAGACTAGATATTGGTTTTCGCTTTTTTTGATTTTAACACTTAATAAAAGAGCCGATGACAAACTCTTTTGCTTCTTCCTTAGCATCAAATGCCTAGGAGATTTAAACACATAAGTTTTTGATTTGAAACCTCAGGGTATACACGCTGAGGTTTCTTTTTTTATATAATCCTGCCCTAAGTGGCTTAGCGATTCTCATGTTTCTTTTGGGCAGGATGCTCTCTTTGCTTGAAAACAAACTCCGCCAAAAAACAACCCACAACAATAGACGCAGCAATGTAGACACTCAAGCGATTGGAAGTGAACTGCTGTGCAATCAGTGCCACCAGCGCAACACCACAAGCCACACTCCCTACACCCGATATGAGCCTATTACCCTTGATTTCTTTGGATAGTCTATATGCTACTAGATTAACGACCGAAAAAATGAACAAAAAACCAACACTACCAGCCGTCGAGATACTCTCTAAAGCCAATACATTGACCGCTACCAAAGTAGCCACAGAAGTGATCAACAACCCAATTGGTTGATTCCAAAACATTCCTGTAAACTGATGAGGGGCTTCATCATCTTCTGCGATCTCATAGTTGACCCTGCTCCCACCATATAGGGACGCATTGATGGCCGAAAACGTAGAGAGCAACGCCGCAACAGTAATAACGGTAAAACCTATCTGCCCCAACATAGGCTTGGCGGCCTCTGCCAGCACATAGTCCTCAGCTCCTGCGATCTGATCAAATCCCAAAGAGCCTACTGTCACGCATGCAATCGTGATATAAAGAGCAATGACAAATATCACAGAAATGGAGTAAGCCTTGCTAATGTTTTTTTCAGGGTTTTCGATATCAGGGGCCGCATTAGCGATGAGTTCGAATCCCTCGTACGCTACGAATATCACCATCCCAGCAGACACCAGATGAAATGGGGACTCCCAGTACTGTGGTGACAACTGCTCCAAATAGGGATTACCAAATAACCCGTAGACTCCTACTGCTACAAAGCCCAGCAAAATCACCAATTTGGTCACGACGGCTATGGACTCTATTTTACTCACCACAGCTATACTGTAATAATTAATCCCCGTGGCAAAAATCACAATCCCACTAGCATAAATGTGGGAATCGATGGTTTGATCACCAGTCATAGAGAGTAGGTTGGGCGCATAAGAACCAAACGCCGAAGCATAGAGTGCAAGCATAATAATATAGCTGATCCATAGCAGATTATTCACCCCGCCACTAAAAACACCTATACCAAACCCTTGATTGACAAATCTCACCGTCCCTCCTCTATCTGGATAGGAAAATGACAATTTGCTATAAGAGTAGGATGTGAGCAAGGCAATTGCTCCCGCTATCAAAAAAGAAATCGGTGTCCCGCCTTTGGCAAGATTCGTAGCTAATCCTAGGACAGCAAATATCCCTCCTCCCACCATACCTCCTACCCCGATGGATATGGCATCTCTTAGTTTGATCTTTGTTGGCATACGGTTCTTGGTTTCACAACTTGGTTCGGATTCAAATATAGAAAAGAAAGCCTCCTGACACTTAGAAACCTAAGTTCGATTAATAAATCTTGTTTTAGAGTTCTTCAATAAGCTTTCACAATACCTCTCCCCAAAAGGCCTTTTTACTCTCATATAGCTCAATTTTAAAAAATATATTTACTTTAATTGAAATGGGGCGAGGGTTATGTTTGTAAGAAATGTAAGCCTATAGTGTAGGCTTCCCCGAACTTAGACGATCTGAGTTACCCGCATTGAAAATACTAGGCTAATAAATCCCCAAAAAGATGCAAGAATCTTTATACGTGAAAAAATCCGACGGAAACAAAATGGGTACTAACACGAACGAAAACACGGATTTGTGCTACGACTTTTTTTGAAGACAAGACACATGGAGACGATTTGCTCCATGCCGTTTACATGACTTTCGAAAAAACATTAAAATCAACACCTAAATAACAGCGCCTGTACAGTCACAGTACTATACGGAGGGCTATCTAGCGATAACCAACGTAAACTCAACGAATAGGGAATGGAATGAGATGACATCAAGAGAATTTCGAGACTGACTGCCATACTAACACAGTTGCAGACCAAAAGAATCGTAACGGCAGCAAGCCTTTCCGAAAAATTTGGGGTCACGCGACGAACGATCTATCGGGACATAAAAGCACTGGAGAAAGCCGGCGTCCCGATTTTGACCGAAGAAGGCAAGGGGTATACCCTAATGGGGGGATTTAGAATCCCACCAATCATGTTCACCGAACAACAGGCCAACACCTTGATCCTAGCCGAACAATTGGTTTTGAAAAGTAAAGACGCCTCATTTGTACAGGACTACTCGGAGGCTATGGATAAAATCCATCCTCAGATATACGATCCAAGACAAAGCCAACTTATTGGCGGACCGAACCCAATATAACGAAGCACTGAATCAAGAAAGAAACAGCTCCAATTTGTCTGACCTACAATATGCACTCACCAACTACAACCTGATCAAAATACAATACATCAACAAGGAGGGCATAGCCACTGACCGTGAGCCATCGTTCTGCTCGGTCGCATATGCATGATCCCATATACCCTACATCAGAATACTCTATTCATATGATGGGGCAATAGGTAGAGTGCACTACCTTACCAAAATAGTAAGTAAGCAATATCCCCAAAATCCGTCATGAGATTATACATCAGGTACATGGTCAGTTTGCGCTGCAAAATGATGGTAAGAGAAGAGTTGAAAAAACTGGATATCCAATACGCCATAGTTGAATTGGGTATGATTGAGATATTGGAAGACATAACTCCAGTACAACGAAAGCAGCTGAAAGAAAACCTGCTAAAATCAGGGCTAGAACTACTAGATGACAAGAAGAGCATTTTGATAGAAAAGATCAAAAATGTAATTACCGAAATGATCCACTACTCTGATGAGCTGCCCCATGTAAACTATTCGGATTACATCAGCGAAAAATTAGACTATGACTACACCTATTTGGCCAACACCTTTTCGGAGGTCAAAGGAATCACGATCCAGCAGTTCATCATTCTGCACAAAATAGAGCGCATCAAAGAATTGCTCATCTATGACGAACTAAATCTCACTGAGATCGCCTACAAAATGCACTACAGCAGTGTCGCCCACCTATCCAATCAGTTCAAGAAAGTCACAGGGTTGACCCCCTCCTTTTACAAACAGCTCAAAGACAAACGAAAAGCAAATCTGGAGGATCTGTAGCCCTTACGCTCCACGCCATATTCAATTATTTGACGGACAGATTAAAAAGCAAAACATGGGATATATGTAACCCTAGCCCATCAGTATGTAACGTTATTTGTCCGCTACTACCGAGCTTTGTGTCCTTGGACAATCTATCCAGTAGGACTAGATTTCCATCCCACAGAATCAAGAAATCATGTCAAAGGAAAAAGAAGGTAAACTAAAATCGGGCAAAAAAGAAGCTGTCAAAAACCTCAAAGAAAAACGTGCAGCCAAAGCAGCCAAACGCATAGAGAAAAAACGCAATGACAACTAGGTCACCGGCAGTTGTGTCTAAAAAACACAGCGGATCGAAAGGTAGAATGGTATGACAACTAATGACATAGAGCCCTCTAAAGCTCATCAGCTAGTAGATGCTGTTGATTACCTATCCGATTCGGTAGTCATCAGATCCATCATCGAAAAGAAGACTGGCACAGTAAGCCTCTCTTCTTTTGATACAGGGCAGAAGCTAGCGACAAAAATATCTCCCTTTGACCGCCTGATACAGGTGATCGATGGGACTGCCGAGGTAGTCATAGACGGGCACGCGACGCTACTCGAAACTGGGCAACTCATGATCATCCCCGCACACTCCTCCAATAGCATAAAAGCCCATGTACGATTCAAAATACTATCCACCATCATCAAAAGTGGGTACGAAGACATAAGTGTATAACATCATCATGAAAGAACACAAATACAAAAAAGGAGACACCGTATATACGCAGACAGACCAGAGAGTCAAATTGATCGTGCGACGGTACATCAAAAGAATCTACTACTGCCAGTTTCCTGATGACCCGACTCGAAAAGAGTTGGCTCTATTCGAAAGAGAACTGATCGACAAACCACAGCCCTAAACCTCCGGCCTAACCATGTCCAGCCCCCCCAAAGCAAAAGGGCGATCATGGCGCAGCGTAGCACGCGCCATATATACAGCAAGTAAACCAAATGCAATCATGAACATCATTAGAAGCTGGCGAGAAATCAAAATCATGCTGAAATGGAAATTTTCCACCCTTAACGATGCGGACTTTGAATACGAAGAAGGCTACAAAGACAACATGCTTGACCGGCTAGCCCAAAAACTCAATACGTCAAGAACAGAGCTCGAAGGAATGATAACAGAGCTTCAAAATCATTGATGTGTCACGGCTAAACCATTGTGATGAGAATGGATAAAAGGAGTGGATCGAGGAGGATACCTATACGTTTATGTGCTTTCCCTTAGCGTTCTGTTTTGGCAAAGGTTAGGGGTAGAGAGGTTCTTGGTTATTCTATCCAAATAACAACTTTCATTAAAAATAGCGATTGTAACAGCTGTATATGAGACGTGGTTTTGTTAAAAACTATAATAAATTCTCCGACTGGAAATGTCGAAAAATCTGACTTTGACATCCTGACTCCCGTAGCTGCGGTTTATACACACTATACAGAAAGCGACGATTTCGAAATGGTTTTCAATAAGGTAGCAACCCTGATCAAAGAGAGTGAATGATCCGCACATGCGATGAAATCAACGAAATAGCCAAACAATAGAAGCCGTACCGCCCCAAGGTTCTCACCTTGAAGATGCCAGACTAAATGAACACGCTAGGGGTAGATTCATTAGCTAAAAACATACATCCAAAAATCCGCGCAGATGTAGTCCCAACCCTACTGAAGTTTTTCCTAAAGTCTGCTGAGGTTTTGCCGCAAGACACAGTAGGTTTTGTCTCAAACTCGTACAGGTTTTGCCTAAAATCTACACAGACTTTTATTAAATCTGCGCGGATTTCCCTTCAAGTCCGTGCAGACTTTACATCAGATCTGCGCAGGTTTTCCTTCAAGTCCGCGCAGACTTTACATCAGATCTGCGCGGGTTTTCAGACACACATAAAATGGCATTGAAAAAGGGAATACTCAATTGAGACATAGCAAGAGTATATGTGAATTAACAGGACTTAAAATCAACCCACATGAAGCTTATATAATTTCAGAGAAATTAAGCTTAGATAGATACCTAACTGTAGATGAATCAGATAAATGGGTGTTTTCTATTAATTATGAAGGAATAATTTTTCATCGATACGGAGGATACAAACAACAATTAAAGGATATTAAAAGAAAGAGGTTAAAAGATGATCTTTATAACATATTAGTAGCTGTTGGAACAACCTTGGCAGGTTTTTATGCTCTATGGCAAGTTTGGTTAGAATTAGAATGATTGAAAAATAAAATACCTTTTGCCGATCAAATAGACTGCCTTGGGCTTATCGCCCACGGTGCGCCTCTCACACCTCCCAATACTTCCTTCGTCAGGACAGACCAAGCAGTTCTCGTACTGGCTCACTAAATCACACCTTCACTTTTTGGTAGTAGTCCATTTTTGGAAGATTTCGGTCAACAATCACATGATTTGTATAACACTGAAGCTCAGTTGATTATTTTTTTTATCAAAAACTGAATTTTATTTGATCGTAGCACTGAAAGAGCTGGAATTGCATTTAGACAAGTGCTTCATTTCCCAAAACCTTAATTAAACCGTTACATGCTACTTCACACACAAGTAGTTCATTTATTTTATTGTACTAAATACAGAAATATCAGAATTAAATTTTGATAAAGTGATTAAAAAAACATAAATATGGCAAAATCCGGGTATTGTGTTTTATCAATGCATGTGCTAACTTCTTTTCTTTTTAATCACTTAACCAGTTAACAATGAAAAAGTTATGCTACTTATTTCTTGTCATGGGAATCGTATATTCATCCCATGGACAAAACATGTCGCAACAGACAAATGACAAAAACATAATCAAAGTAAACGCTGCAAAGATTGATCAGACACCTCAAGTTTTGATGAAGCAGGAGTTAGGAATGAATGCTCACGAAGAGATGCGGTCTCTTAAAATTGAAAAAGATGATCTGGGTATGGAACACCAAAAGTTTCAACATTACTACAAAGGAATCAAAGTAGAAGGCTCCACTTATACGATTCATTCCAAGGATGGAAAAACAACCTTGATGACAGGCAATTATCGAGAGATAGAAGACATATCTGTTTCTCCATCTTTGTCAACGTCCACAGCACTGGAAGCTGCAAAAAGTGCAACGCAAGCTAAGAGTTTTGCCTGGGAAAACACCTCGAGTAATATGAGAATTGCTTCAGGCGAGAATTTCGAAAAACCTGAGGGAGAGTTGGTCATTATCCAGAATACTGCGAACGGTTACAAATCTAGATTGACATACAAGTACCACATCATCGCGGCTGATCCATATGTAAATGCCTACATCTATGTCGATGCACTCACTGGCGAAGTAGTGAGGTACAATAGTGTGATCAAGCATGCGGATGCAACAGGTTCAGCAGCGACTCGATACAGTGGTACACAAACTATCATCACGGATAGTTTTAATGGTTCCTATAGGTTGCGAGATTACTCTAGAGGAAACGGAGTACTGACCTATGACGCCACGACTTCCACAACTTACAATGGCACTACTGGTGCACCGACCAATGCCTCGGAGTACACCGATAGTGACAACAATTGGACTGCTGCTGAATTCAACAATACAGACAAGGATAACGCCGCTCTGGATGCGCATTTTGCCGCAGAAGCAACCTATGATTTTTTCTTTACCAATTTTGGACGGGATAGTTACAATGACAATGGAGCAGCAATAACCAGTTATGTAAACACGGACATAGAAGATGTATTTAATTACCCCTCTGGATACAATGACAATGCTTTTTGGACTGGATATGTCATGGTGTACGGCAAGGGCAATAGCCTAGACCCACTGACTACCGTGGATATTACAGCGCATGAGATTGGACATGCTTATTGTGAAGGTACCGCCGATTTGATCTATGAAAAGGAATCTGGCGCCATGAACGAGGGGCTTAGTGATATATGGGGAGCCAGTGTAGAATATTATACCAACCAAAACTATGGAACGACCAAAGACTTGTGGAATCTAGGGACGGAAATTGGTCAAACATTTAGATCCATGTCCAATCCCAAAGCCTATGGAGATCCTGATACTTACGGAGGGACTTATTGGGTGAGTCAAAACTGTACTCCTAGCAATAATAATGATTATTGTGGGGTGCATACCAATAGTGGAGTAACCAATCACTGGTACTATGTCCTAGCAGTAGGAGAAACCGACACCAACGACCTAGGCGACTCCTATAGCGTAGCAGGTATTGGCATAGATGCTGCCGCTGCTATCACATGGCGTACGGAATCTACCTATCTGACTTCTTCTTCTAATTATGCTGATTTTAGAGCGTACTCTATACAATCCGCCAAAGATCTATATGGCAGTGGGTCACCCCAAGAGATAGCTGTGACCAACTCTTGGTATGCAGTGGGAGTTGGTGCCGAATATGTCACAACTTGTACTTTGGGAGCCCCAGGAAGTCTTGCTTCGTCTAACGTGGCAGACGACTCGTTTACCTTAAGTTGGGATGCGGTATCAGGTGCTACATCTTATACTGTAACAGTGGGCTCAACTTCTACTACTGTCAGCGGTACGAGCTACGATGCGACGAGCCTTCAATCTGGTACTTCGTATAGTTGTTCTGTTGCAGCCAATTGTACTACTGGAGGTTCTGGTTCATCATCTATTCTCAGTGTAAGCACTACAGGTACTACCCCATTGATTTACTGTGCTTCTAATGGCAACAACACTTCAGATGAGTACATTGGTACTGTACAGCTCAATACAATCAATAATTCTACAAGTGCTTCCAGTGGCGGATATGGAGATTTCACTTCGATATCTACCAGTCTAGTGAAAGGTAATACCTATACCATCACGGTCACACCAGTATGGACAGGTACTATCTATAACGAAGGTTATGCAATGTGGATTGACTACAACCAAGACGGGGATTTTACTGATTCTGATGAATTGGTTTGGTCTATGGCCGCTAATCAAACCGCTTCTGTGTCAGGATCTTTTACTGTCCCTACTACTGCCACTACTAGCAGCACACGAATGAGGGTAGCTATGAAGTACAACGGAATCCCTACCTCGTGTGAAAGCTTTTCTTATGGAGAGGTAGAGGACTACACGGTGACATTGATCGATGGGTCTGGAGACACACAGACGCCAAGTACACCGACAGCTTTGACAGCTTCTAATATAACCAGTTCTTCTTTTGATGTTTCATGGACAGCTTCTACTGACAATGTAGGTGTTGCTGGCTATTCAGTGTATTTGGATGGTGCATTAGAGGGCACTACTACTTCCACGAGCTATTCTTTTGCTGGTCTTGTGGCATCAACGAATTATGCAGTTTCGGTAGAGGCCTATGATGCCATGGGAAATACGTCTTCTCCAGCTACAACCTCAGTAACTACCAGTTCTGGAGGCGGTTCTGGATCCGATATCCTCATCGAAAGCTATTTTGAAACAGGATGGGATGGTTGGACCGATGGAGGGAGCGATGTAGCCAGATATTCTGGTTCGCGATCATTTGAAGGGAGTTATTCCATTTATATCAGAGATAACTCCGGTACAGGATCGTCCATGAGCTATACAGGAGTCGATGTTAGTTCCTATGACGCCATAGACATATCGTTTTATTTCTATCCATTTGGTATGGAAACGGGGGAAGATTTCTGGTTACAATTTTATGATGGATCATCATGGCAGACCATTGCGACATATGTGAGTGGTACTAGTTTTGATAATAATAGTTTCTATGTGGCCAATGTTTCAATTGATCCCTCTACCTATACCTTTAGTAGCAATTCTGGTTTTAGGTTCGTCTGTGATGCCAGTGCAAACAATGATTTGATCTACATTGATCAGGTCACGATAGTGGGTATCAGTGGCTCAGCCTTTACGGTAAATATGGTCAACGAACTTGGAGATTTGCCTGCAAACTCGGTTGCCGTTATTGAAACTGGCGGTTTTGAAAACATTCTAGTCTATCCTAACCCCACTACCAATTGGGTAAAAATAGAAGGGATTCCTACCGATGCTAATATTCAACTATTGGATGTAACTGGAAGAGTACTGTATACATCAGTGGGCAAATCAGAATTTGATTTATCTACCTCACCAAGTGGTATTTATCTACTGCAAGTGAGAATCGAAGATGAACTGAAAGTCTATAGGATTAGCAAGAATGACTAGTCTTAAATAAGCGATATAGTTTTAGGATAAATATTTAGATCGCATCGGGTTTTGACTCGATGCGATTTTTGTTTTTGTAGGTTCTTATTTTGACCTTGTCTTACTGGTGTATATTGGCAGGCGTATTCATCCAACAGCTCCAGTGAGGTCGGTCATTATTGTAAATATGGAAGCATCCTAGAAAAAGTTGACAGGTTTTAGATAAATACGGATATGAGTATACAAAGATAATCTTAATCCTTTGATGAGTAAACAGGTTAGAATGTAGTCCTGCTTTGGATTGTCTTTTTTTCTATTTAATCCTTCATTCTTGGTTTTAGTTGTCCTAGTACCCGATTTCCTAGTCGCATGTCAAAATGAGACAAAAACCTTCTAAGTCATTTGCAATGTCGAATAAGAATAGAAAGAAGCTAGCCAAGCCGTTTATCACATCATCGCTACACTTTCGAAGAAACTAAAGTATTTTGCTGTGGCTAACTTGATACAAAACGACACACATGCACCCATCCAGCAAGAAATACCTTCCAATCATCCTGACACTATCGGGCATCAAGCTACTGATCCAATGCCTCGGCAACCAACGGTATGGCTTTCATCGCGACGAATTGCTTCACCTCTCCGTCAGTGAGCATCTCGATTGGGGATTTATGGAGTTTCCTCCACTGATCGCTCTGCTGGGGAAGCTGTCCTATTTGCTGTTTGATTACGCGCTTTGGGGAGTCCGGCTCTTCCCTACGCTGGCCGGTGTGGGCATCCTCATCCTCTGCTGTCTCATGGCGCTAGAGTTGGGCGGAAAGCTCAAGGCCGTTGTACTGGCAGGGGTTTCTATCCTCTCCTTCCTCCCCTTTTACCGAAACCATACCCTGTTCCAACCCGTGGCTTTTGACCAACTGTTTTGGACCTTGGGGTTTTACTTTGTGATCAAGTTCATCAACTCCCCCCACAAAAAGCACCTGCTGGCAGTAGGCATCACACTAGGACTAGGATTGATGACCAAATACACCCTCTTGGTTTGGGCTTTTAGTACCTGCATCGGTTTGCTCTTCTACGAGAGAGGACGCCTTTTCAGATACAAATGGCTTTACCTCTCTGCGTGCCTGTCGCTAGTCATCTTCTTGCCCAACGTCATCTGGCAAGTGCTCCATGACTACCCTATCCTAAAGCACCTCCAAGCGCTGAACCAATATCAACTGGACGACACTGACCCGATCGCCTTTGGCATGGATCAGTTGGAGTACCCCTTCACACTAGTCGTTAGCCTCATCGGAGTAGTCACCATGGTCGCGGATCAAAACTTAAAAAAATACCGCGCCATAGGAGTAGCCGTTTTGGTGATTTTCACCACCATGTGGTTGCTTCACGCCAAAGCCTATTATGTCTTTGCTATTTACCCCGCTCTATTCGCGGCGGGAGCGGTAAAGCTCGAAGCACTCCTCACCAAAAAGCCAGCCCTCATGTATATCGTCTCGGCCATTGTGCTCTTGCCATCCCTCTATTTCATCCCCCAAGCAACACCCATTCTACCGATCGATACTTACGTAAAATATGCTGGACTAAAAGAAGAAAAAGGGCGTATCGAGCTGACAGGGGACTATGCAGATATGTTTGGCTGGGAAGAGCAGGTCCAACTCGTAGATAGTGTCTACCGATCCCTCACGCCCATAGAACGACAGCACTGTGTGCTCTGGGCAGAAAACTATGGCGAAGCAGGAGCCCTCAAAATACTAGGAAAGAAATACCAGCTCCCAGATCCCATCAGCAGGCATGGAAGTTTTTGGACTTGGGGCTATGGCGACACAAAGGCTACCGTATGGATAAGTTTGGGCAATGAGAAACCAGCTATAATGTCTGTTTTTGAAGAGGTAAAACTGATAAAAACAATCATACACCCGTATGCCATCGCAGAAGAGAACAATATCCCACTATACCTCTGCCGAAAACCCAAAGTTGACATTGATAAATGGTGGAGAGACTATGAAGCGCATATCTTTGACTGATCCAAAACCCTCACTTCTAAGGATTCGTCAAACCTCAACAGCACGGCTGTTGCTAGGATTCACTCTAGTGCTCACGCGGCAAGCCACTACAGAGAGACCAAGGTCGTCCTCATGCATACCCATACAAATGACTAGAGACGACTCGAAAGTCTCACGCAGATGGATTAGTTTGGTCAACCCAAATAGAGCTGTAGACTTTGAATATTAGTAGACTACTTGATATAGCGCACGATCAGAATCCTAAACTAGACGTATTGAGAACAACATAAGTCCTAAAAAGAAAACGATGAAAACCTTAAAAGAACAGACAGAAGCCAAAATTGCAGCAGGGCGACAAGCTAATCCTGACTTCATGAAAGGGGTTGACGATATCATCCGAAAAGCCAAAGCTTTTCAACAAGGCGATGATGCGATTCAAGTTGGGCAAAAAGCGCCAGCTTTCGAACTCCCCAACGCTGAGGGCAAGTTGGGATCCTTAGACACTCTACTAGCCAAAGGGCCACTTGTGCTGACCTTTTATAGAGGCAGTTGGTGTCCTTATTGCAACTTACAGCTTAGCGCCTTGCAGGCTCGACTAGATGAGATTCATGCACTGGGTGCGACATTGGTTGCCATCAGCCCACAAGTACCTGATGGATCAATGAGCAAAAATGAAATAACAGAAATGGATTTCACCGTATTGTCAGACCAAGATGCGAAAACTGCCTCTCAATACGGCATAGCCTGGGAAGTGCCCGCATTTTTGAAGGAACACATGCGCGTGGATCGCGACCTTGATTTGGAAACAATCAATAACGGCAACAGTAGTATATTACCGATTCCAGCCACGTTCATCATCGGGCAAGATGGGATAGTCCTATGGAATTATGTCAACGTTGACTATCGAACACGTTCAGAACCTGAAGAAATTATTGACGTCTTGAAAAACATGTCCTAAACAAAGCGCATACAACGATTTTGGTATACGCCCAAAGCAGAAGCTTTTCTACGAATACCCAGCGGTACCTATCCCTCATAACTGCCTTGCAACCCCAGTATCCTCTACAAGGACGAAATAGCCCAATGGCATGTCCAATCACGCTACGTCACAAGAGGGCTGGGTAAAACCTAAATCCCTCTCACACGCGCCTAATATTATTGGTCAATCCCTGCACAGTATTGACCGAATAAATTAATTTTGCCGCTTAATTTTTATACAATACCATGATTTTAAGCGAACAGGAAATAATCAGACGTCAAGCCAGAGAGCAATTGATGCAATCGGGCATTGATCCCTATCCATCTGACACCTTCGAAGTGAACGTGACCACCAAGGACGTTCACCAAAACTACGAGAAGCAAAAGACAGACTACAAGGATATTTCTATCGCAGGTCGACTGATGAGTCGACGCATCATGGGATCAGCATCTTTTGCGGAGCTGCAGGATGCCTCAGGTCGTATCCAGATCTATTTGCGACGAGATGATCTCTGCCCAGATGAGGACAAGAGCCTCTACAACACCGTCTTCAAAAAAATGATGGATATCGGTGACATCATCGGTATCAAAGGCTATGTATTCACCACTGAAGTGGGCGAGATATCGATACACGTCACTTCGCTCAAGCTACTGACCAAGTCGCTCAAGCCGCTACCGATCGTCAAGGAAGCCAAAGACGCCGACGGAAACGTCAAGACCTATGACGCCTTCACCGATCCAGAGATGCGCTACAGACAGCGCTATGTCGACATGATCGTCAACCCAGAAGTTCGCGAGACTTTCGTCAAAAGAACACAACTCGTCAATTCGATGAGAACCTTCCTCGCAGACCGAGGATACCTAGAGGTAGAAACCCCTATCCTACAGCCACTATACGGTGGAGCAGCGGCACGTCCGTTCAAGACACATCACAACACACTGGACATGACGCTCTATTTGCGTATCGCCAACGAGTTGTATTTGAAAAGATTGATCGTCGGAGGGTACGATGGCGTATTTGAGTTCTCCAAGGATTTCCGTAACGAAGGCATGTCCCGCTTCCACAACCCAGAGTTCACTCAAGTCGAGCTCTATGTGGCCTACAAGGATTACGAATGGATGATGGACTTGACAGAAGCCATGGTAGAAAAAGTCGCCATGGATCTACACGGCACGACCGAAGTACAAGTCGGTGACAACATCATCAACTTCCAGCGACCTTGGAAGCGCTACACGATGTTCGAAGCGATCGAACACTTCACAGGTATCGACATCTCCGAGATGGACGAAGCAGGACTGAGAGAGACCGCCCAAAAACTCAACGTACCCATCGACGAAACCATGGGCAAAGGCAAGCTCATCGACGAGATCTTCGGAGAGAAGTGCGAGGGTCAGTTGATCCAACCGACCTTCATCACCGACTACCCAGTAGAGATGTCACCACTCGCCAAAAAACACAAAAACAAGCCAGGGTTGGTAGAGCGCTTCGAAGCGATCGCCAACGGCAAGGAAATCTGTAATTCGTTCTCAGAGTTGAACGATCCTGTAGATCAACGTGCGAGATTCGAAGAGCAACTCGAACTCGGCAAGCGTGGCGATGACGAAGCGATGGTACTCGACGAGGACTTCCTCCGAGCACTCGAGTACGGCATGCCTCCTACGGCAGGACTGGGTATTGGGATCGATCGTCTCTCGATGATGATGACCAACTCCAACTCGATACAAGACGTCTTGTTCTTCCCCCAGATGAAGCCTGAGAAGAAAGTCGTAGCACTCACGGCAGCACAGTACGAAGAACTTGGTGTGGCCAAAGACCTCATCCAAATCCTACAGAAGATTGGCATGGTCACCAAGCAACAATTCGCAGAAGCCAAAGATGGAAAACTACACCAAGATGTCTGTGGCAACAAAAAGAAGATGAAACTCAAAGAGGTAAAGAACCCTAGCCTAGAAGACGTGCAGGGCTGGATCGCCAAAGCAGGCGAAGAGTGACATGTAGATTCTCGATCATTAGACTCTAGAAATTAGACGAATTGATCGAGGCAAAAAACAAGAGAAAGCGACGAGCCTAGCAGTTTGTCGCTTTTTTTATAGCCTTTGAGATACATCAGTTTTTCAGGCCATGTTCATTTTAGTAGGGAAATACCCTCCAAGACTATCTTCGAACATCCGATTTGTGAATCACCCCTCTAGATGACTAACTTACCCTTGTGAACAGCTACGAAGACAAAATCACCCGAGAGTTGGCCGAATGGCAAAGTACGATGCAGCGCACGCCGAGTTTCTCCAACGAGAGCATCAAGAATTTCCAATCCAAAATCCAAAACCTCATCCCAGAAAAAGTCCATCAAGTGATAACCAAAGCAGTCAAGGAACTGACACGCGCCGTACTCTTCGGAGCAGCATTCACGACAAGCAATAAAATCACTGGTCCCATCAATCTCATGGACGCAGAAGACCATGTCAAAGAACGGATCAACTTCTATACCTCGTCGGCCACTGCCGAAGGAGCTATCACGGGATTCGGAGGCTTTCTCAGTGGTTTGGCAGACTTTCCGCTCTGGCTGAGCATCAAGATGAAAATGCTCTTCGAGATTGCCCATAGCTACGGGTTTGACACCAACGACTACAAAGAGCGAATCTACATTCTGTACGTTTTTCAATTGGCATTTTCTAGTCAACAGCGCCGTATCGAACTCTACCACTTCATCTCCAACTGGGAACAAAACCAAAATAATTTGCCCGAAGACATCAATAATTTCGATTGGCGCACGTTCCAACAGGAGTACCGTGATCACCTTGATATCGCCAAGCTCCTGCAGCTAATCCCAGGAATCGGTGCGGTAGTTGGTGCCTACATCAACCACAAACTCACCAACCGCCTAGGTAAAACAGCCATGAACGCTTACCGCATGCGGCTCGTTCAAAACACACCCAAAATTGAAGATTAACCCCTCCAAAATGACTGATTTAGACAACTTGATCCAAACCCTCGCACTCGTACCACACCCAGAAGGGGGCTATTACAAAGAAACCTACCGCAGCACAGACAGTATCCAGCTTGCCTCCCCCTTTGACGGGGCACGTAACTACTCCACGTGCATCTATTATTTACTGACTTCTGAGACTTTCTCTGCCTTTCACCGAATCGAACAAGACGAAATCTGGCACTTCTACCAAGGAGCGACCATCGATCTCCATCTCATCCATCCGGATGGGCGCCACGAGCTGATAGAGATTGGGCACGACCTAGGCATGGGGCAAGTTCCACAATACGTCGTCCCAGCCGGTGTGTGGTTTGCAGCAGAAGTAGCAGCACTAGATGCACATGCCTTAGTAGGGTGTACGGTGTCTCCAGGCTTTGATTTCAAGGATTTCGAACTCGCCAATCGTGCCGATCTCAACGCTACATTCCCCGACCATTCAGAAGTTATTAGCCGCTTGACCCGCTGTTAGGCAATTTGCGTAGCTTGACATTTACGCATTCATACGGATTCAATTATATGTACATACAAGCTTTCTTTGCATAGTTATTTCTCCCTTCAGCAAGGAGAATAAACCACCCTTAGATGGTAGCAATGCTATCAACCTAATTGTTTTGTTTCCAGCCTAACTGAAAATAAAACAACATTATAGGTGAACATTTATCGAGAGAAAATTAATTCGGAACTAGCCGACTGGAAGCATCAAATTGCACATCCACCTGCACCCTCGTTTCGTACCATCAAGCGAATACAGCGCAAGCTCAATCGACTGATTCCACATCAAATACATACCATCATCACTCACGCCATCAAAGACATCATGCGTGCTGTTTTGTATGGAGCAGAATTCAGTACACCCAAACGCGAAGGAACCATAGCGATCCATCATGCCGAAGAGATGATTCGTGAGACAATCTGGTTTTACTCCAGTTCTGCCGCAGCACAGGGCGCCATCACTGGTCTTGGTGGGCTGGTCAGTAGCGTAGCGGACTTTCCACTATGGCTCAGTATCAAGATGAAAATGCTCTTTGAAATTGCTAAACTATACGGGTACGATACCAAAGATTTCCAAGAGCGTCTGTTTATACTCCATGTATTCCAACTCGCGTTTTCTTCCCGTCAAAGAAAACTACGAACCTATGACATCATCGCTAACTGGGATGAAATGAAAGCTAAACTCCCTCAGAACATACATGAATTTAACTGGCACGGTTTCCAACTAGAGTACCGCAACAATCTCGACCTCATCAAATTGTTTCAAATGATCCCTGGCATAGGAGCTGTAGTGGGTGGATGCACTAACCACAAACTTACGTACCGTCTAGGCAAGACCGCTATGAATGCCTACAGACTCAGGAAATTGAATTCCAATCAACTTTCACCAATCAACTAATCGAGTTATATTAGTCCCATGTCATTCCATCCTAAATTCATGCAGATGGCCATAAATTTGGCTATCGATTCGGTACAGTCGCGAGAAGGAGGTCCTTTCGCTGCAGTGGTCATTAAAAATGGTCAGGTCATCGGTCAAGGACACAACACTGTCACCGCTACCCACGACCCTACTGCTCATGCAGAGATCAATGCTATTCGTAATGCATGTCAGCAGCTATCGAGTTTTCAGCTAGAGAACTGTGATATTTATACGACGTGTGAACCCTGCCCCATGTGTCTCGGAGCAATCTACTGGGCTAGACCCGAGGCTGTGTACTATGCTAGCGCAAAAACAGATGCTGCTACTGCTGGTTTTGATGATCAGTTCATATACGACGAGATCGCTCTACCTATCCACTCGCGCCAAATCTTGACACAACAAGAAATGAGAGATGAAGCTCAAACTATATTTGACCTTTGGGTAACGAAGAAGGATAAAACGAAATACTAAAGTTAAGACTGGAGAAATGCGACAAGTTTATGCATGGCACGTCCTCTGTGAGAGATCTCATTTTTGGCAGCAGCGCTCATCTCAGCAAAGGTAGTCGTATGACCTTCAGGAACAAATACAGGATCATAACCAAAGCCTTCATGACCTTTTAGTTCAGTAGTGATATGACCATCTACTACGCCATCAAACTGATGTTCGACCCCATCCACAAGCAAGGTAATCACGGTTCTGAAACGAGCCCTCCTATTGGCATGTCCTTGGAGTTTTTCGAGCAATAATCTTATGTTAGCTTGATTATCCTTTTGCTCTCCCGCATAACGTGCTGAGTAAACGCCTGGCGCTCCGTCGAGTGCTTCGACCTCTAGTCCTGTATCATCAGCAAAACAGTTGATTTTAAATTTTTTAGCTACAAAAGCTGCTTTGATATGGGAGTTTTCATCAAGAGTGATGCCATCCTCTGGAATCTCCTCATCACACCCTATATCATGAAGACCGACTACATCGAATCGGTCTCCTAATATCTGTCTTACTTCTTTAAGTTTATTCGGATTATGGGTCGCAAAGCAGATCTTCATTCACTTATGGTCTGATATTCTGCAAATAAATTTCAAATACGATAACCGTATTCCCAGGAATCACATCACTACCTGTACCATTCGCACCAGCAGTCCCATATACACCATAGCCCAACGCTGATGGGAATATCATCAAACCACTAGCTCCATGGTTAAGATAAGGAGTCAGGGCATGCAATCCAGTCCTATAACCCGACACAAAATTTGAGGGTATCCCTGTCCCCGTCTCGGTATGATTATAGGTCGTAGGAGTAAAACTACGAGAGGAATAATAGAGTGTGATATCTAATGGCTCAGATGAAAAAGCCAATTCTGTGAGCTTCTCTCCTGTCGTCATTCCCGTGACATCAATCGTATCTACGGACACTCTAGTGCCATTGTCATCCACTGTTTCTCCGACATAAAGCGTCTCTTGAGAAAAATCATTATCCGCCAAAGGGTAATCTTCCCAAACCTCAACCCAAGCCAAACTATCGGTCATCAGCGCCAACGTATCGATAGATGTATCGAAAATAGTTCCGTCAGTAAACTTCCCCACATAATGAATCGAAACGATATCATTGATAACTGGGTAATCTCCCGTTCCATCTTCAAGAATCACATAGCGGACTCCTCTTCCTTCTATCCCACTAACAGAGTAAATCAAGGTATCACCATAGTCATTGGCATCCCAATAATCCACAATGACACTAGAGTCTATTTGAGCCTGAGCTAGAGAATCTTCATATACTTTTTGTTGCGACTCTAACTCATCCTGAACAGGGTCATTACACGCTACCACCATCGAGATCAACGCCAATACTCCCAAAAAGAAACCTTCTTTAATTATCTTCATCTACTAACGTACGTCAATCACTTCAATATCAAACATCAGGTCATCGTAAGCATTGATTTCACCTGTACTATTGAGACCATAACCCATTTCGTAGGGAACGAATAAGGTTCCTTTTTGACCTTTTTTGTAGAAAGTCAGACCCTTTTCCCAGCCTTCTATCACAGACTCTTGCCCGATCACAAAGGTAAACGGAGTACCACGATCGATCGACGAATCAAACTTCGTGCTATCCATTAGATACCCTGTATAATGCACAGTCACAGATTGCCCATCTGCAGGAAAGTCTCCTTCTCCCTCTCCTTCGATAGTATAGTACAAGCCTTCAGATGTGCTTTGCGCACTTGTTACATCATTGTCCGCTACGAATTGTTCTATAGAGTACTTAAATTCCCCAGCAGCAAGTTCAATGATCAGGTCTTCGTTTTGGCGAACCACCCCATCAACGCCGTACTGTCCCCACCCTAGTTCGCTTGGCGTGAGCATAGTCACTTTGTCTCCTAAGTTCATCTCTCTCAGTGCTTCTAAAATACCAGGGACAGCAATCGCATAATCATTCAGGGAGGTAACCCATTGGAGAGAGTCCTTAAATCCATCATAGAGCAAATCGCCATTCATCGAATGAATCTTGACGTAAAAATAAATAACATCATCGCCACTAATCTCCTCTCCTTCACCAGTGATATCCGTTCGAGTATAGAGACCTGTATTGCTCAATGTAAACTCTGACACATCGTTTTCAGCCAAATACTCCTCCATCGTCCCTCTTGGTTCTGGTGTGCTCTCGTCATCCTTACACGCAGTAAAGATGACGGTAGCTACCAACATCGCAGTAGCGATAATTCTTATTTTCATAATTCTTATTTTATACCTATTAACTCAACTTCAAATTTCAGGATAGAGTTAGGTTTGATGATTCCGCCAGCTCCTCTAGGCCCATATGCTAATGCACTAGGAACGAAAAGAGTTGCCTTAGAACCTACATTTAATAGCGCGATACCTTCGTCCCATCCTGGAATCACTCTTCCTTGACCCAATGGAAATTCGAAAGGTTGATCTCTGTCGTAAGACGAATCAAATTTAGTGCTATCCATCAACGTACCATTGTAATGAACGATAACCACATCACCAGCAACAGGCTTTGGTCCTTCAGCAGACTCAGTGATTACATATCTCAATCCTGACTCAGTGACGACTACATCTTCTATGCCGTTTTCTGACAAGAAAGTATCGATTTCAGCACCTTGCTCTTCTGTTCTTGACTTTTCTTCTTCAGCCATTTTAGCCTGCTCTTTTTCTACTCTAGCAACTCTGTACTCTTGAAACTCGTCAAAAGTCATCTGATCTTCTACTCCTACATAAAACTGAATGTTCGACTCAGCACCGATAGAATCTGGCACTGGCTGTCCAAATGTTTTGAGGTATAGCTCTGTTGCATCGATTTGGAAGCTGATACTATCGCCTACCTTGACAGTGCTCAACACTTCGTAAAATACTCTAGACGTATCCCACTGCGCTGCGTAGTATGGCAAAGTAATCGGTCCTCCACGCTCAGCAGAGTTGAATAAATCCGCACCAGTCTCGGTGATATACCTCATATTAATCAACAGTACACTACTATCCTTTAGGGCTTCATCGCCTCTAGATTCATAAGACACGACAACTCCAGATTTGGTTGTAGCAGTATCTTCACAAGAAGAAAATAATGTCGCTAGTGCGATCATTGATAGTGACAATAGGGTGTTAAGCTTCATAGTTTAATTCTTTTATTTGGTTCTGAACTAAGTCTTTAAATTTATTGATCGTGGTTTGTAGATCATCAAAAGATGCGCCGCCTGCGGCATTCTTGTGTCCTCCACCATTAAAATATTTTCTTGAAATCTCATTCACTGGAATATCTCCAAACGAACGAAAGGAAATTTTCACATTTTTCTCTTCCTCGATAAAAATAGCAGACACATTAACCCCCTTGACAGCTAGCCCATAGTTGACTAGTCCCTCAGAGTCACCCGTCTGATAATTGAATCGCTTCTTATCTTCAAGTGTCAAATAAAAGAAAGCGACTGTACTCCCTTCTATCACTTCTAATCTCTCGGACAAGGCAAAACCGAGCATCTTCATTCTATCCAGTGAATTATCATCATATACACAGTGGCTCACTTTAGATACATCTGCACCCAATTCCATTAGAGCCGCCACGATATTATGTACGTGAGGTGTGGTTGCTGGAAGCTTAAAATTGCCCGTATCAGTCATCAGTCCCGCATACAGTGCTTCGGCCATCCCCTTGGTTATCTTCTCCACATCGTCTAGCATCTCTATCAAGTCGAAAACCAATTCAGCGGTAGCTGCTGCCTCTGTACTCCATAGAACATACTGCGCAAAAGTCTCAGGGTTTAGATGGTGATCGATCAGTACCTTTTCGGCCTCCGACTGACGTACTAACTCTCCCAACGCTCCAATTCGACTCAGACTAGAAAAATCAAGACAAAAGACCAAATCAGCATTCTCTACGAGATACTGTGCCTTTTCTTCGTTTCCCTCGAAAATCATGACATCTTCATTGCCATCCATCCAGTTCAAAAACTCTGGATAGTCCGTAGGAGTGATCACACACACCTGATGTCCCCGCTTCAATAGATAACCTGCCAATCCTAATGAAGAGCCTAAAGCATCCGCATCTGGCTTGACATGAGTGGTGATAACTATTCGCTTGGGTAGGTTTAATTTTTCCTTAAGAGCTGCTAGATTCTGCATTTATCATGATAAACAGTGTGCAAAATTGACATTTTTTATGGTAAAACCAAAAGCCTGCTCCTTTCTAGTTTTGGATCAGGGGATTTGGCTTTTTTATCCAACCCAATAGCCTTAACTTTGCGCCTTTTGAAAACACATATCACAAGAAACAATGACGAACAATAAAACCTTCACAATGATAAAACCGGATGCTTTTGCAGACGGACACACAGGAGCAATTCTCAAAATGATTGAAGAAGCAGGATTCACAATCAAAGCGATGAAAACAGTAAAACTGACAGCTGAGGACGCTGGACAATTCTATGCTGTACATAGTGAAAGACCATTCTACGGAGAGTTATGCGCATACATGTCCAAAGGACCAATCGTCGCTGCTATCCTCGAAAAAGAAAATGCAGTAGCTGACTTTAGAGCACTCATCGGCGCTACTAATCCCGATGATGCTGCAGAAGGTACAATCAGAAAATTGTTTGCTAAATCACTAGAAGCAAATGCAGTGCATGGCTCTGACTCTGACGAAAATGCTGCTATCGAAGGTTCATTCTACTTCTCTGAGATAGAGAAAATATAAGACACATCTTATCAAGATATCGGAAGAGGTTCTTTTTGACTAAACTCGAAAAGAACCTTTTTTCATTTCGTATTCTTCTGAAAAAACCGACTCCTCACCCATCTCGGTAAAAATATTGCACCTAGCAACAGATAAGGGTAATAAGACATCAATCTCCAAAAGATGCTAGACACGAAGGTGTAGTCTCCTAGGTACTCGTAAAAAAACTGATTGAAGAAATACTCTGCAGTACCAGAACTCCCTGGTGTAGGCGAAATCAACATGACAATCCACATGATCACCTGACGGGAAAATATCACCATGTGATCTGCCACAGACAGCGTGTGATAAGCCTCCACTAGGCTATTGAGCATAAGGTAGCGCGCACTCCATATAAAGGCTGTTGCGCCAGTGATTTTCAACCAATAAGAGACCGCTTTGCCTTTGAGTCCAGCTGATGCCATGATAATCTCGTTACCATATTGGTTGGCCTTTCCTCTCCATCGTTTGAAGTATCTGATGGCGGTCACCTTGAGTAGAAACCACTTGAATGCCCGCGGCCTGACAAACAGCGCATAGGACATCACCAGCGTATAAGCTGCTATCAGCCCATAGCTCATAAAAAACAACAACTGCAAGCTCGTGCCGATTTCCAAGTCCATCGCTTTGACATCTGGAAAAATCAAACCCTTCGTCAGCAGCATCACGATCGGTGCAGCAATCACGAAGAACAGATTGTCCAGAATCGCCGTGAGCATCACATACGCCAACGACTTACCCACATTGATCCCCTCAGCCATAAACACGAATACCACGACGGCCGTCCCCCCCACAACCGAGGGTGTAACCGCTGAAGCGAATTCCCACAAAATAATGATAACAATACTGCGTGACCAGTTGAGTTCTCCGTCCGATATGGTTTTGACCCGGTAGACATAGCCCACATCTCGTGCAAAAAGCACCAGAAAAGCGACAATCACAGACGACAATTTGGCATCAAAGATCAGATGAAGCGTAGCTGCTGTAATGTTCGGGTCACTGTAGAACATATAAAACACAACTGCCAAACCGAGGACGATAGGAATCCAGATCTTGTTCGGGTCTAGAACCTTGAATACTTTCTTATTGCTAATGTCCATTAATCTACTGCTACTTCCTCTCGTCCTTCTATCCAAAAATTATTAAAGCCTTCTCCCAAGTGAAGTTTGACCTGTTGCAGCTGTAGCAACTCTAATATCGCTAAGAAATTAAAAATCACGTATATCTTTTCGGGGTTCTCTTTGATCAAATCAGTAAATGCCATGCGACCAGATGCACGAACACTGTCCAAGATATAACTCTTTTGGTCCGCAATAGTGTAGGGGTACTGGACAACTTGATGAATCACCTTATTTTTCTCCATCTCGTAGCGCTGCATGACCTTCTGATAGACCTTGAGGATTTTGAACAAATCCAGGTTCTGGAGTTCGGCCTCTACGTTGGTCGATTCTGCCAGTGCTTTGATTTCTCTGGTGATATTGCCTCGACGCTCCCTATCCATGCGATCCGTCTCCAGTTGCACGAGTTCAGCGATCACAGATTTGTATCGCTTGTACTCTAGCAGGTGACGCACGAGTTCTTCTCTCGGATCGATCTCATTACCCTCTTCATCGATCACGGGTCTAGGCAGGAGCATTTTAGCCTTGATGCGCATCAGTGTCGCCGCTACTAGGATAAACTCACTAGCTACTTCGATATTGAGTTTTTCGAGCTGATGAACGTAATCCAAGAAATCATTAGCAATCTGCGAAATAGGAATATCATAAATATCCAACTCGTCTCTTTCGATAAAAAAGAGAAGAAGGTCAAAGGGACCTTCAAAGAGTGGTAATTTAACTTCGAATTTCAAACTGACTTTTCCTTAGATCTCAAAGGTATATTGATTCGCCCTATTGAAAAAATCAGCGGGACATGTTTACTTAGGATTTGACCTTTGGGCGTTTGTACAGTGGTACGGCACTACATGCCTCTCCGTACATCAAGCTAGACACCACAGGTTTTAGCAGGCGCGTGATCTCCACGTATGCGAACTCTGGCACAGGGTATCGCCCACAGCCTTTGATGATCACCTTTTGATCTCTAAACTCCTCCAAATCCACCTGTCCCAATGCTGTTTGAAACAGTGAATTCTCCAAATGACTCAAATCACCGAACACGACACTCTTAGCGACAGGCTCGATGACAGACGTCAAAAGCATATACGCCCATGTCGGTACGATCGCATCCACACTACAATATATCGCGACATGCTTACTGTCATACTGCGCCCAATCGTGACTAGAAACAAACGCACGAAACTCCTTCTCACGAAGCACTAGCCCGTTGTACAGATTATCCTTGATATCAAACTGAACACGCGGCGCATGATCATAGTAGCTTTCTAAATCAAAAGTAATCAAACTACTCTCTGCGACCTTATTTACTATTTCTCCTTGCATTATTTTTTGGATGTCTTCGCTGTGGCTAATCTAAACTCTTTTAGATAGAACGGTTCAAAATCAATTACGTTTTCGAACTGACCCAATTCATACTTTTTAGCTCCTAGCAGTCCAACCTCTACCGCTGATGGATACACTTCTGAGACGAAAGAAGCATTAGGATGCTGGATTACCTCTTGGCACTTGGCTGCTCCATCACCAAAGAATACCACCTGATGGTCTGCGAGTTCCGTAACAAAGCTCTCTTCGTCCACAATCACAGGTTCTGTCTCTTGTACCGTCTCAAAACTGCCATTTTTCACCATTGCATAGACTTCCATTCGTCTAGCATCTATCATAGGACATAAATAATCTACCTGAGAGGAGTATCGATATACCTGATACGCCATTGCTTCCAGCGTATTGACCGCTATCAATGGTAGCTCCAGTGCATAGCAGAGTCCCTTGGCTGCCGACACGCCAATACGAAGACCAGTATAAGACCCTGGCCCTTCTGATATGGCAATAGCATCAAGTTCTTCTAGCGTCGTTCCAGTATTTTTCATCAGTTCATCGATCATCACATGCAGCAATGACGAATGAGACTTATCAATATTATAGTGCTGAGCTCCTACTACTAGTCCTGCGCGAATCAGCGCAACTGAACCGCTCTTCGTAGAGGTATCTATACTGAGTATTGTGGACAATCTAATACGTGATTAATTGGACAAAATTTGCTTATACTGTGCAGGGCTATTGAGCAACTCCTGTGCTCTGAGGATCGTGGGATCATGATCTAAAGCAGCCTCTATCAGCCCATCCTGAAAATAGTATCGACTGACAATCTCCTCTTCGAGCATATATTTAACCTCGTCTTGATAATCGACCAGATAGCTCGACTTGATCTTCGATACTTTTTCTTTGAGCGCCTCTATGCTTGGCTGTAGTCCTTCATAGTATTTTTCCTCCTTAGACAGATCCACCAATCGATTGATCGCTTCGTCTATCTGAGACGAAAAACTCAAATCTTTTGCTTCCAGCCAAGTCACAAATTCTGCATACTCCGCATCCGACAACTCAAAGCTTCTCGACGAACTGATTTCCGCATTTTCCGCATGATAAATCGTCGCATAGTCGAACAGAAAATCATTGCTAATGATATTAAACAAAAGATGAGAGTACTTCTGCGCATCGACTTGCACATCTGGATTGATTCCTCCGCCATCATAGACGGTTCGTCCCTTACTGGTTTTGAATGCTACTTTTAAAGAATCTGGAATTTTTGCCACACTACCATCTTCATTTTTGTGTGAATAATCTATAGCCTGAATACATCTACCGCTTGGTATATAATATTTCGCAGTGGTAATTTTGAGCTGGGCATTGTAGGGTAGTGGTCTAGTAGCCTGCACCAGCCCCTTTCCATACGTCCGTTTACCTACTAAAACACCTCTATCATAGTCTTGTATCACCCCAGATACGATCTCCGCTGCTGAAGCAGTACCACTACTCGTCAGTACCACGAGCGGAATCTCTTCATCCGTACTCAGGTTAGGCGCATTATAGGTTTTATTCCATGATTCCTTTTTCCCCTTTGTGTTCACCACTTCTTTTCCTTTCGGAATAAAAACGTTGGCAACCTTGATGGCTTCATCCAAAAGTCCTCCTGGGTTATCCCTTAAGTCTAATACTACTTTCTTTGCCCCCCTAGCTTTCAAGTCTAACAGCGCATTCTTGGTCTCCTCACTCGCGTGAGTCGTAAAGTCACTCAACAAAATATACCCTGTATCCTCTTGCAACATTCCGTAATAAGCAACATTACTAATCGTGATTTTTTCTCTCACGATTGTGATGAGCATGGGTTCTGATACGCCATACCTATCCACAATTAGACTCAGCTCTGTACCCGGCTGTCCTTTGAGCAATTCACTGATCGCCGGAGATGACACCCCCTTTAGGGACTTTCCATCGATGTGAGTAATCTGATCACCTATAAGCAAACCAGCATCATGCGCAGGGTATCCGATGTATGGCATCAGGACAGTATTAACTCCATCACGCTTTCCTACGATAGCCCCTATGCCGCCATACTCCCCTGTGGTAATGGTCCGGTAGCTCTCCAGTTCGCTCTCAGGGATGTAATCCGTGTAAGGGTCCAGCGAACTGAGCATTGCATCGATACCTGTCGTAACGATCTCTTCGTTGGGCAACTGATCTACGTAATGCGTATTAAGTTCGCGATACAAGGTCGCAAAAATGTTGAGATTGCGAGAAATCTCAAAGTAGTTATCACTATAGAATGTAAACGAAAACATCCCTACCAACACTGCTACTCCTACTGTTCCTATGATAATTCTTTTCATTTACACTTCTTTTTCAAACTTGGCTAATAAACGGTTTAGCGAAGCGATTAGTTTTTTCTGAATGAAGGCAAAAGACTGCACCTCTTTTGCTGTGTAAATATAGGCAATTGACAAATATGGATCTAAATCCGAGATCAAATGCTTATTGAGTCGATATGCCTCTCGAATGAGCCGCTTGATGTGATTTCTGTCCACTGCCTTTTTGAACCTCCGTTTGGAGACGGATATCAAAATCTGATGCACAGACGCATCGGCTTTTTCTTGGGGAAGAAATTTTAATGAGAATGGGTACAAATGAAAAGATGCTCCTTTCGTAAAAAGAGCATCAATTTCTTTTTTGCTACTGAGTCTTTCTTGTTTAGAAAAACCCTGTTTGCCAACTATGTCGTTTGCTTCCTTCATATTATGAGCGAAGGAATAGAAATAAGTTCAAACTTATTTCTTGCTACCTCTTTCGTCAGATACTGTCAATTTTTTTCTGCCTTTAGCTCTTCTTCTAGCGATGACAGATCTACCATTTACACTTTCCATTCTAGACCTGAAACCGTGCTTATTTTTTCTTTTTCTCTGCGAAGGTTGAAACGTTCTTTTCATCTTATTTATCTTTTTATCTTAATCGGAACGAGAATTATATCACTGTCCCTTCTTTATCAATCACATTGTTTTTCAAAAAACTCTGAACCAGAGCCCGTTTGAAAAATGGAGTGCAAAAATAAGTAGCTTTTATATAATTACAAATTAGTTACCCATTCTTTATTAGTCCAAGTTATTAAAAATGAAGGAATAACTCCTAAATCGCTTTAAATTCTATCTCTGCTTATGATATTTGCAAAAATATATATTTTATGATCTCTTGTCGCATCTCTATTCCTAATCCACTTTCACATCTTTTACACCTTTCTGCCACCTTTGACTTAGTTCCTAAAGGTCCTCAAGATTTCTCCCTCGCCAAATGGAGACCTGGCCGATACGAACTTGCATCTTTTGCCGACAATATTTTAGACTTCAGGGTTACCAACGAAAAGGGGCTCCCCTTACCTTGGCAAAAAACAGCCTCCAATACATGGTCTGTCAACAACCCCGCTGACCAAACAATCACCCTGCACTACACCTACTATGCATATAAAATGGACGCTGGCAATTCGTGGGTAGACGAAACGCAGGTCTACATCAACTTTATCAATTGCATATTCTTCCAAAAACAAACGAACGAGCAGCCCTACCACATCGACCTTGACCTCCCAAAAGATTACAAAATCGCCTGTTCACTTGGGACAAATATTTCATTAGAAGCAGAAAGCTTCTACCAACTAGCAGACTCTCCTTTGATCGCTAGCAAGAGCCTCAACATCCTAACCTACACGGTAGCAGAACACCTTTTCTATATCTGTTTCATAGGAGACCATCCACTAGACGAGCAACAAGTGCTAGCAGATTTCGAAAGCTTCACACGTCGACAAATTGAAGCGATGGGCGACTATCCAGCTCCCGAATACTACTTTCTCATCCAATCGCTAGATTACAAACACTACCATGGGGTAGAGCATCAAAACTCTACCGTACTAGTATTAGGCCCCAACGATGACACCAGCAAAGAAACCTATAAAGAAAATCTACTGGGAGTAGCTTCTCACGAGCTCTTCCATATCTGGAATATCTGCCGCATCCGCCCTAAAGAGATGTCGCCATATGACCTAACAAGAGAAACGATTTTTGAAACAGGCTTTGTCGCTGAGGGCTTCACTACTTACTACGGAGACTTGTTCTTGAAACAGTCTGGGGTCTTCTCTACGACTGATTACTACAAGGAAATCAACACGCTCCTACAGCGACATTTCCAAAACTACGGCAGATTCGAAAGTAGCCTAATCGAGTCATCAAGAAACCTATGGGTAGATGGATACAAAAAAAGCATACCTGCAAAAGAAGTTTCTATCTATGTAAAAGGTGCACTGGTAGCGCTCATATTGGATATTCAGATCCTACATTTCACGACGCAAAAAGCAAGCTTGCTAGACGTAATTCATCAGTTGTATGACAGATACACCTACGATCAGGGTGGCTATAGCAAAGCAGATGTCTACCAAGTCCTAGCAATGACTGGAGGAGAAACACTCCTTTCGCTCGCAAAAACGCTACTTGAAACAACCACTCCACTAGAGTCTATCCTAGCCGAGACGCTAGAACTAGTCGGTTGTAACATCACCCCTCAACAACACAAAATAGACTTCACGGCCAAAACTGGAGTAGCATTGGAGGAAAAGCAGATCATAGAAATCACCAAAGACAGCCCCGCCTACTCCCTACTATCCATAGGTGACACTGTACTCCAAATCAACGGTGAGGATTTCAATTCCGAGACAGTGCTCCAAGAAGGGGTTGTTCAATTGGAGATTAAACGAAATTCGATCCGTCAAACCATCTCCATCCCTATCAACAACTCCCGATACTTTGGCTTCTACCGCATCGAAGACCAAGAATCTCCGAGCGACACACAAATAAGCATGAAAAAAAGCTGGCTAAAAACGTAATTAATCACATATAAGTTTCGGGCTAAACATCTTAACTGTAGCTTTGCATCACACTTCCCTCCCGAACCCCAATGTTTAAGAAAATAAATAGGTCAAATGAATTTTAGGGACTTGTTGGTAAAGTTTCTGGTCTGGAGACTAAAGCACATCAGTAATAACAATTTCATCCTTATCCTTAGTGGAATTGTAGGTTTGGTCTCAGGTTTTGCAGCGGTGACTTTAAAGAGTGCAGTGCATCTACTCCAACATGTACTCCACGACATACGAGTCAACAACGACCTCAATATTCTCTACATGGTCTATCCGGTCATAGGGATTTTCTTAACTGTACTAGTATCTAAATATATTCTAAAGGACAAGATGGGGCATGGGATTACCAAAATCCTCTACTACATCTCTAAAAGGTCTAGTGTGGTCAAACGCACCATGACCTACACCCGAATGATCACGAGTACGATCACAGTAGGTTTTGGAGGATCAGTGGGACTAGAGGCGCCTATCGTCGTGACAGGATCTGCCATAGGCTCCAACCTGGGTAGGCTCACACACATGAACTACAAGAAACGTACTTTGCTCATCGCTTGCGGTGCTTCTGGTGCGATTGCAGCTATATTCAACTCTCCTATTGCGGGAGTTATTTTTGCTATCGAGGTTATTTTGACAGATGTCACCATTAACAAGTTCATCCCTATACTAATATCCTCGGTGGTAGGGTCTATGGTCTCTTACACCTTACTCGGTAGAGAGTTACTATTCAGTTTCAAACTACAGGACGCGTTCAAACCCGAACACATCCACTTTTATATACTTCTAGGAATTGCATGCGGTATCATCTCCGTACATTTCACTCGTCTTACTTATCTGGTAGAAAATGCCGTAGAAAAAATAAAAAATGATCTCAATCGAGCCTTACTAGGAGGGCTCGGCTTGGCGCTGATCATATTTGCTTTCCCTCCGATATACGGTGAAGGTTATAACGTTATTTTGAACCTCCTCAACGGAAACGACGCTGTTATTTTTGACGAAAGTCTTATCTACGGCGAATCAGACAAGACTCTGATCGTCATCGCCCTGCTTTTTGCAATCTTAGTTATCAAACCAGTCGCTTCTGCACTCACTATCGGTGCTGGCGGTAGTGGAGGAATATTCGCCCCTTCTTTGTTCATGGGAGGAATCGGCGGCTACCTTTTTGCACGCACGATCAACTATATATTCCCCGTACAGATAGACCAAAGTCACTTCACTTTGGTAGGCATGTGCGGCGTTATGAGTGGCGTACTCCACGCACCCTTGACTGCTATATTCTTGATTGCCGAGATTACAGGGGGATATGAATTATTCGTACCTCTGATGCTCGTGTCGGCCATTTCATTTACCACGATCAATTATTTTGAACCTTACTCCCTCTACACTAAACCACTGATCGAGAAAGGGGATTTAATACAACATGACAAGGATAGGCAGGTACTGAGTCAAATGAATATGCGCAAACTAATCGAGTCTGACCTACTCAGCATCAAGTACGACGCATCACTAGACGACCTCATCAAACTCGTCAAAAAGTCCAAACGCAACATCTTCCCTGTATTGAATTATGAACAAGGTCTAGAGGGAATAGTAACGCTAGATGACATCAGGGATCGTATGTTTGATGAAGAGAAACGAAAATCGATCATTGTCAAACAAGTCATGCAACTCCCTCCAGCAGAGGTCAACCCCGACGACTCTATGGAAGAGGTCATGAACAAGTTCGAAATCACACAAGCGTGGAACCTCCCCGTTATAGAAAATGGAAAATATCTAGGTTTCCTATCCAAATCAAGGATATTCAATGCCTACAGAACTAGACTAATCTCAAACGACAAAGAATAGTATAAAATATAAATATTCAAATATCTGCAACAGTCGTATTTAAAAACATTTATTTTTATCCACACTACTCTATTTTCAAAAGAAACAAAACAGGCTAAAACAATACGTATAATAACATTTACCACATCAATGTGGATAACTCCTTTAATTGTGGATAAAAATCAAAATCCACGATTTTATCACAAAACACATATTACACCCAAAAAGTAATCTCCTTTACTTTTCATCAAGGAAAAGATGCCGTAATAATTCCCTAACTTTATAGTTATGCTAAAAGTATCAAAACATAAACCTAAGACAATCACGGGATTAGTACTTCTCACACTACTATTAACCAGTTCTCGACTGTTGCCCGCTCAAGAAATACAAGTCATCAAATTTGATCAACTCCATCAAATCATCACTGACAAAAATGCACCCATACGAGTCATTAATTTTTGGGCCACTTGGTGCGCTCCATGCGTCAAAGAACTACCACAGTTTGAAGATTTATTAGATAAGTACAAAAACTCTCCTACAGAGGTCATTCTCGTTAGTATGGATTTCGTTCAAAATCTAGACTCCAAAGTGAAAAAATTCGCAGAGAAAAAAAATCTAAAATCTAAGCTCTACCTGCTCGACGAAACAGACTACAATTCGTTTATAGATCGAATCGATCCGTCATGGAGTGGCGCAATCCCCGCAACATTGATTGTGGATGCGCGTAATGAGAAAAGGACATTCCTCGAAAAAGAATTCAAAGAAGGAGAGCTAGAAAAGGCTTACCTTGATTTTATCCAATAAACCATACATCTCATGAAAAAATCCATCTTTATCCGCTCAGCAGCTACAGCTTTTCTTTGCTTCGTATTATTCAATTATACCTTAGCCAACACACCCAAAGCAGAAGGCTATAAAGTAGGAGATCAAGCTATTTCGTTTCAACTCAAGAACGTTGATGGGAAAATGGTATCTCCAGCAGATTACCAATCAGCTAAAGGCTTCATCGTAGTATTCACCTGCAATACATGTCCATATTCAAAACTATACGAAAGCCGTATCGAAGCACTCAACCAAAAATATGCAAGCAAAGGCTACCCAGTACTCGCCATCAACTCTAACGACATGACCAAACAGCCTGGAGATTCTTTTGAAGAAATGGTCAAGACATCAAATGCAGGCGAATACTCTTTCCCATACCTATATGACGAATCACAGGAGATTGCGACTGCCTATGGCGCAACCAAAACTCCGCATGTATACGTGCTAGAAAAAAACAAGAAAAATCTCCAAGTAAAGTATATCGGCGCTATTGATAACAATGCCAGAGATGAAAAATCAGCAACCGACAAATATGTAGAAAATGCCGTAGATGCACTACTCGCTAACAAACCAGTCAGTACAACCTCTACCAAAGCCATAGGCTGCACCATCAAATGGAAAGAAGCTTAGGCTTTTGGTTTGGAATGATAATACAGTGTTGAGCAATTTGTTTTGTTCAACACTTTTTTTGCTTCAGCCACCACGCTTTCTTCAGTCACCGCATTAATTCTATCTACTTCTTCGTCTATTAGGCTTGTGTTTCCTAACATCGTATAGTAAGCCAAATTAATGGCACGGTTTAGCACTTCGACTTCTGAAAAAACATGTGACGACTCTGCGTGCATTTTGACACGATCTAACTCTCCTGGTTCTAATCCTTCACTGATCAAAAGCTCAACCTCTTCCTCCACCAACTCATCCACTTCCTCGAAAGTCACTCCTTCTTTGAGTTTCCCAGAGACTACCAGCAATCCTGCGTCTGTAGAATCAGTAATATAGGCCGAGACAGCACTGAGTACCGCCTTCCCTTTGACGAGCGCATTGTAAAGCCTCGACGACTTCCCTCTACCCAGTACATCACTCAGTAAATCGTGTGTATGATAGTTCGCCCCGAACTTTGCATCCATATGATACACCTTATAGAAAACATCTAAAGGCACGTCAGCTTCTGTATGAATACTCCTAGCCTCTGCCTGCTTCGGTTCAACAGGCAAGTCACGATGATATGGTTTCCCAGCTGGGATGGGGCCAAACCACTTCTCAGTGAGTGACTTTACTTGATCGAACGTCACGTCACCAGCCACCACTAAGACTGCATTATTAGGGATGTAGTATTTATGAAAAAATGCCTTCACATCTTCCATCGTTGCGTTTTCGATATGAGAAATCTCCTTCCCAATGGTCGCCCATCTGTAGGGATGCTTCTGATAGGCCAACGGTCTCAGTTTCAACCAAGCATCGCCATAGGGCTGATTCAAATAGCGCTGATTAAACTCCTCGATCACGACCTTGCGCTGCACCTCGAGCACTTCTGGATCAAACGAGAGAGAATTCATCCGGTCTGACTCCAACCAAAATGCCGTCTCGAGATTATTAGATGGAATGGTAATATAGTAATTGGTCATATCCGCACTCGTAAAGGCATTATTATTACCTCCTACCTTCTGAAGCGGCTCATCGAAGGAATCTATATTTTCCGATCCGCCAAACATGAGATGCTCAAACAAATGGGCAAACCCCGTCTGCTCAGGATCTTCGTCACGCGACCCTACATCGTACATCAAGTTAAGTACTGCTACTTTCGTCGTATGATCCTCGTGCACAATCACCTTTAATCCATTCTCTAATTCAAACCGCTGATACTCCATAGTTTCCTTTCGTTCGCTGCAAAAATAGAATCCATTTCGACTTAACCGCATACTTCTAAATTTTATGACAAAAACTCTTGGAAAAGGACAGGTATAGCCACCTATAATTAAATTTGCTTCTGATTTAAGTGAAGCACTTACCATATTAATGCATAAAGTTAAAGGAGAAGATATCACACAAAGTGATTGGAAAGGGATGACCAAACAAGAAATCCCTCGTCCCAGACGCATTACTTAGACCAATGAAGCCCCAACCCGTTTGAAGCAGGTTCTGATGAAATTTGACATAAAAAAACTAAACCCGTCCGAATTACTATCTATGTACAGGTCGCTGTTGCTGCCCAGGCTCATAGAAGACAAAATGCTAATCCTACTTCGTCAGGGCAAAATCTCCAAGTGGTTTTCGGGCTATGGGCAAGAAGCCATCTCTGTCGGTGCAACACTGGCGATGACAGAGGACGAGTACATCCTGCCGATGCACCGCAACTTAGGCATATTCACAACACGCCAAGTTCCACTTCACAGGCTTTTTGCACAGTTCCAAGGTAAGGTCAGCGGATTCACCAAAGGCAGAGACCGCTCCTTTCATTTTGGATCAAAAGAACACCACCTCGTCGGTATGATCTCTCATCTCGGCGCACAACTCGGTGTAGCAGATGGTATAGCACTCGCACACCAGCTCAAAGGACAGCAAAAAGCCACACTGGTCATTTCAGGAGACGGAGGAGCAAGTGAAGGAGATTTTCATGAGGCACTCAATCTGGCAGCGGTATGGCAGTTACCCGTTATATTCCTCATCGAAAACAACCACTGGGGACTCTCCACACCGAGCAGCGAACAGTTCAACATGAAGACCTTTGCTCAGAAAGGACCAGGGTACGGTATACAAACCCGCCAAGCCAATGGCAACAACCTTCTAGAAGTCTATCACACTGTCCAAGAAGCAGCAGAGACCATACGTCAGCAACCCCAACCCATCCTCATCGAATGTATGACTTTTAGAATCCGCGGACATGAAGAGGCTAGTGGGACAAAATACTACCCCGAGGGTCTAATAGAAGAATGGAGCAAAAAAGATCCTATTAGTAATTTCGAATCTTTTCTAAAGGATAAGAAAATTCTCTCTGAGGAGAAAAGCGAAGCGATCAAATCTGAGCTCAATCAACAGATCAGCGAAGCAATCAATCTCGCCAACGAAGAAGAACTGGTCAAAGCAGAAACCAACAAAGAGATAAATGACCTGTTTGCGTCTTACCAACCTAAAATCACGATTCCTAAATCCAGACGAAAAAACACCTTACGGTTCGTAGATGCCATATCCGAGGGATTAAAACAAAGCCTAATACGCTATCCCGAACTCGTAATAATGGGACAGGATATTGCTGAATATGGCGGAGTGTTCAAGGTCACAGAAGGGCTCGTGGAGACATTCGGTAAGAACAGAATCCGAAATACGCCTATTTGCGAATCAGCTGTATTAGGAGCAGCGTTAGGCCTCTCTATTCAAGGCGTGAAAGCTGTGGTAGAGATGCAGTTCGCGGATTTCGTAACTTGCGGATTCAATCAAATCGTAAACAACATCGCCATGAGCCACTACCGCTGGGGACAACTCGCAGATGTAGTCGTGAGAATGCCTACAGGTGCGGGCGTAGGTGCAGGCCCCTATCACTCTCAGTCCACAGAGGCATGGTTTTTTCACACGCCTGGGCTTAAAATAGTCTACCCTTCCAATCCCTATGACGCCAAAGGCCTCTTGAATGCAGCCATAGAGGAAACTAATCCATTCCTATACTTCGAACACAAAGCACTCTATCGCTCGAAAACGCAAAATGTACCGCAAGACTACTACACCGTGGAAGTAGGCAAGGCAAAGTATATCTCAAAAGGAGAAGACCTCACAATCATCACCTATGGCATGGGTGTACATTGGGCGATGGACATCCTAGACGAACTAGATGACATAGAGGCCGATCTGATTGACCTGAGAACGCTAGTTCCCTGGGACAAAACAACGGTAGAGCAATCCATCAAGAAAACAGGCAAGGCCATCATCTTACATGAAGACAACCTAACGGGTGGAATCGGTGCAGAAATCGCTGCTTGGATAGGAGAGTACTGCTTTCTATCCCTAGATGCACCTGTGATGAGGGAGGGCAGTCTGGACACCCCTGTCCCCTTTGCAAAGAGCTTGGAAGACAATTTCCTACCTAAAAATCGCTTCAAAGAAAAGCTCATCGAGCTGCATCAGTTTTGATCATTAGTTACATACCCAGTCATTCGTCATGCTAGATAGATGTTTTACAACCACAGGCTTAAATTTATTTACTAACTTTCCGTTGTGTTAGTGGGTGTAGTAGAATAATTAATGAACAAACGAAATCTTCTCATTTTGATCATAGGAATAGTTGTCATGTTACTGGCAACAGAGAACTCCTATGCACAGCTATTAGAAGACCGCAACAAGCTGAAGACCCACTCAAAGAAAAGGGAAGGTTTCTCTCCTTTTAAAAAACGTATAAAAAAATCAAAGGCACAAGGCAAACCCTCTGTAGTCAAAGCAGATAAACCTAAGTTTTCAAAAAACGTGGCAGGTGATCACAAAGCCAGAAAGATCAACCCTAAGTTCAGCAAACCACAAAAATCTAAATCAAGATACGCGGTTCAGCCTCGCTACTCTAGAGAGAATGCGGGACAATCTGGACGTGGCATCAAAGTCAATCCGCGGTACAGCCAAAACAATGCGGGACAATCCAAAAGAAAATTCAAAGTAAGTCCACGCTACTCACAAGAAAACGCTGGACAGGTTGGTCACAAGTGGAAAATCAGTCCACGATTTACTCAAGAGCATGCGGGTAACTACGGTCGAAGCAAAAAAATACAGCCCCGATTTAGCCAGCAGAATGCAGGTCAAATCAGCCACAAAATGTCCGTCAATCCACGATTTACACAAGAGCATGCAGGCAACTATGGACGTCAAAAGAAGATTCAACCAAGATTTAGCCAGCAGAATTCTGGCCAGATTAGTCACAAGATGAAAGTGAGTCCTAGATTTACGCAAGAAAATGCAGGTGAAGTAGGACACAAAATCGTGATTAATCCACGGTTCACGCAAGAGAATGCAGGACAAGTCGGACATAAAATAGTTGTCAATCCAAGATTCACACAGAATAACGCAGGTGAATACAAGAAAAAGAACATCAAACCGAGGTTTTCGAAAGAGAATGCTGGGGAATTTGGTCACGGCACACGTGTACGCCCACGCTACACGAGAAACAACGCCGGTGATGTCCCCTACCGAAAAGTATCCCCACGGTATTCTATCCCGCCAGACTATGCCAAAGCAACTGCTAACAACCAAAAAAGTGGATTTTTGACGAATGTCAACCTGATCATTGACAGAGCGAAATACAAAAAGCAACCCGCCCAAAAATCACTAGGACCAAAAACAGTCAAACCAACATACAGTCAACCAAATACAGCAGGACAACACAACGAAAGCATCAAGAGCTATAAAAAACAAACGGATAAATCCGTACGCAACTCACCCAATTATCAGCTAGCCACTTACACAGGTAAGGTTCGAAAACTCCGAAAAACAAGTGACATGCACCCGAGTGCTAGACACCTCTCTGCCAAAGGGGACGACAGCAGAGTCGTACGAGATACCAAAAGAAAACTAAATGTATCGTGGGTACGCATGTTCGGGAACCAAACGCAACCGGATGCGGTTAAGGACAAAGTTGGCAAAGCCAAATTTGACAAAGACGAAAAAGACATTTGGAACAATTAATTATGAACTGGGAAACACTAACATCTACAGCACAACTGACGGATCTTATTAATGCATCACACGAAAACCCCGTCTTGATATTCAAACACAGTACACGCTGTAGCATTAGTAGCATGGCTCTCAATAGATTAGAGCGCTCATGGAATCTAGAAGAAGCACAGCCTTTGACACCATACTATCTAGACCTAATCGCTCACCGAGATGTATCGAGTGCCATCGCAGCACAACTGGGCGTAGAACACCAGTCTCCACAAGTAGTAGTCATCTCAGACGGCAAAGCCATCTACAACAACTCTCACATGGGCATCTCCTACAACGATATCATCAAAATAGCCAAAGATTTAAGCCCAGCTTAAATCTCGGTTTCTTCGTTGTTTAGAGACTCCACCATCTTTTTGATCTGCTGAGCCTTCTTGCCATACATATAGTAGAACATATAATAGGCAAAAACCAAACTCCCGGCAATCACAACTCCTGCCCATATCCATTTCCACATAGACACGGTATCCAACATCGCTTCGAAATCATCGTGTTGGATATAGCCCAAATAAAAACCGAGTAAGAATGAGGCAATTCCTATCACCACAAGTGTGATCTTAAAATGCGTAATAAACCTACAAATACTCTGGTGCACCTCGTTGAGGTACTGAACAACATTATTATCTATAAATTTCCGATCTAGCTTTTGAATCAAAATATGATAATAGTAGAAAAAACCGAAATTGATCAGAAGTAATACACCAGCAGCCACCCAGTATTGCACATAGCTCAAGTACACTCCTATGAGTGACAGCACTATCAGATTAGCCCATCGCTCTATGCGCAAGGTTTTCACGAATTTGGACACAATGTTTTGGGGCTGCTGCTTGATGATCGCATCAATCGCCTCCTCAGAATAGCTAAACCGCTCCTGATTCCCTCCTTGCTTCCATATCTGCTTAATATCCAGTTCTTCCATCGATTATTTTCTTTAACTGGTTTTTCACTCGATTGACTTTTGCGCCCACGTTGGTCACGGTGATACCCAGTATTTCTGCCATTTCTTTATAACTTTTCTCCTCCAGATAGAGCAGTATCACCGCTCTATCCGACTCTTTGAGTAGCTTGATTGCCTTGTACAGCATACTCAACTGCTCCTCCTCTACGACATCCTTTTCTTCAGCGATATCGGGCAACTGCTCCCGAGCCACTGATACGATTTTTTTCTTATTTCTGAGTTGTGAAAGACAGACATTAAGACAGACTCTATAGACCCACGTCGAGAGCTTAGAAGCGCCACGAAACGAATCAAAAGACCTCCACAACTGAATAACACACTCCTGATAATAGTCATTAAAATCTTCCGCCGTATCGGTATAGATTCTGCACACCTTCGCTATGATGCGGTGATGTTCTTCTAAGAAAGGCTGGAAATCAGATTTCATTCAACTATTTAAGTTCACTTCATTAGTAGCAACTATTGCTACGGTATTACAACGATCGGCAATTACTTGATAGGCATTCGCGCAAAAGGTTTTTCTCGATCAAAAAGATAGCGATAGGTATGGTGTGTTTTGCCGATATCACCACCGATCTGTTTGACAACTAAAATCATTTTTCGGTTAAAATCTCCAATCCAATTCATCTCTAAAATTGGATAGCGCTTGTAGTCTTGCTGCACCATTTTGGCAGTGGCCATGACCAGCGCTCCGTCGAGCCCTTTGCCTTGATGCGCCGGCACTACGCCAAACACCAACCCTAACATTTTCTTGTTAGTTTTAAACAGTTTATGAAGTACAAATTTGATTTTACCGACCCAGTTCAGCTTGCCATTCACATGCTTGAATATCTGATTGACCTCAGGTAAATTGACATAAAAAGCCACCGGTTCTCCCTTATAATAAGCGAACCAGATGATTTTCTCATCCAAGATTGGTTTCATTTGCTTCATGATGGCCGCTGATTCGTCTTTCGTCATCTCTACCACTCCGTCATGATTCGCCCAAGCTTGATTATATACGACCCTAAAATCCTCCGCATACTTATCCAGTTGCTTGATACGCATATGCTCAAACGAATAATCAGGGTCTTTGCTCAATAGATCTGCCTTATGCTGTACGCGTGGGTGAAACGGATCAAAAGTCTTTCGAATGAACGTAAATTGCTTGAAATACACCTCAAACCCATAGTTCTCAAACAACTCTCTGTAATATGGAAAATGATAGTTGCACTGGTAGTTTGGCTCGATAGTATAACCATCTACGAGCAGCCCCCACCACTTATCTCTATCGCCAAAATTGACTGGTCCATCCATGGCTTCCATCCCGATCTCAGCCAGCCAATCTCTAGCCGCATCAAACAGCATATTGGCTGCCTGCTGATCATCTATACATTCGAAGAACCCACAGCCGCCTGTAGGTTGGTCATTATCCTTGACTGCCGTCTTGTTATTGACAAACGCCGCGATTCTACCTATCGTTTGCCCCTCTCGCTGTAGCAACCATCTCACACACGCTCCATGATTAAAAGTAGGATTTTTCTTCCGATCAAAAACCAGCTTCACGTCCTTATCCAACGGTCGAATCCAAAACGGACAGTCCTGATAAAGTTTTACGGGAAACAAAACGAACTCTTTTTCCAATTCGGGGGTAGTGACTTCAATCAAATTCATGGTTTAAACTTAACTCAGAGATGTGAATTGAAAAATAATTACATAATATTTAAAAAAGTTAAAACCCAAATTTGCAAAATAGAAAAGGAAATCTATCTTTGCAGTCCATTACAAAATGGTCCGTTCGTCTAGGGGTTAGGACGCCAGGTTTTCATCCTGGTAACAGGGGTTCGATTCCCCTACGGACTACAAAAAGCGGCTTTCAAACGTCGCTCTTTTTATGCAAGTAATGGTCCGTTCGTCTAGGGGTTAGGACGCCAGGTTTTCATCCTGGTAACAGGGGTTCGATTCCCCTACGGACTACAAAAAACCACTCAATTGAGTGGTTTTTTTTTGTTTTAACATAATTAGAAACAAACGAGGATCAGGGATCACCCTGTATTTCTGGGGGAGAGGTAGTAGATCACTTCGTGATTCAAGATTCATTGTTCGAAATTCGTTATTGTTTTTACCCCCAGAAATGGCGACTGATCCTAAAACTGTCCCGTCCCCAACATCACCAGCGTGCAAGCCTCGACCGTTTCTATGCCTTGCGCTTGTGCTGCCTTGGACAACTCCACATTCTCGGTACCAGGATTAAAGATAATGCGATTGGGACGGAGGCTGAGGATGTAGTCTTGCCACTCGGGCAGATTATCACTCCCGATGTAGAGCGTCACTGTATCTACCCCTTCCAACTCTGGCTTTTGGCGCAAGTCCTGAAACGGCTCACCAAACAACTCGCCTTTCTTAATAGATACCAGTTTGATCGGGTGCCCGTGCTGGTGCAATCGCTCAGCTGCCAAATATGCATAGCGCGTGGGATTGGTGCTTGCACCCAGTACTGCCGTTAATTTCTTCTGTTCTGTCATCATTCTTTCATCTTGGTTCTTGACTCTTGGGTCTAAACGTCTATGTTCTAGTATCCAAATACGCTTCGATCAGTTTCTCCGCACACTTCTCTCCATCGATAGCTGCCGACATAATACCACCCGCATAGCCAGCACCTTCACCACATGGAAACAAACGTTTGACCTCTATATGTTCTAGTGTCTCGCGATTTCTCGGCACATGTACAGGAGACGACGTTCTACTCTCCACACCGAGCACTTGTGCTTCATTGGTGTAGTAGCCTTTTGACTTTCGTCCAAAACTCTTGAACCCATCACGGAGACGCATATAGATCGATTCTGGCAAAAACTCCCGCATATTGACGGCCGTCAACCCTGGTTGATACGAACAGTCCGGCAAGTTGGTTGACGTTTTTCCCTTGACGAAATCCACCAAACGCTGTGCGGGTGCGGATTGCGTCCCTCCAGCAATAGCACAGGCATTTTGCTCTACTTCGGTTTGGAACGCCAAGGCTTTGAAATCTCCCTCCGACTCGTAGGCCTTGAGATCTTCGTTCTCTACCGCCACGACGATACCTGAGTTGGCGAACTTCGAATCGCGCTTGGATGGACTCATGCCGTTGACGACCACCTCACCATCTGCGGTAGCAGCAGGTACGATGAATCCTCCCGGACACATACAAAACGAAAATACTCCACGCTGCACCTGATCAAACTGCGTCTGAGTTGCCAAACTATAGCTCGCAGCAGGCAAATACTCCCCTCTCGTATCGCAGTGATACTGAATCTGATCGATGATTACCTGCGGATGCTCCACCCGCAATCCAAGCGCAAAGGGCTTAGATTCGATCTTGACCCCAGAAGTCTGGAGCAATCGAAAAATATCTCTTGCAGAATGTCCCGTGGCTAGGATCACGCCTATTCCTTCGATGATACTACCATCCTGTGTTTTCACACCTTTCATCTCTCCCTCACGGATCACGAAATCCTCCACACGCGTATCAAAACGAATCTCTCCTCCACGGGATAGAATCGTCCCTCGGATGTCTTCTATTACTTTGGGCAGCTTGTTGGTACCGATGTGCGGATGCGTGTCTACTAGGATATCCTCCTGAGAGCCATGCGCCACCAGTATCTCTAGGATACGCGTGACATCTCCTCGTTTTTTGGATCGGGTATAGAGTTTTCCGTCTGAGTAAGTCCCTGCCCCTCCTTCACCAAAACAGTAGTTAGAGTCTGGATTCACCTTATGCTCCTTGTTGATGGCAGCTAGATCTCTACGGCGAGCTTGGACATCCTTGCCACGTTCTAGCACGATAGGTTTCGCGCCCAGTTCGATACAGCGCATCGCTGCAAACAACCCAGCTGGCCCTGCTCCAACGATGATCACCTCTGATTTGTCTGCCACATTGTTTTGTGGCTTTTGATACGCAAAAGGCCTTGGATCTTCACCTGCCTCGGATAGTGCTATCTCTACATTGACCTGTACACGACGACTCCTCGCATCGATGGAGCGCTTGAGCAATTTCCAGTGAGCCTCTGCACCTAGTTTGTTGGTCACAAAAGCAGCAAAATTCGCCTCGTCCAGCGCGATTTCTGGCTTGAGTCTATAGTTTAAAATCTTCGTCATGTTTCCTTATCTAACTGGCCCGTTGGTTTGGTATTTTTTGAATCCTAAGTATCCGATATTAATCCCAAAAAAAATTGGCACGTACACTCCCTCTTTCCCCTGATTAGAAAAGACATCGTCAAAACTAGGGTCTGTATATTTTTTATCAATATTTCGATAGCCTATTCCGAGCCCAAAATACGCATCAATGGTAAAACCAGCGTTACCAGGATTTACCATCCAGCGATCTCCCACTTGCAGACCATAGTAGTATTTTTCTTCATTCAAAACCGTGGTTTCCCGTCCTCCGCTCGTAGGGTTAGCGGACTGAGTACTGTGTCTATCCCATTCGAATCCTATCAAATGACCAAAATAAATCATCCCGTGTTTTTGATCCAGACGGTAAAACTTTTGTTTGAACTGAATACGATGACCAGAAGTAAATACGTCTTCGTTTTCCACGCCATCAAAAGAGGAATAAAAAGGGCTGCGGTGATAGGCGTAGAGCAGTTCGTACCCCAGTCGCTCCTGTATGTAGTACTCCACCGAAAACGGCGCATACCCCACAAAAGTCAGCAATGGATTGGTCGCTAAGATCACTCCTTTGTACTCATTGACCACTGGGGTAAAATTCCTCGGTGCTTTCTTTTTGTGTCGGTATTCTGGTTTATCATAGTCCTCATCATTGCGACCATCATTTAGTTTTTCTTCGGTAAGGAAAACCGGATTATCGTCCTGATAGACTGGATGGTACTTCCCCGCTATCTCTCCATTTTTCTTGTACAAGGTCCACTCTCCGACTCTGCGTCCCCCTGCAATCTTACCCGTCATCTTCAAATTTCCATCCAGATAATACCCCTGATAATCCCCAAGACCATCCAAGAACTGCGCTTCACCTTCTATATTCCCTTCTTCATCAAAATAGGTCCAACGCCCATCGTTTACACCATCCCTAAAATGCCCATTGACTTTGAGTTTTCCGCTTAGATAGTACTCATTGTACTCACCTGTCCCCTCATCGAACTCCCCGATCCCCTTCATCTCACCAGACTCATAGAACATCTTCCAGTATCCATCCTTCTGACTATTCTTTTGCAATCCCTCAGCACTCTTTTCACCATTTTCATAGTAGTAGATCCAGTTTCCGATTGTTTTTCCTCCCTCATACCCGCCTTGCGCAGAGATTTCTCCATTCTTGAAATAGTACTTCCATGGACCTGTTTTCACCCCTTGCTTGTAATACCCCTCGGCCATCATCTCACCTGATTCGAAGTAATACACCCACAGGCTGTCGCTCTTCCCCTCACGATTGAGCCCCTCCATTTTCAGGTTTCCGGAGACATAAAATTCTTTGTACTGTCCTCTGCCGTTTTTGAATATGGCCTGAGCCTTCAGCGAACCACCCTCGTAGTAGAAGTTCCAAATTCCATCTTTCTTGCCATTGATGTACACCCCTTCGCTTTTGAGTCCTCCATCTTCGTAGTAGAACGTCCATGAACCCGCACGCTGATTGTCTTCAAGAATCCCCTCTGACCGCTTGTTGCCATTCTCAAAATAATAAGTCCAAATCCCTACAGACTTGCCTAGATAAAAAGACCCCGTATTTCGGATATTGCCATTCTCAAAGTAATACACCCAGTCCCCCGTCGCGAGGTTATAAAGATACTCGCCTTCTGATTTGACTTTACCAGAGAGGTAGTAGGACTGATAGGGTCCTTTGAGTTTATTTTCTATCGTATCGTTGACGAAGAACACCTCCTTGACAGCCGTCTTGGATTGGTCATAGTAGGTCTTTCGCTCGACCTCCTGGCCCAAACCTCGGAGCGCCAGCAGCAGCCCAACGCCCATCAATACCTGATATTTCCACTTTTCGCTCACTCGTATAATTTACTTGGATTTGAAAACCGTCCCCTCTACCCAGCTCTTGCCCCAGTCTTCTATTTCGTCTTCAGACCAAAGCTCTGGATAAAAGATAACTTTCTGAAATCTCGGTGGCAAATACTGCTGCCAGTTGGTACCACCCGTCGCAGCGATGATGTCTGGATCACGCTGTAGATAGCGCACCGCAGATTTATAGTGCGCCAAGCGCCAGTTGACATTGGCCAGTAAGTCAAGCTGCTTCAGCAAGTCCTTAATCTCTTCACTCGTTGTACATCCTTCATAGTCCGACTTGTATTTTGACCATATATTCTTGAATTGATAGTTGGAGGCGTGTTTCACGAACTGCTCGGCATATTTCTCCTCGAACTGGCGTAGCGTCAGGGTCTTTTTGCCCGTAGCAAGTTCGGTCGCTCCCTTCTTCCAGTACAGATGCGGGTACATCGCTTCTATGTTATTGGGATCCAAAGTGGCTCTTTGGGTTTGCTCCACCAAGTGAATCATAGAGGTACACGACAACTCGATCAAGCGCAATTGCCCCGACTGAAAACCACTCGCAGGCAATAGAGACATCCTAAACTGCAAAAATTGCTGCTGATCCATCCCGTCGATCATCACATCAAAAGAATCCACCAAATGCAGCAAATAACGATTGATACGCTTGAGTCGCATGGCAAACCACTTTTCGTCTGGCGTGTCCAATTCTGCTATCTGCTCGATCTCGTTGAGGATCAACTGGAAATACAACTCTGTGATCTGGTGATAGATGATAAAAATCTTTTCGTCAGGAAAATGCGTCTTCGGGTTTTGAAGGCTCAACAGTGTATCCAGATGAATGTAATCCCAGTAAGTCAAGTAATCCGCATGTAGCAGACCGTCCAAATAAGACGATAGATCCTGTCCCATGGCATCATACTTTTGCTCCAGTTTTTTGACTTGTGCTAAGATTTTAGGGTCTATAGGTTCTGCACTCATTTTGGGTAGTTATTTAATGTTGCGGCTGTAAATTTGATAAGAATACATGGAAACCATCAGATAATTACACAAATTAGTCCTACATCGCCACAAGCGGTAAGACTAGCGCTCATATCACTTTTTAACGCCAAAGAAACTCCACCCCGACAAAATAACAGCCTCATGAAAAGCAACAAAACCGATTCTTTTGAATCCCCCGACTTCTACCAACTCGACGACCTACTGACCGAAGAGCACCACATGATCCGCCAGAGTATCCGAGACTTTGTCAAAAAAGAAATTAGTCCCTACATAGAGGATTGGGCTGAGCGAAACCACTTTCCCTACGAGATCGTCAAAAAGTTCGGAGAAATCGGGGCTTTCGGCCCACAACTCCCTGCGGAGTATGGAGGTGGCGGATTGGATTACATCGCCTATGGTCTGATCATGCAGGAGATCGAGCGGGGTGACTCGGGCATGCGCTCCACGGCATCCGTGCAGGGCTCATTGGTGATGTATCCCATTTACAAATTTGGCTCAGAGGAGCAAAAACAAAAGTACCTCCCCAAACTAGGTTCGGGAGAGATGCTGGGCTGCTTTGGACTGACCGAGCCTGATCACGGCTCCAACCCTAGTGGTATGGTCTCGCACTACAAGGATATGGGTGACCACTACCTGCTCAATGGTGCCAAGATGTGGATATCCAATGCCCCCAAGGCGGACATAGCTGTCGTCTGGGCCAAAAACGAAGAAGGCCGCATCCATGGCCTGATCGTAGAGCGCGGTATGGAGGGTTTCAGCACACCAGAAACCCACGGCAAGTGGTCACTACGTGCCAGCTGCACAGGCGAACTCGTATTTGACAATGTCAAAATCCCGAAAGAGAACCTACTCCCCGGCAAGTCAGGTCTCGGCGCACCGATGATGTGTCTCGACTCAGCCCGCTATGGGATCGCCTGGGGCGCTATCGGTGCTGCGATGGACTGCTACGACTCGGCGCGACGCTATGCGCTGGAGCGTCATCAGTTTGGTAAACCGATTGGTTCCTTCCAACTGATCCAAAAAAAGCTCGCAGAGATGCTCACCGAGATCACCAAAGCCCAACTCCTCAACTGGCGCTTAGGCTCCCTGATGAACGAAGGCAAAGCGACCACCGCACAAATCTCCCTCGCCAAAAGAAACGCTGTAGCCACGGCGCTAGACATAGCGCGAGAAGCCCGACAAATCCACGGCGGCATGGGCATCACAGGAGAGTACCCCATGATGCGCCACATGATGAACCTAGAATCCGTCGTGACCTACGAAGGCACCCACGACATTCATCTGCTGATACTGGGACATGAGATTACGGGGATCTCGGCGGTAAAGTGACTCAATCTAACTAACTACATTATGACAGATATTTTTACTTATCTAATAGGAGCTGGAGCCAGTGCAGAAAAGATTCCTGTAGTTTCTCAATTCCATAGCAAACTCATAGAGTACAGAAATTTTTTCGAAAATAAAAACATTGACTGGGAGAACCCATCTACCGATTCTCTCCAAACATCCCGAAAAATCAAACAAAGAGTTATCGAAGAATTAAATAAACTCATCGTTTTAGTTAACGGGCATTTTTCAATTGACACAATAGCAAAAAAATACTACTTCGCAGGGTTAGAAAATGAATACAAAACTCTTAAGTTTTTAATCAATGAGTTTCTGACCTACACGGAAATAACCAAAGGAGTTGATAGAAGATATGACCCTTTCTTAGCTTCCATCCTATCTAAAAGTAATGATGGACAAATTCATTTCCCTTCAAATATCCGAATATTAAGCTGGAACTATGATCGGCAATTTGAATATGCTAGCTCTCAATTCTTGAATGATTTTGATAATAGATCTGTTCAAGAGAAAATCAATGTATTTCCTGGGCCTGACCCTCATAAAGTTGCTACTGATGACTTTTCAGTATTTAAGTTAAATGGGACAATTGGAAATTTAACAGATGATAAAGGAGTCAATACTTATAGAAGCCATATACTTGATTTAAGCTTTATTGGAAACAAACTCCAAGAAGAAGATTTAGATCGAATTTTCACAAAAACATTAGAACGATATTCTCAATTATCCTCAGCATCTAATTTTTTCAACGACAATATTGAATACTCATGGGAAGATAAACCACATGTTGAAAATGTAAGAAAACAAGCAGTAGCAGCTACGAAAAACACCAAACACCTAACAATAATTGGTTACTCATTCCCTACTTTCAACAGACAAGTAGACAGAGAAATTCTTTCATCAATGAGTAATCTCAAAAAAATATTCATTCAAGCTCTCCCAGATCATATTGCAGGAATTGAAGAACGACTTAGAGCTACAATTGGTGAAAATAGAATCAAAAACAAAAGGATAGAGATTCATCAGATTCAAGATGTGAGTGAATTTCATATTCCCTTCGAGTATGATTTTGGGGAAGATAAACGAAGGTCAATTACAGGAACTGTTATTACTTTCTAACACTAATTTCAAATCAATGCACATCATTTCTCTGACTTACAAAGTGCCGCTGGAGCAAGTAGACCAACATCTCAACGAGCACATCGACTACCTCAGCGAGCAGTATAGATTGGGACATTTTCATGCGTCTGGAAGGAAAGTCCCAAGGACAGGTGGCATCATCCTATCCATGCTGTCTGACAAAGCCCAATTGCTCCGTATCATCGAGCAAGACCCGTTCAAGATTCACGGTCTAGCCGATTATGAGCTTACCGAATTTGTAGCCAGCAAAACCTGCAAAGAATTGAGATTCTTGGTGGAGTAATCATTAATTGATGCTAAGTGTTCAGCATCAATAAATTTTTGGCTCTTGTTTTACATGCCGAACCCGCAGGATTCTGATTTGCTTTTCTGTAACTCTATAAGCCACACGACAGGAGTGTTTCTCAAAAGCTCTATGATCGCCTTGATTTTGCTCCTTAAACTTATCTAAAGCATACTTCTCGGGATGATCAGCGAGTTGACGAGCGATGGCAAAAATCTCATCTCTTACTTTTTCCGCACTTTGGGGAGAATCTTCTTTGATATACTGATATATTCTTTTGAGGGATGACTCTGCGGATTTGTTCCATACCACAGCTGGTTTATTTACCATGATTTGGATCTACTTTCTACTTCTTGCTGAGTATAGTATTCCCCTTTATCAATGGCAGCATCCGCCTCGTCCAGTTCCTTGTTATATTGTTGGATACTGACACGCTGATGTTCCTCTTTCCACTTAGCTAGTTCTTTGATTATTTCTTGATCATGAACAGTAGCCAGCCACTCCAATAATTCCAGTTTTAAAGCTTGTGCAGTACTCATTTCAAAAATGTTTTTCTACAAAGTAACGATTTTTTTAGTGTATTTAAAGAGGAGAGCAGAGCAATCGCATATAAACTTGTCATCTCCTGAATTAGCTTACATCAAATGCATGACAGACTCTATAAAAGCCAGCTAAACCTGCAAAGAATTGAGGTTCTTGGTGGAGTAAGAGGTATAACCTTCCCCCTGAAGCCTTTTGATTATATAAAACAGAATATTATTCTGCTACGAAAGCATTTCAACCTTCCTGACAAATTTTATTTCGTACCGGAAGACTTTTGTACGTCCCGGCACTGTCGAGGGTCTTCCCGGGAGACTTTGCCCCCTTCCCGGAGGACTTGTGACCCTTCCCGGGAGAGCTTGACCCCTTCCCGGGAGACTTTGACCCCTTCCCGGAGGACTTTCACCCCATCCTGCATCGATTTTCGGCAGTTTTTGTAGTATCCTAAAACACAAAAACCCTGATTCCAAACATATAAGAAATCAGGGTTTTACGTTTCGACCTTAGGGTCAGGTTTGATTTATGAGGATTCTACATTCATGTAAATAAACCTTTCATCTCTATGATGCTGTTTATCCATGAATAGTTGCATTCGCTCAAATATTTTTTCCTCTATCAACTCGTGATGGGCACTTTGACTTGGACGTCATCCCATATCAAAACCATCTCCGTCCCCTGCTCTGTCTGAGGAAACTGAATCACAAACTGCTCCTGACAGCAGGGGTAGGCCTCACTAGGCACTTCGACACGCAGCACGTCCAGCGCAGGATCAGGCTCCCAGTAGCCCCATTTTTCCAATTCCGAATTGAGAACGACTGTCCACATCTCTTGACCAGGCACAGTATAGAGTCTATAGCTCCCAGCCTTCACCATCTCTCCTCCGAACACTACATCCTGACCAAAAGAAATGATCGTCGGTTCGTTGGCACCTGTTCGCCAGTAGGTATCGTAGGGCAAAAGATCACCAAACACGTCGCGTCCTTTTTTGAAAGGTCGGCAATAGTCTACTTTGATGTTCAAGTCGTTTTGTGTGAAAGTCGCCAAACCTGGAGGGCTATGCTGCTTGGTAGTCAGGATTCCATACATCACGAAGGTTCCAAATAAGATCACAACAGACCCCAGCACCCATAGAATTTTCTTTAGCATAATCAGATATTAATCGTTAAGTCTCAACACAAACTAGGTTAATGTCGCAAAGGTTGCAATTCCATCAAAGATTGCTAGGATTAATTCCAAATGCACTTCTACTCCGAGTTTGTTTGTCCTCAAAATGCATATTAATTTGATTCTCCTATATTATTTGGGTTAAAAGATTAATTTTGGCTCTTTGATATATCATAACACACATGCACGAGTATAACACAGTCCAGGAGCACCTTACGCTCAAAGAATACGGAAGAAACGTACAAAAATTGGTCGATCACCTACTGACCATAGAGGACAAAGAGGAGCGCAACAAAAAAGCACTCACTATGGTGGATCTCATGAAGCAGATCAACCCTACCGCTAAAGAAACAACAGAGTCCAATCAGAAATTTTGGGATGACCTACACATCATCTCTGGATTCAAACTAGACATAGAGGGACCATTCCCTACGCCAGAGAAGGAGACTTTGGAGAAAAAACCAGATCGTGTCCCTTACTCTGCCAACGACATCACCTTCAAGCATTTCGGTAAAAACATCGAGCTACTCGTAGACAAAGCCATCACACTAGAAGACCCCGAAGAACAAGAAGCTGCCATTATTCACATTGGCAAATTGATGAAGACCTTCTTCTACTCGTACAACCAAGATGTGATGGAAGACAATGTCGTCTATACCAACATCAGACGTCTATCCAAAAACCAATTGGATATCGACATGGACAAAGTCAAAGAAGGTGATCTCTTCGAACCACAGAAAAAAGAAAGACGCAACAACCGACTACAACAGGGAGCGAACAACAACAGCGGCGGCAATAACAACAGAAGATCTAATAACAACAGAAGGTCTAACAACAATAACAACAACCGAAGAAGAAGAAATTAATGGCGTCTTTTCATGTGACTGGTGGCACGCAGCTCAAGGGAGAATTAGTCCCTCAAGGTGCCAAAAATGAAGCTCTTCAGATCCTATCGGCCGTACTCCTCACAGAGGAAGAAATGGTCATCAACAATGTCCCGAACATCAGAGATGTCAACAAGCTGATCGATCTACTGAATGAAATGGGCGTACGGGTCACCAAAAACAATCCTGAATCCTATACATTCAAAGCTGATCAAATAGACATTGACTTCTTAGAATCTGACCGATACAAACAAATGGCCTCTTCGCTCAGAGGGTCCATCATGCTACTCGGTCCGCTACTCGCTAGATTCAAGAAAGGAAGAATACCTCAGCCAGGAGGAGACAAAATCGGTAGAAGAAGACTTGACACACACTTCACAGGTTTTCAAAAACTAGGTGCTAAATTTCAGTACGACAAAAAAACAGGCTACTACAACATAGACGCCTCGCACCTCACAGGTACCTACATGCTACTCGACGAAGCGTCCGTAACCGGTACCGCTAACATCGTGATGGCTGCAGTCCTTGCCAAAGGCAAAACCACGATCTATAATGCGGCCTGTGAACCGTACCTGCAGCAGCTATGCAGCATGCTCAACCGTATGGGGGCTAAGATCACAGGTATAGGTTCCAACCTACTGAACATCGAAGGAGTGGAGTCGCTAGGAGGTACAGAACACGCCATGCTACCGGACATGATAGAGATTGGCAGTTTCATAGGCATGGCCGCCATGACTCAGTCAGAGATCACCATCAAAAACGCTGGTATTCCGCACTTGGGCATCATCCCAGACATCTTTCAGAGACTGGGAATCAAAATGGAATTTCGAGGAGATGACATCTTCATTCCAGAACAGGATCGCTATGAGATCGAGACATTCATCGATGGCTCTATCATGACGATTGCTGATGCGATCTGGCCGGGTTTCACACCTGACCTACTAAGCATCGCACTAGTAGTCGCCACACAAGCCAAAGGAACCATACTCATTCATCAGAAGATGTTCGAAAGCAGACTGTTCTTCGTGGACAAACTGATCGAAATGGGGGCACAAGTGATCCTATGTGACCCACACCGTGCGACCGTCATCGGGCTGGACAAACAGGTAGCACTGAAAGGAATCACCATGACCTCTCCGGATATCAGAGCTGGAGTATCGTTACTCATCGCTGCTATGTCTGCCGAGGGTGATAGCATCATCCACAACGTAGAGCAGATCGATCGGGGCTACCAAAACATCGACGGCCGACTCAACGCCATCGGTGCTAAAATCGAACGAATCTAGAAACCCAAGCCATGAGGACAGTACTTCTCACACTATTGGCTTTCACACTATCTAATCTCAGCATGGCGCAGCAGCGCTATGCACCGTTGGATTTGATTGGTATTCATCAGTTGCAGACGAGCGATTCCTTACAGTTTGACCTCAGTGGGATCGTAGCTACCGGCGGCAACTACTACGTCATTGGAGACAAACACTGGAACAATTCTCTCTATCAGGTCACTTTTGCTGACAGTCTATTCTCGATCAGTAAAACACCTGCATTTTCTATCCCCAGTAACCCCGACTTAGAAGCAATTGACTACTACGAGGGTTTATTCTATTTGGCTAGTGAAAAAGATGGTAAAGTCTACACCCTTGATCGACAAGTACTCACTCACTCCACCAATGCAAAGGAGATGCTAATCGATTTTGAATCCGCTGGCCTCACCCCGAGCAAATGGGGCAACGCTGGATGGGAAGGTCTAGCATTAGATTCAGAAAACCAAACGCTATATCTCTGCAAAGAACGCCAACCCAGATGGATAGTGGCTATCAATTTAAACTCTGGAGCGATCAATCAATTCAATATCCCAGAGACCGAAAGCAATGATTTTTCTGACGCCAAATTCGAAAACGGTTTCCTCTACGTTCTGGAGCGAAACGGGAATTACATCACTAAAATAGACCCAGTCAGTCAGCAGGTCACCGACAAGGTCAGCTACCACCACATAGCCAGCCACCCCGACGGAAAACTCTACGGTCCAGAGAAGTACGGCATGGCCGAAGCACTCTTACTCACTGAAGATGAAATCTGGATAGGGCTAGACAATAATGGGAAATCCGTCACTGAACATGCCAAAAACACCCACAAGCTCTCTGGCAAGACACCAGTCATCCTCAAATTCAGGAGACCCAAAGGATTTTAATCGATAACTTTGTGCCATGAGTACAAAGGAAGATTTTTTGGAGCAAATCAAAGCGAGTCTAGAACTGCATTCGCTAGTCAAACTAACACTGAGCAAGCCGACCGACAAAGACAGCACACTTCACAACATCTTCGTGAGACCTGTAGAAATCAAGTCTGAAAGACACTACTCGTTCACCTACCGCTACAAAACCAACGACGAAACCAAAAATCATAAGGTAGAGGCAGCATACCAAGAAATCATGATGCAGATCGAGGAGCATTTCAAAAATGCTACACTCTGTACACCCGATGAAGATATCGCACTCCTGACCAGCAAAAAAGGAAAAATTACAGTACAGAAAAGTAAAGCCAACCGGTCAACTGCCACAGTAGCACATGACAAAATCAAAACCAAACGAGCACAGCCAGACGCCAACTACCTCACCCTACTAGGTGTCACCGATCATGCGGGCAACATCATCCCCAAGATGGCAGACAAGTACCGCCAGATCAATAAATTTCTGGAAATCATGGAGAGCCTCATCGCTACCGCGCAGCTACCCAAAAACCCTAAAATTGTAGACATGGGCTCAGGCAAAGGATACCTTACTTTTGCACTATATGAATACATGAGACAGAAAGGATACGAAGTGAGTGTGACAGGTATAGAGCTCCGAAAAGAGCTCGTAGACTTCTGCAACGAAACGGCAAAGCAGTTGAGTTTTGAAGGTCTTCAGTTCGTAGATCAACCCATCGAGGAGTACGAAAACAAGGATATTGATATCTTGATCGCACTACATGCCTGTGATACAGCCACCGATGATGCACTAGCCAAAGGACTCGCTTCAGATGCTGCACTGATCGTCACCGCTCCTTGCTGTCACAAACAAGTCCGCCAGCAACTCAAAGGAAAAGCAGTCTCCAGCCCTATCCTCAAATATGGCATCTTCAAAGAACGCCAGTATGAAATGGTCACTGATACCATCCGTGCCCTAATCCTAGAGCGTGAAGGCTATGAGTCCAAGATATTTGAGTTCGTCTCTAACGAACATACGCGTAAAAACGTGATGCTCGTCGGAATCAACCACCACCGCACCAAAAACGAACAGGGAGCCAACGACAAGATTTCGGCCATCAAATCAGAATTTGGACTGGACTATCAGCAACTAGAGCGACTGATTGACGGGTAGGTCTGTCTCCACACCTAACTCCTTCAGCACATTATTCGCCTGAATGATATGGCGTTGGTTGTGCCCAATCAAAAAGCGCAGTGCGTCCCCCAGTCTGAAAGTCACTATCGCTCCGATAGCAGAGGGAATTTTAATCTTCTGTAAATCGAGTGTTTTGCATAGGCTCAAGTAGCCCAGTATTTCCTCCTGGTCTTCCAAAAACTTCGAGATCGTATCACGCTGCACTTTCACCTCAGGATCAAACTTCCGCATCGTTTTCATCGGAGAAGGAATACCACCGTCAGCCTTTGGTTTGATCATTTTGACAAAGTAGTTTCCTAACCATCCCGGCTTGTAAGATTCACGGTCACAAGGCTTAGCCGATGACAGCTTCCTATCAAACTGAATCAAATAGTGTGCATCAGCGATATTGAGATGCTCTAAGCACTCTATGGCACTCCATCGATCGGGATTAGATCTACGAGCAATCAACTCCTCCTCTAGTGAGGCGATGTGTTTTACCTCTTCGATAATTCTATACGTGTCTGCCATTAGGCTTTCGATTAGTTCTGACCGCTTCATAAGTTCTTGGTTATTTGATGCTCAAAATTACACTTTGTCAGGGAAAGCAATCTTGATCTATATCAAGTTCGCATTGACTTTGATTTTTCTAAACTGACTTTACGCAGACGGCTAAAAGTCTCTGGACTCATCCCCAGATAGGACGCTAGATACTTCTGCGGCACTTTCTGCAAGATATGCGGGCTATCCTTCATCAGACGTTCAAATCGATCTTCTGCCGAAAAATTCCTCACCTCCACCTGTCGTCTACCTATTCCTATCAAGATTTTGGCATTGAATACACGCCCCCATCGCTCCATAGACTTGTAGGCATCATACATCGCCATGAGGTTCTCATAGCTGATCTTCAACCCACGAACCGACGACAAAGCATCTATACTCCATTCGGATGGAGCCTGATCCAAAAACGAATCATAGGCTCCAGAAAAATCTCCCTCATAAGAAAAACCCAAAACAGACTCCTGCCCACCGTTTCTAACAAAAGCACGTAACACGCCTTCATGAACAAAATAAAAGTAGCGTTCTGTTTTCCCTTCGCGAATTAAAAACTCTCCCTTGGACAACTCAAAGCTTGACCAACGCGGCACAAAATCCTCCCACGCCTCCTCTCCTAAAGGAGAAAAACTATCCATTCGCTGTCTGAGATGTGTAAACTCATTCATTCAAAAACCTGTTTTTTAGCTTGATGACTGAGATAAATATAATGTAGCCCTACCGAAAGTGATCGGTTTGTATAGATTTGTTGTTACTGAATTCATAAAACAACAATCCATTATGCAAGAGTTAAACGACATCTTGATTCTAATCGATAGCTACATTGGCAGCTCCTTTTGGTTTCCTTATGTACTAATCGGGACCGGCCTATTCTTCACTATTTACCTCAAGTTTCCACAAGTTAGATATTTCCGTTTCGCGCTCAGTGTCGTCAAAGGAAAGTTTGACAAAAGTGATGACGAAGGAGACACCTCACATTTTCAAGCTTTGGCAACTGCCCTATCCGGAACTGTGGGTACTGGCAACATAGCAGGCGTAGCATTAGCAATCCATATCGGCGGACCAGCAGCATTATTTTGGATGCTAGTCACTGCAGCAGTAGGCATGTGTACCAAATTCGTCGAAGTAACTCTCTCTCATAAATACCGTGAAAAAACCACTGACGGTACCATGGCAGGTGGTCCAATGTATTTCATGAAGAACAAAATGAACATGAAGTGGCTCGCCGCAGCTTTTGCTGTAGCGACGGTTCTATCGTCTTTTGGTACGGGGAGTTTGCCTCAGATCAACAGTATCTCCAACACACTGAATGCGACATTCGGGATCAATCACATGCTAACAGGCGGCGTATTGGCTGTACTATTAGGCTTTGTGATCATCGGAGGGATCAAAAGAATCGCTGCGGTGACCGAAAAACTCGTTCCTTCTATGGCGGTCATCTACTTTATCGGAGCTTTTGGCGTGATATTTTACAACTACGACCAGATTCTCCCGTCATTTGCCTCCATCTTTTCTGACCTATTCACGGGCTCTTCAGCGACTGGAGGCTTCCTAGGTGCATCCATCGCATTTGCCTTCAACAAGGGCGTAGGTCGTGGACTATTCTCTAACGAAGCAGGCCAAGGTAGTGCCCCCATCGCTCATGCCTCTGCCAAGGGACATGAACCTGTCTCAGAAGGCATGGTAGCGATCTTAGAGCCATTCATTGATACTATCGTAATATGTACCATTACGGGTCTGGTGCTTTTGTCATCTGGCGTATGGAGTGAAAAACATGAAAACGAATTTCAGGTTTCTGACTTGAGCATTTTAGAGCAAATCGACATCTCGGACGAGACAAAAGAAGGTTCAGCCGCACTTTATGGTCACGTATCAGGCAAAGCACCACTCCCTGTCTTCTCAGGAGAACTAGCTGCTACAGATGGAAAAATCACCACGCCAGCAACCTTCATCCACGCCAGGTCACTAGCAGAGGACGTTACGCTTTACAAGAACGGCTCGCCCTATACGGGAAGTACCCAAATCCTAGACGGCAACCCTATTGATCCTGAAGTCACATTTATAGGCAAGTCTCTGGTTCATAGTGCTCCGCTGACGGCTCTTGCTTTTAGCAGAGGATTCTTTGGTGCTTATGGATCTTACATCGTCTCTATCGGTATCTTGTTATTTGCCTTTAGCACAGCGATTTCATGGTCATACTACGGAGACCGAGCGATGACTTTCCTTTTTGGTAGCGGTTCGGTGATTTACTTTAGGATCGTATATGTGATTGGTTTCTTTGTAGCGTCATTCACTGACACGACCATCATTTGGTCACTGGCTGGGATAGCTATTGCCGTGATGACCTTGCCTAACCTATTTGGCTTACTCTATCTACGCAAGGATATGAAACAGACGGTAGATGATTTTTGGAAGGGGTTCAAAAAAGAATATCCTGAGGAGAAAACACCAGAATAGACAAAAAACAAGAGGCTGCCCATACGGACAGCCTCTTTTGTAATAGGTGTATGTATTTTTATTTCTTTTTTTCATCAGGCAGCGCAGCAATTGTGCCATCATAGCTGATCTGGTTCCTAGCACTGCTCCTCACACTGAGCGCGGCACTGCTATTCGAATTGATAGTAAACTGACATTGATAGACTTCATTCCCTGTGGACGACTTCACTTCGAAACTAACCATAGACCTCATCTTTTTATCATTGTGCTCTATCTTCAAGTCTTGTGCTGTACCTTCAAAATTAATTCCTCCTTCACCACTCATATCATACATCTGCACCACACCAAAATACGGCAAATAAGCAGATGTCAAAGTATCTTCTAGTGTCAACTGATTACTATTTCCAATCAAATTGATTCGACGACCTTTCTGAGTAGTCGCCCATGTAGCAGTGAAACTAAAAGCTCCAGAATCCAAGAGCATTTTAGTCTCCATGTATTCTTGACGCTGCTTTTCCTTTTTGGCTTCCTTTCTGGATTTTTTATCCTGACCAAACACAACCGCCACGGTCAGGAGCAAAAACGCGAGTATTAACAATAAGCTCTTCATCTGTATCATTCTTTAGTTATTTAGAATTTAACCAATACTGTGCCAAAACTTATTTGAGAGAGTTGGACTGAAACGGAAGATCAGATTCTTGCCCGCTATTGATCGCTGCTGCGATCGATTCATGGATATTCTCCAAACCAATCTGATCCGCCAAACCACAGCGATACAACTTATCACGCACTGGACCTATAATCGAAGTTAACTTCAAGGTGATTCCTCGATTTTGCATATCCACATGAATGTCTCGCAAAGCACTAATCGCTGTAGAATCAATATCACTAATACTCTGCGCGTCGATCACAAACAACTTCATCTCTGGTTTCTTCGCCAAAATCGTCCTTATAGTCTCTTGCAGTGCACTCACATTGGCAAAAAACAAACGCGCATCGAACCGAATAATCCCAACATCTGGGCGATCATAAGCTTGATCAAATCGCTTGATATTGCGAAAAAAACGCGTCCCCTCTATCTGTCCCAGTTCAGCAATATGAGGAATGGATGCTTTATAGATCAAAACCACTAACGATAGCAATACACCGAACAAAATCCCCCACTCGATCCCAAACATAATCGTCCCTACGAAAGACACCATCAGCATCGCAAAATCATACTTATCGGTATGCCACAAGGTTTTAACCTCCTCTATATCTATCAACCCCAAGACACTCACAATAATAATAGATGCCAAAATCGCACTAGGTAGATAATAAAAAAGTGGCGTCAAGAATAACAAAACCAATAACACGACTAGTGCACTAAAAAAAAGTGCCACAGTAGTTTTTGCTCCAGCAGCATCATTGACCGCTGAACGACTAAAACTACCTGTAGTAGGAAAACTACTAAATAGAGACCCTATCATATTGCCCAGTCCAAGTGCTATTAGCTCCTTGTTGGCTTTGACTTCATATTCATTTTTATGTTTGTACTGGAGCGTCCTACCAATAGAATACGCCTCTATGAACCCTATAAATGCCAAAGTCAACGCCATCGGTGCAAGCGCTCGCACCTGCTCTAAATCCCAAGTTGGAATAGCTACAGATGGCAATCCCTCAGGCACATAGCCTACGATTGCTACGCCTAGTGTGTCTAGACGGAACCCATAAACCACGCCAGCACTAACGACCACCAGAATCAAACCTGTAGGTAATTTGGGACTCCACCGTTTCAATACCACGATCAACACCATCCCCGTCAAACCAATCAGTAATGTCCAGCCATTGATCTCATCAATCCTAAACATCAAATCAATCACTATGTCATGTAGATACTTTCCGCTTATAAGTTCGACTCCCGTCAAATGCTTGAGATGGTTGATTGCGATGACAAACACCGCTGCACTGGTAAACCCAGCAATCACAGGGCGTGACAAAAAATTGGTCAAGAAGCCCAAACGAAATACACCCATAGCCAGCTGAAGCAAACCAATCATCAAAGCCAAGAGTATAGCCAGACCGATGTAATCAGACGTCCCAGCCACCGCTAATGCGGAAATCCCCGTCGCAACGAGCAAAGAATCCATGGCGACTGGCCCTACTGAAAGCTGACGTGAAGTACCGAACCATGCATAGACTACCTGAGGAAATATCGCAGCATAGAGTCCATACACAGGAGGCAGGCCTGCTATCATCGCATAAGCCATCCCCTGCGGCACCATCATGACACCAGCCGTCACCCCTGCCACAGCGTCTCCTTTGAGGCCAGACACGTCGTAGTTGCGTAACACATCAATAATGGGTAAAATTTTGCGCATGGCTTAATTTAATCAGAGTGGTAAAATTACCTGCTGATCTCAAAGGATATTGTAACAATAGTTACAATATCTCAATCTTGTTGCGGTGCAGCTCGATCTGATCCTCGTCCGCCAATCTTTTTAGCAAACGAGAAATCACCACACGAGACGTCCCTAAGTCATTGGCGATCTCTTGGTGCGTGCGTTTAATCTCGAAACTACCCGTATTGGCTTTGATATCGAGTAGATAGTTGAGCAAGCGTTCGTCCAACTTCATAAAAGCTACAGCATCCAGTGCACTGAGCATCTCATCGAAACGAGCATTGTACGAAGCAAATACAAACTGCCGCCAGCTCGAAAAACGCATCCACTCATCCATATACTGTAGTGGAACCATGACTATCACAGCATCTGACTCTACGATAGCTTTAATTTCACTTTTCTTCTGACTCGTACAGCAAGTAAGTGACATGGCACAGGTATCTCCTCCCCGCAGATAATATAGGAACAATTCATTCCCTTTGTCGTCTTCTCGGACAATCTTAATCGTTCCTGTCATGACTAGTGGGATAGACTTGATATATTTGCCGTAATCTATCAGAGCAGTTCCTGCCTCTAGCGTCTTTAATACGCCTTTGGCTTCAATCTCGTCGACAAGTTCTTTTTGAAAAATACGACCAAACTGGGCCTGCAGTAACTCTCTCATAGTCATGGTTTAATAGTAGAACTATAATAAGTAGCCAAAATTCAGAAATTGTTTTTAAATATTAAATTATAATCTCTAAATTTGCGCACTTATTTTCTGACAAGAAAGATGAAAGGGAATAAACACTTCAAGATTGATATTTTCGGACTCAAACTGGGTTCGCATGATTTTAGTTTTGAGTTTGATAAGTCGCTCTTTGAGAAAAATGAAGATAGTGTAATCGAAGCAGGCCAAGGTCGCTGCGATATCCAACTGATCAAAAAGGAAAGATTGATAGAGGTCAATTTTGACATTAGTGGTACAATCGTACTGCTATGCGATCGAAGTTTAGAGTCGTTTGACTACCCTATTGACATACAAGAGCAGCTCATCCTCAAGTATGGTGAAGAGTTTGACGATAGTCAAGATGACATATGGACGATCCCAGATGGTCAGCAAAGTATCAATGTTGAAAAAAACATTTTTGATTACCTGACTTTGGCAGTCCCAATGAAAAAGATTCACCCAAAATTCGAAGAGGAAGGGGACGAAGATGATGAGTACGAGTTGGAGTTGGTTTACTCGTCTGACGTAGAGGAAGAAGAAACCGAATCGACTCCTGAAGAAGAAATAGATCCCAGATGGGCTCTATTGAAAAATATTAAGAATAAGGAAAATTAAAAGAATAAGAAAATGGCGCATCCAAAACGCAAAATCTCGAAAACAAGAAGAGACAAAAGAAGAACTCACTACAAGTCAGAGGCAAAAAACTATGTAGTTTGTGCGACGACTGGAGAGGCACATTTACCTCACAGAGCTTACTGGCACGAAGGTAACCTTTACTACAAAGGGAAAGTAGTTATTGAAAAAGAAGCAGTAGCATAAGCTATTGACACATTCTGGTAAAATATTAGGAGTCTGCTTACAGAGCAGACTTTCTGTGTTTATATGAATTATGCATGCATACCTTTCATTCTTTTGAGCAAAGTAGTATCTGCTTTCAAAACTGAAATAATTGCGTAAATTGCCGACTCATATTGACCTAGACCTTCTAATCTTTCAACCAGATTTACCAAATAGAACATCTGCAAATGAGTAAGATAACAGCTGCAATAACGGGCGTACAGGGCTATGTGCCAGATTACGTATTGACCAATGCAGAACTAGAAACGATCGTAGAGACCAGCGATGAGTGGATCACTACGCGTACCGGTATCAAAGAGAGAAGGATACTGAAAGGAGAAGGTCAAGGCACCTCTGTGATAGGTATAGAAGCCTGCAAAGGGCTCCTAGAAAAAACGGGGACTGACCCGAAAGACATTGATTTAATCATCTGCGCGACGGTCACACCTGACATGCCTTTCCCTGCCACTGCGAATATTGTAGCAGACAAAATCGGCGCTACTAATTCGTTTAGCTACGACATGTCAGCAGCTTGCTCTGGCTTTTTGTTTGCCCTCTCTACTGGAGCCCAATTCATCGAGGCAGGCACATACAAGAAAGTCATCGTGATCGGAGCAGACAAGATGTCCTCTATCATCAATTACAAAGACCGTACAACTTGCATCATCTTTGGTGACGGAGGTGGAGCCGTTCTCTTAGAACCCAACGAAGAAGGAAATGGCATACAAGATGCTATCCTAAAAACTGACGGGTCTGGAGCTGAGTATCTGGGTATGAAAGGAGGCGGTAGCCGCATGCCCGCGACACTAGAAAGCGTAGCAGCCGACCAACACTACGCCTTTCAAGAAGGAGCTACAGTATTCAAATTCGCGGTAACCAATATGGCAGATGTCTCTGCCGAAATCATGGAAAGAAACAACCTGACAGGCGAGGACATCTCATGGCTCGTGCCGCATCAGGCCAATAAACGCATCATCGATGCGACTGCAAACCGAATGGGAATTGATGACAGCAAAGTCATGATCAATATCCAGAAGTACGGAAACACCACGGCAGGAACACTACCACTATGTCTCTGGGACTATGAAAATCAGCTCAAAAAAGGTGATAACATCATCTTAGCTGCATTTGGTGGAGGCTTCACGTGGGGTTCTCTATATTTAAAATGGGCTTACGACCCGAAGTAACTTGAAATATTAAAATTCGAATTCAGAATGGCTAGTACCGCAGATTTTAAAAACGGAATGTGTATCGAGTACAATCATGGATTGTACTTCATCATCGATTTCCAGCACGTAAAACCTGGAAAAGGACCTGCTTTTGTTAGAACAAAGCTTAAAAATGTCAAGACAGGAAAAGTACTCGACAATACTTTCACCGCTGGACACAAAGTCAACACTGCACGAATAGAGCGTAGAGACTTTCAGTATTTATATAAGGACGACATGGGGTACAACTTCATGAACACCGAAACCTACGATCAGATTTCTCTCGAAGAGACACTGATCGATGCTCCTCAATTTTTAAAAGATGGTGATCCTGCTACGATCATCTTCCATGCAGAAGAAGAATTGATCCTAGGATGTGAACTACCTCAGCATGTTGAGCTAGAGGTCACTTATACTGAACCAGGGCTAAAAGGTGATACCGCTACCAATGCAAGTAAACCAGCTACCCTCGAAACAGGCGCAGAGATTCAGGTACCTTTGTTTGTCAATGAAGGAGACTTGCTAAAAATAGAAAGTAAGACAGGTTCTTACGTCGAAAGAGTAAAGAAGTAATTCCTTACTCTTTTTTATGCCCAGATTTTCCAATTTTATAATTGTAAGATTCTAGTAAATTTGTACAAAACTTCCCCGGAAGGCAGCAGCTCACGGGAAACCAAATAATTAAACATCTATCAAATGAAGGTTAAAGAAATTAGAGATTTGATTGACTTCCTGTCTAACTCCGGTTTGGAAGAAGTAAACATCGAAACGGAAGAGTTCAAGATAAAAGTGAAACGAAGCAACGAAACACAGATCATTGAGAAATCTGTTGCTTCTATGCCAGCAGCCGTCGCTGCACCAGCACCTGTAGCTGCTGCTCTTGCTCCTGCCGCAGCACCAGCAGCCGCTCCTGCGCCAGCACCTGCTGCCAACAACTACATCGAAATCAAATCACCTATGATTGGTACATTCTACAGATCAGCTAACCCTGAATCACCAGAGTTCGTCAGCGTGGGTGACAAAGTAGACGTAGGAAATCCTGTGTGTATCATAGAAGCCATGAAACTATTCAACGAAATCGAATCTGAAGTATCAGGCACGATCGTGAAAGTTTTGGTAGAAAATGCACAACCAGTAGAGTACGATCAGCCATTATTCTTGGTAGATCCATCTTAATTTTTCCTTTAAATTAAATACCTCAATAGTGTTTAAGAAAATATTAATTGCAAACAGGGGAGAAATTGCTCTGAGAGTCATCAGGACTTGTAAAGAAATGGGAATCAAAACTGTCGCAGTTTACTCGACAGCTGATGCAGAAAGCTTGCACGTCAGATTTGCTGACGAAGCAGTATGCATAGGCCCGCCTCCGAGCAACCAATCTTACCTCGATATCAAAAAAATCGTATCTGCTGCGGAAATCACCAATGCAGATGCCATACACCCAGGATACGGATTCTTATCTGAAAATGCAGAATTCTCTCGTGTGTGTGAAGAATACAACATCAAATTCATCGGCGCAAGTTCGGAAATGATCAACCGCATGGGAGACAAAGCCACTGCGAAAGAAACGATGAAAAAAGCAGGTGTCCCTACTATCCCTGGGTCTGAAGGACTCCTAGAGTCTGTCGCACAAGGAAAAGAGATCGCTAAACAAATCAAATACCCTGTCATCATCAAAGCAACAGCTGGTGGTGGTGGACGTGGTATGCGTATCATCAAAGACGAAAGCGGATTCCAAAAAGCATGGGATGATGCTAGAACCGAGTCTAAGGCTGCCTTCGGTAACGACGGCATGTACCTAGAAAAATTCGTCGAAGAGCCGCGTCACGTTGAAATTCAAATCATCGGTGATAGCAATGGCAAAGCATGCCACCTATCCGAAAGAGATTGTTCGGTACAGCGTAGACACCAGAAACTAACAGAGGAGACGCCCTGCCCAGCATCGGTAATGACCCAAGAACTCCGAGAAAAAATGGGAGCTGCAGCCATCGCAGGTGCAGAAGCCATCAAGTACGAAGGAGCAGGTACAGTAGAATTCCTGTTGGACAAACACGGTGAATTCTTCTTCATGGAAATGAATACCCGTATCCAAGTGGAGCACCCGATCACAGAAGAAGTAACTGATTTTGATTTAATCAAAGAACAGATCAAAGTAGCCGCAGGGATTCCAATCTCTGGCAAAAATTACTTCCCGCAGCTACATGCTATCGAGTGTAGAATCAATGCTGAGGATCCTACGAAGGACTTTAGACCTTCTCCAGGCAAGATCACTAACCTTCACCTGCCTGGTGGACACGGTGTTCGTGTAGATAGCCACGTATATGCAGGCTATACGATCCCTCCTAACTACGATTCGATGATTGCCAAACTCATCATTTCTGCTCAGTCAAGAGAAGAAGCCTTGGTAAGAATGAAACGTGCATTGGAAGAGTTCGTGATCGAAGGTGTCAAAACAACGATCCCATTCCATATTAAATTGATGGAAGACGAGATTTTCAAGTCTGGACAATTCACAACTGCCTTCATGGAATCATTTGACACGTCTGATTTATAATTGGATTTCTGGATTTACAATATTTAATTCGTAACCGAGTATCTTGATGCTCGGTTATTTTTTTGCTTTGAAACAACGACAACTCTATATCATCCTTTTGCTTTTTCTACTCGGAAAACAAGTCACCGCACAAGACAGTACAGCCGTGGTGAAAGCAAAAGAAATCGTCATAGGGCTAGGCTCGTCTCACTACAGTGGCGATCTAGGATCAGGATATGGCAGTGGGCAAATAATGGGATCAATTGGCCTTGCAATCAATGAAAACAAGCGACTCAATAGCCACATTATCCTCCAAGCGGGAGCTATACGAGCCAATGAACTCGACTATAGCTACGATGATGGAACTGGCACGAACACTACGCCAAACGAAAGTTTTAACACAGCCTACTTCTCACTCAATTTCGCACTACATCTAAATCTGATAGACAGAGATAAGTTCAAGTTATACCTATCACAAGGCATAGGTTTCATTCGCTACACGCCAAAAGATGAAAATGGGAAAGCACTCTCTGATCAATCCACAACGCGTGCGCTAGGTGAAACATATCGTAACATGAGTATTATGATCCCCTCCCAGTTGGGTTTCAAATACTATCTCCCCAATGGTTATGCTGTCGGCGTACAAACCGGTTTTGCAAATAGCCTCACAGACTACCTTGACAACATTTCACAGTGGGGCAAAAAAGATGGAAACGATAATATTTTCATCACACAGATTCAACTCAATATACCTATCCAGTTTGACGCTCATGAAAACAACTAAAACGCGGGCCGCTATCTGTATCGTCACACTTGTGCTAACGGTGATAGGATCTGCTGCTGGCCAGAACCGGTCCAACTGGGGTATATCCGTAGGTAGTGTTAGCAACAAATTCACTGGAGACGACCCGTCTTCCCTTTCAGAATACCGTTTCAGCATTTATACATCCTATCAAGTAGGTGCTCTTTATGAATACGCGATTAGTTCGGATGTCTACCTGACTAGCACCCCTTCTTACAAGCAAACTGGCGGCACACTATGGCGTGAAAATGATGCTTTCGATCCAAATGATGAAGACAGTGAAAAGCTCATCAAAACTGCCAAGTTGAAACTTCATTATCTCTCTATACCTGTATATTTCAAAGTCATAAGTGACAATACCAAATGGCAATACTCCGTAGGTTTGGTGTATGAATACCTAATTCACCATCATGGCAAAAATATTCAGACACAACAGGACATCCAGCTGTCCAACTACATCCATAACTACAATTTGTCTGCATCCGTGAGTCTTGGGTACAGATTTCACATCAAGCAGCAGCATTTCACCATTGACCTCATCTATGCACAAGGTCTCGTCAACATCACACAGGATTTATCTCAAAACAATAACAACGAACTGCCCCGCTTAAAGACTACTTCCGCAGAAACTAGGTTCACATGGCTATTGCCTCACAAAAACTTGCAACCATGAAATGGCTAACGACCCTTAACCTACTCTTATGCTTGAATTGCAGTCTGTTCGCTCAGGAAGTAGAGACTAAAAAAGTCCCCTATCTCAACGGTCATGTCGTCAATACACTAGAGAGTATGCGTTCTCCGTTTATCCGCACCAATTTCAACTTCAATATGGGACTGGCTAATTCATCCGTTTTCGTGACCGAATCGGTAGCTGTCGGAGATAGCACACTCGTCAATCTCGACAATTCCCTGCTCTACGTAGGGTTAAATATGAACTACGCACAACGAGTCAAAGACTGGGCAAGTTTTTTCGTGCGCCTGGACTACTCCGCGAGACTAGGCACAGGAGTAGAATCTATTTTGACACAGGGAATCAACTCTATTACCACTACAGAGATGGGAGTCAAATTCAGGTTATCAAGTGGCCCAAAACACCGCCTATCGATGTACTACTCCCTCACCAATACCATCGCAAGTTACATCAACGTAGCAGACTACATCAACGACATCATCAATGACAACCCAACCCCCAGTGTCACTAGCAAAATCCCTTCACTCGTAAGTGGTGGTGGATTGTCATTTTCCTATGCTCCCAATAACTGGTTTGCTTTCAATACGGATGGAAAATTAGCATACGGTGAAACCCTAGAACGGTCACACCCTAAACTACAATATTTCACAGGCGGCAATCTAGACTTCTATTTTGGTGAGCTCATTCATCTCCCAGTATCTCTAGTATTAGGAGGTACAGTCAACACCCTTGTGAACACCTTTTCGACACAGGGAGATGTTACCACTAACCTCTATTTCAAACTAGCCTACTCAGGATCAGATGCCTTTTTCATTTCCCTATCGACCTACTATGGTCGCACGCCGATAGAAAACCGCAACCGCCACGTCGGTGTACGTGGAGTGCAGTTTACTACCTCACTATTCTTTTGATTCTTGTTTACCAGGCCTGGTGAACGAAAGCTTTAATTTGCTCATCATAGACACGAGCAATAGTCTCTAGCTGCTTTGGGGTAAGCTCTGGAGCCGACACTGCAGCCAAATTAGATAACAACTGATCTCGTCTAGAAGCGCCTGGAATGACACAGCTCACCTCTGATCTTCTCAATATCCATTTCAAAGCAGCATGTGTCAGACTAGCGTCTCCAAACTCTGCTTTCAAATCCTCCACTGCATCGAGTCCCTTTTCGTAAGGAATCCCTGCAAAAGTCTCCCCTTTGTCGAAAATTGCTCCATCTCGATTGAACTGGCGATGATCGTCCGCCGCAAACTGACTATCTCGACCAAACTTTCCTGTCAATAGTCCACTAGCCAAAGGGACTCGTACGATTACTCCTACATTTCTTTTAGCAGCCTGCTCAAAAAACAACTCCTGTGGACGTTGACGAAACATGTTATAGATGATCTGCACAGTGGTGACATTGTCAAATTCGATGGCTTTCATCGCTTCCTCGACCTTCTCAACACTCACCCCTAGGTTTAGAATTTTACCCTCCTGCTTGAGTTTATCAAATTCTTCAAAAATTTCTGATCGATAAAACACCTGAGTCGGGGGACAGTGCAGTTGGATCAAATCTATACAGTCCAGCTGAAGGCGCTTTAGCGAACCCTCCACATATGCGCGGAGTACCTTAGGCGTATAGCCTTCATTGACATGTGGACTCACCTGACGACCACATTTGGTGGCGACAAATATTCGTTTATTGGCATTTTTGATCGCACGACCTACAGCGATTTCACTTTCACCATCCTCATACACATCTGCTGTATCGATGAAATTGACTCCCTGATCTATGGCCTCCGCCAAAATATTTTGTGCCAATTTATGATCAAAACCAGAACCCCATTTCCCTCCGACTTGCCATGTTCCTAGAGACACTTCTGATATTTCAAACCCCGTTTTACCTAACTTTCTATAATTCATTTTCTCTCTTTTTGAAATTTTAGACGCTGCAATTTAATACTTTCATTCCCTGATGACAGTCGACAATTGAACCATCTTTACTCCTGATATTTCACATTTGACGACAAACAGCAGCCACAAGGCACTATCTTGCGAAGAGTTAAAACCAAGGAAGGAAAAATCATGGAAGACGGACAAAAAAAAGGAATACCTGGTGATCAAATCAACAACCCGCTACATGGTGTCAAACTGGCTGAGATACTCGAATTTCTAGTCGATTTGTACGGCTGGGACATGTTGAGCAAACATATTAGCATTAACTGTTTCAAAAACAACCAGACGATCAAGTCAAGTCTTAAATTTCTCCGACGCACGCTATGGGCTCGTGAGCAAGTGGAACAACTCTACCTCCGATCACTCAAGAAAAAAGTACCGCACGTCAGTGATCGCCTTTCAAAAAATAAATAAGACGGACTGACACACTTCATCAATCAAGGGTACCAATTGAGCAACATGACTCTCACATTCGTACCAGACTCTTCTACTATTGTTTTAAAGCGCTTGATGTCACTCAAACCATTTTTGCCGCGGTAGTGGTAAGGAACAACCATCCTAGGCCGAAACGCAATGACCGCATCTGCAGCTGCATCCACATCCATCGTATAGGGTAGGTTCATACAGACAAACGCCAAATCTATCTTTTTTAGCTCCCGCATTTCGTTGATATCTTCAGTATCTCCTGAGATATAAATCCGCTTCTTATCCATCGTCAGTATGTATCCGTTGCCTCGCCCCTTAGGGTGTCTTGAAGTCTCATCATCTGGTAGATTGTACATAGGAATAGCCTCTAAGTTCACACCTTGAACTTCCAGCGCATCACCATTAGCCATCACAGTCACTTCCTTAAAATCCCCTCCAAGTTTCTTCGCTACGGCATCCGGTGCTATGATCGCTATATTCTCTGCGCCGATAGCGCGAAGTGTCTCTATGTTGAAGTGGTCTCCATGAATATCCGTGATCAAAATTAAGCTTGGCTTAGGTAGTCCCTCGAAAGCACCAGCCCCTCCATTAGGATCTGTAAAGATGACCTTGTCTCCATGCTGCAGCATCATCGTGGCATGTTGGATAGGCGTTATGGTGATCTTTCCATTAGCAGACAAAAGATCCAGTGTATTGTCCTGAGCGACTATGATAGTCGAAAAACTCATTAGGCACCAAAAGAAAATGACAGGTAGGTATTTCATGTTTTTTTAGAAAGTTAATCAGATCGGAGCTTTCCTGCTAAAACAAACTCAACTGACTATCTCCTGCACGACGAAACAATGAGCTATCTAACTCTGTACGCTCACGTATCAGTCCATACTTTTTCCTTGCTAGAACAAACATCTTGGCAATATGATCAGCATACTCCCCTTCCCCTCGCATTCGTGTTTTGAAACGGCTATCATTTAATTCTCCACCATGGAGATCTTTGATTTGATTAAGCACCTTTTCCTTACGATCAGGATAATGCTCCTCTAGCCACTCTTCGAAAAGTTGGCCAATCACGCCGTTGAGGCGAACGATGGTGTGGTTGAGACTCTGCGCACCATTTTCCGCTGCCTTTTCTGCGATCTTCATAATCTCGGCACTATTGATGGCAGGAATCACTGGCGCCATCATTACTGAGACAGGCACACCGCATTCGGACAACCGCCGGACAGCATTGAACCGTAAACCAGAGGTAGACGTTCGTGGTTCGAGCTTCTCTCGCAGCTTTTCGTTGAGCGAGGTAATGGAGAGCACCACATGCACCAGATTCATCTCAGCCATCTCTTTTAGAATATCAAGATCACGCAAAATCATGGCATTTTTGGTAATAATCCCGACAGGATTACGGTATTCCAAACAGACTTGTAGTATGCTTCGGGTAATTTCTAGTTTTCGTTCGACTGGCTGATAGCAGTCCGTATTGCCAGACAACAGAATAGGATGTCCTGTCCAACCCTTACTATCAAACTTTTTTCTCAGGAGTGTCGCTGCATTATTTTTAACTAGGATTTTGCTCTCAAAATCACTCCCAGCACTATACCCCCAATACTCGTGAGAATTGCGCGCATAGCAATAGATGCAACCATGCTCACATCCTTGATAAGGGTTCATCGAATAACCAAAAGGCAGGTCTGGACTCGATACTTTATTGACAATGGTTTTGGGCGACACCTTCTGGAAGGTGGTTTTCTTCTTGAGTGTCTCCCCACTCAAGTGCAGATGCTCATAGAACTCCACATCGCTTTCTACCTGCTGTGCAGTATATTGATTAGTAGGATTGCTTTGTGCGCCTCTTCCGTGATTTTGATCTAGCATAGCATTTTTGAATCTGGAATTCAAAAATGCTAATTATTTTAGTTTAATCTAAATATTATAGTGTCAATCTTCAGATCTTTCAATTAATTTCTGATCCATCGTCTTGGCTGTCTTTGCTCCTAGCTTTTTCATTTTCTCTGCTCGGCTCACTAGGTTCCCTGTCCCTTCATAGAGTTTCTTAGCAGATTCTTGGTAAACCTTTTGCGTCAGATCTATCTGACGACCGATTCCTTTGATATCCTCCACAAAAGCCACGAATTTATCATAGAGTGCACCACCCTGACGAGCGATCTCTATAGCGTTTCGGTTCTGGTACTCCTGCTTCCAGATACTAGCAATCGTCCGCAGCGTAGCAATCAACGTCGCTGGACTTACGATCACGATATTCTTGGCATATGCATCGTTGAACAACTCCGGATCATGCTGCACTGCGATCGAAAATGCAGGTTCCACAGGGATGAACATCAGTACAAAATCCAAGCCCTCCACACCATAGAGGTTTTGATAGTTCTTCTCACTCAGGCCTTTGATATGAGCGCGTAGAGAGAGTAAATGCGCTTTGATGTACGACTCACGCTCTGCTTTGTCATCAGTGTTGGTAAATCGCTCATAGGCAATCAGCGACACCTTAGAGTCTACGATCACACTCTTGGCATCTGGTAAATTGACCACCACATCTGGCTGGTAACGGTTCCCTTCTTCGTCTTTTAGGGAGAGTTGAATAAAATACTCTCGCCCTTTTTCCAACCCTGACTTTTCGAGGATACTTTCGAGGATAAACTCGCCCCAATTACCTTGCGCTTTGGTATCTCCTTTGAGAGCTTTAACTAGGTTTTCGGCTTCTTTGGTGATCTTCTGGTTCAGCTCTTTGAATCCAGCGATCTGCTCTTTAAGTGCCGAATTGCGTTCGATACTTTCTTTGTTGGTCTGCTCAACCTTACGTTCGAACTCCACGATCTTGTCCCCTAGCGGCTTGAGCAATTCACCCACCTGCAGTTTGTTCTGATCGGTAAATTTCTTGCTCTTTTCTTCAAAGATTTCATTGGCCAGGTTTTTAAACTCTGCGGAGAACTTCTCACGAATTTGGTTCAACTCGTCTTTTTGTGTCTTGAGGGTTTCTTGCAAGTTTTTATAATCTGCCCCCAGTCGAGCATACTGATTGTTGAGATGCATGGCCTTGTCTCGTTCGCTACGTAACTCAGTATTGATGGATATGATGTCTTTGCCCAAGGATACAGAACGCTCTTTCTCAGCGGTGAGCTGATATTCTAGTTCTTTTAACCTGAACTGATCCTTATTATTCTCTTCGGATTGAAACTTGGATTTGGCAAAAAGCCAAGTAATCACACTGCCCAAAAACAAGCCCGTCAATAGATAAATAAAATGATACGTTTCCATGAAACAAATCTAGATCAAGCCATGCACTTTGGTCAAGAGCCCCCAGAGTTTCTTTTGAACCAAATCAACCTACTAAGCCAAAATCAGGCATCATAGTTATCATTCTCGGATAGGTAGTCAACATCTGAATACTTGTCCTCATAGTCATCTCTAATGTCCTCTTTGAGATAGCCATCTTCATCATAGTCACTGTCATCGGCTATGATCTGCTCAGCCTCATGGGCAGACATACGGATGAGGTAGATTTTAGTATCTGTCTCAAAACGGATCGCACTGGTGCGTGCGCCGTCCTTGTTGGTATATTGAAACAAAAACTGGCTGTACCCCTCTGGATATACAAGTTTCATCTGCTCCTTTATCTCCTCACTTAACTTGCTGTAATCTTGCGATACTCTTACTTTTTCGTTGTTTTCCATGGTACCTTCTTTCTATTCCAAGCCCAAATTGAAGTCTGTTTTTCTATTCGAATAAAGATCGAAAAAATCACTTTTTTACCAAGTAATATGAAAAATAATTTCACGCAGAAAAAGAAAAAATATTGAAAGCTACCAGCTAAAATATAGACCGAACTGGAATATGATTTTATCATACCAAATCAAGACCAAAACCTAGACAGTGCTAGTTATTATAAATCTTCTGTAATCCCGCAAAGAGTTCCATGAACCAAGCCAACGCAACATGCAATACGACTCCTCCCCAAATATGGCGTGAATAATAAGCCAATATTCCAATCAAATAGCCTCCGAATGCCGAGCTGACACACTCAGATATAGGCTTACCAAAATGCAAGAACACATACGGCCCTACCATCGCTAATACTGCATAACCTCCCAAAACACGTGCAAAACCAATAACCAAAAAACCACGAAAGAAAAACTCAACGCCCAAAAAGCTCAATCCATAAACACTCTCATAGATCAGAACTGCTACCCACTCAGCCAGTCCATGGTGTGAGGCAAAATGATCACCTCCTGTCCTAGCATAGCGTGGGTAATAATTCGTCAGATCCCCCATGAAAGAAGCTACCGCAATCCCGACAAAGACGACCAGAATCAGCACCGCATAGGGTCGAAAATCAAAGGGCTTAAAATTCAACCCATACCAACTCCTTTGATCATCCCGGTGACGCTCATACAAATAGTAGAATAGCAGTATTGGCAGGACCGTCAATACAATGGGACGCAGCTTGACCAGTACTCGTCGGATATATTTGGCATCCACATACTGTAAATCCTCGGTCAAATAATCCTGAAGTGTAAAAGAACGCTGACACGAAATCACCAAAAAACCAAAGACAAAAAGCAACCAAAATTCTCCAGAGTACAACCAACTGCGCTGCAACCCAAAAAAGTAGAGCATCGCACACGTCACCAAAAATGGAAAGCCCATCAGCGCAAAGTACATCGGCCAGCGCCAAAACGAACCATAATAGCTATCCACAATCCCGTTCTCAAAATTGTAACTATAGTTGACCACAATACAAACCGCTAAAAAAACCGCTATACTCAGATAGACTTTGAGATGAAAATACGCTGCGAGATAACTACGGATATAAAACTGGAGCTGCTTCATAAATACAGGGGCATAAAAAAATCAGCCTCTGTGGGCTGATTCGATTACATAGGAATGAACCTTTTATTCGCTCTTCGAGAAACTAGAAAAAAGCTCAATCGCATCTTCGATCACATCTGCTTTATCTTCCTCAAATGCCACAAATGCATAAAAATTATTGTCAGAATTGGGATCGATGAGACCCAATACGATATACATCAATCCATCCTTTTCGCCTGTAATGAAACCACCACTCATTTCTTCAAACTCAATCAACTCCAACTCATCAATCTCACTGAGGTTCAAATCCGTCTCTGCCATCTTCACTACGAACCCCGCTAGGTCGTTAGCCTCCAACTGCTCGTCCTGATACGGATACAGCGCAAAGCGAATCCCCTCACCAGTGGCCTCCAAAGCATCCGAAGTATTGGTCGTCACTTCAAAATCCGAAGGCAACTCAAAATCCAAATTATAATAGGGCCAACTATACTGAACCCATCCTTCTTGGGCTGTAGCAGTCTGGTAAAACGCTGATAAAATGAGAGTCAATGACAGCAGTGCAAACCGTTTCATACGATGTAGTTTTGTTTTTCAGCTAATATATGTACAATCCGACCTAGGCGCAATTTTCAATATGATTTAAAATACCTATCTTATCTTCCTAATAATCCGACATTCCCTGTGAGTAGACTTTTAATTAAATGGTTGCTAATTGTGCTCCTGCTACTGGGCTGCTATGCTGCTCCAGCACAGCGCCCTGCTGAATTAGGCCAAATTTTAGACGGTAATCAGTCAATACACACCTACCTAACAGTCTACTCGGACAGCAGCAAAGCTCTCGGTATAGATGACATACTACAGCCTCTCTATCAACAGCAGTTTTCCGTACCGACTCACCTAGCTTATGAGCAAGCCCACTGGGGCAAGATCAGTATCAGAAATGAACACAAAAAGGTAAAATTCTACTTTCTCTATGTAGGGCAGAATGATTACATAGACGCCTACTATGTCCGCAATGGAGAAGTTGTAAATCACGTCAAAAGTGGATACCTCTATGCTGGCAATGAGAAATATCTAGAAAAAGGCTCCTATTACATCCCCATAGAGATCGGACCTGAAACCACCCAAGACCTCTACATCAGAATCGAGGAGTCGCTACACCACGACCCTGATTTTGATCTACAGCTATACTCCAGTGATGGGTGGACCAAAAAAATCATCAACAAACAAGTCTCCGACCTCATCTTTCAGGCCATCTTTTGGGTCATGTTACTCTACAACTTGTTTTTGTACTTCAATACACGCATTAGATCCTACCTAGACTACTCCCTTTATTTGTTTACTGTCTCTACTTCCTACCTTTTTTTATCAGGACTGCTTAGAGAGATCGTACTACAAAACACCCCTGAGATGACGCCATATTTCATGCCCATCATCAGTCTGACACTTTTTATGTATTGGCGATTTGTACTTCATTTTCTGGATTTCAAACACAAATTCCCCAACTTCCTAAAGTACCTACAGCCATTCATGAATCTCAACGGTGTACTGGCAATCCTGCTACTGATTTATCTTGCTGTCACCATGGAGCTCAAACTCCCAGTACTGATCATGCGCTATCAGATCATACTGAATGTCATAACAATTTTCGCACTCATCTATCTACTACGAGGTTCCAAGTTCCCTCTCAATAAATACTTTATTGTCGGAACTTTTCTACTTATGACTTTTTCTTTAGTAGAAGCCATCACATGGGATCCCAATATCTCCACAGCTATCCTCGTCAAATATGGCATACTCTTCGAGATGATCGTGTTTTCTGTGGGACTATCCCAAAAGAAAAAAATCATAGACGAAGAACGAGCCATCAAACTAAAACAAGAGATACAGCAGTTCAAAAACAACGAAACCCTCGCTCAGTGGCAAAAGGAAGAATTAGAAAAAATCATAGATAGCCGTACCGAAAAACTCAACCAAAAAAACGAAGTACTCAAAGAAGCATTTCGCAGAGCAGAAGAGGCCGCCAATGCCAAATCTGAATTTCTCTCCATCATGAGTCATGAGATTCGCACGCCGATGAATGCCGTAATCGGCACGATTCACCTGCTGCTCTCCGAAAACCCAAAAAAATCACAAATGGACAACCTGAAAACGCTCAAGTTCTCCGCCGAAAACCTCCTTATTTTGATCAACGACATATTAGACTATAGCAAAGTTGAAGCTGGAAAAATCAAATTGGAAAGCATACCTTTTGACATCCGTGAACTCACCAAAGGAATAGGCAATGCCCATGAGATCAAAGCTGCGGACAATGGCATCACCTTTAGTATCCTCATCGATCACAAAATCCCATCGTCTCTCCAAGGCGATCCCGCTCGCATCTCCCAAATCCTCAACAACCTGATCGGCAATGCCATCAAATTCACTCCAAAAGGAGAAGTAAGACTCCTAATCAATCTAAAAGAAAGGAAGAGAAACAAAGTCAAACTACAATTTGCCGTAGAAGATACAGGCATCGGAATATCCAAAGACAAGCTAGAGATTATCTTCGAACGATTCACGCAGGCACATGCCGACACAGCTCGTAAATTTGGAGGAACAGGACTAGGCCTAGCGATCACCAAACGTCTACTCGCCCTATTCGAGAGTCAAATCTATGTCGAAAGCGAGCAGGGACAAGGAACCAAATTCTTCTTCACGCTAGAGCTAGCAGAAGCGACCAGCCCTACAACCATCGTCGACATAGATCCAAAAGACCTCACGCCTTACGTCAAAGACAAACGAGTCCTCATCGTCGACGACAATGAAATCAACCTGCTCATGGCAGAAAAATTCGTCACCAAATGGGGTATGCTATGCACTTCCGTCAGATCTGGTCAGGCAGCTATCGCTGCGTTATTCGACCAAGACTTTGATCTAATCCTACTTGATCTACAGATGCCCGAGATGGATGGCTATGAAACTGCTCGCACCATCCGTGCACTAGAGAATGAAGCGCTCAGCAGCATCCCTATCATCGCTATATCTGCAGACACGATAGACAATGTCCAACAAAGCGTTTTCCAGTCTGGAATAAATGACTTTATATCCAAGCCCTTTAACCCTCCAGACCTACTCTCACGCATCCATCAACACACCTCAGAGATAAAAAAAACTAACAAGGCCTAATTGCACCTATATTCTTCAAATGCCTTTGAAGCTATTTCGAATTAGTTAATTTTATCCATCGACTAAAGTAGCAACCGTGAAGCACAGTATTGAGAACGAAAAATTCAGAGTGGAGGTAAAAGAAGCAGGTGCAGAACTCTGTAGTATCAAGTCGCTGACCAGCGACAAAGAATATATATGGCAAGCAGATCCAGAGATATGGGGCAGTTCGGCTCCCGTACTATTCCCCAATATCGGCGCGCTCAAAGAGGGCTGTTACAAGTTCGAAGGAGAGACCTATCAGCTCCCAAAACATGGCATCATCCGTAACAATCCAAAGGTAAAACTCGCCAACCATACGCCTAGCAGAATGTCTTTTATGCTGACTCATGACGAAGACACTCTGAAACAATATCCATTTGAATTTGAATTCAAAATCAACTTTCTTCTGATGGATAATAAACTACAGGTGTTTCACGAAATCACGAACATAGGCAGGAACCCGATGTACTTTTCCCTAGGAGGACATCCAGCTTTCAACTGTATTTGGGAAGAAGAGGAGACGCTGGCAGACTACTATATAGAGTTCGAAAAGAAAGAAACTGCTGGTATATCGGTTCTCTCCGATCGAGGGTTGTTATTGAAAGAAGAGATTCCATTTTTGGTCAATACCAACAAGATTCCATTGACCAAAAACCTATTTGATAACGACGCTCTTATTTTCACTGATTTGCACTCCTCAGAGGTTAGTCTCAAGTCTAAAAAGAACAAGACGCAGATCAAGATGAACTATCAAGATTTTCCATTTTTAGGAATCTGGTCTAAGCCCAACGCTCCCTATGTGTGCCTAGAGCCATGGAACGGACTGGCAGATTATGAAGACTCTAATCAGGAGTGGCTAGCCAAAATTGGAAATCACAAGCTTATGCCTGGCAATACCTACTATGCGTCATATCAAATTCAAGTTATAGAGCCTAAATAACATCATCATGGGTAAGAATATTCTATTAGCTACACTACTGCTTGTATCTGTGTTTTTTGGTTTTATCTCCAACAGCCGATCCAAAGAAGCCAAACGCCAAGCCGAAACCGCACAAGCCAATCTGGAACTGGCCGAAGCAATGACAAAAAAAGCTCTCGAAGAGGCTAGAACTGCAACTGAAAAGGCGGAGAAAACACTCCTTCTTCTCAAGGAGTGCCAAAACAAATAGTCCAAAAAATCAAGCCAATTGAGCTCTACTACCCAATTTCACAACTTCCAAATTACTGATTTTTCCCTGACTGAGTGTGAACCGCAGGAGGGTTCGTTCCTTGTGAAAGCCATGTCTACCCGCCGCTCCAGGGTTCATAAATAGCACGCCTTTGTGTTTCGGATCGTGCATGACCGTGAGTATGTGTGAGTGACCACAAATAAACAGATCTGGCTTCCATTTCTCAATCAATGGTCGCACACGGGGATTATAGCGAGGTGCTTTGCCTCCGATGTGCGTCATCCAGACCTTCACGCCCTCGCATTCGAATTTTTGATCCTCAGGAAACAACTGACGAACATCCTGGCCATCGATATTGCCATATACGCCAAGTATCGGCTTGAAAGCCCCGAGCTCCTCTATCAACGAAGCAGTGCCTACATCTCCTGCATGCCAGATCTGATCCACTTCTTTGAAGTAATCAAAGACTTTGGGATCCAAAAAACCATGTGTATCAGATATCAGGCCTATGCGCATATAGTGAAATAGTATTGTGTATTTACTTAATTTCTTTGGAATGGGTCGAGTTGACGAACAACACATCTCCTACGTCCTCAAACCCCATAAATAGCTCCTCACCACGTTGCTTGACAGCCTCGGACCGGAAACCAACAATGGTCAAGTCCGCATCTCTCGAATACTCATTGATGGACTCTTTGATACTACGACCTTCTTCGCGCTCGATGATATTGATATTATTGGCAGAGATAGGTAGTCGACCTGACTTGATCAACTCTAGCAATTCGTCTTTTTCCTCCTCCATATCTGACTTGTTCACTATCGTAGAAATTTTAATCTCTGCTTTCTTCCACTGAGGATGCCCCAAAATCACATAACCCAACAAAATCATCAGGTTAGAATTGTTAAAATCCGAAGGCGTAATCCAAATGTGAATTTCAGTTTTTACCTCCAATCCTCTATCACTACTCGCCAAAATACAAGTATCAAAACCAGAAGTCCGAACCATCGAATAATTCTCCATGATCAAACCCAAGTTGACAGGGTTGGCTTTGGAAAACTCGAATAGAATCATATTATTTTCCTTTCCTGAGACACTAGGCAACTGTAGACATTGGGCAATCGCCGAGGTGTAAGAGGGAGATACCATCGTATCGACATAGACATTGCTATCAGATATATCCGCTACTCGAATCAGTCGCTCCAGCTCACTCCTAGACTGCTCGGAAGTCTCCTTCGAAAAGTAGCCCTTGATGAAATGCAAATAAGTACCAAACCCGTAACGGTGTGATATCCACCGCATCAGTTCGAATGCTGCCGGCCGCTCAAAAGCATCTCCTGAGATACAGATCACAGAAGGTCTCCACGTCTGATCGTCCTTGTCAGCCTTCTGGATAAAAACCTGAATCTGACGGATCAACTGAAAAATAACACCTTGAAAAATATTGGCCATCCCCGCCTTCTCTTTGTTGAACCGAGACAATCCCAAATAAATCAGCACCATGATCGCCAGCGAGAAGAACGCATAAGCTGCATCCATTTTGAAGACTAGAAACAAACACATCACTGCCCCGAGCAAAGAGATAAACCATTTAGATCGAAAAGCGGGACGATAAGACGGGTCTGCTGCGAAATGTTGAAAAAACGAGATCGTACAGATCGCGCCATAGGTCACCATGAAAAACATCGAGATCACTTTTGCCACCGAGTTGATATCGCCCATCGCGACGAAGAATAGAGCAATGCCTACAGTCACCAATGTCGAATTGACTGGTTCGTTATTTTTCTTTTTCCCTTTGGACAAAAATGCATTCAAGCCTCCACTGGGGAATATTTTATCCATTGCCAAAGCTTGCAAAGTGCGAGGGGCTACCATGATAGAGCCCAATGCCGATGATATCGTGGCTGCTGCCAAGCCTATCGGAATGATAGGCCCCCAAAGCGCGATCTTAGACATCACGAGCGAGTCACTGACCAAATCCTCAGGGCTGGCATTGGTCGCCAATTTGTATGCGATAAAAAGATAAATCACCATGCCTATCAATGTCGCAGACACAGTTCCCAGCGGGATGGCTTTCTTCGGATCTTTGAGGTCCCCCGATAGTCCTACACCAGCAGTCATCCCCGTAAATGCTGGAAATATAATCGCGAATACCATGAAAAAATCATCGTTGGTGGTCACATGTGCGAGCATATCAAACGACTCCCCCTGCATCTGGTAATCTGTACTCCCCATGAAAAACATCACCAAAGACACAAATAAGGTAAACACTACGCCATACAAAGCCTTCATCCCTAGGTCTGCTCCCTTTGTCAGCATTAGGATGCTGAGTAGAAGTATTGCAGGAACACTAATCATGCGCTTGTCCGTAATATAAATTCCGTGGGCATCAGCCAGCCATGCTAGCACTGGATCAAATGCCTCTGCAAAAGCAATGACATAAAAAGCCACACTGATCGCCTGAGACAGGTAGAGTGCCACGCCAATCGCTGCACCTATATTGATGCCAAACGAACGTGAAATGATGTAATATTCTCCTCCACCTTCGACCTTTTGATTGGTAGCGATCTCAGCAATAGACATGGAAGTAGGTACTGTCACGAGGTGTCCGATAAAAACAATCGCCAACGTACCCAAAAAACCCACGCTACCTACCGCATAGCCAAACCTTAGGAACATCACTGCCCCCAGAATCGTAGAGATAGCCGTAAAAAAAACAGGAAGTGTACCAAACTTCGACTTAGGTTTTTGCAGTTCGCTCATAGTTACCTTTTTAATCTCAGGCGTTGAAATTGCTGATCCCCGCTCACAAACAGCTCATATTCATTTGTACTCTCGTGGTACAATATCGCCAATTCCTGACCCGTACGAAGCGGCGTGTCGTGCAGAATCCTCCCATCCAAGTGATACATAGATGTCCGTTGTGTATCTGGGTCGATCACGATCACAACGCGGTTGTCTTCACTAAATGTGTAATATTGAAACTGGAGATTTTCGCCTGTAGAGTTAATCTGAAATAGTTTTTCTAATTGCTCATCAAAAAACTCCACACTACCTTGTCGGTTTCGTACGACGATGAAATTTTCTCCATCCATCGAACTCACCAGTTTATAATTCTCCATCGAGTGCTCTTTGCGCAACTGTCCCTTTCGTGTCACTGCTCCTAAGAGATTGAACACGATCAGTTCACCATTGTCAGTCATGGCAACCACCTCGGTGGTTTTAGGACTAGCTCCCTTTTCTATATGTAGCGGGCTAGAGATCGTTCCCTTCAGATCCAAAGGAAAACCAGTTTTGGGCTCACCACGTCTGTTCAAACTATAAGCCAAGCCATTGTCCTGCAAGAACATCATATAGTCGTTGACTTTGACACGAAGATGCTCTGCAGGCATTACAGGTTCTCCTGTGAGTTTCAGTGGATTCCAGCCATCTAACTCCTTCCCTGTCTTATCGATCAAATAGTAGAAGCTCTTTTCGGTTGCGATCATGATACGGTAGTTTCGTGAATTGTCATAGTCGATCAATGATAGGAATTTAACTGGTTCATTTGATTTTACTTCTTTCGGATATCCCGGGATATAGACTCCTGTCCTATCGATCATGTGTACGTGATGTGGGGTAGAGAACAAATACTGCAATTTGCCATTTTTATAATAATCCACTTGATACACAGGACTCGTCAACTGCTCCTCTATGAGTATATCCAAAACAACCTGATTCGTTGCAGAGATCAAGTGCAAATTCCCCGTACTATCCTGCACCATCATTTCTAGGGTGCGGTCGTTGTGATTACGCACGGCATAGGGTTTAGAGGTCAGAGGCACTGCAAAATCCATCTCGGCAATCATATCAAATTGCTGTGGTTTTTGATTTTCGATCAGTCTACCAGGATGTTGAAAATGCACATTGGTATAAAACTTATTGTCTACCCCTGTGAACTGTATCGCTGCGTACTCTATCTGCTTCAGTACTGGCTTGTTATCCTCGATATAGCGAGACCAGTCTTCGTTGAGCGTTTGTCCTAATAGCCCCCACAGCCCCGTAGACTTGACGTATATACTGAGATTCGCCCCCTCATTGGTCGATTCCAAAAAGCCATTCGTTTTGATAGATTTCCTCCAAGTGTTCTCCGTATCGATCTCATCGATCATCACCTCCAGCGCGTGCTGACTATTGCCTATGAATACAAAATCACGGTTGACGAAATAGTAGCTCGTCGCAAACCCAGCAAACAAATCACCAAACATACGAGCAGGCAACTCATCTAACAATATCTCACCAATGATGCGATTGGCATACCTTTCATGATAGAATGAGGTATCTGGTCTAGAATCTCTCGCTAGCTCCTCCATATAGTTTTCGGCACGAATGCGATCTTTATGTTTGATACAGAAAATCTTTTCTCGATCAAGATTCTTTTTGGATTCTAACACAAAAAAGCCCATTTCATCTCCTATAAAATCGTAAAACTTCTGTACATCGAACTGATACTTGTTCTCTATCTCGCCGATGCGCGTCAACTGACTCGGCTGATGTTTTCTCCAGTAATTTTTGAGGCCATTGTGCCAGGCATTAACATCCTCAAATGACATGTGCATCACCAATGATGAACGATCTGGGATCACATTTTTCATCTCAAACCCTGTCCCTTTTACTCCAACAAAAGAAGAGAGATAGTTAACATTGGCAGTATCAATATAAGAAAACCCCGAAAAATTGATATCATCTTCACCGATATTCAGATCTAAATAGAGCAGATCCGTTAGCCACTCGATGTTGCTCCCATCTATATCTACAGGATCGACGAAGTGATGAACCAACCGATTGAGTTCCTTCATATTGACATAAAGTCGTCCTTCCCCTACAGCTAACTGTTGGCTGGTCTTCTCCATGTTAAGGTTGCCAGTGTAGGGATTGTGTTTGCCGCTTTCTAGCGTACGTATCGCATCATCCACTAAAAATGGTGAAAAGCTTAGAATCAAATAGTTTCGAAAGAAAATATAGGCCAGTTGTGTCCCTGCTTTTTTAAACTCACTGATGGTGTAGCCCTGGTAAACTCTTTCGCTCTGGACAAATCCTTCCTCTTCGATGAGGTATTTGACCGCTTCCGCTAAAAAATCATGCTGAGACAAGTCTGATACTTCTAAAATATAGAGGTTAGCCAATGAGGCATTGGCTCCCTGATGTACCGAAATCAAAAGATCATTGGCAGCCACGACACGCTCAATATTATAGCCACCACCGATCAATGAATCCAAAGTATCTAACGATGCAGCGGTACGCTGTAGTTCAGGCAAGCTTTTTAGGTTAACCAAGATTTTTCGTTCTTCGTCGCTAGACAGCAGTTTGATCCAGTTGGTAGGCTGAAACACCATGATGGAATGCTGCGGCACAAAAGACCACTTCGTAAGATTGGCATATTGCCAGTGAAAATAAAAGTAAATACCGGATCCTATCAGTACCAGAAAAACAGGAAGGAGGATTAGAGTTTTTTTCACACGCGTTGTTTTCTGCAAATTATCCAGTGTACCATACTTATGCAAAAATGATTTGGGTTTCCCTATCAGTTATTTTCCAAGTAAAACAACAGATGTCCTAGAATGGCGATTTGATACAAATCAACTGCTCTTTCACAGGCACTTACTACGCTGCTTTTCGATTGAAAAGGAATCTCAATTAATCCTTTTTCTTCTTCAGTCTAGACATCACGTTACTCGGCTTATCTTCTTTTGGTTTCTCTGTCGAAAAACGCTGATCACTTGACTCCCTTGGTCTTTCTATCAACTCCTCTTTAGGCTCTTCGACTATAGGTAGTCGTTCCTTTGGTTTCACTTCTCTGGGGGCAGGGCGTTCTTCATCAGGACGTTTACTACCATCATACAGTTCGTACTCTAGCAATCGACAGTCGATCTTCGCATTTTGAAACTCCGTACGACTTTTGGTTCGTAAGCCAATGGACTTGGCCAAACGAGAGTTTCCCGTAAAGATGTAGCCCATCTTACCCTTGCAGGACTGCTTGAAGAAATCTCCAATGTCGCTGTACACGGACTTGAGCATTTCCTCTTCACCGAGTCGCTCTCCATACTCAGGATTGAGCATCACTAGCCCTGGCCCCTCTGGAACCTGAGATTGTTCAAAAGGCACTTTCTCGAACTCGATCATGTGCTCCACACCTGCCGTTCTGGCATTTTGGCGTGCCGCCTCGATCGCGTCACCATTCCAGTCCGTAGCGACAATCTTTGACTTGATCTTATCCTTCATTTTCACTTTGGCCAGCGCATCTTTCCACAACTGGTTGTCATAGCCTAAGATGTGCATGAAACCAAAATTGCGACGCTTGAGACCCGGAGGCACATCTGCCGCCATCAAAGCTGCCTCGATTGCCAGTGTACCACTTCCGCACATCGGATTGATAAAGCTACCCTTGTCATCATTCCAGTCCGCTGATACGAGACATGCACTCGCTAATGCCTCTATCATCGGTGCTTTGAACGGGATCTTTCGATACCCGTGCTTGGCGATCGTCTCTCCAGATGTATCGATGTAGACATGCACCTTGTCCAAATACCAATAAAGATAAACGACGGTTCTATCTCGTTCCTTACCCGAATCTGGACGCTCACCATTCTCCTCCTGCATACGATCCACGATGGCATCTTTCAGTTTCAGATTGGCAAAACGCACATCTAGTATATAGTCGTTCTTCACAAAAGACTGTATAGACACATAGCCCTTGCCCGGAATGATCTTGTGCCACGGTATCTTCTTCGCCTCCTCATACAGTTTATCCGGGGTGTTCGCATCGAAAGACTTGATCAACCACAGCACACGCGAAGCGGTGCGCAGGTGCAAATTAAGATCAACGACCTCTTTCCAGCCTCCCTCAACGGTAACACCGCTCTTGTCAGCTCTGAGGATACGATAGCCACGCCCTTCTACTTCCTTTTTGAGAAACGGTGCTATGCTCGGCTGACAGTTGATGACTAATTTGGATTGACGCATGAATGCTTGAGTTAAAAATGAGAATAAAGAGTTCGAAAGTAAAAAGTGATAAAGTTGAAAGTCGCGAGTAAAAAACTAGTCTGTCCCTCAGTACACTTTGCCACTTTATACTTTCAAGTCCTTTTACTTAGAAAAATACTGATGAAACCAAGCGATCGTTTCGATACCCTTGTAATAGTTGAATAGACCATAACTCTCGTTTGGAGAGTGGATCGCATCCTCGTCCAAGCCCATACCAAGTAAGACTGTATCAACCTTGAGTACTTCTGAAAAGAGCGCCACGATCGGAATACTGCCTCCATCTCTGGTTGGTATTGGAATTTTGCCCCAAGCCTTCTCTATCGCTTCGCTCGCTGCTTTGTAGCCTTTGGCATCAGTAGGCGTCACGGCAGGGTTACCTCCGTGATGTGGAGTCACTTTCACTTTGACATAGTCTGGCGCGATGCTTTCGATATGATTTTTGATCAATTCCGTAATCTCGGTGTGCTCTTGATTGGGTACGAGACGCGTAGATATTTTGGCGTAAGCTTTCGAAGGCAAAACCGTCTTGGCTCCTTCTCCTATATATCCACCCCAAATGCCGTTGACATCCAGTGTCGGACGAATCCCCACGCGCTCTAGCGTCGTGTACCCATCTTCTCCTTTGACTGCTTCGATACCCAAATCCTTCTTGTACGCATCGAGACTAAAAGGCGCTTTGTTCAAATCCTCTCTCTCTGCCTGCGTGAGTTCTACGACCTTGTCATAAAAGCCAGGTATCGTCACCTTGCCCGTTTCGTCCATCAGAGACGAAATCATCGTACAAAGTGTATTGATCGGGTTGGCGACTCCTCCTCCATATACTCCAGAGTGGAGGTCACGATTTGGACCCGTCACTTCTACCTCTAGGTAACTAAGACCTTTGAGTCCTACAGTGATCGACGGGTGTTCATTGCTGATGATGCTCGTATCTGAAATCAAAATCACATCCGACTTGAGTTTCTCGGTATTCGCTTTTACAAAATCGCCGAGATTATCAGATCCTACTTCTTCCTCTCCCTCGATCATGAACTTGATATTGCATGGGAGTTCGTTACACGCCACCATCGCCTCAAATGCCTTGACATGCATATACATCTGGCCTTTGTCATCGCAAGCTCCCCGCGCATAGATACGCTCGTCCTTGATCACAGGCTCGAAAGGAGGAGAATCCCATAGTTCATACGGATCAGCAGGCTGCACATCGTAGTGGCCATAGACCAGCACTGTAGGTTTGGCTGCATCGATAATTTTCTCTGCATAGACGATTGGGTGACCCGGCGTCTCACAGATTTCGACATTGTCCGCTCCGATCTTCTCAAAATTCGCTTTGAGATACTCCGCTGCTTTACGCACATCGCCTTTGAATTTGGAGTCCGCACTCACGGATGGTATTCTGAGCAAATCAAATAGCTCATCCAAAAACCGCTGCTTATTTTCTTCTAAATATTGTATTGATTTCATATCGGGAATATTTGTTGTTTAATTTCTGTTTGTCTCAATGCTAGACACTAGATACTCTGTACTAATAAAGACATTTCCTGTTGCAGCTTCAGTGCTTCTTCTCTTGCCTTCTCGGCAAAGTCCACACCATTGGATGCGTAGATGATACCGCGAGTAGAGTTAATCAACAATCCACATTGGCTATTCATGCCGTACTTGCAGACCTCTTGCAAGTCTCCACCTTGCGCACCGACTCCAGGCACTAGCAAAAAGTGATCGGGTATCGTCTTTCGAATATCCGTCAGATACTCTGGCCGAGTTGCTCCCACGACATACATCATGTTTTGATCGCTCCCCCATGCTTTGGAAGTCGCCATCACATGCTGATAAAGAGGCTTACCGTCAGCTTCGAGAAACTGAAAATCTTTTCCTCCCTCATTGGAGGTCACTCCGAGCAAAATCACCCATTTGTCCTTGAACTGAAGGAATGGCTTGACCGAATCTGACCCCATGTAGGGCGCGACGGTCACCGAATCAAAATCCATATTCTCAAAAAAGGCTCGCGCGTAGAGCGCCGATGTATTGCCAATATCACCTCGTTTCGCATCCGCAATCGTGAAAATCTCTTTCGGAATATAATCAATTGTCTTTTCGAGGGACTCCCAGCCCTTTGCACCCATTGCTTCATAGAAAGCAATATTAGGCTTGTAGGCTACTGCCAAATCCTTCGTGGCATCTACAATCTGTTTATTGAATTCAAAAATCGGGTCTTCCAACTCCAAAAGGTGAACGGGGATTTTATTGATATCCGTATCCAGCCCTACGCACAAAAAGGATTGCTTCTGCTGAATCTGCTCGAAAAGAAATTCTTTGGTCATGCGGCAAAAATAAGAATACCAAAATCAAAAATTAGGGATTCCCTGTTCTAAATAAATCATCCATGGGGCAAACCACGAAGTGTAAACTTTCTAGTCAGCCAATTACTTCCTCCCAAGGGTCTAGGAACTCGTCCGCCGTAGCGGAACGCGAAGGAGAATTAAACCCAAAAGGCTACCGCACTGCGATTAAAATAAGTAATTTTGCCCCGATGGATTCGATACTCATACAGCCAAAAGATGATGATGAACACAACTACATTCTAGAGTTGCTACAAAACATAGGTGCACTCCACAAGACCATCAGTGAGGAAGAGACAGAAGAGTTTGAGATGGCCATGATGATGAAGGCATCTATTAGCACTACTGGAATCCTACGAGACGAACAAGAAGCAAGTATCCTGACCAAAGAGCAGATGAACGTCCTCAGAAGGAGCGAGCTAGACATCCAAGAAAAACTCATCATCACCGAATTAAAAATCCAAACCGAAGAAGCAGAATGGTTAAAGGCATAATCTGGACTCTAACCGCCAGACAAGCCCGTCAGGCGATTCTAGAAGATATCTACGCAGCAACAGGCGACAAAAATGAGTGCCGAAAATTTACCCTTCTCCTCAAGGTTCATTTGAAATATATCTCTAAATACAATTTTGCAGGGATAGAGTCCAACTATATCGCCATGCGCGAAACCAACTGTGGTGATTACAAAATCTTCTACAAAATCCGATCTGGCTCTATCAACATCACTGGGTTATTTAAAACCAATCAAGTATAGATAGTGCGCCTCATCCAGCACCCCATACTGTGCAACTACTACGTCACCTACCGTTGCAATGCCAAGTGTGGCTTTTGCGACATTTGGGAGCGACCTTCTCCCTATGTCACCATAGAGCAAGTCGAAACCAACCTGATATCACTCAAAAAACTAGGCATCAAAGTCATCGATTTTACCGGAGGCGAACCGCTGCTGCATAGAGATATCGATCATTTTTTCGCATTCGCTAAAAAGCTGGGTTTCATCACCACACTCACCACCAACGGGCTGCTTTACCCCAAACATGCAGAGGGATTAAAAGGCAAAGTCGATATGCTACATTTCAGTCTCGATACGGCTCACAAGGAGAAACATGACACGATGCGCGGAGTAGCCTGCTACGATCACGTCATGGAGTCCATCCAGATCGCCAAATCACTCGGCGAAAGACCCGATATTCTCATGACAGTCTTTGAAGATAATATCGGCGAAATCGAAAAACTGTACACAGACGTGTGCCTCCCCAATGATCTTATCCTAATCCTCAACCCTTCCTTCGAGTACAACGAAGTGGAAACAGGTTCAGAGCTTTCGAATCAATCACTAGAAACTTTGACACGCTGGGGCAAAAAGAAAAACATCTATCTCAATCAAGCATTTATCCAGCTCCGCCGAGACGGTGGCAACCAAACCGAAAAACCCGTCTGCAAAGCTGCTAGCACCACTCTCGTCATCAGCCCAGAAAACGAACTACTACTGCCCTGCTACCACCTAGGCACCAAAGGATTCGCTATAGATGGAGATTTAGAAAAAGTATACCACTCAACAGAAGCACAAAAACTAATCAAACTAGAAGGCCGCCTACCCGAGTGTCAAGGCTGCACCATCAACTGCTACATGCAGCCCTCTTTTGCTGTAGAGATGAACAAATACTTTTGGCTCGCCCTGCCTAGTACCTTCAAATACAATTGGATCAAAGGTACTTGGAGACAGTTAGTCTAACTACTTCTTGGGCTTCCAAATCCAAATAAATCACCTCATTTGGAACCTTCCATTGTATCCATAGCATCTTCAATACGATCCTCTCATTCTCCATAACGAAGAGAATGTCCTATGAAGACAAAATCATTTACTCGGGAATCCCATTTCACTACTTACTTTTAGGATTTATCTCTTAACTATTCGGTATTAATTCATTTATATTTGTGCCCATAAAAATTGTGACGGAAAATTTAATTTACAAACAATGTCCTTTATCATATTTACTTCAATAGTCGCCTTCACCTTAGTGATTTTGCTATTGGTTTTTGTACTACTTTTTGCCCAATCTAAATTGGTGCAATCAGGTGATGTCAACATCACCATCAATGGTGACACGTCTAACCCTATCGTCACCGCTGCAGGATCTACTCTATTGAGTACGCTTTCTGGACAAAAGATCTTCCTCCCATCTGCATGTGGTGGTGGTGGTACTTGTGCCATGTGTAAGTGTGCCGTACTAGATGGCGGTGGAGACGTACTCCCTACAGAAGTAGGTCACCTCAACCGCACCGAGCAAAAAGAACACGTCAGACTCGCTTGTCAAGTCAAAGTAAAGCAGGACATGAACATCGAGATTCCAGAAGAAATCTTCGGGATCAAAAAATGGGAATGTGAAGTAGTATCCAACTACAACGTAGCAACATTCATCAAAGCCTTTATTGTAAGATTGCCAGAAGGTGAAACACTAAACTTCGAAGCAGGCGGATATATCCAAGTCGATGTACCTAAGTGTGAAGTAGACTTCAGTACTGATATAGACATAGCTCCAGAACCAAATGACCCAGCTGGACCAGACAAGTTCAAAGAAGACTGGGACAAATTCGGTATCTGGGATTTGAAAATGAAAAATGACGAGGAGATCTTTAGAGCTTACTCGATGGCTAACCACCCTGCAGAGGGGAACATCGTCATGCTAACGATCCGTATCGCTACCCCACCATGGGATAGAGCCAAAAATGCATGGATGGATGTAAATCCAGGTATTTGTTCTTCTTATGTATTCTCTAGAAAACCAGGAGACAAAGTAACGATATCTGGACCTTATGGAGAATTCTTCATCAAAGAGACCGAAGCAGAAATGATATACGTCGGTGGTGGTGCAGGAATGGCACCAATGAGATCTCACCTATTCCACTTGTTCCACACCTTGAAAACAGGTAGAAAAGTAACTTATTGGTATGGTGGACGATCTAAAAGAGAATTATTCTACGAAGAAGATTTCAGACAAATCGAAAAAGAATTCCCTAACTTCCAATTCGAAATCGTACTCTCTGATCCACTACCAGAAGACAACTGGGTAGAGAAAAAAGACATGGATGACACGGAAGGTGACGGTTTCTTGGGATTCGTTCACAATGCAGTAATCGACCAACAGTTGAAAAAGCATGAATCTCCAGAAGATATTGAATTCTACTTCTGCGGACCTCCGATGATGAACCAAGCAGTTCTCAAAATGTGTGACGACTGGGGTGTTCCAGATGAGAATGTATCCTTCGATGATTTCGGTGGGTAAGCTTACCGAATAAAGATTTTCAAAGCCCAGACATTAAGTTGTCTGGGCTTTTTTTGTAGCTTTGATTCGACCATTAACATTATCTAACACATGGATCTCAAACTCTTTTTCAATCCCATAGACGCTAGCCTCAAATCAGAACAATTCGATAGCGATTCGCTAATACAGTCGATCTATATCAACGAGAGCAAAATCCCGAGTCTGGAATCTATAGATATAGCCATCATAGGCTTGAGCGAGACCAGCGGCAGTGAGAGCATTGCTGACTCGGGACTGAAACACATCCGTCAAAAACTCTATGGATTAAAAAAAGGACAAGGAAGCTGTAACATCGTAGATCTGGGCAATCTAAGAAATGGCACGGAGCTAGAAGAGACCTACAAACGCATTCAAGTAGTGTGTCAACGTCTCATCGAAAAAAGAATACTTCCTATCCTAATCGGAGGATCACATGATTTAGATATCGGGCAATACCTCGCCTATCAAGAGGAAGAAAAAATGGTCAGTGTCCTCAATATTGATTCTCGCTTTGATATTACCAACAAACAAGAGCAAGCGCCCAACCTGAGTCATTTCCATAAGATATTCACACACGAGCCCAATTACCTCTTTAATTTTACACAACTCGGACATCAATCTTATTTGGTCAATCCCTCTGCAGAACAGGTGCTAACCCAACTCGGCTTTCATAGCCTCAGGCTAGGAGCCATGCGGGATGATTTCAGAAGAGTCGAACCTTTGATTAGAGAGGCAGACATGATCTCTTTTGATCTCTCAGCCATACAAAAAACATACTGTCCAGGCGGTGACCAATCGGTCGTATTTGGGTTGACGGGTGAAGAAGCGTGTCAAATCATGTGGTATGCTGGCATGAATGACAAATTGAGTTCCGTGGGGATCTACGAATACAACCACGAAAAAGACACCTCAGATCACCAGTCTGCCATGATCGTTGCTACGATGGTGTGGTATTTCATAGAAGGGTTCAAAAACAGAAAGGGAGAGAAAGGGTTTCAAACCAATGACTATGTCAAGTACGTCGTGGCACTGGATGTCAACCCTGAGACTATCGTGTTCTACAAAAGCAGACTGTCTGACAAATGGTGGATGGAAGTGCCGAACATGAATCATACGGGGGTTTATGACAGAAACTATATCATACCATGTGATCATTCAGATTACGAACTAGCTACCAAGGGAGAAATACCCGAACGCTGGATTCAAATATTCTCTAAGCTATAATGCTGTCTGGAGATTATGATTCTATATCTTCATTTATTTCTGTCTCTACTCCCCCTTTATCCTCTACATCGCTATGCAGTAGCGTAAAACGTTCCAAGCCACTCTTCAGCTCCTGCGAAACATCATTGAGCCAGTTTGATTTAAGAATATAGTTATTCATCCCTGCTGATAGTTCTGTTGCCGAACTGGATATCTCCTCTGTTCCTGCCGCAGTTTGCTCTGCTATGACCACTACTTCCTCCGTGATGTTAACCACTTTATTTATGCTTTCGCTTTGTGAATTCGTAGCTCCCAGAATCATCTCAGAAAAACTCAAAGTCTCTGTTGAGGATAATTCAATCTCTTCGAAAACAGATGCAGCTTTGCCAGAAGCCTCCACACTGGACTTAACGACTCCATTCATAGCCTCTATGACATCCGCCGCCTCTAATGTATCCCGCTGTACATCGGTCACTAGTTTTTCGATTTCACTCGCAGATTTTCTTGACCCCTCGGCTAACTTCCTAATCTCTTCCGCTACGACAGCAAAACCACGACCTGCATCACCAGCCTGAGCTGCTTCGATCGCAGCATTTAACGCAAGTAAATTCGTCTGAGAAGCAATGTCAGTAATCACGCCCAGCACACGAGAGATCTCTTTGGATCGCTCAGTCAACACACGCATCGAATCAGTCGTCTTTCCAGAATAAACAGATATCTCCGTCACACTATCTACGACGTACTTTGCAATCTTAGCCCCCTCTTCACTATTCTTTACACCTTTCTTAGCTGCTTCATTGATAGATTGAGATTTTGATCCCATTTCAGTAGAATTTTGCATCATAACCTCCACCAAAGTAGAAGACTCATCCACACGCGACACTTGTGTTTGCGCACCATGACTCATTTGCTCAATGGCACTGGCAATTTCACGTGTACTCGAATTCATTTCTTCTCCCGAACTCAGCATTTCATAAGATGAATCCCCTATATCTTGGGCATTTTTTGCAATCTTCACCAAAAACACGTTCAAATTGTCTAAAGCGACATTTAGGTTATTGGTCATTTGCAGAATTTGACCTTTCGCTTCCAGCCTATAGCGCTGAGTCAAATCACCTTCCGCCATAGCATTCACTATTTTGTTGACTTCTAATACCGGTGTCACTATAGAAGACAAGAGTCCATTCACTGACTCACTTAATTCGCGCCACACACCTTGCTTCTCTCCCAAGACAATCTTGGCCTCTAAATTCCCTACTTCTCCTGCCTCTTTTACCACATATTTGGTTTCTGACACTACATTGGTAAGCTTTTCTCTTAACATCAATAGTGAATTACCCAAGCGGTCATTATCACTCAGTGCAGTAAACTTTACCGAAAGGTCTCCATCCCCCATGGCAGATGAAAAATTAGCAGCTTCTTTCAACTTCTCTAAAAAGAGATTAAGAGATTTAAAAAAGCCTCCTACTTCATCATTTCTACTAAGGTCACGGGAGTCTATCTCCAAATCTATCTCTCCACTACGCAATTGGTCAAACACCCCATTAATACGAGACATTGGCCGCTCTATACTATTGCGTAAGACCCGAAAAGTTAAAAACACAGATAAAGTACCTATAGGAACACTGTATGTAAGGTGAATTAACCCAAAAGACCCGGTAACATAGGCCTCTGTAACTACGACAAACATCGTAGCGATAATCCATATTCCCGCTTTGTAAATGAATGATTTTCTGAATATCCACCAATTGATTGTGAGCAAAACTGGGAGGACACCAAAATAGATAACACAAAGAAAATAAATTAGTTCTTCCATTTGTAAATAGCTTGATTGAAACAAATGTGACCAGTGGCATCACACTCAAAAATCAGTATATATATTAGAAATACAATAAATAATAAGCTTTATTGTATTTCTAATATCATGAATAAAATATTGAATAGTAGTAGCCACCTACATTATTTGTGTATTAAACACCTAATATACCGATAAATAGGGATTGGAACTCAGTGTCTTTATTACCAACTTTAATTTGAGATGAATTACGCTAGCCATAGGTTCTCCCTGTAATGGTTGCGTTATAACCACTTACTTAAAAGTTAATTATTGCACATAACTATAGGAGACAAAAAAAACAACACTTACTATACACGTAGCGTTATATGCAATATTTACAGTCACTCCTTTGATTAATTAAAAATAAACCCTAATTTGTACCAAACAACATCAACACAACAACCTAATGTGATTCATACCATTTAAGTACTACAATCAAAATTTAACTACGCAAATCCTAATTGAATGGATTGAAGCGACCAAAGCCAATTTACTTTTGGTAAAAGACTAACCGATCACACCTCCACCTAATAGTGTTCGAACTCGCTCATTGGTCATGATACTGCCAATACTGATTAGAAAGACATTCTACTATTGCTAACAGCTATAGTTAGTACCTACTGATAGAAGACTGACTATAGCACAGATTACTTTCATGAATTTATAACTCTTTATATAAATCAATTAGCTATGAAAAAAACAGATATCGCCATTGTAGGGATTGGGTGTCACGTACCAGGACAAATCCATGGTCCCGATAGTTTTTGGGAGCAACTAACCAACGGCATCAATGGAATCACCGAAGTGCCCAAAGACCGATGGAGTCACGAGGAATTCTATGACCCTAATCCAGACAAGGCAGGAAAAATCAAAACCAACAAAGGTGGTTTTATAGAAAGAATAGATCAGTTTGACAATGAATTTTTTAAGATATTCCCCAAAGAAGCTGAAAGAATAGACCCACAACAGCGTCTACTACTCCAGACCACTTTCGAATCCATAGAGGACTCAGGAGACCGATTGGATCAATTCAAAGGCTCAAACACTGCGGTATTCATGAGTATGTTTACCAATGACTACTGGGATATGCAAGTAGACCAGAAGAGCAGATATGAAATTAGCCCTCACGTACCGATGGGGTCCTCTCTCACTGCGATCGCCAACAGAGTATCCTATTTCTATGATCTAAAAGGCCCCAGCGTTTCGATCGATACTGCCTGCTCCGGCTCTCTCGTATCTATACATTTAGCATGTCAGGCGATATGGGATCAAACTGCCGACTCAGCTGTAGCTGGAGGTGTCAATATCATCATCAATCCTGAATCAACCATCATGATGTCCAAGGGCAATTTCTTGAGTCCTGATGGTCACTGCAAGTCCTTTGATGAAAAAGCCAATGGATATGTCCGAAGTGAAGGAGTAGGAGTTGTATACCTCAAACCAGTAGACCAAGCCGTTGCAGACAACAATAAAATATATGGCATCATCAAAAGTACTGCTTGCAACTCTGACGGGCATACTAGCGAAGGTTTCACTGTACCTAGCGAATCCTCGCAAACACGAATGCTTCGCAATGCATACGCTCTAGCAGGTGTAGACGTGGACAAACTCCAATATATAGAAGCGCACGGCACAGGCACCCCTGTAGGAGATCCTATCGAGACCAAGTCATTTGCCAATGTATTCGGTAAAAGAAGCACAGATCACCCACTGATGATTGGATCTGTCAAAACGAACATCGGTCACTTAGAAGGCGCGGCAGGAGTAGCTGGTTTGATTAAGCTTGCACTTTCGATCAAAAACAAAAAAATACCTGGCAATCTCCATTTCAATAAAATCAATCCAAAAATAGATTTACAGAATTGGAAGCTTAAAGTCGTCAGTAAAAACACGGATTGGCCTGCACAACCCGATGGTGGCCCTCGCATAGGGGGAGTCAACTCATTTGGAGCAGGAGGCACTAATGCGCATTTGGTCCTTCAAGAATACATCCCATCGGATGATTCCCTAACTCAAACCAATATTGACACAGAAGAGAATCAATACCTCTTCCACACCAGTGCCGAAACGACCCTTTCATTGAACAACCTCCTACGTGAGTACAAAGACTACCTCTCAACGTCTAAAAACAGCCTGAGAGACATCTGCTACAACATAGGGAAACACCGGTCTGACCTCAAGCACCGCATCGCGATAGCGGGTAGTGACAAGGGTGATATCATCACCAAAATCGACGCGTACCTAGATGGAAATACACTCGCTGGTGTCGTAGTAGATGAAGTAGACACTCCTGCCCAAAAAATCGCATTCGTGTTCACTGGACAAGGTCCACAGTGGTATGCAATGGGACAAGAACTTATCGCTAACGAACCCCTTTTCAAATCCGTCATTCAAAAGATCGAAACCTATTTTCTAGAAATAGCAGGTTGGTCTTTGTTAGAGGAAATGAACAAGGATGAAGAAAACTCCAGAGTCAATGACACCCGAATCGCACAACCAGCCATCATGGCGATACAAATCGCACTGGTAGAACTTTGGAAAAAACATGGTGTCATACCAGAAGCAGTCGTAGGACACTCGATTGGCGAAGTAGCGGCAGCTTACACTGCTGGCTCACTAACCTTAGAGCAAGCGGTACAAGTGATCTTTCATCGAAGTAGAGGCCAACACGCCGCTACGGGCAAAGGGAAAATGCTAGCGGTCAGCCTCACGCAAAAAGAAGCCGAAGATGCCATTAAAAGTGTATCAGATGTAGTATCCATCGGAGCGGTCAACGGCCCAGCCATGACGGTGCTATCTGGAGATGAAGCACCACTGATCAAAATCGCCGAAGAGCTTGAGAAAAAGGATATTTTCAACAAGTTTCTAAGAGTAACGGTACCGTTTCATTCCCATCACATGGAGCCGCTCAAAGACGAACTCATCAGTTCTCTCGCCTCACTGAAACCGAGTCTATCCAAAACAGCACTTTATTCAACAGTGACAGGCCAACAAGAAGATGGCTCACACCTAGTCAGCAAATACTGGTATGACAATGTTCGAGAACCTGTCTACTTCTCCAATGCACTAAGTGCTATGGTAGATGATGGATACGACCTATTTATCGAAATAGGTCCTCACCCCGCTCTGTCAGGCGGAGCTGAAGAACTATTTGAATCCAAAAACATTACCGCCTCTATCTTCCCTTCTATCAAAAGAAAGGAAAATGAGAAACTAAGGTTTCTTCAAACCTTAGGGTCACTATATACCAAAGGCTTTGCTCTCAATTGGGATATGATATACCCTGAGTCAAAACAGGTTTTAGATCTCCCAAGATACCAATGGGACATGAAATCATTCTGGTATGAAAACCTAGAACACAAGGCCAGAAGAATAGGAAAAAAAACGCACCCTTTGTTGAATGGAAGTATACAGTCCGGAGCGCAAAAAGATCTTTTCAGCTTCGACTTGCTCCTAGACAGACGAGTAGATCCATACATCGACGATCATCGGGTGGATGATGTCATTATCTTCCCCGCGACGGGTCATTTGGAAATGGCTACTGCTGCTGCCAAAGAAGCCTTTGGTAGTGACTTTGGATTCCTAGAGGACGTGAATTTCGAAAACGCACTATTCCTGCCTGAGGATGGACATTTTCAAGAAGTCAAAATTGAAATGTACTCTGATGAAGAAAAATACTGGATACTCAGTCGGGATCGAAATAACCCCGACGCTGAATGGATCAAGCACTCTAACGGAAAAATGAACACCCTCGGAGATACTTTTAACTCCATGCCTGTAGATTTAGAAGCGATCAAAGAGAGAGTAAATGACCGACTCCCGGTACAACCCATGTATTTGGAATTGAAAAAAAGTGGGTTATTCTACGGCCCTACGTTCAAAGCCATCAAAAACATGTGGGTGATCGAGGGGGAGATTCTGAGTAAAGTAGAACTGCACGAGTCACTCAGCTACGGGATCGAGGACTACTACCTACATCCTTCTATTTTGGACGCATGTCTCCACACGATTTTCGCAGCGAAGATGAGTGATGATGACGAAGAACGAGGTGTCTACTTACCAGTACATATAGACAGATATAAACTCCACTCCAAGCCAACTACTCAAACGGTATTCAGCTATGTAAAAGTACATGAAAGCAGCTCCGAGTATCTCAAAGGTGATTTTTGGATCATTGATGAAGCAGGCGTTTTAATCGCTGAAATCCAAGGGTTAGATTGTAAATACATCGAAGGGTCAAGAAGCCAAGAAGGAGAAGTAGCTTATACGGGGTGCTACGAGTACGAGTGGATTCCAGTACCAGATACCCAATACAAATCAGCCAACAACGAAGTGCTATTCGTAGGGGAAGCCGACTGTAACACAAAAGCACTCGAAGAGCAGTTAGTGCAAAATGGATCAAAAATCACCCATGCGCCGATCAAGGATTTTTCTAATCGAGAAGAACTAAAAGCGGTCATGGTGCAAATCAAGAAAGACCATCCTACGCTAAATAGAATAGTGGTCACACTACCTCTATCTGCTAAAGGTCAAGCACTGGAGACAGGCATGAAAGACATGAGTTGGAAAACGCTCAATGTATTCAATGCCATCATAGAAGCAGAAATGCAATTATCTATATGGCTGCTCAACCAACAGGCAGATCTGGTAATCGCTTCAGATACAGAGATAGATTTATCTCAAGCCCCTTCTTATGGGCTGGGTCGGGTCATGTTCAACGAATACCCATTGGTAACGGTCAAAATCGCTGATCTGTCGAGCTTAGAGAACGAAAACGAAATAGCACATTTGGCAAAAATCATCTCCTCTACCTCCAACGGCGGTGAAGAGACTGATTATGCATTTCGTGATCAAGAAATCCTAGTCAAAAGGCTACTCGCAATCGATAAGTCCAAAGCACAGGAAGACGCCTCTATCAATCTACTCGCTTCTGGATCATACTATCAGACGATCTTGAGAGAAAAAGGCATCCTCGACTCTATAGGATTCAGACAAATAGCTCCGTTCCAATTGGGTGCTCATGATGTAGAAATCGATGTGAAAGCATCAGGGCTTAACTTTAAAGATGTCCTAAATCTAAACGGTCTACTGACTGAGGAAAGTGTAGCAGGTGGGCTAGTCGGGGCACAGCTCGGGCTAGAGTGTAGTGGTGTAGTTGCCCGTGTAGGCAAGTCCGTAACTCACCTCAAAATTGGAGACCCTGTATTGGCTTTTGCGCCAAATACATTCGCAGGAAAAGTCATCGCACCAGATCACTGTGTAGTTCCTAAACCCGAACACATTTCGTTCAAAGAGGCCGCCACGATCACTTTAGTATATTTGACAGCCTATCACTGTATGTTTAACCTCGGACAAATGGACGAAGGCGAACGTCTACTGATCCACTCGGCAACAGGTGGTGTAGGTATGGCAGCAGTAGCGCTGGCTCAGCACTTCGGTATAGAGATCTATGCGACCGCTGGTACCGAAGAAAAAAGAACGCTACTTCGTGAGATGGGCGTAACACACATCTACAACAGTCGTAGCACGGCATTTCACGATGAGATCATGCAAGACACCCACGGAGAAGGAGTCGATCTGGTACTGAACTCACTCAGTGGGAAAGCCATCATACAAAGTATCAAATGCCTACGTCCATTTGGACGATTTGTAGAGATCGGCAAAACGGACATCTACAACGACATGAGTTTGCATCTCAAAAGATTTGGTGACAACCTCAGTTACTTCGCAGTGGATATCGATCGCCTCATGGGACAAAAGCCTAAAAAGGCGAGTAAACTATTCGGGGATGTCATTCGACTGTTCGAAGACAAAGTACTGAAGCCACATCCATACAAGCAGTTTTCGATCAACGAAATCGGTGAAGCCATTGACTTCATAGCCAAAGGCAAACACATCGGCAAAGTCATCGTCTCTATGGACGGAGAGCATGTCAATGCCTTGCCCGCCGAAACACTGACCTTATCCGCTGACCACAGTTATTTGATCACTGGGGGTGCAAGTGGCTTTGGGCTAGAGTTGGCTAAATGGTTAGCCAACAAAGGCGCTAGGCATCTCGCGCTAGTGAGTCGAAGTGGACCAAAATCCGAATATGATCACAGCTGGATAGAAAAGCTCAGAGGAGATGGGATTAATATCATGATCGAAAATGTAAATCTATCATCTACCAACCAAGTAAATGATATGGTCTCAAGAGTGAACCAAACCGCACCATTAGCCGGTATCATACATGGTGCTGCAGTACTACAGGATTCGACGATTCAGCGAATGGATCAAGAGATATTCGACAGGGTATTTACCCCCAAAGCTATGGGAGCTTGGAACCTCCATCTCGCTACGACAAAAATGCAATTGGACTTCTTCTTGTCATTGTCGTCCATCTCTGCGGTATTTGGTCTACCGGGACAAGCCAACTATTCGTCTGCCAACAACTTCCTAGACAAATTAGTCAACTACCGAAAATCATTAGGCCTCCACGCGCAAAGCGTCAACCTAGGAGTACTCGGTCAGTATGCAGGGATGTCCAAAGAAGGTGGAAACGTCCTCAACGTATTGGAGAATCAAGGCTGGCTACCACTAACCATGAATCAGGTCACCAGCAAAATCGAACGGATATTGCTCGAAGGTGATATCGTACGAATGGCCGCCAATATCGATTGGTTGAGATTCAGAGAGTTTTTCAGTCACTTGAGAAATGATGCCAAATTTAAGGATCTCCTTTCAGACGACACGTTGAAAGTAGGTTCGGCCAAAGCCGGCAATGACAGCTTGCGTGACAAGCTCATCCAAGCCAACGGAGAAGGAATCACACTGCTCACTGGGCACCTCAAAGAAGCACTTGCTAGAATACTCGGCACGACTCCTGACAAGCTGGACGAAAGCAAATCTGTATCAGCAATCGGTCTAGACTCTCTCATGATGAATCAACTGAGAAACTGGATTCTACAAAAACTAGAGTTCAACTATCCGCTCATGAAGCTATCCAAAGGGCCTAGTATCGTAGAAATATCCGCTCATATTTTGGAGAGTATCAAAACAGCTACTAGCGAAGTAGAACAAGATGAGTCGGGTATCACTTCAGAAAGCGATATTGAAGTGATCAACGAGTGGTTCGTGCACAAAAAGTCTGATGACAATGAGTCCCTTGGCAAAACCAAACTCTTCATGTTTCACTCCATGGGAGCTGGCGCATCGATGTTCAACGACTTCCTCTACGACGCACCAGAAGGCACTGATGTCTACGCAGTACAACTACCAGGGCGCGAAAACAGAAAAGACGAACCGATCTATTCTGACTTTAATCAGCTACTGTTAGATATAGAGACAGCTATGCTACCCCTGCTGGATGGACCGTTTGTAATCTACGGACACAGTTTTGGAGGGATAGTAGCCTTCGAGTTGACTCGTGCACTGCGCAACAAGCATGGCAAAGAGCCGCTGCACTTCTTTAGTTCAGCGACCATGGCACCACAGATGACCACCACTTGGAAAAATCGTGATGTCCTAAAACAATCAGCCATCTCCGCTAACTCGGAGCAAAAACTGATAGGGCTGATGACCTACATCGATGATTTAGACTATGTCAAAAAAATCCTTCCGATTTTGAGGCTTGACATGGCTCTACTCGTGGACTATGACTATGCCGATGATGCGAAGTTCAACTGTCCGATCACTGTTTTCTCAGCGATTGAAGATGAAGTCACCTTGCCTGAAGAGATGGCTCCTTGGGAGGAGCATACGGCATCTGAGTTTAGACAAGAGCTCGTACATGGTGATCACTGGTTTGTGAGTCGAAACAAAGACTTCATTCGCCAGCAAATCACGCAGGACTTGAGTCTTTCATTGCAAGAGTAACAAGAAGAAGCCTGCACATTTCATCCGAAACCGTGCAGGCTATACTGTAAACCACTTCCTTCCCCCTATGACAGGAGAGAAGGAAGTTTTCAATCACATTAATCTGTCCTAGGGCTCTTTCTAATAACACATTAGAACAGAGCCCTTTTTACCAGCTATCTTTTTCATGATCAACCTCTCTCTTCCAGAAGGTGTACATTCCTCATTTTCTGATTTATCACATACAATAGATGTACTATTCGAATCAGAAAAACATATTACTCAAGACTATGACCCCAAAAGACTTCAGGAATTTTGTAGCGGTAGGTATTGTGCACATCAGTGTCTAGACCGTTTAGACACACGAAAACCAATACTAAAAACAAAAGAGGGAGTTCCTATCTGGCCCAAAGCAGTCACTGGCTCTATCAGTCACTCAACAAAGCTATCAGGTGCCATAGCGTCCTCTACCAACACCATAGAAGGTATTGGCCTAGACATAGAAACCATAGGACGTATCTCCCCAGACATGTGGGCAATACTTTATACCAATAATGAAATTGATTTACTCAAGCGTACAGCTATGCCCGAAGTTGATTTTTTAAGCACGCTAATATTCTCTATGAAAGAAGCATTCTACAAAATGCAATTTCCAATCAGCGGACTCTTCATGGATTTTCAAGATTGCGAGATAACACTCCTAAACGAAAAATGTCATATCCAACCTCTCGTCAGTTTGTGTTCTCCACTCACTGACCCAGCTCAATATGACATTGGATACCTTAGACTGGAAACAGAGGTAATAACCTACGTACTGCTCCGCCCACTCGAAGAAATTAGGATCTCATAAAAAAGGGATTGGTTCAAAATGTTTGCTATCAAGGCATACGAAAGGGAAAAGCGGCGTTTCCTTTCGGAAATGAGCATCCTTCCGATCAACATGACGCTAAAAGCGGACAGTATGGACGAGCCCAATTAATCAGGCATGATGAACCAAAGCACTAGATATACTATCACCCCAGGAAACCCTATGGACATGATAGAAAGTAAAACATATGCTAATCTGACCAAGGTATGATCCCATCCTAAGTAGTCTGCTACTCCACCTAATACGCCTCCTAATACTCTATCGCTTGATTTTTTCAAAATACGTGTCATTTTGTAAGTGTTTTTAAAGTTAATAATGAATTGGCTGAGTAGCCCATGATATGACTGGCTAAATTCGAGCTGCTACTTAACGAACGAGAAGGCGGCACTAACTTACCTGAACTATACTCCTCCAAACCTGTCCCTGTCGCATTGTATCCGATCACTACTGCTGCTAGGATGCCTAGCAGGATCAACAGGACTCGGTTTTTACGGATGTTAAGTTTGGTTATCATGGTCTCAGTGTTTATTTATTTTTAGTTTTGACCTTGATACTAAATTGACAAAGGTTATGCCAAAACACATAAAACACTGATAACCTAACAGTTACGCAAAAACCACTTTAACAACATGTCCAATAATGTACACTCCCCCCTCTAAAAGTGTCCGCTTTGATCAACCTGCGATTTCGGATAGCTCTAGCCAGCGCATCTCCTTTTCGTCGACCGTATCATTGATCGTCTGAATCTCCGAAGACCACTCAGTTAAGATCACATGATCGGACTCTCCAGAGTTCAAGAGTTCTTCCAGCTCAGCCTTTCTAGCATTTAGCTTGGCGATATCCTTCTCCAGCAGGCCAAACTCCTCTTTTTCGCTATAGGTCAACTTCCGCTTACCTTCTTGCTTTTGCGTGTTAGCAGGTTCAGGTGATGGAGTAATCGACGGCACTTTCTTGGCCGATTTCCCTGATTTTTTCTCATCCTGAATCTCCCTAAAGTCCGTATAGTTGCCCGGATAGTCCTGAATCTCATCCGTCTGATCAAACACAAACAAATGATCCACTAACCTATCCATGAAATAGCGATCATGCGACACCACCAACAGACAGCCAGGGAAGTTATCCAAATAATCCTCCAGTACGTTGAGCGTGACAATATCCAGATCATTGGTAGGCTCATCGAGGATCAAGAAGTTAGGATTGGCCATCAGTACCTTTAGCAACTGTAGGCGGCGCTTCTCCCCCCCACTCAGCTTCGACACCTGCGAGTATTGCGTTTTAGGAGGAAACAAAAATTGATTGAGTAGCTGAGAAGCGGTGATCTGACTCCCGTCATCTAGTTCTATCGCATCGGCGATCTCAGAGATCACATCGATGACCTTTTTGCCAGGGTCTTCTTCTATGGTATGCTGATGATAGTACCCAAAAGCGGTATTAAGCCCCTGATCAATCTCTCCAGTGTCTGGCGCTATTTCACCAGTAAGTACGTTTAGGAATGTAGATTTTCCGGTACCATTCTGACCAACGACCCCTATTTTTTCTCCACGGGCAAACACATGCGAAAACTTAGTAAAGATCGCTTCTCCTCCCCATGACTTTGAGATATTCTTTAGCTCCAGAATCTTCTTGCCCTGTCTACGTCCAGCCAATTTGATCTCCATATTAGCCTTACTCAAATCGACTTTTGCCTTCTTCTCCGTTTCGTAGAATGCATCCACGCGATACTTCGCTTTCGTCCCCCTTGCCTTAGGTTGTCGCCTCATCCAATCCAGCTCTTTGCTCAGGAGGTTCTTAGCCTTTGCTTTCTCAGCATGCTGGATTTCTTCCTGTTCGGATTTTTTCTCTAGGTAGTAGGCATAGTTCCCTTTATACTTGAATATCTGTCCACGGTCGATCTCGATGATCTCATTGCAGACACGATCGAGAAAGTACCTGTCGTGCGTCACCATCAGGATTGATAGATTTTGCGAAGCGAGGTACTCTTCGAGCCATTCGATGATATCTAGATCGAGGTGGTTAGTTGGCTCATCTAGGATGAGAAACTCAGGCTCGTCGAGCAGTGCCTTTGCTAGTGCGATACGCTTTTGCTGTCCTCCAGACATACTGGAGATGGTCTGGTTGAGGTCATTAATTCCTAGTTTGCCTAAAATCTCTTTGAGCTTATACTCATAGTCCCACGCATTCCTCTCATCTATCGCTGAGACCAGATCTTGCACCCGTAGCTGATCATCCATCGTAGGGTCTTCTTTCTCTACCAGATCCCAGTATTCTCCCAGCAGCCTGGATTCAGGATGTGTGGGATCAAAAATAGAATCCAATACAGTCTCAAAACCGCTCAAGTCGGGCGACTGAGCAAGGTAGGATACTTTGATGTCCTTTTGGAATGAAACGCGGCCTTCGTCTTGCTGATCCTTGCCCGCGATGATATTGAGCAACGTGGATTTACCACAGCCATTGACACCTACGAGCGCCACTTTCTGACCTTGGTCTATTCCGAAAGTGATCTCTTCGAATAGTTGCTTTTCGTTAAAACTCCGGGTTAATTTCTCTACGGATACGGCAATTGGAGGCATAGCTTACTTTTTAGAACTGTGATATGACCCCAACGAAGGCTCGTTGGGGAGGCAAATGTATGCTAAGTTCCGAACAGCACAACGTGTACTCCTGACTATATAGAGAGTAGATTTATCCTTTTTTCTTGAAGGCAGCCTCTGCAGCCAACTTGATTTCGTCTGCAGCACTAGAAAGATGGTTTTTGATCTCCACCCACTTGCCTTCGTTCTTTTCTTTAAACTCCGAATACTCTGTCTCTAAGTTCTCCTTTTTACTCTTCAGGTCGCGAATTTTATCTTCCACCTCATCTCGGATCTCATCTTTGGCTCCTCTAGCCTCTACGATCAAATCATCGATTCTTTTTCCCAGTTCCTTTAAAATTTTTTCTACTTGACCTTGGTGTTCTGCGCTCATAATACGGTTTTTAGATATTTTGATTAAATATAAAGACTAAGAAGGAGTTAATATAGTGAACTGGGATAGCATTCTCGGATTAGAAAGTTAATTTTGCGATTTCAAAATCAAAATCTCTTGTGATTTGAAGATTTCAAACAACACCCCATACATTATCGGCATCTGCGGCGGCAGTGCATCTGGCAAGACCAAGTTCCTCTGCGACCTTAGAAACTCATTTAGCGATGAGCAAATAAGTGTCCTGTCATTAGACAACTATTACCGTCCCTATGAAGAACAGTTCATCGACGAGAATGGCGTGGAAAATTTTGATATCCCTAGCTCGATTGACTTGATCGCGTTTGCCAAAGATTTGGAAAAGCTCAGAAACGGCGAAACCATCTCCAAACCAGAGTACACTTTCAACAATCCTAACATCATCCCAAAAGAGATCATCACCAAACCTGCGCCGATCATCTTGGTAGAGGGGATTTTCATTTTCCATCAAAAAGAAATCACTGATCAGCTAGACCTACGCATCTTCGTAGAAGCCAAGGCACATTTGATGATCAAGCGCCGGATCAAACGAGATGCTATCGAACGCAACTACGACATGGATGATGTGCTCTACCGATTCGAATATCACGTGATGCCTGCCTACGAAAAGTATATCCTGCCCCATCGGGACACCTCGGACATCGTCATCCCTAACAACGGCACCACCTTCGAAAAAGGACTAGCAGTCGTCAAAGCCCATTGTAAAAACACGCTCCCCTCTATCAACTAAACCTCGGCCAGAAGAAAATGAGGACAGCCGACAAGAAAAGGACAGCCTCTCGCCAAAAAACGTATGATAAAACTGATGCGACGAGCCGCTGCAACTTGCAGGAAGCTTTCGCACCCATGCGATGAGCCGCTGCAACCTGCAGGAAGCCGTCGCACCCATGCGATGAGTCACTGCAACCTGCGGGAAGCCATCGCGCCCATGCGATGAGTCCCAGCAATCTGCGGGAAGCTTTCGCACCGATACGGTGGCTCGCAGCAAATAGCCTGAAACAACTACGACGCTACTATTTCTTAAACAAAGGTCTACCGTATAGATCGAATGGCTCTGCATCTGTGATCTCCACATCCACAAAGTCACCAATGCGTAGATAGTTTTCGTCTGCCTGCACGAGGACTTCATTGTCCACATCTGGAGAGTCGTACTGGGTACGCCCGATGAAGTAGTCCCCATCCTTTCGGTCGATCAGTGTCTTGTGAACTTGTCCAATTTTCTTGAGATTCTTCTCTAGAGAGATTCCTTCTTGGAGCTCCATCAGCATGTCTACACGCTCGTTTTTGACCTCCTCAGGCACATCGTCATTCATCGTACCTGAGTACGTGTCCTCCTCGTGCGAGTAAGCAAACACCCCAAGACGGTCAAACTGACTCCTCTCGACGAAGCGCATCATCTCTTCGAAATCCTCCTCGGTCTCACCCGGGTGTCCCGCGATCAGTGTCGTACGAATCGCAATATCTGGAATCTTGCTACGGACATCGTCTAGCAGTTTTTGTGTCTTTTCTCTATCCGTACCACGACGCATCAGTTTCAGAATCTTAGTCGAACCATGCTGTAGTGGGATATCGAGGTAGTTGCAGATGTTAGGCTTGGCCTTCATCACATCGAGTACATCCATCGGAAAACCCGTAGGGAAGGCATAATGCAGACGTATCCACTCCAGTCCCTCGACATCAGAGAGTCGCTCCATCAGTTCTGCCAGATTTCTTTTCTTATACAGATCCAAACCGTAATAAGTCGAATCTTGTGCAATCAACAAAATTTCCTTTGCGCCTTTGCTCACGAGATTCTTGGCCTCCACGACCAGTTCCTCCATCGGTCGTGAGACGTGTTTGCCACGCATGATAGGGATCGCACAAAACGAGCACGGTCTATCACATCCTTCGGCGATTTTGAGGTGCGCATAGTGCGTATCAGAGGTCGAAATACGCTCGCCCAGCAGCTCGTGCTTATAGTCCGCCTTGAACTTGGCCAGCAGACCTTTGAGATCCGTCGTCCCAAAATACTCATCTACATTAGGGATTTCTTTGCGCAGATCGTCCTTGTAGCGGTGCGAGAGGCAACCCGTCACGAAGACCTTCTCGATATGCCCCTGCTCCTTTGCATCCACAAAATTGAGGATCGTCTCGATAGACTCTTGCTTGGCATTCTCGATGAACCCGCAGGTATTGATGATCACAGTCGTCGCGTCGTTTTTCTTCGACTCATGCACCGCATCGATATCATTGCCCTTCAACTGCGTCAAAATCACTTCAGAATCCACGATATTTTTCGCGCAACCGAGCGTCACGATATTGACCTTTTCTTTTCTTCTGCCTTTTGTTTTCAAAGTATCCCTCTTAGATGAACCGCAAAGTTAGCGCATCAGGCCATCAAAGTAGAATGGAGTGGTTTAAAGTTTAGGCATACCTTACCAACCCGTCATTCGCTGAAGCGACGTAGGAGCTATCAGGGAATTCCCCACGGCAAGCACTGCACTAGCCTGCCAGACGAGGGGGATACCCCGATCTCACGTCGGGGTATGACGAAAGGGGGGGGGGAGCGGGGTATGACGAAGGAAAAAAGGGCGAAGCATGACGGATGGGAGAAGAGCGAGGTATGACGAAAAATGGAAAACCTGTCAGGGTTTAAGGAATCAAAACATAGAATTCTCTTCTCTCCCCCTCCACTATTAGCCAAAAGCTATCGTCAATCAGAAAATCGGTACTATTTTTGGAATGATTGCTTCAAATCTATGAGAAACATCATCCTTACACTTACTATGCTATTGGTTTCCCTAGCGGGAAAATCACAGGTTGCGGATAGTCTACCCGCACTGCTCACCGATATGAACGTGCAGATCGAGTCTACCGAAGGGATCAACTCGATGTACAATTTTGATTTCAAACGCGCCGATAGTCAGTTTCGCTGGATCAAAAGCAAGTACCCTTGGCATCCACTCCCGGATTTTCTACTCGGCCTCAGTCAGTGGTGGCGCATCATGCCCAACGTCCTCAACGAACAATATGACGAAGAATTCCTGTTTCACATGGATAGCGCCATCGTCAAGGCAGAGCAAATCTATGAGCGAGGCAGTGTCATCGAAGGGGCGTTTATCCTGGCAGCCGCCTATGCCTTCAAGGGGCGACTCTATGCTGAGCGCAAAGACTGGGGCAAAGCAGCATCAGCAGCCAGTAGTGCCATGGGCTACCTCGAAGAGTGCCGTGGCAAAGAGGAATTCAGTCCCGAAATCCTATTCGGTGACGGCCTATACAACTACTACATCGAGTGGATTCCCGAGAACTACCCCATGCTGAAGCCCATCATTATGTTCTTCGAAGATGGAGACAAAAAGCTAGGCATACAGCAGCTCAAAGACGCAGCAAACAACGCCTTCTACACACGCACCGAGGCGCAGTACTTCCTCATGCGGATTCAGGCCAACGAGCTAAAGGATCAGCAAGCAGCCCTGTTCACCGCAGACTATCTACACAAAACCTATCCCAACAATGCCTACTTTGAGCGCTACTACGCCCGCATCCTGTACTCCAACGGTCAGTACCGTAGATGCCAACAAGTAGCCCACGACATCCTCCACAAAATCGACAGTGCATATCTAGGCTATGAAGCCAATAGCGGTCGCTATGCTGCTTTCTTTCTCGGAGAAGTATATAGTGCCAGAGGCGATTATGATACTGCCAAAAAGTATTTTGAACTGAGTATAAAATATGGTGATGAAATCGGTGCGCAAGAAATGGGCTACTACATCTACTCCGTCCTCAACCTAGGCGAAATCGCCATGAAAGAAGGCAATGAGGATGAGGCCAAAGACTATTTTAAGCGAGTCAAAAAGCTATCCGACCGAGGCGACCGCTCCAACAAGCTCGCCAAGCGGTATCTCAAAGAGATGTAACCTTATTGATTTTAGATCCTAGATTTTAGACTCTAGAACCTAGACAAAAACAAATGTCCTACCAACCTTCATTCTCTGAAGCGACGCAGGAGCTATCAGGATTAGACACTAGATTATTAGACCTTAGATTTTAGACGCTGCTCAACTCATACACCCTGTCTCCTCACCCGTCATTCTCTGAAGCGGCGAAGGAGCTATCAGGGAATCTCCAGCGGTAAGCGCTGCGTAACTCATACAACCTGTCACCGTCATACCCCGATCAAGTCGGGGAATGACGGTGACAGTGGGACTAAACATCAAACAAAGACAGGAAATTAGCGGTATTGGATGCTACAGAGAACTGCTCTACGACGGTCTTTCTACCCTGAACGCCCATGTCTCGGCGTATTGACTCATTGAGTAGCAAGTCTCGTAAATACATCTCCCAGTCTGCCAATGTTTCGCAATGATAGCCAGAGATACCGTGTGTCACGATCTCTGCATTGACACCCACGGGAGTTACCAACACAGCCTTTTCGAGCGACATAAACTGCAGTGCTTTGAACCCGCACTTGCCCTTGGCCCACTCATCGACCTCTAGCGGCATCACACCTATATCGATGCGGTTGAGGTCTTGGATTTCCGTCTGGTCATTCCATGGGAGGAAAATAAAGTCCTCAATCTCAGACACTGGCTTTTGATCCGCTATCACGACAAAGTCAAAGGCGATTTCTTGTCTTAGGCTATTGATGACCGGAGCGATAAGCTCCAGATATTTGAGTGTCGAATGCGTCCCTGTCCAACCGATCACAGGTCTGTCAGTAGACTTTTGCGGAGCAGGTACATGCCGACGACCCGTATCCAATGTCGTCGGGTTCACGACTACTCTATCACTGTACTGGCGGGCATAGCTAGAGAGGAACTCGTTACCCGCGCTCACACGATGGCTCCATCGACAGATTGTAGCAACTTTACTAGCCCACTTGAGCTTAGCAATGAGCCCATTGGTATCAGTGGTGTTTTCCTTCCAGATCGCATCATCAAAATCGTAAATCACCTTCTTCTCCAGCACCCTTGCCAGTACCCATTCGAACACGGGAGGTCCCAAAGGAGCGGCTTCTCTGTGGATAAAAATAAAATCATAGCGACTCGCCTTGAGCAACATCCACTTTCGTCTAACAAAGCCCTTGACGATTCCTAGTATCTTTTGGAGTCCGTGACCGGGTAGATATAACACAGCCCAGGTCTTGTCATCGATAAAACTCTGACGATCTACCTGCACACCTTTTGCTTCCAAAAAAGGAATGTACTGCTCAAAGCGAAAACGCTGCGATCCAGCCGTGTCTTGCGGGTAGGGTGTAATAAAAAGGACTTTTTTGGTCATGAAGGGTCTTTGATCCAGTTGGGAGGCAAATTCTTATATATTTCGATCTCATCAAACTTTTGGCTAGATTTCACACCTTCTTTTTTTGCCCATTGTGCCATAGCGACGATCCCCTCCGCGAGAGGCGTAGCTGTTGGCAGTTGATAGTAGCGAGCCAATTTGTCATGGCTACAGTGGGCATGTTTGACCTCCTTTCGTGCCTCTAAGAACCGAATCTCCTCTGACGACCCGAAAGCGGCCTGTATCTTCTCTGCCAACTCTAGTACGGTACAAGTCTCATCTGCCCCGATATTGAATACCTCTCCATACATATTGGTACGATGCGCTGCCTCGGCAATCACGGGAGCAACGTCATCCACATGACTAAAAGCACGTGTCTGGCTGCCATCTCCATAGATCGTCAGTGGCTTCCTCTCCATGATTTGCTTCATAAAGATTCCGAGGACATTGCGGTAGGGATCGCCTAGATTCTGGCGTTCGCCATATACATTGTGCGGACGAAAGATCACATAGTCCTGCCCAAACATCTCCTTCGACACCTTCAGTTCCATCTCAAAGGCATATTTGGCTATCCCATAAGGATCCTCAGGATCAGGAATCATATCCTCAGTCATCGGAGTAGGCTGTCCTCCATACACAGCGATAGAAGATGCAAACACAAAGCACTTTACCTCATGTTTGATGGACTCGTTGAGCAGGTTGACACTGCCTGTCAAGTTGTTTTGGTAATTGAATCGCTTGATGAAATGACTCAGTCCCTCCGCAGCATAGGCAGCCAAATGATAGACATAGTCAAAGTGATGTGTATCAAAAAGATCCGCCAACAAGACGTGATCCAGAATAGCCCCCTGCACAAAGGTCGCCTGCCTAGGGACATTCGCCACGAAACCACCACTCAAGTCATCCAATACCACGACCTCATGCCCCATATCTATCAGCTGCTCGCACACATGACTCCCAATAAACCCGGCTCCTCCGGTCACTAAACTCTTTGGCATACTTTTTTAAACATTTAGCACTTCCAATTCAGAATAAAGGCTATTAAAAAATTTCATCCCTCTTTTTTCAAAGCAAAACCCTGAGTTCAATTTCAACTTTCATTAAAATATTGTCTGAAATGCATCCTCCACACTTTGTCTTCAAGCCAGGCCTATCTGCGGGATGGTATAATAGACCTGCACGATTTATTACGGTCTCAGTTTCTAGCAAAAAACGCTTTGATTTTCGTGCAAATATAATCGACCTCCTCGTTTTCCAGTTCAGGAAAGATAGGGAGAGACAAAATCTCTTGACTCCATCGATGCGCCACGGAAAAGTCATCAGCGCTGTAATTACACGCTTGAAAAACAGGCAAAAAAGGCAGTGCCACGGGATAGTGAATATCGGTCTCTACACCCTGCTCCCGTAGATAGTCAGCCAAAGCATCACGTTTTTTACACCGGATCACATACTGATGATAGACGTGGTCGTTACCTACGCGCTCATGCGGCAGAGCCAGTCCACCTAGAGTACTCAACTGGTGACTGTATGTAGCAGCTATGGCTCTTCTCCGCTGATTCCAATGCTTAAGATGAGGCATTTTCGCTAAGAGAATCGCGGCTTGCAGTTCATCCATTCGGCTAGTCATCCCCGCCACCGTATGCTCGTGACGCTGAAGTCCTCCTTGATTCGCTACCCGTCTACAATCCTCCGCCAGTTTAGCGTCACGGGTCAAGATCATCCCTGCATCTCCTAATGCACCTAAATTCTTCGTGGGATAGAAACTATAAACCACCGCATCCGAAAAAGCACCTGGAGCTTCCTGCTGTTGCAGTGCACCATGTGCCTGTGCAGCATCCTCCACGATCGCCAGCCCCCTATCTTTACACAACTGACTCAGGGCAACCATATCTACCATCTGTCCATAGAGATGCACTGGCACCACAGCTTTGGTACCTGCAGTTATTTTGGCTTCTACCTTTTCCAAATTCATCAGATAATCGCTATCCACATCCACAAAAACAGGCTTAGCGCCCAATTGAGTCACACAGCTAGCCGTCGAGACCCACGACATGGCAGGGATCACCACTTCGTCACCAGCAGTCACACCCAGTGCCATCAATGCCACCGTTAGTGCATCCGTTCCATTACCGACTGCTATCCCGTGAGTCTGAGCATTCAACGCTCCCCAACCTTGCTCCAAAGCCCTGACCTTGTCCCCGTGCAAGAAGCGTCCTGACTGGATGACTTCTTGCATCGCTACATTGAGCTCGTCTGCTAGTGCGGTATTTTGTCGAGTCAGATCAAAAAAAGGAATTTGCATGGTGTAAGGGTTAGTAGTGGTTTAGGATTTAATGCCGTTTAGTTAAGCCATTTTTAATCCGCCTGGGTTCGTGTCTCCACGAATCCTATCTGTATGATCGTGAGAATACGATCACGGGTGGCTATATTGGGTCTCTTCAAGCTTAACTAAACGGCATTGATAAAAGAGGTCAAAATTAAAACAATAGTTTGAAAGCTGTGGTCGCGGATATCTTTTCATCCGACACAGTTTCCATCAAAACACTATCCCAGAGGAACAAACCCAATGGCAAAGGTATTTAACCTCTCGCCTGACAGGATGCAAGGGCAGCACAGTGCTTACCGCTGGGGGATTCCCTGATAGCTCCTCCGTCAGCTTCAGAGAATGACGGATGAAGGGAGCGACGAGCAGGGTTTTAACGTACTGATTTCCTCAATAATGACCAACTTAGGTAAAGGGGTCTGGTTTAAATGCGTTTGCCATGAAACAAACACTTCCAAATCCTCAGAAATCAAAGTAACTTCGACCCTCAGAAAACAAACAAAAACACCCTAGTAAGATAGCCAAACCTTGACGTTTCAGGATTTTTTCATAACGCCCCTATACCTCATCCTATTCCTCATAGGTGCCTACGTCATTCGTCCCTATGCAACCAACGCACAGACCAGTCCCTATTTCATTCCGGGGTTAGCCATCAAATTTGTAGGTGCCATAGCACTCGGCATGATCTATCAGTTCTACTATGGTGGCGGGGACACCTTTACCTACCACAGCCATGGCAGTCGCTGGATCTGGCAGGCATTCATGGATGATCCTGCCGTTGGGCTTGACCTATTGTTCCAAAAAGCAGGAGACTACAATGGCAAAACTTACCCTTACACCAGTAAAATGTGGATGTTTAGAGATGCTGCCTCTATGTTTATCATTCGTATGACTGCTGTCATTGACCTGTTTACGTTCCAGACCTACAGCGCAACAGCTCTCTTCTTTGCTGCTTTTGCTTTTAGTGGACATTGGGTCTTATTTAGCCTATTCCAAAAACTCTCTCCAGCACAAACGAAACAACTAGCGTATGCTACTTTATTTATCCCCTCTGTCGTTTTCTGGGGTTCGGGTATCCTCAAAGACAGCATTACCCTCGCAGCACTCTGCTGGATGACTTACATCGTACTTAGGATTAGCATCTTCAACCGGCTATCCTTGAGCAATATCTTGTTGTTTCTGCTCATGGGATGGGTCATCTATTCTATCAAAATCTATATTCTCCTCTGCTTTTTGGTCGGCGTATCGATCTTCCTCTATCTCCAGTACATCTCCAAGGTGCGTAGTTTTGTGGTGAAGCTGATGATCGCTCCTGTACTCATCACGGTGTTTATAGGAGGTGGCTACTTTGCCATGCAAAAAATCAGTGAGGATGACTCTCGCTACGCGCTCGACAAAATCGGAGAAACTGCCATGATCACGGCCTATGACATCCGCTATGGCTGGGGCGCTCGTCAGGGAGACAACTCTGGTTACACCCTCGGAGAACTAGATGGCAGCATAGGCAGCCTCATCAAACTCGCCCCTCAAGGCATCATCGTGACGCTATTTCGCCCCTGGCCATGGGAAGTAAAAAACCCACTCATGTTATTATCAGCCATGGAGAGTTTAGGTTTTCTAATCCTGACCATTCGGCTGTTCTCCACTCAAAAATGGAGTATAATAATAAAGAAGCTAAACACCCCCATTATCCTTTTCTGTCTTAGTTTTGCCCTTATGTTTGCCTTTGCCGTAGGCGTGAGCACTTTTAATTTTGGCACTTTAATGAGATACAAAATCCCTGTAATGCCTTTTTATGGGCTGTTTTTGGTTTTATGTATGAATAGAAACAATGAATCAAGAAGAAGAATTTAGCAAGTGGGACACTGTCATCCTGCCTAAAAGAGGGCTACTGGAGCTCCATTTGTCTGAAGTATGGAAATACCGAGACTTGCTACGCATGTTTGTCAAGCGTGATTTTGTTACTTATTATAAGCAAACCATTCTTGGACCCGTCTGGTTTTTCATCCAGCCCATATTTACCACACTGACCTATATGTTGATTTTTGGCAATGTCGCCAAAATATCGACAGACGGCATGCCACAGATATTATTCTATATGAGTGGCGTCACGGCTTGGAATTATTTCGCAGAATGCTTTAACAAAACCTCAACAGTCTTTAAAGACAATCAAGCCATCTTTGGCAAAGTACACTTCCCACGGCTCATCACACCGCTGAGTATCGTTGTGTCCAACCTCATCAAGTTTGGCATCCAACTGCTCCTCTTTGTCTTGATACTGGGCTACTACCTATGGTCTGGCACGAGCATTATGCCCAACAGCGCACTACTGCTACTCCCTGTATTAATCGCTCTGATGGCAGGGCTCGGGCTGGGTGCAGGGATGCTCATTACCTCCATGACTACCAAATACCGCGATTTGGTTTTTCTGCTGCAATTTGGCATACAGCTGCTCATGTACGCGACTCCTGTGATCTACCCTCTATCGACCATTCCCGAAAAGTACAAATGGATTATCATGGCCAATCCCATGACGGGCATCATCGAGACCTTCCGCTATGCCTTCTTAGGCTCTGGTCAGCTCAACTGGCAATTGCTGGGATATGATGTAGCAGTCACTGCCTCCCTATTGATATTAGGCACTATTGTCTTCAACAAGACCGAACGAACTTTCATGGACACGGTATAACTATGAGTGATATAGCAATCAAAGTCGAAAATCTATCCAAACAATACCGCCTCGGCCAGGTCGGTACAGGGACGATCAGTCATGACCTCAATCGTTGGTGGCACAGTATACGAGGTAAAGAAGACCCCTACCTCAAAATCGGAGAAAGCAACGACCGCACCACTAAGGGCACCAGTGAATATGTCTGGGCGCTACAAGACATCAATTTTGAAGTGAAACAAGGTGAAGTACTGGGCATTATAGGAAAAAATGGCGCAGGAAAATCCACCCTGCTTAAGATACTATCAAAAGTTACCTCTCCTACCACGGGCAGCATCAAAGCCAGAGGCCGCATCGCTTCTCTGCTCGAAGTAGGCACAGGTTTCCATCCTGAGATGACTGGGCGTGAAAACATCTTCATGAACGGCACCATCATGGGCATGAACCGCCACGAGATCGCTAGCAAACTAGAAGAAATCGTGGAATTCGCCGGAATAGCCAAATACATAGACACCCCCGTCAAACGCTACTCCTCAGGCATGACCGTTCGTCTAGGTTTTGCCATTGCGGCACATCTCGAACCAGAGATCCTCATCGTCGATGAAGTCCTCGCCGTAGGAGATGCCGAGTTCCAAAAGAAAGCCATCGGCAAGATGCAAGATGTGAGTAAGGGAGAGGGCAGGACGGTCCTTTTTGTAAGTCATAATATGGTGAGTGTTGAAAATTTATGCACTAAGCTTGTCGTTATGTCACAGGGCTCTATCAACTTTACTGGTGACGTTCATCAAGGAATAAAACAATATAATTATTCTTCGAACAAAGAACTCCTAATAAATATCGATGAGCGACAAGATAGAAATGGTGGAGAAGTCGTAAGATTTACAAAATTTCAAATTACAGATGCAGATGACCACCCTATTGAAATGGCATTTGTGGGAGAGACCATATGTTTAAAATTTGGGTATCGTGCCATCCCTAATTTAGAAAATGTGGTAATTAGAATTGAAATCAAAACTTTCTCTGGACATAGGCTATCTATACTTAACAATTATCATTGCAGTTCACCGTTTGAAAAAATTCCAGACTCTGGTACATTCTGTTGTAAAATACACTCTCCTACATTAGCACAAGGAGATTATGAAATTAATGCAAAGTGTCTAGTAGACTTAAAAGAGGTTGATTCAATTGAAAAAATAGGCACTCTCAAGATTCAAAATGCTGACTATTACGGTACTGGAAAAATGCCAAACATAAAAGATGGGATACTTTTACAGCAAAGTTACTTTATTGAAAAGAGTCTTATCTAGATTTTTTTCAATACAACGCGTACATGTTTTAAGCGACAGTCATGGCGTAGTATATGAGTCAATGCAATCAAGTTTTTTCTACCAATTAAAAACTAAAATAGTACATGGAGCGACTATTACTGGCATTCAAAATATTAACTCAAAGACTCAAGCCAAGAAAAAATTTTCCGAGTACATCGATAAAGAAATATCTGTAAATGACTTTATTATTTTTCAACTCGGCGAGGTTGACTGTGGCTTTACTGTTTGGTTTAAAAACAAAAGAGATGGTAAAAGTTTTGACAAATTACTAGACCGTATGCTTGAAAACTACCATGCTCTAATAGAAGAAGCATACTCTAAGCAACTTAACAAAAAGAGGCTGCTAATCACCAGTACTACGCTCCCAACTATTAGCGACAATCAAGACTGGGGAGAGGTCGCTCACAAAAGAAAAGGGATCAACGCAAACCAATATGAGCGAACCCAACTCACACTCAAGTTCAACTCAAAGCTTAGAGATCTTTGCTCGCTTCATGGTTACACCTACATCGATTTTGACAAGTATCTTTTAAACCCAACTACTGGTATTGTACATGACTATTATAAGCATGAAAACAAACTCGACCACCATCTAGACCCTCGTAAAATCTCACAAGTAATAACAAAGGAGCTTTCATCGCTAGGATTAAAAAATATTGAATTGAAAAAAAATGGATAACCTGATCATTCATATTGGATATCACAAAACGGCAACTTCTTGGCTTCAAAAAGAGTTTTTCGAAAATGAAAAACTCAATATAAACTCAATAGCCCCCTATCACGACAGAGCTAAATGGGTAACCGAGTTCATCAAACCTGATTACTCCTTTGATAAACAGGTACTACAAGAATATTATCTACAAGCGGTTGACAAATCCAAAATCAACGTACTTTCAATTGAACGACTATCAGGATACCCTATCACAGGAGGATTCGACGCTATCATTATCGCCAATAGACTTAAAGAATTATTCCCGTCGGCGAAAATCCTTATCTCAATACGAGAACAGAGATCAATGATAAAGTCAATTTACCTTGAATACCTGAAAGTAGGAGGCAATGCTAAACTAGAAGAACTACTCTATCCAAAAAGATTTTACCTTATTCGAAATCCCACATTTAACTTAGATTATTTCAAATATGACTACCTAATATCTGAGTATTTAAAACTATTTGGTGAGCAAAATATATTGGTTCTACCCTATGAAGCACTCAAAAAAACACCAGAGCAATACATATCTGAATTGAGTTCATTCTTAGGACTAGATCAAGACCTTAGCTTAGTCACAAGCAGTTTGAATTTAAAAAAACAAATCAATACTCAATTACCCTTAGCTCACGGCTATAAGAATCGTCTAAATGCACGGATTTTTGGTTCAGAATGCACCCCTACCAGGTTAAACATCCCTAATAGATATAAAAGAGTTTTCAATATCCTTATGAGGTTATCCCCATTGAACTACAATAAAAGACTTGAAGAAGAAATTAGCCTGTTTATAGAAAAAATTCCTGAAACCTATTATCAGGAAAGTAATGCTCTCTTAGAGAAGCTAATCACACGTGATTTATCAAATTACGGTTATTGAAATAGCCATTAAGGACAGCAAATGTTATTCAACTCCTATTCTTTCATTCTTTTTTTCCTAATTGTATTCACCTCCTATTGGGTGATATTCAAAAACAGCCTCAAGTATCAAAACACCCTGATCGTAATAGCTAGCTATATATTCTATGGCTGGTGGGATTGGCGTTTTTTGTTTCTTATTGCTTTTAGTTCTATTTTGGATTACTTCATTGCTATCGGTATTCATAATAGCAAATCAGACAGTAACAAAAAACTGTTTCTCTTCACTAGTCTTTTTGTTAACCTTGGCTTACTAGGGTTCTTTAAATACTATAATTTCTTCATTGACAGCTTTTCAACTGCCCTAACTACTTTAGGATTTCAAAGTAACGTCACGAGTCTTAACATCATATTACCCGTAGGTATCAGCTTTTACACGTTTCAAACACTCAGCTATTCGATTGATGTGTATAGAGATAAATTGAAGCCTACTCCTAATTTTATCGCCTTCCTAGCCTATGTCAGCTTCTTCCCTCAATTGGTAGCGGGGCCCATAGAGAGAGCCACGCATCTCTTGCCTCAGTTCCTAAAAGAACGAAGATTCAACTATAATGCATCTATCGACGGCTTGAAACAAGCGCTATGGGGTTTCTTTAAAAAAATGGTGATCGCTGACAACTGTGCTGAATTTGCCAATTTGATTTTCAACAATCATCAAGATTATCAAGGATGGGCACTAACACTAGGCGCTATCTTCTTTGCTTTTCAAATCTATTGTGACTTTTCTGGATACTCAGATATCGCCATTGGCACAGCCAAACTATTGGGATTTGACCTCATGACCAACTTCAAATATCCTTACTTCTCTAGAAATATTGGTGAATTCTGGCGAAGGTGGCATATTTCCTTATCTACTTGGTTTCGAGACTATCTTTACATCCCCCTTGGAGGTAGTCAAATGGGGACACTATTGAGTATTAGAAATATTTTCATCATTTTCATAGTCAGTGGTCTTTGGCACGGTGCTAACTGGACTTTTGTAGCTTGGGGAGCATTAAATGCATTTTATTTCCTTCCTTCCTTTCTTTCAAAACAAAACAGAAAGCACCTTAACACCAATGCTCAACTAAAAGAGCTACCTGCTATGCTATTTACCTTTCTGCTCGTCACCACGGCATGGATTTTATTTAGGGCAGAATCATTGACTGAAGCATTGAGTATTTATCAAAACATCATCATAAGCATCCCAGATTTCACTTCTATGAAACAAGCAGGTGCCTTAATGTTTTATGAAGCCAATTACACGCTTGCTCTGTTGACGCTGTTTATGATTATAGAATGGCACGGGCGAAGAAATCCCTACCCTATCAAGACAACATTTGCAAAAAAGTCCGTTTTTGTTCGCATGTCATTCTATGCCTTCCTCATATCCCTAATAGGGATTTACTTTGTTGCTGAGGGGACACCGTTCATTTATTTCCAATTTTAGAATGAAATCGTTAATCACAAAAATATTGACCTTTTTACCCATTTTAGGCGTGGTTTATTGCGTCATGGTCATAGCGCTAGCCAACACACCTATTCACTATCACTTTAAGAAGAACCTACGCACTGTAAAAGGTGGCTATGGACACATGCATTCGAGAATAGAAGAGATAAATACTTTAGACTCCATTGACATTCTAGTAGTTGGTTCTTCGCATGCATACCGAGGATTCGACCCTAGGCTAATTCATGTCAATAATCATTCGATTTTCAACCTTGGTTCAAGCAGTCAAACGCCTATTCAAACAGGACAGTTACTCAAGACATACGTCCCAAAGCTAAACCCTAAAGTCATTCTTTATGAAGTTTTTCCCGCGACTTTTTCTAGTGACGGAGTAGAGGCTTCTTTAGACTTATTATCTAATGCCAAGATAGATTTCGAAGCATTAAAAATGGCCGTCAAGGTTGGAGATATCAGAACTTACAATGCGCTGATTATTTGCGCCTTTGACCAAATTCTCAACTTAAACAACAATTTCAAGGAGCCTAATTCAAAAAAAGGTGACCAGTACATTTCAGGAGGATATGTACAAAAAGAATTTAAAACCTTCTCCTCTCCAGACACAATAAAGCACGTCAATTGGGAAATAGAGCATAGACAACTTAACGCATTTATTGAAAACATTAAACACCTGAAACAAAGGAATATAAAAACAATATTGGTCTTTGCACCTATTAGTGAAAAGCTTTACTCAGACATTGAGAATTTAGCTTATTACGATAGCCTATATCGTTCGATAGGAGATAATTATTTAAATTTCAACACGATGCACCTAGGGCTTAATGACTCCTTACATTATTATGACCTGCATCATTTAAATCAAAATGGTGTTGAAGTTTTCAACCAGCAACTAACCCAAGAACTAGAACAATTAATATATTGAAAAAGAAAAAAGCTCTATTCGTCTTAAACAATTTGACAACTGGAGGTATTCAAAGTCAGGCTCTGCTCATTGCCCATTATCTAATAAATGACTTGGGGTTTGAAGTCGAATTTTGGGGTGTTAAAACAAAACAAAGCAACTACACAGACTTACTAGAGCGTGAAGGAATCAGCTACACCATGAATAGCTCAATCCCCTTTATATTTAGTGCTGGATATTTTGAATTGAATAAGTTTCAAAAGATTAAATACTGGCTTCAACAAGCTCGAACACTGAACAAAAAGTCATACTCCGTAATTTTTCCATTTGCCTGCCCAAAGCAAATAAACATTTTAAAATTACTTTCTCCGTCAGTTAAGGCTTCATTTTTCTTTGAGAGAGGTGGGCATGACAATCCCAAGAAAGAAACCCCTGATCTCTATGACCGGCTGGTTAAATTATCTAAGCCCGTCTATCTTGCTAATTCTTATCATGGAGCCAAGGCTTTCGCTATTATAAAAGGGCTACCAGAAAGTAAAGTAGAAGTAGTTCGAAATGCGCATTTCAGCAACGGATATGAAGGAGAAGTTGAAGACTGGGAAGCTCTAATCCCCAAACAAAAAGAAGGGTTATTTTTCACAATGATTGCCAATTTTTTCGAATACAAAGATCACGCAACATTAATTAAGGCATTTGGGGAGCTTATAAAAAACCACCCAAATATGCACCTTTTATTAGCAGGACTCGGAGGGCCACAGAAGTGTCATGACAGAAGCAATCATTTCATTGAGTTAGTAAAGAAAAACAACCTTTCAAACAACATACATTTCCTAGGGAGTGTCAAGAACACCAAAAAATTACTAAAGCTAACCGATGTAGGGGTTTTAAGCTCTGCCTCATCCGAGGGATGTCCCAATGCTGTTTTGGAATATATGCAAGCAAAACTCCCCATAGTAGGATCATCTATTGATGCCATAAAAGAGGTACTACCCAAAATACAGCATCCGTATTTGTTTGAACCAAGAAACGTTAAGCAATGCACCATCGCTCTCACTAAAATGATTCAAGATCACGAAAAAGAACATCTTAGTATAGGAACAACTAATTTTGACTTTTTGCAGGCTAATTTTTCATTACAGATGCTCACTGACAAGTATTTTTCAATTCTTACCAAGTACTCAAACATTATAAGTAACTGAATAAAATGAAAATACTTTCATCGATATCTTATAGAGGCAACAAGTACGGACTAAAACTTTACACTAAAATCCCAACAAAAGAAGACTACTCGAAAGTCATCATTATTGCTGCCAACCCAAGAGGAGGGAGCACTTGGTTAGAAGATGTTTTAGGACGCCTACGTAAATCTGTCTGCTATTATGAACCCTTAAATCCGTCTTATATCCCTGAATTGGCTGAAATGGGATTTTCGATGAGAAATCATATCCCACAAACGTCTATTGAGAATGACACTAAGGAGTACTTTAAAAAATTATTTCTAGGAAAGCTCTTCAACAACAGAATGACATTCCATCCAATGTCAAAAAAACAGAATATTTATGACGTAATCAATGCAAAAAAGAGAGTCTTTAAATTTTGCAGACTCAACTTAATGCTCCCTTGGTTAGTTGATACATTCCCTCAAATAGCTCCTCCTATCTTATTGTTACGCCATCCTTGTGCGGTAGTCGCCTCACAAATAAAATTTGGAAATGTAAATGGGGGCGGATGGAAACACGTCCATTCGCAACTGGGTTTTTTGTCACAAAAACATAGTGATTATTTTCAGCCATATCGCGCATTTTGCCTTTCTCTAAAACACAAAGAAGAGATACTAGCTGCTGTATGGTGTTTAACAAATAAATACCCTCTTGAGCATGAATATAATAACCGCCGATGGTTGACTATAAGCTATGAAGACTTACTATTAAACACCAATGATGTAATTAATCAAATTTGTTCTAAACTTAATATATCTAATGAGTTTGATATATTAGTCAACTATACAAGTCAGCATGTTGCCAGCAAGACCTCAATCAATAAGAAACAAATTGATAAGCACCTCCAATTGGAAAGCTGGAAACACTCCTTGTCAAACCAAGAAATCAACAACATCATGCGTGTCGTCAATTTCTTTGAAATGGATAAATTCTATAACAATAATCTAGTTCCTAATTACAAAGAACTTTACAATCAAAAATGAATAATCCTCTTGTTTCTATCTTACTACCCGCCTACAATGCGGCTCCATACATCAAAGAGGCGATAGATAGTCTTTTGAATCAAACTTATGAAAATTTTGAATTGTTGATAGCCGATGACGCATCTACGGATTCCACTAGAGCGATAATTGATTCCTACAAAGATTCCAGAGTAAAAACATTTCACAATTCCGTCAATCTTAAGAAACCAAGGACTGTTCAAAATCTATTTGAAAACTGTACAGGGGCAATAATAACCATACATGATGCAGATGACATTAGTCATCCAACAAGATTTGAAGAAATCATTCCAATATTTAAAAAGAGAACAGACATTTATATGTGTGGTCATGAAATAGAAAGAGTCACAGAAAAAGGTACTCCACTCGGCTTGTTCAGAAAAAAAGCAACTGACTCAGGAAAAATAATAGAAATGATGCGCAGGGACAATACTGATGGAGATGCTTCGGTCTTCATCAGAAGGGAAGTACTGGAGCAACTAGGGGTAATTTACAGGCCTTATTTCCAGAATAACATGGACTATGATCTAGCTCTTAGAATTATAGAAAATTACAAAACCACAAACATACAAAAGTCATTATATTACTATAGAAACGTTCCAAACTCAATATCCAAAGGTATCCCTACCTATCACAAATTAATCACTCAACAGGTAACACAACACCTTGCAAAAGAAAGAGAATCAGGGAAAAAAGACGCCCTCGAACGCGAAGACTTGGCATTTATCAAGGACCTTGAAAGAAAGTTTTCTCAGCCATACCTTCTAGATAAAACTTTGCACTTAAGAAAGATGGCTGAGTTTTTTATGTATGTAAAGATGAATAAATCTGCTATCAACTACATGTACTTAGCCATTAGACAAGAACCTTTAAAAATCAGTAACTGGCGAACACTACAATACTGTATAAGAAAAACACTCTTTAAGTTTTGAACATCCTCCATATCACCACATGGTACCCCACGCATAAAAATCCAAAATCTGCACTTTGGGTTCAAAGACACATCGAGGCTCTGGCGCAATCAAGATGCAAAAACACAACCTATCATTTAGAGGTCAACAAAGGAGATTTTCAACTGAGTCTTGGTAAACGCGAAATTCTTGGTAATAAAAGCTATAGACTAATCAGTTCGTTCTTGCCTTGGTTCTTGATGGAGGTTATCTCCATCATACTACTTTCTTGGATCCTATGGAAGGAACGAAATGGCAACTATAATCTCATCAACTTCCACATCGCCTACCCTAACCTCACCTACTGGCACTGGATCAAACGATGGGTCAAGACACCTGTAGTGATCACCGAGCATTGGAGTGCCTATCACGAAAACTTTGGGCTTGCAGATGCCAACAAATTACCGCGTATCCAGCATATTTTTCATCAGCAGATTCCCGTTATCGCAGTATCTCATGCTTTGATTCAGGACATCAAAAGCTTCAGCAATGCAGACTTCCCTTCCTATGTTGTCCCAAACATTGTAGACACTACTCTCTTTTTCCACAACCCCAATATCAAACCTACACCTCATCGGTTTTTCATGATCAGCCAATGGAAAACACCAAAAGACCCATTTGCAGTAATTGAAAGTTTTGCGCAGTATGTTTCTCAATTCCCAGAAGCAAGGCTAAGAATTGGAGGTTATGGCCCACAACTCCAAGAGATGCAAAATTTAGTAAAAAATCTATCTTTACCCCCCCATGTGGACTGGCTTGGAACACTTGACTCTAAGGACATTGCTAACGAAATGAATGCCGCCGCTGCATTTATCCACCTATCTAACTACGAAACTTTCTCTGTGGTCTGCGCAGAGGCTGTTTGCTGTGGCTGCCCAGTCATTGCTTCTAATATTGGCGGCATACCTGAGTTCATAGACAATAGTAATGGAGTATTAATTGACCATAAAAACAAACTACTTGATTCGTTATTGACTTTGAGCAACAAAGACTGGAATCGAAAAACATCTGCTACCACAGCAAATAAGAGATTCTCAATTATCCCAATAGGCATTCGATACTTGGCCTCTCTTTCATCTATAATTAAACAATAATTTCTCCTGCTCTTTCTATTTACCCCTAAACTAGACACCTCCAAGGCAGCCTTATCCCCAATACCACATCCAGATATTGACAAAATACTTCAAAATCCTGCACCCCGTCAAAAAAGTCTCTCATTGACTTTTCTAGCAATGTTCTTCCCCCTAATTTAAATCCTGACACTACTAGTAAACACCTGATTATCTTATCTATAGGACACATTTTAATCACGCTGTTTCTGCCAGAGTCACGATTATTTTTTTCACCTTAACAAACATGATTATGTCAAAAGACAGCTATGATGCATTGCTGCCTGAGATCGAAGCGATCTCTGATGCAGACACCAAAATTCCCAACATGCCGATAGACAAGTACGCCCAAGAGGCCGCCAATCTGGAAGTATGGAGCCTAGGCGACATCCCCGAACTCACGCCTGTGGGTGTCCCACAATCAACGTTCGATGCACTGCCCGCCCGAACGGGTGCCCTACGCCACGCCCAGAGTGTCTGGATGAAAGACCGGTATGGCAGAGAAGAAGCCCGACACCAGTGGGATACAGAGAGCCCACTGGTGATTAAGCTGAAAAACGAATTGGAACATGCCTTTCGTTATGGGTTTCGCAAACGTCCAGACCTGCTCGCCAAGGTACAGGTCATAGAAGAGGGTACAGGAAACGAAGATTTAGTCCAAGACCTGAGTGATCTCTCCGTATTGGGCAAAAACAACCTGGACTTGCTAACTAGCATAGGTGTCACGGCAGAAAAACTCGATGAAGCAGCGACCAAGAGTGCCGAAATGAGTGCACTACTAGCCGCCACGACGGGAGAAGCCGCCGAAAACAACAGTGCCAAAATTCTAAGAGACAAAGCCTACACGTTGCTCAAACAAGCCGTAGACGAGATACGCGCAGCAGGGAAATTTGTCTTCTGGAAGGATGCCAAACGCCTCAAGGGGTATAGAAGTGCCTACCACAGCAGATAAAACACGCCTCCTGGCATCCGGGAAGCATAAAAAGTCTCCCGGGACGCACGCTAACCCTCCCGGGAAAGGGTCAAAACCACCCGGGACGACCACTGACCGTTCCGGGACACTGAAAAATCACCCGGGGAAGAATAATATTTTGAATAAACTTAAATAATATCAATTTTTCGGAATATTATTCCCTAACAGTATGTTTTATAGACCTAACAGGTTTTGAAAACCTGTTAGGTCTTTTATGTATGAAACAGTTCAAAACCCACCGGCAGCAGAAATGCTAAGTAGCTAGCCTCGGCTCTCACCGCTGAGGGATAACCCGATCTAGTCGGGTTATGACGAGTTACGAGCCCCCACGTCATTACACGACAAGGACGAGGCACGAGGACGCAGATCGGGTAATCCCCCACTGACCGCAAAATGACAGAAAAGCCAACACCTGATCTCACCGATAGAGATAGCCCGATCTCACGTCGGGCTATGACGAAATAGCGGAAGGGGGTATGATAATGATCAGAAGCAGTAGACCCTTAATAAGTTAAACGCTCATCCCATCTCACTGACCTGATCAAACAAATCCACCCGATCAGGGTTGAACCCGTCGATCAGCTCCCATTTCCATTCTCGTTTATACTTCTTAAGTCGCTTTTCTCTAGCAATGGCACTTTTGATATCCGTGAAAATTTCATAATAGAGCAAGTCCACACAGTTGTACCTGTGAGTAAAGGCGGATCCATGACCTGACTTATGTTGATAGGCACGTGTATAAAGATCTGCCGTCACACCGATGTATAGCACCGTTCGATGTACGTTGGACATGATGTAGATATACCCTCCCTTTGCGCGTGACATGGATAAATATAATAATTTTCCTCATGGGACGAACCCGAAAAACAACCACCGTCATTACCCGACAAGGACGAGGCACGAGGACGCAGATCGGGTAATCTCCCACTAATCGCAAAATGACAGAAAAGCCAACACCTGAACTCACCGTCATTACACAAAAGGGCGAGGCACGAAATACAACCACCGTCATTACACGACAAGGACGAGGTACGAGGACGCAGATCGGGTAATCTCCCACTGACCGCAGAAGGACAGAAAAGCCAACACCTGAACTCACCGATAGAGATAGCCCGATCTCACGTCGGGCGATGACGAAGTAAGATCTGACTGACAACAAACAAGCTCCGTCTCTGAAACATCATCACCAAAAACCCACCGTCATTACCCGACAAGGACGAGGTACGAGGACGCAGATCGGGTAATCTCCCACTGACCGCAGAAGGACAGAAAAGCCAACACCTGAACTCACCTATAGGGGATAGCCCGATCTCACGTCGGACTATGACGGAGTAGGATCTGACTGACAGCAAACAAGCTCCGTCTCTGAAACATCATCACCAAAAACCCACCGTCATTACACAAAAGGGCGAGGCACGAAATACAACCACCGTCATTACCCGACAAGGACGAGGTACGAGGACGCAGATCGGGTAATCCCCCACTGACCGCAGAAGGACAGAAAAGCCAACACCTGAACTCACCGATAGGGGATAGCCCGATCTCACGTCGAGCTATGACGAAGTAGGATCTGACTGACACAAACAACCGAGGCAAACTTTCCCAAAGTTTGGAACTTTTGGAAAGTTTGAATCACCAAGTAATATTTATCTTGCAGCTTGATGAAACTCAGAGACCAAAACATCCTACTGATCTCTCCCGAACCTTGGGATCATATCTTCGTGTCGAAGCATCACTATGCACGACACCTCGCGGAGCGGGGCAACCGGGTAGTGTTTGCCAATCCTGCGGGGGACCGCTGGCAGTTGAAGGACTCTGGTGTTGCAGGCCTACAGGTGTTGGATTACCCCAAATTCGTCAAGGGGCTGAGAAAACTCCCGACTTGGGTGAGTCAGCGACTCATTCGTCACAAGTTGAAACAAATCGAAAAACACTGTGACCTGACATTTGATCTCATCTGGTCTTTTGACAATTCGGTATTCTTTGACTTTACCCTGCTGGACACCTACAACATTTCGCACATCGTCGATTTGAATCAGGATTTCGAAACCGCCAAAGCCGCTCGTACTGCTGATATATGTTTCTACACCACCCAACATATCGGTGACCGCCTTTCGCAGTTCAACCCCAACACCCGCTTCATCAACCATGGCTACAATGCCAAGCCCTCACCCAGTCCCAAAACACTACCAGGTGCGCACGCCACCAAGGTGCTCTATGCAGGCAATCTCAACATGCCCTATTTGGATTGGCAACACATGTATGAGGCTATCATCCAAAACGCCCAAGCAGACTTCATCTTCCTAGGACCCTTGATCAAAGAACAATCCAACCAAAATCCAACCTGGAAATACCTGACTGACCTACTCCACCACGAAAGAACATACTTTTTGGGCAAAGTCCCTGCTGACGAACTCCCCGCCTACTATGCCGCAGCAGACATCCTAACCATCTGCTACCAAGAAAAGCATCACGATGATCAAGCCAATCCCCACAAAATGATGGAGTATCTCGGCACAGGAAAGATGATCGCAGCAACCTACACAGAGGTTTTTGCCCAATACAAGTCTCCCATCCTATCCATGAGCCAAAGCAACACAGACTTTGGTCTACAAATCAGTGAGTGCATCATCCACGCCAAAGAATGGAGTGATGGGTCATGGCAACAAAAACGCAAAGCCATCGCCCAAGACAACAGCTACAGTCGACAAATCGATCGAATTGAAAAACTGACCCCTACTTCCCATGTCTGAATTGGTCTCGATCATCATGCCCGTGTACAATGCGGAAAAATACGTGGCAGAAGCCATCGATTCGGTCTTGGCACAAAGCCATACCAACTGGGAGCTGCTCATCATCAACGACGGCAGCACAGACCGATCTGCAGAGATCATCCGAGGGTATCAAGATCCACGCATTCATTATTTCTCTCAAAAAAATCAAGGAGTGAGTGCAGCTAGAAACGTAGGACTAGCCCACATGAAGGGCGACTACTTTTGCTTTTTGGATGGGGATGATTGCTTTCCTCCCGACAGTCTAGCGAATCGGTTGATGGTCTTCAAAAACAACAGCCAAGTGGCGTTTGTAGATGGACGAGTGAGTTCGAGAGACGAACAGATGACGCAAGAAGTCACCCAATGGACACCTAACTTTGAAGGAGAACCCCTCGAAGACTTGGTTTCCTTGACAGGAAAATCCTTTTTTGGCATCACATGGATGATCAAAAGAGAAACAGAAAAAAACTACGCCTTTGACCGAACATTGACACATGGAGAAGACTTATGGTTTTACATCCAAATGGCAAAGGGTAAGGAATATCGCTTCACAACAAGCACCTCCTACCTCAGAAGGCTCGTAGATGGCTCTGCCATGTCCAACCTCGATGGGCTTGCCAAGGGCTATACCGATCTCGAAGAGAAACTTATGTCTTTGAATCTTCCTTCGCAACTGATCAAGGCCTTTCGATCAAAAAGAAAAAGCATCATGCTAAAAAGCTACTTACGTGTAGGAAGACTATATTCAGCATTAAACTACTACTTCAAACCTGACAGATTTTAGAAACCTGTCAGGTTTTGTTGCATATCTTGCACACACGATGAACATTCTATTTTTCGGATACTGGGGAGCCAACGAAGGGCTCAGTCAAGCGACCATCAATCCACATTTGGAATTGTTGGCTAATATGGAATCCGTAGCGCGAATCAGCTATGTATCCATCGAGCGTCAAACGGAAACGCAATACCATATCCCCAACCACCCCAAAATCGAGCATTGTCCCTACATTTCGTTTCAAGGCATACGGCTTGTGTCCAAAGCAAGCGACTTCACTTTACTCCCCTTGTACCTGATCCGTTTGGTTCGTCGGGAGAAGATAGACTTGCTCATGTGCCGTAGTTCATTGGCAGGAGGCATAGGCTATTGGGTACATCGATGGACGAGAGTACCTTTCACCGTGGAGTCATTCGAACCCCATGCTGACTACATGAAAGAGTTGGGTATTTGGTCAAAATCTGGCATCAGTTACCGTTTGCAAAAACATCTCGAAGAAAAGCAGAAAAAGCATGCGCTCCACCTCATGCCTGTGACTCACGCGCACAAAAACAAACTCGTAGCAGAGGGAATCCCCACGGACAAAATATCCGTGATGCCCTGTGCTGTAGACCATGAACGCTTTGCCTACTCAGAAAGTGACCGAGAGACCCTCAGAAACCAACTGGGCATAGCTAGTACTGCAACTGTAGGCATCTACGTCGGAAAATTTGGAGATATCTACTGGGACAAAGAAGCGTTTACGCTGTTCAAAAGTGCTTTCTCCTATTTCGAAGAATTTCACTTGCTCCTACTCAGTCCGCATACCCAAGCTTTCGTAGAACAACGCTGCGAAGAGTTCGAAATCCCAAACAGCAAAGTACACCACAGTCTCGTGCCACATGCTGAGGTCCCTCAGTATCTCAGCGCGGCTGATTTTGCCTTTTCTACAGTTAAACCTACTCCCTACAGACGTTTTTGTTCCCCCATCAAAAATGGAGAGTACTGGGCCAATGGTTTGCCTATTGTCAGCCCTCAAGGGATAGGAGATGACAGTGAGATCATTCGAAATGAGAATGGCGGTGTAGTGACAGAGGACACTGGATCCGTAAATTGGCTTACGCTCAATCACTTAATTGTACCCAACCGGGCTACTCATATAGTAGAGTTGTCAAAAAAATATAGAAATTTGCAAATCGTTAGTAACAACTACAAATCCATTGTCAAAAAATAAGCCTTTATTCAATAGGATCAACAACAGAGTCCGACTTGAGGTCAAGCTCTTGCTTTTACAAGTCCTGCGGCTGTTCAAAACAATCAACCCCGAACAATCCATACTTGTTTTTAGCGACCCTAGGGGAGGTAGCACTTGGCTGGCAGAGCTCATCCATCATTTGGATCAATCGATCATATACTGGGAGCCACTACACCCCAAACATAACTCAACCATAAGGGAGATAGGATTTGGCTGGAGACAACATATTCCTAAAAACGCAGTTTGGCCACAGGCGAAAAGTGCATTTGATCAAATACTGAAATTAGCCCCCCTCAATGAATGGACATCCATGAGGTTTAGTGCCATTGACTATGTTAAATGCCAAACTCCCATTATAAAATTTTGTAGAGGAAACCATTTGATTCATTGGCTTTGTCAACAGTATACGTTCAAATACAAACCCGTTGTATTGCTTCGTCATCCCTTTGCTGTCGCGGCATCACAACTCAAGCAAGGTGGATGGGATCATGCCTTCAGTGAATTCATCATTCCACAAACCAAATACAACGACATTTATCTAGCAAATCAAGACTTCTTAAAAAATCTTTCGACCAAAGAAGAAAGCTTAGTAGCTACTTGGTGTATCACCAACAAAGATTTATTAGCCCCAAACAGCAATTGGCATACTATTTATTATGAATCTTTGATTACAAATCCAAAAGAGCATATAGAATCCCTTTTCTTAGATTGGGGAATGGAACTCCCTATTTCCATCCATCAATCATTTAACAAGGCAAGTGCTACGAGTGTCGATTTGGTCGAAAATGATTCTTCCAAACAACTTAACAAATGGCAATTTTATTTTGATGAGGGTAGCCTAGATAACATGCAAAAGGTATTGGATCACTTTGGCATCAATATTTATTCAAAAAGTTCGTTGTACCCTAGTATTTGAGAAATATGAAAATAAAAAAATCGTTCTTAACACTCTCTTTACTTGTGAGTCATGGTTTACCACAACGTATGTTCTCTCCAATAACACAGTAAAAATTACATTAATATAAGACAGGTAATGCAATGACTACTCGCTTTTATTATATGCTGGTCCTTACTTTCACGGTGTTGAGATTTTCTCAAGCACAATGCCCTACTCCCAATTTTAGTATCCCATCCTCTGTCTGTATTGGCGAAAACATCAGCATCACGAACTCCTCTGTCAATGCAGACTCTTTCCAGTGGGACTTCTGTAGCGGGACTGCCGAAAACCTAACTCTCGTAGAATCAATCGCTACAATCAACGAATTAAATAAATCTTTCGACTTAGCAACTGTCAATGATGGCTCTCAATTCGCTAGAATTTTTATCACTTCATCAGGCAATAACAACCTAATCAGAGGAGACTACTCCAATGACGATGACTCATTTACTTATACCAACCTAGGCAACCTCGTCACAGCTCCTACAGGAATCGACTTGTTTCAAGAAAATGGCACTTGGTTCGCTATCGTAGCCTCTAATGATGGACCTTTCTATAGACTAACCTTTACCGATGGCATCACAACCATCCCCGATGTAGAGACATTAACTGGACTAACTACCATCTCCCGTAACGGAGGTTTGAAAATCGTCCAACAAGGAGACGATATCTTTGCTATATCT